>NZ_LWIG01000014.1:350668-378228 GCF_002068095.1 Bradyrhizobium sacchari | reverse complement strand
GGGCGTGTTCATGATCGGCGGCAGCACCAGCGCGACAGTGACCCAGAACGGCACCAACAATGCGACCGGCGTGCTGCAATTCGGCGGAACGAATTCGGCATCGGTCGGCCAGACCGGAACGATCAATCTCGCCTTTGTCGGCCAGGCCGGCCAGTCGGCAACCAGTCTGGTGTCGCAGATCGGGGCCATGAACTCGGGCACCGTGATGCAATTCAGCGCGGTCAACCATTCGACGGTCGTCCAGACCGGTCCGTAAAGGGCGCGCGAACTCATCGGCGACGGATACAAACGGGGAAGCGCGATGCGGTGTGGCAGAGAGACCTTGAAGCGGGTTCTGGCCGCGGCAGCGTTGCTGGCCGCCCTCGGCGCGGCGACGCAGGCGTCGGCCGGATCCGTCCAGCGCAGCGTCACGAACCGGAACGTCAGCATCGAGACGATCGTGCAGTTCGGCAACGACGTTCAGCCTGTCACGATCGAGGAGAACAGCCGGATCAATATCGCCCGGGTGATCCAGATCGGCGGCACGGGGACGGTGGATGCGACCATCATCCAGAACGGCACGCGCAACTATGCCAACGTGATCCAGATGGGCGGCACGACCAATGCGGCGGTGGGGCAATCCGGTCTCAGCAACACCGCNCCGCCGATATCACCCAGATCGGCAATTCCACCAATGCGCTCCTGCTTCAGATCGGCGACATGAACACGGGCGCGGTGAGGCAGTTCGGACGTTTCAACTGGCTGGCGATCTTCCAGTTCGGCCGATGATGGAGGCATGACCATGAGATTGTTCTTACTCGCGTCCGGAATAGGACTCATGAGCGTGATCGCAGCAGCGCCGGCCGGCGCTGCCGACGGTCACACCACGGTGGTGCAGGACGAGAACGGGACCTCGGCGATCACGCAGAGCGGGGATCCGGCGCAGGCCGAGGTCAGGATCGAGAAGGAGCCCGGGCGCACCACGGTCTATCGCCGCAGCGGCGGCAACACCGCGATCGTGACCCAGGGCACCGGAAATGGAAATTCGCAGGAGATGCTCGAGTGGCTGCGCAAGCAGTTTCAAGAGCACTGACGCGGTCTTGACGCACGAAGGCCCACCGTCCGCGCGAGGACGATGGGCCTTGTGGACCGTTACCAGCGATATACACCGGTCAGCGTGCCGTTGTTGTTGCCGTCAGGGCCGACGTCGCCCTGCGTCGAACTCGGCGCCGGATGGTTGCTGCCGTTGAGCGCGCCATATGACCCGACGGCGTCCGGATAGTACGCGCGCGGCTGGGCCGGCTCATAGGCGGGGGCCGTGCGATCCCAGCCGACGCGCGGTCCGTTCCAGCCGTAGCCTTGTGCCGAGGCCGCCGTCGTGCCCGCGATGAGCGATGCCGTGATCAGGCAGAGAAGTTTTGACTTGTTTTGCATGAATGCTCCTTGCTTCTCGTGGGGGCCAACGGATGCAAGGGGGGAGCGTTCCGGCCGTATCCAGCGGTCGCGATCAACTCCGATCAAGAGGTTATGAACCGCTGTGTCGGGGAACGAAGTGCTTGAAAGCTGACGGGAATCCCGGACGTTCTGCCGCACCTGGTTCCCCGTCGATCCCGTGCCTTAACCAACAATTAATTATACATTTGCGGCGGCCCGACGGCCCGGCCTAGCGTGCACCGGGGAGCTATCGCGAAGCCAAACGAGTTGGTGCGTATCATGATGTCCAGATCAAATGGCCGATCCCTTGGTGGATCCCTTGCGGCGCTATTTGCCTCACTCAGCGCGGCCGCGCTGCTCGTTAGCCCCGGCGACAGTTTTGCCAGACCCGGCGGTGCCGCGCCGGCCATGGCCGGCGCTGCCGTGCCGCCGGCCGCTGCGCGTCCGGCGATCGCGCCGGGGGCGCGCTTCCACCGTCGCAACAATTCCTTCGTCTACTGGCCGGGCGGAGGCGGGTTCTTCTACGACGGTGCGACCTCCAGCCAGCCGTTCCTCGATGCCGGACAGCCGCTCTCGAACGACGTGCGCTACACCTACACCTATGACGTCCCCTGGGACTGGGCGCATCGCTTCCCGCCGAACGTGGTGCCGTCCGACCGGCCCTATGTGCCGAGCTGCCCGACCGAGCAGGTGACGGTGCCCGGCCGCGGCGGCGGCGAGCACACCGTCAACATCATGCGCTGCTACTGAGTTGAGCTAGCCGAGCTCGAAGCTGGTCACGCCGAAGACGCGGTCGATCCGCAGCGGCGGAATCGCCCCCGTATACATTCGTGCCGTCTCGAACACCGGCTTGAGGCCGAGTCCTTCCGCGAGCGCGACCGCTTCGCGATTGACGGCGGGGACATCGAGAAAGATATCGCCACCGCCCGCACCGGCCAGCAAGGCCTGCACGATCGTTTCCGCCGCCGCGCGATCGTCAGCGACGAGCGGGCCGATCTTGCAGCCCGTCCGGCACGGCCGGATCACGCCCCATGCGGCAAGCCTGCCGTCGCGCAGCGATGCGCGGCCGACGTGACCTTGGGTGTTGATCCAGGCACGCAGGAAGGCGCTGCGCCTCGCGGGAAAGACCGTGGCGTCGTCTGCCTCCACGAGCGCGAACGGGACTTTGTCGAGCGCGATGACATCGGCAGGCACAGGTGCCGCGGCAACTACGCCGCCGTAGCGGATATTGGCGTAGGCCGGCTGGAAGCCGGATTTCTTGTAATTGTCCTGCTGCGCGACGACGCCATCGAGGCCGATGACGCGGCCGCGCGCATGCGCGATCGCCGCGTTCCAGATGCGCAGGCCGTGGCCTGCGCCGCGAAGCTCGGCGCGCACGATGTAGAAGCCGAGGAAGGCGAAGCGGTCATCGTAATTGACGCAGGAGACGGTGGCGACCGGCGCGCCGTCGATCTCGCCGACGAGGAAGCCTTGCGCGTCCGGAACCGCGAAGCAGGCGGCATCCGACAGGCCCGGATTCCAGCCTTCGGCTGCGGCCCAGTCGACGGCCAGGGAGATCTCCTCCGGGCGCAGGCTGCGGATGTGCAATTCGCTCATGACGGATGCCTCCGGGCGGTGGACCAGCCGGCCGGTCTGGCTGTAGAAGCCCTCATGATAGGCCGAGCCTGCGGCTCGCCTCAACTCAACTCAAGGGATGATCGTCATGGCAGCAGAGAAGGTCGCACTCGTCACCGCCGGCGGCAGCGGCATGGGGGCGGGGGCTGCGCGGCGGCTGGCGGCGGACGGATTTCGCGTCGCGATCCTGTCGTCCTCCGGCAAGGGTGAAGCGCTCGCGGCCGAGCTCGGCGGCCTCGGCGTCACCGGTTCCAACAAGTCGAACGACGACCTCAAGCGCCTCGTCGACGGCGCGCTCGCCACATGGGGACGCATCGACGTGCTCGTCAACAGTGCGGGCCACGGGCCCCGCGCGCCGATCACGGAAATCACCGACGAGCAGTGGCACACCGGCCTCGACACCTATCTGCTCAACGTGATCCGTCCGACCCGGCTGGTGACGCCGGTGATGCAGGCCCAGAAGGCCGGCGTCATCATCAACATCTCGACCGCCTGGGCGTTCGAGCCGAGCGCGATGTTTCCGACCTCCGCGGTGTTTCGCGCCGGCCTTGCCGCCTTCACGAAGATCTTCACCGACACCCATGCCGCCGACAACATCCGCATGAACAACGTGTTGCCGGGCTGGATCGACAGCCTGCCGCAGACTGACGCGCGCCGCGACAGCGTGCCGATGAAGCGCTACGGCAAGGTCGAGGAGATCGCGGCGACGATCTCGTTCCTGGCGTCCGACGGCGCGGCCTACATCGCCGGCCAGAATATCCGTGTCGACGGCGGACTGACGCGCTCGGTCTGAGACCGGCGCACGGATTCGCCTTTGCCCTTCTCGTGCACTTGTCGTGATGCGACTCGAAACCTGCGCCACGCGTCGCGCTGGCCGGGCGATGCGTGGCGTTTCGGTTACACTCGTCACAGGACTTGCGTGATAAGTCACTGATTGCGTCACAGTCCCTACGAACTGCGCGACAGGCCGAGACGCGCGGGCGGTGCGCCGCCTATTCCCTATTTGCGCCGGATGGCTCCCGCCTGCGCGCATCGAAAGCGCGAGATCTATCGCGTGGGGGAATGGAGACTGGAATGAACAGGTTCTTGCTTGCGGTCGCTTCAATCGTGCTCGGCGCCGCATCCGCGCAGGCGGCCGACCTTGCGGCGCAATACACCAAGGCGCCGGTGATGGCGCCGGGCTACAACTGGACCGGCTTCTATGTCGGCGGCAATGTCGGCGGGCAGTGGGGCAGCGCCGATCCGACCACCTCAACCGTGTTCTCTCCGGCCGGCTATTTCGCCAGCAGCAGCGTCCCCGCCGTAAACACGGTGGGCGCCCAGAGCGTCAACAGCTCCAGCGTCACCGGGGGCTTCACCGCGGGCTATAACTGGCAGGTCAATCATGCCGTGTTCGGCCTCGAAGGCGACATCAACTATTTCGGCTTCAAGGGCAGCGCGACCGGCTCGGGGGTCTATCCCTGCTGCGCACCAAGCACCTTCACGGTCAACGCTTCGGTATCGGCCGACTGGCTCGCGACCATCCGCGGCCGCATCGGCTTCCTCGCCGCCCCGAACTGGCTGATCTATGCGACCGGCGGTGCAGCGATTTCCGAGGTGAAAGGCAATTTCGTGTTCACGGATAACTATTTCGCCGGCGCCAGCGAATCCGGCACGGTGCGCGACACCCGGGTCGGATGGACCGCTGGCCTCGGCGGCGAATACGCAGTCGGCAATGGCTGGTCGCTGAAGGCCGAATATCTCTATGTCGATCTCGGTCGCATCGCGACGACCAGCACGAATCTCACGTCGGCGACGTTTGGCCCATTCCCGGCCAGCGTCTATACCCACTCGGTCGATCTCAAGTCGAACATCGTGCGTGTCGGCGTGAACTACAAGTTCGGCGGACCCGTCGTCGCCAGGTACTGAGCTTCATCCCGTTCCGGATCTGGTGCGGAAAGCCTCGGCACTGCCGGGGCTTTCTGCTTTCAGGCTTAGCCGCTATGCGCGGCGACCAGATGCGCCAGCGCTGGAAGGATCCTGTAGCGCGCGATCTCGTGCGGATATTCGCCGCGATTGGCGAGCAGGACGATGCCGAGCCGCCGCGCCGGCGCGAGGCCGAGATAGCCGGAGGCGTTGTTGAGGCCGCCCGGCTTGTCGACGACGGTGACATCGGGAAGGTGCACCGTTTCCCAGGCCATGCCTTGTCCGAATGTTCCGTCGACGCGGAAGGTCTCGTGCTGCGTCATCCGCAGCGCCTCGCGCAGATGCGGGTCGATGGAGCGGCCGTCGATACAGGCCGTGACGAAGGTCGAAAGATCGCGCGCTGACGAGAACATCTGCCCGGTGCCGGGAAAGTCAAAATAGCTCTGCTGGTTGCCGATCGGGCCGATCGCCATGCCCTGGTCCGAATAGCCCTGGACCACGCGCTGCATCGAGGCCACGTCCATGACGGCGCGGTTGTCCTCGCCACGCTCCGGCAGGGAGGTCGCGGTCATGCCGAGCGGTTTGAGGATGCGCTGTTCGAGCAATGTTGCGATCGGTGCGCGGTAGCAATTCTCGAGCACGAGCTGGAGCAGCACATAGCCGGCATGGCTGTAGATGCGTTGCCTGCCAGGCGCCTCGCCCGCCTGCGGTCTCCACGCGTTGAGCATCTCGATGAACTGCGCGCGCGAAAACCGCTCGTTCGGCCAGGGCGGATGGTCGGTGGGCAGCAGCACTCCTGACGTATGGGCAACGAGTTCGCCGACGGTGACGTGGCGGACATAGTCACCGTCGAGCTCCGGAAGGTACTTTGGCAGGGGATCGTCGAGCCGCAACTCGCCGCGAAGCGTGCCCAGCGCGACCAGGGTCGCGTCGAACGGCTTGCGCAGCGAGCCGAGGTTGAACAGCGTATCCGATGTCACCGGCCGTCGCGTGGCCTCGTCGGCAAAGCCATAGTTGAAGAACTCGACATGGCGGCCGGCATAGAGCGCGGCGGCGAGGCCGCCCGGATGCTCCGGCGTCGCGGTCGGCCCGAGCTCGGCGGCCACGATGTCGCGCATCTGCGCGATCATGTCGGAATCCGCCAATGCTCTGCGCGGGCGAAGCGCGATCGCAAGAGCAACAAGCGCAGCCCGGGCGAGCGTTCGCCGGGTGATCGGGGATGAGATGACAACAGGCGGCACGTGCTCTGATGATTGATGCTTGCGCGCCCCCGGACTCTCTTTTTAGCGGGGAGGAGGCGAGGTCCCAATTCACGATTGCGCGTTGTGGGTTCCGCAGGCCTGTAGCCCGGATGGAGCGCAGCGAAATCCGGAGCCGTCGTTGCTTGGAGCAAAGATCCCAGGATTGCGCTGCGCTCCATCCGGACGGCGGGACGCATGAATTTAACTTAGCTAATCGGCTAACAATCATTGACGCCTGCCGCCAGGAGTGTATAGTTAGCTTCATGGCTAACCAATTATCCCGGCTCGATCATGTCTTCGCAGCGCTTGCCGATCCCACGCGGCGGGCGATCGTGATGCGGCTGTGCGCAGGCGAAGCGTCGGTCGGCGAGCTCGCGGTTCCCTTCGACATGGCGCTGCCGAGCTTCATGAAACACATCCACGTGCTGGAGGCGAGCGGGCTGGTCCAGTCGGAAAAATCCGGCCGGGTGCGTACCTGCCGGCTCAGCCCGGACACACTCGTCGGCGCGGAAGACTGGTTTCAGCAGCAGCGCGCGATCTGGGAGGCGCGGCTCGACCGGTTCGAAGCCTATGTGATGAAATTGAAGAAGGAGAGGGCGGCCGCCAAGCGGCCGTCGCGTACAACCAAGAAGAAAGGTTCCGAGTAATGAACAATTCTGCCAATCCCGCCCTGTCGCAATGGTCGCTCGACCGCGAGATCGTGATGTCGCGCGTGATCGACGCGCCGCGCGATCTCGTGTTCGAGGCGTGGTCCGATCCGAAGCACCTGCCGCAATGGTTCGGGCCGAAGGGCTTCAAGATAGAGACCTTCGAGATCGACGTCCGCGTCGGCGGTGTCTGGCGCTTCAACATGATCGGTCCCGACGGCACGGTCTATCCCAACCGGATGCGCTTCCGCCGCATCGAGCGGCCCTCGTTGATGGAGATGGATCACGGCGTCGACCAGGATGTCGATCCCGGCATGTTCCGCTTCACCATCACCTTTGCCGAGCAGAGCAACGGCAAGACGGTGCTGATGATGCGGCAACTGGCCTCGAGCACCGAACAGCGCGACGGCATGATCGGCTTCGGCGCCGTCGAGTACGGCTACCAGACGCTGGACAAGCTCGCCGCCTATGTGGCGGGGCTGAAGCGGTGAGGGCGCCGCGCGCCGCCCGGCACACTCCCGGTGATCATTCCCGGTGATCATTCCCGGTGATCATTCCCGGGCATGACAGGTCAGGGAGTGGGGCCGCCTCACTGGATGGCCTCACTCCTTCGCCTCGTCGGTCACGATGCCGCCGATCTTCTGCCAGCGCTGGCCGTCGAACTGTACCATCTGAAACTGCTTGTTGACGCGGTAGTCGGTCGGCGTGGTCGTCACCGAAATGCCCGGCAGGGTCAGGTCGAGCTCGATGTTCCTGAGATTGGCGGCCTGGCGCATCACGTTCTCGCGGGTGAGATCGTCGCCGCATTGCTTCAGCACCTGCACGAGAAGCTGCGCGGTGATGTAGCCGTAGACGTTCAGGTTCGAATCCTTGTCGCCATCGGGATAATACCTGGTCATGAAGGCCAGGTATCGCTTCATGCCGGGATCGTCCTTCCATTCGGGATCGGCGGAATCCTTGACGTAGCCGACGCTGACGATGCCCTTGGCGTTGTCGAGCCCGGCCGGCTTCAGCACGGCGCTGACCGACGAGGCGTTGATGTCGATGATGTGCAGCGGCTTCCAACCGATCTCGGCGACCTTCTTGATCGCTTGCGCTGCCTGCTTCGGTGTCGTGGCGCTGAACAGCACGTCGGCGCCGGCGTCTTTCAGCCGCAGGATCTGGGAGTCGATGGTCGGCTCTGTGATCTCGTAGGACGTCTCGGCCACGACCATCTTCGCTTTGTCGCCGAGACCGGCCTTGAGGCCGGCGAGGTAATCCTTGCCGAGATCGTCGTTCTGGTAGAGCACCCCGATCCTGGCGTTCGGATGGTTCTTCAGGAGATATTGCGCGTAAATCCGGCCCTCGACGAGGTAGGACGGGTTGAAGCCCATGGTCCACGGGAAGTTCTTCGGGTCGGTGAAGCGTGCGGCACCGGTCGCAGCGAAGAGCTGCGGGACTTTCCTGGTGTTGAGATATTTCTGCACGGCGACGTTCGGCGCGGTGCCGATGATCTGGAACGTCAGCAACACTTCGTCGCTTTCGACCAGCCTGCGGGTCTGCTCCACCGTCTTCGGCGGCGAATAGGCGTCGTCATATTGGATCAGCGCCACCTTGCGGCCGTTCACACCGCCCTGGTCGTTGACCATCTTCATGTAGGCGGCCTGGGTCTTGCCGATCACCGCATAGGCCGAGGCCGGACCGCTGAGCGGCACGGTCTGGCCGACCTTGATCTCGGTGTCGGAGGCGCCGGGATCGTACTTCGTCTGCGCCTGCGCGGCCGGGATCAGCAGCACGAGGGCGATCGCCGCGCCCGCGGCGCGCTTGAGAGGTTCCTTCGTCATGTCCATTTCCTGTTCGTGCGGATCATTCGCCCTTGAGACCGGCCTCGCGGATCAGCGTGGTCCATTTCTTCGTCTCGCTGTCGATGAACTCGCCGAATTCGGCGGCTGTGCCGGCTCGCACCTCCAGGCCCTGGGCGTTCAGCTTGTCCTTGATCGCGGGGTCAGCGAGTGCGCGCAGCGCCTCGGCCTGGAGCTTGTCGACGATGATGCGCGGTGTCGCCGAGGGCGCCATGAAGCCGTACCAGCCGGCCGCGGCCACATTGGGAAAGCCCTGTTCGCGCAGGGTCGGCGCTTGCGGGTAGAGCGCGCTGCGCTCGGCAGATGCGACGCCGAGCACGGTGAACTTGCCGCTCTGGATATAGGGCAGGGCGGTCGGCAGCGCGGTCAGCGTGGCATCGACGCGGCCGGCGAGCAGCTCGGTATAGGACGCCGCATCACCCCGGAAGGGAATGTTGAGACCCTTGACGCCGGCATCCCGGAACAGGAGCTCGCCAGCGAGATGAGGCTGCGAGCCGGCGCCGGGCGAGGCGAAGGTCAGTCCCTCCGGCTTCGATTTGCCGTAGGCGATCAGCTCGGGGAGTGTCTTGAACGGCGCGTCCGCGCTGATGATCAGGAACAACGGCGCGATCACCGCCATGGCAACCGGCTGGAGGTCCTTGCGCTCATAGGTCAGCTTGCCGAACAGCGCTTCGGCGGTGGCGTAGGGCGCCGCGACGTAGAGAATGGTGTAGCCGTCGCCCGGCGCATGTGCGACGGTGTCGTTGGCGATGCGGGTTCCGGCACCCGGCTTGTTCTCGACGATGAACTGCTGGTGCAGGCTGCGGCCGAATTCTTCGGCGAGCAGGCGCAGCGAGATGTCGTTGGAGCCGCCGGGCCCGTAGGGCGAGATCAGCCGCACCAGGCGCGACGGCCAAGCATCCTCGGCGTATGCGGTCAGGCCTGGACGGGCGACGAGGCCGCCTGCGATCGTGCCAAGCAGGGTCCGGCGTGTGACCTTGAACGTTGCCACTGTTTCTTCCTCCCTTTTGTTGTTGTTGTTGTTGTTCGTTATTGTTGTTTCGACGTCAGATCACCTTCCGTTGGGTGAGCTGTTCGATCTGCTGGTCCGAGAGGCCGAGCCAATCGCGATAGACCTCGCGATTGTCCTGGCCGACGTCGCCGGCGGCGTTGCGCATCCGCGTGGGATCGACGGTGAAGCGCGGCACGGCGTTGGTCATCGCGACCGTGCCGAAATCCCGGTCGGGGACGCGCGTGATCACCTCGCGTGCCTTCACCTGCGGATCGCTCGCGATCTGGTCGATTGCATAGATCGGCGCGAGCGTCCCCTGCGCGTCATTGAATTTCGCAAGAACCTCGTCGAGCGGATGTGCGGCGCACCAGGCGGCGAAGACGTCGTTGAGCTCGGACGCGTGCTCGACGCGCCGGTCATTCGTGGCGAAGCGGGGGTCGTCGATGAGGTCGGGCCGTCCGATCGCCCTGCAATTCGCCGCGTACAGCGCGTTGGTCGAGCCCGCGAGCGTCACCCAGTGACCGTCACTGGTACGAAACACCGCGGCCGGTGCCGAATAGCCGTTGGCGTTGCCGATGCGGCCGCGTACGACGCCGAGCTGGTCATGCTCGATGGCGAGGACATCGAGCAGGCGGAAGGTGGCTTCGGTGAGGGCGAGATCAATCTCCTCGCCGGGGGCCTCCGGATCCCGCGCCCGCTTCCACAGCGCTGCGAGCACGCCGACGGCGCCGAACAGGCCGCCGATCGAATCCCCGATCGGGTATCCGGGGTGGGTCGGCTCGCCCTCGCGCTCGCCCGTGATGTAGGTGAGGCCGCCCATGGCCTCGAAGATGCGGGCAAAGCCGGGGCGCTCGCGGTAGGGCCCATCCTGCCCGAACGCGGTGGCGCGCAGGATGACGAGGCGCGGCTGGATCGACCACAGCACCTCCCTGGAAAGGCCCCAGCGGTCGAGTGTTCCCGGACGGAAATTCTCGATCAGCACGTCGAAGCGCGGAAGCAGCCGCTTGAACAGGGCAAGTCCGTCGGGCGTGCGCAAATCGAGGGTGGCGAACTTCTTGTTGCGGTTGGCAGCCTTCCACCACAGCGGCTGGCCATCCTTGAACGGCGGAAACGAACGCACGCCGTCGCCTTGTCCGGGCATCTCGATCTTGAGCACGTCGGCGCCGTAGTCGGCGAGCAGCGTCGCGGCGAAGGGCGCGGCGATGATCGTCGCGATGTCGAGCACCTTCAATCCCTCGAGCGGCCCAGCCATGTCATTTCCTTGCGCTTATGATCTTCTTTTTGCGCGGCGGCGTTCCGGGGGCCGCTTGCTTGACGATGGCGCGGATGCTGTCGGCGAGCGCCGCGATGCGCGGACCGATCTCGCCCTCCAGCTGTCCCGGCTGGAGCCGGAACGCGGGGATGCCGCAATTGATCGAGAACGACTGCCGCGTTTCGCTCGCATGAAACAGCGGTGCGGCGACAGCATGGATCGAGGCCATGTACTCGCCCCAGCAAGTGCAGAAGCCGCGGCTGGCGCATTGCGCGAGGCCGGCGCGGTAGTTGTCGCGAAAGGCCGACCAGAGTTCGGCATCCTCGCCTGCAATGCGCTGCTCGAGCAGCGCTGCGTCGGACGGCGGCAAGGTCGCCGCCGCGGCACGGCCCATCGCCGTCATCACCACGGGAATGGGCATGCCGATGTCGGGGATATGCGGGCCGACGTCGCCGGAACGTGCGGTCTCGACATAGATCATCGAGGTGCCGTCGAGCAGGCCGATCGAGACGGTGCCGCGCACGCTCTGCGCCAGCTCCTGCATCATCGGGCGCGCGATCTGGCGGAATTGCATGTCGGCAAGCAGCGGATGCGCCATGCGCAGGGCCCGCGCGCCGACGCGATATTTGGCGAGCCCGGCGTCGTAGCGGAGGTAGCCGAGCTCGGCGAGTGTATGCGTCAGCCGCGCCACCGTCGGCCGGGGAATGCCCGTCAGCCGCGACAACTCCATGTTGCCGAGCAGCGTCGTCCCGGCCTTGAAGGTCTCGAGCACCACGAGGCCTTTGGCCAGCGTCGTCGCGAACGCAGCGTCATCGGCGCTCGAAGCCAGCACAGTGGCGGCGGACGGGGCGTAAGAGCGTTCGGATTGAGTGCGATCCATGCGGCCTTAATGAACCCTGGCCCGCGGGCTGTCCAATAAATTCATCATTTGCCGCAAGATCGTCCATTATGCGGACACCAACTCGGGACAGCGCATTTGGGAAAAAATGCCTGGAAGGCTCTCCTGCACACAGATTTTTGTCGTGATTCCGTGGCGTCCTGTGACAGGATTATTACGAACACGTGTCACATCGATTACAGCGGAGCGATTGATCATGTTGCAGTGGCAGGCGCGGTCGAATCCCCTCGCGTGGTGGTGGGGGTCCCTGACGCTTGTCAGTGCGGCCAACATTCTCGTCTGGTTCATGCTGTACCGCGAGTTCTACCCGACAGTTGCGGGCAGCGTCGGCGGCGGCTCGGATATCGGGCTGATGTTCCTGCTCTGCGCCGGCTACGTGTTTGGCTGCGCCTTCCGCTCGGTGCTGCCGCGTGCCGACGTGCAGCGCATCTGCCTGTTCGACACATGGCTGTCGAGCGTCGTCGTCGGCCGGACGGTCGCGACCGTGGCCGAGCTCTGCTTCGTCGCGCAATGGGCGATCATCCTGCATCAGCTGGGTCAGATGACGGGCGCGGAAACGGCGGTCAACATCGCGCTCATGATCGTGCCCATCATCATCATCGCGGAGTGCTTCTCCTGGTACGCGGTGGTGACGACCAACTTCCTCTACAACGCGATCGAGAACTCGCTCTGGGCGGTGACCTTCTTCCTCGCAGGCATCGCGCTGTGCCGGCTGATGCCGGAATTTCAGGGGCCGGTACGCTGGGCGCTGATCGCGGGCATTGTCGGCATCGCCTGCTTCCTCGCCTTCCTCGTCACCGTCGACGTGCCGATGTATCTCAGCCGCTGGCGGGCAGGGCACGCGGAGGGCAACAAATTCCTCGGCCTGCTCGAAGGCCTGCATGACGTCTCCACGCGCTGGGTGGTGACCCACGACATCGCGCATTGGAAGGGCGAGCTGACCTGGATGTTCCTGTATTTCAGCGCCGCGGTGTGGTCGAGCCTTGCGCTCTGCGCGCTCTACGCGATGGAAGGCTATCTGACGCGCTATCTGGCCTGAGATTGATTCTTGTTTTGACGCGTTTTCTTCATGCGAACCGGTATCCACTTCGGGTGAGAACGCTCTATTTTCCGACCAGGCTGCATTTGCTGCGGTCGAGCGGGCGGAAGGCCTGGTCCGGCGGGATCGTCGCGACCAGCTTGACGAAATCCCAGGGGCCTTTCGATTCCCCCGGCGTCTTGACCTGCACCAGATAGAGATCGTGCACCATGCGCTGGTCCTCGCGGATGCGGCCGTTTTGCGTGTAGGCGTCCGACACCGGCGTTGTCTTCATCTTCGCCATCACCGTCGCGCTGTCGTCGGAATCGGTGTCCTTCACGGCTTGCAGATAGTGGCGTACGGCGGAGTAGACGCCGGCCTGGATCTGCGAGGGCATCGCCTTGCGGCGCACGTAGAATGCATCGGAGAATTTTCGGGCAGCCGGCGAGACGTCCTCGAAGAACGAGGTGACGATGAGATCGCCGCGCGTCGCCTTCAGCCCGACCGCCTCGATGTCGACGTTCTGGAACGACATCGGCACGATCTTCATGCCCTGGTCGGCGAGGCCGAATTCCTCGGCCTGCTTGATCGCGGTGGCATTGTCGCCAGCGACGTTGATCGCGAGGATCTTTGCGCCTGACGACTGCGCCTGCAGCAGGAACGATGAGTAATCGGGCGTGCCGAGCTGTGCCTTCACGCTGCCGGCGACCTTGCCGCCGAGGGCCGCGATGCGGTCGCGCGCGGTCGCCTCGATCGAATGACCGAAGGCATAGTCGCCGGTGATGAAGAACCAGGGCTCCTTGCTGGTCTGCATGATGCCGGAGACGACCGCCGTCGCGGTGGAATAGGCGTCCTGGGTCCACTGCACGCTGGTCGGCGCGCAGGCCTCGTCGGTGAGCTGGTTGGCGCCGGCGCCGGAGATGAGGAAGATCTTGCCATTGCCGCGCACCAGCTCCTGCACCGCGAGCGCAGCGCCGGAGCTGCCACCGTCGGCGATCGCCTGGACGCCGTCGCTGAACCATTTGCGGGCGAGCGAGGCCGCAAGGTCCGGCTTGTTCTGGTGATCGGCCTGCAGGATCTCGATCGGCTTGCCGTTGATCCTGCCGCCGAACTCCTCGGCCGCCATCCGCGCCGCCTCGACCGAGCCCGGGCCCATGGCGGTCGCGAACACGCCATTCATGTCGGTGAGCACGCCGACGCGGATCACGTCGCCCTTGATCTCGGCGTGCGCGGCGGGGGCCGCGAGCGCCAGAACGGTCAGCAGCATGGCGGTGGATGTCGTGCGGAGGGGATTCATGGCGTTTCCTGATTTTGTCGTTGATCGAAATGGGCGGTCAGGCCGCTTCGGCGATGACCTTGTTGCGCAGGATGCCGATGCCGGAGATCTCGACCTCGACGGTGTCGCCCGGGCGCATCCACAGGGGTGGCGTGCGCTTGGCGCCGACGCCGCCGGGCGTGCCGGTCACGATGACGTCGCCGGGGACGAGCGGGCAGATCGTGGAGATATAGGCGATCAGCTCGGGGACGGCGGTGATCAGGAGATCGGTGGTGGTGTCCTGCACCACGGCGCCGTTGAGCCGAGTCTGCAAGGTGAGCTTCGACGGGTCCGGAATTTCATCTGCCGTCACCAGCCACGGGCCGAAGCTGCCGCTTTCCGCAAAGGTCTTGCCGGCGAGGAACTGGCTGGTGTGGCGCTGCCAGTCGCGGATGCTGCCTTCATTGTAGCAGGCATAGCCGGCGATGTGGTCGAGTGCGCGGCTCGCGGGAATGTGCCGGCCGCCCGTGCCGATGACGAGCGCGAGCTCGCCCTCATAGTCGAAATCGTCGCTGACCTCAGGCTTCACGATGGGCTGGAGATGGCCGACCTGGCTGCAGGGGAAGCGGACGAACAGCGCCGGCTTCTCGGTGACGGTACGTCCGGTCTCGGCGACGTGGTCGCGGTAGTTGAGGCCGACGCAGATGATCTTGCCGGGATCGGGGATGACGGGGGCGAAGGCGATGCCATCGAGTGGCAGATCCGGTGCGGTGGATGCCACCAGCTTTGCAGCTTCAGCCACGCGACCGGCTTCGAGCAACTGCCGCAGCGTGGTGCAGGGCGCCATGCGCCTGCCGAGATCGACGATGCCATGGTCCTTGACGGCCCCGAAGGAGGCGCGTCCGCCGGCGACGAATGAAAGCAGCTTCATGAGATGTCCTTGAATGTGAGTTCGATCAGGCCGCGGACGGCGCTTGGGCTGGAGTAATTGGGTTTGCGGGAGCGACGGCGGCGATGAGCCGCTCGAGCTCGGTCTCGTTGCGGGCGGTGCCGCGGATGTAGCGGTCAGGACGAGCCAGTGCGGCGATGATGCCGTGCCCGCGCAGCCAGTCTCCGACGCCTTCGGCATCGTCGCCGGCGAGGATCTCGATTCCGGCCTGCGACAGCGCGAGGCGCGACGGCAGTGCGGCCGCGGTCTCGACGAGCAGCACATGACGATAGCCGGTCCGGTCGTCGCTGCGGCGTCGGTCGCTCAGCATGAATTGCGGAGCGAGGTGTCCGGCGAGCGGAAGATCGCCGAGCACGAGCCCGGGGCCGAGCAGGGGCTTCTTCACCTCCAGCTTGACCGGCGCATTTTCGCGCGCTTCGCCGGCAGCAAGGCCGGCCTCGATCGCCTTGGTGTTGATGACGCCGCCGAGGCGAATGGCGAGCTCGATGAACTCGCGCACATGCGGCAGCCGTTCGCTCTGATAGGTGTCGAGGAGATCGGCGCTCGCGTCGCCACGGACGACGCTGGCGAGCTTCCAGGCGAGGTTGACGGCATCGCGGATGCCCGCGCACATGCCTTGGCCGAGGAAGGGCGGGGTCTGATGCGCGGAATCGCCCGCAAGCAGCAGCCGACCGCTCCGCCATTGCTGCGCGATCGCCGAATGAAAGGTGTAGACCGCGGCGCGCTCGATGTCGGCATCGTCGGGGGTGAGCCAGCGCGACAGCAGCTCCCAGACCTTTGCCGGCTGCGCGACGTCCTGCGAATCCTCATGCGGAAGCACCGTGATCTCCCAGCGCCGCCGCGTGCCGGTGCCGCGCACATAGGTTGCCGGCCGCTTGGGATCGCAGTGCTGGAGGCTGTAGTCGCCGAGATCGTCGCGCGCGCGCTTGAGCAGCACGTCGATCACCAGCCAGCGCTCGTGAAAGCCGAGATCATCCATCCCGGAGCCGATGAAGCGGCGAACGAGGGAGCGTGCGCCGTCGCAGCCGATCACATAGCCGGCGCGGACCTCGCCGAGCTTGCCGTTCGAAAGGTCCTCGTAGCGGACGCGCACGCCGTCTTCGTGCTGGTCCAGCGCGAACACGTCGCAGCGGCTGCGCAAGGTGACGTGCGGCCAGCGGGCGAGGCCGCCGATCAGCACGTCCTCCAGATCGGGCTGGTGGAAGCGGTAGCTGAGATGCCAGCCCATCGGCGTGAGCGTCTGCGGGCGCGACCAATCCAGCAACATTTTGCCGTTGGCGTCGAGGAAGAGCATGCCGGGGCTGAGGATCACCTGCGGCAGGATCGCGTCGGCGAGGCCGATGGTCTGGAACACGCGCATGCATTCGTCGTCGAAATGCACCGCGCGCGGCAGGTGATAGGTCTGCGCCTCGCGTTCCAGAACCAGCGTCCGGATGCCGCAGAGGCCGAGCAGATTGGCGAGCGTCGCGCCGACTGGGCCGCGGCCGACGATGACGACGTCAAACTCTTCGAGGGCGGATTTATCTTGCATGGGGCTATCTCTTCCCCAAGCCGCGCCGCAGCATCAACGGCGCTTCGCCAAGTGTCCGCCCTGCGGACGGATCTAGACCTCGACCGGAATGGCCAGTGCCGTTTCCTGAAGCTGCGGCGCGAATTGCGCCGCTGCTTCCTCGATCCCCAGTGCCGAGCGAATCCAGATGATGGAGATGCAGCCGTAGACCGCACCGTTTCGCACGATCGGGACTGCGATCGAGGCTGTCTTGGGATTGTATTCGCCCTCGCTGCGGATCGCGTAGCCGCGGGCTTGCGTCTCGGTGATCATCCGATCGAGGTAGCTCTGGTCGAGGAAGGGGCGGTCGTCGGCCTCGTCGATCCGGCGCAGATGGCTGACGATCAAATCGCGCTCGCGCGCCGGGCAAGCGGCGAGATAGGCGCGGCCCGCGGACGTCCGCAGCATCGGCAGGCGCTTGCCGATCATGCCGCGGTCGATCGAGAGCGGGCTGCGCGAATGCGTGGTTTCCTGCACCACCATTGCGGCGTTCTCGTAAGTCGAGAGATCGACCGGCCAGACCAGGGTCTTGCTGAGTTCGGCGAGATAGGGCGCGGCCGCCTGGCAAATCACCACGCCGGGGTCGTAGCCATCGCCGAGGCTCAGGGCGAGCCGGGTCACGCGAAAACGATCGTCGCTGGCGCTGCGGGCGACATAGCCGAGTTCCTCCAGCGTCTCGAGCAGGCGGTAGACGGTGGGGCGGGGCAGGTCGAGCGCGCGCGCGACATCGCCGGCGCGGATGCCGCCGGAGCGGTTGACCTCCTGCAGCACGTCCAGCCCGCGCTTGAAGGCGCGCACGCCCTCCGACTGCCGCGGCGGTCCGTTCCGCGTCCGCTCCTTGGACACTTCGTATTTCCTCCCTTGTGGCGCGCGGCTGCGCGACTATCGTCCTTGCGAACGCGAAGCGATTGCGGGACGTTACCGTAGGATCGCGCGCGGCCGGTATCAAGCTCGCCGCAGTGCGGCGGGTGCGATGCCTTTGGGAGAAATTCGATGGAAATCACCGCGCTCGGCTATATCGGGATCAACTCGTCGCAGCTCGACCAATGGGGCCGGATGGCGACCGGGCTGCTCGGCATGGAGCAGGTCGATCGCGGCGGCAAGATGCGCGCCTTCCGCATGGACGATCGCAAGCAGCGGCTGATCGTCGACGGCAGCAGCGATGCCGGGCTGGCGGTGATGGGCTGGGAGGTGCCGTCGACTGCTGAGCTGGATCAGTTGGCGGGCCGGCTGGAAAGCCATGGCGTCAAGGTCACGCGCGGCGCACGCGCGCTCGCCGATGAACGGCATGTGGCCGAGCTGATCGCGTTCGCTGACCCTGCCGGCAACCGGCTGGAGGCATTCTGCGCGCCGGAGCTTGCGAGCGAGCCGTTCA
This sequence comes from Bradyrhizobium sacchari, assembly GCF_002068095.1. Classification (GTDB taxonomy): domain Bacteria; phylum Pseudomonadota; class Alphaproteobacteria; order Rhizobiales; family Xanthobacteraceae; genus Bradyrhizobium; species Bradyrhizobium sacchari. Next base: position 360,280 of record NZ_LWIG01000014.1, on the reverse strand, counting down.
AGCCGGGGCGGCCGATCTCGGGTTTCCGCACCGGCGCGCTCGGCATGGGGCACGTCGTGCTCAACGTCGAGGACGTCGAGCCGCTGTTGCCGTTCTACCGCGACGTGCTCGGCTTCCACGTCTCGGACTTCGGGCTCAAGCCCTACGGGCTCTATTTCTTCCACGTCAACGGCCGCCACCATTCCTTCGCGATGGTCGGCTCGGGGCGAAAGGCGATGCATCATTTCATGGTCGAGCTCGGCAGCCTCGACGATGTCGGGCAGGGCTATGACCTCGCGCAGCTCGAAGACGGCCGCGTCGTCTATACGCTGGGCCGGCACACCAACGACCACATGACCTCGTTCTACGTGAACACGCCGTCCGGCTTCTTCATCGAATATGGCTGGGGCGGGCGGATCATCGATCCACAGACCTGGCAGCCGCATGAGACTTTCGACGGCCCGTCGCTCTGGGGACACGAGCGGCTCACCATGCCGGAAGAGCAACGCAGGCGCCTGCGCGACATGCGTTTGGATGCGGCCGCGCGCGGCGTGCGCGTCGCCGATCCACGCGTGCCGCCGTTGAACTGCGCGTGGCTGGACCAGGTCGTCGCGCGCGAATGACCGGCCGCTTCCAGGCGCAGGTCACGCCTCGCCGAGATCGACCTGCGTCAGCAAGCCCTGGCGCAGCGCGAGGCGGACCAGTTCGATGTCGGAGCCGACGCCGAGCTTGTCCTTGATCAGGGAATGCAGGTTCGCCACCGTCTTCGGGCTGACATGCAGCGTCTCCGCGATCTCGTCCGTGGTCCTCTCGGCGAGCAGCAGCCGCAGCACCTCGAACTCGCGCGGCGTCAGCACGTCGGCGGCCGAATTCTCGCCGGCGAGCCGGCTCAGCGCGAGCTCGTGGTCGATATCGGGGCTGATGGCGATCCTGCCGGCGAGCACGTCCATCACCGCGCGCACCAGCGTTTCGGGCGGGCTGGTCTTGGTGACGTAGCCCCTGGCGCCGGCGCGGATCGCCTGCACGGCAAAGCCCGCATTCTGGTGCATGGTGAAGACGAGGATCTTTGCGCCCTTGTCCCGCTGCCGGATGCGCCTCACGGCCTCGATGCCGCCGATGCCGGGCATGCTCAGATCCATGATGACGAGATCGGGTGCCTCGGATTTGTACAGCCGATAGGCCTCCGCGCCGTCTGCGGCTTCGGCGACGACACGCAAGCCCGGCTGCTTCTCGAGCACCGAGCGATAGCCCTCGCGGACCACGGAATGGTCGTCGACCAGCAGGATGGTCGCATCGCCCGCGCTCATGCCGCGTGATCCAGGATCTGCCGATCGACGGCTTCGAGCGGAATGACGACGCGCAGCGCGGAGCCGCCGCTCGGTCCGGCCTCGAAGCTCAGACGGCCGCGCAAGGCCGCGACGCGCTCGCGCATGCCGAGCAGACCCATGCCCGATTTCGCGGCGGGCTCGTTCGACCGTCCGTCATCGTCGATCGCAAGCGCGATCTCGTCGGGCCGCCTCGTCAATTCCAGGTTCACCCGGGTGGCGCCGGCGTGCTTGGCGGCGTTGGTGAGCGCTTCCTGCACGATGCGGTAGAGGTTGGCACTGACCGCGGCCGGCAGGGTCTCGAAGGCGCCGTCGAAGCGGATCGAAAACCGGGTCGCGCCGCGGCTGCGCCCGTTCCATCCGGCGACCAGACCTTCGAGGCTGGCGACGAGCCCGAGCTCCTCGACGTCGGGCGGCCGCAGCCGGAACAGCGTGCCGCGCAGCGTCTCCATCATGCCCGTTGCGGTCCGCGCGATGCCGTCGCATTCGGACAGCAGCGACGGGCAGTCCTGCGCGGCGGTCTGGCGGGCCGAGGAGGCGAGGGCCCGGATGGCGGCGAGCGACTGGCCGAACTCGTCGTGCAGCTCGCGGGCAAGATGGCGGCGCTCCTCGTCCTGGAGCGCGATCAGCTTTCGCGTCAGCTCGGCGCGTTCGGCAAGCGCGGTGTCGAGGCTTTCGGCGAGATGGTTGAAGACGTCGCGGATGGCGGAGAGCTCGGCGAGGTCGAACGGCGGCAGGCGCGTCGTCAGGTCATTGGCGGCGATGCGTTCGAGGCCGGTTCGGATCATGTGCGTCGGGCGCAGCGCGCGCGCCAGCGCGGCGTAGACCAGCGCGCAGAGCAGCGGCAATGCGACGGCAAGCGCGATCATGAGACGGCCGGCCTCGTGCCAGGCCTCTGCCGTCTGCACCGCTGGATCGACCGAGACGACGGCCTCGCCGAGCTTCGTCCCGCGCACGATCACAGGCCGCGCTGCCTCGCGGCCAGGGTCGAACAGGCTGCTATAGAAGGCGGCGAAGGCCTGCGGCGGCGGGTTCGCTGGTACGGGCGCGCCGCTGCAGAAGCGCTGGAGGATGTCGCCGCTCGGGCCGCGGAATGCCAAGCACAGGCCGGGCGTCATCACATAGGCCGAAACCGGGTCGAGGTTGGGGAAGTCCGAGCGCGGGTTCGCCACCCACTGCACCTTGCCCTGTTGCAGCTCCAGTGATTTCGCCACGATGGCGGCAATGCTGTCGCTACGCGCATGTGCGGCGCGGTCGGCCGTGACGAGGAAATAGGCGGAGATCGCGGCGAAGCAGGCGGCCAATATGGCGGCCACGCGTAGCGTCAGACGGACCTTGAGATCGAACCTCGGGCGGTTCCACATCGGCAGGCACCTGGTGCGAACGGAAATGTCGGCTCCGCATTAAACGGCAGAACGCAGGCGACGGAAAGGCTGGGGGTTACTGCAGTGCAATGTCGTGAAATTTTCCCGGTATTCGTCGGGACAGTCACGGCTGCATGGTCTCAGGCTGCTCGTCCAGATTTGCTGAGCTGTTCCATCCTACGAGGCGTTCATGCACCGCTCCCGGTTCATTCTCGCTGCCATTCTCCTCGTCTTCTCTCACGCGCCGGTCGCCGCCGAGGCCATCGGCGTTGCCATGGACGATTTCAGCTATACCGACACGTCGGCCGAGCCGGCCAACCAGACCGCGGCCCACGAGCGGCGGCTGTCGGCGTTCATGGCCGCGCTCAGGCGGGACATCGGCGCGGACGGACGCTACCGGCTGGCGCCATCGGCCCAGGACGGGGCGGCGTTCAAGGTCATCGGCGGCATCCAGAAGACCAGCACGCTGGTGCAATGGGCCAAGGTCGCGGTGATCGACGTTGGCGCGAAGAAGCTGGTGATGGACAAGCTCTACACCTTCCGCGGCGACAGTGATGAATCATGGGAACGCGCCGAGATGTTTGTCTCGCGCGAGGTGATGGCCGCGCTCGCACCGCCCGCGCCGGTCGCGCTTGCGGTGTTCGAGTTCGAGCTCGAGGACACGACTGCCGCTTCAGTGGGCGCGTCAGCGACGTCGGATGCGTCTTATCTGGCCGAAGTCACTGCCGGCGTGCGCGAGACGCTGAGCCAATCCGGGCGCTACCGCATCGTCGATGTCAGCGGCGAGACAGCGAAGGCGCGCGCCTTGCGCGATTGCAGCGGCTGCGAGGCCGAGATTGCGCAGAAGCTTGGCGCGGACCAGTCGCTGATCGGCGTGGTGCGACGGGTCAGCCGCACAGAATACACGCTCGGATTCCAGGTCCGCGATGCCAGGACCGGTGCGGTGCTGGCGCGTGGCGACAGCGGCCTGCGCATGGGCGCGGACTATTCCTGGAAGCGCGGGGCGGTTCGCCTCGTCAGCGACCGGCTGATCGAGAACCAGTAGCTTTATGGTTTGAGCACGATCTTGTCGGAAAACCGCTGCACACTTTGCGCTAACGCGGCCCTTCGGGTCCGGATCATGCTCTAGAACGTCAGCTGCACCTTCATCGACTGTGCGCGGTCGCTGGCGAGTTCGAAGGCGGCGACCGCGTTCTCGAACGGCATGGTCGCCGTGATCAGCGGCTTGACGTCGATCAGGCCTTCGCCCATCAGCCGCACCGCCAGCTCGAACTCGGGATCGAAGCGGAAGGTGCCGCGGAGCTGCAATTCCTTGGCGACGATGGCGTTGATCGGCAGCGTCATCTCGCCGCCGAGGCCGAGCTGCACCAGCGTTGCGCCGGGCCGGAGCACGTCGAGCGCGGTGCGCAGCGCGGCCTGGTTGCCGGAGGCCTCGAACAGCGTGTCGAACACGCCCTTGCCGGCACGCCAGGGATCGAGCGCGGTGGCATCCGTCGCGACGTTGATGGCATGCGTGGCGCCGAGCTTTTTCGCGACCACGAGCGGCGCGTCGGCCACGTCCGTCACCACGATCTCCGATGCTCCGCCGAAGCGCGAGACCAAGATCATCAGCGCGCCGATCGGGCCGCAACCGGTGATCAGCACGCGCTTGCCGAGCAGGGGACCGGCCTGCTTGCCGGCATGCAGGCATACCGCGAGCGGTTCGGCGACTGCGGCTTCCGCCAGCGACAGTCCGTCGGAGATCGGCACGGCCTGCGTCGCGTCGACCGTGATGAACTCGCGAAAGCCGCCCTGCACATGGGGAAAGCGCATCGCGCTGCCGAGGAAGCGCATGTCGAGGCACTGGTTGCGCATGCCTTCCTGGCAATGCAGGCATTGGCCGCACGGCTTGCTCGGATTGACCGCAACGCGGGTGCCAGCCTTCACGCTGGTGACGCCCTCACCGACCGCGGCGACGACCCCGGCGATCTCATGGCCCAGCGCCATCGGCTGCTGGATACGCACGACGCCAAAACCGCCGTGGTGGTAGTAGTGCAGGTCGGAGCCGCAGATGCCGCCATTGGCGATCTTGACGCGGACCTCGCCGGTGCCGGGGGCCGGATCAGGATAGGTATCGATCCGCAGGTCTTTCGGGGCGTGGATGACGACGGCGCGCATGGGCTTGTTCCTTCAGCTTTCGCGGGTCACATCGCGGCGATCATGCCGCCATCGACATAGATGATCTGGCCGTTGACGTAGGTGGATGCATCCGAGGCGAGGAAGATCGCAGCGCCCACCAGCTCGTCCGGCTTGCCCCAGCGCTTGGAAGGGATGCGGCCCATCAGCCAGTTGTTGAAATCGGCGTTGTTGACCAGCGCCTCGTTCATGTCGGTGAGCATATAGCCCGGGCCGATCGCATTGGCCTGGATGCCGTGCTGGGCCCATTCCACCGCCATCGAGCGGGTGAGGTTCTTGATGCCGCCCTTGGCGGCGGTGTAGGGCGCGATGGTGGGGCGCGCCAGCTCGCTGCCGAGCGAGCCGATATTGATGATCTTGCCACGCTTGCGGGGGATCATGCGCTTGCCGGCCTCGCGGCCGATCACGAAGGCGCTGGTGAGATCGGTCTCGATGACCTTGCGCCATTCGTCGGTGGTGAACTCCGCCAGCGGCTTGCGGTGCTGGATGCCGGCATTGTTGACGAGGATGTCGACCGTAAGCCCCTCGCGGTCGAAACGCTCGAAGGCGGAAACGATCGCGGGCTCGTCGGTGACGTTGAACGCTGCGCCTTCGGCCTCGTAGCCGGCGGCACGAAACTCGGCGACGGCCTGCTCGACGCGCTTGGGATCGACGCCATTGATGATGATCTTCGCGCCGGCCTTGGCCATGCCCTCGGCGATGGCGCGGCCGAGGCCGCGGGAGGAGCCGGTCACGAGGGCGGTGCGGCCGGAGAGATCGAAGAGGGAGGTGCTCATCCTGGGAAATCCTCAGACGTTGGAGCGGCGCACGATGAGATCGGTGCGCTCAAAGACAGCGGGCAGGAGGTCGACGCCAAGGCCGGGGCCTTCCATCGGGAAGACATAGCCGTCCTTGATCACGGGCATCGTGGTGACGAGCTCATTGTACCAGCCCCTGTAGAAGGCGCGCACCGATTCCTGGATCAGGGTGTTGGGCTGGCTGAACGACATGTGGATGGCCGCGATGAAGCCGATCGGGCCAATACAGTCATGAGGAGCAAAAGGCCGGTGATAGGTCTCGGCCATCGCCGCGATCTTGCGGCCTTCGGTGAGGCCACCGGTCCAGCACAGGTCCGCCATCACCACATGCATGGCGTCGCGGTCGAGCATGTCCTTGTAGGGGAAGCGCGAGCCCAGCGTCTCGCTGGCGCAGACCCAGACGTCGGTCGAGCGGGCATATTCGGCCAGCGCCTGCGGCGAGTTCATCCGGATCGGGTCCTCGTACCAGGTCGGCTTGTAGGGCTCGAGCGCGCGGGCGATCTGCTTGGCGGTCGGCAAGTTCCAGAGCGAGTGGAGCTCGACCATGATCTCCATGTTGTCGCCGACGGCTTTGCGGATCTTCTCGAACGGCTCGATCGCCTGCTTCATCTGCGCGGCGGTGATGTAGAGGCCCTTGTTCTCCTGCGCCGCCGGATCGAACGGCCAGATCTTCATCGCCGAGATACCGCTCTCGAGCAGGCTTTCGGCGAGCGCATCGGCGTGATTCATGAAGCCGTCGAGGTCTTCATACGGTCCCTTGGACGCGCCGAGATTCCAGTTTGCGACCGGGCTGATATTGGTCGAGCGCACATATTGCGTGCCGGCGCAGGTGTTGTAGATGCGCTGCTTGTCGCGGCACAGGCCGCCGAGCATCTGGTGCACCGGCTGATTGCAGACCTTGCCGAACAGGTCCCACAACGCGATGTCGATCGCGGAGGCCGCGCGATATTCGACGCCGGTCGAGGACTGCGCCATCGGCAGGTTCAGCATGTCGCGATGGATCGCCTCGATGTGCAAGGGATTTCGGCCGAGCAGGCGGCCGGCAAAGGTGTCGTGGATCTGCGCCTCGACCGCGCCCGCGCCGTAAAAGGTCTCGCCGAGACCGATCATCCCCGTATCGGTGTGGATGCGCACCCAGATGACGTTGGAAAATTCCTCGGTGCGCAGTGTCTCGATCGACGTGATCTTCACGGCAACTCTCCTCCCATCGAAAGGCGCTTCGCGCCCGACGTTTCGTTTTGCGCTGCAACATGTTGCAGGTCGCGCGGACGTCTTACGCCTGCTTGTAATATATCACAACATGTTTTAAGGGTGCCACAAACAAGGCGCCACCCTGCAACGAGAGCGCGGGCTGACGGGAGAGGACGACATGGCACGGCGCAAGCGCGCGCTCGAGGTGGTGAGAAACGACGACGACGGTGAGGGCAGGCCCTCACGCCGCAACCGTCTCAACTTCTTCGAGCTCGCCTATCAGAGGATCGAGGAGCTGCTCGTACATTGCGAGCTCAAGCCCGGCCAGTTCATGACGATGCTGGAATTGCAGCAGATCACAGGCTTCGGCCGCACGCCGGTGCATCACGCCGTCAACCGTCTCTCCGCCGATACGCTCATCATCATCCGCCCGCGCCACGGCCTGCACATCGCGCCGATCGATCTCGCGCGCGAGCGCATGCTGCTTGGCCTGCGCCGCGACATGGAGCGTTTTGTCATTCGCCTCGCGGCGGATCGCGCCAGCCTTTCCCACCGCAATCAGGCGCTGCACATCGAGCGTCTGCTGCGCGAACGTCGCGCCACTTTGACACTCGACGAGTTCAACAGCCTTGACCGCCGCATCGATGCGCTGGTGCTGGAAGCTGCCGGCGAGCCGTTCCTGGTGCATACGCTGCGGCCGCTGCACACGCTGTACCGCCGCATCGGCTACATCCACCACCGCTTCATGCCGGGGCAGGCCGATCTGTCCGGCACGATCGATCATCATCTCTCCATTCTCAGTGCCGTCGCCAGCCGCCGCGTCGAGGACGCGGTGAAGGCCAGCGATGCACTGATCGACTACATGGGCGAGATGTTCACGGGCATGGAGGCGGGGATCGATCCGCGCCTGCTCGATTGCAGTATCGAGCCGCTGCTCGGCGCGTAGAAAATTTTGAAGAGAGGACCAAACATGCAGACAATGGCCATGCCACAACCGACCGCGAGCGAGGCCGCGGTCCGCTACCTCATTACGAACTACAGTCCAAAGGGCAACAAGGTCGGCTGGCTGATGATGGCCTCGATCCTGGTGGAGGCCTGGGATCTCTACTCGATCGCCTTCGTGCTGATCTTCATCAAGGAGCAGTACAATCCCGATCCGTTGATGCTCGGCCTTGCCGCAGCGGGCACGCAGGGCGGCGCCCTGATCGGTGCGCTGCTCGGCGGCTGGCTGTCCGACAAAATCGGCCGCCGCGTGATGTTCCTGGTGACGATGGTGCTTTTCATCGTGCTGGCGCTGGCGCAGGCCTTCGTGCCGAGCGTGGGCTGGCTCGTCGTGATCCGCTTCCTGCTCGGTATCCCGCTCGGCTCGGACATTTCGACCGGCTACACCTACATCATGGAATCCATGGCCAAGGGTGAGCGCGAGGTCATGGGCAACCGCTGGCAGTTCATGTTCGCCGTTGGCGAGGTGCTGACCATCGGGGTCATCGTGATCTTCCTCTTGATCGACATGCAGCACGAGATGCTGTGGCGCGTGACGCTCGGTCTCGGCGCGGTGCCGGCGCTGATCATCCTCATCATGCGCCATGACGTGCCGGAGACGGCGGTGTGGCTGGTGCAAAAGGGACGCTACCGCGAGGCCAAGCAGGTCGCGCGCGAGATGTTCAACGACAATCTCGACATGCTGCCGGACCACGACGTCGAGGTGCCGAAGGTCTCGACCCGCGCATTCCTCGCCGACCTCAAGAAGGATCCGATCCGCTGGCGCGCCACGCTGTACGGCTGGATCGCCTGCTTCGCGCAAGGCAGCGAATTCTCGACCTTCGCCTTCTACCTGCCGGTGCTGTTCGTGATGGTCGGCGTGTCCAGCGTGCTCGGCAACAATCTCGTGACGATGGGATTGTTCTGCTTCGCCGCTCTGTCCGGCTGGGTCGGTCCGCTGCTGACGCCGAAGATCGGCCATCGCGGCATCGCGATCGCGGGTTTCGGCATCGTGCTCGCCTCGCTGTTGCTGGCGGCCTTCGCGCTCTACACCGACAACAAGATGCTGCTGCCGTTCGCGGCCGCCGCGATGCTGTGGGGCCATTATTGGGACGCGTCGAACTGCATGACGATCCCGACCATGGTGGCCAAGCCGAAATATCGCGGCACCGCCAGCGGCTTCGCCTACATGTTCGTGAAGCTGCCGTCGTTCCTGGCGATCTTCCTGTTCCCCTCGCTGTTCGCCGCGATCGGACAGGCCAGCGCCACGCTGTTCGTTGCGATCTTCCCGCTGATCGGATTGCTCGCCGCAATCTTCATCCTGCCGGAAGTCTACGGCTACGAGAACGACTGACCGCAAGCGTCCCGGTCGCGGCCGCATGGCCGCGATCGGGCTATTTCCGCTACGGGCTGAGAAAGACGGGATCGATCCCGGCGCCATGGCCGAGTAGGCCGATGGCTTGAAGCTGGGCGCTGTGCAGGTCGATTTCGACGATGGCGAACAGGGCCAGCAGCACCACGACGGAGAAGACGAGCAGGGGATGGGATGTCTCCCCTCGGCCTTCAGCGGGCGCGATGAAGCTCCGGATTTCGCGGCGCAGGGAGAAGCTCTGCGGCAGCGCTTTTGATTGAATCTGCATGATGAACCTTCCTTGCCGCGGTCTGTCTCGATCACGCGGCAAGTGAACTCTAGCTGCGGTCGCGCCGTCGGCGTTGATGCACCGCAAACAGGTTCAATGATTTCACCGCCGCCTCTTGCCGCTACCTGATTGCCGCCGCCAGCGCAGCGATCAAGGCGGG
>NZ_LWIG01000014.1:343386-350616 GCF_002068095.1 Bradyrhizobium sacchari | reverse complement strand
CCCGCCGCAGCGCGACCAGCCAGAGGATGGTGGCGAGCGACCCCGTTACCGACAGATTGGGACCGAGGTCGACGCCGATCAGGATGGCGCTGACGACGGGCGCGGGCAAATGATCGCTGGCGGCGACAGAGCCGGCGACGAGACCGACCGGAAGATTGTTGGCGACATTGGTGGCGAATGCGGTCGCGATGCCGACACTCCAGGCCGCTTTCGGGATCGATTGCGCGACTCCTTGGTGCAGCAGCGCGCTGAGCTGCCCGATCACGCCGGTCTTGATCAGAGCTTCCACCATCACGAAGAGGCCGCCGACCAGCGGCAGCACGCTCCACGACACGCCCCTCAGTACGGGCATCGGTGACTGGCTGCTGAGCAGCAGCACCAGAGCGGCCGTCACCACGCCGCAGACGAAGGTCGGCAGGCCGAGTTGCTTGTCGAGCGCCGAGGCCGAGACCAGCACGACGCCGATCGCGATGATGCCCACGGCTGTGAGCTTGCCGCCGCGGCCGAGTTTCGGATGCGGGACGCTGCGCGCGATGGTCTCTTCCTTGAGCGCGCGGTGCTGGGTCAGGCGCAGCACGACATAGGTGAGCAGGATCGAGGCGGCCGAGGGCAGGGCGAACAGGCGCAGCCATTCAGTCAGGTGCGGCATGCGCGCGCCAAACACGACGAGATTGGCCGGGTTGGAGATCGGCAACACAAAGCTTGCGGCATTCGCAATGAAGGCGCAGACGAACAGATAGGGCAGCGGCTTGGCGCCGGCCGCGCGCGTCGCGGCGTAGACGGCCGGGGTCAGCACGATCGCGGTGGCATCGTTGGAGAGCAGGACGGTGACAAAAGTGCCGACGAGATAGATCAGCAAAAAGAGCCGCTGCGGCGATCCATCCGCATATTCGACCGCGAGCGCGGCGAGATAGTCGAACAGACCCTCGAGCCGGGCGAGCTCGGCGATCAGCATCATGCCGATCAGGAAGAGATAGACGTCGAGGCCCTTCTCGATGCCGACAAGCGCATCCTGCCAGGGCAGCAAGCCAAGCAGCACGAGGGCGCCGGCACCTATGACCGCCCAGATCGCCTCGGGCAGGCGGAACGGGCGGATGATGACGCCTGCGGTCGCCGCGACGATGATGCTCCAGGCCCAGATGGCGTCAGACGGCACGTTCAGTCCTCGATGTGGAACGGGTTCATTCGGCAGCGATATCCGATGTCGCCGGCGCTGTCTTCCCCTGCGGCCGCAAGGCGCCATGCCGTGTCTCAGGCAAGGCGACGAGGCAGATGACGGCGCCGATCGCCGCGACGGCGCCGAGCGTGACGAATGCCGCGCCGTAGCCGGCACCGACCACCACGAAGCCGGCGAGCGCCGTCGACAGCGCAGCTCCGATCCCCTGAGCGGTGATGACCGCGCCCTGCGCGACGTTGAAGCGGCCGGTGTTGCGCATGAGATCGGCGACGATGACGGGGAAGATGGCGCCGAAGACGCCCGCGCCGACGCCGTCGAGGAGCTGCACGCCGACCAGCCAGAACGGATTGTCGGAGAGCGTGTAGAGCGCGCCGCGAACAGGCAGGACCAGGAGCGCCGCGAGGAAGAAGCGTTTGTGTCCCCATTGGTCGGCCCTTGCGCCGACCAGCATCGCGAACGGCACCATGACCAATTGCGCCGCGACGATGCAGGCTGACATCAGGCTGGTGCCCATGTTCTTGTCCTGAAGCGCGAGTTTTTGTCCGACCAGTGGCAGCATGGCTGCGTTGGAGAGATGGAAGAGCAGGACGCAGATCGCGAAGACGAGCAGGGGGCGGCAGGTCAAGAGCACCGCGAGGCCGGAAGGTGCCTCCCGCTGGGCGCCGGTGTCCGAATCGTGCAGTCCGCGGGCAAGGTCGTGGTCAATCGCGCGCTCGGGGATCGCGGTGATGCTCACGAGGCTTGCGATCGCCATGGCGCCGAGCAGGTAGAACACGACGGTCGGTCCGAACCAATAGGCGGAGAGCCCGGCAAGCGTTGCCGCGACCGCGTTGCCCGCGTGATTGAAGGTCTCGTTGCGGCCGATCCGCTTGGTAAAGGCGGCGTGCCCGAAGATGCCGAGCGACACGGCTGCAATCGCCGGAGGAAAGATCACGGCGGCGGCCTGGGCTATTCCTTGCGAGATCGCGACCGGCAGGAACGTGGGAAACAAAGGCAGTGACAGCGAGGCTGCTGTCACCATGACGGCGGCGCCAACCATCACGGTTCGCTTCGCCCTGGTCGCATCGACCAGCGCGCCCGCCGGCGTCTGCGCTATGATGCCGGCAATGGTCGCGATCGACATCACGAGACCGATGCGAGCCTCGTCCCAGCGCTGCTCGGTGAGGAGATAGACGGCAAGGTAGGGGCCGAGCCCGTCGCGGACGTCGGCAAGAAAGAAATTGGCCGCATCCAGCGCGCGGCCGGCTCGCCTCGTCTGATCGGGGTCCTGGTTCGACATCGGTATCTCGATCGAGGCGCTGAAACGTCCGGGCAGAACGGACGACGCGGCATCCTTGTTCCGCTTCAGAATTTCACGGCCAGCAGCACCGCGCCGGCGCCGATCATGGCGATGCCGAGCCAGCCCTGCGCCGTCGGGCGCTCACCGAGAAAGGCGAAGGCGAACAGCGCGACCAGGACGACGCTGAGCTTGTCGATCGGCGCGACCAATGTTGCGGGGCCAAGCTTCAGCGCGCGGAAATAGCAGAGCCATGAGGCGCCGGTCGCAAGTCCCGACAACACCAGGAACAGCCAGGTTTTCGAGGAGACCGCAGAGGGCACGACGAATTGCCCTGTGAAGAACAGCAGCGCAGAGAAAGCGAGCAGCACCACGACGGTGCGGATGAAGGTGGCGAGGTCCGGATTGATGTTCTCGACACCGACCTTGGCGAAAATCGCGGTCAGCGCCGCAAAGCAGGCCGAGAGCAGCGCCCAGGTCTGCCAGGCCGAGAGGAGGGCGGGTTTCATATCATTGGAATCCGTTGTTTCAGGACGGCGCACCAGCGCCGTCATTGCGAGCGCAGCGAAGCAATCCAGAGTCTTTCCGTGGAGGCAGTCTGGATTGCTTCGCTGCGCTCGCAACGACGGAGTGTGTGTGGCCAGCTTCGCGCAGCTATAACACTCACCTTGCCACCGACAGCTTCTCCGTGATCGCCTTGCGCAGGATGCGCGAGAGCGATTCGACCGAATACGGCTTCTGGATCAGCTCGAAACCGCGATGGGCATTTTCGGCGAGCACGTTGCTGTAGCCGGACGTGAGCACGACGGGCAGGCCCGGATAGCGCTCACGGATGATACCGGCGAGCTCGACGCCGTTCATGCCGGGCATGATCACGTCGGAGAAGACGAGGTCGACGGCGAATTCGTTCTCGCCGAGGATCGCGAGCGCGGCATTGGCATTGGCGACGCGGCGGACGACGTAGCCGAGATCTTCCAGGAGCTCGGTCGAGAACTGGCCGACATCGTCATTGTCCTCGACCAGGAGCACGCGGTAGCCGCGCCCGGTGGTCGCGGCTTCGCTGGTCAGCGCCGCCGCGTCCTTCTCGGCGGCGGGGCTCTGTGCCTGCGGCAGGTAGATGGTGAAGGTCGCGCCTTCGCCCTGCGTGCTCGTCACCGCGATGTCGCCCTCGGACTGCTTTGCGAAGCCGAACGCCTGGCTGAGGCCGAGGCCCGTGCCCTTGCCCACTTCCTTGGTGGTGAAGAACGGTTCGAAGATCGACTCGAGATGTTCCTCCGCGATGCCGCTGCCGGTATCCGTGACCGAGATCGCGACGAAGTCGCCGCCGCGCGCCGATTGCGCACGCAGGCTCGGAATCCCCTCGACCTTGCGCACCGCGATGGTGAGGCGGCCTTCGCCCTCCATGGCGTCGCGGGCGTTGATGGCGAGGTTGATCAGCGCGCTCTCGAACTGCGCGATGTCGGCGACCGTGAAGCAGTCTGCATCCTCGATCTCGGCGACGATCTCGATGCGGCCGCCGACCAGCGGGCGGACCAGTTGCGCCACGCCCTCGACCTGGCTGCCGACGTTGAAGATCTGCGGCTTCAGCGGCTGCCGGCGCGCGAAGGCGAGCAGCTGCGCGGTCAGCTTGGAGGCGCGCTCGACGGTGTCGGAGATGGCGTCGACGTAGCGTCGGCGGCGTTCCTCGGGCAGCTCGCGCCGGCGCAGGAAGTCGGTCGCCGAGCGGATGATGGTCAGGAGGTTGTTGAAGTCGTGCGCGACGCCGCCGGTGAGCTGGCCGATCGCCTCCATCTTCTGCGACTGCCGCAGCGCTTCCTCGCCGCGCCGGCGCTCGGTGATGTCGACGGCCTCGGGAACGGCGCCGGTGATGTTGCCGTGGCGGTCGAGCACCGGTCGCATGCCGAAGTCGAAATCGCGTTCGCCAATCGGCAGGCGCAGCCGCATCTCCAGCCGCACCGCATTGCCCTTCAGGACGGTCTTGAAGGCTTCGCGCACGACATCGCTCATGCCGGGGGTTCCCGTGAACCACGGCGTGTCCCAGAACGGCTTGCCGATCACATCCGGCGCTTCGGCGCGGATGCCGTCGAGTGCGGTCTTGTTGGCGTAGAGCAGTTCGCCCTTGAGATCGACCAGGCCCTGATACTGGTTGCTGGTCTCCAGGATCGCGCGCAGCCGGGCCTCGTTGGATTCGAGCTCAGCGGTGCGCTCGGCGATGCGTTCCTCCAGCGTCTCGTTGAGCCGCCGGAGCTCGATCTCGGCCTGCTTGGCGACGGTGATGTCGTGGGCGACGCCGATGAAGCCGATATGCTTGCCGGTCGCGTCCCAGCGCGGTTGCGATTCCGAGCGCAGCCAGCGCCATTCGCCACTGGCATTCTTGTAGCGCGCTTCCAGCACGAAGGGTTTCAGCGAGGCTTCACCTTGCACCGATTGCTGCAGCACATGCGGCAGGTCGTCCGGATGCAGCACCTTGCGCCAGTCGAAATCGATGGCCTGGTCGTAGGGCAGGCCGACAAAGTCGACATAGGCCTGGTTGGCGAAGGACCGTTTGCGGTCGAGCTTGGTCACCCAGATCGGCACCGGCGCGCTGTCGGCGATGAGCCGGAAGCGCTCCTCGCTCTCGCGGAGCGTCTCGCGCGCCAGCGCCTGGTCGGTGATGTCGATATGGGCGCCGACGAGCCGGATGGCGCGGTCATCCTCGTCGCGCTCGATTTTCGCGACGACCCGGATCCAGCGGGTCTCACCGTCGCTCGGACGGATGATGCGGTATTCGGCCACGTAGTCCTGGCTCGTTCCGGCGAGAACGTCGAAGAAATGCTTCACGGTCGCATCCCGGTCCTCGGGGTGGATGCGGTTGACCCAGGCCTCGTGCGTTTCGTCGGTGGCTTCCGGGGGCAGCCCATGGATGATCAGATATTCGGGGGAACGGCGGTTCTTGAAGCCTTCGCGGAAATCCACCTCGAGGCCGCCGACCTTGCCGATGCGCTGGATGCGCGCGAGTTCGGCCTCGCGCTCCTGGAGCGCGCGATAGGCGTTGTCGCGCTCGCGCGCGACGTCTTCCAGGTGCTGGCGCAGCCTTTCGGCTGCGATGGTCTCGGGCAAAGGATCGTTCAAGGCGTCGGCCGTTGTCATCCGGGTGCGCACATGCCGGACCGATATTCACACAGACGGAGCGTGATGGCCATTGCCCAGAGGAAATTGACTGTCTGGAAGGGCCCGCGGCCAGCCAAACGCGGGAAAGTGCGGTCAATCAACGCCGGGGTCTGGCAATTTGTTCCTGATATTGGAACGATGCGCCTGCGGACGAGTCTTCGCGAGGCCCCACAACTCTCATTCGCAACACTTCCTTTTCGAAGAGGCTAGATCTTGAAGCTCTTTGTCTGCCAGTCCTGCGGCAACGTCCTGTATTTCGAGAACCGCGCCTGTGAGCGTTGCGGTCATCGCGTCGCCTTCCTCCCCGAGAGGGAGACGATGTCGGCGCTCGAGCCCGACGGAGAGGCCCAAGGCGGGGCCTGGACGACGCTGGCCGACAAGGGCAGGGGACGCATGCTGTGCCGCAATGCCGACCACGACGCCTGCAACTGGCTGACGGATGCGGGCGATATCAACGGCTATTGCCGTGCCTGCCGTCACAACGGCATGGTGCCGGACCTGTCCGATCCGGTTCAGCTTGCCGGCTGGCGCGAGCTGGAGGTGGCAAAACACCGGCTGTTCTATTCCCTGATCCGCTGGAAGCTGCCGCTCCAGAACCGTCAGGACAATCCCGAGCACGGCCTGATCTTCAACTTCCTCGCCGATGATCCGAACAGTGGGCAAAAGGTCATGACCGGCCACGACAACGGCCTGATCACGATCGCGCTCACCGAGGCCGATGGCATCGAGCGCGAGCGGCGCAGGCTGGAGATGGGCGAGCCCTACCGGACGCTGCTGGGGCATTTCCGCCACGAGGTCGGGCACTATTTCTGGGACGTGCTGGTCCGCGACGGGGGCAAGCTGGAGGCCTGCCGCGAGGTGTTCGGCGACGATTCGGTCGATTACGGGCAGGCCTTGCAGCGCCATTACGCGGAAGGCGCACCGCCGGACTGGCAGCAGAATTACGTCTCGGCCTACGCGACGACGCACCCGTGGGAAGACTTCGCCGAGACTTGGGCGCACTACCTCCACATCGTCGACACCCTGGAGATGGCCTCGGAATTCGGCATGGAGGTGCGCCCCAAGGTGGATCGCGATGGAGAGTTGACCGCGCGCATCCGTTTCAGCCCCTACGAGGCCAGGGACGTCGAGGCGCTCGTCAACGCATGGCTGCCCTTCACCTTCGCCATGAACAGCGTCAACCGCGCCATGGGCCTGCACGACCTCTATCCCTTCATCCTGTCACCGGCGGTGGTCGGCAAGCTGGGCTTCATTCACGGCCTGGTCCGGGACGTTGCCAAGGGCACGGCCAGGACTGGGAAGCCGTAGGTCGCTCAAAGGCTTGCCACGCCGGCTGCGGTCTTGTGCTGGTACGCCAGAGCTGGGCGGATTTAGACCGTTGCCTCCGGCCTATTTTGATGTACCACGGGAGCCACACCGCCCGTCCCATAGGCCCCAACGGCAGGGGAAGGGTCCCGCCCAAGGTCGAGACTCAAGAAAAGCATGTTCAAACGCATTCTGATCGCCAATCGCGGCGAAATCGCCTGCCGGGTCATCAAGACTGCCCGCAAGATGGGAATTCAAACGGTTGCGGTCTATTCCGAGGCCGACCGCGATGCCCTCCACGTCGAGATGGCCGATGAGGCGG
>NZ_LWIG01000014.1:287074-343360 GCF_002068095.1 Bradyrhizobium sacchari | reverse complement strand
CTATCTGGTGATCGAGAAGATCGTCGAGGCCTGCCGCAAGACGGGCGCCGAGGCCGTGCATCCCGGCTACGGCTTCCTGTCCGAGCGTGAGGCGTTTCCGCGCGCGCTGGAAGCCGCCGGCCTCGTCTTCATCGGCCCGAACCCCGGCGCGATCGCGGCGATGGGCGACAAGATCGAGTCCAAGAAGGCCGCCGCCAAAGCAAAAGTCTCGACCGTGCCCGGCTATCTCGGCGTCATCGAGGACGACAAGCACGCGGTCCGCATCGCCGACGAGATCGGCTATCCCGTCATGATCAAGGCCTCCGCCGGCGGTGGCGGCAAGGGCATGCGCATCGCGCATTCGAAGGCCGAGGTCGCCGAGGGCTTCAACCTCGCCAAGGCCGAGGCCAAGGCCTCGTTCGGCGACGACCGCGTCTTCGTCGAGAAGTTCATCGTCGATCCCCGCCATATCGAAATCCAGGTGCTGGGCGACAAGCACGGCAACGTGATCTATCTCGGCGAGCGCGAATGCTCGATCCAGCGCCGCAACCAGAAGGTCATCGAGGAGGCACCGTCGCCGCTGCTCGACGAGGCGACGCGCCGCCAGATGGGCGAGCAGGCCGTCGCGCTGGCCAAGGCCGTGAATTACGATTCCGCCGGCACGGTCGAGTTCGTCGCAGGACAGGACAAGAGCTTCTACTTCCTCGAGATGAACACCCGTCTCCAGGTCGAGCATCCCGTCACCGAGCTCGTCACCGGCGTCGACCTCGTCGAGCAGATGATCCGCGTCGCCGCCGGCGAGAAGCTCGCCATTGCGCAGAAGGACGTCACGCTCACCGGCTGGGCGGTGGAATCGCGCCTCTACGCCGAAGATCCGTTCCGCAACTTCCTGCCCTCGATCGGGCGGCTCGTGAAGTATCGCCCGCCGGCGGAAGCCAGCAAGGACGGCATCACCGTGCGCAACGACACCGGCGTGCAGGAGGGCGGCGAGATCTCGATCCATTACGATCCGATGATCGCCAAGC
Organism: Bradyrhizobium sacchari; assembly: GCF_002068095.1. Classification (GTDB taxonomy): domain Bacteria; phylum Pseudomonadota; class Alphaproteobacteria; order Rhizobiales; family Xanthobacteraceae; genus Bradyrhizobium; species Bradyrhizobium sacchari. The sequence goes on along the minus strand of NZ_LWIG01000014.1, from coordinate 342,356 downwards.
TCGTCACGCATGCGCCGTCGCGCGCGGCCGCGATCGAAGCCCAGGCCACCGCGCTGGATTCGTTCTATGTCGACGGCATCAGGCATAACATCCCGTTCCTGTCGGCCTTGATGCATCATCCGCGCTGGCGCGAGGGGAGGCTCTCGACCGGTTTCATCGCCGAGGAATTCCCCAAGGGTTTTGCGGTGCGCGTGCCGGAAGGCGAGGTCGCCCGCCGCATCGCCGCCGTCGGTGCCGCCATCGATCACGTGCTTGGGGAGCGCAAGCGGCAGATCTCGGGCCAGATGGGCGGCCGTGTCGTGCAGCGCGAACGCCGCCGCGCGGTTTGGCTCGACCGCCAGGAAATCCAGCTCGAGGTCGGACGTGAGGGCGAGGCCATCGCAATCCGCTTCATCGATGCCGAAGGCAGGGCCGGCAATGCCCATCTGTTGCAGTCGCCGTGGAAGCCGGGCGATCCGGTCTGGCAGGGCACCATCGACGGGCACTTCGTCGCGGTGCAGGCGCGCCCGATTGCGAACGGCATCCGCCTCGCGCATCAGGGCGTCGAGGTTCCGGTCTATGTCTGGACCGAAGCCGAAGCCGCTTCGGCCCGGCTGATGCCGGTGATGACGGCCTCCGACAGCGGCAAGAAGCTGCTCTGTCCGATGCCGGGCCTCGTCGTCTCGATCGCCGTGAGCGAGGGGCAGGAGGTCAAGGCCGGCGAAACGCTCGCCGTGGTCGAAGCCATGAAGATGCAGAACGTGCTGCGCGCCGAGCAGGACGGCACTGTGAAGAAGATCCACGCCAGTGCGGGCGCGACGCTGGCGGTGGACGCGCTGATTTTGGAGTTTGCGTAAAGCAGGTGAGTGGGGCCCTCACTGGCCCCACCAACACTGTCATTGCGAGCGCAGCGAAGCAATCCAGACTGCCTCTGCGGAAAGACTCTGGATTGCTTCGCTACGCTCGCAATGACGGAGTATCTTGCGGCTGCGTCGCAACAATTGGGAGGGCAACCATGGCCTTTCGTTCCCGCCGCGAGAAATTGCGCTCCATCCTTTCGGGCGCAACGTGCGTCCATCCCGGTTCCGTCTACGACGCGATCTCGATCCGTATCGCCGAGGATCTCGGCTTTCCCCTCGGCATGTTCGGCGGCTCGGTGGCATCGCTCGCCGTGCTCGGCGACCCCGATATCACCCTGATCACGCTCACCGAGCTTGGCGAACAGATGCGGCGGATGTCGCGGGCCTCGACATTGCCTGTGCTGGTCGATGCCGATCACGGCTATGGCAATGCGCTCAACGTGCGCCGCACGGTGCAGGAGCTCGAGACCGCTGGCGCCGCCGGCCTCACCATCGAGGATACGCTGCTGCCGGCCGCCTTCGGTGAAACAAAGACGCAGCTGATCTCACTGGAGGAGGGCCTCGGCAAGATGAAGGCTGCGCTCAGCGGCCGCAGCGATCCGTCGCTGGTCATCATGGGCCGCACCGGTGCTGCCTCGATCACCTCGATCGAGGACGCGATCCGCCGTGCCAAGGCCTATGAGGCCACCGGCGTCGATGCGCTGTTCTTCACCGGCATCAAGTCGCGCGCCGAACTGGAAGCGGTCGCAGCGGCGACGCGCCTGCCGATCGTGCTGGGCGGCGCGCCGGAAGAATTGAGCACGCCCGACTATCTCGCCAGCCAGCGCGTGCGCATCGCGCTGCAGGGCCATGCGCCGATCGCCGCGGCGACGCAGGCCGTCTACGACACGCTGAAGGTGCTCCGTGAAGGCACCGCGCCAAAGGCCCTGAAGGGCATTGCCTCCGCCGAAATGATGGGGCGGGTCACGCGCGAGGCCGAGACGAGGGCGCGCAGCGCCGATGTTCTCGGGCTAAAGACATGAGCCGGGCGATCCTCCAGGTCATGATCCGCGGGCGCGTTCAGGGCGTCGGCTATCGCGCCTGGGTCGAATTCCAGGCGACCACCAGCGGTCTCGAAGGCTGGGTCCGCAACCGCCGCGACGGCAGCGTGGAAGCGCTGTTCGCAGGCGCGCCGAACCACGTCGCCGACATGGTCGCATTGTGCCGCCATGGTCCGCCATCCTCACGCGTCGACAGCGTCACCAGCGAGACGGCGAGCGCCGATCAGCTGGATCTGCGCCGGGCAGGAGAAGCATTCTCGGTGTTGCCGACCGTTTAGGTGGTCTGCCTCGGGGAGAGCTCGAGCCTCACCTCGGCAGCTTGGCGATCGCCTCGCTCAGCTCGTGGATCTCGTACGGCTTGCGCAGGATCGGGAAGTCGCCGCGCACGTCGGCGGCGACCTCGCTGTAGCCGGTGGCGAGAAGGATCGGCAGGCCGGGGCGGATCTGACGCAGACGATGGGCGAGGGTGAGGCCATCCATCTTGCCCGGCATCACGATGTCCGAGAACACGAAGTCGACGCCGTCGGTCTCGATCTCGCGCAATGCCGCTTCTGCGTCGGCGACCCGGCGTACGTGGTAGCCGAGCTGCTCCAATAGGCCGATGCTGACCAGCGCGACGTCGGGATTGTCCTCGACCAGCAGCACCGTTCCGCTTCCACGGAACGGGACCGCCTCCGCGGTGTCCCGTGCCGGCGCGTCCGTGCCGCGCGGCAGCAGGACGGTGAAGATCGTGCCCTTGCCGAGCTCGCTTGCGACCTTCACTGTGCCGCCGGCCTGATGGGCGAAGCCGTGCACCTGGGACAGGCCGAGACCGGTGCCCTTGCCGATCGCCTTTGTGGTGAAGAACGGCTCGAAGATCTTGTCGACGACGTCGGCGGGAATGCCGAGCCCGGTGTCGGCGACGTCGATCGCCACGAACTCGCCGGCCAGCGGGACCTCGTCCAACGTGACGTTGCGGGCGCTGATCGTCACCGTGCCGCCGTCGGGCATCGCGTCGCGGGCATTGATGACGAGATTGAGCAGCGCCGTCTCGAGCTCCGAGACGTCGGTCCTGACCGGCCAGACCTCGCGGGCGACGTCGAAGACGAGGCGCACGGAACTGCCGACACCGGTGTCGAGCACCGCGCGGATCGCCGCGATGCGTTCGGCGAGATCGATCACCTGCGGGTTGACACTCTGTCGCCGCGCGAAGGTGAGGAGCTGGTTGGTGAGCGCGGCGCCCCGCCTGGTCGCAGTCTCGATCGCGGAGATCGCGCGCTGAAGCTTGGCATCGTCGATCGCCCCCTTCTTCAGGACGTGGAGGCTGCCGCTGATGATCATCAGGAGGTTGTTGAAGTCGTGGGCGACGCCGCCGGTAAGCTGGCCGAGCGCATCGAATTTCTGCGATTCGGCGAGTTGCTTCTGCATCGCCTCGAGCTTGAGCTGGGCATTGCGCCGCTCCGTGATGTCGCGCGTGATCTTGGCGAAGCCGATGAGCTCGCCGTCCTCGTAGATCGGGTCGATCACGACGCTCGCCCAGAAGAAGGTGCCGTCCTTGCGGACGCGCCAGCCTTCTTCCTCGTAGCGCCCTTTGTCCCGGGCGATGCCGAGCGCGCGGGCCGGCTTGCCGTTGGCCCGGTCGGTCTCGGTATAGAAGCGCGAAAAATGCTGGCCGACGATCTCTTCGGGAGAATAGCCCTTGATGCGTTCCCCGCCGATGTTCCAGCTCGTGATGATCCCCTTGGGGTCGAGCATGTACAGGGCGTAGTCGGCAACTCCCCCAACCAACAGCCTGAAACTGCGTTCGCTCTCGAACAAGTCTCTCTGCTGACTGGACTTTTTAACCATTCCTGAAACCCCACCTCGACGGGTGCAAACGTTCAAGCGGTGGTTTGGTTCCGGGCCTCTGGGAGGTTTTTAGGCAAATGCGGCCGTCGGTATGCAGCAACCGGGCTGCGAAGAGGCTCTTGACACTCAATCGTGTCCGTCAGATATTTCTGTTATGACAGAAATGACCGGAAAAAAGAAACTCCCCGCCGCCGTCGAGCGCTTCATCCTGCATTGGGGCGACATGGGAGACGAGTGGGGCGTCAACCGCTCGGTCAGCCAGATCCACGGGCTGCTCTATTTGTCCGAGGCGCCGATGACGGCCGAGGACATTGCCGACACGCTCGGCATGGCGCGCTCCAACGTCTCCAATTCGCTCAAGGAGCTGCTCGCCTGGAATTTGATCCGGCGGGTGCCGATCCTCGGCGACCGCCGCGACCACTATGAGGCCGAGACCGACATCTGGGAGGTCGCGGCCCGGATCGCGGCACGGCGCAAGGAGCGCGAGCTCGATCCGGCCATCGCAGCGCTCCGGGCCTGCGTGTCCGATGCTGCCGAGGATCCGGCCGTCAATCCGGTCGCGAGCAAGCGGCTGAAGGAGATGCTCGCCTTCACCGAGCTCGCCGACCACTGGTTCATGCAGATGCTGAAGGTGCCGCGGCCGCGGCTTGTGGCCTTGATGCGGCTTGGCGAGAAGATCGCCAACCTGCTGCCGCTGGGCAAGGCCAAATAGTTCTTGAGGAGGGTGCGATGACGTCGGCTCGATTATCAGGCTCCAACGCACCTCCCTCCGCTCACACCAAGCTGCTCGACGATCGCCGCTTCCGTGTGCTGTTGCCGGACGAAGATTGGGGTCGCCTGCCGCTCGCGACCTGGCGGCGCTTTTCCAAGCGCGTCGCCGACGGCGACAGCGTGGTCTATGTCGGGATCGTCGACGAAGCCGCCTTCAGCGACTTCGGCTGGTGGTTCGCGCAAGCCGCGCGCCTGATCGGTGGGCCGCTGCCGACCGGACGCGATATCGGCGTGCCCATGATCGTGACTGTTACCGAGGACGGCGCGACCGGCGGCCAGACCTGGACGCGTATCTGCGCGCGCAAGCGCGGCTTTCCGCAAGTCATCCATTCCGCAAAACGCTTCGCCGGCCCGACCGGCCTCGAGGAATATGTCGGCTTTGGCGTCTCGATGGCGCTGCGCATCGCGGTCGAAGGCCAGACACTGACCTTCCGCAGCGCCGGTTACGGCCTGCAGCTCGGACGGCTCTGGATCCCGCTGCCGGAATGGCTCACGCCCGGCGACCTCACGGTGACGCACAGCGATCTCGGCGAGGGTGCCTTTCGTTTCACCCTCGATGTCACTCACCCGCGTTACGGCGCGCTGATCCACCAGTCCGCCGTCTTCAGGGAGACCGTATCATGACGCCGCTGCTGTGGGCCCTCATTGCCATCCAGATCGTGATGGGCGTGTTCGACACCCTCTATCACCACGAATTCACGGAGCGCTTGGCCTGGCGGGTGTCGCAGCGGTTCGAGCTGAAGCTGCACGGTATCCGCAACATGCTCTACGCGCTGCTGTTCCTGCTGCTCGGCTGGCTCGAGGTCCATGGTGTGCTGGCGCTGCTGATCGTTGCCGTGCTGGTCGGGGAGATCGTCATTACGCTGATGGATTTCGTCGAGGAGGATCTGAGCCGAAAACTGCCGCCAAGCGAGCGGATCAACCACACGCTGCTCGCCATCAATTATGGTGCCATCCTCGTGCTGCTGCTGCCCGTGCTGATCGCCTGGGCGATGCAGCCGTTTGCTGTCAGCGTCGTGTATCAGGGCCTGCTCAGCATCGCCGCGACCGCCTGTGCGGCTGGCGCGGCGCTGTGCGGTGTCAGGGATTTTGCGGCGACGCGCCGGCTCAGCCGCATGCGCAGCGTGCCGGCAGAAGGACTTGTCGAGAAGCTTCCCGGCCGCAAGACCGTGCTGATATCAGGCGCCACCGGGTTCATCGGTAGCCGCCTTGCGGCAAGCCTCAGCGGGTCAGGGCATCACGTCATCGCGCTGATCCGCAACCCCGCCAAAGCCGAAATGCTGCCGCCGCCGGTCACGCTGATCACAAGCCTCGACCAGCTTGCCTCGGACACGCCAATCGACGCCATCGTCAATCTCGCCGGTGAGCCGATCGGCAACGGCCTGTGGACCGAGGCAAAGCGCGCGAAGATCATTGGCTCGCGCATCGACATGACCGGCGCGATCGTGAAGTTGATCGCGAGGCTCGACCGCAAGCCCGAGGTGCTGGTCAGCGGCTCCGCGATCGGCTGGTACGGATTGTGGGCCGACCAGGTGCTGACGGAGTCGGCGAAGGCGCATGCCTGCTTCAGCCATGAGCTGTGCGCGGCCTGGGAGAAAGCGGCGCGGCCGGCGGAAGAACTCGGCATCCGCGTGGTCTATTTGCGCATCGGCCTCGTGCTCGGCACCGAAGGCGGCTTCATCACTCGGATGCTGACGCCGTTCGAATTCGGCCTCGGTGGCCCGCTTGGCACCGGCCGGCAGTGGATGTCCTGGATCGAGCGCGACGATCTGATCCGGCTGATCGCCTATGTGATGGCAACGCCCGATCTTTCAGGTCCCGTCAACGCCACCGCTCCGATCCCTGTCACCAACGCAAAATTCACCGAGGAGCTCGGTCGCCGTTTGCACCGGCCCGTGGTGTTCCGCATTCCCGGCGGCCTGTTGCGCCGTTTCGGCGGCGGCTTCGCCGACGAACTGCTGCTCGGCGGTCAGCGCGTGCTGCCGAACAAGGCGCTGAGCCGCGGTTTTGTCTTTAGGCACGAGACGCTGCGCAGTGCGTTCGAGGCGATCTTGTGAGACTTCAGCTGGCGGCCACGCTCCGGAACGTCGCCGCCACCGCGCGCAGTGCCGCGAGCTTTGTGGGGTCGCTGACCTTCGAATGCAGCATCACCTTTGAGCCGCCGAGTTTCGGTAGCTTGAGCGCAGGGCCAATGTCGACCAGCCCGGCAGGCGCGATCCGCCGCGCCAACGGTGCGATGGCAAGCCCGGCAAGGGCGGCGGCGACCACCGCCGTGACGCCGCCGCCGACAAAGCGCTCGCGCCAGGCGAGGCCGGCCTTGTCGAGCGCGCGCGCGGCGACCGCGCGGACGCCGCAGGGCGGGGCAAGCGTTGCGAGCGGCAACGGCTCACCCTTCGGCAAAGTGAAGCGCCGCGACGCGAACCAGCCAAACTCGTCCTCGGCCAGCTTCTCGCCGCCCCGGCGGCTGCCTTCCTGGCGGACGATCACCGCATCCAGCTCACCCCCGTCATAGGCATCCTGCATCTCGCGCGAGAAGCCGATGGTGACGGCGAGGGTGAGGCTTGAGGACATCGCGTGCAGGCGTTCGAGCAGCGGCACCAGTTCGGGGCCCGCGGCATGATCGGAGATGCCGAGCGAGAGCGACTGCGCGGCTGGCACCTCGCCCGACAGCGCGCGGTCATGTGCCTCCATCAGCGCGCGGGCGCGATCGAGGAACGCGGCGCCGTCGGCGGTGAGCCGGACCGCGCGGGGCGAGCGTTCGACGAGGCGTTTGCCCAGCAATGTTTCCAGCCGCTGCAGCTTCAGGCTGACGGCCGCCTGCGTCGTGCCGAGGGCTTCGGCCGCACGCGTAAAGCTCTGGAGGTCGGCGACCAGCAGAAAAGCCTGGACGGTGGCGATGTCGAGTGTGGTTGTCATTAGGGATCGTTATCACTTGTATCAACGAAGATGAGGTACCAAAATGAAGGCCGGAGGTCTAGCTTCTCACCAACGCCGCAAGAAACCCGCGGCAATCGAGGAGAACGACCATGCCCCTGATCACTGTGTCCTACACCACCTCCCGTCAGTCGCCGTCGCTGAAGGCCGACATCGCAAACGCTGTGTCCGAACTCACCGCCGAGATACTGCACAAGGACCCCAAGGTCACCGCCATCATCGTGAAGTCCGTCGATGCCGGCGACTGGTTCGCCGGTGGCAAGTCGCTCGCCGAGCAGAAGCTTGCCAGCTACTGGATCGACATCCACGTCACCGAAGGCACCAACACCAAGGACGAGAAGGCGGCCTATCTTGCCGCCATGTTCAAGCGCATGGCCGGGATCCTGGGCCCGCTGCATCCCGAGACCTATTTGCATGTCGACGAGGTCAAGGGCGATGCCTACGGTTTTGGCGGCCTCACCCAGGAGCGGCGTTACATTGCCGGCAAGCTCGAGGTTGCGCTCAAGGCGGCGTGATGCCGAAAGCCGCGGGTGAGCGATCTCACCCGCGGCCTGACCTTCAGCTCGCCGCGCGGAACTGCACTTCGGCGTTGTTGATGAAGCACGTCTTGTCGAACAGATTCAGGTCCAGCGGGTTCGGCAAGCGGACATCGCTGAGGTCCGGGCAGGGCTTGACTGCGGAATCGTAGGACCGATCGATCTGCGAGATGAAGACAACGATCAGCCCCTTGTCGCGCGCGAACGATTTCAGCGCGCGCACTTGAACGGTCAGGTCAGGGTTTTCCCGCCTCTGGTCGAGCAGTTGCAGATAGTCGATCACCACGAATGTGCCGCGCGGCGCCGAAGCCATTTGCTTCACGACATAGTCGGCACTGATGACGTCGGAGCAATCGATCTCAAGCAGCTTGTCGAATTGCGCCGGCTCCACACCGATCGCGCGAAGGCGTTCCAACACACCTCGCTCGGTATACTCGAGCGAGAAGAACGCGGCGCGATGGCCCGACCTCATGGCTTCGACGGCAAGTTCGAGGCTCATCAGCGTCTTGCCCTGGCCGGGACGCGCCCCGACCAGCACGAGGTCGCCCGGCCGGAGTTGCGGGAACAGTTTGCTCGCCGGCGTCAGCGCGGCTGCTTTGGCCGCGAGCATGCTCCAGGCGGAAAACCCCTCCGTCGCTGCGACGCGGTCAAGCGCGTCGTGGAGCGGAATGCTGGCTTCGCGGGACAGGCGCTTCGCCTTCCGCTTCAGATGATAGATAGGCGCAGACAGCTTCATCGTCAAAACCTCCCATTGCGAGCATGGATCGCAATCCCTCCTTATGCCTGGCGCTCGAACAGTCGGCCGATGATCAACTCGCCCGGCATGAGGTCTGCTTTCCCGGCGGAGGGGGGAGGCGTGGGCGGCACCGGAAACAAGCATAGCCGATTCCGCTACGAGCGGAGAATTCGTGCGGTCAGGCTCGAACAGAAAAATGTCAGGCAGCCGCTTCCGGCAGCCGCGCGCGGGTCGGTCCGAACAGCTGCTCGAACGCCTGGCGCAGCGCGACGTCGACATCGGCCATGGTCGCGAGCTGGCCGAGATCGACCAGCGAGGTGACGCCGTAGCGCGGGTCGGCGACGCCGCAGGGCACGATGCCGGAGAAATGCTCTAGCTCCGGCTCGACATTGATGGCGATGCCGTGGAACGAGACCCAGCGCTTCAACCGGACGCCAATCGCGGCGATCTTGTCCTCGTGCTCAGGCCCCTTGTCGGGCCGCTTCACCCAGACGCCGACTCGGTCCTCACGCCGCTCGCCGCGGACGTTGAACGCGGCCAGCGTGCGCAGGATCAATTCTTCCAGGCTCGCGACATAGGCCCGCACGTCTGGCCGGCGGCGCTTGAGGTCGAGCATGATGTAGGCCACCCGCTGGCCAGGGCCGTGATAGGTCAGCTGCCCGCCGCGGCCGGTGGGGAAGGTCGGGAAGCGGGCATCGAGCAGGTCGCTTTCCTTGCCGGAGGTGCCGGAAGTGTAGAGCGGGGGATGCTCGAGCAGCCAGACCAGCTCCGGCGCCTCGCCCGCCGCAATCGCCGCAACGCGGGCCTCCATGGCGGCCACGGCCTCCGGATAGGGCACCAGCGCGTCCGAGATTCGCCACTCGACGGGCTCGCCGCCCGAGGCGGAAAACGACGTCAAATCGAGGTGTTGGCGCTGTTCTTGGCGGGGGTTTTGAGGGGAATTAACCATTGGCTAACCATAACGTGGTGATGATCTCGGGAGCAAACGAAGAGTCCTAAGTCCCAAGTTGCGGCGGTCCTGACAGTGCCCACTCTCGATAAAGTCACCGTGGATCTCATGGTTGTCCTCGGGACGACCACGATGCCGATCCATCAAGTATTACGTCTTTCCCGCGGCGCCATCATCGAGCTGGACGCAACCGAGGCCGACGAGGTCAAGGTGTTGGCCAATAATCTGCCGGTCGCCTCCGGCGTCGTGCTGGTCGACCGCAACCGGATCGCGGTCGAGGTCAAGCAGATGCTGCCGCGAACACCGGGGACCCGGTAGGGCCCGGGCACGCGGTGACGGCCCGGGCACGCGGTAGCGGTCCGGACATCCGATAGGGCCGATCCGGGCAGGTGGAGATTTCCTCCCAAGCTTGTGGAATTCAGGGCTTCTGCAGGCTTGTATCCCTCTGATGGATTTGTTAGATCGGCGCCGCTGATCCGGCCAGCCTTCAAAGCCTCAGGCCGGCATCTCCTAGCGCTCGTGGCGGAACTGGTAGACGCGCTGCCTTGAGGTGGCAGTGGGTAACACCGTGGGGGTTCGAGTCCCTCCGAGCGCACCAAAACTCACATTTCCTCTTGAAATGATTAGGCTTTTTACTGGTTATTGCCCGGGAAAGTCACCACTCCGTTCCGGCGCTGCGTTCGTGCGCTGTTCGCCTGATGCTCAGCCACGCCGTCCTCCAGTGACTGGCCCTGATCGTACGGGATGATCTTCTCCATCCGCTGATCCCGAGTCTCTCTCTCGATTCGCCTGCGCGATGTAGTGCGCGGGCATTTTGGGGTCGATCCAGCCAAGCATGGCCATTATTTGCCTCTCAGTGCAGTCGGCGTAGGCGGCGACTTCGGCTCGGGCCTCTCGAACGCCATGGCAGCTTTTCTTCGGTTCGTTGACGCCCGCGAGGACTGCATACTTTTGAACTTAGCCGCCCACGCCTTCTTGTTCATCGGCTGCACCCGGCCACGGACGACTTTGCCGGTGAATACCTCGGCTCTGATGATATTCGCCGCGCGAGCCGCGCTCAGGCTCGCAGCGAGCTCCGGATGGAGAGGCACAGGGAACGGGTGAGCATCTTCAGTGTTGCGGCGCTCCGCCTCGCGGCACTTTCCCGCAAAGTTGCGCAACAGCTGAGCTTGCGCGCCGCATTCGGCGCGGCGGAGCCGAAGTCGAGGAGGTTTGGCCTAGGCCTGCGTTTGGCTAACCGAGCAACTCTCGTGCGATGACGACCCGCTGGATTTGGTTCGTGCCCTCAAATATCTGAGTTAGCTTTGCGTCGCGCATCATGCGCTCGACGGGATAATCCATGGTGTAGCCATAGCCCCCGAATATCTGCACCGCATCCGTTGTCACCTTCATGGCCATATCGCTAGCCACACATTTGGCCATGCTGGCGAGAACATTCAGGCGCTTCCAGTCGCTTGCGTCGCCCGCCCGTGCGCACTCGTACACCAGCGCGCGCGCCGCCTCGATCTGCATGGCCATGTCGGCGAGCATGAACTGTACGCCCTGAAACTCGGAGATCGCCTTCTTGAATTGCCTTCGCTCTTTCGCGTAGGCGACGCAGGCGTCGAGTGCGCCCTGAGCCAATCCGACAGATTGAGCTCCAATCGTCGGCCGATTGAGATCGAGGGCGCGCATCGAGGCTCGAAAGCCCTTGCCTTCTTCCCCGACCAGATTTTCCAGCGGGACGCGCACATTGTCGAAGAAGATCGGCGTGTTCGGCGCGCCCCGGAAACCCATTTTGCGCTCGTGACGGCCAAAAGAGATGCCTTTCATCTTCTTCGGCTCGACAATGAAGGCGCTTATGCCGTCGGCGCCTGGACTGTCGCTGGTCCGGGCCATCACGACAATGTAGTCGGCGACCACTCCGTAGCTGCACCACTGCTTGCGGCCGTCGAGGATGTAGGAATCGCCGTCTTTCCGGGCGCGCGTTGCGATCGCGGTGACGTCTGAGCCGGCCTGCGGCTCGGAGATCGCAATTGCCGTGACGACGCCGCCCTTGGCGATGATCGGCAGGTACCTTCTTCGCTGTTCCTCCGAACCGAAATGAAGCAGCGGCATAATGAACATCGTGTTCAGACAGGCAATCGACGCGCAGGCCGGCGATATTCTCGAAATCTCCTCGCGCGCGATGCAGGCGAGGGTGAGATTGCCGTTCGGCCCGCCATATTGCTCCGGCACCCAGAGCTGCATCAGTCCCATTTCGCCGAACAACTTCACGAGCTCGGTCGGAAAACGATCGGTTTCGTCGATTTCGGCGGCGATCGGCGCCACATGCTTCTCGGCCATTTTGCGGACGGTGTTGCGGAAGGCGATCTGCTCCTCGGAAAAGCTCATGGGCCCTCGTTGTGGATTTTCTTGAGCGCAGCCCGAAAATTGGGCTTCCATTGAATGGGTGATCCATTTAATAATTCACCACATGAGCACCAAGTCAAGCCCCCGCGCCAGTGCGCAGTCACGCAAGGTTTCATCCGGCAGGCGGGAGCGCCCGGCCGATCAGCGAGCGACGGCAAGTCCCGCGCCGGCTCCCAGGTTCCGGCCGATCCATACGAGGCGGGCGTTCGAGGAAATCTGCGAACGCATCCGCGAGCAGCTCGCGCTCGGGCTGCTGAAGCCAGGCGACAAGCTGCCTCCGGAGCGCGACCTGGCGCAGCAGCTCGGCGTGAGCCGGAATGTCCTGCGGGAGGCCCTGCGCAGCCTCGAGATGGCCGGCGTGCTTCGATTGTTGAAGGGCGTCAAAGGCGGGGCCTTCATCCAGGAAGGCGACACCAGCCGCATGAACGACGTCATGCGGGACATGCTGAGCCTCGGCACGATTTCCGTGCGGGAATTGTCCGAGGCGCGCGTCCACGTGCTCGACCTCATCGTCGGACTTGCGTGCGATCATGCACGCCAGTCCGATCTCGACGCGCTGGAGGCCAATATCCGGCGAACCGAGCTTGCGACGAAGGAAGGGAGGCTGCTCGACCGGGTCGAGTGCTCGCGCGAGTTCTACAAGTTGCTCGCGGCTTCGACCAGAAACAAGGTCATCGCGATGATCATGGATTCAGTGACCGAAATTCACATGCGCTTCGTCTACGCCAAGGTGGCCTCGAGCGGCGTTGCGATGAGCCGGCTCGCCGAGCGGCGGCGTCAATTGCTCTCCGCCATCGCCGAACGAAATGTCTCATCGGCGCGCCGCCTGATGCGCGCGCATCTCGAAGCTGTCCAGCGAATGCTCGAGCAGGACCCGGGCGCTATGTCGCTGCATGTCGCGCTGGCCGAGGTCCAGCCGGGCATGCGGCGTTAGCCGGGCTTGGACGACAGCCTGCGCTCAAATCACGATAACAACGGGAGGAACAAAGTGTCGAATTACGCGAAGTATGAATGCCTCAAGGTCGACGTGTCGGAGAAGGTGGCGACGGTGACCCTGAACCGGCCGCAGTCGCGCAACGCGATCAATCAGAAGCTGATCCGCGAGCTGCGGACGATCTGGGACGACCTCGCCGATGACCATGCCGTCAGCGTCGTGGTGCTGACCGGCGCCGGCGATTACTTCAGCGTTGGCGGCGACGTCAAAGCCATGTCGGAGCGTCCCGGCGGGGACGTCCTGGAGGAGGGCGAGGTGCATGATCCCATGATCAGCCGCCGCGGCGTTACCCGCCAGCTCGAGCTCGACAAGCCGATCATCGCGGCGATCAATGGCGATGCCATCGGGCTCGCTGCGACCCACGCCTTGCTGTGCGACATCACGGTCATGTCCGAGGATGCGCGCATTGGCGACACGCACGTCTCGCGCGTTGGGCTGGTTGCCGGAGACGGTGGCACCGTGATCTGGCCGTTGCTGGTCGGCGTCAACAAAGCCAAGGAGTTTTTGATCCGTGGCACGCTGCTCAAGGGCCGGGAAGCGGAACGGATTGGCCTCGTCAATCACGTGGTTCCACGTGCTGAAGTGCTGGGCAAGGCGCGGGAAATCGCCATTGAACTGGCGAACGGTCCAACCTGGGCGATCCGCTGGACCAAGCTGTCGATCAACCAGATCGTGAAGGATCGCGTGAACATGTTGCTCGAGGCGTCAATGGCGCTCGAACAGGTTACGTTCGAGACAGCGGATCACAAGGAGGCAACCATGTCCTTTAAGGAGAAACGCAAGCCGAGGTTCGGCCAGGCGTAGGCTCTCGCGATGGCGGCCTCCGGCATCGAAAGCGAGGACGTTGCGGTCATGCTTCGCGATTCCTTGCGCGGGCTTCTCGAATCGCGCTGGCGGGCCGACTGCCTGAAGGATGGTGCGTCTCCGGAAGCGATCACCGAGATATGGGACAAGCTGGTCCGGCAAGGTGTCACGGTTCTGGGCGCCGATCCGGAGGAGGGCGGCCTTCGCGAGATCCTGGCGGTGATGGAAGAACTCGGCCGCGCGGCATGCCCCGCTCCGATGTGGTCTGCCGTGCTGGCCAATCTCGTGCTGTCGGATGCATCCACCGATGCAGGTGAGTTGCAAAAAGCACTTCACGTGGGCGCGGCGCGCATTGTCTTTTCCTTCGCCGCGTTCGATTCCGATCCCGGTATCGGGTCGATCAGGCTTCATGGCGAGAAGGCAACGGGATCGCTTCGGTTCGTCGAGGCCGCGGGCAGCGCTACGCACCTGCTCGCGCCGGTGGACGAGGCGCATCTAGCGCTCGTCGACCTTCGGGCTCCCGGCGTTAATCGCATGCCTACGCGCGCGATGGGCGCCTGGGGTAATTGGGAGCTGACGCTCGATGCGGCGCCGGCAAGGCTTGTTCCTGCTACCAACACCAGCCTCAGCGACCTGCGATCGATCGCGCGTCTGGCGCTGCTGGCGCGCTCCCATGGCGCCGCGCGTCGCGCGTTCGAGCTGGCGGTAGCCTATGCCGGCGAACGGCAGCAGTTCGGCCAACCGATCGGGCGATTTCAGGCGATCCAGCACAAGCTCGCCAACTGCTTCATCGACCTCGAGGGCGTACGTCTCGTTCTGCACCACGCGGCAAAGCTTTGGGATGAGAGCGATCACGATTGGCGATACTTCTCCGATTGCGCCATGGCGTTTGCGGGCCCGGCATTGCGCCGCGTTTCGCTGGAGACGCAGCACACATTCGGTGCCATCGGCTACGCCGAAGAACACGAAGCCCCTCTGCACTTCAAGCGCGTGCATCTGGACACCATAGCGCTTGGCGGCGCGGCCCACGCCAGACGAAGCCTCGCGGCCCACCTGTTCGACAACGGTGGTGCCGGGATGCCGCAATACGATCTCGGCCCCGCCGGGAACGAACTGCGCGAACATGTCAGGCGGTGGCTTGCGCAAAATTGGACGGGCGGCAGAAAGGCCGCTTTTGATGCCAAGCCGTTCGCAAAGCGTGAGTTCGACGCTGAATTTGCTGCCGATATCGGGAGCACCGGCTGGATCGGCCTCGGCTGGCCGCAGGAGTTCGGCGGCCAGGCGCGTTCGCCGCTTGAGCAAATCGCCTTCATGGAGACGATGGAGCAAGGTGAGACTCCGCGCACTGGCGCGTCGATCCAGGCCAACGCCTTGATGATGTTCGGAACGCCCGAGCAACAGAAGAAATACTTGCCGGAAATTCTGCGCGGCGAGGCGATGCATGGGATGGGTTACAGCGAGCCGCAGGCAGGATCCGACCTTGCGGCTCTGCGAACCAGCGCCGTCCGCGACGGCGACCATTGGGTCATCAATGGTCAGAAGATCTGGACCACGACCTGGTGGGGCAAATACATGTTCCTGGCGGCGCGAACAGACAAGAACGCCAAGCCCCATGCCGGCATCAGCATGTTCATCGTGCCGATGAATACGCCCGGGATCACGGTCCGGCCGGCAACCACCATGTACGATGGAACATTCGCCAACATCTTCTACGACGATGTTCGCGTGCCGCTGGAGAACCTCGTCGGCGGTGAAAACCAGGGCTGGAAAGTCCTGACCGGAGCGCTCGCTTTCGAACGGGGGCTGGTCGGCGGCGGCATCGTGCTGAAAGTCGCGCATGCCTTTGAACAGTTACGCCAGCATGTGATGGTTCGGCAGGAGTTGAGTGGAGACCCGATCATCCGTGACCGCATGGCGGCGTTCGCCTGCGAAATCGAGATCGGCCGCCAACTGATGATGCATTGCGCGGGCCTTGCGGCGGACGGCATCACGCCGCCAGAATATGGCGCGATCAGCAAGGTCTTTTCCAGCGAGCTGATGGAACGCTTTGGTGAAGCCGCGCTCGACATGCTCGGCATGCGCGCCACGCTGTCCGAACAGATGCCGGGCGCCATCGACAACGGCCGGTTCGAGCAAAACCTGCGTCATTCCCTGATGTGGGTGATCAGCATCGGCACGAACGAAATTCAGCGCAGCTTGATCGCGCAGCGTGCGCTTGGCTTACCGCGATAGGAACCGATGATGACACAGGGCCAATCATTGAAATCACCACTCGACGGCGTCCGCGTGCTGGATTTCTCCATCATGCTGGCCGGACCGTATTGCGCCCGGTTGTTGGCGGATGTCGGCGCCGAAGTGATCAAGGTCGAGCCGCCGGAGGGCGAGGAGATGCGCCTGCGCGCGCCCCTTCGCGACGGCCAAAGCGCCTATTTCGGTCAGCTCAATGCCGGTAAAAAGAGCATCGCGCTGGACCTCAAATCGTCCGAGGCGATCAAGCTCGTGCACCGCATGGTCGAAAGCACGGACATTCTGGTTGAGAATTTCCGGCCCGGTGTGATGGAGCGTCTGGGTCTCGGCTATGAGGCGCTTCGCAAGATCAATCCCCGTTTGATCTATTGCTCGATATCCGGCTACGGCCAGACCGGCCCGCAATCGGAGCGTCCGGCCTATGCGATGATCGTTCATGCCGAGAGCGGGTTCGACCGCGCGCTGATGCGATACGCGGGTGATCGCGACAGGCCGGCGGCGGGGGCGGTGTTCGTTGCCGATATTCTCGGCGGCATTTTCGGCTTCTCGGCGATTCAAACGGCGATGGTGCAACGAGAGCGCACGGGAGCAGGGCAGCACGTCGATGTCGTACTGATGGACAGCATGCTGAATCTTCTGGTGTACGAGCTGCAGGAAGCGCAGTTCTCGGCGCCGGTGGCTCGCCCGACCTATGGTCCTGTGCGCGCAAAGGATGGCGACGTCCTGATCGCGCCGGTGTCAGTGCGCAATTTCTCGGCGCTTCGCGACCTGACGGGCCTGCCGGAGCTCTCGTCCGACCCTCGTTTCGCTTCGGTGTCGGGGCGCGGTGCGAACTGGAGCGCGATGATGCAGGTCGTCGAGCGGTGGACGATGCAGCACACGGTGGATGAATGCCTGGCCGCTCTCGATCGTGCTGGAGTTCCGAGCGCCCGCTTTCGCGATCCCGCGGAAACGTTGGATGACCCGCATTTGTCCGCTCGCGGCGTATTTGCGCCGATTGCCGACGTCGCAGGCGAGTTCAAGGGTGTTAACGCACCGTGGCGGATGTCGGGCGCGCGGACCGGAATCGGTCGCGACATCCCCGCTATCGGCGAGCATCGGGACGAGATTCTCGCTCGCGTGCTCGGCCTGTCCAAGAATGATGTCGGACAGGCGGCTGCGGCCGGCGCATTTGGGAAGGGTGAGACCTCTCCATGATTTGATGCTGCAAGCCGCGAAGTTTTCTGCCGCAAGACAATCAAAAAAATAGCGTGGGAGGATCGACGTGAAGGTGCTAAGTGTTCTGGCTTTCATATTCGGGGCTGCAATCCTCGTCGCGCCCGCCGCGGCGGACAATTATCCCTCACGTCCGATCCGGCTCATCGTGCCATATCCCGCCGGCGGTTCGACCGACATCATGGCGCGCGCACTGCAGGAGCCGATGGCAAAAATCCTCGGCCAGCCGATCGTCATCGACAATCGCGGCGGCGCAGCCGGCACGACCGGTTCCAATGAAGCGGCTCGATCGGACGCCGACGGTTACACACTTCTGTTCGCCAATAATGGGCCGATTTCGATCGCGCCGTTGCTGCAGAAAGGCATCGACTTCGATCCGCTGAAGAGTTTTGCGCCGGTGTCGCTGGTCTCCACGGCGCCGCTGGTTCTGGTGGCGAGCGAAAAGGTGCCCGTGAACGACGTCGCCGGGCTCCTTGCCTACGCCAAGGCGCAGAGCAAGCCGATGCTGTATGCCTCCGCCGGACCAGGTTCGCTCGGGCATCTGAGCACCGAGCGCTTCCTCAATCAGGCAGGCCTGCAAATGGTTCACGTCCCATACCGGGGCCAGGCGCCGACGACGCTTGCGATTTTTGCCGGCGAGGTCGACATTCTGCTTACGACCACTTCGGACACGCTGAACGAGCACATCCGTTCTGGCAGGGTGAAGTTGCTGGGGGTTTCATCGCCTGGTCCTTCGCCGGTTGCTGCTGGTACGGCACCCATCGGCAATGCCTTGAAGGGCTATTCGGTCGAAACGTGGTTCGGCATTCTCGCGCCGGCTGGCACTCCGCCGGACGTCGTGGCCAAGCTCAACGCCGCGCTTGGTACGGTCCTGGCGATGCCGCAAATACGGGATCGCTTCCTCTCCTATGGTGTGGAGGCCAAGGCCAGCACGCCTGCCGAACTGCACGCCTTGATTGCCGCAGAAATCCCATCCTGGCGCAAGGTGATCGAGGAACGCAACGTCAAGACCGAATAGCGAGACGATGCTAGTCGAGCGTGATGTTGGCCTCCTTCACCACCTTCGCCCACTTGTCGAGATCGGCGCGGATGGTGGCCGCGAAAGCGTCCGGCGTTGAGCTCTTCGGTTCGACGCCGAGCTTCTTGAGGGCCTCCTGTACGGACGGCGTCGCGACGGCGCGCGTGACTGCGTCGTTCAACTTGGCCACGATCTCTGGCGGGGTGCCGGCAGGCGAGAGGATGCCAAACCACACCACGACCTCAAATCCGGGAAGCGCTTCGTTGATCGTCGGCATGTTCGGAAACAGCGGCGAGCGCGCCGCGGTGCTGATGCCGAGCGATTTGAGCGTGCCTGCCTGGACCTGACCCATGCCTTCGAGCGGCGTGATGAAGTAGACCGAAACCTGGCCCGCCAGCGTATCGTTAGTTGCCGGGGCGCCCCCACGATACGGAACATGCTGCATTTCAATGCCGGCCTGACGGCGAAACAGCTCCGCCGTGACATGCGAGGCCGATCCTTGCCCGACCGACGCATAGGTGAGGGCGTTGGGA
The DNA here is from genome assembly GCF_002068095.1 of Bradyrhizobium sacchari. Lineage (GTDB taxonomy): Bacteria > Pseudomonadota > Alphaproteobacteria > Rhizobiales > Xanthobacteraceae > Bradyrhizobium > Bradyrhizobium sacchari. The sequence continues at coordinate 323,522 of NZ_LWIG01000014.1, read as the reverse complement.
TCCTTCTTGCCGCGCGCGATGAGATCGGTGACGCTGCTGATGCCGGTCGACGGCGCCGTCACCAGCAGGAACGGCACGTCGACGACCTTCGAGATCGGAATGAAATCGCGGAGAGGATCGTAGGCGAGCTTCTTGTAGAGGCTCGCGTTCAGCGCATTCGGTCCGAGATTGCCGAATACGATCGTGTATCCGTCCGGCATCGCCCGAGCGGCTTCCGTCGTGCCGATGATTCCTCCGGCGCCCGACTTGTTGTCAATGATGACCGGCTTGCCCAGGATTTCCGTAAGAGGTTGCAGGATCGCCCGCGCCAGAATGTCGGTTGAGCCGCCTGCCGGATAGGGCACGATCATCCGGATCGCACGCTCCGGATACCCCTCGGCCAGAGCAGGGGCCGCCAATAGGAACGACAACAGCAGAACCAGCGCGCGCATCGGCGCCTCCCCTATACGGACGCTCTAGGGCGCCTCGGAAATATATTTAGTACGTATACGTATCGTATTGGCCTGGGGATTTCAACCGCCATGGCCGGGCAAGCGGCCGCCCGGCCGCAACCGCAGGGCTCAGGCGCCGGGTTCGGGAGGGGGAGACTTCGCGATCGCCAGCATGCAACGCAGGAAATGCGCGCGGTCGTCCTGGCTCAAGGGAGCAAGCATGAGGTCCTGCAGCCGGGCCGCGGCCGGAACCACCGCCATCAGGGCGCTGGTGCCCTTGGCCGTGATCTGGACCTGGATCGAACGGCGATCGTCGGGATGGCTCTTCTTGGAGATCAGCCTGCGTGCGGTCATCCGCTTCAGCATTTCGCTCAGCGTGTTCCGATCGCAACTGATGCGTTCTGCAAGGTCCGACGCGGTCATGGGACCCTGTTGCAGCAGCGCCATCAGAACGCCGAACTGCCGGGGAGTGATGTCGGTCTGCCGCGTTACGCTCTGGTAGAGACCGTCATATTTGGCTTCGAGCAGGCGCAGCAGAAATCCGATGCCGTTCTCGAGCTTCCATTGGCGTGCCAGGGCGGCAGCCGAACTCGCAGCCTCGTCTTTCTCGACCGACATGGTGTTGCTTTCCCCAACTGCTCCTGTGCAAACAAGCGGTTAGCAGCTTGGCCGCGACCTCTCAACCGCCCGCCTTCTGGAACGCAGCCCGACTGTTGCCAGAGAGACGTCGATATGATACGTATACGTACTAACTGGCGCTGACGGCAAGAGGCGCCGTCCGGGAGACCCTGCTTGGATCTGCGCGCTCTGCTGTCGATTCCGTATCTGCTTGAGGCGGAAGCCGTTGAGACCGAGCCGGGAGAATGGCTCGTTCGCCTCGCCTATCCGGAGCTTCCCGGCTGCACCGCGGAAGGGGTCGTCGTTGAAGACGTGCTGAAGGATCTGGAGCGTCAGCGGATCGAAATGATCGTCGGGCTGGTCGAGGCCGGAAAGCAGCCGCCGATTCCGCGGCAGCCGCTTGCTTCATCGGACCCGCTATGGACGGCCCGCGATCTCGGATTGTCCGATCGGGTGGCGACCTTGCTGGACGCGAGACCGACCCAAAATCGAACCTGACAACAGCGATCGAGGAGAAAATCATGCTCTCGCACGAGGACAACGAGCGGCTGGTAAGGGTCGGCAAGGGCACTCCGCTGGGGGAGTTGTTCCGTCTCTACTGGATTCCGTTCCTGCCATCGGCCGATCTGGCACGCGACGGACAACCCAAACGTATCCGACTGCTTGGCGAAGATCTCGTGACCTTCCGCGACACCGAGGGCCGCGTCGGTCTGGTCGATCAGGCCTGTCCGCACCGAGGTGCGCCGATGGTTTTCGCCCGCAATGAGGATTGCGGACTGCGCTGCGTCTATCACGGCTGGAAGTTCGACGTCACGGGCGCAGTGGTGGACATGCCGGCCGAACCGGTCCGAAGCCGGCTGAAGGAGCGGGTGCGGATCAAGGCCTATGCCTGCCGCGAGCGCAACGGAATGATCTGGGCCTATATGGGGCCGGATCAGGCCGCGCCTCCGCCGCTGCCGAATGTCGAATGGAATCTTGTCCCCGAGGAGCAGGTTCACATTTCGGTGCGCGTTCAGGAGTGCAATTGGCTGCAGGCCGTCGAAGGAGAGATCGATTCCGCGCACGCACCGCTGCTTCACGGCCGTCTCGATGCGCAGGGCACCACCAGCGCCTGGATCCAGAAGCGCGACCTCCGCCCGACCTTTGAATGCGTCAAGCAGGATTTCGGCATGAGCATTGCGGCACGCCGGAACTACGACGCCAATACGCTCTACTGGCGCGTCAATCAGTTCATGCTGCCGTTCTACACACTCGTTCCGCCGCTATCGCCGTTTCCCGATCTGAGCGGCCATGCATGGGTGCCGATCGACGACGAGAACACGCTCTGCATCATGTTCTCCTATCATCCCTCGCAGCCTCTGCTGGCCAAGACGCGCGAGGTCTTCGCGGAAGGGCACAAGGGCCGGGAGAGCGGCCACGCCAGCCGCCACGCGCTGGTCAAGCAGCCGGTGACGGTGCCGTACGCGGACTATTGGACGAAGTACAATCCGCAGAACGGATATCAGTTCGATTATGAGGCACAGCGGACAACATGGTTCTCCGGTCTGCCCGGTCTTTGGGTCCAGGACGGGGCGTGCCAGAGCGGGGTGTCACCGATCGCCGACCGCACCAAAGAGAACTTGTGTTCCAGCGATACCGGTATCGCGATGACCAGACGATTCATTCTGGAAGCGCTGGGCGCCTATCGCGACCACGGCACCAGGCCGAAGGGCGTCACTGATCCGGATGTGTTCATGGTCCGCGCGGTGTCCTTGCGGCTGCCGCCGGAAGACTCCTGGATCGATTCCGGCGCGCCTTTCATGCGGGCGAAGCTCGGCACGGATTTCGGCTACGAGCTTTGAGCGCTTCAACATGGCCGGCGACCTGCAGGAACTGCGAGTGAAGCGCATCGGCTATGAAGCCGAGAGCATCAATTCCTATGAGCTGGTGCTTCCGGCAGGAGGCGAGCTCGCACCATTCACCGCCGGCAGCCACATCGATCTGCATCTGAAGAACGGCATGATCCGCAGCTATTCGCTCGTCAACGATCAGAGTGAACGGCATCGCTACGTCATTGCCGTGAACAAGGATGCTGTCGGGCGCGGCGGCTCGAGCTTCGTCCACGACAGCTTCAAGGCCGGCGATATCGTTACGGTCTCCATGCCGCGAAACAACTTTGCGCTGCGCGAGGATGCGGAATCTTCCCTGCTGATCGCGGGCGGCGTCGGCATTACGCCGCTGGTGTCGATGATCCGGCGCCTGCAGGCGTTGCGCCGACCGTGGAAACTGTTCTACGCGGCACGGGCGCGGCGGGCTGCGGCATTTCTTGGCGAGCTCGGCGCCATCGGGCCGGACGCGCAGCTCCATCTCCACTTCGACGATGAACATGGCGGCCGACCGCTCGACCTTGCCGCCATCGTCGCAGGCGCACCGGCGAGCGCGCATCTCTATTGCTGCGGCCCGGTGCCGATGCTGGAAGCCTTCGAGAAAGTCACGGCGGGCCGTGCGGCGGGGCATGTCCACGTCGAGTATTTCCAGGCCAAACAGGCCCCGGCCGTCGACGGCGGATTTGAGGTCAGACTGGCGCGCAGCAATCGCACGATCGCGGTCGAGCCGGGCAAGACCATTCTGAATGCCGTTCTCGATGCCGGCGTCATGGCGAATTACTCCTGTTCCGAAGGCGTTTGCGGCACCTGCGAAACGCGGGTGATCGAGGGAATCCCTGATCATCGCGATCTGTTCCTGAGTCCGGAAGAGCAGGCGGCGAACAAGACTATCATGATCTGCTGTTCGGGATCGAAGTCCGGCACGCTGGTGCTCGATCTTTGACCGGTTCATCTCGGAGCAAAAACCATATGGGTGGAAAGATGCTGGATCGGATCGAAGCGGAGTTTCCCGAGCACACGCCCCGAACACCCGATGCGCCCAAGGCGCTTGCCGGGATCAGGGTCGTGGACTTCTCGCATTTCATTGCAGGTCCGTTCGCGACGATGATCCTGGCCGACATCGGCGCCGAGGTGATTAAAGTCGAGGCCCCTGTGCGTGGCGACGACCTGCGGCGCTACCCGCCCGTCGATGGCAGGCTGAACTACGGTGCGCCGTTCCTGTGGACCAATCGCAACAAGCGAAGTGTGGCGATCGATCTGAAATCGCCCGAAGGCGTCGAGGTCGCACGGGAGCTTATCCGCACGGCGGACGTCGTGGTCGAGAATTTCTCCACGGGGGTCATGGAGCGGTTCGGACTGGGCTACGAGAGTTGTCGTCAGATCAGGCCATCGATCATCTATTGCGCGGTTTCTGCCTATGGTCGGGAGGGGCCTTTCTCGGACCGGCTCGGCTTCGATCCCATCGCCCAGGTCGAGAGCGGATTTGTATCCATGAACGGCTACGCGGACCGCGAGGGCGTGCGCGCGCTGTCACCGGTCATGGATATCAGCACGGCGATGATGGCCAGCAATGCCGTTCTCGGCGCACTCGTCGCACGCGAACGCACCGGCATGGGGCAGGCCATTGAGGTGTCGCTGTTCGACACTGCCGTTTTGATGACCGGTTATGCGTCGATGCAGCAGTTGTTCACCGGAACGGATCCGCAGCGTCACGGCAACACCAGTCCCGATACCTGCCCCTCGGGGGTCTTTCAGGCGACCGATTCGACGTTTTACATCAACTGCGGCAACGACAAGATCTTTCAGCGCCTGATGTCACAGGTGATCGAGCGTCCCGATCTCGCATCGTCCGATCTCTATGCGACCGGACCTGACCGTATACGGCGCCGCGAAGAATTGTTTGCGATCCTCGGCGAAGCGTTCGCGCAGCATCCCTGGTCGCACTGGCAGTCGCGGATGCGCGCTGCGGGCGTGCCTTGCGGCAAGGTCCGGACGGTCGGTGAGGCCATCCGCTCTCCGGAAGCGCGCGAGCGCGGCATCGTCACGCGGATTCCTCATGACGAGGTGGGGTGGGTACCGAACGTCAGCCTGCCGATCCGCTATTCGCAGACGCCGGTCGTCGACCCCGTGGCCGCTCCCGCCGTCGGCCAGCATACCGGGCAGGTGCTCCGTGATCTGCTTGGCTATGATGAAAAGCGCCTCGCGCGGCTGGCCGAGGCCGGCGCATTCGGGGCGGGCGCGCCCTCGCGGCCGGTGAAGACATGACGGCGCGGGCACCAGGCGAGCGCACGCTGCGAGGCCGCGTGGCCGTGATCGGGATCGGCGAGACGGAGTACTATCGTCACGGAGCGTCGCCCGACCCCGAATTCAAGCTGGCCCTCAAGGCGATCCTGGCAGCCTGCGACGATGCCGGGCTCGACCCGCGCGACATCGATGGGTTCTCGTCCTACAGCGACGACCGCAGCGAGGCGGGGCGGTTGGCGGCAGCGCTGGGAACACGCCGGTTGAGCACGGCCGTGATGCAATGGGGCGGGGGAGGCGGGGGGTGCTGCGCGGCGGTGGCCAACGCCGCTGCTTCCATCGTTGCCGGCCTTGCGGATTGCGTCGTGGTGTTCCGCTCGCTGGCGCAAGGGCAGTACGGACGTTTTGGGCAGGCCGGCGGTATCGGCACCATCTCGGGCGAGAGGGCGTATCTGATGCCGTATGGCGTGTTGGCGCCGCCGCAGCGCTTTGCGATGCGCGTGCGGCGCTACATGCATGAGCATGGCGTGCGGCAGGAAGCCATGCAGGCGATTGCGCTGGCCTCGTACCATCATGCGCAGTCGAACCCCCGCGCGGTGATGTTCGGCAAGCCGCTCGATCCCGAAAAGTACAACGCCTCGCGCTGGATTGCCGAGCCGTTTCACCTTTTCGATTGTTGCATGGAGAATGACGGCGCCGCGGCGATCATCCTCGTGCCCGAGGAGCGCGCCGGAGATTTCCGTAACAAGCCGGCCTACATTCTCGGTGCGGCCACTGGCGCCGGATATCGCAGCGGAGCGATGCCGCATAATTCGCCGCAATATGCCAGCGCCAGTTTTGAAATGCTCGCGCCCGCGCTCTACCGTATGGCCGGCATCAGCCCCGCCGACGTCAATGTCGTTCAGAGCTATGAGAATTTTACCGGCGGCGTGGTGATGGCGCTGGTCGAGCATGGCTTCTTCAAGCCCGAGGAGGCGAACGGCTTTCTTACGCTCGACAATCTGATCGCGCCCTCGGGGAAGCTGCCGCTCAACACCAGCGGGGGGAATCTGGCCGAGTGCTACATGCACGGCTTCGAGCTGGTGATCGAGGCGGTGCGCCAGATACGCGGCCAGTCGGTCAACCAGGTCAAGCGCAACGATGTGGCGATGGTGATCGGCGGGCCGATGGTGACACCGGCCAGCAACCTTCTGCTCGGCTCCGGAGCGACGCTATGAGCGACACACCGCGCACGACTTATCTTCCCGAGGGATTGCCGATTCCGGTTCCTGAAAACGATGGACTATCGGCGCCGTATTGGGCGGGGTTGCAACAGGACCGCCTCCTGGTGCAGCGCTGCCCCCGCTGCACGACCTGGCAGTTCGGGCCGGAATGGCTTTGCCACCACTGCCATTCGTTCGACATCGAATGGACCGAGGTCGAGCCGCGCGGCCGCATCTTCAGTTGGGAGCGGGTCTGGAGCCCTTCCCACGACGCATTGCGCCGGCATGGACCGTATCTTGCCGTCTTGATAGAGCTGCCGCATGCGGGACATGTGCGCATGGTGGGGAATCTGCTCGGCGATCCCCTGCAAACCGTTACCATCGGCGCTGACGTCGAGGGCGTATTCGAGCATCATCGCGACTCCACGCCGTCATATTCGTTGCTGCATTGGCAAACCACCGGATGAAGCCGGCGAGGTGAGGGCAACCGACGTCAGGCCGGCGCGCGCGAGCGACGGCGGGCGTCGCTGCGCAGCCGGACTTTCTCGGTATTCAGCAGGTGCTCGTTGAGCTTGGTGAGATAGCTGCGCATCGTCTCACAGGCGCCTTTGGTGTCCTTGGCCTTGATCTGCTCGATCAGCCGCAGGCGGGAGGCGATCACCGGGTCATGGGCGGGCGGTCCGGCGATCAGGACAAAGCGGCGGATCACGGATGCCATGGCCTCCAGAATCGCCGACATCACCTGGTTGCCGGTCGAGTTTGCCAGCAAAGTGCTGAACTCGACGGCCTTCAAGGTCCGCTCCTCGTAAAGGCCCTGCCTCGTCAACTCGACGGTCTCAGCCACGTTCCTGCTCAGCCGCTCGATGTCCGCGGGCTTGGCGCGCTCGCAGGCGGCGCGTACCACGGCGTCCATCACCATGACCCTCGCCTCGAGCAACGTCGCCAGCGAAACATGACCGAAGTCGAGCATGTCGCGGAACGTTCGGGTGACCTGCCCGGCGCCGCTCCGGGTGATGAAAGCGCCACCCCGGCTTCCCTTTCGCATTTCGACGATGCCGGCGATCTCGAGGCTGCGGATGGCTTCACGCAACGCGGTCCGGCTGACATCGAGCATCTCGGACAATTCGCGCTCGGACGGCAGCCGGTCGCCGGCTTTCAGTTCGCCGCTGACGAGCTTGGCGCGGATCGCATCGCAGATCTCCTCGAAGATGCGGCGGGTCTTGATGGGACGGAAGGGTCTTTCGGCAGATCGGCTATCCCGGTGATCACCAGCCGATAGCGGCGCGCCGTCCGCGGTCTTTCGACCGGTACGCGGCTCTGGCCTGGATCGTTGTTGCGGCATGAGTCGTCCCTGGGCTGTCAGGTCTTCATCAGCCGCCGCCTGCCGCTTTGCAAGGGCCTCCGCCGGCCAATCAGATGGAAATGTGGAAACCACCGTTGACCGCGATATGCTGGCCGGTGATGTACGAGGCCGCGTCCGACAGCAGGAAGCATACCGGCTGCACCACCTCTTCGGGCTGGGCCCAGCGCCCCATCGGAATGCGGGCCAATATTCCGTCGCGGAACTTGTCGCCACGGATGGTTTCCGTCATGGGCGTCTCGACCACGCCAAAGCAGACTGAATTGGTCCGGACTCCGAACTTTGACCATTCCTTGGCCGATGTCATCGTCATCCCCAGCATGCCGCTCTTGGCAGCGGCATAATTGATCTGTCCCATCGCGCCGGCCCGCCCTGCATCGGACGAGATATTGACGATGGAGCCGACGCTGGTCTCGCCGCCCTTGGCGCGCTGCAGCATGGTGCGTCCCACCGCCTGGGTCCACAGGAATGCGCCGGTCAGATGCACCTCGATAACCGCATTCCATTGCGCAAGCGTCATCTTCTCCGACATCGCCGGCCTGGTGATGCCGGCATTGTTAACGAGGCCATGGATCGCACCGAACCGCTCGACGATCTTCTCGACTGCATCCGTTGCGAACGACTCATCCGTCACGCTGCCGGTGATGGTCATCAGGTGGCGGTCGGACGTGTCGTAGGTGGAGAGCGTGTCGCGATTGAGGTCGATGGCGACCGCGTTGGCGCCGAGCTCTCGCGCCAGGTTGATCGTGGCGCGGCCGATGCCTTGGCCCGCGCCGGTAACGACGACGGTCTTGCCTTCCAGAGAAACGATATTGCGCATGGCTTTGCGTCCTCAGGCTTCAGATCAGGGTGAACATCGGCGCGAGTGTGCCGTCAGCGCCCGGGCGAACGCTCAGGCGGACGGCTGCGCCATTGGACAAGGCACTCGCCGGACTGTCGACGATTGAGGTCATCAGCGTCGGGCCCTCGTCGAGCGTGACATAGGCAAGAACCGGCAGGTCCTTGGCCGAGCGCAGCACGCTGTAGGCGTAGATCGCTCCGGTGCCGCGGCTTTCCAGCCATTCGGTCGCGTCCGAAAAGCAGAACGGGCAGCCCGCGCGCGGATAGAAATGCGGCTGTCGGCAGTGCGTACACGTCTTGATCAGCAGCTTCCCCTCGCGAAGGGCCTCGAAATAGGGTTGGATTTCGGGATTTGCGGATGGTGCAGGGGTTTGCGACACGGGGATCACTGCCTTTCCAGAATGACGGTGGCGCTGCCATGGCGCGTTCCGAGCGAGCCGCCGGTGCCATGTGCCAGGGCCAGCGCGCAGTTGGGCACCTGCACGGCAGGATGGGCCTCGCCGCGCAACTGACGGACAGCCTCGAGCACCTTTGTCATACCGCCACGATTGCCCGGATGATTGTTGCAAAGACCGCCGCCGTCGGTGTTGAAGGGCAGCTTGCCGTGTCCCGCGATCAAATTTCCGTCGGCCACGAAGCGGCCGCCCTGGCCCTTGGCACAGAAGCCGAGATCCTCGAGCGTCATCAGCACGGTGATGGTGAAACTGTCGTAGATCGAGGCGTATTGGATGTCTGAGGGACGGACGCCGGCCTCTTCAAATGCGCGCGGTCCGGACCAGACGGCGCCACTGTAGGTAAGATCGATTCTGCCGCCGGCGGAATGCTTGATCGCCTCGCCGGCCCCCCGGATGCTGACAACCGGTCTTTTGAGACTGCCCGCGATTTCCGGGGCGACAAGGACGATTGCGCCGCCGCCGTCGCTGATCACACAGCAGTCGAGGCGATGCAGGGGATCCGCCACCATCGGAGAATTCAGCACGTCCTCGACCGTCACGACGTTCCGCAGCATGGCGTGGGGATTGTGCTGAGCGTGATGGGAGGCCGCGACCTTGATCCAGGCGAGTTGTTCCGACGTGGTTCCGAACTCGTGCATGTGACGATTGGCGGCTGCGCCGTACATCGTCGCGATCACGGGATTGAAGGGCGCCTCGAAGGGCGCATCTGCCGTCGCGCCCGGTGCCGGACGGACCTGGTGTTGGCCGGCGGCGCGGGGCCGGCCTGCCAAGGTGATCAAGGCGACCCTGCACTTTCCGAGCGCGATCGCGGCCGCCGCATGGCCGACCGCCAGCACATAAGCGGAGCCGCCGGTATCCGTCGAATCGACATGACGCGGTTTGAGGTTGAGGTACTCGACCATGTTCATCGGGCCAAGCCCGGGAGCATCGCCGGCACAGAAATAGCCGTCCACGTCGTCTTTGCTGAGGCCTGCGTCGGCGAGCGCGCCGCGCGCGACTTCCGCGTGAATCTGCGCGAGCGACAGCCCGTCGGCCTTCCGTGTCGGATGTTCGTAGATCCCGGCGATGCAGGCCTTGCCCCGAATGCTCAAAGGTATTTCCTTGGTCTATTGATATAATGGTCAGTCCATTATATTGATGCCGATGTCAAGTTGGGCGAAGACCCGCGGACGGAGGAAATGTGAGCGACGAAAACGCGACCATCATCGTCGGCGAACGCACCCGCTCGAAGTCCGAGCTTTTGGCGCGCGGACGCCGGGCTGCCACTGGACTGGCGAAGCTCGGCGTTCGCGAAAACGACGCCGTGGCCTTGCTGCTGCGAAACGACTTTGCCTTCCTCGAAGCGACCCATGCCGCGAACGCCATCGGTGCCTATGCGGTGCCGCTCAACTGGCACGCAAGTCCCGACGAAATCACCTATATGTTGGGAGATGCGAAGCCGAAGGCGCTGATCGTTCACGCCGACTTGCTTGAGCCGGTGCGCCGGATCATTCCGGCAGCATGCGAGGTCCTTGTCGTGTCGGGCCCAGACGAGGCCAATTCCGTCACCATGCGTGACGGCGATCAGGATTGGGACCGCTGGCTGGATGCGCACCCGGAATGGGACAGGCCGCCGCAACCGCCACGCTCGTCCTGGATCTACACATCAGGAACAACGGGCCGCCCCAAGGGGGTCCGGCGGGAGCCGGCAACGCCGCAACAGTCCGCGGCGATGCGCGATCTGTTCCGTGTCGTCTATGGATGCCGCGAGGGAATGCGCTCATATGTCGGCGGACCGCTCTATCATGCCTCGCCGAACGCCTTTGCGCGGCAAGGCCTGGCGCTGGCCGATACGCTGGTGTTGTCATCGCGCTTCGATCCTGAAGAGCTGCTCCGGCAGATCGACCGCCACCGTTTGACGACGCTTGTGATGGTGCCGACGTTCTTTGTGCGGCTGCTCAAGCTCCCGGAAGAGGTGCGGCGCAAATACGACCTGTCTTCGCTCGAACTGGTGCTGCATACCGGCGCGCCGTGTCCGCCGGATGTCAAGCGGGCGATGATCGCCTGGTGGGGGCCGGTTCTCGTCGAAACCTACGGCGGCTCCGAAACTGGCGTCGCCACGATTTGCACATCACAAGACTGGCTCTCCAGACCCGGAACCGTGGGGCGTGTTGCTCCCGGCGGCACGATCAAGATATTCGACGAGCAGCGGCGCGAACAGCCGCCGGGCGTCAGCGGCGAGATCTACGCGCGCTCGCCGGCCTATCCGGATTTCAACTACCACGGTCGCGATGATGATCGCCGCGCCGTGGAAATCGACGGCCTGATCACCTGCGGCGATGTCGGCTATCTCGACGCCGACGGCTATTTGTTCCTCAACGACCGCAAGCGGGACATGATCATCTCGGGCGGGGTGAACATCTATCCGGCCGAAATCGAAGCGGTGCTTCAAAGCTGTCCGGGCGTCCAGGACTGCGCGGTTTTCGGCATTCCCGATGACGAGTTCGGTGAGCGCATCTACGCCGCCGTTCAACGCGACGCAGGCGCGGTGCTGACCGAAGACGATGTCAGGAACTTCGTACGCGAACGCCTGGCGGCTTTCAAGGTGCCGCGCGAGGTAGTCTTCCACGACACGTTGCCGCGCGAGGAGAGCGGCAAGATCTTCAAGCGTAAGCTGCGCGAGCCGTTCTGGGCCGGACGTTCAACACGAATCTGAGAGAGACCATGCTTACGCGACGTTCACTCGTGAAAGCCGCCGCCGGCCTTGCAACACTTGCCGCGACGCCCGTGCTGGCACAAACGGCGTCCTGGCCTAGCCGGCTGTTGAAGATCGTCGTGCCGCTGCCGCCGGGCGGCGTGATGGACGGCTTGACCCGCGTCGTGGCCGACCGGCTGGCGCAGCGCCTGGGCCAGTCCGTGATTGTGGAAAACAAGCCGGGCGCCAACGGCATGATCGCCGCGAGCGCGGTCGCGGGGGCGGACCCCGACGGCTACACCATTCTCTCCACCATGAGCTCGATCGTCCAGAACGTATCGCTGCACAAGTCGCCGAGCTACAAGATGTCCGACCTGTTGCCGTTGGCGCCTCTCGGTCGCTTGCCGATCGCGTTCATCGTGCCAAAGACGCTCGGCGTTACCACGTTGCGGGAATTCATCGGGAAGGCCCGCAGTAGCTCCAAACCCCTGAGTTACGGAACCTACGGCCTTGGTTCGAGCGCGCATATCATCGGCGAAGTGTTGATGAAGAACACCGGCATCAAGTTGCTCCAGGTGCCGTATCGCGGCGAGGCGCCGGCGCTGACCGCGATTCTTGCCGGCGAAGTGGACAGTGCCTTCGTATCGGTCGGTGGCGCTGTGGCTCAGGCGGAGAACGCGCTGACGCTGGCGATCGCTAATCCAGTGCGCATGAAGCGCTATCCCGATATACCCACCTTTGACGAGGCAGGATTTCCCGTGCTCGGCCTGACCGGGTTTAGCGGCTTCTTCGCACCGGCGGCCGTACCCAGGCCCGTTGCCGATCGGCTCGGCAGGGAATTGCGGGAAATCGTCGCGCTGCCCGATGTGAATTCCAAACTGCTTGATCTCGGGTTTGAGGATATGAGCGACGTCGCCGATTTTGCGGGCTTTGTCGACGATGAGGTCAAGCGATGGGCCTCCGTCATCCACGAATTCAATATCAGCATCTAGGATATTCCTGTGGCCATCAATCTCGAGGCGCTCCAGGCGCTGGAAATCACCGACATGCGGTTCGCGTATGGGGAGCGCGAGACGATGTTGTACGCGCTCAGCATCGGCATGGGACGCGATCCGCTCGACCTGCGCGAACTGCCGTTCGTCTACGAAGGCGAGGCCCTGCAGGCAGTTCCCACGATGGCGGTGGTGCTCGCGTCGACCGGGATAATTCGCAAGACCGGCGTCGACTTCACCAAGGTTCTGCATGGCGAGCAGCGGCTCACCCTGCATCGTCGGCTGCCGGTCGCAGGCGAACTGCTGGCGAATTCTCGCGTCGCGGCTGTCTATGACAAAGGCGCGGGCAAGGGCGCGGTACTGCTGCTCGAAACGACCGCGCGATCGGCAGCAGACAATGCACCACTCTTTACGTTCGTCATGACGATCATGGCGCGCGGTGACGGAGGATTCGGCGGACCTCGAGGTTCGGCCCCCGAGCCGCATCAGCTTCCGGAGAGGGCGCCGGACCATATCGAGGTCTTCAAGACCCGACCGGAAGCTGCGCTGCTGTACCGCCTGAACGGCGACCGCAATCCACTCCATGCGGATCCGAAGGTAGCGTTGCGCGCGGGGTTCGAGCGGCCGATCCTTCATGGGCTCGCGACATACGGTAGCGGCTGCCGTGCGCTCCTACGCGCCGTCTGCGATTATGACGCGGGAATGATGCGTTCGTTCGATGCCCGCTTCTCCGCGCCGGTCTATCCCGGCGACGAGATTGTCACCGATATCTGGCGTGACGGCGACATCGTGTCGTTCCGATGCCGTGTAGCCAACCGCGATGCTGTCGTTCTCAACAACGGACGATGTCTCCTCGGCGTTGCACCGTGAGGTCACCCCGGTGGGAAGGAGTGGTGGCCGCTGCCTCCCGCTGAAAGGGCGCGACGTGGGTCGGTTCTGGCGCTTGCGGAGCGCTGGCTTGATGCTGCGAGACCCGTTCGAATGCGCTTCGGGTCAACAGCTTGTCAAGCCCGGCGCGCTTGACGGGCCACTCAGAATGAGATCGGCAGAAGAGATCTTCACTTGCGTTTTCCAGCCGATCGATCCGATTCCAGGGAGTCCCCAGGGATGGCGCCAGCGTCGCACGGTGGCCGTACAAATCCGATCATTGGACACCCGAAGGCGACATAGCGCCGGTCAGGTTCGCCTTGGGCGCGCGGTCATGACCGAGCTCCAAACCCAAGAGCGAGTGCTGCACTTAAGCCATACTCTGTGCGGTTCCGTTGCTGCATCACGCTACACTTAGGAAAGACATCGAGCGTCTGCACGTTGTGAGCCGCCCTTCGATTTTAGATTCGAGTATGGTCAGCGATTGTCGCAAGCTATGCAGGTTGCTCGTCACTGCAAGGACACCAGCAGCCAGGCGCCCGCGGCCACACATGCAATGCCGGCGGCACGCGCGATCCATCGTCCGACCGGCGTCAGTTTCTCCAAAAGGACAAGCAGGGCCAAAAGCGCAATCCAAAGCACGTTCATCACCCCGCCGACGAACAAAAGCGCCATCAAGACCCAGCAGCAGCCGACACAATAGCCTCCATGTCGAAGCCCCAGCAGCAGGCAGCCTCGCGGGTGGTTCTGAAAGCCGCCGTGGCGCATCAGGAAGAGAAATGGCGACTGGCATTGGGCGAGACAGACATCCTTGAGCGGTGTCCACTGATAGACTCCCGCCGCGATCAATACGATTGCGCCGAGAAGGTTGCTGGCGATCGCCATCCGGGAGTCCAGCAGGGCTGCGCGCTCGATCACCCATTGGAGAAAGGTGGCAGCCAGCGAAAAGGCGCTCCAGGCGAGGAGATAGCCGGCCGCAAACCAGCCGGTTGCGGCAAACGGCTTGCCCTGTGCCTTCCACTGCCGACCCACCCGGGCGTACATGAGGATCATGGGCGCTGCCGAAGGTGCCATCATTCCGACCATCATCACCGTCCACATCAGGAACACATACGCGAACTCAATCGCTCGCCATGGCTCGCTGGCCGGCAGCATGATTCCAATCCCGGCCGGGATCATGCGGAACCCGGTCATGTCCATGCCGCCCATGTCCATGTCATTGGCGAGCCAGAGCACATAGCCCCATGCCAGCGCGACAATGATGGCGATCGCGCCGCCGACGACCCAGCGATCGCGCCGAAGCACGATTTCCAGGGTGCTGTCGGTCATTTGCGATTGATGTTGCCGGCCCTGTCACGGGGCCGCATCAGGAGTTGCATCACGCCTGGTTCGACCAGCTGATCGGCGCGTAGAGGCCGTTCTTGCCGGAATTGTCCCAGCGCATGCCATGATCGCTGAAGGTGTTGCCGGTGGCTCCGACCGCCATCACCATCCGGTCGGGGCTAACCGGATGGCCGATGTTCGCCCACATTTCCCCGCTCGGATGCATGGTGGGCAACGGATCGACGGACATGTGCAGAATGCCCGGGATTTCCGCGGACCGGGTCTTGCCGTTGATGCGGAATGTGATCGGGGCCTTGCGAACGCCCAGGTTCTTGCTGATCAGCGGTGTGAACGCGGCCATCGGACCGCCCGCGGCGCCGGTGAAGATCGCAGCCAGAGCCTCGGTCTGCGCATCGTCTGCGCGCTGATCGATATAGGCGGCTATCGACCAGTCACCGTCTGCCATGACCCCGGGCGCGTGAAGGATAACCAGGACATTGAGTCCATCGAGCGCGGTGTCGCCATAGCGGCCACTTTCGATGTGGAAGATCAGCGGTACGTTGCAGAAGCCCTCGGTCGGTCGTGCGGTCAACGGGAGAGCCGCCGACACGAGGCAGGGACACACGATACTGCAGCTGCAATTCTCGAAATAGTCACCGGAAAGGTGCCATGGGACATCCGCCATCGCTCTCTCCTGCCAGGCTGAACCCGATAGATTTCTCTCGAATGAGCTACGTCTGGTTGAAATTACGCCCTGCGGGGAGGTACCGCAAGGCGACTGCGGGGGCATTGGGCCCGGATAGATAACGTTATAATATTACATTCATTGTCAACTCCGGCGTCAAGTCGTTTGGCGGCTGAGCCCAAATTCACGCGGATATCCGGATGTCTGCCCGGCAAGTCCGCCCGGCGGCTGGTCGTTGGCCTCCACTTCTCCTCAAGCACTCCGCGCCGAGCGCCGCAGGGACTGCGGCGGTTGGCCGAAGGCGCGGATGAAGGCCCGGCGCATTCGTTCGGGATCGCGGAACCCCGTTGACAGTGCGACGCGCTCGATCGCTTCGCCCGAGGACTGCACGCGCTCGCGCGCGACCTCGACCCGTAATCGCTCGACGGCCTTGGTTGGCGTAGAGCCGGTTTCGGCGATGAAGGAACGCACGAAATGCCGCGCACTCAATCCCGCGCGTTCGGCCAGCGCATCGACGGTAAGCTGCGCGTCCAGATTCTCCCGTACCCACGACAGCAGGTTGGCGAAACGGCCGCTCGGAGTCTTGAGTTCGAGCAAGGTCGAGAACTGCGATTGCCCGCCGCCGCGGCGCTGATAGAGCACCAGCTGCCGTGCAGCCGCCCGCGAGATCTGTTCGCCGTGGTCCTCGGCAATCATCGCGAGCGCGAGATCGATTCCAGCGGTGATGCCTGCCGAGGTCCACACGCGATCGTCGCGGATGAAGATCTGGTCCGGCTCGAGCCTGACATTGGGATAGCGTCCGGTGAAGTCGCGTGTACAGGACCAGTGCGTGGTTGCGCAGCGGCCATCCAGCAGTCCGGCCTCGGCGAGAAGATAGGCGCCGTTGCAAACACTGGCCATGCGCACGCCGCGCTTCGCCAGTCTCTGAATGAAGGCGATCGTCGTCTTGCAGCGCGTAGCTGCTTCTACGCCTTCGCCGCCTGCAACGAGCAGCGTCGTGACAGAGCTTGCCGCACGCAAGCTGCGTGCAAACATCTCGGTGCCCGACGAGCTGCGCACCGCGCCGGCCCTGGTTGCAACCGTGATGACGTTCGGCGCATGCGGCACGTGACGTCTTGCGATCTCGAAGACCGAGATCGGGCCGGCCGCGTCCAGCAACTGGAATTCGGGAAAGATCAGGAAGCCGATCATGACGCGTCCAAAAATGAGGGAATTACGCCGTTTCCGACCTCAAGGCCAACATGGCAGGCTGCAGCCGTCAAGCGCGATGTCGAGGTTGGTCATGTCGGGTCCGTTGCAGATCGGTCTTCTGGTTTTTCCCCGTGTCACCCAGCTCGATCTCACCGGTCCCGCGCAGGTCTTCTCCAGCCTGCCTGATGTGAGCGTGCATCTGGTCTGGAAACGCATCGAGCCCGTGCCGAGCGATTCGGTGATCTTGCTGACGCCGACCGTCACCTTCGCCGATTGCCCGCAGCTCGACGTGATCTGCGTTCCCGGCGGCTACGGCACCGATGAGCTGATGCTCGACGAAGAGGTTCTCGCATTCCTGCGCAAGCAGGAGACGGGCGCAAAATACGTCACGTCGGTCTGCACCGGCTCGCTGGTGCTCGGCGCTGCCGGCCTGTTGCAGGGATATCGTGCGGCGACGCACTGGACGGCCACTGATGCATTGCCGTTCTTCGGCGCGTCGGTGTCGCGGGAGCGGGTCTGCATCGATCGCAATCGCATCACGGGCGGCGGCATCACGGCGGGAATCGATTTCGCGCTCACGCTGGTCTCGATGCTTCGAGGCCGCGTCGCCGCCGAGATGATCCAGCTCCGCATGGAATACAATCCTGCGCCGCCGTTCGAGGCCGGCTCGCCGGATACGGCGCCGGCCGCGATCGTCGCGGCGATGAAGGAGCGCGTGGCGCCGTCGCAGGCGCGGCGGCTCGAGTTCGTCAGGAAGGCCGTGGGTCAACGGGGATAGCGCGGGTCATCGCCGACATGCGCTGCGATGCTGAAACGGAGGGGCAATGGCGTCTTGTCGTATTGGAGAGTTGCGGTCGTGGCAGCGGCGGCTTGGTCGGTTGAGCTTTGTTCTTACCGTGGCACTGGGGCCGGTCGCGCTGATCGCGCCAGGCGCAGCCGCCGAGTTCTCCGGCGGGGTGGTCAGGATCGGCATCGTCAATGATCAGGCCGGGCCGTTGTCGGACCTCGCCGGACCCGGATCGGTCGTCGCCGCGAAGCTGGCCGTCGAGGATTTCCAGAAGGTCGCACCGGGGCTCAAGGTCGACATCGTCGTTGCCGACCATCAGAACAAGCCGGATATAGGTGCCCAAATCGTCCGCAAATGGTTCGACGTGGACGGGGTCGACATGGTGGCCGATGTCGGCAACTCCGCGGTGGCGCTCGCCATCCAGTCGATCGCGCGCGACAAGAACAAGCCCGTCATCTACTCGGCTGTCGGCACGACCGATATCGGCGGCAAGCAATGTTCGCGCACCGGGCTGATGTGGCTGCACGACAACTACAATCTGGTTGCCGGATCGGTTCGCAGGCTGGTGTCGCAAGGCAATGACAGCTGGTTCTTCATCGCAGCCGACTACGCATTCGGACGCAACATGGTGGAGGTGTCGCAGCGCGTGCTTGCTGCGACCGGCGCCAAGTCGCTCGGCGCGGTGTTTCATCCGCTGGGCAATGCCGACTACAGCTCGTTCCTGCTCCAGGCCCAGGCCTCGAAGGCCAAGGTCGTCGCTTTCGCCAATGCCGGCGAGCAGCTCGTGACCTCGATGAAGCAATGGAACGAGTTCGGAATGAACGCGGGGGCGCAGAAGCCGGTCGCCGAGCTGATGTTCCTGACTGACGTGCACGCCATGGGGGTCGAAACGGCGAAGGGGCTGACCACGGTCACGGCCTGGTACTGGAATCTCAGCGAGGAGACGCGCGCTTTCGCCGAGCGGTTCTTCAGGCTGCACAAGGCGATGCCGACCGCGCCGCAGGCAGCCGTCTATTCCGCCGTGTTGCAATATTTAAAGGCGGCAGCCGCAGCCGGAACCGACGAGACGAATGCCGTCCTGGAGAAGATGCACGCGATGCCGGTGGACGACTTCTACGCGCGGGGCGCGCGTCTGCGCGCCGACAACAAGCTCGTGCACGATTTCTATCTGGTCGAGGTCAAGCAGCCGGCGGAGGTCAAGACGCCCTGGGACTACTACAAGGTCGTCGAGAAAATCCCCGCCGAGGACGCGTATCTCCCCCTCAGCCAGAGCGAATGTCCTTCGCTCAAGGCATCGGGAAACTAAATTCGGCCGGGGCGGGGCCAAAGTAGCGCCCCGCTCAGCCGTATTCCTCGCCGATACCGTATTCCTTGTAGATCTCGAGCGGGTCCGACTCCGGAAACAGGCGGCATTTGGCCTGGGCGAGGTGCAGACTCACCGCCGCCGGCTCCTTGCCGTTCGCGAGCATCTTGCGGATGTCGTCCATATGCGCGCTCGGCTGGTGCTTCGGCGCGAGCTGTTCCAGCGCGACCAGCGCGGTTGCGAGGGCCTCGGTCAGAACCCATTCGTCGTGGCCCGTGATTCCCTTCTTCGGCATCGGCAGACCCCAGATATGGCGGCGGTACCCAGTCTATCGCGACTTCCGCCAAATCGCCATTGAGCCCATGCGAGGCGCCCGCGCGAGGCCGCGCCGGGTTGCATTATGGCGGCCCGTGGCGAAAAGGCGGCAAGTTGCAGGACCGTGGTATCTTTGTTGAAACACTCTTGGCGTAGACGGACGCCTGCAGGGATCCGGTCGGCAGTTCCGGTCTGGCTCCACTGACCCCGCATCCGCAACGCGCTCCCGCCTGCGCACCCTCAAGGCTCAAGCCAGCATGGTCTTTCTCAGCTTCGTCTACCGCTTCATCACCAACTTCGCGTTCCTGGCGGTGGTCTATTTCAGCCTGAACTTCATGGAGAAGTATCCGAACCGGGCAATCCTCGCGATCCTGGTGCTGGTCTATGCCGGCATGCGCGCAGCCTCGACGCTGCGAGCGTTCTACTTCTTCCAGAAGATCGAGAAGCTGGAGGCCGAGACGAAACGCCTTCAGGCCCCGATCAATGACGGCTCGGGTGGAACCAATGCGCGCAAGCAGGTCGTTGCCGACGTGGCGCGGCTGCGGCGCGACGGCGAGCTTAAATCCTATATGGATCTGTTCTTCCTGGCGCTGATCGTGCTGCTCTGCGTTGCCGCGATCATGCGGCAATAACTCTTAAGCGCGCTTTTTCACGCTGGTCGCGACGCGGGTCGGGCGGAACGCCGTGCCCTTGGACGCAGTGCTCTTGGCCTGAGCGGTATGCTTGGGGGCCGCCGCCGCATGCGCGGTCCGGGCAGCGTGCGTCTTGCCGGCCTTGGCGTTTGCGGCCTTGCCCTTGCCCGCCCGGGGCGTCTCGGCCGCCATCGCCATCCGCGTCGCGGCGCGCCGCGACAGGGACGTGGACAGCAGCACCTCGACCGAGCCCTCGGGGATCGCAAACAGATCGCGGGCAGGTACGGGCAGGGTGGAGGCGACATCCACCTGACCCTTGGTCCGGTGCGGTAGCAGCGGCTGATGCTCGGACTGCGCATTGAGGTCGGCCAGCGCGGGCGCCGGCAGCGTCCGGGCCTCGGTGAACACGAAATTCGGAACGGCCGGCCAGCGCGCGATCGGCACGGTCTCGGTCGGCGGATGCAGCAGCCATTCGACCGGTGTGGTCGGCGTTGCCGGCCGGTCAGGGGTCGCCGGCACCACATGCACGATGCGATAGCCGCGCGCCTTGAGGTCGCGGATGATCTTCGGCAGCGCTGCAACCGTCCGCGCCTGGATGTCGTGCAGCAGCAAAATGCCCTTGCCCTTGGCCTCAAGCCGCTGGATCGCGAGCTGATAGACGCGATCGGACGACACGTGCCGCCAGTCGTCGGCCGGGAAGTCGGCGCTCCAGACCTGGATGCCGCGCGAGATCAGGTAGTTCTCGACGCCCTCGGCGCGCATCAGGCCGGGAATGCGGAAGAACGGCGCGAGCTTTGACGGATCGGTCATCGCGGCCGAGGTCCACTCGATGCCGCCATTGATCTCGGGCTCGTATTTCTCGACCGGCATCCGGTCGAACGTCAGCGGATGGTTCATGCTGTGGGTGCCGACGGTGTGCCCCGCCGCCACCAGCTTGCGCACGCCTTCCGGGTTCGCCTTGGCCTGACCGCCGATGATGAAGAAGGTGGCCTTGATGCACTCGTCATCGAGCATCTTGAGGACCTGATTGGAGTATTTCGGCAGCGGGCCGTCGTCGAAGGTCAGGACGACCTCATGGTCCTTCAGTGGCAGCGTCTCGCGGTACTGCATGGTGCCGATGCGGGGATGCTCGCGTGGATCCACCACGAGGGTGCGGGACGTGCCGAGCGCGTCGGGATGACCGGGGCAGTCGGCCGCAAAGGCCGCGGGTGCGCCCACGGTCAGCAGTCCAAGGAATCCGCTGAGACAGAGGACGATCCACGATCGCGTCCGAACCACAACGCTACTTCCGATCATCAATCCCGTCTGCCCTGGTACGATTGCCGCCATAGTAGGTCGGAGACGCCTGGAAACGGTTCAGGCGCCATGCCATTCCATCTTTGCCTTCCGTAGCATGAACAGAGTGTTAATAGGGCCAAAATCACCCCATTTTGCGCCGCCGTGACATTCCGGCATCAGCGCGCATCGGCATTCTTCTGTGACGTGCCCGCCGGGACCACGTGAACCACGCGAAACCCGTTCTCTTTCAGATACCGGAGGAAAGCCGGCATGATCGCCGCCGTGCGCGCCTTGGGGTCATGGAAGAGGATGATACCCTTGCCTGCGGCAGCCAGGCGCTCGGTGACCAGCTTCAGTTCCTGCTCCGGCGTCATCTCGTTCCAGTCACTGGCCCAGAGGTCGGCCCCGAACACGACGATGCCGCGCGATTGCAGCAGATCGAGCTGTGCTTGCGTCGCCTCGAAATAGGGGAAGCGGAAGAACGGCGTCGAGGGCGTGGTCGTCGAGACCCCGTGCAGCGCCATCTCGTCGGCTGCGATGCCGCGGTCGATCTCGCTCCTCGCCTTGTCGAACGGGATCCGCGCCATGAACGGATGCGAGAAGGTGTGATGGCCGATGGTATGGCCTTCTCGCGCGATGCGCTTGACCATCTCGGGGTGCTCGGAGGCGTGCAGGCCGATCAGGAAGAACGTCGCGCGGACGCATTCCTGCGCCAGCGCCGCCAGCACCTTCGACGTCGTCGGCGGGTGCGGGCCATCGTCGAAGGTCAGCACGACCTCGTGATCGGCGAGCGCCAGCGTCTGCGGAAAGCTCTTCAGGCCGACGCGCGGCGTGGCCTTGGCGTCGACGCTCAGGAGACGCGACGTGCCGAGCGCATCCTTGCGCGGGCACTCGGCGGCATCCGCCACGGTCATGCCGGTGACGGCCGCAAGCACCGCGCCCGCCGACATCGATGTCCATTTCAGCCGAAGCATCTTTGCCATTGCGCTCGCGATTGCCTTGTGGGTATTGCCTGAACCATCGGCTCAGACCACTCGTTCCAACCTGTCAAACGGCGAGGCGCACCATGGATGAACATATGGACGGTGCCCCATCCGCCGCGGATTCGGTACTCGACCACGTGCCGATGCGCAATGAAGACGGCGAAATTCGTCACGAATTCGTCGAGGAAATTGCCCATGCGATCGAGGCCGGCGACAGCGCCGCGCTGCGTGCCTGCGTTGCCGAGCTGCACGAGGCCGACCTCGGCGACCTGATCGGAGCCCTCGCGCCCGACGACCGCGTCCGCCTGGTCGAGCTCACGGGGCGCGACTTCGACTTCTCGGCGTTGAACGAGGTCGACGAGGCCGTGCGCGAGGAGATCCTCGAGGAACTGCCGCCGGAGACGGTCGCCGAAGGCGTCCGCGAGCTCGAATCCGACGACGCGGTCGAGCTGCTGGAGACCCTCGACGAGGACGATCAGGAGGAGATCCTCGAGAAGCTGCCCTTGCAGGAGCGCGTCGCGCTCGAGCGCAGCCTGCTTTATCCGGAAAATTCCGCCGGCCGCCGCATGCAGACCGAGTTCATCGCGGTGCCCCAGGATTTCACCGTCGGGCAGGCGATCGACTACATGCGCGAGACGCCTGATCTGCCCGACCGCTTCTACGAGATCTACGTCGTCGACAAGGACCAGCACTGGCAGGGCGCCGTGCCGCTCGACGTGCTTCTGCGCGCGCGCCGCCCGGTGCCGCTCACCGAACTCACCGACGAGAACCGCCGCCGCGTCTCCGTCCTGGAGGACCAGGAGGAAGTGGCGCGTATGTTCGGCAAGTACAATCTGGTCGCAGCGCCCGTGCTCGACACCCAGGATCGTCTTGTCGGCGTCATCACCGTCGACGACGTCGTCGACGTCATCGAGGAGGAGGCGGACGAGGACCTCAAGGCGCTCGGCGGCGTCACCAGCGACGAAGAGCTGTCGGACACGTTCCTCACCATCGCCCGCGGCCGGTTCAACTGGCTGCTGGTGAACCTCGCCACCGCGTTCCTCGCGTCCTCCGTGCTCGGCCTGTTCGAGGGCCAGCTCGAGAAGATGGTCGCGCTCGCGGTACTGGCGCCGATCGTGGCGAGCCAGGGCGGCAATGCCGCCACCCAGACCATGACGGTGGCGGTGCGCGCGCTCGCCACCCGCGAGCTCGGCTCCTCCAATGCCTGGCGCGTGGTGCTGCGCGAGACGCTGGTCGGCCTCGTCAACGGCCTTGCCTTCGCCGTGATCACGGGCATTGCGGCGGTCGCCTGGTTCAAGATCCCGGGCCTCGGCATCGTCATCGGGCTCGCCATCATCTGCAACCTCGTCGCCGGCGCGCTCGGCGGCATCCTGATCCCGATGGCGCTGGAACGGGTGCGGGCCGATCCTGCAGTGGCGTCGGGCACGTTCGTCACCACGGTGACCGACGTGGTCGGCTTCTTCTCCTTCCTCGGCATTGCGACGCTCTGGTTCGGGTTGAAGTAGGAGGCGAGTTGAAGCGCGGCCCTCTCCCCGTCATTGCGAGCGCAGCGAAGCCGCCGCGGAGGGAGTCTGGATTGCTTCGTCGCAAGACCTCCTCGCAATGACGGGGCGGGCAGTGGGGCAGCCTCACTCTCGTGTCCTGGCTGCGCTGCGTCCGGGGCACGAGACCATCATCTTTAATCCGAACTTAAGCGACCTGCCGCATCATCGCCTGCGCTTGGGGGAATAGACATGCGGTTGCGGCTGAAGGCGGACGGACGGATCGTCGAGTTGCGGGACGGACAGGAATTTCCTGTCCAGCCGGCCGCCAATGCCGCGCAAGGCGAGGCCTCTTCGCTCGCGGTGCGTGACCTTCGGCGCCGCGCCTGCCTGACCCAGATGGAGTTCGCCGCCAAGCTCGGCGTTCCCGTCGAGACCATCCGCAACTGGGAGCAGGGCAAGCGCGCCCCGCGGGGACCGGCCCGAGCGCTGCTCGCGGTGATCGCGCATGCGCCCGAGACCGTGTTCCAGGCGCTGGCCAAGGTCTGACATCGAGCCCTGACGCCAAGGCCTCGCGCGAACCTCCTGTTAGCATTGCCCCGAAGATCCGTCCCGATGGCACCGACGTCCGTTGGCAACCATCACGGGCAAGTCCATAATGTCGGCCGGGACTGCGTGACAGAGAGGATTCCTCATGCTGTTCGTCGAGGCCAATGGCGCAAGGATCCCGGCGATCGGGCTCGGTACGTGGGAGCTGGAAGGGCGCACTTGCGCCCGCGTGGTCGAGCAGGCGCTGCGGCTCGGCTATCGCCACATCGACACCGCTCAGGTCTACGACAACGAGCGCGAGGTTGGTGATGGAATGCGCGCATCCGGCGTGCGCCGCGACGACGTCTTCCTGACCACCAAGGTCTGGACCAACCATTTCGCGCCCCACGATCTCGAACGCTCGGTCAAGGAGAGCCTCGCGCGCCTGCGGCTTCCCTCCGTCGATCTCCTGCTGCTGCACTGGCCCAACTCGCATGTGCCGCTGGCGGAGACGCTCGGGGCGCTGTCGCATGCCAAGCGCATGGGCCTGACCCGCCACATCGGGGTCTCCAACTTCACGGTGGCGTTGATCGAGCAGGCGGTCGCGCTGTCGAGCGAGCCGCTGGTCTGCAACCAGGTCGAATTCCATCCTTATCTCGACCAGGCCAAGGTGAGGGCGGCCTGCGACCAGAACGGTCTCGCGCTGGTCGCCTACAGTCCCATCGCCAAGGGTCGCATCAAGTCCGACCAGATGCTCGGCCTTATCGGTCGTGCGCATCGCAAGACACCGGCGCAGGTCTGCCTCCGCTGGCTGGTGCAGCAGAATGTCGCTGCGATCCCGCGCACCTCGCGCGTCGAACGCCTGTCGGAGAACATCGATATCTTCGATTTCGAGCTCTCGGACGACGAGATGGCGCAGATCGCCGCGCTGGCCAACCCCAAGGGTCGTCTGACCGATTTCGGCTTCGCACCGAAATGGGATTGAGGGGAGATCGCGGTATGCTAACAGCAGGGTGGCAACCCAAGACCGGGCGATGGAACTGCGGACAATCATACGGACGGACATTGCAGCGTCGGCGATCGCGCATCTGACGCTGGTGGCGCTGATCATCGTGATCAGCGAGGTTCATCCGTTTCGCAGCCAGACACCCGAGACCGTTTCGGTGGACATCGTCACCCCGGAGCAAGTGAAGCAGGAGGAAGCCAAGGCCCAAGAGAAGGCAGAGGAGAAGGCGAAGGAAGAGGCGAAGGAGAAGCTGACCGAGCCGCTCCCCGACCTCAAGCTGCCGAAGCTGGATTTCGCCGACAAGGACAAGGCGGAAACAGCGCCGAAGCCTGCGGCCAAGCAACAGGCCGCGCCGCCATCATCGCAGCAGAAGGCGTCGCCCGAACCGGAGCAGAAACAGCCGCAGCCGCAACCCTCGCAGGCGCCGAAGCAACGCGAGGCCGCCGCGCAGCCACAGGCCCAACAACCGCAGGCGACACAACCGCAGCCACAGTCGTCGCAACTGCCGCCGCCGCAGCCACTGCCGCAATCGCAACCCCAGCCGGCGCCGCAGGCGATGCAGCAGCCCCAGGCCGCGCCGCCGCCGGCCTATCAGGCGCCGGAGCCTGATGTCACGGTCAAGTATGGCGTCATGCTCGGGCTGCCGCCCGAACTGCCGACCGAGCTGAAGGACGCTCCAAAGGACGACGGCGGCGATGCCAAGGATTCAATTGCAGCCAAGCTGCCGGCCGAAGTCATCGCCGCGCTGCGTCGCCATTTGAGAAGCTGCGCCAAGCTGCCGGCCGGGGTCGAGGCGACCGACAACGTCCACATCAAGCTGCGCACGGTATTCGCCACCGACGGCACGCTGGCGCGCCCGCCGATCCTGATCGAGGCTCCGCCATCGGCAAAGGGCGTGGCCATCGTGAAGTCCGCAACGAGCGCGCTGCTTGCCTGCCAGCCTTACAAGATGCTGCCGGCCGACAAATACGAGGAATGGAAGGTGTTGGACCTGCCGTTCAGTCCGCGCGATTTCGGCGGCTAGCTCCCGTAGCCCGGGTGAGCGGAGCGATACCCGGGAAACCACTCGCCTTCGCTCCGAATGACAACAGCGTGCCGGACGCGGCGCAGCGTCCCTTCGACGGTGCGCTGCAGAGCCCGGGGCCGATCCATCCGCGTCGTACCGTATCGCTCTGGGCCCCGACTCTACGCAGCTACGTTGCAAGCAGCAGCGCGTCCGGGACACGAGCGCGCTACTGACCGCGCTTCATCTCCTCACCATCCGCGACCCATTCCGGCGCCATCGCGGCCCAGGCGCTGGAGGCGAACTGCCGCCGCCAAGTCACGACCACCACCGCGGCTGTGGTCACGAACAGCACCCAGGGGCTGACGAACCAGCCGAGATAGCCGAGCGCGAAGAAGAAGGCGCGCTGGCCGCGGTTGAAGTGGCGGCCGGCGGATTCGAACAGCCGCGAGGTGCGGATGACGTGAGCTTCGGCCGCCGGCGTGCCGGCTTGCGATGCCGGCGGCATGCCGCCGAACAGGATCGCGACATAGTTGAACAGGCGATAGGCCCAGGCGAACTTGAAGAAGGCGTAGACGCAGATTAGGACGAGGCCGACGCATTTCAGCTCCCACATCGCCGGCGAGGTGCTGAGGTCGATCGGCAGCTTGCTCAGAATCGTGATCGCATCGTTGGTGGCGTGCAGCAGCGCCAGCGCGCCACCGAGCGCGAACAGGCTGGTGGAGGCGAAGAAGGCGGTGCCGTTCTGGAGTGAGGCCATGATCTGCATGTCGACCATGCGCGTCTCGCGGTCGAGCAGGCGGCGCACCCAGACCTCGCGATAGCGGTTCATGCGCGCCGACAGGCTGTCGCGGCCATAGGCCGAGTGTTCCAGCGTCAGGGCATAGACCAGCCATTCGATGATGAAGAAGCCGACCGCGGTGATGTCGACCCAGTGCCTGCTCATGTCTTGCTCCTTTGGGGATCGCAACGATTGCCACGCATGGCCGGACGCAGCAACGATTGATTGGCGGCAGGCGATGGCGTTAAAAGCGGCTCGCTTCAAGACGTCTCGGGAAGGATCAGTGACATGGCAACGCTCAAGCTCGCGATCGGCAACAAGAACTACTCGTCATGGTCGATGCGGCCCTGGCTCGCGCTGCGCGCGAATGACATCCCGTTCGTGGAGACCCTGATCCCCCTCTACACCGACAATCCCGCCGACAAGGAGCAGATCCTGTCCTTCAGCCGCGCCGGCAAGGTGCCCGTGCTGGTCGATGGCGACGTGACGGTGTGGGATTCGCTCGCCATCATCGAGTACATTGCCGAGCGTTATCCGGAGAAGAAGCTGTGGCCCGAAGATGCCGCGGCGCGCGCCCATGCCCGTTCGGTCTGCGCCGAGATGCATTCCGGCTTCGTGCCGCTGCGCAGCGAATGCGGCATGAACCTGCATCGGCCGATTCGCGCCGTGGCCCTGTCGGCCGATGCCAAGGCCAACGTCGCGCGCATCGAGGAGATCTGGCGCGAGTGCCGCGCGCGCTACGGCGCCAGAGGACCGTTCCTGTTCGGCCGCTTCGGCGCGGCGGATGCGATGTATGCGCCGGTCGTGCACCGCTTCCGCACCTATGCGATCGAGGTGGCGGCGGACACGAAGGCCTACATGGAGACGATGATGGCATTGCCGGCATTCCAGGAATGGACGCGCGAGGGGATTGCCGAAACGCTCGTGATCGCGAAGTTCGAAGACGCGTGAGCGTGATTGTGATTGAGCGCGGCTTGACGGCATGCCGGATGGCGGCGCTCAATCGCCGCGCAACGACAAATTGAGAGAGGGCGCCATGGGAATCCTGGACTCGCTGGAAAACAATCCCGCGCTCCGCAGCGCACTCGGCCAGCTCGGTGCCGCCGTGCTGCCGGCCGTGCTCAACGAGGTGCTCGGCAGCAACAACCAGGGCGGCCTCAGCGCCATCGTCGCGAAACTCCAGCAGGCGGGTTTTGGCGAGCAGGTGAAGTCCTGGCTCGGCAACGGCCACAACCTGCCGATCTCGGCCGACCAGCTCCGCGCCGTGCTCGGCAGCGACACCGTCCGCCAGCTCGCCGCGCGCTACAACATCCCGGTCGACCAATTGGGTGAAATCCTCGCCCAGGAGCTGCCCAAGGCCGTCGACCAGGCAAGCCCGGCTGGCCATCTGCCCCATACTGCTTAAGGCCCGGTTCCAGCGGTATTAAAGCGGACCATTGTTTCCGTTATCGTCCTGAAAAGACTTAAAAATTTGTGTGTCCGCCAGGCTTGCATGAGGCTGGTCAAAAACGCCGCATGCATGCTATACAGCAGCCGGGTTTCCGGCCGGCCATCGCAGTGGGACCATGGGCGAGGCAGGCGTTGTTTGAGTGATGGAGAGGGTGTTGAAGCACAAATTCCCCGTTGGAACGCGCGTTTTGTTCACGGCCAGCAACATCGCGCGCCCCGCTGCCAGCGGCTCGTATGAGGTCATCCGCCTGCTGCCGACGGAAGGCGACGATTGCCAGTACCGGATCAAGAGCTCGACCGAGGCGTTCGAACGGGTCGCCAAGGAAAGTCAGCTGGCGCTGTCCTGACGCGCCTCCGACACCGCCGACTGCCATCGCGGACGAATCTGCTCCGCTCGCCGTCAAAAGGCCCGCTTCGCCTTCGCAAGGTGGGGCGGGGGCAGTTGCCGACTCGCGGTGCTCGCTTGACCATTCGCTCTTTGCTCGCGTGAGGGGACGTCGCGCATGAACTGGGCATGGGCCACTTCGCTCGACCAAACCTGGCGCTCGGCGGCCTTTCCGATGTGGATGACGCTGGCGGCCGCCGGCTTCTTCGGGTTGATCCTGCTGATCACGCTGCTGCGCGCCGAAAAGTCGGTCGCCAACGGCGCGCTGACCGTCATCACGCTGCTGTCCATCGCGATCGCGGGGGCGGCCACGATACGCGTCTATGGACCGGAAGCGCAGGACGCGCCGACCGAGGCGCGCGCGCAGGCTGTAGTCACCGCGAGCCTGCCGGCGCTGTCCTGTCTGGACGGCCTCGCCGGTGATGCCGTGGCCGCGGGCTGCGAGAAGGCGCTGTTCGGCGCACCCGACACGGCGGCGGCGGCCGTCGCCTACACCGCGGCCAGGATCGACCGGCTCACCGCGCTCGGCGATGCCGCCACCGCCGAGAAGAGCCTGACGCTCGACATGAAGGTGCTGCGCAAGTCGCTGGAGCGGGATCGCTACGGCCTCGTCGCGCAGGTGCTGGTCGCGCGCGACGGCTGCACGCAATTCGATTGTGCCGCCTTCCGCTCGCTGACCGATCAGCAGCAGGTCGCCGCCAACATGGAGTCCCATCTCTACGACACGCTGGTCGCACGCTACGCGCCGGCCTGGAACGCGCCCGCGGGAGTGTCGGCGCCGGCAATGCCCGCCACGGCCGCGCTCGCGGGGCTGCCGCCCTCGATGCCGACGGGCAGGCCGACCAATGCGGAGTTCCCGAGCGCCTCGTCGACGCCTCCGGTGAGCATCATGAACCCGGAGCCGTCCACTGCGGGGACGCGCCAAGCGGCGCCTGCCGGTGGCGCTGCGCCAGCGGCGCCGCGCGCGCCGGCCGCGACCTCGGCGCAGGCAGCTGCTCCCGCGGCACCGGCCGCCAAGAAGCCGTCGGCGCCGAAGGCCGCGCGTGCGCCGGCTGCAGCACCGGTTCCGCTCGCGCCGCCAGCTTCCGCGCCGGCTGCTCCGGCTGCGGATAACGAGTAGTTCGGCATTCCAAATGCGTGGCTGCCCGGCTAATGCTGGGACATGCCACTCCATCTGATCAAGCTCGCCGTCGGCTGCGACTCCGTCAAGGAATTGAAGGAGTGGGTGGCCGAACGGATGCAGACCGCCAAGAAGAAGGGTCTGCCGCAACACCACATCCACATCACCCGCATGGTGCCCAAGCGCGATGCCGAGATCCTCGCCGGCGGGTCGCTCTATTGGGTCATCAAGGGCGAGATCGCCGCACGCGAAAAGATCATCGGCATCGAGCCGTTCCGCGACAAGGACGGCATCGGACGCTGCCGGATCGTGATGCAGCCGAAGGTGGTGCCGGTCTCGCCGCGGCCTATGCGTCCGTTCCAGGGCTGGCGCTATCTCACCGAGGATTCCGTGCCGGCCGATCTCGGCAAGTCGGCCGCCGGCACCATCGCCGCGATGCCGGAGCCGATGCGGCGCGAGCTGCGCGATCTCGGACTGCTCTAAACCGCGATATTGTCGATCAGCCTGGTGGTGCCGAGCTTGGCTGCGACCAGGATCCGCAAGGGACCGTCCTTGCGCGAGGTGACCGGCGCCAGCGTCGCGGCATGGCGGGCCTCGAAATAGTCGAGCGCAAAGCCGGCTGCCTTGATCATCTCGGCGCCGCGCGCCATCGCGGACGCGATGGCTTCGCCGCCGCGGATGCGGCCGGCGCTGTCCTTCATGGCGCGGTAGAGCGTGATGGCGGTCTGGCGCTCCTCGGTCGAGAGGTAGACGTTGCGCGAGGACATCGCGAGCCCGTCGCGTTCGCGCACGGTACGGGAACCGATCACCTTGACGCCAAGGTCGAGGTCGCGGGCCATCTGCGTCACCACCCGCAATTGCTGGAAGTCCTTCTCGCCAAAGATCGCGACATCCGGCCGGCATTGCGTGAACAGCTTGCCGACGACGGTGGCGACGCCTCCGAAGAAGTGCGGCCTAAAGCGGTCCTCGAGTCCGGCCAGCGCCGGCCCCTCCGGCACAATGCGGGTGGCAAAGCCCTCCGGGTACATCGCCTCGACGCCGGGATGCCAGACGATGTCGACATCCTCCGCTGCGAGCTTGGCGATGTCCGACTTCCAGGTGCGCGGATAGGAACCGAAGTCCTCGGTCGGGGCGAATTGAGTCGGGTTGACGAAGATCGACACCACGACGCGGCTGGCCCGCCGCTTGGCAAGGCGCACCAGCGACACATGCCCGTCATGGAGCGCCCCCATGGTCGGGACCAGCGCGATCGTGGCCTTTCGCTTGCGAAGATTGTCGACGGCGCGCCGGAGCGCGGGGACCGTGCGGGCGATCAGAGGACTTGGTGACATCAGGACTCGACGGGTTGGGGAATCGGCAGGGAAGGACTGGACGCCTGGCGGGCTAACCTTAACAAGCGGCCGTCGTGGACGCCATGCGCCCGGATGCGGCACAGCATCCCCCGCGACGCGTGATGTCGCGACATTGTGGGCGGGATCACAGACGATGGATGGCGCCTCGTTTCATGATGAAGAACGGCGCGCTGCGATTTGCATTACCTGTCACGCATTTCACTTGACCGTAGACGCGGTCAACTCGAAGATATTCATCAGGGGTGTTGAGGGGTGCTATGCTGCTGCAAGCTAGCCAAGGCCAGTCAGGCTCGGCGCACGTGGTCGTGCTCGGCAACGAGAAGGGCGGCTCCGGCAAATCGACCACCGCCTTGCACATCGCCGTTGCGCTCCTGAAGGCCGGCCAGCGCGTCGCCACCATCGACCTCGATTGCCGCCAGCAAAGCTTCACCCACTACATCGACAACCGCGCCGCCTGGGCCCGCCGCACCAGGCTCGACCTCGAGCTGCCGGTGCATCGCTGCATCCGGCTCGGCGAGACCATGCAGATCGCCGAGAACGAGAACTCCGAGTTCCTGCAATTCATGGAAGCGGTCTCGGCGGTTGAGAGCAGCTTCGACTTCATCGTCATCGATACGCCCGGCACCGACAGCTACTTGATGCGGCTCGCGCATTCCATGGCCGACACGCTGGTCACGCCGATCAACGACAGCTTCCTCGACTTCGACGTGCTCGGCACCGTCGATCCCGCCAACTACGCGGTGACGGGCGAGAGCCACTATGCCGAGATGGTGCGGGATACCCGCCGCAAGCGCCGTCAGCTCGACGGCTCGACCACCGACTGGATCGTGGTGCGCAACCGCCTGTCCATGCTCGGCTCCCGCAACAAGCAACTCGTCGCCGACGGGCTGAAGGATTTGTCGCTGCGGCTCGGCTTCCGCTACGTCGACGGCTTCGCCGAGCGCGTGGTCTACCGCGAATTTTTTCCGCGTGGCCTGACCGCCCTCGACGAGATCGACGAGGCCACGCTCGGCATGCGACCGAATCTCGGCCATCTCACCGCGCGCGAGGAGGTGACAGGCCTGCTGCGCCAGCTCAAGCTGCCGCTCGACGAGCGCGGCCGCCGCCGTGCGGCAAATCGCGCCGAATGGTTCAGCCAGGTCGACAAGCCGCTCGAGATTCACGACATCCTCGGCGCCTGACGGAGCGGTATATTACTACTTCGGGCCCAAGCCGGACGGTTCCTGCCGGAACCGAGCCCGCTCCACGCCGTTTTCACCCTAGATTTACCGCGAAATTGAACCCCATCCAGACCGATTGCGTCGGATGGTGGATCGGCACCCTGACGTAGTCGTATGAGAAGGGGTGCCCAAGAAACGAGTGCGCCGCACAATGAAAGGGCTGGCGCTTCACAATATTTAGCCTTCCTGTCACGCTGCTGTGACATATATTAGGGAATAGGCGACCAGGGGCCGAAGAGCCTCGGAAGAACACGATTTTCAACAGGGATTCAGGCCGCAAGAGCCTGAGGCTGAGGACGAAAATGAAGCGTGGAATTGCCGTTCTGGTTTCGGTCAGTGCCCTCTGCGGCATCGCCTATTTCACGGCGAGCAAGTGGGCGATCAAGCACGAGACTATCACCTTCTACGACGCTTCGCGCGACAACCGTCCCGTGCCGGTCGATATCGCGGTCCGCCGCGACAAGGAAATGCAGGCCAATGCCGGCATGATCACGCTGCCGGTCGCGGTTATCAATCACGGCAACACCGTCAAGAACACCGAGTACGGCTTCCTCGCCAATATCTTTGCTGCGCGTGGCTACATGGTCGTGAGCCCGCAGCATGACCTGCCGACCGATCCTCCGATGGTGACCAAGCCGGGCGAGCTCTATGTCGGCCGCCTGCCGCAGATCCTGCGCGGTGTCGCCAACATCCATCTCGCCATGCAGGAGATGAAGAAGGTCCAGCCCAACGCCGACTACGACAAGGTGACGATGGTCGGCCACTCCATGGGCGGCGACATCACCATGTATTTCGCCAAGCAGTATCCGGACGAGGTCAAGAAGGTCGTCACGCTCGACAATCTGCGTGTGCCGTTCGTCACCGCCGGTAAGTTCAAGATCCTGTCGTTCCGTTCCCAGGATCCGCAGTTCAAGACCGATGCGGGCGTCATCCCGACCGACGAGGAGTGCGAGAAGGCGGGCATCCAGGTCGTCAAGACCGAATTCCAGCACAACGACATGCGCGACACCGGTCCGGACGCGGCGAAGAACTCGATCCAGAGCATGCTCGACAAGTTCCTGAACACGACCGACAGCGAGGTGGCGCCGGTCGACACGCAGTCGTCTCCGCCCAAGATTCTCGAACCCGGTCCGGTCGCCCTGATGGCACCCGCCAAGAGCTGACGCACAAGAGCTGACGGCTCGCTGAAGGGCCGATACCGATCTGCAAAGCCTCCGCCGGCGTCCGCCCGCGGAGGCTTTGCACATTGACCGGGCCGCGGGCGCTGACCACATTACCTGCTCGCGTACGGTGAAGAGCAGCTATGTCAGGCGAACCTATCAAACCGCGTGGTGGCGATGCCGTGTCGGCGCAGGCGGACGGCGCGCTGCCGCAGGCAAGGACCTCGACCTCGGAGGACATTGCGGCCTTCGTCGCGAAGGCGCGGGCGCTGTCGCCGCATGCGCCAGGCGCAAAGGGCAGGCTGATCTTCGCGCTGGATGCGACCATGAGCCGGCAGCCGACCTGGGACATGGCCTGCGCGCTCCAGGCCGACATGTTTCGCGAGACCGCGGCGCTCGGCAGCCTCGACATCCGGCTGGTCTACTATCGCGGCTTCAACGAGTGCCGCGCCTCGGGTTGGATCTCCGACAGCGCAAGGCTTGCGACGCTGATGAGCAAGATCGATTGCCGCGGCGGCGACACCCAGATCGGCAAGGTGCTGAGCGAGGCGAGGCGCGAGGCGGTCGCATCCGGTGTGCGCGCCGTCGTCTTCGTCGGCGACGCCATGGAGGAGAAGGTCGACGAGCTCTGCGCCAAGGCCGGCGAGCTCGGCATGCTCAAGGTCCCCGTCTTCCTGTTTCAGGAAGGCCACGATGCCGTGGCTGAGAAGGCCTTTCGCGAGATCGCGCGCCTGACAGGCGGTGCCTGGTGCCGGTTTGATCCTGGTGCTGCGGCGCAGCTGCGCGAGCTGTTGCGTGCGGCCGCCGCCTATGCCGCCGGTGGCCGCGAGGCGCTACTGAAGCTGGCCAAGAGCACGAGCGGCGCGGCCAAGCTGATCGGCCAGATGAAGTAGTGCTCAGGCTGGCCCTCGGCGGTGAACGCCATGCATTTTGGCGCAAGGACGATTATATTCCGGTCATGACCCTGATCGCCGGCGCCGTCGCCGTTATCACGCTCTATCTGTTGCTCCAGATGTTCCGCTCCGCCAATCCGGCGGTGCTGGCGCGCACCATCAAGTTCGGCGGTGGCGTCGTCGCGCTGGCGGTCGCGGCCTTCACGGGCTTACGGGGCGAGCTGGCGGTTGCGATCCCGCTCGGAATTTTCGGCGCCGGGCTGCTCGGCTGGACTCCGCTCGCGAATGCCGGTTTCGGGAATGTCGGCGGCCTGTTCGGTGGCGGCGCGACGCGCCCGACCGGACAGGCCTCGCGGGTGCGCTCGCCATTCCTCGACATGCGGCTCGACCACGATTCCGGCCAGCTCGGCGGCCGGATCATTGCTGGGCCTCACGCAGGGCGCGATCTCGACGAGTTCGATCTCGCGGGCCTCTTGGCGATGGTCCCGGCGTTCGACGCCGAGAGCGTGGCCTTACTTGAAAGCTATCTGGACCGCCGGTTTCCCGCTTGGCGTCAGAACGCGCAGGGCGACGCGGCAGGGGGGCAGCGCCGCACGGCGGCGAGTGGCAAAATGACGGCGGAGGAAGCCTATCAGATCCTTGGCTTGCAGCCGGGCGCGGGGCGTGACGACATCAGCCGGGCCCACAAATCCCTGATGAAGAAACTCCATCCCGACCAGGGGGGCTCGACGTATCTCGCTGCCCGGGTAAACGAGGCCAAGGATACTCTGCTTCGCACGCATAACGGCTGACTCCGGCACTACGCTACAAACGCCCGTACCGCGTGAGCTCTGCTGCTCTGTCTGTCGTCGCCCCGATGCCCGCCATTGTCGGCGTGGTCGATACCTTGAGTAAAAATTTAACCGTAAATTGTTGACGAGAGGTTGTCGCGGAACAGGGACTGCCGCATCCCCAAAACAAAAATGCCCGCGCCTTGCGCGGGCATTTTGATCGGAGTGGCGCGAGCGATCAGTTGCGCACGGTGATGCAGGAGATGTCGGCGCGCTTCAGGGCGCGGCAAACGGCCTCGGCCTGGTCGCGCTCGAGCCCGGCGAAACGGGCGCGGTAGAGCTTGCGATTGTCCTTGGCGACAACAGGCTCGGTGAACGGATCGGCCTTGCTGAGCAGCCCGCGGGCCGAACTGCGCGCGGCGTCGATGCGCTGCTGGGCTTCGTTCTCGCTCTCGAGCGCGCCGACCTGGACGATCCAGCCGCTGTGAGTGACGGCCGGCTTGGTGGTGGCGCCCATCTGGACCGGCTGCGGCGCCGGATCGGCGGACGCGAGCTTCGGAGCGGCCGGGGCGGGCGCGGCGGCGGCGGTCGTGGCCGGCAGCACGCCGAGGATGCCGTTTCCGGTGCCGAAGCCGGCCGGCTGCCGCGGCAGCTCGGTACGGACGACTTCCGCCTTCGGCGCTTCCGGCTGGATCTGGGGTTCGGGCTTGTTGATCAGGTCGGCGCGGGCGACGACGGCGCCGGAGGTTTCCGCGACGTCGGACCGGGAGGCAATGGTGCTCGTGACTTGCGGAGCGACCGGAGCCGGGGCGGCAGAGGCGACCTTGACGGCGCCGGCCTTGACCTGAACGGTCTTGACGCGGACCGGCCTCATCGGTTCGGACGAGCCGGGGATGATCGACAGCGGCTGGCTCGAGATCACGCCATTGGTGAGCGGCGCGGGCTCGATCTTGGATTCAGTCGGCCGAACCTCGGGCTTGCTGGCTTCCGGCTTGGGCGGGGCCGGCGGCACCGCAGCCGTCGCCGCGGCAAGCGTCGACAGGCGCGCAGCGAGACGCGACGGAGCTGCTTCCGGAGCAGGAGCGGCCGCCGCCTGGACCTGAGGCGCGGGGCGGGCCGGGGTATCCGACGCGTCGGCGACCTCGGCAGAAGCATCAGCACCGTTGCGCTCGGTGACAGCAGCAACGGTGTGCGTGGTCGCGCCCTTCTCGAGGTTCTCGGCCAGCAGGTTGCGCATGATGGCGTCGCGCGAGCCGCC
>NZ_LWIG01000014.1:269576-287019 GCF_002068095.1 Bradyrhizobium sacchari | reverse complement strand
GCGGTTGCCGCGGCGCATCGAGGTGACGAGGTTGAAGCCGGAGGCGCGGGTGTAGCCGGTCTTGATGCCGTCCACGCCTTCCACGCTGCCGAGCAGGTGATTGTGGTTGCGGATCGACTGGCCGCGCCAGTTGAACGTCGAGGTGGCGAAATAGCGATAGTAGCGCGGGAAGCGCTCCTGGATGGCGCGGCCGAGGGTGGCCTGGTCGCGCGCGGTGGTGACCTGCTCGTCGTTGGGAAGGCCGTTGGCGTTGCGGTAGACCGTCTTCGACATGCCGAGCGAGCGCGCCTTGCGCGTCATCATCTGGGCGAAGTCGTCTTCATCTCCGGCGATCGCTTCGGCGATGACCACGGCGGCGTCGTTCGCGGAGCGGGTGACCAGGCCCTTGATCGCGTCCTCGACGCGGATGGTCTGGCCGGCGCGCAGGTTCAGCTTGGTTGGATCCTGATCGGCGGCGTGCTGGGACACCGGCATTTCGGTGTCGAGCTTCATCTTGCCGGACTCGAGACGCTCGAACAGCAGATAGAGCGTCATGATCTTGGTGAGCGAGGCGGGGTGGCGGATTCCGTCGGGGTTGTTCGATTGCAGCACCGCGCCGGAATTACCGTCGACGATGATGGACGCGAATTTCGGGCTGGAGCTTTCGGATACGTCGCGCTGCACCCGGTGGTGCGCGTAGTGGCGCCGGTGGCGCCGCGCTTCGGCAGCATCAGTGGTGAAGATGACTGCGGTGGTGACCGTAAGAAGCCCGAAAACGCCAACCCGCGCCAAGCGCGAGGAAGACAAGTTTTTACGAAGCATGGAACCCCGTCCCCGTTTCTGACTTGATCACCGGCCCGTGAGGCGAAATTGTGCCCTTAAGGCCCGGGATCATTACCTGCCCAGGCTGTCCCTCCGCCTGTGTTCGCTGCGGGGGACGTTTGGCCTGAGCCGCTGTTCTGGCTAAGGTGATGTTCTCAAACGGCTTTGGCCGATTGCGGAAGCTGAACACGTCCAGGGAATCAGGGTAGGGCGCCGCGGTTTCCAAAAGCTTAAGGAACCCTTGCGGGAAACTCCGGGAATCTCCACGATTTGCATCGAGTTTTTGTGCGTCGCACAAGATTCTTGACTTTATTGTGCGTTGCACTAATTATGGGCAGTAGTCAGGGAGCCGGGGCTTCCCGACGAGAGCCAGGGAAAAGGATTCCGAAATGTTCAAGGTTGAAGACTTTCAGAACTACGGGAAAGAGCACTTCGAGCAGTGCGTTGCCTCCGCGACCTCGGTGCAGCATGGCCTTCAGGCGATCGCCAGCGCCTATGGCGACTACACCAAGAAGTCGTTCGAAGACACCAAGTCCTTCGTCGAGAAGCTTTCCGGCGTGAAGTCGCTGGATAAGGCCATGGAAGCCCAGACCGACTTCGCCCGTTCCGCCTACGAGACCTTCGTCGCGGAATCGCAGAAGATCGCCGGCCTCTACAACGACCTCGCCAAGCAGGCGTTCAAGCCGGTCGAGACCATCGTCTCGAAGTTCACCCCGGCCGCCAACTAAGCCTTCCCCGATATCCTGAAAGCAAAAGCCCGGCTGAACAGCCGGGCTTTTCTTTGTCGCGGCGGGTTCGTCTCGGCGCACCACGCACAGCTCGGTCGATCGTCCTGAATGCGTCAACGATCCGGTTTGCCGATGTACTCAGAGCGGGCTTGGTGGTGCTGCTCGCGCGATATCGCAACACACAAGCGGCCGGCTCGCTGCCGGTGTTCACCTGCACGAACATCATGCTGCTCGCGAGGGGCGGCGTTTCGCACAGCGTCGTCCTTGCCCGATTTTGCGCCACGCGCTTCAGCCGGCAATTCGATCGCACCGTAGAAGTCCGGAGATGATCCCGCGCGAAACTGTCGCGGTTCAGCTGACCGGTCGGTTCCTGATCAACATGTTCTAACCGTGCGGCGCGGAAATTTTTGTCAAATCGGTCCGGATTGACTAACCTCGGTCAGGATCGCCCGGATCGGGAATCGGGACCGCCGCGGCCGCATCGGCCGGACCTTTGCACGCTTGCGGCGAGCCGGGGGTGGGCCCATATTGTTGACGACCGATACGGCTTGGACCGGACCGGTTGGAAGCGGCGATCCAACGAGGCGGTGCGCCTGTGTGAAGCTCCGGAGGCTGGGGCTCTGCGGCAGACCGTCATACGCTTCCGTGGGGAATTTGAACGCCTGAGCCATGCCGCAATTGTTGTCCAGACTCGACCTGTCCGCGGCCACCGCCGCCCTCGCTCCCCGAATGAGCAATGACGAGAACCGTTCCGGCGGTCCGACGGGGCCGAACACGTCTGTCATCACCAAGGTCAAGCCGAAGACCAAGCGACCGAACCTGTACCGCGTGCTGATCCTGAATGACGACTACACGCCGATGGAATTCGTCGTCCACGTGCTGGAGAAGTTCTTCCAGAAGGACGTCGAGGCGGCGACCAAGATCATGCTGCATGTTCACCATCACGGTATCGGGGAGTGTGGCGTGTTCACCTACGAGATCGCCGAGACCAAGGTGACGCAGGTGATGGACTTCGCCCGCAAGCACCAGCATCCGCTGCAATGCGTGATGGAAAAGAAGTAATCGCGCGTTCGAGTTTCTTTAGAGTGGTTCTGTTCGTGTGGTGTGTGACGGCGGCACATCTTGCTGCCTGATCCGGCGAACATCGGCGCCGGCGTCCATTCCGCCCAGACGGGTCGTTCTGCCCAAATCGGAACGGGTTTTGCATTGAAACTAGCCCAGGTGGCTAGCTGCCGAGTCGCGGAACCGGTCTTTCGCCGCGATCTTGTATAACTATATGTGACAAAGGTTGTTGTTGCCTGACCGGGCGATCACGACCATGATGGTGGGGGCCATAGAGGACGCGAATGCCGACTTTTTCCCAAAGCCTTGAACAATCCCTGCATCGTGCGCTGGCGATCGCAAATGAGCGTCATCACCAATACGCGACGCTCGAGCATCTCCTGCTCTCCCTGATCGATGACTCCGATGCAGCCGCCGTCATGCGCGCCTGTAGCGTCGACCTCGACAAGCTCCGCACGAGCCTCGTCAATTATCTTGAGACCGAATTCGAGAATCTGGTGACGGATGGCGCCGACGATGCCAAGCCGACCGCCGGTTTCCAGCGCGTGATCCAGCGCGCAGTGATCCATGTGCAGTCGTCAGGTCGCGAAGAGGTGACCGGCGCCAACGTGTTGATCGCGATCTTCGCCGAACGCGAGAGTCATGCCGCGTACTTCCTGCAAGAGCAGGATATGACGCGCTATGACGCCGTCAACTACATCAGCCATGGCATCGCCAAGCGGCCGGGCGTCTCCGAGGCGCGGCCCGTGCGCGGCGTCGACGAGGAGACCGAGACCAAGGGCAGCGAGGACGCCAAGAAGAAGGGCGAGGCGCTCGAGACCTATTGCGTCAACCTCAACAAGAAGGCGCGCGACGGCAAGATCGACCCGGTGATCGGACGCAATTCCGAGATCAACCGCGCGATCCAGGTGCTGTGCCGCCGGCAGAAGAACAACCCGCTGTTCGTCGGTGAAGCCGGCGTCGGCAAGACCGCGATCGCGGAGGGCCTCGCCAAGCGCATCGTCGACAGCGAGGTGCCGGAGGTGCTGGCGGCTGCGACCGTGTTCTCGCTGGACATGGGCACGCTGCTCGCGGGTACGCGCTATCGCGGTGACTTCGAAGAGCGCCTGAAGCAGGTGCTGAAGGAGCTCGAGGCGCATCCCAACGCGATCCTGTTCATCGACGAGATCCACACCGTGATCGGTGCGGGCGCGACGTCGGGCGGGGCCATGGATGCCTCGAACCTGCTCAAGCCGGCGCTTGCCTCGGGCACGATCCGCTGCATGGGCTCGACCACCTACAAGGAATACCGCCAGCACTTCGAGAAGGACCGCGCGCTGGTACGGCGCTTCCAGAAGATCGACATCAACGAGCCGACCGTCGAGGACGCCATCGCGATCCTCAAGGGCCTCAAGCCGTATTTCGAGGACTACCACCGGCTGAAGTACACCAATGAGGCGATCGAGGCTGCGGTGCAGCTCTCCTCGCGCTACATCCACGACCGCAAGCTGCCCGACAAGGCGATCGACGTGATCGACGAGTCCGGTGCGGCGCAGATGCTGGTCGCCGAGAACAAGCGCAAGAAGACCATCGGCATCAAGGAGATCGAGACCACGATCGCCTCCATGGCGCGGATCCCGCCGAAGAGCGTGTCGAAGGACGATGCCGAGGTGCTCAAGCATCTCGAGCAGACCCTGAAGCGCACCGTGTTCGGCCAGGACAAGGCGATCGAGTCGCTGGCAGCTTCGATCAAGCTGGCGCGAGCCGGCCTGCGCGAGCCGGAGAAGCCGATCGGCTGCTACCTGTTCTCGGGCCCCACCGGCGTCGGCAAGACCGAGGTCGCGAAGCAACTGGCGGCGACGCTCGGCGTCGAGCTGCTGCGCTTCGACATGTCCGAGTACATGGAGCGGCACACCGTGTCGCGCCTGATCGGCGCGCCTCCCGGCTATGTCGGCTTCGACCAGGGCGGCCTGCTGACCGACGGCGTCGACCAGCATCCGCATTGCGTGGTGCTGCTCGACGAAATCGAGAAGGCGCATCCCGACCTCTACAACGTGCTGCTCCAGATCATGGATCACGGCCGGCTCACCGATCACAACGGCAAGCAGGTCAATTTCCGCAACGTGATCCTGATCATGACCACGAACGCGGGCGCGGCGGATCTCGCCAAGCAGGCGTTCGGTTTCACCCGCTCGAAGCGGGAAGGCGACGACCACGAGGCGATCAACCGGCAGTTCGCGCCGGAATTCCGCAACCGTCTCGATGCCATCGTCTCGTTCGGCCATCTCAGCGTCGAGGTGATCGGCACCGTGGTCGAGAAGTTCGTGCTTCAGCTCGAGGCGCAGCTCGGCGATCGCGACGTCACCATCGAGCTGTCCGAGCCCGCCAAGGCCTGGCTGGTCCAGCACGGCTATGACGAGCAGATGGGCGCACGTCCGATGGCCCGCGTGATCCAGGAGCACATCAAGAAGCCGCTGGCCGACGAGGTGCTGTTCGGCAAGCTGAAGGGCGGCGGCCACGTCCGCGTCGTTCTCGTCAAGGACGAGGCCGACGAGACCAAGGACAAGATCGGTTTCGAGTTCGTCGAGGGCCCGGTCACGCCGAAGCAGGAGAAGCTGCCCGGCACCCGCAAGCGTCCGCCGGGCAAGCCCAACAAGCCGGGCGGCCCCGGCGGCTCGAAGGGGCCGACCTCCAAGGGCCCGCTGGTCAAGGCTTGATCGGCATGTGATGAAATCGAAAAGGCCGGCTGCAAAGCCGGCCTTTTTGTTTTACGTCCCGGCCTCTGCGCCGGCGGGAGCCCGCGTGTGGCTTCCCCTTATTCGCCCCGCAGGCGTTGATCGTCCTGCACGCGGACGTGCTCGGCGCCGCGCGCGCCGGTGGGCGACAGTCGCAACATGCTCAGCACCGCGCCGCAGAGCGCAAAGCCTACGCCAGCGAGGAGCGCCAATCGGGTTCCGTCGGTCGGATAGCGGCCGAGGAAGAGAGCGACCAGCGCCGCGCCGGTGGTCTGGCCGAGCAGGCGCGCTGTGCCCAGCATGCCGCTGGCGCCGCCGGCGCGCTCGCGCGGGGCGGCGGCGATCATGGTGCGGTTATTTGGCGTCTGGAACAGGCCGAAGCCGGCGCCCGCCAGCGCCATCCGCCAGATCACGTCGAGCGGCGTTGGCGTCGCAGGCAGCAGCGCAAGCGCGGCGAGCCCGCAGGCGAACAGCGTGAGTCCGATGCCGCCGAGCAGGCCGGCCGGATAATCCTCGACCAGTCGGCCCGCGAGGGGCGCTGCGAACGCGACCGCGATCGGCCATGGCGTGATCAGGAGGCCCATATGCACGGCGGAATAGCCGAAGCGGCTCTGGAGGTAGAAGGGGATCGCGACGAAGGCCAGCATCTGGCCGCAGAACGAGGCGATCGAGGTCGCGATCGACAGCGCGAACACCGGGATGCGCAACAGGTCGATCGGCAGCAACGGCGAGGTCATATGGGTTTCGCGATAGACCAGCAGCGCGCCGGCGACCAGCGCGACCGCGAACTGGACGAGGCAGGTGAGCGCTGCCTCGCCATGGCCGACGCTGTCGATCGCAGCGATTCCGACGCCGAAGGTGATCGCTGACAGGCCTGCGCTCTGCCAGTCGAAGGAACGGCCCGCGGGCTTCGTGTGAGGCAGGCTGCGCAGGCCGAGCACGAGCGTCACCGCGCCGAGCGGCACGTTGATGGCGAATAGCCACGGCCAGCTCCCGACCGCGAGGATGCCTGCGGCGAGCGTCGGGCCAACCGCGGCCGAGAACGCGACGACCAGCGCGTTGAGCCCGATGCCGCGGCCGAGCAGGTGGCGCGGATAGGTGAAGCGAACGAGCGCCGCATTGACGCTCATGATGCCCGCCGCGCCAAAGCCCTGAATGATGCGCGCGACCGTCAGCAGCGGCAGCGTATGCGCCAGCGCGCACAAGCCCGATGCGAGCGTGAACAGCGCCAGCCCGATCAGATAGACGCGGCGATAGCCGACGATCTCGCCGAGCGAGGCCAGCGGCAGCAGCGAGATCGTGATGGCGAGCTGGTAGCCGTTGACGATCCAGATCGAGAAGGCCGGGCTCGCGTCGAGGTCGGCCGCGATCGTCGGCAGCGCGACATTGGCAATGGCGCTGTCGACCACCGCCATGATGATCCCGAGCGCAATGGTCAGAACCGCCTGGTTGCGCTGCGGCTGTGGCAGGCCGTCGGCATGCTCGATGGGGGCGGACGACATGGTGGAAGCGCGCTTGATTCGGGCCGTGGTTCAGCTCCGGATTAGGGAACGGCTGGATGCATCGCAACCCGGCAGACCACGGACAGTTCCAGTGCGAGCGTCAGCGCCCGAGCGGGGAGGCATCGTCACCTCACCAGCGCGTGGTCGCCTTTCCGTAGATGTAAAGCGCAATGAGGCCCAGCGTCACCGCCGTCGAAAAAACCAGGATACGGCGATCCCAATCGATCCTTTCTTGTCCCGCTCTTCGGAAGGAGAGAGCCGTGAACAGGGCCTTCATGGCAAATCGGCGCATCGGGGGCCTCGCGACGGCCGCAGGATGCCACGGCTGACGCAAGCGGGCTTGACGCAGCTCAAGTGTCCTACACCGCCGGCGGGTTGCGGTCGGTGAAAGTCGCGCGCTGGTGCCAGTAGGGATAGGGCAGCGTCACCTTGCTGGCGGCATCGAGCTTTGCGATCTGGTCCTTGGTCAGGGACCAGCCGACCGCGCCGAGATTTTCGCGCAGCTGCGCCTCGTTGCGCGCGCCGATGATCAGCGTCGAGACCGTCGGACGCTGCAGCAGCCAGTTCAGCGCGATCTGCGAGACGCTCTTGCCGGTCTCCTTCGCGACCTCGTCGATCGCGTCGACCACACGGTAGACGTGCTCGTCCGGCACGGGCGGGCCGAAGTCGGCAGTCTTGGGCAGACGGCTGATTTCCGGCCTGGCCTGGCCGCGCCGGATTTTTCCCGTGAGGCGTCCCCAGCCGAGCGGCGACCAGACCACGGCGCCGAGGCCCTGGTCGAGGCCGAGCGGCATCAACTCCCATTCGTAGTCGCGCCCGATCAGCGAATAGTAGGTTTGGTTGGCGACGTAGCGCGGGAAGCCGTGCTTGTCCGCAACACCGAGTGACTTCATCAGGTGCCAGCCCGAGAAATTGGAGACGCCGACATAGCGGATCTTGCCGGCGCGCACGAGCACATCGAGCGTTGAGAGCACCTCTTCGGGTGGGGTGAAGGCGTCGAAGCCATGGAGCTGGAACAGATCGATGTAATCGGTGCCAAGCCGGCTCAGCGAACCGTCGATGGCTGCGAGCAGGTGCTGCCGTGAAGAGCCGATGTCGTTCGGACCATCGCCGAAGCGGAAGGTGGCCTTGGTCGAGACCAGCACCTTGTCGCGGCGGCCCCTGATGGCCTCACCCAGAACGCGCTCGGACTCGCCGAGCGAATAGACGTCGGCGGTGTCGAACATCGACACGCCGGCTTCGAGGCAGATATCGAGAAGGCGGCGCGCTTCGGTCGCGTCCGTCGTGCCCCATGCGGCGAGGCGGCCGACGCCGCCGAACGTGCCGGTCCCAAGGCTCAAAGCGGGCACCATGAGGCCGGAACGGCCCA
The DNA here is from genome assembly GCF_002068095.1 of Bradyrhizobium sacchari. GTDB lineage: Bacteria > Pseudomonadota > Alphaproteobacteria > Rhizobiales > Xanthobacteraceae > Bradyrhizobium > Bradyrhizobium sacchari. The sequence goes on along the minus strand of NZ_LWIG01000014.1, from coordinate 278,843 downwards.
AGCGTCGGTATTCCATCGACATGCTCCTCGGCTGGCCGCTGATTGACCGGTGCGGCCTTGCTGCCGAAGTTAGCGCAAGCAGGCTCCTTGTCCTATCACGCGCTCACATACCGGCCTTGCTTCGGGAACGCCCTAGTCGTGGCGAAGCATGTCGTCGAGCGCGGCGTCGACGAAATTCGCCGGAGGTCTTGCTGCGCCTATTGCAGCGGGCGAGGAAACGCAGGCGAGATCACTGTTGCGTGCCTGCTGCGGCAGCAGAGTCAAACTCCACCCCACCACGACCAGCACCGCGAGCCGGATCGCGATCATGCTCAGCAACGGCTCCGATCCGGCGATCGTCGTGTGAGTCCTCATGCGTGCCAGCCTGAGGCACGCGGCATGACAAGACAATCTGGAATTGGCGAGCTTTGCCTTCGCTGAGGACGAAGGCTCGCAAAGATGGCTGCTCAGTGCCGCAATTGGCTTTGCCGGAAATCGCGCGGCGACATCCCGAAATGCTCGCGGAAGACGCGGCCGAAATGCGAGAGGTCGTTGAAGCCCCAGGCAAAGGCAATTTCGCTGATGTGGCGGCGAGCAAGAACGGGCGAGGCGAGGTCGCGCCGGCATTGGGCGAGACGTTCGCCAAGGACGTAGCGCTGGAACGAGGTGTCCTCGTCGGCGAGCAGATCATTCACGTAGCGCGGCGAGATGGCGAGCGCGGCCGAGGTCTCCGCCAGCGAGAGCTCGGGATCGGCGAGATGCGCGCGGATGTGTACCTTCAGCCGGTAGAGCAGGGCGGAGCGGTGGGTCGAGGACGGCAGCGAGGTCGTGCCCAGCCGCTCGCTCAGTGCCATCGCCAGCAGATCGATGGCCTGCTCCGACAGGGCGGCGGCGTTGTTCGGCGCGAGCCGGTCCGCGGTCTGGCAGAGCCTGAAGATGAAGTCGTAGGCGAGCCGCTCCAGCGGCGCGTCGGCGCCGAACGAGATCGCGGTCAGCGTCTCGGTGCCGCGGAGCCGCCGCTGCAGCATCTCGCGCGGCACCTTGAAAATCGTTTGCGTGAAACTGTCGTTGAACTTCAGCTCATAGGGGCGCGTGGTGTCGTAGAGCGCGAACTCGCCGGGATGGATCACGGTCTCGCGGCCGTCCTGCACCACGCCGCCGTCGCCGCGATTGCCGAGCGCAATGAGGACAAAATCCTGATCGGAGCGCGCGATGCGCGAGGGCGTGCGGAACACGTGCTGGCGATCCGAGCAGACGTCGGAGCAGGCGGCCTTGCCGAGCGTGGCCTGCGTCACCGAGCCGTGAAAGGCATTGCCGAGATCGGACTTGCAGTCGAGCCCGACGAAGACGTCACAGACGATGTCCTGCCAGAGAGCAAGCCGCCGGTAGCCCGGGCTGCCGTCTGTCGTGAACTGGATTGTCATTGGGACAGCCTCCCTTTCACATCCCGCAAAACCGCATCTTGGCGCAGATTCAGCCTGACCGCAGGCAAGTTCCGTACCGGCGCTTCTCTCCCCCAAGTCGAGTTTTTGTGCCGCCGTGGTCGAGCGCCCGGCTGCCCGGCTTGGCCAAATAGACTGCATCGGACGTGGCTTCCGATCAACCGGCAATGGAGGGCGGCAATGGGCATCGAACATCCCAAATACAAGGTGGCGGTGGTGCAGGCGGCGCCCGCCTGGCTCGATCTCGACGCCTCGGTCGACAAATCCATCGCGCTGATCACGGAGGCGGCCGAGAAGGGCGCCAAGCTGATCGCCTTCCCGGAGGCCTTCATCCCCGGCTACCCCTGGTACATCTGGATGGACTCGCCGGCTTGGGCGATCGGCCGCGGCTTCGTGCAGCGCTATTTCGACAATTCGCTGTCCTACGACAGTCCGCAGGCCGAGCGTTTGCGCGATGCCGTGCGCAAGGCGAAGCTGACCGCCGTGATCGGCCTGTCCGAGCGCGACGGCGGCAGCCTCTATCTGGCGCAATGGCTGATCGGCCCCGACGGCGAGACCATCGCCAAGCGTCGCAAGCTGCGTCCGACCCATGCCGAGCGCACCGTCTATGGCGAGGGCGACGGCAGCGACCTCGCCGTGCACGCGCGATCCGACATCGGCCGCTTAGGCGCGCTGTGCTGCTGGGAGCATCTGCAGCCGCTGTCGAAATACGCGATGTACGCCCAGAACGAGCAGGTCCATGTCGCGGCTTGGCCGAGCTTCTCGCTCTACGATCCCTTCGCGCCGGCGTTAGGTGCCGAGGTCAACAACGCTGCCTCGCGCGTTTATGCGGTCGAGGGCTCATGCTTCGTGCTCGCGCCTTGCGCGACGGTGTCGCAGGCAATGATCGACGAGCTCTGCGATCGGCCGGACAAGCACGCACTGCTGCATGCCGGCGGCGGCTTTGCCGCGATCTACGGCCCCGACGGCAGCCAGATTGGCGACAAGCTGGCACCTGACCAGGAGGGACTGCTGATTGCCGAGATCGACCTCGGCGCCATCGGCGTCGCCAAGAACGCCGCCGATCCCGCCGGGCATTATTCGCGGCCCGACGTGACGCGGCTGCTGCTCAACAGGAAGCCTTACAAGCGCGTCGAGCAGTTCGCGCTGCCGGTAGACATTGTCGAGCCCGTGGACATCAACGCCGCAGCGAGTTGATCGCCGGGATCGAGGGGAGGACATGAGCATGGAATCCGCAATTCCTCTGCATCTCGAAACGACGCGCATGCGCCACAAGCGCGTGCCTGATGATTACCAGCCGCCATATCCGTCCTTCGTGGCGCGCTACAAGCCGGCCGTGAGCCGGGTCGTGATGGCCTATTTCGGCGTGCAGTATCGCGGTGCGGCGCCGTCGAGCGCGCTGGAGGCGCTCGAGGACATCGCAGGGATGTTCGCCAGCGAAGGTGGTCCATCCCATTGGGACCGTGCGCGCTATGTCGACCAAGCCGGCTACGACACCACCGTCACGGTCGCCTATTGGGACGACGTCGCTCGCTTCGATGCCTGGTTCGCCCCGACACGTGAGGCGTGGACCGGAAGATCGCGAGACGGCGTCGGCACCTTCATCGAGGTGCTGCGTCCGACCGTGGCTCGTCATGAGACGTTGTTCTCCTCGCCCGACAGGCCCGAGGGTGTCGCCGTCGTTGCGGAGGGCATGAGCGGCGAGGTGCAGGAGCATGCCTATTGGGGCGGCATGCGCGACCGCATTCCACTATCGCAAACCGATGCGATGGCGCCGGGCGGCGCGCCCGAATTGATCCGCGACGGTGCACGGCTGCGCGTGAAAGCGCACGACAATCTCTGCCTGATCCGCTCCGGACAGGACTGGAGCGACACCGAAGCATCCGAGCGAAAGCTCTATCTCGACAACGTCGAGCCGGTGCTGCGCGAGGGCATGGATTTCCTGCGCGACGACGGCCTCGCCATCGGCTGCTACACCAATCGCTACATGAAGGTGCTCGCGGCCGACGGCAGCGTCAGCGAAAAGTCCTACGGCCAGAGCTGGTGGAAGAGCCTCGCCGCACTGGAGCGCTGGGCGGAGTCGCATCCGACCCATGTCAGGATCTTCGGCGCGGCGATGAAATATCTCTCGGCGCTCGGGCCATCAGCCAAGTTGCGGCTTTATCACGAGGTGACGGTGGCAGCTGCGGACGAGCAGCTCTTCGAATATCTGAACTGTCACCCGAAGACCGGCATGCTGGCGGCGGTGGTGACTGTTACCGCTTAGGCCCCACAATGGCCGAGCAGTTCGGGATGCGCAGCGCAGATGTGGTGCGCACCGGCGTCCCGCAGCTCGGCTTCGCTGCCATAGCCGTAGAGCACGCCGATCGCGGTCATACCGTTGGTGCGGGCGCCGACGACGTCATGGCTGCGGTCGCCGATCATGATCGCGCTGGCAGGGTCGACCTTGGCCTCGCCGAGCGCGTAGCGTAGCAGGTCGCGCTTGTCGACGCGGGTGCCGTCGAGCTCGGAGCCGAACACGCGCTCGAAATACGGCTTCAGGCCGAAATGATCGACAATGCGGCTGGCGTAGACCGCGGGCTTGCTGGTCGCCACGAACATGCGCGGCGTCGTCGCGGCGAGCGTTGTCAGCGTGTCCACGATGCCGGCATAGGCCTCGTTCTCGAACAGGCCGATCTCGGAAAAGCGTTCGCGATAGAGCAGCAGCGCGCGGTCGGCGAGCTCGTCGCTTCCCGTGAGCTTTTTCAGGCTGGCAAGCAGCGGCGGCCCGATGCACCAGGTCAGCTCGTCCTCGCCGGGCACCGTCAAGCTCAGCCGCTCCAGCGCGTACTGGATCGAGCGGGTGATCCCGGGCTTCGGGTCGGTCAGCGTGCCGTCGAGGTCAAAATAGATCGTGGCCATCAGGGCGGAACCCGCGTTGAGACTGCCGCCCGTTGCTAGTCGGATCGGGCGTCAAGTCAAGGTCCGCCCGCGTCATTGCTGCCGGGTCCATGCCACGATCGCTGCGGCATCCGGGCCGGCTTGGGCCTCCCAGGCGGAGATCGTGCTGGTCGCGGCGTTGCGGAGCGCTCCGATGAGAGATTGCGGCGCGGGCTCGACGATGCTCACACCGTTCTCGCGCATGCGTGTGTAATTTTCGGCGGTGCGATGGGCGAGCAGCGCGAACTGGCTCTGCTCGGTCTCGGCCGCAGCCGCCATCACCTCGCGCTGCATCGGCTCGGACAGCGCGGCAAAGTCCTCGTTGCGGACGAAGGCGATCGAGATCGGCATCGCATAATTGATTGCGGTGAAATGCGGCAAGAAGTCCCAGAGCTTGCGACCCGCACCGCCATCGCCGGAGGTGAGGAATGCGTTCAGCTGGTGCTCCTTCAGTCCGGCAAGCGCCTTGTCCATCGGCAGGAACTGCGCATTGGCGCCGGCGGCGCGCATCACCGCGCTGGAATTGGCGTCGTAGGCGCGCAAATTCAACTTCGGCAGATCGTCGGCGCCGGCGAGCGCATGATCGGACCAGAGGCCGGTCGCCGGCCAGATCGTTACATAGAGCAGCTTCAGGCCGCGCGCGGCGAAGGCTTTCTCGTAGAGCGGGCGGGCCCGCGCATTGGTGGCGCGCGCGATATCGACCGATTGCACCAGGAAGGGCAGGGTGGAGAGGCCGAGCACCGGATCGAGACCGGACAGCGCGCCGGCAAAGGCATCGCCGCCGGCGATGCGGCCGTCCAGTGCCGCCCGCGGCATATCGCCCGAATTGATCTTGAGCTCGTTGTCGAAGGCGCTCGTCACGGTCACGAAACCGTTTGTGCGCGCGGCCAGGCGATCGGCGAAAGTGGTGAGGCCAATGCCGGAAATGTTGTTTTGCGGGTATTCCGTGGTCATCCGCCAGTTGACCTGCGCCAGGGCCGGCGCGGCGGACAGGACGAGGGCGGCAAGGGCGAGGATCGCGCGGATCCGTCTGGTGGGGGAACGCATTGGGAGAAGCAGGTCAGGCAGCATATATTGGCAACTCGTCGAACCATGGCACGATGCCACAACATGGCGGATCATCTTGTCGCATGCCGCGCCGGCGCACGCCACAGCGTTGCTTGGGCAGTGTTGGCGCGAATTGCATCAATCCTCGTTGTCGCGCTTCTCGTCTCGACGTTGCGGGCTGGGGCGTGGGACAGCTCGCCGGCGAAAACCAATGTCGCGGTCCCCAGCGTCGAGGAGCTCGCGATGCCGCCGCCGAAGCCGGCGGACGCGCGCGAGAGCGACACGCGCGAATCGATCTGCCTGATCGTGGAGGCTGCCGCGCGCGATGCCAACCTGCCGCTGGAATTCTTCGCCCGCGTGATCTGGCAGGAAAGCCGCTTCCAGGCCGATGCGGTGGGGCCCATGACGCGCAGCGGCGAGCATGCGCAGGGCATTGCGCAGTTCATGCCGGGGACTGCGAGCGAGCGCGGGCTGCTCAATCCCTTCAATCCGGTCCAGGCGCTGCCGAAGTCGGCCGAATTCCTCAACGAGCTACGCAACCAGTTTGGCAATCTCGGCCTTGCCGCAGCCGCCTACAATGCCGGGCCCCGCCGCGTGCAGGAATGGCTCGCCGGCACCGGCCCGATGCCGGAGCAGACCCGCAACTACGTCTATGCCATCACGGGCACGAGCGTTGACGCATGGGCCAAGGCGGGCAGCACCGGCAAGGGGCCGCCCAGCTCGCCGCCGACGAGCTGCCGCGACCTGATGGCGCTGTTGAAGCGCGCGCCAAATCCGTTCGTCGCCGAGCTCGAGCAGCATGTGGAGCTTGCCGCCGCAAAGATCTGGGGCGTGCAGCTCGCCGCCGGCTTCGACCGCAACAAGGCGCTGGCGATGTACTCCCGCGCCGTGACGCGCCTGAGCGCGGTGATCGGTGAGCGCGACCCGAGCCTGCTGAGTTCGGTGATGCGCAGCCGCGGTTCGCACACGTTCTACCAGGTGCGCATTGGCGCCGACACGCGCGCCGAGGCGGATGATCTGTGCAACCGCATCCGCAAGGCGGGCGGTGCCTGCTTCGTGCTGAAGAATCGGGGTGTGGCGGGGTAGGGCGCATTCCTCCCTGCTCGTCATTCCGGGGCGATGCGAAGCATCGAACCCGGAATCTCGGGAATCCGGGTTCGGCTCTTCGAGCCGCCCCGGAATGACAGACGGTGGGTGTCGCCTGCATGCCAGCCCCGCCGCACGCTTCCTTGACGCGGACGGCCGCATTGCCCGTTATGCAGCCACGATTCCGTAACCCCGACCAGCACTCCCGTGGCGCTCCCTCCGCTCGATTCCCCTCAATGGCAAAGTCCGTGGCGCGCCTTTGCGTGGGGGCTGCGCTCGATCACGCAGACGATCCTCACCATCGTGCTGTTCGTGACCTATCTTGGAATAGGCGCGCTCGCTCATGACACCCATTTCAGCCTGCTCTGGGCGCTCTGCTCGACGCTGTTCGTCTGGGCAGGTCCGGCGCAGATCATCCTGATCACCACGCTCGGCTCGGGCGCCACCATCATCCAGTCGGCGATCGCGGTCACCGTCAGCGCCATCCGGCTGTTTCCGATGGTGGTCTCGGTGCTGCCCTTGATGCGCACGCCGACGACGAAACGGCGCGAGCTGGTCTTCGCCGCGCACCTCACCGCCGTGACGCTGTGGGTCGAGTGTCATCGCTTCCTGCCGCAGGTGCCGCGCGAGCGGCGTATCGCCTTCGTGCATGGGCTCGGCTGCGGGCTGGTCTCGGTGTGCCTCACCGCCAACACTGTCGGTTATTTTCTCGCCGCCAACCTGACGCAGACGCTTGGCGCGGCGATCCTGCTGCTGACGCCGCTGTCGTTCCTGTTCTCGACCGCGCGTAACAGCCGCGAGGTCGCCGACGTCGTGGCGCTGACGCTCGGGATATTGCTTTACCCGCTCGCTGCGAAGATGAACTCGGGTCTCGACATCCTCGTGAGCGGCGTGGTGGCCGGCACCATCGCCTACGGCGTCCATTGGTGGCGCGAGGTGCACGCATGAGCTACGCGCAGCTTGTCGGCGACTGGCACGCACTGGCCGTCCTGTTCGTCGCCGGTGTCGTTCCCAACCAGATCTGGCGCATGCTGGGCCTGTGGTTCGGCGGCGGCCTCGATGAGGGCTCGGAGCTGCTGGTCTGGGTGAGGGCGGTCGCAACCGCGATCCTGGCGGGCGTCATCGCCCAGATCGTGGTCGAGCCACCCGGGGCGCTGGCCAGCGTGCCGGACGGCCTGCGCTATGGCGCGGTCGGCGCCGGCCTGATCGTTTTTCTGCTGACCCGCCGTTCGATCTTCGCGGGCGTGGTGACCGGCGAAGTCTTCATGCTGGCCGGCAAGTGGTGGTTGGGCTAAAACCGCCTCCGGCAAGCCAAGGAACAGGAACTATGGTTCGCGAAAACGAGCTCCGCGAGGGCGAGGTCGCCATCGAGCTGCCGTCCACGGAAGATGCTGGCCTCGTCTTCATCGGCCGTATCCGCACGCCCTGGACGTCCCGGCTGGAGACACCGCGGCAGGGGCGCCAGGATGGCCCAATCTGTCGCCTCGAGATCTTCGAGCCGTTCGTGCCGGCGATCAAGGGCGTCGATTTCTACAGCAATCTCGAGGTGCTCTACTGGCTCGACCGGTCGCGCCGCGACATCATCCTGCAGAGCCCGAAGAACAACGAGAAAACCCGGGGCACCTTTTCGCTGCGCTCACCGGTGCGGCCCAATCCGATCGGTACCTCGATCGTTAAGTTCGTCGGAATCGAGGGAAATGCCATTCTGGTGCGCGGCCTCGATTGCATCGACAACACGCCGCTGATCGACATCAAGCCCGACCGCTGCGAGTTCACCCCATTGGCAGCGCCCCAGCCGGGGGATTTCCAGACGGAGTGAGCGGACTCGACTGTCACCCCGTCATTGCGAGGAGCTCTTGCGACGAAGCAATCCAGATTGCTCCTGCGGAGGGCTTCTGGATTGCCTCGCGTCGCTCGCGATGAGGAGGGGGTAGACCTACCCCGCCTTCAATGCCGCGATCAGCTTGGTCGCGTTCTCTTCCAGCACCTTGACGTCTTCCTTGCGGCTTGCGGGCGGTAGCATGGCGACGCCGTCATGGCGCGGCATGACGTGCATGTGCAGGTGGAACACCACCTGTCCGCCGGCGGGCTCGTTGAACTGCTGGATGGTGATGCCGTCGGCGTTGAACGCCTTCATCGCGGCCGCCGCGATTCTGTGCGCGCCGCGGGCGACATGAGCGTAGTCGTCGGGCTGGACGTCGAGAATGTTTCGGGCAGGAGCCTTCGGGATCACCAGCGTGTGTCCCGGCACGCGCGGCATGATGTCGAGGAAGGCGAAAACATGCTCGTCCTCATAGACCTTGTTGCAGGGCAGCTCGCCGCGCAGGATCTTTGCGAAAATGTTGTTGGTGTCGTAGGCGGTCATGGCAGCGGCTCCCGGGAATTTCAGGCTTGAATTTTGCGCTTACTGTCACCAGCCACGGCAGGCCGTCAAGAAGCCTCGTCAATGCCTTTTCGGAACGGGCCGAGCTCGGCAAGCTCGCGGCCGGCCTCGGCGACATAGGCGCGCTCGCGCTTGAGGTAATCGTCGATGGCGCGGCGCAGCCCGGGATCGGCGATGAAGTGGGCGGAATGGGTCGTGCGCGGCAGGTAGCCGCGCGCGATCTTGTGCTCACCTTGCGCGCCGGCCTCGACGTGGGTGAGGCCATGTTTGATCGCGAAATCGATCGCCTGATAGTAGCAGACCTCGAAATGCAGGAAGGGATGATGCTCGACCGCGCCCCAGTTGCGGCCGAACAGCGTGTCCGAGCCGATGAAGTTGATCGCGCCCGCAATCCAGCGGTTGTTGCGGCGG
>NZ_LWIG01000014.1:263468-269565 GCF_002068095.1 Bradyrhizobium sacchari | reverse complement strand
CGGGCCATCACCAGCAGCACGTCCCGGCTCATGGTCTCGCCGATCAGCGAGAAGAACTCGCGCGTGAGGTAAGGGCGACCCCATTTGCGCGAGCCGGTCTCCATGTAGAATGCGAAGAACGCGTCCCAGGCGTCCTCGGTGATGTCTTTCCCGGTGAGCCAGTGGATCGTGATGCCGGGTGCGAGCGCGTCGCGCCGCTCGCGCTTGATCGACTTGCGGTGGCGCGAGTTCAGCGTTGTCAGGAAGTCCTCGAAACTGGCAAAACCCTGGTTGTGCCAGTGGAACTGCTGGTCGGTGCGCTGGAGGAAGCCGTGCCCGGCGAGCAGCTTCCATTCGTCCTCGCGCGCGAAGGTGACGTGCACGGACGAGGCCTTGCTGACGCCGCACAGTGCTACGAGACCACGCGCCAGGGCCTCCCTGATCTGGTCGCGGTCGACGCCGTCGCGGACCAGCAGCCGCGGTCCCGTCGCCGGCGTGAAGGGAACCGAGACCTGAAGCTTCGGGTAGTAGCGCCCGCCGGCGCGCTCGTAGGCGTCCGCCCAGCCGCGGTCGAAGACGTACTCGCCTTGGCTGTGCGATTTCAGATAGCAAGGCACGACGCCGGCGACGCGGCCGTCGAGCTTGGCCACGAGGTGTCGCGGCCCCCAGCCGGTGCGGATCGTTGCCGAACCCGATTTCTCGACCGCGGAGAGAAAGGCGTGGGAGACGAACGGGTTATAGGCGGGTCCTGAGAGGCCGAGGGAATCGCCTGGAAAGGCGGATGAGGTTCCCGCGCCATGCCCATTGCAAGCCTTTTCGTTAAGAGCCTTGCCGGGATTGGCGCAGGCATCCCAATCCTCCGGCGAGACTTCGCCTATGGACGGTACGGCCTCGAGCGTAATGTCGGATGATGCCATTGCGCCCAAGATCGTGCATTGCAGCAGCGACTTCAAGGGGGCCGGGAACTTCCCACCGCTGTCATTGCGAGCGCAGCGAAGCAATCCAGACTGTCTCCGCGGAGGGATTCTGGATTGCTTCGTCGCAAGGGCTCCTCGCAATGACAGCGGAGGGAGCGGTACCTACGGCACAAACCCCTCAAAAATCATCTGATCCGCATATCGCCCGACCCGCGTTCGCTGGTCCTGCGTCCGCACGGTCCAACCGAGCAGGGCGCAGCCGAAGACGTTGCGGGCGATCCAGGGGGCCGTGGCCGGGAGGTGGTCGACCTTGAAGGCGACGAAATGCGGCTGGGTCTGCAAGCCGTGGCGCAGGTACAGCATGCTGTCGCGCTGCTCCTGGGTGAGGTAGGCCCAATATTCGTCCTCATAGCTCCGCTGCGCGACGATGCCGCGCGGGCGGGAGGGTAACAGCTCGCGCAGCGCCAGCACCTGGTCGGGATCGAAGGACATGCCGACGGCGGGGCCGTCATAGGACGCCAGCACCTCGGCCATCCGCTCCACCAGCTTGCGGTCGCCGCCGAAACGGCTCTTCACCTCGATCACGATGGGCACGCGACCGGCGACCATGGCGCAGAGGTCGGAGAGCGACATCATCCGCTCGTCGGTGTCCTTGAACCTGACGGCCTTCAGTTCCGCCGCGGTCTTCTCGATCACCTCGCCAGCGGCCTCGGTGAGGCGGCCGAGGGCGTGGTCATGGTGCACCATGGCCTCGCCGTCGGCGGAGAGCTGGATGTCGACCTCGATCGAGAAATTGCCAGCGATGGCAGCCTGCACCGCCCCCGGCATGTTCTCGACGATGCCGCGCGAGATGTCGTGCAGGCCGCGATGGGCGACCGGCCGCGCTGTCAGCCAATCCGGAGCGCGCATGCGCGTCAAGCGACCTCGAACACACCTTCGACCTCGACCGCCGCGTCCGCGGGCAGCGAGGCGACGCCGACGGTGGTGCGGGCGTGGCGGCCCTTGTCACCGAAGGCGGCGACCATGAGGTCCGAGGCGCCGTTGAGCACCTTCGGCCCGTCCAGGAAGTCCGGGGCCGAATTGATGAAGCCGCCGAGCCGCACCACCCGCACCACCTTGTCGAGGTCACCGAGCGCTGCCTTGACCTGGGCCAGCAGGTTGACCGCGCAGCCGCGCGCTGCCGCTGCGCCGTCCTCGATCGACACGCCGGCGCCGAGCTTGCCCTTGGCGATCAGCTTGCCGGCGGGGTCGAAGCAGACCTGGCCGGAGACGAACAGCAGATTGCCGGTCCGCACGAAGGGGACGTAGTTGGCGACGGGGGTTGGGGCCTCATGCAGCTTGATGCCCTGTTCCGCCAGTTTCTGCTCGACCGTGCCCGCCATGTCCGACCTCGTTGTCCAAAAATCATTCACCCCGGCGCCCCCGAAGGCGGCCGGGCGCGCCCTGTTTCGCCCATCGAGCCGCCACATGCAAGCAACCGGAGGGGCTGCATTTTGTTGAGGCAGGGCAGCAGGTTCAGTGCGCGCGCCGCAACTTTACGTGAAACGGCCTCAGTTGCGACGCAATGGAACGGTCAGTAAAATGTCGAATCTGCGCTTTCCCAAGGACGCATCCTCAAGGAACAGACATGGTGCACCTTTTCCGGACTTCGCTCGGTGTGATGGCGCTCGCGGCGGCCGCTTTCGGCCCAGGCGGCGCGGCGCAAGCCGCCAACGGTCCGTTCCTCGCGCACCAGGCGCTCTATGATCTGAGCCTCGTCAAGTCGCGCTCCAATTCGGTCAACAGCGCGCGCGGCCGCATCCTCTACAACTTCACCGGCAGCTCCTGCGAGGGCTACACCTCCGAATTCCGCCAGGTCTCCGAGCTCGACAGCGGCGAAGGCAAGGTTACGCTCAGCGACCTCCGCTCCAATTCCTGGGAGGATGCAACGGGTAAAAGCTACCGCTTCAAGATCGAAACGCGGATGAACGAGGCCGATGCCGGCCGCGTCGATGGCTCGGCGGAGCGCGACGGCGACCACATCAACGTCAAGCTGAAGCTGCCGGCGCCGAAGAGTTTCACCCTCGACGGCAAGATCGTGTTTCCGACCGAGCAGATCCAGCGCATCATTGCCGCCGCCAAGGACGGCAAGTCGCTGCTCGAGCTTTCCGTCTATGACGGCTCCGACGACGGCCAGAAGGTCTACAACACGCTGACCGTGATCGGCCAGCCGATCCCCGCCGACCGCGCCACCTCGACCGATCCGTCGACGTCGGACGAGCACATGAAGTCGCTGAAGCGCTGGCCGGTCACCGTCAGCTATTTCGACCGCGAGTCCCAGCAGAAGGAAGGCGAGCAGACCCCGGTCTACGCGATGGCGTTCGAGCTCTACGAGAACGGCGTCTCGCGCCAGCTCGTGCTCGACTACAACGATTTCGTCATCTCCGGCGCGATGGGCAAGTTCGACGTCAAGGACAGCAAGCCCTGCAATTGAGGGCGATGCGTTCTCCGTTCTCTCCATCGTCATTGCGAGCGCAGCGAAGCAATCCAGAGTCCTTCCGCGGAAACATTCTGGATTGCTTCGTCGCAAGTGCTCCTCGCAATGACGACGGGGCTGGCTCTTCGCTCCCTCTCCAGCTACGCTCTCTCCCAACCACAAACTCCGGGAGCCAGCCCATGCCCAAGCTCGACCATCTCCGTCCCAGCGGCCTGCATCACAATCCCGCTTATTCCCACGTTGTCACCGCCTCGGGCGCGCGGACGATTTACATCTCCGGCCAGGTCTCGACCGACGAGGAGGGGCGGATCGTCGGCGAGGGCGATATCGCCGCGCAGACCACGCAGGTGATGCAGAATCTTGGGCACGCGCTGAAGGCGGCCGGCGCGAGCTACTCCAATATCGTGAAGATCACGACCTTCGTGGTGAACTACAAGCCGGAGCTGCGTCCCATCATCGGCAAGGCCCGCTCGGCGTTCTTTGAAGGCATGGAGCCGCCGGCCTCGACGCTCGTCGGCGTCTCCGCGCTCGCAGCGCCGGAGTGGCTGATCGAGATCGAGGCGATCGCGGTCGCCGATTGAGGAGGCCTGGCCGGATGAATTGAGCCCTGCGAGGCGGGTTCGAACGAGAGGGAAGACCATGTCGCGTGATCTTCGCATCGGAGAGGTCGCCAGCCGAACCGGCCGCAGCATTCATACCATCCGCTGGTATGAAGCGCAGGGCTTGATCCCCGGCGTTGTCAGGGATCGCGGCGGACGGCGCGTCTACAGCGATTTTCACGTCGGCTGGTTGGATCTGATGGAGCGCCTGCGCGGCACCGGCATGTCGGTCAAGCAGATGCGCGAATATGCGGCACTTGCGAAACGGGGTGAAGCAACGCTGACCGAATGTCACGCGCTGCTCGCAGCCCATCAGCAGCGCGTGCAGGATAACATCCAGCGTTGGTCGCAGGCCTTGGCGCTGATCGAAGCCAAGGTCGAATTCTATGAGGAGTGGATCGCCGGCGGCGAAAGACCGGCCGTGTCGCCGCATGCTCGTCTCAAGGCTGCGCCGGCCTCATTGGCTTGCGGGCGGCCTTAGCACCCGCTCGACCAATGCGGTGTCCATGTACTCGGTCAGCTCACGCAATTTTCCGTCCGCGACGCGAATGATGAAGCAGTAGGTGTTGGCGTAGAGCTCCCCGGCAAGCGTCGTCGCGTTGCCCCGGCACTCGGCGACGACGTAGTCGCCCTCGGCGATGATGCGGGAGACCGTGAGGCTGGTGGGCGCGGTGAATTGTCGGTGGAGCGGCTTCATCAGGCGCTCCAGCACGTCGGCCTTGCCGACATATTCGCCAGACCAGGCCGTCGAGCCGGTGATCCGCCAGACGAAGTCGTCTGCCATCGCGGCGATGAACGGGCTCGGGTCGCGACGAGCGCGCGCATCCATGATGTCCTGAATGAGCGCCTTGTTGTCGGTCATTGTCATGGGCTGTCTCCTTGAAGCGAGGCCAGCCATCTCTCTACAGGCTAGAGCATGCTCTAGATCAAGCGCAATCAACCCTGTTTCAGCCTGAACCCGTCATGCAAGAGGGCCATCGCTTCATCAGCCCGGTCGACAGGCACAAAGAGATGGTCGTGGTGAAAGGCCGACACGGCGTTGACGCTGATGCCGGCTTCGGCGAGGCGCGCTGTGATCGCGGCGAGGAAACCCACCGCATCGAGCGCGGAGTGAACCGTCAGGGTGATCAGGCGTGAGGGGAACGCGTACCGCAGCCCTGCTGCTTCGGCCTGCTCGTGCGGTACCACCAGCGTTGTTCCTTCACGTTCGCGGAACGTCAGCAACGGGTTGATGGTGGCTGGAATGCTTGCGCTTGTCGCAACGGTGCAAAACACGAAGATGCCGTCCAGAAGCTCCGGCTTCATGTTACTCAGCAGCGCGTCGAGATCGCGTTCGCCTGTCACGGTGCCAGCTCCAACATACCTTTGTATATGTCCTCCAATACTTCGAATACGCAAAGCTTACGCTGGTACAATTGAGCGCTGGCGGGAGATTCTTACAATTTGAGTCCACTCGGGTCACTGCGAGAACGCTCAGATGAACGTCGTCATTCGAAAGCTCAACGGTCTGTGGCACCTTATCGTTGGGTCTTGTCAGATCCGAACCCCGTTCCTGGAAACACAGGATCGGCAGTTGGTCGTTCAGTACGCCAGGCGCGCCTATCCGGGGGCACGGATCTTCGAACGCGACTGAGCCGGGCCGGCCTCGATCACTCCTGCGCCTTCGCCGGCCCGTCATAGGCGATCCCGCGGATCACCGCGCCGCTGCCGAACTTCTTGCGCAGGCTGTCGACGGCGCGCTCGGCATGGGCGGCGCGGCGGTCGAGCATGTCGGTGTCGTCGGCGGGCGAGCCCTCGCGCAGAGCGCTGACGCCGGCGCCCATCAGGCGGAAGGCGGTGCCGTCGATTTCTTTCGCCAGCATCTCGCGGCAGATCGAAAAAATCTTTGCGGCAAGCTGGGTCGGAGCCGCAATGGATTGCGAGCGGGTGCGCTGGCGGAAATCGGCGGTCTTCAGCTTCAGCGTCACGGTCGAGCCGGCGAGTTCGCCACTCTTGAGGCGCGACGACGTCTTCTCGCAGAGCCGCCACAAAATCTTCTCCAGCGTCGCGAAATCGCGGATGTCGGTCTCGAAGGTGGTTTCGCTGGAAATCGTCTTGGCGCCGCGGTCCGGCTCGACGCGGCGGTC
>NZ_LWIG01000014.1:255698-263436 GCF_002068095.1 Bradyrhizobium sacchari | reverse complement strand
GGGCGAGCCGCCACAGCCGGCGGCCGTCGCTCGGAAACTGCCGCATCATCTCGATCTCGTCGGCCTTTTGCAGGTCGGCGATGATGCGGAAGCCGCGCTGCACGAGGCGTTCCTGGGTCGCCGGTCCGACGCCGAAGATGAAGCCGACGGGCTTTTCCGCCAGCATCACGCGCGCCTCGTCCTGGTCGAGCGCGGCGAAGCCGCGCGGCTTGTCGAGGTCGGAGGCGATCTTGGCCAAAAACTTGTTGCAGGACAGGCCGACCGAGACGGTGATGCCAATGTCGCGCTCGACCTCGCGGGCAAAGCGCGCCAGCACCTTGGCCGGGATCATGCCATGCACCCGCTCGGTGCCGGAGAGGTCGAGGAAGGCCTCGTCGATCGAGAGCGGCTCGACCAGCGGCGTCAGCGCCTGCATGGCCTGGCGCACCTCGCGGCCGACGCGGACGTATTTCGCCATGTCGGGCCGGATCACGGTCGCATGGGGGCAGGCCTCCAGCGCCTTGAACATCGGCATCGCCGAGCGCACGCCGTAGGTGCGCGCGATGTAGCAGGCGGCCGAGACCACGCCGCGCTTGCCGCCGCCGATGATGACGGGCTTGTCGGCGATGTCGGGATTGTCGCGCTTCTCGACCGTCGCATAGAAGGCGTCGCAGTCGATATGCGCGATGGTCAGGCTCGCCAGCGCCCGGTGGCGGGCGAGGCGAGGGGAACCGCAGGCCGCGCAGCGCCGCACGGCGATATCCAGGTCGGCCAGACAATCCCGGCAGAAGCAGCGGGGCCCGGCCGGGACGGGGGCGGTCACGGCACGTCGCGCTCCCAGGAGGGGTCGCCGAGCGCGTCGCCGAGGACCTGCCGCGCTGCGGCAACGTTGGTCGGATGCAGTTCGGCGGCGGTGGCGAAGGCCTTCACGGTGGCGTCATCGCGCAGCACGAAATCGAGCACGCTGAGGAGGAAATTCGGGTCCGCGGCGGCGTTCCGGAGGGTCTCCGGGCCGACACCTGTCTCGGCCAGAAACAGGCCCAGCCGCTCGGGCTCGCTCGCCACGAAGGACAGGGCCTGAATCGCAACGATTTCAGCGACTTCGCGAGGGTTGTGAACAGGCTTTTTCACGGGCCCGGTTTGCCTTTCCGTTAACTTTCGGTGTCTACTTTGCATCATGCCCGAGTCTCCGCCTTGAGTCTTGCGATCCCGGGGCAAGCAACTGGAAACCACATCGCAGAAAGTGGCCCCTCGGGTTTAACGAAACTAGAGCGAATCTGAGGCTAGTTTGAATCCAGTTTTCGAAGCGCCGGAAAGCGGCGCCTGAGGCGTCACATGTATCCGGCTTCGTGCCAATCGGGAGGGCGGGATGGCTAAGACCGTCCTGATCGTGGAAGACAACGAGCTCAACATGAAGCTCTTCCGCGACCTGTTGGAAGCACATGGCTACCAGACTTCGGGCACCAGCAACGGTTACGAGGCGCTCGATCTCGTACGCAAGATGCGGCCCGACCTCGTGCTGATGGATATCCAGTTGCCGCAGGTCTCCGGCCTCGAGGTGACGCGCTGGATCAAGGACGATCCGGAGCTGCGCACCATTCCCGTCGTCGCGGTCACGGCGTTCGCGATGAAGGGCGACGAAGAACGCATCCGCGAGGGCGGCTGCGAGGCCTATTTGTCCAAGCCGATCTCGGTCGGCAAATTCATCGAGACGGTCCGGCGTTTCATCGGATAGGAAGTGAGTTCACAGTGTCCGCGCGTATCCTGGTTGTCGATGACGTTCCTGCCAACGTCAAACTCCTCGAAGCCCGCCTGTCCGCCGAATATTTCGACGTGATGACCGCTTCGAACGGCGCCGAGGCGCTGGCGATCAGCCGTAGAGCCGAATGCGACATCATCCTGCTCGACGTGATGATGCCTGACATGGACGGTTTTGAAGTCTGCCGCCGCCTGAAATCCGATCCGGCCACGCATCACATTCCCGTCGTGATGGTCACCGCGCTCGACAGCCCCGCCGACCGCAACCGCGGCCTCGAGGCCGGCGCCGACGATTTCCTGACCAAGCCCGTATCCGACGTCGTGCTGATCGCGCGCGTGCGTTCACTGACGCGGCTGAAGATGATGACCGATGAGCTGCGCATGCGCGCCATCACCTCGCTCGAGATCGGCATGCAGGCGCCCGAGCGCAGCGCCGTGGCCGACACCGGCAAGGGCGGCCGCATCCTCTTGGTCGACGACCGCGAGTCCTCCTATGAGCGGCTGGCGACGATCCTCGCCGCCGAGCACACGGTCGACGTCGAGCCGAACCCGACGGAGGCGCTGTTCCACGCCGCCGAGGGCAATTACGATTTGCTGATCGTCTCGCTCGATCTCAACAATTTCGATGGCCTGAGACTCTGCAGCCAGGCGCGCTCGCTGGAGCGCACGCGCCACGTGCCGATCCTGGCGATCGCCGAGCCCGAGAACTCGACGCGGCTGCTCCGCGGCCTCGAGATCGGCGTCAACGACTATCTGCTGCGCCCCATCGACAAGACGGAGCTGCTGGCGCGCGCCCGCACCCAGATCCGCCGCCGCCGCTACACCGATCACTTACGCGACAACGTGCAGAACTCGATCGAGATGGCGATCACCGACGCGCTCACCGGCCTGCACAACCGCCGCTACATGGAGAGTCATCTGGCAACGCTCGCCGAGCAGGCCGCCACGCGTGGCAAGCCGCTGGCGCTGATGATCCTGGACATCGACTATTTCAAGTCGATCAACGACAATTACGGGCACGATGCCGGCGACGACGTCTTGCGCGAATTCGCGGTGCGCGTGCGCAAGTCGATCCGCGGCATCGATCTGGCCTGCCGCTACGGCGGCGAGGAATTCGTCATCGTGATGCCGGAGACCGATTTGCACGTCGCCGGCATGGTCGCCGAGCGCCTGCGCCGCTCGATCGCGGGCGAGCCGTTCGCGATCCACAAGGGCACCAAGCGCATCGAGGTCACGATCTCGATCGGCCTCACCACGCTGGAGCAGAAGGGCGAGGCGGTCGCCGACGTCCTCAAGCGCGCCGACACCGCGCTCTACCGGGCCAAGCACGACGGCCGCAACCGGGTGGTGTCGCAGGCGGCGTGAAGGCGCCGCGATACCAAACTGCGAAAACAACCCCATGCACAGTAGCCGGCGCTAGTCGGATCAAGGACTTATGTGGGTGGCAGAAAGGCCTTCGCTATCAGCGGCGTCATTTGACCCGTCGGGCAAAACAGGAGCATATTGGTAGGGTGGGCGATGCGTGAACGAGCGCTGTCGCCACAACACCAGTCGTCGTCCCCGCGAAGGCGGGGACCCATAACCCCAGGGAGGGGTTATGGCGCGGACTGGTAACCACGAGTCTTCGTCAAACTACTGCCTGTGGTTATGGGTCCCGGATCTGCGCTCCGCTTCGCTGCGCTTGTCCGGGACGACAGTCATTATTGAGGCGCGGACTTGTGCCCCTTCATGGGCTTCTTCGCATCGCCCCCCACATCCACCCCCGCATTCCGCAACAGCACCTTCGCCGCCTCCTTCGCCGCGCGTGCCATTGCCGGATCATCACGCACGAGGTCCTGCGCGATTGAACCGTCCACCAGCAGCACGAGCTGCGTCGCCAGCGCCTCCGCGTCCGCAACGGCGAGCTCGGTCAGCCGGTCGCGAAACCAGAGGCGGCGGCTTTCCTTGAAGGCGATGGCGATCTTCTTCACGGCGCGGTCGGAAGGGCCGAGCTCGGCGACCGCATTTACGAACGGGCAGCCGCGGAAATCCTTTGCCGCAAAGCGTCGCTCCAGCGAATCGAAGGTGGCGAGGATCTGCTCGGCCGGCGGCTTGTCGGAAGGATGCACGCTCACGAACCGGCGCTCGAGATAGGCGGCGATCAGCGCGTCCTTGGACGGGAAGTGGTTGTAGAGCGTGCGCTTGCTGATGCCGATCTCGGCCGCGATGGTATCGACGCCGATGGCGCGGATGCCTTGCAGATAGAACAGCTTGTCGGCGGTCTGAAGGATCCGCTCTTTCATCGTCTGTGGGGCGGGCGGGGGAGCCATGCAGAGCTAAGCGTCCTGTTCGCTTGACAGCGGCGGCCGACTATAGCCTAAGTACACAGGTCTGTGTAACCAAAATCAACGGCAAAAACGGACGTCGGCACGTGTGCCGCGCCCAAAAGGGAGACAAAAAATGCCCCTGTTGCAGGTCCTGCGTCCGACCTTGCCGATCCTGATCGGCGCCTCGATCATGCTGACGCTGAGCATGGGGTTGCGGCAGAGCCTCGGCATCTTCATGCAGCCGCTGACGCATGACGTCCACATTTCGATCTCGGATTTCACGCTGGCGTTGGCGGTGCAGAACCTCGCCTGGGGTTTTCTGCAGCCGCCCGCCGGCGCGCTGACGGTGCGCTACGGCTTCCGCCCCATCATGATCGCGGGCGCGTTGATGTACATTGCGGGCCTCGCGCTGATGGCGACCGCCAACGGGCTCGTCAGCATCATGATCGGCGCCGGCGTGCTGATCGGCACGTCTCTGGCCTGCACCGCCGCCGCGATCGCGATGTCGGTGGCGGCGCGCGCGGTCCCCGAGACGGTGCGCTCGACCGTGCTCGGCATCGTCTCCGGTGCGGGCTCGCTCGGCGCGCTCTTGTCGGCGCCGATCGGGCAGATGCTCAACGAGGGCTTTGGCTGGCGCATCGGGCTTGCCGGCTTCGTCGTCATGTCGGTGCTGATGATCCCGGCCGCCTGGTATGCCGGCCGCGTCGACAAGATCCCGCTGCCGAAGCCGGCCGCTGACGACATCGGCGATGCCTCGGCGGCAACCGCGGCAAGGGCGGCGTTCGGCAACGCGCCGTTCGTGGTGATGACCTGTGCCTATCTCGTCTGCGGCATGCAGCTCGTGTTCCTGACCACGCATCTGCCGTCGTACCTTGCGATCTGCGGCCTCGACCCGATGTTGAGCGCGCAGACGCTCGGCATGATCGGCGGCTTCAATGTGCTGGGCTCGCTGTTCTTTGGCTGGGCCGGCCAGCGCTGGAACAAGCTCGCGCTGCTGGGCGGCATCTACATCCTGCGCTCGCTGGCGCTCGCCTGGTACTTCATGCTGCCGGCCACGTCGTTCTCGACGCTGCTGTTCGGCGCCATCATGGGCTTCCTCTGGATGGGCGTCGGCCCGCTGGTCGCGGGCGCCGTCGCCGAAATGTTCGGCCTGCGCTGGCAGGCGATGATCCAGGGCCTCGCCTTCATGAGCCACCAGATCGGCAGCTTCCTCGGCGCCTATGGAGGCGGGGTGCTCTACGACGCACTCGGCTCCTACACCATGGCCTGGCGGATCGGCGTCGCGCTCGGCCTTGCCGGCGGCATCGTGCAGGTGGCGTTCGCGCTGATCCGGCCGTCGCAGCCGCCAGCGCCGGTGCTGCGGACGGTGTAGCAGGGGCGGGCTGCCTAGCTTCAGCTTTGGAAGTTGCAGCGGACGCCGCGCTGTCTGGTTGCGAGGGACTGCTTGTGACCCATGGCCGACCTCGCTGGTTGGAGCTATAGTGGCGCAGGAGCCAACGTCACTTCGCGATCACCAGATGAGTCAGCAAGGACGGTGGCAGGTCGGCGCCTGTGGAGGTGTACCAACCGTAACTCTGACAGGACCTGTTCCTCGAAACCGGACGGCCGCGCGATCGACGTTGCTCAGGAGGACGGAGGAAAGCCTCGTCTCCATCCCCTATTCTAGAGAGGCATCGATAGCAGGGAGCTAACATCATGCGCGCATTTGGAGCTGTATGTTTCTCACTATTGCTGTCAGCAGTTCCTGCGACTGCAGCAGATCAAAATCTCAAGGAGGAAATTGGGAAGATAGCTTCAGCATACGAGCAGCACTTCGGCAAACAAGATGCTGCCGCGATTACGTCACTTTATACGAAGAACTACCTGCGTGTTACTCAGAATGGAATTGAGCCCGATAATACCAAGTTTTACGAGGACGCTTTCAAAGCGGGACTTAACCGCCTCGAGGTAAAGGTGACGGACGTTCAGCCATTGTCAGAAAACATGGCTCTATCAACTGGCGAAGCCCACATCACCGGTAAGAGTGAGAAAGGCGATCCCCTCGAAATGAACGCTGTTTGGACTGCTCTCGATGTCCGTGAGAATGGGCAATGGAAGATTCGTATGCTGACGTCGGCTCCTAAGGCACCGCCGCCGCAGCCACAACAAGCGGGGACCACGGCGACTACAACGGGGAACGCGCCGAGTGGAAAATAGGCCTATCCGAGAGTATTTTGTCTGACCGGCTTTCGCGCCCAAACGCGGAGGCAGCAACTGAAACGTAGGTCTTTCGGCCACGGGAGCCGGCTCGCATCCGCTGCGTGAGAACAAGGGGCCTCGCCTCTCGAAACTGACGGGATGGCGCGGCTCCTTGATCGGACCGAACATCGGCTTCCGAGTAAAGACGGACTGCAGCAAGGACAGCCCTGCAGGACCAAATCTGGCCCATCGGCGCAGTCGCGAAGCCGCTCATGGAGGTCCGCTCAACGGGACGGAGCAGACCGGGTTTCTCGCTCTGAGTTCTTCGCATATTGACCTGAAGCCGACGATCCAGGTTTAGCATCCAGCGGGTAGACGTGCCCCCGACATCAGGCTTAGACTTCGGCAGCCCAATTGGCCGAAGCACTACCTTGACGTGCGCTTGGAACGCATGGATTAATCCTCCGTTATACGAAGGACGCGGATTTCACGGGATTGGGGTATTGTCCGTTCCATGAACCCGCGCTGCTCTTGAAAGTGACGCCGTAAACCAGGTCGCCCTTGCTAGGCGACGGAAGGTCGGGGCAAGTGAAGCCGATGCTTCGTATTCGAATCGTGATAGCTGATCGCCGTCCGATCGTGCTGCAGGGTTTTGCGCCGCTATTTGCCGCGGAGAGTGACTTCGAGCTCGTCGCATCTTGTAATAACGGAGCCGACTGTCTCGAGGCAGTTCGGAGGTTGACGCCGGATGTCGCGCTTGTAGAGGACGGGTTTTCTGATGTGACGGCGTCCGAGATGCTCACCGCCGTCAATACCGAAAACCTTCCCACGCGACTGGTCTTCTACACCGCATCCATTGCGCAGGGTGATCTCGCTGGCGCCATCGCAGCGGGTGCCTGCGCCGGGATTCCGATGCGCGAGGAGCCCGAAGCCTTGATGCAGTCCCTCAGGCTGGTGGCACCGATCGCGGACCGGGCGGCTGCCGGCAAGGCAAGCCATGGCACTTTTGACGACGATGGGCTGACAGCGCTGACGGATCTGGAGCGCAAGATCCTGCGACTGGTCGCCTGCGGTATGTCGAACAAGGAGATTGCGCGCCAGCTCAAGGTCGCCACACGCACCATCAACGCGCGAGTCGATCACATCTTTGCACAGCTTGAGATCAAAAACCGCCGGGAGCTCGCGACGTTCGCGCTGTCGCGCCTGTACGGCGGAGTCGGCGCGCTTGCAGCTCTGATTTGGGCCGCGCTCGATGACGTTCGACCCGCAAGCGCGGGCCCGGCTGATCATGCGTATACCGATACTGTCACGGTAAAAGCCGCAGACGGTACTGGCGCGGTCTTGACCATCAAAATTTCTCCCCAGAAGGCGACCGCACCTCCGGGCAAAACCGCCAAAGCTGCTGGCAAAGCCGCATGGATTGAGAATTCTGTAGCTGACAGTCCGACGCGGGCCAGCAAGTTCGTCGAATCCCGTGCTGATATTGCCGGCAGCACGATCACATCACTGACGCCCGC
>NZ_LWIG01000014.1:234036-255651 GCF_002068095.1 Bradyrhizobium sacchari | reverse complement strand
GGTCGGAGTCTCGATTTACGAGCTCCTTGCCAGCCCCGCGCAGGCGTTCACTTTTTCCGACAGCCGGAGCGATTTCTTTGCATTGGATGCCGCAAACGCCTCCAGCGAATTTGCCGCCTTAAATCAGGCTTTTGGCGTCGATGCGAGCCTCAATGGCTTCGATAAGCTGGCCTGGCTCAATTCCGAAACACACAATGAATCATTCGCCTTCGCGGGTGCCCGAGGCGAGACCGTCGACCGAGGCGGCGGACTTCTGATCACTGATGCAGCCGCGAAGGAGGATAGCGCCAGGAGCAGCGGCAACCTTCACGTTGGAGCCGGTGCCGTCGACGCTCCGATCGGTCATGGCGGCTTCGAACAGGCGGGCTCACCAAGGAATGCAGAACTCGGCACAACACAGGCAACCGAAGTAGACGGGCCCAATCATGGGCAATCGCGGCTTGATTTCCAAGTTTCGGAAGAAGGCTCCGCGAATGGCAAGCCACATGCCGAGCAAGAGTCGCCGGGACAGGATCCCGCTCAAACGCAGTCGCAGCGTGACTTGCATGTTTCGGAGGAAGGCGCCGCGAAGGGCAAGCCGCATGCCGAACACGAGCCTCCGGGACAAGATCTCACTCCAAGGCAGTCGCAGCGTGACTTGCATGTTTCGGAGGAAGGCGCCGCAAAAGGCACGCCGCATGCCGAACACGAGCCTCCGGGACAAGATCTCACTCAAAGGCAATCGCAGGATGACATGCATGTTGCCGAAGGCAATTCAGAAGGCAAGACGTATGCCGGGCACGGGCCGCCGGCCGAATCCAATCGTGGACAATTGCATCGCGATGTAGACGCTTCAAAGGACGCCCCACCGGCTGGCCATACCAATTCCGACAAATCGCAACCCGACTTGCACACGGCGCACTCAAACGCTTCCGAAAATCGGCACGCGGAGCCGGGCGCGAATGCCCGTGGCAACGACCAAGGTGCCGCCGATTCCGAACCGACACAAACGGCAGCTGCGCCCGAGCTCGGAGATTCCTTTCATTTTAGGAATGACATGGCAGAGGCCAAGCATTCGGATCATCTTGAGGACAACCAGAGACCACAATCCGATGAGAATGGGCTGCACAATGCCGGGGATAATGGACTTGCGCTGATCCAGCATGCAGACCTGATTGGCCCTTCACATGCCGAGCAAGGCGTCGTTGATCACGCAAGAAGTGTCGAGCACCATCCGACGCATGATTTGTTTATCTAGTGGCTGATGATTTCAGGTCAACGCGCGAAGCGTGACCCTTCCGAGCAGGGCCCACGCGCCGGGCGTTGGAGGTCAGCCCATGGACCCATTGGAGAAATTCTCCTACCTGCCATTCTGGTGAAGAATCGATCGCAGAATTCGCGATGACGAAACCGGAGATGAGGTGGGTCACACTCGGTCCGCTGCCGGCCGAATGGGCGGATCTCCGGGAGGTACGTAGCCCAGCTCTCGTGCAGCGGACGCAACGCAGCGCACCGGACGATGCTTCGCATCGCCGGGAGCGCTACACCGCGTCCGGGACACGAGAGGGCTGGAGCTCAACCGCAGCAACAGGCCTGCGGAGAGAAGAAACTAACGTGACCGCTTGATATCGGCGACCTTGAACCTGTTGCCGGCCTGCAGGCTGCTGCAGAACCAGTGGGCTCTGTTGCGAAACTCACCCAGGAACACCTTCGTCTCGACGCAATTCTCGTAGGATGTATGGGTGATGGTGTCTCGGCACGTTGGCGAGAAGGGTCCATAGTTCAGACCGCCGCCCGACTCGCTGCATCCAATCCAGGGCTCATTGCCGTGCCGGAAGCTCGAAGCACAGCCACCGTTGCAGCTGCTGGCGACTTTCTCCAGGCCGGCAATTCTCCCCATCACAGAACCCGGCGCGTAGGAAGGCGTGCGCGCGGTTGACGTTCGAGCGGTTGCCGCAGTCCGACGCGGCGCCGTTGTGTTTGCTCCCCGCTCCGACACGTGCGGCCTTACCGCCTGCTTCGGTGCGTCGACCGCGACGGGAGGAAGCGTGGCGGCGGCGCCGGTTGGGATTTGCGATGCTGCCGGGCCGCACAGCACGGCAGTTGACAGGACGGCGAGGGCCGAAGGCACGACAAGGCTTGACGAGAATCTCATGACCATGTCCTTCCCAAATCCGGGACGGAAAAACCGTTCCGGTAAGTGCACGCTAACATACATTTGAAAGCGAGCAACCGAAGGTTGAAGAGATCTCGGCCGATAGGCGCGCCATTGACATGGCAGCCATGAAGATGCCGACGCGCTCAGAGCGATCGATATGTTTGCTTTCGGCGCACAGGAGGGAGGGACCCGTGCTGTCACCACCAGCGGTCATTGCGAGGAGCTCTTGCGACGAAGCAATCCACGGTCGTTGAGCAGAGACACTCTGGATTGCTTCGCTGCGCTCGCAATGACGGCGCGGAGAAAGTGTAGGCGTGAATTCGCCCTCGTGTCCCAGACGCAGCGCAGCGC
This sequence comes from Bradyrhizobium sacchari, assembly GCF_002068095.1. Taxonomy (GTDB): domain Bacteria; phylum Pseudomonadota; class Alphaproteobacteria; order Rhizobiales; family Xanthobacteraceae; genus Bradyrhizobium; species Bradyrhizobium sacchari. The sequence goes on along the minus strand of NZ_LWIG01000014.1, from coordinate 253,163 downwards.
TTCTTCAGCGGTGCGCTGCAGAGCCGGGGCCCATGTCTTCGCAGGGTGCCGTGTCGCTTTCTGGATTCCGGCTCTGCGCAGCACCGCAAGGACGCTGCAGGGCGTCCGGGACACGAGAGAGAGCCAAAATAAAAACGGGGCCGTGAGGCCCCGTCAAAAGTCCGTAGCGTATCCGCGATCTTACTTGATCTTGGCTTCGCGGAATTCGACGTGCTTGCGCGCGACCGGATCGTACTTCTTCTTGACCAGCTTGTCGGTCATGGTGCGCGAATTCTTCTTGGCGACGTAGTAGAAGCCGGTGTCGGCCGAGGACACGAGCTTGACCTTGATGGTGACCGCTTTGGCCATGTTCTGAACCTCAGAAAATTGGGGAATCTGGAGCCGGCCAAACGGCCCGCGTTGGCCGGCAACCTAGCCAGAAACGGCCTGATGTCAAGGTTTCGAAGCGTTTTCGAGCGAAGTGGGCACCGGTTCGCGCCAAGAAAACGCGTCAAAAACAAAGAGCTAGAGCCCCGAATGGGGCTCTAGCCCGGAAAACCACCCAAATCGGGCCCATTACGCCTCGAAGAACCGATTTTTCGGTCGCGGCAGGCCCAGATTCTCCCTCAAAGTGGCCCCTTCATACTCTTTGCGGAAAATCCCGCGCTTCTGCAGCTCCGGGACCACCTTGTCGACGAAATCGTCGAGGCCGGCGGGCAGGAACGGGAACATGATGTTGAAGCCGTCGGAGCCGCGCCCGACCAGCCATTCCTCCATCTGGTCGGCGATGGTTTTTGCAGTGCCGACGAAGGCGAGGCCGCCATAGCCGCCGACGCGCTGGGCGAGCTGGCGCACGGTGAGCTTGTCGCGGGCGGCGAGGTCAACCATGCGCTGGCGCCCGCTCTTGCTGGCGTTGGTCTCGGGAATCTCGGGAAGGGGGCCATCGGGATCGAAGCCGGAGGCGTCGGTGCCGAGAATGACGGAGAGCGAGGCGATGGCGCTGTCGTAATGCACGCGGCTGTCGAGCAGCGCGCGCTTCTCCTTGGCCTCGTCGACGCTGTCGCCGACCACGACGAAGGCGCCGGGCAGGATCTTCAGGTGCTCCGGATCGCGGCCGACCTTCTCCATGCGGCCCTTGATGTCGGCATAGAGCTTCTGGCCGTCAGCGAGGCTGCCGCCGCCGGTGAAGACGGCTTCGGCGGTCTCGGCTGCGAGCTGCTTGCCGTCTTCCGATGCGCCGGCCTGCACGATCACGGGCCAGCCCTGCACGGGGCGGGCGATGTTGAGGGGACCGCGCACCTTCAGATATTTGCCATTGTGGTCGAGCGTGTGCATCTTCGCGGGATCGAAGAACAGCCCACTCTCGACGTCGCGCACGAAGGCGTCGTCCGCGAAGGAATCCCACAGGCCCGTGACGACATCGTAGAACTCGCGGGCGCGCTTGTAGCGCTCGGCGTGCTCCATGTGGTCGTCGAGGCCGAAGTTCAGCGCGGCGTCCGGGTTCGAGGTGGTGACAATGTTCCAGCCGGCGCGGCCGCCGCTGAGATGGTCGAGCGAGGCGAAACGGCGGGNGGGCGACGTGATAGGGCTCGTCGAAGGTGGTCGAGCCGGTCGCAATCAGGCCGATGCGTTCGGTGACGGCGGACAGCGCCGACAGCAGCGTGAACGGCTCGAACGAGGTCACGGTGTGGCTGCGCTTGAGCGCGTTGATCGGCATGTTCAAGACGGCGAGGTGATCGGCCATGAAGAAGGCGTCGAACCTGCCGGCCTCGAGCTTTCGGATCAGCTGCTTGATGTGGCCGAAATTGAAATTGGCGTCGGGCCAGGCCCCGGGATAGCGCCAGGCGCCGGTGTGGATGCTGATCGGGCGCATGAACGCGCCAAGCTTGAGTTGCCGTTGTGCCATCGCCCCGTATCCGTTCTCGGTGTCGTTCGGGAAGACATAGGGACGCCTGGGAACTCCGCCATTGGGGAGGCTGGGAAGAATCTTTTGTTTTTTGCCGGCAGCTCAGCACAAACCCGTCATTCCGGGACTCGCGCCAAGCGGCGCGCCCCGGAATGACAGCGGTGGGCAAGGCGCCTCTTCGAACCGATCCGCCTCTCGCTCCGACCAAGCCATGACCTCGAGAGGAGACCCGACATGGCCGGCGCAATGACAGTGGATGGCAGCATGGTTCGCATCGACCGGCCCATGCCCTGGGTTGGCCGGCTGTTGTCGCTGCCGCTGCTGGCGGCGAGCGGTTATTTGCTCTGGAACGTCGCGCTCGGGCTTCGCCAGGATTTTTCCGGCTTCGGCCGGCTCGCCGACGATCTCGTGCCGGTGCTGGTGTTTTCGGGGCTCGGGCTGCTCGTCGGCATCCCCGGCGTCATTCTGCTGACATTTCGCTATTTCGTCGTGCTGAATGAGACGCTGCGCCAGATCGTCATCACCAGGCAGTTCGGCCTGCTGAACATCCGCAGGCACCGCAATCTCGCCGACTATCACTTCATCAGCATCACCGATGATTACGATGCGGATCTGACGACCTACGACGTCAATCTCTGCGGCAGCAAGGGCACCGAGCCGATCAACCTGATGAGCTTCACGAAGCGCGAGGAGGCGGACAGGCTCGCAAGCGAGATCGGCCGCGTCCTCAAGCTGCCGGCGCGCGACTATGTCGGCACCGAGCCGGACAGCGACGAATGAGTTTCTTGTTTCGACGCGTTTTCTTGACGCGAACGGTACCCACTTCGTTGGAAAACGCTTTAGCTCAAAATATCCTTCTGCATCTTGCCGCCGTAGAAATGGAAGAACGGCACCGGCGCATCGTGGCGCAGCGGGCCGGTGGCAAGGCGCGTGTCGAGCTCGTTGAGCACGTTGCGCGTCATCGGATGCAGATCGGCGAGCGGTTTTGAGCCGAGCTCGACCCAGACCAGCTCGACCAGCTCGGCATCCGCATGGATCACGCCCTCGACGCGGTGGGTGATCGCGGAGGCATCGGCGGTGAAGAAGCGGGTGTCGAACCGTTTGACGCGGCCAGGCGGGGTGATCGCGCGCGCGATCAGGAACAGGCTGGAGGGATCGGGCAAAAGGCCTGCATCGGCGAACGGCTTCCACGGACCTTCGAGCCTGGCCTTGCCCTCCGTTCTGTCTTGGGCCTTGCGGCCGAGACAGAGGCCCGTCTCCTCGCAGGCCTCGCGGATCGCGGCGATCGCCAGCGATTTTGCTCGCGAGGCCGGCGTCTTCGGGCTGCCCTTGGCGAGATTGGCTTCGAGCTCCGCGGTGACGGGAGCTGCGACAGGTACGCGGTAATCGTCCTTGTCGACGCGGCCGCCGGGGAAGACGAATTTTCCGGGCATGAACACCACCTTGTCGTGGCGCTTGCCGACCAGCACTTTTGGAACAGCGCCGCTGCGGTCGACCAGGATCAGCGTCGCGGCATCCTTCGGGCGGAAATAGGGGTGATGATCGGCTTCCTTGCCCTCGTGGATCTTGGCCTTTTCTTCTGCCTGCGAAATATCCGTCATGTCCTCACCCAAAACCGTTTCTTGCTTATTGCTTAGACCGGCGGAATACCATCCGGAGGGTTCTCGTCAAAGCCGTGCATGCGCAGAGCCCATTGCAATCCCACCACGGCGCCCTTCACAGGCTGCAGCAGTCCGAGCGAGGCAAAGAACGTGAAGGGCAGATAGGCCGCGAAGCTGATCCAGACCGGCGTGGTGTAATTGGTCTCGATCCAGAGGATGGCGGGCACCACGATGTGGCCGACAATGACGATGACGAGGTAGGCGGGCAGGTCGTCGGCGCGGTGCGGCGTGAAGTCGAGGCCGCAGACCGAGCAATTGTCCGCCGTCTTCAGGAAGGCGCGGAACAGTTTTCCCTCGCCGCAGCGCGGGCAGCGGCCGCGGAAGCCGCGTTTCATTGCCGTCCAGACGTCGCGCTTCTCGACGAGGCCAGTCTCGCGCGTCCAGATTTTTGGGGCCGTGCTCATCGTCACCACGCCTTGCCCTTCTTGCCCTTGCCTTTGCCCTTTTTCCCCTTGCCGGATTTTTGCTTCTCCGGCTTGCGTTTTTTCTCCGGGCTGCGTCCGGGATGGGCCTTGGACGATTTGCGCTGCGTGCGGAACGGCCGGCGCTCCCGTGGGCCGCTCTCGCTCTCCGACGACAGCAGCTCGAAGCGCAGCGCGCCGGCGATGGGGGCCGCTTCGATCAGGCGGACGTCGACGACGTCGCCGAGCTGATACATGGTCCCGCTGCGCGTGCCGACGAGGGCATGACGGCCCTCGTCATAGTTGAAATATTCCGTGCCGAGGGATCGGATCGGGATCAGCCCGTCGGCGCCGGTTTCGCTCAGCTTGACGAACAGGCCGGCGCGGGTGACGCCGGAAACGCGGCCCTGGAAGCTGGCGCCGATGCGGTCGGCGAGATGGTGCGCGATCAGGCGGTCGACGGTCTCGCGTTCCGCCTTCATCGCGCGCCGCTCGGTCAGTGAAATATGCGCGGCGACCTCGCCGAGCGATTCCGGCGTCTCGCTGTCGGGCAGGGCGCCTTCGCCGAGCCCGAGCGCGCGGACCAGTGCGCGGTGCACGACGAGGTCGGCATAGCGGCGGATCGGCGAGGTGAAATGCGCATAGCGGCGCAAATTCAGGCCGAAATGGCCGTAGTTTTCCGACGAGTATTCCGCCTGCGCCTGGGCGCGCAGCACGACCTCGCTGACCAGCGGATAGTAGTCATGGCCTTCGAGCTGGGCCAGCACGCGGTTGAACAGGGTCGGGCGCAGCGCACCTGACTTCGCAAAGGGGACGTCGAGCGTCTCCAGGAATTCCGAGAGCGCGTGGACCTTCTCCAGCGTCGGCTCGTCATGCACGCGGTAGATCAGCGGCAGCGACTTCTTCTCCAGCATCTCGGCCGCCGCGACGTTGGCGAGGATCATGAACTCCTCGATCAGCTTGTGCGCGTCGAGACGCTCCGGCACGACGACGCGATCAACCGTGCCGTCGCTCTTCAGGAGGATCTTGCGCTCGGGCAAGTCGAGATTGAGCGGATCGCGCTCGTCGCGCGCGCGCTTGGCGCAGGCGTAGGCGGCATAGAGCGGCCTCAGGATCGGGTCGAGCAGGGGGCCGGTGGTGTCGTCAGGCCGGCCGTCGATCGCGGCCTGCGCCTGCGCGTAGCTCAGCTTTGCGGCCGAGCGCATCAGGATGCGATGAAAACTGTGCGAATGCTTGCGGCCATCGGGGCCGAGCACCATGCGCACGGCGAGCGCGCCGCGCGGCTCGCCCGGCACCAGTGAGCAGAGATTGTTGGAGATACGCTCGGGCAGCATCGGCACGACGCGGTCGGGGAAGTAGACCGAGTTGCCGCGGTCGAGCGCGTCGCGGTCGAGCGCGGTGCCCGGGCGGACGTAGAAGCTGACGTCGGCAATGGCGACATTGACGATGAAGCCGCCCTTGTTGTTGGGATCGTCATCGGGGCGCGCGTGCACCGCGTCGTCGTGATCCTTGGCGTCGGGCGGATCGATGGTGAGAAGCGGGACGTCGCGCCAGTCCTCGCGTCCCCTGAGGTTCGCGGGCTCGGCCGCTTCCGCCTCCCGCTCGGCGGCAGAAGAGAATTGCAGCGGAATCTCGTGTGCGTAGATCGCGATCAGGCTGATCGCCTTCTCGGATTTGACCGAGCCAAGCTTCTCCTTGACGCGGCCGGAGGCGAGGCCAAAGCCGCGGCTGCGGACGATGTCGACGCTGACGAGGTCGCCGTCCTGTGCGCCTTGCGTGTCGGTCTTGGCGATGTTGAGCTCGCGGTCGGCGAACTTCTTGTCGACAGGGACGAGCCGTCCGCCGCCTTCGGGCAGGCTGCGGAAGACGCCGAGGATGCGGCTCTTGGCCTTGTCGATGACTTTGATGATGCGGCCGCGATAGGCGGGGCCTTCGTCATCGTCGCTGCGCTCGACGCGAAGCAGCGCGCGGTCGCCGACGCCGGCGGCGGTGCCGGGCTTGGCCCGGCGCGGCATTTCGATGAGGATCTTTGGCGGCTCGCCGCTCTCGACCTCGTCCCATTCGGCGGGGGAGGCGATCAATTCGCCATCGGAGTCGCGGCCAGTGATGTCGGCGAGCAGTGTCGGGGGCAGCGCGTCCGGCTCGGACACCTTGTGGCGCTTCTTCTTGATGATCCCGTCGTCGGCGAGCTCGCGCAGCATGCGCTTGAGCTCGACGCGATCGGCGTTCTTCAGGCCGAACTCGCGCGCAATTTCGCGGGTTCCGACCTTTCCTGGATTTGCCTTGATGAAGGCGACGATGGCCTGCCTGTCAGGAAAGCCACGGTCTTTCTTTGGTTTCACTTAACCTCTAATTCTTCACTCAAGTCTTGCCGGCACTCTTCTTGGCCGGAGCCTTGGTGGCGGCTGCCTTGGTCGGCGACGTCTTTGCGGTCGACGACACGGCGGCGCGCGCCTTGCTGGTGGATTCGGATTTGGTTTTGGCCGCGGCTTTCTTCGCGGCCGGCTTCTTCGGTTTTGACGCGGCGTCCTCGCCGTCGGCGGCCTTCTCTGCAGCCTTCTTGGCCTTGGCGGGCTTGGCCGCCTTCTTCGCCGTCTTAGTGGTCTTGGTCTTGCCGCCACCCTTGGCCGCGCGCTCGTCGATCAGCGCGATCGCTTGTGCGAGCGTGACGGTGTCCTTCTCGAACTCGGCCGGAATCGTCGCGTTGACGCCGCCCGCGGTGACATAGGCGCCGTAACGGCCGCTCTTCACGGTGACGGTGCCGAGCGTCGGGTGATCGCCAATGGCCTTGCCGGGGTCGGCGCCGAAGCGCCGGCTCGGGCCCTTGGCGACCTTCTCGGCGATCAGCGTCACGGCGCGGTTGAGGCCGATGTCGAACACCTCGTCGCCGGCCTCCAGGCTCGCATAGGTCTTCTCGTGCTTCACGAACGGCCCGAAGCGGCCGAGGCCCGCGGTGATCGGCTGGCCGGTCTCCGGATGCTTGCCGATCTCGCGCGGCAGCGACAGCAGCTTCAGCGCGAGCTCGAGATCGACATCGCCGGGCGAGGTGCCCTTGGGAATGCCTGCACGCTTCGGCTTCTCGCCTTCCTCATAATCCTTCTGCTCGCCAAGTTGGATATAGGGGCCGAAGCGGCCGGCCTTGACCCAGACATCGCGGCCCGTATCGGGATCCTGGCCGAGCGAACGGTCGGCCGTCTGCTCGCTGTCGGCGGCGAGCTGGCGGGTGTAGCGGCATTCCGGATAGTTCGAGCAGCCGACGAAGGCGCCGAACTTGCCGGCCTTCAGATTCAGCCGGCCGGTGCCACAGCTCGGGCACTGCCTGATGTCGCCGCCATCCGCGCGCGGCGGATAGATGTGCTGGCCCAGCATGTCGTCGAGCACGTCGAGCACTTGGGCGACGCGCAACTCCTTGATGTCGTCGACCGCGCCAATGAAGCCGGTCCAGAAGTCTTTCAGAACCTGCTGCCAGGAGATTTCGTTGTTGGAGATGCGGTCGAGCTGCTCTTCGAGGCTTGCCGTAAAGTCGTACTCGACGTAGCGGGCAAAGAAGCTTTCGAGGAAGGCGACCACGACGCGGCCCTTGTCCTCGCCGTGCAGGCGCTTCTTCTCCAGCTTGACGTAGCCGCGGTCCTTCAGGACCTGGAGGATCGAGGCATAGGTCGAGGGCCGGCCAATGCCGAGCTCTTCCATGCGCTTGACGAGGGACGCTTCGGAGAAGCGCGGCGGCGGCTCGGTGAAATGCTGGGTGACGGACAGCGATTCCCGCTTGATCGGCTCGCCCTGGCTCATTGCGGGCAGGCGGCGGGAATCCTCGTCCTCCTCGTCGTCGCGGCCTTCCTGGTAGAGGGCGAGGAAGCCGTCGAACTTGACGACCTGGCCGGTGGCGCGCAGCTCCAGCGTCCGGGCGCCGGCCTTCGCGGTGATGTCAACGGTGGTGCGCTCCAGCTCGGCCGACTCCATCTGGCTCGCGATCGTGCGCTTCCAGATCAGCTCGTAGAGCCTTGCCTGATCGGCATCGAGCTTGCGGCTCATGCTGTCGGGACGGCGGGAAAGATCGGTCGGGCGGATCGCTTCGTGCGCTTCCTGGGCGTTCTTGGCCTTGGCCTGGTACTGGCGCGGGGCATCGGGCACATAGGCGTTGCCGTAATCCTCGCCGATCACCTTGCGCGCCTGGGCGATCGCCTCCGGCGCAATCTGCACGCCGTCGGTACGCATATAAGTAATGAGTCCGGTGGTCTCGCCGCCGATGTCGATGCCCTCATAGAGGCGCTGGGCGATGCGCATTGTGTGCGCCGGCGCAAAACCGTATTTGCGGCTGGCTTCCTGCTGCAGCGTCGAGGTGGTAAAGGGCGCCTGCGGATTGCGCCGCGCCGGCTTGGCATCGACCGCCGTGACGGCGTAGGTCGCCAGTTCCAGCGCCTTCTTGAAGTCCTCGGCTTCCGCGCCGGTGCCGATGTCGAGGCGCTGGATCTTCTTGCCGTCGGCGCCGACGAGACGGGCCTCGAAGGCATCACCGCGCGGGGTGAGCAGGGTCGCGATCAGCGACCAATATTCGCGCGGCACGAATTTTTCGATCTCGAGCTCGCGGTCGCAGACGAGGCGCAGCGCCACCGACTGCACGCGGCCGGCCGAGCGGGCGCCCGGCAGCTTGCGCCACAGCACAGGGGAGAGGGTGAAGCCGACGAGATAGTCGAGGGCCCGGCGCGCCATGTAGGCGTCGACCAGCGCGCCGTCGATCTCGCGCGGATGCTTCATCGCCTCCGAGACGGCCTGCTTGGTGATGGCGTTGAACACCACGCGCTCGATCTTCTGATCCTTCAGCGCGCGCTTCTCCTTCATCACCTCCAGCACGTGCCAGGAGATGGCCTCGCCCTCGCGATCAGGGTCGGTCGCCAAAATCAGGCGGTCGGCGCCCTTCAGGGATTTGGCGATATCGTTGAGCCGGCCGGCCGCCTTGGGGTCGACTTCCCAGATCATCTTGAAATTGGCGTCGGGATCGACGGAACCGTTCTTCGCCGGGAGATCGCGGACATGGCCAAAGGAGGCCAGGACCTCGTAGGACGAGCCCAGATATTTGTTGATCGTCTTGGCTTTCGCCGGCGACTCCACAATGACGATATTCATTTAGTTCCAGTGGCTTACGGGAAAATCTTGGGCCGAAAACGAAAGGACTCGGGTCGGCCGTTTCGCCCCGAACATGGGTGGTGAGGCCCCCGCTGTCAAATCCGGGGGTGTTGAAAGCGCTCCAAATGGGAAAAGTTTCATATCGAGAAAGTTGTAAACTACCACCTTGGAGTTGCGATCCATGTCGGCGTAGTGTCTCTGCGGGGCATGGATTCGGGGTGGGGACGGGTGACAAGGCCGGGAAAGAGGCGGGCGCGCGCTGCATCGGGCGCGCCGCGGGGCTCGCGGAACGAGGAACCGGGGGAGGGCGGGGCAGATGAGGCGGTGGCCTTCATCGCCGAGCAGGTAGCTGCCTTGCGCAAGCTCGCCGAGCGCCACAAGCTCGACGTGCTGCATTATCTGTTAGGAATGACCCAGCTCGAGGCTGACGAACATTTGCGGCTGCGGACCAAGCGCAAGCTGTCGTGAGGCTACCACCTCAGCGACAAGGGCTTCGCCATTGCGCAGGAGGGACGGTGATAGTGTCGGGCGCGCCACTTCAACCTCGTCATTGCGAGCCAACGGGTCAGCGCGAAGCGCGGCCCGATGACAGGCTCCCCGAAGCAATCCAGAGTCTTTCCGCGGAGGTAGTCTGGATTGCTTCGCTGCGCTCGCAATGACGGGGTAGCTAGCTCTTACGTCCAGCCATTCTCGCCAATCGCTGGCCGAGATATTCGGCCGTGCTCAAATCGCTCTCTGGCAATGCGTCTTCCACCAAGTGCGTCGCAAGGCCGACCTGGCTGCCCAGGCGATTGCGGCCGCCCGGATCCTCGCCACCGGGAATATCCAGTCCGCACCAGAGCATGCCGTGCTGAGCGGCCAGGATGGAAAAGTAGGTCAGCGTGTGGAGCTGGTCGCCGTTCGCACAGGCTCCAGTGGTGAATCCGGCTGCGATCTTGTTGGCCCAGCGCTGCTGGCTCCATCGATCACTTGAAGCGTCGGCAAAGGCTTTGAATTGCGCGGCCGGTCCGCCCATGTAGGTCGGGCTGCCAAATGCAACGGCGTCGGCGCGGTCGATCGTTTCCAACAAGCTCTCATTCTGGAAGCGGCCTGACACGATGTCGTTGCCTGTGATCCGGCAACGCGCGACGTCCACTATGCCATTTGCTCCGCACGCCACCGCATGCGCCAGCTTGTCAGTGGTGCCGGTGATGGAGAAATAGACGATCGCGAGCAGGGGCATGGCCGTGCGACTTTCGGTGTTCAGCCATCTTCGACGCCGTCTATGCTTTGTACAAGAGGCACGACGTCGTCATTGCGAGCGCAGCGAAGCAATCCAGAGTCTTTCCGCGGAGGCAGTCTGGATTGCTTCGCTGCGCTTGCAATGACGGTTTGGAGGCATTGAGACCATCACGCCGATCGCCGTCGTGCCGGCCGCGGCTTCAGCGTGGTGTCGGCGGGGCTGAGCAGGCGGCCGTCCTCGGCGCGCATTTCGAGCTTCCTCACCGGGCGGCCCTTTTCGCGATCCACCAGAATGGTCGCGATCTCCTCGGGGCGATCGTCGAACTCCTCGCTCCATTGCCGCAGCGCGACCAGGATCGGGAAGGTGCCGCGGCCCTTCGCCGTCAGCACGTACTCTTGATACGCGCTGCCGTCGGAGGCGGGGGCCGTTGCCAGGATGCCGTGGTCGACCAGCGCGCGCAGCCGCACCGCCAAAATGTTCTTGGCCATGCCGAGCTTGTTCTGAAATTCGCCGAAGCGGCGCAGGCCGAACAGCGCCTCGCGGATGATCAGCAGCGACCACCAGTCGCCGAGCGCGTCCAGCGAGCGCGCGATCGGGCAGGAATCCCCCTCGAAGCTCGTTCGTTTCACCATCGTCGTCTGTCCTTTCGCGTTCGCACGGACCTGCCGCCGATCACGCGTTTGTGTGGTTGCATCATAAAACCAATTGGCCTAGATGGCAATCTAGTTTCATCATGCAACTACTGGAGGCGAGCGTGAGACTGAAGAACAAGACGGCCCTGATCACCGGCGGCAACAGCGGCATCGGGCTTGCGACCGCAAAGCTGTTCGTGGCCGAGGGCGCCAAGGTGGTGATCACCGGGCGCAACAAGGAGACGCTGGCGGCGGCCGCCAAGGAGCTCGGCCCGAACGCGCTCGCGGTCGCAGCCGATGCCACCGACATCGCCGCGACCGAAGCTGCGATCAAGCAGGGCGCCGCAAAATTCGGCAAGTTCGACATCGTGTTCGCCAATGCCGGCATTCCCGGCAGCACGCCGCTCGGCTCCGCGACGCTCGAAGTATTCGAGAAGGTCATCAGCACCAACCTGACCGGCGTGTTCTTCACCGTGCAGTCGGCGCTTCCTTATCTCAACGACAATGCCTCGATCATCCTCAACGGCTCGGTGATCTCGGTGCTCGGCATTCCCGGCTACTCGGCTTACGGCGCGGCGAAGGCCGGCGTACGCGCGATGGCGCGGATCATGGCTTCGGAACTGTCGCCGCGCGGCATCCGCGTCAATGTCGTCGCGCCCGGTGCGATCCGCACGCCGATCTGGGGCGCCGCGGTCGCAACGCCGGAGGCCGAGAAGGCATTCGAGAAGCGCATCGCGCTGTCGACACCGCTGGGGCGTATTGGTGAACCGGATCACATCTCGAAGACGGTGCTGTTCCTCGCGTCCGATGATTCCGCGCATGTGCAGGGCCAGGAGATCTTCGTCGACGGCGGCGCGGTGGCGTCGCCAAGCGGCGCGCCGATCTATCGCGGCTGATCAAGTGAAGTGGAAAATTGAATCGGTCGGCGCGACGAGGTTGGTTGCGCGGGCCGGTTCCCTCGCGTTGTGTGACCTATTTTCTAAACCTTTGCGTGAGGTTTTGAACCTTCGCTTGCGCTGCAAAGACATTTCTACGGGCAGGGGGTCACAAGACCCGATTTTCATGGGAGCCCGTGATGCCGAAGGCAGCTCGCATTTTTTCGTCGATTTCAGCACCGCGTATTTTCACCGAACGTTCCGCCATTCCCGCCAAGCGCTCCGACATCTCCGAGTTCATCGGCGTGGCTCTTTTCGCCGGCATCGGCCTGTTCGTTTCACTGGTTGCCGTCATCCTGGGCATGCAGGGCGTCTGGTTCTAGCGAGGAGGAGCCTGTCAGCCGCCGCCGGGGTCCGGCAGCGGCTGTTGGTGCCGTTGAGTCTCAGGCCGCCTGCAGGCCGGTGGCTGCCTGAAGCGCACCCGCGAGCGCCTTCTCGCGGTGATCCGGCCCGACCTGGACGCCGTCCGCGGAAATGAATTCGGGATTGGTGATGCCGATGAAGCCGAACACCCAGCGCAGATAGGTTTCGAGGTGTTCGCCAGCGGCCGTCGGCATGTCCGCGCCGTAATAGCCGCCGCGCGAGATCGCCACGATCACGCGCTTGCCGCCGGCGAGACCCTGCGGCCCATTGGCGCCGTAGCTGAACGTCTTGCCTGCCACCAGGATGCGGTCGATCCACGCCTTGAGCTGGCTGGGGATTGTGAAATTGTACATGGGCGCGCCGATCACGACGATGTCGGCATCGAGGAATTCGTTCAGCACGGCCGTGCTCGCGGCGAGATCGGGACCGAGCTCGGCCGGCGCGGTCGCGCCCTGCGCGGCTGCCAGATGCGAGCCGGAGAGATGGGCGAGCGGGGCCTGAGTCAGGTCGCGATAGACGATCTGAAGCGAGGGCGTCGCCTGCCTGAGACGGTCAACGATGGCGGCGGATACCTGCCGGCTGACGGAGTGGGGGCCGAGCACGCTGGAGTCGATATGGAGGAGTTTCATTTGGGGTCACCCTGGTATAGATTTGTAACCCGGACTACATGAGTGACTGTCGAAATCCCCGCAAGAACGCACTTTTTTGAGCCATGGACACATTATTGAAACCTGCTCACACCGATTTGCCTGCCTCGCCAAGCCTGGATCAGAGGCGGGATCACGGTCCGGATCAAAGGCCGGATCCCAACCATGCGGACTGCCGCGGGGTCGCCTCGGTGCTGTCCCGCGTCGGCGACAAATGGAGCGTTTTCGTCATCATGATGCTGAGCGACGGGCCCAAGCGCTTCAACGAGCTGAAGCGCCTGATCAACGGCATCTCGCAGCGGATGTTGACCCTGACGCTGCGCGGCCTCGAGCGCGACGGCCTCGTCACGCGCACGATCTTCCCGACCATTCCGCCGCGCGTGGACTATGAGCTGACCGACCTCGGCCACGGACTGTCGCGTCCCGTCGAGGCGCTCGGCAGATGGGCGAAGGATCATCTCGATCAGATCGAGGCCGCACGCACGAAGTTCGACCAGCGCAACGAGGGCTAGCGTTCATTCCGTCGTTCCGAGCTCGCGACTTCGTCGCGCCCCGGAATGACATCTCGCGAATGACCCACCAGGCGTCAGAGACACTAAAGCAGCGAGACCAACCCGCCGCCGTGGCGTTCGAGCTTTCCGGCGAGCTCGAGCTCCAGCAGCACGATGCGTACGATCGCGGGCGAGGCGCCGGACATCCGCACCAGGTCGTCGATCGTGACAGGGGCAGGGCCGAGCAGACCGGTGATCTGGTCGCGGTCGTGGCTTTGCGGGTCGCTCTCGAACGGCTCGCTGTCGGGCTCGCGGGCGGGGTGCATCAGCGGCCGCTCCATGATCGGCTGGACCGCGTTGATGATGTCGGCAGCTTCGGTGACGAGAGTTGCACCTTGCTTGATCAGATCATTGGTGCCAGCGGCGCGCGGATCGAGCGGCGAGCCCGGAACTGCGAACACCTCGCGGCCCTGTTCGGCGGCCATGCGCGCGGTGATCAGCGAGCCCGAGCGGTGCGCCGCCTCCACCACGACGACGCCGAGCGAAGCGCCCGAAATCAGGCGGTTGCGGCGGGGAAAGTCGCGGGCGCGCGGCTCATGGCCGAGCGGCATCTCGGAGATCGCAGCACCCTGGTGATCGAGGATCGCGGCCAGCAAATCGCCATGCTCCGGCGGATAGATGCAGTCATGGCCGCCGGCGAGCACGGCGATCGTGCCGCTCCCCACGCTGGCGCGATGCGCAGCCTGGTCGACGCCGCGTGCCAGCCCCGAGATGACGACGAAGCCGGCTTCGCCGAGCTCGCGCGCGAGCTGGCCGGCGAACTTCAAGCCGGCGCCGGAGGCGTTGCGCGAGCCGACGATCGCGATCATCGGCCGCATCAGGGTTTTGGTGTCGCCGCGCACCGCGAGCAGCGGCGGCGCATCGTCGATCATCGCCAGCCGCGCCGGATAGCCGTCTTCGCCGGGTGCGAGCCAGTCAATGCCGAACCTGCGGCTCGCGGCAAGCTCGGCCTTCGCTTCATCGGCACTGCAGATGCGCCCGGAGCGCGCGGCGCCGCCACGGCGGGCGAGATCTGGCAGCCGCTCCAGCGCGGCCCGCGGGCTGCCGAAATGATCGACCAGGGAGCGGAAGGTGCGCGGGCCCACATTGTCGGAGCGGATCAGCCGCAGGCAGTCGATCCGCTCGGCCTCGGTCAGCTCCACGCTTGGGTTGATGGCGTCCACGGCGTCTCCTTGCAGGGGCAGCATGGAACAACCTGAGGGCGTTGCGCAACAGCGGCGTGCGCTTGCGTGGTCCCTTCGCGATGCTAAAAGCGATGCCAATAAGAAGGGTTTTGCCATGATCTCACTCGCCGACCTCCAGCGCCGCATTGAAGCGGGCGAGCTTTCGCCCGAGGCCGCCATCGCCCAGTCGCATGCGGCGATCGAGGCCAAGGAGAAGGACGTCCGCGCCTTTGTCCGGCATGACAGATCCGCGAAGGCGCAAGCCTCCGGCCCGCTGCGGGGCATCGCGGTCGGAATCAAGGACATCATCGATACCGCCAACATGCCGACCGAGATGGGGTCGGAGATCTATCGCGGCTGGCAGCCGCGCTCGGACGCGCCCGTCGTGATGATGCTGAAGCGGGCGGGGGCCACCATCATCGGCAAGACCACCACGACCGCGTTCGCCTCACGCGACCCGACGCCGACGCTCAATCCGCATAATCTCGGTCACACCCCGGGCGGTTCGTCCTCGGGCTCGGCGGCGGCCGTCGGCGCCGGCATGATCCCGCTGGCGCTGGGCACCCAGACCGGCGGCTCGGTCATCCGGCCGGCGGCGTACTGCGGCGCGGCCGCGATAAAACCGTCGTTCCGGATGCTGCCGACGGTCGGCGTGAAATGCTATTCGTGGGCGCTCGACACGGTCGGCCTGTTCGGCGCCCGCGCCGAGGATCTCGCACGCGGACTTTTGGCGATGACCGGCCGCGGCGAATTCTCCGGCATCGCTCCGGCGAAGGCGCCGCGCATCGCCGTCGTCAGGCAGGAATTCGCCGGCGCCGTCGAGCCGGCGGCGGAAGAGGGCTTGCAGGCCGCGATCAAGGCGGCGGAGAAAGCCGGCGCCAGCGTACAGGCGATCGTCACGCCGGAGTCGTTGGCGGAAGCCTGGCGCATCCACCCGATCATCCAGGATTTCGAGGCGCATCGCGCGCTCGCCTGGGAGTTTGACGAACATCACGACGAGATCGCACCGATGCTGCGCGCCAGCCTCGATGCAACGGTCGGGCTGACGCCGAAAGACTACGATGAGGCCCGCCGCATCGCTCGTCGCGGCCGCCGCGAACTCGGAGAACTGTTCGAGAATTTCGACGTGCTGCTGACCTACTCGGCGCCGGGCACGCCGCCGGCCAAGGAGCTCGCCTCGACCGGTGACCCCCGCTACAACCGGGTGTGGACGCTGATGGGCAATCCTTGCGTCAACGTGCCGGTGCTCAAAGCGGGTGGCCTGCCGATCGGCGTTCAGGTGATCGCACGCTTCGGCAATGATCCGGTGGCGTTGTCGTCGGCGTGGTTCCTGGAGAACGCGCTGGCGAAATCAGGCTAGCGCCGCTTCGGTGGCGGGCAGCGCGTGTTGAGCGTCCGCGCCTGGCGCGCCTTGCCCGAGCCAGCGTTGGGCGGCTTCACGGCCGCTCCGGTGCAGGAGGCGGATGAAGCCGCGGCCGAGATCGGTCGATGAGCGCTGCGCGAGCCCGTCGACGGAGTCTTCCGCGGCGATCCTGGAGAGCCGCAGCGACGGTGCCGTCTGCGCCTGCGCCCATGTGATCGCCGCGATCTCGGCATTGAGCGCGGCGTTGGCGGCAATCTGGTCGAGCCGGCGGTCGATCGCGGCGAGCGTGATCGGCACGTAGCTGTCACGGGACGGTGTGACCTGGACCAGCAGCACGTCCGTCACTGAGGTTTCCTGCACCAGCCTCACCAGCGGCGGATTGCCGCCGAAGCCGCCGTCCCAATAGGCTTCGCCCTCGATCTCGACGGCGCAGTGAACGAGCGGCGGACAGGTCGAGGCCAGCGCGACGTCCGCGGTGATGGCCTCGTTGCGGAAAATCTGCTGCCGCCCGTCGCGGATTCGCGTTGCCGCGATCAGAAGCCTTGGCGCCTTCGCCGCGCGCAGCGCCGCGAAATCGATGTCGCGCGACAGCGCCTGCCGCAGCGGATCGAGATCGAACGGGTCGAACTGGCCGGAGCGCAGCGTCGGCCCGAACGCGACCGAGCTTCCCGCCGGCGAAAATCCTCCGACCAGCATCAATGAGCGGAACGAGGCCTCGTGCATCAGGCGGACCCAGAACCGGTTCAGCCGGTTGCGGGCGGCTTCACGGCCGCCCTCGGCGAGGCCGCAGGCGAGCAGAAGCGCATTGACGGCGCCGGCGCTGGCGCCGCTGATGGTGTCGATTTCGATATCAGGCTCTTCCAGCAGCCGCTCCAGCACGCCCCAGGTGAAGGCGGCGAAGGTGCCGCCGCCCTGGAGGGCGAGCGACAATTGTCGCGGTGGCCATTGTTTCGCGAGAGCCCGGTCCGGCGCAACCGGTGCGGCGACCGTGGTCACCTCGCCACGTCGCGGAGTTTGCGCGGCCGGAACAGGCGGCGGCGCCGGCGGTGAAACGGAGGTCAGCTCTGGAACGCGAGGCGGCGAGGGGGTACCGGACCAGATGTCCGTTGCAAAGAGCAGCCGGCTCGCCGCGGTGCGTGCCGCACCTTGCGAACCCCCGTCAATCTGCGCGCCGACAATCTTCTCGCTCATTCTGAGCAACCGCGTAACGCCATCTTCCGCATCAGGATGACAGGCATGGAACCCGTCCGCTACAGCCTGCCGCGCGTGGTGCGGAAGTTGCGAACAGGATTTGGCATATAATGCGGAAGGGCCGCGGCGGTATCCGTACTTTTTTCGGATCTAAATGCTCTGGGCCTTCTCGCCGATCCTGCTTTCCTTGCCGGATTGCAGCCGCTTGATGTTCTCGCGATGCGCGTAGAACAGCAGCAATGTCAGCACCGCGAACAGCGCGGACAGAGCGAGATGCCCGAACCACCACAGGAACATCGGGGTGATGAAGGACGCAACCAATGCCGAGAGCGAGGAATAGCGGGTGGTGAAGGCGGTGGCGAGCCAGAGCACGCAGAACACCAGCGCAGCCGGCCAGAACAGTCCGAGCAGGATGCCGATATAGACGGCGACACCTTTTCCGCCCTTGAACTTGAGCCAGACCGGGAAGAGGTGCCCGAGGAAAGCGCCGAGCCCCGCCACCATCGCGGCATTGGGTCCGGCGATGTAACCACAGATCACCACGGCCACGGTGCCCTTGAGCGCATCGAACAGCAGGGTGCCCGCGGCAAGGCTCTTGCGCCCCGTGCGCAGCACATTGGTGGCGCCGATGCTGCCGGAGCCGATCGAGCGGATATCCTGCGTGCCCGCGAGTTTGGTCAGCACCAGTCCAAATGGAATCGAGCCGAGGAGGTAGCCGATGACGAAGGCTACCGGCAGAAAGGCTTCAAGCCCCATGGCTGGATCTCCAAAGGCCGCATCCGCATGTCGAACCGAGGCGCCACGCATGATCCCGCACGTCAAACATGTTCGTAAACCGTCCGTCCGCCGACAATGGTGCGCACCACGCGGCCTGTAAAGCGGGCCTCGTCGAACGGGGTGTTCTTGCAGGGCGATTTGAGGTCGGCGGGATCGACCACCCAGGGCGTATCGGGGTCGATCACGATCACGTCCGCGGGCACGCCCGCGCGCAGGGTTCCGCCCGGCAAGCCGAGCAGCTCGGCCGGCCGGGTCGACATTGCGCGGATCAGCGTTTTGAGTTCCAGCTCGCCATTATGCACCAGCCGCAGGCCCGCCGGCAGCATGGTCTCGAGCCCAATGGCGCCGGGAGCTGCTTCCGCGAATGGCAGGCGCTTGACCTCCACGTCCTGCGGATTGTGATCGGACATGATGACATCGACGAGGCCGGAGGCGACGGCGGCGACCAGCGCGCGGCGGTCGTCCTCGGTACGCAGCGGCGGCGACAGTTTCAGGAAGGACCGGTAGGGACCGATGTCGTTCTCGTTCAGCGCAAGATGGTTGATCGAGACCGAGGCGCTGACGGCAAGGCCGGCATCGCGGGCGCGCTTGAGGATCTCGAGCGAGTCGACGCAGGACAGCGAGGCGGCGTGATAGCGGCCGCCGGTCAGCGCCACGAGGCGCATGTCGCGCTCCAGCATCACGGCTTCCGCCGCGTTCGGGATGCCCATCAGGCCGAGCCGGGTGGCGAACTCGCCCTCGTTCATCACGCCTTCGCCGACGAGATGCGGGTCCTCGGTGTAGTGCACGATCAGCGCGTCGAAATCGCGGGCGTAGGTCAGGGCGCGGCGCATCACCTGGGCGTTGGTGACGCTCCTGTCGCCATCGCTGAAGGCGACCGCGCCGGCGGCCTTGAGCAGGCCGAACTCGGTCATCTCCTCGCCGCGCATGCCCTTGGTCAGGGCCGCCATCGGCTGGATGTTGACGATCGCGGTGTCGCGGGCCCGGCGCATCACGAAGTCCACAGTCGCCGAATTGTCGACCACGGGCAGGGTGTCGGGCTGGCAGATGATGGTGGTGATGCCGCCGGTCGCGGCCGCCTGGCTCGCGGAGGCAAAGGTCTCGCGATGGCTGTAGCCGGGCTCGCCGACGAAGGCGCGCATGTCGATCAGGCCGGGCGCGACGATCTTGCCGGCGCAATTGACGACGTCGGTACCCTCGGGGACGCCCGCC
>NZ_LWIG01000014.1:221706-233975 GCF_002068095.1 Bradyrhizobium sacchari | reverse complement strand
GGCGGGTTTCGCGGATGGTGCCGTCGGCAATCAGGACGTCGCCGACACCGTCGAAATCCCGGGAGGGATCGACGACGCGGGCGTTGGCGAGCAGGATGGGGCGGCGGTCGGTCAGCATGGGCATCACGCGTTCGGCAGGTTACGGGCAAGCGCTTCCAGCACCGCCATGCGGACGGCGACGCCCATCTCCACCTGTTCGCGGATCAGGGACTGCGCGCCGTCGGCGACCGCCGTGTCGATCTCGACGCCGCGGTTCATCGGGCCGGGATGCATCACGAGGGCGTCCGGCTTGGCGTAAGCGAGCTTCTTCTGGTCAAGCCCGAAATAGTTGAAGTACTCGGAGGTCGAGGGCACGAAGGAGCCGTTCATGCGCTCGCGCTGGAGCCGCAGCATCATGACGATGTCGGCGCCGTTGAGACCCTCGCGCATGTCGCGCGCGACCTCGACGCCCATGCGCTCGATGCCGGGCGGCAGCAGCGTGGAGGGGCCGACAACGCGGACGCGGGCGCCCATGGTGTTGAGCAGGATGATGTTGGAGCGGGCGACGCGCGAATGCAGCACGTCGCCGCAGATCGCGACCACGAGCCCCTCGATGCGGCCCTTGTTGCGGCGAATGGTGAGTGCGTCGAGCAGCGCCTGGGTCGGATGCTCGTGCGCGCCGTCGCCGGCATTGATCACGGAACCGTCAACCTTGCGGGCCAGCAGTTCCACCGCGCCGGAGGCGTGATGGCGCATCACCAGGATGTCCGGGTGCATCGCGTTGAGCGTCATCGCGGTGTCGATCAGCGTTTCGCCCTTTTTGATGGACGAGGAGGCGACCGACATGTTCATGACGTCGGCGCCAAGCCGCTTTCCCGCGAGCTCGAACGAGGACTGGGTCCGGGTGGAGGCCTCGAAGAAGAGGTTCACCTGCGTCCGTCCACGCAGGACGGTGCGCTTCTTGTCAACCTGGCGGTTGAGCTCGACATATTCTTCGGACAGGTCGAGGAGGCCGGTGATGTCGGCCGCGGAAAGGCCCTCGATGCCCAGCAAATGCCGGTGGCCGAGGACGAAGGTCGATTTCGATGTCATTAAAAGCAGAGCTATAGGCGCGGACCGGGGGTGGGGCAAGGGGCAAAGAGCGGGTCGGGAGTTATCCCCTGATCTGTCTCCCGCATGGTCATTCCGGGATGGCGGGCAAGCGCCAGACCCGGAATCTCGAGATTCTCAGGTGGCAAGGGCGCACCCGGGTTCGGCTGTTCGAGCCGCCCCGGAATGACAGGGGAAAGTGAATGAGCTTGGTCAGATCTATTTCAATTTCATTTTTCATGATTGCATCCATCTCACCCGCGTCCGCCCAATCGCTCCCCGGCGGCTTCGTCTATCTGCGCGACATCGATCCCAGCGTCATCCAGGACATCCGCTACGCGACGGCGAACAATTTCGTCGGCCGTCCACTCGCCGGCTACGGTGCCGGCGAGTGCGTGGTGAAACGGGAGGTGGGGGAGCGGCTGAAGGCGGTTCAGGCTGAGCTCGCCGCGCAAAACCTGTCGCTGAAAATGTTCGACTGCTACCGGCCGGCGCGCGCCTCGCTCGACATGGTGAAGTGGTCGCAGAACGGTCGCGAGACCGCCGCCGAGCGGCGCTACAATCCAAGGATTCCGAAGACCGAGCTGTTTCGCCTCGGCTACATCGCGAGCCGCTCGCAGCATTCCACTGGAGCTGCGCTCGACCTCACGCTGGTCGATCTCAAGGCCGACAATTCCGGCAAATATGACCCGACGAAATCCTATGCCGACTGCACCGCGCCGGTCGAGGTGCGGGCGCCGGAAGGCAGCGTCGACATGGGCACCGGCTACGACTGTACCGATGCCAAAGGCCATACCGCGGCACCGTCGATCACACAGGAGCAGCGCGCCTGGCGCAGGCGGCTGGTGGCTGCGATGGCCAGGCAAGGCTTTGTGAACTATTCGAAGGAGTGGTGGCACTTTTCCCTGCCGGGGGCGGGCGGGGCGGCCTATGATTTCCCGATCCAGCCGCGCCGGAACTGATTCCGCGCCGAGTACGCAAGATGACCCAGCCCGCATTTTCGACCCACGAGGTCTTCAACCAGTCGCCGCCATTCGAGGACGTCGACCTGTTCGCGATGGACCGGCCGCTGGTCGACGCGGTCAAGGCCAATGGCGGTGGGGCGGCGGAACGGGAGCTGTCGGAGTTCGGCAGGCATTGGGGCTCGGCCGCAATGGCCGATCGCGGCCGCCTGGCGAATGAGAACACACCGAAGCTGCGCACCTTCGATGCAAGAGGCAATCGCCGCGATCAGGTCGAGTTTCATCCCGCCTATCACGAGCTGATGGCCCACAGCGCGCATGCCGGCGTGCACAATTCGACGTGGACGGCGGACGGCCGGCCTGCGGGCGATGCCGCCGAGGTCATCCGGGCCGCGAAATTCTACATCGCCTCGCAAGTCGAAACCGGCCATCTCTGCCCGATCACGATGACGCGCGCTTCCGTCGCGGCGCTGGCCATGCAGCCGGACCTGCTGGCGCGCGTGATGCCGGTGCTGTCGACGAAGAGCTACGATCCGGCCTTCGCGCCGTGGTGGGACAAGCGCGGCATGACGCTCGGCATGGGCATGACCGAGAAGCAGGGCGGCACCGATGTGCGCGCCAACATGACGCGCGCGGTGCGCGACGGTGATGCCTATCGCATCACCGGCCACAAATGGTTCATGTCGGCGCCGATGTGCGATGCGTTCCTGGTGCTGGCGCAGGCCGATAGCGGGCTGACCTGCTTCTTCATGCCGCGCTTCGCGCCGGATGGCTCCGTTAATGCGATCCAGTTCCAGCGATTGAAGGACAAGCTCGGCAACCGCTCCAACGCGTCCTCCGAGGTCGAGTTCGTCGGCGCCTACGCGCAAGCGGTCGGCGAGGAAGGCAAGGGCATCCGCACCATCATCCAGATGGTGCAGCTGACGCGCCAGGATTGCGCGATCGCCTCGGTCGGCTTGATGCGCTCGGGCCTCGCCCATGCGCTGCATCACGCCCGCCACCGCAGCGTGTTCCAGAAGCATCTCGCCGATCAGCCGCTGATGCAGGCCGTGCTGTCGGATATGGCGCTGCATGTGGAGGCGAGCGCCGCGCTGGTGATGCGACTCTGCCGCGCTTTCGACCGCACGCCGCACGATGCATCCGAGGCCGCCTACATGCGGCTGCTCACGCCCGCGGTCAAATACTGGACGTGCAAGAGCGCGCCGGCCTTTCTGTATGAGGCGATGGAGTGCCTCGGCGGCAACGGCTATGTCGAGGACGGCATTTTGGCGCGCCACTACCGGGAGTCGCCCGTCAACGCGATCTGGGAAGGGTCGGGCAATGTGATGTGCCTCGACGTGCTGCGCGCGCTCGCGCGCGAGCCGGAGGCGGCGACGGCCGTGCTGCAATCGCTTGCGGCCGAGACCAAAGGCCTGCCAGGGGCAGGCGAGGCGGCCGCGTTCATCGGCAAGACCTTTCGTCGCGCTGACGGCGAACGCGTCGCGCGCCTTGCGGTCGAGAAGCTGGCGCTGCTGGCGGCGGCCGCCGCGCTCAACGGCGTCGCGCCACACCACGCCGAGCTGTTCGCCGCCACGCGTCTCGCCGCGACCCATGCCAGCATGTATGGCGCGGTCGAGCTGGACGGCGCCGACGTTCGCGCGCTGCTGGAGCGGGCGCTGCCGTGAGTCTTCCCAACGAAAGCCTCCTGATGGATTCCCTCAATCCCGATCATCCGCCGCTTGTCATGACGCCTGCGCCGCCACGCGTCTGGAAATTCTGGGGCACGGCGCTGTGGGGCCTCTTCATCTTCGCCGCGATGTTCGTCGGACAGATCGGCGCGATCCTGCTGCTGGTGGCGCTGCGCGGTCTCCCGATCGACATGGCCTCGATCCAGTCGGTCGGTCAGGAGCCCCGGGCGCTGGCGCTGTCGGTGATCACGGGGCTGCCGGCGACGCTCGCCGCGGTGTGGCTCGCGATCCGCTTCAAGAAAGCGTCCTTCGTCGACTATCTCGCGCTCTATTGGCCGTCCTGGAAGCAGCTGCTGTTCGGGACGGTCGGCCTCGTCCTGATCGTGCTGGCCTGGGAGGTGACATCCCGATCGCTCGGCCGCGAGGCGACGCCGGGCTTCATGACTGATCTGTTGAAATCGGGCCGCGACACGGGCGCCGCGCTCCTGCTGCTGGTCGCCTTCAGCGTGGCCGCGCCGATGTCGGAAGAGGTGCTGGCACGCGGATTCCTGTTTCGCGGCTGGTCGGCGAGCTTTTTGCGTGTATCAGGCGCGATCCTGTTGTCGTCGCTGGTGTGGACAATCGTGCACCTGCAATACGACCTGTACTTCCTCGCCGAGGTCTTCACCATCGGCCTGTGGTTCGGCTACATGCGTCATCGCGCGGGTTCGCTCTGGCTCACGATCATATTGCACGCGCTGAACAACATGACGGCGGTGGTGCTGACGATGTGGCTGGGGGGCTAGCCCCCGGCAGGTTGCCTCACACGCCGTCTTTGCGAGGAGCCCTTGCGACGAAGCAATCCAGTGCGCTTCCGCGGAGGGATTCTGGATTGCTTCGCTGCGCTCGCAATGACGGCGGAGAGAGAGGCGCTCTGAATGACGACCGCTAGGCCACCAGAGCGATCGCGATTGGCATCGTGATCGCCGCCAAAATCGTCTGCAGCGTGATGATCTGCGCCAGCAGCGGCGCATCGCCGCCCATCTGGCGCGCCAGCACATAGGCGCTGGGCGAGGTCGGCACCGCCGCGCAGATCGCGACGATCGCGAGGCTGTTGCCTGACAGCCCGAACCAGGCGGCAAGAACCAGCGCGAGCACGGGCATCAGGACCAGCTTGAATGCCACGCCGAGGCCAGCGCTCACGCTGGGGCGGAAGAGGCCCTTGAGCTGCAGGCCGGCGCCGGTGACGAGCAGGCCGATGGCGAGCGAGGAGCGGCCGAGCGCGTCCGCCACTTCGTGCCAGATTTTCGGCAGCGGCAGATGGACGACGTTGATGAGAAGCCCGATGGCGCAGGCCCAGATCAGGGGATTGCGGATCACCGTCATGACGATGGCGCGCACCGACTGCTTTTCGGGCGAAGCATAGTGCGCGAGCACCGCGACGCTGAAGACGTTGACCAGCGGAATGATCGCGACCATCGCCACGGAGGCGAGCGCCAGCCCGACGTCGCCATACAAATTGGCGGAGACGGACAGCGCGACATAGGTCTGCCAGCGCGTCGCGCCCTGGAAGATCGATGTGAAGGCGGGGCCGTCGATGTCGAGCCGCGACAGCGCCGGGCGCAGCGCAAGGCAGAGCAGCGACATCGCGAGCGCCGACAGCAGCAGCGCGCCGCCGACGCCGGCGACCGGCACTTTCGTGAGGTCCGCCTTTACCAGCGTCTGGATCAGCAGCATCGGGAACAGCACGAAATAGGTCAGCCGCTCAAGTCCGTGCCATTGCGTGTCCAGCCGCATCAGGCTGTGCCGGAGTACCACCCCGAGGACGATGAGGATGAAGACCGGCAGCAGCGCCGCGATCACCGCAGTCATGGGATCAGCCGGCGCGCAAGTTCGCGAGGCGGTCGAGCGCGCCTTGCAGGATGAAGATCGCGGCGTGCTCGTCGATCACCTCGGCGCGCTTGGCGCGGCTGACGTCCATGCCGATCAGCTCGCGCTCGACGGCCGCGGTGGAGAGGCGCTCGTCCCAGAGGCCGACGGGAAGCGCGGTCAGGCCGGCGAGGTTGCGGGCGAAGGCGCGGGTGGATTGCGCGCGCGGGCCCTCGCTGCCGTCCATGTTGATGGGCAGGCCGAGCACGAAGCCGACCACCTTGCGCTCGGTCGCGATGGCAAGCAGACGGGCCGCGTCGTGCTTGAACTGCTTGCGCTGGATGGTCTCGACGCCGGTCGCCAGCCGCCGGTCCGGGTCGGACACGGCAACGCCGATGGTCTTGGTGCCGAGATCAAGCCCGATCAGCGCGCCGCGTTCGGGCCAGTGGGTTGCAGCATCGATGAGGGGCAGGATAGGAGCCGGCATGGCTTTAGCGCATATCACGCGTTGCGCTGCGGGGTGAACCCGGAACATGGATGCGCTGGTGTTTATTCATGGCGAAATGGCCGGGCAAGGGCACCTGCCGGTCGGCAAGCGTGTCCTCGCCCGGGTCTTGAGATCAGCGGATCGCGATCGGGTTGATCATCGCCTGTACGCCGCCGGTCCAGCGCGGCTGTCCCAGCACGAACAGGAATTCGTAGCCTTTGTCCCGCGCGAGCGCGGCCGTGTCCATGTTCTCGAGGATGTAGGTCCCGTTCATGGCGAGCAGGATCTGGTGCACCTCGAACACGTTCTTGGACTCGAACGGCAGCACCTCGAGCGCCCAGGTGTCGGCGCCGATGGCGACGACGCCCTTGCCGGTCAGGTATTTCGCGCCCTCGACGCCGAGACCGGGCTCGCCGGCCGAGTAGCGCTTGTCGTCCTTGCCGATCAGGCTGAGCCAGCCGGTGTGGAAGATGACGACGTCGCCCTGACGGATCTCGACGTTCTGCTGCTTGGCCGCTTCCTCGATCTCCTTGACGTTGAAGGCGGTGCCTTCCTTGACGATGTCGGTCTTGAAATAGGCGGCCATGTCGAGCAGCACGCCGCGGGTGACCATCGGCGGCACCTTCTCGATGCCGAGTTTCTTCAGTCCGGTAGGATCTGCGAAGTCGGCGAGCTTGTTGCCGTTGTAATAGACGTGCTCGACGCCGAGATGGCCGAGACCGTCGAGCTGGCTGCCGATGCCGACCCAGGTGTCGAGGATGTCGTCATTGTAGGTGGCCTTGTTGGGACCAAGGCCCGGACTGCCGGCCTGTCCGGGCTGCACGATGGTGAGCTTGAACGTGCGCGGCGGATAGGCGGGCGTCTGCGGCGTGACGGGAATGCCGAGGGCGTAGGTCTTGCCGGTCTTCACCAGAGAGGCGGCCTTCACCACCAGTTCGGGCGTCATGTAGTTGGCGGCGCCGATCTCGTCATTCGGTCCCCATTTCGATTTGGTCCAGTCCTGGGCGCTTGCAGTTCCTGAGATCGCCGACAACGCGGCGACACAGCACAACACGAGCGTATTGCGCATCGATCGTCCTCCCGATGTTATGGCTTCGTTTTTGGTTTCGCGCTGGCCAGTTACTCATCCTAACGTAGAACAGTCGGGCGCTTCAAAACTTTTCGTCGTGCGATGATGCGACGGCTGAACGCAGCATCGGCCGCGCGCAGACCAACTGGATTCGAGTACGACAGATTTGTGACAGTGAATTTCGTGCGATGGAACGTCAGCGATTGCTTCAGGCCGCGATGACGTCGTCGTCTCTCTTCAGGCACGCGATGAAGCCTTGCAGCGCGCTGTATTGATGCCCAGTGCTGCGCTGGATGAAGAGCGTTTCGGCGCGGGCATGCGAGGAGCCCAGCGTGTGAATGGAGACGCTTCCGTTCATCGCGCTGCGTTCGACGACCGCGCGCGGCAAGAGCGTCACGCCCATGTCGGCGGCGACGCAGCCGATCATGCCGTCGAGCGTGCCAAGCTCGAAGCGTGCGGCCGAGGGCCAGCCGAACTCGACGAACACCTGTTCGAGCCGCTGGCGGTAGGTGCAGCCGCTGCGGAACACCAGCGCGGTCGGACCGGACTCCGGCGTGCCGGCGCGCAGCTCGGCCAGTGAAGCCCAGCGCCGCGCGCTGACCAGCACCAGCTCTTCACGGAAGGCGCTCGTCGCGGTGAGGTCGGCGTGCGCGATGGGACCCGCGACGAAGGCACCGTCGAGCGTGCCTTCGAGCACGTCGGCGACGAGATCGGCCGTGGTCGCGGTGCGCAAGGAGAGGCGTACGGCCGGGAAGCGGCGGTGGAAATCGGCGAGCAGCGGCGGCAATCGCACGGCGGCCGTCGTCTCCATCGAGCCGATTGCCAGCGGTCCCTTCGGCTCGCCGTCGTCGCGCGCGGCCAGCACGGCCTCGCGCGATAATGCGGCCATCCGCTGCGCGTAGGGGAGGAGACGTTTGCCGGCGCCGGTCAGCGTCATGCCGCGGCTGTGGCGCTCGAACAGCGGCGTGCCGATCTCCGCCTCCAGTGCCTTCACGCGCTGGGTGACGTTGGACTGCACGGTGTTGAGCTCTTCCGCGGCGCGGGTGATGCCGCCGGTGCGGGCGACTGCGGCAAAGGTCTGGATGTCGCTGAGTTCCATGGCGTCGTTTCGCTTTTGTGATGGCAGCGTTCGCAACAATTCATTTTTCGAGAATGCTAGTCGCCCCTAATGTCGCTGTCCAGATCGGGAGGCGCCATGCCCATTGCGACGTCGCTGACGAGATTGCTGGAGATCAGACATCCCATCCTGCTGGCGCCGATGGATGTCATCGCCGGCGGCCGCCTGGTGACGGCCGTGAGCCGCGCGGGCGGCTTCGGCATTCTCGGCGGCGGCTATGGTGAGCGGGCGTGGCTGGAGCAGGAGACGGCCAAGCTTGCCGAACTGCGCGCGCCGTTCGGGATCGGCTTCATTACGTGGAGCCTTGCCAAGCGCCCCGAGCTTCTCGACGTTGCGCTCGCAGTAAAACCCTCCGCGATCATGCTGTCGTTCGGCGATCCCGTCCCGTTCGCGCCAAGGATCAAATCCGCCGGCGCGCGCCTGATCTGCCAAGTGCAGGACGAGACGATGGCGCGGCAGGCGCTCGATGCCGGCGCCGACATCCTGATCGCGCAGGGAACGGAGGCAGGCGGTCATGGTGCTTCGCGCACGACCGTCGATCTCGTGCCCGCAATCGTCGATCTCGCCGCGGGCCGCGTTCCCGTCGTCGCGGCCGGCGGCATCGCCGACGGCCGCGGGCTTGCCGCCATGATGATGCTGGGCGCGAGCGGCGTCCTTCTCGGCACGCGTTTCTATGCGAGCCGGGAGGCCGACGGCGCCGAGGAGGCCAAGCGTCGCATCTGCGCGGCAAGCAGCGGCTCGACGGTCCGCGGCATCATCTTCGATCTCTCCCGCAACAATGTCTGGCCGGCGCCGTTCACGGGACGGTGTCTGGTCAACGACCACGCCAGGCGCTGGATCGGACGCGAGGTCGAGCTGATGCAGAATGTTGCCGCAGTCGCGGCCGAGTATGCGGCGGCAAAGGCGACCGGCAATTTCGACGTCGCGGCGGTGATCGCGGGCGAGGCGGTCGGATTGATTCATGATATTCCGCCCGCGGCCGAGATCGTCGAGCGGATTGCCGTTGAAGCCGAGCAGCTTCTTGCCGGGCGGCGCAATTCCATCGCGTCCGTCGCCTGAACTGAGAGAGAACAACCATGTGGCCTGATCGTCGACTGATCGATCTGTTCAAGACTGAATTCCCGATCGTGCTGGCGCCGATGGCCGGCATCATGGATGCGGAGCTCGTGATCGCGGCTGCGCAAGGCGGGGCGCTGGGCTCGCTGCCCTGTGCGATGATCTCGGCGGAGAAGGCGCGCGAGCAGGTCGGCCTGATCCGCCAGCGCGCGAAGGCGCCGGTCAACATGAACTTCTTCTGCCACACACCGGTCGAACTCACGAGCGAGGCCGACGCGCGCTGGAAGCAGCGGCTGACCGGCTATTACACCGAGCACGGTCTCGATCCCGCGGCGCCGATCGCGGCAGCCAACCGTGCGCCGTTCGATGCGGCCTTCTGCGAAGTTGTCGAGGAGCTGAAGCCGGAGGTCGTCAGCTTCCATTTCGGCCTGCCGGAGCAGGCGCTGCTGAGGCGCGTCAAGGCGGCGGGCTGCCTCGTCATCTCGTCCGCGACGACGGTGAAGGAAGCAGTCTGGCTCGAGCAGCACGGCGTCGATGCCGTGATCGCGCAGGGCGCCGAAGCCGGCGGCCATCGCGGCATGTTCCTGACGGACAAGATCGCCGAGCAGCCCGGCACCTTCGCGCTCGTGCCGCAGGTCGCCGATGCCGTGAAGGTGCCGGTGATCGCGGCGGGCGGCATCGCCGATGGGCGCGGCATCGCCGCGGCGTTCGCGCTCGGTGCCTCCGGCGTGCAGATCGGCAGCGCCTATCTGCGCTGCCCGGAATCCAAGGTGAGCGCAGGCGGGCGCAAGGCGCTGGCGGAAGCGCGGGACGATTCCACCGTCATCACCAATGTCATGACCGGCCGGCCGGCGCGCGGGGTCCAGAACCGCCTGATGCGTGAGGCCGGCCCGATCTCGCCGGATGCGCCGCCGTTCCCCCACGCGGCGACCGCGCTGGGTCCGCTGAAGGCCGCGGCCGAAAAGCAGGGCAAGGTGGATTTCACCAATCTCTGGGCCGGCCAGGCCATTGCCCTCGGCCGCGAGGTCCCTGCGGCCGAATTGACCCGGAATCTGGCCCAATCGGCGCTGGGGCGCATGAAGACGCTGGCCGGCTAGGCCGGTTGCGGCGCAAAAGCGGCCTCTGCTATACGGCACATAGGTTTTGCCGTGAGAGGCCTTATATAATGTCCGTCGACGCCGCTACCGTCCGCCGCATCGCCCATCTGGCGCGCATTGCGGTTTCCGAGGACGAGGTTCCGCATCTGCAGGGCGAGCTCAACGCCATGCTCGCCTTCGTCGAGCAGCTCTCGGAGGTCAATGTCGAGGGCGTGGAGCCGATGACCTCGGTCACCCCGATGCAGATGAAGAAGCGGCAGGACGTGGTCAATGACGGCGACATCGCCGACGATATCGTTGCCAACGCGCCGGCGACCGAAGGTCACTTCTTCCTCGTGCCCAAGGTCGTTGAATAAACAGGTTAGGTCCGATGTGCCTGCTATGCGACGATGAGAAGGCCTACCAGGCCTACATGAATTACCTCGACAAGATGGAGAGGCAGGGCAAGGCTGCCGACCCCAATGTCGCCGTCAACGCCGTGCTCGACGAGATCGAGGCTGCTGCGAAAGCCGCCGCCAAAAAAGACGACCCGGCCAACGACAAGACCCTGTCTCCGTTCTTCTGCAGCCCGATCAATAAATGACCGATTTGACATCGCTGACGCTCGCCGAGGCCCGCAAGGGTCTCGCCGACAAGACTTTCACGTCACTCGAGCTGACCGACGCGCATCTTTCCGCGATCGAGAAGGCGCGCGTGCTCAATGCCTTCGTGATGGAGACGCCGGATCAGGCGCGCGCCATGGCGAAGGCCGTGGACGAGAGGATCGCCAAGGGTGAGGGTGGTCCGCTTGCCGGCATTCCGCTCGGGATCAAGGACCTGTTCGCGACCAAGGGCGTGCGCACCACGGCGTGCTCGAAGATCCTCGGCAATTTCGTGCCGACTTATGAGTCCACCGTGACCTCGCAGCTCTGGCGCGACGGCGCCGTGATGCTCGGCAAGCTCAACAATGACGAGTTCGCGATGGGCTCGGCGAACGAGACCTCGTGCTTCGGTCCCGTCGGCAATCCCTGGCGGCGCGAGGGAAGCAACACGACGCTGGTGCCGGGCGGCTCGTCCGGCGGTTCGGCCTCGGCCGTCGCCGCGCTGCTGTGCATGGGCGCGACCGCGACCGACACCGGCGGCTCGATCCGCCAGCCGGCCGCGTTCACCGCGACCGTCGGCATCAAGCCGACCTATGGCCGCTGCTCGCGTTGGGGCATCGTCGCCTTTGCCTCTTCGCTCGACCAGGCCGGTCCGATCGCGCGCACGACGCGCGATGCCGCGATGCTGCTGCGCTCGATGGCCGGCCACGATCCGAAGGACACGACGTCGGTCGATATCGCCGTGCCGGACTACGAGGCCGCGATCGGCAAGTCCGTGAAGGGCATGAAGATCGGCATACCCAAGGAGTATCGTCTCGAAGGCATGCCGGCCGAGATCGAGAAGCTCTGGAGCGAGGGCGCGGCGTGGCTCAGGAGCGCCGGTGCCGAGCTCGTCGAGGTGTCGCTGCCACACACCAAATACGCGCTGCCGGCCTATTACATCGTCGCGCCGGCGGAAGCGTCCTCGAACCTGGCGCGCTACGACGGCGTCCGCTACGGCCTGCGCGAGCAGGGCAAGAACATCATCGAGCTCTACGAGAACACCCGCGCCGAAGGTTTTGGTGCCGAGGTGCGCCGCCGCGTCATGATCGGCACCTACGTGCTCTCGGCCGGCTATTACGACGCCTATTATCTGCGCGCCCAGAAGGTGCGCACGCTGATCAAGAAGGACTTTGAGGATTGCTTCGCCAAGGGCGTCGACGCGATCCTCACGCCGGCGACGCCGTCGGCCGCCTTCGGCATCGGCGAGAAGGGCGGCGCGGATCCGGTCGAGATGTATCTCAACGACATCTTCACGGTGACGGTGAACATGGCGGG
>NZ_LWIG01000014.1:199410-221701 GCF_002068095.1 Bradyrhizobium sacchari | reverse complement strand
CCCGCCGGCAAGGACGCACAGGGCCTGCCGCTCGGCCTGCAGTTGATCGGCCGTCCCTTCGACGAGGAGACGCTATTCTCGCTCGGCGAGGTGATCGAGCAGGCGGCCGGCCGCTTCACGCCCGCGAGGTGGTGGTGAATGTCGCTGGCTTCATCGCAAGCCTCGACGGCGCGGCGCCCGCGCCGGAGCTGAACGCGCCGCTCAAAGGCCTCTGGTGGGCCGCGAAGGGCGACTGGGAGCAGGCGCACAAGATCGTTCAGGACGACAACGGCCGTGATGCGGCCTGGGTGCACGCATATCTGCACCGCGTCGAAGGCGATCTCGGCAATGCCGGCTACTGGTACCGCCAGGCCGGCAAGCCCGCGGCAAAGGATTCATTGGAAGCGGAGTGGGAGCGGATCGCTGCCACGCTGCTCGGGAGCAAGACATGAGCACGGCCACGCACAAGCTTCTCAAAGGCGCCACCGGTGACTGGGAGATGGTCATCGGCATGGAGATCCATGCGCAGGTGACCTCGAACGCAAAACTGTTCTCGGGTGCTTCCACCGCGTTCGGGGGCGAGCCGAACAGCCATGTGTCGCTGGTCGATGTCGCGATGCCGGGCATGCTGCCCGTCATCAACGAGGAATGCGTCAGGCAGGCTGTCCGGACCGGGCTCGGTCTCAACGCCAAGATCAATCTGCGGTCGGTGTTCGATCGGAAAAACTATTTCTATCCGGACCTGCCGCAGGGCTACCAGATCAGCCAGTACAAATCGCCTGTCGTGGGCGAGGGTGAGGTGATCGTCGATCTCGACGGCGGCCGCAGCGTCACCATCGGCATCGAGCGCCTGCATATCGAGCAGGATCCCGGCAAAATGCTGCACGACCAATCGCCGTCGCTGTCCTTCATCGACTTCAATCGTTGTGGCGTGGCGCTGATGGAGATTGTCTCGAAACCGGACATCCGCGACGCCGAGCAGGCCAAGGCCTATGTGACCAAGCTGCGCTCGATCATGCGCTACCTCGGCACCTGTGACGGTGACATGGAAAAGGGGTCCCTGCGCGCCGACGTCAACGTCTCTGTGCGGCGCCCAGGCGGGCCGCTCGGTACCCGCTGCGAAATCAAGAACATGAACTCGATCACCTTCATCGGCCAGGCGATCGAGTACGAAGCGCGGCGCCAGATCGAGATCATCGAGGATGGTGGGCAGATCGAGCAGGAAACGCGTCGGTTCGATCCCAACAAGGGCGAGACACGCTCGATGCGGTCGAAGGAAGAGGCGCACGACTATCGCTACTTCCCCGATCCCGACCTGTTGCCGCTGGAGTTAAGCCAGGCGTTCGTCGACGAGCTGAAGGCGAAGCTGCCGGAATTGCCGGACCAGAAGAAGGCGCGTTTCGTCGGAGACTTCGGCCTGTCGGCCTATGACGCGAGCGTGCTGGTCGCCGAGCGCGAGAGCGCGGTGTTCTACGAGACGGTGCTCGACAAGCTCGCCAACCGCGCGCGCGACGGCAAGATGGCGGCGAACTGGGTGATCAACGAGCTGTTCGGCCGTCTCAACAAGGAAGGACGGGATATTACGGGCTCTCCGGTGAGCGCCGAGCAGCTCGCTGCGATCATCGACCTGATCGGCGAGGGCACGATCTCGGGCAAGATTGCCAAGGATCTGTTCGAGATCGTCTGGCAGGAAGGCGGCGACCCCCGCGCGCTGGTCGAAAGCCGCGGCATGAAGCAGGTCACCGACCTCTCCGCGATCGAGAAGGTGGTCGACGACATCATCGCGGCCAATCCCGACAAGGCCGCGCAGGTGAAGGACAAGCCGCAGTCGCTCGGCTGGTTCGTCGGCCAGGTGATGAAGGCGTCCGGCGGCAAGGCCAATCCGCAGAGCGTCAACGACCTGCTCAAGTCCAAGCTCGGCGTCTAGCCTCACGCGTTCGAACGAGGTGACGGACACGCTTCGTCACCCGCGATGGGTTCGAGGATGCGACGCACGCACGCATCCTCGAACGGCAAACATCACCCGCTCAAGGCGCGCAGCGCCGCCGAATCGCCGTCGCGCGATTCGCGCAAAACGGCGACTTGCACACGCTCAGACGGGCGCTTCCGCCGTTAAGCATGAAAATAATTTCGTTGCCAAAATTCGCGACTCAGAGTCCGCGACTCGCCTCCGCGAGGTGATCACGCGCGCTGCAGCGCGCTTCACCGCGCAGATCGTGCGTGATGTGCACGCGCAAAATATCACTTGCTGCATAGAGTTTTTTGCAATCGTCGCGGTTGCCGACGTCGATGCCGCGAGACGCATTTGCAATTGTCGACGCGTCTGTCTGCGTGTCGGCAAATCAAGCGCGGCTGGCGCACGCGCACTGCGTCGTCAACACTTCCTTAAGTGAGAAGATGTTTTTTTCGTCGTGTTGGTGTATTCGGGGTGAGTGCATTCGATCCCCGAGTGCACGCAGCGATTAAAGCCATCTCACACATCGGAGGGCAACATGGCCAAGAAAGCGAAGAAGGCGAAGAAGGCGAAGAGCGCAGTGAAGAAGACTGCGAAGAAGACCCGCAAGGTCGCGAAGAAGAAGAAGTAACTTCGCTTCTGAAGTTGCCGGCTCTTGAAGCAGCCGGCACGTCATCAGCACCTCCCAGAGGTTCTGGTCGACGATAGAGGGTGTCGGCGAGACATCAGGTCAACGGTCGGGTCGTTCTCTTCGCGGCCCGGCAGAAGAAACGAGTTTTCTTCGTTCGGTGCGGTTCTCCTTGCGGGGCTCCGCAATTTCACAAATGGCCTTCGGGCCAACGTGGAATCTGGTCCTGACGTGTTCGCCGACGCCCTCGTTCCTGAGGCCGGGGTATTGCCGGCATTCCCTTTCCCGACATTGCTGATCTGATTGCGACGTGGTCGCGTTGCCTTGGCCGTTGCCCTGCGGCAGGCGAGGGCTGCGGCCCGATTGCGGGCTGTTGGCGCGACGCTTCTCCATTCGCGCTGTCTTCCACCCGGCTCCGACCGGGCGATCCGGTACGCCGAGATGGCGGCGGTTGAATCAATGGGCCGCGGCGTAGGGGATTCCCCGCCGGAGCCTGTCATCGGGCTCGCCGAAGGCGAGACCCGGTGGCGGGGAATGACAGGGCGGACGCGGCCCGCCTCCGCGCGCGATGGTTATCGTTCTCCCAAAATCGCAGGGTAAACCGAATCTGACGAATCCCAGAAGTGCCTGCAAGACAGGCGCTTTCTGGATTCTCCGTGCCGGCGGCACGCCCGCGCGTTTACATCTGCTTCATCGCGATACTTAAACTGCCATTCAAATTTGCCCGCCATCATCGCCTCCAACAAGCCGGCAAACGGCTTGAGCAAGAAGACTCAGGGGATGAGTTGAACAGTGCACGATCCCAGAAGGGACCATGCACATCGGAGTTGGACGGGAGCCGCGCTCGGGGGAACGAGGCGGCACAAGAAGAAGGGGATGCGTTATGTTTCAGGGTACTTTCGATCTCGAGACGGCGACGCCGATCGACGCGAGCGCGCTGTCGGACGTGCTGTTCGAGCGCGGGATCTATTGGGCGAGCGGCCGCTCCGGCCTCGTCGATCTCGTCGCCGCGCACAAATGGTTCAACCTCGCCGCGCTGAAGGGCCGCAAGGACGCCGTGGCGCTCCGCCAGGAAGTCGCCGGCCAGATGTCGGACGCCGAGATCTCGGCCGCGCAGCGCGAGGCGAGGGCGTGGGTTTCGGCCCACTAGGACCATCTCTGTTCCGATGGATTCGGAACGGGGCTCCAGGTCTCTAGGCGTCCACTTCGCTCGAAAACGCCTTGAGCGGAGAAACGCGTCCGGCCCCGTGTTTTCACGGGGGGAACTTGTTGCGCTGAGTCAATTGTTTCGCCGTGCCGCCGCCTATGACCCGACGCGGTATGAGCACCCGTGACACGAATGGACAATGGCTGCCGATTCAGATCGCGCCCGATGATTGCGATCTGGAACTCGGACGGCCGCACAAGACGGGCATCGTGCCCTGGAGCTTTCCGGCCCGGCGCAGGTCCGGCGTCTGGTTCAATGTCTGGGCCAACGAGCCGGTGCTGATCTCGCCCTCGCATTGGCGCATCTGGCGGTCCGGCCGCTAGGCGCGGACACACATATATAAGGTCACCTATAAGGTCATCGCGAACCGGGCCTGAGCTCGGCGGTCCTGATTCCGTGCGCGGAGCCTACGCAACCGTTCGGCACTCGCCGTCAGGTGAATGAACCCACAGGAACCTTTGATTCTGCCGCTGGGTGGCGGAGAGGGAGGGATTCGAACCCTCGATACAGCTTGAGACCGTATGACGCTTTAGCAAAGCGTTGCCTTCAGCCACTCGGCCACCTCTCCGGTGCGAGCCTTATGCCTCTAATTACTCGGGCCGGTCAATTTGTAAGCGCGTGTTTGCGCTCGAATATTCCCAGCGATCTTCGAAACGAAGCGGCTTGCCCCCACGGCGAGATCATGACGCCACGAAAACGGACGCAGGGCCGCACCGTCTGAGATGTGCAGCAAAGACGGCTTTCGTGTGTGAGAACATCCTCTGCATACATAAGTGAATGAAGTTACTTGGAAATCTGTTGGCAACGCGCGGGTGAAAGGCTGCCCAGGGTTCAAGCCCCTCGTCACCGCCAGCCGAGTCTGTCGGCCCCGACGCATTAATCCCCCACTATTCATTGGCAAGTGTTCGCCGCGCGCCGAGGGCGGCGCCGCGGCTGCGCCTGAGCCAGGTGGCGGTCAGATCGGGTGTCTCGGAGGGGGCTGCCCCTTCTCCTTAACTCTTCTTCTGATTCCACGATTCGACTGTGTCAAAGCGAGTTCAGACGCGACGTCGTCCGCTGGCGCCTCAGCTGGGGAATTTTGATGGCAAATGGAACCGGCAAATAAAGCCAAATAAAAACAGTGGGTTACAAGGTCGCTTCGATCACATCTGCGTGTTATTTGTGCAACACCCATCGGAAAACACGCTCCATAGGCCCGCTTCGGAGCGTTCTGTTGTTGTGTGTGCAAGGACGTTCGGTAATTGTGACTGAGCGACGGAGGGGGGCATCCCGAGGTCGTCCCGTTTTAGGTGGTTCGCTTAAGTCCCTCGCGTTCAGCGGGTGTGTCCGAAGGCGCGAAGCGGCTAAGCGGTGAGTTAAGGGACAAGGGAACCAACCTTAGGGTGTCGTCACCCAGCGGATCCGGAACCTTCCCTATAGAGCAAACTTGGAGGTTTAACATGAAGTTGGTTAAGAGCCTTTTGCTCGGTTCAGCGGCGGGTCTGATCGCCGTTGGCGGAGCGCAGGCAGCCGATCTCCCCGTGAAGGCCAAGGCGGTCGAATACGTGAAGATCTGCTCCCTGTACGGTGCCGGATTCTACTACATCCCGGGCACTGACACCTGCATCAAGCTGGGTGGTTATCTGCGCGCTGAAGTCGCGCTGAACACCAACTCGGACATCGCTGCGCAGCAGAACGTCTCGACGCAGGGCGCCAACGGTGCTCGTAACCGTCTGACGAACTACTACACCATGCGCGCTCGTGAAGACCTCAACATCGACACGCGCACCGCGACCGAGTACGGCGTCGTCCGTACCTTCTTCGACGGCGTGTTCTCGTGGACGACCGGCAACTACGTCGGCACCAACAGCGTGTTCGGCGGAACGGCCTACTCGGGCACTCTGGCCGCAGGCGCTGCCAGCGCGAACAACGCCTCGCTCGGCAACGGTGTCACCCTTTACGGCTCGCCCTCCGGCAGCGTGAACGGCACCGACGGCAACACCTCGGGCGGTTCGCTCGGCGTGTACTATGCCTTCATCCAGTTCGCCGGCTTCACGATGGGTAAGGCCGTGTCGCAGTTCGACGCGCCCTGGACCAACTATCCCGGCAACAACTTCGACGGTCTCGTCGGCGGCTCCGGCACGGTTACCGGTGTGAACCAGTTCACCTACACCGCTGACTTCGGTCAGGGCGTGACGGCTGCGTTCTCGGCGGAAGACGTCACCCAGTACTATCAGGCTGGCAACGTCAACCTGAGCGGCATCTCGGCGCTGTCGATCGTTGGCGGTTCCTTCGGCACCACCAACAACGGCATCGGCGGCTCGCGTTCGCCGAACCTCGTTGCCATGGTTCGCGTCGATCAGGCTTGGGGTCTCTTCCAGGCATCGGTCGCTGCCAAGGACAACCACGTTGCCTACTACGGCACCACTGAGGCCAGCGGCCACCCCGACGACAAGTGGGGTTGGGCAGTGCAGCTCGCTCTGTCGATCAAGAACATCCCGACCGGTGCGGGTGACGTGATCAACATTTCGGGCGTCTACACCGACGGTGCGACCCGCTACAACTTCCAGAACCTGGCGGGCAGCAACTACTCGATGTGGGGTGCTAACGGCAACGGCGCTGCTTACGGCAGCGTGGGCTTCGGCTTCGCTCCGGATACGGTCTACGCTGGCGGCGGCGCCATCGGCTTCAGCCAGCAGGAGACTGTGAAGACCTGGGGCTTCCGCGGTGCTTACACCCACAACTGGGACCCCTACTGGAATACGGCAATCTACGGCGCTTATGCCGGTACCCAGTTCGGTTCGCTCGCCAAGTCGGTGGTCTGCAGCACGAACGGTTTCTTCTCGACCTCCGCTGCGTCGGGCGTCGGTGCGACCGCAGCGCTTAACGGCTGTAACCCGGACTTCCGGGTTGCCCAGGTGGGTATCATCACCCGCTGGACCCCCGTCAAGAACCTGACGTTCTCGGCTGACTTGACCTGGCAGCATCTCGACACCGGCTACAGCGGCGACATCACGCTGCCGTCGGCTCAGGCCGTCGTGGGCGCAGCCGTTGTGAACGGCGCGGGTTCGCCGGTCGCAGCTGCGGCGAAGCCGACTGCTACGTACTCGATCAAGGACCAGGACTCTCTGACCCTGCTCCTCCGCGCTCAGCGCAACTGGTAAGTTCGGTCTAACGACCTGACAGAGAGCCCCGGCGGGAAACCGCCGGGGCTTTTCTTTTGTGTGGTCTCATCTGCTGGCGGTCAGCGGGCGAGCGGTGACGCCAAGCCTTGGTCGCAGGAACGGACTCGGTGCCGGCTCGTGATACAAAGGAGGCCGCATATGAAAGACGCCGCCAACTGAGGCGACCTCTCACAGCCAGATCGAAGACCCGTCCTTATTTCAGGTCGAGGGCTAGGAGCTTTCGACGCTGGTCCAGCCGCTCTCCATCCTGTTGCTTTGGCCTTCGTAGAAGGTCTTGAAGCCGAGAACGCTTCTGCAGTTCTGGACGCGGCCCCGGACAGGGAGCATCCGAACCAAGGGCCGCTGCTGGTTGGGGCTGCGACCTTGATCGGCGCGACCGGACGATCGATGTGGAGACGAGAGCAAGCGCAGACATCACCAACGCCTTCATTCATGTCGCTTGGGACAGCAGATTTCTCCCCGGAGGGATGCTGCCAGAGCGCGTAGGGGCGCCATGCTCAATCCAGACATATCTGGCGATTGAGGTGGCGTGTCTGCTCTCGAGAGAAGGGGGGCGCTATTCCACGCTGCCGGCGCCGCGGCGCAAATCGGCCTCGATCTGCAGCCGCGTGCCGCCGCCGAAGCGGGCGCGGTAGACCTGAAGGTTCTCCATGATCCGCTGCACGTAATTGCGTGTCTCTGAGAAGGGAATCAGCTCGACCCAGTCGACCGCATCGACCTTGGGGTCGCGCGGATCGCCGTAGCGATCGACCCACTTCTTCACGCTGCCCCGGCCGGCATTGTAGGCGGCGAAGGTCATGATGTAGGAGCCGCGATAGTCCTCGAGCAGCCCGCCGAGTTCAGCCGAACCGAGCGTGGCGTTGTAGACCGAATCGTTCTTGAGCCGCCCCAGATCGTAGGTCGCGCCGTGCCGCTTGCAGACATAGCGCGCCGCATCCGGCGTCACCTGCATCAGCCCGTAGGCCTGCGCCGGCGAGACCACCGACGGGTTGAACGCGCTCTCCTGCCGCGCAATCGCGTAGACGATGCTGCGCTCGACCTCGGGGCCGATCGGCGTGAACTGCGGAATGCCGTTGACGGGGTAGGCGTAGAAGTCGAACGGCAGGCCACGGTTGAGCGCGGCCTTGCCGAGCAGCAGCATGCCGCGTGCGTCGCTGTAGCGCTGGGTCAGCTCGCCGAGGCCCGCGAGCGCCTCGGGATCGCCGTTCTCGCCCATGTCGGCCAGCATCGGCACCGCCATCTCGCGTTCGTCGAGCTCGTAGAGCAGTTGCGCCGCACGCACGATCTCCAGCCGCTCGGCGCCGCGGCCGCGCGGCTGGCTGTTGAGCTCGATCTGCGGCAGCCCCAGTTTTGCGCGCGCGAGCTGGCCGTAATAGCTGGTGGACTGCTCGGCTGCCCGCGCATAGGCGTTGCGCGCCTCCTGCTGGCGGCCCGCCGCTTCCGCAGCGCGGCCCTGCCAATAGCCGGCGCGCGCCAGCGTCGTCGGATTGACGCTGCCGACGCCGATGCGGGCGAAATGCTGGGTCGCCGTCGCGGGGTCGTTGAGGAAGCGCAGCGCGATCCAGCCCGCGGTGAATTCCTGCTCGGTCTTGTAGATGTCGCGGGAGGGCAGGGCCGCATCGCGCGCGATCAGATAGGCGCTGCGGAACTCCTCGGTGTCGATCATCTTGCGCGCCAAAAGGCGCCGCTCGATCCACCATTCGTCGAGATTGTAGAGCCGGTTCGGATCCTTCGGCGCCGACAGCATCAGCTGGGCGGCCTCAGTGAACTTCTCCTCGCGGCGCAACAGCTGGATTTTGCTGAAGAGGAAGCCCGGATCGTTGTGCAGCTCGCGCGGCACCGCCTCGAGCAAGGCGCGCGCGTTCGGCGCCTTCTTGACCGAGGCGATGCGGGCCTTGGCGAGCGCGACATAGCCGGCGCCGAGGCGCTTTGCAGCGCGGAGCGCGGCCTCGTTCTCGCTGCCGTAGAGCAGGGTGTCCATCCGCGCCTTCTGGTCGCCCGCCGTGAGCAGGGCACCGAACTGGTCGAGCGCGTTGTTCTCGGTGTCCTCCGACATCGGATCGCTGCGCCAGGCCTCGCGTACCAGCCGCTCGGCATTGGCGCGGTCGCCGCGTGCCAGCATCGCCTTGGCGAGCGTGAAGCGGCCCTTGGCGGACACCGGGGATTCGTTCTCGAACCACGACCACGCGACGGAATCATCGCGCCTGTCGTCCCACATCGCAGCCTCGAGGCGGCGGCGCAGGAAGGTTTGCGACGGCCAGCTCGGATTGGCCGAGAGGAAGGCGCGGTAGCGCTCGACGGTGGCGCCATTATCCTCGCTGCGCAGGATGATCCATTCCGCAAGTTTTCGCGCGACGGGATCGGAAATGGAGGCGGCGTAATTGCTGGCATCGCCCGACTTGCGCTTGCGTACGAGCTCGATGACGTTCTCCAGCGTGTCCTTGTCGGCTTGCGACGTCGACGAGGTCGCTGCGACCGCGGCCGGCGTGACCGGCTTGCGCGGTGCGGCGTGCTGGCGGGTCGCCGGCGCCAGCACAGGAGCTGCGATGGGTTTTGCGGGGGCCGGGGCGGTCGGCCTGACGGTCGCCGTCACGGCCGGGGCGGGTGTGGTCCTGGCGGGCGAGCTGTGGGCGGCCGGCTGTGATTTTGGCGCGGGGGCCGCGGCCGCTGGCTTCGGCTTGTCCTTGCCGGTGTCCTTGCCGGCGTCCTTGGCTGCATCCTTGGCCGGCTTCTTCGCTGCGTCCTTGGCCGGGCCGGCAGCCGCCCCCTTGCTCGAACCCTTCGCGGCGTCCTTGCCGGTTCCCTTCGCCGTGTCCTTCGCCGTGTCCTTGGCTGCTCCTTTGGCGGGATCCTTGGCAGCTTGCTTCGCGGGTTCCTTGGTCCCGTCCGCGGGCGTCTCGTTGGACTTGGCCAAGGCGGCGCAGCCGACCGACAGCCCGGCCATCAGGCTCACGACCAGACCGGCAGATCGCCAGGCGGCACGAGGAAAGGAGGTCACGGCGTTTCGTCGCCCCGAATCAGTGAAGTGGCTCAAGATCTAGCTGAATCTGATTGAATATGCGGACAAAATACCAACAGCCGCTTACTTCCGGCGGGTTTGCACCACCACCGCGGCAAAATCGCGGCCTAAACGGTGCGTCGCCGGGCAGCGGCCCTTTTACCGGCGGGATAGACCCGATATGTATGGGGCTTGCTCTCAAGATTGCCGCGTACGGAGGAAGTCCATGGTAGCCAAGACGAAATTCCGGGGATCGTTCACCGCCTTGGTCACGCCGTTCAAGAACGGCTCGGTGGACGAGGCGGCGTTCCGCTCCCTGGTGAACTGGCAGATCTCGGAGGGCACCAATGGCCTCGTCCCGGTCGGCACCACCGGCGAGAGCCCCACGCTGAGCCACGATGAGCACAAGAAGGTCGTTGAATGGTGCATCGCCGAAGCCAAGGGCCGCGTGCCTGTCATCGCGGGCGCCGGCTCCAATTCGACCCAGGAGGCGATCGAGCTCTCCCAGCACGCCGAGAAGGCGGGCGCGGACGCCGTGCTGATCGTGACGCCCTATTACAACAAGCCGACCCAGGAAGGGATGTATCAGCACTTCAAGGCGATCAACGATGCGATCGGGATCCCGATCATCATCTACAACATCCCGCCGCGCTCGGTGATCGACATGTCGGTCGACACCATGAAGCGGCTGTGGGAGCTGAAGAACATCGCCGGCGTCAAGGACGCAACCGCCAGCATGGTGCGCGTGTCGCAGCAGCGCGCGGCGCTGGGCGAGGACTTCAACCAGCTCTCGGGCGAGGATGCCACCATCATCGGCTATATGGCCCATGGCGGCCATGGCTGCATCTCGGTGACCTCGAACGTCGCGCCGCGCCTGTGCTCGGAGTTCCACGCCGCCTGGCAGAAGGGCGACACCAAGGCCGCGCTTGCGATCCACGACAAGCTGATGCCGCTGCATAACAACCTCTTCATCGAGAGCAACCCGTCGCCGATCAAGTATGCGATGTCGCTGCTCGGCAAGCTCGACGAGACGCTGCGGCTGCCGATGGTGCCTGTCTCCGAGCCGACGCGCGTTGCGGTGCGCAGTGCCATGGTGCATGCCGGCCTCATCAACTGAGGCGGTAGGCTTTCGGGGGAGCTGGTCATGAGCGGGGTCGACGAAAAGGGCATGCGGATGCTCAAGGAGTTCCGCGAGTTCGCCATGAAGGGCAACGTCGTCGATCTCGCGGTCGGCGTCATCATCGGTGCGGCCTTCGGCGCCATCGTCACGTCGCTGGTCGGTGACGTCATCATGCCGATCATCGGCGCTGCAACAGGCGGCCTCGACTTCTCGAACTACTTCATCCCCTTGTCGAAGGCGGTGACCGCCACCAACTTGGCGGATGCGAAAAAGCAAGGTGCGGTGCTTGCTTACGGCAGCTTCCTGACGCTGACGATCAACTTCATCATCGTCGCTTTCGTGCTGTTCCTGGTGATCCGCGCCATGAACACGCTGAAGCGCAAGGAGGAGGCGGCGCCCGCGGAGCCGCCGAAGCCGTCGGCGGAGGTCGTGCTGCTCACCGAGATCCGCGATCTCCTCAAGAAGTGACGCGCGCGCTTCATCCAAACTGTTAGCTTACGCGTTCATCCCGATCAGGTTCGACTCCCAGGTTTCACCGTCATGGCCGACAAGAACGAACGTCCGATCAAGGTCATGGCGGAAAATCGCAAGGCCCGCTTCAACTATGCGATCGAGGACACGATCGAGGCGGGCATTGCGCTGACCGGCACCGAGGTCAAGTCGATCCGCAACGGCAAGAGCACGATCGCGGAATCCTACGCCGATTCCAAGAACGGCGAGATCTGGCTGATCAACGCCACCATTCCCGAATATCTGCAGGGCAACCGCTTCAATCACGAGCCCAAGCGGCCGCGAAAGCTGCTGCTGCATCGCCGGCAGATCAACAAGCTGATGGGCGCGGTCGACCGCGAGGGCATGACGCTGATCCCTCTCAAGCTGTACTTCAACGAGCGCGGCCGCGCCAAACTGCAGCTCGCGGTTGCAAAGGGCAAGAAGCTGCACGACAAGCGCGAGAGCGAGAAGAAGCGAGACTGGAGCCGGGAGAAGGGCCGGCTGATGCGGGCGAGAGGGTAACGAGATGAATCAACGGAACCTGCTCGAGGTCGACTGGAGCCAGATTCCGGCGCCCACCGATGACGGCGGTGCCGCACATCTGACGGGCATGACGTTGCCTCCGATCGGCCTGCTCGCCACTGACGACAGGTCGGTGACGCTGTCGGCGCTGCGCGGCCGGACCGTGGTGTTCGCCTATCCGCGCACCGGCGAGCCGGGCAAGATCGCGCTGGTG
This sequence comes from Bradyrhizobium sacchari, assembly GCF_002068095.1. Classification (GTDB taxonomy): domain Bacteria; phylum Pseudomonadota; class Alphaproteobacteria; order Rhizobiales; family Xanthobacteraceae; genus Bradyrhizobium; species Bradyrhizobium sacchari. The sequence continues at coordinate 209,423 of NZ_LWIG01000014.1, read as the reverse complement.
GACGATTGGGACATGATCCCGGGTGCGCGCGGCTGCACGCCGCAGACCTGCGCATTCCGTGATCTGTTCGCCGAGCTGAAGGCTGCCGGTGCCGCCCAGGTGTTCGGCCTCTCGACCCAGAGCAATGCCTACCAGACCGAGATGGCCTCGCGCCTGCATCTGCCATTCCCGGTGCTGTCGGACGAGAAGCTCGCGCTGACGCGCGCGCTGAATTTGCCGACCATGGAGGTTGCCGGCCTGACCCTGATCAAGCGCCTCGCCTTGATCATCGACGATGCCAGGATCACGCATGTGTTCTATCCGGTGTTTCCGCCCGACCGGAACGCCGGCGACGTGCTGGACTGGCTGAAGGCCAATCCCGCCAGGGCCTGATCCAGGGCAAGGCCTGGTCCAAGGCTTAGTCGAGGTCGGCCTTGATCCTCGCGAACACCGACCGGAACATGTCGGCGGTCAGCACGCCGGTGTTCGTGTTGTAGCGCGAGCAGTGATAGCTGTCGTACAGCTTGAACGCGCCGGCCTGATGCACCGCGCCGTGCCCAAAGGGGGCCTGCGAGGCCTTCAGCTTCAGCGGCTTGAGCACGCTGTCGTGCGCAATCCGGCCGAGCGCGACGATGGCGCGCAGTTTCGGCATCGTCTCGAGATTCGCGACGAGAAACTGGCGGCAGGTGTTGATCTCGACCGGCAGCGGCTTGTTCTGCGGCGGCACGCAATGCACGGCATTGGCGATGCGGCAGTCGACCAGCTTCAGCCCGTCATCGGGCCGCGCCTGATAGTTTCCTTTGGCAAAGCCGTATTCGAGCAGCGTGGCGTAGAGCAGGTCGCCGGCATAGTCGCCGGTGAACGGACGGCCGGTGCGGTTGGCGCCCTGCATGCCCGGCGCGAGGCCAACGATCAGCAGGCGTGCCGTGATGTCGCCGAAGGGCGCAACCGGAGCGTTGTGCCACAGCGGCTCGCGAGCGCGATTCGCCTCGCGAAAGGCGGCCAGGCGCGGGCAGAGCGGACAGTCACGGTCGGGAACGAGGGTGGGGGGCTGGCGGCTTGACCGGACCGCCTCACTCCTCGAAGTCGTCATCGCCCCTCGGCGCCATGGTGGTCGCGCGCTGGAGGAACTGCGGGGCATGGTGGCGTCCCTCGCCACGCTCGCCGCGGTCGCGCGGGGCTGGGCGTTCGGACGGGTCGCGGCCGAGCTTGGATTGCAGCTCGACGAGGTCGGTGAAGACGTCGGCCTGGCGGCGCAGCTCGTCGGCGATCATCGGCGGCTGGCTGGCGATGGTGGAGACCACGGTCACCCGTACGCCACGGCGCTGGACGGCCTCGACCAGGGAGCGGAAGTCGCCGTCACCGGAGAACAGCACCATCTGGTCGATGTGCTCGGCGAGCTCCATGGCATCCACGGCGAGCTCGATGTCCATGTTGCCCTTGACCTTGCGGCGGCCGGAGGCGTCGATGAATTCCTTGGTCGCCTTGGTGACGACGGTGTAGCCGTTGTAGTCGAGCCAGTCGATCAGGGGGCGGATCGAGGAGTATTCCTGATCCTCGATGATGGCGGTGTAGTAGAACGCCCGCAGCAGCGTCCCGCGGCTCTGAAACTCCTTCAGCAGGCGCTTGTAGTCGATGTCGAAGCCCAGGGTTTTCGCCGTCGCGTAGAGATTGGCCCCGTCGATGAAGAGCGCGATCTTGTTGGTAGGAGAAGGTGACATTCAGTTTGCTCGCGTAGTGTGTCGTGATTGATCGTTTATTGTTGGCGCGGGGGCAGCCGGCCGCGCAGTCCCAAGGTGGCGCCTAAACCCGTCGAATCCGCAAATCCGGAGAAGTCGGGGCAATCAAGGTATAGTTATGGCGGACTCTCATATGCCCGGCGCCGCCCTTGTTGGCGGCCCGGGAAATCACCCATCCCAGCCGTAATGTGGGGGTATCAGAGCCATTTGGCGAGGCCAAATCACAAATTAGCCTTGCGAAACCGCCTTGGTCCCTATAACTAGCCCCAATCATCCACATATTTCGTCCCACCCACAACGGAGCGACAGTCCATGGCTCGCGTCACCGTAGAAGATTGTATCGACAAGGTCGACAACCGGTTTGACCTGGTCCTGCTGGCTGCCCACCGCGCCCGCATGATTTCGTCAGGTTCACAACTAACGGTTGACCGCGATAACGACAAGAACCCTGTTGTGTCTTTGCGCGAAATTGCCGACACGACCATCTCGCCGGAGGACCTCCGCGAGGAGCTGGTGCACTCGCTCCAGAAGTTCGTCGAGGTCGACGAGCCCGAGCCGGATACGGTGCCGCTGATCGGTTCCGCCGGCGCCAGCGTCGATGCGGACGATACCGAAGTTGCCGTTGAGCGCATGACCGAAGAGGAGCTCCTGAAGGGCCTCGAAGGCCTCGCGCCGCCGGAAGAGCAGCCCGAGGAGGACGAGTAAATCGTCCCGTCGCAATCGTCGACTTCTTGTGATCATATCAAAGGCCCGAACCGTTGTTCGGGCCTTTGCTTTTGTTGGCGTTTTCGTGGTTACCATAGTGTTGTCGGTCGGCGCCGCGCACCTGTCTTCGAATTGATCGGACGCGCGCGCGATCGGAGCTAAGATGTATACAACGGGCTGCCTGATGGCCCGTTTGAAGGCAGGACGGCATGGTATATCGGCGCCGGAGATCAACGCAGATGCAGGCCGCAACCGAATCGGTTGCCGTGGCCCCGACTGCGCCGGTGGTGCGCCCGGCAAAGCCGCGCGCGCGCATGATGCGTCAATATGACCTCGTCGAACGCGTCAGGTCGTACAATCCCAACACCAACGAAGATTTGCTGAACCGTGCTTATGTCTACGCCATGAAGGCGCACGGCTCGCAGACGCGGGCCTCGGGCGATCCGTATTTCTCGCATCCGCTCGAAGTGGCGGCGATTCTCACCGACTTGAAGCTCGACGATGCCACCATCGTGGCCGCGCTGCTGCACGACACGATCGAGGACACCGAGGCGACGCGGGCCGAGATCGACCAGATCTTCGGGCCCGAGATCGGCGCGCTGGTCGAGGGCCTGACCAAGCTGAAGCGGCTGGAGCTGGTGTCGCGCGAGGCCAAGCAGGCCGAGAACCTGCGCAAATTGTTGCTGGCGATTGCCGACGATGTCCGCGTGCTGCTGATTAAGCTTGCCGACCGCCTGCACAACATGCGCACGCTGGAATTCGTGCCGACGGAATCGCGCAGGCGCATCGCTGAGGAGACGCTCGACATCTATGCACCGCTCGCGGGGCGCATGGGCATGCAGGAAATGCGCGAGGAGCTGGAGGATCTGTCCTTCCGCACCCTCGACCCCGAGGCCTATTCGGTGGTGATGCAGCGGCTCGATGCGCTCGCCGAGCGCAACCGCAACCTGATCGGCGAGATCGAGGACCAGCTCTCCAACAATCTGCGCCACCGCGGCCTGGGGGCGCGGGTCTACGGCCGCCGCAAGAAGCCGTTTTCGATCTGGACCAAGATGGAGCGCAAGTCGATCGGCTTCGAGCAATTGTCGGATATCTTCGGCTTTCGCGTCGTCGTGAACGACGTCGAGGCGTGCTACCGCGCGCTCGGCATCGTTCACACCACCTGGCCGGTCGTGCCGGGCCGCTTCAAGGACTACATCTCGACGCCGAAGCAGAACGACTACCGCTCGATCCACACCACCGTGATCGGTCCGGGCAACCAGCGCGCCGAGCTCCAGATCCGCACCGAAGAGATGGACCAGATCGCCGAGCGCGGCATTGCCGCGCACGTGTTCTACAAGGAGGGCGCGGGCTCGCCGACCGAATACCTCAAGCGCGAATCCAACGCGTTCGCCTGGCTTCGCCATACCGTCGGCATCCTGTCGGAGAGCGCCAATCCCGAGGAATTCCTCGAGCACACCAAGCTCGAGCTGTTCCACGACCAGGTGTTCTGCTTCACCCCGAAGGGCAAGCTGATCGCGCTGCCGCGCCATGCCAACGTGATCGACTTCGCCTATGCCGTCCATACCGACGTCGGCAACAGCGCCGTCGGCTGCAAGATCAACGGCAAGTTCGCGCCCCTGTCCTCAGAGCTGCAGAACGGCGACGAGGTCGAGGTGCTGACCTCCGAAGCGCAGTCGGCGCCCCCATCCGCCTGGGAAACGCTGGCGATTACCGGCAAGGCGCGCGCCGCGATCCGCCGCGCCACGCGCACCGCCGTGCGCGACCAATATGTCGGCCTCGGCCGGCGCATCGTCGAGCGACTGTTCGAGCGTGCCAAGATCGAATACGCGGACGACAAGCTCAAGGGCGCGTTGCCGCGGCTGGCGCGCACCTCGATCGAGGACGTCATGGCGGCCGTCGGGCGCGGCGAGATCAAGGCGTCCCACGTCGCGCGCGCAATGTATCCCGATTACAAGGAGGAGCGTGTCGCCCGTTACGGCATCAAGAAGGGCCTCGCCGCCAAGCTCAAGGAGAAGCCGTCCGAGCCGCCGCGCAGCCCGGTCGCGATCCCGATCCGCGGCATCAATTCCGACCTGCCGGTGAAGTTCGCACCGAACGGCGGCGCGGTGCCCGGCGACCGCATCGTCGGCATCGTCACCCCGGGGGAGGGCATCACGATCTACCCGATCCAGGCGCCGGCCCTGAAGGATTTCGAGGAAGAGCCGGAACGCTGGCTGGATGTGCGCTGGGACATCGAGGACACCGCGCCGCAGCGCTTCCCGGCCCGTATCAAGGTCGAGAACGTCAACGAGCCCGGCGCGCTCGCGCAGATCGCGACCGTGATCGCCGAGCACGACGGCAACATCGACAATATCAGCATGCAGCGCCGCTCGCCCGATTTCACCGAGACGACGATCGACCTCGAGGTCTACGACCTGAAGCACCTGAGCGCGATCCTCGCCCAGCTGCGCGCGAAGGCGGTCGTCGCCCGTGTCGAACGTGTTAATGGATAGACGCATCTCGCATGCGTCCGTCGCCTTGATTTCGTGAGTCCCGAAATGCCCGCAACTCCGCTCCGCCTCGGCGTCAATATCGACCACGTTGCAACCGTGCGTAACGCGCGCGGCGGCCGCCATCCCGATCCGGTGCGCGCCGCGCTGCTGGCGATCGAGGCCGGCGCCGACGGCATCACGGCGCACTTGCGCGAGGATCGCAGGCACATCCGCGACGAGGACATGGCGCGGCTGAAGGCGGAGATCTCCAAGCCGCTGAATTTCGAGATGGCGGCGACCGACGACATGATGCGGATCTCGCTGGCCACCAGGCCGCATGCGGTGTGCCTGGTGCCGGAGCGGCGCCAGGAAGTGACGACCGAAGGCGGGCTCGATGTCGTCGGCCAGCACAATGCGCTCGCACCCTATATCGCGCGGCTGAGCGATGCCGGTATCCGGGTCTCGCTGTTTATTGCGGCGGACCCTGCGCAGATCGAGATGGCGGCGCGGCTGCGCGCGCCTGTGATCGAGATCCATACCGGCGCCTGGTGCGATGCCGTCGTCGACGGCCACACCGACAAGGCCGCGACCGAATGGCAGCGGATCGTGGCGGGGGCGAAGCTGGCGAAGGCCGCAGGGCTGGAGGTTCATGCCGGCCATGGGCTCGACTATGCGACGGCGGAGACGATCGCGGCGCTGCCCGAGATCATGGAGCTCAACATCGGCTACTACATGATCGGCGAAGCGCTGTTCGTGGGCCTTGCCGAGACGGTGCGCAGCATGCGGGCGGCGATGGACCGCGGCCGGAGCCGGGCATGATCATCGGCATCGGCTCCGACCTGATCGACATCACCCGCGTCGCCAAGGTGATCGAGCGCCACGGCGAGCGCTTCCTCGACCGCATCTTCACCGCGGCCGAGCGGGCCAAGGCCGAGCGGCGGGCCAAGAACGAGAAGATGGTGGTGGCGACCTATGCCAAGCGTTTCGCCGCCAAGGAGGCCTGCTCCAAGGCGCTCGGCACCGGTATCCGCCGCGGCGTCTGGTGGCGCGACATGGGGGTGGTCAACCTGCCGGGGGGACGGCCGACCATGCAACTCACGGGCGGGGCTCTGGCCCGGCTCCAGGCCCTGACGCCGGAGGGATTCGAGCCGCGGATCGATCTGTCGATCACCGATGACTGGCCGCTCGCGCAGGCCTTCGTCATCATTTCCGCGGTCCCGCTGGCCAAGCCCTGACCATTCAATGGCCATTTTATAATTCTTGTTAAAAATCAATATCTTGCGCAGTTTTGGTGCGATCCTTGATTGCGTGGCTCCCGACAACCGTCTAAAAGTCCGCCGACACAAATCAGGCTGGGCGAATTCGGCTTTACGCCGGAATTGGCCCTCATTATCAGAATCAGGACAATCTCCTTGCGCCGCGAAGCGATGGGCCGTTCGCGGGAGGAGGGCGCTCTGTGATCGCCGGCCGGAATTGAGAGAGCAATGAGCGTGACTTCGGGAACGAAAACTGAGAGCGGCTTCGGCGAAACGATCCGGGTCGTGATCCATGCTCTCCTGATCGCGCTCGTGATCCGCACCTTCCTGTTCCAGCCGTTCAACATCCCCTCGGGGTCGATGAAGGCGACACTGCTGGTCGGCGACTATCTCTTCGTCTCGAAATATTCCTACGGCTATAGCCACTATTCGATCCCGTTCTCGCCGCCGCTGTTCTCGGGGCGGATCTGGGGCTCGGACCCGAACCGGGGCGACATCGTCGTGTTCCGCCTGCCGAAGGACGACTCCACCGACTACATCAAGCGCGTGATCGGCCTTCCCGGCGACCGCATCCAGATGCGGGACGGCCTGCTCTACATCAACGACACGCCGGTCGAGCGGCAGCGCATGAGCGAATATGTCGGCGAGGATCCGTGCGGCGCCGAAGGCGGCGGCATCTCACGGGTGAAGCGCTGGAAGGAGACGCTGCCGAACGGCGTGTCCTACGAGACGCTGGATTGCGCCGACAACGGCTACATGGACAACACCAACGTCTATACCGTGCCGGCCGGCCATTTCTTCATGATGGGCGATAATCGCGACAACTCGACCGACAGCCGCTTCCTCGGCCAGGTCGGCTATGTGCCGCAGGAGAATCTGATCGGTCGCGCCCAGATGATCTTCTTCTCGATCGCCGAAGGCGAGCATGCCTGGATGTTCTGGCGCTGGCCTTGGGCCGTGCGCTGGAATCGCTTCTTCAAAATCGTCCGATGAAAGACGAAGCCAAGGACATCACGACCGAACCGATCGACGCGCAAGCCGTCCCTGAGGGCGAAGCTGCCGCCAAGACGCTTGCGACCAAGAATCCTGAAGCAAAGACTCCCGAAGCTAAGACGCCTGCGAAGAAGAAGCGGGCGCGCAGCAGCAAGGCCAAGGGCTCGGACGCGAATGCGGCGCTCGAGGCGCGCATCGGCCACGGCTTCGCTGACCCGAACCTCCTGATGCAGGCGATCACGCACGTCTCGGCGCTGAAGTCCGGCCGCAAGCGCGGCGACAGCTATCAGCGGCTCGAATTCCTCGGCGACCACGTGCTCGGTCTGGTCGTCTCCGACATGCTCTATCATGCCTTCCCGAACGCCGATGAGGGCGAGCTGTCCAAGCGCCTCGCCGAGCTGGTGCGCAAGGAAAGCTGCGCGGACGTCGCCAAGTCGCTCGGCCTGCTCGACGACATCAAGCTCGGCTCGGTCGGCTCCAGCGCCGATGCTCGCTTACGCAAATCCATCCTCGGTGACATCTGCGAGGCCGTGATCGGCGCCATCTTCCTGGACGGCGGTCATGCCGCGGCGGCCGAGTTCGTCAGGCGCAACTGGACCGAGCGCATGCACAAGCCGCGGCGTCCGCTCCGCGATCCCAAGACCGTGCTGCAGGAATGGGCGCAGGGCAAGGGCCTGCCGACGCCGGTTTACCGGGAGGTCGAGCGCACCGGCCCGCATCATGATCCGCAATTCCGCGTCGCCGTCGACCTGCCGGGCCTCGCGTCGGCCGAAGGCATTGGCGGCAGCAAGCGCGCGGCAGAGAAGGTGGCGGCCTCGGTGATGATCGAACGTGAAGGTGTTGGCGGCGGCAATGACGGCTGAAGCAAGCGGCGAGGCGCCGACTGCGACGCGCTGCGGTTTCGTCGCGTTGATCGGCGCGCCCAATGTCGGCAAGTCCACGCTGGTCAACGCGCTGGTCGGGGCCAAGGTCACGATCGTCTCGCGCAAGGTGCAGACCACGCGCGCGCTGATCCGCGGCATTGTCATCGAGAACAACGCGCAGATCATTCTGGTCGACACGCCGGGCATCTTCTCGCCCAAGCGCAGGCTGGACCGCGCGATGGTCTCGACCGCCTGGAGCGGGGCGCATGACGCCGATCTCGTCTGCGTGCTGCTCGATGCCAAGGCCGGCATTGATGAAGAGGCCGATGCGATCCTCGCCAAGGCCGCCAGCGTCAACCACGAGAAGATCCTGGTCATCAACAAGGTCGACCTGGTCCAGCGCGAAAAGCTTTTGGCGCTGGCGCAGGCCGCCAATGAGCGGATGAAGTTCGCCAAGACCTTCATGATCGCGGCGATCTCGGGCGACGGCGTCGACGACATCCGCACGACGCTCGCCGAGATGGTGCCGCCCGGCCCATTCCTTTATCCCGAGGACCAGATGTCGGACGCGCCGATGCGGCAGCTGGCGGCCGAGATCACCCGCGAAAAGATCTATCAGAAGCTGCACCAGGAATTGCCCTACCAGTCCACGGTCGAAACCGACAAGTGGGAGGAGCGCAAGGACAAGTCGGTGCGCATCGAGCAGACGATCTTCGTCGAGCGCGAAAGCCAGCGCAAGATCGTGCTCGGCAAGGGCGGCGCCACCATCAAGTCGATCGGCGCGGACTCGCGCAAGGAGCTGATGCAGATCCTCGATGTGCCGGTGCATCTGTTCCTGTTCGTCAAGGTGCGCGAGAACTGGGGTGACGATCCCGATCGCTACCGCGAGATGGGCCTGGACTTCCCCAAAGAATAACCAAGAAAAGATCGGCATTCGATGAGCGTACCCGCCAACGTCCGGCGCTTCGAAGCGCTGCTGTATGCATCGTTGATGCTGGATGCCGTCTCGGTCGCGGTGCAGGACCGCACGCCCAATGCCGAGATGACCGAGCAGATGATCATGACGGCGACCTTGCTCGCCGGCGGCATGATCCTGCTGCTCGTCTATTTCGTCTGGCTGGCGGCGCGTTGGCGCAAGAACTGGCCGCGTTGGGTGCTGGCGGCAGCGCTGGTGCTGTCGGTGATCTCGCTCGGCCAGATCATTGGCGAGAAGGGCATGGAGCTCGACAGCGCCATCGAAATCGTCTCCTGCGTGCTGACGACGATGGGCCTGTATTTCTCCTTCACCGGCGACGCGCAGGGCTGGTTCAACGCGTGAGTTGAGATGTTTCGTCATTCCGGGCGATGCGCAGCGTCGAACTGGGGTGCGCCATTGCGCACCTGAGAATCTCGAGATTCCGGGTTTGCCCCTTCGAGGCGCCCGGAATGACGGGAGACGGCGCTGCGCTCCTGACTGGAATCCGCTACACTTCCGCCCATGGAATGGACCGACGAAGGCATCGTGCTGGGCGTGCGGCGGCATGGCGAGAGCAGCGCCATCGTCGAGCTCCTGACGCGCGCGCACGGCCGGCATCTCGGCCTCGTGCGCGGTGGCGCCAGCTCGCGGCTGCGGCCGCTGCTGCAACCCGGCAACAGCGTCAGCGCGGTATGGCGGGCACGGCTCGACGAGCATCTCGGCACCTACGCCATCGAAGGGCTGAAGCTGCGCGCGGCGACGCTGCTGGGATCGTCCCACGGGGTCTATGGTGTCACCCATCTCGCCTCGATCGCACGGCTCCTGCCGGAGCGCGATCCGCATGAGGAGATCTTTGCGCTGCTCGAACATTCGCTCGACGATTTCGACGACATCGGCAGCGCGGCGGTGCATCTCATTCACTTCGAGCTGGCGATGCTTGCCGAGCTCGGCTTCGGGCTCGCGCTGGAGAATTGCGCGGTCACCGGCGAGACCACCGACCTGATCTACGTCTCGCCCAAATCCGGCGGGGCGGTATCTCGCGGTGCAGG
>NZ_LWIG01000014.1:168391-199380 GCF_002068095.1 Bradyrhizobium sacchari | reverse complement strand
CCGCCGTTCCTGCGGCATGGCGAAACCGCCAGCGAGCTCACCGACCAGGATCTCCAGGATGGGTTCCGGCTGACCGGCCTGTTCCTGCTGCGCCACGTGCTGGAGCCGCGCGGGCAGGGCCATTCCGATGCGCGGGCCGGCTTCATCAATGCGCTGATACGGCAGCAGGCGAGGGCGGCGATTTCGGGCCCATGAGGAAGCCGCGCGTCTGCCCTGCCGGAAGGCATGGAGTTCCCCGGAACGAAACCGGCCGGGTGGAGTTCGGGGCTGGGTTCCACACCGGGGACAGCCCAAATGTTGTTCAGAGGATTTGCGCTCTCGGCGGCGCTGTTTGCTTTTGCGCCGGACGCAATGGCTGGCGAGCCGCAGCCCGGCCTGTTCCGTCGCGCCTCATGCACGGTCGTGCGGTATTACGTGGCGAAGTACTCCGCTGCGGCCGCAGAGACATGGGCGCGCGCCCACGGCGCGACGGAGGCCGAGATCGAGACGGCCCGCCGCTGCCTGATCAACAACCCGGCGCCGGCAAAGACCGAGACAGTGACCGCCGGTTGGGCCGGGCAGTAAACAGCCGGCAAGGAACCGGTTGATCCTTGCTGATTGTCGCCATGGGTGGACCGGGCGGCACGGAACAACGTCGCCAGTCCCGCTCGTCGCTTCATCTCTCGGAGAGGACGGAGTCGGCTTGGGCGCGTCCATCGTCCAAGAGAGGGAATGATGTGACGCCCAGGGTTTGTGAGGGACGCTCCCCGAACATCATCGAATAATATTGCGAGAAGCGCCCGAGCTCGTAGAAGCCCTGCTGCATCGCGACCGCCGCCACGGTGGTCGAACCCGGCCTGCTCTCTCGCAAGATGGAGTGAATGGTGCACAGGCGCTTGTGGCGCAGGAAGGTGACCGGGCCGAGCCCGAACACCTCTTGAAAGGCGCGATGCAGAGTGCGTCGGGACACCGTGAACGCGGCGCATATTTCCGAAACATGCACCGGGCGCGTGCCGGCTTGGTCGAGATATTCCTCGACCCTGCGGATCAGCCGCCTTGCCGAGGGGAGTCGGCCGGTGTCATCGGGCGGCAGCGACGACACGACGTTGGCAGCCATGCATTCGACGATCGATCGTTTCCAGAAATCGGCCGTCGCCGGCGTCAGGCCGTCCCTGTGGGCGCCCAGATGGGACATGATGCGGACCAGGCGACGCGAGGCCATTGCGCCGGTCGCGAGATCCGCGCGGAAGTGACCGCGCCTGCGCCATGTGTCGGGATCGCTGAGACGGGCCTCTCCGCCGAACAGCGAAGACACCTGATCGAGATCGAAGCGCATGGCGGCGTATGCGGATGCGCCGTGAAACACGCCGTCATGCTCGAGCAGCGGCGGAATCACGAGCACGTCGTTGAGCTGCATGTCGAAGGACCAATGGGCAACGCGCCGCTCGGCCGCCAGCAGCATCCCGATGATGAGTTTGTCGTCGCTGGAAATGCGCTGCGTACGCATTCCGATGTTGAAGGTGCCGATGCTGAACGAGAAATCGCCGATGCCGATATGGGACAGCGTCCCGCGTAGCCGCCCGCGTCCGAGCTGCATGACGTCGACGTGAGAGCCGTGCACGGCCTGGTGGAGACCCTCGAAACCGTCGAGCTTCCGCGAATCAACCAGAAGAGACTGCACCATGGTTGTACACTTGTCTTGAAGCGCGACATTTGTGCGGCGGACGACAAACGAAATACCACTACAACGCGAGGAGGTGCCGTGAATTGAGTTCGCGTTTTAAGACGAATGATCGTCGAATTCGACGCGATAAATTCGGCGATGAGGCTGGGAATTGAGTGGATCTGAGACGCTGCATCGCTCGATCCCAGCCGTGGCCGCGGCTACTGGCACAATCTGCACATCACACGCGCCTGATCTTCGGATAGCATTTGCAACCTAAGAGATATGAGTCGAAAGCGCGCTGCGGATCGCGGCGCTGAAGGGGCAGTGTGCTGCTTCGTGCTCGGAAGATGGGCACGCAAGAATGGGAGAGATGTTGACGCAACTCGCGATCGGCATCTCCGGCCCTCAGCGCCAGGAGGAGGGGACCAGACAATGCGCCGTGCCATCTGCCGTCATCGGCGGCTGCCGAAGTCCGCATCTTAGCGCCTGTGGGCTACGCGTATTGGAGCTTCCACCATGCTGCGGGCCGATCTGGATCACTGCGAGTGGTTGCCGGATGACGTAAAGACCGGCGAGATGGTCTACATTCCCGGCGGCACCTTCCGTATGGGATCCGACCACCACTATCCCGAGGAAGCGCCGAGCCATCGTGTCGGCCTCGACGGCTTCTGGATCGACCGCACCCCGGTGACCAACCGACAGTTTGAACAGTTCGTCAGCGCCACTGGACATGTGACGGAGGCGCAGCTCGTCCCTGATCCCAAGGATTATCCGGGCGCGCTCAGAGAGATGATCTATGCGGGCTCGCTGGTGTTCTCGCCGCTGCCGCGCATCACGGATCTTGCCGATTGGAGTCAGTGGTGGACCTTCATGCGCGGCGCAAATTGGCGCCACCCCTATGGCCCCGGCAGCGATATCAAAGGACTGGACGACCACCCGGTCGTCCACGTCTCCTACAATGACGCGATGGCCTATGCGCGCTGGGCGGGCAAAGACCTGCCGACGGAAGCGGAGTGGGAATTCGCCGCGCGCGGTGGCCTCGACGGCGAGGAGTTCGCCTGGGGTGATGCGCTGATGCCGGGCGGCAGGCACATGGCCAACATCTGGCAGGGAAACTTTCCTGTCCAGAACCTCGGCGAGGATGGGTTCGAGCGTACCTCGCCGGTCATGGCCTTTCCGCCGAACGGCTACGGCCTCCACGACATGATCGGCAATGTCTGGGAGTGGACCTCGGATTGGTGGTCGTCGCGGCATCAGGCTGACGTGGCGAAGCCGTGCTGCATTCCCAACAATCCCCGCGGCGGCCGCGAGGAGGCCAGCTACGACCCGCGCCTGCCGGACATCAGGATTCCGCGAAAGGTGCTGAAGGGCGGCTCGCATCTCTGCGCGCCGAACTATTGCCGCCGGTATCGCCCCGCCGCGCGGCACGCCGAGCCGATCGATACCTCGACCTGCCATGTCGGATTCAGGTGCGTGCTGCGATCACCGCTTGGTCGATCGCTGGCGCCTGCTGCTTGAACCATCCTCGAACGCCGCCAAACTCTCGTCCGGCAACAAGCCCTGTGGATAAGTCACGCCGAGGCCATGACGCAGGCCAGGGGGCGCATGTCGCTGCCCAGCCTGCTATATATCCGCCCGAATCGCGCCCCAGCCGGGGAGAATTGGCCGGGTTTTTGGGAAATTGCCCGAGGCCCGACCGGAAGTCTTTGAAAGTAAAGGCCTAATGGGCAAACGAATTGTTCCGCCGGAAGAGCCGGCCGAAATCCATGAGGTTCCGCTGCGGGAAGCGCTGGAAGAGCGCTATCTCGCCTATGCGCTGTCCACCATCATGCACCGCGCGCTGCCGGATGCGCGTGACGGCCTGAAACCGGTGCACCGGCGCATCCTCTACGGCATGCGCCTGCTCAGGCTCGATCCCGGCACGGCGTTCAAGAAGTCCGCCAAGATCGTCGGCGACGTGATGGGCTCGTTCCATCCGCACGGCGACCAGGCGATCTACGACGCCATGGTGCGCCTCGCGCAGGATTTCTCCTCGCGCTATCCGCTGGTCGACGGCCAGGGCAATTTCGGCAACATCGACGGCGATAATCCGGCCGCCTACCGCTACACCGAAGCGCGCATGACCGACGTCGCGCGGCTTCTCCTCGAAGGCATCGACGAGGACGGCGTCGAATTCCGCGCCAATTACGACGGCCAATCGAAAGAGCCGGTCGTGCTGCCCGGCGGCTTTCCGAACCTGCTCGCCAACGGCGCGCAAGGCATCGCGGTCGGAATGGCGACCTCGATCCCGCCGCACAATGCCGCCGAGCTCTGCGATGCGGCGCTGCATCTGATCGAGAAGCCCGACGCGAAATCCAAGGCGCTGCTCAAGTGGGTCAAGGGCCCGGATTTCCCGACCGGCGGCATCTGCGTCGATTCCAAGCAGGCCATCGCTGAAGCCTACACCACGGGCCGCGGCTCGTTCCGCGTGCGCGCCCGCTGGGAGCAGGAAGAGGGCGCACGCGGCACCTGGGTCGTCGTCGTCACCGAGATTCCCTTCCTGGTGCAGAAGTCGCGCCTGATCGAGAGGGTCGCAGAGCTGCTTGACCAGAAGAAGCTGCCGCTGGTCGGCGACATCAGGGACGAGTCGGCCGAAGACGTCCGCATCGTCATCGAGCCGAAGTCGAAGAACGTCGATCCCGCCCTGATGATGGAATCGCTGTTCCGGCTGACCGAGCTCGAGAACAAGATTCCGCTGAACCTGAACGTTCTGATCAAGGGCCGCGTTCCCAAGGTGGTCGGCCTTGCCGAAGCCCTGCGCGAATGGCTGGACCATCTGCGCGACGTCCTGATCCGCCGCAGCAATCATCGCAAGGGCCAGATCGAGCACCGCCTCGAGATTCTCGGCGGTTTCCTGATCGCCTATCTGAACATCGACAAGGTGATCAAGATCATCCGCACCGAGGATGAGCCCAAGCCCGAGCTGATGAAGGCGTTCAAGCTCACCGAGGTGCAGGCGGAAGCCATCCTCAACATGCGCCTGCGCTCCTTGCGCAAGCTCGAGGAAATGGAGATCCGCACCGAGGACAAGAACCTCCGCGCCGAGCTCAAGGACATCAACGCGGTGCTCGCCTCGGAGGCCGAGCAATGGAAGAAGGTCGGCGAGCAGGTCGGCAAGGTCCGCGACATGTTTGGACCGAAGACGCCGCTCGGCAAGCGCCGCACCACCTTCGCCGACGCGCCCGAGCACGACCTCGCCGCGATCGAGGAGGCTTTCGTCGAGCGTGAGCCGGTGACCGTCGTCGTCTCCGACAAGGGCTGGATCCGCACCATGAAAGGGCATGTCGAGGATCTCTCGGGCCTCGCCTTCAAGCAGGACGACAAGCTCGGCTTCGCCTTCTTCGCCGAGACGACCTCGAAGCTGCTGCTGTTTGCCACCAACGGCAAGTTCTACTCGCTCGACGTCGCAAAGCTGCCGGGCGGCCGCGGTCACGGCGAGCCGATCCGCCTGTTCATCGACCTCGAGCAGGAGGCGGCGCCCGTCGCGCTGTTCGTCAACAAGGGCGGGCGCAAGTTCCTGGTCGCGAGCCACGAGGGCCAGGGCTTCGTCGTCAACGAGGACGATTGCGTCGGCACCACCAAGAAGGGCAAGCAGGTCCTCAACGTCGACATGCCGAACGAGGCGCGCGCGATCACCGAGGTGCTCGGCGACACCGTCGCGGTCATCGGCGAGAACCGCAAGATGCTGGTCTTCCCGCTCGACCAGGTGCCGGAAATGGCCCGCGGCCGCGGCGTGCGCCTGCAGAAGTACAAGGATGGCGGCCTTTCGGATGTCGCCGTGTTCGACGCCAAGGCCGGCCTGACTTGGAAGGACTCGGCGGGGCGCGAATTCTCCGCGACCATGAAGGAGCTCGCGGAGTGGCAAGGCACCCGCGCCGACGCCGGCCGCCTGCCGCCGAAGGGTTTCCCGAAGTCGAACAAGTTCGGCAAGGTGATCGGGTAGGGGCGTTTGTGTCCCGGACGCGCTGCAACGCCCTTCGCGTTGCTGCGCAGAGCAGGGACCCACGTCGCACGGAGTGCTCGGCGACATGGGCCCCGGCTCAGCAGCGCACCGCTCCGCGCTGCGCCGCGTCCGGGACACGAGAGTGTGGGCGCGCACCTATCTCCCCACGTCATTGCGAGCGCAGCGAAGCAATCCAGAATCCCACCGCGGAAAGACTCTGGATTGCTTCGCTGCGCTCGCAATGACGGGAGTAGCAGCTTCGCTTCTCCCATCTGCATCCCGTATCCCGCCAGCGCGTGGCAGATAGCCACGAGCGCATACGTTGCACCGTCGTGCGGGCACGAACATTGCTTTTTCCTGGCGACTGCAAACGGCTGGTCAAAAGGCAAATAACCCCCAATGTTCAAATTGAAGGCTTTCATTCCGGCGCTGTTCGGGCTCGCGCTGGCGGCGCCAGCGCATGCGGCAGGCAATCTGGTCGCTGTGCTCGAGGCGGAGATCGTCACGCTCGATCCGCATTTCTCCACAGCCTATATTTCGCGCACGTTCGGCTACATGGTGTTCGACACGCTGTTCGCGAAGGATGCCAAGGGCGACATCAAGCCGCAAATGGTCCAGGACTGGAAAGTCTCGGCTGATGGCCTGACCTACAGTTTCACGTTGCGCGACGGTCTGAAGTGGCATGACGGCCAGCCGGTCACGGCGGCCGACTGCGTGGCATCGCTCCGCCGGTGGGGCACCCGCAGCGCGCTCGGCCGCCGCATCTTTGCGATCACGGCCTCGCTCGAGCCGACCGACGCCAAGTCCTTCGTGCTGACGCTGAAGGAGCCGTCCGGGCTCGTCATCGACGCGCTCGGCAATCCCGTCAGCCCCGTCGCTTTCATGATGCCGGAGCGGATCGCGAAAACGCCCGGCGACCAGCGCATCACCGAGATCATCGGCTCCGGGCCGTTCGTCTACAGCAAGGCCGATCACCGCACCGGTGACCGCATGATCCTGAAGAAATTCATCGACTATGTGCCGCGTTCCGAGCCCGCCGACTTCCTCGCGGGCGGCAAGCGCGTCAACGTCGATACGCTGGAGATCCGCGTCATTCCCGATGGCGCGACCGCGGCGTCCGCGCTCCAAGCCGGCGAAGTCGATTTCATGCAATATGCGCCGTTCGATCTGTTGCCGCAGCTGGAGAAGAACTCACGCGTAAAACTTGTCAATTTCACTGGCGGCAACATGTTCGCGGGCGCCTATCGCCTCAACGCCGCATCGAAGCCGTTCGATGATCCCGAGATCCGCCGCGTGCTGTGGAAGCTGGTCGACCAGCGCGAGGTGCTGGATGCGCTCGGCCTGGACGCCAAATACGCCACGCCCTGCGCGACCTATTTCACCTGCGGCACCACCTATGAGAGCAAGGCCGGCACCGAGGCTGCCGCAAAGCCGTCGATCGAAGCGGCGAAGGCTGCGCTGAAGGCGACCAAATATGCCGGCGAACCGGTCGTCGTCATGGAGGCCAACGATCTCGAAGCCCCGCGCCTCTCGGCACAGGTGCTGGCCGAGCGGCTGAAGGCTGCGGGTTTCAACGTCGATCTTCAGGTGATGGACTGGGCGAGCGTGCTGGCGCGCCGCGCCAAGAAGGAGGGCTGGAGCGTCTATGGCGTTCACGCCGGCGGCTTCGACCTCGGCTCGCCGCTGACCAACGTCATGGTCGCCTTCAACTGTGCCGACTTCACCGGCTGGCAATGCGATGCGCGCATCACCCCTCTGCTGGAAGCCTTCGCCAAGGCGCCGGCCGAGGAGGACC
Organism: Bradyrhizobium sacchari; assembly: GCF_002068095.1. GTDB lineage: Bacteria > Pseudomonadota > Alphaproteobacteria > Rhizobiales > Xanthobacteraceae > Bradyrhizobium > Bradyrhizobium sacchari. Next base: position 191,958 of record NZ_LWIG01000014.1, on the reverse strand, counting down.
GCAAGAAGATCGCGGGCGAGATACAGAGTGTGATGTACGATCAGGCGCCTGCGATCCCGTGGGGCCAGTTCGCGCAGCCGGCGGCCTATCGCGCGACTTTACGGGGTCTGATACCGTCAGCCATCCCCGTGTTCTGGAACGTTGAGAAGTAACGCGATGTACGATGTCATTGTTGTAGGCGGCGGCTCCGCCGGCGCCGCTGTGGCCGCAAGGCTCTCCGAGGATTCCGCACGCCGCGTGCTGCTGTTGGAGGCCGGTCTCGACTGGCGTGCCGATGAAGCGCCCTGGGAGGTGCGGACGCCGAACCCGATCCCGATCATCCACAAGCGCGAGTACCAGGAGAAATGGCAGTGGCCTGATCTGCTGACACGCCGCGTGGCGGGGCAGGAGCCGCGCTTTTACTGGCGCGGCAAGGGGCTCGGCGGCTCATCGATGATGAATGGCCAGATCGCCATCCGCGGCGTTGCCGACGCGTTCGACGAATGGGCGGCCAATGGCTGCACCGGCTGGTCGGCGAAAGAGGTGATGCCGCTATTCTCGGTGATCGAGGATGATCTGGAATTCGGCAACAACGAGGGCCACGGCCGCGGCGGGCCGCTGCCGGTCTATCGCGCGCCGCCCGAGACGTGGGGACCGATCGATCGCGGCTTGCGCGATGCGGCGCTGGCGAGCGGCTATCCCTGGTGCGCAGACCTCAACGGCCCCGATGGCGAGGGCGTCGCCTGCTATCCCATCAACAGCCGCGACAGCCGCCGCATCACCACCAATGAGGGCTATCTCGAACCCGCGCGCGGTCGCGCCAATCTCGAGATCCGCGGGCATGTGCTGGTCGATCGCGTGCTGATCAGCGACGGACGGGCGACCGGCGTCCGCGTCCATGTCGCGGGGCAGGGCACCCAGGAGATCAGCGCGCGCCAGATCGTGCTCAGCGCCGGCGCGATCCACAGTCCGGCGATCCTGCTGCGCTCGGGCATCGGCCCGGCCGAGGAGCTCAAGGCGATGGGGATCGCGGTCGAGCGCGACCTGCCGGTCGGCCGCCACTTCTTCGACCACCCACTGTTTCGCGCCACGATCCAGCTTCACGAACATCTGCGGCCGACCGATCCGGACACCCGCCACACCAATTGCTGCGTGACCTACTCCTCGGGTCTCGCCGATGGCGGCAAGCGCGACATGATCCTGATCGCCTTCAACCATCGCGGCATCGGCATGCCCGGAGCGATCGGCGCCGGGCTGTTCAACGCCTATTCGCGTGGAACGCTCAAATTGGCCACGACCGATCCCGCAATCGATCCCGTCGTCGAGGAGAACATGCTGGCCGATCCCCGCGACATGCTGCGGATGATAGATGCGGTGAAACGCCTTGCCGTCATCACCTCGCAGCCGGCGCTGTCAGGCATCGCCGACTGGATCAGGCTGACCGACACCGACCTGACGCTGCCGCAGGCAGCGAGCCTGCCCGATCACGAGCTCGATGCGCTGCTGCGGCGAGAGACCGGCGACATCCAGCACGCCGCCGGCAGCTGCCGCATGAGCGGCGTCGATGACCCCGACGGCGTGGTCAATCCCGATGGCACCGTGAAGGGGATCAGCGGACTGCGCGTCGCCGACGCCTCGATCATGCCGTCCGACTGCCGGGCCAACACCCATTTCACCACGGTGGTGATTGGGGAGGCGATCGCGCGGATGATGATGCGGTAGAGCCTACTGCGGCGAGCTCGCACATCTCGTCGTCCAGGGTGGGGATGACGGTATGGCGCCTCGCGGCTACCTCCGCGTCATTGCGAGTTGAGCGAAGCAATCCAGAATCCTTCCGCGGAGACAGTCTGGATTGCTTCCGCTCGCAATGACGGAGCAAGCGGTGAGGCGATCGCTCTCAACTTCCGACGGTGCCAACCAGGCGAGGGCGGTTGCGGTCTGCGCGCGAGGTCTCGGCCGACTGGGCGCGCAGCCATTCGCGGAAGCTGACGATCTCAGGGCAATCCGCGGTGCCTTCGGGCGCGATCAGCCAATCGCCCAAGCCTGATCCCTGATTGACCCGGTCGCAGCGATAACCGGGATGGTGACCGAGCCCGCGAGCGATCAGCAGATCGACCTTGCCCTCGACCAGCTCGTGCAGGCCGGCGGGCTGCAGCACCCGCAAACCGATGTCCGCACGCGCGTTGCGAAATTCCGCCAAAGCGAGCCGGCGCAGGTCGAAGGCGCCGTGGATCCCCAACTGCAGCATCACCGTCCCGGCCGGCTTCAATTGCGCGGTCGCGTCCGCAATGTGGCGAAAGCCTTCGGAGATTCCGGGCAGATAGGCCTGACCGGCCGCGGTCAGGATCAATTGCTTGTGCAGCCGCTCGAACAGCTGCACGCCGAGGCGCGCCTCCAGCGCCTTCACCTGCTGCCCGACGGCGGCGGGCGTCACGTGCAGCTCGTGCGCGGCGAGCTTGAAGCTGAGATGCCGCGCGGCGGCCTCGAAAGCGCGGAGCGCGTTGAGTGGTGGAAGGGCGTAGGTCATCGCGCCTCAGTTTGACACCGATCGCCTGCGGCCTTGCAATAGATTTTCTTGCGCTGAACCGCAGGAATGATGCTTTGCGCCGCGGCGATGTTGCCGAGTACGGTCAGTCCGCAATCTGGAGGACTTCATGCCCCGCCGACTGGATGATCTCGTCATCTGCGTCCGCGATCTCGAGCAGGCTGCGCTGGACTGGCAGGCGCTCGGCTTCAAGCTCACGCCGACCGGTGTGCACCCGTTTGGAACCAGCAACCGCCTCGCGCAGTTCGCCGACAATTTTGTGGAGCTGCTGACCGTCACCGACGATGCGTTGGTGCCAGCAAGCGCACCCGGCCATTTCAGCTTCGCGGCCCACAACCGGGATTTTCTGATGCGGTCCGAAGGCATGTCGATGCTGGTCTTGCACAGCACCGATGCCCATGCCGATGCAGCGCGCTTCAGGGCCGATGGCATCGGTGCCTACGCGCCGTTCGACTTTGGCCGCGATGCGGTGCTGCCTGATGGAGGCACGGCGCGCGTTGGATTTTCCCTCGCCTTTGCGACCGATCCCGCCATGCCCGGAATCGCGTTCTTCACCTGCCAGCAGCGTCACCCGCCGGAACTGTTCTGGAAGCCGGAGTATCAGCGGCACGCCAACGGCGCCGCGCGCGTGATCGAGGTCGTGATGTCGGCGGAGGAGCCGGCGGCGCATCGCGATTTTCTGGAGCGCCTCATGGAAGGGCCGGCCGCGCTTGCGCCTGGCCGACTGACGGTCGGCGAGAGCGATAACCGGGTCACGTTGCTCGACCCGTCCGAGCTGGCGCGCCGTTTGCCGGGCCTCGCCAGCAGCTCGTCACCGCGCTTTTGCGCTGCGCGCCTCGCAGTCGCCGATCTCGATGCGACGCGACGGACATTGGAGAGCAACGGCGTCGGCTTCGCGATGACTGGGGGCGTGCTGCTGATCCCACCCGTCGCCACGCATGGTCTGGCGCTGGAATTCGTCGAGCAGGAGGCAAGCTGAGATGGCCCACATCGTCAGCCACAATCCCGCAGCGGTCCATCCACCAGCCGGCGGCTACAGCATGGGCGTTGAGCTCAGTCAGCATCGCCGCCTGGTGTTCATCAGCGGGCAGGTGCCCGAGGCATCCGACGGAGCCGTGCCTGGCGGGTTCGAGGCACAGTGCGAGCAGGCATGGCGTAACGTCATCGAGGTGCTCGCCGCTGCCGGTCTCGGCGTCGAGCACCTGGTCAAAGTCACGACTTTCCTGACTGAGCGGACTCAAGTCATGCCCAACCGCATCATTCGCGGCAAGGTGCTTGGCGAGCACCGGCCCGCTCTGACGGTCGTGGTCGTCGAGACCGTCGACAGCAAATGGCTGCTGGAGATCGAGGCGATCGCCGCGGAATGAAACCAAGCCAATCCCGTCAGGTATCCGATGACTGAGACCATCCATCCGTTCTACGAGGCGCATCGCGGTGCCATGGAGGCCGCCATGCGCATTCGCCTCGATCTTGCCGAGGCGATGTTGCGGGAGCGTGCGCATCTGTCCGATATCGACGGGATCAGGCAGGAGGTGATGGACGAATTCGACATCGTGCTCACCCAGATGCCCTATGTTGGCGGCGCGGACAGTCGCATGAGCGATTTCTTCATGCGCCTGATCGGATTCATGGCCATCAGCCGGGTGCTCCGGCAACATGCCGTGCCTGTGCCCGTGATCGGCGAGATCGAGCGGGAAACCTACAAGGCGCAATTACTCACCGTATCGGAAGAAGAACGTCTCGCCGCGGGACGACAGTTCATGTCGCCTGAGAACCTGGCTCTGCTGCGCGAGCAGGCTGTACTGAGCTCGACGAGCAGCCATCAGGATGCCTTTCCGGAAGACTTCGTCTACGATTTCGTCGAGCCCGGCCCAGGTGACAATTTCGAATTCGGTATCAACTACAGAGCTTGCGGCTTCTGCAAATTCGCGGCGCGTCATGGCGACAAGGACATTCTGCCGAACATCTGTGGGCTTGATTTCGACGCCTACGCAACGCGGGGCATCCGCCTGGAGAGGACACAGACTCTCGCCGGCGGCGCGAGCCACTGCAATTTCCGGTTCTCGCGGCTGTCTTAACGGAACGGGGCTTGTAACTTAAACGGATGAGGCACCCAAATCCCCAATTGACGCCAGCCTATCCCGGCCCTTGAATGCGTCCTGGAACGCCTGATGGAGGAACGCCTGCCCGCAGAATTCTGCGGCACCGCCTCGCGAGCGGCCGATCTTCACGCTTTCGGCTTCGAAGGTCCGGGTCCGCCGATGCGCATGGAGGTCTTGGCCATGAGGATGTCTTCAGCGCTTTTCGCCCTTTCGCTGACGTCGCTTGCTTCTGCGGGGGCGCCAGCACAAACCCAAGATGGCCCGCCGGCATGGGCCTATCCGGCCAACCCGCCGAATTTCCAGCGCGCCCCCGACGACGGCACGATCCGACGAGTCCCTGACAGCGCCGCCGGTTTTACGCTCACGCAACTTCGCGATCTGTTCGCTGCTCCCGACTGGCATCCGGAAGATCATCCGGCCATGCCCGAGATCGTCGCAAACGGGAAAAAGCCCGACGTGCTCGCGTGCGGCGTCTGCCACCGGGCAGACGGTCCTGGCGGCCCTGAGAACGCCAGCCTGTTTGGCTTCTCAGCGGAATACATCATCCAGCAAACGGTGGAGTTCAAGACGGGACTGCGTACGAATTCGGTGCCCCGCGTCGCCACCGACCTGATGATCAAGACGTCCAAGGCCATCTCCGACCAGGACCTCAAGGAAGCTGCGAACTACTTTGCGTCAATCAAACCGAGATCGAACATTGCGGTCGTAGAAACCGACACCGTTCCGAAGACACATGTCAGGGACTTGTTCCTGGCGCCGATGGACGGCGGGGAGAAAGAGCCCATCGGCCAGCGCATCATCGAGATTCCGGAAAACGTTGAACTCTTTGTCAGCCGGGACTCGCGCGCTCGTTTCATCGCCTATGTCCCGCTTGGCAGCATTCAGAAAGGGCGGGCGCTGGCAGCAAGCAGCGACCCCCGCCTCCAGTGCGCCGCTTGTCATGGTGCCGACCTCAAAGGGACTGCCGTGGCGCCGGGAATTGCGGCCCGTTCGCCCACGTACATGTTCCGTCAGCTTTATGACTTCAAGTCGGGCGCGCGGAAGGGAGCCAATAGCGACCTCATGAAGCCGGCTGTTGAAAATCTCGGCATCGACGACATGATCGCGCTGGTCGCCTACACGGCGTCGCTCATGCCTTAGCGTTCCTTGGCTGCCTGCACCGACGAACCTATGAGGACACGCCCTAGATCACCCCCGCCAGCCTTAGCACCACACCCGCGGCGCAGCTGCCCGCCAGCACCGTCAGCATCCCCAGCTTGAAGCGGAAGATCGCGGTCGCGGCCGCGATCGCCAGCACGAGCGCGGGGATGTCGACGCTGGTCAGCACTGGCCGGTCGAAGGCGAACGGGAAGGCGTGCACCGGCACGGTCTCGCGGAACAGCGTGTGCAGGGCAAACCAGATCGAGAGGTTGAGGATCACGCCAACCACGGCGGCCGTGATCGCACTGAGCGCGCCGGCAAGCCCCGTGTTGCCGCGCAGCCGTTCGATGTAGGGCGCACCGACGAAGATCCAGAGGAAGCAGGGCGTGAACGTGACCCAGGTTGCGAGCAAGCCGCCTAAGGTGGCCGCAACCATCGGCGACAGACCGCCCGGGTCGCGATAGGCCGCCATGAAGCCCACGAACTGCAGCACCATGATCAACGGGCCCGGCGTGGTCTCGGCCATTCCGAGGCCGTCGAGCATCTCGTGCGGCTTCAGCCAGTGATAATGCTCGACCGCCTGCTGGGCGACATAGGCCAGCACCGCATAGGCGCCGCCGAAGGTGACAAGTGCCATCTTGGAGAAGAACAGCGCGATCTGGCTGAAGACGTTGGCCTGGCCGAACGCGGCGAGCAGCGCGATCACGGGCACCAGCCACAGCGCAAGCCACAGCGCGCCCACGCGGATTGCCCGGCCGGTGTCGGGTTTGACGTGATCGGGCACGGCGTCACCGAGCATGCTGTCGATCACGGCGCTGCTGCTGCCATGACCGTGACCGGCCGGAGCAAATTCCGGACGGCCTTGCCTCGCGCCGATGTATCCGATCACGCCGGCGGCAATGATGATGATCGGGAAGGGGACGGCGAAGAAGAAGATCGCGACGAAGGCGATGGCAGCCAGCGCGATCATGATGCGGTTCTTCAGCGCGCGCTTGCCGACGCGCACCACGGCCTCGACCACGATGGCGAGCACGGCGGCCTTGAGGCCGAAGAACAGCGCCTCGACGAAGCTGACATTGCCGAAGGCCGCGTAGATATAGCTCAAGGCCATGATGGCGATGATACCGGGCAGGATGAACAGCCCGCCCGCCATCAGGCCGCCGGCGGTGCGATGCATCAGCCAGCCGACATAGGTCGCAAGCTGCTGCGCCTCCGGCCCCGGCAGCAGCATGCAATAGTTCAGCGCATGCAGGAAGCGGCCCTCGGAGATCCACTTCTTCTCCTCGACCAGGATACGGTGCATCACCGCGATCTGGCCCGCGGGCCCGCCAAAGCTCAGGCAGGCGACGCGAAGCCAGACGCGAAAAGCCTCGTTGAAGCTGATGCCGTGACCGGCATCAGCTCCCGTTTGATTGGCGCGAATATCCATTACGCCTTCACCTTGTTGGTCGGCCAGTTGTGAGTCTCGGCCGTCGCGTCGCGGCACCAGCGGTAGAAGGCGTCGTAGAGCGTCATGCCGGCCTCGAGCTGCTCGAGATCGTCATCGTACATCCGCGACAGCCCAAGCGAGGCCGCGAGCAGGCCGGGCGCCTCCGGCGCGAGGTCCGGCCGCGCGGTGTCGGCGCCGCGCACAAGCGTCGCGAGGTGGAGGAGGGCCGGCGTCGCGATGCCGAACTCCTCGATCATGACGTCGAAAGTGCAGCGCTCGCCGCGGTGGCTCCAGAACACATTCTCGATGTCGAAGGGGGCGGCGCCAAAGCGCTCGCCGACGGCGACAACCTCGGACGGCGCCACATAGAGGAACACCGCATCGGGATCGACGAAGCGACGGATCAGCCAGGGGCAGGCGATGCGGTCAACCTTCGGCCGCGCCCGCGTGACCCAGATGGTGCGCCCCCTGGCATCGCGCGGCGGCAGCTTGCGGGTGTCGAGCAGCGGCAGTTTTGCTGCTTTCCAGCCCTCGAAGCCGCCGTCGAGCGTCTCGGCCTGCGCTCCGAGCTGGCGGAGCCAGGCGGCAGTGCCCTGCGCGAGCTTTTCACCGCGCAGGCACGAGACGATGGCCCTGCGGCCGGCGAAATCGCCGCCCCAGTCCTGGACCTTGTCGTGGCTGAGCTTGATGGAGCCGGGGATCAGCCGCCGGTCGGCGGCAAAATCCTCGTCCGTCCGTACGTCGATCAGGGCAGGGGCATTGGCCGTGCCGATCAGGCGCGCCAATTTGTCAGATGATATGGTCGTGAAAGTGGACATGTTGATGCGTCCTCGCAAAAACTGAACGGGACGCGATACTTGGGCATGTCGCCTCGTGGGGAGATCGCTCAAATCCCCATGTGCTAATTACAGCGAAACCGCGGCGGCCTGTCAATCGCCGGTTTCACCGGCATTTGACGTTAGAAAGATATGCTTCCGGGGCCTATATTGGCCTTCGGATTCTGTTTTCCGGAGATTTGGCCGATGCATTCCCATTCCATCGAGCAGTGGACCCATGACCACGCCTTCCTGGGCGAGAAGCATGACGAGAACGAGCGGCGCACCTGGCTCGTCGTTGTGCTGACGCTGGTCATGATGGTCGGCGAGATCGTAGCGGGCTCGCTGTTCGGCTCCATGGCGCTGCTCGCCGATGGCTGGCACATGGGGACACATGCGGCCGCCCTCGGCATTGCCGCCTTCGCCTACCGCTTCGCGCGCCGGCATCTGGGCAATGCGCATTTCACCTTCGGCACCGGCAAGTTCGGCGATCTCGCCGCCTTCTCCAGCGCCATCATTCTCGGACTGATCGCGGTCGAGATCGCCTATGAGAGCGTGTTGCGGTTGATCACGCCGGTGCCGATCGTCTACGGCGAGGCGATCGCGGTCGCAGCCCTCGGCCTTTGCGTCAATCTCGCCAGCGCGTGGCTGCTGCGCGACAGCCATGACCACCACCACGGCCACGACCACGGCCATGCGCATCATGATCACGACGACCATGATCATCATCATCACGACAACAATCTCCGCGCGGCTTACGTCCATGTCATGGCGGACGCGGCGACCTCGGTGCTGGCGATCGGCGCGCTTGTGGTCGCGATGTATTCGGGCTGGGTCTGGGCCGACCCGGCCGTGGGCCTGATCGGCAGCGTCGTGATCGCAAGCTGGGCGTTCGGCCTGATCAAGCGCTCGGGCGCGGTGCTGCTCGACGTGCGCGCCGATGAGAAGCTGGAGCGGGTGATCCAGGCCCGTATGGAGGTCGGCGAGGATCGCGTCACCGATCTGCATCTCTGGCAGGTCGGCCCCGGTCATTGCGCCGTGCTGGTGTCGGTGGTGTCGGACAAGCCGAAGCAGCCGGCCGTCTACAAGAAGCGGCTCGCCGGACTGAAAGGCCTCAGCCACGTCACCGTCGAAGTCGAGACCTGCCCGCATTGACGTGATCGGCGGCAGCGGAATTCTGCGGCCCAGCCGGGGTTGATCCTCGGTCACAGCTTCCCATACGAGCGCCAAGGAGGGACCAAGGATGACGTCCAGGACCAAGCTTGCTTTCGCCGCCGCTCTCGCCTTCTTCAGTCATGCAGCGATGGCGCAGTCGGAGAAGACCGGCGTCGAAAGGCTCTACGTCCTCAATTGCGGCGAGGGCACTGCCGGCGACATCTCGCGCTGGACCCCCGGCCTCAACGAGGGCAAGACGATGGACTTCGTCGACAGCTGCTACCTCGTCAAGCACCCCAGGGGCTGGTTCCTGTGGGACACCGGCATCGCCGATGCCGTCGCGGCTATGCCCAACGGTTTGGTACCGGCCGATCCCAAGGCCGTGACCTGGCGCCGGCCGAAGACGCTGGCCGCCCAGCTCGAACAGATCGGCCTCAAGCCCGACGACATCAAGGCCATGGCCGTCTCGCATACGCATCCGGACCATTCCGGCAATGTCGAGCTGTTCCCGCAGGCCACGCTCTATGTGCAGAAGGCCGAATATGACTGGCCCGGCGCCAACAACGAGCCGCGCTTCAAGCCCTCGCACCCGGTCGAGCAGCTCGCGGGCGACAAGGATGTGTTCGGTGACGGCAGCGTGACCATCCTGTCGACCCCCGGCCACACGCCGGGGCATCAGTCGCTGCTGGTGAAGCTGCCCAAGACCGGCGCGGTGGTGCTGTCCGGCGACGCGGTGCACTTCAAGGACAATTGGGACAACCGTCGCGTCCCGAGCATGAATGTCAACAAGGACCAGAGCGCGGCCTCGATGCAGAAGATCGCCGACATCCTCGCCAGGGAGAAGGCGCAGCTCTGGATCAACCACGACAAGGCGCAGCGGGACGGCCAGAAGATGGCGCCGGAATTCTACGACTAGTCTTTCTCGGCACCCCTGTTGCCACACTGGTGGCAGCAGGGGTGTGTTAGCCGCTCGCAAAAGCTCCCGAACAGGAGACGGTCGTGGGGGAGTGGCTCGGGGTTGCGATCGCGCTCGTCTCGAGCAGCATCGGCGGCACGGCGGCGGCGATCACCCGCTATCTCGTCGGCGGGGCCGATCCGGTCATGCTCGCGATCCTACGCTGGGGAATCGGTTTCCTCTGCCTCCTGCCATGCGCACTGCTGCTGGGGGTGCGCTGGCCGCAGCGATCCGACTGGCCGGCCGTAATGTCGCTCGGCATCTGCTTCTTCGGCCTGTTCTTCATCCTCTACAATATCGCGGTGTCCTATACGACCGCGGCGCGCGCCAGCCTCGCGCTGGCGACGCTGCCGCTGCACACCATGGTGGTCGGCGCGATCCTCGGCGTGGAGCTGCTGACCGCGCGCAAGATCATGGGTGTGGGCATCGCCGTCCTCGGCGTCGCGGCGGCGCTCGCCGCGGGGCTGGCGCAAAGCCCGCCGGGCACGTGGCGCGGCGAGCTGATCATGACCGCGGCCGTGTTCTGCATGGCGTTCTACAACGTCTTGTCGCGCCCCTTGATGCAGCGTTCGAGTGCGCTCGGCTTTCTCACGGTCGGCATGGGTGCGGGCGCCGTGGTGCTGGTGCTGGCGGGGTTCGTGAAGGGCAGCTTTGCGGCGCTCGAGCACTTCACCACGGGGCAGTGGATCGCCGGCATCTATCTTGGCGCCGGCGGCGGCGCGCTCGCCTTCATCCTCTGGGTCATGGCGCTGACGCGGGCGACGCCGACCCGCGTCGCCAACACCATGACGGTGAATCCGATTGCTGCGACCTTGCTGGCCGCGCTGCTGATTGGCGAGCCGATCACGGCAAACCTGCTGATCGGGCTAGTCGCTGTATTCGCGGGGATCTGGATTGCGACCAGCGAGACGAAGACGAGTTGACCAGTTTCGCGTAGCGCGACGGATTAAAAATTTCGCCGAACTCTAGAAAGATCCGTCTCGCGTCACGGTACGCCGTGCAGCTCAATGCAGGCGGGAGAGAGGCGCGGTCGCTGCCATGCCCATCAATTCAGCACGGCAATCATCGGCGATCGAACAGGCATGCTGTGCGGAGAGACGGGCATGCGTTCTCTGGAATTCCGATCAGGCCTTCATTTAAGCGGACCTTAAAGAGTCGGCCGATATGCATGTCAGCGTGCATAATTCAACGGGACGGCAAGGCTATGCGTAATGCGATCGGACGGCGTCAGTTCTTGTGCGGTTGTTGCGCAGTGCTTGGAGCCGCGGTGCTGCCGAGACAAGCGCGCGCCGCAGGCGATCCCGAGATCGTTCCGATCGAGTTTGCGAGCTTTCACGATCAGACGTTCAGCAATGAATATCTGCAGTTCATGAATGTCACGATCCCGCCAGGTCAGATCGCCGCCTATCACCGCCACACCAGAGACTTTGCGCAGGTCTACATGGCGGTTTCGGATGCCGAGGGGACCCCGCTCGGGGGCAAGCCCGTCATCACGCCGCGCAAGGTCGGCGAAGTGCTGTTCACCAACTATACGAAGCAGCCGGTCGTGCATCAGGTTGCCAATGTCGGCGCCAGCGATTTCCGGATCATGGGGTTTGAGCTGTTCGACTCTCAGCCCGGCCGCTTTTCGCCGCTGCCTCGCCCCGAGCCCTACGTTTCGGTGATAGACAATCACCGCGTCCAGGCCTGGCGGTTGATCCTGAAGCCGGGCGAGGTTGCGCCAGCGATGCAGCAGGCGGCGCCCGGCGTGCGCATCGCGGTGCAGGGTGGCATGCTGGTCGAGTGCGTACAGGGCAAGCCGGAGCACAAGCTCAACCTGAAATACGGCGACTTCGCGTGGCAGAATGCGGGTCCGGTACGGACGATGCGAAACGCAGGGACGTCGACGGTCGAGCTCGTCGAATTCGAACTGAAGTAGGACGCGTGTCGGGGCGCTCGGCTGGCGGGGGCCGGCCTCTTGCCTCCGGAGCTTTAATGGAATGAGGAGCGGGGCGTGTCTATCAAGCGGTCGGGAATTGCCATCGCGGCGCTGATGTCGGGCGTCGTCGTTCTAACGTCAGGCCTTCAACTGAGCGAGCGCTGGAGCGCCTACCAGAACGCCATCGCGGCGCACGCCCTGGAGACCCGCCTGGCTGCCGGCTTCGATGCGGTCGGCAACCTCACCATCGAGCGCGGTCCCGTCAATCGGGCGCTGCTCGGCAAATCCGCGGCGGACGATGCGGTGCTCAAGGAGTTCGCCGACAATCGCCGCGCCAGCGACGAGGCCCTGGCGAAACTGGAAACGCTGGCCCGCGGCGATGCCGACCTGACGCAGCGGGTGAATGCCGCCGCGGCGAAGGTCGCTGCCGCGCGCGAGGAGGCCGCCTCGCACTGGCAGAAGCCACTGGCTGAGCGTCCCGGCGGCGCGGCCGCCAAGGCCATGCGCGACTACGCCGAGGCCATGGCGAGCCTGAATGAGCTCTTGGAGTCTGGCATCAAGGCGACGATGCGCCTCAGCACCACGGCGGGAAACCTGCTCGATGTCGCGCAGAAGGGCTGGGTGATCCGGCAGACCGCCGGCCAGGTCTCGCTGTTGATTTCCGGGCTGGTGACGGCGGGCCGTCCGGCCACATTGGCGGAGCGGGACGAACTCAACGCCGCGATCGGCCAGATGACGCGGCTATGGGCTGAAATCCTCGACCGCGGCGATGACGTTCACGCGCCCAAGAACACGCGGGCCAGCGTCGGCGCGGCGAGGGATCGCTACTTCGGTTCGGACAAGCCGCTGCGCGAGGCCCTGATGAAAGCTGCGTTCGACGGCACCCCTTACGCGGTGCCGGTGGACGAATGGCGCAAGTCGGCGACGGGCGCGAATGCCTCGCTGCTGGGAATCCGGGATGCCGCCCTGCGCGATGCGCAGGCCGTGGCGGAACGGGACGAAGCCGACGGGCTCGGCGGCATCCTGTTCGCCGGCGCGGCCATTCTGGTCGTCCTGGGATTGTCGGCGGCTGCGTCAGTCCTGCTCGTGCGTCACCTGCTCACGCCGATCTCCAAATTGTCGGAGGTGATGACCCGGCTTGCCCGCAACGAGGAAGCCGAGGTGCCGTTCGCGGCCCGCAAGGACGAGATCGGCGGCATGGCGCTCGCGGTGCAGGTCTTCAAGGAGGCCATGGTCACCACCAATCGACTGGCCGGCGAGCAGGCCGCCGAGCGGATCGTGAAGGAGAAGCGCGCGGCGCGTCTCGAAGGCCTAGTCAGCGATTTCGAGGCCAAGGCAGGGGCCATGGTGGCGCTGCTGGCGTCGGGGGCGACCGAGCTCGAGACGACCGCGCGATCGATGTCCTCGACAGCGACGCAGACCAAGGGGCAGGCGACGACGGTCGCCGCCGCGGCCGAGGAAGCGAGCGTAGGCGCGAGCACGGTTGCCTCTGCAGCCGAGGAGCTGACGGCATCGATTGGTGAGATCAGCCGCCAGGTCGCGCAATCCTCGACCATCACCGGGCGCGCGGTGGCCGACGCGCAGCGCACCGACAAGATCGTGCAGACATTGGCCGAGGGCGCCGAGAAGATCGGCGAGGTCGTGACCTTGATCCAGGCCATCGCCGCTCAAACCAACCTGTTGGCCTTGAACGCGACGATCGAGGCGGCGCGGGCCGGGGAGGCCGGGCGAGGCTTTGCCGTGGTCGCCTCCGAGGTGAAGATGCTGGCGAACCAGACCGCATCGGCAACAGCGGAGATCGGCGCCCAGATCGCGCAAATCCAGGCGGCCACCAAGGAGGCCGTCGACGCGATCCGCGGCATCAGCGGGACGATCGAAGAGGTCAGCTCGATCTCGAACGTGATCGCGACGGCAGTCCAGGCGCAGGGCGTGGCCACGGCGGAGATCGCCCGCAACGTTCAGCAGACGTCGCAATCGGTGAAGGACGTGACGGCGAATATCAGCGGCGTGAGCAAGGCGGCCACGGAAACAGGGGTCGCGGCAAGCGAGGTACTGAGCGCGGCAGACGGCCTGTCGCGACAGGCCGAGCAGCTGACGAGCGAAGTCGGCAGCTTTGTCGAGGACGTTCGGGCCGCCTGACGGGCGATAGGCTTTAGTGGGGCGCCGTCACGGGTGGCGGGCTCGCCTCCGGCGTCTTCTTCGGCTTCATCGTGCCGGCATAGAACGAGAGCAGCCAAACAAGGAGGACGGCCAGCAGATAGACGCCCCAGGCCTGCGGCGGCGTGGTCGCCCACCGCAAAAGGCCCTTGAAGGTGCGGGGCGGGCTGCTGTCGTCGGTCATGGCCCGCTTGTGCGCGAAAGCACCGGCGCGGTCAATCCGGCCGTGGCCCGGTGCGGATCAGGAACAGCGCCGCCAGCGCCGAGAGGCTGAGCGCAGACGAGACGATCAGCACCTTGGCGCCCATGACGTCGATGAGCAGGCCGAAGACCAGCGGCGCCACGGCCTGCGCCATCCGCGCCGGCGCGCCGATAATGCCGAGGCGGTAGCCGAAATCCTTGGGGCCGAAGATCGACAGCGGCAGCGTGCCGCGCGCGATCGTCAGGATGCCGTTGCCCGAGCCGTGGAACAGAGCAAAGGCACTCGCGGCGGCCCCTCCAAAGACGGCGACGACGGCAGCGCCAATCGGATGGGTGAGGCAGGCAAGCCGGGTCGACCACAGCGGATGGAAGCGGCTGAGAACGCTCGCCTCTAAGATGCGTGCCGCCACTTGCGCCGGGCCGATCAGCGCGCCGGCCGCGATCGCCTCGACATGCGTCGCACCCGTTGCCTCGACGATGCGCGGGAAATGCACGGCCATCGCGCCGGTGACGGTCCAGACCGCGGCGAAGACGAAGGCGAGCAGGATCATGGTGCGGTCGAGCGGCAGATGCGGTTTTTCGGCGGTCGCTTCCGCCTGCCTCGCTCCCTTGATGGCGGGCAGCATGAAGAAGTTGAGCGGCAGGCCGATCAGGACGTTGGCGGCCGCCCAGGCAAAGCAGGTCTCGCGCCAGCCGATATGGGCGAGGCCCCAGGCGGTGAGCGGCCAGCCGACGGTGGAGGCAAAGCCCGCCATCAGCGTGATGCCGGTGATGGGGCGGCGTGCCTCGGTGCCGTAGATGCGGCCGAGCGCGGCGAAGGCAGCGTCATAGAGACCCATCGCCATGCCGATGCCGAGCACGAGCCAGGCGATCGCCATCACCAGAACGGATTGCGAGACGCCGAGCAGGACGAGGCCGGCGGCAATCGTGAGGTTGGAGACCGACAGCACCTGTCGTCCGCCGACGAGATCGATCTGCCGCCCGATCCGCGGGCCGAACATCGCCGAGATCACCAGCGAGGCTGAGAACGCACCAAAAATCCAGTTGGAGGAGATGCCGAGGTCGTGCGCCATGGGGTCGGCGAGCAGGGCGGGGAGATAATAGCTGGACGCCCAGGCAAGGGTCTGCGTGGTGCCGAGCGCCAGGATGATCGGAAGCTGGCGCTGGGTCATAGTCCTGCATGTCTGGTCGGCGATGTCATTGGTTCCATTTGCAGCCGGCCACACAGGGCGGTCAACAGCGCCTGCGGCATATTCGATCTGCTGCCGGCGGGAGCCTCATTGCGCGCGCTCCGCGGGCGGCCTTTCGTTCGTCACGAATGCACGCCATAATGGCGCATGCAATTGACCTCGCGCCTCGCGCTGATGAACTGGCTGACCGGCCAGGGGCTCACGGGCCTTCCAGAAAACGAACTGCTCCGCGGCTTCTGCGAACGCTGCTGCGCCGAGGGCCTGGAACTGTCGCGCGGGATGGTCGTGATCGACACGCTGCATCCAATCTATGAGGGCCGCGGCTTCCGCTGGAGCGACCGTCCCAGCAACGAAAGGGACGCCTTCGAATACGGCTCGACGGCCGAGGGCGATGCGGCCAGGAACTGGCGTCGCTCGGTGTTCTTCCACATGCTCGAGCACGGCCACGACGAGATGCTGATCGATCTCGCCGATGCCCCCTCGATGGATTTCTCGCAGATCGGCGAACTCGCCGAGAAGGGCCACAAGCACTATCTCGCCTTCGTGCATCGCTTCGGCGAGAACGGCGCGCTCGGCCTGATGGATTGCCTGTACTCCTGCTGGACCACGCGCCGTGACAGCGGTTTCAGCGAAGCCGAGCTGGAGTCCCTGCGCGATCTCGTGCCGGTGCTGGGGCTTGCGATCAAGTCGGCGCAGCAGGTCGACATCGCGCGCACGCTGGGACGGGTCTATCTCGGCCGCGGTGCCTCCGAGCAGGTGCTGGGCGGCCGCATCTCGCGCGGCGTCACCGAGCGCATCAGTGCCGTGCTGTGGTATTCGGATTTGCGCGGCTCGACCGGGATCAGCGAGAGCATCGGCCCCGACGAGATCATTCCCTTCCTCAACGACTACGCGCAGGCTGTGATCGATGCGATCCACGACGCCGGCGGCGATGTTCTGAAGCTGATCGGCGACGGTGTGCTCGCGATGTTCACCGGCGAGGACATGGCACATGCGCGGCGCGCCGCGCTCCGTGCCGAGCACCTGTTCCGGCAGAACGTCGCGGCGCTGAACGCCCGCCGGGCGGCCGATGGCCGTCCCACCACGTCGGCCTATATCGGCCTGCATGTCGGCGAGGTCTTCTACGGCAATATCGGCAGCGAGGACCGGCTCGATTTCACGGTGGTGGGGCCGACGGTGAACGAGGTCAGCCGCATCGCCTCGATGAGCCGCTCGGTCGATCGCGAACTGCTGGCGTCGGCGGAGTTCTACAAGGGCCTGGACGCTGCCGGCCGCCGCTACCTCGTCTCCACCGGCCGCTACGCGCTACGCGGCATCGGCCGCGCGCAGGACCTCTACACGCTCGATCCCGAGGTCGATGCGAGCGAGCCGGTGACGGGCAGCTACGAGCGGTACCTGGCGGGTTAGGCCGGACTGCTCCCGCATACTCCGTCATTGCGAAGAGCCCTCGCGGCGAAGCAATCCAGACCGCCCCCGCGGAGGGATACTGGATTGCTTCGTTTCGCTCGCAATGACGGTGTGCCTAACACCCCACCGCCACCTCATCTCCCACCATGTCCGGCTGCCGGTCGAGAGCTGCCGCCGGTGATAGCAGGATCACCAGCGCCTGAGCGCCGAACACGGCTGCTGCGAGATAAAGGCAGGCCTCCGCGCTCCAGAAGCCGCCGACGATGGCACCGAGTGCCGAGCCGAGCGGGCGGGCGCCATAGCTCATGATGTTGATGGCGGACACGCGGCCGAGCAGGCGCGGCGGCGTCACCGACTGGCGCAATGTCGTTGTCGAGATCACCCAGAGGATCGGCCCGACGCCGAGTAGGAAGAAGCTCAAGGCGGCCAGCCAGGGTGAGGGGACCAGCACCGTCAGCGCCATCACCACCGAGGCGACGAAGCCCGCGACCGGGCCGAGGCCGACGACGGTCCCGAAGGCGATGCGCTGCATCACGCGCGTTGCGAGCAGCGCGCCGATCACCATGCCGACGCCGTACATCGTCAGCACCGTGCCGACACCCGCGGCGGTCAGGCCGAGATGGCGCACCGCATAGGGCACGAACACCGCGATCTGCAGGAACCAGCCGGTGTTGAAGATGAACTGGGTGATGAACACCGGCCGCAGCAGCGGATGGTGGAACACGAAGGCCGCGCCTTCGCGGATTTCCTGGAACGGATGGCGCCGTGGCATCGGCGCGCGGGCGGGCTCGTAGATGCCGGAGAGCAGCACCACGGCGATGGCCGAAAGCGCCGCGGCGAAGCCGAAGGCGAGACTTGCCCCCCACCAGCCGACCAGCGCGCCGCCGAGCGCGGGCCCGCTGGCAAAGGCGATGGTGCGAGCAAGCTCGATCCGCGCATTCGCTGCCGGTAACAGATCCGCGCTGACCAGCGAGGGCACCAGGGCCGGCGCGGCAACGCTGTAGACGACAGTGCCGCAGACGGCGGCGAAGCCGAGCAGGGCCAGCAGCGGCAGATCGAGTGCGCCGAGCGCGAGGAGGAGCACGATGGCCGCGAGCGCCGCAGCGCGCAGCGCCTCGGCCCCTGCCATCAGCGCGCGGCGCGAGATGCGATCGGCGAGCAGTCCGGCTGGAATGGCAAACAGCACGAAGGGCAGGGTCAGCGCGGTCTGCAGCACGCCGGTCTGGCCCTCGGCCACCCCGAGCGTCAGCACGGCGACGATCGGAGCGGCGGCCAGCGCGATCTGCTCGGCAGACTGCGCCGCGAGATTGGACCAGGCGAGGCGGCTGAAGGTGTCGGGGAGGCGCGGCGAATTTGACATGGCTCATTTCCTGCTAAGTCGGATTGGCGGCAGTATTCGCGTCCGACGCCGGCCAAACCCACCCGCTTTCCGACGGGGCGGGGCAAAGTGCGGCCGTGCCGGGGAACTGATGCGGCTAGATGCAGTTGCAAATGAGTTGCAATAAGATTTGACTTCGGTATTCTGACCGCATGGATGCCCGCTCGCCCGACCTGACCCCCGACGCCGCCGGCTGGCGCACTGATGCGCCAACCACCAAGAGCCTCGCCGAGGTGAACGCCACGGTGGCCATTCCGGTCGCGGCCCAGTGGTGGCGGCGGCTGCTCGCCTTCGTTGGTCCGGGCTACCTCGTCTCGGTCGGCTACATGGACCCCGGCAATTGGGCGACCGACCTCGCCGGCGGCTCGAAGTTCGGCTACACGCTGCTCTCCGTCATCCTGCTCTCGAATTTGATGGCGATCCTGCTGCAGTCGCTGGCGGCGCGGCTCGGCATCGTCACCGACCGCGATCTCGCGCAGGCCTGCCGCGCCACCTATTCGCCGGCGGTGAACTTCCTGCTCTGGATCGCCTGCGAAGCTGCGATCATCGCCTGCGATCTCGCCGAGGTGATCGGCACCGCGATCGCGCTCAAGCTGCTGTTCGGCATTCCCCTGATCGGCGGCGCATTGCTCGCCGCGCTCGATGCGTTCCTGCTCCTTATCCTGATGAACCGCGGCTTCCGCTTCCTCGAGGCCTTCGTCATCGCGCTGCTGGCGGTAATCGCGGCCTGCTTCGTAGTCCAGATCGCGGCGGCGGCTCCGCCGGTCGCGGAGGTCCTGCGCGGCTTTGTGCCGAAGAGCGAAATCTTCACCAATCCGGAGATGCTCTACATCGCGATCGGCATCATCGGAGCCACCGTGATGCCGCATAATCTCTACCTGCACTCCTCGATCGTGCAGACGCGCGCCTATGAGCGCAACGACGAAGGCCGCCACGAGGCGATCAAATGGGCGACGACGGACTCCACCATCGCCCTGATGCTGGCGCTGTTCATCAACGCCGCGATCCTCGTCGTGGCAGCCGCGACCTTCCATAGAAGCGGCCATTCCGAGGTCGCCGAGATCGGCCAGGCGTTCGAGCTGCTGTCGCCGCTGCTCGGCCTCGGCATTGCCTCGACGCTGTTCGCGGTGGCGCTGCTCGCCTCGGGCCTCAACTCGACGGTGACAGCGACGCTCGCCGGCCAGATCGTGATGGAAGGCTTTCTCGACCTGCGCCTGCCGAGCTGGGCGCGCCGCCTCTTGACGCGCGGCATCGCGATCGTTCCGGTGATCATCGTGACCGCGATATATGGCGAGCGCGGCACCGCCGATCTTCTGGTGTTCAGCCAGGTCGTGCTGTCGATGCAGCTGCCTTTTGCCGTCATCCCGCTGGTCCGCTTCGTCTCCGACCGACGCAAGATGGGGCAATTCGCGATCCCGGTGTCCGTTGCCGCGATCGCCTGGATCGTCGCGGGCGTCATCGTGGTTCTGAACGTGAAACTGCTGGCGGATACGTTTTTCGGGTGATGTTGCCACACGCAGCTGTCATCGCCCGGTTCAACCGGGCGATCCAGTATTCCAGAAACGGTTCTGATTGAGCCGAGAGGCCGCGGCGTATTGGATGCCCCGCCTTTCGCGGAGAGAAATTAATCCTGCGGCTCGGACGTCGTATCGCCCTGCGCGTCGATCCGCAGCCAACCCGAGGGAGCGAGCCGCTGCTGCGGCAGGAAGCGGGCCTTGTAGTCCATCTTCTTGGAGCCCTCGATCCAGTAGCCGAGATAGACGTAAGGCAGGCCCTGACGCCGTGCGCGCGCGATGTGGTCGAGGATCATGAAGGTGCCCATCGAGCGGCTGACCTGGCTCGGCTCGAAGAACGAATAGACCATCGAGAGGCCGTCGCTGAGCACGTCGGTGAGCGCGACCGCAATCAGCTCCTCGCCGCGGCCGGTGATGCCGCTGTCGGGGCCGCGCTTGCGGTACTCGATGATGCGGGTCTCGACATGGCTGTCCTCAACCATCATGGCGTAGTCGAGCACTGTCATGTCGGCCATGCCGCCATGGCGGTGGCGGGCATCGAGATAGGCGCGGAACACCGAATATTGCTCGGAGGTGGGCACCGCGCTGCGTTGCTCGCCGATGACGTCGGCATTGCGGGCCATCACCTTGCGGAAATTGCGTGAGGGGCGGAACTCGTTGGCGATGACCCGGACCGAGACGCAGGCGCGGCACTGGTCGCAGGCCGGCCGGTAGGCGATCGACTGGCTGCGGCGGAAGCCGCCATGGGTCAGGAGGTCGTTGAGGTCGCCGGCGCGGTCACCTACGAGGTGCGTAAACACCTTGCGCTCGTGTCGGCCCGGCAGATACGGGCAGGGCGAGGGCGCCGTGAGGTAAAATTGGGGGGTGTCGCGCGAGTGCTGGGTCAAGGGACGTCGTGGGCCTCCGAAGTGGGTATCAGCATCGCGCTACGGAAGCTCTCGGTCAATTGGTCTGCTCGGCAGGTCAGATGCGTCAGCTTAGTCGGTCCTGGTTGATAGGTCCTTGATCACAGGTCTCAGTAGGTCCTTGCACCCTGCGGAACGGGGGCACGGACGGAATTATTGATCACGACTGTTCCCAGCACGAAATCGTGCAGCAAGCGCCGGCGGCCGTTGAATGGGCCGACCAGCACCACGAAGGGCGACAGGAACGACACCGTCACCCAGAACAGCACCGCATGGGTGGCGCCGAGCACGAAATAGCCCGGTGCGCCGTACCAGGTGCGCAGCTCC
Source organism: Bradyrhizobium sacchari (assembly GCF_002068095.1). Taxonomy (GTDB): domain Bacteria; phylum Pseudomonadota; class Alphaproteobacteria; order Rhizobiales; family Xanthobacteraceae; genus Bradyrhizobium; species Bradyrhizobium sacchari. Next base: position 170,841 of record NZ_LWIG01000014.1, on the reverse strand, counting down.
AGGTCCATGACCCGCATGCCGATCGTTGCCGAGGACGGTCCGCCGATGCAGGCGCCGTAATAGACGATGGCCCAGATCACGGACGCCGGCCAGGCCAGCCAAAACAACGCCCAGCCGATGCCGAGCGTGACCACGCCGAACAGCGCGATGAAGACGTAGCCGAGAATGACGGGAACGGAGATCACCACCATGTCGATCAGGAACGCGAACACGCGCCGCGTCGCGACGCCGCGGAACAGTTCCGGGTGCAGATAGGGATCGTAGGCGTGCGGCTGGACTGCGCCGTCGTTGCGCCAGGCGCCCGAATTACCCAAGTCCGACATCGTCCGTTCTCCCAGCAAAGCTCCTTCGCAGGACATGGGAACAGGCCATCCCCGTGCCAAGGGCGCGCGGGCGGTAGCAAGCCGAAATATTCCGGCGATTCGGGGGCGGTTATGGTTGGAAACGCGGAGCTATCAACCCGGTGTCGTGCTGGCGAAAGCCAGGACGACGCTGGGGAGGCAGACGTGCGCGGCCTTCGCCGGGACTACCCCTGCGCCCGCAGCTTCTCCGCCGCCTTCGGCGCAAAATAGCTCAGCACGCCGTCGGCGCCGGCGCGCTTGAAGGCGAGCAGGCTCTCCATCATCGCACGCTCGCCGTCGAGCCAGCCATTGTTCGCGGCGGCTGCGATCATCGCGTATTCGCCGGAGACCTGATAGGCGAAGGTCGGCATCGCGAAGGTGTCCTTCACGCGGCGGACCACGTCGAGATAGGGCATGCCGGGCTTCACCATCACCATGTCGGCGCCCTCGGCGATGTCGAGCTCGACCTCACGCAACGCTTCATCGGTATTGGCGCTGTCCATCTGGTAGGTCCGCTTGTCGCCGGTGAGCGTCTTGGCCGAGCCGATGGCGTCGCGGAACGGACCGTAGAAGGCGGAGGCGTATTTGGCCGCATAGGCCATGATCTGCACGTCGAGCAGGCCCGCGCGGTCCAGTCCCTCGCGGATCGCGGCGACGCGGCCGTCCATCATGTCGGAGGGGGCGATGATGTCGCAACCGGCTTCGGCTTGCACCAGAGCCTGGCGCACCAGCACGGCGACCGTCTCGTCGTTCAGGATCTTGCCGTCGGAGATCAGGCCGTCATGGCCGTGGCTGGTGAAGGGATCGAGCGCGACGTCACACAGGATGCCGATCTCCGGAAACTCTTTCTTGATCGCGCGCACGGCCTGGCAGACCAGGTTGTTCGGATTGGTCGCCTCCGAGCCCTCTTCGTCGCGCAAGGAGGGATCGGTATAGGGAAACAGCGCGATGCAGGGGATGGTGAGCTTCATGGCGCGCTCGGCCTCGCGCACGGCCTGGTCGACGCTGAGCCGGTCGACACCCGGCATCGAAGCGACCTGCTCGCGCTTGTTGTTGCCGTCGATCAGGAACAGCGGCCAAATCAGATCGTCGGTGGTGAGGACGTTCTCGCGCACCATCCGCCGGGCCCATTCGGCCTTGCGGTTGCGGCGCGGGCGGACGGCCAGATCGAGGGCAGGGGAGGCTGCTCCGCCATCCCGGCGCGACACCTCGCGCAATTCGATCGGACGTCCGTATTTGATCGCCATCACTCTTCCTCCGGCTGGAATTATTCTTATACCAGCTCGCATGGTTCCCGTCACCGCGGCTTGACCTGCCGCAACATGATGGCAGCCGATTGATTTTGCGGTCCGAAGCAGCCAGAAGGGGCCATGACCGAGATCTCCACCCGCGATGCGGCCCGTGACGCCAGTGCCAGGGATCCTGCCCGAGAGAATGCCAGAGAGATCGCACTCTCGGTGGCAGCGATCTCGTCGGAGCGGCCTGAGTCCGACGACAATGTCTGGACGCGGCGGCTCGTGCTGTTCCTGCGGGTGATGGCGCTGCTCTCGATCCTCAAGGGCCTCTATCACTGGGCGCAGGTGACTGGCTTCGTCGGCGGCGAGGACGAGGCGTTCGAGAACCAGGCGATGGCCTGGCAGGCCGCGACCGTCTACTTCGCCGTGATCGAACTGGTCGCCGCCGTCGGCCTCTGGCTCGCCACGCCCTGGGGCGCGGTGGTGTGGCTGACCACCGTGGTGTCGATGGCGGTGATCGAGTTGATGTTCCCGGGAATCTACGGCGGCAGCCTGGTCGTGGTCGGCGTCGAGGTCTTCATGCTTGCCGCCTATCTGGCGCTCGCCTGGATGGCCGCGCGGGAGCGGCCGCCGTAGCGCGTATATTCTCGTGCCCCGGACGCAATGCAGCGCGCCCATGGCGATGCGAAGCATCGTCGTCCAGTTGCGGCGTGATGCGTTGCTGGCCGGAGCCCATCTCTTCGCCATCTCGCTTTTGGCCTCTGGGTCCCGGATCTTCGCTGCGTTCCTGCGCGACACGAGCGTTGCTCGTGGTTGACTGTTGGTTGCCTAAAATTTGCGGTAAGTTTTCGTTGACCAGCCGGTTCCGCCACAG
>NZ_LWIG01000014.1:166688-168344 GCF_002068095.1 Bradyrhizobium sacchari | reverse complement strand
GGCGGACGGAGGGTGAACAGGACCTTGCGAAGGTCAACAGACGGTTGCGAAAAGTCCTTGTGGCACAGGCTTAATCCGCAATTCACTGTCTTAAATTCATGATCTCTTTATTCTCTTATTTAAGCCGATCTTCAAACGAGCCCCTTAAGTTGCACCTATCGGACGGGACACAAGTTTCGTCGAATAAGTGTCGATAAAAACGACAACAGGGGAAGTGTCATGATGAAAGCCGTCGCAACTGCGGCAGATACCGCAGAGCGCGTCTCCGGCCAGCAGGGTTCGGTGCAGTCGCTCTATCTGGAAGCTCTGACTCTGGTGGAGCGGCTGCATCGCCGGCTCCTCGACGTCATCAAGGACGAGTTCGATCGTCGCGGTCGCGCCGACATCAACTCGGTGCAGGCGCTCCTGCTCTACAACATCGGCGACAAGGAGCTGACCGCCGGCGAGCTGCGCACGCGCGGCTACTATCTCGGCTCCAACGTCTCCTACAATCTGAAGAAGCTCGTCGAGCTCGGCTTCCTCGATCATCAGCGTTCGCGCGTTGATCGCCGCTCGGTGCGCATCCGCCTGACCCCGCAGGGCCAGGAAGTCCGCCGCATCGTCGACGCGCTCTACCAGAAGCACGTCAAGACGGTCGAGCAGGTCGGCGGCATCTCGGGCGAGGAGTTCTCGACCCTCAACAAGTCGCTGCACCGTCTCGAGCGGTTCTGGACCGACCAGATCCTGTACCGCCTCTGAGTTCCAAGGGATCAAGGCCAAGCCGGCCCGACAACAAGACCGGCAAGCCTCCCGAACGTGCCTGACTTCCCCAAGCGCATCGGCCCGGCTTTGCCCGGACCGGTGCGTTTTGACGTTTTGCACTGCGAAAAAATCCCCGCGAGCACGGAACCAGATCGCCGCATTGCAGTTAGCCCTCTGGATCGGAGGATGCCATGTTGGGCGGGCACGGGGTGCAGGCAATGAACGTCGAGCTCGTGAGCGATGCCTATGCGATCGCGGCGAACTACCTCCGCCGCTCCGGTGCGATCCCCGACACGCTCGTCACCAACGAACGCCTGCTCGAGATCATCGTGAAGCTGCTCCAGCACGGCGAATTCAACAAGATCAGGCTCGCGAACAAGGCGATCCTCCGGTTCGAGACGCAGTCCGAGGCCCGCGCGGTTGCCTGATCAAGATTACCGAAATCCGGAAGAACCAGAGGGTGCAATGGAAGCTGCCATCGACCGCATTATGAAGACCTATGACCTGCTCGCCAATCGTACGGCGGCGGCCAGCGAGGAGGCACGCGCAAAGGTGACGAACTACCTCAACACGCTGGTGGAAGCGGGCGAGAAGGACCCGCACAGGTTGACGGTCTGCGGCCTCACCTATCTGCGCCAGCTCGACGGCAGCGTGGACCCGGTCAAGGCGGGGTATACGGGACTTTAGGGGGGGGCCTCGGGACCGACCTTGGGACAGGTTTAAGGTCCGAAACGGCCCCTTCACGATGGCCGGTGCGCGGGCGGCTCCGCCAGAGCTGATCGTGCGCTCCAATCTTCAATCCCCCACCATATCTTGCATAAATATCAGGCCCGACCCGCAAATGCTTGGCCGGGGACGGGTGATGTGGTAGATCGCGCGTGCTTCCGATCGCCACACCAGACCCGCCCGTAGCCC
>NZ_LWIG01000014.1:131092-166635 GCF_002068095.1 Bradyrhizobium sacchari | reverse complement strand
TTTTTCACCGCCTCGCTCGAGCAGGCCGACCCGGAAATCGCCGCCGCCATCAAGGGGGAGCTCGGCCGGCAGCGCCACGAGGTCGAGTTGATCGCCTCCGAAAACATCGTCAGTCGAGCCGTGCTGGAAGCGCAGGGTTCGGTGATGACCAACAAGTACGCGGAGGGTTATCCGGGCGCGCGGTACTACGGCGGTTGTGAGTGGGTCGACGTCGCCGAGAACCTCGCGATCGATCGTGCCAAGAAGCTGTTCGGCGCGAACTTCGCCAACGTGCAGCCGAACTCCGGCAGCCAGATGAACCAGGCGGTGTTTTTGGCGCTGCTCCAGCCCGGCGACACCTTCATGGGCCTCGACCTCGCAGCCGGCGGCCATCTCACCCACGGCTCGCCCGTCAACATGAGCGGCAAATGGTTCAAGGCAGCGCATTACACCGTGCGCCGCGAGGACCAGATCATCGACATGGACGCGGTCCAGAAGCAGGCCGAGGAGGTCAAGCCGAAGCTGATCGTCGCCGGCGGCTCGGCCTATTCGCGCGCCTGGGATTTCAAGCGCTTCCGCGAGATCGCCGACAGCGTCGGCGCCTACCTGCTGGTCGACATGGCCCACTTCGCCGGTCTTGTCGCCGGTGGCGTGCACGCGTCGCCGGTGCCGTATGCGCATGTCACCACCACCACGACGCACAAGTCGCTGCGCGGCCCCCGCGGCGGCCTGATCCTCAGCAATGACGAGACGCTCGCCAAGAAGCTCAACTCCGCGATCTTCCCGGGTCTGCAGGGCGGCCCGCTGATGCACGTCATCGCGGCGAAGGCGGTCGCCTTTGGCGAGGCACTGCGTCCGGACTTCAAGGTCTATGCCAAGAACGTCGTCGAGAACGCCAAGGCGCTGGCCGAGGCGATGAAGAGCCACGGGTTCGATATCGTCTCCGGCGGCACCGACAACCATCTGATGCTGGTCGATCTCAGGCCGAAGGGCCTGAAGGGCAACGTATCGGAGAAGGCGCTGGTCCGCGCCGCCATCACCTGCAACAAGAACGGCATTCCGTTCGACCCCGAGAAGCCCTTCGTCACGTCGGGCCTGCGGCTCGGCACCCCCGCCGCGACCACCCGCGGCTTCGGCGTTGCCGAATTCCAGCAGGTCGGCGGTATGATCGCCGAGGTGCTCAACGCGATCGCACAGTCCGACGACGGCAAGGCGCCGCTGGTGGAAGCCGCGATCAAGGAACGGGTCAAGGCGCTCACCGACCGGTTCCCGATCTATCAGTAAGGTCAGGCCAAGCGGATGCGGTGTCCGAACTGCAACAGTCTCGATACGCAGGTAAAGGACTCGCGTCCGACAGAGGACTCGTCCGTGATCCGCAGGCGGCGCGTGTGCGTCGCCTGCAATTTCCGCTTCACCACCTTCGAGCGCGTGCAGCTGCGCGAGCTCACGGTGATCAAGCGCAATGGCCGCCGCGTGCCGTTCGACCGTGACAAGCTGATGCGCTCGGTGCAGATCAGCTTACGCAAGCGGCAGGTCGAGCCGGAGCGGGTGGAGAAGATGGTCTCCACCATCGTGCGGGAGCTCGAGACCGGGGGCGAGGCCGAGATCTCCTCGGAGGTGATCGGTGAGACCGTGATGGAGCATCTGCGCACGCTCGACGACGTCGCCTATGTGCGCTTCGCCTCGGTGTACCGCAATTTCCGCGAAGCCAAGGATTTCGCCGACGTGCTCGGCGAGCTCTCCGGTGAGGAGGAAGCGCGGCTCGCCGCGATCCGCAAATGATCTTCCGCATATTGGAGGATCAGTTCGCGCAGAAGGCCCGCGACGCCAAAGAGGCCGACCGCCGCTTCATGGAGCTTGCTCTCTCGCTGGGTAGGCGCGGGCAGGGGCGGACCTGGCCCAATCCGGCCGTGGGCGCCGTGATCGTCAAGGACGGCGTCATCGTCGGCCGCGGCTGGACGCAGCCCGGTGGACGGCCGCATGGCGAGCCCGAGGCGCTGCGGCGCGCGGGCGAAGCGGCGCGGGGCGCCACGCTCTACGTCACCCTCGAGCCGTGCTCGCATTTTGGGAAGTCGCCGCCTTGCGCCGACGCGATCATTGCCGCGGGTATCAAGCGCGTGGTGGCGGCGATCGAAGATCCCAATCCGGATGTGGCGGGCCAGGGCCATGCGCGCTTGCGTGCCGCCGGCATCGCGGTGGATGTCGGTCTGTGTGCGGCAGAGGCCGCGTTCGACCACGCCGGGCATTTCCGCCGCATCCGGGACGGGCGTCCGCATGTGATCCTGAAGCTCGCCGTTTCTCCCGATGGCAAGATCGGCGCCGCCGGCCGCAAGCCGGTCGCGATCACCGGCGAGGCCGTTCGCGATCGCGTGCATCTTCTTCGCGCGCAGAGCGACGCCATCCTGGTCGGCATCGGCACGGTGCTGGCAGACGATCCGCAGCTCAACTGCCGGCTCCCCGGCATGGCGGCGCGCTCGCCGGTGCGGGTGTTGCTCGACCGGAGCCTGCGCATTCCGGCCTCGAGCCAGCTTGTGCGCTCCGCGCGCGAGACGCCGCTCTGGGTGATCGGTTCTGAACTCGCAGAAGCTGCGGCCGCGACCCGCCTTGGCGCTGCCGGTGCGCAAATCATGCGCATGCCTCCAGGCAGTGCATCCGGGCTCGATCTTCCAGCCGTGCTGCATGCGCTGGCGGAGAAGGGCATCTCGCGGCTGATGGTCGAGGGCGGCAGCCGCGTTGCGGCCTCATTCGTCGCGGCCGACCTCGTCGACGAGATCTGGCTGTTCCGCGGGACGGAAGCGGTCGGCGAAGGCGGCGTCGATGCGCTCGATGCATTGCCCCTGTCGAAAATCACGCAGTCGCAGGCCTACAAGGTTCATGCTAGCGAGACATTCGGTCACGATACTCTCACCATCTACGAGCGCGCCTAACATGTTCACCGGCATTGTCACCGATATCGGCGAGATCGTCAGCTTCACGCCAACGGCGCAGGGGCAGCTGCACCGGCTGCGCATTGCCTGCCGCTACGATCAGACCACCATTGCCGACGGCGCCTCGATCGCCTGCAATGGCGTCTGCCTGACGGTGGTGGCCTCGGGCGTTGCCGACGGCAAAACGTGGTTCGACGTCGACGCCGCCGCCGAGACGCTGGCGCTGACGACGGCAAAGCACTGGAAGGTGGGAACGAGGCTCAATCTCGAGCGCGCGCTGAAGATCGGCGATGAGCTCGGCGGCCATATCGTCGCCGGCCATGCCGACGGTATCGCCACGATCGTCAGCCGCGAGGACCTGCCCGACATGGCCCGGTTCGTACTCTCGACGACGCGCGAGCTGGCGCGCTTCATCGCCACCAAGGGCTCGATCACGCTCGACGGCGTCTCGCTGACGATCAATACGGTTGCAGACGTGACCTTTTCGGTGCTGATCATCCCGCACACACTGACGGTCACGACGATCGGCGGCTGGAAGGCGGGGGCCGAGGTCAATATCGAGGTCGACCTGATGGCCCGCTACGCGGCGCGGCTGACGGAAATGAAGTGACGGCGAAGCCGTCATTCCGGGGCGGCTCGAAGAGCCGAACTACGGTGCGCAATTGCGCACCTGAGAATCTCGAGATTCCGGGTTCGTTGCTTCGCATCGCCCCGGAATGACAGTTTAAAACTTGGCTTAGCCTCTGGCGGCGACTACATAGCGCCGACCCCTTTCGAAACGGATTGAACGATGGCAGACGCGCGGCGCGCACCCCTGAAGGACCAGACCGACATTTCCGGCGCACGCGCGCTGATTGTCGAGGCGCGGTTCTATGACGACCTCCAGGACGCGCTGCTCGACGGCGCGGTGGCCGAGCTGAAGGCGGCCGGTCTGACCCATGACGTCATCACGGTTCCCGGCGCGCTGGAGATCCCGGCCGCGGTGGCCATCGCGGTCGATGCCGCGGCGGCGAACGGCAGGCCCTATGACGCGGTCATCGCGCTTGGCTGCGTGATCCGCGGCGACACCATCCATTTCGAGATCGTCTCGCAGGAATCCGCCCGCGCGCTGATGGACCTCGCGGTGGCGCGGAAGCTGCCGCTCGGCAACGGCATTCTCACCGTCAACACCGAAGCGCAGGCCTGGGCGCGGGCCCGCGCCAGCGAACTCGACAAGGGCGGCGATGCCGCGCGCGCGGCGCTTGCGATGCTGCGCATCAAACGCCGCCTGGCGCGGGCCTGAAGCCATGGCTGACAACACCAAGAAGCCGGCGGGGCTCAACGAGAAGAAGGCGAACCGGCGCGGTGCGGCCCGCCTCGCGGCCGTGCAGGCGCTGTACCAGATGGACATCGCAGGCGCCGGCATCAACGACATATTCGCCGAGTTCGAGAGCCACTGGCTCGGCAACGAGGTCGAGGGCGACACGTATCTGCCGGCGGAAGCCGCCTTCTTCCGCGACGTCGTCTCCGGTGTCGTCCGCGACCAGAAGAAGCTCGATCCCCTGATCGACGAGGCGCTGTCGAAAGGCTGGCCCCTGAAGCGGATCGAGGCGATCCTGCGCGCGGTGCTGCGGGCCGGGGCCTATGAGCTCCAGCATCGCAAGGACGTGCCGGGCCGTGTCGTCGTCTCCGAATATGTCGACGTCGCCAATGCCTTCGTCGATCGCGAGGAGACCGGCATGGTCAATGCCGTGCTCGACCAGATCGGCCGCCAGTTTCGCGGCGATGAGTTCGGGCGCGGGTAATTGAGACAACGACTTCCGCCGTAGCCGTCACCCCTGCGCAATGGCGAAGCCATTGTCGCTGGAGGTGCCGGAGCGAAGCGGAGGCCTTGAAGGGCGGCGGCGTGCCGCTGAGGTCGCACCTCGGCCGTCCATCCTTCGAGGCTCGCAAGGGCTCGCACCTCAGGATGACGGAGCTGGTATCGTGACGCAGGACAAATACCAAACCTCCGCCGAAGACTCCCTCATCGCGCGTTATTTCAAGCCGCTGGCGACCGATCCCGGTGCGCTCGGGCTGGTCGACGACGCCGCGATCCTGGCCTCATCCGGCGACGACATCGTCGTCACCACCGATGCCGTGGTCGAGGGCGTGCATTATCTTGCCGCCGATCCCCCTGACACCATCGCGCGCAAGGCGCTGCGGGTGAATCTGTCTGATCTCGCCGCCAAGGGTGCAGTGCCTGCCGGCTTCGTGCTGACGCTGGCGCTGCGCAGCAAGGAAGACTCCTGGCTCCGGCCGTTTGCGGACGCGCTGGGCGAGGACGCGAAGAGCTTCGGCTGTCCGCTGCTCGGCGGCGACACGGTGTCGACGCCGGGACCGCAGATGATCTCGATCACCGCCTTCGGCCGCGTGCCGAAGGGACGGATGGTCGGCCGCACCGGCGCCAGGGCCGGCGATCGTATCCTGGTGACCGGCACGATCGGCGATGCCGCGCTCGGCCTTGACGTGCTCACCGGCGGCGCGGTGGCCGGGGCCCTCATGTCTGATTCCGCTGCGCGGGATTTGCTGGTGTCGCGCTATCGCATGCCGCAGCCGCGCAACGCGCTGGCGCAGGCCGTGCGCGAACATGCGTCGGCCGCGATGGACGTCTCCGACGGCCTCGCCGGCGACCTCGCGAAGCTCTGCGCCGCCTCCGGCGTCTCGGCGGCGGTCGAGGTGGCGAGCGTGCCGCTCTCGGCTGCGGCGGCGGGGCTGATTGCCCGTAACGTCGTTGGCGTCGAGACGTTGCTGGCCGGGGGGGATGATTACGAGGTGCTGTGCACGGTGCCGCCGGCGCAAAGCGATGGGCTGATTGCTGCGGGGCGAGCCGTCGGCGTTGCCGTCTCGGTCATAGGCACGATCATCGCGGGCCCGGAGCGCCCGCGCTTCCTGGATGGGCAGGGCCAGGAACTGGCCTTGAAACGCCTATCCTATAGTCACTTCTAGGAATTGCTCCAAACCGACGGGCAGGCTCTCAAGGTTCGTCTAAATACCTGCCGAGATCGGTCTTTTCGGCTCTATCCGGCGTTGCACCCTCAATTTGATTTTGGCAAGCTTGTGGCTGACTGGAGCCGTCCCTTCGGGAAAGGGGCGGCTTTGTTCAAAATCAAGGCGCTGCACCGCACGACGGACAACAAAAGGCGCCGGGGGTACATCAAGGATCTGAGGCAAAAATCACATGACAGCATTATGGTTGATAGTGCTCTGCGGAGTGCTTTCCGTCGTCTACGCGATTTGGGCGACGTCTTCGGTGTTGGGCGCGGATGCGGGGTCGCCGCGCATGCAGGAAATTGCAGGAGCGGTGCGCGAAGGCGCACAGGCCTATCTCCGGCGCCAGTACACCACGATCGGTATCGTCGGCATCGTCATCTTCGTGCTGCTTGCCTATTTCCTCGGTCTCTATGTCGCGATCGGTTTTGCCATCGGCGCCATCCTGTCGGGGGCGGCCGGCTTCATCGGCATGAACGTCTCGGTCCGCGCCAATGTGCGCACCGCCCAGGCCGCGACGACGTCCCTGGCCGGTGGCCTCGAGCTCGCCTTCAAGGCGGGGGCCATCACCGGACTTCTGGTGGCCGGTCTCGCGCTGCTGGGTGTGACCCTCTATTTCGGCTTCCTGGTCCACTCGCTGAAGCTCGCGCCTGACAGCCGTACCGTGGTCGACGCCATGGTGGCGCTCGGCTTCGGCGCCTCGCTGATCTCGATCTTCGCCCGTCTCGGCGGCGGCATCTTCACCAAGGGTGCGGACGTCGGCGGTGACCTCGTCGGCAAGGTCGAGGCCGGCATTCCCGAGGACGATCCGCGCAACCCGGCCACGATCGCCGACAACGTCGGCGACAATGTCGGCGACTGCGCCGGCATGGCCGCCGACCTGTTCGAGACCTACGCGGTGACCGCGGTCGCCACCATGGTGCTGGCGGCGATCTTCTTCGCCAAGACGCCGATCCTCGCCAACATGATGACGCTGCCGCTCGCCATCGGCGGCATCTGCATCATCACCTCGATCATCGGCACCTTCTTCGTCAAGCTCGGACCGAGCCAGTCGATCATGGGCGCGCTCTACAAGGGCCTGATCGCAACCGGCATCCTGTCGCTGATCGGCATTGCGGGGGTGATCTACAGCCTGATCGGTTTCGGTAAGCTCGACGGCGTCGACTATACCGGCATGGCGCTGTTCGAATGCGGCGTGGTCGGCCTCGTCGTCACCGCTGCGATCATCTGGATCACCGAATACTACACCGGAACCGACTATCGTCCGGTGAAGTCGATCGCCCAGGCCTCGGTAACCGGTCACGGCACCAACGTGATCCAGGGCCTTGCCGTCTCGATGGAGGCGACCGCGCTGCCTGCGATCGTCATCATCGCCGGCATCCTGGTCACCTACAGCCTCGCGGGCCTGTTCGGCATCGCGATCGCGACCGCGACCATGCTGGCGCTGGCCGGCATGGTCGTCGCGCTCGACGCCTTCGGCCCTGTCACCGACAATGCCGGCGGCATCGCCGAGATGGCAGGCCTGCCCAAGGAGGTGCGCAAGTCGACCGACGCGCTCGACGCGGTCGGCAACACCACCAAGGCGGTGACCAAGGGCTACGCGATCGGCTCCGCCGGTCTCGGTGCTCTCGTGCTGTTTGCAGCCTACAACCAGGACCTCAAGTTCTTCGTTGCGGACAGCGCGCACCACACCTACTTCGCCGGCGTCAATCCGGACTTCTCGCTGAACAATCCTTACGTCGTGGTCGGCCTGCTGTTCGGCGGCTTGCTGCCGTATCTGTTCGGCGCGATGGGCATGACTGCGGTCGGCCGTGCGGCCGGCGCGATCGTCGAGGAGGTGCGGCGTCAGTTCCGCGAGAAGCCGGGCATCATGCAGGGCACCGACAAGCCGGACTACGGCAAGGCGGTCGACCTGCTGACCAAGGCGGCGATCAAGGAGATGATCATTCCCTCGCTGCTGCCGGTGCTGTCGCCGATCGTCGTCTACTTCGTGATCTACGCGATTGCGGGCGGCGGCGCGGCCGGCAAATCGGCGGCATTCTCGGCGGTCGGCGCGATGCTGCTCGGCGTGATCGTGACCGGCCTGTTCGTCGCGATCTCGATGACCTCGGGCGGCGGCGCCTGGGACAACGCCAAGAAGTACATCGAGGACGGCCATTTCGGCGGCAAGGGCAGTGACGCCCACAAGTCCGCCGTCACCGGCGACACGGTCGGCGATCCCTACAAGGACACGGCCGGTCCCGCGGTGAACCCGATGATCAAGATCACCAACATCGTGGCCTTGCTGCTGCTGGCGATCCTGGCGCACTGAGGCAGCCATCACTGGAAATGAAGACCCCCGCGGCCTACGGCGCGGGGGTCTTGCTTTGCGTGCAGGTAGGCGCCGTCCGGCGCGTCATCCCGGGCCGAACCGCCGTGGATTAAGTGAAAATCACCTCATTCAGGAACGGAAATCGGGATGTTCGCGCATCCCAGGCGTGCATCACATTTAAGGTTGCTTAACCGGCCGCCCTCTAGAAATGCGAGAGGCTATCGGCGGCATTCAGCAAGTTCCCGCTGCAGACATGTGAATCCTCTCACATCGTGCGGTGCGAGACGCGCTCTCGGTGTGTTCAGTTGCCTGCCGGCTGCAAAAGGAGGTTTCCGTTGCCTGCGCTGCCGATGAACGAGATTGCGCGTGCGCTGATGGCGCACCCGGACGTGGCCGATGCCGTCATCAGCTTCGAGCGGAGCCACGATGGCCGCCAGTTCGAGATCGCGTTCGTCGCGATCGATCCCGATCGTCTGAGCGCCGGCAAATCGAGCCACCTGCAGGCGGAGGCGGATCGGAGAGTTGCGCAATGGCGCCGTGCTTTCGATCAAGCCTATCGCCACGATGCTGATAGTCTTGCGCCCTCGTTCGTAGGCTGGACCAGCAACTTCACCAATAAGCCCATTCCCGAGCCCGAAATGGTCGATTGGCTGGATCGCACAGTCCAGCGCATTCGTGCCCTCGGTGCACGGCGGGTACTGGAAATCGGATGTGGAGTCGGGCTGCTCGTCGAGCAGCTCGCGCCCGGGTGTGATGTGTATTGCGGGACCGACCTTTCGCCGGTCGCCGTTCACCGGTTGCGCGCGTTTGCGCAGTCGAGGCCAGAGCTTCGGCATGTTGAATTTCTCGAGCGGGAAGCCACGGATCTGGGAAGTCTGTCGCCGCATTCGTTCGACGCGGTGGTGCTCAATTCGGTCGTGCAATATTTTCCGGGCATTGAATATCTGCACACGGTCTTGGAACGAGCCGTCAACCTGGTTGCTCCTCGAGGTCACATTTTTGTCGGCGACGTTCGCAACCTCGAACTGCTGCCGGCCTTCCATCGCGAGGTTCAAGCCGCGAAGGCAGCACCGGGAGCAACGGGTGCGTCGCTCGAGCGAAAGATTTTCCTTTCGATCGCGCAGGAGCGCGAACTGGTCATCGACCCCAACTATTTTCAGGGCATCTCGGACGCCATCCCCCAGATAGGGGCGGCGGAAATCCTGCTCAAGCAGGGATCAAGCTATGAACTGACCCGTTATCGCTACGACGTGGTGCTGCGTGTCGATCACCAGGCGGTTGCAGCTTGCGCCGGCGAAACCAGCCTCGTGCCGGACATGAAGCACTTGGTGAATGAGGACCGGCCGCTGGCAACCGATCCGATGGCCGCCGCGTTCCTTCAGCATCTCGGCATGGCGCTCGGGAACGCGCTACGGGCCGAGCTTCCGGATGCGCAATTGCCCGCGGCCGTAATCGCGCTCAACAGGCGGGATTTTGCCGAGATCGTGCCGGCATTGGCGCTCGCGCCGGCTGATCCTGACAGCCATGAAGCGGCGGGGGCGTCGGTATGACCGCCCATAATCTCGGACTGCGCTTCGAAGAGGTCGTGGCGTCTTCGCCGGACGCGGTCGCCCTGATCTGCGAGGGCGACCACTTCACGTTTGCAGAGCTGAACAAGTCGGCAAATCGGTTGGCGCGATGGCTGACGTCGCAGGGCGTGAGCAAGGGCGCCGTAGTGTGCCTCGAACTGCCGAAGATTGCAGAGGCTTATGCCCTCGCGATGGCCTGCATCAAGTTAGGGGCGCCTTACGCATTCCTCGATCCCGCGGCCCCGGCGGAACGTGCACGGTTGATGCTGGAGCGGTGCCGGCCCGCGCTGATCGTCAGCGTGCGCGAAGGATCCGGCCCGCGCACGGTGATCGGCGATGCAGGCACCAGAGCGGCCTTGCATCATGTCGTTTCGAAACTCGGCGACGACAATCTGCCGCTGACGTCAGGGATCACCGGGGCCGATCCCGCCTATGTCATGTTTACGTCCGGATCGACGGGCGAGCCGAAGGGCGTGGTCATTCCCCATCAAGGGGTGCTTCACCTCGTTGCGTGGGCGAAAAGCGATCTTGGAATTGGACCGCAAGACCGGCTGACGAACGTCAACCCGATCTATTTCGACAATTCGGTCTTCGACATCTATGCAGGATTGCTGAACGGAGCGGCCATTGTCGCGCTGGACGCGCTGAAGGGGAGGCCGCCTGCGGAGCTGGTATCCGAGATCACGAGGCATCAGTGCACGTTCTTCTTCGCCGTGCCGACTCTCTTCATGTTCCTCGACTCCATGCATCTGCTGGGTCCCCAGTGGTTGCCGAGCGTCAGCCGGTTCATGTTCGGTGGCGAGGGATTTCCGCTGGCCCGGCTGCGTCGGTTCCACGATGCCTTTGCCGGCAAGGCGAAGCTGATCAATTGCTACGGACCGACCGAGACGAGTTGCATCTGCAGCGGGTTCGAGATCGTCGAGTCCGTTTTCGACACTGCCGACGGGTTGGCTCCGCTGGGGCAGCTCAACCCCAATTTCAGCTACCGGATTCTGGACGAGGACATGAAGCCGGTCGCCACCGGCACTGCCGGTGAGTTGTGGCTCGGCGGTCCGGGCGTGGGGCTCGGCTACATCAACAATCCGCAAGAGACCGCTCGCCGCTTCTGTCAGGACCCGTTGATCGACGGCTATCGGTCGATCCTCTATCGGACCGGCGACCTCGTGGAGGCCGAAGCTGGAACGGGCGTGCTCCGTTTCCGCGGCCGCGCCGACAATCAGGTCAAGCTTCGGGGATATCGGGTCGAGCTGGAGGAGATCGACCACGCGCTGGTGGCCTGCAAGGGGATCACCCGAGCCCTCGCTGTGGTGCTTCACGACGCCACCGGAGCAAGTCGGCTCCTCGCAGCCTATTCGGGTGCAAGAACGGCGGACAGCGATTTGCGCCAGCACTGCGCCGCGCGCCTTCCCGCCTACATGGTGCCGAGCCGGTTCATCTGGCTGGAGGACATTCCCGTCAACGCCAATGGCAAGGCCGACCGGCGCTCGGTGGCGTCCTTGCTTGGTGAAGCGGTCGCGAGGGCCTCGTAGATGCGACGGCCCGCAGCGCTCGCGCGCGTCTTCCGATGAGCATCGAAAGCCAGTCCTACGGCTACACGGCCACGGGCGCGCTCGTGAAGCCGTCGTGGCGGTTGATCCCCCAGATCGACCGCGATCCGAACCTCGTGGCGGGCGTTCAGAGCACAAGCGGCCGCTTGCTGCTCTGGTGCACCGTCGTGTTGCTCACCGTGCTGTTCTGGCGGATCGGTGTCGATTTCTCGGCGGCGGCTCTCGCCGTGGCGTGCGCCTATGTCGCGCGCTACCGGCGCGCGCTGATCCTGCTGGCGACCGTGCTGCTGCTTTACCGGAGCGGCTTCCTGATCGATCGCTCCTTTCTCGAGCGGGTGGCCATCGCCGAAGGCGTCGCGGACCGGATCCATCAGCCGCTGCTGGAGGCGGTCATGCTGGTGGTGGTGCTTGCGTTGTTCGCGGGTGTGCTGGCTCTGCAGAGTTCAGCGCGCACTGCAATTCGTCGCCCGACGCTCAGCCTGTTGCTGGTATTCCTGGCGCTTGTCGCGCTGACGCAAGCAACCGTGACGGCCGGGATGCCGCGCGTCCTGCTTTGGTCGTTCCTGATGACGTCGCAGCCCTACCTCTGGTTCCTCGCTTACGGTCTGGCCGATGCGGTCAAGTCCCGGTCTCCGGTGTGGCAGCGTCTCAGCGTCTTCCATCCCTTCTGGGGATCGTCTTTGACGCCGTTCGGGAAGGGGCTGGCTTATCTCGAGCGCTTCGAGGCCAAGACCCCGGATGAGCTCGCGGTCACGCAGCTCAAGGGCGTCAAGCTGGCAGCTTGGACCCTGGTGCTGGCGATCGCCAAGATTTGTCTCGGCGAACTCGTCCACGGTTATCTGCAGCTTCCGCTGTTCGACGACAATCTGCTGCAATATCTCGCAGGCCATCCCTTGCCGCGCCTCGTCGGGTGGGCCAGCCTCGTCAGCTTCTTTGTGGAAGACCTGCTGGGCATGACGGTGTTCGGGGGCGTCATCATCGCAACGGCGCGGCTCGCCGGCTTTCGCCTGCTGCGCAACACCTGGCGCCCCCTGGAGGCGACGACACTCGCCGAATTCTGGAATCGCTACTACTTCTACTACAAGGAACTGCTGGTCGATCACTTCTTCTACCCGACCTTCATTCGCTGCTTCCGCGGCCATCGCCGGCTTCGCATGTTCTTCGCCACCTTTATGGCGGCGTGCGTCGGCAATCTGCTGTTCCATTTCATTCGCGACATTCATTTCGTCGGCGAAATGGGCCTTTGGCGGGCTGTGGTCGGTGAACAATCGCATGCGTTCTATACGTTCGTCCTGGCAACCAGCGTCGGGCTCTCGCAGATGCGTCGCGCACCAAAGCCGGCGTCGCGGGGCTGGCTGCGCCGCCGCTTGCTACCGTGCCTGTGGGTTTCGACCTTCTTCTGTCTCATCCACGTCTTCGACGCGCCGCTGGATCGCGAGCACACACTCTGGCAGCGCGCCGAATTCCTGTCCTATCTCCTGGGAGTAACGACATGACCGCGACACCCCGTCCTGAAATCAGGTCGCAGATGCGACGCTACGTCGAGCAGCGGCTGCTCATGAAGGGCGACGGCGCGCCGCTTCATGACGACGATCTGCTGTTCACCAGCGGACGCCTCGATTCACTCGACGCCGTCGAGCTCGTGATGAGCATCGAGACCGACTATGGAATCAATTTCGCCGACATCGGTTTCGACCTGACGCGCCTCGACTCGATTTCGGCCATCGTCGCCCTGGCCGGACAGCCATCGGCCGGGACGGCCTAACGCGCGATGAGATCAGGACGAAGCGTCATCGCGCTTTACTGCACGTCCATCTGCAGCCCTTCCTTCTGGATGATGCCGGCGAACTTCTTCGTCTCAGCGTCCACGAAGTCGGCGAACTGTTGTGGTGTGCCGTAATCGGCGCGGGCGCCCATGGCGGCGATGTTCTTCTTGATGTCGTCGCGCTCCAGCATCGCCTTCACCTGGAGATTGAGCGCCTCGAGGACCCCGGCAGGGACGCCCTTCGGCAGGAAGACCGAGAACCAAGATGAGACGTCGAAATTGGCCAGTTCCGGCGCGCTCTCGCGCATGGTCGGAAGGTTGCGCGCGAGGTCGCTGCGCTCGGGCGTGGTGACGCAAAGGCCGGTGAGGGTGCCGTTCTGCACCTGCGGCAGGCTCGGATAGAGATTGTCGAACAGGATCTGGATGTCGCCGGCGAGAGCGGCCTGCAGCGCAGGCCCTGCGCCGCGGAACGGGATGTGGGTCATCTTCAGCCCGGTCAACTGCAAGAACCAGGCGCCGGTGAGGTGAGGGCTCTGGCCGACGCCGGAGGAGGCGTAGCTGAGCTTGTCCGGATTGGCCTTGAGATACGCGATCAGCTCGGCGATCGATTTGATGCCGGTCTTGGGATGTGCCGAGACGATGTTCGGGATCCGGATCATGTTGGAGACCGGCTGGAGCTGATCCGGCTTGTAGGTCAGGTTCTTGAAGATGCTGTAGGCGATCGCGTTCGGCCCGGGGTTGCCGATCAGGATGGTGTGACCATCAGGCTTGGCGCGGACCACCTCGGCGGTGCCGATGGTGCCGCCGCCGCCGGAGCGATTCTCAACAACAGCCGACTGGCCCCAGGCGGTTTGCAGATGGGCGGCCAGCAGGCGGCCCATGACGTCGGTCGAGCCGCCGGCTGCAGCCGGTACGACGATGCGAACGTTCTCGGTAGGCTTCCAGTCCGCAAGGCTCGATCGCGGCAGGATCGCTGCGGCCGAAAGGCCGGCGGCGCCGGCAAGCACGCGACGGCGGGACAACAAAGCCTTTTGACGTTTCTTAGCCACGAATCCGCTCCCTGCTTCTTGTTTTGCAGGGAGCGTATGGAACCCGTTGCGCATCGGCAAGTCGCAACCGGCGGCACGACGCCGCAGGCTGAAGGCTCAGTTAAAGCTGAGCAGCTTGAACAGCGGCGCGAGGTAGCTCATCTCCTGGCCCGATGTCGGCGTGGTGCGGCTGATGAAGTCGAAGATCTTGCCGTCCTGGAGGCCGTAATTCGCCAGCCGGCGCACGCGCCGGTTCTTGTCGAAATAGATCGCGATCACGCGCTGATCGACCACCTTCTGGTTCATGAAGGCGACCATGCGCTCCGAGCGCTGCGAGATGTAGTAGAACACTTCGCCATCGAGGGTCGCGACCGTGGAGGGCGTGCCCATCACGATCAGCACCTGGTCCTGGCTCGCGCCGATCGGAATCTGCTCCAGCGCGCCGGGCGGCAGGATGTAGCCCTTCTGGAATTGCTCGCCGGTGCAGCCTGCGAGCGCCACGCCGACCAAGGCCGCAGCGGCCGCCAGGCGCAAACCGCGCCAGCGTGCATGAAAGCCGCGCCGCGGATATGCGCGCCGGCCGGTCTGATTCGTTATCGTCATAGCGGAACTGATTCCGTCCCCTTGCGTCGCGCGAGGCGCTGAAGTACCGGGCGGAGGCTCTGAATGCAACACGCGCGCGTCCGCTTGCGGAAACCACAATGCTTTGGCCGTTCAATCACTTCAGGAAACCCCGGCGAACCCCGCCGGGCACCATTGAAGCCATCTATGGCATGATCGTGACGCAGGCGCGAGAACCCATATTTTACCGCGACTTGGGCGTACCGGACACGGTTAACGGGCGTTTCGACCTGTTGCTGCTGCACCTCTGGCTGCTGCTGCGCCGCCTGCGCACCGTCCAGGGCGCCACGGAGCTGTCCCAGGCGCTGTTCGATCGATTCTGCGAGGATATGGACGACAATCTGCGCGAGATGGGGGTCGGCGACCAGGCCGTGCCGAAGCGGATGCGCGCCTTCGGCGAGGCCTTTTACGGCCGGGTCCAGGCCTACGACCAGGCCATGGAGGACGTCGGGGAGGCGCTGGCGGCGGCGATCTGCAAGAATATCTTGAATGGCACCGGCATGGACCAGGCTCGGCACCTCGCGGCCTATGCCAGGGCCACCGAGGCTGATCTCGGCCGGACCGGCGAGGCCGCACTGCTTGCTGCGTCGTTTAAGTTTCCCCCGGCGTTCAGGGAGGGCGTCACGCGATGAACCGACCCAACACCACATCCTCGCCCGATCCTTGGCGGGCGCCCGTTCTCGTGGTGCAGATCCCCGACACCGGCCTGCATCGTGAGCTCGAGGCATCGGCGGCCGAGCGGCAAGCCATGGCTGAGCTCGCAGGCCTTCGGGAGATTCTGTCCGCTCACGCCAGCTTCGACGTTGTGCCGAAGAGCGGCGGGCGGGTTCAGGTCACGGGACACGTCCGGGCCCGGGTCGGCCAGACCTGCGTGGTCACGCTCGATCCGATCGAGAGCGAGATCGATGAGGAGGTGGACCTGACGTTCGCCCCCGAGGCCGAGGCGCGGCGTCTCGCCGACCTGATCGAGGAGGGACAGGACGAGGAGGCGCCGCCGGAGGTCGCCGACCCGCCGGAGGCCATTATCAATGGCGTCATCGATCTCGGCCGACTCGCCACCGACGCCCTGTTCCTGGCGATCGACCCCTATCCCCGCAAGGAGGGGGCGGTGTTCGAGGCGGAGGTCACCGCGCCCGACCCGGAGGACCACCCGTTCGCGGCGCTGAAGGCGCTTCAGGACAACAAAAAGGACCAATAGAGGCCGATTCCCCGTAAGACCGCTGCCATGGCGCAGCAGGCGTTTGCGGCGGTGGTTTGAGAGTCTGAATTATCTGCTTGATTTTTATTTGTTTCCAGCGAATTGGCCGGTCCGCTAGCGGATCGCCCTGAAAGCAAAAGGCTGGGGGCAAGAGGTTGTTTCGGGACAACAAAACGCTATTGTCGCGCCCCGGTCCGGGTGCGGCGTGGCGCTTGGCCGGTCGCCATGTCCATGGCGAACCCATTTTGCGGCCCCGCTCGTTCAAGACCGCACCAGACCAGGTTTCCAGGACTTTCATGCCCAGCAAGGTTCGCATCGCGCTTGACGCCATGGGGGGCGACGACGGCGCCGCCGTGGTCATTCCAGGCGCCGCCATCTCGCTTGGCAGGCATCGCGACACCGAGTTCCTGCTGGTCGGAGACCGGGCCAAGATCGAGCCCGAGCTCGAGCGCCACCCGCAGCTCAAGGCCGCCGCGAAGATCATCCACACCGACGTGGCGGTCAGCATGCACGACAAGCCGAGCCAGGCGCTGCGGCGCGGCCGCAAGACCTCGTCGATGTGGCTTGCCATCGACGCGGTGAAGAAGGGCGAGGCGGATGTCGCGGTCTCCGCCGGCAATACCGGCGCGCTGATGGCGATGTCGCGATTCCATCTGCGCACGCTGCCGGGCATCGACCGCCCGGCGATCTCCGCGATCTGGCCGACCAAGCGCGGCGAGTCCGTCGTGCTCGACCTCGGCGCCACTCTCGGCGGCGATGCGCATCACCTGGTGTCGCTGGCCGTCATGGGCGCGGCGAAGGCGAGCGTGCTCTTCAACAAGAAGCGGCCCACCGTCGGCCTCCTCAACATCGGTGCCGAGGAAATCAAGGGGCACGAGGAGATCCGCGAGGCCAGCGAGATCCTGCGCGCGCGGAACCTGCCGGAGCTCGACTATATCGGCTTCGTCGAGGGCGACGGCATCGGTAAGGGGCTGGCCGACGTGATCGTCACCGAGGGCTTCAGCGGCAATATCGCGCTCAAAGCCGCCGAGGGAACCGCGCGGCAGATGGCGGAACTGCTCCGCAACGAGATGCAGCGGAGCTGGCTGTCCAAGCTTGGCTATCTCTTCGCCCGCAGCGCCTTCCAGGTCCTGCGCGACAAGATGGACCCCAACAAATCCAACGGCGGTGTGCTGCTGGGGCTGAACGGGGTCGTGGTCAAGAGCCACGGTGGAACCAACGCCGAAGGCTTTGCCTATGCGATCGATGTTGGCTATGAGATGGTCAAATTCGATCTCCTGAACAAGATCAATCAGATGCTCAACCGCGAAGGTGGTGCACTCAGTTCCGTGCAGGCCGCGCAGGAGGCTGTTTCGTGACGAAGATTCGTTCGGTCGTGCTCGGCTGCGGCTCCTATCTGCCGGAGCAGGTGGTGACCAACGCCCAATTGGCGGCGCGTATCGACACCTCCGACGAGTGGATCGTCCAGCGCACCGGCATTCGCGAGCGCCACATCGCGGCCGAGGGCGAGTTCACCTCGCACCTCGCCATCCAGGCGGCGCAGGCGGCGCTCACCGATGCCGGCGTGGACGCGCAGTCGATCGAACTGATCGTGCTGGCGACCTCGACGCCCGACAACACCTTCCCGGCAACGGCCGTCGCCGTGCAGCACGGCCTCGGCATCAATCATGGCGCGGCCTTCGACCTGCAGGCGGTGTGCTCCGGCTTCGTGTTCGCGCTCGCGACCGCCGACAATTTCCTCCGCACCGGCGCCTACAAGCGCGCGTTGGTGATTGGCGCCGAGACCTTCTCGCGCATCCTCGACTGGAACGACCGCGGCACCTGCGTGCTGTTCGGCGACGGCGCCGGCGCGGTGGTGCTGGAGGCGCAGGAGCAGCCGGGCAATGCCGCGACCGATCGCGGCATCGTCACCACTCACTTGCGCTCCGACGGTCGCCACAAGGCAAAGCTGTTCGTCGACGGCGGACCGTCCTCGACCCAGACCGTCGGCCATCTGCGCATGGAGGGCCGCGAGGTCTTCAAGCATGCGGTCGGCATGATCACCGACGTGATCGTCGATGCCTTCCAGGCGACCGGCCTCGACGCCGACAGCATCAACTGGTTCGTGCCGCACCAGGCCAACAAGCGAATCATCGACGCGTCCGCCCACAAGCTGCATATCGCGCCGGAGAAGGTGGTGCTGACGGTGGACCGTCATGGCAATACCTCGGCCGCCTCGATCCCGCTGGCGCTGGCGGTGGCGCGCAAGGACGGCCGCATCAAGAAGGGCGACCTGGTCCTCCTGGAAGCGATGGGCGGCGGCTTCACTTGGGGCTCGGCGCTGGTGCGCTGGTAGCGCCACAGTCGATAAAATTTTGCCGGAATCAGCCGCGATTATCGATGCGTCTGCATTGATGAGCGCTGTTGACCGCCGTATCGTAACCTCATAATTTCAGACAACAATTGTTCGCCGTGATGTGGGGCAGGGCGATGACCGATCAAAGTAAAACCGTAACGCGTGTCGATCTCTGCGAAGCCGTCTACCAGAAGGTGGGCCTGTCGCGGACGGAGTCGTCTGCGTTCGTGGAACTCGTGCTGAAGGAGATCACCGACTGCCTGGAGAAGGGCGAGACGGTGAAGCTGTCCTCTTTCGGTTCCTTCATGGTGCGCAAGAAGGGCCAGCGTATCGGCCGCAATCCGAAGACCGGCACTGAGGTGCCGATCTCGCCGCGCCGCGTCATGGTGTTCAAGCCGTCGGCGATCCTGAAGCAGCGCATCAACGCCCAGCACCGCACCAACGGCGACGGCAGCAAGGTTCAACCCGAGGCGTAACCGCCCTCTGGATAAGGATTTTGGCATTTGGACAAGGCGCCGGATGCGTTCCGAACCATCAGCGAAGTAGCTCAGGAACTCGACATTCCGCAGCACGTGCTGCGGTTCTGGGAGACCCGCTTCTCCCAGATCAAGCCGATGAAGCGCAGCGGCGGCCGCCGCTATTACCGCCCTGACGACGTCGACCTGCTCAAGGGCATCCGCCGGCTGCTCTACGGGGAGGGCTACACCATCCGCGGGGTGCAGCGGATCCTGAAGGAGCACGGCGTCAAGTCGGTGCAGGGGCTCGCCGACGGCGCGGCCGCGGTCTCGTTCGGAGCCATCGAGGACGCCATCGGCCAAAGCCTGATGGAGCCGGACGACGAGGCGCCCATCAAGGGCATTACCGACACCGACGATGACGACTACCAGGGCGATGAGGAGGAAGGCATCGACTTCCGCTTCACCGAGGTCGACGACGAGGAGATCCTCACCACCTTCCGCAAGGGCGGCTCGGCCACAGCGCCCGCCGGCCCCAGCGCGCTGGACCGGGAGCGCCTCGGCCGGGCCCTCGCCGACCTCGTCGCCTGCCGGGAGATGCTGGATCAGGCGCTGAAGGACGCGTAGGGGTGGTCAGCCGGGTTTCCGGGCCGATTCCGGGAGCTTTGGGAAGCTACGCCAAAATGGCGTACCTCGCCTTGCGCAAAGCACCGATCCTAGCTAATGGAACGTCGTTCGGAGCGTGGCGCAGCCCGGTTAGCGCACTAGTCTGGGAGACTAGGGGTCGGAGGTTCAAATCCTCTCGCTCCGACCATTTTTCCTCAACTCATCTGTCGGGTGGATGGACGGTCGGCTTGGAGCCTGCTTCCGCCGCGTGACGCGTGCGCGACCGGTCCCTCGTGGCGGCCGGTTTGGGGTCGGAAAATCAAAATGCCGAAAACAACCCCATGCACAGTAGCGATGCCATTGACGATGTGAGGTTTTTCCGAATCGGTTTGACCCGTCGGGCAAAACAGGGGTATGTTGTCATCGTGCCGGTCTGTGGGATGGGCTTCGTGGCCGGCAGATGGCGTCCGCACCCCGGGGCCGCTTTACCTACCTCAAATACCCCACCACCATCCTCGTCGTCTCGTCCACCAGCACCTTCACCATCTTCTCCGTCAGCATCTCCGCATGGTTCAGCACCGTGTTGTGCGCGACCGACTCGATCGCGCTGACGCAGATGAAGGCGGCGAGATCAATGTCCACCTTGCGCATCTCGTTGCGGCGACTTTCGAGATAGGTGCGCACCAGGGTGTGGACTTCGCGATTGAAGGCTTCGACCTCGGCGAGCTGCCCGGTGCGGGGGATCTGCTCGGCGAGAACGCGGTGCAGTTTCGGGTTGATGCGGTGGGCCTCGATCGCGACGGCGACAAGTTTTCGCACGGCCTTGTCGATCGGAAGGCCCGCGACTTCGGCGAGCGCCGTGCGGACGAGGCCCATGACTTCCTCGTTGTGGCGGCCGATCACGGCGGCGACGATCGCCTCCTTGCTTGGAAAGTATTGATACAGCGAGCCGACGCTGACACCGGCCACTTCGGCGATGCGGTTGGTGCTGGCTTTCTCAAAACCTTCCTTGACCAGAATGCGAGCAGTCGCCTCGATCAGTGCGTCGACGGTGGCGCGGGATCGCTGCTGCGAGGCATTTTTCCTGGGTTTTGTGGGCGGTTTGCGGGCCACGATCTTGTGATCTGAATGCGAGTAGGAAAAGCGAGCGAATACTCGCATTATATCGGCAAGTGGCGGCGGGTCGGCAAGCCTCTTTGTCGCCGTTTCGAAAAACCAGGTGGGGATGTGGCCATGAGCGTTGCCAGACTTGTGTCGGCATTTCAGTTCTGCCCGGGCGGCTGCGTGTTCGGTGCGCGTGCGCCGCGCGATCCCGCACCCAGCCTGCAAAGCCGCGCCTTCAACCTGCTGCTGCGCGTTCTTCCGTTCAAGAAGCAGCTTGCGTCAGCCGAGGTCGTGCAGGCGCATGTGCAGAAGCTCGCGCTGGAGCCGGCCTCGTTCGAGCCGACGGGACTTGGCCGCGGTGTCGAGGCCATGCTGACGAAGATGGGCGGCTGGCCGGTCTATTACACGGCGCCATCGTCGGGGCATGAGGGCTGCAACTACGTCATGTTCCTGCATGGCGGCGGCTTCATCAACGAGATCGTGCCGGCGCATTGGCGCTTCGTCGGACAGATGACGCGGCAGGCGCGCGTGTGCTGCGTCGTGCCGATCTATCCACTGGCGCCGCGCGCGACCGCGAAGGATGTCGTGCCGGCGACGGCGGAGCTGCTGCGCATGCTGCTGGAGGACGCAGGGCCGGCCAAGGTCACGGTGGTCGGCAATTCCGCCGGCGCGGGACTCGCGCTCGCGGCCTGCCAATGGCTGCGCGATCGCGGCCATCGGCAGCCAAGCCGGCTGATGCTGATCTCGCCCGCGGCCGATGCGTCGGTGAGCCGTCCTGAGCAGGTTGCGATCGCAGCGCGCGATCCGATCCAGGACATTCCGGGGATCGTCGAGGCGGGGCGGCTCTATGCCGGTGAGCTCGATGTCGGCCATCCCTTCGTCAGCCCGCTCAACGGCGCGTTTCGCGCGCTGGCGCCGATGACGATCTTCGCAGGGACACGCGATCTGCTCTACCCTGACAGCGTCGACATCGCGGAGCGGGCGAGGGCGGTCGGCGTGCCGGTCGAGCTGCATCTGTTGCGCGACCAGCCGCACAATTATGCGCTGATGCCGACGCCGGAGGGACGGCGGGCGCGTGCAATCATCCTGCGTGAGGTGGCTTGAGGGTCCGGCGTGATCATTGTCACAGAGCGCGCTGCCGCGATCGGTCCGGCACTGGCGGTGCCCGCACGGAGGGATAAGGCGGCCCCCGGGGCGTTTCCTCCTGGATCAGTTGTCCTGGTATCCGTCGTGTCGGTACCAGTAATTTTGCGGGGCCTTCAGGCGTGGCCCTTGATCTCGTAGTGACCCGGCACGCATTTGTAGCGCTCGAGGCGCCAGTTGGCGTGATAGATCGGATGCTCGCCCATCCATTTCGCCAACGGTGCCTGGGCGCCGATCGCACACTGCATCATCGACATTTCGGGCGTCATGTTGCTGTCGGTCACGATTTCCTCGACGCAAGCGCCCGAGGCAGATGCACCTAGCCGGCAGAGCACGGCAACGACGGTCACGAACATTCCTGTCACCTCATCGGTAGTTTCTGACCAGGAAGAGGATGCAAGCGGAGTGCCAGAGCCTGTGACACAAACAACACGCTGGCCTGGACGACTCGACCCGGCGTCCACCCTCATTTGATGATTCGGATTGTAAAAAAATGCTCTTAAACCGAAGCCGGACAAATACGGGAACCGGGGTCGGGCGATCCCGGGGATGCTCGAGGCTGGCGCGCACCGCGCCGACTCAGAGGCTTGCCGCGGCACCATATGGAAACGATTTCGCCTGTGGCCATCCTTCGAGACGCCCGCCGCTGGCGGGCCTCAGGATGAGGACCGAGTGCGCGATAGTCGTTTCAACAAACGCTCGGCGATGAACGTGCGGCAGCTCCAGCAGCCGAATAGTCCACGCGCCGAAATTACAAGTCGATCCCGGCAACTCCGATCCACTTTTACGTGCGCATGCGGCGCTGCTACATTTTGCGCGCGCCCGCGCGGCGCTCGCTCTGAAGAAACATACCGACAAGGGGAGGGACCGAAGTCCCATGAAGGATTTTGCTGGAAAGATCGCGGTCATCACTGGCGGCGGCACGGGAATGGGGCGCGAGCTCGCGCGACAACTCGTCGCCGAAGGCTGCAATGTCGCGATGTGCGACGTCTCGGAGGCCGCGATGGCCGAGACCAAGCGGCTGTGCGAGGTCGAGAAGCTGCCGCAGGGCTTGCGTATCACGACGCATGTTGCCGACGTCGCGATCGAGGATCATCTGAAGCGCTTTCGCGACGAGCTCGCCGAGCAGCAGAAGACCGACAAGATCCATCTCTTGTTCAACAATGCCGGCATCGGCGGCGGCGGCAGCCTGTTCACCAACACGCGCGAGCAGTGGGAGCGCACCTTCAACATCTGCTGGGGCGGGGTCTATCTCGGCGTGCGCACCTTCCTGCCGATGCTGGTCGCGGCCGACGAAGCCCACATCGTCAACACCGCGAGCGTCAACGGCTTCTGGGCCTCGATCGGCATGAACCAGGCGCACACCGCCTACAGCTCGGCCAAGTTCGCGGTGAAGGGATTCACCGAGGCGCTGATCAACGATCTTCGCCTGCACGCCCCGCACGTCAAATGCTCGGTGGTGATGCCCGGCCATATCGGCACATCGATCGTCTCCAATTCGCGCAAGGTGCAGAGCGCGGACGGCTCGGAGCGGCTCAACGCCGACGAGGTCGCGCTGACGCGCAAGCGCATGGTCGCCGCCGGCGTGCCGGATGCGGATAAGATGTCGGACGAGGACATCCAGGCGGCGTTCGCCGAGCGGGCCCGCAGCTTCCTGGAGGATGCGCCGACGACGGCGGCGCAGGCCGCGAAGATCATCCTCGACGGCGTCAAGGCGGAGCGCTGGCGCATCCTCGTCGGCGAGGACGCCAAACGCCTCGACGAGCGCGTGCGCGCCACGCCGGAGCAGGCCTACGACCGTGCCTTCTACGAAAGTTTTACGCGGGAAGTCGGCTGGCGACTCGGTTGAGTCTGTCTCGCCGCTGTGACCTGCGCGCGCCAATATGGGTATGATGATCATCATGGCAAGGGGTGCGCAGGTCATTTGATGTGCCACCTCCTGCCATTGTTTACGGCCTTATGACGAATTGGAATGTCACGCATGCGACATGCTCCATCGCTCAAGAATCGTTCAAGCATCGTTCAAGCGATGGTGATGTGAAACGGGTCTCATTCCGCGCACAGCAGCTTGGTTGGCGGACCAAAATAGTTTAGTCAGTCAGGTGTAACGCGATGATAGAGCGTAGCTCCCGATGATGCCCGCATGCCTCTCCGACGCCTGGACCCTTTGCCCGGAGAGAGAGGACATCTCCGCTGAATTCACACGGCTCCTCACCGCGGCCCAGGAGGGCGGCGCGACGATCGCGGAATGCCTGATGATCGCGCGGCAGCTCAGGCGGGACGACGAGCAATCCTGGCATCGCGAGTGGAAGAAGCTGG
The DNA here is from genome assembly GCF_002068095.1 of Bradyrhizobium sacchari. Classification (GTDB taxonomy): domain Bacteria; phylum Pseudomonadota; class Alphaproteobacteria; order Rhizobiales; family Xanthobacteraceae; genus Bradyrhizobium; species Bradyrhizobium sacchari. The sequence continues at coordinate 142,720 of NZ_LWIG01000014.1, read as the reverse complement.
CGCGGACCAATCGCCAGCGTGCCGAGGCCGCGTTCGCGGAAGGCCACATGGCGACCGCGCAGCGCAATTGGCTCCGGGCTCTCAATTACTACGGTGCGGCGGCGATGCCGCTGGATCCGGCCGACGAGCGGCGCTGGGTTGCGGTGCTGGCGATGCAGGAATGCGCCCGTCGCTATCTCACGGCGCGCGCACCGGCCGGCGAAGTCGTGACGATACCCTGGGTCGAGGATCACGCGTTGCAGGGCTACTTCCTGCCCGCGTCGTCGGGACGAGGGCGGGGGCCCACCGTGATCTGCATCGGCGAGCCCGGACACCGCAAGGAGGAATTCCTGTTCAAGCTCGCGCCGCATGCGCGCGAACGCGGATTGTCGATGCTGGCGCTGGACCTGCTCGGCGACCAGCGCGACGACTACACCGATACGCTGCTGCAGCGGCGCGACCTCGAAAGCGCGATTGCGAGCGTCATGGATTATCTGGAAACGCGCGGCGACGTCGATTTCGATCGCGTCGCCATCGTGGCGGACGGGTGGGGCTCCTCCTTCGTGGCGCGTGCGGTGCTGCAGGAGCCGCGGCTGGCTGCGGCGGTCTGCGACGGCGGCCTGTGGGATCTGCACGAACGATCCTTCTTCGCCAGCCGCTTTGCGATGAGCGACCTCAGCATCGTTCCGGTGCCGCACTCGCCGCTGATGGCTTCCAGCGCCGATTGTCCGGTGCTGATCACGCTCGGCGAAGACGGCTGGCTCAAGGCCGACCGCGCGCGTCAGATCGTTCAGAAATCCCGGCTCGGCAGCTCCGACATCGTGCTGAAGGTGTTCACCGCGGCGGAGACCGGCGCGGCGCAGGCCCATGCGGACAATCCGAGCCTTGCCAACGAATACATCTTCGACTGGCTGGAAACGCGACTCGCGGCCGGGCGGGGCGCCTGAGCGCCTCGCGCGGCCTGGAGTCCAGCTTGGAGTTGCCGCGCACTTTGCGCCGGCACGGCCCTTCGAGTCCGGATCATGCTCAGAGATCGAGCGAGATCCTGACGCAGGCCTTCTCCAACCGGGTCTTCAGCGTTGCGAGCTTGGCGGTGAATTCCGTGAGCTCGCTCTCGTCGAACTCCTGGAAGACGAATTCGCGAATCGTCTTGTACTGCTCGTTGAGGCTCGCAATGTGCTTTTGGGTCTTGTCGACCAGCGAGAGGCGCACGACCCTCGCGTCGGTCGGCGAGGGCCGCCGGCGGAGCAGGCCCTTCTTTTCAAGCAGCTTGGACTGGGTGGTGACGAACGAGGGGTCGACGTGGAGCAGCTTTGAGACCACGTTGACGGGCACGCCGTCGTCCTTGTCGAGGTCGGAGATCGCCATCAGAATCAACCATTGCGGGCCGCTGATGCCGAGCGTTCTGGCCCAGAACTGGCGCAGTTCCTCCAGATGCATGTTGATCGACGATATCTCCCAGGTGAAGCGCCTGATGAGATCCAGGTTGCCGATGGGGCGCAGGCGCGCTCCTTCTTTCCTCGTCGCGGACACAGCGTCACTCCCGTGAACTGATTCTTTCTGGCTCGTGTTCGTGGAGGGCCATAGTCCACGCAAGCCTGCCCTGACGCAAGTGCAGAGCAGGGTAATTTTGTCACTAAAATTACAAAGATGAGCCGGTCAGCATATCGGCCCGGCCCGGGTGTTGCTCCCGGGGCACAGGTTTAGTGAAACAACAAAGCTGATCTAATAAACTATTTTGATAAGCGGAACGGCACAGGCATATTGCCTCGTGACGGTGGGGGGTACTCGATCGTCCCGTTGCAGGTGGTTCGCTCACGTCCCTCGCGTCGAAAGCGGGTGTGTCCGAAAGCGCGAAGCGGCCGGGCGGATTTGAAGAGACGGGGATCTGGGGGGCCTCACGGTCCGGTCTCCGTAAAATGAGCAACTTGGAGGTTTTAAATGAGAATGGTGAAGAGCCTTTTGCTCGGCACTGCGGCGGGTCTGATCGCCGTCGGCGGAGCGCAGGCGGCCGATCTTCCGGTCAAGGCCAAGGCGGTCGAGTACGTGAAGGTCTGCTCGCTCTACGGCGCGGGCTTCTACTACATCCCGGGCAGCGACACCTGCATCAAGCTGGGCGGCTATCTGCGTGCCGAAGTGGCGCTCAATGCCGGCGGCCACTTCAACGCCCAGTACAACAACGTGTTCGCGGCGAACAACCGCCTGAACAACTACTACTCGATGCGCGCTCGTGAAGATCTCAACATCGACACGCGCACCGCGACCGAATACGGCGTGGTCCGCACCTATTTCGACGCGGTCTTCACCTGGACGACCGGCAACTATGTCGGCACCGGCAACACCACCGGCGGCACGCAATACAGCGGCACGCTCGGCCTCAACGCTGCCGGGACGGGTCTCGTCGGTTCGACCAGCGGCGCCGTCAACGGCACCGACGGCGCGATCTCGGGCGGTGCGCTCGGCGTCTACTACGCCTTCATCCAGTTCGCCGGCTTCACCCTGGGTAAGGCGGTGTCGCAGTTCGACGCGCCCTGGATCAACTATCCCGGCAACAACTTCGACCAGCTCGTCGGCGGCAGCGGCACCACCAACGGCGTCGTTCAGGCCACCTACACGGCCGATTTCGGCCAGGGCGTGACCGCGGCGTTCTCCGTGCAGGACCAGACGCAGGTCTTCCAGACCAACGTCTGGAACACCGCCGGCATGACCACCACCGGCGTCCTCGGCGGTGCTTACGGCACGAACAACCTCGGCGGCACCCGGGCGCCCGACATCGTCGGCATGGTCCGCGTCGACCAGGCCTGGGGCCTGTTCCAGGCGTCGGTCGCCGCGCACGACAACCATGCCGCCTATTACGGCCCGGTCGAAACCAGCGGTCATCCGGAAGACAAGTGGGGCTGGGCCGTTCAGCTCGCCTTGCAGATCAAGAACATCCCGACCGGTGCCGGCGACGTGATCAACATCTCGGGCGTCTACACCGACGGCGCGAGCCGCTACAACTTCCAGGAGCTGGCGGCGACCAGCTACTCGATGTTCGGCAGCTCCAACGCGGCGTATCAGAGCATCGGCTTTGCCGGCGTGTCTGACGCGGTGTTCGCTCCCAATGGCGGCCTCGAGCTGACCAAGACCTACGGCTTCCGTGGTGCCTACACCCATAACTGGAATCCATTCTGGAACACGGCATTGTACGGCGCGTGGGCTGCGGTCAACTACAGCGGCACGGCCAAGGGCCTGATCTGCGGCAGCACCGCGTTCGCGACCCTGACCGGCACCTGCAACCCGGACTTCAACATCGGCCAGGTCGGCGTCATCACCCGCTGGACGCCGGTGAAGAACCTGACCTTCTCGGCTGACTTCACCTACAGCCACCTCGACCAGAAGTATTCGGGCGTGATCACGACCGGCGCACTGACGAGCGTCGCCAAGCCGGGCGCCACCTACGAGCTGAAGGACCAGGACACCTACAGCATGCTGCTGCGCGCCCAGCGCAACTGGTAAGCCCAGGGTCCATCGGACTTGACGAAGCCCCGGCGGGAAACCGCCGGGGCTTTTTTCGCAGATGGGGCCTTCGGAAAATCCGGCGGCCGTGCAGGAGGCGAAGACGAGCCATGCGATTCGATCGCCTCAAGCTTATTTACTTACCTGAGTTAATCAGCTATATAGCTTTCAGCCAGATACGAAAGTTGCGGCTCTTAGCTTCACGCTAAGCCTCCAGAAACCTCCGGCGATGCCCCGCCGGAGGTTTTTCGTTTTTGGGACGCGGCTTCGAAAGCGTTTTCGAGTACGCGTCGGGAAGACGCGCTAACCGCGCATCGCGCGGGCGCGCGAGTTCGGCCGGTAGGCGAGGCGGCTGTGACCGCTGCAATAAGGCTGGCCGCCGGGCGCGCCATTGCCGCAGAAACAGAAGTCCTCCGCGCCCGGCGTCGAGATCGGCCAGCGACAGCGGTTCTCGGACAGCTCCATGAGCGAGCAGCGGTTGGCGTCGTCGATCGGACTTGCGACCGCAGTCGCGTCGGCCTCGCCATAGATCGTGGCGAGCATCTCGTATTGCAGGCGCGGTACGGCGCGGCTCGCGCGCGCCGGCGGCGCAAGGCTTCGCTCGAGCCTGCGGTCTTCGACCGCGCGGCTGCGCGTCAGATTGAGCCGGGACAGCTTGCCGATCACCGCATTGCGGCTGACGCCGATGTCGGCGGCGATCTCGCGGCAGGAGAGGCCGGCCTCGAAATGCTGCTTCAGAAGTTCAATTCGTTCGTCGGTCCAGGTTGGTGAGAGAACAGGCATTTGTAAACGGTCCCAGGTTGCAGATGTCGGCCATCCGCCTGCTCGAGATCCGCCCGCCTCACGTCCTGCCCGCGTTCACGTCCTGCCATTGTCGCGAATCGACAAAAGCCCGTCCTTGATGGCGAGGCGGATACCTTCCTCGATCAGGGTCCGTGCGACGCCGGGAACGCTGGTGCCGTGGGTGCCCTGTCTCACCAGTTTCTCCAGATAGGTGATGGTCGAGAGCGCCAAGGTTACGGGAATGCGGTCAGTCTCGGCTTTTTCGGTGGCCATGGCCCGAACGCTAGCCTCTTACTCGGGTACATAAAAGTAACGATTAAGACTCTATTTAGGTTCGGGGCCGGAAGTCAAATGCAGGCTGGGCCTGACACTCAGCCTGTTGGAATCGCAGAGGAAATCGGACGTGACCCGGCGCACCGCGCGCATGGCCGGGCGGCGGTGTGGCGTCTGCAGGTCAGGGAATGCCGGGTCGGCTCAGCCGTGCACGATCGCCTTTTCGATCATGCAATGGATGCCCTTGGAGCCGTTGACGGTCTGGGTCACCCGCAGATCGGCCGCCAGGCTGCACAGGGTGTAGGCGTCCTCGCGCGACAGGTTTCGCTTCTCCCCGAGCAGGGCGATCATGTCGCGCAGCGCGCGCACCACGCAACTGTCGAGGTTGGGGTCCATCGCCATGGTCATGTAGTGCGTCGCCGTTTCGGCGCGGGGGTAGTCGAGCCTGAGGTCCTTGCGCAGCGTCAGGCGGAAGCGGCCCTGCAGCGCGGTCTCGATCGCCGTGACGCAGACCTCGCCATCGCCCTGCACGCCATGGCCGTCGCCGCAGGAGAACATCGCGCCCGGGACGAACACCGGCAGATAGAGCGTTGCGCCGGCGCCGAGCTCCTTGTTGTCGAGATTGCCGCCCATCGCGCGCGGGACCAGCGAGGAGATGCGGCCCCAGGCCGGTGGCGGCGAAACGCCCATCACGCCGAAGAACGGCCTGAGCGGCAGGTCAAGCCCCCACGGCATGCGGCCGACCATCCGGGCCCGGTCCAGCGGGACGTTGAGGATGCGCGTCTCGTGAAAATCGTCGGGCAGGGTCCCTGACAACGGCTTGATCATGTTCCAGCCCCAGTCCTGCCGGAGCTGGACGTCGAGAATCTCGACCGCGAGCACATCGCCGGGCTCGGCGCCCTCGACCGCGATCGGGCCGGTGAGGATGTGGCCGGGCACCATGCGCTCGCACCTCGCATGGACTTCGAACAGTTCCGGGGGAATGTGAAACTTGTCGCGGTCGGGCAGCATGTCCGGCCCGCCGCTGATGGTATCGACCGTCACCTCGTCACCGCTTTTGATGGTGAGGACGGGCTTGAGCGCGGCCTCGAAGAAGCCCCAATGGCAGGTCTCGGGGCTGGAATGCAGGTGGTGATGGGTCATTTGCGGCCGTCCAATCGGTTTTGCTTGTGATGCTCGGGCTTGACCCGGCGATCGATCCTCTTTCAAGAAGATTTCCGATGATGGACGGGCCGGTCAAGCCCGCGCATGGCCCGGTCATTCCAGCGAGGCTCCCCTGTATTTCGTTCTTTCCAAGACCCTCGGCGCTGCGCTGCTGCCGATCAATCTCCTGGTCGAGCTCGGCATCCTGTCGCTGCTGCTGATGCTGACCCGCCATGCCGCGCTCGGCCGCAAGCTTGCCGTGACGACACTGCTGCTGCTGGCGTTGGCTGCGGTCTCGCCGCTCGGCAATCTCCTGCTTTATCCGCTGGAGTCGCGCTTTCCGGCGTGGGACCCCTCGCGCGGCGCGCCCGACGGCATCATCGTGCTCGGCGGCTCCATCGACACCGATCTGTCCGCGGCGCACCGCACACCGGTCGTTTCGCACGCCGCCGATCGTCTGCTGGCGCCGGCCGAGCTTGCGCGCCGCTATCCGAAGGCGCGCATCGTCTTCACCGGAGGCACGGCGAATCTTGTCTCGACCGAGAGCAGGGAAGCCGACTACTCCGCGCCGATCCTGGAAAGTCTGGGCATTCCGAAAGAACGCCTGATCCTCGAGCGCGATTCCCGCAACACCTGGGAGAATGCGATCTTCACGAAGCAGCTCGTGTCGCCGAAGCCGGGCGAGCGCTGGCTGCTGGTCACCTCGGCCTTCCACATGCCGCGCTCGATGGGGATCTTTCGCAAGGCGGGATTTAACGTCGAGGCCTATCCGGTGGACTGGCGCATGGGAGGACGTGACGATCTCTTCGCGTTCACCCGCGTCGGCGGCGACGGTCTTGCCAGGACCGACGTCGCCGTGCGCGAATGGATCGGTCTTCTGACGTACCGCGTCATGGGCCGGACCGGCGAGTTGCTTCCGGGCCCGGCCACGGACTAGAACGAGGGTCGCAAAACAAGAACACAGCACCGGCGCGCGACCGCCGGCCGGGAGGACGCCATGCAGCAGAGTGCAGAGAGGATCGACGTTGCCGGCCTCGTTGCCGATCTCAACAGCCTGTTGCGGCTGAAGACCACGGTGATCGGCATGAAGCTGTTCGCGCAAGCTGCCGACATGGAAGCGATCCCGAAGATCCGGCGGCCGAATGCGATCCACACCACCGATCAGATCGTCAGCATGGCCTCGCGGCTCGGCTGGACCGTCGGCATCACCGCCGACGATCTGGTGGGCAGCCAGTGCCGCGCCGTGATCGGTCTTGCGCCGCGGGACGAGAAATGGCTCGCCGGCGAAAACTATGTCGGGGTCTGGCACGGCACCGCGGAGGACGCGCGCAAGCGGCAGGAAGCGCTGGACGTGGTGCCGTTCGGGCAATATCAGGCGCTCGCGGTCAGTCCGCTCGCGAGCGGCCGGCTCGATCCACCCGACATCTGCCTCGTCTACGCGACGCCGGGGCAGATGATCATCCTGATCAACGGGCTGCAATATACCGGCTACAGGAAATTCGAGTGGGGCGTGGTCGGCGAGACGGCGTGTGCGGATTCCTGGGGCCGGGCGCTCAAGACCGGGGAGCCCAGCCTGTCCTTGCCATGCTATGCCGAACGGCGCTATGGCGGCGTGCCGGACGAGGAGATGCTGATGGCTTTGAAGCCCGCGCATCTCGCCAAGGCGATCGAGGGCATGAAGGCGCTGGCCAAGAACGGCCTGCGCTATCCGATCCCGCCCTATGGTATTCAAAGCGACGTCCGTGCCGGCATGGGCGTGAGCTACGCGAAGAAGTAAAGGCCAGTCATGAGCTCTGCGAAATTCGACATCGTCGTCTACGGCGCGACCGGTTTCACCGGCCAGCTCGTCGCTGAATATCTGGCGGCGCATTACAAGGACGACAAGGCGCTCAATTGGGCGATGGCGGGCCGCAGCCTCGACAAGCTGAAATCGGTGCGCGAGGCGATCGGTGCGCCCGCCGACACGCCGCTGATCGTGGCCGACGCATCCGACGCCGCCTCGCTGAAGGCGATGGTCGCGCAGACGAAGTCGGTGATCACGACGGTGGGGCCGTATCAGCTCTATGGCGAGGATCTGCTCGCGGCCTGCGTCGCCGGCGGCATCGACTATTTCGATCTCTGCGGCGAGCCGGTCTGGATGCGGCAGATGATCGACAAGTACGAGGCGGCGGCGAAAGAGAGCGGCGCGCGCATCGTGTTCTCCTGCGGTTATGATTCCGTGCCGTTCGAGCTCGGCACGTTCTTCGTGCAGGAAGAGGCCAGGCGCGTGTTCGGCGCGCCGGCGGCGCGCGTGAAGGGACGCGTGCGCGATATGCGCGGCACGCTGTCAGGCGGCACCGCGGCGAGTGCGAAAGCGACCTTCGACGCCGTTGCCAAGGATCTCAGCCTTGTCGCCATTCTCAACGACCACTTCGCGCTGACGCCCGGCTTCACCGGCCCGAAGCAGCCGAAGGGCAACAGAGCAGTCTATGAGGAGGACCTGCAGTCCTGGACCGCGCCGTTCATGATGGCGCTGATCAACACGCGCAACGTCCATCGCTCCAACATGCTGATGGGCTTTCCGTACGGCAAAGAGTTCGTCTACGACGAGATGGTCCTGACCGGCCCCGGCGAGAAAGGCGAGGCCAACGCCAAGCGCGTGATGGCGGCCAATGCCGAGAAGACCGGCCCGAATGCGCCAAAACCGGGCGAGGGGCCGTCGAAGGAGGAGCGGGAGAAGGGGCTCTTCAATCTGCTCTATGTCGCGATCGCGCCCGACGGCCGCATGGTCCGCGCCGGCGTCACCGGCGACCGCGATCCCGGCTACGGCTCGACCTCGAAGATGATCTCGGAATGCGCGATCTGCCTGCTGCGGGACGCGAGCGATGTCCCCGCCGGCTTCTGGACGCCGGGCGCAGCGATGCAGCACAAGCTGATCAAGCGGCTGGTCGATCACGCCGGGCTCACGTTTGGGGTGGAAGGGTAGTTCCTCGCCTTCCCCGCAAGCGGGGAGAGGGAAGAAAATCACACCGCCCGCGCGTCATACGCGTACATGAACTCCATGCTCTTCGAGCCCAGCGGCAAGAGCCATTTCAGCATCTGGTTGCGGATCCAGGCGCCGGTGGCGCTGAACTCGCGCTTGCTGTTGCCGTTGCGGCGGGCCATGGCGACGATCTTCTCGGTGCGCGGCCGACGTTCGGCCTCGAAGGCCTGGAAGGTGGCGCCAAGCTCCTGTCCCTCCTGCATCAGGCGCGCGAGCCGCATCGCATCCTCCAGCGCGAGAGAGGCGCCCTGGCCGGCGTGAGGGCTGGTCGCATGCGCGGCATCGCCGATCAGCAGCGAGCGCTTGCGCGACCATGCCGGCAGGGTCGCGACGTCGAGCGTGTCGGTGACCACGATGTTCTCGGCGGCTTCGATGATGTCGGGGATCGGCTCGTGCCAGCCGCGGTGGAAGCCGCGCAGATGCTGCTTCAACGTCGCCTGGTCGAGGGCGCGGAACATCGCCGCATCCATGCCGTGCGCGGGCTGGGTGCTCCACCACATCACGCCGTCGTTCGGATCCGGGCTGCAATAGCCGTAACCGAAGAAGCCGCTCTGGCCGAACGTGGTCTCGACATGCCGGCCGATCGATCTGCCGTCGAGGACGGCGTGCGGCACGAAGCCGCCGAAGCCGATCAGACCGGTGTCGAACGGCTGCGGGCCATCAGGCACGACCTGGCGGCGCACCACCGAATGCACGCCGTCGGCGCCGATCAGGAAGTCGCCTTCGGCGGTGGTGCCGTCGGAGAAATAGGCGATGATCGGCTGGTCGCCACGATCCTCGATCTTGATCAGGCGCTTCTCAAAATAGAGCGACACGCAGGCGCACCAGGCCTTGTCGATCAGGATCTCGTTCAGCGTTGCGCGGGAAATGTTGACGGCCGGCTGGCCGAAGCGCCGCGCCATGTCGCGGTTGATCGAGCCGAGGCGCTGGCCGCCTTGCGAGTAGAAGTCGAAGGCCTCCGCGACCGAGCCGCGGCCGATCAGTTCGTTCGCCACCCCGATCTCGTCCATCACATGCATGCCGTTCGGCGCGATCTGGAGGCCGCCGCCGATGCCCTTCGAATAGGGCCACGCCTCGTAGATCGCGGACTCGATGCCAGCGCGCCGCAGCAGGATCGCGGCGACGGGGCCGGCGATGCCGGCACCGATGATCAGGGCCTTGCGGGGACGGTAGGACATCGCTTGCTCCCGGGGTTTCCCTGGTGCTAGGAGAAATTACGGCCGCTAAATCTCTTAGCGACTAAGATATATATTCGGTAAGATAAGAGGTCGACCTTGTCAAGGACGAAGGCGCGCGCGGCGTTGTTGAGAGAGCTCGAGGAGGCGATGCGACGGTCGTCCGCGCAGGGCGTGCTCTATGGCCAGACCGTTGCGAATGTTGCAGGAATTGCCAATTCCGACCTCGAATGCATGGACATCCTCTATCTCGAAGGTCGCGTCAGTGCGGGCCGGCTCGCCGAGGTCACGGGGCTGACCACCGGCGCCATCACCGGCGTGGTCGACCGGCTCGAGAAGGCCGGCCTGGTGCGCCGCGAGCGGGACGAGAAGGACCGTCGCAAGGTCTTCATTTCCGTCGTGCCGGAGACGGCCATGAAGATCGGCCAGCTCTATGTGCCGATGCAGCAGGCGATGGAGAAGGTTTTTGGCGCCTATTCCGACGAGGAGTTGCGTCTGCTGCTGCGCTTCGCGGTGGAAGGCTACAAGGGCGTGCTCGCGGCAACGGAGGCGCTGAAGGGTCTGCTCGACACGCCGCCGGAGAAGCGTCCGAATCTCAAGCTGAAGAAGCTTCGCTAGCCCTATACATCTGCGCGGCCGCGATCATGCCCCACATCGCGCCCAGCATCATCCAGAAGTGGCGCCAGTGGTCGGTGTCGATCACGAAACTTTCGCCGACGGTGCCGACGAAGGCGGAGAAGATCGCAAGATAAGCACGCTGCCAGGGCACGCGGACGAAGATGTGGCGGAAGCCCATGATGACGGTGGTGAAGACCAGCGCGGGGTAGCACACGCCGGAGAGCCAGCCGCCGGACATGAAGGCGTTGAGGTAGGAGTTGTGGGTGTCCTCGGGGAAGTAGCGGTGGAATTGCAGCGGGCCGATGCCGAACGGCAGGTCGAGCGCCATCTCCGCACCGAGGATGTGCCGGCCGAAACGGCCGAAGCGGCCTTCGTCATAGCTCTGGTCGAAGCTCGCACGCTGCTTGAACATCTCGGCGGTGGAGTCGAATGACAGCAGCACCGCGATCAGTGCGAGCCCCAGCACTGCGGCGACGATCGCCATGATGACGATGCGCGAGCGTTGCGCATTGGTGCGGCTGGTCAGCACCATCAGCGCCAGCATGAAGGCGGAGGTCAGCACCAGGCCGCCCCAGGCGGCGCGCGAGAACGCGAGCAGGATCGCCAGCGACATGATGCTGAAAGCGATGACGTTGCGGAACGCCTTGCCGAGCTTGTCCGAGACAACGCTCTGCAGCGCGAACAACGCCGGCAGGATCAGGAAGGCGCCGAGCACGTTGGGGTCCTTGAACGTGCCGCGCGCGCGGCCGTAGAGCGTGAGGAGGTCGTCGCCGCCGGGAACGAGGTGGAAATAGCCGGCGATTGCCGACAGCGAAGCGACCATCGCACCGACGACGAGCCCGCGGCGGAGCATGTCGAGCCGGGCTGCGGTGTCCTCGGAGGTGACCATCGCGAAGAACACCACCGTCACCGCCATGTACCAGGAGGTCGCGATCCAGCTCACCACCTCGGGCTGATCGAGCAACGGGATCGCGCTGATGGTGTAGCCGACATTGAGCAGGACCAGCATCAGGACCAGCGGCATCAGCACGAGCCGCAGGCGCAGGCCGGTGGCGAAGAAGGTGACGGTGGCGAGCAGCGTCGCGATTTCGTACGGGCTCGGCTCGATGAAGACGATGGCGCCGGAGGCGCCGACCA
>NZ_LWIG01000014.1:94543-131063 GCF_002068095.1 Bradyrhizobium sacchari | reverse complement strand
GGTTGCGGCCAATTTCACTCCACCGGCTGTCGCCGCATACGCCATCACAAGCTCACGCTACTCGTACGCCACAAACACCGCTGTCATCGCCCGGCTTGACCGGGCTTCCGGAATTCCGCGGCGCCTGTTGGAGAAAACGGCTGGCGCTGCGGCATACCGGATGCCCCGGTCAAGCCGGGGCATGACGGAAACTCAATACGCGTTCTCGTTCTTGGTCAGCAGCGAGATCGGCGTCTTCAGGAGAATGACGAAGTCGAACAGCACCGACCAGTTCTCGATGTAATAGAGGTCGAACTCGACGCGCTTCTGGATCTTCTCTTCATTGTCGATCTCGCCGCGCCAGCCGTTGATCTGGGCCCAGCCGCTGATGCCGGGCTTGACGCGGTGACGGGCGAAATAACCGTCGACGGCTTCGTCGAACAGGCGGCTCTGGAGCTTGCCCTGCACCGCATGCGGGCGCGGGCCGACCAATGAGAGATTGCCGGCGAACACCACGTTGAAGAGCTGCGGCAGCTCGTCCAGGCTGGTCTTGCGGATGAAGCGGCCGACGCGGGTGACGCGCGGATCGTTCTTGGTCACCACTTTCGACGCCGTCGGATCGGCCTGGTGGTGGTACATCGAGCGAAACTTGTAGACGTCGATGCGTTCGTTGTTGAAGCCGAAGCGCTTCTGGCGGAACAGCACCGGACCGGGGCTGTCGAGCTTCACGGCCAGCGCCACCAGTCCCATGATCGGCAGCGCCGCGAGCAGCGCGAGGCCGCCGACGATGCGGTCGAACAGCCATTTCATCACCAGGTCCCAGTCGGTGATCGGCGCCTCGAACACGTCGAGCGTCGGCACCTCGCCGAGATAGGAATAGGAGCGGGGACGGAACCGCAGCTTGTTGGTGTGGGCGGACAGGCGGATGTCGACCGGCAGCACCCAGAGCTTCTTCAGCATCTCCAGGATGCGCGTTTCCGCCGAGATCGGCAGCGCGAACAGCACGAGATCGACGCGGGTGCGGCGGGCGAACTCGACGATGTCGTCGACCTTGCCGAGCTTGCGCGCGCCGGCGCAGGTGTCGAGCGCGCGGCTGTCATTGCGATCGTCGAACACGCCGAGCACGTGGATGTCCGAATCGTCCTGCGCCTTCAGCGCCTCGACCAGCTGCTCGCCGTTGCGGTCGGAGCCGACGATGATGGTGCGGCGGTCGAGCCGGCCCTGGCGCGCCCAGGCGCGCACCAGAGAGCGCAGCATCAGACGCTCCCAGATGAGCACGGTGAGCCCGAGGAAGTAGAAGGCGGCCAGCCACAGCCGGGAGATCTCGCTGCCGAACTTGGCGAAAAAGGAGATGCCGATGAACAGCAGGAAGACGAACGACCAGGACGAGATCATCCGCGTCATCTGCCGGAGCTGACCGCGGAACAGCTGCACCTGATAGATGTCGGCGGCCTGGAAGCAGACCACGGTGGCAACCGCGACGGCGACGATCTCCGCGGGATAGACCCAGCTGAAGGCTCCGGCCAGCGGCATGACATAGCCGACATAGACCCCGATGCCGACGAGGCTCAGCAACGCGAAATCAGCGAGGCGGACGAAGCCGGCGATCACGATCGGCGAATAGGCGCGGGCAACCTTCTGGTTGACGACCTCGAGCGCGGCGGGCGACAGCCGGCGGCGGCGCTCGACAAAGGGCTGGTCAGCCGGCCTCGCCGCAGCGCTGGCCGCGGCATCGAACATCGAGCGTGCGTTGAGCGGTTCCACGGCGTCCACGTCCATTCCAAAAACCCGCGGGCCACGTCCGAGCGCCCCGGGCAAGTATCTCCTGGCTTCTGGACTATCGGACAAATCGGAAGATTCTCTAAAGCCGGCCTTAAGAATGGTTAGTGGTTGGTAAATGCGTCGCGATAACCCGCGAGCACGCCGTCGACCATGGCCTGCTGGGAGAAGTGCGCCGAGATGCGCTCGCGCAAGGAGAGCGCGCGCTGTGCGGTCGCTTGCGGATCGTCGAGTGCGGCGGCAATCGCCTCCGCCATGGCTTCGGGATTGCTCGGCGCGAACAGAGCGGGGCTGTTGGCGCCGAAGATCTCGGGAATGCCGCCGATCTTCGAGGCGATCATCGGAATGCCGGCCGCGCCTGCCTCGATCACCACATAGGGCATGGAATCGCCGCGCGAGGGGACGACCAGCAGCCGCCCCTTGGAGAAGCCGTAGCGCGCCTTGACGTGGCCGATGAAACGGATGGTGCTCGTAAGGCCGAGCTTCTCGACCTGCGCCTTCAGCGCCGCCGTCTCCTCGCCGTCGCCGCCAAGGGTGAGCGTGACGTTCTTGCCGCCTTCGCGCAGCCGCGCCACGGCGTCAACCAGCAGGTCGGCGCCCTTGATGTGCCTGAACTCGCCGACATAGCAGAGGTCGGTTGCATCCTCGGCGGTGACGACAGGTTCGAATTCCTCCGGCGTTACGCCATTGAAGACGCAATGGACCACGCCCTTGGGCGTGCCGACGATGCGCTGATAGGTGTCGCGGGCGAAGGCACTCTCGAACAGGAACAGGTCGGTCGCGCCCATCAACGAACGCTCGAGTCGCGCGTAAAATTCGCCCTTCAGGGTGTTGAGCGGATAGTGCAGGGAACCGCCGTGCGGGGTGTAGATGCGGATGGCGTCGTCGGTGCGCCGCCGCATGCGAATGAAGGCGCCGGCCTTGGCGCCGTGGCCGTGCATGACATCAGGCTTGAGCTTCGCGATCAGCCGCCGCATCCGCAGCCACACCATGAGGTCATCGGGCGAAGGTTCGCGGCGGATCGCCATGCGGTGCACGCCGAGCTTCAGCCGCGGCGCGAGCTCGGCCAGCGCCTTGTCGGCCCGTTCGCCGCCGGTGAGGCTGTCGGCGAGGATTCCAACATGATGGCCGCGGTCGACCTGGCCATTGGCGACGTCGAGGATGTGGCGGAAGATGCCGCCGACCGGAGCGCGCACGGCGTGCAGGATGCGAAGCGGCCGGTCGGGTGAGGGGGGCATGATCAAAACCAGCGCTCGATGACGAGTACCGAACAATTCCAGGAAATATCGAGACGGATTAAGAGCCTTCGTGGTTAACAAACGATGACGGGCGCGCGGGTCGCGAGGCGCTACATGTCGCGATTAACCCAGCGGCAACCTTAATGGAGTGTAATCGCTGCGGTTGAGGTAGCTTGGTGGCGTTGCCCCTGCGGGAGTGTTCGATGCGTTTAGCGTTCTGGCGTGCCGGCAAGGACAAGGCGGTGGTCGAGCGGGCCGTTTCGAAATCCAGGGCCGAGGCCAAGATGGCCGAAACCGCGCTCAAGACCGAAGCGCCCAAGCCTGAGCCGACCAAGCTCGAAGCAACGCCTGCGCCTGTTGCGGAGAAGCAGGCAGCAACGGAATCCGGCGACATCGATCTTCATGCGCTCGGTGGCGCGCTCGCCCGCAAACGCAGTTGGATCATCGTGCCCACGGTGTTGGCTCTGGTCGCGTCGATCGCCGTCGTCAATCTCGTCACGCCGCGCTACAAGTCGGAATCGCGTATCCTGATCGATGGCCGCGAGAACGTGTTCCTGCGTCCGAACAGCGACCGTGCCGAGGAGCGGCAGGCGCTCGACGCCGAGGCCGTCACCAGCCAGGTGCAGCTCGTGCTTTCGCGCGATCTTGCGCGCGAGATCATCAGGAAGAACAAGCTCGCCGAACGCCCCGAATTCGATCCGGTGTTGCAGGGCATTTCGCCGCTGAAGTCGCTGGCGGCGCTCGTCGGCATCGGCCGCGATCCGTTCTCGATGACGCCGGAAGAACGCGTGCTCGATGCCTATTACGAGCGCCTGCAGGCCTACGCCGTCGACAAGTCGCGCGTCATTGTGGTCGAATTCCAGTCCGCCGATCCGGACCTTGCCGCGCGTGTCGCCAATTCGATCGCCGAGGGCTATCTCGTGTTGCAACAGAGCGCGCGCCAGGACCAGGCCAAGAACGCGAGCCAGTGGCTGGCCGGCGAGATCGACAATTTGCGCAAAAAGGTTTCCGATGCCGAGGCCAAGGCCGAGGACTTCCGTTCCAAGTCGAGCCTGTTCGTCGGCACCAATAACACCACGCTTTCGAACCAGCAGATGGGCGAGGTCAACACCCAGCTCAACAATGCGCGTGCGCTGAAGGCCGACACCGAGGCGAAGGCGCGACTGATCCGCGAAATGCTCCAGAGCGGCAAGCCGATCGAGGCGTCGGAAGTGCTGAACTCGGAGCTGATGCGACGGCTGTCCGAGCAGCGCGTGACGCTGCGCGCCCAGCTTGCCGAACAGTCATCGACGCTGCTCGGCAACCATCCGCGCATCAAGGAATTGAAGGCTCAGCTTGGTGATCTCGACACCCAGATCCGTGACGAGGCCAGCAAGATCTCGCGCTCGCTGGAAAACGACGCCCGGATCGCCAGCGGCCGGGTCGACAGCCTGAGCGCAAGCCTCGAGCAGCTCAAGAAGCAGGCGACCTCGACCAACGGCCAGGACGTGCAACTGCGCGCGCTCGAGCGCGAAGCCAAGGCGCAGCGCGACCTGCTCGAGACCTATCTGGCCAAGTACCGCGAGGCCAACACCCGGGAGACCATCGACACCGCGCCGACCGATGGCCGCATCATCTCGCGCGCGATCGTCTCCAACACACCGGCCTATCCGAAGAAGCTGCCGATCGTGCTGATCGCGACGATTGCGACGCTGCTGCTCTCGTCGGGCGTCGTCGTCACCGGCGAGCTGCTGCGCCAGACCGCGCCGCGCGCGGCAGCCGTGTTCACCCCGGTGCCGGCGGTGGCGCAAACGCACGCGGCGGTTCGCAGGGAACCTTTGGTCCAGCCGCCCGTCGAGCCCTTCGTCGAACCGGTCACTGAAGAGCCGGCGCCGCTTCAGCCGGAGATGGCGGCCGATGCCGGGGCCTCCGAATTCGCCGAGATCGAGCATCTGGCGAACAGCCTGCGTGCCGCGGGTGAGGCGGCGAAGAAGGTCACGGTGCTCGGCACCGCGTCCGGAGACGCCGTCACGCTGTCGGCGTTGACGCTGGCGCGCAATCTGGCGCGCGAGGCGCGCGTCGTGCTGGTCGATCTCGCCGCGTCCTCGCCGACCGTTGCCGCGGTGTCGGTCGACGCCTCCGCGCCCGGCCTTGCCGAGCTGATGCAGGGCGAGGCCTCGTTCGCTCAGGTCATCACCAGGGACAAGCTCTCGCGGCTGCATCTGGTCATGGCCGGCCGTCCCGGCTTCGATCGCAGCCTGCTGCAGTCGCCGCGCGTGGGCCTCGCGATCGACGCGCTGCTGCGCGCCTACGACCATGTGCTGCTGGACGCCGGCGGTGCGTCCGACCTTCCGGCCGAACTGCTGACGACCAATGCCCGCGCCGTCGTGGTGCCCGATGCCGCGATGGCACCGGATGCCCGCACGC
Organism: Bradyrhizobium sacchari; assembly: GCF_002068095.1. Taxonomy (GTDB): domain Bacteria; phylum Pseudomonadota; class Alphaproteobacteria; order Rhizobiales; family Xanthobacteraceae; genus Bradyrhizobium; species Bradyrhizobium sacchari. Next base: position 125,661 of record NZ_LWIG01000014.1, on the reverse strand, counting down.
AGATGTGTGAACAGCTGAAGGCCGTCGGCTTCAGCGAGGTGACGATGCTGAGCAAGCCGGTGCAGGCGTCGAATGCTGCAGAGACGCTGCGCGTGGTGGCGGCGTGATCGTCCTTGCCTGCGCTGGGGCCCGAGCTAGCGCCTCGTCCTTCGAGACGACCGCTTCGCGGTCTCCTCAGGATGAGGCTTGGCCAGATCGGAATCCGTTGAAGCCGCTGCCGCGAATTCCGTCCTCATCCTGAGGGCCCGCCAAAGGCGGGCGTCTCGAAGGATGCGCCGCGGGAGAACGTCGCCCAACTGGAGGATACTTACCCGAACGCCTGGCGCAGCCGTCGGGCCAGGTCGAACAGCATCTGGTTCTGCTTCACCAGCCGCTTGCCGTGGCTGAGCGACGACATCGCCATCGCCGCGAGCTTGCCGCGCGAGGTCAGCGGGACAAAACTGTCGAAGATGTCCTCGTCGTCCTTGCAGAACATCCGCTTGTAGTCGTCCGAGCCGATGCCGAGGTCGAGCGAACGGTAGCCGCGCTCGCCGCAGCGATCGATGATGTAGCGCATCAGGATCAGCCCGGGGCTGTAGCGGGCGTGCTCGGACATCGTGTAGGTGTTGAACATTATCGAGAAGCGCTGGCTGTCGGCGACGCCGGCGAAGATCGCGATCACCTCGTCGTCGCATTCGAGCGCGTGGATGTCGATGACGCGGCCTTCGCCGCGCGGTGCGAGGCAGGCGCTGCGGACGAACTCTTCGACACCCGGCTCGGCGAAGACGTTCGGGAGTTTCTGCTCCGCCATCCGCGCCGGCTTGACGCGAAAGAACCAGTCGAGCAGGCGGGTGACGTCCGCGTCGGTCGTCGCCAGGTGATAGCGGTAGCCGGCGAGCGACTGGAGCTTCTTCTCCTTGCTCTTGAGGCGGCGGCGGAAGGAATTGCTGATCCGCGATGCGGGAGGGCCGCCCGGTTCCATCGTCAGTACCGGACAGCCGTTGATCGCGCTCTGCCGCGGCAAAGCCGCGAACGGGTTCTGCTGATCGTTCCAGCGCAGCGGCTGCTGCGTCAGCGCGAGCACGTCGACATGCGCGCGCAGCGGCGCAAGCAGCGCGTCGAGATCGGCAGCAACGGCCTCGCCTGCGAATTCGGCGTTCCACAGGCCCATGTTGAAGGTGGTGTGCTTGCCGCCCATGAAGCAGGCGGTGCGAACGCCATGGCCCTGGCGCAGCGACAGCGGCAGCAGCGCAAGCGGCAGGTGCTCGGCGTCGCGGGCAATGACGATGAAGGGGCTGGCGCCATCGCAACCCCCGACCTGCCGCTGCCAGGGGCCGAGCAGATCAAAGCGCTGATAGGGCGTGAAGAGGTGACCGGGCTTCTCGAAGGCACGCCAGACCGCCTCGGCCTCGCCGAGGTCGGTGAGGATGTCGACTTGCGCGATACGGCTCGCTTTCGACCGTGCTGGCGCTTCTGCCGTCCGGCTTTGCATCGCCGCAGCCATGGTCATTCGCGAAACCTGTCGAGAAAACGAAAAATGCGTAATTCGGCCTGTGGCCGACCTTTGCAAAGAAACGTCAACAAAGGGTAATGAGGAGGCGAGGGAACGGGCCTCAGGCGGGCGCGAAGGTGGGATATTGGCATCCGACGACAGATGGCTGGAACGGCTGCGCCTTGAGCTGACCTGGTTCACCGGCCGGGCCGCGCTGCGCAGTCGTGGCGCCGGCGCCATCCTGCGCTTTGCGCATGTGCGGCCGCGGCGGCGCGGGGCGTTTCAGCCGCTGCGTGCGCACGAGATCACGCCGCAATTCCTCGACCGCGCCATTCGCGCGCTGAAGCGGTCGGGTTACGATTTTCTCGGCATGGACGAGGTCTGCCGGCGCGCGGTGACGCTGCCCGAGAAGCGGCGTTTCGTGGCGCTGACCTTCGATGGCGCAGCTAAGGATCTCATCACCTTCGCCTATCCGGTGCTGGCACGCCACGCCGTGCCTTTCACGATCTATGTGCCCACTGCCTTTCCCGACGGCGTCGGCGAAGCTTGGTGGCTCGGGCTCGAGCAGGTGATCGCGCGCGAGAGCCGCATCAGCCTGATGATGGGCGACAGGGAGCAGCGTTTCGTCGTGACGGGCAATGCCGAGAAGCAGGAGCTTTTCTCGTTGCTCGAAGGCTGGCTGCGCTCGTTGCCGCCGGCGGAGCTGTCGGCTGCGATCGCCGATCTCTGCATGCGCTACCGGATCGACCTCGCCGCGATCTCGCGCGAGTCGTCGATGGATTGGGAGGATCTGGCGAAGCTGGCGGCCGACCGGCTCGTCACGATCGGCAGCGCGACCGTGAACTATCCTATCCTGGCCAATATGAAGGACACAGCGGCGCTGCGCGAGATGACGATGGGCAAGGCGGTCGCGGAATCCGCCCTCCGCCGCGAGATCAGGCATCTCGCCTTTCCGTTCGGCGATCGCACCTCGTTCCGGCGCAGCCACGTCGTGATGGCGGAGGAGACCGGGTTTGCCAGCGCGGTGTCGACGATCCCGGGCATCGTGGAGGCGGAGGGGCGCACCAATCTGCGGGCGCTGCCGCGGATTTCCTGGGACGGGCGCGTGCGCTCGCTGCGGATACTGCGCGTGCTGGTCTCAGGTGTCGCCTTTGCGCCGGTGAAACCGACCGGCAGCGCTACGAGCCAGACTTGACGCGATCAGGCCGCTGCATCCAGCTCACGATCGGCATCGCCGGCAGCACCCAGCCCATGCCGACCACGACGTAGTAGATCGCCTGCCGCCAGCCGGACTCGGCGATCCACGGCATCTGCGCCGCGGCCATGCCGAGCAGGGCCCAGACGGTGGCCAGCAGCAGAAGCAGGATGGCGCCGAGGAACTTGCGGGTGCGGATCGTCATGACGGACTACTAGCGGCTTTCGCGTAACTTGCGCTGCGGGAGCGGGGGACTATAAGGGGCACGCAGTTCGGTTCAAGTCTCTTCGGTACAGGCTTGGTTTTGTCCTTGAAATGACGATGATTTCTACCCCGTCCGAGCCGCGCCGCGCCGTGCGCTGGTGGCTGATCTCCGTGGCCGCGCTGATCGCGCTGATGGTGCTGGTCGGCGGGGCGACGCGGCTGACGGAATCCGGCCTCTCGATCGTCGAGTGGAAGCCGGTGACGGGCAGCGTGCCGCCGCTCTCGGAGACGCAGTGGACCGAGGCGTTCGAGGCCTACAAGAAGATCCCGCAATACCGCGAGCTCAATTCGGGCATGAGCCTATCCGAGTTCAAGGAGATCTTCTGGTGGGAGTGGAGCCACCGGCTGCTCGGTCGCTTCATCGGCGTCGCCTATCTGCTGCCGTTCCTGTTCTTCCTGTGGCGCGGCGGCCTGTCGGGGGAATTGAAGCGCAGGCTGTGGCTGCTGTTCGCGCTCGGCGGTCTGCAGGGCGCGGTCGGCTGGTGGATGGTGGCCTCGGGCCTGACCGAGCGGGTCGAGGTATCGCAATATCGGCTGGCGACGCATCTGGTGCTGGCCCTGCTGATCTTCGCCGGCATCGTCTGGACGGTGCGGCGGCTCAAGGAGCGGCCGCAGATCGCAGCGCCCGCGCGGCTACGGCTCACCAGCGCGCTGCTGCTCGTTGTGACTTTCGTCCAGATCTATTTCGGTGCGCTGGTTGCGGGCCTGCGCGCGGGACGCGCCTACAACACCTGGCCGCAGATCGACGGGGCGTTCATTCCCTCAGGCGAGCGGCTGTGGTTCGAGACGCCGTGGTGGCGCAACATGTTCGATAACGTGCTGACCGTGCAGTTCGAGCATCGCATGACGGCCTATGCGCTGTTCGTGCTGGCGGCGCTGCATGCATTCGACGCGGTGCGATCGCGCGCGGGCACGGCGGCCGTCGGCGCGCTCTGGCTGTTCGCGGCGATCGGCCTGCAGGCCGTGCTCGGCATTCTCACGCTGCTCAACCAGGTGCCGATCGATCTCGCGCTCACGCACCAGGCGGTCGCGATCGTGGTGCTCACGCTCGCGGTGATGCAGGTGGAGCGGCTGGGCTCGCGGCAACCCGCGCAAGCGCAGCCGAGCGCGGTTCCGGCCAGTCAGCCCGGCTGATCAGCTCAGCAATAGCCGTAGACGCCGCACGCGTAGGGCAGGCGCCAGAAATAATCGACCTGCTTCCCGCCGTAGTATGGGCCCTGATAATCGTAGCTCCAGGGACGGCCGTAATACCCGGGCAGCGTATGCGAGCCGGGCAACAGCGGCGTTCCCGGCAGGTTGCGGATGTAGCTGCCGATGCCATAGGCCGGCGAGATCAGCGCATCAGGATCGGTCTCGACATAGACCTGTGGCGGATCCTGCGGCGGTACGGCAGTGCGCCGCTTCGGCGTCGCCGGCAGGTCGGCGGCGAGCGCGCTTGAAACCGTCAGCATCGCCGCAAGGGCAGGCACCATCCAGCGCAGCATCGTCGGCTCCGAATCAAGGGGGGCGAACAAAGAGGATGTATGCGACGGATATGGTTAATGACTGTTAACTGACAGCGGCCAAAACCTAGACGCCCCGTCATTCCGGGGCGGTGCGAAGCACCGAACCCGGAATCCAGAGCTGAACGGACAATATAGAGGTTCCAGGTTCGCGCTCTGCGCGCCCCGGAACGACGCGCCAAATTACGCCCCAAGCGCCTGTTCCAGGTCCGCGATCAGATCTTCCTTGTCCTCGATGCCGATCGAGAGCCGCACCACGTCGGGCCCGGCGCCGGACTTGACCTTGGCGGCGTCGTCGAGCTGGCTATGGGTGGTCGAAGCCGGGTGGATCACCAGCGAACGGGTGTCGCCGACATTGGCGAGGTGCGAGAACAGCTGCAGCTTCGACACCAGGTTGACACCGGCGTCATAGCCGCCCTTCAGGCTGAAGGTGAACACGGCGCCCGCGCCCTTCGGCGCGTATTTGCGCGCGAGCTGGTTGTACTTGTCGCTCGGCAGGCCCGCATAGCTCACCGAGGCCACCGCGGGATGGCCGGCGAGGAATTCGGCGACTGCCTTGGCGTTGTCGCAGTGCTTCTGCATGCGCAGCGGCAGCGTCTCGATGCCGGTCAGGATCATGAAGGCGTTGAACGGCGACAGGGCAGGGCCGAGATCGCGCAGGCCCAGCACGCGGCAGGCAATCGCGAAGGCGAAATTGCCGAAGGTCTCCTGCAGACGGATGCCGTGATATTCCGGCCGTGGCTCCGACAGCATCGGGTACTTGCCGCCGGTGGACCAGTCGAAGGTGCCGGCATCGACGATGATGCCGCCGAGCGAGTTGCCGTGGCCGCCCAGGAATTTCGTCAGCGAGTGCACGACGATGTCGGCGCCGTGGTCGATCGGGCGGATCAAATAGGGCGAGGCCAGCGTGTTGTCGACGATCAGCGGCACGCCCGCCTTGCGCGCGACCGTCGAGACCGCCTCGATGTCGGTGATGCTGCCGGCAGGGTTGGCGATGGACTCGATGAAGATCGCCTTGGTCCGCGGCGTCACCGCGCGCTCGAAGCTTGCGATGTCATCGGGATCGGCCCACACCACATTCCAGCCGAAGCTCTTGAACGCGTGCGTGAACTGGTTGATCGAGCCGCCATAGAGCTTTCGCGCGGCGATGAACTCGTCGCCGGGCTGGAGCAGTTGCTGCAGGATCACAACCTGTGCGGCATGGCCCGAAGCAACGGCCAGCGCAGCGGTGCCGCCTTCGAGCGCGGCGACGCGTTCTTCCAGCACGGCATTGGTCGGGTTGCCGATGCGGGTATAGATGTTGCCGAACGCCTGCAGACCGAACAGCGAGGCGGCGTGGTCGGCGTCATTGAAGACAAATGATGTCGTTTGATAAATCGGGGTCGCGCGGGCGCCGGTGGTCGGATCGGGCTGTGCACCGGCATGCACGGCGAGGGTTGAAAATCCCGGAAGGCGATCGCTCATTGAGGCGTCCTGTTCTTGTGGTCTGAAATCGCGCGGCATGCTGATGGGCGGCGCGTCCGCCGTCAAGGCGCCGCTTCACATCAGGATCATTTGGGCATGATCGTGCTACGCATTGTCGCGTCCGCGAAACGAAACCTTCGCAATTGCGTCAGCTTTGCCCGGTCTTGTTTTTCGCCGCGCGATCGGAGGCCGCGGTATCGCCGCCGCCGACGCTCATCCGATTGAGGGATAGCCGCATGCCCTGCGTCGGTGCCGGCGCGCGCTTCGAGCTGAGGGTGCGCGAGTTCACGCCCATCCAGGATATTTCTGACGACAGGCGGCCATATTCGATCTTGGGGCAGCGGTTCATCACCACTTTGATACCGACCGATTCCGCTTTTGCAGCCGCGGCATCATCGCGCGCACCGAGCTGCATCCAGATCACCTTCGGCAGCGGGTCGAGTGTCAGTGCCTCTTCCACGACGGGCATGATGTGGCTGGAATTGCGGAAAATGTCGATCATGTCGACGGGACGACCGATGTCCGACAGCGAGGCGACGAACGGCTTTCCGAGAAGCTCCTTGCCGACATGGCCGGGATTGACAGGGATCATGTCGTAGCCGCGCTGCGCCAGATATTTGAACGCGAAATAGCTCGGCCGCACGTTGACCGGCGAGGCGCCGACCATCGCGATCGACTTCACGCTGTTGAGGATGCCGCGGATGTAATTGTCGGGATAGGCGTCGTGGTTCATCACTTATCTTTTCTTGTTGTCATTGCGAGCGCAGCGAAGCAATCCAGACTGCTACCTGCGGAAAGATTCTGGATTGCTTCGCTGCGCTCGCAATGACGAGGGTCACTCATCCCGCCATGTCGGCGTGCGCTTCTCGATGAAGGCGCCGATGCCTTCTTCGGCGTCGCGTGCCATCATGTTCTCGGTCATCACCTCCGCAGCATAGCGATAGGCATCCGCAAGGCTCATCTCGGCCTGGCGATAGAACGCCTCCTTGCCGAGCTTGACGGTGTATGCGGATTTTAGCGCCACCTGTTGTGCCAGCTCGATCGCGGCACCGAGTTCGGTGCCGGCGGGCACGACGCGGTTGACGAGGCCGATCTCGCGGGCCCGGTCGGCAGGGATCGGCTCGCCCGTCAGCAGCATCTCCATCGCCTGCTTGCGCGGTACGTTGCGCGACAGCGCCACCATCGGCGTCGAGCAGAACAGGCCGATGTCGACGCCGGGCGTCGCGAACTTCGCGTCTTCCGAGGCGATCGCGAGATCGCAGCTGGCGACGAGCTGGCAGCCGGCGGCCGTCGCGATGCCCTGGACGGCAGCGATCACGGGCTTTGGCAGATGCACGACCGCCTGCATCATCGCGCTGCAGGCATTCATCATCTCGGCGAAGAAGGCGCGGCCTCGGTCCGGGTCAGTGCGGCGCGCGGTCAATTCCTTCATGTCGTGGCCGGCGGAGAAGGCGGGACCGTTGGCGGCGATCACGACGCCGCGGACAGCCCTGTCATCGCGGATCTCGTTGAGCTCGGCATGCAGCGCCGCGATCATCGCCGCCGACAGGCTGTTGCGCGCGGCCGGGCGGTTGAGCGTCAGGACGGCGATGCTGCCGACGGTCTCCCGCAGCAGGATCGGCGGTTGCGGGGAGGGGGCGCGGGCGGCCTGGGCGGACATCGAAGCGTTTCCGGTTGGATTATTACATTTAGATGATGCAGATAACCTAATGTAACAAGCAAAGCGAAGCGAGGGTGGGGAACAGCATGGCGTTAGCGAAAATGAGCGTGGCGGAGGTCGAGCAGTTTCTGCGCGACGAGTTTCCCCAGGCCTTCAGCGGCGACGACATCACGATCGAGAGCGCGGACGGCCAGACCTGCCTTTTGCGCCAGCGGTTCAGTGAAAAGATGCTGCGGCCGGGCGGAACCGTGTCGGGCCCGACGCTGATGGCGCTCGCCGATTTCGCGATGTACGTGGTCCTTTTGTCCGCAATCGGGCCAGTTGGGCTGGCAGTCACCACCAATCTCAACATCAATTTCCTCCGCAAGGGTCAGCCGGGCCAGGACGTGCTGGCCGAGGCGCGGCTGCTCAAGCTCGGCAAGCGCCTGGCGGTCGGGGAGGTGAACCTGTTGTCCGGGACCTCGCCCGACCCGATTGCCCATGTCACCTCGACCTATTCCATTCCAAATGTTTGAGCTTTTTGCAGGTAATATAGAACCATATTTATAAACTATTGATTTCGTGCATTTATTTTACGCTTTTGGGCATTGACCGTTGTGCCGCTCTTCTCTAGAAACCCGCGCAGTCCGGTGCGGTGTTCGCGCCGATGCTCCCCGTCCACGGAAACTCTGACATGAAAACCTTTTCGGCAAAGCCGGCTGAGGTGACGAAGAAGTGGGTGCTGATCGACGCCAAGGGTCTGGTCGTCGGCCGTCTCGCCACCATCGTCGCCATGCGCCTGCGCGGCAAGCACCTCCCGACCTACACCCCCCACGTTGATTGCGGCGACAACGTCATCATCATCAACGCGCAGCATGCGGTCCTCACCGGTCGCAAGCGCGAGCAGAAGACCTACTACAAGCACACCGGCTATGTCGGCCACGTCAAGGAGCGCACCGCGCGCCAGATCCTCGAGGGCCGTCATCCCGAGCGCGTGCTCGAGAAGGCCGTCGAGCGCATGATCCCGCGTGGTCCGCTCGGTCGCGTGCAGATGGGCAACCTCCGTGTTTACGGCGGCGCCGATCATCCGCACGAGGCGCAGCAGCCCGAGAAGATCGACATCGCCAAGTTGAACCGCAAGAACACGAGGGCCGCATAACATGGCCGAATCCATCCAGTCGCTCGACCAGCTCTCGCAGCTCAAGACGGCGGCCGCCCCCGAGGCGCCCAAGCACGAGAAGAAGGTCGACAAGTTCAACCGCGCCTACGCCACCGGCAAGCGCAAGGACGCGGTCGCCCGCGTGTGGATCAAGCCGGGCGCCGGCAAGGTCACCGTCAACTCGCGCGAGGTCGAGGTCTATTTCGCCCGTCCCGTGCTGCGCATGATGATCGAGCAGCCGTTCTCGGTGGCCCAGCGTTCGGGCCAGTACGACGTGATCTGCACCGTCGCCGGCGGCGGTCTGTCCGGCCAAGCCGGCGCGGTCCGTCACGGCATCTCCAAGGCGCTCACCTATTTCGAGCCGGAGCTGCGCTCGGTGCTCAAGAAGGGCGGCTTCCTCACCCGCGACTCGCGCGTGGTCGAGCGTAAGAAGTACGGCAAGGCCAAGGCCCGCCGGTCCTTCCAGTTCTCGAAGCGTTAATCGCTTTCGTCGCATTCGCCGCGAAAGCGGCTTCAATGAGATGCAAAAGGGCGCTGATTTTCAGCGCCCTTTTTATTGTTCGTTTGTATGCAAATTGACGACGAGTTTCCGGAAAACTTGCGGACGCGCGAAAACCTGAATGGAACCCGCGGGACATAGCGTCGCATTCGGAAGGGCGCGCAAATCGGATGTGCCGATCGCGTAACTGCTATGTTTTCAAGGGGGCCGACATGATGTCGCTCGATAGCATCACGCTCTATTTGGTTGCCACCATGGTTGCCGCACTGCTCGGCGCCATGATGGTGTTCTTCGGCAAGCAGGAGAACAGTCCTGCGCTGAAATGGTGGGGCACCGCCTATCTGCTCGGTGCCGCCTCCGTCGCACTGTGGACGGCGGCCGGCGAAACGCTGGGGCCGCATCTCTATCTGGCGTTAAATGCCGTCGGCTTCGTGGCCTGCGGCATGGTGTGGAATGCGGCGCGCGTCTTCCACGGCCGCAAGCCGAACTGGCCGGGCCTCGTGCTCGGTGCGCTCGCGTGGGTCGCCGCCGTGACGCTGCTCGATCCCACGGCGTCCATGCTGCGCATGATCATCGGTGCCGGCATCGTCTCGGTCTACGCGGCGGTGACGGCGAGCGAGCTCTGGGTCGAGCGGCGCAAGAGCCTGCAGCGGCGCTGGCCGGCCTTCGTCGTGCCGGTGATGCACGGCTGCGTGCTGATGTTGCCGATCCTGATCGGCAGCTTCCTGCGGCCGTATGATGCCGGCTTCTCCTCGAGCATCTGGGTCACCGTGTTCGCGGTCGAGCTGGTGCTCTACGCCGTCGGCACCGTGTTCGTGATCTTCATGCTGGTGTCGGAGCGCACCGTCACCGCGCACCGGACCGCGGCATCGACCGATCCCCTGACCGGCATGCTCAACCGCCGCGGCTTCTCGGAGGCCTGCGGCCGCGTGATCGATCGCGAGGCCAAGGCCGGACGTCCCGTGACCGTGATGATCTTCGACATCGACCACTTCAAGTCGATCAACGACCGCTTCGGCCATCCCGCCGGCGACGAGATGCTGAAGCTGTTCTCGACCGTGGTCGTCAGCAACTTGCGCATCTCCGACCTCTCGGGCCGCATCGGCGGCGAGGAGTTCGCCGCGCTCCTGCCGTGTTCCCTGGAGGAGGGCGTGCTGGTGGCCGAGCGCGTGCGCGAGGCGTTCGAGACCTCCGGCGTCGTCGTCGATGAGGGCCCGGTCGACACCACCGTCAGCATCGGCGTCGCCGGCGGACCGGCCGGCACCGAGCTCGAGGTGCTGCTGGCCTCGGCCGACACCGCGCTCTACCAGGCCAAGCGCGGCGGCCGTAACCGCGTCGAGGCGGCGGAGGAGCTGCCGCTGTCGCTGGAGAACTGGCGCCGTCAGAGCGCCGCACGGGTCGGTGCGCCGCAAGCGCGTCCGGTCACGGCGTGAGACCAGGGGCGGCCCTGCGGTAAGCCGCTGTTTACCAATCGATCCCTACCATTGCGGTCATGGAATCGATCCGTCGACAGAACCCGCAGGCCGCCCTGATGTTGCTCGAAGCGCAAGCTGCTTCGGCACGCAGCGGCTTCGCCTGCCTGTTCTCGACCGCGGATGAATACGAAACGGCGCTGATCACCGAGCGCCGTGCCCAGGGGCGCTACGCGCAAGGCCCCAGCTATTGGCCGCTCGCGCTGTTCGTCGGTTGTGCGCTGATCGTGGCGGGCACTGTCCTGCTGTTCGCTTGAAGGCGGGCGCATTTTTGCTCCATCAGGGCGCCGTTTCGGCGCCTTTTTCTTTTGGACAGGGTGCGATAGACACGCCCATCGAACAAAAAGGGTGGAAACCGATGATCACCGAGATCGCGCAAATCGACGTCAAGCCGGGCAGCGAGAAGGATTTCGAGGCCGCCGTCGCCAAGGCCAAGGCCGCCTTCGGCCGCGCCAAGGGGTTTCACGGTTTCGAGCTGCACAAGTCGATCGAGAAGCCACAGCGCTACCGGCTGATGGTGAAGTGGGCGACGCTGGAAAACCACACCGTCGATTTCCGCGGCTCGGAGAATTTCACCGAATGGCGCGGCCTCGTCGGCCAGTATTTTGCGGCGCCCCCGGAGGTCGAGCACACCGAGACCGTGCTGACGACCTGAGCGAGGTCAGGCCGCCTCCGCGAGGGGCGGCGCCTCATACGTCTTGAAATGGTCGATCATGACCTTGGCGATGGCGACCAGCGGGAGCGCCAGCGCAAGGCCCCAGATTCCGAACACGACGCCGAGCAGGATCTGGAACGCGAACAGCGTGGCCGGCGGGATGTCGAGCGCCTGCCGCTGCAGGAGCGGCGTCAGCACGTAACTCTCCATGGCGTGGACCACCATGAAGAGCAGAAAGGCCGACAGCGCCGGGATCCAGCCGGAGGCGAGGCTCGCGAGCACCACGACGACGCCGGCGATGATGGCGCCGACGGTCGGGATGAAGGCGAGCAGGCCGGCCTGAATCCCCAGGATGAACGAGCCGGGGATGCCGATGATGGCGAGCCCGATCCAGGTCACGACGCCGACCGCGATCATGACGATGATCTGTGCCATCAGCCAACGCTCCAGCGTCTCACCGATGCGGTCGATGACGAGCGCGACGCGGGTGCGGTGCCTGGCGGGCGCGAGGAACAGCAGGCCGTCGTGATAGACGCTGGGCTGCGCGGCGAAGGCGAGCCCCAGAAACAGCACAATGAAGATGTTGCCGACGCCGTGTATGGTGCCGAGCAGCAGCTTGAAGGTCTGGCTCACGATCGCGCCGCCGCTGGAGGCCAGTGCGCCGGCGCCAGGCAACGAACCCCGTTGCGCCGAGGACGGCGTAGGCGTCGAGTCCGGGGGCGTCGCGGCCGAGGAGTCGGACGCGCCGTTGCCGAAGTCGAAGAAGCTGGTGTCGATCCCATGATTATCCAGGAAGGATTTCACGGTGCCAATCTGCGACTTGATGGTCTTGCTGAGCACCGAGGCCTGATCGGCGATAGTGGCGCCGCCGAGATAAGCGACGCCGGCGAGCAGCACCGCAAGCGTGACGCAGACGATCGCTAGCCGCGCCGCATGCGGCAGGTGAACGCGGCGCCCCAGCACGCCGGTCAGCGCATTGAGGCCGAGGCCGAGCAGCATACCGGCGAAGATCAGCAGGAGCGTCGTGGCAAAATACCAGGTGAAGACCAGCATGGCCGTAAACAGCACCACGCCGATGCCGCCGACCGAGATGGCCCAGGCAAGATCGCTGCGGGTCGTCCGGAGCCGTTCATCTCTGGAAATGGTCACATCGGGTCCTTTTCGGAAGGCTGCCGGCCGCCACTCTTTCGCGAAAGTCCATCGGGGATCAAGCCGGGCTGAAGTGCCGATTTGAGCGTCCGACCTGAAAGGATCAACGTTCCGGGCGCCAAAAAGGGGCCTATCCGCGCGACGGCCCCGGATTTGCGCGAAAATAGCATTGCCGTCCCGCGATCCCTTCTGTTGAATTTGTTCCATTCGGGGGGCATGTTTGGAGAATCTTCTTAGCGCGGGAGGTCGGAAGGACAGATGAGAAAGCCGGTCGTCGGCGTGATCGGGAATTCCCATCGCGTCGAGAATCGATTTCAGGTCCAGATGGTCGGCGAGCGAAACCTGCGCGCCGTGGCCGAGGTCTCCGGTGGCTTGCCGGTGATGTTCGCGGGTTCACCCGATATCACCGACATCGGGGCGCTGCTCGATACCGTCGACGGCATCATCCTCACCGGCGCCCGGGCCAACGTGCATCCGACCCGCTTCAACGTCGATCCTTGCGAGAAGCACGAGCCCTACGACATCCATCGCGACGAGGTTGCACTGGCGCTGTCGGTGGCCTGCGTCGCCCGCGGTGTGCCGCTGTTCGGCATCTGCCGCGGCCTGCAGGAGATGAACGTCGCCTTCGGCGGCTCGCTGCATCCCGAGATCCGCGAAATCCCGGGCCGCATGAACCATCGCATGCCCCGGCTCGAGAACGGCGAGATCCATCCCGATCCGACGGTGGTGTTCGCCGACCGTCACGACGTCGACCTGACGCCCGGAGGCGCCTTCGCAAAAATCCTCGGCTGCGAGAAGATCAGGGTCAATTCGCTGCATGGCCAGGGCATCCTCGATCCCGGCAAGCGCGTGCTGATCGAGGGCGTCGCCGAGGACGGCACCATCGAGGCGATCCGCATCGCGGAGGCCCCGACCTTTGCGCTCGGCGTACAATGGCATGCGGAATACGACCCGCAGCACAATCCCATCAACCGCAAGCTGTTCGAGGCTTTCGGCGCAGCGCTGGTCGCGCGGCAGAGGGCGGCGGCGTAGGGCAGACTCTTATTCCGCCGTCGTTGTGAAGGCGGGGAGATTGCCGGAGACTACGCTATGTATTCAAGGCGCTCTCCAAATTCGGACGGGATAAACCAATCAGTAGGAATTGGTCCGCCCTGATTTTTGCGGCTCTGATTTGTTCTTTGAGAACGAAGTGGAGTCAGATGGAGAACGAAGGCTGACGGCGCGAACGCGCGAGGTGTTGGTGCTGTTGCCGCGGCCGACGATCTCCGCTGAAACCGTCGAAAATGAAGCGGCCATCTGGCTGTCCCAACTCCAATTCCCTCCTCAAACGTGACAAATTTTCAGACATTGAGAAGAGCGGACGAAAATAGCTGCATGACGTCGGAGTGCACGAATGAGCCCTTCCGGAGCCTTGATCGCCATCCTGCCGTGTAATGACCTTGACGCGTCGGAGCGATTCTACAATCGCTTGGGCTTTGCGCGCCCGGACAGTGAAAGGCCTGCTCCGGGAGTGCCCGACACCTATCGCATGTTGTCGAACGGGAAGGGCGGATATCTACATCTGACGGACGCGGTCGAGGGATGGCTAACGCCGGGCAGAAACCCTTTTGGGCTTTATCTTTACCTCGAGAATGTTGATGCTGCAGCGCGCGAATTTCAGCAATCTCCCGAAGACAAACCGTGGGGGATGTACGAATTTGCGATCTCTGACCCAGATGAAACGTTGGTTCGTGTCGGTTGGCCAACCCATCTCCGCGCCGGGGTGCAATAATTCGTCTGCAACTCCCCATCGTGGCATTTTTGGCTGCTGCGCTAACTGGGTAGCCTCACGCCGTCCGCTCCGTCCGTCGCGCGCGATACGCTTGCGGTGACATCAAGGTGAGCTTGCGGAATGCCTTGCGAAAGCTGCTTTCGTCCTCATAGCCGGCGGCGCGGGCGATGGTCTTCACCGGCTGCGCCGTCGTCTCCAGGAGCGTGCGCGCATGCTCGACGCGGCGGCGCATGATGAAGGCCTGCGGCGGCTCGTGCGTCAGCTCCTGAAACTTGCGGTTCAGCGTGCGCTCGCTGAGGCCGAGCGCGCCCGCGAGGCGCTTGACCGTCATCGGCCGTTTACCGGTGCGGCGAACCAGAAGGTCAGCCCTGGTGAGCAGCGGGTCCTGCGACAGCAGATAGCCGACGGGCATGAAGATCGACTGGGTGCGCTGCGCGGTGTCGATCACGACGTAGTCCGCGCAGAGTTTGGCGATGTCCTTCCCATCCACCATCTCGATCAGCCTGAGCAGGAGGTCGACCCACGACATCGGTCCGGCCGCACAGACGATGCGGTCCGCGACCGTGATGACGGCGTCGGCCGCGAGCTCGATCGCGGGATGACGCTGTCGCAGCTCGCCTTGCAGCCACCAGGTGATGGTGGCGCGGCGGTTATNNCCCGCCAGCAGGAACACGCCGCTGCAAAAGGCGCCGATCAGCCGGCCGTTCGCATGCTGTTGCCGCAGCCACGCGCCCGCACGGGCATATTGCGGCTGCAGGCGTTTTGCCGTGACGTGATCGACGAGGTTGCCGGGGACGAGGATCGCGTCGAAGCCGCCGCGTCTGCCGATCGCGCCATCGACCGCGACCATCTGGCCGCCGCCGGCGCGCACGTCCCGGCCGTCGAGCGATAGCGTCTGCCAGGCGAAGCTGGCTTTTGCGCCGCTTTGCTGCATCACGTGATTGGCGAGCGACAGGACGTCGGCGACGCCTGATATCGCCGAGTGCATGCAACCTTCCAGCGCGAGAATTGCGAGCTTCATGGAGCCTCCAGGCGGGATGCGGCGATCCTAGCCGATCACCGCGCGGGCTGGTGGCGGAAATTGCCCGATCTCTGGCTTATCCGCCACTGCCCGGCCGCGCCCGCCGGGTCCAAATTCGCCGGGTCGTCACACGACATGATTGGAGAGAGACATGCCTTACATCACCATTTCCACCGTCCGCGGCATCCTGGACGCCGCGCAGAAGAAGATGCTGCTCGAACGCATCACCGACCTGATGGTCGAGGTCGAAGGGCAGGGCAGCCCGGATTTCCGCCGCAACGTCTGGGTCAGGATCGAGGAGCAGGAGCCATCGCACTGGTCGCTCGGCGGCATGCAGCCGACGAGCGAGATCATCGCGAGCACGTTCGGTGCGATCGGAGCCGATGGCGTGAGGGTGGCGCGGTAGCAGCGCCGGGCGCTGGGGCGGATCGGGCCTGTCCTCAAGGCATGGTCCGCCACGGCCTCTGCTCAACCGATCAGATCGCCATCCCGCACGGCCTTCCCATTGCGTTGCACAATCGCAACGCTGGTCTCCGCGCGCAGGATTGAGGTTCTCAAAGGGGAACACCATATCCTCTGCAAGGGAGCCCTTGCCGTGCAGACCATGAAGGCGGCCCTCGTTGCGGCGATCACCGTCGTGGCTTTGACCTGCTGTCTCCTTCCCAGCTCAGCGGAGGAGAGCGGCCGTGTCGCACTGATTGTTTCGATCGACGGGGCCATTGGCCCGGCGTCAGCCAGCTATGTGAAGGAAGCTTTGGTCAAGGCGAGCGAACGGCGCGCCGAGGTCGTGCTTCTGAGGATGAACACGCCCGGCGGCCTCAACTCCAGCATGCGCGAGATCATCGCGGATGTGCTCGCCTCGCCCATCCCTGTCGTCGGCTACGTCGCTCCCTCCGGCGCCCACGCGGCGAGCGCGGGGACCTATATCCTCTATGCGACCCACATTGCGGCGATGGCGCCAGGCACCAATATTGGTGCCGCGACGCCGGTGCAGATTGGCGGGCCGCCGGGGCTGCCGGGCGGGACGCCGGACAAGGGCGGCAAGGACAAGAAGGACGGCGACCAGCAGAGCGAGAAGGATCAGCTCAAGGATCCAATGACGGCGAAGGCGACCAATGATGCGGTCGCTTTCATCCGCAGCCTTGCGGAGCTGCGCGGCCGCAATGTGGATTGGGCGGAGAAGGCGGTCCGAGAGGCTGCCACGCTCTCTGCCAACGGCGCGCTCGAGGCGCATGCCATCGATCTCGTCGCGCGCGATCAGTCCGAATTGCTGAGACAGCTCGACGGCCGTGTGGTGGAGGTCGCGGGCGGCAAGACGCAACGCCTTGCGACGAAGGATGCCGTCGTTGAAGCCATCGATCCCGGACGGATATCCCGCTTCCTGGCGATCATCACCGATCCGAATGTGGCGTTCATTCTCCTGATGGTCGGCATCTACGGCCTGATCTTCGAATTCATGTCTCCCGGTGCCGTCGCCCCGGGAGTCGTCGGAGCGATCTGCCTGTTGATCGGCCTCTA
Organism: Bradyrhizobium sacchari; assembly: GCF_002068095.1. Classification (GTDB taxonomy): domain Bacteria; phylum Pseudomonadota; class Alphaproteobacteria; order Rhizobiales; family Xanthobacteraceae; genus Bradyrhizobium; species Bradyrhizobium sacchari. The sequence continues at coordinate 108,882 of NZ_LWIG01000014.1, read as the reverse complement.
TGCGCTCAATCTGCTGCCGGTCAATTATGCCGGCTTCGCCCTGATGCTGGTCGGGCTCGTGCTTCTCGCCATCGAAGCCTTCAACCCGACCGTGGTGATCGGTCTCGGAGGAATCATCGCTTTCGTGCTGGGAGCCCTGATGCTCTTCAGGGGCGAGGCGCCTGGCTACCAGCTGTCGTGGTGGGTGATCGGCGTCACTGCGGCCGTCTTCGTCGGCTTTGCCGTCGTCGTGCTTGGTTCACTTCGGCGCATCCGCAAGGCGCCTGCCCTGGTCGGCGCGAAGGCCATGCGAGGCTTGCCCGCGGAGGTTCTCGACTGGAGCGGGAACGAAGGCCATGTCTTCGCCCACGGGGAGCGCTGGCAGGCGCGCGGTGCCGAAACATTCACGCCCGGAGAGATGGCCGAAGTCGCCAACGTCGTCGACCTGACGCTGCTGATACGGCGCGCACCGGCCCGAACCGGCGAGGGAGGTACCTCATGATGCTGGAATATCTGACTTATGCGGCGCTCGCGCTGCTCGTCGTCATGTTTCTATCCCAGGCCATTCGAATCCTCCGCGAATACGAGCGTGGCGTCGTCTTTACACTCGGCCGCTTCACCGGCGTGAAGGGACCGGGCCTCATCCTCCTCATTCCGGTCGTGCAGCAGCTCGTCAAGGTCGATCTCCGGGTGATGGTGCAGGTCGTGCCGCCGCAGGACGTGATTTCGCGGGACAACGTCTCCGTCAAGGTCAACGCCGTTCTGTACTTCCGCATCGTCGATCCCGAACGTGCCATTATCAAGGTCGGCGACTACATGGCCGCCACGAGCCAGCTCGCCCAGACCACGTTGCGCTCGGTGCTCGGCAAGCACGAGCTCGACGAGATGCTCGCCGAGCGCGACAGGTTGAACGCCGACATCCAGGAGATCCTCGACAAGCAGACCGACGTCTGGGGCATCAAGGTCACCGGCATCGAGATCAAGGACATCGATATCAACGAAACCATGGTTCGCGCCATTGCCAAACAGGCCGAGGCGGAGCGCTTGCGGCGGGCCAAGGTGATCAATGCGATGGGCGAGCAGCAGGCTGCTGAAAAGCTCGTCGAAGCTGGCCGGATTCTCGCGCAGGAGCCCCAGGCGATGCAGCTGCGTTATTTCGCGGCTCTGCACGACATCGCGGGCGAGCGGTCGTCGACCGTCGTCTTTCCACTGCCGACGGGTTTGCTTGATCATTTTATGCCGCGGCGGGACAACCCATAGGGAACGCAGCAGGCTGACCCATCTTCGGCCTCAATGCGCGTATCGAATGTCGATCCCTACTTAAACGGGAGGACAATTCGATGAGGAAGCCTACCGCCGGCCCAGCCAGCTCTCGCCAACGTCGAACATCCATGCTCGCCATTCCACTGCTATCCTTGGCGCTCTGGTCCGGCGGCATCGGCGCAGCGGCGCACGCTGCAGAGCCGGGCAAGGACGCGGCCGGCAGCCTGCCGCGCATTCTCGTGCTTGCGACGGGAGGCACCATCGCGGGCCAGGCCGATCCGCGTGCGACCGGTGCGTACAAATCCGGCCAGATCACGGGGGAACAGCTGATGGCGTCGGTGCCGGGCCTCGACAAGCTCGCGAAGCTGAACGCCGAGCAGATCTCGTCGATCGGGTCGCAGGACATGAACGACAAGGTCTGGTTCGCGCTGGCCCGCCGCATCCAGGACGCCTTCGACAAGAACGAAGCCGACGGCGTCATCATCACCCATGGCACGGATACGCTGGAGGAGACCGCGTTCTTTCTCGACAACGTGGTGCGCGGCGACAAGCCGGTGGTGATCGTCGGCTCGATGCGGCCGGCCTCCGCGGTCAGCGCCGACGGCCCCGGCAATCTCTACGAGGCGGTGCAGGTCGCCGCCGACCCGCGCTCGCGCGGCCGCGGCGTCATGGCCGTGCTGAACGACAAAATTCAGGGCGCGCGCTCGGTGACCAAGACCAACACCACGAGCATCGAGACCTTCGGCTCGCCCAATGACGGCCCGATCGGCTATGTCGACACCGCCGGCGGCATCCGTTTCCTGACCCAGGCCGGCGGCTTCAAGCGCGCGACCTATCAGCTGCCGGCGGGCGAGCAATTGCCGCGCGTCGAGATCGTCTACTCGCACGCCAACATGGACGCCGTTCCGATCGAGGATGCCATCTCGCACGGCGCCAAGGGCATCGTGCTGGCCGGCGTCGGCGACGGCAATACGTCCAAGTCCGCCCTCGATGCGCTGGAAGCTGCCGCGAAGAAGGGCATCCTCGTCGTCCGCTCGACGCGGGTTCGCTCCGGCTTCGTCACCCGGAACGTCGAGGTGGACGACGACAAGAACGGGTTTGTCGTGTCCGAGGATCTCAATCCGCAGAAGGCGCGTGTGCTCACCCAATTGCTGATCGCCAGCGGCGTGACGGCGCCGGCCGAGCTGCAGAAGGCCTTCACGGCGACGTGGTAGCGGCCGATGCCAAACGAAAAGGCGCTCCCTTCGGAGCGCCTTTTGTTTGTTGCAGAGAGTTCGAGCCGTTTAGCCCGAATAGTACATGTCGAACTCAACCGGGTGCGGGGTCATTTCGAAGCGCTCGACTTCGGTCATCTTCAGCTCGATGTAAGCGTCGATGAAGTCGTCGTCGAACACGCCGCCGTTCTTGAGGAAGCCGCGGTCCTTGTCGAGGTTTTCCAGCGCTTCGCGGAGCGAGCCGCAGACGGTCGGGATCTGCTTCAGCTCTTCCTTCGGCAGGTCGTAGAGGTCCTTGTCCATCGCCGGACCCGGATCGATCTTGTTCTTGATGCCGTCGAGGCCGGCCATCAGCATCGCGGCGAAGCCGAGATAGGGATTGGCAAGCGGATCGGGGAAGCGCACCTCGACGCGCTTGGCCTTCGGCGAAGCGGTGTAGGGGATGCGGCAGGACGCCGAGCGGTTGCGCGCGGAGTAGGCGAGCAGCACCGGGGCCTCATAGCCCGGGACCAGACGCTTGTAGGAGTTGGTCGACGGGTTGGTGAAGGCGTTGATCGCCTTGGCGTGCTTGATGATGCCGCCGATGTAGTGCAGGCAGGTTTCCGACAGGTCGGCATACTTGTTGCCGGCGAAAACCGGCTTGCCGTCCTTCCAGATCGACTGGTGCACGTGCATGCCCGAGCCGTTGTCGCCATAGACCGGCTTCGGCATGAAGGTGGCGGTCTTGCCGTAGATATGTGCGACCTGGTGGATGCAGTACTTGTAGATCTGCAGGTGGTCGGCCATCAGCGTCAGCGTGTCGAACTTCATGCCGAGCTCGTGCTGGGCGGACGCGACCTCGTGGTGATGCTTCTCGACCTTGACGCCCATCTTGGCCATGGCACCGAGCATCTCGGAGCGCATGTCCTGCACGGAGTCCTGCGGCGGGACGGGGAAGTAGCCTGCCTTGGTGCGGATGCGGTGACCGAGGTTGCCACCCTCATATTCCGTGTCGGTGTTGGTCGGCAGTTCCGAGGAGTCGAGGCGGAAACCGGTGTTGTAGGGGCTGGAGGAGAAGCGCACGTCGTCGAACACGAAGAATTCGGCTTCGGGGCCGACGAACACGCTGTCGCCCACGCCCATCGACTTCACCATGGCTTCCGCCTTCTTGGCGATGCCGCGGGGGTCGCGGTTGTAGGGCTCGCCCGTGGTCGGCTCGAGCACGTCGCAGGTGATGACCATCGTGGTCTCGGCGAAGAACGGGTCGATAGTCGCGGTCACCGGATCGGGCATCAGGCACATGTCGGACTCGTTGATCGCTTTCCAGCCGGCGATCGAGGAGCCGTCGAACATCGTTCCTTCGGCGAAAATGTCCTCATCGATCATGCTGACGTCGAACGTGACGTGCTGCCACTTGCCGCGCGGATCGGTGAAGCGCAGGTCGACGTATTTGACGTCGTTGTCCTTGATCGATTTCAGGACGTCTTTGGCGGTCTTCATGCATACCCCTTTTGGCTCTGCGGGTCGGTTTCCAGGTGAGCAGATTCGTTCTCGCTTTCGGCGAGTTGGCGCAACCGCACAAACGAAATCAGGCCGCCGAAGCAGCCTTTTTTCTTTCAGAGTGTCGCAAAATTCGGGATAGCACCCGGCTCAGATAGCGTCCAGCCCGGATTCGCCGGTCCGGATGCGGATCGCCTCTTCGATGTTGGAGACGAAGATCTTGCCGTCGCCGATGCGCCCGGTTTGCGCGGCGCGGCGGATTGCGTCGATGGCGCGCTCGACCAGATCGTCGCCGATCACGATCTCGATCTTCACCTTGGGCAGGAAATCGACGATGTATTCTGCGCCGCGGTAAAGCTCGGCGTGACCCTTCTGCCGGCCGAAGCCCTTGGCCTCGGTGACGGTGATGCCCTGAAGGCCGACTTCCTGAAGCGCTTCCTTCACCTCGTCGAGCTTGAACGGCTTGATGATGGCTTCGATTTTCTTCACTGCGCGCCTCCCGGCCTTTCGATCAAATAGCAACGTCTTCGTCAGGATGCGCTTTTCTTAACGCACGATGTTGTCTTCGCGATGCCGGGATCCCTGACCAGTCCGGCAACAACGGCCGGCCACACCCTGATAAATGCCAGTGAGCACGACAAACCGAAGCGGCTTCCTCGAAAGCAGGGTCTATGCCAAGTTGCAAATGCCCTGATTATTGGAGCGTTATCAGCCTTTTAACGAGCATCTCTGATAGGTGGTGCCGACCGGGCCAAAATACCGAAGACTACGAAATAGGCAAACAGTTCAGTATCTGTGCAGATCGGCGTTCCCGGCGACGGATCGGCACAAAAGATGCCTGTTGAAGAGGCGTTTGTACCAGGGAAGTGGCATGGAAGTTCTGACCAACGCCGAAATGCAGCGCGCCGACCAACTCGCGATCGCGGCCGGGACCCCCGGCTTCAAGCTGATGCTGAGCGCGGGCCAGGCGGTTGCGGGGGCCGCCAATGCGCTGGTGGAGGAGGGGCCGATCCTGATCGTGGCCGGTCCCGGCAACAATGGCGGTGACGGTTTTGTCGCAGCCGCCGAGCTCGCTGCGCAAGGCCGCGAGGTCTCGGTGATCCTGATGTGCGAGCGCGACCAGCTCCAGGGCGATGCGGCCTCCGCGGCGCGCGGCTGGAAGCATCCGGTGCTGCCGTTCAATCCGCAGGCGATCGGAAGACCCGCGCTGATCATTGACGCGTTGTTCGGCGCGGGCCTCAGCCGCCCCGTCGAGGGCGAGGCGCGGGAGATGATCGAGGCGATCAACGCCAACGGCGCGCCAGTGCTTGCGGTGGACCTGCCGAGCGGCATCAACGGCACCAGCGCCGCCGTGCTGGGCACGGCGGTCAATGCCACCGAGACCGTCACCTTCTTCCGCAAGAAGCCGGCGCATCTGCTGCTGCCCGGACGGATGCATTGCGGGCGGGTGCGGGTTGCCGACATCGGTATCGACCCACAGGTGCTGGACGAGATCGGCCCGCAGATTTTCGAGAACGATCCGGATTGCTGGGGCGCTGCGTTTCCGGTGCCGCGCATCGACGGCCACAAATACGCCCGAGGCCACGTGCTCGCGGTCTCGGGCGACGCAGCCGCGACCGGCGCGGCGCGGCTCGCCGCGCGCGGCGCGCTACGGGCCGGCGCCGGGCTGGTGACGCTCGCCACACCGCGCGATGCGCTCGCGATCAATGCCGCGGCGCTCACCGCGGTGATGGTGCGCCCCGTCGATACCGTGGTCGAGTTCGGCGAACTACTCGGTGACAAGCGCTACAACACCTGCATCATCGGTCCCGGCGCCGGCGTCGGTGAGCGCACCTGCGACGTGGTGCATACCGCGCTCACCGCGCAGCGGCATCTGGTGCTGGACGCGGACGCGCTGACGAGCTTTGCCGCAAACCCCGAGCGCCTGTTTGAATCGATCAAATCCTCGCAGGACACAGCCGTGGTGCTGACGCCGCACGAGGGCGAGTTTCCGCGCCTGTTCTCCGATCTCAGCAACAAGCATCCGGGCCGCTCCAAGCTCGAGCGCGTGCGCGCCGCCGCCGAACGCTCCGGCGCGGTGGTGCTGCTGAAGGGGCCCGATACCACCATCGCCGCGCCCGATGGCCGCGCCACCATCGCCGCCAACGCGCCGCCTTGGCTCGCCACCGCCGGCGCTGGTGACGTGCTCTCCGGCATCATCGCTGGGCTCTTGGCGCAGGGCGTGCCGGCCTTCGAAGCCGCCAGCATCGGCGTGTGGATGCATGGCGAGGCGGCAAGCGAGGCGGGACCGGGATTGATCGCGGAGGACCTGACCGAGACGCTACCGGCCGTGCACCGGCGGATCTATGATGCGCTCGGCGTAGAATACTGAGCGCTCACTCCACCCCATACCACCGCACCAGCCGCGGCGCCGCCCAGTCGGTCACGACGGATTCGAGCAGCCATCGTCCGGGCGAGGTCGCTGCGAACGCGACGCGCTGGGTCTGGCCGGGCTCGATCGCGAGCGTGTCGAGCCAATAGGGCTTCCAGCCGTCGTCGAGCTTGTCGAGCACGCGGAAGGGATGGCCGTGCAGGTGGAACACGCTCGTGACAGGGGCGGGGTTCTTGAGGGCCAGCACGACGGTGCGGCCGGCCTTGGCGCGGAAGGCCGGGGCGGAGTCCGTGGAGAAGTTTGCGGGCCGAGCCCAGCCCGCATCGGGGGCGCCGAGCGCGACATCGAACCGCAGGGCGCCCCTCAGATCGAGCTTTTCGGGAAGGTCGTTCGAAGGCAGCGGCTGCGGGGCGAACAGCGGCACGCGCCGCTCCAGCGAGCCGGTGATCGCAAGGCTCCCGATCTGGCGCGCCTCCTTGCCGTCATGCAGCAGGAATGTGGCCGATGTGGCCGTATCCACAAAGGCGTCGGCGCGTCCGCCTGGGGCCAGCACCAAGGCGCCGTTGCGCGCCGGGAACGGCTCGGCCGGCTGCCCGTCCAGGGCCATCACGCGGACTTCGTGGCTCTCCAATTTGATAGCCAGGACAGTACGTTGCGAGCCATTGATGAAGCGCAGCCGCAGTCGCTGATTGCCCATCGCTGAGAGTTCGAATGAAGTCTGCCCGTTGATTGTGTAGAGCGGGGTCGTGTCCTTCGGGTCCCTGCCCGGGGGCACGGCCGTGCCATCCGGCCGCAGCCGCCATTCCTCGATCAGCAGGATCTCGTCGCGATCGACGGCAACGGGGCTGGTCTCGGCCGCGATGATCGGAAGCGGGCGCGCGGGCTGCTTCAGGCCGTCCTCGAAGAGCCGGAAGTCAGCCAGCAGGGTTCCTGCGTTAGGTATTGAAACGATTGACGTTTCGGTCGTGTCCGGTGCTGTGGGTGCCCGTCCCCGGAGCGGATCTGCCGCGGCCGGAGCATTGAGGCCGTCCCAGACTGGGGCAAGCGGCACAGGCAGGTCGTTGCGGAACACCACCTCACACCGGTCGCCGCGCTTGAGTCGGACGTTCCTGAGGTGGCTTACGGCGGCCAGCTCCCAGATTGGTGTAGCCGGCTGACCTGATCTCAGAGCCAGTGTTGCGGGCCTTGCCTGAAGCGCGAGCTGGGCGGTCACGGACGGGCCGGCGCCGCCGGCGATCAGTCCTGCCGCCGAGGCCCCGAGGCCTGCCAAAACCTCGCGCCGGTTAGGGTCAAAAATCCGCGGTTTCATGGGGTGATCCGGACCACGCCGCGCTGGATAAGTCCAGCCATCGTGCCTACTTGAAGCCTGCCTCCATCGGGCCATTTTTTTGCTGCGAACAGTCAGGCGCATGCTATAAGCCCGGCCGCCCGCGGCATCGCGGCCGGTCTTGATGCAAATTCACGCGGGCGTGGCGGAACTGGTAGACGCGCTGGATTTAGGTTCCAGTGACGAAAGTTGTGGGGGTTCGAGTCCCTCCGCCCGCACCAAGCGCTTATCGCGTTTGCACGGATTACGAGGCCTGCTCCTCGCGGATGGTTGTCCGCCTGAAGCCGGCCCGCTGAACCACCGGCGTTGAGGCGTTTGCCTCGCGCCGGATCGATTAATGACAGCGTCCCGACGCATGCGCGCCTGGACCGAACGAAAAGAAGATTGGACGCCATGCAGGTCACAGAGACCCTCTCGGAAGGTTTGAAGCACGAGTTCAAGATCAGCGTTCCTGCGTCTGATCTCGACGCCAAGGCCGGCGCCAAGCTCGTCGATCTCAAGGACAAGGTCCGCATCAACGGCTTCCGTCCCGGCAAGGTGCCGGTGACGCATCTGAAGAAGGTTTACGGCCGCTCGGTGATGGCCGAGACCATCGACCAGACTATCCGCGACACCAACACGCAGCTGTTCTCCGAGCGCGGCTTCCGTCTCGCGACCGAGCCGAAGATCACCATGCCGACCGAGCAGGCTGAGGTCGAGGAGCTGTTGAACGGCAAGACCGATCTGACCTACACGGTCGCGATCGAGGTGGTGCCGTCGATTGCGCTCGCCGACTTCAAGACTTTCCAGGTCGAGAAGCCCGTTGCTGACGTGACCGATTCCGACGTTGACGAGGCGATCAAGCGCATCGCGGACAGCAACCGCGGTTATGCCGCGAAGGGTGAGGGCGAAAAGGCCGCCTCCGGCGATCGCGTCACCATCAACTTCAAGGGCACCATCAACGGCGAAGCCTTCGAGGGCGGCACCGGCGAAGGCATCCAGGTCGTGATCGGCTCCAACACCTTCATTCCCGGCTTCGAGGAGCAGCTGATCGGCATCGGCGCGAATGAGACGCGCACACTGAAAGTGTCGTTCCCGAAGAACTACATGAGCGAGAAGCTCGCCGGCCAGCCGGCCGAGTTCGAGACCACAGCGACGACGATCGAGGCGCCGCAGGACGTTGCGATCAACGACGAGTTCGCCAAGACGCTCGGCCTGGAATCGCTGGACAAGCTGAAGGAAGCCGCGCGCGAGCGTCTGGTTGCCGAGTTCGCCACCGCGACGCGCCAGCGCGTCAAGCGCGCACTGCTCGACCGCCTCGACGAAGCGCATCGCTTCGAGGCGCCGCCCTCGCTGGTCGACGAGGAGTTCAATCTGATGTGGAACTCGGTCAAGGCCGAGATGGACTCCGCCGGCAAGACCTTTGCCGACGAGGACACCACTGAGGACAAGGCGAAGGAAGAGTACCGCAAGATCGCCGACCGCCGCGTGCGGCTCGGCCTGGTGCTCTCCGAGATCGGCGAGAAGAACAAGATCACCGTGACCGACGACGAGGTCGGCCGCGCCGTGATCGAGCGCGCCAGGCAGATGCCCGGCCGCGAGAAGGAGGTCTGGGACTATTATCGCAGCAACGCCCAGGCGCTGGCTCAGCTTCGTGCGCCGATCTACGAGGACAAGGTCGTCGACTTCATCCTCGAGCTCGCCAACGTGACCGAGAAGAAGGTTTCGCGCGAGGATCTCTACAAGGACGACGAGGCGGAAAAGACCGCGGCCTGAAGGCCTTGAGGCAGTCTTCTATTAAGGATGATCAAGGAAGAGGCCCAGCTAGCCAGATGGCCGGCTGGGCCTCTTTGCGCGAATCAGCTTCAACTGCCCGGCGGATTAAGCCTTAATGCGCTTCGCACTTGTCAGGCGCGAATTGGGCTATATCTGTCGCTACATCCTACAAGTCCTGCATCACGGGACGTCCATCGGCCTTCCGGCACATCCAGCCTCAAACTGGCAGCCAAGACTGGCGATGTCCGCCTCCTAAAACCCTAGGTGACTCATGCGCGATCCGGTTGAAACCTACATGAACCTCGTGCCCATGGTGGTCGAGCAGACCAACCGTGGCGAGCGCGCCTACGACATTTTCTCGCGCCTGCTGAAGGAGCGCATCATCTTCGTGACCGGTCCGGTCGAAGACGGCATGTCGACGCTGATCGTCGCGCAGCTCTTGTTCCTCGAGGCGGAAAATCCGAAGAAGGAAATCTCGATGTACATCAACTCGCCGGGCGGCGTGGTGACGTCGGGTCTCGCGATCTACGATACCATGCAGTTCATCCGCCCGCCGGTCTCGACGCTGTGCACCGGCCAGGCCGCCTCGATGGGCTCGCTGCTGCTCGCCGCCGGCGAGAAGGACATGCGCTTCTCGCTGCCGAACGCGCGCATCATGGTGCACCAGCCCTCCGGCGGCTTCCAGGGCCAGGCCACCGACATCATGCTGCATGCTCAGGAAATCCTGAACCTGAAGAAGCGGCTCAACGAAATCTACGTGAAGCACACCGGCCAGACCTACAAGTCGATCGAGGATGCGTTGGAACGCGACAAGTTCCTGACCGCCAACGACGCCAAGGAGTTCGGCCTGGTCGACAAGGTCATCGACAAGCGCGCCGAGGAACCGGCGCCGGCGAAGGCCCCGTAGCACTACCGGACTGCAACCGGCGATCTCCGGGATCGCCGGGGTCCAATCAGGGCGGCGTTCACGCTAGGTGCGCGTCTGCGCATTGCAAAACGTCGTTTTGCGCCCTGCGACAGGCAGAAAGTTCCGCTTTCGTGCTTGTTTTTCGTGGCAATCCAGCAACGCCGGGGTGATTTCGGTCACTTCGTCCGTGCCAAGACCGGAAATCACGGTATTGTCACGGGTAGCCGGCGACCCCCGATTAGCGAATTCTTGATAGTCGGGTGACAGCATGGTTGGCTACGATTGATCGGCTATGATCGCGGGAGAATCGAGTGACCGTGATTCGCACGGGATGTAGTAACGCGTAGGTCTTTTTTGGTACGGAATTTGCTCTATTTGAACTTCATACCGGCCATCGTGTCGGAATGGAGCGATCGAGCGGAACGGGATCGAACCGCGGACGGAGACATGAATGAGTAAGGTCGGCACGAGCGACTCCAAGAACACGCTGTATTGCTCGTTCTGCGGCAAGAGCCAGCACGAAGTGCGCAAACTGATCGCGGGTCCCACGGTCTTCATTTGCGACGAGTGCGTCGAGCTCTGCATGGACATCATCCGCGAGGAGAACAAATCCTCGCTGGTCAAGTCGCGCGACGGCATTCCGACGCCGAAGGAAATCTGCAAGGTGCTGGACGACTACGTGATCGGCCAGAGCCATGCGAAGAAGGTCCTGTCGGTCGCGGTGCACAACCACTACAAGCGCCTCAACCACCAGACCAAGCACAACGACGTCGAGCTCGCGAAGTCGAACATCCTGCTGATCGGTCCGACCGGCTCGGGCAAGACGCTGCTCGCGCAGACGCTCGCCCGCATCCTGGACGTGCCGTTCACGATGGCGGATGCGACCACGCTGACCGAAGCCGGCTATGTCGGTGAGGACGTCGAGAACATCATCCTGAAGCTGCTCCAGGCCGCCGACTACAATGTCGAGCGCGCTCAGCGCGGCATCGTCTACATCGACGAAATCGACAAGATCAGCCGCAAGTCGGACAATCCCTCGATCACGCGCGACGTGTCGGGTGAGGGCGTGCAGCAGGCGCTGCTCAAGATCATGGAGGGCACGGTGGCTTCGGTCCCGCCGCAGGGCGGCCGCAAGCATCCGCAGCAGGAATTCCTGCAAGTGGATACCACCAACATCCTGTTCATCTGCGGCGGTGCGTTCGCCGGCCTCGAGAAGATCATCTCGGCGCGCGGCCGGTCCACCTCGATCGGTTTTGCGGCCCAGGTGATGGCGCCGGAGGATCGCCGGACCGGCGAGATCTTCCGTCACGTCGAGCCCGAGGATCTACTGAAGTACGGTCTCATCCCCGAATTCGTCGGCCGTCTGCCCGTCGTGGCGACGCTCGAGGATTTGGACGAGACCTCGCTGAAGAAGATTCTCACCGAGCCGAAGAACGCGCTGGTGAAACAGTACCAGCGGCTGTTCGAGATGGAGAACATCGAGCTGACCTTCGCCGATGAGGCGCTTGGCGCGGTCGCCCGCAAGGCGATCGAGCGCAAGACCGGTGCGCGTGGTCTGCGTTCGATCCTCGAGGCGATCCTGCTCGAGACCATGTTCGACCTGCCGGGCCTGGAAGGTGTGGAAGAAGTCGTGATCTCCCGCGAAGTCGTGGAAGGCACGGCCCGTCCGCTCTACATCTACGCCGATCGGACCGATCGCGCGGTCGAGAATGCCAGCGCCTGATTTCGCGGCGCTGGAACGCTCCAATCGTCTCATCGAGCTGGGCTGCGGACGTGTATCTCCGCAGCTGGTGTTGCGTCGCTTATCTGCGTGCGTAAGCGCCTGATGGCGCGCGTTTTTCAATGACTTGACACCCCCCCGGTCGATAGCCACCTAATGTCGGCGGCGAGCGAGAATTCTGTTCAAGATTCGCCTCAGTTCCGATCCGGCAAGCCCGGTCCAACCTTGCAATGGTAGGCTGGTTTTTCGGATCACCTCGGCACCTTGTGGCGGTTGCGCATGAAGACGGCGGGCTGCGTGCAAGGGGGCAAAGCAAAAGGAAAAGGCCATGACTAATCCAAAACCCCGGCCAACCATCGTTCACGGCGAAACGCACGCCTATCCCGTGCTGCCGCTGCGCGACATCGTCGTCTTCCCGCACATGATCGTTCCGCTCTTCGTCGGCCGCGAGAAGTCGATCCGCGCGCTCGAAGAGGTGATGAAGAACGACGCGCTGATCATGCTCGCGACGCAGAAGAACGCGTCCGACGACGATCCGGCGCCCGATGCCATTTACGAGACCGGTACGCTCGCCAGCGTGCTCCAGCTCTTGAAGCTTCCCGACGGTACCGTGAAGGTGCTGGTCGAAGGGCTCGAGCGTGCGCGCGTGCAGAAGTATACCGATCGCGCTGATTACTATGAAGCGACCGCGGTCGCGCTCGCCGACACCGATGCGAAGTCGGTCGAGGCCGAAGCGCTGGCGCGCTCGGTCGTGTCCGACTTCGAGAGCTATGTGAAGCTCAACAAGAAGATCTCGGCCGAGGTCGTCGGCGTCGTTCAGGCGATCACCGATTTCGCCAAGCTCGCGGACACGGTCGCCTCGCATCTCGCCGTCAAGATCGCGGACCGCCAGGGCATCCTGGAGACGCTGTCCGTCACCACGCGTCTTGAGAAGGTGCTGGGCCTGATGGAGAGCGAGATCTCGGTGCTGCAGGTCGAGAAGCGCATCCGCTCGCGCGTCAAGCGCCAGATGGAGAAGACCCAACGCGAGTACTATCTCAACGAGCAGATGAAGGCGATCCAGAAGGAACTCGGCGACGACGACGGTCGCGACGAGCTCGCCGATCTCGAGGAGAAGATCGCCAAGACCAAGCTCTCCAAGGAAGCGCGCGAGAAGGCGCAGCATGAATTGAAGAAGCTGCGCCAGATGTCGCCGATGTCCGCGGAAGCGACCGTCGTGCGCAACTATCTGGATTGGCTGCTGTCGATTCCGTGGAACAAGAAGTCCAAGGTGAAGAAGGACCTGGGGGCCGCGCAGGCCATCCTGGACTCCGATCATTACGGGCTGGAGAAGGTCAAGGAACGCATCGTCGAGTATCTCGCCGTGCAGTCCCGCGCCAACAAGCTGACCGGACCGATCCTGTGCCTCGTCGGGCCTCCCGGCGTCGGCAAGACCTCGCTCGGCAAGTCGATCGCGAAGGCGACGGGACGTGAGTTCGTGCGCGTGTCGCTCGGCGGCGTGCGCGACGAGGCCGAGATCCGCGGTCACCGCCGCACCTATATCGGCTCGATGCCCGGCAAGATCATCCAGTCGATGCGGAAGGCGAAGTCGTCCAATCCGCTGTTCCTGCTGGACGAGATCGACAAGATGGGCGCCGATTTCCGCGGCGATCCGTCCTCGGCGCTGCTCGAGGTCCTCGATCCCGAGCAGAACGGGACCTTCAACGACCACTATCTCGAGGTCGACTACGACCTGTCCAACGTGATGTTCATCACGACCGCGAATACGCTGAATATTCCAGGTCCCCTGATGGACCGCATGGAGATCATCCGGATCGCGGGCTACACCGAGAACGAGAAGGTCGAGATCTCGCGCAAGCACCTGATCCCGAACGCGGTGTCCAAGCACGGCCTGGACTCCAAGGAGTTCTCGATCGACGACGACGCGCTGCTGCTTCTGATCCGCCGCTACACCCGCGAAGCGGGCGTGCGTAACCTGGAGCGTGAGCTCTCCACACTCGCCCGCAAGGCGGTGAAGGAGCTGATGATCTCCAAGAAGAAGTCGGTCAAGGTCACCGAGAAGACTCTGGAAGAGCTGCTCGGCGTGCCGAAGTACCGCTTCGGCGAGATCGAGAGCGAGCCGCAGGTCGGCATCGTCACCGGCCTTGCCTGGACCGATGTCGGCGGCGAGCTGCTGACGATCGAAGGCGTCATGATGCCCGGCAAGGGCAAGATGACGGTCACGGGCAATCTGCGCGACGTGATGAAGGAGTCGATCTCTGCGGCGGCGTCCTACGTCCGCTCGCGGGCGATCAACTACGGCATCGAGCCGCCGATGTTCGACC
>NZ_LWIG01000014.1:70666-94504 GCF_002068095.1 Bradyrhizobium sacchari | reverse complement strand
CGGGCGTGGCCATGGCCACCGCGATCATCTCGGTCATGACCGGCATCCCGGTCCGCCACGATGTCGCGATGACCGGCGAGATCACGCTGCGCGGCCGCGTGCTGCCGATCGGCGGCCTCAAGGAGAAGCTGCTGGCTGCGGCCCGCGGCGGCATCAAGACGGTGCTGATCCCCGAGGACAACGCCAAGGATCTCACGGAGATTTCCGATGCGATCAAGGGCGGCATGGAGATCATCCCGGTCTCGCGCCTCGACGACGTCGTCGCCAAGGCGCTGGTGAAGAAGCCGGTGCCGATCGTCTGGGAAGAGGACACCAAGGTGACGGTGAAGCCGGACGGCGATGAAGCCGCCGGCGGCCTGACCGCTCACTGATCTCAAGCGAAAAAGATGATAAAACGGCGCCTTCGGGCGCCGTTTTTGTTTCGGCGGCGGGAGAGGGCGATGCGGATCGACGGGCAATGCCATTGCGGGAAGATCACCTTCGAGGCCGAGATCGACCCCGATGCGGTCTCGGTGTGCCACTGCACCGACTGCCAGACGCTGACCGGCTCGCCGTTCCGCGTGACCGCGATCTGCACCAAGGCCGACGTCCGGCTGACCGCCGGCGCGCCCAAGACCTACGGCAAGCGCGGCGACAACGGCCGGATGCGCTTCCAGCATTTCTGCGCCGACTGCGGTTCCCCGCTGTTCACGAGCGGCGAGGGCGAGGAGGCCGATGATTGGGGCATCCGCTGGGGCTCCATCCGCCAGCGCGACGCTTTGCGGCCCTCCAGGCAGATCTGGTGCCAGTCGGCGGCGGTGTGGATCGACGCCGTGCCGCTGCTGCCGGGACGGCCGCGGGATTGAGCTGGCTTTGGGGATGAGAAGCCCGCCTTCGCCTGCTCGGCGTCGGCGTGGCAGCCTTCGCCCGCTTCGCGACAGTGCGCGTTTTGGCTGGCTTGCCAAGCCGTAGCCCTCGAAGCGGGCGAAGGCTGGTGGGCGGTCACGGATTCGAACCGCGGACCCTCTCGGTGTAAACGAGATGCTCTAACCAGCTGAGCTAACCGCCCCACCGCGCCTCTTTAGCCCTCCGGCGGGGCAAGGAGCAAGGGGTGGTCGCGTAGCAAACCGCGTTCATTTGACCCCTCGATCGGCTCCTGGCGTGGTATCACCCGCCGGCAAAGCGAGAGGCCTCAATGCAACAGCCCAGCGGACACGAGCAGAACGCCGACCAAATCGCCTATTGGAACGGCCCCAGCGGGCAGCGCTGGGCCGATCGCCATGTCGCGCAGGAAAAGCTGCTTGGGCCGATCGCCGACGTGCTGATCGAACGCGCCGGACCAAAACCGGGCGAGCGCGTGATCGATGTCGGCTGCGGCTCCGGTGCCACGACGGTGGCGTTCGCGAAGGCAGTGGCACCAAATGGCTTCGCGCTCGGGCTCGATATCTCCGATCCCATGCTCTCGCAGGCCCGTGCGTTGGCGCCGAAGGATTTGCCGCTCGATTTCCTGCTGGCCGATGCGACGGTGCATCCGTTCGAGCCGGCGAGCTTTGATCTGCTCGCCTCACGCTTCGGCGTCATGTTCTTTGCCGATCCTGTCGCCTCCTTCGCCAATCTCCGCCGCGCGCTGAAGGCCTCGGGACGGCTCGCTTTTGCCTGCTGGCGCGAGCCTAAGGAAAACCCGTGGATGATGGCGCCGCTGATGGCGGTCTATAAGCACGTGCCGAAAATGCCGCCGGTCGGGCCTGAGGAGCCGGGTCCATTCGCCTTTGCTTCAGAGGAGCGCGTGATGCGTATCCTGAAAGGCGCTGGCTTCGTCGATGTGGCAATGGAGCCGCACAACCTCGCAATGGACATCGCGATCGGCGGCGGTCTCGACGCCGCGGTCGACGGCTCGCTCCAGATTGGCCCGGCCAGCCGCGCGCTGCAGGGCCATCCGCCGGAAACCTATGAGGCCGCCAAAGCCTCGATCCGCGAAACGCTCGCGCCGTTCCTGAAGGGGCAGAGCGTGGCGCTGCAGGGCGCGATCTGGATCGTGACGGCGAAGGTGGCGTAGGGGCGACGCTGTCACCACACCGTCATTGCGAGGAGGTCTTGCGACGAAGCAATCCAGGCCGTTTCTGCGGAGATAGTCTGGATTGCCTCGCTACGCTCGCAATGACGACGTGGATGGGCCTGTGCCCCTTCACACCACATCATCCGGCGCCAGCGCGCAGCCATTGTCGGGATGCGTCTCGACCTGGAGCGTGGTGTGGCCGATGCGGAAGGAGGCCTTCAGCTGCTGCGCCGTCTCCATCAGGAACGCGTCACCGCTGCCTGCGGGCATCACGAGATGGCAGGTCAGCGCGGTCTCGGTGGTCGAGATCGGCCAGACGTGGAGATCGTGGATCGCGGACACGCCGGGGCGCGCCAGCAGGAGCGCCCTGATCGCAGTGAGGTCGGTGCCCTTGGGCGCGGCCGCCATCGACATGTCGATCGAACCGCGCAACAGACTGGTCGTGCTCCAGAGGATGGTGGCGCAGATGACGAGGCTGGTGACGGGATCGAGCCAGAGCCAGCCGGTCCAGATGATCAGCGCCGCCGAGACCACCACGCCGAACGAGACGGCGGCGTCCGCGGCCATATGCAGATAGGCGCCCTCGATGTTGATGTCGTCCTTGCGGCCGCTGGCGAACAACATGGCGGTAAATCCGTTGATGAGGATGCCGATGCCGGCGACCACCATCACGGTGACGCCCGCGACCGGCTCCGGCTCGCGCAGGCGCAAGATCGCTTCCCAGCCGATCGCACCGGTCGCAACCAGCAGGAAGACAGCATTCGCCAGCGCGGCCAGGATGGTGGAGGCGCGCAGGCCGTAGGTGAAGCGGCCGCTCGGCGCGCGCTTTGCCGCGATCGATGCGCCCCAGGCCACGACCAGGCCGAGCACGTCGGAAAGGTTATGGCCGGCGTCGGCGAGCAGGGCTGTGGAGTTGCCGATATAGCCGTAGACCGCCTCGGCCACGACCAGCGCGGTGTTGAGCGTGATCCCGATCGCGAACGCCTTGCCGAAGCTGGCGGGGGCATGGACATGCGCATGGCCAACACCATGATCATGACCGTGGTCATGCTCATGGCCGTGATCATGCGAATGGCCTGCATAATCATGATGGTGATGGTCGTGGTTGCCCAAACCTAACGCTCCCAGGTTTCAGCCAAATCGGGCGCCATTGTAGGCGTTTCGCTTGCCGCGTCACGCCGGAACAGCACGTAGAGCGCCGGCAGCACCAGCAGTGTCAGCACGGTCGAGGAGATGATGCCGCCGATCACCACGGTCGCGAGCGGCCGCTGCACCTCGGCGCCGGCACCAGTGGCAAGCGCCATCGGCACGAAGCCGAGCGAGGCGACGAGTGCTGTCATCAGCACCGGGCGAAGGCGGGTCACCGCACCTTCGCGTACGGCCTCCGCAACGGATCGCCCCTCGCTGCGCAGCCGCTCGATGAACGCGATGATGACGAGGCCGTTGAGCACGGCGACGCCCGACAGCGCGATGAAGCCGACTCCGGCGCTGATCGACAGGGGAATGCCGCGCAGCAGCAGCGCGGCGATGCCCCCGGTCAGCGCCAGCGGCACGCCGGAGAACACCAGCGCCGCATCCGCCGCTGATCCCATGCCCATGAACAGCAGCAGGAATACCAGGAACAGCGCCACCGGCACCACGATGGTCAGCCGCTTCGTGGCCGAGACCAGCTGCTCGAACTGACCGCCCCAGCCGATCCAGTAGCCCGGCGGCAGCTTGACCTTCTCCGCCACGGCGGCCTGCGTCTCGGCGACGAAGGAGCGCAGATCGCGCCCGCGAACATTGGCCATCACCACGACGCGGCGCTTGCCGTTTTCCCGGCTGATCTGGTTGGGGCCCGGCGCGATCTCGATCGCCGCGACGGAAGAGAGCGGCACGTAG
The DNA here is from genome assembly GCF_002068095.1 of Bradyrhizobium sacchari. GTDB lineage: Bacteria > Pseudomonadota > Alphaproteobacteria > Rhizobiales > Xanthobacteraceae > Bradyrhizobium > Bradyrhizobium sacchari. The sequence goes on along the minus strand of NZ_LWIG01000014.1, from coordinate 90,588 downwards.
CGCGGTGTCGCCGCTGGTGTCCCCGGCCAGGCGGTTTTCGTGACGGAAGCGACGTCCTCGCCCGGCGGCAATGGGATCGGCAGCGACTTGATCGTATCGGGGTCGGCACGCAGGCTTTCCGGCAAACGCACAACGATGTCGAAGCGCCGATCGCCGTCGAACAGCTTGCCGACCGGCTTGCCGCCGATCGCGATCTCGACGAGGGTCTGCACCTCGCTGAGGCTGAGGCCATAACGTGACAGCGCCTGGCGGTCGAGCTTGACGGTGAGGATCGGCAGGCCCGCGATCTGCTCGGTCTTGAGGTCGGCGGCGCCCTCGACGCCGCGAACGACGCCGTTGACCTGCTGGGCGATGCCGGCGAGCACGTCGAGATCGTCGCCGAAGATCTTGACGCCGACGTCGCTGCGGATGCCCGCGATGAGCTCGTTGAAGCGCATCTGGATCGGCTGGGTCATGCCATAGGCCGTGCCGGGCAGGGTGTTGGCCGCCCGTTCGATCTCCTCGATCACCTCGCTCTTCGGTTTGGCGGGATCGGGCCATTCCTCGCGCGGCCTCAGCGTGACATAGGTATCGGCGGCGTTCGGCGGCATCGGATCGTTGGCGATCTCGGCGGTGCCGACCTTGGAGAAGATGGTCGCCACCTCCGGCACCTGCGTCACCGCCTTCTCGAGCCGCAACTGCATGTCGACGCTCTGGGTCAGGCTGGTGCCGGGAATCCGGATGGTCTCGATGGTGATGTCGCCTTCGTCCAGGTTCGGGATGAACTCACCGCCCATGCGTGTCGCGGCTAAGACGCTGACGGCGACAATCAGCACGGCGCCGAACGCGACGCTGCCGCGATAGTGGATGGCGCGCTCGAGCAGCGGCAGATAGAGCCGCTTGGCCGCCCGCATGAAGACGTTTTCCGTCTCCGAGACCTTGCCTGTGACAAGGATCGCAACCGCGGCGGGGACGAAGGTGATCGACAGCAGCGCCGCGCCGGCGAGCGCCATCAGCACCGTCAACGCCATCGGCGTGAACATCTTGCCTTCGGTCCCGGTCAGGGTGAGAACCGGAAGATAGACCACGGCGATGATCAACGTGCCGAACAGGCTCGGCTTGATCACCTCGCTGGCGCCGGCGCGGATAGTCTGGAGGCGTTCATCCAGCGTCAGCAGCCGGCCGCGCCGGTGCTGCTCGGCGGCGAGCAGCCGCAGGCAGTTCTCGACGATGATCACGGCGCCATCGACGATGATGCCGAAATCGATCGCGCCCAGACTCATCAGATTGGCGCTGACCTTGCTCTCGACCATGCCCGTGATCGTGAACAGCATGGAGAGCGGGATGACGCAGGCCGTGATCAGCGCGGCGCGGAAGTTGCCGAGGATCAGGAACAGCACCGCGATCACCAGCGCCGCGCCCTCGACGAGGTTCTTCTCGACCGTCTGGATGGTGGATTCCACCAGATGCGTGCGGTCGTAGACCGCGCGCGCGATGACGCCGTCGGGGAGCGATTTCGCGATCTCCGTGAGCCTGGCTTTCACGCGCCGGGCCACGGTACGGCTGTTTTCGCCGATCAGCAGCATGGCTGTACCGAGCACGGTTTCGTTGCCGTTGGTGGTCGCAGCGCCACTGCGCAGATCCTGGCCCTCCTGGACCTCGGCGACGTCGCGGATGCGCACCGGCACGCCGCCGCGCGAGCCGATCACGATGTTCCTGATGTCCTCGATATTGGCGACCTGGCCGGGGGCGCGGACCAGATATTGCTCGCCATTGCGCTCGATATAGCCGGCGCCGACATTGGCATTGTTGGCGGCCAGCGCCGTCATGATGTCACGGAAGCCGAGCTTGTAGGCCATCAGCCGGCCCGGGATCGGCAGCACGTGGAATTGCCGCTCATAGCCGCCGATCGAGTTGACCTCGACCACGCCGGGAATGGTGCGCAGCTGCGGCTTGATGATCCAGTCCTGGATGGTGCGCAGCTCGGTCGGCGTGAAGCCGGCGCCGGTCGACGACTTCGCACCCGGCCTGGCCTCGACCGAGTAGACATAGATCTCGCCGAGCCCGGTCGAGATCGGCCCCATCGCGACCTCGGTGCCTGCAGGAAGCTGGTCCTTGGCCTGCTGGATGCGCTCGTTGACGAGCTGCCGGGCGAAATAGATGTCGGTGCCGTCCTGGAACACGACCGTGACCTGGCTCAGGCCGTAGCGCGAGATCGAGCGGGTGTAGTCGAGCCTGGGCAAGCCGCCCATCGCGGTCTCGAGCGGGAAGGTGATGCGCTGCTCGGCTTCGAGCGGCGACAGGCCTGGTGCGCGGGTGTTGATCTGGACCTGGACGTTGGTGACGTCGGGGACCGCGTCGATCGGCAGCCGCGTAAAATTCCAAGCGCTGAGGGCACCGGCCGCGAGTGTGAACAGGACCACGAGCCAGCGCTGGCGGACCGCGAAGGCGAGGATGGCGTCAATCATGATCGGCGCCTCCCTTGCCCATCTCCGCCTTGACCACAAAACTGTTCTCGGCGACGTAGCGCTCGCCGGCCAACAGGCCGGCGCGGATCTCGACGAATTTCGGGTCGGCATCGCCAGGCTCCACGGGGCGCGCCTCGATCTTGTCGCCGTCCTCGCGGACGAACACGATGGTCTTGTTCTCCAAGGTCTGGATCGCGCTTCGCCGCACGGCGACCGCGACGTTGCGCGCGGCGAGGATCAGCCGCGCCGTGACGAACAGGCCGGGACGCAGGCGCCCGTCGGGATTTGGCAGCACGACGCGCGCCAGCGCGGTCTGGGTCTCGCTCGAGCCGATCGGCGCCATATAGGAGATCGTGCCCTTGATCTCGCCGCGGCCGTCGTCGGGATCGATCAGCACCTCGTCGTTGATGCGAACGTGCTTCAGGTCCTGCCGGTAGATCGACAGGTCGACCCAGATGGAGGAAAGGTCGGCGACGACGAAGGCCGGCTTCTGCTCGGACGCGTATTCGCCGAGCGAGATCTGCCGCTCGATCACGGTGCCGGCGATTGGCGCCTTGAGCTCGTAGACGGTGAGGCTCTGGTTGCTCTCGATCGCGGCGAGCAGGTCGTCCTTGACGACCCTGTCGCCGATGCGCTTCTGGATCGATTTTGCAATTCCGGGAAAGCGCGGCGTGACCTGAACGACCGCCTCCTGGTTGGCGCGCAGGATGCCGTTGAACGACAGCGTTTGGGTCAGCGTCGCGCCTGCGGCCTCCGCCAAGGTCACGCCGGCGGCAGCCAGCTTGACGTCGGAGATGCGGATGCGGTCGGCGCCGTGCTCGTCCTGCTCGACATGGTCGTTCGGCTTCTCCGGCTTCTTCTCCGCGGCATGCTCGGTTGACGCGACCTTTGCTGGCGCGAGCATGGAATAGCCGTAGGCGCCGAGGGCGGCCGCGATGACGGCAACGACGAGGGTGGAGGATGTCTTCATCGCGCGCTCTCCCGGGCCAGCGCAAAGGGATTGCCGACGAGGCCTTCGATGGTCGCAACACCGGCGTGGAAATTCTGCAGCGCTTCCTGCTCGCGCAGCCGCGCCTGGGTGACGCTCGCCTGAGCGTCAAGCACTTCGAGCAGGGTGAAACGGCCCTGGCCGTAGCCTTGCGAGATCGCCTCGGACGCTTCGACGGCCTTGGGGATGGCGGTCTCGCGCAGCACCGCAAGCTCGCGCAGCGAGCCCTGCAGCGAGTCATAGGCACGGCCGGCAATCACGATCAGCGTGTTGCGGTTGGCCTCGCGCTCGGCCCTGGTCTTGGCGAGGCTCTCCTGCGCGGAGAGGATGTTGCCCTGGTTCTGGTCGAACACGGGGATCGGCACCGAGACGGTCAGGCGCACAGCGTCGTCATTGGTCTCGTTGAAATGGCGCCAACCCGCGGCGATCCGGACGTCCGGATGGGGTTTGAGACGCGCGATCAGCAACTCGGCATTGCGCTGGGCATAGACCGCGGTCCAGCGTACCAGTTGCGGATTGGCATCGATGGCGGCGACCACCGACTGGAATGTCGGCGGGCGCCCCGTGGTGTCGAGGCGGCCGGAGACCTCGCCGAATTTCGCCGAGGGATCGCCCATCAATACCGCAAGCTCGCGCCGGGCGCTCGCCAGCGTCGCCTTGAGACGCTCGCGGTCGGCCTTCACCAGCGCGGAGGCGACCTCGGCGCGGCCGGTCTCGGCCGGGGACGAGGCGCCTGCCTCGACGCGGCGGCGCAGCAGCGGCGTCAGCCGGTCGATCGCGTCGACCTGCTCGTCGAGGATTTGGATCCGCCGCTGCGCGCCGAGCACACTGAGGAAGGCAATCGCGGTCTCCGACAGCACCTCCAGCCTGACCGCCTTGCGCTGGATCGCGGCGACCTCGACGCCGGCCTGTCCGGCGGCGATCCTGGCGTCGCGCTTGCCGAACAACTCGAAGGCCTGGCTGATCTGGAGCGTGGTCTCGGCCGATCTGGTGCCGCGATAGATGCCGGAGCCGAGCGAATTGTCCTGCTCGTAGGACAGTTCCGGATTGAGCAGCGCACCGGCCTGGATGCGCTGGCCGGTGGCGATGCCGACATCGCGCTCCGCCGCCGTGAGGCGCGGGCTCGCGGCCAGCGCGCGCGAGAGCGCCGCGCGCATGGTCAGCGTCTGGGCGTGTGACGTCAGCGCCAGGGGCGGGCTGATGAGAATAGCCAGCGCGCACGCGACGCGCGCCGCCGTTCGTCTGCGAAACATGAAAAAGACCTGTGAAGGAGAACCGATGGGCGCGCGCAGGCACCCGGCTGATCCGTTCAGGTCAGGCGTTTTGGAGGCGGTGAGTCGGTGTCGGGTGCAACACTGATGAGCGCAGGTTGCTGCTGCGGAACCGGCGCGTTCAGCACATCGGTGGCAACCGCCGGCTGGACCACCTGTGCGACGGCAACTGAGAAGCAGCCATGGCAGTGATGGTCGGCAACGGCCTTGTGACCCTTATCTCCGGCCGCAGCATCATCGAGGATCAAGGCGATCTCCGAGCCGCCGGCCGGGCTGGTCACATCGATGTCAAAAGCGCCGTGAAAGACGCCGGAGAGCAGATACATGGCAGTGACGAATACGGCCATGAGTCCGCGCCAGTTGCGCGTGAAGCTCAGTCTGAAGGGCCGGCGGTTCGGGACCACGAATTCACTCTTGCTGTCGATCCGGCTGGCCTAGCATGGCAGCAGGAACAGTGTCGACCCGCAATCGTGTTACGTGTGGGGAACTCAACGTCGCAGCCGCACACGGCTGATGCGACTGCGACCGGCTCGCAACATATGCGGCTCATTCGGCCGCCTCCCGAATTTGCTCGGACGCGACAACGTCGCCCGAGCGCAGCCCAAAACCCTTCACCAGGCCGAAGATGGCGGGGATCACGATCAGCGTCAGCAGCGTCGACGAGATCATGCCGCCGATCATGGGCACGGCGATACGCTGCATGATCTCCGATCCCGTTCCGCTGCTCCACATGATCGGCAGCAGGCCGGCCATGATCGCAACCACGGTCATCATCTTCGGACGGACTCGCTCGACCGCGCCTTCCATGATGGCCTGGTCGAGATCGGCGCGGGCGAGGGCGCGGCCGGCGCGCGCGCAGCGCGCTTCGGTTTCGGCGAGGGCGTGGTTGAGGTAGATCAACATCACCACGCCGGTTTCGGCCGCCACGCCCGCAAGCGCGATGAAGCCGACCGCGACCGCGACCGAGAAGTTGAAGCCGAGCCACCACATCAGCCAGAGTCCGCCGACGAGCGCGAAGGGCAGGGACAGCATCACGATCATGGTCTCGGTGATCGAGCGGAAGTTGAGATAGAGCAGCAGGAAGATGATCAGCAGCGTCACCGGCACCACGATCTTCAGCCGCGCGGTGGCACGTTCCAGATATTCGTATTGTCCGCTCCAGACCACGTAATAGCCGGGCGGGAAAGGGACGCTCGCCTGCACCGCCGCCCGCGCATCGGCGACATAGCCGCCGAGGTCGCGGTCGCGGATGTCGACATAGATGTAGGTGGCGAGCTGCCCGTTCTCGGTCCGGATCGAGGTCGGCCCGCGCGCCGGCGTGACGCTGGCGACTTCGCCGAGTGGGACGGCGCCGCCGCCCGGCATCGGCACCAGGATGTCGCTGGCGATCGCCTTCGGATTGTCGCGCAGGTCGCGCGGATAGCGCATGTTGACGGTGAAGCGCTGGCGGCCCTCGACCGTCGTCGTCACCGTCTGGCCGCCGAGCGCGGTGGCGATGGTGTCCTGCACGTCCTGCACCATGACGCCGTAGCGCGACAGCGCCTCGCGGTCCGGCGTGATCTCGAGATAGTAGCCGCCGAGGCTGCGCTCGGCATAAGCCGAGGACGTGCCCGGCACGGCCTTGAGCACCTGCTCGATCTGCCGGGCGAGCTTGTCGATCCCGACGAGGTCGGTGCCGATGACCTTGATGCCCACGGGCGTGCGGATGCCGGTCGAGAGCATGTCGATGCGCGCCTTGATCGGCATGGTCCAGGCGTTGGAGACACCGGGGAACTGCAGGGCCTTGTCCATCTCGGCGATCAGGCTGTCGATGGTCACCCCCGTGCGCCATTGCTCCTTCGGCTTGAGGTCGATGATGGTCTCGAACATCTCCGACGGCGCCGGATCGGTCGCGGTGGCCGCGCGGCCGGCCTTGCCGTAGACCGACGCCACTTCCGGAAACGAGCGGATGATCCGGTCCTGGGTCTGCATCAGCTCGGCCGCCTTGGTCACGGAGATGCCGGGCAGCGTCGTCGGCATGTAGAGCAGGGTGCCTTCGTTGAGGTTCGGCATGAACTCGGAGCCGAGTTGGCCCGCCGGCCAGGTCGAGGCGGCGAGCACGCCGAGCGCGAGCAGGATGACCGGGATCCGCGCCCTCAGCACCCCTGAGATCACCGGACGGTAGATCCAGATCAGGAAGCGGTTGATCGGATTCCTGTGCTCCGGGATGATTTTGCCGCGGACGAAGATCACCATCAGCGCCGGCACCAGCGTTACCGACAGCAATGCCGCCGCCGCCATCGCGAAGGTCTTGGTGAAGGCGAGCGGGCTGAACAGACGGCCCTCCTGCGATTCCAGCGTGAAGATCGGCATGAACGAGACGGTGATGATGAGGAGGCTGAAGAACAGCGCCGGCCCGACCTCGGCGGCGGCCTCGGTCAGGATCGCGACCCGCGACTGGCCGGGCTGGGCGCGCTCGAGATGCTTGTGTGCATTCTCGATCATGACGATAGCGGCGTCGATCATGGCGCCGATCGCGATCGCGATGCCGCCGAGGCTCATGATGTTGGAGCCGATCCCAAGCAGCTTCATGGCCCCGAAGGCCATCAACACACCGACCGGGAGCATCAGGATGGCGACCAGCGCGCTGCGGACATGCAGAAGGAACACGATGCAGACCAGCGCCACCACGATGCTCTCCTCGAGCAGCGTGTGCCGGAGCGTGTCGATCGCGGCCTTGATGAGGTTGGAGCGGTCGTAGACCGGGAAGATCTCGACCGATTTCGGCAGGCTCGTCGCGATCTCCTTGAACCGCTTCTTGACGTTCTCGATCACGTCGAGCGCGTTCATGCCGAAGCGCTGCAGCACGATGCCGCTCGCCACTTCACCTTCGCCGTTGAGCTCGGCGATGCCGCGCCGCTCGTCCGGCCCGAGCTCGACGCGGGCGACATCGCGCAGCTTGACCGGCGTTCCGTTGTCGGTCTTCAGCACGATGTTGCCGAGGTCGTCGACGCTTTTCAGATAGCCCTTGCCGCGGATGACATATTCGAACTCGGACAGCTCGACGGTGCGGCCGCCGACGTCGGCATTGCTGGCGCGGATGGCCTCGCGCATCTTCTGCATGGTGATGCCGAGGTCGCGCATCCGCTGCGGATCGAGGATGACGTTGTACTGCCGGACGAAGCCGCCGACACTGGCGACCTCCGCCACGCCTTCCGCCTTGGCGAGCGCGAACTTCAGATTCCAGTCCTGGATCGTCCGGGTCTCGGCGAGGTTCAACTCCTTGGACATCACGGCATATTGGTAGACCCAGCCGACGCCGGTGGCGTCGGGTCCGATCGTCGGCGTGACGCCTGCGGGCAGCCGCGACGCGGCGCCGTTGAGGAATTCGAGCACGCGCGAGCGGGCCCAGTAGATGTCTGTACCGTCCTCGAAGATGACGTAGACGAAGGAGACGCCGAAGAAGGAGAAGCCGCGCACCACTTTCGACTTCGGCACCGTCAACATCGCGGTGGTGAGGGGATAGGTAACCTGGTCCTCGATCACCTGCGGCGCCTGTCCCTGATATTCGGTGTAGACGATGACCTGGGTGTCGGAGAGGTCAGGGATGGCATCGAGCGGCAGATGCAGCAGGGCATAGAGGCCGGCAGCAGTGGCAAAGCCGGTGCCGAACAGCACCAGCAGCAGGTTGCGTGCCGACCAGGCGATGATGCGCGCGATCATGGCTTGCCTCCCATGGCGCTGCCGCCATCGGCGAGGCCCTTGAGGGCCGCCTTGAGGTTGCTCTCGGCGTCGATCAGGAAGTTGGCGGAGGTGACGATGGCGTCGCCCTCGGCAAGGCCGTCGCGGATTTCGACATAACCGTCACCGCGTCGCCCGAGCTTGACCTCGCGCGGCTCGAAGCGGCCCTGTCCCTTGTCGACCAGGACGGCCTGCCGGCTGCCGGTGTCGAGCACCGCGCTTTCGGCGACGCTGAGCACCGGTGCCGGATTGCCGGTATCGATCTCGGCGTCGACATACATGTCGGGAAGCAGCGCGAGGTCGGTGTTGGCGAGCTCGATCCGGATCCTGGCCGTACGCGTCTCCTTGTTCAGCTGCGGGTAGATCACGCTGATCCGGCCCTTGAAATCGCGGCCGGGATAACTGCGCGCGCGCACCGTCACGCCCTGGCCGACCGCGACGCCGCCGAGGTCGCGCTCGGCGACGTCGACCGTGGCCCACACCAGCGAGATGTCGGCGATTCGGAACAGGATGTCGCCCGGCTGGGCGCGCATGCCGTCGATGGCATTGCGCTGGAGCACGATGCCGTCACGCGGCGACGACCATTGGATGGTGATCGGGACCGTGTGGCTCTTCTCCATCTCGGCAATGACGGGTTCGGGAACGTCGAGATTGACCAGCCGCTGGCGCGAGCCGCGGCCGTAGGGCTCGATGCCTGCCGTCGTCTTCGACGTAATGGTCGCGAGATATTCGGCCGCTGCGGACGATACCGCAGGGCTGTAGATCTCCATCAGCGGCTGCCCCTTGGTCACGCGGCTTCCGGTGGTGACGTCGGCGACTTTCTGCACAAAACTCTCGGCGCGCATGGCAATCACCGAGACCCGGCGTTCGTCGAGCTGGATCGTGCCGGGGGCGCGCACCAGCGTCCGCAGCCGGCGCAGCTCGGCCGGCTCCGATTTGACGCCGCTGCGCTGGATCTTGCCGGGCGACAGTTTTACCGAGCCGTCGTCGCTGTCGTCGCCGTCATAGACGGGGATGTAGTCCATCCCCATCGAATCCTTCTTCGGCACCGGCGAGGTGTCGGGCAGGCCCATCGGGTTGCGGTAATATCTGATCTTGCGATCGCTTTTTTGCTCTGGCTTGGGGTCGGCCGCCGTCATCTCCGCGGGCTGCTCGGGCTCGTCGAAGCTGATGTCCGCGCCGGCAGGGACGGCACGGTAGTCGCGGCCGTCTTTGGTCTTCTCAGGGAACAGCGAATAGAGCGGCTTGCCGTCCGGGTCCTGGTAATAGATCGGGGCAGCCGTATCCGCAGCGTTTGCCGCGGATACGATGAAGCTGTCACGCGACTGCTGTCGCAGCCCCGCGAACGGCATGACACCTGCCGCGGCGAGGATCGCAGCGGCAGTGCCGATCAGGAGGCGGCGGGTCATTTCTCGGCCGTGACGACGAGCTTGTTCTCGACCGTTCCGGTCTCGCCCTGCACCTTGGCGCCGAGCGAGAGCTGCCAGCGGCCGGCCATGCCGAAGGTCGCCTTGAACCGGTAGGTGCCGGGCTCGGTGCCCGGCATCGCCATGACCTTGGTGGCCATCTCCTGCATGCCGTCGGGTGCCATGTCGAGCCGAGTGGCGAAGATCACCGCGTCGGGTACTGCCTTGCCGGTGGTCTTGTCCACCAGTCGCACCGTGACGACGCGATCGGCGCCGGCCTTGACGGTTGGCTGCACGAGCTGGAATTCGTAGTTCTTGATCTCGGCGCGCGCGGCGGTGGCGAACGCAGCGGCGATCAGCGCGGCCATGGCGGCGCGCGCGAGGTTGGACGTTGTCATGATTTCAATTCCTCGATGGGACTGGTGGAGCCGCACGCAACGAAATGTTGCGGGTCGACAGGCCGCGATGCGCGCCGGTTGCGGCACGCATGTTCACCAGGCGCCTGGGCGCCTGTCAGACGATCGATCGAGGTGGATGATCCGGAGGAGGCCGGACGAGCCCGTCAGCAATGATATCATCGAGCGGCCGGAGTTGCTCGACCGCCCGCGGACTGACGGTTACAGTCGCGACCCCAGGTCCCTCCTGCAACACCTTCAGCGCGCAGATCGCGAGGAGCGGACAGTCCTGGCACTGCTTGCTGTTCCGCTCGTCGGGGCAGCAGGGCATGTCGGCCGACATGTCCTGCGCGTCGGTCATCTGCATGTCGCTCGCCATCGGATGTGCCGCCGACGGCGTCACCAGCGGCGCAGCCATCAGCCCCGCGGTCACGAGGACCGCGAGCACGAGCCTGAGGATGCGACGAGCAATCATGCCGCCACATTCTCACACGCAGGCAACGTTGGAAAGTGCGGCGGTTCACGAGTGTGCGAGCAGGGCGCACTGGTGGGTTAACCGTCTCGGACGATGGCGGGTACCATGTTAGGGCGCGATCCCGCGCGCCGAAGAGCAACGGCCATTGCGGTTGTGGGGAACGCGATGGTGCACATGCACGCGCGAGAAGACCCCAGCCGGGACTGACCGGCCGGGGCCTCATGTGCTCACAATCTTCATCCTTGGGACTTGAACGGACAATGCGCATTCTAGCGGTTCGTTCCATCGACGGCCCGAAATTAGGAACGTTTGTCATCCCCCCTCATTAGCGGTTCGGAGTGTTTGAGGAGGATGGACTATGGACGGACTGATCTATCTCATCGGCCTGATCGTCGTAATCATGGCGATCCTGTCGTTCTTCGGCCTGCGCTGAGAGAACCACGATGGCAATCGAAACTCTTGTGCGGGAAGACGTGATGGAAGGCGGCCTCGTCGACGCCGAGGAGCGCCGGACCATTCAGTGGGGTTCGGTGATCGCAGGCGCTTTGGCCGCCGGCGCGATGTCGTTCATCCTGATCGGCTTTGGCGTCGCCATCGGCCTCGGGGTCAGCTCGGCGTCGCCGACCTGGCGCGATGCGTCGGCGGCGCTGGCGTTGCTGTCAGGGCTGTATCTGATCATACAGGCGATCATCAGCTTCGGCTTCGGCGGCTACATCGCCGGCCGGACGGCGCGGCCGGCGCCCGCGCTGACCTCAGTCGAGGACGACGCCGAGCGGCGGGACGGGCTGCACGGGCTGACGTGCTGGGCTCTAGCCGTGCTGATAGGAGCTGCACTGCTGGCGATCATCGGTGCGGCCGCGATCGACCGTTCGCCGATGCGCAGCTCGAGCGGCAACGCGTCGTCCGCCGAGCCGCTGCTCAGCTATGAGCTCGACAAGCTGTTCCGTGCGCCGCGGCGGCCTCCCGCCGACATGCGGGAAGCCCGCGCGGAGGCTGGCCGAATCCTGATGACGTCATCGAGCCACAGCGGAGTCGCGCTCGACGATCGCAATTATCTCGTGCAGCAGGTCACGGCGCTGACGGGCCTGGCGGCGGCCGATTCCGAGCGTCGGGTCGACGCCCTGATCGCCGACGCGCGGACGGCGATCAACCGCGCGCGGCGCAACTCCGTCATCGTTGCGTTCTCGGTGGCGGCGTCGGCCCTGATCGGCGCAGCGGTGGCCTGGGCTGCAGCGGTCGCCGGCGGACGTCACCGCGATGGAGCGCCGCTGCCGAACTGGATGGCGAGCTCGAACCGCTTCCATCGCAGCCCGCGTCCGATGCCGGTGTCGTAGCGCTCAAGAACATGGCCGGGATTAAGCCCGGCCATGTTGGCGCATGGTTTCAAGGGAGGCCTACGCCTTCTCCTCCCAGATCATCGCCAGATGGACGATGGTCTGCACCGCCTTCTCCATGTCCTGTCGGCTGACCCATTCGAGGCGCGAGTGGAAGGCGTGCTCGCCGGCGAAGATGTTGGGGCAGGGCAGGCCCATGAAGGACAGGCGGGAACCGTCGGTGCCGCCGCGGATGGCGGTGCGCATCGGCCGCAGGCCGGCGCGACGGATCGCCTCGATGGCGTATTCGAGGACGTGCGGGTGACGGTCGATCACCTGCTTCATGTTGCGGTACTGCTCCCTGACCTCGAATTTGTAGGTCGAGCGCGGAAAGTCCCTCATCACGTCCTTGACGATGCCCTCGAGCAGGGCCTCCTTCTCCTTCAGCCCTTCCTCGGTGAAGTCTCGCACGATGAAGGCAAGTGTCGCCTGCTCCAGCGCGCCGTCGATGCCGATCGGATGCAGGAAGCCCTGCTTGCCCGAGGTGGTCTCGGGCGAGCAGCCTTCCTTCGGCAGCCGCTCGACGATGGCGGCCGCGATCTTGATCGCGTGCTCCATCTTGCCCTTGGCATAGCCGGGATGGGCGCTGACGCCGTTGATGGTGATAGTGGCGCCGTCGGCCGAGAAGGTCTCGTCCTCGACGCTGCCGGCGCTCTCGCCGTCCATGGTGTAGCCGAAGTCGGCACCCAGCTTGGTCAGATCGACATTGTCGACGCCGCGGCCGATCTCCTCGTCCGGCGTGAACAGGATCTTGATGGTGCCGTGCTTCACGTCGGGATTGTTGATGAAGAAATGCGCGGCATCCATGATCTCGGCGACGCCTGCCTTGTTGTCGGCGCCGAGCAGCGTGGTGCCGTCGGTGGTGATGATGTCGTTGCCGATCTGGTTCTTGAGCGCCGGATGCTCGGCGAAGCGGATCACCTGGCTGGTGTCGCCCGGCAGCACGATGTCGCCGCCGCGATAGTTCTTCACCATTTGCGGCTTGACGTCCTTGCCGGTGACGTCGGGCGAAGTGTCCATGTGCGAGCAGAAGCAGATCACCGGCACCTTCTTGTCGGTGTTGGCCGGGATGGTGCCGTAGACATAGCCGTAATCGTCGAGATGGGCGTCAGCGACGCCCATGGCCTTCAGCTCGGCGGCGAGCACGCGGCCGAGATCCTTCTGCTTCTCGGTCGAGGGCGAGCTGGGGGATTCCGGATCGGACTGGGTGTCGATGGTGACGTAGCGCAGGAAGCGCTCGGTCACGGTATGCGAAAAGGAGAGGGAGGACATTTCTGGTCAAACCGCCGGGCTTCTGGGAGCAGGTCTTGGGGACGCAGGCGGTATATCAGAAAAGCGGGCCGAGATGCGGCCGGGAACGAATCCGATCAGGCTTAATGAAACGTCACCTCAGATCGCCTCCTTGAGTTCCTTCACCGGGCGGAAGGCGACCTTCTTGCTGGCCTTGATGTGGATCGCTTCGCCTGTGGCGGGGTTGCGGCCGGTGCGGGCGGCGCGCTTGCGGACCTGGAGGATGCCGAGGCCGACGATGCGGACCCGGTCGCCTTTCTTCAAGTGCTTGGTGATCAAATCGACCATGTCGGTCAGGACGGCCTCGGCGTGCTTCTTGGAAAGGTCCTGGCTCTCGGCGATATCGGCGGCGAGGTGCTTGAGCGTGATGGTGGCAGAAGCGGCTGCTTTCTTAGCCGAGTCCTTCTTAGCCGAGTCCTTCTTAGCCAAGTCTTTCTTAGCCATGTCTGGCCTCCTCGATTCCAGGCGGTCACGGGGCGAGGGCCTCGGAACCGCGCAAGTGACGGAAGGCGTAGACGATTCGGGACCGAACTGACTACGTCGCGGGACGTGGAGGGGGCCGCCCCCGCGCGCGATCGCGGCGGAACGGGAGTATTCCAGCTTTAGGTACCAACGTCCTTGACTTCACCTGGTCCCGCCTTTAATTCCCCCCTCGTTCCGCGCGGACACATACGCGTCACGCGGGAGTAGCTCAGTTGGTTAGAGCGCCGGCCTGTCACGCCGGAGGTCGCGGGTTCGAGCCCCGTCTCTCGCGCCATTTTTGGCAAATAGATCAAACAGTTGCTGTCTTTTGAGCCGCCAAGGCGCCGCTTGGGCTGCTGTTCAAGGCTGTCGCTCCCCACCCGGCCAGAATTCGCTTATTTCGGCTTCGAGTCCTCGATATGCGCAAGGATGCGCCGTGCGTCCGCGCTGCCGGCCTGCGCCGCCTTGGCCAGGAGCCGCCTGGCCTCGGGATGGTCCTGCCGGCCGCCGATTCCGTTGGCGTTGCATCGGGCGAGATTGACCATGGCATCGAGCCCGCCCATCGCGGCGCTCTTCTGGTAAAGTGCCCGGGCCAGTTTCAGGTCCTGCCTGGTCCCCAGTCCTTTCTCGGCAAGTTCGCCCATCCTGTTGATCGCGGTCGCATCGCCAAGATCGGCGGCCCGCCGGTAGAACGCATAGGCCTTTGCAGGGTCGCTGGCCGCGCCTACTCCACGCTCCTGCTGCAGGCCGAGGCTGACGAGCGCCGGAGCAACCTTCCTCTCGGCGGCCATCTCAAAATAGAAGCGCGCTCGCTCGGGATCTTTCTCGACGCCGTTGCCGCTGTCGTACATCAATCCGAGCTCGTAGAGCGCGCGGGGATTGCCGAGTTCGGATGCCGCCCTGTAGCTCGCCATCGCCCCCGTGTAGTCGCGCGCGGCGAACAATGAGCGCCCGAGCTGATAGTGCAGCCGGTCCGCCCCGGGCGACCGCTTGACCGCATCCGAGCACGCCGCAACCGCTCCAGCCGCCTTTGTGTCGTCGCGTGCTTCGCTCTGCTCGACGCCGATCGCCCTCGCATCCGGCAACGCGGCAACGAAATTGTCGCAGCGCTGCATGAGGGCGGGATCATCCTGGACGACCTGCTTGACGGGATTGAGATAGATCCTGTCCTTGGAGAGCTGGCCATACATGTATGGCGTCTGCTTCCGGCGCGTTGCCAGCCGGACGTCATCGCGAACGTTGCGAAACAAGAAGTTGATCTCGAGGTCGGCCTTGGGGAGATATTTCAGGAGTGCCGCGGCGAAAGGGCTGTTGCGGCCTTCGCCTTCTTCCGCAATTCGACCCGGCTCCGCCGGAAAGAACACCAGCGTGTTGCGGATCGGTGCGCTCCCTGCCGAGGTGGGGGAGGCGCTGCGGCGGCCGTCCGGCATGGCAGGAAACGCGTTCTCTCTCATGGCATCCAGGATCACCAGGCCCAGCCTGCGGGCCCGCGCCGCACTGGCGGTCACGACAGGCAGGGGAATGGTCTCTGCGCTGGCCGACTCGGGTGTCGCGAGATGCGCATCGACTGGGATCAGGTAACCGCCGACGCCGGCGGCCGCGCTGTATCCGGCAAAATAGAAGATCGCGATGTCCGCGCCGGCGGACTTCTCGGTGAAAGCGCCGAGTCCCGCGCGCAGGTCGCCGATGGTCGCGTCCTTGCGCAGATCGACGTCGAAGCCGAGGCCGACGAGAGCTGCGGCAATGTCCTCGGCGTCGTTGACGGGCGAGCCGAGCCGCGGCGCATTCGCGTAGCCAGCGTTTCCAATGACGAGCGCGACACGGCTGCCGGCAGCTTCTGCTTCGGCGTCGAAGAGGACCCCGATGGCAATGAACAGTGCCAGCCAGCGCAAGATGAGGTCGCGTCCCTTAGTCGATGTCCGAATGGAGCTGCCGCCTCATCCACTCGCGGTAGGTGAGGAAATCGAGGCCGAGCAGACCATAGTCAACGCGCAGAAACCCGTCCACTCCCGTTGATACCGCCGCGGGAGCCTGCCGCGCGACCTCCTGCGCCATCACGCCGACATAGAACGTCGCATCACCCTTGTATCGGTAGCGATAGAGCTGGAGACCATCACCGGTCCGGCCGAGTGCCGTGATGTCCTCCTTGAGGCGGACGTCGGACGGAATGGTGACGCGGCTCGCGGCATTCGAGGCGGCAGCGGACGCCGCTCTGCTGGCTGCGCTTGACGCGGCATTCGAGACTGATCGACCGGCGGCGTTCGACGCTGCGGATGACGCGGCCGAAGAGGCCGCTCTGCCGGCTGCGGCTGATGCCGCCTGCGATGCCGCCCGGCTGGCTGCGCTCGATGCGGCATTGCTGACCGCAGTCGAAACGGCATTGCTGACCACATTGCCGACCACGTTGCTGACGACGCCGCTGACCACGTTACCGACATTCTGGTTCACGCGGGCAACGACCCGCCGATATTCGCGATTGCGAACCTTCTCCTCTTCCGAGCGGGTGTAGGCGGAGACGAGGAGCCCGCGTCTGCGCGCCTCGGCCACCGCGTTGATCATGCATCCCCTGGGATTGCCCTTGGACCGGCAGAGCTGGAATTGAAGCTGGACGTAGTCGGGGTATTTCTTGATGGATCTGGCACATGCCCCGGCATCGCCGTCGAAACAGGCGTTCACGTCGCTGTCCTGCGCGGTGCGCAGCATCAGTTCAGTGGAATTGACTGGTCGCAGTGCAAGGTCGCTGCCCGGCGGCAGGCGGTTCTGGCGCGCGCTCGGATAGCGTTCGGCAAACCGGCCGACTACGCTCTTATCGCGCGATTCCTTCAGGATATCCCATGCCTTCTCAATCGATTCCGAACTGCCGGCGGTGGTCTCGGCCGAGGCGAGCTGATACCCCGCCGGCGGCGGACCGGGCATGTCGATCTGTCCGGCGGTCTGGCCGGGCTTGGCCGATTTCTCGAGCGAGGTCAGCGTGATCCGGGCGATCTCGACATGCTCGCCAAACGGATAGAGATCCAGATAGGCACGGTAGGCCGCAAGCGACTTCTGTCGCTCGACGATCGTCCAGGCGTTTGCTTCAGCGGCCTGCAGCTGCGCAATCCGCTGGTCGATTTCGCCCGTATGCGCGCTCGCCGGGAATTGCTGGGCAAAACGGCGCAAGGTCGCGATCTCGTTGGTCGAGCGGACGAACTCCCAGGCGACCTGCTCGGCGTCTGCTCCGCCGTCGCTGGTTGCGACGGCGGATTCGCCGTTGAGATAGATGTCGCCCTTCGGCAGCGTCCCGTAGATCGCAGGCTCCTGCGTCCCGGTCTCCTTCCGGACTTCGTCGTGCACGATCCGGAAGAGATAGTTGATCTCGAGCTGCGGCGTTTCGACGTGGCGCAGGAGCGAGCCGGAATAGGGGCTGTTGCGCCCGGCACCGTCGCTCGCCGTCGTGCCGGCAGCGGCCGCGAAGGCAACAAGCACGTTGTCGCTCACCTCGACAGGGGCGAGGCCGCGCGCGCCGGCCGCAAGCGGCGTCGGGGGGCCGGGCGTGCCGACCGCCGGCCCAGTCGCCGCCTTGGATGATCGTGACAGCGCGCGTCCCGCGGCGGCCTTCGTCGTTTCGAACGGGTCGTTGCGACAGGCGTCGAGAACCACGAGGCCGATGATCTTCGGCATCACCGAGATATCGATCAAGGTCTCGAGATTGATCGCTTCGGCATAGACGTCGACCTCGGACTTGATCTCGGCATCGACCGGGATCAGCCAGTTCTTTCCGTCCATTTCGACGCCGTGGCCGGCAAAAAAGATCACCGCCTTGTCGGCCGTCTTCGCAGCATTGCCAAATTCGATCAGGGCCTGCCGGAAATGATTGTAGTCGAGGTCGGCGAGATGCCGGACCGAGTATCCGAGCCGGCCGAGCGACGTCGCCATGTCGGCGGCGTCGTTGGCCGGGTTGATGAGCTTTGGGACCTTGCGATAGTCGCTGTTGCCGACGACGAGCGCGATTCTGTCGTCCGCCGTGGCCTGCGCCTGCATCGAAACGAGGGTCGACAAGGCTGCGACGCCGAAAATTGCGATCCGGCGCGCCAGATCCCGCAATCTGAACGCGGGAGGTGAGGCTGCGAAAGTACGGATCCTGAAATGATCAGGCATCAGCGGAAACTCAGAAATCGAAAGATAGGAAAAAAGCGCACATGGGCATTCGTTGTGGATTCTACATCAAGAGGAGCTGGATGACGACATCAAAGGCCTGCGCTGCAGGGTGAACCGGGATGGCGTCTGCTTCGACCAAGAAGCTGCACGCAGCGAAGGTGAAACCAATCGTGTTGCGCCGGTGTTGATGGTGAGCAGCGGTCAAGGTCGGAGACTCCCGATGACCAGGACAGTGAATTTTGCCCGCGCGTCGATTCTGGCCCTCCCGCTTCTCGTGGCTTTGTGCAGCGTGGCCCGCTGCGATGATCCGGCCGAGTCGTCACGGGAGTCGATCATTCAGAACGTTCGTGAGGATGTGCGGCGACACATCCGGGCACAGCAGACACAGGAAGCGGGCAAGCCCTCGAAGAGCACGGAGCTGAGCCCGGCGGCAACGCAGCGTCGTGTCACGAAGAAGCGAAACCGCACGGTGACATCGTATCGGGATTGAAAATGTCCAGATCATCGACCACGCCGAATTTTTGCATGAGCGGGATGCCGCGATTCCGCTCATCTCGCAGGTGCCATCCGCCACGGACGTAGCTGTAGATGTCCACGCGTATTCAACCGAAAGACGCGGTGCGGCCCTGCCGCGCGCAACGAGGGCGGAGAAAGTGTTGCAAATGAGCATCAGGCGGGAGCGTTTGATGCACGCGCAGCCCGATTCACCCAAATGGGTGAAGACGCCGTGGAGGCCACGCAAATAGTTTCCCGCATCAAGGCGCGCGGGATCGAATCTCTCGCCAGCGCTCGGGGCTAAATCAATAGGGGCTATTCAAATACCATGAGGCCAGGAATTTTCCGTCACGGCTTTGCCTTTGCCGTTCTTGCTTTGCTTAGTTTGTTTACGACGCGACCCGCGTCGGCTCAGTCAGCCAATATTCCGCGAGAAGTCGTCACCAACGTCATCCAGAACATCATCCAGAACGTTCGCGATCAGATCCAGCATCGCAGGGTTATTGCGCCTCCGGGAACGCTGCGCTTCAGCGGCGAGGAGTCGGATTTCGATCGCCGCGATCCGTTCGCGTCCAGGGGTGTCAGCAATCCCTTCGGCGCGCTGGCCTACGCCAAGGCTCCGGCGCTTGCAGCACCGCCCCCGGCGGCCTGGCTTTACGGCGCGAACCTGGTCGGCAGTGGCGACAGGGCGCAAGCGACCGGGGTCGAGGTCAGCGTGGCGACGGTGACCGGCGCGGTCGATGTGACCAAGATCGGCATCTTCACGGCAACCGACGCGTTGACCTTCATCGGGACCGGCTCCCACTCGTGGTCGCACAGTTTCGCGAATGGCGGAGTGACGGCCGATGGCTCAATTCCATCGACCTCCGGCACGCTGTCTTACATCAACGGCGGTTTCTCGGCCGACTTCACCGCACTCGCAAGCTGGACCCACACCACGACCAACCTGGCCGTTGGCGCGTCCGGTGATGGTAGCGGCATGGCCTATACCTGGAACGGCCAATACCGGTTCGACTTCCCTTACACCGTGTGGATCGAGCCCACGGTCGGGGTGACCTATTCGGAGAGCTATACCGCCAATTTCGGCAGCAAGACGGGCGACTCGACCGAATTCCACGGTGGCACGCGCGCCGGTTTCGAGACGAAGTGGCTGGGCTTCACGGTCCAGCCGTCGATCTCGGGTCAGTACTACAGGATCGTCGACTCGAGCGGCGCCGGCGTCATCGGAGGCACGGTCCCCGTTGCCACCGCGATCGGCACCTATGGCTATCGCGGTTCGGGCAAGATCAACGTGCTCTGGACGCCGCAGCTGTCATCCTTCCTCGAAGTTCATGGCAGCAGTATCACCGTGCCGAGCTCACCCGCGGTCAATAGCCTTGGAACGTCGATCGTCGGTACGCAGGCCGGCCTTCGCTATACCTGGTAGCGTCGCCTGATATCCCGAGGACAGATGCCCGCCATGC
>NZ_LWIG01000014.1:48003-70618 GCF_002068095.1 Bradyrhizobium sacchari | reverse complement strand
GGGCGACGGCCCACAGGCGTCGCCTCATGGGCTGTAAACAAAACGAACAGGCCGCCCGGAGGCGGCCATTTGGTGCCAGATCGGACCTTTTGGTTCCTAGCGAAGCTCCGACGTGCCCGCGCTGGTAATCACCACCGGCTTGCCGGCCTTGATGACGTGGGCCGACTGGGCGCTCTGGCTGTAATCGGCATTGGTGCGGGCTGCGATCCCGAAGCCGGCCACCGCAATGCCGGCCACCAGCGCCACCACCACGATCTTCAGGTGGGTCGCACGATCAGCAGAGTGAATTGAGTGGTTCATCTGAGCCTCCCGGCGGGCTTTGCCGCCGTCTATGGGGCCCCTTCTAAGGACCATCTGTTTCCGGATGGTTTCGCGGGTTCCGCAAAATGGTTTCATCTGGCCGCCCGGCTGGTTTCGCCGGGCGGTGGCGTCGAAGCGGGTGCCTCAGCCGGCGGCCCGGCCGATATCGTTCCGGATCGAGTGGGCGGCCCAGACGAACAGCAGGGCGCCGAGCGCGGTCGTGGCCGCTGCCGAGAGCAGGGAATAGCGGACGGCGTCCGCACCGTAGCTGCCCTTCAGGGCGTCGTTGACGACGCCGACGGCGAGCGGGCCGACACCCTGGCCGAAGCAGGTGGCGGTCAGCGCGATCAGCGCCGAGGCCAGCGCCCGCATGCTTGGCTTGGCCACGGTCTGCGCGATCGCGAAGATCGGGCCGAGATGGAAACCGACCAGGAACGAGGTCAGCGCCAGCATCGCCACCATCATCGCAAAATCCTGCGTCAGCATGCAGAGCGCGAACACCGGGCCGGCGAGGCCTGAGGTGATCGCAGGCGCCCACAGCTTCCAGCGGTCGTCGCGGCGGCTGATTTGCGCCACCACGAAGCCGCCGAACAGAGTGCCCGCCATTCCGGCGAGGCCCTTGAAGGTGCCCGCATAGGTGCCGATTTCGGCGCTGGACAGATGGTGCACACGCGCCAGGAACGGCGGGATCCAGGCCGCGGTCGCATAGTTGGTGTAGGTGGTGAGGCAGAAGCCGACCAGGACGATGATGAAGCTCTGTTGCGAGGCCAGGAAGCGCAGCGTCGGTCCGAGCGGCTCGGGCACGAAATTCTCCTGCATGGCGCCGCGCTTCGGCTCGGAGATCGTCAGCCACAGGATGGCCGCGAGCAGGATGCCGGGCAGGCCGGCAACGTAGAAGGCCATCCGCCAGCCATAGTGCTGGTTGACATAGCCGCCGACGAAATAGCCGAGGAAGACGCCGAGATAGGTGCCGATGGCGTAGATGCCGAGCGCACGCGGGCGCTCGTTCTTGGCAAAGAGATCGGCGACGATTGACTGCGAGGCCGGAGAGCCCGCGGATTCGCCGATGCCGACGCCGATGCGGGCCAGCGCCAGCGAGGTCACGCTGGTGGCCGCGCCGCACAGCGCCGTCATCGCGCTCCAGAACGCGAGGGCGACCGCGACGATGTTGCGCCGGTTGAGCCGGTCGGCGACGCGCGCGATGGGAATGCCAAGCAGGGAATAGAACAGCGCGAAGCCGAAGCCTGCGAGCAGGCCCATCATGGTGTCGCTGAGGGCAAACTCCTTCTTGATCGGCTCGATCAGGACGTTGAAGATCGTGCGGTCGAGGAAGTTCAGCGCGTAGATGACGGTGAGCAGCCCAAGCACGTAGTAGCGCCGCGCCGAGGGCTTTGCCGCGGCGGCCGTTTGCACCGACATCTGTGACGTCACATCGACCATCGCTTCCCCCAATTTGTCTTTGCTGTCGTTGTCGGTCCAGCTCTTGTTGGAGCTGGTTGATTATCCTTCGCGGATGTAGTTCCCCGCCTCGAATTCGACTGGCGCGGCGCTCGCATCGAAGGAGACGCCGATCGGGTCGCGGCCTGCCTGCATCGCCTCCAATTGTTCGCTCAGCAAGCGCCGGATCATCAGGATGCCGCGGTCGCTCTGGCCGAAATGCTCCTCGGAGTGAACCGTCACCTCGCCCTGGCCGACCTGGGCCTCGTAGTCGCCGGGGAATTGCTGGTGCTCTTCCTCGGTCATGTCCCACCAGAATTTCCCGTTGAACTTCGAGCGCATGCGGCCGATGTCGCCGGAATTCTTGACACGGCCGGCGACGTAGATGCGGAAGGAGGTGTCGTCGATCGGCAGCGTCCAGCCGATCGACTCGACGCGCGCGAATTGCGCGACGCGCGGATTTGGCACGACGCGGAGGGTGGGGAGGGCAGCCTCGGTGACGCGATAGAATAGCTTGCCGTCATCCTGCTTGCGGATGGAGCGCACGACGATGCCGCGCGGCGTCTTGTCGAACTTCACCTCCGGCATCGAGGCCATCATGTCAGTGAATTGCGGACCCGAGAACGAGCCGTGCAGCACCGGCACGTGATAGGGATCGACCACGTTCTCGAAATGCTGGAGCCAGTTGCAGGGGATGATGGCGGGCCCGCCGCCGCCGATCGAGGAATCGTCGGCTTCGACGAACTCGCCATCATCCATGTTTTCGAGGCACTCATAGCGCGGCAGCACCGGGCGTTTCTCGGCCGGGCCCATATAGGCGAAGATCAGCCCGTAGCGCTCTTCGACCGGATACCAGGGCTGACGCACCCTGTCCTTGAACTGGCCGCCCTCGGGCTCGCAGGGTTGCTCCAGGCAATGGCCTTCGGTGTCGAACTTCCAGCCGTGATAGCAGCAGCGGATGCCGTCTTCCTCGACCTTGCCATAGTAGAGCGTGGTGCCGCGGTGGCAGCAGCGGGCGTGCAGGAGGCCGGCGCGGCCATGCTTGTCGCGAAACAGCACCAGATCCTCGCCCAGCGCGCGGACTTTCTTCGGCGTGTCGGTGGCGTCACCGACGAGCCCGACCGGATGCCAATAGCGGCGCAGCAGTTCGCCCATCGGCGTGCCGCGCACGACCGAGGTGAGCTCGGTGCGCGTATGCGACGGCTTCATGGCATAGGCCGTGCCGAGATCGCGATCCCGCTGGGTGATGGTCATGCTGATCCTCCCGCTGTCGGCCGTGCCGGCCGGGCCTTTTTGATGCCTTGGGAGCAGTGAAAGATAATTCGATGACATTGTCAACGATCTTCCGGGTGCATCTTAATCGCGTTTGAAGAGACCGCGGCGGCCCGGGCTTGGCAGGACCGGGCTTTCTTGGCAGAGGTGGACGATGAACCAGACACCGAGCAGGGACGGGTGGGCGACGCCGGAGCCGGCCGAGAGCGAGCCGGCGCCGATCACCGCGATGCTGTCCTCGCGGCTGATGGTGCTCGCCAATCTGCTCAAGCGCGGCGCCATCCTGCGCTACAAGAGGCTGACCGGATTATCCTCGGTCGAGTTCGGTCTCGTTGCCTCGCTCGGCCGGCGCCCGCCGATGAGCGTGGCGCGCCTCGCCGAGGCCGTCGGCCAGGACAAGGGGCAGATCAGCCGCGCGCTGGCCAATCTGGTGTCGCGCAAACTAATCGCGAAATCGGCAAATCCGAATGACAGCCGCGAGGTGCTGATCTCGCTCACCGCGTCGGGCCTCACCGCGCATGATGCCATCGTCGAAGGCGCGCAGGAGCGCAACCGCCGCCTCCTGGAAAATCTGAGCGCGGCCGAGTTCGACATGCTGCTGCGGCAGGTCGACCAGCTCACGGCGATCGCTGCCGAGATGCTCGAGGCCGAGAAGAACGCGCGCTGACGTTCCGATGGTCCGCGGGAATAATGGATCGCTTCTAAGAGCTCCTCTAAGAGGCTTTCAATTAGGGAATTCGCGCGCCCTCACATAAGCGTCACCGCAAGCGTATGCCGCCTCGAACACGGCGGCATGACGCATCAGGCATGCGGTTTGGGGTGGCGCGTTGAACAGTCTTGGAATGCTGCGGTCGGCCGTGTTGGCGACCGCATCGGCTTGGGTTTTGGTGCCGCAGGCATCGCTCGCACAATCGACGGCACAAAGCAGCGCGCAGAACCTGCCATCTGTGACTGTCACCGCGCCGGAAGCGCGCCGGCGCGTTCCCGCTTCCGCCGCGCACAGTGCGCCGCGGCGATCGGTGCAGACCGCGAACAGAAGCAAGCCGCAGCCGCAGCGCAATGCAGGCTTCGTCGAGAGGCCGCTCGGCCCGGTGCACGGCTACGTCGCCGGTCGCAGCTCGTCCGGCACCAAGACCAACACGCCGATCATGGAGACGCCGCAATCGGTGTCCGTCGTCGGCGCCGACCAGATCCGTGACCAGAAGCCGAACAAGCTCGACGAGGTCCTGCGCTACACCGCGGGCGTGCGGGCAGGGACCTTCGGCGCCGATACGCGCAACGATTGGTGGCTGATCCGCGGCTTCAAGTCCGACGATGTCGGGCTGTTCCTCGACGGCATGCAGCTCTTCTACACGTCCTATGCGAGCTGGAAGCTGCAGACTCCGAACATGGAGCGCGTCGAG
Organism: Bradyrhizobium sacchari; assembly: GCF_002068095.1. Taxonomy (GTDB): domain Bacteria; phylum Pseudomonadota; class Alphaproteobacteria; order Rhizobiales; family Xanthobacteraceae; genus Bradyrhizobium; species Bradyrhizobium sacchari. Next base: position 66,206 of record NZ_LWIG01000014.1, on the reverse strand, counting down.
GTGCTGCGCGGACCTTCGGCGGTGCTCTATGGCGGGTCGAGCCCGGGCGGCATCGTCAACGTCATCAGCAAGATGCCGCCGGCCGAGCCGATCCGCTACGTCGAGACCGGCGTCAACAATTTCGGCAACGCCTATGTCGGTTTCGATTTTGGCGGTCCGGTCGCGACGCAGCCCCAAGACGGCAAACATGACGGCAAACAGGATGGCAAGCTGTTCTATCGCGTCGTCGGTCAGGTCCAGAACGGCCCGACACAGGTCAACTTCACGCCCGACAACAACTACTTCATCGCACCGTCGCTGACCTGGAAGCCGGACGCCGACACCACCTTCACGGTGCTGGCGTCTGCCACCAAGCAGGACACGCGCGGCATCAACTTCCTGCCCTATGTCGGCACGGTCACCAATGCTTCGTTCGGCAAGATCCCGACCAGCTTCTTCCCCGGCGATCCCAATGTCGACAAGTTCACGCGCGAGCAGGAGATGCTCGGCTACCGGTTCGAGCGCCATCTCACCGACGATGTGACGTTCCGGCAGAATGCGCGCTTTGCCCACGTCGACATCACCTATCGTGGCTATGTCGGCAACGACTATGCCAATCAGGCAACCGCGACGCTCAATCGTTACAATTGGTATGCGAAGAACACGGCCAATCAGGCTGACCTCGACAATCAGCTGGAGTATCGCTTCGACACCGGCCCGGTGCGACACACGATGCTGTTCGGCGTCGACCTGAAGGGCTATCAGATCGACGACTACCAGCTGTTCGGAGGTGGGGTGCCCCCGATCAGCATCCTCAATCCCGTCTACGGATTGAGCGACATTCCGTTCGCGGGCGACCCCTTCCGGAACTTCCGGATCACGCAGAAGCAGGCCGGCACCTATCTTCAGGATCAGATGAAGCTCGGCAACTTCACGCTGGTGATGAGTGGACGCAACGATTGGGTCGAGACCACCCAGAACAAGCGCTTTACCGGTGCCACCGTCGCCAGCCGCGACGACAGCAGGTTCAGCGGCCGCGCAGGGCTGATCTACAATTTCGACAACGGCATCGCGCCCTATGTCTCCTATTCGACCAGCTACAATCCGATCATCGGCCTCGACGCGCAGAACCGGCTGTTCCTGCCGGAGACAGGCAAGCAGGCCGAGATCGGCGTGAAGGTCGCACCGAAGGGGTTCGACGGCTATTTCACCGCCTCGTTCTTCGATCTGAAGCGCCAGAACGTCGTGACGACCACGGTGACCGCGCCGGTCCTGCAGAACCAGACCGGCGAGGTGACCTCGCGCGGCATCGAGCTCGAAGCGGTGGCGAACGCCACGAAGGAGCTGAAGCTGATCGGCGCCTTCACCGCCTACCATCTGTTCAACAGCCGGGATCTCGATCCGACCCTGGTCGGCAAGACCCCGACCAACACGCCCGAGATCCTGGTGTCGGGCTGGGCCGACTACACCTTCAAGGACGGACCGCTCGAGGGCTTCGGCTTCGGCGGCGGCGTCCGCTATATCGGCTCGTCCTGGGCCGATACGGTCAACACCCTCGAGGTTCCCGCGGTGGTGCTCGGCGACCTCGCGCTCCACTACGAATGGCAGAACTGGCGCACGGCACTGAACGTGATCAACCTGACCGACAAGATCTACGTCGCCAGTTGTTCGGTCCCGACGTCCTGCTTCTACGGCGATCGCCGGCGTGTGACCGCTAGCGTCTCCTACACATGGTGATGGGGCAAGGAGAGGAGCTGCGCGGACTGCGCGCCAGCTTGATCCGGACGATGTGACTGAATCGATGAGCTCCGGGCTGTGCCCCCCGGCCCGAAGCTCCGGCGAGCGCGGCGCGTGCGACGGCCCAGCAAGTCGCCGCGGCTGCGCTCGCGGTCGATAGGGGCGGGGCCGCAACGGACGCATTCGCCAGACGGACCCCAGTCCCATCGGGATGCATGGCTCGTCTGGCCAGACAGGCGCTATGGCTGTCCTAATCTGCCGGTCGCGGCAATCGGGCCGCGTTCGGGTGCAATCACCAGCATGTCGCCCGCATGACAAAGGGCACCATCGCCCTCGTTGTAATTTGGATTTCGCGGTCCCGCGGCCTAGATTAAGTAAGCTTCCCCAACAGCGGAGCTGCCGGCCAAGCGCGCCGGACGGATTGGGATCGCCCTTGCTGGGGCGATCGATCTGCTCCATACCAGCCGCGGGGTGATTCCGGGATTTCCACCGTTCTGGGGGCGGCAAAGGGCCTGAAAAGAGCGTGTCTTGCGCCCATTGGTGCACTGCGCTAAGGCTCAGAATAATTCCAAATCGGGACGAATCCGCGGCTCCCCCGACGTCGCGGGAAAAAGGGCTCGCCAATGAGCGGCATTCTACAGAACTATCTTCCACTCGTCGTCTTTATAGGGGTAGCGGGCCTCATCGGCCTCGTGCTGCTGATCGCGCCGTTCATCGTGGCGTTCCAGCAGCCGGACCCGGAAAAGCTGTCGGCGTATGAGTGCGGTTTCAACGCCTTCGACGACGCGCGAATGAAGTTCGACGTCCGCTTCTATCTGGTCGCCATCCTCTTCATCATCTTCGACCTCGAGGTGGCGTTCCTGTTTCCCTGGGCGGTGGCATTCGGCAAGCTTGGTGCGACCGGCTTCTGGTCCATGGTGGTGTTCCTCGCCGTGCTGACGGTCGGGTTCGCCTATGAATGGAAGAAAGGGGCACTGGAATGGGATTGAATCCTGCACCGTCCGCCGGTCCGGTCGTTGCACCGGCGCCCAAGGGCATTCTGGATCCGTCGACCGGCAAGCCGGTCGGGGCCAATGACCCGTTTTTCCTCGAGGTCAACTCCGAGCTGTCCGACAAGGGCTTCTTCGTGGCTGCCACCGACGACCTCATCACCTGGGCCCGCACCGGCTCGCTGATGTGGATGACCTTCGGTCTTGCCTGCTGCGCGGTCGAGATGATGCAGGTGTCGATGCCGCGCTACGACGTCGAGCGCTTCGGCTTCGCCCCGCGCGCCTCGCCGCGCCAGTCCGACGTGATGATCGTCGCGGGCACGCTGACCAACAAGATGGCGCCTGCGCTGCGCAAGGTCTACGACCAGATGCCCGAGCCACGCTACGTCATCTCGATGGGCTCCTGCGCCAATGGAGGCGGCTACTATCATTATTCGTACTCGGTCGTGCGCGGCTGCGACCGCATCGTGCCGATCGACATCTACGTGCCGGGCTGCCCGCCCACGGCGGAAGCGCTGCTCTACGGCGTGCTGCTGCTGCAGAAGAAGATCCGCCGCACCGGCACCATCGAACGTTAAGGTTTTACGTCATGGACGACGCCAAGCTCGACGCACTGGGGCAGACGATCGTTAGCGCGCTTCCGGGCGCCGCCACCGGTCATACGGTGGCCTTCAACCAGCTCACGGTTGATGTCGAGGTCAGCAAGATCGTCGAGGTGGTCAAGTACCTCCGCGACGATCCGAACTGCCGTTTCGTCAACTTCACCGACATCACGGCGGCGGACTATCCGTCGCGCGAGAAGCGCTTCGACGTGATCTACCACTTCCTGTCACCGACCCTGAACACGCGCATCCGCCTCAAGGCCCAGGCCGACGAGACCACGCAGGTTCCGTCGCTGATCGACGTGTTCCCCGGTGCCGACTGGTTCGAGCGCGAGGCCTACGACCTCTACGGCGTGTTCTTCGTCGGCCATCCCGACATGCGCCGCATCCTCACCGATTACGGTTTCGAGGGCCATCCGCTGCGCAAGGATTTCCCGCTCACCGGCTTCGTCGAGGTCCGCTACGACGACCAGGAGAAGCGGGTGGTGTACGAGCCTGTCCGGCTCAACCAGGAATTCCGCAAGTTCGATTTCCTCTCGCCGTGGGAAGGGGCGGACTATCCGCTTCCCGGTGACGAGAAGGCGGGGCCGAAGGTCTGATCATGAACGAGCAACCGGAAAATCTCCGCAACTTCACCATCAACTTTGGTCCGCAGCATCCGGCGGCCCACGGTGTGTTGCGTCTTGTGCTCGAGCTGGACGGTGAAGTCGTCGCCCGCGTCGATCCCCATATCGGCCTGCTTCACCGCGGCACCGAGAAGCTGATCGAGCAGAAGACCTATCTCCAGGCGATCCCGTATTTCGACCGGCTCGACTACGTCGCGCCGATGAACCAGGAGCATGCCTTCTGCCTCGCCGCCGAAAAGCTGCTCGGCATCGAGGTGCCGCGCCGCGGTCAGCTCATCCGCGTGCTCTATTGCGAGATCGGCCGCATCCTCTCGCACCTGCTCAACGTCACCACGCAGGCGATGGACGTCGGCGCGCTGACCCCGCCGCTGTGGGGCTTCGAAGAGCGCGAGAAGCTGATGGTGTTCTACGAGCGCGCCTCGGGCAGCCGCATGCACGCGGCCTTCTTCCGCGTCGGCGGCGTGCATCAGGATCTGCCGCAGAAGCTGATCGACGACATCGAGGCCTGGTGCGATCCGTTCCTGAAGGTCGTGGACGATCTCGACCGGCTGCTGACCGCCAACCGCATCTTCAAGCAGCGCAACGTCGACATCGGCGTTGTGCCGCTGAAGGAAGCCTGGGAGTGGGGTTTCTCGGGCGTGATGGTGCGCGGCTCGGGCGCGGCCTGGGACCTGCGCAAGTCGCAGCCCTATGAATGCTATGCCGAGATGGATTTCGACATTCCGATCGGCAAGAACGGCGACTGCTACGACCGCTACCTGATCCGCATGGAAGAGATGCGCCAGGCCGTGCGCATCATGAAGCAGTGCATCCAGAAGCTGAACGCGCCGGAGGGCAAGGGGCCCGTCGTCGTCGCCGACAACAAGGTCGCGCCGCCGCGCCGTGGCGAGATGAAGCGCTCGATGGAAGCGCTGATCCACCACTTCAAGCTCTACACCGAAGGCGTCCACGTGCCGGCCGGCGAAGTCTATGCCGCGGTCGAAGCGCCCAAGGGCGAGTTCGGCGTCTACCTGATCTCTGACGGCACCAACAAGCCGTACAAGTGCAAGATCCGCGCGCCGGGCTTTGCGCATCTTCAGGCCATGGACCACATCTGCCGTGGCCATCTGCTCGCGGACGTCTCGGCCATCCTGGGTTCGCTCGACATCGTGTTCGGAGAGGTCGATCGGTGATGGCCCAGGCGCCGATACAGTTTGACCGTGCCTCGGGGGCCCTTGAAGGGGCCAACCTGTGGGAGCGGACGGCTGCCTTGGCGCTGGTGACGGGATCGAAGATCTCCTCCCACTTCTCGCACATGGGCTACATCGCCTGCGCCAATCTGCTGGCGAAGACGCTGCCCAAGCGCAACATCGCGATCAAGCTCAACCCCGACGCCGTGTTCGAGTTTCCCTACGGCGACGGCTATTGGAGCAAGCTGCTCAACCGCTCCTACAACTATGAGGACGAGCTCGAGCTGCTGTTCGCCGACTCCATCGACGTCGACTACACACTGCTCGATTGCGGCGCCAATTACGGCTACTGGTCGGTGCTGGTGTCGAGCAAGCCGTTCGGCTCGCACAAGGCGATCGCGATCGAGCCGTCGGGCCAGAACTATCCGAAGCTCGCCAACAATGCCCGCGTCAATGGCGACCGCTTCGAGACCATGAAATGCGCGATCGGCGCCGCGCGCGGCACCGCGCGCCTCTCCGGTACCAAGCACGAGGCTTTCAGCATCGCCGGCAATGCGTCTGACGGCGGCGAAGAGGTGCCGGTTCTCGCGCTGGACAATCTCATCGACGACGGCAAGGTCGCAGCGAGCGGCAAGTACCTGATCAAGCTCGACGTCGAGGGCGTCGAGATCGAGGCGATCAAGGGCGGCGCCCGGCTGCTCCAGGCCGACAGCGTCATCATGTGCGAGGAGCACGGCAGCGACCGTTCTCATGCGGTGTCGCGCTACATCCTCGAACAGACCCCGCTGAAGCTGATCGTGTTTGATCCGCGCAGCAACCGGATGGAGACCGTGACCGAGCTGTCGATCCTCGACCGCATCAAGGTCTCGACCCATGTCGGCTACAACGTTTTCGGCACCGCAAGCGCGTTCTGGCAGGACAGGATCGATGCCCTGAACGCCAAAACTTTGAACGCCAAGTCCGCGCGCCGCATGCAGTGAGAGATAAGAGATGTCCGTTCGCCGATTAGCACCGAAGGAAGTCCAGCCCGCGAACTTTGCGTTCACGGAGGAAAATCTCGCATTCGCCAGGCAGCAGATCGCGAAATATCCGGCCGGCCGTCAGGCTTCCGCGGTGATCGCGATCCTCTGGCGCGTCCAGGAACAGAACGAAGGCTGGGTGTCGGAAGCCGCCATCCGCGTGGTCGCCGACCTGCTCGACATGCCCTATATCCGCGTGCTCGAGGTTGCGACTTTCTACACGATGTTCCAGCTCGCTCCCGTCGGCAAGAAGGCCCACGTCCAGGTCTGCGGCACCACGCCGTGCCGCCTGCGCGGCGCCGAGGATCTCATCCACGTCTGCGAGCACCGCATTCATCACGAGCCATTCCATCTCTCCAAGGACGGCAATTTCAGTTGGGAAGAGGTCGAGTGCCTAGGGGCCTGCGTGAACGCGCCGATGGTGCTGATCGGCAAGGACACCTATGAGGACCTGACCAAGGAAAGCTTCGGCAAGGTGCTCGACGGCTTTGCTTCGGGCAACCCGCCCAAGCCTGGTCCGCAGAACGGCCGCCAGTTCTCGGCGCCGATCACCGGGCCGACCACGCTGAAGGAGATCACCTGATGCGGGATCTCTCGCAGCCTTTGGTGGAGGGGAGCGGCGCCGTGAAGAAGTGGAGCTTCATCGCGATGCATGCCGCGGTCGCGGCCGTTTTCATCTTCCTGCTGCAGCGTTTCAGCCTGAACGCGTCGCTGGAATCCAGCCTGCTCTGGGCGCTGACCTTCGCCGTCTGCGCCGCCGGACTTGCCTACAAGCAGTCCAATCGTTGATCGGAAAGCACTGATATGCTCGAGGACAAGGACCGCATCTTCAAGAACCTCTACGGCCTCCACGACTGGGGGCTCGAGGGTGCGCGGCGCCGCGGCGCCTGGGATGGTACGAAGAATATCATCGACAAGGGCCGCGACTGGATCATCAACGAGATGAAGGCGTCGGGGCTGCGCGGCCGCGGTGGCGCCGGCTTCCCGACCGGCCTGAAGTGGTCCTTCATGCCCAAGGAATCGACCGACGGCCGGCCGAGCTATCTCGTCGTCAACGCCGACGAATCCGAGCCCGGCACCTGCAAGGATCGCGAGATCATGCGGCACGATCCGCATCTGCTGATCGAGGGCTGCCTGATCGCGAGCTGCGCGATGAACGCGCACACCTGCTACATCTATGTCCGCGGCGAGTTCATCCGCGAGCGCGAGCATCTCCAGGCCGCGATCGACCAGGCCTATGACGCCAAGCTGGTCGGCAAGGACAACGTCAACGGCTGGCCGTTCGACATCTATGTCGCCCACGGCGCCGGCGCCTATATCTGCGGCGAAGAGACCGCGCTGCTTGAAAGCCTCGAAGGCAAGAAGGGTCAGCCGCGCCTGAAGCCGCCGTTCCCAGCGAATGTCGGCCTGTTCGGCTGCCCGACCACCGTCAACAACGTCGAGTCGATCGCGGTTGCGCCGGACATCCTGCGCCGGGGCGCCGCCTGGTTCGCCGGCATCGGCCGTCCGAACAATGTCGGCACCAAGCTGTTCTGCATCTCCGGCCATGTCGAGCGGCCCTGCAACGTCGAAGAGGCCATGGGCATTCCGTTCCGTGAGCTGATCGACAAGCATTGCGGCGGCATCCGCGGCGGCTGGGACAACCTCAAGGCCGTGATCCCCGGCGGCTCGTCGGTGCGCATGGTGCCGGCCGAGCAGATCATCGACACGCCGATGGATTTCGACAGCCTGAGCAAGCTGCGCTCCGGCCTCGGCACGGCGGCCGTGATCGTGATGGACAAGTCCACCGATTTGATCCGCGCCATCGCCCGCATCTCCTATTTCTACAAGCACGAGAGCTGCGGCCAGTGCACGCCGTGCCGCGAGGGCACGGGCTGGATGTGGCGCGTCCTGACCCGCATGGCCGAAGGCCGCGCCCACAAGCGCGAGATCGACATGCTGCTCGAAGTGACCAAGCAGGTCGAAGGCCACACCATCTGCGCGCTCGGCGATGCAGCCGCCTGGCCGATCCAGGGCCTGATCGCGCACTTCCGTCACGAGATCGAAGCGCGCATCGACCAATATTCGCACAAGGCCGATGTCGATGATATCGGCGTCCGCGATCCCGTGAACATGGTCGCGGCGGAGTAAGAGACATGACCAAGCTCATCATCGACGGCAAAGAGATCGATGTCCCCGCCGAGTACACGCTGCTTCAGGCGTGCGAGGCGGCCGGTGCCGAGATTCCGCGCTTCTGCTATCACGAGCGGCTGTCGATCGCCGGCAATTGCCGGATGTGCCTCGTCGAGGTGAAGGGCGGCCCGAAGCCGGTCGCCAGCTGCGCCTGGGGCGTTCGCGACTGCCGTCCGGGCCCGAAGGGCGAGCCGCCGGAAATCTCGACGCGTTCGCCGATGGTGAAGAAGGCGCGCGAAGGCGTGATGGAATTCCTTCTCATCAACCATCCCTTGGACTGCCCGATCTGCGACCAGGGCGGCGAGTGCGACCTGCAGGACCAGGCGATGGGCTATGGTGTCGACACCAGCCGCTTCGCTGAGAACAAGCGTGCCGTCGAGGACAAATATCTCGGCGCGCTGGTCAAGACCTCGATGAACCGCTGCATCCAGTGCACGCGCTGCGTCCGCTTCTCGGCGGAAGTCGCCGGCGCCCCCGAGATGGGCGCCACCGGCCGCGGCGAGGACATGGAGATCACGACCTATCTCCAGCATGCGCTGACGTCCGAGCTCCAGGGCAACCTCGTCGACATCTGCCCGGTCGGCGCGCTGACCTCAAAACCCTATGCGTTCGCGGCGCGTCCGTGGGAACTCGGCAAGACCCAGTCGATCGACGTCATGGACGGCGTGGGATCGGCGATCCGCGTCGACACCCGCGGCCGTGAGGTGATGCGCGTGCTGCCGCGCATCAACGAGGCCGTGAACGAGGAGTGGATCTCCGACAAGACCCGCCACGTCGTCGACGGCCTGCGCACCCAGCGCCTCGACCGGCCCTATATCCGCGAAGCCGGCAAGCTGCGCGCGGCGACCTGGCCAGAGGCCTTTGCAGCGATTGCGGCCAAGGCGGCGCGCACCGATGGCAAGCGCATCGGCGCGATCGCCGGCGACCTCGCCGGCGTCGAGGAGATGTTCGCGCTGAAGGACCTGCTTTCCAAGTACGGCTCGAGCAATCTGGCGGTGCAGGGCGGCGACGCCTTCGACCCCGCGCTCGGCCGCGGCTCCTACATCTTCAACCCGACGCTTGCAGGCGTCGAGCAGGCCGATGCGCTGCTCATCATCGGCGCCAATCCGCGGAAAGAGGCGGCGGTGTTCAACGCCCGCATCCGCAAGCGCTGGCGCGCCGGCGGCTTCAAGGTCGGCGTGATCGGCGCCAAGGCCGATCTGACCTATGATTATGACCATCTCGGCGCGGGCACGGAGACGCTCGGTGAGCTCTCGGCCGGCAAGCACTCCTTCACGGACGTGCTGAAGAACGCCAAGAATCCGATCATCCTGGTCGGTGCGGGCGCGGCCGCTCGTCACGACGGCGCCGCCATCCTCGCCGGCGCCGCCAAGCTCGCGCTCGACGTCGGCGCGGTCAAGGACGGCTGGAACGGCTTCGGCGTGCTGCACGAGACCGCCTCGCGCGTCGGCGCGCTCGACATCGGCTTCGCCGCAACCGCGGGCGGCCTGAATGCGGCGCAGATGACGACGTTCGGAACGCTGGACCTGTTGTTCCTGCTCGGCGCCGACGAGATCAAGGCGCCGGACGGTACCTTCGTCGTCTATATCGGCACCCATGGCGATCGCGGCGCACATCGCGCCGACGTGATCCTGCCGGCGGCGACCTATACCGAGAAGTCCGCGATCTACGTCAACACCGAAGGTCGCGTGCAGATGACCGGCCGCGCCGCGTTCCCGCCGGGCGAAGCCCGCGAGGACTGGGCGATCATCCGCGCGCTGTCCGAAGCGCTCGGCAAGAAGCTCGGCTATGACTCGCTTCCCGCCCTGCGCCAGATGATCTTCAAGGCCGTGCCGCATCTGATCCGTCTCGACCAGATCGAGGCCGGCTCCGCCGACCAGATCAAGAAGCTGGCGGGGAAGGGCGGCTCGCTCGAGAAGGCGCCGTTCAAGCCTCTGGTCGAGGACTTCTATTTGACCAACCCAATCGCGCGTGCGTCCGCCGTGATGGCGGAATGCTCGCGGCTTGCCTCCGGGCAGATGCTGACCGCAGCGGAGTGAGCGTGATCTGATGGAATTCTTCGAAAGCGCATTCTGGACAGGTTTCCTCTGGCCGCTGATCATCATGGTCGCCGAGAGCGTCCTGGTGCTCGTCGTCCTGCTCGTGGCGATCGCCTACATCCTGCTCGCCGACCGCAAGATCTGGGCGGCGGTGCAGATCCGCCGCGGCCCGAACGTGGTCGGCCCCTGGGGCCTGCTGCAATCCTTCGCGGACCTCCTCAAGTTCGTGCTGAAGGAGCCGATCATCCCGGCCGGCGCCAACAAAGGCGTCTTCCTGCTGGCGCCGCTGGTGTCGTGCGTGCTCGCGCTCGCGGCCTGGGCGGTGATCCCGACCAATCTCGGCTGGGTGATCTCCGACATCAATGTCGGCGTCCTCTTCATCTTCGCGATCTCGTCGCTGTCGATCTACGGCATCATCATGGCCGGCTGGTCGTCGAACTCGAAATACCCGTTCCTGGCCGCGCTGCGTTCGGCGGCGCAGATGGTGTCCTATGAAGTCTCGATCGGCTTCGTCATCATCACGGTGCTGCTCTGCGCCGGCACGTTGAACCTGTCGGCCGTGGTCGAGGCCCAGCATGCGCGCGGCCTCGCCAGCCTGATCGGGCTGCCGCAACTCACCATCCTGAACTGGTACGTCTGGCCGCTGTTCCCGATGTTCGTGGTGTTCTACGTCTCGGCGCTGGCGGAAACCAACCGTCCGCCGTTCGACCTCGTCGAAGCGGAATCCGAGCTCGTCGCCGGCTTCATGGTCGAATACGGCTCGACGCCGTATCTGCTGTTCATGCTCGGCGAGTACGTCGCGATCGTCACGATGTGCGCGCTGGCCACGATCCTGTTCCTCGGAGGCTGGTTGCCGCCGGTGGACCTGCCGCCCTTCAACTGGGTGCCGGGGATCATCTGGTTCTCGCTGAAACTGTTCTTCATGTTCTTCCTGTTCGCGATGGCAAAGGCGATCGTGCCGCGCTACCGCTACGACCAACTGATGCGCCTCGGCTGGAAGGTGTTCCTGCCGCTGTCGCTGGCGATGGTGATCGTGGTGGCCGGCGTGCTGCATTTCGCCGGCATCGCGCCGAAGTGAGGGCCGTCATGGGTATCAACATCAACGCCACTGCACGCTCGCTCCTGCTGTCGGAATTCGTCTCGGCGTTCTTCCTCGCCATGCGCTATTTCTTCCAGCCGAAGCCGACGCTGAACTATCCGTTCGAGAAGGGCCCGATCTCGCCGCGTTTCCGCGGCGAGCACGCGCTGCGCCGCTATCCGAACGGCGAAGAGCGCTGCATCGCCTGCAAGCTCTGCGAAGCGGTCTGCCCGGCGCAGGCCATCACCATCGAGGCCGGTCCGCGCCGCAACGACGGCACCCGCCGCACCGTGCGCTATGACATCGACATGGTGAAGTGCATCTATTGCGGCCTCTGTCAGGAGGCCTGTCCGGTCGACGCCATCGTCGAAGGTCCGAACTTCGAGTTCGCGACCGAGACCCGCGAGGAACTGTTCTATGACAAGGCCAAGCTGCTCGCCAACGGCGATCGCTGGGAACGCGAGATCGCGAAAGCGATCGAGCTCGACGCGCCGTACCGGTGAGGTGAGGGCATGATCCTTCCCGCGCTGTTCTTCTATCTGTTCGCCGGCATCTGCGTTGCCTCGGCCGTGATGGTGATTGTCTCGCGCAATCCCGTGCACTCCGTGCTGTACCTGATCCTGGCCTTCGTCAACGCCTCCGGCCTGTTCGTGCTGATGGGCGCCGAGTTCCTCGGCATGATGCTGATCGTCGTCTATGTCGGCGCGGTCGCGGTGCTGTTCCTGTTCGTGATCATGATGCTCGACGTCGACTTCCTCGAGCTGCGCGAGGGCTTCATCGAGTACCTGCCGGTCGGCCTGGTGATCGGCGGCATCTTCCTGTTCGAGCTGCTGCTCACCGTCGGCTTCTGGGTCATCAACCCCGGCGTCGCCAAGACGAGCACGGCGGCGATCCCGGCCAACGTCAGCAACACCGAGGCGCTCGGCCTCGTGCTCTATACGAAGTACATCCACTACTTCCAGCTGGCGGGCATGGTGCTTTTGGTCGCCATGATCGGCGCCATCGTGCTGACGCTGCGCCACAAGGCGAACGTGAAGCGGCAGGACATCAACGTTCAGAACGCGCGCACGCCCGAGATGGCGATGGCGATGCGCAAGGTGGCGCCGGGGCAGGGGCTCTCGGATGCCGATGCGGCGGAGTGGGTGAAATGACGATCGGGCTCGGACATTATCTGGCGGTCGGCGCGATCCTGTTCACGCTCGGGATCCTCGGCATCTTCCTGAACCGCAAGAACATCATCGTCATCCTGATGTCGATCGAGCTGATCCTGCTCTCGGTAAACATCAACCTCGTCGCGTTCTCGACCTTCCTCGGCGACATCGTCGGCCAGGTCTTCGCGCTGCTGGTGCTGACCGTCGCGGCCGCTGAAGCCGCGATCGGTCTCGCCATCCTGGTGGTCTATTTCCGCAACCGCGGCTCGATCGCGGTTGAGGACGTCAATCTGATGAAGGGCTGAGCTCTCAAATGGTTCAGGCAATCGTTTTCCTGCCCCTGCTGGGCGCCATTCTGGCCGGGCTCATCTCGCTGGTCGGCGCGCATGCCCGCAACCCCTCGGGCGACGAGGTCGAGCATCACGGCGATCACGGCCATGGCGCGCACGCCCATGCGTCCAATACGATCAACGAGGACGCTGCGGTCATCCACGAGACCCACCACGAGCCCGGCGACGGCCATGACGACCACGGCCACGGCCCCGCGGAGCCGGCCGCGGCTGGCTCGCGCGCTGCGGAGCTGATCACCACGGGTCTGCTGTTCGTCGCGGCGGCGCTGTCCTGGATGACGCTGGTCGATGTCGGCTTCATGCACCACGAGGCCCGTGTCCAGCTGCTGCCTTTCATCTTCTCCGGCGACCTCCAGGTCTGGTGGACCCTGCGCGTCGACACGCTGACCGCGGTGATGCTGGTGGTGGTGACGACCGTGTCCTCGCTCGTGCACCTTTATTCCATCGGCTACATGGACGAGGATCCGTACCGGCCGCGCTTCTTCGGCTATCTCTCGCTGTTCACCTTCGCCATGCTGATGCTGGTGACCGCTGATAACCTCGTGCAGCTGTTCTTCGGCTGGGAGGGCGTGGGTCTCGCCAGCTATCTGTTGATCGGCTTCTGGTACCAGAAGCCGTCGGCGAACGCCGCCGCCATCAAGGCCTTCGTGGTCAACCGCGTCGGCGATTTCGGCTTTGCGCTCGGCATCTTCGCGATCTTCATGCTGGCGGGCTCGACCGATTTCGAGACCATCTTCCATGCCGCCCCTGGCCTCACCGGCAAGACCATCAACTTCCTCGGCTGGCACGCCGACGCACTGACCCTGACCTGCCTCTTGCTGTTCATGGGTGCGATGGGCAAATCGGCGCAGTTCCTGCTGCACACCTGGTTGCCGGACGCGATGGAAGGCCCGACCCCGGTCTCGGCGCTGATCCACGCAGCGACCATGGTCACCGCCGGCGTCTTCATGGTGGCGCGCCTGTCGCCGCTGTTCGAGCTCGCCCCGACCGCCCAAGCCGTGGTGATGTTCTTCGGTGCGACCACGGCGTTCTTCGCCGCCACGATCGGCCTCGTCCAGAACGACATCAAGCGCATCGTCGCCTACTCGACCTGTTCGCAGCTCGGCTACATGTTCGTGGCGATGGGAGCGGGGGCCTATTCGGTCGGCATGTTCCATTTGTTCACGCACGCCTTTTTCAAGGCGCTGCTGTTCTTAGGGAGCGGCTCGGTGATCTACGCGATGCACCACGAGCAGGACATCCGCAACATGGGCGGCCTCTGGAAGAAGATCCCCTACACCTATGCGGTGATGGTGGTCGGCACGCTGGCGCTGACCGGTTTCCCGCTCACCGCCGGCTACTTCTCCAAGGACGCGATCATCGAGTCCGCCTACGCCTCGCACAATCCGTTCGCGGTATACGGCTTCCTGATGACGGTCATCGCCGCCGGCCTGACCTCGTTCTACTCCTGGCGCCTGATCTTCAAGACCTTCCACGGCGAGCCCCATGACGAGCATCATTACGAGGCCGCGCATGAAGCCCCGCTCTGGATCCTGGTCCCGATCGGCGTGCTCGCGGTCGGCTCGTTCGTCGCGGGTCTGCCGTTCAAGGAGCTGTTCGCCGGCCACGGCGTCGAGGAGTTCTTCCGCGAGTCCGTGAAGATGAACCCGCACATCATCGAGGAGATGCACCACATCCCCGAGACCATCGCCTTCCTGCCGACGGTGATGATGGTGCTGGGCTTCCTCGTCTCGTACCTGTTCTACATCCGCCGGCCCTACATCCCCGTTCGGCTCGCTCAGGAGCAGCCGATGCTGTACCAGTTCCTGCTCAACAAATGGTACTTCGACGAGCTCTACGACGTCATCTTCGTCCGCCCGGCGAAGTGGATCGGCTACCAGCTCTGGAAGAAGGGCGACGGCTTCATCATCGACGGCTTCGGCCCCGACGGCGTCTCCGCCCGCGTGCTGGACGTCACCCGCAACGTCGTGAAGATCCAGACCGGCTATCTCTATCACTATGCATTCGCCATGCTGATCGGTGCCGCCGGCCTGATCACCTGGTTCATGTTCGGCTTTGGAGGCCAGTAAATGACAACCTGGCCCATTCTTTCGGTCACGACGTTCCTGCCGGTGGTCGGCGCGCTGATCGTCTATCTCAGCCGCGGCGATGACGAGGCGGCCAAGCGCAATTCGCGCTGGATCGCGCTGTGGACCACGCTGATCACCTTCGCGGTGTCGGTGATCCTGGTGATGCGCTTCGACCCCAACAGCGCCGACTTCCAGTTCGTCGAGAAGGCGAACTGGCTCGCCACCGGCATCACCTACCACATGGGCGTGGACGGCATCTCGCTGCCGCTCGTGATCCTGACCACCGCCGTGATGCCGTTCTGCATCATCGCGAGCTGGAAGGCGATCACCAGCCGCGTCCGCGAATACATGATGGCGTTCCTGATCCTGGAAACGCTGATGATCGGCACCTTCTCGGCGCTCGATCTCGTGCTGTTCTACCTGTTCTTCGAGGGCGGCCTGATCCCGATGTTCCTCATCATCGGCGTCTGGGGTGGTCCGCGCCGGGTCTACGCGTCGTTCAAGTTCTTCCTCTACACGCTGCTGGGCTCGGTCTTGATGCTGCTCGCCATCATGGCGCTGTACTGGAACGGCGGCACCACCGACATCCCGACCCTGATGCACACCGCCGTGCCGCGGAATTTGCAGACCTGGGCTTGGCTTGCCTTCTTCGCCTCCTTCGCGGTGAAGATGCCGATGTGGCCGGTGCACACCTGGCTGCCCGACGCGCACGTCGAGGCTCCGACCGCCGGCTCCGTGGTCCTTGCCGCGATCCTCCTGAAGATGGGCGGCTACGGCTTCCTGCGCTTCTCGCTGCCGATGTTCCCGCTGGCCTCGCATGACTTCGCGCCGCTGATCTTCACGCTCTCTGCCATTGCCATCATCTACACCTCGCTGGTGGCCCTGATGCAGGAGGACATGAAGAAGCTGATCGCGTACTCGTCCGTGGCGCATATGGGCTTCGTCACCATGGGCATCTTCGCCGGCACCATGCAGGGCGTCGCCGGCGGCATGTTCCAGATGATCTCGCACGGCATCGTCTCCGGCGCGCTGTTCCTCTGCGTCGGCATCGTCTACGACCGCCTGCACACCCGCGAGATCGCGGCCTATGGCGGCCTCGTCAACCGGATGCCGCTTTACGCGATGACCTTCATGGTCTTCACCATGGCCAATGTCGGTCTGCCCGGAACGAGCGGCTTCGTCGGCGAGTTCATGACGCTGCTGGGCACCTTCAAGGTCTCGATCCCGACCGCGTTCTTCGCCACCTTCGGCGTGATCCTGTCGGCGGCCTATGCGCTGTGGCTCTATCGCAAGGTCGTGTTCGGGGCGCTGGTCAAGCCGTCGCTGATGAGCATGAAGGACCTCACCTTGCGCGAATGCGTGACGCTGTTCCCGATGATCGCGCTGACGATCCTGTTTGGCGTCTATCCGAAGCCGGTGCTCGACATGTCGGCGGCCTCGGTCCAGCAACTCGTCAACAATTACAACACCGCTGTGACGGCCGTGAAGGCCGCCGCACTGCTCCAGTGATCGGGCAGGTCAGGATATCGCCATGAGCTTTTCGACTGCAGGTTATCAACTGGCGCCGGTGCTGCCCGAGCTCGTGCTCGCGGTCGGCGCCATGGTGCTTCTGATGCTCGGGGCCTATCGCGGGCAGGAGACGACCAGGGCGGTGACGTCGCTGGCGGTCCTGCTCCTGATCGTGGTCGGCGTGCTCGAATATCTCCAGCCGGCGGGCAAGACCGTAACCTTCGGCGGCAGCTTCATCGTCGACGACTTCGCCCGCTTCATGAAGATCCTGGCCCTGATCGGTTCGGCGGTGACGCTGATCCTGTCGACCGAGTTCCTCTCCGACCCGTCGCGCCGCATTTTCGAATACGCGATCCTGGTCCTGCTCTCGACGCTCGGCATGATGGTGCTGATCTCGGCCGGCGACCTGATCTCGCTCTATCTCGGCCTCGAATTGATGTCGCTGGCGCTCTACGTCGTGGCGGCCTCGAACCGCGACAACGCCAAGTCGACCGAAGCCGGCCTGAAGTATTTTGTCCTGGGCGCGCTGTCCTCGGGCATGCTGCTCTACGGCTCCTCGCTCGTTTACGGCTTCACCGGCACGGTCAGCTTCGCCGGTATCGCCGCGGCCGTGACGGCCTCGAATATCGGCCTCGTGTTCGGCCTCGTCTTCCTGCTCGCCGGCCTCTGCTTCAAGGTCTCGGCCGTGCCGTTCCACATGTGGACGCCGGACGTGTACGAGGGCGCACCGACCCCGGTCACCGCCTTCTTCGCCTCGGCGCCGAAGGTGGCCGCGCTCGCGGTCTTCACCCGCGTCACGCTGACCGCATTCCCCGGCATCGTCTCGCAGTGGCAGCAGATTCTGGTGTTCGTGGCGATCGCCTCGATGGCGCTCGGCTCCTTCGCCGCGATCGGCCAGAGCAACATCAAGCGCCTGATGGCGTACTCCTCGATCGGCCACATGGGCTTCGCGCTCGTCGGCCTTGCCTCCGGGACGGTCGAGGGCGCGCAGGGCGTCTTGATGTACATCGTGATCTATGTCGCGATGACGCTCGGCTCGTTCTCGATCATCCTCGCCATGAAGCGCAACGGCCAGGCCGTGGAGCAGATCAGCGATTTCGCCGGCCTGTCGCGCACCAATCCGCTGCTCGCCTTCATGTTTGCGATGCTGCTGTTCTCGCTCGCCGGCATCCCGCCGCTCGCCGGCTTCTTCGCGAAGTGGTACGTCTTCGTCGCGGCCATCAAGGCGAACCTGTTCACGCTGGCCGTGATCGGCGTGCTCTCCAGCGTCGTCGGCGCCTACTACTATCTCGCCATCGTCAAGACGATGTATTTCGACGAGCCGGCCGGCCAGGTCGATCCGGTGCGCGTCGAGGTGAAGACGGTGCTGGCGGTTGCGGGCCTGTTCAACATCCTGTTCGCGCTGTTCGCAGGTCCCGTGGTGAGCGTTGCCTCCGCCGCGGCAAAGTCGCTGTTCTAGGATGGGGTTCGCGCTCGGTCCTCGCGCACAGGCCGCGGGCTACAAGCTCGCGGCTTTCGAACGGACCGGCTCGACCAATACCGACGCCATCGAGCACGCGCGGGCCGGCGAACGCGGCCCGATGTGGTTCGTCACGTCGGAACAGACCGCCGGCCGCGGCCGGCGCCAGCGCCCCTGGATCGCCCCAAAGGGCAATCTCGCCGCCAGCGTTCTCGAAGTCCTGGACATCGCGCCTGCGGTTGCCGCCACCATCGG
>NZ_LWIG01000014.1:29650-47955 GCF_002068095.1 Bradyrhizobium sacchari | reverse complement strand
GGGCTCGCGGAGGAGGCTGCCCTGGGGAAGGTCAGCCTCGAGGCCGCGCTGCGGCTCGGCGAAGGCAGGCCACGCTACGCTCTGAAATGGCCGAACGACGTCCTTGCCAATGGCAAGAAGCTCGTCGGCATCGGCCTGGAGGCGGAGGCCGTCGGTGACCGCCTTGCCGTCGTCGTCGGCATCGGCACCAACGTCGTCGCCGCGCCCGAGGGTACGCCGACGCCCGCCGTGTCGCTCGCAGCCCTAGGCGTCCAGATCAGCGCGGAGGAGCTGTTTTCGGCCCTGTCGGACGCCTGGGTCGAGTTCCGTGGCATTTGGGACAATGGCCGCGGCTTTGCCGATATCCGTAAACTGTGGCTTGAGCGTGCCGCCGGCCTCGGTGAGCGGGTCGCCATCCATACGGGGACGACGACACTGGAAGGCATTTTCGACACCATCGACGACACCGGATGCCTGATCGTGCGCACGGCGGAGGGCCGGTGCGTGCCGGTGGCGGCGGGCGAGGTGTTCTTCGGCCCGGTCCGCTCGGTGGGGGCTGCGTGATGGCGAGGCCCGACGAACTGGTGTTTGCGCCGCTCGGCGGCGTCGGCGAGATCGGCATGAACCTGTCGATCTATGGCCTCGGCAACCGTCACCAGCGCGCCTGGCTCGCGGTCGATCTCGGCGTCTCCTTCGGCGACGAGGAGCATTTGCCGGGCATCGACCTGATCATGCCCGACATCAGCTTCCTGGAGAAGGAACGCAAGAACCTGATGGGCCTCGTGCTGACGCACGCCCATGAGGATCATTTCGGCGCCATCATCGACCTCTGGCCGAAGCTGAAATGCCCGATCTACGCGACCAAGTTCAGCGCCGCGCTGTTCGAGGCCAAATGCGCCGCCGAGCGCAATGCGCCTGAGATCCCCGTCACGGTGGTGCCATCAGGCGGCCGCGTCGATATCGGTCCGTTCAACGTCGAGTTCATTCCCGTCGCGCATTCGATTCCGGAAGCGCATGCGCTGGCGATCCACACCGAAGCCGGCATCGTGCTGCACACCGGTGACTGGAAGATCGACCCGACCCCGACGCTGGGAGCCCCGACCGACGAGAAGCGGCTGCGCGAACTCGGCGAGGAGGGTGTGCTCGCCCTGATCGGCGATTCCACCAATGCCGTGCGCGACGGCCGCTCGCCGTCCGAGGCCGAGGTCGCCAAGACCATCATCGACCTCGTCAAATCGGCCAAGGGCCGCGTCGCAGTCACGACCTTCGCCTCTAACGTTGCCCGCGTCAAAGCTGTGGCCGACGCCGCCAGAGCCGCCGACCGCGAGGTCGTCGTGGTCGGTCGCGCCATGGAACGCGTGGTGCAGGTCGCGCGCGAGACCGGCTATCTCGACGGCGTGCAGAATTTCCGCTCGCCGGAGGTCTACGGCCATCTGCCGCAGGACAAGGTGCTGGCGCTGTGCACCGGCAGCCAGGGCGAGCCGCGCGCTGCGCTGGCGCGCATCGCCAATGACGACCATCCGGAGATCACGCTGAACCGCGGCGACAGCGTCATCTTTTCCTCGCGCACCATCCCGGGCAACGAGAAGGCCGTCGGCTCGATCATCAACAACCTCGTGCTTCAGGGCGTCGAAATCATCACCGACCGCGACGCTCTGGTCCACGTCTCGGGCCATCCCCGCCGCGATGAGCTGCGCGACCTGATCTCGTGGGTGAAACCGCAGCTGCTGATTCCGGTTCACGGTGAGGCTCTGCACCTGCACGAACACGCCAAACTCGCGCGCGCCGCCGGTGTGCCGCGCGTGCTGGTCTGCCGCAACGGCGATCTCGTCAAGCTCGGCCCCGGCGATCCCGGTATCGTCGGCGAGGTGCCCTCGGGGCGGCTCTACAAGGACGGCACGATCCTGGAGGACTCAAAATCCCGGGCCGTGGTCGAGCGCCGCCGCATGGCCTTCTCCGGCTGCGCCTTTGTCGCCATCGCCATGACCGCGCAGGGCGAGCTCGCCGACGAACCCGAGGTCGATCTCGTCGGTATCCCCGAGAAGAACCGGGCGGGCGAGACCTTTGACGACCTGGTCTTCGACGCCGTGATGTCCACCATCGAGGGGCTGCCGAAGGCGCGTCGCCGGGATCCGGATGCGCTGGCCGAGTCGGTGCGGCGCGCTGTCCGCGCCGTCATCAACGAACATTGGGGCAAAAAGCCCCCCTGTCTGGTACACGTCCTGACAGTGTAGAATAGGGCTGGTCTTGCGGATCACGCCCTGAGGGAGAGGAAACATGCTGGGTCGCCTCAATCACGTCGCGATCGCGACCAGGGACGCCGTCAAGGCCGCAAAGATCTATGGTGCGGCATTCGGCGCAGAGATCTCTGAGGCCGTGGCGCTACCCGAGCATGGCGTCACCACCGTGTTCGCGACACTGCCCAACACCAAGATCGAGTTCATCGAGCCGCTCGGCGAGGCCTCGCCGATCGCGAAGTTCCTCGAGCGCAATGCCGACGGCGGCATCCACCATGTCTGCTACGAGGTCGTGGACATCATCGCCTCGCGCGATACGCTGGTGAAGGAGGGCGCCCGTGTGCTCGGTGACGGCACGCCGAAGATCGGCGCGCACGGCAAGCCGGTGCTGTTCCTGCACCCGAAGGATTTTTCCGGCGCGCTGGTCGAAATCGAGCAGGCGTAAGGCCGCCCCATGGCCATCCAGATCTCGACTGCGCTTGCGATCTACTTCGTCATCTGGTGGATCGCGCTGTTCCTGACGCTGCCATTCGGCGTGCGCAGCCAGCACGAGGACGGCGTCGGCGCCCCCGGCACCGACCCCGGCGCGCCGATCCTGACACGGATGGGCCGCAAGCTGATCTGGACCACGATCATCTCGGCGGTCATCTACGGCCTCGGCATGGTGGCCTACCATGCCGGCTATCTCTCGATCGAACGGCTGTCGAAAATGATGGGCATGCCGTTTTAGGTTCTTAGTGCGGCGCATCCTTCGAGACGCCCGCTTTGGCGGGCTCCTCAGGATGAGGGTACAGTGCGCGGCAGCGGTTTCAACGGGCACTGATGTCCGTTAGCCTCATCCTGAGGAGACCGCGAAGCGGTCGTCTCGAAGGCCGAGGCGTGCGCGCGCTCTCGCTTAGAATTTTGCGCTTGTTTGATTGTTTGGGGGGAAACGAATGACTTTTCAGAGGATCGTCATCGCGCTTCTGGTGCTGATCGTGGCCGGTCTCGGGGCCGTCGGCTATTTCGAATGGAAGATGGCGGTGCAGGCCCGGACGCTGAAGGCGTTCGTCGAGGGCTATGTCTTCAACGAGGCGGTGATGGCCTGCGAGCAGGCCAGGAGCTCGACGCCGTTCAAGTGGAACGGCGGCAAGAGCACCTCGGTGATCGGGCTGAACTCGGTCAAGCCGGACAAGTACAACGTCATCGCCAGCTACACGCTGGTAGCGGACGGCGTCTATTGCGATTACGATCCGATCAAAAGAAAGGCCGAGATCGGCTCGAGCTTCCTGGAGCGGGAGTAACGATCCGGCCCATACCAGCATGATCCTGACCCGAAGGGCCGCGTTAGCGCAAAGTGTGAAGCGGT
This sequence comes from Bradyrhizobium sacchari, assembly GCF_002068095.1. Lineage (GTDB taxonomy): Bacteria > Pseudomonadota > Alphaproteobacteria > Rhizobiales > Xanthobacteraceae > Bradyrhizobium > Bradyrhizobium sacchari. The sequence continues at coordinate 44,391 of NZ_LWIG01000014.1, read as the reverse complement.
TTTCCGAGAAGATCATGCTCAAATAAGTGGGGTGGGATCGTCATGACCGGGGACCGGGCAGGGGACTATCGGATTCTGCATGAGGCGGCCTTGCGGGACTATCTCGCGGGCGTTGCGGACCTGAAAGCGCTGCTCGGCGGCGATCCCGCATCCTGGGCGATCACCGAGGTCGGCGACGGCAATCTCAACCTTGTCTTCATCGTCAAGGGCGCGCGCGGCGGCATCGCGGTGAAGCAGGCGCTGCCTTACGTCCGCCTGGTCGGCGAGAGCTGGCCGCTGCCGCTGTCGCGGGCCCATTACGAATATCTCGCGCTGTCCCGGCAGGCCGAGCTCGCGCCCGGCCTCGTGCCGGCCCTGCTGCATCACAACGAAAAGCTGGCGCTGACGGTGATGGAGCTGCTCGAGCCCCACATCATCATGCGCAAGGGGCTGGTCGCGGCAGCGCAGTACCCGCGTTTTGCGGACGACATCACCACCTTCATGGCGCGCACGCTGTTCTTTACCTCCGACCTCGCGCTCTCTGCCGCCGAGAAGAAGGAGGGCATCGCCGCCTTCGCCGGCAACCACGCGCTCTGCAAGATCACCGAGGATCTGATCTTCACCGATCCCTACCGCATCGCCGAACAGAACCGCTGGACCGCGCCCTATCTCGACGGCCTCGCCGCGAGCTTGCGCGACGACCTGGAACTGCATGTCGCGATCTCCCGGCTGAAACTGAAGTTCATGGCGAGCCCCGAAGCGCTGCTGCATGGCGACCTCCACACCGGCTCGATCATGGTGACGGACGGCCAGACGCGGGTGATCGATCCGGAATTTGCATTCTACGGACCGATGGGTTTTGACGTCGGCGCGGTGCTCGCCAATCTGCTGATGGCCTATTTTGCCTCCGCCGGCCATGAACGCACGCTCGGCGAGCGGCAGGCGTTCGAGGCCTGGGTGCTGGAGACGATCGAAAAGGTCTGGACCGGGTTCGCCCGTAAATTCCTCGACCTCTGGCGAGCGGGCGCAGAGGGCGATGCTTATCCGCGCTCGCTCTTTCCGGGTGAGACGGGCGCAGCGCGGCTGGAGGCCGAGCGGCAGGCCTACATGCAGCGGCTGTTCGCTGATGCGATCGGCTTCGCCGCGGCAAAAATCATCCGCCGCATCTTCGGCCTCGCCCACAACATCGATTTCGAGCTGATCGAGGACCCCAGGAAACGGGCGTTGAGCGAGGCGCGCGCGGTCCGGCTCGCTCGTGCGATGATGGTGGAGACGGGGACGTTTCGGACGATCGCCGACGTCACCGTTGCCGCGCGAAAGCTGCGGGATTGGCAGCCGGAATTAACGGGCTGAACGAGCCGCATGGTGCGGAGCCCACCCCACGCTCCGTCATTGCGAGCGTAGCGAAGCAATCCAGACTGTCTCCGTGGAAAGACTCTGGATTGCTTCGTCGCGAGGGCTCCTCGCAATGACGAAGTGGGAGATCTCGCGCGCGTTCAATAAAGCCGCATCGGCAGCAGGGCGCCGTCTTTGCCGGCCAGCAGACCCCAGGTCTCGTTGGCCGCGACCTCGAACTCCCGGCTCGCTGCCGCGCTGCCGTCGACCTTGAGCGTGACCTTGTACCTGCCGGGCGGCAGATCGATCTTCTGGGTGTCCGGTAGTTCGGCTGCGGCACCGTCGGAGTTCGTCAGGTTCTCGCCGGCGTGCGCCGCCAGCTTGATGGTCTGGTCGGCGACGGTGATGACCGCCCCCTCGTCCGACTCGTTGCCGAGCATCAGCTTTGCCTGCCTCGGCTTCGGCGGGAGGCCGGGATTCGCGATACCCGGCTTGCGCAGCGAAAGTTCAGCGATTGTCCTGTCGTCCTGACGGGAAAGCCGGAGCAGAATTGGTCCACGGGGCGTCGTGAAGGTGATCACGGCCCGGTCCGGTTCGACCACCGTCTCGATCCAACCACGCTTGCCGAGCTCGGCGCGATAGAAGCCGAGCACCGCCGCGAGATCGCGCGGGGTCTCGGCGTAGACCGACGTGATGAACGGCGAATTCTTCGCCGTCGCGACGGTCCAGCTCTCGGGCAGTGGCAGACCGGTGGCCTGGGAAACCCTGGCCTCGAAACCCGCACCGGCGCCCCGGGCGACTGCCCCGACGGCGATGCTGAGCAGTCGTTCAGCGAAATTGTCCAGAGTGTCGTGGCCCCGGACCGCCCACCACGTTTCGTCAAGATAGTCGTTCACGCCGGTGGTGCGAGTCCAGCTGAACCGGATGCTGTCCGCCTCGCTGGACCGGCCGAGGCTGGCCGCGACCGGGCTTGCCAGCACGGCCGTGGCGGCAACCAGTCCGCCGGCGAGCAAAGCAACCAAGATTCGGCTTTTCATCTTTCGGATTCCATCTCGACGGGATCACCGGGCCAAGGCCCTTGTCCTGAGCTTGGTCGTATCGATCACGCAACACGTTCACCGTTCGTAGATCGTTGTTTCCGCTTCCGATTCCGGCTGGTTTGAGGGACGTGCCGCAGCGCACGATCTCATCTTGAGGGATTTTCCCCCCGCGGCGGGCGTTTTGGAGGATGCGTTGCTGGGAACTGCGCCATCAAGGCCAAAAGAGGAGCTTGCGTTCGACGCACGGTGGATGGTCAACTCGCTGACTGGAATACGCCTGCATTGCCGGAGGGACCATGATGTTCAGGGTAGTGGCGATCGTCGCCGGTTTGGGGCTGGCGTTCGCCGCCGCGGCGGAGGCCCAGACGCCGCGCAAGGGCGGGACCATCCGCATGACCGCGCCCTACGGCTCGAGCTTCACCAGCCTCGACATTCACACCACCCAGCGCGCCCAGGACGAGATCTACGCCAAGGCCCTGCACCGATCTCTGTACACCTGGAATTCCGCGGAAGGAAAACCGGTGCTGGAACTCGCCAGGGAGGATGTGGTCTCGGGCGGAGGTCTCGTTCACACCTTCAAGCTGCGCGACGACGCCTATTTCCACAATGGCCGCAAGATGACCGCCGACGACGTCATCTGGTCCTACAACCGCATCATGGACGGCACCAAAGCCTATCCCGGCGCGCGCTATGTCCGCGTGATCGAGGGGGCCGCCGCAGTGGAGAAGGGCCAGGCCAAGGACATCTCCGGCCTGAAGAAGATCGACGATTTCACCATTGAAATGAAGCTGACCGAGAAGGTCGATCCGGGATTCTACTTCTTCACCGCGCTGACCTCGATCTATCCCGCCGACGAGGCCGCCAAGGAGGGCTTTATCCAGAGCCCGATCGGCCTTGGCCCCTTCAAGTTCGTCGAACACGTGCCGGGATCGCGCATCGTCCTGGAGCGTTGGGACCGGTTCTACAAGCCCGGCAAGCCCTATGCCGACAAGGTCACCGTCTCGATCATGGGCGAGGCCGCGGCCCGCGATGTCGCATTCCGCAACAAGGAGATCGACACTTCGGTGCTGGGACCTGCGCAGTACGTCGCCTACCAGTCCGACGCCGACCTCAAGGGTACCATCGTCGAGGTCGCCGAGGTCTTCACGCGCTACATGGGGATGAACACCTCCTTCAAGCCGTTCGCCGACAAGCGAGTCCGGCAGGCGATCAACTACGCGATCGACACCGATTTGATCATCAACAAGCTGGTCAAGGGCAAGGCCTATCGCGCCACCAGCTGGCTGCCGCTGACTTCGCCGCTCTACGACAAGACCATGAAGCCCTACGCCTACGACCCCGCCAAGGCCAAGCAGCTGCTCGCGGAGGCAGGCTATCCCAACGGCTTCGAATTCGAATGGACCACCAGCCAGAATGAAAGCTGGGGCCTGCCGATCGTCACGGCCGTCATTCCGATGCTGGACAAGGTCGGCATCAAGGCCAAGGTCAAGCAGGTCGAGACCGCCGTCCTGGCGGAGGTGGTTCGCAGCGGCGACTACCAGGCCTTCATTTATTCCCAGCAGACCGGCCCGGATCCCCAGGCGGCGCTGAAATGCTTCCACTCGTCGACGCCGCAATCGGCCTGCAACTACATGAACTTCAAGAACGCAGACTTCGACAAGCTGATGGACGAGGCCGGGCAGGCCGACGACGTCGCAAAGCGCGGCCAGCTGCTGCAAAAGGCCAATGCGCTGCTCTATGACGAGGCGCCGGTCTGGTTCTTCAACTACAACAAGGCGGTCATGGCGGTGCAGCCCTGGCTCCACGGAGTTCAGCTGAACGCGACGGAGCTGACGCATCAGAACGTCGAAGACCTCTGGGTCGACGAGACCTCGCCCGCGAAGTGACACGCGCGCTCGCTCCGGCGCAACAGGCGAGGGAGGGAGCGGGGGAAAAGTTGAGATGCTCTCGTTTCTGATCCGTCGCCTCCTGCAGACTGTTCCGACCGTGCTGGCCGTCGTGCTGCTGGTCTTTGTGCTGTTCAGCGTCGTTCCCGGCAGCATCGTCTCGACCATGAGCGACGACAGCGATCCGCAGGTCGAACTGCGCATGAAGCAGCAGCTCGGCCTCGACCAGCCCGTCTACATGCGCTTTGGCGCCTATGTCGCGCGGCTCGCGGCCGGTGATCTCGGGGCCTCGTTCCGCACCCGTGAGCCGGTGACGACCATGATCGCCAAGCGGGCATGGCCGACGCTGCAGCTGATCTTCGCGTCCATGGCGTTTGCGGTTCTGCTCGGCGTGCCGCTCGGCTTCATCGCGGCCTTGCGGCCGGGCAGTCTCGTCGACACCGTCTCGATGGTGCTGGCGGTGTCGGGCCTGTCATTGGCCAAGTTCTGGCTCGGACTGCTGTTGATGTACCTGTTCGCGCTCAAGCTCGGCTGGCTGCCGAGCTTCGGCTATGGCGACGGCGGCCTCAAATATCTGATCCTGCCGGCGGTGACGCTCGGCGTCTCGCCGATGGCGCTGCTGGCGCGGACGACGCGCGCGGCGGTCCTCGAGATCATGACCGCCGACTTCGTCCGCACGGCGCGCTCGAAGGGCATGAGCGAGACCCGGGTCGTGAAGTGGCACGTGATGCGCAACGCGCTCGTCCTCATCCTCACCACCATGGGCCTGCAATTCGGCGCGCTGATGGGGCAGACGGTCGTCGTCGAGAAATTGTTCTCCTGGCCGGGCATCGGCTCGCTGCTGGTCGACAGCGTCCTGCAGCGCGACATTCCCGCCGTGCAGGGCTCGATTCTCGTGGTGGTGCTGTTCTTTCTCGCGATCAATCTGCTGATCGACGTGCTCTACGGCGTGATCGATCCCAGGATCAGATACGCATGAAGCTCCGCGCCAATCTCGTCATCGGCGGGGCGTTGTTCGGGCTCGCGATCATCGTCGGCCTGCTTGCGCCCTGGCTGGCGCACACCGACCCCGTCCTCGACGCCAATCTCATGAATGCCGAGGAGCCGCCGAGCTGGACCTGGTGGTTCGGCACCGACGGGCAGGGCCGCGACATCTATTCCCGCGTCCTCTACGGCGCACGCGTCTCGCTGACCGTCGGCATCGTCTCCCAGCTCATCAACAGCGTCATCGGCGTGGCGCTGGGCCTGAGCGCCGGTTATTTTGGCGGCTGGTGGGACGATGTCGTCAACGCCCTGACCAATCTGATGCTCGCGATCCCCTCGCTGATCTTTGCGCTCGCCATCATGGCGGTGCTCGGCCCGGGCCTCACAAGCCTGTTGATCGCGCTCGGGCTGACCAACTGGTCCTTCACCTGCCGCCTCGCGCGCGCTTCGGCGCTGTCGCTCAGGAACCAGGGCTATGTCCAGGCGGCAACCGTGCTCGGCTACGGCGATCTGCGCATCATGATCACGCAGCTGCTGCCGAACATGCTCGGGCCGATCGTCGTCATTGGCACGCTCGGCATGGGCAGCGCGGTCCTCTCCGAAGCCGCACTGTCGTTTCTCGGCCTCGGCGTCCGCCCGCCCTTTCCGAGCTGGGGCAGCATGCTGTCGGAGGCCCGCGATCAGATCACGACCGCGCCGTGGCTCTCGCTGTTTCCGGGCCTTGCTATCTTCCTGACGGTGCTCGGCCTTAATCTGCTCGGCGATGGCCTGCGTGACATCCTCGATCCCCAATCCCGGAGCCGGCGGACATGACGGGCTTCCCGCTGATCGAGGTCGAGGATCTCCGCATCGATCTCGATGACGGATCGCGGCGCGTTGCGGCGGCCGAAGGCATTTCGTTCAGCATCTCACGGGGCGAGACGTTCGGCCTCGTCGGTGAGTCCGGCTGCGGCAAGAGCATCACGGCGCTCGCCCTGATCGGCCTGCTGCGGTCTCCTTTATCGATCGGCGGCGGCGTGATCCGGTTCGAGGGGCGGGAGATCCAGAACCTCTCGGCCGCCAAGCAACGCGAGCTGCGCGGCAACCGCATCGCCATGATCTTCCAGGAGCCGATGACAGCGCTGAATCCGGTCTCGCCGGTGGGACGGCAGATCGCCGAGATGTTCGTGCTGCACAAGGGCAAGAGCTGGCGCGAGGCCAACCAGCTGGCGGTCGAGGCGCTGTCGAGCGTCCGCGTGCCCGCGCCGGAGCGGCGCGTCAACGACTATCCGCATCAGCTGTCGGGCGGCATGCGCCAGCGTGTCATGATCGCCATTGCGCTCGCCTGCGGTCCGGACCTCCTGATCGCGGACGAGCCGACCACCGCGCTCGACGTGACCGTGCAGGCGGAGATCATCGAGCTGATGCGAAATCTGTGTGCCGAGCGGGGAACGGCGATCCTGATGATCAGCCATGATCTTGGCCTCGTCGCCAATGTCTGCCGCCGCGTCGCTGTCATGTATGCCGGTCGCATTGTCGAGGAGCGCGGCTCGGCCGACATCTTCCGCGCACCTTCGCACCCCTATACGCAGGGCCTCGTCGCCTCGCTGCCGCGGCTCGGCAGCCGTGCGGCGCTCGGCCGGACCAGGCTCAAGGAAATCGCGGGTGTCGTCCCGGCGATCACGGCTTTCCCGGATGGTTGCCGGTTCAATCCACGCTGCGCGCAGGCGACCGACATCTGCCGGGCAGTTGCGCCGCAGACGGATGTCCTCGAGGCCGGTGGTTTCGTCAGGTGTTACCACCATGCATGAGCCGCAAGACCTGCTGAGCGAGGGTAAGCCGGACGACGATCTCATCCTCAGGGTCGAGGATCTCGCGGTTCATTTTCCGCTGGGAGGCGGCCTGTTCGGCCGCGAGCGTCGGCTGCTCCGTGCCGTCGACGGCGTCGATCTCAGTTTGAGGCGGGGGGAATGCCTCGGCCTTGTCGGCGAATCCGGGTCGGGCAAGTCGACGGTCGCCTTGTCGATCCTTGGGCTGTTGAAGCCGACGCGCGGCCATATCGTGGTGGACGGGCGACAGGTCGCAACGAACAGCCAATCCGCCGATCGCAAGGCCCTGGCGCGCACCGTGCAGATCGTGTTTCAGGATCCCTACGCCTCGCTCAATCCACGCCAGACCGTGCGCCGTACGCTCGAGGATCCCCTGCGAGTGCACGGCGTGACCGCGAAAAGCGAGATCGAGGACCGCGTCGCGGCGATGCTCAAACATGTGGGATTGCGCCCCGAGCAGGCCGACCGCTATCCGCATGAATTCTCCGGCGGCCAGCGCCAGCGCATCGGCATCGCCCGCGCGCTGATCCTCAATCCCAAAATCGTCATCTGCGACGAACCGGTCTCGGCGCTCGACGTCTCGATCCGCGCCCAGATCATCAATCTGCTGCTGGAGCTGAAGGACACGCTCGGCCTGTCCTACATCATGATCAGCCACGACCTCGGCGTCGTCGAGCACATGAGCGACCGCGTCGCCGTGATGTATCTCGGCCGCATCGTGGAGAACGGCGACTGGCGCGAGATCTTCGAACGGCCAGCGCACCCCTACACGCAGGCCCTGATCGCCGCCATCCCCGATCCCTTGCGCCATGCCCCGCTGGCGACGACAGGGGGCGATCTTCCCAACCCGCTCAATCCGCCGAACGGATGCGCCTTCAGCCCCCGTTGCCGCTATGCCGTGGACATGTGCCGCCACGAGCCGAGGCCTTCGCTCGAGACGCGGCCGGACGGGCACGCGGTGCGGTGCTGGCGAAGTGACGAGATCAGCGGCCGGGCGGTGTTGGCGGCGACCTAGGGTTTTACGGTCGCCTCAACTTCCGACCCGCCGACCAGACGCGGGAACGGCGATTTACGTGCAGGGTCCCGGCCGGCCGAGCTCAGCCAGGCGCGGAAACCGACGATTTCGGAGCGGCCGCACGAAACTGGTGGTTGCAGACGGTCCGCAGGTCGACTAACCTTTTCGCTCACGAAGAGCCTCCGTGCTCATTCGTCCGATCGCGCGACTGGCGAGCTAACGTGGAATCGACCACGGTGAAGCGCGAAGGGTTCCAACGCCGATCGCCTGGGCAACCAATCTGCTGAAAGATCAGCGTGTTGAGGAGCCCGAGCATGTCGTCGTTTCGCAACGAATTGTCCATCAACGATCACGAGATCGCTGCCGCCCTTGTGGGGGAAGAGCGCCGTCAACAGGACGGCGTCGAACTGATTCCGTCCGAGAATTACACCTACCCTGAGGTGCTCGAACTCCTCGGATCGGTCTTCACCAACAAATACTCCGAGGGATACCCGGGACGCAGGTACTACGGCGGCCGACGGTTTACGGACGAAATCGAGAACCTCGCGCGCCGGCGCGCCTGCTCGCTTTTTCGGGCCGAGCACGCCAACGTTCAGCCGCTGTCTGGATCACCGATGAATCAGGCCGTCTATCTCGGCCTGTTGAATCCCGGCGACACTATTCTCGCCATGGACCTTTCGCATGGCGGCCATCTCACCCATGGCGCGCCGGTGTCCCACATGGGGCGCTTGTTCAACTTCATTCGCTACAAGACGGCCCCTTCAACCGGCGGCGCGATAGATTTCAACGAATTGCGCGCGATGGCGCGTGAAGCGCGTCCGAAGATGGTGTTGTGCGGCTACAGCTCCTATCCGCGCGATCTGGACTATGCGGCCTTCAAGAGTATCGCCGACGAGGTCGGCGCGCTCACGATGGCGGACGTGAGCCACTATGGCGGATTGGTTGCCGCGAATGTCATGGGTAATCCGCTGGATGCCGGCTTCGACGTCATGACGACGACATCCCACAAGACATTGCGCGGCCCTCGTGGCGGCATCATCCTGTGCCGGAAAGAGCATGCCGCTCGGATCGATGCTTCCGTCTTTCCCGGCTTGCAGGGCGGCCCACACATGAACGTCGTGGCTGGGATTGCCGTAACGCTCAAGAAGGCGGCGACCCCGGATTTCCAGGCCTACGCGCGGCAAGTCTTGCGCAACGCGAAGGTTCTTGCTGGCGCGCTGATGGAGCGCGGAATGAAACTGGTCACGGACGGGACGGACAATCACATGATGGTCGTCGATACTGCAGCGTCCGTCGGACTGGACGGGCGAGCAGCCGAGGACGTGCTCGATGCCATAGCCATCACCACAAACAAGCAGATTATTCCGGATGATCCGCGCCCACCGCTCAGGCCGAGCGGTATTCGCCTTGGGACACCGGCGGCGACCACGCGTGGCATGGGTGAAGCCGAAATGCGCCGTATCGGCGAGTTCATTGCGACGGCCCTGCGCGCGAACGGGGACGACGCGGTCGTTGCGCGCCTCAGGTCGGAATGCGTCGAGATGTGCCGGGCTTTTCCAGTTCCAGGTGTGGTCTCCAGGTCCTGACTGAACTGATCGGCTGCGCGCGCGATGACTGATCGGTGCAGTGGCCGTCGCGCTAATCACCCTGAGGTGGCCGCTTCTTCAGCGGCCCGCGAAGGTGAAGGCCCGGCTATCACCTCGGCTGCTCATCCTTCGAGGCTTCGCATGCGATGCATTCGCATCGCAGGCTACGCGCCTCCAGCGACAACGGCTTCGCCGTAGCGCGGGGATGACGGGGTGGACTCGAAAACATTTGGGGGGACGCTGCCGGCGACCCGCTCGCCGCCACCATGACATCCTGCGCCTGTTTTGCCCGACAAATCAAACGGGGGCGGGATCGCCGTTGAGACATGGCGGGTTTTGTAAGCGGCTGAACTCACTCACAGTTTCTACTGTGCATGGGGTTGTTTTCGCACTTTTGTTTGAGCGGCCGTCTACTCCGCCGCTTTCTCTCTCAGTCGCTGCGCATAGACGTTGATGATCAGCGCCGCCAGCAGGATCAGGCCGCGGATCAGGATCTTCAGGAAGCTGTCGATGTTGACGTGGTCGAGGCCGTTGTTGAGCACACCGAGCACGAACAGCCCGACGATGGTGTTGCCGATGCCGCCGCGGCCGCCGAACAGGCTGGTGCCGCCGACGACGACGGCGGCGATGGAGTCGAGCAGGTACGTATCGAACTCGTTCTGCTGCGCGCTGCCGAAATGGGCGACGCCGAGCATGCCGCCGATGCCGGAGCACACCGCCGAGATCACCATCACCGCGCCGAGGATGAGCTTGACGTTGAGGCCGGAATATTCGGCCGCCTCGCGGTTGCCCCCGACCATGTAGACGTAGCGGCCGAAGCGCGTGTAGGTCAGCACCAGATGGCCGCCGAGCAGCATGATGGCGGCGACGATGACGATCCAGGGAATGCCACTGACCGAGCCCGAGCCGAGCGTCGTGATCAGGCCGGGGACCTTGTAGGCGATCTGGCCGCGCACCAAGAGCGCCGAGATGCCGGCGGCGATCTGCATCATCGCCAGGGTCATGATGAAGGAGGGGATGCCGATCACCGTCAGACCCAGCGCATTGACGAGGCCGAGCAGGGCGCAGAGCAGGATCGACAGGACGATGGCGACGGCGCCGGGCAGCGGGACGTTGGCGATGTTGACGTAGGATTCCTGCAGCGTGAAATAGGCAACCGCAATGCCGGTGACGTTGGCGATGCTGGCGATCGAGAGATCGATCTCGGCGCAGAGGATCACGAAGGTGAGCCCGACGGCGATGATTCCCGTCACCGACACCTGCGTCAGGATGTTGCCGAGATTGTCCAGTGTCGCGAAGGAGGGGCTGGCGAAGGCGAAGAAGGCGGAGAGGAAGATCAGGGTCAGGAACGGGGCGATGTTGCGCATCTGCGAGCGCAGGAAGGGCGCAAGGCCGCGTGCCCGATGGGCTTCCGCAAAGGCCGTCTCACTGCTCGCCATGGTGCTTCTCCGTCACGCCGCTTCCAGCAGGCGGTCCTTGCTGACCGGCTCGTTCTTGAATTCCCGCACCAATGCGCCGCGCTTGAGCACGAGGATGCGGTCGGCCAGCGACAGCACCGTTTCCGGCTCGGTCGACAGCACGATGATCGCGAGCCCCCTGGCGCGGAGGTCGCGGACGATGTTGATGACGTCGTTCTTCGCACCGACATCCATGCCGCGGGTCGGCTCGCACAGGACCAGCAGCTTTGGCGGATAGGTGAGCCATTTCGCCAGCGCCACCTTCTGCTGGTTGCCGCCGGAGAGCATGCCGAGGTCGAGGCCGACCACCGGGGGCCGGATCTGCAACTGCTCGACCTGGCGCCTCGCGATGTCGCGCTCCTGCGTTGGCTTGAGGAGCAGGGAGGAGATGCGGTCGAGAATGCTGATCGAGACGTTCTTGTAGACCGGCTCCTGGTGAAACAGCATGTCGCGCCGGCTCTCCGGCACCAGCGCCACGCCGGCGCGCCGCGCCGCCGCCGTGCTGGCGAAGGTCTTGGGCTCGCCCTCGACCGCGAGCGTGCCGCCGTCCGGCTTCAGCTTGCCGAACAGAATGCGCGACAGCTCCTGCTGGCCGCAGCCCATGAAGCCGTAGATGCCGAGCACCTCGCCGGCGCGCGCCTCGAAGGAGACGTCCTTCAGGCTGCGCGAGAGCGAGAGCTGGTCAACTTTCAGGATCACCGCACTGTCGCTCGACTGCGGCAGCATCAGATCGTCGGTGTAGCTGTGCTCTAGCGCTTCGCCGCCGCGGCCGATCATGGCCTCGATCAGCGCGCCCTTGCTGGTCGCCGCGCTCGCGGTCTCCGCGACCTTCCGCCCGTTGCGGAATACGGTGACCGTGTCGGACACGAGTAGGATGTCCTCGATGAAATGCGAGATGAAGACGATTGCAGCGCCTTCCTCGCGCAGGCGCCTTAGCGTTGCGAACAGGCGCTCGACCTCGGGCGGTGAGAGGGCAGACGTCGGCTCGTCGAGGATGACGATACGCGCGCCGGAGAACAGCACGCGCGCGATCTCGATCAATTGCTGCAGTCCGATCGGGAGATCGCCGAGCCGGGTCATTGGATCGACGTCGATGCCGAAGCGGGCGAGCTGCTCGCCGGCCTCGCGCGCCATCCGTCGCCATTGCACGAGGCCGAGGGCGTTGGTCGGCTGGTTGCCGAGGAAGACGTTCTCGGCGACCGTGAGGTCGGGGGCGACGGAGAGCTCCTGATGCACCATGGCGATGCCGGCCGCGTGCGCATCGCGGGCCGAGCGGAAATGCGTCTCCTTGCCGTCGATCAGGAAGCGGCCGGAGAACTCGGTGTGCACGCCGGCGATGATCTTCATCAGCGTGCTCTTGCCGGCGCCGTTCTCGCCGACGAGACCGTGGATCTCGCCCGCGTGGAGCGCGAAGTCGACACCACGAAGCGCCTCGACGCCGCCGAAGCTCTTCGTGATGCCCTGCAGTTCCAGGATGGGCGAGCGGACCTCGGGCATGAAGGCTCAGATCAGGAAGTGATCCTGCATCCACTGCATGCCGGCGGCATTGGCCTTGGTCACGACCGGACCGTCGGTGACGACGTTCTTGGGAATGCCCTGGCCGCTCTTCTCGCCGCCGACCACGGCGGAGACGCCCGCGATGATGGCGCCGCCATGGATGCGGCAGGACGGGTTGCGTACGGTCGCGAACATGCGGCCTTCGCTGACCGCCTGGATCGCCGGCGGCATGGCGTCGACGCCGCCGATCAGGATGTTGGTACGACCCCGCGCCTTCATGATGTTGGCCGCCGCCAGCGCCATGTCGTCATTGTGGAAGAACGCAGCGTCGATCTGGGGATATTTCGTCAGATACGTTTCCCAGAGGCGGGCGGTCTTCGACACGTCCCAGTCGGCCGGCTGGGTGTCGAGCACCTCGATGCCGGGGAATTGCTTGACGACCGAGTTGAAGCCCTTGGCTCTTCCTTGCGCTCCTGTATGGCCGAGCGCGCCCTGCGTCATGATGATCTTGCCCTTGCCGCCCATGGCGTTGCAGAGCGCCTGCGTCACCGAGGCGCCCATGAATTCGTTGTCGGGGGCGAGGAATGAGTGGACGTTGATCTGGTCGAGCGGCGCAATCAGCGTGTCCATGTCGATCACGGGCGTTCCCGCGTCGATCATCTTCTGCACCGGCTGAGTGAGGGTGCCGATGCCGAAGGCCTGGATCGCGACGAAGTCCCATTTCTGCGAGGCCATGTTGTCGATCGCGGCGCGCTGCTTCACCGCGTCGAGCTGGCCGTCGAACCAGGTGACCTCGACGTTGAAAAGCTTGCCCCAGAATTCGGCGGCCTGTTTGCCCTGTGCGCACCAGGTCGCCTGCAGGCCGGCGTTGGAGAACGCCGCTTTCAGCGGCTTCTCGCTGCGCCCGACTTCTGCGGCCAGTGCCGGATTTATGCCCATGCTGCCGAGGATGGCAGCCCCGGCGCCGGCGGTCGCCACCGCCTGAAGAAGATCGCGCCTCGTCGTCGAGAAATCTTTCGTCCCGGACATCGCTCGCTCCCATGTCTTTTATCGTCGGCGCGTCATGGCTTGCGCGACCGATGTGAGAAAGTCTCTCACAAGAGTTGTTGGCACTCAATCTGCAATCAACCGCGACATCGCCGAAGCGCTTGGTGCAGCGCAAAGCGTCAGGCGGGAATGCAGACGCATGTGTCGATCTCGACGAGCAGGCTGTCGCAGGCCAGCGCAACGTCCGGCGTCCATTCGTCGCCGAGCAGATCGCGCAGCGTATCCCTGATGATGGCGAAGAAGGCGATGAACAACTCGCGCGACGTGCCGTAGGCATTGTGGGATGCGACCTCGCAGGCGATCAGCCGGAAATATCCGCTGCGCCCGCCCCGCGAAGGCGAGAATCGCCTCGATCGTCAGCGCCAGCGTCGATCCCTTCACGAACTCGCCGCCCTGCGAGTCGGAACATCGTCTGCGTTTCCGGGTGGGCTTCGAACAGCCTTTGGTAGACGAGCGGCCTGAGATCGGCGCAGCGCTGTGCAGCGAGCTCAAAGCTCTGTTCGATCGGATGGGCGGAAGCATTCATCGGCTTTTCAGCCATGCGGGCAAAAAAAGAGCGGGGCCCTGGCCCCGCTCAAAAATTGTGTCGACCCTATTATCCCCGATCTTAAGATTTGATCTTGATTGACGGGGCGACGCTGCATTTTGCGCGCCAGGGGCTCCTCCCGAGACTTGGACCACCAGGCCTCGACCTCGCGGTCAGCGCCTGAGCAAGAGGATGCTAGATCAACTTTTCTCACTTGTCATCATTTTCGGCAACGATTGTTCAAAATAAGAGCAGCTGACGAAATGTTCGGGCTTTTGGTCATCTAAGTATATGATAAATATAAGAAACTTATGGACAGGCAGGGGTGGTCTCGCTGCCTCAAATGGCGGACCGCACCTGCGGCAGGGGCGGTCCGGTCACATTTTCGAGAAATTTGCGCTGGGCCAAGCGGGCGGCGGAACTGCCCTCGACTCGGGTGCCGGCGCGGTGTTTAGTTAGCGCACGAACGAATGGTTCGGTGGATGCGCGCACGGCTGCAAAAATTCCTACCTCTGGTCCTGCTCGCCTTGGCGATGCAGGTGCTGGCGCCGATTGCCGCCTGTCTGGCGGCGGGGCAGGCC
>NZ_LWIG01000014.1:21220-29640 GCF_002068095.1 Bradyrhizobium sacchari | reverse complement strand
CCGCTGTCCGCCGCCGTTATCTGCCACAGCGCTAGCGACCAGGCTGGCGGCCTGAACGATCGGACCGGCTCGCCGACTGCGCATGCCGGCGCCTGCGCCCTCTGCTGTCTTGCGCAGGCAAGTGCATCGCTCGATTCGCCGCCGCAGACGGTGCTTGCCATTCCCCTCCGCCACGCCGAACGCGTGGTATGGCGCTTGCCCGATGTATCGGCGGTTTTCGCTCACAAGGGCTCAAGTGCCCAGGCGCGCGCGCCTCCTCGATTTTCCTGACCTGACGATAAACCTGCGCCTGGCGCGGCTATGCCGGTCGCCACTGCGCACGTTCCAGCAGACCGGCTGCGTGCCGGATCAGGAAATATGCTATGCCTTATTTTCGCTCTTTGCCGAATGCGCACGCGCGCGCAATTCTGCTTGCATCCGTATCGATCTTGGCCTCGCCACGCACTGCGGTCGCCCAGGTCAGCCGCCCGGAACTTCCCGCGGTTGTGGTTGAAGCTCCGAAGGAAAAGCGCGCATCAACGGTTCGTCCGCAAAGGAATGCTGTGAGATCAGCGCGGGCTGTGCGAGCGGCCAAGCCCCCGCAGCAAATCGCGAGCACACAGGGCGTCAGTGTCCCCGGTGCCCTGACGGTGCTGACCGCGCAACAGGCGCTTGCGGAAATCAACCAGACGCCGGGCGGCGTGGCGGTCGTTTCGGCCGAAGCCTACAGGAATTCGACCCCCTCCAACACGATCAAGGACGTCCTGGACTACGTGCCGGGTGTGTTTGCTCAGCCCAAATGGGGCGACGACACGCGCCTTTCGATCCGCGGGTCCGGTCTGTCGCGAAATTTCCATCTGCGCGGCGTGCAACTCTATATGGACGGCATTCCGATCAACACTGCGGACGGCTATGGCGATTTCCAGGAGATAGATCCGACTGCCTACAAGTATGTCGAGGTCTACAAGGGTGGGAACGCACTCCAGTTCGGCGCAAATTCGCTCGGCGGCGCCATCAATTTCGTGACACCAACCGGCCGCGACTCGTTTCCAAATGGTGTGTCGTTCGATGCCGGAGGTTTTGGCTTCAAACGGCTTCAGGCGAACGCTGGAGGAGTCAACGGGCCGTGGGACGGCTTCATTACCGCCTCCACGCAGGCGATTGATGGATTTCGCGATCATAGTTTCGGATCGAGCAACCGATTGAGCGGCAACGTCGGCTATCAGTTTTCTCCCGACGTTGAGACACGGTTTTACCTCAACGCCAACGAGGTGCGGCAACGAATCCCGGGCACCGTGACCAAGACGTCTGCCCTGAGCAATCCGGAGGCTGCCGCGCCGGCAAACGTTGCCATGGATCAGCAGCGCAATATCGACACCGTCCGGCTGGCGAACAAGACGACGGTCCGTTTCGATGACACCAAGGTCGAATTTGGCGCGTTCGGAGTCGACCGGCACCTGATGCATCCGATTTTCCAGTGGCTGGACTATCGCTACAAGGATTATGGAGGGTTCGCGAAGGTCACGGATGACCGGACCATTGGGGGCTTCCGCAACAGATTGGTTGCGGGTGTCTATGTCTTGAACGGCAGCACCGACAACCAGCAATTCGCCAATATTGCCGGGCAGAAGGGGGCACTGCTCTCGTCCTCGATCGATCGCTCCGAGAACACGTCCGCCTATATCGAGGACAGCTTCTACTTCCTCCCGAATGTCGCGGCCATAGGCGGCACACAGTTCTTGTACGCAACCCGCAATCGGCAGGATCGTTTCCTCAGCGATGGAGATCAATCGGGGGCAACGCGCTTTAATCTGTGGTCGCCGAAGGGCGGGCTGCTGTGGCAAATTGATCCAACCTGGCAGGCCTTCGCCAATGTCTCTCGCAGTGCGGAGGTGCCGAGCTTCGGGGAGAGTTCGATTGGGCCCGGCATCCCGACCATTCCGTTCACCAAGATCCGCCCGCAAACCGCGACCACTTACGAAATCGGAACGCGCATGAGGCGGCCGGATTACACGTGGGAGCTCACCGCATATCGCGCCAATATTCGCGACGAGCTCCAGTGCCTCTACAGCGCATTCGGCAATTGTAACGTGACCAATGCGGACCGGACCACTCACCAAGGAATCGAGGCGGGCGCGGGTGCCGCCATTTTGCGCGACATCTTCGTCGCCGGGGCTGCGCCGGACAAGATCTGGCTCAACGTCGCCTATACGCTCAATGACTTCCGCTTCGACCACGATCCGGTGTTCGGGAGCAACCAGCTGCCGGGAGCGCCACGTCACTATCTGCGTGCCGAGCTCCTCTACAAGCATCCGACAGGTCTCTATGTCGGTCCTAATGTCGAATGGGTGCCCCAAGCCTATTTCGTCGACAGCATGAACACGCTCACGACGGAGCGCTACGCGCTGTTGGGATTAAAGGCCGGGTTCGACAATGGCGGCCCGTTATCCGCCTACATCGAGGGGCGCAATCTCACCAACAAGACCTACATTGCCAGTGCGAGCATCATTGATCGAGCGACGGCGACGTCCCCCCTGTTCGAGCCGGGCACTGGAAGGGCAGTGTACGTCGGAATGAGGTATCGATGGTGAGGCGCGAACATCCCTTGCCCTTATGCTCGCCCTGCGGCAGCCCATCAGGACAACCCGATTGATCATGAATGAGGAAATCACCATGAAGAAAGTGAAACAGGCTCTTCTCGCAATTTCTCTACTGCTGACTGGCTGCGCCGTTGCGTCGGCCGAGGACGTCAAGGCCGGCGATCTCGTCATTTCGCAGGCATGGAGCCGGGCGACGCCGGGCGGCGCCAAGGTCGCGGGCGGCTACCTCACCATCGAGAACAAGGGGACGGCCGCGGACAGACTGGTCAGCGTTTCCGCGGATATCGCAGGGAAGGCCGAGGTCCATGAGATGGCGATGGACAATGGCGTGATGAAGATGCGTCCGCTCGACAAGGGGCTGGTGATCGATCCAGGCAAGACCGTGAAGCTGGCGCCCGGCGGCAATCATTTGATGCTGCAGGAGCTGAAGGGGCCGTTCAAGCAGGGCGACAAGGTTCCGGTGACGCTTCAATTCGAGAAGGCCGGCAAGGTCGCCGTGTCTCTCGATGTGCAAGCCGTCGGCGCGCAGGCGCCGGGCGATGGTGGCCAGATGATGCAGAAGATGCATGATCATTCGGGAATGAAAATGTGATGAAACGGATCAAGTCCCTCATGACCTCAAATCGAACCATCGCGGGCCTCGCGTTCGCAATGACTGCGCTGCTGTCGGTTACCGCGACACCGCTTGCCGCGGCGACCGACGACGACAGCTTCTTCACGCATCTGCACACCGAGAAGGCGATGGCCAATGTCACGGTTTCCCCGGGGCGCGCGGGCCCAGTTGAGATCGCGATCCAGTTGGAGACAACGGACGAGACGCCGCTCTCCGCCAAGGCCGTTTCGGTGACCCTGGTGGATACGCAGACCGGCCGGAAACTTGCGCCGGTCGAGGCCTCGCGTGACGGCAAGGATGGCTGGCGCGTGAAGGTGGCGCAGTTGACGCCCGGACGCTGGATGCTCGGCCTCGGGATTTCGATCTCCAAGTCCGATCACGTCAGCGTGGAATCGCCGATTCTGATCAAATGACCGCGCTCGAGAGGCCGAACATGTCGAAGCAATCCCTCTTGTTCCTTGTTGCCGTGCTCGCAGCTTCGCCTGCGGCCGCGCATGTTTTTCTGGAGGGCAAGCAAGCCTCCGTCGGGGCGTCCTACAAGGCCGTGTTCGCCGTCCCGCACGGCTGCGCGGGCTCGCCGACGGTGAAGATCCGCGTGCAGGTCCCGGAAGGGGTGATCGCGGTGAAGCCGATGCCGAAGGCGGGCTGGACCATCGACGTCGTCGAAGGCAAATATGCCGCCGAGTATGACTATCACGGCAACAAGCTGTCTTCAGGCGTCAAGGAGGTCGCATGGTCCGGTGGCAAGCTGTCGGACAAGAACTATGACGAGTTCATCATGCACACGGTGCTGACCGACACCCTCAAGCCGAACACGACCCTGTACTTCCCCGTCGTCCAGGAATGCGAGACCGGTGTCAGCCGCTGGATCGAAATCCCGGCGGAGGGGGCTGGGCATTCGCATGAGAGCAAGTCGCCGGCGCCGGGGGTGAAGCTGCTGCCCAAACCTTGATGCGCCTCTTCGCTGCGCTCGCGACGCTGTTGCTCGTTGTCGGCTTTGCGACCGGCGCGTCGGCGCATGCCGCTCTCGTCGCGGTCGAGCCGGCGGGTGGCAGCATCCTGAAGACCGCGCCGAAGGCAGTGGAGCTGCGCTTCAACGAGGCGGTGACGCCGGGCGCAATCCAGCTGATCGACGGTGCGAGCACGGTGCGGGACGATGTCCGCATCGACGCATCGGGCGAGACCATTTCGGTCGTGATGCCGCCGGACCTGCCGCAAGGCACGGCTGTGGTCAGCTATCGCGTGATCTCGCAAGACGGTCATCCTGTCGCGGGATCGGTGGTCTTCTCGGTCGGCACTCCGACGGCGACGAAGCCGCCCGCCAATGTGGACGTCGGATTGAGCGCGCTGATCTGGCTGGCGCGGATCGGTCTCTATCTCGGCCTGTTCGTTGGCGTCGGCGGCGTGTTCTTCGCGCGCTGGGTCGCGTGGTCGATGGCGGGCTTGACCGTGCCGCGCGTCGCGCTCGCGATCGGCATTCCGAGCGCGGTTGCATCCGTCGGCGCGCTGGGCCTCGACCTCCTTGGACTGCCGCGGGCCTCGCTCGTGACGGCTGCTCCGTGGAAGGTCGCATTCGCGACCAGCGCCGGTCCCGCGCTGCTCGTTGCGGTCGCATCGATGCTCCTCGCGATGATGGCGCTGCGCAGCGCGTGGTATGCGCGCATCTTTGCGATGATCGCATTCATCGGCGTTGGCCTGTCGCTCGCCATGACCGGGCACGCAGCAACGGCGCCGCCCGAGGCGCTGACGCGGCCGGCGATCTTCCTCCATGGCCTCGGCGTCGCTTTCTGGATCGGAGCCCTTGCGCCACTCGCCGCGCTGGTGTCGAAGCCGGGGACTGCGGCACTGCCGGTCGTGAACCGCTTTTCGCGTATTGCCGTGCTGGCTGTCGGCCTGCTGGCGTTGACCGGTCTTGGCCTCGCCATCGTTCAGCTCGAAAGGCCGTCGGCCCTGATCGAGACCCGTTACGGGGCCATCCTGTCGATCAAGCTTGGTCTGGCCGTGCTGCTGCTGGCTCTTGCCGCGCTCAATCGGTTCCGACTGACGTCGGCCCTGGCGCGGGACGAGAAGGCCGCGCCCGCGCTCAGGCGCTCGATCCTGCTCGAAAGCGCCATCGCGCTCGGCATCTTCGCGCTCGTTGCCGGCTGGCGTTTCACGCCGCCGCCGCGGACCATCGTTCCCGAGACGCCGCTGGCGATCCACATTCACAGCGATAGGGCGATGTTCCAGGTGCTGGTCGCGCCGGGGAAGGCTGGCATCGACGATTTCGTGCTCCAGCTCATGACCGGCGAGGGGACGCCGCTCGCGGCGAAGGAGGTGACGTTGACTCTGAGCCTGCCGGAGCGCGGCATCGAGCCATTCGAGCGGGGTGCCTCGCTTGGGCCGGACCGCTATTGGCATGTGCGCAAGATCGAGCTGCCCTTCGCCGGCCGCTGGCATATGCGGATCGACGCGCTGGTGACCGATTTCGAGAAGATTACGCTCGAGGACGAGTTCGAGGTGGCGGCGCCGTAAGGGTGTGCCGTTGCGGCTCAACTGGAATCTGAAGGCAACGGAAAAATGACAGGAATTCCGCCGCCTTAGCGGCTTTTCCTCATTCCCGGTCTTGTATTTTCGCTCCCAATCCGGTTTCACTGCAACCCCTCACTGATTCCCAGAGTATTGCCATGCGGTTGTCGCGGTTCTTTCTGCCCATCCTGAAGGAAAATCCGAAAGAGGCGGAGATCGTCTCGCATCGGCTGATGCTGCGCGCCGGCATGATCCGGCAGGAGGCGGCCGGCATCTACGCCTGGCTGCCGCTCGGCTTCCGGGTGCTGAAGAAGATCGAGCAGATCGTGCGCGAGGAGCAGGACCGCTCCGGCGCGATCGAGGTGTTGATGCCGACGCTCCAGCTCGCCGACCTCTGGCGCGAGAGCGGCCGCTACGACGCCTATGGCCCGGAGATGCTGCGCATCGCCGACCGTCACAAGCGCGAACTGCTGTATGGGCCGACCAACGAGGAAATGATCACCGAGATCTTCCGCGCCTACGTGAAGTCCTACAAGAACCTGCCGCTGAACCTCTATCATATCCAGTGGAAATTCCGCGACGAGCAGCGTCCGCGTTTCGGCGTGATGCGCGGCCGCGAGTTCCTGATGAAGGACGCTTATTCGTTCGACCTCAACGAGGCGGCGGCGCGCGTTGCCTACAACAAGATGTTCGTCGCCTATCTGCGCACCTTCGCGCGGATGGGGCTGAAGGCGATCCCGATGCGCGCCGAGACCGGCCCGATCGGCGGCGATCTCAGCCACGAATTCATCGTGCTCGCCGAAACCGGCGAATCCGGCGTGTTCATCAATCGCGACGTGCTGGACCTGCCGGTGCCCGGCGAGGACGTCGACTACGAGAGCGACCTGACGCCGATCATCAAGCAATGGACCTCGGTCTATGCCGCGACGGAAGACGTCCACGATGCCGCGCGGTTCGAGCAGGAAGTGCCCGAGGACAAGCGGGTGAACACCCGCGGCATCGAGGTCGGCCAGATCTTCTATTTCGGTACCAAATATTCCGAGCCCATGAAGGCGCTGGTGGCGGGCCCTGATGGCGTCGACGTGCCGATCCATGGCGGCTCCTACGGCGTCGGCGTGTCGCGCCTGTTGGGTGCCATCATCGAGGCCTGCCATGACGATGCCGGGATCAAATGGCCGGAGGCCGTCGCCCCGTTCCGCGCCGTGGTGCTCAACCTCAAGCAGGGCGATGCCGCGGTCGATGCGGCCTGCGAGAAGCTCTATGCCGAGCTCCAGGCCAGGGGCGTCGACGTGCTCTACGACGACACCGACCAGCGCGCTGGCGCCAAATTCGCCGCCGCCGATCTGATCGGCATCCCCTGGCAGATCATGATCGGGCCGAAGGGGCTCGCCGACGGCAAGGTCGAGATCAAGCGGCGCAGTGACGGCTCCCGCGAGACCATGTCGCCTGCGGACGCGGTCGCAAGACTTGTGGGCTGATCAGGCTGTTCGGCTGAATATTGTTCATCGCCCGATATCGCGGCCGCCAATCCGGCCACAATTGACCCCGAATCATGGGATTATCGAGCGATGGACGAGACCATGACTGAAACCGTGCAAACCGCGCCTTTTGCGCCATTCGAGTGGATGCTGTCGGCGCGCTACCTGCGGGCGCGCCGCAAGGAGGGATTCATCTCGGTCATCGCCGGCTTCTCGTTCCTTGGCATCATGCTGGGCGTGGCGACGCTGATCATTGTCATGGCCGTCATGAACGGCTTCCGCAAGGAGCTGCTCGACAAGATCCTGGGCCTGAACGGCCACATCCTGGTGCAGCCGCTGGAATCGCCGCTGACCGACTGGAAGGACGTCGCCGACCGCCTCAGCCAGGTCAAAGGTATCCGGCTCGCCGCGCCCGTGGTGGACGGCCAGGCGCTGGCGTCCTCGCCGTGGAACGCCTCGGGCGTGCTGGTGCGGGGCATCCGCTCTGATGATCTCAACAACCTCACCTCGATCGCCAAGAACATCAAGCAGGGCTCGCTCGAGGGCTTTGACGAGGGGCAGGGCGTCGCGATCGGAAGGCGTCTCGCCGACCAGCTGTCGCTGCACGCCGGAGACAGCATCACGCTGGTGGCGCCGAAGGGCGCGGTCACGCCCATGGGCACCACGCCGCGCATCAAACCGTACAAGATCGTCGCCGTGTTCGAGATCGGCATGTCCGAATACGATCTCGGCTTCGTGTTCATGCCGCTCGCCGAGGCGCAGGCCTATTTCAACCGCAGCAACGACGTCACCTCGATCGAGGTCTTTACCACCAATCCCGATCAGATCGTCGCCTTTCGCCAGGCCGTGACGGAAGCCGCGGGCCGGCCGGTGTTCCTGGTCGACTGGCGGCAGCGCAACTCGACGTTCTTCAACGCGCTTCAGGTCGAGCGCAACGTGATGTTCCTGATCCTGACCATGATCGTGCTGGTCGCAGCCCTGAACATCGTCTCCGGCCTGATCATGCTGGTGAAGGACAAGGGCAGCGACATCGCGATCCTGCGCACCATGGGCGCCTCGCAGGGCTCGATCATGCGGATCTTCCTGATCACGGGCGCTTCGATCGGCGTGGTCGGCACGCTGGTCGGATTCGTCGTCGGCCTCGTGATCTGCCTCAACATCGAGTCCATCAGGCAATTCCTGTCCTGGCTGACCAGCACGGAGCTGTTCTCGCCGGAACTCTATTTCCTGTCGAAGCTGCCC
>NZ_LWIG01000014.1:6082-21208 GCF_002068095.1 Bradyrhizobium sacchari | reverse complement strand
GGTTGTCATCATGGCGCTGACGCTGTCGTTCCTGGCGACGCTGTACCCGTCCTGGCGCGCCGCGCGCCTCGACCCCGTCGAAGCGCTCCGGTACGAGTGAGGGGCTGATGGAGCAGCAGCAGGGGGCTGATGATGTACCGGTCATTTATCTCCACGAGATAAAGCGGCAGTACTTGCAGGGTGAGGTGCCGCTGACGATCCTCGACGGCGCCAAGCTCGCGCTGTGGGCGGGACAGTCGGTCGCGCTGGTGGCGCCGTCGGGCTCCGGCAAGTCGACGCTGCTGCACATTGCAGGGCTGCTGGAAGCGCCCGATTCCGGCGAGGTCTATGTCAACGGCGCGCCGACCTCGCAGCTGCCCGACATCGAGCGCACCCAGCTGCGCCGCACGGATATCGGCTTCGTCTACCAATCGCACCGGCTGCTGCCGGAGTTCTCCGCGCTGGAGAACGTGATGATGCCGCAGATGATCCGCGGCCTGAAGAAGTCCGAGAGCGTCAAGCGCGCCAAGGAGATCCTCGGCTATCTCGGCCTCGGCGACCGCATCACGCATCGTCCCGCCGAGCTGTCGGGGGGCGAGCAGCAGCGCGTCGCCATCGCACGCGCGGTCGCCAATGCGCCGCGCGTGCTGTTCGCGGACGAGCCGACCGGCAATCTCGACCCCGGCACCGCCGAGCACGTGTTCCAGGCCCTGATGCAGCTCGTCAAGGCGACGCGCGTCTCGATGCTGATCGCAACCCACAACATGGAGCTCGCTGGCCGCATGGACCGGCGGGTGTCGCTGTCGAACGGCCAGGTCGTCGAGCTCGAATAAAAAAACTGCGAAAACAACCCCATGCACAGTAGACGGGCGGTTTCAGCGAGGGCCGGCCCGACCCCAGCCAGGCATTTGATGTGTCGGGCAAAACGGCGCTCATCGTACACCGCCGGGCAGGTGGCCTCCTACGGCCTGATCACCGTCAATTTGAACGGCCCGCCATTGGCGGCGGCATGCGCCACGGCCTCATTGGCATGGTCGAGGTCGAAGGCGGTTGTCTCGTACTCCTCCAGCCGCAGCAGTCCGGCACGCACGAGCGCGATCAGGCGGGCGGCTGCATCGGGCGGATACATCCAGACGCCGTGGATGCTGATGCAGTTGCGCATGATCCAGGGGTAGGGCAGCTCGAGGCCCGGACCACCGGCCATGCCGACGCCACCCATCAGCACGATGCGGCCATAGGCGCGCACCGTCATGACCGCCGCGCGCACGACGGTCGGGCTGACCGAGGGCGGCATGATGTCGAACACGCAGTCGATCGGCCCCGGCGCGGCGCGCTTCATTGCTTCGCGGTCGTCGTCCTCGTCCCCGGTGAGCTTGACCGGTTTCACACGGCTGCCGAAGCGGCGGACGAGGTCGGCGAGGATCTTTTCGTTGCGGCCTGGCGTCACCACGCAGGCCGCGCCCATCGCCAGCGCAACCGACACCGCAGCGCTGCCGAAATTGCCGGTGGCGCCGCTCACCAGCACGGTCTCGCCGGGCTGAAGGTTCGCGGCGAGGAAGCCGCCATAGGGCACCAGCAGCGTGCCCAGCGCGCACCATCGCGTGGCTTCCTGCGACGTGATCGTGCCGAGACGTTTGACGTTCTCCGTCGGCACGCGCATCTGCTCGGCGAACGAGCCGTGGCGGAAATGCTGTTGCAGGCGCATCCCGCCAGGGCCGGCGGCCGTGAGCCCCTGCAGGGCGATATCGGGCGCAACGGCGTCGTCGCGCGAGCGCACCGTCGGGTCGCAGAACACCCAGTCGCCGACGGCGAGCTTGGTCGCGTCCGGGCCGACCGCCCGTACCCGGCCGATGCCGCCCGGGCCCGGTATGATCGGCAGGTCGAGCGCGTAGTTGCGCGTCCCGTCGAAGACCTCGTTCATGTAGGACAGCACGCGCGTGGCGACGACGTCGATGATGACCTCGCCGGTGCCGAGCACCGGGTCGGGGGCAGCCTCGATCGTCAGCGGGGATCCGAAGGACTTCAGTACCGCAGCTTTCATGATGTTCACCTCAAGGACGGGTGATACCCATATGCATTACCCTTGAAGCGACAAGAAGGCCTGGTATTATCCTAGTATTCCCGGGGCCCTCCGTCGGGGGAGCGACATCATGACCGATCCACGCCGCATCGAATTCGGAGACTTCCTCCGGTCCCGCCGCGAAAGGCTGTCGCCGAAGACCGTCGGACTGCCCGCTGGCCGCCGGCGCCGCACCGCTGGCCTGCGCCGCGAAGAGGTCGCCCAGCTCGCCGGCATCGGTGTCGACTGGTACATCCGCCTCGAGCAGGGTCGCACCGTCAGCCCCTCGGTCACCACCATCGATGCGCTGGCGCGCGCGCTGCGCCTCTCGAAGACCGAGCACGCCCATCTCAAGGCGTTGGCGCGTGACGGCACGCGCGTGGCCTTCGTGCCGGAGACCGTGCCGCCGCCGATCCAGCGGATGATCCAGAGCCTGGCGCAGCCGGCCTACATCACAGGGCGGCGGTGGGACGTGCTGGCCTGGAACGATGCGGCCGAGGAGGTCTTCGGTTTCGGAAAGCTTCCCGAGCAGGACCGCAACACGCTGCTGCTGGTGCTGACGAATAGACAAACCCGAAAATTCTATGGCGCGGGCTGGGCGGATGTTGCCAAGAGCATGGTCGCGATGTTCCGCGCCACCCACGACGTCTGGGCCGGCGATCCCGCCTTCGCGGAACTGCTGACGCGGCTGCGCCAGGGAAGCCCGGAATTCGTCAAATGGTGGGAAGCGCATGACATCCGCAGCACCTCGTCGGGCCTCAAGACCATGGACCATCCGACCAGGGGCCTGCTCCG
Source organism: Bradyrhizobium sacchari (assembly GCF_002068095.1). GTDB lineage: Bacteria > Pseudomonadota > Alphaproteobacteria > Rhizobiales > Xanthobacteraceae > Bradyrhizobium > Bradyrhizobium sacchari. The sequence continues at coordinate 18,375 of NZ_LWIG01000014.1, read as the reverse complement.
GTTCGAGCACACCAGCTTCCAGGCCAATGACGATCCCGCGCTGAAGCTCGTGATCTACACGCCGGTGTAGGGGGCAGGCACATAGGCCGCCTTCGGTGGCGACCTTCGATGGTCAACCGACGCTGTGCTGTGGAACGATTTCGGAAGGCCGGTCGAACTGCGCGATCCGCTGATCCAGGCGCCACAACTCGATGCGATGGAGCTGGACGAGCGCGGCCGCCTGACGCTTGGCCTCCTCATCGTCCCTGCAGGCGATGTTGATGCAGCCGGAGACGCGACCGTCGGGATCGATCTGGAAGGCCCGGTAGTGCTTGATGGTCCGCATCATCGTCCTCCGCGCCTTCGGATGCCGGATGGGTACAACCAATCCGTCAAGCTCGAGGCGACTTCGTTCTGCTTTGCGTTCTGCAGCAACATGTCCCGCGCTGTGCCCGCCGGCATGCGACGAGCACGCTCCCTCGCGTCTGCCGCCGCGGCCAACAGCCGCTCCTGAAGAGATTTTGTCTGTCGCTTTCGATTGCGTTTGACCGTCATGACAGGCTCGCGGATGAAGTCCGCCCGGCCGTCCGATACCATATGCGTATTGAGTGGCTTGGAGGAGGCCGGCAATGTCGAGAGCTTCACGCGGAACGGCGGGTTCCGGCATTTCCATAGGTTAATGCCAGGCTCGAATTTGCTGGAAATCGGCAAGAGGGGAGCGACGTTCGATTGTGCGCGAGAGACGATGCTGTCGTCGGCGACGTTGGCGGCCAGAGGCGATCTCAATGCTTCAGCGTCTCGACCTCGAAAGTGAACTTGACCTGCATCACGGGGCCGCTGGCGTCCCGGACCTCAATCGCCATGAGGTGTCTGCCGCTCACCGGAGTGGACGAGCAGGCCGCGTCCCGCGCCATATCGACCAATGATTTCGCCGCCTCGGCCTGGGCTGCGCGAAGGCCGGAAAGCTCGAGACCTTCCTCGTCAAGGGCCAACTCATCCTCGTCCCGGAGATCAAAATAGTAACGTGGCATGCTCAGATCTCCATGCTCAGATCTCCATTGCCGGTCGGCGCCACGGTTGCGCCTTGACCGGTCTCCGCCGCTCCGAGACAAGCCGCCAGCACGCATTCCTGGTACACAGATCGAGTGCTCCGCCGCCGACGAGCGGCACCGTTCCGCCTAAAGACGGCAGCGCTTCGCATCCGCCTCGTCGACCGCTTTAACATAAGCTAATGGGCAGCACGCTCGTTCCTATGAGGACGAATGCGGGCAGCTACGAAAATTCGACCCAACAGGTTCGGGCAGGGCTGCTGTCGGAACATCGGCGGACGTCTTGAGCCACGCATCGAAGGCTTCGCCGGAGGATCGTTCACTTCGCCCGATACAGTTGAAGATAATTGGGCGAATACATCGCCGCATTCTTGAGCGCTTCGAGATCGCTGATCGTCAAGGTCCGATCCTTCAGCACGATCAAACCGGAGGCCCGCAGTTCCTGGATCGTGCGATTGAGATGAACCACCGAGAGGCCGGTCGCATCCGCCAGATCCATTTGCGTCACCGGAAGGGCGCAGGAATTGCCGTCGACCATGCCTACGGGCCGCAGCCGTTCGAAAATCTCGCAGAACAGATGCGCGACCCGCTCGAAGGCCGCCCGCCGGCCGAGGTTGATGACCCATTCGCGCTGGATCGCGCTGCTCAGCAGCGTCTCGCACATGAAAGCTTCGGCCAGCGTGCGGTTGGCCGCCATCAGCTGTTCGAAGCGCACGCGCTTGATGTCGGCATAGGCAACCGGCGTCGCAGCCGTAATCGAATGGTCGATGGTGGAAAGGAGATAGGCGTGGGAGTCGCAGGTCTCGCCCGGCAGGATGAAATTGACGATCTGTCGTCGTCCGTCCTCCAGCGTCTTGTGGCGGAACAGCCAGCCCGAGAGCACGAGGCGGACGCTGTCGATGCGATCGCCTTCGGTGATCAAATCCTCGCCCGGCCCGGCACGCAGCAGACCTTCGAGAATGGCGTGCTCCAGCGCCGCGGTGTCCTCGTCAGACAGCGGACGCAAGGCGTTGAAGCGGCGAAAGACCGCCTGCGCCACCCCGCCATCGGTCCCGTGAGCCCGCATCATCCCTCCATCGACGGCGTATGGAAGGTACGTTTGGTCAGGGGGATTGCAATCAGGCACATGAGGCCGGACGCGTTGAACGACATGGTCGTTTGCCCCTTCAACTCGAACGCAAGGCTACGCTCCAGAAGCTCGGTGCCGAAGCCCGAGCGCGGCGGTGGTGTTACCGCCGGACCGCCGCGCTCGCGCCATTCGAACAGCAGTTGCGGGAGCTCGATGGCCCCATCGATACGCCACGAGATTTCGAGCCGGCCGCCGGGCTGACTCAACGCGCCATAATTGAGTGCGTTGGTTGCAAGCTCGTGGATCGCGAGGGCAAAGGTCTCTGCCGCCTTCGGCTGGAAGCGGATCGCGGGTCCGGACGCGCGGACCTGCTCGCCCTCACGGGCATTATAGGCAAGCAGCTCCTCGATGACGAGATATTCCAGATCGACGCCGCCTTCGGGATCGCGCGTCACGAGCGCCTGGGTGCGCGCGAAGGCGTTGAGGCGCCCGTCGAGATGGGCGGCGTACTCCTCGACAGTCGAACTCGTGTCCGCGGAGCGGCGCGCGATCGACCGCACCACGCCCAGCGTATTGCGAACGCGGTGCTGAAGCTCGGCGAGGAGAAGGCGCTGCCGCTCCTCTGCGCGTGTGATCGCGGTGACGTCGATGAAGTTGATCACGACGCCTGCGATGAAATTGTCGATGCTGCGATAGGGCAGGATGCGGACGATGTAGCGCGTGCCGCTGTCGGGCGCGGTCAGCTCGCGTTCGGCGCTGGCGAGCGTACGCAGCACGCGGCGCACGTCGTCGTAGAGTTCCTCGATCGGAATGCGCGCCTTGATATGGGCGATCGGGCGGCCGACGTCGGTCTCGACCAGATGCAGGATCTGCGTGATTGCGGGGGTGAAGTTCATCACACGGAGATCATTGTCGAGGAAGACGGTCGCGATCTGCGTGCTTTCGAGGAAGTTCTTGAGATCGCTGGTGGCGCGGGTCAGTTCCTGAACCCGGTGTGCGAGCTCGCCATTGACGGTGGTCAGTTCCTCGTTGACCGATTGCAGCTCTCGCGCGAGGTCTCCAGCTCCTCGTTGGCAGATTGCAGCTCTTCATTGAGCGACTGATACTCCTCGTTCGAGGATTTCAGCTCTTCATTGGTGCTTTCGAGCTCCTCGATCGTTGCCTGGAGGCGTTCGCGCGTCGCCCGCAATTCGCCTTCGAGACGCTCGACATGCTCGGTCCGCACCAGCACGCCGGGATTGTTCTCGGGAGCGTCGGCGACGCGCGCCGGGCCGTCCTTGAACAGGACGACGAAATTGCGATGTCCGCCGGCGCCCTCCAGGATCGGCTCGACGGTGATGTCGACGAGAACGCGATGGCCGTTGACGCCGAGCTGGACCTGTTCGGCATGGGCGGATTCGTTGGTCTCCGAGGCGCGGGAGAGGGCGGTGCGCAATTCCAGCCTGAGATCGCGATGCACCAGCTGGAGTAGATCGAGCGAGGCCGCGCCGGCCGTCGGTTCGATGTAGCGCCCGGTGCGGCCGGAGAAATGCAGGATCTGGAAATTGTCGTCCGTGATCACATAGGCCGGCGCATAGCGCTCCGCGATGCGCTGGGCGCGGCGTTCGAGGCCCACATCCGGCCCGAACGCGCGGACCGGCGGCACCTCGACCGGCGCGCGCCCGGCTGAGGTCGAAATCGGAAACTCCGGAGGCAGCCGCGTGCCGGTATCGAGCTTCTTGAAGATGCGGGCGCGGCGATCGACCGGCGCAAACAGCTTCGGGTGCCGCGTCACGTTCTCCGAATTGCCGAGGAACAGGAAGCGCTCGGGCAGCAGCGCGAAATGGAACAGCGGGATCACCCGGTTCTGAAGCTCTGCATTGAGGTAGATCAGAAGGTTGCGGCAGGAGACGAGATCGAGCTTGGAGAACGGGGCATCCTTGATCACGTTGTGCTGGGAGAAGATGCACATCTCCCGCAGTTCCTTCACCACGCAATAGGTGTCGCCCTCGCGGACGAACCAGCGCGCCAGGCGCTCGGGGGACATGTCCTGCTCGATATTGGTGCGGTAGCGCCCGACGCGGGCGGTCGCGAGCGCCCGACCGTCGATGTCGGTCGCGAAGATCTGGACCTGGGGAGCGGAATCGAGCGTCGCCATGTGCTCGCGCAGCAGGATGCCGATCGAATAGGCCTCCTCGCCGGTAGCGCAGCCCAGCACCCAGACGCGGACCTGCTGGCCGCTGCCCTTGCCCTCGAAGATCTTCGGGATGATCTGCGTATCGAGCACCTCGAACTCGCGCTTGTCGCGGAAGAACTCGGTGACGCCGATCAGGAGGTCGTTGAAGAGATTCTGGGCCTCGTCCTTGTCGCTGCGCAGGAAATCGACATAGGCGGTGATCTCCTCGATCTGCACGACCTGCATGCGCCGCTGCACGCGGCGCAGGAAGGTGTTCTGCTTGTAGCCGTGGAAATCGTTGCCGGTCTTGTTGCGCAGGATGTCGGCGATGCGCGACAGCGAGGTCGCCGCCGCGGCCAGGACCTCGTCAAATCCCTGCTTCTCCTCCAGCCGCCGGAGATGGCGGGCATAGACCTGGATGTGCTCCGGGATGTCCTCGGGCGGCAGGACGTAATCTGCGATCGCCGCCGGCCTGTTGCTGTCGACCAGATGGTCGGATTCCTCGCTGGCGAGCCTCTGGGCAATTGCAAGCCCGCCATGGTCCTTCAGGGTGGCCGCGCCGAGCGTGCCGTCGCCGCCGGTCCCGCTCAAGAGAACGCCGATGGATTGCTCGGCGCGCTCTTCGGCCAGCGACACCAGAAAGCTGTCGATCGTGGCCCGCTCGCCGGGACCCTGTTCGGCCTTGCGCACCGCAAAGCGTCCGTCCTGGATCGTGGTGATCATGCCCGGCGGGCTGAGATAGATCGTGCCTCCTTCCACCGCCATCGCATCGCGGATGTCGGCGAGACGCGCGCTGTCGGCGCGCTGGACGATGCTCCGCAGCCGCGCGTCGTCGAGCACCTCGGCGTTCTGGAGGACAAGAACGACCGCCTGGTCGTCGCCCAATGTCAGCTTGGCGAAGAATCGCTCGATGCTGTCGAGTGCGCCGGTCGAAGCCCCCACGCCGATGACCAACGGGGCTTTGGCCTGAGGCTCCGGCTCCTCCGCCGTCTTGCCGACTTCGTCCATGATTGCCGCTACTCTCGTTGCCCGGGACCGACGGGTTCCAGTTTCTGCAAATAGCAGGAATCGACGTCATCCCAACAGCTAAAAGCGGAAAACGTTCGCGCTTCTCATGCCCCGATGGTGCAAATCGAAAGACCCACGCCCCGGCACTGCGGACCGCTGCCGTATCAGCCGCCGGCTGGTGGCAAGGGGGCCACCTCCTGCTGGAGGTAGTCCACTCTCTGAATGATCAGGGTGCGATGCCGCTCCCATTCCACCAGGGTCTGCTTGAGCAGCTCCACCAGCCGTTCGGCCTGCCGGCAATCGTGTCCGCCGGCTTGCAACTCCCGCACCCGATCCTCCTGCCTGTGGACCCGATGCCAGCCTTCCTCGATATCGACGTCGGCTTTCTTCAGAAGCCGCTGCTCGTCGCGGAGTTGCCGGGTACGCTCGGTCAAGGATACTGCCATGGCAGGGGTATCTCACTTCCCTTGCTGGACGGGAGGATCGAGCGATTGTAGCACGACGCGCCGGATCATGTCGGCATATTCGCGATATTCGGCCGCGCGCCTCTCGTACATTTCGGCCACCGCCGGCCTGCCGCTGCGACGGCCATCTGCGGCCATGCGCTGCACCAGCTCGGCCCGCTCCTCGATGATCCGGAGCGCGACGCGCAGGGCTTCGTCGACTTGACCTTCCTGCTCCTTGGCGAGGGCATCGGCGGTATAGGCGTGGCCGACCTGACAGCGAAACCTCATGGGACGTGCTTCTTTCACCTGCGAGAGAACTCCGCCGCAACCGGGGCAGGTCAGCGCCGCCGGATCGGCGATGTCGGCCAGGATCGCGCTGCCGATTCTTTCACCCGCGGCGATCTCGACCTCCAGGCGGATATCCGGAGCGATCGGACGTGCGATCCCCGGCGGTTCCCGGGCAAGATCGGAGAGCACGTCGCCGAGCCGCGCCGCGGGAACGCAGAGGTCGGCGCCGGCCGCCTCCAGCGCGCGCTGCGGCATCTCCACCGCGATCGCCTCCGACGGATCCTGCACGATCGTCATTCCGCCGCAGCGTTTGATCGCGTTCAGGCCGGCGGCGCCGTCCGACAGCAATCCGCTCAGCACCAGCCCGATCACGCGCGGACCATGATGCAGCGCGGCCGAGCGGAACAGCGCGTCGATCGCCGGTCGCACCATGTTCTCGCGCGGGCCGCGCCCGAGCCGGATTCGATCGTCCAGGAGCAGCAAATGATGGTCCGGGGCGCCGAGATAGACGTGGCCGCGCTCGAACTTCATGCCGTCGACGGCTTGATGCACCGGCAGTCTGCCGGCAGCGGCGGCGACGGTGGACAGGATGCCGATGCCCTGTGCAGGGATGTGGAGGACGATAAAGACGGCTGCCGGAACATCCGGATGCAAATCCGCCAGAATCCGTTTCACCGGGGCCGTCGCTCCCGCGGAACCGCCGATGACGATGATGTCGCGGTTGCTCATGGAACCCGCCATTCAATGCTTCGTTTGCACCAAGACGGCCTTGAGGCCTATGTTCCTATCCATTGGCGGGACTGGAGGAGACATGGCGTTATCGCCAACGTTGTCGCGCGGGCACGCCCTCTTGTCGGGACGTCGCATTCTCGTGGTCGAGGATGAGTATTTCCTGGCTGACGACATCAGCCGTGCGCTGCGGTCGGCGGGCGCGGAAATCGCCGGTCCGGTCGGCGAGCTCGAGGATGCGCTTCCGATCATCAACGGTGATGGCGTTCTCGACGGCGCAGTGCTCGACGTGAACGTTCACAGCGAGATGGTCTTCCCAGTGGCGCAGGAGCTCAGGGCGCGCCAGGTGCCATTCGTGTTCACGACCGGTTACGACAAGGTGAGCATCGCTCCACAATTTCAAGACGTGATGCTGTGGGAAAAGCCGATCGACATCGCCGCGATGGTCCGCGGCCTGGCCGGGCTGATCGGGAAGCCCAAGGCGTGAGGCGCGGCGCCGCGCCGTTGGTGCAACTCGCACATGGTCCGAGTGAAGTTCGAATGATCTGCACCCCCGCGCAGGCGACGCGCGGCTCTGTCCTTTTCGCGCGAACTGGCTCGCGATGCCCTCAAGATACTGCGCGACAGCGCGCACGTCGCAAAGGCGCAACGTATCCGAGATGAACGGGCTGCGGTTGAACCGGTTCGGGGAGAGGGCGATCCGGCCTAAAGCGCGATGGTTTCAGGCATGTTCCACTCGGAAAACCGCTTCGCGCGTCTCCGGATCATGCCTTAGAGCAGCCGGCTCCAGGTCAGCCACATAGCCACGGCAAGGCAAAGGGCGATCCCGAGATAGGGCAAGGCTTGCGGCAAGGCTTGGGGCAAGCCTTGCGACAAGGCCTGGCGCAACGAGGAGTCCGTCAAGCCACCATCATCCATATGATCGCTCCCAGCATTACCAGGAAACCCAGCATCGCTGTCGCGATGAAAGCCCGTTCGATCCGATCCATCGTCATCGTGTTGCCCTCATCCCGGACACGATTTTGACCTTGTTCCGCGCGGTGCGCATTAGGCTATGTGAATCGCCAACGGGAATCGGGATCAGCGAGGGCTGCTTCGTTCGCGCGAGGTCGGTTTCAGGCCGCGTGAACGTTCCAGTTTCATTTGCGCCATGGCGATGCCGGAGATTGCGAGCGGCCCCGCGATCAGCTCCTGCGTCACCTGCTCGCTCCGGTCGGATTCGCCACCCGAGGCGACGCTGCTCCGCCCGCGCAGTCGCTGGCGCCGGATCACCGCAACTGTTCGGCGGGTTCGGCATCGCGCCGAGCGACGGACCAGATCAGCAAACCGAGAAGCGCGAGTGCCGCGCCCACAGGGCCGGTGGACGTCCAGCCCAGCCCCGCGCGGATCGCGAGGCCGCCCAGGAACGGGCCGAGCGCGTTGGCGGTGTTGAACGCCGAATGATTGAGCGCGGCCGCGAGCGCCTGCGCCTCGCCCGCGACGTCCATCAGCCGCGTCTGGAGGATGGCGCCGAGCGAGACGCTGGCGCCGATCGCGAAGATGTCCAGCGCCAGCAGCCAGGGATTGCCGGCGACGAGCGGAAACACCAGGAGTGCGACCGCAGCAAACAGCAGGATGACGCCTGCGGTCGGCATCAGGGCGCGGTCCGCAAAGCGCGGCACCAACAGATTGCCGAGCGTGGCGCCGATGCCGAAAATCGCGAGGAAGAACGGAATGGCGGTGAGGCTGACCCTGGTGACCTCGATCAGCGTCGTCGCAAGATAGGTGTAGACGGCAAACATGCCGCCGAAGCCGATGGCGCCGATCGCCAGTGTGATCCAGACGCGGCCGCTCTTCAAGGCGCCGAGCTCCCGCAGCGGATCCGACCGGCCCGCCTGGTCGCGCGGCACGAACAGGGCGCACAGCAGCACCGTGAGCAGCGCCAGCACCGATACGAGACCAAAACTCGCGCGCCAGCCAACCGCCTGGCCGATCAGATTGGCCAGCGGCACGCCGATGATGGTAGCGCAGGTCAGGCCGAGCATCACCTGGCCGATCGCTTGCGAGCGGCGCTGTTGCGGAACCAGGGAAGCTGCGACCAGCGCGGCGATGCCGAAATAGGCGCCATGCGGCAGCCCCGCGAGGAAGCGCGCCGCGATCATCCAGCCAAAGCCGGGTGCGAGCGCGGTGAGCATGTTGCCGAGCGCGAACACGGCCATCAGCACGAGCAACTGCGTGCGCCGGGCAAAGCGCGCCCCCAGCACCGCGATCAGCGGCGCGCCCAGCACGACGCCAAGCGCGTAAGCACTGATCGCGTGGCCTGCGGTCGGCTCGTCGACGTGGAGGTCGGCGGCGAAGAACGGCAGCAGGCTCATCGAGGCGAACTCGGTGGTCCCGATCGCAAAGCCGCCCATCGCGAGCGAGATCAGGACGACGGCGAGGTGAGGGGAAGAAGCGGCCGCGGTTGCAACGGCGCGGGGCGAGGTCGCGAGAGGCGAGGTCGTCATGAGTCCTGCATGGTGGCGTCAACGGGAACCAGCCCAACGAGCGTCGCCATCCCTGCAAGATTTCTGTGTCGTACTTAAACCGGGATCAGCCTGCGTCAACACTTCATGCCGGGCCGAGGGCAGGCCGCATATCAGCCCCCCGATCTGCGCCTGCCGAGGCTAGCCGGAACGCCTGGAGCGCGGAGCGGCTCTTGGCTGCGGATAATAGGGGTTCACGACGCAACTCGCCGAACGACCAACCGCGAGGTATTTGCATTGCGCGAGCGAGGTGTAGCGGCAGTCGAAATAGCCCACCTGGCCGTAGATCTGCATGCAGATGGGATAGCTGGGATCATAGGTCTGCGCATGCGCAGGTGCGTTCACAAAGAGTGTGCCGGTTGCAACGAGCGCAAGCCAGGCGCTGCGCATCTCAGCGCGACACGTCATAGCCCGGCGCCCATGAGCGCGGACGATTTTGGTACGCGTAGGGATCATCGCTCTGTCCGGCGAAGTAGGGATTGGCGATGCAGGTCAGCGCGCGGCCCGATGCGCTTGCCTGACACTGCGCGTAGGTGTCGAACCTGCAATTGCTCAGTCCCGGCCATTCATCGCCGGTGAGACAGAACGCGTGATGCGTGCCGAAGGCGCGTGCAGGCGTGCTGGCGCTCAGCGTCAGCGTGAATGTGGCGATTGCGAGCGAAAATGTGGCGACAATGGGGAGGGCAATTCGGCCGCGCATTTCTCAATTCTCCAATCACACAATTGTGCGCGCGACGTCGTTACGCGCAACTGCAGTTTATCTCGTCTCGTCGTCATTGGAACTGCCGAAAATACTTGTTTCAAAGGGTTTCCAGCGCGCACCGATAAACATCCATTAACTCACGAGGGGCCTTTGGCTCTGACTGTTGCGTCGAGGCTACAGCAATTCCGTCGCGCGCTGTTATGACGACGCCACGGCCAGGGGGCCTAACGACGAAACTGGAACGGGATTGAAATGAAGAAGAATTTGTTGCTTGCCGCTGTGAGCCTCGTCGCGCTCAGCGCAGCTGCGCCGGCGCTGGCTGCCGATCTCGCCGCGCGTCCCTACACCAAGGCGCCTGCGATGGTCGCGACCATCTATGACTGGAGCGGCTTCTACATCGGCATCAACGGCGGTGGTGGTTCGGCGCACTCGACCTGGGATCTCGTCGGCGGTGGCCGCGAAGGTTCGCACGATGCGACCGGCGGCACGGTCGGTGGCCAGATCGGCTATCGCTGGCAGTCCGGCCAGTGGGTGTTCGGCGTGGAAGGCCAGGGCAACTGGGCCGACTTCTCGGGCGACAACATCAGCGCGCTGTTCGCGACCCGCAACCGCTCGAAGATCGACTCGTTCGGTCTGATCACCGGTCAGGTCGGCTACGCCTGGAACAACGTCCTGCTCTACGTCAAGGGCGGTGCGGCTGTCGCCGGCACGAAGTACGAAGTGTTCAACGCGGCTTCGGGCGCGCTGCTCTCCTCGAACGACCAGACCCGCTGGGGTGGTACGGTCGGTGCCGGCCTCGAGTACGGCTTCGCCCCGAACTGGTCGGTTGGCGTCGAGTACAACCACATCTTCCTGCAGGACAAGGATGTCACCTTCGCCCTGGTGCCCTCGACCGATCGCATCCGTCAGGACGTCGACATGGGTCTCGTCCGCCTGAACTACAAGTTCGGCGGCCCGATCCTCGGCCGCTACTGATACCGATCGCTCTTTGCGAGCGGTTCTCGAAAGCCCCGGCCTGTTGGCCGGGGCTTTTTTGTTACGTGAATTCAGCGAGTTAACCATCGCATCGCGAGATCGCTGGCCAGGCTTGACTCCCGTGAACGAAATGAGAACAATGTTCTTCATACGTTCTAGCAAGGGAGCGAGACCATGTTCAGGATTTTCGTGGAAGAGGCGGCTGCACTGGCGTCCATCACGCTGTTCGTCGGGATGATCGCGATCTGGGCCCAGGTCATACCGCAGCTCTGATTCTTGAGCTCAAGACAGGCCCGGTTGGGGAAAAGCGGGACGACGCGGCGGATCGGCCGCTCCGGCGTGGACTCTCGCGGCGTGACACCCCACCATTGTGAGGCGAGTCGGCCGGGCGCGGGCACCATGTGCATGCTGTGCCTTGAGGAGCCGGCGCCCGCTTCATCTCATTTGCAAGAGGCCGTCACGCGACCATGCCGAGCGCCGGATTTGTCCACCTTCACGTTCACTCGGCCTATTCGCTGCTCAAGGGCTCGATCAAGATCGCCAAGCTCGCCGAGCTCGCGAAGAAAGATCACCAGCCGGCGCTGGCGCTGACCGACACCGACAACCTGTTCGGTGCGCTGGAGTTCTCCGACAAGATGGCGGGCTCCGGCATCCAGCCGATCGTCGGTTGCGAGCTTGCGATCGACTTCGCGGACCAGGATCCCAATGCACGTAACACCATCGGGCCCTCGCGCGTCGTTCTGCTGGCAGCGCAGGAGCGCGGTTATCGTAGCCTGATGCGGCTCAATTCACGGGCGTTCCTGGAAACGCCCGACAGCCACGCACCCTTCATCAAGTTCGACTGGCTCGAGGGCGAGACCGAAGGCCTGATCGCGCTCACGGGCGGCCCCGAAGGGCCGATCTCGCTGGCGCTGGCCGGCGGCCACGCCGAGCTTGCGGCGGCGCGCTGCGAGCGTCTCGCCGGCCTGTTCGGCGACCGGCTCTACGTCGAATTGCAGCGCCACAACATCGACAAGGAGCGTCGCGTCGAAAGCGGCCTGATCGACATCGCCTACGCGAAGGGCCTGCCGCTGGTCGCGACCAACGAGCCGTATTTCGCCTCGACCGACGATTACGAGGCGCATGATGCGCTGCTCTGCATCGCCGGCGGCCGGCTGATCGCCGAGACCGATCGCGTGCAGCTCACCCCCGATCACCGCTTCAAGACCCGCGCCGAGATGGCGGTGCTGTTCGCCGACATTCCGGAGGCGCTGGCCTCCACGGTCGAGATCGCCGAGCGCTGCTCGTTCCGCCCGATGACGCGCAAGCCGATCCTGCCGTTCTTCACGGTCGGCGCCGCGGCGAGCTCGGATGCCGCCGCGGTCGAGGCCGCCGAATTGAAGCGGCAG
>NZ_LWIG01000014.1:768-6047 GCF_002068095.1 Bradyrhizobium sacchari | reverse complement strand
CGCCAACCGCCTGCGCGTGCACGGTCTGTCGCAGGGCACGACGGAAGAGGACTACAACAAGCGCCTGGCGTTCGAGCTCGACGTCATCATGCGCATGAAGTACGCGGGCTACTTCCTGATCGTGTCCGACTTCATCAAATGGGCCAAGGCGCACGGCATTCCCGTCGGGCCGGGCCGCGGCTCCGGCGCAGGCTCGCTGGTCGCCTGGGCGCTGACCATCACCGACCTCGACCCGATCAAGTTCGGCCTGCTGTTCGAGCGCTTCCTCAATCCGGAACGCGTCTCGATGCCGGACTTCGACATCGACTTCTGCCAGGACCGCCGCGGCGAGGTGATCAAATACGTGCAGGAGCGCTACGGCCGCGACCAGGTGGCGCAGATCATCACCTTCGGTACGCTGCAGGCGCGCGGCGTGCTGCGCGACGTCGGCCGCGTGCTGCAGATGCCCTATGGCCAGGTCGACAAGCTGACGAAACTGGTGCCGCAGAATCCTGCGGCGCCGGTGACGCTGGCCGCCGCGATCGAGAGCGAGCCGAAGCTCCAGGCGTTCCGCGACGAAGACCCGGTGGTGGCGCGTGCCTTCGACATCGCCCAGCGCCTCGAAGGCCTGACGCGCCATGCATCGACGCACGCGGCCGGCATCGTGATCGGCGATCGCCCCTTGAGCGAACTCGTGCCGATGTACCGAGATCCGAAGTCGGATATGCCGGTGACCCAGTTCAACATGAAATGGGTCGAGCCGGCGGGCCTCGTCAAATTCGACTTCCTCGGCCTGAAGACGCTGACCGTACTCGACGTCGCATGCAAGCTGCTGAAGCCGCGCAACATCCATGTCGATCTCGCCACGCTGCCGATCGACGATGCCGAAAGCTACCAGATGCTGGCGCGCGGCGAGGTGGTCGGCGTGTTCCAGGTTGAAAGCCAGGGCATGCGGCGCGCGCTGGTCGACATGCGCCCCGACCGTTTCGAGGACATCATTGCCCTCGTCGCGCTCTATCGCCCGGGCCCGATGGCGAACATCCCGACCTATTGCGCGCGCAAGCATGGCGACGAGGAGCCGGAATATCTGCATCCCGTGCTGGAGCCGATCCTGAAGGAGACCTTCGGCGTCATCATCTACCAGGAACAGGTGATGCAGATCGCGCAGGTGATGTCGGGCTATTCGCTCGGCGACGCCGACCTGCTGCGCCGCGCCATGGGTAAGAAGATCCGCGCCGAGATGGACAAGCAGCGCGATATCTTCGTCGCGGGTGCCGTGAAGAACGGCGTGCCGAAGGGGCAGGCCGAGACCATCTTCGAATTGCTCGCCAAGTTCGCCGACTACGGCTTCAACAAGAGCCACGCGGCCGCCTATGCGCTGGTGTCCTACCACACCGCCTATATGAAAGCGCATTATCCTGTGGAGTTCATCGCGGCGTCGATGACGCTCGATCTGAACAACACGGACAAGCTCTCCGAATTCCGCTCCGAGGCGCAGCGCCTCGGCATCAAGGTCGAGCCGCCGAACATCAACCGTTCGGGCGCGACCTTCGAGGTCGGCGAGAAGACCATCTACTACGCGCTCGCCGCTCTCAAGGGCGTCGGTATCCAGGCGATCGAGCAGATCATCGAGGAGCGCACGAAGCGGGGTGTGTTCACCTCGCTCGCCGACTTCGCCGCGCGCGTCAATCCGCGCGCGATCAACAAGCGCATCATCGAGAGTCTCGCCGCCGCCGGCGCCTTCGACACGCTGGAGCCGAACCGCGCCCGCGTCTTCGCAGGCGCCGACTCGATCCTGGCCGCCTGCCAGCGCGCGCATCAGGCCGAGACCATCGGCCAGAACGACATGTTCGGCATGTCGGCGGACGCGCCGACGATCATGCTGCCGCAGATCGAGCCCTGGCTGCCGGCCGAGCGGCTGCGCCGCGAATACGACGCCATCGGCTTCTTCCTGTCGGGTCATCCGCTCGACGATTACGCCACCGTCCTGAAGCGGCTGCGGGTGCAGAGCTGGGCCGAGTTCTCGCGCGCGGTAAAGACCGGCGCCACCGCCGGCAAGGTCGCGGCTACCGTAGTCTCGCGCATGGAGCGGCGCACCAAGACCGGCAACAAGATGGGCATCATGGGGCTGTCCGATCCCACGGGCCATTTCGAGGCCGTGCTGTTCTCCGAAGGCCTCGCGCAATATCGCGACGTGCTGGAGCCGGGCGCCGCCGTGCTGCTTCAGCTAGGCGCCGAGCTGCAGGGCGAAGACGTGCGCGCGCGCGTGCTGCACGCCGAACCGCTCGATGACGCCGCCGCCAAGACGCAGAAGGGCCTGCGCATCTTCCTGCGCGATACCAAGCCGCTTGACTCGATCGCCAAGCGTCTCGCCGGCCCCGACATGGCCGTCTCGAACGGCGCCGCGCCCAAGGTCGGCAGTCCCGGCATCGCGCCGCGCGCCAATGGCGACGGCGAAGTCTCGCTGGTGTTGATGCTCGATCTCGAGACCGAAGTTGAGATGAAGCTGCCCGGCCGCTTCAAGGTCTCGCCGCAGATTGCCGGCGCGATCAAGGCGGTCGCGGGCGTCGTCGACGTGCAGCAGCTCTAGAGCGCGATGCGATTTGGAAGTATCGTCATCGCGCTTGGGTTCATGCGCTGGCAGCCGGTCGCGAATATAAGCGGGCGCGTGCAGCTCTGCGCAGCCGCTGCGCGTGAGGCGAGCGAGCGCTTCGGCTTTACAGCATGATTGCGGTGCAGCAAGCATAAGTTGCATCGATTAAGTTTGGTGATTTCTTCATATCGGCGCACGTATCATCGCGACGCTTCCATTCGTCCACTCCAGCGGGGGAAACATCACATGTGCGACAAGTGCCCTGAATCTCTGCATCATCAATCTCTGGATCAAGACATCGCGCCGTCACGGCGGTCCGCGATGCTGTTTGGCGCCGCTGCGTTTGGCATGACTTTCACGGGCGGGGCTTTCGCCAACCGCGCCTTGGCCAAGGAAACCAAGGCTCCGCCCAAGCCGCAGAACGTGCTGTCGGCCGACGCTTCCTTGAAGCGACTGATGGCGGGCAATGTGCGCTACGTCGAGGGCGTGTCGCGGCGCCACGATTTCAAGCACGAGCGTGAGGCGCTCGCCGGTGGCCAGAACCCGTTCGCGGCCGTCCTGAGCTGCGCCGACTCGCGCATCGCGCCGGAATATGCCTTCGACACCGGCCGCGGCGATCTCTTCGTCTGTCGCGTCGCCGGAAATTTTGCCGGCACCGAGACCATCGCGAGCATGGAATATGCGGCGGCGGTGCTGAACACGCCGCTGATCCTCGTGCTCGGCCATGATGCCTGCGGCGCGGTCGATGCGACGCTGAAGGCGATCAGGGACAACACGTCGCCGCCGGGGCATATTCCCTCGCTGGTCGAGGCGATCGCGCCGGCTGCCAAGGCTGCGATGCAGCAGGGCGGTGAGGTGCTCGACAAGGCAATCCGACAGAACGTGATCGACAACGTCGCCAAGCTGAAATCGGCCGCGCCGATCCTCAACGCAGCCGTGGAACAGGGCAAGCTCAAGGTGGTCGGCGGCATCTACCGGCTTGCGACGGGAACGGTCGACCTGATCCAGGACTGAACGGGCCGACGCGGCTCGCGCCGCAGTGCGGCCGCAAGGCTTGCGCGGGCCTGACGCAGGGTTTGATATGAGGTGGGGGCGCCATGTCGCCGCCTCAATCCGCGCTTTTCGTTCAAGAGCCATTCAGCCAGCGGGGCGTTTCATGCACGCTGGGACCTCAACCAACGACAAAAGCGGGCAAGCAAGCCATGCGTGGGACGCTCAAAGTTTTCATCTGCCTTCTCCTGCCGATGGTGGTCCTCGCCGCGGGCGCGCCGCATCACGCGCGGGCGCAGCAGCAGGAAAAGCGCATCGCGCTCGTGGTCGGCAACGGCGCTTACGCCAAGTCGCCGCTGGCGACGACCGCGAACGATGCCGGTCTGATCGCGCAGACGCTGCAGGCGGCGGGCTTCGACGTCGTCGGCGCCCGCGACCTCGACGGCGACACGCTGCGCAAGAGTTTTCGCGATTTCGTTCAGAAGGCGCAGGCGTCGGGACCCGGTACCGTCGCGATGGTCTATCTGGCCGGCTACGGCGTGCAGCTCGCCGGCGAGAACTATTTCATCCCGGTCGATTCCAACATCACCCGCGACACCGATATTCCGACCGAGGCCTTGCGCATCAGCGATTATGCGCGCCAGCTTGCGGCCATTCCGCTCAAGGCCAACATCGTCGTGCTCGACGCCGCCCGCGCGCAGCCCTTCATCGAGGGCGGGCAGCCGATCGCGAGCGGGCTGGCGTTGGTCGAGCCCGATCCGAACATGCTGATCGCCTTCAACGCCGCGCCCGGCACGGTGGCGCCGGAGGAGCCGGGGCCGTATGGCATCTACGCGCAGTCGCTGGCGGAAATGATCCGCACCGGCGGCTTGTCGCTGCCCGAGGTGTTCGACCGTGTCCGTCTGCGCGTCAACGAGGCCAGCAAGGGCGCGCAGGTGCCTTGGAACGAGCAGAAGGTCTCGGCGCCATTCTCCTTCTTCGAGCGCGGACCCGACGCGCCTCCGCCGGAGACGGCACCGGATCAGGTCGCCGCGATCCGCAGCAAGCCGATCCGCGATCTCGGCGCGCAGGATGCCTATGCCGCCGCGCTCTCGCGCGACACGCTGCCGGCCTATGAGGAGTTTCTTGCGGCCTATCCGAACGATCCGATGTCCAAGCGCGTGACGGTAATCGTCGCGGCGCGCCGCGAGGCGATCACCTGGCGGCGCACGTACCGCACCGACACGCCGGAGGCCTATTGGTCGTATCTGCGCCGCTATCCGCGCGGCCCGCATGCGGGCGATGCGCGACGCCGCCTTGCGGTCCTCACCGCGCCGGTCGAGCCGCCGCCGAGCTTTGCGATGATCGATTACGACGTGCCGCCACCGCCGCCGGAGGAGGTGGTCTATGTTGATCGCCCGGTGCTGTATTTCAGCGACCCCGATTTCGGCTTCGCGCCGCCACCGCCGCCGCCGGTCTATTNTTATCTGCCGCCGCCGCCGCCGGACTTCGTCGTACTGCCGCCGCCGCTGCCCGTGGTCGGTCTGTTCGTGTTGCCGCAACCGGTGTTCGTGCCGATCCCGGCGTTTGTCCAGCCGCCGGTCTATGTCGCGCCGCCGCCGAACAACATCATCTTCAACAACATCCACAACACCACGGTCATCAACACCGTGATCAATCAGGCACCGGCGCCCGCGCCTGCTGCGGGAGCCGGGGCAGGACCGGCCAATCTGGCGCC
>NZ_LWIG01000014.1:0-720 GCF_002068095.1 Bradyrhizobium sacchari | reverse complement strand
CGCCGTGCCGCAGGCCGTGATGCAGCGCGCTGCCCTGATCCAGCAGGGCAAGGCGCCGTTGCCACCGAGCGCGACAATTCAGCCGACGGCAAAGCCCGGGGCACCCGCGACGACGCCGGCGAATGTTGCGCCGACCGCGGCGCCATCGCCGTTGGTCGCGCCGCAGACCAAGTTGCCCCAGGCCAACACGCTGCCGGTTCCTGGTACCCATGGTGGTCCGCCGGCGCCGCCGACCGGGGCAGGGCCCTTGCCGGGAGCCAAGCCGGCGCCAACAGCGACTGCGCCCGGTGCGACGCCGCCGGTTCATCCAGGGGCGCCGACGGCTGCAGCGCCTGGCACAACACTGCCTGCCCATCCCGGTGCGCCAAATACGGCCGCCACAGCTGCGCCCGCCACGACAAACCCGACCGCAGCGCCGTCACCGTTGGTGGCGCCGCAGACCAAGCTGCCCCAGGCCAACACATTGCCGGTTCCCGGCGCCCATGGTGGTCCGCCGGCGCCGCCGGCCGGAGCAGGGCCCCTGCCGGGCGGCAAGCCCACGCCGACGGCGACTGCGCCCGGTGGGCCGGGGCCAGCACATCCGGGGGCGCCGACGGCTGCAGCTCCCTCGACAACGCAGCCTGGCCGTCCTGGTGCACCCAATGCGGCCGCGACGGCTGCGCCGACCACGACAAGCCCGACTGCTGCGCCCGGCACGCCTCCGGCCGCCGCCGGAAGGCC
>NZ_LWIG01000013.1:293026-372666 GCF_002068095.1 Bradyrhizobium sacchari | reverse complement strand
CCTTCGAGCGAGATCGAGATCAGCTTCTGCGCTTCCACCGCGAATTCCATCGGCAGCTGCTGCAGCACGTCCTTGACGAAGCCGTTGACGACGAGGCCGACAGCCTCTTCCTGGCTGAGGCCACGCTGGATGCAGTAGAACAGGACGTCCTCGGAGATCTTCGAGGTCGTCGCCTCATGCTCGAACGTCGCGGACGAGTTCTTCGCCTCGATGTACGGCACGGTGTGCGCGCCGCATTTGTCGCCGATCAGCAAGGAATCGCAGGCGGTGAAGTTGCGTGCCCCGGTGGCTTTCCGGTGCGCCGTGACGAGACCGCGATAGGTGTTCTGCGACTTGCCGGCGGCGATGCCCTTGGAGATGATGCGGCTCGACGTGTTCTTGCCGAGATGGATCATCTTGGTGCCGCTATCGACCTGCTGGAAGCCGTTCGAGATCGCGATCGAGTAGAACTCGCCGCGGGAGTTGTCGCCACGCAGGATGCAGCTCGGATATTTCCAGGTGATTGCCGAACCCGTCTCGACCTGGGTCCAGGAGATCTTGGAGTTGGCGCCGCGGCAGTCGCCACGCTTGGTGACGAAATTGTAGATGCCGCCCTTGCCTTCCGAATTGCCGGGATACCAGTTCTGCACCGTCGAATATTTGATCTCGGCATCGTCATGCGCGACGAGCTCGACCACGGCCGCGTGCAGCTGATTCTCGTCGCGCTGCGGCGCTGTGCAGCCCTCGAGATAGGAGACGTAGGAGCCCTTGTCGGCGATGATCAGCGTGCGCTCGAACTGGCCGGTGTTGCGCTCGTTGATGCGGAAATAGGTCGACAGCTCCATCGGGCAGCGCACGCCCGGCGGCACGTAGACGAACGAGCCGTCCGAGAACACCGCCGAGTTCAGCGTCGCGTAGAAATTGTCCGAAGTCGGAACCACCGAGCCGAGATACTTCTGCACCAGCTCAGGGTGCTCGCGGATCGCCTCCGAGATCGGCATGAAGATCACGCCGGCCTTCTTCAGCTCCGCCTTGAACGTGGTCGCAACCGAGACCGAATCGAAGACAGCATCGACCGCGATCTTGCGGCGCGCCGGATCTTCCTCGCCCACCTTCGGCTCGACGCCTTCGAGCATGGCGACTTCCCGCAAGGGAATGCCGAGCTTCTCGTAGGTCTTCAGGATCTCCGGATCGATCTCGTCGAGCGAGGAGACCGCCTTCTTCGGCTTCGGCGCCGCGTAATAATAGAGATCCTGGAAGTCGATCTTGGGATAGTCGACACGGGCCCAGGTCGGCTCGGTCATGGTCAGCCAGCGCCGATAGGCCTCAAGCCGCCACTGGAGCATCCAGTCGGGCTCGTTCTTCTTCTGCGAGATGAATTTTACGATCTCTTCCGAGAGCCCCTTGGGCGCCTTCTCGGAGTCGATCAGGGTCTCAAACCCATAACGATACTGGTCGACGTCGATGCCGCGAACCCGTTCGATGGTTTCCTGAACAGCCGCCATCGACGCGCCCTCAGGCCGGGACGCAGGTGTCAGGCACCGGGCACACGGCCGCGCATTGCGGCGTATCGAAGCTCCCTTCGCACTCGGTGCATTTCTTCGGATCGATGACGTACATGTCGCGCTTGAGGCTGATCGCGGCGTTTGGGCACTCGAACTCACATGCGCCGCAAACCGTGCATTGCGAGGCGACAATCTTGTAGGACATGTGTTCCGACTCCTTGAGCAGACGATGTCGTCGGACATCTCCTTTCAAGCGTCGTGCCAACCGGGAAACGTCGACAATTCAAGGGTTAATTGCCCAAGGCGACTTGTCGTGGCCCCGACAGCATGTCGCATGTGCGACAGCCGCCGTCAGAGCCGCTTGACCTCGATGCCGTGCTTCTTCAGCGCGTAGCCGATTTGCCGTGGCGTCAAGCCGAGCAGGCGCGCGGCCTTGGCTTGAACCCAACCGGACTTCTCCATGGCAGCAGTGACGCGGTCGCGCTCCGCCACACTGCCGGTGAGCCCGGCGCTCGACGCGGAAGCTGTCGGCTCCGCGGTTGCGGGAACTACACCAACAGCCGTCTCGCGCAGGGCGGCGGCCGGAAGGACCGAGAGCGGCACAATCGGCAAGGAGCGCTGCGATGCGCTCTCGGAGCCGCCGTTCCACAGCATGGCCGACAGGCACTGGCTATGACAGCATGCGAAATCGTTCCTGACGATTTCCGGTCCAGGCGCCAGCGTCGCCGTGCGCTGCACGCAATTTTCGAGCTCTCGCACGTTGCCGGGGAAGCCGCAGCTCATCAAGACCTCGATGGCGTGCCGATCGAAGCTCAACGCGCGGCCGTTCTCAGTGTTGAAATTCTTCAGGAACTCGTTGGCGAGCAGCGGGATATCACTGCGCCGCTCGCGCAGCGGCGGCAACATCATCGGCACCACGCTGATGCGGTAATAGAGATCGGCGCGGAATTCGTTGCGCGTCACCGCTTCTTCCAGATTGCGGTTGGTCGCGGCAATGACGCGAACGTCGACCTTGATGGTCTGGTTGCCGCCGACCCGCTCGAACTCCTGCTCCTGGAGTACCCGCAGAAGCTTGGCCTGGAAAGAGGCGGAAATCTCGCCGATCTCGTCAAGGAATAAAGTGCCCTTGTCTGCGAGCTCGAACCTGCCCTTCCGGGAATTGAGCGCGCCGGTAAACGCTCCCTTTTCATGGCCAAACAGCTCGGATTCCAATACCGATTCCGGCAGGGCTGCGCAGTTGATCTTGATGAACGGGCGCTTGGCCCGCGGTGACAGCTCATGAATAGCCTTGGCGATCAGCTCTTTGCCGGTGCCGGATTCACCGCGGAGCAGGACCGTCGAGTTCGATTTGGCCACGACCGCAATCTTGTCGAGCAGCCCGCGCAACGCCGGGCTGTCGCCGATGATGCCTTCGACGTGAACCTTGCGGCGATCGCGCGTCGGCTTGAGCTCAGACAGCTCCTTCTGAAGGCGATAGCTCTCATGCATCAGCCGTTCGCGGTCCTGCGCGACGACGCGATGCAGTTTCACGGTCTGGCCGACCAGATTGGCGATCATGGTCAGCAGGCGGACATCGGAATCGAGCCGATACAGCGGCCGCTCGTCCCAGACCCGGTCGATCGTCAGCGTCCCGACGACCTTGGCGTCGATGCGGATCGGCACACCGATGAACGACACGCGCGTCGTCTCCGAGGCCCCGAGAGTCTCCACATCCTGGGGACTGAAGGCGGGATGGGTGGCGATGTTCTCCGCGACCAACGGCATCGCCGTTGCAACGATCTGATCCACGGCCTTCTGTGGCAACCGCCCGCGATAACGCTCGTCGCTGCCCTCGCTCCATCCAGCGCCCACCGCAAGATCGGGAACGCCGTCATCGGAGAGCAGTGCGACAATGCCATGACGCATCTGGAGGAATGATTGCAACAAGTTGACGACGTTCGCGAGCGTCGTTTCCAGGCGGGTCGGAGCCGTCAATATCTTCGAGATCTCGAAGATGCCGGTCAGTGCGATCTCGTTCAGCGGCACGATCGGCGCGATCTGATCGGCCTGCGGGCGTTCAACCACGGGTGCAGCGTGCAGCATGACGGAATCTCCGTTGCCTGTTACATCCTCCCGGCAGCCTTCTTTGGAATTTGTCTTATTCTCATTCATGTCGTGTCGGGAGTCGCGCTCAACTTGTCGGCATCGCTGCAAAAAGATTCCGTCGCACCTGCACGCTTTCTCACCCAATTCGCGGAATTTACCGTCGAAGGGTGCGACACGCTCGAAAGCGCGATCTCCGCATTGATCCAGCGCAAATCGGCGACATTTCTTTGGCGAGTAGCGACGGGCATGTGATCACACGTGTTGCCCGCCGTTGATCGGTACTTCCGCACCCGTGACGTAGCTGGCTGCGTCCGAGCAAAGGAAGAAGATCACCTTGGCGACCTCGTCCGGCGTGCCGACGCGGTGCAGCGGTATGATCGGTGCCAGCTGGGCCTCGGTCTCGGGCGACAGAATGTCTGTCTTGATTTCGCCAGGAGCGATCGCGTTGACGCGGATTCCGAACGGCGCATAGTCGTGAGCCATCTCGCGGGTGAGGCACGCAAGCGCGGCTTTCGACGTCGCATAGGCCGTGCCGGCAAAGGGATGCACCCGGGAGCCGACGATCGAGGTGACGTTGACGATCGAACCGGACGCAAGCTTCAGTTCGTCGACCAGTCCCTGCGCGAACAGGATCGGCGCGAGCAGGTTGACATGGAATACGCTCATCCAGGTTTCGACCGGGGTCGTTAGCGAGTTCAACCGGCTGCCGTCGGCGGCCTTGGGCGAAATGCCGGCATTGTTGATCAGCGCATGCAGCGGCCGGCCATCGAGCCGCTCCTTGATCTCGGCGACCGCGCGCGGCAAGGCGCGATGGTCGCTCAATTCGACCCGAACATGATTGTCCGTCCCCGCACCCCACGGGCATCGATCGCCATCGAACGGCTGCCGAGAACAGGTGATGATCCGCCAGCCGGCTTCGGAAAACAGCTTTCCCGTCGCATGGCCAATTCCCCGGGATGCGCCGGTCAGCACCAGCGTCTTCCGTTCGCCATGCTGCGCCCCCGACTTGTCGCTGTGGAACGGACAGAGTGCGACATAGGGCGCCGATGCGCCATCGCGGTCCAGTAGATCGGGCGTCACACAAGCTCCTCGCTGCGTCCAGACCGGACGCCTGGCATTGCATGTGGAGCAACTTTGCAGGATTTGGGCCACGCTCCGCCGACCGATCGCTACAGTTTTCGCATCCGGATGTCGGCTTCACGACACGTTGGACGGTTTGCAACAGAAGTGCGTGGGCTTTCGGACCCGATGCGGCAATCATTGCCGCCCTCTCGGTTCCTGAATGTTGGCCGACGGTTGTGAGCTGATTTTCAATCGTTCTAAATGGCCCAGCTCTTGCTCTCTTCATTTCAGGCTCAATCGCGTCCTGGCTTGCTACGCCTTGTCTGCAAACGTGGTTTCAAATGTCCCAGCCGAACGACCAACGACTCTTCGCCGTCATCCTCGGCACGAATGAGATCGCCTCTGCGATCGGCATCCAGCTTGTGCGCGCCGGCTATTGCGTGGCGCTGTCGCATGATCCGGATCCGCCGGTGATCCGGCGCAAAATGGCGTTCCATGACGCTCTCTTCACGGATACCGCGCAGGTCGAAGACGTGATTGCCGAGCGCGTCGATGACGGCATGCAGGTGCATCGGGCCTTGAGATCACCGCCACGGTTGTTCGTGACCTGGCTCGGCCTGCTCGATCTTCTGCCGGTTCGCCAGATCGACCTCCTGATCGATGCGCGGCTCCAGAAGCGCCGCATCACACCCGACCTCCGACGGCTCGCCAGACTGACTATCGGACTGGGCCCCGGATTCTCGTCGAGCTTCAATTGCGATGTCGCTGTGGAGACCCGTCCCGGCAAGATCGGGCTCATCACCGACACGCGCTGGACCGACGCCGCCGATGGCGTTGCGAGCTCTCTCGGCGATGTGGGCGTCGAACGCTTTGTCTATTCCCGGCACGCCGGCCGCTGGCGGACCCCCGTGGAGATCGGCACGCGCGTCTACCGGGATCTCGTGTTGGGCCATCTTTCGGGCATTCCCGTGGTCGCGCCCCGCGACGGAATTTTGCGCGGCATCGCCCGCGACGGCAGCGAAGTTCCGGCCAGCGTCAAGCTGCTGGAGGTCGATCCGCGCGGGCGCCATGCCCAGTGGACGGGAACCGACGATCGCGGTCGCGCCATTGCGCACGCGACAATCGCCGCCGTCCGGCTCCACGCGGGCCGACGGATATCACAATGGAATCCGGCATGATCGTCTGTTCCTGCAACGTCATCAGCGATCACGACATCAGAGGCGTCGCGTCGAGCGACGACGAGCTCTGCTCGGCCGCGCAGGTCTACGGCTGCCTCGGCTGCACAGTCAGATGCGGGCTGTGCTCGCATTCCGTTAAGCGAATTCTCGAGGAGCGGTCGGCTCGCGGCGTACGATATTCGAGCATCTCGGAGCCATAGCCGTGCGACGTCCGACCAAAAAAGAGGCGCACGAGACAAAGAGCGCGTTGTGGTTGGCAGATCGAGATATCCCAAACGTCGGAGGATAGAGTCACTGGTCCACTACGATTTTTTACCTACAGCGACCGGCCAACCGCCCTACGATATCTCATCCATCCTTCGCACAGGTTTCGTTGGCCTTCAGGCGGGCACAGCTTTACGCTGCTGAAGAGGCCTCCTGAAAGAAACAAGGGCTAGTCGCAGACGAGATACCTGCGATGTCCTCTATAGGCATAATGGCAGTCACTACTCGAGTAGTAGCTGGAGCGCGCGCCGCCATAGGCGTATCCGGCGTAAGCGCCGGCCGCGTATGCGCCGGCATATGATGCCGCACGCGCGCCATATCCATATCCGTGCGCTCCACCATAGCGATAGGCGCCGGCACCGCCGATGTTGACTGCCGTCGTCCGCGATGCGTTCACGATGGTCGGCCCGCCGCCGACACCTCGCGCGGCGAGATCAGCGCGCGGCCCAGCCGCCGGACCGAGCCGAGGCCCCGGGCCAGCGACAGGGCCGGGCTGAGGGGGACCTGCAAAGGTTGGCGGAGTCGCGGGTGCCATCGGAGGCGGCCCGGGCGGTGCCATCGGTGGCGGCGGAAATTGCGCCAACGCAGCAGTGGGGACGAGCGGACTCGCTGCGACAGTCACAGCGACGGCAAAGGTTGATAGCGTCTTCGAAAGCATCGTCGTCTCCGTTCTAGATCTGGACCTCGAGCACAGGCTCAGGTGCGTGGTGAGTGGCGGTCTGTTCGGCAGGCGCTTCCTGCGCATCAGCTTCGGGTTCACGGGCAGGTGATCCAGTTGCACGGTCAGGATGGATTCTGAACCACGCCACATAGAGCGCCGGCAGGAACAGCAGCGTCAGGAGCGTGCCAACGATGATGCCACCCATCATGGCGTAGGCCATCGGGCCCCAGAAAATCTCGCGCGCGATTGGAATGAGCGCGAGACTTGCGGCGGCGGCCGTCAGCAGTATCGGCCGCATACGATGCTCGGTCGCTTCCACTACGGCGTCCCAAGCTGGCACCCCGTCCTTCTTCAGATCCTCGATCTGGACGATGAGAATCACCGAGTTTCGGACCAAGATGCCGATGAGCGCGAGCACGCCCAAGATCGCAACGAAGCCCAGCGGCGCTCCGCTCGGCAGCATGGCCATGACGACGCCGATCAGGGCGAGCGGCGCAACCGCGAACACCAGGAACAGGCGCGAAAAACTCTGCAGCTGTACCATCAGCACGGTAGCCATGACGAACAGCATCAGCGGCACGACCGCGATGATTGGCCCCTGGCTCTTGGCGCTCTCTTCCACTGATCCGCCGGTCTTGATCGCGTAGCCCGCGGGCAGCTGCTTTGCAAATTCCGCCACCCTCGGCGCGAGCTGGTCGACGACCGTCTTCGGCTGAACGTTGCTGACGACACCGGCCTTCAGCGTGATGGTCGGAATCCGCGCCCGGCGCCAGATCGTAGGCTGTTCGAGTTCATAGCGCAGATTGGCAACAGCCCCGAGCGGCACCGACTGGCCGCCGAGCCCGGTCATCTGCAGGTCGCGCAGCGTATCGATCGAGGCGCGCTCCGGCGCGGTCGCACGTCCCGTGACATTGACCAGATAGATGCTGTCGCGGACTTGCGTGACCGGCGAGCCCTGGAGCACCGAGTTCAGGGTGGTGGCGATGTCTTCCGACGTCACGCCGAGCTGGCGCGCCTTGTCCTGGAGCACGTCGACCTTGACGACGCGCGCCGGCTCCATCCAATCGAACACCACGTTGCCGAGGTCAGGACTGCTGCGAATGACGCCTGCAAGCTTCTGCGAGAGGGCGCGGACCTCGGCGATGTCGGGGCCGCTCAGGCGGTATTGCACCGGACGGCCGACGGGAGGGCCGACCTCGAGCAGCTTGACGTAGGTGTCGGTGCCCGGGAAGGTCTTCCTCAAATAGTCCTCGAACTGCGCCTTGAGCCTGTCGCGCGCGGCGATGCCGCCTTTGGTCACAATCACCTGCTGGCCGAACCAGGTGTTGGCGGTCTGCAGGTCGAACGACAGCACGAAGCGCGGCGCACCGGTGCCGACATAGGTGGACCAGTGCTCGACCGAATTATCGCCCTGCAACTGCTCGCGCTCGAAGCGCGCCATCTGCGTATTGGTCTCGATGATCGAAGCGTTCTGCGGCAGGTTCCAGTCGATCACGAGCTCGGCACGGTCGGACGAGGGGAAGAACTGCTGTTGCACGAACTGCAAGCCGAACAGGGCGAGAAGGAAAGCGCCGGCCGTCACGGCGACGGTGCTCCAGCGATGATGCATGCAGAACAGGAGCAGGCGCGCGAACATCTGCGCCAGACGCCCTTTCTGCTCGTGATGTCCCTTCAACTTCGCCGGCAGGATGGTGACGCCGAGCAGCGGGGTGAACAAAACGGCGACGATCCAGGAGACGATCAGAGATACCGCGATCACCACAAACAAGGTGAAGGTGAACTCGCCGGCGTTGCTGCTGTTGAGCCCGATCGGGATGAAGCCGGCCACGGTGACAAGCGTTCCCGTCAGCATCGGGAACGCGGTCGAGGTATAGACGTGGGTTGCCGCCTTTTCGAGGGGATCGCCGATCTCGAGCCGCGCCACCATCATCTCGACCGCGATCATGGCATCGTCGACCAAGAGGCCAAGCGCGATGATCAGGGCTCCCAGCGAAATGCGTTGCAGCGAGATGCCGCAATAGGCCATCACGACGAAGGTGATCGCGAGCACGAGCGGAATAGCGACGGCGACCACGAGCCCCGCCCGGAAGCCCAGGCTCAGGAAGCTGATGCCGAGCACGATGATCACGGCCTCGAACAACGCTTCGGTGAAGCCCGAAACGGCATGTTCGACCACGACGGGCTGGTCGGCAACGAGGTGCACGCCGACGCCGATCGGCAGGTCGGCGATGATCCTGGTCATCTCCTCCTTCAGCGCCTCGCCGAACTGGAGCAGGTTGGCACCGGACTTCATGCCGATCGCGAGCGCAATGGCAGGCTGACCGTTGTATCTGAACAGAGTTGATGGCGGATCGGCATAGCCGCGCGTGATGGTCGCAACATCGGTCAGCGGGAAGAAGCGATCGTTGATGCGGAGATTGACCGCCTTCAAGCTCGCCTCGGAGGTGAACTGGCCATTCACGCGGACGCTGGTCCGCTCCGGCCCCTCCTGGAACACGCCGGAGGGCGCAACCGCATTCTGGCCCTGGAGCGAATTCATGATGGCGTGGACATCGAGGCCGAGGGCTGCGATCTTGCGGGTAGAAAATTCGAGATAAATCACCTCATCCTGTGCGCCGAGAATGTCGACCTTGCCGACATCGGGCACCGTCAGCACCTTGGCCCTTATATCCTCGATCTGGTCGCGGAGCTGTCGCTGGCTCAAGCCGTCGCTGGTGAAGGCATAGACATTGCCGAAGACATCGCCGAAGCGATCGTTGAAACCAGGCCCGATCACGCCTTGTGGAAAATCGCCCCTGATGTCTGCGATCATGTTGCGGACGCGCACCCAGGTCGGCTTGACGTCGGCCGCCTTGGTCGAATCGCGCAGGTAGACGAAGACGGTGGTCTGACCGGCGACCGTCACGCTCTTGGTGTAGTCGAGCGATTCCAGCTCCTCCAGCTTCTTCTCGATCCGGTCGGTGACCTGCCGCGTCATCTCCTCGGGCGAGGCGCCCGGCCACTGCGCCTGGATCACCATGGTCTTGATGGTGAAGTCAGGATCTTCCTGTCGTCCCAGCTGGAGATAGGCAAACAGGCCGGCCGCCATGAAGGCGATCATGAAATACCAGACGAGCGAGCGATGGCCGAGCGCCCAGTCGGAGAGGTTGAACGACTTCATGGCTCTTGATCCTGTTCGAAACGGACGTGCTGTCCCGGCTTGAGGCTGTGAATTCCGGCGGTGACGACGCGGGTGCCTGCAGCAAGCCCGCCGGTGACGCGGATGCCCGCCTGTTCGGCGACGCCATCGATCTTCTGCAGAGAGACGGTGCCGGCGGACTGATCGACCACCCAGACGAAATCGGCGCCGTCCTTGGCGAGCACAGCTGATGCCGGCAGGCGCAAGTCCTTGCTGTGGTCCTTGCCGAGCTTTGCCATCACCGTCGCGCCGAGACGGAAACTTTCGGGCGGGTTTTCGAGCGCAATACGGATACGTCGCAGCCGTGTTACCGGATCGGCTTGCGGCGCGATTTCGCGAATCCTGCCCTCGACCTGGACGGTGGGGAGGAGCTGCAGGCTGACGGTGAACGGGAGACCGACTTCGAGCGGCACAGGCAGGTCTTCCCCGATATCGACGACAGCCTCGCGAATGTCCGGCCGTGCGACCGTCACTACGGTTTGACCGGGCGAAACCACCTGGCCGACCTCCGCGTCGACGGCGGTGACGACGCCGCCGAAGTCGGCCTTGATCTGGGCATAACCGAGTTGCTCGATCGCTTTGGTCAGGTTCGCATGCTCCTGCGCGACGCTTGCTTCGGCGCCGGCGCGAGCCTGCTCCGCATTGTCCAGCGTCTGCCTGGTGGTCGCATCGCTGGTGATGAGCGTGCGTTGCCGCTCCTCCGTGGCCTTGGCCGTCGCAAGCTGCGCCTCGGCCTTCGCAAGCTGAGCTTTGGCCGCGCGAACGGCGAGATCGAGTGCGGTGGGATCAATCGTCCCGATGATTTGTCCTTCGCTGACGATGTCGCCAACGTAGACCGGGCGCGAAGTCAGCCGTCCGAGTACGCGAAAGCCAAGGTTGGTCTTGTAGCGCGGCTCGACGACGCCGACGGCAACCGTGCTGTCACCGCTGTTCGGCTTGGCCACCATTGAGAGCACGGGGCGCACCGGCTC
This sequence comes from Bradyrhizobium sacchari, assembly GCF_002068095.1. Classification (GTDB taxonomy): domain Bacteria; phylum Pseudomonadota; class Alphaproteobacteria; order Rhizobiales; family Xanthobacteraceae; genus Bradyrhizobium; species Bradyrhizobium sacchari. Next base: position 361,783 of record NZ_LWIG01000013.1, on the reverse strand, counting down.
CGGGGCGTTCGTCTCTTGCTGACAGCCGGTAAGCAACGAGGCTGCCGCGAGCGTGCCAGCGATCATCATGACCTGTCGCTTCATGACTGGCCTCCCTCCTCAGTGACCGATTGGCCGACGCTCAGCAGCTTGCCGCCGTCGATGACGACGCGCTCGCCGGGCTCGAGCCCTGCCTTGATCAGCACCTGACTGGCTTCATAGGCGCCTACCGTGACCGGCTTCAGCGACGCTGTCTGCGTTTTCGGGTCGATGGTCCAGACGGCAGGCTTCCTGCCCTCCGCCGTCAGCGCGCTCCAGGGCAAGGTGATCTCCTTCTGAGGCTTCGCCTTGACCGTTCCTGCAACGGCGCTGCCCAGCGTCATGGCGGCCGGCGGGTTCTCGATGGACACCTTGACGCGGATCGTGGAGCTCTTCGCGTCGATAACAGGTGAAATCTCTCTGACCTCACCCGCTGCTGCCACGCTGGGATCGGAGACCAGCGCCAGCGTCACGCGGCGGCTGTCGGTCTGCCCAAGGAAGACGGATTCATAGACCTCGAAGACGGCATCCCGCGTCCCGTCCTGCGCGAGCGAGAACACGGGTTGCGCAGCCGGAACGACCTGGCCGACCTCGAGATTTCGTGCGGTAATGACACCGTCGGCTTCAGCGCGCAGGACGGTATAGCCAAGCGCATCCCGCGAAGTGCCAAGCTGCGCCTTGGCCGCTTCCAGCACGCCCTCCGCGGTTCGTAAACCTTCCTGGGCCTGGTCGTAAACGGTCCGGGTGGTGAAGCCGCTTGCGATCAGCGCTTTTTGCCGCTCGAACGTTGCCTTCGCCACGCGCAGCTGGGCTTCGGCGGATGCCACTGCCGCTGTCGCCGCATCGACATCGGCCGCCTGCTCGGCCGGATCGAGCCGGGCGAGGACGTCGCCCTTGTTGACGCGAGCACCAACGTCCACGGTGCGAGCGATCACCCGTCCGCTGACGCGGAACGAAAGATCGGCACGGAAGCGTGCCTGGACCTCTCCCGTCAACGTGAGGGAGGCTTGCCGGTCGCGGGGCTGCACGATCGTGGTCCGGACGAGCGTTGCCCGTGTGGTCGTCTGCGCCGCGTGATCGTTGCAACCGGTCAGCGTAGTGCTGACAAGCAAGGCCGCTGCAACGCACTTCGCTGCATGTAGGGTTCGAAGAAGACAGATCGGATTGGGAGATCGGTTTATCATGAGGCGTCCGTACGGTGTGAAGGCGACAACAGCCCGCCAAGCGCATCGGCGGATTGGCAGGGGACGAACAATCCGCTTTCCTGCTGACGCAGGAGCCCCGCAAAGGAATCGGTCTCAACGGTGGGCCCGTGTTGATCGGTCGCTGCGCTTGCCGTGAGCACTGTTTCGTCCGGAGCGGTGGCGCGCGTGCGGCGCGGCGCTCTCATCCGGCGCGCTGCGATTGACCAGTTTGCGCCGCGTTCGCGTTCGGTCAGCAGGAACGAGAGGACGATCGAAGTGAATTCGGCGCCAAAACCCTGCTCAATCCGGCCCCCGAGCGCCCGCGCGATATCACTGGCAATTCGCAGGTCGCGGTCGGAAGTCTCTCGCGCGGGACGCGAGCCGTTGTCCAGAATCACGCAGTTCACCAGCGCACCGGTACGCGTCAGCTTGATCCTGATCTGCCCGGCCCGTGCGTCGAAACAAGCGTGCCTTGCCGCGTGCATCACGAGCTCATGGACGATCAGCCCCAGATGCCAGCAGCGCTCCGGCTCAAGCGCGAGCGACTGGGTCGCGAATGCCAGCTGAATGTTCATCCGGTCCAGGAGTGCCCGGCGCATGCCACAGCCCAGTTTGCGAATGTAGGCCGCGGCGTGGATCAGCGTGTCACCGGCAGGCATGGCCAACGCACGATGTACATCGGCGTAGCCATGCAGCAGCTCGACGACATCGCTCAGCGCGCACTTGGCTTCCGTTCCTTGGACGCGGATGGCGGCGGCGGAGACCAGGTCGATGGCGAAGGCAACTCCGTTGGTGACCCTATGATGCAGCTCGCGCAGCAGCGCGCCGTCCTGCAAGCCGGACCGGGCTGGGCTCAAAACAGTCACGACATTCTCCTCATCTGGCTCGGACGATCGGGGTCGAACGCTTCACCTTTGCGACCCCGATCGTTCGGGGGCGCTCGCCAAGCTTGCAAAAGCGCAGACCCGACGAAATAATAAACTATACCGTATATTTTCTTTTTGTTGCCTTTCTTCGCGAGCCATGTCAAGTGGGAAAGCGACGCGCACAGACTCGTGATTTCGGAGGTTCAAGAATGAAGAAGACGAAGCGAGGCAGGCCGCCCAAGGATCTTGCCGGCGACGCCCAGGCGCGCATTCTCGACGCGGCCCAGCAGCTGTTTCTCGAGAAGGGCTATCGCAGCGCCAGCATCGACGACATTTCCGAGCTTGCTCCTGCGAGCAAGCCGACGATCTACGCCCATTTTCCCGGCAAGGAAGCGCTGTTCGCGGCGGTGGTAGCCCGCACCATCGACGGCTTGACGGACTTCGACGGCTTCTCGCCCGAGGGCCGGACCATAGAGGACAAGTTGATGAGCCTCGGGACAGCCATCGTCGAGAGAGTGGTCGAGGAATCGCTCGGCATGGTGCGTGCGACGATCGCGGAATCGCAGCGGTTCCCCGAACTGAGCCGCAACGTTCACGACGCTGCGCGCGATCGCTCCCTGGCCGCAGTATCCCAGCTGCTGGACGACGCCACGCAGAAGCTCGCTCGCACCCCGAAGGGCCCTTTCAGCGCCAAACGAAGCCGCGCTACCGCGCAGATCTTTCTCGATCTTATTTTGCTACCGATGCTGTTTCGGTCACTCGTCGGCGAGACGTCGAAAGACCTGAAGAAGGAGCTTCCCGGCTTCGTACGCGAGCGCGTCGGCTTTTTCCTGGCAGCCTGCGAGACGGACTGGTCGTACTAGCATTGCAGCCTTCTTTCGTCAGATGGTTGGCGTGGAGGCTTAGCCCGCGGCCTTGAGCTGCACGTGAGCTGTTATTTCGGCCGGCTGCAGCGATGGCTTGCAACGCAAAGCGCCCGTACAAAATCTCAACATCTCGTCGAAGCTTGGCCGCAACGTCGCAGCGCCGACTCGGGACGGGTTGAGATGGGCATCCATGGCCTCCAGCAGGCAGCATGTCAGCGCCATCGGGCTGCCGTCCTGAAGTTCGCCGCGTGCTTGCCCATTACCGATGATCGGTCGCACCAGCCCTCGGATCCTGTCGTCGTAGGCGAGGACGACCGTCCAGTTCTGACGGACGGCCAGAGCTATCAGGTCTTGCAATCGTCGATGCTTCGCCGGTCGAGCTTCATTGCAGTCGGCGATGGCCTTCAGGATTGCGGCCAAGCGCCGTAGCGCTGGCCCGCTGCCGCGGGCCGCTTCAGCCGCCGCACTGGCCGCCTCCTCGAGCACCTCGTCCACCACGGCCTCCTCGATCGCTCGCCTTGACGGAAAGAATCGATAGACGCTTGCCGAAGACATCGACAGACTCCGCGCGATGTCGGCAACGGTGGTCTTGTTGTGTCCCATCTCGCCATAGAGATGGATGGCGGCCTGCACGATCCTGCGGCGGGCGCTGCTCGTTCGATCTTCAATCAGCCTGCGCATACCGTCTCTCACTGCGCCGGAATATTCATCAACTCGCGGCGGCAGGCCTCTCCGAAATCGCGCAAGGGATCCATCTCCTCGATGAATTTGGGGAGATCGACGAATGTGCGATTTGGCGAGAGATAGGTTTCGATGATCAGATGCCCGGCTCTCTCGGCGGCCTGAACGACCTCGTTGCTCGACAAGATCCGCATGCGCCCGACCAGCGTATAGAGGCTGACCAGTTGCGGAATTTCGGCCTGATCATTGACCAGGGCGTAGGCATAGAGCCGTGACGCCTCCTCGATGAAGCTATGGTACAATTGCTCGCGCTTCGAGAACGAGCGGGCATGATGAAGCTCGCGACGCCTTCGGCGTCCGCTGAACCATCCACTGACGATGGTCGAGACCGCCCCGATCGCAGAGCCGCCGAAGGCCGCCAGGGCCGGTATATACACCGTGCTCATAAGATCGCTCCTGTATCCTGTTGCAGTGCGGATGTGGTTCAAGGCAGCGTCCGGTCACATCACGCCGCAACGTCGCGCGTTATCTGCCCTTGCTTGATCCGGTGGATGCCTGCTCGAAGACCGCTTTACACCCTCCGCTCAGATCCGACTTCCTGAGCCGCAGACAGGCTTCGACTCCCGAAGGGTCGGGAATGTAGGCACTGCAGAGGCGAAAGGCGTCGGGCGTGCAGGCCGCCCGCTGCTCCGGTGTACCCCGGTTCTCCTGGGCAAAAGCTGCTGCGCCGCCGAACGCGACTACGGCCGCTACGAACAACGCCTGCATCAATTTCGTCATCTCAGATCCTTTCTCTGCTCGAGACTTCTGGTTGAACCTGGCGGAGCATCGCCGCCCAGATCCTGCACACGCGCTTGTGACGCACTCGTCTTGACTCCGACCATGGCGCGTGATTTATATGAACTATACGGTGTATTTTATTAAGGAGACGCGGAATGTCAACACTGCTGTTCGCGTTGATGCGCGAAAATCCGTTGCCCGGCCTCGCCGCCGCCTCGCTGAACGTGATGGTCGCCTTGTGCCTCGTGGCCCTGAGCCTGCTGCTTGGCATCACGATCGCAATGATCGCGTGCGCTCATACGCTCGCCACACGCCAGACCAGCACTGTTCGACTGGATGGGCGGACGGTCGCATGACACCGGCTCTGCTGATCGCCCGCGACTGCATCATCTACTGGGTCAACGTTTGGATCGCGCCGGTCGAATGCGTGTTCGACGTGATCGAGTCCGAACTCGCGCGCAGAGGCGTTGCGCCTGATGAAATCGACCGCCTCACGCACACCGCGTGAGGAGAGGACTGGGAACCGAGATGCTGAACTTCATCGAAGTCTTTGATGCGATGGAAGTGGACCCGACCAGCGGCGACGTCGTGTGGACTGGTGTAACCGGAACACGGGCAGCGCTCCAGCGTGACGGACTCACGATCGATCCGAAGGCTGCAGCCTATTGTCCGACCGAATGGCTCGACGAGCGCGGCTATCTCGATGCCGAACGTGCGCGCCGGCATCCGCGCCCGTGGAGCATCTGACGATGATACGGACAGATGCCGTTTTCAGGAGCCGCACGTCATGAGCCGACGATCCGCCATGTTCATGCGCGCGAGCCGATCGGCCGACACCGCCCTTCCCTTGCGCGGCTATTTTCTGTCGGTCGGCGGCGCCCTGCTCTGCTTGCTTTGGGCGACCGGTTGGGTGCTCCCGGCCCAAAAACCAAGCCGCTTCGCTGTACCGGATCCTGCGCGGCCTCCGATCCGCATCCACTCCGACGTGAGGGGACCGGAGCGCGTCGTGATCGACACCAATCAGCCGCTGCCCACGCTCTCCGACAAGGAGATCGTCGTCGCTCACACGCCCGTTGCAGGCGAATGACCAACCAGACCGAGATTGATCCTATGTCGAAGCATTTGTTTGCCCTGATCATGTGGTCCGCCACACTCGCCGCGACAGCCGCCGTCGCCGACGTTCAAAAATCTGCAGATGCGGACGGCCGAAGCGCGAGCGCTCAAAGCCAGGCCGAAGAGGCCGCTATCCAACGCGTGCTCTCGGAATTCCGCACCATACGCGTCCCGCTCAGCCGGGCGATGGCGATCGCGGAGCGCCTGCACGGCGGCTCGAAGACCGCCGACATCAGCTTCGAGATCGACGGCCCGCCCGTCTATCGCGTTCGCACGATCCGGAATGAGCACGTGTGGGAGAACGCCATCGACGCAAATACCGGAAGTATTACGGGCAAAGAGACGACGTCGTCGCTGAAGGAACTCGATCGGAACGACCTCGCCAACATCGTCGCCTTGAAATGGATCAAGCCGGAATTGTCGGATGCTGTCGAGGTCGCCGAGAGAGCGGCGGCCGGCAGCGCGCTGGCCGGCGGACTGATCCGACAGGATGGCAAACTAAACTTCGTGGTCGTCGTCGCCTCCGGGGACCATTTGAAAGAGGTGCTGCTCGAGCCTCCGAAGGTCGGAAAACAAGACGCGAGCCGCCATTAGCACGAGCATGTTCATCATCACTCAAAGAGCACATACGTCATGAACTTCCAGCCTCGATCGCAGCTCTCATCCGCACAACGGCAGCTTCCTTTCGACTGCATCGCGCTGCTGTTGCAAGGCGGCGGTGCGCTCGGTGCGTACCAGGCGGGCGTGTACGAAGCCCTGGCCGAGGCCAGCATTCACCCCGACTGGGTTGCTGGTATCTCGATCGGAGCCATCAATGCCGCCATCATCGCCGGCAATCCGCCCGAGTCCCGCGTTGACCGCCTGCGCGATTTTTGGACCCAGGTCACCTCGACCGCGCCCTGGGATTGGTCCGGCAATCCTTTCCTGGATTGGACGCGGAGCGACAATACGCGCAACCTCATCAACCAGATGAGCGCAGGTCTTGCGGCCACATGTGGCGCCACAGGGTTCTTCTCCGCCCGTCCCGTCCTGCCCTGGCTGCAGCCCGGCGGAGCCAACGATGCGACCAGCATCTATGACACGCGCGCGCTCAAGACCACGCTGGAGCGCCTGGTTGACTTCGATCGTATCAATGCCGGGCTGACGCGCTTCAGCGCCGGCGCGGTCAACGTTCGAACCGGAAATTTCGTCTATTTCGACAATACCACCCATACGATCCGTCCCGAGCACATCATGGCCAGCGGCGCACTGCCGCCGGGCTTTCCGGCGGTGGAGATCGAGGGCGAGCACTATTGGGACGGCGGTCTCGTCTCCAACACGCCCCTGCAATGGGTGATCGAATCTGATGCCCCGCAGGACATGCTTGCGTTTCAGGTCGATCTCTGGAGCGCGCGCGGTCAACTTCCCCGCAACATGGCTGAGGTCGTCACGCGGCACAAGGAGATCCAGTATTCGAGCCGCACGCGCGCCAGCACCGACCAGTTCAAGCATGTGCAGCGCCTGCGGCGCGCGCTCACGGATCTACTAGGCAGGCTGCCCGACGATCTCAGTCAGCATGAGACCGTGAAGCTGCTCAGCACGGCGATCTCGCGGAACGTCTACAGCATCGTCCATCTGATCTATCGCGCGCGCAATCACGAGGGGCACTCCAAGGATTACGAGTTCTCACGGCTGTCCATGCAGGACCATTGGCGTGCCGGCTACCACGACGCATTGCGCACCTTGCGCCATCCCGAGGTGCTCGCTCGGCCATCGAGCTCCGACGGGGTCTTCACCTTCGATCTCGAACACGACGGCCGCGAGTAGCCGGACCTCATCGCCTGGAGACAACCCAAAATGCGCGAGACTGATGTGAAACAACGTGCTTTCGCCATGCCGCTGACCAGCCCGGCCTATCCGCCCGGGCCCTATCGGTTCGTCGATCGCGAATACCTGATCATCACCTATCGCACCGATCCGGCCAAGCTCCGGGCAGTGGTTCCGGGTCCGCTTGAGGTCGACGAGCGAGACGCTCTCGTCAAATACGAGTTCATCCGCATGCCCGATTCCAACGGCTTTGGCGACTACTCGGAAAGCGGACAGGTCATCCCCGTCTCTTTTCGCGGGCGCAAGGGCAGCTACACCCATTGCATGTTCCTCAACGACGAAGGGCCTATTGCGGGCGGACGCGAACTGTGGGGCTTTCCGAAGAAGCTTGCGCAACCGACGCTGCGGACCGAGATCGACACGCTGATCGGCACCCTGGATTACGGCCCGATGCGCGTCGCGACGGGCACGATGGGCTACAAGCATCGCGAGGCCGATCTGGCGAAGGTCAAGGCTGCGCTCAACGAGCCGAACTTCCTGCTCAAAATCATTCCGCACGTCGACGGCAGCCCGCGGATCTGCGAGCTCGTCCAATATCATCTCGAGGACATCGTGCTGAAAGGGGCATGGATCGGGCCGGCGGCCCTGGCCCTGACGCCACACGCCTTGGCGCCCGTCGCCGAACTGCCGGTCCTGGAGATCGTCTCAGCCGTCCACATCCGCGCCGATCTCACGCTCGGTCTCGGGACGGTGGTGCATGACTATCTGCAACAGCCGGCTCGCGGCCCGGTACGAACCGGTGAGAGAGCTCTGGTTTTCTGAGTCAAAATGCGCGCCGCGCGGCTCGGTTCTGAATATTACAAGGAAAGTATACGAAATGGGAATTCTGAACGGTAAGTTGGCTGGGACCGCATGATCAACAACGGCCCACTCGCTCGTCGCCTAGCCCTTCAAGTCGGCTATGTCGCCGCCAAACACGGCATCACAGACCTCACCAAGACCGTGGCGCTGCAGCTCGCGCGGTCGAAGATCACCTGCAACTGCATAAGCCCCGGCTACGTCTGGACACCATTAGTGGAGAAGCAGATTCCGAACACGATGGCCGCCCGCCGCGTGCGAAGAGATGAGGTGATCAGCGATGTCCTGCTCGCAGCGCAGCCGACCAAGGAGTTCGTCACCGTCGAGCAGGTCGCTTCGCTCGCCCTGTTCCTGTGCAGCGACGACGCCGCCCAGATCACGGGCGCCAACCTCTCGATGGATGGAGGCTGGACGGCTGCGTAGCCGCTTTCAATCACGGAGCTTTCAATCATCCCTCCCCTCAAAGAAGTCAGCCGGTTCAACGTGACCAAGCGCCGCTTCCAGCTTAATCCTGCGGAAGATAACCACCTGTCCAAGACCCTCCGCGTATGCGAGGAGATCTTCAATGCGGATGTGCTGCCCTGCGATGCCGAGCTGATGGCCCCGAGCGACCTCTATGCAGCGATCACTTCCGGTCCATCGCGCACCCTGCCAACGACCGAGAGCGAAGGGGCAAGGCCGTTTCCCTATCTCGCGGCCTGAGGGAGGCGGCATCGGACGAGGCAGTTGACCCAAGTCAACGCCAGCCAGGCCGAGCCCGCACATTATTCAATTTGCTAGTCAACGGAGACGATCATGTCAGAGCAGAGTAGCATGCACTTTTACCTGAATTGGGCCAAGGAGCGTATCGACGAGATGGATGCCGCGCTCGCCTCGTTCGAGGTCAAGGCCGGCGAGGCCAAGGCCGAATCCAAGGTCAAAGCCGAGCAGATCATCGCCGATCTGAAGAAGCGTCGCGACGATTTCCAGGCGCAGCTCAAGACGCAAGCCGAAGCAAGCGAAGCGGCTTGGGCACGCAGCCGAACGGAACTTGAGAAGCAGTGGAACGGCTTCGAGGCCCAGATGAAGGTCTACTTCGAAAGCGCCGGCAAGCAACTCGAGCAGCAGCAAGCAACCTTCAAGGACATCGCCGCCGCACAGGCAAAGGCCTGGCGCGAGGCCGCCGACAAGTTCCGTGAGGCGGCCGGCAAGGTCGCCGCAACACATACCGGGGACTTCGATGCCGCCCTCAAGCAGATGAAATCCGATGCATCCGAAGCGGAGGCGCGTCTGCAGAAGCTTAAGCAGGCCGGAAGCGAGTCATGGTCCGTACTGAGCGCAGCGCTTGCTGAGTCCCGCAAGGCGTTCGATCATGCCAACCAGGCGGCTTGGAATGCGCTGAAGGGCTCCGGCTCGAAGAGCTGAAGGTGACTGGGTTCCCGAGCGGCGGCTCAGGACGAGGCTGCGCGGCAGCTCGCCTCGGTTCTCAGCGAACGTCTAGACTTCGGCACAGCGTCTTGGCTGATCACCTGATGAAGATTCAATCGAACAGAGGGGCCAAGCCGCGCCACTGCACTCGTACCGCGTAGGCGCGCAGAATTGCACCAGATGATGGTTTGGCGAACAAAATCGCAGGCTTGGTAGTGGGGGAGCGACGCACTTTTTCTTCACCACAAACGACCGGAACATCGATAGCTGAACAGAGATCTCGCTGGCGACGAGATTTATTAGCTCTCGAGTTTCGGCCAAGTGCGTGTCCTAAACGCCCCACCATGCTGATGACGGATCTTCTTTGATCTCCCGGTGCACACGTCGCGCCCTCACCGGCATCGGGCTGACTTCCATTCGCGAGCCGATCAGCGCCGGTAAACTTAGGGCCAAGAAGCACGGAAGGCGCACAATCATCTTGCCAGATGATTTGAGAGTGTGGCTCGAAAGACTGCCTGACGCTCGGAAGCCGATTGTAGAAAGCCCCGCTTAAGCGGGGCTTTTATTTTGAGCCAACGGCCAGGGAGAGTGGTAAGAAACTGGCAAGCTAAAAAACGAGCCTCTGAAAAACAACAGTAGGCACCGTACCTTATCTGATCCCATCACGGATCATGTACCCCGCGCCGCGGATCGTGTGCAGCAGCGGCCGATCGAAGCCCTTGTCGATCTTAGAGCGCAGCCGCGAAATGTGCACGTCGATCACGTTGGTCTGCGGATCGAAATGATAGTCCCAGACGTTCTCCAGCAGCATGGTGCGGGTCACTACCTGGCCGGCATGCTTCATGAGGTATTCGAGCAGCCGGAATTCGCGCGGCTGCAGCGTCAGCTCGTCCTTGCCGCGGGCGACGCGGTGGGAGAGCCGATCGAGCTCGAGATCGCCGACGCGATAGAGCGTGTCCTCGGCAGGTCCCCCACGGCGGCGCGACAGCACCTCGACCCGGGCGAGCAGCTCGGCGAAGGAATAGGGTTTTGGCAGATAGTCGTCGCCACCGGCGCGCAGGCCCTTGATGCGATCGTCGACCTGTCCGAGCGCCGACAGAATCAGCACCGGCGTCGCGTTGTCCTTGTCGCGCAGCGCGCCGATCAGCGACAGGCCGTCGCGCTTGGGCAGCATGCGGTCGACCACCAGAACGTCGTAATCGCCGTTCTCGGCCATGGCGAGGCCCTCCTCGCCGTCCGCGGCGTGGTCGGCAATGTGCCCGACCTCGCGAAACGCCTTCACGAGGTAGTCGGCGGATTCGCGATCGTCTTCAATGATGAGGAGGCGCATCGTGCGTTCGGCGGCGGTCAAGGAGGTCAACCTTCTCTAAACATGGCGCGAGCGGCAATCGCATGCAAGCCGAGCGGGAGAGTGTCGAGGCGAGAAAAAGGCGGGCGGTGAAGCTGGGGGGACCTCACCGCCCTATGCCTTCCGACGGAGGGGGGCGTATTTCCACCGGAAGGTAGGCTGGGGAAGCGAATTACGCTGCTCCCCCGAAGGGCGCCGACGGCGGGGGCGACTGATGCCGGCGACACCCTTCATTTCGTAGGTCCTGAGGCTTACCCCTTGGCGATGGGGACCGCGACGAAGCGCGACTGGCCGCCGCTCTTCACGCGCATCAGGACGCTGTTCTTGTTGTCGGTCCGCGCCGCGTTGATGGCGTCACGGACTTCGCCGGCGGTGGCCACGCTCTTGCCGCCGACCTCGAGAATCACGTCGCCTTCCTTGAAGCCGCGTTCGGCCGCGGCGCTCTTCGGATCGACTTCGGTGACCACGACGCCTTCCTTGCCGGCGCCGGCCACGGAGTTCGCGGGGGCAACGGTCATGCCGAGCTTGGGCACGTCGGTGCCCTTGCTGGCACCCTTGCCGCTGTCATTGTCGGTGTCGGCCTTGGCCTCGACCGTGTTCGGCAGCTGGCCGAGGGTGAGGTTCACGACCTTGTCCTGGCCCTTGTGCAGCACGTTGAGCTTCACGGTCGCGCCGGGCGCCATGCCGCCGATGGTGCGGGCGAGCTCGCGGGCGTCCTTGACGGATTCACCGTTGACCGCGGTGATCACGTCGCCGGATTCGATGCCGGCCTTCGCCGCTGGGCCGTTCGCCTGCGGTTCCGCCACCAGCGCGCCTTCGGCCTTCTTCATGCCGAGGCTGTCGGCGATATCGGACGTGACGGGCTGGATCTGCACGCCGATCCAGCCGCGGCTGACCGAGCCCTTGTCCTTGAGCTGGGCCACCACGCTCTTGACGGTGTTGGCCGGAATCGAGAACGCGATACCGACGCTGCCGCCCGAGGGCGAGTAGATCGCGGTGTTGACGCCCATCACCTCGCCATTGGTGTCGAAGGCCGGGCCGCCGGAATTGCCCTTGTTCACGGGCGCGTCGATCTGGATGAAGTCGTCATAGGGACCGTTGCCGATGTCGCGGCCGCTGGCCGAGACAATGCCGGCGGTCACGGTGCCGCCGAGGCCGAAGGGATTGCCGACCGCGAGCACCCAGTCGCCGATCCGCGGCTTGGCGTCGGCGAGCTTCGCGAACGGGAAGTTCGAGCCGCCCTCGACCTTGATCAAAGCGAGGTCGGTGCGCTGGTCGGTGCCGATCACCTTGGCGGTGTAGGTCTTGCCGTCGTCGGTGGTGACCTCGACCTTGTCGGCGCCGTCGACCACGTGGTTGTTGGTTACGGCAAAACCGTCAGCCGAGATGAAGAAGCCGGAGCCCTGCCCCTGCACGACGCGGCCACGGCCGCCACCCTTCAGGCCGGGGATGCCATCCGGACCGCCGAAGCGACGGAAGAAGCGCTCCATCGGCGAGCCCGGCTGGAACGGCGAGGAGGAATCATCGCCGTCATCGTTGCTCGCGGTCTTCTCCTTGATGTTGACCTTCACCGAGATCACCGACGGCTTCACGCGCTCGACGATGTCGGCGAAACCGACCGGCCTTTCGACCTTGCGGACCTCGTTGTTGACCTGCGCATGCGCCGGGCTGGAGAACAGGTCGGCCGGCGACATCGACGGGCTGAAGCCGTAGACGGCAGCGCCAAGGCCGGCGACGACCGAGGCCATCAGCGCGAGCTTGCGCGCGGAGAACACCGACCGGCGCGGCTGCCGGTAGGACGGGAGGTTCGAGAGGTCGATACGGTCGTTCATGCAGGGATCTCCAGGGCCTTGAATTCCTTTTGGTGCCGGGTGACGGCACCTTGTGGACCTGAAGATGGGGGCTGCCGCCTTACCGTGCGCTGGCGGCGGGGTTAAACTTTTGTAATGATGGCGCGACGCGGCTGCGGCAGTTTAGCGCACGTAAAAAATCGTGGTCCTACAGTAACTTAGCCGAGTTCCCGCGACCGGCAGCGGAACGACGTTTTGGCCTGCCCTCAGCTAGCCCGGACGCTGGCGATGAACTCGTCGACTTCCCGCTTCAACGACTCTGCCTGCTGCGACAGGTCAACGGCGGAATCCCGCGCCTCGGCCGCCATGCGCCCCGTCTCTGCCGACGTCGAGGTGATCTGGGCGATGTGATTGGAGACGTCCAGCGTTCCCTGCGCGGCGTCCTGCGCACTGCGGGTGATGTCCTGCGTGGCGGTGCGCTGCTGGGCGGTGTCGACCTCGATGCCGGACATGATCGAGGAGATCTCCGACAACGTCTTCGAGATGCCGTCGATCGCGCCGCGGGTCTCCGCGGTGATGCCCTGGATGCTGGCGACATGGGAGGTGATCTCCTCCGTCGCCTTGCTGGTCTGGTGCGCCAGATTCTTCACTTCGGAGGCCACCACGGCAAAGCCCTTGCCAGCTTCGCCAGCCCGCGCCGCCTCGATGGTGGCGTTGAGCGCGAGCAGATTGGTCTGCGAGGCGATGGCCTGCACGAGCTGCACGACCTCGCCGATCTTGTCGGCGGCATCCGACAGCGTGTGGATGGTGTCGCGGCTCTTCTCGGCCTGGCTTGCGGCGCCCTCGGCGCGCTGGGTCGCATCGGTGACACGGCGGCTGATCGTGCCGATCGAATTCGTCATCTCCTCGGCGGAGCCCGCCACCGTCTGCACGCCGGCGCTGGCCTGGCTCGCGCCGCTCGCGACCGCATTGGCCTTGGTGCTGGTGTCGTTGGCGGTCCGCGACAACGTCTCGGCGTTGCGCTTCAGATGCACGGCCGACGAGGCCACGCTGTCGACCACGCTGGCGACGAGATCGTTGAAGCGCCTGATCCGTTCGTCCAGGAATTTCGACCGCTCGGCCTGGTGCTGAGCCTCGCGCAACTGCTGCTCGGTGAGGCGCCGCCGCTCCAGCCCGTTGGTCTTGAACACCTCGAGCGCGCCGGCGAGCAGCCCGATCTCGTTGGTGCCGCCGAGCCCCGGGACAGGTGTCTCGAACTTCTGGTCGGCGACCTCGCGCATGGCATGCACGATCGCCGCCAGGGGATTGAGGATGCCGTTGCGCACGGCGAACCAGGTGGTGAGGCAAATCGCGACAGCGACGACTGCGATCACGCCGCAGGCGATCAGGAAATACGAGAACGCGGTCTGCGCCTGCTGGTAGATCTGCATGGCATGGTCACGCGCCGGGCCGCTCAATGCGGCGAAACTCGCCGACAGGCTGGTGATCTCGTTGTTGAGATAGAGCACCGCGACGAAGCCGGTGCCGCCGCCGATGCCCAGCAGGAACAATAATGCAGCGACCACGGCACCGACCAGGAAGCGGATCGTCAGATTGCTGTTCGCGAACATCTCGGGGACTCAGAGGCTGGAATCGAATCTCGCGACAAGCTTCCAGACAAAGGTCAATAGAGGATGAAGCGCGTGGCTGCGGGTACGCTAAGTATCATTACGTAGGTCAGGACGACTTCGCATCGTCCGACATCAAGGTCGCGAGCCGCGCTTCTTCCTCAGGCGTCAGCGGCGGGGCCGGTACGTCTGCACCGCTTCGCGCGCGCCGGCGGATTTGCAGCCACAGCGCCAGGCCGCCGCCGATCAGCAGCAGCGGCGCGAGCAGCCACAACAGGATGGTTTGCCGCTCGAAACGTGGCTTCAGCAGCACGAACTCGCCGTAGCGCGCGACGAGGAAATCGAGCACCTGCGCGTTGCTGTCGCCCGCCGCAATGCGCTCGCGCACCAGGAGACGCAGGTCACGCGCCAATGGCGCATCGGAATCGTCGATCGACTGGTTCTGGCAGACCATGCAGCGCAGCTCGCGCGACAAGTCGCGCGCACGTGCTTCCTTCGCGGGATCCGACATGATCTCGTCGGGCTGCACGGCGTACGCCGCAGGCGATGCCAGCAGCATCAGCGCGACGAACGCAGCCATCATCCGGCGCATCAAAGTCACTCCGCCGGCTGCAGGCGCTGCTTGGCGCGCGCCGGCTTCGGCGCGCCGACCCGCAGGCGTCGGTCGGACAGCGACAGCACGCCGCCGAGCGCCATCAGCACCGGCCCCCACCAGATCAGGAGCACCAGCGGCTTGTGATAGATGCGCACGGCAATGGCGCCCTCGGCGGTCGCATCGCCGAGCGAGATATAGAGCTGGCTCGCACCGCGCGTCAGCAGCGCAGCCTCGGTGGTCGAGGAGCCGCGCGTCGTAAAACTGCGCTTGGATGGCGTCATGACGCTCAGCGCCTCGCCATCGCGGCTGACGTTGAACTCGGCGATCATCTCGCGGTAGTTCGGGCCCTGACGCTGGAACAGGCCGTCGAGCTTCACGTCGTAGCCGGCGATATGGGCAACCTCGTTCTGCTTCATGGTCGCGATATATTCGCTGTTCCAGGTGGTCTCGCAGACGATGCCGATCAGCGCGACGCCGAGGCCGGCATGCGCGAACGCGGTGCCCCAGGCCGAACGCGGCAGGCCGCGCGCCCGGTGCAGCACCGTTGCGAATGGCAGCCGAACGAAACCGGTCCGTTCGACGAGGTCGGTGACGGCGCCGGCGATGACGAAGACGCCAAGCCCGATCGCGAGCGGCGCCAGCGTAGCTCCGCCGCTCGCCCAGCCCCAGGCAATGGCGACGGCGACGAGGCCAGCGATACCGGCTGCGAGCAGACGCTGGGTGACGCCGAGCAGGTCGCCGCGCTTCCAAGCCAGCATCGGGCCGAACGGCACGGCGAGCAGCAACAGGGCAAACAGCGGCGCGAAGGTGAGGTTGTAGAAGGGCGCACCGACCGACATCTTGAAGTCGGCGAGCATCTCCATCGCCAGCGGATAGAGCGTGCCGAACAGCACCACCGCGCAGGCCACCGTGAGCAGCAAATTGTTCAGCACCAGCGCACCCTCGCGCGAGATCGGCGCGAACAGGCCGCCCTGCTTCAGCGACGTTGCGCGGCCCGCGAAAAGCGACAGGCTGCCGCCGATGAACAGGCAGAGGATCAGCAGGATGAACACGCCGCGGGTCGGATCGGTGGCGAAGGCGTGCACGGAGGTGATGACGCCCGAGCGAACCAGGAAGGTGCCGAGCAGCGACAGCGAGAAGCTCAGGATCGAGAGCAGGATGGTCCATACCTTGAGGGCGTTGCGCTTCTCCATCACCAGCGCCGAGTGTAGCAGCGCGGTGCCGGCGAGCCACGGCATCAGCGAGGCGTTCTCGACCGGATCCCAGAACCACCAGCCGCCCCAGCCGAGCTCGTAATAGGCCCAGTAGGAGCCCATGGCGATGCCGAGCGTCAGGAAGATCCAGGCGACCAGCGTCCAGGGCCGCACCCAGCGCGCCCAGGCCGCGTCGATCCGCCCCTCCATCAGCGCCGCGATGGCGAAGGAGAACGAGATCGAGAAGCCGACATAGCCGAGATAGAGCATCGGCGGATGCACGGCGAGGCCGATGTCCTGAAGCACCGGATTGAGATCGCGCCCCTCGATCGGCGGATTGGCGATGCGCAGGAACGGATTCGAGGTCACCAGGATGAAGAGGTAGAAGGCGCTCGCGATCCAGGCCTGCACGGCGAGCACATGCGCGCGCAGCGACAGCGGCAGGTTATTGCCGAACGCTGCGACCAATCCGCCGAACAGCGCCAGGATCGACACCCACAGCAGCATCGAGCCTTCGTGGTTTCCCCACACGCCGGTGATCTTGTAGAGCAGCGGCTTCATGGAGTGGGAATTCTCGTAAACATTGGCGACGGAGAAGTCCGAATTGACGTGCAGCATCACCAGCGCGACGAACGAGGCGCCGACGAACAGCAGCTGCGCCAGCGCCGTGGACCGCGCCACGTTCATCAGCGCATCGTCGCGCAAGCGCGCGCCGATCAGCGGAACGATGGACTGGATCAGCGCCAGCCCAAGCGCCAGTACCAGCGCGTAGTGTCCTGCTTCTGCGATCACCGCACAGCTCCCTGCGGGTTGCCCTGCGCGGTCGTCGCCGCGGGCTTTGCATCGGAAGGCTTGGCACCACCAGAAGGCTTGTCGTTTTCAGAAGGCTTGGTGCCGTAATCGTCCTTCCAATGTCCCTGCTTCTTCAGGGCATCGGCGACGTCCTTGGGCATGTAGGTCTCGTCGTGCTTGGCGAGCACGGTGTCGGCCTTGAACACGCCATTGGCGTCGAGCGCGCCTTCGGCGACGACGCCCTGCCCTTCGCGGAACAGGTCGGGCAGGATGCCCTTGTAGGCGACGGGAAGCTTGGCGTTGCCGTCGGCGACCTCGAAAGTCACGGCGAGATTGTCGCCGCGCTGGAGCGAGCCGGGCTGCACCAGACCGCCGAGTCGAAACCGCTTGCCGGGCGCGACGTGCTTCTCGGCAACCATGGTCGGGGTCGAGAAGAACACGATGGAATCGCGCAATGCATTGAGCACCAGCGCGGCCGCGAGCGCGAGCACGGCGAGCGAGCCGCCGATGATGGTCATACGTCGCTGCTTGCGCGTCATGGCGTATCCGTTCTCCGCTCGTCTCGCGCTGAAATCATCATCCGTCGAGCCCGAGAGTCTTGAGGCCTTCGTTCAGTAGGCGCAGCCGCTCGGCATCCTTGGCGACCGCCTGACGGGCGTCGGTCGACGCGCCCATCGCCTTGTCGCGGTCGCCCATCACGAGATAGGCGCGCACCAGGCGCAGCCAGCCCTCGACGTCGTCGCCATTCTGCTTCAAGCGCGTCGCAAGACGCTCGACCATACCGCGCACCATGGCGTTGCGATCGCCTTCGGCCATGTCCTTGGACGCCGCGACGGTCTCGTCCGACAGCGCCGGCATCGTGCCGCCGCCGCCGACCCGCGCCAGCGAGGATTGCACCAGGGGCCGCCACGGTGCGTCGGCCGGGGCCTTGGCCAGCAATGCGCGCCAGATATTGGCGGCATCGTCCTTGCGGCCATCCTGCTCGGCCGCGAGCCCGAGGAAGTAGTTCGCCTTGGGATCGTCGGCGTCGAGCGCATGCGCACGCTCGAACTCGATCTTGGCTTCTGCGGTCACCACACCGCCGGCGGCCGCCGAGATCGCCTCGCCGAGATCGGACCGGCGCTCTGCGTTCTCGCCGTTATAGGTGAGCGAATTGCGATAGGCCCGCACCGCATCGTCGAAGCGGCCGAGCCGCTGCAGCACCGGCGCGAGCACGTTCCAACCGCGTCCGTCGGTCGGGTTCTTTTCCAGATGCTGCTCGACCTGCACGACGAGATTCTCGAGCGACCGCGCCATGCCGGACCCGGCGCCGCGCTCGCGCTGCGCCAGCGGAAAGTCCTGGAGCTGGGGCGAGCCGAGCGGCATGTAGACGCCGATCGCGACGATCGGCAGGCCGACGAGCGCCAGCACCGCGGCCGCGCGGCGCCATTTGAGGTTCGGCCTGAGATCCGACTCGAGCTCCGACGAAGATTCGCTCGCGGCGAGCAGCCTGCGGCTGATCTCGACACGGGCCGCCTCGGCTTCGGGGGCCGCGATCAGCCCCGTGGCAAGATCGCGCTCGATCTCCGCCAGCTGGTCCTTGTAGACCGCGACCTCACTGCCCTGGTCGCGCGTGCGTCCGCTGCGGCCGAGCGGCAAGAGCACGGCGAAGATCGCCGCGACCGTCATCAGCGCGAACACGAACCATAACGTCATCTGGCAAGCTTCCGGCAGCGCGCCACCCGCGCCCATAGGTGGCTTTACACCACGGCCGGACGGTGCGGCAATTGACAATTGTCAATTCGGCGCGACCGCGCGCTGTCCTGAAACGATCAAGATCCCAACGGCTTAGCCGATCTCGAAGTCGGCGCTCCGAGCGGCGTCCTCGCCGTGACCGTTGAAGGCCTTCAGGAAGTACGTTCCCGGCGGAATCGCATCCGGCAGCCTGATGCGCACCGCTCCGACCGGAACCGGAGAAGCAACCCGGGTCGCCGTCTCAGGCAGTTGCCGGCCGCTCGCCTTCTCGACGAGCACGACCTTCGCCCCGACCATCAGCCTTTGATATTTGGCGACAATGACGCGGTTCTCGATCTCGATGGAGCTGATAACGGATTTCATGCGCCACAAATAGAAATTCCCCGGACCTGCATTGAGACCGTACGGGCCGCCATCGCCAGCGTCAACTATAAATTGTGATTGCGAAGATATGCGCTTGGATCAGCTTGCGCGCGACGATTTGCGCTCGCCGGTCGCCGCGTTCTCCGCGGCGCGACTCATCAGCGACGCATAATCATCGCCGAACAGCACTTGGCAGAAGCGGATCGCGGCCTGCACCTGCTGCTGGCGATAGGTGCGGACTTTGTGATCGGCAGCGCGCAGCGATTGCACCAGCTGCTCGGTCGAGCGTTCGACATATTGCTGCAGGTCGGAATAGGTGCGCAGCGTCACCTCGTTGATCGCGAGCTCGCTGGCGTAGTTGCGGCAGGTCGCGACGAAATCGATCAGCGCCGCGGTTTCCTCCACCTCGGTGCTGTCGATGCGCGCCCCCGGCGGAATGTCCTTCTCGGGCCGCTGGCGCAGGATGCGGCGCACGCGGCCGGGAACGCTGTCGATCTCCGATTGCAGCGCATTGGAGATGTCGGCGCGGATCGAGGTCAGCTGCTTGCCCCACGCCGAATCGTTGCGCAGATCGAGTTCCGTGCGCAAGCCGCGCACGCCATCATGCAGCGCTTTGAGATTGTCGGCGACGTTGTCGAAATGGCCACGCTTGATATCCGTGCGCAGGATCGCAGCCACGCAGGACAAATCGTGCAGAGCGATGGTGACCGCGACGCCATAGGGCGTTGCCGCAACACGGATCTCATCGTCGGAGGCTGCGATCTTGATGGCGAGGCGGATGATCTGCCACGGCGCGGTCATGCGCTGCACGACGACCGACAGCGCGAAGGGCAGCATCTGCGGCGTCTGCAGAGCCGGAATGTTGAGCGCCGAGGTCACCGAGGCGATCTGGGACTCGCCGAAGGCGCGCAAGGTGCGCGGCAGCTTCTCGTTCAGCGTGGCGATGGCTTCCCGGACCTGGAGCACAGCCCCGACCGAATAGAGATCCTCGATCACGCTCGGCGGGCCGACCCGGGCGAGCGCGCGCGACTTGTCGCCGCCACCCGGACCGGTCAGGGCGAAGATCGCCTCCGCGGCGACCGCCTGCAACTTCTGGGCGAGAGCTTCGACCTGCCCCGCACCGTCAGCCGGCATGCGCGCCAGCGCCGCCTCGAATTCGTTCATCTTGTCCGGGGCACCGTCCCGGCCGAGCCATTGCCAGATCGGTTGAAGCGAGGAACGCCGGATCTGGCCCACCCGAATCGGGGCGCCTGCCTCGACCAGGAATGGTTCCAGCACCTGGAACAGAAGCCGCGACAGGTCGTCGGTCCGCGGCGGCGGGGCTTCATCGGCCTCGGTCTTGCGCACGATCATGCGCAGCTGCTCGAGCACGAGGGTTGCCACGGCCGTGTCCTGGCCGCGCTCAAGCGCGCGCTCGAACTCCCGCATCAGCAGCGCCTGCGACTGCGGCGGGAGCTGCGCGAGATATTCCCTCAGCCGCTCGATCGATGTCTGGCTCATACGCCCGGGTAATGCACGGTAAAATGGCGGACATGGGATGCGTCCGGGCGCGATCATAGGTGGTTGCGCCTTAAGAAGCCGTTGAGGACGTTGCCTCGAATGCCCCCGTTTGCGTTCGGATCGGCCGTCCCCGAGCCGAAAAGCCTTTCTGGAACAAAGGATTATATTCCGGGGAGGACCAGCTCGGCTCGCAAGCCCCCGATTGGCGCCCCGCTGAGCGAGAGGCTGCCGCCATAGAGGGCGGCAAGATCGGTCACGATCGACAGCCCCAGCCCCGAGCCGGGCTTGGATTCGTCGAGCCGCTGGCCACGCCGGGACACCTGGGCACGTTCCGCCTCCGACAGGCCGCGGCCGTCGTCGTCGACGATGATCCGCAGCCGCGGCCCCGCGCCCGCCTGGTGCGGGGCCTCGACCAGGACCTCGATGAAGACGCGGGAGGCAGCCCATTTGCAGGCATTGTCGACGAGATTGCCGACCATCTCTTCCAGATCCTGCCGCTCGCCGCGGAATTTGGCCGACGGATCGGCCTTGGCCTCGACCAGGATGCCGCGGTCACGGTGGATCTTCTCCATGGTCCGCCGCAACGCCTCGATGGCAGGGGCAACCTCCGTCACGGTCGCGACGACCGAGACGCGCGCCGCGATGCGCGCACGCTCCAGATGATGGGCGACCTGGTCGCGCATCACGTCCGCCTGCTCCATCACCTTCTCCGCGAACGGATCGGCCGCATGCGCGCTGGCCTCGTTCACGATCACCGAGAGCGGCGTCTTGATCGCGTGGGCGAGATTGCCGACATGGGTGCGGGCGCGCTCGACGATCTCGCGATTGGCGTCGATCAGCGCGTTGGTCTCGCGCGCCAAGGGCGCGATCTCGACCGGGAATTCGCCCTCGAGCCGTTCCGCTCGCCCCGAGCGGATGTCGGCGATCGATTCCGAGATGCGCTTGAGCGGCGCAAGGCCAAAGCGTACCTGGAATACGGTGGTCAGCAGCAGCACGATGCCGAGCGCGGTGAAAGTGCCGCCGAGATAGTAGTCGAAGCTCCGCGTCTCGTCGAAGATCTCGGTGTCGTCGCCTGCGACGCTGACGAGGTATTTGCCGTCGGCGCCGAGATCGACCGGCCGCTCCACCATCCTCAAATTCTGCCCTTCGGGCCCGTCGACATAGCCGAGCCGGATGCCTGCGGCGGTGAGCTCGGCGCCCTGCTCCTCCAGCTTCGGCAGCTTCTTGTCCCAGAGCGAGCGCGAGGAGCGCACCTCCGGCTTCTCGGTGTCGGTGCGCGTGATCTGCCAGTACCAGCCGGACAGCGGCAGCTCGAACAGCGGTTCGCCGAGCGACTGGAACTGGCGGTCCGGTGGCTCGTCCGGGGTTGCGACTTCGGCGATCAGGGTGCGCAGATAAAGATTGAGCCGGCGGTCGAAGGCGCGCTCGGTGGCGTTCTTGTAGACCGACGACAGCACCACGCCGGTGATGGCCAGGATCACCACCAGCCAGGCGGTCGCCGACAGGAACAGGCGATTGGCAAGTGAGCTAGCAGCCATCGGAAGGGTCCCGGCGGGCGCAGGAGATCAGGGCGTCGGAGGTCATGACCGGACCAAGGGCCCTGTTCAGCCTCCCGTCAAGCCGCTTCAGGCGCCGGGCGCGGGCGGCGGGGTCAGGAGATAGCCGAGGCCGCGGACGGTCTGGATGATGTCGACGTCGAGCTTCTTGCGGATGCGGCCGACGAACACCTCGATCGTATTCGAGTCGCGGTCGAAATCCTGGTCGTAGAGATGCTCGACCAGCTCGGTACGCGAGACGACGCGCCCGGAATGGTGCATCAGGTAGGCCAGAAGCCGATATTCGTGCGACGTCATCTTGACGGGATTGCCCGACACGCTGACCCGGCCGGTCCTGGTATCGAGGGTAACAGGGCCGCAGCTCAGCTCACTCTGGGCATGGCCGGTGGAGCGACGCAGCAGCGCGCGAATGCGGGCCAGCACCTCCTCCAGATGGAACGGCTTTGCGACATAGTCGTCGGCACCGGCGTCGAAGCCCTGGACCTTGTCGCTCCAGCGGTCGCGCGCGGTCAGGATCAGGACCGGCATGGTGCGGCCGTTGCGGCGCCAGGCCTCCAGCACCGAGATGCCGTCCTTCTTGGGCAGGCCGATGTCGAGCACGACGGCGTCGTAAGGCTCGTTGTCGCCGAGATAGTGTCCCTCCTCCCCGTCGAAGGCGCGGTCGACGACATAGCCGGCGTCCGTCAGCGCTTTGGTGAGCTGGCGATTGAGATCGGGGTCGTCCTCAACAACGAGCAGGCGCACGCTTCTCTCCAGACATAGGCAGCAAGAACATGCCCCGAGATGAGCAATTCCGGCGTGAACTGAATATGAACGCGGGGAACCGCCGACGTTACTTTTTGGTCATATACGACCTGTCATCCACCAACGCGACTGCGCCCGCCGGGCAGCCGGACGAACCGGCGGCCTGGTGGGCGCAATGTGCCGCGTTACGCGGCGATTAGGAAGGCTCGAACGTTCCGATCGGGCCGTCAGGTCCGGAAGAACACGAACCAGATGACGGCGAGGATCAGTATCGCCAGCCCGGTCGAGATGGCGAGCAGCGCCGCCACCGAGGGTCCTGGTTCGCCCTGGCGTGCCTCGGTCGGGGTTTCGACGATCTGATGCTGCTCTCGCGTGGTTGCCATGATAACCTCGATCTCTGGATGTCGCCGCCGATGACCGCGACCTCCTCGCAGCCTTGCCTCTCCCAGCCAACGCCCGATCTGATACGATGTTCCGGCTTTTGCCCTCTCATCGGGTAGCAACCACGCGCCCGGCGACCGGTTAACGCAGTTGCAAGATTCCGCGCCGAGCCGTGTATGATTCGGTGTTCCCCGATGGTATTCTCATAAGTCTGTCCGCTGTTGCGTTTGGAGTAGCCCATGGCCCCCCGCGCCAATTGGAAGGGTTTTCTGCGTCTCTCGCTCGTGACCTGCCCGGTCGCGCTCTATCCGGCCACTTCGGATACCGAGAAGGTCTCCTTCAACCAGATCAACCGCAAGACCGGTCACCGGATCAAGTACCTCAAGGTCGACGCCGAGACCGGCGACGAGGTCACGTCCGAGGACATCGTCAAGGGCTACAAGGTCGACACCGACACCTATATCGAGGTCACCAAGGACGAGCTCGACGATATCGCGCTCGATTCCACGCACACGATCGAGATCGACGAGTTCGTGCCCAAGGCCGACATCGACAACCGCTATCTAATCCGCCCCTACTACCTCGTCCCGGACGGCAAGGTCGGCCACGACGCCTATGCCGTGATCCGCGAGACCATCCGCAGCATGGACAAGGTCGCGATCGGTCGCGTGGTGCTGACCAACCGCGAGCACATCATCGCGCTGGAGCCGCTCGAGAGCGGCCTGATGGGCACCCTGCTGCGCTACCCCTACGAGGTGCGCAGCGAGAGGGAATATTTCGACGACATCCAGGACGTGAAGCTGACCAAGGACATGCTCGACCTCGCCAAGCACATCGTGGAGAAGAAGTCCGGCGCGTTCGAGCCCGAGCTGTTCGAGGATCACTACGAGACCGCGCTGATCGATCTCATAAACAAGAAGCGCAGCGGCATGCCCATTACCGCGAAGGCCGCGCCGAAGACCGGCGGCAACGTCATCAACCTGATGGACGCGCTGAAGAAGAGCATCGCGAACGAGAAGGATGCGCCCTCGGCGAAGGTCGCCAAGGAGGCCGCCAAGGGCAAGAAGCCGAAGAAGCGCGTCGAAGGCCAGCGCGAGATGCTGCTGCCGATCGCCGGCAAGGGCGGCAAGGACGCTGCGGCCAAGGCGGCGCCCAAGGAAGCCCCGAAGAAGGCCGACAAGCCGGTGCGCGCGCCGGCACGGGCGAAGAAGGCCAGCTAGCGGCACCCAACTTTCGATCCCGCCGTGATGTCACTCCCCTCCGGCCGGCCGGCCTGACATGCCCTGGTCGGCGGCGTTCGAGGATCCGATTCCGCTCTCCAATGGGCGCAGGCTGCGGACGCTGCAGGAAGCCGCCGATCACATCATGCAGTTGCCCGAGGATGCGCAGCACGCCAGCCACTGGCAGAGCGCGATCGAGACGCTGATTAACGCCGCCGAAACCGGCGGCGGCTGGATGATGTTCGCCCGCATCGCGATGTTGCGGGCGCTGAACGCAGACGCACCCCGTAAATAGCGTCAACAATCCGTCAACGGCGCCGTCGTTTTCGGCCCGGTTGCGGGCCGCCCTTTAGTCGTACGGAAGACAAAATTAACCGTCGATTCCCGTTGCGCAGGACAAGGTCGCGCCGTCGATTGAAGCAGGATGTGCACGCGGCGCAGCGGCAGAGCGCCAGCAAGAACTATATCGGCCTCGACCCGCATTGGGTGACGAAACCTTAAATCAAGGAAGGCAGTATATGGGCCCCGAGGTCGGGACCATCCGACCTTGCGCTTTGGCGTGCGCGCCGCGAAAAACTTAGTGAATCAATTTACCATTCCGAAAACGGCACCTGCCTACGTTAGACGGATGAACAGGAGTTGACGATGGCTTTGCTCAGGTCCTTTCTCGCCGATGAAAGTGCAGCCACCGCTATCGAGTACTGCCTGATCGCCGCCGGCATCGCGCTCGCGATCGTCGCTGTCGTGAACAACACGGGCAGCGCGCTGCTGAACAACAAGTTCAACTCGATCGACGCAGCCACCAAATAGGCGGCATAGCCCGGCCCGGTGCGGCCCTGCCGACGCCGCAGACCATGATCTGGGTCAACAACCAATAGGCGGCGACGGCTAAGCATGGCAGCCGAACGTCCTGCCGCCGGCCCTCCATGTCCCCAGACTTTCCGCGCTCCCAACTGAAGATCCGCCGCGTCCGTCTCGACACCGGCCGCGAAAACGTCGTCGTCATCTCCCGGCGATCACAGGCGCTGCGCGCGGAGATCTTTCGCGGCTTCAGCCGCGTCGAGCTCCGTCTCAATGGCAAGGTGCTGCTGGCGACACTGCTGATCACCGACGACGACACGCTTGCTGCCGAGGACGAGATCGGCCTCTCCGAGCCCGCGTTCCGCCGTTTCGCCGAACCGGTCGGCACGCCGGTCACGGTGACGCCGGCTTCGCCTCCTGAAAGCCTGGAAGCGGTGCGCGCCAAGATCCACGGGCGGACGTTGAGCCAGGCCGAGATCGGCGCGATCATCAACGACCTCGCGCATTATCGCTATTCCGACATGGAGATCGCGGCCTTCCTGATCGGCTCGGCGAGCTTCATCACCAGCGACGAGCTTCTGGCCCTCACCGGGGCGATGGCGAAGGCCGGCACGCAACTGGTCTGGCCCGCCCCTACCGTCGTCGACAAGCACTGCATCGGCGGCATTCCCGGCAACCGCACCTCAATGGTCGTGGTGCCGATCGTCGCCGCGCACGGCCTGCCGATCCCCAAGACCTCCTCGCGCGCCATCACCTCGCCCGCCGGCACCGCCGACACGATGGAGGTGCTGGCGCAGGTGAATGTAGGCGTCGAGGAGATGAAGGCGATCGTCTCGGCCTGCAATGGCTGCCTGATCTGGGGCGGGCACGTGAACCTGTCACCGGCCGACGACGTTCTGATCTCGGTCGAGCGGCCGCTAAGCCTCGACACCCGCGAGCAGATGGTCGCCTCCATCATGTCCAAGAAGATCGCGGCAGGCTCGACACATCTGTTGATCGACATTCCGGTCGGGCCCACCGCGAAGGTGACGAGCGCGGCCGAGGCGATGCGGCTGCGCAAGCTGTTCGAATTCGTCGGCGACCGCTTCGGGCGCACGGTCGAAGTGATCACGACTGACGGACGCCAGCCGATCGGCAACGGCATCGGGCCGGTGCTCGAGGCCAATGACGTCATGGCGGTGCTCGGCAACGAGAAGGATGCTCCGCGCGATCTGCGCGAGAAATCGCTGCGGCTCGCCGCCCATCTCCTGGAATACGATCCGAATCTGCGCGGCGGCGCCGGCTATGCGCGGGCGCGCGAATTGCTCGACAGCGGCGCGGCGCTGAAGCAGATGCAGAAGATCATCGACGCCCAGGGTCCCTCGACATGCAGCACCGAGCTCGGATCGCTCAGCTTCGACGTCAAGGCGGCGCGTGATGGTGTGGTGTCCGCGATCGACTGCCTGCGCCTCAACCGCCTCGCCCGCACCGCCGGCGCGCCGCTCGACAAGGGCGCGGGCATCCGCCTGTTCAAGAAGATCGGAGACCGTGTCGAGCAGGGCGAGCCGCTCTATCGCGTCTACGTCTTCGACCGGCCCGAGCACGATCTTGCCGCCTCCGCCGCCGCTGGGGACAACGGCTACGCGATCGACGGCAGCTCCGCGGGAGAGTGAAGAATGAGCGTAACCGTTCGATTTTGCGGAGCCGCGCGCACCGTAACGGGCTCTAGCTATCTGTTCCAGACCGCCACCGGACGTTTCCTGGTCGATTGCGGGCTGTTCCAGGGACAGAAGACGCTGAAGGCGCTCAACTACGGTGCCTTTCCCTTCCGCCCAGCCGACATCCAGGCGGTGCTGCTCACGCACGCCCATATTGATCACAGCGGCTTGCTGCCGAAACTCGTGCGCGAGGGCTTTGACGGCCCAATCCTGGCGACACGCGGCACGATCGACCTCTGCTCCTGGATGCTGCCGGACGCCGGCAGCATCCAGGAATCCGAGGTCGCGCAGCTCAACCGGCGCAACGCGGCGCGCCGATGGAAGGAGGTCGCGCCGATCTACACGCAGGCGGACGCGACGGCATCGCTGCAGTCCTTCCGTGCGGTCGACTATGAGCGTTGGACCGACGTGATCCCCGGCGTGCGCGCCCGCTACTGGAATGCCGGCCATTTGCTCGGCTCCGCCTCGATCGAGCTGGAATTCGACCAGGCCGGCCGCGAGCGGCCTTTGCGCGTCCTGCTCTCCGGCGACGTCGGGCCGGAAGCCAAGCTTCTGCAGCCCGATCCCGCGGCCCCGGTAGACCTCGACTACGTGATCTGCGAATCCACCTATGGCGACCGCGTGCGCACGGTCACCACGCCCGAGCAGCGGCGGCAACACCTCGCAGGCGAGATCCGCGAGGCCGCGGCCGCCAAGGGCGCGCTGCTGATCCCGGCCTTCGCGGTGGAGCGCACGCAGGAGCTGATCGTCGACATCGTCCACCTGATGGAGCGCGGCGAAGTTCCGGCGGCGCCGATCTTCCTGGATTCCCCGCTCGCGATCCATGCCACCGAAGTGTTCCGCCAGCACGCCGCGAGCCTCGATCCCGGCGTCGACGTCGATCGCCTGCTCAACTCGCCGCATCTCAAGTTCACCGAGACGGTTGCCGAGAGCAAGGCGATCATGCGCCTGACCGGCTTCCACATCATCATCTCCGCCAGCGGCATGTGCGACGCGGGCCGCATCCGCCATCACCTCAAGCGCTGGCTGTGGAACGAGCGCGCGTCCGTGCTGCTGACCGGATTCCAGGCGCACGGCACGCTCGGCCGCTTCCTCCAGGACGGCGCCAAGGCAGTGCGGATCCAGGGCGAGGAAATCAGGGTCGCCGCGCGCATCCGGATGATCGACGAATATTCCGGACATGCCGACGCCGCGGGGATCGCCGGCTGGATCGCGGCGCGCCGCCCGATCGCGCGCGGCCTGTTCCTCACCCATGGCGAGCAGGACGCGATCGCCGGCCTTGCCGAACGGCTGGGCGAACGCATTCTTCCCGCCGCCAAGATCTATCAGCCCGTGCTGGATGACATCTATGAACTCGCGGCCGCCGAGCCGCGCGTGCTCGACGTCGACCATCGCCGCCGCCTCACGCCCGAGGCCGTCACACACCTCGACTGGCACAACGAGATGTCGGAACTGATGCTCGACATCAGCGACAAGGTCGCAGCCGCCGCCGACGACCGCGCTCGCGGCGTCATCATCCGCAGGCTGCGGCGGGCGTTGACGGAGAACGCGTAGAGCGGCGTCGAAATAGCGTTGGACGACACGGCGCCTTCACAGACTCGTTATTGAAGACGCTGATGCGTGGGCCCTCGGCTCAGCAGCTGCACGGTCCCGTTTCGCTGGCGATCCCGCCGCGCTCGCGAAAATCAAGCTGCTCTCAAGGAAAACAGGAGCCGGCCGGAAGACTTCCGCCAAGCCGGAACCCGCATCTCGGCCTACAGACGAGCTCATTTGCCGCTCACCCCGGCCATCGCGGAAAACGCCGCGATAGCGCCGTGGTCCGTTTCGATGATCACGCAAGCGAGAAGCGCACATGGCTGTCACAGCAAATTTTTCCGCCGGAATTCTCTCCGTCTTTGGTAATGGCCTGAGCAATACGATCGCGCTCGGCCGCAATGCGGCCGGAACGATCGTCGTCAATGGCGGCGCGGTCGCGGTCAAAGGCGGCCCCGCAACGGTCGCCAACACCAAATTGATCCAGGCCTTCGGCCAGGACGGCAACGACATCATCACGATCGACGAGAGCAACGGCGCGATGCCCGCGGCGAACCTGTTCGGTGGCGCCGGCAACGATACGCTGACGGGCGGATCCGGCGGCGACATGCTGTTCGGCCAGTCCGGCAACGACAGACTGTTCGGCAAGGGCGGCAACGACCTGCTGTTCGGCGGCTCCGGCAATGACGTGCTCGTCGGCGGCGACGGCAACGACCAGATGTTCGGTGAAGCCGGCAACGACCGCATGATCTGGAACCCCGGTGACGACAGCGACCTAATGGAAGGCGGCGAAGGCGTCGACACCGCCGAGGTGAACGGCGGCAACGGCAGCGAGACCTTCGCCATCACGGCCAACGGCACACGCGTCCGCTTCGACCGCTTCGATCCGGCGCCGTTCTCGCTGGACATCGGCACCACCGAGAACCTCGTGGTCCATGCAGGTGGCGGCGACGACGTCATCACCGCCTCCGGCAATCTCGCCGCGCTCATCACGCTGACGCTCGACGGCGGCGCCGGCAATGACACAATCCTCGGCGGCAACGGCGCGGACCTCCTGCTGGGCGGCGACGGCAACGATTTCATCGACGGCAACCAGGGCAACGACACCGCCTTGCTGGGCGCGGGCAACGATACCTTCCAGTGGGACCCCGGCGACGGCAGCGACAAGGTGGACGGTCAGGCTGGAGCCGACACCCTGCTGTTCAACGGCTCGAATATCGGCGAGCACATCACCGCGTCCGCCGCCGATGGCGGACGCGTGCTGCTGAGCCGCGATGTCGGCAACGTCACGATGGACCTCGACGGCATCGAGACCATCACCATCAATGCGCGCGGCGGCAGCGACAATATCGTCGTCAACAATCTCGCCGGGACCGACGTCAAGCAGGTCAATGTCGACCTCGGGTCGGCCGGGGCCGGCGACGGTGCGGCCGATACAGTGACGCTCGAAGGTACACGCAGCCCCGACACGATCGAGGTGTCCGGCTCGGGCACGTCGGTTTCGGTCACGGGACTGCCCGCCGCGCTCGCCATCACCAACGCGGAAGGCGCGAGCGATGCGCTCGTCATCGAGGGCCTCGGCGGCAATGACACGATCTCGGCGGCGATGCTGGCCGCAGGGGTCGTGCACCTGACGATCGACGGCGGCGCAGGCAACGATACGATCGTCGGCAGCGCCGGCAACGACACGCTGATCGGCGGCGACGGCAATGATTCCGTCGTCGGCGGCCGCGGCGACGACCTCGTGCAACTCGGCGCCGGCCGCGACGTCTTCCAGTGGAACCCGGGCGATGGCAGCGACACCATCGATGGCGGAGCCGGCAGCGACACGCTGCAGTTCTTCGCTGCCAACATTGCCGAGAATATCGTCCTGGCGGCGAACGGCGATCACGCCCGGCTCACGCGCGACGTCGGCAATGTCATCATGGATCTACACGGGGTCGAGCACGTCGATATCCACGCGCTCGGCGGCGCCGACCATATCGCTGTGGGGGATCTCGCCGGCACCGACGTGACGCGGGTGAATATCGACCTCGGCGGTTCGGCCGGTTCGCCCGACGGCGCCGTCGATTCAGTTACAGTCGATGGGACCCAGGGCGCCGACACGTTCGGCGTCAGCGGCAATGCCGACGGCGTGACGGTGTTCGGCCTGCACGCGGCCACAAACCTCGCCTTTATGGACGCAACCGACCAGCTGACGCTCAACGGTCTCGGCGGCGATGATGTGATCGACGCGAGCGGGCTCGCTGCCGGCGTGCTGCAGCTGACGATCAATGGCGGCCTCGGCAACGACACCATCCGCGGCAGCCAGGGCGATGACGTGATCAACGGCGGCGACGGCAACGACGTCGCGCTGATGGGTGCGGGCAACGATACGTTCGTCTGGAATCCGGGCGACGACAACGACACGGTTGAGGGCCAGGCCGGCACGGACACACTGCTGTTCAATGGCGCCAACATCGCCGAGACCATCAACATCTTCGCAAACGGCGATCGTGCCGAGCTGACGCGGGACGTTGCCTCGATCACGATGGATACGCACGGCGTCGAGACGATTACGTTCAACGCCCGCGGCGGCGCCGACACGATCAATGTCGGCGACATGAGCGGGACGGACGTGACGGAGATCAAGATCGACCTCGGCGGCGCTCCCGGCACCCCCGGCGGCGACGGCGCGGCCGACAAGATCGTGATCAACGGCACCGCCGGCGACGACGTCATCACGCTTTCGCTCAACAGCAACGGCGCGCTGGTGATCGACGGCCTGGCAAGCCAGGCCGTGATCGAGAACTTCGACTTCAACGACACCATCACCATCAACGGCCTCGGTGGCGACGACGTGATCGAGGCATCAGGCGTCGGTCCCGGCGGGCCGCACCTCGTTTTCGACGGCGGCGCCGGCGATGACGTGCTCATCGGCAGCGCAGGCAACGATACGCTGCTCGGCGGGCTCGGCGACGATGTCCTGATCGGCGGCGGTGGAACCGACGTGCTGGACGGCGGTCCCGGCGACAACGTCGTGATCCAGTCGCTGCTGGCCCATGCGAGCTTCCACGCGGGCACGCTGATCTGAGCCGACGAAGCGCGCTTCGCCCGGCCATGCAGCCGATTAGGGCCCGGATGGCGCAGAGCGCTATCCGGGCCTGACGCTTTGACGGCCATGCGAGTCCTGATACTCTGCTCCACGTCGTGGTTCGGCGGGCCATGCCATCGATCGTTGAACCGAAGCTGCCGAGAGGATGCGGATGAGAAGCGTGATGCTCCTGGCTCTCGGCCTCATGCTTGTCGTTGCGTGGCCGCATGACAGCGCGAGAAGCCAGACCTCTGTCGCCCCGCCGGTTTCGCTCGCTCCGCCCGATGCATCGCCGCCGCGCCCGAGTGCCACCAAGCCCGCGCGGGTGACGACAAGCAGAACTCCGCCGGTGGCGCCCGGCAGAGAGCCTTCCGCGATTGGCTTGCCTCAATCGATGCCGAATCCGGCCGCCGACTATGACGGCTTCAGCGCCGTCGACGCCAATGACGCCTCGGGTCAGGTGACGCCGCCTGTGAGGTCACGCGCCGCAAAGGACAACGGGTCCAATCCGGATGCAGGTGTGCTTGAACAGGAAGACAGCGCGCTAAAGCGGAAGCTGATGATCTGCCAGAACTGCAAGTAGGACATTTGCCCACTGGCGGCGGGTGTGGCCGTTCGCAAGTTCGTGGCCCGGCTGGAGCGCAGCGAAATCCGGGACGCAGGTCCCGTGGATGCAGCGACTTCGAAGGTTTGCTGGCGCCCTTCACCTGGCCCCAACCTCAACCGCTTCCAGGACCACTGCCGTCCGATCCGCCAGTTCGGGAATCTTGGACAGGTAGGACTGGTAATGCGGCGTGGCACGGTGAGCTTCGACGGCCGCAACGTCCCGGTACAGCTCGTCGAGAACGTAGCGATCTTCGTTCGACATGTCGCGCCAGACGTCCCAGTGCAGGTTGCCAGGTTCGGCCCTGGAATGCGGTGCCATGCCGACAAGCAGTGCTCTGAGTTCAGCGGACTTGCCCGGCCGAGCAACCAGGATGGCGGTGATCTTGGATGGCGATTGCGTCATTCGATAGCTCCCGATGCGAGGGCAAGCGCGACTTGGCAGATGCCAAGCCCGTCCCTCGCGAATTGCGTGCACGCCGAGATTTCAAATTTTCGCGTCACCGGTCCTTTAGGGCGGACAGCAACTCTTTTCCCAGCGGTCCGGCCGAATTGGGATTCTGCCCCGTGATAAGCCGGCCATCGACGACGACATGAGGTTGCCAGTTGGCTACCGACGAGTACTCGGCACCCTCTGCCCTTAACGCGTCCTCAAGCTCGTAAGGCACATCATCGCGGGCGTAGTCGTATTCTTCCTTCTTCGAGAAGGACGTGAGCTTCTTCCCGCGCACGAAAGGGGTGCCATCACCGAGATTGACGCCAAGCAGCGCGCACGGCCCGTGACAAACAGCGGCAACGAGCTTGCCGGTGGTCCAGGCG
The DNA here is from genome assembly GCF_002068095.1 of Bradyrhizobium sacchari. GTDB lineage: Bacteria > Pseudomonadota > Alphaproteobacteria > Rhizobiales > Xanthobacteraceae > Bradyrhizobium > Bradyrhizobium sacchari. The sequence goes on along the minus strand of NZ_LWIG01000013.1, from coordinate 328,855 downwards.
CGCGCGATCGCATTCTGGACCGTTGCATTGCGCTGGATGTCCACCATCGGCCCAAGACCGCCGGGCACCAGGATGGCGTCGTAGTCGGCGGCGTCCACCTCGGACAATTTGCGACTGTGATTTAGACGACGAAAGGCTTTACTCGCGAGAAAATCCTTCTGAGCGGGGTCTTTCTCGTCGTACGCATCGTAAGGCGTCCATCCCCCGGCCGGGGACGCGAACTCGACCGCGACCCCAGCCTTGTCGAGCACCTCGAAAGGATGGGCAACCTCGGCGAAAAAGAAGCCGGTCTTCCGATTATGCGGACCGATCACGGCTGCGTTGGTGACGATGAAGAGGACATGTTGGGTCACAGTTTGCTCCTTTCGATGACGCTATGCGGGATCGCGTTGGCGGGACGTGCAGAACGGTCAATTCGGACAGGGCTGCCCGGCCGCGCCCCACATCGCCATGTCCTTGACGTGATCCTCGAAGGTCCCCGGCGGCGTCGAGCGGCCTGCTCCGGGGGCCCAGCCCCGCGGAATGAAGCCGTTCAAGGATGCATCGTGCCGCAAATGGTCGACAAGGCCTGCGGCGTCTCGGCCGCCATTGCGCTTCGGATCCTTCAGCTGCGCGCAGATCTCGGCGCCGCTCTTGCCGAACCAGATGAAAGCCACTGGGGCAAGCTGCCAGTCGATGCCTGCGCGCGGCGGCGAGGGTGCTGGTTCGTTCGCCTGGGTCGAGGTCATGTGACAGGTCGAGCACGGAATCGCCTCCGCGCCGATGCGGCTCGCGCCACCGTGGATGTTCATGCCGTGCACGCGCGGCTTGGCCTCGCCTGCCGGCGTCCATATCGGGATGGCCTTGGCATCGACGTGGCAGTTGGCACAGCGCGGGTGCGTCACCACGGCTTCGATCCGCTTCCAGGCCTCCAGCCCCTCGGCCCGGCTGACGCTGCCGGGCGGCAGCACATCCTTGGCGGTCTCGTCCCTGGCTGCGACGATGCCGGTGAGGGCCGCGATGGCTGTTGCTGCGAAAACGACCGCAATCAGATATCTCGTCATGGCTCGTCTCACACGAAATCGATGAACTTGTTGAAAGGCATCTCGCGGATGCGCTTTCCGGTCGCTGCGAAGATCGCGTTCGCAAGCGCGGGCGCGGCCGGCGGTACCGGCGGCTCGCCGACGCCTCTCACCTTCGGATCGTTCTCGAGCCCGCGAACCTCGATGACCGGGCATTGATAGATCCGCATCGCCTCGTGGTGATTGTAGTTGGTCTGCTGCACCGCGCCCTTGGCGTAGGTGAGCTCGCAGTTCATGGCGTGGCCGAGGCCCCAGACGACTCCGCCCTGCACCTGGTTCTCGAAATTGACGGGATCGACGACCTTGCCGACGTCGGCCGCGACCCAGACCTTGTCGATCCTGATGCCCCGGTCCGTCATCGAGACTTCAACGACTTCGGCCGTCGGTGTCCCGAACGACTCCACAAACGCGACGCCGCGCCCGCGGCCGTTGCCGAGCGGTCCCTTCCAGTCCGACATCTCCGCGACGGTCTCCAGCACCTTGCGATAGTGCGGTACGGTGCACATCGCGATGCGCGCCCGCATCGGATCGAGGCCAGCCGCGTGGACCAGTTCGTCGATGAAGCTTTCAGTGAAGAAGCCTGATGTCGAGGCGCCGACCGAACGCCATGTGGTGCTCGGCGAAAGACCTTGCGCCTCGTAGCTCGTGGCACGGAAATTGGGGATGTCGTAGTAGACGTTCCACAGGCCGGCGGCCAATTGCCCGTCGGGATCCTTCGAGGGGGTGCCCGAACGCTCGAGCAGCCCCTTGAGCGGAGTGGTCGATGCCAACTGCAGATCGGCCGCGAGGATCTTGCCCTTGTCGATGCTGCCGCGATGCCGGGCGATCGCGATCTGGCGCGGAATGTCCTGGAGGAAGTCCTCCTCGCGCGAGAACACCAGCTTGATCGGCGTCCCCTTCATCTGATTGGCGATCTCGGCGAGAACGCGGACGTTCTCGTATTCGAGACGGTGGCCAAAGCTTCCACCGGTCCACTGATTGTGGAATGTGACCTGCTCCGGCTTGAGGCCGATCGCGGTCGCCGCGACATATTGCACGAAGCGCGGGCTCTGATGGCCGACCCAGATCTCCATGCCCTTGTCGGTGACGAGGCCGATCCCGTTGAGCGGCTCGAGCGGCTGGTGCCCTACATAGGGCGCGCGATATTCGGCCTCGACGAGCTGGCCTGTCTTGAGCCCGCCTTCGATGTCGCCGATCTTTTTCCACTCCTTGCCAAGGAACTCGGGCTTGAACGAGGATTCCAGCACCTTCCAATGGTCGGCCTGCTCGGCGGGATAGGCCGAGGGCGCCCATTCGCAAGCGATGGCGTCCACCGCCTTCATCGCGTACCAGCTGTTCGTCGCGATCACCGCGACGCCGTTCTTGATCTCGAGGATCGTCTTGACCCCCGGCATCGCCCGCGCTTTGCTCGCATCGTATGATTTGAGCGGCTGCCCCTTGCTCGGATTCAGTTTGACGGAGGCATAGAGCATGCCGTCCATTTTCATGTCGATGCCGAATTTCAGCTCGCCCATCACTTTCGAGCGGACGTCGAGCCGCATCATGGGCTTGCCGAGCATGCGCCATTTGGACGGGTCGCGCGGCTGCGCATCGAGCACCGGTGGAATCTTGGTGGCATCCGCGGACAGATCGACGTAGGCGATCTTGGTGCCGTTGGGCAGGATCACATGGCCCGATTGGGTACGCAGGTCAGCCACGGCGACGCCCGACCGTTTGGCGGCCGCGGCCTTCAGGGTCTCGCGGGCGACAGCGCCAGCAACGCGCAGCTTTTCGTAGGTGTCCGGGATCGTGCTCGAACCACCCGTCATTTGCAGACCAGATTGCCGCAACCATTCGAGCGTCTTGGCACGCGCCTCCTCTGCGGCCGGACTTTGGTCCGCAGCCACAAACGGCGCGAACTCGTCGGCGAAGCCTGTGTTGAAGTATGCCGGACTGGGACCAGCGAAGCGGACTTCGAACTGGCCGGGGTCGAGGTCCATCTCCTCGGCGATCATGATCGGCTGCACCGAGCCGACGCCCTGGCCGATGTCGGCGTGCTGCGCGATCAGCGTGATTTTGTCCGGGCTGATCTCGACCCAGGGATTGAAGCTGACGGAATTCGGGCCGAGGCCGGCGGCCAATGGGTTATCGCTGGCGGCCGCTTCAGCACGGCCGTAGGTGCCGAACGCGATGCCGCCGGCGACGGCAGCAGAGCCGAAAACAAAAGCCCGACGGGAAAGAGTCTGCATATGGCCCATCTCACTTCTCCGCGATCTTGTTTGCGGCAGCCGCATGAATCGCCGCGCGGATGCGCGGATAGGTGCCGCAGCGGCAGAGATTGCCGGACATCACCTGATCGATCTGCTCGTCGGTCGGCTTGGGTATCGATGCGAGAAGCGAGATGGCCTGCATCATCTGTCCCGTCTGGCAGTAGCCGCATTGCGGGACCTGATGCTCGATCCAGGCCTGCAGGACCGGGTGCTGGTCCTTGTTGTCGAGCCCTTCGAGCGTGACGACCGATTTGCCGGCGACCTCGCCGATATGCGTCTGACAGGATCGCACTGCCTTGCCGTTGATGTGAACGGTGCAGGCGCCGCATTGCGCGACACCGCAGCCGTATTTGGCACTGGTGATGCCGAGCTCGTCGCGCAACACCCAGAGCAAGGGCATCTCGGCGACGACGTCGACCTGGCGCTTGATCCCGTTCACCGTGAGCTCGATCATGTCGGTACATCCTCTTGCGGATCTGGTCGGCACCACAGCACTGCCCGATGGGCGCTGAGCCGTATTTGCGATTCCTGCGGGATCATGCGCAATCCCTGCGCAATGCCGGATCGGCACGATCGACGTACACCTCGGCCTCACCGCAGCACAATTCGCGATACTGCCCCGGCGTGAGACTTGCGGCCTTGCGGAACACCCGCGTGAAATTCGCTTGCGAGCCGAAACCGAACTCCAGGGCAATCTCGACCAGGGACAAGCGGTCGCGCGCAAGTTCCTGCCGCGCAGCCTGGACGCGGCGATCGGTCACGTAACGGTGCGGTGACAATCCCGTCGCCTCGCGAAACAGCCGGGAAAAATGATAGGGGCTGAGGCAGGCCTGGGCCGCAAGGTCCTCGAGCCTGATGTCGCTGGCAAGAGAAGCCTCGATATAGTCCACCACGCGTTGCAGGCGCCGCGGATCGAGCGACGGCGACCTGTCGGGCGCGCGCCAGCGGTCGATCGTATAATTCCCCAGAAGATGCGCCGCGAGCGCAACCTGGATTCCCTCCACGAATAGCGCATCAGTCGGCTGACGTGGACGATGAAGCAGATCGCGAAGCGGCGAGCAGATGTGGAAGAGCACCTGGTCCGCCAGACCATGGGCGTAGGCGATCTCCACCCTTGCCGGATCGATATCGAGGTCCGCAAGCGCGCTCTGGTCCAGCAGCGCCGGCGGAAGATAGAGATGAAGACATTCCATCCGGTCCGACAGTTCGAGAAGGCTCTCCTGCGTCCCTACGGGAACGAGGTAGCTCATGCCCGGCCGGGCGAAGCTCTTCTGGACTTCGCCATTGCCGATCCGGCACACCATGCCGCCGCCGGACAGCACCATGACGATTTCGGTGCAGATGGGAATGGGCGTTGCCTGCCGCCCCGCCTCGAACTTGCGATGCTCGATGCTCAGCCCCGGCCAGTCGCTGGTCGCCGCGAGCTTCTCGCTGTTCTTGTATTTCTGATCTCCATGCGTCACGAGCGCCATCACGACCTCCGCAAGTTGCGGCGAATTCCGGCCCCGTATCGCGAGCGAGCGATCATTCCATCCGGTGGTGAGTTGCAGCCCCGGCCGCTGCCACGCCGATCTCCGAAGTTCTCACAAGCGGCGACGGCGAAGTCCAGAGGCGGCGCGGTTAAAAGAGGTAAAACGCAAGCAAAGCAAAGGCTTGGATCGCGGCGCGCTCGGCTTCGCAAGCCGGGATGAGCAAGATGCGTCCGTCATCGCGCAGGAATCGGAAATACCGCAATGCTCGCCCGCGTTAGTGAAAGGCTCATCAACGGCAATGCTGCCGTATCGAGGATCGGAGCCTGATATGAAGACGCTAATCTCCACACTTGCCGCAATGACGATCGCAACGGCCGCCCCCGCAATCGCGGCCGAGAGGGCCGTTTCGATCGTTCTAGTCCACGGCGCCTTCGTCGATGGCTCGGGCTGGAAGGACACCTACGACATTCTCTCGAAGGCGGGCTATGAGGTGCTCGTCGTGCAGCAGCCGACGATCTCGCTTCGAGACGACGTCGCGGAGACCGAGCGCGTGATCGCCAAGGCGCGGCATCCGGTCATTCTCGTCGGTCACTCCTATGGTGGAATGGTCATCACCGAAGCCGGCGACAATCCGAAGGTTCGCAGCCTGGTCTATCTCGCGGCATATGCTCCCGATGTCGGGGAATCGGTCAGCACGCTGTCGGAAGCACCCGTGCCGCCCGGCGAGCACAAGGGTCCCTTGGTCACTGAAGGCAATTATCTCTTCGTCGAGCGCGACAAATTCCCGACCTCCTTCGCCGCCGGTGTCGACCCGGCCACGACCCGCTTCATGGCTGCGGCGCAATTGCCGTTTGGATTGCAGGCGGTGCAGACCAAGGTCGACCGCGTGGCCTGGAAGACGAAGCCGACCTATTACATGGTGACGATGGAGGATCACATTATCCCTCCGAGCTTACTGCGCACCATGGCCAAGCGCTCGGGCGCGAAGGTGACGGAGATCAAAAGCAGCCACGCGGTGATGCTGTCGCATCCGCGCGAGGTCGCGGCGTTCATCAGAAGCGCAGACACCTCGGCAACCGACTGAGATCGGCCGCGCCACGCGCGGATGAGCTCGCCTGTCACGGACAAGGACTCGCGACATGCCCCTCAAGGATATTCTGCCGGGAAGACTTGGCTTCGGCGCCGCGCCGCTCGGCAACATGTTCCGCGACATCCCCGAGCAGGAAGCGCTCGCAACGGTGAATGCGGCCTGGAACGATGGCATCCGTTACTTCGACACCGCGCCGTTCTACGGCGCGGGCCTTGCCGAGATCCGCATGGGGGCTGCCTTGGCCGGCCGGCCGCGAAGCGACTATGTCGTCAGCACCAAGGTCGGAAGGTTGATCCTGGACGAGATCGAGGATGTCGGTAGCCGCGACCTCGGCGAGAAGGGCGGCGTGTTCCAATACGGACGCCCGAACCGGATCGTGAACGACTATTCCGGCGACGCGACGCTGCGCTCGATCGAGGACAGTCTGAAGCGGCTCGCGACCTCCCACATCGACATCGCCTTCGTGCATGACGTGGCGCAGGACTTTTACGGCGACGAATGGCTTTCGGTGTTCGAGAGCGCACGCAAGGGCGCGTTCAAGGCGCTCGACCGTCTGCGCGACGAGGGCGTGATCAAAGCGTGGGGCCTCGGCGTCAACCGGGTCGAGCCGATCGAGCTGCTGCTCGCGCTCGAGGAGCCCCGCCCCGACGGCTTTCTGCTCGCGGGCCGCTACACGCTGCTCGACCATGCAAGGGCGCTCCAGCGGGTGATGCCGATGGTGGCGGAACACGAGCTCGCGATCGTCGTCGGCGGCCCCTACAGTTCGGGCGCGCTCGTCGGCGGCCCGAATTTCGAATATGCGCCGGCCCCACAGCAAATTCTCCACAAGGTGGCGCGGATCAAGGCGATCGCCGACCGCTACGGCATCGGCATGAAGGCGGCGGGCTTGCAGTTCGCGCTCGCCAATCCGGTGGTGGCAGCCGTCATTCCCGGTGCGAGCCGCCCGAGCCGCATCGCCGAGGATCGCGCTGCGCTCGAGGAAGCCATTCCCGCTGATTTCTGGCGCGAGCTCCGTTCGGAAGGGCTCGTCAACCCCGCAGCGCCGCTTCCTGCAGCCGCTTGAGCCGCCCGACCGCAGCAAGTTCAGCCCGGCCGATCACTGCGACGGCCGGCGCGATAACGCCCGCAAAATCCACCGAACGACTGAGGAGAGCGACATGACAGATGAAGCAGACACCGACATCGGCCGCCGCACCCTGCTCCAGACAGCCGGCGCTGCCGTCGCCACCAGCCTCGTCGTTGGCACGGCGACCGATGCGCGGGCCGCGACACAGGACGCCGGCACCATGTCGCCAGCCCAGCGCGACGAGGCGTCGCTCGGCGCACGGCTTCAGGGCGTCCAGCATTTCGGGCTGACGGTCCAGAATATGGAGCGGGCCTATCAGTTCTACACGGAGGTGCTCGGCGGCACCGAGGTGTTCCGGCACGGCGACTTCCAGGGCGACGGGGTGCAGAACACGCTGCTGGCCGACCAGGAGATCGAGGCGAATGCGCGCGGCGTCAATCCGAGGACCATCGGCGTTCCCGACCTCAGAAGCGGAGCGCAGCGGCTCGACGTCCGCTTCATCCAGTTCGACAACATGGTGCTGGAGTTGCTGCAATATCGCGAGGCCGACCAGCCCATGGGCAGCGCGAAGAGTTTTGCTGAGCCGGTGGAGCACATGAGCCCGGCTTTTCCGCGCATGATGCACATCTGCTTCTATGTTCGAGACGATGTCGACTTCAATAAATTCATCGCCGACCTCGAAACCGAATCCGCGCGCCGCGGCATGACGCAGGTGCGGGCGAACCGCACCGTCCGCGTCATGACGGAGGCAGATCGCAAGGCCGCGCCCCGCAGTGCCAACACGAATCGGGTGACCGCGGAACCCTCGAACGGCTGGGAGCTGATCTATTGCAAGGGGCCGGAGGGCGAGCAGCTGGAATTCGTCAAAGCGCTCGGCCCGGTCAAGCAGCGCTTCAGCGAGGCCCTGGCAAAGAGGCAGCAGACGATCGTGCGCTGACCCCTCCGAATGCAGGGCGACCGGGTGCCGATTGCCTGGTCACCCGGCGCTCACGATCACAATGTGAAGGACTTCATCATGCGAACTCTCATCCGCAATTCGCTTTGCTCCCTGCTGTGCGTCGCCGCGATGACCATGACAGCGCCGTCGGCCGTCTCCCAGGAAGCCGCGCGCGTGCGCTATCAGGAGATTCCGGAGGAGGCCTATTCGGTCGTGGCGCAGGTGCGCGCCAAGGCGGGAAAGGAAGACGCGTTGCGTGCCGCCACGCTGCCGCTGATCGACCTGGTTCGCGGCGATCCCAAGAACCTGGTCTATTTTCTGCAGGAAGACCGTACCGAACCCGGTCATTTCATCTTCTACGAGGTCTTCTCCAGCCAGGCCGATTTCGATGCGCATAACGCGATGCCTTATGTGAAGGACTGGTTCGCCAAGCTGCCAGAACTCGCCGACGGCGGCGTCGAGGTCATGCGCATGGCCGTTCTTGGCAAGCCCAAGAAATAGCCGGCGCCGCGCGCGAGCGATTTTGTCGCAGCCATGCTGCAGGCGATTGCTCGCAGCAATCGTGCGAATTCAGAAGGGCTCTATTCTACAAGCGTGCAACGCATGATAATTGCAAGTGATCGTTTCGATCGATTGGCAATGAGCAATGCGGGCCGCCACGGAGACACGGCAACGGGGCACACGCCGACCGGAACTCACCTACTGTTTCGGTCCGTTTCGACTGGTTCCGAGCCGCCAGCTCCTGCTGCTTGACGGGCGCCCGGTCAAACTGGGCGGACGCGCATTCGAGCTCCTGCAACTGCTGGTCCAGCGCCATGGCGAGCTGGTCAGCAAGAAGGAACTGATGGCCGCGGCCTGGCCGGGCACCTTCCTTCACGACAGCAATCTCAAGGTCAACATGTGGAGCCTGCGGCGCTCGCTGGGAGATACCCAGATCGAGCCCGTCTACATCGCGACCGTGGCGCGCCGCGGGTACAAGTTCATCGCGGAGGTGCAGATCAGCATCGGCGAGGTCGAGGCGGATCTTGCGCTGGCCGGCCCTCCCCCCTTGTCCAATCCGCCATTGTTGCGCGGCATCGTCGGTCGCGAAGCGGAGATCGTCGACATCACGGATCTGCTCACAGACAACAGGCACGTGACGCTGGCTGGCGCAGGAGGCATCGGCAAGACAACAGTTGCTGTGGCCGTCGCCCAGGCCCTCGCGCCACACTGCCGCGACGGCATTTGCTTCGTCGACCTTGCGACGATCTCCGATCCGACGCTGTTCGGAGCGGCGCTGGTGACGGCACTGGGCATCAGAGGCAATACGGATAACGGTCTGGCTGCCGCCCTCGACTATCTGAGGCCGCGACAGATGCTGCTCATCCTGGACAATTGCGAGCATGTGCTGCCTGCCGCGACGATCTTCGCCGGCAAGTTCCTGAGTGACACATCGCCGTCCAGGCTGCTGGCGACGAGCCGGGAACCGCTCGGCACCGCCACCGAGCATATCGTGCGGCTTGGCTCGCTTGCCTCGCCGAGATCTGGCCTCGCCCTGTCGGTCGATCAGGCCGTCAGGTTTCCAGCGGTGCAGCTGTTCGTCCGCCGCGCCGCCGAATGGTCGGACTATCGGTTCATCGATGATGATTGCGAGGCCGTCGCCTCGATCTGCAACGCGCTCGACGGCCTTCCGCTGGCCATCGAGCTGGCCGCAGCCCAGATCGGCAGGTTCAATCCTCACGAATTGGTCGCGGTGCTCGACCAGACGCTGGGTTTTCGCGCCGCGAGCGCCGAGGGTACGCCGCCGCGCCATGAAACCCTGATGACGACGATCGACTGGAGCTTCAGGCTGCTGTCGCAGAAGGAAGCCACATTGTTCGGCCTGCTGTCGGTGTTCAGCGACGCCTTCGACGCCGAGGATGCCGTTTTCGTCGCGGCAGCGGCGGAGCTAACGCCGATCGATGTCGTCACCGGGCTCGGCAGCCTCGTCACCAAATCGCTTGTGAGCGCGCAGGCCCGTGGCGCGAGCCTTCGCTACCGTCTGCTCGACAGCACCCGCCGCTACGCGGCCGAGCGACGCCAGGCCGATCCCGTCTGCGGCCAGGCACTGCGCCGTCACGCGGAGCGCGTCCTCGCGCTGTTCGAACGGTCCGAGGCGGAATGGAACTGGCGCGAGCCCGCCGACTGGACACAGCGCTACCTCGGCCGGATCGCCGATTTGCGCGCTGCGCTTTCATGGGCAGTTGGCGAGGAAGGCGATCCTGCCCTCGGAATCAGGCTCACCGTTGCGGCGATCACCTTGTGGTCGGAAACTTCCATCCTGTCGGAAGCGCAGGCGCGGCTGCAGGACGCACTGGCCTTGGCCAAGACCGTCGCGTGCGACGATCTGTCGAAGACAAAGCTCGCCTGCGCCCTCGGATGGAGCCTGTTCTACGCCCGCAAGATGTCGAATGAGAACGAGGTTGCCTGGCTGGACGCGATCGCCTTCGCACGGCGCGCCGACAGCATCGAGTATCAGCAACGCGCGCTGGTGGGCTTTGCCTTTTACCTGCTGCAGATTGGCGAGGTCGCGCGCGCCATAACCTATCTCGAGGAGGCCACCGCGCTCGCCGACCGCGACCGCGACCTGACGGCAACATCCGAAGCCGACCGGGCACTGGCCTGGGCCCGCGCCTTTGCCGGCGAATTGAGCAAGAGCCGCCCGGTCCTGGATCGTCTCGCGGCAACCTATTCGCTTGCCGAGGGCCGTTCGCGCAAGGATGCGAATGAGGTCTACCGCTTCATCACCGTCCGCTTCAACCTGCCCTTCGTGGCGTGGATGCAGGGGCAGGCCGACTACGCGGCAAGGCTGGCCCGCGATGCCGTCGAGGCCGCGGACCGCAGTGGCCATTGGGTGTCGCAGTCGAACGCACTCGGGCTCGCCGCACTTCCTGTCGCGCTCGAAACCGGCAACCTGGATGCGCTCGAGAGCTTCACGATGCGGCTGCGTCGCAACCTGGAACGGGAGCGCATCTCGCGCTGGGTTCCTGTCGAGCGCTATTTCTCCGCCTGTCTTCGCGACCAGCGTGGCGATCCGCGCGCGGTGGACGATATTCGCGCCGCGATCGACGAACTGGTCGAATGCCGGTTCTTGATGCGGATCGGCAGCTATCTCGCCGTCCTCGCCCGCGCCTATCTGCGGCAGGGGCGGATCGCGGAAGCGCGTGACACCATCACGCGGGCGATCGGCCATCAGGAGCGTCAGGGCGAGCGCTGGTGCCGCTCGGAACTTCAGCGCGTCGACGCGGCGGTCCTTTTCCACGCCGGCGAGCCGCTCCGCGCCGAACAGCAGCTACTGCGGGCGCTCACCGAGGCACGCGCCATCGGCGCGATGACATTCCAGTTGCGGATCGCCAACGACCTCGCCGCGCGCTGGATCGCGACCGATCGCAGGCCCAAGGCCATCCGACTGCTCGCCTCGATTTACGACGAATTCACCGAGGGCTTCGAAACGCCGGATCTCGTTGCCGCCTCGCGCCTGCTGCAGCGTGCGGCCGACGGCGAACGGCTGCAGCCATTATCGCCAGCCGGAGCCGGTGCACGCTCGCGGCGCATAGCTGGCCTACCGCCGCACTCACCGAGCGCGCTTTACGCTTCCCGGAATTCCTGATCCTCTCTCCCCAACCAGCCGGATCAACCGGCCTTGCCAGGGAGAGAGACGCCATGAAGCTCGGCACCGCCATTGCGGAAATCATGCGGCGCGAGGGGATCGAGATCCTCTGCGGCTATCCGGTCAACCACCTGATCGAGCACGCGGCCAAGGCCGAGATCCGCCCCGTCATGGTGCGGCAGGAGCGCGTCGGCATCCACATGGCGGATGCGATCTCGCGGGTGACCTCAGGGCGAAGCATCGGCGCGTTCTGCATGCAGCACGGGCCCGGCGCCGAGAATGCGATGGGCGGCGTCGCCCAGTGCTTTGGCGAATCCGTTCCCGTGCTGGTGCTGCCGATGGGCTATCAGCGCCGGCTTGCCCATATCGAGCCGAACTTCAATTCCAGCGAGGCGATGAAGCCATTCGCAAAATCATCCGAGCCGATCATCCTGGCCGCGGAAGTCGCCAACATCTTCCGCCGCGCCTTCACCAAGCTGAAGAACGGTCGCGGCGGTCCCGTGATCGTCGAGATCCCCTCCGACATGTGGAACGAGGAGGTGCCGGAGCCGCTGAACTACATGCCGGTGCTGCGCACCCGTTACGGCGCCGATCCTGTCCATGTGAAGGAGGCAGCCAGCCTGCTCGTCAACGCCAAGCGGCCGGTGATCTACGCCGGCCAGGGTGTGCACTATGCACGAGCCTGGCCGCAGCTCAAACGCCTCGCCGAGCGGCTCGCGATCCCCGTCGCCACCAGCCTCGGCGGCAAATCGGCGTTTCCGGAGACGCATCCGCTCTCGCTCGGCTCCGGCGGCCTCGCGGTGCCGCGCGCAGTCCCGAAATTCCTCGCCGAGGCCGACGTCATCTTCGGCATCGGCTGCTCGTTCACTGAGACCAGTTTCGGCATCGCGATGCCCAAGGGAAAAACCATCATCCATTCCACGCTCGATCCGAACCATCTCAACAAGGATGTCGAGGCCAGGATCGGCCTCGTCGGAGATGCTGGCCTCGTGCTCGACGCGCTGCTGGAGGAGATCGGCAAGACCGTCACGAGCGATCGCGACGCCGCGGCGGTCACGGCCGAGATCGCAGCCTCGCACAAGGAGTGGCTGGCGAAATGGATGCCTAAGCTCACCAGCAATGACGCGCCGCTCAGTCCCTACCGCGTGCTGTGGGACCTCCAGCACACCGTCGACATCGAAAACACCATCATCACGCATGATGCCGGCAGCCCGCGCGACCAGCTCTCGCCGTTCTGGAAGGCGATCAAGCCCCTCACCTATCTCGGCTGGGGCAAGACGACGCAGCTCGGCTATGGCCTCGGGCTCGCGATGGGCGCAAAGCTGGCAAAGCCCGACAAGCTCTGTATCAACGTCTGGGGCGACGCCGCGATCGGCTTCACGGGCATGGATTTCGAAACCGCCGTGCGCGAGCGCATCCCGATCATGTCGATCCTGCTCAACAATTTCTCGATGGCGATCGAGTTGAAGGTGATGCCGGTCTCGACCGAAAAATATCGCTCGACCGACATTTCCGGCGACTATGCCGCGATGGCGAGGGCCTTCGGCGGCTATGGCGAGCGGGTGACGAAGCCCGAGGACATCATCCCCGCAATCAGGCGCGGCATTCAGAAGACGCAGGAAGGCATCCCCGTGCTGCTGGAGTTCATCACCAGCAAGGAGACCGAGGTATCACGGCCGGGCACGTGAAAGGGCAGCCCCCAAGGCTTGTTGTCGCTGGCGCTGGCTCCCGCCGCAGAAGGTGTGATAATCCGGCCCGGTGCCGCGCCCGTCGCGGCATCGAGCCGGATAGCGAATGACCAACCCTCCCAACGACAATGCCGACGAACTCGCAGCCGAGAACCGGCAGCTGCGCAGCGAGCTCGCGATTGCCCGCGACCGCCAAACCGCCAGCGCGGAAATCCTGCGCACCATCGCGGCCTCCCCCTCCGATGCGCGGCCGGTGTTCGCTGCGATCGCGTCCAGCTCGAAGCGGCTGCTCGGCGGCTTCTCCGCGACCGTGCTTCAGTTCATTGGCGACGAGCTGCACCTCGTGGCATTCACCCCGACCAGTCCCGAAGCGGATGAAGGGCTGAAGGCGTCGTTCCCGCGCAAGATCGGCGACTTTCCGACCTTCGCCCTGGTGCGCGACGGCGAGACGATCCAGTTTCCCGACAGCGAGGCCGACGATGTTCCGGAGCTGAACCGCCAGCTCGCGCGGCTGCGCGGCTTCCGGAGCGTCCTGTTCATGCCGCTGATGAACCGCGGCGCGCCGGTCGGCATGATCAGCGTCACGCGCGCCGAGCCCGGCGCATTTGCGACCGACCTCGTGCAGCTGCTGCAGACCTTCGCCGACCAGGCCGTGATCGCGATCGAGAATGCGCGGCTTTTCAATGCGACGCGCGAGGCGTTGGAGCGCCAGACCGCCACAGCCGACATCCTGAAGGTGATGGCCGCCTCGCCGTCGGACGTGCAGCCGGTGTTCGACGCCATCGCCGCCAATGCCAACCGGCTGATCGGCGGTTTTTCCACCGCGGTGCTGCGCTACAATGACGGCGCCGCTCATCTTGCGGCCTTCACACCGACCGACCCGGCGGGCGATCGCGTGCTCCAGGCCTCGTTCCCCGTGCCCTTCGCGCAGTTCCCGCCCTATCAGCTCGTGGCCAATGGGGCCGCGGCGCAATTGCCCGACACCGAACTCGAGCCGGCCGCGCGCGACATCGCGCGCGCCCGCGGCTATCGCAGCATGCTGTTCGCGCCGCTGATGAGCGAGGGCGAAGCCATCGGCGTCATCATCACGACGCGGCGCGCGACCGGCAGCTTCGCCGAACATCACGTGCGGCTGTTGCAGACCTTCGCCGACCAGGCGGTCATCGCAATCAAGAATGTCAGCCTGTTCAACGCCACAAGGGAAGCGCTGGAGCGCCAGACCGCGACCGCCGACATCCTCAAGGTGATCGCGGCCTCGCCTGCCGATGTCACGCCGGTGTTCCAGGCCATTTCCGACAGCGCCAAGGCGCTGATCGGCGGACATTCCTCCGCCGTCACCCGCGTCATCGACGGCATGCTGCATCTGGTTGCCTTCACCACCGACGTTGAGGCCGGCAACGCCGATCTGCTCGGCTCCTTCCCGGCGTCGCTGTCCTCATCGGGCATTCACAGCCGGGTGGCGACAAGCGGGCAGTATGCGTTCCGAAGCGACATGCAGAACGAGCCTGATCTCACCGACGCGATGAAGGAGCTGGCGCGGACTCGCGGCTATCGCAGCATTCTCGTGGTGCCGATGCTGCGCGACGGTGTTGCGATCGGTACCATCGCGGTGACCCGGCGGGAGGCCGGTCAGTTCCCGGACAAGGCGATCAATTTGCTCAAGACCTTTGCCGACCAGGCCGTGATTGCCATCGAGAACACGCGCCTGTTCAACGAGGTGCAGGACCGCACCAGGGAGCTCGCCAGATCGCTCGATGATTTGCGCGCAGCGCAGGACCGGCTGATCCAGACCGAGAAGCTGGCCTCCCTCGGCCAGCTCACCGCCGGCATCGCGCACGAGATCAAGAACCCGCTCAACTTCGTCAACAATTTCGCCTCGCTCTCCGCCGAGCTGACGAGCGAGTTGAACGAGGTGCTGGCGCCGGTCCCGCTCGCGGGCGACGTTCGCAGCGAGGTCGACGAGCTGACCGGACTCCTGAAGGACAATCTGGACAAGATCGTGCAGCACGGGCGGCGCGCCGATTCCATCGTCAAGAACATGCTGCTGCATTCGCGCGAGGGCGGCGGCGAACATCGGCTGAGCGACATCAATGCGCTGGTCGAGGAGAGCCTCAACCTCGCCTACCACGGCGCCCGCGCCGAAACGCCGCGGTTCGACGTGACGCTGAAGCGCGAACTCGATCCTGCGGCCGGACAAGCCGAAGTGTTTCCGCAGGAAATCACACGGGTGCTGCTGAACCTGATCTCGAACGGATTTTACGCGGTGAGCAAGCGCAAGGCGGAGAGCGGCGCCGGCGCCTACGAGCCGATCGTGACCGCGACGACGCGAGATCGCGGCGAGCACATCGAGATCCGGATCCGCGACAACGGCACCGGCATTCCGGACGAGGTGAAGGAGAAGATGTTCAATCCGTTCTTTACCACCAAGCCGGCCGGCGAAGGCACCGGCCTCGGGCTGTCGATGAGCCACGATATCGTGGTCAAGCAGCACGGCGGCACGATCGACGTCGCCACCGAACCGGGCAAGTTCACCGAATTCACGATTCTGCTGCCGCGGAAGAGCGGCTTCCCGGACAAGGACGGACGGTAGCTTCGCTCGCAAGGTGCTTTCATGAATCTGGCGCGGCTCATTCGGCGACAATTGCTTTCGCTGTCCGGCGTCGGCCTCATGCTGGGCGCCCTGTTCTTCGCAGCCGCGCTGACGCCGACGCTGGTGCCGCGCAGCTACCTCACCCAGGGCGCCCTCGCCGGCGGCTGCTTTGCGATCGGCTACCTCGCCGGCAATCTTTGGCGCTGGCTATGGCACTATCTCGAATTGCCCGAGCCCTCGACGCGCCTGCGTTCGCAGGTCAATGCGCTGGTCGCGGCCGGCTGCCTGATCGTCGTCGTCATCTATCTCTGGCGCGCCGCCGAATGGCAGAACTCGATCCGCACCGTGATGAAGATGGCGCCGGTCGAAACCGCGCATCCATTCAAGGTCTGCGCCATCGCCCTCGCGACGTTCGCCGCAATGCTGCTGCTGGGGCGGCTGTTCGCGCTGGTGTCGCGCTTCCTCGCCGGGCACGCGAAGCGGATCATTCCACGCAAGGTCGCGAACGTCATTGGCGTGGTGGTCGCGGGCCTGCTGTTCTGGTCGATTGCCAGCAATGTCCTGATCAGCACGGCATTTCGCGCGCTCGATTCGTCCTTCCGTGAACTCGACGCCTTGCACGAGCCCGAACGGCCGCAGCCGACCGCGCCGGAACGCACGGGAAGTCCGGGGTCGCTGGTGAAGTGGACGGAGCTCGGGCGCACGGGCCGCCGGTTCATTGCCTCGGGTCCGACCGCAGCGGACATCAGCGCCATCACGGGCCAGCCAGCACATGATCCTGTACGCGTCTATGTGGGCCTCGCCGGCGGCGGCACGGCGCAGGCGCGCGCCAGGCTTGCGCTCGAGGAGCTCAAGCGCCAGCACGGCTTTGAACGCAAGATCCTGATCGTGATCACGCCGACCGGCACCGGCTGGATCGATCCGTCCGCGATGGACACGGTCGAATATCTCCACCACGGCGACGTCGCGAGCGTGGCGATGCAATATTCATATCTCAACAGCCCGCTGTCGCTGCTGTTTCAGCCTGAATACGGCGCAGAAGCAGCGCGTACGCTGTTTGCGGAAATCTACGCGTACTGGACGAGCCTGCCGAGGGACAGGCGGCCGAAGCTGTACCTCCACGGCCTCAGCCTCGGCGCCATGAACTCGGAAAAATCCGCGGAGCTGTTCGAGACGATCGGCGATCCCATTGCCGGCGCGCTATGGAGCGGGCCTCCCTTCGAAAGCCGCATCTGGCGTTCGGTCACCGCAAGCCGCAATCCTGGATCGCCGGCGTGGCTGCCGGAATTCCGCGACAGCCGCTTCGTGCGCTTCATGAACCAGAACGGGCCGACGGTGCCGCCGGATACGCCCTGGGGAGCGATGCGCGTCGTCTACCTGCAATATGCCAGCGACGCGATCACGTTCTTTGCCTATCGCGATGCCTTTCAGGCTCCGGCCTGGATGAGCGCACCGCGCGGACCGGACGTCTCACCGGAGCTGCGCTGGTATCCGATCGTGACGATGCTGCAGCTTGCCCTCGACATGGCGGTCGCGACCAATACCCCGATGGGCTTTGGCCATGTCTACGCGCCCGAGCATTACGTCGATGCCTGGGTCGCGGTGACCGATGTCCGCGATTGGTCCGCCGAGGCGCTGGCGCGGCTCAAGGAACAGCTCGCGGCAAAGGCGCGGAAGGCGGGCCCGGGCGATGCCGACGACGATCCCGATCGCGGAGGTTAAGCCTACTCCGCCATCTCGACGTGCTTGGTGACGGAGGGACCGGCCAGCGGCCGCTCCTCCATCATGATCAGGCAGAGCGCCGCGCCGGTCATCAGCGCCGTAGCGGCGCCGAAGACGTAGCGGAACGCATGCCGCATGTCCTCGACGGGAATCGCAGGGATGCTGCCCGCGACACGATGCTCGCCGGCAAGCGGCACGTCGGCGCCGAGCGCGATCAGGAGGATCGCCGCGAACGCCGCAACCGTGAACGAGGACATCAGCGAGCGGAAGAAGTTCAGCGCGCCGGTGATGGTACCGACTTGCGGGCGCGCGACCGAATTCTGCACCGAGACCACGCAGACCGGAAAGGTGGTACCGAGGCCGAGCGCAAACGCGGCCATCAGCGTCAGCAGGCCCCATAGCGGCAGCGTCGTCAGCGTGAGGCCAAGGCCACACAGCGCGGCCCAGGACGTGCCGATGATGGCGACGCGCTTGTAGTGCTTGGCCCGCGCCATCGTACGTCCGGCGATGGCCGCACCACAGGTCGAGACCGCGGCGAGCGGGATGAGAGCAAGCCCTGCCTCGCTGGCGCTGAGGTGATAGACGGACTCATAATAGAGCGGGAGCTGCACGGTGAGGCCCGTGATCGCGCCGAGCGCACAACCGCCGGCCATCAGCCCGAACGGCACAACGCTTCCGCCCAGCAGCGGCAACGGCAGGAANAACGGCTCATCCGCCCGCCGCGCATGCCAGACGAAACTGACGACGAGCGCGACGGCGCCGCCGAGCATCGCGAGAACGGTCGGCGACAGCCACGGATAGCGCGTGCCGCCCCAGGTCAGCACCAGCATGAAGACGACGGCGGAGGCCATCAGCAGCACGCCGCCGAGCCAGTCGACCTTGCGCTTGCGGTGGAACACCGGAATCTTCTTCATCCTCGGCAGCAGCAGCGCGATCGCAGCGGCCGCGAGCGGCAGATTGATCCAGAAGATCATCGACCAGTGCAGATGCTCGGCGAACACGCCGCCGATGACGGGTCCCAAAATGCCGCCGACCATCCAGACGCTGGAGAAATAGGCCTGGTACTGGCCGCGCTCGCGCGGGCTCACGACGTCGGAGATCACGGTCTGCACAACGGGCATGATACCGCCGCCGCCGAGGCCCTGGAGGCCCCGAGCCAGGATCAGCATCGGCATGTTGGGCGCGATCGCGCACAGGATCGAGCCAGCCACGAACAGGCTGAGCGAGGTGATGATCATGGCCTTGCGGCCGTAGATGTCGCTGAGCGTGCCGAACACCGGCGCAACCGCGGTCGAGGCGAGCAGATAGGCCGTGATGACCCAGGACAGGCTCGAGACGTCCTGGAACTGGCGTCCGATGGTCGGCAGCGCGGTCGCCACGATGGTCTGGTCGAGAGCAGCCAGGAACATTGTCAGCATCAGGCTGACGACGATGGTGCGGACCTCATCGGAGGTCAGCGGCACCTGCGGCGCGATGGACGGCGCGTCATCGACGCTGATGACCTCGCCCGGAAGGCGGGACAGCTGTTCGGCAATGTCGTCGGGCAATGCCTGGATGTCGGCAGAACTGCTCTGCCGGTCGAACTTGTTCATCTCGATCGGACGCATGGGGCGGCGCAACGCCGCGAAGGATTCGTTCTATGCAGACCAATGTAGAGAGGAAGGTTCTTCTCAGGCAGCCACCGCGGCGCATGGGTGCATCCCATCGCCGGGCCATCCCGAACACGTGATGAGGCCTGCGGCGGATCAGTCCTTCGGACGTCGCTTCAGGCGTGCCCGTTTCGGCAGCACGGCCGGCCATCGCACGATGTGATCCTCGAGCTCCTCGTCCGGGATCTCCTCCTCGCTGCCCTCGACCCGGCCGCGCACGGAGACGCCGGCTTCATGCACGGTGTTGGGATCGCCTGACACCAGTGGATGCCACCAATAGAGGTCGCGCCCCTCGGCGACGAGCTTGTAGCCGCAGCTCGGCGGCAGCCAGTTCAGGGTGCGGACATTGGCCGGGGTCAGGCGGACGCAGTCCGGAACCTTGTCGGAGCGATTCGGGTAGTCCTTGCAGGCGCAGCTTGTCCCATCGAGCAGCTTGCAGCCGATATGGGTGAAATAGATCTGGCCGGTGTCCTCGTCCTCGAGCTTGTTCAGGCAGCAGCGGCCGCAGCCGTCGCACAGGCTCTCCCATTCCGGCCCCGACATCTCTTCCAACGTCTTGGTTTTCCAGAAGAATCCTTCCTGTCCTGAAGGTCGTTTGGGAGCTGCGGTCATGCGCCTCAACAAAGGTTCGAAAGAGCTACGGCGACGCCATCTAGGGCGGGCGGACGTGGGCGTGCAAGCAGAGGCCCTTTGAGGCCCGTAATGAGCCGGGGTCAATTAGGCCTGTTGTTCAAAATCGCGAGCCTGACCATTGGTTTATGGGCCCTGCTCGGCTAGAAGGAACACAGAGTCCCCAGAGGACGCGAACCGGGCGCCTTGGGTTTGCCGCAACATTCCCTCAAGACGTCTCGATGCCGCCCCCGGCCGGGTGCTTGAACGCTTTCGAACCAAGCCTCAAGGGTTCTAGGTGCGCCAGATCATACCACCGCATTGGATGCAGAAGGTCCGGAATTTCTTCCTGGACCTCGATGCGCGCATCGACTCCTCGCTGTTCTCCTCGGCCAAGGGCATCCGCGAGCTCTACGAGCGCTACTCCACCTTCATGGACCGCTTCTATGTCGGGCGGTGGAAGCGCTGGGTGTTCATCGAGCCGCTGTCGGAGGCCGCAACGCTCGGGCTCGGCGGCCTGGTGCTGATGCTGACGCTCGCCATCCCCGCCTTCCGCGAGACCGCGGACGAGGACTGGCTGAAGAAGTCCGACCTCGCGGTGAGCTTCCTCGACCGCTACGGCAATCCGATCGGGAGCCGCGGCATCAAGCACAACGACTCGATCCCGCTGGAAGACTTTCCGGATGTCCTGATCAAGGCGACACTGGCGACCGAAGACCGCCGCTTCTACGAGCATTTCGGCATCGACATCGCCGGCACGGCCCGCGCGCTCGTCACCAACGCGCAGGCCGGCGGCGTGCGCCAGGGCGGCTCCTCGATCACGCAGCAGCTCGCGAAAAACCTGTTCCTGAGCAACGAGCGTACCATCGAGCGCAAGGTCAACGAGGCCTTCCTTGCGGTCTGGCTGGAATGGCGCCTGACCAAGAACGAGATCCTCAAGCTCTATCTCGACCGCGCCTATATGGGCGGCGGCACTTTTGGCGTCGACGGCGCGGCCCACTTCTACTTCAACAAGTCGGCACGCGACGTGACGCTGTCGGAAGCGGCGATGCTCGCCGGCCTGTTCAAGGCGCCGACGAAATACGCCCCGCACATCAACCTGCCCGCCGCCCGCGCCCGCGCCAACGTCGTGCTCGACAATCTCGTCGATGCCGGCTTCATGACCGAGGGCCAGGTGTTCGGCGCCCGCCGCAACCCGGCCTTCGCCGTCGACCGCCGCGACGAGGCTTCGCCCAATTACTATCTCGACTACGCCTTCGACGAGATGCGCAAGCTGGTCGACACCTTCCCGAAGTCCTACACCGAGCGCGTGTTCGTCGTTCGCCTCGCCATCGACACCAACGTGCAGAAGGCGGCGGAAGACGCGATCGAGAACCAGCTGCGCCAGTTCGGCCGCGATTATCACGCGACGCAGGCGGCGACCGTCGTCTCCGATCTCGACGGCGGCATCCGCGCCATGGTCGGCGGCCGCGACTATGGCGCCAGCCAGTTCAACCGCGCCACCGACGCCTATCGCCAGCCCGGCTCCTCGTTCAAGCCTTACGTCTACACCACGGCGCTCCTGAACGGCTTCACGCCGAACTCGGTCGTGGTCGACGGCCCGGTCTGCATCGGCAATTGGTGCCCGCAGAACTATGGCCATTCCTATTCCGGCTCGGTGACGCTGACCCAGGCGATCACGCGCTCGATCAACGTCGTGCCGGTGAAGCTGTCGATCGCGATCGGCCAGAAGGAACAGCCAAAGGCGCCGAACCCGGCCAAGATCGGCCGCGCCAAGATCGTCGAGGTCGCGCGCCGCTTCGGCCTCAAGGCGCCGCTGCCCGACACGCCGTCGCTGCCGATCGGCTCGGACGAAGTCACCGTGCTCGAGCACGCCGTCGCCTACGCGACCTTCCCCAACAAGGGCCGCGCCGTGACGCCGCATTCGGTGCTGGAGGTGCGCACCGGCGCCGGGGATCTGGTCTGGCGCTGGGATCGCGACGGCCCGAAGCCGCGCCAGGCGATTCCGCCGAACATCGCCGCCGACATGGCGGGCATGATGAGCCACGTGGTCAGTGAAGGCACCGCGCGCCGCGCGGCCCTCGACGGCATTCCGACCGCGGGCAAGACCGGCACGACCAATGCGTATCGCGACGCCTGGTTCGTGGGCTACACCGGCAATTTCACCTGCGCGGTCTGGTACGGCAATGACGACTATTCGCCGACCAACCGCATGACCGGCGGCTCGCTGCCGGCGCAGACCTGGCACGACATCATGGTCGCCGCGCATCAGGGCGTCGAGGTCCGGGAGATTCCCGGCATCGGCATGGGCCAGAAGCTGCCGCCGCAGCCGAAGGACGCCAACGCGCAGGCGAGCGCGGCGCCGAAGGTGCTGGAGACCAAGCCCGGTCCGCCGCCCGTGCTGACCAAGCGCGGCGCCGATATCCTGGTGCGTGTCGAGAAGCTGCTCGATGACGCCGCCAAGACCACGACCAAATCAACCAGCAACGACGCCAAGGCGGCCAAGCCCGCGTCGTCGACGAGCGCGCTCGCCTTCCCGCAGAATTATGCGGAAGAGAATGCGAACGCATCCGCCCCGCGCAAGAACTGATCGAAACCCGTGCGGCTGATCCTGATCACATTGACGGCCCTTCTGCTCGCGACCGTCGTCGGCGTCGGTGCCACCTGGATGACGACGACCCGCGGCACCGAGATCGGCGCGCTGACTATCGGCGCCTGGACCGCGCGGCCGCGCACCGGCACCGCCGACGTCGATCCCTATTCACGCGCCACCATCGTGCGCAACGGCGAGTTGCCGATCGGCACCGGCGACGGCGTCGCCTTCACCGCAACCACAGATGACAAGAAGAAGGCGCTCGACGGCCGCTGCGACGTCATCGTCTCCGGCGTAACGCCGCCGGCACGGTTCTGGACGCTGACGCTGTACGACCGCAAGGGCCACCTCGTCGCCAACTCGCTTGCCCGCTACGGCTTCACCAGCCAGGAGATCGTGCGGCAGTCGGACGGCTCGTTCGAGATCCGCATCGCCTCGCGCTCGCGCGCCGGCAACTGGCTGCCGACCGGCGGCATCGAGCGATACGCCCTGATGCTGCGCCTCTACGACACCCCTGTCGGCGTCGCCACGCGCACCCAGCGCGACGCGCCGATGCCCACCATCTCGACGGTGGGCTGCTCATGATCCGGCTCGTCTTCACCATCGTCGCCGGCGTGGTGCTGGGGCTCGTGGTCCATCTCGTCAGCGTGCTGGCGCTGCCGCGGATCGCGACGCAGGACGCCTATTCGCGGCTGACGCCGATGACCAAGCTCAACGGCGTGACGCAGCTTCCCCTCGCCGATCCGCAGACCTCGCCGATGCCGTTCATGGACCCGGCCTTTGCGCTCGCGATCTGCCGCTACGACCTCTCGGGCGGCCCGATCAAGCTCACCGTGCCGGTGAGCCAGGCCTACACCTCGGTGTCGTTCTACACCCGCAACGAGATCGCCTATTACGCCATCAACGACCGCTCGGCCGGCAAGAAGGTGATCGAGCTCGATCTGATGACGGAAGCCCAGCACGAGGAGCTGCCGGAGGACGAAGAGGTCACCGCGGCCGACCGCCTGATCATCGATTCCCCGAGCACCACCGGCCTGATCGTGATGAAGGCCCTCGCCCCCGAGCCCGGCCTGATGCCGCAGGCGCAAAGCTCGCTTCAGGCCGCAACCTGCGGCCCGCAGACCGAGCCGCCTGCCAAGGCCGAGGCGCCGCGCGGCCGGCGCTGAGCGGGCGTTTCGACGGCGCCAAACAAAAAGTGCGAAAACAACCCCATGCACAGTAGCGGGGGCATTGAAATCATTGCTCTCTTCGGGTGGGTGATGACGAAGCAACTGGCGGCACCTGCGCGGCTTTGACTCGTCGGGCAAACACTGGCAGAATGGCATCATCGAGAATTCGTCACACCCGCCCGGAGCCATCCGTCGCGGGTGTTTTCATTTGGGGACTTCTCGGCGGCCGCTCTCACGAGGTCCCGCAGTTGGCCCGGAGCGGTCATCGTCGGTTCGGACTACAGCGCTGAAACGTGCTGAGCTGCGCAACTGGTTTCATATTGATTTCCGTCGACGACCCAAGTCACCCGAGCGAAATGGAGGCTTGAGGTAGATCAAGAAATCGACATCCAGTCCGGGCCAGGAAAAGTTGCCTGAGCTACGGAGGTATGAAAATGGCAAAGCGCCTTCTGCTTGTCTTGCTCATGCTCGCGTTTCAGCCGGTCATGCGCTCGGCATTGGCGGATCAGGCCGCCGCATCTCCAAAAGTTCAGGAAGAAATTTGGGCTCTTCCGTTTCCATTGCCGTTGCTTGCCTTTGTGGTCCGACCGGTCGGCGACGGTCCTTTTCCCCTGGTGATTATGAACCATGGTATTTCGCTCGGTGCTCAAGAGCGGACGATGTTTCCAATGATCGAGTACCGGGACGCCGCACTCTGGTTCGCGCGCCAGGGCTATGTAGTCGTCTCGCCGATGAGGTACGGAGCAACTGCCCTTGATGATAAGGACCACGGTCTTTATGGCACGGTGTTTGCGCACGTCGGAAGCTGCGACAATCCTAATTTCCGTGGTCCCGGACTGGCAATTGCGACCCTGAATGAATGGGTCATCGACTATATGAGCAAGAATAAGATGATCCAGCCCGGTAACGTGGTCGTCGTCGGTCAATCGGGGGGCGGCTGGGGATCCCTCGCCCTTGGCAGCCTCAATCCCCCGTCAGTCAAAGCTATAATCACCTTTGCGGCCGGGCGCGGAGGCAGGGTAGACGGCAAGCCCAACAACAACTGCGCTCCCGACAAGCTGGTCGCCGCTACAGGCGAATTTGGCCGTACGGCGCGAGTACCGATGCTGTTGATGTATACCGAAAATGATACCTATTTCGGGCCGGAGCTTACGAAGAGGATGCACGAAGCGTTCGTCGCGGCCGGAGGAAACGCCGAATATAAGTTGCTGCCCGCGTTCGGAGACGACGGACACTTTTTCATCGATTCTCCTGATGCCGTGCCGATCTGGTCGCCGCTTGTGACGCAATTTCTTGAAGCACATTCGGCAACCGGCAGCCCGCCGCAACAGCAGGCCCCTGGGCGCGGTGATCAGGAAGGCGAGCCTGCACTAAAGCCGCCGCGAGTAAGCCTGCCTCAGAATATTCACTACTCGAACTGGCAAAAGCTTTGTTTCAAGTCATCCGACGGGACTACGGTATGCCGGACGACATCGTCCGGCACGGACGATCTGGGTCAGGTGATTGTACGGGCAGACCTCATCGAGCGCGCCGACGGTCGGGCTCGCCTGCAGCTTTTCGTTCCGCAAGGAGCAAATTTGCAGCAGGGAGTTAAGGTGAGGATAGACCAGGGCAGGTCAACCCAAATTCCCTTCAATTGGTGCCTCGCGAACATCTGCATTGCGGCAGCTGGCGTCGATCCGGCGCTGGTTGCTGAGTTAAAAAACGGGCACGAACTCAAGCTGGAAGTCGCCAATTTCATCTCGTCCTCGGCTTCGACGACTCTGCCGCTCAATCGGTTCGCTGCAGCGCGTAAGGGTGCGCCAGCGCAAACCTATGATTTTGGGCTGGATGAGGACTAAGCGACTGAGGCGCTGAGCAACCACGATCTCCCCTATTGGTCCGCGTCGAACGCCAGCGCTCGCGCCGACGACGTCCGCTCATGTGATTAAATAGAGCTCCAGGTATGGTCGATGGTGCTCCGTAGCCTCGAAGAATGGCAGCAGGCTTGATCTATGGACGCTGGTGACAGCCGCTCCCGGTGGCATTTACGGGCTTTCGCCGCTGTTCATACCGATGGCCTCAACCACCCGTTCGCGACCAACGCGCGCGCTTATTTCACCACCGTGCCGATATTGCCTGAGGTAAAGGGCCGTGTGATCGAGGTGCCGGTCGCGGACCGTACCAACCGGCACCTTGAAGCGGAGAAGTTTTCTTCAAGATCGATCCCAAGAAGATCGTTCCAAGCCTTACGAATACATCGTCGCGGAAAAGCGGGCCGGGCTGCCGGGCGCGGAGTTGTCGCTCAACTCAAGACGTCAGTTGATCAGGCCTCGGCGGCACGGCGAAGGCGAAGGCCCAACTGCAGCTCGCCCAGGAAAACTTCGACCGGCGGTCTTATTTGTTCGCCATCAGCAGGAAGACGGCGGATCGACGGGAAAGACGGGATGTTAGCATGCTGCGTTCCTTGGTTTGCGGATGGGACGAGCGATCAGGTCGCTCGCCGGTCTCGCAAATGTCTCTGGATTTCGGGAACGGCATTCGCAGCGGCAGAAAGCGCCAGCGGACTTGCGCGGCGCGCCAATCGATGCCGGTAGCCGGCATCGTCGCGTCGGCGCGATTGGTCAGGAAACAGTCCCGCGCGCCATGCGCGCCCACAGCAGCGCCAGCGGACCCAGCGCGATCCCGGCAGCGAGGACGATGAACGCCAGCAGCCAGCCGGTCGCGCTCTGCGGGCCGCCGGCGATGTCGAGTGCGGCACCGGTGCTCCAGGCTCCAAGTGCGGACAGGCCGAAGCCGACCGTCGAGTGCAGGGCGAGGGTCGCGCCGCGATGCTCGGACGCGGCCGCGGCCGACATGCCGGCCGTCAGCGCGCCCGAATCGGCCGGCACGGTCAGGCCGTAGGCGAGCAGCAATAGCGCGAGCACCCAGGCCGGCGCGCTTGCGTTGAGGCCGATCACCAAGGCCACGCAGGCCGATGCGATCATCACGATGGTGATCGCGCGGTGGCGACCGAATTTCAGCGCGGCCTCGTTGCCGAGGATGCTGGCGGGCATCGAGATCACCGCGAAGCAGAAGCTCAGCACGACGGGGCCCAGCCACGACGGCGCGCCCTGATGGGCGACCACGAACGTCCAGAACCCCACCAGCCAGGTGCGGATGCCATAGAGCTCGAAGCAGTGGGCGCCGTAGCCGAGGATGTAGCCGAGCGCCTCGCGGTTGGCGAAGACGGGCGCGAAGTTGAGCAGGCGCCCGGCCTTCGGCGCGGGCTTCCGCGCATCGATCAGGAGACACGCGACCACCATTGCGATCGGGCCGAAGCCGGTGACGAGGAAGGCGGCCCGCCAACCCCAGCGGTCAGCGATCAGTTGCGCGACGAGGAACGAGAGGCCGACACCAACGGAGAAGCTCGACGTGTACAGCGTGACCGCCCGCGATGTATCGCCGGGGGGAAGCCGGTCGGTCAGCGCCTTCAGGCCGGGCATGTAGGCGCCGGCAAATCCAAGTCCCGCGAGCGACCAGATCGCGGTGCCCGACCAGAAGCCCTGCGCGAAGAGCCCGAACGCTGCGGTTGCAAGCCCGCTGACGATGGAGCCCCAGAGCAGGACGAGGCGCGCATCGATGCGGTCGGTCAAGGTCGTCAGCACGGGCACGGCGAGCATGTAGCCGAACGCATAACCGCTCGCCATCAAGCCGCCTTCGGCGGCGGAGAGCCCCCACGCCGGCATCAGATGCTGCGCGAGGTTTGCGGACAGCGTGACATGCGGCAGCAGATTGCCGACCTGGCCGATGCACATCACCGCAATCAGGGACCGACCGCTCAGCTTATGAATGGGATCCTCCATCGCGAGGAAACCAGTGCGATCGCCGGCAGGAGCGCCTCATGAACAACCGCACCCTGCGCTAGCGGCCTTCTTCGCCGTTTCGTCGGCGGCGCAGCAGGCCGATGCATCCTGCTTTGCCGGCCCGCCGCAGCATCCGGGCGCGGCAGCAGTCTCAAGGCCGCCGCGGGTGCAGACGCCGGTCTCGGGCAGCACAAGCTCGACTCTCGCCGCCGCCACCTTGTCACCGGCGAGTTCGGCCGCAATCGAGCGGACCTGCTCATAGCCGGTCATCATCAGGAAAGTCGGCGCGCGGCCGTAAGATTTCATGCCGGCGAGATAGAAGCCCGGCTCGTCATGCGCGAGCTCGCGCGCGCCGTGAGGACGAACCGTCCCGCAGCTGTGCTCGTTGGGATCGATCAGCGGCGCCAGCGCGACCGGCGCCTCGATCGCCGGATCGAGCCGCAAACGCAATTCGGACAGGAACGAGAAGTCGGGACGAAAGCCGGTGGATACGATCAGTTCATCCGCGATCACGCTTCGCGCGCCGCTGCGGGCTTCGGCCGCGATCTTGAGCCGACCTTCGAAGTCCGAGAGATGGGTGACGCCGAATTCGGTCTCCACCCTGATCTTCCCGGCGGCGACGAGCGCGGCGAAGGCACTGCCGAGCTCGCCGCGCGCGGCAAGCTTGTCATTGCGGCCACCGCCAAAGGCTTTTGCGGGATCGGTGCCGCGCAACAGCCAGATGGCTTGCGTGCCCGGCACCTGTTCGGCGAGACGCACGAGATCGATCAGCGTGCCAATCGCGGAATGGCCGGCGCCGAGCACGGCAACGGCCTTGCCCTCATATCTGGAACGCGCGGCACCTCGCACATCCGGCATGCCGTAGGCGATGCGCTTGGTGCATTCGGGCTCACCGATCGCCGGCAAGCCGTTGCTGCCGGCCGGATTGGGCGAGAACCACGTCCCCGACGTATCGATCACCGCGTCCGCGCGCAGCACCTCCGGACCCTTGCCGTTCCGGTAGCGGATCTCGAACGGCGCCTGCTCCCGCCCCTTCGTCTTTGCCTTGTCGAAACCGACGCGGCTGATGGCGGTGACGCGGCTGAAGGTCCGGATCGCCTCGCGCAGCGGTGTCCGTGTCGCGAGCGGCGAAAGGTATCGATCGAGCAACTCGCCGCCGGTCGGATAGGACTGCGGGTCGGGCGAATTCCACCCCGTCGGCGCCAGCAGGCGCGCCGCAGCCTTGTCGACGTTGTATTCCCACGGCGAGAACAGCTGGACGTGCTGCCACTGGCGGACCGCGTGTGCCGCCTCGGGCCCGGCCTCGAGCACGATGGGCGACATGCCGCGTTCGAGCACATGCGCGGCGGCAGCGAGGCCGACCGGCCCTCCCCCTATGACGGCAACCGTCCTAGCGTTCATTCGAGTTCTCCCATCCTTCTAGAATCATCGAACAATATCGGCCAAAAAATCACGCCGCCGTCTGCGCAGCCTTGCATCCGATTTCGTCCGCGCAGCACTCCGCCGCCAGGAAATCGACCAGCCCCCGCATCGCATCGAAATTGGCGTGACAGACCAGGGTGGTGGATTCGCGGACCTGACTGACCAGCCCGACCGAGACCAGGGTCTTGATGTGGTGCGACAGCGTCGACGCCGGAATCTTCAGCTTGTCCTGCAAGCGACCAACGGGCATGCCCGAATGCCCGGCCCGCACCAAGGCGCGGTAGATCTGAAGCCGTGTCCGGTTGCCCAGGGCTTCCAAGCGTACTGCGGCGTCGTCGATCTTCATGGCTCTACAATACGCCCGATCATCGGCACCGTCAACCATATTTCTAGAATATTCGAAATAGAGCCCGACTAAACCGTTCCCAGCCAGCGCTGACAAGCTTGACCCACATTTAGCACCATAAAACTAGTTTTATAGTTGTAAATTCCCGTGGTTCGCTTTATCTGCAAAGTCATGAACCGCAAGATCGCTGCGCGCTGCCTGGCGGAATTGGGCAATTTGACCCGCCTGGACATTTATCGACTGCTTGTGCGGGCCGGACCGTGCGGCCTCAGCATCACCGATATCCAGACCCGTCTTGACGTCCCAGCATCCACCCTCGCCTTTCATTTGCGCGGGCTGGTCGGCTCCGGCCTGGTTACCCAGGAAAAAATTGGACGCACGGTCATCTGCCGAGCCCAGTATGAGCGAATGGACGGTGTCGTCGCCTTCTTACGCGAGCATTGCTGCGAGGGATTCGAGACTGATCTGGCAGCATCGACAACGCGCAGAGCGAGTTGATCCCGTGCGAATGGTGAGCCCCCAAACATCGGCTCTCCATTATGGCTGGATCATATTGGGCGCGGGCAGCTTCGGCTCCTTCATGACTCTGCCCGGCCAAACGGCAGGCGTTTCGGTTTTCTTCGATCCCATCACGGCCGATCTTGGCATCTCACGCACGACGGCCTCGATAGCTTACGCAGTCGGGACGCTCGCAGGAATTCTGCCAGCCCCCATGATCGGTCGCTGGATCGACCGGCGCGGACCTCGCCTGACGGCAACCATCATCGCCGCCGGTCTCGCGATGGCCTGCGCTCTCATGGCGACAATTCAATCAGCATTGATGCTGCTCATCGGGTTTGCGCTGTTGCGTGGCGCTGCGATCGGCGGCCTCAGCCTCGTCAGTCAGCAGGTGGTCAATCTCTGGTTTGTGCGTCGGCGCGGGATCGCAGCCGCAGCGGCCAGCCTCGGGCTCGCCGCCGGTTCCATGATCTTTCCGAAATTCATCGATGAGCTCATCTCGCTCTACGGCTGGCGAGGCGCCTATCTCGCGCTTGCCGGACTTGTCGCCCTCACCATTCTGCCGGTTGCTGCTGCGCTGTTTCGCGATCGGCCGGAAAACTTCGGCCTCAGCACGGACGCCGGGCTACCGACGGGCGCGGAAGGTTCACGGGAGGAGCCATCGTTTACGCGCCGGCAAGCACTCCGTACGGGCGTGTTCTGGCTGCTGTGCGCTGCCGGCTTTTTGACCAATGCCGTCGGCACCGCGCTCTTGCTCAATCACTTCTCTATCATGCAGACGGCCGGCATCGCACACAACGACGCATTGCTGCTGTTGTCGTTTCTTGCCGGGGTTCAGGCTGCTGCGACACTCGGCACCGGATTTCTGGTGGATCGCTATGAACCCCGGCATCTGGTTCCATTTGCGATGTTGATGCTTGCGCTGGCGGCGGCTCTTCCGGCGTTTGGCAACGGCGTCGCCATAAGTGTGCTGTACGCTCTAAATGTGGGTGCGGCGTACGGCTCGCAGCAAGCGATAAACGCCGCCGGCTACGCGCACTATTTCGGCCGCGACCATCTGGGCGCAATTAGAGGAGCCTCGTTCGTCTTCGGAATTGCCGGCGCAGCGTTCGGCCCGCTACCTTTTGCGGCAAGCGTCGATTGGACGGGAGGCTATACGGCTGTCCTGATCGGTTGCTGCATGCTTTGCATTGTCTGCGCCGCCGCAGCATTCGCGGTCAAACGACCGTCCGCGTCGGCCGAATCGATGATGAATGGCAAGATGGGAGTAACACCATGACGGGCGGAGAAACGACCATCGTGGCAGGCATCGAAATTCCTTCGACCGATCCCTTCTTTCTGGCGGTGGTGCTGGGGATGCATATTCCCCTGGGCCTTGCGTGCGTTGCGATCGGCGCAATCGCGATGTTGAGTCAGAAACGTCGCGGGCGTCATTCGAGGCTTGGAACGACCTATTTCTGGTGCCTGCTGGCGCTCTTCGCGTCCGCGACACTACTGTCGCTCATGCGCTGGGCCGAAAACTATCACCTGTTCGTTCTCGGTGCGTTGTCGTTTGCCTGTGCATGGACCGGACGTGCTGCCCTTCGGCACCGCTGGTGGTCCTGGGTCAGGCTCCACATCGCGGGGATGGGGTTGTCGTACGTCCTGATGCTGGTTGCTTTCTACGTCGACAATGGAAAGCAGCTTCCGCTTTGGAAGGACCTGCCCGATTTCACGTACTGGCTGATACCTTTTGCGGTTGGTATTCCGCTCATCGTTCGCGCGCTCCTGTGGCCGCCATTGGCGTCAGCCCGCCATGATTTTCATCCGATGCGGTAGTTTACGGTGCGGGCCAATCGATATCCTCAAGCCAATGCTGCCGAACAAACTCCTTCCGATGCGAGACGGGCTCTCCGGATTTCAGATTGACAGCCACCCAATATTTCCATAAGTCTGGATATATGGAAACGGAAGAAGCCGTCCTCGCGCTCGCGGCGCTGTCGCAGCCCACCCGCCTGGAGGCCTTCCGGGCGCTGGTCCGGCACGAGCCCGAGGGGCTTGCGGCCGGCGACCTCGCCCGCCTGCTGGAAGTGCCTCAAAACACTCTTTCCGCGCACCTCTCGATCCTGAGCCGCGCCCGCCTCGTCTCCTCCGAGCGGCACAGCCGCTCGATCATCTACCGCGCCAATCTCAGCGAATTCCGGGACGTTGCCGTTTTCCTGTTGCGCGATTGCTGCGGCGGGCGGCCGGAGGTTTGTGAGCCGGTCGCCAAAACCCTGCAGGCCTGCTGCGCGCCGACACGGAAGGAGCGCGCACGCTGATGGAGAGGTTCGACCTTTCGCGGCGCCTCGCAGCCGAAGCGCTCGGCACGGGCATCCTCGTCGCCACCGTCGTCGGCTCCGGCATCATGGCGGAGACGCTGACGAGGGACGTCGCGCTGGCGCTGCTCTGCAATACCTTGCCGACCGGGGCCATCCTGGTCGTGATGATCACCGTACTCGGTCCGATCTCCGGCGCGCATTTCAATCCGGCGGTCACGCTGGTCTTCACCGGCAGGCGCGAGCTTCCGGTAAATGAGGCCGCGCTTTACATCGTCGCGCAGATCGCCGGCGGCATCGCCGGGACGATCGCGGCGCATCTGATGTTCGGCCTGCCCCTGCTCGATCCGTCAACCAAGGTCAGGACCGGCGGGCCGCAATGGTTTGCGGAAGCTGTCGCCGCTTTCGGTCTGGTCGCCACCATCCTCGCCGGCCTCCGCTTCCAGCGACCGGCCGTGCCCTGGCTGGTCGGCCTCTACATCACGGCCGCGTACTGGTTCACCGCATCGACGTCGTTTGCCAATCCGGCGGTGGCGATTGCGCGTTCGCTGACGAACACTTTTTCCGGCATTCGGCCGGCTGATCTTCCCGGCTTCATCCTCGCGGAGCTCTGCGGGGCCATCGCCGGCATGGTATTGATGAACTGGCTGCTCGGGCACGCGAAGACGCGCGGCCCTGTTACCGTTGCGGAGACCCGATCATGAGCGTCACGATCTACCACAACCCCGATTGCGGCACCTCGCGCAACACCCTTGCGATGATCCGGCAGAGCGGCACCGAGCCTGTCGTCATCGAATATCTGAAGACGCCGCCATCGCGCGACAGGCTCAAGGAGCTGATCGCGGCGATGGGAATTCCGGTCCGCGCGCTGCTGCGTGAGAAGGGAACGCCCTACGAGGAGCTCGGCCTCGCCGACCCCAAATGGACGGACGACGAGCTGCTCGACTTCATGATCGCGCATCCCATTCTGATCAACCGTCCGATCGTCGTGACGGCAAAGGGCACGCGGCTGTGCCGCCCCTCGGAAGCCGTCATCGATCTCCTGGACAATCCGGTCGGCCGCTTCGTAAAGGAGGATGGCGAGGTGGTCGAGGCCAAATAGGCTCGAACCCCGCGAGCGCATTTCGCTCCGGTCGGAAACAGACGCAGATTGGACATCCCTTCAGCTCTTCGTACTCGCCGTCTTGTCGAGCGCGGCGCGCAAACCATTGGCGAGCTTGACGGCGTCGTCATTGGCCCAGAAGTGCATGAAGAACAGGCGCGGCTGCTCATCAAGCATGTGGCTGTGCAGCGCCGTCACGGCGATGTCGTGCGACCGCAACGCCCTAATGACGGGGTTCACCTCGTCGCCGGTCAGCACGAAGTCGCCGGTGATGGCCGCCTTTCCCGCACCGGTCGGTTGGAAGTTGATGGCCGTGGCGACGCCCATTGGGCCGACGGGGCTCAGCTGCATTCCCTGCTCGGTGACCGGATCACGACGGGGCACGTTGAACTGGTAGACACCGCCATTGGCCTGTCCCTTGACGCCGATGATCTGATCGAGCTGCGCGGTGTCGAGATCGACGGCGGGCGGCGGAGCGGCGGGAGCCGGCACTGAGAGCGGCGTCTTGCTTTCGGCGAGCGCCTCCTTGATGGCGGCCGCGATCCTGACGGGATCGCCGTGGCCGGCGACATGCATGTAGAACGTCGCGGGGCTCGCACCGAGCAGATGATTGTGCACGGCCGTGATCTCGAGCCCATTGGCGATCATCTTCAGCATGACCGGATTGATCTCGGACTCCAGCAGCACCAGATCGCCCATCGCCATGGCGCCGCCATGGACGGGCTTGAACGCGACCCAGCCGCCGAGCGCGAGCGCCGGCTTGATGGTCACGCCATCGAGCGTCACCGTGAGGTCGGTGCGCGGAAAACCGTAGCGATGCACGTCGCCGGTGACGGCCGGCTTGCGGCCCAGCGCGTCATCGACCTTCTGCCAGTCGACATCCTGCGCACGGGCGGTCGCGATGAAGCAGGCACCGACGGCCATCAGCGCCGAGATTGTCTTGCGCATTGATTTGCTCCCTCATGAATTCGGTTTCCGGAACGGGTCCGGATCTCAGTTCCGTTCCTTGATCTGGCCGCTGCTGTCGACAACGAGCTGCACCGGCTTGCCGTTCTTGACCGCTCTGGCGGTCGTCCCTTCTGCGGTCGACTTGATGTCGCTGACCTCGGTGTAGCCAGCCGCCTTGATCCTGGCGACGAGCTCTTCCTCAGTCAGTGCGCGTGCGGCCGACGCGCCGCCCGCGAGCGCCAGAATGAGGAACGCCTGAAGGATTGTCCGTGTGCGCATGGCCGTTCTCCTGGTCGTCTCCCCGCCCCAGGTGAAGTCCGTTTCGCAATGGTGACGCATCGACAGGACCGGCGTGCCGCGCCGGTACCCGGGGAGCCGAAATGATGTGCGGGATGATGTCTTGGACGATATCGGGGTGGCTAATGACATGCGGCGTCCCTGGTGAAAATCAGGACGCGATTCTTGGGCATGTCGCCTCACGGGGAGATCGCACATCCCCGACAGCCCGAGTAGAAGCCGGGGTGGCCGGGCTGTCAACTCACCCCGAGCCAAGGGTCCTCACAAAGAATTTTGCGCGCCGTTTGGAACCTCGCCAACACTCTTGAAACCTGAAGACCATCTCACGTAAGCTGGTCCGCACGGGGACAATGCAGACTCCCCTTGAGACCCCGGTCCAAGATCTGCGCAGCACGCAACTACGTGGAGCTTGCGCATGGACACCGAACGTCACTCCTCTCCCCGCCAGACCGTAGCCATCCTCTCACGCGGCGACGCTGCCGTGCGCCGCGACGCCACGGCGCAGAACAGCCGCTTCGTCCGCGTCTTCGAAGCGCTCGCCACTGTGGGCATTGAAGCCTCGCCGGCGATCTACGACGAAAGCTTCGCGGGCGCTGTCCGCGATCAATTGCTCGCCGCTGACGGCGTGCTGGTCTGGGTCGATCCGATCCACCAGGGCAAGACGCGCGCCGGGCTCGACGCCCTCCTGCGCGACGTCGCAGCGCAAGGGCCATGGGTGAGCGCGCATCCCGATGTGATCCTGAAGATGGGCGTCAAGGACGTGCTCTACCGCACACGTCATCTGGGCTGGGGCGCCGACACGTATCGCTATGACACCGCCGCAAGTTTCCGCAGCGAGTTTCCAGCGCGCCTTCGGACCGACGGTCCGCGCGTGCTGAAGCAGAACCGCGGTAATGGCGGTCAGGGCGTCTGGAAGGTGGAGGCGCTGCCCGGCACCGACGGCGTGGTGCGCGTGCTCCATGCGCAGCGCGGCAGTATCCCTGAGGACATGCCGTTCGACGCCCTCTTCGCGCGATGCGAACCGTATTTCGGCTGGGGCGGCTGTATCATCGACCAGGCGTTCCAACCGCGCCTGGCCGACGGCATGATCCGCTGCTACATGAGCAGCGCCAAGGTCGCGGGCTTTGGACACCAGAAGATCAAGGCCCTGGTCCCGCCGCCGCCGCAGGGGCCGGATTCCCCCGAAGCTCAACCCGGCCCGCGCATCATGTACGGCCCTGACGCACCGCAATTCCAGGCGCTGCGGCGTTCGATGGAGGACGAATGGACGCCGCAGATGATGGCGACGCTCGGCATCGATGAGCCGTCACTGCCGGTCATCTGGGACGCGGACTTCCTGTACGGGCCGAAAGATGCGGCCGGCGCCGACACCTACGTGCTATGCGAGATCAATGCGAGCTCGTGCTTTGCAATCCCCGACGAGGCACCGGCCGCGATCGCGCGGACGGTGAAGCAACGCATGCTGCGGACGACAGGCGTGCATTCGGATGCATAGCTTGCGGCGGCGGCCTCAAGGCCACCGAGATCTCCATGCATGACTGGCAGCGGTGATGCGCCGCGCGCTCAATGCCC
>NZ_LWIG01000013.1:283253-292957 GCF_002068095.1 Bradyrhizobium sacchari | reverse complement strand
GATCCTCACCCGGTCGCCGTGCTCCTGCTTCAGCGCGCGCAGCCGCGCCTGGTTGGCGATCCGCATCTTGCGGTCCATGTCGCCCTTGCGCTGGAAATAACCGAGCATCAGCGGAACGCGCGGCGATGCGTCGAGCTGGGCGTGATGGAAATAGCTGTCGCCGGCATGCAGCAGCCATTTATCGCCCGAGCGCACCGCGATGCCGCAATGGCCGAGCGTGTGGCCGGCGAGCGGGATCATCAGCACGTCCGTCTCCTTGTCGCCGAGCGCGCGCACCCCCTTGAAGCCGAACCAGTCTTCGCCGTCCTCGCCATAGAAGGCCCAGCGCGGTCCATGGCTCCACTGCCCGGTGACGTAGCGCCCCTCCGGCGGCGCCGGCTTGCGCAGCACCGCCATGTCGTGTTCGGCGCGGTGGACGTGGATCGCGGCGAGGGGGAAGTCAGGCACGCCGCCGGCGTGGTCGCGGTCGAGATGGGTCAGCAGCACGTGACGCACGTCGCTTGGCGAATAGCCGAGCGCCTTCACCTGCTGTACCGCGGTCTCGGCTGGATCGAGCTTGGGCGCCGTCTGCCGCACCCATCGACGACCCAGTCGTCCGGGCGCTGCGATATCGCCAAGGCCGATGCCGGTGTCGACCAGCGCGAGGCCGTCATTGGTCTCGAGCAGCAGGCAATGGCAGACCATGCGGGCGCGCTGGAACAGGCTGCCGGTGCCGTTCACCAGGCGGCGGCCGACCGGGCACATCGTGCCGGTGTTGAGATGGTGGATTTTCATGGCTAACCCTCGCCTGTTGTGACAGGAGCGTCTTGCCACCACGTGAACCATAGGTAAAATATCGAATATTTATGCTATCTCTAGGCTGATCCTATGGATATCCGCGAGCTTCGCTACTTCGTCGCCGTCTACCGCGAGCGCAACCTGACTGCGGCGGCGCGCGCCTGCTTCGTGTCGCAGCCGTCGATCTCGACCGCGATCACCAATCTGGAGGCCGAACTCGGCACCACCCTGTTCATCCGGCACAAGAAGGGCGTCGCTCCGACCGCCTCCGCCGAGCAGTTTCACACCCTGGCCCGCCGCATCATCGACGAGGCTGATGCCGCGCGCAGCCTGTTCAAAAAGCCGATCACGAAGACCACGGTGACGCTGGGGCTGATGCGCACGCTCGACGTGCCCCGGACGATCGCGCTCCTGAAGCCGCTGACGGCGCGCAGCGACATCGCGCTCCGCCTCGTCGGCAGCGACGAGCGGGCCGACGCGCGCATCATCGCGAAGACCATGCTGCGCGACGACGAGCATTTCGTCGCGCTGTGGAGCGAGCGTTATGTCGCGGCTCTGCCGCCGTCACATCCGCTGGCGCTGAAGGAGAAGCTCCGCGCTGCCGATCTCGCCGACGTCCCCTTGATCGACCGCTGCCATTGTGAGCAGAGCGCATTCTTCGGCCGCAATGCGCAGCGGCGCCAGGCGGCGGCGATCGCGCAATCGGAGGACTGGGCGATGGCGCTGGTGGCCGCCGGCGTCGGCATCGCCATCATCCCGGAAGGCGTGGCGAAGGGCAATCCTGATGTCGCGGTGCGCGAGATCGAGGTCAAGGTCAAACGCGAGGTCGGGCTGGCGTATCGCGCATCAGCGCCGCTCGCGGATGCGCTCAAGGATTTTGTCGGCAAGCTGCAGAAGCAGCGGCGCAAGCCCGATCGGACCGGACGACGG
This sequence comes from Bradyrhizobium sacchari, assembly GCF_002068095.1. GTDB lineage: Bacteria > Pseudomonadota > Alphaproteobacteria > Rhizobiales > Xanthobacteraceae > Bradyrhizobium > Bradyrhizobium sacchari. Next base: position 291,250 of record NZ_LWIG01000013.1, on the reverse strand, counting down.
CCCGGCGCGCGCAAAAGGGTCAGCCCTTCGAGACGACCGCGCGGCCGTAGGGCGGCTGGCTCATAACCGGCGGGTTGGCGGTCTGGGCGGCGAGCTCGCCGATCAGGCGGTCGGCGTCGGCGGCCATGCCGTCGGGGGCCTGGATCACCAGTCGCTCCAGCGCCCAACGATAAGACGAGACGCGCTGCTCCAGGCACTGCTGCACCCACTGCACGATCAGCGAGTTCTCCTGCATGCGCGCGACCGCATCGTCCCTCTCCCGCGGCGAGAGCGCTGAGACGCGCGCCATGGTGGCATCGCGCTTCCGATCGAGATCGATGACGCGGATCGCGGAAGCGAAGAAGGGCTCGAAGCGGGTGATGTCGTTGCGGACGTCCTCGATCAGCTGCGCATAGCGCGAGGAGTGCGAGCGGTGCGGCTCGTCGATCAGCGTGCGGCCATACATGGTGCGGTCGAACACCACCTTCTGCCGCCAGGGCGATGGCAGCGCCTTGTAGTCGCCGAACACGCTCTTCCAGGCCGGGCGCGACAGCGGCGGCTCGATCATGGGATAGGCGAGATCGCGAAGCTGGCGCTCCTCGTCGGTGAGCTGGAATTGCGAAGGCCTCAAGCCGACGCTGCCGGTAGCCTCCGCGCCAAGCCAGCGATGCATGTCGTCGCTGCGCATGTCGGCGCGCGTGCGGCCGAAATCGCCGCCGCTACAGGCGCCCAACGTCGCGCCGAGCAGCGCGAGCAGGACGGCCGAAGTGATAGGCCGGATATGGCGGATGGGGTCCGGCATTGCAAAAAAGCCGGGCCTAGCGACGGCGACGACGGCGCCCCGGCGCTGTGCCCTGCTCCGGCCCGCGATCGCCGCTGGTTTCGTCGCTCTCGCGCTCGATGCGGATCACCGGGAGGATCAGGACCGTCCCCATCTCCGCGTGCGGTGTGACGTCCCCCGACGAGCCTACCCGGCGACCGGCCGGAAATTCGATGATGGTCCCCATGTCAGCTCTCTCAATTGCCGCGCGATCAAATACGCCCCTGCAACATGGCGATCATTAAGATCAGTTCATGGTTAACGGGGTGTAAACATGCCCCTTGGACCGTAACCGCACGGGCGAGGCCCGCCGTCCCGTTGCGGCACGACAACGCCTCAAATTTAACGGCCCGCTTCACGCCTCGTTTTCCTTAACGAGCCTTTAAAGGAACCTGCGCTAGGCTGTCCCCAAGTATCTTTTCCGAGTTGCGTACGCCTCCATGACCAAGTCGCTGTTTCCCGGATTCGACGGGCTGATGAGCCTCTCCCGTCGCGAAGGCGTCGATGTTCGGCCGACGCTGCTGCGCGTGTTGACCGACCTCTATGTCCAGACGCGCGTCCACAGCGACGACGAGCAGCGCCAGTTCATCGAGCTTGCGACGCGGCTGATCGATCAGGTCGACGATGCGACGCGCGCGGCCGTCAAGGCGAAGCTCGCGATCTACCCGCAGACGCCGGTCCCGGTGCTGCAGAAGCTCGGGCTGGTCGCGGCCCAGGAAGGCCGCAGGGTTCCTCTGGCGCGCGCAATCCCCGCAGCCCTTTCGGCTCCCTCCCCGGCCCGCGAATCGACCGAGGCCGAGCAGCGCATGGCCGCGAACATGGCGATGCAGCCGAAGGACGCCGCCGAGATCTACGACATGTTCTTCCGCGCCGGCGCCTCCGAGCGCGCGCTGATCCTGCAGAATCTGGCGCAGACGCCGCTGAAGGCCGCGCCGCGGATTCCGACCGTGCGCGCCAAGCGCGCGATCCAGATCCTGGAGATGGCGGCGATTGCCGGCGACGTCGAGAGCTTCATCCTCGAACTCGGCGACAGCCTGATCCTGCCCTCGCGCGTCGCGGCCGAGATCGTCGAGGATGCCGGCGGCGAAGCGCTCGCGGTCGCCGCGCGCGCGCTCGACATGCCGAGCCCGAACTTCCAGCGCATCCTGCTGTTCTTCAAACCGGAGATCGGCAATTCCGTGAACAACGTGTACCGGCTGTCGCGGCTCTACGACNCCGCCTCAACGACCGTTCCGCGCTGGTCATGCTGGCGGCCTGGCGGGGCTCGACGCTGGCCGTCACGCGGGCAAAGTACCAGTCCTCGCTGCATGACGGCGAACGGCAGCGCGCGCGTGCCGGCGCAAGCCAGACGCGCCCGGGCGTGCAACCGGGCTCTGCGCCAGCGATGAAGACCGGTACCGGCGGATCGTCCGAGCGGTAAATCGCCGACGCCCGCCTTACACGATGTGAGGCGCGCAGCATCTCCCCAAGATCGTCATTGCGAGCGAAGCGAAGCAATCCAGAATATTTCCGCGGAGGGACTCTGGATTGCTTCGCTGCGCTCGCAATGACGATGCGGCTACGCCTTCGCCAATTCCAGGAAGTGGCGCCCGGCGCGGTCCTCGGTCTCGACGATCCAGGCATCCGGATCGAAGCGGAGCTCCTTGGTCAGGCGCTCCTCGATGGCGTGCTCCGGCAGAGGCTGCGGCGCCACCGGCACGAAGAAGCGGTCGACCGGGCGGCCGTCATCGTAGGAGGTCTGCGGCGCCGGCACGTAGAGCATCGCGTTGCCGTCGAGCAGCGACACTTTCACGAACACCGCACCCGCCTCCTCGGCGCCGCGACGGCGCACCGCGCCGAACACGCCCTCGGTCTGGCAGCGGCGCAAATAGGCCGCGACCCATATGTTGGATTTTAAACGCATGAATCGGACGATAGGCTAGTGCTGCCACCAGCACCAGCCTTGCGAGCAGCCGCGATGACTATTCGACGGGATGGCCGATCGCAGCGGCAAGTTCGCGCAGCAGGCGGTCGGAGACCTGGCCGGTGACGGGCATCTTGTGCTCGCGCTCGAACTTCTGGATCGCGGACTGGGTTTCGCCGCCCATCGCGCCCGTGATCTTCAGATTGCCGTAGCCGTATTCGGACAGCGCGCGCTGCACGCCGGCGATGCGCCGCGCGGCCGGGCTCTGCTGCGCCGGGATCGGCGCCGGCGGACGGATCGCGGACGGCGGCGTCGAGGTCGTCGCCTTGACCAGATTGGTCATGGGGTCATTGCCGGAGCGCGGCGTCGATGCAGTCGCCTCGACCGGTTTCTCCGCCGGCTTCTCGGCGGCGCGCTCGACAGGTTTCGGCTCGACGCGAAACTCGGTTGCCCTCGGCTCGAGCGGCGAGGTATCGGCACCCACCGGGCGCGGGCGCGGCATGGGATTGGACAGCGGCACCGGGGACGGCGCGGGAAGATTGATCACGGTGCCGAACATCGGCGCGGGATGCCGGCCGGTCTGCAGGAACAGCGCATTGGCGACGATCGCACCGATGGCGGCGACGGCGACGAGGCCGGCCAGCGTGTCCTTCGGACTGTGCAACAGCACGCGCATCACGAGGTTGCGCTCGGTCTCGACATCGATGACCGCAGCCTTGGCCCCACCCTTGGCGCCACGGCGGCGCGGAGCAGCTTCGTCCTTGGCAGACTTCTTAGGCACTTTTCTTCACCGGAGCAGGTTGGTCGTGACGTTGATCGTTGAGTTGTTCGTGAGATTCTTCGCGAAGTTCTTTGTGAGGTTCTTGGCGCAGCACCGGCGTCAAGGTCGTGACCTTGCTCTCGACCGGTTTGGTTTGCGGTGGCGTATAGACGAGCGGCAGCTTGACGGTGACGGCGGTGCCCTCACCCACCCGGCTTTGTACCGTCAATTCGCCGAGATGCAATGCTACGAGACTCTTCACGATGGACAGCCCGAGGCCGGTGCCTTCGTGGCGGCGCTGATAGGTCTTGCCGGCCTGGAAGAACGGCGCACCGATACGCTTGAGATCGTCGGGCGCAATGCCGACGCCGGTGTCGCTGATGCGCAGCGTGAGCTGCGATCCGGTCACCGCGGCTGACACGGAGACCTGACCGCCGCGCTCGGTGAACTTGATGGCGTTGGCGACGAGATTGAGCACGATCTGCTTGAAGGCCCTGGGATCGCCAGTCATGACGGGCAGGTCCTGCGCCGCGTCGGTGACGAGGTCGACGCCGTTTTCCCGCGCCTTCAGCGCCAGCAGATTGCAGCAATGCAGCAGCGAGGCGCGCGGCGCGAACGGCTCGGACGCGATCTCGAAATTGCCCGATTCCATCTTCGACATGTCGAGGATACCGTTGACGACCGACAGCAGGTGCTGGCCGGAATCGTTGATGAGCTGGGCATATTCCTTGCGCTGGGCCGCACCCAGCATCAGGGTCTGCTCCTGCGCAATCATCTCGGAGAAGCCGATGATGGCGTTGAGCGGCGTGCGCAGCTCGTGGCTCATGGTGGCGAGGAAGCGCGTCTTGGCCGCATCGGCGGCTTCCGCCGCGTTACGGGCCTTGTCGAGCGCCTGCTCGGAATGCTTGCGATCGGTGACGTCACGCATCACGGCGACGACTTCGGCTTCACGCGCGCCATCGCGGCCCTGGTCCTGGTCGAGCGGCCGGCAGCGCATCTCGACCCAGATGAAATCAACCTGGCCGCGCTCCGTGCCGGCAGGCTCCCGCCGCAACCGGAACTCGACGCTGCGCACCTCGCCGCGCGCGGCATCCGACAACGCGGTGAGATAGGCCGGGCGGTCGGCGACATGGACGCGGTCGAACAGGCCGTGGCCGTGCAGCTGCGTCACTGATAGGCCGAGCATGGCCTCCGCTGCCGGCGAGATGAACTGCACCGCGCCGTTGCGCTGGTGCCGGGAGATGACATCGCTCATGTTGCGCGCGAGCAGGTGGTAGCGCTCCTCCTCGCGCGACAGCAGCGCGACGCTGGTGCGGGCGAGCGATTCCGCGCCGAAGGCGAGGCCCGCTGCATAAAGAGTGGCCGAGGCGACGCCAAAGGCCATCAGCACGCCGCGCTGCGCAGCGCTGGGCTCCACCGGCAGCCAGCCGAGCTGGCCGACGAGGATCAGCACTCCGGCGCAAGACAACGCGAGCAGTGAGGCGAAGGCCGCAACGCGCCGCGAGGCCGACAGCGCAGCCTCGAGCGGAACCACCACCAGCCAGACCGCGGCGAATGATTCGATACCGCCCGTCGTGATCGCGACCGCCATGATCAGGCCGGCGAGCGCCAGCGACGACAGCACATGCGCGCCTTCGTAGCGGCCGGTCCGCGACAGGAACCAGGACAACATGATGGGCGCGATCAGCCAGGCAAAGGCCGCGACCTCGACCGCGCTCGGCGCGCCGCGCATGGCGAGATAGACCGGGAATGCGGCAAACGCTGCCAGGCTGCCCAGCAGCCGCGGCGCCATGAAGGCACGATGGCGCGCTCGCGTCAGCGCATCGTAACGCGCGGAGGGATGCAGCAACGCATCGAGACAATCGCGGATGATACTCAAAACTGTCACGGGTCTCGCGCTTCGGCTCAATCGTCTTGAGAAGACGCGCCGGAACGCCTCCTTGTCGTTGAGCCACCGTGTCAGAGCGACCTTAAACGAGTGCTAAGGCGGCGCCGCGCGCGGGCGGACACCGTGTCGTCGCGGGGCTTTTTAGACGATTTGACGACGTCTTCCGCGAGGATGGTGAACACAGGGTTTCACCATCCGCCGCATGGTTTCGAAATGGTGGATGCGCGGCCCCGGAAGGTCACGGGCCGCAGCATCAATGGAAAATTTACGAGACCGGGACCTTGCGAAGATTTTTGCGTCAATTTTCCGCGAATTAAGCTCAAGGCAATCACTTGCGATTTATCGAGAGTTGCTAGGTCGCAAGCCCTGCGAAGATCGCCGCAGCGGGATCTAAAAGTACAGGTCGACAAGATGCGCTTTCTGCTCCGCATCACATTCTGGCTCGGGCTGGTGCTGGTGCTCCTGCCGCGGGACAAGACGCCCGATTCGGAGAAGCTGCCGCAGATCGGCGCCGCCGACGCGGTGCAGGCTGCGACCGCGGCCGTCTCCGACATGACTCAGTTCTGCAAGCGCCAGCCGGCGGCCTGCGAGGTCGGCGGCCAGGCCGCGACCATCATCGGCCAGCGCGCCCAGGACGGCGCGAAGAAGATCTATCAGATCATCAACGACAAGAAAGAGCAGATCACCAACGACAAGAACGACGGCCCCAAGAATGACCATAAGAAGGCGCCGGACCACACCGGCTCGATCGCGATGGCCGGCGAAGGCGATCTTGCAGCGAGCGAGGCGCCGCGCGACACCCTGACCCAGGACGACCTCGCGCTGGAATGGCGCGGCCCTCAGGCCGCGAATTAGGGCCCAAACCCTATCGATTTCACGACTTGGCGTCCCTATATTGACCCTAACGGGAACTGTGGGCCGACATGACGACGATCGACGAAATCAGGGACAATTTCGAGCTTCTGGACGAGTGGGACGACCGCTACCGGTACGTCATCGAGCTCGGCCGCACCCTGGAACCGATGCCGGAGGCCGAGCACTCCGCCGAGAACAAGGTGAATGGCTGCGTCAGCCAAGTCTGGCTGCAGAAGCTGATCGATCGCGACGGTGGCGCGCCGGTCCTGAAGTACCGCGGCGACAGCGACGCCCACATCGTGCGCGGGCTGGTCGCGATCGTGCTCGCGCTCTATTCTGGCCGCACGCCGCAAGAGATTCTCGATACCGATGCGATCGCCGTATTCAACGAGTTCGGGTTTCGCGATCACCTGACGCCGCAGCGCTCCAACGGCCTGCGCTCGATGGTCGAGCGCATCAAGACCGACGCGAAAGAGGCGCTCGCGGACGCGTCGTAGCGATCCTCACGGTGAGGAGCCCACGGTCCGAACCTCGCAGCAAACTGCAGTAGGGTGGGCAGAGCGCCTTGTCCGCCATAGCTGGAAGAGCGACGGCGGAAGCGCGCCCACGATTTGCATGTAACCGGTGAGAATTCGTGGGCACGGCGCTGTGCACCTTTGCCCACCCCACGAGAGCTGGCCGCGTGGCGGACTACTTCCGCTTTCGCTGCTGCTGTCCGAGGCCCATCTGCTTGGCAAGCTGCGAGCGCGCAACCGCGTAGTTCGGCGCGACCATGGGATAATCGGCCGGCAAGCCCCATTTCTCGCGATATTGCTCCGGCGTCATGTTGTACTGGGTGCGCAGATGGCGCTTCAGCGACTTGAAGCGCTTGCCGTCTTCCAGACAGACGAGATAGTCGGGCGCGATCGACTTCTTCAGCGAGACCGCCGGCTTTGCCGGCTCGAGCGGCGCCGCCTCGGCGCGCCCTGTCGAGACCCGCACCAGGGCACCATGGACTTGGCTGATCAGGTTCGGAATCTCGGCGGCCGGCGTCGGGTTGTTGCCGAGATAGGCCGACACGATGCTCGCCGTCAGCTCGATGAAATTCTTAGCCCCGGCATCCGACATGGGCCTGCCCCTTCCGTGTTGCGCCGCGCGGGATTGACGACGCCAAAGTATTCCGTGTCAACAATACGTTCGGCGAAAATACGACGACTGACGAATATGAGCCGACGACTGATGTCGTGACAAGAACGCTCGCGCTTTACTTGCGTGGCCGAGGTCTCAGGACCGCTGGTCGAGATGCGCGCGCAATTCGTCGATCGAGGCAAAGCGCATCATGCCCTCGGGCATCTGCGCTTCGATCGAGCCGTCGGAATAGAGCGAATAGGCCATGCCGTCGACGATGCCGGACTTGAGGACCGTTACGGGCGGCTGCTCGACTGCCGGCTCCGGCTCGGGTGCAGGCGGCGGCGGCGGGGGAGAAGCAGCCTCGGTGAAGGTCGAGGGCGAGCGCGGCGGTGGGGACGGACGGCGCGCGGCGGCCGGCGGTTCCGGCGGGCGCGTCCGGTCCGGCTTCGGCCAGGCGTCATCAAAGCTCGCGGGCGGCGCGTCGGATGCTGTGGGCTCTCCCGGCGACGGCGAACCCTCGGCGGCCTTGGCCTCCGCGCGCTCACGCTCCTTGCGCGAGGTCGAAGCGAACATCAAATTGCGCCGGCGCGGCGCTTCGGGAGTCGCGGGCGGCGCCGGAGGTTGCGGTTCGGGCGGCGGCTCGGCGCGTGAACGATCCCGCACCGGGGCCTCGGCTTGCCAT
>NZ_LWIG01000013.1:257250-283199 GCF_002068095.1 Bradyrhizobium sacchari | reverse complement strand
CGGCGCAGGCGATGGCGGAGGCGTCGGTTCGGCCCGCATGGCCGGAGCCGGCACAGGCTCAGACACGCCCGGGAGCGCAAGGCCCGGCAGCACGGGCCTGACCCGAACCTCGGACGGTGCGCCGGCGAGCCGCCGGGCAATGCCCTTCAGCTCCAGCAGCACCAGATGCAGGCCAGCCAGTAACATCCCGGAGCAGACGCCGATCGTCCCCGAGATTATGAGGGTGCTGCCGAGACTGAACTCCCGGACGGTGAAGCCGAACAGGATCGCAAGGAGGCCCGCCACCACGGCGACAATCCCCACGATCAACAATGCCAAGCTCATCGAACCCACCCCCGGCCGCGCATCCACCCGCGACACCCGTTACGCCACGATACCGTCATACTGTGTTGCTCGCCAACGGCGAATTGTTGGCAGCGTTCCTAAAGGGAGGGAAATCAGTGACTTATTCACATTCCCTTCAGCTACGGCTTGCTACTGCTTGAATGCTCCCGGTTGCAAGGATTTGCTGCGTCGCATCAGGAATTTAGCCATAATGCCCAATTACTTGGTAATGGAACTGCGCTATAGGGAGACCGGGGAAGTGGTCCGCGCGCACCAGCAGGGCCAAGAGGGGATTCCGGGTCACCAATAGCCATGACATCCATCACGACTTCGGCGATCGACACGCCTCTGCGGCGCTCGGTCGAACGGACTTGCGACGATCTCGCCATGCTGGTGCTGGCTGCGGTCGCCGTGATTGCAGGCTTGACCTTCCGCGACTACGGCCTTGGCTGGGACGATTACACCCACGCTGAATATGCCGACCTGTTGCTGCGCATGTTCGGTTCCGGCTTCAAGGACACCGCGGCGCTCTCCTTCGCCAATCTCTACATGTATGGCGGCGGCTTCGACATGGTCGCAGCCCTCTTGCACAAGGTGCTTCCGCTCGAACTGTTCGAGACGCGCCGTCTGCTCGGCGCGATCGTCGGCGTGATCGGGCTCGCCGTGACCTGGCGGCTCGGCCGCCGCGTCGGCGGCCCCCTTGCCGGTCTTGCTGCGCTTCTGCTGCTCGCGCTGTGCCCGATCTTCTACGGCCACATGTTCATGAACCCGAAGGATGCGCCCTTCGCCGTGGCGATGATCATCCTGATGCTGGGGCTGGTTCGTCTCGCCGAGGAATATCCGCAGCCTTCGCCGCGCACGATCCTCATCGTCGGCCTGGGTGCCGGCCTGTCGATCGGCTGCCGCATCCTCGGCGGGCTGGCGCTGGTCTACGCCATGGTCGGCTTCGCCCCGCTGTTCCTGGAAGAGCTGCGCACCGAGGGGCTCCGCGAAGCAGCCCGCCGCTTCGCCCATGTCGTCTACGTGCTGCTGCCCGGCCTCGTGTTCGGCTATCTGGTGATGGGCCTGATCTGGCCGTGGTCGATCATGGAGCCCGGCAATCCCTTCGAGGCGCTGACCTACTTCTCGCACTTCTTCGAGAAGCCGTGGAAGGAGATGTTCGACGGCGCGATCGTGTCGGTGCCCGACATGCCCTGGTCCTATCTGCCGACGCTGTTCGCACTGCAGCTGCCCGAGGTGATGCTGGTGCTGATGGGCGGCGCTGTTTTCAGCACCTTCGCGCTGCTGCCGCGCGGTGACGTTCCGGCCCGCCGCAAGACCATTCTCCTGATGCTGACGCTGGCTGCGACCCTGCCGCTGGCGATCGCGATGGTGAAGCGCCCGGCGCTCTACAACGGCATCCGCCATTTCGTCTTCGTGATCCCGCCGATGGCGGTGCTGGGCGGCGTCGCCTTCGCCTGGACCATGGAGCGCCTGCGCGCCAATCACCGCACCTGGCAGCCGGTCGTGCTCGCGACCTTCTGCTTCGGCCTTGCGCTCTCGCTCGCCGAGATGATCCGGCTGCATCCCTATCAGTACACCCATTTCAACCACATCGCCGGCACCGTGCGCGCCGCCGACGACCGCTTCATGCTGGACTATTGGGGTCTCGCGCTGAAGCAGGCCTCAGACGAGCTGCGCGAGCAGCTGGTCGAGCGCCAGGAAGTGCCGCCCGTCAATCGCAAATGGAAAGTCGCGGTGTGCGGTCCGCAGCGGCCGGCGCAGGTCGCGCTCGGCCCCGACTTCACCATCGGCTGGGATTCCAATGCCGCCGATTTCGCCATGACGCTCGGCGAGTTCTACTGCAAGGGCCTCACCGCGCCCGTGATGGTCGAGATCAAACGTGACGACGTGGTGTTCGCCCGCGTCTACGACATCCGCGGCCGCAGCATTTCCAGCCTGCTCTCGATCCCGGCGCCATAATAATTTTCTCTCTTGTAGCCCGGATGGAGCGAAGCGAGATCCGGGGACAGCGGTCCCGCGTTGCGCAGCGCTCCATGCGGGCTGCGCTTGACTGCCGCGCTTTGTGCGCCTTGCCGCCGCCTCCGACCGAGACTACGCTCCCGCTCCGCAACAACGAGGTTCGGAGAGAATTGCCATGTCGCCAGCAGAAGCGCGCCTGAAGGAAGTGCCGTCGAACATGACGGAGGCCGAGTGGCAGCAACGGGTCAACCTCGCCGCCTGCTATCGTCTCGTCGCGCTGTACGGCTGGGATGATCTGGTCGACACCCACATCTCCGCGCGCGTGCCGGGCCCCGACCATCACTTCCTCATCAACCCCTACGGGCTGATGTTCGAGGAGATCACGGCCTCGAGCCTCGTCAAGGTCGATTTGCACGGCAACCAGCTCTCCGAGAGCGAATACAGCATCAACCCGGCCGGCTTCACCATCCATTCGGCGATCCACGAGGTGCGCGAAGACGCGATCTGCGTGCTGCATCTCCACACCCTCGACGGCACCGCGGTGTCGAGCAGCGCGGAAGGGCTGCTGCCGCTGAACCAGACCGCCCAGCTCGTCACCCACGACCTCGCCTATCACGACTATGAAGGCATCGCGCTCGACCACGAGGAACGGCCGCGGCTGCAGAAGGATCTCGGCGATCACAACCACATGCTCCTGCGCAACCACGGCACCCTGACCGTCGGCCGCTCGGTCGCCTCCGCCTTCGAGCGCATGTACCACCTCGAGCGCGCCTGCTCGATGCAGGTGCGCACCCGCGCGCTGGGCACGCCGGTCTATCCGGTCGAGGAGATCGCGATCGAGAAGAACACCGAGCTCTTGTCCAACCGCGACCGCGCCGAGCTGCGCGCGAACAATCTCGTGTGGCCGCCGCTGCTGCGCAAGCTCGACCGCGTCAACCCCGGCTACCGCACTTGAGATTTTCCGGATTTGGTGTAGAGTAGCATTCAACGAACCTCTACGCCTTTTGGAATGAAACGCCGCCCAATTCCGGGGGGCGTTTTTATTTGGCCGCCCTCCGTCGTCATTGCGAGGAACTCTTGCGACGAAGCAATCCAGACTGCCTCCGCGGAGAGATTTCTGGATTGCTTCGCTTCGCTCGCAATGACGGATGAAGATCTCGCAGGGTGGGCCCACCCTACGGCACCGTGCCTACTTAACCTCGGCCAGCGCGGCGAGGATGCGGGCCCAGGAGCGGATGCCTTTCTGAAAGCTGCGCAGGTCGTACTTCTCGTTGGGCGAGTGGATGTTGTCGTCGTCGAGGCCGAAGCCGACGAGCAGCGAGTCCAGGCCCAAGGTGCGCTTGAAGTCGGCGACGATCGGGATCGAGGCGCCGGAGCCCATCAGCACGGTCTCCTTGCCCCATTCCTCCGCCAGCGCCTTGCTGGCCGCGGCGAGCGGCTTCATGTTCCAGTCGAGCGCGACCGCGGGCGCGGCGGAATGGTCGCCGAACTCGACCTTGCAGTCGCCCGGAAGGCGCGCCGTCACGTAATCGCGGAACGCCTTGCGGATCTTTGCGGGGTCCTGCCCCTCGACCAGACGGAACGAGACCTTCGCGGAAGCATGCGAGGGGATCACCGTCTTGGACCCCTCGCCGATATAGCCGCCCCAGATGCCGTTGACGTCGCAGGTCGGACGCGAGGAGGCCTGCTCGATCAGCAGCCGGCCCTTCTCGCCGGCCGGGATCGACAGCCCGATCGGCGTCAAGAACGTCTCCGGTGTCATGTTGAGCTTCTTCCACTGCTCCAGGATATCGGGCGGCAAATCCTTCACCCCGTCATAGAAGCCGGGAATGGTGATGCGGTTGTCGTCGTCGAACAGGCCGCCGAGAATCTTCGTCAGCACCCGGATCGGGTTCATCGCGCTGCCGCCGAACACGCCGGAATGCAGATCGCGATTGGCAGCGGTGATCTTCAGCTCTTCGTAGAGCAGGCCGCGCAGCGAGGTCGTGATCGCCGGCGTGTTGCCGTCCCACATGCCGGTGTCGCAGACCAGCACGTAATCCGCCTTGAACTCGTCCTTGTTGGCCTCGATGAACGGCACGAAATTCTTCGAACCGACCTCCTCCTCGCCTTCGATCAGGAAGGTGACGTCGATCGGCAGCGAGCCCGTCACCTTCTTCCAGGCGCGGCAGGCTTCGACGAAGGTCATCACCTGGCCCTTGTCGTCCTCAGCACCGCGCGCGACGATAATCTTGCGGCCGTCGGCGTGATCGGTGACCACGGGCTCGAACGGCGGACGGTGCCAAAGATCGAGCGGATCGACCGGCTGCACATCGTAATGGCCGTAGAAGATCACATGCGGCCGTCCGCCTGTCCCCGTCTTGCCGACGATGGCGGGATGGCCGGCGGTCGGCCTCACTTCGGTCGCGACGCCGAGGCTTGCGATGTCCTTGGCCAGATGCTCGGCCGCCGCTTTGCAGTCCCCGGCGAAAGCCGGATCGGCGGAGATCGACTTGATCCGCAACAGCGAGAACAGACGCTCCAGACTGTTGTCAAAATCCTTGTCGATGTGATCGAGCACGGATTGAAGCTGCGCATTGGCCATGGTCGGATTCCTGACTATTGAGTCTCAAGACGGCTTCTCGAGATTGTTGGGTTTTAGCCTCGTCGCAGGCTCGGAGCCAGCGGCAACCGGCGGATGCCGGATGTGCCATGCGAGCGTACCGGCAAGAACGGCCGTCGCGGCCAGGTTATTGCCCCAGGCTTGGATGACATTGGGAAACCATGGCAGCGCCAGCAGCATGAGAATGCCGGCCGCACCGAGCGCAAGCCAGGTTCCAAGGCGCACATTCGCTCGCTCGTCGAAGGCGGCACGATGCATCAGCACCGTCATCGGGAAGTACAGCCACATGAAGTAGTATTGCCGCGCCAGGGGCGAAGCCACCGTCATCAGGCAAAACAGGATGCCGAGCTCCTCGGCGTCCGAGCGCGCCGTCCGCCGCGATTGCCGCGGCATGACCGCAAGAAAGCCGAGCCCGAGCAGCGCTGATACCGCCAGCACGATCCAGTTCGCCGTCTTGTAGTCGACATCGATGACATTCATCGTGCGCGGCGGCTTGTTGGGATCTTCCTGATTGTAGTTGATCGGCCGAACCAGGCGATGCGTGACCGCGATGATGGACTGGTTGACCCACGACCAGTTCTGCTCGTCGCGCTGGCCAAACCCCTTTTCCGAGCTCGAGCCGACCATGCCCTGATACCAGGTCGCAAGCTCGGCCGCATTGCGCTCGAAGCCGCGGATCGGCGCCGGCACGACGTAGAGCAGGATGCCGGTGAAGGCGACCATCGCGGCGACGGCGGCCCACTTCCGCCGCCAAACCAGATAGGGCAGCACCGCGATCGGAAACACCTTGATGGCGGTGGCGAGCGCAAACATGAATCCCGCGAGCCACGATCGTTGATGCTGCAGGCTCCAGAAACCGTAGAGCATCATCGCCAGCAGAACCAGGTTGGGCTGGCCGAGGTCGAACATGTCGAACACGAAGGTCACCGTGACGAAAGCCGGCAGTGCCTCAAGCCAGGGGCCAGCCGTGCGGCCCGAGCCGGTCATGCTGTTGGACAATATCCCCGTGAACCACCACGCCAGCGCATTCAGGACCGACAGCACGATGTAGAGCGGGATCTTGCCGAACCAGCTCGGAATCGCGAGCATGATCGCCGGCAGCGGCGGATAGATGAATTCGAACGGATGATCGATGTCGCTGGGATAGAGTGGGCCACCGTGCAGCACCTGCTGCCCGGCCCAATACCAGAGCGAGTAGTCTTTGGTCTTGCCACGACCAAAAAGCTCCGGCCCGAGGACGTCGGCGGCCAGGATCAAGCAGCAGAGCAGGAACAGCAGATCGAGTGGGGCGCGCAGCGACAGGGATCGGAGCGCGCCGGGTTTGGCGAAAGGTTCGGCTGGGGTCACGATGAGGTCCAGTTAGGGGCCATAGCACCTAGCAGACAGGCTGACGGCTGGTGTCCTCTTCACCCGAATTTGTACCCGGCGCAAGCGGCGCGTTTGCCGGCGAATTGCTTCTAACAAGGGCTCGGCTGCCTATCTCCGCAGCAATCCGCCGAGGGCGCCGCGGACCAGGGTGCGTCCGATCGAGCCGCCGAGCTGGCCACCGATCGACTTGCCGACATTGGCGGCCAGCCCGCCGATCACCTGGTTGGTGACCGATCTCGTCACGTCACGCGCAATGACCTGGCCGGTCGAGAGGCGGCCGCGCTTGACGTTGGTGCCGAAGATGGTGCCGACGATCGAGCCGATCTGGCCGAGGATGCCGCCGCCGCTTCCATCCGAGGTGCCATCGGCCGTGGCCGCGGTGCCGGCGATGCGCTTCTGAAGCATTTCATAAGCGGACTCGGAATCGACGGCAGTGTCGTATTTGCCCTTCACCGGGCTCGCATCCATGATCGCCTTGCGTTCTTCCGGCGTGATTGGTCCGATCCGGGCCGATGGCGGCCTGATCATGACGCGCTCGACCATCGTTGGCGTGCCGTTGCCTTCGAGGAAGGACACCAGCGCCTCGCCCTTGCCGAGCTCCATGATCACCTTGGCGGTGTCGAGCTTCGGGTTGGGGCGGAAAGTCTGTGCCGCGGCCGCGACCGCCTTCTGGTCGCGCGGCGTGAAGGCGCGCAGCGCATGCTGCACGCGGTTGCCGAGCTGTCCGAGCACGCGGTCCGGCACGTCGATCGGGTTCTGCGTCACGAAATAGACGCCAACGCCCTTGGAGCGGATCAGGCGCACGACCTGCTCGATCTTGTCCAGCAGCGCCTTGGGCGCGTCGTTGAACAACAGATGCGCCTCGTCGAAGAAGAACACCAGCTTCGGTTTCGGCAGGTCGCCGGCCTCGGGCAACTCTTCGAACAACTCCGACAGCATCCACAGCAGGAATGTCGCGTACAGCCGCGGGCTCTGAAGCAGCTTGTCGGCGACCAGGATGTTGATCATGCCGCGCCCGTCGCGGTCGGTCTTCATGAAATCCTTCAGCGTCAGCGCCGGCTCGCCGAAGAACTTGGTGCCGCCCTGGTTCTCCAGCACCAGGAGCTGGCGCTGGATGGTGCCGACCGTGGCCTTGGTGACGTTGCCGAAGCCCTGCGCCTCCTTCTTGATGTCGGTAAGCGGGCTTTCCTCGGCGTCCGCCCCCTTCTTGCCGGCCTCCGGCACGATGGCATCGAGCAGCGCGCGCAGATCCTTCATGTCGATGAGGGTCAGCCCGTTGTCGTCGGCGACGCGGAAGGCGACGTTGAGCACGCCTTCCTGCACATCGTTGAGGTCGAGCATGCGCGCAAGCAGGAGCGGCCCCATCTCGGTGACGGTCGCCCGCACCGGGTGGCCCTGCTCACCGAACACGTCCCAGAACACCGTCGAGAACTGGTCCGGCTGGAATTTCAGTCCCATCTCGGAGGCGCGCTTGACGATGAAGTCCTTGGCCTCGCCGACCTCGGAGATGCCGGAAAGATCGCCCTTGATGTCGGCCGCGAAGACCGGGACACCAGCGCGCGCAAATCCTTCCGCCATGACTTGCAGCGACACCGTTTTTCCGGTTCCGGTTGCACCGGTGACGAGGCCGTGACGATTGGCAAGCGCCAGCGTCAGCCATGCCTGCTCGTCTCCCTTGCCGACGAAGATCTTGTCGTCGGTGTCGCCGAGCGTGCTGTCCTGTGCGGTCATTATTCTCTCTGATCTTTCTGCCGTGTTTCGCGTATTGAAACCCAAATGCGCCAGTTCCGCAGTTTAACGCATCTCGCGCGCCGATTAAAACCGTTCAACCCGCCCAAAGCATGCGACATTGCCGGAGAAAGGCGGACGACATCGGCCGAAAGTAGGAACGAAGCGTTCGCACCGCGGTAATTTCTTGCCGATTCCATCTCCGCTCTTGCATCGCTGCAACACTTTTCGCGCGTTCGGGACGTGCGTCGCGTTCATCGCTTGTATTTCACATCGCACCGGCTCAAGATCATTTTCGAAAATAATACTCCGGCATGTGAACCGGCTGAGGGGCAGGCCATATGGACGAGCTGATCGGACGGCTGGCGGCGAACGCCAGCATAGATAGTGCTGTCGCCGAAAAGACCGTCGGCATTATCCTGGGCTTTCTGCGCAACGACGGCCCTTCCGAGAACGTCGAAGCCCTGATCAATCAGATTCCCGGCGCGGAAGCGGCGATCGAGGCCTCCAAGAGCGGCGGCGGACTGTCGCGGCTGATGGGTGGCGGCCTGATGGCCGTCGGCACGCGCCTGATGGGGCTGGGCCTCGGCATGTCCGAGATTCAGACCATTGCCCGTGAACTTTTCCGCTACGGCCGAGACAAAATCGGAGCGGATCAGATGGGCAAGATCATCGCGGGGACGCCGGGCCTCAGCCAATTCGCCTGAGCGCCGCTTTTTCATATTTGAGCATCATGACATATCCGATCTCCGAGATTGAGGGCCTGCCCTCCTTTGCCGCCAACAAGCTGAAGGCGCAGGGCATCCGCACCACCGACGCGCTACTCGAGGCTGCCTCGACCGTGAAGGGCCGCAAGGCGCTGTCCGCCAAGACGGGCATCAGCGAGCAGCTGCTGCTGGAATGGGCCAACGTCTCCGACTACATGCGCATTCCAGGCATGGGCCGGGCCAAGGTCGGCCTGGTCCGCGCCGCGGGCGTCACCACCGTGCGTGAGCTCGCCTATCGAAATCCGGCAAGGCTCGCCCAAAGCATGCGCGAGGCCAACGAGAAGAAGAAGCTCGTCCGCATCCTGCCGTCGGAGAAGTCGGTCGGCGACATCATCGCCAAGGCCAAGAAGCTGCCGCCGAAGATCACGTACTAGAGTGGCGCTCTCCGCAGACGGATTCTCGTGCGACCCTCAGGGTGTCGTCCCGGCGAAGGCCGGGACCCATAACCACAGGGAGTGGTTTGGCGAAGACTGGCCGTTCGGGATTTCCACCTTCCACAAGCGATAGATTCCGCGGTATGGGTCCCGGCCTTCGCCGGGACGACGCTGGAGCGAGCAGGGTGCCACGGCATCAACATCGCTATTGTGGCGATGCGCCCACCCTCCTTCCGTCTTGACTCCCCTTCCCCGACAGCGCAATGCCACGCGCATGAATGCCTCGCCCTCCCCTTCCGTCCCGCCGGCCGGCTCGGCCGGGCAAGATCTGCTGCGGACGCTCGTGGGCCGGCCGATCCCGGCGGTGATGGGCGTGCTCAATATCACCCCGGATTCCTTCTCCGACGGCGGTCAGTTCATTGCGCCCGAGCAGGCACTTGAGCGGGCGCGGGCGATGATCGCCGCCGGCGTCGACATCATCGACATCGGCGCCGAATCCACCCGGCCCTACACCGGCGCCAAGGCCGTCACGGCTGAGGACGAGCTTGCCCGGCTGAGGCCGGTGCTGGCGGGCCTCGTTGCGCTCGGCGTCCCCGTCTCGATCGACAGCATGAAGACGGAGGTGGTGCAATTCGCGCTCGACCAGGGCGCGGTGATCGCCAACGACGTCTGGGGCCTGCAGCGCGACGCCGCCATGGCGCCGCTGATCGCCGCAAGGGGCGTCCCTGTCATCGTCATGCACAACCGCGACAGCGTCGATCCCGCCATCGACATCGTCGCGGACATGAAAGCATTCTTCCTGCGCTCGCTGGATATCGCCGCAAAGGCCGGCGTCGCGCGCGAGAGCATCGTGCTCGACCCCGGCATCGGCTTCGGCAAGACCGCCGAGCAGAGCATGATCGCGCTGGCCCGGCTGCGCGACCTCGACATATTCGGCCTGCCGATCCTCGTCGGTGCTTCGCGAAAACGCTTCATCGCCTCGGTGTCGCCGTCGGAGCCGAAAGAGCGGCTCGCCGGCTCGATCGCCGCGCATCTGATCGCCGCGCAGCGCGGCGCCAGGATCATCCGGACCCATGACGTCGCCGAGACCCTGCAGGCCCTGTGGGTGGCACACGCAATCGAGAGCAAGCAATGACCGATACGATCTTCGTGACCGGCCTGTCGATCCATGCGCGCCATGGCGTGATGGATCACGAAACCGAAGTCGGCCAGCGCTTTGTCATCGATCTCGAGCTCTATACCGACCTCTCGGAGCCGTCGCGCACCGACCGGCTTGCCGATACGGTGTCCTACGCCGAGGTCGTGGCGACCACGACCGCGGCGTTCAAGAACACCAATTACAAGCTGCTGGAAGGCGCGGCCGGTGCGGTTGCCGATGCCATCCTGTCGCACTTCCCCCGCATCCGCGCGGTGAAGATCACCGTGCACAAGCCGCATGCGCCGATCGCCGCGATCTTCGACGATGTCGGCATCATGCTGACGCGCTCGCGGCACCCCTGATATGGCAAACGTCCTGATCGCACTGGGCGGCAATGTCGGCGATGTTCGCGCGACGTTCAAAAAGGCGATCTCGCATATCTGCGGCATGGCGCAAGGTGCGGTGATCGCACGCTCGTCGGACTACGCGACGCCGCCCTGGGGCGACGAGGACCAGGACCCCTTCATCAATGCCTGCGTCGAGATCGAGACCAGTCTCGATCCGCACGCGCTGCTGTTCGTGCTGCAAAGGGTCGAGCAGAAATTCGGCCGCACACGGGACAAGGAGCGGCGCTGGGGTCCGCGCACGCTGGATCTCGACATGATCGCTTATGATGATGTGTCCTTGCGGAAGCCCGACCTGACGCTACCGCACCCCCGCCTGTTCGAGCGCGCCTTCGTGCTGGTGCCGCTGGCCGAAATCGCGCCGGACCGCGTGATCTCGGGTATTCGTGTGCGTGACGGGCTAGCCAGGGTCTCGACGCAAGGCATTGAGCGGCTTCCTGATACCGGCTAACCAAAAACAACCGTTTGCAGGGACGGTCCGCCGTGGCAATTTCGCCTGCGAATAACAAGATTTTCGGGAGCCCCTCGCCGCATGACCTCCGTGACTGACGACCTGCCGCTGGCGGCGGATTTTCCCAAGGCAACGACTGAGGACTGGCGCAAGCTGGTTGACGGCGTGCTGAAGGGCGCGCCGTTCGAGAAGCTCGTCGGCAAGACCTATGACGGCATCAAGATCGATCCGCTCTATCCGCGCGCCAAGGGCGTTGCGCCCGTGGTGGGCCGACCGGCGGCGGCGCCTTGGCAGATCGTGCAGCGGATCGACCATCCCGACGCGGCGCTCGCGAATGCGCAGGCCCTGCAGGATCTTGAGAACGGCGCGACGGGGCTTGCGCTGGTGTTCGCCGGCGCCAACGGCGCGCGCGGTTTTGGCCTGGAACCTACGGCTGATGCGGTCGCAAAGGTCCTGAGGGACATTCATCTCGACGCGGGGATCGGCATCGAGCTCGAGATCGGTCCGCAGTCGCGGATGGCGGCGATTCATGTCGCGGAATATGTGAAGAGCGCTGGTCTCGATCCCGCGGCCTGCAATATCCGCTTCGGGCTCGATCCGCTCGCGGCCGGCGCGGTGTGGGGCCACAGCCCTTATACGTGGGAGGAGATCGTTCCCGCCGTCACCGGTGCCATCAAGGGTCTCGCCGCCCTCGGCTTCAAGGGGCCGTTTGCCTCTGCCGACGGACGCGTGATCCACGATGCGGGTGGATCGGAAGCGCAGGAACTCGCCTTCGTGCTCTCCTGCGGCGTCGCTTATCTGCGCGCCATCGACGCCGCCGGCGTCCCCCTCGAACGGGCGCAAGGCATGGTCTATGCGCGACTCGCGGCCGACGCCGACCAGTTCCTGACCATGGCAAAATTCCGCGCGCTGCGGCTGTTGTGGGCGCGCATCGAGACAGCCTGCGGGCTCATGCCAAAGCCGCTGTTCATTGCGGCCGATACCGCCTGGCGCATGCTGACGCAGCGCGATCCTTACGTGAACATGCTGCGTGCGACCATGGCGACGTTCGCGGCGGGACTTGCCGGCGCCAACGCCATTACGGTACTGCCGCACACGCTGGCGCTCGGCCTGCCCGATCCATTTGCGCGGCGCGTGGCGCGCAACACCCAACTCCTGCTGCTGGAAGAGAGCAACCTCGCCAAGGTCAGCGATCCCGCAGCCGGCGCCGGCGGCATCGAGACGCTGACCGCCCGACTGTGCGAAGCGGCCTGGGGGCTGTTCCAGGAGAGCGAGAGCGCCGGCGGCGCCTTCGCCGCGCTCCAGCAGGGCCTGTTCCAGAGCAAGGTCGCGGCCGCGCGCAAGGCGCGCGATGCCAACATCGCAAAGCGCCGCGACGTTCTGACTGGCGCCAGCGAGTTTCCGAACCTGCATGAGCGCGAGACGGCGGTTCTGAAGGCAACGCCGGTCGCACTCGCCCCCTACGGGGAACAGAAACACAAGTTCGAGGCGCTGCCGCCGATCCGGCTGGCGGAGCCGTTCGAGGCGCTGCGCGACAAATCCGATGCCGCACTGAAGGCACGCGGGACGCGGCCAAAGGTGTTTCTGGCCAATCTCGGCACGCCCGCCGATTTCACGGCGCGCGCGACCTTTGCGAAAAGCTTCTTCGAGGCTGGCGGCATCCAGGCCGTCGAGAGCGAGGGTTTTGCCGACCCGGCCAAGCTGGCGGCCGCCTTCAAGGCCTCCGGCGCTGGGCTTGCCTGCCTTTGTTCCAGCGACAAGGTCTATGCGGAACACGCCGAGGCCGCGGCCAAGGCCCTGCAATCAGCCGGCGGGCGACATATCTATCTGGCGGGCCGCCCGGCTGAGGCCGAGGCGGCGCTGCGGGCCGCCGGTGTCACGGGTTTTGTCTTTGCCGGAGGCGATGCGCTAGCCACGCTGCAAGACGCCTATCGACGAATGGAAATGGCATGACCGAGACCAGCAAACCCGTTCTCACCGGCGGCTGCCAATGCGGGGCGGTCCGCTTTGCCCTGACGGCGTCGCCGACCAAGATTTCGATCTGCCACTGCCGGATGTGCCAGAAGGCGAGCGGCGCGCCCTTTGCCTCCTTCGCCGATATCGAGAAGACGGACTTTGCCTGGACCAAGGGCACGCCGTCGGCGTTCCAGTCCTCGTCGATCGCGATGCGCGATTTCTGCGCCGCCTGCGGCACGCCCCTGAGCTTCCGCCGCATCGATGGCCCGCGCATCGAGATCATGACCGGCACGTTCGACCGCCCGGACCACGTCGTACCGACCCGTCAGTACGGAACCGAGTCCCGCCTCGGCTGGGTGGTCGGCATCGCCAACCTGCCGAGCCAGACCACGCAGCAGAATTACGGACCGGAGAAGATGGCGACCATCGTCAGCCATCAGCATCCGGATCATGATTGAGGATATGGTTGAAGCCATGAGCCGCATTCCCAATTTCGCTGACGTCGCCTTCGAGCGGTCCGCAACCACAGCCCCTGCCGGCAGCGCCGAGCCGTGGCTGACGCCCGAGGGCATCCTGGTGAAGCCTGCCTATGGCGAGGCGGATCTTGCCGGGCTCGATTTCCTCGACACCTATCCGGGCATCGCGCCCTATCTGCGCGGCCCCTACCCGACCATGTATGTCAACCAGCCCTGGACCGTCCGGCAATATGCCGGCTTCTCCACGGCGGAGGATTCCAACGCGTTCTACCGCCGCAACCTGGCGGCCGGTCAGAAGGGCCTCTCGGTCGCCTTCGATCTCGCCACCCATCGCGGCTACGACAGTGACCATCCGCGCGTCGGCGGCGACGTCGGCATGGCCGGGGTTGCCATCGATTCCATCTACGACATGCGCACGCTGTTTGCGGGCATTCCGCTCGACCAGATGAGCGTGTCCATGACCATGAACGGCGCGGTGTTGCCGATCCTCGCGCTCTATGTCGCCGCCGCCGAGGAACAGGGGGTGCCGCCGGAGAAACTGTCGGGCACCATTCAGAACGACATTCTGAAAGAGTTCATGGTGCGCAACACCTATATCTATCCGCCCGCGCCCTCGATGCGGATCATCTCGGACATCTTCGCCTACACCTCGCAAAAGATGCCGAAATACAATTCGATCTCGATCTCCGGCTACCATATGCAGGAGGCCGGCGCGACGCAGGACCTCGAGCTCGCCTATACGCTCGCCGACGGCGTCGAATACTTACGCGCAGGTCTCGCCGCCGGTCTCGACGTCGACCGCTTCGCGCCGCGGCTGTCGTTCTTCTGGGCGATCGGCATGAACTTCTTCATGGAAGTCGCCAAGATGCGCGCGGCGCGCCTGCTCTGGGCGAAGCTGCTCAAACCCTTCAATCCGAAAGACCCGCGCTCGCTGTCGCTGCGCACGCACAGTCAGACCTCGGGCTGGTCGCTGACCGCGCAGGACGTGTTCAACAACGTGATGCGCACGACAGTGGAGGCGATGGCGGCGACGCAAGGCCACACCCAATCGCTGCACACCAACGCGCTCGACGAAGCCCTGGCTCTGCCGACCGATTTCTCGGCGCGCATCGCCCGCAACACCCAGCTCTTCCTGCAGCAGGAGAGCGGCACCACACGGATCATCGATCCCTGGGGCGGCTCGTATTACGTCGAGCGGCTCACGCGCGATCTCGCGGCCAAGGCCTGGGGTCACATCCAGGAGGTCGAGGAGCTCGGCGGCATGGCCAAGGCGATCGAGGCCGGCGTGCCAAAACTGCGCATCGAAGAAGCCTCAGCCAAGACCCAGGCCCGCATCGATGCCGGCAAGCAGGCGGTGATCGGCGTCAACAAGTACAAGCCGACCGACGAGGACAGAATCGAGATCCTGAAGGTCGACAACACCAACGTTCGCCGGCTCCAGATCGACAAGCTGACGCGGCTGAAGAGCGAGCGTAACCAGAAGGACGTCGAGGCCGCGCTCGCCGCGCTGACGCGTTCGGCAGGCGAAGGCAACGGCAATTTGTTGGCGCTCGCGATCGACGCAGCGCGCGCCAAGGCCACCGTCGGCGAGATTTCGGACGCGATGGAGAAGGTGTTCGGCCGGCACCGCGCCGAGATCAAATCCATCACCGGCGTCTACAAGCGGGAGGCGTCCAGCATGGGCAACCAGGTCGAGAAGATTCAGGCGCTGATCGACGCCTTCGAGGAGGCGGAAGGCCGTCGCCCGCGCATCCTGGTCGCCAAGATCGGCCAGGACGGCCACGACCGCGGTCAGAAGGTGATCGCTTCAGCCTTCGCCGACATCGGCTTCGACGTCGACATCGGACCGCTGTTCGCAACCGCCGACGAAGCCGCGCGGCAGGCGGTCGAGAACGACGTGCACATCCTCGGCGTCTCCTCGCTTGCCGCCGCCCACCTCACCGCCGTGCCGGAGCTGAAGGCCGCGCTGAAGAAGCAGGGCCGCGACGACATCATGATCATCGTCGGCGGCGTGGTGCCGCCGCAGGATTACGATGCTCTCTACGCGGCCGGCGCCGAAGCGATCTTCCCGCCCGGCACCGTGATCGCGGAAGCGGCGGAGGAGTTGATCCGCAAGCTGAACGCCCGGCTCGGCCATAGCGAGGCGGCGGAGTAGATGATAGACTGGCCGTGCAACCGGCCAGATGTGTCCATGACACGTGACGAGATCATCGCGGCAATCCGCAAGAACGCAGATGCCATCAAAGGCAAGGGCGTGTCGAAGCTCGCCATCCTCGGCGCGCGGGCCGGCGAAGACTACCGCGCCGACAGCGATATCGACATTCTGGTCGAGGTTGAACCTGACACCACCTTCTCGCTACTCAACCTGATCGATGTCGAGCACATCATCGAGGATGCGACCGGCTTGCAGACGCA
The DNA here is from genome assembly GCF_002068095.1 of Bradyrhizobium sacchari. GTDB lineage: Bacteria > Pseudomonadota > Alphaproteobacteria > Rhizobiales > Xanthobacteraceae > Bradyrhizobium > Bradyrhizobium sacchari. The sequence continues at coordinate 267,234 of NZ_LWIG01000013.1, read as the reverse complement.
GGCAACCGTTCGCCGCTCGATGGCGCCCCGCTTTGAGCCGCACAGCGCGGACGATATCGTCGAAATATTCTAAAGCGCGATGAGATTTGGATGAATCGTCATCGCGCTTTAGGTCGTTGTTTACGCATGATCTTTTCGGAAAACCGCTTCACACTTTTCCCGATCATGCTTTAACGCTCACGCAGGAGCACCATCCTTGAAGTTCATGACCGGTTTGAGCGTCGCCCTGGCGCTGAGCGTAACATGCGTGTTTTCCGCCCTCGCCGCCGACCCCAAGCCCGACGCGGTCGTCAAGAACAAGAACATCGAGGCACGCGTCTTGCTGGACGACACGATCCGGGCCGATCCTGTCCTCGCGGCCGATTGCCTCGCCGAGGCGAGAAAGTGGCTCGACAAGAGTGCTGCCGAGGCAGCGGCGACGCGCAAGACCGACCCAGTGCTCTTCAGGGATGGCGGCTGGGAATTCGAACGCAACTATAGAGTCGATTCGGTGGTCGCCGGCCGTTATGTCAGCCTCATCAGGTCCGACTACACGGACACTCACGGCGCGCATCCCAATTCCGACATCGACACGATCTTGTGGGACAAGACCGAGGGCAAGCGCATCTCGATCCGCCGATTCTTCAACGAAACTGCCGACAATGGCCCAACCATGAAGGCGATGATGAAGACCGTGATCGCCTCGCTCAGGATCGAGAAGAAGAAGCGCGACGTGGCCGACGCGAACGGCGACGATTGGGTCAATAATCTCAAACCAGGTCTCTTGAAGATCGGCGCGGTGACCTTCGCACCGTCAACCGAGATCGGAAAAAGCGCCGGCCTCTCCTTCCACTATCCGCCCTACGCCGTCGGCCCCTATGTCCAGGGCGCATACGGCGCGTTCGTTCCGTGGGAAACGCTGAAGCCCTATCTCTCGCCGGAAGGTCTGCGGATTTTCGGGGGTAAGCGGCCGAAGAGCGACGAGGACGCTCAGTAAAGGATCGCTAATTCGATCGCGGACCTTTGGCTTTCGCCACCCGCGCAGGTTGGCGACTTGCGCGGGCAAAACCCACCCGATTTCCGATTGCCTGCCCGATGCGCATCCAGCTTTCACACAACACGGTGGTCTCGTTGGTAGCGCTACCTTGCCGGACGCGCGCAAAGCTGCCTACAATGCCCGGATTGACAAGAGCGCCCGGCATTACGGGCGCCGCTGGGAGGCATTCATGTCCAAGATTTCGCGCCGCGCGTTCGCGGCTTCAACCGCCGCAATCGCGGCATCCGCCGCATTCGGCTTCAAGCCCGCGCGCGCGCAGGCCTATCCGGCCCGGCCGGTCACCGTAATCGTGCCCTGGGGTGCCGGCGGCGGCACCGATGCGACGGCGCGCATTGTCGCAGCCTTGCTCGAAAAAGATCTCGGCCAGCCCTTCAACGTCGTCAACCGCACCGGCGGCTCCGGCGTGGTCGGCCATAGCGCGATCGCGACCGCGCAGCCCGACGGCTACACCATCGGCATGCTCACGGTCGAGATCTCGATGATGCATTGGCAGGGCCTCACCGACCTGACGCCGAAGAGCTACACGCCGCTGGCGCTGATGAATGAGGACCCGCCCGGGATCCAGGTCTCCTCCTCCTCGCCCTACAAGACGGTCAAGGAGCTCGCCGAGGCGATCAAGGCGGCACCTCCCGGCAAGTTCAAGGCCTCGGGCACCGGCCAGGGCGGCATCTGGCATCTGGCGCTGGTCGGCTGGATGCAGGCGATGGGCCTACCGGCCAACCAGGTCGCCTGGGTGCCGTCGAACGGCGCAGCTCCTGCGATGCAGGACCTCGCCGCCGGTGGCCTCGACCTCACCACCTGCTCGGTACCAGAGGCGCGCGCCATCATCGAGGCCGGCAAGGCCAGGAGCCTTGCCATCATGGCGCCTGCGCGCAACCCGATCTTCAAGGACGTGCCCACGCTGAAGGAGGCGATGGGCATCGACTACGCAACCGGCGCCTGGCGCGGCATCGGCGCGCCCAAGAACCTGCCGCCGGAGATCGCCACCAAGCTCACTGCGGCGCTGAAGAAGGTCTACGACTCCGCCGAGTTCAAGGACTTCATGAGCAATCGCGGCTTCGGCACCGTGTGGGGCGATGCCGGCCATTTCGCCGGCTTCATGGACAAGGGCGATGCCCAGATGGGCGAGGCGATGAAGGCCGCAGGCCTGAGCAAGACGTGATCTTCATCTGCGACGCTCTGATCGCCTCTCCCCGCTCGCGGGGGGAGGCCGCGCACTTCTCATAGGACCCCTCGTCATGCGTCTTCCCGACTCCGTTACGGGATCGTTTCTCGTTGTGCTCGGCGCGGCCGCCGCCTATGGCGGCTACATCCTGCCGCCGGTGCCGGGACAGCCGGTCGGCCCCAACGTGTTTCCACTGGTGATCGGCACGGGCCTCGCACTGTGCGGGCTCGCGATCGTGTTCGGCATCGGGCATTCCTTCGAGGAGGAGGAAGAGCTGATCCCGCTCGAGGACGGCCAGGCGGCTGCGCCGCCGCCGCAAGGAAAACTCCAGGGCAAGCTCTACGGCCTGCGCGCCCTGCTGCCGCCGGCGCTGCTGCTGTTCTACGTCTTTGCCGCCGACCGGCTCGGCTTCATCATCACCGCAGCGATCATGGTATACATCACCTCGACCGCGCTCGGAGCGAAATTGAAGCTGGCACTGCCGCTCGCCGCGCTGTCGCCGTTCGCGGTCCACCTCATCTTCGGCAAGCTCTTGCGCGTGCCGCTGCCCGCCGGCCTGTTGCCGACGCCCTGGTAATCCCATGCTGAAAACCCTGCTTGACGCCCTTGCGCTGATCTCCACCTGGGAGGTCATCATCGCGATGTTTGCCGCCTCCGTGTACGGCCTCGTCATCGGCTCGCTGCCGGGCCTGTCGGCGACGATGGCAACCGCCCTGCTCGTCCCGGTCACGTTCTACCTGTCGCCGATCGCGGCGATCGCGACCATCGTGGCGGCGTCCTCGATGGCGATCTTCTCCGGTGACATTCCCGGCGCACTCTTGCGCATTCCCGGCACGCCCGCTTCCGCCGCCTATGCGGACGAAGCCTATGCCATGACGCGCAAGGGCCAGGCCGAGCTCGCATTGGGCGCAGGCGTCTGGTTCTCCGCGGTCGGCGGCATCGCCGGCGTGCTGTCGCTGATGATTCTGGCGCCGCCGCTCGCCGAGATCGCGCTGTCGTTCTCGACCTTCGAATATTTCTGGCTGGCGCTGCTCGGACTGATGTGCGCCACCCTGGTGGCCCGCTCCTCGCCGGTGAAGGCGATCGCGGGCATGTTCATCGGCCTGCTCGTCTCCTGCATCGGCATCGAGAATCCCGGCGGCGTGCCGCGCTTCACCTTCGGCATCACCGATCTGTTCGGCGGCATCGAGCCGATCCCGGCCCTCGTCGGCGTGTTCGCGGTGGCGCAGGTGATGCGCGCGATGTTGACGCCCGAGCCGCCGCCGCTGCCGCGGCGAAAATTCGGAAGCATCATGGCCGGCCAGTGGAAGCTGACGCGGAAATACCACTGGCAGATGACGCGCGGAAACATCGTCGGCATCATCATCGGCGTGCTCCCCGGTGCCGGCGCCGACATGGCCGCGTGGGTCTCCTACGCGATGTCGAAGCGCTTCTCCAAGGAGAAGGAAAAGTTTGGCACCGGCCATGTCGAGGGCCTGGTCGAGGCCGGCGCCAGCAACAATGCCAGCATCGCCTCCGGCTGGGTGCCGTCGCTGCTGTTCGGCATCCCCGGCGACACCATCGCCGCGATCGCAATCGGCGTGCTTTACATGAAGGGTCTCAATCCGGGGCCGACGCTGTTCACCGAGAAGGCGTCGAGCATGTACGCGATCTATCTGATGTTCATCATCGCGAACATCCTGATGATCCCGCTCGGCATCGCCATGATCCGCGTCGCCGCCTATATCCTGCTGGCACCCCGCTCCACGGTGATGCCGATCATCATGCTGTGCTGCGCGGTCGGCTCGTTCGCCATCGGCAACAACATGTTCGGCGTCGTCACCGTCGCCGCCTTCGGCGTGATCGGCTACGTCATGGAGGCGAACGGCTATCCGGTCGCCGCGATGGTGCTCGGCATCGTCATGGGCACCATGGTCGAGCAGGCCTTCGTGACGTCGCTGATCAAGTCCGACGGCAGCGTGCTGCCGTTCTTCGAGCGCCCCGTGGCAGCCATCCTCGCCGCGATGGCGATCGGCGCCCTGCTCTGGCCGGTGATGGTGTGGGTGTGGCGGAAGCTGAAACCGGCGCAGACGGTCGCGGCAACGACCCGGTGATATCGGCCGGGCGGCCCTCGCCTGCCCCGCCCAGCCGTTGTAAAGCAGGGCATGACTGAGAAGAAGGCCTCGCTCGACATCAAAACCCTTGCCCGTGACCTGCGCTCCGGCAGTCGCGCGGCGCTCGCGCGGGCCATCACGCTGGTCGAGAGCCGTCGCGCTGACCACCAGGCGCTGGCGCGGGAGCTGGTGCAGAAGCTTCTGCCCGACACCGGCAAGGCGTTTCGGGTCGGCATCACCGGCTCGCCCGGCGTCGGCAAATCCACCACCATCGATGCGCTCGGGACCTATCTGATCGAACAGGGCCACAAGGTCGCGGTGCTCGCGGTCGATCCGTCCTCGGCGCGCAGCGGCGGCTCGATCCTCGGCGACAAGACGCGGATGGCGCGCCTCGCGGCCTCCGACGATGCCTTCATCCGCCCCTCGCCGTCCTCGGGCACGCTCGGCGGCGTCGCCGCCAAGACGCGCGAGGCGATGCTCTTGTGCGAGGCGGCCGGCTTCGGCGTCGTGCTGGTCGAGACCGTCGGCATCGGCCAGTCCGAGACCGCTGTCTGCGACATGACCGATTTCTTCCTCGCGCTGATGCTGCCGGGCGGCGGCGACGAGTTGCAGGGCATCAAGAAGGGCCTGGTCGAGCTCGCCGACATGATCGCGATCAACAAGGCCGACGGGGATAATCTCAAGCGCGCCAGGATCACCGCCGCCGACTATCGCGGTGCGCTGCATATCCTGGCGCCGCGATCCGAGCATTGGCATCCGCCCGTCGAGACCTATTCGGCACTGACCGGCGACGGCATCGCAAAGATCTGGCAGAAGGTTCTTGATCACCGCAAGGCGATGAATGCCTCCGGCGATTTCGCTTCGCGTCGCCGCGAGCAGCAGGTGAAGTGGATGTGGTCGATGCTGGAGCAGCGCATGCTGGCGCGGCTGCGCAGCGAGGCCTCGATCCGGACCAAGGTCCGCAAGATCGAGGCAGAAGTTGCCGATGGCCATCTCACGCCAGCGCTCGCCGCCGAGCAGATCCTGGAGCTGCTGCAATGAGCGACAAACTCCGCATTCTCCTCACCGGCTTCGGTCCGTTTCCCGGCGCGCCCTATAACCCGACCCAGCCGCTGGTGGAACGGCTGGCGCAATTGCGCCGACCCGCGCTCGACAATGTCGAGCTGTCACGCCACATCTTCCCGGTGACCTATGCTGCGGTCGACAGGCAATTGCCTGAGGTGCTCGCCGCGCAAAAGCCCGATGCGCTCCTGATGTTCGGCCTCGCCGCCCGCACGCCTTACCTGCGCATCGAGACCCGGGCGCGCAATGCCGTCACCATGCTCTGGCCCGATGCCGCCAACACCCGCTCCGGCAAGCGCGGCATCGCCGGCCATGCGGACGCAATGACGTTCGGACCGCACACGGCACGGCTGCTGCGCGCCGCGCGCCTCACCGGCATCGACGCGCGCGCCTCGCGCGATGCCGGCGCCTATCTCTGCAACTACTTAAGCTGGCGTGCGATCGAGAACGTCAGGGCCGGCGGGCCGAAACTTGCGGCGTTCATCCATATTCCCCTGCTGGCACGCAGCGGCGCGGTCCGGCGCAAGGGCGCGCCGCGCATCACGCTGGAGGAACTGGTGGATGCCGGAGAAGCCATGCTGATGGAGATGGTGGCGTTGGCAAGGAAGCAGCGGAACGCACCGGTCTCGTAGGGTGGACAAAGGCGCACTTGCACAGCGCCCGCCATCCCGTTCTGATCTGCGATAACGTGGGCACGCTTCGCTTTGCCCCACCCTACGGCACCTCGCCTTGCGTAAAGATTTAACCCTACCGTGAACAATCCCCACGGTCCCGGCCGCGCTGCGCTACCTAGTCCCCGCGGACTCCCGCGTCCGCCGGAGGACGCGTCATGGACCTCAATCGCCGCAATCTCATCGGTGCCTCGACCGCCGGCATCGCGGGCGCGCTCGCCATGCCGGCCGACGCCGCGCGCGCGGCGCCGCTGACGTCGCTGCTCGGCCGCGATGCCACGCATTATGGCGTGCGGCCCGGCAGCAATGAGGACCAGACCCGTACGCTGCAGCGCGCGATCGACGAGGCCGCCCGGACGCAAATGCCGCTCGCCTTGCCTCCCGGTATCTACCGCAGCGGATTGCTGCGGCTGCCGAACGGCGCGCAACTGATCGGCGTGCGCGGCGCGACCAAATTCGTCTTCACCGGCGGCGTCTCGGCGATCCAGAGCGACGGCTCCGATGCGATCGGCCTTACCGGCATCACCTTCGACGGCGCCGGCATTGCGCTGCCGACACGGCGCGGACTGATCCATGTCCTCGGCGGGCGCGATGTGCGCATCACCGATTGCGAGATTGCGAATTCCGGTGGCAGCGGGATCTGGCTTGAGCAGGTCGCGGGCGACATCTCCGGCAATATCTTCACGGACATCGCGGTGACGGCGGTGGTCTCGTTCGACGCCAGGGGCCTCAGCGTTTCCCGCAACACGATTCTCCGCACCAACGACAACGGCATCGAGATCCTGCGCACCGCGATCGGCGATGACGGCACGCTGGTCGCTGATAACCGCATCGAGGACATCAAGGCCGGACCGGGCGGCTCCGGCCAGTACGGCAATGCCATCAACGCGTTCCGCGCCGGCAACGTGATCGTGCGCGGCAATCGCATCAAGAACTGCGACTATTCGGCGGTGCGCGGCAACTCGGCCTCGAATATTCACATCACCGGCAACAGCGTCAGCGACGTGCGCGAGGTCGCTCTCTATTCCGAGTTCGCGTTCGAGGCGGCCGTGATCGCCAACAACATTGTGGACGGCGCTGCCGTCGGCGTCTCCGTCTGCAATTTCAACGAGGGCGGCCGCATCGCCGTGGTCCAGGGCAACATCATCCGCAATCTGATCCCGAAACGCCCGATCGGCACCGCCCCTGATGATGACGCCGGCGTCGGCATCTATATCGAGGCGGACGCCTCGGTGACCGGCAATGTGATCGAGAACGCCCCGTCCTACGGTATTGTCGCCGGCTGGGGCAAATATCTGCGCGACGTCGCGATCACGGGCAACGTGGTCCGCAAGGCGCTGGCCGGTGTCGGCGTCTCCGTCGTGCCCGGCGCCGGCACTGCACTCGTCAACAACAACATGATCTCGGAGACGCCGCGCGGGGCCGTCGTCGGCCTCGATCACGCCCGCGCGGTGACCTCGGACCTGTCGGCGGAGGGCGCGCAGCGCTTTGCTCAGGTCGTGATCGGCGGGAATGCGGTGCGGCGCTAAGTACCGCGCGCTCGCTTCCAGCTCCCGGGCGTCAGAACGCGTTTCGCAGCAGCGGGTATTTTGCCTCGATGCCGTCGAGGCTGAGGGTGAACTCGACGACGCGCTCGGGGGCGGCGACGATTTCGGCGGCCGGCGGGGCGAACTGCGGCAGCAGCGCCGCCATTGCGGCAGGTGCCTTCACGGGAGGCGCGGCAACCGGTGCCATTGCAGCAGCGGGCTCGGCGAACGGCAAGCTCACGGGCGGCGCGGAGCGCGGCGCCATCGCGACGGGTACTGCAGACGGTGGCCTCACGACGGGTGCGGTCAGGGGCGCTCTCGCTGCGGGAGCCTTGAGTGGCGGTACGGTAGCGGGTGCGACGAACGACGCCACCGCAGCGGGCGCCGGGAGCGTTGCGAGCGGAGCGGTCGGCACCAGCGGAGCTTCGGTCACCTCGGCAAGAACATCCGGTTTGGGATCGAGCCCGACCGGCACGGCGGTCTCGGCGGCGATGTGGACGGCCTTTGGCTGCAAGGTCTTTGGCTGCACGGTCTTGGGCTGCACGGTCTGCACCTGCTGCTCGCGCGGGAACACGCGAGGCATCGTCGCCGGCGACCAGCCGAATGCGGAGGTGACGCTCGCAGCCGCTGCCGCGACGTCCCCGCCGGTGGCGATGGCGCGCCAGGTCTGGACGGCGCGTTTGGCTTCCTGGATGTTTTCGAGAAAGGCGAGCTCGGAGTGATACCGGCGCCAGCGTCCGGTCTCGAACATTTCGGAGAGGTGTTCCAGCCGCTGTTCGGCGAGAGTGCACCAGCGTGCCGCGACTTCGCGGCTGCAACCCGCGGCGCTAACCAACTCTTGGCGATGTGTCATGAACCAGCCCGTCGAGAGAAAACACGGACGCGGGGGACGCAACGCACACGAATCAATTTAGACGCGACATGAATATTTTGTGGAAAAGTTTTGACTTGTCCAGCAACGACACGCCGTTCGTCATGAAAGACCGTAGTCGTGCGGAGATTTGCTGTGATTTCGAGTCAAGCTTCGCACAAGCATGCCGGACTTGCGCTGCACCTGACGGACGCCGGCGATCGGCGCACCGCGACCGCTCAACCGGAAGCTGATCTCGAATTTCGCTTCCAGGAATCCGATGCCCCAAAAAGAAAAGACCCGTCCGGGGGGACAACCGGACGGGTCGAGCCATATGGGCGCTTGGGGTGGATGGGCGCTCGCGCCTGATATGACTGATGGGGAGGGATGACCGCTCCCACATAATTTGGTCGTGCTGGCCGGCTGAACGTTCAATGCAGCGTTGGATTTTTTAACTTTCGTCCCGCGCGCAATCTTGTCGCAGCGGCTATCGCGTCGCCGGCCTATCCGCCTGAGAAATCGCGGCTTTATCGCCCGCGCTCGACAGCGCGGGCTGCTCGATCGCGCGGATGCCGGGCTCATTGCGGCGCTTGTCGGCGTCTTCACGTTTTGTTGTACCGGACGCAGCCGCAACCGGCGTCGCGCTGTCGGCGGGAATGGCCATCACTGCGGCAAACGCGTCGGCCTCGCCGTCGCCGAACAGATCATCACGTCCGGGTGAACCGAGATCGCGCGCGGTCTTCGCCAGCGTCATGCGGAGCGCTTCCGGCTTGAGCGTGTAGTTGCGCTCGAGCAGCAAGGCGGCGACGCCGGAGACATAGGCGGCCGAGAACGAGGTTCCCGACGTCATCTGGTATTTGCCGTCAGGCGCGGGCAGGAAGATGTCGACGCCAGGCGCCGCGATCGCGATGTGATTGCCGCGGTTCGAGGCCGTGAACAGCTTGTCCTGCTGATCGGTCGCGCTGACCGCGATCACGTTGGGATTGGCGGCAGGATAGAGCGGCGGCGATTTCGCGCCGGCATTGCCGGCCGCGGCGATCAGCACGAGGCCGCGCGCGGCCGTCGCCGCGATGGCGCGCTCGATCACAGCATCCTTCGGGCCCGCAAAGCTCATATTGACGATCTGCGCGCCGTGCTCGGCCGCGTAATTGAGCGAGCGCAGGATGATATAGGACGAGCTCTCGGCGCTGCCCGTCGTGCCGCCGAAGGCGCGGATGGCGATGATGCGCGCCTCGGGCGCGCTGCCCATCAGCTTGGCATGCGCCACGATGGCGCCGGCGATGCCGGTGCCGTGAATATGCGGGCCCTCGGCGCTGCCGAGCGCATCGAAATTGTCGGCGATCGAATTGGCAAGCTCGGGGTGTTTGGCGTCGATGCCGGAATCGATCACCGCAATCGTCACATTGGCGCCATGCACCAGCGTGTGCGCCTGCGGCAGGCGAAGCTTTGCCAGCGCGTATTGCGCTGGGTCCCCCTCGACCGGCACGGCGGATTTCTGGTCCTGGAGCGCGTAGCGGAAGTTCGGCTGGACCGAGCGCACGCTGCCGTCGGCGGCGAATTCACGCCGCACCGTCTCGGCGG
>NZ_LWIG01000013.1:212044-257236 GCF_002068095.1 Bradyrhizobium sacchari | reverse complement strand
GCCGGCCGTCGGTGATGCGGAACAGGCCGAACGTCGCCCCGATCAGCGGAAAATTCTCGGATGCCACGCGCGCAAGGCCATGGCGGCGCGCAAGCTCGTCGGCCTCCGTCACCGACAGGGCGCCGTCGATCTCGGCGACGAATTCGCCTCCGAAGAAGCGCTGGTTCACCGCAACCGGCGTGTTGTTGCCGCGGCCCTTGCTGGCAGCCTTCTTGCCCGATTTTCCGCTGCCCTCGCCGCCAGCGTTCGGCTGCGCCAGGCATTCGCCGTCGGCATCGCGATAGGGCGCCGAGCAGCTCGGGTAGAGGTTGGGCGAGTAGCGCGCATAGGGCAGCACCGGCGTCGACCCGATCCGCGGCGAAGGGATCCGGGCGGTCGTCATCGGGCGCGAGCCGCGGTCGATGCTCACCGCCCGCGCGGCAATGCTGGGAGAGATCGTGGGCGTGCGCGAGGGGACGCTGATGGTGGGCGTGCGCATGATCGCCTGCGCCTGCGCGACCTCGACGCCGAGGCAGGCGGCGAGCAGCACCGCGGCCCCGACCGACGAGGCGTAGGCCCCGGCCCGCAACTTACTCTCGGACTTGCGCGTCATCGGATCAGAGGCGCCTTACGGCGCCGCGACGGCGAGGTTGACGAACTTCTCGCGCTGCATCCTGGCGAGCAGCGAGGCGAGTTCGTCCTGGCTCATCGCCTTGTCGAACTGGAGGCGGAACATGCCACCCTTGGCATCGCCGATGATGGACGCCTGGTAGCTGTCGAGCAATGCGGTGATGTCGGCAACCCGGGCCTCGGGCGTGAAGCGCACCAGCGCGCGGGCCGGCGCTGCGGATGCCCCGAGCTCGCGCGTGATCGGCGCGCCGGTCGAGAGCGAGGCGGTCTGGAAGGTCGCGGTCTGGGTCTTCATCAGCACCGCGCCGATGATGCCGGCCTGCAGCAGCAGCGCGATGGCGCCCAGGCTCGCCGACCAGGCGAGCGTCCGCGGCGACAAGCTCGCGAAGAAGGTCGCAATGCGCGCCGACAGCGGCAGCGAGCCGACAGCACGCGCCGGCTCGGCGTCGATCGCGGCGAACAGCTTCTGCATCGCGCGCGCCGACGGAGCGCCCAGGCTCTCGTTCAGATGGATGGTCTCTTCATACTCGCCGCGGATCGCGGCATACTGCCTGGCCAGCTCCGGGTCGCGCGCCAGCGCTTCCTCGACGCGGCGGGCATCGCGCGCGTTCAGCGTGCCGGCGGCGTGCCAGGGCAGCAGCAGTTCAATTTCACTGGGCTCTTGCTCCAGCATCTTCTTGCTCAAAGCCATCATGGCCAGCCTCGCTCAACGCCGGCTGCTTTCAGCAGTTCGGCCAGTTTCTTGCGCGCATAGAACAAGCGCGTCTTCACAGTGTTTTCCGGTATCCCGACGATTTCGGCGACTTCTTCCACGGATTTCTCGTGGTAGTAGACGAGATCGACGATTTCCCGATGTTCCGGCGAGAGGCCCGTCAGACACTCCCGCAACGCCGCACTGGTATCCTTCTTCTGCACCACCGTTTCCGGATCGTCGGACTGGTCCTCGATCGCGTTCGCGGCGTCCTCGTCCAGTTCAAAATCCTTCCTGCGCCGGAGCGCCGAGAGGGCCTTGAATCGGGTGATTGCCAGCAGCCAGGTGGAAACGGCGGATCGGCCCTCGAACTTGCCGGCTTGACGCCAGACGTCGAGAAAAACCTCGCTGATGAGGTCTTCCGCCGCCTGCTCGTCCCGCACGAGCCTCAGCCCGAACCTGTAGACCCTGACATGGTGCCGCCCGTACAGCACCTGCATGGCGAGCCGGTCACCTTGTGCGATCCTGGCGATCAGGACCTCGTCCGAAGCCGCCTGTGTCACGCTCAAAGCCCGTCTCGCAAGGTTGGTCGGGTCGATGCGGCGGAGGGTTCGACGGGAGGTGCAAAATTGTTCAACCTACCGCAGTCACACCGGAACCCATGTGATCTGCCCCACATACATGCGCTTTTTCTGCCCCGCCCGTGGCGGGNCCGCCTCAGTCCAGATCGGTAACATAATACTGAAACACTTTCCTGGGGACCGCCTGCCCGGCACGGGCGGGCTAATCAAGTCCGGTTCCATAGCAGTCCTGCACGACGTATGTCTCACGAACCCCCGCTTCGGCTCGACCGCATCGCAAACGATGCCTAATCGCCGGCAAATCCCCCCGTCCGGCCAATGTGATCCTGTTCTGCGCTGCACGCTTCGGATTCGATTTCCAAGGATACCAAACCTAAAGGCTTGCCACTTAGATTTTTGGGCTGACATCCACCATTGGCGGGACCATGAACACGGTCGCGACGTCGCTGCCCGAGAGGAATGCCGCTGAGGTCGCGGATCTCGTCCTCATGCCCGAGGCAGCGGCGCCGGAGGTCCGGGCGCGCCGGGCCTGGCAGCGCCGCCAGATGTATATCGGCCAGGTGGCGAGCTACTCGCTCGGCGCCTCCGTCCTCCTGCTCTATGCCCATGACGGTGTGATCTCGATCGACATTGCCTCGTTGTTCTGGGTCGGCGGCCTACTGATCATCGGCACCTTCACCGTGCTGTCAGAAGCCGGCGTCGGCGACAAATTCAGCGACCACTATCTCACCGTCTTCCAGATCTCGGCGCACATGGCGCTGCAATTCGTGTTCCTGCTGTCGGCCCCGACCATCGGCATCGCCTTCATCTGCGTGCTGTTCCTGATCTTCGCTTTCGGCACGCTGCGCATGACCTCGCCCCAGGCGATGCTGACCTGGGCCCTTGCGACCGCCGGCCTTGCCGCCGTGTTCCTCGCCTCCGACCTGCCGATCGGGATGCCTGTTGCGACCAGGCTGCAGCGGACCGCCTCGATGCTGTGCTTCGTGCTGGTGATCGGCCAGTGCGCCTTCCTCGGCTTGTTCGGCGCCACGCTGCGCAAGATCCTGTACCGGCGCAGCATCGAGCTGAAGGCCGCCTATCGGCGCATCGAGGAGCTGGCCGAGCTCGACGAGCTGACCGGCTCCTATAACCGCCGCTGCATCATGCGGCTGCTCGACACCGAGATCGAAAAGTCGAGGCGGACATCGACGCCCTGCGCGATCGCGCTGATCGACCTCGACTGGTTCAAGCGCATCAACGACGCTCATGGCCATCCCGTCGGCGACGAGGTACTGCGCACCTTCGCGATTACCATTTTCGCCAACATCCGCCCGGCCGACAGCTTCGGCCGCTACGGCGGCGAGGAGTTCCTGCTGCTGCTGCCGGACACCGACGGCGACGCCGCCTCGCGCATGCTCGAGCGCCTGCGCCGCGTCGTCGCCGACCTCGATTGGAGCGCATTTTCTCCGGGCATGCTGGTGACGATTTCAGCGGGCGTCGTGACGCTCCGCGACGTTGATACTGCCGACACCTTTCTCGCGCGCGCCGACAGCGCGCTTTATTCCGCCAAGGCGCAAGGGCGCAACCGCATCGCAACGAACTGACCAATCCATTTTCTCCCGGTGCGCCAGAGGCCGCCGGACCAAACGCTCCAGGACAGGGCAATGAGATCCAAACCCGAGAAATCATCCGAGAATCTGCTCGAGGAATTGCAGGCTGCACTCTCGCACGGCACCGTTGCGCGCCGGGTCGAAACGCTGCGCCGCGTCACCGATCTCTTCGTGGGCAACGCGGTGGATTATTCCGACGACCACATCCGCGTGTTCGACGATGTGTTCGAGTGCCTGATCGAGCAGATCGAGACATCGGCCAAGGCGCTGCTTGCCGACCGCCTCGCGCCGATCGCGGCCGCGCCGCCGAAGATCATCCGCACGCTCGCACTCGACGAAGTCATCGAGGTCGCAGGACCCGTTCTGTCGCAATCGGAGCGGCTGGACGAAGCCACCCTGATCGAGATCGCGCGCACGCAGGGCCAGGCCCATCTGAAGGCGATATCGCTGCGGCGGGTGCTGTCGGAAGCGCTGACCGACGTGCTGGTGACACGCGGCAACGAGGACGTCGTGCAATCAACCGTCAGGAATCCGGGCGCACGGCTCTCCGAGGAGAGTCTCACCGACCTCGTCACGCGCTCCGAACGCGACGACGACCTCGCCAGCTGCATCGGCCTGCGGCCCGACCTGCCGCGCCATCACTACCTGAGGCTGGTTGCGAAGGCCTCCTTGAGCGTGCGCAGGAAGCTCCAGGCCGCGCATCCGGAGCTCGCGGACGAGGTGTCGAGCGTGGTGCAGGAGGCGGCCCAGCGGATCCGCGCCGCCGCCATGACCAGGCAGACCGAGATGGCGCGCGCGCTGGTGAAGTCGCTGCACGAGGACGGTCGTCTCAACGAACTTGAGATCGCAAGCTTCGCCGAACAGGGCAAGTTCGACGAGACCAATGCCGGGCTCGCGGCGCTCGCGGGCGTTGCGGTCGAGACCGCCGAGACCATGATGATCGAAAGCCGAACCGAGGGCGTGATGATCCTCGCCAAGGCCGCGGGCATGCAATGGCCGAGCGTGCGCGCGATCATCGCCATGCGCGAGAAGCTTTCGGGCGGCTCGCCGGCCGACATGCTGGCGCTGCGCGACAGCTACGAGAGCCTGCGCTCATCGACCGCACAGCAGGTCCTGCGCTTCCACCGCATGCAGAGCGCGACGCCGGCGGCGTGATGCCGCCGGGTTTAATACCGCAAAACCCTCGATCCGACAGCCGCGCCGATCGCTGTCACCGCCGCGGTCGCGATGGTGTACCAGGTCGCGACGAACAGCGGCGAGTCGTCGGTGCAGTGCGAGGCGTAGAGCGTCGCGGCAAGCCCCGCCGCGACCAGGCCGGCAAGGGCACCGGCGAGCGCAGGGCGCGACGGGGCGCCGTGGCGCAGGCCGAACAGCGCGCCCGCAAGCAGCGGCAGCGACATCGCGGGGATCGCCATCAGGCAAGACCTGGAGTTCTTGCCCATCAGCCGCATCGTCATCGGCATGGCCGGCGCCATCATCGCCTCGCTGCCGATCGCAACTGCAAGCAGGCCGACGGGGAGCAGGAGCAGCCAGCCCCAGCCACGCAGCAGGGCTTCGGGCCGCGACAGATGCAGGCTGACGATGATCGCGGGGATCGCGAGCGACAGCGTCACCGCGAACTTGGTGTCGAAAAACGGGTTGTGCATGGCCGTCATCACGTCCGGCCGCACGCCGAGAAAGGTGGCGAAGATCAGGATCGAGAAAGGTGCCGCCACCAGCAGCGCCATGGTCAGCACGGCGCCGACGCGGGGGGCGCGATGGGCGTTGTCGGCGGCGAGCGTGCGAATGAGTTGGTCGGTATCCATGACTACTGGTCCCGCAGTTTGGCCGTCAGTGCTGCAAGGCCGCGATGCAGTGCGACACGCACCGCGCCTTCGCTCATCGAGAACTTCGCCGCCGTGTCCTTGATCGAGGCGGCCTCGACCGCGATCGACTGCAACACATCGCGCTGGCGCTGCGGCAGCGTGCCGAGCTGCGCGCTAACCTCTCCCGCCGAAGCCGTCTCTTGCGGCGCTTCGCCGGGCAGCGTCTCCGCGAAATCGTCGATGTTGACGAAGACGCGCCTGCCGCGTCGCCTGAGCGCATCGATCAGCTTGTTGCGGGCAATCGCAAACAGCCAGGGCGCGAAGGGCGCCTCGCTGTCCCAGGTGTGCCGCTTCAGATGCACCGCCAACAGTATCTCCTGCACGATATCCTCGGCCTGATCGGGAGGCTGCCCGGCTCGGGCCAAGCCTCGCCTTGCGGCAGCGCGCAGCACCGGCGTGACCGCCTTCAACAGGCGATGATACGCCGCATCATCGCCTGTCATGGCCGACCGCATCAGGCCGGTCCATTCATCCTCACGTCCGCGCACGCGCGCCCTCACCAAGCAATTCGGCCGCTTCTTCAATTTGTTACGCCGGCGCTTGCATCATCACGAATTCGTGATCGACGCCATGCCGGCCTCCGATGCGGCCGCGGAAATACGCGACGGCTCTTAACACCGATCGTTCCCCTCCGCACCCGGCGGCGGGCCGCGAGGGGACGGCTTGCCCCGCTTTTGGCCCGGTGTGGCCCGAAGATTCCCCTTTTCTGCCCCGCTGTCGTCACCTCGCGGCGTCTCTGTTCGGTCCGGGGATGGGCGAATTGGGGAGATCGTCAACATGATGAAAGCCAGCGGGCGCGCTGCCCTGATTCTTCTTGCCGGGCTTTTCCTGCTGTTCGGAAGCGCTGCACAGGCGGCGCCGGCTTCGGCTGCGGGCAGCCAATCGGACAGCGCCGGCAAACAGGCCGATGCGGTCAAGCCTAGCAAGCACCGATACCATTCTTCTCGCCGAACCAGCAGCAAGACGGCGCGGAAGTCGTCCGGCGACAACGCCGAGGGCAAGGACACCGCGGCCAAGGCCGGCGAGGCCAAGTCTGGCGAGGCCAAGTCTGGCGAGACCAAGACTGGCGACAAGGCCGATAGCGGCTTGCCCGCTTCGAGCCAGATGCCGTCGGAGGTCGCCAACGCCAATGCGCAGCTTGCCGCCGCCGATACGCCGCCCGCAGCCGCGGCCTCCGCCATGACCGGCCGCGCCAACAACAACGTCCAGGCGGCGGCCGATAATGCCGCGGCCCCGAATGCCGAGAGCCAGATCGTCGAGCCCGACCAGCCCAACGATCTCGACCGCGCCTTGCAACAGGACAATCCGCCCGGCCAAAAGGCGGTGCTCGCCGCGGCCGAGGCGCAGCCGCGTCCCGCGCCGGTGATGGCCAGCAGCCAGCAGAGCTCGGCCTGGGACCAGAGCTCCCTGATCGGCAAGATCTTCATCGGCGTCGGTACGCTGCTGACGCTTGCGTCCGCCGCGCGGATGTTCATGGCCTGATTTCGTTGCCTTACGTCCTGCCTGACGATTCGTCCGGAACGCGCGCTTCGCCTGTTCCGGACGGCCTGTTCCGGCAGAAACTTCGCCCCTTGAAGCCCACCGCGCCAGCGGGCACATTGCCCTCCCAATCAAAAGCGTGGGTGGAGCATGAGCACGTTCGAACACATCATCGTCGAAAGCACCGGTGCGGTCGGCATCATCAAGCTGAACCGGCCGAAGATGCTCAATGCGCTCTCCTTCGGCGTCTTCCGCGAGATCGCCGCGGCGGTCGACGATCTCGAGGCCGATGACGCCATCGGCTGCATCGTCGTGACCGGCAGCGAGAAGGCCTTTGCCGCCGGCGCCGACATCAAGGAGATGCAGCCCAAGGCCTTCATCGACATGTTCTCCGAGGACTTCGCCGCGATCGGCGGCGACCGCATCGCGCGCTGCCGCAAACCGACGATTGCGGCGGTTGCAGGCTATGCGCTCGGCGGCGGCTGCGAGCTCGCCATGATGTGCGATTTCATCATCGCCGCCGACACCGCTAAATTCGGTCAACCCGAAATCACGCTCGGCACCATCCCCGGCATCGGCGGCACCCAGCGCCTGACCCGCGCCATCGGCAAGTCGAAGGCGATGGATCTCTGCCTCACCGGCCGGATGATGGATGCAGCGGAAGCCGAGCGCTCTGGCCTCGTCAGCCGCATCGTGCCCGCTGACAAGCTCATGGACGAGGTCATGGCCGCGGCCGAGAAGATCGCCTCGATGTCTCGTCCTGCGGCCGCGATGGCCAAGGAAGCAGTGAACCGCGCCTTCGAGACGACGCTGGCCGAGGGCATGAGCGTCGAGCGCAACCTGTTCCACGCGACCTTCGCGCTGGAGGACCGCTCCGAGGGCATGGCCGCGTTCATCGAGAAGCGGAAACCGGTGAACAAGAACCGGTAACGCGGGCGAGCGGTCAGGCTGGTGTAAGGCTCTGCCGTCTCCCTGCAAAAATGCTGTGACGCCCCTGCAACAAGCACGGAATACATGGGGGTTTTCCCCGCGGCGGTTTGCCTGCGGGACCTCGGCTGGTTAAACAGTTAAGAGGCCACCGTCGGCGGGGGCGGACAGCCGGGGTTTAGCGGGACTACATGATTGGGCGTACCGCCAGAGCTGGTCGCGTGATGACGCGACGTCGATCGGGCGTGGGTCCTGTGCTTGCGACATGGACCACGCTGGCGCTGTCGTGCGCCCTGCCCGCTGCCGCGTCGGCAGAGGCCCTGCCGGAGGCATTGGCAAAAGCCTACCAGACCAACCCGCAGCTCAATGCCGAGCGCGCGCGCCAGCGCGCGACCGACGAGAACGTGCCGCAGGCGCTCGCGGGCTACCGGCCGCAACTCGTGGCGAGCCTCAGCGCCGGCCTGCAATCGGTGCGCAACCTTTTGCCGAACAACACCATCCAGACCGCCGATCTGAAGCCGTGGGTCATCGGCGTCACCGTGACGCAGACCCTGTTCAACGGCTTCCGCACTGCCAACAATGTGCGAGCCGCCGAGCTGCAGGTCCAGTCGGGCCGCGAGGCGCTGCGCAATGTCGGCCAGGGCGTGCTGCTCGACGCCGTCACCGCCTATACGAACGTGCTGGCGAACCAGTCGCTGGTGGAGGCGCAGCGCTCCAACGTGGCCTTCCTGCGCGAGACCCTTGCGGTCACCCAGCGCCGCCTCAACGCCGGCGACGTCACGCCGACGGACAGCGCCCAAGCCGAGGCCCGGCTCAACCGCGGCCTTGCCGACCTCAACGCCGCCGAAGTGGCGCTCGCGGTCAGCCAGGCGACCTATGCGCAAGTGATCGGCAATGCGCCATCGCAGCTCAAGCCCGCCGAGGTGGTCGACCGCTATCTGCCGAAGAGCCGCGAGGATGCGCTCTCGATGGCAATCCGCCAGCACCCGGCGGTGATGGCCGCAGGCTTCGACGTCGACGTCGCCTCCACCAATATCCGCGTCGCCGAGGGCGCGCTGCTGCCGAGCGCCAGCGTCCAGGGCAGCGCCAGCAAGAGCCGCGACAACGACCCGACGCTCGGAACCTTCGCCCAGGACCAGGCCTCGGTCGTCGCCAATGTCACCGTGCCGATCTATGACGGCGGCCAGGCGGCCGCGCAGACCCGGCAGGCCAAGGAGGTCGCGGCACAGAGCCGGCTGGTGCTCGACCAGGTGCGCAACCAGGCCCGCACGGCCGCGGTCAGCGCGTGGGTCGCCAATGAAGGCGCCAAGATCGCGGTCTCGGCCTCGGAATCCGAGGTGAAGGCGGCCACGGTCGCGCTCCAGGGCGTGCAGCGCGAGGCCGCCGGCGGACAACGCACCACGGTGGACGTGCTGAACTCGCAGGCCGACCTGATTCAGGCCAAGGCCCGCCTGATCGGTGCGCTGCGCGACCGCGTGATCGCCTCCTACACGCTGCTCAGCGCCGTCGGCCATCTCGACGTCAAGACCTTGAGCCTCAACACGCCGGACTATCTGCCCGAAGTGCACTACCAGCAGGTCCGCGACGCCTGGCACGGCCTGCGCACGCCCTCGGGACAGTAGCCGTCAAATCTCTCGGGTCGGTGCCGATGAAAGCCGCCGTATCCATCCGATGGGAGCTTCCGCTCCGGCGTGACGACGCTCGGTCGCGCGATTGCGGACCTTGTCGGGCAGCTATGCAACGACGCGGAGCGACTATCCGACTGATGTGATACTGTCCCGGCACACTTTCAAATAGAAAGATCAGGGAGAGAAACCGTGCTCAATCGACGCAGCGTCTTGCTTGCCTCCCTCGCCGCCGGAGTAGCCATGACCAACAGAGCCCACGCCCGCGCGGCGCAGCCTGCCACGCCGGTCAATTTCGACGTCCCTGCTCATGCTTGCGACTGCCACACGCACATTCATGGCGATGTCGAGAAGTTTCCGTTCTTCGCCGGGCGCGTCTACACGCCCGAGCCGGCAAGCCCCGAAGAAATGGCCGCCCTGCACAAGGCGCTGCATATCGAGCGCGTGGTAATCGTTACCCCGAGCGTCTACGGCACCGACAATTCGTCGACCTTGTTCGGCATGAAGGCACGCGGCGCCAATGCGCGCGGCGTCGCCGTCATAGACGACAAGACGACCGAGGCGCAGCTCGATGCGCTGCAGGCGGACGGTTTCCGCGGCATGCGTCTCAATCTCGCAACCGGCGGCGTCAACGATCCCAACGTCGGCAGGTCACGCTTCACCGCCGCTATCGAGCGCATGAAGGCGCGCGGCTGGCACGTGCAGCTCTACACCACGCTTCCCATGATCTCGGCGATCAAGGACCTCGTCGAGAGCGCGCCGGTACCTGTCGTGTTCGACCATTTCGGCGGCCTGGAAGCCGCGCTCGGCCTGGAGCAGTCGGGTTTCTCCGATCTCGTTGCGCTGGTGAAATCCGGCAAGGCCTATGTGAAGATCTCCGGCGCCTATCGCTCGTCAAAGCTCGCACCGGATTATCAGGACATGGTGCCGTTCGCACAGGCCCTGATCGCGGCGAATCCGGATCGCATCGTCTGGGGCACCGACTGGCCGCACCCGGATTCGAGCCGTGTCGAGGGACGCAAAGCCACCGACATCGCGCCGCTCTACCAGATCGACGACGCCCGCCTGCTCAATCAGCTTCCGGTATGGGCGCCGGATGCCGAGGTGCGCAAGAAGATCCTGGTCGACAACCCGGCGCGGCTCTACGGATTTTGACCGGCGCGGGACGTTAGCGCGCGCGGCGGGAGAAGAAGGAGATCAGCACCGGCAGCGTCACCAGGATCACGACCGGCGCCAGCATCATGCCGGTGACGACAACGACCGCAAGCGGCTTCTGCACCTGGGAGCCGATGCCCTCCGACAGCGCCGCCGGCAACAGGCCGACGCCGGCGACGACGCATGTCATCAGCACGGGGCGAAGCTGCAGCTCGCCGGTGCGGATCACTGCGCTCACCCGGTCCATGCCCTCTTCGATGAGCTGGTTGAACTGCGACAGGATGATGATGCCGTCCATCACGGCAATGCCGAACAGCGCGATGAAGCCGATCGCCGCGGACACGCTGAATGCGGTGCCGGTAATCAGCAGCCCCAGCACGCCGCCGAAGATCGCCATCGGGATCACGCTCATCGCCAGCAGCGTGTCGGTCATCGAGCCGAAATTGAACCAGAGAAGAACGCCGATCAGCGCCAGCGAGATCGGCACCACGATCGACAGGCGGCGGATCGCGTCCTGGAGATTACCGAATTCGCCGACCCATTCCATGTGCGAGCCGGGAGGCAGCTGCACCTGGTCGGCGATCTTCTGCTGCGCCTCGCGGATCGCGCTGCCGAGGTCGCGCTCGCGTACCGAGAACTTGATCGGCAAATAGCGTTCCTGCTGCTCGCGATAGATGTAGGCAGCCCCCGAGACGAGGCTGATGGTAGCGACTTCGCTGAGCGGGATCTGCGTGACGGTGCCGTTCGGCCCCGGCGCGCCGATGCGCAAGTTCTGGATCGCCTCGGCGCTCCGGCGATACTCCGGCGCAAGGCGCACGATGATCGGGAAGTGACGGTCGCTTCCCGGCTCGTAGAGATCGCCCGCGGTGTCACCGCCGATGGCGACCTTGATGGTGGCGTTGATGTCGCCGGGAGCGAGGCCGTAGCGCGCGGCCTTGGCGCGGTCGATGTCGATCTGGACGGTCGGCTGGCCGAGCGAGGTGAACACCGCAAGGTCGGTGACGCCCTGCACCGTCGACAGCACCTGCTTGATCTTGTTGGCGGTGTCGGTCAGCGCCTGGAGGTCGCTGCCGAACAGCTTGATCGAATTCTCGCCCTTCACGCCGGAGACGGCTTCGGAGACGTTGTCCTGCAGATATTGCGAGAAGTTGAACTCGACGCCGGGGAAGCGGTCATCGAGCTGCTTGAGCAGTGCCGCCGTCAGCTCTTCCTTGTCGCGTGTGCCGGGCCATTGGCTTGCGGGCTTGAGCGGCGCGAAGAATTCGGCGTTGAAGAAGCCGGCAGCATCGGTGCCGTCGTCGGGGCGGCCGTGCTGCGACACCACGGATTCCACCTCAGGCCGGGCCCGGATCACCTTGCGCATCTCGTTGACGTAGCTGTTGCCCTCCTGGAGCGAGATGGTCGGCGGCAGCGTGGCGCGGATCCAGAGATTGCCCTCTTCCAGCTTGGGCAGGAATTCGAGGCCGAGCAGCCGGCCCAGCGCCACGGTCATCACCACGAGGCCGACCGCGCCGCCGAGCACGATGTTGCGGTTGGCCACGGCCCAGTTCAGCACCGGCATGTAGATTCGGTGCAGGATCAGCATCACTTTGGTCTCGGTCTCCTCGACATGCGCAGGCAGGATGATGGCCGAGAGCGCCGGGGTGACCGTGAAGGTGGCAAGCAGGCCCCCGGCCAGCGCGTAGGCATAGGTGCGCGCCATCGGCCCGAAGATGTTGCCCTCGACGCCGGAGAGCGTGAACAGCGGCAGGAAGGCCGCGATGATGATCGCGGCGGCGAAGAAGATCGAGCGCGAGACGTCGGCCGCGGCGCTGAGGATGGCGTGGCTCTTCATGCCGAACAGCGTCTCGTTCGACATATGCTCGTGTTCCGACACCGGCGTCGTCTGCGTCAGGCGGCGGAAGATCGCCTCCACCATGATGACCGTGGCATCGACGATCAGGCCGAAATCGATCGCGCCGACCGACAACAGGTTGGCCGATTCCCCGCGCAGCACCAGGATGATCACCGCGAAGAACAGCGCGAACGGAATCGTGGCGCCGACGATCAGCGCGCTGCGGAGGTCACCGAGGAAGATCCACTGCAACAGCACGATCAGCAGGATACCGACCACCATGTTGTGCAGCACGGTGTGGGTGGTGAGCTCGATCAGGTCGCCGCGGTCGTAGATGCGCTCGATGCGCACGCCGGGCGGCAGGATGCTGGAGTTGTTGATGGTCTGGACGAGCTGATGGACGCGCTTGATGGTCGGCGAGCTCTGCTCGCCGCGGCGCATCAGGACGATGCCCTGCACAATGTCGTCGGACTCGTCGAGGCCCGCGATGCCGAGGCGGGGACGTTGTCCCACGGTGACGGTGGCGACGTCCTTGACAAGCACCGGGTTGCCGCTGGTCTGCGAGAGCATGGTGTTGGCGAGATCGTCGATCGAGCGGATCAGGCCGACGCCGCGCACCACGGCCGACTGCTGGCCGATGTTGACGGTGTTGCCGCCGACATTGACGTTCGCATTGCCGACCGCCTGGAGCAGTTGCGGCAGCGTCAGGCCGTTGGCGACCAGCTTGTTGAAATCGACCTGAAGCTCGTAGGTCTTGCTCTTGCCGCCCCATCCGGTGACGTCGATGACACCGGGCACGGCGCGGAAGCGGCGCTGCAGAATCCAGTCCTGGATGGTCTTGAGGTCGAGTACGCTGTAGTTCGGCGGGCCGACCAGGCGGTAGCGGAAGATTTCGCCGATCGGGCTCAGCGGCGAGATCTGCGGCTGCACGTTGCCCGGCAACGGCGCGAGCTGCGCTAGGCGGTTCAGGACCTGCTGCAACGCCTCGTCATAGGTGTAGGCGAAGGAGAACTGGAGCTTGATGTCGGAGAGGCCGTAGAGCGAGATGGTGCGGATCGTCGTGAGGTTCTTCAGGCCCGCGACCTGGGTCTCGATGGGGATCGTGATGTAGCGCTCGATTTCCTCGGCCGACAGGCCCGGGCTCTGCGTCACGATGTCGACCATCGGCGGGGTCGGGTCGGGATAGGCCTCGATGTTGAGCTGGTTGAACGCGATCAGGCCGCCGATCAGCACGGCCACGAACATGCCGACCATCAGGAAGCGCCGGTTGACGGCAAGGGCGACGAGGCGATCCATTCAGGTCTTCAGTTTGTCTTCAGTTTCGTCTGCAGTTTCTTGGGTCGTCGATCAGCTGCCGGACGCCGCGCGGTCGATGAACAGGCTGCCCTTGACGACGATCTGCTCGCCGGGTTTCAGGTTGCTCGTGACTTCGACGAGATTGCCGTTGATGAGGCCGATCTTGATTTCGCGCAGCTCGACCGACTTGTCCTCGCGCGCGACCCAGAGACGGACCTTGTCGGCTTCGTAGATCAGGGCCTGCTTGGGCACCGCTGGCGCCGCACGATCGGCGGCCGAATAGATCGTGACGTTGGCGAACATCTCCGGCTTGAGCAGGCCGTCCTTGTTGTCGATGGTGGCGCGGACCAGGAGGCGGCGGGTGCTCGGATCGATCGCCGCCGCCACATAGTTGATCTTCGCGGTGAGTGGGCGGCCCGGCAGCGCCATCACGTTGACGGAGATGTCCTGGCCGATGCAGACCGCAGCCGCATCGCTCTCGCGCACGAAGGCGGTGAGCCAGACCGTCGAGAGATCGCCGATCACGAACACCGGATCGCTGGCGCCGGAATTGACGTACTGGCCCGGGCCGATCTTGCGTTGCACGACCGTGCCGGAGATCGGCGAGTAGATCGTGATCTCCCGATTGATCGCACCCTTGTCCTGGAACGCCTTGATGGTCTCGTCGGTGAAGCCGAGGATGCGCAGCTTGTTGCGCGCGGCCTCCAGCGCGGTCACCGAGGAGCGCATGTCGTTCTGCGCCTGGACCTGGGTCGCTTCGGCCTGCTGATAGTCCTTCAGCGGAATAGCGTGGCCCTCATAGAGATCCTTGGCGCGCTTGAACTGGATGTCGGCAAGATCGATCGCCGACTTCGCCTTGTTCTGCGCGGTCATCGCCGCGATGAAATCGTTCTGGGCCTGCACGGTGTCGGCGGCCTCGATTGTGAACAGCGGTTGACCTTGCGTCAGGGTCTCGCCCGGCTTGGCGAGCAGCTTGGTGACCCGGCCCGCATAAGGCGAGAACACCGGCGTCGAGCGATCCTCATCGACAGCGACCTTGCCCTCGGTGACATATTCGGCCCGGAAGGACCTGGCCTTGACCGGCTCGATCGTCAGCGTCGCCCACTCGGACGGCGTCGGCGTGAAAGTCTGCGCGTTCCTGCGCGACTGGCTGGAAATCTCGGAGTGGCTCTTCTCCTTGACGCCGGCACGTAGAAAGCCGTAGGCCCCGCCGCCGGCAAGGGCTAGTAAAACTACGGATGCGATCACCCGCTGTTTTGTAAGCACCTGCAATCGCTTGGTATTTTCAACTACCATGGGGCCCGGTCGTGTCTGCGACGATCTCGGCAGACGCCTGCCTTATCGGTCGCGCTAATAGTGCCGAATTAGGATTTCAAACAACCTAAAAAACGCTTCGCGCCTTTCCGTTTGCGTTAAAATTTTGCGACGCGTCAGCCCCGTGTCAGCTTCGAGGCGGCCACTGTGCCGGATGGCTGCCGAGTGGCATTGCCGGACGGCTCCATTGCGCCGGCGTCTTCGACAGCAGCGCCGAATGCTGCACCGCTTTCAACGTACCAAAGCCAGATGACATGCTTTCGATGAACGCAGCATGTACAGCTTCACCCGTAATTTCCGGGGTGTTCAGTCCGCCCTCGAGCCGGCCGAGATTCCATAGCCAGCGTCCGGTCTGCGCCAGCGATACGCGGACGTGCCAACTGCCGCCTTCGCGCGCCTGGCGTGCTCTGGCCATCATCGCGCCGAACGCCATCAGATAGCCGGTGGCATGGTCGAGCATCTGCGCCGGCAATTCCTTCGGACCGTCGACACCCGCGGCCTCTCCCTCGGCATGGTTGAAGCCGGTCGTGGTCTGCACCAGCGAGTCGAAACCGCGCCGCTCGGCCCAGGGGCCGGCATGGCCATAGGCCGACAGCGTCACATAGACGATGCCGGGACTGATCGTGGCGACCTCTTCGGGCGCAAAGCCGATCGCGGCGAGCGCGCGCGGGCGATAGCCCTGCGAGAAGATGTCGGCATCCTTGAGCAGCGCGCGCAATTGCGCCCTGCCCGCCTCGCTCTTCAGCTCGATGAAGGTGGTGAGCTTGCCGCGGCCGGTATCGATGGTGAGCCAGGGAATCGCAGGTAGCTCGGGCCCTGACACCAAGAGCACATCGGCACCGTGCGCCGCGAGCGTGCGGCCGGCGACGGGACCCGCGATGACGCGGGAGAGATCGAGCACGCGGAGGCCAGCGAGCGGACGATCGCCTTTCGGCCACGGCCTTGGCGGGGCTTCGCCGATCCTCTCGATCGAGAGCAGCGGCAATTGCGCGAGCGCATGCGCCTGCGGCAGCGCCGACCATTCGTCGCAAGAGCGCATCAAAGCGACGACGCCGCCTGCTGCGTAAGCCGCGGTCTCGAAATCCTCGCCCTTCCACTGCATCAGCGCGGCCTGCACCTGCTCGCGTTCCGCCTCGCAGGCAAGCACCTTGCAGACGGCATCGCGGTGATGCGGGAAATTGGTGTGGCAGCGGACGAAGCGGCCATCGCCGGTCCTGTAGACGCCGGCGATGGCGTCCCAAGCCGGTGGCGGCGGCTTGTCGTCGAGGCGCAAATAACGCTCGGAACGGCATTCGGCCACGGCGTGGCGCAGGTCGACAGAGACGTCCTGCATCTGCCCGCTGCGCAGCCGCCAGATCTCGGCGGCGGCGAGGCCCGCCGCGGCAATGGTGGTTTGGCCGGCAACCGCGACGCGAAACGATGACGGGATCTGCGGCTCCTCACCGGTCAGCCGCACGCGATCGAGCGCGGCGGCATCGCCGCCCGCGGTGGTCCAGATGTCCCTGAGAATAGCGGCGGGACTTTGCATGGCCGCTTCGCTCCCTTAATTTTCACGACCATCCCATGAGCACATAAGGAAATGCAATGGCCGCCATCGATCCTCTCACCGCAGGCGCCGTGTTCGTCGCAACGGCGGCCACCGACGCGGTCTATGTGATGTTCACTTCGGCCGTTGTCGCGCGCAAGCGGGTGCCGGCGGCTACCTGGAGCGCGATCTGGTATTTGCTCTCCTCCTATGCCGTGATCAGCTACACCGAAAACGCCTTCTATGTCGCCTTCGCCGCGACCGGCTCCTGGGTCGGCGCCTATGCCTCGCTGACCTTCCTGCACCGCCCGCCCGGCGGCCCGCCTGTGGGAGCGGCGCCGGAGTGAGGAGGTCCCGCCTCTCTTCGCGTCATTGCGAGGAGCCCTTGCGACGAAGCAATCCAGAAATGCATCCGCGGAAACAGTCTGGATTGCTTCGCTGTGCTCGCAATGACGAATTGGAGAGTTCAGCATACCCGCCGAAGCAGCTACACTGCACAGCACCAACAAAAAGGAGCCAACAATGGATCTCGGTCTCAAAGGCAGGAACGCCGTCGTGCTCGGCGGCACGCGCGGCATCGGGCGGGCGATTGCGGCGACGCTGGCCGGTGAAGGCAGCAATGTCGCGGTGTGCGCGCGCAACGCGGATCAGGTCGCGGCAACCGTCGCCGAGTTGAAGGCAAGCGGAATCCGCGCCACAGGTAGCCCGCTCGATGTCACCGACGGTGCGGCACTGAAAAGCTGGATCGAGAGTGCCGCGAAGGAGCTCGGCGGCATCGACATGCTGTTCTCAAATGCCGGCGCTATGGCACAAGGGCACGATGCCGCGTCCTGGGAGCAGAATTTCCGGCTTGACCTGCTCGGCGCCGTGCATGCGTTCGACGCCGCGCGGCCGTTCCTCGAGATAAGCGGCGCCAGTAGCGGCGATGCGGCCTTCGTGATCGTCTCGTCGATCGCCGCGGCGCAGGCGGACACGGCTAGCTCCTACGGCCCGATCAAGGCCGCGCTGATCCACATGGCCAAGGGCCTGGCACGGCAATATGCGAAGAAGAAGATCCGCGTGAATGTCGTCTCGCCCGGCACCGTCTATTTCAAGGGCGGCGTCTGGGAGATGGTCGAGCAGAACATGCCCGAGCGGTACAACGACGCAATGAAGCGCAATCCGACGGGCCGCATGGCAACGCCGCAGGAGATCGCGACCGCGGCGGTGTTTCTGGCGAGCCCGGTGTCGGGATTCACCACGGGATCCAATCTCGTCGTGGACGGCGCGATCTCGAACCGGGTGAATTTTTAGAGCACGCTGTCATCCCCTGGCTTGACCGGGCGATCCAGTATTCCAGAGGCGGCTGTGATTGAGCCGAGGGGCCGCGGCGTACTAGATACCCCGCCTTTCGCGGGGTATGACGATTGAGAGTGTGGCGCGCAATCGCTCGACAAACTCGTCATTGCGAGCGCAGCGAAGCAATCCAGAATCTTTCAGCGGGAACAGTCTGGATTGCTTCGCTGCGCTCGCAATGACGACGTGGCGGCAGCCTGCACAATCTCAATGAAAATCCCGCGACGGCGGCAGGATGCGGACGTTGCGGGGGTGGCGGATTTTTTGCGCTGGCATGTCCGCAAGCGCCCGGGGGTCTTCGTTGAGCGGTTCGACGACGGTCGCACCTGCCGGCACCGGATGCTTGCCGCCTAGCGCGTCGTTGGCGAGGCCGACCAGATCATGCGAACGGTCGATCATGCGCTGGGCGATGAGATGCGTCACCTTTTCGGGGCTGCTCTGGATATAGCCCTGAACCTCGATGAGGCGCGCGCCCATCACCTCTTTGCGGTACTGCTCCATGACCTTGGGCCAGACCACGACATTGGCGATGCCGGTTTCGTCCTCCAGCGTCATGAACACGACGCCGCTGGCGCTGCCCGGCCGCTGCCGCACCAGCACCACGCCGGCGCAGCGGACGCGGCGTCGCTCGTTCTCATGGTTGATCTCCTTGCAGGCGACGACGCGCTCGCGCGTAAACATCTCACGCAAGAATTCCATCGGATGGCCCTTCAGCGACAGCCGGATGGTCTGGTAGTCCGCGACCACCTGCTCGGAACGCGGCATCACGGGCAGCGGCTGTGCGCCTTCGTCCGGCTGCTCGCGCGCGGTCGCCGCCTCGAACAGCGGCAGCGGCACGTCGTCGGGCAGCCGCCGCACCTGCCAAAGCGCCTCGCGTCGGTCGAGCCCGAGCGAGCGGAACGCATCGGCATCCGCAAGCAGGATCAGCGCGCGCTTGGGCAGGCCGGTGTCGCGGGCGAAATCCTCCAGCGAGGTGAAGGGACGGCGGTTGCGGGCTGCGATGATGCGGTCGGCCCAGTCGAGCTCCACCGCACTTAAGGCGGCCCGGGAGGTGGTAGGGCTCTCTCCCCCCTTGTGGGGGAGAGTTGGAGAAAGGGGTAAGCCACGACCACCGCCCGTGCGTCTCACCCCTCTCCCTAACCCTCCCCCACAAGGGGGGAGGGAACCCATCCGTTCGTGCGTCCCTGACTCATGTTCATCAACGCTTCGCTTGCGCAGGGCCTGAGCCCTCTTCAACCTCTCCTCATCCTCATCCAGCCAGTGAAATCCATCGATCTGGCGGAAGCCGAGGCGCACGGCGCAATATTTTCCGTCAGTGTTCTCCAGCGTGTTCTGCGCAAAGCTGAAGGACACGTCGATGTCGCGGACCTCGACACCGTTCTTGCGGGCATCGCTGACGATCTGTGCCGGGGCGTAAAATCCCATCGGCTGCGAGTTCAAGAGGCCACAACAGAACGCGTCGGGGTGATGGTATTTCAGCCATGAGGAGATGTAGACGAGCTGGGCGAAGCTCGCGGCATGGCTCTCCGGGAAGCCGTAGGAGCCAAAGCCCTTGATCTGGTCGAAGCAGCTTTTGGCGAAATTGGGGTCGTAGCCGCGGGCGACCATGTTGCCGATCAGTTTCTCCTCGTATTGACCGATGGTGCCGACATTGCGAAAGGTCGCCATCGAGCGACGCAGGCCGTTGGCCTCCTCGGAGGTGAAGTGCGCGGCCTCGATCGCGATCCGCATCGCCTGCTCCTGGAACAGCGGCACGCCCAAGGTTTTGTGCAACACATTGTAAAGCTCGTCCTTGTCACCGTGGTCGGGTGACGGAGACGGATAGCTCACTTTTTCCAGCCTGTTCCGCCGCCGCAGATAAGGATGCACCATGTCGCCCTGGATCGGCCCCGGCCGGACGATCGCGACCTCAATGACGAGATCGTAGAAGGTCCGCGGCTTCAGGCGCGGCAGCATGTTCATCTGGGCGCGGCTCTCGACCTGGAACACGCCGAGCGATTCTCCGGCGCACAGCATGTCGTAAACCCTGGGATCATCCTGCGGGACACTCGCCAGCACAAAACGCTCACCCTTATGATCCGCGATCAGATCAAAACATTTCCTGATGCAGGTCAGCATGCCCAGTGCGAGCACGTCGACCTTCATCATGCAGAGCGCGTCGACATCGTCCTTGTCCCATTCGATGAAGGTGCGGTCGTCCATCGCGGCATTGCCGATCGGCACATAGGTGTCGAGCCGGTCCTGGGTCAGCACATAGCCGCCGACATGCTGGGATAGATGGCGCGGGAATTCGATCAGCTCGGTCGCAAGCTCGACCGCAAGGTTGATCATGGGATTTTGCGGATCGAGCCCGGCCTGCCGGACCTGCATGTCGTTGAGGCCCTTACCCCAGCTGCCCCAAACGGTGTCGGCGAGCGCGGCAGTGACGTCCTCGGTGAGGCCCAGCGCTTTGCCGACATCGCGGATGGCGCTGCGCGGGCGATAGTGGATGACGGTGGCGATGATCGCGGCGCGATGGCGGCCGTAGCGACGGTAGACATATTGCATCACCTCCTCGCGCCGCGAATGCTCGAAATCGACATCGATGTCGGGCGGCTCCAGCCGCTCCTTGGAGATGAAGCGCTCGAACAAGAGGTCCACCTTGGTCGGATCGACCGAGGTGATGCCGAGCACGTAGCAGACGGCCGAGTTCGCCGCCGAGCCGCGGCCCTGGCACAGGATGTTCTGGCTGCGCGCGTAGTGAACGATGTCGTGCACGGTGAGGAAATAGTGCGCGTATTTCAGCTCGGCGATCAGCGCGAGCTCTTTCTTCAGGGTGGCGCGCAGCTTGTCGTCGATCTCGCCGCCGAAATATTTATCGACCCCCGCCCAGGTCAGATCCTCCAGATGCCCCTGCGCGGTCTTGCCCGGCGGCACCGGCTCGTCGGGATACTGGTATTTGAGCTGGTCGAGCGAGAAGTCGATCCTGTCCGCAAAGCGGATGGTCTCCGCGATCGCGTCGGGGAAATCGCGGAACAGCCGTGCCATCTCGCGGGGTTCCTTCAGGAAGCGCTCGGCATTGGCTTCCAGCTTCCGCCCCACAGCTTCGATCGTGGTCTTCTCGCGGATGCAGGTCAGCACGTCCTGAAGCGGCCGGCGGCTGGAATCGTGATAGAGCACCTCGTTGGTCGCGAGCAACCGCACCTTTGCCTTGGCGGCGAGATCGTCGAGCCGCGCCAGGCGCCGGCGGTCGTCGCCGCGATAGATCAGGCTCGCCGCCAGCCACACGCCGTCGGCGCGGCTGGCTTTGAGCTTTGCCAGCACATTCATCGCCTGCGCGGGCTCAAAACGATGCGGCAGCGTCAGGATCAGGAGCTGGCCTTCGGAAAACTCCAGGAGATCGGCGAAAGTGAGATGACACTCGCCCTTCTCGATCCGCGTGATGTCGTCGCCGCGCTTGCCCCGGGTGAGGAGCTGGCACAGCCGGCCATAGGCCGCACGGTCGCGCGGATAAACCAGAATATCGGGTGTGCCGTCGACGAAGACGATGCGCGCGCCGATCAGCAGCTTCGGCTTGTGCAGCACCTCGTCATTGTCGAGTTCCTTGTAGGCCCGCACCACGCCGGCGAGCGTGTTGTGATCGGCAATGCCGATCACCGGAATTTCCAAGGCGCTGGCCTGATGCACATAGGCGCGCGGATCAGATCCGCCGCGCAGGAAGGAGAAATTGGTGGTGATGCCGATCTCGGCATAAGCGGGCGTCGTCATGCGAAGAGACCGTGCACATACCAGCCGGGAGACGCGGGACTGCCGTCGGCGTCGAACACCTCGCCCTCGTAAAGACCATCGCGAAAGATCCAGAAGCGCAGGCCTTCGGCATCCTCGATGCGGAAATAGTCCCGCGTCAGCTGCTTGCCGTCCTGCCGCCACCATTCCATGGCGATGCGCTCGGGCCCTTCCACCCGCACCACCGCGTGCAGCGCGCGGCGCCAGGTGAACTGATGGGGCGGACCATCAGGCACGGTCGCGAACGGCACCTTGATCGGTTCCGGCTTGTCGAACAGCCGCAAGGGACGCAGCGGTGGCTCGCTCTCGACGCGCGCCGGCCATTCGGCCTGCATCGCGGCCGTGAGATGATGCTGCGCAGGCGCAGCCAGCACCGCGCTTTCGGGGATATGAGTGTCCTGCGGCAGGTGCACGACGACACGTTTTCCTCCGATGCGCGCGGCGATGCGGTCGATCAACGCGGCAAGCTCATCATTGTCGTGGACATGGGCGTCGAGGTCGCGCTGCTCCTGCACCACGATCTCGGTGCGGCTCGCCGACAGCCGCACCATGTCGAAGCCGAAACCGGGATCGAGCGGATCGGCGAGCGCATCGAGGCGCTCGCGGAACAGCCGGTCGATGACCGCGCTGCGCGTCACGGGACGCCCAGTCTCGACCATGATCGCGCGCACCACGCCGTCGGTGCGGAAAAACGCAGCTTCGAGACGC
Source organism: Bradyrhizobium sacchari (assembly GCF_002068095.1). Taxonomy (GTDB): domain Bacteria; phylum Pseudomonadota; class Alphaproteobacteria; order Rhizobiales; family Xanthobacteraceae; genus Bradyrhizobium; species Bradyrhizobium sacchari. Next base: position 234,938 of record NZ_LWIG01000013.1, on the reverse strand, counting down.
CGCGCGCCCTTGCCCTGCTTCTCCATGGACGCAATCAGCGTGTCGGCCAGCCGCGACAGCGTCATTGCGATCATGGTGTCGGTCGCGATCGGCTCGGCAAAGCGTTTCTCGACGATATAGTCGGGCAATGGCTTGCGCGGATTGATCGGCGCATCGCCCTGCCCCAGCGCATGCGCGAGCAGGGTCGAGAACCGCGCCCCGAACCGCGCCGTGATCTCGGAGGCGTTGCGCGATGCGACATCGCCGATGGTCTTCAGGCCGGCGCGACGCAGGCCGGTGGTGATGGCCTCGCCCGCACCGAGCGCGGAGACCGGAAATGAACTGATCGCCTCCGCCTCCCCGCCATCGGCCACGATGATGCCTGTCGCCTGCCGCGTCAGCGTGCGCGCGCAGACCGACGTGCCGGCGATCGCCGCGCTGACGGCAAAGCCCTGACGCGCAAGGGCACGAACCAGCGTCTGCAACAGTGCCGCTTCGCCGCCGAACAGATGCGCGCAACCGGTGATATCGAGGAACAGCCCATGCGGCGAATCGAGCGCCACCAGCGGCGTGAAACGGTCGCACCAGTCGGCGATGTCGCTGAGCGTCTTGGCATCGGCCACGACATCGGCATCGAACACCCGCAAGTCCGGGCACATCGCCCGCGCATTGGCGAGCGGCTGGCCGATATGCAGACCCAGACGAGACGCCGCATCGTCCAGCGCATGGATCACCAGCGCGTTGTTGTCCTTGAGGACGACAATGCTCGGCTCGTTTCTTTGTTTTGACGCGTTTTCTTCACGCGAACCGGTACCCACTTCGCTTGAAAACGCTTTGGCTTTGGCCTTATGCAGTCCGGCGCTGCCAAGGAACCGCTGGATCCGGTCGATGGGCAGGCGCGGCAGCCACAGGCTGAGAATACGTCGACGGTTCGCTGAACTGGCACTCATCACAATTCCATTCCATGATCCACCGGCCGCACGGGCCATGACGATTGCGCAAGAGCTCGGCATCGAAGCGTGGCGCGCCCCAGGCGCTCCAAGGCGCCGCAGGCATTGAAGCTGAGCCCGGCGGCGAATGCGCCGCGCGCAGCATCCATCGCGTCTCCGCAGTCGAAGGCAGCGGCTGCGCGGCCATGCGCAACAAGAGGCCGGTGACGCCGGAGCCTTGCGCGGCCAGCGTCAGCTTGCGGCTCGCCACAAGATCGAACTGCCTGACATCGCCCCAGAGCTCGAGCACGACCGCACCCAGCGCATCGCAAGCGAGCGCATCGGCCGAGGTGCGCAGCGCGCTCTCGACATCGGCGGCGCGCACCATCACCACCCGGCGCGGATCGAGACCGAGCTCGGCGAGCCCGCTCATCGACAGCGCGCCGGTCTCGATTTCCGAAAAATCCTGCCGCACCCACAGCAGTGGCCGCTGCGCCGAGACGCGCCCCGCAAGCCCCATGACAAAGCCCGTTCCGGCCGCGCCCTGGCGCCCCTCGCAAAACACCTCGTGAATCGCCGCGCGCGCGAGCCCGCCTTTCAGCACGCCATCGACCTCGTTATGACCGAGCGCGACGCGATCCTGCTGATGCACGACCTCCGCCGTCTCGATGCGCTCGATCTGGCCGCGCAAGGTTGCAAGCGCGCTTTGGCGTGCGCCGCTCATATACGCCGCTCCTTCAGAGGTGATTGCCGATGGCTCTCAAAAAGAGAACCAGCGGCTGGCTCATTTGTTCATGATATGTTCTAATATAAAGCTAACGGGGTGCGGAGAGTCAATCGAATTGGTGCGCTCCGGGATTCATCAGCAGAATCAAAGGGATTTAGGGATGGACGTGCAACGCAAGCTGGAGATCCTAGCCGACGCCGCCAAATACGACGCGTCCTGCGCTTCCAGCGGCACCGAGAAGCGGGATTCCAGCGACGGCAAGGGCATGGGCTCGACCGCGCCGGGCATGGGCATCTGCCATTCCTACGCACCGGACGGACGCTGCATCTCGCTGCTCAAGGTGCTGCTGACCAACGCCTGCAACTACGATTGCCTCTATTGCGTCAACCGCGCCTCCTCCAACGTGCCGCGCGCCCGCTTCACCATCGACGAGGTGGTCAAGCTGACGCTCGACTTCTACCGGCGCAATTACATCGAAGGGCTATTCCTCTCCTCCGGCATCATCCGCAGCCCCGACTACACCATGGAGCAGGTGGTCAGCGTCGCGCGAAAGCTCCGCGAGGAGCATCACTTCCGCGGCTACATCCATCTCAAGACCATTCCCGAGGCCGACGACGCCCTGATCGCGGAAGCCGGCAAATATGCCGATCGTCTCTCCATCAACATCGAGATGCCGCAGGAGACGAGCCTGCAGCAATTCGCGCCCGAGAAGGACGTGCGCGCGATCCGTCGCACCATGGGCCGGCTGCGGCTGAAGCTCGATGAAGCCGAGGACAGCCGCAGCGCGAAGACGAAGGCCAAGCCGCAGCGCTTCGCACCGGCCGGACAGAGCACGCAGATGATCGTCGGCGCCGATAGCGCCTCTGATCACACCATTCTCCACACCAGCGCCAATCTCTACGGCTCATACAGGCTGCGGCGCGTCTATTACTCCGCCTTCAGCCCGATCCCTGATGCGAGCCGTGCTTTGCCTCTGGTACAGCCCCCGCTGCTGCGCGAGCACCGGCTCTACCAGGCCGACTGGCTGATGCGATTCTATGGCTTCGACGTCGGCGAGATCGTCGATGACAGCGCGATGCTGCCGCTCGACATCGATCCCAAGCTCGCCTGGGCGCTGCGCCATCGCGACCGCTTCCCGCTCGACGTCAACCGCGCCAGCCGCGAGGAATTGCTGCGGGTGCCCGGCTTCGGCACCAAGGCGGTCGAACGCATCATTGCGACGCGGCGCACCACCACGATCCGCCTCGCCGATCTCGCGCGGCTGCATGTGCCCCGGCACAAGGCGCTTCCGTTCATCGTCCTCAGCGATCATCGCCCCTCACCGCATCGGCTCGATGCCGCCGGGCTGATCGAGCGGTTCAAGCCGAAAGCAACGCAACTGGGATTTGGCTTCTGATGCAGTACATCACCCTCGATACCGAAACCGATTTCGACGGCTGGCGCAAAGCCGCGCGCAGCCTCGTGCTTCACCACGTGGGACCGGAGGATGTCACCTGGACCGTGCAGGACGGCGAAGCCGAGTTGTTCGCACCGCCCGCACCGTCTCCGATCCTCGAGGTGAACGACGGCACTTTCAATGTGTCTGCAAAATTCGTCGAGCTCGCCAAGGCTGCTATCCTGCACCGCGATGGCGAGCGTTTCGCGATCCTCTACCGCCTGCTGTTCCGGCTGAAGGACAATCACGACCTCATCGAGGTCGCGACCGATCCCGACGTCGCGCAGGTCACGGCGATGGCGAGAGCCGTCCATCGCGACGAGCACAAGATGCACGCCTTCGTGCGCTTCCGCGAGATCGGCCGGGAACGCGACGCATACTACGTCGCCTGGTTCGAGCCGGAGCATCACATCGTCGAGCTCGCAGCCCCATTCTTCGCAAAACGCTTTGCCGACATGCCGTGGTCGATCCTGACGCCGGACCTCTGCGCGCATTGGGACGGCCATGCGCTTTCGTTCACGCCAGGCGTCAGCAAGAGCGAAGCGCCTGGCGAAGACCGGCTGGAGGAAACCTGGCGGCGCTACTACGCCAGCATCTTCAATCCGGCCCGGCTCAAGGTGAAGGCGATGCAGGCCGAGATGCCGAAGAAATACTGGAGGAACCTGCCCGAGGCTTCGATCATTAAACCCCTGATCGAGGACGCCGAGCGCATGACCGGCGCCATGATCGCCAATGCCGCAACCGATCCGCACAAGCCTCAGAAGCGGCCGGAGGCTCCGATGACACGCAAGACTGCTGCCGACGATCTCGAAGCGCTCCGCGAGGAAGCCGCCCATTGCCGCGCCTGTCCGCTCTACAAGGACGCGACGCAGACCGTGTTCGGCGAGGGTCCCAAGAACGCCAACATCATGCTGGTCGGCGAGCAGCCCGGCGACAAGGAAGACCTCGCCGGCCATCCCTTCGTCGGCCCGGCCGGGCAGATGCTCGACCGCGCGCTGGAGGAAGCCGGCGTCGACCGCAAGAAGGTCTATGTCACCAACGCCGTGAAGCACTTCAAATTCGTGCCGCGCGGCAAGATCCGCCTGCACCAGAAGCCGAATACGCCGGAGATCCGGGCATGCCGGCAATGGTTCGAGCGGGAAGTTTCGACAATCCAGCCCGATCTCATCGTCGCGATGGGCGCCACCGCCGCGCAAAGCGTGTTCGGCAAGATCACTCCCATAGGCAAGACCCGCGGCCGGCTGATCGATCTGCCCGACGGCCGCAAGGCGCTGGTCACGGTGCACCCGTCCTATCTGCTGCGGCTGCCCGATCCGGAGGCCAAGGTACTGGAATATCAGCGCTTCGTCGAAGATTTGAAGATCGCCGCCGGCCTGCAGAGGAAATCCGCGCGCGCGGCCTAAATAGCGGCGGAAAAACGGCTTTCAACCGCTGCTTGTCATCCAGCCTTCAAATCCATCGCGGACAATACCCTTACCTGAAAGTTAAGGGGCGTCCTGACATGACTGATGTAGCATTCGACCGCGCGGTAGCCGATCCCGCGCCGATCCAGCCGGCCTCGCGGCCCAATCTCGACAAGGGCTTCAATCCGCTGACGATGATCCTGTTCTTCGGCATTCTCGCCGCGGGCCTGCTGTTCGTCGCCTACAGCATCTATATCGACGTCAACGCCACCGGCACGCGGGTCACGACCTTCCTGCCCTACATCCTGCTGTTCGTCGCGCTGCTGATCGCGCTCGGCTTCGAGTTCGTCAACGGCTTCCATGACACCGCCAACGCGGTGGCGACCGTGATCTACACCCATTCGCTGCCGGCTGAAGTCGCGGTGATGTGGTCCGGCTTCTTCAACTTCCTCGGCGTGCTCTTGTCCTCCGGCGCGGTCGCCTTCGGCATCGTCTCGCTGCTGCCGGTCGAGCTGATCCTGCAGGTCGGCTCCAGCGCCGGCTTCGCCATGGTGTTCGCGCTGCTGATCGCCGCGATCCTGTGGAATCTCGGCACCTGGTTCTTCGGCCTGCCCGCCTCCTCCTCGCACACGCTGATCGGCTCGATCATCGGCGTCGGCATCGCCAACGCCGTCATGCGCGGCCGCGACGGCACCTCCGGCGTGGACTGGAGCAAGGCCACCGAGATCGGTTACGCGCTGCTGCTGTCGCCGCTGGTCGGCTTCGCCTGCGCCGCGGTGCTGCTGCTCGTGCTCAAGTTCATCGTGCGCAACCCGGCCCTCTATGCTGCGCCCGAAGGCAACAGGGCGCCGCCGCTCTGGATCCGCGGCCTCCTGATCCTGACCTGCACCGGCGTCAGCTTCGCCCACGGCTCCAACGACGGCCAGAAGGGCATGGGCCTGATCATGCTGATCCTGATCGGCACGGTGCCGACCGCCTATGCGCTCAACCGCGCGCTGCCGGAATCCCAGGTCGCCCAGTTCCAGAAGACCTCGGATGCTGCCTCAAAGGTGATCTCGGCCAAAGGCGCCGGCCACAGCATCATCGGCGACCCCCGCCCGGCGGTGACGCAGTACATCACCTCGCACCACATCAGCGAGGGCACCTATCCCTCGCTCGCCGTGCTGGTGAAGGATGTCGGTGACCAGGTTGCCAAATATGGCACACTGAACAAGGTGCCGGCGGAAGCCGTCGGCAATACCCGCAACGACATGTACCTGACCTCGGAGGCGATCCGCTTCCTGATGAAGGACAAGGAGAACGATCTCAACAAGGAGGAGATCGCGACCCTCAACGGCTACAAGGGCTCGCTCGATGCCGCCACGAAGTTCATTCCGAACTGGGTGAAGATCGCGGTCGCCATCGCGCTCGGCCTCGGCACCATGATCGGCTGGAAGCGTATCGTCATCACCGTGGGCGAGAAGATTGGCAAGTCCCATCTCACCTATGCGCAGGGCGCTTCCGCCGAGCTCGTGGCCGCGGCCACGATCGGCGCCGCCGACGTGTTCGGCCTGCCGGTCTCCACCACCCACGTGCTGTCGTCCGGCGTCGCCGGCACCATGGCCGCGAACGGTTCGGGCCTGCAATGGTCGACGATCCGCAATTTGCTGATGGCCTGGGTGCTGACGCTGCCCTGCGCGATCATGCTGTCGGCCACGCTCTACGTGATCTTCTCGCGGATCTTCTGAGCGATCGCATCAGTCAAAAACAAAGGGCCCGTGCGATGCGCGGGCCCTTTTCGTTCGTGCGAAGAAATCGGCCCTAAGACGCCGCCAGCTGTTCCTCGACCAGCTTCACCCAATACGACGTGCCGAACACGATCGCCTCGTCGTTGAAATTGTAGGCGGGGTGATGCAGGCCGGCGCTGTCGCCGTTGCCGCAGAAGATGAAGGCGCCGGGACGCGCTTCCAGCATGTAGGCGAAATCCTCGCCGCCCATCAGCGGCGGCATCTCGTGCACATTGGCTTCCCCGGCGACTTGCCCCGCAATACGCCGCGCCACCTCGGTCTCGGCGGCATGGTTATTCACGACGGGATAATTGCGCTTGTAGTGCAGGTCGATCTTGGCGCCGGTGATCTGCGCCACGCCCGCCACCACCTCATGCACGCGCTTCTCGACCAGCTTGCGCACCTCCGGCGACAGCGTGCGGATCGTGCCCCTCAGCGTCGCCGTCTGCGGAATGACGTTGCGGGCGTTGCCGGCGTGGAATTCGCAGATCGAGATCACGGCCGATTCCAGCGGATCGACGCTGCGCGCGACGATCGACTGCAGCGCCGTGATCACCTGCGCGCCAACCAGCACGGAATCGATGCATTTATGCGGACGCGCGGCATGGCCGCCGAGGCCCTCGATCATGATATCGACCTCGTCGGTCGCCGCCATGATCGGACCGGGACGGATTGCGAACGAGCCGACCGGGATGCCGGGGCCGTTGTGCATGCCGTAGACCTGCTCGATGCCGAAGCGCTCCATCAGGCCGTCCTTGACCATGGCCGCGCCGCCGGCGCCGCCCTCCTCGGCCGGCTGGAAGATCACGATCGCATCGCCGGCGAAATTGCGGGTCTCGGCGAGGTAGCGCGCGGCCCCAAGCAACATCGCGGTGTGGCCGTCATGGCCGCAGGCGTGCATCTTGCCCGGTGTCTTCGAGGCGTAAGGCAGGTTGGTCTGCTCCTCGACCGGCAGCGCGTCCATGTCGGCGCGCAGGCCGATCACCTTGAGCCCGTCACCGGCCGGCTTGCTGCCCTTGATCACGCCGACCACGCCAGTCTGGCCGAGGCCGGTCACGACCTCGTCGCAGCCGAACTCGCGCAGCCGCTCCGCGACGAATGCTGCGGTGCGGTGAACGTCATACAGCAGCTCGGGATGCTGGTGGATGTCGCGGCGCCAGGCCTGAATATCGGGTTGGAGGTCGGCGACACGGTTCACGATGGGCATGGAGGATCTCGAGCTTTGTTGGAATACAGGACTGTCTACCATGCAAGCGCCAGTCCACCTAACCACTGCGGATCGGGGGGAGCCCTGCCCTCTCGTCATGGCCCGACTTGTCCCGAACCGCTGCGTCTGCCTATTAGGACGGAACATCAAGTGACCATCCGGGTGGAGACAGAATGCCAAGGCGGCTCGAAGGTGAATTTGACTACATTGTCGTCGGAGCCGGCACGGCCGGCTGCATCATCGCCAACCGGCTCTCGGCGGATTCGCGCAATCGGGTGCTCATCCTCGAAGCTGGTGGCGACGACAACTGGATCTGGTTCCACATTCCGGTCGGCTATCTCTTCGCGATCGGCAATCCGCGCTCGGACTGGATGTTCAAGACCGAGGCCGAGCCGGGACTGAACGGCCGTGCGCTGGCCTATCCCCGCGGCAAGGTGATCGGCGGCTGCTCGGCGATCAACGCCATGATCTCGATGCGCGGCCAAGCCGCCGACTACGATCACTGGCGTCAGCTCGGCATGACCGGCTGGGGCTACGATGACGTGCTGCCGCTTTTCAAGCGACTGGAGGACCACTTCCTCGGAGCCAGCGAGCATCATGGCGCAGGTGGCGGCTGGCGCATCGAGGCGCCGCGGCTGTCATGGGCCGTTCTCGATGCCGTGGGTGATGCCGCAGAAGAAATGGGCATCAAGCGCATCCCGGATTTCAACACCGGCGACAACGAAGGCACCAGCTATTTTCACGTCAACCAGAAGCGCGGCCGACGCTGGTCCTCGGCGCGCGGCTTCCTCAAGCCGGCGCTGAACCGTCCCAATTTGCGGCTCGAGAAGCACGTGCTGGTCGACCGCCTCATCATCGAGCAGGGCCGCGCCGTCGGGGTGCGCTTCATCCAGAACGGCGAAATCATCGAGGCGCGTGCCAGGCGCGAGGTGATCCTTTCGGCCGGCGCGATCGGCTCCGTGCAAGTGCTGCATCGCTCCGGCATCGGGCCTGGCGACTGGCTGTCGCCGCTCGGCATCGACATCGTCATGGACAAGCCGGGCGTCGGCCGCAATCTGCAGGACCATCTGCAGCAGCGCGCGATCTACAAGGTCGAGGGCGTGCGCACGCTGAACGAGACCTACTACAATCTGTTCCGCCGTGGCCTGATGGGGCTCGACTACGTCTTCCGCCGCCGTGGGCCGCTGACGATGGCGCCGTCGCAGCTCGGCATCTTCACGCGCTCCGATGCGACGCGCGCCCGTGCCAATATACAGTTCCACGTGCAGCCGCTGTCGCTCGACAAGTTCGGCGATCCCCTGCACCGCTTCCCCGCCGTCACGGTCAGCGCCTGCAATCTGCAGCCGACCTCGCGCGGCACCGTGCGGCTGCGCGCGGCAACGCCCGACGAGAAGCCGATCATCGCGCCGAACTACCTGTCGACCGATGACGACCGCCAGGTCGCCGCCGACGCCATTCGCACCACACGGCGCCTGATGCAGCAGAAAGCGCTGGCAAAATATCGCCCGAGCGAATATCTGCCCGGCCCCTCTGTCGGCGACGACGACGCCTCGCTGGCAAAGGCCGCCGGCGATATCGGCACCACCATCTTCCACCCCGTCGGCACCGCCAAGATGGGCACGCCGAACGATCCGATGGCGGTGGTAGACGAACGCCTGCGCTTCTACGGCCTGTCCGGCCTTCGCGTCATCGATGCCTCGATCATGCCGACCATCACCTCAGGCAACACCAACACGCCGACGGCGATGATCGCGGAGAAGGGGGCGACGATGATTTTGGAGGATGCGAAGTAGCAACCCATCGCCATGATCAACCGCTTTTCAGTCGGCCCTGCCCACGCGGAAATCGCCATGTTGCAATGGGGCGAGAGCGGCAAACCGCCCGCCCTCCTCCTGCACGGCACCGGTTTCGTCGCCGACGTCTGGGACGAGGTCGCGCGCGAGCTCGCATCGACCTACACCGTTTACGCGCTCGACCGCCGCGGTCATGGCGCCAGCCACAAGCCTGACGTCTATCATTTCCTGGATTTTGCCGAGGACGTCTGCCGGGTGCTCGATGCGCTCGGGCTGCGCGACGTCTATGGCATCGGCCACAGCGCAGGGGCGACCGATCTTCTGCTCGCGACAAAGCTACTACCCGGGCGTTTCGAGCGCCTGTTCGTGATGGAGCCGACCATCATGGATCCACGCGCGGCACGTTCTGGAGGATTAAGTGAGGAATCCCTCTTGCAAGTCCAAGGCGCGTTGCGCCGTCGGGCCGAGTTCGACAATGCCGACGCTGTCTTCGAGCGCTACCGCACATCGCCGACATTTGCGGATTGGACCGAGACCTCGCTACGAGCTTATGTGCGCCACGGCTTCGTCACCCTCGACAATGGCCGGGTCCGGCTCTGCTGCACGCCCGAGATCGAGGCGGCGATGCTGCGTCCGATCTACGAGGCGATGACGCAGGTTTACGTTGGCGATGTCCGCGGCAATCCGTTTACAGCGCTTGCCGAAATCGATTGCCCGGTGCGCGTGACGACCGCCGCGAAGTCGTGGCCGATCTACAAGGAGATGGCAGCGCGCGCGGTCTCGCTGATTCCTCGCGTCAGTACGCTGGTCTTCAAAGGGGCCGGGCATTGTGTGGCGCAAGAAGAGCCGGCAGCCGTGGTGGATGCAGTAAGGGAATTCGCAAGATAAGTCTCCTACGCCGGACGCGCTACAGCGTGCAACGCTGCTGCGCAGAGCCGGGGCACGGACTGGCCGATCGCATGGGTCCCGGCTCTGCGGTGCCGCCAAGAGGCGCTGCACCGCGTCCGGGACACGAACACCCTCACGAAATCGTCATCGCATCCGGGAATAAGTCCCTCCCTGCCCCGATCACCTCCCCGAAGCCCAATTCCGGGCGACGTGGAGAGGCGCGATGAGCGGACAAGATCACGGGGAAGACGGCGTCAGCCGCCGCAAGGTGCTGGAGTGCATGACCTGGGCCGGCACCGGGGTGCTCTGGACCGTCACGGGCGGCGTGCCGCGCTCGCTCGGCATCATCGATTCCGCCGAGGCCGCAACGGCGGCGACGCCCGGCATGAGCTTCCTCCAGATCAGCGACAGCCATGTCGGCTTCGACAAGCCGGCCAATCCCAACGCGCTCGGCACGCTGGAGGAGGCTGTGAACAAGATCAACGCGATGCCGGCCAAGCCGTCCTTCATGATCCACACCGGCGACATCACCCATCTGTCGAAGGCCGCCGAGTTCGACAACGCCGAGCGCATCATTTCGCAGACCAAGCTCGACGTGCACTACGTCCCCGGCGAGCACGACTTCATCGACGAGGAGGTGAAGCTCTATCGCGAGCGCTACGGCCGAGGCACCAAGGGACACGGCTGGTATTCGTTCGACGCCGGCGGCGTGCATTTCGTCGGCCTCGTCAACGTCGTCGACCTCAAGGCCGGCGGGCTCGGCAATCTCGGCGCCGAGCAGCTCGCCTGGCTCGAGGACGATCTGCGCGGCAAGTCGAAATCGACGCCCATTGTGCTCTTTGCGCACATTCCGCTCTGGACCGTCTATCCCGAATGGGGCTGGGGCACCGAGGACGGCGGCCGCGCGCTCGAATACGTCAAGGGTTTCGGCTCAGTCACCGTGCTGAACGGGCACATCCACCAGGTGATGCAGAAGGTCGAGGGCAACGTCACCTTCCACACCGCGCGCTCGACCGCCTTCCCACAGCCCGCCCCCGGAGCCGCCCCCTCGCCCGGCCCGATGAAGGTCGAGGACGCGAGGCTTCGCTCCATGCTGGGGGTCGCCAGCATCAACTTCAAGCAGAACGAGCAGCGGCTCGCGATCATCGATACGCCGCTGCAGGGCTAAGGCCGAACGGAAGCTGACAATGAAGACTCTCAATCGCCGCGACTTTGCTGTCGCCGTGGTGGCCGCCATCCTGCTGCCCGCAACAAAAACCCGCGCTGCCGACGACATGGAGGTACACATCGACAACTTCGTTTTCCAGCCGGCCGAGCTCAAGATCAAGGTCGGCACCACCGTAACCTGGACCAACCGGGACGACATCCCGCACACCGTGGTGTCGGCCGGCAAGTTCAGGTCCAAGACCCTGGACACCGACGACAAGTTCTCCTTCACCTTCACCAATGCGGGCGACTACAAATATTTTTGTTCGCTGCACCCGCACATGACGGGGATGATCAAGGTTGAGTCATAACTCGAACCAAGGCATCAACGTCTTGCCCGGCCGGTGGTCCCACGCCGGCCGGGCTCGTGCGCCCGCGGTAACGCACCCGGGCGGGACGAACAGGGACGAAACGAAGCCACGGGCAGAACAAGAGGCAAAGCGAGGAGCGATGCCCGCCACCGACGATCTGCAGAAGGCACGGCGCTTCCGCGAGGCGGCGCTGCCCTATCTCGACGACGTCTACACGCTCGCACGCTATCTGTTGCGCGATGCCTCCGACGCCGAAGACGCGGTGCAGGAGTGCTATCTGCGCGCGCTGAAGCATTTCGACAGCTATCGCGGCCCGGCGATGAAACCCTGGCTGTTCGCCATCCTGCGCAACGTCTGCAACGCCGAATACGCGCGGCGCGCGCACCGCCCCAGCGCGATCGAGGATACGCCCGGCGCCGCCGAGCAGACACCGCTCTGGCATGAGACCGAGGCGAGCCCCGAGACCGAAGTGCTGCGCAGCCGCGATGCCGGCGCGATCCGCAAGCTGATCGACGCGCTCGCCGAGCCGTTCAAGGAAACATTCGTGCTGCGCGAGATCAACAACCTGTCCTACCGTGAAATCGCCGAGGCCGTCGGCGTCCCCGTCGGCACCGTGATGTCCCGCCTCGCCCGCGCCCGCGCCATGCTGCGCGCAGCCTGGATGGCGGAAGAGGAGCAAACGAAATGACCTGCGACGAAGCAAGGATTCTGCTTCACGCGCTGCTCGACAACGAGCTCGATGCCGGCCACGCGCGCGAGGTGGAAGCCCATATCGCCGGTTGCCCGGCCTGCGCTGCGGAGCTTTCGGCGCAGCGCGAAATGCAGCGCGTGCTCGCAGATACCAATCTGCGCTACACCGCGCCGGCGGACTTGCGCGCTCGCATCGAGGCTTCGCTGCCGCAGCCGCAGCGCCAGCAACCGAGCCGCCGCTCCGTGCTGCGCGGCTTTGCGATGGGCTCGGCCGTCTCCGCGCTCGCGGCCTCCGGCGTCATCGCCGTGGTGCTGCGCCAGGACGACCAACAGCGCATCCTGTCGGAGGTTGTCTCCGCGCATCTGCGCTCGCTCCAGGCCGGCCACCTCACCGACGTGGTCTCGACCGACCAGCACACCGTCAAGCCCTGGTTCAACGGCAAGCTCGACGTCGCCCCGCCCGTGATCGATCTCACCGCACAAGGTTTCACGCTGGTCGGCGGCCGCCTCGACTATATCGATGCCCGCGCCATCGGCGCCGTGGTCTACCGGCGCCGGCAACATGTGATCAATCTGTTCGTGTCGCAAACCGCGAGCACCGAGCACCGGCAGCCGAAAACCCAGACCATGCAAGGCTTCAACTGCCGCCGCTGGGGCAACCGCGGCCTGAACTTCTGGGCCGTCAGCGATCTCGGCGCCGACGAGCTCGCCGAATTCGTCGACAAGTTCGAAGCGGCGATGAAGGCGAATGTTGAGGGGTAGTTGGCGGCAGCGGGCGAAGCTCCGTGCCATGGTTCAGAGAGGTGATGCCTCTCACAGTCCTCGCGAGCGCAATTCGGCAGATTGCAGTTCCACAAGGAGGACAGACATGGTTCCGTCACTGATTATCTGCGCCACGTTCCCGTCGATGTTCGCGGCGGGCTGCGCTGCATTGCTCGCCTTCAAGGAGCGCAAGCAATGGATTTGGTTCGCGCTCCTGTCCGTCATTGCCGGCTTTGCTGGCCTGATCACGCTGAACATGCTTCATATCTGGGACTACGCCGGCCGATGCTGAGGCGCAGTCGGCGGAAGATCAGGCCGACCGCCGCACCGCGTTGTCCACCAGCGTCTTGCCGAGCGACCAGATCGCGCCGGGGACCTTGTGGCTGCCGGCGATGACCTCGTCGAACGCCTTCTCGATCCAGCTGCAGTCTTCCTCGGTGATGGTGAGCGGCGGCAGCAGCTTGATGGTGTGGCTGCCGTGGCCTGCGACCTGCGTGAGGATCTTGTGATCCTTGAACAGCGGCACGGTGATGAGCTGGCAGAACAGGCCCTTGTTGGCGGTCTCCAGCACGTTCCAGGAGGCGCGCAGGCGCAGCGATTTCGGCGGGCCGAATTCGATGCCGATCATCAGGCCCTTGCCGCGGACTTCCTTCAACAGCTCGTAACCGGGCACCATGCGCGTCAGCGCCAGGCGCAGCTCGGCGCCACGCTTGGCGGCCGACTCGATCAGCTTCTCGGACTCCATCACGTCGAGCGTGGCGATGCCCGCGGCCATCGCAAGGTCGTTCTTTGAGAATGTCGAACCGTGCACCACGGCGCGGTCCATCTGATTAAAAATCTTGTCGAAGATGGCCTTGCGCGTCAGCACCGCGCCGACCGGGACGTGGCCGCCCGAGAGCGACTTCGACAGCAGCACCATGTCGGGCTCGACGTTCCAGTGCTCGACCGCGAGGAAGCGGCCGGTCCGGCCCATGCCGGTCTGGATCTCGTCGGCGACAAACAGCGTGCCGTATTTCTTGCAGAGTGCGGCAGCGCCCGGCAGGAACTCGTCGGTGGGCATGTTGACGCCCTTGCCCTGGATCGGCTCGACGATGAACGCCGCGACCTCGCGCGAAGCCAGCGCCTTTTCGAGCGCAGCCAGATCGTTGAACGGGACCGGGGTGCAACCCGGCAGCAGCGGCTCGAAACCGGTGCGGAAGTTCGAATCACCCGTCAGCGACAGCGCGCCATAGGTCAGGCCGTGGTAGCCGTGGGCGCAATAGACGATGCCGGGGCGCCCCGTCGCGCCGCGCGCGAACTTGATCGCGGCCTCGACGCATTCCGCACCGGAATTGGCAAAGAACGCCTTGTCGAGATAGGGAACATATTTCAGGAGGCGCTCGGCCAGCACCCCGGCGAGCGTGGAGACGTCGAACTGGACGAGGTTGGGCAGGTCGGCATCGAGCACGCTTTTGAGCGCCTCGCGCATGACCGGATGATTGCGCCCGATCGCAAACACGCCAAAGCCGGACAAAAGATCGAGATAGCGCGCCCCGTCGCGGTCGTAGAGGTACTGCCCCTGCCCCTTCTGGAAGCCGACGTCGTAGCCGATGGTCTTGAGAACCCGAACGAACTGCTCGTTCAGATACCGATTATGCAGGGCGCTGCGCTGGGCCTGCCGGTCCGCGAACAGCTGAGACATGTCTGGATTTGGACTGTGCATCCGCTACATACTTCGGTTGAGGGCCGTCTCGTCAACTGAAAACGGACCGTTACTGAAAACGGTCTGTGCGGCCTTTTGCCCTTTTTCGGACCATCTTCGCAAGCACAGCTTTAAACCATGTTGCACTGCCAAGGAACACTCATGCGTTTGGCCCTTTACACCGGAATTATACTGTCTGGCGGTTGCATCTGCCTGAACCCGGCGCTCGCCGCCGATCCCACCGGCGACTGGCGGGTCGCCGACGGCGTCGCCAACATCCGCGTCGCCCAGTGCAATGGCAGCATGTGGGGCGCCGTTTCCTGGGAAAAGAAGCCCGGCGGCCGCGACGAGAACAACCCGGATGTCTCGAAAAAGAACAGGCCGACGCTGGGCATGCCGACCCTGCTCGACATGAAGAAGAAGGCCGGCGCCGATCAGTGGGAAGGACAGGTTTATAACGCGCAGGACGGCCAGACCTACAGCGCGACCATCACGCCTGTCGGCACCGACCAGCTCGAAATCAAGGGCTGCGTGATGGGCTTCCTCTGTGGCGGCGAGACCTGGACCCGAGTCGGGCCGCCGATCCCCTTGAGCCCCGCCAACGCCATGGCCAAGGGCACGCCGAAGGCGCCCGGCGCGGCGCCGAAGGCCCAGGGAACACAACAAGCACCCCAACAAGCAGCCCAGCCCCCCCAGGCCACGACGGGCGCCACGGCCACTGCGCCGGCCGCGAAAACCGCTGCGACCAAGCCCGGTCAGAAGAGCGCCGCCGATCCTGTCGGCGACATCTGCCTACTCCCTGAGATTGCGGGGCTTGCCCATTAGGGCCGGCTGGAACAACAGCACCGCGGCGAGCGTCGTTACCAGCGAGAGCGCCAGCAGCTTGCCCATGCTGGACGTGCCGGGATGGCTCGACAGCCACAGGCTGCCGAAGGCGGTCGCCGTCGTCAGCGCGCTGAAGAAGATCGCGCGTGTCAGGCTGGTCTGAAGCAGGTTTGTTCTGCCCGAGCGCCAGGCCACGACGTAGTAGATCTTGAACGCGACGCCGACGCCGAGCAGCAGCGGGAACGCGACGATGTTGGCGAAGTTGAGCGGCAGGCCGATCAACACGCAGATTTCGAGCGTCACGGCACCAGCGACCAGCAGCGGCACCAGCGTCATCAGCACGTCCACGAAGCGGCGCAGCGTGATCCACAGCAACAGGCCGATCACGAGCAGCGCGTAGATGCCGGCGTGAATGAACGCCCTCACCACGGTGTCACCGGACTTCAGGATCGAGACCGGACCGCCGATCGCGGTCGGCTCGGCAGCGAGCACCGCAGCCGCAAATTTGCGCAGCGTGTCGTTGTCGTTGGGATCGCCCTTGGGCAACGCCTCGACGCGGATGACGCCGTCCTTGCTCTTCCAGGCGCTGACGAGATCGGGCGGCAGTGAGCTCAGAGTGACGGGACCAGCCTGCAGCGCGTTCCTGAGCTGGTCGAACACGATCTTCATCGGCGTGACGAAGACGTCCTGCGCCTTGTTGCGCGTGGCCTCGTCGCCATTGGCGAGCTTCTCGAGCGCATCCGCGAGCCGGCGCGATGCTACTGCACCCGGGCCCTTGGCGTCACCGGCGGTGCGGCGCAGATTGTCGACCGAGGATTTCAGCGACTCCACGTTCTCCTGGTCCGTCGGCGCCGCATCGATCTGATCGGGATTGAGCGCAGGATTCAGCACCTTGGCGCCCTGCGCGATCAGCTTCAGCTTCGGCTGCTGGTCCTGCGGCACGAAGCTGTCGAGCGACATCACGCGGAGCACCTCGGGCACCTTCTCCAGCCTCGCCTGGACCTGCCTTGCCTGCTCTTCCGACGTAGTCATCACGTTGATGGCGTTGGCGCCGGTGTTGGGATCCTTGCGTAGGTCGAGGAAGGTCGCGATCGACTCGGCGTGCGGATTGCGCAGGTTCATCGGGTTGAAGTCGAACTTCATGAAGTAGAGCAGCGGCAGGCCGGCGAGCGCGAGCAGCAGCGTGCCCCCGACCACCAGCACACGGTGCCTTTCCAGAAAGTGATCGAGCGGCGCCAGAAAGGCGTAGCCCACCGGCTCCATCTCACCGGGCGGGTTCAGAAGCTTCAGCAGTGCCGGCAGAACGGTGATCGAGGAGAGGAAGGCCACCAGCATGCCGACGCCGGCGATCTGGCCAAGCTCCGCGATGCCCTTGTAGTCAGTCGGCATGAAGCAAAGGAAACCAGCGGCGGTGGCCATCGCGGCCAGCGACAGCGGCACCGCCGAGCGTTTCGCAGCCAGCACCAGCGCACCCCTGAGGTCGTTGTGCTTGTAGCGCTCCGAACGATAGCGGACGCTGTACTGAATGCCGAAATCGACGCCGAGGCCGACGAACAGCACCGCGAAGGCGATCGACAGCAAATTGAATGATCCGACCATCATCAGGCCGGCGGCCGTCGTGATCGCGAGCCCGACGAACAGATTGACGAACACGGCGAAGATGATCTTCGACGAATGCAGCGCCAGCCACAGGATGAGCAGCACGACAAGGACGGTGCCGACGCCGTTGACGACGGCGCCTTCCTGGACGGTCGCGTATTCCTCGTTCGCGATCGGGACCGGACCGGTCAGGCGCACCCGCGCCTGGAATTTGGTCGGAAAATCCAGATCGGCTGCCGCTTTCCGGATCGCGTCGGTGGCGCCCTTGCCGGGCTCCAGCGCGTTGTAGTCGAGGATCGGCTTGAACTCGATGAAGGCGCGCTTGTCGGAATCCGACAGCGGCTCGTCGCTGACGAGCTCACGCCATGAGAAGCTCGCCTTGCCCTTGTTGAGCACGGTCTCGACCGTCTGCGCGATCTGGTTGAACGGCCGCGCGGTGTTGTCGAGCTTGACCTGGCCGCGCTTGACGCCGGCAAGTCCGGTCTCCAGCGCGCCGGTCAGGCCGCGGATCGAGGGGTCGCCCGCCATGATCTCGATCAGGGGCGCTGCGGATTCGAACTGGCTGGTGGCCTTGGCGACTTCATCGGTCGGCAGGAACAACAGGCCGTTCTTCTCGAAGAACTCGCCGGTCCCCAGCTGCTGCATCGACTGGAAGTTGGTCTTGTCGTCCCTCAGCTTGGCAAAGAGCGCATCGGCCGCTGCGGTCGCCATCTCCGGCGTCCTGGCCTCGACGACCGCGAGAATCGTCGCATCGCGGTCAAAGGCGCGGTCGAACTGCTGGTCGCGCTGCCGCCAGTCGAGATTTTGGGCAATCAGCGAATTGATGTCGGTGTTGATGGCGAAATGGCGCGCAGCGTAATAGCCCGCGGCCACCGACAGCAGGAGCCCGAGAACGACGACGAGGGAGGCAAACCGGGTGCAGGCCCTGACGATGGCGACGACTACGCTTTGCAGCACTTCTTTTCTTTCTGCGGTTAACAGCTTGCCGGAAACGCCCGCTGTTTATCGGAGTTCCCGAGCGAAACCTATTGCTGTTTTGGGTGGTTCTCGCCGCAAGAAGGTTCGAGGTAAACGGCGGAAGGCCGGGGAAAAATCATGCGGGGCGGTCGGTATAGCCGGGGAGTTGAGGCGGGAAAGTGACGAAGGGGTGAGCACAAATGTCGCCATTGCGCACGGTAATTCCTATACTATGGTACCGCAAAATCCGGCGGACTGGGAACCAAGGTTTCATCTGATCTTTCCTTTCTGCCGATTTTTTGACACAAAGTGCTGTGCCTCCATGCGCCGGAGCCCCGACGGGGGTGGGCGGCTACCGCGTGCGCAAGGCCAATGGTGCGTTTATTGCAACTCATTGGTCGGTCTCGGGGTGCCGCTGGGGACTTGCGAAAGCGGATTGGTGCAACTTGCGTGATGGGCGTCCTATGGAAGTTTATCTTGCGCAGCCGCGCGGCTTCTGCGCGGGCGTGGTACGTGCGATCGAGATCGTGGAACGGGCCCTGGAGAAGTACGGCCCGCCCGTCTACGTGCGCCACGAGATCGTCCACAACAAATACGTGGTCGAGAGCCTGAAGAACAAAGGCGCCATTTTCGTCGAGGAGCTGTCCGAGGTACCGCCGAAATCGGTCACGGTTTTCAGCGCTCACGGCGTCGCCCGCAGCGTCGAGGAAGAGGCCGCCGCGCGTGATCTTCCGGTGCTCAATGCCACCTGCCCGCTGGTCACGAAAGTTCACAATCAGGGGAAGCGGTACATCTCCAAGGGCCGCACCCTGATCCTGATCGGCCATGCCGGGCACCCCGAGGTGGAGGGCACGATGGGCCAGGTGCCCGGCCCCGTCCTGCTTGTCCAAAGCGTTGAAGAGGTTAAGGCCCTGACCCTGCCGGCGGATAGCCCAGTGGCCTACATCACCCAGACCACCCTGTCGGTCGACGACACCAGGGACATCATTGCGGCCCTCCAGGCCCGCTTTACAGATATTCAAGGCCCGGATATCCGGGATATCTGCTATGCGACACAGAACCGCCAATCTGCGGTAAGGGACTTGAGCAAGCTGGTCGACGTGATCTTGGTGGTGGGCGCTGCCAACAGCTCGAACTCGAACCGGCTCCGCGAAATCGGCACTGAGGCCGGCGTCGCGAGTTATTTGATTGCCGACGGCAGCGAGCTCAATCCGGCGTGGTTGAAAGATGCCAGGGCTGTCGGCGTCACGGCCGGCGCTTCGGCGCCTGAGGTACTCGTGGATGACGTGATCGAAGCGATGCGGCGGATCGGACCGGTCAAGGTCCAGGTACTCCCCGGTCGCGAGGAAAACATCGAATTCCGGCTTCCGGCCCAACTGGCCGCGAGCTGACCCACCCGAATTGAAAAGCCCAGAAAGAAACGTGTAATGGCAATCCCCTTCTTCAAGGAAATGCGTATCGGCGGCTATTTGCTCAAGCAGAAACTGCTTGGCCGCAAGCGCTATCCGCTCGTGCTGATGCTGGAGCCGCTGTTCCGCTGCAACCTCGCCTGCGTCGGCTGCGGCAAGATCGATTATCCCGATGCGATCCTCAACCGGCGCATGACGGCGCAGGAGTGCTGGGACGCCGCCGACGAGTGCGGCGCGCCGATGGTTGCCATTCCTGGCGGCGAGCCGCTGATCCACAAGGAGATCGGCGAGATCGTGCGCGGCCTCGTCGCGCGCAAGAAGTTCGTCTCGCTCTGCACCAACGCGCTGCTGCTCGAGAAGAAGCTCGATTTGTTCGAGCCCTCCCCCTACCTGTTCTTCTCGGTGCATCTCGACGGCCTGCGCGACCACCACGACAAGGCGGTGTCGCAGAAGGGCGTGTTCGACCGCGCCGTCTCCGCGATCAAGGCCGCCAAGGCGCGCGGCTTCACTGTCAACGTCAACGCCACCATCTTCGACGGCCATCCGGCCGAGGAGATCGCGAAGTTCCTGGACCTCACCGTCGAGCTCGGCGTCGGCGTCTCGATGTCGCCGGGCTACGCCTATGAGCGCGCGCCGGACCAGGAGCACTTCCTCAACCGCACCAAGACCAAGAAGCTGTTCCGCGACGTCTTCGCCATGGGCAAGGGCAAGAAGTGGAATTTCATGCATTCCGGCCTGTTCCTCGACTTCCTCGCCGGCAACCAGGAATACGAGTGCACGCCCTGGGGCATGCCCGCGCGCAACATCTTCGGCTGGCAGAAGCCCTGCTACCTGCTCGGTGAAGGCTACGCAAAGACCTTCAAGGAGCTGATGGACACCACCGACTGGGAAACCTACGGTACCGGCAAGTACGAGAAGTGCGCCGACTGTATGGCCCATTGCGGCTACGAGCCGACGGCTGCGACCGCAGCGCTCAACAACCCGCTGAAGGCGATGTGGGTGTCGCTGCGCGGCATCAAGACCACCGGCCCGATGGTGCCGGAGATCGACATGTCCAAGCAGCGCCCGGCGCAGTACATCTTCTCCGAGCAGGTCCAGAAGAAGCTCTCCGAGATCCGCAAGGACGAAGCCGCCGCCGCGCAGGCGAAGGCCGCGCAGAAGGCTTCGACGGCGGCGTAAGCGCAGGCTACGAACATCGAAACACAAAGGCCCGGTCGCATCGCGACCGGGCCTTTTCTTTTATTCAGTTTCGCGTTCGCGGCGTGGGTTTCGCCGGGCAGCGATCACGTCGAGATGACTGAAGTCTCGGTTGCACGGCGGCTCCGCCAAGAGCGGGGCCGCCCCATGTTGCGCTTCCGCCGGGGCGGGCATGCCCCGGCTTTCGCATCGGAGGCGTTAGCGTCACATCAGAAATGGACCTCGGTGCGCAGGCCGAGAACCACGGCATTGTCGGTCTTCACGCCCGCGCCGTTATAGCCGCGTCCGCCGGGATTGATCACATATTGCGCGTCGAACTTGAGGTTCATCCAGCCGGTCGCCTGCCATCCGTACCAGACCTCGAGCGGGACTTCGTTGCCGCCGGCGTTGGGGCCGAAGGCCGCCGAATTCACGTGAGTCGTGCCCACTGCGAAGCCGACTTCGTCCTGGGGACGCCAGGAGAACGTTCCGGTATGCCGGAAGCCGAGGGCGATCTGGTAGTCCTGGTACGAGGTCCGGTGATCGGCAACGGTCGTATTGAGGAAGGTATACCAACCCACCGCACCGGGGCCGTCGACGGTCAGCCGTTGCAGGATCGACTCGTAGACGCCGTAGCGGCCCCTTTGACTTCCGAGATTTTGATCCGGGACGCCTCCAACGCCGGGGATGGTGGAGATGATACCGGGAAGGCCACCATCAATGGTCGACGCGCTGTCGTACCAGCCACCAAACCTCCAGGTCCCGTTCAAGGGCGCCTTGGGCGCCCAGACCAACTCCACCGGCACCAGCACGCCGCTGGCGGGGGTCGAGTGAGGAACGCCCGGCAAGAAGTAGACGGTCGGATCTGACGTCGTCAGGTAATTCGGATTGGCATCGTAGACGCCGACCGAAATCGTGAATTCCGGCGCGATCTTGTAGTGGACGACACCAGCCCACTGGCTCACCGGCCAGTTGTAGATGTAGCCGCCCTGGATGTTGCCGGGCTGGCCGCCGCAGAAGGTCAGGTTGATGAACTCGCACAGGCCGAAGAAGAAGTCGGAGCCGACCGGCAGACGGCCGCCCTTGAGTTCAAGCCGATCATCGAAAAGCTTCTGCGAGTAGTAGAGCTGCGTCAGCCGCAGAATGTTGCCGCGGCCGAACACTTCGTTGGTCAGCTGCAAGGCGGGAATGCCCGCCTGATCATTCAGGTTGCGGCCGAAGCGATCGACCAGCGTAAGGCCGACGGTACCGCCCTGGATGCCGGCAAGCTTCCCCATGTCGAACTTCGCGCCGAACCACAACTGACCAGCGTTCGCCGCAGTGTTCTTGCTTCCGCCCGTGAGGTTACCGACGGATTCGTTACCCAGCGTCAGGCCCAGCTCGATGCCCCGCTCCTTCAGCTGTGTCCTGCCGAGATCGCCGAACAGGTATGGCCTCGTCCAGAAATCATCGGTTTCAGCATAAGGAACCGGCGCAGCTTTCGTCACCATATCCGCCGCATGCGCTCCACCAGCCATCAGCGATGACAAGGCGATCCCCACACCGCACGCACATACGGTGTTCACAAACCTGCGCAACATTTTTCTCGTCCTCCCGCCGTCTCAGGCTTTGTCATTCTTGCCTCACGTTCCCGCCAAGCCCTCGAGCCCGGAACGCGCTCCTTCTCCAACACACACCGCCACAGCCGCGCGCCCACGAAGCTGCTTTGTGTCACCTGGAGCCTGGATCCCATCATGCCTGGTCGCCTGTCCTCACCGGCAGCGCGTCCACGCCGCGCGGTGCTGCGCCCTGCTGTCCTTCAAATGCCGATCTCGTCGGCGCCGTGCGGGCGAGGCCAGCCAGCGCCATCTTGCGCCGCCGCCGGGCCTGCAACTGTTGATCCGCCAACACGCCGATCAGAATCACCGTCCCCATCACCGCGAAGTTCAGGGAATTGGGGATGCCCAGGATGTTCACGAGGTTCTGCAGCACCTGCAGCAGCGCAGTCCCCAGCACGATGCCAAGGATGGAGCCTTCGCCGCCACGCAGGCTGCACCCGCCGAGGACGGCAGCCGCGATCGCGTAGAGCTCATAGAAATTGCCGAACGAGCTCGGGGACACCGAGTTGGTGTAGAACACGAACAGGACCGTCGAAACTCCGGCGAGCCCGCC
>NZ_LWIG01000013.1:191540-212021 GCF_002068095.1 Bradyrhizobium sacchari | reverse complement strand
CGGTTGCGATCACGATATTGGTGTTGATGCCCGAGAAGCGCGCCGCCTCCTCGTTCTTGCCGACGGCATAGAGCCAGCGCCCGTAGACCGAGCGGTGCAGCACCACGCCGAGGACAAGCGCAAGGATGATCAGAAGGATGAAGGTGTTCGGGATGCCCGCCACATTGCCGGAGGCAATGCTGCTCAACGTCGCGGCCTCATCGCCGTAGCCGAAGCCGCGTGTCGAGTCGGACGTATAGTAGCGGGCGGCGCCGCGATAGATCAGCAACCCGCACAGCGTCACGATGAAAGGCTGCATCTTCAGCCGGGTGACGAGGAAACCCTGGATTCCTCCCAGCACCAGCCCGCCCAGCAAAACGGCCAGCAGCGCCAGGGGCCAGGGAACCTGATGAGTCGTCAGAAGGTCGATGAATATGACGCCGAGCAGCGCGAACATCGAGCCAAGCGAGAGGTCGATGCCGCCGGTGATGATCACGAGCCCCTCGCCGAGCGCAAACACGCCGAACAGGCCGATCAGATTGGCCATGTTCAGCAGGTTCACCAGCGACAGGAAGGCCGGATTGATCGCGCCGGTGACGGCGGAAATCACCAGGAGCAGCAAGCCCAGGCCGAGTTCTTTTTTGTTCATGGCGCAGCCGCTTCCACGGTGTCCGGCGCCTGGCCGATGGCAAGCTGCAGCACGTTGTATTCGCTGAATTGCGGGCGCTCCAGCACGCCGCTGACGCTCCCTTCATGCATCACCGCGATCCGGTCGGAGACGCCAATGACCTCCTCCATGTCCGAAGAAATCATCACGATCGCGACGCCCTGGTCGGCGAGTTCGCGCATCAGCGTGTAGATCTCGCTCTTGGCACCGACATCGACGCCACGGGTCGGCTCGTCAAAGAACATCACGCGCGGCCGCATCGAAAGCCACTTGCCCAGCACGACCTTTTGCTGGTTGCCGCCGGAGAGCGTCACCGCCTCCGTATCGATGCTGGGCACCTTGATGGAGAGGCGCCGCACCTGCTCCTTGGCGACCTTGCGCTCGGCCGGGCCGCTGACCAGCCACATCCACGCATAATCCAGCAGGCTGGCCAGGGTCACGTTCTCCCGGATCGGCAGCTCCAGCACGAGCCCGGATTTCTTGCGGTCTTCCGGCATCAGATAGATGCCTTGCCTGATCGCGTCCCGCGGCGATGCGACATCGACCGGCGCGTTGTCGATCCTGATCTCGCCGCCCAGCGGCGGGTCAATGCCGAAAGCGGCGCGAGCCAGCGAGGTGCGGCCGGCGCCCACGAGCCCTGCCAGCCCGAGTATCTCGCCATGCCGCACGGAAAGATCGATCTGCCGGTCGGGAAAGGCCGATGTCACGAGGCCGACGATGTCGCAGCCGCCCGGCTGCGGCGGCCGCTTCGGCGCCGTATGCAGCGCTTTCAGGTCGCGACCGATCATCAGCCGGATCATTGCGGCATGGCTCAGCCCGTCCCGCGCCAGCTCGCCGACCGTGCGCCCGTCGCGGAGCACCACGACGCGATCGGCGCAGGTCATGATCTCGCCGAGCCGGTGAGAGATGTAGATCACCGAGATGCCGTGCGCCTTCAGATCGGCAATCACCTCCAGCAGCCGTTCGGTCTCCGAAATCGTCAGGCTGGAGGTCGGCTCGTCCATGATGATCACGCGTGCGTCGATCGAGAGCGCCTTGGCGATCTCCACCAGCTGACGCTCGGCGATCGACAGATTGTCGACCAGCGTGTCCGGGGTGAAATCGGCGCCCAGCCGCTCCAGCAGCGGCGTCACGCGGGCGCGCATCTCCGCCTCGTCCACCAGCTTCAGCGGGCCGCCGACAAGTCTCTCGCGTCCGATGAAGACGTTCGCGGCGACGTCGAGATTTTCGAAAAGGTTCAGTTCCTGATGCACGAAGGCGATGCCGGCCTGCGTCGCCTCGTTCACCGTCATACGGTCGTGCTCGGTGCCGCCGATGCGGATCACGCCCTCGCTCGGGGCGATCACGCCGCCCAGCACGCGCATCAGCGTCGATTTGCCGGCGCCGTTCTCGCCGATCAGGCCCAACACCTCGCCGCGGTACACACGCAGGCTGACGTCGTCGAGGGCCATGACCCCGGGATAGGACTTGCTGATCCCGGCGAGTTCGAACAGGATTTCCGCCATTCATTTCCTCCCGCACGACGCCCGGCTGTGCCAGCCGGGCGTCGAAAGGCGCTGAAAGTCACTTCTTCAGAAGTGCCTTCAGATTTGCGGTGAATTCCGCGACGTTGGACTTGCTGATCACTTGCGTGGGGACGATCAGCTTGCTGTCAGCCGGGATCCAGGACTTGTCGCCGTTCAGGGTCTTGATGATGTTGGTGGCGGAGAGATACCCGAATTCGTACGGCTGCTGCACGACCGTGGATTCGATTGTGCCGTCGGATATTCCCCGCAATGTGCGCTGGTCCTCGTCGAAGCCGACGATCTTCACCTTGCCGGCCTTGCCCGCCGCCTTGACCGCATCATAGATCAGCGGCGTCTCATAGCTCCAAAGACCGGACAGCAGCGCAATGTCGGGATATTTGACGAGCACGTTCTCCATGTTCGCTTTGGCCTTGGCGAAGTCCACCTGGTCGGTGAACACGTCGACCAGCTCGACCTTGGTGCCGGCGATCGCGTCCTTGATCCCCTGCACCCGCTCGCGGGCATTGTCCGCGTCCATCGTGCCGACGAACAGCGCGATCTTGCCGCCGTTCGGCAGCGCCTTCTTGATCTCCTCGCCTGCTTGCCGCCCGGCCGCGACGTTGTCGGTGCCGATATAGGCGAGACGATTGCTCTGCGGCGCGTCGCTGTCCGTCGTGATCAATACGGTCTTGGCCGCAACCTTGTTGAGCTGCTCGGTCGCATGCGGCGCATCGTCGACCGAGATGGAGATGCCGGCGACGCCGCGCACCAGCAAGTCGTCCAACTCGCGCCGCTGGCCCGCCGCCGTGCCGTCGTTGGTGACGATCAATTCGATATTGTATTCCGGGTGTTCCTTCTGCGCCTTTTCGAGCCCGCGGCCGGCGATGATCCAGAAGTCGGCAGCAACATTGGTGACCAGCGCGATGGTCTTCTTCTGCTGGGCCGGCGCCACACCCGACGCCATCGCGAGCGCGGCAGTCGCGAGCAACGGCACTAGCAATTTCTTCATCGATCCGTTCATCTGCACCTCCCTTTGCCCCCTGACGAGGGCTTCACAGCGCTTTTGCGCCTATTTTATTCACGCAGCGAAGAAATGTCGCAGAGCAAAAACACCGAAATCAGGATGTACTGGCCCCTTCTTCAAGCGGAAATAGTACATGAGGTATGATATTAGTAAATATGGCTCGCAAACGGCGCCTTATGGCTGTGCTTTTCCGATCACACTGCCTTTCTGACCCAAATTAATTTCACTTGATGAATAAAAGAGACAACATGGTTGACCAAATTGAGCCGCCGAAGCGCGTTTCAGGCATCGCCCGCGGCTCCAACCGCGGCCGCCTCGTCGAAGTCCTGCGCCGTCAAGGGCCATTGCCGCGCGTGGAGCTCGCCCGGAGCACGGGATTGAGCTTCCCCGCCGTTTCCGGCCTGACGTCGCGACTGATCGCGGAGGAGCTGCTGTGCGAGACCGAAACAGCGGCAACCCCATGGTCCGACGACACGGACGAAGACGATGCGGACGGACTGAACGGCCGCCGCCGTGGCCGGCCCGCCGTGCTGCTGACCCTGAACCCGGAATTCGGTCGCATCATTGCGATCTCGCTGCGCATGAATCTCATTGAAACGCTGATCGCGGATTTCAGCGGCTCCGGCCTGGCGCAATCGCGACTCGAAATCGCGACGCGGGCTCTCGATGCAAGCGCGCTGTGCGATCTCGTGATTGCGCAGATCGATGCGATGCTCGAAGCGACGGCTACACCGCGCCATCGCCTGCTGGGAATCGGGATTGCCCTCCAGGGCATCGTGAACGCGGATACCGGCCGGCATCTTTGGAGCCCGGCGCTGTCCATCACCGATATCGATCTGGTGACGCCGGTGCGCCAGGCTTTCGGCGCCGAAGTCGTGATGGCGAATGACGCCGTCGCGGTTGCACTCGCCCTCACCGCTGCGGAGCCGTCACTGGCGCAGGGCCTCTCGGCCACGATCATGGTCGGCCACGGCGTCGGCATGGGCGTCGTCGTCGACGGCGAAGCGCGCTGGGGCGCCGGTGCCGGCAGCGAGATCGGCCATATCAAATTGGGATCGAACGGGCCGCAATGTCGCTGCGGCCAGCGCGGCTGCATCGAGGCCCATCTCGCCGACTACGCGCTCTACCGCGACGCCCGCACTTTCCTCGACTTGCCGCCGGCGGCGGCGCAACAGCCTTCCGAGGCGCAGATGGCCCTCCTGCGCGAGCGAGCGCGGAGCGGCGATCCCCGTCTCGAGCACGTCTTCCAGCAGGCAGGTCGCGCGCTCGCCGAGGCGGTCGCGGCAACGATATCCGTGCTGCGCCCACACCATGTGATCCTGGCGGGACCCGGCCTGCAGGCGTTTGACATGATGCGCCGCGCCTATGAGGAGCGGCTCGAGCAAGCGGTGTTGCCTTGGCTGCTCAAGTCCACGGCGATCTATCTGCGCCCAAGCGAGTCGGCGGCAATCGTCGAGGGCATGATGCGACGGACGCTGTGGGTCGTGGACCGAAACCGCATGGAGGCGACCGAGTAAGCACGTACCAAAACGCAGAAAGGCCCGGTCGCCAGTGGCGACCGGGCCTGTTGTTTTATCGCATCAACAGCTCAGGCCGCCTTGGAGACCAAGGCCTCGCTGTCGACGAGCTCGGTGCCGATCAGATAGTCGCGGCAGCCGCGAAGTGAGCGCAGCGCGCGGTTGAAGTCGATGCCGGTCGAGACCAGCGCATGCAGCGTCGCCGGGTTGCGCACGATGCCGCGCAGCACGGCGGCGAGGTCGATCTGGCCGTTTGGCTTGATCGCGGCGCGGGCGATCGCGGGCAGCGCGCGGTGGGCGGGATCGCTGATGACGCGGACCGCGGCGAAGGGAAGCCCGGCCTCGGCGGCGTAGGCGGCCGCGATGTGGCTCTCCATGTCGACGGCGAAGGCTCCCGTCTCCGAATGCAGCGCCGCCTTGCAGGACCGCTTCGTGACCACCTCTTCGGCGCCGGCGAGGCTGCCGCGCACCACGCGGCGGCGGCCCGAGGTCAGGCGCTCGATCAGGTCGTCACCCAGCGACAGGCCGGCGGCCCAGCGGGTGTCGCCGGAGAGCACCTCGGTCGCCAGCACGACGTCGCCGGAGCGCAACGTCGGGTCGAGCCCGCCGGCCACGCCGAACGAGATCACGCCGCGAATCGTCTCGGGATCCACCACCGTCAGCAGCGCCCGCAACTGGGCCGGACTGCTGGACGAACAGATGACCGCCATGCCAGGTCCGGCCGCAATACGGGCCTCCTGCACCAGTCCGGTCACGATCAGTATCGGCCGCGGGTCGATGGCATTACCCGCGGTAACATAGTCCCCCGTCCCCAAAGTCACATTCCGACCCCTACCACCCTGCTGTTGGTGTTCCGCAAGTTCCGATACCGCGCCAACGCCCACAGCGGAAAGAACTTTGGGTAACCATGATACCGTAGATAGAACACGCGGGGGAAGCCTGTGGCGGTATACCGCTGCTCGTCCCACAGTCCTTTTTTGTTCTGTGTTGCAATCAGGTACTCCACCCCGCGGGCGACGGCCGGGTGATCAACCTCGCCAGCCGCCATCAGGGCAAGCAAGGCCCATGCCGTTTGCGAGGCGGTTGAGGGCGCAGCCTCCCAGCCTTTGTAGTCCAGCCGGTAGCTGACCGCGTCCTCGCCCCAGCCGCCGTCCTTGTTCTGGATCGAGGCCAGCCAGGCCGCGGCTTTGCGAATCATGGGGTCCTCGTGATCGACGCCGGCCATGTTGAGGGCGCAGAGCACCGACCAGGTTCCATAGATGAAGTTCATGCCCCAGCGGCCGTACCAGGACCCCTCCGGGTGCTGGGTCTTCCGCAAATAGGCAACGCCGTCGGCGACGTGCCTGCTGGTCTTCTCGGTCTCGCCGAGCTGGGCCAGCATCGAGATGCAGCGCGCGGTGACGTCCTCGGTCGGCGGATCGAGCAGCGCGCCATGGTCCGAGAACGGGATGTTGTTGAGGTAGTATTCGAGGTTGTTGACGTCGAAGGCGGCCCAGCCGCCGTCGTCGCTCTGCATGCCCTCGATCCACTCCCTGCCGCGGGCAATCGCGGCATCATAGCCGGTCGCGCCGTGCTCCCGGCGCATGCGGTCCATCGACATCACCACGACAGCGGTGTCGTCGAGGTCGGGGTAATACGCGTTGTTGTACTGGAAGGCCCAGCCGCCCGGACGCACGTCGGGCCGCTTCACCGCCCAGTCGCCCTTCACCTCGAGCTCCTGCTTGGGGATCAGCCAGTCGAGGCCCTGCTTGGCCGCAGGCACCGCCTTGTCGCCGCCGGCCTCCAGCAGCGCATGCGCAGTCAGCGTGGTGTCCCACACCGGTGAGACGCAAGGCTGGCAATAGGCTTCGTCGTCGCTGATCACGAGCAGCTTTTCGATGCCGCGGCGCGTGATCGCGCGCGGCGGGAAGTTCTCGTCCTTGCCGAGCGCGTCGTACATCATGACGATGTTGGCCATCGGCGGATAGATCGCGCCCATGCCGTCCTCGCCGTTGAGGCGTTCCTCGGTGAAGGCGAGCGCGGCGTCGATCGCGCGCTTGCGCAGGCTCTTCGGAAACAGCGGCTCGATGACACGCAAGATCGCGTCGAGCGAACGGAACAGCAGGAACCAGGCCATGCTCTGATGCGGCGCCTTCGCGGTCATGCCGATCGAGCGCGGATCCTGCAGGAACAATTCATCGATGCCGACGCCCTTCGGATTCCTGGCGCGCGGCTTCAACGCGGCGATCACCATCAACGGCACCATGGTGGTGCGCGCCCAGTAGGAGATCTTGTTGAGGTGGAACGGCGACCAGAACGGCAGCAGCACGATCTCGATCGGCAGCACCGGCACCGCGCGCCAAGTCACGACGCCGAAGGTTGCGAGCAGGAAGCGGGTGAAGACGTTGCTGTTGATCGCGCCGCCGCGAGCGTGGATCGCCTCGCGCGCGCGCACCATATGCGGAGCGTCGATGGAATCGCCGATCATCTTGAGCGCGAAGTAGGCCTTCACGCTGGCGCTCATGTCGAATTCGCCGTCATGCACCAGCGGCCAGCCGCCATGAGCGCCCTGCACACGGCGGAGATAGTTCGCGATCTTGGCCTCGAGCACGGTGTCGACGGGCTCGGCGAGATAGTGGCGCAAGAGGATGTACTCGGCCGGAATCGTGCAGTCGGCCTCGAGCTCGAACACCCAATGGCCATCCGCTTGCTGGAAGCCGAGGACGCCTTGCGTCGCCGACGCAATGCTCGATTCCAGGATGCCCGGCTGAAGGGCTTCGCCGCTGGTCGCGTTCACGGAATCCATCTCGCTCGATTGCTCCGATAGTCGATTGAAATTGACCGGGACACTTGCCCGTCAGGGCCGCTTTGCGGCCAAAACCAGATCGGCGGCGCGATCGCCTGATCGAACCGATCCCTCGATGGTTGCCGGCAATCCCGTAGCAGTCCAGTCGCCGGCGAGGAATAGGTTTTTCAGTGCGGTGACCGGCCCCGGACGCAGGGCATTCTGGGCAGGCGTCGCCGCAAATGTGGCACGGCGCTCACGCACGATCTGCCAAGGGG
This sequence comes from Bradyrhizobium sacchari, assembly GCF_002068095.1. GTDB lineage: Bacteria > Pseudomonadota > Alphaproteobacteria > Rhizobiales > Xanthobacteraceae > Bradyrhizobium > Bradyrhizobium sacchari. Next base: position 204,287 of record NZ_LWIG01000013.1, on the reverse strand, counting down.
GCAGCTCGCCGGAGACACCGCCCGCCTTGCAGACGTCGTTCCAGATCGCCTGCGCGAGTTCCTCGCGCGGCATGTCGACCAGGCGGTCGCCGTTGCTGATGGTGACGGACAGCCGGTTCGGGAACGCGAACAGCCATTCCACGACGCCGCCGATCACGCCGAGGATCGGCGCCGAGCCCGGCGGCGGTGTGATACGGAAATGCGCGTTCACGATGGCGCGGAATTCGGTCGGCGTCTTCAGGCCCGGCAGCAGGCTGGACGCCGCGCGCGGCGGCACCGCCATCACGACGACATCACCCGCAGCGAGCTGAATCACGTCCTCGCCGCCGAAGTTCAGCGCGGTCGCCTTGCCGTCGGCGCTGACGAACGAACGCAGCTCATGGCCGAGCTGAACGGTGTGGCCGCGCTCCTGCAAAAACGTCACCGCGGGCTCGATCAGCACGGCGCTGAGACCGTCGCGCGCGATGAGCGGACGGCAGGCCTGCCCGCCGGCGAGCAGAGTCTCGCGCACGATCGCGCCGGCGAGCCCGGCCGACCCCTCGGGCGGATCGACGTTGAGCGCCGCCAGCAGCAGCGGCTGCACCAGGCGCTGATAGAGGATGCCTTCGGTCGGAATGGACTTGCCGACCAGCGTCTCCTCCGACGCCCAGATCAGCGGCGCCAGCTTGAGATAATCGGTGAGGCCGGTGTCGGGCACGCGGCGGCTTTCGTCGAGCACCCAGGTCGGCCATCGGCCGTCGCCGAGATCGATCTGCCAGCGCTGCCCTGTCTTGAGATCGACGAACGGGAATTGTGCGCTGTCGGGACCCACGAGGCCCGCCTCGGTGCCGATCGAGCGCGCATAGGCGCGCGCATGGCTGTTGCCCGACAGCAGCAGGTGATTGCCGTTGTCGATGGTGAGATTGGTCGCGCCGTCGAAATAGGACCGGCAGCGGCCACCGGCCTGATGCGTCGCCTCGTGCACGGCAACCTTGAAGCCGGCATTGGCGAGCCGCACCGCGGCGGAGAGGCCGGAAATTCCGGCACCGATGATGTGAGCTGTGTTTTGCATCAGATGAAAGCGTAACGGAGCAGGATCAGGATGCGTGTGATCTTCGACACACGCACCGGCTCGCGCGGCGCGTTGAACCCGCGCGCGATCAGGAGGTCCAGAATGGAATGATAATATTTCGACATGATCCGCGGCGCGCGCACGGCGCGGCGCTTGTTGCGATTCATGATCTCGTCCGACTTCTCGAAATGCACCTTCGCGCGTTGCGCCAGCGGCAGGCAGACCTTCGGCAGGGCGCGCTCGGTGATGACGCGGTTCGGATCGTTGGAGGTGATGCCGGCATGCAGCAGCGCCTCGCGCGGCAGATAGAGCCGGCCAAGACCGGCGTCCTCGTCGATGTCGCGCAGGATGTTGGTGAGCTGAAGCGCGCGGCCGAGATGATGGGCGAGCAGGATGCCGTCTTCTTCCGGCATGCCGAACACCCGTACCGACAGCCGCCCCACGGCGCTGGCGACGCGGTCGCAATACAGATCCAGCGTCGCCATGTCGGGCGCGCGGATGTCCTGCGGCACGTCCATCTCCATGCCGTCGACGATGGCCAGGAAATCCTCGCGCTTGAGTCCGAAGGTCTTCACCGAGGCGACGTAGTCCTTCAGCCGCGGCGGCGGATTGCCCCGATAAAGCGCGTCGATGTCGTTGCGCCATTGCTGGAGCGCGGCGAGCCGCTCGTCGCGCGGCCCGTCGGAATCGGCGATGTCGTCGACCTGGCGGCAGAAGCTGTAGATCTGGAACATCGCCTCGCGCTGGTCGTGCGGCAGGATGCGCATCGCGGCATAGAACGAGCTGCCGGATGCGCTCGGGCCATAACTGGCGCCGGGCGTGGTCGCCTCAAGCGTCATGGGCAGTCCCCGGTCTGGAAATGGCCTTGCGTCCGATCGCGCGGCGGCCGACTTCGCCGATCATGCCGGCGAGGCTGAAGGTGAGAAGCTCGAACTTGTTCAGATGCACGCGTTCGCGCAAGGGATCGCGCACCTTCAAGAGGCCCACGATGCGGTCGGCATAGGCCTGGATGACGGAGACGTCGACGCCGAGGCGGAAATCCCGGATTTCCGCGCTCAACGACCTGCCCTCATCGAGCAGCGCTTCGTTGCGCGCGGCGAGCGACTGCAGGCAGGCCAGCATCGCCGGCGGCGACTGGGGGAGGCCAAGCTGCTCGACCGAAGCACCGCTCGCGGCCAGCGCATCGCGCGGCAGATAAACACGGTTGAGCTCGCGGAAATCCTTGCCGCAATCCTGCAGGTGGTTGTTGATCTGCAGGCCGGCGCAGAGCGCATCCGACGCGGCCCAGGTCGAAGTGCTCTCGCCATGGACGTCGAGCATGAAACGGCCGACCGGCATCGCCGAATAGCGGCAATAGTGGATGACCTCGTCCCAGGTCTCGTAGCGCAGCTTGGTCACGTCCATGCGGAAGGCGATGAGCACGTCGAGCGCGTGGCGCGGCGCCATGCCGCGCTCGGCCAGCGCGCGGCGCAGCGTGACGGCCTCAGCCTGGGTATCGCCCTTGCCGAGCAGTTCCGCCTCGAGCAGGTCGAGATAGGCGAGCTTCTGGTCGGGCGGCAGGGTCGCGTGGTCGGCGATGTCGTCGGCGGTGCGGACGAAATTGTAATAGGCGAGGATCAGGGCGCGATGACGCGGATGAATGATCCAGGACGCGACGGGAAAATTCTCGTCGCGGTCACCCTTGCCGGATCGCAATTCGCTCGCTGAGGTCATCGAGGGCTGGCTAACAATCGTTTGGACAGGAAGGGCTTTTTCGCTCGCGCGGGCTCATGCCGGCGATGCCGCCGCGGCCCCCATATAGGGGAATACGGCCGCAAAACCAATCCTGCTCTCGATGGCTGCCCTGTGTGGATCGGGCCCGAAAAGGCGGCCCCGGGGGCCGCCTGGTGGGCCAATGGCCGATCTTACTGGTTGTGGTTCTTCAGGACCTGGTCGCAGGCCTGCGAGATCTTGGCCCGGTTCTCCTTCAGGCAGGCCAGGATGGTGAAATCGCCCTGGTCGATGACCGGACGGCAGAACTTCTGCACATCGCGCGTGCAGGCCTTCTGCTCGGCGTCCGTGCCGCGCCCTTGCTGAGCGAACGCCGCCGTCGAAAGGGATGCCGACAGCAGGGTGAGAGCGACGAGAAGCTTACGCATTGTATTCCTTCATTCTGACGGCAGAATCGCACCAATCCCGGACTGCACAGGACGGCCGGAACGGATTGTTCTGATGGCAAGTGCCGCGGAAAGTGCGGCCTCGGAGAAGGCACAAGCACTGGCAAATGCGGCCAAATTGGCGCCGCACCCACCAAATCGGGTCTTCCCTGCGCCTTCCTTGGCAGATGTAAGGGTTTGATACTACGTCATAATTCAGAGAGCCCGCATTTTGCTGCACGGCTGTTGCAGCGCTGCATCTCTCCCCCGCCGTTTCGGCCGGAAACACACCGAAACGCGCCTCATCGCAGGGGTCCGGGCACCGCGCCAGATCGCCGTGAACCACCATCTCTCGCCCTGGCGCGTTGAACCTGACACAGGCTCGGAACACTAAACCTTCGATGTGGCGAGACGTCCTTCATTCTCAGCGGACGTCGTTCCAAAACGGGATATTCATGATGAAGTTCTTTGGGCGATCTGGACTGGCAATCACGGCGGCCGGCGTTGGAGCTGCGCTGCTTTTCTCGGTTTCGGCAAGCCACGCACAGTCGTCCGGACCGTTTGCCGGCTTCGACGGCGCGTGGACCGGCACCGGCACGGTCTCGCTGTCCGACGGCTCCACCGAACGCATCCGCTGCAAGGCAGACTACAAGGTCGCCGGCAGCGGTCTCAACCTCAAGCAGGCCCTGCACTGCGCCTCCGACAGCTACAAGTTCGACCTGACCAGCGACGTGACCAGCCAGGGCGACCGCATCTCCGGCAACTGGAGCGAGGCGAGCCGCAATATCTTCGGCAATCTTCAGGGCACCGCCGGCGGCGGCCAGATCGACGTGTTCGTCGAGGCCAACGGCTTCGCCGCCAATCTGTCGCTGCGCACCAACGGCACCAAGCAGACGGTGCAGATCTCTTCCAAGGGCGAGATCCGCGGCGTCAACATCACGATGACGAAGGGCTGACGCCCTTCCCAGCCGATGAGGAACACGCCCCCGGTTCTCCGCGAGCCGGGGGCTTTTTGCTGACATGAACCATCTCCGTAGACACTTGCTCAAAGCAATCGGGCTCTTCGCCGCCAGTCGCGCATGGGCCAATGATCAACCGTCAATCCAGCGGGAGACGGACATGCAGCCTTCGTCGGTAAAACCGCGGCACGTGCTCTGCTTCCTCGGCAAGGACGACGGCCTGCTGCACCCGCCGAAGGCGGTGGCCAGGACGATCGCCGATTTCGGCTTCGAGATCGATCGCACCTATTCGCAATCCAAGCCCGATCCGCACATGGAGCGCTCGTTCGGCGTGTGCTGGGACCGCGTCTTCCCGAAAGCGTGGTCCGCGGCAGACGAAGCGGCCGTCGTCAATCACAAGGCGGTACTCTACGTTCTGAGCCCGCCGCTGGAGCAGCAGAAGGCGGTCGCTTATTCGGCGGCGGCCTTGCGCATCGTCGAGGAGATGATCGAGGCCGGCGCCACCGCCGTGAAGGGCGAAAGTGCGGGTATCGCCCACGGACTTGCGCGATGGCGTAGCCTCGCCGACCAGGCACGTACGGGCGCAAAAACCAGCCAGGGCCTCGGCATGACGCTCGCTCTCTCCAAAACCTGTCGCCTTGCCTTCGCCAAGCGCCCGCTCGGCGGCGACCGCTATTACGAGACCGTCGGCTATCACCTCGTCGGCCTGCCGGAGGTCTATGTCGCGAAATCGCGCGGCAACGAGTGGTCCGCGGTGATGCTGATGGAGGAGATCGCCAACGCCATGGCCGAGCACGGCATCGATGCGACATTGCGCGATCGCAAGCTCACGCTGTCACGGGAGCAGGACTACGCCGAGGACGATTTCAAGTTCAACCCGTACGGGATCGTCCGCGTCGAGGTGTGAGCGCCGCCCCACGCTCAGATCGCCGGCTTGTCCGGACCTTGCAGCTTCCCGTGCAGGTTGATCAGCCACATCGCGGTCGGCCGCAGGATGAAGAGGTCGGCGACGAGCGCCATGACCATCGAGAAGGCACTGAGCCAGCCGAACAGCCGCAGCGACGGCAAGTCGGAGAACACGGTGACGACGAGGCCGCAGGCCAGCACCACCGTGGTCAGGATCAGCGCGGGGCCGACTAGCACGGTCGCCCGCTCCACCGCGAGCGCCGAGCCGACGCCCGGCTTGCTCTCGAGCCTCAGGCGGTTGAGGAAGTGGATGGTGGCGCTCAAGCCCAGGCCGAACGAGACGGTGAGCGCGACGACGCTGGCGAATTGCAGCCCCTCACCCATCGCCCACAGCACCGTTCCCGACATCACGACCGGGAAGATGCCCGGCAGGATGCAGGCGAGCATCACCACCCATGAACGGAAGGCAAGGCCGATGAAGATCGCGACCAGCGCGAATTCCACGGTCAGGCCGCGGTTCAGCTTCTCGATCATGCTGGCCGAGTTGCGCGCCGCAATCGCGGCAAGACCGGTCACCGCGATCTCGTAGCCGGGATGCTTCTTGCGGATCGCGTCGAGCTCGGTATCGAGCTTGTCGACGATCGGCAGCAGCTGGCTGGAATCCTTGTCCGGCACGCGGCCCGCGACCACCACGGCGTCCTGCTCGGCGTCGATGAAGCGCCGCACCAGATGCTCGGGGATGACGCTGACATATTCCTTCAGCGTCGCGACGTCGGCGCTGCCGGCCTTTTCCGCGAGCCAGCGGCGCAGCGTCTCGAGCGACCAGACGTTGCCGACGCCGGCCGCCTTCTCCACGGTCGCATGCACGTCGGCGATGGTCTGCAGCGTCTCCGGCGAATAGAGCGTTTCACCCTTGGGGAACGCAATCAGCACGTTGACCGGGTTGGCGCCGGTGAGCTTGGCGTCGAGCCGGTCGCTGGCGGCGACAGCCTGGCGCTTGTCCGGCACCTGGTCGGCGAGCCGGTAGCGCGGCTCCAGATTGGCGTAGATGACGCCGAGGCCGCCGACGAACAGCACCGCGATCAGGCTGAACAGGCCGGGCCGGCCGACCATGCGCACCGCGATCCAGTAGCAGAAATTGCGCAGCGCCTGGACGCCGGCATCGGCGCCCTGGAACTTGACCGCGAAGACCTTCTCGTTGCGCACGAACAGCACGCCGAACACGGGCACCAGCGACAGCACCGCGACCAGCGCGATGATGGTGGCGGCAAGGCCCGCCTCGCCGAACTTGCGGATCAGGTCGGAATTGGAGAACTGCAGCGCGATGAAGGAAATGCCGGCGGTGCCATGCGTCAGCACGCAGGCCGGTCCCACCACCAGCACCGCGTTCTTGAACGCGGTGAACTTGTCCTGGCCGGCGATCAGCCGGTCGCGCGCCGCGAAGGTCAGCTGCATCGAATCCGAGAAGCTGATGACCATGATGAGCGGCGTCATCACGTTCAGGAACATGTTGAGGTTGAAATTGGCCCAGCCGAGCGCGCCGAGCGCCAGCAGGATCGCGATCATCGGCGGGAACGCCGCAGCGATCATGAAGGAGATCTTGCGGAAGAAGATGATGGCGATGACGCAACCGGCGAGGATGCCGAGGATGTTGTAGGTCAGCCCGTCGCGCTCGACCGCGTTGCGGATCTCGAGCTGCATCACCGGCACGCCGGAGAGCTGCACGTTGAGCCCGGTGTCGCTGAGGTCTTCCTTCATCAGCGCGCGGATGTCGCCCACGGTCTTGGTCAGCTTGCTGGAGGCGACCACCTCCGGATCAAGCGAGAGCACGATCAGCGCCAGCGTGCCGTCCTCCGACAGCAGCTTGCCGCGGATGATCTCGTTGTTCTTGACGGTCTCGATGAACTTGTCATAGGCCGCCCCCTCGGGCAGCTCGGGCGGGAACAGCGCCGCCGGCAGCTTGCCCGGCGCCGGTGCCTGGCGCGCCGAGAACAGCGAGACGAGGCCGCGCGTGCCCTCGACCAGCTGCATGTCGGTGATGAAGTCGCGCAGCTTCTCGAGGTTGTTCCGCGCCAGCAGGGTCTTGCCCTCGACCACGACCAGGACGTCGAACTCCTCGGCCGGGAACTTCTTCGTCACCTCTTCATACTGCTTGAATTCGCGTGTGTCGGAACGGAACAGCTGCGACAGCGAATCGTCGATCTTGATCCGGTAGATGCCGAATACGGCGCCGACAATCAGGGCGAGCAGGACGATGCAGGAGACGATCGGGGCCCGAACGGCGATCAGGCCGAGCCGCTCCAGCCCGAAGGCGATGGAGGACGCAGGTCCCTGCTCGACCTTGTCGACATGAACCTCACTCTCGCTGTGCTTTTCGAGCATGCCTTGTCCAGTTCCTAAATCGGCTCGGTCTTGTGAGCTTATTGCGCCCCGCGAACGGCTTGAAAACGCCATACCAATGGGAGGCTTGCCCCTTGAAAATGCGCGGAAAAACGCCGGCAGCGGTTTAGCAGGTCGAAAGGCCTTTTCGCAAGCAGCCGAAGGGTGGCCGAATCGATCAAGATGCGGCGATTTTTCCGGAAATGCCCGTCATTCCGGCAAAGCCGTGCCAATTCGACGCGGCACCCTGTCGGCGCTCTCATCCTTCAGCGCCACGCCCGAAACCTCCCGGGCGAGGCCCTCGCGGATCAGCCAGCCGATCTTGAAGGCGGCCTCGTCATGGCTCAACCCAGCCTTGTGGATGTTCGACACGCAATTGCGCTCGGCATCGGTGCGGCCCGGCTTCGGCGCGAAGGTGAGATAGGCGCCGAGACTGTCCGGCGCGGACAGGCCGGGCCGTTCGCCGATCAGCATCACGACCATGCGGGCACCGAGAATCGCGCCGATCTCGTCGCCGAGCGCGACACGCGCGCCTGAGGCGACGACGACATGGCCGAGCGCGACCGCATCGCCTTCGGCAAGCAGCGGCAGCAGGCGCGAGACCAGCGCCACCGCATGGGCGTGGACCGCCGCAGCCGAGAGGCCGTCGCCGATCACGAGCGCGAGCTGGCATGGCCCGGCGGCGTCCCGGGCGAGAGCTTTGGCGGAATCCGGATCGAGCTGGCGTCCGAGATCGGGCCGCCGCAGATAGTCTCTGCGGTCGACGGCCCGGCTCCTCACCTCGCTGACGGCAAGGCCAAGCGCACCGAGATCGGCGACCAGGCGCGGCGTTTCGAAGACGGCGTGCACCGCGTCGCGGGCGCGGGCATGGTCCAGCGTGAAATCGAGCAGCGGCCTTGTCGGCACGCTCGCACCGCTGCGCCCGAGCGCAACGCGCGCGGGCGTAAACGACCTGAGGTCGATCAAGGGACGGGCCGGAACGGACTTGTCGCTCATTCGGCGGGAACGGCGGCCTCACGCAGCCGGATCGAGTAGTTCGAGGCGTTCTGCTTGCCGCTGGAGGCCGCGCGCGCAAAGGTGATGAGATGGTGCGCGATCAGGGTGCAGCCGATCAGGCCTTCGATGTCGCCGCGCTTGATGCGTCCGAGCGCGAACTTCCAGAACACGCGCTTGTAATCACCGAGCACGCCGACCTTCCAGAAGATGTTGCGCAGCATGACGAGACCGCGCCGGATGTTCGGCCAGGTTTTCATCTCGTCGGGGACCGGCATCTTGAGACGGTGGGGATACACGTGATCGCACTGGTATTGGAAGCGCGCATAAACCTTCTCGGGCTCGTAGGCGACGCCCATGGCGTGCTTCCAGGATGCGACGACATCGTCATAAGGCAGCAGGAAGTCCACGTTGGAATCGCGTCCTTCGTCCTCGACCAGGCGCCCTTCCTTCTCCAGCCGATCCCATAGCGGCGTCTTCGGCAGCGCCTGAAGCAGGTTGATGGTGAGCAGCGGAATCCGGGACTCCTCGACGAAGGAGAGCAGCGCCTCCGACGTGTTGGGCTTGTCGGTGTCGAGCCCCATGATGATGCCCGAGACGACTTCCATGCCGTAGGAGTTGATAGTGCGCACGCCCTCCAGGATCGGGACCATCATGTTGTGGTCCTTGTGCATCGCCTTCAGCGCATCGGGGTCGGGCGTCTCGATGCCGCAGAAGATGGTGATGAAATAGGCCTCGCGCATCTTCTCGAGGATCTCGGGCCGCTTGGCGATGTTGAGCGTCGCCTCGCAGGCGAGCCGTACCACATAGCCGGTCTTCTTCTGCCATTCGATCAGATGCGGCAGCAGATCCATCGCCGCCTTGCGATTGCCGATGAAATTGTCGTCGACGAAATAGACCGTGTCGGTCATGCCGCATTCGCGCAGGCGATCGAGCTCGGCGATGATCTGCTCCGGCGTCTTGATGCGTGGGTTGCGGCCGTAGAGGCCGGGGATGTCGCAGAACTCGCACTGATAGGGACAACCGCTGGAATACTGGATGCTGCCGAGGAAGTATTTCTTCACGTCGGCGAGCTCGTAGGCCGGGATCGGGAATTCCGTCATCGGCACCCGGTCCTTGGTAGTGAGCACCACCTGTTCGTCAGGGCGCGAGGTGTCGCGCGACAGAATCTCGATCAGCTGGTTGGTGGCGTCACCGAGCTCGCCGACATGGAGATAGTCGAACGACGGATAATAGTCCGGACAGGCGCTCACGGAGGGACCGCCGAGCGCGACCGGCAGATCGAACTCGTGGGCGCGGCGGCAGATGTCATTCATCTGCTGGCGCTGGATATGCATGCCGCTGACGAACACCGCTTCCGCCCACTCGAACTCTTCCTTCGTGGTGCGGCGCAGGTTCTCGTCGACGAATTTGACCTGCCAGTCCTTCGGAAGATAGGCGGAGATCAGCAGCAGGCCCTGCGGCGGCATGAAGGCGCGGACGCCATCGGTCAGTGGATAGGAATGCTCGAACGTACCGAACGAAGATGTGTAGCGCGGAAACACGCAGAGAATCCGCCGGGACGTACCGTTGCTTTCAGCTCGCATCAAAGCTCCCCCGCCACGCTCGACCTGGTTGCGGAAATTGCCAGCCAGACACATAGCGTAATGCGGTCGCCGGAATTTCTCAATATTGTGGCGTAGGCATAATTCCGAGAGGGACCAATGGTTTCCTGAGGGAGTTGGCGTCTCCCGCGCCTCACGCGATCAGCCGCGAGGCAAAATCGGGCAGCAGGCCTGCATCGCCGGCAAGGCGGAAATTCGCGTCCACGATGCCCGACTGCGCCAGCCAGTCGTCGAATTCCGGCGCGCGGCGCAGACCGAAGACGTCCCGGACATAGAGCGCGTCGTGAAAAGACGTCGACTGGTAGTTCAGCATGACGTCGTCGGCACCGGGCACGCCCATGATGAAGGTGACGCCGGCAGCGGCGAGCAGCGTCAGCAGGTTGTCCATGTCGTCCTGGTCCGCCTCGGCATGGTTGGTGTAGCAGATATCGAGTCCGAGCGGCAGGCCGAGCAGCTTGCCGCAAAAGTGATCCTCCAGGCCCGCCCGGATGATTTCCTTGCCGTCGTAGAGATATTCCGGGCCGATGAAGCCGACGACGCTGTTGACGAGGAGCGGCGCGAATGCGCGGGCGACCGCATAGGCGCGCGCCTCGCAGGTCTGCTGATCGACGCCGTGATGGGCGCCCGCCGACAGTGCCGAGCCCTGCCCGGTCTCGAAATACATCACGTTCTGCCCGACCGTGCCGCGCCTCTGCGACAGGGCGGCCTCCTGTCCTTCCCTCAGCAACGCGAGGTCGATGCCAAAGCTGCGGTTGGCGGCCTCGGTGCCGGCAACCGACTGGAAGACGAGGTCGACCGGCACGCCCTGCCCGATCAGCGACAGCGTCGTCGTGACATGGGTCAGCACGCAAGCTTGCGTCGGAATCTTCAAGCGCCCGATGATCTCGTCGAGCAGCCGCAGCAACTGGGCGATGACCGCCGGGTCGTCGCTGGCCGGATTGATGCCGATGCAGGCATCGCCAGCCCCCAGCAGGATGCCGTCGAGGATCGAGGCGGTAATGCCCCTGGCGTCGTCGAAGGGATGGTTCGGCTGCAGCCGCGTGCTCATTCGTCCTTTCAGCCCGATGGTGTTGCGGAAGGCGGTGGTGACCTGGCACTTCCGCGCCGCCAGGATCAGGTCCTGGTTGCGCATCAGTTTTGACACTGCGGCCGCCATCTCCGGGGTGATGCCGGGGGCCAGCTTGCGCAGGACCTCCGGCGTCGCAGCGTCCGACAGCAGCCAGTCGCGGAAGGCCCCGACGGTCAACGATGCCACCGGCGCAAAGGCCTCGGCGTCATGGCCGTCGAGAACGAGGCGGGTGACCTCGTCCATCTCGTAGGGGATGACGGCTTCCTGCAGAAACTGGCCGAGCGGCACGTCCGCGAGCGCCATCCGGGCCGCGATCATCTGCTCGGCGCTGCCTGCGGCAATGCCGGCCAGCCGGTCGCCGGAGCGCGGCGGGGTCGCCTTGGCGAGCAGGTCGCGCAGGTCCGCGAAGGCATAGGTCGTGGCGTCGATGGTATGGCGGTAGACCAAAGGCCCCTCCGGGGTTCGTCGGCCAAGGGCCGACTCCAGACTGTCCTGACACTATACCTTTGGATCAAGACGCTGAAATATCTTAGCTTTCATTCGACCAAGGACGAAGGGCGCCAAGGGCGCGTTAACGCCGCGTCCATCTTCGTTTCGCATAGTTTTGCAACAATTCCGCACCACCGCGCTCACCGGCCGATCCAGGCCATTCCGGGCCCCGAAAACCATGACCATCGACCGATCTGGGAATGCCGCCGGGCTGGCAGGCCGCTTCACGCTTGCCACCAAGCTCTACGCGATCTTCGCGCTGTTTGCGCTGCTCACCGCGGCGATCGCGATGCTGTCCGACTACAACAGCCGACGCAGCGCCGACCTGACCAGCGCGATCGAGACGGCGAACGCAGCCGCGCTGAACGTCGAGCGCGTCAACTCGCTGGTCTATGCGGTGGTGATGGAATCGCGCGGCGTCTACATGTCGACCGAGCCTGCGGTGGTGAAGAAATACGGCGAGGGCCTGCTCAAGTTCAACGCCCAGATCCTCGACGTCGTCAAGCGCTGGGAGACCATCGTCAAGGCCGACGATGCCGAGCAGTTCGCGACCTTCAAGAAGCGCATCGAGCAGTTCGTGGAATTCCGCAAGGAGCTGGTGCGGCGCGGCGTCGAGATCAATGCGGCCGCAGGCCGCGAATGGGGCGACAACGACGCCAACCGTGCCGTGCGCTCGGCGCTGAACAAGGACCTCGAGGCGCTGTCCAAGGTCTATGCGGAACGCGCCAGGCAGATCGCGCACGAGACCGAGACCAACCGCACCCTGTCCTTCGTCCTGACCTGCCTCGGCGGCCTGGCGCTGGCTCTCGTCGTGATCGGCATCGTCATCATCGCCCGCTCGATCGCCCGGCCGCTCGCCGCCATCACCGCCACCATCAAGCAGGTCGCCGACGGCGCCGAGGACGTCGAGGTGCCGCACTCCGGCCGCGCCGACGAGATCGGCGCACTCGCCCGCGCGATCCAGGTGTTCCAGGACGCGATGGCGCGCAATCGCAACCTCGCTTCGCAGGTCTCGCAGGATTCCGCCGCGCGCGAGGCACGCGCCCGCCATATCGAGCAATCCGTCGAGGCGTTCCGCGAGGCGATCGGCGCGATCATGCGCGGCCTCAGCGACAACGCCTCCGTCATGCGCGAGACGGCGCAGACCATCACCCGCGTCACC
>NZ_LWIG01000013.1:52372-191460 GCF_002068095.1 Bradyrhizobium sacchari | reverse complement strand
GCGGTCGCGGGCGCGGCCGAGGAGCTGTCGGCTTCCGTCGAGGAGATCGGCCGCCAGGTGCGCCAGAGCGCCGGCGCGGTCGAGCAGACCGGCCAGCGCACCGAAAAATCGATCGCGGAGATCGAGAGCCTCGCCGCCGCCACTCAGCGCATCGACGGCGTGCTCAGCCTGATCCAGGCGATCGCCGAGCAGACCAATCTGCTCGCTCTCAACGCCACCATCGAGGCCGCACGCGCCGGCGATGCCGGACGCGGCTTTGCCGTCGTCGCGCACGAGGTGAAGGCGCTCGCCGGCCAGACCGCCAAGGCCACCGCCGACATCAGCGAAAACGTCGCGATGATCCAGGCCTCCACCCGCAACGCCGTCGACGCCGTGCGTGAGATCGGCGGCGCGGTGCGCGAGATCAACGAGGTCACCTCTGCCATTGCCGGTGCCGTCGGACAGCAGGACCAGGCCACGCGCGAGATCTCGTCCAACGCGCAGAGCGCCGCGCAAGGCAACGAGACGCTGGTCGCCAACATCACCTCCCTGCGCGATGCCATCGGCGAGACCGATACGGCGGCCGCGTCCGTGCTGACGGCGGCGAGCAGCGTCACCGAGACTGCGGAGACGCTGTCGCGGGAGGTGGAGACGTTCTTCCAGAACCTGCGCTCCGGGGCGGCCGACGGTCGCATCGCCAGAGCGGGATAGCGGCGCGGCCCGCGCTCACGCAAAAAGTGCGAAAACAACCCCATGCACAGTAGCCACGGTCAGCCAAATCAATGGCTTGGCTGCCGGCGCGACGCATTGCTGATTTTACGAATTCATTTTGACCCGTCGGGCAAAACACCGGCATAATATCATCATGGAAATGGGGCGCCTCCGCACCCTCCCCGCCCTGATGCGCCGAACAAAGTGGTCATCGCTCCGGCCTCGCTTGGGTCGACGAACCGATGAGCAGAACGCCGGCAAAGCCGCCGATCCTGACCGATGCCGGCAACGTTCAATAGGCCTCCCCCGCCATCACTCCGCCGTGCCTGATCAGCTCCTTGCCCAAGGCGGCGAGATGCACCTGGTCCGGGCCGTCGCCGATGCGGATGAAGCGGGCGTAGACATAGGCGCGGGCGAGGAACGTGTCCTGCGAGACGCCGGCGGCGCCGTGGATCTGGATGGCGCGGTCGATGACGCGGGCGGCCATGCTGGGCACCACGATCTTGGCTGCCGCGATCAGGTCGCGCGCGGCCTTGTTGCCTTCGCGGTCCATCTTGTCGGCGGCTTGCAGCGTAAACAGCCGCGCCTGTGCGATCTCGCAGAAGGAGTTCGCGATGTCCTCGCGCACCGAGCCCTGCTCGGCGAGCGGCTTGCCGAAGGCAACGCGCGAGACCGACCGCTGGCACATCAATTCCAGCGCGCGCTGGGCGCAGCCGATCAGGCGCATGCAATGGTGGATGCGGCCGGGGCCGAGCCGGCCCTGCGCGATCTCGAAGCCGCGGCCCTCGCCGAGCAGGATGTTCTCGGCGGGCACGCGGACGTTGTCATAGACGATCTCGGGATGGCCGACCGGGGCATCGTCATAGCCGTAGGTGAGCATGTCGCGGACGATGCGCACGCCTGGCGTCGCCTTCGGCACCAGGATCATGGATTGTTGGCGATGCCGGTCGGGATGGCCGGGCGCGGTCTTGCCCATCACGATCAGGATCTCACAATCCTCATTCATGGCGCCCGAGGTGAACCATTTGCGCCCGTTGATGACATAGCTGTCGCCGTCGCGCCTGATCTCGCACTGGATGTTGGTGGCATCGCTGGAGGCGACCTGCGGCTCGGTCATCGAGAAGCCGGAGCGGATGCGTCCCTCCAGCAGCGGTTTCAGCCAGCGCTCCTGCTGTGCCTTGGTGCCGTAGTTGGCGAGCACCTCCATGTTGCCGACATCGGGCGCCGAGCAGTTGAAGATTTCGGGCGCCCAGAGGATGCGGCCCATGATCTCCTTCACCGGCGCATATTCGAGATTGGTCAGGCCGGGGCCGTGCTCGCCTGACAGAAACAGGTTCCAGAGCCCCTGCTCCCGCGCCAGCCGCTTCAGGTCCTGGAGAATTTGCGGCGTCCTGTAGCGCGCGGCCTCGGACTTCACCTGCTCGTAATAGAGCTCCTCGACCGGCTCGACGTGGGTCCGCATGAACTGGCGGACGCGCTCCTGCAGCTCCAGCGAACGGGCGGAGTGTTGAAAGTCCATGGGGTCCTCCTTTTCGTGCTTGGGAAGGCGCGGACCGGAGGAGCGACAAGCTCCAACGGAACTATCAGACGTGCAACTCATTGAGCAGTTATTCGTATGAGGACCGCTCTGTGAACCACATCGCCGTCTTCTTGATCTTACTCCTTGGCGGCTCTGCGCCCGCCTTGGGCCAGAGTGCCGGTGGATCGAGCAGTAGCGGCTCCGCGTCGAGTGGAACTGCGGCCGCCGGGTCTACAGGCTATGCGGGCAGCACCTTATCGACCGGGCACACCATAAGCGGCACCGGAGGCTCCTCCGGTCCCAACCTCGGCAACGCGCTCAGCCACGCAGCAACCGGCGACGCGGATGCTTCCTCCGTTAGTCCGGCTCCAACTTCCCACGACAACGCGGTGGATACGCCGGCCGCCGAACGCGCCATAGAGAACTTGGGCAACACCGATATTGGCATTCTAAAGAAGAAGTAAGACCATGCTGCAAGTCGACCTCGGTCTTGGCGTCTCCCCGCTCAATGTGCAATCTTTACAGCATCACCACTGAGCAAGCCGCCAACCTCGCGCTCTTCCGCGTGGGCAATCGCTGTACGTCGGTAACTCGCAGCACATGCCCGGCGTCTTCCCGACTACCCAGCGCCCGTGAGCCGTAATATCGAGGCCCTATTGTGGGCGCTCATTCGAGATGCCGCGCACCGGCGCCGCCTCACGTCCCGCGCAAGAGCTCGCTGGCCACGATCCAGTCATTGCCGTCGAACTGGAGCATGTAGCCGTCCTTGATCGGGCGGAAATCCTGCGGCGTGGTGTTCAGCGTGATGCCGGGCATCAAGAGCGACAGCGGCACGTTCTTCAGGTTCGCCGCCTGCGCCATGATGTTCTCGCGCGTCAGATTGTCCTTGCACTGCTTGAGCAGCACCACCAAAGCTTCGGCGACGGTGTAGCCGTAGAGGCCGGCGACGTTGTTGATGTCGGCGTTGGGCAGGCGCTTCTTCATGAAGTCGATATAGGCCGTCATCGCCGGGTCGTCTTTCGGCACCTCGACGAATGGCTTCAGCGCGCCGAGCGACAGCACGCCCTTGCCGGCATCGAGGCCGGCCGGCACCATCACGGTGGCCTTGTTGGCGCAGCCCGAGGCAAGGAAGCGCGTCGGCTGCCAGCCGACCTCATGGGCTTTCCGGATCGCCTGCGCGCAGGCGCGCGGCGTCACCGAGTAGATCATGAAGACGTCGGCCTTGGTGCTCGCGAGCGTCAGCACCTGGGAATCGACGGTGGGATCGGCGACCTCGAAGCTGGAGGCCATCGCGATCGCCTTGTCGGCGTCGGCGCCGAGCGCTTCCCTGACGCCGCGCAGATATTCCTTGCCGGCGTCGTCGTTCTGGTAGAGCACCGCGAAGCGCGCATTCGGGTTCTTGGCGCGGGCATAGGCGATGTCGATCGCGGCCTCGCTGGTGTAGTTCGGCGCCCAGGGCAGCGCCATCGACCAGGGCATGTTGGCGGGATCGTTCCACTTCGAGGCCGAGCTGATCAAAAAGAGCTGCGGCACCTTGTTGCTGTTGAGATACTTTGCGATCGCCGAGCTCGGCGCGGTGCCCATGGTGGCGAAGATGAAGGCGACGCCCTCGCCTTCGACGAGGCGGCGCGCGGCCTCCATGGTCTTGGGCGGCGAGAAGGCGTCGTCCAGCGAGATCAAATTGAGCTTGCGGCCGCCAACGCCGCCCTTCTCGTTGATCTCGTCGAAATAGGCGGAGATCACCCTGCCGGTGATGCTGAGCGGCGAGGCCGGCCCGCTATAGGGCATGGTGTTGCCGATCTTGATCTCGGTGTCGCTGACGCCGGGACCATAGGATTTTTGTGCAGAAGCAGGCGTGGACAGGCAGGCGGCAGCCAAAGCTGCGGCCAGGGCCAAAGCGGCTCTCATGGCGTCTCCCCGATGATTATCGCCGCGCGACGAGGCGGCCCGCGCGGCGCGCTGCTTTTGTCAGCGCGCCAGATCAGCGAAGTTCGGCATGACGGTCTTGCGTCAAGTTGCTGGTGGGGCAGCCCGATTCGATGCTAGCGAAGTGTCTTGTGAGGACGCGAGATCAGGCCCGCGGCTTCCATGAATAACAACAAGGAGCCCCCATGAGCCAGACGCGACGTGTGCTCTCCGCGCAGATCGCCCACGAGACCAACACGTTCTCGATCGTCCCGACCACGCTCGACGATTATCGCAAGCGGCTGTTTCTCCTGGGAGCCGAGATCGCCCCCGCGCTCGGCGCCACCAGGATGGAGATCGCCGGGCATCTGGCTGCGGCCAAACGCTACGGCTGGACCCTGGTGCAGCCGATTGCAGCCTCGGCCACGCCGTCCGGCAAGGTGACGGCCGACTGCTGGGCCGAACTGCAACGCCTGGTCTACGAGGCCTGCGAGACGGGACCGCTCGACGGCGTCATCCTCGCATTGCACGGTGCGATGGTGACCGAGAACGACGACGATGCCGAGGGGGCGCTGCTCGAAGGATTGCGCAAGCGGCTCGGCGAGACGATCCCGATCGCGGTGACACTCGACCTGCATGCCAACGTCACTGAACGCATGGGCCGACTGGCCGACATCATGCTGCCCTACCGGACCTATCCGCATATCGACCAATACGAGACCGCACTCCGCGCGGCCAATCTGCTGCAATCGGCGATGGACGGCAAGATCCGTCCGAAGGTCGTCCACCTGCAAGGACCGCTGCTCGACGGATGCAATCACGGACGAACCCAGGGCGGCGTAATGAGCGATCTCCTGGCGCGCGCGGCGGACATGGAGGCACAAACGCCCGGCCTGTTGTCGGTCGACGTCTGCGCGGGCTTCAGCCGCTCGGACATTGCCGAGGTCGGCCCCAGCGTGCAGGTGACCTACGATGCCTCGCACAACGCCGCCGAGACGGCGGCGCGGCAGGCTGCGGCCGCGCTCTATGAGGAGATCTATCGTCGCCGCGCCGAGGTCACCGTCGCGACGCATGATTTGCCGACCGCGACCAGGCTAGCCGCGGAGGCCGCAGCCGATGTCGCCGATACCCGTCCCTTTGTCATTTCCGACTACAGCGACAACCCGGGTTCGGGCGCCTATGGCGACGGCGTCCGTCTGTTGGAGGCGCTGCTGAAGGCCAACGTCAAAGGTGTGCTCCTCGGCGTCCTCGGCGATCCCGAAGCCGCCGCCCGCTGTCATGCCGCGGGTCTCGGGGCCAGCCTCGACGTCGTTGTCGGCGCCAAGCGCGATCCCGCGAGCTACGGGCCGCCACTCACGCTGGCCGGACGCGTCGCCGCGCTGTCGGATGGTGCCTTCGTCTGCGAGGGACCGATGAATGCCGGTCAGCCCATGACGCTCGGCCCCTCCGCCCTGCTCGAGGTGAACGGCATCTCGATCGCCCTGTCGACCAACACGCTGCAAACCTATGATCAAGAAATGTTCCGAATTCTCGGCGCGGAGCCGGCGCGGTTTCGGGTCGTCGCGGTCAAGTCCGCCCATCACTTCCGCGCCGCTTTCGGGCCGATGGCCAAGGAGGTGATCCTGGCCGACAGCGGCGGCCTTGCCACGAATGACTACACCACCCTCACCTATCGCAGGGTTCGTCGCCCGATCTGGCCGCTCGACGAGATGCCGCTGGATTGATCTGCGAAAGCGCGATGAGGATCCATCGAAATCTGATCGCGCTTTAGAGCGAAGTGGATACCGGTTCGCGTCAAGAAAACGCGTCAGAACAAGAATCTAGAGCCCGTTCCGATTCCATCGGAACGGAAAGGCTCTAGCACTGCGCACTTCGCCGGAGGGTTCAGCCGCGCCGCTTCAGGCTGAAGCCGAGGCTGATCCAGCCCGCGCCCGCCATGATCAGGTCGATGCCGAGGAACAGGCCAAGGATGTAGACGCTATTCACCGGCCAGCGTGCCACGATCAGCAGACCAAGCAGCAGCGTGATGACGGCCGACAGCGCCACCCACACCCACGGGCTCTCGCGCTTCATGCTGAAGGCGAGAAACAGCCGGACGGCGCCCGAGGCGATCAGCGAGACGCCGAGAAACAGCGTCAGCAGGACGGCCGCGAACAGCGGATTCTCGAAGGTCAGGAAGCCCGCGATCACGTAGAGCACGCCGAGCAGCGCCCAGATCAGGAACTTGCCCCAGCTCTTCATCTGAAACGCGCCGATGATCTCCGTGACTCCGGCGACGATCATCATGGCGCCGACCACGATGACGCTCGCCACCGTCGCCATCACCATGCTGCCGAGCGCGACAAAGCCGGCAATGAGATAGACGACGCCGAGCGCAACGATCCAGCCCCATTTGGCATGCAGCGCCGTGATGCCGGAGCCGAGGCTTGGATGATGAGAGGTATCGGAAGCACTGGTCATGGCGGCCACTCCTGCATGCGGAGCCCGGGGGCACACGCCAGAATAGCACGCACCGTGCCGGGACGACAGCCAGCAGAGCACCCGTTACCGGCAGCAACATTGACGCAAATCAAGATCGAATGCGGCGCGTCAGCCGCGCGAGCGCTCAATCTCGAGCTCGGCCTTGAGATTGTCGAGATCGCGATAAATTGAAGCGACCGCAAGCACGCGCCCGCCCTTGCGGTACTTCAGCAGGCAGTCCTTGCCGGAAATGCTGCCGTCGATGGCCACGTCGTCGAAGCTCTCGGCATGACCGACATAGTTGATCGGGACGTCGTAATGCTGGGACCAGAAGAACGGCACGGCGTCGAAGCGTTCGCGCCTGCCGAGCATGTTGCGCGCCGCGGTCTGGCCCTGGCGCTCCGCCACCACCCAATGCTCGACGCGGATGGTGTGCCGCGTATGCGGATCAGGCCAGCGTGCGATGTCGCCTGCGGCGAAGATGCCGGCGACGCTGGTCTCGAGATATTCGGTCACGCTGACGCCGCGATCGGCGGCAAGGCCCGCCTGCTCGGCGAGCGCAAGGCGCGGCCTGACGCCGATGCCGACCACGACCAGGTCCGCCTCGATGGCGGCGCCGCTCTTCAGCATGGCGCGGGGGCCGTCGAGCCTCTCCACCGTGTCCTCGAGGTGGAAGTTGACGCCGTTCTCTTCATGCAGCGCGCGAATGAAGTCGCCCATCTCGGACCCGAGCACCTTCTGCATCGGTCGCGCCTCGGGCGCGACCACATGCACCTCGAGCTTGCGCGCCCGCAAGGACGCCGCAACTTCCAGGCCGATGAAGCTGGCACCGATCACCAGCGCGCGCTTCGCGCTGGCGGCGGCCTTGATGATGGCGCGGCTGTCGGCGACGGAGCGCAAGGTGTGGACGTGCGGCTGCTCCGCACCCGGGATCTGCAGCTTGACCGGTTCGGCGCCGGTCGCGAGCAGCAGCCGGTCGAACGGCAGGCTGTCGCCATTGCCGAGGGTCACGCGGCGTGCTCTTGGATCGATCGCCGCGACGTTCGTGTTGAGCCTGAGATCGATGCCGGCGTCCTGATAGTCGTCCTCGCCCCGCAGCGGCAGCCAATCCTCCGGCGCATCGCCGGCAAGGTAATCCTTGGAGAGATTCGGCCGGTCAACCGGCACCGCGCCGTCATTGCTCAGCATGGTGATGGTGCCGGCAAAGCCTTCGCGCCGGAGCGTCTCGGCCGCGGCGAAGCCGGCGGCACCGCCGCCGACGATGACGAATTTCTCGGGCGTCGGCGCATTGCGATAGGCTGCCGACCGCTTCGGCGACTCACGCTTGCGCTGAACCCGAATCCTGTCCCGATCCTGCGCGATCTCCCAGACCGCGAGCGCATTCAATGCCGGCGGACGGGTGGCCTCGCCTGTGCGCAAGGAGAAGCAGGCGTGATGCCAGGGACAGCGGATGGTGTCGTCCACGACCAGGCCTTCGGCGAGCGGACCGTGATAGTGGCTGCAGGCGGGCTCGATCGCGAAGATCTCGCCGCCGGCCTGCACCAGCAGCACGTCTTCACCCCCGACATGGCCGAGCAGCTTGCCGTCCTTGAAGTCGGCGAGCGTTACGCCCGCGGTCAGATCCGGCCCGCTCGGCTTCTTGTCCTCGCTCATGGTCACCTCCCGACAGCTTGACGCGCAACTCAGGAATTGGACGGCGGGACGAACGAAAAGTTCCCGCGATCGCGAAAATGAAAATCAGGACGCGGCTGCGCGCACATCCAGCACGGCCTGCGCCCATTCGGCGGGCCGCTCCTGCGGCAAATTATGGCCGGCACCCGCAAAGACGCGGTGCTCGAAGAAGCCCTCGAACTTGCGCGCATGGTGCGCGGTGCCGGGATTGACGCCGTCGCTGTCGCCGTCGATCGCGATGGTCGGGACACCGATCGCGGGTTGCGCGGCGAGCCTGGCTTCGATCGCGGCATAGGCGGGATCGCCTTCGACCAGCGCGTAGCGGTGGCGATAGGAGTGGATCACGACGTCGACGAAGTCGGGATTGTCGAAGGAGGCCGCGCTGTTCGCGAACGTCGCGTCGTCAAAGGCCCATGTCGGCGACCACATCGACCAGAGCTGGCGGGCGAAGCCGCGCCGGTTGCGCTCCAGCGCGCGGCGGCCGCGCTCGTTGTGGAATAGATATTGATACCAGAGCGCCGCTTCCTCCGGCGGCGAGGCGGGCTCCATGGAGCGGGCGATGTTCTGGATGTTGTAGGAATTGCCGGAGACGAGCCCGACGACGCGCTCGGGATACAATGCCGAAACCACGCAGGCCGCGCGTCCGCCCCAATCGTAGCCGCCGACGACCGCACGCGCGATGCCGAGCGCATCCATGAAGGCGAGCAGATCGGCGCCCAGTGCCGCCTGCTCACCGGAGCGCAGCGTTGCAGGGGAGCGAAACCGCGTCGGCCCATAGCCGCGCAGCCAGGGCACCAGCACCCGCGCGCCAGCTTGCGCGATGATCGGCGCGGCCTCGGCATAGGCGTTCACGTCGTAGGGAAAGCCGTGGCCCATGATGCAGGGCCAGCCATTGGGCGCGCCGTAGTCGCGATAGGCGATGTCGAGGACATCCGTGGTGATGGTTTTTTGTTGCATGTATTTCTCACGGAAACGCGATCGTAGCCCGGATGGAGCGCAGCGCAATCGGGGTTCACGGATACAGGCCTCCCCGCATTCCGCTTCGCTCCACGCGAGCTACAAGACCTTACTTCTGCGGCCCCGACAGCGAGATGTCGCGTTCGGCGCGGAACACATTGCTGTAGAGATTGGCGATCCACTGCCGGCCGATCTCGGTCTTGTTGAGATAGCCGATCTCGGTCTGGATATGCGGTGCGACACTGTTCCAGTAGAATTGTGGATAGCGGTTCACAATGTCGGCGGGCGAGTCGTAGCCGAGCTGCCGGTTCATGCCCACTTCCTCGAACTCGTAATAGAGCGCATTGGCCTTGCGCAGATAGTTGGGATCGCCGAGCTGGCCGATGAAATCGGCCGCGCGCAGGATCGAAGCTTCCTCGTCATATTCCTGCCCCTCACGGGCCGGGAAGCGCGTTCCCTCGATGGCGCGGACAATGCGCTCAGAGTCGAGACCGCGGATCGGCGGCAGCCGCCGCCGCACAAACAGTTGCGAGCGATCGACGTGATACATCATCAGACTGGCATCCGAAGCGCCGCGCGGCAGCGACACCTTGGTCCCGGCATCGTCGATGATGAAACCATCGTCGTCATCCTCCGGAAACAGGCCGCGGACGTAGCCGATGTCGTGCGCAAGGCAGGCGATCAGGACATGAACGTAGTCCTCCGCCTCCAGGTGAGTGTGAAGGTACCGCCCGCTGAGGATGGAATGGCCCGCCAAAGTCACCAGCATCGTATGCTCGATGTTGTGGTAGAGCGCATCACTGTTGCCGATGCATTCCATGGTGGTGCGGGTGGCGCTCTCGATGACGTTCGCCGACTCTTCGCCGTACCTGCGACGCATGAACGAGCCCAGCAACTTCTCCAGGGATTCAGCCGCCAGTCTCGGTAACGTCATCATGGATGCAGCCCCGCTTGTCGGTGGTGTCCCACGCCAGCTCCCGACGTTATTGTCCTCGACGCGCCGCCAGCATAGCCCATCTTAGGCCGGGTGACCAAATCCCGGACCGCAAATACGTAAATTATGTTTCTCTTGTGCCCCGCAAGATCGCGGTTGCGGTCGCGACGCGATACAGCCGGGCCGATCAATCCGGGCTGCAGCGGAAGGCGGAAAATCAAATTCGCTTTATCGGACGCGGACAACAGGCCGGCGCAATGGTCCGCGGCCCGCCGCATGCGCCTGCATCGTCTTCGCGGCCGGGACGATGGAATCCGCCATCACTCCACCAGCAACACGTCGACCGCGACGCCGAGCTTCTGCTTCGGCGAGCCGACGATGATGCCGTCGACCGGCGAGACGTCGGAGAAGTCGCGTGCCACCGCGAGCACGATATGGTCGTTCGCGACCAGAAGATCGTTGGTCGGATCGAAATCGACCCAGCCCAGCTCCGCCCCGCACCACAGGGACACCCAGGCATGGGTCGCGTCGGCGCCTTGCAGGCGCGGCTGGCCCGGCGGCGGAATGGTGCGCAGATAGCCGCTGACATAGGCCGCTGGCAGACCGAGCCCGCGCAGCCCTGCGATCATCACATGGGCAAAATCCTGGCAGACGCCGTGGCGCTTGTCGAAGACCTCGTTCAGCGGCGTCGAGATCACCGTGGCCTTGGGGTCGTAACGAAACTGGTTGCGAATGCGATGCATGAGATCGACCGCGCCTTTGAGGATACCCTCGCCGGGCGGAAAGCTCTCCGCCGCATAGGCGCTGACCGGGCGCAGCACCGGCACCAGCGGACTGGCAAAGACATAGCCGACCGGCGAAGACGGCCCGAGGCTGGTCGCCTCGAAGGCGATGTCGCGGATGCTCTCCCAGGGCGGACTGACGGCGTCGCGCGCCGGCGGCTGGCGCAAGACGGAGACGCGCGAGCGCGAGTCGATGCGCAAGTTTCGATGCGCGGTCTCGATCACCACGCTCTCGGTCAGCGTGCCAAAGAAATCGCGGCGGACGTTGCGCTCGGAGGAGCGCGGACGGATCTCGACCTGATGCGAGATCAGCTCCTGGCCGTTGCCGCTTTTCGGCTCCAGCCGCAGCGTGCAGCGGGCGAAGCTGACCGGACTTTCGTATTCATAGGTCGTGACGTGACGGATGTCGTAGATCACGCCAGCCCCGTCAGCTTTTCCGGCCGGCTGGCGTTCGGGCCGTGCGGGAAATAGTGCAGCCCGACCGCCTCGGCGAGGCCGAGCAGATCCTGCTCCAGCGCGAACAGCGTCTTGACCTCGAGCTTCTCGGCTTCGGTTGTTGCCAGCATCGCCTGCACCGCCACCGCAAGGCGCTGCGGCTTCTCGATCAAGCCGTGCTCCTTCAGGCTCGGCAGCGCTGCGATGTGCTCGTTCAAGGTCGCCACCTGGAACGCCACCGAGCGCGGATTGTAGCCGTCGAGCACCGCGAGGTCGCGCACGGGCGCCAGGATTGGCGCAAGCAAATAGCGCGAACGGTAGGTGATCTGGGAATCCACCAGCGTCAGCAGGATGTCGAGATCCTCGTCGCCGGCCTCGTCATATGCAAATTGACGAGCAAAGCGCGTGGTGTTGATGGCGCGCTCGGTGCGGCGGCCGATGTCGAGGAAGCGCCAGCCGGCGGCGCGGTTCATGTTCTCCTGCGCGAGGCCCGCGAAGCTCGCAAGCTCCTGCAGGGTCAGCTCGGCCGCGCTCAGCACGCTGTCGTCGTCCTCGACCTCGTACGCGAGGCGCTCGGCCATCTCGGTGATGACCTGCCAGGCGTCCGGCGACAGCCGTTCGCGCAAGGACGTCGCCGTGCGCTGCGCCGCGCGCACCAGCGACAGCGCCGAGCCGAAGCGCTCCGCGCTCTGCAGCGCCTCGGCGGCGATGCGCCCTGGCGCCGCGCGCGAGGTCTGCGAGATCGCGCCCCAGGCCACCAGCAGGCGCTGGATGCGCTCGGACGATTGCAGCGAGGCCGCGGTGCCCTTGTTGGGCCCGCTCGGCGAGCCCAGCGCGCGCACGAGGCGCAGCGTCGCCTCGGCGCGCTCGAGATAGCGGCCGAGCCAGAACAGATTGTCGGCGGCGCGGCTCGGCAGCACGCCGGCGATGCGGCGGATGCGGACCTTGTCGGTCGCGGGCAGAAGCGTCGCGGTCGAGACCTGCTTGTCGGAGACCACCCAGACGTCGGCGGCGCGGGCGCCGTCGCCCATCGACACCGCGCGGGCGTCCGGCTGCTCGGCGATCCGGCAGAAGCCGCCGGGCATGATCGCCCAGCCGTCGGGCGTCGCCGCCGCGAACACGCGCAGCACGAAGGGACGCGGGGTCAGCTGGCCCTGCTCCCACACCGGCATGGTCGAGAGCCGGACCACCTCCTGGCCGACATAGTCCATGCCGCGCGCGGCGATGCCGTCGATCAGGCGTTGTCGGCCATTTGCGTCGAGCTCGCTCGCGAGCACCGGGCCGCTGGAATCGAAGCCGGGCACGCCGCGCCGGTAGGCGCCTTCGATCGCGACCTCGTCGAGCCGCGACAGCACTTCATCACGGGCGCTGCGCTGGCCGCACCACCAGGTCGCGATGTGCGGCATCTTCAGCTCTTCACCGAGCAGGCGCCGGCTCAGCGCCGGCAGGAAGCCGAGCAGCGCCCGCGCCTCCAAGACGCCCGAGCCCGGCATGTTGGCGACGACGACGCCGTCCTTGCGCAGCACGTCGATCAGGCCGGGCACCCCCAGCCGCGAGGACGCGTCGAGCTCGAGCGGATCGAGCGAGTTGGAATCGACACGGCGCAGCAGCACATCGAGCCGCTTGAGGCCGGCGACGGTGCGGATGTGGACGCGGTTGTCGCTGACGGCGAGATCGTCGCCCTCGACCAGCAGGAAGCCGAGGTAGCGCGCCAGCGTCGCGTGCTCGAAATAAGTTTCGCTGAAGCTGCCGGGGGTGAGCACGCCGATCCGCGGCTCGTCGCGATCGGCGCGCGCGCGAAGCGAATCTCGAAAGGCCTCGAAGAACGGCGCGACGCGCGGCACGTTCATCGACTTGTAGAGATCGGAGAAGGCGCGCGAGAGCACCAGGCGGTTTTCCAGCGCGTAGCCTGCGCCAGACGGCGCCTGGGTGCGGTCGCCGAGCACCCACCAGCGGCCGTCCGGACCGCGGCCGACGTCTGCGGCATAGAGCGAGAGATAGCGCCCGCCCGGCGGCGGCACGCCGCAGACGGGGCGCAGATATTCGGGGCTGCCGGCGATCGCGGCCGCGGGCAGCGCGCCTTCGGCGACCAGCCGGCCCTCGCCATAGATGTCGCGCAGCACGAGCTCGAGCAGCTCGGCACGCTGGGTGATGCCGGCGCAAAGCTGCTTCCAGTCGGCCTCGTCGATCAGCAGCGGCAGGTGGCTGAGGGACCAGGGCCGGTCGGCGCTGTCGCCGGGGGCGCGGTAGGTGACGCCGGCCTCGCGGAGGTGGCGGTCGGCCATGCCGAAGCGCCGCTCGATCTCGTCGGGCGCGAGCGCGCCGAAGGCATCGAAGAACCGGCTCCAGACCGCGCGCGGGGCGCCGTCGGGCCCCAGGAACTCGTCGGGGATGCCGGGCAGGCGGCTATAGTCGCGGACCCATTGCGCAACGCGGCTCCGGGCCGATGCGCTGCCCGCCTGGTCGTTGTCTTCGGCTGCGCCCTCGCCCATGGGCCATTATCTCCCCTACCCTCATACTCATTGCAGGAGCGGGGTCCGCAAGTCGAGGGTCAGCGGAAATTCATTTGTGCGTTCCTCGGGCGGCGGCTGCATCGGACCCGGGGTGTGGCCGTGGTCCTGGAAGCGCGCCAGCCGCCGCGCCTCGGCCTCGTAGGTGTTGACCGGCTTGGTGTCGTAGTTGCGCCCGCCGGGATGGGCGACATGATAGACGCAGCCGCCAAGCGAGCGGCCGTTCCAGGTGTCGATCAGATCAAAGGTCAGGGGCGCGTGGACCGGGATGGTCGGGTGCAGGCCGGAGGCCGGCTGCCAGGCCTTGAAGCGGACGCCGGCGACGGCCTCCGCCGAGCGGCCGGTCGAGGTCATCGGCAGGCGGCGGCCGTTGCAGGTGACGATGTGGCGGCCCTCGACAAAGCCCTCTGCCTTGACCTGAAGCCGCTCGACCGAGCTATCGACATAGCGCACCGTGCCGCCGGCGGAGCCCTCCTCGCCGAGCACGTGCCAAGGCTCCAGCGCCTGGCGAAGCTCCAGCGTCACGCCACCATGATGGACGCGGCCGAAGGCGGGGAAGCGGAATTCGAGCTGCGCCAGATACCATTCCGGCTCGAACGGATAGCCGAACTGCTTGAGCTCGGAGAGCACGTCCAAGAAATCTTCCCAGATGAAATGCGGCAGCATGAAGCGGTCGTGCAGCGCGGTGCCCCAGCGCACGAACTTGCCCAGTTGCGGCTCGCGCCAGAACTTTGCGATCAGCGCGCGGATCAGGAGCTGCTGCGCCAGCGACATGCGCGGATCCGGCGGCATTTCGAGCGCGCGGAATTCGACGAGGCCGAGCCGCCCCGTCGGCCCTTCCGGCGAATAGAGCTTGTCGATGCAGATCTCGGCGCGGTGGGTGTTGCCGGTGATGTCGACGAGCAGGTGCCGGAACAACCGGTCCACCAGCCAGAGCGGCGTCTGATAGCCCGGCGGCGGCACGTGCGAAAGCGCGATCTCGAGCTCGTAGATGCTGTCGTGGCGCGCCTCGTCGATGCGCGGCGCCTGGCTGGTCGGGCCGATGAAGAGGCCGGAGAAGAAGTAGGACAGCGAGGGATGCCGCTGCCAGTACAAGACCAGACTCTTCAAGAGATCGGGCCGGCGCAGGAACGGCGAGTCCTGCGGGCTCGAGCCGCCGACCACGACATGGTTGCCGCCGCCGGTGCCGGTGTGGCGNCGTCGACGAGGAAGCGGTTGGCGCCGAGCCGCACCTTGGCGGCGTCCTCGTAGAGGCCGGAGGTGATCTCGACCGCATCGCGCCAGCTCTTCGCCGGCTGGATGTTGATCTCGATGACCCCGGGATCGGGCGTCACCTTGATGACCTCGATGCGGGGATCGAATGGCGGCGGATAGCCCTCGACATGGACGGGGAGCTGCATCTCCTCGGCGGTGTCTTCCAGCGCCGAGATCAATTCGAGATAATCCTCGATGCGCTCGACCGGCGGCATGAAGGCGCAGATCACGCCGTCGCGGATCTCCACCGCCATCGCGGTGCGGACAGGAATCGCGGTGTTGAGATATTCAGGGGCCGTGCGCGGCGGCGCCGGCGGTCGTGCCATACGGGTGAACACCGGCAGCTTGCCCCGCGGCTCCATCGGGTCCTGCTCGATGATGTAGGGATATTGGTTCGGCGGAACGTAGCCGAGCGAGCCCATCGGCAGGCGCAGGCCGAGCGGTGAATCGCCCGGCGTCAGGAACAGATGATTGCGCCGGAGCGGCCAGCGCTCGCTGCGCCAGCGCGGCGGCGCATTCCAGCGCTGGATCGGCAGCACGAAGCCGCGCGGCGTGGTCAGGCCCTGCTCGAACACCCGTGCCATGCGGGCGCGTGCTTCGGGGTCGGACAACTTTGAATCTGTCGGATCGACATTGATCGGAAGATCAGCTTCCTTTTGAAGCCAATAGGCCGGGTCCTCATAGGCGGGCATGATGTAGCCGAGATCGACACCGAGCCGCGCGGCGGTGCCTTCCATGAAGGCCTCGGCGTCCCTGACCTCGGGCCGCCGCGGATTTTCGATCTTCGCGATGAGATCGGCGTTCTTCCAGATCGGGACGCCGTCCTTGCGCCAGTAGAGGCCGAAGGCCCAGCGCGGCAGGCTCTCGCCCGGGTACCATTTGCCCTGGCCGTAGTGCAGAAGCCCGCCGGACGCGAAGCGCGTGCGCAGGCGGCGGATCAGGTCGTCCGCAAGCGTGCGCTTGGTCGGACCGACGGCTTCCGTGTTCCACTCGCCCGCTTCGAGATCGTCGACCGAGACGAAGGTCGGCTCGCCGCCCATGGTCAGCCGCACATCCTGCGCGGCGAGATCGCCGTCGACCTGCTCGCCGAGATCGTTGAGTCGCGCCCAGGATTCATCGGAGAACGGCTTTGTGATGCGCGGCGCCTCGCGGATGCGCCTCACGCTCATGTCGAAGGCGAACTCGACCTCGGCAAAACCGGCGCCGCCGGAGATTGGCGCGGCCGAGCGATAATGCGGTGTGGCGGCAACCGGGATGTGCCCCTCGCCTGCCAGCATGCCGGAGGTGGCGTCGAAACCGATCCAGCCCGCGCCCGGCAGGTAGACCTCGGCCCAGGCGTGCAGATCGGTAAAATCATTCTCGACTTCCGGCGGCCCCTCGATCGGGTCGATGTCGGGACGGATCTGGATCAGGTAGCCGGAGACGAAGCGCGCGGCGAGGCCGAGATGGCGCAGCGTCTGGATCAGCAGCCAGGCGGAGTCGCGGCATGAGCCGGCGCAGGAGACGAGCGTCTCCTCCGGCGTCTGCACCCCCGGCTCCATGCGGATGATGTAGCGGATCTTCTTCTGCAGCTCGCGATTGAGCTCGACCAGGAAGTTGACCGTGTTCGGCGCCTCGCGCGGGATCGAGGCGAGGTATTTTGCGAACTCGGGATCGGGCTTGATCGTCTCCAGATAGGGCGCGAGCT
Organism: Bradyrhizobium sacchari; assembly: GCF_002068095.1. Taxonomy (GTDB): domain Bacteria; phylum Pseudomonadota; class Alphaproteobacteria; order Rhizobiales; family Xanthobacteraceae; genus Bradyrhizobium; species Bradyrhizobium sacchari. The sequence continues at coordinate 174,656 of NZ_LWIG01000013.1, read as the reverse complement.
CGGTCTTCAGGTCCTTCGGATAGTCGAACGGAAAGCTGTCGGCGTAGGGCTCGACGAAGAAGTCGAACGGGTTGACCACGGTCATCTGCGCCGTGAAGTCGACCTCGAATTTCAGCTCGGTGGTCTTCTCCGGAAAGACGTAGCGCGCGAGCCAGTTGCCTTGCGGGTCCTGCTGCCAGTTCACGAAATGGTTGGCCGGGGTGACCTTGAGCGAATAGCTCAGGATCGGCGTGCGCGTGTGCGGCGCCGGCCGCAGGCGGATAGTCTGCGGGCCAAGATCGATCGGGCGGTCGTATTTGTAGTGCGTGACGTGGTGTAATGCGACGTAGATCGACACGGGGTGCGGTGCTCCAGCAGCTTTTTTGAGCAGAACACCTGACGTCAATGCGATCAAGCACTAACAACGGGCAGCGGGTGCCTAGGAAGTATCCCGGTCCCCCGGCTTTGTTGGGATAACGGCGGAGATTGCGGCTACGCCCTCCTCCCACGCACGTCGTCTCGGACAAGCAGAGCTCTGGTCAACGCGCAGCGTTGCCCAGAGCGGAGCGCAGATCCGGGACGACAGCGGTGGGTGGCGAAAGCCCTACGCCGCCGAGGTCAGACGCTGCAGGAACTGCGTCACCTCGCGGCGGAGGGTCTCGACCTCGCCGTGAACGCGCTCGGAGGCGCTGTTGACGCGGCTGGCGACGCGGCCGGTGTCCGCAGCGGCGTCGCTGATGCCCGTGACGTTGGAGGAGACCTGGGAGGTGCCGGCCGAGGCTTCCTGGACGTTGCGGGCGATCTCGCGGGTGGCAAGGCCCTGCTGCTCGATCGAGGTCGCGATCGAAGAGGTGATGCCGTTGATCTCGGCGATGGTCTGCGCGATCGCCTCGACGGCCGCGACCGAGTTGGTGGTCGATTGCTGCATCTCGCCGACCTTGGCGCTGATCTCCTCGGTGGCCTTTGCGGTCTGGTTGGCGAGACTCTTGACCTCGGAGGCCACCACCGCAAAGCCGCGACCGGCTTCGCCAGCCCGCGCTGCCTCGATGGTGGCGTTGAGCGCGAGCAGGTTGGTCTGCGAGGCGATCTCGCTGATCAGCTTGACGACGTCGCCGATCCGCATCGCGGCGTCTGCCAGGTTGCGGATCTCGCTGCCGGCGCGATTGGCCTCGTCCACGGCCCGCCCCGTGCTCGCGGTCGAGCCGTTCACCTGACGGCCGATCTCGGCGATCGAGGACGCGAGCTGCTCCGCCGCGCTGGCGACGGTCGCGACGTTGCGCGAGGCCTGGTCGGAGGCGCTGAGCACGCCCGAGGTCTGCCGGCTGGTCTTCTCGGCCGCCGCCGCCATCTGGCCGGCGTCGGATTCGAGATCGGTCGCGGCGCCCATCAGCGTGCCGGCAACCTGGTCGAGATGCGTGCCGAACTGTTTTGCGAGGCCGGCGATTTCGACCACACGACGGCCGAGGCTGTCGGTGCCGGAATTGATGACGGTGGCCGAACGGCGGAACGAGCCGGGTAGTCCGCGCGCCAGGATCTTGCGGAAATACTTGCCGCGGCTGGCATACTCCATCGATGCCGAGGCTTCGCGCTGGAAGGCATCGGTGATGTCGAGCATGTCGTTGACGGATTTCTGGATCGAGCCGATCCGCCCGGTCTGCCGCTCGCTCAGGATGCGCGCCTCGAGATCGCCCTGCGCCGCCTTGCGGCAGACATCGGCGACCTCATCGACCGCCACCGCCGTGCGATGCTGGCACCAGACGGCGTAGCCGAGCAGCCCGACCGTCGCGCCAAGCAGCGCAGTACCGATGATTCCGTTCACCCCGAGAAGTGAAAGTCCAAACGCAACGACGGCAAGACCACATGCGAGCGCGGTCGCTCCCTGCGCCTTAGAGAGAGAGCACAAATTCATCGTAACCGACACCCTGTTGCTTGAGCAGTCCGACCATCGCCTCGAAGCTGGCATGCATGCCGTCCTTGGCATTGGCATGCCGCGCCTCTTCCGCGCACAGCGTCTTGTAGATCGGCTTGATGCGCTCGACCTGCGCCGGATCGGGCTTGCGGCGGTTGGAGTGATAGCCGACGATATTGCCGCGCTCGTCGAAGGTCGGCGTGACGTGGGCGAACACCCAGTAATGGCTGCCGTCCTTCGCCAGGTTGACGACGTAGGCGAAGATCTCCTGCTTGGACTGCAGCGTATCCCAGAGCAGCTTGAACACGGCGCGCGGCATGTCGGGATGACGGATCAGGCTGTGGGGCGCGCCCATCAGCTCGGCGTAGCTGTATTTCGCCATACGGATGAAGACGTCGTTGGCGTAGGTGATGCGGCCCTTGAGATCGGTCTTGGAGACGATCAGCTCCTCCTCGCCGAGGAGATTTTCCACGCCAGTCGGCCGTATCGCACGCGTCATCGTTGACGAATCCTGTCGAAGGGCAGCGCGCCCTCGAAGGAGTCGCCCGCATCACCTCACGATTACGATGCGAAATGTTAATCCCAAGTGACCGCGGGAACCGCCGCGGTCATATGACACCTACGTATGACTACGTAGGTGTCCGCGTCCTCCTGCAGCGAGGTGCATCGGCAGCGTTACATCGTCGCCCCCAGCACCCAGGGCGCGAACTCGGCGCCGCCGAAATCGAAGCTTTCGCTCTTGGTCGGCTGGCCGGAAGCGGTCTTGAGGATGAGATCGAAAATGCGCTGGCCGCATTGCTCGACGCTCTCCTCGCCTTCGAGGATGGTGCCGCAATTGACGTCCATGTCCTCTTCCATGCGCTTGTACATCGGCGTGTTGGTGGCGAGCTTGATCGACGGCGCCGGCTTGCAGCCGAACACGCTGCCGCGGCCGGTGGTGAAGCAGACGAGGTTGGCGCCGCCGGCGACCTGCCCTGTCGCCGCCACGGGATCGTAACCGGGCGTGTCCATGAACACGAAGCCGCGCTTGGTGACCGGCTCGGCATAGCGCAGCACCTCGACGAGATTGGTGGTGCCGGCCTTGGCCATCGCGCCGAGCGATTTCTCCAGGATGGTGGTAAGGCCGCCCGCCTTGTTCCCGGGGCTCGGATTGGCGTTCATCTCGGCGCCTTCGCGCGTCGTGTATTCGTCCCACCAGCGCATGAGATCGACCAGCTTCTCGCCGACCTCGCGGCTGACGGCGCGGCGCGTGAGCAGATGTTCGGCACCGTAGGTCTCCGGCGTCTCCGACAGGATCACGGTGCCGCCATGACGGACGACGAGATCGCTGGCTGCACCGAGCGCAGGATTGGCCGACACGCCGGAATAACCGTCCGAGCCGCCGCATTGCAGGGCCACGGTCAATTCGCTCGCCGGCACCGTCTCGCGCTTGACTTTGTTGGCGTCAGTGAGCGCCTCGCGCACGAAGGCGACGCCTGCCTCGACCGTCTTGCGGGTGCCGCCGACCTCCTGGATGTCCATCGCGCGCAGCCGGCCGGCGAGCTTCTGCTCTTCCATCAGGCCGCCGATCTGGTTCACCTCGCAGCCGAGGCCGAGCACGATGACGTGGGAGAAATTGACGTGCCGCGCATAGCCGCCGAGCGTGCGGCGGAGCAGCGCCAGCGGCTCGTTCTGCGTCATGCCGCAGCCGGTCTTGTGGGTCAGCGCGACCACGCCGTCGACGTTGGGAAAATCGGCCAGCGGATTGTCGCCGGTGAAGGGGTTCTTCTTGAAGACGTCGGCGACGAGGCTTGCGACATGCGCGCTGCAGTTCACCGAGGTGAGGATGCCGATATAGTTGCGCGTGGCGACGCGCCCATCCGGGCGGCGGATGCCCTCGAACGTCGCGGGCAGGTCGAAATTCGGCGTCGGCTTGACGTCGGCGCAATAGGCATAGTCCTTGGCGAAGTCACCCATGCCGCAGTTCTGCACGTGCACGTGCTGGCCCGGCGCGATCGGAATGGTCGCAAAGCCGATGATCTGGCCGTAACGGATCACGGGCTCACCGACGGCGATCGGCTTGATCGCGACCTTGTGGCCGGAGGGAATGCGATCGACCGTGGTCACGCCAGCGGCCACCAACGTTCCCGGCGGCAGGCTCGCGCGCGCGATCACCACGCCATCATCGGGATGCAGGCGGATGACGGGGCTGATGGTCATGGGAGGTCTCCTTGGTCTTGAAAAGTATCCTGCCCCGGACGCTGCGCGGCGCCATTAGCGCGTTTGCGCGCGTCTTCGACGCGCTATGGCGGTGCGCTACAGATCCGGGGCCCAGTGTTGCGTCACGTGCTTCGCTGGCTTCTGGGTCCCGGCTCTGCGACGCAGCGCTGCACGCTGCATCGCGTCCGCGACACGGGAGCTCAGGCCTTGCCGCCCGATTCCTTGCGGGTCGCGTTGACCTGCATCTTGGCATAGGTCGTCATCAGGCCGACCTCGTTCGAGAGCGTCACCAGCTTGAAGCCCATGTTGATGGCGCGCGCGGCGCCTTCCGCGCCGCTGCAATGGATGCCGGGATTGAGACCACGCTTGCCGCATTCCTTGATGATCTTCTCGTAGATCGCGAGAATCTCGGGCTCGCTGCGGTCGAGCTTCGGCTCGAGGCCGTAGGAGAAGCCGAGATCGGACGGGCCGATATAGACGCCGTCGATGCCTTCGACATCGAGGATCGCTTCCATGTTCTCGACCGCGGTCTTCGTCTCCATCATCGGCAGCAGGACGATCTCATCATTCGCCGTCTTCTGATAGGAGCCGGCGGTGCCGTACATGCCGGCGCGGATCGGGCCGTTGGAGCGCACGCCCTTCGGCGGATATTTCGCGTAGGAGACGAGGTTTCTGGCTTCCTGCGGCGTGTTGACCATCGGGCAGATCACGCCATAGGCGCCGCCATCGAGCACCTTGCCGATGATGCCGGGCTCGTTCCAGGGCACGCGGACCATCGGGGTGACCGGGTGCTTGTCCATGGCCTGGAAGCACTGCACCATCGAGAGATAGTCCTGCACGCCGTGCTGCATGTCGACCGTGACGCTGTCGAAGCCGCATTGCGCGACCATCTCGGCCGAGAAGCCGGAGGGAATTGCCAGCCACGCATTGACCACGGCCTTGCCCGACTTCCAGATTTCCTTGACTTTGTTCGCCACGTTGCCTTCCTTCTTTGTTGTTTGGACCGTCGTCACCATGACGAGCGCCGCGACAAGGCAATGCCGTTATTACCGTGAACTCGATCGCCGCGCTACGCTCGCGATGACGCAAGACGTCATCCGGCAAGGTGGCGTTATCCGTTCGGGCGCCGACTTTCACGCAATCGGCTTGGGCGGCACTTTGAGCGAAAAAACGCGGTGATGTCCATGGCCCTCGCCGCGCGCTCGCGCATATCTGCTGTCACTCCTCGGCACTTGCCTCGTTGCCGGCGCCAAGCCCCGCCAGACTCTGCTCGAGCTCGCCGAGCATCTCCTGCAATTCGGCGAGCTTGCGGGCGCCGAAGCGGCTGGTGATCTCCGCGTAGATCGCCTCCGACGTCGGCGCCACGGAGGCCATCAGCTTCACGCCCTCCTTCGAGATCGAGACCATGCTGCGGCGCTGGTCCGCCTTCGCCGTCTTGCGCTCGATCAGGTTGCGCGCCTCGAGATCACGCAGGATACGCGACAGGCTCGGTCCGAGCAGGAACGCGGTGCGCGCGAGTTCCGTGACCTCGGCGGCCTCGATGGCGGCCAGCGCGCGCAGGATACGCCATTGCTGCTCGGTGAGGCCGTGCTCGCGTAGCGAGGGACGGAACTGCCGCATCACCGCCTCGCGTGCCCGCAGCAGCGACATCGGCAGCGAGCGCGAGAAGTCGCGCATCGGCACTTGGCGCGCGGCTGGCGCGCTTCCGTTCGCGGGATCAGCCGGTCTCTTGCTCATGACGCCCTTTCAGACCGCAAAAACGTTTGCAGTGCAGCAAGCCCAGATTCTGTTTGACGCATTCACTTAACATGTTAAGTATCTCCGGGCACCACGATTTGTAAGATCACGCATGGCGCTTTCCAACGACGATATTCAGGCTTGCGCGAGGCGTCTGCACCAGGCGGAGAAGACCCGCACGCAGATCCGGCAGCTCTCGCAGGATTTCCCTGACATCACCATCCCCGATGCCTACGCGATTCAGAAGGCCTGGGTCGACGCCAAGATCGCGGAGGGGCGCATCGTCAAGGGCCACAAGATCGGCCTGACCTCCAAGGCGATGCAGAGCGCTCAATATCGACGAGCCGGATTCCGGCGTGCTGCTCGACGACATGTTCTTTGCCGATGGCGGTCTGGTCCCGACCGAGCGATTCATCGCGACGCGGGTCGAGGCCGAGCTCGCCTTCGTCATGAGCAAGCGGCTCGCCGGCCCCGACTGCACGATGTTCGACGTGCTCAACGCCACCGACTTCGTGGTGCCGGCGCTGGAGATCCTGGATACGAGGATCGAGCGCGTCGATCCTCACACCAAGGCGACGCGCAAGATTTACGACACCATCGCCGACAATGCAGCCAACGCCGGCATCGTGCTCGGCGGACGGCCGATCCGTCCGCTGGACGCCGACCTGCGCTGGATCGGCGCGCTCTGTTTCAAGAACGGCCAGCTGGAAGAGACTGGTCTTGCCGCCGGCGTGCTCAATCATCCCGCAACGGCGGTGGCGTGGCTCGCCAACAAGATCGCGCCGCTCGGCCTTGCGCTCGAGCCCGGTCAGGTCGTGCTCGCCGGCTCCTTCATCCGCCCGATCGAGACCCGCAAGGGCGACACAATTCAAGCCGATTATGGCGCCTACGGCTCGGTGAGCTGCTACTTCGCTTGAGGCGAACAAAAAACGACAGGGAGTGAAACCGCGATGCCGCATTTCACGATCGAATATTCGGCTAATCTCGATGGCCGCCTCGACATCGGCGCGGTCTGCGAAGTCGTGCGCAAGGCCGCGGTCGAGACCGGTATCTTCCCGCTCGGCGGCATCCGAGTCCGTGCCATCAGATGCGAGCATTATGCGATTGCGGATAACAGGCAGGATTACGGTTTTCTCGACATGGTGCTGCGCATCGGCGAGGGCCGCGACCTGCCGACGCGCCAGAAGGCCGGCGAGCACGTCTTCCAGGCGCTCTCGAAACATCTCGATCCCGTCTTCGCCGCCAGCAAGTTCGCGTTGTCGTTCGACATGCAGATCAACGACAAGGATACCAGCTGGAAGCGCAACAACATCCACGACGCCCTGAAGGCGGAGGCTGCCCATGGATAAGCCCACCCCGAAAGCCGACGTATTCCAGGCCAACCGCGACCGCGTCGCGCCGCTCTTGAAGACGCTGCGCGCGGACGGCATCGGCCACATGATCGACGGCAAAATCGTCGCCTCGATCTCCGGCGAGGCGTTCGAGACCAAGTCGCCGGTCGATGGCGCGGTACTCGCCAGTGTGGCGCGCGGCAATGCCGAGGATATCGATGCGGCAGCAACGGCCGCTTCGCTCGCGTTCAAGTCCTGGCGGGATATGGCCCCCGCGATGCGGCGCAAGCTGCTGCATCGCGTCGCGGATGCCATCGAGGACAATGCCGACGACATCGCCGTGCTCGAATGCATCGACACGGGACAAGCCTATCGCTTCATGGCCAAGGCCGCGATCCGTGCCGCCGAGAATTTCCGCTTCTTCGCCGACAAATGCGCCGAGGCGCGCGACGGCCTCAACACGCCGAGCGACGAGCACTGGAACATCTCGACCCGCGTGCCGATCGGCCCGGTCGGCGTGATCACGCCGTGGAACACGCCGTTCATGCTCTCGACCTGGAAGATCGCCCCCGCTCTCGCGGCAGGCTGCACCGTCGTACACAAGCCGGCCGAATGGTCGCCGGTGACGGCCGCCATCCTGGCAAGGCTCGTCAAGGAAGCCGGCGTGCCCGACGGCGTGCTCAACACCGTGCATGGCTTTGGCGAGGAGGCCGGCAAGGCTTTGACCGAGCATCCCGCCATCAAGGCGATCGGCTTCGTCGGCGAGAGCGCGACGGGATCGGCGATCATGGTTCAGGGCGCGCCGACGCTGAAGCGCGTGCATTTCGAACTCGGCGGCAAGAACCCGGTGATCGTGTTCGACGACGCCGATCTCGACCGCGCGCTCGACGCCGTCGTGTTCATGATCTACTCGCTCAACGGCGAGCGCTGCACGTCGTCGAGCCGCCTGCTGATCCAGCAGAGCATCGCAGAAAAATTCGTCGAGAAGCTGACCGCTCGCGTGAAGGCGCTGAAGGTTGGCCATCCCCTCGATCCCGCCACCGAGATCGGGCCGCTGATCCACGAGCGGCACCTGGCGAAGGTCTGCTCCTATTTCGACGTCGCGCGCGAGGACGGCGCTGTGATCGCGGTCGGCGGCAAAGCCTATGACGGGCCGGGCGGGGGACATTATGTCGAGCCGACGCTGGTCACCGGCGCACACGGCAAGATGCGCGTGGCGCAGGAGGAGGTATTCGGCCCCTTCCTCACCGTGCTGCCCTTCAAGGACGAGAAGGACGCGATCGCGATCGCCAACGACATCCGCTATGGCCTCACTGGCTACGTCTGGACCAACGACGTCGGCCGCGCCTTGCGCGTCGCCGATGCGCTGGAGGCCGGGATGATCTGGCTGAACTCGGAGAACGTCCGCCATCTGCCGACCCCGTTCGGCGGCATGAAGGCCTCAGGGATAGGCCGCGACGGCGGCGACTACTCGTTCGACTTCTACATGGAAACCAAGCACGTCTCGCTGGCGCGGGGCACGCACAAGATTCAGAAGCTGGGAATTTAGAACCGCCGTCGTTCCGGGACGATGCGAAGCATCGGACCCGGAACCTCGAGATTCCGGGCCCGGTCCCCGGAATGACGGGGCCTAACGAGGGGAAACGCCAATGCCCGTACCGCAACACGTCTTCGAGCCGCCGTTCAACATCATCCGCTCCAGCCATGTCGTGCTCGACGTGACTGATTTGAAGCTGAGCCGCGAGTTCTACGAGACCATTGTCGGCCTGCATGTCGAGGATGCCGACGACAAGATCGTGTACCTGCGCGCCGCCGAGGAGCACCAGCATCATTCGCTGGTGCTGCGGAAAGCCGCCGTGCCCGCCTGCAACAGGCTCGGCTTCAAGGTCGGCAACGACAAAGACCTCGACAATGCCGCCGCGTTCGTCTCCGAGAACGGCCTCGCCTACGCCTTCGTCGATCAGCCGTTCCAGGGCCGCACGCTTCAGTTCACCGATCCATTCGGCTTCCAGATCGAGCTCTATGCGTCGATGGACAAACGTCCGCATCTGCTCCGCCGCTACGATCTCTATCGGGGCTGCCACCCGCAGCGGCTCGACCATTTCAACGTCTTCGCCGCCGAGGTGCAGGACACCGTCGATTTCTACGCACGGCTCGGCTTCCGCCTCACCGAATACGCCGAGGAGGACGGGCCGAACGGGCGTATCGCCGCCGCCTGGATGCATCGCAAGGGCAACGTCCACGATTTCGCGATCACCAACGGCAAGGGTCCGCGGCTGCACCATTTCGCCTACTGGACGCCGACGGCGATGAACATCATCCATCTCTGCGACGTCATGGCCTCGCAAGGCCTTGTGAAGAACATCGAGCGCGGTCCCGGACGCCACGGCATCTCGAATGCGTTCTTCCTCTATGTGCGCGATCCTGACGGCCACCGCCTTGAACTCTACACCAGCGACTACTTCACCGGCGATCATGACCACGAGCCGCTGCGCTGGTCGCTGCGCGATCCGCGCCGCCAGACGCTGTGGGGCGCTCCCGCACCGCGCTCCTGGTTCGAGCAGGGCTCGCCGTTCACGGGCCAGGCCGTGCGTGAGCCGAAATTCGTTGCCGATGTGCTGGTGGCGGATTGATGCGGATGAGTTTCAAGACCTGTCTCCACCCGTCGTCCCGGCGCACGCCGGGACCCCTAACCACAGGGAGGAGTTTGACGAAGACACGTTGCTCGAGATTGTCATCGCGCCCTCACGATAGATTCCGCGGTATGGGTCCCGGCCTTCGCCGGGACGACGCATAACAATGGGCAGCCCATGAAACTCCCTCGCCTCGCCACCTATTCCTTCAAGGGCGACGCCCGCTATGGTGCCGTCGTGGACGGCGGCATCGTTGATCTCTCCGCGCGCTACGCCAGGGACTATCCAACGCTGCGCGAAGTCATCGCGGCCGGAAAGCTCGTGAGCTTCGCGGAAGAAGCCGCCGGGCGCGCGCCGGACCATGGGCTCGCCGAGATCACCTGGCTGCCGCCGGTGCCCGCGCCGGAGAAGATCATCTGCATCGGCGTCAACTATCCCGACCGCAATGCCGAGTACAAGGATGGCCAGGACGCGCCGAAATATCCGAGCATGTTCATGCGCAATCCACGCTCCTTCGTCGGCCACGAGACGCCGCTGGTGCGCCCGCGCGCTTCACATCAGCTCGACTATGAAGGCGAGATCGTGCTGGTGATCGGCAAGCAAGGCCGGCACATTTCCGAGAGCGCCGCGCTCGATCACATCGCCGCGCTGACGCTGTGCAATGAAGGCTCGGTGCGCGACTGGCTGCGCCATGCCAAGTTCAACGTCACCCAGGGCAAGAACTTCGATTCCAGCGGCAGCCTCGGTCCGTGGCTGGTGCCCTACACACAGGAATCGCAGGTCGCCGACATCAGGCTCACCACGCATGTCAACGGCGAGCTCAGGCAGGACGACCGTACCAGCCGGTTGATGTTTACGCTCCGCTATCTCATCGGCTATATCTCGACCTTCGCAACGCTGGTCCCCGGTGACGTCATTGTGACGGGCACGCCGACCGGTGCCGGTGCGCGGTTTGATCCGCCGCGCTATCTGAAGCCTGGCGATGTCATCGAGGTCGCAGCCGAAGGCATCGGCACGCTGCGAAACGGCGTGGTCGACGAAGCCTGAACAACAATCGAAATGGAATAGTGCAATGACCACCCTCACCGGCGGCGAAGCGATCGTAAGCGGGCTTGTTGCTCACGGGGTCGACACCGTGTTCGGCCTGCCCGGCGCGCAAATCTACGGGCTGTTCGACGCCTTCCACCAGGCGCGGCTCAAGGTGATCGGCGCGCGGCACGAGCAGGCCTGCGGCTACATGGCGTTCGGCTATGCGCGCGCCAGCGGCAAGCCCGGCGTGTTCAGCGTGGTGCCCGGCCCCGGCGTGCTCAACGCCAGCGCGGCGCTGCTCACGGCCTATGGCTGCAACGAGCCGGTGCTGTGCGTCACCGGCCAGGTGCCGACGCAATTCCTCGGCAAGGGCCGCGGCCATCTGCACGAGATGCCGGACCAGCTCGCGACCTTGCGCACTTATGTGAAATGGGCCGACCGGATCGAAGCGCCCGGCAATGCGCCCACCACCGTGGCACGCGCCTTCCAGGAGATGACCTCGGGGCGGCGCGGACCCGCCTCGGTCGAGATGCCCTGGGACATCTTTACCCAACGGGCGGATACCTGTCCCGCCAAGGTGCTGGAGCCCCTGCCCGCGCCCCTGCCCGACCCTGATCTGATCAAGCAGGCCGCTGCGCTCATCAAGTCCAGCAAGGCGCCGATGATCTTCGTCGGCAGCGGCGCGATCGAGGCGCGCGATGAGATCCTCGAGCTCGCCGAAATGATCGATGCGCCCGTGGTCGCCTTCCGCAGCGGCCGCGGCATCGTCTCCAACGCGCATGAGCTCGGCCTCACCATGGCCGCCGCCTACAAGCTGTGGCCGAACACCGATCTGATGATCGGCATCGGCACACGGCTGGAGCTGCCGACCATGTCGCGCTGGCCGTTCCGTCCCGATGGATTGAAGAGCATCCGGATTGACATCGATCCGGTCGAGATGCGGCGCTTCATCTCTGACACTGCCATCGTCGCCGATGCCAAGACGGCGACTGCCGATCTCGCCGCCGCCGTCAGCAGGGCCGGCTACAGCAAGACCGCCGGCCGCCGCGCCGCGATCCGCGAGGCCAGCGCGACGGCACAGCGGGAGATCCAGCGCATCCAGCCGCAGATGGCGTATCTGAACATCTTGCGCGAGGTGCTGCCGGCGAACGCGATTGTCACCGACGAGCTGTCGCAGTTCGGCTTCGCCTCCTGGTACGGCTTCCCGATCTACGAGCCGCGCACCTTCATCACCTCGGGCTATCAGGGTACGCTCGGCTCCGGATTCCCGACCGCGCTCGGCGCCAAGGTCGCCAATCCCGACAAGCCGGTGGTGGCGATCACCGGCGACGGCGGCTTCATGTTCGGCGTGCAGGAGCTCGCCACCGCCGTGCAGTTCGACATCGGCGTGGTGACGCTGGTGTTCAACAACAACGCCTATGGCAATGTCCGCCGCGACCAGCGCGAGCGCTTCGACGGCCGCGTGGTGGCATCGGATCTCGTCAATCCGGATTTCGTCAAGCTCGCGGAATCCTTTGGCGTTGCATCCGCGCGCGTCACCGCGCCGGACCAGTTCAAGGCGGCGATGGAGAAGGCGCTTAGCCATGGCGGGCCGTATCTGATCTCGATCGAGGTGACCCGGGATTCGGAGGTGAGCCCGTGGGCGGTTATTCATCCGCCGAAGCCGTAGTTTTTGTCATTCCGGGGCGCGCGAAAGCGCGAACCCGGAATCTCGAGGTTCCGGGATCGATGCTTCGCATCGCTCCGGAACGACGCTCTTTCACCGCGTCCTTCTAAACGTCAAATTGATCCGCTTCCGTCCCAGCAGCGCGTGCTCGCCATCGGCGAGCGGCGCGACGCCGTGATAGGCGAGCCGGCTCGGCCCGCCCCAGACCACGACGTCGCCATGGACGAGCCGGAAGCGGCGCGGCTTGTCGCTGCGCGTGAGGCCGCCGAACAGGAAGGTCGCGGGCAGGCCGAGCGAGACCGACACGATTGGCGCCGAGAAATCCAGCTCGTCCTTGTCCTGATGCAGCGACAGCCGCGTGCCGGGCTCGTAGCGATTGACGAGACAGGCGTCGGGCGAAAAGCCGGCAAAGCCGCCCTGCTCGGCTGCGCGGCGGGCGAGATCGCAAAACACCGGCGGCATCGCCGGCCATGGCGCACCGGTTCGGGGATCGATCGGATCGTAGCGATAGCCGGTGTGATCGGTGATCCAGCCGCGCTCGCCGCAGTTGGTCATGGCCACCGACATCTGGTAGCCGCCGGGCGTGGTCATCCGCCGGAACGGCGACTGTGCCACGATGGCGCGCACGGCGTCGATCAGTTCGTTCTCGACCGGCTTGACGAAGCCGCGCAGCAGCACGGCGCCGTCCGCGATCTCCTCGCGCGACGGTTGCGCCTCGGCGACATTGTCGAACAGATCACCCGTCAATCGCAGTGCTCATTTGGCATCATGGAAGATCACACCCAGCGTATGGCGCTGGCCCGAGCGAATCCGGCTGACGCCGTGGCGGAGATTAACGCGATAGGTTCCGCGTGTCCCCTGCACCGGACGGTGATGCACGGCAAAGGCGACCGCGTCGCCCTGCATCAGCGGAACCACCTCGGCACGCGACTGCATGCGCGGGCGCTGCTCGGTCAGCACGAACTCGCCACCGGTGAAATCGCGTCCGGGCTCGGAGAGCAGGATCGCGACCTGGAGCGGGAACACGTGCTCACCATAGAGATCCTGGTGCAGGCAATTGTAGTCGCCGGCCTCGTACTGCAGCAGCAGCGGCGTCGGGCGCGCCTGCCCCGCCTCGTGGCAGCGCTTCAGGAAGGCCGCATGCGCCGTGGGATAGCGGATCTCGATCCCCATCGCCTCGTTCCAGCGATTGGCGACGGCTTGCAGGTGCCCATAGAGCGCCGGGCGGAGCTGCGCGATCAGGTCGGGCAGCGGATAGGAGAAGTACTTGTACTCGCCGCGGCCAAAGCCGTGGCGGCCCATGACGATCCGGCTGCGGAAGTGCGCATCGTCCGGGTAGAGCGCGGCGACGGCGCGGCATTGCTCCGGCGTCAGCAGGTTCTTCAGGACGGCGCAGCCCTGGGAATCGAGCTCGGCGGTGATCTGCGGCCAGTCGAGGGCGTCGACATGGGCGGCAAGGTCAGCGAATGGCTTTTGGAGCGATTTTCGTGCGGTCATTGTCATAGCAATTACCTTCGCTGCCCGACGTTCACCCCGCCACCCGATTTCCGATGGCTATCTCCCCGTCATTGCGAGCCAACGGGTCCGCGCGAAGCGCGGCCCGATGACAGGCTCCGCGAAGCAATCCGGAGTCCCACCGCGGAACCGGCCTGGATTGCTTCGTCGCAAGGGCTCCTCGCAATGACGGTGGGGATCGACTTCAGCCCCGCACCGGCAGCGTCGCCACGTCATAGCCGTGCCTGATCGTCCGCTTCAGCACGGGATCCTCGAGCTCGAAGTCGAAACGCTCTGCGGGGCGGATGCCGCCCTTGGCCGCAAACGTGCCGCCGAACATGGCGCAGCCGTCGGGGAACTTTCCACCCTCAAAGCCGCGCGCGATCAGGTCGCTGACGGGGAGCATCGCATCCAGCGTGCCCTCCTGATAAAGCACGCGCTCCCCCTTGATGGTGGCGTAGGAGCGCAGGATCATCTTGTCCCAGTGCCCGATGACGTCTTCGAGCTCCCACAGCGTGGAGGCGATCGGCTTGTCGCACATCTGCTTGGACACCGTGACGTTGTAGGCCTCGACCTTGCGGTCGGTGTGGTCGGAGCCGCAGCCGACGAAGATGCGGCCCTGCCAGCCGATCAGCACGAACTCGACTTCACCGGAGGAATCATCGCCGGTGCATTCGATGCTGTCTTCCTGGGTCAGCCGCCGCGCGGAAGCGCGATAGTAGATCGGGGTCGAGGCCGGCGGGGCGATGCCCATCTCCTGCAGCTCGGCGATGTGCTTGTCGCGCGCGACGGGATCGCGGCCGGTCCAGCCGGCGATGACCATCTGGTCGATCGCGAGCGTCAGCGGCGTGGTGGTGTCCTGGGCATCGACGGTGAAAGTGAGGTCAAACACGAATGACGGTCTCCATGCCGGCAGCAAGTTCAAAGATACGATGATCCGAGCCGCCCGCGCCCGCCAGCATCAGGCCGACCGGGACGTCGCCCGCGCGGTGCGCGGGCAGCGAGATGGCGCAGCCATCGATCATGTTGATGAGGGTGCAGTTGCGCAGCGCGCGCAGGTTTTGCGTGGTGAACGCCTTGTCATCGGCGAGATCGGCGATCTTCGGCGGCGTGTTGGCGGTGGTCGGCAACACCAGGGCGTCATAGGGCGCCATGCGCGCATTGACGCGGGCGATCAGCGAGCGGCGCTCGTTGATGAGATCGATGTAGTCGGCCGCACTCTGCGCCTCGCCGCGCATGATGCGCACGGCGACCCTGGGATCGTAGACGTCGCCCTTGGACGTGATGAGATAGCGGTGCCAGGCGTAGCTCTCGGACGCCGCAAAGCCGCCCTTGGCATTCATCGGGCCGATGTCGTGGAATTCGGTCATCTCGATCCGCTCGATGATGGCGCCATGGTCAGCCAACGTCTTCAGCGCGCGCTCGAAAGTCTCGGCGACCGCAGCGTCGAGATCGTCGAGCGCGATCGTGGTCGGCACCGCGAGCCGCATGCCTTTCACAGGCCGCGGCTTCAGCACGGTGATCGGCTCGTTCGCCAGCACCGCGTCGAGTATGGCACAGCAGCTGACCGATCGCGCCAGCGGCCCGATGCTGTCGAGCGAGAAGGACAGCGGTACCGAGCCGTCCAGCGGCACGCGGCGCTGCGTCGGCTTGTAGCCGACGATGCCGTTGAAGGCCGCCGGGATGCGGCAGGAGCCGCCGGTGTCGGTGCCCAGCGCGCCATGCGCCATGCCGTCGAGCACGGACACCGCGGCGCCCGAGGAGGAGCCGCCGGGCACATGGCCCACAGCGCGGTTCCAGGCGCCTTTCGGCGTGCCGTAATGCGGATTGATGCCGATGCCGGAATAGGCGAACTCGGTCATGTTGGTGCGCCCGATCAACACGAAGCCGGCCCTGCGCAGCCGCGCGACCGCGGCCGCATCGTGCTCCGCAGGATCGGAATCGTCGAGCGCACGGGAGCCGGCGCGTGTCGTCTGTCCCCTGATGTCGAACAGATCCTTGATCGAGATGGGAATCCCGGCGTAGGGCGACGGCGCCGCCTTGACCTTGCGCAGGGCATCCATGGCGTCGGCGGTCGTCAGCGCCGCGTCCTTGTCGACATGGATGAAGGTGCGCTGCCCCTCGCCGGCGGGATCGGCAATCCTGGCGATGCACGCCTCGACCAGCTTGCGGGAGGTGGTGCGGCCGCTTTCGAGGTCGTCGGCGAGCTTCGCCAGTGTCGGAAAATCGGGCATGTCTGTCTCACGGAATATTGGCGCGCGCAATCTATAGCGCTGACTCAGTCCGACACAAGCATTGTACGCATGATGGCATGCATGCGCATTGCTGGACCGTTGACGCGCGATAGCTGATTGTCGCATCAAGATCGAAACAGGCAGGCGTGAAGCCTGCCCTTGGGAGGGTGTTCCGACATGGCCGAACCGCAGCGGGCGCGACCGAAACCGACGCCGGAGACCCAGCATTTCTGGGACGGCACCAAAGCCGGCGAATTGCGCCTGCAACGCTGCGACGCCTGCGCGCATGTCTATTTCCCGCCGCGCCCGTTCTGCCCGTCCTGCGCCTCGCGCAAGGTCAGCATCTTCAAGGCGAGCGGCAAGGGTTTTCTCTACAGCTACGTGATCAACCACCGTCCCGCCGCGCCCGGCTTCACGCCGCCTTACGCGATCGCGGTGGTCGAGCTCGCCGAAGGGCCGCGGATGATGAGCAACATCATCGACTGCCCGCAGACGCCGGAAGCGCTCGAGCTCGACATGAAGCTCGAGGTCGCCTTCGAGGTGCTGGACGACAAGATCACCCTCCCCGTGTTTCGTCCGGCGAAGGGGTAGAGCATGCGCAGGAACCAGGTTGCCGTCGTCGGCGCGGCCGAGACCACCGAGCTCGGCGTCATCCCCAACGCCTCGCAGCTCCAGCTTCACGCGGATGCGGCGCTCAACGCCATTGCCGATGCCGGGCTGAAGCTGTCCGACATCGACGGCTTTGCTACCGCGGTCGAAACGCCGCAGCAGGTCTGCCACTATCTCGGCATCAAGCCGACCTGGGTGGACGGCACCTCGGTCGGCGGCTGCTCCTTCATGCTGCACGTCCGCCATGCCGCCGCCGCGATCGAGGCCGGCCTGTGCAAGACCGTGCTGATCACCCATGCCGAGAGCGGCAAGTCGATGATCGGCAAGCTGCCGCGCTCCACGCCGGCGGACAGCCTCAACGGCCAGTTCGAGGCGCCCTACGGCGTCTACGGCCCGCCCAGCATGTTCCCGATCCCCGTGCTGCGCTTCATGAAGACCTACGGCATCACGCATGAGCAGCTGGCTTCGGTCGCCGTCGTTCAGCGGGAATGGGCGGCGAAGAATCCCCGGGCGATGATGAAGGACCCGATCACCGTCGCCGACGTCCTCAACTCGCGCATGATCGCCTATCCGTTCCGGCTGCTGCAGTGCTGCCTCGTCACCGATGGCGGTGGCGCGCTGATCCTGACCTCGGCGGACAGGGCCAAGGATTTTCCGCGAAAACCCGTCTACATCATGGGCACGGGCGAGAGCGTGGAGACGCCGATGGTCAGCCAGATGGAGACTTTCAATTCCTCGCGCGCGTTCAAGACCGCCGGCCCCCTCGCCTTCAGGGAGGCCGGCATCGCCCACAAGGATGTCGATCATCTCATGATCTACGATGCCTTTGCGCATTTGCCGCTGTTCGGCCTCGGCGACCTCGGCTTCATGCCCTATGAGGAGACTGGCCCGTTCATCGCCGACGGCAACACGCGGCCTGGAGGGAAACTTCCGCTCAACACCAATGGCGGCGGATTGAGCTACATGCATTCGGGCATGTACGGCATGTACGCGCTGCAGGAAAGCGTGCGCCAGATGCGCGGCATCGCACCGGCGCAAGTGCCGAATGCGAGGATTTCAGTGTGTCACGGCGTCGGCGGCATGTTCGCGGCAAGCGGCACGATCGTGTTTACGAACGAGAGGTGACGCGGCGCGGATGACACATGCTCGTCATTGCTGGGCTTCACCCGGCAATCCATCCTCTTCTGGAGATGGATGCGCGGGTCAAGCCCGCGCATGACGAGCTGGGTCAGCTGCGGCCGCGAAGGCAACATGGAGAGGCTAGCATGACAAAATCACTGCAAGACAAGGTCATCATCGTCACCGGCGCAGGCCGCGGCATCGGGCGCGAGATCGCGCTGCTCTGTGCGGCGGAAGGCGCCAAGGTCGTCGTCAACGATCCCGGCGGGGCCTCCGACGGCGCCGGCTCGAACGCGGCGCCGGCGGAAGAAGTCGTCGAGGAAATCAAGAAGCGCGGCGGCACCGCGGTCGCCAATTTCGAAAGCGTCGCCGAAGCGATCCCCGCCAGCAAGATCGTGAAGACCGCGACCGATCATTTCGGCCGGCTCGACGGTGTCGTCAACAATGCCGGCATTTTGCGCGACATGATCTTCCACAAGATGAGCGTGGAGGCGTTCGAGGCGGTCATCAAGGTCCACCTGATGGGCTCGTTCTACGTCAGCCACGCGGCGGCGCGGATCTTCCGCGAGCAGGAGAGCGGCTCCTTCGTGCACTTCACCTCGACCTCGGGCCTGATCGGCAACTTTGGCCAAGCCAATTACGCCGCCGCCAAGCTCGGCATCGTCGGGCTCTCCAAATCCATCGCGCTCGACATGGGCCGCTTCAACGTCCGCTCCAACTGCGTCTCGCCGTTCGCCTGGACCCGCATGATCGGCACCATTCCCACCGAGACCGACGCGGAGAAGGCGCGCGTCGAGAAGATCAAGCAGATGGGACCGGAGAAGATCGCACCGCTCTGCGGCTACCTGCTCGGCGATTCCGCCAAGGACGTCACCGGCCAGATCTTTGGCGTGCGCATGAACGAGATCTTCCTGTTCAGCCAGAACCGGCCGATCCGCTCGGTGCAGCGGAGCGAAGGCTGGACGCCGCAATCAATCGCGGAACACGGCATGCCGGCACTAAAAGGTTCGTTCTACGAGCTCGATCGTTCGGCGGACATCTTCACCTGGGATCCCGTCTAGCCGTATTTCCGGCATCCCTGCCCTGCGGTCTCTGGTTGACTTAGCCAGAGATCGCCCCGGTTTACGCCTGAATGCAGGCGAATGGTGTCCTCCCAACAAATTTTGGGAGGAAACCATGACAAGAATACTGACCAACTCCGACGACACGACTGCAGGCGGCGGTCTCGGCCGCCGCGATGTCCTCAAAGGCGCAGCGGTCCTCGCCGCCTCGACTGTCCTTGCCTCTCAAGCCGATGCCCGCGACTTCGGCGCCAATGCCGAGCCGCAGCGCTATCCGGACCCCGACATCGTCGTCATCGATCCCAAGCGCTTCAAGGCCAAGGTCGGCAACACCGCGATCAAGCGGCTTTACACCGGCTGCTTGTGGGCGGAAGGGCCGGCGTGGAATGCGCAGGGACAATATCTCGTCTGGAGCGACATCCCCGCGAACCGGCAGCTGCGCTATCTCGACGACGACGGCCACATCTCCGAGCAGTTCCACAAGCCGTCCAACGAGGCCAACGGCAACTCCTTCGACACCGAGGGACGCCAGATCAGCGCCGAGCGCACCCGCCTCGTCCGCTACGAGCACGACGGTTCGGTGACGACGCTGGTCGAGCAGGCGGGCGGCAAGCCGCTCAACGGCCCCAACGACATGGTGGTGCATCCCAACGACAAGGCGATCTGGTTCACCGATCCCGGCTATGGCGCGATCAGCATCTACGAAGGCAAGCTCGCCAATACCGGCTCGCTGCAGCCGCACCAGAAGGAGGCCGTCTATCGTCTCGACACCCAGACCGGACAGGTGGCGAAGGTCGCCGATGAGCCGTTCAAGCCGAACGGCATCGCCTTCTCCCACGACTACAAGAAACTCTATGTCTGCGACACCGGCATCACGCATTATCCGCAGGCGGAGAACGTGGTGTGGTCCTACGACATCGACGGGGCGAAACTGTCGAACCCGAAGCGGCTCATCGACATGAAGCTCGAGGGCAAGTCGGGCTTCCCGGATGGATTGCGCGTCGACACCGAGGGCAATATCTGGGTCGGCGCCGGCTGGGTCGGTCCGGGCTATGACGGCGTGCAGGTGTTCGCACCGAACGACGGCGCGCGCATCGGCCAGATCCTGCTGCCGGAGACCTGCGCCAATGTCTGCTTCGGCGGCAAGAAGCGCAACCGCCTGTTCATGACCGCGAGCCAGTCGCTCTATGCGGTCTATGTGGAGACGCAGGGCGCGCATTTCTGTTGAGAGCCCCGCTCTCACCACCGCGTCATGGCCGGGCTTGACCCGGCCATCCACGCGCAGTCGCGAGCGAGGAACGACGTGGATGCCCGGGTCAAGCCCGGGCATGACGACTATGGGACGGCACGGCTCTTGAGTTACCCCGTATTCCTCAACCCCGCCGAGATGCCGTTGATCGTCAGCTGTATCCCGCGCAGCACCTGCTCGTCGGGGTTCTGCGCGCGGTGCTCCTTCAGGAGCTCGACCTGCACGTGGTTGAGGGGGTCGAGATAGGGGAAGCGGTGGCGCACGGAGCGCTCCAGCAGCGGATTGCCTTGCAGCAGGCGATCCTGCCCCATGATGTCGAGCAGCGTCTCGATGCAGGAATGCCATTCGCGGCGGATGCGGCCGAAGATCTTTTCACGCAGCGCCTCGTCCGGCACCAGCTCGGCGTAGCGCGAGGCGATCGCGATCGAGCTTTTCGCCAGCACCATGTCCATGTTGGACAGGAGCATGCGGAAGAACGGCCACTCCTTGTAGAGTTCCTTCAGGAACGGCATGCCTTTGTCGGGGTGCTCCGCGATCCACTGCTCGACCGCGCTGCCAAAACCGTACCAGCCCGGCAGCATCAGGCGGCATTGCGCCCAGGAGAACACCCAGGGAATCGCGCGCAGATCCTCGATCGCGCGGGTCTTCTTGCGCGAGGCCGGGCGGCTGCCGATGTTCAGCGTCGCGATCTCGTTGATGACCGTGGACGCCCAGAAGTAATCGACGAAGCCCTCGGTCTCGTAGACGAGGCCGCGATAGGCCTTGAAGGCGAGGTTCGAAAGCTCGTCCATCGCCGTCAGATATTCGCGGCGCGGCGCGCTCTGGCGCGGATGCAACAAGCTTGCTTCGAGCGTCGCGGCGGCGAGGATCTCCAGATTGTTGCGGCCGACCTCGGCGTTGGAATATTTCGACGAGATGATCTCACCCTGCTCGGTGATGCGGATCTGGCCGTTCACCGCGCCGCCGGGCTGCGCGATGATGGCGTCGTAGCTCGGCCCGCCGCCGCGGCCGACCGAGCCGCCACGGCCGTGGAACAGGCGCAGGCGCACGTGATGGCGTTCGAACACCTCGACGAGGCCGATCTCGGCCTTGTAGAGTTCCCAGCCCGAGGTGACGAAGCCGCCGTCCTTGTTGCTGTCGGAATAACCGAGCATGACCTCCTGCACGCTGCCCCGGCTGTCGACGAGGCGGCGGTAATCGTGCAGCGACAGCATGCGGTCCATGATGCCGCTTGACGCCTGCAGATCCTCGATGGTCTCGAACAGCGGCACGATGTTGATGGCGCTGCGCCCGGAGGGATGGACGAGGCCGACTTCCTTGAGCAGCACCGCGACCTCGAGCATGTCCGACATGCCCTTGCACATCGAGATGATGCATTGGGGAATGGCGTCCGAGCCGAACTTCGCATGCGCTTCGGCGGCGGCATGGAAGACGTTGAGCTCGCCCATGGTCTCGTCGCTGTACTTGACGAAGGGCGACACCAGCGCGCGCGTCGAGCGCAGCTCGTTGGTGAGCAGCGAGATGCGCGCCTCCTCGCCGAGCGCGAGATAGGACATGCCGGGGTTGGCGGCGTCGATCAGCTCGGCAATGGTGCGCTCGTGCACCGCCGAGTTCTGGCGGATGTCGAGCCGCGCCAGATGGAAGCCGAAGCAGTCCACCGCGCGGCGCAAGAGCCGCAGCCGGCCGCGGGCGATGACGCGGGCGTTGTTGGAGATCAGCGAGCGGTGCAGCACGTCGAGATCGGCCTGCAACTCCTTGACACTCTCGTAAGGCCGCCCCTTGCCGACCGGCCGGCGCGTGATCTCGACCTCGAGTGCTTCCGCCGTCGCGGTGAGGCGCGCATAGATGCCGGAGACCGCGAGGCGATAGGGCTCGCCGCTCCGGTGCGGCGAGGTGTCCGGCGAGCGCTCCGCCAAATTGCGCAGCTCCTCGGAGACGTCGGCGAGATGGGCCGCGATCGACAGTTCCGAGCCGAGCACGTGCAGCTCGTTCAGATAGAACTGCATCACCCGGCTCGACTGCAGCCGCAGCGTGCCGCGCATGACGTCGGCGGTGACGAAGGGATTGCCGTCGCGGTCGCCGCCGATCCAGCTGCCCATGCGCAGGAACGAGGCGAGCTCGTGTGCCGCCTGCCCGTCGCCCTCCTCGAGCCGGTCCTCGAGCACGTTGACCAGCCGCGGCACCTCACGCAGGAAGGTGTAATCGTAGAACGACAGGCCGTTGGCGACCTCGTCGAGCACGGTGAGCTTGGTCCGGCGGAGCAGGTTGGTCTGCCACAGCGTCAGCACCTCGCGACGGAGCTGCTCGTCGCTGGCGGCCGCCTCGTCCGCGGTCAACGCGACGCGCTCGCGGCGGTCGAGCAGGCTTGCGACCTCCATCTCACGGTCCATGGTGCTCTTGCGGCGGACCTCGGTGGGGTGCGCGGTGAGGACCGGACTGACCAGCGCGGTCTTGAAGAAGCTGCGGAGCTGGTCGGGACCGATGCCCGCCGCCTTGGCGTGCGCCAGCGTTTCCGCCAGCACGCCGGAACCACCGTTTTTGGCACCGCTTCGCGCGCGCATCTGGCGGATGTTGTTCTGGTCCTCGGCGATGTTGGCGAGGTGCGAGAAATAGCTGAAGGCGCGGACGATCCGCACCGTCTCCGAGGTCGACATGCTGTCGAGGATCTGCTCGAGCTCGCGCCGGGCGAGCCGGTCCTCGTCGCGGTGGAACCGGATCGAGGTTTGCCTGATACGCTCGACCAGGTCGAACACATCGGCCCCCTCCTGGTCGCGCACCGTGTCGCCCAGGATCCGCCCGAGCAGGCGAATGTCGTCCCGCAGCCGCGCTTCCGCTTCCGTGACCTGAACGTCCTCGGGACGGTTCGGGCGATGCTCGGTGGCGTCGGATGGTACGGTCTGGAGGGACATCGGCTCGCTCCCCTGCTCGCGCCCTTGGCGGCCCGGTTCAGCCGAGTGTGCGATATTTTTCTGCCGCAGTGCAAGATGAACTTGGTGGCGGCGCGGCAGGATGACTGACCGCGGCAGGATGGGTAGAAAAGCGCGCACACGTCCTCGTTCTCGCGGCGGACGCGCCCGAAATTTTGCTCTCCGTTTCGCCCTCGTCGAGAACAGAGGGCGCAGGGAAGGCCGGGCGCCAGCTGGCACCCAGGGTCCGCACGCGAGAGACGCACGCGGGGTGACCACAGGTGATGCCGGACATCCCGGCCTTCCCTGCGCAATGGTGTTACGGCTTATGGCGCGCTCTCCCCGGGGAGCGATGCACTATTGCCCCCGTCGCCTTGCGGATCACCGATGCGCGCGCCCGGTCGGGCCGCTTCACCGCCGCAAGCCTTGACGCACAGACCCCGGGCGTCAGGACCACACGCTTTTGCCGTCCGCGGACGTCCCTCCCCGGGCCATTCGAAAGCTCGCGCGTGCTCGCCCCCGAAGCCGAAAAGAAACGCTGTGACCGCGCCGTGTCGTGCCGCGGATCGTGATGGCTCACAGGCGCAGCCCGCCCTGCCACCCCGTCACGCGCCGGCGCTGCCGCGTCCATCGCATCCCTGCCGACGTATCGTGACGATCGCGAAACGTCCCTTTGACGGGCCGGGATGGAATGCGGTTTACCCGAATACGCAAATTCGGTCAATCAGAATAATGCACTCCGGAGCGCTTGACCTTCATGTGGCGTGTTTCGCGCGTCGGTGACGCCACGAATTGGGCGCGCAACAGCGGCTCGGTACTGACGCGCCGAAGACTGCTTCCCGCTAAACGGGCGACTTCCGAACTTTCCCGACTTCGCGAAAAGTCGTTGCACTGATGCCCACTGACACGATGGGCCATCAACGCGGTTCGGCTAGGGGCCCAGAAGCGGTCATCATCGCACATCAAAGGCGAGGGCTCGCAGTGTCAGGCAGCCAAAGATGAACGTGCTTTCTTCCCGAATTGGATATCCTGAGCTATGCCTGAGAAATTGGCCAATTGCCATCTCTCGGGAGACCACGAATGAAGTGGATAGTCACTGCCACCATTGCGCTTGCTGCTCCGGTCATGTTCGCATCCGCGCAGCCGGCAAAAGAGCCCTACCAACCCGGCCTTGGCGAATTCATGGCAGCTACGCAGCTTCGCCACGCGAAGCTATGGTTTGCTGGCAAACAAAATAACTGGGACCTCGCCGCTTATGAGATCGACGAGATCAAGGAAAGCTTAGAGGACGCCGCACGGCTTTTTCCAACACATGACGGCGTCCCTGTCGCTGAGATGATCAAAACCATCATCGATCCACGGATAGAGGAGCTTGAAAAGGCGGTGAGAGCAAAGAGCCGTACCAAATTTACGGCCGCCTTCGACGAGCTTACCAGCGGCTGCAATAGCTGCCACGCGGGAGCCAGCAAGCCGTTCATACGCATTCAGCGCCCAACCGCGTCTCCACTGACCAACCAGAATTTTGCGCCAGAAAAATAACGGGAGGTGCGCGCGACGTACACGGCACCCGCCTCACGCCGGCACGATCACCTTGCCGATCGGCCAGAGCGCAATGCCTGCGAGCTTCAGATGGGCCCAGGCGAAGGGAATGCCGATGATGGTGACGGCGAGGACCAGCGCGGTCACGAGGTGGCCGAGCGCCAGCCACCAGCCGGCCAGCACGAACCAGATGATGTTGCCGATCACGCCGAGCGGGCCGGTGCCGATATCCTCGACACCGGTGACCTCATAGCGGCTGACCGCCTTTGAGCCGAAGGGCAGCAGCGTGTAGACGGCGATGTTGAACGCCGCCCGCGCCCAGGGCAGCCCGATGATGGTGACAGCCATGATGACCGCGGCCACCAGCCAGCCGAACGCCATCCAGGCGCCGCCGATGAGGATCCAGAGGATGTTGAGCAGGATGGAGACGGGGGTCATGGGAATATCCGCTGTCAATGACCCCGCTTATATAGGTGCGAAAACCGTCGCTGCGAAGGCGGCCGTCGGCCCCCGCCGGATGTGGTTACCCGAAAGGGTCGCTTCATCGAATTGACGCACGCAGCGCCCAGAATGGCACGGCGCTTGAAACATTCAGGACGCAATGGCGTTGCCGTTGCGGCCATTGGGGCTTGGGGATCTACATGTCCGATTTCATCATCGAGGAAGGCCTGCCCTATCCTCTGGGTGCCCATTGGAGCGGCAAGGGCACCAACTTTGCGGTGTTTTCCGCTAACGCCACCAAAGTCGAGGTCTGCCTGTTCGACGGCGATCGCGAGACCCATCGCTTCGAGCTGCCGGAATATACCGACCAGGTCTTCCACGGCTACATCGCCGGTGTCGGGCCCGGCACCTTCTACGGCTATCGCGTCCATGGTCCCTATCAGCCCGACGCCGGCCACCGCTTCAATCCCAACAAGCTCCTGCTCGATCCCTATGCCCGCGCCCATGCCGGCAGCTTGACCTGGAATCCAGCGGTGTTCGGCTACAAGATGGAGACAGGCGACGACCTCACCTTCGACGATCGCGACAGCGCGCCCTTCATGCCCAAAT
Organism: Bradyrhizobium sacchari; assembly: GCF_002068095.1. GTDB lineage: Bacteria > Pseudomonadota > Alphaproteobacteria > Rhizobiales > Xanthobacteraceae > Bradyrhizobium > Bradyrhizobium sacchari. Next base: position 148,912 of record NZ_LWIG01000013.1, on the reverse strand, counting down.
GCGTCGTGGTCGACCCCGATTTCGACTGGCAGGCCGAAGCGGCGCGGCAGAACGTCCATTGGGACGAGACCATCGTCTACGAGACCCACGTCAAGGGATTTACGAAGAAGCACCCCGACGTGCCGGAGAATCTGCGCGGCACCTATGCTGGCTTCGCGGCGCCGCAGCTGATCGCGCATCTGACCTCGCTCGGCGTGACCTCGATCGAGCTGTTGCCGGTGCACTCCTTCATCAACGACGACAACCTGCTGAAGAAGAACCTCGTCAACTACTGGGGCTACAACACCATCGGCTTCTTCGCGCCCGATCCCCGCTACGCGTCAGACGTGCCCAACTCGTTGCGTGAATTCAAGGAGATGGTGTCGAAGCTCCACCGCGCCGGCCTCGAGGTGATCCTCGACGTCGTCTACAACCACACCGCCGAGGGCAACGAGCTCGGGCCGACGCTGTCCTTCAAGGGCATCGACAACGCCAGCTATTACCGCCTGCTGCCCGACCGGCGGCGCTACTACATCAACGACACCGGCACCGGAAATACCGTCAATTTGTCGCATCCCCGCGTGATCCAGATGGTGATGGATTCCTTGCGCTACTGGGCCGGGCACATGCATATCGACGGCTTCCGCTTCGATCTCGGCACCATTCTCGCCCGCGAGGTCTACGGCTTCGACGAGCAGAGCGGATTTTTGAAGGCGATGGACCAGGACCCGCTGCTGTCGACCATCAAGCTGATCGCCGAACCCTGGGACTGCGGACCCGGCGGCTACCAGGTCGGCGGCTTCCCGCCCGGCTGGGCCGAGTGGAACGACAGGTTTCGCGACACCGCGCGCGACTACTGGCGCGGAGAGGCAACGCCAGCTGCGCTCGCGACGCGGCTGCTCGGCTCGGGCGATATCTTCGGTCGCTGGGGCGGCCGGCGCTCGTGGGCCAGCGTCAACTTCATCACCGCCCATGACGGTTTTACGCTGAACGACTGGGCGAGCTACAACGACAAGCACAACGAGGCCAATGGCGAGGCCAACCACGACGGCAATTCCAACAACCGATCCTGGAATTGCGGCGTCGAAGGGCCGACCGACAACCCGGAGGTCATCGCGCTGCGCGAGCGGCAGAAGCGCAACATGCTGGCAACCCTGCTGCTGTCGCAGGGCACGCCGATGCTGCTCGGCGGCGACGAGTTCGGCCGCACCCAGCAGGGCAACAACAACGCCTATTGCCAGGACAGCGACATCTCCTGGTTCGACTGGAGCCTCGGCGACGACGCCCAAAAGCTGCTCGCCTTCACCAGGCGCGTGATCCAGCTTCGCCGCGACTACCCGATCCTGCGCCGCAGCCGCTTCCTCACCGGAGCGCACGACAAGCAGCTCGACATCCGCGACGTGGTCTGGGTCAACGCCACTGGCGGCGAGATGACGAACGGCGACTGGGAGAATGGCTGGCTGAAATGCTTCGGCGTCGTTCTCGACGGCCGTGCGCGCAAAACCGCGATCCCGCGCCACGGCGAGGATGACAGCGTGCTGATCATCCTCAACAGCTATGAGGGCGAGGTCGACTTCAAGCTGCCGCACACCACGGCCGGCCCGTGCTGGTCGCTGCTGCTCGACACCAATGTCGGCGACGGCGCATCCGGCGCCCGGTTCGAGTTCGACAGCACCTACAAGGTGCCGGGCCGCTCATTCCTGCTGTTCGTTGGCGGGGAGCTGGTTTAGGGGGCGGCTCGGCTTCGTTCTTGTTGCCCGGATGGAGCGTCGCGAAATCCAGGGTTTCAATCACAAGCACCACCCCCGATTGCGCTGCGCTCCATCCGGGCTACGAAACATCAAATCTTCCGCCCCGCTTGCTCCCAATAGGGATCGCGCAGGCGGCGCTTGAAGATCTTTCCGGAGTCCTCGCGCGGAAGGCCGGTGCGGATCTCGATATGCTTCGGCACCTTGTAGTCCGCGAGCGAGGTCTTCAGCCTCGCGCGAACATCCGCCGCGTCGAGCTTGACGCCTGGCTGCGGCTCGACCACCGCCATCAGCGCCTCGCCGAATTCGGCATCGGGGATGCCGAACACCGCGCAATCATGCACGCCGGGGACGGCATGCAGCACGGATTCGATCTCGGCCGGATAGATGTTGACGCCCCCCGAGATCACCATGTCGCGCTTGCGGTCGCAGATGAAGACGTAGCCGTCCTCGTCGATATAGCCGACATCACCGGAGGTGATGAAACCGTCGCGGTCGATCTCGGCGCGCTTCTCCGGCTTGTTGTGGTAGGTGAAGTCGGCCATCTCGGCCATACGGGAATAGATTTCGCCGATCTCGCCGACGCCGAGCACGCGTCCGTCGTCCCCGAGGAAGCGCAGCTCGGCGCCGGGCGAGATCCTGCCGACGGTCCCGGGCTTCTTCAGCGCGTCCTCGGAGGTCGCGAAGGTGACGGCGCTGGATTCGGTCGAGCCGTAGAATTCGTAGATCACCGGCCCCCACCATTCGATCATGGCGCGCTTGACGTCGGCCGGGCACGGCGCGGCGGCGTGGATGACGTGACGCAAGGACGAGACGTCGTACCTCCTGCGCACCGCCTCCGGCAGCTTCATCAGGCGGATGAACATCGTCGGCACCATGAAGATGGTGTCGATCTCGTATCGCTCGATCAGCTCCAGGAATTCTTCGGCTTCGAACCGCGGCATCAGCACCAGCGCACCGCCGAGTTTTCCCGCGCGGATGCCGAACGAGTTCGGCGCGGAATGATAAAGCGGCCCCGGCAGCAGCGCGCGGGCGCCGGGCTTCAGCCCGTAGATCATCGCGCGCATGCGTTCGCCGGCCGCCTGCTGCTCCGGCGTCGGGGCATTGCGCCGCACGCCCTTGGGATGGCCGGTCGTGCCCGATGTGTAGATCATGTTCATCGGCTGCGGCACGATTGGGCCGTCATAGGGCTGGAACTGCGCAAGCCAGGATTCGAAATCGATCGCGAAGTCCGGCGTCTTCAACCGATCCGGATCGATCCTGTAGCTGGACAGGATCTCCGGCGGCGTCGGCACGCTGAGCACAGTGACCCCCTTGGGCATCGCATCGCGCAAGCCATGCAGCATGTCGGCATGCCCGATCAGCACGGACGTGCCGGTGTCGTTCAGGATGTAGTTGATCTCCTCCGGCTTGAAGTGCCAGTTGATCGGCACGCCATAGGCGCCGAGCCGCATCGCCGCATAGGCGGCCTCGATGAAGGCGATGTCGTTGCGCATCAGCATGCAGACGCAATCGCCCTGGCGGACCCCGATCTTGGCGAGGCCGGAGGCCACGCGGTCGGCGCGGCTTGCGACCTCGGCATGGGTGCGACGACGGTCGCCGGAGACGATGCCGAGGAATGGGGACGTTTCGCTCATTTTTGTTTTTCTTTGTTGTTACGTTGTCGTTCCGGGGCGGCTCGAAGAGCCGAACCCGGAATCTCGAGGTTCCGGGTTCGATGCTGCGTACCGCCCCGGAACGAGAGTTACTAATCCGCAAATTTCGGCGCGCGCTTCTCCAGATTGGCGCGCACCGCCTCGGTCTGGTTGGCGCTGCCGATCAGCTTTTGCTGCTCGACCGACTCGGCGAGCAGCGCGGGCCCCGGATCGACCGAGAGGTTGTTGAGCAGGCGTTTTGCGGCGCGAATCGCATCGGGGCTCTTGCCGGCGATCTCGCGCGCAACTTCAAGGGCGCTCGCGCGCGGGTCGTCACAGATGCGCGTCGCCAGACCGTAAGCCAGCGCCTCCGGCGCCGAGAAGATGCGCCCCGTGTAGGTGAGATCGCGCAGGATATCATCGCGCACCAGCGATGCCAGGATCGGTGTCCCCGCCATATCAGGCACGAGACCCCATTTGATCTCCATCACCGACATCCGCGCATCCGGCCTGAGGAAGCGCATGTCGGCGCCGAGCGAGAGCTGGAAACCGCCGCCGAAGGCGACGCCGTGCACGGCCGCGATCACCGGAACCGGAAGCTGGCGCCAGCCCCACACCGCCTGTTGCGGAAAGTTCGCCTGGCCATGCGTGCGCTTGGTGAGGTCGCGATTTTCGCCACCCGGAATTCCGTTGCCGCCTTTCTCCTTCATGGCGGCAAATCGCCCCATGTCGAGACCGGCGCAGAAGGCGCGGCCTTCGCCGGAGAGAACGACAGCGCGCACGCTCTTGTCCCTGGAAAGCCGGTCCGTTGCCGCGACAAGGGCCTCGAACATGGCTTGATCGAGCGCGTTCATCTTGTCCGCGCGCACGAGGCGCACGTCGGCGACGCCTTCCGAGATCGTGATCGAGACGCGCTCTTCCATGGATGAATTCTCCCCTGTTCTTGTTCGGTGCCGCTTTACAGAAAGCCGGCGGCCGGATTTAGTCAATCGACCAATTAACTGACAATCCGTACGGGAGAAACAGCGATGTTCAAGGGAAATCTTCTGGCCGGACGGCGCATTCTCGTGACCGGCGGCGGCACGGGCCTCGGCAAGTCGATGGCCGCGCGCTTCCTGCAACTCGGCGCCGAGGTGCATATCTGCGGCCGGCGCAAGATCGTGTGCGACGAGACCGCGACCGAGCTGATGGACCAATATGGCGGCCGCGTCACCAGCCACGGCGTCGACATCCGCAATGCGCTCGCGGTCGAGGAGATGATCGAGACCATTTTTCGCGAGGCGCCCCTCACCGATCTCATCAACAATGCCGCCGGCAATTTCATCTCGCGCAGCGAGGATTTGTCGCCGCGCGGCTTCGACGCCGTCGCCAATATCGTCATGCACGGCACGTTCTACGTGACGCATGCGGTCGGCAAGCGCTGGATCGCCTTGAAGCAGCCCGGCAACGTCGTCTCGATCACCGTGACCTGGGTGCGCAACGGCTCGCCTTACGTGGTGCCGTCGGCGATGAGCAAGTCGGCGATCCACGCCATGACGATGTCGCTGGCGACCGAATGGGGCCGCTACGGCATCCGCCTCAACACCATCGCGCCGGGCGAGATCCCGACGGAAGGCATGAGCAAGCGCATCAAGCCGGGCGACGAGGCCGGCGCGCGCACCAAGGCGATGAACCCGATGGGCCGCGTCGGCACCATGGAGGAGCTGCAGAACCTCGCGGTGTTCCTGATCTCCGGCGGCTGCGACTGGATCAACGGCGAGACCATCGCCATGGACGGCGCCCAGGCACTCGCGATGGGCGGCAATTTCTACCAGCTCCGCGACTGGAGCGACGACGACTGGAAGAGCGCGCGTGAGAGCATCATGGCGCAGAACGAGAAGGACCGGACGAAGCGGGGGTGATTGTTGGCGCGCGAAAGCGAAGAGTTGTAAGGGGCTGACGTCTTCGCCCTACCACAACTGTCGTCCCCGCGAAGGAAGGGACCCATAACCACAGGCAACAGTGTAGTGCGAGAAGGTGACCCTGAGCCTTCGCAAAACCTCTCCCTGTGGTGATGGGTCCCGGATCTGCGCGCGCTTGAGGCGCGCTTGTCCGGGACCACAGTTGGGCCTTCCCCATCTTGTCTTCACCCACGGATGACGCCACACTCCGCGGCATAAGAACAAGACGTCCCGGGAGAAACATGTCCGCATCACCGAAACTGGCTGACCTCGCCGACATGGTGCGCGAGCGTGCCAAGAGCCGCGGCAGCGCCATTGCCTATGAGTTCGAGGGCCGCACCACCAGCTTTGCCGAGTTCGACGTCAAGACCAGCAAAGTCGCCAATGCGCTTCTCGCCATGGGCGTGAACAAGGGCGATCGCATCGCCTATCTCGGCAAGAACAGCGATGTCTATTTCGAGCTCTTGATGGGCGCAATGAAGGCCGGCGCGGTGATGGCGCCGGTGAACTGGCGGCTCGCAGGACCCGAGGTCGCCTTCATCGTTTCGGATTGCAAGGCGCCGGTGCTGTTCGTCGGGCCGGAGTTCATCACCCAGGTGCGCCAGATCAGGGACCAGATCCCGGGCGTACGCACCATCATCACCACCGAGGGCGGCGCGCCGGAATGGCAGGATTTCACGGCCTGGCGTGACGCGCAGAGCGGCGATGATCCGAAGGTGCCGATCGACACGAAGGACATCGCGATCCAGCTCTACACGTCGGGCACGACAGGCAAGCCGAAGGGCGCGATGCTCTCGCACGCGAACTTCCTGAACCTCGTGCAGACCGGCAATGCCGAGGACAAGCCGGAGTGGAATCGGTGGTCGACCGACGACGTCTCGCTGGTGGCGATGCCGATCTTCCATATTGGCGGCTCGGGGTGGGGCGTGATGGGGCTCTATCACGGCGCCCGCGGCGTGATCGCGCGCGAGTTCGATCCGACCAAGGTGCTGGATTTCTTCGAGCAGTCGGGCATCACGAAACTGTTCATGGTGCCGGCGGCAATGCAGTTCGTGGTACGGCAGCCGCGCGCGAAGACGGTCGATTTCTCCAGGCTGAAATACATGCTGTACGGCGCCTCACCTATCCCGGCGGCGCTGTTGAAGGAATGCATCGAGGTCTTCAAATGCGGCTTCGTGCAGATGTACGGGATGACCGAGACGACCGGCACCATCGTCGCGCTGCCGCCCGAGGATCATGTCGAGGGCCTCGAGCGGATGCGCTCGGCCGGCAAGGCGCTGCCGGGCGTCGAGATCGCGATCCTGGATGCGGACGGCAGGCCGCTCCCGCCGCGCGAGGTCGGCGAGATCGCGACGCGCTCGGGCTCGAACATGGCAGGCTACTGGAATTTGCCGGAGGCGACCGCCGCGACATTGCGCGGCGACGGCTGGCTGCGCACGGGCGACGCCGGCTACATGGACGAGGATGGCTATCTCTACATCCACGACCGCATCAAGGACATGATCATCTCCGGCGGCGAGAACATCTACCCCGCCGAGGTCGAGAGCGCGCTGTGCGATCACCCTGACGTCGCCGAGGCCGCCGTGATCGGCGTGCCCGATGACAAATGGGGCGAGGCGGTGAAGGCGGTCGTGGTGATGAAGCCCGGCAAGCAGGCGAGCGCCGCCGACATCATCAACTTCACGCGCGAGCGCATCGCCGGCTACAAGACGCCGAAGAGCGTGGAGTTTCTGCCGGCGCTACCGCGGAATCCGTCGGGCAAGATCCTGCGGCGGCAATTGCGCGAGCCGTACTGGGCGGGGAAGGATCGACGGGTGAATTAGCCCGGCTCTATCCACCGCGTCGTCCCGGGGCGCGCGTAGCGCGAGCCCGGGACCCATAGCCATAGGAAGTGGTTTGGCGAAGACTCGGAATGACCGGCTCGCGCCAAACTACTCCCTGGGGTATGGGTCCCCGCCTTCGCAGGGACGACCGTAGGGAGAGATAAAGCGCTACAACAATTAATGCTTCCCTGGCCCCATATACCCGAACAGGAACCCCGCCACCTTGCGCATCTGGATTTCCTCGCTGCCCTCGGTGATGCGGTAGCGGCGGTGGTGGCGGTAGATGTGCTCGAACGGCTTGTGGCGTGAATAGCCCATGCCGCCATGGACCTGCATGGCGCGGTCGGCGGATTCGCAGCAGAGGCGGTTTGCAAAATAGTTGCACATGGAGACGCGGTCGGAGAGTGTGCGCTCGATCTCCTCCTCGGTGAGCTGGTCCATCTCCCAGGCGGTCTTGCGGATCAGGAGGCGCAGCATTTCGGCTTGCGTCGCAAGCTCGACCAGCGGGAACTGGATCGCCTGATTTTCGGCCAGCGCCTTGCCGAACGGTTTTCGTTCACGCGCGTATTTCACGCTCTCATTGATGCAGTAGACGGCGGCGCCCAGCGAGCTCGCCGCCTGGCGAATGCGGTTCTGGTGGACGAAGCACTGCGCCAGCGACAATCCGCGGCCGACCTCGCCGAACTGCGCGTCCTCCGGCACGAAGACATCGGTAAAGCTGACGCGGGGATGGTCGGTCGGCATGTTGAAGGTCCACATGTACTCCTCGACCTTGACGCCATGGCTCTTGGCCGGCACCAGGAAGCAGGTGATGCCGCGGGCATCGCCGGCATTGCCGCTCGTGCGCGCGAACAGCGCGCAGTGGGTGGCGACGTGCATGCCGGTGGTCCACATCTTCTCGCCGTTAATGATCCAGCCCTTGACGTTGTCGCGCGTCGCCGGCACCGCGCGCGTCTCCATGTGGGTGGCGTCCGAGCCGTGATGCGGCTCGGTGAGGCCAAAGGTGATGCGGTACTTGCCCCTGATCGAGCCGTCGATCATCGCCTTCTGGTCGTCGCGCCCGTAGCGGTCGAGCATGGTGACGACGGGGAAGTTGCCGACGATGGAATGCTCGTTCTGGAGATCGTTGTGCAGCCCGAGACCTTTTGCGGCAAAATGCTCGCGGATCACGGCCATCCAGAGATTGGAGCCGTCCCTGCCGCCATATTGCTTCGGCACCGGAAAGCGCAGGTGCCCGGCGGCATCCGCAAGATCCTTGGCCTTGCGCAGCAGCGCTTCCCATTCGTGGCGCGGCAGGCCGCCATTCTCGAAATCGGTGCGCGCCCATTCACGGCGATGGTCGAAGAAGCGGATATTGTCGTCCGCCTCCTCCAGCGGCTTGATCTCGCGCTCGATGAAACGATCGAGCTCTCCGAGATAGGCGACGAGATCGGCAGGCAATGAGAAATCCACAGGCTCTCTCCCGGATTGATTTTGTCGTTTTGCGTTAAGGCGCTAGGCGCGTCTTCGCTTCGCACGATTAAGGTGAGAAGAGCATCGCCAAGTCAACCAAGCCGAGGCGTGCCGGCCATGCAAGCCGCGCCCGCGCAATTCGATGGTGCCGGGGCGCTGACGCGCGCTAGTATGACACCGATATTCCTTCAGAAGAAAATGCGGGAGCGCGCGATGGAGCTGAAATTTTCCAAGGTCGAACGCAAGGGGCCGATCACCATCGTCACGCTGTCGCGGCCCGAGGTCTACAACGCGCTGCACACCGATGCGCATTTTGAGCTGCAGAAGGTGTTCGACGATTTCTCCGCCGATCCCGAACAGTGGATCGCGGTCGTCACAGGCAGCGGTGACAAGGCGTTCTGCGCCGGCAACGATCTGAAATGGCAGGCGGCCGGCGGCAAGCGCGGCTGGGACAAGGGCGGCTTTGCCGGCCTCACCTCACGCTTCGACTGCGACAAGCCGATCATCGCCGCAGTGAACGGGGTTGCCATGGGCGGCGGCTTCGAGATTGCGCTCGCCTGCGACCTGATCATCGCCGCTGAGAATGCGACCTTCGCCCTGCCCGAGCCGCGCGTTGGACTAGCCGCCCTTGCCGGCGGCCTGCACCGCCTGCCGCGCCAGATCGGGCTGAAGCGCGCGATGGGCATGATCCTCACCGCACGCCATGTCAGCGCCAGGGAAGGTTTCGAGCTCGGCTTCGTCAACGAGGTGGTACCCCAGGGCGAGGCGCTCAACGCTGCGCTACGCTGGGCGGAGACGATCAGCAAGAACTCGCCGATGTCGATCCGCGCGTCCAAGCAGGCGATCCAGCGGGGTCTTGGCGTGTCGCTGGAGCAGGCGATTGCAGAGCAGCGCGACTATCCGGCGGTGCAGGCGATGGCGGCCTCGCAGGATTACATCGAAGGCCCGAAGGCGTTCTCGGAGAAGCGGCCGCCGAAATGGGTGGGGAAGTAGCCACTGTCATTCCGGGTCGCGCCGACAGGCGCGAACCCGGAATCACGAATGGAGAAAGCCGCGCCACTCTCTCGGCACCGTCATTGCGAGCGCAGCGAAGCAATCCAGAATTCCGCCGCGGAGACAGTCCGGATTGCTTCGTCGCAAGGGCTCCTCGCAATGACGGGGCAGGCTTAACCGCCCCGAGATAGCTCCCGCTTGTATGACGCGTAGTTCGGCTGATCCACCGCGAGCTTGTCCATCGTGGTCGCCCACAGATGCTCGGCGAGGCCCGGCGTTGCCAAATCGACCTCACCCTTTGAGATGCGATCGGCGAGAACGCGATTGAGTTCGGTGACCGAACCGTCAACACCGAGCAGCGCACGCAGGCGCTCCACCTCCTTCGCATCGCTCCCCGCCTCCTGCGTCAGCTGCCGCGTGACGAGATCGAGGATGTTGATGGCGACACGCAGCTTGAAGGCGTGGTGGCCGGAGATCAGCGGCGTGATGTCGTTGCGAAGGAAGTCGGCGACTGACTTGGTCAGTTCGACCGGGGTCGGCTCGTCCTGCATGTGTCAACTCCCGCGTGGCGCCAGCAGCCGCAACAGATCGATCTCGGTCTCGGAGGCGCGGCGGCCGATCATGGCGCGCTCCATCGAATGGTCGGGGCCCTCGCGAAAGCGCTGCATCATGCCGCCGCACATGATGCCCCAGCGCAGCGTGCCCATCACTTCCCAGAACTTTACGCGCGCCGCATCGACCTTGCGGCCGGCGGCCTCATAGCCTGCGAACAGCTCCTCGCGCGAGCCAAAACCGCCGACGGGCTTGTCGATCTCCCCGAAGCGCCAGGAGTTGACGCAGACCCAGCCGAGATCCTCCATGGGGTCACCGAGATGGGCGAGCTCCCAGTCGAGCACGGCGCGGACACCGTCGGGGCCGATGATGAGATTGCCGTTGCGGAAATCGCCATGCACCAGCGTGGTCTCGACCGAGGGGCCGGGATCGTGGTCGCGCAGCCAGCGCAGTGCCAGCTCGAACACCGGCTTCGGCCAGTTCAGACTGCGATAGTCGCGCTCGAACTCAGAGATCTCCTGGGTGGCGCCACGGCTGCGCAGCTCGGGCAATCTGTCCAGCGGCAGCCTGTGCAGGCCAGCGAGAATGCCGCCGATCTGTCGCGCAAGCAGCGGCCGCGCTGCCGCGTACTCCTTATCGCGAAGGATCTTGCGGGCGATGGTCTCGCCCTCGACGCGCTGCATGATGAAGCCGGTGCCGAGCTCATCCTCGGCCGTCAGCACATGCATCACGCGCGGCGAAGGCACGCCGGCCTCGAACGCGAGCTGCATCAGCTGCGCCTCGGCGCCAAGGCCAGCTGCGCGTGTCGGCGCTGCGCCGTAACCCTTCGGCGAGCGGCGCAGGATCGCGCCGATCACGCCATCGGGATGCACGATGTCGAAGCGCCAGGTCTCCTGGCTGGCACCGCCGGACAGCTTTGCCGCACCCGTGACGCCGGTCGCGCCCGGGTACCAGCGTGCGACACTGCGCGAAAGCGCGGCCTCGATCATTTGCCCTTGAACTGCGCGGGCCGCTTCTCGAGGAACGCGCCGACGCCCTCGCGGAAGTCTTGCGTGTCGCCGGCGCGGAGCTGGCACTGGAATTCGAGGTTGAGCTGATCCTCGAAGGAATTTTCCGGGCTATCCCAATAGAGCTTGCGGATCAGCGACAGCGCCACCGTCGGACCGGCGGCGAGTTCGCGCGCGAGCTTCATCGCCTCCTCCATCAGCACGGCGTCGTCATAGACGCGGTTGACGAGGCCCCATTCCAGCGCCTTCTCGGCCGGAAGCCGCTCGCCCATCAGCGACAGCTCGATCGAGCGCGCCTTGCCGATCAGGCGCGGCAGCAGCCAGGTCGAGCCGCAATCCGGCACCAGGCCGATGCGGCGGAACGCTTGAAGAAAGTAAGAGGACCGCGCGCACAGGATCATGTCGCCGAGCAGCGCGAAGCTCATGCCTGCGCCCGCCGCGGGGCCATTGACTGCGGTGATGATGGGGCAGTGCAGGTTGCGGATGCGGCGCAGGAACGGGTGAAAGCCGGTCTCCAGCGTCAGGCCCGCCTTCGTCTTCTTCGACTGGTTGTTGCGGCCCTGGAGGTTCGCGCCGGTGCAGAAGGCGCGGCCCGCACCCGTCAGCACGACGCAGCGCACCTCGTCCTTCTTCTCCTCGATCGTATCGAGCGCCTCGGCGAGGCCGCCGAGCATGTCGACGGAGACCGCGTTCATCACCTCCTGATGGTCGAGCCTGAGGATCGCGACCGAACCATCGAAATCGAGCGTGACGTGCTTGAACTGCATTGTTTCCTCGTCAGTTGCGGCCGCGATGTTTCGCAGACCGGAATTTGCCTGTCTCCGGGGCGCATATTTGATTTTTGGCGCGGTCTTGTCCATGGTGATCGGAGCATAGCAAGCAATCTTGCGCGCAGCGGCTGATGCGCCTCACAGCAAGACTAGGAAACGCGCCATGAATCTTTTCGACCTTTCCGGCCGCGTGGCCGTGATCACCGGCGGCAATGGCGGCATCGGGCTCGGCATCGCGCAGGCGCTCGCCGGCCAAGGCTGCAACGTCTCGATCTGGGGCCGCAACCCTGACAAGAACAAGGCTGCTGCCGCGAGCATGGCCGGGCTCTCGGGCAAGGTCGAGACCCGGGTCTGCGACGTCACTGATCCGGCCTCGGTCAATGCAGCCATGAAGGCGACGATCGATACCTTCGGCCGGGTCGACGGCTGCTTTGCCAACGCAGGTATCGGCGGCGGCGGCCGGCGCTCCTTCATCGAGCGCACCGAGGAGGAATGGAGTTCGATGTTCGCGACCAATCTCGACGGTGTATTTCACGCTTTCCAGGCCGCCGCGCGACATATGGTCGATCGCGCCAATGCCGGCGATCCCTTCGGCCGGCTGGTTGCGACCTCGAGCCTCGCCTCAATCTTCGGCACCGCGCGCAACGAGCACTACGCCGCGACCAAGGCTGCCATCAACGCGCTGGTGCGCGCGCTCGGCGTCGAGCTGGCGCGGCACGGCGTCACGGCCAACGCGATCCTGCCTGGCTGGATCAAGAGCGACATGACCGCGGGCCTCATGGGCAATGAAAAATTCGTCGCCAACGTGATGCCGCGGATTCCGCAGCGCCGCTTCGGCGAAGCCTCCGATTTCGGCGGCATCGCCGTCTACCTGATGAGCAAGGCGTCGTCCTATCACACCGCGGACACGTTCGTGATCGACGGCGGCTACACGGCGTTCTGATTTCTTAGCCCGGATGGAGCCAAGCGCAATCCGGGACTTTGAGAAGCAGGCACGACCCGGATTTCGCTACGCTCCATCCGGGCTACAGACTCTGAGGGGAATGGGCAAATGTTCTCACACATCATGATCGGCACCAACGACCTGGACAAGGCCAAGGCGTTCTACGACAGCCTGCTGAGCACACTCGATGTGCGCCCGGCCAAGGTCGACGGCCATCGCATCTTCTACTTCACCAAGACCGGCGTGTTCTCGGTGACCAAACCGATCAACGGCGAGCCGGCGACCTGCGCGAACGGCGGCACCATCGGCTTTGCCGCCAACTCGCCCGAGCAGGTCGACAAGTGGCACGCTGCCGGCGTCGCGGCCGGCGGAACGCCGATCGAGAATCCGCCCGGCATCCGCGAGGGCGCAGGCAACAAGCTCTATCTCGCTTACTTGCGTGATCTCGACGGCAACAAGATCTGCGCGATGCACCGGATGGCGAGCTGATCCGGCCACGCACTCAGTGTCGTCCCGGCGAACGCCGGGACCCATAACCACAGGGAGTGGTTATGGCGCCAGCGGGCAACTCCGAGCGTTCGTAAAACGATTGCTGCGGCGTATGGGTCCCGGATCTACGAGCGCTTGAGGCGCGCTTGTCCGGGACGACGTCGGTGAGAGATCTCGCCCATTCAAACAACATTTCAAACGCTCTCGCGATATTCCATAGCGTGGCATGGTCCCTCGTGAGAATCCGCGCTCGCACTTTGGCATCGCTGCGACTATTCTCGCGGCCAACATGAACTCAGCGTCCCCGGGAGGAACAATGACAAAACACACCTACATTCCCCGCACCACCAACTACACCCTCAATCCGGGCGACGAGCTCAACGATCTGCGCATGTCGGACCAGGTCCGGCCGCTCTACGATCACGTCAAGAAGTTCATCCGCGACACCGTCGAGCCGATGTCGATCGAGTTCGCCAAGGCAGGCGAAGGCAAGGAGGATCGCTGGAGCTTCACGCCGAAGCAGCTCGAGGTGCTGGAGAAGGCCAAGAACAAGGCCAAGCAGGAGGGCCTGTGGAATTTCTTCCTGCCCGATGACGAGACCGGCCAGGGCCTGAAGAATCTCGACTATGCCTATATCGCCGCCGAGCTCGGCAAGAGCCCGCTGGCGTCCGAGACCATGAACTGCTCGGCGCCCGACACCGGCAACATGGAGGTGTTGGAGCGCGTCGGCACCAAGGAGCAGAAGGAGAAATGGCTGAAGCCGCTGCTCAATGGCGAGATCCGCTCCGCCTACGTCATGACCGAGCCGAACGTCGCCTCCTCCGATGCCAAGAACATATCGACGACCGCCAAGCTCGTCGGCGACGAATGGGTCATCAACGGCGAGAAGTACTACATCTCGGGCCTTGGCGATCCCCGCTGCAAGATCCTCATCGTGATGGTGAAGACCAACCCGGACGCGGCGCCGAGCAAGCAGCAGTCGCAGATCCTGGTGCCGCGCGACACGCCCGGCGTCGAGGTGCTCGGCCCCATGTATGTGTTCGGCCAGGACCACGCCCCGCGCGGCCACATGCACATGCGCTTCAACAACGTCCGAGTCCCGAAGGAGAACATGCTGCTCGGCGAGGGCCGCGGCTTCGAGATCTCGCAGCTCCGCCTCGGCCCGGGCCGCATCCATCACTGCATGCGCACCATCGGCAAGGCCGAGAAGGCGCTCGATCTGATGGTGCAGCGTGGCCTCACCCGCGAAGCCTTCGGCAAGAAGATCGCCCATCTCGGCGGCAACATGCAGATCATCGCGCAGGCGCGCTGCGAGATCGAGGCGATGCGGCTGATGGTGCTGAAGGCGGCCAAGGCGATGGACGTGCTCGGCAACAAGGAAGCCCGCGTCTGGGTTTCCATGGTCAAGGCCATGGTGCCCGAGCGCGCCTGCAAGATCATCGACCAGGCGATCCAGATGCACGGCGCCACCGGCATCTCGCACTGGACCCCGCTCGCCGAGATGTACCAGGACGTCCGTCACCTGCGCTTCGCCGACGGTCCAGACGAGGTGCACTGGATGGTGGTCGGACGCCACGAGCTGAGCATGGCGTGAGTGGCTTCTCTCTTTCCCCTCTCCCCGCTTGCGGGGAGAGGGTCAGGGTGAGGGGGAGTCTCCGCACGGACGGTGACAGTCGGAGTCGCGGAGACCCCCCTCACCCGGATTGCACTTCGATGCAATCGGCCTCTCCCCGCAGGCGGGGAGAGGCGAAGAAAGCGCCGCCCTACGTCGCGAGCGCGAGCTTGTCCTGCGTCTTGGTCTCGAAATCGCTGGCGTCGTGGCGCTCGTGGAGCTGGCTGGCGGGATCGCCGGAGACACGATTGACCATGCGGCCGCGCTTCACGGCCGGGCGCTGTGCGATCTGGTCGGTCCAGCGCTGTACGTTCTTGTAGTCCTGCACTGACAAAAATTCGCCGGCGCCGTAGACCAAGCCCTTGGCCAATGCGCCGTACCATGGCCACACCGCGATATCGGCGATGGTGTAGTCCTTGCCCGCGAGATATTCGTTGTCGGCGAGGCGGCGGTCGAGCACGTCGAGCTGACGCTTGGTTTCCATCGCGAAGCGGTCGATGGCGTATTCGATCTTGAACGGCGCATAGGCGTAGAAATGGCCGAAACCGCCGCCGAGATAGGGCGCGCTGCCCATCTGCCAGAATAGCCAGGACATGGCCTCCGTGCGGGCCTTGATGTCCTTGGGCAGGAAGGCGCCGAACTTCTCGGCCAGGTAGAGCAGGATCGAGCCGGACTCGAACACGCGGATCGGCTCCGGACCGGAGCGGTCCATCAACGCGGGGATTTTCGAATTCGGGTTGATGTCGACAAAGCCGCTGCCGAACTGGTCGCCGTTGCCGATCCTGATCAGCCAGGCGTCGTATTCGGCCCCCTTGTGGCCGAGCGCCAGCAGCTCCTCCAGCATCACCGTGACCTTCACCCCGTTCGGCGTCGCCAGCGAATAGAGCTGGAGGGGATGCTTGCCGACCGGCAGCTCCTTGTCGTGAGTGGGGCCGGCGATGGGCCGGTTGATGCTGGCGAACTGCCCGCCATTCTCCTTGTTCCAGGTCCAGACTTTGGGCGGCTCGTAGGCGGGGGCGTCGGTCATGCGGGGGCTCCGGCGGAAAGATGCGCCTGCATTAATTAGCCCTGAGATGGCCAATGACAAGGGTGCCCAAATGCATTGCCGGGCGGGGAAACTCTGCTTTTCGTCATGGCACCCCTCCCCGACGTCATTCCGGGGCGCCCCCAGGGCGAGCCCGGAATCCATCGCAGCGCCAGGAATGCTCTGAGAAATGGATCCCGGGCCCTCGCTGACGCGAGCCCCGGAATGACAGCCTCTATGACGCCGCCGCCTGCGGCTGCTCTATCCGTCCCATCACGAACCCCTCATATCCCTTCGCCGCGACCTCGTCGCAGATCCGCCGGTAAGTGCCGACGCCGCCGATATAGGGCATGAAGATGCGCGGCTTGCCCGGGATGTTGGCGCCCATGTACCAGGAATTGGCTTGCGGATAGAGCGTGCCCTGGGCGACCTCGTTGACGTGGGCGACCCATCTCTCCTCCGCGTCCCTGCCCGCCTCCATGGTTGCAAGCCCATGCCTGCGCATGTGGACGAGGCAATCGGCGATCCAGTCGACATGCTGCTCGATTGACACGATCATGTTCGAGAGCACCGATGGGCTGCCAGGGCCAGTGATGATGAAGAGATTTGGAAAGCCCGCGCTCATCAGGCCGAGATAGGTTTTTGGACCCTCCGCCCATTTCCCGTTGAGCGTCTGCCCGCCGGGACCGCGAATGTCGATCCTGGCGACGGAGCCGGTCATGGCGTCGAAGCCGGTCGCCAACACCAGCGCGTCGACCTCGTGGTCCTTCCCCGCGACGCGAACCGCATGCGCTGTGATCTCTTGAATCGGACTGGTCTTGATGTCGACGAGCGAAACGTTCGGCCGGTTGAAGGTCTTGTAGTAGTCCGTGTCGATGCAGATGCGCTTGGTGCCGATCGGATGGCTTTTGGGCTGGAGCAGCTTCGCGGTCTCGGGGTCCTTCACGATCTCGGCGATCTTGCCGCGAACATAGCTGGCGGCGGTGTCGTTCGCAGCCCGGTCGAGACCGAGATTGTTGTAGACATACATGAAGGTGAGACCGCCACGCTCCCAACGCTTCTCGTATTTGCCGTGCCTCGTCTCGTCGCTGTCGTCGAGCGCGCCGCGATCGGGCTGCTCGGCATAGATGCCGTTGCGTGCGACCTCGCGGGCGAAGCGGCGGATCTGGGGATAGTTCTTGCGAAACGCATCGCGCTCCCCGGCGGTGAGCGCTGCGTTACGAGCGGGGATCGAGAAATTCGCCGTGCGCTGGAATACGGTGAGATGTTTCGCCTGCTTGGCGATGATGGGGGCCGACTGGATGCCTGACGATCCCGTCCCGATCAGGCCGACGCGCAGGCCCGTGAAGTCGACGTCTTCATGCGGCCAATTGCCGGTGTGATAGACGGGACCCTTGAAGTCTTCGAGGCCCTCGATGTCGGGCTTGCGCGCGTTCGAGAGGCAGCCGGTGGCGAGCACGACGAACTGCGCCTGAACCGTCCTGCCGTCCGAGATGGTCACCGACCAGCGCTTTGCTTGCTCGTCGAACACGGCCCGCTCAACCCGGGTATCGAACTGGATGTCGCGGCGCAGATCGAAACGATCGGCGACATGGTTGGCGTATTTCAGAATCTCTGCCTGCGGCGCGTAGCGCTCGCTCCAGTCCCATTCCTGCTGGAGTTCCTCCGAGAAGGAGTAGGAATATTGCATGCTCTCGACATCGCAGCGCGCGCCGGGATAGCGGTTCCAGTACCAGGTGCCGCCGACGCCGCTACCCTGCTCATAGACGCGCGCCGAGAAGCCGAGCCCGCGCAGGCGATGCAGCATGTACATGCCGGCAAAGCCCGCGCCGACGACGACAACATCGTAGGTCTCCGCGGCCTCGGCCGGACTCGACTGCGCTGGCGACATCGGTTGGCGCTCCCTCGTTGTTTTCTGTTGTTGTGCGCCAGCATTCTCCGGGGCATGCCGAAGCGCAAGAGGCAAATCGGCGGGCCCAGACCCGCATATTTTGTGCAGCGGAATGGCTGTCCGGCACATGGCGCCTGCACGCAAGATGCGCGAGCGAATCCGGCATGGCATCGCAGATGCTGATAAGCTAGCGTCGAACGGCCTTCGCAGGGAAAGCAATAACAGCAACGCGAAGGCGGCCGCCGGGAGAGAACCATGAAATCGCCGATTTGCGACATGCTGGGCATCGAGTTCCCGCTCTTCGCCTTCAGCCATTGCCGCGACGTCGTCGCCGCCGTCAGCCGCGCCGGCGGCTTCGGCGTGCTAGGTGCCACGGTGCACACGCCCGATACGCTCGAACGCGAGCTGACATGGATCGACGATCACGTCGACGGCAAGCCCTACGGCATCGACGTGCTGATCCCCGAGAACATCTCCACAGCAGGCGAGAAGGACGTCACCTGGAAGAGCCTGGAGGCGCGCGTGCCGCAAGAGCACCGCAACTACACCCGCGATCTTCTGAAGAAATACGACATCGAGCTGACCACCACCGAAGTGGCCGACAACCAGCCGCAGCCATTCGACGGCAAGACTGCGCTTCAATTGCTCGAGGTGTCCTTCAATCATCCGATCCGGCTGATCGCCAATGCGCTGGGCGTGCCGCCGAAGGCGATGATCGAGATGGGCAAGAAGCACGGCGTGCCGGTCGCGGCGCTCGTCGGCGCCAAGGAGCATGCGCTGCGCCAGGTCGCGGCCGGCGTCGACATCCTCGTGGTGCAGGGCACCGAGGCCGGCGGCCATTGCGGCGAGGTCTCGACCATGGTGCTGGTGCCGGAGGTGATCAAGGCCATCAAGCCCATCCGCGACGTGCCGGTGCTGGCGGCCGGTGGCATCATGACGGGCCGGCAGATGGCGGCCTGCATGGCGATGGGCGCGGCCGGCGCCTGGACCGGCTCGGTATGGCTTGCCACGGTCGAGGCCGAGACCACGGAAATCTTCCGTGAGAAGATGATCGCGGCGTCCTCGCGCGATGCAGTGCGCTCGAAGGGCCGCACCGGCAAGCCGGCGCGGCAGCTCCGCTCGGTCTGGACCGATGCCTGGGATCGCGCGCCGGAGAGCCCCGGCGCACTGCCAATGCCACTGCAAAGCATCGTCAGCCGCGACGCCTTCAACGCGATCGATCGCGCGGCAGCGGCCGGGAACGCCAAGGCGCGCGATCTCGTCAGCTACTTTGTCGGCCAGGGCGTCGGCCTGATCGACAGCGTGAAGTCGGCGGGCGCGGTGGTGCAGGAGTTCAAGGAAGATTTTGCCGAAGCCGTCGAGCACATGAATGCGCTGGTGGCGGAGTAGCATCCACATCGTCATTGCGAGCGCAGCGAAGCAATCCAGACTGCCTCTGCGGAAAGATCCTGGATTGCTTCGCTGCGCTCGCAATGACGAAACAACTGACATCGTGAATTGAAGCATGACAGATAAGACCACTATTCCCGAAGACCGCATCCCCGTCATCGTCGGCATCGGCGAGATCGTCGACCGTCCCAAGGAAATCACCGAGGGCCTCGAGCCGCTCGATCTGCTCGAGCAGGCGCTGCGCCGTGCCGAGGCTGATGCCGGCGCAAAGCTGCTCGGCGAGGTGCAGTCGCTCGACGTCGTCAATTTCCTGAGCTGGCGCTATCGCGATCCGGAGAAGCTTTTGGCACAACGCCTTGGCGTCGCGCCTGCGCATTGCTATTACGGCCCGGTCGGCGGCGAGAGCCCGATCCGCTATATCCACGAGGCGGCCAAGCGCATCGCGCGCGGCGAATGCACCGTCGCCGCGATCTGCGGCGCGGAGGCGCAGTCGACCGCGACCAAGGCGGAGCGCGCCGGGGAAAAATTGCCATGGACGCCGTTCGCCCATGATGTCGAGGAGCCCAAGCGCGGCGCGGCGTTCCAGAAGCCCTTGGCGGTCAAGCTCGGCGTGTTCCGGCCCGTCACGGTCTATCCGTTCTATGAAGCCGCCTCCTCCGCGCATTGGGGCCAGACGCCACGCGAGGCGATGGCGGAATCGGGGACGCTGTGGTCGCGCTATTCGGAAGCCGCCGCGCAAAACCCCAATGCCTGGCTGAAGCGGCGCTATGCGCCGGAGGAGATCACGACGCCGACCGCCGACAACCGGCTGATTGCCTGGCCCTACAACAAGCTCATGGTCGCCAATCCCAGCGTCAACATGGGGGGCGCGCTGCTGCTCACCAGCCTCGCCAAGGCGCGCGCGGCGGGTATCGCGGAAGACAGGCTTGTCTATCCGCTCGGCGGCGCCTCGGCCGAGGAACCGCGCGACTATCTCTTGCGCGACCAGTTCTACGAGAGCCATCCGCAGAATGCAGTGCTGAAAGCGGTGATGGATCTCGCCGGCGGCAAGGCCTTCGACGCGATCGAGCTCTACAGCTGCTTTCCCTGCGTCCCCAAGATGGCGAGACGGACATTGGGCTTGGGTCCCGACGTGCAGCCGACCGTGACCGGCGGTCTCACCTTCTTCGGCGCGCCGCTCAATACCTACATGACGCACGCGGCCTGCGCGATGGTGCGGCGTGTGCGCAATGGCGCAAGGCTGGGCCTGCTCTATGGACAGGGCGGCTTCGTCACCAAGCATCACGCGCTGGTGGTCTCGAGGACGCCGCCGCGCGAGGCGCTGGCGCAGGAGACCAGCGTGCAAGGTGAGGCCGACCGCAACAAGCGCGCGGTGCCTGAGTTCGTGACGGAGGCCTCGGGCAAAGGCAAGGTCGAGAGCTTTACCGTGCTCTATGGCCGTGGCGGTAATGTCGAGCACGGCGTGGTGATGCTGCGGACAGCGGATGACCGGCGCACGCTGGCGCGCATTCCGGCGAGCGATAGCGCGACGCTGCAACATCTACTCAACATGGATCGGACGCCGGTGGGCTCGCTCGGCGAGATCACGATGGCGGCTGATAGCGTCCCGGAGTGGCGGGTGGCGTAGGTCTCGCGTCCCGGACGCGGTGCGGCATGCAATGCCGCTCCGCAGGGCCTTGACCCGGAAAGCTGCACTAGAACACGGGGAGAGATGGGCCCGGCTCAGCAGCGCACCACTTCGTGCTGCGCTGCGTCCGGGGCGCGAGACTGCGCCTCAGCTCTTCGGCGGCTGCTTCTCCGACGCCGTCGCCGGTTTGCCCTTGGCGCCGGCACCGGTCACGCGGACCTGGTCGCCGTCCGCGAGGCCGTCCGGCGGGGCGGTGATGACGCGATCGTCCGGCGCGACACCCGAGGCGAGCTCGATCTCGCGGCCGAGGTCGCGGGCGATCGTCACCGTCTTGAACAGCACCTTGTCGTCCGCCCCGACGGTCGCAACGCGCAGGCCGCTCCCGTTGAAGATCAGGGCGCTGGCGGGGATGCTGAGCGGCGCGGAGTCGCGCTGGAGGTTCAGCTTCACGCTGGCATAGCCGCCGGGCATCAGCTCACCGCTGGAATTGTCGAGCCCGAGCTGCATGCGCGTGGTGCCGGAAGCGACGTCGACGGCTTGCGAAGAGGCCTCCACCGTCGCCTGGAAGGTCCGGTTCGGATACTCCGGCAGCGCGATCGTCGCCTTGGCACCGATCCTGATCGCCGGCACGTAGTTCTGAGGCACGTTGACGTAGACGCGCAGCTTGGTGATGTCGGAGATGACGAACATCGCCGGGCCCGAGCCGCCTCCGGCATTGATCAGCGCGCCGACATCGGTGTCGCGCGCCGTCACCACGCCGTCGAACGGCGCCGTGATCTTCTTGTAGCCGGCTAGCGCTTCCAGCCGCTCGACATTGGCCTTGCCCGAATTGACGGCGGCGTTCTTGTTGGAGAGATCGGCGGTACGCTCGTCGATCTCCTGCGCGGAGACGAAGTTGGAGGCGATCAGCGTCTTGCGGCGGCTCAGCGTTGCTTCCGACAACCTGGCGCTGGCCTGCTGGCTGGCGAGGTCGGCACGGGCCTGAAGCAGCTGCTGGTCGAGATCCGGCGCCTCGATTTCTGCGATCACCTGCCCTGCCTTGACGCGGGCGCCGATATCGGCGTTCCAGCTTTTGAGATAGCCGCTCACGCGGGCGAAGATCGGCGCCCGATAATAGGCCTCGAGCCGTCCTGGCAGATCGATGGTCGCGTTGAGAGCCTTGGCATTCGGCAGGGTGATTGCAACGCTGGGAACCGCCTGATCATCGGTCCATTCCTTCAGCCTGCTGCCCTGCTCCTCGCGGGCGCGGATGCCGGTGCCGACGACAAGGCCCGCAGCAATCAGCGCCGCCACGCCGAAAATGCCGAGTTTCCGGTGCGACACCACAGGGCGGGATTCAGTGGGCGACATGCGGGGTCTCCAATGAGGCGGCGGCTTTGGCGCCTTGTTTCTTGTGGACCATGCTGAACACCACGGGAACGAACATCAGCGTGGCGAAGGTTGCAAAGATCAGGCCACCGATCACGGCACGGCCGAGCGGCGCATTCTGCTCGCCGCCCTCGCCCAGCCCGAGCGCCATCGGCGCCATGCCGATGATCATGGCGAGCGCGGTCATCAGGACGGGGCGGAACCGGACGAAGCCGGCTTCGAGTGCCGCGGCGACGGGATCGCCGAGCTCCTCGTAACGCTCGCGCGCGAAGGAGATCACGAGCACGCTGTTGGCGGTGGCAACGCCCATGCACATGATCGCGCCGGTGAGCGCCGGGACCGACAGCGTGGTCTCCGTCGCGAACAGCATCCAGACGATGCCTGCGAGCGCGGCCGGCAGCGCCGTGATGATCACGAAAGGATCGGACCAGGACTGGAAGTTCACGACGATCAGGAAGTAGATCAATACGACGGCCCCGAGCAGGCCGAACAGGAGGCCGGTGAAGGCGCTGTTCATGGTCTGCACCTGGCCGAGCAGCACCACGGATGAGCCCTTCGGCACCTCCTTCGCGGTGTCGGCAATCAATTTCCGGATGTCGGCGGCGACCGCGCCGAGATCGCGCCCGGAGGTCGTCGCAAAGATCTGCACCATCGACTGGATGTCGTATTGCGACACCACCGCGCTGGAGGTCGAGCGCTTGATGTCGGCGATGCCGCCGAGGATCGGCGACTGCGCGTTGCCGGCAGCCGTGATCGGCAGTGTCTGCAGCGCGCTGAGCGAGTCGATCTGGTATTGCGGCGTCTGCATCACGATCGAGTAGGACACGCCGTTTTCGGGATTGAGGTAATAGGTCGGCGCGACCTGCGAGGAGCCGGCTAGATTGACCACGAGGCTGTTGGTGACGTCGCGCTCGGTCAGGCCGACATATTGGGCGCGGGTGCGGTCGACGTCGATGTTGAAGGTCGGGTTGCTCGGCGATTGCTGTATGCGCGCATCGGCAACGCCCGGAATGCGTCGGACCTTCGCCAGCAGGCTGTTGGCGTAAGCGAAGTTGGCGGCAAGATTAGCGCCGCGGATCTGCAGGTCGATCGGCGCCGGTGCGCCGAAATTCAGGATCTGGCTGACGATGTCGGCCGGCAGGAAGGCGAAGCTGACGCCGGGAAAGAGCCTCGGGAGCTGCTCACGCAGCACCTTCACATGCTCCTCGGTCGGCTTGTGGCCTTCCTTCAGCTTGATCTGGATGTCGCCGTCCTGCGGGCCGATCACGCCGGTGTTGTTGTAGGTCATGTTGATGCCGGAGATCGGCATGCCGATGTTGTCGGTCATGGTCTCGATCTCGCCCGGGATCAGCTTGCGCACCGCCTTCTGCACGTCGGCGAGCTGGTTGGCGGTCTCCTCGACGCGGGTGCCGACTTGCGTGCGGACATGCATCAGGATGTTGCCTGCATCGACAGCGGGGAAGAAGTTGCGGCCGAGGAACGGCACCAGCGCGAAGGACGCGCCGACCACGCAGAGGAAACCGATCACGAATACGGCGCGGTGCGCCAGCGCGAGGCCGAGCAAGCCGCGATAGCCGCTCCGGATGCGCTCGAACCGTGCCTCGAAGCCGCGCTGGAACCAGACAAACGGATTGCGCGACTTCGGCGGGGCGCCTTCGTGATGAACATGGGCCTTGAGCAGATAGTTCGCCATTGTCGGCACCAGGGTGCGCGACAGGATGAACGACCAGATCATCGCGAACATCACGGCTTCCGCCATCGGCACGAACAGGAACCGTGCGACGCCGGTGAGGAAGAACATCGGCACGAACACGATGCAGATACAGAGCAGCGAGACGAAGGCCGGCGTCACGATCTGGTTGGCGCCGTCGAGGATCGACTGCTCGACCGGCTTGCCCTGCTCCAGATGGTAGTTGATGTTCTCGATCGTGACCGTGGCGTCGTCGACGAGGATGCCGACCGCGAGCGCGAGGCCGCCGAGCGTCATGATGTTCAGCGTCTCGCCGATCGCCGACAGCATGATGATGGCACCCAGCACCGAGAGCGGGATCGAGACCGCGATGATGATGGTCGAGCGCCAGCTGCCGAGGAACAAGAGGATCATGACGCTGGTCAGCAGCGCCGCGATCACGCCCTCGAAGGCAACGCCTTCAATCGCGCCGCGGACGAACACGGACTGGTCGCCGATGAAGCCGATCTTCAGGGCGTCGGGCAACTGGTCCCTGACCTCGATCACCTTCTGCTTGATGCCGGCGATGATATCGAGCGTCGAGGTCGCGCCCGCCTTCAGCACCATCATCAGCACCGAACGGTTGCCGTCGACATGGACGATGTTGGTCTGCGGCGGATTGCCGTCGCGCGCGGTCGCGACGTCGCGCACATAGACCATGGCACCGTTGATGGTCTTGATCGGCAGATTGCCGAGCTCGTCGATCCGGAGCGGCGAATTGTTGAGCTGGATGTTGTATTCGAACTGGCCGATCTTCTGGGTGCCGACCGGCGTGATCAGGTTCTGGGCCGCCAGCGCATTGGCGACGTCCTGGCCTGACAGGCCGCGGGCCTGGAGCGCGGTCGGATCGAGGTCAATCTGGACCTGGCGCTGCTTGCCGCCGAACGGATACGGGATCGCCGCCCCCGGCACGGTGACCAGCGGCGTGCGGAGCTGATTGATGCCGATGTCGGCAAGGTTCTGCTCGGTGAGGCCGTCGCCCGACAGCGCCACCTGGATGATCGGCACGGTCGAGGCGGAGTAGTTCAGGATCAAGGGCGGCGTTGCGCCCGGCGGCATCTGCTTGAGCAGCGTCTGCGAGATCGCGGTGACCTGGGCATTGGCGGTGCGGATGTCGACGTTCGGCTGGAAGAAGATCTTGATGATGCCAAAGCCGTTATAGGAAGTGGCCGTGATGTGCTCGATGTCGTTCACCGTCGTCGTCAGCGCGCGCTGGAACGGCGTGGTGATGCGGCCGGACATCTGGTCCGGCGGCAGGCCGGTGTACTGCCAGACCACGCCGATCACGGGGATGCGGATGTCCGGGAAGATGTCGGTCGGCGTCCGCATCGCCGCGAGCGGTCCGATGATCAGGAGCAGGAGCGCGAGCACGACAAACGTATAGGGCCGGCTCAGGGCAATACGGACCAGAGCAATCATGCGCCAGGCTATTCCAGGTCAGGCAGGGATACGGAATCCGCCCCCATGGGGATCCTCTGTCCCCTTTACCCGAGCACCGCCGGAAACGCTAATGACCAGAACTATCCTGCATTCACTTCCCTGCTACCGCACTGCGGAATCAACATCGCAGCTATGCGATGGGAGGCACATCCGGCCTCGTCCCGGCGAGGGCCGCGACGACATAGGGCAGGCAGCTGGAGCCCGACGTCGACAGCTTACGCAGCGCGGACGGAGTTGAGGAACTTACCGACCTCGAGCTTGAGCCGGTTGCTGTCGCGCGACAGCATCTGCGCTGCCGACAGCACCTGCGAGGAGGCCGAGCCGGTCTCGGACGCGCCGCGCTGCACGTCGCCGACATTCGCCGAAACCTGCTGGGTGCCGTGGGCGGCCTGCTGGACATTGCGGGCGATCTCCCGGGTTGCCGCGCCCTGCTGCTCTACGGCCGCGGCGATCGCGGAAGCGATTTCCGACAGACGCGCGATGGTGCCGCTGATCTCGCCGATCGCGCTGACCGAATCCTGCGTCGCCGCCTGGATGCCGCCGACTTGCTGTCCGATTTCGCCGGTGGCCTTTGCCGTCTGCTCGGCCAGTGCCTTGACCTCGGAAGCGACCACCGCGAAGCCGCGACCGGCCTCGCCTGCGCGCGCCGCCTCGATCGTGGCGTTGAGTGCCAGGAGGTTGGTCTGGCCCGCGATGGCATTGATGAGCTCGACGACATCCCCGATCCGCGCCGCGGCCCGCGACAGCTCGCTGACGCGTTCCGTCGTGGCATGAGCCTGGCTGACCGCCTCGGCCGCGATCCGGGTGGAATCCTGCACCTGGCGGCCGATCTCGCGCACCGAGGATGACATCTCCTCGGCGGCCGACGCCACCGAATGGACATTGCTGGAGGCGGCCTCCGAGCCCGATGCGACCACCGTGGCCAATTCCTGTGCCCGGCCCGCAGTCGTGGACAGCGTCGAGGCCGACGCCTCGAGCTCGGTCGCCGCCGACGACACGGTCTCGACGATCTCGCCGATCGCGGCCTCGAAGCCGTCGGCGAGCCTGGTCATCCCGGCCTTGCGCTCTTGCTCGGCGCGGCGCTGCACCGCCTGCACCTCGTCGCGGCTGAAGCGGATGATGGTCTGCACGGTCTGGAGGTTGCGCAGCGCCTCGCCGATCTCGTCGTCGCGGTCGATGACGATGCGGTTGTCGAGCTTGTCCTGCACGAGGTTGACCATGGTGTCGTTGAGATGCTGTATCGGCCCCTGAATCGCGCGCATGGTCGCAAGACCGGCAAAGCCGACGATGGCGGCGCCGACGACCGCCAGCAGCGCCAGGACCAGGCTGGTCGAGCCGCCGGTGGAGAGCGCGCCGCCGATGCCGAGCGCGAGCATGAACAGCACCTGAAGCGCCATCGTCGTGACGAGGCGCGCCTTCAGCGTCCTGGTGAAGATGCTGAAGCGATCGAGCAGCGAGCGGCGGCGGATGATGCCGGCATCGATGCGATAGCCATGCGGCTTCTTCTCACGGATCGCAGCGTAGACCTCTTCGGCGAGCTTGCGCTGGTCGGCCGGCAGCCTGGTGCGGATGGAGGTATAGCCCTTGACCTGGCCGTTCTCACGGATCGGCGAGGCCGTCGCCAGCACCCAGTAGAAGTCGCCGTTCTTGCGCCGGTTCTTCACCGCGCCGAGCCAGGGCTTGCCAGCCTTCAGCGTGTCCCAGAGATTGTCGAACGCCTCCGGCGGCATGTCGGGGTGACGGACGATGTTGTGCGGCTGCCCCATCAGCTCGGCCGACGTGAAGCCGGCAGCGGCGAGAAAGTCCTCGTTGAAGTAGGAGAGCTTGCCCTTGAGATCGGTGCGGGAGACGATCAGCGTCTCGTCACTGACGGGATATTCGACATCGGTAACGGGAAAATTTTTGCGCATCGGGGCCCCCACTGAATTGATTATCTGTTCATTCCAATTCGGACGGCCGCTGTTCGAGTCGTCTTGCGCGATTCTCATAAAGCGAATTTAACTATCCATGAAACGCGCTTCCCGTAGGTTTACGGTCCGCCCCCATGATACTACCTGTGAGCGACATCGGGTTACCGGTGCTGCAAAGAAAGAGCGGCGCTGTAGGGCGCCGCTCTTTTTACCGTGACGGATGTTGAAGCTTTTACGCCGCGCGGACGTTGCTCAGGAACTTGCTGACTTCCGTCTTCAGCCGGTTCGAGTCGTTCGACAGCATCTGCGCCGCCGACAGCACCTGCGAGGAGGCGGTGCCGGTCTCGGTCGCGCCACGCTGCACATCGGTGATGTTGGAGGAGACCTGCTGGGTGCCCTGCGCCGCCTGCTGCACGTTGCGGGCGATCTCCTGGGTCGCGGCGCCCTGCTCTTCCACCGCAGCCGCGATCGCCGAGGAGATTTCCGACAGGCGCTCGATGGTCGAGGAGATCTCCTTGATCGCGCCGACCGAATCGTTGGTTGCCGCCTGGATGCCGGAAATCTGCTGGCCGATCTCGCCGGTCGCTTTCGCGGTCTGCTCGGCAAGTGCCTTCACCTCGGAAGCAACCACTGCGAAACCGCGGCCGGCCTCGCCCGCGCGCGCCGCCTCGATCGTGGCGTTCAGCGCCAAAAGGTTGGTCTGGCCGGCGATGGTATTGATCAGCTCGACGACGTCGCCGATACGTGAAGCCGCCTTGGAGAGCTCGCTGACGCGCTCGGTGGTGGAGCGGGCCTGGCCGACGGCATCGCCCGCCATCCGCGCCGATTCCTGCACCTGACGGCTGATCTCGCCAACAGACGAGGCCATCTCCTCGGTGGCCGAGGCCACCGACTGCACGTTGGTCGATGCTTCTTCCGACGCGCCGGCCACCGTGGTCGCCAGCCGCTGGGAGCGGTCGGCGGTCGAGGTCAGCGTCGATGCGGAGGCCTCTAACTGGGTCGAGGCCGAGGACACCGTTTGGACGATCTCGCCGATCATGGTCTCGAATTCGCGGGTGATGTTGTCGACGCGGCGACCGCGCTCGATCTTGGCTTCGGCGTCGGCCGCGGCGGCCTCGTCTGCCGCCTTCTTGGCGATCAGCGCCTCCTTGAAGACCTGGAGCACATCGGCCATGGCGCCGATCTCGGTCTTCTCGCCCTGATGCGGGACTTCGGCGGAGAGGTCGCCGTTGCCCAGCGCCTGCATCGGCTCGATGATCGAGTTGATACCCTTCGATACGTCCCGAACGAGATAGAAGCTGATACCGATGCCGGCGACGATGGCGGCGCCGAGGATGATCGAGACCAGCATGAAGGCGAAGGAATAGCTGTCCGCAGCATCCTGCGCGGCCTGGTCGCCGCCCTTGGTGTTCAGCTCGATATCCTTCGTCAGCACCTCATCCGAGGCAAGGCCGATCTTGTTGACCGTCTTGGTATTCAGCTCCTGCGCCTCGTGCGGGACCTTGCCGGCCTCCTTGCGCGACAGCGCCATCACCTCTTCGGTGCCCTTCTTGTAGTCGTCCCAGAGCTTGGCCCAATCGTTGTACAGCTTCCTCTCCTCGGGAGAGGTGATCATGGGCTCGTAGGCCTTGCGGGCCTTCGCGAGCGCCTCGCTGACGGTCGCCGCCGTCTTTTCGTTCGCGAGCTTATCCTCGAGGGTCTCCGACAGCATGTGCTGGCGGACCACGTTGCGGTAGGTGATGACGGAGGCCCGGAGCTCGCCCAGCACCCGCACGCTCGGCATCCAGCTCGTGGTGATCTCGACCGTGTTGGCGTTCATCGACCGCATCTTCATGACGGCGAGCAGGCCCATGCCGGCCATCGCGACCAGCAGGAACGCCACGACAGTGATGATCTTGGCGCGGATGGAAATGGTGGCGAGCATAATCGGGTCTCTTTGTGCTGGCGCGGCGGCGCGTCCGGGAATTACATCTCTACTAAAAGTTGCAGCGTCGCCATCCAACAACAAAACGACCAAGCAGTTGTGAACTCCGACTCCGCACAGGCACGAAAGCCGAAAGAAATGAACGCGCGCCTAAGAATGCTCTGCACTCAGCGCATGAGCGTAAGCGCATCGGAGAAAAACTCGGCGCCGCCGAAATTTCCGGACTTCAGCGCGAGCAGCATGTCGCCTCCAGCACCGACCGCGCGCAGCACCGGAACGCCCGCCGCGATCTCCACTCCTACGAGAAACCCGGGGATCTTCAACCGATCGACCACCGCGCCGGATGTCTCGCCACCGGCGACGACCAGACGCCGCACACCTGATTTTACAAGGCTTTCAGCGATGTCGGCCATCGTCTGCTCGATGGCGTGGCCGGCCGCGTCGCGGCCGTGACGCGCCTGAAGCGCGGCGACCTGATTAGGTGTCGCGCTCGACGCAATCAGCACCGGACCTTCGGCCAGTCGCGGCCTTGCCCAGTCCAATGCACGTTGCGCTTCGCTTGCTCCCGTAAGAATACGGTCCGGGTCGAGATGTAACACCGGCATGACACGCTCTGCATTCGCGATCTGCTGAAGCGTCGCCTGCGAGCAGCTTCCGGCAAGGCATGCCGCCGGTCCGCCGACGGCCGCACCCGTCTCGCCGCCCGCCGCAGCCGACTTGACCTTGCCGGTCGACACCAGCGCCCTTGCCAGCCCGAGGCCGATGCCGGAGGCGCCGACCGACAGCCGATGGCCGGCGGCCACGAGCCCGATGGTTTCGAGGTCGCGGTCGAACACGGCGTCGATGATCGCCGCGCCGATGCCCTTGGCGGCAAGCTCGGCGAGCCGCGCCCGCACGGCATCCGCGCCGCGCGTGACGGTGGCGAGATCGACGAGGCCGACCTGCGTCTTGCTCTGGCGCGCCAGCACGCGCACCAGGTTGGAATCGTGCATCGGGTTGAGCGGATGGTCCTTCAGGGGGCTCTCGTTCAGCGGCACCGCGCCGACGAACAGATTGCCCTGATAGACGGTGCGGCCGGTCTCCGGGAAGGCCGGCGTCACCAGCACGGCTCCCTCGCCGCAATCGGCGCGCAGCGCGTCCATCACGGGGCCGATATTGCCGGCGTCGGTGGAATCGAAGGTCGAGCAGATCTTGAACAGCACATGGCTCGCGCCGCGGCTGCGCAGCCATTTGTCCGCCGCGCGTGAACGCGATACGGCGAGGCCGGCCTCGATCGAACGGCTCTTCAAGGACACCACGACGGCATCGACCTCGGGCAGCGCCAGGTCATCAGACGGCACGCCGATGGTCTGCACGGTGCGCAGGCCCGCGCGCGTCAGCGTGTTGGCGAGATCGGAGGCGCCGGTGTAGTCGTCGGCGATGCAGCCAAGAGAAATTTTCGCCGCAAGTGTCACGGCTTCACTCCTGCGTAGGGCTTGAACCAGGCAAGGCCATCGGTGGTCTTGCCGCGCGGATTGTATTCGCAGCCGACGAAGCCGGCATAGCCGAGCCGGTCGAGCTCATCGAACAGGAACGGATAGTTCAGCTCCTCGCCGTCGGGCTCGTTGCGCGAGGGGATGCTGGCGATCTGGATATGGCCGATGATCGGCATCATCTCGCGCAGCCGCATGGTGACGTCGCCGTGGATGATCTGGCAGTGATAGATGTCGAACTGGAGCTTCAGGTTCGGCAGCCGCAGCTCCTGGATCAGGTCGCGCGCGAAGCCGAAATCGTTGAGGAAGTAACCGGGCACGTTGCGGGCATTGATCGGCTCGAGCACGATGTCGATGCCGTGGGGGGCGAAGAATTCCGCGGCCCACGCCACCGACTTGTAGAAGGCCTCGATCGCGACGCGTTCGCCGCGATTGGCGATGCCGGCCATCAAATGCAGCCGCTTGACGCCGGTCGCCTTGGCGTAGGGCAGCGCGGTCTCCAGGCTCGCCTTGAGATCGTTGAAGCGCGCAGGCAGCGCCGCAAATCCCTTCTCGCCCGCATTCCAGTCGCCCGGCGGCAGGTTGAACAGCGCCTGGGTCAGGCCGTTGCGCTTGAGACGCTCGCCGACGGCCTCCACCGGATGCTCGTAGGGAAAGAGAAACTCGACGGCGGTGAAGCCCGCTTGCGCGGCGGCATCGAAGCGGTCGAGGAACGGCACCTCGTTGAACATCATCGAGAGGTTGGCGGCGAAACGGGGCATTGCAAATCCTCTGGTTTACTTGTCGCCCGGCAGCTTCACGCCGGTGACCTGCGCATACATGCGCGCGACGGAGGCATCATCGTCGCGGCCCATGCCGGCGGCCGCCGTCATCAGGAACATCTGGAGGGCGGCGGCCGAGACCGGCACCGGGAATCTGGCGCTCCGCGCCATGTCCTGGATGATGCCGAGGTCCTTGACGAAGATCTCGACGGCACTGCGCGGCGTGTAATCGCCGTCGAGCACGTGCGGCATGCGGTTCTCGAACATCCAGGAATTGCCGGCGGACGCCGTGATCACCTCATAGACCTTGCGGATGTCGAGCCCCTGCTTGGCCGCAAACGCCATCGCTTCGCTCGCGGCGGCGATGTGCACGCCTGCGAGCAATTGGTTGATCATCTTGAACGCCGCACCCTGCCCGGCAGCATCGCCAAGCTCATAGAGCTTTGCCGCCATGGCATCGAGCGCCGGCCGTGCCTTTGCAAAGGCAGCCGGGCTGCCCGAGGCGAGGATCGTCAGTTCGCCCTGCGCGGCGCGTTGCGCGCCGCCGGAGATCGGCGCATCCAGATAATGCCGGCCGGTCGCCTCCAGCTGTTTGGCGAGGCGCCGCGCCACCTCCGGATCCATGGTGGCGGAGGACACAAACACACTGTCCTTCGGCATGGTTTCGGCCGCGCCGTCCTTGCCGAACAGAATCGCCTCGGTCTGGGCGGCATTGACCACGACGCTGACGACGATGTCGGCGCTCTTGGCTGCCTCCGCCGGCGTCTTGGCGCCGGCGCCGCCGTCCTTCACGAAGCGCGCCACCGCGTCAGCCGAGACGTCGCAGCCGGTGACGGCATGGCCGGCGCGCTGCAGCGAGGTCGCCATGCCAAACCCCATCGAGCCTAGCCCGACGACGGCGATACGCTGACTTTGTGACGTGGAGGCGGACATATGCAACTGATCCTTGCGAGCGTTTCCCGAATAGCCGCCCTTTGCGGCAGCTTGGCAACCGAATAACACGGCTTGGCCGCGCTGCCAAAGCGTGAGACAAGCGAGCATGACGGCCATGAGAACCGAAACGAGCAACGAGACACGGCTGCGTGAGGAGATCTGCCGCTTCGGACGGTCCCTGTTCGAACGCGGGCTGACGCCGGGCTCCTCCGGCAATATCAGCGTCAGGCTGGACGGCGGCGGCTGGCTGGTGACACCGACCAACGCCTCGCTCGGCTTCCTCGATCCCGCAAAGCTGTCGCGGCTGGATGAAACCGGCCGGCTGATGTCGGGCGATGCGCCAACCAAGGAAGTTCCGCTGCACACCGCGCTCTACGACACGCGCGGCAACGCCCGCGCGATCGTGCATCTGCATTCGACTCATTCGGTGGCGCTCTCGATGCTGCCCGAGATCGACCCGCGCGCCGCGCTGCCGCCGATGACGGCCTATTATCTGATGAAGTGCGGCGCCACCGCACTCGTGCCCTATTACCGCCCGGGCGACCCGGCGGTGGCGGATGCGATCAAGGGCCTGGCGGGGAATTATTCATCCGTGCTGCTCGCCAATCACGGCCCGGTCGTCGCCGGCGACACGCTGGAGGCCGCCGTGTTCGCCACGGAAGAGCTGGAGGAAACGGCGAGGCTGTACCTGCTGCTGCGCGGGATGAACCCGCGCTATCTGTCACCAGAACAAGTGACGGATCTGGTGAAGGTGTTCGGGGTGGCGTTGCCGGAGCACGGGCACGGGCATTAGTGCCCTGCCCTAACGTCGTCATTGCGAGCGCAGCGAAGCAATCCAGAGTCTTTCCGCGGGGGAATTCTGCATTGCTTCGCTGCGCTCGCAATGACGGAGGGTGCGGCAGCGGCTGTAGCCCGCATGAGCGCAGCGACATGCGGGAGCGTCTGTCCCGATTATCGCTTCGCTCATCCAGGTTGGGCGGTGTGCGTGAAGCTACAGCCCCAGATACGCCTTCCTCACGTCCGGATTGCCCCTGATCTCCGCAGACGGGCCCTGCATCAGCACGCGGCCGGTCTGCAGAATGTAGGCGCGGTCGGCGATCTCGAGGCATTCGGCCATGCGCTGCTCGACGATCAGCACGGTCATGCCGGCGTCGCGGATGCGCTTCACCGCCTGGAAGATCTCGTCCACGAGCTTCGGCATAATTCCTTGCGAGGGCTCGTCCAGCATCAACAGCCGTGGACGCGTCATCAGGGCGCGGCCGATCGCGAGCATCTGCTGCTCTCCGCCGGAGAGCGTCTCGGCGCGCTGCTCCAATCGTTCCTGGAGACGCGGGAACAGCGTGAAGACAAGATCGAGCGGCCCCTCGCGGTTCGCATCACCGCGGTAAAGATAGCTGCCGAGACGAAGATTGTCGCGCACCGACAGGCGCGGGAACAGGCGACGGTTCTCCGGCACGTAGGCGATGCCGGTGGCGGTGATGTGGTGCTGCGCCATGCCGTCGAGGCGCTTGCCGTCGAACGTCACCGTGCCCGAGCGCGGACGCTCGGCGCCGGCGATGGATTTCAGCAGCGTCGACTTGCCCGCGCCGTTGGCGCCGGCGACGCAGACGATCTCGCCCTTCTCGACCTCGATCGAGACCGCGGAGATCGCGACCAGGCCCTGATAGGCGGTGGTGACTTCACGCACCGACAGCATGACGATCTCCCAGATACGCGCTGATCACCTTGGGATCGCGGACGACGTCGGCGGGCTTGCCCTCGACCAGCACCTTGCCGAGGTCGAGCACGATGGCACGGTCGACCAACGGCATCACGATCTCCATGACGTGCTCGACCATCAGCACGGTAATGCCGGTCTCGCGCACCTTGCGCACCAGCGCGACGCCGGTCTGCGCCTCGGTCGGAGTGAGCCCGGTGAGGACCTCGTCGAGCAGCAGCAGCTTCGGTTCGGTCGCGAGCGCCCGCGCGACTTCGAGACGGCGCTTCTCGGCCGGCACGAGGTCGCTCGCGAGCACGTCGGCGCGCGCGGCAAGGCCGGTGAATTCCAGCACCTCGTGCGCCTTGCGGCGGGCCTCCCGCATCACGGTGTTGCGCACCAGTGCGCCAACGATGACGTTGTCGATGACCGTCATGGTTTCGAAGCTCTTGACGACCTGGAAGGTCCGCCCCACCCCGCGCTGGCAGCGCGCGGCCGCCGGCAGATTGGTGACGTCCTCGCCGTCGAAGATGATCGAACCTTGCGTCGGCGGCA
Organism: Bradyrhizobium sacchari; assembly: GCF_002068095.1. GTDB lineage: Bacteria > Pseudomonadota > Alphaproteobacteria > Rhizobiales > Xanthobacteraceae > Bradyrhizobium > Bradyrhizobium sacchari. The sequence goes on along the minus strand of NZ_LWIG01000013.1, from coordinate 114,251 downwards.
GCACGCCGGCGATGAGATTGAAAAGCGTCGACTTGCCGGCGCCATTGGGGCCGATGAGGCCGACGATCTCGCCGCGGCCGACCGAGATCGAGACGTCGCTGTTGGCGACGAGGCCGCCGAAGCGCTGCCAGACGCCGCGGGTTTCAAGGAGCGCCGTCATCGTGTGGCTCCCGTCTTCTTCGGGCGTGAAAACAGGCTCATCAGTCCTCGCGGCAAGGCCAGCGAGATCAGGACGATCAGCGTACCGTAGATGATGAGATCGACACCGCTCCCCGAGCCCCCGAACTTGAAGCGCGTGATTTCAGTCAGCGGGATCAGAATGGCGGCGCCGAGCACCGGCCCCCACAGCGTGCCGATGCCGCCCAGCACGGCGGGCAACGCCATCAGCAGCGAAAACTGAAAGCCCATGACGCTTTCGGGATCGATGTAGGAAACGAACTGCGCGTAGAAGCTGCCGCCGACGGCGACCAGGAAGGCGGAGACCGCGGCCGCACCCATCTTGGAATTGAACACGTCGACGCCGAGGCTCTCGGCCGCGTCCGGATTGTCCTTCACCGCACGCCACCAGAAGCCCCATTTGGAATCCTCCAGCCACCAGGTGACGAACCAGGCGACGCAAGCCAGCAGCAGGGCGAAATAGAAGTACGGCACCTTGCTGCGGGCGAACTGGAACTTCAGCCAGCTGTCGCCGCGGATTGGAATGGTGATGCCCATCGCGGCGCCGGCCCATTCCCAATTGTGGAACAGAAGCAACCCGATCTCGGCGATGACGATGGTCGCGATCACGAAGTAATGGCCACGCAGGCGGAAGAAGGGATAGCCGAGCCCCATTGCGATCAGCGCCGACACCACGCCGCCCGCAAGCATGCCGAACCAGGGGAGCACGCCGAATTTGGTGAAGAGCAGCTCGGTGGTGTAGGCGCCGAGGCCAAAATAGAGCGCGTGTCCGAGCGAAATCTGTCCGCAATAGCCGGACAGGATGTTCCAGCTCTGCGACAGTCCCGCATACATCAGCGTCAGGATCAGGATGTTCTGGACGACGACGTCCTTCACGAACAACGGCACGAGCGCGGCAATCGCGGTCAGCACCGCGGCAATGATGAGGTCGCGGCGGCGCCGCGCGGCAAAATTCTTGTCCATCACATCGACCCGAACAGGCCACGCGGCCGGATGAAGACGACGAGCAGGTACACGGCGTAGATGCCGACCGATTTCAGCGACGGCGGCAGCACCAGGGCGGTGACCGCTTCGACGAGGCCGACGATGATGCCGCCGGCGAAGGCGCCGAACACGCTGCCGAAACCGCCGAGCGCCACCGTGACATAGGCGATCAGGGCAAATGACGCGCCGACATCGGGATAGATGTAGAAGAAGATCGCCATGATGGCGCCGGCGAGACCGACCAGCGCGGCGCCGAGGCCCCAGCCGAACGCGAACACGCGGTTCTTGTCGATGCCGACGAGCGCGACCGCGCCGGGATCCTCGCGGGTGGCTTCCAGCGCGCGCCCGAAGTCGGTGCGGTGGATGAAGAGGTAGAGTCCGGCGAAGGCCGCGATCGAGACCAGCGCACCGACCAGCTGCGGCTCCGGCAGGAAGATGCCGGCAATCGAGACGGTCTTACCGCCGAGCCAGGACTGGGGAATGCTGCGATAGTCCGGCGTGAAGAAGTACTGCGCGAAACCGCGCATCACGATGGCGAGACCAAAGGTGGTGAAGATCTGCACCATACCCGCATTGGCCTTGGCCCGCATGGCGAAGCGTACAAGCAGCAGATAGACCACCGCTCCGAACACGAAGAGCGCGGCGGCGACCAATGGCGCCGACAGCAAGGGGTCGATGGCGAAGAACGCGAACAGGAAGAAGGACAGGTACATCGCGATCATCAGGAACTCGCCATGGGCGAAGTTCGTGACGTCCATCAGGCCGAAGATCAGCGCGAGGCCGACGGCGATCAGTCCATAGAGCAGCCCCATCAAGAGACCGCTCGCAAGACTTTGGACAACGGTTTCGACTGTCAGCAACTTGTCCCCCAGAAAAAAGCCCTCGCCCCGAGGGGCGTGATCGAACGCACGTCGCAAGCCAGAAGCCCGCCTTCGTCGTTGCGACGCGGGCTTCGTCCGCTTCTCAGGATCGAGGTCGGGAGCGATCAGGCTCCCGCACGCATCCTCACTTCATCGGCCAGACGGGTTCGGCGACCGCGGCTTGCGCCGGCGAGACGGTGACGAACTTGCCGCCGATATATTGCAGCAGCACCGGGTCGGCGTCGTTGTTCTGGCCCATCTCGTCGAACTTGACGCTCTTCCAGGGCATGATGGTCTGCTCGGCCGGCATTGCGGTTGCGGCAAGCGCGTCGCGGATCTTCTCGCCGTCGGTGGACTTGGCGCGGTTGATGGCATCGGCCATCACGATCAGCGCCATGAATTCGCGCGAGGTGTTGTCGTTGAGGTCCTTGCCGGACTTCTCCTTGAACATGTCGTTGATCTTGCCGACCATCGGCCGCTTGGCGGCGAGGTCGAGCGAGAAGCTGCCGCGCGTGATCACGCCTTCGAGCTTGTCGCCGACGGCGTCATAGAGCGCCTTCTCCGAGAAGCCGGCGGCCTGCGCCACGATCGCCTTCGGCTTGTAGCCGAGCTCGGCCATGGTCTTGACCAACAGGATGCCGTCGGTGGTGTAACTCGAAGGCATCAGCACGTCGGCGTTCGCCGCCTTGAGCTGCTGCACCTCGGCCGACAGCGACGGCGAGTTGGCGCGATACTTGATGTCGGCGACGACCTTGTAGCCGCGGTCGGCCGCCAGCTTCAGCTGGGCGTTGGCGGAGTCGGTGCCGAAGATCGTGTCCTCGTGGAACAGCGCCAGCGTCTCGACCTTGGTGCCCTTCTTCTTCAGCGCATCGAAGAAATCGAACATTGCGGCCGAGAACATTTCGTCATGGGGCGACGGCCGGAAGTAGTATTTCAGGCCGCGGCGATGCAGGCTGGGCGAGGAATTGTCCGCCGAGATGAACGGAATCTGGTAGCGCTCGCAGGTCTGGCTGACCGTAACCGCGACCGCGCTCTGATAAGTGCCGAGGATGGCGCAGACCTTCTCCTGCGTGATCAGGCGCTCGGCTTCGGCGCGGCCCTTCTGCGGATCGCCCTGGTGGTCGGCGAAGACGAGGCGAATCTTGGCGCCGCCGAGACCCGGCAAGCCTTCGCCCTTGGCGAGCGGAAGCTCGAAATCGTAGTTCTTGTTGATGATGTCTGCCGCCGTCTCGTAGGCGCGCTGCGCGTCGACGCCAATCTGGGCGTTCGCGCCGGACATCGGATAGGTCAGGCCGATCACCACTTCTGACGTCTGCGCGCGCGCGGATAGCGGCATCAACGCGGCAGTGGCAGCAGCTCCAAGCAGAACGTCGCGGCGAGTGATCGTCATTGGCAAAGTCCCCTGTTATCCGAATTTTGCGCGTATCGAATGAAGCGATTGGCAGATAGCGTAAAGCCTGAAGAAGCAGCAAACGCTGCCCATTAAATCACGGCCATGGTCCTGTTCTTCAGATCCGTCACCAGCATCAGGCCGGGCGAATGCGTGATCGCGAAGGGTACCTTCGCCGCGTTGATCACCGATTGCGGCGTCACGCCGCAGGCCCAGAATACCGGAATCTCGTCATCGGCGACAGGTACGGGATCACCGTAGTCTGGCTTGGCGATGTCCTTGATGCCGATCAGATGCGGATGGCCGAGATGTACGGGCGCGCCGTGCACTGCGGGATAGCGCGAGGTGATCTGCACCGCGCGGATCGCATCGGCCGGCTTGAACGGACGCATCGACACCACCATGGGGCCCGCGAACGGACCGGCCTCGCCGCAGGCGATATTGGTGCGGTACATCGGCACGCGCACGTTGTGCTCGATGTGGCGGATCGGCAGGCCCTCGTCCAGCAGCGCCTCTTCGAACGAGAACGAGCAGCCGAGCACGAAGGTCACGAGATCGTCGCGCCAGTGGCTCTTCACGTCGGTCGGCTCGTCGACGACTTCGCCGTCGCGCCAGACGCGGTAACGGGGAACGTCGGTGCGGATGTCGAGATCGGCGCCCAGCGCCGGAATATGCGGGCTGCCGACGTCGGACATGCCGATGATCGGGCAAGGTTTCGGATTGAGCTGGCAGAAGCGGTGAAAGGCGCTGGCATATTCGGCGGGCAGGATCGCCAGATTGCCCTGGACGAAGCCGGGGGCGACCCCGGCGGTGGATCCCACCTCGCCGGCGCGATAGGCGAGCCGCGCCTGGCGGCTTGGGAGGATGTCGGTTGTTTCAGTTTGCTGCGCTGCCACCAAAACAGTCATGTGATCGACCTGCCTATAAACTCGACAAAGACAAGCCAACACCAAGCGTGCTATAAAGTCTAATCTTCCTTTCTAATCAATCTCGATAAATCTAATTTATCGATCGGGAAAATCCCTCTATGCTGGACTTCAGGTCGATCGAGACATTCCTCTGGGTTGTGAAGCTCGGCAGCTTTCGCGGCGCCGCGCAAAGGCTCAACACGACCCAGCCCGCGATCTCCCAGCGCATCGCTCAGCTCGAGCGCGAGATGGGCGTGAAGCTGCTGAATCGCGATCATCGCGTGGCATCACCGACGCCGAGTGGCCGGCAGATGATGGTCTATGCGGAGAAGCTGATCGGCCTGCGCGCGCAGATGATGGCGGAGATCGGCGACCGCTCGGCGATGCGCGGCGTGATGCGGCTCGGAGTCGCCGAGACCATCGTGCACACCTGGCTGCCGCGCCTCGTGAAGAGCGTGAACGAGATCTATCCGAACCTGTCGCTCGAGATCGAGGTCGACATCACGCCGAACCTCACCGCGCGCCTGCTCGCGCAGGAGATCGAGCTCGCCTTCGTGGTGGGGCCGCTGTCGGCCTCAGGCGTGCACAACCGCTTGCTCGCCGACTACCCGATTGGGTTCCTCGCAAGTCCCTCGCTCGGGCTCGGCAAGGGCCTGGTCACGCCGGCGGAGCTCGCGCGGTTTCCGATCATCACCTTCCCGCGCAAGACCAAGCCCTATGAGGTCGTGCGTGAGGTGTTCGACCGGCCGGAGCTGCCGCCGATCCGGCTGCACGCGTCCGCTTCGCTGGCGACCGTCATCCACATGGCGGTCGAGGGACTTGGCATCGCCGTGATCCCCGACGCCATCGTCGAGAACGAGCTCGCCGACGGCCGGTTGCAGCTGCTCGACACCGAGCTCGCGATAGCACCGCTGACATTCACGGCGAGCTGGCTCGCCTCACCCGACGTCGTCGCCGTGGAGCGCGTCGCCGAGCTTGCACGGCAGATTGCGCAGAGCAGCCTCGCGGTTGACGCGCCCGCGCTGGCGGGTCATTGAAAAAGAGCCGGATTTTCTACCGTCATTCCGGGCTCGCACGGGACCGCGCTACGCGCGGCCCGGAAACGAGAACCCGGACTCTCGAGATTCCGGGTTCGCCCTTCGGGCGCCCCGGAATGACAACGATCAATGGAAGAGACGCATGAGCCGAGTCGCCACCAACCTGCAAATCGATTCCGCCCGCCTGTGGGGCTCCATCCACGAGACTGCGCAGTTCGGGGCGACGGCCAAGGGCGGCGTGCGGCGGCTGACGCTGAGCAACGAAGACAAGCAGGTGCGCGATTGGTTCCGCAAGGCCTGCGAGGATGCCGGACTCGAGGTTCACGTCGACGCGCTCGGATCACAGTTCGGATTGCGCAAGGGGCGCGACATGTCGAAGCTGCCGGTCGGCATCGGCTCGCACCTCGACACCCAGCCGACGGGTGGCAAGTATGACGGCATCTTGGGAACGCTCGGCGCGCTGGAAGTGATCCGCACGCTGAACGACGCCGGCATCGAGACCGAGGCGCCGATCTGCGTCGTCAACTGGACCAACGAGGAAGGCTCGCGCTTCGCGCCGGCGATGATGGCCTCCGCCGCCTATGTCGGCGATTTCACCACCGACGACATTTTGTCGCGCAAGGACATCGACGGTACCACCGTCGGCCAGGCGCTCGACAGTATCGGCTATCGCGGCGACAAGCCGGTCGGCTTCCAGAAGCTCGGCTGCTTCGTCGAGCTGCATATCGAACAAGGCCCGATTTTGGAAGCCGAGGGCAAGACCATCGGCGTGGTCGATTCCGGCCAGGGTGTGCTCTGGTACGACGGCAAGATCTCCGGCTTCGAGAGCCATGCGGGTTCGACCCCGATGCCGTTGCGGCGTGATGCGCTGGCGACGCTGTCGGAGATCGTGCTTGCGATGGAGGCGATTGCGAAGAAGCATGGGCCGAACGCGGTCGGCACCATCGGCGAGGCCGTGATCGCAAATCCCTCGCGCAACGTCATTCCCGGCGAGATCGCCTTCACCATGGACTGCCGCAGCGCCGATGGCGCGATCATGGATGCGCTCGACCGCGACCTGCGCGCCGCCATTGCCGAGATCGCCGGGCGCCGCAAGGTCGAGGTCAAGATCGACCTCGTCTGGCGCAAGCCGCCGACGCATTTCGATCCGAAGCTGATCGCGGCGGTCGAGAACGCGGCGAAGACGCTCGGCTATTCCTCCCGCCGCATCACCTCCGGCGCCGGCCACGACGCCTGCAACCTCAACACAATCATGCCGGCGGCGATGGTGTTCGTGCCGTGCAAGGACGGCATCAGCCACAACGAGCTGGAGGACGCAACCCAGCCCGACTGCGCCGCGGGCACCAACGTTCTCATGCATACCGTGCTGGCGATCGCCGGCGTCGCATCCTGACCGGAGAGAGCCATGCGCGGAGTTTTCGTCGACGCCAACGAAGCCCTCGCCGTGATCATGGAGCGGCTGGAGAAGCCTGGTGACCCCGAGGTGCGGATCCACCGGGATCCGGACATCAAGCCCGAGCAATATCCCGAGATCTTAGGCGGCGCCGAGATCGCCATCGTCGACCACACCGCGCTGCCGACCGAGGTCGCGAGGAAGTGCACTGGCCTGAAGCACGTCGTGTTCCTCGGTACCGGCGCGCGCAGCTACATGAACCCGGAGGAGCTCGCCGAGCTCGGCATCTCCGTGCACCTGATCAAGGGCTACGGCGACACCGCCGTGGCGGAATCCGCGATTGCGCTGATGTGGGCCTCGGCGCGCGTCATCGCGATGATGGATCGCGAGATGCGCGTCGGCAGCTGGCTGCGCGAGGACGGCATGCAGCTCACCGGCAAGACACTCGGCCTGATCGGCTTCGGCGGCATCGCCGCGGAGGTCGCGCGTATTGCCACGGGCAGCGGCATGAAGGTGATCGCCTGGAACCGCTCGCCGAAGAGCTATCCGGGCGTCGAATTCACCGATCTCGATACGGTGCTGGCGAGGAGCGACGTCGTGTCGCTGCATCTGCTGCTCAACGACGACACACGCGGCATGATCACGCGCGAGAAGATCCTTGCGATGAAGCGCGGCGTCATCCTCGTCAACACCGCCCGCGCCGCTATCGTCGACGAGGGCGCGATGATCGACGCGCTGAAGTCCGGCCATATCCGCCATGCCGGCCTCGACGTCTTCAATATCGAGCCGCTGCCCGGCGACCATCCGCTGACGAAGCTGCCGAACGTGACGCTGTCGGCACATTCGGCGTTCCGCACGCCGGAGGCCAGCGAAAACCTGATTGAAGCGGCGTGGGTTCACTGCCGCCGAATCGTGAAAGGATAAGAGCAACAACAATGGCCGACTATCGCACCTTAAAGGCAGAGCCGCTCACCAACGCCATCCGCGCCATCGTCAAGGCCGGCGGCTCCTCGGACCACGAGGCCGAGCTCGTCGCGACCAACCTCGTCGAGGCCAATCTCAGGGGACATGACTCGCACGGCGTCGGCATGATCCCGCGCTACGTCCAGAGCGTCACCAACGGCGGCCTCGCGGTCAACCAGCACGTCAAGATCGTGCTCGACACGGGGCCGCTTCTCACCCTCGACGGCCTCACCGGCTACGGCCAGGTGATCGGCCATGAAGCGATGGAGCTGGCGGCCGAGCGCGCCAAGAGCAACGGCGTGTGCCTCGTCGGCCTCTCCAACTCGCACCACATCGGCCGCATCGGCCACTGGGCCGAGCAGTGCATCGACCACGGGCTGGTCTCGATCCACTTCGTCAACGTGATCTCGCGTCCGATCGTGGCGCCCTGGGGCGGCAGCGATGCCCGCCACGGCACCAACCCGTTCTGCGTCGGCATCCCGCGCAGGGGCAAGGACCCGATCGTGCTCGACTTCGCCACCAGCCGGATCGCACAGGGCAAGACCCGCGTCGCCCACAACAAGGGCGTCGAGCTCGAGCCCGGCACCATCATCGACAATGAAGGCAAGCCCACGGTCAATCCGCGCTACACCGTGATCCCGCCGTACGGCGCGATCCTGCCGTTCGGCGAGCACAAGGGTTCGGGCCTCGCACTCGTGTGCGAAATCCTCGGCGGCGCGCTCTCCGGCGGGCAGGTGGTGAAGGGCCCGTCCGACGGCAAGTACAACGTCATCAACGGCATGCTCTCGATCGTCATCGACCCCGGCAAGCTCGGCACCGGCGAAAACCTCGCGCGCGAAGTCGAGAGTTTCGTTGCCTGGCACACCGGCTCACCGCCCGGCCCCGGCGTCGACAAGGTACTGATCGCCGGCGATCCCGAGCGGGAGACCAAGAAGAAGCGCCTCGCCGAAGGCATTCCGGTCGATCCGACCACCTGGCGGGAGATTTTGGAGGCCGGGAAGAAGTTCGGGCTGGATCAGGCGGCGATCGAAAAGATCGCGGGCTGATTCAAGCGGGAGCGCGCTGACCTTCCCTTCTCCCCTTGTGGGAGAAGGTGGCGCGATGCGCCGGATGAGGGGTTCGCTCCGCAAAGAAAATATTTCTCGAACCAGAGGCCAATCTCCGCGGTGAGAGACCCCTCACCCGTCTTCGATGCTTCGCATCGAAGCCACCCTCTCCCACTAGGGGAGAGGGCGAGCAGCGAACTAATCCACCATATCCGCAACCGCCTTGCCGCAGGCCGTGGTGTCGGCATTGCCGCCGAGGTCCTTGGTGCGCAGCGTGCGCTCGGCCAGCGTACGCTCGATCGCTTCGACGATCGACTTGCCGGCTTCCTTCTCGCCGAGATGTTCGAGCATCATCGCGCCCGACCAGATCATGCCGATCGGGTTGGCGATGCCCTGGCCTGCGATATCGGGCGCCGAGCCGTGCACCGGCTCGAACACCGAGGGAAAGTCGCCTTCGGGATTGATGTTGCCGGACGGCGCGATGCCGATCGTGCCGGTGCAGGCCGGGCCGAGGTCGGACAGGATGTCGCCGAACAGGTTCGAGCCAACCACGACGTCGAACCAGTCCGGGTGCAGCACGAAGTTCGCGGTGAGGATGTCGATGTGATACTTGTCCCACTTCACACCCGGAAACTTCTTGGCCATCGCCTCCACGCGCTCGTCCCAGTACGGCATGGTGATGGAGATGCCGTTGGACTTGGTCGCCGATGTCAGGTGCTTCTTCGGCCGCGATTGCGCGAGCTCGAAGGCGAATTTCAGGATGCGATCGACGCCGATGCGGGTCATCACCGTCTGCTGGGTGACGAACTCGCGATCGGTGTCCGGGAACATGCGGCCACCAACCGAAGAGTATTCGCCTTCGGTGTTCTCGCGCACCACCCAGAAATCGATGTCGCCGGGCTTGCGACCCGCCAGCGGTGACGGCACGCCGGGCATCAGCCGCACCGGACGCAGATTTACATACTGGTCGAACTCGCGGCGAAACTTGATCAGCGAACCCCACAGCGAGACGTGATCCGGAATCTTGGCCGGCCAGCCGACCGCGCCGAAATAGATCGCGTCGTGCTTGCCGATCTTCTCCTTCCAGTCATCGGGCATCATCTGGCCGTGCTTCTCGTAATAGTCGTAGGACGAGAAGTCGAAATGGTCGAAATGCACCGAGACGCCATGCTTCTTCGCGGCCGCCTCCAGGACGCGCAGGCCTTCCGGCATGACTTCCTTGCCGATGCCGTCGCCGGGAATGACCGCGATCCGGTATTGTTTCTTGCTCATCGAGAACGTCCTTGGTTGGTCCGGCAGCCGCCGCCTTTTTTGATCGCACTGCAATGGACCAAAGTCGGCGGCAGCGCAACGCTGCACTGCAATGTTGACCATGGCGCTGCCGGGCGCCTACTGATTTCATCCAGTTCCCATCCTCGCGAGTATTCCCCATGGATCTGCATCTGCGCGGCAAGCGCGTCCTGATCACCGGCGCATCCAAGGGCATTGGCGCAGCCGCCGCCGAGGCGTTTGCCGAGGAAGGCGCGCATCTCCTGCTCGCCGCCCGCAGCGGCGACCAGCTCAAGGCGCTGGCGGATCGCCTGCGCGCTGCGCACCAGATCGACGCCGTGACGAGCATTGTCGACCTGCGCAAGGAAGAGGATGTGGCGCGGCTGGCGAAGGAAGCCGCCGACATCGACGTCCTCGTCAACAACGCCGGCGACATCCCCGGCGGTTCGATCGACAAGATCGACGAGGCGACCTGGCGCCACGCCTGGGAATTGAAGGTGTTCGGTTACATCAACCTCACGCGGTACATCTACGCCCAGATGAAGGCGAAGGGCGGCGGCGTCATCGTCAACGACATCGGCGCCGCCGGCGAGAAGTTCGACGCCAACTACATCTGCGGCAGCGCCGGCAATGCTGCGCTGATGGCTTTCACCCGCGCGCTCGGCGGCAAGAGCCTCGCAGACAACATCCGCGTGGTCGGCATCAATCCCGGGCCCGTCGGCACCGACCGCCACGTCACCCTGCTCAAGACGCGGGCGAAGCACCAGTTCGGTGACGAAAGCCGCTACAAGGAATTCCAGAAGAGCCTGCCGCTCGGACGCCCCGCGCATGCGCGGGAGATCGGCGATCTCATGGCCTTCCTGGCGTCGGACCGCGCCGGCTATACCTCGGGCGTGATCTACACGGTCGACGGCGGCATCAGCGCGGGCTGGGGTTAACTCTATCCTCGTCATTGCGAGCGTAGCGAAGCAATCCAGGAATGTATCCGCCGGTAGCAGTCTGGATTGCTTCGCTGCGCTCGCAATGACGTTTGAATAAGCACAGGAGTACGATAGTTGTCTCAAGACCTGATCCGCGAAACCGCCTGCACCGTCGTCGACAAGCTGCGCTCAGGCGACGTCTCACCGCTCGAGCTGCTGGACGTGGTGGAGAAGCGCATCAAGGAGGTCGACGGCAAGGTGAACGCGCTGCCGACACTGTGCTTCGATCGCGCGCGGACCAATGCGAAAGCCATGATGCAGAAGCCGGCCGGCGCGCGCGGGCTGCTCGCCGGCCTGCCGGTGCCGATCAAGGACCTGACCGATGTCGCCGGCGTGCTGAACACGCAGGGCTCGCCGATCTTCAAGGATAACATCCCCGCGAAGTCCGATCTCATGGTCGAGAACCTCGAAGCCAACGGCGCGGTGGTCTACGCCAAATCCAACACGCCGGAGTTCGGCGCTGGTGCCAACACCTTCAACGAGGTGTTTGGCGCGACGCTCAATCCCTGGGATACGGCGAAATCGGCAGCCGGCTCCTCCGGCGGCGCCGCCGTGGCGCTTGCGACCGGCATGGCGTGGCTGGCGCAGGGCTCCGACATGGGCGGATCTTTGCGCAGCCCTGCGGCATTCTGCGGTGTGGTCGGCATGCGGCCAAGCATCGGCCGCGTCGCACATACCCCCAAAGCGGGCATCGATCGCAATCTCGGCGTCGTCGGCCCGATGGCGCGCAACGTCGAGGATCTCGCGCTGCTGCTGGATGCCATGAGCGGCGACTATGCGGATGATCCGCTGTCGCTGCCGGCGCCCACGACCTCGTTCCTGTCGGCGGCCCAGGCGGGCAAGAGACCGAAGCGCATCGCCTATTCCCCCGATCTCGGCATCACCCCTGTCGATCCCGAGGTCAAGGCGATCACGCGCAAGGCCGCCGAACGTTTCGCGGAAGCCGGCGCCATCGTCGAGGAGGCACATCCCGACTGGCGCGAGGCGCATGAATGCTTCCACGTGCTGCGCGCCTTCGATTTCGCGATCACCAAGGCCAATCTGCTGCGCAACAAGCGCGATCTGCTCAAGCCCGAGGTGATCTGGAACATCGAAGAAGGCCTCAAGCTCACGGTCGAGCAACTCGCGCGCGCCGAGGCGCAGCGCGTCAACATGACCGCCCGCGCGGTCGATTTCTTCAAGACCTATGATCTGTTGCTGACACCGACGACGATCGTCCCGCCCTTCCCGATCGAAAAACGCTATGTCGCCGAATGCGGCGGCAAGAAATTCGAGAATTATGTCGAATGGCTCGGTATCGTCTACGCCATCACGCTTGCCTGCTGCCCCTCGCTGTCGCTGCCGTGCGGCTTCACGACATCGGGCCTGCCGGTCGGCGTGCAGGTCGTCGGCGCCCCGCGCGCCGACGCGCAGGTGATCGCCGGCGCGAAGGTGCTGGAGGACATTCTCGGCCTGCGCGCGACGACGCCGATCGACCCGAAGATGAAGGCATAAGGTACGCCGCACCGGGGACCTTGGCTGTCCCCGGTGCCGGCATCTTCGCCATCGAACCGTTGGTATGTGACCAGCCACCACGGCCTTGCCCCCAAGATCAGTCCTAGTCGTTCACTTTGGGGCCGCCGTGGTACTGGTGCGCATCATAGCCGACGTCCTCGGCCATGGCTGAATAGTCCATGGAGGCCGGATGGACCTGCGACAGCTGGACGGCGCCTTCCGAATTCGCATAGGGATGGTGCACCACGTCGCGCGCGGCGGCGGCGGCGCAAAGCGCGACCAGAATGGCCGACGCAGCGAGAACAGACTTCATCATGATTCACGTGCCTCTTGTTGAATGCCACCAGCAAACAGGAGATGGCTTTGGCAACGTAGGAATCCCAGGCTGAATCCGCGCTTGCGTTATAGGCGTCGCATAGGCATTCCGTGGGTCCTGGATCACCTCGATGCCGTATGCGCCTCCAGGCTCCGGCTGTAGCGCGACATCGCGAAGCAAAACATGAAGTAGATCGCGGCGACGAAGATGTAGACCTCGACCGAAAACTGCTGCCAGGCCGGATCGATGATCGCGGTCTTCGCCGTGGTCAGCAGGTCGAAGATGCCGATGATCAGCACGAGGCTGGTGTCCTTGAAGAAGGCGATGAAGGTGTTCACCAGCGGCGGGATGACATGGCGGATCGCCTGCGGCAGGACGATCAGCCGGTGCTTGCGCCAGTAGGACAGTCCCAGCGCATCGGCGGCTTCATATTGTCCGCGCGGCACGGCCTGGAGACCGCCGCGGATGACTTCGGCGAGGTAGGCGCCGGCGAACAGGATGATCGCGATCTGGGCACGCAGCAGCTTGTCGATGTTGAACCCGCTGGGCATGAACAGCGGAAACATCACGCTTGCCATGAACAGCAGGCTCACCAGCGGCACGCCGCGGATCAGCTCGACATAGAGCACGCTGAGCGAGCGGATCGCCGGCAGCTTCGAGCGCCGGCCGAGCGCGACGAGGATGCCGAGCGGGAAGCCGAAGGCCAGACCGAACGTCGCCAGGATCAGCGTCACCGGCAGTCCGCCCCAGCGGTCCTGCGAGACAAAGGACAGCCCGAACACGCCGCCCCACATCAGCACGCTGATCAGCGCCAGCGCACCGATCCAGAGATAGGCGAGCTCGCGTCGCCATAGCGCGCGGCGGGTCGAGAGAAAATACAGCGCGATGAACAGCACGACCGACAGCGCCGGCCGCCACTGCTCGTCAAACGGATAGGTGCCGAACAGGATGAAGCGGTATTTTTCGGGGATGATGGCCCAGCAGGCGCCGACGCCACGCACGGCGCGGCAGGCGCTGGAATCGTTCGCCGGCGTCAGCCACACTGCGTTCGCGAGGCCCCATTGCGCGAAGCTGAAAATGCCTTTGGCCAGCAGAGCCAGCAGCACGACCGTGAGGATGCCGTTGGGGATCGACGAGAACAGGTTGGTACGCAGCCAGCGCAGGGCCGGATTGCCGATCTGCGGTCGGCGGGCGGCGCGGGGTGCTTCGGGGATGTCGGTGACTGCGCTCATGCTCAGCGCTCCACCAGCGCGATGCGCGCATTGTACCAGTTCATGAAGAAGCTGATGGAAAGACTGATGGTCAGGAACACTGCCATGATCAGCGTGATCGCCTCGATCGCCTGCCCGGTCTGGTTCAGCGTGGTGTTGGCGACCGAGACCACGTCCTGATAGCCGATCGCGACCGCGAGGGAGGAGTTCTTGGTCAGATTAAGGTACTGGCTCGTCATCGGCGGAACGATCACCCGAAGCGCCTGCGGCAGGATGATCTGCCGCAGCATGAAGCTGCGGCGCAGGCCGAGCGCATTGGCGGCATCCCACTGGCCGCGCGGTACGGACTGGATGCCGCTGCGCACGATCTCGGCAATGAAGGCCGAGGTATAGGTCACGAGCGCGATCAGTAGCGCGAAATATTCCGGCGCAAGCGTCAGCCCGCCGACGAAGTTGAAGCCGCGCAGCTGTGGCCATTCGATCGTCCAGGACACGCCGAGCACCAGCGAGACGGCCGCCGGCAGCGCAACGATGAGGCCGAGCGCAAAGGGCCAGGCCGGCCGCGGCCGGCCGTCGCGCATCTGCTGCGCGATCAGCCGGCGCCGGATGACGTAGAACACGACAAGGCCCAGCACGGCCGTGCCGAGTACCCAGAGTTGCGGCGAGCCGATCGGGATAGCCGGCAGGATCAGGCCACGATTGGACAGGAACACGCCCTCGACGGGCCGCCACGCTGCGCGCGCGGCTGGCAGCGCCTGCATCAGCACGTACCAGAACAGCAGCTGGAGCAGCAGCGGGATGTCACGGAGGGTTTCGACATAGACGGCGGCAAGCCGCGACAACAGCCAGTTGGCCGACAGCCTGGAGATGCCGATCAGCGTGCCCAGAAGGGTCGCGAGCACGATGCCGATCACCGCAACGCGCAGGGTGTTGGCGATGCCGACGACGAAGGCCCAGAGGTAGGGATCCCTCGGACTGTAGGCGAGCAGGCTGTCGGCGATCGGCATGCCGGCCTCGCGGCCGAGGAAGGCGAAGCCGGTGGTGATCCGGCGGGCCGACAGGTTGGTGACGGTGTTGGACCAGAGGAAGGCGATCACCGCGAGCGCGATGCCGACCACCAGGACCTGCCAGAACAGGCCCTTCAATTCGTTGCGGCCGAGCGCGAAGAGGCGGCGGCGCGGCGGCGGTCTGGGATGATCGGCGGTCACAGCACAAAAATCCTTCTCGAATGCAATGATTTCCGGCGGCGCACGTCAACTGTTGCACCAAACCTGGTTTCATGCAACAAATGTTTCATGGCCGAGCCCGCGAAATCCTCGCCCCTGAGCGAACTGCGCATCGCATTGCCATCGCTCCCCCTGCGCTTGCAGGAGGTCGGCCGCTTTGTTGCCGCCAATGATTACGACGCCACCACCCGCTCGATGCGCGATCTCGCCGCCGAGGCCGGCGCCGATCCCGCCGCGTTCACCCGGCTCGCCAAGGCGATCGGCTATTCCGGCTGGGACGAGCTGCGCGCGGCGCTGACCGAGGCGCGGCGTCCATCGCAGACCTCGCCCTTCTCCGGCCGCGCAAAAAGCCGCCGTCACGGCCCTCACGCCGACGTCGCGCTCGTCATCGACAAGCTCGAGGCCGAGGCCGCGGGCCTTCCGCGCATTCCCGCACACCCCATTGCGGAAGCCGCCCGTGCGCTGCACGAGGCCAAGCGGATCTGGATCGCGGGCTATCGCAGCTGCCGTAGCGTCGCCGAACTCCTGAACTACGAACTGCGGCTGTTCCGCCCCGAGCAGGTGCAACTCGTCGGCGCATCCGGCCCCGACGATCTCGATCTCGGCGCGTTCCGCCCCGGCGAAGCCGTCATCGTCCTCGGCTTCCTGCCCTACACGCATGCGAGCGTCCGCGTCGCCCAGGCCGCTCATTGCAGCGGCGCAACGCTGATCGCGATCGCGGACAGCCTTTCGGCACCGATGGCTGAGGGCGCCGCCCACGTGCTGCTGTTCGAAGCGGCCTCCTCGCCCGGTTTTTTCCCCAGTCTCACCGGCGCGATCGCGATCGCGCAGTCACTCGCAGCGGTCACGTTCTCGCTCGGCGGCCTCGCCGCGAAGAAACGTCTGGAACATACCGAGGCGCGGCTCGCCGCGGCTACCACCTACGTCTCGGAGAAAGGTTGATCCATGAGCACTCGCACCAGCCGCGTGCTGCACCGCTCGCTACGCGAAACCCCGCCCAAGGCAATCGGCGGCGAAGGCGTCTATCTGTTTGCCGAGGACGGGCGCCGCGTCATCGACGCCTCCGGCGGGGCGGCGGTCTCCTGCCTCGGCCACCAGCATCCGCGCGTGATCGCGGCAATGACGAAACAGGCCTCGACGCTGGCCTATGCTCACACCGCCTTCTTCTCCTCCGAGCCGGCCGAGGCGCTGGCCGAGAGGCTGGTCGGCCACGAGCCGGGCGGACTTGCCTACGCCTATTTCGTCAGCGGCGGATCGGAGGCAATCGAAGCCAGCATCAAGCTGGCGCGGCAATATTTCATCGAGCGCGGCGAGCCGCAGCGGCAGCATTTCATCGCGCGGCGGCAGAGCTATCATGGCAACACGCTCGGCGCGCTCGCCGCCGGCGGCAATGCCTGGCGCCGCGCGCCCTATGCGCCGCTGCTTTCGGCCGCGTTCAGCCACGTCGCGCCGGCCTTTGCTTATCACGAGAAGCGCGAGGGCGAGTCGGATGCGCATTTCGTGGCGCGGCTCGCCGCCGAGCTCGAAGCCGAGTTCCAGCGGCTTGGCCCTGACACCGTGGCGGCGTTCCTCGCCGAGCCCGTCGTCGGCGCCACCGCCGGCGCGGTGACCGCACCGGATGGCTACTTCAAGGCGGTGCGCGAGATCTGCGACCGTCACGGTGCGCTGCTGATTCTCGACGAGGTCATGTCGGGCATGGGCCGCACCGGCACGATGCATGCCTGGGAGCAGGAAGGCATCGCCCCCGATATCCAGGCCATCGCAAAGGGGCTCGGCGGCGGCTATCAGCCGATCGGCGCGATGCTGGCGAGCGGCAAGATCATCGACACCATCCGCGCGGGCTCGGGCGCCTTCCAGCACGGCCATACCTACCTTGCGCATCCCCTTGCCTGCGCGGCGGCGCTCGCGGTGCAGGATGTGATCCTCGAGGACGGCCTGCTCGATCGCGTGAAGGAACGCGGCCGGCAGCTCGAGCAGCGCCTGACCGAGCGCTTCGGCAATCATCGCCATGTCGGCGACATCAGGGGCCGCGGGCTGTTCTGGGCGATCGAGCTCGTCGCCGACCGCGCCAGCCGCACCTCGTTCGATCCCGCGCTCAAGCTGCATCAGAAGATCAAGGCCGAAGCCTTCGCCAACGGGCTCGGCTGTTATCCCGGCGGCGGCACCGTGGATGGCGTCCGCGGCGACCATGTTCTGCTGGCGCCACCCTATATCGCTTCCGCCGCCGAGATCGACCTGATCGTCGACAAGCTCGGCACGAGCGTCGACAACGTGTTGCGTAGTGTCAATCACTGAGGGGAGAGTACTATGAGGAAAGTGGTTATCGCAGCGGGCGTGCTCGCAGCATCGACGGTGATCGCGTCGGCGGCGACGCTCGACACGGTGAAAAGCCGCGGCACGCTGGTGTGCGGCGTCAGCGCCGGCTTTGCCGGCTTCTCCGCGCCGGATTCGCAAGGCAACTACAAAGGTCTCGACGTCGACTATTGCCGCGCACTCGCGGCAGGCGTGCTGGGCGATGCCAGCAAGGTGCGTTACGTCTCGTTGACGGCGCAGAACCGCTTCACCGCGCTGCAATCGGGCGAGATCGACGTGCTCTACCGCAACTCGACGCAGACATATCTGCGCGGTGTGACGCTCGGCCTGCGCCAGGGCCCGATCAACTTCTATGACGGCCAGGGATTTGTGGTGAAGAAGGACCTCGGCGTGAAGGAGCTGAAGGACCTCAAGGGTGCCACCGTCTGCGTCGCGCAGGGCACGACGCACGAGGTGACGCTCGGCGATTACGGCCGCGCCAACGGCATCGACTGGAAGCCGCTGGTGTTCGACCGCGTCGACACCATGTACCAGACCTTCTTCGGCGGCCGCTGCGATGCCATGACCCAGGATGCCTCCGCGCTCGCCGGCGCCGTGACGACCGCCGCGCCGAACCCGGCCGACTACGTCGTGCTGCCGCAGACCATCAGCAAGGAGCCGCTCGGTCCCTTCACCCGCAACGGCGACGAGGTCTGGAGCGACATCATCACCTGGCTGCATTACGGCCTGATCGAGGCTGAAGAGCTCGGCGTCACGCAAGCCAATGTCGACGAGATGGCGAAGTCGCAGACGCCCGCGATCCAGCGCCTGCTGGGCGCCACCGGCGATCTCGGCTCGCGGCTCGGGCTCGACAACAAATGGCTGGTCACGGCGATCAAGGCCACCGGCAATTACGGCGAGATCTATGAGCGCAATGTCGGCAAGGCCAGCCCGCTGAAGCTCGATCGCGGCCTCAATGGCCTCTGGAGCAAGGGCGGCTTGATGTACGCGGTGCCGTTCAAGTAAACGACTGCCGTTTCACGGACGCGCTGCAGCGTCCCGGCGATGCGAAGCATCGTCCGGTGCGCTGCTGCGCAGAGCCGGGCCCCGGTCATCGCGAATGGGCCCTGGCTCTGCAGCGTAATACTCCGCATTGCGCTGCGTCCGGGGCACGAGACCTGTGAGGTAATCATCTTCAATGACGACGCCGCCCCCTCGCATCGCTCTGATCCACGCCCTCAAGCACTCTATCGCGCCGATCGAGGCGGCCTTCGCGAAGGCATGGCCGCAGCCGCGCCTGATGAACCTACTCGATGACAGCCTGTCTGCGGATCTGGCGCGCGATGGTAAACTGACCGACGCCATGAACGACCGCTTCGTCACGCTCGGCGACTATGCTGTGGCAACTGGTGCGAACGCGATCCTCTTCACCTGCTCGGCCTTCGGCCCCTGTATCGAGGCTGTGGCGCGCGCGCATGCGCCGATGCCGGTGCTGAAGCCGAATGAAGCGATGATCGAGCGCGCGGTGACGATGGGCAAGCGGATCGGCCTGCTCTCGACCTTCCCGCCAACACTGGTCTCGATGCCGCCGGAATTCCCCGCCTCGGTCCAGGTCGTGCCGAAACTCGCCGAGGGCGCGCTGGCCGCGCTCGACCGCGGCGACCGCGCCACACATGACCGGCTGATCGCGGAAGCCTCGCGCGACCTACGCGATTGCGACGTCATCGCACTGGCGCAGTTCAGCATCGCGGCAACGGCGCCGCTGGTCGCGGAAGCCACTGGTCTTGCGGTCGTAACGACGCCGGACAGCGCGGTCGAGAAGCTGATGAGGCTGCTGAAAGCGAGCGCTTAGGCGCCCGCTTTCGTCCGGCGCCTTGCATTCTTGATTGCCAGCGCGAGCGCGGCCTTGGTTTCGGTCACGAAATCCTCGACCAACTCCTCGCGCGTCGCATGTGCCGACCCGCCGGTGAACAGGCCCTGCTCGGCCAGCATCACCACGCCATGCACCGCCGCCCAGATCTTCAGCGCTTGCCGTTCGCGCAAGTAGCCGACGGCCGGCGATTCCAGCGCTTCGATCACCAGCCCGAGCGTCTCGCGCGTCGCCTCGTGCAGCTCGCTGCCCTTGGCGGCGCAGGAGACGGTGCGCGAGGCAAACATCAAGCGGTAGATGCCGTTGCGGCGCAGGCCGAAATCGAGCGTCGCGTGCGCCAGCCGCGACAGCTTCGATTGCTTCGACGGCTTTGCCATTGCCTCGCGCAGGATCGTGCTGAGCTGCCGGAACGCCTCCGCCGTCACCGCCGCGAGCAGTGCCTCACGGTCGGCGAAGTGCCGATACGGTGCCGGCTGCGAGACGCCGAGCTGCTTTGCCAGCGCCTTGATGCTGATCGCCTCCGCCCCGCCCCGCTCCGCCTCACGCAGCGCGGCCTTGATCAGGGCGTCACGGAGATCGCCATGGTGGTACGTCTTCTCGGGCTTGCGAGCGAGTTGTGAACGCATGTTGCGGCAAAGCCTATAAGTTTGCGCTTGACAGGGAAAGCCCGCCGCGAATGTAATAGCATATAACTTACGCCGAGCGGCAAATGCCGCCGACAAAAATCGACATGAGGAACGCGGGCCGCCTTTCGCGCACGCAAACGACCAGGGAAGCCGCCATGGCAGAGCGACTGAAGGTTCACGTCGATCCCGACAAATGCCAGGGCCATGCGCGCTGCAAGGCGCTGGCGCCCGAGCTGTTCGAACTCGACGAATACGGCAACGCGCATGAAGCCGGCGATGGCACGGTCCCGCCGGGGCTCGAGGACAAGGCGTGGCTTGCCAAATCCAACTGCCCGGAAATCGCAATCGACGTGATCGAGGAGTAGCGCGGGCGTCCTGTCCGCCCGCGTGCGCGTGATTCCAGCGACCACAAGCCGAGGATTCCCCCGACATGTCCGACGTCAGCCAGCCCGTCGCCCATCCGCCCGTCACCGACTGGGTCAACGATTTCGACCACACCGATCCGCAATGGACGGACGATCCGTTTCCGATCTGGGATGAGATGCGCGCCGCAAGCCCGGTCGTGCACACCGAGCGATTCCTCGGCTGTTACATGCCCACGACCTACGAGGCGGTGCGCGCGATCGCCAACGACACCGAGCATTTCTCCTCGCGCCGCATCATCGTCCGCGACGTGCGGCCGGAGATTTCCAGGAACGCGGCCCCTCCGATCACCTCAGATCCGCCCGCGCACAAGCCGGCCAAGCAGTTGCTGCTGCCGCCGTTCACGCCGGATGCGATGAAGAAGCTGGAACCGCGGATGCGCGCGATCTGCAACGAGCTGATCGACGGGTTCATCGCGGACGGCAAGGTCGATGCCGCCGCGCGCTACAGCAAATACATTCCGGTCCAGGCCATCGCGCACATGCTCGGCATCCCCGAGAGCGACAGCGATCTCTTCATCAACTGGATCCACATGATCCTGGAGCTCGGCATCAAGGACCAGAGCAAGCTGCTCCAGGCCTCGGAGGAGATGACCGCCTATTTCAGTGCCCACATCGAGGAGCGCAAGGCAAAGCCGACGGACGATCTCATCTCCTATCTGATGAACGCCACGGACAAGGAGGGCAACCCGCTGGAAGATTCCCACGTGCTGGGATCGCTGCGCTTGCTCCTGATCGCCGGCATCGACACCACCTGGAGCGCGATCGGTTCCTCGCTTTGGCATCTGGCGAGGACGCCGGCCGACCGCGAGCGGCTGATCGCGGAGCCCGCGCTGATCCCGACGGCGGTCGAGGAGCTGCTGCGCGCCTATTCGCCGGTGACCATGGCCCGCGAGGTGGTCAAGGAAACCACGGTCTCGGGCTGCCCGGTCAAGGCGGGCAACATGGTGCTGCTGTCCTTCCCAGCCGCCAACCGCGATCCAAAGATGTTTCCGGACGCTGACAAAGTCGTGATCGACCGCCGGGAGAACCGCCACGCCGCCTTCGGCCTCGGGATCCATCGCTGCGTCGGTTCCAACCTTGCGCGAATGGAGATGCAGGTTGCGCTGGAGGAATGGCTGAAGCGGATCCCCGATTTCCGCCTCGATCCGGCAGGCACCGTGACCTGGTCGCAGGGCACGGTGAGAGGCCCCCGGCAGTTGCCATTTTTGCTGGGAAAGGCGATGTAGGCCTCTCCAAACAGGGATAGAGAGAGGCCGGACGTGGCAGAGCAAGTAATCCAACCGGCCTCCGACCATATCGACATCGCCGATGCCGAGCGGCGGATCAAGGCGATCCTGATCGGCTCAATCGGCAATCTCGTCGAATGGTACGATTTCTACGCCTATACGGCTTTCGCGCTCTATTTCGCTCCCGCCTTCTTCCCCGGCAACGACCCCGTCGTCCAGCAATTGAACGTCGCCGTCGTGTTCGCGGCGACCTTCCTGATGCGGCCCCTGGGCGGCTGGTTCTTCGGCTACCTCGCCGACCATTTCGGCCGGCGCATCTCGCTGACCCTGTCCGTCGTGTTCATGTGTTTCGGCTCGCTGATCATCGCGCTCACGCCGACTTATGCCACGATCGGCTTTGCCGCGCCTGTCATCCTGGCGCTTGCCCGCGTGATCGAGGGCCTCAGCCTCGGCGGTGAATACGGCGCCAGCGCCACCTACCTCAGCGAGGTCGCCGATCCCAGACATCGCGGCTTCTATTCCAGCTTCCAATACGTCACCCTGATCGGCGGCCAGCTCACCGCGATCATCGTGCTGCTGCTCCTGCAGAAGGTCTTCCTGACGCCGGAGGAGCTGAAGGCCTGGGGCTGGCGCATCCCGTTCGCAATCGGCGCGGCGCTCGCGATCTTCGCCGCGGTGATGCGGCGCGGCCTACATGAGACCGAGGCGTTCGAGGAAGCCAAGAAGGTGGTGAAGCCGACCGGCTCGATCACCAATCTGCTGCGCTACCCCCGCGAGCTCTTGCTGGTCGTCGGCCTCACCGCCGGCGGCACCGCGGCGTTCTACACCTTCACCACCTACATGCAGACCTTCGTCAAGCTCTCGGTCGGACTGACCGAGGACCAGACCACCTTCGTGATCTTCGGCTCGCTGATCTTCGCGACCATCCTGCAGCCGATTTACGGCGCCATCTCCGACAAGATCGGCCGCAAGCCGCTGCTGATCTTCTTCGGCGTCGCCGGCACGCTCGCAACCGTTCCGCTGCTGATGACGCTGAAGGAGACCAAGTCGCCTTTCATGGCCTTCATCCTGATCTGCTGCGCCTGGCTGTTCGTCGCCGGCTACACCTCGATCAACGCCGTGGTGAAGGCCGAGCTGTTCCCGACCAATGTCCGTGCGCTCGGCGTCGGCCTGCCCTACGCCATCACGGTCTCGATCTTCGGCGGAACCGCGCCGGCGATCGCGCTCTACTTCAAGAGCATCGGGCACGAGGACTGGTTCTACTTCTACCTCAGTGGCATCATCTGCCTGTCGCTGATCATCTATTCCACCATGCGCGACACCAAGCACGCTTCCGCAATGCATCGCCACGAGTAGTTCATTCACGAGTAGGCCATGGCCGACGACGAGCCGCCCGACAGCAAGCTGACGCGCACCAAGGAGAAATGGGCGCGCGAAGGCCGCTTCCTCACCGGCAGGATCACGCGACCGGAAGACCAGCGCCTGCCGCCCGGGCAGCACCTGACCAAGGACTGGCCGGTGCTCGATCTCGGGGTCACGCCGCCGGTGTCGCGTGAGCGCTGGCGGCTCGACGTCTACGGCGCGATCGAAAATCCGGTGTTCTGGACTTATCCCGAGTTCGCCGCGCAGAAGCAGCAACAGTTCACCTCCGACATCCACTGCGTGACGACCTGGTCACGCTACGACAATGAGTGGGAGGGCCTCGCCACGCGCGAGCTGCTCGCCGTCTGCCGGCCCCGCGAGGATGCCCGCTTCGTCGTGCTGCATTCCTACGACGGTTACACCACCAACCTCGCGCTGGAGGACTTTGCCGCCGAGGACGCGCTGCTCGCCCATAGCTGGTCCGGCCAGCCGCTGACGGAGGAGCATGGCGGACCGGTACGCATGGTGGTGCCGCATCTCTATTTCTGGAAGAGCGCGAAATGGCTCCAGGCCATTGAATTCCTGACCGAGGACGCGCCGGGTTTCTGGGAAGTTCGCGGCTATCATAACCGCGGCGATCCCTGGGCCGAGCAGCGCTATTCTGGCGACTAGGATTCAAACAGAAACGGGGGAAAGCCCATGCCGACGGAACGCTTTCAATTCACCGGCGAAGGCGGCCATCAGCTCGCGGCGGCGCTGGAGCTGCCCGACGGCGAGCCTTCGGCTTATGCACTGTTCGCGCACTGCTTCACCTGCGGCAAGGACACGCTGGCGGCCAAGCGTATCTCGGTCGCCCTCGCCGCCAAAGGCATCGCGGTGCTGCGCTTCGACTTCACCGGGCTCGGCTCCAGCGAGGGCGATTTCGCCAATTCGACCTTCTCCTCCAATGTCGCCGACCTCGTCAGGGCCGCCGATCATCTGCGCGAGACGCACAAGGCACCGTCGATCCTGATCGGCCACAGCCTCGGCGGCGCCGCGATCCTGGCCGCGGCCGCAAAGATTCCCGAGGCAAGAGCGGTGGTCACCATCGCCGCGCCCTCAGATCCCGTCCACGTCACCGGCCTGTTCAGGGAGCATCTCGACAGCATCCGCACGCAGGGCGAGGTCGAAGTCTCGCTCGCGGGGCGTCCGTTCCGGATCAAGCGCGAATTCCTCGACGACATCGCCGAGCATGAGCTGATGAAGGATGTCACCGGGCTGCACAAGGCGCTGCTGGTGATGCATTCGCCTGTTGACGACACCGTCGGCATCGACAATGCGACAAGGATATTCGTTGCGGCCAGGCACCCCAAGAGCTTCGTCTCGCTCGACCACGCCGATCATCTCCTGACCAAGTCTGCCGACGCGCTCTACGCAGCCGATGTGATCACAGCCTGGGCGAGCCGCTACGTCGATTCGGCAACGGCCGCGAAGGTGATGGATCTCCCCGAGGAACCGCGGAAGGTCGTGGTGCAGGAGACCCGCAAGAGCAAGTTCAACCAAATCATCACCGTCGGCCCCCATCATCTGGTGGCAGATGAGCCGAAAGCTGCCGGCGGCGAGGATGCCGGTCCCGGCCCCTATGACTTCCTGCTTGCAGGCCTCGGGGCCTGCACGTCGATGACCATGCGCCTCTATGCCGATCGCAAATCGCTGCCGCTCGATCGCGTCACGGTCACGCTGAAGCACGCGAAGATCTACGCCAAGGATTGCGCGGAGTGCGAGACGCGCGAGGGCATGCTGGACCAGATCGAGCGCGACATCGCGATGGACGGCGCGCTCGACGCCGAGCAGCGCAAGAAGCTGATGGAGATCGCCGACAAGTGCCCGGTGCACCGCACGCTGACATCGGAGATCCGCATCGTGACCAGGGCCGTGGAGTGAAGTGTTGTTGTTTGAGCATGATCTTTTCGGAAAACCACTTCCCACATTGCGCTAACGCGGCGCTTCGGGTCCGGATCATGCTCTAGAAGCACGAGGCCATCGTCCGCACCGCCGCGCTGATCTCGCTCTCGCGCCACGCCGCAAAGCCGAGCAGCAGGCCGTGATCGTGCGGCTTGCCGAGTGCCAGGCTGGATAGAGCTCGCGTGACAACGCCCGCCTCCGTGACCCGCTTCACCGCCGCCTGATCGGCGCGACTGCGCTTGAGGCGCGCCACGAGCTGGATGCCGCCAGAGGGCACCTCGACCGAGAGCACCTCGCCGAGATGGCGTTCCAGCCCCGCGACGAGATGATCGCGCCGCGCGTGATAGAGCCGGCGTACCCGGCGCAGGTGCGCGAGGAAATGGCCATCGGCGATAAATTCGGCGAGCGCTTCCTGGATATGGCTGGCGGCGATCAGCCCAATATGCCGCTGTGCGATCTCCAAAATGCTGACCAGCGCCGGCGGCGCGACGAGATAGCCGAGCCGGATATCCGAGGTCATCGCCTTCGAGAAGGTGCCGACATAGAACACCCGGCCGTGTGCATCGAGGCCCTGCAAGGCCGGCACGGGACGGCTGTCGTAGTGGAATTCGCCGTCGTAATCGTCCTCCACGATCCAGGTCTTGCCTGGACGGCTCAGCCGGAGAAACTCGGTGCGGCGTGCCAGTGACATCAACCGTCCGGTCGGATGCTGGTGCGACGGCGTCATGAAGATCAGTGTTGGCGCTGCGGGCCCCGGCATCCGCTGCATGCCCTGCTCATCCAGCCTGATGCCGCTCACGCGCGCTCCAGAGGCATGGAAGGCGGCTGCGGCCCCGGGATAGCCGGGATCCTCGACCCAGACCTCGTCACCGGACGTGATGACGGCAGCCGCAATCAAGGTGAGCGCGGCCTGCGCGCTTGGCAGAATCAGGATCTGATCCGCCGTGGCGCGAACGCCCCGGCTGGTCGCGAGGTAATGCGCCAGCGCCGCGCGCAGGCGCGGCCGGTTGACGGGGCCGAGCTCGCGCCTGGCTGCCCATACGGCGCTGCGGCGCAGGCAGCGTCCCCAGATATCGTTCGGAAACTCTCTTGCATCGCCATGCCCCGGGCGGAGGGGTTTGAGCGGCGCCAGATAGGACATCGGCCAGTCCGTCTGCTTGAGCTTCGAGGCCCAAGGCGAGAGTCGCGGCTTGCCGATGCGCGGACGCGATGCAGCTGTCCCTGCTGCATCGATCTGCGCAGCGCCGTCGACGGTTACGACCGGGCGCCGTCCGTGCGACGCTGCCAAATACCCTTCCGCAGCGAGCTGCTCGAAGGCGTGGGTGACGGTGTTGCGGGAAATGCCGAGATCGCTCGCGAGCCGGCGGCTCGACGGCAGCGCACGGCCCTTGCCGAGGCGGCCGCTCGCAATCAGGCCTCGGAGCTGCCCTGTCAGCTGCATCGCAAGTCCGTCCGCGTCGGCCCGCTTCAGGTCGATCAGACCCGCGATCATGGCTTCGGAAACTGGCACCTTGTTCTTCTCCAATCTGGCACTTTTTCCGGTGCCAGCCGAGATGCTATCCGCCGGGCTGGACTGCTTCAAGGACCATCGAGATGAACTCCCTGTCCCCGCGCGCGGCCATCGGCCTTTTCCTCATCGTCGTGCTGGCCTGGGGCGTGAACTGGTCGGTGACGAAGCAGCTCGTCCAGTTCCTTCCCCCATTGTGGACTTCGGCGATCCGGAGCTGGATCGCGCTGGCCGGATTATTCGTGATCCTCGGACTGAGCAAGAATCTGGTGATCCCGGATCGGCGCGACATTCCCGTGGTCTTGAGCGTGGCGCTGCTGCACATGACGATATTCTCGGTCCTGGTCGCGGCCGGTGTGCGCTTCCTGCCCGCGAGCAAGGCTATCGTGCTCGGCTACACCACGCCGCTCTGGGTCGCCATCGCCGCGCCGCTGCTGGGGAAGGATACGCTGACCGCGCCAAAGCTCGCCGGCGCGCTGCTCGGATTGATCGGCCTCGCCGTGATCCTGAATCCGACGTCCATCGACTGGACCAATGCGAACGTCATGCTCGGCGCGGGCATGGTCATCCTGGCCGCGATCTCATGGGCCGCCAACATCATCTATATCCGCGCGCATCGCTGGATCGCCTCGCCGCTCCAGCTTCTGATCTGGCAGGTCCTCGTCGCGACGATCGTGCTGACAGGGTCGGCGGCGGTCACCGACGGCCTACCGCATGCGGAATGGTCGTGGAGGCTCGTGTTGCTGTTCCTGTATTCCGGTCTGATCGGGACTGCATTGGCCTATTGGGCGATGTCGATGGTCAACAAGAGCATCTCGGCCCTGACGACGGCACTGGGCACCACGGGAACGCCGCTCGTCGGCATCGCCAGCGCCGCGATCCTGCTCGGCGAGCCCATCGATGTCAGCCTCGCTGTCGCGGCAGGGCTGATCGTCACCGGCATCGGCCTTGCGACGCTCGGCGACCGGCTGCTACGAGGTCAGGCGACGGCGAGCGGCTGAACCCGCAAAACGCCGCGTAGACCGGCCGCCGTACCGAGCAGGATGCCGGCGACTGCAATGAGCGAGCCCAATGCGAGGGTCGACACGCCCGTGAGCCCCTGCCCGATCGAGCAGCCGAACGCCATCACGCCGCCCATCCCCATCAGCGCAGCGCCTGCGCCCGAGCGCAGCATGTGGCGCGGCGAGGAATAACCTTCGAGCTTGAAGCGACCCGTAGCAAGTGCCGTCACCATACTGCCGGCAAAGACGCCGGCAACCGTCGCGACGCCGAAATTCAGCGTCAGGCCGGTCGAGAGCATGGCGTATTGCAGGGCGTCCGCGATCGGCGCGACGAAGGTGAGCGAGGTCACCGGAACGGGGTTGAAATCGTCGGCGCCGAGATAGCCGGTGACGTACCAGCCGCCGGCGACGAGGAGGCCGACGATGATGCCCGCTGCGATCTGGCCGGGCGAGCGGCGGAACGCAGGATGCGCGAAAGCGAACAGGATCAGCGCGACGATGATCGCCGCAGCTGCGAGCGCGCGCGAAAGCACTTCCGTCAGTCCGAGCGTCGCCAGCACGGTCGGCAGCGAATTCGTGCCAACGGTGGTTTGCGACGCCTGGACCAGCGCAATGCGCGCCGGTGCAATCAGGCCCTTGAGCGTCATCTGCGCCGCGATGGCCAGCACGATCACGACGACGAACGAACGGAGATTGCCGCGCCCGAGCAGCACCAGCGCGCGTGAGCCGCAGCCGTTCGACAGCACCATGCCGTAGCCGAACAGCAGGCCGCCGAGAAACAGCACCGGCACCGAAAAGGTTGCTTGTAGGTAGATCGACTTGCCGAGATCGACCATGCCGCTACCGGCGAGGAACTGGCTCGCGGCAATCGCGACCGCAATCGCCAGCGCATAGGTCCGCACCAGCCTCCCGTCGCCCTCCGCCAGAAAGCCGCGCATGCTGCTCATCAGGCAGAAGCCGCTGAGCAGGCCCACGGTGCCGTAAATGAGCCCGATGACGAGACCGGCGAGGATGACGAGCTGGGTGGATTCCATCAGTTGTTCTCAGACCTCTCGCCATACTCCGTCATTGCGAGCGCAGCGAAGCAATCCAGACTGCCGCCGAGGATACAGTTCTGGATTGCTTCGCTGCGCTCGCAATGACGAGCTTCATGGCCGCAGGATTACCCTATCGCGCGACGAGCCGGCGACCGCTACATACGCCTCCTTCGCGCGCTCCAGCGGATAGATCGCGTTCGCCCTGATCGGAAACGGCTTCAGATGACCGCTTGCAAAGCCGGGCCCGAGGTCGCGCAGCACCGCGCCCGTCGCGGCCGAGGACAGGCCGAGCGTGTCGATGCCGACATAAGTATGCTGCCCCCGGTAGAATTCGAGGATATTGAACTGCACGATGCGGTCGATCGCGGCGATCAGGATCTGGCGGCCGCGCAGGGCAAGCGACTTGTGCGCGGCCTGGAAATAGGGATCGCCGACCGTGTTGAAGACGATGTCGGCGCCCTTGCCGCCGGTCAATTCGCGCACGCGCGTGGCGACGTCGGTGGCGGAGGCATCGATCACCTCGATCGGCGCGTTGGCGTGACCTTCATAGGCCTCCGCCTTGCGCACCACTCCGATGACGCGCGCGCCCCGCCAGGTCGCGATCTGCACCGCGGCCTGCCCGACCTTGCCGTTGACGCCGAACACCAGAACGGTCTCGCCGCTCTTCGGTACGCCGGCCCGGCGAAAGCCTTCCATCGCGGTGACAAAGGGCACGCCGATGCCGGCGGCCTCCTCCCAGGACACCGTCTTGGGCTTTTCCACCACCGCATCGGCCTCGACGACGAGATGAGTTGCGTGGGTGCCGTCGCGGCGGATGCCGAGGTCGCCGGAGGAGCCGAACACCTCGCGCCCCATTGCGCCCGCGGGCCCGTCAACCACCACGCCGGCGTAGTCGCGGCCGGGGGTTCGGGGGAACACGGCATAGGGCATCAGCCCGGTCGCCGCCTTGACGTCGGATGGATTGACCGCTGCGGCCTTCACCTCGATGAGGAGATCGTTAGGCCCCCGCGTGAGCGTCTGGCGCTCGACGCCAGGTGCGAGAGCAGCAGCGTTCTCGGCTTTGGCGTTGAGGCGCACACAGCGCGCTTCGACCGTATTGGCATCGGCTGGCGACATGAAAAGGCCCGCGAGTTCTCGCGGGCCTTTTCGCCTTTGGGGGCGGTCGAGTCAATCCGTCAGTCAGTCCTTGGGCCGCTTGTCGTAGAGCCGTTTCGCCTTGCCGAGCGAACGCTCCAGTGTGGCGGGGGCGACCACCTGAACCCTCGAACTGACGCCGATCGTGTTCTTGATGTGGGTCGAGATCCGGTCGGCATGGTCGACGAGGCCCCTTCCGTCCCAGCTCTCGGGCCGCGCCTCGGCGATGATGGTCAGCTCGTCCATGCGGCCTTCGCGGGTCAGCTCGAGGATGAAGTGGCCGCCGCACCAGTCGGTCGCGAGCAGCACCTCCTCGATCTGGGTCGGGAACAGATTGACCCCGCGCAGGATGATCATGTCGTCCGAGCGGCCCGTCACCTTGTCCATGCGCCGCATGCCCGGCCGCGCCGTTCCCGGCAAGAGCCGCGTCAGGTCGCGGGTGCGATAGCGGATCACCGGAAAAGCTTCCTTGGTGAGCGAGGTGAAGACCAGCTCGCCCTTCTCGCCGTCCGGCAGCACCGCGCCGGTCTCCGGGTCGATCACTTCGGGGTAGAAATGGTCCTCCCAGACATGCAGGCCGTCCTTGGTCTCGATGCATTCCTGCGCGACGCCCGGGCCGATCACCTCCGAGAGGCCGTAGATGTCGGTTGCATCCATGTCGAAGGCATCCTCGATCTCGGCGCGCATCGCATTGGTCCAGGGCTCGGCGCCAAAGATGCCGACCTTGAGCGAGCATTGGCGCGGATCGAGCTTCTGGCGCTTGAACTCGTCGAGGATCGCCAGCATGTAGCTTGGCGTCACCGTGATGATGTCAGGCCGGAAATCGTTGATGAGCTGCACCTGCCGCTCGGTCATGCCGCCGGAGATCGGCACCACGGTGCAGCCCAGCTTTTCGGCGCCGTAGTGCACCCCTAAGCCACCGGTGAAGAGGCCATAACCATAGGCATTGTGGATGATCATGCCGGTGCGGCCGCCGGCTGCGCGGATCGAGCGCGCCATCACCTCGGACCAGGTGTCGATGTCGCGTTGGGTGTAGCCGACCACGATCGGTTTGCCGGTCGTGCCGGAGGAGGCATGAACGCGCACCAGCCTTTCGCGCGGCACGGCGAACATGTTGAAGGGATAGTTGTCGCGCAGGTCTGTCTTCACCGTGAACGGAAATTTTGCAAGATCGGAGAGCTCGCGAAAGTCCGACGGGTGCACGCCAGCCCTGTCGAAGACCTTCCGATAATGCGCGACGTTGTCGTAGGCGTGCTTCAGCGACCAGGCCAGCCGCTGCTTCTGCAGCGCCATGATCTCGTCGCGCGAGGCTCGCTCATGCGCGTCCATCTCGGCACTATAGGTGCTGCCGCCTTCCTTGCGCCTCGTCAGAGCCATGCTCGTTTCCCCACATTGGTTCGTTTCTTTTCTTGTTTGGTCTTATTGATCTTGCGTCGGCAGCCAGGTGCCAGGAATGACGCGCGAATGTCCGCGGAATTCCGCGATGACGGTGTCGCCCGCGGTCACGCGCACGTCGTAGATCCCGGACCGGCCGCCGCGGGTGATCTCCCGCGCCTTCGCAACGAGGCGGTCACCGAGCTTGCCCGGCTTGATGAAGGTGATCTGCCCCTGCGCGGCGACCACGCGCTCGTTGTGCGAGTTGCAGGCAAAGGCGAAGGCCGAATCGGCGAGAGTGAAGATGAAGCCGCCATGGGCGATGCGCTGGCCGTTGACCATGTCCGGCCGCACCGTCATGGCAAGCGTCGCAAAGCCCGGGCCGATATCGACGATCTCCATGCCGAGACCTTTGGAGGCATCGTCCTCGGCC
The DNA here is from genome assembly GCF_002068095.1 of Bradyrhizobium sacchari. Classification (GTDB taxonomy): domain Bacteria; phylum Pseudomonadota; class Alphaproteobacteria; order Rhizobiales; family Xanthobacteraceae; genus Bradyrhizobium; species Bradyrhizobium sacchari. Next base: position 82,766 of record NZ_LWIG01000013.1, on the reverse strand, counting down.
CACATTGCCTCTCCGCAGGCGCGGGCGATATCCTCAGGCGACAGGGCGGCTTTGACGTTCACGCGCTTCTCCCGGCTGTTTACACGCAATGTTCTGCTGGTTGGACAGCACTGTCAAACATGGTCGTAATCGACGACGACGCGCTCCGTGGACGGCTTGGCCTGACAGGTGAGAACAAAACCGGCCTTGAGCTCCCACGGTTCCAGCGAATAGTTGATGTCCATCGGCGCTTCTCCCTCGACCAGCTTGGCGCGACAGGTCGAGCACATGCCGCCCTTGCAGGCGAACGGCAGATCGACCCCGGCGCGCAGCGCGGCATCGAGGATGGCCTCGTCCTCCGCAACCGGCACATCGCGGCGCTTGCCGTCGATGATCAACGAGGCGATCGCCCTGGGCGGCGCGTCGGGCGCGACGACCTTCTTCGGCCGCGGCTTGCCACCGAATTCGGAGACGAAGCGCTCGACGTGAATCCGCTCGTCCGCGATGCCGAGGGCGCGGCAGGTCGCCCCGATCTCCTCGCTCATGCCAAGGGGACCGCAGACGAAGACATGATCGACGCTTTCCGCCGGCACCAGCGAGCGCAGCAGCACCCTCACCTTCTCGCCGTCGAGCCGGCCATGCAGGATCGGGATGTCCTGCTCCTCGCCGGAGATGACGTGGAAGATCGAGAGGCGATCGATGAAGCGATCCTTCAGCTCCTCTAGCGCTTCGAGGAACATGATGTTGTCGGTGGTGCGGTTGCCGTAGAACAGGAAGAAGCGACTGTCCGGCTCACGCGCCAGCACGCCCTTCACGATCGACAGGATCGGCGTGATGCCGGAGCCCGCGGCGAAGCCGACATGGATGCGCGCGCCATCCGCCGGCGGCACCACACCGAAGCGGCCTGTCGGCGTCATCACGTCCAACTCGTCGCCGCATTTGAGATCTTCGGCTGCCCAGCTCGAAAACGCGCCGCCATCAACCCTCTTCACGGCGATGCGGATCTCGCCATCATCGGGGCCGGAGCAGATGGAGTAGGAGCGGCGCACCTCCTCGCCGTCCAGCATCGTGCGCAGCGTCAGATACTGGCCGGGCGTGAAGGCGTAGTCGCCAGCGAGTTCGCCGGGAATGGCAAAGGTCATCGAGATAGCATCGGACGCCTCCCTACGGAGGTCGCTGACGGCCAGGCGGTGGAAGCGCGGTGCGGCTGCGGACATCATGGGCACTCTACATTGGTCTCACCGCCGTCATTGCGAGGAGCCCTTGCGAGGAAGCAATCCAGACTGTCTCTGCGGAGATAGTCTGGATTGCTTCGCTGCGCTCGCAATGACGATGGAGTTGGCATCGTGCGCCTCTCAATGACACTTGAAATAATCAAAAGGTTCGCGGCAGGTCTGGCAGCGCCACAGCGCCTTACAGGAGGTCGAGCCGAATTCGGACAGCAGCTCGGTCTTGTCAGAGCCGCATTGCGGGCACGCGACCACCTGCTCACCGAACAGCGCACGGCGCGAGCGCGAGGCTTGTGGCGGCGCGATGCCGTAGGCGCGCAGCTTCTCACGACCCTCCTGGCTCATCCAGTCGGTGGTCCAGGCCGGCGACAGCACGGTTCGCACCCTGGGATGACGAAAACCGGCGCGCTCCAGCGCGACCTCAATTTCGAGCGCAATCATGTTCATGGCCGGGCAGCCCGAATAGGTCGGCGTGATCGCGACCTCGACATGATCGCCGTCGAGAATGACGTCACGGAGCACACCGAGATCGGCAATGCTCAACACCGGGATTTCCGGATCGACCACGCTCGCGGCGGCCTCCCAGGCGCGCTGGCGCAGCGCGGCGTTGTCATCGACCGCCGTCACCATGTCAGCCCCGGAAAGGTTCGCTGCATCGATTGCAGCTCCGACAGCAGATGGCCGAGATGCTCGCTGTGGCGACCGGAGCGGCCGCCCTGCTGCATCCAGTCGTTCTGCGGCAGCGTGAGCGTTGCTTCACGGGTGATGTCCGAGAGCGTCGTCAGCCAGCGGCCGCGCAAGGTGGCGGGGTCGATGGCAATGCCGGCATGGATCAGGGCGCGCTCGCCGTCGTCGACGGCAAACATCTCGCCGGTAAAGGCCCAGAGATGGTCGATCGCTCCTTGCGCGCGGGCGTGGCTCTCGTCGGTGCCGTCGCCAAGCCGGATGATCCATTCCGAGGCATGGCGAAGATGATAGGCGCTCTCCTTCTCGGACTTGGCCGCAATCGCCGCCAGAGTCGTATCGCGCGAAGCCATCATCGCGCGCCAGTAGAGATCGGCAAAGGAGGAATAGAGGAACTGGCGTACCAGCGTCTGGGCGAAGTCGCCGTTGGGCTGCTCGACCAGCAGGAGATTGCGGTACTGCCGCACGTCGCGCAGGTAAGCGAGCTTGTCCTCGTCGTTCTCCATGCCTTCAGCCTTGGCGGCATAAGTATAGAGCTCGCGCGCCTGGCCGATGAGGTCGAGCGCGATGTTGGAGAGCGCCATATCCTCTTCCAGCATCGGCGCGTGCCCGCACCATTCCGACAACCTGTGACCGAGGATCAACGCGTCGTCGGCGCGGCGCAGCGCGTAGAGCACCAGCGGCGTTTCGGCGACCCGGATGTTGGCGACCGACATCACATGTGCCCCACTTCGTCCGGCACCTCATAAAACGTTGGATGCCGGTAGATCTTCGACTCCGCCGGCTCGAACATCATGCCCTTCTCGGCGGGATCGCTCGCGGTGATCGCAGTGGACGGCACCACCCAGATCGACAGGCCCTCGCCACGCCGGGTGTAGATGTCGCGCGCGGCCTGCAGGGCCATGGTCGCGTCGCTCGCATGCAGCGATCCCACGTGCTTGTGCGCGAGCCCGTTGCGGCTGCGAATGAAGACTTCCCACAGCGGCGTGTTCGGCGTGGCCATATCGATCTCCCTATTCCGCGGCTTGCGCGGTTTGACGCTGAGCGCGCTTGGCGGCATAAGTGGCCGCCGCCTCGCGCACCCAGGCGCCCTCCTCGTGCGCCTTGCGGCGCGCGGCCATGCGGTCGCGGTTGCACGGGCCATTGCCAGCGAGCACCTGCTTGAACTCGGTCCAGTCGATCTCGCTGTAGCGCCAGTGCCCTTCGGCATCCTGAACCATGCCGGGATCGGGAATGGTGAGGCCGAGATATTGCGCCTGCGGCACGGTGGCATCGACGAATTTCTGGCGCAGCTCGTCGTTCGAGAAGCGCTTGATCTTCCACTTGGTCGAGGTGTCGCTGTGCTGGCTCGTGGCATCAGGCGGGCCGAACATCATCAGCACCGGCCACCACCAGCGGTTCAGCGCATCCTGCGCCATCGCCTTCTGTTCGCCCGAGCCGCGGCACAGCGTCACCATGATCTCGTAGCCCTGGCGCTGGTGGAACGATTCCTCCTTGCAGACGCGGATCATCGCGCGGGCATAGGGCCCGTAGGAGCAGCGGCACAGCGGGATCTGGTTCATGATCGCGGCGCCGTCGACCAGCCAACCGATCGTGCCGATGTCGGCCCAGGTCAGCGTCGGATAGTTGAAGATCGAGGAATACTTTGCCTTGCCCGCGAGCATCGCGTCGACCAGCTCTTCCCGCGATGAGCCAAGCGTCTCGGCGGCGGCGTAAAGATAGAGCCCATGGCCGCACTCGTCCTGCACCTTGGCGAGCAACGCCGCCTTGCGGCGCAACGTTGGCGCGCGGGTGATCCAGTTGCCCTCGGGAAGCATCCCGACGATTTCGGAATGCGCGTGCTGGGAGATCTGACGGGTGAGCGTCTTGCGGTAGGCCGCCGGCATCCAGTCGTTCGGCTCGATACGTTCTTCGGCATCGATGCGGGCCTGGAACTGCGCAGCCTTGGTCGCGTCTTCGAGACCGCGATCGTCGGTCTCGGCCATGTTCAGCGCCTGGGTATACATGCGCGTCCTCCCGTTTTATGGGAGGCAATATATAACAGAAATTACGTTATGCAAGATATTTCTGTAACATAAAGATCAGGTGCCGAACCTCCGTTCCAGCAGTTTCCGCGCCGCCGGCAATGGCCCCTTCTCGTTGGTCGCATGGCCATCAAGCCATTTTTCCGACGGCGCAAGCAGCGCGCGATAAATCTCGCCGCAGAGCGCGCGCGCGGCCCTGCCCGGCCAGTCCGCCGGCAGCAGGCTCTCCGGCAGCAGCGGATCGCGCAACACGACGCGGCGGTAATAGTGGATCAGCAGGATGCGCGCAGTGAAGGCCTCGGCCTCGGACAAGTCCGTGCCGCGGCCGATCGCGGCGCGCAGCGGCTCGAACGTCTTCATGAATTTCAGATAGGCATCCGCGGTGCGGTCCAGCGGCCAGCTCGCGCTGAGCAGGCGGCGGCCACTGTCGTCCTCCGCGGAGACTTCGAGACGGATCGCGCCGGCGGCCTCCTCCGGCACCGGCACGCCTGACGGCGCGACCCACACGCCCGGCAGCGGACTGCCGAAGCCGGCATTGCGCAGCGCTTCGCGCGAGGCGTCGCGGTCCTCGCCATTGCCGATCAACAGCAGCTCGAAGCGCCCGGTCCAGTCCGATGGCGGCGGATCGTAGATGTGGCGCGTGGCGGCCTCGAAGGTTTGCCGACCCTTGTCGGCCAAGCGATAGAAACTGTTGCGGCCGACCTTTTCGCGCGTCAGCCAGCCGTCGGCGGCAAGGCGAGACATCGCGGTGCGAACGACGCCGCTGTCGATGTCCAGGCTTTCGAAGAATTCCAGCAGCGTGCCCAACCACACGGAGCCGCCGCGCGGCACGATGGCGTCTCCGAACACGGTGATGACGATGGAGCCGGTGCGCGAGGGTTCGCGCTTGAGCTGGTCGATGATGCGGGAAAGCGGATGCGCCATGCGCGAGGCATAGCGCGTTTGGTGCAGGTGCGACAATGGACGGCAGCGACGGCTCTTCCCCTTCTCCCGCGCAGGTCCGCCGAAGCTTTAGCGAAGGCGGATGCGGGGGGAGGCGAAGAAACCTACCGATGCGGATCCGGATAGGCGAGGCTGCGCCAGCCGCTGCGGTCGAAGGGGCGCCACTGGCCTTCCTTCTGTGCGAGCCGGTCCGCCACGGCATAGACCGCAGCGGGATGATGGCCCATGCCGCAATGACTGCTCTCGACCTCGATGCTCTCGGTCTGCGCGCCCGACTTCTCCATGCAGCCTTGCCAGGCGCAGACACCATCGGTGCGGCTGAAGATGGCGGTGGTCGGCACCGGCGGCGGCACCGCGAGTTCGCCGCCGAAGTGCGGATCGACCTCGTCGGCCTTGCGGCCGCTCGCCCATTCATAGACCCGCCAGGCATTGGTCGAACGGGGGTCGCCCGCGAACGGGCTGCCGAGCGTGATGACCTGGCGCACGCGCTCGGGCATCATCTTGGCGAGCTGACGCGCATAGAGGCCGCCAAGGCTCCAGCCGACCAGGCTGATCTTGCGGCCATGCCTGTCGCTGAGCTCCTCGACCAGATCGATCATCGCATGCTGCACGCCCGGACGGAGACCGTAGTTGCGGCCCTGGCGCCAGCCGCTCACCGCGTAGCCCTTGCCGGTGAGGAACGTGCGCAGCGCGCGCGTGGATGCGTCCGAGGCTACGAGGCCCGGCAGCACCAGCACCGGATGGCCGTCGCCGCGCGGCGCAAGACTCAGGAGCGGCAGCGCGCCGAGAAATGCGCCGAACTCGTGGATCGCGCGCCCTTCCAGAAACATCAGGGTACGGGATGGCGGACGCAGCGTCTGGGCAGTAGCGGTCATCGATGTTTCCCCTGGAGAAGGCTCCGGCTGCGATGCCGGCAATGGGCATGAATTCCAATACGCCGGCTTCTTGAATGTTCCGCAACGCAACATGAATCAGCTAGGCGGCCGGTTCCCGACATTCAAGCGGGAGAGTCGCGGGGCGGCAATAGGCCCGCGTGTTAATGCTAACGGCCGTGACGCAAAAGTCACAACAATCGAAGCAGGGTCTCTACGGAGTAGAGCGCAACCCCGGCGAGCCCCCCGATCAGCGAGCCGTTGAAACGGATGTATTGCAGGTCGCGGCCGATGTTGATTTCGATCAGCGAAATCAGCTGCGTCATATTCCACGCCTTGACCTGGTCGGAGATGAAGGTGGAGACGCCGCTCTTCTGGTCGGCGACGAAGCTGCGCAGCACCGTCACCAGCCCCTTGTTGATCTCACCGCGCAGCTCGGCATCGCCGGCGAGCGCCTCGCCTGCCGAGACGAACATGCCTGCGAGATGATGCTGCAGCACCTGCGTCTCGCCGCTCGCGCTGCGCTCGATGAAGGAACGAGTGTTGGCCCAGACGGTGCGGGCGAGATCGGCAAGCTCAGGCCGCGCCAGCAAATCGCGCTTCAAGGCGTCGATGCGGTCGATATAGGCCTGATCGGTCCCGAGCCGGTCGACGAAGTTCAGCACCATACGATCAAACTCGCCACGGAACGGATGCTTGGGATCGCTGCGCACCTCGTTGAAGAAGGCGGTGGCGGAGGCCACGATCTTGTTCACCAGAAACTTGTCGGCACGATAGAGATTGAGCAGGGTCGGCAACTCCGCGCGCACTTTCTCGCGGATCATCGCCATCGTCTCTTTCTGGTTCAGCGTCTCATGCATCACGCGCAGGAGATCGTCGAACAGGATCTGGTGCCGCCCCTCCGCAACGAAGCCGCGCAGCGTGCCGGCCGCGAGCGGGGCGAGGTCGATCGCCTGGAGCTGCGAGGACATGCGGCGGATGATGAAGGTCATCAGGCCGGAGCTTTCCGTCGCCGACACCGCCTCCGGCAACAGGCGTAGCGCGAAGCGCGCAAGATCATCGCTGCGTTTGCGGTCGCGCAGCCAGTCGGCGACGAAGGAGCCGAAATCGATCTCATTCAGCTTGGCCTCGACGGGACCCGCCTCGAGGAAATGCACCTGAATGAATTCGCCGAGCTTGTCGGCGATGCGGGCCTGGTTGCTCTGGATGATCGCGGTGTGCGGGATCGGCAGGCCGAGCGGCCGCTTGAACAGCGCGACCACCGCATACCAGTCGGCGAGCCCGCCGATGGTCGCAGCTTCCGCGAAGGCTGCAATGAAGCCGAACACGGGATGCACCGGCAGCAACCACTTCGCAACGATGAAGACCAGCAGCGTCGAGGCCAGCACCAGCGTCGCCAGCGCCTTCACGCGGCGCAGCTCGGCCGCGCGTTCGGCATCGCCGGGGGTGTCGAAGGAGAAGGTGGCGGGTGCGTTCATGGCAGCATCACAGTACTCGTCATTGCAAGCGAAGCGAAGCAATCCAGTCCGCCTCCGCGGAAAGACTCTGGATTGCTTCGTCGCTTCGCTCCTCGCAACGACGGCGGCGCAAAAACAAAAGGCCCGCCGAAGCGGGCCTCAAATTCAGTTTGTACTCAGGGCGCCAGATCAGGCAGTCTTGTTGTAGACCTTGGCAAAGTTGTCCTGAGCGGACTTCGCACCGTTGGCGGCGAGCTTGCCGAGATAGTCGGCGGTCGCCTTGGCGCGCGAGACAAACGCTTCGCCGCGGGCGCGGAGCAGGCTCGACTGGATCTCGACGGCTTCGCTGACCGACTTGGCGGACGCGAGCTTGTCGATGCCCGAGAAGAACGCCTCGGCGTCCTCGTAGATCGCCTGCTGGATGTTGCGGCTGATCTTGCCGGCCTCAGCAACGGACTCGGTCACCGCGTTCTCGACGGCGGCGGTCACGCGCTCGGAGCCAGCGAAAGCCTCGGCAGCACGGTCCTTGGCAGTGTTGGCGGTCTTCTTGACGAATTCGCGGGCGGCCTCGGGAACTTCCAGGTTCTGGATGTTCTTGAAAGCGTCCTTGAAGCCCTCGAAAGCGGTGTTGGTTTCAGTGGTCATGGGGTTCTCTCCATCCTCATTGGGTTGAGCTATGGCTCACCCCGTCCGCATTGGCCCGGGGCACGTCTTATATGGCATACTCAATTGTGCGATGCAATATTCATATTGCACTGCGGTATCACGAAATCGTGAAAAGCCTTGCCGGGAGGCATCCTGATGCCTCCCTAGCCAATGAGGTCCGCGATCGGTCCGACTTGGACCTAATGCTGAAGAGCGGACCTAATGCTGGACCGCGGTCCGAGTGCTGGACGGCGCTCCCAGTGCTGAACGGCGCTCCCAGTGCTGGACGGCGCTGCTAGTGCTGGACGGCGCGGCTAGTGCTGGACGGCACCTGGCAGCCCATAAGCCTCCATCTGGGCCTGGACCTGCGCAATGTTGTGGCCGAGCACGACAATGTCGTGGGTCTTGCCGTCGACGTCCCGGACATGATCCCGCAGCAGCGCCTCGGCCTTGAAGCCTAGGCTCTCAAAGAGCGCGATCGCCGCCTGCTGGTCCACCGTCATCTGGACCGAGAGCTTTTCCAGCCCCGCCCCGAGTGCGAGGGCAAAGGTCTCCTGCGACAGCGCCTTGCCCACTCCCTTGCCGCGCACGTCGGGGGACACCACCATGCGGATCTCGCCGACATGGGGCGACCAGGAGTGCGGATCGCGCACCAGCGTGCCGCAGCCGACGACGTCGCCGTCCCTGACCGCGAGCAGGCTCGTGATCGCGCCGCGCTCGATCTCCTTGACCCAGGCTGACAGCACTTTCGGTTCGCTGATGTTGCGCGGCAGGAACAACAGGTCATGGGTCGGCAGGCCCTTGCCGAAGGCCAGCACCGCGGCTTCGTCCGCAGGTGACATCAGACGGATCTCGATATCGCCGGCGTCGGTCTTGACGTGACGCGGATAGGAACGCTGCTCGCTCATGTCGATCTCTTCCCCAGCCAGGAATCCAGTTTCGGCCACAGCCGCTTTACGGCGTTGGCTCCCGCGACCAGCGAGACGTGACCGCCCTTCAGCATCACCTCTTCCTTGTCCGCCGAGCCGATCTTGGCGATCAGGTGCTTTGCGGCGTCATAGGGCACGATGTGGTCGTGCTCGGCGACCGCATGCAGGATCGGCACCTTGATGTCCTCGAGCCTGGCCGCACGGCCACCCACCGACATGGTGTCGTTGAACAGCTTGTTGTCCCACATCAGGTCCTTGGTGATGGCGCGGAAATACTCGCCGGCCAGCGGCAGCGTATCGGTCGCCCAGCGGTCGAACATGCGGTAGGACTTCACGAACTCGTCGTTCCAGATGTTTTCCCAGAGCTGGATCTGGCTCACCGTGCGCGAGGCGGGGCGCAGCATCTCGAACGAGGACAGGATCATCTCCGGCGGCACGTTGCCCACGCTGTCGACAAGGTGGTCAACGTCGAAATAGCGGCGGTCGGAGAAGTTCGAGAACAGCTTCATCTCGCGGAAATCGATCGGCGTGGTGAAGCAGATCAAATTCTTCATCGGCCCGTCCTTGTGGATCGAGCCGTAGAGCAGCGAGAGCACGCCACCGAAGCAATAGCCGATGACGGAGACGTCCTGCTCGCCGGAATCGGCCTGCACGCGGCGGATGCAGTCGGGGATGAAGTCGAGGACGTAGTCCTCCATCCGCAGGCTCTTCTCCTCCGGCCGCGGCGCGCTCCAGTCGAGCATGTAGACGTCATAGCCGCGCTTCAGCAGGAACTCGATGAAGCTCTGGCCGGGCACGAGGTCGAGGATGTAGCCGCGGTTGGTGGTCGCCATCACGATCAGCACCGGCACGCGGTAGATCTCGTCCGACATCGGCCGGTAGTGATAGAGGCTCATGGTGCCGCGCGAATGCAGCACGTCCTTGGGCGTCGAGCCGAGCGAAGGGCCAGAGGTCGAGAAATACTCGACGCCCTTGATGCTGCGCTGGATGGCGCGCTGCACCTCGGACTGGATGCGCTCCGGGATGGACGCGAAATCAAGCCCCGCCGGCGCGTTCATGTCTGTCCTCCGTTTTCGGAGGGCGGACGCTTCGTCCGCGGCGGCCGCAATGCGGAATCGGTCCCTTGTGCCACGCCCGCACTTGCTGCGATCTGGCTCAGCATCAACTTGATCTCGCCGATCTGGCCTTCGATGGCCTGCAGCCTCTCAGCAAGGCCGGTGACCTGCTCGCGGCTCGGCAGGTTCATCGTAACCAGGTATTTCTCCATGAGGTCGCCGAGCTGCTTCTGAGCACCTGCAGCAACTCCGCCCGCACGGTTCATAGCTTGCGAAAACTCGGGCGACGACATGGCCTGGTTGGCGAAGGAATTGAACCCCTTCTCCATCTCCCCCATCATCTTCTGCCACATGGCGACGGGGTCATTGGTCTTGTCGGTCATCGGCGTCCTCCTGAAATCGAGAGCTGCGATGCCCTTCTTTTCCGCCATACCACACCGTTGCGCGGGGCCGGTCAACCGGCAAGCGGCGGAGGCGTCGTCGCGCATGCGCTTCTTTGCGGCGGCAAACCGTGCGATACAGCATCGACAGCAGGAGGGACCCAGTGACCGCCCATCAGCCGCCCCAGACCGTCCGCGCCAACGGCATCGACATCTGTTACGAGATCTTCGGCAACGACAATGCCGAGCCGCTGCTGCTGATCATGGGCCTGGGAGCGCAGATGATCCATTGGGACGATGCGTTCTGCGAGCAGCTCGCCACGCACGGCTTCCGGGTGATCCGCTTCGACAATCGCGACATCGGCAAGTCGAGCCATCTCACCGGCGGCAAGCGACTGACGCCGCTCGAGCTGCTGAAGCTGCGCTTCCTCCGGATTCCCGTGGCCGCAACCTACAAGCTGATCGACATGGCCAAGGACACGGTCGGCCTGATGGATGCGCTCGGCATCAAATCGGCGCATCTGGTCGGGGCATCCATGGGCGGCATGATCGCGCAGGAGGTGACGCTGTCGTTTCCGCAGCGCGTGCGCTCGCTGACCTCGATCATGTCGACCACGGGCAATCCGCGCATACCGCCGCCGACACGCGAGGCCGCGGCGATGCTGATGGCGCCGCCGCCGCGCAGCAAGGAGGAGTTCATGGTCCGCTTCGGTCAGACCTGGAAGGTGCTGCGCGCGGGGTCGTTCCCCGAAGAGGAAGCGCTCGACCCTGGCCGTGCCGAGCGCGTGTTCGCGCGCGGGCTCAATCCGGCCGGCGTAGGCCGGCAGCTTCGCGCCGTGCTTGCCTCCGGCAGCCGCAAGGAGCGGCTGCACGCTGTGACGACCCCGACGCTCGTCATTCACGGCACGGTCGATCCGCTGGTCCATCCCGAAGGCGGCAAGGACACGGCGGCGTCAATTCCGAACGCAAAGCTGTTGATGATCCCGGGCATGGGCCACGCGCTGCCGATGCGCTTCTGGCCGGAGATCATCGGCGCCATCGACAAGCATGCGCATGGCGCAGCAGCGCGGGCGGCATAGATCGACGCGGGTGGTCTCTCGCGGTGACCATGTGAGCTGCCGGTGACTGTCTTAACGGAAGCCGGCATGAAAGCTATAGAGGCCCCTCGATCACAACAGAGGCTGCGGCCTCTCGGAGTCCGCATGCATCTCACCGTCCGCCCGCTCGCAATGATCGCGGCTTCCATTCTCATGCTGTGCCTCGGCAGCGGCGCTGCGCTGGCCGCAAGCGCGCAGGAAGAAGCCAACCGCGCCGCCGTGCTTGCCTTCTACGAGAAGGGCCTCAACCAGAAGGATGCGGATGCGGCCATCGCCTATATCGGCAACCGTTACGTCCAGCACAATCCCAATGCCCCGGACGGCCCAGACGGCTTCCGGAAGTTCATCGGCTTCCTCCGTGAAAAACTTCCGAACGCGCACAGCGAGATCAAGCGCAGCTTCGTGGATGGCGACTACGTCATCCTGCACGTCCACTCCGTTCGCGAGCCCGGGACCAGGGGCCGCGCCATCGTGGATATCTTCAAGCTGGAGGACGGCAAGATCGTCGAACACTGGGACGTCGTGCAGGACATTCCTGAAAATCCGGCAAACGGCAACACGATGTTCTAGCCCTCGTTCTGCCCCCTCTTCGCGATCCAGATCACGTGCCGCGCGCCGCCGCCTCTGCCGGTGGCCCGGACGTTGACCTCGTTGACGTCGAAGCCGGCGCTGCGAAGGCGTCTGGTGAATGCTGGGTTCGGTCCTGACGACCACACGGCGAGGACGCCGCCAGGCCGCAGCGCCGCCTTCGCGGCCGTCAATCCGCTCGCATTGTAGAGCGCATCATTGCCCTTCCGGGTCAGCCCCTCCGGCCCGTTGTCGACATCGAGCAGAATGGCGTCGAAGGCCGAGCGCTGCGCCCGGATGATTTCGCCGACATCGGTCTCGCGGATCCTTACCCTGACATCGTCGAGGCTGTCGCCGAAGACCTCCGCCATCGGGCCGCGTGCCCAGGCGACGACCGACGGGACCAGCTCCGAAACCACGATCTTCGCCTTGTCTCCGAGCACGGCCAGCGCCGCACGCAGCGTAAAGCCCATGCCGAGACCGCCGATGAGGACGACGGGCTTCGCGACCTTTTCGATCTGCTTGGCGGCAAGGGTTGCGAGCGCAGCTTCCGAGCCCGACAGGCGGCTGTTCATCAGCTCGTTGGTGCCGAGCTTGATGGAGAACTCCTTGCCCCGCCGCATCAGGCGGAGCTCCTCATCGGAGCCGGGGATTTTGGCGGTGTCGATCTTTTCCCAGGGAATCATGGGAGAGCATTAGCATGATTTGGCTCGTAGCCCGGATGGAGCGAAGCGCGATCCGGGAAACACTCTCGTGAGGAAAGACCACCCCGGATTCGCCGCGCTCCATCCGGGCTACAAGATCGCGCCTCGGCTTATCCTCCCGCCCAGACGTCCAGCACATAGCGGTTCTTCGCACCCATCTCCTCGATCCAGCGGGCGCTGGCGGCGGCATCGCTGCCGCTCTTCTCGCCATGGATCGCAACCAGTGCGGCCTTCACGTCGGGCTCCATTTTCCCGCCATCGCCGCAGACATAGATGATGGCGCCCCGCTCGATCAGCGGCCACACCCTGTCCTTCTGCGCGGCGAGCACATGCTGCACATAGGTCTTCGGTCCGTCCGCGCGCGAGAACGCCGTGAACAGCTCGGCGATGCCGGCGCCGGCCAGCGCCTTCAGCTCGTCCGCGTAGAGAAAATCCTGGTCGGGATGGCGACAGCCGAAGAACAGCATGGCCGGACCGAGCGTGGTCCCCTTCGCCTTGCGCGCCGCGCGCTCCTGAAGGAAGCCGCGGAACGGCGCAAGTCCCGTGCCCGGGCCGATCATGATGATCGGCACGGACGAATCATCCGGCAGCCGGAAGCCCGCCTTGGTCTCGCGCACGGTGGCATAGATCGTATCGCCCGCGCGGCGATTGGCGAGGTAGTTCGAGCAGATGCCCTTGTAGACACCGCGGCCGGAGGCGGCCGGACCTTCGACCACGCCGACCGTGACGCTGCAGCGCGCCGGGTCGGCCGACGGCGAGGACGAGATCGAGTAATAGCGCGGCGCCAGCAGAGAGAGCATCTCCAGATAAGCGTGGAACGGCAATTCGCAGGCGGGATATTCCAGCAGCAGGTCGAACACCGATTTGCGCTTGGACAGGATCTCGGTGCGGTAACGCTCAAGCGTTTCTGGCTCCTCGCCGACGAAGCCGAGCAGCTTCGGCTTCGTGACGGGGCAACGGGTGTGATCGGCCATGATCTGGATCTGCTTGCGGGTCGCGACCTGCTGCAACTCGACGAACTCGCTGAGCAGGCGGCCGACCGACACGGCGTCCCCCACGGGCAATTGCGCACGCCGACCTTCGGCGACCTGGAGCCGGATCTGGTCGGCCGGCAGGAAGCCGAAGCGGCGAGCGACCGAATCCACCAGCGTCGGATCGTTGCGCGGGACGACGCTTAAGTGATCGCCGACGCGATAGCTGACATTGGCCGGCAGTTGAACCTCGATATGACGTGTCGAGCGCTCCGACGGATTGGGCCCGCTCTTGTTCTGAAGCTCGTCGTTGACAAGCACCTTCATCGCGACCGCGCCGCCCTGGGCGACGATGGTGTTGACGGCAGTGACCGCGACAGGCTCGATCGCGTAGAGCGGATCGTCCTCGGCCGTGCGGGTGAAATTCCAGTCGATGCCGAACTCCTTGGTCGCGACCTGGGCCGCCGCCGGGAACCATTTCTGGAACTGGCCGTCGAGATCGCTGCGCGCATCGCCCTCGCCGCGCGGATAGACCGCCCGGGCGCCATGCTTCGACAATTGCTCGTCAATGAAGCGCGGCACCGACTGATAGGTCGCGGCCCAATCGCTGTTGCCGCAGCCAAACACGGCGTACCGCACCCCGGCAAAGGCGTCCTTGGGCAAATCGTCGCCGAGCCATCTGACGAACTGCGTCGCATTGTCAGGCGGCGCGCCGTTGTAGGAGGCACAGATGATGAGCACGCCGCCCTGCTGCGGCAGCTTGCCGACGTATTCGTCGAGCGGGCCGAGATGCACGGCAAAGCCGTTGATCTCGGCAAGGTCCGCCATGCGCGTCGCGAGCTCCTCGGCGGTGCCGAGATTGGAGCCGTAGAGCACCAGCATCGGCGTGTTGTGGCCGGGCCGCGTGGTGGGCTGGCGCTGCGCCTTCGGCGCAGCAGCCGCCGCGACAGGCCCGCCATAGGCGCCGCGCTCGCGATCGGCGCGCGGACGCACCTTGATCTTGAAGCCCTCCGGCTTCATCGTCAGCGTTTCCTTCAGGTGCATCTGGTAGCGCTGGTGGTCGATCAGCTTGAAGCGCTGCAGGATCATGCCGAGCGCAAGCGCCGCCTCGTGCATGGCAAAGCCGCGGCCGATGCAGGCGCGCTGGCCGTTGCCGAACGGCTTCCAGGCGTTGACCGGCCGCTTGGCTTCCGCATCGCGGCTGAAATTCTCGGGATCGAAGGCGTCGGGGTTGGGCCCCCACACGCTGGGATCACGATGCAGCGCCGTCACCAGGATGGTGATGAAGGTGCCCTTCCTGAGCTTGTACCTGCCACCGCCGATGGTCTCGTCGGCGAGCGGCGAGATGCCGTAGGCCGGCGCCGGCGGCCACAGCCGCAGCGCCTCTTTCAAGATCTGCGTGATGTAGGTGAGCTGCGTCACCTGCTGGTAGGTCGGCTTCGCATTGAGGTCGGGGCCGAAGACGCGATCCACCTCGTCATAGGCCTTCTTGAGAATCTCGGGGTGCTTGAGCAGCGCATAGAGCGTGTAGGACAAAAGACCACTGGTGGTCTCGTGGCCCGCGATCAGGAACGTGTTGATCTGATAGCGGATGTTGACGTCGTCGAGCTGCTCGCCGGTGGAGCGGTCGACGCCGGTCATCATGGCCGCGAGCATGTCCTTCTTGTCGTCGATCCCCTCCGCGCTCTTGCGGCGCTCGGCGATGATCTCGTCGACCATCTTGTTCATGAAGGCGACGTCTTCGGCCAGCGTCTTGCGCCGCTTCTGCATCCAGAGCTGCTCGAACGGCAGGCCGCGCGTCATCATGATGGTTTCGAGCGAGCGCACGAGCGACTCGACGAAGGGATGGTAGTCCCGCCGGTAGAACGAATTGAAGCGATAGTCGAAGCCGCACAGGCCGATCGTGTCCAGCGTCAGCGCGGTCATGTCATGGACGACGTCGATCTCGTCATCGGCGTTGAGGCGCTCCCATTTCTGGACGAGCTGCTCGGCGATGTCGACCATGCTCGGATGGTAGGACTGCATGGCGCGGTTGCCGAACGGCTGCAGCAGGATGTTGTGCGCCTTGCTCCAGTTCGGCTCACGGGTGTCGGCCGTGAATAGGCCGTCGCCGCCGACCGCACGCACGCGCCTGAGCGCGCCGCGCACCGTCTTGTCGAAGCGCTTCTCGTCGGAGAGCTCGTCCACGAGATCGTGGCCGGAAACGACGACGATCGGCGAGCCCATCATGTCGAGCCAGAAGATCGGACCGAGCTCCTTGGCGAGTCGCGTCAAATGCTGCACGGGAGCAGCCGAGTCCAGCGACAGCATGTTGCCGACCACCGGCTTGGTCGGCGGCTGCGGGATCGGGTCCAGCCGGTTCTTGGATGACGACATTAAATGCGCTTCCCCTGCATCGATCAGTCACCTCGTCATTGCGAGGAGCCCTTGCGACGAAGCAATCCAGAGTGCCTCCGCGGACAGATTCCTGGATTGCTTCGCTCCGCTCGCAATGACGAGCTAGCCAAACCGCCTCCTACGCCATTCGATCAGCTTGGCGCTGACCTCTTCCGGCTTCTCCTGCTGCGTCCAATGGCCGCTGTCCTTCACCAGATACTTCTCGAGATCCGGAATCAGCTTCTCCATGCCGTCAGCGGAGGATGGCGGCAATACCGCGTCATTCTCGGCCATGATCATCAGCGACGGCACGCGGACCGTATGATCAAGCCCCTCGGCACGCGCCCAGTTGCGCGACATGTTGCGGTACCAGTTGATGCCGCCAGTGAAGCCGGTTCTGGTGAAGGCGTCGACGAAGACTTTCTTCTCTTCCGGAGACAGGATCGGCGTACGCGGATCGTGCTTCGCGTCATAGCCGGCAATCATCTGCGGAAATGCCAGATTGAGCCGCGGCGAAGCGCCGACACCGGCAACCACCTCCTCCGGCGGCGCGTCGGCCGGGCGCGGCACCGGCCTACGCATGAACGCATCGAAGGTCTGTTCGACACGGCTGCCGAAAATCCTGTCCGGCTCGCGCGCCGGATCCTGGAACTGCACGATGTACATCTTGTCGCCGAAGCGTGCGCGCAACAGCTCGATCGGATCGGCCCAGGCGCGATTGGTGTGGGGCGTGTTGATGCCGACCACGCCAGCGACCCGGTCGATGTGCCGCAACGGCATCTGCCAAACGATGAAGCCGCCCCAGTCGTGGCCGACGAAAATCGCCTTGTCGATCTGCAGATGATCGAGCAGTCCGACGAGATCGCCGGTCAGATGCTCGATGTCGTAGGCCTCGACCGGCTCCGGCCGTTCGGTCGCGCCATAGCCGCGCTGGTCGGGCGCGATCACGCGGATGCCGGCCTCGCTCAGCGCCTTGATCTGGTGGCGCCAGGAGAAGGCGAGTTCGGGCCAGCCGTGGCACAGCACGACCGGCGGCTTGTCGTCGGCCGGGCCAGCCTCGTAATAGCCCATGCGGATTCCGTTCGTCGTCGCGAACTTGAGCGGCGGCATGTCAATCATGGCGAACTTCCTACTCGGCAGCACCCTTGACGTCGGCTGCCGGCGGCGCATAGGCCGCCTCCAGCGCAGCGAACTCCTCGGGCAGCATGTCGCACATCACCTGCACATGCGGAATGATGTTGGCGCCAACGATGAAGCCGAAGTCGAGCTGGTCGCGATAGCTCTGCACGGTGATGTTGAGCGCCTGCCCGTGCGTCGAGATCGACACCGGGAAGATGTGCAAGAGCTCGGCACCGGCGGCGTAGAGCGTCTGCCGCGGCCCCGGCACGTTGGACACGGTGATGTTGGCGGCCGGCGGCAGCACGTCGGAGAGATTCGAGCGGCTGTAGAGCAGCGCCAGGATCTGCACCATGATCGGCGCGCCCAGCATCGAGATATTGGAGACCTGCGGCATCAAGGCGCGCAGCGGATGCGACATCTCCTTGGACTTGGTCGATTGCGCGATGATGGCTTCCAGCCGCGCCTTGGGATCGTCGATGTTGGTCGCGATCGCGCAGATCATGCCGAACACCTGGTTGTTGGCCTCGGTGTTGCCCTCCTCGCGAAGCGAAATCGGCACGGCGGCGGTCAGGGATTTCGCCGGCAGAGTGCCATATTGCTGGAGATAGCGGCGGACCACGCCGGAGGCGAGCGCCAACACGACGTCGTTGAGCTTGCCGCCGGCCTGCTTGGCCAGCGCCTTGGCCCGCGACAGCGAGATCGACACGCCGGCAAAGCTTCGTTCCGACGAGATCGTCTTGTTGAGCATGGTCGGCGGCGACACCATGCTGGCAAGGCTCTCGCGCGATTTTGGATCGGAGACCTTGCCGAGCACCTCGGAGACGCTCTTGACCATGGTCGGGATATTGCCGGCAAAGCGCACCGCGCTCTCGATCTGGTACATCGCGTTGTCGAACAGGATCGAGCCGATGTCGCTCTTGCCGGTGCGCGGCAGCTGCAGGTTCTTCGCCGCTTGCGAAGCATCGAGCGGCTGGCTGAACAGCTGCTGATAGGAATCGAGCAGATTCGCGGCGATGTCGCGCGGCTCCTGTCCGGGCCTGGTGCCGCCGGTCGGCGGCTCGACCTTCCGCGGGATCGGCGAGATGTCGTAGATCATGCTGGTCAGCGCCGCACCGGCGCCGCCGTCGATCGCGGCATGGTGCATCTTGGAATAGAGCCCGACCTCGTTGTCCTTCATGCCCTCGAACACGTAGAACTCCCAGAGCGGGCGGGCGCGGTTGAGCAGCTTGGCGTGCATCCAGCCGACGATGCGTTCCAGCGTGGCGCGGTCGCGCGGCTGCGGCAGGCTGGCGCGGAAGATGTGACGGTCGATGTCGAACTGGTCGTCCTCGACCCAGGAGGGATGGTCGATGTCGAGCGGCGCCTTCTCCAGCCGCGCCTTCAGGATCGGCGCGATGTGCAGGCGCGAGACGATCATCGCCTTGAAGTCTTCGAAGAAGTCGCCCTTGTAGTCGTCGGGCAGGCGAAAGATCGCCATGCTCCCGACATGCATCGGCATTTCCGGCGTTTCCAGATAGAGAAACGACGCATCCAGCGACGACAGCTTCTTACCGTCAGCCATAGTTCCCTCCCGAATATTCGACGGGCGCCTTGGCGGCGCTTCTCGTCAGGCCGATACTGCCCGCTCCGGCGGGGCATATGCAATGGCAAAGGGCCCCGCCCGGTCGAATGGCCAGAACTCCCCCTCCGGTTGCGCCAGGCGGTCCGCCACGGCCCACAGCACCGCGGGGTTCACGCCGAGCCCGATATGGCTCGCCAGGTGCACCTCGATATTCTCGGCACGGTCGGAGGGACGCAGCAGGCAGGTCCGCCAATTCACGACACCGTCGGCACGCGAATAGATCGACGTGGCAGGCACCGGCAGTTCGCCAGCGATCGCTTCGCGCGCCTCCGCGTAATCTTCGACCCGCTCGCCGGACAGCGCCTCGTAGAGCCGCGTGGCATTGGTCGCGCGAACGTCATTGGCAAAGGGGCTGCCGAGCATAACGACGTAGCGGACCTTCTCGGGCGCCCAAAGCGCGAGATCGCGGGCATAGACGCCGCCGAGGCTCCATCCGATCAGGCTGACCCTTCGCCCGCTCGCCGCGTGGATTTCGGCGAGACGCCTGCGCAAAGCCTCCCGCATCCGCTCCAGCCCGCCGAGATTGCGGCCCATCCGCCAGGCATGTGCCTCGTAGCCAAGCTCGCTGAGATAGCGCCGCATCGGCGCCATCGAAAGATCGCTGGCGAGAAAGCCAGGCAGCGCCAGCACCGGATGGCCGTCGCCTCCGGGCGCACGCATCAGGAGCGGGGAGAGCAAAAGGCTCGCATTGAGCTCGAACAGTCCGCGGGCTTCAGCCAGCAGCAGGCCGAGACCCGGCGGACGAAGCCGGCCCGGATCCTGCGCCCCGTCCCGCCCGGACTGCACTACTTCTTCTTGTCGCTGCTGCGGGGGCTGCCGAGACCTGCCATGGTGACGAACATGTCCTGAAATCGCTCGGCGATCTTGGGATCGAAGGTGAACCAGCTCTGGATCAGCGATTCCGGCGAGACCTTCTCGATATTGCTGAGGACCTGCTGCTGCAGCTTGTCCATCACCGCCGTCTGCATCGGCGCCACGTCGGGCAATCCGAAGAACTGGCGGGCCTCGAGGGGGGTGCAGTCGATTTCGATGTTAACCTTCATGTCCCCTCCGGTGAGATTCGAGCGGCCTGCCGGAGTATCACCGCGACACGGTGTGCAACGCAAGCGACCTGAGGGGAAGCTGCTCGGACCGGCTTCGGCAATCGGCGGGTATGGTCAATCAAATCGCCCGGCCGCGGCCGCAGTGGACGGCTGAAACGCCGGCGGGCCGACAAGGCCAATCTCCCCTGCTTCCTGAGATTCCACAGGTCGAAAGTCGAATGTCGTTTGCGCGCCGGCCTCCCCTAAATTGCCGGGCAGCATTGCTGCACAGCGGTGCAACTTGGCGCGTTCCTTGCTGGAATGGCGCTTGCACGGGTCGTGAACTCTGGGCAACATGGATCAGTCAGCCCCGCCGAACAATCAAAAATGACGGTCGGGGCGAGTGAAGAGGGTCAAGAATGTCAGTCGGACGAAGTCTATATGCGGCGACGCTCGCCGGTGTGCTTGCGCTGGCCGTTTCGCCGGCATCGAGCCAGACGCTGCGCTATGCCAACCAGGGTGAGCTCAAGTCGCTCGATCCCTACACGCTGAACGAGTCGACCACCAGTGCGCATCTCGGTCATGTCTATGAGGGTCTGGTCGCCCGCGGCAAGGACCTGAAGATCATCCCGGCGCTCGCCGAAAGCTGGGAGATCCCGGAGCCGACGCGCTGGCGCTTTCACCTGCGCAAGGGCGTGAAATTCCACAATGGCGACCCCTTCACCGCTGATGACGTGGTGTTCTCGGCTGAGCGCGTGCGAGCAAAAGGTTCAAACTTCCTCAGCCGCGTCCCGGCCGATGCCAAGGTCGTCAAGATCGACGATTACACTGTCGATTTCATCCTGACCTCGCCCAATCCGATCCTGACGGCGCTGTGGGCGACATGGTACATCATGGACAAGAAATGGGCAGAGGCGAATGATGCGGTGGCACCGACGCCCGCAGCTGCGACGACCCCGAGCTATGCCTCGCTTCATGAAAACGGCACCGGCCCCTTCGTCATCGAGAGCCATCAGCCGGGCGTGAAAACCGTCTTCAAGCCCAATCCGGACTGGTGGCGCAAGCCGGAGCATAATCTGAAGGAGATAATCTTCACGCCGATCGCAAACCCGGCCACGCGCGTCGCAGCCCTGTTGTCGGGCGAGGTCGACGTGATCGAACCGGTTCCGGTCCAGGACATCGAGCGCGTCAAAGCAAGCCCCAACGCCACGGTGCTGACGGGACCCGAGCTCCGTACCCTCTTCGTCGGCATGGATCAGGCGCGCGACGAACTGCTGTACTCCAACGTCAAGGGCAAGAACCCGTTCAAGGACGTTCGGGTCCGCGAAGCCGTCTACCGGGCGATTGACGTCGACCTGATCAAGAATCGCGTCATGCGCGGATTGTCCACGCCGTCCGCATTGATGGTCGCACCAGAGATCTTTCCCTCGAAAGACTTCGCCCGGCCGAAGTTCGATGCCGACGCTGCCAAGAAGCTTCTGGCGGACGCCGGCTATGCTGATGGTTTCGAGGTGACGATGGATTGCCCGAACGATCGCTACGTCAATGACGCCGCGATCTGCCAGGCGATCGTCGGCATGCTCGCCCGCATCAACATCAAGGTGGATCTGCTGGCGCAGCCCAAGGCCCAGTATTTCGCCAAGGTGCTCAAGCCCGGCGGCTACAAAACCTCGCTGTTCATGCTGGGCTGGACCCCGGACACGCTCGATTCCCAGAACGTGCTGCACGACATCATGGGCTGCCGGGATGACCCGAAGGATCCCAACCGCGGTGAGGCAAATCTCGCAGGCTATTGCAACAAGCAGTTCGACAAGCTCGCCGACAAGGTTCTCGTGGAATCCGATGCGACCAAGCGCGATCAACTGATCAAGCAGGCTTTCGAGATCTCGATGAAGGACTGGGCCTATGTCCCGCTGCACCAGCAGGCGCTCGCCTGGGGCGTGTCGAAGAAGGTGAAGCTGACCCAAGGTGCGGACAACATGGTCAGGCTCTACTGGGCGACCAAGCAGGAAGAGTGAGTGTCGACAAGTTGTGAAGTCCCGGAAGCCATAGCTTTCAAGATCTGGCTTCCGGGACTTGTTATTTCGAGCTAACGCAATGATGCGTGCTGCTGAAGAGATGTGAAAGGAACAGATGCTCGCTTTCACACTACGCCGGGCAATCCAGGCCATCGGCGTCATGATCGCCGTCGGAATCATCGCGTTCTCGATGTTTCGCTTCGCCGGCGATCCCGTGAACCAGATGGTCGGAATGGATACTTCCGGCGCCGAACGCGCCGCGATCCGCAAATCGCTCGGCCTCGACGATCCCGTGCTCGTACAGTTCGGCCGCTATATCGGCAACGCCGCACAATTCAAGTTCGGGGTGTCCTACCAGTTCCGCCTGCCCGTCACCAATCTGCTGATTGAGCGGATGCCGGCGACGCTCGAGCTGGCCATCGTTGCTACGATCTTCGCGATGCTCAGTGGCATCCTGATGGGCGTCTATTCCGCGCTGCGCCGCGACAGCTGGCTCGCGCATGTCTTCCAGGCCGTCTCGCTGATCGGCATCTCTCTGCCGACCTTCCTGATCGGCGTCCTCATGATCTACCTGTTCTCGGTGACGCTCGGCTGGCTGCCCTCGTTCGGACGGGGTGACGTCGTGCAAATCGGCTGGTGGACCACGGGCCTGCTGACGCTATCAGGATTGAAGGCGTTGATCATGCCTTCGATCACGCTCGGACTGTTCCAGATGACGCTGATCATGCGCCTCGTCCGCGCCGAGATGCTGGAAGTGCTGCGAACCGACTACATCCGCTTCGCCCGCGCCCGTGGTCTGACGACACGCGCGATCCATTTCGGCCATGCGCTGCGCAACACGCTGGTTCCCGTGATCACGGTGGCCGGCCTGCAGTTTGGCTCGGTCATTGCTTTCGCGATCATCACCGAGACCGTCTTCCAGTGGCCGGGCATGGGATTGCTGTTCGTGCAAGCTGTTCAGAATGTCGATATCCCGATCATGGCGGCCTATCTGATGATGGTGTCCCTGATCTTCGTCACCATCAACCTCGTCGTTGATATCCTCTACACCATCGTCGATCCGCGGCTGCGCTCGACGGTCAGCCGGGCACACTGACATGAGCGAAGCCGTCGTTCCCCACCCGACCGAGAAGCGCCCTGCGGCGCCGCCTGGCTGGTTCAGGCGCGCGCTCGACAGCGACCTGTTCTACTCGTTCCTCCGCTCCAAGATCACCATGATCGCGGCGGGGGTGACGCTGCTGTTCTTCCTGGTTGCGATCTTCGCTTCAGTACTGTCAGTGCAGAATCCGTTCGACCCGGCGCAGCTCCAGCTGATGAATTCGCGCATCTCGCCGCTCTGGACCGCCGACGGCCAGAGCCCGTTCCTGCTCGGCACCGACGAGCAGGGCCGCGACGTGCTGTCCGCAATCCTCTACGGTCTGCGCATCTCACTGCTCGTCGGCGTGCTCGGCGTGGTCTTGTCTGGCGCGATTGGCATCCTGCTCGGGTTGACGGCGGGCTATTTCGGCGGCGCGGTCGATGGATTGATCATGCGCATCGCTGACGTGCAGCTGTCCTTTCCGGCCATCCTGATCGCGCTTCTGATCAACGGCATCGCCAAATCGGTCTTCGGCAACAAGCTCGACGAGATGAGCATGCTGGCGGTCCTGGTCTTTGCGATCGGCCTGAGCTTTTGGGTACAGTATGCGCGCACGGTGCGTGGCTCGGTCCTGGTCGAGAAGAACAAGGATTATGTCGCAGCCGCGCAACTGATCGGCCTGCCCGCGCCTGTGATCATGCTGCGTCACGTGCTGCCGAACACCACGGGGCCGATCCTCGTGATCGCCACCATCAACCTTGCACTCGCCATCATCACCGAGGCGACGCTGTCGTTTCTCGGCTCGGGCATGCCGGAGACCATGCCGTCGCTCGGTACGCTGATCCGCATCGGCAACGGCTATCTGTTCGCGGGCGAATGGTGGATCGTCGCCTTCCCCGGAATCGCGCTCGCGGCGTTGATCCTGTCGATCAATCTGCTCGGCGACTGGCTGCGCGACGCGCTCAACCCCAAACTCCGATGAGTATGCAGCGTTCATGACCGAACCCGTTCTCTCCGTGCGTAATCTCCAGGTCGAGTTCGCCTCCCGCCGCGGCACGCTGCGCGCCATTGACGACGTCTCCTTCGACATCGCCAAGGGCGAGGTGCTGGGCGTGGTCGGCGAATCCGGCGCCGGCAAATCCGTCACCGGCCTCGCCGTGATCGGCCTGATCGATCCCCCCGGCCGCATCGCCGGCGGCGAGATTCATCTCGCGGGCCTGCGTGTCGACAATCTGCCGGCGGAGGAGATGCGCCGCGTCAGGGGCAAGCGCATCGGGATGATCTTTCAGGATCCCCTCACCTCGCTCAATCCTCTGTACAAGGTCGGCGACCAGATCGTGGAGACGATCCGGACCCACCTTAGTCTCTCCGAATCCGCCGCGCGCCGCCGCGCCATCGACCTGCTCGCCGAGGTCGGCATTCCCGCGCCGGAAAAGCGCATCGACGGCTATCCCCACGAATTCTCCGGCGGCATGCGCCAGCGCGTGGTGATTGCGCTCGCGATCTGTGCCGAGCCCGAGCTGATCATCGCGGACGAGCCGACCACCGCGCTCGACGTCTCCGTGCAGGCCCAGATCATCTCGCTGATCAAGCGGCTCGGCCGCGATCACGGCACCGCGGTAATGCTGGTGACCCACGACATGGGCGTGATCGCCGAGACCTCGGACCGCGTCGCGGTGATGTATGCCGGCCGCGTCGCCGAGATCGGGCCGGTGCAGGACGTCGTGAAGAACCCGCTTCACCCTTACGCCAAGGGCCTGATGGGCGCGATCCCGACGCTCGCCGGCGAGGACAAGCGCCTGGTGCAGATCCCGGGCTCGATGCCGCGCCTGTCGGCGATCCCGCGCGGCTGCTCGTTCAATCCGCGCTGTGCCTTCGCTTTCGATCGTTGCCGCGTCGAGCGGCCGGAGCCGCTGCCGCGCGGCACGCAATCGGTCGCCTGCCATCTCTACGATACCGTGCCGGCGGAGAGCGCGGCATGAGCACGTCTTTCGTCCAGGCCACAAATCTGCGCCGCGTGTTCGACGTCTCGAAACCCTGGCTCAACCGCGTGCTCGAAGGCGGCCATCTCGAATACCTCAAGGCCGTCGACGGCGTGACGTTCGACATCCGGAAGGGCGAGACCTTTGCGCTGGTCGGCGAGTCCGGCTCGGGCAAGACCACGGTGGCGCGCATGGTGGTCGGCCTGCTGCCGCCGAGCTCCGGCGACGTGCTGATCGACGGCGTCTCGATGGCCGATCCCAGGCAGGCCCTCGCGCGGCGCAAGCTGCGCCGCCGCATCCAGATGATCTTCCAGGACCCCTATGCGAGCCTGAACCCGCGCTTCCGTGTCGATGCCATCATCTCCGAGCCGATCCGCGCCTTCGACCTGATCCAGGGCGAGCGTGACATCCAGGCCCGTGTCGGCGAGCTGCTCAGCCTCGTCGGCCTGCATCCCGACGACCGGCTGAAATTTCCGCACGAATTCTCCGGCGGCCAGCGCCAGCGCATCGCGATCGCGCGCGCGCTCGCATCCGACGCCGAATTCATCGTCTGCGACGAGCCGACCTCGGCGCTCGACGTCTCCGTGCAGGCGCAGATCCTCAACCTGATGCGCGACCTTCAGGACAAGTTCGGCCTGACCTACATGTTCATCAGCCACAACCTCGCCGTGGTCCGCCACATGGCGAGCCGCGTCGGCGTGATGTATCTCGGCCGCATCGTCGAGATCGCGGAGGGACGCGAGCTTTTTTCCCGCCCGCGCATGCCTTACACCAAGATGCTGCTTGGGGCCGTGCCTGATCTTGCGATGAGCGGCCGCCAGCGCATTCCGGTCAAGGGCGAGATCCCGAACCCGATCAATCCGCCGCCCGGCTGCGCCTTCAATCCGCGCTGCCCGCTGGCGTTCGATCTCTGCCGTAAGGAGACGCCGGAACTGATCGACGGCGTCGCCTGCCACGCAATCAACACCGCGCCGGTCCCGGCGTGACGCGCGCGTGCCATGCAGCCTGCGCATTGGCGGCGCGGCATCGGCTGTGATCAATTGCGCGCGCCGGAAATAAGGTAGCGAAAGTCCCATGGGCAGCAATATCAATCCCGATCCGTTCACGACGAGGCCCGAGATCGAGGGCACGTTCGGGGTCGTCGCCACCACGCACTGGATCGCGACCGCCGTCGGCATGGGAATTCTGGAAAAGGGCGGCAACGCCTTCGATGCCGGCGTCGCGACCGCCTTCACGCTCCAGGTGGTCGAACCGCATCTGAACGGTCCCGGTGGCGATGTTCCTGTTATCGTGCACGACGTCAGGCGTGGCCGCACCGAGGTGATCTGCGGCCAGGGTCCTGCCCCGGCGCGCGCCACCATCGCGCATTACAAGAGCGAAGGCCTCGACATGGTGCCGGGCACCGGCCTGCTCGCCGCCTGCGTCCCCGGCACGTTCGAATCGTGGATGATGCTGCTGCGCGACTACGGCACGATGCGCGTGCGCGACGTGCTGGAGCCGGCGATCTCCTACGCCCGCGACGGCTATCCGCTGGTCGAGCGCGCCTGCGCCACGATCCAGACCGTCGAGCAACTGTTCCGCAAGCACTGGCCGACATCGGCTGCGGTCTACCTTCCGAACGGCGAGGTACCGAAGCCCGGCACGCTCTTCACCAACAAGACGCTGGCGGCGACCTACTCCCGGATCCTGAGCGAAGCGGAAAGCGGCGGCGGTGGCCGCGACGCCGAGATCGAGCGCGCGCGCAAGGCCTGGTCGCAAGGCTTCGTCGCCGAAGCGATCGACAAGTTCTGCCGCACGCAAGAGGTCATGGATGTCAGCGGCTCGCCGCATCGCGGCGTGCTCACAGCCGACGACATGGCACGCTGGCAACCGACGGTCGAGACGCCGCTGACCTACGACTACGGCCGCTATACCGTCTGCAAAGCCGGCGTCTGGAGCCAGGGCCCGGTGACGCTGCAGCAGCTCGCGCTGCTGAAGGGTTTTGCGCTCGACAGGCTCGACCCGACCGGGCCCGAGTTCATCCATCTCCAGATCGAGTGCGCAAAACTCGCCTTCGCCGACCGCGAAAAATTCTACGGCGATCCCAAATTCAGCGAGATCCCGATCGCGACGCTGCTGTCGGATGCCTATAACGACGAGCGCCGCAAGCTGGTCACCGAGAAGGCTTCGCTCGATCTCCGGCCCGGCGCCGTCGAGGGCTTCGGCGGCGTGGTCAAGCTGCGCCGCGCGGAGGGCCAACGCGAGGCCGTTGGCGCGCTCGGCGCCGGTGAACCAACCGTGGGGCGATTCGGCGAAGTGCGGGGCGACACCGTGCATTTCGACATCATCGACAAAGCTGGCAACATGGTGTCCTCGACGCCTTCAGGGGGCTGGCTGCAATCATCGCCTGTCATTCCCGAGTTGGGCTTCTGCCTCGGCAGCCGCGCGCAAATGTTCGATTTGGAGGAGAACCAACCGGGCTCGCTGGCGCCGGGCAAGCGGCCGCGCACGACGTTGTCGCCGACCATGGCATTGCGTGACGGCGAGCCGTACCTGGCCTGGGGTTCGCCCGGCGGCGATCAGCAGGACCAGTGGATCACGCAGTTCTTCCTGCGCCACGTCCACTGCAACCTCAATCTCCAGGAGGCGATCGACGCGCCGGCCTGGCACTCCGAGCATTTCCCGATCTCGTTCTGGCCGCGCACCGCGCGGCCCGGCGTGCTCGTGGTCGAGAACCGCGTGCCCAAGGCGACGATCGAGAATTTGCGCGAGCGCGGGCACATCGTCGAGGTCGGCCCCGACTGGTCGGAAGGACGCCTCACCGCGGCCTCGCGCGTCGGGGTCCGCCGCCGCGCCGCCGCCAATCCGCGCGGCATGCAGGGCTACGCCGCGGGACGCTGAAGGCAGCACATGACCTGGTCGATCATCGCGCGCGATCCTGCTACCGGCCAGTTCGGCATCGCGGTTGCGACGCGCTTCTTCGCCGTCGGCGCACGCGTGCCTTATATCGCCGCCGGCGTCGGCGCCATCGCGACGCAGGCCTTCGTCAATCCCTATTACGGCATCGACGGCGTCAAGCTGCTGCGCGAAGGTTTGAACGTCCACGACGTACTCGCGACCCTGCTCGCGACCGACGATGGCCGCGAGAGCCGCCAGCTCCACATCATGGATGCGAACGGCGAGATCGCGGCGCATACGGGGCGCGACTGCGTCGATTGGTGTGGCCACATCGCCGGCAGCGGTTTCTCCATCGCCGGCAACATGCTCGCCGGCGCCGACGTGCTCGACGAGACCGCGAAGGCCTATATCGCCAATGACAGCCTGCCCTTCCCGCGCCGCCTGCTCGCGGCGATGCGCGCGGGCGAGGCCGCCGGCGGCGACAAGCGCGGCAAGCAATCGGCCGCGCTCCTGATCCACGGCGAGGAGGAATGGCCGGCGCTGGATATCCGCGCCGACGACCATTCCGATCCGCTGGGCGAGCTCGAACGGCTCGAGCGCGTCAGCCAAGAGCTCTGGGTGCACTTCCGCCCCTCCATGCCGACGCGGCAGAATCCCGCCGGCAATACCGATCGCAGCGTCATCGACGCCAGCATCGCAGCCGCGCGCGCAAGGCAATCATGAGCGCGAGCCCCCTCATCGAGATCAAGGATCTGCGCATCCGCTTTCATGGCGACGATGGCCGCGTCACCCACGCCGTCGACGGCGTCGATCTCAGCGTCGCCAATGGCGCCACGCTCGGCCTCGTCGGCGAATCCGGCTGCGGCAAGAGCGTAACTTCGCTCGCGATCATGGGCCTGCTGCCGAAGCAGAGCGCCGAGATCAGTGGCGCGATCCGCTTCGACGGTTTTGACCTGCTGAAGACCCCCGACCAGACGTTGCGCGACCTGCGGGGCAATCGGCTCGCGATGATCTTCCAGGAGCCGATGACCTCGCTGAACCCGAGCTTTACCATCGGCGACCAGATCATCGAGACTATCCTGCGTCACCGCGGCGGCTCGCGGAAGAGCGCGCGTGACCGCGCGATCGAGCTGCTGCGCCGCGTCCACATCCCTTCGCCCGAGCGGCGCATCGACGAATATCCGCACAAGCTCTCCGGCGGCATGCGCCAGCGCGTGATGATCGCGATGGCGCTCGCCTGCGATCCGCGGCTCCTGATCGCAGACGAGCCGACCACGGCGCTCGACGTTACCCTGCAGGCCCAGATCCTGGAGCTGATGCGGGAGCTGAAGGCGGCAAGCGGCGCCGCGATCATCCTGATCACCCACGATCTCGGCGTCGTCGCCGAAGTCTGCGACGAGGTCGCGGTGATGTATGCCGGCGAGATCGTCGAACGCGCGCCTGTAGATGAATTGTTTTCCGCGCCGCAGCACCCTTACACGGTGGGCCTGCTCGGCTCAATCCCGCGGCTCGACCACCGCGCCGAGCAGCTCGCGACAATCGAAGGCATGGTCCCGAACATGGCGCAGCCGCCCGCCGGTTGCCGCTTCGCCGCGCGTTGTCCCTTCGTGCTGGACGCCTGCACCAAGGCGCCGCCGCCGCTGGTGGAGGTCAGCTCGGGCCACCTCTCGCGCTGCGTCCGCGCGCCGCTCGAACTATTGGTGTCATGATGGCGCTGCTCGAAGTCAACGGCCTGGTCAAGCATTTCGTCGCCGAGCGTTCGCTGTTCGGCCGGGCGCTGGCGCATGTGAAAGCGGTCGATGGGGTGTCCTTCTCGCTGGACGCCGGCAAGACGCTGGCGCTCGTCGGCGAATCCGGTTGCGGCAAGTCCACCGTCAGCCGCCTGGTGCTCCGGCTGATCGAGCCGGATGCCGGCACGGTGCGCTTCGACGGGCGCGATCTGCTCTCGCTCGATGCCGGCGCGCTCCGAACATTCCGCCGCGAGGCGCAGATCATCTTCCAGGACCCCTACGCCTCGCTCAATCCGCGCATGACGGTGGGACAGATCCTGACCGAGCCGCTGGCGCTGCACGATCTCGTTCCGGCGGCGAGGCGACCCGAGCGCGTCGCCGAGCTGCTGCGGCTGGTCGGGCTGGAGCCACGGCTCGCGCGACGCTATCCGCACGAGTTCTCCGGCGGCCAGCGCCAGCGCATCGCCATTGCCCGCGCGCTCGCGGTCGAACCGAAGCTGATCATCTGCGACGAGCCGGTCTCGGCGCTCGACGTCTCGATCCGCTCGCAGATCCTGAACCTGCTGCGCGAGCTGCAGGACCGGCTTGGCCTCGCCTACATTTTCGTCTCGCACGATCTCGCCGTGGTCAAGCACATCGCCGACCACGTCGCGGTGATGAATCTCGGCCAGATCGTCGAGACCGCGGAGGCCGACGCGCTGTTCGCCGCGCCCCGTCACCCCTATAGCCGTGCGCTGCTGTCCGCGATCCCGGTGCCTAAACCGCGGGCAAAGAGCAGCCGGATTGTGCTGCAGGGGGAGATCCCCAGCGCGCTCAATCCGCCGCCAGGGTGCCGCTTCCACACCCGCTGCCCCTATGTGGTGGACCGCTGCCGCAG
Organism: Bradyrhizobium sacchari; assembly: GCF_002068095.1. Taxonomy (GTDB): domain Bacteria; phylum Pseudomonadota; class Alphaproteobacteria; order Rhizobiales; family Xanthobacteraceae; genus Bradyrhizobium; species Bradyrhizobium sacchari. The sequence continues at coordinate 52,531 of NZ_LWIG01000013.1, read as the reverse complement.
CGAAATGCCTCATCTCGCGGCGGATGGCATCGGACATGCAACGGCCTGCCACCGAACGTCGGAACTGCCGTCCTCGGCGGCGATCGTTCCCATGGACGGCGGCTTCTCGCCGGTCCTGGAAAAATTGGTCGCAGCCTTCAGCGGCGGGCCGGAAGCAGC
>NZ_LWIG01000013.1:50417-52355 GCF_002068095.1 Bradyrhizobium sacchari | reverse complement strand
CCCCGCCTAGCCGTGAAACAGAGGTTGAGAGCGATGAGCTTCATGCGTGTGACAATCCTGGCGTCGGCCCTGCTGACGTCGCTCGTGGGCACGGCCCAAAGCCAAGCCCAGGCTCAGACCACGCTTCGCATCGGCATCGCCGAAGACCCCGACATTCTCGATCCCAGCATCGGCCGCACCTATGTCGGCCGCATCGTGTTCTCCGCCTTCTGCGACAAGCTGTTCGACATCGACGAGAAGCTCAACATCGTGCCGCAGCTGGCGCTGTCCCATGAGACGTCAGCCGACGGCAAGGAGATGACGATCAAGCTCCGGCCAGGCGTCAAATTCCATGATGGCGAACCGCTGGATGCGGAGGCGGCAAAATTCTCGATCGAGCGTCACATGACGCTGCCGACCTCGTTCCGAAAATCGGAGCTTGCCAGCGTCGATCATGTCGAGGTGGTCGATCCCCTCACCATCAAGTTGGTGCTGAAGACGCCCTACTCGCCGCTGATTGCCCAGCTCACCGACCGTTCCGGCATGATGGTGTCGCCAAAGGCGGCGAAGGAGGCCGGCGACAAGTTCGGCCTGCATCCGGTCTGCGCCGGCCCCTACAAGTTTGTCGAGCGCGTGCAGCAGGACCGCATGGTGTTCGAGAAGTTCGCCGACTACTGGAACAAGGACAACGTTCACATCGACCGCGTCGTGTTCCAGCCGATCATCGACTCGACCGTGCGGCTCGCGAACCTGAAATCCGGTGCGCTCGACCTGATCGAACGCGTGCTGGCCACCGACATCAAGGACGTCCGCGCCGATCCCAAGCTGGTGCTGTCGACCGCCCCCGAGCTCGGCTATCAGGGCCTGACCATCAACATCGGCAACGACAAGGCCAAGGGGCCGCTCAGCCAGTCGGCGAAGGTACGCCAGGCGCTCAGCCTGTCGATCGATCGCGAGGCCATCAACCAGGTCGTGTTCAACGGCGAGTTCACGCCGGGCAATCAATGGGTCAGCCCGACGCATCCCTATTACCAGAAGGCGTTTCCAATTCCCGGCCGCGACGTCGCCAAGGCCAAGGCGCTGTTGAAGGAGGCCGGCGTCAGCCTCCCTGTCACCGTCGACTACATGGTCCCCAAGGGCACCGAGTACGAGGCCGTGGCCCAGGTCGTGCAGTCCATGGCCGCGGAAGCCGGCTTCGACATCAAGATCCGCGCCGTCGAATTCGCGACCACCTTCAAGCAGGCCCAGGCCGGCGAATTCCAGGTGTTCCAGATCAACTGGAGCGGCCGCATCGATCCCGACGGCAATTCCTACATCTTCATGCGCAGCAAGGCGCCGCAGAACGACGGCGGCTATTCGAATCCCGAGGCCGACAAGCTGCTGGAAGAAGGACGGGCGACGTCCAATGTCGAGGAGCGCAAGGCGATCTACGCCAAGCTGACCAAGGTCCTCCTCGACGACCTGCCGATCATCTACATCTATCACCGCACGCTGCTGATCGCGCACACGAAGAAGCTCGAGGGCTACCGGCAGATGCCCGACGGGCTGGTGCGCGTGGTCGGGCTGAAGTTCAAGTGATCGCGACAGCGCCCACGAAGCGACCGACGCCATGCTGAACTTCCTCGCCCACCGCATCGCGCAGATCGTGCCGACGCTGTTCTTCGTGTCGGTGCTGATCTTCTCGCTGCAGCAATTGCTGCCGGGCGATCCCGCGCTGGTGATGGCCGGCGAGGAGCGTGATCCCGCCCTGATCGAGCAGATCCGTCAGCAATACAAGCTCGACCAGCCGATCCCCGTGCAATACGTCTACTGGCTCAAGGGCGTGCTGACGGGCAATTTCGGCGAGTCTCTGCGCAACAAGATGCCAGTGCGCGAGCTGATCGCGCAGAAGCTGCCGGTGACGCTGCAGCTCGGCTCGATGGCGATCCTGATCGCGTTCTTCATCGGCATTCCCGCCGG
>NZ_LWIG01000013.1:34964-50393 GCF_002068095.1 Bradyrhizobium sacchari | reverse complement strand
CGGTGAAGAAGGGCACGGCCTGGGACTACGGCGCCAATCTGTTCGCGCTGTGGGGCATCTCGACGCCGAATTTCTGGCTCGGGATCATGCTGATCTTCCTGTTCTCGATCGAGCTCGGCTGGCTGCCGGCCTCCGGCTACGTGCCGCTCACCGAGAACTGGCGCGCGAGCCTTGCCGCCACCATCATGCCGGCCTTCGTGCTCGGCAACGCGATCTCCGCGATCCTGATGCGGCATACCCGCAGCGCGATGCTCCAGGTGCTGGAAAGCGACTATGTCCGCACCGCGCGCGCCAAGGGCCTGTCGGAGCGCTCCGTCATCCTCAAGCACGCGATGCGCAACGCGCTGACGCCCGTCATCACGCTCGGCGCGCTCGAGCTCGGCACGCTGCTGTCGGGCGCCGTGCTGACCGAGCAGATCTTCTCAATTCCCGGCTTCGGCAAGCTGATCGTCGATGCCGTCTTCAATCGCGACTATGCGGTCGTGCAGGGTGTGGTGCTGGTGACGGCCACCGTCTACATCACGCTGAACCTCGTCGCGGACGTCGCCTACATCCTCGTCAATCCGCGGCTGCGAGGCTAGCGCCATGACCGACGCCGCGCTGCCCGCCGCCCCCTCCGCCACGCAAGCCTATGAGCTCGACAGCCCGGCGCGCCGCGCGCGGCGGCGGCTGTTCAAGCGCAAGGCCGCCGTATTCGGGCTTGTCGTGATCACGATGTTCATCGCGCTTGCGGTCCTTGCGCCCATCGTCGTGCCCTACGATCCCATCGCGACGAGCTGGAGCCTGGTGCGCAAGCCGCCCACCGCGGCGCATTGGTTCGGCACCGACGAGCTCGGCCGCGACATCCTGAGCCGCGTCGTCTACGGCGCGCGCGCCTCCCTGCTCGCAGGTCTCATCTCGGTCGCGATCGCGCTCGGTATCGGCGTGCCGCTCGGCCTGCTCGCCGGCTATCGCGGCGGCTTTGTCGATGCGCTGATCAGCCGCATCACCGACGCGATGCTGGCCTGCCCGTTCCTGATCCTGGCGATCGCACTCGCCGCGTTCCTCGGTCCGAGCCTCGGCAATGCCATGATCGCAATCGGCATCTCGGCAACCCCGATCTTCATCCGCCTCACTCGCGGCCAGGTGCTGAGCGTCAAGGCCGAGGACTATGTCGAGGCCGCGCGAGCGCTCGGCAACCCGCCCTGGCGGATCGCGTTCTCGCACATCCTGCCGAACATCCTGCCAGCGCTGCTGGTGCAGGCGACGCTGTCGATCGCAGTGGCCATCATCGCCGAGGCCGCGCTGTCATTCCTGGGTCTTGGCCAGCAACCGCCGGCGCCGTCCTGGGGCAGTATGCTCTACGCGGCTCAGCGCTTCCTGACCCAGGCGCCGTGGATGGCGATCTGGCCGGGGCTTGCGATCTTCCTCGTGGTGCTGTCGCTGAACCTGCTCGGCGACGGCCTGCGCGACGCGCTCGACCCGAGGCAGCGCTGAAGCTGGATCGGGACCTCCCTTCACCTCTCCACGACGGGGAGAGGTGAAGATCGACCGTCGACGGATCAAATCACCACTTCCCGCATCACGCGGCGGCAATCCATCTCGTATTCGAGGTCGACCACCGGCGGCCGGGCGAAATGCCAGGTCAGGCCGGAGCGCAGCGCGCCGCGGCGGACCAGCTCGTCCACCAGCGCGTGGTGGAAGTCGTGCACCGAATAGGCCTGCACGCCGGTCGTGTCCTGCCAGCCGAAGCCGAAGGCCGCCATCCGGTTTTCCATCTGCGACGTCGTGGTGAAGCGCACCTTCTCGCGCAGCCCTTCCGGGCTGAGGTCGCGGTAGCGCACCGTACGCTCGACATAAGTGCCACTGCCCTCGCGCGCCTCGGCGCCGCCGGCGATGACGAAGCTCGGCGCGCTTGACCGCGTCGGGCGCGTAAAGGAGAACGCATAGAACGACGGCTCGGACGGCGGGTCGATCTCGGGACAGACATTGCTGCGCGCCACCGGATTGGTGGTTCCGTCGAAGATGCCCCATTCGGACAGCGTCTTCACATAGTGCAAATTGAACGCGCGGAAGCCCTCCTCGCTGAAGGCCGCCGGCGAGCGCAGCTCACACGCACAGAACGCGGTCAACGGCCGCCCAGCCTCCTGGATGAACTTTGCGGCCACCGCAAATCCCTCGGCCAGCGGCACCAGGCGGTCGAAGCGGACGCGTTCGATCTCATAGCCCTCATCCGCGGCGGCGCCTGCCGAATACTGGAATACGGACGGAATGAAACGATAATTGCCGGCGGAGAATTCGCGCGTCATGACGGGCTCCTATTCCAGTTGCATGCGAATGCCCTTGGCGCCGTTGAGCAGGCGCTTCAGGTGAAAGCCGGCCAGGGCATCGTCGGCATGCATGCCGACAAGCGCGGCGAAGGCCGGCATGGCTGCGGCATCGCCCGCCTCCATCTTGGCGAAAGCCTCCGAATAGAGCGCCGTCTCCGGCGCTTCGAATTTGTCCGGCAACAACGGCTCGAACGCGCGCAGCGGCTCGCTGCGTCCGCGCAGCATCAGCTCGCCGACGGGGCGTCCCTGAAAATTCTCAGCCGCCTTGGCGACGCTGGCGCTGACGCAGATGCGCGTGCCGAGGTTCTTGTTGGCGGCTTCCAGCCGCGCCGCGATGTTGATGGAGTCGCCATAGGCGGTGTAGTCGAAGAAGCGGTTGCCGCCGAAATTTCCGACCAGTGCCGGCCCGGCGTGAATGCCGATACGAGTGACGCCGAAGCTTACGCCCCTCGCCTTCTGCCGTGCGCAGAAGTCCTGCGCCCAGGCGTCGAGATCATGAGCGCAGGCGACCGCGCGCGTCGCATAGTCAGGCTGATCGCCGGGCGCGTTGAACAGCACCTGGAGTGCGTCGCCGATGATCTTTGCGACCGTCCCCTCATGCGCGAACACGACCTCGGTCATGCCGCCGACATATTCGTTGAGGAGCTGGCCGAGGGTCTCGGGCGGCGCAGTCTCGACGAGCGACGTGAAGCCGGTGATGTCGGTGAAGATGGTCGCGACATCGCGCCACTGCACCTCGATTCCCTCACCCTCGCCGCTAACCGCAAGGCGCTTGGCAAGCTCCGGCGAAAAATGGCGCGACAGTGCGGCATGGGCCCGCTCCGCTTCCATCTGCCGGCGGCGCACCTCGCGCAGCATATCAATATGGCGGATGGTCTTCTGGATCGTGGTTTCCAGGTCGACGAAGTCGATCGGCTTTGTCAGGAAGTCGAATGCGCCGCGGTTCATGGCGGTGCGGATGTTGCTCATGTCGCCATAGGCCGAGACGATGATGGTCGACTTCTTGTCCTCGGCTTCCTGGAGCTTGGCCAGCAGCGACAGCCCGTCCATCCGCGGCATGTTGATGTCGGAGACCACCATGTCGACCTGCGGATGCTGCTCCAGCGACTGCAGCGCCTCGATTCCGTCGCGGGCGAACATCAGCGCGAGCTGCCCATCGCGGATCTGCCTGCGGAATTTCTGCAGGATCAGCGCCTCGAGGTCAGGCTCGTCGTCGACGAAGAGGATAGTCGCGGTCATGCGGCTTGCTCGAGCCTCGTATCGATCTCCTGGCGCAGCAGCGCGAAGTCAATCGGCTTGGTGAGGAGTCCGACGGCGCCCCGCTCAATCGCCTTACGGCGCGTCTCGGCGTCGCCATAGGCCGTGATCATGATGACGGGGACGTCCGGATGCGCGGCACGGACCTTGGGCAACATGTCGAGCCCGCTCATGCCGGGCATGTTGATGTCCGACAGGATCAGGATCAGCGAGGGATCGCGAACCTCGGCGGCGCGCTTGAGCGCATCCGGCGCGGAGGACGCGAACTCCATCTGGAAACGGCCGGCGCGCAACTCGCGCCGGAACTGCTGCCGGAACAACGCCTCGACATCGGGCTCGTCATCCACGACCAGGATGTAAACGTTCAAGTCTTGCCTCCGGGTATGCTGCCTGCGGCCATCGCGCGCGGCAGGGTGATGATGAATTCGGTGAATACACCGGGCGTGGTGTTCACGTCGATGGTGCCGCCGTGCTGTTTCACGACGATGTCATGGCTCATCGAAAGGCCGAGCCCGGTGCCCTCGCCGGCGGGCTTGGTGGTGAAGAACGGATTGAATATCTTCTCCTTCACCTCGGGTGGAATTCCGGTGCCGTTGTCACGGATCCGGATCTCGACCTTGTCGCCGAGGTCCTTCGTTGCCGCGCTCAAGGTGGGCTCGAAGGCGTCTCCGTCCCTCTCCTTGCGCTTGGCGGCTGCGTAGAATCCGTTCGAAATCAGGTTGAGGAAGACGCGCGTGATCTCCTGCGGATAGACGTCCACCATGCCGGCGGCGGGGTCGAAGTCGCGCTGGAGCGTGACGTTGAAGCCGGGCTTTTCAGCGCGGGCGCCGTGATAGGCGAGGTTGAGGCTCTCCTCGACGAGGGCGTTGATCTCGACCACGCGCTGGTCGCCGGAACCTTCGCGCGAATGCAGCAGCATGTTCTTCACGATGGAATCGGCGCGCTTGCCGTGCTGCGCCACCTTTTCGAGGTTGCCCTTGAGCATCCGCGTGAGTTCCTCGACCTCTTCCCTGGTCTTGTCGTCGAGCTTTGCCGATTCCAGCACCTCGTTGAGCTCGTCGATCAGCTCAGCCGACAGCGAGGCGAAGTTGTTGACGAAATTGAGCGGGTTCTTGATCTCGTGGGCAATGCCGGCGGTGAGCTGGCCGAGCGAGGCGAGTTTTTCGGTCTGGACCAGACGGTCCTGCGCAGTGCGCAGCTCATTGAGGGATTGCCGGAGTTGTGCGGTCCGACGCTCGACCTTGTTTTCGAGGTCCGTATATGATTCCTGCAGGCGCGCGCCCATGTCGTTGAATTGGTCCGCGAGCCCCTCGAGCTCGTCGCCGGTCTTGATCGAGATGCGTTGCGAGAAATCGCCGCCGCCCATTCGTTCGGCGCCGCTGCGAAGCGCCTGGATCGGCCCCACCATGCGGCGCGCGAGGAATATCCCGGCGAGCACCGCGAAGATCGACGCCGCCAGCAGCACGATCGCGAGCCGCTGCAACGAGGCATAGAGCGCGGCATAGGCCTCCTCGACCGGCAGCTCGACGAACATGGTCCAGTGCAGCGGCGCGATCGGAGCCGATGCGGTCAGCACCTTCTGCCCCTGGATGTTGCGCGCCTCGGGAAGCGCGTCGGACATGGTGCCGCTTGCGGCCTGCGCAGCGCGCACTTGCGCCAGACTGGACATGTCGGTGTTGCGCAGGACGAGGCTGATGTCGGGATGCGCGATCAGGCGCCCTTCCGGGCCGACCACATAGGCATGACCGTGCTCGCCGACCTTGATCTGGGAGACCACGTCCCAGATCAGCTTGAGATTGACCTCCGCAATGCTGACGCCGGCATCCTTGCGCGCGCCGGTCAGCGCCAGCGTCATGTAGGGCTCGGAGTCACGGCGGAAATAGACCGGTCCGTAATAGACCTTGTGCGCGACCGCCTCGGTGAACTTCGGATCGGCCGACAGGTCGAGCCCGCTGTCGATCGCGTCCATCGCCAGCCGCGAGACCCGCAACCGCTCCTTGCCGGCCGAATCCACCTGGGCAAGCTCGGTGATCGCCGGCACCTGGCGCAGCAGCCGCAGCGCGTCGAACCGGCGCTGCTCGATGGAGCCCGCCGACCAGGGCAGCTGCGTGGTCCAGCCGAGCTGGCTTTCGATCTCCTTGACGAACTGGCCGATCTTGGCCGCCGCCGCCTCGGCCTGCTCGTGCTGGACCCGGATCAGCGATGCCTTGTGCTCACGGTAGTAAAAGAAGACCTCGAACAGCCCGTTGGCGAGCAGCGCGACCGCGACGACCACCACGAACAGCGCGACGTATTTGGCGAACAGCCGGGTCCTGATCCCCTTCTCCGCCGCCACGCCGGGCGCGACGCCATCCGGCGCCGCGCTCGGCAGCGTCCTGGCTTGCGGGGTGTCGGGATGGAGGGAAAGGCTCATCCAGCGGAAACTAGCAAGAAGACCCGACCTTGTCTCTCGCCAGCGCGTCCCAAGGTTGCGGCCGCCGCATCCGGACCCAACGAAAAAGGGCGGCAGCGGACCCGCCGCTGCCGCCCTCCGATTGGCTTGCTTCCCGCCTCAGGTCGGCCGCAGCGCCTTGGTGCCGAGGTCGAGCTCGTTGACCTGCTTGTTCCGCTCGGAGTCCGCCGCCGCGCGATGGTCGGTCGCCAGCACCACGTAGACCGCGGGCAGCACGAACAGCGTGAACAGCGTACCGATCGACATGCCGGCGACGACGACCAGGCCGATCGAGAAGCGGCTGGCCGCGCCCGCGCCGGTCGCGGTCAGCAGCGGGATCAGGCCGGTCACCATCGCGGCCGTCGTCATCAGGATCGGCCGCAGACGGATGCGGGCCGACATCTCGATGGCCGAACGGCGGTCGAGCCGCTCGTTGACCTGGAGCTCGTTGGCGAACTCCACCATCAGGATGCCGTGCTTGGTGATCAGGCCGACCAGGGTGAGCAGACCGACCTGGGTGTAGATGTTCATGGTCGCCACGCCGAAGAACAGCGGAATCAGCGCACCGACGATCGCCATCGGCACCGAGATCATGATCACGAACGGATCACGCAGGCTCTCGAACTGCGCGGCCAGCACCAGGAAGATGATGATCAGCGCAAAACCGAAGGTGATCGCGAGCTGGTTGCCCTCCTGCACGTACTGCCGGCTGTCGGCCAGATAGTCGTGACTGAAGCCCTGCGGCAGCTTCTTGGCCTCGCCTTCGAGGAAGTCGACCGCTGCACCAATGGTCACGCCGGGCATCGGCACGGCCGAGAACGTCGCCGAATTGAGCTGGTTGTAGTGGGTCAGCGAGTTCGGATCGGTCTTGGTCCTGATCGACACCACCGTCGACAGCGGAAGCTGCTGGCCGGTATTGGTGGTCACGTAGTAACCGCCGAGCGATTCCGGCGAGAGTCGCTTGCCGCGGGGCACCTGCGGAATCACCTGGTAGGAGCGGCCCTCGAGATTGAAGCGGTTGATGTAGTTGCCGCCGAGCAGCACCGCGAGCGTAGAGCCGAGGTTCTGCATGTTGACGCCGAGGTCCTGGGCCTTGGTCCGGTCGATCGTCACTTCGACGTTCGGCTGGTTGTAGGCGAGGTCGCTGTCGGAGACGATGAACATGCCGCTCTTGCGCGCGGCGGCCTTCAGCTTCTCCATCTGCTCATAGACCGTCTGGAAGCCGGCGGTGGAGTTGATCACCATCTGCACCGGCAGACCGCCCGGCCCGCCCGGCAGCGGCGGCAGGTTGAAGGCGAAGGCCTGCACGCCCTCGATCTTGGAGAGTTCGGCCTGCACCAGCGGCTTCAGCGCGATCGACGAGCGCTTGCGCTCGTCCCAGGGCTTGAGCAGCATGCCGGCGATGCCGCCCTGCGGACCATTGATGCCGTTCAGCACGAAGCGCAGATCGGTCTCGGGGAATTTCTGGAATTCCTTGTCGAGCTTCTCGCCGTAATAGTCGACATAGTCGATGTTGGCGTATTTCGGCGCCTTGGTCACCGCAAACACGATGCCCTGGTCTTCCTCAGGCGCCAGCTCCTTCGAAGTGTGCATATAGAGGAAGCCGACGAGGCCGAGGATCGTGATCGCGAACAGTCCGGTGATGGCCTTGTAATCGAGCGAGCGGTCGAGCTTGCGCCCGTACCAGCGCGTCATTGCGCCGAACACCCGGTTCACGAGCTTGGCGAAACGGCCTTCTTCGGTGTTCTTGAGCAGTACCGAGCACATCATCGGCGACAGCGTCAGCGCGATCACACCCGACACGATCACCGAGCCGGCGAGCGTGAAAGCGAACTCGCGGAACAGCGAACCGGTGAGGCCGCCGAGGAAGCCGATCGGCGCGTACACCGCGGCCAACGTGATGGTCATGGAGATGACTGGCCCCACGATTTCGCGCGCGCCTTGCAGCGATGCCTGGACCGGCGTCTTCCCTTCCTCCAGATGGCGATGGATGTTCTCCACCACGACGATGGCGTCGTCGACGACGAGACCGATCGCCAGCACCATCGCAAGCAGGGTCAGCAGGTTGAAGCTGAAGCCCAGCGCCAGCATCAGGGTGCAGACGCCGATCATCGACAGCGGGATGGTGACCACCGGGATGATGACCGAGCGGAGCGAGGCCAGGAACAGGAAGATCACCACGATCACGATGATCACGGCTTCGCCCAGCGTCTTCTCCACCTCGTCGATCGAGGACTGAATGAATTTGGTCGAGTCGTAGGCGACCTTCATCTTCATCGACGGCGGCAGATTGCGCTCGAGCTCGGGGAACAGCGCGCGCACGCCCTTGACCAGGGTCAGCGGGTTGCCCTGCGGCGTTGCCTGCACACCGATGAAAATCGCGTGCTCGCCGTTGAAGGCGACGCTGGCATCCGTGCTCTGGGCCGCAAGCTCGACGGTGGCGATGTCCTCCATCCGGACGAAGCCGCCGTCCTTGGCCTTGACGATCATCTTCTTGAACTGGTTGACGTCGGTCAGGCCCGTGTTCGTCGAGACGTTCGAGACGATCAGGTAGCCCTTGGTCTGGCCCGCCGCGGACTGGAAGTTGTTGGCGGTGATCGCCGCGGCGACGTCCGCCGGCGACACGTTGCGGCCGGCCATCTTCACCGGATCAAGCCACAGCCGCATCGCGAAGGTCTGGCCGCCCAGGATGTCCGCCGAGGCGACGCCGTCGACGGTCGACAGCACCGGTTGCACCACGCGCGTCAGGTAGTCGGAGATCGCCGAGCCCGACAGCTCCTCGGACGAGAAGCCGAGATACATCACGGCCGTGGTCTGGCCCGTGGTCTTGGTGACGATCGGGTCGTTGGATTCCTTCGGGATCAGGTATTTGACCGAATTCGTCTTCGCCAGCACCTCCGTGAGCGCCTGGTTCGGATCGAAGTTCAGCTTGATGTAGACCTGGATCGTCGAGGTGCCGAGCACCGAGGACGAGGTGATGTAGTCGACGCCCTCGGCGGAGGCGACCGCCTGCTCGATCGGCGTGGTGATGAAGCCCTGGATCAGGTCCGCCGACGCGCCGGGATAGACGGTCGTGATGTTGATGACCGTGTTCGACAGTTTTGGATATTGCCGGATCGGCAGCACCATCGCCGCGCGCAGGCCGATCAGCAGGATCAGCAGGCTGACGACGACCGACAGAACCGGGCGCTTGATGAAAATATCGGTAAAGGCCATCGCGGCGATCTCGATTTCTTTGTCTCAAGAAACGTGATCCGGCCGGACCGGATCACGCGAGGATGTTGTCAGTAGCGCGGCGGCTGCGCCGGGATCTGCGGAGCCGGATCGGTCGAAATCGCGACAGCGGCGCCCGATTGCAGCTTGAGCTGGCCGACGGCGACGACCTTGTCGCCCGCCTTCAGGCCCTTGACGATCTCGACGCGGCCCTCGACCCGGTTGCCGGTCTGCACGAAGGTGCGCACCGCGGAGAGGCTGGTCTTGCCGTCCTCTTCCTTCTTCTCGGTGATCACGAACACGGAGTCGCCGTACAGCGTGTAGTCGACCGCCGTTTCCGGAACGGTGATCACCGCCGGCTTGTCCGGCAGCACCACCGTCGTGGTCACGAACATGCCGGGCTTCAGGATCTTCTCGGGATTGGCGATCGTCGCCTGCACGCGGATGTTGCGGGTGTCGGTCGCGATCTGCGGTTCGATCGTGGTGATCTTGCCCTCGAAGGTGCGGCCCGGATAGGCGTCCACCCTCAACCGGACGGTCTGGCCGACCTTGAGGCTGCCGGAATCCTTTTCGGTCACCGTGAAGTTGGCCCACAGCTCCGACAGGTCGGTCAGCGACACGATCGCCGTGCCGGCCGTCAGATACTGGCCGACCTCGACCTTGCGCATGCCGAGATCGCCGGAGAACGGCGCGCGCACCAGCTTCTGCGAAATCAGCGCCTCGGTCTTGGCGATGCCCGCCTGCGCCTGGTCGTAGGCTGCCTGCGCCTGGTCGACCGTCGCCTGCGGACCGAACTGGCGCGAGGCCAGCTGCTTGGCGCGGTCGAGCGAGAGCTGCGCGACGGTCGCCTGCGCCTTGTAATTGGCGAGGTCGCCCTGCTCCGGTGTGTCGAACAGCTGCACCAGCGGCATGCCGGCTTCGACGCGCGTACCCGGCTCGAACTTGATCTCGGTGACGCGGCCGTTGACGTCGGCGCTGACGTCGACCTGGTGCACGGCGACGAGGCTGCCGACCGCGGTGAGCAGATTCGGCACCACCTCCGACTTCGCCTCTGCAGCGCTGACTGCCGTCGGCGGCGGCTTGTTGTTGGCGAAGAACTGCTTGATCATCTGGCCACGGAAATAATTGAACCAGACGAGACCACCGACGAGCACGGCAAGCAGCGTGCCGACGATGATGAACCAGCGTACCGGCCGGACCGGACGCTTGGGAGCCTTGTTGTCGATCGGTTCGCCCGAAATCTTGTGTTCGGCTACGATGTTCATGTCATGCACTTTCTGCAATCGCCGCCTTGCCCGCATCCGCGGCCTGATCGCGGCCCAAATGCGAAGCAATTGCGGCGTCGTTAAGTCCGATACCCCTCAGGAGAAACTCACACAGCTGCCGCTCGAGATCTGCAGCCCTGCCGTAAGCGAGGCAAGGCGCAGGCGGCAGCCTGGTCAGCGCAGCCATCATCACCGAGTGATGCGCAAACCAGAACAGGTTGAGCGGATCGCCGCTGAATGGCCGCGCGTCGCCGCTGGCAACCGCCCGCTCGAGCGAGGCGACGAAGACCGCCCCGATCAGCTTCTCGATCTTGGCATATAGCAGACGGGCGAATTCGCCATCATCCAAATGACTCGTGGCCATCAGTCGCAGGCGTTGCGCTTCTTCCTGGTCGGGGCCATCGGCGATGTGGAGGAAGTGCTGAACCATGCCGCGGATCAGCTCGACCAGGGCCGCCGTCGACGGCTCGCGCTCGAGCAGCTCCATCAAGGCCGGGTCCGCCTCGCATTCGTCGCTGAGGATTTCGGCGTACAGCGCCGCCTTGGACGGGAAATGCTTGAACAGCAGCGCCTCGGAAATGGCAGCGGCGGCCGCCACGCTCTTCGTCGTGGTGCCGTTATATCCGTGACGGGCAAAGCAGCGTTTCGCGGCACCGAGGATCAATTGACGCCTCAGGTCGCTCGTCATACGCAATGAGCTCATACTAGTGAGTAAGCACTCACCCACGCAAAAGTCAAGCACTATACTGCACCGCAACCTGAATGCGGTGATGGAATTAGTAGAAGCAGGTCAAAACTGCACGGCCCGCGTGCAGGGCGTCTGCGGAATGTGGCAGAATCGCCAGCTAGATCGGCTGGAAGCCGAGGTCGGCGCGAATCCGGTTCAGGATGTAGGTCCCGTCCCGCGTCGGCAGAATTCGCTCCAGATTGGCGCTGTCGATCTTCACATTGGCAAATCGCGGGCCCGCCGAGACGTCATGAACGGCTTTGGCGAAGGCCTCGACCTCGGCCATGGTCGAGATCGCGCAGGCGTCCTTGATGCCGCAGGCCCTGGCGACGCCGACGAGATCGGCAGCGGCCGAGGTGTGGCTGGTCTGGCCTCCGGTCTCGCCATAGGCCTCGTTGTCGAGCACCGCGATCGAGAGGTTGGCCGGCTTCTGCAGGCCGATGGTGGCAAGGCTGCCAAGACCCATCAGCATCTCGCCGTCGCCGGTGATGACCAGCACCGGCAGTTTCGGCTGCGCCAGCGCGAGACCCAAACCGATCATCGCGGCGCCGCCCATGCCGCCCCAGAGATAGAAGTTGCGGGCATGGTCGCCGGCCGCGCACATGTCGTTGGTGGAGGCACCTAAGCCGCCGATCGCGACCACATCCTTGCGGTTCGCCAGCAGGGTGGAGACCACCTGGCGGCGGTCGAGGAGATTGGCCTTGCTCATTTGGTGAAAACCTTGGCGCCGATCAGGCGCTGCGACAGGAGGACGGCGGTGGGCGTGAGCGCGTTGTAGGCCTGGGCTGCGGCCGCCTCGAGCACTGCCGGCACCTCGGCGGCTTGCGAGGCACGCAGCACCTGGACGCCCGACAGCTCAAACACGCCTTGCGTGGTCGATCCCATCGGCACCTGCCACGGATTGAACTCGCCCCACTCGCCGCGCATGGTCACGAGCGTGAGGAATGGAAAGCGCAGGATCGGAATCAGCGACAGCATGTTGATGCAATTGCCGACGCCGCTCGACTGCATCAGCAAGACGCCGCGCTGGCCGCCGGCCCAGGCGCCGGCAAGAAGCGCGACGCCCTCTTCCTCCGTCGTCAGCGCAATGCCGCGCATGGTGGAGGAGTCCAGCACGCGCTGGATCAGTTTCGAATGACCGGCATCGGGCACGTACGGGACCTGCCGGACGTCGAAGCGTTGCAAGGTCGCGAAAATATCGTCGGGCCAGTTCGGCACCGTGTCGGCAGAGTCAGCGCGTGCGTGCATTTTCCTGTCCGGTCGGCTAGCAAGATGCGAGGACTGTAGACGCATGCATGCGCCGACCAGAACAACAAAAACGGCATAACGGCTTTAACCGGCGAGTATAACGGGATGAACGCAGATGCGAAGGAATTGGCGGCCAGGTTCGACCTCGAGAAGCTGACGCCTGAATTTTACGACAATCCCTATCCGACTTATCGTGCACTGCGGGAGAACGAGCCGGTCAAGCGCCTGCCGAATGGCACGGTGTTCCTCACCCGCTACGACGATCTCGTCACCACCTACAAGAACACGAAATCGTTCAGCTCGGACAAGAAGCGGGAGTTCGCGCCGAAATACGGCGACACCCCGCTCTACGAGCACCACACCACCAGCCTCGTCTTCAACGACCCGCCCTCGCACACCCGTGTGCGCCGCCTGATCATGGGCGCGCTGTCGCCGCGCGCGATCGCGGGGATGGAGAGCGATCTCATCAAGCTGGTCGATGGCCTGCTCGACGCCATCGCGGCCAAGGGTGCTTGCGAGCTGATCGAGGATTTCGCCGCATCGATTCCCATCGAGGTGATCGGCAATCTGCTCGACGTGCCCCACGACGAACGCGGACCGCTGCGCGACTGGTCGCTGGCGATCCTCGGCGCGCTCGAACCTGTGGTGTCACCTGACGTCGCCGCGCGCGGCAACAAGGCGGTGACGGATTTCCTCGCCTATCTCGAAACGCTGGTGGCGCGGCGGCGCGTAAAACCGGGCAATCCGGAGCGCGACGTGCTGACGCGTCTTATCCAAGGAGAAGGTAACGGCGAGGACAATGGCGAGCGGCTGACGGAGAAGGAGCTGCTACACAACTGCATCTTCCTGCTCAATGCCGGCCACGAGACCACCACCAACCTGATCGGCAACGGCCTCGTCGCACTCGACCGCAATCCGGACCAGAAGCAGCGCCTGATCGACGACCCGGACCTGATCAAGACCGCGGTCGAGGAGATGCTGCGCTACGAGAGCTCGAACCAGCTCGGCAACCGCATGACGGCAGAACGAGTCGAACTCGGCGGCGTCATGCTCGAGGCCGGCACGTCGGTGACGCTGTGCATCGGGGCCGCCAACCGCGACCCCGCGCAGTTTCCCGACCCTGAGCGCTTCGACATCGCGCGGACGCCGAACCGGCATCTCGCCTTCGCCACCGGCGCGCATCAATGCGCCGGCATGGCGCTCGCGCGGCTGGAAGGGGCCATTGCGATCTCGCGCTTCCTGGCGCGCTTTCCGAACTATGCCGTCAGCGGCCAGCCGGTGCGGGGCGGACGGGTGCGGTTCCGCGGCTTCCTGAGCGTGCCCTGCGCGCTTGGCTGAGGGCCCTCCAACCAAAAATGTCGAAAACAACCCCATGCACAGTAGAGGCTGGCCCCGCGAGCGACACAATGTGATTCCGCACAACCAACTGACGTTTCGGGCAAATCGGGCCGCGCCACGCCACCGGCGCATGGAGGCTTCCAAGGCGGCAGGTTGATACCCAGATCACGTTGAAGGCCTGCGCAGTCGGTTGACGCGGCGCGCGCAGCAATGGAGTGACGGCAGATGAGCTCGTCGGTCATTGATTTCATCGCAACGGAAGCACGGTTTGGGGCCCAAAATTACGCGCCGATCGGGGTCGTCCTGTCGCGCGGCGAAGGTGTCTGGGTCTGGGATACCGACGGCAACCGTTATCTCGATTGCCTCTCGGCCTATTCGGCGGTCAGCCAGGGCCACTGCCACCCCAAGATCCTGGCGGCGATGGTCGAACAGGCGCACAGGCTGACGCTGACCTCGCGGGCCTTCCACAACGACCAGCTCGCTCTGTTCTACGAGGAGATCGCCGCGCTCACCGGTTCCCACAAGGTGCTGCCGATGAACAGCGGCGCGGAGGCGGTCGAAAGCGCGATCAAGGCGGTCCGCAAATGGGGCTATGAGGTGAAAGGCGTGCCGGACGGCCAGGCCGAGATCATCGTCTGCGCCAACAATTTCCACGGACGCACGCTGGGCATCGTCGGCTTTTCGACCGACCCCGAGACACATGGACACTTCGGGCCGTTCGCCCCGGGCTTCAGGATCATCCCGTTCGGCGACGCCGCGGCCCTGGAGGCGGCCATCACCCCGAACACGGTCGCCTTTCTGGTCGAGCCGATCCAGGGCGAAGCCGGCGTCGTCATTCCTCCCGCCGGCTACTTCACCGAGGTGCGCGAGCTCTGCACCGCCAACAACGTGATGCTGGTGCTCGACGAGATCCAGACCGGGCTCGGCCGCACCGGCAAGCTGCTCGCCGAACAGCACGAGGGGATAGAGGCGGACGTGACGCTGCTCGGCAAGGCCCTGTCCGGCGGCTTCTATCCGGTGTCGGCCGTGCTCTCGAACAACGATGTACTCGGAACTTTGCGACCCGGGCAGCATGGTTCGACCTTCGGCGGCAACCCGCTTGCATGCGCCGTGGCGCGCGCGGCGATGCGCGTGCTGGTCGAGGAAGGCATGATCGAGAATGCGGCGAGGCAAGGCGCGCGCTTTCTGGAAGGCTTGAAGGACATTCGCGCCAATACCATCCGCGAGGTGCGCGGGCGCGGCCTGATGCTGGCGGTCGAGCTGCATCCCGAGGCTGGCCGCGCTCGCCGCTACTGCGAGGCGCTCCAGGGCAAGGGCATCCTCGCCAAGGATACCCATGAGCAAACGATCCGCATCGCTCCGCCGCTGGTGATCACAAGCGACCAGGTCGACTGGGCGCTGGAGCGGCTCTCCACCACCCTGACGCAGGATTTCTCCTGAGACTGCCTGCGTCGGAAGATCGCAATGCCGGCCGTGGCCGACAACGAACGATTCCGCCAGCCGTGCGTTGAACGTCGTGGGCGATTACGAGCTGGGAGCCACGATCATGCTTCCGCGTGGCGTTTGCCTTAGGGCTGTTTTGGTTAGTGTCTCGATGCTGGCGGCGAGCACAAGTGCGTTCGCCCAAGGACCCGGCCAGGG
>NZ_LWIG01000013.1:34296-34852 GCF_002068095.1 Bradyrhizobium sacchari | reverse complement strand
CCCGCCGCGCCGGCATTCCATCCGCCGGCCATGCCGCAGCGACCGGCCATGGCGCCTCATCCTGCGCCGCACATTGCCGCACCGCCGCCGCGGCCTGCCCCACATTTCGCTGCACCACCACCTCGCGCGGCCCCCCACGTGGCGGCGCCGCGGCCTGAATTCCACCGGCCGCCGGCACCGCAACGCCCGGCCATGGCACCCCGCCCGACGCCGCACATCGCCGCCCCCTCGGCCGCCCCCTCGCGGCCCAGCGGACCGCCGGCTGCGAGCGAGCGGCTGTCGCGGCGAGATCAGATCGAACAGCGGGCGCAGCAGCGCCAGCAGATGGTGCAGCAGCGCCAGCGCGAGGTGCTGTCGCGCCAGACGACGGAACGCCAGACCCGCATCGATCGCCTGCAGCAGCGCGTGCAGCAACTCCAGTCGCAGAAACCGGAAGGCGCGCGGGCGTTGCGCGAGCAGCAACGGACGCTCCAGACACAGAACCGCTTGCTCGAGCGTGAGCAGCGCGCGCAGCAGAGCGACCTGGCGCGCCAGCAGCGGCTTGGCCTCCAGGCCC
>NZ_LWIG01000013.1:22527-34110 GCF_002068095.1 Bradyrhizobium sacchari | reverse complement strand
CGCCGTGTTCGTGGCGTGGCTTGGGCCGGTGTTCTGGCCATACGCCTACTCCGACATTTTTGACTACACGTTCTGGTCCTATGCCTACGAGCCCGGCTATTGGGCGTACGCATATGACGACTTCGTCGACACCGTGTTCTGGGGCGGTGACGACCCCTATTCCGCCTATGCCAGCGTCAACCCGTACGACTACCCGCAAGCTGGCGGCGGCAGCGTTCGCCAGCGCGCCAGCGCGAGTCCGCAAACGCTTCGGCAGTTGTGCGGCACACCGGACAAGGGCGTAACCGCCTGGCCGCTGGCCGACATCGCGCAGGCTGTGCGGCCCACACCGGAGCAACGCGCATTGCTCGACGAGCTGAAGGCCGCGGCGGCCAACGCTGCCGGTGTGTTCAAGGACTCCTGTGCGGAGACCTATGCACTGACTCCTCCCGGCCGCCTGCGCGCGATGATGAACCGCGTCAACGCAACGCTGGAGGCCGTCAAGATCGTGCGGCCGGCGCTGGAGAATTTCTACAACTCGCTCAGTGACGAGCAGCAGGCCCGCTTCAACGCGCTCGGCCCCAACGTCGGAGATCGCTCGCCGCCGCAGCAGCAAGCCAATGCCGACAGCTGCGGCGATCCGAAGTCCGGCCTGACCCAGTTGCCGATCCAGAGGATCGAGGCTGTGCTCCACCCCGCCGGCAAGCAAAAGGAGGCGCTCGACCGCCTCGGTGAAGCGACAGCCAAGGGCGTTGAGGGCCTGCAGGCGGCCTGCCCGAACGATGTACCGCTGACGCCGGTCGGACGGCTGGAGGCGATGCAGCGCCGGCTCGAGGCCATGGTGACGGCCGCCAAGCTCGTGGAGCCTGCGCTGGACGAGTTCTATGCCACGCTGAGCAGCGAGCAGAAGGCGCGCTTCAACACCCTGCAACAGGTCGCGGGCCAATGAGGGCGTGGCATTCGCTGCGAACGAAGCCGGACGACCATGGCGTGGACTCGTCAAGCGCTGGCGGACTGGTCGGTTAGCTCCCAACGGCAGCCCAAGAGCGGAGATCCAAGACCTCCCGTTCGCGACGCGCCAGTGGCAAAATACGTGATTGGAACAGGAGGATCGCGCACCATCCGCCCGGGACTTGATTTAGCGCAAGAAGCTGAGGCGACTTTGGGCTAAGTTTTCAAAAGCTTCTCAATCGGTCACCTTGTGGATCACAGCAATGATCATTGAGCGCTTAAGCCAAGAGCACCGCAATATCGAGAAACTGCTCGCCATCCTTGAGCGGGAGCTTCAGGTTTTCGACCTGGGCGACCGCCCCGACTATGAGGTTATTGGCGCGGTCATCAGCTATTTCGAACTTTACCCTGAGGTTTACCACCACCCTCAGGAAGACCTGGTCTTCGCCAAGTTGAGAATTCGCGATCCCGATGCGGCTGCGAAGATCGGTGATCTCGCTCGCGAACACCAGAGAGGGGCCGAACTTTTGCGCCGCGTCGCTCATGAGATTGACAATGTTCTTGCGGGCCGCGAACTCCTTCGGCAAGATGTGCATGCCATCGTTCACGATTTCATCGAACACGAGCGACGCCACATCACGATGGAAGATCGCGATTTCTTTCCCGCTGCCGTGAAGGCTCTCAAGCCTCAAGATTGGACGGAGATCGCTTCGGCCATGTCCAATCCTGAGGATCCGCTGTTTAGCGAGGCAGCCGAAGAGACGTTCGACGCGCTACGGGTACGCATCTTGCAGTTGGAACAAGAAGCCGAAGCCGAACGGCACTAGTCAAGCTATCCGCATTGTGCTGATCGGATTGGATGTCCGAAAGGTCAAAGCGTCGCTCCAATCGCCGCCTGGTCATTTCCGGTGTGCCAGACAGGCCGGCCCCACAACCATGAGCGTCCATGAGCGTAGGGCTGGGATAGCAGGAGAAGACAATGATGACCGACGATCAAGTCAATCTCGTCGTTCGGCACCTTTGCGAGCAATTGCATTTGGCGCTCCGATTGAAGGAGAGCGAGGCCCATCCACCAAACGCCAAGGAGATTGGATTTGATACCGCCTCTGTAAGAACTGTATTGCTGACTGGATTGCGTTCGGCGGGTGTCACGATCAACCACGAGGCAGACGCGGCGGGCGAAGAGCCGCCGTGGTCCTAGACGGCGCACTCTCCGTGTGAGTGCAGCGGCACGGAACGCAAGCTACCGCCTCGTTTCTGACCTCACGCGGGAATCGTCTTCCGCTCAACATCATTCGTGTTTGCGATCGCTTGAGGCTGCTCGATCTCGTTCGCGCCAATGGCGTTGCATTGTTGGAAGTAAGACGACAACTCAAACTCGGCCAGATGATCCCAGTACTCTGCTTCCGCAAGCAGCTTCCATTTGTTCATGCTGTTGTATGCGGCCTGTTGGCGGCAAAGTGAGCTCATCGCACGCAAGCGTCGCACTTTCTCCACTGCGGACCTCCCATCGCGCTTGCTTGTTTGCAAGCGCATTTGTGTTGTCACAACTTCGCAGATCGAATTGGCGAGCGATACCCCGGTGTTTGACGGTGAATCGATGACAGCGCAATCGTCTGACTTTTTAGAAGAACAAGTCTGCCAGGCCGATCACAACAATGGCCCCGACGCTTGCACGTCGGGGCCATTCAAGATCGGCAGGCCTGGGTACATCCGCCGCGCCTGCTGACCGTTGATGCCGCTTATTACCACATCCGATCTGGCACAGACTGTGGCAGGGCTGCGGCATCGGAATGATGATATTCTGCCTGAAAGCTGATGGCAGTCCATCTCATCATTGGTGGTACTCCCACCAGCTCGCTGCGTCGCCAGCGTCCTCGACGGGCCATGTTGACGATCGCCAAGCGACGAGCCCGCATAGACGAGTTCTATGCCACACTGAGCAGCGAGCAGAGGGCCCGCTTCGACGCGCTGCAACAGGCCGCAAGCCCGGAAAAACCGCACACCTGGTAAGCTTAAACCACCGTCTTGTGCCGCGCGATGCAGGTGCGCAGCACCTCGTCCATCGGCTTGCCCCACCAGTCGCTGGAGAAGATCTCGATTTCCGAGTATCCGGAAAAACCCTGCGCTTCGACCGCTTGACGCACCGACTTGATGTCGATGACCCCATCGCCCATCATGCCGCGATCGTTGAGGATGTCCTTCGTCGGCACCAGCCAGTCGCAGACGTGGAAGGCGAGCAGGCGATCCTTGCCGGCGCGCGCGATCTGGCCCATCAGCTCCGGGTCCCACCAGATGTGATAGACATCGAGTGCGACGCCGAGCATGCCGGTACGATCAGGGTCGAGCCGGTCGCAGATGTCGAGCGCCTGCTTTGTGGTGTTCACGCAGGCGCGGTCGGCGGCGTAAGCCGGATGCAGCGGCTCGATGGCCAGCGGCAGGTTTGCCTGTCTGGCGTAGTCGAGCATCTCGACAAGCGCCTCCTCGACCTGCCCGCGCGCCGCCGCGATGTCCTTCGACGCCTCGCTGCCCGGCCGCGAATATTGCGGCAGGCCGCCCACGACAAGAACGATGCAGGAGGCGCCGAGCGCCTTGGCCTCGTCGACGCAGCGGCGGTTGTCGTCGCGCACTTCGCTCCGGCGTGAGGTATCAGAGGTGAACATGCCACCGCGGCAATAACCTGAGAGATCGAGGCCCGCATCGCGCACCGCGCGTGCAGCGCGGTCGGGACCGACGGCGGCGACCTGATCCCGCCAGGGGTCGATGGCGCGGATGCCGTGCCTGGCACAGGCATCGATGATCTCGACGAGGTCACCCTGCTTGCGGACGGTCGCCGTGTTCAGCGACAGCCAGCGATGGTCGGACGAAAAATCGCGCATCAGGGTTCGATACCGTGGGTGGCGAGCACGGACTTCATCCGCTGCGTCGCGAGTTCGGGATTGGCGAGCAGGCCGGCCTTGTCGGCCAGACGAAACAGCTCGGCCAGATGCAACGTGGAACGCGTGCTCTCCTGACCACCGACCATGGTGAAATGATCCTGGTGACCGTTGAGATACGCCATGAACACCACGCCGGTCTTGTAGAAGCGCGTCGGCGCCTTGAAGATATGGCGCGACAGCGGCACCGTCGGTCCCAGCACGTCGTGGAAACCGGCCTCGTCGCCGGCAGCCAGCCGCGACAGCGCATAGGACGCCGCCGGCGCGATGGCATCGAAGATGCCGAGCAGTGCGTGCGAAAACCCCTGGCTATCGCCGGCGATCAGCTCCGCGTAGTTGAAGTCGTCGCCGGTATACATCTTGATGCGCTTGTCGAGGCGCCGGCGCATGTCGATCTCGCGCTGCTTGTCGAGCAGCGAGACTTTGACACCGTCAACCTTGGCGGCGTTGCCGTTGATGATGGCGACAGCGGTGTCCATCGCCTTGTTGAGATCTTTAGTGCCCCAATATCCCGTCAGCGCCGGATCGAACATGTCGCCGAGCCAGTGGATGATGACGGGCTCGCGGACCTGGGACAACACGCGATCATAGACTTTTGCGTAGTCGTCGGCGTTGCGGCCGAGCTTTGCCAGCGCGCGCGAGGCCATCAGGATGATGCGGCCGCCGACCTTTTCGACGGCGGAGATCTGTTCCTCATAGGCGCGGATGACGTCGTCGATGGTCCTGGCATCCTCGACCGCGAGGTGATCGGTGCCCGCACCGGAGAACACCAGCGCGTTGCGCCGCTTGGCGGCGGCGACCGAGCGCGTGATCAGCTCCAGCGAGGTCGGCCAATCCAGCCCCATGCCGCGTTGCGCAGTGTCCATGGCTTCGGCAACGCCGAGGCCGAGGTCCCAGACGTGCTCGCGGAAGGCGATGGTCTTGTCCCAGTCGACGGCGACCGAAAGCCAGGGATCGTTGTCCGCGAAGGGATCGGCAACCGTGTGCACGGCCGAGAAGGCGATGCGGTTCAGCGGGCCCTCGAGCTTTGCGGGGAACGTTCGTGAGGCCGCGAGCCGGTAGGCCTCGATCGAGCGATCGGCCTTCGGCAGCTTGAGCGACAATGACGACATGGGCTGGACTGGCTTGTTCATTTTAGACCTCTTCCTGCCATTGCGAGGAGCGAAGCGACGAAGCAATCCAGACGGCCTCTGCAGAAAGACTCCGGATTGCTTCGCTTCGCTCGCAATGACGACTTAGTGGACATCGGGGCTTATCCAATCGACCTCACACCTTGATCGGGGCGACGTCGATCCAGCGCCGCTCTTTCCAGCTCTTCAGTGCGCATTCGGCGAGTTGCACGCCCTTGGCGCCCTCGAGCAGGGTGAACTTGTAGGGAGCCTCCTCGTAGACGTGGCGGATGAACATCTCCCACTGCTCCTTGAAGCCGTTGTCGTAGCTGACATTGTCGGGCAGCTTCTGCCAGTCGCCGTAAAAATCGTGCAGCCGCTTCTCGTCGGGATTCCATACCGGCCTCGGGGTCGCCTGCCGGGCCTGGATCATGCAGTCGGAAAGACCCGCGACCGCCGAGCCGAGCGTGCCGTCGACCTGGAAGGTCACGAGATCGTCGCGGTAGACGCGCGTCACCCAGGACATGTTGATGTGGGCGATGATGCCGCCCTCGAGCTGGAAGGTGGCGTAGGCGGAATCGTCCGCGGTCGCCTTGTACTTCCTGCCCTGCTCGTCGAAGCGCTCGGGAATGTCCGTATTGCCGATGCAGACCACGCTCTGGACATTGCCGAAGAGGTTGTCGAGCACGTAGCGCCAGTGGCAGACCATGTCGAGGATGATGCCGCCGCCGTCCTCGTCGCGGTAGTTCCACGACGGCCGCTGCGCTTCCTGCCAGCCGCCCTCGAACACCCAATAGCCGAACTCGCCGCGCACCGAGAGGATGCGACCGAAGAAGCCGGAATCGCGCAGGAAGGCGATCTTCTTCAGGCCGGGCAGGAACAGCTTGTCCTGCACCGTGCCGTGCTTGACGCCCTTGGCGTTGGCGAGCTTCACGACCTCGACGGCCTCCTCGAAATTCGTCGCAATCGGCTTCTCGCAATAGACGTGCTTGCCGGCATTGATGGCCTGGGTCAGCAGGCCGGGGCGGGCCTGTGTGGTCGCGGCGTCGAAGAACATGGTGTCGTTCTTGTCGGCGAGCGCCGCGTCGAGGTCGGTGGTCCAGCGCGTGATGTTGTAGCGCTTCGCGAGTGCCTCGACCTTCTCGGCGCTGCGGCCGACCAGGATCGGATCGGGCATGACGCGGTCGCCATTCTTGAGGCGGACCCCGCCCTGGTCGCGGATCGCGACGATCGAGCGGATCAGATGCTGGTTGAGCCCCATGCGGCCGGTGACGCCGTTCATGATGAGGCCGAGGCGTTGCGTGGTCATGCCAGATACTCCTGAAGTGATGTTGGCTGTTCGAGCGGGCGGAGCGCCGACCAGTCCGGATGCACCGACGTCGCAAAGCCCACTGTGTTCAGCGATCCCGTCAGGAGATCGCCGTCGTGAATCCTGAGGCGGACGCCCTGCCCGGCATCGGCGTAGAGATCGGGGTGCGCGGCGGCGAAGGCCGCAGCTTCTGCGGCAGGCGTGTCGCCAAAGCCGTCGACATAGTGGTGGCCGTTGCGCTCGGCATGCGTGACGCCAATGAAGGCGCCGAGCGCAAGATCCTGCTGCACGGCAAGGCCGGCCTGGCAGGTCAGGTCCTCACCCGTGACGAAGAAAGTTTCGCCGCCTGCGCTCCACTTCGCCGCGCGCGTTGCATTGACAATGGACTTGTAGAGCCCCTTGCAGGATTTCGAGGAAATGCCGGAATAGCCGAGCGCCCGCGCCGCGGGGAAGGCATCGTAGGAATCGTCGGCCTCGTCGATGATGAAGCCGTGTGCGGCGAGCGAACCCAGCGGCGATTGCCGTGTGATATCGCGCGGCATCGGCTGTTCGACGTAGAGCAGCCGCGAGGCGATCGGGCGCAGCGCGGAATCACGGTCGAGCCGGTCCATCAGAGCCTGCAGCGCGGCGAGATCGGCATACTGTTCGTTGGCGTCGAGGGTCACCTTGTAATGGCGCCCGAGCGTGTCGAGTTCCTTGCCGATACGGGCCAGCCGTGCTGCGTCGGCTGCGGGATCGCCCGACAGTTTCAGCTTGAAGTAATTTGCACCGGCGTTCTCGTGGTCATCCGCAACACCGCCCTCGCCTTCGACAGTGTCGTCGAGGCCGACGGTATGCCTGATCGCAACGCGCGGCAGTGGCTTGCGGCCGGCGAGAAAGGTCGTGAGATCCGCGTCGTCCAAATCCGGCGAAAGCCGCGCATCGATGCCGGCGATATTGCCGGCCATGCCGTCAAAGAAGTCCGTTTCCACACCGCGCAGCAGGGCATCGAGGATTGCCTTGTCGATCTCCGCCGGGCCATAGGCCGCAGCAAGCGCCGGAATGTTCTTCTTCGCACAGGTCGCGATCTGCGCACTGATGCACGAGGCATGCAGATCGAACGCCGTCCGAAGTCCGGTCCGCGCGAGGTAAAGCCCGCGCGCGATCTGGAGCGAGCGGCGCAAGCCATCGACTGTCTGCGCAGGCGACAGCTCCGGCCGCTTGTCGAACCACTTTGGCACCAGCAGCTCGGCGCTGGCGCCGACCGCAACGCCCCTGCCCTCGACCTCGATCTCGACCCGCACGAACAGCTGCGGCGTCGCGTTGATGGTGATCGCGCCAAAGCGGAACGGCCGCGCGAAATGCGTCGGTCGTTCGAAGAAGGCGATATCTCGCAGCTTCAGGCGCGGCGCCATGATCGTCAGTCCAATGCACCTTGCGAGAAGAAATGTTTGCGGATGCGTTGCACGAGCTCGGTGAACACGGGATCGGCCATCACATCGAGCGAGCGCGGGCGCGGCAGCGGCACGTCGTAGATCGCGGCAACCGCGCCGGGGCGCTCGGTCATCACCAGCACGCGGTCGGCGAGGAACACCGCCTCCGGAATCGAATGCGTGATCAGCAGCACCGTCTTCTTCGTCTCGCGCTGGATCCGCATCAATTCGACATTCATGCGCTCGCGCGTCAGGGCATCGAGCGCGCCGAACGGCTCGTCCATCAGCATGATCCTGGGATCGTGCACCAGCGCGCGGCAGATCGAGGCGCGCTGCTGCATGCCGCCGGAAAGCTGCCAGGGCAGCTTCTTCTCGAAGCCTTCGAGGCCGACCAGTTTCAACAGCGACCTGGCGCGGTCGAGATATTCCTGCCGCGGCAGCCGCTTCATGTCGATCGGCAGCATCACGTTGTTGAGGATGTTGCGCCAGGGCAGCAGCAGCGCGTTCTGGAACACGATGCCGACATTGCCGTGCGGCGTCGTCACCTTCTCGCCCTCGACCAGGATCTCGCCCGATGTCGGCGGCAAGAGTCCCGAAATCAGCTTGAGCAGCGTGGACTTGCCGCAGCCTGAGGGGCCGACCACGACAAAGAACTCGCCGTCATTGATATGGAAGTCGAGCGGCCGCAGCGACGGCACGTCGCCGTCGCGCGTCCGGTAGGTCTTGGACACGCCGGACAGCTTGATGCCCGACGTATCGCCGGCCCGGTCGCTCACCAGCCTCAGATGCGCGGCCGGCTGCACGGTTTCGCTCGTCACTGTCGCTGGTTTCACGAGCCACTCTTCGGCAAGTAATCGTTGGTGTAGAAAGCCTTCGGGTTGTCCTTGGCCTTGGCGTCGAGGCCGCCATATTCGACCAGCAGATTGACGGTCTCGGTCATGTTCTGGTCGGTGACCTGGAACGGCCGCTTGGCCTTGGTCTCGGCGGTCCGGTAGAGCGGAATGGTCAGCTCGAAGCCCTGCGTCAGCGTGTCGATCTTGCCGCCCTTGGGGTTGGCATCGAGGATCGACTGCGCAGCGGCCTTCGGTTCCTTCTCGGCAGCCTCGACCGCCTTGGTCGTCGCCGACATGAAGCGGCGAACGAGGTCGGCATTGGCCTTCACATAGTCGGAATTGGCGATGATGCCGGAGGAAACCATGTTGATGCCGTAGTCGGCGAACTTGATCGGATAGACGTCCTTGCCGGTGGCGTCCTTGATCTTCATCGACTGGTCCATGACATAGCCGAGCAACAGATCAGCCTGGCCGTTGATGACGGCGTTGAGCTTGGTCTGGCCGTCGCCGGCCACCGTCTGGAAGTCGCTTTCCTTGAGGCCGGTCTTCTTCAGGAACAGCGGCCAGATCTGGGTCATGGAATCCGCCGGCGTGATCGCCACCGTCTTGCCCTTGATATCCTCGGGCTTTTTGATGTTCTTGTCGACGAAGCCCATGGCGGACATCGGGCTCGTCTGCAGCAGCACGCCGGTGGCAAGCACGGGCGCGCCCTTGATGGCGGCGCGCATCATGGTGGGCACGTCGACATAGCCGAAATCCGCAGTCTTGGCGGCGACGGCCTGCGTCGTCGCGGCCGAGCCGCGGCCTTCCTGGATCTCGAGGTCGATGCCTTCGGCGGCATAGATGCCCCTGGCCTTGCCGTAATAGAACGGCGCGTGCTCGCCATAGACGTACCAGTTCAGCATCAGCACGACCTTGTCCGCCGCCTGCGCCGGCATGGCCGTGAACATCAGCAGCGCCACTGATGCAGCCCCGATCAACCGCTTCATCGTCACTCTCCCTTTATCATTATGTTTCGGCCGTTGATGACCGTTGCTTAAGTTAAGAGGCGAAAATCACGTCCTCGCGCTGGCTGACATGCCAGGGAATGACCAGCTTCTCGATCCGGTCCACGATCCAGAACAGGATGACGCCGAGCAGCGCCAGGATCACCAGGGCCGCGAACATCGTCGGCAGGTCGAACGTGCCGATCGAGCGCTGCATCACATAGCCGATGCCGGAATTGGAGCCGACGAACTCGCCGACGACGGCGCCGACCACGGCGAGCGTCACGGAGACTTTGAGACCGGAGAAGATCGCCGGCAGCGCATGCGGCAGGTTCACCGCGCGGAACACCTGCAGGCGGCTGCCCTGCATGGCGCGGGCAAGATCGACCATATCAGGGTCGACCGACTTGAAACCCTGCACGGCGGAGACGACCACCGGGAAGAAGCCGAGTAGAAATGCCGAGATCACCTTGGGAATGATGCCGAAGCCGAACCACACCACGAACAGCGGCGCGATCGCGATCTTCGGCACGGACTGGGAGAACACCAGCAGCGGATAGACATAGCTCTCCACCGTCTTCGAGCCCGCGATCAGCATCGCGACGGGAATGCCGAACAGCGCCGACAGCAGGAAGCCGCAGACGGTCGCATAGGTGGTCGGCCAGGACTGGCGCAGCAATTCCGGCCATTCGGTGCGCAGCACGGCGAGAACATCGCCCGGCGAGGGGATCTGGTAGGCGGGGATTTTGAACAGCCGGATCGCGAGATCCCAGGCGACGACGATGAAGACGAGGAACAAGAACGGCCGAACCCAGGCCGCATTCAGCAATTTGGAGATCGCACCCTGCGGCTTCGGCTCGGCCAATTTTCACTCCCGGCAGTCTTCTTCGTTGTGGGGAGAAATTAACCCGTTGGATAAATACTGTCCAGAGGTTTCCCTGTGACGTTTTGCGCTGGGTTCCGGCACGCTGTCATTCCGGGGCGATGCGAAGCATCGAACCCGGAATCTCGAGATTCCGGGTTGGTCCTACGGACCGCCCCGGAATGACGACGGGGAGATTAGGGGACTAAACCGCCTGCGCCACCGCGCTGCGCGACTTCGGCGCTTTCGCGATCTCGAACAGTTCCGCCGAACGTCCCGTCAGCGCGGCGAGCACAAGGCCCGCCATGTGCGCGAGCCGTTCGTCCTTGGCCTTCTTGTCCAGCAGATCGCGGCCGAAGATCACGCTGAGGGTCGCCGAGTTGGAGAGATAGAAGAAGCTGAGCGCCGCGATGGAGATGTAGAGCTGCACCGGGTCAACTGCGACCTGGAAGTCGCCGGACTCGACACCGCGCCGCACCACGGTGCGGATCATCTCGACAAAGGGCGAGTGCATCGACTTCACCTTGGTCGATTTCTTCAGGTGCTTTGCGCGCGCGAGGTTCTCGGTCTGCAGCAGCGACAGGAACTCGGGATTGCGCAGGAAGTAATTCCAGGTGAACTCGATCAGGCGGCGGATCGCTTCGGGCGGATCGAGATGCTCGAGATCGAGACCGCGCTCCTCGCTGCGGATCTTGTCATAGGCGCCTTCGAGCACCGCCAGATAGAGCTCGTCCTTGTTGCCGACATGGTAGTACAGCATGCGCTTGTTGGCGCCGGCCTTGGCCGCGATGCGGTCGACGCGCGCACCGGCAAGCCCGTGGGCGGAAAACTCCTGCTTGGCGGCTTCGAGAATGCGCAGCCGCATCCCCTCGGGGTCCCGCTGCCATTTCAGAGTTCGCTTTGCCTTCGCCAAACCGGGTGCTCGCTGGGTGGTCTCGGGTACGCATGTAACACGCGGAAGCCGTCATTGCGAGGAGCCCTTGCGACGAAGCAATCCAGACTGCCACCGCGGAGGGATTCTGGATTGCTTCGCTGTGCTCGCAATGACGGGTGGAGGGACCAGCGCTCACTCCACCGGCTTCGGCGAGCGCTCCAGCAGCACCGTCTGGATCCCGCAGGTGCCGCTGCGCACCGTCATGATCCGCGTACCCGGCTTGCGGCCGTTGCGGACCTCGGTGACGTCGAGGCCGGCTGCGATCAGGCGGG
>NZ_LWIG01000013.1:5065-22519 GCF_002068095.1 Bradyrhizobium sacchari | reverse complement strand
GACCCGCCAGCTCAGGCCCCAGAGACGGTCATGCGCGGCATCGCCACCCGCGACGGGCCGGCGCACCACCTCGACGATGAGATCGCCGCAGCGGAAGAACATCAGCTGGCCCCAATCCTGATGTGAGCGGTCGAGCGCGAGGTCGAGCCCGAGCCGCGCGCCATAGAGCGCGGCTGCGCGCTCGGAATCCTCGGTGGTGATCACGACATGGTCGAGCCCGTCAATCGGCGCGATGTCGGTCGCGACCGATTTGGGCCGCTCATCGGCGAGTTCGAGGAAGAACATCCGGACGCCGCGCGTCAGCTCGGTGGCGGCGCGGGTGCGCTTCCAGTGCAGGACGGCATCGGTGGCGGCATCGCTGCTTTCGACCTCGGCGACCGGGTCCGGCCTCAAGGCTACCCGCTCAAGCCGGCGGTGCATCTTGGCCATGTCCGCGACACGAAAGCACAGGCTGGCGAGCACGCCCTCCTGGTCGTCGAGCAGCGCGCGCATGCGGTCGGCGGTGATGCTGAAGCCGCTCGGCGCCATCAGCTCGATCGTCATGTTCTCGAGCGTGAACAGCACCCGGTCGGCGCCCTCGCCCGAATTCTGCCAGGCCGGCGCGCGTCCGAGCAGGGTCTGATAGGCCGCCTTCGCCGCACCGATATCCCTGACCAGAACGACGATGTGATCGAGGCCGGTGATCATGTTCCCTCCTCCGCAACGGGCCGGAACCGGAACGCCCGTGAGGCCGTTGGCTCTGCCCGGTCAGCTCGCCCAGCCACGGTCGTATTCCGCCCCTCGGCCGACCTCAAGCGTCTATCGCCATGACTTTGCGAATATTTTGGCTCCCGCCGAAGCGGTGCTAAGGTAAGCGGCCGGTCGGGACCACCCAGCGCATCACGGATAGGCAATGCAGGCTCTCTTTATCGGACAGACCTATATCGACGTCGTCTTCATCACCGACCACATGCCGACCGGCGACGAAAAGCACGTGGCCTCGGATTACGCGGTTTCCTTCGGCGGCAATGCGGTCACAGCAGCGTTCTGCTGCGCCAAGCTCGGCATCGTGCCCGACCTGATCGCCACCGCCGCCAATGACTGGCTGGGGCGCATGTTCCAGGACATGTGCGCGAAATACGCGATCTCGCTGCATCCGCGGAAGGTGAACCAGTCCTCGCTGTCCTTCATCATGCCCAAGGACGGCAAGCGCGCCATCGTCCGCTGCCGCGACGATTCCCACATCCACCCCTTCCCGATCCTCAATCTCGGCAATTGCCGCGCGCTGCATGTCGACGGCCACCAGCCGGATGCGGCGATCCACTACGCAAAAGTCTGCCGCGAGGCCGGCATCCTGACCTCGCTCGACGGCGGCGGCCTGCGCACCAACACGCATGAGCTGCTGGAATTCATCGACGTCGCCATCGTCGCCGAGCGCCTGTGCGAGCAGATGGACCTGACGCCAGAGAAGATGCTGGACTATCTGAAGAGCCGCGGGTGCAAGATCGGCGGCGTCACCATGGGTGAGAAGGGCCTGCTCTGGTACAACGAGACCGGCGCGGTCGAGATCATGCCGGCGATGCCGATCCCGCGCGAGCGCGTGATCGACACCAACGGCGCCGGCGACGTGTTCCACGGCGCCTATGTCTATTCCTACCTCGCCCATCCCGGCAAAAGCTGGCGCGAACATTTCGATTTCGCGCGCGCCGCCTCGACCTACAAGATTCAGCGCCTCGGCAACGAGGCCGGCCTGCCGACCCTCGTCGACATCGCCAAGGTCAGGCACGAGTTCGAGGTCAGGGTCTAGCGTTCGCTGAGGTCACCATGGGGCGCGTCTTCGTCGCCGGCAGCATCAACATGGATGTGGTGGCGACGGCCGATCGCCATCCCAGGGTCGGCGAGACCGTCGCCGGCAAAGAGGTGCTTTATTTTCCGGGCGGCAAGGGCGCGAACCAGGCGGTGGCGGCATCGCGGCTCGGCGCGCGGACGACGCTGATCGGACGGCTGGGGAAGGATGCATTCGGTGCTGAGCTGAGAGCTTTCCTCGGCGCGCAGGGCGTCGATCTCGGCTCGGTGCGCGAAGCCGACACGCACAGTGGCACTGCGATCATCACGGTCGCCGAGTCCGACAACACCATCGTCGTCATTCCCGGCAGCAACGCGCTGGTCGGCGCGGAGGACGTGAGCGCCGTTCCGCTGGCGAAGGGCGATGTTGCCGTCAGCCAGTTCGAGATTCCGCTGCCGACGATTGCCGCGTTCTTTGCGCGGGCCCGCGAGGCCGGGGCCACGACCGTGCTGAACCCGGCGCCGGCGCAGAAGATGTCGAGCGAGCTGCTGGCGCTCGTCGATATCCTCGTGCTGAACGAGACCGAGCTCGGCTTTCTCGCCGGCGTCGAACTGTCCGACAGTGACGAGGCCGCGCGCATCATCGACGTCGCGCGAAGACTTCAGGCGCGCGCGGACCAGACCATCTGCGTCACGCTCGGCAGGCGCGGCGTGCTGGCGCTGGCGGGCCACGAGGAGATTTCCGTGGCGGGCCGCGCGGTGAAGGCGGTGGACACGACCGGTGCCGGCGATTGTTTTGTGGGCGCGCTGGCGGCACAGCTCGCCGACGGTACGCCATTGCGCGCAGCCCTCACCTTCGCCAACGCCGCCGCCTCGATCTCCGTGCAGCGGATGGGCGCCGGGCCGTCGATGCCGACGGCCGCCGAGGTGGCGGCGGTGCTTCAACGCTAGCCAAGGCTTCCTTCGCCTTTTCCGCAAGCGGGGAGCAACGTCACGCCAGCGCGCTCTTCAGGTCAAAGCTTTCATCCGCGGCCTGTTCCGGCGTGATCGAGCGGTCCATGCTCTGCAATCTCCGGCCGAACATGTGATCGCCGGCGCGGTTGATGGACTCGATGCCGAGCAGCCTCTCGCCGTGATAACAGAACGCGGAAAACGCCTTCTTCGCGGGATCGCCGCGCAGCACGACGCGGTCATAGCCGGTGGTGAGCCCCGCGATCTGGAGCTTGTCATCGCCCTGGTCGCTCCAGAACCAGGGATGGCTGTCGTAAGGTTTTCGGTCACCGGTCAGGCGCGCGGCGAGGCAGCGGGCGTGGTCGGTGGCGTTCTGCACCGATTCCAGCCGCAGCGAGCTACCGAAGCGTGGGCTCGCAAACAGCGCGCAGTCGCCGATCGCCGAGATATCGGGATCGGACGTCGACAGATATTCGTCGACGATGATGCCGGCCGCGACCGGCAGCCCAGCCTCGGCCGCAAGCTCGATATTGGGCAGCACGCCGACGCCGACCACGACGAGGTCGGCGGGCAGATGCCGCCCGTCGCTCAAGGACACGCCGGTGACCTTGCCACCCTCCGCTTCGATGGAGGTGGCCTGCACGCCGAGATGGATGCGGACGCCGGCTTCGCGATGGCGCTCCTGGAAATATTCCGAGACCTCTGCTGTCACCGCGCGCGCCATTACGCGCGGGGCGAGTTCGAGCACGTCGACCTCGAGGCCCTTGATCCGCGCGGTGGCGGCGAATTCGAGGCCGATGAAGCCGGCGCCGATGATCACAGCGCGCTTTTTCGACGGCATGATCCCCCGCAGCGCCTCGCTGTCGTCGAGGATGCGCAAGTATTTCACGTCGGGCAGATTGGCGTTGGGCAGATCGAGCAGCCGGTTGCGCGCACCCGTCGCCAGCACGAGGTGACCGTAAGGCAGCGTCTCGCCGGACGCGAGCAGCACCGTGTGCCCGGCGCGGTCGATCGATACCGTGCGCCCCGCGATCAGCTCGATCTTCTGGTCTTGGTAGAATTTTTCGGGGCGGAACATCAGGCTCTCCGGCCCCGCCGAGCCCTTGATGTAGGCCTTGGACAAGGGCGGCCGCTGATAGGGCAGATGCGCCTCGTCATTGATCAGGCAGATGCGCTCGGAAAAGCCCGCCTGGCGCAGGGATGCCGCGACCTGGTAGCCGCCATGGCCGGCACCGACGATGATCACCGGGCCAGTCATCGGAGCAGCCCATTTCCGGAGACACGAGCGTGACTCATGTCGTCTCCTCTCTCGCTGATTTTGGTTTGCTGGCCTTTCGAGGAGCCGGCGCTCGTGTCCGTCCCTTGGCGAAGGCGGCTCCATTTGAGCCTATCGTTCCGCCGGGCGCAAGAGCGGCCGGGGATTGTCTCCCCTCGCCTTCTGCGATTTAGTTGCAGCAACGAACCTCTTGCCGGGGATTTCAAGATGCCAGCACCCGCCTCTCAGCCCGACGATCCCGCCCTGCTGCGGATCGACGGCCCGATTGCAACCATCACGCTCAACCGCCCCGCCGCATTCAACTCGATCAACCTCGCGATCGCGCAGAAGCTGGAGCAGCTCGCGGCCTATATCGAAGGCGACGACGCCATCAGGGTCCTGGTGATCGAGGGCGAAGGCCGCGCCTTCTCGGCCGGCGGCGATCTGCAGACGATCGGGGCCGCCGCCGAAGCCGGCACGGTGACGCCTGTCGTCGGCGAACTGCTCAAGCATTATCACGCCTTCATCGAGATCGTCAGGCGGATGCCGAAGATCTCGCTGTCCAGCGTGCACGGCTCGGCCGCCGGCGCCGGCATGGGCCTCGCCTTCGTCACCGATATCTGCATCGCCGCCGATGATGCCAGGTTCACGCCGGCCTATGCCAAGATCGGGGTGTCGCCGGATGGCGGCTCCACGGTTGGGATCGTCGGCACGGTCGGCTCGCGCCGCGCGCTGCAGATCTTTCTCGCCGAGGACAATTTTACCGCACAGCAGGCTTACGAGTGGGGTCTCGTCGCCAAGACCGTACCCGCCGCGGAGTTGAAGGCGGCGACGCGACAACTGGCCGAGCGACTGGCGCAGAATCCGCCGGCGGCGATCGCCGGCACCAAGCAGCTGGTCTATGCGGCCGCCACCACGCCCGTGAAACAGCAGCTCGATGCCGAGGAGCACAAGATCGTCATGGCGATGAACACGGAGGCGTTCCGCACCGCCGTGAAGAAATTCACGAGCAAGTCGAAGTGACACCCGCGCGCAGCTTCTACGGCCTTCGTCACGGCGCGACCGACTGGAATCGCGAGGGACGCTTCCAGGGCCGGACCGACAATCCGCTGAACGAGGATGGTCTGCGGCAGGCGCACGAGGCCGTGGCCATGCTGCGCGGCGCCGGCATCAGCCGCATCGTCGCAAGCCCGCTGGTGCGCGCGTCACGAACGGCCGAGATCATCGCGGCCGCGATCTCGGTGCCGCTCGCGATCGACGACGGCCTCATCGAGTTCGACTTCGGCAGCTTCGAGGGCCTGCCCGTTCGCGACCTCATGATCAAACACGGCGTCAAGTCGGCGACGGGCCTCGTCTCGATCCTGCCGGCCGATGGGGAGAGCTGGGACGCCATGACGAAACGGTCGCTCGCTTGCGTCTCCGCCTGGCTCGACCGTCATCCCGACGATCAGCTCCTGTTCGTCTGCCACGACGCGGTGATGCAGGGCATGGCAAATGCGCTCTGCGGCAGCTACTTCAAGAACAGCCATGGCACGCCGTTCCGATACGTGCGCGAGCAGGCACAATGGCGTGTCGAGCAGGTCGCTATTGCGGACAGATATAGCCCGTCCCCGCCGGCGACTTGAAGCAACCGACCGATTCCGGGAGCACGTGCCGCGGCAGCCACAGCACCACGCTCGGGAAATAGATCGCGAACGCGATGGTGGTGAGGAAGACCACATAGATCGGCAGTGCCGCGCGTAGCGCCTTGGCAAAGCTGATGCCGACGAATTTCGAGGCCATCAACAGGACGAGCCCGTAAGGCGGCGTGATCAGGCCGAAGGCGAGCGTTGCGATCAGAACCACGCCCATGTGGACGCCGTTGATGTCGCCGGCCTCGGTCAGCGCGTTGACCAGCGGCATGAAGATGATGATGGTCGGCACCGGCTCGATGAAATCGCCGACCACGGTGAACAGCAGCACCATCAGCAGCATGATCAGATGCGGATCGTTGCCGGCAATGGACGTGATCCACTCGGCGATGTAGGTCGCGCCGCGCAAGTACGCGAGCATCCAGCCGAAGGCGTTGGCGGCGCCGATCGTGATCAGCGGCAGCGAGAAGATCAGGCCGGCGAGGCAGAAATCGTAAGGGATCTTCCTGAAGTGGCCGCGGTTGAGCGCGGGGATCACCACCAGGATGATCCAGACCACGGCGACGACACCGGCCTCCGTCGGCGTGAACCAGCCGGTGAGGATGCCGCCCAGCAGGATCACCGGGATCATCAGCGGCNCCCGCCGCGAACACCACCTGCCGCAGCGGCGCGCGCGGCTTGCGCAGGCCGGACGGGCCGAAGAAGTAGCAGTAGATCATCAGGCCAAAGCCGATCATCAGGCCGGGCACCACGCCCGCCATGAACAGGCCGGCGATCGATACGTTGCCGACCGCGCCATAGACCACGGCCGTGATGCTCGGCGGCACCAGCGCCGCAATGGTCGAGGCGGAGGCAATGATGGCGGCGATGAAGGCGGGCTCGTAGCCCTCGCGCTTCATCGGGCCGCCCAGCGCCCGGCTCATCACCGCGACGTCGGCGGTGGTCGAGCCCGACATCTCCGAGAAGAACATGCTGAAGACGACCACGACCTGCGACAGCCCGCCCCTGATATGCCCGACCAGCGACACCGAGAGGTTGGCTATGCGCACTACCACATTCGCCGAGCTCATGAGCTCGCCGACCAAAAGGAAGAACGGGATCGCCAGCAGCGCCTCGGAATCGACGCCGTCGAAGATCTTCTGGATGATGGCGGCGAGCGAGACATCGGAGAGGATCGCGCCGATAAAGACGCCGGCCATCAGCGAGAACGGCACGGGCACGCCGAGATAGCCGAACGACAGGAAGCAGATCGACATCAATGCCAGGACGACAGGTGCACTCACGGCTGCGCCCTCACCTGTGCTTCGGTGACGACGGGCGCCGCGTCCTCGTCCGGCGGCTCGGGATGGTCAAAACCATTACGCAGTCCGTTGACGAGCTGCTCGATGGTGAACAGGCCGATCAGCACGCCCGAGAGCGGGATGATGACGTAGAGCGAAGCGATCGGCGTGCCCGACGGCAGACGAAAACTGCCGAAGCCGCGCAGATAGTTCTGGTAGCCGTACCAGATCAGGCAGAAGGCGACGCCGAGCACGACGAGGCGGATGATCACCTCGACGATCAGCCGCGGCGTGCCGTGCATGGCCTCGGAAATGGCGGTGAGATAGAGGTGGTCGTTCCGCCGGGTCGCGGCCGCCGTGCCAATGAAGATCGCGTAGATGAACAGCGTCGAGGTGACTTCCTGCAACCACAGCCAGGGATGGCCGATGGTCCGTGTGACGACGTCGGCGGTCACCGACAGCGAGAAGCCGAAGCAGAGCAGGCCGCAGAGGATCATCAGCGCAAGCTCGAGCCAGTCGAACGCGCGCCATTTGAGGTGGCGCTGGCGTTGAACGAGCAGTTTGTCGGCGATCGACATTCAATTCCCCCGTCGTCCCAAAGCTATCGGATGCGACAGCTGGGAAGCTACCGATCGTGCTCGGCCTGCATGGTTCGAGACGCCCGCTTTGGCGGGCTCCTCACCATGAGGGTCTGAAATCTCGCCGCGAAACGAGACCTCATCCTGAGGGCCCGCCGCAAGGCGGGCGTCTCGAAGGATGGCGGCGGGCGGCCCTAATTGATCGACCGGATCAGATCCTTGATCTTCTCGGCGTGCGGGCCGAGGTCCTTGGCGAGCTTGTCGAGATAGGGATCGGCGATCGCCGTAAAGCTTTTCTTGTCGACGTTGTCGACGATCTTCACGCCCATCTTCTTCAGCTTGTCGGCTGCGGTGCGCTCGAGCTCGAACGCCTTTGCCGGCTCCTTCGAGCTGATCTCGTTGGCCGCGGTCTGCACCCAGCCCTTCTGCTCGGCCGAGAGGCTCTGCCAGAGCTTGTCGGAGATGTACACCAGCGCGTTGTTGGCTTCGTGCTCGGTGATGTTCAGGACCGGCGCGACCTCGTAGTGCTTGTTGACGAGGTAGACGTTGATGCTGTTCTCGGCGACGTCGACGACGCCGGTCTGCAGGCTGGTGTAGACGCTGCCGAACGGCATGTGCACGGTCTGGGCGCCATAGGCCGGGAACATGGTGTCCTCCGTCGCGGTCGCCTGCACGCGGA
Organism: Bradyrhizobium sacchari; assembly: GCF_002068095.1. Taxonomy (GTDB): domain Bacteria; phylum Pseudomonadota; class Alphaproteobacteria; order Rhizobiales; family Xanthobacteraceae; genus Bradyrhizobium; species Bradyrhizobium sacchari. The sequence continues at coordinate 14,381 of NZ_LWIG01000013.1, read as the reverse complement.
TCTTCAAGCCCTTGATGTCGCCGACATTGTGAATCTCCTTCTTGGAGTACATGTGGCGCACGCCCTGCGAGCCCGTCGCGATGACATGAAGGCCCTGCGTGGTCTCGTCGATCAGCGTCCTGAGCGCTTCGAACACGCGGGGGTCTGCGAGCCCCTTGATGACGTGGTTCTCGTCGCGGAACAGGAAGTGCAGCGACATCACGCCGGCCTGCGGCGAGATGGTCGCGGTGTTGGCCGAGGAGATGATCGCGAACTCGATGTCGCCGGCCTTCACGAGCTGGAGCACCTGCGGCTCCTGCCCGAGCTGCGCGCCGGGATACTGGTCGATGATCATGGTGCCCTTGCTCAATTCCTTGAGCTTGTCGGCAAACAGGTCGGCGGCGATGGAATAGCCGGTGTTGCGCGGCTGGTCATAGGCGAAGCGATAATGCTTCACCTCCTGTGCCCCTGCCCCTGTGACGAACAGCATGGCGGCAACAACCGCGAGCCCACGCATGGATCGTGCAATCATCGTTTCCCCCTGTTTGTCGCCCGCCGCTTGTGCGGTCTGAGCGTTCGCTTGCTATCAACCCGTTTCGGTCTTCTTCCCAGTCCTCTGCATGAAGTCGAAGTCGCAGCCCTCGTCGGCCTGCATGATGGTCTCGTTGAACAGCCAGGCGTAGCCGCGCCGTGTCTCTTCGGGCGCATCGGCCGGCTTCAAGGCGGCGCGCCGGCGCTCCAGCTCGGCCGCATCGACCAGCAGCTCGATGCTGCGCCTGGCCACATCGAGGCTGATCATGTCGCCATTCTTCACCAGCGCCAGCGGACCGCCGACGGCGGATTCCGGGGTGATATGCAGCACGATGGTGCCGAACGCGGTGCCGCTCATGCGCGCATCGGAAATGCGCACCATGTCCTTGGTGCCGCCGCGCGCGAGCTTCTTCGGGATCGGCAGATAGCCTGCTTCCGGCATGCCCGGCGCGCCCTTGGGGCCGGCATTGCGCAACACCAGCACATCGTCGGAATTCACGTCGAGGTCGGGATCGTCAACCCGGAGGGTCATGTCCTCGACGGATTCGAACACCACCGCGCGCCCGGTATGCTGCAACAGCTTCGGGCTCGCGGCCGACTGCTTGATCACGGCGCCGCGCGGGGCGAGATTGCCGTGCAGGATGGCAAGGCCGCCTTCCGTCTTGATCGGATTGTCGCGCGGACGGATCGCGTCCTGGCCGGGCACGTCCTCGGCATTCGCCGCGACCTCGCGCAGCGTCTGGCCGGTGATGGTCTTCGCATCGAGATCGATGAGATCGCCGAGCTGCGCCAGCAATTTCGGCACGCCGCCGGCGTGATGGAAATGCTCCATATAGTGCTCGCCCGACGGCTTGAGGTCGACCAGCACCGGCACCTCGCGGCCGATCTGGTCGAAAGCCGCGAGGTCGAGCCGGTGCGGCGAGCGATGCGCCATCGCCGTCAGATGGATCAGGCCGTTGGTCGAGCCGCCGATGGCCTGGAGCACGACCTGCGCATTCCTGAACGATGCCGGCGTCAGAAGCTCGCTCGGCTTCGGGCCCTTGGTCTTGGCCATCTCGGCGGCGACCTTGCCGCTGGCCTCCGCGAGGCGAAACCGCTCGGCATGCGGCGCGGGGATCGTCGCACTCATCGGCAGCGACAGACCCATGGCCTCGATCATGCAGGCCATGGTCGAGGCCGTGCCCATCACCATGCAGGTGCCGACCGATGGCGCGAGGCGGCCGTTGACCGCCTCGATCTCGGCATCGTCCATGTCGCCGGCGCGATATTTCGCCCACAGCCTGCGACAGTCGGTGCAGGCGCCCAGCACCTCGCCCTTGTGATGGCCAACCACCATCGGCCCGACGGGAATCACCACGGTCGGCAGGTCGGCGCTGATCGCAGCCATCACCTGCGCGGGGAGAGTCTTGTCGCAGCCGCCGATCACGATCACCGCATCCATCGGCTGGGCGCGGATCATCTCCTCGGTGTCCATCGCCATCAGATTGCGCAGATACATCGAAGTCGGATGCGCAAAGCTCTCGGCGATCGAGATGGTCGGGAACACGAATGGCATGGCCCCCGACAGCATCACGCCGCGCTTGGCGGCCTCGATGATCTCAGGGACGTTGCCGTGGCAGGGATTGTAGTCGCTATAGGTGTTGGTGATGCCGACGATCGGACGCTCCAGCGCGTCGTCGGAATAGCCCATGGCCTTGATGAACGCCTTGCGCAGGAACAGCGAAAAGCCGGCATCGCCATAACTCGTCAGACCCTTGCGCAAGCCACTTGTCATCATGCCGCTCCTTCCACGTTCACCATTGTGGTACAGCCTACCCCTTGATTGTCAATAAGACGGGCGGCAGTAAGGCCATTTTCTGGACCGCGGCACCGCCAGCCGAGCAGATTATTGACAATCCTCACCTTCCCTGCTCCACAGTCAGGACCGGCTCAAGGCCGGAAGGCGGAGGGCATGTCCGACATTCGCAGCGCAGATGCCATGCTGGTCCGGCGCGACGATCCGGACGACGTCGTCGCGCGGCTGGAGGAAGACATCATCTTCGGCCGCCTCGCGCCCGGCGCGCGCCTCACCGAGGACGCGCTGATGTCGCGCTACGGCACCTCCAGGCACTTCGTGCGGCAGGCGCTGGTGGATGCGGAGCGGCGCGGCATCGTCCGCCGCGAGAAGAATGTCGGCGCCACCGTGCGGTTCTATTCGGCCGAGGAGGTGCGGCAGATCTACGAGGTCCGGGAGATGCTGACCCGCCAGGCCGCACTGATGATCCCCCTGCCCGCGCCGCAAGCCCTGATCGATGCGCTGAGCACGCTGCAACGGCAATATTGCGCCAAGGCCGATGTGCAGGACCTTCGCGGTATCCACGAGGCCAACGACGCCTTCCACCTCGCGCTGTTCTCGGCCTGCGGCAATCCCTATCTGGTGCGCTCACTGCAGGACTACATGAACCTGACGCTGCCGATGCGCGCAAAAAACCTCGCCGACCGCGAGGGTCTCGCGCAATCGCGGCGCCAGCACGAGCTGATGATCGAGCTGTTGAAGGGCCGCGACAGCTGGGCACTGGCGCAGCTATGCGTCGACCACATGCAGTTCAGCAAGTCGGATTATCTGGCGCGGATTGCGGGGGAAGAAGAGCGCTAGCGCGTGCGCTTTTTGGTCCGCCGTCCCGGCAGCGGCCGATGCGGAAACTTGCGGCCGGCAGTGGAACCCGGCGGATAGTCTTCTGGTAGATTGGCTCCAATCACTCAATGGTTTCCGCTACGAATCCGCCCGCGAAGGCGGCCTGCCAAGGAAAGTGAGTGGCAAGCCGATCGCCCCCCGGCCGCGTGGCCCCTGCCGTGCGCTGCTCACGAACGATCGCGCGACTGCAAAAGATGCGCCGGGACATCGCCAGCGGCTGATGTCTGCTGAGGCGCCTCGGGTGCGCAAAGGACCATTCAATACCGTCTCAGCAGGCCGCGCGCCGCGCTGCTCTCGCCATGATCGGCGCAGGCCCGTTTCGGGTTCCTGATCAGGTCCGTACGGACCCGCCTGAATGTCCTTCTCGCGGCCTCGGCCACCTCGGGGCGGAATTTTCCGGGATCGTAGCTCTCGCCATCATGGGCCTTGATGGCCGCAGCATAGGCGTCGATGATCGCCATCGCGGCATCAGGGCTGCCGAGAAGCCGGGCGCCGAGCTGAACGCTGCCGGAGCCATCGACCTCATAGCCCGTGCATCGCTGCTCGAGCACCACGGATGCGGTGACGAGCTGCTCGAGGAACGTCGCCTCGGCCTCGCTCAGCGCTGCGGCCCGCGCCGGCCCTGAGGCGATCAGTGCGAGCATCGCGACGGCGGGCAGTCTGATTTTCATGCTCGGCCGATCATGTGGATCGATCAGGCACGCCCCTGACGACCCATGACAAGGCCGTACAGAAACAGGAGGATGATGGCACCGACCACGCTTCCGATGAAGCCGGCGCCCTCCCCGAACCGGTACCATCCCACGGCCTGGCCGAGCCATGTCGCAACGAACGCGCCCACAATTCCCAGGACCGTGGTCAAGATGAATCCTTTGGGCTCGGACTTGTCGCCGGGCATGATGAACTTCGCGACCAGTCCCACGATAAATCCGATGATGATCGTCCAAAGGATGCCCATGTCCATCGCTCCATTCGGTCAATTCGCAAGATCAAACGTCTGAAGGAATGCGTGATCGCTTGATGGGCCAGACATGCCGGGAATGACGTTGATCTAGATCAATGGGCAGAGGCGGCCGAGCCAAAAGCCGGAGCCTGCTCTTTCTGGCGCGGAAGGCGCTCAACGAGCCCCGCAACGCGAAACGTATCGAGGCACGGCGATCGTGAGCGGATGATGTCAGTGAGAGAAGACGCGCGTGCCGGGAGTCCATGCCCGCGGGTTTCCGATGGGACTGGCGCCAATTTCCCAGCCCGCGCCACCCCACAGGGCGTCAACCACGCCAAGATCGCCCGCGCCATCACGGACAAAGAAGAGGTTCGGAGCCGAGCTGGTCTGTAGCGCCCCGCTTTCGCCGTTGGCCTGCAGCTTCAACAGGCACCAGATATCGGCAAGCTTGCTCTCGGCGCGAGTGCCCAGCTCGTCGACGATCCGCGCGGCATTCGCAGGATTGTTCAAGACGTGAGTCTGCAGAGACGTGTCGTCCACGGTTTCGACCTTGACGGCGAACCGGCGCGCGAAGGTCGCGCCGAGCCACGAAATCTTCACGGCCGCGGTCGGCGTCATGTCCTCCCTGAAATGCGCGCTCGCAACGAAGGATTCAGTCGAGGGGATGGCGGCCGTCGACGGGGGATCGAGCGGTTCACCGGGCTTGCGCTTGAGCGAGCATTCGATCTTCGCACGCGGCGCGAGCGACGCCGAGCTGCTGCCATCGGCCTTCTTGTCGTCGGCGTAGGCGCTGAAACCCGATGCCACCACAACAATCGCAAGACATGGGTTGAGCGCAGAGCGGCGCATTGCTGGCGTCCTTGAATGACCGATTCAAGAACAAGGTAAACTGTAGATTGCAGCTGTAAATCGAGGATTAGGTTTCTGGTTAAGCTTAAAGCAAGGAACTTATTTGAGAGAAATGCGAGCTATCCGCGGAACCATGTGCGTCGAGCTGGCACAGCGCGTGATGCAGCCGGACACTTCAAACGGAGAGCAGACTACCGCGCTGCTCATTTACTTGCCTGCCAGGCGCGCGATCGCCTGACTGGCCGGAGGAACCTGCGAGCCCGGCTCGGACATCGGCTGCGGCGCAGCCCGGCAGCATCTTGCCTGCGCGCGCAGTGGATCGCTCCACATCCAGCGCACGCTCCAGGCCGGACTATAGGTGTAGGCCGGAATGCGCCAGAACCAGATGGTTTCGTAGACGCTGTCTCCGAAACGCTCCACATCCGGACGCGGCGTTGGCCAGGATACCGCAGCGAGGAGGACCACCGTCAACACCGCGGCCCCTGAGAGAACCATCTTGCGCATCTTGCTTCCACAATCGCTAGAATGAAAAAGGCGGTCACTTCCGCGCAACGCAATGCATAGAAGAAACGCTTCACGTGTTCCGACAATAGAACGCCTATTTCCGCAAACGGAAATCCGGATGTCTACGGTGTGCACTCAGACGTTAGACGCAAGGGCCGTTCAGAACCTCGCCATCATCGCAATCGCTCCCCTCTCCGGCCCCCGCAAGCGGAGCCGGGAGGGCAGACGTCGACGCTAGCGCTTGGTCCAATCGATGATGCGGCTCGGGTCGGCATCGAACTCCATGCTGCAGAACGTGCCGCCCTGGAAATAATCGCCGACCGGATCCGGCTTCAGCTTGGCCTGCTCGGCCATCGCGTGCTCGCGGAAATCCTCGGCGCGGCCGGTGGGGCGATAGCCGAACTCGTAGGCGCGATGGTTGTCCCACCAGGCGCGCTCGTTGAGGGAGGCGCCGTAGAAGATTTCGAAATGGATGTCGGGATGTTCGAGCCCGATGCGGCAGAGCTGCACGAGGTCGTCGGGCTTGAGCCAGATCGAGAGCCGACGCTGGTCGAGCGGCATGTCGCCGAAATTGCCGATGCGCAGACAGGTCACCTTCAGCCCGTGCTTGTCGGCGTAGAGCGCGCCGACCGCTTCGCCGAACACCTTGCTGACGCCGTAGCGCCCGTCGGGGCGCGCGGTGACGTCGGTGCCGATCTTGTGGTGACGCGGGTAGAAGCCGACGGCATGGTTCGACGAGGCGAACACCACGCGCTTGACGCCCTTGCGGTACGCCGCCTCGAACAGATTGTAGCCGCCGATGATGTTGGCCTGAAGGATCTGATCCCAGGTCCCTTCAACCGAATAGCCGCCGAAATGGATGATGCCGTCGACCCCCTCGCAGATCGCCTCGCATTGCGCGAGATCGGCGAGGTCGGCCGCCTTGAATTTCTCGTTCGCGCCGAGATCGGCCGGCGGCCTGATGTCGGAGAGCAGGAGATCCGGGTAGATCGGCGGCAACAGTTTTCGCAGGCTCGTGCCGATTCCGCCCGAAGCTCCCGTCATCAAAATCCGCGGCATGTCTTCCCTCGCCGTTGGTGATCGATTTGCGGTCACGTGTCTCTAATGATAGCAGCATTGTCCAGAGGGAACGAAACGAGAGAACCGACATGAATGAGGCATCGTCCCACCCCCAGGAGCGGCCAGGCTGGCGGCCGGCGAGCTACTATCCCGATCCGGCGATAAAAGCACTCGATCCCCGCTTCGAAAAATACTGGCTGAAACTGTCGGCCGTAGAGCGGCTGGCGACCGGCCTGCGCTGGGCCGAGGGGCCGGTGTGGTTCGGCGACGGACGCTATTTGCTCTGCAGCGACATTCCGAACCAGCGCATCATCAAATGGGAGGAGGAAACCGGCGCGGTCAGCGTGTTCCGCAAACCCTCCAATTTCGCCAATGGCAACACCAGGGATCGCCAGGGCCGGCTCATCACCTGCGAGCATGGCGGACGCCGCGTGGTGCGCACCGAATATGACGGCAGCATCACCGTGCTGATGGATCAATTCAACGGCAAGCGGTTGAACTCGCCGAACGATGTCGTTGTCAAATCGGACGGCTCGATCTGGTTCACCGATCCGACCTTCGGCCTGCTCGGCAATTATGAGGGCTACAAGGCCGAGAGCGAGATCGAGCCGAACGTCTATCGGCTCGATCCCGCGACGGGCAAGGCCACCATCGTCGCCGAGGGCGTGCTCGGGCCGAACGGGCTGTGCTTCTCGCCGGACGAGAGGATTCTCTACGTCGTGGAATCGCGGGGGCAACCGAACCGCAAGATCCTCGCCTATGACGTTTCGCCTGAGGGCACCACGATCTCCAACAAGCGCGTCCATATCGACGCGGGTCCGGGCACGCCCGACGGCATGCGCTGCGACATCGACGGCAATCTCTGGTGCGGCTGGGGCATGGGCGATTCCGAGCTCGACGGCGTCGTGGTGTTCGCGCCCGACGGCGTCATGATCGGCCGCATCGCCCTGCCCGAACGCTGCGCCAATGTCTGCTTCGGCGGCCTCAAGCGCAACCGCCTGTTCATGGCGGCGAGCCAGTCGATCTACGCGCTGTATGTAAACACGCAGGGCGCGGTGGGGGGATAGGCGCACGTCTCTCCGCCGTCATTGCGAGGAGCTCTTGCGACGAAGCAATCCAGACTGTCCCCATGGAGAGACTCTGGATTGCTTATGCGCTCGCAATGTCGGCGGACACGTCGCTCACGCTCCTTTGCCTCCGCACGATGACGAAACGAAAAACGCCGGAGCGGCTTCCCGCTCCGGCGCTTTGTTTGTTCAGGCGATAAAGCCTACGCCGCGTTGAAGCCGGCGACGGCCTTCACTTCGAGGAAGTCCTCGAGGCCGTACTTGCCCCACTCGCGGCCGTTGCCTGACTGCTTGTAGCCGCCGAACGGCGCGGTGCGGTCGTTGGGCACGCCCTGGAGGTTGACGTTGCCGGCGCGGATCTGGCGGCCAACGCGCTTGGCGTCCTCGACCGTCGCACCCGAGACGTAGCCGGCGAGGCCATAGGGCGTATCGTTGGCGATCTTCACGGCGTCGGCTTCGTCCTTGGCGCCGAGGATGGTCAGCACCGGTCCGAAGATCTCTTCGCGCGCGATCGTCATCTCGGGGGTGACGTCGGCGAAGATGGTCGGACGGACGTAGAACCCCTTGTTGACGCCTTCGGGCAGGCCCGGGCCGCCGGCGACGAGGGTCGCGCCCTCGTCGATGCCCTTCTTGATCAGCGCCTGGATCTTGTCCCACTGGCCGCGGTTGACGACCGGGCCGATGGTGGTGCCTTCGCCGCGCGGATCGCCGGCCTTGGTCTTGTCGGCGACGGCCTTCGCGATCGCGGCGACCTCCTTCATCTTCGAGGCCGGCACGATCATGCGCGAGGGCGCGTTGCAGGACTGTCCGGAGTTGTTGAACATGTGCATCACGCCGCCGGTCACCGCCTTGGTGAGGTCGGCGCCTTCGAGGATGACGTTCGGCGACTTGCCGCCGAGCTCCTGGCTGACGCGCTTTACGGTCGGCGCGGCGCGCTTGGCCACGTCGATGCCGGCGCGGGTCGAGCCGGTGAAGGAGATCATGTCGATGTCGGGATGCTCGCTCATGGCGGCGCCGACCTCGGGGCCGAGGCCGTTGACGAGGTTGAACACGCCCTTCGGCACGCCGGCTTCATGCAGGATCTCCGCGAAGATCAGCGCCGAGGTCGGGGTGAACTCCGACGGCTTCAGGATCATGGTGCAGCCGGCGGCGAGCGCGGGCGCGACCTTGCAGGCGATCTGGTTGAGCGGCCAGTTCCAGGGCGTGATCATGCCGACCACGCCGATCGGCTCGCGCAGCACCATGGCGGTGCCGACCGGCTCCTCGAAATGATAGTTCTTGAGCACGTCGAGCGTGGTCATGAGATGGCCGAGGCCGGCGCCGGCCTGCAGCTTCTCCGCCATCGGCAGCGGCGCGCCCATCTCGTCGGAGACGGCGGCGCCGATCTCCTTGATGCGGGTCTTGTAGACCTCGATCACCTTGGTGAGCAGCGCGACGCGCTCCTCGCGGCTGGTCTGGGAGAACGTTGCGAAGGCGCGCTTGGCGGCGGCAACGGCCTTGTCGACATCGGCCTTGGAGCCGAGCGCAACCTCGTACATCGCCTCTTCCGTCGCGGGATTGACCACGGCGGTGGACTTCTTGACGGCGGGATCGACCCAGGCGCCGTCGATGTAGAATTGCATGCGATTGACCATCGTTAACCTCTTCTTGGGGGCTTGGGGGGCGTTTCGGCAGGCATCCTTGCACGAAAGCGCCGGCAAATGAACCCGC
>NZ_LWIG01000013.1:0-5038 GCF_002068095.1 Bradyrhizobium sacchari | reverse complement strand
GACGGAGGTTATATGAGCCGATGGCGGGAACGAGGCAAGGTGTCAAAGCTGTCATGCCGGGGCGCGGCAAAGCCGCGAACCCGGAATCCAATTCACCACCTATGCTGAGGCCAGATGGATTCCGGGCTCGACGCTACGCGTCGCCCCGGAATGACGACGCAGTTACCTGGACTACACCGCCATCTTCCGATGCAGCACCGGCGCGCCGGTGGTGAGGCTTTCGGCCGCATCGATGATCGCATTCGCGTCGATGCCGTAGTGGCGGTAGAGGTCCGCGATGCTGCCGGTCTGCCCGAACTGCTCGACGCCGAGCGCCTCGACGCGATGACCGCGGACGCTGCCGAGCCAGCCGAGCGCGGAGGGATGGCCATCGATCACGGTCACGATGCCGCAATCGCGCGGCAGTGGCGCCAGCAGCTTTTCGATGTGGCTGAGGTGCTGCACGCCGCGCCGGTCACGGCGCAATTTCCGTGCGGCGGTCCACCCGGCGTGGAGACGGTCGGCCGAGGTGATCGCGAGCAAGCCGATGTCGCGCCGGCTCTCGCCGATGAACCCGGTCGCCTCGATCGCCTCTGGCGCGACCGCGCCGGTATAGGCGATCACGACCTCGGCATTCGGGCCCGGCTTGCGCAGCCAATAGGCGCCGTCGGTGATGCCCTGCGCAAGCTCCGGCGACATGATCCGCTGCGCCTGCTCGATCGAGCGCGTCGAGAGGCGCAGGTACACTGAACCGCCCTCGCCGGGATCGCGCTGCATGTGGTCAAAACCCCACCCCATGATCACGGCGAGCTCGTCGACGAAAGCCGGCTCGAACGAGGCGAGCCCGTCCTGCGCCATGCCGATCAGGGGCGTTGCGATCGACTGGTGCGCGCCACCCTCGGGAGCGAGCGTGATGCCGGACGGCGTCGCCGCCACCATGAAGCGGGCATCCTGGTAGCAAGCGTAATTCAGCGCATCGAGGCCGCGCTCGATGAAGGGATCGTAGAGCGTGCCGACCGGCAACAGCCGTGCGCCGTTGATCTGGTGCGACAGGCCGAGCGCCGAGAGCATGATGAACAGGTTCATCTCGGCGATGCCAAGCTCGAGATGCTGGCCCTTGGGCGAGGCATCCCAATTGTAGGTGGACGGAATTTTCTCACTGCGGAATAAGTCCGCCTTCTCGGCGCTGGCGAACAGGCCGCGGCGGTTCACCCAGGGGCCTAGATTGGTCGAGACGGTCACGTCGGGCGACGTCGTGACGATGCGTCTTGCCAGTTCGCTGTCGCCACGTGCGATCTCGTTGAGCACGAGACCAAAGCCCTGCTGGGTCGACATCTGCGGCGACGGCTTGAAGGCGAGCTGCTGGGGCACCTCGATCACGGGCGCGGTCAGCCGGCGACCGTCCTGGTTGAACGGCACGCTTGCGAGGAAAGCGTCGAGCTCGGCAGCGGATTGCGCGAGGCCCTCGTACTTGTCCCATTCGTGGCCGGGACGGATGTTCTGGCTGTCGCGGTATTTCTCCATCTGCGCGACCGTCATCAGGCCGGCATGGTTGTCCTTGTGGCCCTGGAACGGCAGACCGACGCCCTTGATGGTGTAGGCGATGAAGCAGACCGGGCGGTCGTGGTCGATGGACTCGAACGCCTCCAGCATGCTCGCCATGTCGTGGCCGCCGAGATTCGACATCAGCGCCAGCAGCTCCTCATCGCTGCGCTTGTCGATCAGTTGAGTGATCGGGCCCTGGTCGCCGATCTCGTCATGCAGATGCTTGCGGAACGCCGCGCCGCCCTGGAAGCACAGCGCCGCATAGAGCGCGTTCGGGCAATTGTCGATCCAGCGCTTGAGCGCCTCGCCGCCTGCTTCCGCAAACGCCTCGCGCATGAGCCGGCCGTATTTCACGATGACGACGTCCCAGCCGAAATTGCGGAACATGGTCTCGAACTTTTCCCAAAGACCTTCGCGCACGACGGCGTCGAGCGACTGGCGGTTATAGTCGACCACCCACCAGGTGTTGCGCAGGCCGTGCTTCCAGCCCTCCGCGAGCGCTTCGAAGATGTTGCCTTCGTCCATCTCGGCATCACCGACGAGGGCAATCATTCGCCCTTCGCGGCGATCCTTCATCCAGCCATGCGCCTTGACGTAGTCCTGCACCAGCGAAGCGAACAGCGTCTGCGCGACGCCAAGGCCGACCGAGCCGGTGGAGAAATCGACGTCGTCGACGTCCTTGGTGCGCGATGGATAGGACTGCGCGCCCTTGAAGCCGCGGAAATTCTCCAGCTTCTCGCGGCTCTGCCGGCCGAACAGATACTGGATGGCGTGGAACACCGGGCTCGCATGCGGCTTCACCGCGACGCGGTCCTCGGGGCGCAGCACATGGAAGTACAGCGCCGACATGATGGTGGCGAGCGAGGCGGACGAGGCCTGGTGCCCGCCGACCTTGAGTCCATCAGCGTTGGCGCGGACATGGTTGGCGTGGTGGATTGTCCAGGACGACAGCCACAGCGCCTTGCGGCTGAGCGCGGTCAAGGTGTCGAGACGGGCGGAATCAACGGGCATGGCAATGCTCCCGGAAAAAGGTCCCCGATGATACGCCCGCCGGCAACGCCAAACTTCTCAATTTTTCGCGCCATACCCGCCGATATTGGGATAATTTCCCAATGAACTGCCCCCTGATACAGGTTCCATCCCAATGCCCGAGCTCGACGCCATCGACCGCAAGATCCTCAGCTATCTCCAGAACGACAGCCGCCTGACCATGCAGGAGCTCGCCGACAAGGTCGGGCTCTCGGTCTCGCCCTGCCATCGCCGGGTCAAGCTGCTGGAGGAGCGCGGTGTGATCTCGCGCTATGTCGCAACCGTCGACCAAAAGGCGCTCGGCCTCCACGTCAGCGTCTTCATCTCGATCAAGCTGGCGCGGCAGAAGGAGGAGGACCTCAACCGCTTCGCCCGCGCCATCTCGAAATGGGACGAGGTGCTGGAGTGCTATCTGATGACCGGCAATCGCGACTATCTGCTGCGTGTCGTCGCCGCCGACCTCGCCTCCTACGAGACGTTCCTGAAGACCAAGCTGACCCGCCTCGACGGCATCGCCTCGATCGAATCAAGCTTTGCGCTGAGTCAGGTGAAATACTCGATCGCTCTGCCGGTGTGATGGATTGTCATTGCGAGGAGCCCTCGCGACGAAGCAATCCAGGGCAGCAGTTCCCGGCACTCCATCCGAGGCAGCAGAAGTTGTCACATAGATGAAACAAAGGGCACCGATGGTCATTTGACAACCGTTCCCACCCGAGAGCCGTAGCCATGACCGCATCAGACCGCACCGCCCAGACCGCCAAGCGTGAGCGCATCATCCAGGAGATGGCCGACGATCTCGACGAGGAACTGGAGATGGAGCTGGACGATGCCCGTCTCGATGAGCTCCTGGACGAAACCGACACGCTGAACCCGACGGTCGACCGAAAACTCTATTTCAGGGAGCTGCTCCGCCTCCAGGGCGAGCTGGTCAAGCTGCAGGACTGGGTGCAGAGCGAAAAAAAGAAGGTCGTGGTGCTGTTCGAGGGCCGCGATTCCGCCGGCAAGGGCGGCGTCATCAAGCGCGTCACCCAGCGCCTCAATCCGCGCATCTGCCGCGTCGCCGCGCTGCCCGCGCCGAGCGAGCGCGAGCGGTCGCAATGGTACTTCCAGCGCTACGTGGCGCATCTCCCCGCCGGCGGCGAGATCGTGCTGTTCGACCGTAGCTGGTACAACCGCGCCGGCGTCGAGCGCGTGATGGGCTTCTGCACCGAGGAGCAATACCAGGAGTTCTTCAAGACCGTGCCGGAGTTCGAGCGGATGCTGATCCGCTCCGGCATCATCCTGGTCAAATATTGGTTCTCGATCACCGACGACGAGCAGCAGTTCCGCTTTACCATGCGCATCAAGGATCCGCTCAAGCAGTGGAAGCTGAGCCCGATGGACGTCGAGGCGCGCAGCCGCTGGGAGGCCTACACCAAGGCCAAGGAAACGATGCTGGAGCACACTCACCTGCCGGACTCACCATGGTGGATCGTCGATGCCGTCGACAAGAAGCGGGCGCGGCTCAACTGCATCTCGCATCTGTTGACCCAGATCCCGTACAAGGAGGTCTCGCGCGTGCCGGTGGTGCTGCCGGCGCGCGTGCGCAATCCGGACTATCACCGCGGCCCGGTCCCGCCGGAGATGTACGTGCCTTCTAAGTACTGAGAAGATCTCGTAGCAACCATTAAGTCGCGGGGGTATTTTGGAGCCAGGGCGTGCCTCTAGCAACAACGGTGTTGGCGTAGATGAGGAGCTTCCTGGCGCAGGCGATAAGAGCGACGCTGTGCGCTTTTCCAGCGGCTGTGAGGCGGCTGTAGAGGTTCATCAACGCCTTGTTCCAGCGAAAGGCAGCTGGGAGCGCCGCAGCGTAAAGTGAGCGCCGAAGGCGGGCCCGGCCGCCGGCGATGTGGCGCTGGCCCTTGTATTTTCCGCTGTCGTCATCGAAAGGCGCGAGCCCGGCGAGCGCCGATGCCTGCTCCCGGCTGATAAGGCCGAGCTCGGGCATCCGGATAATCAGGGCCAGCGCGGTGCGCTCGCCAATACCCGGCACGCTCATCACGAGATCCAATCGAACAGCCAGATCGTGGTGAGCGCGCAATTGCTTGGCAATGAGGCGCAGCTGCGCGAGTCTTCGTACCTTGAGCCGCGCAATGTCGGCGAGAACCATTCGTTTAAGGCGCGGTTCGCCGATGTGCTCGAGCCTGGTCTTGAAGCGAGCGATATCCTCCTCGATTTGTTCGACGAAGGTCAGGGCATCGGCAAGCGCAGTCAGTCGCAAATCCTGCCCAATCTCATGCGGTTCGATTACGGCCGCACATGCGGCAATCAAAGCCGCATCAAGGGCATCATTTTTGGCTCTCTGACGGTGCAGGCGCGCGAAGGCCCGCACCTGGAGTGGTTGGAGAACCAGAACAACAAAGCCCGCCGCCTGCAGGTGCCTGACCACCCCACGCTCGTAACCACCGGTCGCCTCGATCCCGACCCGCTCGACGCCCGCCTTTGC
>NZ_LWIG01000012.1:412387-419515 GCF_002068095.1 Bradyrhizobium sacchari | reverse complement strand
GCCCGCGCTACTCCTGCGACCACCAGATGAGAGGGGATGGCCCCTCGTTGGCAAGCGGGAGACAGAAATGATTGAGCGCAGCAATCGCGACTGCAAAGAGCTGGACGACCGTGAATTGGAGTCCGTGTGCGGTGGCTTCATCAACGATGGAGGCTGCATTGGTCCCTGGATTGTGGATGGAAAGATCACGACCCATCAACCGGCCGGGCCGAACCCCTGGTTGCCTGGTGGCATCTTCCATCGCTGAGGACCAGACGTTTTAGCGTTTTCATCAACACATCATCTGACGAGGAGCGACCAACATGCTGAACCTGGAACATGCAAAACCTGAAATCATCGAACTGAACGATGCGGAACTTGAATCCGTCGTCGGCGGCAACTGGCTCGGCGACGCCTTCCGCGCCATCGGCGGCGCCATCAAGGACGCCGTTCAGTGGGTCGGCGGCTTGATCTTTGGCGGCCTGCAGGGCCCCGGCAATCTGCGCGGCCCGTTTGGCCCGGGCTCGGGGCCGGGGCAGCCGCCTCTCTGAGCTGGTTTTTTCCTGAGCTGCTCGCGAATTGGAGGTCGCCACGTTCGGCGGCCTCTTCCGCTTGGAGCTAAAGCTCCGTCCGCATCTGACGCCAGACCTGTCGGTTGGGTTGCCGATGAGTTGCTCCGGTTGTCCGGAAGCTAAGCAGGTGCGGAATGTTGCCCAAGCGCACTTGAATTGAGAGACTGTGCGCGTCTTCGCAGACTCGAGGCCCCGAGGGACGTGATGGATGTCACGGTGTGCCAGAGCAGGATCTGCTCAGATCCGTTCCAGAAAACTTGAGGAGCATCCAGATGAACAGCGAACTGAACCTGCGTGAGCTGGAGACCGTGTGCGGCGGAGCGCGCAACAGTGACGATGCCCGCGTAAGAGCCTTTCTCAACGCCTTCCACGAGACAGTGGAGGCGGGACAGGCCGCGGCAACACTCGAACTGGCCCGAAGCCAGGGTTGCCTCGGCCCGACCTATGGAAAAATCTGAAGGAGCCTCCGATGCGTTCGGCCAGAGAACTCACGGATCGCGAACTTCGCGATGTCAGCGGCGGCATGAAAGCCGACACGGGAGTCAGAAACCCAGATGTCGTCGATGCACGGGGTGGCTCGATGGTGATCTACGGGGTACGGCTCACTTACGATCAGAACGGGCACTGCAGCAGCATTGCCCCGGTCAAGACGTAGTGCTGAGTTGCCAGCGTCGGCAAATCTCAAAGTCGAGAGCGAATGGACGTCAAATCTCCTCCGTCACATCGTAGTCTAGGACCAGCCGCCATATGCGGTGATACGCTGACGGCCAAAGGCCTCCTGCGGGAGGCCTTAAGCTTTTTGCCGCGACGTCGATGAATCGAGTTTCGCCGGCGCGACAGGTCCAGCGGCAGCATTGGGTGAGGCGTATCACGGACGCTCCCGTCCACTGGGTCCAAAATGCCCTCATTCAACACCCGCACTCCAAAGTGCCAATCACAGGAGAGAGCAATGAGCGACATGGCTATCCAGGAGCTGAGTTCCAATGAAATGGACCAGGTTGTCGGCGGTAAGGTCACGGTGATTGCCGAGAAGGGTTATGTCGGCATCGAAATCTCTGTCGGCGGCTATGGCGTGGCGGTATGGGCAACCCAGGGTTCGCTGTGTGGCCAGGTGGTGACTCCGAAGAGCAACAATTCCGGGTGTACACCGTAGCCGCGTGCCCGGCAGGCCTTGGAAGCCCGGGAAGTCGCCGATCTAGATTCTTGTAGATCCTTCGCGACGGGCCGTTCGGAGTTTGCTCAAGACAGACGTTCGTGCCGAAATCGAAAGCTCGATCGAGCAGCATGACGCAACGATCACGCAGGTTCTGGTCGTGCTTTTGGTCAAGTTCGCCAGCGCCGTTTGCAAACATCAGCGCGGGACACGGCTTCAGGCGCCATGCTGTTTCATCTCCATTGCTGTCGCGTCCGGTCTGCGGATCCAGCCATTCGGCTAAAGCGCGGTTGCGCTCATCGACTGCTCGAGCGCGCGTGACGACGTGGATCCGCCCGATCCTTTCCGCGGCCGCCGCGGCGGCGTTCGCTGGCATGGAGGTCCGGCTTATGGCCTCGATCAACTCCCGCCTCCCCAGCACCCGTCTGGCATGAGTCGCGGGCAGCCAGAGCATGTCGATGGACTTCGGCCTGAACCTGATCGTGACGGCATCCGGTCTGAATGGTTCGGCACGTTTCAGATCGCGTCGTTGGCTTTCAGGGAGGGATATGCGCTGCCTGCTTTTTCTTCTGTTGATCCAGACCCTTAACGGGGGCCAGTAGCTCCCCGCTGCTGCTGGGATTGCCACTCTCCGCCGGACTTCAGAAAAATTTTGCAGACGTCGGCCCGACTCCATGAGATGCATGAGCACGCGAAATGCCGCGCGCGGGGTGGCGATCGACAGGTTCGGGTCTCGGATCGGAGCCGCCGGGCTGCTCGTTTTTCAAAGTGCGTTCGACAAGACCGTCGCGCGCCGTTGGCGGTCCGTGAGCCCGGGGGGGACGCTTGGGATTTTTTGCGATTGACGGTTTCGGACCGTCCGCCGGGTTGTCCCGACGCCGATGGCGATGACTGCCGACGATATCCTGGCGCATGCGGCGTTGGAGAGCTGCGTTCGTGGCCAGGCTCAAGCGTTGCTGGCGATACACGATGCCAGCCCGCGAACTTCGTCGCCGTTCGCGACCCAGCAGCGCTGGCTGATGAGTCAGGCGATGCTGGCGGCTTATTTTCGCAACGAGGCACAGCAGACCGATTCCGGAATTCTGCCCGCACGACTGGTCGATCCGATCGTTGCCCACGGACTTGCAAGCCGCAACACTGCGTCAGCCTTCGTCAATGAGATGCTGAAATACGGCATCGTGCGCCATGTCACGGGAAACGAAGGCCGGCGCTATCGGCCGATCGAGCCGTCGCCAATGGCCCTTGCAGTGTTGTCGCATTGGCTGGGGGCGCATCTGACGGCGCTGGACCGGCTCGATGGCGGCTACAGGTCGGTCGAACTGCGTGAGCGGCCGGCTCTGCTCAGCGCGATTCAGCCGCTCATCGCCGATGGCCTGCTGGCGTCGCGCGCGGTTCGGGAGCCGAACGGAACCTTCTCGCTGTTTACCTGGATCGACGATGGCGGCGTCGTGATGGATCGCCTGATCGTCGGGTGTCAGCAGGATTCGATCGCTCTCTCACGCATTCCGACCGATGTGACGTCGGTTTCGTGGTTGGCGCGGGGACTCAATCTGTCGCGGAGCCAACTCGCCCGCAAATTCGCCACCGCCGAGACGATGGGCAGCCTTGGTTGGTCCGGCGTCCGCGGCAAATCCGCGTTGTGGGTATCGGCCGAATTCTGGCGCGAGTATCACGCCGCGCAAGCGGTGAAGCTCGCCATCATCGACGCGGCTTTCGAAGCCTGTCGTCCGTATTGCGAGGGCGATCAGGCGCGCGGCGTAGCGGCAACCTGATGATGCCGGTCATCGCGATATTCGCGAGGATCAGCCGTGCCAGAACCGATAGTCAAGACCGAAGCGAATCTGGTCGAACCGCTCGCCGCGCGACCAGCTGAAGGTCTGGGCGCTGCCTCTAAATCCGGCCGTCGATACCGAACTGGTGACGTTGCCGAGATCGACATGAAGCCATTCGGCGCGCGCAAACCAGTTGCCGTCGATATTCCATTCGCCGCCGAGGCCAGCCACCCATCCAGACCGCGTCACCGAACTGCTCGACGTTCCCGCGGTCGCTAAGGGCGACACGCCGCAGCCGCCGACAAGACAGCTCTGCGTGGCGGTTGTATCAATGCGTCCCCAAGCGGCGCCGCCGGTGACGTAGATCAGGAATTTGTCCATGGCGATGGCGCCGAAGCGGCCGCGCACCGTCGAAAGCCAAGCGGTCTTGCTGCTCAGCGAATCCGTGCCGAAGCCGGTATCGCCGCAAACACCCGGCACGATGGTCCCACGGCAGAAGCCGTATTTGGCATCGGTGTAATCGCCATCAGCTTCAATGCCGACGAGCCAGCGCTGGGCGAATTGCCAATTGTAGCCTGCTTGCACGCCACCGAGAAATCCGGTCGCGTTATTCCGATTGGCAGCCGGAAATGCGCGACCAGGGAGAGTATCCGTAAAATTCGACGTTCCCGAATTCGAATTGATGACGCCGCCAATGTTGCCACCGATATAAAAGCCGGTCCAGCTGAGCGCCGGCGGTGCGGCGACCACGGGCGCCTTCACGGCCATGTCAGCCGCAAACGCCGGCGTCGCGATGAGAGCCGCAAGGCCAAGAATACTGAGCGCGACTTTGTTCAATGCCCCCTCCAGAAAAACATTTCGTCGGCACGGACGAATGAAAGCAATTCGTGGTTGACCCTAGCATCCGAAAATTGCGCACACCACTACTATGTGAAGGCAGTAGCGTTCGCGGCATTTCAGGAAGCCGACTCAGACGATTCATCCACGCCCGATTCATCCACACCGCGCGGATTTTGCACGGCG
The DNA here is from genome assembly GCF_002068095.1 of Bradyrhizobium sacchari. Classification (GTDB taxonomy): domain Bacteria; phylum Pseudomonadota; class Alphaproteobacteria; order Rhizobiales; family Xanthobacteraceae; genus Bradyrhizobium; species Bradyrhizobium sacchari. The sequence goes on along the minus strand of NZ_LWIG01000012.1, from coordinate 415,016 downwards.
TCGATTATCGTGGAGCGTCATTGTGAACGCGCATTCAGCGTCGTTGTGAACGTGCATTCACGACAAGGTCATGCATCTGCTCATTTTTGGGGTTCGCCCCGCGCATGAGGGCCGAACTGCCTTGCGCTCGAGACTGGCCTAAACGATACGTGATTCAGCCGATGGTAATCGGGAGAGGTGGCGGTGAAGGCGAAGGGTAAACGTACGAGCAAATCGTCGGACGGCACGACTGCCAACTTCCGCCCCCTGAGCGCGGACGACCTCGATGGCATCGTTGGCGGAAATATCACGCCGCCTCCCGGTCAATTCAATTCGATTGCGGGGTTCGATACATCCCACCTGAATCTCGATGCCAACTCGATGCTCGCCGGCGTCTCTTCTCAGGAGATCGCGCAGGCCGTCGTCAATCACCAGACCAGCGAAACGCAGGCGATGCATTTGATCGAAGCGGTGGCGGCCTACGATCAGACTCACGTCACACAGGGGCTTGCTGCCTTTGCCGGCGCGATCACGCAGACTTCGGGCCACAGCAATGATGGTTATGTGGTCGGCGCCGAGATCGGCCATCTGATCGCCGCGGGGCAGGTGAGTGCCACGCAGGCGATATCGGACATTGCGGGAGCAGTGACTGCGGGGCAGTCGACCGGTCATGTGGCTGTCACCATGCTCGCGGGTATGAGCGGACCAGTTTCCGCGAGCGTTCAGGCCGCGGCTGGAACGGAAATCGCGGCGCTGGTGACCGCGGGCAGCCTCACCGCAACACAGGCCGTAACCGACATCGTCAACGCAAATGGTGCGGCGGGTGCGCTGACCCTCGATCAAGTTATCAATGTCCTTAACGATGCAGCCGTCACGCCAGCGATGCACTCCGCGGTGGCGAGCGAGTACAACAGCCTGATGGCGGGCGGTCTGACTACGGGCAACCACATCACCGCCGATATCGGAGCCGCAGCGGCGCAGTCCTATTCGGGGATCAGCCACGATCCGACCGCCGACATGAATATGATCATGGTCGCGAAAACGCTGACCATGGATGCGGTTATTGCTGGCGATTATGGTGCTCTGGCTGCTTTCCAGCCGTTGTTGGCCACGATGCAGAACGCCGTCGCCAACGGCAACGAGTCCGTTCTCGACAACGCAGTGGCCAATAGTGTGCTGTCGCTGGTGAATGCCGGCGGCCTCACGCTGACGACGGCCGTTGCGGATCTGGTGCAACAGATCAACAGCCACGCCATCAGCGGCGATCAGGGCTTTGCGCTGCTGAATTCGCTGGTGAACCTCGCGCCGAACTACTCCAATCTTGCGAACAACGTCGGTAGTCCGCTCTCGGTCGATGCCGTACTCAATCAACTGGCGCCGGCGAGCGCGCAGACGGGGAGTCTTTCCGACGTCGTCGCCGCAGTGAATTCCGGTCGGTTGGCAGTGGGGCAGGCCATCGCCGCATTTGGCGGCCTTGCCGCCGGCTCGACGGTCGCGCAGATCACGGCAGGTGCCGACATCGCCGGATTCATCCGTTCGGGCTATATTACCACCAGTGCGGCCATTGCTGACATCGTCAGCTCCAACTGGTCCACTACGGAGACGTTCAATTTCCTGCTCGGCATGGCGAGCAGCGGCAACACCGCGATCGCGGGCGCCGCGATTGCGGAAATGCCGAGCGTAAGCTCGCCGTCGCAGGCGACCGCCGCCATCAATTCCGCCATTGGCCTGACCGCGCTCACGCCGACGCAGGCGCTTGGTATCCTGGTCGAGTTCGCCGGTTCGACCGGTACGCAAGCGGCTGTCGCCGGTGAGATCGATTCCCTGATCTCGAACCACCAGCTGACCGCGTCGCAGGTCATGACCGCCATCGGCGGCGCGGTGACCTCATCGACTCTGACCGCGACGGAAGCCGTGACCTTGCTGGCGGACATCGCGGCGCCGGCTTCCACGGCCGTGCAGACCGCCGTCATCGCGGAAATTGCGTCCTTAATCACTGCCGGCGATCTGACCGCCGATCAGGTGGTCACGGCGCTGGCCGGTCTTGTCGCAGGCGGCGGGGCTGCGATGCAGTCATTCGTTGCCACGGAGATCAGCGCGCTTGTCGCGGCGAACCAGATCACGACGGTGCAAGCATTCGCCGACATCGCGGCCGCAGGTGCTTCACATGTTCTGAACGCCGGTCAGACGATTGCCTTGCTGGCGTCTTTGGCTTCCAACTCAACGCCTCTGCAATTCACCCTGGGGTCCGACATCGCCACGATGATCGGGTCGGGTGCGATCACGGCAAGTGCGGCGGTGACCGACATCGCCGGCCTCAACCTGTCGGCGTCGGAGGCATTCAACATACTGCTTGGCCTTGCAACCAACGGCGATACAACGACCGTAAGTGCCGCCGCCGCGGGAATGGCGAGCCTGCTGTCGCCAACGCAGCTGGTCAGCGACATCGACGCCGCCATTGCCACTTTCACGATTACCACTGCGCAGGGCGTGGGCCTGCTGATCCGCCTCGCCAGCAGTGCAAACATGATATCGGCGGTCGCCGGCGAAATCGATGCACTGATCGCAAGCAATCAGGTCTCCACCAGCACGGCAATGGCGAGCATCGGCAGCGCCGTGACGTCGTCCGCCCTCACGGCGGCGCAGGCGG
>NZ_LWIG01000012.1:407468-412370 GCF_002068095.1 Bradyrhizobium sacchari | reverse complement strand
CCGCCGTGACGGCGGAGATCGCCGCGCTGGTGACGGGGACGACCATCACGGCGAATCAGGCGGTCAACGCGCTGACGGCGCTCTTCCCCGGCGGCACCACGGCGATGAAGGCGTTCGTGGTCGCGGAGATCAACGCGCTGGTGGGCGCGAACCAGATCACGGCCGTTCAGGCCGTCAGCGACATCGCGGCCGCCGTGACCGCGCATGTCCTGACCGCCGACCAGGCCGTCTCCTTGCTGAACATGCTGTCCAGTGCCGGATCGACCGCCATGCAGGCCGCGGCCGGTGCCGAGATCGCGGCGCTGATCGGCTCGGCCTCGATTTCCACCACCAATGCGGTCGCCGCCATCACCCGCTCGACCAACACGAGCAGTGTTGCGTCGATCGAACTCGCGATCGTGCAGCTGATGAACGTCGCGGCGAGCGGCAATGCGTCGGTGCGCGCGGAGATCAACGCCGACATCGCCGCGTTGATTTCGGCGACCTTCCCGGCCGATACCGCCGTGACCTTCCTCGCGAGCCTCGCTGCGAGCAACAACGCCGCGCTCGACAATGCGGTCGCCGGCACGATTCTGTCGCTGGTCGGCGGCGGCGCGTTGTCGATCACCTCCGCGATCGCGGACGTGACGCAGGCGGTCAGCACCCAGGCCATCAGCACCGACCAGGCCGCGGCGCTGCTCGCGTCGATGCTGGGCGCCGTCGGGACCAATGCGACCAATCAGGCGGCGATCATCACGGCGCTCGGTCAGCTGGTCTCGGGTTCGTTCACCCTCTCGGCCGTCATGGCGGACATCGTCACGGCCGTGGGCGGTGGTCAGTTGACTGCGGCGCAGGCCATCTCGGCGTTTATCAGCCTGATTGCCGGCGGGTCCATCAACGCGCAGGTCGCCGCCGGCACCGAGATTGCCGCGCTGATCCAGACCGGCGCGATCACCGCCAGCGCTGCGATTACAGCGATCGGGGGCCTCGCCTCAGCCGAGACCTTCAACATTCTGATCGGCATGGCTGTCAGCGGCAATGCCGCGACCACGAGTGCGGCCGTCGCGGACATCAGCACGCTGGTGTCGCCGGGGCAGGCGCGCCTCGACATCATCGCGGTGCTGAACGCGTCCGCCATCACGGCGCCGCAGGCGCTGCCCATTCTCGTAGAGCTCTCCGTCATCCCGTCGTCGCCCGGCGAGGGGTTCTCCTGGCAAACGATGATGTCCCAGGAAATCTCGACATTGCTGAGCGCTGGCCAGGTCTCGGCGACGCAGATCACCGCAGCGGTCGACGGCGCCGTTACGGCCTCAGCTATCACCGCAGCCGCGGCCGTGAACCTGCTGACCAATCTCGGCTCATTGGGGTCGACGAGCACGCAGACCGCGGTGTCGGCGGAGATCGTCGCGCTGGTCACCGGGGGCAAGATCACGGCCGTGCAGGCGATCGCGGGGCTGACCAGCGTCTTCACCGGGTCTGGTGGCAGCGAAGGCGGCAGTGTGGCGTCGTTCACGACGAACTTCGTGTCGCATACCATCGGCGCACTGGTTGCGGCCGGGCAGGTCTCCAACACCGCCGCGATCAACGACATCGTTGGGCTGATCTCGTCGAGATTCACGCCGGCGACGGCGGTGATCGTGCTGGCCGGATTTGCGTCGAACAACAGCCTGACGCTCGACAATGCGGTGGCAGCGGCCATCGTGTCTCTGCTGAACGCCCAGACGTTCAACATGCAGCAGGCCGCTCATAGCGTGACCACGGCGGTGAGCAACGGCGCGATCACCGCCGACCAGGGCATCACCTTGCTGGCGGCGATGCTCGGCATTACCGGCAACGTCAATCCCAACTCGCCGCTCGGGCCGACAGGAATCTATCAGGCGCTCGCGGCGCTGGTTCCCTCGCAGATCGCCGCGACGGCGGCCGTGGCGGACATCGTCACAGCGGTCGGCAACGGCCAGCTGACGGCGGTGGAGGCGATCAACGCGTTCGCCTATGTGGCGAGCTCCATTGCGGCGCAACTCGCCGCGGGCCAGGACATCGCCGCGCTGATCCAGTCCGGCGCCATCACAGCCAGCGCCGCCATTGCGCAGGTCGGGGGCCTCGCCCCGGGCACCATCAACAGCAACGAATCGTTCTATATCCTCGCCGGCATAGCGCTCAATGGTAGCAGCGCGACCGCAAGCGCCGCCGCCGTCGTCATGGCCGGCCTCGGCGTGCCCGGGCAGGCGACCCAATACATCACCACGGCCGTCAACAGCGCGGCGATGACGGTCCCGCAGGCGGTCAGCGTCCTGCTCGAGCTCGCGGCCGTCACCGGCATGCAGGCGGCTGTCGGGGCTGAACTCGGCACATTCATCTCGAACAACCAGATCACCACGGCGTTGCTGATGACCGATATCGGCAACGCGGTGGCGTCGTCGGTCCTCACGGCGACGCAAGCCGTGGACGTGCTGGCGGATCTCGCGGCGCCGGCCTCATTGGCGGTGCAAAACGCCGCTGCGACCGAAATCACCGCGCTGGTGAGCGGCGGCTACATCAGCGGCAACCAGGCGACCACGGCGCTGATCGGTCTCCTCACCGGCGGGACGGCGGCGATGCAGGCCTTCGCGCTCACCGCCATCAATGCGCTGATTGCCGCGAACCAGGTCGCCGCCACGCAGGTGGTGGCCGACGTCGCCGCCGCGGGCACCGCCGGTACCCTGACCGCGGACCAGACGATCTCGTTGCTGGCATATCTCGCCGAGTCCGGGTCCGCAACGGTGCTGGCCACTGTCGGCGCCGATATCGCCGCGATGGTCACGGCCGGCACCGTGACCGCCACCCAGGCGGTCGCGGACATCTTCGGCACCACCGACACCATCACGCCGGCCAGCATCTTGCCAGCCATCCCGGTGATGATGTTCTCGGCTGCAAGCGGCAATGCGAGCTTGCAGAGCGCCGTCATTGCACAATTGTCGTCGCTGGTCGCGCCGATTACCCAACCCCAGATGGCGACAGCGCTCGGAGCGCTCGCCGCCTACAACAACCCGGCGCTCAATGCGCTCGTCGCCAATACCATCTGGTCCATGGTCAGTGGCGGCCAGTTCGTGTCGTTCAATGTCGCGCTGAGCGCTGCCGTCAACAACAACGCCGCGCTCAACGTCACGCAGCAGGCGGCCCTGTTGCTGGTGCTGGCGGCCGAAGTACCGAGCGGCGCGAACAGCACCGTCTACCTCAACACCATCGGCAGCGTCTTCGCCACTCTGACAGCCGCCCACGGGCTCCCGCTCACCCAGGTGACAGCCGATATCACTGCCGCGGTCAATTCCCATCAATTGACCGGCGCTCAGGCGGTTCAGCTACTGGTCGGTGCCGGATCCATCAGCATCGGCGCCCAGATCTTGGTCGGCGGCCAGATCGACGCGCTGATCCAGGCCGGCAGTGTCAGCGCGTCCGATGCCGCCGCGCTCGTCGCCGCGGTCGGCGCTGCGTCCGGCGCTGCCAATGCGTCGTTCGGCGTGCTGATCGGCATGCTCGTCAACGGCAACAGCGCGAACATCGGCGTAGTTGCGCAGGAAATGCTGAGCCTCACTCAGATCCAATTCGCCGCCTCGGCCTTCAACGACATCAACACCGCGATCTACGCCGGCGCCATCACGGGGGATCAGGGCCTTGCGGTGCTGGCGGCGTTCGCCGCGGCCGGCAACGCCTCGACCCAGAGTTCAGTCGGTGCGGAGATTGCCGCGCTGATCGGCAACAACACCATCACGTTCACCGGCGCGATCGCCGACATCAACGCGGCCGTCGCGTCGATGGTGTTGAGTGGCGCGCAGGCGGCCAACATCCTGCTCGGTCTCGCAAGCCAGAGCAGCGTAACGACGCAAGTCGCCATCGGCGCCGAATTCGCCGCGCTGGTCTCGTCGGGCGCTCTGACCGCCAATGCGGCGACGGCCGAAATCGCGGCCGCAGTCCCGTCGATCGTCACGGCCAACCAGTCCTTCAACATCCAGATCGGGATGGCGTCGAGTGGCGACCCGGCGCTGCAGACGACCCTGACGCCCGCGCAGGTCATGACCAGCATCAACGGCGCGCTGGGCGCGTCATCGATCACGGTCACTCAGGCGCTCGCTTTGCTGGCGCAGCTCGCGAGCGGCGGCAACAGCACCATGCAGTCGGCGGTGGCTGGCGAGATCAATCTGCTGGTCGGCAACGCGACCATCACGGCGGCGACAGCCGATCAGGCGTTTGCCGTGCTGGCGCAGCTCGCGCACGTGGGCAACAGCAGCATCCAGTCGGCGGTTATCGGCGACATCAATCTGATGATCGCGGATTCAGTCATCACCATGTCGCAGGCCATGACCGACATCGCCACGGCGGTGCACGGTGGGTCGCTGACCGGCGATCAGGCGGTGGCGTTGCTGGCGGGGATTGCCGCGCAAGGCTCGCTCAGTGTGCAATTCGCGGCCGGCGGCTCGATCGTCGGGCTGATCGCGGCCGGCGCGCTTGCGGCCACCAGTGCGGCGACCGACATCGGCAATGCGGTCGCCGCATCGGGCCTCACGTCCGATCAAGCGGTCGCGATCCTGCTCGGCATGTCGGTCGGCACCAATGCGGCCGCGGCCTCGGCGGCGGCGCACGAGCTGGAAATCCTCGCTACGCCCGCGCAGCTCATCACCGACATCAACAACGCGGTGACGGCGTCCCAGATCACCGCGACCCAGGCCTTGAGCGTGCTGGCCACGCTGGCGGCAACCGGCTCGACCGCGATGCAGACCGCGGCTGTCAGCGAGATCAATACCCTGATCGGCGGGCTCACCGTCACGCAGGCGATGACCGAATTGCTCGCCATCGCCGCCAACGGCCCGACCGTGCAGGGTGCGGTGGCGAACGAAATCAACACGCTGATTTCAGGCAACCTCCTCACCGCCGCGCAGGCGGCCGCCG
>NZ_LWIG01000012.1:400289-407438 GCF_002068095.1 Bradyrhizobium sacchari | reverse complement strand
CGGACCAAGCCGTCACGCTGCTGGTCAATCTTGCCACCTCGGCGCCGACCGCCGTCCAGACCGCCGTCGGCGCGGAGATCTCCACGCTGATCAGCGGCGGCCATATCACCGCCGACCGGGCGGTCGTCGACCTGGTGGGCGTTGCGGCGACGGGCTCTGCGGCATTGCAGGCGGCTGCCGTCGCCGAAATCAACGCGATGATTGCGGCCGGCCAGATCACAGCGACGCGGGCAATCAGCGATTTCGGCGCTGCCGTCAGCGCAGGCGGTCTCACTGCGGACCAGGCGATCACGCTGATTGCATATCTGGTGGCGCCGGCGTCCGAAGCGATGCTGCAGCAGGCTGGCGCAGTCATTGCGGCCTTTGTCAACAGCGGTCTTACCACCGCCGCGCAAGCCGTCAGCGACGTTACGAGTACGATGTCGCAGGGGGTGACTGCCGCTCAAGCCATCGCGGTGCTGATCAATGCCGCCGCAGGCGGCAATGCAGGCCTGTACAGCGCGGCTCTCGCCGAAATCGGCACTCTCGCGAGGCAGCCAGACGATGCGGTGTGGGATCTGCTCCCGCAGATCGCCTTCCTGCACCAGGCTGGTCTCAATCAGACCCAGCTGACGCAAGCGCTTAACCAGATCGCGCAGCAGATCGGTCAACTCATCAGCGTCAACAACCCGAGCGTGTCCGCGACGGTGGCCTATGCCGATCTGCATTTGGCAATCAACGCCGGCGTCATTTCCGTCGGCGACTACGTCGCGATTGCCAGTTATCTTGATGCCAATTACGGCAGCGTCTGGGATCCCGTGCTGACGGCGGGAATCGCAACGCCGACCCAGGGCGCTGATGCCGTCGCAACGCTTGCCTCGCTGCTGCCCGGCGCCAACAGCGCTGTCGTGACGGCGATCACCAACGCCGTTCTTCTGATCGTCAATAATCATCAGGTCACCTTCCAGAGCGCGGTCACCAACATCGTTGCGCATCCGTCGGATCAGGCCGTCATGGCTCTGACGGCGATGGCGGCGGGTGGCCAGTTCGGGCCGACGGCATTTGGTCAACCGGCCACCATCGGTGGCGTCACCACCGGCGGAATCTGGTCGATTATCCAGAGCGGCCACGTTTCCGCGGCGAATGCCATGTCGGATATTGTCGCCAGCATGGTGGCCGGGCTGATCTCGGCAGATCAAGCCGCCTATGTCATGATCTACGTGGCGAGGCAGGCCGATGCCTCGACGCAGGTGGCCGTCGGCGCCGGATTGGCCGCGCTGATCGGACAGGCATCGCAGGTTCTGTCCGACCTGGAGAACGGCACCGTCCAGACGTTTGCGGAATTGACGCCCGACCAGGTTGTCACTGTGTTCTCAGGCGCGATCAGCGCGCCGGGCACCAGCGCAACCGTTCAGGCTTCGCTGGCGACCGAGATCGCAGACTTGACTCCTTTTACGTTGAGTGGGTCGCAAGTCGTGACCGACATCGGCAATCTCGTCGCCGGCGGCGCATTGACGGCGGCGCAGGCCGCGATCGTCTTGTATCAGCTCGGCGCCAATATCAACGGTGCGACAAACGGGCAGATTGCGTCGCTGCAGACGGCGCTCAACGGCGCGCTGTCGTCGCTTGGCCCGACCGCGGCCGGTGGTATCGCCACCCTCATCTCCGAACACATTATCACTGCGGATTACGGCGTCGTCCTGATGCTGAGCCTTGTCGGCAACGGCACCGGCTCGAACGGCCTGGTCGCCAGCGAAATCGCGACCCTGGTGCACAACAACGCCACGAGCGCTGCGCAGGTGATGACGGACATCATGGCTGCCGTCAGCTCCGGCAGCGCCACCGTCGATCAGGCGGTCACGCTGCTGGCGGTTCTGTCGGTCCAGGGTAATGCGGCGCTGCAATCCGCCGCCGATGCCGAAATTCTGTCGCTCATCACTGGCAACCAGATCGCGGCCGCGCAGGCGATGACCGATGTCGGCAACACCATCGCGGCCGGCACGCTCACCGGCGACCAGGCGGTGGTGCTGCTGGCGAGCCTTGCCGGAAGCGGCAATGCGGTGGTGCAGGCCGCGATCGGCAGCGAAATCGCAAGCCTCATCGGCGCCGGTAAGCTGACGGCGAGCCAGGTCAACACCGATCTCGCCGCTGCGATCACCACCAACGCGCTCAGCGTCGATCAGGCCGTTGTCGTGCTCGGCAGCGAAGCGCTTGCGGGCAGTGCTGCGGTGCGCACCGCGGCCATCGGCGAGCTCTCGGCATTGGTCAGCGGCAACCAGATCGCCGCCGCCCAGGTCGGCGCCGACATCGGCAGCGCGATCGGCACCGGCTTCACGGCCGATCAGGCGGTCGCGCTCCTGGCCAGCATCGCGGCCCAGGGCAATGCGGCTCTGCAGGGCGCCGCCGCGACGGAAATTCTCGCCTTGATCGCTGGCCATCAGGTCACCGCCGCGCAGGCGATGACCGATATCGGCAACGCCATCACCGCCGGCACGCTGACCGGCGACCAGGCCATCGGTGTGTTCGCCCTGCTGGCGAATTCCGGCACCGCGGCCGAACAGGCCGTCATCGGGGCCGAGCTGGCGATGCTGATCGCCGCCGCCACGATTACCGCCACGCAGGCCACGGCCGGTATCAACACCGCCATCACCACCAACGCGCTGACGGCCGATCATGCGATTGCCGTGCTCGCCAATCTCGCGGCCGCCAGCAGCGCCACGGTGGCCGGCGTCGTCATGACCGAAATCGCCGTGCTGGTTGGCGCCAACAGGATTTCGGCCGCCGCTGTGGCGACCGACATCGTCGGCACCATCGGTGCGTCTCTCACGGTTGATCAGGCGGTCGCGCTGCTGGCCGGCGTCGGCGGCCAAAGCGGGGCGGCGCTGCAATCCGCCGCCATCGGCAGCATTCTCGCGCTGGTCCAGAACAGCCAGATCAACATCACGCAGGCGCTCACCGACACCGGCGGCACTGTCGCGGCCGGCACCCTCACGGGCGATCAGGCCGTCAGCCTGCTGGCGGCTCTCGCCAATGCCGGCAGCGCGGCACAACAGCTGGCGGTCGGTACCGAAATCGCTGCACTGATCGCGGCGAACCGCATCACCGCCTCGCGGGCGATGACCGACCTCGACACTGCGATCGGGACGGGTGCGCTCACTGCCGATCGCGGCGTCGTCGTGCTGGCCGGCGTCTGGCTTGCCGGCTGCACCGGCGTGCCCGCCACCGCGGTCAGCGAAATCCTGGCCCTGGTTACCGAGAACAGGCTCAGCGCCGCTCAGGCCGCGGCCGATATCGGCAGCATGGTGGGCGGCGTGCTCACCGCCAATCAGGACGTCACGCTGCTGGCGAGCCTGTGGCTGCAGGGCGGCACGACGGTCCGGGGCGCTGTCGCCCAGGAGCTGGTCACGCTCATCACCAACGGCAACGTCACGGCCGCGCAGTTCGGCGCCGCGATCACTGCGGGCGCGCTGGCAGCGGATCAGGTTATCGCCCTGATGGCCGTGGTCGCCAGCGACGGCGCCACGCGGATTCAGACCGCCATTGGCGCCGGCATTGCGGCGCTGATCGCCGGCAACCAGATCACCGTCACGGCGGCGATCAGCGACATCAACACAGCCATCAGCAACGGTGTGCTCACGCCGGACCAGGGTGTCACGGTCCTGTCCGGCATGTCGGCGAACGGCAGCACAGCAGTGCAGACCGCGGTCGCCGACGAGATCGAGGCCCTGACGGGTCCGGTCATTTCGGCGAGCCAGGCGGTGGCCGATATCGCCAATGCGGTCGGCAACGGCATTTCGATCGACCAGGCCGTCGCGATGCTGGCGGTGCTGTGGACTGAGAACGACGCAACGCTGCAAGGCGCCGTCGTCAGCGAAATTCTCGCACTGATTACCGGCGGCCAGATCACCGCGGCGCAGGCGATGACCGATATCGGCAACACGCTCGCTACCGGCACGCTGACCAACGCCCAGGTCATGGCGCTGTTCAGCGCGCTGTCGGGCGCGGGATCGTCGACCGTGCAGACCGCGGTGGCCACCGAGGTCGCGAACCTGCAGGGCGTCGCCGGCATCGATGCGCAGGTCACCAGTCATGGCATCACCGCTGCAGCTGCTATTCCGGCGCTCCTGAACCTGCTCGCCGGCGATCCGTCGCAGCAGTCGGCGGTCACGACCGAACTTCTCAAGCTCGCCGGAGAGACGCCCAGCGTTATTCCGTCGATCGCCTCGGACATCGGCGCGGCGATCGGACAGAATTTCAGCGCCGATCAGGCAGTCAACTTGCTCATCAGCGTCGGCGCGCAGGGCAACGCCGCGCTGCAAGCCAGCTGCGGCGCGGAGATCGCGTCGCTGATCACGGGCAACCAGGCCAGCATCGCTCAAGTGATGTCGGACATGCTGACCGCGGTCGATTCGCAGTGGGCCGCGGGTCTCGACCCGTTGGCGCGCACGGGAGCCGACATTCGGACCATATCGGCGGATCAGGCGATTGCGCTGCTGACCGTGATCTCGTCGCATTCGGGAGCCGCCGTCCAGGTCGCGGCCGGCGACACGATCTTCGTGTTCACGCAGTTGAATTGGATTTCTGCCACGCAGGCGGTCGGCGACATCACCGCCGCCGTCACGTCGGGTGCGCTCGGCGCCGGACCTGCGGTGGTCATGCTGGCCGCGGGCGCCGAATTCGCCGCCAATATCCTGCAATCGGGCTACTATACGATCTTCAGCAGTAGTATCCCGGCAAACTACGTTGCTCCGACCCAGTCGGTCTTCTTGAGTGGAATCACCACGCTGATTGCCAACAATGCGTTGAGCGCGGCTGCCGCCATGGCAGATGTCGCAACCATCGCGGGCGTCCCCACGCTCGGCTTTGTCGATCAGGCGACCCAGTACTGGATCTATCGCGGCTTCACGACCACCCAGTATCAAGGGCCTGGTTATCTCTACACCTACACCATCGATAGTGTCGGGGTGAATACCACCACCGCGCCCGCCAACGCCAACCACGTGTTGTCGCTGCTGGTCGGCCTGGCGGAAATCGGCACAACGGCCGTGCAGTCTGCGGCCGGCACCGAAATCTCCACACTGATCGGGCAAAATCAGATCACCGCGACGCAGGCGGCGACTGCCATCGGCGGCGCGATCGGCAACGGGATGACCGCCGACCAGGTCATGGCGATGCTGGCGGGCATCGCCGCCACCGGTAGTTCAACCGCGACCGCGGTCGGTAACGAAATTCTCGCGCTGGTGACCGCCGGCAAGATCACCACCACGCAGGCAATGACCGACATCGACCACGCCGTTGCCAATTCGGCCATGCCGGCCGGCGCCGGACTCGCGGTGCTGAATGCCGTCGCGGCCGGCGGCAATGACAGCGAGCAGATCGCCGTAATCGGCGAGGTTGGTGCATTGCTCGTCGAAAGCAAGATCACCTTCTCGCAGGCGCTGTCGCTGTTGGCGACCGTCGCGGGCGAAGGCTCGACCGCCGTGCAGTCGGCGGCCGTCAGCGAGATCGCAACGCTGATCGCGGGCCACCAGCTCACCGTGGCGCAGGCTGTCAACGGCATCGGCAACGCCGCCGGCGCCGGCCTCAGCGGCACCCAGGCGGTGAACTTGCTGCTGTCGCTTGCGGTGCAAGACACTGCGGCCCAGAGCGCAGTCACGGGGGAATTCCTCGTCCTGCTCAACGCCAACCAGACCACGCCCGGCGAGGTGGCGAACACGATCGTCAATTCGGTTCTCGCGGGAACGATCGTGCCCACACAGGCGCTCACGATGCTGATCGGGCTTGTCGAAGGCGGCGATATCGCGCTCGCGCTCGCTGTCGGCGCTGCGATGAACCGGTGGACTGGCAACAATTCCCTCGCCGCGATCACGTCGGCCGTCAACACCCATGCCATGAGCGCCAATCAGGCCGTCGCGATGCTCGTCGCCATGGAGGGGGGCGGCTCGGCGGCGGTCACCAACGGTCTCGTCGCCACCAGCGTCATCACGGCTCAACAGGCCGCCACGGCGCTGTTGCTGGTCTGGACGCAGAACGATCCGTCCCAGCACCTGCAAGCAATCGTGTCCGTAGAACTGACCGCGCTGATGGCCGGGATCGGCTCGGGTGCCCTGATCTCGCCGGCGGCGCTGATGGCGGATATCACGGCGGCCGTCACGTCGAATACGCTGTCCAGCTCACAGGCCGTCATCCTGCTCGGCGCGCTGCTGTGGCAAGCGCCTTCGGCTAGTCTGCCTGCTATCATCACCGAGGTCGGATCGCTGGCCAATCAATTCGGCGCTGCCCAGATCATCTCGCAAATCCAGGCAACGCTGACCTCGAATCAGGCGCTGGCTGTCTTCTCGAATCTCGAAGTGTACCCCTGGCGTTTGAACGCCGACGTGGCGAAGTACATGAGCCAGTTGTTGTGCGGCGTTGCCACCGGCAGCGCCGCCAACACGATGCTGGCCGGCGCAGCGCTCGCCTCGATGATCGTGCAGCAGCAGCTCTCGGTCTACACGTTCAACATCACGCCGTTGGTCACGAGCGGTGCCTTGACCCAGGCCCAGGGCGTCAATGTGCTCGCGGCGACCATCGCCAACCTCCCGCCATCCGCCACCGAGGCCTCGGGCATCGCCGGGCGGCCGGGCGTCAACGCGATCAGCAATCTCGCCAACTACATCGCCTCTCTGGCGGGTGTCGCGGCGATTGGCGAGATCGACGCCTTTGTCGGCGCGTCGTCGGCGTCGATGACCNCCGCCTGTGGTGCGCTCGCCGGGGCGTTCGCCGATCTTCTCACGCGGTTGAACAGCCAGGGTCAGCCCCTCGCCACCGTGGCGCAGATCGTGACGCAGGTGCATAACGACGTCAGCAGCAACGTGCTCGGGGCCGACCAGGCGATCTGGTTGCTCTCGAGCCTCGCGTCGCACGTGACCAGTCCGCTGATCGGCGCCGAAATCGCCACGCTGGTGACCAGCGGCCGCGTCAGCGCCGCGCAGGCGATCGGCGATCTCGATGCCGCCGTCACGGGCAATCTGTTGTCCGCCAGCCAGGCGATTGCGATCCTTGGTGGCATTGCGGCGAACGCGCATGGCAACGCCACGCTGCTGACCGGTGTCGCCAACGAAGTCGCGAGCCTCGAAGGCGCCATCATCGGCACCACGCAATTCCAGGCGGCCATCACTTATACGGCGG
>NZ_LWIG01000012.1:287349-400208 GCF_002068095.1 Bradyrhizobium sacchari | reverse complement strand
GTGTGCCGGCGGATGTGCTGTTGAGCGTCGCGCTGATCGAAAGTCAGGGCGCTGGCCTGACGACGGCCGCCAACGCGCTTGCGACCGAGATCTACAGCCGCATCAACAGCGATGCCGCCGAGAGCGGCCTCGCCCAGCTGGTCTCGGGAGGCATTGTCTCCCTGGCGACGGCCCAACAGATCATCACCGAGGCCTTGACCGCCGCGTGGCCGAATATTCCGACGCCGGTCCTCAACCTGTCGAGCGTGCCGTCGAGCGGGCCGTATTCGGCCAGCGTCACCGGCGGCATCACCGCGCCGATGACCTTGCAGCAGGCGCTCGTCCCCGCGATGGATCTGCTGAACCAGGATCTCATCGCCTATACGGACGCCTCCGCCGTCATCGCCGGAACGATGACCGCGGCGACGGCGATCGCCAACGTCGAAGCCTACAGCGGCGCCTTCCCTTATGTGGTCGACGTGGCGCTCATGCATCTGTCGACGCTGGTGAACGCCGGCGTCGGCCCGGCGCCGAACCTGACGCTTCTGCAGCAGCTGGGCGGTTACACCCCGGCAGATCTCCAAGCCGTCCAGAACGCCTACAACGCCCTCACCGCGGCGAACGCCGCAATTCTGGTGGCGTTGGGCCATCGCATCGGTACCGGTACCACCGAAACCGGCCTGGTGGGCGCGATCACCAGCGGATACCTGCCGTACACCCAGGCGATGGCGCTCCTGAACAACGAATTGACGGCCGCGCTGGTAAAGGCGTCGTCGAGCGAAAACAGCACGCTGCACAGCGTGGCGTATGCCTGGGTCGATATCGTCGCCCACAACATCGCCAACGGCACCGCGGGCGGGACCGAGGCCATCCCGTCAGGCAGCGGCGTCCATACCGTCACCGTCCCCGGCATCCTCTCGATCCACAACGCCGCGTTGGCGGTGCAGAGCCAGATCGAAAGCGGCGGCCTTGCGACCATCCAGTCGTTGCTGACCGGCGTTGCGACCATCAACGCTGTCGAGAGGAATGCGGCCAATCACTCGGTCGAGACCGATCTCGGTGTTCACCTCAGCCAGATGTGGACTGTCCTGATATTGCCCGCCAATGCGAGCATCACGGACGTGGCCGAGGCGGCCCACACAGCGACAGCCTGGTACCAGGCAGCGTGGACCGCGGCGTGGACCAACTTCCCGCTGGCGCGCATCATCGGCGGCGAGATCGCCGGCAATCCGACCAGCGCGCAAGGGTACATGGATCTGCTGTCAAATCTGCTGGTGGCCGGCCTGCCGGTCGGGCAGGGGCCGCTGTTGAACGCCCTGGGGCTCGGAAAAAATGTCCAGTCCATGCAGTCGGCGCTGATCAACCAGATCTTCGGCACCACGGGCGAGATTGTCGATCCCGAGGACATGGCCAACGGCTTCGGCGATGTGCTCAAGGACGCGTGGGAAAAGATCAGCTTCGGCTATGGCAAGGGTCTGACCGGAAGCGGCGCCGGCGAGGCGGGAGAATTCGAGGTGGCGCTCGACTCCGGCACGCTTGTCGAGTTCAGCCCAGCCATGACATTCACGATGGTTCAGCTGGCCTCGAACGGCATGGTTGCATTGATGACCATGAATACCGTGGCGAGTGCCCTCAGCTCCAATCCGGTTCTTGCGAATATCTCAGGACCTCTGGTGGGCGCGCTGAAGCTCGTCGCGAACTCTTGCAACCTGGTTACCAACCTGCTGAACACCACGGCGCTCACCTACATCAATCAGGTCTATTCCATCGGCGCCGACATCGTGAGTATTTTCGGCGACGGCAGCAACACCCAGAAGATCGCATCCGATGGGGCCGCGCTGGGCCAGGCGTTGTTCCAATATTCGGTGGGCTTCCAGTTCCCGGCCGTGCAGAACCTCGCGCAGGATGTCGGCGCTGCGTTCCAGGATCTGTTCACCGGGCATCCGCTCAGCCTCGCCAGCGACGTGCTGTCACTTGGGGGCGACGCGATCCAGCTGATCCTGAGCAATCCCTACCTGCAGGCCGCCGCCACCGTGCTCAACACCTACGCCACACAGGTGGAAGACGATCTTGGCCTGAACAAGGTTGCCGACGCGTTCATAAGCCTTGGCGATTGGCTGTCCCAGGCCAGTGCGCTGCCTCCGAACACCACCGTGCAGCCGCTGGGCCTCAACTCGGCGACGTTCTATCATAGCCTTCAGTCGCTCTTCAGCTGGTGAGGCAAACGTCAGTTTGGGATCAGGAGTTCACATGTCCGATCAAACCGAAGTGCTAGTGTCCGGCAAGGCCATCGATCCCGCAGACCCAAAGGGCTCGGAGGCTTTGGGCACGGCGCTGGGCCTCTCCCTCCAGCAACTGGCCGTCGCCAACGACGCGCAGCAGATTGCGATCCTGGCGATGACCGCGGTCCTGGCGCTGTCGCCGGGGACCGCCGCCATCGAGACCGACAAGCTCGGGGCCGTGCTGGCGATCCTGACCAAAGGCCAGCCGAACGGCGACGCCTACCGGGCGCGGATCGCCCAGTATGTCGGCCTGATGGTCAATGTCGCCCGCAAGCTGCCTGCGATGGTGGACGAGGCGAAAAAGGCGGCCGCTCAGGCGCCAGCGGGCGCCACCGAGAGCCCGCGAAAGGATAACTAACGGCGTGGATCGGGCAGCCGCCGCGGAGGCGCCGCAAGGCCATTGGTGTAAATGTGGCAGGCCGCCCGGTCAGGACGGGCTCGGCCAAGCGTAGCGAACGGGCATGGCGAACGAGGGCATTTTTCGCGAAGCAGCACTTGAGAGGTTGTCGGCGCCGGAGCGGCTCGACCAGGGGCTCCGTATTGTCGGACGTCCGACCTGGGTCGCGCTGCTGGCGCTGGCGGGTCTCGTGGTCGGCGGCCTGATCTGGAGCATCGTCCTGACGGTGCCGGTCACGGTGCCGGGCCAGGGCATATTGCTGTCGCCGGGCGGCCTGCTCGACGTCACTGCCGACAATCCGGGGCGCCTGCTGAGCTTCAGCGTGGCGGTCGGCGACAAGATCAAGGCCGGTACGGCGGTGGCCCGGCTCGATCAGCCGGAGATTCGCGAAGATCTGATCAACGCGGAAGCCGAATACCGCGACGCGGTCGGCGAACGCGACCAGATCGTGAAATTCCAGGAGCGCCGCGGGCCGCCGCTCGCCGCCTCGATCGCACAGCGCCGGCAGGGCTACAAGGACGATATCGCGTTTCTTGAAAAGCAGCTTGGCTGGCTCGACGAGATCGCCAAGGGCGACGCCGTGCTGATGGACAAGCAGATCCTCACGCGCAAGAGCGCGCTCGAGACTCGCGTCGAGATCGGCAAGGCGGAGACGCAGCGCGCGCAGGCTCAGGATGGCATTCGCAACCTCGATTTCGAGGCCACCAAGGCGCAGACCGACGACGAGCGCGAGCGCCTCAATGCCGACCTGAAGGTCGCGGCCGCCGAGCGCAAGATCCGCACGTTGCGGGAGAAGCTCGACCGCCAGAGCGTGGTGCTGAGCCCGTACGACGGCACTGTCATCGAACTCAAGGTCAATCCGGGCGAAATCGTCGATCGCAACGCTGCTTTGTTCTCGCTGATTCCCGACAAGGTCGCCGAGGCGCTGCCGAGGGATGGCAAAGATCCGATCGGGCCGCTCTATGCGGTTGTCTATGTGCCGTCGAACGACGGCAAGAAGGTCCGCCCCGGCATGAACGTGCGCCTGTCACCCTCGACGGTGCGGCGGGAAGAGTTCGGCTTCATCGAAGGACGCGTCCGCGCCGTGGCGGAGGTGCCGGCGACCGCGGAAGGCATGTACCGCACGCTGAAGAACCGGCAGCTCGGACAGTCGCTCGCCAAGGACGGCGCCCCTTACGAAGTCGTGGTTGATCTGTTCGCCGCCGGGGACACACCGAGCGGCTATCGCTGGTCGTCGTCGCGCGGCCCCGATCTCAGCATCAATGCCGGCACGACGGTCGGCAGCGACATCGAGACCATGTCGTTGCCGCTCCTGAGCCTGTTGATCCCNNNCCGCTGCGGCAGGTCCTGGGAAGCGGTTCGTGAGAGCGTTGCTTGCGCTGAAAACCAAAATCGTCGGGGCGACGTCGCGCGCGGCGCTGCTGTTTGCCAGCACGTGGCCAACACTGCGGGCACGCATCGGCGACACTTCGGTGCACAGGACACCTACGATCCTTCAATACGAGGCAGCTGAATGCGGCGTCGCGTGTCTCGCCATCCTGCTCGGTTATTTCGGCCGGTGGGTCCCGATCGAGGAGTTGCGTGAGGTCGCCGGCGTCAACCGCGACGGCACCAATGCAAAAAATCTGCTGCTGACCGCTGAGCGCTACGGACTCGAGGGTGGCGGCTACACGGTCGGTCCAGACGATCTGACCGACGACGTTCTGCCATGCATCGTGTTTTGGGAATTCAATCATTTCGTCGTGGTGGAGCGCCGCACCAGCGAGAAAGTCTGGATCAACGATCCGGCGACCGGTCCCTGTGTTCTCACGACGCAGGATTTCGATCGGGCGTTCACCGGAGTGATACTCGCCCTGAAGCCGGGTCCCGACTTTGCTCCGGGGGGTGAAGCGCCTGACCTGGTGCGCAGCATCCGCCAGACCCTGCCGGGCTTCAAGGCGCCGATCCTGGCCGCCGTGCTCGCCGGCTTCCTGCTGGTGGTGCCGGGCCTGATGATCCCCGGCCTGCAGCGCGCCTTCGTCGACTACTACATGATCGCCGGATTGTCGCGCTGGCTGTGGTGGCTGGTCGGCGGCATCGCCGCGATCGCGCTAGCGAAGGGATTGCTGACCTTCCTGCAACAGCGCACGCTGGCGCGGTTACAAGTCAAGCTCGGCGTCGATACCAGTGGTCGGGTGTTGTGGCACATCCTTCGCTTGCCGATGGCTTTCTTCGCCCAGCGCAACAGCGGCGAAATCACCAACCGCCTCATGGTCAGCGACCGCCTGACCGGCCTGCTTTCGGGCAATATCGCGGTGACGTTCATCGGCCTGCTGTCGATCGTGATCTACGCGCTGGTCATGTTGGCCTACAACGTGCCGCTGGCGCTGGTGGTGATCGCATTCGCGGTTCTCAACCTGGCGCTGCTGGTCTGGTTGTCGCGCCGGCTGTCGGACGCCAGCCGGCGGATGCTGCAGGATGAAGCCCGTATGCAATCCACCATGATCCACGGCTTCGCCAATCTTGATACTTACAGGGCGAGCGGCGCCGAAAACCTGTTCTTCCGGCGCTGGGCCGGCGAGCACGCCAAAGTCGTCAGCGCCGAGCAGGCCATGGCGTTCTGGCAGCGGCTGCTGGCCGGCCTGCCGATCCTGCTCGGCACGATCGCAGGTGCCTGCATCGTGTTCATCGGCGGCGTGGGCGTGATGCAAGGGACCATCAGCATCGGCATGCTGGTGGCGTTCCAGGCGCTGATGGCCAATTTCAACGCGCCCGTCACCAGCGTGATGGGACTGACCGCGCAATTGCAGCAGGCGCGGGGGCATATCGACCGGCTCGGCGATGTCGGCCGGCAGCGCGTCGATCCAATTCTCGAGGCCCCTGATGAATCGGGCGTAATTCCGGCGCTGCATGGCGCCCTGGATATCCAGGGCCTGACTTTCGGTTACACGACCGTGGCGGCGCCATTCCTGCGCGACATTTCGCTGAAAGTGCCGGCCGGCGGTCGCGTCGCGATCACGGGCGCCACCGGCAGCGGAAAGTCCACGCTCGCCCGGCTGATGGTTGGACTGATGACGCCGCGCGACGGCGTGATCCGGATCGATGGCATCGATCTCGCCCGGCTGTCGGCGCCGGTGTTGCGCTCGGCCGTGGCCTATGTGGACCAGACCACCACGCTGTTCGGCGGTACCGTGCGCGAAAATCTGACCATGTGGGATCTGACCATCAGCGAGGATCGCGTGGTGGCGGCCGGCCGGGACGCGATGGTGCACGAAATGATCGCGTCGCGTCCGATGGCCTACGAGACGCGCGTCGACGACAATGGCCGCAATTTCAGTGCGGGCGAACGTCAGCGCCTTGCCATCGCCCGGGCGCTCGCGGTCGATCCGGTGCTTATCGTTTTCGACGAAGCGATGAGTTCGCTGGATTCCATCGCCGAACAGGGAATCATCGACAACATCCGCCGCCGTGGCTGCACTTGCATCCTGATCTCGCACCGCATTTCGACCCTGCGAGATTGCGACGAAATCATCGTTCTGGACGAGGGCCGTATTGTCGAGCGCGGCCGCCACACCGCCCTGATGGCGGCGCATCGCCATTACCGGAAGCAGGTCGAGGTATGATGGCGCCCCGTCCGCCCGTGCTGACTCTGGCGTCGAGCGACGGAATGCTGGCCGCGCCGTTCGCGGCCGCGCCGAGCATCAATCTCGAGCCCGGTGAGGCCCTGGCGCTCAGCGAAGCCCAGCAAGGCCACATCATCGCCGCCGGACGGGTCGAGATCTATCTCACCGTGAAGAGCGGCGACGAGTTGTCGGGACGCGTGTTCCTGTGCGAACTCGGCGGCGGCGAGTACATCGCACCGATCGTGGTGGCAGACGATCTATTGGTCACCGCGGTAGCGGTTGAGACCAGCGCGATCGCCGCCATCCGCACCGACACCCTGGCTGTCCAGGCCAAAGGCTCCGAGCAGCAACACAACGCGGTGGCCGCATCCATCGACGGGTGGCTTGGTCATCTCAGCGCCGCCGTGAGCCGCATGGTCGTCCCGGCGCCGCTCGATATCATCACGTTCGTGCCCGGGGAACAGGCGAAGGCCGCCGGCGGAGCCGCGCTCATGACCCGTGGCGGCGTGGTCTGGTTGACGGCACTGGGCGCCGACCTGTCGTGCTGTGGCGGCGTGCCGGTCGCCGGCATAAATCGCCGGCAGGTGGCGGCGGTGGCCGGCGGCGTCTGGATCTCGCCGGCGCGGCCCTGCGAGGTTCATGCGGTCGGCACNCCGCCGATATTCTTCGCCTGTCGGAATGGCAGCGCCTGCTGGAGTTGACCCACGCCACTTTGTTCTCGCTGGTCCGGCGCGCGCACGACACCCGTCAGGACGCGTTGCGCGAGGCGGTCCAAGGCCGGATGGCGCGTACCACGCGCACGGTTAATCGCGCCTTCACGCGGTTCGACGCGGTGCTGGGCAAGGTCGCGCCGCAGGCCGCCGCCGAGCCTGTCGGCGACGAGCCGTTCGTCGCGCCGTTCGTCACCATTGCGAGCAAGCTCGGGCTCGACTTCACCAACCGGCAGCGCGAACAGCTTTCACGGGCGAGCAATGTCGACGACGCGGCGCGCGCGGTGCGGTTGCGCAACCGCCAGGTGGTGCTGAGCAGCGACTGGTTGCGGCAGGATCTCGGCCCGCTGATCGGTTTCCTCGATGACGCGCGGCACCCGGTGGCACTGATCCCGACCGACGCGAAGCGCTGGGTGATGATCGAGGCGGAGCACGCCAGGCCGAAGCCGGTCGACGCCACGCTGGCGGCCCGGCTGGCGCCGCAGGCGCACATGCTCTATCCGCCGTTCCCGGATCGGCCGATCGGGTTTCGGCAATTCATCGGTTTCGGCTGGCTGCGCAACCGGTGGGATGCGGCGCTCGCTGTCTCCATGGCGCTGGCCTCCGCGCTGCTCGGCCTCGCGACGCCGATGGCGATGCAACTGGCGTTCGATCGCTTCATTCCGGGCCACCAGACGCTGTCGCTGTTAACTCTCGGCATGGGCCTCGTGCTGGCCGCGTTCGTCGCCGCCGGCTTTCGTTTCGTGTTCGACATCGCAAGCTTGCGGCTCGACGGGCGCGGGGCGGGCGCCTTGCAGGCCGCCTTCATGGACCGGCTTTTGCGGCTGCCCGACAGCGCGCTGCGCATGAGCCCCGGAAATATCGCCAGTCGCTTCGTCGCGGCGGATCAATTGCGCCGCGGCGCCTATTCGCTGATGCTCGGCTCGATTTCAGCACTGCTCTTTTTCGTCAGCAACATCGGCCTGATGTTCTACTACTCGCCCGCGGCGGCGGGGGCGGCGATCGGGCTGTTCGCCCTGATCGCCGCGATTGCGGCGTTCTGCGGCTATCATCAGCTCGATGCGCTGCAGCGCGGGGAGGAGATCCTCTCCGATATCTACGGCATCGTGTTCCAGCTCGTGCATGGCATCACGACTCTGCGTGCAACCGGATCCGAGCAGCGCGGCTTTGCGCGCTGGGCCATGGACTTCGCCGAGCTGCGCTCCCGCATGTACCGGGCACGGACCTTCGGCACGCTGTTCGAAACCGCGCTGGTGGTCTTCGAGCTGCTGGCGCTGGCGGTCATCCTGTTGATCCTGTCGCAGCTGTCGCACGACGAACTCTCGACCGGCGCATTCGTGTCCTTCATCGCCGCGTATGGCGCCTACATGGGCGCCTCGCTGCAACTGGCGCGCGGCGTCGTTGCCGCCTGGAATTCGCAACCCTCCTGGGGGCGTGTGGCGCCCTTGCTGCGCGCAGCGCCTGACGTCGCCGGATCGAAGCGCGATCCGGGCGTGCTGACCGGGAATATCGATGTCACCAACGTCTATTTCCGTTACGGCCCCGACGCGCCGCTCGCGCTCCAGGGCGTCTCGCTGTCGCTGGCACCGGGCGAGCACGTCGCGCTAGTCGGCCCCTCGGGATCCGGCAAGTCGACCCTGATGCGGCTGCTGCTCGGGTTTGAGATGCCGGCGAGCGGCACCGTGCAATATGACCGGCAGGATCTGCGCTATCTCGACATCGAAATGGTGCGGCGGCAGATTGGCTGCGTGTTGCAGAACACCGCGTTGTTTCCCGGCACGCTCTATGAAAACATCATGGGCACCCACGAGGGCACGCTCGACCAGGCGTGGGAGGCTGCGCGACAGGCCAATATCGACCAGGACATCAACGCCATGCCGATGGGCATGCATACGATCGTGACCGAAGCCGCGGCTGCTTTCTCCGGCGGCCAGATCCAGCGTTTAGCGGTCGCCCGCGCACTGGTCGGCAAGCCGCGGATCTTGTTGCTCGACGAGGCCATGAGCGCGGTCGACAACGTGACGCAGGCCCGCCTAACCGAAAGCCTGCACCGGCTGGCGGTGACGCGCTTCGTCATCGCGCACCGCCTCACCACCGTGAAGAGCGCCGACCGCATCATCGTTCTCGACCGCGGTAAAGTGGTGCAAACCGGCCGTTACGACGAGCTGATGGGGGTCAAGGGCCTGTTCGCCGATCTGGTCGCGCGGCAGCTTGTTTGAAATTCAACACGGCTTCCTGCCTGCAGGATATTCGGCGGGCCGCGCTCACGAGCGAGCCCGCCGGCATCCTCAACGGGAATAGGATCGACGAAGGTCATCCACACAGCGCCGTCAACATCGGCCAAGTCCCTTAACCGCAACCGCTTGGAGACGAGAGCCAGCAACCGGTACTGCCATATTCCGGTACTCAGGAAGCCAAGAAAGGATTGATCATGCAGCAGGGAACAGAGCTTCGATGGGTCAACGGATCCTCCTTCGGCTGAGGGGTCCTATCCGACGCGAGAAGTCACGCGTCGCTACCGCAACAATAGCGATAGGCCTCCCGCCTTCTCCAGCGGCTGCCGCGCTGGTGTTTGAGGAAGGATTAGGAGGCTTTGCCGTCGGCGTATATGCGCGAGGCGTGATAGACTCTATTGGGAAATGCAATAATGGTTGGCCTTCCCGACTACCCGTCGAGAATAAGGCGAGGCTGCGTGGGGGAGCAACAGATGCTTTGCCATGCTGCCAGTCAAGTCGGCTTGCTTTTCAGCGGTCGGCTTGAGCGATGCAGGCCGCGGACGTCCTGTTGCTGGAAAAGCTCGGCGCAAACGCCGCGCAACCACTGGCTTGCGGGATCATGATGGAAGCGGGCGTGCCAATATTGTTTGACCGTAAAACTGGGGATCGGTAGCGGGCACGCGAGCACGCGCAGCCCGTAATAGTGTGCCAGGGTTTCGCCGATGTGGCGCGGCAGCGTAGCGATCAGGTCGGTGGTCCCGATGATCGCGGGCAGGCCGAGAAAGCCCGGCAGCTCCAGCGCGATGTCCGGCGCGATTCCCTGTTCCTGGGAGGCGTCAGCGAGCAGTTGATGCCCCGTGCCGGATCGAATGAGCACGTGAGCCTCACGCCTGAAATCTCTTAGTGTGATGCGATCCTTGATGCGAGGATGATGAGCGTTCGCCAAACAGACCCAATCCTGCGGAAACAGCGCCTGTTGGAAATGGCCGGCATCTAGGTCCGAGATGTAGCCGAGCGCCAGATCGCCCTCGCCGGACTGAAGCGTGCGAGGAGTATCCATGCCGATCTGTGCCGCCTCGATCCGGATGCCTGGCGCGACGTGGCGAACATGGGCGAGGATGGCCGGAAGTAACGTAATATGGCTTGCGTCCGTCATGCAGATACTGAAGCGCCGCTTGGCGGTGGCTGGATCGAAGTCCGTGCGCAGCTCGGCCAGCCGCCGCAGCATTTCCAGTGCCTGCCTCGCGGTGCCGATCAGCGCTTCCGCCCGAGGCGTCGGTAGCATTCCCTCCGGCGAACGGACGAACAGCGGATCGTCAAGTTCCTGTCGCAGGCGCGCAAGCCATATGGAAACCGTCGGCTGGCTTTGACCCAGTCTCTCAGCCGCCTTGGTGACGCTGCCCGTGGTGAACAGCGCGTCGAAGAGCCGCAACAGGCGGGGGTCAAGCAGGTTGGCGTGGGGCAGGTCATGACGCGTCATTGTGATTCACAATAATCAATATAAGTCCCATAGCATATCAAAATGTTCCGGCGGCTGGTATCCGAGCTTCCAACGTCAAAGTTGCTCAGGGAGAAGCGTTCGGATGAGGATCTGCTTTGTCGGAGCGGGGGCATTGGGCTCGACGATCGGCGGCACGCTGGCGCGAGGCGGGGCAGACGTCTGGCTGATCGACCCATTCCGTGCTCACGTCGAAGCGATCAATGCGCATGGCCTCCGCATGCTGGAGGGCGATGTCGAGAGCATTGCAAAGGTCACCGCGTGCACCTCCGCGGCCGAGGTCGGTGGGGTGGCCGACCTCGTGATCGTGCTGGTCAAATCCTACCATACGCGCGATGCGATCCGTGCCGCGGCGCCGATCATCGGCCCGCAAACGGTCGTGATGTCGCTGCAGAACGGTCTTGGCCACGAGGAAATTCTATCGGAGGAAGTCGGCGGCGGCCGGGTGCTGGCAGGCAAGACATATGTCGGTGGCGTGCTGCTCGGCTCGGGCTTTGTTCGCTCCGGCGTGATCGGCAAGGAGACCATCATCGGCGAGCTCGATGGCCGCGTCACAGTGCGTGCGCAACGCATCGCCGAGACCTTCAACCGCGCCGGAATTCTCACCCTGCTCAGCGACAACATCACGGGCACGATGTGGGACAAGCTCTTCATCAATGTTGCCGGCGGCGGAATCACTGCGATCACCGGGCTCACCTATGGCGGCCTCTACTCGCTACCGGCCCTGGAAGAGTGTGCGCTCGCGGCGATTTCCGAGGGCATCACGGTGGCGCAGGCCGCAGGTGTAAAGGTTTCGATCACCGATCCGCGCCGCGCGTGGACCATGGCATCTGCCGGGCTGCCGCCCGAGTTCAAAACCTCGATGCTGCAGAGTCTGCAATCGGGCAATCTGACCGAGGTCGATTACATTCACGGCTCGGTCGTGCGCTGGGGCGCCAAGCTCAACATGCCGACCCCTGTGAATTCCACCATCGTCGCGTTGGTCAAGGGTCTCGAATATGCGCGCACCGACTACCCTGGAAAGGCCTGAGGCGATGACACTCCCCCGCGCCTATATCGAACACGTTGCCATCCGGGTGCCGGATATAGACCGCCACGTCGATTTCTTCCGCCAGGTGCTTGGCCTCGGTATCCGCGACGAGCAGGCGGCCGAAGGCGCGCGCCCTCGCCAGGTGTGGGTGCTCGGAAGCGTGCAACTCATCGAGGATCCGAGCTTCGTCGGACCGGAGGGGCGTCTCGCCCATCTCGGCATCATGGTCGACGATTACGACGGTGTGCTCGCCCGTGCCGCCGCTTGGGGAGCCACGGCCCTGCCTGCCGGACCGAACTGGCTTGAACTGCCGGGTGGGCTGAACGTGGAGATCTTGCAAGCGAGCGCCGGCGCGGTGGAAGTCGCCCTGGCAATCAATCCCCGTGCCTGAAGGAAGATCGATCAATGAGCGATGAACGCTACTGGGATGATGCCGCCGTCGGCGACGAATGTATCACCCCGTCGGTGACAGTTACCGAGGCGATGGTGAACGCCTACGCCGAGCTCACCGGTGATTTCACACCTGTTCATGTCGACGAGGAATACGCGAGGACCACGCCGTTCGGCACCCGCGTCGCGCATGGGCTGTTTGGGCTTTCGCTCGCCGATGGCCTGAAAACCCGCGCTGAATACCGCTTCCTGCCCGGCATGTCACTCGGCTGGACCTGGGATTTCAAGCTGCCGATCAAGCTCGGCGACACCGTCCACGTCAAATTCCGCGTCGGCTCGATGCGGACCACCAAGCGCGAGGGTTGGGGCATCGTGGTGCTCCCTTCCGAACTGATCAACCAGCATGGCCAGGTGGTGCAGCTCGGTGAGCATCGGCTGATGATCCCGATGCGCCCAAAGGCGAAGGCCGAGGGAGAGCCGGCATGAACACACAGCGCCTGCCGTTGAAGGGCATTCGTGTCATCGACTATAGCCACTTTTTGGCTGGCCCTTTCATGGGCCGCTGCCTCGCAGCGCTGGGGGCGGAGGTGATCAAGGTGGAGCGTCCGAAGGAGGGCGATGCCGGCCGCGCGCATCCGTATTTCAAGGATGGACAGTCCGGCTACTTCCTGCAGCAGAACATGGGCAAGCAAGGACTGTGCGTCGACCTGCGTGACAGACGCGGCCTCGAGTTGATGCTGAAGCTGGTCGAAACCGCGGACGTGTTCATCGAGAACTATCGTCCTGGCGCACTTGAGCGCCTCGGTCTTGGCTTCAAGGCACTGTCTGAGCGCAATCCGAGGTTGGTCTATTGCTCGGTTTCTGCCTATGGCCACACCGGCCCGTACGCCGACCGTCCGGGCTTCGGGCTGATTGCCGAGGCGATGTCCGGCGCAATGGCGCAACTCGGCAGTCCCGGTGAAGCGCCGCCGCTGCTGCGTATGCCCTTGGCCGATATGTATACCGGCATTCATGGCGTGGCTGCGATCAATGCGGCGCTCGTCGGTCGTGCTTCGTCCGGCCATGGCCAACACATCGATCTGGCACTCTATGATTGTATGGTGTCGATGCACGACTTCGCCGTGCAGCGCTACTTCCTCTCGGGCGGCACCGACCTGCCGAAGCAGACCGGTAGCGGCCAGCCGGATTCGACCGTCTACGGTGTGTTTCCTGCCAAGGATGGCAATCTCGTCATTGCCGCGCAAGTCGATGATGCGTGGAAGAGATTGGCGAGGCTGATCGGCGGGAATGCATTGGCGTCCGACGAGCGCTTTGCCAAGCCGGCTTCCCGCAACGCGCACTATGCCGACGCGATGGAGATCGTGCGCAACTGGACGCTGTCACAGCCTTCGCGTGACGCGTGTCTTGCCGCTCTTGAAGACGCAGGCGTGCCGTCCGCCCCAGTGCAGACCATCGCAGAAGTCGTGAAGGATCCACAGATCCACGCGCGCGGCATGTTGGTCGAGCAGGAGCATCCCGTGCTCGGCAAGGTGACGCTGCCTAACCTGCCTTTTCATTTCTCCGATTGCGACACGACGGTGCGCACGCCGGCGCCGTTGCTCGGTCAGGATAATCGCCGCATCGCAGCCTCGTTGGGATTCTCTACCGAACAGGTCGACGAAATGGTGCGCGACGGCGTCCTCTACAACGAAGCCGCGGTGTAGGAGAGAGCCATGGGCGATCGTTACGCGGTGATCGGCAATCCGATCGGCTTTAGCAAATCACCCCTCATCCACGGCAAGTTCGCCAAGATGACGGGACAGGACGTTGTCTATGAGGCGATCGAGGCCCCGCTCGATGGCTTCAACGCACGAGTGGATCAATTCCGGACCGAGGGCGCCAAGGGGCTGAACATCACGGCCCCGTTCAAGCTCGATGCTTTCGCTTACGCAAACGAGCTTTCAGAGAGCGCCGACAGAGCTGGCGCCGCAAACTGCCTGAAGTTCGTGGGCGATCGGATTATTGCCGAGAATTTCGACGGGATAGGCCTCGTGCGAGACATCACCATCAATCTCGGCGTCAAGATGGCCGGCCGGCGCGTCCTGATGCTCGGTGCCGGGGGCGCAGCGCGTGGCGCGCTGCTGCCGTTCCTGCGCCAGGAGCCGTCCGAGTTGGTTCTCGTCAATCGTACCTTATCGAAGGCTGTGGCATTGGCCGAAGAGTTTGCCGGTTGTGGTACCCTGATCGTCAGCGGCTATGCTGAACTGGCCGATCTTGCCGAAGGCTATGACGTCGTGGTCAACGCGACATCGGCCAGCCTGCGGGGTGAGATGCCGCCGGTTCCAGGCAATGTCTTCCGCGGTGCGAAGTTGGCGTACGAACTTGCCTACGGCAGGGGATTGACTCCCTTTCTTCAAGCGGCCCGCGCCGAAGGCGTAGCCAAGCTGGCCGACGGCGTCGGCATGCTGGTCGAGCAGGCGGCGGAAGCTTTTGCCTGGTGGCGGGGCGTTCGACCGAGCACGGCTCAGGTCATCGCCGAGCTGACTGTCCCTTTGAGCTGACGGGCGATGCCGGGCATGCATCCCAAATCCAGCTTTCTCGTCGGTCTGATCGGCAGCGGCATCGCTGCGTCCCGCACCCCGCCGATGCACGAAGCGGCTGCTGACGCCGCCGGCATCCGCTATCTCTACAAGAAGATCGATCTGGCCGAGCTGAAGCTCGGCGTGGAAGCGTTGCCGGAATTGCTCACGGCGGCAAGGCGGATGGGTTTTGACGGGTTGAACGTGACCCATCCCTGCAAGCAGGCGATCCTTCCGCTCCTGGATGAGCTTTCGCCTGACGCGGAGGCACTTGGTGCCGTGAACACCGTGGTGATCAGGAACGGTCGAATGACCGGCCACAACACTGACTGGTTCGGCTTCGCCGAGAACTTTCGTCGCAACATGCAGGGTGCCTCGCTCGGCCAAGTCGTCCAATTCGGTGCAGGCGGCGCAGGATCGGCGGTCGCTTTCGCACTCATGAAGCTCGGCGTGCAGGAATTGACCATTATCGACGTCGACGTAGCCAAGGCGCAGAGTATGGTCGACGGCTTGTCCCCCCGATTCCCAGAAGTGCGCCTGAAGGTCGGCCGGGATGTCGCAGCGGCGGTGGCTGCCGCAGACGGAATCGTCAACGCAACGCCCATCGGCATGGACAAATATCCCGGCACGCCGCTGCCGACGGCTCTGTTGCGTCCCGATCTGTGGGTCGCCGAGATCGTCTACTTCCCGCTAGAGACTGCGCTGCTGCGCGCAGCGCGTGCCCTCGGCTGCCGCACCGTCGATGGCGGAGGCATGGCGATCTTCCAGGGCACCGAAGCATTTCGCTTGTTCACGGGCATGTCGCCTGATCCGGACGTCTTCTTCGCCACTTTTACATCCCTGGGAGGATGACGTCAGGCCGATGGGCGAGCGGCACGTACAACGCCCGAGAGGAAACGCAAGATGGGCTACACGCTCGATTTCTCGGTGGTTTGGCAGGCTATGCCCGCGCTGCTGTGGGGATGCGTGGGGACGTTGGGCCTGGCGCTTGCCGGCATGACGCTCGCGATGATCATCGGTGTCGCCGGCGTCGCGGCACGCGATTCGAAGGCGGCATGGTTACGTGCTCTCGTGATCGGCTTCGTCGAGGTCGTGCGCAATACGCCTTTCTTGGTGCAGATTTTCTTTCTGTTCTTCGCCCTGCCGCTCATCGGGTTGAAGCTCAATCCGACGGCCACCGCCATTATCGCGCTCGGTGTCAATGGCGGCGCATACGCCATCGAGATCATCCGCGGCGGGGTCCAGTCCGTTCATAAAGGACAGGTGGAAGCGGGCTACGCGCTCGGACTGCACAAAGGACAGGTGTTCCGGTTCATCGTGCTCAAGCCCGCGCTTCGCGCGATCTACCCCTCGCTTACGGGGCAGTTCATCATGCTGACGCTGACCTCCTCGATCTGCTCGGCGGTGTCGGCCTACGAATTGACGTCGGTTGCGCAGCGCATCGAAAGCGACACATTCCGTAGTTTCGAGGTCTATTTCTCCGTCACCTTCCTCTATCTCGCGATCTCCTGGCTGCTAATGCTGGGCTTTGCGGTCATCTCTCACCGCTTCTTCTCATATCCAACACGCTGAGGGAGCGATCATGACACCGCATTTTGGTCTTCCAGAATTTGGTTTCCTGTTGCGCGGGCTGCAATGGACGGTGCTGTTGACGCTGGTCGCATTCGCAGGAGGCTGCACGGCGGGGCTCGCCGTCGCGCTGCTTCGTACCTGCGGTCATAGGGGCGTGGAATGGATCACCCGCATCTACATCGGGATATTCCAAGGCACGCCGCTGCTGCTGCAGCTTTTCGTCGTGTATTACGGATTGGCGCTAACCGGGCTGAAGCTGGACGCGTTCGTCGCGGTGGCGATCGGCTTCACCGTGAATGCCTCCGCCTTCCTTGGTGAGATTTGGCGCGGAGCGATACAGGCGGTGCCGCGCGGCCAGACCGAGGCGGCGATGGCGCTTGGACTGCACTATTCGTCCCGCATGCGCGATATCGTGCTACCGCAGGCAATTCGCATCTCGCTGCCCGCGACCATCGGGTACCTCGTGCAGCTCATCAAGGGCACGTCGCTCGCCGCGATCGTCGGCTTCATCGAACTCGCCCGCGCCGGTCAAATCGTATCGAACCAGACCTTCCAGCCGTTGCTCGTCTTCGGTGTGGTCGGCGCGATGTATTTCATCCTCTGCTGGCCACTGTCGTGGTGGGGCAGTCGGATGGAGGCCAGGCTCGCTCTGGCCAGTCAAAGGTAGGAACGGCGCACCTACTCAATCACAAACAGCCATCACCAGGAGGAGATACTCATGTTGTTTTCACCCAACCGTCGCCAGCTCGGCATCGCGCTGCTGGCATTGACGGCTATTGCCGTCGCAGGCAAATCGCAGGCCGGCACGTTGGAAGACGTGAAGAAGAAGGGCGTCGTCGTCATCGGCATTCAGGGCGACAATCCCCCCTGGGGCTATGTCGATAGCTCGGGAAAGCAGGATGGAATCGATGCCGATATGGGGCGCGCCTTTGCTGACTATCTCGGCGTGAAGGCCGAGTTCGTCCCGCTGGCGGTGGCCAATCGTATTCCGGCGCTGACCACAGGCCGCGTCGACATTCTGTTCGCGACCATGGCCATGCTGCCTGAACGCGCGAAGGCGGTGCAGTATTCCAAACCCTACGTCGCCAACGAGATTACGCTTGTCGCCGCCCAGACAACTCCGATCAACAGCAATGCCGACATGGCCAAGTTCGTCATCGGCGTTCCGAGGTCCTCCACGCAGGATACGCAGGTCACCAATAATGCTCCGGCGGGCACCGAAATCCGCAGATTTGACGATGATGCGGCCACGATCCAGGCGCTGCTCTCCGGTCAGGTGCAGGCCGTCGGCGCAAACAGCTTCTACCCGCAGCGTCTAAACGCCGCAAAGCCCGAACTTGGGTTCGAGCCCAAGCTCCATTTCACGGCGCTGTACAACGGGGCCTGCACGCGCCTCGGCGACAAGGAGTGGAACGAGACGGCCAACAAGTTCATCGACCAGATCAAGTCGAACGGCAAACTGGCGAGCTTCTACGCCAAATGGATGAAGGCGCCTGTACCCATCTTCCCGGACTCGGTCCCCGGCGTTCCCTTCACCGTTCAATAGCCATTGCGAGCGGCCGACGCGCCATCCGCGTTGGCCGCCGCCCGATAGCGGAGCCGAATCCATGCAGGACAATATCCTGATCGAGATGAAGGGCGTGCAGAAGTGGTACGGCGGGTACCAGGCTCTCCGTGACGTCAATCTCACCGTGCGTAAAGGTGAGAAGATCGTACTTTGCGGCCCGTCCGGGTCAGGCAAATCGACGCTGATCCGCTGCATCAACCGTCTCGAGGCGATCCAGCAGGGCAGCATCGTGGTGAACGGTCATCGGCTGGACGACAGCATCAAGGCCATCGATGTGGTACGTCAGGACGTCGGCATGGTCTTTCAGAGCTTCAATCTCTTTCCGCATATGACGGTCTTGCAGAACTGCATGCTCGCGCCCATTCGCGCGCGCCGCATCGGCAAGACTGAGGCAGAGGCGACTGCGCGAAAATACCTCGAGCGCGTGCGCATCGGTGACCAGGCCGGGAAGTATCCGGCTCAGCTTTCGGGCGGCCAGCAACAGCGCGTCGCGATCGCGCGCGCGCTCTGCATGCAGCCTAAGGTGATGCTGTTTGACGAGCCGACCTCGGCCCTCGATCCCGAGATGGTCAAGGAGGTGCTCGACACGATGATAGGCCTCGCCAACGACGGCATGACCATGATTTGCGTCACCCACGAGATGGGCTTTGCCCGCCAGGTTGCCGACCGCGTCATCTTCATGGCCGAAGGCCAGATCATCGAAGAAGGCGCGCCCGACGCGTTCTTCCGCAATCCTCAGCACGCCCGCACCAGGCAGTTCCTTGGCGAAATCCTCGCCCATCACTGAACGGAGTTCTCTCATGAGTCGTCTTGTCTATGTCCTCAACGGACCAAATCTCAATTTGCTCGGCAAGCGCCAGCCCCACATCTATGGCTACGAGACGCTGGCAGACGTGGAGCGGGATTGCCGGGCGCTGGCCGAGGAGCTCGGCCTGGAGCTTCGCTTTCATCAATCCAACCGGGAATACGAGCTGATCGATTGGATCCACGAGGCGCGGGAGACGGCTGCCGGGATCGTGATGAATCCCGCCGCTTTCACCCATACGTCAGTCGCCATCCTGGATGCTTTGAACACGTTCGAGGGGACAGTAATCGAGGTGCATATTTCCAACGTGCACAAGCGCGAGGAATTCCGCCACCACTCGTTTGTCTCCAAACGAGCTGATGGAGTCATCGCAGGCTTCGGCACGCAGGGTTATCTGCTCGGCTTGCGTCGCGTGGCCAAGCTGCTTGATGAAAAGAAGGGGTAGTGTCGTATGAGCGCACCCGTCCGCCTCTCGGTGATGGGAGCGGGTCTCATCGGCAAGCGACATATCGAACACATTCTCACGCGGCCGGAGGCGATGCTGTCATCGATCGTCGACCCGGCGCCGGCGGCGCGAGAATTGGCGGTTTCGCTGAAGGTGGACTGGTTTCCGTCCTTTCAGGACATGCTCTCCGGAAATCGGCCGGAAGGGGTGGTTGTCGCCACCCCCAACCAGATGCACGTGGCCAACGGCATGGATTGTATCGCGGCTCGCATCCCGGCGCTCATCGAGAAGCCGCTAGCGGATGACGTCCTCGCTGCAGCGACCCTGGTCGAAGCCTCGGAGCGGGCAGGTGTGCCGCTGCTCACCGGCCATCATCGCCGGCATAACCCTATGATCCAACGCGCCAAGGCCGAGATCGACAGCGGCCGGCTTGGCCCGATCGTGTCGATGCACGGCATGTTCTGGCTGATCAAGCCGGACGATTATTTCGACGTCGCCTGGCGCCGCGAAAAAGGGGCGGGGCCTGTTTTCCTAAATCTCATCCACGATGTCGACCTGCTGCGGTACCTCTGTGGGGATATCGTCGCGGTGCAAGCCGCTCAATCCAATCGGCTGCGTGGAAATGCGGTCGAAGAGACCGCGGTGATCATTCTGCACTTCGCCTCGGGCGCGCTGGGTACGGTCAATGTCTCCGATACCATCCAGTCGCCTTGGAGCTGGGAATTCACCGCCGGTGAGAACCCGGCTTACAGTCAGACGCAGGAGGCCTGCTACCAGATCGGCGGCACGAGGGCATCGCTGGCTATTCCGCAACTCGAACTGTGGCATCACCCAAGCAAGGCCAGCTGGTGGGCGCCGATTGAGCGTGAGCGGCTGAGCTACGAGAAAGCAGACCCGCTCGGGCTACAGATCACAAATTTCTGCGGGGTTATCCGCGGTACAGCCGAGCCTGTGGTGAGTGCGCGCGAGGGGCTGAAAACCCTCAGAGTGATCGACGCGGTCAAACGCGCGGCGGAAACCGGGGGTTTCGTATCGGTTTGATACCGGAAAGTACTCAACGTCGGGGTATCGAGGTCATAGCTCAAGAACGACGACATTTAGCGGACTGTCACTAATAGTAAGTACACGAAACACTATGATCGTGCGACGAATGCCCACTTTCAGTCGGATGACTGGGGCGGTAGTGCACCTTCACTCCACATTCGCGAGCGCGTTGTCGGTCTGGTGGCTGAGCATCACGCCCTTGGAACGGCCGGTGGTCCCGCCGGTGTAGAAGATGCCGGCGAGATCGCCGCCCTTGCGCATGGGGTCGGTGATTGGCGCGCTGTCGGCGATGAGGTTGTCGTAGCCCTCCATCGACTGACCTTTTCGACAGCAGGACTCGAACGTGCAACTCCACCGTTATAAGCGGCAGACTATCGATCGTCTTCCTCCTTGATTTCCTGCGCGTTCGTTCGCGATCGGTTGATAGGCAGTACCAAGGCGCAAGGTCTCCGCATCAAGCCGATAAGAGCCATCTGGCAAGCGCGACGTGTGCACCGGCCGCTTGGTTAACGGCCGTCCTCGCGGATGGCGCCTTCAACGCGGCGAGCGTAGCGATGGATCGGAGTCGCCAGAGGTACCCCCAAATTCCCCGGCGCATCGGCTCAATCAGAGATTATAAATCGTCACGTTGGCATCGCCAAATTCATCTCAAGGAAGGAATTGCCACCATGTTGAAGCACTATATCAGGACCGCGGAAACGTTGAAGCGCCTGCGCACGGACCAGGACGGTGTTGTGTCGTTCGAGTACATTATCGTCGCGGTTTGTATCGTTGGCGCAGTAGGTGCCGTGTTCGGTGGCGGAGCTGGTGGTCAGATCGGAGCCGCGCTGACTACCGGGATCACCGCTATCACTACCGCTTTCGCGACAGCCATCGCGGGTTGATACGGTCGTCTGACCCGGAGGGGGGCAATCCGGGCTGCCCCCCTTATGTGTGCTCCCGCCTTTTCGGTTGCATTCCACTTTTTGAGCTGTGCATTTTATGAGTTGGATCGCTTCCACAGCCTCGATTCTGGTGATCCTGTTGCTGCTCTATGTCGCAACGATCGATATCGCGACGCGCTTGATCCGAAACGAAATCTGCGTGGCGCTGGCGCTCCTCGGGATCGCCAGTCAACTGCCCAACCCGATGCAAGTTGCCGAGTCGCTGATAACAACCGCGATCCTCTTTCTGCTGCTGTTGGTCGTGTACACTTGCGGAGGACTTGGCGGCGGCGACGTCAAGTTGCTGACTGCCTTGGCGATCGGTTTTCCGCCGGCCGGCGCGATTCAGCTATTGACGATAACCGTGCTGGCCGGTGGCGTGCTTGCCCTGGTGCATCTGGTGATGCGCCTCCTTCCATATCCCAGGTTGGCACCCGCCGGATCGTCGCTTGCACGCCGGGTCTACGCGATCGAGCGTTGGCGCCATTTGCGACACGCCCCGCTACCTTACGGAGTTGCTATTGCCTGCGGCGGCATTTGGACCATTTTGAGCAAGGGAATATGAGATGTCATCCGCGCTGCGTCTGTCGATCATCGTGGTGCTTCTGCTCGCAACCACAGCGTTTGGGCTGATTGCCTACAACATGAACCTGCCGAAGGCGCAGCCTCCAGTCCCAGTAAAAGTCGCAGAGACAGCTCCGGCGCCAGCGGCGGCCCCGACCGCCGGATACTTTGTTGCGGCACGTCCATTGCCGAAGGGGACATTGGCCCGCGAAGAAGACTTCGCGGTACGCCAGGTGCCGCCTGAACATCTTCCGGCAGGGGCGATTCTTGAAACGTCCGACTCGAAGGTCGGACTTCCCGGTTCTCTGGTTCGCAAGTTCGTCGAGGCTGGCAGCCCGATCACCTTACAGGACGTATTGCGGCCGAGAGATCGGGGTTTCCTGGCCAGCGTCCTGGCACCGGATAGCCGAGCCATCAGTATCAAGGTGGACGAGGAGTCTGGCGTCTCGGGGCTGATCAGGCCCGGTGATTACGTTGATATCCTGTTGACCCAGGTATTCGAGAAGGCGGATCCCGCGCGTCGCGCTCTGAGTGAAACAGTTCTGAGCAACATTCGAGTTATCGCGATTGACCAGGAGATTGTCCAGGGCGGTCGCACCATCAGCTCGGTGGCCGGCAAGCAACCGCAAACTGTGTCGTTGGAGCTTGCGCCGGATCAGGTCAAGAAGATCACGGTCGCAAAGCAGCTCGGAACGCTTTCCCTGGCCGTAAGGGCAGCAGTCGAGCAGTGGGACACCGCGGCTGAGACTGGCGCCATGTCCAGCTGCGACGTGTCGCCGGAAATTGCTCGGCAGAATGCAATTGCCGGCCGAACTGCAGCGGTCGTCGTCCATGCAGGCGGTCAGGTCAAGCAATACTCGGTCAGGAAGCAGGACCCAGGCGACGCTCTGGTCAACTGCGACGGATCGATAATTTCGCACCGAGGTGCGACGATGGTGGTTCAGGCAGGCAAGTTGCTGGAGAAACGTTGATGAGTGCTAACATTGCAGTCGCCGCTTCGCCCGAAGAAGTCACCTCCGTCGTCACGCGCAACCGCATCGTCTGTTTCGTGAATGACGAGCTCAGTGCGGCCGCCATGCGCAAGGGCCTCGAAGGCAGCAACATTTCGATCAAGCGTGGCACGATCCGGAATGCGATACGAATGCTCGAAACCGACACCGATCTATTCGCGTTGGTGACGGACATCAGCGGCATCGATGATCCCTTCGCCGAACTGGAGAGGCTGGCCAGCGTCTGCCCGCCCGATGTCCGCGTAGCTCTGATCGGTGAGAACAGGGAGATCACCTTCTACCGCGCGCTGATGGAGCTCGGCTTGGCCGAATATCTGCCGAAGCCGATCACGCGGGACATGGTGCTGGACCAGCTGCGACCCAAGCTGCTTGGCGCGATGGGGGCACGCCAGCCCGACCGTGGCGGGCATGTGATCTCGATCTGCGGCGCGCAGGGCGGTGCCGGCGCGACGAGCATCGCCATCAATCTCGCGCTGCAGCTGGCCGAAACGACCAAGGCCAAGGTGGCACTGCTCGACCTCCATCTGCAAGGCGGCGAGACGGCGGTGATGCTCGGTGTTCAGCCCGGTCCAGGGCTCCGCATCGCTTTGGAAAATCCGATGCGGGCGGACACGTTGTTCCTCGAACGCGCGGCAATCGAGGTCAATGAGCGGGTTTGCCTGATCTCCGGGGATGAGGAGCTGGATGCGCACCTCGACATCA
The DNA here is from genome assembly GCF_002068095.1 of Bradyrhizobium sacchari. GTDB lineage: Bacteria > Pseudomonadota > Alphaproteobacteria > Rhizobiales > Xanthobacteraceae > Bradyrhizobium > Bradyrhizobium sacchari. The sequence goes on along the minus strand of NZ_LWIG01000012.1, from coordinate 376,914 downwards.
CCGAGGCGGGCGTGAGACACGTGCTGGGTCTGCTCCGCCAACGGTTCAATTACATCGTTGTCGATGTCCCAGTGCCGTTTCCGGCATCCATCCACCCTGTGATTGCGCTTTCCCGTCACGTGCTGGTGCTGCTGGAAGCCGAGGTTACCGGACTGCGCAATGCCCATGCGGTGCGCGCTGCGGTGACCAATATCGCCGGTAAGGATCGCGTGTTTACGTTGCTCAACCGTGCCGATCGCCCGGGTGGTCTTCCCCGGGCGGCCATCGTCAAAGCGTTGGGTGCAGAACCAGACATGGTGGTGCCTGATCTCGGGAAGGGCATGACCCAGGCGGTCAATCTCGGAATTCCGGCGCTGAAGCACGTATCAGGACTGCGACGTCACCTCGCTCCCATTGTACGGGAGATCACGGGGCTCGACGCCGAGCGGAAGGGATGGCTGAGGAGCCTGTTCGGACGATGAAGACTTTCGGTAGGCGCGACGACGATACGCCAGCTCATTTGTCGGCACCAACGCCATTGCCTGCGTCGCCGCCGAGCTTGCCCGCAGCTGCGCCCAGGCACGAGCCTGCGCCGCAGCGGCCTCTGATGGCAACCTCGCTGCGCGAGCGGGTCATCGAGCAGATTGAGCCGTCAGTGGCCGCGACTGTTTCGCGCGACGTTCTCCGCCGCCAGATCGAGGAAATCATCCACGGGATCGCCAACGAGGAACGGCTCGAGCTGTCCGGTCGCGAGCAGCTTCTTCTGGCAGACGAGATCGCGGACGACATGACGGGATTTGGGCCGCTCCGTCCGCTTTTGCTGGACCAGTCGATCAGCGACATCATGGTCAACGGACCGAGTAACGTCTACGTCGAGCGAGCCGGAAAGCTGGAAAGGATTGCGGTGCGGTTCCGCGACAATGATCACATCGCGTCCGTCGCTCAGAAAATTGCCGCCCAGGTTGGACGGCGCGTCGACGAGTCCAGTCCGATGGTGGATTGTCGCCTGCTGGATGGCAGTCGCGTCAACATCATTCTCCCGCCGCTGGCGATTCATAGTCCGTGCATCTCCATCCGAAAATTTCCAAGCCGCCGTCTCGATCTCGCCGGATTGATCGAAAACGGCTCAATGAGCCAGGCCATCGGCCAGTTGCTGGAGATCGCCGCCCGGTCCCGGCTCAATGTTCTGGTCTCCGGCGGTACCGGCTCCGGCAAGACGACGCTCCTGAACGCCATGAGTCAGTTCATCGATCACAGCGAGCGTATTGTCACGATCGAGGATGCCGCGGAGTTGCAGCTTCAGCAGCCGCACGTGGTCAGCCTGGAGACCCGGCCTCCCAGTCTCGAAGGCACGGGGCAGGTGACGCAACGGGATCTGCTGGTGAATGCGCTGCGCATGCGTCCTGACCGGATCGTTGTTGGCGAGGTACGCAGCGCAGAAGCATTCGACATGCTGCAGGCGATGAATACCGGCCATGATGGCTCGATCTCCACGGTGCACGCGAATAGTACCCGGGATGCCCTGACCCGCATCGAAAACATGGTGCAGATGGGGCAGGTGAATCTACCGTCGCGCGCCATTCGAGCTCAGATAGTCGCCGCGCTGGATCTCATCGTGCAGGTCGAGCGCATGCGGGACGGACAGCGCCGTATCGTGCAGATCAGCGAGGTGGTCGGCCTGGAAGGAGACGTTATCACGACCAATGACATCGCAGCCTTCGAGTATCACGAGGAAGATGTTAATGGACGTATTTCGGGCTCCTACAGGTGCAATCTCGCAACCCCGAAATTCAAGAGCCGTCTCGTCTATTTCGGGTTGGATGGAGCTTGGGCCGAGGCCATGAGGCAGGTGTGATGCCGGAGTCCGTGATTGTCACTGTTCTTGCGCTCGCGATGTGCGCAGCAGCCATTTCGTTGTGGATCGACGCTCGGGAAAGACGCATCGACCGGCAGCTGGCGATTGCTATGCCAGCATCACATTCAGCTAGTCTGCCATCCATTCGTCGGCTGGAGACCGGGTCCGGATCCGTGTTTCTCCATCGCCTGGCCAATCACAATCCTGACATACCCTACATTTGGCATCCGGCCTATGTGCTGATTGCCAGTGCCTTCGCAGCAGCTGCAGCTCTCTATGCGGTTCACCTGCTCGGATATTCCATCCTCTACGGGTGCGTTGCCGCCGTAATCGCCGGCGTCATCGTGATGCGAGGCCTGTTTGGATGGCAGCAACGTCGCGTGGCCCTTCAGCTTTTTCGACAGCTTCCTGATGCGATCCAGCTGGTGACAAGTACCGTTCGATCTGGTCTGCCAGTACACGAAGCATTTCGCGCCCTCGCACGCGACATGCCGCAACCAACGGCCGGCCAGTTTGCCATCGTATGCAGCGAGGTGAATCTGGGAAGACCTCCGGAACAAGCTGTCGAAGCTGTCTATCGGCGAACGCGAGTGGCGGAATATGCAATGTTTGCGGTGACGCTTGCAGTCCAGTTGAAGTCTGGTGGCAGCTTGGCTGAAACCTTGCAAAACCTGGGAGACACGGTGAGGCAGCGTGTTGCGCTGGCTGCTCGCGCCAAGGCGCTGGCGGGAGAGGTGATCTTCTCATCGCGAGCGCTGACGCTCTCGCCGTTAATCGGAGGCGCAGTGTTGTACGCCTCCAATCCGCAAACGGTTGATCTGTTGTTCACGGATCCGGTTGGAAACAAGCTGCTGGCTTACGCGGTGGGCTCGGTGCTTCTCGGAGCGGTGGTGATAAGCTGGATGGTCAGAAGGGAAACAGAGCTATGACTGTTGAGCTAGTTCTGGCAGCCCTCGCACTAGCAGCTGGCAGTGCGACCTGCGTCTTGATCATCCAGGAATTACACCTTCGTGCGTTGGACACGCGGGTGTCGAACGCTGTGATGGGGATCCCTTACCGGTCGGCCCCATTCCAAGACGTGACCAGTTGGTTTTCATGGCTGGGCATGCGGTACCGCCGCTTCTACGCCGAGGAAAACCTGGACCAGCTCCGAGCCATCCTTCAATCATCGGGCTTCAATCATCGCCGAGCGTTACCGACCTGGATCGGTGTCAAAGCCGTCAGCATGTTCCTTTGCCCGATCATCGCCGCGGGTGTCGCTCTGCTTCTCGGGAGGGCACTGACGGATGTGCTGGCCTTCACGCTGATCGGCGTGATGATCGGGATTTTGGGACCGCGATGGATACTGGCGATGATGAAGCGGCGGTTTGATGCTGCCATTCGGGTAGGCACGCCGGACATGATCGATCTGCTGGTTGTGTGCAGCGAAGCGGGAATGGGTCTGGAGAGCGGGCTCGCGCGGGTAGCACAGGAAATGAGCGAGACCAATCCTTCTGTCTCGCGGGTCTTGCACAGTCTTATTGACGATCTCCGGATACTGCCAAATCGCAGCGAGGCATTCGAGAAATTAGGGGCCACCTCGGACGGGCTTCGCCGGTTCGGCACCATGATCGCTCAAAGCCTGCAATACGGAACGCCGGTGGGCCAAGCTCTGCGGACCATCGCCGTCGACCTGCGGCGAGAACGTATTACCAGGCTTGAAGAGCGAGCGCACAAGTTGGGCGCGAAGCTGACCATTCCCATGGTGTTGTTCCTGCTCCCGGCCATGTTCGTCATTTTGGGAGGAAGTCCCATTCTGCACCTCGTGCGTTCGTTCGCTAGCTTCGGCAAGTAGCCATGAGCACGGTTGCCCTGTCTAAAGCCTCCTCTTACGATCGAACGATGCAATTGTTCGGCGGCATGTGGTTCATGTTGCTGGCATTTGGCGTCACCATCAAGATTGGATCATCTGTCAATGATCCTTGGCCGTCGCTGTTGTCGAGTTTTTGCCTTGCTGTCTTTTACGTGCTGCTGGGGCTGTTGACGATGACGCGTCCGCCGGCAAAGGCGCAAGCGGATGGCCTTCTGCCACGGCTAGCGGCGTTCGTCGGCACCTATATGCCATGGACGATCGCCTTCTTCGGCAAAACCGACCAGGCGTTGCCGAACCTGGCGTCCACCGCGTGCGTGTTGACCGGCATGATCATGATGCTGGTCACCATTCGACATCTTGGCAGGTCGTTCAGTCTTGTGCCTCAGGCGCGTAACGTGGTGCAGACAGGTCCGTATCGGTGGATCAAGCATCCGCTGTACCTGGCGGAAGAAATCGCGGTGTTGGGTGTGGTGCTGAGAAGCCCGACGCCGCTTACGGCGGTCTTGCTCGTCTTGCATGTCGGCGTCCAGATTTGCCGAATTTATTACGAAGAGGATCTGCTTCGGCGCAACTGCCCTGAATATTCCGCTTACGAGGCATCGCGCTGGAGACTGATCCCTCACGTCTGGTGAGTGCTATTGATCCGGTTGACGACCGGCGCGGTGAGTATCGGTTGAGGTGGGCTCATGAGCCACAAGAAGGCTTTTATCGCGGATCAACGCGGCGCGGTCGGGCTTGAGACCATGATCGTTTACATTTTCCTCGTGTCGTTCCTGCTTGTGCCGCTCGTCGACATCGCCGCCGCGGGCTTCCAGTTCATCTCCGCCTGGTCGGCGTTGCGCTCCTTCGGGCAGTACGTCCAGTACTACAATCCGCTCGGCCCCGACGGCACGGTCACATGGAGGCCAGGGCTACAGACGACGGTTTCCGGTCATACGATCAGCAATCTCCAGGTGAAATGCGGAGATGCGGGCGCCACCTGCTCGCCGAGCAATATTGCGTCTCCGAAGTACATTACATTTTCGACAACCATCACTTTGGCTCCGATTGGGCCGCGCCCGCCTTTTATGGGGTCGGTGCTGTGTCCCACGTCTTGTACGTACACGCTGAACTACTCAGAGCGCTTCCAGTAGGTGCTTCCATGCGCAATCTGCTCCGTACCCAACGAGGCTCGGCCGCATTCGCAACGGCCATCGCGCTCGTACCATTGATTGGAGCGGTCGCGCTCGGGGCTGAGGCTGGATCCTGGTACGTCACCCGCAAGCACGCACAGAACGCCGCTGACTCGGGGGCCTATTCGGGCGCCTTGCGGCTTGCATGCACGATTGCTGGCGCGAGCTGCGACGCGCAATCGGTGGACTATCGCGGCAAGGAATTCGCGGCCCAGAATGGATTTTGCAATTCCAGTCCGAAGGACAGCACGCCCTATCCCGACACCCAGTGTCCATCCAGCCTTCCGACCAGAGTCTCGCGAGCCGTGCAGATCGATATCGGCACCTACAGTTCAGGCACGTTCACAACGCCGCCACCAGGCTCAAGCACCGGCAACGCCGTTCGCGCCAGGGTCAGCCAGCAACAGCCGGCGTACTTGTCGGCAGTGCTGGGCTTGACCACGGTCAACATCCCCGCCCAAGCCATTGCTCTGGTTCAGTTGCCGAGCAAGGTGTGCGCCCTGGCGCTTGGACCTAATCCGAACAGTGGAGGCGGAGCGCTCAAGATTTCCGGTAGCTCCAGCAGCAACGGAACGGGTTGCCCGATCATGTCGGATGACAGCGTCCAATTTGCCAGCACGCCTTCTTTCACGGGTTCAGGATGGGCCGTCTTTGGTGCAACTGGCTGTTCTCCTACCAACACCTGCGCCAATCCGGGCGTGACGCACAACTACTTCATGCCTCCTGCGATCAATCCATTGCAAGGACTGGACGCTGCGTCGTTCAACACGAGGACGAGCCCATCAACAAAACCATGCGGTGGGAATGTCACCAATGGTCAGACCTGCTCGCTGAATCCGAACAGCGCCAGCGGAGTGTACAGCGACCTCAAGGTGAACGCCGGGGGCACAGTCAATTTTGCCGCGGGAACGTATTTTTTCTACAATGCAACGATAAGCTTTGGCGGAACGGTCAGCGGCACAGGCGTAACGCTTGTATTGCTCGGGACTTCGAGCCTCACCATCAATGGCGGGAATGTCAATCTCTCCGCTCCCACGACCAACGCTTTCTCTTCTGCTTTGAACGGGGTTCTGATTGACGATCAATCAAGGGCTACCGTCAGCATCGGCGGCAACGGCGTGATCAAGCTTGCGGGCGCGATGTACTTTCCCAAAGCAGATGTGTCGTTTGGCGGGTCGACGCAACCTTCCAATACGACCTGCTCGAGTGTGATCGCAAAGACGCTCAACCTCAGTGGCGGCGCGTATTTGAGCACGGACGGATGTGCTCCAAATGTAATCGCCTTCACTCAAGTCGTCTCTTTGGTGCAGTGATGAGAAGGCTCGACAATCGCGGTATCGCGCCGTTTGAATTCATCATGGTGTTCGTGCCGCTTTTCACATTGATGTTCGCTATCATCGATCTCGGACGCTATGCCATCACGATGCAATCGTTGCGGACACTGGCGGCCGCCGGCGCCCGGGCGGTTATGATTGGCTGCTACTCGCCTGCCATGCTTCAAAGCCCGCCGCAGTCGCCGGCCGGCTGCACCGGGGATCCCCTCTCCACGACGGCCAAGCAGACCGCGGCGCCATTCCTGTATTTCGGCCACCTCACACCCACGCTGACCGTCGGGGCCAGTTCCAACAATTTGACCGTTACAGCCTCCCAAGCAAGCTTCAAGATGCTGATGCCGATATGGGGTACGGCACTCAATGCGCCGAGCGCATCCACGACCATTCCCTTCTAGAGCCGCTCTCCTGGAACTTATCTGGACCATCTGAGCGAGGGAGAGGCTGAGTCGCCTTGGCCGAAGGAAGATTCGCCAAGTCGAAAAGCGGTCGCCGCCGCGGGGGCCGGGGAGCGGGCCACACGCGTGCGCTGCAATATAGTACCGGACTGGCTGGCGAGTGGTGCTCACTGGCAACATAGGAGAGTTTTCTGATGCGCCGCGGCAGCGGGACGGGGGTCTCGCCTTGCAACGACGCAGTATGAAGGATGATGATCCTAAGCTGCTGTTCGCGGTCGGAGAATCCTTTGCGGGCGCGGAACCAGGCTGTCATTGGCCGCGCGCCGGCACGAAGGTAACGGATTTGTAGTAAGACCGGCGGAAGCTCTACGTGCGCGAAGGAGAGTTGTTGGGACGCCGGGGCACGTGGATTTACGGAGACAACCGCGAAGTCGCGGCGAGGGGGAATCGCAATGGGTGGCCGTCGCGTTTCGAATAGGAAGGGTGTCAGACTTCTCGCCCTGAGCGTGATAGCTCTTGGCCCCGCGATCGTGTTGTTCCATTCCGCTGATCGCGTGGCAGCTGCGGAGCGCAGGACGTCTTCCGGCGGCGGCGTCTTCGTCAGCGAAATGAACGACGTCCAGCGGGTCAAGGTGGTCGTCAACAAGTCACGCACCTTCAGGGTCGATACGCCGTTCGCGACGATCGTCGCCGGCTCGCCCGAAATTGTCGATGTGAAGTCGCTGAGCGATCACATGATCTACGTGCAGGGCAAGCAGACCGGCACCACAAACGTCATATTATTTGACTCTTCGATGAAACAGATCGGGATCCTCGACGTCGAGGTCGTGATCGATACCGGCAATCTGCAGCAGAACATCAGGAACAGCACCGGCATGCAGGGTATCCGCGTGTCGGCATCCGAGGGGCAGGTGGTGCTCAGTGGAACTGCCACCGACGCGGTGGCTGCTGAGCGGGCTATGGCAATCGCTACCAGCACGGTCGCGAAAGGTGGAGTCGTCGTCAACGCCATGAGCGTCGCGGCGCCGCAACAGGTGATGCTTGAGGTGCGCTTTCTCGAGGTCTTCAGGCAGGCTGGCCGCGACCTCGGGGTAAATCTTTATGCAGCCAATGCCAATGGCACGAACGTCGGAAATACCGGGCTCGGCGGTGTGACACGCGCCGGTCGATCACCGATTGGTGGTATCAATACCAACAACGGTTCTCTTGGTGCTGGGGGAGGATCTGTCGGCGCTCCTCCGACCGGCAGCCTGCCAGTGCTCGGAACATTGGATACACTTGTTGGCGCTGCGGGCGGTGTAGCGCCGGTGCCGTTCGGAAGCTTGTTGACCAGCATCGTCCGAACGAGCAACGGCGGCTCCGTGGATTTGTTGATCTCGGCGCTGGAAACCAAGGGATTGGCTCGCCGGTTAGCGGAGCCGAACTTGACTACGCTGTCCGGCGATGCCGCCCGCTTCTTGGCCGGCGGTGAATTTCCAGTGCCGATACCGACTCAGACGACGAATGGCTTTCCTACCATCACCATCGATTACAAGAAGTTCGGTGTTGAGCTTGCCTTCGTCCCAACCGTTCTCTCGCGCGGTGTAATCAACCTTCGAGTCGAGCCGTCGGTCAGTGAGCTCGATTTCACTAATGCGGTGACGATCCAGGGAACGACCGTTCCATCGTTGACCCGTCGCGATGCGCGTACGACGGTCGAGTTGCGCGATGGCCAGAGCTTTGCAGTTGCCGGCCTCTTGCAGACCCGCAATCGCCAGGACGTTTCGCAATTGCCGTGGATCGGCTCGGTGCCTGTGCTGGGGGCCTTGTTCGGCAGCAAGTCGTACCAGCAGGAGGAAACCGATCTCGTCATCATCGTGACGCCGCACCTGGTCGCGCCGGCGGCGCCCGGCCAGCGACTGGCCTCGCCGCTCGACTCCCGCCTGCCGGCCAACGACGTCGATTTCTTCCTCAACGGCCAGATGGAAGTCCGCAAGCGTTACGACGATTACGTCAATTCCGGTGGCGAGGTGAAGGGGCCTTACGGCCATATCATCGCGCCGAACGCCGTCGTGCCCGTACCGCCTCCGGCGGTGGTATCCGATCAACCCGTCGTCAAAACCCTCAATTGAGGACGCGAGACATGACCAAGAGGTACCTGGCAATTCTCGCGGTGCTGCCGCTGGGGGGCTGTTATGGCCTCTATGGCCATGACGAGGTCGACCGCTACTTCCAGCGGTCCGACACCATCACCATGAGCGCCGGCGATGCCAAGCAAGTGAATGCCGCCACCCACACCATCAATCCCTGGCCACGAAACGTCGGCGATCGCAGGATTGCCTACGATGCCCGGCGCGTGGGTGCCGCCGTGACGCGCTATGGCAACACGAAACAGCCCGTAGATCAGCTTCCCGACGTCGGCGATGCGACGAAACAGATGGGCCTGCGGACTGCTCCAACCCAGAACATCAACGTGGAAGGATTGGGGGCTGGAGCGAATGCGGGGATATCGGTGCCGGTCGGCGGTGCAGCAGGCGCAGCCGGCAGGTAGTAGCAGGCAAGAGGCCGTATGAGCCGGGGCGGGGATAAAGGGTTATGCGGCGTGTTGTTCTGATACTGACTTGTTGCTTGTTGGGGACGGGCCTTACGGCATGTGACCAAACAACGCGGCAGGCCGCGATCGTCGCCCCCGTGGATGCGGGCGGCCCGGACCCCGTGCAGGAGCCCACGGACGTCAAATATTATCCTTCGGACGAGCCCGTACGGCTGGGCCTGGAGCATTTCAACCGCGGCAACTACGGGATCGCACAGCGCTATTTCAAGGACGCAGTCGAGAAGTCACCGAAGGACGTGACGGCCTGGGTTGGCCTGGCGGCGAGCTATGATCGGATACGTCGGTTTGACCTTGCTGATCAGGCCTACGCCCAGGCGATCCGGCTCGGAGGCGAAACCGTTCAGATCCTGAATGACCAGGGATATTCGTACATGCTGCGCGGCAATCTGAGTGCGGCGCGGCGAAAGTTCGAGAAGGCCTATTCGCTCGATCCGGGCAATCCCGTCATCGCCAACAACCTTGAACTTCTCAATGGCAGCCGGCGGTTCATTGAGCGGCCGCCGAACAACCAACCCTGAGACGTGGTCGGAATTCCTGACGATTCTAACGCGCGATAAGATTGGGTTGGATCGGCGTCGTGCTTGGCTCTTTGTTTGAGCATGATCTCCGCGCAAACGCGCTCCGCGTTTGTGGGGAAAACCGCTTCCACTTTTCCGGATCATGCTCTAGTACGGTGGCAACACGGCGTCGACCTTGCGACTGTCTCTCCTGACTATGATGATCGCTCCGTTTCGGATGGCGAAGCGCGCGCCGACCAATTTGGGCATCTTTTCCGCTAGCGGTGATGGCAGAGGGATTGTCCCTCCCGTAACGGGATCGCCGACGTTAACGGCTGGCGCCGTCGGGCCCGCAGGCGGTGCCGGCTTGATATATTCACGGATCAACTGAGCTTCCTCGCGCGAAAACGTGAGCGGCGCCTGTTGGAATGGATTTTCCGCCAAAGCTTTGCTCTTTTCAGATTCGGCCTTGATCTCCGCCAGTTTGGCCTTCTCTGCCTGCTCAAGACTCGCCAGTCGTTCCCTCAGCGGAAGCAATTCGCGTTGAAGCGAGGCGATTTCGGTCTTCAGAGATCTGATCCGACCGAGTGCGAGCAGCCCGCCGGCGCAGATCGCGAGCACCAGCAAGGTCAAGAGCGCAAAGGTGCCGCCGCCAATGCCCCCGCTTCTGCGCGGGATCGCTGTATTCGGGGCATCCTGAACCAGATGACCTCGCCAGATGCGCCTCAATCGATCGAGCCTTGCCGCGAGCGCCTTGGGCAGGTTCTGTCGGCGCGAAACCTCTCGCGTTGGTGGTTGGAGGCCGAAGCCCGAGCTTCGCGTCAGGAAAGCAGGCGCATCCGCGCCGCGATCGGTCGCGATCGGCCACCCATTCGCGGCGGCTGCCTGCTCCGGATCCGCTCGGTGCGGAATCTGAGGCCCGTCAGATGGGTCGTCGGGCGCGGCTCCTGCATCAGCAGCATTCAACATCTCACCTCCGTGCAGTTGAGGTTATCATGCCTGCTCAAAATTTGCGATTGCCGGGGCGGTGCAGGGCCCTCAGAGACTATTCCGCGGCGAGGGCGATATCCTTTCTTTCTTGTGGTGCGATTGCCGGTTCGGTTCCTAGCGGCCGCGCCGAGAGATGATCCTGCGGGGAAGGCGCCGGAAAGGACGTGTCCAGTCAGGACCAGCGCATCGGATGACCGGAGTCCCTGAGGTGATCAAGAAGAAGAGAGATGTGAAGGACTTCACACGGCGGCTCCGACCCTTGCACTAGTCAGGACTGAGACAGCTTCAACGGAGATTCACATGAAGCTCCTGATGATCTCAGGCCTGACCGTCCTCGCGCTCTTCTTGGCTGCAACGAGCATCCCCCGAGCGCATCCACCATTGGTGAGTCATACATCGGCAGCTGAAATGCCCACTGTGGGAGAGATGCAAAAGGTGGCGCAACAAAGCAAATTGCCGGTGGAGGATTTCGAGGATCGATCGCTGGTGTTTCCAAGGGGAACACAGCGGTAGAGAGAATGCTGCCATGGCCCTCGAACCAACCACGGTTCGAGTTGCGTTGCGCAGCTCTTATGCTGTCGAGCGGCTTGATGGGGCTGGCCGCTGGCTCGCTTGCGAGAGCGGCAATATCTCAAGTGCTTTCCTAAGGACTCATGAAGATCGGGTTGATCCCAACAGGATTCCCGGACAGTCCCAGGGACTGAAGCTCCGCACGGTGGAGGTCGATCTCAAGGACAGCCAACAGTAGCACGAGCACGGCGACGATGTAGATGAGCAAGGGCGACGCGTCCTGGCTGGTGGGGGCGCGATTACGCGGCAGCAAGGCGCGAAAGTGCCACAACCGCGCGATGAGCTGCCGATATGCTTTCGGGTGCAGTTGCATGTTCGGCCTCAATCGGTGAGGGGCCTCTGGCAAGCCTGCGATCGCGCTGCTCGCCATTCAAGGCGCCGCTTGTCGCACCTTGGAACCGGACACGAGCTCCCTTCGTTGAGCTGGATCAAGTAGGATGGTTTTTTCCCCGGGAGCCGCGACTGCCGGGGTGTTTCGTTGTGATCGTTTCCGGCGGCAACGGATTGGGACCTTGCGCCTCGCGACCCTGCTTTTGACAGCATCGCTGCTCCCGGCGCTGCAACCCGCGCAAGCGCAGTTGGCGGGACACGGCGGACCTGTCCGTGCGATCGCCGTCTCGGCCGATGGCAAGACCGTTTTGTCGGGCAGCTTCGACACCGCAGCGATCCGATGGTCGCTGGCGACCGAGTCCGCCGAGCAGGTCCTTCGCTTCCATTCGGATGCGGTGAATGCGGTTGCCTTCCTCGTAGATGGAAGAATGGCTACGGCTGGCGCGGACGGCCGGATTGCGATTTGGACGCTGGGCCGACCGCAACCGGACCAGGTTCTCGAAGGTCATACGGGACCCATTGTCGGGCTCGCCGTTTCGCCCGACGCATCAAGGCTCGCATCAGCCTCGTGGGACCATACCGTGCGGCTTTGGTCGCTGTCGGATGGCACGTCGCGCGTGCTGGAGGGGCATTCGCAAAACGTCAACGGCGCTGCCTTTACGCCGGACGGACGATCGCTGGTGAGTGTCGGCTACGACCTGACGGCGCGGGTCTGGCATTTGGCGGATGGGACATCCGAGATTGCGACGTTGCCGGCGTCATTGAACGCAGTTGCGGTCGCGCCGGACGGCGAAATCGTTGCAGGCGCTGCAGACGGCAAGCTGCGCATGTTGACCCCGGATGGCAAGGAGAGCGGCGAGGTTATGGCGGCCGCTACGCCGATCGTGGCCTTGACGGTTTCTAATGACGGCGCCTTGATCGCCGCAGCCGGAATTGGCGGAACCGTGGTGATCGTCAATCGCAAGGCGCGCAGCGTGCTCCGCACACTGGTTGGGCCTGGAATGCCGGTCTGGTCAGTTGGGTTCCTGCCCGATGGCGCAACGTTGCTGACCGGCGGCGCCGACGGCAAGATCAGGCGTTGGAATGTGCTGACTGGCGAAGCCATCGGCTCTAACCTCCTGGGCACGCCGGCGGATCCACTTGCCGCCTATGCCGGCGATCACGGCGCCGAAGTCTTCAGGGCCTGCGTGGCCTGCCATACTTTGTCGGAAAGCGAGGTGCAGCGTGCCGGGCCGACGCTTGCCGGACTGTTCGGACGGAAGATCGCCTCGCTGCCGGGTTATCGCTTCTCCGAGGCGCTCAAGGCAATGGATATCGTCTGGACGCCGGAGACTGTCTCAAGACTGTTTGAGATCGGGCCGAACGCCTACACGCCCGGCACCAAGATGCCGGAGCAGCACATCGGCTCGGCCGAGGATCGCCGCGCGCTCACAGACTTCCTGACGCGTGCAACGTCGAAGTAGCTGGCAATAACCCTCTAATACCCAGGCCATTGCTCCACGGGAATATCGGTCAGCTCCGGGTTTTCTCTGAGCATACCAGCGACGTCGATGTTGGGATGTTCCTTGAGCGCCGTCACGACACACTGGTTGACGTAGTTCCGGCGTGACAGCCATTTGATCTTCTTGCCCTTTGCCTCGGCCTTGCAGGCGACGATCGCCTGTTTGAGCGCGACCTTTTGCGCCTTGGTGAGGCGGGCGGCCTCGGCGGCCGTGCCGACGAGAGCCGTGGTGACAAGGCACGTCGAAAAAACCATCATGAAACGAGGCATGCGGCTAGTCCTTGTTCTCGCGTTGGCGCAGATAGTCGTCCGTCGTCCGTGGGGGCGAGCGTTCCGGAATGTCCTGGATCGGATCGAACTGCTGCTCGCTCATGACGATGACGCGGCAATCGGCGCACATCCGCAAGGCCTCGGTCCGGCGGTCCCCGGCGGGATACATCCAATGACGCCCCTCGAGCTTGGTCGCGATCCGATCGATCGAGCTCTTGACGCCGAAGGGCGTGCCGCAGCGAACACACAGGGCCGGCTCTTCCTCCTTGATCACCTGGGCTGGCGCGCGCCGCGCCCGGAAGTCGATCTGCGGGGTGAGCGCGATGACTTTCTCGGGACAGGTGCTCTGGCACAGACCGCACTGCACGCAGGCGTCCTCCACGAATTTCAGGACGGGACGCTCGGGATCGGCGCGAAGCGCACCGGTCGGGCAGGCCGATACACAGGACAGGCACAGCGTGCAACCGCTGGCGTCAACGGTGACCGCACCGATCGGTGCGCCCGCGGGCAAGGCGATCACGTCGACAGGCCTGGGCGCGAGGCGATGCAATTCGCTCAGGCCAAAGCGAAGCAGATCGCCGCGCTTGCCGATTGTCCGGAAAGTTGCGGGAGTCACGAGGCCAGTGAGGGCACCGATCCCGGTGAGCTCGTCGGCCAGAACGTCGGGATCGTCGGTCTCGATCGTGGTCACGCGGCGGCCGTCAAATCCGAGCCCGGCAAGAACCGCCTCGGCCATGGCGATCGTCTGCATCAATCCGGTCACGCCATGCCGCCGCTTGGCGCGCAGCAGGAACCGTACGGCCGCCGCGCCATACGCGAATGCGCCGATAACCGCCTCCAGGCCGACCTGCGTCAGCTCGTTGACGGCGAATGGAAGCACGTTGGCCGGCAATCCGTCGCCATGACGGGCGAGCGCATCGATCAGCGGCGTGCCGTGCCCACTGTCATGCAGCAGCAGCACCGGATCCGCGCCGCCGGCTTCGTGGTAGGCGAGCAACATGGTGCGAAGGACCTGCAATTGGGTGTCGGCGGGCGGCAGTGCGTAGGATGCGGCTCCCGTCGGGCAGGCGGCCGCGCATTGCCCGCAACCTGCGCAGATTTCCGCGCTGACGGCGACATGGTCGCCGTCCGGCGTGATCGCGCCGGTCGGGCACAAATCGAGGCAGCGCTGACATCCGGTCAGCTTCGAGCGCGAATGCGCGCAGAGGGTCGGGGTGAAGTCGACATATCTCGGCTTGTCAAAGCTGCCGATGAGATCGCGCGCAGCAAGTATCGCGCGTAGCACGGCGGCGGGATCTCGCGGATCCGCACGGAGATAGCCATCCCGCAGGTCGTGCGCAGGGAACAGCGGCGCATCGCCGGAGAGGTCGAGCACGAGATCGCAGCGCGAGGTAGCCCCGTTGCGGTGAGATCCGAACACGAAGCGGTCGCGCGAGGACGGGTGCGGCTGCGCGTAGTCGTCGATCGTGAGCTCGAATGCGCCAAAATGGCCACGCGCGTTGCGGATCGTGCCCTTCACAATCGGGAACACGGCAGCGGCAGGTGGTGTAACGTCCGTCGGCTGCCCGAGCATGACCGTGACATCGAGATGATCTGCGAGCAGCCGCCCGGCTTCGATCGCGGCCTCGTCGTGCCCATAGATCAGGATGATGCCGTCACTCGACAATGTGAGCAGCGGATAGTCCGGCGCGGGAATCTCAGCCGCAGCAAGCAGCGCCGCCATCTTCGCGCCCGCATTCGCGCCGTCGCGCGACCAGCCCGCCGTCTCGCGGATATTGACGAAGCTGATCCCGCCGGGGCGTTCGCCGGCCTCATCGGAGAACTGCGCCGCCTGCTGCGTGCAGGCGACCGTCAGCGGGCCAGTCGCCTTTGCCGCATTGCGAAAATGATCGAGCTCTGCGCCGCAGAGATGGCGAAAGCTGCTGATCGCGCAGTCGGGACATCCGCGCCGGATCGTGGCCACGTCAAGGCGCATCGTGTCTTCACACGAGCAGATCAGGACGGTCTTCGCTGGCTGCTTCAGGTGAATCCCTCCGCCAGTGCGGCGCCGACTTACGGACTCGCGCCATTCCTGTACCTCGTATAGATTTTCACCATCGGGAAGAAAAGGAAAGTGGAGGACGGCCCTGCGGTCGATCCCAACCAGCCACGTTTCCCCGGCGGAGCCGATCCAGCTGCCGCCGCCTTTCACGCTGGTCCGGTTGCGTGAGAGCAGAGATGCTTTTGCCGACGCTTGCCGCATTGCACCCAAGAGCGGGGCCGGCACGCTGGTGTATGTCGGGCGGTTCGATCTCGCCGAATTCGCCGTGGTGCTCGAGCCGGGCGAACCCTTGCGCACCGCGCGGCGAGCGTTCTACGCCGGCATGGTCGCGCTCACCGACGCTCTTCGTGCCTACGCGCCGCCGAACAAGACCGTTGCGATCGGCTGGCCCGACGCTGTCCGGATCGATGGCGGGCTGGTCGGAGGGGCGCGGATGGGGTGGCCGTCGTCCGCGCGCGAGGATGAGCCGCCCGCCTGGCTGGTGTTTGGCGCCATGATCCGGACGGTCGCAATGGCCGACCAGGGGCCCGGCATTCATCCGCTCGCGTCCGCGTTGGACGAGGAGGGGTTTGGGGAAGCGGGAGCGGCAGAAGTGACGGAGAGCTTCGCGCGGCACCTGATGCGGGTGATCGATAGTTGGCAGGCCGACGGCTTTGACGGCGTCGCGCGCGACTATCTCAGCCGGCTTTGCCGTGAGCGGCGGACCGTCCTGAGGATCGACGAGAGCGGCGATCTCCTCACGCGCCACGTCGGCAGCGACAGGCTCGAGCGGAATCACCTCGTCAAGGCGCTCGCCAAGCCATCCTGGCTCGACCCGAAACTCGGAGGGCCGCGGCTGTGAAACTGCTGCGCACCATCGCGCTCGACCCGTCCGATACCTTCGTGTTCGATGTGGCCGCAGAGCCCGGCGAATGGGCCGTCTCAGGCGCGTTCCGCTTCTGCGACAAGGATCCTGCGACGTTGAGCGGCAAGGCGCGCGCAGCGTTTCGCAGCGGCTTCCTCGGGGTGCAATCCTGGGGTTGGTCGACGCTGGCGCAGATTGTGCCGGCAACGGAGAGGGATTGCCGGGCGCTGATCGAGCTCCTTGCCGGCCAGCTCATCGACCGTTTCGGCGCGCCGGATCCGGCAACCGCGCGGACGGCCGCCGAAGAGGAGGTTGCCTTCGTGCAGTCGCTCTGCGCGCATACGATCGGCTCGCTCATTGCCGTCCACCGCTCGGTGAACGACGGCGAGGTCCGCGAGTCGTTCCGCAGGCTGCAGCTGCGGCAAGGGCAGGGGCACAGGAAGGCGTTCTCGTTCATGGAAGTCGAGGAGGACGTCGAGCCCGACGGCAATATCAGGCTTGCCGATATGAGCCAGGAGCGACAGCACCGATGAACGATTTCTGGATCGCGTGCGGCCACCATCTCCTCGATCGCAATGAGAGCGGCGGGCTTTGCGTCACCGATGAGTTCCTGAAGGCCTATTTTGCCCGTCCCGAGCTGATTCCGCCCGATGAAGCATGCCCGGTCGAGCGACGGCTGCACCGCGCGCTGCTCGCCGCACCCTATCGGCCGGTCGGCGCTGACGAGGTGGCAGCGATCGTCGATGCGGACGCCCGCGAGAACTGGCGGTTCGTGCTTGCCTTTCGCGATCTGCTCGTGCGGCACCCGACGCTCGAGGCCGCCTATCTTGCAACCGTCCGGTCGCGGGCCAATGATTTGCCACCGCTGTTCGTCAATCAGCTCGTGCATGTGATCCTGCGCAATGCGCTCGATCGCTGCGACGATCCCTTCGTGCTGCGTGCCGCCGAGCTGTTCTTCCGCCCGCAGCGTATTCTGCCGCATGAACAGGCCCTGCTGCTCGGGGATGAAGAGGTCGTCGGTGGGCAGAGCCCGACCCCGGTGCTGTCGCTGATGTCGATGCTGGGGGCCGTGACCGATGCCCAGCTCGACGTCCTCAGCGAGGACAATGCCGAGGCCTATTGGCACCGAAGCGACGATTTCGACATGGCGTTCGACCTGACCGCAGGGGGCCGCGGGCCGAAGGCGCTGGCGCAGGCGATGACGCGCTGGA
Organism: Bradyrhizobium sacchari; assembly: GCF_002068095.1. Taxonomy (GTDB): domain Bacteria; phylum Pseudomonadota; class Alphaproteobacteria; order Rhizobiales; family Xanthobacteraceae; genus Bradyrhizobium; species Bradyrhizobium sacchari. The sequence goes on along the minus strand of NZ_LWIG01000012.1, from coordinate 359,480 downwards.
TCTCCCATCTGCTCGGAATCGACGTCGGCATTGAGCCGCTGCGCGAATTGCGTGATGCGCGGCTCACCTGGTATGTCGGGCTCGACGCTGATGCGACCAGGCTGGGCGACCGTCTCTGGCATGGGGAGCAGCTCGATGACCGCAGCGCCAGCCGTGTGCTTTCATTGTTCCGCCTGACGTTTGCAGACAAGAGTGCGGCCGCGGGCGAGACGCGGGGCGAGCCGATCTATCTCATTCTGTCGATGAATTCCGATCAGAAGCTCCGTATGAAGCCGCAGAACTTGCTCACGGGGTTGCCGATCAAACATCTGGAGATGGTGACATGAGCCCGGCTGCGCCGCCGCTGGTGCGCATTCCCGTTGGCATCGTGGTCGAGCGCCACAAGGCGGACTCGCCTTGGGCCGACTTTGTCTGGCGTGCTGTCGCCGTGCTGCCGGACGAACCGGACACAAAGTCCTGGACGGTGCTCCGTCAAGGGGGAGGCGGGACACTGTTTTATGCCGGCAGCGCTATGGTCGATCTCTACAGTTCCGAGACGGCGCGCTATCGCGACAATCTTGCTTCGGGGAGTCCGAGCATCTGGACGGTGTTGTCGCCTTCGGAAGGCGCCTGGCCCTATTCGGTTGCTGCCGCCACCGCCGATCCTGCAGAAGGCGAAGCGTTCACGGAGGCCGCTGACAATCTGGTCGAGGCCGTTCCCATGCCGGACGTGCTGCGCGAGCAGATTGAAAGCTTCGTTGCCGAGCACCACGTGGAACGTGAGTTCTTCAAACGCGAGCGGCGGCAGGCCGATCCGGAGGCGCTGGCGCGCCGGCAGCATGATGGCGGACACGAATGAGCGAGGATAAGTTCCTGCCGCGCTGGTCCCGGCTCAAGCAGGAGGCAAAGGCGAACGCACCGCAACCGGATCCGGCAATGCACGACAACATGCAGCCGGCACCGGCACCTGCCACGAAAGACGACGACGTGGAGTTCGACCTCTCGAGCCTGCCATCGATCGACTCGATCACATCAGCGACCGACATCAAGGCGTTCCTGCGCAAGGGGATACCGCAGGAGCTGACACGTGCGGCGCTTCGTCGCGCCTGGAGCGCTGATCCCACGATACGCGACTTCGTCGGGCTTGCTGAAAACGCGTGGGACTTCAACGATCCTTCGGCAATGCCGGGCTTTGGTCCGCTGGATTGTTCGGAAGCAGAACTGGCCGCGTTCGTGGACAGAATCATCGGCGGCATCAGCAAGGGAGCCGAGACGCTGACTGAGGCTCCGGTTGAAGTCGCGGATTCCTCGCGGGAATTGCGCCAAGCCGAGAGATCAAGTGTCGAGATCATCGCCGAAGACGAAGCCCGCTCCGGGCTCGCGCCTGCTCCTGCTGCAGCGCAACGAACGGTCGCCGAAAGCACCGGAAGCGAACAGCTGTCGATTCCTCGCCGCACGCATGGCGGCGCGCTGCCCCGTTAGGGCTCCCCGACGAAAGGCCATAGCCGCAAACTATGGGAGGCGATTGACCCTCGGTTCCGCCGGGACTACGCTTCGTCTAGCGCTTTGTAGCAAAAGCAGAATCAGCACCTGGGACTTGGACGGAGGTCCACGTGCGTGATGATGGCCTTGAACGAGCCATTTGCGCCGCCGGCGGCGTTGCCGGACTTGCGCGCAAAATCGGCATTAGCCAACCCTCCGTTTCGAACTGGACCAAGGTGCCTGCACAACGGGTAGTTGCGGTCGAAGCGGCCACCGGCGTATCGCGCAATGATTTGCGGCCTGATCTGTACAGCGAGCCGCTTCTGTTCGAAGAGCCGATCGATCCCGTCGATGTGGCGCGTGCGCAGGAGTATCTGCTGCTCGCGACGCTTTTGTCCGCAGCACCGTCAGGACGGCTGCTCGATCAACTGACCGCATTGAGCAGTGATGCGACGCCGCTCGGGCGCGCGCATGCCGCGTTGGCCGCAGCCGCAACCGATGCAGTCGCCGCGAAGGTCGAGCGCGAATATTTCGATCTGTTCACAGGTCTCGGCCGCGGCGAGCTTTTGCCTTATGCCTCATACTACCTGACGGGATTTCTCAACGAGCGGCCGTTGTCGCGCCTGCGCGCCGACCTTGCTGCGCTTGGGATCGAGCGCGTCGAGACCAATTCGGAGCCGGAGGATCACGCGGCCATCCTGTGCGAGATCATGGCAGGGTTCGCGGCAGGCCGCTTCGCGGCGACGTCCGAGGCGCAGCGCGCCTTCTTCGAGAAGCACATCGCGCCCTGGATGGGGCGGCTGTTTGCCGATATCGAGCGCGCGGAGAGCGCCATCTTCTATCGTGCGGTCGGCGCGCTCGGTCGCGCCTTTGTCGAGATCGAGACGGAAGCATTCACGTTCGCCAACTGACCTGCACCGGCAGGTCCAGGAGAGATGCGATGAGTGAAGACAGAAAAACCACAGTTGGGCGCCGCGATTTCCTGCGCAAGCTCGGCGTCGGCACGGTGGGCGCCGGTGCGACGCTCGCGACACCGCTGGTCGGGTCCGCGCAGGCTGATAGCGAAGCCAGCGATGAGAAGCGCAAGGCGCGCTACAAGGAAACCGATCACGTCAAGGCGTTCTATCGCGTCAATCGTTATCCGGCCAAGGGAGGTTGACCGTGCTGATCAAGCGAACAAACCAGCATTCCTTGCGCCATGGTTCCGTTGCCGAGTCCCTCGCAGGGCAGGCCGGCGGTCTCGACCGCCGCAGCTTCTTGCGCAAATCCGGACTTGCCGGTGGCGCGCTCGCCGCGCTCGGCACGCTGCCGGTCGGCGGCGTGCGCAAGGCGGAAGCGGCGGCGGCCGGTCCGCTCACCGCAGGCGCGACCGTCCGCAAGAGCATCTGCACGCATTGCTCGGTTGGGTGCACGGTCACGGCCGAGGTCCTGAACGGGGTATGGATCGGCCAGGAGCCGAGTTGGGATTCGCCGATCAATCGCGGTTCGCATTGCGCCAAGGGCGCCTCCGTGCGTGAGCTCGTGCACAGCGAGAGGCGGCTGCGCTATCCGATGAAGCTGGTGGGTGGCCAGTGGACCCGCGTCTCCTGGGATACCGCGATCAACGAGATTGGAGACAAGCTTCAGGCCGTACGCGAGAAGTCGGGCCCTGACTCCGTTTATTGGCTTGGCTCGGCCAAGATGACCAACGAAGGCGCCTACCTGTTCCGCAAGCTCGGCGCATTCTGGGGAACCAACAACACCGATCATCAGGCCCGCATTTGCCATTCGACCACCGTCACCGGCGTCGCCAATACCTGGGGCTATGGCGCGATGACCAACAGCTACAATGATATTCGCAATGCGAAGACGCAGGTCATCCTGGGTGGCAATCCGGCAGAGGCGCATCCGGTGTCGCTGCAGCACCTGCTCGAGGGCAAGGAGCTGCAGAGGGCCAACTTCGTCGTCATCGATCCGCGCCTGACGCGTACGGCCGCGCACGCCACGGAATATGTGCGGATGCGGCCGGGCACCGACATCCCCATACTCTACGGCATGATGTGGCACATCCTCCAGAACGGCTGGGAGGACAAGGAGTTCATCCGACAACGCGTCTACGGCTTTGACGACCTCAAGAAGGAGGTCGAGAAGTGGCCTCCGGAAGAAGTCGAGCGGGTCACGGGCATTCCTGGCGAACAGCTCAAGCGCGTAGCCAAGATGTTCGCCACCGAGAAGCCGGCGACGCTGATCTGGGCCATGGGTCAGACCCAGAAGACCGTCGGCACCGCCAACGTGCGCGCCAGCTGCATCCTGCTGCTGATGACCGGCAATGTCGGCGGAGAGGGTAAGGGAGCCAACATCTTCCGTGGCCACGACAACGTGCAGGGCGCGACCGACGTCGGGCTCGATATCGTCACGCTGCCGTTCTACTACGGTCTCGCCGAAGGGGCATGGAAGCATTGGTCGCGGGTTTGGGAGGTCGACTATGAGTTCCTGAAGTCGCGCTTCGACTCCAAGCAGATCATGGAGACGCCGGGCATCCCGCTGACCCGCTGGTTCGAAGCGGCGACGCTGCCGAAGGATCAGGTCGCGCAGAAGGACAATGTCAGGGCGGTGTTCGTGCAGGGACACGCCTCCAACAGCATCACCCGTATTCCCGAATCCCTCAATGGTCTGAAGGCACTCGATCTGCTGGTCATCGCCGACCCGCATCCGACGACCTGGGCCTCGCTGGCACTCGAAGCAGGGCGCAAGGAAGGCGTCTACATTCTGCCGGTCGCCACGCAATTCGAGTGCAAGGGCTCGCGCGTCGCCTCCAACCGCTCGCTGCAATGGGGCGAGCAGATCGTGAAGCCGATCTTCGAGTCCAAGGATGATCTCGAAATCATCTATCTGATGGCGAAGAAGCTCGGCGTCGCCGACCAGATGTTCAAGAAGATCAAGGTCGAGAATAATCTTCCCGAAGCAGAGGATGTCCTGCGCGAGATGAACCGCGGCAGCTGGTCGACCGGCTATTGCGGGCAATCGCCCGAGCGCCTCAAGGCGCACATGAAGAACCAGGCCAAGTTCGACATGTTGACGATGCGCGCGCCGAAGGACGATCCCGAGGTCGGCGGCGATTATTACGGCTTGCCGTGGCCGTGTTGGGGCTCGCCGGAGGTCAAGCATCCCGGCACGCCGCTGCTCTACAATACCAATCTGCACGTGATGGATGGCGGCGGCACGTTCCGGCCGCGGTTCGGTGTCGAGCGTGAAGAGAAACTGCCGGACGGCACGACGCGTAAGGTGAGCCTGCTCGCGGATGGCTCGTACTCGCTGGGATCGGGCATCCAGGACGGCTATCCGGAATTCACGCTCGCGAGCTTGAAGAAGCTCGGCTGGGACACCGAGCTCACCGAAGCGGAAATGGCCGTGATCAACAAGGTCAACCCGGCCACTCCCGATGCGGTGTCATGGGCACTCGACCTGTCGGGCGGCATCCAGCGCGTCGCCCTGGCGCATGGCTGCGTTCCTTACGGCAACGGCAAGGCGCGCATGCATGCCTTCGGCCTGCCCGATCCCATCCCGGTTCACCGCGAACCGATCTACACGCCGCGCGTCGATCTCGTCGCCAAATATCCGACGCTGCCTGACGCCAAGCAGTTCCGGATGCCCAATATCGGATTCTCGGTGCAGAAGGCCGCGGTGGAGAAGGGAATTGCAAAACAGTTCCCGCTGATCCTGTCGTCCGGCCGGCTGGTCGAATACGAGGGCGGCGGGGAGGAGACCCGCACCAACCCGTGGCTCGCCGAATTGCAGCAGGACATGTTCATCGAGATCAACCCTGCCGACGCCGCCGAGCGCGGCGTCAAGGACGGCGGCTGGGTCTGGGTCACGGGAGCCGAGAACAATTCCCGGGCAAGGATGAAGGCGCTCGTCACCGAGCGCGTCGGCAAGGGAGTTGCCTGGATGCCCTTCCACTTCGGCGGCTGGCTTGCGGGCAAGGACCTCCGCGGCAACTACCCGAAGGGTACCGACCCGATCGTGCTCGGCGAAAGCGCCAACACGATCACGACCTACGGATACGATCCCGCGACGAACATGCAGGAAACCAAGGTCACTCTCTGCCAGATCGCGGCGGCATAAGGAGCAACGACGATGGCACGGATGAAGTTTCTCTGCGACGCCGACCGTTGCATCGAGTGCAACGCCTGCGTGACGGCCTGCAAGAACGAGCACGAGGTCCCCTGGGGTATCAACCGCCGCAGGGTCGTCACCATCGCCGATGGCAAGCCGGGGGAACGATCGGTCTCGATGGCTTGCATGCACTGCACGGATGCGCCCTGCGCGGCCGTGTGTCCTGTGAACTGTTTCTATACCACCGCCGATGGCGTGGTCCTGCATTCCAAGGATCTCTGTATCGGATGCGGCTATTGCTTCTACGCTTGTCCGTTTGGCGCGCCGCAATATCCGAAGGTCGGCAATTTCGGCTCGCGTGGAAAAATGGATAAATGTACCTATTGCGCCGGCGGTCCCGAGGCAGACGGCAGCAAGGAGGAATACGAGAAATACGGTGCGAACCGCCTGGCCGAGGGCAAGCTGCCGCTGTGTGCCGAGATGTGCTCGACCAAGTCTCTGCTTGCCGGCGACGGCGAGATCATCGCCCAGATCTATAAGGAGCGTGTGCTGAAGCGCGGCTATGGCTCGGGCGCATGGGGCTGGAAGACCGCCTATCGCGAAACAATCGAATCCTGACGGCGCGCGCGCCGGGGCACAAATGCCGGGAGGAGCAGATGTCCTCATTTGCAAGGTTCATTCGACCAGCCATCGGCGCGTGGGCGTTGCTTCTGTTGGTCATGGCGGCTCCGGTGCCGTCACCGGCCCAGCAGGTCAACCCGACGGCGAGCTCGGTGAACGAGCGTCAGTTGTTGCAGGAGATGGACCGGATCCAGGGACGCGTCAGCATCCCCGATCAGCGCTCCGGCGTGCTGATGCAACCTGCGGGCCGAGAGTGGCGTGAATTCCGCAACGTCGCGCTGCGATGGATCGGCGGCGTTGCCGTGCTCGGAATGCTGGCGGTGCTGGTCATCTTCTATTTGACGCGCGGCATGGTGCGCCTCGAAAGCGGACGATCCGGCCGCACCATCGTGCGGTTCAACACCTTCGAGCGCTTCGTGCACTGGATGACCGCGACCTGCTTCATCATCCTGGCGATCTCGGGATTGAATATCACGTTCGGGCGACCGCTGCTGCTTCCGCTGATTGGATTTGACGCCTTCTCGGAATGGTCGCAATGGGCGAAATTTGCCCACAACTACCTGAGCTTCCCGTTCACGATTGGCGTCGTGCTGATCTTTCTGATGTGGATCGGCGGCAACATCCCGAACAAGGTCGATCTGGAGTGGATCAAGCGCGGCGGCGGCCTGATCGGTCACGATCATCCGCCGGCTCGCCGTTTCAACGCGGGTCAAAAGGGGATCTACTGGATCGTTGTGATCGGCGGAGGCCTCGTCGCGGCGACAGGCTACGTGCTGATGTTTCCGTTCTACGTGACCGGGATCGAAGGCATGCAGATGGCCCAGATCGTTCACTCCGTTGTGGCCGTGCTGTTTATCGCCGCGATGCTCGCTCACATCTACATCGGCACGATCGGGATGGAAGGTGCCTTTGAGGCGATGGGATCAGGCGAGGTGGATGTCAACTGGGCGCGCGAGCACCATAGCCTGTGGCTCGATCAGGAGCTGGCACGGACCGGCCCGAACGATTCTCAGCCGCAGCCTCGCCGTGCTGCGTCCGCAGCCGAATAGGGCTGCGAATAGAGCAGGTGGCGCATAGCCTACAGACGCACGCCTGTCGTCGCAAAGGCTTCCGCGACCGGTTGCTGTAGGGTGTCGAGCACGGCAACGCCAGCCGCTGCGATCACGACTGTCGCAACGCAGGCGAGGATAAAAGCCTTCATCGCGATCCTCCAAGAAAGCAGCTCGCGGAGCAATATATCGGATGTCCGGTCGGCGGAAAAGATGCCGTCTTGAGGCTCTCGATGGCGGCAGAACGGCGCTTTTTCCTTTGATATCTCGCGTTCTGATTAGCGCCCGTCGCGGCCTCATCAGGGGGCGCAATTGTTTGTACAGCCTTCGAGCATACTCCTGAAGATAAAGCTTGCTCATGATGGACTGGACCGATTCTCAATCCGAAATAATTGCTGGTGCGATGCGTCTTCGTTTCCTCAATTGCGTTTTGGGAGACGGAGTCTGGTCTGGAATGGGCCGACGATCGATGTGACGGCCGGTGGTTCGGGAGCGCCGTGGTCTGATCGCGCGAATGATGGTCGAGGCCGCCTATGCAGCCCGGCGATTATACAAGTGTCACATTACGCCGCGTGGGCTCCTCATAAAATTCGTCCAGAAGGTGAACCGACGCGCTCCGCACGCGTTGGATGTATTTCTGTGCGCCGATTCCGGAGCGCTCATGTCCGACTCGATCGACCTTGCCCAGGCCGCCGACCTTTCCAAGCCGGTGATCGACACCGGCATCATCGCGCTCGCCATCCTTGCCGCGGTCCACGAAAAGCCCATCGATGTCGAGCAGGCGCGGCGCGAATATGTCGAGCCCGGGGCATTCGCCAACCGCGATGACTTGCTGCGAGCGGCGAAGGCCGAAGGGTTCAGGGCACGTCACATCGCGACCAGCTTTTCCCGGCTTGCGCGTTCGCCGCTGCCGGCCATCGCCGAAGCGGTGGATGGCCGCTTCTTCATTCTGGCGCGGATCGATCCGGACGGCGTGCTGGTGCAGGAGGTTGGCCGCCCGCCGGCGCGTTGGACCGAGACAGAACTGGCGTCGCGCTGGAACGGCGGCCTCATCGTCATCACCTTGCGCGATGTTGCCGGCGGTGGATTTGCCCGCTTCGGGATGACCTGGTTCTTGCCGGTGATCGTCCGCTTCAGGCGGGTCTTCGGCGAAGTGCTACTGGTGTCGTTGTTCATGCAGATCGCCGCGCTGGCGACGCCGCTGTTCTTCCAGGTCATCATCGACAAAGTGTTGATTCACAAAGGCGTCAGCACCCTGACCGTGGTCATGATGGCGCTGGCCGGGCTGGCGGTGCTGGAAATCACGCTCAGCGGCATCCGAACCTACCTGTTCGCCCATACCACCAGCAGGATCGACGCCATTCTCGGCGCCAAACTGTTTCGACACCTGGTCGGCCTGCCGATCGCCTATTTTGAATCCCGTCCGGTCGGTCAGACGGTGGCGCGGGTCCGCGAACTCGAGAACATCCGCCAGTTCCTGACCAGCTCCGGACTGATGCTGATCATCGATATCGTCTTCACCGTGGTGTTCTTCGCGGTGATGGCGCTGATCGCGCCCATGCTCACCTTGATTCCGCTCGCCGCCATCCCGCTCTACGTTCTGGTCTCGATCGTGGTGACGCCGATCCTCAAGGCGAGGATTCAGGAACGCTTTGCGCGCGGGGCGCAGAACCAGTCGCTGCTGGTCGAGATGCTGACCGGTATGGAGACGGTGAAGGCGATGGCGATCGAAACCCAGGCGCGGCGCCGCTGGGAGCGCCAGCTCGCGGGCTATATCACGGCCTCATTTCGCACCGTCAGTCTCGGCACCGTCGGCTCGCAGAGCGTGGCGCTGATCAACAGGCTGTCGATGGCGTTGATCCTGTGGCTCGGTGCCTCGGCGGTGATGGACGGCAGCCTGACGATCGGCCAACTCGTCGCTTTCAACATGCTGGCGGGCCAGGTCAGTCAGCCGATCATTCGGCTCGCGCAGATGTGGCAGGATTTTCAGCAATTCCGGATCTCGATCGAGCGGCTCGGCGACATTATCGATACGCCGGCCGAGACGGTGCGCGCCAGCGTCCGTCACGATCTGCCGCCGCTGCGCGGCGACATCAGATTCGAGCACGTCGTGTTCCGCTACAGGCCGGCTACGCCGGCGGCGCTCGAGGACGTCTCGCTGCGAGTCTCGCCGGGCGAGGTGATTGGCGTGGTCGGCCGCTCGGGCTCCGGAAAATCGACGCTGATGAAGCTGGTACAGCGTTTCCACATCCCCGAGGCAGGCAAGGTTCTGGTCGACGGCGTCGACGTGGCGTTGATCGATCCGGGGTGGCTGCGACGCCAGATCGGCGTGGTGCTTCAGGAAAACGTTCTGTTCAACCGGACGGTGCGCGAGAACATCGCCCTTGCCAATCCTGCGATGTCGCTGGAGCGCGTGATCCAGGTCGCCAAGCTCGCCGGCGCTCATGATTTCATTCTAGAGCTTCCTCATGCGTACGATACGGTGCTGGAGGAGCGCGGCGCCAATCTGTCCGGCGGACAGCGCCAGCGCGTGGCGATCGCTCGCGCGCTCGCAACCGACCCGCGCATCCTGGTATTCGACGAGGCGACGTCGGCACTCGACTATGAGAGCGAGCGGATCATCCAGGCCAACATGCGCGCGATGTGTCGCGATCGCACCGTCCTCATCGTGGCTCACCGGCTGTCGGCGGTGCGCCACGCCGACCGCATCCTGGTCATGGATCGCGGCCGCTGCGTCGAGCAGGGCAGCCACGAGGAGTTGTTGCGCCAAGGCGGCTTCTACGCGGGTCTGGTCCGTCAGGCGGCATCGGATCGCAGCGACGAACAGGGAGGGCAGGCAGCGTGAAGTTGCGGTGGCTCGTGCGCCAATTCGAGCGGCCGGCGCGCCGCGATGCGCTGGAGCGCGCCTTCCTGCCGGCGGCGCTGGAGATCGTCGAGACCCCGCCGTCGCCGACCTGGCGCGTCACTGGTCTGGTGATCGTCGGCTTTCTCGCCGGTTCGCTGTTCTGGGCGGGCCTCAGTCATATGGACATCATCGCGGTGGCCGAGGGCAAATTCGTTCCGGTCGGTCAAGTCAAGGTCGTGCAGCCGTTGGAGACCGCGGTGGTCAAGGCGATTCATGTCGAGGAAGGATCCCATGTCCAGCGAGGCGACACGTTGATCGAATTGGACCCCACCGACACGTCGGCAAATCTCGGCAGTCTGCGCTACGATCGCAGCCAGGCTCTGCTCGACGCGGAAGCCGCGCGCATCCTGCTGGCGGGGCGCGGCGTTGACAGCTTTTCGGCGCCCGAAGGCGCGAATCCGACGCTCGCCGCTGCGGTGCAGGACCAGACCCGCGAGGAACTCGCCCGCTTCGACGCCTCGATGGCGGCCATCGATGCGCAACGCCTGCAGCGCGAGGCGGCCATCCGCTCCGCCCGCGCGCAGCAGGATGTGCTTGCCGAAGTCATCCCGCTGCTCACCGAGCGTTACGAGGCGCTGAATGGATTGTTCGAGCGCGGCAACGGCCCGAAGCCGCCGGTGCTCGCCGTGCAGCAGGAGTTGACCGAGAAGAAGGGCAACCTGATCAGCCTGCAGCAGCAGGAACAGCAGGGACAGGCCGACATCGTCGCGCTGCAGGCCACCGCGCGCGGCACGCTCACCCAATTCCGCGCCGGCGCATCGGACCGCCGTCTCAAGGCGTTGCAACGCGCGACCCAGCTCGAGCAACAGATCGCCAAGGAGGAGATGCGTGACGAGCGCCGGCGCCTGATCTCGCCGGTCAGCGGTACGGTGCAGGAACTCAAAACCCATACCGTAGGCGCGGTGGTCACGACCGCGGACAAGCTGATGGTGGTGGTGCCGGACGGCACACCGCTGATGATCGAGGCCTTTGTCGAGAACCGCGACATCGGGTTCGTTCGCGAAGGACAGGCCGCGGCTGTGAAGATCGACGCCTATCCGTTCACGCGATACGGGACGGTGGAAGCGAGGCTCTATCAGGTCGGCAAGGACGCAGTGGAGGAGAACGGCAGGGGCCTGCGGTTTCCGGCGCGACTCGTCCCCGCCAGCATGGAGATTCCGATCAACGGTGAACTGCGCCCCCTGATGCCCGGCATGAGCGCGGCGGTCGAGATCAAGACCGGGCGGCGGACCGTGCTCGACTTCGTGCTGGCACCGATCAAGGAGACGTTACACGGCGCTGGCCAGGAACGCTGAACGATGCGCTCGGCCGCCAGGAACCGCGACTGGCTCATGGCTTCCATGCAGGTCGCGATTTTCACGAAACCGCCTCTTCATGTCCCGCGTTCATCAGCCAGACGATGCAATCAGCGGATGTCGCGGATGGCCGACCGGCAGCGGTGGGAGAAACGCAAATGGACGAAGTGAGCGACGGTTCAAACACTTCCGCGCCCGACACGTTCGGTCAGTTGCGACTGCGATCGCAACAAGGTCCATCGCAAAGCACATCGAGCGGTCGTGACTCCCTTGATGACAGAGTCTTGACGGTCTCGTCCGCCGACGATGGACATGCCCTTGCTTCAAGCAGCTTGCCTTCAAGGGATGACGGCGGTGCCACTGCGACGGCCCTGGGCGGCGCGGCGACAGGCGCGACCGAGCTGCGCATCTCAGGTGGTGGAGTGTCGTCGCCGGGCATGGCCACGGATCAGGACTTGACGATTACCGACAGCTCGGCCTCGCATCTCGGCGAGACGCTTCCATCGGAGCCGGTCACCGCACCAGTTTTCAACGAGCCTCACACGTCGCGACAAGCATCCACCTTGACCTCTCCCGCCGATCACCCCGTGGCCGCCAATGACATGAACGATGCGTTGGGGCCGCCGGCGCCCTGGCACGATAGCGGCTCGGGCGCGCATCGCAACGGCGGCTCTTCGTCCGTTGCCGACCAGGGGCATGGTGCAGGATCGTCCGGCACGTTCAACCCGTCACAACATGCCGATCGTCTCATATCGTCGACGCTCGACGTGCTCCCGCTGGACGACGTCATTGATCCGGCTCCGCATCACGACATGGCAGCGGGCGATCATCACAACGCGCCGGCGAACGACGATGCGAAGCCTCCACACGCCGACGTCTCGAAAGCAGGCGACTTGTCGAAGTCTGCCGATGCATTGAAGACTGCCGACCCATTGAAGTCCGACGACGCCGCGAATTCCGGCGCGGACGTGCTGGCGACTCACAAGGCGCCGGCTACGCCGTCTACCGGCGAGATGGTCGAAGCCGGCACCAAGGCGATCCTGCTCGCAACGGATGAATCGCCAAGCGGGATCGGGCCACACGCGAGCGCGGCTGATTTCGCGCCCGGCGCTGCGCAAGGCCACGTCCATTCTTCAGCCCATGCAACCACGGCGTTCAGCCCGGGTGTCATCGGCGCGCGCGATCAGCTTGCCTCGGCAATCGCGACGGCGACACCGGAGGCCGCGGCAATTACCACATTGCCTTCCGCTCAGATCACCGACGGAGCTCCGCCGACGCTTGGCGGCGACATGCACGCGCTCCAGAAACATGCCGCCTGACGCATGGTCCCAGCGCGGACCGCGACGACATGCGGTTTGCGATCGCAAGCCTCCCGGGGAAACATGAGGGACGTCGATATGATGGATCGTCACCTGGCCTTCGCTCTGTTCGAGCGGCCTGTCGTCCTCGATCTCGCGACGGTCGTCGATGTCTTGCGCAAGCGACATCCGGGAATTGAGATTGACCTGTCTGGAGCAGCGCCGGGAACGGCATCGCCGGTGATCCGCTGCGCCGGCGTCAACGTCATGCTGATGGTCATGCCGATGCCCGTCCCGCGTGAGAGCTGGGACTTGCCCGGCCGGCGCGCCGTGGCGACCTGGCCAACGGCGCTCGAGGTGCTTGGCCGGCATGGCGCCCACGTCGTGGTCTCGACAGTCGGACAGGCCCGGACGCCGGAACAGCAGCTTCAAGCGGCGCGCGCCGTGACCGCAGTCACCGGCGGCTTGATCGCGGCCGTCCCGGCCGCAGCGGTTTTGTGGGACGGGCTCGTTGCCCATTCGGCCGAACGCTGGGAGCAGCTCTCGCGCGAGTCCTTCGCCGGATATCCGCGCATTCCGTTTCCGCTGTGGGTCAGTATTCATCCTTTCCGCGACGGCCAGATCGTCGGCGCGATCACATTCGGCCTGAGGCCGTTCGGCGGTCGCGAGATCGAGCTCGAGGGTGCGGGCGCAGACCCGAAGCAGGTCGTGCGTCAGGTGGCCGGCCTTATCGTCTACGTCCTCGAACATGGCGCCGTGCTGCGCGACGGCGACACGCTTGGCGCCGGTGAATCCGACCGTATCCGGATCCAACACCTCGTCTCACGCCGCGTCCAGGGCTTGCCGGTGCTGCAGGCCACCGTGCCCGCAGCGGCCTAGAGCAGGAGTATCAGATGGCGAACGCAGCGCGACGGGTCTATGAATCACTCCGACATGACTGGGATCTTCATCCGGTCGTTCGGCGAGATTCAGATGGAATGAGGAGCTTCGGCATGAGCGACAGCGACAGACCCAACGCGACAAAGCTGGGCGACGACCTAAAGAGTCTGACGATTGAGCACTATGCCGGCGAATCCCGTCCGGACATGCTCGCGCCGGATCAGGATTATATCGGCTACTATCGGGTTGCGACGCCGCTCCGCGTGCTGTTCGTCAACGCGGTTCATCGGGCTGAAAAATCGGGCGGCCAGATCAAGCGCATCCAGATCAACGTCAACGTCTCGGATGGCCGCGGCGAGTTCAGATATCTCGGGCAGCGATCGGATGACTTCAGCGAGGCCGAAAAGCACGCCATTGCCCAGAGCCTCAAGACCGAGTTCAGGCACGACCGCAAACTGCTGTTTCCTCTGCACGTCCCCAGCGCACGGCGCGATGACGAGATCGATGTCGCCTCGTCTTTTGACGGAAAGCGCGCATAGCCGAACCCAAACAGAAAAACCAGATATGGGAGAATCCCCATGGCCGATGCAGCTGGTATCTCTTTCAGAACGCACCCGAGCCTGCTTCCGACGTCGGCCCCTCCTTCCAGCCTTGACGCCGGACAGCTGAACCTTGCCGATGCGCTGTCCCGCCTCGGCAATGTCGACTCGCTCTCTGAATTCAACGGCTTGGTTTCTTCCCTGAGCGTGACGGCTCGCCCGGGTCCCTATGTGCTGTATACCGGCGATTTTCCCGACCTGCCGGGCGCGGATGGGTCGCCGACCAGGACCGGAACGATCGCGAACCAGATTGCGAGACAGATCGGCGCGTCGATCATCGACGAGACGCCGCGCGCTCAGTTCCTGGCCGATCCGACGGTCGTTGCCAAGTTCACCGATCTCGCGACACAGGCCGGCCTTGATCCGGCAAAAGCCTATTCCGACCAGTTCTTCACCAATCCCGACGCCTACTGGCGACAGGCTTCGCGCGAATTCGTCGGCTCGACCCATGGCGACGGATTCGCCGTGACCGGATCGCGCACGCGCGCCAATCCCATCATGGTGATCGACGAGATCCCGACCGCGATGTCGACCCCCGGATCGAATTTTCTGCCGGCAAACGAGCCCAGCGTGGCACAGGCGATTGCGACGGGTGACGAATCCGCGATCCGACAGGCGATGGCGGATTCGACGCGCAACCTCATCAACGACGGTCAGCTCCTGCGCAGCCCGGATGACGGGTTTAGCATCACGCGCGATGGTCTCGACCGCATCGGAGTCGGCACCACTCCCGAACCGGTCGCGATGGCAGCTGATTTGCGCGGCGTCGGATACCAGCCTCTGGTGACGGCCCCTCCGGACGGGCTCAATCCAGCCCCGATCGGAGATGGTGCGCCGCCTTTGCCGGGCTCGACGCACCCGGCGCTCGTAGGCATCGCGCAAACAGCGGAGGCATTGCCGGACATCCCCAGCACGGATGTCCCGTCGATCTCGCCGGCCAGAGCATCGACTGGCGTACCCGAGATCACCGACGTCGAGCCGTCCTTGCCTGGCGTCACCGAACCCACTGGAGCGGCGAGCGATCCGCTCGCCGGCCGCGCCCCCGCCGGCCAGCCGGACCTTGGTGCGCCCGAAGCTCCGACCGAGATCACCGGCGCCGCGACCGGGCGGTTCACGCCGAACTTCGTGGGCGTGATCGGTCAATCGCCGACCGCGTCCAAGATCTTCACCGGCGCCGGCGTCCTCGGAGCGGTCGGCCTTGCGGCGGACGCCGGGATCACCGGCTACAACGCCTATCAGATGTACGATCAGGGCGACACGCTGGGAGCAGGCCATGAGGTCGCCGGCTTCGGCGGCCGTCTGGGGGGCTCGCTGACCGGTGCCTATCTGCTCGGTGAAGCCGGCGCTCTTGGCGGACCGTGGGGCGCGCTGGGCGGGGCGATCGCCGGTGGTATCGGCGGCGCCATCCTTGGCGACAAGGGCGTCAAGTCGCTCTACGACAGCCTCACCGGCTATCAGCCGCAGGGCGCAGCGGCCGCGCCGACACCGGCCTGGCCGGACCAGTTCGCCTCAGAGTTCGATCTTGCCAATGGTGGCGGGCCGTTCAGCGATCCGATGACCGGCTTCCAGGTGGAGAGCCAGGCCGACTACGACGCGCGGCGGCAATCCTACGTCGATTCCAAGATGGCGGATCAGCAGACCCAGGGTCAGCAAATGCTGGATACGCTGAGGCTGACGCCCGGCGTTGATCCGAACGCATTGCCTGCCGACCCCACGGCGAGCCCGCCTCCTGCGGCACCGACGCCGACCGCGTCCGCATCAGACGCGCCGCTGGATACTNCCGGCTCGTCGCTTGCGCCCTTGGATCTCGATCCGGCGAACATTGACGGGCTCATGCCCACCGACATCGGTTTTGACGGCAATCTCGGCGCAACGACGGCCACCCCCGCTTCACCGCTGTCGCTGGGCACGACCGGCCTGCCGTTCGACAGTGGCTTGAACTCGAGCCTCGACCTGAACTCGAGCCCCGACCTGAACTCGAATCTTGGCCTGAGCCCGAGCCTCGATACCGGATCGACATCTGATCCGAATAGCAGCGCTCCACTCGGTCTGGATCCGGGGCTGGGGAGCAGCCTCAATATCGGGCTGGACAGCGGTCTCAATTCGGGTCTCAACAGCGGCTTCAATACAGGCTTCGACGGTGGCCTCAACTCGAGCTTCGACAACAGCATCAATTCGAAGCTCGACAACAGCTTCAATTCAAGCCTCGAGAGCAACTTCACCTCGAACGTGGGCAGCGGGTTCAATTCGGGCCTCGACAGCAGCTTCGGATCAAGCCTCGACAACAGCTTCAGCTCGAGCCTCGACAGCGGCTTCGGTTCAAGCTTCGACAGCAGCTTCAACTCCGGCCTCGACAGCGGTCTCGGGTCTTCATCGGGTTTCAGCGATTTCGGTGACAGCAGTTTTGGCGGCGATTCGTTCAGCAGTGGCTCGTTCGGTGGCGATATGGGGCCGGTGGTACTCGACCTCGCAGACCAGGGCATCCGGATCAACGGGCTCGACGATTCCAAGGCAGCGTTCGATGCCAATGACAACGGCGTGCCGAACCGGATCGCCTGGACGACGCCCGACGAGGGCCTGCTCGCATTTGATGCCAACGGCTCGGGCACAGTCGACCAGACCAAGGAGCTGGCGCTGCGGGAGTGGACGCCCGGCGCCCAGACCGACCTGCAAGGTCTCGGCACCTTCGACACCAATCATGACGGCGCGCTCGATGCGCCGGATCAGGACTTCGGCCGCTTCGGCGTATGGCGCGACGGCAATAGCAACGGCATCAGCGATCCCGGGGAGCTCAACTCGCTGGTCGAATCCGGCGTGAGCGCGATCTCGCTCGCCTCCGACGGCGTGCAGAGCCATCTGCCGGACGGTTCGACGATCTACGGTCAGGGCTCGTTTACCCGCACAGACGGCAGCAGTGGCCGGTTGGCCGACGTGGCCCTCGCCTATGGGTCCGACATCAATGCCGCGCGCGATCAACTCGTTGGCGCGATGGCTGTCGGGCCCGGCGGGGCGGCGGGCGCAACTGCGCCAATGTCGTCCCCCGTCGCGGTCATCGGGCCGATGCTCGCGGCCGACGTCGTGTCGCCGCTTCATGCAAGAGCTGCGTAGCGGCGCACCGCAGCTCTCGTTCCTCGACGAAGCCCGTCTAGATTGCATTGCGATCGGGCGAGTTCGGCCGATGGCTTGATTTGAAGGCGGCTTTCGCGCGCTCGCGCAGGCGCTGAAAGACCACGTAGAGCATCGGCACCAGGAATATCCCGATCGAGCTTGCGGCCAGCATGCCGGCAAATACCGCCGTGCCCACCGCGCGGCGGCTGAGCGCTGCAGCGCCCGTCGCGACGACCAGCGGCAGCAGGCCGAGGATGAAGGCGGCCGAGGTCATCATGACGGCGCGAAAGCGCATATGGGCGCCCTGGACGGCGGCCTCATCGAGCGCCATGCCCGCCTCGCGCTGCTCCTTCGCGAATTCGACGATCAGGATGCCGTTCTTGGCGGCGAGCGCGATCAGGACCACGAGGCCAATCTGGCCATAGAGATCGAGATTGAGCCGGGCGATCTTGATGCCGAGATAGGATCCGAGCACGCCGACGACGACCGAGAGCAGCACGGGGATGGGGATCACCGTGCTCTCATAGAGCGCGACCAGGAACAAATAGGCGAACAGCACAGCCAGCATCAGCACGATGCCGGTCTGGCCGGCGGCCTGCTGTTCCTGATAGGCGGTGCCGGTCCATGCGAAGGTGTAACCCGACGGCAGCACGGCATCGGAGATCTCGGTCATGGCAGCCATCGCGGTGCCCGAGGAGATGTTCGGCGCCGGGCTGCCGTTGACGGTCACCGAGCGGTAGTTGTTGTAGCGGGTGATGACCTGCGGTCCGGTTACGATCTTCAGCCCGGCCAGCGATCGCAACGGCACCATCTCGCCGGTGCTGTTGCGCACATAGATCCGCCAGATGTCCGAGGTGTCGGCCCGGTCGAACGCCTCGCCTTGAAGATTAACCTGCCAGGTCCGGCCGAACAGGTTGAAATTGTTGACATAGATGCCGCCGAGCGTGGCCTGGAGCGCGGTGAAGATGTCGCTAACGGTGACGCCCAGCGCCTGGGCCTTGCGGCGATCGATATCGAGATAGAGCGACGGGTTGGTCGCGGTGAATGTCGAGAACACGCGCGCAAGCCTTGGGTCGGCATTGGCGGCGCCGATCAGCGCGTTCGTCACGCTGGAGATTGCGGCTGGAGTCTGTCCCTCCAGCGCCTGCAACTGATATTCGAATCCGCCTCCGGTCGAGAGCCCGATGATCGGCGGCAGGTTGAACGGCAGCACGTTGGCCTGTCGAATCTGCGCGCCGGCTGCAAACATCCTGGCGATCAGCGCCTGCGCCGAATCCGCCGCCGCCTTTCGGTCGGCGAAGGGTTTCAGCCGCGCCACCACCAGCGCGCTGTTCGGCTCTGAGGCGCCGTCGAGCAGCGAAAAGCCGATCACGGCCAGGACGTGGTCGACGGCCGGCATCTGTTTCAGGATGTCCTCGACTTGCCGCGTGACTGCGCTGGTCCGCGCCACCGATGCGCCATCGGGCAATTGCACCGAGGTGAAGAAGGCGCCCTGATCCTCCTCCGGCAGGAATCCCGTCGGCGTGACCAGCGACAGGCCGAAGATGCTGCCGGCAAAGACCGCCACGAGCAGGAGCGACAAGGAGGCCATGCGCACCAGGTGGCGGACGCCGTCGCTGTAGCGATCGCGCACCCAGTCGATTCCGCCGAGCACGCGGCCGATGAGGCCGCGGCGCGGGCCGCCGTGGCGCAGCAGCAGGGCGCACAGCGCCGGCGAGAGCGTCAGCGCGTTCAATGCCGAGATCATCATGGCGGCGCTGATCGTCACCGCGAACTGACGGAACAGCGTGCCCGAGATGCCGGGGATGAATGCGATCGGGACGAACACCGATAGCAGCACCAGAGTGATGGCGATGATCGGCGCGGTGATCTGCCTCATGGCCTTCTTGCTGGCCTCCGGCGGCGACAGGTCGGGCTCCTCCGCCATGACGCGCTCGACATTTTCCACCACGACGATGGCGTCGTCGACGACGATACCGATGGCGAGCACCATGGCGAGCAGGGACACCGTGTTGGCCGAATAGCCGAAAGTGAGCAGGACGGCGAAGGTGCCCACCAGGCTGACCGGTACGGCAATGGCCGGGATCGCCGTGGCTCTGAGGTTTCCGAGGAACAAATAGACCACGACCACCACCAGGACGAACGCCTCGCCCAGCGTCCGCAACACCTCCGCGATCGTGTCGCGGACGAAACTCGTGGAGTCGTATTGCACGAGATGGCTGAGGCCTGCAGGAAACCGGGCGGACAGCCGCTGCATCGTCTGTGCCACCGCGCGCGCGGTGGTCACCGCGTTGGCGCCCGGCGCGAGATAGATCGCGACCGGAACAGCGGCGCGTCCGTCGATCCGCGCTTCGCTGTCGAGATTTTGCGCCCCCATCTCGACGCGGGCGACGTCTTTCACCAGCAGCGACGATCCGTCCGGATTGGAGCGCAGCACGATGCTTGCGAATTGATCGACGGTGGCGAGGCGGCCCAGTGTCTGCACGTTGAACTGGAACTGCTGATCGTTGCTGATTGGCCGCGCGCCGATACGGCCGACAGGGGCCTGGACGCTCTGCGTGCGAATTGCGGCGATCACATCCGCCGGGGTCAGGCCGAGGCTGGTGAGCCGCTGCGTATCGAACCAGATCCGCATCGAATAGTTCATCCTGGCGAACAGATTGGCCTGGCCGACCCCGGGCGTGCTGGCAATCGCGTCGAGCACGTTGATGATCGCGTAGTTGGTGATGAAGAGCGGATCCTGACGGCCATCGGCACTGTACAGCACCAGGAACTGCAGGATCGACGAGGACCGCTTCTGCACCGTCACGCCCTGCTGCTGCACCTCCGTGGGCAATTGCGACAGCGCACTCTGCACGCGGTTGTTGACGTTGACGGTGTTAATGTCGGGATTGGTGCCGAGCGCGAACGAAACCGTCAGCGTGTAGCTGCCGTCGTTGGCGCTGGTCGATTTCATGTACAGCGCGCGGTCGACGCCGATGACCTGAGCCTCCAGCGGCTGGGCCACGCTGCTCTCGACCACTTCGGCCGAGGCGCCGGGAAAGGTCGCGGCCACGGTGACCTGGGGCGGAACGATATCCGGAAACTGCGCTACCGGAATCTGCGTCATCGCCAGCGCGCCGGCGATCGTGATGATGAAAGCGATCACCATGGACAGCCGCGGGCGATCGACGAAGACGTCCGATATCATGGGCTGCCGTCCGCCGGCCGCGTCGGGGCACGGGTTGCGTGGTCGGCCAGTGGCGCCGGCCCGGTCGGTGCGCCCTTCATGCTCGACAGAATGAGTGCGCTCGCCGGATCCGGAGCGACGGTCTGGCCGGCACGAACCCGCTGCAGGCCCTCGGCGATCACCTTGTCGCCAGCCGCTAGCCCATTGATGACCGCGGCGATCGTCGGGGTCGATTGTCCGAGCTGAATGCGCCGCTGCTCGGCCTTGTTGTCCGTGCCCACCACGAGAACATAGTCGCCCCGCTGGTCGGACAGCACCGCCGAGCGTGGGATCGCCAGCACCTCGATCGGCTGGACGCCCTCGAGCACCACGGTCACGAACTCACCATCGGTCAGCTCGTGCGCGATGACGCCTGCCGCGGACGGCGCGCGCAGGATCGGATTGGCGATTTCGCCCCGCACCGTGATCGTGTCGGTGTTCTGTGCGATGCTGTTGTCGACGAAGTTCAGCTTGCCGGACTGGCCGTACATGCGGCCGTCGGGCAGCCGCAATCGGATCACCACCGCCTCGAGGCCGCCTTGCGGACCGTATCGCTCGCGCAGCTCGAGCCCTTGGCGCAGCGGCACCGGAAAGGTGACGTACATCGGATCCTGGCTGACAATCGTGGTCAGCACGCCGGAGGACGGGCTGACGATGTTGCCTTCCGTCACCGCCGTGCGTCCGATCTTGCCGTCGATCGGCGCGCTGATCACGGTGTAGTCGAGGTTGATCTGCGAGGCCTGGACCTGCGCCTGCGCGGCCTGCACCTGGGCTTCCAGGCTGCGCTGGTTTGCAATCGCAGCGTCATAGGTCGACTGCTGCCCGGCCGGTCCTCCGAGCAGGGTCCGTGCGCGCTCCGTTGTCAGCCTGGCATTCTCCAGCGTCGCCTCGAGCTGCGCCACTTGCGCCTTCTTTGCGGCAAGATCGGCTTCGAATGGACCGCGCTCGAGGCGATAGAGCTGGTCACCCTTCTTGAGCTCGGCGCCCTCGTTGAAGAGCCGCTGTTCCAGAAAGGCGGTGACGCGGGCGGCAACGTTGACCCGGTTGATCGCCTCGATGCGGCCGAGAAACTCGCTGCTCTCGGTGATCGGCCGCCGTGTCGCTTCGACGATTCCAACTGAAGGCACGGCGGCGGCAGGCTGCGTCCGGGCAGCCCCGCCGGCCAGCGCGATCATGAGATCTGCCGCCAGCAGTCGGATCGCGACGTCGGCAAGGTTCATCGTCCGCTCCTTGCTCCAGGCTCGGCACGGCGGACCGGGTCACTTCCGCGCGGTCCTGTCGCTGCGTGCGGGTTCGTCGTAGCCCTTGCGATGGCTGTAGAACATCAGTGCGATCAGGCCGCAGCCCGACACCAGGACGAGGACCGCAGCCCCGGCCAGGATGACATTGCCGTAGACCGGCATCGCCGGCGTCGAGCGCCAGACCGATACGCAAAACCAGGTCGCGGCAACGAGAAGTGCGGCCAGCACGGCGGCGAAGACCCATTGGTAGTTGTTGCGCACGATTGCCTCCATCACCTTGGCAAGGGCTCGGCAAGTGTCCTAGCGCCAGCGCCATCCGCAATGACGACGGCCGCGATGCCACCAGCAAACCCAGCGGCGGCGGCGACGACGCGGCGGTGGGGGACCCCAGCCGGGACGCGGTGGCGGCGCGCCCCAGCCCGGGCCCCAACCCGGACCGGGTCCCCACTGCGCCGGCATGACAGGGATCGCTGACCCGCCGGCCCGCCCGGGATCGGGGTCGACCGGCATCGCCTCCGCGACGCCGATGAGGCGAACGCCGACGGTGCCGATCGCGGCCGCGGCAATGGCGCTCGTTGCAAGACCGAGGAAGGCACGGCGGTTGGGAGCATTCATTGTGCTTGTCTCCTTTGTAATTCGGCCGTCCGCAGCGACTGCAGCGCGTAGAGCAACCACGCAAGACCATGCGAGATCAGGTCGACACCGAGCAGGAAGCCAAGCGCCCAGACGCTGATGTCGGGGAAGCTGAACAGGATGAGCACGCCGGCGATGACGGCGAAGATGCCGGAGATCAGCATCATCCAACCGTTCAGATGCCAGTAGGCAAAACTCAGCACGCACCGGATGACGCCGGACGCGAACAGCACCGCGCCGAGGAAATAGGTCAGGATCAGTGCGCCGGAGGCCGGTTGGGTCAGCAGGATGAGGCCGAAGACGAGGTAAAGGGCGCCGAGAACGATCCGCCACAGGAAGCCACCCCATTCCTTGGTCCAGAACGCATGCGCGATCTCGAATCCGCCGGCGGCGATCGCGGTCAGTCCGATGAACTTGACGCTGATGATGGTGGCAAAGGCGAGGTCGCCGAGTGCAAAGAAGCCGGCGGCGATCAGGACGGCACCGAGGAGAGCACAGACCCAGAGGGGCGGAGGGCCCAGCACGTCGATACCGGATCGGCTGTCATAGGCTGTCATGCGATCCTCCGGACAACAATGGTTCCAACGACAGACGGTGAAGCCTAGCGGCGAACCTGTCACGCCGACATCGGACGAAACCCTGAGCCACCGGCGGGGAATGTTCGCATCCTTATTGCGGCCCGCGCGGCCCCAATGTCAGATGGGTCACGCCGGCCGCGAGATTGAGCCCGATCGATCTCTCGATCGAGATCGGCTGCAGCATGATGCTCCGCCTCGAGCCGCCGATCAGGACATTGGCGCCGAGGCCCGGACCCAATGCAAAATTGCCGCTCGCGCCGACATAGCTGCCGCGGAGCGTGCCAGGGCCAATCCGCGAATTCCGGGCGAAGACCGCCCAGGACAGTGTACCGGCGCTGGTCACGCCAAGATCGAGCCCGACTCGCCTGATCCTTCCCTCGTAGACGTATTGCCGTGGCGGACGCAGGCCGGTGAACACGCAGCGCATCGCCTGTGTCGATCCGAGCACCAACCCGACGCGAGGTTCGGAGAAGCACAGCAGCCTGCCAATCCTGAACCTCTCGGCGCGCGCGGACACGGTGGTGCAAAGAACGGTCAACGCGCAGATGGCCGCAACAAATCGCAATGTTCGCATTCAAGCCTCCGTCTGGTGTTGGGCTCTGGTCGCTGCGCCCGCAGGGCGACCGTCCTGGCGCAGCCAGAACGAGATCGCGAGGCCGATCAGCAGCACGGCGCCGAGCAGGAAGAAGAAGATGGACTGCTTCAGCCAGGATATCGCCGGGACGGCCGCGCCCATCGCAAGGCCGAGAAAGGCGATCTGCAGCGACAGAAGACTCACGCCCGCAAGGAACGTGCCGAGCGCGAGCAGCGTCAGCAGCACGAGACCGGTCGCCGGCGTCGGGAGCATCTGCTGAACCCCGGAGACCAGCATGATGTTCATCGTGATCAGGACCGCGATCCAGTGCAGTGCCTGGGTCCATATCAGGCGGATACGCATCTGCCTGCCTTGCGTCTCCGGCCATTTGGTGATGACGCAGACCACGCCGATGGCAAGCGCCAAAAATTCCCAATAGCCGACGAGCGGTTGGTGCGAGACGTTCGTATAGGCGACGCCTGCGATGGCGAGCAGCAGCGCTACGGCATACGGAAGCTGTTGCCAGAGAAAATGGCCTGCCCCTGCGTGCGTCGGGGGAGGCTCGGGGACATCGCGTGGCTGTGCATCGATTTCGCTCATGGCGGGTCTCATGAATTTTCCGTGGTCGGCTCGCGGCGGTCGCCGAGGTAGTCCTCGACGTAGAACCGGATGATCGCGACCCGTCCGACGGCGACGAGCGGCATCGCCAGCGCAATGCCCATGACGCCAAACAGGGCGCCGAGCAGGACGATCGCAACCAGCGTCCAGGCTGGGGGCGTCTCGACCGCCCGGCGCTGGATCAGGGGGCCGATCACGTAGCCCTCGATCGACTGGATGATGGTGTAGACGGCGACGGCCCAGATCAGCAGCGAGGCGCCGAGCGGCATCGCCACCAGCGCGATCGGGATCGCGGCGACGATCGGCCCGAGATAGGGGATGAAATTCGACAAGCCCGCCTGCAGACCCAGTAGGAACGGCCCCGGAAGTCCGATGAGATAGAGCGCGGGCCAGACGCAGAGAGTCATCAGGATGATGCGGATCAACTGGCCGACGAACCACAGCCGCATGACGTTGCCGATCTCGTCCATCACGGCGCGCGTGCGAGCGCGATAGGGTTGTCTGACCAGCACGACCAGGCTCTCGCGGTGGCTGGTGGGATCGAAGGCAAAGAGAATACCGAGGAACACGACCACGAGCACGCCGGTCAGGAGGCTTGAGGCGCCGCCCAGCAGGAATTGCGCGTGGCGGAGGAACCGGCCCTGATCGGCGAACAGCCATTGGGCGAAGTCGCGCCCCCATTCCGGTCCGAGCAGGTCCACGCCATAGGACAACAAGTGTTCTTGAAGAATATCGACCTGTGCATCCATGACTTTCAGCAGCAGGCGCGTCTGCTCTGGCAGCTTGCCGGCGCCCCAAACCAGTCCAAAGCCCGACAAGGCCGAGAGCAGCATGAGAACGAATGTCAGGCGCCAGATGCGGCTGAGCGGGAGGACCGGCGCCAGGGCGCGCGCTGCGGCATCCAGGAAGGCGGCGAACAGTACCCCCGCGAAGACGATGAGAAGGCTGGACACCGTTTGCCACACCAGGAACAGGGCAACGGCTACGGCGAGCAAAGTGAGGCCGATCGCGAGCAGGCGCGGCCCTCCGGCCTGTTCGGATTGGTCGACGGAGCTCTCGTGCAGAACGACCCCGCGCACCCGCTCTGGTCCGATCCTGGGATCGCTCATTGATCGGTCCGCCGCCATGTGGCCATGCCTCAGGTGCGAACGCGGCGGCTGCCGTAATGCGGATGCTTGCCGCCACGATGACGCCAATAGCGATGCTTGAACGGATTCGTATTGGTGTTGGGTCTGGCGTCGACTGGCGCGGCCGCGCCGGTCTGCTTCGGTGCCGCGACGGTGCCGTCCTTCGGCTGTGCCACGCAAATGGTCGATGGTGACACGACGGCCACCACTGCGCCCAGCATCAAGCTGCGATACACGGTCCAGATGTTCATACTCGCCTCCATGCGGTCAGCGACGATCAGTCAGATCGAGATGGCTCCGACAGCCAGCCCATAGATCCCGGCGCCTGCCGCGATCGCGATCGCGCCGAACAGGACGGACTCGATCGGCCTGAACAGCCTCTCCTTGCGCTCGCGCTTGGCGATCAGGAACAGCAACGTTCCCGGCGCGTAGAGAATTGCGGACAGCAGGAGGAATTTCGGGCCGCCGGCGTAGATCATGCCGGCCGCGTAGAGCGTCGCCACCGCTGCAACGATTCCGTCGGTGGTGCGGGTGCGCCCGCCGGCATGATACGCCTCGCCGGTCGATGCGAGCTTCAGGCCGTACGCCGCGACGAGAAGATACGGGATCAGCGTCATCGCGCTCGTCATCTTCAGCGCGAGCGTGAAGGCATATTCGGCGAACCAGCTCACGAGGAGAAATGCCTGTATCACGCAATTCGTGAGCCAGAGTGCGCCGACAGGCACCTTGTGCGCGTTCTCGCGCGCGAGAAAGGCCGGCATGGTGCGCTGGACCGCCGCCGAGTGCAGGATCTCGGCCGCAAGCAGCGACCAGGACAGGTAGTTTCCGAGGATCGAGATCAGCAAGGCGATGCTGATGAACACGCCGCCCCAGCGGCCGACCATCGCTTCCATCACGCCCGCCATCGACGGTGTCGGCAGACCTGCGAGCTCACCCCGCGGCAGGATGCCGTAGGACAGGAGCGTCACGAGCACGAGGAGACAGAGCACCGTCAGGAAGCCGGTGACCGTCGCGATGCCGATGTCGGAACGCGTCCTGGCATAGCGCGAATACACGCTTGCGCCCTCGATTCCGACGAAGACGAACACCGTGAGCAGCATCGTGCCGCGGACCTGGGCCAGTACGTCCCGCGCGTCCGGCCGCTCCGCACCCCAGAAATTCTCCGAGAACAATTCGCCGTTCAGGGCGATCGCGGCCACGATGATGAACAGCAGGATCGGAATGATTTTCGCGAAGGTCGTGGCGGTGTTGAGCGCGGCTGCCCCCTTGATGCCGCGCAGCACCAGGACATGGACGCTCCACAACAACAGGGACGCCGAGGCGATCGCGACCGGCGTCGTGCCGTCGCCGAAGACGGGGAAGAACTGCCCGAGCGTAGCCTTGATCAGGATCAGACAGGCGACGTCGGCGAGGCAGCAGCCGATCCAATAGCCAGCGGCGGAGGCAAAGCCGATATAGTCGCCGAAGCCGTCCTTGGCGTAAGCGTAGATGCCGGCGTCGAGCTCCGGCTTGCGCCGGGACAGCGACTGGAACACGAAGGCCAGCGTCAGCATGCCGGTGCCGGCAATCATCCACGCGATGATCGCGCCGAGAGCGCCGGTGGTGCGTCCGAACTGGGCCGGCAATGCGAAGATGCCGGAGCCGACCATCGACCCGATCACAAGCGCAATCAGCGCGTTGCGCGAGAGTTTCTGATCGGCCTCGTTCGCCGCCATGACGGATGGCCTTCCAATCCGAGACGGCCGCAGTTGCAACGGCCGCCTCATGCGAAGACCTTAGAGGTCCGCACCCCGTGCGCCCATCAGGGATTCTCTGTAGGGAGCAAGGCAGGAAATCGGCGGGAGCGTGGAGCGCCAGGTGCGGACAGTGTCAGCCCTTGCGAAGCAAGGCGGCGGCGCTCTCCTCGCTCGCAGAGCGGGAGAGGGACCCCGTGGCCCGGGCAACGAGCACGACACTGCCACGGAAGAATTCGCCGGCCTTTGCCAGCTCGGCGGCTAGGCGGCTGGCATGCAGAACGGCTGCGTCCTGCTCGGCATATTCGCATCCGATCCCGTCGGTCGAGACACCGTACTTGTCGGCGATATGGAAGAAGAAGCGCATGCGCGCGGAATAGGCCGGACCGCGGCCGGCTTCCAGTGACAACGGTGTAAGGTGCCTCCGCCAAAAGACTTAAGGGCGGCAGACGGAGGTTCCCGAGTTGCGGATTGGTAATGCACTGCTGCTGCGGAACCGCTCTGGCGCCGCAGGCGATTGGATGGGAGGAGGGTGGTTTTCACCGACGGCCATCGGGAGATTGTCCGATGTCAGTCGGCAGATTCAAGGGCTAGCGTGACCTCACGCGGCGAGTGCCAAAGGAGGCGAGCGATGTCGAACTATGATCACAACCTGACGGCCACGGACGCTGCCGGCGGTTTGACCGCGGTGGATGCCG
This sequence comes from Bradyrhizobium sacchari, assembly GCF_002068095.1. GTDB lineage: Bacteria > Pseudomonadota > Alphaproteobacteria > Rhizobiales > Xanthobacteraceae > Bradyrhizobium > Bradyrhizobium sacchari. Next base: position 331,760 of record NZ_LWIG01000012.1, on the reverse strand, counting down.
GATTGCGCGATTACATGCTGCGGATCTACGGCTACATGGCGGCCGGTGTCGGCTTGACCGCCGTCGTTGCCTGGGTGACCTACCAGGCCATCGGCCCCGAGTTGCTCCAGAGTCCCCTGATGTGGGTCTTCATCCTGGCGCCGCTTGCCCTGGTGTTCTTCATCGGCTCACGCATCAACACACTGTCGGTGTCCACGGCGCGGATCCTGTTCTTCGTCTATTCGGCGCTGGTCGGCGTATCGCTTTCGATATTGCTGCACATCTATACCAGTTCGTCGATCACCCGCGTCTTCTTCATCGCGGCCGCGATGTTCGGGGCGCTTAGTCTCCTCGGTTACACCACCCGGCGCGACCTCTCCGGATTGGGCACCTTCCTGTTCATGGGCCTGATCGGAATCATCGTCGCGAGCGTGGTCAACCTGTTCCTGGGGTCGACCGCGCTCGACTGGCTGATCTCGATCGTGGGCGTCGGCGTGTTTGCCGGCCTGACGGCCTACGATACCCAGCGGATCAAGGGGATGTACGACATCTCGGATGACCACACCGTCGCGGGCCGCAAGTCGGTCGTTGCCGCGCTGTCGCTCTATCTCAATTTCCTCAACCTGTTCTTGATGCTGCTGCGACTTGCGGGCGGCCGCCGTTGAGACGCCGGAGCGCGGCGGCTCAGGCCGCCGGCCGCTCCACGCTACTGGCGAGCGCCTCGCGCAGCGCCGCTTCCTTGGTCTCGTCGAGCGAGGTCTTGAGCACGACGCCGCCGGCATCCTTGATTTCCTTGATCACCTTGTCCGCCGTCATATGCTTGATCAGGACGAACAAGGCGGCGTTACCGGGCTGGAGACTCCCCGACAGATTCTTCATGAAGGAATCGTCGATGCCAAAGTCGGAGAGCGCGCCACCCAGCGCGCCCGACGCGGCGCCCACCGCGACCCCGAGGATCGGATTGAGAAAGAGGACTCCGATGAGGAGGCCCCAGAAGCTCCCGGTCATCGCGCCCATGGCTGTGGTGTTGACGAGCTGATTGAGCTTGATGCCACCCGAATCCGACTTCACGGCGATCACGGCGTCGCTGATCGTGATCAGATATTCCTTCTGCAGCTTGAGCAGCCGCTGACGCACTTCTTCGGCTTTTGCCTCGGACGGATAGACGATCGCGACCAGATCGGACATGGAGACCTCCCGTTGGATCGAGAATGCGGACCGCAATGCTGGTGCGACGGTATCCCGCGTGCGCCGCCTCCGGGATCAGAGGAAACCCTGCCCCCGGCGGATGAATGTCCCAATAGGCACTGCAGCAGCGCCCCGCCTTGGAGGTTGGGCGGCGCGTGAGGCTCTCGCTACTGGATGATTGCCTGATCACCTGCACCGCGCGTCGGTCGATCATGTCTCGGGCAGGAGGCGTCGATCACGATTGTATCCGCGGGCGCTCAGTAGATTTACCGATACAAGGACGATGGTTGCTCGGCAAAATCATGTCTGGTGAAGTCGATCGGTGATCACCTCATGCCGACGCTCAGGATGATGGTTGTTGCAGGCGCGGCCGCGCTGCTGCTGGCGGCCTGTGAAAGGGACGCTGCCAGCGACATCGCACCGGCGCCACGCCCGGTTCGCACGACAACAATCGAGAAACGGGAGTCGCCGACGCCCTTCGTCTTCACCGGACATATCGAAGCCGAGGACGAGATGAGCGTCGCGTTCCGAATTTCCGGGCGGCTGCTCGCGAACAACATCAGGCTCGGCGATCGCGTCGAGGCCGGCCAGCTTCTGGCGCAACTGGAATCGCAGAACGAATTGAATGCGCTGCGTCAGGCGCAAGCGGCTCTCGCCGCGGCGCAAGGACAGCTCACCCAGGCACGCAATCATTTCGAACGCCAGCAGACATTGCTCGCCCAGGGATGGACCACACGCGCCAATTTCGAGGCGGCAACGCAGGCGCAACAGACGACGCAGTCCCAGGTCGACGCCGCCGAGGCCCAGTTGAGCGCCGCCCACGACCAGGTCAACTTCACCGAATTGCGGGCCGATGCGCCGGGCAAGATCATCGAGACGGGGCCGGCCGCCGGCGAGGTGATCCAGGCCGGACAGACCATTGCGCGGATTGCGCGGCAGGATGGCCGCGATGCGATCTTCGAAGTGCCCGCCCAATTGATCCGCGCGGCTCCCGCCAATCTGCAAGTGACCGTCAGCCTGACGGACGATCCGGCAGTGAGCGCGCACGGGCGTATCCGGCAGGTTGCCGCACAGGCGAACCCGGTCACGCGGACTTTCGAGGTGAGGGTGGGGCTCACCGATCCCCCCGCCGCGATGCGGCTGGGGGCCACGGTGGTCGGTCGCGCCGAGGCGAGCGCCGGACCGATGATCGATATTCCGGCAACAGCGCTGACCAGGATGAACCGGCAGCCGGCCGTCTGGATCCTCGATCCCTCGACCAAGACGGTCTCCGTCCGGAACGTCGATGTGCTGCGGTTCGATCAGGCGCAGGTCATCATCTCGCAAGGGCTCGACGCTGGCGAAATCGTCGTGACAGCGGGCGTCCAGGCGCTTCACCCCGGCCAGAAGGTGCGCATTCTCGGGTCGGAGCCATGACCGGCTTCAACCTCTCGGAATGGGCGCTCGAGCGCCGCTCGCTCGTCATCTATCTCATGCTTGTCGCCGTGCTCGCCGGCGCACTGTCCTATGTCCGGCTCGGCCGGAACGAGGACCCTGCATTCACCATCAGGACCATGGTCGTCCAGGCGGCGTGGCCGGGGGCGACGGCCGCAGACACGATGAAGCAGGTGACGGAACGGCTCGAACGTCAGTTGCAGGAGACGCCGCATCTCGACTTCCTGCGCAGTTTCACCCGGCCCGGCCTCACTACGATCTTCGTGAATTTGAAGGGAAGCGCCAACGCGAGGGATGTCTCCGATACCTGGTATCAGGTGAGGAAAACCATCGGGGATATCCGCCACACGCTTCCCGTCGGAATTGTCGGCCCGGCGTTCGACGACGATTTCGGCGACACGTTCGGCATCGTCTACGGCTTCACCAGCGACGGTTTTACCCAGCGCGAGCTGCGCGACCGGGTCGAGGCGATTCGATCGCGCCTGCTGGGCGTGCCAGACGTTGCGAAAATCGAGCTGCTGGGTGCCCAGGACGAAGTGATCTTCGTCGAATTCTCCAAGAAGGAGCTCGCAAATCTCGGCGTCGATCGGACCGCCCTGATCGCCGCTCTGCAGGCTCAGAATGTCGTGATGCCGACCGGGACGATCCAGACCGGGGCCGAGCGAATTTCGCTTCGGGTGTCGGGAAGCTTCCAGTCCGAGCAGGACGTCGCCGGCATCAACTTCGCAGCCGGTGGCCGCATGCTCCGCCTGAGCGATCTTGCGGCGGTGCGGCGCGGCTATGCCGATCCGCCGCAGCCGCTGTTCCGGATCAACGGCCATCCGGCAATCGGGCTCGCGATCGCCATGCGCGACGGCGGCGACATCCTCGCCCTCGGCAGGAACGTCAAAGCCGCGATGGCGGCGATCACCGCCGACCTGCCGATCGGTATCGAACCGAGCCTGATTGCCGATCAGGCCGTCGTAGTGGACAAGGCGATCGGCGAGTTCATGACCTCGCTGGTACAGGCGATCGCCATCATTCTCGCGGTGAGCTTCGTCAGCCTCGGTCTCCGCCCCGGCCTCGTCATCGCGCTGGCGATTCCGCTCACCCTTGCGATCGTGTTTCCGAGCATGGAGCTACTCCGCATCGACATGCAGCGAATATCCCTCGGTGCCCTCATCATCGCACTGGCGCTGCTGGTCGACGACGCCATGACGACGACGGATGCCACGCTCAACCGGTTGGCGCTCGGCGAAAGCAAGATGGTGGCCGCGAGCTACGCCTTCCGCACCCATGCGCTCGCCATGCTGGCCGGGACGCTGGTGACCATCGCCGGGTTCATTCCTGTCGGCTTTGCCGCCAGCTCCGCCAGCGAATACACCTTCTCGCTGTTCGTGGTGGTTGCGATCGCGCTGCTGGCATCGTGGTTCGTCGCGGTCATCTTCGCGCCGTTGCTGGGCGTCGCCATCCTTCGGCCGCCCAAACAGACGGGCGCTGCCGCTCCCGGAGCGGTCTTCCGGCTATATCGGCGCCTTCTGGTGCTGGCGATCCGCGCCAGATGGCTGACGCTGGGCGGGACGGCGGCGCTCTTCGTCGCATCCGTGCTCGCACTCCCCCTGATTCCGCAACAGTTCTTCCCATTGTCCGACCGGCCGGAGCTGCTCGTCGACATCAGCCTGCCGCAGAACGCCTCGATCTTCGCCAGCGAAGCCGCGGCCAGGCGCCTGGACGAGACGCTGACCGGTGATCCCGACGTTGGTCATTGGAGCACCAATGTCGGCCGTGGCGCGATCCGCTTTTATCTGCCGCTCAGCGTCGAGTTGCCGAACGAGTTCTTCAGCCAGGCCGTCGTCGTCGCCAGAAATGTTGCGGCGCGCGAGCGCTTGCGCGCAAAGCTGGAGCGGTTCCTGGCGGATGAATTCCCGAACGCGATCTCGTCGGTTTCGCCGCTCGGTCTCGGACCTCCGGTCGGATGGCCGCTGCAATATCGCGTCAGCGGTCCCGACGTCGAGCGCGTGCGTGACATCGCCCTCGAGGTGGCGCGGATCCTCGGCTCCGATCCGAGTGCCAGAAGCACGAACTTCGACTGGATGGAGCCGGAACGCCAGGTGCGCATCCGCGTCAATCAGGATGAGGCGCGCCTTCTCGGCTTGAGTTCGCAGGCGGTCTCCACCGTCCTGAATACCGTGGTCTCCGGTACCCCCGTGACACAGGTTCGCGACGATATCTATCTGGTCAACGTCGTGGCCCGGGCCACCGACGAACACCGTGTCTCGCTGGCGAGCTTGCGAACGCTGCAGGTGCCGATCCCCGGTGGGCGGACCGTTCCGCTGAGCCAGTTTGCCTCTTTCGAATACGATCAGGAATTCCCCTTGATCTGGCGCCGCGACCGCGTGCCCACCCTGACGGTGCGGGCTGCCATTCCCGACGGGGTACTGCCGGAGAGGATCGTCAATGCGCTGGCGCCCGCCATCGCCAAGCTGAGGGCAACGTTGCCGCCGTCCTACGATGTCGTGGTCGGCGGCACTGTGGAGGAGAGCCGGAGGTCGCAGGCGTCCGTCATGGCCGTCGTACCGGTGATGCTGTTCGTCATGTTCACTGTTCTGATGCTCCAGGTGCAGAGCTTCCCGCGGCTTTTGATGGTCGTCAGCGTGGCACCGCTTGGTCTGATCGGCGTCGTCGCGGCGCTGCTGCTGTCGGGACAGCCGCTCGGATTCGTCGCCATCCTCGGCGTTCTCGCGCTGCTCGGCATGATCAGCAAGAACGCGGTGATCCTGATTGGGCAGATCGAGGCCGAACGCGCTCAAGGAAAGGGACCCTGGGAGGCCGCGGTCGATGCCAGCAGCTCGCGTTTTCGTCCGATCATGCTGACGGCGATCTCCACTGTCCTCGGCATGATTCCGATTGCGCCGACCGTGTTCTGGGGGCCGATGGCCTTTGCGATCATGGGGGGACTGCTGGTCGCAACCGTCCTGACGCTCGTCTTTCTGCCGACCTTGTACGTGGCCTGGTCGGGCGGAAAAGAACCGGTCACGACTTCGGATTCGGCCGGCGCTGCTTGAGCGTCGTTCCGTGAGGGTAATCCCGGACTCCGACTGGGTGATCACCTGATAGGCCGCCTTCATGCCAGGGCGCATGGTTCGGCCTCGGAATGAGCAGGCCGGCCAAGACTGTCGTCCAAGATATCGTCGAAGGCACCGGTCATCGTTCGCGGTTCGAGGTCTTCCCATGACTGCGACGCCAACGGCCCAAAAGCTTTCGTTGTTCGCACTGACGGCAATGGTCGTCGGCTCCATGGTCGGCTCGGGCATCTTCTCGCTGCCGCGAACGTTCGGCATCGCCACCGGCCCGTTTGGCGCCATCCTCGCATGGTGCATCGCAGGCGGCGGCATGTACACGATGGCGCGCGTGTTCCAGACCCTGGCTGAGCGAAAGCCGGACCTCGATGCCGGTGTCTACGCCTACGCGAAGGCAGGTTTCGGCGACTATCCCGGCTTCCTGTCGGCGCTCGGCTACTGGACCGGCAGTTGCATCGGCAACGTGTCCTACTGGGTCCTGATCAAGTCCACGCTCGGCGCGTTCTTTCCCGTGTTCGGTGACGGCAATACGGTCACCGCGATCATCGTCGCCTCGATCGGGATCTGGCTGTTCCATTTCATGATCCTGCGCGGCGTGCAACAGGCTGCCGCGATCAACACCATCGTCACCATCGCTAAGATCGTGCCGATCCTGATCTTCATCGTCATCCTGGCATTTGCCTTCAAGGCCGACCTGTTCCGCACCAATTTCTGGGGCGGCGAGGGGATGCCGGACAAAGGTCTGTTCGATCAGATCCGTGCGACCATGTTGGTCACGGTGTTCGTCTTTCTCGGGATCGAGGGCGCCAGCGTCTATTCCCGCTACGCCAAGGAGCGGTCCCATGTTGGTATCGCGACGATCATGGGCTTCGCGGTCGTCACGAGCCTCATGGTGCTCGTGACCATGCTGCCCTATGCCGTGCTGCCGCGTGCCGAGATCGCGGATGCGCGGCAGCCGTCGATGGCGACGGTGCTGGAGGCAGTGGTCGGACATTGGGGCGCCGTCTTCGTCAGCATCGGACTTCTGGTCTCGGTGCTCGGAGCCTATCTCGCCTGGTCGCTGATCTGCGCCGAGGTGCTCTCCGCAGCCGGCCGGACCAGGGATATGCCCCGCGTGTTCGGCACCGAAAACGCCAACAAGGTGCCGGCCGCAGCGCTGTGGCTCACCAATATCGTCGTACAGCTGTTCGTCATCAGCACCTATTGGTCGCGGGATGCCTTCGCGCTGATGCTCAATTTGACGAGCGTCATGAACCTCATTCCGTTTTTCCTGGTCGCCGCCTACGGGCTCTTGCTGGTCAAGCGGGGGGAGACCTATGAAAAGAGCCCGGGCGCACGGCGACGCGACCTGATCTTCACCGGCATCGCCGTCGTCTACACGCTGTTCCTGATCTATGCCGCCGGGATGAAATATCTGCTCCTGTCGGCAATCCTCTACGCCCCCGGCACGGTGCTGTATTTCTGGGCGCGCCTCCAGCAGAAGGCGAGAATCTTCACTTCGATCGATTGGGTCATCTTCATCGCGGCCGTGATCGGCGCCGCGGTCGGGATTCATGGCCTGGCCACCGGCTACATCACTATCTAGGCGAGGCATCTCCCATGGCGACAGCGCAGGCATCGGATTCAAGGATCCCGTTCGGTGTTCATTCGGAAGTCGGCCAGCTGCGCAAGGTGATGGTCTGCTCGCCGGGCCGTGCGCATCAGCGCCTCACGCCCACCAACTGCGACACCTTGCTGTTCGACGATGTGCTGTGGGTCGACAATGCCAAGCGCGATCACTTCGACTTCGTGCAGAAGATGCGCGACCGCGGAATCGACGTCGTCGAGATGCACAATCTGCTCTCCGACACGGTGGCCATTCCGGAGGCAAGGAAATGGATTCTCGATAACCAGGTGGTTCCCAATCAGGTCGGGCTCGGGCTGATCGACGAGCTGCGCGGCTATCTGGAAAGCCTCAAGCCTCGTGAGCTGGCGGAGACGCTGATCGGCGGACTGTCGACCCACGATTTTCCCGAGGCCCATGGCGGCGAGATGCTCAGGCTGATCCGGGAGGCGGCGGGCATGACCGAATATCTGCTGCCGCCTCTCCCGAACACGCTGTACACGCGCGATACCACCTGCTGGATCTATGGTGGCGTGACGCTGAACTCGCTGTTCTGGCCGGCGCGCCATGAAGAGCCGATCCTCGCCGCTGCCATCTACAAGTTCCATCCGGACTTCGCCGGCAAGGTCAATGTCTGGTGGGGAGATCCGACGCAGGATCACGGCCTCGCCACGCTGGAAGGTGGTGACGTGATGCCGATCGGCAAGGGCAACGTTCTGATCGGGCTGAGCGAGCGGACCTCGCGGCAGGCGATCAGCCAGCTTGCTGCGGCGCTGTTCAAGAAGAAGGCGGCCGAGCGGGTGATCGTGGCCGCGATGCCGAAACTCCGCGCGGCGATGCATCTCGACACCGTCTTCACCTTCGCCGATCGCGATTGCGTGCTGCTCTATCCCGATATCGTCAACAACATTACGGCATTCTCCTATCGCCCGGCGGACAATTCCGCCGGCCTCGAGCTGTGGAAGGAAGAGAAGCCCTTCGTGGACGTGGTCGCAGAAGCGCTCGGCCTGAAGAAGCTGCGGGTCGTGGAGACCGGCGGGAACGCTTATCTGCGCGAGCGAACCCAGTGGGACAGTGGCGCCAATCTAGTCTGCGCATCCCCCGGCGTCGTGTTCGCCTACGACCGCAACACCTACACCAACACGCTGCTGCGCAAAGAGGGAATCGAGGTGATCACCATCGTCGGCGCAGAACTCGGGCGGGGGCGCGGCGGCGGTCATTGCATGACCTGCCCGATCACCAGGGACGCGGTTGACTACTAGGCGCGCGCGATCTGCGGCTTGTGCCAACGCCGGTTGGTTGTATCAACCAGTGATTTAAAATCGTGACATTAACACGCCACAATCATTGCGCAGCGTGACGCCGAAGCGGTCTGCGCAGCAGCATCGGGGGTGGCCGCCATGCGAAGCTCTGGATTTGTCCTGCCGATCGTCGGCCTGCCCGTCCTCGGCTTGCTGAGTGCTGGCACGGCCGGGGCGTCGGACCTTGATCTCAACGAGTTCAAGACGAGCCCGGTTGCCGCTGTGCCCTACTATTCCGCACCATCCTGGAGTGTCGTCGGTTCCGTTTCGCCGACCTTCACCGACAACGCGCTCTTCACCCGCGACAATCGCAAGTCGGACATCTATTACGAGCCTGACGTCAGTGTCAGGCTCGATGGGAACCTTACCAACGACCTGTCCTACCGGCTCTATGCGCGGGCCCAGTACGAAGCCTTTTCGCGGGAGAAGGACGGCAACTTCGCCGTGGCGCGCATGGGCGCGCGCCTGACCGAGAACTGGAACGGCTGGCGCTTCTCGGCCATCTATGAAAACCGATACGATTTCGACGGCGTTTACCGCGACCTCGCATTCACGTCCCATGATGTAATGGGTTCGGTGGCGCGCGATTTCGGCGTTGGCAGAGCGACTTTCTCGCCGCTGCTGCTGCTGACTTATCGGTTCTCGGACCTTGCAGAAGCGCGCCGCTGGCGCTTTGACGCCGTCCTCGGCATCGAGGTCAAGCTCGATCCCAGATGGTCGGTCGTGAGCACACCGCTGTTCGAGGCTTTTTGGTTCACCGATGGGCTCAATACCGGCCGTCAGGATCAGATCTATTCGGTTGATCTGGGACTGAAGTATAATTTCGCGAGCAATGTGTCGCTCACGACCACCGTGCTATACGAAGCGCGAACGTCGAACGTGCCGCTGCGGCGATACAGGGACGTTCGCGTCGGCCCGCGCCTGGATTTCGCCTTTTGAGTGAGGCCTGAAAAATGCCCGCAAGACGTCTGCTGACGCTGACCTGCATCGTCGCCGGAAGTCTGGCGGCATCGGTCGCGCTCGCCGATCCGCGCGATGCTGTGGATCGAGCCCAGCGTCTCGATACCGATGCGCTTCGGGACGATGCCGCAACGCACCGTCTGCAGCAGCCGTCGCACCCCCTCGATATTGCGCCGCCCCGCCCTGCACCGAAGGCGACGACAGCGAGGAAGAAGAAGTCGGGCACCAGCAGCAGCCGCTAGGCTGGTCGCGCATCGTGACGGGCCGGCGCGTGCCGGGATTGGTGCTGGTGAATTGTGGCAGGCGTGCTGCTGCTTATCGGTACAACCACGTTGCCGCACCCTCGCGACCATCCACATTGATTTTGAATCTCTCTTGCATCGGATTTGACGTCACGGGCGTGGCACAAACTGCATATCGGCGCCGCGGAAAGCACGCCTCACGAGTTCGAGATTTCAATGCAGCAGCAATACTACCTTATGGTGTGGGCGCGCCGCGAGGTGTATGATCGGTGGGCCGTAGTGGCGTGCGTCTTCCGGATCGTGGTGGCGCACGTCTCGGCGGTGGGGCGGGGAGGGGACCTGCGATATCATCGCCAATATCGGCATCGCCGGAACACAGTGGGTGCGTACCGTGAAGCTACATGGTTTCCCCGACAGTGAGTCGAATCGAGGCGGTCTGGAGAAGAGCTGGCTGCGCATAGGTTCGCAAGACTCCATCGACGGACTCTATTGGATGTCTTCGGCGGATCTTCTGTTCGCCGCGCGCGCGACCCTCCGCGGACGCTTTGCTTATGAAGGTATCAACCCGGCATTCGAAGCCCAACTCGGCGTATCATCGGAAGACGTCAGCGACATGGACATCTTCGATTGCCTGGGGGCGGACGACGCAAGGACCGTCTGCGAGGCGTTTCGGGCAGGGCTGGCGGAGGGAGCGGAGGTCAGGATTCGCCAGCGGCTTGCGCTTGGCGGATCGACGCGTCCGATGGACACGACGGTCACGCCGATCGTGGACGGCGGTGTGGTCCGGCTGGTCGGCAGCCACCGCGAGCTGCGCGCGGCTCCTTTCGAGCAGATCGCCACATGCGTCGACGGGCTCGATGTCAACGTCGACCTGCTCTCCATTCAGGAGGGCATCCAGCAGCGGATCGCTGCTGATCTGCATGATTCGACCTGTCAGCATCTGGTCGCCGCCAGCCTCGGCCTGATGCGGATGCGGAGCAATCTCGCAGACGTACCCTCGGCCGAGCGGCTCTGTGACGACATCGATTCGTCGATCGATGAAGCCCTCCGCGAGCTCCGCGCCTTTGCCTATCTCCTGCATCCGCGCAATCTGGCAGGTGAGGGATTAAAGGCCACGATCGAGCGATACGCGGAAGGATTTGTCGAGCGCACCTCGTTGCGGGCGACCGTGAGGATCGTGCCGGATGTGGATCGGCTGCCGTATGAAACGAAGCGCTCCCTGCTGCGCGTCGTTCAGGAAGCTCTCACGAACGTCTTCCGTCATGCAAAGGCGACGGAGGTGGCCATCGTCATCGACGTTGCCGACGGCCGCTTCCTGCTGACGATCAGCGACAATGGACGCGGTCTTCCCGAGATTGGGGGGCGCGGCCGCAAGGAGGGATCGATCGGGGTCGGAATCCCCGCGATGCGGGCGAGACTGCATGAGATCGGAGGTACGCTCGACATCAAGTCCAATCGGATAGCGCCGCATTCCGGTACCGTCTTATGCGCGGTGTTTCCTCATTGTCTCGCCGCGAATAGGCGGAACCGGCGAAGAGCCACGAGCATCGCGAGGACTGATGCAGGCACACGATCAGCGAAAGAACACTAGCCCGCGGCGGCAGGCCGGAAGTGGAAGTGCGGCCGAACTGCCGTGAAGGACTTGGAGCGTGCTGCCATGAAACGAATTCTCATAGCCGACGATCACGAAGCGGTGCGGTCTGGTCTGCGAGCGGTGCTCGAACAGCGGGCGGATTGGGAAGTGGTCGCTGAGGTCACTGACGGCGGCAAGGCGGTCGCTGCGGCGATCGAGAGCCACCCCCACGTCGCCATTCTCGATTTCTCGATGCCGCGCATGACCGGCGTCGAGGCGGCGCGGCGGATCCGGGAGTATCCGCTGCAGACGGAGGTCCTGATCTTCACCGTGCACAATTCGGGCGTGATCGCACAGCAGGCGTTCGAAGCCGGCGCGCGTGCGTTCCTGGTGAAGTCTGACGCCAACAAGCTGCTGGTTGCGGCGGTCGAGGCATTGCTGCTGCACAGGCCGTTCTGCACCGCGGCCTGCACGACGGAATTCGATCGCGGGGCGGACGCCGACGGTGAGCGGCATCACGAACTGACGGCGCGCGAGCAGCTCGTGGTCAAACTGGTTGCCGAAGGCTACAGCAACAAGGGCATCAGCGCGATCCTCAATCTCAGCGTCAAGACAACCGAGGCGCACCGGGCGGCTGCGATGCGCAAGCTCGATGTGAACTCGACGGCGGGCCTCGTCCGATACGCGGTGCGGACCGGGCTGGTCGAGGCCTGAACGGTGACGTTGGCGGGCCGACCCGAGGCGTCAGTACCTTCGCCGGGACGTCTCAGGGTTTTGTTGGATAACGCTTGCCGCAGGGCGCCGTATGATCGCGTGACATTACGGCCGGTCACTGCCGTTGTCCGCCCGGTCGGATAGGGCCGGCAAACGGGAACGACGTCGTGAAACGCATCTTGATTGCGGATGATCATGAAATCGTGCGTTCCGGCCTTCGCGCGATCGTTGGAGCGCGTTCCGACTGGATCGTGAGCGGAGAGGCCACCAACGGCGAACAGGCGGTCGCGCTGGCGCTCGAAACCCGACCGGACATCGTTATTGTCGATTACTCCATGCCGATCATGAACGGCCTGGAGGTCAGCCGTCGCCTCAGGACGCTGCATGTGCGAACCGAGGTGCTGATCCTGACCATGCACGAAAGCGAGGAACTCCTGACAGAGGCGATCCTGGCCGGCATTCGCGGTTTCCTGTTCAAGTCCGACGCCCGCAAGCACCTGATTTCCGCCATCGAAGCCTTGCTCGACGGCAGGCCCTACTTCACCAGCGTCCTTCTGGAGAAGCTGCTTCACGAATACCAGGCGAACAAGCAGAACCGGGCCGACATGCTGCTGACATCACGCGAGCAGAGCGTGGTTCAGCTGATCGCGGAAGGGAACACCAACAGGTCGATCAGCGCGATCCTGAATCTGAGCGTGAAGACGGTCGAGACCCATCGCGCCTCCGCCATGCGCAAGCTCAGGATGTCTTCCACCGCCGAGCTCGTGCGCTACGCCGTGCGCAAGAAGCTGGTCTCGCCCTGAACGCCCTGTGGTCGGACGCCGCGCGGCACGCTCCGTCAGCGCACGGTCGAGATCGAGGACGCGCGTTGACAGCGGCGTCGATGCCGCCGCCGACCTCGACCGCCAGCACAGCATCTCCGGACCGGCGGAATCGCGGCACCGCGTAGAGTGCATCATTCATTCAACATGCCCGTTCATGCCGTCGCGAGGGTGTTGCAGCCATGCATGCGTTCGAAAAGCATCAACGCCCCATGCAAGCTTGCGGGCCGAATTTGTCGTGACGCACACCGCTTATCATGGGTATATCGAACCTGCACGCCAAATGAGGACGACGATGGCTCTGATCGATATGAACTGCGACATGGGCGAGGGTTTCGGCGTCTATACGCTCGGCGATGACGCCGAGATGCTGCGGACCGTCACCTCCGCCAACATCGCCTGCGGCTTTCATGCCGGCGATCCGCTCGTCATGCATCGCACCTTGAGCGAAGCGAAGGCCAATGGCGTACAGGCTGGTGCGCATCCCGGCTTTCTCGATCTCTGGGGTTTTGGCCGCAGGCCGATCCAGGGCGAGCGCCCCGCCGACATCGAGAAGATCGTGCTCTACCAGGTGGGCGCACTGATGGCGCTGGCGTCCGACGCCGGTCACACCGTCCGCCACGTCAAGACCCACGGCGCGCTCGGCAACATCGCCGCGGAAGATCGCGATCTCGCCGAAGCCGTCGCGCGCGCGATCCGCACCATCGACCGCAACCTGATCTTCGTGGTGATGCCCGGTCAGGAGACTGAGCGGGCCGGCGAGAAATTCGGCCTGCCGCTGGTGCGCGAGATCTATGCCGATCGCGCTTATGCGGACAACGGCAATCTGGTGTCGCGCCGCCTCGCCGGAGCCGTGATTCATGACGCCGAGGTCGCCTCCGAAAGGGTCATTCGCATGATCGAGGACCGTGCGATCACGTGCCTCTCGGGAGTGCGATTGCCGACCCGCATCGACAGTGTCTGTGTCCACGGTGATACGCCCGGCGCGGTCGCGATGGCGCAACGCCTGAAGGCGCGCCTTGCCGCGGCGGGTGTCACGCTGGCGCCGATGGCTGAGGTCATCAGTGCATGATCGTCCGCGAGCCGGACGGGTCTAGACGTGGATAGCGTGGCCTAGCGCCTTGAAGGCGGCCTCCTGGATGGCTTCGCCCAGCGTGGGATGGGCGTGGATCGTGCCGGCGATGTCCTGCAAGACCGCGCCCATCTCGATCGCAAGGCCAAAGGCGGCAGAAAGCTCCGAGACGCCCTGTCCAACAGCTTGGATACCAAGGACGCGCTGATTGTCGGCCCGGGCGACGACGCGCACAAAGCCGGGCTCGCCATGGCGCGTCATCGCGCGGCCGTTGGCTGCGAACGGAAACTGTCCAACCTTGATCTCGATACCAACTCGGCGGGCCTCGTCCGGTGACAAGCCGGCGGAGACGATCTCGGGATCGGTGAAGCAGATCGCCGGGATGCACTGCTTGTCCCATGCGCGTGGCATGCCGGCGGCGATCTCCGCCACCATCTCGCCCTGCGCCATGGCGCGATGGGCCAGCATCGGCTCGCCCGTGACGTCGCCGATCGCATAGATGCCGCGCATCGAGGTCTCGCAATGCTGGCCGATCCGGATGAAGGGGCCGTCCATGTCGAGCACGAGTTGCTCCAGTCCCAATGTGGCGGTAACAGGTGCGCGCCCGACCGTGACGAGGATCTTGTCGGCCGGCAGGCTGCGCTCCCGGCCGTCTGCGGTCTCGACGCGCAATCCGTCGCCCTGTGCGGTCGGGCCGAGCGCCTTTGCGCCGGTCAGCACCTCGACGCCGAGCGCGCTCAGGCGTCTTGTGATCGGAGCGGTCAATTCGGCATCGTAGAGCGGCAGGATGTTCTCCTGCGCCTCCACCACGGACACCTTGCTCCCCAGCTTGGCGAAGGCCGTCCCGAGCTCGAGCCCGATATAGCCGCCGCCGACGACGACAAGGGATCTTGGCGCTTCTGCGAGCGAGAGCGCGCCGGTCGAGGAGATGACCCTGCCGCCGAACGGCAGCGACGGCAGCTCGACGGGTGCCGAGCCGGTCGCGATCACCACTGTCTCGGCCTTGATCGTCTTCGGACCGGTCTCGGTCTCGACGACGATCGTCTTGCCGTCGCGGAAGCGAGCATGGCCCTGAACGATCTTGACCTTGGCCTTGCGCAGCAGCGCGGCGACGCCGTTGTTCAGCCGCTGGACGATACCGTCCTTCCAGGCGACCGCCTGCTTGAAGTCCAGCGCGGGCGCTGCCGCGGTCAGGCCGAACGGCGTCTTGCCTTTCGCCGCCTCGGTCAGCTTCTCGAATTCCTCGGCAACGTGAATCATCGCCTTCGAGGGAATGCAGCCGACATTGAGACAGCTTCCGCCCAGCTTGCCGCGTTCGACCAGGACGGTGTCGAGGCCGAGCTGGCCGGCGCGGATCGCGCACACATAGCCGCCGGGGCCGCCACCGATAACGACAAGCTGACAAGTGATCTCGGTCATTGCTTCTTCCGCCTCAGGGATCGACGAAGATCGTCGCCGGATTCTCCAGCAGCTCCTTGAGCCTCTGCACGAAGATGGCGGCGTCCCATCCGTCGATGACGCGGTGGTCGAAGCTGGAGGAGAGGTTCATCATCTTGCATGGCACGAACTGCGCGCCGTCCCAGAGCGGACGCACCGCGATCTTGTTGACGCCTACAATGGCAACCTCGGGGTGGTTGATCACCGGGGTGGTCGCAAGGCCGCCGAGCGCGCCGAGCGAGGTGATGGTGATGGTCGAGCCGGTCAGTTCCTCGCGCGTCGCGGTGCCCTCGCGGGCGCGCTGCGCGAGGCGGTTCAGCTCGCTGCTGCAGTCCCGCAAGTCGCGCGCTTCCACATGCTTCACCACGGGCACGACGAGGCCCGACGGGGTCTGGGTCGCAATGCCGATATGGATGCCGGCATGCTGATGCACGATGCCGGCCTCGTCGTCATAGAGCGCGTTGAGCGCGGGTTGTTCGGCGAGCGCCTTCGCCATGGCGCGCATCAGGAACGGCAGCAGCGTCAGCTTGGGCTGTTCCGGCGTCGGCTTTTTGTTCAGCGTCGCGCGCAGTTCCTCCAGCGGGGAGACGTTGACCTCCTCGATGATGGTGATGTGCGGGATGCGCGACTTCGACAGCGCCATCTTCTCGCCAATGCGGCGGCGCAGGCCCACCACCTTTATGTCGGTGACGGCCGTCTTCGGGGCCATGCCGCGACCGTGGACCGGGGCCGGTCCACGTGCCAGGAAGGCGTCGATGTCCTCATGGGTGATGCGTCCGGCGGGGCCCGTACCGTGGACCTGGCGCAGGTCGATGCCGGCCTCGCGCGCCTTGAGGCGTATCGCGGGCGAGGCCAGCGGCTTCTCGCCCGGCACGCGGCGGACCGCAGACGTGGGCGCCGGCCTGGCTTCGATCGCCGCGGGGGCAACGCGGGCGGCGGGCGCAGGCCGGGCATCCGGGGCTTCGGCCTTCGTTACGGCCGACGGTGCCGCGACGTCTTTCGTCGGCGCCTCGTCTGACGGCTCCGAGGCATCGTCGCCGGCCACCTTGAGCTTCACGAGCGTCGAGCCGATCGCGACCGCTTCACCGATCTGGGCGCCGATCCAGCTGATCTCGCCCGCGAGCGGCGAGGGAATTTCGACCGAAGCCTTGTCGGTCATCACGGTGGCAAGCAAATCGTCCTCGCGAACGAGGTCGCCCATCTTGACGTGCCATTCGACCAGCTCGGCTTCGGCGATGCCTTCGCCGATATCCGGAAGCTTGACGCTGCGCTCGCCCATCAGCTCGCCTCCACGATGTCGCGCAGCGCCTGCCCGAGCCTGACAGGGCCGGGGAAATAGTCCCATTCTTGCGCATGCGGGTAGGGCGTGTCCCAGCCGGTGACGCGCATCACCGGCGCTTCGAGATGATAGAAGCAGTGCTCCTGCACCAGCGCCGTGAGCTCCGCGCCGAAGCCGGAGGTCAGGGTTGCCTCGTGCAGCACGATGCAGCGGCCCGTCCTGGCGACCGAAGCGGCGATCGTCTCGAGATCGAGCGGAAGCAGGGTGCGCAGGTCGATCACCTCGGCGTCGACCCCGGTCTCCTCGACAGCGGCGAGGGCGACATGAACCATCGTGCCATAGGCGAGGATGGTGACAGCCTCGCCGGCGCGTCGCGTCACGGCCTTGCCGAGGGGCGTGGTATAGTGTCCTTCCGGCACTTCTGAGAGCTCATGCCTCGCCCAGGCGGTGACCGGGCGATCGTGATGACCGTCGAACGGGCCGTTGTAGAGCCGCTTCGGCTCCAGAAAGATGACGGGATCCGGATCCTCGATGGCCGCGATCAGCAGGCCCTTCGCGTCATGGGGATTGGACGGCACCACGGTCTTCAGTCCCGCGACATGCGTGAACAGCGCCTCGGGACTCTGGCTGTGGGTCTGCCCGCCGAAAATACCGCCGCCGGTCGGCATGCGGATGACCAGCGGACAGGTGAAGTCGCCGGCCGAACGATAGCGCAGGCGCGCTGCCTCCGAGACGATCTGGTCATAAGCCGGATACATGTAGTCGGCGAACTGAAGCTCGACGCAGGGGCGCAAGCCGTAGGCGGCCATGCCGATCGCGGTGCCGACGATGCCGCATTCGCTGATCGGCGCGTCGAAACAGCGCGAGACACCGTATTTCTGCTGCAGGCCCTGCGTGCAGCGGAACACGCCGCCGAAAAAGCCGACGTCCTCGCCATAGACCACGACGTCGTCGTTGCGCCCCATCGAGACGTCGAGCGCCGAGCGAATTGCCTCGATCATCGTCATGCGCGGCATGGCTCAGACCCCGATCTGCTGGCGCTGGCGCCGCAGGTGCGGCGGCAGCTCGGCATAGACGTCCTCGAAGATGTCGCGGGCCGAGGGCTTGCTGCCCGAATGCAGCGTGCCGAAGCTCTCGGCCTCCTTCTGCGCGGCGATGACATCGGCGAGGATCTCGGCCTCGGCCTGCTTGTGGCGCTCCTCAGACCAGGCCCCCGCTGTGATCAGATGCTGCTTGAGCCGGATCACGGGATCACCCAGCGGCCACTCCTCGGACTCGTGCTTCGGCCGGTAGGCGGATGGATCATCCGAGGTCGAATGCGCGCCGGCACGGTACGTGACGTATTCGATCAGCGTCGGCCCGAGGTTGAGCCGGGCGCGCTCGATCGCCCATTTCGCCACCGCATAGGTCGCAAGATAGTCGTTGCCGTCGACCCTGAGCGCCGGGATACCGAAGCCGAGGCCGCGCGCAGCGAAGGTGCCGGAGCCGCCGCGCGCAATGCCCTGGAAGGTCGAGATCGCCCATTGATTGTTGACGACGTTGAGGACGACGGGAGCCTTGTAGGTCGAGGCGAACACGAGAGCGGCATGGAAATCGGACTCGGCCGTCGAGCCGTCGCCGATCCAGGCCGCGGCGATACGGTTGTCGCCCTTGATCGCCGAGGCCATCGCCCAGCCGACGGCCTGAACGAACTGGGTGGCGAGATTGCCGGAGATCGAGAAGAAGCCGTGCTTCCGGGACGAGTAGAACACCGGAAGCTGACGTCCCTTCATCGGGTCGTTCGCGTTGGAATAGATCTGGCACATCATGTCGACCAGCGGATAGTCATGGGCGATCAGCAGGCCGGCCTGACGGTAGGTCGGGAAGTTCATGTCGTCTGGACCGAGCGCGATGCGGAACGCGCAGCTCACCGCCTCCTCGCCGGTGTGCTGCATGTAGAAGGATGTCTTGCCCTGACGTTGCGCCATCTGCATGCGCGCGTCGAAGGTACGCAGGGTCATCATGTGGCGCAGGCCGGCGACCAGCTCATCCTGCGAGAGGTCCGGCACCCATGGCCCGATCGCCCGGCCTTCGTGATTGAGCACGCGGATGATCGAATAGGCGAGATCACGAATCTCTTCGGGCGGCACATCGACCGGCGGACGCCGGACCGAGCCGGCCTTCGGAATCGAGACGCCCGAGAAATCCGGCTTGCCTCCCGGCCGGCTTGCAGGCTCCGGAACGTGGAAGTGAAGTGGCGTGGGGCTGGTCATGGGAGCATCCGCTCGTTTGCGGGGTGTGAGGCGGCAACACCCGGTTGATCGGACTGTTCGCGCGAAAGCTCCGCGATGCGAAGGTCCATGATCGCCGGATGCCGTGACAACCGGTCCGCAAGGTCCGCGCAGTCGGCCGACGGCTGGACTTCAAGAACCATCCGTATGGTTCGGTTCCCGTCGGGGTGCGTGGTCATAGCGACCTGGTCGAGGCCGAAGCCGAAACGTGCGGCGTCGAGGACAAGCCGAACGATGCCGTCAAAGGGGTCGGACGTGGTGGCGGTCACGCTGACGGATCGGCGTTGTTCAGGTTGCATGTCACGTTCTCTCGCGGCACAATGATAATCTCTTCATTCGCGAAGATTTCCCAAAAATCTGGCGGAATGGCCGAAATCCCGGAAGATTGTCCCGCTAGGCTGCAGAAAGACAGAAGGATCAACCGATGCCCGCCAAGCGCAGCCCCGTCGAGGAACTCGATCAGTTGGACCGCCGGATTCTCTCGGCACTTTGCGAGAACGGCCGCGTGACGACGAGTGCGCTGGCGGAGCAGGTCGGGCTCTCAAGCTCGCCGTGCTGGACCAGGGTGAAGCGCCTGGAGGAAAACGGCGCGATCGAGAAGTATGTCGCGGTGCTCAATCACGCAAATCTGGGATACAACAACATCGCCTTCGTCGAGATCTCGCTGGACAAGCACGACGACAAGGTGCTCGATCGCTTCGGCACCGCCCTCTCGCGTATCCCGGAGGTGATGGAAGCCTATCTGGTGACTGGCGAATACGATTATCTCATCAAGGTCGTGGTGCGAGACACCGATCACTACGAGCGCTTCCTGCGACAGGCATTGTACAGGATACCGGGCATCCGGCAGTCGCGAACGACCTTCGGCCTGCGCACCCTGAAGCGCCAGATTTCGATCGATCCCTCCAAGGCCGGGCGGCCCTGACATCCGCTTTGACGCCTGCCCGAGGCGAAGAATCACCGTTATGAGAGCGCGAAAACAAACTACGGCGGGGCATCGGTCCATCGCCTCTGTCGAGACAGGAGTACTTCGATGACGAAAGCTGAGATCCGATTTCCGGTCGACGGCCGAACCCGAAAGATGTTCGTCGATGGCGCGTGGGTGGAAGCCCGCTCGGGCAAGGTCTTCGAGACGCGTAACCCCGCGACCGGCGAAATCATCGGTCGCGTGCCGCGTGGCGAGGCGGCCGACATCAACGACGCGGTCGCCGCGGCCCGTCGCGCCTTCGTGGGACCGTGGAGCCGTTTCAAGCCATTCGAGCGGCAGGCGCTGCTCCTGCGGATCGCCGACCTGTTCGAGAAGCACTGGGAGGAGATCAGCCAGTCCGACACGGCCGATATGGGAATGCCGATCGTGCGGACGCGGGCGAACAAGCTCCGCGTGATCGGCATGCTGCGGTACTACGCCGGCATGGCGACCGCGCTCCACGGCCAGACGGTGGACAATTCGCTTCCGGGCGACATCGTCTCGTTCACCCGGAAGGAGCCCATCGGCGTGGTTGGCGCCATCATCCCGTGGAATGCGCCGACGGCTGCATCGGTCTGGAAGATCGGGCCCGCGCTCGCGACCGGCTGCACCATCGTGCTCAAGCCGTCGGAGGAGGCGCCGCTGACGCCGCTGTTGATCGCGGATCTGATGAACGAGGCCGGCGTGCCGCCCGGCGTCGTCAATGTGGTGACCGGGACCGGGCCGGAGGCCGGCGCGCCTCTGGCCGAACATCCCGGCGTCGACAAGATCGTCTTCACCGGGTCCACCGCGACCGGCCAGGCCATCATTCGCGCGTCGGCGGGCAACCTCAAGCGGGTGTCTCTCGAGCTTGGCGGAAAGTCGCCGGTCATCGTCTGCGCCGATGCCGACCTCGACAAGGCCGTGCCGATCGCTGCGATGGCCGCGTTCGCCAATTCGGGCCAGATCTGCATCGCCGGCTCGCGCCTGTTCGTGGAGCGCAAGATCCACGATGAATTGGTCGACCGGCTCGGCAAGTTCGCGTCAGCGCTGAAGATCGGCGATGGCGCGGATCCGACGACAGAGATCGGGCCTCTCGTTTCCCAGCGACAGCTCGATAAGGTCGAAGGCTTCCTGCAAAGCGGGCGCGACGAGGGCGCGAAGGTGGTGGCCGGCGGCCGTCGCGCGAAGGAGGGCAGTCTCGCCAAGGGCAACTTTGTCGAGCCGACCGTGTTCGCCGATGTCTCCGACGACATGCAGATCGCCCGTGACGAGATCTTCGGCCCGGTTATTTCCGCTCTGCCGTTCGATACTCTCGACGAGGCCGTAGAGAGAGCCAATGCGACGCCGTACGGGCTCGCGGCAGGTGTCTTCACGCGCGACGTCAGCAGGGCCCACGTGATCTCGCGCAGCCTCCGTGCAGGGTCGGTGTGGGTGAACACCTATCACGCAATCGATCCCGCGATGCCCTTCGGCGGCTACAAGATGAGCGGTTATGGCCGCGAGGGCGGCAACGAGCACCTCGACGAGTACCTGCAGACGAAGGGTGTGTGGATCAAGCTGGACTGACTTTGGGACGGCTGCGATTAGGGCGCTCGTTCGATGTGAGCGCGGATTGCCTCTCGCTCGGCATCGATCCAGCCATGCTCGCGGGCCTTGGCCACCATCACCGCATAGCCCTGATCCCAGCTTGCATCGTCGGGCCGGCCCGGCAGCGTCGGGACCAGATCGATTGAGACGAGCGCTTCGCGATCGTCAAGAAACGTGATGCCGTTCCATCTCTGTGTATCGGTGCGGACATCGACGCGCAGGATCAGCTTGAACTTCCTGAAGTCGAATGGCTCGGTCAGACGGACGGCACCACCGTCCAGGCATTCGATGATCACGCTGCGGCTCCTTCTTGCGCTCGCGGCCGGTCTGGTGGTGATGCCGGGATCCCCGCCAGGGATGTGGCTAAAGAATGATCCGGACCCGAAGGGCCGCGTTAGCGCAAAGTGCGAAGCGGTTTTCCGGAAGGATCATGCGTGGACAACAACATGAAGCGCGATGACGATTCATCCAAATCTCATCGCGCTTTAGGCTTGGGGCAGCGCGCGCAGCGCGCCCTGGAAGTTGACGAGGGGATCGCCGTTGCCGCCGCGGGTGGCCACGATCCTGCCGATGAAGAGACCGTGCGTGCCCACCACCTGGTGGTGGTGCAGCACGCATTCCAGTGCGCCGATTGCCGGTTCCAGCAGCGGCACGTCGAGAGTGCCTTGCTCCCACGGCGCCGTGGCGAAGCGGTCGATGCCCTTGGCGCCGCCGGCGAAACGCAGCGCCAGATCCTCCTGCCCGCTGCAGAGGAGACTGATCCCGAAGCGGCCGTTGGCGAGGATAGCGGCGTGTGTTTCGGAGCTTGAGTTGACGCTGACGAGAAGGCAGGGCGGGTCCATGCACAGCGAGGTGACGGAGCTGACCGTCAGCCCGCGCCGTGTGGTTTGCGTTCCCGTCGCCACGATGGCGACGCCGCTCGCGAGGTTGCGCATGGCCAGCCGAAACTCGGCGGCCTCGACCGAACGGACATCGGTCATTTGAGACGTCTGGCATCCCATGACTTGCCTCCGAACCTCGCGCCTCGCCGGTCGCGCTTATGCCGGAACCGCTTCGCTCGCGACCTTGCCGCGGCCGGATTTCAACTCCTTCCGGATCGCAGGGATGATCTTGGTGCCCCACAATTCGATCTGGCGCAGCATCGTGCGCTGATCGAAATCGCCGAGCTGGGTCTGCAGCGCGATGTGGGTCGGCTTGAGAATGCTGATCTCTTCCAGCATGCGGTCGATCACCTGATTGACGCTGCCGACGGGCAGATTGCTGCGCATCGTCTCCAGGCTCATGTCGTTCGGTCCCGCCTCCTCTTTGATCAGATAGCCGTCGTCGCTTTGGGCGCGCCGGAACTTGAGGCTTTCGGAGAGCCGGCGCTGGAAGCGCGCATTGTCCAGATAGGACTGGATCTCGCTGTCATTATCGCTGGCATAGGCGCAGCGCAGGAAACCGAAGCGGGTGTCGTCGATGGAGCGGCCTTCGTTGGCTGCGATCCCCTCGAGACGTTCGCGCAGTGCCTTGATTGCGTCGATGCCGTTCAGTAGAGCGGTGACGAACAGATTGTGGTTGTCGCGAATGGCGCGGCCGAGCGTCTCGCCGTGGCCCGAGGTGACCCAGATCGGCGGCATCGGTTTCTGCACCGAGCGCACCGCGATGGCGGTCGGCGGCATCTTCAGGTGCTCACCCGAATAGGAGAAGATGCGGTCTTTTATGCCGGCGTGAAGCACGTCGTAGAATTCGGCAAACAGCGCGTGCGAATGGTCGAGGTCGACGCCGAAGCGGTCGAACTCGAACTTCTGGTAGCCGGAGCCGATGCCGAGATCGAGGCGCCCGTTCGAGACCGTGTCGGCAAAGCCGATCTCGCCGAGCAGCCGTGCCGGATTGTACAGCGGCAGCACGCAGACGGCGGTACCGAGGCGGATGCGCTTGGTCAGGCCCGCGCAATGCGAGACCATCATCAGCGGCGAAGGGCAGAGGCTGTAATTGTTGAAATGGTGCTCGGCGTACCAGGCCGTATCGAAGCCGGCGTGCTCGGCGGCGACCGTCTGCTCGACGGCGTTGTTGATCACCTGCTGCGAGCTCTGATGATAGCCGCGCTGCTGCGCCAGAATGAATACGCCGAATTCCATCGATTGCTTCCTCCGCCTCGTTGTGGTCGCGCTTGCGATCCACGTGGTCGCGCTTGCGATCCACGCCGTCGCATTTGCGATCCGCCGGTCGCTCTTGCGACGCGTTCTCATCACGTTAGGGGCTTGAGCATTTTCGAACAATTGACGTAATCTGATCATGTCCTTTGCAAAATCTGAAAAGATCGATGAACCGCCTCCAGGCCATGGAATTGTTCGTCAGCGCCGTCCGTGAGGGCAGCTTCTCGGCCGCCGGGCGCCGCGTGGGGTTGTCGCCGGCGTCGGTGTCGCGTTATATCGGCGAGCTCGAGGCGCAGCTCGGCGTGCAGCTTCTGAACCGCAGCACGCGCCATCTCGGCTTGACCGATGCCGGCAAGATCTTCTTCCAGCGCACCGAGCAGGTGCTGCACGGCATCGAGGATGCCGAGGCCGCAGCGCTTTCGCTGCAGACTGCGCCGCGCGGAACGTTGCGCGTGCACTCGCGGACGCTGTTCGGCATCAAGGTGCTGTCGCCGCTGATCCCGGGCTTTCAGAAGCTCTATCCGGAATTGAAGGTGGAACTGCGCCTGTCCGAGCGGCGTCCCCAGCTTCGCGAAGATGAATTCGACGTCGACTTCCAGATCCAGGCGGCGAAAGACCCGGCCCTCATGCAGCGAAGGCTGCTGCGGAGCGAGCGGATTCTCGTGGCTTCACCGGACTATGTTGCCCGGATGCCGAAATTGCGCGAACCGGAGGACATCACCCGTCACAATTGCCTGACCTACTGGATGGGTCCGGACGACGTGGTCTGGAAGTTCATGCACCGGAACAGGCTGCGCGAGATCGTCGTGCCGTCGTCCTTCAGCAGCAACAACGGGGTGGTGCTTTGCGAACTCGCCGCCGGCGGGCATGGCATCGCCCTGCTGGATGATTACACCGTGGCAGAGGAGCTGAAGAGCAGGCGCCTGCTTCGCCTGCTGCCGGGCTTCCGGGTGACGAATTCCACCTTCGACGAGGGCATGTATGCGACGTTTCTCCAGAGCAGCTATCTGCCGGAAAAGATCAGGGTGTTCGTGGACTACATGGCGGAGCACGTGCCGAAGCAGGTGAAGAGATCGGCGCGGTAGCCGCGCGGCCGGTCAGCCCGCGCCAAATCTGTATGCCGGCAGGCCGCGAACGCCGAGACCCTCGACGGCGAACAGGCCGCCGGCATCGGGGTGGTCGTCGGCCAGCGCGTGGCTGCGCGAGATCGAGGTCACGTAGAGGACGTCGAGACCGGGGCCGCCGAAGCTCACGCTGGTGGGATGACGGACCGGCATGTCGATCGTCCGTACGATCCGTCCGTCCGGCGCAAACCGCGCGATCCTGCCGATGCGCACGAGCACGGACCAGAGGTGGCCGTCCGCATCGACCGTTGCGCCGTCGCAGCCGGATCCCAGCGCTTCCGTGTCGACGAAGACGCGCTTATTCGCGAGGGGGCCGTCCGCCCTGTAATCATAGGCCCAGATGATCCGCCTTGCGCTGTCGGCGAGGTAGAAGGTCCGGCCGTCCGGGCTGAAGCATGGTCCGTTGCTCACGGCAAGGTCCGTCTCCAGCAGTTGCAGCGTGCCTGATGCGTCCAGTCGATAGAGGCCGCCAAGTGGCGCTTCATCCGGCGCGCGGTCGCCATGCATCGTGCCCGCCAGAAACTGGCCATGCGGATCGGCCTTGCCGTCGTTGAGCCGCACCTTTGGATGATCCAGCCCGATCAGTGGACCTTCCGTCAACGCGCGCTTGTCGAAATCGTAAGCCGCAAATCCGTTGCGGAGGGCAAGGACCGCGCCACTGTCGCCTCGCAGCGCCAGCGAGCCGATCGGCGCGGGCACGCCGAACTGCTCGGTCGCGCCGGTCGTGGGATCGAGCCTGTGGATCAATCCGGCCAGAGCGTCAATCCAGTAGAGGCGCTGCCCGCGCTCGTCCCACACCGGGCTCTCACCGAGCTGGTCCCTGGTGGCGCCGATGCGCCTGATACGGGCTGCGCTCATGGTTCCTTCCGCGGGAATCGCCGGGCTTGACCGATCGGTCGGTGAAAACCTAGTTTCATTCTAAAGACTCTCGGGCTGACGAATGGATAGCGGAGTTCATGACTGAACTGTCAACGATGAAGGACGGCGTTGCGAACCAGGCCGAGGCCTCGGACCGCGTGCTGCAGATCCTCGCCGAGGCTGGGCGCCTGTTCGCCAGCAAGGGTTTCGAGGGCACTTCGATGCGCGACATCGCGCTCGCCTGCGGCATCTCCAAGTCGCTGCTCTATCATCACTTCTCCAACAAGGACGAGATCTACGCACGCGTCGCGGTCGGCTCGACGCTCGAGCTCTATTTGTTCGTGCGCGACCGGATTCCCGACGGGCCGCCGTCGCAAAAGATCCGCGCTTTCATGGTCGCCACGGCGGAATATTTCCGCCGCTACCGCTGGGCCTGGATCGCCTCGACGACCGCCTTCTGGAACGACCCCGACCGCCAGCGGCACAAGGAGCGGCTGACGCGGCGAGACCGTTTCGAGAATTTTCTGCGCGGCCTGATCCAGGAAGCGATCGATGCCGGCGAGATTCGCAAGGTCGATGTTCCCATGACCGGGCGGCTGATCCTGTCCTCGCTCAACTGGATGCATCGCTGGTACAATCCCAACAAGTCCGCGACCCCCGAGCAGATCGCCGACACCTTCTTCGACATGATCTTCAACGGCCTGCGCAGCGGCGAGCTTGTCGAACTTCCGGCGGCGGAGCCGCCCAAGGCCGGCCGGCGCAAATCGCGCTGACCAGCGGGAGGCGGCCGCGCCTCAATCCAGAACGATGTTCTGCGCCTTGATCACCGGTCCCCAGAGCGCGGCGTCCTTGGCCAATTGGGCGTCGAGCCGTTCCGGCGCACCGGTATCGACCATCAGGCCGTCGGTCTCGAGCTGCTTTGCGATCTCCGGCTTCTGCATCGCGGCGTTGGCCGCCGCGTTCAGCCGCGCGACGACGTCGCGCGGCGTGCCCGCAGGCGCATGCAGCGCGGTCCAGAACGAGGCCGTGAGGTCGGGATAGCCGGATTCGGCGAGCGTCGGGACATCCGGAAAACTCGCCATGCGCTTGTCCGATGAGAGCGCGAGGATGCGGAGCTGGCCGCCGCGCGCATGCTCGATCACGGCGGCGGGCGTGGCGAAATTGAGATCGCACTCCCCCGACAGTGTCTCCATGATCGAGGCCGGGTTGTTGCGATAGGCGACCTCGGTGACGGTAAATCCCATCGACTTGCCCATCATGATCCCGAACAGATGCGTGACGCTGCCGGGGCCCAGCGTCGCGTAGAACAGCGGCTTGTCGCGGCTCTTTGCGTAGGTGACGAAGCTCTTGACGTCGGTGGCCGGCGTGCGCGCGTTCACCGTCAGCGAAAGTGGCCCGTTGCAGAGCATGGCGACGGAGGCGAAGTCCTCGAGCTTGTAGGGCAGGTTCTTGCGCAGCAGCACGTTCAGCGAAATCGGTCCGGTGCCGCCGGCGAGCAGCACCGATCCGTCCTTCGGCGCGCGCGCCACATATTGCGACCCGACGATGCCGTTGGCGCCGGGCTTGTTGTCGACCAGCACCGGCTGGTCGAGGCTTTCCGCCATGGCCTTCGCGATCGAGCGCATCAGGCTGTCGATCGAGCCGCCCGGCGCATAGGGCACGATGATGAAGATCTGCGATGCGCGCGCCCTGACGATTGCAGGCGCGCCGAGCGGCGCGGCGAGGGCGCCGGCGATCAGGGCGGTCGCCCGGCGTCGGCTGATCCTGGGCATGGAAATCCTCCTTAGGGGTCGTTCTTGCTTGCTGCGAAATCTATCGGCTGACCGATCGGTCGGTCAATAGGACGGCGAGGGGATATTGCAAGCCGCGGCAGTTGGTGTTATCAGCACAAAAAGCTGACCGATCGGTCAGGCGTCGCGATGCGACCACAAGCAATACGAACAGAAGCCTAGGAGGAAGCCCATGTCAGGAGATATCGTCACCCTCGAAGTGTCCGACAACATCGCGCTGGTGACGCTGAACCGGCCTCCGGTGAATGCGCTCGATCGTGCCATGCGTGACCGTATCGTGGGGGTGTTCGACGAGATCTCCGAGCGCCAGGACGTCAGGGTCGCGATCCTGACCGGCGCCGGAAAGGTGTTCTGCAGCGGTGCGGATCTGAAGGACCGGCCGGACCCAGCCAAGATCGGCGCATTTCACAGCCACAACCGGATCACGCGCGAGACCGGCAACTGCATCCGCGAATGCGCCAAGCCGGTCATCGCCGCGATCAACGGTGTTGCGCTGGGCGCCGGTGTCGGCCTGATGGCCTCCTGCGACATCTTCTACGCCTGCGAGGAAGCCGTGTTTGGCATGCCCGAGATCAATGTCGGCCTCGCCGGCGGCGCTGCGATGCTGAACACGCTATTCGGCCGCTCCCTGATGCGCCGGATGTTCTTCACCGGCTATCGCGTGCCGGCCGCCGAGCTCTACCGCCTCGGCATCATCGAGGCCTGCACGACCAAGGAAAACCTGCTTCCCGAAGCGATGAAGCTCGCGCGCGAGATCGCCTCGAAGAGCCCGATTGCAATGGAGTACGCCAAGAACGCGGCAAACATGGTCGAGCTGATGCCGCCGCGCGATGCCTACCGCTTCGAGCAGAACATCACGATGGCCCTGTCCAAGACGGAAGACGCCAAGGAAGCGCGCATGGCGTTCCTGGAGAAGCGCGCGCCGGTGTTCAAGGGGCGCTGAGATGCGGCCGGGAGAAGGTCTCGACGCGCTGATGTCGCCGCGTTCGATTGCGATCATCGGCGCCTCGCAGGAGGCAACCAAGATCGGCGGCCGGCCGGTTGATCTGTTGTGCCGGCACGGCTATGCCGGCCGTATCTATCCGGTCAATCCGAAGGCCGCGATGGTGCAGGGGCTGCAAGCCTACGCCTCCGTCGCCGACCTGCCGGAGGCGCCCGACCTCGCCATCATCGCGGTCGATGCGGAACGCGCGTGCGAAGCCGTCGAGCAGTGCGCCGCCCGCGGTGTCCGCAGCGTCGTCGTCTTCTCCTCGGGCTTTGCCGAGCTCGGCGAGCAGGGCCGCGCCATGCAGGAGCGGCTGCGCGTTGCCGCGCGGGGCAGCGGCATGCGCCTGCTGGGGCCGAATTGCCTCGGCGCCGTCAGCGTCGCCGAGAAGAGCATCGCGACGTTCTCGATCGTGCTCGAGCACGGCATGCCGGCCGCCGGTTCGCTCGGCATCGTGTCGCAGAGCGGCAATCTCGGCAGCTACACCATGCGCCTTGCCAGCGAGCGCGGCGTCGGCGTCAGCCGCTTCATCACCACGGGCAACGAGTGCGACATCGACATCGCCGACGGCATTGCCTGGATGGCGCGCGATCCCGCCACCAAGGTGATCCTGTGCTGCCTCGAGGCGTGCCGCGACGCCGGCCGCTTGATCTCCTCCCTGGAAGAGGCACGCGATGCCGGCAAGCCCGTCATCGCCATGAAGATCGGCACATCTGCGGCCGGTCAGGCCGCAGCGGCCTCGCACACTGGCGCC
Organism: Bradyrhizobium sacchari; assembly: GCF_002068095.1. GTDB lineage: Bacteria > Pseudomonadota > Alphaproteobacteria > Rhizobiales > Xanthobacteraceae > Bradyrhizobium > Bradyrhizobium sacchari. The sequence goes on along the minus strand of NZ_LWIG01000012.1, from coordinate 302,643 downwards.
ATGGCCGGATCGGATGCCGTGTTCGACGCGCTGTTCGCCCGTTGCGGGGCAGTACGTGTGCGCAGCATCGACGAGCTGATCGATCTCGGTCACGCCGCATCGATCCTGCTGCCGGACCGGTTGCCGAAGGGGCCGGGCATCGCGATCCTCACGGCGTCGGGCGGCTTCGGCGTGCTGCTCGCGGACGCCGCGCAATCGGCCGGGCTGACCTTGCCTGAGCTCGGCGAGGACACGCAACGCCAAATTCTGGAGCTGGTGCCCTTTGCGTCGGCCCGCAATCCGGTCGATGCCACCGCGCAGATGTCGAGCCGTCCTGATCTCCTCGAGAAGATCATGACCGCCGTCGTCGCGGACGAGCGAACCGACACGGTGATCCTGCCGCTGCCGTTCTCGCTGCACCTGCCGCGCTTGCGCTCGATCTATATGAATACACTGCGCAACATGCGTGCGCAATTTCCTCGCCGCCCGATCGTCCTGTGTGTCGACGGCCCGGATGATGCGCTGGCCGAGCTGCATGCGCTCGGCTTTCCGACAATCGAAAGCTTCGACGGCTGTTGCGCGACCGTCGCCGCGCTGGTGCGGTTGCAGGCCGCGGCGCAGCGGCCGCAGGACAAGCCGGCGCCGGTCGTGCGGGCGGCGCCGCCTGCTGCCGACGCCTTCCGCCACGAGCTTGGCGCCAAGCGCGCGCTGGCCGAGGCCGGCGTTCCGGTTCTGACCGAACGTCTCGTCCGGGATGCGGATGCGGCGGCGCGTGCCGCCACCGAGATCGGTTATCCCGTGGTGCTGAAGATCGCATCGCCCGATCTGCCGCACAAAACGGAGGCCGGCGGTGTTGTCGTTGGCCTCGGTTCGGAAGCCGACGTCCGGCGCGCCTACGCCCAGATGTGCGACCGGGTCGCCACCAGGGCCCCTGACGCTGCGATCGACGGCGTGATCGTGGCGCCCATGGCCAAGGGTGTTGCCGAGCTGATCCTCGGCAGCCGCATCGACCCGGTGTTCGGTCCGGTGGTGATGGTCGGTCTCGGCGGCATTTTCGCGGAGATCCTGCAAGATTCCGCCGTGCAGATGGCGCCGGTCAGCGAGGCGCAGGCGATGGCGATGCTGAAATCGCTCAAGGCGTTCGCCGTGCTCGATGGTGCGCGCGGGCGGCCACGCGCCGACCTCGACGCCGCGGCCAAGGCCGTCGCCGCGTTGTCGCGCTTTGCTGCCGCGCATGCCGACACGATTGCGGAAATCGACGTCAATCCGCTGCTGCTTCGCGCCAGGGGCGAGGGCGCAGTTGCGCTCGACGCGCTGCTGATCCCGCACGGAGAGCGGCCGGTGGGAGGCCACTGAACTCATCGACAAGAGGCCGCAGAAGCAGGCCCAGAGGAAACGCGAGCAAGCAGGAGGATAAGATGGTGAGAAGGACGATCTCGGCGCTCGGCATGATGGCCTTGCTGCTGACGAATGCACCCTTGCAAGCGCAAGGCATCTCGGGCGACGTCGTCAAGATCGGCGTCATGAACGACCAGAATGGTCCCTATGCCGACAATTGCGGTCTTGGCTCGGTCGCGGCCGCCAAGCTCGCGGTCGCCGATTTCGGCGGAACGGTCGGCGGCAAGAAGATCGAGCTCGTCATCGCCGACGACCAGAACAAGCCCGATGTCGGCGTCGCCATCGCCATGCGCTGGGTCGACAATGAAGGTGTCGATGCCATCGTTGGCTGCTCGGCCTCCTCGATCGCGCTTGCGGTGCAGGAGATGATGAAGAGCCGCAAGAAGCCCTACATGCTGGCCGGCACGGCGGGCTCGTTCTTCACCAACGACAAATGCTCGCCGATGACCACGCAATGGGTGGTCGACACCTATGCGCAGCCGAAGGCCACGGTGAAGGCGCTGCTGGCGCAGGGCGTCGACAGCTGGTTCTTCCTGACCGTCGACTACGCCTTCGGCAAGGCCTGGCAGGCCGACGCAACCAACTTCATCAAGGCCGGGGGCGGCAAGGTGGTCGGCTCGGTGCTGCATCCGCTGAATGCGTCGGACCTGTCCTCGTTCCTGCTGACGGCGCAGGCCAGCGGCGCCAAGGCGATCGCGATCGCCAATTCGGGCTCTGATTTCGCCAATACGATCAAGCAGGCGCAGGAGTTCGGGCTGACCAAGTCGCAGCTGCTCGTCCCGCTCGGTCTCATGATCAGCCAGACGCACGGGATCGGTCTGAAGGATCTGCAGAACGTGCGGCTGACGACGCCGTTCTACTGGGACATGACGCCGGAGAGCCGGGCCTTCGCCAAGCGCTATGCCGAGGCAACCAACGGTCAGCTGCTGAATGAGGGCAAGTCGGCCACCTACAGCGCCATCACGCACTACCTCAAGGCGGTGGCCGCAAGCGGTTCCGACGATGGCGATGCCGTGATGCGGCAGATGAAGAATACGCCGGTCAACGATTTCGAGATGAAGAACGTCAGCATCCGGGCCGACGGCCAGGTGATGCGGCCGCTCTATGTCGCGCGGATCAAGACGCCGGCGGAATCCAAATACACCTACGACTATTACGAGATCACCGGCACGATCGCGCCTGAGGATGCGTGGCGGCCGGCGTCGGAGAGCGCCTGCGACCTTCTCAAGTCGCAGTGAGGAACGAGCAGCCGGACATGCCGGCAGGTATGGTGAAAGCGGGAAGCAGGCGATGAGTGTACTCGAAGCGGTGTCGACGCAATCCGTCGCAGGAGAAGGTCTGACGGGCGAAGCCTATCGCGATGCGATTCATCGCTGGCTGCATGCGAATCTGCCTGCCAGCTTCCGCAGCGATAGCGCCGCGTTCGCGCCGCCCACGCAGCAGCAGTCGGTGGCTTGGGAGGCGGCGATGTACCGCGCCGGCCTCACCGGCATCACCTGGCCGCAGGCCTATGGCGGGCACGGCCGCTCCTTGCGCGAGCATCTCATCGCCAATCAGGAGATCGGCCGGCTTGCGATGCCGGAGAGCGTCAACTCGATCGGCAAGGAGCTCGCCGGTCCGATCATCCTGGCGGTCGGCACCGAGGAACAGAAGCGGCGCTTCCTGCCCGCGATCCTCGAGATGCGCAACATCTGGTGCCAGGGATTTTCCGAGCCAGAAGCCGGCTCCGATCTCGCCGGGCTTCGCACCCGGGCCACGCAAACCGGCGACGGCTGGCGTATCAACGGCCAGAAGATCTGGACCAGTGGTGCCTATCGTGCGCAGCGCTGCCTGGTGCTGGCGCGCACCGGGGCGCTGGAGGATCGCCATCGCGGCCTTGCCATGTTCGCGGTGCCGCTCGATGCCAAGGGCGTGCGCGTGCGCACCATCAAGTCGATCGACGGCCGCGAGAGCTTTTGCGAGGTGTTCTTCGACGAGGTCGAGGTTGCCCAGCAAGACGCGATCGGCGCGCCTGACGAGGGCTGGGCCGCCGCCATCCGCGTGCTGGAGATCGAACGGGCGACCAACCGCATGTATCGCGCCTGGCGCTTCGAGAACGAGCTGCGCCATCTCATTTCGGCCTGCAAGGCCGATCCAGCGCTGTCGGCGATGGTTGCCGACCGGCACTACGCGGTCAGGCTCGGCGAGGTCGCCGTCGAAATCGAGGTCTTGAAGGCGCATGTCGAGACCGCCGTCGAGGCGCTCGCGAGCGGTGACAAGATCGGCGCGCGCGGCAGTCTTGCAAAGCTCTATTGGAGCGAATCGCATCAGCGCTTTGCCGCGCTCGCGATCGAATTGCTGTCGCAGGCATCGCTGCCGCAGACACCGGCGATCAAGGTGGCGCGGCGCCGGTTCGAGGCGATCTATCTCGCGGCGCGCGCCGAGACGATCTATGCCGGCACGACCGAGATCCAGCTTGGCATCATCGCCGATCGCATCCTCCAGCTGTCGCGAGGCAAATGATGCCTTCCCAGGGCAAGGTCGCGGGCTTGCTGCACGATCGTCTGGTCGTGGTGACCGGGGCGGGCCAGGGGATCGGCCGCGCCATCGCGCTCGGCGTCGCCGCTGCCGGGGCGAGGGTGGTTCTGACCGATCTGCGGCTGGACCGGGCCGAGGCCGCCGCCCGCGAGATCAGGGACGGGAGCAAAGAGGCAACCGCCTATGCGCTCGATGTGACCGATGCCGCGGCGTGCACTGACGTGGCGAAGCGCGTCGACGAGGACATCGGCCCCGCCGACGTCATCGTCAACAATGCCGGAATCATCATCCGGGAGCCGATCGACAGCCCGCGCGCGCACGAGAACTGGCGCCAGGTCTTCGACGTCAACGTCAACGGCACGTTCAACGTGGTTCATGCCTTCATCCCCGCGCTGCGCAAGACGCGCGGGACCATCATCAATATTGCCTCCGCGGCGGCCTTTGGCGGCATGAATGGTGCGCTCGGCTATTCGCCGTCCAAGGGCGCGGTGAGGCTGTTCACGCAGGCGCTCGCCCGCGATCTCGCGCCTGACGGCATCCGGGTCAATGCCGTCGCGCCGGGCATCATCGCGACCGAGATGAGCGAGAGCACGCGGGACAATCCGGCGAGGCTGTCCGGGCTGATGGCGCGCACGCCGATGAAGCGCGTGGGACAGCCTGATGAAATTGCCGGGCCGGTAATCTTTCTGGCCTCGGCGATGGCGTCCTATGTCAATGGCGTCATCCTGCCGGTCGACGGCGGTTATCTCGCCTAGTGAACGAACGTAGTCGCACGGTTTTCGAAGAGGATAATGATGAGCATGGCCGAAGCACTTCAGCCCGACGAGTTCGCGGCAACCGCGGTACGCGCTGTGACCGCATGTGCCGGTCTCGGCGTACGCGAACAGGCGCAAAATCTCGCCGGCGACGGTCTGCTCGGAATCGTCGCGGATGAAGAGGTGGGGGGACTGGCTCTGCCGATTGGTTTCGCGGTGCCGGTGATCGCCGCCGCTCACGCCGGCTTGCTCGGCTTTCCGCTGCTGGAGACCATTCTCGTCAGCCGGCTGTTGCAGTCATCGCTGACGCGTCTTGCCGCCGCGATCGTGTCCGGCGACAAACTGGCGACGATCGCCTGGCAGGGCGAGGCATTTGCCGAGCGGGACGGCGGGTTGTTGCTGCTGAACGGTTCGCTCGCGCGCGCGCCGAGCGCTGCGTCGGCCGACCACATCCTGGTGCGGATGAGCGGCGGCGCCGCGGCGCTGATCCCGGCCGATGCCAGGGGTGTCGTGGTGGAGGACGCGGCCGGCCTCGACCTGACGGTGCCGGAGCACGTGGTGCGGCTGGAGAAGGTCGAGGTCCCCCACGGCTCCATCCTGCCGGCCGGCACCTGGGATCTGCTCAGCTCGGATGCCAATGTGCTCCGTGCCGCAGCCATCCTGGGATCGGCCGAAGCGTGCCTGGCGCTCGCGCAGGAGCATGCCTCGACGCGCCGCCAGTTCGGCCACGCCCTGTCCTACAACCAGGCCATCCGCCATGCGCTGGCGCGCCAGAAGCTCGGCCTCGAGAGCATTCGTCACGCGATCACGCGCAGCCTGTCGGAGGTTGGCGGTCCAGTGCAGCGCGATGCCGCGTTCCTGGCAGCCGTGACCTACGGCGGTTCGATCAGCGAAGGCGCGCTCCAAATCCATGGCGGCATGGGTTTCACCTGGGACGTGCCGGTGCATCGACATCTGCGCCGCATCCGCACGCTCCAGGCCCAGGGTGATGCCAGCGGCCTGATCAGCACCTTCGGCCGCAATTACGTATCGGAAGTTGCTCCGTTTGCCGAGGCAGGAGCTTGAAGGACAATAGCGTGAGGGAGACAGCCATGACCGAAACCAGGGATCAGACGCTCGCGGGCCGCGTCGCACTCGTCACCGGCGCCGGCAACGGCATCGGCCGCGCAACAGCGCTCAAGCTCGCCGCGCGCGGCGCGATCGTCGGCGTCAATGATTTGAAGCCGGAATTCGTTGACAGCACCGTGGGCGCGATCAAGGCAGCCGGCGGCAACGCGGTTGCCGTGACGCAGGATGTCTCCAGCCGCGACGGCATGCGGCAGGCGGTTCTGGGATTGGCGCAGCAGCAAGGTCGCTTCGATATTCTCGTCAACAACGCGGCATGGGTGCGCTATCAATCCGTCCCGGACATTGCCGCGGAAACCGTCGATCGCATGCTCAACATCGGCTTTAAGGCGATCATCTGGGGGATCCAGGCCGCCGCGGAGGTGATGGATGCGGAGCGCGGCGGCGCCATCGTCAACGTCGCCTCGGTCGCCGGCCTGATCTCGGCCAAGAACAGCATCGTCTACAGCGGCATCAAGGCCGGCGTCATGGGCATCACGCGCGCTGCCGCGGCGGAGCTCGGGGAGCGCAACATCCGCGTCAATGCCGTGGCGCCATCGGCGATTCCAACCGAAGGAACGATGCGCAACCGCAACGCCGAGCTCGACGCGCGCCGGGTCGCACGAACGCCGCTGGGCCGGCTCGGCACGGTCGACGACATCGCCAAGGCGATCTGTTTCCTCGCCGGTGACGAGGCCGGCTTCATCTCGGCGCAGGTGCTCACCGTCGACGGCGGCATCACCCTGACCAACATTGCCTGACGGGACAAGCGCGATGGCCGACCTGACGCCGGAACAAGAAGTGTTGAAAGAGGCCTATATCAAGGCCCGCGGCTATTGGCGGCCCTGGACGGAAGGCCTGTTGCGTTTTGATCCCGAGTTTCTTCAGGCCTACGGCAGGTATGCGGGCTATGCCGCGGAGAAGGGGCCGCTGTCTCGCAAGATGTGCGAGCTGATCTACGTCGCGCTCGACGGCTCGTCGACGCATCTATTCCGCTCCGGCCTTGCGCTGCACCTTCGCCTCGCGCTTCAGGAGGGCGCGACGGCACGGGAGATCATCGACGTGTTTCGCCTCGCGACGTTGCAGGGGCTGGACGGCTGCAACGTCGGCATCGGCATCCTTGCCGAGGAATTGGCGCGCGCTGGAATTCAGGCCGATCATTCCGAACTCACGAAAGAGCAGCAGGCGTTGCGCGATGCCTATGTGGCGCAATTCGGGGACTGGCCGGATTTCTGCGAGCAATGGCTGCGGAGCGATCCCGGCTATTTCGCCGTCCTGCTGGATCTCCTCGCCGATCGGCCCGCTGGCGACGGCCTTGACCAGCGCTCGCAATGTCTGATCTCGCTGGCGTTGAACGCCTGCTTCACCGCGCTCAATCCGCAAGGGCTGCGTGTGCAGATCAAGCGGGCGCTGCGGCTCGGCATCGGCCAGCGGGAGATCCGTCAGGTTCTCCAGATGACAGCGCATCTCGGCGTGCATGCCTGCGCCATCGGCGTGCCGGTCCTGATGGAGGCCCTCGAGGGACGCCCCGAGAATACCGGCGAGGGATCGGGCGACGGAGGGCGGGAATGAAAGGATTGGCAATCCGCAATCACAGAGCCTTCGCCTCCGGTGCCCTGTTTCTCGCCTTTGCAATCTTCTTCTTCGTCACGGCGCTGCAGTATCCCGCAGGCACGGCGGCTAAGATGGGGCCGGGCTATTTCCCGCGCCTGCTCGCGATCGTGCTCGCTACCATCGGTCTCGTCGTGATCCTCAGTGCAATGAAGTCGGCGGCGGGCCGGGAGACGCTACGCGCATGGGATATCAAGGGCCTCGCCTGGATCACCGGATCCGTCATCCTGTTCGGTGCCCTCTTGTTCCCGCTCGGGCTGGTCGGCGCGCTGTTCGTGCTGATCATGGTGTCGAGCAGGGCCAGCCCCGAATTCACCTGGACGGGCGCGTTGACCAACGCGGCGGTGCTCATCGTGCTGTGCCTTGCCGTCTTCGTCTATGGCCTCGGCCTGCCATTGCCCGTGTGGCCGTCCCTTCTCAACTGAGCGAGCCGGGCGATGGATCTCTTCCACAATCTGGCGATCGGCTTTGCCACGGCGGCCCAGCCCGCCAACCTGCTCTACGCCTTCTTCGGCTGCCTGCTCGGCACCCTGATCGGCGTGCTGCCCGGGCTCGGTCCGCTCGCGACCATCGCGATGCTGCTGCCGATCACCTATGCCCTGCAACCGGACGCCGCGCTGATCATGCTCGCCGGCATCTATTACGGTGCGCAATATGGCGGCTCGACCACGGCCATCGTCGTCAATCTGCCCGGCGAGTCCTCGTCCGTCGTGACCACGATCGACGGCTACCAGATGGCCAAGCAGGGCCGCGCCGGCGTCGCGCTCTCAACAGCGGCCATCGGCTCCTTCTTCGCCGGATGCGTGGCCACGCTCGCTCTTGCAGCCCTCGCGGGCCCGCTGACGGCGACCGCGCTGCTGTTTGGCCCGAAGGAATTCTTCGCGTTGATGATCCTGGGCCTGATCCTTGCCTCGGTGCTGTCGAGCGGTCCGTTCCTCGAGGGCATCGGCATGGTCGTGCTCGGCATGCTCCTGAGCCTCGTCGGCACTGACCTCAACAGCGGCAGTCAGCGCTTTGCCTTCGGCATCCCCCAGCTGTTCGACGGCCTCGATTTCGTGCCGCTGGCGATGGGCATCTTCGGCTTCGCCGAGATCGTCAAGAATCTCGAGCAGGACGACAAGCTGTCGGTGGTCACCCAGAAGATCACCAATTTGTTTCCGACCCGTGAGGACTTCCGCCGCATGGTTCCGGCAATGCTGCGCGGCACGACGCTCGGCACGCTGCTCGGCGTCCTCCCCGGGGGCGGCGCGGTGCTGTCGTCCTTTGCGTCCTATACGCTGGAGAAGAAGCTGTCGCGGCATCCCGAGCAGTTCGGCAAGGGCGCGATCGAGGGCGTTGCGGGCCCGGAATCCGCGAACAATGCCGGCGCCCAGACCTCGTTCATTCCCCTGCTGACGTTAGGGGTTCCCTCCAACGTCGTGATGGCGCTGATGGTCGGCGCCATGAACATCCACAACATCCATCCGGGCCCGGAAGTGATGACGAAGAATCCGACCCTGTTCTGGGGCCTGATCGCCTCGATGTGGGTCGGCAACCTCATGCTGCTGATCCTCAACCTTCCGCTGGTCGGGCTGTGGGTGAAGCTGCTCACCATCCCCTATCGCTACCTCTTTCCCGCGATCATGGTGTTCTGCTCGATCGGCGTCTATTCCATCAACAGCGGAACGTTCGAGGTCTATGAGGCGGCCGTGTTCTGCGTGTTCGGCTACGTCCTGATCAAGCTGCAATTGCCGGCGGCGCCGCTGCTGCTGGGCCTGGTCCTGGGCCCGGCCATCGAGGAGAATTTCCGCCGCGCCATGGTGCTGTCACGGGGCGACGCCACCGTGCTGCTGACCTCGCCGATCTCGGCGAGCCTCCTCGCCGCGGCCGCCATCGCGATCATCCTGATCATGCTGCCGACGATCCGCGCGCGGCGCGAGGAGGCGCTCCAGGAATGAGGCCGGGCAGAAAGGTCATCTGACGGGCCGCCCGCGCGCGGCTATTGCCGGGCAGCGATGGCGGTCATTTCGAGTTTCACGCCAGGCCCGAGATCGGCTACGCCGATCGCGGCGCGTGCCGGCAGGTGGGTTTCCGCAAAGTGCGCCTTCCAGGCCGCATTGAACGCGGCCTTTTCCTTCAGGTCGGTCATGTAGATGGTCACCTGAAGGACGTTGGCGAGGTCAGATCCGAGCGTCTTCAGCAGGCGCGCCAGCTGCCCGAGGACGTCATTGGCTTGGCCCGACATGTCGAGGCTGGTGTCCTCGGGGACGATTCCACCGATGTAGAGCACGCCGTTGTGCTCGACCACTTCGTGGAGCAGACCTTCGTAGGGCAGGACGCGCTGGATCATGATGAGACCGATGTTGCTGGAAGGGATGGGCGGGCATATCGCACATTTCTCCGTCCATGTCCTTTGAAGAGATCGATGCGAAACCTGATCGACAGATGGGGACCGTGGCGTCCGAGTCGGATCATTAAGGCATTGATATTGGGATAATAAACGGCTCTCGCGTTGCCCTCGATCATTCCGTGAAATGTTTGCCAAGCTGTCCTTGCGCGCGCCAGCCCAGCGTTTCCGCTGCCCCTGATCACGACGACATCGGGGTGTGGATCGGTATACTGCCACCACGCCCCGGAACGAGGATCAGACGATGGACGATACGATTGGCTTTCCCGACCCCGGCCTCGACCTCTCGGACGGCTTCAAGCCGCACACCTCGCATTGGGGCGTGTTCTCGGCGCGCAATGGCGCGGCCGGGCTCGAGGTCAGGGCCTATGCGGGTGATCCCGATCCGAACGGCATCATCGACAATTTCCCCGGCGCGCTCCGCCATCAGGCACGCATCGCCCAGCCGGCGATCCGCCGCGGCTGGCTCGAGCGCGGGCCCGGTCCGGACGACCGCCGCGGCCGCGATGAATTCGTCTCCGTCAGTTGGGAGAAGGCACTCGATCTCCTCGGTGACGAGCTCTGCCGCATCCGCGACACACGCGGGCCCGGCGCCGTGTTCGGCGGCTCCTATGGCTGGTCGAGCGCAGGCCGCTTCCATCACGCCCAGAGCCAGGTGCATCGCTTCCTCAACATCGCGATGGGCGGCTATGTGCGCTCGGTGAACACTTATTCCTCCGGCGCGTCCTCGGTGCTGCTGCCGCAGATCCTCTGCGGCTACGAGGACATCACCAAGCGCAACGTCACCTGGGAGCAGATCGCGACCGAGACCGACATCGTGCTGGCGTTCGGCGGCATGGCGCTGAAGAACTCCATGGTGGCCGGCGGCTCGATCAGCAAGCATGTCGAGCGCGGTGCGATGGCGGCGGCGCGCAAGCGCGGCTGCGAATTCATCCTGGTCAGCCCGCTCCGTGAGGATCTGCCGGTCGAAGCCGGCGCCGAATGGATGAGTTGCGTGCCCGGCACGGACACCGCCTTGATGCTCGGCATCGTCCATACGCTGGTGAGCGAGAAGCTCCACGACCAGGCCTTCCTCGATCGCTACGCCGAGGGCTGGCCGGTCTTCCTGCGTTATCTCACCGGCGAAAGCGACGGGCAGGCAAAGCACGCCGAATGGGCCGCCGCGATCTCTGGCGTCGAGCCGGAGACGATCCGCTCGCTCGCGCGCCGCCTTGCCGGCAAACGCGCACTGATCACCGTCTCGCACTCGCTCCAGCGCGCCGAACATGGCGAGCAGCCGGTGTGGATGGGCATGGTGCTGGCGGCGGCTCTCGGCCAGATCGGCCTTCCCGGCGGCGGCTACGCTTACTCGCTCGGGGCGATCGGCTATTACGGCCGCCGCGTCAACGACGTGCCGGGGCCGACGCTGGGGCAGGGCCGCAACGGCGTGCGCGACTTCATTCCGGTCGCGCGCATCGCTGACATGCTGCTCAATCCCGGCACCTCCTATCGCTACAATGGCGAGACGCGCACCTATCCGGACATCCGCCTCGTCTACTGGGCCGGCGGCAATCCCTTCCACCATCACCAGGACATCAACCGCCTGCGCAAGGCGTTCGCGAAAGCAGACACCTTCGTCGTGCACGAGCTCGCCTGGACTGCGACCGCGCGGCATGCCGACATCGTGCTGCCCTCGACGATGACGCTGGAGCGCGAGGACATCGGCTATTCCAGCAACGATCCGCTCATGGTCGCGATGCACCGGATCGCTGAGCCGTTCGGCCTTGCGCGCGACGACTACGAGATCTTCGCCGATCTCGCCGAGCGCCTCGGTGCGCGCGAACCCTTCACCGAGGGACGCACCTCACGCCAGTGGCTGGAATATCTCTATGAGCCGACCCGCGCCTCGCTCGCCAAGCGCGGCCTGGAGGCGCCTGACTTCGACGAATTCTGGCGCCGCGGCAGCCTGGTCGTGCCGCAGCAGCCCGACGATGGCGGCCGGCTGCGCCGCTTTCGCGAGGATCCGGTCAATCATGCGCTGCCGACGCCGAGCGGCCGCATCGAGATCTTTTCGCAGAAGATCGCCGGTCATGGCGACGCGGACTGCCCTGGCCATCCGGTCTGGCTCGAGAAGACCGACGTGCCCAAGCCTGGCGCGCCGTGCTTCCTCGTCGCCAACCAGCCGGTGACGCGCCTGCACAGCCAGCTCGATTTCGGCGGCCACTCGCTTGGCGCAAAGCATCGCGGCCGCGAGGTCGCGCGCATGAACCCTCGCGATGCCGACGCGCGCGGCATCAAGGACGGCGATATCATCCGCTTGTTCAACGAGCGCGGTGCGTGCCTTGCCGCCATCCACGTCACCGACGGGATTGCGGCCGGTGTCGTCCAGCTTCCGACCGGCGCCTGGTATGACCCCATGGATCCCGAGGACGACGCCCCGCTCTGCGTTCACGGCAATCCCAACGTGCTCACCCGCGACATCGGCACCTCGTCCTTCGCGCAGGGCTGCACCGGGCAGCTGACAACGGTCGAGGTCGAGAAGTTCACCGGCAACCTGCCGCCGATCCGTGCCTTCGATCCGGTGTGACGGAGCGCGGGGTCCGCAAGGCGCGGAGGCATCAGTTAGGCGGCCGCGCTGGCGATCCAGTCTCTCTCCGCGGCAGGACGGCGCCGCGACGGTGCTTCGACCTCAAGGGGTTCGCTCTTGCTGCCGAGCCGCCAGCGTGCCGGCGATTGACCGCTGATGCGCTTGAAGACAGTCGAAAAATGCGCCTGCGTCGAGAAGCCGACGGCAAGCGCGATCTCGGCCAGCGGCCGCCCTGTCGTCGCCAGCAGCGTCTTCGCATGTTGGATCCGGTGATTGAGCAGATATTCGCGCGGACGATAGCCGGTCGCGGCGCGGAATTGCGCCGCAAAGTGCATCCTGGACAGGCCAGCGACGCTGGCGAGTTCGGACAGGCTGATGCTGCGGTCGAAATGATCGGCGATATGCTGCTCGACGCGTCGCAGCCGCCATTTCGGCAATGCATTGACCCGCGCGCGTGGCAGCTCCAACCGCGTGAGATGCATCGCAAGGGTCTGGACGATACAGCGCGCGAATGGACGGTCCGCGGCATCGCCATGCTCGATCAGCGCCTTGGCGAGTTCGACGGCGAGCGGATCGCGCAGCAGGACGAGGTCGTCGACTCCGTCGGTCGCAGGCGATTGCGTCGTGAACTGGTCAGCCGGGATGTGGAAGTGAAGGAAGGCACAGGGCGCCTGGAATTGTGCAGAGAGAGGCTTCGACGGCGCGCTGACATAGAGCGTGCCTGCGGGCATGGTTCCGTCGAAGATGATCTGGCGGTCTCGCGTCAATTTCGCGCGCGTGGTTTTCAGGGCGATACCGACGAAATACCGGTCCATGGGCGTCGTCGCCTCGTGCGACGAGGCAGTTCGAGCGTCTTGCCATTGTGAGATCGTGATGTCCTCCATCGCCGCATCCGGGCGGCGATCGAGTCTGCGCCATTCATTCTCTTTGGGGATCGCCTGCGCCGCCTGATGGACCTGGTGATCCCGCGGGCTGGCCTGAACGTCAATCCAGGCATGTGCCGCCTGCAAGTCTGTAAACATCGCTCGTCCCCTTTCCGCGTCGCGGCCGCTGGTGGCGACCGGCAACCTCTCAAGCCCAAAACCGTCAACAAGGCTTTCGAGAAGGCTTTCCATGCTCGGAGGATAGGCGCGGGCCCGACAACAAGCCCGTTAGTGCTGATTAGGATGTGTTAGATTTTGTGCGAGCGCACAAGGTGTGACAGCCCGTCGCAGTGGTCCAACTTCGGCAAACTTTTCAACTTCTTGCGTCGCCGGCCATGATTGTGCCGTGCGCATTCCACCGTCGAGCCCGCGATGGGCTCCGATCGTCTTCGCCAGCAAGCGGAATCATCCGGCTGGTGTTGTTCGGGGGTAGCACTGACGAAATGCCCCGTTTAGCCCTTTTGCCCGTCGAGCCGCGCGAGGAAGTCGCGCATGTGCCCGGCGATCTCGTCGGTCGCCTCGTCGAGCGCGAAATGGCCGGCCTCGAGCAGGTGGACTTCGGCATCCGGTAAATCGTCGCGATAGGCGGTGGCGCCGGCGACTGTGAAGGACGGATCGTATATGCCCCAGACCACCAGCGTCGGCGGTTTCGTCTTGCGCAGCCAGTCCTGCCATTTCGGGTAGGACACGACATTGGTCCGGTAGTCCAGGAACAGCGTGGTCTGGATCTCGGCCTGGTCCGGACGCGTCAGAAAAGCGTATTCGTCGGTCCAGGTATCGGGGTCGTAACGCTCGGGATGCGGACTGGAGCCGAGATGCCGCTGGCGCGTCGCCGCCAGAGACGTGAAGTTGGCCTTGAGCGCGTCGAGCTCGCGCGCGGGATCGGCCCAGTATTTGCGGCGCGTTTCCCACAGCGGGCTCAATCCCTGCTCATGCGAAACGGCGTTCTGGATGATGATGCCGCGGACGCGCTCGGGATGCGCCAGCGCCATGCGGAAGCCGACCGGTCCGCCATAGTCCTGCATGAGCAGGACGTAGCTGGTGAGACCAAGCTTCGTGGTGAGCTCGCCGATCACGCCCGCGATGTTGTCGAATGTATAGCTGAAATCGGATGGCGGCGGCGCGCTGCTGTGGCCGAAACCGGGATAGTCGGGTGCGATCAGGTGATACTTGTCGGCGAGCAGCGGCAGCAACGGCTCCCACATCCGTGAGGAAGAGGGAAAGCCGTGCAGCAGCAGCACAGCCAGCGCGTCGGCAGGGCCCGCTTCGCGATAGAACACCTCGAGGCCCTGAATCTCGGCGGTGTGATAGCTGATCGAGCGTCGGCTCGATCGCAGATCCTGCGTCGGGGCCTGCACGCTGGTTGGCGCGCCGACGCTGCTACTCGAACGTGGCATCAAAAATCTCGACATCCATCAGCACGGGCTTGGCGTTCACGGTTCCGTCAGGCTGCAGCGTCTGCGCACGCCGCAGCGTCGGCACCACGATGCCGCCAAAACTGTCATGGGCCCAGGAGTAGTGCACGACCTTCATCCCGAACAGATCGTGATCCGTTCGCCGCTGCAGTGCGTTCTCATCGAAATAAAAGATCTGATCGGGCGCGAGCGTGATCAGGCTCGGAGGGAATTGTGCGCGCAGCCGCCGCCAGGTCTCGGTGTTCTCGTGCCACGGCGGCAGTTCCTCCAGCACGACGTCGGGATGGGCGAGCAGGAATGGATTGGTCAGATAATTCCAGATCGCGACGCCGCAAAAGAAGACGAGGTGCAACTCGTCCGTAAGCGCGGCCGAGCCGGCCTCGGAGAACGCAAGGCCTGGATCGCGCCAGGTCCGCAGCACCTCGCCATCGAGGCTTTCCATCGTGATCGCATCGGGCTGGAAGGAGCCCGAATACTCCCCGCCGGTGATGCCGGTGAACCGGACGGATTGCGTCCGGGTCGAGCCTTCTGCGGTCACATCCTTGAATTCCCTGGCATGTCCGGCACTTGCGAACAGCGTTCCGCCGACGGACAAATGGAGCGTGAACCGGCTCAGGCTGTTCCAGCGGGCCAAACCGCC
>NZ_LWIG01000012.1:277154-287273 GCF_002068095.1 Bradyrhizobium sacchari | reverse complement strand
GGGCCGCATGCGGCTTGGCGTGTTAGAATTTGTTAGGAGTTGCGAGCGGGTATTTGGCGATATCCCGTTGAAGACGCTGTTAATTCAGCGAGCTCAGCAGTCCCGTTGCGGCGATCAGGTCGTGCGTCCCGAGGCCCTCCTGGTAACGCGCGACGAGCGGAGCGAGCAGCTCGCGTGCCTCACCGGTCCGGCCGGTCTGCTGAAAGACGCGGCCGAGGCTGAGGGCCGCGCGGAGCTCCCAGCCGAGGGCGCATTGCCGGCGCGACAGATCGAGGGATTTGCGTAACCAGCTTTCGGCTTCCGCCATATTGCCCGACCGGACCAGGATGCCGCCCTTGACCCTGAGCATCTCCGGCATGTCGAAGGATTCGCCGTGATCGGGAATCTGGGCGATGGCCTCGTTGATCGTGCGCAAGGCCTCGCCGGTCTGGTTCTGCGCCGCCAGGCCCTCCGCGAGCGCCGTTGCAAACACCGTCGTCATGATCCGGTGCCGCGTCGCATAGAGCGTGGCCTGGCTGCGGCGAAGATGCTCGATACCGCCGGCAACGTCGCCGCGGCGCAGCAACAGCTCGCCCTTCTGGCCGATCCCGACCGCGTGATACGGACCAAGAGAGTGCCGCGCCGAATGATCGATCAGCCGCTCTATCAAGGTTTCGGCGTTGGCCCAGTCGCCGACCCAGAGGAAGACGTAGATGGTCCAGATCAGGGAAATGCCGAGCGTGAGCGGCTGTTCGAGCAGCTCGGCCTCGCGCACCGTGTATCTCGCCGCCTCGACCGCGCGATCGGGCCGGCCGGTGAGCCAGAGCCCGCGCGCCAGCGCCACCAGCGCGACGATGCGGTCGTCATAGCCGAGATGTCCGATGTTCAGCCGCTGCGAGCCGGGATTGTGCACCATCGCGCTCTCGCAGAACCGCACGGCCTTGTCCTGGTTGCCGATCAGATGATGCGCGACGCCGAGCATCCATTCCACGTTCAGCATGGCGGCGGGATCGTTCAGCTTGCGCGCAACGTCCTCGCCGTCCAAGGCGGTTCCGAGCGCGCTGTGAAAATCTCCGATCCTGGTCAAGTAGATGTGCAGGCCGCGCAGCAGCCAGAGCTGCCAGTGCAGATCGTCGAGCTCGCGGGCAAGCTGCAGGCTGCGCGTGAAGGCGGAGCGGACCACTTCCGTATTGCCTTGCGTGAACATCACGGCGACGCCGAGCGCGGCCTGCAGCGTCATCTCCTGGCGGCGGTCGATCGTGTCAGTGTCCAGAGACGCGAGCGCCTGCTGGGTCCAGCGAAAACATTCAGTCAGCAATGTCAGCTCGAGGAAGAACTGGGCGGCCGACGCCGCCAGATCGACGCCGATGGTCCGGTCGCCGCCGTCCGAAAAGCTCCAGGTCAGCGCGGCCCGAACATTGGGCAAATGGTCCGCATAGGGCAGGAAGCCACCCGCGCTCCGCATGCCCGCGGATTTGAGCGCGATGTCGCGCAGGAAATCGCGGAGATACTCGGCATGTGCACGCGCGACGCGGGCCGCTTCCCCGTTCTCGACGAGCTTCTCGCCGACGAAGACGCGGGTGGTATCGAGCAGGCGATAGCGCAGCCGGCGCTCCGCAGGCGAGGTTGCGATCAGTGATTTGGAGAGCAGGTTCGAGATCGCCTCGACTGCGTCGGCCTCGCCGATGCCCTGGCTGGATGCGACCGCAAGCGCGGCCTCCAGCGTGAACGGCCCGACGAACACCGACAATCCGCGCAGCGTCGCGCTTTCGGCTGCGGGGAGCAGATCATAGCTCCAGGCGAGCGCGGCGCTCAAGGTCTGGTGCCGCGGGATCGCGGTGCGCCGTCCGCGCCACAGCAGCGAGAAGCGGCTGTCGAGCAGCGACGCGGTCCCGGCGATGCCATAGGCGTTGACGCGTCCGGCCGCGAGCTCGATCGCGAGCGCGATGCCGTCCAGCCGCCGGCAGATCTCGGCGACCAGCGGCGCATCTTCCTCGCTGAGCTCGAACTCGCTCAGGCTCTCGGCAATGCGTTCCACGAAGAGCTGGCTTGCGGGATAGGCAAGAATGTCGGCAATGCCGAGCCCGTCGCGCTCCGGCGGGCAACCCAGCGGAAACAGCCGATGGACGCGCTCACCCTCGGCGCGAAAGGATTCGCGGCTGGTGGCGAGAATGTGCAGCTCGCCAGCCTCTTGCACGAGACGCTCGGCCAGGGGCGCGAGGTCGTCGAGCATGTGCTCGCAGCTGTCGAGCACAAGCAGCGTGCGTCGGCTGCGCAGGAGCGTCAGCAGGCCCGACACCGGGTCGTCGGAATTGACGGTCAGGCCCAGTGCGGCCGCGATCGTTCCGGGAACGAGGGGGGCATCCGTCAGCGCGCCGAAATCGACGAAGCACACCCGGCCGTCGAAGGACTCCAGCTCGCGATGTGCGACGGCGAGCGCGACCGAGGTCTTGCCGATCCCGCCGGGGCCGACGATGGTGACGAAGCGATGCAGGGCGAGCTCGGCGGAAATCCTCTCGACGGCCTCGTCCCGCCCGATCATCCGCGCAAGCGGCGACGGCAGCGCGTAGGGCGAAGCGACGGGCGGACTGGTCCGGCCGTCCGAAGCAGCATGGCGGAGCAGTGGCGCGGTGAAGCAATAGCCGCGTCCGGGAACGTTGACGACGTAGCGCGAGCCTTCCCCGGCATCGTCCAGCACCTTGTCATTCAAGGCCTTGCGCAGCGTCGTGATGTGGAAGCGCAGGCTGCCTTCGTCGACGTTCACGTCGGACCACACTTGCTTGATCAACTCCCGCTTGTCCACGACTTCGCCGGCGCGCTCGGCGAGAAAAATCAGAATGTCGAGCGCGCGGCCGCCGAGATGAAGCGGGACGCCGTCCTTCTCCAGCAGCCGTGATTTTGCAGACAGCCGGAATGGTCCGAAGGAGATTGCCGAATCCTGGTCGCTAGTGTCCGGCACGAGCCAATGGGTCCAGTGAAGCGTTGCTGTCTGAAATTTTGGTCTAACAGAACGACATTGCGAGTAAACTGGTCGAAAGTGGCGAAATCGCGTGGCGATCGCCGCAGCGTCCAGGCAATAACCCTCGCAAATTTTGCTTAAACGCGAGCGGCTTATGACGCGGCCTGCGACAATTCGTCAGTGTGGTTGACCGTCGCGGCGACAGTCTCTGCTGCACAGATTGTGACGCCGCCGATCATAACAGAATCTTGCAACGTCTAACGAGCAAATCGCCGGCAACGCGTCCAGGATAGCCTTGGAGTCAGGTCCTGTTGCGCCATCTGAAGGATCGTCTCAACTCACACCAGGGGAGTTCGACATGGCCACAGCTGAAATCGATCGCGACGCCGGCGCCAGACCCCCGGCATCGCACAGCGTTGACATGAAGCTCGAAGTCATCGTGATCCCGGTGTCCGACGTGGATCGCGCCAAGGCGTTCTACGCGCGCCTCGGCTGGCGACTGGACGCCGATTTCGCCTCGGGCGACGCTTGGCGCGTGATCCAGTTCACGCCGCCGGGTTCGGCCTGCTCGGTGATCTTCGGCAAGAATGTCACGGCGGCGGCGCCCGGCTCGGCGCGCGGTCTGTATCTGATCGTCTCCGATCTGGAGGCTGCGCGAAAGGATCTGCTCGACCGCGGCATCGAGGTCAGCGAATCCTTCCACGGCGCCGGCGATGTTCATGCCGGTCCCGACGAGCCATACCTGTTCGGCAGTGTTCGGGTCAGCGGCGCTGACCCGAAGCGTGGCAGCTACAGCTCATTCGCCGCGTTCAGTGATCCCGACGGCAATGGCTGGCTGTTCCAGGAGGTCACGACACGATTGCCCGGACGCATCGCCGCAGGCGACACGACATTCGCATCGCAAACCGATCTCGCCGCGGCGCTGCGCCGCGCTTCGGTGGCGCATGGCGAGCACGAGAAGCGTACCGGCGGCCACGACGATAACTGGGCCGACTGGTACGCCGACTACATCGTGCGCGAGCAGGCCGGTCAGGAGCTGCCGACCTGAAGCAACTGCATTCTCGCATCGCGCCGGCGACAGGCGGTCACGCTGATGTCGCCTTCCGCCGGTACCGAGCGCCGGTGCTGCAATCAAACAAGGAGAACTGAGATGATCCGCAAGGCAACAGCAGTCTGGAAGGGCACGGGGCGCGACGGCACAGGCCAGCTGTCGAGCGAATCCGGCGTGCTCGCCGCGACGCCCTATTCGTTCAAGACCCGTTTCGAGAACGAGAAGGGCACCAATCCCGAAGAGTTGATCGCAGCAGCTCATGCCGGCTGTTTCACCATGGCGCTCGCTTTCGGGCTTCAGCTCGCAGGCTTCACGCCGGAGGAGCTCTCGACGGAAGCCGCCGTCACGCTCGAGCCCGAAGGCAAGGGCTTCAAGATCAGCAAGTCGGCACTGACATTGCGCGCCAAGGTGCCAAACCTGGACGACGCAGGTTTCGCCAAGATCGCGGGCGAAGCCGAGAAGAATTGCCCGGTGTCAAAGGTGCTCAACGCCGCGATCACGCTCGACGCCAAACTGGGCTAGAGGCGCGTTTTCGATTTGGGTCCATCCGGTTCGTTCCTGGAACCGGGTGGACATGCGTGCAATGCGTGGCTTTCGGCCGGGCGTCCGAGAGCCTATGATGGCGGTAGATGCAGAACCGACAGAGCGATCAATTGGGAGCGGAGAGATGACGACTGAGCGCGCAGTTTTGGCCGGAGGCTGTTTCTGGGGCATGCAAGATCTCATCCGCAAGCAGCCGGGCGTGATCTCCACTCGCGTCGGCTATACCGGCGGTCACGTGAAGAACGCGACCTACCGCAATCATGAAGGCCACGCCGAAGCCATCGAGATCATCTTCAATCCCGCGAAGACGAGCTTCCGGACCATGCTGGAGTTCTTCTTCCAGATTCACGACCCGACCACGCTCAACCGTCAGGGCAATGATCTCGGCACGAGCTATCGCTCCGCGATCTTCTATACCAGCGATGCGCAGAAGCGGGTTGCCGAAGACACCATCGCCGACGTCGAGGCATCCGGCCTGTGGCCCGGCAAGGTGGTCACCGAGGTCGCGCCTGCGGGCGAGTTCTGGGAAGCCGAGCCCGAGCATCAGGATTATCTCGAACGCTATCCCGACGGCTATACCTGCCACTTCATCCGGCCGGACTGGAAGCTGCCGCGCCGTGCTGCGGCGGCGGGAGGCTAAAGCATGATCCGGACCCGAAGGGCACGCGTCGCGCAAAGTGCGAAGCGGTTTTTCCGAAGAGATCATGCGTAAACAATAACCAGAAGCTCGATGACGATCTATCCAGATCTCATCGCGCTTTAGCGCGCAGCGCGCGGTCAGTTCCGTAGTTGCGCGATCAATTCGCGCGCCGTGCGCATGTCGGCGATCTTGGCCCCCTCCGTGAACGATCCCGAGACGTTCTCCAGAACGGCCAGAGCGTCCGCGCTCTGGCCGGCCCCGCTCATCAGCCGCGCGAGGCTGGTCGCGCAGCGCAGCTCCCAGAAGCGCGCGCCCTGCTGGGCCGCGATGCCCATCGCCTCGCGAAATTGCGCTTCGGCGTCGCCCGAATGCCGCGCGCTCCTACGCATCAATTCTCCCTTGATGCGGATCAGCTCCGGCAGGTACCAAAGCTCCTGCCGGTCGTGGCAACGGGTCAGGGCGTCCTCGATGACGTCGAGGCCGCGGTCGATCTGGTCGGCCTCCAGAAAGCCCGCGGCGAGCTCGCCGAGCAATGGAAGGAAGCGCGGCAGGAAGCGCGCATCGCCGGCGCGGTTGAGCTCCTCGCGCAGCAATGGCAGGCCGGTCGCGATGTCGCCGCGCTTGGCGATGACCGCCGCATTGAAGGCCCGTGCCCATAATCCCCACAGCCGGATCGCATGCCGTTCGGTGTGCTCCAGCAGCTCGGTGCCGTGACGTTCCGCGGCGTCGAGATCGCCGGACCAGAACGCGATCGGGCAGGCGGCCTGTCCCAGCACGCTGCAGAAGGTCAAAGCGTGGCCGTTGGCGCGGCCCTCCTCGATGTTTCGGGCCGCGAGCGCCCGGGCCTGGTCGGCGAGACCCTGCAGCCACAGGATGCGGGCCCGGAAATATTGCGTGGATATTCTCAGGTCGAGCGGGAAGATCTTCGGCTTCTCCGCCAGCAGATGCAGCGATGCGTGCACCCGGTCGATGCGCAGCCGTGCGTCGTTCTGGTCGCCGAGATAGTGCATCGCGACGGCCGTCAGCCGGTCGCTCAGCATCACGTCGGTCCTGTCGGGAGAGTTCGCCGCCGCGTTCGCGAAGCGATCGGCGAACGCGCGGGCCTTGCCGAATTGTCCGTTGTTGAACTGGTCGATGCACAGGCCCCAGAGCGCGCGCAGCCGGAAATCCTTGTCATCGAGCCTGTCGGCGAGCTCGAGGGTCGTCTCCAGGATCGGGCGCGCCTCGCGCGCGCGGCCCTCGCCATACATCAGCGACCAGCCGAGCGCCGACAGAAGCTGCATGCGGATACGGTCGTCGCCGGTGTCGCCGAGCGCAGCGAGTGCGACCTTGCTGCGTTCGCGGCATTCGGCGAACAGGGAAAGCCGCACCCACAACGTGACCGCGGCCGCTGTCAGCGCAATTCCCAGCTCAGTGTCGCCGTCGGGCGCGAAGGCCCAGTCGAGCGCTGTGCGCACATTGTCCAGCTCCGCACCATAGATGCCGAGCCATTCGGGCAGCGGCATCGACGGGTCGGCCTCCGCGTGCGCGAAGAAATCGCGAAAATGCTCGGCATGGCGGCGTGCGAACTGCCTGGTTTCGCCGAGCTCGCTGAGCTTTCCATAGGCGTAGGCCCGGGTCGTGTCGAGCAGGCGATAGCGCAGCGTCCGCGAGCCGGACGGCGAGATCAGCGACTTCGTGACCAGGCTGTCGATGGCTTCCAGCGTTTCCGATGCGCTGAGGCCGGCACCGGATGCAACCGCGGCAGCCGCCTCCGGGGCGAAAGGCCCGGCGAACACCGAGAGCCGGCGCAAGGTCGCGCTCTCGGCCGCAGGCAGCAGGTCGTAGCTCCAGTCGAGCGCGGCGGCGAGGGTCTGGTGCCGCGGCACGGCCGTGCGCCGGCCGCGCCATTGCAGCGAGAAGCGGCTGTCGAGCAGGGACGCGGTGCCGGCGATGCCGTAGGCATTGACCCGCCCCGCGGCGAGCTCGATCGCCAGCGCGATGCCGTCGAGGCGGCGGCAAATGCTCGCGACCAGCGGCGCTTCGTCCGCACTGAGCTGGAACGGGCCGGAGCTTTGCGCGATGCGCTCGACGAAGAGCTGGGCGGCGGGATAGGCGAGGACCTCGGCGACATCGAGCCCCTCGCGCTCGGGCGGACAATCCAGCGGGAACAGCCGGAAGATGCGCTCGCCTTCGCTGCGGAACGATTCGCGGGTGGTTGCGAGAACACGAAGCTGCGGCGCCTCGCGAACCATGTGCTCGACGAGCGGGGCCAGATTGTCCAGCACGTGTTCGCAGCTGTCGAGGATCAGCAGGGCAGGGCCGACCTTGAGGAAGGTCAGCAGGGCCGGTGTCGGATTCTCTGCGCTGATGGTCAGGCCGAGCGCGGAGGCGATGGTGGTTGCGACGTGGCTGGCATCCCGGAGCGGGCCGAAGTCGACGAAGAAGACACGCCCGCGAAAATCCTCGGAGCGGCGATGCCCGACAGTGATGGCGACGGCAGTCTTGCCGATGCCGCCCGGGCCGACCAGGGTCATGAAGCGATGGAGCGAGAGTCCGTTCGATATCTTTTCGACGACCTCCTCCCGTCCGACCATTTTCGAGAGCGGCGCCGGGAGGGCACGGGGAGGCAGGATGTCGATGGTCGGCTGCGCGGCGGGCGAGGCCGAAGGAGCGAGCGATGCGACGAAGCAATAACCGCGGCCGGGTACGTTGACGACATAGCGCGCAGACTTGCCGCTATCACCCAGCGCCTTGCGCAGTGCTGCGACATGGAAGCGCAGGCTGCCTTCGTCGACATTGACGTCGGCCCAGATGCGTTTGACCAGCTCTCTCTTGTCGACGACTTCGCCGGGACGCTCGGCGAGGAAAATCAGGATGTCGAGCGCGCGGCCGCCGACATGGAGCGGCGTGCCCTCCTTCTCCAAGAGCCGGGACTTTGGAAACAGTCGAAATGGCCCAAATGAAATGGACGAGTCTTCGCTACGATCTGGCACGCGCCATCACCCCCGCGACGGGAGTCAAAAGGTATTTCTTTGTGGTCTATCAGAACGAACCGTACAGTAAACTGGCCGAAAGCAGTGGGCTGGGTCGGGCAGCCCTGCGTGGACCGCGTGGGTCGGCCGTCTTCCGAAATATTGTTTTAAAAGTAATGGGTTAGAGCACCTGACGGGCGGTGCCGCCGCCGAATAGTCCGGATGGACAATTGACGTCGGCCGCCGATTGCTGCGATGGAATCGTCCGGGAGCCGGCCTCGCCTCGGGCAGCGACGAACCGCTTCCGGAATTCGGGCATGTCTTTGTTCGCGCGGCGTCACTTCGTCCATGCATTATCGGCGGCAGCCGTTCTCGCGGCGATTCCGCGCAGCGGGCGCACAGCAGATTATCCTTCTCGTCCCATTCGACTGGTGATTCCCTACGGCGCGGGTGGCTCCGGCGACCAGATCGGGCGTCCCTGGGCAGAGAAGATGTCGTCGCTGCTTGGACCCGTCTTCATCGAAAACATCACCGGTGCGGGCGGCTCCATTGGGACGGCGGCGGTCGCGCGCGAGAAGCCCGACGGCTACTCGCTCTTGCTCGGAAACGACAGCACGCAGGCGGCCATTCCGCTGCTGTCGCAAAACCCGTCCTATGCGATGGACGATTTCCGCGCCATCTGCCGCCTCATCACCAGCGCTCTTGTTTTTGTCGTCCATCCGTCGGTGCCCGTCAGATACCTGCCTGAGCTGATTGCCTACGCGAAAGCCAATCCGGGAAAGCTGTCCTACGGCACACCCGGTATCGGCAGCGGAAATCATCTCGTCGGCGAAGCCTTCAAGCTGCAGGCGGGTGGGCTGGACATCGTCCATGTCCCGTATCGGGGCATCGCGCAGGCCAGCAACGACCTCCTCGCCGGCCAGATCCCCCTCGTCATTGCGGTGATGTCGGTGCAATTGCAGCAGTGGAGTGAGGCCGGCAAGATCCGGATGATCGCGGTCGCCACCGAAAAGCGACTGAGCGTGGCTCCCGATATCCCGACGGCGATCGAATCGGGCATGCCGGGCCTGCGTTATGACGGTTGGTTCGGCCTGTTCGCGCCCCGGCAGACCGACGATGCGATCATCGACCGGATCGCGCAGGCGACGCGCATGGCCATGGCCGACAAGGCGATGCAGGCCAATTACCGTGCCGAGGGCATGGAGCCGGATAGCCACTCGAACCCGGCCGAATTCCAGCGCCTGGTCGAGGCGACTTCGGCGAGCCTGGCGCGCATGATCAAATCGATCGGGCTGGAGCGGTTTTGAGACTGGAGCACGATCCGGACCCGGAGGCCCGCGCCGCGCTTTAGTCACGCCGCGGGGCGCGTGACGAAGCGCGCCGACAAGTTGACCAGACACATCAGCGCGGCCAGAAGCCAGAACGCCGTCGGCAATCCGCCAAGGCGGGCGACGAAGCCGACGCCGGCAGGACCTATGAGGATGCCGGCATAGCCGGCGGTCGTGATCGCGGCGACGGCGAGCCCCGTCGGCATCACCGTCTGCCGGGCTGCGCGGCGGAACAGCACCGGCACGAGGTTCGAAGCGCCGAGGCCGATCAGCAGGAAACCGGCGATCGCGACCGCCGCAACGGGAGCCGTGAGCAGCACGGCGAAGCCTCCGACGGCAATGAGGCTTCCCCAGAACAACGTGGCGCGATCGCCGACGCGCGCGACGACGGCGTCGCCGCCGAGACGCCCGATGGTCATCGCGATCGAGAACACGATGTAGCCCGTCCCGCCTTGCGCCTCCGAGACGAGACCCGCGCCGATGACGAGCAGTGCGCCCCAATCGAGCATCGCGCCTTCGACGAGGAAGGTGATGGCGCCGAGCAGCGCAAGCAAGAGCACGGAGCCGTGCGGCAGCACGAACAGCGGCCCGTCCTGCACCTGGACGGAGCGAAGCAGCCGTGGGGACGTCACCATCATCGCAATCAGCATCAGGAGCGAGCAGAT
>NZ_LWIG01000012.1:263341-277105 GCF_002068095.1 Bradyrhizobium sacchari | reverse complement strand
CGCAAGGAGAGCAGCGCGGTCATCAGCGCCGATCCGGCGAAGCCGCCGATGCTGAACAGCGCGTGGAAACCGGACATCAGCGGAACTTTCGCGGCGCGCTCGACCTCCACAGCATGGATGTTCATGGCGACGTCGATCGAGCCGAGCGCGGCGCCGAACGCAAGGAGCGCCAGCGCCAGCGTTGCTGGCGTGCTCGCGATGGCCAGCAGCGGCAGCACCAGCGCGAGACCAAGCCCGCCGGCCATGATGATCGGCCTGCTGCCGTAGCGCGCGCTCATGATTCCCGTCAGAAGCATCGCGACGACCGAGCCGATGCCGAGGCTGAGCAGGAGCAGCCCCAGCACGCCGTCGTCGACGTCGAGCCGCGCCTTCGCGAACGGCACCAGCGGCGCCCAGCACGCCATGCCGAAGCCCGCGACAAGGAAGGCGAGCCGCGTCGCAAGGCGTGTCGCCGGCCGGTCGGCAGAAGACATTGGAACTCCGGGAATCAGCAATGAGGGAGGTGAGGCCGACAAGCCCGAGGATTGCCGCGACTTTATGTCAGGGACGTGCTCGAATTGTCGCGGCCATGTAGATGCTGCGAGCAATCTCCGCACCGGCTGGCGGCCATCGACCCTGTGTCGCCGCCGCGTCAACCCCCTTGCGCGCAAATATTCTGCTTTACCGAAATTCGGATTTGTCGTAGATATCGCCCATCCCGGCTCATCCTTGAGGGGCGATCATGTGGTCGTCATGTTTGCGAGCCGGGGCTTGCGGTGGACGCGGCAGCGTCGGGCACGAGAGGTGCGGGCAGGGCGGGTAGTCCCTGTGAGCTCGTAACCGCGTGCGGACGAACGGCGCTGCTAGGCTTCGTCTCGTTTGCAAGTTTCCGGCTCCGTCGACAGGGCTGGAAAGACTGCGGCGATAGGGCGGGCCGTGCGTACGGCAAAACCGTGTGGTCCTGGCCGTCGTTGCTACGGTCAAGCTCTTGCGGAGGCGGCAGTTGCGTCAACCGGCGCGCTGCTGGTGNATTCCGCGGGAGTGAGGGAGGCCAGAGGGAATTCGGCTCCCGGGAGAGCGCGGCATAAGCCGTCCGACCATCGCGCAGGGAAGGCCGAGTGATCGGCACCACCTGTATGCTGCTGTGCGGTTCCTTTGCGCTACCTTTCGCGCAGCGGACCGCGGGTGCGAGGTCGGCACCCGGCCTTCCCTGCGCCCTCTTGGTTTTGAGGGTGGAGCGATCAAGCAAAGCTCGGGCGAATTGTGCCGCGAGAATGCGAAGGCGTGTCTGAGATTCGAAATGTGTGTTGCTGGATGGCGATGCTGCCCCTTGCTCCGTCATTGCGAGCGCAGCGAAGCAATCCAGAGTCGTTCCGCGGCGGCAGTCTGGATTGCTCGCGGAGCCTGTCATCGGGCCGCGCTTCGCGCGGACCCGTTGGCTCGCAATGACGCAGTGAGGAGATGGACGATACATCCACATCTCATGGCGCTTTAGATCGCGACCCAGGGGACGTTGCCGCATTTGTCGTGCATTTGTGAAAATCCGTGATGAGCCTTGCATCCGCCCGCGTGGACAGGCATAGGCGGATGTCCGATAATGCATTGCGAAGATTGCACGACGCCGTGGCCTGCGCGTGGACTTCCACAGAAGGGCTAAACGATGACACAGGCAGGCGCCTACGGACAGAGACTTGGGCAATTCCTGCGCTTGAAGGACGCGCCGCCCGCGCTGGTCGCGCGCTCGCTGCATAGTGCGGAGCTGGCGGTCACCGAGACCCGGAATGACCATCCGGTGCGAGGCCTGTCCGGCTCGCTGGCTGCGGAGGATGCCTTCCTGGTCAGCCTCAAGCTTCACGATTATCCGGATTGCGAGCTCTGGGAGCGCGGCAAATCCATCATGAAGGCGGACGTCCGCGCCGGCACGACCTACCTCTATGACCTCAAGCACGATCCGCGCTACGTGATCGACAAGCCGTTCCATTCGCTGTTCTTCTATATTCCGCGCTCGGCGCTCGACGGCATCGCCCGGCAGTGCAACGCGCCGCGGGTCGACCAGCTCGACTGTCGGGTCGGCGTCGGTCATGACGATGGAATCGTCCGTCACATCGGTGCGTCGCTGCAGGAGGGGCTGCGCCGGCCGGGCGAGGCCAACCAGCTCTTCGTCGATCATATGATGCTCGCGCTGACCGCTCATGTCGCCCAGACCTATGGCGGACTTCGGCGCCCGGCCGGACTGGCGCGTGGGGGGCTTGCTCCGTGGCAGGCGAAACGCGCCTGCGAGCGGCTCGAATCCGACCTCGGCGGCAAGCTTTCGCTGCAGAAGATCGCGGCCGAGCTCGACCTGTCGGTCAGTCATTTCTCGCGCGCGTTCCGCATCTCCGTCGGCATGCCGCCGCACCAATGGCTGCTGCAGCAGCGCGTGAAGGCGGCCAAGCAGTTGATGGGCGTCCGCGACTTGCCGCTGTCGGAGATTGCGATCTCGGCCGGGTTTGCCAACCAGAGCCACTTCACGCGCGTGTTCTCCTCGATCGCGGGCGTCAGCCCCGCGGCGTGGCGCCGCGAGGCGCTCGGTGCTTCCAGCAGCGAGGCGTGAAGCCGGACGCCGGCGAAGTCAGCGGCGTTTCGCGAGAGAGATGGTGTAGGCGGCGCGCCGCGCCGCAAAGATCTCGTCCGGCGGGTGACCGATGCCATCGGCGAGGTTGGCCGGATTGAAAATGGAGGCATCGCAGGCGGGGTCCGGCTCGAAGCCTGTGATCACGATCGTGCCGAGCCGCACCTCCTCGCGACCGTCCTCATCCGGCCAGCGCATGGTCACGTCCATGGTGGGATCGCCCGGGCGATCGAGCAGCGCCATCACATTGAAGCGGACATGGCCTGCGGCGATCCGTTTGCCGAGATCGTCATGCAGGAAGTCAGCAGGCTTCGTCCTGGCCTCATCCTCGCTCAGTGTGATCTCGCCGCCAGCCGGGACGACCTTGAACTTGATGAACCGCGTCTCGCCTTGCTCATTCGTGGCCGGAAAGGCATGCACGCCCCAATAGGTCGTGCCGGCAAAACTTCCCGGCAGCGCACGCGCGGCAATGTAGTTCGCCTGATTGAGTGTTTCAGGGTTCGCCGCCGAGAACGCCTTCACCTTCGCCATGTCAGGCTTGCCATCCGGCCCCGGGATGCGCGCCGCGAGGAAGGCCTGCATCTGGTCCAGCGTTCGCGCAAAATGCACGGGCGCGCTCTCCACCAGAATATCCGAACGGTGATCGTCGTCGCCGAGCTTGAAGCTGAAGCCGCGCAGCACCAGATTGTTGGTGTCGGCGACGGCAGGATTGCCGCCGCCGACCGAGAAGCGTGCGAGCACGCGCGATGGCTTAGTGAAACTCTGCGATCGCGTGACTTCTGCCGCCCGGTCCGACGGGGTGTAGGTGCCGCGAACGCACCAGCCTTTGGCGAAGCTGGCGCGCACCTTTGGCGGGTTGCCGGCGACGGCCTTCAGGGCTTCGACGATGGATGCGGGCGTTGCAGCGGGGACGTCGGACATGTGAGCCTTCTCGCGTGGAGCGGACAGGCTAGGTATTGTGCGAACCGGCGTCTTGCCTGAAGCGGTCGGGACTTGCCCGATCCTGCTCAAGACGTCTGCTTTGCGGCGTCCGGGAGCGTTATGCTCGCGCCCGGCCCATCAGGGGATGGCGGGCTGCGTTTCGACCAGAGGCACCCAGCCGGCCTCGCCACGCTGGAAAAGCGGGCAGCCGTAGACCGCACGAACCGCAAGCGGTGGCGACAGCGCTGCGGTCGAGGCCTGCCAGCGATTAGTCTGCTTCATCGCGACGACCATGCCGGCGATGTCGGCGCCGACCTTTTGCAGCAGGCGCGCGGCGGCGATGGCGGTGGTTCCGGTCGAGATCGCGTCATCGACCAGCACCACCCTGCGGCCCTCGATCAGCGGCAGCAGGTTTGGATCCAGCCGCAGCTTCTTGCCGGTCTCGGGACTGGTGATCGATGTCACGGGCTCGGACAGCGCGTCGTCGTACCAGAACTTGCGCGAGTAGCCGAGCGGGACATAGCGCTTCTGTCCGAGCCGCTCGGCGATCAGCGACGCAAAGGCAAGGCCGAGGGTCGGTAGTCCCACGATGATCTCGGCATCGAAGGCGCGCGCCTGCGTCGCCATGTGGTCGGCGAGCGCCGCGACGACGAGATGCGAGGCCTGGTTGGCGATGAGTGAGGCGACCGCGCAGTCGCCATCGGGGAGCTGCCGCAGCGGCAGGACCAGGATGCGGCCGCAGGGCAGAGTGACGGGATAGCCGAAGCGATAGGGCGCCGTCGCCGGGAAGCGCGCGGGAACCTCCGGCGTCAAGTCCTGCCAATAGCCGATTGTCGCCTCGGTATAGGGGGCGCCCGCGGTCATGCCGGTACCGGCCGCCTAGCCGCCGAGGATGCGCCGGCAGGCGTCGACGAAGACCTGTGCGCCGGTGACGATATCGGCATCGGCGGTATTCTCGGTCCAGTGATGGCTGATGCCGCCGATCGACGGCACGAACAGCATGCCCGCGGGCATCACCGTCGCGAGCATCTGTGCATCGTGGCCGGCGCCGCTCGGCATGCGGATGGAGCATCCGTCGGCAAGAGTCTTGCTCGCCGCCTCGATCGCGTCCTGAATGCCCGCATCCATCATGGCAGGCGCGCCGGTGCGGATTTTTTCCACGTCGACGGTGCAGGGACCCTTCGCGCTGGCCTCGCTCGCCATAGTCCGCAGCAGCTCCTCCAGCCGCGCAATGACCGCGGGATTGTCATCGCGGATCTGGAACAGCAGCTCCGCTCCGCCAGGAATGATGCTCGGCGCGCCCGGATCGAGGGTAATGCGGCCGGCGGTCCAGACCGTGCGCGGACCGCAGGCGTCCGGGAAACGCTCGTCGATCGCGACGCAGAACTTCGCCAGCGCGAGGCCTGCATCCTTGCGCACCGCCATCCGCGTGGTGCCGGCGTGGTTCTGCTCGCCGGTGAAATTGATCCTGTATTGCCAGATGCCGACGATGGACGTCACGACGCCGATCGCAAGCTTGCCGCTTTCGAGCGTGTCGCCCTGCTCGATATGCGCCTCCAGGTACCCGACGTGCCGTCCCGGTTCGACGGCGACGCGTGCGCGTCCCGAGAGACCCATCTCGGCGAGGGCATCGCGCATGGCGCGGCCGCTGGTGCGATCGCGCGCAGCGTCGATCTCGGCCTCGGTCACCTGCCCGACATAGGAGCGCGAGCCGAGGAAGCTGCCGAAATGGCCTTCCTCGTCGCACCAGGCGGCGACTTCGACCGCGCCTTTCACGGAGGGATCGGCATTGAGGACCCGCGCGGCTTCGAGCGCGTAGACAACACCGAGCGGGCCGTCGAGCCAGCCGGCGTAGTTCTGGCTCTCCAGATGCGAGCCGGCCAGCAGCTTCGGTCCCGGCTTCGTGCTGGTCCCCAAAACATTGCCAATGCCGTCAACCGTCGCGGAGAGGCCGGCGTCGGGCAGTTTCCGCACCAGCCAGTCCAGCGATTGCTTGTGCGGCTCGGAGAAGGTCGGCTTGTGCACGCCGGTCTTGTAGGCGCCGATGGCGCGCAGTGCGTTGAGGTCGGCGAGGACGCGATTTCCGTCGGCGCGGGGCTGGGTATCAGGCATGTTCGGCAACCTTCAACGCCTCGGTGCGGATCTCCTCGACCAGCCGCTCCTTGAGCTGGACGAATTCGGGCGTCGTCTTGATCTTGTACGAGCGTGGATGTGGCAGGTCCACATTGATCTCCGCCTTGACCCGGCCGGGCCGCGCGCTCATGACGATGACGCGGCTGCCGAGAAAGATCGCTTCCTCGATGTCGTGGGTCACGAACAGCACGGTCTTCTGGTCGCGCTCCCAGATCCCGAGCAGCATCTCCTGCATCAAAGCGCGGGTCTGGTTGTCCAGCGCGCCGAAGGGCTCGTCGAGCAGCAGGATCTTTGGATCATTGGCGAGCGCACGCGCGATCGCCGTGCGCTGCTGCATGCCGCCGGAGAGCTGTTTTGGCCAATGGTTCTCGAAGCCGGACAATCCGACCTGGCGGATGAAGGCATCCGCGATCTTGTTTCGCTCCGCCTCGGACACGCCGCGCTCGCGCAGGCCGAAGGCGATGTTCTCGCGCACGGTCAGCCAGGGGAACAACGTGTAGGACTGGAACACCATGCCGCGATCGGCGCCGGGGCCGGTCACCTCGCGCCCGTCCAGCGTGACGCGGCCGCTGCTCGGGCGGTCGAGGCCGGCGACGATGCGCAGCAGCGTGGACTTGCCGCAGCCGGAGGGGCCGAGGATGGTGACGAAGTCGTTGTTGCCGATGGTCAGGTCGGTCGGCTCCAGCGCCCTTGTCGGCGCGTTGCCGAGTCGTGCCGGGAAGGTGCGCGAGACCTGTTCGATCTTGAGAAGGGTCATGCGAGCTTCCACGGAAACAGCCAGGCGTTGAACGCCTTGAACAGGAAGTCGGAAACAAGCCCGATCAGTCCGATCACGATGATGCCGAAGATGATCTGGCCGGTGTTGAGCAGCGCCTGGCTGTCGGTGATCATGTGGCCGATGCCGGAGGATGAGCCGATCAGCTCGGCGACGATGACATAGGTCCACGCCCAGCCCAGCACCAGCCTCAGGATTTCCGCGATCTCCGGTGCCGAGGAGGGCAGCAGCACGCGGCGGATGACGCCGCGATCGCTCGCCCCCAGCGTATATGCGGCCTCGACGAGGTCCCGCCGCGTCGCGCCGACCGTCACGGCGACCATCAGGATGACCTGGAACACCGAGCCGATGAAAATCACGAGCAGCTTCTGCAACTCGCCGATGCCGGCCCACAGGATCAAGAGGGGGATGAAGGCAGACGCCGGCAAATAGCGCGCAAAGGAGACGAAGGGTTCGAGGAACGCCTCGACCGGCTTGTAGGCGCCCATCAGCACGCCGAGCGGCACCGCGATGATCGCCGCGAGCGCGAAGCCGCCGACGACACGCCAGATCGTCATGCCGATGTCGAATACGAAGCCCTGCTTCGTCAGCAGCTCAAAGCCTTCCTGAACCATGGTCAGCGGGTTGGCGAGGAAGGTCTTCGACACATGGCCGCCGAAGGTCGCCCAGGACCAGAGGGCGACGAACAGCACGAAGAACGCCAGGCCATAGGCCATGCGTTGCCTCGATGTAACAGGGTCCAGGGGACGCATCAAACTGTCTATCCGAATAGTCATGCGCCGGTCCCGTCTCGCGGCGGGACCGGCAGCTCGTTGAAACTTACTTGATGAAGCTCGCGTCGTAGAGGTCTTCGACCTTCGGCGCGGCCTTGATGATGCCGACCTCGAGCAGGAGCTCGGCGGCCTCCTTGTTGAAGGTCAGGAAGTCGCCGGCGAAGAACTTCTGGTTCGCGGCCTTGTCCTGCCAGCGCAGGTACTTTGCCGAGTTGCCGAACTGCTCGCCGGTCTGCTTCACGTCCGCGCCCATGATCTCATAGGCCTTGGCCTGGTCCTTGGCGATCATGTCGAGCGCCTCGAAATAGCTGTTGGCGAGCGCCTGCGCGGCCTTCGGATTCTCGCTCAGGAATTTCGGCGTGCAGCCAAAGGTGTCCATCACGATCGGGTAGTCCAGCGTGGTCGCGATGATCTTGCCCTTGTCGGGTGCGGCGCGCACGGTCGACAGATAGGGCTCGTAGGTCATTGCGGCATCGTTCTGGCCGGAGACGAAGGCCTGCGCGGCCGCGGCGGGCTCGAGGTTCACGACGGTCACGTCCTTGGTGGTGAGGCCGTTCTTCTTGAGCATCCAGGCCAGCGCGAAATAGGGCGAGGTCCCCGGCGCGGACGCGGCGACGGTCTTGCCTTTCAGATCCTTGATCGCGGCGATGTCGTTGCGCACAGCCATGCCGTCGGCGCCATAGCTCTTGTCCAGTTGGAAGATCTGCTTGGTGGCGACTCCGTTGGCGTTCCAGGAGATCCAGGTCTCGACCGTGGTCGCCGCGCACTGGATGTCGCCGGAGGCAATCGCGAGGTGGCGGTCCTTCTGCGGGATCTTCTTGATCGTGACGTCGAGGCCGTTCTTCTTGAAGATGCCGGCTTCCTTCGCCAGCGTCAGCGGCGCGAAGCCGGTCCATCCGGAGATGCCGACGCCGACCTTGACGTCGTCGGCCAGCACGGGAGTGGCGGCCGCAAGTGCAATGATTGTCGCAAATACCTTTGAACTACGCATGTTAGTCGTCCTCTTGCCGATCGATGGATTGACGTCCTGTTGATCATTGTGGGCCCGCGTGGACCGTTGCCCGAAGCGTTGCACGAATTGTGCCGACATTCTCATCTCAGCCTCCCTTGAATCGGGCGACAAGGCGGTGAGAGTCGCCGGGATAAAGCAGCCGCACCGCGGTGATGGTGCGCGCGCTGCGCCAGGTGTAACGGTCGATCACGAGGCAGGGCGCGCCGACGGCGATGTCGAGCGCTTCCGCCGTGCGATCGTCGGCCACGACGGCGCTGATCGTATGCTCGGCCTCTGTCCATGGGACATGGTGAAGCAGCCAGGAGCCGGGCGGCTCGCGCGAAAAATCGGCAGTCGCCGCATTCGGCACGGACGAGAGATCGATCAGCCTGTCCTCGACCGCGAACGGTACTCTATCGGCGCTGTGGCGGCAGGTGATCGCGACCACCTTGCCGGCCTTCTTGACGCCAAGACGGCCGCGGTCGGCAGCGGTCGCCACGCGCAGCTTGCGGTCGATCAGCTCGTAGCCGTAAGCGCGTCCGAGCGCAGTGATCTCGGCGCGGATGTCGGCGATCTTGAGCACGGCCGACTGATGCTGGGGCCGGCGCACGAACGAGCCGGCGCGCCGCCGCCGCTCGATCAGGTCGGCCTGCGCGAGCTCCGAGAGCGCCTTGTTCACGGTCATGCGCGAGCAGCCGTAACGCGCGACCAGCTCGTGCTCGAACGGAATGCGATGGCCGGGCGGCCACTCGCCGGTCAGGATGCGCTTTTCGATGTCGGCGCGGATGCGCTTGTAGAGCGTCGGCTGGTCGGCTGCGTCTGTGGCGAGGCTCATGCAACGAGCCTCCGCACCGCCGCGTTGAAGCGGTCGCGTGCCGTCCGTCGCAATCTATGCCGTCCGCCTTCGACCACCTTGTTGCCGCCGGCCCAGACGCAATCGATCGCTGCGCCGCCCGCGGCAAAGATCCAGCCGTCGATGACTGCGTCGTGCGTGCGGCCCGCCAGCGACGGATGCGCGGCGTCGAGCGTGACGATGTCGGCGCGCGCGCCGGGCGCTAGGCCGACCGTCGGCTGCGCCAGCGCCCGTGCGCCGCCGGCAAGCGCATCGTCGAACAGTGAGCGTCCCGTCGAGCGGCCTGCGCCGCCGGAGAGAACGTTGCGCTGGCGGTGCTTGAGCCGCTGGCCATATTCGAGCTGCCGCAACTCGTCGGCGACGCCGATCAGCACGTTCGAATCGGTGCCGACACCGAAAGGGCCGCCGGCGTCGAGAAACTCGCGAGCCGAAAAGATCCCGTCGCCGAGGCTTGCTTCCGTGACCGGGCACAGGCCGGCGACCGCGCCAGTCTTTGCGAAAGCCGCCACTTCCTCAGTCGTCATGTGGGTCGCATGAATGAGGCACCAGCGCTGATCGACGGGCGCGTGCTCCAGCAGCCATTGCACCGGACGCCGGCCAGACCAGGCGAGGCAATCCTCGACTTCCTTGACCTGCTCGGCGGCATGAATGTGCACCGGACCACCCTCGGCGATCGGAATTATCGCGGTCAGCTCGTCCGGCGCCACCGCGCGCAAGCTGTGCGGGGCGATGCCGATATTGGCGCCCGGCAAATCTGCGATGGCCTTGCGCGAGGCCGCCATCAATGCGGCGAACTGATCGACCGAGCAGATGAAACGGCGCTGGCCGGCATGCGGCGCTGCGCCTCCAAAAGAGCCATGCGCATAAAAACTCGGCAGCAGCGTCAGCGCAATGCCGGAGGCCTCGGCAGCCTGCGCGATCCGCGCGGCCATCTCGGCGATGTCGGCATAGGGCGAGCCGTCGCGATTATGGTGCAGATAGTGGAATTCGCCGACGCGGGTAAAACCCTGCTCCAGCATCTCGACATAAAGCAGCGTCGCAACAGAAGCGACGTCGTCCGGCGTCATCGCGAGCGCAAAGCGATACATCGTCTCGCGCCAGGTCCAGAACGTGTCGGTGGAATCGCCGCGCAGTTCCGCCAGTCCTGCCATTCCGCGCTGGAAGGCGTGGCTGTGCAGGCTCGCAAGTCCGGGAAGGGCGATCGCGTGGCGCTCGTCGCCGGCAGACGGCGCTACGCCCGNCCGGCGTCACCGCCGCGATCGCGCCGGCGGTGACGACCACCTGCACGTCATTGGCCCAGCCCGAGGGCAGGAGCGCGGAAGCGAAATGCAGTCGGGACATGATGACACGCCGGCTGGACAGAACCGCCTTACGATTATATGTCTAGACATATAAGTCAAGCATCCGACGGCGAATGGATACCCGCATGGCAGAGCGCTTCGACCGGATCTGGCACAATGCCCGGCTTGCCACGATGCGCGCCGATCGTCCCGATCTCGGTGAGATCGAGCATGGGCTCATCGCCGCGCGCGGCGGCCGTATCGCCTATGCGGGCGCGCAGGCGGACTTTCCTGTTGATGCGGACGCGATCGATCGGATTGATTGCGAGCGGCGCTGGATCACACCGGGCCTCGTTGACTGCCACACTCATCTCGTCTACGGCGGCAACCGCGCGCACGAATTCGAACTGCGTCTGAAGGGCGCGAGCTACGAGGAGATCGCACGCGCCGGCGGGGGCATCGTCTCGACAGTGGCGGCAACGCGAAAGGCGAGCGAAGCCGAACTCGTCGAAAGTGCACTGCCGCGGCTCGATGCGCTGATTGGCGAGGGCGCGACCACGGTGGAGATCAAATCCGGCTACGGCCTCGATACCGAGACCGAGATGCGGCAACTCTCCGCAGCGCGGAGTCTCGGCCGCCACCGGCCGGTTGCGATCCGCACATCTTTCCTCGGCGCGCATGCCCTGCCGGTGGAGGCCGATGGCGACAAGGATCGCTACATCGATCTCGTCTGCAAGGAGATGTTGCCCGCCGTCGCCAAGGCTGGCCTTGCCGACGCCGTCGATGCCTTCATGGAAGGGATTGCGTTCTCGGGAGAGCAAACCGCGCGGGTGTTCGAGGCGGCCAGAGGGCTGGGGCTGCCGGTGAAGCTCCATGCCGATCAGTTGACCAATCTCGGCGGCGCTGCGCTGGCGGCAAAATACTCGGCGCTGTCCGCCGATCACCTTGAGCACACCGACGAGGCGGGCGCGGCCGCGATGGCAAAGGCCGGGACTGTGGCCGTGCTGCTGCCGGGTGCATTCTACTTCATACGCGAGACGCAGAAGCCGCCGGTCGAGGCGTTTCGCCAGCATGGCGTTCCCATGGCGCTCGCGACCGACTGCAATCCCGGCAGCTCACCGCTGACCTCGCTGCTGCTCGCGATGAACATGGGCGCGACGCTGTTCCGGATGAATGTGGCCGAGTGTCTCGCGGGCGTCACCCGCGAAGGCGCGCGTGCACTCGGCGTGCTGAATCAGGCCGGCACACTCGAAGCCGGGAAATGGTGCGACCTCGCGATCTGGGACATCGATCGTCCCGCCGAGCTGGTTTACCGCATCGGTTTCAATCCGCTGCAGAGGCGGGTGT
This sequence comes from Bradyrhizobium sacchari, assembly GCF_002068095.1. Lineage (GTDB taxonomy): Bacteria > Pseudomonadota > Alphaproteobacteria > Rhizobiales > Xanthobacteraceae > Bradyrhizobium > Bradyrhizobium sacchari. The sequence continues at coordinate 265,442 of NZ_LWIG01000012.1, read as the reverse complement.
GGAGAGCACAGTGACGGAGCAGGGCGCGGCGATCGTCGTCCAGCCGGGGGCAGTGAGCCTCGACGATCTCGTGCGCGTGCTTGAAGGTGCCCCCGTCGTCCTCGATCCGTCGTTCTGGCCGCGCGTCGAGGCGGCTGCGCAGATTGTTGCGCGGGCGGCGCAGGCGGACGCTCCGGTCTACGGCATCAACACCGGCTTCGGGAAGCTCGCCTCGAAGCGCATTCCGCCTGAACAGACCGCGCTGCTCCAGCGCAACCTCATCGTCTCGCATTGCTGCGGCGTCGGCCCGGCGACAGCAGAGCCGATCGTGCGGCTGATGATGGCATTGAAGATCGTCTCGCTGGGGCGCGGGGCCTCCGGCGTGCGGCGCGCGGTGATCGAGCAGTTGCAGGGCATGCTGGCGCGGGGCGTCTGTCCGCTGGTGCCGCAACAGGGCTCGGTTGGAGCCTCCGGCGATCTCGCGCCGCTCGCGCATATGACCGCGGTGATGATCGGCGAGGGGCAGGCGATCGTCGGCGGGAAAACTGTATCCGGGAGCGAGGCGCTCGCTGCCGCAGGTCTCGCGCCGCTGATCCTAGGGCCCAAGGAGGGCCTCGCGCTGATCAACGGCACGCAGTTCTCGACCGCCTACGCCCTATCAGGCGTGCTGCGTGCATTTCGCCTCGCCCGCGCCGCGCTCGTCACAGGCGCGCTGTCCGTGGATGCGGCGATGGCCTCGACGGCGCCGTTCCGTCCCGAAATTCAGGCGCTGCGTGGCCATGCCGGCCAGATCGCCGCGGCCGCGACGCTGACCGCGCTGCTCGACGGCAGCGACATCCGCCTGTCGCATCTCGAAGGCGATGAGCGCGTGCAGGATCCTTATTGCCTGCGTTGCCAACCGCAGGTCGCGGGCGCGGCGCTGGACCTGATCACGCAGGCCGCGCGCACTCTGATCGTCGAAGCCAATGCCGTCACCGACAACCCGCTGGTGCTGGTTGAGACCGGGGAGATCGTCTCCGGCGGCAATTTCCACGCCGAGCCGGTGGCCTTTGCCGCCGACGCAATCGCGCTGGCCTTGTCGGAGATCGGCGCGATCAGCGAGCGGCGGATCGCGACGCTGGTCGACCCCGCGCTGAATTTCGGCTTGCCGCCGTTCCTCACCCCCGATCCCGGCATCAATTCCGGCTTCATGATCGCCGAGGTGACGGCGGCCGCGCTCTATGCCGAGAACAAGCAGCGTGCGCTCGCCTGCTCGATTGACTCGACGCCGACCAGCGCCAACCAGGAAGACCACGTCTCGATGGCCGCGCATGCCGCGCGGCGCCTCACCGACATGGCCGACAATCTCGCAGCCATCCTCGGCATCGAGCTGCTGGTCGCAGCCCAAGGCATCACGCTGCGCGCGCCGCATGCGACAAGTGCGCCGCTCGTTGCGGTGATCGCCGCGTTGCGCGAGCAGGTGCCGCCGCTCGGCGCCGACCGCTACATGGCGGGCGATCTCGCCAAGGCCGCGGCACTGATCGAAGCCGATGCGCTGCCGGCCGCGGCGATTGCCGCGCTTCCATCCGATCCGTTTCCGCGACTTGACTGAAGAGGTGTTCCGCATGAACCGCCGACTGGACAACGACCGCACCATTCGCGCCCCGCGCGGCAGCGAGATCAGCGCCAAGAGCTGGCTGACGGAAGCGCCCTTGCGGATGCTGATGAACAATCTCGATCCTGATGTCGCGGAGCGCCCCAGCGAGCTCGTGGTCTATGGCGGCATCGGCCGCGCCGCGCGCGACTGGGAGAGCTTTGACCGGATCACGGCGGCCTTGCGCAAGCTCGAGGGCGACCAGACGCTGCTGGTGCAGTCCGGCAAGCCGGTCGGGGTGTTCCGCACCCATGCCGATGCGCCGCGCGTGCTGATCGCGAACTCCAACATCGTGCCGCATTGGGCGACGCTCGATCATTTCAACGAGCTCGATCGCCAGGGCCTGATGATGTACGGCCAGATGACGGCGGGCTCGTGGATCTATATCGGCAGCCAGGGCATCGTGCAGGGCACCTACGAGACCTTCGTCGAGGTCGGCCGTCGTCACTATGGCGGCAGCCTCGCCGGCAAGTGGATCCTGACCGCCGG
>NZ_LWIG01000012.1:184548-263125 GCF_002068095.1 Bradyrhizobium sacchari | reverse complement strand
GGACGCCGCAAAGACGAAGAAAGCAGTTTCGGTCGGCCTGGTCGGCAATGCCGCCGAGATTTTCCCGGAGCTGGTGCGCCGCGGCGTCAAGCCCGACATCGTCACCGATCAGACCAGCGCGCATGATCCGATCAACGGCTATCTGCCGAAGGGCTGGACGCTCGCCGATTGGGAGGCCAAGCGCGCCTCCGATCCGAAGGCGGTGGAACGCGCATCCAAGACCTCGATGGTCGAGCACGTCCAGGCCATGCTGGATTTCCATGCGCAGGGAATTCCGACACTCGACTACGGCAACAACATCCGCCAGATGGCGCAGGACATGGGCCTGAAGAACGCCTTCGATTTCCCCGGCTTCGTGCCGGCGTACATTCGTCCCCTGTTCTGTCGCGGCGTCGGGCCGTTCCGCTGGGCCGCCCTGTCGGGCGATCCCGAGGACATCTTCAAGACCGATGCCAAGGTCAAGGAGCTGATGCCGGACGACAAGCATCTGCACAACTGGCTCGACATGGCCAAGGAGCGCATCAAGTTCCAGGGCCTGCCGGCGCGGATCTGCTGGGTCGGTCTTGGCGATCGCCATCGCCTCGGCCTTGCCTTCAACGAGATGGTGGCGCGCGGCGAATTGAAGGCGCCGATCGTGATCGGCCGCGATCATCTCGACAGCGGCTCGGTGGCGAGCCCCAACCGCGAGACGGAGGCGATGAAGGATGGATCGGACGCGGTGTCCGATTGGCCCTTGCTCAACGCGCTGCTCAATTGCGCCAGCGGCGCGACCTGGGTCTCGCTGCATCATGGCGGCGGCGTCGGCATCGGCTATTCCCAGCATGCCGGCATGGTGATCGTGGCCGACGGCACGCCGGAAGCGGCAAAACGCATCGAGCGCGTGCTCTGGAACGATCCCGCCAGCGGCGTCATGCGCCATGCGGATGCGGGCTACGACATCGCGATCGACTGCGCTCGTGACAAGGGGCTCGATCTGCCGAGCCTTTCGAAGTAGCTAGCCGCTCACCAGCAGCTTCGGCATCGTCATCTTCGCGCCGTCCATGAAGGTCTGGACGGCGTCGCGGACGATGGCGTCGAGATCGGGCGGGATCGGCGTTCCATAGATGAATTTGCGAATGGCGAGATAGAAGATGCGGCCGTGCAGGCCCCAGAACAGCTCGGTCTCGCGCTCGCTGAGGGGATGTGCCTTCGCATCCGGCAGTTTGAGATCGTGGCGTAGCTCGGTCGCTGCGGGCTCGATGATCTCGCGGCGGACGATGTCGAGGTAGCGGCCGGTGATGCCGAACGATTTCATGCCAGAGAAGACGAAGATCCTCACCCAATTGTACTCGAACACGCGTTCGACATAATCGAGATAGAAGCGCGTGAGCCTCGCCTCGAGCGACTGCGACCGGTCGCGGATCATCGGCCCCCAATCGGGCGACCAGCGGCTGAGATAGACCTCCTGGTACACGCGTTCGATCAGCGCTTCCTTGCTCGGGAAGTGGCGATAGATCGCGGAATGCGTGATGCCCATGCGTTTTGCCAGCTCGCGGGTCTGGCCCTCAAAACCATGCTCGGCAAAGAAGCGGATCGCCTCGTCGACGATCGCCCGTTCGCGGTCGGGCGCACGCATGTTGCGGCGCTTTGGCGCGGACTTGTCGGTCTCGGTCCGCTTCCGGACCGGTCGCTTCGCTGGTTTCTGCGCTTTTCGGGCCATTTCGTCGCTGTTGAGCAATCTCAGGCTGCCTTCTTAGCCTAAAGCGGCATTTGTAACCAAATGGTCATTTCTTGTTGACCGCCTCATGGCGGCGTGTCAGGATTTTGAGACCAGGTGGTTACAAATCTGGCATCCCGGCTGATGAGCCGATGGATCTCTGAGGAAACGGGCGGTGAAGGCGAGGGCTTTCAGCTATTTTCGTGCTGCGACGATCGACCAGGCGCTGGATGCTCACGCGCGCGCTGGGGATGACGCGCGCTTCATCGCCGGCGGCCAGAGCCTCGTGCCGGCGCTGTCGCTGCGGCTGCAGGCACCGCGCCTGCTGATCGACATCACCCACATTGGCGAACTGCGCGGCGTCAGCCGTGAAGGCGGGCATTTGCGCATCGGTGCGCTGACGCGCCATTGCGAGATGCTGAGCGAGCCGCTGATCGCCGAGTTCGCGCCGCTGTTGCATGCCGCGGCGCCGTTCGTCGCCCATCCCGCGATCCGTAACCGCGGCACGTTTGGCGGCAGCGTCGCGCTGGCCGATCCTGCGTCGGAATTTCCGGCAATGACATTGGCGCTCGATGCCGAGATCGAGATCGCCGGCGCCTCCGGCCGTCGGCGGGTCAAGGCCGATGATTTCTTCGTCGATCTGTTCGAGACCGCCTTGCAGCCCGGCGAATTGATCACCGCGGTCTACGTTCCCCTGTTCAAGGCCGATCAGCGCTTTGCGTTCGACGAATTGGCGCGACGGCGCGGGGACTACGCGCTGGTCGGCTGCGGGATCATGGCGACGTGCACGGACGACCTCATCGACGACATCCGTATCTCGTTTTTCTCTGTCGGCAATACGCCCACCCGGGCGAAGGGGGCGGAGGCGACCCTGATCGGCTCGCGCCTGGATGCGGAGCGTATCGCCGCAGCTCAAGCCGCGCTCCAAGGCGATCTGGCGCCGCCCGACAGCGACGAGGTGCCGCCGGCGATGCGATTGCATCTCGCCCGCGTGCTGCTCGGCCGCCTGCTCGGACGTCTGGGCGAGGGCGCATGAGCGGCTTTGACGGGACCCTGCTGGATGAATCCGACGCGACTGTGCGGGTCCGCTTCGTCGTCAACGGCCGCAAGGTTGCCTGCGAGGTCGCGCCGCGGGAGACGCTGGTCGATTGCCTGCGCAACGCGCTGGAGCTGACGGGCACCCATGCGGGCTGCGAGATGGGCGCCTGCGGCGCCTGCCTCGTGCAGCTCGACGGCCGTGCCGTGCATTCCTGCCTGATGTTCGCGGTGCAGGCGGACGGCGCCACCATCGACACCATCGAGGGCCTGACCGAGAGCGGCGTGATCGCCGATCTTCAGGCCGAATTCCATCGCCGCAACGCGCTGCAATGCGGCTTCTGCACGCCGGGCATGCTGGTCAATGCCCACGAGCTGCTGTCGCAGGTGGCGCAGCCGAGCCGTGAGGAAATCCGCGACGCGCTGTCGGGCAATTATTGCCGCTGCACCGGCTATGAAGCGATCGTCGACGCCATCGACGCGGTGGCGAAAGCGCGCAGCGAAGGTGGAGGCGCGACATGAGCGCGCCGCTGACCTCGCTCGACCGCCCCAATTCCTATATCGGCCGTTCGGTGCCGCGACCGAACGCCAAGCGGCTGCTTGCCGGGCGGGGACGCTACGTCAGCGATCTCAAGCTGCCGCGCATGCTCCATGCCGGGTTCCTGCGCAGCCCGCATGCGCATGCCAAGATCGTCTCGATCGATACCGAGCAAGCTCGCGCGCTCGATGGCGTGCATCTGGTCGCCACCGGCACCGATCTCGCAAGGATCTGCACGCCGTGGACCGGCACGCTCGACCATTTCAAGGGCATGACATCGGCGCCCCAATTGCCGTTGCCGGTCGATCGCGTGGTCTGGGCCGGGCAGGCGGTGGTTGCCGTCGTCGCCGAGAGCCGGGCAATTGCGGAAGATGCGCTGGAGTTGATTGAGATCGCGTACGAGGATCTACCCGTCGTCGTCGATATCGACAGCGCGCGCGAGGCTGGCGGCCCGGTGATCAATCCCGGCAGCGCCAACAACACCTGCTTCCGTAGCCAGCTCGACAACGGCACCGTTGACGCCGCCTTTGCGCATGCGACCCACGTGGTCGAAGAAGAATTCACCTTCGGCCGCCATACCGCGGTGACGCTGGAGCCGCGCGCGATCGTCGCGGATTACGATCCCGCCGCCGGGATGCTGACCGTTCACCACGCCACGCAGACGCCGTATCAGTTCCAGGACCTTTACTCGCGCCACTACGGCATCCCCGAGGCGCGCGTCCGCGTCATCGCGACAGATATCGGCGGCTCCTTCGGGATGAAGCTGCATGTCTATCACGAGGACATGGCGGTGGTCGGCCTATCGATCCTGCTCGGCCGTCCCGTCAAATACGTCGCCGACCGCATCGAGTCCTTCGTCTCCGACATTCATGCCCGCGACCACCGCGTCCGTGCGCGGATGGCGCTGGATGCGAAGGGCGAGATCCTCGCGATGGACGTGCTGGACCTGACCGCGGTCGGCGCCTTCTCGACCTATCCGCGCACCAGCGTGGTCGAAGGCAATCAGGTGATCCGCCTGATGGGCGCGCCCTATCGCTTCAAGAACTATCGCGCCTCGCTGGAGGTGATCTTCCAGAACAAGGTGCAGACCAGCCAGTATCGCGCCGTCGGTCATCCCATCGCCTGCGCCGTCACCGAGCGGCTGGTCGACATGGCGGCAAGCAAGCTCGGCCTCGATCCCTTCGCCATCCGTGCGCAGAACGTGATCGCGGATGATGCCTATCCCCAGACCTCGGCGACCGGCTATCGTTTCGAGGCTCTGTCGCATCAGGCTTGCCTGAAGCGGCTGCATGAGATCATGGACTATGACGGCCTGCGGGCCGAGCAGGCCGATTTGCGCCAGCGCGGCGTCTATCGCGGCATCGGGATTGCGACCTTTGTCGAGATCACCAATCCGAGCCCCGCCTTCTACGGCGTCGGCGGCGCGCGCATCTCCTCGCAGGATGGCGCGATCCTCAGCCTGACGCCGTCGGGCGAGGTTCGCTGCATGATTTCGGTCACCGAGCAGGGCCAGGGCACCGAGGCGATCATCAGCCAGATCGTGGCCGACCAGCTCGGCCTCGCGCCAGAGCACGTCAAGGTCATCACCGGCGATACCGAGGTGACGCCGCATGGCGGCGCCACCTGGGCCTGCCGTGGCGCCGGCATCGGCGGCGAGACGGCGCTGCAGGCAACGCGCGGGCTCAAGCGCAACATTCTGGAGATCGCTGCACTGATTCTGCAGGAGCAACCGTCGGCGCTCGACATCGTCGATGGCGAGGTCGTCGATGCCGGCACGCGCAAGCCGCGGCTGCCGATCGCCGAGATCGCGCGGATCGCCTATTTTCGCTCCGACACGCTGCCGCCGGGCACGCAGGCACAGCTCACGGTCAGCCACCACTTTGCCCCGCAAGGCTATCCGTTCGCTTTCACCAATGGCATCCAGGGCTGTTCGCTGGAGGTCGATGTCGAGACCGGCTTCATCAGGGTGCTGAAGCATTTCATTGTCGAGGACTGCGGCCGCGTCATCAATCCGATGCTGGTGGACGAGCAGCTTCGTGGCGGCATCGTGCAGGGGCTGGGCGCCGCGCTGTTCGAGGAATGCCGCTACAGCGAGACCGGCCAGCTCATGAACGGCTCGCTCGCCGATTATCTCGTTCCGATGCCGATGGAGATGCCCGACATCGTCATTGCCCATGTCGAGACGCCGACCGCCGACACCGAGCTCGGCGCCAAGGGCGTTGGCGAGGCCGGCACGGCGGCGGCGTCGGCTTGCGTGCTCAACGCCGTCAACGATGCGCTCGCGCCGTTCGGCGCCACCATCAACTCGATTCCGATCACGCCCGCAAAAGTCCTGAAAGCCCTGAAGCGTTTCTAGAAAAAAGACAGTTGGAGGAAATCATGCCCAAATCCGGCTCGACGTCGAAGATATCCCGCCGCACCGCGCTCGCCGGCCTCTCGGCTGGCGCGGCGATGCTCGCCATGCCGCGGCTCGGGCGCGCCGCGGACGAGGCGATCCGCATCGGCTTCCCGACCCCGCTGACCGGACCGTTCGCCGCGGAAGCGCGCGATCAGGTCAAATGCGCCGAACTCGCCGTCAAGCTCGTCAACGACAAGGGCGGCATCGGCGGCCGCAAGGTCGAGCTGCTGGTGCGTGACGACAAGCTCAACGCCGGCGAAGCGGCGACCCGCACACTCGAGCTGATCGAGAAGGACAAGGTCCATGCCGTGGTCGGAGCGCTCTCCAGCGCCGTGCAGCTCGCGGTCAACGAGGTCACCCGCGCTCGCGGCGTGATCTACGTGTCGATCAGCCAGTCCGACACCATCAACGAAGCCAAGGATTTCAGCAAATACACCTTCCACGAGGCGCTCAACCCGCACATGACGACGGCGGCCGTGGCGCGGCAGACGCTCAAGAAGGGCATGAAGGTCGCCCATCTCGTCGCCGACTATGCCTACGGCCACGAGATGCTGCGCGGCTTCAAGCGCGCGCAGGCGGCGATCGGCGCGGACAATGTCGGCGAGATCCTGCATCCGTTCGGCGCGGCCGATTACTCCACCTTCATGCCCCGCCTGATGTCGATGCGGCCGGATGTGCTCTGCATCTCCAATTTCGGCCGCGACCAGGCCAATGCGATCAAGCAGGCCGTGGATTTCGGCGTTAAGCAGCAGATGAAGATCGTCGTCCCCGTGATCCTGCACAACCAGCGGCTCGCGGTCGGCCCCGACGTGTTCGAGGGCGTGGTCGGTGGCGCCAACTACTATTGGGGCCTGGAGACGCAGAGCACGTCGGCGGCAGTCTTCAACGCGGCGTTCAAGGCCGCCAATGGCGGGGCGATCCCGACCGACTACGGCGCCTATGGCTATTCCGGCGTCGGATCGCTGCTGGCGGCCATGCAGGCGGCCGGCGGCACCGACACCGACAAGGTGGTCGATGCCCTTGAGAAGCTGCAATATGATCTGACAAAGGGCGCGCAGCACTATCGCAAATGCGACCACCAGTCGGTTCAGTCGGTGCTGGTGCTGGAGTCCAAGAAGAAGTCAGCCATGGCCAACGAGAACGATCTGTTCGCCATTCTCGCCAACGATGCGGGCTCCGACGACATGCTGCGGACGTGCAGCGAGCTCGGCCACGCGACCTAAGTCTTGTGACGATGGACCTGTCGCTGATCATCATGCAGCTTCTCTCCGGGATCGCCCTTGGGGCGGTGCTGGTGATCACTGCGCTTGGACTGACGATCGTGTTCGGCATGCTCGGGGTGGTGAATTTCGCCCATGGCGCGCTGTTCATGATCGGAGCCTATGCGGGACTGTATCTGGCATCCCTCACCGGGAGTTTCTGGTGGGGGTTGCTGCTCGCTCCCATTTTGATCGGCGCCTTCGGCATGCTGATCGAGTTCGTCCTGATCCGCAGGCTCTATGGACGCTCCATCGACGATCCGCTGCTGCTGACCTTCGGCCTCAGCTACATCCTGGTCGAGGGTGTGCGCATCGTGTTCGGCAGCGACGGCATTCCATTTCCGACCCCGATCCAGCTTGTCGGTGTGCTCGATCTCGGTATCGGCTTCTTCCCGCGCTACCGCCTGTTCGTGATTGCGCTGGTGGCGGTCGTTCTGCTGGTGCTCTGGCTGACGCTGGAGAAGACGCGCGTCGGTCTGATCGTGCGCGCCGGCGCCCGCGATCCCACCATCATGCAGGTGCTCGGCGTCGACATCGGCCGCGTCTGGCTCGCGATCTTCGGCCTCGGCGTCGGGCTCGCCGCGCTCGGCGGCGTGCTGGCCGGGCCCATGCGCAGCGTCAATCCGGAGATGGGATCCCTGGTGCTGGCCGAGGCCTTCGTGGTCACCGTGATCGGCGGCCTCGGCTCGATCGTCGGGGCGGTCGTCGCCGGCCTCATGGTCGGCGTCTCCGTCAGCATTGTGGCGCTGTTCGCCCCTGAAATGGCCACCATCGTCATGTTCGCGCTGATGGCGGTGGTGCTCTTGATCCGCCCGCAAGGCCTGTTCGGCGTGAGGGGAAGGACCGCATGACGCACCCTTCGAGCGGCGAAGCGCTTGCCAAATCCTCGTCCGGCGGGATCGGCTGGCTGCTCGAGCAGCGTGTGCTGCTGTCGATCGCAGTGCTGGCCTTGCTGCCCTGGCTGCTGCCCTCGCAGGCGCTGGCGGTCAACGTCCTGATCTACGGTGTCGTGGTGATGGGCTACAATCTGTTGTTCGGCTACACCGGGTTGCTGTCGTTCGGCCAGGCGGCCTTCTTCGGTGCGGGCGCCTATTTCACCGGTATCGCGATCGGCCGCTTCGGCGTGCCCTGGTTCGCTGCCGTGCCGATCGCGGTGTTGCTCAGTACCTGCCTTGCTGCCGCAATCGGCCTGGTTTCGACGCGGACCCGGGGCATCTATTTCTCCATGGTGACGCTCGCGCTGGCCCAGCTCGTCTATTACGTGGCGCTCCAGGCTGCGTCTTTCACCGGAGGTGAGAACGGTTTGCGCGGCTTCACCGTCGACCGCATCAGCCTGTTCGGCCTTCAGGTCAACTTCCTCGACCCCGTCAACAAATACTACGTGCTGATGGCCTTCGCGGCCCTGGCGATGTGGTTCCAGTCGCGCATCCTGAACTCGCCGTTCGGTGCCGTGATCGAGGCGATCCGGGAGAACGAGCAGCGGGCGCGCGCCTGCGGCTATGACGTCGAGCGCAGCAAGCTGATCGTGTTCATGCTCTCGGGCGCGATCTCCTCCCTTGGCGGCTGCATGCTGGCGCTGCACCTGTCGATCGTGCCGCTGGACATCCTGCACTACCAGACCTCCGGCATGATCGTGATGATGGTGCTGCTCGGCGGCGCCCGCAGCTTCTTCGGGCCGTTCGTCGGTGCGGCGAGCTTCCTGATCCTGGAGGACGTCATCTCGCTCTGGACGCCGCACTGGCAGATCTTCGTCGGTGCGATCTTCGTGCTGTTCGTGCTGTTCCTGCCCAAGGGCATCTGGGGCACGCCGCTCGACATGCTCGGCATCGGAAAGGCGCGGCCATGAGCGGCGAGCTGCTTCGCGCCGAGGGAATCGGCAAACGCTTTGGCGGCTTCGTCGCGCTCGAGGGCATCACCGTGTCCTTTGCTGCTGGACAGCTGACCTCGATTATCGGGCCGAACGGCGCCGGCAAAAGCACCTTCTTCAACATCCTCTCGGGGGCGCTGACCCCGACGTCGGGCAAGCTGCATTTCAGGGGCCGCGAGCTGAACGGCCTGCCCCAGCATCGCTTCGTGCATCAGGGCATCTCGCGGTCCTACCAGATCACCAACATTTTTCCGGATCTGTCTGTGCACGAGAACGTCCGCGTCGCGGCGCAGGCGCTGACAGTGAGTTACGACATCTGGCGCAATCGGGCCCGGCTGGCGGAACTGCATGCGCGTGCCGACGCTGCGCTCGAGGCCGTGGGACTGCTCAGCAAGCGGAACGAACTCGCAAAGTTCCTCTCGCATGGCCAGCAGCGCGCGTTGGAAATCGCGATCGCGCTGGTCTCCGAGCCGGAGCTGCTGCTGCTCGACGAGCCGACCGCCGGCATGGGGCCGGAAGAGACCAAGGACATGGTCGCCTTGCTCGAGCGCCTCGCCGACAGGCGCACCGTGCTCCTCGTGGAGCACAAGATGAAGATGGTGCTGGGCCTTTCCAAGCGCGTCGTGGTGCTGCATCACGGCCGCCTGCTGGCGGACGGCGCGCCCGACGAGATCAGGAGCAATCCGGAAGTCCGCCGGGTCTATCTCGGACAGAGTGAAGGCTATGGCTGAGACCGCGCTGCTCGAAATCAACGACCTCCACGCCTGGTATGGCGCGAGCCATATCCTGCATGGCATCTCGCTGCACGTGAAGCCGGGCGAGGTGGTCGCCCTCGTCGGCCGCAACGGCGCCGGCAAGACCACGACGTTGCGGGCGATGATGGGCCTGATGCCGAAGGCGACGGGGAGCGTGCGCTTCGCGGGCAGGGATCTTCTGCCGCTCCGCGCCCATCAGCGCTTTCATCTCGGCCTCGCTTACGTGCCGGAGGAGCGCCGTATCGTTCCCGGGCTCTCCGTGCGCGAGAACCTTCGGCTCGGCCTCGTCGCAGCCGGCAGCGAGATCGATGAGCGCGCGGCGATCGACGAGATCGCCGAAACCTTCCCGCGGCTCAAGGAGCGCCTCGATCAGGAGGGCGTGACGCTCTCCGGCGGCGAGCAGCAGATGCTGGCGATCGCGCGGGCACTGATCGCAAAACCCAAAATGATCCTGCTCGACGAGCCGTCGGAGGGGATCATGCCTGTTCTGGTCGAGGAGATGGGCGTGTTGTTCCGCCGCCTGCGGAACGAGGGCAAGACGCTGCTGCTGGTCGAGCAGAACGTCGAATGGGCTCTGCGACTCGCCGATCGGGCCGTCATCATCGACCAGGGCGAGGTGGTGCATCAAAGCAGTGCCGCGGCGCTGCTGGCCGACAAGGACATCCAGGAACGATATTGCGCGGTCTGATGGGCCTTTAGGCCACGACCTTGGCCGCTGAACCGTCGAGGCGTTGTCGCTCCCGCGCCAGGTACTCGCCGATCGCAGCGCCGGGCATCGGCTTTGCGAAATAATATCCCTGAATGTAGTCACAGCCGAGGCGGCGCAGGCTATCGAGCTGGGCGCGGGTCTCGACGCCCTCGACGACGCAGGCGATCTCCATGTCGTCGCATAGGCCGGCGAGCGACTTGATGATCTTGTGGCTCACGGGGTTCTCGTTGATGTCGGCAACGAAGCTGCGATCGATCTTGATCTTGTCGAGCGGCAGGCGGTGCACGTGGCTCAGCGAGGAATAGCCGGTGCCGAAATCGTCCAGCGAAATGCCGCAGCCCATCGCCTTCAAAGCCGCGATCGATTGCTGTGCGCGCACGAAATCGAAGGTGACGGCGGTCTCGGTGATCTCGAAATCGATCCGGTGCGGCGCCAGCCCGCTCTTCTCGACGATGGCGATCAGCGGCAGAATGCCTTCGGGCGAGCAGACGTCGTGGGCGGAGAGGTTGAACGACAGGCGGATGTGATCGGGCCAGGTCCTCGCCGTCGCGAGCGCGCGCACCAGCAGCGCCTGCGTCAGCGGCCGGATCAGGCCGATACGCTCGGCGGCCGGGATGAAGTCGGCCGGCGAAACCAGGCCGAGGCGGGAGCTGTGCCAGCGCGCCAGGACTTCGAAGCTGGCAGTGTGCTCGCTCATGGCGTCCACGATCGGCTGGAACACCAGATCCATCTCGGTGCTGAAGTCGGCGGTGCGCAGCAAGTTCTCGATCACGCCACGGCTGCGGATCTCGGCTTCGAGCTCGCTCGAGAAGATCACGGTGCGGCCGCGCACATGGCGCTTGGCGTGATAGAGCGAATAATCGGCGCATTCGTAGAGTGCTTCCGCCGTCGTTGCCGATTGCGGAAACGACGCAAAGCCGATCGAGCAGGACAGCCCGGTATGGGTGGTGTCGAGCTGGTAGGGAAGCTTGACCTGGTCGCCGATGCGCTGGCCGAGCCGGAGCAGATCCGCATCATCAGGATCGCCGCATACGACAAGGCCGAATTCGTCGCCGCCGAGTCGGGCGAATTCGACCCGCTGCGGACCAAAGCCCTCGCAGACCTCGCGGATGCGCCGTCCGGCCTCGATCAGGACGCGATCGCCGACCGAGTGGCCGTAATTGTCGTTGATCGGCTTGAAGCCGTCGAGATCGATGATTCCGACCGCGACGCGAACTTTCCTGCGCTCGGCATCCGTGAAGGCGCTCGACAGCTCGGCGAAGAAGCGGCGGCGGTTCGGCAGCTCGGTGAGGGAATCCAGATTGGCGAGGCGGAAATTCTCGTCCGACAACGCCTGTGTCGCCGCCTGTTGTGCCAGCAGCGATTTGCGGCTGGCGACCAGGTCGGCGAAGTCGCGATAGTAGATGAACAGCACCGTTACCATCGCACCGGAGACGAGCAGGTTGTTGACCGCGATCGCCTTCAGCGTCGGTTCGCCGGTGGCCCAGAAGAACAGCACATAGGGCATGTCGACGACCAGCGTCACGATCAGCGCCGCCGAGCGCAGGTGCATCAGCGAGAAGATGCAGCCGATCACGGTGACGGCCATGTAGAAGGCGACCTGGCTCTTGGCGAAGGGATCGCCGTAAGGGAAGAGCGTGAAGGACCAGGCGGTGAAGCCGGCGCCGATCGGCAGCGTCATCCAGTTGGTGGCGCGCAGATTGCGCAGGATGTCGGCATCGCTGCGCACGAGATTGCGCTGCCGAAGCCACCAGAATGTGCGCAGGGCCGCCAGCACCGTGAGCACGCCCGGCACGAACATCGTCAGCCAGTCCGGCGCCACGTTCACATAGGTGTAGGCGACGGCGATCGTGTTGCTCATGAGGATGAAGTAGAGCAGCGGGACCTGCTTGGAGAAGGCGTCGAACTGCGCGCGCGTCAGGTCCGGGTTGTCGGCCGGCACGCGAAACAGCCGCACAGCGGCGGCAAAATGCGACTTCAAATCGGCGACAGGCATTGCAATACGCGCCCCGCATCCCTTCAAAACGAGGGGGATCTTGCACAACGGGGGTAAAGGGCGCGTTAGACGGGTTCCGTAGGCAGAGGCCAGCGCAGGTTGCATGCGACCCCATCAATGCCGACCGCGTGCATCGGTGAGGTCGCATTAACGATATGAGTCAATGGAAGCGAGCAGTATCAACCGCAAAGTGCTGTAGAGCGCCGTGCCTACACTCCGCTAACCATGCGCGTCAGAACAAGGTGTTGCCCGCCTCTCCCTGGTCGCAGAAAGGCGGGCAGCACCTGCTGGGCCGCTATTTCTTCTCCAGCGCCGCGGTCTGCTTGGCGAGCTGCTTGTCGAAATCCTCCGACAGGCTTGTGATGTAGGTTGCGAGTTCGTCCGGCTTGACGAATGGGTTCGGTGCACCGTCCTTCATCTGCGCGCGCTTGGCTTGCATGCCGTAGACCTCCGGGTGAGGTCCGAGCAGCACGTCGATCTTCATCGGCTTCACCTTGGCATACGTCGCACGGTAGTCGTCGACGATGCCGGGATGGGTCGGTTGTCCCACCAGCCGGTTCAACGCAACCGTGCCGCTACAGAAGAACAGGACCTGGCGGTCCTGGCTGCCGTCCTTGACGGTCATCTCCCAACTCGTGCAGCCCGGCGAATGGCCGGGCGTTGCGTGCGCGGTGAGCGTGGTGTCGCCGAGCGTGACCTTGTCGCCTTCCTTGACGGTACGGTCGACCTTCACCGCGGGGAAGGCAAGATCCTCGTTCTTCTCGTCTCCCGGATAATAGCCGCCTTCGAGCAGCGGCTTGTCACGCTCGCCGGCCATGAGCTGCGCTCCGGTCTCTTTCTTGATCTCGGCGAAGCCGCCGGTGTGATCGAGATGTGCGTGCGTGTTGAGGATGATCTTGATGTCGGCGACCTTGAAGCCGAGCTTGGCAATGTTGTCCTTGATCATGCCGGTCGATTGCGGCATCGCCGTATCCATCAGGATCAGGCCTTGTGAGGTCTTGATGACGTAGACGGCAATGCCGTCGGTTCCGACATAGTAGATGTTGCCGATGAGCTGGAACGGTTCGAATGGCGCCGTCCATTTCTTCATGGCGATTGCCAGGAAATCCTTGATTGTTTGCGCCTGCGCGCCAGTTGAGAACAGGGCCAGTGCACACAGCGCGGCCGCGAGCCTTCTCATAGTCTGCCTCCCACAGTGTTCTTGTCGTTCTGGTCGGGCGCGGACGTCGTGGCCCGGGCGGTGCGCAAGTTACGTCGTGGCCGGCGTCGAGGGCAACTGCCTTGTGTCCGCAAAAATTTGTGGGCCGCCGGGAATATTGGTGCGCCCGCTGAAAGCCGAGCGCGAGCCTATCGCCCGATCGTCACGCCGGCGGTCGAACGCATGGCGTCCCGCAGGCTCGTCGCCTTCATGTCGTCGAGGATCTCTCGCGTCAGCACGGTGGTCTGGCCGGGTGTATTGAGGATCGTCTCGCCACGCGAGAATGAGAGCCGGTCGGCTTTGTAGGGCGCTGCGGAATCGGCAGCGGATGTCGTTGCCGAAACGTGGCGCGGCCGCTTGCTGGACGCTGCCAATGCGCCTTGCGAGATGCAGAGGGCGGCGATCACGATCAATCGCAAAGATGTCGCGGGCATGCGATCTCCCATATCCGGGGCATCAGCCTAGCATATGGCGCGCATCGTTCGCAGGAAAGGGATCAGGCGAGAGCGGCCTGCCGTTCCCGCACGGGCTCGCGGACCCGGTCGGGTTTCTCGGCGAGCCGGGTGAAGCTGCGATGGCCTGCCTGCACCGGTGCTTCGACGATGACGCCCTCGCAGACGATCTGCCCGCCGAGCATCCTGAACTCCAGCTTGTCGTAGCGCGGCATGGTCTCGCCGGGCTCGGGCGGCAGCAGTTCGATGCTGCCCTGAATGTTCAGCGTGGCATCGCCGGTGCCGTGAAGCCGCGGATTCCACATCCTGATCCCTGTTTCCGCCCAGCGCTGTCGGATCAGCGCGGCGCGATCGGCCGGTTCCACGGGTCTGGCGCGGACTTTCGGTGCGCTGCGGACCGCCGGGGCGGGAGGCACCAGGATCGGTTCCGGCGCGATGTCCGTAACGGTGGCGGGCGTGTCAGCCGAAGAGCACTCGGTTGTGATTGCGGCGACGGCGGGCGCAGGATCGTTCGCTGGGGCCGGCTCGATCTCGATCGCGACGCTGGAGGCGGGTGCGCTGTCGCTATGGCTGTCGGCGGCATCCTCCGCGGGGGCTTCGCTGGCGGCAGGCGCAACGCAGAATGCATCTGCGACGGCCGGTTCGACATCCGCGGGGATGACGGAGGCGTGATCCTCGTTGACGACGAGATCGGGGGTATCAACCGGCGCAATCGCGACGTCGGCAGACACGACCTCGGCCTCCTCGACGGCGAGGGGCTCGATGCCGGCCGGAAACTCGGGAGATGGATCGCTGTCGCTGATGATCGGCTCGGCTTCGATCGGTTCAGACGCGGTCTCGACAAATGCGACCACGGTCTGCTCGGCCTCGTCGGGTACGACATCGGCCGAATCTTCCCGCGACGGATCGTTGTCGGTGATGAGCCCTGGGACATGGGCCTGCTCGGGCGCGACGTCGACCGGCGAGATTGCAGCCGGCGCCACGGCGGCCGGCTCGGCTTCTGTCGGCGTCTCCCGGGATGAATCGTCAGTGACGCTGAGGTCAGTCGTCGCTTCCGACGCGCTCTCCGCGACGACAGCGATCGCGGCTTCGTCCGCGGCAACCGCGAGGCTTGCGTCGCCGGGCAGTGGATCGGCACTGATGGTGATGCTCGGAGCCGCCGTAGCTTCTGCGACGTCAATGATGGGGGCTGGCGGGTCGTCTGCGGCAATCGGGGCGGCGTCGATGCTGCCGCCATGCGGCGAGGGCCGAATCCGGCTGAACGCCCATTTCACCGCGGGAATGCGGCGCAGCAACGATATCAGTCTCGAAAGCACTGGGAGTTGTCCAAGAGGTACTCGGCGTGAGGCAATCGCTGATTCGTCAGCAATGCGAAAAACTGCCCCGGCCGTCACACCGATGTCAATGTAGGCGGGACCAATTGCAGAACATATGCGCGCCGTGGCGCGTGGTCGCTCGCTAGCCTCCTGATTCGACTCTGCGGCGTAGCGCGACACTGCCGATCGATCTTGCCTCGCCGCGGGAGGGGACATCCATCCCCTCCCGCGATATCGCAATCACTTCCCGGAGCCTGCGCCACCGCCGGCCTGGCTGCCCATGTTATTGGTGTTGCTGCCGCCGGCCGAAGGCGACTGTGTGCCCTTGCTGTCGGCGGCCTCGTTCTGCATGTTCGAGGAACGCCCCGTCGTCATTCCCTTGGTGGCGGGACCTCGCGACGAGGGGCCGACCTCGCCCTGATTGGACGCGCCTGGAGCTGGTTGTGTCTGTGCGAATGCGCCGCCGGTCGCCAGCGCCATGATGCACGCCGATGCCAAGATGATCTTCTTCATGTCGTTCTCCTGCTGCATTGCCGGAGACAACCTGTGCGCGGAGGGGGCGTTCCAAACTCGGGCATGGCGCTTCGCAGCAAAGTGAGTTGCGCCGAATGTTGGGGTTCCCTGTGTGCCCTCTGAAGGTTAGCCTGGAACTCCCGAGTATCTGGTGTGAGGACGAGGAATGAAAAGGATAGTCGCGATCGGAGCAGTTCTGCTCTGGTCTACCATCGCGTTCGCGCAGAATCGCACCATCACGGTAGCGTCAACGACGTCGACCGAACAGTCGGGTTTGTTCGGCCATCTGCTGCCGCTGTTCTCGCAGGCCGAGGGCATCGACGTGAAGGTCGTTGCCGTCGGCACCGGCCAGGCGCTGGACATCGGGCGGCGCGGCGATGCCGATGTGGTCTTCGTTCATGACAGGACCGCCGAAGACAAGTTCATGTCCGAAGGACAGGGCGTGAAGCGCTTTGACGTGATGTACAACGACTTCGTCATCATCGGCCCGAAGAGCGATCCGGCGCAAATCGCCGGCAGCAAGGACGTCACCGAGGCGCTGCGCAAGATCGCGGCGGCAAAGGCACCGTTCATCTCGCGCGGCGACAAGTCCGGCACCCACGCCGCCGAGCTGCGGCTGTGGAAAGAAGCGGGCGTCGACCCCAGCGCGGGCAAGGATAGCTGGTATCGCGAGATCGGCCAGGGCATGGGTCCGGCGCTGAACATGGCCTCATCCTCGAACGCCTATCTGCTGTCGGACCGCGGCACCTGGCTGTCGTTCGGGAATCGCGGCGAGCTCGCCGTTCTCACCGAGGGCGACAAGCGGCTCTTCAACCAATACGGCGTCATGCTGGTCAATCCGGCCAGGCATCCGAATGTGAAGGCGCAGGACGGACAGGCCTTCATCGATTGGCTGGTGTCCCCGAAAGGACAGCAGGCGATTGCCGGCTACAAGGTCGGCGGCGAGCAGCTATTTTTCCCCAACGCGGCCAACTAGCAGAAACGCCACGGTCGACACCGCCACGCTGAGTGCGAGCAGGATCAGGCCGAGACCCAGCGCCAGCGGCAGGTCGCCCTTGCTGGTTTCCAGCGCGATCGCGGTTGTCATGGTCCGTGTGAAGCCGCGGATATTGCCGCCGACGATGATGATGGCGCCGACCTCCGCGATGGCGCGCCCGAACGCCGCGAGAAAGGCGGTCAGCAGCGAGGTTCGCCCCAGCGCGAACAGCAGCGCCATGCTGCGTAGCGCTGACAGACCGTCGATCCGCGCCAGATCGCCATACTCCGCCCAGAGCAGGCTCGCCGGCCGGTGCACCAGCGCCACTACGATCGGGGTGGCGAGCAGCGTCTGCGCGATCACCATGGCGGTGGGCGTGAACAGCAGGCCGGCGGCTCCGAGCGGGCCGGACCGCGACAGCAAGAGATAAAGCGCGAGCCCGACCACGACCGGCGGCAGGCCGAGCAGCGCATTGGTCAGCACGATGATGACTTGCCGCCCGCGGAAACGCGTGATCGCGAGCAAGGCGCCAAACGGCGCGCCGATGACAAGCGCGGCGATGCTGGCGGTCAGGCTGACGCGCACCGACAATGCGACGATGCCCAGAAGCTCTGCGTCGGCTTCGCCGATCAGCGTGAAGGCAGCGCCGATGGATCGCGCAAAATCGTTCATCCGCGCCCGAGTTTCGATATCCGAGCGCGTGCCTTCGGGGCTTCGATGTCGAGGCGGCAAATGCGCGTCACGGACTGGTCCCTGCAAATTTCGTTGTGTGGATCAAGTGGCGAGTCACCAATCCCTGGCTCAGATCAACCCGCGCAGCACCTCAATCAGCCGGCGGCATTGCTCCTCCGTTCCGACCGTGATGCGCAGAAAGTCCTCGATGCGCGACTTCTTGAAGTGCCGGACCAGAACGCCGCGCTGGCGTAGCGCGGCCGCGAGATCGGCACCGCTGCGGCTGCGATGGCGCGCGAACACGAAGTTCGCAAGCGATGGCAGCACCTCGAAGCCAAGTTGTGTGAGGTCGCGCGCCAGTACGCCCCGGCTTGCGATGATACGGGCGCGGGTCTCGATGAACCAGGCCTCGTCCTCGATGGCGGCGACGGCGCCCTCGATGGCGAGGCAATCGACGGGATAGGAGTTGAAGCTGTCCTTCACCCGTTCGAGCGCCTCGATCAGCGGCCGCTGGCCGATGGCAAAGCCGACCCTGAGGCCCGCGAGCGAGCGCGACTTCGAGAAGGTCTGGATGACGAGCAGATTGTCGTGGCGCGCAACGAGCGGCACGGCGCTCTCGGCGCCGAAATCGACATAGGCCTCGTCCACCACCACCAGCCGGTCCGGATTCTCCGCAAGCAGCGCGGCGATCGCCTCGCGCGGAAGGGCGATACCGGTGGGCGCGTTCGGATTGCAGAGAAGAATTGCGCTCGATGGCCGTCTGTAGTCGGCAGCCTCGATGCTCATCGCGGCATCGAGCGGCACCTCCTCGTACGCGATGCCGTAGAGGCCGCAATAGACCGGGTAGAAGCTGTAGGTGACATCAGGGAACAGAAGCGGCGTCTCGTGCTTCAGGAGCGCCTGGAAGGTGTGGGCCAGAACCTCGTCCGACCCGTTGCCGACGAACACCTGCTCGGGTGCAACGTCATGATAGGTCGCGATCGCCTCACGCAGGCGCGTGGCGTGCGGATCAGGATAGAGGCGCAGCCGCTCCGCCGCCGACGCGATCGCCGTCAGCACGCGCGGCGAGGGCGGATAGGGATTCTCGTTGGTGTTGAGCTTGACGATGCCGTCCTGCTTCGGCTGCTCGCCCGGCACGTAGGGCGAAAGCGTGTGGACGACGGGACTCCAAAAGCAGCTCATGATCTCCAATCCGGGTTGACCTGATACAGTAGGGTATGCGGGGCCTCGGCGGAAGGGCACTTGCCTTCGGCATCCTCGGCAGATCCGCGCGAACCTCATGGCCGGCGACGTTCCCCCAAGCGCGGCCTTCATGCTAGCCTCGTCGCGCAAACGCAAGAATTGAAAACAACAATGAAGGCCGGCGCGCCCCAGGGCTGCGCAGAAGAGCCGCCAGGAGAGGAAGACATGCCGGGTGCAGCCCTTATCACCGCCCCCTCCATTCCGACTGCGCCCGTGACGCCGGCCGTTCTCGACCGCTTGCGGGCCATCGTGGGCGACAAGGGCCTGATCCTGGACGAACACGACAAACGGCCGTTCGTGACTGATTGGCGCGGCGAACTCGCAGGGCGGGCTGCGGCGGTCGTGCGACCGGCCAGCACCGCGGAAGTCTCCGGCGTCGTCAGGCTCTGCCACGACAACGGCATTGCCATCGTGCCGCAGGGCGGCAACACCGGCCTGATGGGCGGTGCCACGCCGTGGCCTGCGCATCGCGGCATCCTGCTGTCGCTTGGCCGCATGAACCACGTGCTCAATGTCGATCCCATCGGCTACACCATGACAGCAGAGGCGGGCTGCATCCTCCAGACGCTTCAGGACACGGCCGCGCGCCATGACCGCTTCTTTCCGCTCAGCCTGGGTGCGCAGGGCTCGTGCATGATCGGGGGCAATCTCTCCACCAACGCCGGCGGCGTGCAGGTGCTGCGCTACGGCAATGCGCGCAATCTGGTGCTGGGTCTCGAGGTCGTTCTGGCCAACGGCGATGTCTGGGACGGGCTGCGTGCGCTCAAGAAGGACAATACCGGCTACGATCTCAAGCACCTGTTCATGGGCGCCGAAGGCACGCTCGGCATCATCACCAAGGCGGTGCTGAAGCTCTGGCCGGCCCCGAAGGACGTCTGCACGGCATGGCTCGAGATCCGCGATCCCAGGGCGGCGATCGAGCTCCTGTCGGACGCGCATGCGGCGTCCGACGACAATGTCGGCTCATGCGAGCTGATGAGCCGCGCGTGCACCGACATGGTGCTGCGGCATATTCCCGGCACGCAGGATCCCCTCAAGTCCGAGACCGATTGGTATCTCCTGCTCGAATGGTCGTCGGCCCGCCCGCGGCAGGACGGCGGCGCGGGCATGTCGGAGAGGATGGAGCAGTTCCTGGCCGATCAGCTCGAGGCGGGCCGGGTGCTCGATGCGGTGATCGCGCAGACCGAAACGCAGTCGCGCAACATGTGGCGCATCCGCGAGAGCGTGGCGGAGGCCTCACGCGCCGAGGGACCGGGCCTGAGTTACGACGTGTCGGTCGCGGTCTCCCGGATTCCCGAATTCATCGACATGGGTCTCAAAGCTGCGCTCGACATCCTGCCGACGATCCGTCCCTATCCGCTCGGCCACATCGGCGACGGCAATGTGCACTTCTCGTTCATGGGGCCGAAAGGCATGGATGGCGAGACACTCAGCCAGTATTCCCCGGCGATCACGCGCGCCGTCAACGACCTCATCACCTCCATGGGCGGCTCGATCTCGGCTGAACACGGCATCGGCATCGCTAAGCTCGACGAGCTCCAGCACTACCGCTCCAGCACCGAGCTTGAGATCATGCGCACAATCAAGCGGGCGCTCGACCCCTGCAACATCATGAATCCCGGCAAGGTGCTCCGTCTCACCTGAAGCGAGGACAGCGCCATGGGTCGGCTCCGCGGGGCCGGTGTCCCCGCACCTTGGCGCCCCCCCGGGGGCCGGCGTGCAGCACAAAACCCGGGCAAAACCGGCGCGAAGGGCGTCAAATCCTGCCCTTTCGCCGCGGACGGACGGCTTTATTCCCGCCCTGGATGCTTTAAGGAAGGGGCAGGATCAGGTCGCAGCCGCCGGTGGGCGGTGCTAGATCCTGAATGCAGGAACACAGGGGCCGGGCCGCTACGGCCGGCCCGCAAGGATGAAGGGTATAAAGACATGATCCATACCGTTGGCATCATCGGGGCAGGGACCATGGGGAACGGCATCGCGCAAATCTGCGCGGCGGCCGGGCTTTCGGTCGTGATGGTCGACATCTCCGATGCGGCGGTGAACCGCGGGCTCTCGACCGTTGGCGGCAGCCTCGAGCGTCTGGTCAAGAAGGAGAAGATGTCGGCGGCCGACCGCGATGCGACGCTCAAGCGCATCACCGGCACGACCGACCGGGCGAAGCTGTCGGATTGCGACCTCGTCATCGAGGCCGCGACCGAGAACGAGGAGCTCAAGGTCAAGATCCTGAAGGACCTCTGCGCCACGCTGTCGCCGCGCACGCTGGTCGCGACCAACACCTCGTCGATCTCGATCACCAAGCTCGCAGCCGCAACTGATCGTCCCGACCGTTTCATCGGCATGCACTTCTTCAATCCGGTGCCGGTGATGGCGCTGCTGGAGCTCATCCGCGGCTTGCAGACCTCCGACGACACCCATGCCAAGGCGCTGGATTTCGCCCAGCGCGTCGGCAAGGTGGCGATCACCGCCAAGAACAGCCCGGGCTTCGCCGTCAACCGCATCCTCTGCCCGATGATCAACGAGGCAATCTTCGCGCTCCAGGAAGGCATTGCGACCGCCGAAGAGATCGACGCCGGCATGAAACTCGGCTGCAACCACCCGATCGGGCCGCTGGCGCTCGCCGATCTCGTCGGGCTCGATACCATGCTGTCGGTGATGAAGGTCTTTTACAAAGGCTTCAACGACCCCAAATATCGGCCAGCGCCGCTGTTGAAAGAGATGGTCGATGCCGGCCATCTCGGCCGCAAGACGGGGCAGGGTTTTTACACTTACAACGCCTGATCAAGGCGTCGGCGGCGGGCGATGAGCGTCCGCCGCCCGATTCCCGCAATTTGCGCTGCGACAAAGACGCCGCGCGCGATTGGCCCGACAATGACGGACGGGCGACTCGCGGGAACAACGGAACGGATAACGAAGGACATGTCGGATCGACTGAAGGCCGAGCGCGAGGCTGCGGCCGCACGGCGGAACCTGTTGACCCAGGATGCGATAGAGCGCACCGGGATCACCGAGGAGATGATCGGGGAACTCGTCACCCGCTTCTACGGGCGCGTGCGCGAGGATGCGCTGCTGGGGCCGGTGTTCGCGATCGTGCAGAATTGGGACGAGCATCTCGCCAAGCTCAGGGATTTCTGGTCATCGGTCGTGCTGATGAGCGGCCGCTATCATGGCTCGCCGATGCGGGCGCATCTGCCGCTGAACCTGGTCGGAGGCCATTTCGATCGCTGGCTCGATCTGTTCGAACAGACCGCACGCGACGTATGCCCGCCTGCGGCGGCTGCGCTCTTCATCGACAAGGCACGTCGCATCGCTGACAGTTTTGAGATGGCGTCCGCCACTGTTGCCGGCCGCATCGCTTCGCCGCGTCACGTGCTCAGGTCGTGAAATACAAACTGCCTTGCCTGAGAAATGCGCAGCTCGCATTGCGGGCTGACGCGCTGCACCAATTCCAACATTATCGGTCTGATCTGCAAAATCATCATGCTGCTCGCGCGGTGTGACGTAGAATTCGCGAAAACGCGCTTGAACGCGTTCATTATTGTTCAATCAACGCGAGCAAAGCCATATTGATGCACTGCGGTGCCAAGTCTTCGCCTTGTTTTCGGCAGAGTTCCAGCGCCTGCTAGCAGGCATGGCGCGCGCATCCTTCAACACCACATCTTCACGCTCCGAGAGTGCTGCGGAACCCGAACTTGACGCGGGCACGGAGCAGACGCGGCGAACTCTACTGCTCGGCGCACTCGCCACCACCGCATGCCTCGGCTGTTCCACAGAGGCGCGCGCGGGTGAGGACGCGCCCGGCTCCGACGAACGGCCGCAGAAGGGCGATCTGCTCGTTTTCTCTGAAGGCGATCAGGAAGGAAAGCCGGTCACCTTGGCCGACCTCGCGGCCGGCGGGCCGCCGGTGCATGCCTGGCCGAAGGATCCCAAGACCTCGGTGGTACGCAGTGCGTCCCGGCTCAACGAGATTCTGATCATTCGCCTCGATCCCGCCGAGCTCGACGAGAAAACCCGCGAGCGCGCTGTTGATGGCATCCTCGCCTATTCGGCGATCTGCTCGCATGCCGGCTGTCCCGTCACCGCCTGGGTGAAGAGCGATGTCGGCGACAAGGATGTGTTCAAGTGCATGTGCCACAACTCCGAATACGATCCTCGCGCGGGCGCGCAGGTCGTGTTCGGACCGGCGCCGCGGCGGCTCGCCGCGCTGCCGCTCGCGCTCGCTGACGGCTCGCTCAGCGTCGCCGGCAACTTCATCGGAAAGGTAGGTGGCGCGCAGCCGGGATGATGGACGACTGCGGGGTATGCCCGCGTCACGAGAGGCCGCATCCGCCGACGGGCGGACGACGGGACGAACGACAACAATCCACAACAAGAATTCACAACAAGAATTCAAACGGATGAAAAGGGGAACGTCCATGAAAACGTCGATCACCAGGAAGCAATGGTACCTGTCCGGCTTCGTCGCCTTCACCTGTCTTGCCGCGACCGCCGCGACGGCCGGCCCGATCGAGAGTTATTCGCCGGTCACCGCGCAGCGGCTTGAAAATCCAGAACCCGGCAACTGGATGCTCTACCGGCGGACCTATGATGGGCAGGGCTACAGCCCGCTCGACCAGATCAACACCTCGAACGTGAAGAATCTCACGCCGGTCTGGACCTTTGCCACCGGCGTCGTCGAAGGCCACGAGGCGCCGCCCATCGTCAACAACGGCGTGATGTTCGTGGCGACCCCGATGGGGCAGGTCATCGCATTGAACGCGAAGACCGGCGACGAATATTGGCGCTACAAGCGGCAGCTGCCCGACGATCTGTTCCAGCTGCATCCGACCAGCCGCGGGGTCGGTCTCTGGGAGGACAAGCTCTATCTCGCCACCACGGACGATCACGTCGTCGCGCTGGACGCCAAGACCGGCAAGGTGGTGTGGGATACCAAAGTGCAGGACTACAAGAAGGGTCAGTACATGACCCTGATGCCGCTGATCGTCGACGGCAAGGTCATCGTCGGCGGCTCCGGCGGCGAGTTCGGCGTGCGCGGCTATGTCGCCGCCTATGATGCCAAGGACGGCAAGGAGCTGTGGCGGACCTATACTATTCCCGGTGAAGGCGAGCCCGGTCACGACACCTGGCAGGGTGACGACTGGAAGAACGGCGGCGGCTCGGCCTGGATGACCGGCAATTACGACAAGGATACCAAGACGATCTATTGGGGCGTCGGCAATGCGGCGCCATGGCCCGGTGAGACTCATCCCGGCGACAATCTCTACACCTCGTCGGTGCTCGCGCTCGATCCGAACAACGGCAAGATCAAGACCTATCACCAGTATCACCAGAACGATTCCTGGGATTGGGACGAGGTCGAGGCGCCGATGCTGATCGACCTGCAACGCGATGGCCGCAACATCAAGAGCTTGGTCCATCCGGGACGCGATGCGATCTTCTGGGTGCTCGAGCGCACGCCGACCAAGATCAATTACGTCGCCGGTTGGCCGTTCGTCTCGACCGATGTCTGGAAGGGCATTGATGCCGAGAGCGGCAAGCCGATCGTCGATCCCGCGCACAAGCCCGTCATCGGCAAGCGCGTCGAATTCTGCCCATCGCTGTGGGGCGGCAAGGACTGGCCGTCGGCGGCCTATAGCGAAAAAACCAAGCTGGTCTACGTACCCGCCAACGAGAACTTCTGCGGCGGCTTCACTGGCGAGAAGGTTGCGCTCAAGCCGGGTGAGCTCTGGCTCGGTACCAAGCCCGAAGACATCGGGCTGAAGACAAAGCCCGGCGCGGATCATTTTGGCGAGCTGCAGGCCTGGGATCCCGTCACCGGCAAGAAGGTGTGGCAGCACAACTTCCCGAAGTCGCAGCTGTTCGGATCGGTCACGGCAACTGCGGGCGATCTCGTCTTCGCCGGCGGCACCAACGACCGCAACTTCCGCGCCTTCAACGCCAAGACGGGCGAGGTGCTCTGGGAGCAGAAGACCAACTCCGGCATCATGGGCATGCCGGTGTCCTATGAGATCGACGGCACCCAGTACGTCGCGATCCAGTCGGGATGGGGCGTTGACGCGCAACGAATCCAGGATGCGCTGGTGACCAACAACATCGGCATCGAGGCCAACGTGCCGCAGGGCGGCGTGATCTGGGTGTTCGCGCTGAAGAAATAGCTCCGCGGGCGGATCGACGAAGGCGGAGCAGCAGGGGGGTGGCGAATGCGGCGGACGGTAACGTCCGCCGCATTTTTGTGTCGGTCTTCCCCCGCAAGGGGAGAGGCACATCAATTCGCTTTAATTCGCTTTGCGAGCGGCGTGGAAAACCCGGTGCCGGCGCAGCCTACTTCCCTTGCCGGTCCACCTTGTCCTTCTCCTTCTGGTTCATCTCGCGAACCTTCGGGTCCGGATTATTCTGCCCGGTGGTCTGGGTCGTCGAGGCCGGCGGCGCGTTGGCGTTGGGCAGCGAGTTCTGGTCCGGCGCAGTGGGGCGCGTGGCCGTGGTCGGGGGCGTGGTGTTGCTCTGGGCGAAGGCGCCGGCGGTCGTCAAAAGAAAGGCGCCCGACAGCGAGACTGCGAGCGCCTTTGAGATGTTGGTCATCGATCTGCTCCTGTCAGATCGATGGAAACGGCGCAAGGCCGCCTCTGTTCCGTGTCTACGCCTCCAATTGCTTGCCGATCGGCAAGCTCCGGATGCGTTTTCCGGTCGCCGCGAAGATGGCGTTGATCAGCGCCGGCGCGAACGGCGGCACGCCGGGTTCGCCGACGCCGCTTGGCGGCGTGTCCGGGCCGGGTGGCACGATGTAGACGTTGGTCACGATGGGAGATTCGTCCATCCTGACGACCTGGAAGTCGTCGAAGTTCTTCTGCTGCACCTTGCCGTCCTTGAACGTGATCTCCCCGTATTTGGCGAGGCTCAGGCCCATGATCACCGCGCCCTCGATCTGCGAGGCGATGCGCTCGGGATTGACATAGGTGCCGCAGTCGATCGCGGTGTCGACCCGCGGCACGGCCAGCTTGCCCTTCTCATCGACGGCCACCTCGACGATGGTCGCGATGTAGCTGACGAAGCTGCGGTGCACGGCGATGCCGAGACCGTGGCCCTTCGGAACCTGGCGTCCCCATTCGCCCTTCTCGGCGACCAGCTCGACCACCTTGCTCAGGCGCGCGGTGTCGATCGGGTAGCTGTCAAGGGGCTCGCCGTAGTTCCAGAGGTCCTTCACCGCCGGCTTGACGATGCGCGGACTTCCGATCAACTCCAGCAGCATCTGCTTCTGGTCGCGGCCCGTGGCCTGCGCGATCTCGCCGACCATCGACTGCACCGCGAAGGCGCGCGGGATGTTCGAGACCGAGCGGAACCAGCCGATGCGGGTGTGCGCGGCCGCTTCCGGATTCTCGCAAGAGATGTTGGCGATCTCGAACGGCATGTCGACGAGGCCCATGCCGATTTCGAAGGGCGCCTGATGCACCGTGCCGGCCGCAAAGGTCGAGGCGATGCTGGGGGCCACGCTACGGTGACGCCAGGCGATCACCTTGCCGCTCTTGTCGAGACCGGCCTCGATCCGCTCGACCGAGACGGTGTGCAGGAAGCCGTTGTGGATGTCGTCCTCGCGCGTCCACTGCACCTTCACCGGCGCGCCGAGCTCCTTCGACAGGAGCGCGGCTTCGAGCGCAAAGTCGCATTTCGACTTGCGGCCGAACCCGCCGCCGAGCAGCGTCACGTTGACGGTGACGTTCGCTTCCGGAATGCCGAGCGTCTTGGCGACGTCCTCGCGCGTGCCGCCCGGGCTCTGCACCGGCGCCCAGATCTCGGCCTTGTCGCCCTTGACATCGGCCACCGCCACCGGCGTCTCCATGCTGACATGGGCCAGATGCGGGACGTAGTACTCGCCCACGATGACCTTGTCGGCGCCCTTCAGGGCGGCGTCCGCATCGCCTTCCTGGCGCAGGACCAGGCCGGGCTTGCGCGAGGCCTCCTCGAGCTCCTTGCGGTAGGCGACCGACTCGTACTTGCCGTTGGGGCCGTCATCCCAGACGAGCTTCAGTGCATCCCGGCCCTTGATCGCCGCGCCGGTATTGCGCGCGATCACGGCGACGCCGCCGAGCGGCTGGAACTTCGACGGCCACGGCCAGCCACGCACCTCCATGACCTTCTCGACGCCGGGGACCTTCAAGGCAGATTCCGGATCGAACGAGGTGAGCTTGCCGCCGGTCACCGGCGGGCGCGCGATCACGGCGTATTTCATGCCGGGCAAACGCACGTCGGCGCCGTAACGGGCCTTGCCGGTGGTGATATCGTGGAGATCGACGATGCCGACCTGGCCCTTGCCGAGATAGCGGAAGTCCCTGGGATCCTTCAGCTTGAGACCTTCGATAGCAGGCACCGATTCCTTGGCGGCATCGGCTGCGAGTTCGCCGAAGCCGAGTTTGCGACCGCTGGCGCTGTGGACGACCTCGTGATTGACGGCCTTGACCTCGGTTGCCGGCACACGCCAGCGCTTGGCTGCGGCCTGCTCCAGCATGGTGCGGGCGGAGGCGCCGATCTGGCGCATCGGGATCAGATAGTGCCGCGTGCTGCGCGAGCCGTCGGTGTCCTGGTTGCCGAACTTGACCTCGTCGCCATGGGCCTGCTGCACCTTGACCCTTGACCAGTCGGCTTCCATTTCCTCCGCCACGATCAGCGGCAGGCTGGTGCGCACACCGGTGCCCATTTCGGAACGGTGGGCGACGATGCTGACGGTGCCATCGGGCGCGATAGCGACGAAGACGCGCGGGTCGACCACGACACCGTGCGGCATCTTTCCGGCGCCTGTCTCATAGGCAAATGCCTGGCGCGACATGACCGGGGCGGCGAGCACGAAGCCGCCGGTGATGCCGAGTCCCTTCAGGATGCTGCGGCGCGAGACCTTCTCGACCTTGATGTTCTTTTCGAAGCCACGGAGCTTGCCGGGATTGTCGATGAAATTCATGTCACACTCCCGTCGATGCGAGATGGACCGCGTTCTCGATGCGCTGGTAGCAGCCGCAGCGGCAGATGTTGCCGGCCATCGCCTCGCGGATCTGGTCGTGCGACGGCTTTGGATTGTCCATCAGCAGCGCCGCAGCCTGCATGATCTGGCCGGCCTGGCAAAAGCCGCATTGGGGCACATTGACCTGGCGCCAGGCCTTCTGCACGGGATGATCGCCGTTCGGATGCAGCCCCTCGATCGTGGTGACCTCGCGTCCGGCAACGTCGTTGACCGACGTGATGCAGGCACGCACGGCCTCCTTGTCGACGATGACGGTGCAGGCGCCGCACAGGGCCTGGCCGCAGCCGTATTTGGTACCGGTCAGCCCGGCCTCGTCGCGCAGGAACCAGAGTAGCGGGAGATCCGGGTCGCCGTCCCAGCTCTGTTCCTGGCCGTTGATCTTCACCTTGATCATGATCGTCCCTCGCTCTTCATAAGCATGCCAAATTCAAATTCGCCGATCTCGGTTGGCGGTCGTCCGTGCGTTGTCTCGCAGCATCCCTGCCGTCGTCCCGCGTGGGCAAATCCCGGAGGGAGGCAGGAACGCCGATGACGATGTCTGGATGTGCTCGATACCTCCCGTCGTGTTCTTGATTGTTTTGAACTTCGCGCGGCATCGTGACGGCGCGAACGTAGCAGAGATCGCACCGACCCGGCGTTCACAGCCGAGTGTTCTCACCGGGAAAAGATTGCATCGATGGTTTGTCAAAAGCAGGGCGCGACATCACGTCCGTGTGCGTCGCGCGTCCACAAATGTGCCGTGCAGCGAAAAAGGCTTCGTCCGCCAGGAACACTGCGCGGACGAAGCAGGATGCCTCAGTCGAGGGAGGGAGAAACGCAAGGCCGCAGACTTCAGGCAGGAAGCGCGCGGCACCGCGTAGTCATTCAGAGACCAGGACTGAGGGAGCCGGCGGTTCTCGCCAGTCCATCGAAGGCGAGGAGGCGGCTTCGCCGCGATCGTCCGGGAGCCAGGCCCGTCCGGTTCGCTGGGGAGAGGAGTGGGGGACCAGCGATCGGACGGGCGTGGCGAGAGCGCAGGCCGCCGGTTGAGGCGGCCTGCTCAAACCATCGTTCAGGCGGCCTTGGCTTTGGCCACGTGCGTCGCGATCGCGTCCATCAGCGCCGGCGACAGGCAGTCATAGGGCTCGAGCCCGATTTCCTTCAGCCGCGAGCGGATGCCGGCCATCTGCTCCGGCTTCACGCCGGATTCGATCACCGAGGAGACGAAGGCGGCGAATTGCGGCGCTTGCGAACCCTGCTCCTGGAACAGCTCGGGGTGGATGAAGTCGAGGCCGTAGAACGGATGGTTCTTGTTCTCGATGCGGCCATACATGTGCGTACCGCAGGCCTTGCAGGCATAGCGCTGGATCACCGCCGAGGGATCGACAATCTGGAGCTTGTCGCCGTTCTCGAGCACCGTGACGTTCTGGCGCGGCACCACGGCGACGACGGAGAAGGTCGCGCCCTGCGGCTTCCAGCATTTGGTGCAGCCGCAGGCGTGGTTGTGGGCGACGTCGCCCTTGATGCCGACCTTGACCTGATGGTCCGTGCATTTGCAGGCGAGGGTGCCGCCGGCAAAGCTGCCGCTACCCTGTTTGACGCCGTTGTCGATCGATGGATGGAGTGCAACAGTCATGGGTCGATCCTCCTGGGTGTGATGTCTTTGGGCTAGTACACGACGACGGAACGGATGGATTTGCCCTCATGCATGAGGTCAAACCCCTTGTTGATCTCTTCGAGCTTGAGCACGTGGGTGATCATCGGATCGATCTGGATCTTTCCGTTCATGTACCAGTCGACGATCTTCGGCACGTCGGTGCGGCCGCGCGCGCCGCCGAAGGCCGTGCCGCGCCAGTTGCGCCCGGTGACGAGCTGGAACGGGCGGGTGGCGATCTCCTTGCCGGCCTCGGCAACGCCGATGATGATCGAGGTGCCCCAGCCGCGATGGCAGGCTTCCAGCGCCTGGCGCATCACGCTGGTGTTGCCGGTGCAGTCGAAGGTGTAGTCGGCGCCGCCGTCAGTGAGGCCGACGAGATGCTGGACGATGTCGCCGGTAACTTTCTTGGGGTTGACGAAATGCGTCATGCCGAACCGGCGGCCCCAATCCTCCTTGGAGTCGTTGATGTCGACGCCGATGATCTTGTCGGCGCCGGCCATCTTGGCGCCCTGGATGACGTTCAATCCGATGCCGCCGAGGCCGAAGACCACGACGTTTGAACCGGGCTCGACCTTGGCGGTGTTGACCACGGCGCCGACGCCGGTGGTGACGCCGCAGCCGATGTAGCAGCTCTTGTCGAACGGCGCGTCCTCACGGATCTTGGCGACCGCGATCTCCGGCAGCACGGTGAAGTTCGAGAAGGTCGAGCAGCCCATGTAGTGGTAGATCGGCTTGCCCTTGTAGGAGAAGCGGCTGGTGCCGTCCGGCATCACGCCCTTGCCCTGCGTTGCGCGGATCGCCGTGCAGAGATTGGTCTTCTGGCTCAGGCAGCTTTTGCATTGCCGGCATTCCGGCGTGTAGAGCGGGATGACGTGGTCGCCCGGCTTCACCGAGGTCACGCCGGGGCCGATCTCGCGGATGATCCCGGCGCCCTCATGGCCCAGGATCGACGGGAAGATTCCCTCGCTGTCGAAGCCGTCGAGCGTATAGGCGTCGGTGTGGCAGATGCCTGTTGCCTTGATCTCGACCAGGACCTCGCCGGCCTTGGGCCCTTCCAGGTCGACTTCGACGATCTCGAGCGGCTTCTTGGCTTCGAAAGCGACGGCGGCACGTGTCTTCATCGGTAGCTCCTCAAATTCTTAGACGCCAGGAAGTAGTCTCGGCAGTCCTGGTAACGTTCACTTGTGGCCCATGCAGGCGTCTTCGGCCTTGGTGTAGGCCTCCGTCTTCGCTTCCTTGTTGGCCGGACGCTGCCGGCCCCAGGCTTCGGTGGAGCGGGCGCGCAGATAGACGTACAGATCGTCCATGTAACAGGCGACGTTCGGGTTGTCGCCGAAGGCCGGCATGACGTTTTCCTGCGCGGTCGAGATGTTCTTGCGGCCGGAGGCGACCACGCCGAGGAAATCGCCATAGCTCATGGTCTTGACGGAATCCTTCAGCGCCGGTGCGTAGGTGGATCCCATGCCGTCGGGGCCATGGCAGACGTGGCAGTCGGAGTGATAGCGGCGGTAGCCGGAATAGGTGAACCAGTCCACGGTGCCGTCGGCCGAAATCTTGTAAGTCGGGTTTCCTTCCTTATCGAGCCATTTGCCGTCGTCTTCTTTCTTCACGGCGGCCGGGTCGCCCGGGCCGTCCGCGGTCGCAATTCCTCCCGACCCAACGAAGATCATCGCAGCAATAACAAAGCAGATTTTACGCAAGAGAATTTCCTCGGAAGGCGTTCGGTGGAGACGAACCGGCGCGTGGACTTGATCCACGCGCCGGAGCGACACGAAGGGTGTGCTAGTTCGCCGGCAGCGAGAACACGGTCAGCGTACCGCCGAGCGCCGTGTAGTTGCTGAGGGCTGCGTAGCCGCCGACTGCGCCGAGACCGGCGGTCGGATCGGTCAGGCCTGCGGCCAGACCAATGCCGGCCCAGCCACCGACGCCGGAGAGCACTGCGACATACTGCTTGCCGCCGTTCTCATAGGTCGTGACGTTGCCGATGATGCCGGAAGGAGTCTTGAACTTGTAGAGCTCCTTGCCGGTCTTGGCGTCGACCGCCTTCAGATAGCCTTCGAGCGTGCCGTAGAACACCACGCCGCCGGCGGTTGCGAGCGCACCCGACCAGACCGAGAACTGCTCCTTGTTCGACCAGACGATCTTGCCGGTCTTGCCGTCCCAGGCGATGAAATTGCCCATGTGGCTTTCACCCTGCGGCGGATACATCGAGAGCGTCGCACCCACATAGGGCTGGCCCGCGGTGTAGCTCACCTTGAACGGCTCGTAGTCCATGCAGACGTGGTTGGTCGGAACGTAGAACAGCTGCGTGTCCGGCGAGTAGGCTGCCGGCTGCTCGTCCTTGGTGCCGAGCGCGGCCGGGCAGATGCCCTTCACGTTGTGGTCTTCACCGGCCTTGTCGGTCGAAGCAGCATCCACCACCTTCGGACGGCCATAGGTCGGCGAGTTCTTGTCCATGTCGACGCCGGAGGTCCAGTTCACCTTCGGATCGTACTTCTCGGCGACCAGGAGCTCGCCGGTGCTGCGATCGAGCGTATAGCCAAGGCCGTTACGATCGAAATGCGTCAGCAGCTTGCGCGCCTGGCCGTTGATCGACTGGTCCGAGAGGATCATTTCGTTGACGCCGTCATAGTCCCACTCGTCGTGGGGCGTCATCTGATAGACCCATTTGGCAACGCCGGTGTCCGGGTTACGTGCCCAGATCGTCATCGACCATTTGTTGTCGCCGGGACGCTGCTTCGGATTCCAGGTCGAGGGATTGCCCGATCCGTAATAGATCAGGTTCAGCTCGGGGTCGTAGGAGATCCAGCCCCAGGTGGCGCCGCCGCCGATCTTCCACTGATCTCCTTGCCAGGTCTTGAGGCTCGAGTCCTTGCCGACGGGCTTGCCGAGTGCGGTGGTCTTCTCGGCGTCGACCAGGATCTGATCATCCGGTCCTTCCGAATAGCCGCGCCATGCCAGCTTGCCGGTCTTGATGTCGTAGGCGGACATGTGGGCCTGAACGCCGAACTCGCCGCCGGAGATGCCGATCAGCACCTTGTCCTTGACGACCATTGGGGCCGAGGTGCCGGTCTCGCCCTTGCCGGGATCGCCATTCTTGGCGGTCCAGGCCACCTGGCCGGTCTTGGCGTCGAGCGCGACGAGGCTGGTGTCGGCCTGATGCAGGAAGATCTTGCCGTCGCCGAAGGCGAGGCCGCGGTTAACCGTATCGCAGCACATCACGGGGATGACGTTGGGATCCTGCTTCGGCTCGTACTTCCAGACGATCTTGTTCTCGTTGGAAAGGTCAATGGCGTAGACCTTGTTGGGGAACGGCGTGTGGACGTACATCATGTTGCCGATGATCAGCGGGCCGCCTTCATGGCCGCGCAGCACGCCGGTCGAGAAGGTCCAGGCGACTTGGAGCTTGCCGACGTTCTGGGCGTTGATCTGGTTCAGCTTGGAATATCGGGTATTGGCGTAGTCGCCCGTGGGCATCACCCAGTCTTTCGGGTTCTGCGCCATCTTGTTCAGCTCGTCATTGGCTGACGCGCCGCCTACGGCGAGAGCCGCCGCGGAGCCAAGAAAGGTCGCCAGTAGTACCTTGCGCATAGTTATTCCTCCGTTGGTCTCGTTTATTGTTTCCGAAGCATTGCTCAATCACCGGGCTTCTCATCCGGCGTCTGCTCGTGCAGGGCGGTCACGATTGCGACCAGAAACGATGCTGTGGTGTTTCCTCCTCCTGATGAGAGCCACGGGTCCACGTGCAGGAGCGGCCCGTTCTTGTTGTTCCTGCTGCAATCCCTAACCACTTCGTTCCCGGGAAACTTGCCCAAGAGAGAAGGCGGTTTGCTTGACAGCGCACGGACCCGAAGATTTTGATTTTGCAGTAGCGAATTCAGGGGCTTCGGTAAGCCTTTTGAGCCGCCTTCAACGCTCAGGTTCCCCTTGACGGCGCTGCAACTAAGGCGGAGGATTAAGTTTCAAGAGTGGCAATGGAACGATGGCGCTCGTTGCAAAAGACCGCTCAAAATCGAGGTAAACGTCACGCAATCACGGCTGAGGGCTCCGGCAGCGCTGGTCGCGATTCGCGTCGGATCTCCGGATCAAACCAGTGGCTGGATTAATGTCCGACACCATTCACACGCTTTCGACGACCGGCATGACGCCGAAGCGGCAGATCCAGAGCTGGATCGACGGGCTGACCAGCCTGTGCGGGTATTTCGACGTCGATCCGCTGGAGGCGTCCTCGCTCGAAGGCCGCATCGACTACACCACGGTCTCGCGCCTGAAGCTCTGCCAGATCGAGGTCAGCCAGCATCGCATCGCGCACACGCTGGCGCGCGCCAAGGCCAATGAACATCCGTACATCAAGATCCACTTCCAGACCTACGGCGTGTCCTATTTCGAGCAGGAAGGCCGCCACATCGAGCTCAACCCGGGTGACATCATCGCCTATGACGTCTCCTGCCCGCATTCGATCATCAGCCCCGCCTTCACCCGTCACGACGTGGTGATCGTGCCGAAGGCGCTGCTGCGCGACCGCGGCTTCCCGTCGCAGCGGATGCCGGCCTGCAAGCTGACGTCGAAGACGGGGACGGGACGGATCGCCCACGATTTCGTCCATGCGACCTTCGACGAGGCGGCGAAACTGTCGGCGAACAGCGCGGTCGGCGTCGCCGATTCGTTGATCGACCTGTTGCTGCTGCCGCTGCGCGAAGCCGACACGATGTTCGACCGGGCCGGGCCCGAAGCGATGTATGTGCGTGCCCAGTTTTTCATCCGCGAGCACCTGCGCGATCCGGATTTGTGCATCGACCAGATCTCCGCCGAGCTCGGCTGCTCCAAGCGCTATCTGCACATGCTGTTTTCCGAGCGCGGCACCACGGTGAGCGACTACATCTGGCAGGCGCGCCTGCAGAACTGCCGCCAGGAGCTCGAGGCCCACGCCGGCAAGACCATCACCGACGTGGCGTTCTCCTGGGGCTTCTCCAGCTCATCGCATTTCAGCCGCGTGTTCCGGAAATATTTCGGCGTGGTGCCGTCCTCGATCCACAAGGCGCAGCAGGGCGCCGCTAGCTCGGGCGAGCACTAGGCGGGGAAGGGCGCATGGCCTCCCTTGTTTGCCGGGCATTTTGATACTCATTGATACTTGGTCGATCGAAGAATTCGCGAGGCAGCGACCCGCAACGCCTCTTGCGCGGATGATTGCTATTGCAGGCCGAGGCCGCTGCAATACCAGGCCATGTCCTCGTGCCTCCAACCGCGCTTGGCGCCCGATTCCTTGCATTCGTTGTAGGACTTGAAGTTGGCTCCGTTGCGGCAACCTGATGGGTAGGACCCAAAGCCGCCACCCGAGATAGAACACGCGACCGAGCTGACCTTCGTTGTGGAGGTCGTTGCGTCGGTGCTTTTCGGCGCTGCATTGACTGAGCTGATCGACAGAATGGTCAGGCCCGCAAGAAGAAAAACTGAAGCTTTCATCGCCTTCTTCTCCTGAAAGACAGTCTCGTGCTGTCCTAAGTGCATTATATCAGCAATGCAACCTGCGGCAATGTGCCGGTCTACATTCGGTGAAGAGCTGTCGCGAATAACTTCAGGTGTGACGTCATGGACGGAAGGATTGCGGCCGCGAGGGCCGCAATCACGGCGATGTTGCCTGTCACGCCGGCGTCGCGATGTAGGGAATGCTCGCCAGTAGGGCGACCAGCAGCACCGCATTGCCCAGCATTCCGCTCCAGTGCAGACGGCGCAGCCGACGCGGAGCCTCGGCGTCGCCGGCGTCCCTGGCGCTGAGCTGGTCGTCCATCCGTTGCATGAACCAGCGGCGGCCCCAGATCGCCAGGGCTGCGAGCAGGGCGACGCCCATCGCGGCGAGCGGGCGGCCGTCGAGGAGGAGAATCACCGTTCCGACAATTCCGGCAACGCGCATCACCAGGAAATGGGCGTTGAACATTCCGCGCAGCAACTGGGCGACGGGCTGGATATCGAGCTTCACCAGCAGAAAGGCGGGCGATGCCAGCGTGAAATAGCCCATCGGAAAGAGCAGGATGACCATGACGGCGACGGCGACTGCATCCGGTGTCATGCGATCGGCCCTTCCTGTGCGCGCGCTCTTCCGGCGGCGGCGCGCAATCATAGCGGGAAACTGCGTTCCCGACACTAGGCTTTGGTCGGAGGCCGGGCCGGGGAGGGAGTACCGGCGCGCCAGGCGGTAGCTCGAGATTTTAGGCCGGCTCGAGGCCGAGCGACTTGGCGCTTTCGATCCAAATCGGCAGTTCGCGCTGATAGAGCGCATTGCTTTCCTTGAAGCCGATCGCGGGCTCGAGCACGAAGGTCGCGAGCACCTCCTTCACCTTCGAGTCGCTGTTGGCGGCGACGCAGAGTTCGGCGAGGCGATCGACCACGGGCTGCGGCGTTGCTTTCGGGACGGCCCAGCCCGAGAATCCGCTCACGGTGAAGAACTTTGAGGTCGCGCCCTGTTCGGGCAGCGTCTTCACGTTCGGGATGGCCTCGACCTTCTTCGAATGCACCGCGAACACGGTGCCGCGGTCGCTCTGCAGAACCGACTGTGCGGCCGTATAGCTGCCCATGGCGGCATCGAGTGTGCCTTCCAGCATTCCCGTCCACATCGGCGCCTCGCCGCGATAGTGCACCGGCTCGATGTTGAGGCCGTACTGTTTGTTGAGCTCGTTGATCGTCATGTGCGGCGCCGAGCCTGCGCTGTAGGTGCCGAAATTCACCTTGCCGCTCTTGCGCGCGAAGGCGACGAAATCCTCCAGCGTCTTGACGCCGGTTTTCGGGTTCGCCACCAGCAACAGGCCGGCGCCCGGAATGACGCTGACGAGCGTCAGGTCCTTGTCCATGTCGTAGCCCGGATTCTTCATTACCACCCGGTTCATGATGTAGGTGGTCGAGATCGAGCACAGGATGGTGTGGCCGTCGGGCTCCGCGCGGGCGACTTCGGCTGTGCCGATCGCGCCGGAGGCGCCGGGCTTGTTCTCGACGATGACGGTCTTGCCGACCTGCTTGGAGATGAATTCGCCGTAGGCGCGTGCGAGCAGGTCGGTCTGTCCGCCGGCCGGATAGCTGCAAATCATGCGGATCTGCCGCGATGGCCAGGGGCTTTGCGCCGAGACGCTGCGCGAGACAAAGGGCATCGCGAGGGTAACGGCGGAGGCGGCTACGAACTGGCGGCGATCGAGTTTGGCGGACATGATTCTCTCCCCGGTTTTTTGCCAAAGGTACTGCATCAGGCTGGCGTCGGCATGGGCGGCAGGCGAGACAGATTGGCGCATTCGGTCAGCCGGCACGTGCCTATTCCGGCGTCACCCGGACGATCGCACCTTTCGCACGCCGCGCAGCCAGACGATTTCGGTGAGACCCACCGCGATCAGGCCGAATGTGCCGCCGATCAGCACGTTGACGATACGCTCCTCCGCGATCCCGCTGGCGCCGCCGGCAAAGGAGGCGGCGAGGGCAATGAAGAAGCAGCGCAGGCCGAAGCCGACGA
This sequence comes from Bradyrhizobium sacchari, assembly GCF_002068095.1. Classification (GTDB taxonomy): domain Bacteria; phylum Pseudomonadota; class Alphaproteobacteria; order Rhizobiales; family Xanthobacteraceae; genus Bradyrhizobium; species Bradyrhizobium sacchari. Next base: position 226,371 of record NZ_LWIG01000012.1, on the reverse strand, counting down.
TATAGCGGGAGAACGAGGTCAGCGTGAGGGTGGCGGCGAGAACCGCGAGCGCATAGCCGACCCGGCTCTGTGGCAGCAGCATGCCGGCGAGGAAGCCGAGCGGCACGCCGGCGACGGCGCCGATTGCCCGCTGCTTCAGCTTGCCGGTGGAGGCGGCGAGATCGCCGACCACGACGCTTGCGGCCGACCACATCACCCATTGCCCCTGCGCAAGGTCGAAGATTTCGACCAGCGCGGCTGCCGCGAACACCGCCATGGCGGTCGCGAGCGCGGGCAGGAACCACTCGGCCGCGGCCGGTCCGAACGCGGTCTTCGCGGCATCGCTGCGCCGCTGCCGGTCGTAGATCCGAATGGCGCATACCAGCGCCAGCGAGATCGGAGAGGACACGATGATCACGCCGGCATGGCGCAGCGCTTCCGAGGCGGTCACGCCCTCCCGCACCTCACAGGCGAGATAGACGGCGGGGATGAACACCCAATTGCCGAGGGTCCGGAAATCCTCGCCATGGCGCGTCGCGGCGACCGCCAGAAAGCCGGCGAGCGCCGTCAGCACCACGAACAGCGGCTTGATCGGAGCGGCGAGAAACAGCGCGGCGAAGGTGACGAGGATGGCAAGGTAGTGCCACGCGATGAGTTTTGGCGCCAGCTGCATCCTGAGCGCCGGAATGAGCAGCGAGACTGCGATCAATCCGAGGTTCAGCAGCGCGGTCTCGCGCGCGATGAAATATGCGGCGACCATCGGGCCGACGACGATCAGCGCGCGCAGCAGTTCGCGGAACTTGATCTCCCGGGCGAGGAAATCGCGCAGGTCGGCGGCAGAAGGACTCACGACTTCACCAAATGGCCGAATGAATGGTTACAGTATAAGAAGCGAGACGCAGCACATCCTCCGTCGTTCCGGGATGCGTGCCCGGCATGCAGGCCCGGAATCCATCACGCCGCATGCGCTGCGTAGGAACGGATTCCGCTCGCCCTGCGGGCACCCCGGAATGACAACTGTTCTTTGTGCCCCCGGGCCGCAGCGTAGCGCGACGTCACCGCTGAATGATCTTCATCCAGACATCGCCAAGGATCGCGGGCTCGCGCGGCGGCAGATAGGTGAGGCCGGCCTGCTTGCCGAACTCGGCGATCTTGCCCTCAGCGGCAAGCGCAGCCAGCGCCTTGTTGACCGCCTCGATCAGCGCGCCGTCGCTGGCGAGCCCGACATAGCCGCGGTTGGCGCCGATCGGGTAGTAATAGCCGGACGCGGTGATCGCCGTATCCGGATGCGCGGCGCGGTAGGCGTCGAAACGGGCAAGATCGATCAGCGTTGCATCATGGTCGCCGCGCGCGAGCGTGCCGAGGAGGTCGTCGCGGCCGGGGACGAGATGGGTGATGCCGTCGATCAGGCGCCCCTTGTCGAAGGTCATCAGTACGGCATCACCGAGCGAGCCGCTCTCGATCGCGAGGCGAAGGCCGGCGAGATCGCCGATATCCTTGATCTTGCGCCCCTGCGCCTTCGGCCCGAGCACGACTGTCATCGGCGAATAGACGTAAGGCCGGCTCGGCGCGAGCACGCCGAGCGCGACGCGGCGGCGCCGGTCCTCGCGCGTGGCCCCAGTGAAGTCCGGCAAGCGTGCCGTCTTCATGCCGGGCTTGACGAGGGAGTCCTGCGTCAGCGCATAACCGCCGACCAGCGCGCAGCGCCCGTCGGAGAGCAGTGCATTGGCCTCGAGCTGCGGGCTGGAATCCTCGTCCAGCTTGCTCTCGAACCACTGGATCTTCAGCGGCCGGCCGATCCGCTCCGCGATCGCCTGCGCCAGCAGCACGTCGAAGCCGGTATCCAGCGCGTCCTTGTGATGCACCGAGAGCGGCGGCCGGTCCTCGTCGAGACAGATGCTCAGGGCATCCGCCGCGCGCGCGGGCGTCGCCAGCGCCGCAAGCAATGCGGCAAGACCGAGTGCCAGCCGCCCACTCACGGTTTCCTCCGGCTCGAGATGAAGGCCCAGAGATCGCCGATCTCATCGTCGCTCAGGATGTCGCCCCAGGGCGGCATCCTGTTGTTCTTGCCGTTCTTCACGGTGGTGACGAAGCGCGTCTTGTCGTCGGGAAACGCGCGCAAATCCGGCGTGATGGTGCCGGAGTTCATCATGTTGGGACCATGGCAGTGCGAGCATTTCGACGCGTAGGTCGACTTGCCGTGGTCGATCTGCGCCTGCAGGGGATTGCCAGTTGCGTCATCCGCAGCGCGAACGGTCACCGCGAGCGCGACCGTCAGCACCGCGACGGTGGCGATCATCGCCACCGTCCTGTGTGATACGTCTCTCAGCATCGTGCCGTGGTTACCGCTTGACCGCAAAAACCCAGAGCGAGCCGCCGGGCGGCACCTTGGCAAGCCGCTCGTCGCCGGAGAACAGCGAATAGACGCCGCCATAGCCGCTCGTCACGGCGATGTATTGCACGCCGTCCTGCTGCCACGTCACCGGTTGTCCCTCGATGCCCGAGCCGGTCTGGAACTGCCAGAGCTTCTTGCCGGTATCGGCATCGAAGGCCTCGAACTCGCCTGTCAGCGCGCCCGTGAACACCACGCCGCCCGCGGTCGACAGCACGCCCGAGAAGCGCGGAATGTCGGCGGGAGCCTCCCATTTCGCCTTGCCGGTCATGGGATCGATCGCCTTCAGATGGCCGCGCGCGCCGTCGCCGAACTCCCAGGGATCGGTGAGGTCCATGCCGAGATACCATTCGCCCTGCTTGAAGGTGACAGGCTCGGCCTTGTACTTGCCGCCGAAGGCGAGCGTGTTGGCATAGGCGAGGCCGGTCTGCGGGTTGAACGACATCGGCTCCCAGTTCTTGCCGCCGAGGATCGACGGATAGACCGTTACCTTCTTGCCTTCACGCGCGTCCTTGCTGACGTCGGTCTCGATCGGACGGCCCGTCTTCATGTCGATGCCGGTCGCCCAGTTCACCTTCACGTAGGGGTTGGCGGCGAGCAACTTTCCGTTGGTGCGGTCGAGCACGTAGAAGAAGCCGTTGCGGTTGGCATCCATCAGCACCTTGGTCGGCTTGCCCTCGACATTCATGTCGGCGAGCACCATCTCGGCCACCGAGTCGTAGTCGAACGGATTGTTCGGCGAGAACTGGTAGTGCCACTTGATCTTGCCGGTCTTGGGATCCATCGCCAGCACGGAGCAGGTGTAGAGATTATCGCCGGGCCGCACTGCCGAATTGAACGGGCCGGGATTGCCGATGCCCCAATAGACCGTGTTCAGCTCGGGATCGTAGGACCCCGTGATCCAGGTCGAGCCGCCGCCGAGCTTCCAGGTGTCGCCCTTCCAGGTGTCGCCGCCGGGTTCGTCCGGCGAGGGGATCGAATGGGTGCGCCAGAGATGCTTGCCGGTTGCCGGATCCCAGCCGTCGATGAAGCCGCGGGTGCCGAACTCGGCGCCTGAGATGCCGGTGATGACGACACCGTCGGCGACCAGCGGGGCCACCGTCATCGAATAGCCTTCCTTGATGTCGGCCGCCTTCTGCCGCCACAGCTCCTTGCCGTCCTTGGCGTCGAGCGCGATCACGTTGGCATCCAGCGTGGTGCGGAAGACTTTTCCGTCGTAGAGCGCCGCGCCGCGGTTGATGATGCCGCAGCAGACGATGCGCGGCGTCTCGGCGGGGTACTCGACCTTGGATTTCCAGATCTGCTTACCGGTCTTGGCGTCGACCGCCATGGTCGCATTGTGCGACGTCACATAGATCACGCCTTGGTAAACCAGAGGCTGCGATTCTTCGCTGCGATCGTCATTGAAGGAGTAGTTCCAGACCGGGACGAGGTTCTTGACGGTGTCCTTGTTGATCTGGTTCAGCGTCGAGAAGCGCTGCAGATTGTAGCCCATCCCGTAGTTGAGAACGTTCGATGTATCGGTCGCGCCCTTGACCAACTGCTCGGTGGTCTGTGCGTACGCACAATTCGATGCAAGCATGACGAGGCTCGCGGCCATCGCAAAGCGTTTCATCCATTCCTCCCAAGATGCGCGCCTTTTGACGCTGCTTCGGCAACACTCCGCCCGAATACAAAACGCGTCAATACGAAAGTCGCAATCGCGGTGGCGATATGTTGAGCGCGAGATGCCAGTTGCCTGACGGAAACCTTACAACCGACTCTCTCTTGTGCGCCGGCCCTGGAAAATTCCGCGGCATGATGCAGTGCCGAACGATTGGGTTCCCCGAGGTTGCGGCACGCAGATTGTAATTCCGCTTGAACGGGGGCGCGCCTTGCGGATTGATGCTGCTTCGATCCCGCTCGAATCGGCGGCTCTCGGTCAGGAGGTTTCAATGCTATCGCGTCGCTCTGTTGCACTTGCGCTCACGCTTGCAGTTCTGTCCGGCCCGGCCTGGTCGGCATCCGCCGTCAAGATGTTCGATACCGACAATGACGGCACGCTCGATCTGGCCGAGGTGAAGAAGGCCGCGACTGCGCTGTTCTCCAAGCTCGATCCCGATCATGACGGCACGCTGGATGCGCGCGAATTGCGCGGACGGTTAACGGCGAAAGAGCTCGCCGCGGCTGATCCCGATCATGACGGCACACTCACGCTCGACGAGTATCTGTCCGTGGTGGAGCAGCGCTTCAATGCGGCGAATCCCGACAAGGACGGAACGCTCGATGCAAAGGAGCTCAACTCGCGCGCCGGCCGCGCGCTGCTGCGCTTGTTGCGGTGAGTGCGGCTGCGCTTGACTGGGAGCGAAGGCGTTTTGCACGAGAGCGAAATTCGCAAGCGATATTCGACAGTTCGCTGCATCGGTGGTTCAATTCCAGCTTGCGCTGTGCATGAGGCAGCCCTAGGTTTTGCCCCGCGCGATGTCGCGCTCAATACCTTGGGAGACCCCGGATGGCTTGGAAAGCTCCGAAGATCGTGGAAGTGCCGGTCGGCATGGAAATCAACATGTACGCCTGCGCTGCGCGCAAGTAAGACTGACGAACCTGCCGCGGCTTCGGTGGCGAACGCCGTCGGAGCCGTGGTAGTGTTCGCAAGATGCGGATCGAAGCCCACACGTTCTGGACGGTGATTGCGTGCGCGGTCGCGCTCGCGCCGGCATGTGTCAGCGCCGAGGAGGGCTTTGACACCGAGCACATCTTTGGCTTCATGATCGGCACCGACGTCGGCAATCCCGGCGAGCGCGAATTCCAGAGCCAGACCACGGGCCGCTTCGGCAAAGGCGGCGGCGCCTATCGCGCGCTGGCGCAGGAGGTGGAGGTGGAAGTCGTGCCGCTGCCGAACTTTCGCATCGAGCTCGGCGCCACGGCCAGCCTGCACGACATCACCGGCGTCCCCGACATCGACGACCGCCGCCAGTTCAATTTCCAGGGCGCCTCACTCGATCTGCGTTACCGACTGCTCGACCGCGAGCGGGCGCCGTTCGGTCTCACCATCGCCACCGAGCTCCATGGCGACCGCATCGACGAGACCAGCGGCGCCAAGGGGCGGATGTACGGCACCGATTTCACGCTCGCCTTCGACCGCGAGCTCGTTCCGAACTTCGTCATCGGCGCGCTCAATCTGGTCTATCAGCCGGAATGGGCGCGCGTCGAGGTGGCGGGAACGTCCGAGAAGAGTTCGACGATCGGTGCGGCGTTCGCCGCCTTGGCCCGGGTGCGCCCCAACGTGCTGCTCGGCGGCGAGATGCGCTACTTCCGGCAATATGAGGGCATCGGCCTCGGCGAGTTCGCGGGTCAAGCGCTGTTCGTCGGGCCCACGGCCTATTTCCAGCTATCGGAGAAGTCGCGGCTGACCCTGAGCTGGAACATGCAGGCCTGGGGCCGCGCGGCCGGCTCGGGCGGCAATCTCGACCTCGTCAATTTCGAACGGCATCAGGCGAGATTGGTTTTCGGGGTGAATTTTTAAGGCGCCCTTTCCCTCTCCCCTTGCGGGAGAGGGTGGCTCGCCGCGATAGCGGCGAGACGGGTGAGGGGTTCTGTCCGCGAGTCCTTCTCTCGCATTTGAACGCGGCGACAGTTCCCCGTCCTCACGTCCGTCTGAAACTTCCCGCTCCCTGGAACGTAACTTATCGTGCTAGTCTCGATTGCCCCGCGAGAGGATCCCAGCATGAACCCGATCGACCTTGTGGTGACTGTGTGTGCGGTGCTCTCGCCGGCGACCTGCGAGGAGCAGCATCTGGTGTTCAACTATTCGGGGTCGCCCCGCCAATGCATGATGGCGGCGCCGCCCTATATCGCGCAATGGATCGGCGATCATCCGAAATGGCAGGCGGTGCGCTGGCGCTGCGAATATCCGCACCCGAACGACAAGGCGTAAGCCGGGCACGCTACTTGGTGCAGTCCTTCAGATCCTTGTCGGCGATCGAGAACACCGCATCGGCCCTGATCTCGATGTCGCGGACGATGCACTGCCGTGCATTGGGGTAGCTGACCTTGGCGTCGTAGCGGCCCGGCTCGACGCCGGTGATGCGCAGCCGCTCGTCGTGGTCGACCTCCTTGTCCTTGTCGTTGAGGCACTGGTTCGGCCCCCAGTCGGTCTTGCCGGCGGGCGAGAGCTGGAAGCCGGAGATCGTCTCCGTCGTGAGATTCCACAGCCGGATGCCCTTGCCCTTGGCCTGCGCGGCGGCTTCGCCGGCAAGCGTCAATAACACGATCAAAGCAAGAACCTCACGCATCAGCCAGTCCTCCCAAAGGCGCCGTCATTCCCTGATCAGGCGCTCGCGGTTCTTTGCCTTGTCGAAATTCTTGGCGCGGTCAAGGCCGTTCGGTGCGATCAGCTTCGCCGAGACGAGATCGGCGCCGTCGAAATCGGCGTCGGTGACGATGGCGTCGGTCAGATCGGCTCCGCCGAGCTGGGCGTTTTTCAGTGATGCGCCGCTCAGGTCGGCGCCCCTGAGGACCGCGAATTCGAGGTCGACACGCGACAAATCGGCGTTGCGCGCGTTCAGCCGTTCCAGATTGGCGGATCTCAGCACCGCGCGCATCAGCCCCATCGACTGGTTGCGCATATCGGCGCCAAGATGCGCGTCCGCGATCGAGGCGCCCACCAGGCTTGCGCCGGTGAGGTCGGCTGCGATGCGCGCTCCCGACAGGTTCGCGCCGTCGAGACGCGCGCGGGCCATTTGCGAGGCGAACAGATTGGCGCCCTTCAGGCTTGCGCCGGTCAGATCCGCATCCAGCAGCCACGCCTGATCGAGGATCGCGCGGTCAAGCCTCGCGTCCCGGAGTATGGTCTTGTTGAGCCGCGCGGCGCGGAGAACCGCGTTGGACAGGTCCAGCCCCGAGAGATCGAGGCCCGACAGGCGTTTGCCGGTGAAATCGGCAGGCTGCGCGGCGCTCGCTCTGGCCAGCACGGCCTCGACCTCCGGCCTCGTCATTTCGGCCGAGACCATCGCGGGGGAGGTGAGATCGACGTCGCGCATCATGTCTTGCGTGCTCGCCGTCATCGTGGCGAGTGCGAGACTCAGCGCTGCAATACCACACGTTGCGAGGGTGACCGTTCGCGTCATCGTCAACTCCGCCGCTCGCCTATCTAGCACGTCGGCCGGGCGACCGGCTACGAGACATCTCGCTCGATGCGGTCGCCTTGGGTTCGTTGGGCGAGGCTGGCCTTGATCGCCGCTATCTCGGTTTCGCCGCGTGTGTCGCGCGGGATGCCGATAGGCACCTCGGCCACGATCCGCGCCGGCCGCGGCGACAGGAAGAACAGCCGGTCGCCCAGGCGCACTGCGTCGTCCAGGCTGTGTGTCACCAAAAGTGTCATCACTGGCCGGCTCGCCACCAGCGTTGCGATCTCGTCGCGCAGGCGTCCGGCGAGAGCGTCATCGAGCGATGCCAGCGGTTCGTCGAGCACCAGAATATCCGGCTCGACCGCAAAGGCGCGGGCGAGCGCCACGCGCCGGGCCAAACCCAGCGAGAGCTCACCGGGATAGTGGCTGCGATGGGCGTCCAGCTCCAAAATCCTGAACAGCTCGGACAACTTGCCGTCGGTGACGCCGGGCGCAGCCAGCCGTACATTCTGCTCGACCGAGCGCCACGGCAGCAGTCGCGGCTCCTGGAACACCATGCCGATCCGCGCTTCCGGCGGCCGTGCGATGTGACCCGCAAAGTCGTGGTCCAATCCGAGGATGATGCGCAGCATCGTGCTCTTGCCGCAGCCGGACGGGCCGATCAGCACGCCGACCTCGCCGGATTGAAGCGCGAACTTGACCGGAGCCAGCACCTCGTGCGTTCCGCCCGCGGCACTCCTGAAGGTCTTGCCTGTGATATCGACCTCAAGCCGCACGGGGCCGCCACCTGTTTGCGCGGGCTTCGAACGGCTGCACCAGCAAGGTTTCGATGACGAGCACGACGGCGGCGAAAGTCAGCGAATAGGCCAGCAGCCGTGGCGTGTCGAACAGCTGGAAGGCGACGCCGATCTCGAAGCCGACGCCGTTCGGCCGCCCCAGGAGTTCGGCGACCAGCACGATTTTCCACACCAGCGACAGGCCGGAGCGGGCGGAGGCCGCGATATAGGGCGCGAGCTGCGGCAGCACGACGTGGCGGAACGCGCGCCAGCGCGGCATCGCGAACACGCTCGCCATCTCGTCCAGCGAACGGTCGAGCGCGCGCGTGCCCTCGCGCATGGTGACGATGGCCGTCGGCAGCTTGTTGATGGCGATCGCCGCGATCGCGGCGGCCTCGGTGAGCCCGGCCCAGATATAGGCGAGCACGATCACGACCAGTGCCGGCAGGTTGAGCAGCAGGATCAGCCAGGGATCGCCGAGCCGGTCGGCGAGCTTCACCCTGCCCATGAGATAGCCGATGGCACTGCCGAGCGACATCGCCAGGGTGAAGGCGAGCGCGACGCGGGCCAGTGTCGCCCCGAGATGCAGGAACAGCGCGCCGCTTGAGGCTTCCGCGATCATCACCTGAAGCACGGCCGGCGGAGAGGGCAGCTTGGCGCCGCCGACGAGGAACGCGGCAATCCACCAGATCACGAGAAACAGGGCGAACGACAGAAGGCGCAGCACCTCAGTCTCCGGGGACGGCGTGATAGAAGGTGCCGGGATCGAGCTCGGGCGCGGGCCCGACGAGGTCGCGCCCGCCGATCTCGGCCAGCACGCGATAGAGCACGCGCGCATCCTTCTCCTCGTCGTCGATGCTTCGGCGCGGAATGCCGTCGCGGTAGCGTTCGCGGTAGGTCTTGAGCATCGCCGGATCGGTCGTGCCCGTGAGCGGCGTGACCTTCTCCCAGGCCGCATCGGATGTGACCAGCAGCTGCTTGGCCTTGCGTGTCATTGCGATAAAGCGGGCAACTGCATCCTTATGGCTTGCGGCCCAGCTCTCGTCGAAGACGTAGCCGACCGCGGACACCGCGCCCTTGGCGCCCAGCTTCGGCAAAATCTCCTCGATGCCGGCGAGGCGCCGAAAACCCTTGGCCTCGAGCTGGGCACAGAAATTCCAGAAGTTGAGGCTCGCATCCATCTCGCCGTCCAGCGCCTTGGCAGCGATCAAAGGCGGGGCGCCGTAGACGATGGTCGCTTCCGATTTCAGGTCGATGCCGTCCTGCTTCATCCGCGCCTGGAGCAGCAGCCAGCTCTTGTCGATCGCCCCGCCGGCGACCGCGAGCTTGCGGCCCTTGAGGTCGGCGAGCGTCTGAAGCGGCGAGGCAGCCGGCACCATCACCGCGCCAAGCGCGCTGGAATAGGGATAGAAGGTGAGCTTGGCGCCCAGCGCGCGCTCGCGCGACACCCACAGCCAGTCGGACAGGATGATGTCGGCGCTGCCGGCACGCATGGCGATCTTGCCGGCCTCGGTGCTCGCGAGCTCGGTGACCTCCAGCGACAGATCGGCCTCCTTGTCGAGGCCGGTGCTGCGGATCGCGGCCAGCTCCCAGGAGAATGTTCCGGTCTTCTGCACCGCAAGGCGGATGGTATCCGCGGCGCGGGCCGGCGCGGCCAGCGTCAGCGCCAGTGTCACCGCAAGCGCCGATATTCGTCCCAAAACTCTCATCACCTTGTGAGCCGTTTCCTCTGACAGAGTGCTTTTCAGGACAATAGGCATAGCATAGCTTTGGTCGCAACCAGCGGGAGGACGCGGATGAAACTGGCCGGGCAGCTACGACCGATTGTCGCCGCGTTGGCGGCATTGGCGGCGGCCGTGTCGACGGCGCGTGCCGGGGAGGCCAATGACTATCCGACCTCAGCGCGCGCGGAATATGTCTATGGCTGCATGAAGGCCAATGGCGAGAGCCGGCAATCGATCGAGCAATGCTCCTGCTCAATCGACGTGGTCGCCTCGATCGTGCCCTACGAGCGCTATGTGACCGCAGAGACCGCGCTCAGCATGTCCCAGGTCCGCGGCAATCTCGGCGTGCAGTTTCGCACCTCAGAGCAGGCGAATGCGGCGGTGAATGATCTGCGCCGTGCGCAGGCGGAGGCCGAGGTGAGGTGTTTCTGATTTAGCGCTGTCATTCCGGGATGGTCCGAAGGACCAGACCCGGAATCTCGAGATTCCGGGTTCGATGCGTTGCATCGCCCCGGAATGACGCCATCGCCTTACGTCCCCGGCTTCTCGACGTCCCATTCATTCCGGAACACATGCCCGTCCGTGTCCTTGGCTTCCGCGCGGAAACGCTTGGCGCCATTGGAGACGTAGGTGAAGCGCAGATTTGGATCTTCCGAGATCGAGATGCCGCCTTCCATCGACAGCACGGGGCTGTCGTCCTGCGTCAGCTTCAGCTGGTTGATGAAGAAGGCGGGAATATAGAGCTGCGTGACCTGGTCCATCTGCAGACCGGAATTGTTGGGATGGCCGATCATGATCTGCGCCTCTCGCACGCGGCTGGCCGGCGCCTCCTCGCGCGCGAACTGCCGGTAACGCATCTGGCCGAGCCGGTTGTTGGCCTCCTCGGCATTCTTTCCCGCCGGTGCGGAGCACCCGCCGGAGGCCTTCACATAGACTTTCGAGACGTAGAGCTGGCCGTCGCTGAGCTCGGCGACGGCGTGGACGTCGGTGTAGTTGTTGACGCGCACGCGGGTCGAGATTTCCGTGACATTGGCATCCGGCCCGAGCTCGAATTTTGCCGCCATCGGCGCCGGATTGCGGTCGATCACCAGCGTGATCGAGCGGATGCGGCGGCTGTCGGCCGGCGACAGCTTGCTGCGCAGGGTCACCGGCACGATGGCCGCGTCCTCGGCGCGATACGGCATCTCGATGCCGATGACGTCGCCCCCATCCTTCATCGGACGGTTGCCAAAAATGTCCTGCACCAGGCCCGGCCAGGGATCGTAGGCCTCTTCAGCCGGCACCGGCGCGGCGAAGGTGAAGCCGAGGAGCAGGGCGATCAGGGGCAGGCGGCGTGTACATCCCGTCATGGTCATGGTCCCGCGCGCGAAGCAGTCCAAGTCAGCGAAGCTGATTTCCTGCCCCAGCGTACCGTGCCTGCTACTCCCATTCAATTTCCGAAAATGCTGCAGTTGCGTTGCGGGCATTGTAGTCGTCGAACAGCTGCCAGTGCTGCCGCTCCTCAGCGGCCGCCTTGTCCGCGGCGGTGCGGATCGGTTCGCCCTTCTTGTTCAGCGTGCGGACGTCGGACAGCAGCGTTGAAAGGTAACGCCGTTCATCGGCCAGCGCGGCAGGCCACGCGCTCACAGGGCCGTGACCGGGAACGACGCGCATCGCCGGGATGGCCTCCAGCGCTTTCAGCGTGCCGAGCCAGCCGCGCATGCTGCCGTCCATCACCGGAATGTGGCTGAGGAAGACGAGGTCGCCGGCAAACAGGGTTTTGGTGGGCTCATCGAACACGGTCAGGTCATTGTCGCTGTGCCCGGCCGGCCATGCGCGCAGGGTCAGGCTGCGTGAGCCGAGATCGAGCGTCAACGTGTCCGTGACGAGCAGGGTGGGCGGTACGATCTTCACGGGATCGATCAGCTCGCGGCCCATGATGCGTCTGAAATTGTCGATATAGAAGGGCCCGCGGCTCGCCAGCGCCTGCGGCAGCTTGCTGTGGCCGACGAAGCTGGTTCCGTCGGCCACGAAGGCGGCGTTGCCGAAGACATGATCGGGATGGCCGTGGGTGTTGACGACGTAGCGGATCGGCTTGGTGGTGCGTGCCTTCACCGCCGCCAGCAGCGCCTCGCCCTCACGAAAACTGCCGCCGGTATCGATCACGGCCACCGCCTCATCGCCGACGATGAAGCCGATATTGGCGATGTCGCCCTCGTTCTCGCGGCTCATCAGGGCGATGGTCCCGGAGTGTACGAAGATTCCCGGCGCGACTTCGCTCACAGGCAATTCGACCGCGCCGGCGCGTGCTAGCGTCGCTATCCCCAAGGACAAGGCTGCGATCACGAGAGCAATGCGAGACACTTTTCCGCCTCAGTTCAAAAGGTTGTCGCGTTGCACTGCAGCAAAGCGAGGCCGGCGCAAGACCTGGCAAAACATGGCGCGTCATGCGTTGATAACATTCAAACAAAACGAGGAGGAAGCGCGATGACGGAGGCCGGACGACATCGTCGCTGGTTGATCTTGCTGTGGAGCCTGATTACAGCCTGTACACTTGGCGACGCCGCCATGGCGCAGACCAGCGAAACCGGCGATCTCTCGTTCGAGCTGGTCGATCCGAAGGTGCTGCGCGTCTGCGCCGACCCGCGCAATCTGCCGTTCTCCAACGAGAAGGGCGAAGGCTTCGAGAACAAGCTCGCCGAATTCCTGGCGGACAAGCTGCAGAAAAAGCTCGACTACGTATTCTTCCCGCAAGCCACCGGCTTCGTGCGGATGACGCTTGGCGCGCATCGATGCGACGTCATCATGGGCTTCCCGCAAGGCGACGACCTCGTTCAGGGCACCAATCCCTATTACCGCACGACCTATGCGCTCGTCGCGAAGACCGGCAGCGGGCTCGAGGACGTGGACACGCTGGAGGACGCGCGCCTCAAGGGCAAGCACGTCGGCATCGTCGCCGGCACGCCGCCGGCGACCAACATGGCGCTTGCAGGCCTGATGGGCGATGCAAAGCCCTATCCGCTGATGATCGACACGCGCTTCGACAATTCGGCGCAGGCGATGATCGACGACCTCACCGCTGGCAAGATCGACGCCGGCGTGCTGTGGGGGCCGATGGCGGGCTTTTATGCCAAGAAAGCCGGCTCCTCGCTCCATGTCACGCCGCTGGTGAAGGAAACCACCGGGCCGAAGCTGGTCTATCGCATCGGCATGGGCGTGCGGCCCGCCGATCAGAACTGGAAACGGCAGCTCAACCGGCTGATCCAGGAGAACCAGGGCGAGATCAACAAGATCCTGCTCGACTTCGGCGTGCCGCTGCTGGACGAGAGCGACCGGCCGCTCGGCGCGGAGACGGCCAAGAAGACGCCATGACACGGCCTGTTGCCGCTGCGCTCGTCGCCGCGGTGCTGTCGGTGCCGGCATTCGCGCAGCAGCAGGAGCCCTTCGAGCCCGAGGGCTATCGCACCGACAATTACCGTGCGCCGGTGCCGGCGACGCTTGCCGGCGCGCGCGTGCTCGCCACGGCGGACGCCGAGGCAATCTGGCGCGCGAAGAGCGGCGCGTTCATCGACGTGATGCCGCGTCCGCCGAAGCCGAAGAATCTGCCCGAAGGCACGGTGTGGCGCGATGCGCCGCGCAAAAACATTCCAGGCAGCCTGTGGCTGCCCGATACCGGCTACGGCAATTTGCCGCCGGCCATGGATGATTATCTCCAGCGTGGCCTGGCGCGCGCCTCACGCGGCGACAAGGCCGCGCTGCTGGTGATCTATTGCCTCGCCGATTGCTGGATGTCCTGGAACGCGGCCAAGCGCGCATTGGCCTACGGCTACTCGAATGTTGCCTGGTATCCCGACGGGACCGACGGCTGGGAGCGCGCGAAGCTTCCGACGGAAGAGGCGCAGCCCGAGCCGCGGCCGGAGCAGTAGGCATCTCGATGAGAAGCGCGCAGCCTCTCCTCGTCATTGCGGGCGCAGTTAAGCAATCCAGAATCTTTCCGCGGAGGAACCCTGGATTGCTTCGTCGCAAGAGCTCCTCGCAATGACGATGTGAGACCCGGTGCTACTGCTTCTGTAACTTCGTCAGCGTCCCGGTGCCGTTGGTTTCCGTGGCGGAGTACGTCACCCTGTCGCCGGCATGGACCGCGTCCAGCATCGCGGCATCCTTGGCCTTGTACTCCTGGAGCGCGCCGGCGCTGGCTCCGACCGTGCCTTTCTGCGTCTGCTGGATCGAAATCGTGCCGTTGAGCCGATCGATCCGCGTGACCATTCCGGTCATGTCGTCAGCGAGAGCACCGGATGCGAGCATGCTGAGGGCCGCAGCGCTCGCGAAGATGAATTTCGTTGTTCCCATCGAGGTCTCCCGACGTCTGGAGTTGACTTCGACAAGCCATCATAAATCGATTTGGTTCCGGCAGATAGCGCGGCAAAAGGTTAACGCTCCCAAGGCGAACCCGGGAACTTTTCATGAGCCGTCAGCGTGGCTGACGCTATTCCATTTCCTGCTGGATCACGCGTCCGAGCGCGAACAGGCGCTGGTCGATCGCGGTTGGAACCTCGCAGACGAAGCGCACCACCTTGTGGCGGTCCTCAAAAATGCGGGTCTTCCAGATAAGATCGTTGCTGAGCGCCTCGACCTTGGCCTCGTCGCGCGGCGTAGTGCTCTGGAGGGCCTGGAGCTGAAGCGTCTCCTCGCGGATCTTGTCGGCGGCGTCGCGCTGTTTGCGGCTGACGCGCTCGAGCCCGGTCATGACCTGGGAGCGCTGGGCGTTGAGCGTGTCGAACAGCCCGGCGAACAGGAGCTTGGCGTTGGTGACCTTGTCGGCGGCGGAGCCGGTCAGGAACTCCTTCACCGACTTCTCGGCCTCGTCCAGGGGCGTCTTGCGCGCCGCCAGCTTCGAGACCAGCGCACTGACCTTGGCGTCGTCCTTCCACTTCGTCTCGGCGTCACCGAGCGGAGGGCCGGCCCAGACGGCGGCCAGCGAGATCTCCGGCACTTTTGCCTGTGTGCATGGCCAGTCGGGGTAGCGCGGATCGGCCGCGCGCACGGCCGTGCTCGCAGCCGCGAGCGCCAGTACAGCCGTCGCCAGAACCCGAACCTTCATCCTTCGCCTCCCGCAGGCCCCCGTCGCGCCAGCCCGCGCGAGGGATCATAGGCCAGAATTGCGCCGATCATGAAGACGATTGTGCACGCGGCGACCACCGCCAGCGAGATCCAGTTGATTTGCCCGTAGAGTGCAAAACGTATCAGTTCGACCGCATGGGTGAACGGATTGGCCGCGCAGAGATAAAAGAGATAGGGGCTGCCCTCCTGCACCCGCCAGAGCGGGTAGAGCGCGGAGGAGGCGAAGAACATCGGGAAGATGACGAAGTTCATCACGCCGGCAAAATTCTCGAGCTGCTTGATGCCGGAGGAGATCAGCATGCCGAGCGAGCCCAGCATCAGGCCGGACAGGACCAGCGCCGGTAGCACGGTGAGATAGCCCCATGGCGGCGGCGTGATGTCCCAGAACCAGGCGATCAGCAGGAACGCATAGACCTGGAGCAGCGACACCGCGGTGCCGGCGAGCAACTTGCAGAACAACAGGAAGCCGCGCGGCAGCGGGCTCACCAGCAGCGTGCGCATATTGCCCATCTCGCGGTCATAGACCATCGACAGCGAGGACTGCATGCCGTTGAAGAGCTGGATCATCGCCATCAGTCCCGGCGCGATATAGACCTCGTAGAGAATGTAGGTCTCGTAGGGCGGGATGATGGAGATGCCGAGCACCTGGCGGAAGCCCGCGGCGAAGATGAACAGCCACACCAGGGGCCGCACCAGCGCCGAGACGAAGCGCTCGCGCTGATGCAGGAAGCGCAGTCCCTCGCGCCAGACGATGCCGGTGAGGCAGGTCATGTACTCCGCGGCTGAAAAGCCGCGCGGCGCATCGCGCGTGGTGATGCTGCTCATGCGCCGCCTCCCGGCATGGTTTGCGCGCCGGTCAGGCGCATGAAGGCGGTGTTGACGTCCTGCGCGCCGGCTTCGGTAATGACGCGGCTCATCGGCCCCTGCGCCAGCACCTTGCCCTGGTGCAGCACCACGAGATCGTCGCCGGCCATGATCTCGTCGAACAAATGCGTCGCCCAGAGCACGCCGATGCCTTGCTCGGTCACGAGCTGGCGGACATGGCTGATGATGTCGGCGCGCGCCTTGACATCCAAGCCAACGGTCGGCTCGTCCAGCAGGAGGAGACGCGGCCGGTGCAGCAGCGCCCGCGCGATCTCCAGCCGCCGCATCTGTCCGCCGGAGAGATCGCGGACCTTGCTGCCGGCGCGATCGGAAAGGCCGATGCGGCCGAGCAACTCGGCGCTGCGCGCGGACGCCTCGCGGCGGCTGATGCCGTGGAGCGCGGCGTGATAGAGCAGGTTCTGCGTCAGCGACAGATCGAGATCGAGCGTGCGCGGCTGGAACACGACTCCGAGTAGCCGCAGCGCCTCGCCGGGGCTCCTGCCGACGTCATGCCCGAAAATGCCGACGCGGCCGGACTGGATGCCGAACAGCCGTGTGATCAGCGAGAACAGCGTGCTCTTGCCGGCACCGTTGAGTCCGAGCAGCGCGGTGAAGCTCGCAGGCTGCACGTTGAAGGACACATCTATCAGTGCACGGCGCGGGCCATAGGAATGGCTGACACCATCGATCGCGAGCGCCGGCACCGCTGCCGGATCGGGCTTCGGCGTCTCGCGTGGATCGGCGATGGGGGCAGGGCTGGTCATGGCGCGATCGTGATGCCCCAGGGCAGTTCGCCCACCTGAATGGTCTTGATCACCTTTTGCGCGGCGACGTCGATGACGGAGACGTCATTGGAGACGCCGTTGGTGGTGAGCAGGTATTTTTCGTCCGGCGTGAATGCCATGTGCCAGACGCGCTGCCCGACCAGCAGATATTTCGTCACCTTGCGCGTGGCGACATCGACCACGGCGATGCGGTTGGCCGGGCCGAGCGCGACGAAGGCGGTCTTGTCGTCCCTGGTCATGCCAATGCCGACCGGCTGGATCGCTTCCTTGCGCAGGCCCGGAATCTCGAAGGTGACCTTGCCGATCACCTCGTGCTTCCTGGGGTCGATCACCGACACCGTGCCGCCGATCTCCGAGGACACCCAGAGCTCCGAACTGTCGTGCTTGAATTCGGCAAAGCGCGGCCGCGCGTCGACCAGCACATTGGCGACGATCTGGCGCGAGGTGGTGTCGATGAAATGCGCCATGTTGGTGGTTTCGGACGTGTTGATCAGCGTCTTGCCGTCGGGGCTGATGGTCATGCCCTCGGGCTCGACGCCGACCTGGATGTCGCCGAGGCGCGCGCGCTTCTCGAGGTCGATCACCGTCACCGTGTTGTCATTCTCGTTGGCGACATAGAGGGTCTTGCCGGCGGCGTCCTGCGCGAACAATTCGGGATCGGGTCCGGAGGGCAGGCTGTCCATCACTGCTTGCGTCTTCACATCGATCACCTGAATGGTGTCGTCGTCGCCGACCGCGACCATCACGAACTTGCCGTCGCGCGTGAACTCGATGCCGCGCGGGCGCTGGCCGACCTTGATGGTCTTGGTCACGGTCCAGCTGTCGGTATCGATCACCGAGACCGTGTTGCTCTTCTCGTTCGAGACATAGGCGATGAACGCATGTGCGGGCGTGGCGGCGAGCGCGAGAGCCAACAGTAACGGCGCCCGTAGCACGCGCGACATCTGACCACGAGCGGTCTTCACCTCCCCCGCTTGCGGGGGAGGTCGCATCGCATCGTCAGATGCGATGCGGGAGAGGGTTCTCTCCTCTTGGGGGTTATCGCTCGTGGAGACACCCTCTCCCCAACCCTCTCCCGCGAGCGGGGGAGGGGGCGCAGTGTCGTCGCGGTACCAGCTTGAACTCATCTCACATCGCTCACTTCAGCTTGCATTTGCTCTCCGGGCGATCGTAGCCGAGCGTGTCGAGCTCGGAGACCTGGTGCAGGAATCCTTCCTGCGGCGACACCGACACCACCATGCGGCCGTCGACCAGCAGGATCGGCTGGCGCAGCTGCAGATTCCAGTCGCGCAAGGTGAGCCGCGTGCCCTTGAAGGCGGCGACCGAGAAATCCGGGCCCCTGATGAAGTCGGTGACCTTCCTGACGTCGCCGGAATTGGTGCGCGAGGTGGCTTCCCCGATCATGCGCACCGCGGTCCAGGCCTGCATGTCGAGCGCGGTCATGCGCCGCGAATTCAGCTTGATGAAGCGGTTCTGCATCTGGATCGCGCCCCACTGGTCCTGCGATGCGTCCCAGCTGCGCGGCACGAGGCCCGCCGAGCCCGCGACCGGCCGTGGATCCCAGGTGCGATAGGGCAGGTAGGCGGCGAACACCTCGCTCTCGTCGGCGGCGACCAGCACGTCGTAGGCGGGCGCAGCTTGCGTGAACACCGGCATCTGTCGCTGGATCTGCGTGACGCCCGAGTCGGTGCGCCGCGCACCGCCTTTGTCTTCGAAGGTGCGTTCCTGCACGATCTTGGCGCCGAACCGCGTCGCGGTGCGCCGGAGTGCGTCGGCAAACAGCTTGTCCTCGTCATGCGAGCCGACCACCAGCAGCCAGCGCGACCACTTCTTCCACACCAGATATTGGCCGAGCGCATCCGCAAGCATCGCGCGCGTCGGGGCGGTGTGGATGACATTGGCGCGGCAATCGGCCTCGCGCAGCCGCTCGTCGATCGCGCCCGCGTTGAACAGCAGCGTGCCGCGGTCGCGCAGGGCGTCGGCGACTTTCAGCAGCACGTCCGCCGGCAGGTCGGCGATGATGAAGCCGTTCTGCTCGGCGAGCGCGGTTGCGGCCTGCACCGCGTCCTCGCCTTCCCTGATGCGGCGCTCTTCCAGCGTAAACCGCTGGCCCGTGAATTTTCCGGTGGTATTGTTGTCCTCGATGGCGAGGCGGGCGCCGGCGACGCCGTCATTCTCGGCCGGCTGCTCGAGCAGCGACAGTGTCGATCTGGTGCCGGCGATTCCGAGATAGCCGACGCCAATCGAGACGGGGTCGGCCGCGAGCGCGCTCGTCGCGGCAAGACTCCAGCCGATCAGGCCGACCAACCATCGGATCATATTTCCTCCAGGCGTTCTCCCCGGCTTGACCGCCGGTGGAGAATTGTTTCTGCTTCAAGCATGACCGATTTGTCAGGGCATGCAACCCCGCATTTCGTCGTCGCGGCGAGAGGAGGCGGAATCACGATCATGCGAGCGCTGATATGTTTCCTCGCTTTGCTGTTGACGGGCTCGGCCGCGTTCGCCGACCCGCCGAAGCTTGCCGTGTTCGATTTCGAGCTGATCGACACCAGCCTGCCCGGCGAGTTCTATGGCTCCAGGCCGGAGGAGGCGCGGCTTCAGCGCATCAGCGAACAGTTGCGCAAGGAATTGGCAGACTCAGGCCGGTTCCAGGTGCTCGACATTGCGCCGGTGAGGGACGCCGCCCGTCATGCGAACTTGCAGGCCTGCGGCGGCTGCGATCTCACGCTTGCCGGGCAGCTCGGCGCCGAGCTCGAGATCACCGGCATGGTGCAGAAGGTCTCGAACCTGATCATCAACCTCAACATCTATCTGCGCGACGTGAAGACCGGCCACATGATCACGGCCGCCAGCGCCGACATGCGCGGCAACACCGACGAATCCTGGACGCGCACGATGAGCTATCTGATCCGCAACCGCCTGCTCGCGCCGAATTACGGCAGGCCGTGAGTGGGTTCTTTCCCTCTCCCCTTGTGGGAGAGGGTGGCTCGCCGCATAGCGGCGAGACGGGTGAGGGGTTCTCTCCGTGTACCCAACTCTCATTTGAATTCGCGGAAACAACCCCTCATCCGGCGCTTCGCGCCACCTTCTCCCACAAGGGGAGAAGGAAGAGGGCAACGCGCGCTTGGCGCGAAGACATCACGCCGTCAATCTTGCTGCATGCCAGTGCAGATGATCGCTCATGAATGTCGAGATGAAATAATAGCTGTGGTCATACCCCGCCTGGCGCCGCAGCGTCAGCGGGATGTTGGCCTTGCTGCAGGCGGCGTCCAGCAACTCGGGCTTGAGTTGCTCCTTCAGGAAATTGTCGGCATCGCCGTAGTCGACGAGGAAGCCCGAGAATTTGGCGCCGTCCTCGATCAGCGCCACGGTATCGTGGTTGCGCCAGGTATCCTTGTTCGGTCCGAGATAGCCGGTCAGGGCCTTGATGCCCCAGGGCACCTGCGACGGCGCGACGATCGGTGCGAAGGCGCTGGCTGCGCGGTAGCGGTGCGGGTTGCGCAGCGCCACCGTCAGCGCGCCGTGGCCGCCCATCGAATGCCCCATCACCGATTGCCGCTTGGCATCGACGGGAAAATTTCCCGCGACCAGCTTCGGAAGCTCGTCGGTGACGTAGCTCCACATGCGATAGTTGCGCGCGAACGGCGCCTCGGTGGCATCGACATAGAAGCCGGCGCCGAGGCCGAAATCATAGGCGTCGTTGGCATCGCCGGGCACGTCGGGCCCGCGCGGCGAGGTGTCGGGCGCGACGAAGATCAGGCCGAGCTCGGCGCACGCTTTGCGGAATTCGCCCTTCTCGGTGACGTTGGCATGCGTGCAGGTGAGGCCGGAGAGGTACCAGACCACGGGCAGCCTGGCGCCGTCGGCATGCGGCGGAACATAGACCGAGAACACCATGTCGGTGCCGGTCGCCTGGCTGGCATGGCGATACACGCCCTGCACGCCGCCATGGGATTTATTGGTCGAGACAGTTTGAATCGTCATGCCTGAAAGCTCCGTGGCATCTCACCACATCAACATTGCAACGCTTGTGTGACCGAATTCGTGGCGGCGCGCGTCAGGCGACGCCGCTGTCGATCGCCAGCCGGACCAGCTCGACCGAGGTCTTCACGCCGAGCTTCTGTCGCATGATCGAGGACGTGTTGGCCACCGTCTTGTAGGACGACTGCACCAGCCAGGCGATCTCGGACAGGCTCTTGCCGGCGCTGAGCAGCCGCAGGATCTCGATCTCGCGGGCGTTCAGCTTCGACAGCGGGCTTTGCGCCAGCGCAGGCCCGGCAAAGGCGATGCTGCGCGCGATTGCGGTTGGAAGGTAAGTGCCACCGGCGCCGACGGCGCGGATCGCCTCGACGAGGTCGTCGGGGTCGCCGGTCTTGGAGACGTAGCCCTTGGCGCCGCATTCGATTGCGCGCGCGGCGAAAGCCGGGTCGTCGTTCATGCTGAACATGATGATACGGGCATCGGGCGCGCGCTCGAGGATGCGGCGCGCTAGCTCGAAGCCGGAGACGGTCGGCAGGTTGATGTCGATGATGCAGAGGTCGGGGCGCTCGACGATGAAGACGCACTCGCCGTCCTCGGCGTCGGCGGCCTCCAGAATCTCGATCTCGCCCTCGTCGGCCAGCACCGCACGGCAGCCGGAGGCGACAATGGGATGATCGTCGACGATCAGAATGCGCATAGGCGTTTCCCCGTAACAGCGCGTTCCCAGTGATAGAATTTGCCTGTTGTCGCGCCGCACGATACCGAACAGGAGCGCCACGCGCCCACACCTCGCCTCATGCAACCCGGCCAGGATTGCTGTACGCTTTCGATTAGATATCGGGCGCTTCGCCTCTGTCAACGTCATCGGACAGGGGCGGGCATCCTTCGCGGGGTACGGACACAACCAATGTGGCAAAATCTATCCTTGCGCGCGCGCATCAATCTGTTGCTGGCGCTGCTGCTGGCGCTGGGGCTCGCGGTCAATATCGGCCGCCAGGTCGCCGAGGCCGGCCCGCGTGTGCAGGCCGAGGACCAGAGCGTGATCCGCCTTGCGCGCGAATTCATCGAGATGATCGTTGCCGATCTCAACGAGGCGCCCGACCCGGATGCGCGGCTGAATCAGATCGCCCGCGATCTCAGCCGCCTGCGCCATGTCAGCATCGCGCTTCACGATTCCGGCGGGAACCCGCTGACGCCGCCGCGGCCCGATGCCGACGACGACACGCGCGTCCCGCCGGCCTGGTTCGTCGGCCTGGTTCATCCCGAGCAGACTGCGGTGAGCGTGCCGGTGTCGATCCATGGCAAGCCAGGCTCGCTGCGGATCATCTCGCACCCCGATGACGAGATCGCCGAGATCTGGGACGGCATCGTGACCCAGCTCGAGGTCGGCTCGGTGATCGCGCTCGCACTGTTCTTCCTGATGATGAACGTGGTTGGCCGGGCGCTGGCACCGCTGCAGTCGCTGACGGAGGTCATGGGGAAACTCGAAGACGGACATTACGAAGCGCGCGTCGCGCCGGGCGGGGCGCCCGAGCTCGCGGCCATCTGCACCAGGCTCAATCATCTTGCGGCGACGCTCAGCGAGGCGGTCGAGGACAAGCGGCGCCTGGCCGAGCGCGCGGTGTCGCTGCAGGACGTCGAGCGCAAGGAGATCGCGCGCGAGCTTCACGACGAATTCGGTCCGTATCTGTTCTCGCTGCGCGCCCATGCCAGCGCGCTGGCAAAGCTCGCGGACGGCAAGGCGCCGAGCGCAGAGGCGGTGCGCAAGCACGGCAGCGCCCTCCTGGAGCAGATCAACGCGCTCCAGCAATTCACCCGCCGCGTGCTGGAGCGCCTGCGCCCCGTCGGCCTTGCCGAACTCGGCCTCGGCCAGGCGCTGGAATCGCTGTCGCGGCTGTGGCGGGAATCGCATCCCGACGTCACCATCGAGACCACGATCTCGCCGCGGCTTGGGGCAACCGGCGAGACCGCCGACCTCACCATTTACCGCGTGGTGCAGGAGGCGCTCACCAACGTGTTCCGCCATGCCGGGGCGACCGCGGTCAACGTCCTCATCGAGCCCGCGGAGCAGCTGACGCGCGACGGCCGCCTCTGTGCCCGCGTGCGCGTCAGCGACAACGGCCGGGGCATGGAGCCGGGCCAGAAGCTCGGCTTCGGGCTCGTCGGCATGCGCGAGCGGATCCTGGCGCTGGGCGGCACGCTCAACGTCGTCTCCGGCGACGGCGGCCTGACCGTCGAGGCGCTGGTGCCGACCGCGGCGGCCTGATCGGGCCCGGAGCATGATCCGGACCCGGAGGGCCGCGCCAGCGCAAACTGTGCAGCGGTTTTCCAAAAAGATCATGCTCAAACAGGACGATCGGGAATTTTTCCCGATTAGGTCGGGAAAACGGGTGCGGATAATGCCCGACCTTTTGTGGCTGGCGCGTAAGTTCCTGCCGATTACACTCGTCGGCCAAACGGCGAAAAGTCAGAACAGCCGGTGGTCACGGGTGGGTTGGGAAGGCAGGAATGGGCAAGCGTCTTAGGGGCAAACGTCTTAGAGGTAAGCGTCGTTTGTTGATGGCCTCGGTGTCGACGGGGCTGTTGTCGGGGCTGGTCTTTGCCGGCCCTGCCGGGGCCGCCCAGGACGAGGAGACCAACGTCCAGAATCTGCCGCCGGTCGAGGTGACGGCGCCGTCGTCCTCGGTGGCAAGGCGTACGCCGCCAACCCGGCCGGTCGCGCGGGCCGGGACATCATCGTCGAACCGCCCCAAGACCCGCATCTATGTCTATCCGACCTCGCCGGGCACCGGCCGGGGTCTCGACGTCGACAAGGTCGCCTCGGCGATCAACGCGGTCGATGCCAACCAGATCAGGCGGACCGGCTCGCTCAACGTCACCGACGCGCTGCGCGACAACATCGCCGGCGTCAACATCAGCGAGGTCACCGGCAATCCGTTTCAGCCGGATGTCGAATTCCACGGCTTCATCGCCTCGCCGGTGACGGGCGCGCCGCAGGGCCTTGCGGTGTACCAGAACGGCGTGCGCATCAACGAGGCCTTCTCGGATGCCGTCAACTGGGACCTGATCCCGACCGCCGCGATCAGATCGGTGACGCTCGTCACCAACAACCCCGCCTTCGGCCTCAACGCGCTCGGCGGCGCCATCAACCTGCAAATGAAGGACGGCTTCACCTATCAGGGGGCCGAACTCGATCTGATGGGCGGCTCGTTCGGCCGCGTCCAGGGCTCGGCGCAATGGGGCAAGCAGGTCGACAAGAACTACGGCGTCTACGCCGCGCTCGAAGGCCTGCGCGACAACGGCTTCCGCAATTTTTCCCAATCGACCGTGCGGCGCTTCTACAGCGATGTCGGCTACAAGGAGGGCGACAGCGAATTCCACGTCAACATGGGGCTCGCCAAGAACGACTTTGGCGCCAGCGCCACCGTTCCGGCCGAGCTGCTCGACAAATATTGGGGCGCGACCTACACCACGCCCCAGACCACGAGCAACCGCGTCGGCTATCTCAATTTCACCGGCAAGGTCGATGCGACGCCGACCTGGACGCTCGAAGGTACCGCGCATGTGCGCCGGTACGAGCAGAAGCTGGTCGACGGCAATCCGACCGACGTGCAGGAATGTGCCATTGCCGGGCTGTTGTGCTTCGGCGACGACACAATGGAGGCGAACGGCACCGACGGCGTGCAGCTTGCCAATCCGTTCCCGACGGGGACCATCCTCGGCGAGATCGACCGCAGCTCGATACGCTCGACCACCTTCGGCGTGTCGGGGCAGGCCACCAACACCGATCAGCTGTTTGGGCACGACAACCGCTTCGTCATGGGCACCAGCTATGACGCAAGTGTCACGCGCTACAACGCGACCGCCGAGATCGGATCGATGGGAGAGAATTACGTCGTCAGCGGCAGCGGTGTCTTCCTGGGGGCGACGCCCACGACAGATCCGGTCGCCGGTCCGGTCTCGCTGCGGACCGTCAACCAATATAACGGCCTGTACGCGATGGACACGTTCAACGTCACGGATGCCTTCGCCATCACCGGCGGCGGCCGCTTCAACCTGGCGCGCATCATGCTGGAGGATCAGCTCGGCACCAGTCTTAACGGCGACCACACCTTCACCCGCTTCAATCCGGTGATCGGCGGCACCTACAAGATCACGCCCGAGTTGACCGCCTATGCCGGCTATTCCGAGGCCAACCGCGTGCCGACGCCGCTCGAGCTCGGCTGCGCCGACCCGGTCAGGCCCTGCATGCTCGCGGCGTTTCTGGTTTCGGACCCGCCGCTGAAGCAGGTCGTGTCCAAGACCGTGGAGGCCGGCTTGCGCGGCACCAAGGAGCTGAACATCGGCTCCCTTGGATGGAAGGTCGGTGCGTTCCGCGCCACCAACTATGACGACATCGTCGCCGTTCCCGCAGTCGGGCGCACCGGCTTTGGCTATTTCAGTAACGTCGGCAGAACGCGGCGGCAGGGGCTCGAGGCCGACGTCAACATCAAGTCATCGACGCTTCAATTCCAGGCGAGCTACGCGTTCGTCGACGCACGCTACCTCGATGCCTTCGCGCTCAGCTCTGAAAGCCCGTTCAGAGATCCCGTGACCGAGACCATCCAGGTCCTGCCCGGTAACCAGCTTCCCGCGATTCCCCGTCACCGGGTCAAGGTCGGCATCGACTACAACGTCACCGACGTCTGGAAAGTCGGCGGCAATGCTCTGTTCGTCTCGAGCCAGTATTTCGTCGGCGACGAGTCCAACCAGTATTCGAAGCTGCCGTCCTACACGGTCTTCAACCTTCACACCTCCTATCAGGTGACGAAGAACTTCCAGCTCTACGGCAAGATCGACAACATCTTCGACAAGCGCTACGCCACCTACGGACAGTTCTTCGACCGCGGAGCCTTGCCCAACTTCAGCAATGGCGGCGCCGATTTCACCGACCCGCGCTCACTGAGCCCGGCCCGGCCGCGCGCGTTCTATGCAGGCATGCGGGTGACGTTCTAGGTGCGTCCAAGCGCAGCTGTCCGCTCCTGGACGGGCAGCAGAGCGGGCTCAGGGCATGCATCCCGTTCCAACATGAACAAGTGTTCCAGTTCGCGCCTGTTGCATATTTTTCCCGAAATCGGAACGAGGAGGGGTTTTTCCGGTTAGCGGCCTGCACACGAGAAGGGAGAACGCAATGAAGGTTGCAGTCATCTTGTTGTCGGCGGTCGCTCTCGCGGCGACGGCCCCAGCGGCTCTTGCGCAGAGCAGCACTTCGGACAGAACGCCCGGTCATGAAATGCAGACCAAAGGCGCGAAGACCGGCAGCCCGGGCGCGTCAGGTTACTCGCCGGGCCACGAAATGCAGGCGAAAGGCAGCAAGAAGGGTTCGCCGGGCGCCTCGGGATATGCCCCGGGTCAAACCACCGGCTCGACTTCCGGCGCCGGCAGTACGAGTACGAAGAGGTAATGCGAACTGTTGGATGCCCGCCGATTNGCGGGCATTTTTCTGACTTCTGGCCCTCGTTTTCGCCGACACGTTCGAGAGGGCTCCGCGCCGCCATGCGCAGACAGCTTGCGTAAAATATCCCGCCTCCGGCATCATGGGCCCGGAGGCTTGCTTTGTCGTGTCATTGAAAAATCCGGACGCCGTCGCCGCCATCGTCGCGGCGCTCCGACACCTTTACGGTGACGAGGTTGCGCGCCTCATGCTCGTCGAGGGTATGAGCCTCGCCAACCTGATCGATGCGATGTTTTCCGCGCCCTTGACGCACCGCGAGGCGATCAGGGCCATTACCGACGGACTGGACGATTTCGTCATTTCACCGGACCTCGGCCGCATGTGGCACCTCAGGTACATCTATGCAGACGAGCCCGGCTCCCTGCACGTCGTGGACATGGAGATCGCGACGCCCAGCGGTACGCTGGTGAGCAAGGACGTCTGGCTTCGCCTGTCGTCCTAGAGCGGTTGCCACCGCCCCGCGAGGCCTCCCGTAAGGGGACGTGCCCCGGGTCGGTTCTACTTCAGGCCGATTGACTCAATGTTCATGATTTGTTCTTATGCTGCACGTCCAGCCAAGGAGCGAGCCATGGACAACCGCATCAATGAAATCCGCAAGATCATCAGGGCGTTACGTGTGAGCATGCGTGAGGCCGAGGCCGTCATGCATGAGCAAATCAACCGGGACGAAGACTGCACCTTCGTGGCCGAGGAGGTCATGAAGATGCGCACCGTGATGAGCGGGCTTGTCCAGGAGCGGATGGCGCTCGGGGACACCGACCCGATCGTCGTTGCCAGCCTCTTCGTTCCCCGCCGGCGGTCGGCGCCTCCGCGCATCGGTGTCGAGAAGCGCCCCCTTGTTCCGCGAAGGGAGGTGGCGAGGACATGAAGGCAGAGAGGCCGACCTACTTCTCCGACATGCACGAGCCTCCGGAGTTCTTGAAGGCTCTCGAACACGCGCGGCGCCTGTCCTGCCTCGAAGGCTGGTGCCGCATGCACATCGAGGCGATCCAGGTCGCGATCGATCAGTACGCGGAAGCAGCTCTTGGCAATCGGGAGTTCTTCCTCAACAAGCCGCACAGCATCGGCGGGAGTCGCCGGACAAGCGACGTGCCGTAGGATTGAGAGGCGCCGGCGCAAGCCGGCGCTGCGTCGGCTTTTACCGATCGGAAACCATATCAAATGATCCGAAAACTTTAACGAAACTGTTCGGCTGTCTCCGCGTCAGTTCGGCGGAGGGTCGTCCAATGACAGAGTACCAGTTGAGAGAGCGGCAATTCCAGATCGCGCGTTACCGGCGTCTGGAGCGGGAAGTCACCGACCCGCTTGCCGCGTGCCTGCTTCACAGCATCATCGAGGAGCTTGAAGAGGAGCTGCGCAGGGACGTCCCGGATTGGTACGGGCTGCCTGATTAACGCTTTCTTAGCGCTGATCATGCGGATATCCGCGGGGGGATTACCAGGGGAGACTGCTCCCATGCTGAAGGACGGCACCTACGCGGCGTGGTACAAGACGCCGATCGATCAGGGCACCGGCATCGTCCATGTCGCCGACGGCCAGATTTGGGGCCGCGACAGCCTGATGACCTATCACGGCTCCTGTAAGATCGACGGAGATCGCTTCACCGCAAGCGTCCTGACCAGGCGTCATACCGATGGGCGTGCGACGGTGTTCGGCGTGGAGGACGAGCTCACGCTGGAGATCGAGGGAACGTGCCCCGGCAGAATCGCGACCTACACGGCGACGGCACGACAAGCGCCGGGAATGGTTCTCCATGGTACGCTCATTCTGACGCAGCAGCAGCAGCCGGCGTCCGAGCAAACCGGGCAGTTACCGGCGTTCAATCCCGGCAAGCTTCCGAAGCTGCCGAAGCGCTCGCGCTGACCGCGATAGCGCCGCGGCCCCCGAGCCGCGCAATTCTGCATATTCAGCACGCGCACGGCCGCTTCTCAAAGGGCCCGCGACCCGCCATTGTGCCGCCGCACCAGCATCACTTCGGAGCAGCATCACATGTCGGACAAGGTCTCGCGTCGCCAGTTTGCCGCGCTGGCGGGATTGTCCGCGGCAGCGATCGCAAACCCTCTGGACGGCGCCGACGCCAAGCCGGCGGCCGCGGCCACGCGCGATAGCGGCTTTCCCGCAGGCTTTCTCTGGGGCACGGCGACCTCGTCCTATCAGGTCGAGGGCGCGGTCAACGAGGGCGGGCGAGGGGTTTCGATCTGGGACAAGTTCGTCCGCATCCCCGGCAAGATCGAGGACGGCTCGACCGGCGACCGCGCCAACGAGCATTACCATCGCTACAAGGAGGACATCGCGCTCATCAAGGAGCTCGGCTGCAAGGCCTATCGCTTCTCGATCGCCTGGCCGCGGGTGTTTCCGGATGGGGATGGCAAGCCGAATGCTGGCGGGCTCGACTTCTACAATCGTCTCATCGACGAGCTCCTCAGGAACGGCATCGAGCCGTGGGCGACGCTCTATCATTGGGATCTGCCGCAATCGCTGCAGGACCGCTTCGGCGGCTGGCGCTCGACCGAGACCTGCAAGATCTTCGGCGACTATGCGGCCTATGTCGCCGAGCACCTGACCGACCGGGTCAAGAACGTGTTCACGCTGAACGAGAGCGGCCGCTTCGTGCAGTTCGGCTATGGCCTCGGCATCGACGCGCCCGGCGTGACGCTGCCGCAAAGAGAGGTCAACCAGGTCAGGCACAACAGCGCGCTCGCGCACGGGCTCGCGGTGCAGGCGGTGCGGGCCCATGGCCGCCGCGGCACCAGGGTGGGACCTGCCGAGAACATCGACGTCTGCGTCCCCGCGATCGACACGCCCGAGCATGTCCAGGCCGCCGAGATCGCGCTGCGCGAGATGAATGCCGGCTATCTCAACGTCATCATGGAAGGCCGCTATACCGACGCGTTCCTGAAATACGCGGGCGCCGACGCGCCGAAATATACTGAGGCCGAGCTGAAGATCATCTCCTCGCCGGTCGATTTCCTCGGTCTCAACGTCTACGCGCCGCAGAACTATGTGGTGCCGTCCGACGAAGGCGCGGGCTTCATGCCGCTGCCGATCCCGAAATCGTTCCCGCACATGAGTTCGGACTGGCTGCGGATCGCGCCGGAGACGATCTACTGGGTGCCGAAGCTCGCGGCCAAGATCTGGAAGACGGACGCTATCTATATCACCGAGAACGGCACTTCCGGCGACGATGTGGTGACGCCTGACGGCAAGATCTACGACACCGACCGCATCATGTACCTGCGCAACTATCTCGCCCAGCTCCAGCGCGCCACCGCCGAAGGCGTGCCGGTGCGCGGCTATTTCCTCTGGAGCCTGATGGACAATTTCGAATGGGTGTTCGGGCTCAGCAAGCGCTTCGGCCTCTATCACGTCAATTTCGACACCCAGGTCCGCACGGCAAAGCTGAGTGCCAGCTTCTATCGCAATGTGATCGCAAAGAACGCGGCGGGGGTATGATCTCTTCGCTGCTGCCCGCGTGCGGTGAGAGGCCGGATTTTACGCGCAGCGGAAAATCCGGGTGAGGGGGAGCCCCCCGCGAGTCCGTCTGTTACCGTTGTTGCCGAGGCAGCCCTCACCCCAACCCTCTCCCCGTAAGAACGGGGAGAGGGAGTGCAGCAGCCTACATTGACTCCACTCTTCCCCTTATTCAAAACGTCCTCAACACTCACAACAAGAGGACAACGCCCATGACCGACGCGCTGATCATCGATGCCTGCCGCACCCCGCGAGGCGTGGGCAAGGCCGGCAAGGGAGCGCTCTCCGGCATTCATCCGCAGCAGCTCGGTGCAACCGTGCTGCGCGCGCTCGCCGAACGCACCGGCATCAATACCGCCGACGTCGACGACATCGTCTGGGGCTGCAGTGCGCAGGTCGCAACGCAAAGCGGCGATCTCGGCCGCATGTCGGCGCTCGATGCCGGCTATGACGTGCGCGCCAGCGCGGTGACGCTGGATCGCTTCTGCGGAAGCGGCATCACCAGCGTCAACATGGCGGCAAGCTCGATCATGGCGGGCGCCGAAGACCTCGTCATCGCCGGTGGCTGCGAGATGATGTCGATGGAAGGGCGACGCGGCGGCGGGCCGATGATGATGGACTCCGGTAATCTGCGCCTGCGCGCAAGGCATCCGCAGTCGCATCAGGGCGTCTGTGCCGACGCGATCGCGACCATGGAAGGCATCACGCGACAGGACGTCGATGCGCTCGGTCTCGAGAGCCAGAAGCGCGCCGCGCATGCGATGGCGAACGGCCACTTCAAAAACAGCCTCGTGCCCGTGCACCGCGAGGACGGCAGCCTCGCGCTCGACCATGAAGAATATCCGCGCCCGCAGACCACGATGGAAGGTCTCAGCAGCCTGAAGCCAGCGTTTCCCGCGGTCGCCGATTACGCGCTCGACGACAAGGGCACCACCTATCGCGGCCTGATCCTGCAGAAATATCCGGACCTGAAGATCGACTTCGTGCATCACGCCGGCAACTCGTCCGGCGTCGTCGATGGCGCCGCCGCGATCCTCTTGGCTTCGCCAGGCTATGCCAGGGCGCATGGCCTCAAAGCCCGCGCGCGTGTCGTCGCGATGGCGAACATGGGGGATTCGCCGACCCTGATGCTGAACGCCCCGGTGCCGGCCACGCGCAAGGTGCTGGCGAAGGCCGGCCTCTCCATCGACTACATCGACCTGTTCGAGATCAACGAGGCCTTCGCGGTGGTGGCTGAAAAATACATCCGCGATCTCAAGCTCGACCGCGCCAAGGTCAACGTCAACGGCGGCTCGATCGCGCTCGGCCATCCCATCGGTGCGACCGGCTCGATCCTGATCGGCACCGTGCTCGACGAGCTCGAGCGGCGCGACCTGAAGCGCGGTCTCGTCACCATGTGCGCCGCCGGCGGCATGGCGCCCGCCATCATCATCGAGCGCGTGTAGCTGACGCCTCTTCACCTCTCTCCCCTTAAAAAAGGGAGGGAAAGCGGTTGTGGTGCGCTCCAACCCTTATTTTCTAGGGTGAAACGCACCTCTCCTTGCACAAAGAGGCCGGTCGTCGCTTGTCGAAAGCCGCGAATCAGCTTTAGCAAGGCTGCGTGCGGGCCTTTGAAACAAGGTAAAATCCGCTGCCCGAGGCTTCTCCCGCTCCGGAAGTAGCTAAAAAGCAGGGTTTTTTGCCACAGGGGGCCAAAAAAGCCCGTAAAATCGCGACAAACTGTGCAGAAGGCTATAGGCCTTCGCCGGTTGGTCTAATATGCAACCGGCAACGAATCAGAGGAGACACGATGCCAGCCCAAATGTCGAAATCGCAGTTGATCGAAAAGATTGCGACCGCCACCGAGCTTTCCAAGCGCGACGTCAAGAGCGTCATGGAGACGCTGACCGACGTCGGCCACAAGGAGCTCAAGAAGAACGGCCTGTTCCTGGTGCCGGGCTTCGCCAAGTTCGTGGTCATCAAGAAGCCCGCGACCAAGGCGCGCAAGGGCACCAACCCGTTCACGGGTGAAGAGATGATGTTCAAGGCCAAGCCGGCCCGGAAGATCGTCCGCGCCCGCCCGGTCAAGGCTGCCAAGGACGCCGTGGCCTGATAACGCAAAGGCCCCCTCGCAAGGGGGCCTTTTATTTGGGGCAGCCGCGAGGGCCTGAGACGGAGGAGCTCAACCCTTGCGGCGCTTCACCCGGACCGGGATCGGCTGAAGCCGCGGCCCGGGGGCAGCGAGCGCATCGCGCACACGGTCGATGGCGCGATCGAGCAACTGGCGCAGCCGCTGCGTCTTGCGCGATCTCTTCGCTCTTTCCAGCAGTTTCTGCATCGCATCACTCCGCCGCTTCGACCTTGGCCTCGGCCGCCGGCTCGAGCGCGGCGGCGATTGCCTCGTCGACGCGCTCCAGCCAGATGAATTCGAGGTTGTCCCGCGCGCTCTTCGGGATGTCGTCGTAGTCCCGCTTGTTGCGCGCCGGCAGCATCACCCGCTTCAGGCCGGCGGCGGCCGCAGCCACCACCTTCTCCTTGATGCCGCCGACCGGCAGTACCAGGCCGCGCAGCGAGATCTCGCCGGTCATCGCGGTGTCGCTCCTCACCGTACGATTGGTGAGCAGTGACGTCAGCGCCGTGAACATCGCAACGCCCGCGCTCGGCCCGTCCTTCGGGGTCGCTCCCGCCGGGACGTGAACGTGGATGTCGCTCTTCTCGAACACCGAGGGATCGATGCCGAGCTGCGAGGCCCGGCTCTTCACCAGCGTCAGCGCCGCCTGCACGCTCTCGCGCATGACCTCGCCGAGCTGGCCGGTCAGGATCATGCCGCCGCGGCCGGGCACGCGCGAAGCCTCGATGAACAGGATGTCGCCCCCGACCGGCGTCCAGGCAAGGCCGGTGGCCACGCCCGGAATGCTGGTACGCTGCGCGATCTCGCCCTCGAAGCGCGGCTGGCCGAGCACGGTGGCGATGTCCTTCGTCGTCACCACGATCTTGGCAGCCGTGCCTTCGGCGACCTGCACCGCGGCATGGCGGAACACCTTGCCGATCTCGCGCTCGAGATTACGCACGCCGGCCTCCCGGGTGTAGCCCTTGACGATCAGCTTCAGCGCCTCCGGCTCGATCTCGGCCTGCTCGGCCGTGAGGCCGTTGGCCTCCAGCTGCCGCCGCACCAGATAGCGCCGCGCGATCTCCAGCTTCTCGTCCTCGGTGTAGCCGGCGAGGCTGATCAGCTCCATGCGGTCCAACAGCGGACCCGGAATCTGGTCCAGCATGTTGGCGGTCGCGATGAACACCACGCGCGACAGGTCGAAAGGCACGCCCAGGTAATTGTCCCGGAACGTCCCGTTCTGCTCGGGGTCGAGCACCTCCAGCATCGCGGCGGAAGGATCGCCCTGCACGCCGCGGCCCATCTTGTCGATCTCGTCCAGCATCATGACGCAGTTGCGGCTGCCCGCCTTCTTGATGCCCTGGATGATGTTGCCGGGCAGCGCGCCGATATAGGTGCGCCGGTGACCGCGGATCTCCGCTTCGTCATGTACGCCGCCGAGGCTGACGCGCACGAAGGGGCGATCCATCGCGCGGGCGATGGACTGGCCGAGCGAGGTCTTGCCGACGCCGGGCGGGCCGACGAAGCACAGGATCGGGGCCTTGCCCTGCGGCGCGAGCTTGCGCACCGCCAGATATTCGATGATCCGGCTCTTGATCTTTTCCAGACCGAAATGGTCGGCATCCAGGATGCGGCGTGCCTCCTTGATGTCGATCGGCTTCTCCGCGGGCAGCGCCCAGGGCAGCTCGATCAGCCAGTCGAGATAGGTGCGGACCATGCCGGCTTCGCCGGCCGCCTCGGGCATGCGCTCGTAGCGGCGCAGCTCCTTCTTGGCGTGCGCCTCCGCTTCGGGCGGCATGTTGGCCTTGGCGATGGCAGCCGTCAGCTCGGCGACCTCGGCCGCCTTGCCGTCGCCTTCGCCCAGCTGGCGCTGGATGGTTGCCATCTGCTCGCGCAGGATCGCCTCGCGCTGCCGCTCGTCGAACGAGGCCTTGGTCTTCTGTCCGATTTCATTGCTGATGCGCAGCACCTCCAGCCGCTCGGCCAGGTGCTTCGACACCTTCTCGACCCGCAAAGCGAGGTCGATGGTCTCCAGCACCTCCTGCTTGTCCTGCGGCTTGATGTCCATGAAGGACGTGGCCAGATCCGCCAGCGCGCCGGGCGCGCTGGTGCTCTGGAACATCGCGACCAGCTCGGGCGGCGCCTGGGGCAGCAGCTCGATCGCCTCGATGGCCTGGCGCTGCAAATTCAGCGCGCGCGCCTCGATCTCGGGCGAGCTCGTGGTCGGCTCGGGGATCTGCTGGAAGCGCGCGGCCGGGAACGGCGTCCCCGGCAGGAAGTCGAGGATGCGCGCGCGCTGCACGCCCTGGCAGACGATGTGATGGGTGCCGTCGGGCGCGGTGATATAGCGCACGATGTTGGCGATGGTCGCGACCCGGTAGAGGTCGTCCGGCCCGGGGTCCTCGATCTCGGGGCTGCGCTGCAGGACGATGCCGACCGGCCGCTGCTCGCGCAGTGCCTGCTGCGCGGCGGCGATGGACTTCGCCCGGCCGATCGCGATCGGCGCGATGGCGCCGGGGAACAGCACCATCTCGCGCACGGGGATGATGATCAGTGCGTCTTCGGGGATCTTCACGTCGGACTCGGTTGAATTGGTCTGTGTGTTGTTCATCTGTTCGGTGGTCATGATCGACCTCAGGATTTGGCGAGGCGCAGAGCGACGCAGCCGTCCATCACGAAGCGGCTGATGGCGTAGCGGCCAAGGGGAAGCGCGATGCGCCGCTCGAAGCGGCCTTGGGGCAATTCGAGCCGATGGATGCGGGCGTTGCGAAGCTCCGGCGGAAGCGTGCGCTGGCCGGAGATCACAAGCACGCCGTCATGGATGACAGTCTCGACATTGTCCGGATTGACGCCGGGAAGTGCCACCAGGATCAGAAGCTCATGCTCGGTCTCGAGCACGTCGATCGGCGGCTCCCAGCAGGCTTCCTGCCGGCCGAACTGCTGGCGCAGCCGTTCGGCGCGGGTCAGCGAGTCCAGGGCTTCGGACAGCATCCAGTCGAGGGGATTTTTGGGTTGCATGGCAAAACTCGGGGAAGGCGCTGCGGTTGGAAAACGGGGATATGGGGACGGTTCCCCAAAATTCCAGCATCGCGCGTCTGGAGCATGCCTTCCCCGCGGACGCGAGGAGACCCTTGCACTCGGACGCTTCGACGCCGCGAAAGATGTTCCGCGGCGTCGAAGGCAACAATTGGGCACCTCGTGCGATCAGGCGGCGGCGCGGTACTCGTCTTCCGCTTCGAGGTTGATCACGGAGGTGGCGAGCTCGGTCAGCGTGTGGTCGGTCGCCTCTTCCTCCTCCAGCGTCTCCTGGAGCAGCCTTGCCGCATCCGGCATGCCGAGCTCCTCGGCCCAGGTGCGCAGCGTGCCGTAGCGGGAGATCTCGTAGTGCTCGACGGCCTGGGCCGCAGCAAGCAGGCCGGCGTCGAGGGCGGGGGCGTTCTTGAAATCCTTCATGATCTCGGCGCCCTCGTCGGTGATGCCGTTGATGGCCTCGCAAGGCTTGCCGCGCGCAGGCTTGCCCAGCATCCTGAAGATCTGGTCCAGACGTTTGACCTGGCCCTGCGTCTCCCGCAGATGCTTGTTGAAGGCCGCCGCAAGGTCCTTCGAATGGGCCGCCTTGGCCATCTTGGGCAGCGTCTTGATGATCTTGTTCTCGGCGAAATAGATGTCCTTCAGCGTTTCCAGGAACAGGTCGCTCAGCATCTTCGGCGCCTGACGCGTCCGGCGCGATGCGGCGGTTTTCCTGTTCGCACGTTTTTTCGCTCGTTTGGCCATTGGTCCTCCTCTCTACATGACACGGGAAGGCATGCCCTTCCTCGATCCTCACGCGATCAAGAACCGGGATGAGCAAATGTTCCTCGCGAAGGCGGCCGCCAGCCGCTATGGCTTGCCGTCTGAGCCAAGCTCTTCTGAGACAAGCCTGCCCGAGACGCTGTCCGATGCTCGACTTTGCCCTGTCCGCCTTCGTGACCTTGCTGCTGGTGGTCGATCCCGTCGGCCTCGCGCCGGCCTTCCTCGCCGCGACCTCCGGCATGCCCGACAAGGTCAAGCGGACGGTCGCGCTGCGCGCGCCGCTGATCGCGGCCTCGATCCTGGTGGTGATCGCGCTGGTCGGAAACTGGCTGCTGCGCCAGCTCGGCATCGGTATCCCCGCCTTCCAGATCGCCGGCGGGCTGCTGCTGTTCGGCGTCTCCTACCAGATGATCTTCGGCGACCGCCCGCACCGGGAGGCGCGCGAGGCCGACAAGGCGACCTCGGAGCATCATGCCGCGGACGTCGCGGTGTTTCCCCTGGCCATCCCCATGATGGCTGGCCCCGGCGCGATCGCGACCACGCTTCTGCTGTCGGGCGATGCCGGCTACGGTCCAAGGCTCGCGATCATCAGCGCGATCGTGCTCGCGGTGTGCCTGCTCTGCATGCTGTGCTTTGTCTCCGCGGGCCTGATCGCGCGCACCCTTGGGCGCACCGGAAATGCGGTGCTCTCGCGCGTGCTCGGCATGCTGCTCGCGGCCTATTCGGTGCAGTTCGTGATCAATGGCGTAGCGGCCGTCCGGGCGAGCCTTTCGTAGGGTGGCGGCAGTCGGCTAATTTATTGATTTTAAGCCATATTTCCGGGCCCGTCGGGGTGGCGGACACGGCGGCGTCTGATCCCCGCCGCTTTCGCTTGCACTGCCACATCGCTTTGACGTACTTCCGCTCTAACAAGCGCCCATCGCCAAGAGGTCGAGATGAAATCGGGATGTCGATGACAGCGGACGAACTCGCCAAGAGACAGGCCATCATCGACGCCTGCCGCCGCATGAATGCGCTCGGCATCAACCAGGGCACGTCAGGCAATATCAGTGTCCGGCATACGGACGGGCTCCTGGTCACGCCGACCAGCGTGCCCTATGACGCCATGACGCCGGAGCAGATCGTGTACATGGCGATGGACGGCTCGCATGCGCGCCATCAAAAGCCGTCCAGCGAATGGCGCTTCCATCGCGACATCCTGAAGTCGCGGCCCGACGTCGACGCCGTCGTCCACGCCCATCCGACCTATTGCACCATCCTGGCGATCATGGGCATGGAGATCCCGCCGGTGCACTACATGATCGCGGCTGCCGGCGGCGATAGCATCCGCTGCGCGCCCTATGCCACCTTCGGAACGGAGGAACTGTCCGAGCACGCGGTGCGGGCGCTGGAGGGGCGGCTCGCCTGCCTGCTCGACCATCACGGCATGATCGCGATCGGCAAGACGCTGGACAAGGCGATGTGGCTCGCCGTCGAGGTCGAGACGCTGGCGCGGCAATATCACGGCTGCCTCCAGATCGGACAGCCGCCACTTCTTTCCAGCGACGAGATCGAACGGGTCCGCCAGCGCATGGCCGGCTACGGCCTGTCGGAAGGGTAGGGCGGGCAGACGGTGTTCGTACGGATCAGGCGCCTCGTCGATCGCAAGGGAACGAACCGCACCATGGTTCGGCTGCGCGCGCTGCTGCGCAGCAACGAGTTCTACCTGATCCCGCTGGCGCTGGTGATCGGCACGCTCGCCGGCGCCATCGTGACGCTGATGGCCGAGATCGCGCAGATCGCCCATGTCGTGATCTACGGCATTCCCGTCGACGTTCGCCTGTCGGCCAATGCGCGCGTGAGCCCCTGGGCCGCGCTGCTCGCGCCTGCGCTCGGCGGCCTGGCGCTCGGCATCATGGAATGGTCGCGGCGGCGGATGAAGATCTCCAACGCGGTCGACCCGATCGAGGCCAACGCGCTGCGCGGCGGCAATCTCTCGATGCGCGACAGCGTGGTGGTGTCGAGCCAGACGCTGATCTCCAACGGCTGCGGTGCTTCGGTCGGGCTCGAGGCCGGCTATACCCAGATCGGCTCCGGCATCGCCTCGCTGCTCGGCAAGTTCTTCAATCTGCGCCGCAACGATCTGCGGCTGATGGTCGGCTGCGGTGCCGCCGCCGCGATCGCAGCCGCGTTCGGTGCGCCGATCACCGGCGCCTTCTACGCCTGCGAGCTGATCGTTGGCGTCTATTCGGTCGGCAGCGCCGCGCCGATCCTGGCGGCTTCGCTGGCCGGCGCGCTGACCGCGCAATGGCTCGGCGGCGCGCCGTACTCCATCGAAATCCCCAAGGTCAGCTCGGTCGGCATCGAGCAGTATCTGGCATTGATCGGGCTTGCTCTCGTCACCAGCGGCGTCGGCATCGCCGTGATGCGCTCCTCGCCGATGTTCGAGCGCCTGTTCAAATGGCTGCCGGTCTGGCTTCGTCCGGTGTTCGGCGGCCTCATTGTCGGCGGCTTTGCGATCCTCACGCCGCAGGTGCTGGCGGCCGGCCACGGCGCCATGGTGCTCGACCTGTTCCACGACATGACGATCGGGCTGATCGCGCTGATCATCGGCCTGAAGTTGACGGCCTGCCTGATCTCGCTGGCCTCGGGCTTCCGCGGCGGCCTGTTCTTCGCCTCGCTGTTCGTCGGCAGCCTGATCGGGAAGTTCTTCGCCGCGGTGCTGTTGCTGATCAGTCCGAACTTCGTGATCGATCCCCTGGTGTCGATGCTGACCGGCATGGCGACGCTCGGTGTCGCCATCGTCGGCGGTCCCCTGACGATGTCGTTCCTCGTGCTCGAGATGACCCGCAACGTCGACGTCACCGCCGTGGTGCTGGCCGGCTGCATCGTCACCTCGATCTGCGTGCGCTTCATGTTCGGCCACTCCTTCTCGACCTGGCGCCTGCATCTGCGCGGCGAGACCATCCGCAGCGCCAACGACGTCGGCTGGCTGCGTAACCTCACGGTCGAACGGCTGATGCGCTCGGACGTCGGCAAGGTGCCGTCGACCACGACGATCGCCGCGGTCCGCCGCGAATTCGCGCTCGGCTCGCGGCCGGGAATCGTCATCGTCAACAATGCGGACGAATATGTCGGCCTCGTGCTGCTGCCCGACCTGTTCTCCAGCGACCTCGACACCATCGCCGACGACATCCAGGTGATCGAGCTCGCCCGTCTGATCGACATCGTGCTGATCCCGGAAATGAACGTGAAGTCGGCGATGGCGGTGTTCGACGAGGCCGAAGCCGAGATGCTGGCGGTGGTCGATTCCACCGACAGCCGCAAGGTGGTCGGCTTCCTCACCGAGAACTTCGTACGCCGCCGCTATGTCGAGGAGATCGACAAGGCGACGCGCGGCGTGCTCGGGGCGCTGTCGTAGAATTATTCGAGCTGATCGACCTCCCGCAACACCGGGAACAGCTTCATCCACAATAGCGCGATCGCGATGGTGCCGATGCCGCCGAGCGCCGCGGCGGGCATCGCGCCGAGCAGGGCCGCCGCCATGCCGCTCTCGAATTCGCCGAGTTGGTTCGAGGCGTTGATGAAGAGGAAGTTCACCGCGCCGACGCGGCCGCGCATGGCATCCGGCGTTGCCAACTGCACCAGCGCGACGCGGACGACGACGCTGATCGTGTCGGCTGCCCCCATCGCGGCGAGCGCAACGATCGAGAGCCAGACGTTGCGCGACAAGGCGAACACGATGGTTGCGAGTCCGAAGGCGATGACGGCCTGAAACATCCGCAGTCCCGCGCGCCGTGTGATCGGGCGGCGTGCGATCACCGCGGTCATCACGAGTGCACCGATCGCGGGCGCGGCGCGCATCACGCCGAGCGCCCAGGGGCCGGCTTGCAGGATGTCCTTGGCATAGATCGGCAGCAGCGCGGTGGCACCACCGAGCAGGACCGCGAACAGGTCGAGCGAGATCGTGCCGAGGATCGCGGGATTGCTGCGAACGAAGTGCAAGCCGGCAAAGAGCCCGTCGAGACCTTCGTGCTTGGTGGGCGCGACACGCTCGACCCGGATCAGACCGGTCAGGCCGCTCGCGACCAGCGACAGCACCGCCATCAGCACGAATGGCGCACTCGGTGACACCGCATAGGCTAGCCCGCCGATCGCGGGGCCGCCGATGGCCGCGACCTGCCAGCTGCCGGTCGAGAGTGCCGTCGCCCGTTGCAGCATGCCCTCGGGGGCGACGGCCGGCAGCAGCGCGGAGGAGGCCGGGCTTTCGAACGCACCGGCCAGCCCGAACAGGCCGAGCACGACGAAGATATCCGGTGCGGTCAGCGTCCCCGCCAGCAGCCGCAGGGCGAGATAGAAGGCCGCGACACCCTGCGTCAGCTCGCAAAGCTGCATGATCCGCCGCCGGTCGTAGCGGTCGGCCGTGTGCCCGGCGACGAAGACGAGCAGGGCGCTCGGGATGAACTGCACGAGACCGGCAAGACCGAGATAGAAGGCGCTGCCGGTCAGCGCGTAGATCTGCCAGCCCACCGCAACGGTGGCGACCTGATAGGAGAATTCCGACAGACTTCGCGAGGCGATGTAGAGCAGCAGCGGGGGATGTCGCGACAGCGCGACTGGTGACGTGGCAAGTGTGGAAGCTTGATCCAAGGTGGTGAGCAATCACGAAAGCGGGACGGCGTGCGTCATGCGCCGCCGTCCGCGCCGGCTATCGGCCTGGTTGAGATGGAGCTGCGACGACGCAGGCCACGATCCGGCGGACCAGTGGCAGAACCATCAGCAGCGTTGGAAAGGCGACAAGCCACGACAGCCCCCAGGCGCCCGGCCAGGTCGCGAGGAACGCCGGCGTTGGGCCGAGGCTCCGGAGCGTCGAAATGACGGACACCACGGCGGTCATGAGGGTGGACAGCACGAATGGCATCACGATCGGCGCATAGCGCGCCGGCAGTTTGCGAACCGCAATCATCTGATTCTCTTGGAAAAGGACGCGTCAGTCACGGTGAACCTTTGAAATGGCATCGATCCCGACGACGTCGGTTGATGCGTTGGTTCACGTGAAACGCTTACGGCGACCGAAAAACGGCGCGGCTGTTCATTAACCGCTCAGGTTGAGTGGCGCAAGCTGGATCACCTCGTTCGGTTTACAATCGTTCAAAGCGTGGCAGATTGCCGCGATTACGAAACCATTTCAGTGGTTTGCGCGTTGCAAGCCGTTTGCATGGATGTGATTGGGCGAAAAACAGAGGAAGATCAAAATGAGCAGACTCATGATTTCCGCAGCAGGCCGCAACACCATTCTGGCCGCGTGCGCAGGCCTGGCGCTGCTCGCAGCCTCGGTATCGCCCTCGGCTGCGGCGGCCCCTCGGCCGGCCCAGGCGTCCACAAAGGCTGTGACGGCAGGCCAGGCGTCCTCCGACGTAACCGATTTCAGCGCAGCGCGTCGTCGCCACTACTATCGACGCGGCCCGAGCGCCGCGGGTCTCGCCTTCATGGGCGCGGCCGCGGGCATCATCGGCGGGGTGATCGCCGAGCAGCGGCGCCGCGACTACTATGAGGACCGCTATTATTATGGCCCGCGTCCTTACTATGGCGGCCCGGGCTATTACGGCGGTGGTCCCTATTATTACGATCCGGGCTACTGATATCAGCCGCGTCGCGCGGTCGGTTTCGATCTCGCTTCGGAAGAGGGCGGTGCCTCGCGCCGCCCTTTTTCGTGCTCGGGTTCTCGCGTAGCCCGGGTGAGCGCAGCGATACCCGGGACCGCTGTAGCTGGTGGCAAGACCCCGGATATCGTTGCGCTCACCGGGCTACGAGGCCGGGCTGTGTCGCCCGGCTGTCAAGCCGATCCGCCAAAAATATTCCGCTTTACCGAAATTCGGATTTGTCGTAGATATCGCCCATCCCGGCTCATCCTTGAGGGGCGATCATGTGGTCGTCGTGTTCGCGAGCCGGGGCTTGCGGTGGACGCGGCAGCGTCGGGCGCGTGAGCTTAAGGGCAGGGCGGATTGCTCTCCGTGAGCCCAAGGCTTCGCGTGGACGAACGGCGCTGCTAGGCTTCGTCTCGTTTGCAAGTTTCCGGCTCCGTCGACAGGGCTGGAAAGACTGCGGCGATAGGGCGGGCCGTGCGTACGGCAAAACCGTGTGGTCCTGGCCGTCGTTGCTACGGTCAAGCTCTTGCGGAGGCGGCAGTTGCGTCAACCGGCGCGCTGCTGGTGAATTCCGCGGGAGTGAGGGAGGCCAGAGGGAATTCGGCTCCCGGGAGAGCGCGGCATAAGCCGTCCGACCATCG
>NZ_LWIG01000012.1:181305-184498 GCF_002068095.1 Bradyrhizobium sacchari | reverse complement strand
TCGGCACCACCTG
Source organism: Bradyrhizobium sacchari (assembly GCF_002068095.1). GTDB lineage: Bacteria > Pseudomonadota > Alphaproteobacteria > Rhizobiales > Xanthobacteraceae > Bradyrhizobium > Bradyrhizobium sacchari. Next base: position 184,485 of record NZ_LWIG01000012.1, on the reverse strand, counting down.
TATGCTGCTGTGCGGTTCCTTTGCGCTACCTTTCGCGCAGCGGACCGCGGGTGCGAGGTCAGCACCCGGCCTTCCCTGCGCCCTCTTGGCTTCGAGGGTGGAGCGACCAGGCAAAGCTCGGGCGAATTGTGCCGCGAGGATGCGAAGGTGTGTCTGCAAATACGGATGCGAGTTGGCGGAGCGGTGCTGCTTCCTCATGCTCCGTCATTGCGAGCGCAGCGAAGCAATCCAGAATGCCTCCGCGGAAAGATTCTGGATTGCTTCGCTGCGCTCGCAATGACGACTTGGAGACAGCGGTGCGCCCCACGCTCCGCTCTCGTGCCCCGGACGCAGCGCAGCGCTACTTCAGCGGTGCGCTGCAGAGAGCCGGGGCCCATGTCTCCATACCGTGCTGTGTCGCCCCGGGTCCCGGCTCTGCGCAGCAGCGTTACACGCTGCAGCGCGTCCGGGACACAAGAGGAACGAGGCAGCGCCTACGCTTCCAGCAAGTCACCGTCCCGCCGGCGCCGACATTGCGCCGTTGGCATAGCGCGACCAGTCGGGCGCGGTCGGCTGCGACGGCCAGAGTGCGGCATTGGCGTCGCGGACCGATTGAGTGATGGGAGCGCGTTGCGCCGTGCGAGCGTGGTGACGGTCGTTTGCAGCGGCGGTCTGGATGGAGGCGGCGGCAATCAGCATGGTGCCCAGAAGGACGAAGGTCTTTTGCATCGTTGTTTCTCCCGTGACGACGCTCCCGGCTGTGAGAGATGTTTGTCGCCGTCGCGGCTGACATGGCGATGGGCCTTTCCGAATATCAGCGGCATCGCCATCACGTTGGAGCGAGCAAATTTTTTGGTCCCGGCTAAATATTCAGCAATCACACCCGTGGCGTGGTGGACTTGCCTGCCGCAATCCGGTTCAATGGGATGAATTAGCTTTCCGAGCGACAACGATGTCGAAATATCTGCTGGTCCTTCTCCTGATCGCTACGCCGGCGGCGGCGCAGATCAAATCCACGCCGAAGAGTTCGGCGGCGCATCCGGACCCCTGCGCGCCGATCGGGCGGACCGCGGATGGCAAGCTGGTCTATTCCATGAAATGCGAGAACCTGCCGGCGCCGCCGCCGCCGCCGCCTCCGCCGCAGGCGGAACTGAAGGAAGCACCGGCTGCGGCTGCGCCGGCCTCCGAGCCCGAGCCGGAGGTGCGGCGGAGCGGCATTTTCGGCTGGTCCTACGACCGCAGGTGACGGTCCGCGCTCTTGCGCGAAGCCCGATGGAGTGCTTTTTGCTGAAAGTTCCCCGTGGGGCGCATCGCCCCCGATCCAGAGAGATGAGATGAGCAAACTCGTTATCCGCGCCGGCGATTTCACCTTCGATGCCCGTTTCGAGGAGCAACTGGCACCCAAGACCGTTGCCGCGTTCCGCAAGGCTCTGCCGTTCGAAAGCCACATCATCCATGTGCGCTGGAGCGGTGAGGGCGTGTGGATGCCGCTCGGCGATCTCGATTTTGGCGTCGGCTACGAGAACCACACCAGCTATCCCGCCCCCGGTCAGATCATCCTCTATCCCGGCGGCATCAGCGAGACCGAGATCCTGCTGGCCTATGGCGGCGTGCACTTCGCGAGCAAGATGGGGCAGCTCGCCGGCAACCATTTCATCACGCTGACCTCGGGCCTGGAGAATCTGGCGACGCTGGGCAAGAGCGTGCTGTGGAAGGGCGCGCTGCCGATCCGCTTCGAGGAAGTCTGAGTGACTGACGCCCGCTACCCGCGCGATCTCCGCGGTTACGGCCGCAACCCGCCGCATCCAGAGTGGCCCGGCAACGCGCGGGTCGCGGTGCAGTTTGTCGTCAATTTCGAGGAAGGCGGCGAGAACAACATCCTGCACGGCGACCGCGCCTCGGAAGCATTCCTGTCCGACGTGCTCGGCGCCCAGCCCTGGCCGGGCCAGCGTCACGCCAACATCGAATCCATGTTCGAATATGGCTCGCGCGCCGGCTTCTGGCGGCTCTGGCGGATGTTCACCGACCGGATGTGGCCGACCACCGTGTTCGGCGTCGCCACCGCGCTCAAGCGCAATCCGGAAATCGTCGCCGCCATGAAGGAGGCAGGCTGGGATATCGCCAGCCACAGCCTGAAATGGATCGAGCACAAGGACATGACCGAGGCGCAGGAGCGCGCCGAGATCGCCGAGTCCATTCGCGTCCATACCGAGGCGACCGGCGCGCGGCCGCTCGGCTGGTACACCGGGCGCTCCTCGATCAACACCAACCGGCTATTGATGGAGGAGGGCGGCTTCCTCTATCTCTGCGACTCCTATGCCGACGATCTGCCCTACTGGGTCAAGGGCGCCAAGGGCAAGCAGCTCATCATTCCCTATACGTTAGATGCCAACGACATGCGGTTCATCAACCCGCAGGGCTTTGCCGAAGGCGAGCAGTTCTACACCTATCTGAAGGATGCCTTCGACGTGCTCTATGCCGAAGGGCAGACCGCACCGAAGATGATGTCGGTGGGGCTGCACTGCCGTCTCGCCGGCCGGCCCGGCCGTGCCGCGGGGCTGATCCGATTCCTGGACTACATCGGCAAGCACGAGCGCGTCTGGGTCCCGACGCGGCTCCAGATCGCGCAGCATTGGCACGACAAGCATGCGCATCTTGCCGCGAACGCATTCGAGATCGGATGAAGGTGTGATGTCGCAAATCTCGCTCGCTGATCTCAATGCTGCAAGCAAGGCCGATTTCGTCGCTGCGCTCGCCAATGTCGTCGAATATTCGCCGTGGATCGCCGAGCAGATCGCGGCACAACGGCCGTTCGCCGGCATCAATCAGCTGCACGCTGCGCTGATGGCGGCGATCCAGGCCGCCGAGCCCGACGCGCAACTGGCGCTGATCCGGGCGCATCCCGATCTCGCCAACAAGACCCAGCACGCCGCGGGTCTGACGGCGGAATCGACCGACGAGCAGAACAGCGCTGGCCTCGACCGGCTGTCGGAGGCCGAATACGCCGCGTTCGAGCGCGTCAACAACGCCTATCGTGAAAAATTCGGCTTCCCCTATATCGTGTGTGTGCGCCGCCACACCAAGGATTCCGTGCTGCGCGACTTCGAGACGCGGCTGCGCAACATCGCCAAGACCGAAACGCGGCGCGCGATCGAGGAGATCGGTCGCATCTCGGCGCTGCGGCTCGATCAGCTCGTCACC
>NZ_LWIG01000012.1:159206-181278 GCF_002068095.1 Bradyrhizobium sacchari | reverse complement strand
CCGCCGATGACAAGCTGAAGGTGCACGGCCGGCTCTCGACCCATGTGCTGGACAACCACGCCGGTAAGCCCGCGCCCGGCATTCCAGTGGAGCTCATTGAACTTGCGAATCTCGGTGAAAGCCGCGTCATCGCGCGTACCGTCACAAATGCGGATGGCCGCACCGACCAGCCGTTGATCGGCGGGCGTCCATTGCCGATCGGCCGCTACGAGCTCCGCTTCAGCGTTGCCAAATATTACGCCGAGCGCAACGTGCCGCTATCGGACCCGCCGTTCCTCGACGAGATCCCGCTGCGCTTCGCGATCAGCGAGCCGGAAAACCACTATCACGTGCCGCTGCTGGTCACGCCCTGGAGCTACGCGACCTATCGCGGCAGTTAAACATGCTGTGCCGATGCGGCGGCTGACGCCGCGTCGGCCTCCGCGGCAGCGCCGCCACTCAATCCGTTGAAGAAGGCATTGAGCAGCACCGAGACCACCGCGCAGAGCAGGATGCCGGACTCCAACAGCGGCTGGAGATCGTGTGGCAGATTGCGGAAGAAGCCGGGCGCGGCGAGCGGGATCAGGCCGAAGCCGATCGAGATCGCGACGATGAAGAGATTGTAGCGGTTGGTGCGGAAGTCGACCGAGGTGAGGATGCGCGCGCCGGTCGCCGCGACCATGCCGAACATCACGAGGCCGGCGCCGCCGAGCACGACGAGCGGCACGGCCTCGACCAGCGCCGCGAGCTTCGGCAATAATCCCAGCACGAGCATGATGCAGCCGCCTGTGACGGTCACCCAGCGCGAACGCACGCCGGTCACCGAAACGAGGCCGACATTCTGCGAGAACGAGGTGTAGGGAAAGGTGTTGAAGATGCCGCCGAGCAGCGTGCCGACGCCGTCGGCGCGCAGGCCCCGGCTCAGGGCTTCGCGATCGACCGCCTTGCCGGTGATGTCGCCGAGCGCGAGGAACATGCCGAGCGACTCGATCATCACCACGATCATGACGACGCACATGGTGACAACGGGCACGAGGTGAAACTGCGGTAGGCCGAAACGGAAGGGGATGACCAGTGCGGCCCATGGGGCAGCCGCAACCTTGTCGAAATGCATCACGCCCAGAATGGTTGCAAGCACGGCGCCGGCGATGATGCCGAGCAGCACCGCGACGTTGGCGAGGAAGCCGGTGCCCCATTTGATCAGGCCGAGGATGAACAGCAGCACGAACAGCGAGATGCCGAGGCCCTGCAGCTGCCCATAGGCCGGATTGGGAAAGCTGCCGGCGACGCCGTCGACGACCTTCGTCAGCGTCGGCAGTCCGCCGCCGGCCCAGTTGATTCCGACCCGCATCAGGGAGATGCCGATGATGAGAATGATGGTGCCGGTGACGACAGGTGGAAACAGCGGCAGCAGCCGGCTGACGAACGGCGCTACGACCATGCCGAACAGGCCGGCTGCGATGACAGAGCCGTAGATGCCGAGCAGACCGATATCGGGTGCCGCGGCCATCGACAGCATCGGGCCGACGGACGCGAACGTCACACCCATCATCACGGGCAAGCGGACGCCGACGCCGGGAAAGCCAATGCACTGGACCAGTGTTGCAAGTCCGCAGGCGAACAGGTCGGCGCTGATCAGGAACGCGATATCCTCGGGCGGCAGCTTCAGCGCGCGCCCGATGATGAGCGGCACCGCGACCGCGCCGGCATACATCACCAGCACATGCTGGAGTCCGAGTGCGAGGAGACGGGGGACCGGCAAGACCTCGTCGACGGCATGCACTTCGCTGGTCATGGATCAGTCCCCGAAATACGCCTATCCAAACTTGTCATGCAGCGCCGGAAACAGCCGGTCCGGCTTGAAGGGTGGCGCAGTGAAGCGGATGCCGGTGGCGTCCGCGATCGCGTTGCCGAGCGCCGCAGCAACCGGATTGTATGGGCTCTCGCTCATCGACTTCGCGCCCAGCGGCCCGATCGTGTCCGACGTCTCCGCGAACAGCACTTCGGTGCGCGGCACGTCGGCGAAGGTGGGCAGGTGATAGTCGCGGAATTTCGGATTGGTGACGCGCCCCTCAGCATCGATCACCATCTCCTCATAGAGCGCAGCACCAAGCGCCTGCGCGACGCCGCCCTCGACCTGGCCGCGGCACTGCATGGGGTTGGCGACGATGCCGGCGTCCGCGGCCTGCACGCTCCTGAGAATCTTGAGCTCGCCGGTGGCCTTGTTCACCGCGACGCGAAACCCCTGCACGTTGAAGCCGACCGAGCGCGGCGTGCCGCCGGAATTGCCATTGGCAGCGAACGGCTGGCCACGTTCACGGGCGAGCTTGGCCAATTCGAGGAAGGACATGCGTCGCACGCCGCTGACGACCGTCTCGCCTTCGAGCGTGCAACCACCAACGTCGCACAGCCAGGCCTCGGCGGCCGCCGTCTTCAGCTCCGTTGCGAGCTGCATCGCCGCGGCCTGCGTCGCCTTGCCGGCGACGAAGGTACCGGCACTGCCATAGGCGCCGGTGTCGTGGCCGCCATGGGCGGTGTCGGATTGGCGCAGGCGAATCCTGTCGACGGTGGTCGCAAGGATCGTCGCCGCGATCTGGCGGTGGACGGTGCTGGTGCCGTTGCCGAACTCGGCGGTGCCGACGGTGAGATCGAAGCCGCCGTCGTCGTTGAGCGCAACCATGGCATCCGCGATGTGGCCGGCCGGCGGCACGGTGTCGATCATGGTCAGCGCGACGCCGTCGCCGATCAGCCATTCCGGCGGCAGCGCCGGCTGCGGGCGATCGGCCTGCATCGCGCGCTCGACGAGGTCGAGGCACTGGTCGAGCCCGTAGGAGCCATAGAGCACGTCGTGAAATTCGGATGGCGGCGGCGACAGCATGGGATCGCCCGGCTTGACGATATTGCGCCGGCGCATCTCGTAGGGTCCGATGCCGAGCTGCCTGGCCAGTTCGTCGATCGCGGCCTCGATCGCGATCAGCGTCTGCGGCAGGCCATAGCCGCGAAACGCGCCAGATGGCACTGTGTTGGTGTAGACGGCGTAGCCGTCCACCCGCTTGTTCGGACAATTGTAGACGGCGATGGACTCCGCCAGGGAGTGGAACATCACGGGACCGGCGTGATTGCCGTAGGCGCCGGTGTTGGAGAGCACGTCGAGCTGGAGCGCGGTGAGCTTGCCGCCCGCATCCGCGCCGGCCTTGATGTGGACCCGCATCGGATGCCGCGTCGAGGTCGCGATGAACTGCTCCTCGCGGGTCAGCTCCAGCTTTACCGGACGTCCCGTCTTCAGCACGGCGAGCGCCAGGATGTCCTCGACGAACATCTCCTGCTTGCCGCCAAACCCGCCGCCGACGCGTTCGCAGAACACGCGGACCTTGTCCATGGGCAGCTGGAAGATGTCCGACAGCGCGCGCCGGGTCAGGAACGGCACCTGGGTCGAGGTGCGGACATTGAGCACGCCCGCTTCATCGAGCCAGGCGAGACCGCCATGAGTCTCCAGGGCCGCATGCTGCACGCGATGACTGTGAAAGGTGGCCTCATAGGTGACGGCGGATGTGGCGAGCGCCGCGGCGACATCGCCAAATTCGCCATGCGTCTCCGCCGCCAGGTTGCGCTGGGGATCGGCGATGCGGTTCGCTGTGGTGCGGTCGGGATGAATGATCGGCGCGCCCGGCGCCATCGCCTGCTCGGGATCGATGAGCGCAGGCAGGATCTCGTACTCCACCTTGATACGCCGGCACGCCTCCTCGGCAGCGGCTTCGCTCTCGGCCACGACCGCGGCAACCCTCTGCCCGATGAAGCGGACGACCTCGTCGAGGACGCGGGTGTCCTCCGGATCCATCCAGTCCTTCTCATGCCGCGCGGTCGAGATCAGGACCGATGGCGCATCCTCGTGCGTCAGCACTGCGTGCACGCCCGGAACGCGAAGGGCCGCAGACTTGTCGATCGCGATGATCCGCGCGTGCGCGTGAGGCGAACGCGCCAGCTTGATGTGCAGCAGGCCGTCGATTGCGGTATCGAAGGTGTAGCTTGCCTTGCCGCGGACCACGTCGGGACCAGCGGGGGCCGGCAGGCTGCGGCCGAAGGCGGCGCCGGCTTCTACGCCCTCCTCGACATTGGACTTGCCGAGCAGCGCGTCCTCGATCGCGCGATAGCCGGTGCAGCGGCAGATATTGCCCTTCAGCGCCGCGCCGAGGTCGGTGAGTTGTGCCTGGTTCAGCGAGGCGCAGGTCAGGATCATGCCGGCGGTGCAAAAGCCGCATTGGAAACCCTGCGCGTCGAGGAAGGCCTGCTGCATCGGATGCGCGCCATGGTCGCTGCCAAGGCCTTCGATCGTGGTCACGGCGCGCCCCTCGGCGCGGAAAGCCGGGATCAGGCAGCTATGCACCGGCTCGCCGTCGAGTAGCACGGTGCAGGCGCCACAGTCGCCGGCGTCGCAACCCTTTTTCACGCCGAAAAGGCCGAGCTCGCGCAGGAACGTGCGCAGGCACTGACCTGCGCGCGGCTCTTGCGCAAACGACGTTCCGTTGACCTCGAAGCTCATGACGGCGTCGCCCCCAGAAGTTCGCCGCGGATCTCCTCGGCGAGCCGCAGCGTCATGTGCTTGCGCCAGAGCGGCTTGCCGTGGATGTCGGTGTGGTAGAGGTCATCGGTGACCTGCTGCATGATCGCATCGCGCAGCGCGCTCGCGTCGGGCGGCTTTGGAAACGACAGTTGGATCGGTCGTACCGTCGATGCGGTGACCGTGAGCGCCAAGGAGCCATCGACGTCGAGGCTGCCGATCAGCAGCGCCGCCGAGCGGCCGACCGGTGCCAGCGAGATCTGGCGAAACGCCGTGCGGCGCTTCAGCGCGGGAAGCGGGACGTCGATCTGCCTGAGCAGGTCGCCCGGCGTCAGGCGGTTACGCTGGTTGCCGGTGACGAAATCGACGACCGGAATCTTCTGCTCGCCGCCGCCGGCCTTCCAGATAGTGCAGACGCCGTCGAGCGCGGAGGTGAGCGAGATCATCGGTCCCGCCGGCAACGACATGCAGAGATTGCCGCCGACGGTCGCGGTCTTCCAGATCTTGAAGGAGGCGAGGAAGGCGCGGCAGCATTGGCCGATCAAAGGCGCTGCGAGCCAGTCGGGCGGACAGGCCAATCCATCGAGCTGTGCGACGGTGCATGTTGCGGCGATGGAGAGATGGCTATCCGTGATCGTCAGCGCAGGCCATTTCAGATCGGTGAGATCGATCAGCCGCTTCAAATGGATTTGCGGCTCCGAGAACAGCCAGGTGCCGCCTGCGAGCCAAGCATCGCCTGGCGTCCAAACGGGCAGCTGCGCGCGCGTTTGCGGATGGGCAACCGCTGTGATGGTATTCAAATCCATGGCTGCGCCGAAAAGCCTTCACCCGGTGAATCGTGCGATAGAGTCTTGCAAGACCGGAGCCAAGTCGCAACAAACAAAGTCGTAGCATCAACGTGTTCGGACTGGCGCCCGCCTTGCAGGCCTGTCGCCAAAAGATGTGAGGAGAAGCAGGGCCATGAGCGATGCAAAGCCGATCTGGATCAGGGATCCCCTGGCCATCCTCGCCGACGGTGCTGCGCGCGGGATCGTGATCAAGGATGGCCGGATTGTCGAGCTCGTACCGGCCGGCGGCACGCCTGCAACCGCGGACATTGCAGTGTTCGACGCGGGCGAGCACGTCGTCCTGCCCGGCCTCATCAACACGCATCATCACTTCTACCAGACGCTGACGCGGGCGTTGCCCGCGGCGATGGACCGCGAGCTGTTTCCCTGGCTCCAGGCGCTCTATCCGGTGTGGGCGAAGCTGACGCCGGAGCGGCTCGATCTCGGCGTCACGGTGGCGATGTCCGAACTGCTGCTGTCGGGATGCACCACGACGACGGATCATCACTACGTCTTCCCGGCGGGGCTCGAAGAGTCCGTCGACATCGAGGTTGGCGTCGCAAAGCGGCTCGGGATGCGCGTGCTGCTCACGCGCGGCTCGATGAACCTGTCGCAGCGCGACGGCGGCCTGCCGCCCGACAGCGTCGTGCAGGACGAGGACACCATCCTCTCCGACAGCGCCCGCGTGGTCGCCAAGCATCACCAGCGCGGCGCGGATGCGATGGTGCAGATCGCTCTGGCGCCGTGCTCGCCGTTCTCGGTGACGACGTCGCTGATGCGCGCCACGGCCGATCTGGCCGGCAAGCTTGACGTGCGCCTGCACACCCATCTCGCCGAGACCGAGGATGAGAACAAATTCTGCCAGCAGATGTATGGCTGCCGTCCGCTCGACTATCTCGAACAATGCGGCTGGCTCAATGCGCGGACCTGGCTCGCTCACGGAATCTTCTTCAATCCCGACGAGATGAGGCGGCTCGGCAGGGCCGGGACGACCGTCAGCCATTGTGCCTGCAGCAATCAGCTGCTGGCGTCCGGCTGCTGTCCCGTGTGCGAGATGGAGGAAGCCGGGGTCGGCATCGGCATCGGGGTCGACGGTTCGGCCTCGAACGACGGATCGAACCTGATGCAGGAGGTGCGCGCCGCCTTCCTGCTGCAGCGGGCGCGTTATGGCGTGACGAAAGTCAGCCACAAGGATGCGCTGCGCTGGGCCACCACGGGCTCGGCAGCCTGCGTCGGCCGTCCGGAGCTCGGCGAGATCGCCGTCAGCAAGGCGGCGGACCTCGCACTGTTCAAGCTCGACGAGTTGCGCTTCTCCGGCCATGGCGATCCCCTGGCCGCGTTGGTGCTATGCGGGGCGCATCGGGCCGACCGGGTCATGGTGGCGGGACGATGGGCGGTCATCGACGGCGCGATCCCGGGCCTGGATGTCGCCGATCTCATCCGCCGGCACAGTTCGGCGGCGCGGGCCATGCAGGCGGGATAATCGGGCCGAAAATTGAAAGAGGGGGCGACCACAAGTGCCGGGTGCTTCTGGCCACCCCCTCCGAACCTCCTCCGGGAGGAGCAGGTAGTTTAGTCAATGCAAGAAGCGTGCTACTTGCCCGGCAGCTTGTCGTCGATGCCCTTCACGTAGAAATTCATCCCGAGAATCTGGCCGTCGGCGAGATTGGCGCCGCCCTTGCACTCGACCTCCTTGCCGTCCTGCCCAATGACCGGGCATTTGAACGGATGCAGCTTGCCCGCGGTGATCGCGGCCTGGGCATCCTCGGCCATCTTTTTCACGTCGTCAGGCATGTTGGTGTAGGGCGCCATCGCGAACATGTGGCTGTCGAGGCCGCCCCAGGTGTCCTCGGACTTCCAGGTTCCGGCGAGCTCGGCCTTGACGCGTTCGATGTAGTAGGGGCCCCAGGTGTCGAGGATCGAGGTCAGCTGGGTCTTGGGCCCGAACTTGATCATCTCGGAATCCTGGCCGAAGGCGAGCTTGCCGCGCTCGCTGGCGATCTGCATCGCGGCCGGCGAGTCCGTGTGCTGCATGATGACATCGGCGCCCTGGTCGATCAGCGCCTTGGCGGCGTCGGCTTCCTTGCCCGGATCGAACCATGTGTTGGCCCAGATGATCTTGACCTTGATGTTCGGGTTGATGGTCTGCGCCGCCAGCATCGTCGCATTGATGCCGGAGACGACCTCCGGGATCGGGAACGAGCCGATATAGCCGAGCACGCCGGACTTCGACATCTTGGCTGCGATCAGGCCCTGGATGTAGCGGCCCTGGTACCATTTGGCCGAATAGGTCGACATGTTTTTGTCGCGCTTGTAGCCGGTCGCGTGCTCGAAATGCACGTTCGGATACTTCTTGGCGACCTTCAGCGTCGGGTCCATGTAGCCGAAGGAGGTGGTGAAGATCAGCTTGTTGCCGGCGCGGACGAGCTGCTCGATGGCACGCTCGGCATCGGGACCTTCGGGAACGTTCTCGAGCGTGGTGGTCTCGATCTTGTCGCCCAATTCCTTCACCAGCGCCAGGCGTCCCTGCTCGTGCTGGTAGGTCCAGCCGAGATCGCCCACCGGGCCAAGGTAAATGAAGCCGACCTTCAGCTTGTCGGCGGCGGAGGCTGCGCTGACGCTCCCGGCAAGCAAGAGCCCGGCAGTCAGCGCAAGAAGTGATTTCCTCATCATCAATCTCCAAACATCAGGGGAAAGCCACGATCCGCAACGTGCGCGCCCCATCACGCACGCCGCGGAAATGAAATTCAGCGGTCAGGCACGAACACGGTGCCGAGCGCGGCCGGCGCGGTCGAACCGCCGGTGCGCGCGCGGGAGAGCAGGACCAGCACGATGACGGTCGCGAGATAAGGCAGCGCCGACATGAATTGCGAGGGAATGCCAACGCCCCAGCCCTGCGCATGCAGTTGAAGGATCGTCACCGCGCCGAACAGATAGGCGCCGATCACGAGCCGGCCCGGCCGCCAGGACGCGAACACCACCAGCGCCAGCGCGATCCAGCCGCGGCCGGCGGTCATGCCGGGAATGAAGAACGGCGTATAGGCGAGCGGCAGATAGGCGCCGGCAAGTCCGGCGCACGCGCCGCCGAACATCACCGCGAAGGTGCGGATGCGCAGCACGGGATAGCCGAGCGCATGCGCGGAGACGTGATTGTCACCGCAGGCGCGCAGGATCAGGCCCGCCCGCGTGCGGTACAGGAACCACCAGACGCCAACGATCAGCGCGACGGAGAAGTAAACGAAGCCGTCCTCACCGAACAGCACGCGGCCGATCAGCGGAATGTCGGTGAGGCCGGGAATATAGAGGTGCACGGCCGGCGTGATGCGCTCGCCGACGAAGCCGGCGCCGATCAGGCCGGAGAGCCCGATGCCGAGGATAGTCAGCGCAAGACCCGTCGCGACCTGATTCACGGCGAGCCCGAGCGCCATCAGTGCGAACACCAGCGACATCAGCGTGCCCGCGACGATGCCGAAAAATGCGCCGACCAGAATCGAGCCGGTGAGCCACGCGCCGGCAAAGCCGCAGGCGGCGCCGACGATCATCATGCCCTCGACGCCGAGATTGAGCACGCCTGAGCGCTCGGTCACGAGTTCGCCGGTCGCCGCGATCAGGAGCGGAGTCGAGGCAGCGAGCACCGCGAGGATGATGGCCTCAATGAGTTCCACGGGCCACCTGTCGGTTCGGGAACACCACCTTGAAGCGGTAGAGAATGAGGGAGTCGCAGGCGAGCACGTAGAACAGCAGAATGCCCTGAAATACCTTGGTGACATCCAACGGGATCTTCATCGCGATCTGCGCCTGCTCGCCGCCGATAAAGGTCAGTGCGAGGAAAAGACCTGCAATTAATATTCCAAGCGGATTCAGCCGGCCGAGGAAGGCGACGATGATCGCGGTAAAACCGTAGCCGGGCGAGATGCCGGGCTGGAGATGGCCGACGGGACCGGCGACCTCGATGATGCCGGCAAGGCCCGCGAGCGCACCGGACACCGCGAAGGTCAGGATGATCAACTGGTTGGCATTGAAGCCGCCGAACCGCGCGGCGCGGGGGGCGGCGCCGACCACGCGGATCTCAAAGCCCTTGATGGTACGACCGAGCAGGATCGCGGCCACGGCGACGACGAGCAGCGCGATGATGGAGCCGAGATGCAGCCGTCCGCCTTCGATCAGCAGCGGAACGGTTGCGACCGGATCGAACTCGGCCGTGGTCGGGAAGTTGAAGCCGTGCGGATCGCGCCAGGGGCCGCGCACGAGATAGTCGAGGAAGAGGTCGGCGACATAGACCAGCATCAGGCTGGTCAGGATCTCGCTGGCGCCGAACTTCACCTTGCAGATCGCCGGGATCAGCGCATAGAGCGCACCGGCGGCGGCTGCGAGCACGAGCATGGCCGGCAGCACCCAGGCGCCGGCATCGGTGCCCTGCGTCTTCACCGCGACCCAGCTTCCGGCAACCGCGCCGATCAGGAATTGCCCCTCGGCGCCGATGTTCCAGGCATTGGCGAGATAGCAGAGCGATAGGCCGATTGCGATCATCACCAGCGGCGTCGCCTTCACCGCGATCTCCTGCAGCGAATAGCCGTCGGTCAAGGGCGCGACGAAGTAAGCATGCAGCGCGAGCAGCGGATTCTTGCCGAGGATCGCGAACAGGATGGTCATGGTGACGATCGTCAGGCCGATCGCGATCAGCGGCGAGACCAGCGCGATCGTATTGGAGCGCTCGGCGCGTTTCTCAAGCACCAATTGCATGAGCGGCCTCCTTCGGCTCGAGGCTGCTGCCGCCCATGAGAAGGCCGAGCTTTTCGCGGGTCGCTTCGCTTGTCGCGAGCGGGGCGGAGAGCCGGCCGTGGAACATCACGGCGATGCGGTCGGCGATCTCCGCGAGCTCGTCGAGATCCTGGCTGGTCACAAGCACGGCGGCGCCGGCGGTTGCGAGATCGAGCAGCGCCTGGCGGATCACCGCGGCAGCGCCGGCGTCGACGCCCCAGGTCGGCTGGCTGACCACCAGCACCGCCGGATTGCGCAGGATCTCGCGTCCCACGATGAACTTCTGCAGATTGCCGCCCGACAGACTGGCCGCCTCCGGATCGCGTTTGGCTTTGCGGACGTCAAACGTTTCGGTCGCGCGGTCCACCGTCTTCAGAGTTGCCGCGGTATCGATGAAGCCGTGATTGACCATGCCGCTCGCGGCGTGCCCGGTCAGCAGTGCGTTCTCCGACAGCTTCATGCGCGGCGCGGTGCCGTGGCCGAGCCGTTCCTCGGGTACGAAGGCGGCGCCCAGCTTGCGGCGCTGCGTGATCGAGAGATGGCCGGCAGCGATGCCTTCGATCACCACGGTGCCGGGATCCTTGGACAGTCGCTCGCCGGAGAGCGCGGCAAAGAGCTCGTCCTGGCCGTTGCCGGCGACGCCGGCGATGCCGAGGATCTCGCCGCCCTTCAGCTCGAACGAGATGTGCTCGAGCCGCACGCCATGCGCCTCGCCCGGAGCCAGCGAGAGATCGTTGACCACCAGCCGCGGCACCGTGGTCTTCCGGCCGGCGGGCGCCTTCACTTCCTTGATCTCACCGCCGACCATCATCCGGGCGAGCGAAGCTGCGGTCTCGAGCCGGGGATTGCAGGTCTCGACCTTCTTGCCGCCACGCAGGATCGTTGCGGTGTCGCAGAGACGCTTCACCTCCTCCAGCTTGTGGCTGATGTAGAGGACGGCGCGGCCTTCGGCCTTGAGGCGCTCCAGCACGATGAAGAGCTGGTCGGCCTCCTGCGGCGTCAGCACCGCGGTGGGCTCGTCCAGGATCAGGAATTTCGGGTCCTGCATCAGGGCGCGGACGATCTCGATGCGCTGGCGCTCGCCCACCGACAATTGCCAGACCTCGCGCCTGGGATCGAGCGGCAGACCGTAGGTCTTCGACACCTGCTCCAGCCGCGCCGACATGTCCTTGAAGGATTCCTTCCCATCGAGGCCGAGCGCGACGTTCTCGGCGACGGTGAGGTTGTCGAACAGCGAGAAGTGCTGGAACACCATGCCGATGCCGCGGCTGCGCGCTTCGGACGGGCCCGACAGGACGATCGGTTGGCCCTGCCAGCGAATCTCGCCGGCGCTGGGCTGAATCAGCCCATAGATCGCCTTGACCAGCGTCGATTTGCCGGCGCCGTTCTCCCCGAGCAGGGCGTGGATCTCCTTGGGCCAGATGTCGATGTCGATGGAATCGTTGGCGAGGAAGTCCCCATAGCGTTTGGTGAGCCCGAGCGTCTGAAGCAACGGGGACTCGCCTGAATGCAGGCCGTTAGGCGTCGGATCTAACATTCGCTGATGCGCTTGCATGGGGTGAAGTGCCTCAATAGTGGGCTAGTTTGGACCGCCGCGTAAGGTGTGAAAAAGCGTCATCCCTTGCTCAACGCTTCGGCAGGCGGCGGGTGTCGGCGAGTCGCAGCTCTTGCCGGGCGCGGCTCATGCCGAACGGTATTCTGGAATGTCTCTGGTGCTGTTTCCCGCGCGTGGGCCCTGTTGCAGAATTGTGACGGTTCAAACCAAATCGGAACCCGCTGTGCAGGCCTGACGTGAAGTTGAGCAAAATCGCGCCAGCGCGCGTATGCAATTCCCGATCAGAACGAGGGTCGCAGGCGCCAATCATGATTGCACTGGCCGCTTGGTAGGAAAAGACAAAGAAAATCAAACGGGAAAGTCCGGCAAGGACTGATATTGTTCTGCTGCGCGCGCACGGCGGCGAAGCGCAAAAACTCACGAAATCCTGCGGTGAAACGAATGCCCGCTGCCAAAACATGCGGCATGCCTTGAAAAAAGTTGAGGCTTCTCACTCCGGGAGATCGGCGCAAGTGTCGCACCCAAGGGACGTTCATTTTTACGTGTCCAAACTTGGGGGTATTCAGGATGTCGTTTCGTATGAAGGCCGTTGCAGCTGCGGCGCTGTCACTTGCTGCGCTCGCCACTGGTGGCCTGGCTCAGGCTGCGGATCTGCCGGTCAAGGCTGCCAAGAAGGCGCCGGACCTGCCGTTCTTCCTGGTGATCGACGACCGCGTCACCTTCTCCTACATCTTCGACGCCTCCCAGCCCGGTGCGTTCACCAACACCAACGGTGTGATCAATTCCAAGACGACGAAGCAGGTCTATTCCTTCACCCACTTCGACCTCTGGGCCTACGGCACCAACTTCTTCACCATCTCGATGTTCAAGTCGGACCACAACGATCCGGCTGCTCCCTGCACGCAGACCGGCGGTATCGTCTCGCCGGCGGCGGGCTTCGCATTCACACCGGCGAGCTGCGCCGGCGCCACCGAAATCTACGGCCTGTTCCGTTCGACCTTCGGCTGGAACGAGATCTTCAACACCAAGGCTTTCACGCAAGGCCCGCTGCACAACATCTCGTTCGAGGTCGGCATGGATGCCAATACCGAGAACCGCTATTTCGGTGCCGCGAAGCGTGACGTCGTCGCCGGTCTGCAGTTTGCCTTCGACCTGCCCTACAAGGGCTACTTCAACGTGGCGCCTCTCGTGTACTGGGAGTTCGCCAACCACAACTCGTTCTCGCAGTGCGGCGCCGGATTCTCCGCTCCGTGCCTGACCGACGGCAATACGTCGTTCAAGCCGACCTGGGCGATCGAGACCAACTACTACATGGATCTCGGCTTCCTGCCCGCGAACATGCAGTATTTCTCGATCAGCGGCCGCGCGGCCTGGTATGGCAAGAAGGGGACGGACACCGAGCCGCTCCCGGCCAGCGTTGCCAACAACGTCTATCCCACCAAGGTCGAGTTCAACTCGGAGCCGATCCGCCTGACGATGGATGCCTCGAAGGCGATCTGGGGCGACAAGTACTCGCACTTCGTGGACGTCTGGGTGGCCTACCGCTACTGGCAGAACAAGTTCGGCCTCGATCACAACAACGCTTTTGCCTGCACCACCTTCGTCGGTGGAACGAAGGTGAGCACCGGCTCTTGCACGGAGTCCTCGCTCTACTCCGGTATTACCGTGAAGTTCTGATCACCTGAGCTATTTCGGGTGAAAGACGATGGCGCCGCGCCAAACCTCCGCGGCGCCATCTTCGTTTGACGAGAGAAATGGTGCCGTGTGGTGGGCTAAGCAAAGCGTGCCCACCCTGTGCGGCTGATTGCATGCGAACCGTGGGCACGGCGCAAGGGCGCCTTTGCCCACCCTGCGGCACTGTTTGCTGAGCGCCTACTTCGTCCAGACGCCGTCGTGCAGCGCTTCGGCCTCGTCTTCCAGCAGCGGCCCCACGACCTCCGTCGGCCGCTGGCCGCTGGCAAAGACTTCGCGGCAGGGCAAATCGAGCGTCGGGTTCTCCGGGTGGTTGCCGGTGACGCGGCGCAGGCGGTGCTCGCTGAGCCCGTAGACGACGCGGCCGATGCCGGCCCAGTAGATCGCGCCGGCGCACATCGCGCAGGGTTCGGCCGACGAATAGAGCGTGGCTTTCGCCAGCACCTCCCGGCTGAGCGTGCGGCAGGCCTGGGTGGCGGCGAGGCGCTCGGCATGCGCGGTGCCGTCGTGGTCCGGCATGTAGCCGTTCTCGGTCTCGATCAGCATCTTGCCGTCGGCATCGACGACGATGCAGCCGAAGGGGTGGTTGCCATGGGTGAACGAGCGGCGGGCGACAGCGAAGGAGAGGCGCAGGAACTCTTCGTCGCGTTCGGCTGAACTGCTCATCGCTGTCCCGTGCTCAGTGCCCCGCCATGTGCCGGCCGACCACGGTGAGATCGGCCTCGCTGGTTCGTGCTTCATACACGAATTCGCCGTGGAACATCACCACCAGTCGGTCGGAGAGTTCGAGCAATTCGTCGAGGTCCTCACTGACCAGCAGCACCGCGGCGCCGCGGTTGCGTGCCGCCATGATCTCGGCGTGGATCTGCGCCACCGCCGCGAAGTCGAGGCCGAAGCAGGGATTGGCGGCGATCAGCACCTCGACGTCGCCGCCGAGCTCGCGGGCGAGCACTGCGCGCTGCACGTTGCCGCCCGAGAGCGCCGAGATCGGCGTGTCCGGCGTACGGGTCTTGATCTTGTACTGGCCGATCTTCTTCCTGGCGTCGCTGCGAAAGGCGCTGCGATTGAGCCACCAGCCGCCGCTTGCAAAGGGGGCGCGGTCGAACTCGCGGAAGGCGATGTTGTCGGCGACGCTCATGCCGCCGACGCAGGCGTTCTTCAGCGGCTCCTCCGGCAGCAGCGACATCCTGTGGCGCCGCATCTCCTCGCGGCTGGCGCGATAGGGATCGCCCGCCACGCGCACCTCGCCGCTCTCGGCCTCGCGCTGGCCGGCGAGCACCTCGACGAGCTGGCGCTGGCCGTTGCCGGAAACGCCGGCGATGCCGACGATCTCGCCGGCGCGCACCGTCAGGGAAACGTCATGCACGGCGATCGCGCCGGCATCGTCGATCGCGCGCACCTTTTCAAGTTCCAGTCGCGCCTGAGCGGCTTCGCCGGTGCGCGGCGGCTGCACGGTCAGCTCCTCGGCGCCGATCATGGTGCGCGCCATCGCGTCCGGCGTCAGCTCGGCGACCTTGCCGGCGCCGGCGAGCTTGCCGCGGCGCAGGATGGTGACCTCGTCGGCGAAGGCCATGACCTCGCGGAATTTGTGCGTGATCATCAGGATGGTCAGTTCGCCCTTGACGACCATGTCGCGGAGCATGCCGAGCACTTCGTCGGCTTCCGCCGGCGTCAGAACCGAGGTCGGCTCGTCCAGGATCAGGAAGCGCCGCTTCAGATAGAGCTGCTTGAGAATCTCGCATTTCTGCCGCTCGCCGGCGGAGATGTCGGAGACTTTGGCTGACAACGGCACCTTGAAGGGCATGCGCGCCAGGAAGGCTTCGAGCTCCTTCATCTCCTTTGGCCAGTTCACCACGGCCGGCACGTCGTCGCGCGCCAGCACGAGATTTTCCGCAACCGTCATGGCCGGCACCAGCGTGAAATGCTGGTAGACCATGCCGAGGCCGAGCGCGTGCGCATCCTTCGGATTGGCGATCGCCTGCTCGCGGCCGCCGACGATGATGTCGCCCTCGGTCGCGTGGTAATAGCCCATCATGCATTTGACCAACGTCGACTTGCCGGCGCCGTTCTCGCCGAGCAGGGCGTGGAACGAGCCCGGCCGCACCTTCAGCTCGACATTGTCGAGCGCCAGGAAATCGCCGAAGCGCATGGTCATGGCGATGGCGTCGACGCCGAAGGCGCCCGACGGTGGAGGCGTTTCGCCGATGATCACGAAATCGCTCCGATGAAGGCGTCCGAGGTGGAGACCGCGCCGAACACGCCGCCCTGCATCTTGATCATCTTCAGCGCGTGGTCGTGGTTGCTCTTGTCGGTGGCGCCGCAGCAATCGTGCAGCAGGACGCATTCGAAGCCACGATCGTTGGCCTCGCGCATGGTGGTGTGGACGCAGACGTCGGTGGTGATTCCGGTCAGCACGATGTTCTCGATGCCGCGGACGCGCAGGATCAGCTCGAGGTCGGTGGCACAGAACGAGCCCTTGCCGGGCTTGTCGATGATGGGTTCGCCCGGCAGCGGCGCCAACTCCTCGATGATGTCCCAGCCGGGTTCACCGCGAACGAGAATGCGGCCGCACGGGCCGGGATCGCCGATGCCGGCGCCGATCTGGCGCGAGCGCCAGCGCTTGTTGGCGGGCAAGTCGGAGAGATCGGCACGATGGCCTTCGCGGGTGTGGATGATGTGGAAGCCTTGCTTGCGCATCGCCGCGAGCAGCCGCTTGATCGGCTCGATCGGGGCCCGCGTCAGCGAGAGGTCATAGCCCATCTTGTCGACATAGCCGCCGACGCCGCAGAAATCGGTCTGCATGTCGATGATGATGAGCGCGGTGTTCTCGGGGCGGAGATCGCCGTTGTAGGGCCAGGCATAGGGTTCGGACTTGATGTAGCGCTCGGGCATGGCTGACCTCGTGCGTGTTATCGTGTGATCGAGAGTTCCGCGGGCGCGCCGGTCAGCGTTCGCTTCGGCGAGCAGGTGATGATCATGATGGCCAGCGTCAGGATGTAGGGCGCGGCGTTGAAGAGGTGGTAGCCGGAGGTGACGCCGACCGATTGCAGCGCCGGTCCCAGCGCGGCGGCACCGCCGAAGGCGAGTGAGGCCCAGAGGCAGAGCAGGGGATCCCAGCGCGCGAAGATCACGAGCGCGACCGCCGTGATGCCCTGGCCCGAGGACAGGCCCTCGTTCCAGCTTCCGGGATAGAACAGCGACAGGAACGAGCCGCCGATGCCGGCGAGGAAGCCGCCGACCATGGTGGCGCGCAGGCGGATCAGCAGCACCGAATGGCCCATCGCCCGTGCGGCATCCGAGCTCTCGCCGGCGGTGCGGATGAGCAGGCCCCAGCGGGTGGTGCGGAAGGCCCAGTACAGGATTGGCGCCAGCGCGACGCCGATCAGGAACAGCACGTTGACGCGCAGCGCCGCGCGCACCTGCGGGATGTCGCTCCACCAGCCGAAGTCGATCGCGGGCAATCGCGGCGCGGTGGGCTCGATCAGCGGCTTGCCGAGATAGAAGGCAAGGCCGGTGCCGAACAGCATCAACGCGATGCCGACTGCAACATCGTTGACGCGCGGCAGCGAGCAGATGCCGGCATGCAGCGCGCCGAGAAGCGCACCGGTGATGCCGGCGGCGAGCACGCCGAGCCATGGCGATCCCGTGACATAGGAGATGCCGTAGGCGCTCATCGCGCCCATCACCAGCGTGCCTTCGAGTCCGAGATTGATGCGGCCAGAGCGCTCGGTGATGCATTCCCCCAGACTCACGAACAGGAACGGGGTTGAGACGCGAATGGCGCCGCCGAGCACGGCGAGCGGGACGGTCCAGAGGCCGATCGATCCGTCTGCCATCAGGATTTTCCCTTCAGGAATCCGATGCGGCCGTAGAGCGCATCGCTGGCGAGCACGAAGACGAAGATGATGCCCTGGAGCACCAGCACGGACGCATCCGGCAAACCCAGGCGGCGTTGCAGCAGGCCGCCGCTGGCACTGATGCCACCGAGCAGGATCGCGACGGGAATGATGGCGAGCGGATTTTGCCGCGCCAGGAAAGCGACGAGGATGCCGGTGAAGCCATAGCCGGCTGCGAGGTTGGCGTTGGTGCGCCCCTGCACCGCGGCAACCTCGACCATGCCGGCAAGGCCCGCGGCGCCGCCCGCGAGGAAGCAGACGGTCAGGATCAGCTTGCTGACTCCGAGGCCGACGATCTTCGCCGCACGGATATTGCCGCCGGCGATGCGCGCGGCGAAGCCGAACACGGTGTGATAGATCAGGATGTAAGAGGCGATCGCGGCGATCAGGCCGAAGACGAGGCCCCAATGCACGTCGGTGCCGGGAATGGCGCCGATCATGTTGACGGCGCCGATCTCACGCGTCGACGGCTTGTTGAGGCTGGCCGGATCGCGCATCAGTCCCTCGACGAGATGGTTGAGGATTGCGAGCGCGATGTAGACGAGCAGCAGGCTCGAGATCGTCTCGTTGACGCCGCGATACTGCCGCAGAGCGCCGGAGAGCATGATCCACAAGCCCCCGCCGATCACGCCGGCGCAGACCATGGCGATCTGCACGATGAACGGCGGTAGGCCCTGAAGCGCAAGCGCGGCGCTGGTTGCCGACAGCGCGCCGATCAGCAGCGCACCTTCCCCGCCGATGATGACCATGCCGAGTTGCGCCGGCAGCGCCGTGCAGAGCGCAGTGAGGATCAATGGGGCTGCGCGGGTCAGCGTGTTCTGCCAGGAGAACCAAGTGCCGAACGCGCCGTAGTACATGTAGAAATATAGATCGAGCGGGCTCTTGCCGAACAGCATGACGAAGATGCCGAACACCGCCAGCGCGCCGACCAGCGCCGCGCCCGGGATCAGGACATATTCGATCGTGCCGCCGTAACGCTGGAGGAAGCCGGAATCGGCGGCCGGGGCAACTGTCCCGACCGCTTCAGTGGAATCCGCCGCTTCCGCTGTCACGAAGTCGCTCCGATCACGCCCTCGACGAGGTAGTCCATCTTCTCGAGTTCAGGATCCTTCTGGCCGCGATCGGTGCCGGCCGGGATGACGGTCTTGCCCTTGTTGTCGGCGAGGCCGCCCTTGAAGATGGCGTAGCCTTCGGCGGACAGGAATTTCGCCTTGGCCTCGTCGGCCGCCTTGCGCGCTTCGGCGGAGACTGCCTCGCCATAAGGCGAGACCTTCACGATCTCTTCCTTCAGGCCGCCGCGGTAGAAATTCGGGATGCCCTCGCCGGCGGCGATCATCTTGACGAACTTCGGATAGAGCGCCTCCCAGTTCCACTCGGCGCCGGTGAGATAGGCCTTGGGGGCCAGCGCCGACTGGTTGGTATGATAGCCGCAGACGAAGGCGCCGCGGCGCGCTGCGTTCTCGACCATGGTCTTGGGGCCGTCGACGTGACAGGTGAGCACATCCACGCCCTGGTCGATCAGGCTGTTGGTGGCTTCGGCCTCCTTGACCGGCATCGACCAGTCGCCGGTGAAGATCACCTGCGTGGTGGCCTTCGGATTGACGGACTTGGCGCCAAGCGTGAAGGCGTTGATGTTGCGCAGCACTTGCGGGATCGGCTTGGCCGCGACGAAGCCGAGCTTGCTGCTCTTCGACGTCAGGCCGGCCACGATGCCCGAGATGTACTGGGCCTCGTCGATATAGCCGAAATAGCTGCCGGCGTTCTTCGGATCCTTGTCGCTCCAGAGGCCGCCGCAGTGCTCGAAGCGCAGCTTCGGGTACTTGGTGGCCATCTTGATCATGTGCGGATTGTAGTAGCCGAACGAGGTCGGGAAGAGCAGGGTGGCGCCGTCGAGATTGATCATGGACTCGATCGTCTTCTCGACCGCGTCGGTCTCCGGCACCTTCTCCTCCTCGACCACCTTGAGGCCGGGGATCTTCTTGAGTGCCGCCGCGCCCTGCGCGTGCGCCTGGTTGTAACCGTAGTCGTCGCGCGAGCCGACATAGATGAAGCCGATGGTGGTTTCGGCCGCGAAGGCGGGGCGGAGGCCCGCCGCCGCGCCGAGGGTGAGGGCCGCGCCGCCCTGCAACAAATGACGTCGTGAAATCCTGCCAGAATCCATTGCTCGCTCCCCTTGGCGGATGCTCCGCCCTGATCTCGCGGCTGCGCCGGCCTGGCGGAGCCGGGATCGGATGTCGCAAGCTTCGTGCCAGAGGCTATTATGAGTGCACGCCTAT
This sequence comes from Bradyrhizobium sacchari, assembly GCF_002068095.1. Lineage (GTDB taxonomy): Bacteria > Pseudomonadota > Alphaproteobacteria > Rhizobiales > Xanthobacteraceae > Bradyrhizobium > Bradyrhizobium sacchari. The sequence goes on along the minus strand of NZ_LWIG01000012.1, from coordinate 161,734 downwards.
TTAAGTAATTGTAATATATAGAATATATTTCATGATGCTAACTTGGCGAGGAAAACGGCAGATTAATTTATAAGCAATTAAATCCCATTGTATGCAGTGGACTTGAGCAGCCCTAACCTCCACATGTGCACGACGAGCGCTGGCTGGTCGGCCGACAAGCTGCATTCATGCTAACCACGCGCTGATGGGGGACGGCGCGCCGGCCGGATCCGCTCGCTGGCACCGAACTTGTATCAATTGTCGTCGAGGCTGCCGGTGCCGTGGCCCGAGAAGATGGAAAGCTCGCCGAGATGGGTGCTGACACCGTTCACGATGCATCGCTCGGCAAGGAGATCGTTCACCGCATCAACGAGCTCGGCGCCATCTCCGAAGAGCCCGAAAAACTCACCCGCATCTTCCTCAGCAAGGAGCTGCGCAAGGCCGCCGACCTCATCTTGAGCTGGATGCGCGAGGCCGGCATGAGCGCGCATCTCGACGCGATCGGCAATGTCTGCGGCCGGTATGAAGGCGAGCGGGCGGGCGCGCCCTGCCTGATGCTTGGCTCGCACTACGATACTGTGCGCGACGCCGGCAAATGGGACGGGCCGCTGGGCGTGATCACGGCGATCGCCTGCATCGCCGACCTTAATCGCCGTGGCAAGCGTCTGCCGTTCGCGATCGAGGTCATCGGCTTCGCCGATGAGGAGGGAGTGCGGTTTGCCTCGACCCTGCTCGGAAGCCGTGCGGTGGCCGGCACATTTGACGAGAGTGTCCTGAACACGCGCGACCGTGATGGCGTGTCGATGCGCGATGCGCTCGTCACATTTGGCCTCGATCCCGATCACATCGGCGCAGCCGCGCGGGCCCGGCGCGAGCTGCTCGCCTATCTCGAATTGCACATCGAGCAAGGGCCGGTGCTGGAGGCACAGAACCTGCCCATCGGCGTGGTCACCGCGATTGCAGGTGCGACACGGCTTGCCGCGCGGCTAACCGGCATGGCCGGTCACGCCGGCACCGTGCCGATGGCACTGCGGCGCGACGCGCTCACTGGCGCTGCCGAATGCATCGGTGCGATCGAGCAATTCTGCCGGACCGACGAGGGCGGCCTCGTCGGCACTGTCGGCTATATCCAGGCGAGGCCCGGCGCGACCAACGTCATTCCGGGCGAGGTGTCGTTCACCATCGACATGCGCGCGCCGACCGACATGCACCGCAAGCGCGCGGTGGCCGACGTCGTCCGTCAGATCGAGGCGATCGCAAGGCGTCGGCAATTGGCGCTCCAGCTCGATGTCACCCATGAAAACCGCACCGCGCCCTGCGCGCCCTGGCTGAAACAGCAGATCGCACAGGCGATCGCCGCGGAAGGTTTTTCGGTGTTCGAGCTGCCGAGCGGAGCAGGGCACGACGGCATGGCCATGATCGACATCGCCGATGTTGGCATGATCTTCGTCCGTTGCCGTGGCGGCATCAGCCATCACCCGAACGAGCACGTCGAGCTTGCCGATGCCGACGCGGGCGCGCGGGTGCTGCTCAGGGTGATCGAGAATTTCAGGCCGAAGGAGGCCTAAGCGAGCGTCACAAACCCGCAAGTCACCGGGTAGAGATACGAATCAGTCATGTTTAAATTGGTGGCTGCCATCACCGGGGCCATGAGACATCAGCCGATTGACGGACATGAATAGCGACATCTCTTTTCCATCGCGCCGTGAGAACCGGTTTTACCAGGGGATGGCAGCGACCTTTGTCGCCAACGCTCTCCAGGCAGTGAATTTTCTCGGTGATCGCTTCCTGAGACAATCGCCTCATTCGCTGTCGGCTATCGAAGATCTTTACCGTCACTCGATGGACAGCGCCTTTTCGGTGACCGAGGCCTTCCTCGTCACCGGCGCACCGCACGCCTCCGCCTATTACCCGCGCGACTTCGCCTGGTTCTACCCCGACGTCCTCGATCCCGAGACCATCATGGATGCCCAGGACGCGGTTCGACGGGCGCGTTTGCTCGAGAAGAGCGTCCGCCTGCTCCTGGAGGCCGTTCGAGCCGACGTCGTCACGACGACGATCGTTCCGGCGGGACGCGGCCGGTATCTCGGCGTGAACTATTTCTCGCGCCCCTCGGACACGCTGCTCGGCATTCTTGCGGGCCTTCGGCAGATGATCTCTGCCGAGGAGCGGGCGTCGTCCTATCTCGCCATGTCGCAATGCGCGCACGCCGGCCGCCTGTTGCTGGCCGAATACGGCGGGGACCTGAAGCGCGCGATCCTGAAGCTCGCGAGCGAGCTGGAGTCGTTCGATGCTGACGGCAACAGATATTTGCTTTGCGACGCTAGCGGCCCGCGCTCCGCGGCAACGGACACCCGCGCCGAGCGCCGGCGTTTCGTCACCAATGCCTGCGTCTACACGACGTTCGTGTGGGGCGTGCAGCTCGGAATCGTCGACGAGAACGAGCTGAAGCGGCTGCTTGGGCGCGACCTCGCCCAGTACAAGAGGGACCTGCTCAGGCTGTTCGGCAAGGACGACTATATCAGGCATTCCCTGGATGGGCCGGCGGG
>NZ_LWIG01000012.1:124561-159199 GCF_002068095.1 Bradyrhizobium sacchari | reverse complement strand
GGTGTCCTTGGTGGCGCTGGATTTCGTCAGCGTGCATCGCGGATTCTGGGACATGAGCGACGCCAGCGAGCGGGCGCTGTTTGCGGCCACGACAGATCTGATCATCGCCGAACCGCGCTTCCGGATCCCCAGCACGTTCCACTTCCTGGTGTCGGCGCACAATCCGCGCAACAAGATGATTCACAAGATCGCGGCGCCGGCCTATCAGGGGCGTTCGTCGTGGCCGACGTTCAATGTTGAGTTTGCGGATCGCATGCTGGACTTCGATGAAGCTTCAGGGAGCGATACCTATCGGACTTGCGCGCAGGGAATCTTGAAGGACATCCGGACCGCGACCGAGGTCCATGGCGGATATCAGGAGCTGATCTCGGAGCAGGGTCTGAAGTATCGCACCTGGGCCTACAAGGGCGCGGTGGCGCATTCCTGGTTTCCGCGCTTCCTGTCGGTCTGGAGGAGGGCGTATGGAACGCCGCTCCTCCAGTGGAATGATTGATCAGCGCTACCCCGCAGTCACGTCCACGAGTTCGCCGCCCTCTAGCACCTTGGCCGCCTTGGCGCGGTCGAGGTCGCCTTCCCAGGCCGCCACGACGACCGTCGCCACGCAGTTGCCGACGAGATTGCCGAGCGCGCGGGCCATGCCGATGAACCAGTCGACCGAGAGAACCAGGACGAGGCCGATTGCGGGAATGCTCGGCACCGCGTTCAGCGTTGCCGCCAGGATCACGATGGCTGAACCTGGCACGCCGTGCGCGCCCTTCGAGGTGATCAGGGAGACGCCGAGCACCAGCAGGAGATCGCCGAAGGAGAGCGGCGTGTTGGTCGCTTGTGCGATGAAGACGACGGCAAGCGTCAGGTAGATCGAGAAGGCATCGAGGTTGAAGGAATAGCCGGTCGGGATGACGAGTCCGACCACAGAATCCTTCACGCCCATGCGCTCCAGCTTCTTCATGATCTGGGGCAGCACGGCGTCCGAGGACGCCGTCGCGAGCACGATGGTCAGCTCCTCGCGGAGGTAGGCGAGAAACTTGAGGATGTTGATGCCCGCGAGCGCCATGACGCCGCCGAGCACGCCCAGCACGAAGATGCCGACCGAGATGTAGAACAGCATCACCAGAGAGACGAGCTGCTTCAAGGAGCCGACGCCATATTTGCCGACAGTGTAGGCGACCGCGCCGAGAACGCCGAGCGGCGCGACGCGGACGATCAGTCCCATGACACGAAACAGTACGGTCGAGGCCGCGTCGATGATGGAGGTTACGAGTGCACCCTTTTCGCCACCGACGAGCGCGAGGCCGACGCCGAACAGCACGGCGAAGAACAGCACCTGAAGCACGTCGTTGCGCGACAGCGCATCGAAGGAGGTGGTCGGGATCACGTTCATCAGGAAGGCACCGATGCCGCCGCCGGACAGCTTGTGGGCGTTGTCGGCATAGGTGTTGAGCGCCTTCGCATCCAGCGTCGAGGGATCGATGTTCATGCCGTGGCCGGGGCCGAAGAGATAAGCGAGAAGGAGGCCGACCACGAGCGCCACGGTTGTCATGACCTCGAAATAGACCAGCGCCTTGACGCCGACCCGCCCGACCTTCTTGAGGTCTCCGGCACCGGCGATGCCGTGGACGACGACGCAGAACACGATCGGCGCCACGATCATCGAGATCAGCTTCAGGAAGGCGTCGCTGAGGATCTTTAGCCCGATGGCGAAGTCAGGGACGGCCATCCCCAGGATGACGCCAAGCACCAGCGCGGCCAGGACCTGGACGAACAGCGAGGTGTAAAGCGGCTTCGGCTCGGCGGCGGGTGCCGCGACGATGGTCGACATGGTGGACTCCCCCTTTGACGCGTCTGGACGTCAAAAAGGAGCAACAACCGTGCCAGAATGTCGCGGCTGCGGCCGGGAAACCGGGCTATTCCGCCGCCTTCGCCGTCTTGCCGAACATCCGCGTCGGGGCCGGGAAGCCGCAGGAGGTGCCGTCGGTGACTTTGACCTGGTCTTCCCACGGCAGACGGAAGGTGCCGGCGACCATGTCCTGCATGAAGGTGTATGGGCAGTCCATTGCGCCGCCCTTCACCGCGACATAGCCGCGGTGCCAGAGCTGGTAGATGTTGTTCTCGACGCCCCAATTGATGCGGGCCTCGCGCACGAGGTCCGGCCGGACTTCGGCGGTGATGATCTCGTCGGCGCGGCCGGTGGTGCCGTGCGCCAGCACGGTGCCGTCGAAATTGACGATCATGCCTTCGCCCATGGAATCGAACGAGCCGTCCGAGCCGCACATGCAGACATTCGCGGTGATCATCAGGTTCTGGAATGAATTGGCCTGGTTGGTGAAGCGCCAGGCTTCGCGGATCGGCGCGGTGTAGCCGGCGGTGCGGATCATGATCTCGGCGCCCTTGTAGGCGCATTCGCGCGCCATCTCCGGGAACATGCCGTCATGGCAGATGATCAGCGCGATCTTCGCGCCCCTCGGCCCCTCGATCACGGGAATGCCGATATCGCCGGGCTCCCACGGCTCGACCGGAATCCAGGGATGGAGCTTGCGGTAGTAGAGCTTGATCTCGCCGTGGTCGTCGATGATCAGGCCGGAATTGTAGGGATTGCCGTGCGGGTTGAACTCCATGATGGAGAAGCAGCCCCAGATCTTGTTGTCGAGGCAGGCCTTCTTGAAGGCTGCGACTTCCGGGCCGTCGAGCCGGCACATGATCTCGGGATTGGTGTCCATTGAGAGGCCGTGCAGCGAATATTCGGGGAACACCACCAGATCCATGGTGGAGAGATTGCGGCGCGCCTTGCCCACCATCCAGACGATGCGTTCGGTCTGCATGGCCAGATCGGCCGAGGTCACGACATTCGGCAATTGCAGCTGCACAAGCCCGATGACCACGCCGTTGGGAGATTTGTTCAGCCCGCCAAGCCCGTTCATGAGTTGCTCCCTTGCCTGTCTGCGCTGCGTCGTTGCGCGCCGGATCCTGTCGCAAGAAGCAAATCCGATTTCGGCGAGGAGCTAAAGATTATTTTTCAGGCGATGGCGCAGTTGTGCGGCAGCAGGTGATCTCGTTAGGCGACAAGATCCAGCAGCCGACATGATCCGCGCACCAGCACCTTGCGTCCGGTGGCGGTCATGGCAGGCACGCCGTCATTCATGTCAACGAGGCCGAGCTTGATGAGGCTCTCGATGAGATAGGCCTTGGCAAAGCGACCGTTCGATACCGGGTTGCGAAGCGCCTTCAGCGCCTCCCACTGGTCGGATGAAAGATCGAAGTCGAAATCGTTGGTCATGTTGCCTCGGGCGATAGTCCGGTTCGCGAGGCCCCTGTTAGCGGCGCCGCATGAAGACCGTGCGACGACAATGAGTCGGGAATTCGGTCGGCTGTTTAGACCGCCTCTTCACAAATTGCCGCACTTCGTTGCGCCACAGGAGTTAAGATCGTTTGCGCACGAATATAGTCCTGTCATCCGATCACTAATTGATGATCCGCATTTGATGTTGCACTGCGAATTTCCGCGATGCACGGGAAGTGCCCCTGTCCCATTCTGCGTCGCGATATGCACAGAAATCATGAGGCAGGGGACTCAGGACTCTGTTACCTTGATTAGGGGAATGGCTTCACACGGCAGGAGTGGAGTGCATGAACAGGCTGGTGGAAATTCGCAGTCAGGAATCCCTGTGTCGCGAGCGCGCTGCGTTGGATTTGGAGCGCCGGGTGTTCTGGCTCGCGCAGGCCCAGGAGTGGGAGCAGCGCGCGCTCGACGAAATTGCGTATCACTTTCGTGAGTGCAATCTCGTCCAGGCCGAGTTGACCGCCGCCTGACGCGAGAGGTCGTCGTCTACTGATAGGTCGCCACAATGTCGGACACAGCGCGCTCGAGCTGCTGCGCGGTGGCGCATTGGCGAACGACGCTGCAGAAGGTCGCATAGCGCGGCATCTCGGAATCACCAAAGCCCCATGCGAGCCGCCCCTCGGGATTGAGCCAGACCAGCCGCTTCGAGCGCTCGGAGATGCGGCGCAGGATGTCCGCGCGCGGATCGAGATTGTTGCTGCGGGCGTCGCCAAGCACGATCACCGTGGTCTGCGGCGTCAGCGTGCTCATGAACTCCTTCTCGAAATCGACCAGCGATGAGCCATAGTCCGACGAGCCGAAGCCGACCTTGGACATGATCTCGGCCATCGCCTCTTCCGGCGACTTCGATTCCAGGATCTCGCTGACCTCGACCAGATGCGAGGAGAAGGCGAAGGAGCGGACGTCGTCGACGACCTCGTGCAGGGAGTGGATCAGCAGCAGGAAGAAATCGGAGACCTGCGCGACGGAGCCGGAGACGTCACAGAGCGCCACGATCCTCGGCCGGTCGCGGTGCTTGCGCTTCCACGCGGTGAGGAAGGGAACGCCGCCCCAGGCGGCGTTGCGGCGGAGCGTGCGGCGAACGTCGAGATGGCCGCGGCGCTGACGCTTGCGCGGCTTGGAATAGCGTTCACGTAAGCGGCGGGCGATCTGGCGGATCAGCGCGCGCATTTCGGCGACCTGGCGCCGCTCGATGCGGGCCAGCGGCGCATTGCGCAGGATCTCGTTGCGGAGGTTTTCGGCCTCTTCGCGGGCATAGAGCGCAAGCCCCTGCGAGACAGTATCGCGGACTAACTCGCGCAGAGCATCAAGTGCGGCGCGCAGACGCTCGGCGAGGGCGGGATTGGTGGCGGTCAGCTGATCGAGCTCGTCGCGTAGGCGCTGAAGGCCCATGGCATCGAGGATCCGGCTGGAGAAGATGCCGCGCTGCGTGGAATAGCGGATGTCGGACAGGGACGCGGCGCCGGCGGCACTGGCGAGCGCTGCCGCGATGGCATTGCGATCCTGCGACAGCAGCATCTGGGCGAGCGGGCCCAATTCCTGTTGCGGCGAGCCGCCGGCATCATTGGCTGCACCGGATGAGGAAGCTTGATCAGCCTCCTGTGCGCTACCTTGATCAGCGCCCTCGGGCTGCTCCTGCCGCGGCTCCGGTTGGCTGAAGAACAGATCAAAGCAATCGCCGAGTGCGAGCTTCTCGTCCTGGGATTTGGCAAGCGTCAGCAGCAGTGCGTCGCGCAGGATGATCCGGTCGGAAAATCCCACCTGCGACACCGCACGCATCGCATCGATGCTTTCGGCAGGCGAGACGTGGACGCCCACGCCACGCGCTGCCCGAAAGAAACGATGGAGATTCTCGCGCATCGGCGTCAACCGAAGACGTTGGACCGGGCTGCCTTGGCAATGAAGGTCGTCACCTGCGGTGTCGCCGCCTCGATGTCGGCCTCGTATTTCAGGAGCACGTTAAGGGTATCCTTGACGATATCCGTATCGAGCTCGGTCGCCTGCAGCAGCACCAGCACGCGGGCCCAGTCGATGGTCTCGCTGACGGAGGGCAGCTTTTTCAGGTCCAGCGAGCGGATTTCGTGGATGAAGCCGACCATCTGCCGGCGCAGCGTCTGCGAGATGCCGGGCACACGGCTTTCGACGATGCGCTCTTCCAGCCGCTGCTCGGGGAAGCCGATATGCAGATGCAGGCAGCGCCGCTTCAGGGCGTCGCCCAGGTCGCGCTCGCTGTTGGAGGTGAGGATCACCGTCGGCGGCGTGATCGCCGAGACGGTGCCGAGCTCGGGGATGGTGACCTGGAAGTCGGACAGGATTTCCAGCAGCAGCGATTCGAATTCGGCGTCCGACTTGTCGATCTCGTCGATCAGCAGGACGCAGCCGCCCGGCTGCTCCAGCGCCTGGAGCAGCGGCCGAGGTTCGACGAATTCCTTGGAGAAGAACACGTCGCCGAAATCGTGGAGCTGGTCGAGCGCAGCGTGCAGTGTCTGCGCGCCGCCCAGGACTTCGCCGAGCTTATCCTTGAGGATCTGCGTGTAGAGAAGCTGCTTGGCGTATTTCCACTCATAGAGCGCCTTGGCCTCGTCGAGACCTTCGTAGCATTGGAGGCGGATCATCTTCTTGCCGCGCCAGGCGGCGATCGCCTTGGCAAGCTCGGTCTTGCCGACACCGGCCGGGCCCTCGACCAGGATCGGCTTCTCGATCTGCTGCGACAAATAGACGGCGGTCGCGATCTGCCGGCTCGCGATATAGCCCTGCGCGGCGAGGCCGCTCTCCACTGCCTCGATCGAGGTCGAGGCCTTCTGATCAGCCACGAAATGGCGCTCCCAAAGGGTCTTGCTTGAGGCTTGTTCTGCCTGCGTTCCCGGCAAAGAACAAGCCTCGTTTGGGAGACATCAGATCCGCGTGAACGGCGTTTTTTCCGTTCAGCGCAAATAGTTGAGCGGTTCTCTAGGTCTTGCTCAGTGCCGCAACAGCCCCGGCTTGCGGATTGTCTGGCGGACCTCGGCGCCGCAATCGGCGCATTCATAGACGAAGTCGATCTTGGCAAGGCTCCAGTGCGGCTCGACCTCGCGCACATACATTGGCAGGAACCCCATGCAGGTAGGGCAAATCACAGGCGCGATTTCGATATCCTGATGATGCTGTACATAAGCTGGCATCTCGGCTCTCCTTCGCAGGCGACCACCAATCCCCGCGCGAAGGCTACCGCCGGTTGCCGCCGAGTCATCATCAACTCTTTCGAACAGAGGCGGAACGGCCGGCGTTTGTCATTCGCTGTGACATTCTTGTTACGTCTCTGTACTGTAACGGGCGGACCAAATGCCTATTTCTCCGGCCGATCCGCATTTCTCGGACCTTCACCACAACGATAAGGGAGCAACCCCATGACGCATGCCATCCGCTTTCACAAGACCGGCGGCCCCGAGGTTCTGGTCTGGGAGGAGGTCAGTGTCGGTAAGCCCGGACCTGGCGAGGCACGCATTCGCCACACGGCCGTCGGCCTCAACTTCGTCGACATCTACAACCGCTCGGGTCTTTATCCCGCGCAATTGCCGAGCGGGCTCGGCAGCGAGGCGGCCGGCGTGGTTGAAGAGGTTGGTCCTGGTGTGACCGATCTGAAGCCGGGCGATCGCGTCGCTTATGGTGCTTCGCCGCTCGGGGCCTATTCGGAAGCGCGGCTGATCCCCGCCGATCGTCTGCTGAAGCTGCCCGACGGGGTCGATGACAAGACCGCGGCGGCGATGATGCTGAAGGGACTGACGACACAGTACCTGATCCGGCAAACCTATCGGGTGAAGGCCGGTGATACCATCCTGCTCCATGCCGCGGCCGGCGGCGTCGGCCTCATCCTCAGCCAATGGGCCAAGCATCTCGGTGCAACCGTGATCGGCACCGTCAGCAACGACGAGAAGGCGAAGCTCGCCAAGGCGCATGGCTGTGATCATGTGATCATCTATACTCGCGAGGATTTCGTGAAGCGGGTCGACGAAATCACCGGCGGCAAGAAGGTGCCGGTGGTGTACGATTCCGTCGGCAAGGACACGTTCCTGAAATCGCTGGATTGCCTTGCACCGCTCGGCGTGGCTGCGCTGTTCGGCCAGTCCTCCGGCGCGGTCGAGCCGCTCAATCTCGGCCTGCTCGCCCAGAAGGGCTCGCTCTATGTCACGCGGCCTACGCTGTTCACCTATGCCGCCAAGCGCGAGAACCTGGTGGCGATGGCGGGCGAACTGTTCGACGTCGTCAAGTCGGGTGCGGTCAAGATCGAGGTACACCAGACATATCCGCTGAAGGACGCGGCCAAGGCGCACGCCGATCTCGCCGCGCGCAAGACGACTGGATCGACCGTTCTCCTGGTGTGATATTCGTCCGGACGTGATGCAGGACGCCTCGGCCTGCATCACGTCCGTTCGTGCTTGCGCAGGTCGCGGACGTGATCGAGGCGGATCGCCTGGAGGTCGACGTCCTCGGGCTCGATGTGTGGAAGGGCTGCCGCCGCCAGGATGGCCTCGGTCACGTCCTCGACCGAGTTCTCCACAATCTCGTGGATGAACGAGACGTTCTGATATTCACCCGAGGCGACGCGGGAGATGACCTCGCGCCGTGTGATTTCAGGATCGACGACAGCCTCGCGGCCGCGCCGCCCATAGTCGATCATCACGACGAAATACTGCATGAAACGGCCTGCCGCCCCCGGATCAGGGATGCGGCAGAGTATTTCTGAAAAGCAGAATTAAGTCAAGCGAGATTTCCAAAAATCGGAAATATTGGGCTCTACTTGCCCTTCTTGCGGGGGCGTGCGGACTTGGCGCGCAGCCGTTCGAGCTGCCCCTTGGGCATGGAAAGGCAGATTTCCCCGACCCAGTCGAGCTTGACGCCGACGATGGGCTTGGCGTTGAAACTGGTGAGATTGACGACGGAGGGGGATTTGCCCCGCTCGATGGTCTTCAGATAGCGCTCGCCGGTCTTGAGTCGGACCACAGCCTCTTCACCGTAGAAGCTCGACAGCGGGTGGCGCTGGTCCTTGTAGACCACGATCACGTCGCCGCTCTCATATTTGGGCAGCATCGAATCGCCGACGATCTCGAAGGCAACGGTCTCTTCCATGATCGGGAAGGGCAGCGCGATGTCGCCGAGACCTTCCGGCGGAACCTGCTCATAGTCCGGCTCGATCACTGCGCCGGCACCGACGCGGCCCATGATCGGCGCGAGGTTGAGCTCGAGATATTCCATAATCGGAATGATTTCCGAAGCCTTCACCAGGCGCTCGCCGCCGAGGATTTCCGACACCGCGCCGGGCCGCACGCCCATGGCGGCCGCCAGGCCGCCCTTGCTCTTGCCTGTCTTCTCCAGGCCCCGCTCGATCATCGCAACGTCCAACATGGTGATTCCCTCGATTGCCCATCGTCTCGCCCTCTTGTAATCCGAAATTCGGAATTGATGCAATTATGAATATCAGAATTTCTGCTTGACACTTACTTCGGAATACCGGAATGTGTGGTCCGCCTCCTGATCGTGCGATCGAAGGAGGCGCATCACAGGACAGCATCATGGAACCGGGCCAATGGCCGTCGGAGCATTCCGACGCGCTTCGCGACTATTTTCTCAAGGGAATGTCTTATGCCGAGATCGGAAGACAGATTAACGCAAGGTTTGGAACGGCTTACACGCGCAACGCCGTGGTCGGCCGCGCCAAGCGGCTCGGGCTCGTCATACCGGAATGGATGACAAGCCCGTCGATCGTGCCGCCTCTGCCGGGCGAGTCTCTGGTTCCGCCACGCCGCTCGGCATTGCCGAACCTGAACCTGCCGCCGAAGTCCGCAATGAAGCCTGCGGCGCTGGGCAGGTTGCGCTGCGTCGGCGTCCAGCCGCGTCTGATCGAACTGGCTGAACTCGAGGCGGCCGACTGCCGATATCCCTACGGCGGTGACAAGGACGGCGAGGAAATCACCTTCTGCGGCCATCCGCGCCAGCCGGGCTCCAGCTATTGCGCACCGCACGCACGCCTGACGCGCCGTTCCGGAGCTGCGGCCGTCCGCATCGCGGCTCCCGTCGTGCTGAGGCTGGTCTCCGCCGCTTGAAGCTGCACGGTCGTTCTATCTTGCAAGGAGTATCCGAGTGGCACGTCCACGACGTAACAAGTCCTACAAATTGGCGCAGATCTACGACCGGCGGTCGCGGGAGGTGCCGTTCAATGCCGCGGTGGCGGAGGTGGAGGTCGACAATCCACTCGCGCTCGATCCGGGCGAGAAGATCCTGGCCCTCCGGTCGCTCCGCAGCGATCCGCTTGGCCGGCTGCATGCCCACCACCAGATTGACGAGGCGCAATATCGCGGCGGGCGCGCCTTCCAGAATGATTGGGAGCGGGCAGAGCGGGGACCTCAGGCGGTGGATACAACCCGCGAATATGTCGACGGGACCGGCACGCGCGAGCCGGTCACCGAGAGCCAGCGACAGGCGGTGCTGCGGCTGAATCGGATCGAGCGCGAGCTCGGCACCGACGGTGCCGCGCTGGTGCACGACGTGCTGGTGCTGGGGCTGACCATGGATCAGATCGGGCAGCGCCGTGCCGTCCACACGCAGCGCTGGAACGATTATTTTGGGCGGCGGTTTCGCGAATGCCTGGACCGGCTGGCGCTGATCTACGGCTTCGCGACGGAGACGGGCGCAGGGCGTTCGGACCGGCGCCGATGAATGTGGCGCCGCCTGCGGTCTCGGCCGCAGGCGCGCCTGTCTACGACTTAGGGATGAGGTACAATCTGGTAGGGCGTCGTGTAAGGCTCGACACGGAGCGAGGCGTTGGCCAACAGCCCGATTTTGGCGGTCGGCGCCTGCTGCAATTCGCCGTTCGGGCCGCGATGCACGTTGTATTGCCAGACGGTGAGATCGCCTTTCTGTGCCAGCGCATGTGCAACGGCGCTCGCATCATTGCCGCCGAGTGCCTGCAGTTCCTCCGCCGACAATCCAACGATGATTTCGTCCTTGATGGTGACGATCTTGAACAGGTTCATCTTGGTCTCCTGCGCCCATGCGCCTTGTATCGAGAGGGTGAAAAGCGCGGCCGCGGCGCCCTTGATGAGATCGCAGCGAGAAAGCATACCGTCGTCCTTTGGTGCTGAGGCGCGCCCGAATCGATCAGTTCATCAGCCATGGCGCCCGTGATTTGCGTGGCCGTTTCGCAACGCTTTGTCGTTCGATCGTGAACAATGGTTCACGGGCGGGGATATTCCGGGAGTGGTGAACCTCGATGCGAAGAGGCGAGTCCAAGCCAAAAGCTCGAGGGGATACGTTGGATGAAAATCGCCGGGACTGTCTGCCTTCTCATCTCTGTCGTCGCCGCGGGCACCGCTGCGGCCGCAGATCCCTTCTACATCGGCACCTGGACATTCACGGCCGCCGTGGTCGCGCCGTGGGCCGATCCGCAGCGCAAGCCCGACAGCGCCGAGCGGGAGCGGCTGATGGGTAAGGCGGTCGTCCTGAAGGCAGGGGACATCTCGGGGCCGCGCCCCTTTGCCTGTGCCAAGCCGCAGTACAAGGTGATCGACTACGGCCCTGACATGATCTTCCAGGGCGCATTCGACGAGATGCAGCGTGTCGACAAGAAGTCCGATCCGAAGGCGCTTGCCGCCTCGCTCGGCTTCACCGGTGCGACAATCAAGACTTTGGAAACCGGCTGCGAGATCGACGTTCATTTCGTCGACGGTGCAACCGCCGAAGTGGGACTCAACAATTACGTGTATACGCTGAAAAAGCGCTAGACCGCCTTTGCCAATGCCCGTTCACGCCTGAAACAACGCGGAATACAGTGCGGATTGACGGCGATCGGCGCGGCATGCGTGATTGATGCTGCTTCTTGACGCAGGAGGGTGACGACGGCCCATATTCCTGTTATCCGGAATTGCGGTGGAGCGATGCAGGCGAAGCATCGCTAAGCCGGCCGGCGGGCTTGCCGGATGGGTTGTTCCTTGACATAATTGCAACCTCTTCGGTTGATGCCCGGATGTGTCGTTGAGCGTGCCGACCTGCCGGGGCGTCCGGCCAAGAGTTTGTGCTCGCGATGGCGTCCGGTTGTGGTGTCGGCTCTCGCGTGGACCCCGATGTCAGTTCAGGAAGGCCGATGCTTGTCATAGGTGCGAGATGAAGAACCTCAACTTCGCGGCTGAATTGCACCTCAAGCTCGGCGCACCTGCGACCGGCACCGTCGAAAGCCTGCGCCTGCTCCGCGCTTTTCTGAAGCTCGCGCCTCGACAGCGTTTCGAGGTGATCAAGCTCGTTGAAGACCTCGCCACCGAGGAAGCCCTTCCCGAGCACCCGTTGTCCTGAGCCGGTACGCCGGTCCGGCGCCTTTCCCCTGTTTCCTGCCCAAGCCGGTCGCCCCGGGGGTATTTGCTCCGACGTTCGCTGCTGGAAGGCGGTCCAGCAAGTGTGGTATTCAGGCAGGAAAAAGGGAGGAGTGTGACCATGATCGAACCGAAGCTCGAAGTTCCGGCCGAACTGCGTGACCTGGCCGAGAAGACAATTGACCAGGCAGAAAAAGCCTTCGGCATGTTTTTCGAAGCCGCGACGAAGTCGATGACGTCCGTTCCGGGAGCTGGGACGGAGGTGTCGAAGCAGGCGCTCGCTTTCACCGAACAGAATATGAAGTCGGCATTTGAACATGCACGCAAGCTCGTTCATGCCACCGATCTTCAGGAGGCGATGCGGATCCAGTCCGACTTCCTGCGCAGCCAGTTCACCAACGCCGGAGACCATATGCGGCAGATGACCGGCAGCTTCATGCAGTCGGGCAAGGGCAAGTCCTGAGTTCCGGGTTTGTCGGCCAAGTTGCCTGCAGATTCAGGTGCCTACAAATTGGTCTTGCGCCGCATGGAGATCCGCATTTCGATGCTGCCGCAGGTCCATGATGGGCCACCGAATGATGTCTCATTCGCCGTCCATCATCCTTTCTGCTGATCCCTGTCGGTCCTCCGGCAGGGATTTGCATTTGTGGCAGGNCCGCCTCTAAGGACGCAGTGATCCGATATATGCCGCGATGTCGCCGGCTTCGGTCCGGCTCAAGGGAAAGTTCGGCATCTTCGGATGCGGGTCGAGCAGGAAGAAGGCGAGCTTCTCCGAACTGAAGTCCGGCCGGCGTGCAACGGACGCAAAGGAGGGGACGTCGGCGCTGGCTGTCGCCTGGCCATTGGACACGACGTGGCAGCTTGCGCACCAGCGCTTGGCGAGGTCGGCGCCGTGATCGGCGTCGGCGGCGAGCGTGGAGGACACGCCCAGGCCCGAGGTCACTGCGAGGAGCAGGTAAATTCGTCTCAAATGCTGGGGCATGGGGCAACCTTCATGCGTTCGCCTGCGGCGGTGATCATCCGCAGCACGATCCCGGAAATTGCGAGAGATCGATACGGGCGATGATCGACCGCAGCAGCCTGCGGGTCGCACGATAGAGATGCCGCGCGAAGGACGGCGTTCTCGTCGCGGGCAGGCCGAGGCCTTTCGTATCAAGACTTTGGGTATAGTGCGACACGTGTCTCTCCGACGCTACACGGCCTTTCTAGCCTGCTGGTCCGGAGCTGCCTTGATCTGCCGCAAAGGCGCTCCCGGTCAGTAGTCGCCAGGGTTCATAATCATCGGACTCTTCGTATCGGCCGGGGCGAGCGCGCTGCTGGCGCTGTCACGCAGGAAGCGGTCGAGCGTCGCCTGGATCTTCTCCTTGACCGCATCAGGACCACGGTCGCTCATTTCGTTATGCTGCGCACCGGTATGGACGATGTCGATGCCGAGGGCCTTGGCTTCTTCCGGGCTCGGCAGCACGCCCGAGTCGGTGACGAAGTGCGGATCCTTGGAGCGGAACGACAGGATCTTCATGTTGTCGCTGAGGACGAAGGGCACCCGCAGATTGTCGAGCGTGATGACTTTCGAAACGAGTTCCGGATGCTGGTGGGCGACATACATCGAGACGTCGCCGCCGTTGGAATGCCCAACCAGGGTGATGTGGTCGTAGTCGACGTTCTCCTGCCGCCGCTTCAGTTCGCCCAGCGTGAAAAGGATGTTCGCCTCGCAGCGCATGTAGACTTCACGTCGGCCGACATATTGCTGGCCGACATGGGTCATCAGCGGCGGATCGCTCGGCAGGTCCTGCTGGATGCTGGCAACGAGATAGCCGCGTGCCGCGAGCACGTTGGCGAGGAAGGAATATTCGGTGGCTTTGACGGTATTGCCGTTGCTGATGATGGCAAGCGGCAGCTTCCAGAGACTGAGATTGGCCTTGGTCTCGTAATCGCGTCGCACCGCGATCTCGACCGAGATCGGCCGCTGGCGCGAGGCGTCGAAGAGGGTCAGAGTTTCGTGGCGGATGGCGAACCGGCTGACGACGAAATATTCGCCGACCCCGAGGACGCAAAAGAGCCCCAGGATTGCCACCACCCTCTTCATGATTCCGTCCCAATCACTTTCGACTGAAAATGGTCACTAGAAGCCCCGGATCGAGCGATCGTGAGCAGGTTACGGGATTAAATTTAGGAAAGTCTGTGCGCAAGACCGCAAAACGACTGCATGCCGGGTCCCGCTATGCGATGGACAATGAGCTAGAGGCAGCCGCCCCTGCCGCGTTCGGGACAGAGCCGGAATGCACTCGACAGCGTGAACAGGAAGCGCGGGCTACGGCGCTCGTTGTCAGGCGCCCGGTAGCTTAAGGGGATGGCCACGCCGAGATCGGCCTGCAGATCATCCGGCAGGAAGAATCGTACGCCGGCGCCGGTTGACGTCAGCGACAGGCCGTCGCTCAGCCGGTAGCCGTCGTTCCAGACCGCCCCGGCGTCGCCGAAGGCGTAGAGCTGATAGCCGGTCCAGTAACGAAAATTGAGCTTCTGATCGAAGCGCAGCTCGAGCGAGCCGGCAAGACCGTTGTCGCCGCTGATCTCGGCTGCGCCATAGCCCCGGCCGAAAGCTGCGCCGCCGAGATAGAATTGCTGCGAGGTGAAGAGCGGCCGCGATGCCGTCTGACTCGCCGCGGAAAGCTTGAGCGACCAGGCGTCGTTGAGCGTCTGGTAGCGCGTGAACCAGAGGTTCAGCACCGAGAAGTTCGACGAAGCGCCGTCACGCGACAATAGATCGTCGTCGAAATGTGAGGCGCCGAAGACGTCGAGGCCCTGGCGGTAGGTCAGCGTCGCAAAGCTGGTGCCGCCGAAGCGATCCTGGAGCCGGTAGTCGGCGGTCAGGCTCGCGGTCCTGATGTGGTCGTTGTACCAGGGGCCGTAGCGGTCGTGCTCTGAAACGTTGCTGAAGGACCCGGCCAGGGTGAGCGTCATTGCCGAGGATTGCGAGATGAAGGGCACGGTGCTGGCCCGCACCTCGAAAGCTTCGGTCGTGGTGATGTCGCTGTCGAGACGGCGCGCATCGCCGGGCCGGACCGCGCTGTAGAGAACGGACGCGCCGAGACGCACGCCGTCAACGCCGACGGGCGCGTCATAGGACAGCCGAGCAAAGCCGAGCTCGCGCGGGTCGTTGGCAATCGTCGACAGGTTGACCGCCAGCGTGTCGCCGGGCGTAAGGTAGGAGTTGAATGCGCCGGTCGCATAAGTCTGCCACGGGCCGACCGAGGACGAGCCGAGATTGTCCAGACCGAACGATGTGAAGACGTGCCAGGACTTCAGATGGACAATAAGGCGGAAGCGACCGGTCGCGCCGCCGATCTCTTCCAGCGTCGTATCGGTGATGCGGACGCCCGGCCTGCCGTTGATGAGGAAGAGCTGGCGTTCCAGCGTAGCCAGGCGCGACGGCTGCTCGGCGAGAACCGGTCCGAGCATCGGTCTCACGCCGAACTGCTCGGCGCCGTCACCTTTCAAGTTGGCCTGCACGATGGTGCCTTCGATCACCTGGATCCGGACGCGGCCATCGGCAATGTCCTGCGGCGGCACGATGGCCCGGCTGAGGTGGAAACCATCGGCGCGATAGAGATCGCTGATCGCGCCGGCGATCGCGGCGAGATCGGCCTGTGAGACCTTCTTGCCGAGATAGGGTTGATAGACCGCGATGATACGATCGCGAGGGATGGCATGAGCACCGGTGACGTTGATGCCGCGCAGCACGAATTGCGGCTTGGTATCACCGCCCGTATTGGCCTGGTTCACCGTCGGCAGCCTGACCGGAGGCCGGCTCAGCGTTTCCCGTTCGGTTTGGTTTTCAAAGTATTTCTCGGGCTGGCGAGGATCAAAGCCCGGCTGGTTCGCCTGTTGTGCGAATCCCTGCGGTACTCCCGCAAAAATCGGTACCAGCAACGCCAATGCGGTAATGAGATGCCGCTTCGCGGCGCGCACAACGAACCTCTCTCCGTAGTTTGACGGAGCGATCGCCACAGGGAGGTAAGGGTCCGTTAGCCGCATGATTTTTCTTAGGTTTTTATGGTCAATGAATGGTTAATGCGGCAATTCCACTGACCTCTTCCTGCTAATCCTCTCTTGAGTGATTTCGGATACGCCTCAGGCCCAGACGTAACGCGGACTGAGGATCGTGATGCTCGGCAGAACTGGAATGCGGTGCGCCTTCGTGGCGGCGCTGACCCTGGGAATGACTTCCGGCGCGTTCGCCGCGGACGATGGTGTCTGGTCGGTCAGCAAGGCTACCGGGGAGGTTTGGCTCGCGACCGATGCGGCGCAGCAGGTCTCGCTGAACGAGGAAGCGACCCTCAAGCCCGGCAACACCATTCGCACCGGACGCAATGGCCGGGTGCTGCTCGTTCGCGGCGAGGAGACGATCCTGATCTCCCCCAATTCCGTTGTCGGCCTGCCGGCCGAGAAGAAGGAGGGGCTTTCGACCACGATCATCCAGCAGGCGGGCTCGATCCTGCTCGAAGTCGAGAAGCGCAACGTCAAGCATTTCGAGGTCGAGACGCCCTATCTCGCCGCCGTGGTCAAGGGAACGCAGTTCAGTGTGACTGTTGCTGCGGGCAGCACCAAAGTCGGCGTGCTGCGCGGCCAGGTCGAGGTCTCCGACTTCAAGACCGGACAGATCGCCCAGGTCATGCCGGGACAAACGGCTGCCACCTTCGAGCACGGGAAGCTCGGTCTCAGCCTGAGCGGCGTCGGCACTTTCAATCCGGTCGAGCAGGGCAAGCCGCGCGCCTCGACGATTGAGCGAATTCCAGTTCCGAGGTCAGGACTATCGGCGCCGCGCAATGCGGCAAATGGCCATGCGATCCATGCGCTTGGTCCGATCGACAAGGGTAACAAGGTCGCCGGTGCGCTGAAGCAAGTCCAGCAGGGTGGCGGGGCTCATGCAGCCAAGGCCGGCGTCGTGCGCATATCGAGCTCACTCGGCGAGGTCAAGCTGAATGTCCAGAGGGTGACGAACGGACTCGCCCACGGCGCCGTTGAAGGGGGGCGCGTGCGCAACGCGAATGCCAGCACCGGGACCGAAACGGTCTGGAGCGACACGAAGGCGAGCACGACGACCACGGCCGCCAACAGCTCCAACGTAACGGCACTCAGCAGCAGTGCAGGCGGGGCCAGTGCCACATCCGCGTCTTCGAGTGCGACCACGACCGTCGCGACCACCGCTGGCTCAACCAGCGATGCGTCGAAAGGCAATAACGGAAACAACGGCAACGGTAACGGTAACAGCGGTAGCAACGGTAATAGCGGCAGCAACGGCTACAGCGGAGCCACGGGCAACGGCCGAGGCAACAACGGCAACGGCTACGGAAACGGCGGCGGTAACGGCAGCAACGGCCATGGCAACGCCTACGGGCACAACAGACACTGAGACGATATCCAAGGGGATGGGGCGCACCCGCTGAGCCGAGTGCGCGGGAGGATCGGGTGAAACGTTATCGGCCGCATATCCTGGTCGTGATCGCGCTGGCCGTCGTGCTGTCCACGGGATGGCACGGTGCGCTTCGCAACGCTCTCACCGACCTCAGGTTCGCCTGGCAATCGCGTGCGGCGGGCGGCAACGTCGTCGTGGTCGCCATCGACGCGCCTTCGATCGACCAGATCGGGGTGTGGCCCTGGCCGCGCAGGCTCCACGCCGAACTGTTGCGCAGGCTCGAGGCGGCGGGTGTGCAGGACGTCGCTTTCGACGTCGATTTCAGCACGCCGTCGGATCCGGCCTCCGATGAGGCTTTCGTCAAGGCGCTTCGGGACGTCGGCGGTTCGACGATCCTGCCATCCTTCAAGCAGTCGACGTCGAATGGTGGCGCGGTTCACGTCAATCGTCCCCTGAAACCGTTCAGCAATCAGTCGTGGCCGGCCGTGGTCAATGTCGCGGTTGAATCCGATGGGCTCGTTCGCCGTTATCCGGTCAGCGAGAAATTCGGTGACGCCTTGATGCCGTCGATGGCTGTCGTGCTGGCGGGGCAGGACGCCACCCGGCGGCCTCCCTTCCTGATCGACTTCGGCATCCGGGCGGCCTCCATCCAGCGCGTCTCCTATGTCGACGTGATGCGCGGCGATACTGCGGCTCTCGACAAGCTGAGAGACAAGAAGATCATCGTCGGCGCCACGGCACTCGAACTCGGCGACCGCTTCAGCGTTCCAAATGGCGGCATCGTCTCGGGGCCCGTCCTCCAGGCGCTGGCGACGGAATCGATCCTCCAGAACCGGATGCTGCGCTGGACCTCCGATGTCGGTATGATCCTGGGCCTGGGTGCGCTCTGCCTGTTGATGTTGTATTCGTGGCGCCGCTTCGCGCCGGGATTACGCGTCGCAATCCTCGTCGCAACTGGAGCGGCCGTCGAACTGATCGCGGTCCTTGTGCAGGCAAGATGGCCATTTGTCATCGACACATCGCTGCTCCACATCGCGATCATCGCCTATCTGACCGCGATCGCGCTCGATGAGATCGATTTCCGCAGCCTGTTGGGACGCATCGCCGAGAGCCGCTTTCATCGCATCGCGATGTCGCTCGGCGATGGTCTCGTCTGCACCGATGCGGATCACCGGATCACGGTCTGGAATCCCGGCGCGAGCGCGATCTTCGGCTACATGCCGGCCGAGATCATCGGCCGCCCGTTCGAAACACTTTGTGCTGTGCCGGCGGATGGCGATGCGAGACCGTCCATGGGCGATGCGGCCCGCCGGGCTTTGCTGGTCCCCGGCGGGGCCGTCGTCGTCGAGTTCGAAGGCCGACGCAAGAATGGTGAGACCTTCCCGGTCGAGGCGAGCTTCTCCGGCTGGCAGGGAACGGACGGGTTCCAGTATGGCGCGATCCTGCGCGACATCTCGGTCCGCAAGCGCGAGGCCGAACGCGTCAGGTATCTCGCCGAACATGACGCGCTGACAGGCCTCGCCAATCGCAACATGCTGCACGCGGGCCTCACTGGTCTGATTGCCGCGGCGGAGCAGCGGCCTTCCGACGTCGCGCTCCTCGTGCTCGGGCTCGACGGCTTCCAGCAGATCAACGACATGCTCGGGCATTCAGCCGGCGATCTCGTCCTGAGGGCGGTCGCCGACCGCCTTCGTACCGAAGTCGATGGTAAGGCGATCGTTGCCCGGCTTGGCGGTGACGAATTCGCCATCGCGCTCGACTGTACGGAAGCTGGCGAGCCGATTGCAGAATTCGCCGGCCGGATCGCCGGCGTGTTCGAAGCGCCTCTTGCAACGGGCACACGGCAGCATCGCGTGCGGATCAGCATCGGCGTTGCCGTCTATCCTGACGGCGGGCAGAATGCGGACGACCTCCTGAGCAACGGCCATCTGGCCCTGAGCCGCGCGAAGGCGACGCGGCGCGGCAGCCACGTGATCTTCGAGAGCGCAATCAGGCAGGAGCTGGAGAACCGGCTCACGCTGGAGAGCGAACTGGCGCTTGCCGCAGATCGCGGCGAGTTCGAACTGTTCTACCAGCCCCAGGTTCGCCTGGTCGACGGCAGCCTGGTCGGGGCCGAAGCGCTCATCCGTTGGCGACATCCGGTGCGGGGCTACGTCTCGCCCGGTGAGTTCATGCCGGTGGTCAATACCTCGGCCCTGTCCGATCGAATCGGAAACTGGGTGATGGAAACCGCCTGTCGGCAGGCGCGTGCGTGGGAATTGTCCGGCAACAGCGTACGCGTTGCGATCAATCTCTCGCCCTCTCAGCTTGATTCCGGCGATCTCGCGCATTCGGTTGCGGCACTGCTCGAGGCGACGGGATTGACGCCGTCGCTGCTCGAGCTCGAGGTCACTGAAGACATCCTGCTGCACGACGAACGCCGCGTGCTCGACATGTTCAAGCGGATCCAGCAGCTCGGCGTCCGGGTCCTGTTCGATGATTTCGGCACCGGTTACGCGAGCCTGAGCTATCTGAAGAAGTTTCCGCTTGACGGGCTCAAGATCGATCGTTCGTTCGTGCTCGATTTGCTGACCGATTCCGACGACGCGGCGATCGTCGGCTCGACCATCGGCCTCAGCAAGCAGCTCGGGCTCACGGTCGTGGCCGAAGGCATCGAGAACCGGGCTACAGCCGATTTCCTCGTCAGCATGGGGTGCGAGGAAGGTCAGGGATATTTCTTCGGCCGTCCGATGCCCGTCGAGGCATTCGAGCAGCAGTTCCAGGCGACCGGCTACGACGCCGTCAGCGCTGCCTGAAGGGGCTGGTTTCGATTCTAACGCCGGCGCGCGACGGCAATCCCAAACAGGAAAGCAACGAACAGGCTGGCCAAGGGCGCCTCGCGGGTAATGGCGGCAACAGTCGAGAGCGGCTGGCCGGGCTTTCGAGCTTCGTCTATCGCGGCGGTGAGGCGATCGACCGCCGCGTGCAGGCCGCCCGCGACCTCGCCGATCGTGCGCGATACGTCGGTCGCGGCGTCGAGGGCACGCTCGCCGACACCAGGTTGCGGATTGGTCTGCGGTATCTCCGTGCTCAAGCTTGCGACCTCCAGACCCGACGAAGCGATGGAGGCCGGCACCTTTGGCTATCCGCGCGAGCGCTCGTTTTGAACAGCGGGTCCGACGACCTTTGGCTATCCGCGACAGGCGCCGTAATTGACGGCGGGTACCGGCCTTGGATGGGCAATTCGGCGCGCGGGCTTTTGTTCCAGACGGGAGGCGGGGCGCGATCCCCGTGAAACGACGGATGCGAATCTCTGTTAGGCTGGCGGCAGCCTTGCTGATCACAGGAGACCGCCGTGACCGATCGGACCATGACGGACCGAGCCCGGCGCATCGCCTTGCTCGGCGCTCCCATCGACATGGGAGCATCACAGCGCGGCACTCTGATGGGGCCCGCGGCGCTGCGGACCGCGGGCCTTGCGACATTGCTCGAGAGCCTGGATCTTGAAGTCGTCGATTACGGCGATCTCTCCGCGGCCGAGGTCGGGGATCTCGCCGACAGGCCGCCTGAAAAGGCCAATCACTACCGCGAAATCCAGCGCTGGACGCGCGTGCTGAGCCGCAGAGGCTACGAAATCGCGAAAGCCGGTGCGCTGCCGATCTTCCTCGGCGGCGATCACACCCTGTCGATGGGCTCGGTCAACGCCATGGCGCGTCACTGGCAGGAGCGCGGACGGGATCTGTTCGTGCTCTGGCTCGACGCGCATGCTGACTACAATACGCCGGAAACAACGATCACGGCGAACATGCACGGCATGTCGGCGGCGTTTCTGTGCGGCGAGCCGGGTCTCGATGGCCTGCTCGGCGATGACCCGCGTGCGTCGATCGATCCCGACAGGCTGGATCTGTTCGGCGCGCGTTCGATCGACAAGCTCGAAAAAGAGCTGATGCGTTCGCGTCGGATCAGGGTTGTCGACATGCGCCAGATCGATGAGTTCGGTGTCGCAGTGCTGATCCGGCGCGTGATCGAACGCGTCAAGTCATGCAACGGTGTGCTGCATGTCAGTTTCGACGTCGATTTCCTTGATCCCTGCGTAGCACCGGGCGTCGGCACGACAGTCCCGGGCGGGGCGACCTATCGTGAGGCCCATCTGATCATGGAGCTGCTACACGATTCCGGTGTGGTCGGATCGGTCGACATCGTCGAGCTCAATCCGTTCCTCGACGAGCGGGGCCGCACGGCGCGGACGGCGGTCGAGCTGATCGGCAGCCTGTTTGGGCAGCAGATCACCGATCGGCCGACGCCGAGCAACGCGATCGCTCCGGGGGAGTGAACCGGCTGGGCCGTGCTTGTGCGCTGCAAGGAAAGGAACTGCTCTCGAAGGAGGTCGATTTGGATCAGGCCTGATCGAAATCGCCTGCTTTTGAAATAGCTGCGAATTGCAAATGCCACCGCGGCGCTGTTTCATGCGGGCTCAGCGCCAGCCGAGGGCAAGCAATGAGCAGCAGGATCGACGCCGACGAGAAATCCGCGAGAACAACACGCCGGCGCTTCCTGCAAGGTGGTACAGCAGTGGCGGGTGGCGCCGTTCTGGGACCAAGCGCAGCCGCTCGAGCGGAGGCGGACAACCTTCCGCCCAACGTGCCCGAATGGATGAAGGTGCCGGGCGACCCGACGGGAGGCCAGCCCTATGGCACGCCATCACCATTCGAGAAGGGCGTCGTCAGGAACATCTCAAAAACTCTCAAGCAGTACATCTCCGCGTCCAGCCGCACGCCCTTGCAGGAGCTCGACGGCATCATCACGCCGAACGGGCTGTTCTACGAACGGCATCATGGTGGTGTTCCGATCATCGATCCTGCGCAGCACCGGCTGATGCTGCATGGGCTGGTCGAACGCCCCTTAATATTCTCGATGGACGATCTACGGCGCTTTCCGTCGGAGTCGCGCATCCACTTTCTCGAATGCTCCGGCAATCCCGGTTACATCAAACCGTATGGCAAGACGGCATCGGACCTCGTCGGTCTCGTGAGTTGTGCGGAATGGACCGGCGTGAGCCTGAAGCTGGTGCTTCAGGAGGCCGGGCTGAAGCCGGAGGCCAAATGGGTGGTCGCGGAAGGAGCGGATGCGGCTGCGCTGACTCGAAGCATTCCGATCGAGAAGTGCCTCGAGGATGCGATGCTGGTCTACAGCCAGAACGGCGAGCGACTCCGCCCGCAGCAGGGCTATCCGCTACGGCTGCTCCTGCCGGGATTCGAAGGCAATATGAGCGTGAAATGGCTGCGCCGCCTGCATGTGACCGCGGAGCCGGTTTATTCGCGCGAGGAGACGTCGAAATATACCGACCTGCTGCCCGACGGCACGGCGCGAGAATTCTCCTTCTACATGGAAGCGAAGTCGATCATCACCCGTCCCTCCGGTGGTCAGCGCTTGAGTGCACCGGGCTTCCACGAGATCACGGGCATCGCCTGGAGCGGGCATGGTAAGGTCGCGCGCGTCGAGGTCTCCGTCGACGATGGGAAGAGCTGGCAGGACGCGCGGTTACAGGAGCCGGTGCTGACGCGCGCCCTGACACGCTTTCGCCTGCCATGGCGATGGGACGGTCAGTCCGCCGTGATTCAGAGCCGCGCCGTCGACGAGACCGGCTATGCGCAGCCGACGCTGGCCGAGTTGCTCGCGGTGCGCGGAGAGAATTACTTCTACCACAATAACGCGATCTGGCCCTGGCGCATCGCGGCCGATGGCGAGGTGACCAATGCGCTGGCGTGACACTTGCGGGATCGCCTTCGCGTTCATGCTGTGTGCGTTCTCGAATCAATCGCAGGCACAGAGCCCGTACGGCATTGGACGCCCGGCAACGGCGGCCGAGATTGCGGGCTGGAATATCGATATCGGACGTGACGGCAGCAACCTGCCGAAAGGGGACGGCTCGGTCAGCCGTGGACGCGAGGTGTTCGCTCAGCAATGTGCCTCCTGCCACGGCGAGAAGGGCGAGGGCGGTCTGGGCGACCGGCTGGCCGGTGGACAGGGCACGATCAGAACGGCCAAACCGATCCGCACCGTCGGCAGCTATTGGCCGTATGCACCGACCTTGTTCGACTACATCCGACGCGCCATGCCGCAGAACGCGCCGCAGTCGCTGAGCGATGAGGACGTCTACGCGGTGTCTGCCTTTATTCTGAACCTGAACGGTTTGGTGGGCGCAGATGCAATCCTCGATGCGAAATCGCTGGCGGCCGTGAGGATGCCGAACCGCGACGGTTTCGTCGGCGATGCTCGCCCGGATGTGAAATGATGAAACGGGGCAAGTTCCGAAGTTTGGTGCGGAACTTGCTTGAGTCGGGAGGGGAACTCCGAGGGGTGCAATTGAATTAATCTGCGATAGGAAAATAGCGGATCCCTCGATGACGACCGATCGTTTCGCGACCTCCATCTCCACGGCACTCCGTCATCCGGGCGTGATCGCACTGATTGTGGCCGGCTTGACGATTGCAGCCATGCTGATCGTCGACCACGGACCTTGGAGCCGCGCCAAGACCCAGCCGGCCCATGTCGCGATGTATGCGACGACGGGGGAGGCTGCGCGCGCCGCGGGTGCTGCAGTGCTTCCGACCGAACCAAAGTCTCCGATCGAGCCGGCACGGCCGGGGCCAAAGACATCCCCGACCGTCAATCCCGTGACGCCGTAGTCTCTCGTCAGCTTTTGCGACCGTAGGTGAGGAGCCCGCCACTCGTGCTGGGCGGATGAGCCCGCAGCGCTTCCTCGTTCGGTTCGGTGCCCCAGCCGGGCCGGTCCGGTAGGACGAGATGGCCATTGTGGATCTCCGGTTCGTGCGTGAACAACTCGCGGTCCCAGGACAGACGATCGACGTCGATCTCCATGATGCGCAGGTTCGGAACGGCGGCGCAGAAATGCGCGTTCATCATCGAGCAGAGATGGCCGTAGAAGTTGTGTGGGGCGACATTGACTTCGAACGCTTCGGCCGCCGCGGCGATCTTCATCGATTGCCAGACCCCATTCCAGGGCGTGTCGATGATCGCGACATCCATCGCCTGCTCACGGAAGTAGGGCAGGAATTCACGCAAGCCCAGCAGCGTCTCGCAGGACGAGATCGGATGCGGGCTTTGCCTGCGGATATAGCCGAGCGCTTCCGGATTGAAGCTGTCGATCTCGATCCAGAACATGTCGAGGTCCGCGATGGCGCGCAGGATCTTCAGGTAGCCCTCGGTCTTGGCGTTGAAGTTGCAGTCGAGCAGGATGTCGACGTCAGGGCCCGCGCCCTCGCGGATCGCTTCGAGATGCATGCGCAGGTCGCGCAGGATTTTCCTGTCGACATTGATCTCCGGCGCAAAGGGTGAGCCGAAGCCGGGCCGCCAGCCGGTCGGCCTGCCATCGTCGTAGGAGAAGATGTTGGTCTTCAGTGCGGTGAAGTTTTTCTCGCGCACCTCGCGACCCATCGCCTTGACGCCATCGAGGCTTTCGATCGGCGGTTTGTACCAGGAGGGGTGATTGATCCGCCATGTCGCGCAATGCGACCAGTACACCCGGACGCGGTCGCGGATCTTGCCGCCGAGCAATTCGTAGCAGGGCACGCCGAGGCATTTCGCCTTGGCATCGAGCAGCGCATTCTCGATTGCGCCGAGTGCCTGCGCCACGACGCCGCCGGCCGCGGGGCGGGTGGCGGCGAACAGCTCGGCGTAGATGCGCTCGTGCTGGAAGACGTTCTGCCCGATGACGCGGGCGGACAGGCGTTGGATCGCGGCGCCGATCCCGGGCGAGCCAAATCCCTCGTCGAACTCGCTCCAGCCGACGATGCCGTCCTCGGTGGTCAGCTTGACGAAATGGTAGTTTCTCCAGCCGGCATCGCAGGCGAGGATTTCGAGGCTTGTTGCTTTTGACGATTGGGTCATGTTGCTCCCTGTTGCCCGGCGGGCCTTGTTCTTCTTATGGCGGGTCGCAAGCCCGGCCCTGGTCACAACTGTAAGGCCAATCGCGGACCGGCGTGAAGCCCGCGACGAACCGCCAAGGGCCCAGTTTCGGCCCTTGTCGAGCGAAAAGCCGTAAAATCCCGCAGAAAATTGGCCATGATCTTTTCCGGGATCGTCACGAAATTGCGCCGGGCTCTGACGTTTTTGGCCACAATCGGGATCGACCTTCAGCCCATGAAGTTCTTGGGCATGATCTCGATTCTGGCGCTGCTCACGATCAGCGTGGCCGCCATTTCCGATCAGTTTCTGACGGCCGGTCAACACGTCGCGCATGGGGTGGAGTAGCGCGGCGGCGGAGGCTTCTAATTTACGTTTTGTCTTGGGGGAGACAAATATGCTTTCGATAGACCAGTTCTTGCGCTTCATCAGCGTGCCGGCCGTGTTCGCGGCCTTCATCATCGCCTCACAGATCTCGGCGGCCCTGTCGCAGGGCTAGTCAGCCAATCGCTGACGAGCCGAGCAGCGCGAGGACGGCCAGCGCCATCAGCGCGGTGCCGAGCCAGCCCAGCGCGACCAGCCACGACCTGGCCCTGAAACGGCCCATGATGTCGCTGTTCGAGACGATGAGCATCATCATCGCCATGATAGGCACGGCGACGATGCCGTTGAGCACGGCGCTCCAGACCAGCATGTGCATGGAGTCGATCCCGGTGAAGCCGAGCCCGAAACCGATCGCGGTCGCGGCCGCGATGATGGTGTAGAAGCCGATGGCCTCGTCCGGCTTCGCCTCGAGCGTGGCGTGCCAGCGGAAGATCTCCGCGACGCCGTAAGCAGCCGAGCCCGCCAGCACCGGGATCGCGAGCAGGCCGGTGCCGATGATGCCGAGCGCGAACAGGGCGAAGGTGAAATCGCCGGCGAGCGGCCGCAGCGCCTCGGCGGCGTCGGTCGCCGAATTGACGCTGGTGACCCCGTTGGCGTGCAGCACCGACGCCGTGGTGAGGATGATGAAGAAGGCGATGCCGTTGGAAAGCAGCATCCCGGTGATAGTGTCGGCCTTGATGCGCGCGAGCTCCGGACTGCCACCGCGCTTCAGTTCGCGAAGCGGCCTGTCGCGCTTGCCCTGGTTCATCTCCTCGACTTCCTGCGAGGCCTGCCAGAAGAACAGATAGGGGCTGATGGTGGTGCCGAGCACGGCCACCACCATCATGAAATAGCCGGAACTGACATTCGCCTGCGGCCACACCGCGGCGAGCAGGGCCGTGCTCCACGGGATCTTCACGGTGAAGGCAGTCGCCACATAGGCGAACAGCGTCAAAGTGAGAAACTTCAGCACGGGTGAATAGCGGCGATAGGGCACGAACACCTGGAGCAGGGTCGAGCCGGCCGCGAAGATCAGGGCGTGCTCGTGGTTGAGGCCGCCGATGACGAGGGAGAGTGCCTCGGCCATCGCGGCGATGTCGGCGGCAATGTTGAAGGTGTTCGCAGCGACCAGCATGAAGACGAGCGCCAGCACCGCCCAGCGCGGGGCGACCCGCATCACGTTGGCGGCGAGTCCCTTTCCGGTGACCCGGCCAATTTGCGCGCTGACGAGCTGGATGGCGATCATGAAGGGCGTGGTCAGAAACACCGTCCACAACAGCCCGTAGCCGAATTGCGCGCCGGCTTGCGAATAGGTGGCGATGCCGGAGGGATCGTCGTCAGCCGCCCCGGTGATGAGACCCGGCCCCAGCCTTTTCAACAACGAGGTGGATTTCGGCGGGGCGAGGGCGCTGTCGCTCATGAAGGGTCTCGGGTCTTTCGTGTCGTTTGAGAAAGGAGAAGTCGGGAAGAAATCCCGCGGGGGAACAATGGTTCCCTGCAACAGGAAAAGGCTGCGGAGCCGGCGAAGAATTCCGATTAAGCGAAATCCGATTTGACCCGTCGGGCAAAACAGGGGTATAAGTGCATCATCACGGCACCAGTCGATGCAGGCCCAAGCAGATACCCCTCGGTGTCCGCGGCGTTGAGTTTTCGGAGCCGCGGAGCAGCGCGCCCCCGGCATTATCGGGATTGTGTTCCCGAAATAGGAACCAATGGACGACTGCCCCGTTGCGCTGCCATTTCACGGCCTGTCGCCAACCGCTGCCGTGAGGACGTCATGCATCCGGCCGGCTTCTCGAAAGCCGAAGACCGGAATCACGACCATCCGCGGTTTGGGCGTGGACGGCGGACGTGAAGGGGGCTCATTTGGTAGCCGATCTGATTTTCAAAGTCGCCATCATCACGTTGTTCGTGTTTTCCGCGGTGCTCGCCTCCATGCTGTGGCTGAGCGTGTGAGGCGCAGGTGCCGCAGGCGCGAATATTTGCGTGAACCGGCTCGCCCAGGAACGGCAGCTCCGTTGCCGCGTTTTCCCGCGAGAACGAGGATCAGCCCATGGACAATCTGACGAAGCGCGCGCAGCCGGACCGCAGCAAGATCAACATGCACGAGGCCTTCGAGGTCAAGTACTGGACCCACGCGCTCGGCGTGTCGAAGGAGGAGCTGCAGAAGGCCGTCGACAAGGTCGGCAATTCCGCAGCAACCGTCCGCAAGGAGCTGGCGGCGACTGGCGCGCGCGAGCCTGAGGCGCCGTCCTCTACTTGATGCTGACGAACATGCCCCAGGCGGCGGCCAGCGCTGCGCCGGTGAACACGACCACCGGATTTTCGCAGAACGTGCCGCCATAGCTGCACACGTTCGCGCCGAACTGGCCGAGCTCGTGGTGGCCCGCGGAGTAGAGCAGTCCCGACAGCGCCAGCAATGCAGCGGCGACGTAGTACATCGAAGGTCTCTCCGAAGCGTTTGGATCCTCGCCCTCGTTGGGCGACGTGTCTCAGCTTGGCGCGAACAGATTTCATTCCGCCAAATCCGATTTGCCGGATTTGAGTAAAATTTGCACCGTCGGGCAAAGCACCGGCAGGATGCGTGTGCGACGGCCCGAAGGTGATTTCGCGTCCTAGCGCTGCATCAATGAAAGAAGCCGTTGCCGGTCTTGCTGACGCTGTCGCTGGTTCGCGCGCATGATTTCGAGCTCGGCCTCGGCGTCACTCGGATCTTGATGTTGCCGTTTCAGGTCAACGATCATCGCCTCCTGCTCGGCCAGTCGCCGCTCCGCTTCAATCACCTCACGTTCCAGCTGCCTCAGCTGGTCCAGGATGGCATCGTTGAACATCGTCAAACGCCGCGGTCGCACAGTTGGAAACGGCCCCAGCACAACCCTAAATGCCGGGGCCGTTGGAGGTTGCCCGGCCAAATGCGCCAGGCAGGCCGAGCTTAAGATAGTCCTCGAAGCTTTTTATGTTCACTTTTGAACAGAGCCGTTGCCTATTTTTCCCGGCTGGATTCACAAAAGCTAATGCAGCCGGACAATCGGTCGTCTCCATTGGTCTCCGGTGAAGCAGGCGAGCGGAGCGTGATCCTTGACTGACAGTGAGCCGTCGCAGAGCAGATTTTTCATTCGGATGGGTGGCAAAGGTTGGATGGTTTACGATCGAGAACGTAAGGGACCAGCGATGATCGGGACCGATCCGGCTGCAAATCTGACTAAGGAACAAGCCGAGCGCGTGCATGGAATCCTGACATCATCGGACGGACGGAATCTGAAAATCTAGCCTGCGTCGATGTCGGGGAAAATGCCCGGCCTGGACCAACATCGACCGGGGCGCGGATCACCCATAGTCTGCTGCCGGCCCATCGCGGACCACGAAACAGTCCTGAAACAATCCGGAAACCCGATTGTCCTGAACGCCTTGTCCTCTCCTCCCGACCAACCAAGCGAAAAGGAGATCATCATGATCCAGGTCGGTTCGAAGGAAGAAATCGCGTTTCTCTTGATGCTGTTCGGCACCCACACCCAGCCGGTGAAGCGGCCGAAGCCGAAGTCGCGGCAGGGCTGAGGCAAAAATCCATGCCAGGCTTGGCCGAATGCCAGAGCCTCCTGCGTCTTCTGATCGCAAGGGGCGATCCGAAGGCGATCCCGCAAGCCAAGGTCGCCATCGATCAATATCTCAACACCGCGCCGGTCAGTGCCCGCGGTCGAGGCCTGCGCGTGCTCCAGCGCGATGCGCTCGACCTGCATGTTGCGGCGGTCGGCGTGCAGCGCTCCTTTGCCGAAACGGTGGATGCCTATATCGAGCGGAAGCTCGCGGAGGAGTGACCGGGCCGGCCCTCGTCGTCCGGCGAGGCTGCGGCGGACGGCGCCGCGGCTTTCAGCAGGCCGATCTTGCGGCCGAGCTGCCAGACCTCGACGTCGCCCCGGCGCGTGAAGCGCCGCGCGAACAGGAGCGCGGACGCATCGGACCGCGCCTCGAAAGCCTCCGCGGATTGAAACACCCCGTTCTCGCCGACGAGATAGGCGCGATATTGTTGCATCATGTCGGTGCCCTCAGGCCGGGCGAACGGAGCCAGGCGTCGATCTGCATCGCCGTCTCGTCCTGCCGCGCCCTGCGCAGCAGCATCTCACGCTCGCGTCCGGGCGGCAGCCCACGCGCCTTGTCGCGAAGGCGTGCCGCTTCGTCGGCCAGCCGCTGATCGAGAGTTCTGGTCTGCTTGAAACGCCGCCGCGTCAGCATGCTCTGCTCCCTTGCTGGAGTGGGCGGGAGCGCAATTGGCGTTCTCATCACCGATGGATGCCACGGGCCTTGCGGTGATGGGGTCATGTTACGCCTCTGTCGGAGCGGTGTAACAACACATTTGATATGCTGCAGGGCACTTATTTCGCGCATATGTTGTGCATTTTGAGCGACTTACTCATTTTTGTCCGAAACACTTCCAACGTTCACTTTTGAGCGAAGCCATCTTCGGTAGTTCGCGCCAAGTCACACGCCAAGTCACACGCCAAGGCTTCATCCATAGGCGCTGGTGGCTGAGAGACGCAATTGCGTTTCACGCCGGCCTGGCCGCGCCAAGGGTTCTAGCGCCGCACATAGCGATAGGGAGGTTCAAAAACGTATGTCGAGCCGAAGCGGTATGGCAGTGGGTCGTAGCCAATCATATACGCAGTCCTCACCCTGTAGAGCCGGTGTCGTACGACCGCAGTGTGTCGGTGCCACGTAGTGCTGCAAGCACACTTGGCACGAGAAGCGAACTCGGTGGCAGTCGCATTCTGCGATAGAACACAAATAGCAAATGCCAAAACCGCCAACGGCCGATACATGAGCGTGCTCCATACGCGCTTGCTGTCGTCCCTTAAAGTTGGCGGGGGCTTCCAAAGTTCCCAAGCATTTGGTTCTGCGTGTGGCCCAGATCGGTCGCCGATCTGCGCTGGACCTTGGAATCAGGATATGAGCAGATTCAACTTAGGACCCTGGGGCTCAAACTACGGACAATACCCCCGTGAATAGCCAAGGGACCATCAGCGTGGTTAAGCGACTACATCCTCTTTGTCTGCTCCTCGAGCCACGATCTTGAGTGCTTCATCCGCTAGAGGCCGCTGCAGTGTCTTGCCTTCATCCCAAGGTGCACGCGTCCAAACCTCCCATCTTCATGTGTTGTCAGGATCACAGGCCCTGCCTTCGGGTGTATTGGTTCGACCACGGCATTGGGCGTGGTGGTCAGGAAACCGTAGACCTGATGCGGCCCGGGAACGGGCTTGGACTTTGTGCCGCGATCACCATTGAAGGTCGTCCAGATCCCGGCGAATGCGAACAGCGGTCGCGTCTCGGAAAGCGCGAACCACAGGACGTCTTTTTTCCTGGTCTCCGGGTTTGGCGCGGCGCATAGTGCCGGATGCATCCTCGGTCATCGCCGAAGTCCCTATCTCCGGAAGTACGCCGATCAATCAGAGGTCCTCTCTCAAGGCCTTGAAGAATGGATGCCGCACCTTTCCTTCCGCAGACTTGGCGCGGTACTCGATCTCAGCCAGCAACTTCGGTTCAACCCAGATGCCTTTGTGCGCAATGCGCTTGGCGTAAGGCTGCGTCTTGCGGATGAGCGGCTTCAGGCGCCTCTGGAGCTCGGCTGCCGATGTCTTGTCGAATCCGTGATCGACCTTGCCGGCATAGATCAGGTCGTCACCCTTGCGGCGCCCGAGATAAATTCCGTCCCACTTGCCCTCGTCCAGCGCAAAGCCGGCGATCATCAATGTCTCGCGTTGCGCGCAAGTCTTCTTGACCCAGTTGTTCGTCCGGCCGCCGGAGTAGATGCTGTCGCGAACCTTGGAGACCACACCCTCCAGCCCGACCTTGCAGGCGTGAGCGAACATCTCGCGGCCTTCGATCTCGAAGCTCTCACTGAACTGAATGTCGGTTCCCGAAACGATCTTTTTCAGCTCGGCCTTGCGCTGAACAAGAGACAGGCCGCGGATGTCTCGTCCGTTGAGATAGGGCAGGTCAAAAGCCACGAGCACGATCTTGCTGGAGGTGCCTTTGAGTTCGTTCTGAAGAACGGAGAAATCAGTGCTGCCATCAGCGGCGGGGACGACAACTTCGCCATCGATGATCGCCGAGCCCGCTTTGATGTGCCATGCATCGTCGGCCACCTTCTTGAAGCGTCTCGTCCAGTCGTTGCCCCGGCGGGTGTAGACAATCACGGCATCATTGGCCAAGTGGACCTGGACACGATAGCCGTCGAACTTGATTTCGTGAATCCATCGCTCCCCGGATGGCACCCTCTCGACGGAGGTTGCCAGGGCCGGTTCGATAAAGCCGGGGAAGGGCGCCTTGACGCCGATCGCCACTGACTTTCGCCGACGCCGCGACGCCACAAACCAACTCCACGCAACTCACACTTTGATTCGAATCTTTGCGTGTGGATTCGTTCCGTTGACCGCGAACGGCAACACGGAACCATGCTGAATCGTCTTGCGTTCTGGACTTTGCAAGGAGGTGCAATATGGCCAAAGCGAAGAAACAGACCGCCCGCGGTCGCAAGCAGGACCGGGCGCGCGTGGCGGGCGGGCAGGACTATGAAGTGCGTTACGAGGCAAAGAAGACCCGACGCGCCGCTTCCGCCGTGAAGAAGGCGGTCAAGAAGGTGGGCAGTAGTCGCAAGAAGGTGGAGCGGCGCCTGGGCCGATGAGGAGGGCGTGCGGGCCGTCGCTTGTTAGGAACGAGAGCCCCTTCGGTTAGTTCAATGATTGGCCTTGCGTGCCATCCTTTCGCAAGACCTGTTGCCGCGACCAAGCTCCAGCTTGCTCCCCGGCGGGCTGGAGCCGCTCGTTTTGCGTCGGACTCACAAATGTGAATCCCCCGCGATCATTTTTTGCGATGAAGCTGTGTTTGCGGCGGCAGACCTCTCGGTCCCAGCTCGTTTTTCGATCCGGAAAAACCTCCAGGCTGGGGCCGATGTGGTCTATGCTCTGGAACAAAGTATTCCGCGTCAGCAGCCTGACGTGAGTTCGGCGCTCGGTCGATCCGCCGGATCGGCAAGTTGAGCGCTTTGGCCGCCTCCAATGTCATCCTACCAATGCGGGCGCACTCCTCGTGCGATCTCGAAAGCAGGCAGGTGTAAGGCGGCCCGGCTCGCGGGGTTCCGGAGCGGATGGGCGTAGGAACAATCAGCGCATTGCCGCGTCGGTTCGTGCCCCCAGCCGAAACGGTAGCCCCCCGACTGCTGGAGGAAAACCCGCATCAGGCGGGTTGGCGGCCCCCACTTGGGGCCGTTTAATTTCCAAATTCCTGGCCGTAGGAGCTTGCGTATGGACACCGCGCAGCACTGTCAAGATCAAGCCAGCGAATGCCATCGCTTGGTGAAATCAACCCAGAATGAGGTCGAGGCTAAAATTCTGAAAGAACTCGCCAACAGTTGGATGAGAGTCGCCGGCCAGATGGATCGATACCAAGCGCTCAAACGTGAGCAACTGCGTAACGCCTCGGTTTGCGGGTGACGGAAAGCTCCGCCGCAAGATGAATTAGGACCGCCCAGTAGGCGGCTAGCCGATAACTTGCTTCATTCGGTTAGCCAAATCTTCGAATGAAAAAGGCTTCTTGATCATCGGCAATCCGCCTCGTCGGGGCTCGCGCCCAGAGAGTTGCAGGACCTTCAACTGCGGACGAACCCGCATCGCCAGCTCCGCAAGCTCATGCCCATCCATGCCGGGCATGTTGATGTCGGTGATCAGTACCGCGATCTGTTCATTCCGCCTGAGCTGATCGAGCGCGGCCGGGCCGCTTTGAGCTGCTATCACATTGCATCCGAGATCCTCCAGCATGCTTGCGATCGCTTCGAGCACGCCGGGATCATCGTCGACAACCAATACGGTATGATTCATGGTGCGGTCTCTATACGCGTTAAATTCGCATGCTTCCGGATCGTTCCGGCGACGCTCGCGAGCGTGCTAGCCCGGCGGTGTAACAAATGTTACGGTAATGCCCCGACTGCCCTGCTACGAGCCAGCTCTGTTGCGTGCTGAAGGGTTTCGATGAAAGACATGCAAGAGCACTTGGAGAAGCTTCAAGTGCAGATCGCCGAGTGCGAGATCATTCGCGACCTGGCGACGGACCCAGCAAAGCGAGACTTGTTCGCTCGCCTTGCCCTGCACCACAGAGTCTTGGCGGAGGAGTTGGAGAAGGCTATCGCCGCTCAATTGCGGGCGAACAAATCGTCCGTTTGACACGTCGGGCAAAACACTGGCAGAATGGTATCCTCGAAAGAGGTAAGTCCAGCCCGCGCGGAGCGATCCGCCGCGGGCTTTTTGTTTGCGGAGATGCAATGCTTTTTTAGAAGGGAGTTTGAAGTGGAGCAATTGAAGAGACGTATCAGGAGGCCTTACCCCGGTGCAGAGCAGGTCAGGAGCGATGCCACCAGAGGACCAACGCTGGCTGACATCCAGATTTTGGCGAGAGCCAGGGCCGAAGCCGCAATCACAGTGCTTGCAGCACTCATGTATCGCGAGACGGCAAATGCGTATGCGCGCGTGGCCGCCGCAAAGGAGCTTCTTTATTGGGGCTGGGGAAGGCCGTTGCTGCCCTCGGCTGGGGAAGGCCCCCGCGAAGTGCTGCACCTGATTGAACGCATCATCATCAACCCGGACCCGGATTCTAAGCCGAGTGCCTTGGCATCGACGTGACGCTACGCTGAGCCCGAACCACGTCGTCAACGCATCGGTAAGTCCGCTGCGGCTCTCGTCGCCAATCCACGTCACCTGCCCGTCGGGGCGTACCAGCGCGGCTTCTGACGGGGTGCGGCGCGGTGGGATGGGGTGTGCCGGCCTTGGTGGATACTACAGGCAACCGAATCCCATGCTGCACCGATGGGACAGTATCGTGTCTGACACAACGGATAATCCAGTCTCTGCCAACAACTTCATCCAGGCTGGCTATCGGCTCTACGTGCCCGAGATCCCCTGGGCTTGGTCGCATACGCTGTACTGGCGAAAGCGCTTACGTTGAGGGGCGGGTTTCCCGCGATACGGAACGTGGCGTTCGGTGGGTAGAACGACTTTCACGAAGCGAGGCGCAGCCTTGTATGCTTAATGCGTCGAGGGCCCGGCAGCTTGACGGCTGCCGGGCCCTTTTTGTGTTTTCAGGAATGTCGTTGAAGCACTTGCGCAGTCGGCTGCGCCGGGCTTTAAGTTCGCTCTCGCAGGAATTCGGCGACCATAAGCCGATGTAAGGGAGCATCATCGATGTCCGCGAAGCCTCAATTGCCGGAACGTCCCTCGCGAGCAACGGAGGGGCCT
>NZ_LWIG01000012.1:104543-124530 GCF_002068095.1 Bradyrhizobium sacchari | reverse complement strand
CCGCCTGCACGCAGACGCTGGCTGATTTCGGTGCGCGCGTCATCAAGATCGAGAACCCGGACGGCGGCGACGATACACGCGCGTATGAACACGCCGAGATTGGCGGCGAGAGCGCTGCTTATCTCAGCCTCAACCGCAACAAGCGCGGCATAGCGCTCGACCTCGCTGTGCCTGAGGCCCGCGAGATCGCGCTGGATCTGATCCGTAAAGCCGACGTGGTCGTGGAGAATTTTTCGGGCGGGGTCATGAAGAAATTCGGACTCGACTACGAGGCGGTCGCCCCGCTCAATCCTCGGCTGGTCTATTGCTCGATCTCTGCCTATGGGCGCTCCGGGCCGTTCGCCTCGCGCCCCGGCTTCGATCCCATCACCCAGGCGGAAAGCGGCTTCATGTCGCTCAACGGATTTGCCGACGGTCCTCCCGTTCGCACCGGCCCGCCCATCGTGGATATTGCGACGGGGATGGCAGCCTGTAACGCCATCCTTCTCGCCTTGCTGGCACGGGATCGGCTTGGCCGGGGCCAGCGCGTTGAGGTCGCCTTGTTCGACATCGCGATGGCGATGACGAGCTTCTACGGTATGGCTTATCTGATCAATGGCCAGAATCCCGGCCGCTTCGGAAATTCACCGAGCGGGTCGCCCACCGTCGGCGTCTATGAAGCTTCCGACGGACCCCTCTATATGGCTTGCGCCAACGACCGGCTCTATCGCCGGCTGGTCGTCGAGGTCTTGAATCGACCAGATCTCATTACCGATCCACAGTTCGCGACGCGCAAGGCGCGTTCCGAGAACAAGGAACTCTTGCGGGCAGCCATCGCGGAAGTCTTTGCAAGCGATACTCTCGAGAATTGGATGACGAAGATGAAGCTGGCCAATATTCCGGTTGGCTATCTCCGCACCGTCGAAGAGGGCTTTAACGCACCTGAGGCCCGCGACCGCCATCGCGTGAGCCGAATTCCGCATCGTACCGCGGACTGGGTCCCCAACATCGAGAATCCGATTACCATGAGTCTAACCGGCGCGATTGATCCCGTGGCCGCACCTCTGTTGGGCGAGCATACCGCGGACGTCTTGCGCGACACGCTCGGTTATGACCAGCCCCGGATCGCAGAATTCGTTAAAAAGGGAGTCTTTGGATCAGGTAAGCCCTTGGTTTGAGCCCGAGCAGTTGGCCTCGTGGGCCGGTATCGCGGGCTTCCAGATCGCTGCTTCGCGATGCCGGTTCGCGATATCGCCTCCTTTTGACAGCCAGGCTTAGAGCGATCGGCTTGATTTGGCGATACTCCCGCCGCATAAATGCTGGGAAGCGAGGGATGCGGAATGGCGCCTGGTCAAGAGCCGAGTGTAGGCCAGCCTGAGGAGCCGGAATCCGGCGGCCGTGCCTATGCGGCAATGATCGCGAAGGCTCGGACGCTCCTGCCCCGGCTGCGCGAGCGGGCTGCACGAACGGAAGAGCTACGATACCTTCCGCCCGAGACTGAACGGGATCTGCACGATGCCGGCCTGTTCCGGATGCTTCAGCCCAAGCGCGTTGGCGGAGCCGAGCTCGACTACGTTGCGCTGATTGATTGCGCGGATCTGCTTGGACAGGCGGACGCGTCGGTCGCCTGGAATCTGGCCAATCTGGCGAGCCATCACTGGATGCTCGGTATGTTCGAGCAAATGGCGCAGGATCTGGTCTGGGGCCGTGATCCGGACGCGCTGATTGCCTCCTCGTTTATTTTTCCTGCGGGCCGCGCGACGAGGGTCAAGGGCGGCTACCAGTTGCACGGAAGCTGGCCTTTCTCGTCCGGCGTCGCGTCCTGCGAATGGAATATGCTCGCAAGCGTGGTCTCTTCCGACGACGAGGCAGACGGCATCGAGTATCGGATATTTCTGCTTCCGAGGCGAGACTATAAGGTGCTCGACACCTGGAATGTCGCAGGACTGCGCGGCACCGGTTCTTGCGACGTGGAAGTCCAGGACGCCTTCGTGGCCGACGATATGACAGTGGCCGTTGGCGAGCTTACCGGCGGCCGGCCGCCGGGAAGCAAGGTCAATCCCAATCCATTGTATACGTTACCTGTGTTCTCATTATTTCCTTACGTCTTGTCCGGTGTTGCGCTGGGAAATGCCCAAGCGTGCCTGAACGACTATATCGAGGTCGCGCGTCACCGCATTTCCACCTACAACCGCGCCAAGTTGAGCGACTTTCAAAGCACGCAGATCAAGATCGCGGAGGCCTCCGCCAAGATCGACGCTGCGCGCCTGATCATGCGTTCGGCTTGTATCGACGCCATGGAGGACGCACGACGCGGTCATATTCCCGATATGTCGGCCAAGACCAGATATCGGCGGGACGGTGCCTTTTCGGTGAACTTGTGTACCGATGCGGTCTCGATGCTGTTTGCGGCGAGCGGGGCGCGTGGCCTGTTCACGACGGGGGGGCTGCAGCGGCAGTTCCGCG
The DNA here is from genome assembly GCF_002068095.1 of Bradyrhizobium sacchari. Taxonomy (GTDB): domain Bacteria; phylum Pseudomonadota; class Alphaproteobacteria; order Rhizobiales; family Xanthobacteraceae; genus Bradyrhizobium; species Bradyrhizobium sacchari. The sequence continues at coordinate 122,085 of NZ_LWIG01000012.1, read as the reverse complement.
ATGCACACGCGATCAACTCGCATCTCGCGTTCAACTTCGATGCGGCAGGAACCAACTATGGACGCGTGGCGCTGGGCCTGCCGTCCGAGAATCTCACGCTGTGAGGCCGGCCGATGAATGATCTGCCGAAGCATCCGGCCGCTCCCGATCCAGCCAACGAACTCGCGAGCGACAGCTCGCCGATCGATCCCCGCGATTTTCGCAATGCGCTCGGCACATACGGAACGGGGGTAACGATCATCACCGCCACGGCGGCCGACGGAAAGCCCTATGGCATCACCTGCAATTCGTTTGCTTCGGTCTCTCTGAATCCGCCCCTCGTTCTCTGGAGCCTTGGGGTCTATTCTTCAAGCCTGCCCGTGTTTCAGAACGCCAGCCATTTCACCGTTCATGTCCTCGGCACGTCGCAACAGGCGCTTGCCAACAAGTTCGCGAAATCGTCCGATGACAAGTTCGCCGGTGTCGATTGGGTGCCGGGTCTCGGCAACGCTCCGGTGCTTACAGAGAGCGTGGCCAGTTTTCAATGCCGCTCCGTCAACCGCTACTATGGCGGCGATCACGTTATCTTTCTCGGAGCAGTCGAAGCCTATGTCTACAATGCCAGGGAACCTCTGCTGTTTGCACGGGGGGCATATGGCCGGTTTCTGGCGGACGATGAGCGCAAGAAGTCGCCGTAGGGCGCTTCTGGTCGTATTCGGGCGCTCAAGGCTCCGCCGCTGAAAGCTTGTAGATCTCGAGCGCGTCGGCATCCGCGCCGCGCGCGGCCTTGGCCAATCTGAAAAGTTGTCCGGCGAGCGATGCCATCGGCACCGGCGTTGATGTCGTCTGCGCGACATCGGCGACCGTATCGAGATCCTTGAGCATCGTAGCAACGTGACCGAGCGGCGGTGAGTGAATGCCCTGGACCATCCGTGGCACGAAGAGCTGAAGCGGAATGGAATCGGCAAAGCCGCCGGCAAGCGCTTCGGGTAACCGGTTGGCGTCAATTCCTGCGTTGACGGCAAGGCGGGTTGCTTCAGCAAGGACGGCCATCGCGCATCCGACGATCACTTGATTGCACAGCTTTGTCGTCTGACCGGCGCCAGTGGGGCCCATATGGGTGAACCTGCGTGCCATGGCGAGGACGTAGGCGCGTGCCCTCTCGACGTCGGCAATGTCTCCGCCGGCCATGATCGCGAGCGTGCCCTCCTCGGCGCCCTTGGTGCCACCGGACACAGGCGCATCGATCCAGCCTGCACCGTTGGTCCTCTTCAATCGACTGGCGAGATAGCGCGCAGCGTCGGGATGGATCGACGAGAAGTCGACGACGAGCTTTCCCGCTCCGGCCGCGGCCGAAAGGCCGTCGACTGCGAATATCACCTCTTCAACCGCTGCGGCGTCCGTCACACACATGAAGACGATATCCGCGTGCATCATAACGTCACGAGGGGTAGCTGCGCGCCGAGCACCAGCTTCGACGAGCGGAGCAACCTTGCCCTCCGACCGATTCCAGACGGTGACCTGATGGCCGGCTTTGAGCAGGCGGCGGGCCATGGGTGTTCCCATCAATCCGAGGCCGACATAGCCAAGCCGTTCGACGCGTTGCGGGTTTGTTGTGATCGAATCACCCATAGGTTGCTCACTCCTGTCCTGGTGCAAATGACGCACGACCGCCGCCTTACCATACACGGCGCGTCGCGCGGCGAAACCGGGCCGGCTTGCATGCTTGCCTGATTGTTTGAACCATGAAACATTTGAGCTGGTCGGGTTGGTGGCGCCGGTCGGCGCCGGAGCAGCGGAGTGGGCGCGATGCGAACGGTTTCGAGGTTGATGCTGGCAACGGGGGCAGTGGCGGCCATGATTGCGGTCGCGGGTCCCTCACGGGCACAACAGACGATCCGCGTCGGTTGGACGATCCCGGCCGAGGAGTCCAAGTACTGGATGATGCGTCGCCCGGCTGAATTCCCCGATTTAGGCAAGACTTACAACATCGAATGGACCCAGTTCCAGGGCACCGCCCCGATGACGCAGGCATTGGCGGCGGGCGCTCTGGATTGCGCGACACAGGCGCCGCTGTCGCTATCCAACGGCGTGGTTGGCGGCAATCTCAAGGCCTACATCGTGGCGCAACATGTTTTCGAGAAACCCGGCGGCTTTTCGGTCTATTGGGCGGTGATGGATGACTCGCCGATCAAGACCATTGCCGACTTGAAGGGCAAGACTGTCGGCATTTCCGTGATCGGTGGCGGTACGCAGGGCCCGTTCAACTTGCTCCTGAAGCAGAACGGTGTGGATCCGACCAAGGATATCAAGCTGGTCGAGGTCGGCTTTGCGGTCTCGGAAGATGCGTTGCGTCAGGGCCGCGTCGATGCAGTCAACATGAACCAACCATTTGCCGCACGCGCGGAAGCAAAGGGCGGCACCCGCAAACTGTTCTCGCTGTCTCAGGCCATGCCGAACATCGTGCACATTCTGGAAGCCTGCCGTGCCGATTTCGTCGACAAGAACCCGGAGCTCGTCAAAGCCTATGTCCGTGACATCACGTCGGGTATGAAGAAGGCTCTGGCGAACCGCGAAGAGACCTTGAAGGTTGTGTCCGAGGTGCTGAAGGCTCCCGTTCCGGTGCTCGAGACGTACCTGCTCAAGGAGAACGACTTTGGTCGTGATCCGGGAGCTGCGCCGAACTTCCCCGCCATTCAGAAGATGCTCGACATTTACGCAGAGACGGGAATGCTGCCGAAGCTCGACGTCGCTCAATTCAAGCACCCGACGATCGTTGCACCGCTGCAGTAGGAGGCGGGACGAACTATCCCGGTCATTGCATGAAGAAGATGCACGCATGATGAAGTTGCGATCACGGGTGACGACGGAGGGGCTCGACCGCGCCCCGCACCGCGCTTTCATGCGCGCGATGGGCCTCGACGACGCCGCGATTGCCAGGCCTATGGTTGGCGTCGTCAGCATGAAGGGCGAGCAAACGCCCTGCAACATGACCCATGATTTTCAGGTGGCCGCGGCCAAGACCGGAATTGAGGAAGCGGGCGGCACGCCGCGCGAATTCTCGACCGTGTCGGTCTCTGATGGCATCAGCATGAATCACGAGGGAATGAAGTTTTCCCTGTTTTCGCGCGAGCTGATCGCCGACTCGATTGAAGCTGTCGTTCACGGTCTCGCCTACGATGCGCTGATCGGATACGGCGGATGCGACAAGACGCTTCCCGGCGTGATGATGGGCATGGTTCGTTGCAACGTGCCTTCCATTTTCATCTATGGCGGGAGCTCGCTACCCGGGCGCGTCGACGGACGGACTCTTACGGTGCTCGACTCTTACGAGGCTGTCGGTAGTTTCATGACGGGTGAGATCGACGGAGAGACTCTCGAGCGGATCGAGCGGGCCTGCCTGCCAACTATCGGTGCGTGCGCGGGCCAGTTCACGGCGAACACCATGGGGATGGTGTCGGAGGCAATGGGCCTGACCATCCCCAATGTGTCGATGGTGCCCGGCGTCTACGCCGAACGCGCTCAGATTTCTCGTCGCGCCGGACGGCTGGTCATGGAGATTTTGAAACGTGGAGGACCGCTCCCGCGCGACATCGTGACGCGGAAATCCCTTGAGAATGGCGCGGCCATCGTGGCTGCCACGGGCGGCTCGACCAATGCCGCGCTGCATTTGCCCGCGATTGCGAATGAATCGGGCATCGCATTCACGATCGAAGATGTTGGTGAGGTCTTCGCCAAGACACCGCTGATCGGAAATCTGCGCCCCGGCGGGAAGTACACGGCGAAGGACGTCTATGACATCGGCGGCGCAGCCGTGGTCATCCGCGAACTGATCCAGAGCGGCCACATGGATGGCGGCTGCATTACCATCACGGGCCGCACGCTTGCCGAAGAATACGGCATGGCCAACGCGCCCGATGGCGAAATCGTTTACGCGGCTCGCGCACCGATCATGCCGGACGGCGGTGTGGCGGTACTGAAGGGCAATCTTTGTCCTGATGGCGCGGTCATCAAGGTCGCAGGCCTCAAGAGCCTGGTCTTTGAAGGCACCGCACGCGTTTTCGAAGACGAGGAAGGCTGTGTCGCGGCGGTGCGTGACCGCAGCTACAAGGCCGGCGAGGTCCTGGTGATCCGCAATGAGGGGCCGGTCGGCGGCCCCGGCATGCGCGAGATGCTCGGCGTCACTGCGCTGATCTACGGGCAGGGTATGGGTGAAAAAGTGGCCCTGATCACTGACGGGCGGTTCTCCGGCGCCACCCGTGGCATGTGCATCGGCTATGTCTCCCCCGAAGCATTTGTTGGCGGCCCGCTTGCGCTTGTGCGAGATGGCGACAAGATCCGGATTGACGCGGCTGGCCGTCGCATGGACGTGTTGATCGACGAGCAGGAACTCGCTGCACGCCGACGCGACTGGAAGCCGCGACCGCCACGGCATCGAGCCGGGGCGCTGGCGAAATATGCACGATTGGTTGGTCAGGCGCCGGGTGGAGCCGTTACGCACGAGGGCCCGGCGGAATGGCCCTGGTTCAAATGACGAGCCGCGGCTCAGCCGAAGGCAACCGTCCGTCTGGCAGGCTTCTTGCTACGATCGTGCCGCTGATGGACGACATTAAGCAGGTCGATTGCGCGACGTTTGCAGATGCGTGAAGTGAGAGCGGGATGAAGGTAGTACCTTCGAGATCGAGCGAATGGGTGAGACCGGTGACACCACAAAAGCCGGCTTCTGCGATCATCGAGATCGACGGCGTCTCGCAGGTCTTTCAGACCTCGGCGCACAAGGATCATGTGGCACTATCGGACATCTCGCTGACGATTGACGAAGGAGCTTTCGTCTCCATTCTCGGGCCGTCCGGCTGCGGCAAGTCGACACTGCTCTACATCGTCGGAGGCTTTGTCAGGCCGACCAGTGGTGTGGCGAAGATCAAGGGGGCGGCGATCATCGCGCCCGGCCCGGATCGCGGACCGGTCTTTCAGGAGTTTGCGCTGTTTCCCTGGAAAACCGTATTGGGCAATGTGATGTACGGCCCACGCCAGCAGGGTGTGCGCGCCGCCGAGGCAGACGCGCAGAGCCGGTCGCTGATCGAGATGGTCGGCCTGAAAGGCTACGAGAACTTCTATCCCAAGGAGCTGTCGGGTGGCATGAAGCAGCGCGTCGCGCTCGCCCGGACGCTGGCCTACCATCCTGAAGTCCTGCTGATGGACGAGCCGTTCGGCGCGCTCGACGCTCATACCAGGACACGCCTGCAAAACGATCTTCTGAACATCTGGGAGCGTGATCGCAAGACGGTGTTGTTCGTCACCCACTCGGTCGACGAAGCTGTTTTCCTGTCCGACAAGGTCGTGATGATGTCGAAATCGCCCGGTCGCATCCGGCACGTCATCGACATCGATCTGCCGCGGCCGCGCCGCCGCAACGAGCTGCTGCTCGACCCTCGCTACCAGAAATACGTCGTGGATATCGAGCGTATGTTCGATGAGAGCGACGGAGCCGGGTTTCCCGCATGATGTCGCCGACGACCTTGATCCGACGGATTGCCCCCGCGTTGGCCTGCATAGGGCTGCTGGCGATATGGCAGGTTGCCTCGCTTGTGCTGAAGAACGACAGCTTTCCGACTGCGATCGAGGCGATCAAGGCAATTCCGGATATCCTCAGCGACAGGGAATCCCTGATCAACATCCTGGCCTCGCTTCGCCGCATGGCAATGGGGTTCGGTGCTGCCGTCCTTTTTTCGATTCCACTTGGCCTGTTGATGGGGCGCAGCCGGGCCGTCGCAGCCTTCTTCAATCCGCTTCTGATGGTGATCTATCCAGTACCGAAGGCAGCCTTAATGCCCATCATCATGTTGTGGCTGGGCGTCGGGGACGTCACAAAGACGCTGGTGATCTTCCTCGGCGTTAGCCTGCCCGTGATCTATCACAGCTTCGAGGGCGCCAAGGGCGTGGAAGAGAAGATGCTGTGGTCAGGGGCTGCGATGGGTCTCTCCCCCCTGCAGCGCCTAGTCCGGATCGTGCTGCCTGCCGCGCTGCCGGAAATCCTGACGGGATGCCGCACGGGACTGGTGCTGGCGCTGATCACGATGATTACCAGCGAGATGATCGCCCGCCAGTCCGGCGCAGGCAACATTCTGTTCAATGCGCTCGACATGGGGCAGTACGACACCGTCTTCGCGATGATCATCGTCGTGGGCGCGATGGGGATCTGCCTCGATGCGATCTTCGAGCGAATTCGCGCCAGGCTGGTGCGCTGGTCCGAGCCTCAGTTCGACATGCCACTGAGCTTCTCATGATATTACGCCTCATCTCAGCTAATGTCATTCTCGGGCTCGCGCCGATCGCGTTGGTGATTGCGTCGTGGCAGGGCCTCGTCTCATTCGGCTTTGCACCCGCGGCCTTGCTGCCGCCCCCGGGCCACGTCTTTGGCCGCTTGCTTCAACAGCTGGTGACGTGGACATTTCAGCTGGAGATCGCGGCGACCCTGATCCGGCTGTTTGCCGGTTTTGCGATCGCGGTCGTGCTCGGCGTCAGTATCGGTATCGCCGCTGCCGCCAGTCCGGCAATCAACGCTGCGGTCCGGCCGATCGTGCGTGTATTGGCGCCGTTGCCCAAGGTTGCGCTCTATCCTGCACTCCTCCTGCTGCTCGGTTTCGGCCACGGATCGAAGGTCACGTTGGTGGCTGCGGACGCACTTTTCCCTATTCTCTTGTCTACCTATTACGGCGCATCGACTGTCGAGCAGAAGTTGATCTGGTCGGCTATGGCGGCGGGTACGCCGCGCTACGAAATCCTGTTCAAGGTGGTATTGCCCGCGGCGATGCCGTCGATCCTGACTGGCTGTCGGATCGGCCTTGTCATTTCCTGCATCGTGGTGTTTCTGGCCGAGATGATCACGTCGACGGACGGGTTGGGACATGCCCTTGTCACGGCGGCCCGGACGTTCCAGGCCGTCGACATGTTCGTACCGCTGATCACGATCTCGCTGCTGGGGTTGATTTTGAACGCGCTGTTGGGTGCCGTGCGATCGTACCTCTTGCGGGGCTTCCCCGAAGCGTGATCTGACTGAGCAAGATCCAGGATACCGGGAGTGAACCATGCTGGCCGATCGCATCGAGGCAAAATGGATCGACGCATTCTGTGAGATTTTTGAGCGGTGCGCCGTCAAGGCCGGTGATACCGCGGCGATCCTGTCAGAGACTCAATCGCGCGCGTTGAATGTTCATCTGGCAGAACTTGCGCTGTTGCGCATGGGCGCGCGGCCATTCCATTTGGTGATGCCGACGCCGCGTAACCGGAACATCGTTCCGGTGCGCTCGACCGGGGCGAGCGAGGCGATCCAAAAGCTTGGTCCGGTCATCACCGCACTTCAACAGGCCGGCTTTGTGGTGGATTGCACCATCGAGGGCCTGATGCACGCGGTGGAGACGCCTGAAATCCTCAAAGCTAGCGCGCGCATCCTGGTGATCTCCAACGAGCATCCGGAGGCGCTGGAACGGATGGTGCCGGATCCCGCGCTGGAGAAGCGCGTCCGCGCCGCGGCGAAGATGCTGCGGGGCACCAAGCGGATGCGGGTAACTTCGAAAGCCGGCACTGCGCTCGACGTCGATATGGTCGGCGCATCCACCGTCGGCGTGTGGGGCTGGACCGACAAACCTGGCACGCTGGCGCATTGGCCCGGTGGCATCGTCGTTAGCTTTCCCAAGAGCGGGACGATCAACGGCACGCTGGTGATGGCGCCCGGCGACATCAATCTGACCTTCAAGCGGTACCTGACCTCACCGGTGAAGATGACCTTGAAGGACGACTATGTCGTCGAGCTGGAAGGCGAGGGCACGGACGCCGCGATGATGCGCGCCTATCTCGCGGCCTGGGGGGACCGCGAGGCCTATGCAGTGTCGCATGTCGGCTTCGGCATGAACCCCGGTGCGCGTTACGAGGCGTTGTCGATGTACGACCAGCGCGACACCAACGGCACCGAGATCCGTGCCGTGTCCGGTAATTTCCTGTTCTCCACCGGAGCCAACGAATTCGCCGGCCGCTACACGGCAGGGCATTTCGATCTGCCCATGATGGGGACGACCATCGAGCTGGATGGCGTCGCAGTGGTTCGGGAGGGCGTGCTCCAGGACGTCTTCGGCTAGTTGCGATCGATCACGGGTGGGCGGGCCAGGTCGAAGTGCCGGAGCAGGTCCACCATGGCCTGCAGCCGCTTGACCCGATAGGCATCAACGTCCATGCCAGAATAATCAAGAAAGCCGGCCCCCGTGCGCAGACCGATCCGGCCTTCGTGCATGTTCTTCGATATCACCTCTGGGGCGCGATAGCGGTCGCTGCCGAGTGCGCTCTCGAGATAGCGGCTAGCGTAGTACAAAATGTCGCCGCCGCCCCAGTCGATGAATTCGAGTAGCCCAAGTACGGCATAGCGGAAGCCGAAACCGTAGCGGATCGCCTTGTCGATTGCCTCCGCGCTGGCGACGCCTTCCTCGACCATGCGTGCGGCTTCGTTCATCGCCAGCGCCTGGATACGCGGGACGATGAATCCGGGCGTCGCCGCGCAGACCACCGGTACCTTGCCAATGCCTTCAAGCAGTGCCTTGACCTCGTCGACGATGGCGGAATCGGTGGCTTTGCCCGGCGAAACCTCGACCAGGGGGATCAGATAGGCCGGATTGAGCCAGTGCACGTTGAGAAAGCGATGAGGGTTCACAATCGCGCCGGAGAGATCGTCGACGAGGATGGTCGACGTGGTCGATGCGATGATCGTATCTGCGCCGACCTGCTTTGAAGCCGCCCCCAGCACCTCCCGCTTGAGCTCCACGACTTCCGGAACGCCCTCGAAGACCATTCCGGCTTCGGCCAGCACTGTGCCGCTTTGGCCGGGCGGCACCACGGATACCCGCGCAATGAGCGGATCAACATCCGCCTCGTCCAACAGCCCCAGCTTGGACAGGCTGGCAAAGGTCTTTCCGACCTCGTCAAGCGCAGCCGCCTCCAGCTTGGCAAAATCCTCCGCTGAACGGGCCTTGACGTCGACCATCGTGACCCTATGCCCGGCATAGGCGAACGCGACGGCGATGCCGCGCCCCATGCGGCCGGCCCCGAGACAGACGATGTTGGCGCGACGGGTCATCGATCAGAATCCATAGCGAAGCAGTGTCTGCAACTCGGCCGTGCTGAGATGGCCGAGGCCAAGCGTATCCAGTGTCCGGCCGCCCTGCACGAAATCCTCGCCGCAAACCGCACCACCGATCACCAGGAAAGCCTTAGCCAGCGGCGTGGCCACGCCCGCCAAGCCGGCGACCGAGACCAGCAGCGACAGCCCAAGCCGCAAATCCTCGCGCATGTAGCGGTGCTCGGTCAGCACGATGCGCTCGCGCCAGTCGCCGGAATCGGTCAGCCGGTCATGCGAGCCGCGTCCATACATCCAGCTTTCGCCTTCCTTCGCGTAGTGATGCGCGAGCGGAAAATGCGGCGCGCCGTAGCCGAGCGCCTCGCGCACCGCGATCCGTTCCGCGTCCAGTGCGTCGGTCACCCGGCGGATTGCGGCTTGCGTGCCTTCCTTGTGGATATCCCACCTGTCGAAGTGCTCGATCGGGCCCGCATTCATCACGATCAGCGGCGGATGGATGATCGGGCCCGCGTTCATCAGTGCGGCTGACAGCGAATCGCCGCACGCTTCGATCGCATCGGGAAAGGCGCGCCCGATTATTTCGAGTGCGTGCGGCGCCTGGTCGAGCGGAAACACGCCGACTGGAAGCCGCTTGGCGCGGATGGTTATTGCGACCTCGAACGGTCCATGTTTGCGCGTCAGCCAGGGCAGGGTGCCGGTTTCGGCAAAGCTCACCCTGGCGTGGTTGCCGGCATCCCTAGCAGCCTGGGCGAAGATCATTGAGCCGAACGTCGCCGGTGGCAGAAACACGACCTGGTCATCCTGCAAATGCGGCGCCAGCAGACGGGCAATGTCCGGCTGCGCGAAGGCGGGAGCGGGGCACAAGATCAGTTCGACGCCGCTGATCGCCTCGGCGATATCGGTCGTGACTAGCGTCAGCTTCGCGTCGTGGCAGCCGCTATGGTCCTTCACCAGAATTCGCGAGCCGGCGTCATGATGTACCGCCACCTGGTCGGCGTCGCGGCGCCAGAGCCGGACCTCGTGCCCAGAGAGGGCAAAATCGCCTGCGGCCGCGAAAGAGCCGTTTCCCCCACCCAGAACCGCAATCTTCAAGATGCTTCTCCTAGCGGGCGCGACTGCGCATCAAGTTGCTTCAGCAGGAAATGCTGAACCTTGCCCAGTGCCGTGCGCGGAAGGTCGGTGACGAAGACGATCTCCCGCGGGACCTTGTAGCGTGCGAGTTGTGCCTGAAGATGCGTTTTCAACTCGTCCGCTTCGAGCCGGCAACCCGACCGTCTGATCACATAAGCGACCGGTACTTCGTCCCAGCGCGGATCCGGCCTGCCGATCACAGCGCATTCGCTGACATCGGGGTGTTCGAGCAGGACGCGCTCGACTTCTGCCGGATAAACGTTTTCTCCCCCCGAAATGATCATGTTCTTCTTGCGGTCCCGGATCCAGAAATAACCGTCGGCGTCGCACAGGCCGATATCGCCGGTGCGATACCAGCCGTCACGCAGCGCATCGCGCGTGGCGTTTGTATTGCCCCAATATTCGAAGAATACGTTGGGTCCACGCACTGCGATCTCGCCTGGCGTGCCTGGCGGCACCTCAGCGCCAGCTTGGTCGATCACCTTCGCTTCGCAGCCTAGGCCAGCAAGTCCGGTCGATCCTGCACGTGAAAGATCGCCGCCAAGCCGCGTATAGATCGCGATGGGACAGGTTTCCGTCGAGCCGTAGACTTGGAGAACCGGCACGCCACGCCCAACAAAGCGGTCGATCAGGTGCGGCGGCACGATGGTCGAGCCCGTGGCGACAGCCTTGAGTGACGAGAGGTTGGTCGTCGTCCACGCAGGATGCTCGCTCACCGCCTGGATGATCGCCGGCACCATCACGGTCAGCGTCGGCCGGTCGTTTTCGATGGCGGCAAGCGCCAGATCCGGCGTAAATCGCCCATGGATCGTGACGGTTGCGCCAAGCTGGAGCGCCGGCGTGGTCTGGATGTTGAGACCGCCGACGTGGAAGAACGGCAACACAGTCAGCACATGATCGTCGGACGTCATGTTGTGCATGTGCTGACTCATGACGCCATTCCAGAACAACGCCTCCTGGCGCAGCACGGCGCCCTTCGGTCGGCCGGTCGTTCCTGATGTGTAGACAATCAGGAGCGGGCAGGAGAGGTCGGTATGTGGGTTGCGGCCGCTGCCCTCGCTGCGGGCCAGCAGGCTTTCGAATGTCCCGCCTCGAGCAGGCGTGAAATCGAAGCCGATGACGGCGGCGCCCGGTGCAGCCTGGACGAGTTCCGGGAGTACTCCTTCGAACGCCTGCTCGAGCACCAGTACCTTGGCGCCCGCATCGTGGAGAATGAAGAGCTGCTCGGCGACCGCCAGCCGCCAGTTCAGGGGAACCAGCATCGCGCCGAGCCGCGCGCATGCATAAAGCAGAACCAGATAGTCCGGCCGGTTCAGGCTAAGGATGGCAACGCGGTCGCCGCGGCCGACGCCGAGCTCCTGCTTCAAGGCCGTGGCCGTTCGCTCGATACGTGCCGCGAATGCCGCGTAGCTCAGCCGCCGGCCTTCGAAGGCAATGGCCGTCTTGTCTGGCGAAAACGCCGCGTTGCGATCGATCAGACTACAGAGGTCCACCGTCAGTCGTCCGTTTCGCCGGCCTCGTACAGCGCCTCGCGTCCAATGCGGTCGAGGCAGAGCTCGGCCGTCCAGGGCAGCATCAGCGAGCCGCAACGGCTGTCGCGATAGATGCGCTCCAGCGGCAGCGACCTGAGCATCGCCTGACCGCCGCACGTGCGGATCGCGAGTGCGGCGAGCTCATTGGCGCCTTCCATCACCGAATATTGGGCGGCATAGGCTCGCAGCACCTGCTCCTTGCTCGGATTGGCGCGCGCTTCGGTCACCGCCTGGAACCAGGTCGACTTGATCTGCTCAAGCTTGATCTGCATTTGCGCGACGGCGATCTGCTTGGTCGGATACATTCTGCGCTTGACCGGCGGCATGCCCGGCACCTCGCCGCGAAGATAACGCACAGTGAAATCGTAGGCGGCCTGCGCGAGGCCCATGTAGGTCGGCGACAACGTCAGGAACATGTGCGGCCAGCGCATTGCGGCCTGGAAATAGACGCCGCGCGGCATCAGCGCAGAATCCTCCGGGACGAACACGTCCTTGAACAGCAGCGTGCGCGAAACCGTTCCGCGCATGCCGAGGGGATCCCAATCGCCCACGACCGAGACGCCCTGCGATTTCGCTGATATCGCGAGGTAAAGGGTGTTGCGGCGCGAGGCCTTTTCGCCTTCCTCGATTTCGGTGCAAAGCACGCCGTAATAGTCGGCGTGACCGGACAGCGATGCAAAGATCTTCTTGCCGTTGACGATCCAGCCGTCCTCCACGGGCCTGGCTTCCGTGCCGAACGCAACGCCGCCTGCGGCAGCTGCGCCGCCCTCGGAGAAGGGTTGCGAATAAATCGCGCCGTCCTCGACGATGCGCCTGTAGTGGACCGCGCGCCGCCGCTCGTGCTCTGTGCGGATTTCCGTATCCATATCGAGATCGTCGGCGAGGGGCCCGGACCACAGGGTCGAACAGACATGCATGTTCCATGTCAGCGCCGTCGCGCCGCAATAGCGGCCGATTTCGGCGGCTGCAAGCGCATAGGTCTGGTAGTTCGCACCTAGCCCGCCATGCTTCTTAGGGACGGCAATACCGAGCAGGCCGACGCGGTGCAGATCGCGATAATTTTCCGTCGGGAAGCTCGCCTCGCGATCGTAGGTCGCGGCGCGGCCGGCGAACACGCTCTGGCCGATTTCACGGGCTTGCGCGATGATGCCGGCTTGCTCGTCGCTCAGGCGGAATGCGACGGGATCGAAGATCGGAGCATCCAGCGCGACCTTGTCACCGGCGCCAATGGTCTTGCTGATTGGCATGGTCATTGTGCAGTCACCTTACGCTTTGGTCGCCACGGAGTTCAGGAATTGGCCCAGGGCCTCGTCAAACGCATGCGGGCGCTCAAGGTTGGCGAGATGGCCGATGCCGGGAAGTTCGACATATTTGGATGAGGGAATGTATGTCGCCGTCTTCGCCATCATTGGCGCGGGCGCATTGTTGTCCTTGGAGCCGGACAGCAGTAGCGTCGGCACGGAAATATCCTTGAGCGTGCTGCGCTCGTCGAATCCGATCAAGGCGAGCATCATGGCGCGATAGCTTGCCTCCGGCACACTCGCCATGCACTCGCGCGCAAGTTCCATTCCGCTCGGATCCGGATCATCGCCGACAAGCTCCTTCACCAGAGAGGGCGCTAGCGACTTCATTGTCTCCCCGCGATCGAGAGGCCCGAGGCGCGCCGCGATAAAGGATTTCTGCCAGTCGCCATCTGCCTTGCCGAACGCCGGACTGGTCTGCGCAAGGACGACAGCGCGCGCCAGTTTCGGCGATTGCACCAGCCATTTCTGGACGATCATGCCGCCGATGGAATGTCCGACCAGAATAGGTCTGGACACACCAAGCTGTTCGATGAATCGTTGGAGCGCATCCGCCAGGGCAGCGATGCTGACGCTGGCAAGCGGCGCCGATCCGCCATAGCCGGGCATGTCCCAAGCAATCGCGCGGAAGCGGTTGCCGAACGTTGCTAGCTGGTGCCGCCAGGCCCGCGCCGCGCCGCCGATGCCATGCAGGAAAATCAGAGGTGTTGCGTCCGGATCGCCCGCAGCTTCATAGGCGAAGCGTTCGTCCTTTGTTATCATTGGCACAGGCTGCGGCTCCTCTCGCTGAGCCTGCCGATGCTAGCAGGCCCGCGAGCGATGGGAAGAGATAATTTTATACTTAAAGCAATTTTCGGACCGTTGCTCGCGCGCATCGTTTTCGACCATGATCGGCGCTTTCGTTGCAAAAACTTGAAGCTTAAAATATATCGAGGGAACGATCAGCAGATATCAGGGAGCCAGTGCATGTCCGCATTGCCGCATTCGCCGCACGCGCTGGTGACCGGAGGTGGCCGCGGGATCGGCCGCGCCATCGCAGCCGCTCTCGTCGGGGCCGGCGCAACCGTGACGGTGCTTGGTCGGAACGCCGCAACTCTCGAAGAGGCCGTTAAAGCGGGAGCCGCGCATTTTGCGATCGTCGCCGACGTCTCGGACGAGGTGTCGCTGAACGCCGCCGTCGCCGAGGCCCATGCACGAAAGCCAATCGATATCCTGATCGCCAATGCGGGCAGTGCTGAATCCGCGCCGTTTGTGAAATCGGACAGCGCCTTGTTTTCGCGCATGATGGACGTCAATTTCATGGGCGTAGTTCATGCCATCCGCGCAGTCTTGTCCGGGATGAAGGATCGCCCCTATGGACGCATCGTGGCGGTCGCATCGACAGCCGGGCTCAAGGGCTATGCCTATGTCAGCGCATACACTGCGGCCAAGCATGCGGTGGTCGGTCTCGTGCGGTCGCTCGCCCTCGAAATGGCCGGCAGCAATGTGACCGTGAATGCGGTCTGTCCGGGCTTTACGGACACGGATCTCGTTGCCGGCAGCATCGAGAACATTATGAAGAAGACCGGGCGAACCCGCGAGCAGGCGATCGCTGAGCTCGCCAGGCACAATCCGCAGGGGCGGCTGATCTCGCCTCAGGAGGTCGCCGACGCTGTGCTCTGGTTGTGCGGCGAGGGAGCCGGTGCGATCACCGGACAGGCAATCGCCGTTGCCGGTGGTGAAATCTAGCGCGTGTGTGCAGGCGTGGAACAAGGAAGCCAAGGAGATCGCATGAGCAGGCCAGCTAATCCCGTGACGTTGCCGCTTGCGGACTATTCCCCGCAGCATTTCCTACTGGCCGTGGTCGACGGTGTTGCCACCGTGACTCTCAATCGTCCAGAACGGAAGAATCCTCTGACGTTCGAGAGCTATCGGGAACTGACCGATTTCTTCCGCGCCTGTGCATTTGACGATGCAGTCACATCCATCATCGTCACCGGCGCCGGCGGCAATTTTTCGTCCGGCGGCGATGTGTTCGAGATCATCGGCCCGCTCGTCAAGATGGACACCAAGGGGCTGACGGCCTTCACGCGGATGACCGGCGACCTCGTCAAGGCGATGCGAGCCTGTCCGCAGCCGATCGTCGCCGCGGTCGAGGGCATCTGCGCCGGCGCCGGCGCGATCATCGCCATGGCATCCGATATGAGGCTTGCGGCCAGCGGTACCAAGGTCGCATTCCTGTTCAACAAGGTGGGCCTTGCCGGCTGCGACATGGGCGCCTGCGCGATCCTGCCGCGGATCATCGGGCAGTCCCGCGCCTCCGAGTTGCTCTATACCGGCCGGTTCATGACCGCGGAGGAGGGCGAGCGCTGGGGCTTCTTCAGCCGGATCGTCACGCCCGAGCAGGTGCTGTCCCAGGCGCAGATTCTGGCCAGGCAGGTCGCGGAAGGGCCGACCTTCGCCAACACCATGACCAAGCGGATGCTGGCGATGGAATGGGCGATGTCAGTGGAGGAGGCGATCGAGGCGGAAGCCGTTGCCCAAGCGCTGTGCATGACAACGGCGGATTTCGAGCGTGCTTTCGAGGCCTTTGCCAACAAGGTCAAGCCGGTCTTCAGGGGCGACTGAGCCAGCCGCTATTATCCGCAGACAAACCAACCGCGGGGGCTTGCGCGGAATTATTTTAGGCTTAAAATAGTTTTCATGGTCGGGTGAATTGGCGAGGCTCCCATGAAAGTCGCGATCATCGGTGGTGGACCTGCAGGTCTCTACGCTGCGATCCTGCTCAAGAAGCAGCGTCCGGGCGCCGACATCACGGTGTATGAGCGCAATCGGTCCGACGACACCTTCGGCTTCGGCGTGGTGTTTTCGGACGCGACGCTCGACAATTTCGAGAAGCACGACCTTCCGAGCTACCGCCGCATTACCCAAGAGTTCGCCTACTGGGACGACATCGCGGTGCATTTCCGCGGCACGGTGCACCGGGTCGGCGGCAACGGGTTTTGCGGCTGCTCACGGCAGAAGCTGCTTTTGATCCTCCAGGAGCGCGCGCGAGAGCTTGGCGTCGCGCTGCAGTTCGAAGTGGATATCGACGATGAATCCCGCTTCGCTGATGCCGATCTTGTCCTGCTCGCCGATGGCATCAACAGCCGCTTCCGTGAAAAATACGTCGAACATTTCCAGCCGGAGGTCGACGTTCGTGCCAACAAGTTCGCCTGGATGGGCTCGACTAGGCCGCTTGACGCCTTCACCTTCATTTTCCAGGAGACCGAGTGGGGGCCGTTCATCGCCCACGCTTATCAGTATGAAGCAGGGCACTCGACCTGGATTTTCGAGACGGATCCGGAGACCTTTGAGCGGGCAGGACTGACCGGGCTGAACGAGCAAGAG
The DNA here is from genome assembly GCF_002068095.1 of Bradyrhizobium sacchari. Taxonomy (GTDB): domain Bacteria; phylum Pseudomonadota; class Alphaproteobacteria; order Rhizobiales; family Xanthobacteraceae; genus Bradyrhizobium; species Bradyrhizobium sacchari. Next base: position 105,649 of record NZ_LWIG01000012.1, on the reverse strand, counting down.
TCCGCCGCGCGGATGGCCGAGATTTTCAGCTGGTTCCTCGACGGCCACAAGCTGCTCACCAACCGCTCGATGTGGCGCAATTTCCCGATGATCCGCAGCAAGCGCTGGGTCAAGGGCAACATGGTGCTGCTCGGCGACGCCAAAGCGAGTGCGCATTTCTCGATCGGCTCGGGTACCAAGCTCGCGATGGAAGACGCAATCGCGCTCGCGGAGGCGATGCAGAACGCTCCCAATATCAAGGCGGCGCTCGAAGTTTACGAACACGCTCGCCGTGAGGAGGTGGAGAAGACACAGCATGCCGCCGACGTCTCGCTGGTCTGGTTCGAGCACGTCGACCGTTTCTGGGACTTCGATCCCGTACAGTTCGCCTTCGGAGTGATGACGCGCTCGAAGGCGATCACCTACGATAATCTGAAACTGCGCGCGCCGGATTTTGTCGCCGAGGTCGAGAAATCGTTTGCCAGGCAGGTTCGTGGCAACGGCTTTGACGTTGATACCAACAAGCCGATGGTCCCGCTGTTCCAGCCGCTCCGCCTGCGCGAGATGGAGATCGCCAATCGCGCCGTGATGTCGCCGATGTGCATGTACTCGGCCAACGAGGGCGTGCCGACCGACTTCCATCTGGTGCATTACGGCTCGCGCGCGATCGGCGGCGCCGGCCTCATCTTCACGGAGATGACCTGCGTTGCCCGCGACGCCCGCATCACGCCCGGCTGCGCCGGATTGTGGAACGACGAGCAGGAAGCGTCTTGGCGCCGCATCGTGGATTTCGTCCATGGCAATTCGGCCGCCAAGATCTGCCTGCAACTAGGCCATGCCGGCCGCAAGGGCGCGACCAAGCTGATGTGGGACGGCATGGATCGTCCGCTCGAAGAGGGCGGCTGGGACGTGATCTCGGCATCACCGCTCCCCTATTTCCCTGACAGTCAGGTCCCGCGCGAGCTCGATCGCGCCGGCATGAACGCGGTAAGAGATTCCTTTGTCGCGGCGGCCGAGCGCGGCGAGCGCTGCGGCTTCGATATGCTCGAATTGCACTGCGCTCACGGCTATCTGCTCGCCAGCTTCATCTCGCCGCTGACGAACACCAGGACGGACGAGTATGGCGG
>NZ_LWIG01000012.1:75982-104479 GCF_002068095.1 Bradyrhizobium sacchari | reverse complement strand
CACAAGCCGATGTCGGTACGCATCTCGGCAACCGATTGGGCGGAGGGCGGGGTCACCGGCGACGAGGCGGTGGCCATCGCGCGGGCCTTCGCTGAGGCCGGCGTCGATCTCGTCGACGTCTCGACCGGGCAGACCGTGCGCGATGGGCAGCCCGTCTATGGCCGCATGTTCCAGACGCCGTTCTCGGACCAGGTCCGCAACGAGGCGCGTGTCGCCACCATGTGCGTCGGCAACATTACGACGGCGGATCAGGCCAACACCATCCTGGCGGCCGGACGGGCCGATCTTGTCGCGCTTGGGCGCCCGCATCTGGTCGACCCCTTCTTCACCATGAAGGCGGCGGCCTGGTACGGCGCGGACGGCGCGTTCTGCCCGCCGCAATATCTGCCCGGAAAGGAGCAGATTTTCCGCAATAGCGTGCGCGACAGGCAGGATCTCGAGGAGCTGAGAATTAAGGCTAAGCCCAAGACCCGGGCCGAGCTGAAGGCGGAGGCGACAAAGCCGCTTGCGGCGGAGTGACCGCCCATGCGACGTTAATCCCGTTGCCTGGCGTGTTTCGAGTGGAGTAAGGGCGATGAAGGCGATTATCGTCGGCGGCGGTATCGGAGGCCTCACCACGGCATTGATGCTGCGCTCGCGCGGTATTGGGTGCGAGGTCTTCGAACAGGCCGAGACAATCCGCGAGCTCGGCGTCGGTATCAACACCCTGCCGCATGCCATGCGTGAGCTCGCCGGGCTCGGTCTGCTCCAGAAGCTCGACGACGTCGCGATCCGCACCGACCAGCTTTATTACCTCAACCGGCACGGCCAGGAAGTGTGGCGCGAGGCGCGCGGCATCGACGCCGGCCACGACGTACCGCAATTTTCGATCCACCGTGGCCGCCTTCAGGGCGTCATCCATCGGGCCGTCGAGGAACGGCTCGGCGCGGACGCGATCCACACCGGCTGCCGGCTAGGTGCCTTCGCGCAGGACGAGGGCGGCGTCACCGCCTATTTCTTCGATCGTACCGGCGGGCACATCCATACGGCGCGTGGCGATATCCTGATCGGCGCCGACGGCATCCATTCGCGCGTCCGCGAGACGTTGTTCCCGAACGAGGGGCCGCCGTGCTGGAACGGGTTGATGCTGTGGCGCGGTGCGCGCGACTGGCCGCTGTTCCTCACCGGCAAGTCGATGATCGTGGCCGGCGGCCTCAATGCCAAGGTGGTGATCTATCCGATCGCGGAGGGATCGAGCCCCGCAAGCCGACTGACCAATTGGGCGGTGCTGGTGAAGGTCGGCGAGGGCAATGCCCCGCCGCCGCGAAGAGAGGACTGGTCGCGGCCGGGACGGCGCGAGGAGCTGATGCCTCACGTGGCGCGCTTCTCGGTACCCCATATCGACGTCAGGAGCCTGATCTCGGCCACGCCAGAATTCTACGAGTATCCGACCTGCGACCGCGATCCCTTGCCCTATTGGTCGTCGGGGCGCGTTACGCTGCTCGGCGATGCCGCGCATCCCATGTACCCGGTCGGCTCCAACGGAGCCTCGCAGGCGATCCTCGACGCACGCTGCCTCGCGGATGCGCTGGTTCGCGCCGAGCATCCGCGCCAGGCGCTGCTCGAATATGAGAAGAAGCGCCTGCCGATGACCGCGGACATCGTCCGCTCCAACCGCCGCGGCGGCCCAGAGGGCGTCATCGATGCCGTCGAGCAGCTCGCGCCCGACGGCTTCGACAATGTCGACAACGTGCTGAGCTATTCCCAGCGCGAGGCGATCGTACGCGGCTATGCCACCAAGGCGGGCTTTGCCGCGGTGCCTGGACTTGCGGCGGTGCGCGCGTAAGGCTCGGCGCTAGCCGCCGGGAGGCGGCGGCAGGAAGTGGATGTTGAACTCGGCGGCCATCGCCACCACGTCTTCCGGCTTCTGCTCCTTCATGTTGTGAAGGCCCCAGAACAGGTCGAACAGTTTGCGGCTCGGCGAGACCCAGAACAGCACCTTTGCGGTCTGCTCCGATTTGTTGAAGATGCCGTGCGGCACGCCCATGCCGAGACGGATCAGGTCGCCCGCCGTCGCCTGCGCCTCCGAATTGCCAAGCATGAAGTCGAGCTTGCCCTCCAGCATGTAGAGATATTCATCCTGGTCGGGATGAATGTGCGGGGGCACGAACGTGCCGGGCGGCAGCGTCGCATGCCAGGAGAAGCTGTTCTCGGCATAGCTCTTCGGAACGTAGGTCTGGCCGAGGATGTTCCAGGAAATGCCCTGGATTCCCTCATTGGCCCGCGTGATGCCGGTGATTTCGCTCTTCATTGCAGTCCTCCCTTAACGCGACGCGCGTCCTCAGTTTGTCGCCTTGCAGTCCTTGGCATAGCGGTCGCCGTAATTCTCAAAGACCTTCTGCACGATCTCGGTCTGGAACTTGCCGTCCGGACGTTTGGCGACCTTGGTCAGGTAAAAATCCTGGATCGGATAGCCGTTGGTGTTGAACTTGAAGGCGCCACGCAGCGAGGTGAAATCCGCCTTCTTCAGCGCAGCTCCCACAGCATCCTTTTTCGAAAGGTCGCCCTTCACGCCCCGGATGGCGCTGTCGATCAGCATCGCGGCGTCATAGGCCTGGAAGGCGTAAGTGCCGGGCACGACGTTGTAGGCCGCTTCATAGGCAGCGACGAATTTCTTGTTCTGTGGGTTGTCGAGATTGGGCGCCCAGTTCGCGCCGCCGAACATGCCGACGGCCGCGTCCTGCTGCGCCGGCAGGGTCGATTCGTCCACGGTGAACGCCGAGAGTACCGGGATGCTGTCGGCGAGGCCCGCCTGACGGTACTGCTTGACGAGGTTGACGCCGAGGCCGCCCGGCATGAACGTGAAGAGCGCATCGGGCTTCTGCGAGGAGATCTTTGAAAGCTCCGGCTGGAAGTCCAGAGTGTTCAGGGGCATGTAGGATTCTTCGACGATCTCGCCCTTGTAGTCGAGCTTGAAGCCGGCGACCGAGTCCTTGCCGGCCTGATAGTTTGGTACCATCAGGTACATGCGCTTGTAGCCGCGATCCTGCGCGACCTTGCCGAGGATCTCGTGGACCTGGTCGTTCTGGTACGACGTCACGTAGAAGAACGGGTTGCAGTCTTTGCCGGCAAAGGTCGATGGCCCGGCATTGGGACTGATCAGGAACACTTTCGATTCCGTCACGGGTCGGTGGATTGCCTGGAGAATGTTGGAGAAGATCGGGCCGACCACGAAGTCCACCTTCTCGCGCTCGAGCAGGCCCTTGACCTTGGTCACCGCCGCGTCCGGCTTGAGCTCGTCGTCGACCACCACGACCTCGACATCGCGGCCCCCCATCTTGCTGCCGAGATCCTTCACCGCGAGTGCAAACCCGTCGCGAACCTGCTGGCCGAGCGCGGCGGCGGGTCCCGACAGGGTCACGATCACACCGAGCTTGATCTTCTCCTGGGCGAGGGCGGGGCTCATTGCTGTGCCGAGCAGCAAGGCGGCTGCGGTCAAGGTCAATTGCATTTTCATGATCTGTCCCTCGTGACGTCAGGGCCTGCGCCGCAAGCCGCGTACTTCAATCCAAGCTTATGCCGATGATGGCTGCCGCGGCAAGCAAAGCTCAGACGTTGTCATTCCGCGGGTCATTGCGCATGCAAGTGGCGCGCCAATTATTTGAAGCCTAAAGAAACTGGCATGCGGTCGATTGCTGCAGCTTTGGACTTGCGGCCGGCTTCAATTTATTTGAAGCTCAAAACGTTGGGGAATTCGTCCCGGCGCCAATGCCTGCCGTCAATGACTGCATCAGATGCTTGATTCCGAGACCAAGGCCGTCGAGACTCCTGAAGACCATGCCGAAGAGCTTCGGCTATGGCTGCGCTTGCTGACCTGCACCACCCTGATCGAGGGCGAAGTCCGCGGCAGGCTGCGGCAGCGCTTCGACGTCACGTTGCCCCGGTTCGACCTGATGGCGCAACTCGACAAGGCGCCCGATGGCATGACGCTGTCCGACGTCTCCAAGCGCATGATGGTCTCCAACGGCAACGTCACCGGTCTGGTCGAGCGTCTGGTGGAATCGGGCCATCTTGACCGGCGAACCTCGGAGACCGACCGCCGCGTCCAGGTGATCCGGCTGACAAAGCTCGGTCGGGCCGAATTTCGCAGGATGGCCGCGGAACACGAGACCTGGATTGCCGATCTCTTCGCCGACCTGACGCCGAAGGACGTGCGCGAGCTGATGCGTCTCCTCGCCAAGACCAAGGCTTCCGCGCAGAAATCGGCCGCGCGCCGCCGACCCTAAGCTCACGGCCTGGCCGGTCTGCCGATCGCACTTTGCCGCAGGAAAATGCATGGGATTCCCAAAATCCGCTATTGCGCAAAATTGCTTTAAGCCTAAAATGTTTTCCAGATAGTGCTGCCGGGTGCTTTCCATGCGCAAAGGAGCGTGCGATGGCTAACGCCGCCAAGGTTCAAGCGTCGGGCTCGTATGGCGGCAACGCCGCGACGGCCCATGTCGATACGTTCGCACGGCAGCATCTGCCGCCGCGCGAACTCTGGCCCGAATTCATCTTCACGCGGCCGGAGCTGCACTATCCGCCGCGGTTGAACTGCGTCAGCTATTTTCTCGATCGGTGGGTGGAGCAGGGCCATGGCGACGCGCCTTGCGTTATCAGCCCCGCCGTGAGCTACACCTATCGCGAGCTGCAGGCGCTCGTGAACCGCATCGCCAACGTGCTGGTCGGAAAGCTGGGTCTCGTCACCGGCGGGCGCGTGCTGCTTCGCTCGGCCAATAGTCCCATGATGGTCGCAACCTACCTTGCTGTGATCAAGGCCGGCGGAATTTGCGTGGCGACGATGCCGCTGCTGCGCGCCAAGGAGCTGTCCTATCCGATCCAAAAGGCGGAGATCACGCTGGCGCTCTGCGATGGAAAACTCGCCGACGAGATGGAGAAGGCGAAGCTAGCAGCGCCCAATCTCAAGCGGGTCGTCTATTGGGGAAGCGGCGCGCCTGACTCGCTCGAGGCACTGATAGCCGATGCCTCCCCTGAGTTCGCTGCCGTCGATACCGCGTCCGACGATATCTGTCTGATCGCCTTCACGTCGGGCACGACCGGCGACCCCAAGGGCACCATGCACTTCCACCGCGACATGCTGGCGGTCTGCGACGGCTACGCGCGCAACATCTTGCGCGCCGAGCAGAAAGATCGCTTCGTCGGCTCGGCGCCGCTCGCCTTCACCTTCGGCTTCGGCGGCGTGTTGTTTCCGATGCACATCGGCGCTTCCTTCGTGGTGCTGGAAAAGACGACGCCGGACGACATCCTGACGGCGATTGAGCAATACAAGATCACAGTGTGTTTCACTGCGCCGACCGCTTATCGCGCCATGATCGGCAAGCTTCCGGGGCGCGACATTTCCTCGCTTCGGAAGTGCGTCTCGGCCGGTGAGACATTACCAAAGCCGACATTCGACGCCTGGGTCAAGGCAACCGGCATCAAGCTGATGGACGGTATCGGTTCGACCGAGATGCTGCACATCTTCATCAGCGCGACGGAAGATGAGATCCGCTCGGGCGCGACGGGCAAGCCGGTGCCGGGCTATGAGGCCAAGATCGTCGACGATGCAGGCAATGATGTGCCGCCTGGAACAATGGGGCGGCTCGCAGTGCGCGGGCCGACCGGCTGCCGTTATCTCGCCGACGAGCGGCAGCGTAAATATGTCCAGAATGGCTGGAACATCACCGGCGACACCTATCTGATGGATAGCGACGGCTATTTCTGGTACCAGTCGCGCTCCGATGACATGATCGTGTCGGCGGGCTATAATATTGCAGGTACGGATGTGGAGGCAGCGCTGCTCACGCATCCGGCTGTCGTCGAATGCGGTGTGGTTGGGGCGCCGGACGAGGCGCGCGGGATGATCGTGAAGGCCTATGTCATCGCCGCGCCTGGCGTGATTCCGGACGCCCAGCTCGTGGCCGAGTTGCAGGAGCATGTCAAACGCGAGATCGCGCCGTACAAATATCCGCGCGCGATCGAGTTCGTGACGCAATTGCCGAAGACCGAGACCGGCAAGTTGAAACGTTTTGCCCTGCGACAGCTCGCGCAGGCCGCAGCGACGTCTTCGGGCGTCGCGGCAGAATGAGAGAAGGATAGAGCATTGTCCGTGACGACTCCGAAAGGCCCGCAGCTTGCGGTGCTGCCGACCTCTGCCGAGAAGGATGCCCGCCAAGGTGCGCAGGTGCTCCAGCCCTCCGGTTGGCCGATGCCGAAGGGCTATGCCAATGGCATGGCTGCCGAAGGGCGGATCGTCGTCACCGGTGGCGTGATCGGCTGGGATGCCGATGAGCGGCTCGCCGATGGGTTCGTCGCGCAGGTCCACCAAGCTCTGAGCAACATCGCCGCGATCCTGAATGAGGCCGGCGCACACCCTGAGCACCTCGTGCGCCTGACCTGGTACGTCGTCGACATGGACGAATACCTGGCGAATCTGAAGGAACTCGGCAGGATCTATCGCGCAGTCTTCGGGGCGCATTATCCGGCGATGGCACTGGTCCAGGTCGTGCGGCTTGTCGAGAAGGCGGCTCGCGTCGAGATCGAGGCGACTGCCGTCATCCCTCGCTGAGCCGCGCTCACTCCTTCAGTCTGCCTCGTCAGCTTGCCTTGGCGAGATCATCGTCCTCGGGTGAGTTCAGATAGACGCCGGACATGGTGTCGACCCAGCACAGATGGTCGTGCACCTTCTTCACGCCCTCGACGTTCTCGGCGGCGACGACCGCAGCCTGCCGCGCGCGCTCTTCGGTGATGACGCCGCTCAAGTGAACGATGCCGTCGCGGACGATGACATTGAGACCGAACGGACACCAGTCGTTCTTCTCCATCGTATCGATGATGCGGGTACGAATGTGATCGTCGTCGGCGGTGGGGTCCGGCACTTCGCGGGCGAGCCCTGCGACCGCCTGCAGCAGATTAGCTCGGGACACGATCCCGACGACCACGTCGCCGCGCACCACCGGCAGGCGCTTTACGTTGTTCCTCTCCATCAGATCGACGATCTCCGCAAGCGCCGTATCTTCGGTGATGGTCACGGGCGAAGCGGTCATCACCTCGGACACCTTGCGGCCGTGTTCTTGGACGAAGTCCCTGGCCGACGTTCCCGGACCCAGGATGAACCGCAACCAGCGACCCCGCTTGCGCCCGGTGCCGATTTCGCTGCGGCGGATGAAATCTCCTTCCGAGACGACGCCGACCAGCCTGCCGGTGTTGTCGACCACCGTGAGGCCGCTGACGTGCCGCTTCAGCATGATGTTCGCCGCCTCCACGATGCTGGTGTCGGGGGTGACCGAGATGACCGACCGGGTCATGATCTGATGGGCGCGCATGGAAAACTCCGCTGGCATGTCGAATTTCGATGCGCAAAACCTAGCCCGACCGCGGGGGTGCGGTTTGACCCAGGTCAAGCGCGCAAAACCACTTTTCCCCGATGGAGCAATTGTGATCCGTGCCGCGATTTGATGCAGCTCAACGCGCGGCGGAAGCGTCGCCATACCTTGCTGCAGGCGTAAATGAGAAGCCCGCAGGACCATTCAGCCATGAGCGTCGTAAAGATATTTCCACGGGTCGAAGGGCCGCAGCCAGCTTCGTCCGCCGAACCGGTCGCCGAGGTTTCTGCCGCGACTCCCAAGCGGGTCTCAGAGACGCTGGTTATCGCCAATTCCCCGCCCGTATCAGAGCCATATCCTTTCGACCGCGCGTATCACGCCATGCTCGCCCGTTTCACGGGCGGGATTTCGCCGGTGGCCTTGTCGCTCGCCTGGCTCGATTGGGGCGCGCATCTTGCTGCGGCGCCACAGCGCCAGATGGAAATTTTCCGCAACGTTCTTCGCGATAGCGGCCAACTCTTGGAAGCTGCCGTTCATGCGACGTCGCAAAAGCCGTGGTCCGTGATCGAACCGCAGGGACGCGATCGCCGCTTCAAGGACCGGCAATGGGAAACCGCGCCGTTCAATCTGCTTGCGCAGGCATTTCTGCTCACCGAGCGCTGGTGGCGCGATGCCACGACCGGTGTGCGGGGCGTGTCCCACGCAAATGAAGCCATCGTCGAATTCTCGATGCGCCAGATGCTGGACATGTTGTCGCCCTCCAACTTTGCGGCCACCAATCCGCAGGTTCTGGAAAAAGCCTTCCAGAGCGGCGGAGAGAATTATGTGTTCGGCTGGCAGAACTGGTGCAGCGACCTGATGCGCCTGTTCTCCGCGAAGCCGGCGGACGACGATCAGTTTGTCGTCGGCAAGACGGTGGCGGCCTCGCCCGGCAAGGTCGTCTATCGCAACGATCTGATGGAGCTGATCCAGTACCATCCGACGACTGCGCAGGTGCGGCCGGAGCCGATCCTGATCGTGCCGGCCTGGATCATGAAGTACTACATCCTCGATCTGTCGCCGCAGAATTCCCTGGTCAAATACCTGACCGGTCAAGGTTTCACCGTCTTCGCGATCTCCTGGCGCAATCCGGATGCGAACGATCGGGATGTTGCCTTCGACGACTATCGCAAGCTGGGCGTGATGGCCGCACTGGACATGGTCGGCCAGATCGTGCCGGGTCGGAAGGTCCATGCGCTCGGCTACTGTCTTGGCGGTACGTTGCTGTCGATCGCCGCCGCTGCCATGGCGCGCGATGGCGATAGTCGTCTCGCCACCATCACACTCCTCGCTGCCCAGACCGATTTCACCGAGGCCGGCGAATTGACGCTCTTCATCAACGAGAGCCAGGTCGCCTTCCTCGAAGACATGATGTGGCAGCGCGGTTATCTCGACACCACACAGATGGCCGGCGCGTTCCAGCTGCTGCGCTCCAACGAGCTAATCTGGTCACGGTTGTCGCATGACTATCTGATGGGCGACGGCTCGCCGCCGAGCGACCTGATGGCCTGGAACGCCGACGCCACGCGGCTGCCTTATCGCATGCACTCGGAGTATCTGCGAAAGCTGTTCCTCGACAATGATCTGGCCGAAGGCCGCTATCGCGTCGAGGGCGGGAGCGTCTCGCTCTCCGACATTCACACGCCGATGTTCGTCGTCGGCACGCTCGCCGACCATGTCGCGCCGTGGCGATCCGTCTACAAGATCCACTATCAGGTCGATGCCGATGTGACGTTCCTGTTGACCAGCGGCGGTCACAATGCCGGTGTCGTCGCGCCCCCCGACGAGTCCTGGCACAGCTATCAAGTCAAGACCAAGGCCGCGGACGCGCCTTATGTCGGCGCGGACGAATGGCTGAAGCTGGCACCGCATGTCGAGGGATCGTGGTGGCCGGAATGGACGCAATGGCTGGCGGCGCGCTCGGGCGCGCCATGCGGTCCACCCTCGATTGGCGGTGGAGGCATTGACGGACTGCCCGACGCGCCGGGCGACTACGTCTACACCTAATCTTCAGGCTGCGCGTTCGGCGCAAGGTCTGACGAGCGGAACGGCTTGGCCTTGTCCAGTTTCCGGTAGGCCTTCGAGGCGGCTCGCAGCAGCTTCTTTTCCCGCTTGCGGTCGAGGAAACGAATGCCTGCCTCGGGGACAATTTCATTCAATGACGCCGCGAGGGCCTGCCCACGGGCGTCGTCGTTCAACTGTCCAAGCGATTTTTGCGCCTTCCTCAATTGCTTGAGGATCGATTTCTGCTTCGTCAAAGATTCGTCGGCGAACAGATCCGCGAGCGACTCGACCGAATAGGTCACCCGCTTGTTGAGAAGCCGCAGCTTGTGACGCTTCTCGACGTCCAGCTTGCCCAGCTTTCGGGCTTTCTTGAGCAGGGTCTCTTCCCATTCAGCCAGCCGGGCCGTCGCGTGGTCGGCCAGTGGGCAGCGGCGTAACCTGACCGCCTCCTTGCTGCGCCGGGTCGACCAGGGGCCGCTCTCGATCCAGGCCGAGGTGTGCTCGACCAGGCGCCGAAAGCGCGCGGACTGCAGCGCGCGGGCGAGCAGGCGGTGGCTCTCGGCGCGTTTCTCGTCCCAGTGCTGGAGTTCGGCGACCACGGCGAGCTCGTTGCCGCTCTCGGCGACGACCCGCTCGATTGCGACGTCGAGGTCCCGGACCATGCCGAGCTGGCTGTTCAGCCATTTCAGCTCGGCCCATACATCCGGCCGAAGCGCGTCGTCGTCCATCGGCGAGAAGAAGCGGATGGCCGTGCGCAGATGCGTCAGCGCGATGCGGATCTGGTGCAGCGCGTCGGGATCGCCTCGACACGTGCCGTCGTGCTGGGCGAGGACGGCGTCGAGGTGGCGGCGCGCGATGATCCGGAATGCAGTGTCGCAGGCCATGCCGGGGCTAAGACGGCCGGGCAGGACGTTGCGCCGCGCCGCAGGCTTGGCGCGCGCGGCTGCCGTCGAATTCGTGGTGGGTCGCGCCATCCTTGCCCGCGTCAATCAGATTGCCTTATTGCCTTGCGATCGCGTCCCGGCAACTTTGGAGCGTCTGCTCCTGTGTGCCGGATGCATCGATGGTCGCCCAACCGACGTGACCGATATTATAGTGCTCTTGCTGCGCAGCAACCTCCTGCGTCGCGTCGGAGGCATCGCCTTGGCGACCGCCGATGCGGCCCTGACGGGTGGCGAGGTCGGCGACGAGGAAGAGCCCGCTCAACGGTACGTTGAATTCACGCCCCAGAGCGGCCAGTTCGTCCCGTTCGGATTCGCGCGCAAAGACGGCATCGACAATGACGGAATGGCCTTGCGCCAGCGCCTGTCGGGCACGCTGCGCCAGCAGCTCGTAGACGCGTGCCGTGACGTCGGGCCGGTACGTGGACGGTGGGAGCCGGTCAGTGTGTCCCACCTGAAATAGCTGCTTGCGAACGACGTCGCTGCGCAGCACGACGGCGCCTGGCTGTGGCGCGACGTATGGCGCCAGGGAGCGGGCAAGGACGGACTTGCCGGTGCCTGATAGTCCTCCGACCGCAATCAGCCGCGGGGCAGGGGGCACGATCAGCGCCCGGGCCAGATCGAAATAACGACGTGCTCCGCCGAGAATTCCGCTCCGGTCTGCGTCGGGTCTCGTCAGACGCGCCAACGCCACTTGCGCCCGGATTGCCGCGCGAATCGACATGAACAACGGCAAGGTGGCGAGCGCGTCGAGCGTTTCGACCGACGCGGTCAGATACTGGTTCAGCACGATGTTGGCTGCCGCGGCCTGGTCATGGCTGAGCAGGTCCATCAGGGTGAATGCGAGATCGTAGAGCACATCGACGGTTGCCATCTGTGCATCGAACTCGATTGCGTCGAACAGGACGGGCTGTTCGCCGATCAAGACGATGTTTGCAAGATGCAAATCGCCGTGGCAGCGGCGCACGAAGCCCTGACGCCCGCGCTCTTCGAGCAGCGGCCGAAGGCGCAGGAACATCGCGTGCGAGGCCTTGCCGAGTTGCTCGATCACCCCGGCCTCGAGATGATTGCCGTTCCGCAAGCCGCAGCTGTTTCCATCTATGAGGCCCGGGATGGAGGAGACCCATGGCTCGCCGTCGGCGCGGGGCGCGGCCGCGTGCGAAGCCGCGATGGCGTCGGCGGTTGCCGAGGCGAGGTTCGCATCGAGCGGGCCGGCCTTCGCCAGATGATCCAGCGTCCGGCTTTCGTCGAAGCGGGACATATCGACCGCATACTCGACCGGCCGGCCGCTGCCGTCGACCGTCAGCGATCCGTCGGTCGCCTCGGTGATCGCCACGACGCGATGATAGATCTGCGGCGCCAGCGGCCGGTTAATCCTGATCTCTTCCTCGCAGGCCGTCTTGCGTTTCTCGAGTGTCGAATAGTCGAGGAACGGAAAACGCACGGCACGCTTGATTTTCAGCGCGCGCGTCCCGTCGAGAAAGACCGAAGCAGCATGCGTATCGATCCGCGTCACGCCGGGATGCGCGCAGAGCGCCGCGAAGATTCGTTCCTGGGCCGCCGTTTCGTCTGTCATCGAAGCTGGTGTCCCAAGATGCGGTCAAGGCTTCAGCACGGCCGCGCCGAGAATTTGTCCATTCCGGAGCATGTCCAGGACCTCATTGGCCTGATCGAGCGGGAACGCGGTCGTTTCGGTGCGCACACCGGCTTGCGGCGCGATGCTTAGAAAATCGAGACCGTCCTGTCGGGTGAGATTGGCAACGGAGATCAACTGCCGTTCCTGCCAAAGGAGATCGTACGAGAAGCTCGGAATATCGCTCATATGGATGCCGGCGCACACGACGCGGCCGCCCTTGCGAACGGCGCGCAACGCGACCGGCACGAGCTCGCCGGCAGGGGCGTAGATGATGGCCGCGTCGAGTGGCGTGCCCGGCGTTTCGTCCGAAGGCCCGGCCCAGACCGCGCCGAGCTGGCGGGCAAGGTCCTGAGCGGCCACATCTCCGCGCCGCGTAAATGCATGGACCGATCGCTCCTGCCAGATCGCCACTTGCGCGACGATGTGGCCGGCAGCGCCGAAGCCGTAGATGCCGAGCCGCTTGGCCTCGCCGGCCAGGACCAGCGAACGCCAGCCAATCAGGCCTGCACAGAGCAGAGGGGCGAGAGCCACGTCGTCGCCGGCCTCGCCCATCGGAAAGGCGTAGCGCGCGTCGGCGACCACATGCGTTGCGTAACCGCCGTCCCTTGTATAGCCGGTGAAGAGCGGGCGGTCGCAGAGGTTCTCCATGCCCTCCCGGCAAAACCGGCAGCTTCCACAGGTGAAAGCGAGCCAGGGAATGCCGACCCGGTCCCCAAGCGCATGCGTTGCGACATTCGGGCCGACGGCATCGACGCGGCCGACGATCTCATGTCCGGGCACGATGGGATAGCGGACGTCGGGCAGCTCGGCATCGACGACATGAAGATCGGTCCGGCAGACGCCGCATGCGCTGACCCTGACCCGGATCTGGCCTTCGCCGGGCACTGGATCGGGGCGTTCCTCCATCCGGAGCCGCGCTCGCGGGGCCGCCAACACCATCGCACGCATCAGTCTCTCCGGGGCGAACCGCTCCGATCGAACTATCCATAGAATGGCAGTGCACGGCCAGTCCTTGACTTTCGTCAATGCTTACCGTTGCCCGGCTGGCAGTTCCCCCGGCTTGACGAGGATCAAGCATCCTAACTAAAGCCGGCCTATTCTGGCAGCCAAGGAGAATCCCGATGCCCGTTAAGGATGTCTTTCTGCCGCTTGTCGGCCAGCCGCGAGGGCCCGCCCTCGCCGCAATCGAGAAATGCGTTTCTGTCGCCGCCGATCTTGGTGCCAGGATCACCGCCCTTGCGCTCGAGGAAGATCTTTTCGTGCGACCGAAGGTGCTGCTCCCCGACGATCCCGGCGCCGCCGAGGCGACTTCTGGAGCGGGCGACATGCAACGTCTACTGGATGCCTTCGCCGGTGCGGCGTCTCGCGCCAACATTCGGTCCCAAAGCCGCTCGGGCAAGGTGCCGGCGGATCAGATCGCGTCGATCCTGGCAGAGCATGCGCGCTTCAGCGATCTCACCCTGGTCCCTGTGAAGCCGCACGACAGCCGAACCGAGCGCATCATCGAAACGCTCTTGTTCGAATCCGGGCGACCATTATTGCTTTGCCCGGAACAGCATGTGGACGGGTTGCGACCGGAATTCGAGAACGTCATGATTGCTTGGGATCACTCAGCGCGCGCGGCGCGGGCGGTCGGGGACGCGATGCCGATCCTCCAGGCTGCCGCCTCGGTCCGCGTGGTGACCGTGGCAGACGACAAGACTGACGAGATCGCACGGTCCGGAGCCTCGCTCGTCGAGCATTTGAGGGAACACGGTGTCCACGCCTCGTTCGAAACGGCCAACGGGGGCGGCAGCTCGATCGGCAAGGTGCTCGGAAGTTGGGCGAATTCCAATGCCATCGATGCGATTGTGATGGGAGCCTACCATCATTCACGTCTGAACGAGGTCGTCTGGGGCGGTGTGACAAAGACCGTCATTGGCCAGCCACCGTGCTGGGTTATGATCTCACACTAGGCCCGGTGCTGACTTTCCGGCCTGATCTCTCGACCATCGGAACCGCCACCGACCGGGCGCATTTGCTGTCATGTCCACCTATCGCCTGAAGAATCTGCTGTCGCCCCGCTCGGTCGCGCTCGTCGGGGCCAGCGCTCGTCCGGTGTCAGTCGGCCGCGCCGTTCTGGAAAACATTCACAAGGCCGACTTCAAGGGGCAGGTCGGCCTGGTGAACCTGCGCCATAGGGAAATTGGCGGTGTCGCCGCGGTCGCCAGCCTGGACAAGCTGGGCTTCGTGCCCGAACTGGTGGTCATCACCGCACCGGCGCGAGAGGTTCCGGGCATCATCGATCAGGCCGGCCGGCTCGGCTCGGCGGGCGCGCTGATCGTCTCGGCCGGCTTGGGGCACGGGCCAGGATCGCTGCATGAGGCCGCAATCGCCGCGGCCGGCAAATACGGCATGCGGCTGATCGGACCGAACTGTCTCGGCATCATGATGCCCGGCGTGAGTCTCAACGCCAGTTTTGCCGCGCACATGCCGGGAGCGGGGAATCTCGCGCTGATTTCGCAATCCGGCGCGATCGCCGCCGGCATGGTAGATTGGGCCGCGCAGCGCGGTGTCGGCTTCTCCGGTATCGTCTCGATCGGTGATCAGATCGACGTCGACATTGCCGATCTGCTCGACTATTTCGCATTGGATCACAAGACCCGCGCGATCCTGCTCTATATCGAGTCTATAAAGGACGCGCGCAAGTTCATGTCGGCGGCCCGCGCAGCGGCGCGGGTCAAGCCGGTTGTCGTGGTGAAATCAGGCCGCATGGCGCAAGGAGCCAAGGCGGCCGCGACCCACACGGGGGCGCTTGCAGGCGCGGACGCCGTCTATGACGCGGCGTTCCGCCGCGCGGGCGTCTTGCGGGTCTCCGATCTGCGCGAGCTGTTCGATTGCGCCGAGACGCTCGGCCGCGTTGAGTCGCCGACCGGAAAGCGGCTGGCCATCCTCACCAATGGCGGCG
Organism: Bradyrhizobium sacchari; assembly: GCF_002068095.1. Classification (GTDB taxonomy): domain Bacteria; phylum Pseudomonadota; class Alphaproteobacteria; order Rhizobiales; family Xanthobacteraceae; genus Bradyrhizobium; species Bradyrhizobium sacchari. The sequence goes on along the minus strand of NZ_LWIG01000012.1, from coordinate 89,569 downwards.
GCATCGGCGTCCTCGCCGTCGATCGCCTGGTCGAGCTTGGCGGGATTCCGGCGTCGATCTCGGCGGACGCCCGCAAGAAACTCGATGATGTGCTGCCGTCGACCTGGTCCGGCGCCAATCCCGTCGATATCGTCGGTGATGCCGATGCATCGCGCTATGCGGCCGCGCTCGAGGCGCTGCTGGCCGACACCGGCAATGACGCAGTTCTCGTCCTCAACGTGCAGACGGCGATCGCCTCGGCTGCCGACATCGCGGCGACCGTAACGGATCTTGTCGCAAAATATCGCGAGCGGCACCGCGGTTGGGCAAAGCCCGTGTTGGCCGCCTGGGTGGGGGCCGATCAGGCAATCATCCAGACGCTCTCCGGCGCGGGCATTCCAAACTATCCGACCGAGGACGATGCCGTGCGCGGTTTCATGCATCTGGTCCGGCATCGTGAGGTGGTCGAGGAGCTGAGCCAGGTTCCTCCCACGATGCCCGACACTTTCGTGCCCGACGCCCGTGCTGCCAGACAGATCGTCGCCGCAGCCATCGCCGATGGCCGCAAATGGCTCGAGCCTGTCGAGATCAAGCACCTGCTCGAAGCCTACGACATCGCGATGGTGCCGACCTATGCCGCTGCTGATGTCGAGCAGGCGGCGGCCTGCGCGAACGAGATATTTGCACAAGGCGGGACCGTCGTGCTGAAGATCATGTCGCGCGACATCGTGCACAAATCCGATGTCGGCGGCGTCGTGCTCAATCTGACGACGCCGGACGCTGTGCGAGCGGCTGCGGCCGATATTCTCGCCCGGACCAGGAAGCTGCGGCCCGAGGCCCGCATCGGCGGCGTCATCGTCCAGGCGATGGTCGTCAAGGCGAAGGCGCGTGAACTGATCCTCGGCGTTGCCGACGATCCTACGTTCGGCACCGTTGTGGTGTTTGGCCGGGGCGGGACGGCGGTGGAGATCATCAACGACAAGGCGCTGGCACTGCCGCCGCTCGATCTGCAGCTCGCCCGTGATTTGATCGATCGCACGCGAGTCTCGCGTCTGCTGCGTGCCTATCGGGACGTGCCTGCCGTCAAGCAGGACGCAGTCGCCATGGTGCTGGTCAAGCTTGCGCAGATGGCGGCCGATATCCCGGAGATTCGCGAATTCGACATCAACCCGCTGCTTGCGGATGAGACCGGCGTGACGGCGGTCGATGCCCGCGTCGCCGTGGGGCCTTCACAGCGAAAACTTGCGGGCTCAGGCCCCGCCAATTTCGCTGTTCGCGCCTATCCGTCTCAATGGGAGCGTCGTCTCGAACTCAAGGACGGCTGGCGGATCTTTGTGCGGCCGTTGCGTCCCGAGGACGAGCCGACCATCCATGAGTTCCTGCGCCACGTGACGCCTCACGACCTTCGCTTGCGCTTCTTCGCGCCGATGAAGGAGTTCACCCACGAATTCATCGCACGGCTCACCCAGCTCGACTATGCGCGCGCGATGGCTTTCATCGCGCTCGACGAGACGACCGGCGAGATGGTCGGCGTCGTCCGGCTCCATTCGGACTCGATCTACGAAAGCGGCGAATATGCGATCCTGCTGAGGTCCGATCTCAAGGGCAGGGGGCTCGGATGGGCCCTGATGCAGTTGATCATCAACTACGCGAGGTCGGAAGGGCTGAAGGCGATCTCGGGCGACGTGCTTCAGGAGAATACCGCGATGCTCGAGATGTGCCGGCAGCTCGGTTTCGAGGTCAAGCCGGATCCAACTGAGCCCGATATCTGCGACGTCCGGCTGAAGCTCTGAGCGCGCCTGCTAAGGCATGATCCGGAAAAGTGCGGAGCGGTTTTCCGGAAAGATCATGCGCAAACAACAACCCAAAGCGCGACGACGACTCAGCCAAATCTCATCGCGCTTTAGGAAGGTGCTTCAGCCGAACTTGCGGGAGCGGAATTCTTGGTTCGCAAAGACTTGACGATAATCGCGATCAGGGGCACCAGCACCGGCACGATCGTGCTCAGCGGATGCTGCACCGCGCCCGACACCTGCGCCTGAAGAGCGCGTGCCTCGAGCTGAAGGGCCTCGATGGACGCGCCGTGGATTTCATTGGCGAGCTCGATGTCGCGGCCGGACGGAGCACGGCCGGCAATGATGAAGAGGACCGCGGCGATGGCAAAATTGACGGCGCCGAGAATGGCGGCCGCGGCAATAGCGCTCCAGATCTGGACCAGCGCGAAATAGGCCGACAGTTCCAGCATCAGCAGCCCGAACGCCGCGATCAACGCCGCAAAGGCCCGCAGGCAGATTCCCGTCAGGAGGTGGCGCAGCCTGATGTCCGCGATGATCCTGTCGGTACGCCACAGCAGGCGCAGATGTTTGACCACATTCTCGCTGTTCACCTAGTGCCTCCTCAGCATGAAGCCGACCACCACCCCGAGCGCGAAGGCGGAGGCGAGCGACGTCATCGGGCGCTCCGCGATGAGGCCCTGAAGCTGCTCCTGCTCGTCGCTGACGGTCTCGCCGAGTTCGGCGAGCGCGGCCTTGATCTGATCGGCCAGAGCTTCGGCTCGCTCTTTCGAGCTGTCGAACATCTCCTCGCCGGCGGTGCTCAAGAGGCGCGTGACGTCCACCTTCAACGATCGCAGTTCTTCGCTCATCCTGTCACTGTCGAACATGGATTTCATGTCTCCATTGAATGAAGCGAACCCTAGGGCCCGCCGGCACGGCCACGCTTGACCTGCGTCAAGACGCGGGTAGGCCCTGCGCTTGAGACAGGTCAAACCGGCCGCCACACGCCGGCCTAGAAGTAGCGGCTGAATGGGGACCGATTGTCCCGACGAGGTGGAAGCGTGAACTCCGAACCGCTGTTGCTGGCAACGCCCTCTGGCGATGCGCTGAAATTGCGCCCGGAAGGGCCCTGGACCGCAGCGAATGTGACGACGCTCGAAACTCTGTCCCGGTCGGTCGGAGCCGAGGTCGATCGGTCGCGGGTTGTGACCCTGGATATGTCGGGCGTCAGCGCGCTGGATACGCTCGGCGCCTGGGTCCTGGAGAAGCTGTCGCGCAGAGCCGCCTCATCCGGCAGATCGGCCGAATTCGTCGGTGTCGCCGACCATTTCAGCGGTCTCCTGGACGAGGTGCGCCAGGTCAATCGCCACACACCGGCGCCGGCGGCTGCACCCAACCCGGTCCTGCTCAGGCTCGGCGATCTCGGCAAGTCTACCCTCGGCGCGCGCGAAGACATCACGATCTTTCTTCAAATGCTCGGCGCCTTGTTCATGTCCATCGTCGGCGCGCTTCGCCGGCCGCGTACGCTGCGGCTGACATCGCTGGTCTACCAGCTCTACCGCATCGGCTGGCAGGCGATTCCCATCATTGTTCTGATCACGTTTCTGATCGGCGCCATCATCGCGCAGCAGGGCTTCTTCCATTTCCGCAGGTTCGGCGCTGAATCCTACACCGTCGACATGGTTGGCATCCTGGTGCTGCGCGAGCTCGGCGTTTTGATCGTCGCCATCATGGTCGCGGGACGTTCGGGAAGCGCCTACACTGCCGAGCTCGGCTCAATGAAGATGCGCGAGGAGATTGACGCGCTCTCGACCATGGGGCTCGATCCCGTCGACGTCCTGATCCTGCCCCGCGTTGCGGCTCTGGTCATCGCGTTGCCGATCCTGGCCTTCGTCGGGTCGATTGCGGCACTCTATGGCGGCGGCCTTGTCGCGCAGTTCTATGGCGACATGGGACCGGCGATCTACGTCGCACGGCTGCATGAGGCCATTTCCGTCACCCATTTCGAGGTGGGCATCCTGAAGGCGCCGTTCATGGCGCTGGTGATCGGGATCGTCGCCTGCAGCGAGGGCCTGCGCGTCAAGGGCAGCGCCGAGTCGCTCGGACGGCAGACGACGACGTCGGTGGTGAAGTCGATCTTCCTGGTGATCGTGCTCGACGGCTTGTTCGCGATCTTCTTTGCCTCGATCGGAATGTGACGGTGGACGAGCAGCAGGAGGAGTTCGCGATCCGGGTTCGAGACCTCGTGGTCGGTTTCGGCCGCCAGACCGTGCTCGACCATCTGTCGCTCGACGTGCGACGGGGCGAGATCCTCGGGCTGGTGGGCGCCTCCGGCGGCGGCAAGTCGGTGCTGATGCGGACCATCATCGGCCTCATCCCGCGCTGGAGCGGCGCGATCGAGGTCATGGAACGACCGATCGGCGGCCGCACGCAAGGCGCGGCCACGACCTGGGGCATCCTGTTCCAGCAGGGTGCGCTTTTCTCCTCGCTGACGGTCCGTCAGAACGTCCAGTTTCCGCTGCGCGAAAATCTCGTCCTGTCGCAAGAGCTGATGGACGAGATCGCGATTGCCAAGCTCGAGATGGTCGGATTGCGGGCGCAGGATGCCGACAAATATCCGGCGGAGCTGTCGGGCGGCATGACCAAGCGCGTGGCACTGGCGCGCGCGCTGGCGCTCGATCCGCCGATCCTGTTCCTGGATGAGCCGACGTCCGGCCTCGATCCGATCGCCGCCGGCGATTTCGACGCGCTGATCAGGACCCTGCAAAGGACCCTGGGGCTGACCGTGTTCATGGTCACCCACGATCTTGCCAGCCTTACCACGGTCTGCGATCGGGTCGCCGCGCTTGCCGACGGCAAGATCGTCGCCATCGGGCCGATGCGCGAACTTCTGCAATCCGAGCATCCCTGGGTGCGCGCCTATTTCCACGGCAAGCGCTCGCAGATGCTGCAACACGAGATGAGATGAGACATGGAAACGCGCGCTCCCTACGTGCTGATCGGCAGCTTCGTGATGGCCGCGATTGTCGCGGTGTTCGGCTTCGTCTATTGGCTGAACAACACCGGCGGCATCGGGCCGCGCACGAACTACCATGTGCAATTCCAGGGACCGGTGCCGGGTCTCTTGGTCGGCGCCGGCGTGCTGTTCAACGGCATCCGCGTTGGCGAGGTGACCCAGCTCGGGCTCGCGCCGGATAATCCGCGCTTCGTCAACGCGACGATCTCGGTTGCCTCAACGACGCCTGTGCGCGCCGACACCAGGGTCGGGCTCGATTTCCAGGGCCTGACCGGCGTACCGGTGGTAACGCTTGAGGGCGGCATGATCGTCGCCAAATCCGGCGAGCCCCTGAATTTAATCGCCGAGGCTGGCGCAGGGCAGAGCATGACGCAGGCCGCACGCGACGCGTTGCGGCGGGTCGACACCGTGCTGGAGGACAATTCCGGTCCGCTGAAGGACACCATCGCCAATCTCAAGACATTCTCCGACGGGCTCGCGCGCAATACCGGCAAGATCGACGGCATTTTGGCGGGCCTCGAGAAGATGACCGGCGGCGGGGCGCCGGCGCAGAAGATCACCTACGACCTGCGCACGCCGCAGAATCTCGGGCCGGCCGGCAAGACGCTCTCCGCGTCGCTGGCCATTCCCGAGCCGACCGCGGTCGCGATGCTGCAGACCCAGCGCATGTTGTTCTCCCCCGTGGGCGACAACCCTGGCTTTGCCGATTTCCTCTGGGCCGACAGCATCCCAAAGCTCGTGCAGGCGCGGCTGATCGACAGTTTTGAGAATTACGACATCGCTCATGCGCCGCTGCGCACGAGCGATCTCGGGCAGGCGGACTACCAGCTTCTGATCGACATCAGGCGCTTCCGGATTGCCACGGAGGGCGAGACGCGGGTCGAGATCGCCCTTTCGGCGCGGATCGTCGACAAGAACGGCAAGGTGGTTTCGTCCCGCATCATTGAGACCAGCGAGAAGCTCGACAAGGTCGAGCCGGCGGCTGCCGTTGCGGCGTTCGATGCGGCTTTTGCCCGTATCGCCAAGGAGCTGATCGGCTGGACGGTGCAGGCGGTCTAAGGCCAGCTATTCGAGCGTCTTAAGGTAGGACAGCAGATCGTGGATCTGGTCCGGGCTGAGCTCGAAGGCGGGCATGTCGGCATGGCCGGTGTAGATGCCTTCCGCCAGCGCCTCGCCAAGGGTCTCGATCGGATAGCGCCGGTGCAGGCTGCGTAGCGGGGGTGCGACCTTGAGCGGGCTCTTGGAGACGCGGTCGATCGCGTGGCAGCGCGCGCAATTGGTCCGCGCAAAGACCTTACCGCGCTGTTCAGCGGTGGGGGCTGCCAGCGCAGGCGTCATCAAAAGCAGGCCAAACAGGCCATGGCGGAGAGCGTTCTGAAACATGGAAGGCAGGGTCCGGTCGAACTGTTGGCGCAGAATAGAGGGGGGAGGGTTGCCAAAATTGATCTGGGTCAATCGCGTTTGTAGCGGAGCAGTAAAATGCAGCCGCGCGTGGCGGACTCGGCCGGGGGCCGGAGCTGGACCCACGCTAGGAGCGGTGGATGAAGCCTTCCGTGGTCACGATTGAGCCGAACGGGCATTTCTGCAGCGACTGCGGCGTACGCGCATCGGCGGTTTGTTCGTCGCTGGATCCGGCCGAACTCGGGGAGTTCGAGCATCTCGGACGCCGTGTCCATTTTTCTTCGGGCGAGACCGTGTTCTCCGAGGAGGACATCACGACCTCGTTCTATAACGTGCTTGAGGGTGTCATGCGGCTGTACAAGCTGCTGCCCGACGGCCGGCGGCAGATCGTGGGTTTCGCTTTACCCGGCGATTTCCTCGGGATGAATCTGTCCGGCCGTCACAATTTTTCGGCCGATGCAATCGGCGCGGTGACCGTATGCCAGTTCGCAAAAGCGCCCTTCGGCCGTTTCGTCGAAGACCGTCCGCAACTGCTCAGGCGGATCAACGAGCTGGCCATTCGCGAGTTGAGCCAGGCTCGTGACCACATGGTCCTGCTCGGGCGCCGCTCGGCGGACGAAAAGGTCGCGGCTTTCCTGCTTGTTTGGCGCGAACGACAGCCGGCGCCCAAAGGGCCGTCTGACACGGTTCCACTTCCGATGAGCCGCCAGGACATCGCCGACTACCTTGGCCTGACCATCGAAACCGTCAGCCGCACGTTCACCAAGCTCGAACGCCACGGCGCGATCGAGATCATTCACGGCGGCATCAGTCTGCTCGACCCGGCACGCGTCGAGGCCCTCGCCGCAGCCTGACAGCCCTTCCGCGACGCCCGGTTTTTGATCCCGATCAATGACGCCGGGCATCTGCCGCAAATAATGCCCTCAAACAATCAGGGAGGAGCATGATGCCGACTGACGCGTTGCTGATGACCATTGTCGTCGTGGCGATCTTCGTCACTTTCGCGGCGGCCTTGGCGTGGGCGGACCGGCAAACCAGCGAAGGCCGGATCGATTCCAAGCGCTGAAACTCCTGATCACAGGTCCCATTTGATACACGCGCGGTCGATTCTCGACCGGCTGGCCCGTTCAGCAGCGCCGCAACGCGACCTGCGGCGTCTGCAACTCTGCATCGACCCGAACGCATTGGCGCATCCTTCGGATGTCGCCTGCGGGCCGCGCCGGAGCAATTTCGCCGCATTTGCCTCAATCCGCACGCGTGCTTTCCGGTTGAAAAGCCGGGCAACACTGACTACGCAGGAACTCCAGTGCCTCGCAGTCTTAGGAGCCCAGCGGCGTGCCTCAGGACAAGACCGGCGACCCCCGACAATCGGCGGGCAACAAATTATCGGTCCTGCGCAAGCACCCGATCTTTGCGGATCTGGAGCCGGAGGCGCTTGATCAGCTTTGCCGCTATGCCAAGCACACCACGGTGAAGCGCGGTGCGACGATCGCCGCCAAGGGCGACCCCGGCAACAATCTGTTCGCGGTGATCGCCGGGACAGTGAAGATATCCTCCTCATCGCCCGATGGACGAAATGCGATTCTCAATCTGATCGGCCCTGGAGAAATCTTTGGCGAGATCGCGGTTCTCGACGGTGCGCCGCGTTCGGCGGATGCGACCGCCAACACTAATTGCGAGCTCTACATCATCGACCGCCGCGACTTCCTGCCGTTCGTGAAGAGCCAGCCGGCTCTGGCGATGAAGTTCATCGAACTGCTCTGCGCGCGCCTGCGCTGGACCAGCCAACAGGTCGAGCAGGTGATCCTGCAAAATCTCCCTGGGCGGCTGGCGAGCGCACTGCTCGGCCTCACCGAGGAGCGCAAGCTCGACTCCGGCAGCGGCACGCTCGCCATCACCCAGCAGGAGATCAGCGAGATGGTGGGCATGACGCGTGAGAGCATCAACAAGCAATTGCGCGCCTGGGCCGGACGCAACTGGGTTCGTCTCGAGCATGGTGCCATCGTGGTGCTCGACACCGACGCGTTGCGCGAACTCGCCGAGAGCGGTCTCGACGGCGAGTGATGCGTCGCGTCTAGAGCATGATCCGGAAGAGTGTGAAGCGGTTTTCCGAAAAGATCAGTTGTCGATGATGGCGACGGCGCGGGTCCAGCCCGCGGAGGCACGTTCGATCTTCACTGGGAAGCACGAGACGGTGAACCCGGTCGAAGGCAATTGATCGAGATTGTGCAGCTTCTCGAGGTGGCAATAGCCGATGTGCCGGCCCGCCTTGTGGCCTTCCCAGATCAGGCCGGCGTCCTTGGTCTCGGCATATCTCTTTGCGGTGTAAACGAATGGCGCGTCCCAGCTCCAGCCATCGGTGCCGGTCAGCCGCACGCCGCGTTCGAGCAGATACATGGTGGCCTCATAGCCCATGCCGCAACCGGAGTTGACGTAACTGGCCTCGCCGAATCTGGCGCCGGCGCTGGTGTTGACGACGACGATCTCCAATGGCGACAGCGTGTGCCCGATGCGCTTGAGCTCCGTCTCGACGTCGCCGGCAGTTACAACGTAACCATCGGGCAGATGCCGGAAGTCGAGCTTCACGCCGGGCTGAAGGCACCACTCCAGCGGCACCTCGTCGATGGTCCATGACCGCTCTCCGCGATTCATCGTCGGATGAAAATGCCAGGGCGCGTCGAGATGCGTGCCGTTGTGCGTCGACAGCGAGACCTGTTCGACGGCCCAGCCTTGGCTATCCGGCAGGTCTTCCGCCTTGAGGCCGTCGAAGAACTGGAGCATGCGCGGCAGGCCCTGCTGGTGATCGATATAGGTGATGGTCGGGTGATTGCCCGGCGGATCGGACGTCACGTCGTTTCTGAGTGGCACGGAAATATCGATCAGCTTCCGCGGCATGGGCATTCCCTCGAGATGATCCGCTGTTTCGAACATCTTGAGGGGCCTCCACCGGAGGCGTCAAGTCACGCTCAGGAGACGTCGAGCCAGCCCGCTTACCCACCATAGGGCGAATTGCGCCAGAAATTGATCGATGCAACTCTTGCATTGATCGATGCCGGATTTGGCTTGGACAGAGAATGCCGCCCGCCCTAGGGACGACAATGGCGCTTGACTTCACACCTGAAGTGGAGCGACCCAAGACGGCCCGCTGCCTGCCCGACAACGATATAATCACCTCAGGAGGAAGCCCAGATGAAGACACTCACCGGTATCATCGCAGCCGCTGTGCTGGCGGTCTCAGCGCCGCTGGCGACTGCACGCGATTTCCGTTCCGCCGACATCCATCCCGCCGATTATCCGACCGTTGAGGCCGTCAAGTTCATGGGCAAGCAGCTCGCGACGGCGAGCGGCGGCAAGCTCGGCGTGAAGGTGTTCCCGAACGGCGCCCTGGGCTCCGAGAAGGACACCATCGAGCAGCTCAAGATCGGCGCGCTCGACATGATGCGGATAAACGCATCGCCGCTGAACAATTTCGTGCCCGAAACCATCGCCCTGTGCCTGCCTTTCGTCTTCCGCGACACGCAGCATATGCGCACTGTCCTTGACGGGCCGATCGGCGACGAGATCCTGGCGGCGATGGAGCCCGCGGGCCTGGTCGGCCTCGCCTATTACGACAGCGGCGCCCGGTCGATCTACACCGTCAAGGCCCCGGTCAAGTCGCTCGCCGACCTCAAGGGTCTGAAGATCCGCGTCCAGCAGTCCGATCTCTGGGTCGGCATGATCCAGAGCCTCGGTGCCAATCCGACGCCGATGCCCTATGGCGAGGTCTACACCGCGCTCAAGACAGGTCTCGTGGACGCTGCCGAGAACAACTGGCCCTCCTACGAATCCTCGCGTCACTTCGAGGCGGCTAAGTTCTACAACGTCACCGAGCACTCGTTGGCGCCCGAGGTTCTCGTGATGTCCAAGAAGGTTTGGGACACGCTGAGCAAGGAGGATCAGGCGATGGTCCGCAAGGCAGCCAAGGAATCGGTCCCGGTCATGCGCAAGCTCTGGGACGAGCGCGAGCAGGCCTCCCGTAAGACCGTCGAGGCGGCCGGCGTCCAGGTCGTAACCGTCGCCAACAAGCAGGAGTTCGTCGATGCGATGAAGCCGGTGTACCAGAAGTTCGCCGGTGACGAGAAGCTGCAGAGCCTCGTCAAGCGTATCCAGGACACGAAGTAAGAGCACGGCGCATCGGGTCCGGGTCCCTGCAAGGTGACACCGGACCCTCGCGAGGAGGCGCGGGATGACAGACCCACACGTCGCAGATCACGAGCAGGAAGCGGTCACCGGACGTCCGTCCACCGGCCTGCTGTCGCGGATCAATGCACCCATCGCGCGCCTTGGCATGTATCTGTCGGTGACGGGACTGCTCGTCATCGTCACCATCGTGTTCTACCAGGTGTTCGGACGTTACGTGCTCAACTCTAGTCCGACCTGGACCGAGAACCTCGCGCTCGTCCTCATTCTGTACGTCACGCTGATCGGCGCCGCCGTCGGCGTGCGCGATGCCGGCCACATCGGGATGGACAGTCTGCTGGTCATGCTTCCGGATCAGGTGCGCGAGAAGATCGAGATCGTGATCCACGTTCTCGTGGCCGTGTTCGGCATTGCGATGGCCTATAACGGCTGGATCCTCGGCGCATCGGTCGGGACCGTGAAGATCCCCAATCTCGGGCTTCCCGAAGTCATCCGTTACGTGCCGCTGATCGCCTCCGGCATCCTGATCGTCTCCTTTTCCATCGAGCACATCATTGCTCTCCTGCGCGGCGAAGAGGTCGTCCCCTCATGGAACTGATCATCCTCGGCGCCACCTTCTTCGGCTTCCTGATCCTCGGCGTCCCGGTCGCCTTCGCGATCGGCCTGTCGGCGATCTGCACCATCCTCTATGAAGGCCTGCCGGTCGCCGTCATCTTCCAGCAGATGATGTCGGGGATGAACATCTTCTCCTTCCTCGCGATCCCGTTCTTCGTCTTCAGTGGCGAGCTGATGCTGCATGGCGGCGTCGCCGACAAGATCGTGAAGCTCGCCAAGAATCTCGTCGGGCACATCCGCGGCGGCCTTGGCATGTCGAACGTGGTCGCCTGCACGCTGTTCGGCGGCGTCTCCGGCTCGCCCGTGGCCGACGTGTCGGCGATGGGGGCGGTGATGATACCGATGATGAAAAAAGAGGGGTTCGACACCGACTACGCCGTCAACGTCACCACCCACGCCTCGCTGGTGGGAGCCTTGATGCCGACCAGCCATAACATGATCATTTATGCGCTCGCCGCCGGCGGCAAGGTCTCGATCGGCGCGCTGATCGCAGCCGGTCTCCTGCCGGCGCTGGTACTGATGGTCTGCATGCTGGTCGCCGCCTACGCGGTCGCGGTGAAGCGCGGCTATCCGGCCGGCAAGTTCCCGGGCTGGGCCGAAGTGTTCCGGTCGCTCGCGGCCGCGTTGCCCGGCCTTCTCATCGTCGGCATCATCCTGGCGGGCATACTGTCCGGCGTCTTTACAGCCACGGAATCCGCGGCGGTCGCGGTCACCTACACGATCCTGCTGACTTTCTTCATCTACCGCACCATGACCCTGCAGAACTTCCTGCGAGCCGCGGCCAAGGCGGTGAAGACGACGGGTGTGGTGCTGCTGTTGATCGGCGTCTCCACCATGTTCCAGTACCTGATGGGTCTCTATGAGGTGGCCGACTTTGCCGGCGACCTCATGAGCAAGGTGTCCACGCAGCCGTGGATGATCTTCCTGCTCATCAACGTCATCCTGTTCGTGCTCGGTACGTTCATGGATATGGCGGCGACCATCCTGATCTGCACTCCGATCTTCCTGCCGATTGCGATGAAGGCGGGCATGGATCCGGTGCAATTCGGCATGCTGATGCTGATCAACTGCGCGCTGGGGCTGAACACCCCGCCGGTCGGTACGACGCAGTTCGTCGGATGCGCCATCGGCGGCATCTCGGTGGGCGCAGTGATGCGCACCATCCTGCCGTTCTATGCCGCGCTGATCGCAGCGCTGATGTTCGTCACCTACGTTCCCGCCTTCTCGCTGTGGCTGCCGCGTCTCTTGATGGGATACAAGGGATAGCTGCCGTGCGTGCGCCGGCCCTTGGCCGGCGCACTGGCCTTGCGTAGTTTGCGTCACGACAACAGGGAGAATCTGTCCGTGACCGACTATCGCAAGCTCTTCGATCTCACCGGCAAGACGGCCGTGGTGCTCGGCGCCGCCTCAGGGATCGGCAAATCGTCGGCCGAAGCGCTGGCAGGGTTAGGCGCCCGTGTTGTCTGCGCCGATCGCGCGTTTGATGCAGCGGAGGCGACCGCCGCCGTCATTCGCGAGAAGGGTGGCTGGGCGGAAGCAGCCAGCTGCGACGCTGCGAGTGCCGCGGACGTCAACGCGCTCGGCAAGACCGTGATGCAGAAATTTCCGCGGCTCGACATCGCCGTGACCACGCCCGGGCTCAACATCCGCAAGACCATCTTCGACTACACCGAGGAGGATCTCGATCGCGTCCTCAACCTCAACGTCAAGGGCACGGTCTGGTTCTTTCAGGCCTTCGGCCGCATCATGGTCGAACAAAAGGGCGGCAGCATCATCGCCTGCTCCTCGGTGCGCGCGGTGACGATCGAGCCGGGCCTTGGCGTCTACGGCTCCACCAAGGCGGCGATCGGCCTCTTGGTGAAGGGTTTTGCGTCCGAAGTCGGCCATGCCGGTGTGCGCGTCAACGCGATCGCGCCGAGCATTGCGGAAACCGCGCTGACCGGCCCGTTCAAGCAGCGTCCCGACATCTATGATCTCTACGCCGGCCACACCGTGTTCAACCGCTGGAGCAGCGCGGACGAGGTCGCGACCGCCGTGGCCTATCTCGCCTCAGATGCCGCAAGCTATGTCAGCGGCAGCACGCTTTTCGTTGATGGCGGCTGGACTGCGGTCGACGGGCCGCCGACCGGTCTCACCCAGTTGCACAAATAGGTTGGGCGTCTAGCTGGCAAAGCCAACGCGCTGACGCAGTTCCCTGTGATCTGCGCCAGTCAGAAGCCTGACCAGTGCAGCTGCTTCATCCGGATGCGTGGCCCGCGTGGTCACGCCGGCCGTGTACATCGTCACGAGCTCGCAGCCTGACGGCAACGCGCCCGATAGCGCGATGCCGTCGGTGCCAATGATCTCGGTGGCCTGGGTGCATCCGATCGGCCTTTGTGCAGTGGAGGCTGCAAGCTCCCGCATCGCAGTCGCGCCATTCGGATAGATTTTGAGGCGTGAGGCAACCTCATAGGCGATGCCGAGCTGATCCAGCACTCTTGCGAAATGTTGTCCCGCGGTCGATGCCTTCGTGTCCGGAACGTAGATGGCGTCCGCGGAACGCACCACCTCGCGCAAATCGGCTTCGCTCTTTACCGTCACCCTGGGATCGCGGCTGCGGACTGCCAGCGCGGTCTCGACCCC
>NZ_LWIG01000012.1:51660-75944 GCF_002068095.1 Bradyrhizobium sacchari | reverse complement strand
GCGGGAACGACCAGATTCTCTTCTGCGAGCTTTGCGAGCAGGGCCTGTGTCAGAATCACGAGGTCGGCCGGCGCTCCTGCGCGCAGCTTGTCGGCCATGATACCGACCGCACCGAATTCGCCGTCAATGCCGCAGCCGGTCTGCGCCTTGAAGGCCTCAGTGAGGCCGCGCACCAGGCCTTGCGCCGCGCCGCCGCTCAAAATGGTCACTGTCGTCACGACGCAAGCTCCATGGCTGCAATGATCCTGTCGCGCGTGATCGGCAGGTCGCAGACACGCACGCCGAGGCAATCGAACACGGCATTCGCGATCGCCGCCGTCACCGGACCGTGTGCGGCTTCGCCTGCGCCGACCGGCTCGATCTCCGGCCGCTGGATGATCTCGATATCCACCGCCGGTACCTCGCTGAAGGTCAGGATCGGATAGTCCGTCCAGGAGGCAGAGGTGATGCGCGTGCGGCAGAACCGGACGCGCTCCTTCAGCACCCAGCTCGTCGCCTGGATGGCGCCGCCCTCGATCTGGTTGATGACGCCGTCCGGATTGATGGCCTCGCCGACATCGACCGCAAGCGTCAGCCGTTTGACGCGGATGTCGTCGGCGCCTTCGATCTCGGCAATCGCGGCGCAATAGGCGCCCGTGTTCTTGTAGCGCGCAAAGCCGACCCCGTGGCCGATGCCGGCCTGCCGCTGCGGTTTCCATGCGGCACGCCGCGCTGTGGCGCGGATGACGTCCTTCGCCCGCTCGTCGCGGAGATGGCGCAGGCGAAATGCGATCGGGTCTTCGCCGCGCAGGATGGCGATCTCATCGAGCAGCGTCTCGATGGCAAATACGTTGCCTTGTCCGCCCAGGGTCCGCAACGCCGAGGTACGCACGGGCATCGTCAGCAGCCGATGGCTCGTGATCGTCCAGGCCGGGAAGTCGTAAAGTGGAACGGAGTTGCGGTCCCCACCGCCGCCATTGGCGGCGGGAGGATTGGTCGAAATCATTCGCGGGTAGGGATTTGCGATCTCGGTCGCTGCGAGCAGCGCCGGCTGGGCCGCGCGACCGGGCCTTGCTGCGTGGCCGTTGCTCCAGATCGCATGGCGCCAGCCGATGATCTCATTGTCTGCATCGAGGTCGGCCTCGATCTCGATAGCCATCGCCGCACCAAACGGTGAATGGGTCATTTCGTCGTGGCGTGACCACTGCACCCGGATCGGGTGGCCGCCGGCCGCCTTCGCCAGCAGCACGGCGTCTAGGGCAACATCGTCGGCCGCATTGTGCCCGTAGCAGCCAGCGCCCTCCATGTGCTCGACGACGATGTTCTCGGCCGGCAGCTTGAGCACGATGGCAAGATCGGCGCGCAGCAGATAGACGCCCTGGCTGTGCGTCCAGACCTGGACACGATCACCCTCCCATCGCGCCATGGCGCAGGAGGGCGCGATCGAGGCATGAGCGATGTAGGGACGGGTGTATTGCCGGCGGAGGGTACGAACGGCTGTCTTCGCCGAGGCCGCTGTTCTGCTGTCGATGAGCGTGGTTTCGACCGGCTGGCTTTTTAGGAAGCCGGCTAGATCGTCTTCGTCGGGCAGTGGCTCGCCCGCCGACCATGTCGCGCCTATGCGCAGGGCCTTCAGTGCGGCTTCCGCCGCTGCCTCACTCTCAGCGACTACGCCGGCAAAGCCGCCGTCGCGGGCGATCGCGACAAGGCCGGGGACGGCGCGTGCGGCTGTTTCGTCCAGCCCGGTCAGCCCCGCGCCCGAGATGTCCGGCCGCAGCACCCGTCCGTGCAGCAGTCCAGGCAACGCCTGGTCGTGAATGAAGCGAGGCTTCGCGAACACCTTGTGGGGAATGTCCACGCGCTGCACGGAATGTCCAGCGACGGCGCGCTCGGCGGCGCTCTTCGCCGCCGCGCCCGCGGTGGCATCGTGGTCGAGCGAGACGTCGCCCGCGAGCTCCCAATAGCTCGTCCTGACATTGCCGGGACCCGAGATCATGCCGTCATCGATCGTGAGTAACGCTTCATCGACACCGAGACGCTCGGAGGCCGCAAGCAGGAAGCGCTGGCGCACCTCGGCGCAGACATGCCGGAGTGCACGGCCCGATTGCTGGATTGAAAGGCTGCCCGAAGTGACGCCTTCGTTCGGGCTGGCTGCGGTCGAGGCGCGGATCATCTCGACTTTGGAGAGATCGACGTCGAGCTCGTCCGCCGCGATCTGCGCCAGCGCCGTGACGATGCCCTGGCCGATCTCGACCTTGCCGGGCGAAATCGCGACACGCCCGTCGCCGGTGAATTTCACCCAGGACGACAGTCTTGGATTGGCCAGCAGGCTGATCGGCAGTTTCGGAGCAGGGGAGTTCATGGGGCGGCCATCTCCGAGGCCGCGCGCAACACCGCGCGGACTATGCGGTTATGCGATCCGCAGCGACACAGATTGCGATCGAGGGCCGCTCTCACCTCGGCCTCCGACGGCGACGGATTGCGCTTCAGCAGCGCCGCTGCGCTGATCAGTATCCCCGGGACGCAATAGCCGCATTGCATCGCCTGTTCGGAGATGAAGGCGCGCTGCAGCGGGTGCGGCCGCTCTGCCGTGCCGAGACCTTCCACCGTGACGACGTCCTTGTCCGCGACCGACCACATCGGCATGTCACAGGAGGTCATGGCGCGATCACCGACCATGACATGGCAGGCGCCGCACTCGCCGGCTCCACAGCCGAAATGCGCACCGGTGATGCCGAGCCCGCTGCGCAGCACATCGAGCAGCATCTGGTCGGGATCGGTGTCCACGGCCGTCGCTGCGCCGTTGAGCCGGAACTGAACGGAGGGCATGAGCAGTACGGCCTCAGGACTTGTCGAATTTCTTGACGACATCGGCCCATTTCTCAATGTCGCCGCGCAGGAATTTTTCGAATTCCTGCGGTGTCATCGACATGGGGACGGCGCCCTGCTCAGTCCAGAGCTTGACGATGTCCGGCCGCTTCACCATTGCGTTGACGGCGGCGTTGAGCTTGTCGATGACGGGCCTCGGCGTGCCGGCGGGTGCCATCAGCCCGAGCCAGATCGTCGCCTCATAGCCGGCAACGCCGGCCTCACCCGTGGTCGGGACGTTCGGCAGCACCGCGGAGCGCTGCTTGCCCGTGGTGGCGAGCGGGCGAACCTGGTTTTCGGCAATGTTCGGCGCCATCGCCGGCACTGCGTCGATCATCATCTGCACCTGCCCGCCGATCACGCCGCTGCGAGCTTCGCCGCTATTGCGGTAGGGGACATGAACGATGTCGATGCCGGCCATCGCTTTGAACAGCTCACCTGCCATGTGGTACGGCGTGCCCTGACCGGAGGAGGCATAGTTCAGCTTGCCAGGCTGCGCCTTTGCGAGTGCGATGAACTCGGCAAGCGTCTTCACCGGGACTTGCGGGTTCACCACGATGACGAGATCGGAATAGTTGACCGGCGCGATCGGCGCGAGGTCGCGCATCAGCTCGTATTTGCGCTTGTCCGGCGTCAGCAGCGATTCATTCGCGGTCTGGGTGTTGGACATCATCAGCAGCGTGTAGCCGTCGGCCGGCGACTTCGCAGCTTCCACGGTTCCGATGACCCCGCCCGCGCCGGTGCGGTTCTCGATCACGAAGGGCTGGCCAAAGCTCTCCTGGAAGACGTTGCCAATCAGACGGGCGGCCACATCGGCCGGCCCGCCGGCTCCGAAGGGGACGATGATCCGGACCGCGTGCGCGGGATAATCCTGCGCCCATGAGGGGGCTGCGGCGAATCCGCCGATCAGGCCGGCGGCCAGCGCCAGCGTGAAGCTTCGGGCCGTCATGCCCACCTCCCTGATGTCGTTCTTGTGCCGGCACTCTAGCGGCAGGGAGTGCGGACTGTCGACGCCTCACAAAGTCGATCGTGTCGGGGAATATCGGGCGGTTTTCGGTGTGATTGCGCCGCATTCGCGGTTGCTGCAGGAACCGCCGGCGCGTGCGGTTTGAGCAAATCGCATGGGCGCTGCCGGATAAATGCCCTCGGCTCGCAGGTATTTTGGTGTTACGAACTGGGACATGAACCAGCACGCCAAGATCGAAATCCGCCATTCGACCTGTCCGCATGATTGCCCCTCGGCCTGTGCCCTCGATGTCGAGGTGGTCGAGGGCCGCAGCATCGGCCGCGTCCGCGGTTCGAAGAAGCAGACCTATACGGCCGGCGTCGTCTGCGCCAAGGTCGCCCGCTATGCCGAGCGCATCCATCATCCCGAACGGCTGATGTATCCGCTGCGCCGAACGGGCCCGAAAGGCTCCGGTCAGTTCGCGCGCATCTCCTGGGACGAGGCGCTCGACGAGGTCGGGCACCGCTTCAACCAGGCCGAGCGCGAGTTCGGCGCAGAGTCGATCTGGCCCTATTACTATGCCGGCACGATGGGCCTCGTGATGCGCGACGGCCTCAATCGCCTCACCCATGTGAAGAAATATTCGCGTTTCTATCAGACCATCTGCGCCAATGTGGCACGCATCGGCTATGCGATCGGCACGGGCAAGATCGCCGGCGTCGACCCGCGCGAGATGGCGCTGTCCGATCTCGTCGTGATCTGGGGCACCAATCCGGTCAATACCCAGGTCAACGTGATGACGCACGCTTCGCGTGCGCGCAAGGAGCGCGGCGCGAAGATCGCTGCAGTCGATATCTACGACAATGAGACCATGAAGCAGGCTGACATCAAGATCATCCTGCGTCCGGGCACCGACGGCGCGTTCGCCTGCGGCGTCATGCATGTCCTGTTCCGCGACGGCTATGCCGACCGCGCCTACATGGACAAATACACCGACTGCCCCGCCGAGCTCGAGGCGCATCTGAAGGCGCGCACGCCGGAATGGGCGTCGGCGATCTCAGGCGTGCCGGTGGCGGAGATCGAGGCGTTCGCCAAGGCGGTCGGCGAGACCAAGCGGACTTTCCTGCGGCTCGGCTACGGCTTCACCCGTTCGCGCAACGGCGCGACGCAAATGCATGCCGCACTCTGCATCCCCGCGGTGACTGGTGCCTGGCAATATGAAGGCGGTGGCGCCTTCTTCAACAATTACGCGCTGTGGCATTTCAACGAAGCCATCATCGAAGGCCACGACGCGGTCGACCACAGCGTCCGCGCGCTCGACCAATCCAAGATCGGCCGCATCCTCACAGGCGACGCCGAGGCCCTGCACGGCCGGGGGCCAGTCAAGGCGATGTTGATCCAGAACACCAACCCGATGACGGTGGCACCGGAGCAGGCGTTGGTGCGGCAGGGCTTTGCGCGCCAGGATCTGTTCGTCGCGGTGCACGAGCAATTCATGACCGAGACGGCGCTGATGGCCGACATCGTGCTGCCGGCGACCATGTTCATGGAGCACGACGATCTCTACTACGGCGGTGGCCACCAGCACATCTCGGTCGGACCGAAGCTGATCGATCCGCCCGGCGAATGCCGCTCCAACCATGAGGTCCTGCAGGCGCTGGCGCCGCGACTTGGCGCGAAACACCAGGGCTTTGAGATGACGCCGCGCGAATTGATCGACGCGACGCTGAAGCTGAGCAACCATGGCGACATCGCCGGCCTCGAGGCCGACCTCTGGCGGGACCTGCAGCCGGACTTCCGCACCTCGCATTTCCTCGACGGCTTTGCCCATGCCGACAAGAAATTCCACTTCCGGGCGGATTGGTTGCACCCGCCGTTCGGCGTGACGATGGGCGATGTCGACAAGATGCCTGATCTGCCGGACCATTGGGCGGTGATCGAGCATGCCGACCAGGCCCATCCGTTTCGGCTCGCCACCAGCCCCGCGCGCAGCTTCCTCAACACCACCTTCAACGAGACGCCGTCCTCGCAGGCGCGCGAGGGCAAAGCGAGCGTGATGATCCATCCGCTCGATGCGGCCTCGCTCGACATTGCCGATGGCGATGCGGTGACGCTCGGCAACAGCCGCGGCGAGACCACCCTGGTCGCGACGCTGTTCGAGGGCGTGCGGCGCGGCGTGCTGATCGCGGAGTCCGTTCACCCCAACAAGAACCATTTCGGCGGTTTAGGCATCAACATGCTGACGGGTGCGGACACGATCGCGCCGATCGGCGGGGCGGCGTTCCACGACAACAAGGTCTGGATCAGGAAAGCGGTCGCCTGAGCGTTCCTGCGATCGCTGCGCAATTTGTGTCGAGGCGCTAAAGCGGCGCTGGCCCGCAGTTTGCGCTTGCGCCTCGCGCCCGAGCTGCCGCAAATGGCGACAAACGGGAGCAAGGAAGCGAGCGTGCCATGACCGACACCAAAGCCGTCATCACCGAAAAGCGCGGGCAGGCGTTCTGGATCACCATCAACCGGCCGGAGAAACGCAACGCGCTGAATGGCGACGTGATCGCCGGCATCAGCAAAGGCTATCGCGACGCGCATGAGGATAAGGACGTCCGCGTCATCGTGCTGACGGGCGCGGGCGACAAGGCGTTCTGCGCCGGCGCGGACCTGCAGAACTCCGGCGCGGCGTTCGCGATGGACCATTCCAAACCCAACGTCGACTATGCCGATCTGCTGCGTCTGTCGCAGAACGCCACCAAGCCCGCGATCGCGCGCCTCAGTGGCGTCTGCATGGCCGGCGGCATGGGCCTCTTGTGCATGACCGACATGGCGGTTGCGGCCGATCACGTCATCTTCGGCCTGCCCGAGGTGAAGGTCGGCGTATTCCCGATGCAGGTGCTGAGCCTGCTGCAGTCCATCGCGCCGCCGCGGCTCGTCAACGAATGGGCGCTCACCGGCGAGCCGTTCGACGCGACGGCTGCGCAAGCTGCCGGCCTCCTCAATTACGTCGTGCCCACGGCCGAGCTCGACGCCAAGGTCGATTGGCTGATCGGTCGCATCGTCGATAAATCCCCGACCGCGATCCGCCGCGGCAAATACGCCATGCGCGCCATCGCATCGATGTCGTTCGACGAGAGCATCGCCTACACCGAAAGCCAGATCGCACTGCTCGCGATGACGGAGGACGCCAAGGAAGGTCTGAAGGCGTTCAGCGAGAAGCGCAAGCCGGTCTGGACGGGGCGGTAGAAGGGAAATTCGTAGGGTGGGTTAGCGTCAGCGTAACCCACCACGTCTGTTGCCGCGGAGGCAGAAGAGGTGGGTTACGCCTCGTGGCCGCGCTTTGCGCGCCCACAGTGCTAACCCACCCTACGGCATCTCAGCCTGCGTTCGGCTTTAGTCCGGCCGCCTGGATGCCCGCCACCGCGCAAGCCTCGTCATTGTCCGACGTGTCACCGGACACGCCCACCGCGCCGAGCAGGGTGCTGCCGTCCATGATCAGCACGCCGCCGGGGACCGGCACCAACGCGCCCTTGGCAATGGTGTTCACGGCGTCGATGAAATAGGCCTGCTCCTGCGCGCGCTGGAACAGGGCGCGCGAGCCCATGCCCATCGCGAGGGCGCCATAGGCCTTGCCGTGTGCGATCTCGGCGCGCATCAGGCTGGTACCGTCCTGCGCCGCGGCGAGCTTGAGCACGCCGCGGGTGTCCAGGATGGTGACGACGAGGGGCTTGAGCTTCAGCTCGCCGGCCTTTGCGAAAGCGGCGTCGAGGATCTTGCGGGCGGTGTCGAGCGTGAGGTCAGCCATGGCTGGTTTCCTTTTCGGTAAGAGAGGTGGAATTTGTTGTGGCGCGATCGAGGCTCATGGCGAGCACGCGGGCCACGTGCAGCGCCTCGCGCTGCGTGCCGTCGTGGATTTGGTGACGGCAGGAGGTGCCGTCGGCGACGACCAGCGTAGTCTGGTCCGCGCGCCGCACGGCGGGCAGCAACGACAGCTCGGCCATCTCGATCGAGGCATCGTACGTGTCCGCACCATAGCCGAAGGCGCCGGCCATCCCGCAGCAGCTCGACTCGATGGTCTCGACTTTCAAGCCGGGGACGAGGCGCAGCACCTGCTCGACCGGCTTGAAGGCACCGAAGGATTTTTGATGGCAATGGCCGTGCACCACGGCCTTGTCGGCCACCGTGCCAAGCGGCAGTTGCAGCCGTCCGGCCTCGGCCTCGCGCACCAGAAATTCCTCGAAGGTGAGGGCGTGCGCTCCGACGGCCTTGGCGTCGTTGTCCTTGCGGAGCGAAGAGAGCTCGTCGCGCAGCGTCAGGAGGCAGCTCGGCTCGAGGCCGACGATCGGCACGCCGCGCGCGGCGAAAGGCGCTAAGGCAGAGACCAGCCGGTCGAGCTCGGCTTTGGCTTCGTCGACGAGACCAGCCGACAGGAAGGTGCGGCCGCAGCACAGCGGCCGGCTGCCGCTCACAGGCCTCGGCATGAGTACGCGATAGCCGCCCGCCGCGAGCACGCGGAGCGCAGCGTCGAGATTCTCGCGCTCATAGATGCGATTGAACGTATCGGTGAACAGCACGACCTGGCGGCCGGTCTCCGGCCCGATGCTGCCAGCCGGCGGCACGAACACGTCGCCGCGGAAGGCGGGTAGCGTCCGGCGCGCGCTGATGCCGGCAAACCGCTCGAACAGCTTTCGCAGCAGCGGGCTACGGTTGCGCAAGTTCGCCAGCGGCGCGAAACGCGAGGCGAGGCCGGCATAGCGCGGCAGATAACCGACCAGGCGGTCGCGCAGTGTCAGGCCGTGGCTGGCGGCGCGCGCAGCGAGCACCTCGATCTTCATCTTGGCCATGTCGACGCCGGTCGGGCATTCGTGGCGGCAGGCCTTGCAGGAGACGCAGAGCTTCAGCGTCTCCATCATCTCGTCCGACGACAAAGCATCGGGGCCGAGCTGGCCGGAGATCGCAAGGCGTAGCGTGTTGGCGCGGCCGCGCGTGACGTCCCTCTCGTTGCGCGTCGCGCGATAAGACGGGCACATGACGCCGCCCTCGAGCTTGCGGCAGGCGCCATTGTTGTTGCACATCTCGACCGCGCCCTGGAAACCGCCGCCGGCGCCGGGATAGGCCGACCAGTCGAGCTTCGTCTTCAACTCGCCGACACGATAATCGGGCTTGAAGCGGAACAGCGAGCGGTCGTCCATCTTCGGCGCGTCAACGATCTTGCCGGGATTGAGCACGCCGTCGGGATCGAAGCGGTGCTTGACTTCCCTGAAGTCGGCGACGAGGCGCTCGCCGAACATCGTTTCGTGGAATTCGGAGCGCACCAGGCCGTCGCCATGCTCGCCGGAATGCGAGCCCTTGTACTCGCGCACCAGCGCGAACGCCTCTTCGGCGATAGCCCGCATCGCCTTGACGTCCTTCTCCAGCTTCAAGTTCAGCACCGGGCGCACATGCAGGCAGCCCTCGGAGGCATGCGCGTACATGGTGCCGCTGGTGCCGTGTTTGGCAAACACCTCGTTCAGCCGCGCTGTGTAGTCGGCGAGATGCGGCAGCGGCACGGCGCAGTCCTCGACGAAGGAGACCGGCTTGCCCTCCTGCTTCATCGACATCATGACGTTGAGGCCGGCGGCGCGGAAATCGGCAATGCCGCTCTGCAGCGCCGGCTCGGTGATCTCGACAACCCCACCCCATTTGCGGGTGTCGTTGTTCCAGCCAAAGCCGAGGTCGGCCATCAGCTCGGAGAGCTGCTTCAGACGCAACAGATTGTCGGCTTGGTCTTCTTCTGCGAACTCGACCACCAGCACGGCGTCCGGATCGCCCTTGATCGCGGCGGAGATGATCGGGCGAAACATCGCGATGTCGCGGCCGAGCGCGATCATGGTGCGGTCGACCAGCTCGACCGCGATCGGTTTCAGCTTGACCAGATGCTGGGCGGCGTCCATCGCCTCGTAGAAGCTGCCGAAATGGCAGACGCCGAGCGCCTTGTTGCGGATCACGGGCCACAGTTTCAGCTCGACCTTGGTGGTGAAGGCGAGGGTGCCTTCCGAGCCGACCAGAAGATGCGCCATGTTGTTCGGCGCATTGCGCGGCACCAGCGCATCGAGATTGTAACCGCCGACGCGGCGCTGCACCTTTGGGAAGCGCGCGGCGATCTCCTCGACTTCGCGGCTGCCGAGATCGAGCATGTCGCGGAACAGGGCGCGGGCGCCGTCTCCCGCGCCGACGTCGGAGAGGTCGCGCGAGACCTCGCCAAACCGGCTCAGCGTGCCGTCGGCGAGCGATGCCTCCATCGACAGCGTGTTGTCGCGCATGGTGCCGTAGCGAAGCGAGCGGCCGCCGCAGGAATTGTTGCCGGCCATGCCGCCGATGGTGGCGCGGGACGCCGTGGAGACGTCCACCGGAAACCACAGGCCGTGCTTTTTCAGTTGCCGGTTGAGGTCGTCGAGCACGATGCCGGGCTCGACCACGCAGGTGCGGCCCTCGACGTCGAGCGACAGGATCCGGTTGAGATGCTTGGAGAGATCGACCACCAGGCCGTCATTGACGGTCTGGCCGCATTGCGAGGTGCCACCGCCGCGCGGGGTGACCTTTACCCCCTCCTCGCGGGCAATCGCCAGCGCCCGCAGAGCCTCGTCAATGGTCTTCGGGACCGCCACGCCTGATGGCATGATCTGGTAGAACGAGGCGTCGGTGGCGTAGCGGCCGCGGCTGAAGAGGTCGAACAGGACGTCGCCGGTCATTTCCGACCGCAGGCGCCGTTCAAGCGAGGAGGCGATTGTCATCCCTGATCCCGGACTGCCTCAGCGAGGCCTGGGCCTTGCTGAGTTATTCATTATGGTTCCCGATCGCTTATATTATGAATTCAAAATGAGCAAGCTGGCCGCCCTCAGGCCGAGGCCGGCGCGTCCTCTTGGGGCTCGCTCAGGTGCTCGATCGCCGCCGTCCGCTTGTTGCGCAGGTGCTGGAACAGGATGTCGCTGAGCTCGCTGCCCGCTCTCCGGCGCAGCGCATCGAGGATCGCCTCGTGTTCGCGCATGGCTTCCGCCCAGCGCTGCCGCTTGCGGGCGAAATTGGCGGAGTAGCGGACGCGGCGAATGCGGCCGGCAAAGTTGGCGTAGGCGGTCCTCAGCGTCTCGTTGCGCGCGGCTGCGACGATGCTCTCGTGAATGCGCTGGTTGGTCTGGAAATAGCCGTGCATGTCGCGATGCAGATAGTGGCCGTACATCTCGTAATGCAGCTGCTCGATCGCGGTGATTTCCGCATCCGTAATGGCCTCGCAGGCCAGCCGCCCGGCCAGGCTTTCCAGTCCCGCCATGACGTCGAACAGCTCTTCGAGGTCACGCTGGCTGAGTTGGCGCACGCGTGCGCCGCGGTTGGGCAGTAGCTCGATCAGGCCCTCGGCGGCGAGCACCTTGAGGGCCTCGCGTAAGGGCGTGCGGGAGATGCCGAGCATCTCGCAGAGCTGCCGCTCGGGAACGCGGGCTCCTTCCGGAATGTTGCCTTCGACCACGTAGTCGCGCAGCCGCAGCAGGATCTCGCCATGGAGCGAGGCCTCGTGACGGTTCTCCTGGCGGTCGCCGCCGTTGCCGGCGGCTGGGGTGATCGGAACCCCGGTGTCGGGAATCGTGGATTTCATTTGCAGCACAGTAGTTTGCCCGTTAGGTCGCGTCGACGTCCACAATCGAATACCAAATTTTGATTGAAAGGACAAAAAATGAATGCAAAATGGCCGACAGAGCCGGCCAGAACCCGCCGCCAGGAGGTTTTCATGCACCAGGGACGCCATTTCCTTCAGATTCCGGGCCCGAGCCCGGTCCCCGAGCGTGTCCTGCGCGCCATGGACATGCCTGTCATCGACCATCGCAGCGCTGAGTTCGGCGAGCTCGGCCGCACCGTGCTCGAAGGCAGCCAGAAGATCTTCCAGACCAAAGCTCCGGTCATCATCTTCCCGTCGTCGGGGACCGGCGCCTGGGAGGCTGCGATCGTCAACACGCTGTCGCCGGGCGACAAGGTGCTGATGGTCGAGACCGGCCATTTCGCCACCCTGTGGCGGCAGATGGCCGGCCGCTTCGGCATCGAGGTCGATTTCGTTCCTGGCGACTGGCGCCGTGGTGCTGACCCCATGGTGATCGAAGCAAAACTCACCGAGGACAAGGCGCGCGCGATCAAGGCCGTCATGGTCGTGCACAACGAGACCTCGACCGGCGCGACCAGCCGCATCGCCGAGATCCGCGCCGCGATCGACCGCGCCTCGCATCCGGCGCTGCTGATGGTCGACACCATCTCCTCGCTCGGCTCGGTCGATTATCGCCACGACGAGTGGAAGGTCGACGTCAGCGTCAGCTGCTCGCAGAAGGGCTTCATGCTGCCGCCCGGCCTCGGCTTCAACGCGATCTCGGAGAAGGCCTTGGCCGCGTCCAAGACCAACAAGATGCCGCGCTCCTATTTCGACTGGGAGGGGATGCTCAAGCCGAACGCAAAAGGCTTCTTCCCCTACACGCCGGCGACCAACCTGCTCTACGGCCTGCGCGAGGCGATTGCGATGCTGCTCGAGGAGGGGCTCGCCAACGTCTTCGCAAGGCATCAGCGGCTTGCCGCCGCGACCCGCGCCGCCGTCAATCATTGGGGGCTCGAAGTGCTCTGCCAGGAGCCTTCAGAGTTCTCGCCGGTGCTGACCGCCGTGCTGATGCCGCCGGGACATGATGCCGACGGGTTCCGGAAAGTCGTGCTCGACAATTACAACATGTCGCTCGGCTCGGGCCTGTCGAAGGTCGCCGGAAAGGTCTTCCGCATCGGCCATCTCGGCGAATGCAATGCGCTGACGCTGCTCGGCGCGCTCACCGGCGTCGAGATGGGCCTGTCGGTGGCCGGCGTGCCGCACCGCTCCGGCGGTGTCGATGTCGCGATGAAGCTCCTGGAGCAGCGTCCGCAAGGCAACGCCTCGCCGCATCTAAAAGTGGTCGGCACGTAAATCGCTCGGGAAGGGCGGGCAGCAATCATAACAACAGCAAGTCGGGAGGGGTGAGATGGGGGTTCGGTTCAAGGCCACGCATGTCGTGCTGGCGATGCTCTGCGCGATGTATTTCATCACCTATGTCGACCGGGTGAACATCGGCACGGCCGCGGGCGAGATCCAGAAGGAGCTGGGTCTGTCGAACACCCAGCTCGGCCTCGTCTTCTCCGCCTTCGCCTATCCCTATCTGCTGTTCCAGGTCATCGGCGGCTGGGTCGGTGATCATTTCGGGCCGCGCAAGACGCTGTTCTGGTGCGGAATGATCTGGGCGGTCGCCACCATCATGACCGGCTTCGTCAACGGTCTCGCTGCGCTCTTCGTCGCGCGCTTCGCGCTCGGCTTCGGCGAGGGCGCGACGTTCCCGACCGCAACGCGCGCGATGCAATATTGGACGCCGGCCAATCGCCGCGGCTTTGCGCAAGGCCTGACTCATTCCTTCGCCCGGCTCGGCAATGCGGTGACGCCGCCGGTGGTGGCGCTCTTGATCCTGTGGCTGACCTGGCGCGGCGCCTTCGTCGTGCTCGGCTTCGTCAGCCTGATCTGGGGCGTGATCTGGGTCTGGTACTTCCGCAACGAGCCGAAGGAGCACGCCTCCATCACCGATGCCGAGCTCGCCGCACTGCCGCCGCGTCCGACCGGCGAGCGGCCGCGCGTGCCCTGGGGTCCGCTGCTCGGGCGGATGTGGCCGGTGACGCTGACCTATTTCTGCTACGGCTGGTGCCTGTGGCTGTACCTGAACTGGCTGCCGCTGTTCTTCAAGAACAACTACAGCCTCGACATCAAGAACTCGGCGCTGTTCGCCTCCGGCGTCTTCTTCGCCGGCGTGGTCGGCGACAGCGTCGGCGGTGTGATTTCGGACAGGATCCTCGATCGCACCGGCAATGTCCGCCTGGCGCGGCTCAGCGTCACCGTAACAGGATTTACGGGGGCGCTGCTCTCGCTGCTGCCGATCCTGTTCGTCCACGACATCACCGTGGTGGCGCTGTGCCTATCGGCCGGCTTCTTCTGCGCTGAGCTCGTGATCGGCCCGATGTGGTCGATCCCGATGGATATCGCCCCGAAATATTCCGGTACCGCCTCGGGGATCATGAACACCGGTTCGGCGTTTGCCGCGATCGTCTCTCCGCTTGTCGCGGGCTTCGTGATCGACGTGACCGGCAACTGGTACCTGCCGTTCCTGATGTCGATGGGACTGCTGCTGCTCGGTGGCTTTTCCGCCTTCCTGATGCACCCCGAGCGGCCGTTCACGGACGCCGAAGGGCGGATGCCGGCTGGAAAGATGGTGGCTGCGGAATAGGGGGTGGCGGAGGCCCGCCGCTTATGCATGGGAGTCGCCTTTTGGGGACGGGACAAGCCGGTCAAATGGTGCTATTCGGCGGCCATCAAAATAAGGCTAGACCGGGAAGGACGCCTATGACCGTGCATACTGGAAGGCATTTTCTCCAGATTCCAGGACCGACCAACGTGCCCGACCGCGTGCTGCGGGCGATGGACATGCCGACGCTGGACCATCGCGGTCCGGAGTTCGCCGAGCTCGGTTTCGCCGTGCTTGCCGCGATGCAGCGCGTGTTCCGCACCAAGCAGCCCGTGATCATCTTCCCCTCGTCCGGCACCGGCGCCTGGGAAGCGGCCATGGTCAACGTGTTCTCGCCCGGCGACAAGGTCTTGATGTGCGAGACCGGTCAGTTCGCCGTGCTTTGGCGCGGCATCGCCGACAAGTTCAAGCTCGATGTCGATTTCATCCCGAGCGACTGGCGCCATGGCGCCGACCTCGCCGAGATCGAGCGGCGCCTTGCCGCCGACAAGCAGCACGCCATCAAGGCGGTCTGCGTCGTGCATAACGAGACCTCGACCGGCTGCGTCACGCCGCCCGCGGAGGTGCGCAAGATCCTCGACCGCACAAAGCATCCGGCGCTGCTGATGGTCGACACCATCTCCGGCCTCGGCTCGATGGAATATGAGCACGATGCCTGGGGCATCGACGTCTCGGTCGCGGGTTCGCAGAAGGGTTTGATGCTGCCGCCCGGCCTCGGCTTCAACGCCGTCTCGGAGAAGGCGCTCGCGGTGGCCAAGGCCAATCCGGGCATGCGCTCCTATTGGGACTGGCAGGAGGTCATCAGCTTCAACAAGCTCGGCACCTTCCCCTACACGCCGGCGACCAACCTGCTCTACGGCCTGCGCGAGGCGGTGAAGATGCTGGAGGAGGAGGGGCTGGAGAACGTCTGGACCCGCCACAAGCGCCACAGCGCGGCGACGCGTGCCGCGGTCAAGGTCTGGGGCCTGGAGACGCAGTGCGCCGATCCCGCCGCGCACTCGCCGGCGCTCACTGGCGTGCGCGTGCCCGAGGGATTTGATGCCGACGCCTTCCGCAAGGTCGTGCTCGAAAACTTCGACATGTCGCTCGGCACGGGCCTGAACAAGGTCAAGGGCAAGGTGTTCCGCATCGGCCATATCGGCCATTTCAACGATCTGATGCTGATGGGCACGCTCGCCGGCGTCGAGATGGGCCTGGATCTTGCAAAGATTCCGCACCGGAGCGGCGGCGTGCTGGCGGCCATGGACGTCCTGAAGGGACGCGACGTGGTGCCGATGGCTAAAGCTCAGGTGGCCTAAGGCCGGCCTGAACTGACTGAAGTGAAGAAAGCGAGCGCGCGATGAACGCACCGACGACTGCCAACGAAGACCTGCTCTACTCCGTCACGGACGGTATCGCGCGGATCACTTTCAACCGCCCCCAGGCTCGCAACGCAATGACCTTCGCCATGTATGACCGCATGGCGGAGATCTGCCAGGAGATCAACGCCGACCGCTCGATCAAGGCGCTGATCCTGACCGGGGCTGGCGACAAGGCCTTCGCCTCCGGCACCGACATCTCGCAATTCCGTGCGTTCAAGACGGCGCAGGACGCGCTCGACTACGAGGCCCGGATCGACCGCGTGCTGGGCACACTCGAGCAGTGCCGCGTGCCCGTGATCGCTGCGATCGCTGGCGCCTGCACCGGCGGAGGCGCCGGCATCGCGGCTTGCTGCGACCTACGCATCGGCACCGAAACAACACGCATGGGCTTTCCTATCGCGCGCACGCTCGGCAACTGCCTGTCGATGTCGAACATCAGCCGCGTCGTCGCGCTGGTCGGGCCCGCCCGAACCAAGGATCTGATCTTCAAGGCGCGGCTCGTCGAAGCGCAGGAAGCGTTGTCGCTCGGTCTGCTCAACGAGATCGTGCCGGACGTCGAGACGCTGCAGCGCCGCGCCGACGAGACCGCGAAGCTCGTTGCCAGCCATGCGCCGCTCACGCTGGAGGCGACCAAGGAGGCGGTGCGCCGCATCCGCCGCACGCTGTCGCGCGAGGAGGGCGAGGACCTGATCCTCAAGGCCTATATGAGCGAGGATTTCCGCGAGGGCATGGACGCTTTCCTCAACAAGCGTGCACCGGTCTGGAAGGGCAAATAGCGCACGCCGCCGCGCGCTTACCGTCAGCCGAAAGTCATATGCGGCGACACGCCCGTCTGCTTGAACTCGTCAGCAATAGTCCGCACAATGCACCGATAGATTTCCCGGCATCACAAAGCCAATAAGAACCAGGGGACGAAACTCGTGCGAATTCCAGTGAAGGCCGTCGGCGCTGCGACTGCGCTGTTGTTGAGCACGCCGGCCTTTGCCGGTTGGGAGCCGACCAAGCCGGTTGAGATCGTGGTGGCAGCGGGTGCGGGCGGTGCTTCCGACCAGATGGCCCGGATGATGCAGGCCGCGATCCAGAAGAACAATCTGATGAAACAGCCCATGGTGGTCTCGCTCAAGGGCGGTGCGTCTGGTGCGGAAGCGCTGATGTACATGAAGTCCAGCGAGGGCGATCCGAACAAGGTGCTGATTGCCTATTCCCTGATCTACATGCTGCCGCTCTCGGCGAAGATTCCGTTCAACTGGCGCGAGCTGACCCCGGTCTCGGTGATCGCGCTCGATCAGTTCGTGCTGTGGGACAACAGCGCCGGCCCCAAGACGGTAAAGGAATTCATCGATGCCGCGAAGGCGGCGAGCTCGCCGTTCAAGATGGGTGGCACCGGCTCCAAGCGCGAGGATCACGTGCTCACCGTGTTCCTTGAGCAGAAGACCGGCGCGAAGTTCTCTTATCTCCCCTACAAGTCCGGCGGCGAGGCCGCGACCCAGCTCGTCGGCAACCACACCGAAGCCAACGTCAACAATCCCAGTGAAAACCTCGAGGTCTGGCGCGCCGGCCAGGTGCGTCCGCTCTGCGTGTTCGACAAGGAGCGCATCTCCTACACCAACAAGGTGACGGATACCCAGTCCTGGGCCGACATCCCGACCTGCAAGGAGGAGGGGGTCGACGTCCAGTACCTGATGCTGCGCGCGATGTTCCTTCCCGGCAAGGTCACGCCGGAACAGCAGGCATTCTATGTCGAGCTGTTCCACAAGGTGACGCAGACTGCCGAATACAAGGACTACATGGAGAAGCAGGCGTTGAAGCCGATCTTTCTCACCGGCAAGGACATGGTGCAGTTCCTCGAGGAGGACGACGCCATCAACAAGTCGCTGATGACGGAAGCCGGATTCGTCGCGAAGTAGTCACACCTTCCACGTCATGCCCCGCGAGGGCGGGGCATCCAGTATTGCACAGAATTCGACGAAAGACGGCTTCTGCACGGAGTACTGGATCATCCGCCTTCGCGGATGATGACAGCGCAACTTGATCTGGCGGAGCATGTCCCAAACCGATCTTGAAATTGTCGTCGACGATCCGACTGCGCCCGAAGACGGTTCTCCCTCCGTCGTCTCCTCCGGCACGGTCGAGATTGTGGTCTGCCTGCTGCTGCTCGCGCTCGCCGTCACGCTCGGCTACGACAATTGGCGCACCGGCGCATCCTGGGATGCGACCGGGCCCGAACCGGGCTATTTTCCGTTCTATCTGTCCGTCATTCTGGGGGGCGGCAGTCTCTACGGCCTGATTGCAGCGCTGCTAGCGCGGCGCGCGGCATGCGAAAGCTTCGTCACGCGCGCGCAGGCGCGCCGCGTGATGGCGGTGTTCGTGCCGACGCTGCTGTTCTGCCTGGTCACACAGTTCCTCGGCCTCTATGTCGCGAGCTTCCTTTTGATCGCGGGCTTCATGCGGCTCGTCGGCAAGATCGCGCTGTGGAAGTCGCTGCTCACCGCGCTTGTGTTCACGGCGATCATGTTCGTCACCTTCGACATCGCTTTCGACGTCATCATGCCGAAGGGGCCGCTCGAAGCGGCCTTCGGCCACTAGGGCGGGCGAACGATGGAAGCTCTCGGTCTCCTGTTTCACGGCTTCGCCGTCCTGCTCACCTGGAAGACGCTCGTGCTGATGATGGTCGGGCTGGTGCTCGGCATCTTCGTCGGCGTGCTGCCCGGGCTCGGCGGCCCCAACGGCGTCGCCATCCTGCTGCCGCTCACCTTCACGATGGACCCGACCTCGGCGATCGTGATGCTGTCCTGCATCTATTGGGGAGCGCTGTTCGGCGGTGCGATCACCTCGATCCTGTTCAACATCCCCGGCGAAGCCTGGTCGGTCGCGACCACCTTCGACGGCTATCCGATGGCGCAGCAGGGCAGGGCGGCGGAGGCGCTGACGGCGGCGTTCACGTCCTCTTTCGTCGGCTCGCTGGTTGCGGTGCTCCTGATCACCTTCCTCGCGCCGATGATCTCGTCCTTTGCGCTGAAATTCGGTCCGCCCGAGTTCTTCGCAGTCTATCTCCTGACCTTCTGCTCCTTCGTCGGCCTCGGGCGAGAAGCCAAGCACAAGACCGTCATCTCGATGTCGCTGGGGCTGCTGCTCGCCGGCGTCGGCATGGACACGGTGTCGGGTAATCTGCGCATGACCTTCGGCTCCGCCGAGCTGCTCCGCGGCATCAACTTCCTGGTCGCGGTCATCGGCCTGTTCGGCATCAGCGAGATCCTGCTGACGATGGAGGAGCGCCTCGCGCTGCGCGGACACGCGGCCAGTATCTCGCTGCGGGTCGTGCTCGGGGTATGGAAGGACCTGCCGAAATACTGGATGACGCTGCTGCGCTCCTCCTTCATCGGCTGCTGGCTCGGCATCACCCCGGGCGGTGCGATCGCGGCCTCCTTCATGGGCTACAATCTTGCAAAACGCTTCGCCAAGGATCCCGAGAGTTTCGGCAAGGGGCGCATCGAGGGCGTGTTCGCGCCCGAGACGGCGGCCCATGCCTCCGGCACGTCGGCGCTGCTGCCGATGCTGGCGCTCGGCATTCCCGGCTCGGGCACCGCCGCGATCCTGCTCGGCGGCCTCATGGTGTGGGGCCTCAATCCAGGCCCGCTGCTGTTCGTCGAGCACAAGGACTTCGTGTGGGGCCTGATCGCCTCGATGTATCTCGGCAATGTGGTCGGCCTCGTGCTGGTGCTGACGACGGTGCCGATCTTCGCCTCGATCCTGCGCGTGCCGTTCGCCGCGGTGGCGCCGATGATCGTGGTGTCCTGCGCGATCGGCGCCTACGCGATTCAGAACGCGATGTTCGATATCTGGCTGATGTTGGGCTTCGGCGTGGTCGGTTACGTCTTCAAGAAGATCGGCATTCCGCTGGCGCCGTTCACGCTGGCCCTCGTGCTCGGCAACCGAGCCGAAGATGCCTTCCGTCTGTCGATGATCGGCTCCGGCGGGAACCTCAAGGTGTTCTGGTCAAACGGCCTGGTCGGCTCCATTACGACTCTGGCGATCGTGCTGCTGTTCTGGCCTGTCACCGACGGGTTGCTGGGACGTGTCGGACTGACGCAGCGGACCAGGACGACACCGCAGTAGCGCGGTAGACCAATTTCTTTCTAGATCAATGGCTTAGGTGGGGCGGTGGCTCCGCTGCCGGCACTCCCTGAAGTCCGATTATTTCCAGATGTTGCTGGCGCGGCACAGCCCTTGGGAAGGCAGCGGGGTATATCTCGATCACAAATTTGTGCGGGAAGAGGAATTGCCATGAAGCGGATTGTGGTTGGAATGGCAGCGGCGATGTCGCTGGTCGCGACGGGGGCACTGGCGGCCGATCTCGCGGCAAAGCCTTACGTCAAGGCGCCGGTCATGGTCGATCCGGTCTGGAGCTGGACCGGTTTCTATGCCGGATTGAATGCTGGATACAGCTGGGGCAGGGCGGAGACGACGGTAGCGCCTATCGCGCTGCCGTTCCCGGCCACACAATTCGGGGCGTTTGGCCAGAATGTCGATGGTTGGCTAGCCGGCGGTCAACTGGGCTACAACTGGCAGATCGATCCGAAATGGGTCGTAGGCCTCGAGGGCGACATTCAGGCGACCGGCGAGCGGTCGTCGCGGACGGCGACCACGACGAGCGCGCGTTACGGGTCGAACATCATCGGCATCCCGGGTGGTACAGACTTCAATTCCATTGCGACATTGACCGCCAATCTTTCTTATGACCTGCAGTGGTTCGCGACGTTCCGCGGACGCGTCGGCGTCCTGTCGGATCCGCAGACACTCTGGTACGCGACCGGTGGTCTCGCTGTGGGCGAGTTCAAATATTCGTCCGCGACCGCCCTTGGAATCCAGGTCTTCGGGCCGGGTCTCGGCGGTACGACGCCGCTCGGCGGGTTCAACCTTCCGATCGGGGCTGGGGTGAGCAGCACCGACACCCGGGTCGGGTGGACGGTGGGTGCGGGCGTCGAACGCAAGTTCACCCGGAATTGGTCGGCCAAGCTGGAATATCTCTACATGGATTTCGGGAGCAAGACTTACTTCGTGGGAACCGCCAACCAAGCCGACGTCAGCTTCCACGATCACGTGCTGCGTGCTGGCTTCAACTACGCGTTCACTCCCACTCCCGTCGTTGCAAAATACTGAGCTGTTCAGCGCGGTGGCCGTCGGTGCCCGGCAATCTTGCCGGGCACCGACGTTTCTGTTCTGAGGTAACGCTACTTTTGGCGTCCCTGAGCGTACGGATCTGGTCCGGCACCGATGCCGAATTCCTTGAGCACCTCGTCGGTCTGCGTGCCGAATCCGGCGGCCGCTCCACCGACAGCCGCCAACAGCTCTTACATTTTTGTTTTGCGGTCGTCGCGATAGCCGGCAGCCTCGTCAATGAGGTGGATGATATCCGATTGATCAATGTGATCGGCGATCGTCTGAGCGCGGTTCGCAATTGTGCTTTGAGTGGACTTCAGAGCGCCGGCATGTTCGGCGCGCGCGAAAACCCCCAGGCCTTTCGGAGGAAGTTCGGCGTGTAGTCCCAGTGCGGAATTGCATCGATGACAAAATGGCTCGCGAACCCAGCGGTTGCCGCGGCTGCCGGGTGAGATGGAAGTAGGCTGGCGACCGCGCCGCCGACGACTGCATGTGTGCACAAAATCATCTGCTCATCTTTAACATGCCCGGATGTTTGGCATAGGGAACAACCGCATGGCTTAGTTTGATCTCATCGTTGTCCTCTGAGATTGCTACGACGTGGCGCAAGAGAGATCGCCCTTGAACCCGTCGCGGCGCAACGGAATGTCGAAGAGGATTGGCCGACGATCGGCCTTTGGATCAAATCGATCTCGTTTCAAGGAACGGTTGTTGGAGTCTCGAGGGTGCGGCGACTGGAAGAAGCGAGGGGGGATCGTCGTTTCCGTATCCTAACGGAGAGACTATCGATGGAAATAGCAGTGAAGAAGCATCCGACGATCAGCCACTAAAGATGGCCAGGAGCCAATTTTGGATCATCTTCGACCGTGTCCTCGTTCGACGCTCGTCTCCAAGAGCAGCGAGAGCTTGAGCCGTCAAGCCGGAACGGCGCTGGGGAAAAATTTCCTCTCAACTCATCCCACTTTGGCGTTTCTGAGCCCTGCGATCTCGTCCCCGCTGAGACCGAACTCCTTCTTGATGACATTGGCGCCCCAGTCCGCGAGCTGGCGCACACAGGTGGGCCCGGACCGGACGCGGGTCAGATCGAGCACGGTGAAGCGCGACAGGGCTTCCGAGGCATGCGGAAAAGGCATCTTGAAGGGCTCCGGGACAGATTGCGCAGCCACCATAAGGCCGAAACATTAGGCGGCAAGTCTGCCCCGACGCGGATGCCGCCTGTCGAAATGCAAGGCCCGACCGGGGCTGGACCTGGCGCAGAACGCAACGATGCCGGCACCGGCCGATGGGCAGACCGCGTCACAGCAGGGAGCTCTCTGCACCGCGGCGGCTGCGCGCCATGGATTCTGTTACAATCCCGGTCTACGCTCAAACGGTTATTCAAGGGGGCGACGAGATGAGCGGGCTCACCAGACACGGCAAGTGCACCCGCCTCATCGCCGCTTGCCCTGGCCCGGTGCCGGCCCTGGTCGCCATCGCGCTGATGTTGCTTCCCGCCGCCGCCTCCGCCCAATCGCTTCGCCAAGGTGTCTCGGCGTTCCAGCGCCAGGACTATGCGGCCGCCTCTCGCGTCTTCATTCCGCTCGCCGAGCGCGGCAATGCGGCGGCGCAGACCTATCTCGGCCTCATGTTCGAGACCGGCCGTGGCGTGCCGCAGAACTATACGGAAGCTGCGATGTGGTACCGCCGCGCGGCGGAGCAGGGGGACAGCCGTGCCCAATATTCGCTGGGCCTGCTCTACGACCGCGGCTTTGGCGTGCCGCAGGACATCGTCGAGGCCTCCAAATGGCTCAACCTGTCGACGGCTGCAGCGCCGCCTCCGGCACGCGAGGCCCGGGCCCGGATCCGCGATGCCGTCACCACCAAGATGACGCGCGGAGAGATCGCCCAGGCTCGCCTGCGGGCGCTTGAATGGGCGCCGAGCCGCGAGCCTTAACGGTTTCCCGTCGGGCTTGCCCTGCCGTTCTCGCTTCCAAACGAAAAATGCGAAAACAACCCCATGCACAGTAGAAGGCGGCTGCCGGCGTCGCGCGTCGCGCCTGCGCCGGAAGGACGATTCCTCCCGCGATCATGGCGTCTTAGCCGGGCCAGCCGCCGAGCCGGTTCGCATACCAGGTCTCACCCAGCCAACCGAGCCAGATTGCCGGAGCCAGGAACAGTCCGAATGGCAGGAAGGCGGTCGCGCGTAGCGGCTGTCTCTGTCGCGCAGCATTGGCAGCATAGGCGCCGATCGCGAGCAGCGCCGAAAGCTCGATCACCGCTGCCACGGTCACAAGATCGAGCCAGGCGCCGCACACAGCGGCGAGCTTGACGTCGCCGAGCCCGAGCCCGTCACGTCCGCGCCAGCGTCGGTAGAGCGCCATCAGCAGCAGCAGGGGCAGCGCCACGGCTCCGGCACGGGCGAGCGGCCAGAGCAGCGCCTCCAAGCCAATATCGGGCACCAACGCGGCGGCGCGGATCAGGGCGAGCGCGAACGCGGCGCCCGTCAGCTCGTTCGGAATGAGGTAGTGGCGGNCCGCCAGCATCAGGACAGCCAGGAACGCGCCGTACAGGCCTTCCGCCCCCGGCCCGGTGATGAGGCTGGCGAGCACGCCCAGCAGGGCGATGCCGAGCGCGAGCGGAGCGTCGGTGCCGTCGTTCACAATCTAGCGCACCGCCTTGGGCGGGTTCACGGTGACCACGGGATTGCTGGTTCCGACCATGCGGCCGTTCATCTTGCTGCGCATCTCCTCGGCGATGACGTGCGCATCGACGCCATCCTTGATCACGGTTGGACGGATGAACAGGATCAGCTCGGTGCGGTTGCGCGCATTGGTCTGATGCGAGAAGGCATCGCCCATGCCGGGAATGGAATCCAGGATCGGCAGACCCTGGCGCTGTCTGTTCTCGGTCTCGCTGATCAGACCGGCGAGCAGCACGGTCTGCCCGCTCGTCACGGCGATCGAGCTCTTGACCCGGCGCTGCGAGATCGTCGGTGTCAACGAGTTGGCACTGCCGGCGGCCACGCTCGAGATCTCCTGCTCGATGTCGAGCACGACGTTGCCGTTCGCGTTGGCGCGCGGCAGCACCCGCAGGATGATGCCGGTGTTCTTGTAGTCGATGGTGTTGACCACGGTGTTGTTGGCCGTCAGCACGGTCGCAGTGCCCGTCGAGAACGGCACCTGGTCGCCGACCTGCAGGGTTGCGGCCTGGTTGTCCAGCACCACCAGCGACGGGTTCGACAGCACCTTGACGTTGGTGACGCCGTGCAAGGCGTCGAGCACGACGCGCGGCGAATTCTCGGCGCCGATCAGGAAGTTGAAGCCCGGCAGTGCGCGGCCGAGTAGGGCACCGGCGGCGGCATTGACCGCGTTGCTCGCCGGCTCGGTGTCGCTGCCGATCGTGGCGCTGTTGCTGACGCCCGAAATGGTGTTGGAGACCGAGCCTTTCTTGCTCGCGAGGAAGAACTGCACGCCATAGTTCAGCTGGTCGTTCAGCGTCACCTCGGCGATCGTCGCCTCGATGGCGATCTGGCGCTGCGGCCGGTCGATCTGCCGGATGGTCTGCTCGACGATGCGCTGCGCCTCCTGATTGGCGTAGACGAGCACGGCGTTGTTGGTGACGTCGGCGGTGATCCGCACGTTCTGGAGGATGCCGTTGAGGCCGGGCTTGGCTCCGCCGCCCGCG
>NZ_LWIG01000012.1:38104-51651 GCF_002068095.1 Bradyrhizobium sacchari | reverse complement strand
CGATGCCATTGTCCTGCGCCGGCGTCGCGGCGGCGGCCGGCGCGGGGCGGGCGCTGAAGGATGATCCGGCAGGAGCGGTGACCGGCGTTGCCGCACCCGCGGCGGCAGTCGGCAATGCGCTCAGCGACGCCACGGGGTTGCTGGAGGATGTCGTCGACATGCCGGCGCCGGGCGCAATCTGAGTAGACGCGTTGTCGAGCGTCGAACTGCTCGCCGAGCCCTGGTTGAGCAGCATCTCGTTCAGCAGCGCCACGATCAGCTTGGAATTGCCGTAGCGCAGCGGATAGGACTTCAGGTTCACCCCGTCGGTGTCGGAGCGATCGAGCCGGGCGATCCACGTCTGGGCGCGCTTGAGATATTCCGGTTTCTGGCTCACCACGAGGATCGAGTTGAGCCGCGAGATCGGCTGGAATTTGATCACGTTCTGGCTCATGCCGCCTTCGCCGGAATCCATGATCTTCTCGATCTCGGTGATGACCGGCTCCGGCGAGGAATTGCGCACCGGGAAGATGCCGACGGATTGTCCGCGCATCCAGTCGGCGTCAAAGGAGAGGATGGTGTCGACCGCGGTCGCCCGATCGGTGCCGCTGCCGCTGATGATCAGCGTGTTGCGCGTGTTGTCGGGACGCATGGTCGAGGCCTTCACGCCGAAGGCGTCAAGCAGCTTGAAGATGTTCTGCGCCGAGACATAGCGCAGCGGCACCACCGTGATGCCCTGGCCGGCCGCGGCGTTCAGCGATCGGTCGATGCCGCCGGGGCCGGCTTCCGGCGCCGGGAGCAGCCGATAGCCGGTGCGGTCGTGCACCAGTGCGACGCCGGACATGCGCAGCGCGTTCTCCAGCACGTAGAGCGCGTCCGCCTTGGGCATGGGGCGCACCGAGGCCAGCGTCACGGTCCCCTGCACGCGCGGATCGATCGTGTAGCCGGCGTTCAACACGTCGCCGAGAATGACCTTCGCCACGGTGGCAACCGGCGCATTCTCGAAATTGAGATCGTAGCCGCTGCCGCCGCCATCATCGCGCTCGGCCAACGCGCCGCCCTGCGGCGTCACGCCGTCGCTGAGGTAGATCGCGGGCTTGGATGGTTTCGCCTGGGCAATGCCGCCCGCGCCGGTGTCCGCAGCGCGACGCGGCTGCAGGTCGAGCGCGCGGATCTTGTCGGCGATGTCCTGGGCGCGCGGATCATTCGGATCGGCTTCGATCGACTGGTCGGCGGTGACGATGCAGGCGCCGAGCAGGAAAGCAGACGACAACAGGATGAGCGTTCCAGGCAACGCTGAGCAAAGGCGCAATAGCGGCTGGAGTAGTTTGAACGAAATATGACGGCTGCCGCTTCGAGCGGCCGAAAAATGTCGCTGATCCATCATGGATCGTATGCGCCAAAATTTGCGCCGCTGCTATTTCTTGCTAGTAAACCTGCAGTGGACTCCATGGTCGTGAGCTGGACGGATGGACGTGTTGCCAACGAGCGTGGTGCGGTGAAGGGCATGCAAGACGTCGCGATCGACACCTTCAAGCAGCATCTTCTTGCAAAGCACGCGCTGACGTCACGTGCGCTCGCGCACCTCGTCGGTCCGACGGATGCCGGATCCGGTCGGTCGCTCCGCGAGCTGTGGGAGACAATGGACCTTTCGTCAGCCGAATTTGCTGACGAGGTCTCGGAATATTTTCGACTTCCGCGGCTGGGTCTTCCGCAGTTACTGTCAATCACGCCTTGCCTCGACGGCTTCTCACATAGATTCCTGCGGGAATCGACCGTATTTCCGTTCCGCTCTTCGAGCGGAGCTTATGGAATAGCGATTGCCGATCCTTTGGATGCCGCCGCCATCCGCGCCGCCGAGATTGTCTTCGGCACGCGGGTCGACATTGTCGTCGCGTCATATGAAGATATTACGACAGCTCTCGACCAGAGAACCGGCGCCGCCGAAGCAAGAGCGGATGAAGGCGTGCGGTTGCAGCAGCAGTCCGACGACGACATCGAAAGCCTGCGCGATCTCGCCAGCGGTGCGCCGGTGGTGCGCGCGCTCAACGATCTCCTGGAGCGCGCGGTGGACTTGCGTGCGAGCGACATCCATGTCGAGCCGTTCCGCGCCGGACTTGCGGTGCGCATGCGCGTCGACGGCCTCTTGCGCGCACTGCCTTCGCCGCACGGCATCCCGCCGCAGGCGTTGATCTCGCGCATCAAGATTCTCGCCAGCCTCAACATCGCGGAACGCCGCCTGCCGCAGGACGGCGCGGCGCGCGTGCGCGTCGGGCGCAACGAGATCGACGTCCGCGTCGCCACCATGCCGACGCAGCATGGCGAGAGCGCCGTCATCCGCGTGCTGCCGCGTGACCGTGGCCTCCTGGAGATGAGCAAGCTTGGCCTCGCCGCACGCGACGAGAGCGTGATGACGCGGCTCTTGACGATGCCGCACGGCATGATCGTCGTGACGGGCCCGACCGGCAGCGGCAAGACCACGACGCTCGCGACCATGCTGTCGATCCTGAACGAGCCCACGCGAAAAATCCTCACCATCGAGGATCCGGTCGAATACGAGATTCCCGGCATCAACCAGTCCCAAGTCAAGCCGTCGATCGGGCTGACCTTCGCCGCGGCCATGCGCGCTTTCGTGCGCCAGGACCCGGACGTCATCATGGTTGGCGAGGTCCGCGACGCCGAGACCGCCCATATCGCCATCCATGCCGCGCTGACGGGCCATCTCGTGCTGACGACGCTGCACACCGAGACGGCGGCGGCCGCCGTGCCGCGTCTGATCGATCTCGGTATCGAGGGCTTCCTGCTGAAGTCGACGCTGCGCGCGGTGGTGGCGCAGCGCCTTTTGCGCGTGCTCTGCGACCGCTGCAAGGTGCCGCATGCCTTGACGGAGGCCGATCTTGCCGGCGACCCGCGCCTTGCGGTGATCGGGTTCAGGTGCGGCGAAGTCGTGTACGGGGCTGGTGGCTGCGAGCGCTGCGGCGGCACCGGCTACCGCGGCCGCAACGGCGCGTTCGAGATCCTCGAAATGTCCGACGAGGTGCGCGCGCTGGTCGGACCGCAGACCGACTCCCATTCGATCGACGCCGCCGCGATGCGGGGCGGCATGACCACGATGCTGGAGGACGCGGTGGCCAAATGCCGGGCCGGGCTCACCACCGTGCCCGAGGTCTTCCGCGTTACGACGGTGCGCTGACGCCCATGCCGAACTATCGCTACCGCGCGCTCAACACCAACGGCGAACTGGTCTCCGGGGCCATCGCCGCGCCCGCGGCGAGCGACGTCGCGCAGCGGATCGAGCGGCTCGGTCTCGTCCTGGTCGACAACGTCACGCCGGAGGAGGGCGGCGCGGCCGGCCGCGTGAGCGGCCTGTTCAACCGGCCGAAGCCGGAAGACGTCACCATCTTCACCCGCGATCTCGCGCTGCTGTTGCGGGCGGGCGCCCGCATCAATGACGGATTGGAGCTGCTCGCGGCCGATCCCGATTTCGGCCGGCTGCGGCCGGTCGTCGCCGACATCCGTTCCCGCGTCGTCTCGGGCGAGAGCTTCGCCGAGGCGCTGGCGCGGCATGAGGGGCTGTTTCCGCCGATGTACATCGCGCTGGTGCGGGTCGGCGAGGCCTCGGGCTCCCTCGATCAGGTCCTGGAGGTGCTCGCCGGCGAACGCGCGCGCAGCGAGGCCTTGAGGCGCCGGCTGTCGGATGCGATCCGCTATCCCTTGTTCGTGCTCGGCGCTGCCGGCTGCGTGCTGCTGTTCTTCCTCACCTTCGTACTGCCGCAGTTCGCATCCGTGTTGCAGGATTTCGGTGCCAAGGTCGATCCGGTCGTCGGCGTCTTCCTCAACATCTCGACCTTCCTGCGCGGCAATTCCGACGTGGTCCTGGCCGGCCTTGCGAGCGTCATCGCCGCGACATGGCTTCTGCTGCGGCAGGAGCGCATTTGCCGCGGCATCACCGATGCGATCACGCGGCTGCCG
The DNA here is from genome assembly GCF_002068095.1 of Bradyrhizobium sacchari. Taxonomy (GTDB): domain Bacteria; phylum Pseudomonadota; class Alphaproteobacteria; order Rhizobiales; family Xanthobacteraceae; genus Bradyrhizobium; species Bradyrhizobium sacchari. The sequence goes on along the minus strand of NZ_LWIG01000012.1, from coordinate 47,700 downwards.
GTGATCCGCAACGTCATGAGCGCGTACCGCACGGCGCTGTTCTGCCGCAATCTCGGCCTGCTGCTCGGCAGCGGCGTCAATCTCACCACCACGCTGCGCATCCTGATCGACATGATGGCCACGACCGGCCCGTCCACGCTCTGGAGCGAGGCCGCCGATCGCGTCCGCCATGGCTCGAAACTTTCCGATGCGCTGGCCGAGACCGAGGCATTGCCGGCGATGGCGGTGCGCATGCTCCGGCTCGGCGATGAGACCGGGCAATTGCCGATGCTGTCCGGTCGGGTCGCCGAATTCTACGAGGCCAAGCTGCAGCGTACGCTGGACCGCGCCGTCGGCATCGCGGGACCGGCGGCGATCATCGCGATCTCGCTGGTCGTCGGCGGGCTGATCACGTCGGTGATGACGGCGCTGATGTCGGTGAGCCAGATTGTCGGATAAGGAACGGGAGAAGCTTGACGTGACCATACATCCATCAGCAAGGCGCGGTCTGCAGCGCGCGGGCCGTGGGGAGGCGGGCTTCACCCTCGTCGAGATGCTGGTCGTCATCACCATCATCGGGATGATCATGGCGCTGGTCGGCCCGCGCGTGCTGAACTATCTCAGCGAGTCCAAGGCGAAGGCGGCGAAGATCCAGATCGAGAGCTTTTCCAGCGCGCTCGATCTCTATTATCTCGATCTCGGCCGCTATCCGACCTCCAATGAAGGCCTCGCGGCGCTGACCCGCAACACCAACCAGTCCGGCTGGAACGGGCCTTACTTGCGCGGCGGCGTGGTGCCGAGCGATCCGTGGGGCCACATCTACGTCTATCGGTCGCCGGGCGCGAGCGCGCCCTACGAGATCATCTCGCTCGGATCGGACGGTCAGGAAGGCGGCAGTGGAACGGCAGCCGACATTGTCAGCGGCGCGCGCTGAGGACATCCGCGATGCGCACGGCTTCGCGCTGATCGAGATCCTGTGCGTGCTCGCGATCATCGGCCTGCTCGCCGCCATTATCCTGCCGGCGGTCCCGCGCACGACGACCCGGGCGCGGCTGCAAAGCTATGCGGTCGAGACCGCGGCGCTGTTGAAGGCCGATCGCAGCGCGGCGCTGCGCCGGCAGGTCCGGGTGACGACGCAGGTGGACGCGGAGGCGCGCGCGATCCGTTCCGGCGTCACCGGGCGGACCATCCGCCTGCCGGGCGACGTGGTCATGCAGGCGATGCTGGCCTCGCGCTGTGCCGATCGCGCGACGCGACGGTCGATCGAGTTCTTTCCGTCGGGCATGTCGTGCGGGGGAACGATTGCGCTGGCGCGGCCCGGCATGGGCTACGAGGTGCGCGTCAACTGGCTGACCGGAGGTGTCGAGATTGTCCCTCAGAAGCTGCTCTGACGCCGCCGGCTTCACGCTGATCGAGGCGCTGGTCGCGCTCGCGATCATCGCTGTCGTGCTCGGGACGATCGGCTCGGTCATCGCCGCCACAGTGAAGGGCACGCGCGCGATCGATCAGCGTCTCGTGCTTGCCGGCACGGCGGAGACCCTGCTTGCGAGCCTTCCGGCGCGGTCGCTGCTGAAACCCGGACGGCAGAGCGGCGAAACAGCCGGCAGCCGCTGGCGCGTCGAAGTTGCGCCGATGAACGTGACGGGCGGCAATCCCGACGGCGATCGTTTCGTGCCGATGGCCGTCAATCTACGCCTCCAGCGCGCCGACGGCGCTGCGATCGAGGTCACCACGGTGAAGCTGGTGCCGAGGGCTTCGCAGTGAAGAGACTGGCCATGAAACGCCTGCGCCGCGCACTCGCCGACGAGGCGGGCTTCACCCTGCTCGAAGTGTTGCTCGCGACGCTGCTGATGAGCGTCATTCTGGCGGCACTCGCGACGGTGACGGCGCAATGGCTGCCGAACTGGGGTCGCGGCATCGCCCGCGTGCAGCGCGCCGAGCGCCTCGCGACCGGGCTCGACCGCATCATCGCCGACCTCTCGGTCGCCGAGCAGATGACGGTCAATGGCGATGCCAAGGCACCGCTGTTCGACGGCGCCGAATTGTCGGTGACGTTCCTGCGCACCGCGCTCGGCCCGAGCGCGCGCCCCGGGCTCGATTTCATCCGCTTGATCGAGAAGGCCGACGCGCAGGGGCTCGCGCTGGTGCGCGAGCGCGCGCCGTTCCAGCCGATGCCTGCGGACGGACAGATCCGCTTCGCCGACCAGGTCGTGCTGATGCGGGCGCCGTTCCGCGTCAGCTTCGCCTATGCCGGGCAGGACGGTCAGTGGCAGCCGACCTGGCGCGGCCAGCCGCAGCTGCCGGCCCGTATCCGCATCACCGTGCGTGACGTTGCCAGCGGCCAGGTGCTGGCGGCGTCGAGCGCGGTGATCCCTCACATCACGGCGCCGGCCGAATGCGCGCGGGCCAACAATCCGGTGACCTGCGTGGCGGCGGGCCCCCAGCCGCAACAGCCGGCGAAAGAGGAGCGGCAGCCGTGAGTGGCGCGAGGCCCGACCGTGCGACGCCTGGTGACGGCCGCGGCTTCATCGTGGTCGCGGTGCTCTGGATGCTGACGGCGCTGGCCGCGCTGGCGCTGATCTATCTGACCTACGTCACCAACACCGCGGTCACGGTCGCCGTCAACGCCGAGCGGCTGCAGGCCGACGCGCTGACGAATGCCGGGCTCGAGCTCGCCGCCTACCGGCTGACCGCGCAGAACGGAGCGGCGCGTCCGACCAGCGGCACCTTCAATGCCCGCGTCGGGGCCGGCCAAGTAAGCGTGACGTTCCGCTCGGAGGCGGCGCGTATCGACCTCAACATGGCGCCGAAGCCGATGCTCGCGGGCCTGATGACGGCACTCGGCGTCTCCGCGAGCGATGCGTCGGATTATGCCGACAGGATCCTGGCCTGGCGCTCGTCGACGGAGTCGGGACAGGACAATCCGGAGGATTCCTATTATCGCACGCTCGGCGCGTCGTACTTGCCGCGGCACGCGCCGTTTCCGCACAGCGACGAGCTCTGGCTGGTGTGCGGCATTCCGTCCACGGTGGTGGAACGCGTGATGCCATTCGTCACCGTGTTCAGCAACATGCGCACCGTGAACGTGCTCGACGCGGCACCACAGGTGGTGGCGGCGCTCCCCGGCATGACACCGGAGACGCTGCAGCAGGTGCTGCGCGACCGCGACGATCCGAAAGTCGACCCGCGCGCGCTGGTCGGGCTTGCCGGCAGCGCCGATGCGACGATCGAAGGCTCGAAGGCATATCGGATGACGGTCGCCGTCGAAGCGCCGTCGCACCGCCGCAGCTCGGCCGAGATCGTCATCCTGCTGCTCGAAAGTGGCGATGAACCCTATCGTGTATTGTCATGGCACAACGCCTCCGACGGCTCTGCCGGAAAGCCCCTGTGAGATGAGCTCGCTCAATTTCCTTCGCGATATGCTCGACGCCTGGACCGGCACCGTCGCCGGCACGATCGTTGCCACCATGGAGCGGCTGGTGGCGCCGCGCGTGGTGCGGCTGGTCGAGACCGGGACCGGCGCATTCGCGCTGGAGGCCTCGAAGCCCGAGAACGCACCGAAGGAGATCGCCTTCGGGGACGGCAAGTTCGTGGGCACCAATCTCGCCCAGATCGTCCGCGGCAGCCGCGTCGAGATCGTGCTGCAGCCGACGCGCTTCCTGTTGCGCCCCCTGGAGCTGCCGGCCCGTGCGGCCGATTTCCTGGAGGGCATCGTGCGGGCCCAGATCGACCGGCTGACGCCGTGGAGCGCGACCGAGGCCGTATTCGGGTGCAGTCCGCCGGTGGCGCATGGCAGCGACAGCATCACCACGGAGGTCGCCGCGGCACCGCGCCGGCTGGCGATGGGCTATGTCGAGGCGCTGTCCGCTTTCCATCCCTCCGCGATCGCGATCGTGACGGAGGCGGCCGAGGGCCGGCGCATCAAGGTGTTCGAGCAGAAATCGCGCGGCGCCGTCGACCCGGTGCGGCTGAGCCGCACGCTGCAAGCCGTTCTGGCATTTGCTGCGGTCGCCGCAGTGACCGGGTCCGTTGCCGCGAGTTACCTCGCCGACAGCCTCAGCACGCAGCAGAGCGAGCTCGAACGGCAGATCACCCGGCGCCGCGCCGCTCTGCGCGGCAGCGACGGCGACGAGCGCTCTCCGCTCGCGCGGCTCGAGCGGCGCAAATACGAGACCGCGGCGAGCGTGATCGTGCTGGAGTCGCTGAGCCGGCTTTTGCCCGATCATACCTACGTCACCGAGCTTCATGTTGCCGGCAACAGGATCCAGATCGGCGGCATCACCCGCGATGCGCCCTCGCTGATCCCGCTGATCGAGCAGTCCCGGCATTTCACCCGCGCGACCTTCTACGCGCCGACGACGCGCAGCGCCACCGATCCCGGCGAGCGCTTCCACATCGAGGCGCAGGTCGAACCGAGGAATGCGCCATGAGCAACGCGATGAGCAGCAAGGTCGCGAGCGGAAACGCCGTGACGCGGGCGCTGACCGGCTCGCCGCTGATTGCGATCTCGCTCTACATCGCGATCGCCGGCGGGCTGTTGCTGATGGCCGGGCTCTCGATTGCCGATGTCATCGCCCACCGCCAGGCGCTGGCAGAGACCTCCGACCTGCTCGATCAGCTACGCGGCCGCAAGGGCGGCGCCAGGAACGCCGCGACGGCGCCGGCCGATCATCCCGGCACGCCGTTCCTGGAAGGGCCGACCGTGACGGTCGCGGGCGCCAATCTGCTGCAGCGGGTGGCGGCCGCCGTCGGCAATGTCGGCGGCTCGGTGCAGTCCTCGCAGGTGGACGTCGCAGGCGCGCAGACGAAGGACGGCTTGGTCGGCCTTGTCCTGAGCTGCGAGCTGGAGCAGCCCGCGCTGCAGAAGCTGCTCTACGACATCGAGGCCGGCATGCCGTTCCTGTTCGTCGATCAGCTCGACATCCAGGTGCCGCAGGCCACCGCGCTTGGCGATGCGCCCAGCGGTCGTGTCAGGGTAATCCTGGGCGTCTCCGGCCAGTGGCAGGCGGCGAAGTAGGGTGGCTAGAGCCTTTGTTTTGACGCGTTTTCTTTACGCGAACCGGTATCCACTTCGCTCGAAAACGCTATAGATCAGCTCACCAAGCGTACTTGAACACGCCCTTGCCGGAATAGCTGGTGACGTTGCCGGAGAATTCGCCGTCGAAGGTGCCGGCGAGCGAGAAGCCGCTCAGCCATTTCATCTCGGCGCTGGCGCTGACCAGCGCGGACTCGGCATCGGCTCTGGCGCCGTTCACGACGAACGAGGTGCCCGGCAAGGTCTGGAACAGGGCGGTGACGGCGCGGCTCGGATTGTAGTCGTGCGCCCAGGCGGCGCGGCCGCGCAGGGTCAATACGCCGTTCTGCATCGCATAGGACTTGTCGGTGCGCAGGCCGAGTTCGGAACGGGTGTCGGTGAGTGATTGCGCGGCGTAGTTCAGCGCGGACAAGCCGCCGCCATTGAGGCTGGTTTCGGAATAGTTCGGCAGGTTGAAATTCGTCACCTGCGCCGCCGCATAGGGCGTGATGCCGATCATCCGCGTCGCGAAGCGGTAGCCACCCTCGAAACGGGCCGAGAAGCTGTCGGCCTTGTAGCGGCCCTGGAGGTGGTCGGCGCCGGCGAACGCCACGGTGCGGTTGGTGGTGACGTCGTGCCAGCCATAGGCGAGGGCGGCCGAGATATAGGCCGGTCCGAAATTGTGCCGGCCATAGACGCNNGGAACAAATCGGCCGCGCCCGAGCCGATCGCATTCGCAACCGAATAGTTCAGCCCGCCGCCGCCGAGCGCGAAGCCGACGAGGGTCTCGGGCGAAATCCTGTAATCGGCGCCGGCCGCGCCGCCCCAGACCCGTGCGGTCAGGTCCTGCGAGCCGACGGAAGCGTTGCCGCCGACATCGGCCGCGCCGCCATAGCCCGCCGCCCAGACGCTCCAGCGGCTGCTCGGCTGTGAGGAGAGCAGCGGCGCCTTGGTCGCCATCGCATAGGCCTCGCGCTCGCGCGCGTTGGCCGGACGCATCCTGGCGTAGGCGGTGGCATCGTCACTCTCGGCGAATTGCGCGACGCTGCCCGCCTTGGCGAAGCCGCCTGAGCGGCCGATGATGGTCGGGTCGAGCATCAGGCCCAGGAACTGGCCGTTGGCATTGATCGCGGACTGGAAGATGCCGGTGCCGAGCTCGCCCGAGACGGTGGTCAGCCCGGCCGGGCTCAGCGCGGCGAAGGCCGCGGGAATGCCGCCGGTCGCGTTGAAGAAATTGGTCAGCGTGTTCGCGACGTTCTGCTGATTGGCGTTGAGGCCGCCGCTGGCGGGCGTGAAGTTCACGTTGATGTTGAGGAAGACGTCGTTGGCGTCATAGCTCAGGCTCGCATTCAGCGTCGGCACGTTGGAGACGACGGCCGGATTGAAGGTGGTGCCGCCAAGGCCGCCGGTGGCGGTCAGGATCGTGTACTGCTTCTTGACGGTGCCGGGGGAAAAGTTCGCGCTCACCGTCGCCCCGCCNNNNTGGCGGTGCCGCCGATGACGTTGGCGAGGCTGGCCGTGGTGGACGAGACTTGCACCAGATAGGTCGAGGCCGCGGTGAAGCCGAGCGGTCCGTTGATCGACAGCGTCCCGACCGCGCCTGCAGTGCCCGGCGCGAGCGTGCCGCCGTTGACCGTGACGACGCGGAGGGAGCCGGTACCTGCGAGCGTGCCACCGGCGTTGACGAAGGCGGCGCTCTGCAGAATAGAGCCATTCACCACCAGCGTGCCGCCGTTGATGATGGTGGCGCCGGTATAGGTGTTGTTGCCGGACAGCGTCTGCATGCCGCCGGTCAGCGTCAGGCCGCCACCGGAGCCGGCATCGTCGAGGACGCCGGCGAAATTGCCGTTGCCGTTGGTGATGGTCAGCATGTTGGCGCCAAGATTGACGCGGCCGGTGCTGGCACCCGACAACGACTTGATCGAGGTGCCGGCGCTCAAGTTCTGGATGTCGAAGACGCCGTTGGCGATGACGTTGCGCGAGGTCGCGATGCTGCCGTCGCTGCCGGCGAGATTGACCAGGTCGAGTTCGCCGCCGCTCGCAATCGTGGTGGTGCCGGTATAGGTGTTGGTGCCGTAGAGCTGCTGCAGTCCCCCGTTCGCGATCAACAGATTGCCGCCGGTGCCGCCACCGATGCCGCCGTCCTGGATCACGCCGCCGAAGGCCGTGCCACTGTTGGCCGTGATCGTCAGTGTCGTCGATCCCAGCGCGACGGTGCCGACGGTGCCGAACGAGGTCATCTGCGCCAGCGACGTCCCGGACGTGGTCTGGGAAATATCGAGCGTTGCGCCCGTGCCCGCGAACGCGACGTAGAGCGAATTCGCGATCGAGCCGTTGCCCTTCAGCGCCAGTGTGGCGCCCGAATCGATCTGGGTGGCGTTGGTGTAGGTGTTCACGCCGGACAGCGTTTGCGTCCCACCGCCAATCTCGACTCCGGCGAAGCCCGTGCTTTGGATGCTGCCTGCGAACTCGGTCGAGCCGTTGGCGATGAACAGTCCAAAGGATCCCATCCGCACGACACCGCCCGGTCCCCCGGCCAACGTCGTGATCCCCGTTTGCGCGGAGGCCGCCGTGGCGTCGAGGGTCGCGTCCACCGCGACGACGCTGGAGGAGAAGATGTTGCCGATGCCCGAGAGTGCCAGTGTTCCGGCCGAGATGGTCGTCGCGCCGGTGTAGCCATTTATGCCGGTGAGCGTCAGCGTGCCGGTGCCGACCTTGGTCAGCCCGCCGCCGGTGCTGTTGATCGCGCCGTCGACCTGGGTCGAGGTGTTGAGGCTGCCGGTGGCGAGCGTGTTGGCGCCGAGCAAATAATCGCCGCCGCCTTCGATCGAACCGCTCGCCATCCCGCCATTGGTGAGGCCCGAGATGTTGACGGTGCCGCCGGCATTGGTGACGAAGCGCGCGCTCCCGCCGGTCGCCGATCCGCTGAAGCTCGTCGTCGCGCCGTTGTTGGTGGTGATGGTCACCGCGCCGGTGCCGCCGCTGGCGGTGCTGCTGTTCTGGAACACCAGATTGATGCCGCCGGACGCGGACACGAAGTTCTGGGTGTTGCCCGAATTGTTGATGATACCGGTGCCGCTGACCGTGAATGCGTTACCGATCGTGACCGTGTAGGCCTGCGCATTGTTCGTGAACTGCACCGTCCCGATGGCCACGGCGCCGCTGAGATTGTCGACGTTCGCGCTTCCGGTGTTGGTGAAGGTCGCGGTTCCGTTCGGCACGCTCGGGTTCGATGACCAGTTGGTCGGATTGGTCCAGTCGGTGCCGCCGCCGGTCCAGGTGCCGTCCGCGGCGTGTGCGGCGACGACGCCGAGCCCGGTCGTCGCGAGCAGGGTCGCCAGCGCGTGGTGTGTGACGGACCGGGGCCGGTATCCGGTCATCTCGCGCGCCATTTTCGGTCCGGCCATCGGGCTCTCAAATCAGAAAGTCATCGCAAGAACACAACTCCTGCTTGCGATGCGGCCGTACGCCTTCGCCACGATCTCATGGCGCCACTGTGCACTGCAATGAACGGGGTTAACCCCGCGGGGGCCCGGGCCTGATCCGCAGGCAATTTCCGCAATCGTGGCCGTTGGGCAACATTTTCCGCGCATTGCAACCTATGCGGGGCGGGATGCGGCCGGATTGGGCCGACGCGGGACGGGTTGATGGTGGGGTCCAGCGGGCCTAGTTTGCCCCGGATTGCCTCCCCGCACGCTGGCGGGGGCCCGCGGTCCAAGGGATCTTGCAAGGGAATTCGATGTCCGGGTGGCTCGGAGCGCTTGGATTGGTTGCGCTGTGGACGGTCCTGGGCGGTGCCGCGACACCGGCCGCCACCTCCTCGCGCATGGACATCATGCCAGACTCTGCCGCAGGCAGTCCTGCCGAGGGCGTCGATGTCGGCGCGGTGAGGCCGATTGAGCGGCCGGCGCAGGCTGTGACCAAACCGGGTCCCCGCGGCAATCCGCTCTGGTCCGTGCCGCTCTCGGCGCTGACCGCAACCCAGGAACGCCCGATCTTCTCGGCCTCGCGCCGGCCGCCGCCGCGCCCGGTTGCGGGAGCGTCGGTTGAAGAGGTGCAGGACGCCCCGCCGCCCAAGCCGGTGGAGGCGCCGCCCCCGCTGCTTTTGGTGGGGGCCGTGGTTGGCGAGCGCGACGGCATTGCCATTCTGGTCAGCCGTATCGACCAGAAGGTCGTGCGCCTGCGGCAGGGGGAAACGCTCGGCGGCTGGTCGCTCACGGCTGTTCAGCCGCGCGAGGTGACGTTCAAGCAGGGTGATCGCAGCGAGGTCCTGGCGCTCCAGCGCCCGATTGATCCGGCGGGAGCCCCCGCGGCGGCTGCCCCCGCGGATGCCAAACGATAGTTGCCTCCGCAGGCTATCGACAATCCGTGCCCTGGCTGCTAGCCCGTCTCGCGCTGCTTGGGGGAACCTTGATTGACGAGGTGGCAAAGGCTTGGTGAGGGTACGGCCGGGTGGCTGGCATGACTTCGAGAAAAAGACCGCCCGATCTCTTGGGGAACTCCGCGTGGAATGCGATGGCTTTCCTGGTGGCCGTGGTGTTGAACTTGGCCATCCTGCCTTTCGTGATCGTTCACCTCGGTCTTGCCGCGTTCGGCGTGGCGG
>NZ_LWIG01000012.1:0-38083 GCF_002068095.1 Bradyrhizobium sacchari | reverse complement strand
CACCGCCTCCATTGCGCCGGCGCTGGTGTTCAGCAACGCGCTGGGACTTTCGACGGCGCGCGAGCTTGCGCAGCGACTTGAGCCATCCGATCGTGACGATGCGCGACGCATTTTCGCGACCTCGGTGATGCTCGCGATCGGCGTGGGCGGCCCGATCAGCGTTTTCTTGCTGTTTGCGGGGGCGCCCCTTGCGCGTCTCGGATTTCATCTGGCCGGTCCGGCCGCTGACGACCTCGGATTGGCCTTTATCGTGGCTGGTATTGGCTGGCTATGCCAATGCGTTTCGGCGGTCTTCGTTGCCCTGTTTACCGCGCGTCAGGACTATCGCCGGATCGCCTCGGTCGGCATTGCCAGCACCGTGGTCTCGACTTTCTCGATGCTGTTGCTGATCCCGGTTTCGCCGTATGCGTCGACGTTTCTCGGTTGCCAGGCGCTGGGATTTGCGACCGGCCTGGTGATGGCTGTAGCCTGGTCCCGTGGCGCAATCGGTCAATGGCTCGCACGGCCGGCATTGCATCGCGATGCCTTCGCAAGGCTCGCTCGTTTCGGCATCTGGCAGGTGGCCGCGCAGGGCGGGGCACTGCTTGCGGCGCAGGCCGACCGATATCTGCTTGGCGCGCTGTTGCAACCGCAATTCGTCGGCTTCTATGGTGTGGCGCAACGCCTCCAGGAGGCGACCTATATCGGCATTCTCAAGGTCGGTGAGATCTTGTTTCCATTCTTCAGCACGCTGCAAAAAGAGAGCGAGGACCGCAGGGTCGATCTGCTGTTCCGATCATCGTGGATATTGAATGTCCTTGCGGCAAGTGCCTTGGGCGCATTGATCCCCGTAGCCGGTCCGCTGCTGCATGTCTGGACCGGAGCGGAGGTCGCAGCCGAGGCCGCGCGGGTGCTCGTCGTTCTGTCGGTTGCCGGTATCCTTGGATCGAGTGCGAACGTGTTCGGCTTCTATCTGCTGGCGCACGGGCGCTCGCGCTCCAACGCGCTCATCGCGTTCATCACGGGCATTGTCATCCTCGGCACCAGTGCGATCGTATTGCCGAGCTTCGGATGGCAGGCCGCAGGCTGGAGCGCCTGCGCCGGCATGGTTGCGCAGATGGCGACCATCGTCGTGCTGTTGCGCCGCAGTTTTGACATTTCCGGCATCTGGCCGCGCGTCATCTATTGCGTGTTGATGCCGCTCGGCATCGGAATTGCGACGGCGCTGGCGCTGCGCACCGGCCTCGACAGCGCACCATTCCACCTTGCGCCATCCTGGTGGTCGGTGGGAGCCGTCGCATCGGTGACGGCTGCGATCATCTTTGTCGTCGAAGTTGCCGCGTCGCAGCTGGGGCCGTATCGAAGGGCCTGCTTGCAGGACTTGCGCGCCATTGTCACTCGTTTCGTGCCCCTGAAGGCGATCTAGGACATGTGCGGAATCGCCGGAATCGTCAATTTGCGCGGCAATTCGGTCGAGCCGGCCGACATCTCGCGACTGACCAGCCTGATCGCGCATCGCGGTCCGTTTGGCGAAGGAACCTGGTTCAGCCCGGACCGGACTCTCGCATTCGGTCATCGTCGCCTTGCGATCATCGATCCCGGCGAGGGTGGCAATCAACCGATGCTGTCTGCCGACGGCCGTCACGTCATTGTTTACAACGGCGAGATCTACAATTTCCTCGAGCTGCGCCGCGAGCTCGAGGCGCAGGGCGCGGTGTTCCGCAGCCAATCCGATACCGAAGTGATCCTGGCCGCCTGGCAGGCCTGGCGGGAAGAGATGCTGCCCCGCTTCAACGGCATGTGGGCGCTGGCGATCTTCGACACCAGCACCGGCGAACTGTTTCTTGCGCGCGATCGGTTCGGTATAAAGCCGCTGCTCTATGCGGTGTCGCCGGAACGGTTCATCTTCGCGTCCGAGCAGCGGGCGCTGGTGCGAAGCGGACTGATCGACGCTTCCGTCGACGTGGAGGTTGCGCGCCGGCTGCTGCTCGATGCCTTCGGGACCGAAGGAAGCGAGCGGACGCTGTTTCGGCGGGTTCGCCGTCTGCAGGCCGGCCATTGCATGTGGCTGCGCCAGGGCAAGGTCAATGTCAGGCGCTGGTGGCGGACCGTGGATCACCTGCCAGCCGTGCCGGCCACCGAAGCCGAACGTGTGGCCCGCTTTCGCGAGCTGTTCCAGGATGCCGTGGCCCTGCGCATGCGCAGCGATGTGCCGATCGGAACGTGCCTGTCCGGAGGCTTCGATTCATCGGCGGTGATCTGCACCATGGCTGCGCACGAGAAGGCGGGCATGGGCCCGCGTGACAGTAGCGCGTGGCGCCATGCCTTTGTTGCGACGTTCCCCGGCGCCCTGAACGACGAGCGGCCGATGGCGGAGGAGGCCGCCGCCTGGGCAGGGGTAGCACCGACATTTCTCGAAATCGGGCGAGCCGATGCGCTCACGGACCTCGATCAAATTCTCGACGATCTCGATGACGTCTATATCTCCTTGCCCAGCGCGATATGGTTGATCTATCGGCAGTTGCGGCAGCAAAACGTGACGGTGTCGCTGGACGGTCACGGTGCGGACGAGTTGATGGGGGCCTATCTGCAGCAGGGACAGGCAGGCGCATTTCGACTCCGGAACGCGGTTGAAGACTTCGCTTCGCGCTCGGCGCTGGCTCGACGCGGCGTGGATGTCCTGCGAGCGTTGGCCCTCAGGCGTCGGGGCATGTATTTTCTGCGCGGCGGCCTCGGCAATCTTCCCGCCCCGCTTCCGCTGGCGGCAGAGGACGACGTGCTGCCGCGTGAATGGGGCGGCTTGAACAAGCGCCTCTACCGCATGTTCCATAGCACCGTGCTGCCCACCATCCTGCGCAACTTCGACCGTCTCTCGATGGCGCACGGCGTCGAGGTCCGCATGCCTTTCATGGACTGGCGCCTGGTGACCTACACGATGGCGCTACCGGAGAGCAGCAAGTCGTCGGAGGGCTATACCAAGGCGGTCGCGCGGCGGGCGATGGCCAACCTGATGCCGGAATCAATTCGCACCGAGCGCCGCAAGGTGGGCTTCAATTCACCGATGCCGGAATGGCTGAACGGGCCGCTGGCCGGCTGGACGGCCGACCTGCTCGATCGCAAGGTGCCGGCATTTACCGAGCTGGTGGACGAGGCGGCTCTGCGCACGACGGTCAGTCGATTGACGGTGTCGAAGTCCTGGGACTGGGAAACTGTCGGTCGGATCTGGCCGTATCTGAACATGAAATGGATGTTGGCGAGGTATGTATAAGGATGCGTCTGTTCCAGAATAGCTGTTTCTATCCATCCTATCTGCCGCGATTGAACCAGCTCGCGGCAAAGGCTGTTAGCTTCGAAGAGCGACGCCGGGTGTTTCTGCACGACCGCTTCGGCGCCTCGCATTTCCTCCAACCGGTGCTCGAGGGGGCGTCGGAGGCCTTTTTCACCAATGGGGACGACGAGGTCCTGCAGCGCCGCTGGGCGCGCGAGCAGGGCATGCCGGGGGAGCCGACGCTCGAGGCTATTCTCCTTGCACAGATCGAGCACCACGCCACCGAGGTGCTCTACAATCTCGATCCCGTGCGTTACCCGAGCGCGTTCGTTGCCAAGCTGCCGGGTTGCGTGAAGAAGGCGGTGTGCTGGCGCGCTGCGCCGTCGGGCAACGCCGATTTCACGGCCTATGCCGCCGTGCTCGGCAACGCTCCCTCGATCCTCGATATCTGGCGCCGCAGGGGATGCCGGGTCGAATCCTTCTTTCCGGCGCATGATCCGGTGATGGACGAGTATGGCCACGGCGAGCGCCCTGTCGACGTCGCCTTCGCCGGCGGCTACTCACGGCACCATCGCGTGCGCGCGCGAACGCTTGAGCGGGTCGCGCAACTCGCCGACAGCCGCAATATCGTTTTTTGCCTCGATGCATCGCGCCTGACCAGGCTCGCTGAAAGCACGCTTGGACGGTTGTTGCCGTTGCGACGGCACCGCCGCCCCGATGCCATCGCCGCCATCGCCAAGCCGCCGGTGTTCGGCAGAGAACTTTACGAGCTGCTCGGCTCGGCGAAGATCGTGCTCAACGGCGCGATCGACATGGCCGGCACGGATCGCGGCAACATGCGTTGCTTCGAGGCGATGGGATGCGGCGCGCTGCTCGTCTCCGACGCCGGTGAATATCCTGAAGGCATGCAGGAGGGCGTGACCATCGAGACCTATGGCACGCCGGAACAGGCCGCCGAGGTCATTTCGCGTAGCCTGCAGGACTGGCCTGGGCCGGCTGAGATCGCCGCGCGTGGGCGGGCTCGCGTCCGCGGTACTTATAGCAAGGACGTGCAGTGGAAAGCGTTCGTCGATCTCGTAGGACGCCTGTAGCATGCTACAGCGTTCGTCGCGCGCCCTCCCGATTAATTGCATGAATTTCAACTTAATGATCCAATGGAGGATGGAGGCTGACTCCGTTGGAGGTGTCATGAGAACCCGAACGCGTTCGATCTTGCGACGTGAGAGGGTACGTTGATGTCCAGCCTTTCCACGCTTGTACGCCATTGCGCGCATGCCATCGATGGCATCAATTGGCACTATATCGTCCAGCGCCTGATCGGGCGGGCGACATGCCGCATGCATCCTGGAGCGTTCCTGGCTCATACTGCGCGGATCAGGAATGCGTTGGGCGATAGCGAAAAGATCGTCATCGGCAGTCATTCTCACGTCCGGGGTGAGCTGATGATCCTGGGTCACGGCGGCCGCATCACAATCGGAGAGTGGTGCTATGTCGGAGCCGGTACGCGCATTTGGTCGGGAGCCTCGATCGACATCGGAAATCGCGTCCTGATCTCGCATTCAGTGAACATATTCGATAATCTTTCGCATCCGATCCGTGCCGCTGAGCGGCACGAACAGGCAAGGCAGATTTTTACCTTGGGTCATCCACGCAAGCTCTCGCTCGACGATCGTCCGATCAAGATCTGCGACGATGCGTGGATTGGCGCTTGTGCGATGGTAATGCGAGGCGTGACGATTGGTGAGGGAGGGATCGTCGCCGCGGGCGCCGTAGTCACCAAGGACGTTCCGGCCTATTCCATCGTGGCGGGTAATCCCGCCACCATCGTCAGGGAGTTGTCGCCGGACGAGCGATAAGGGACGCCCACGACAATGAAGATTGCAATGTGCTCACAAGCCAACCGCCTGCACACAAGGTAGCGCCATGTCCGTGTGGGTTACCGGCGCGAACGGGTTCATCGGCCGCCATCTCGTCCGTGAGTTGGCAGGGGGCGGGCATGCTGTCCATGGCGTCGGCCATGGAGCCCTCGATCCGGCCGATGCGCGCGCGCTCGGCCTGCAGACCTGGATCAATGGCGAAGTCGATGCCGCCAATCTGAATGCGCTCGCCGCCGCGCACGGACTGCCGTCGCACGTCCTCCATCTGGCCGGCGGGTCGTCCGTCGGATTATCGATCGAGCGCCCGTTCGAAGACTATTCGCGCACCGTGGCCAGCACGGCGCGTTTGCTGGAATGGCTTCGAAGCTTTGCGCCCGCGAGCAGGCTGATCGTCGCGTCGAGCGCTGCCGTCTACGGGGCCGATCACGCCGGACCGATCCCAGAACGCGCGACGTTGGCGCCGATGTCGCCCTACGGCCACCACAAGCTGATGATGGAGCAACTGTGCCAAAGCTACGTCCAGAGCTTCGGCATTCGCTGCGCCGTCGTGCGTCTGTTCTCGGTCTACGGTCCCCACCTTCGCAAGCAGCTTCTCTGGGACATCTGCTCACGGCTGCACAACGAGCAGCGCACGCTGAACCTCGGAGGAACAGGCGCCGAGATAAGGGACTGGACCGACGTTCGCGACGTCGTTCGCCTGCTAGCGCGTGTCGCGGAAGGGACGTGGCAGGGCGATTCTGATGTAATCAATGGCGGCTCCGGGCGCGGCGTAAGCGTGGCCAGCATTGCTGAAGGCCTGATCGGGCATTGGGGCAGCAAAACGACCGTGCAGTTTTCCGGCATCGCGCGTCCAGGCGATCCGACCAGCCTGCTGGCCGACAACGCGCGCCTGCTCGAGATGGATTTCGAATGGCGTATTCCGCTGGAGCGGGGACTGGCCGACTACGTCGCATGGTTCAAGGGCCAAGCTCGTGCCTGAGCGTGCGCCGCTGCGGATCGCATTCACCAACATTCCGCGCCGCCTGTGGGCGGGAGGCTACAATTACCAGCGCAATCTGTTCGAGGCGCTCAGCAGATACGCGCCGGGAACGGTGACGCCCGTGCTGTTTGCCGGAATGGCTGACGAGCCCGAGGAGATAGCAGCGCTAGCCAGCATTCCCGCTGTCGAAGTCGTGCGCTCGCCGGTGTTCGATCACGCCGCGACCGGTCTTGCCCGTGTGACGGGCCTTGCCCGCGCCATCGCCTTCGGCCTGGACCGACCCGCCGTCGCCGAATTCGCGGTTCGCAAGATCGACATGGTGTTCGAATCCGCGCGCTTCTTCGGCTGGCGCTTGCCATTCCCGGCGGTCGCATGGTTTCCCGATTTCCAGCATCGCCTGCTCCCGCATCTTTTCTCCAGGGGAGCGTATTGGCGGCGCGATCTCGGCTTTCGGGTCCAGATCGCGTCCGGTCGGCATATCATGGTGAGCAGCACCAGCGCGCTCGGCGATCTCCAGAGGTTCTATCCGGGCATTTCGAACGGTGTTTCGGTCGTTCGGTTTGCCACCGAGCCGCCGGCCGGTCTGCTCGCCACAAAACCGTTCGACGTAATCGCGCAATATGGTCTGCCGTCCCGGTATTTCTACCTGCCGAACCAGTTCTGGCGGCACAAGAACCACCAGATCGTCATCGATGCGCTTGAACTTCTGAAATGCCGGGGATTCGACATCGTCGTCGCGGCATCCGGAAACACGAAGGACTTCCGTGAGTCCGGTTTGTTCGAGAGCACCATGAGCCAGGTCAGGTCGCGCGGTCTCGAGATGAATTTCAGACATCTTGGAATGATTCCGCTGGATCACGTCTACGCCCTCCTGCGCGCGTCGACGGCTCTCATCAATCCTTCGGAGTGCGAGGGGTGGAGTACGACAGTCGAGGAAGCCAAGTCGTTTGGTGTCCCGATGATCCTGTCCGACCTCGACGTCCATCGCGAGCAGACCGAAGGCAACGCCCGATATTTCGGCATCCGCGACGCCGCTGCACTGGCCGATCACATGTTGCAGGTTGCGCAAACAGCTGGGCCTCCGACTGTTCGCAATTTGCTGCCGAACCTCGAGCCGCGCGTAGAGGCGTTCGTTGCGGATTTCGTCCGATTGACGAGGGATGCGATGGGCTGACGGAGCGGTTAGGCCTGCTCTGCTGACCGACCTGGCGACGATGTTTACAAGTGGAGACCGCAATGGTAGCAGGTACGCTTGGTTGGTCTCGTTGGCCTTGGTCGATGTTGACGCCATTGGGGTCTTTTTGCGTCCTCACGGGATAGAGTTATTGATCCTCTCCGCAGTCGGGTGTCGGCGATCATACTGATGACGAAGACTTGGTTGACCACCGCAGCGATAGCGGTTTGGATCTCGGCTAACGCAGTCCTTGTCCTTCTATATGGCATGCTGGGCACGAAGGGACATGCAGCGGTAACAGCGGCCTTATTGATCGCACCGATCGTCGTGATATCGGCAAAGTTTCGGCCTGTCCCGGCCGATTATCTGTTTGCCGCACTAGCAGCTCTGGTGGTGGCCTCAACTGTCGTGAACGGCGTCACGGCAAGCGGCCGCGATTATGCACTGCTCGCGATTTCCATGGCCTACTATCCTGCGTTCCGGGCGGTAGCTCATCGTTTTGATCCCAGGCGCTTCTGCTACATCATGGGAGCGATCGTCTCGGTCGGGACGCTGCTGACGGCTTGGGCCATAGTTTACGATCGGAGCGGCGAGTATAAGCCGTTTGTCTTCGGGTTCGGTGAAGGTCCGACCGTGTTTTCGCTAACTTGGTGTTTCTTGGTATTTACGCTCCTTTCGATGAAACTCTCGGCGCGTCAATGGCCGGTTGCCGGACTGATCGCCGTGCCTTCGTTCGTGTTCGCCGCCGCTATGGTGCGACACCCTTTCATCGCCTTGGCTCTCAGCTTTGTTGCGTCGGCGGTCAAGTCAGGCGGTCGGCGCCAGATCGCGGCGCTTGCCATAGTATGTCTGACAATTTTCATTGGATTGGCTGCTCGTCCCGCGATGTCCGGCAAGATCATTGGGCTTGTCGTCGAGAATGCCCACAAGCCGGTCGTGGCGTGCGATACCAAGGACACCTTGGCAATTCGAATAATACTCACGAAGGAAGCCTTAAACCTGCTCCCAAAAGCTGGTCTCCTTGGGCGGGGCATAGGAACCTTCGCCCAACAATCCTGCTACAAGACAGAGCCACACAACGTTGTACTGCAAGCGGCAGTGGAAGTTGGTGTTGCCGCCGCGCTGCTTCTGGTCGCCGTGTTCACTCTGGGTTTGATGGCGGCCGGCAGGCGGGCCCGCTTTGATGCCGTCGGGTCCTTTGTGTTCGCTGGGCTGGTATTCGTGGGGATCGAGTACTTGATAAGCGGCTCGCTGACGAATTCAGCGCTGCTCTTTGGATTCATGGGGTGGGCCGTCGGACTGCAACAAAGTGAGGGTCGCGAGATCAGCGGTGAGCCGCAGCTCGCCGCCGGCCCGTAGCCGATGTCTTGCCGTAAAATCAACTCAGCGCCTTGTCAGTGACATTGCTGTAGCAGCATCAAGCCCATCAGCGCGACTTTCGAGTCAGGTGCGCAAATCGCTGATGCGCGGAGCGCGCTCGTCGCGGGACGGCTTCCGAGCAGCTCAAGCGAGAAAGGGCGCTAGTGCTAGTCTTGTAATCGCCGGCGCGCGCCTCAGACTACTCGGGCAAGTTTCAGTTCCGCAATCTCTTCGGCGCCTAGGCCGAACTCTTTCAGCACCTCGTCGGTGTGCTCGCCGAATTCCGGCGGTCGTGCCACCATTCTGCTCGGCGTGCGCGACAGCGACACGGGCTGGCCGACCAGGCGAATATGCCGGCCCTCGTCGTTCGGCACCTCCTGCGCGATGCCGAGATGCCTGACCTGGGCGTCCTCGAACATCTGGTCGATGGCGTAGATCGGCCCGCAGGGTACACCGGCCTCGTTGAACTCACGGACCCAGGTCTCGGTCGATTTCGTCAAGGTGCGCCGCTCGATTTCGGCATTGAGCGCGTCGCGATTCCTGGAGCGAGCGGGGGCGGTCGCGTAGTCGGGATGGCTGTAAAGCTCCGGCGCGCCAATTGCCTGCGCACAGCGCTCCCAGATCCGCCCGCCCGTGGTGGCGATGTTGATGTAGCCGTCCGAGGTCTTGAACACACCGGTCGGGATGCTGGTCGGATGGTTGTTGCCGGCCTGCCTGGCCACTTCCTTCTCCATCAGCCAGCGCGCGGCCTGGAAGTCGAGCATGAAGATTTGGGCCTGCAGCAACGAGGTCTGCACCCACTGACCCTTGCCCGAGACCTCGCGCTCGAGCAGCGCGGTGAGGATGCCCATGGCACAGAACAGGCCGGCCGTGAGGTCGGCGACGGGAATGCCGACCCGCATCGGTCCTTCGCCGGGCGCGCCGGTGATCGACATCAGCCCGCCCATGCCTTGCGCGATCTGATCGAAGCCCGGCCGCTTGTGATAGGGGCCGTCCTGGCCGAAGCCGGAGATGCTGCCATAGACGATGCGCGGATTGATCGCGGCAAGGCTCTCATAGTCGATGCCGAGTTTCTTCTTCACGTCGGGACGAAAATTCTCGACCACGACGTCGGCCTTGGCGGCAAGGCGTTTGAACACGGCGAGCCCCCGCTCGTCCTTCAGGTTCAGCGTCATGGCCCGTTTGTTGCGGTGCAAATTCTGGAAGTCGGAGCCCCGGCGCGGCCCGCCCGGCTGCTCGCCGCCGGCATCCTCGGTCAGTGCGTCAATCTTGATGACATTGGCGCCCCAGTCCGCGAGCTGGCGCACGCAGGTGGGCCCGGACCGGACGCGGGTCAGATCGAGCACGGTGAAGCGCGACAGGGCTTCCGAGGCATGCGGAAAAGGCATCTTGAAAGGCTCCGGGACAGATTGCGGAGCCACCATAAGGCCGAAACATCAGGCGGCAAGTCTGTCCCGACGCGGATGCCGCCTGTCGAAATGCAAGGCCTGACCGGGGCTGGACCTGGCGCAGCCTGCCGCGCTGCCCAAGGAGATCAGCGCGACAGACGCTTCAGCTCGGCGCGCGCCTGCTCGGCGAGCGGGTCATCGCCGTGGCGCGCGATGAACAGCTCGAACGCCTCCCGCGTTCCAGCCCGGCGGGCAGCCTCGAATTCCTCCGCCACCGCGGCGGAAGGATCGCGGGCCATTGGCATGGAGGGCGCGCGTCCCGCCGCGGTGTTCCCCTTGCTGCTTTCGTTCGCATTGGCTTTCGAGACCATGAGAGACTGTTCTCCGATTGGCAGACGATCCGGCCCGGCGAGCATCGCCAGGGCTCCGATCAGACCGGCCGAAAATGGACCCAGTTTCATAGTTTCCTTTACGGAACACGCTAGGCGCGGTACTGAATGCCGTTGCTGCTCCGTATCATTACGGAAGTTGATGGCTAACACGGCATTACGGCCCGACTGAAGGCCCGACGCCCAAATTAAACCAAACGTATAACTCTCTAGCTAGAATCATGCCCTGCGCAGCGAACCGTGCGCGATGCATTGCTCCGGAGAGTCCATTGGCCACCTCTGTTTCCGTCAGTGCCACCAACAATGCCGAGATCGACGGCCTGCTGTCGGGTTACAAATGGACCGGCACGATCAGCTACAGCTTTCCCGACTCGCCTAGCGATTACGCTAATCCTTATACCGGCGGCAGCAGCGAACCGACCAAGTCGGGTTTCGCCTCGGCGCCGACCCAGATGCAGGCGGCGATCACCTACGCGATCGGCCTGATCCTCGGCTACACCAACGCCACGATCCAATACAACGGGACCGGCAGCGGCGACATCATGATCGCGCAGTCGCCGTCCGCCAATCCGACCTCTTACGCCTACTATCCCGGCAACTATGCGTCCGGCGGCGACATCTGGTTCGGGACCCAGTACGATTATTCGCAGGCCAAGCTCGGCAATTACTATTTCGCGACCGCGCTGCACGAGCTCGGCCATGCGCTCGGCCTCAAGCACAGCCAGGAGGCCGGCGGCCCCGCCAACGTCGCGGTGCCGAGCGCGCATGACGACAGCGAATACACCGTCATGAGCTATCGCAGCTATGTCGGCGCCTCGACGACGTCCGGATACACCAACGAGGCGTTCGGATTTTCGCAGACCTACATGGCCAACGATATCCTCGCGCTTCAGACGATGTACGGCGCGGACTACACGACCCAGAGCAGCAACACGGTCTACACCTGGAATCCGAGCACGGGGCAGGAATTCATCAACGGCGTCGGGCAGCTCGCGCCGGGCGGCGGCGTCGGCGGCTCGGCCAATCGCATCTACGAGACGGTCTGGGACGGTGGCGGCGTCGATACCTACGACCTGTCGAACTACACGACGAATTTGACCGTCAACCTCAATCCCGGTGCGGCGTCGGTGTTCTCCTCGGCGCAACTGGCCAATCTCGGCAACGGCCATTACGCATCGGGCAACGTCTACAACGCCTGCCTCTACAACAACGACGCGCGGTCTTACATCGACAACGCCATCGGCGGGTCCGGCAACGACACGATTATCGGCAACGCGATCGCCAACGTGCTGAACGGCGGCGGCGGCAACGACACGATCATCGGCGGCGGCGGCAACGATACAATTGTCGGCGGAGCCGGCGCGGACACGGCGGTGTATTCGGGCAGCGAAGGCGGTTACGCCATCACCTACGATTCGACGAGTCAGACCTTCACCATCGTCGACCAGCGTACTGGCTCACCTGATGGGACGGACACCGTCACCGGAGTGGAGAACTTCCAATTCAACGACGGTACGATGAGCAGCTCCACTCTTATAAGTCTGCTCACACCTCTCGTGATCGACGCGGTGGGGGCAACGAGCTTGGTGCAAGCTGGAAACGGTTACTTCTTGAGTTCCACGGCTAACGGCGGCTCGAATTTGCAACTGAAGTACGGTGGATCGGGGGTTGTCGCAGGACAATTTGGTGGCTGGACGCCGATCGGCGCGGAGGCTACCGGCAGCGGTTTCGAAGTAGCTTGGAAGGTCGCGGGCGCGGACCAATACACGGTCTGGAATACGGACAGCTCTGGCAACTACACTAGCAATGCAATTGGCGCAGTCTCGGGAAAGAGCTACGAGCTTGAATCTTTGGAGACGAGTTTTCACCAAGACCTCAATGGTGATGGCGTTGTTGGGATCGTCGCGAGCACGATCGAGTCTTTTGGGTTGACGGCCCTCGTTCAGCAGGCAAGCAGGTATTTCCTGTCTCCCGTTGGCGGTGGTTCGAATGTTCAATTGAAATACGGTGGATCGGGTGTAGTCACGGGGGAGTTTGGTGACTGGACTCCAATCGGAGCGGAGGCTACCGGCAGCGGTTTCGAAGTAGCTTGGAAGGTTGCAGGGGTCGACCAATACACAGTCTGGAATACGGATAGCTCCGGTAATTACGTTTCCAATGCCATTGGTGCGTTATCGGGGCGCAGCTATCAATTTGAATCCTTGGAAACGAGTTTTCACCAGGATCTCAATGGTGATGGTCTGGTTGGCGTCGCAACGAGCACAATTGAGTCTTTCGGATCGACGGCCCTCGTTCAGCAGGCGAGCACATATTTCCTGTCTCCAAGTGGCGGCGGTTCGGGTACCGAACTAAAGTTCGGTGGATTCTCGGTAGTCGCAGGACAGTTTGGCAGCTGGACGCCTATCGGCGCAGAGAGTACCGGCAGTGGTTACGAGCTAGCTTGGAAGGTAGTAGGCTCGGACCTATACACGGTTTGGAATACAGACAGCTCGGGCAACTACACTAGCAATGCAATTGGCGCAGTCTCCGGAAAGAGCTACGAGCTTGAATCTTTGGAGCCGAGTTTTCACCAGGATCTCAATGGTGATGGCGTTGTTGGGATCGTGGCAAGCACGATCGAGTCTTTTGGGTTGACGGCCCTCGTTCAGCAAGAACACAACTACTTCCTGTCTCCCGCTGGCAATGGTTCGAATGTTCAATTGAAATATGGTGGATCGAGTGTAGTCACGGGGGAGTTTGGTGACTGGACTCCAATCGGAGCAGAGGTTACCGGCGGCGGTTTCGAAGTAGCTTGGAAGGTTGCAGGGGCCGACCAATACACAGTCTGGAATACAGATAGCTCTGGCAACTACACTTCCAATGCTGTTGGTGTTTTATCGGGAGGCAGCTACCAACTTGAAGCCTTGGAAACGAGTTTTCACCAGGATCTTAATGGTGATGGTGTCGTTGGCATCGCAACGAGCGCAGTTGAGACTTTGGGATCCCATTCATCGCTCGGAGCACCAACTCCAGATCATTTTGTGATTCTTTTGTAAAGTCATTTTCATTTGGTTGTGAAACATTGCTCTGATGCGCGACCAGGGAGAACTTGAGGATTAGCGCTGACTGCTTTCGACGGCTAGATGCAACTGCGGTCGTCGCAGCCGATTATCGTCTCTGACTTTGTCGCGCTCTTTGACAAGCCGAGGGAGCGTTCTCGGCATATCGCTTTTCCCGTAAGGCGACTCCCGTGTTTCGCGAGGAGAATTGAGCTCCGGGCTTGGGAGAAGGAGGTTACCTCGTGCGTGAGATTGGTCGGTCGATGAAGGCGCTCGGGCGTGGGGTGAGACGGAGCAGGTACATTCATCGGCAGGTGTCGTCCGCTTCGTCATCGTTTACGAATCGTCTGCTCCGCCGGCTGGATCCTTCAAGCACGGAGCTTTCGACCTTTTGTCTCGGACCAACCGCACATTGGTCTCAAGAGAACCTTCTATACAGCTGAACGGTATAATGTCCGACAACTCGGGCCGAGTATGTTCTCTCAACTAATTCGCGAGCTGCTTGACCGAACTTGGCGCGCAGCTCGGAGGATCCTGCTAGTCGCAGAATTGCATCTGCGAGACTGCTCACATCATCAATAGGAACCAAAAAGCCAGTTTGATCTTGCACCGCAATGTCGCGGCAGCCGGGGGCGTCAGTCGCGACCATTGAACGGCCGCATGCGGCCGCTTCCAACAAACTTACTGGGAGCCCTTCGCGACGCGACGGCAGGACGGCGAAATGAGAGCGTCTCCACACCGATGCCACATCGTCGACGTGCCCAAGCCAAGAAATGCCTGGTAGGTTGCTCCATTCTTGAAGCTCCTGATTAGATACAGATGCGGGATTTAGCGGATCCGGCCTTCCGGCGATCAAAAGGTTGAAGCGGTGACCTTTTGCCCAAAGCGACTGGTGCGCTGCTATCAATGCGCGAATACCTTTGTCAGCGAGCAATCGGCCGACAAAAGCAAACGTGATGGGCCCGGGCGGCTCCGGCATCGGCCGAAACTTGGCATCGTCCACTCCAGAGCCAGGGATGTGGATCAGCTGCCGATCTAGAATCCCTAAAGTGACAAGCTCTTTTTTGTCGTCCTTGTTTTCGACGAGAACGACGCAATTGGCGCGGTTAAATAGCGCCGGTAGCACGAGGCGTAGAACGCCTTTTAATATCCGCGCGCGTAGGTCAGCTGATGTGAATACGTAGCCGAGCCCAGTAATTCCGTTGACCTTTCGTATGTTACGTCCCAACATTGCCAGTGATCCAATTACGGAACACTGCAACGAAGAAGAGTGGACGATGCTCGGCGACAATTTCGCCGCGATCCTTCTGAGCGCCAGAATGGTCGCCAAGGTGGACCAGACCGATCTCAGCGACTGGCTACCACGTCGAATGGGGACGTCATGTACCACAAATCCCTCAGCCGCTATCTTCGATGCCGAGCCGGTGTTCCGGGTCGCCACGTGAACGTCAAACCCAGCGTCCCTCGCAAATCGAGCCATAGGCAAGCGGCTTAGCAAAAAGGCCGAGTCCTCATTCGCGAAATACAGTATGCTTTTTCTTTGGGGCGGCACTCCAGGCACCGTCGATCTCCAGCTACTCTCGTGGGCCTAAACCCTTCAAATTCTCTTCGGCAAATCGGGTTTACCGATCGAGCATCGCTCTGTCACGGCATTGACGGGCGGGCAGCTGAACCACCTATATTCTCTCGGATCGGCGAGGGATAAACCCCAGGCCAAGGAGGGCAAGCCCGCTGGAAAGTGCCTGAAGTCGCCGGGACGTTCGCTCCGAGGCGACCGGACGACCATTTAGGCAAAGAGCCGTTTCTCTCTTTTGGAGCTTTCGTTGTTTCAGCTGCTCCAGCGTGGCATCCCTTGCAGCAAGATGAGTTGGACGCACTAGTCCAAAACAGCATACGAGAGCTGCGGTGTGAAGGGGAAGCGCTTGATCCGCAAATTCTTAATTCCGGCCGCCTCGAGCACAGCAACCGTTTCGCCGGGCCACTGCTTTTGGTCCAGTTCGTCAAAGGCGATAATGGCGCCCTTCGGCATGCGCGGCAAGAATGCGTTGAGCGCGGCAAGCGTTGGATCGTAGAGATCGAAATCGAGGTAGAGCAGCGCGACGACGAGGTGACGGTTTTCCTCGACGTAGCTTGGAATGGTTTTGCTGGCATCGCCCTTGACGAGCTCGATCCGCGGAATGTGCCCGAGCGGTCTGTTGAGATCATACAGTTCGGTAGCCCGCCGTATGTCCGCCTCGATCCCCTGAACTGCAAGTCCGCCGACCTTGGCAAATCCCAGCTCGGCTGCCTGCTCCGATTTGTCCTGCTCGGCAAAGCTCGGAAATCCGGCGAAGGTGTCGAAGCCAACAATTCGGCGGACGTGATTATAGGGCTCATAGATCGCCGACAATTGCGCCCAGGTCAGCAAGCCGCCGCCCATGAAGACACCGCATTCGACGATGTGGCCATGAACCTCGACGAGATGCTTGAAAAGCTCATTCTTGGCGAGAAACAGCGCCAAATTCTGTCGGGGTGTAAACTTTACGAAGTTCCGCAGCTTAGCCAGCGTATCTCCCTCGCTTGAAGCGAAATACTGCTGTATCTCGCGCGAATAGCGATCATCGCTCGCTGTCTGCGTTCTCTGGTCAAGCATCGAAAATTCGTTTTGCATTCGATCTCCTCAAGGCGCAGCCGCGCCATCCTCCTGCCCCAACAGGGTGCGCGCCAAGCCTGTGTCAAGGTCTACCACCGGTTTCCAGCCCAGAAGCTCCTGCGAGCCGCTGGAGTCCAGGAAGATATTGGCGACGTCTTCGCCTATTTGGGTCTCCTCAACAAGCGCCTCTTTGCCGAGGATACGACCAATTCGGCTGACGATTTCCCTGGTTTCGTAAGAAGCCTGTCCGCCCAGATGATATATTGGGGCGCGGCCCGAGCGGATAACTTCCATGATTCCGGCTATGGCATCATCCGAATGCAGGAGCTGAAGCCGCGGACGGGCGTTGCGATAGACATGGGTAACAACGGGCTTGTTCTCCCCGACGTACTGTCGCGCAAACCAAATCAGCCGCGGTCTCGCGCTCTCGCGGCCGTAGACCGGCGAGATCCTGACGATCGTGGCGGAAACACCCTCGTTCTCGACTGCATTGCGAACCAGCATTTCCTCGAGAAATTTCGTTTGCCCGTAGACTCCCTTTGGCCGCGCCGCCGTTGCGATATCCGCGACCATCAATGGGCTACGATAGCCGGAGAACACCACGGAGCCCGAGGGCTGGACCAGGCGAATGCCGCGGACCTTGCAGACGTCGAGAACATTGCGGAGAATGGTCAGGCCTTCGCCCAGGGCTGAATTGTTGGTGTAGATTCGAGGGTAGGCGAAGTGGACAATCGTGGAGATGCCGTTTTCGCGACAGTACTGGTCGAGCCGCGAGGTGGGCCCGGCCAAATCGAGCTGGGCGCGAGTTGGTGTGAAAACCTTGTGAGATGACGAAAGGCGCAGAGCAAGGTTGGCGCCCAGGAAGCCCGTGCCGCCGGTGATCAGGACGTGATCGACCTTTTGCTCGACGGGGAACGAATTGAGCGCTGCGCGCAAGTCTTCGATCATGTCGAGCTTGATCGAGGATTCCCCGGTGGCCTTTACGATTTCGGCTACGGCGGCATCGATTGCCATACCGCGCGACTTGGCGAGGATGCCGGCCGCAATGGTATTGCTGCGCGAAACTCCGAAGTCGCAAACGATGATGACGCGCCGTCCCGTCTCGAGAGCGGAAACACCCTCGTCGATCTTGTCGCACAACGCCGCCGGTGAATTTCCGTGCCTGTCGACGAGTGTTCGAGCATCGACTTTGATGCTGCCTTCCGCGACGTAGTCGCTGTCCGGCGCCGTGCCAAGCAGTCCGGGAATGATCCAGCGGATCATTGCTTAAGTTCCTGCGGCAGAATGGCGACCTCGCTCAGCGTCCGAAAATACCAGCCAGGCGTTATGCCAAGTTCAGTGCGGGGAAGCTGTCCCAGCGACAGGCGTGTATAGAAGTCGACTTCATTGAAGCCAGCCAGTGTTCGAAGGAACGTACTGGCTGAAAACCGGGCGTTGATTTCGAAGGGGACGAATCTGCCGTCGGCAGCCAAGCGTCCTTGAATGTTCAGCGGCCCGGTGCTTTCCAGTCGCTGCGCAATTTCACGGGCGATGGCGCAGATTTCGGGGTATTCCCCGATCTGACCCTGGCTGTAGCCGCTCGAGATCACGAAGTCATCGCCCTGCATGGCCACCGAAAGCTTGCTGTTGAAGCTCCGCCTCAAAGCAATTGCGCCGGCGCAGCTGCCGTCAGGTCTAGAGATGACGCCAACCGTGAACTCGCCGCGCTCATGCGGGATGTATTCCTGCGCTACAGGGATCCGCTTGTTGTTGCGGAGATAGGTGCAATAGAGTTCCGCCTCGGCGTAGGTTCTTGCAAAAAAGACAAAGCTGCTTCCGCCGCTTCCGGTTGCCGGCTTGATGATACAGGGCAGCGGAACGCGATGAAGATCGGCAGGATTGGAGATGGTCATCGTCACCGGCGTCGCAATGCCTATCGCCGAGAGGATCTCGAAGCATCTTCCCTTGTGCGAAAGGCGCTCGACCAAATCCGGATTGTTGTGACCAATGCGCACGCCGATCTCGGAGAACTGATCCGCAGCGCGGCTGATCAGAACTGCAGGTTCGTCGCCGCCGGGTATAACGCAATTGATGCGCTCGTCTCGGCAGAGTGCGAGCAGGTCGACGATGTACCGTCCACGATCGACGAGGAATGTGCTTTCAAAGTTGGAGTCGTAGTGGCCGTACGCGTAAGGCGAGATATCGCATCCGATGATCTCGTATCCGCCTACGTGGCGCAGACATTTGGCAATTTCAGTTCCCAGGGAGGCGCCAGCTATCCCGGCGATCAAGATCCGCGGGCGCGGAGTGTCAGTGGTCATTCATCTTGGCTCCCGCGGCCATCGAAAATTTTTGACTCGCACGAGAGGCGTATATGTCACGTGCGCGAATGGTCTTACAAGCGGCATTCGAGCAATGGGGGGGGGGCGATCGCGCGAATCCAGGAATTGCTGAAAATGCGGCTCAATTGTCATCTCAAACTCGAGGGTGCTTCCCTCAGACATTTTTCGGCAACGCTCAGATTTGGCAGTACACCTGACCGCGGGGGGGGGCGGCTTGGTCAGCTGCCGTCAACCGTATGAACCGAACCAGCCTCAATTATCACCTGACCCCATAAGCCGCAGCCGCCCCAGGGCCAAGTCGAGTTCGAGAGGCTTTCCGACAGGATTTTAATAAGAAGTCCTAAAATATCCAATAGGAACAATATCTTGAAATCGTTCAAATCGTGAACAAGAGGCTTGACGTTCACGAAATGAACGGCGTATGTGGTCGCTGACGCTGGAGGCGTATGGAAGTGGACCGTTTGCTAAATACAAGGCATGAGAACGAGAAGATCGTCCTTGGCCTGTTGAGTTCTGTGGAAAACGATGGTGCGCGCTCGCAGCGCCGTATCGCCGCCGAGCTAGGCATCGCGCTCGGGTTGGTCAACGCCTATCTCAAGCGCTGCATCAAGAAGGGGCTGGTCAAGGTGGGAGATGCGCCCGCCCGCCGCTACGCCTACTACCTGACGCCGCAGGGGTTTGCCGAGAAATCCCGCCTCACGGTTCAATATCTGTCCGATTCATTTTCCTTCTTCCGCCTAGCCAAGAACGATTGCGCGCGCGTGCTCGGTCAGGCGAAAGCCAAGGGCTTTTCGCGGGTCGTGCTGGCGGGCCAATCGGATCTGGCGGAGGTTGCGATCCTCTGCGCGGTCGAGGCGGGCGTTGTGATCGTGGCGCTCGTCGATCCTGCGTGCGAGCTGGCGTGCTTTGTCGGCGTCAATGTCTTCCGGTCCTATGACGAGGTGAAGGATGCGTTCGACGCTGTGATCGTGACCGATGTCACGCATGCCGCTGCATCCTATGACGCGGCCGTTGCGGTTTATGGCGCGGAGCGTGTGCTCGCGGCAGGTCTTCTCGGCTTGCGCGAGTCGGGCGAGGCCACGGAGAGCGCACCATGAGCGACGCCGTCGACACGTCCTGGCATGTTGTGCAGACCCAGGTCAACGGCGAGGCCAAGGCCGCGCAGAACCTATTGCGCCAGGGCTATGGAATCTATCTGCCGCGCTATCTGACGCGCCGCTGCCACGCGCGCAAGATCGACCTCGTCGCAAAGCCGCTGTTTCCGCGCTATATGTTCGTGGCCATCGACAGGGCGATGCAGCGCTGGCGGTCGATCCAGTCGACCCAGGGCGTCTCGCATCTCGTCTGCAATGGCGAGGAGCCCGCGGTAGTGCCAAGCGGCGTCGTGGGAGCGCTGAAGGCGCGTGAGGACGATCGCGGCTTCATCAGAATGGAAAGGATTCCTGGTTTCGCGCCTGGCGACAAGGTGCGCGTGCTTGCAGGCGCCTTCATAGATAGTGCCGGGTTGTTCGATGGAATTGGGGACCATGACCGGGTCGCCATTCTGCTCGATCTGCTCGGTCGCAAGGTCCGCGTTTATCTCAATGTGGATCTGGTTGCCGCCGCCTGAGCGCGGCATATCACGCGGCGCGCTCTAGGAGGCGCCGCGTTCGTCTTCGCTCCCTCTCGGGAGCCTCCGGGTGGAGAGCGTTTCACCCGGAGTGCGGTAGCATGGAAACTTGGGCGGATGACAATTCTGGTAACGGGGGGCGCAGGCTACATCGGTAGCCACGTCGTATACGGACTGATCGAACAGGGGCGGCGCGTGATCGTGCTGGACAATCTGTCGTCAGGTTTCCCCGAGGCCGTGGCCGAGCAGGCAAGACTCACCGTTGGGGATGTCGGGGATGCGGACCTCGTGTCGCGGCTGATCGCCGAACATGGCATCGATGCGATCATGCATTTCGCCGCATCGACCGTGGTGCCTGAATCCGTGGCAAAACCGGTTGCCTATTACAAAAACAACACTGTCAATTCCCTGGCGCTGCTTGATGCGGCGATCGCCGGCGGCGTCAGACATTTCGTGTTTTCTTCCACCGCCGCAGTCTACGGCAATCCGGCCACCGAACTGGTCAGCGAGGACGTGGCGCCACGGCCGATGTCGCCCTACGGCACCTCGAAGCTGATGACGGAAATGATGCTGCGCGATGCGGCTTCGGCGAGCGGTCTGTCCTACGTGGTGCTGCGCTATTTCAATGTTGCCGGCGCCGACCCTAAGCTGCGGACGGGACAATCGACGCGGGCCGCCACGCATCTGATCAAGGTGGCCGTGCAGGCTGCACTTGGGCTGCGCGATGGCATGGAAATTTACGGCACCGATTATCCGACGCCTGACGGCACCTGCGTCCGTGATTACATTCATGTCTGCGATCTGGTTAGCGCTCATATCAAGGCGCTCGACCATCTGCGCGGTGGGGGCGCGAGCGCGACTCTCAATTGCGGTTACGGCCACGGCTCTTCGGTGCACGAAATTATCGCGGCGGTGAGGCGGGTTTCAGCCGGCGATTTCGTGGCAGAGCCAAGGCCGCGGCGCGCCGGCGATCCAGCCGCCGTCGTCGCCGACAGCACACGACTGCGCCAGCTGTTGTCGTGGACGCCCGCCTATGACGATCTCGACACCATTGTCGCCCATGCGCTCGCCTGGGAAAGAAAGTTGAAGCTGCAATGACCTCTGTGACAGTCAAGATCATTAAGCCGCACAGCGAACGATCGTTCGCCGAGGACGTCGCGGGTATCTGGGCGCATCGCGAGCTGGTGCTGGTGCTGGCGCGTCGCGAAATCTCCGTTCGCTATCGACAGACCACCGTAGGTTTGCTCTGGGTGCTGCTGCAGCCTTTAGTCACGACCGCAATCTTCACCACAGTGTTCGTATTTTTTATCCGCATTCCCGATCAGGACGGCTCGTACCCGCTGTTCGCCTTTGCCGGCATCGCCGTCTGGCAATACTTCACCCGCGTCGTGAGTGAGGGGGGCAGCAGCCTCGTCACGAGCAGCGCGTTGATCACTAAGGTGTCGTTTCCGCGGATGATCATTCCCCTGGTTTCGCCGATTGCGGCAGGAGTGGATTGCCTGATCGCGATTTTCGCGCTGGTGCTTTTGACAGCCCTTTTTGGGGCTCATCTGAGCTGGACGGTGATTTTTGCCCCGCTCATTATCCTCGCGGTCGCCCTGTTCGGCTACGGCATCGTGCTCTGGCTCGCCCCGCTAAACGCCGTCTACCGCGACATCGGAATCGTGATGCCCTTCGTGCTTCAGATTGCGATGTACCTCAGCCCGATCGTCTATCCGGCCTCCCTGGTGCCGGAGAAGATCCGGTGGCTGTACGAACTCAGCCCGGTAGCGGTGATGGTCGATTCGATGCGGTGGGCGGTGCTTGGGACAAATGCTCCGTCCCTGGCCGGGATCGGGGTATTTATCATGACAATTGTGATTCTCTTCTGGGGGGGCGCGCGCATGTTCCGGAACATGGAAGGCACCATTGTCGATCGGATCTGACCGGCGAAATCACTCAAAAATTCGCTTCAACGAGGAGTTAGGATGACTGCGGCAATCGAAGTGCGTGGTGTCGGCAAAGAATATTTCCGCGGTGTCCATCACACTCGTACGCGGTTGCTGTCTCAGACTATCTCCCAATGGGGAAGCAGGCTGGTTGGAAGATCGCTTGATGAGGACTACTCGGCGGTCGATGTTGAGCCCTTCTGGGCGCTCAAGGACGTCAGCCTGACCATCGAGCAGGGCAAGGTGGTCGGAATCATCGGACGCAATGGATCCGGTAAGAGCACACTGCTCAAGATCATGGCGCAGATCACCGCGCCGACCACTGGAGAATTGAAATTAAACGGCCGCGCTGGCGCGCTGCTGGAGGTCGGAACCGGATTTCATCCTGAACTGAGCGGCCGGGAAAACGTGTTTCTCAACGGCGCAATTCTTGGCATGAGCCGCGGCGAGATAGCCCGAAAGTTCGATGAGATAGTCGATTTTTCCGGTGTCGAAGCTTTTATTGATACCCCGGTCAAACGCTTTTCGAGCGGTATGCATATGCGGTTGGCTTTCGCGATTGCCGCGCACCTCGATCCCGAAATTCTGATAATCGACGAGGTTCTCGCCGTCGGGGACGCGGAGTTTCAGCGAAAATGTCTGGCGAAAATGAAAGAAGTAACGAGCGACGGACGTACAGTCGTTTTCGTCAGTCATCACATGAACACCGTAATCAATTTCTGTTCCGAATGTGTACTGCTCGAGAAAGGTGCCATTCAGGCGATCGATAGGCCGCGTGCGATCGCTGATATTTATTTCTCCAGTGAAAACAGAAGAGCTCGCGCCTCGCTCGATTTCGCCTGGGACTCCAGGCCTGGCGACGACATCGCGCGCCTTTGCGGCGCGCGTATCCTTGACGCCGATCTGAAGGAGCGCGAGGATTTCGATCGAGGCGAGAAGATCGGTCTGGAAATGACATTCGAGGTGTTGAAGCCAGGTTACGGTCTGCTGCCGAATTTCCACGTCTTCATGCAAGATCAGTGCGCATTTGTTAGCTCTCCCCAGCAAGAAGAAGAACTGGTCCCGGGAGTTTACAAGTCTACGATGTGGATTCCGGCTTCATTTCTCAATACCGGTTTTTACGTGATTTCAATCGCCCTGACGTCCTTAAATCCGATGCTGATCCACTTCTACACCCAGGAAGTCCTGCGATTCCGTGTGTCTGAGAAGCAAGGTCTCGGCGTCGGGTTCGATATTCCGGGCGTCGTCAGGCCGACGATTGACTGGAACGTTGCGCTGACCGATGGCTGATTCGTCCGAGAGAGCTGTTCCAATGATTTTTCATCCCCTCGGGCTTGCTGGCGCCTTTCGCATTACCCCCCAGTTGATGACGGACGAGCGTGGGGCATTTGCGCGGCGTTTTTGTGCCGATACGTTTCGAGCGCGTGGTCTCGAGGCCGATCTGGTGCAGCGTTCGATATCGTTCAACGCGCGTGCCGGAACGCTTCGCGGGTTACACTTCCAGGCCCCTCCACATCTCGAGACCAAGATCGTGCGTTGCGCCCGCGGAGCGATTTTCGACGTCATCGTCGATCTCCGCGATAGCTCACCGACCTATGGCCAATGGCACGGTGAGGAGCTGACTGCTGACAACCGGCTGATGCTCTACATTCCTAAGGGCTTTGCACACGGTTTTCAAAGCCTGGAAGACAATACCGAGGTCGACTATGAAATCACGCCGGCTTACGTGCCCGACGCCGGCGCAGGTTTTCGCTTCGATGATCCGATTCTCGCGATCGATTGGCCGGTGGCGAATATCATCATTTCCGAGCGCGACAGAGCGCTGCCTCCCTCGTTTGCCGGCATCCGATTGTGATAAGTGGGAGCGAGCTAACATGGTCGCATCTAAGCCATCGCGCATTCTCTATACCAAACCGTCCATAACCGAGCTCGAAACCCGCTACGCTGCCGACGCGGCTGCAAATGGGTGGGGCGAGAATTGCTATGATTACATCAATCGCTTCGAGGCAGCGTTCAAGGATTACCTCGGCACGGCTTACGCGATCGCGACGTCGAGCTGCACCGGTGCACTGCACATGGGAATGGCAGCGTTGGGAGTTGGCCCGGGCGATGAAGTCGTCATGGCCGACACGAACTGGATCGCATCCGCGGCTCCGATCGTCCATCTCGGCGCCCGGCCAATCTTCGTGGATATTCGACACGACAGCTGGTGTCTCGATCCGGATCTCGTAGAGGCGGCAATCACGCCCCGCACCAAGGCCATTCTGGCGGTTCATCTCTACGGCAATATGTGCGAGATGGAACGGCTGCTGAGAATCGGCGAGGCGCACGGCATTCCCGTGATTGAAGATGCGGCCGAAGCGATCGGTTCCGAATATGACGGCAAACGCGCCGGCAGCATGGGACAGTTCGGAGCCTTCTCGTTTCATGGCACCAAGACGGTGACGACTGGCGAAGGCGGGATGTTCGTAACCAATGATCCTACTCTTTACGACAGAGTGCTGACGCTCTCAAATCACGGTCGCTCACGCGGGCAGACGAAGCAGTTCTGGCCCGATGCCGTCGGCTTCAAATACAAGATGTCAAATATCCAGGCTGCCCTTGGTTGCGCACAGATGGAACGGGTCGATGAGTTGGTTCGTCGCAAGCGGCAGATCTTCCAGTACTATCGCGAGCGTCTACGGAATCTTTTGGGTGTCCGAATGAATCCTGAACCTACCAACGTAGTAAACGGGGCTTGGATGCCAACTGCCGTGTTTGATGAGGAGACCGGGGTCACACGCGACCAATTGAGCCGCGCCTTTGCTGCCCAGAACATCGACGCGCGCGTGTTTTTTCACCCGTTGTCAGGCTTGCCGATGTTCGATGACGCCCCGACCAATCGGAACGCGTGGGACATTCCTCTTCGCTCCATGAACCTGCCCAGCTATCACGACATCACAGATGATGAGCAGGACAGAGTCATCGAAACCATTCGTCGGGTCTTTGACGAGCAGTCCCGGAGCCGGGCTCTGGGTCAATACTAATTCAACTTAAGGATGGTTATGATGGCTGAGGATAGCCCGCGCGCTCATCGAGATTTCCAGACCGAGGTCGCGCAGGAAATCGAGGAAATGGGACGCGACGTAGATGTCCAGTCTCTTTCCCGTCAGTGGATGGTCGAGACCCTCAAGCATAAGTACACCTACCATTTCTCGTGGATGGGACGACCCATTATTCAATTCCCGCAGGACATTCTCGCTGTTCAGGAAATCATCTGGTCGGTCAAACCCGACCTCATTATCGAAACCGGCATCGCGCACGGCGGATCGTTGATCTTCTCCTCCTCCATGCTGGAGCTGAACGCGATGTCGGGAGGCCCGCAGGATGCGCAGGTAGTGGGTATCGACATCGACATTCGCGCCCATAACCGAGCGGCCATCGAGGCGCATCCCATGGCGCGCCGCATCGTGATGATTGAGGGATCGAGCGTCGCAGCGGAGGTCATTTCCGAAGTAAAGCTGAAGGCCGCCGGCAAGCGCAGCGTGTTGGTCTTGCTCGACAGCAATCACACGCACGATCATGTTCTCGCGGAGCTGGACGCCTATGCGCCGCTTACAACCGTCGACAGCTACTGCATCGTATTTGACACCGCGATCGAGGACATGCCGGCCGACGCGTTCCGAGATCGCCCCTGGGGAAAGGGAAACAACGCAAAGACCGCAACTTGGGAATTCCTCAGGCGCCATCCGGAATTCGAAGTCGACAAGAGCATTCAACACAGGCTCCTGATTACCGTCGGTCCCGACGGCTATCTGAAGCGAATGTACTAGTGGCGGCACAGCGAGCGATGAGCAATTCTCTCGTCACCGTCGGGATTCCTACCTACAACCGACCGGAGAAGCTGGCTCGCGCGTTGGACCTCATTTGCTGTCAGTCCCACGGAAATTTGCAAATCCTCGTCTCCGACAACGCATCGGAGGATCCGAGGGTTGCCGAGGTCGTTCAGGATCGCATGCGCTCTGATCCACGCGTAAGCTATCACCGCCACGAGACAAACCTGGGCCCGCTAGCAAATTTTCGTTCACTGATAGACGAAGTAGCAGGGGAATTCTTTCTTTGGGCCGCGGACGACGACCGCTGGGAGCCGTTCTTCATAGCGAGGTGTGTGAACGAGTTGGAGCGCGATCCGTCGCTGGCGCTGTGTCAGATGGAAGGTCAGTACGAGGTTACGGACGGTCTTTTTGAGTTCTTCGCGGAAGGGGAGGCATTCTACGACTTCTCCTCGGCTTCCGCGTACGAACGCGTCCAACACCTCATCAGGAATAATTTCGACAAGCTCTTCTATGGCGTCTATCGGGCGAAATTTCTAAAATATGGTGGGCGGTCGGTGCTTGATTGGATTGGGCCCACATTTAACGAGATTCCACTTCTTATATTGCTTGCTGCGCAGGGTAATATAAGGGTTTTGCCGACGGTCGGCATGTACAAGATCGCGGCGAAGTCGGTGTGTGAGCAGGCGAGGTGGGAGCAGATCGGCGGCCGATATCCGGTCCCTGCGAAATGGGGAGACTACTTTCGTTCGTTTCGGCCGCTTCACAAATACCATTCGGGGGTCATCAGCGAGGTGTCGGCCACCATTGACGATGTGATTCCTGACAGAATACAGGCGCAAGCCTTGCGCCGGCTGGTCGCATTTCGCATAAGATGCCACGAACTGTATTTCGTACTGCGTTGGAAGCCACGGCGAAGGGGCGCTCCATGAACGCGGTCTTGCCGCAGATTTCGATAGGTCTTCCGACTTACAATCGTCCCGAGTTGCTCCAGCGTGTACTTGACGGTTTCCGGCATCAAACGTTTGGAGATTTTGAGTTGATCATCTCGGACAACGCCTCGCCAAATCCCGAGGTCAGGCGGTTGTGCGAGCTTTATGCTAGTGAAGACGCTCGACTTCGATACGTGCGGCAGCCTCTTAACCAAGGGGCAGAAGGAAATTTCTGGTTCGTCTACGACCAGGCGCGGGCGCCGCTCTTCTTGTGGGCGTCCGACGACGACTTATGGCCGGCCGACTTCCTCGAAAGAGGCGTTGCGGCGTTGCAGGCCAATCCACGTGCATCCGCATGGTTCTGTCAGGTCGTCAATATAGACGAGCGCGATGAAATCGTGCGGACTTATCCAAGCTTCAAGCGTTTCGAATCGACTTGGCTGAAATCCGGAGACTTGGCTCGCTTCCTTTGGGAGCCGGAAATCATGGGCAAGGCCAATCTGATCTACTCCATTTTTCGTCGCCAGTCTCTCTCGAAGACACTCGATAAATTTCGCGGGCGTCCATCCACGTGGGGCAGCGATATGAATTTGGTCTATGGCCATTTGTGTCGCTTCAATCTGGTCATCGACGATCGAGTGGTCCTTCGAAAGCGCGTCGTAGGCGAAACCGTGGGATCGATAACGAATCCGCGTTCGCAAATCTATCCGCGACAGGAGCGCGAAACTTATTTCGAGGGCTATCGCTTGGCTGCAGCGGGCAGTGGCTATCGGCTGTTCACGGCGGGCGTGCTGGCACTGAGGTCGGCATATGACTATTGGAAGTCGGGCAGGGCGGCGTTTGATTATGAGCATTGGGCCTTTCGCCGCCGCGTCATCCGGGTACTTGCGCGAATTCGGGCTTATGTCCTGGGATCACGGGCCATCGGGTAAGGAGTCATTTAGATGAAAGCAGTCATTCTCGCAGGCGGCATGGGCACCCGAATTTCGGAAGAGACATTGGTGCGGCCGAAGCCCATGATCGAAATTGGCGGAAGGCCGATCCTCTGGCACATCATGAAGCTCTACGCGCATCACGGGATCACGGATTTCGTGATCTGCCTCGGTTACAAAGGGTACATGATCAAAGAATACTTCATGAACTTCGTGCTGCATCATTCCGATGTCACCATCGATGCCACGAAGAACAGCGTCAGCTATCATCAGAGCAGCGTCGAGCCCTGGCGGATTACGCTTGTGGACACCGGAGAGACGACGCTCACCGGCGGCCGCCTCAAGCGCGTGCGCGACTATCTCGATCCGCGGGAACCGTTCTGCTTCACCTATGGTGATGGACTGTCGGACCTCGATATCGCTGCAACTATCGAGTTTCACCACAGCCATGGCCGGCAGGCGACAGTGACGGCGGTGCGGCCGCCGGGGCGCTACGGTGCCTTGGAGATCGACGGCTCGGCGGTGAAGTCGTTTGTCGAGAAGCCCCCGGGCGACAATGCCTACATCAACGGAGGTTTCTTTGTGCTCAACCCTGCAGTGATCGAAAGGATCGAGGGCGACAAGACGTCCTGGGAGTCGGCGCCCCTTGAGGCCTTGGCTCGCGATGAGCAGCTGTGTGCCTACCGGCACTACGGCTTCTGGCAGCCTATGGACACGTTGCGTGACAAAATGATGCTTGAGGAGCTCTGGCAAGCACGCCGCGCGCCCTGGCGGCAGTGGAGCTAGCCTCGATGGCCGCTCACTCTCCGATGTGCCGGTCCTGTGGTGCGCCACTAACCGCTGTGCTGGTGGATCTTGGCATGACGCCGATCTCGAACGCGTTTGTTCGTGCCGACCACGCCTCGTTCAGCGAGCGCTTCTATCCGCTCAAGAGCTTTGTCTGCAATTGCTGCTGGCTCGTGCAGCTTGAGGACTTCGAGACGCCAGAAACGCATTTCCACGCCGACTATGTCTATTTCTCGTCGTTCTCGGATAGCTGGCTTGCGCATGCGAGCAGCTTCGTCGAGAAAGCCGTCTCCCGCCTTGCTCTCGGCGGCGGCTCACGGGTCGTCGAGGTTGGCAGCAATGACGGCTATCTGCTGCAATATTTCGTCCAACGCGGCATTCCATGCCTCGGTGTCGATCCGGCCGCCAACTGTGCGAAAGCGGCGTGGGAGTTGCGGCGGGTTCCGACCGAGGTCGCGTTCTTCGGGTCAAAGGTGGCGACGCGGCTTCGCGAGCAGGGTGGCACCGCGGATTTGATCATTGCCAACAACGTGCTCGCTCATGTGCCCGACATCAACGACTTTGTCGCGGGCTTCAAGCTATTGCTCGCTGAGCAGGGCGTTGCGGTGTTCGAGTTTCCGCATGTCCTCGAAATGATCCGCAGTGTCGAGTTCGACACGATCTATCACGAGCACTACTCTTATTTGTCGCTGTTGGCGCTTGAACCGCTGTTTGCTCGCCACGGATTGGGGGTGATCGACCTCGAGCGCCTCTCGACCCATGGCGGGTCGCTCCGACTTTATGTCGCCCACGCAGACGGTACGCCGGTTGCGGGCGCAGTCAGGCAGCTCAGGCAAGAGGAGGTCGAGGCTGGCCTCGACCGGCTTGCAACCTATGAGGCCTTCGGGCATCGCGTTGGCCAACTGAAGCGGTCGTTGCTGCGCGTTCTGATCGGGCTGATCGAGGAGGGGAAATCGGTCGCCGCCTATGGCGCTCCTGCGAAGGGCAACACTCTGCTAAACTATTGCGGAATTGGTCGTGACTTTATTGCCTTCACTGTCGATCGCAACGTGCACAAGCAGGGCCTTCTGCTGCCGGGGACGCGAATACCGGTTCTTGCCCCCGAGGAGATCGAAAAACGGCGCCCCGACTATGTCCTCATCCTGCCCTGGAACCTGCGCGAGGAGATCGTGGCGCAGCTGAACCAACTTCCCCAATGGAAGGGGCAATTCATCATTCCCGTGCCCGAGCCCGTAATTCTGGACCATCATGGCAATGCAAAGCGTGACTAAG
Source organism: Bradyrhizobium sacchari (assembly GCF_002068095.1). GTDB lineage: Bacteria > Pseudomonadota > Alphaproteobacteria > Rhizobiales > Xanthobacteraceae > Bradyrhizobium > Bradyrhizobium sacchari. Next base: position 8,408 of record NZ_LWIG01000012.1, on the reverse strand, counting down.
CAAGGTGGCTCGCCGACGGTTAGCGTCGTGCTGTCGGTGAAGAACGGCGGCCGCGACCTGCCGCTGGCGCTTGGGACGATCCTGAACCAGTCATTCACCAATTTCGAGCTGATCGCGATCAACAACGGCTCGACAGACCAGACGCGTGCGTACCTCGACAGCATCGCTGATCCACGAGTTCGTGTTTTCCACCAGGCGGATGCGGGGCTTGCGGGCGCGCTCAACCGCGGCATCTCGCTAGCGCGCGGGCGCTACATTGCGAGGCAGGATCATGACGATCTTGCCGATCCGAGCCGCATTGCCAAGCAGGTCCAGTTTCTCGATACGCACCCCGATCATGCCCTCGTCGGCACGCGCGCCGAGATCTGGGTTGGCGACACGCCGAGCGGACGCTTCCACGACCATCCGACCGACGATCGGCTCTTGCGCTTCGATCTGCTCTTCAACAATCCCTTCGTGCACTCCTCGGTCATGATACGGAAAGCGGCGCTCGACCGGGTCGGAGCCTATACGACCGATCCTGCCCGACAGCCGCCGGAAGACTATGAGCTTTGGTCGCGCATTTCGCGCCACTATCGGGTGACCAACCTCGCCGAACGATTGACCATCTACCGCGAAGTTCCGTCCAGCATGTCGCGTGTCAGCGCTCGGCCGTTTCTGGAGAAGCTCGTCACGATCTCCTCGGAGAATCTGGCCCACGCGACCGGCGCGACGGCGCCACAACAGGTCCATGTGGATATTGCCGCACTCTTCCACGGCGTAGAGGGGCGGGTTTCGGCGGAGCCTAACCTCGCGGACATGTGTGCCGTCCTCGCCGAAGCTGGTCGCAGGATCGGGGACGATCAAGCCGGACCCGAGCTTGCAAAACGCGTGGCCAATGCCCAGCTCCAAATCCGTCATCGCGTCATGCTTAAGCGCCAACCGGCTCTTGGGCTGGCATGGCGAGCCGCGCGAGCCGTCCGAGGAAAACTGCGTCGACTCATTCCAGCCGCACGCGAAGGGAGCTGACGATGAAGCTGCTCTTCTGCTGCGAAAGTTATTGGCCTCACCGCGGTGGCGTACAGGAGGTCATACGGCAGCTTGCCGAGCGGATGGTCGCGGCAGGCCATGATGTCACTGTCGCAGCACGGACCCATCCCGACCGGAAATCCGAACCTCACAACGGTGTCAAGATCGTCGGTTTCGACGTCAGCGGCAATCTCGTGACGGGCATCCGCGGAGAGGTCGAACGTTACCGAAAATTCCTCACCGATTTCGACGGCGACGCTATCCTGATCAAGGCGGCGCAACAATGGAGCTTCGATGCGCTTTGGGACGTGCTTGACCAGATCAAGGCGCGCAAGATTTTCGTTCCGTGCGGCTTTTCGAGCTTCTACGAGCCGTCCTACCAGGACTATTTTCAGCAGCTCCCGGACATACTAAAGCAGTTCGACCATCTCGTTTTCTATGCTGAGCGCTACCGCGACATAGATTTCGCCCGGGCCAACGGCATCACACATTTCTCGATTGTTCCCAACGGCGCGAGCGAAACCGAGTTCGGACGCGAGAGTAGAAAGGACGGGCAGCTTCGCAGGGAGCTCGGCATACCCGAGACCGATCTGGTCCTCCTGACGGTCGGCGCGCCAGTGGGCGCAAAGGGCCACGAGAGCGTTGCCGAGGCATTTGCAAAAGTCGACACCGGCGGTCAAGGTGCAACCTTGATCCTGAACGGAGACTGGCTGGCCACGCGATTTGGGGCCGATCGAATCCGTGCCTTGCTGCAGCGCTTTGGCAGCCTGAATTCGATGCAGAAGGGTATTCGTTTGTTTCGCGATGCAGGCGTGAACGGCGTAATCGAGCGCCTGTTCCCCAAGCCGCCGTCTCCGCGAAGCAAAGTCGCGGAGCTGCCTAGCGCCGCGACCATGCAGGTGGGCGCGGCAACGACCGCTTTGGCGCCGGCCCAGAAGACCGTGCTTCGGTTGGATCTGCCGCGTGAGAAAGTGGTCGATGCCTTCTTTGAAGCCGATCTATTCGTGTTTGCCTCCAAGGTAGAGTACTCGCCGCTGGTCCTGTTCGAATCCGCGGCGGCAGGGACGCCGTTCCTGACCGTACCCGCCGGCAATGCCGCGGAGATCGTGCGCTGGACCGGGGGCGGGTGGCTCTGCCCTGCGGAGGTCGATGATCGCGGCTATATCAAGGTCTCGCCCGACGTCTTGGCGCGCGAGATCGAGAGCGGCATCCGCTCTCCCGATCATCTGCGTAGGTTGGGTGAGGCCGGTCGCCGCGCCTGGCAGGAGCGCTTCACCTGGTTAAAGATAGCCCAATCCTATGAGCGCATCTTGCGTGGAGAGACAGTGATGTTGCCGATGCAGTCTGAACCGGCGCGAGGCGTGGGCGGCTGATGAAAAGTCTATCCGCTTCCGAAAGAATACGGCCGGCGCCCGGCCTCATTTGTTGAGATGTTTCGGTCAATGACACCCGCCTCCGATTTGCTCGACTTCGAATTGCCCTTGAGGGGCGCGCGCGCCTTCGTGACTGGACACACCGGCTTCACGGGCGGTTGGCTGGTCAGCTGGCTCAAACGCATTGGCTCTGATGTCGCAGGCCTTGCGCTTGCACCTGCAACCCACCCAAGCCTGTTTGTTGCCGGCCATGTCGCAAATGATATCGCCTCTACCATCGGCGACATCCGCGATTTCGCCACCGTCCGGGACGCGATGGCGCGCCATCGGCCACAGGTGATTATCCACCTCGCCGCGCAGCCGTTGGTTTCGAAGTCCTTTGCCAATCCCATCGAAACCTTTGCGACCAACGCGCTCGGCACCGCACATGTGCTCGAGGCGGCGCGGCTGACGCCCGATGTGAAGGCCGTGGTCTGCATCACCACGGACAAGGTCTATCGCGACCAGGACTGGGTCTGGGGCTATCGCGAACAGGATCCGCTCGGCGGCAAGGATCCTTACAGCGCATCCAAGGCGTGCGCCGAACTGATTGCCGCCTCCTACCGCGCAACGCTCGCGGAGCGGGGCAATAGCGTACTGATCGCGAACGCCCGCGGCGGCAATATCATAGGCGGTGGTGACTGGTCCGCCGACCGCATCGTGCCAGACTTCGTCCGCGCCGTGACAGCGGGCCAGCCGATCTCTCTGCGCAACCCGAGCGCGGTGCGACCGTGGCAGCATGTGATGGCGCTGGTTCATGGCTATCTGGTGCTGGCTGCCCGTCTGTTGAGTGGAGACAACTCGGTTGCGGACAATTGGAACTTCGGCCCCAGCGACGAGGCCGCTCGGACTGTCGGAAATCTGGTCGAACAGCTCAGCACTGTCTGGGCAAGGCCAGAGATCATTTACGCGCCTGGCAGTTTTCCTGAGACACGCTTCCTGCATCTCGACAGTACCAAGGCGCGAAGCCGTTTAGGTTGGGCGCCCCCCTTATCTTTCGAGGATACCATCGACCTGACCGCAAGCTGGTATCGCGATTTCACGGCCAACCCCTCGGACGGAATGCAAATCACGGTTCGCCAGATTGAGCACTATCGCAACGCATTGAGGAGCCATGCCGGGCGCTAACGTTCTCGTCACGGGAGCTTCGGGCTTCATTGGCGTTCATCTCGTCACCCGTCTGTTGTCGGAAGGGCGCCGCGTCACGGCTCTGGCGAGGTCGTCGAGCTCACTTCCGCCGGAGTGGAGCAATCGTCTGAGTGTCGTTGCGTGTGACGATTTCAGTGACCCTGGTTTGCGGCGGCTGCTTCAGGCGCCCTTCGATACGGTCTTTCATTTGGCGGCTTATGGTGTCCGGCCGAACCACCGCAACATCGATGAGATGATTGCAATAAATGTGGAGTTCCCGGCCGCTCTGGCGCGGCTGTGCGCCGAATGGGGCGCGCGGATGATAATGGCCGGGACTTTCTCGGAGTACCGAAGCCCGTCTGGCCGGGACCTGCTTACCGAGGCGTCGCCGCTCGAGCAGGGCAAGCTCTACGGCTCCTCAAAAGCTGCAGGGGGTCTAATGGCGAGTGCAGTTGCCCATAGCATCGGCACCCGCTTTCGCCTGTTGCGTCTTTTCAAGGTCTATGGTGCGGGCGAGGCGTCCCATCGGCTTCTGCCAGCACTCGTCAACGGCCTGACCAAGCGTGAACGCGTGGCCATCTCGGCCGGGACGCAGGTCCTCGATTTCGTCTACATTGACGACGTCATTGAGGCGATGTTGCGTGCCGATACGCATTGCGACGAGAGGGGTGGTATCGCCACTTGGAACGTCGCTACGGGGCGCGCCCATTCGGTACGGGAGTTCGCCGAACGTGTCGCAACGGCGATGCACGCTGATCCGTCGCTGCTCGGCTTTGGAGCCATTGACATGCGTAAGGACGACGAGCCTTGGCTGGTTGGCTCGCCCAGCCTGCTCCGTTCGGAACTTGGCTGGCAACCTTCCATAGGTCTCGATAAAGGCGTCGATGCTGCTGTCGCCGCGCTTTGTCGCTCTCAGTGAAAGGATTGAACGACACGTGATTACGGTGTCTCTGATCGGCGGGCTCGGCAATCAGATGTTCCAATACGCAGCCGGCAAGGCGCTCGCGGAACGCCACAGTGTAGGACTTGTGCTCGATCTGAATGGATTCAAGAATGACGCGCTGCGTTCTTTCCTATTGGATCGCCTGTGTGTGCCGGAGGCAGCTAACCAAGGTGGCTCGGCCGGAAGCGCCGAGAAGCCGCCCAATCATTTCGTACGCTCGTTGTGGAGGCAGCGGATCGATCGAGTGCTCGGGCTGGCCGGGCTGCCGAAACTTGCGGCTCCGGCCGATAGCTATCGCGAACCACATTTCCACTTTGATTCCGCGTTCGATTCGCTCGGCCCGCACACTTCGCTGTTCGGCTATTTTCAGAGCGAGCGTTACTTCAGTTCGATCGCCGAAAGCTTGCGCGAATGGTTTTCGCCGCGCGAGCCGTTCGGCGAGGCAGCTGCCGGCATGCTCGCGCTCATTGAGCGTAGTCCGCTGCCTGTCTCAGTTCACGTTCGCCGCGGCGACTACCTCAACCCCGGCACGGCTGAATTCCACGGCATTCTCGGCGTGCCCTATTACCGCGACGCACTTGCCCGCCTAGAGTGCACAATCGGTCGGGAGGCGGAATTGTTCATCTTCTCCGACGATCCCATGGCGGCAGAGCGAGTGCTGGCTTTTGTGCCGCGATCCCGGCTCGTTCATGTTTGTGGCGATCCCGACCGTCCCTGGGAAGATATGGCATTGATGGCTCGATGCCGGCACCACGTGATTGCCAACAGCTCGTTCAGCTGGTGGGGGGCCTGGCTTAACCGCGCGCCTGACAAGGTGGTCCTTGCACCCCGGGCATGGTTTGCCCCGAATGAGCTGAACAAGCGAGATACTCGCGATCTTTACCCTGCGGGATGGCGATTGGTCTGACGGGAGGCAGCTGGTCATGCGATCAGCAAGGGAAGAAATTTAGATGCCGCTTTCTGCTTCTCCATATAGATCAAGCGAATCGATCTTCTCGACGAGCACTGGCATCTTATGGGACTGAACCGTGACTATTCTCCCGCTCGTTTCGATCGTCATGTCGATGCGCAATAGCGCATTGACGGTGGCGGAGGCTGTACAATCAGTTCAACTCCAAGTGCTTCAGGATTGGGAGTTGATCCTCATTGATGACGGCTCAACGGACGGGAGTAGCGCGATTGTCGAACAGTTCAATGATAAGCGAATTCGGCTTGTTCGGGAGCCGTCTTCTGCGGGATTGGCGACGCGTCTTAACCAGGCGATCACCTTCAGCAGAGGCGAGTTCATTGCCCGCATGGATGCAGACGATGTCTGCTTCCCGGAACGACTAGCACTGCAAATCGAGCGACTGCAGCTCGATCCAAGTCTTGACCTTGTAGGCTGCGGGGCGGTTGTGTTCTCGAGCGAAGGTGCGCTTATTGGAGAGATGCCGATTGGATTGACGCATCAGGATATCGTTGCGCGACGATTTTCCGGATTTCCTCTCCCTCATCCCACGTGGTGCGGGCGTGCGTCGTGGTTTCGTCGAAATCCGTACGATCCGAGACCTGCGTACGCCGAGGATCACGAGCTACTGCTGCGAACGTTGCATACGAGCAAGTTCGCCGGATTAGATAGAGTACTTTTGGGGTACCGCCAGGACAGACTAGATCTGCGTAAAATCTTGCCCGGTCGGGCTTCTCTCGCTAGGAGCTTCTGGCGCTACGGACTTGAAGGTGGCGAAATTTGGCCTGCATTACAGGGAGTGGCCGGGCAAGTCGTTAAAGGAGTGATCGACATCGCTACTGTCGGAGTCGGAATTAATGCGCCGATGCAGAAGAGCCGATTAAAGCCTGTTTGTGATTTGACCTCGGTGCGGTGGAGGAGCCTACAGGAGAAGCTGCCTCAGGCGCGAGCTCCGCAATGCTCGGAATGAGTAAGCAATTTGCTGATAACCAAGCCCAGGCGGACGCTGCTTGGTCATTTGGAGCTCGGGCGAGGATCTTATAGAAGCGGACCTGGATTCGCTAAAACGTTTGCTTTGGTCTGCGCTCTTCTATCTGGATTGAGATACGAATAACGGAAAGCGATTTTGAGCAGCCGTTTTTAAGAATTGAAGGTGCGAAATTATCCCATTCAGCTCAAAGAGGCGCCGCTCGCCATTCGATATCTGGGACGAAAAAAGACTTTGATGACGATCATCGAGAGGCTCGCGTTCGATGTACTCGTCGCTACCGTTTCCCAAAGTGACAGCTGCACGTGCTAACGCATCATCGACGCGGTGCTTGAGGCCTGACTGTTCGTCCTCTGCTTCCCTGATCGCTACTTCTAGTACCCTCATCACCGATGCAACACGTCGGTGGTCTGTTTCGGCATCTCGATCAATCGAGCGGGCCCTAAAACTATGATTGTTCGCTGGCATCTCGTGAGCCAGACTCCGAAAAAACACTCGGAACATATCGCATGTCCTCGTCAAGTCGGACGTTTTGCCACTGCATTGTCGGTGGAGCCTTCCAATAAATCCAGATGGATCTAGCCAGAAATACGCCGCTCATCGATATAAGAGCCTCGAATTAGAAAAAGCAAAGCTCCAGCACTTACAAGGTTAACGTGTTAAGGTTTGGCTCGGAAAGACGCGAAGCCCGGCCTGAGCGAAGATACGATCATGTCTCAGGCAGCGATCCGCGATCCTAGCACGGCTAAATTAGGATCGGCTCGTTTTGACTATAGCCATGTAGAGCCGGCTCCTCATTGAGCATCTGCTGATGGAGACGGCTTGGGTCGCGGCAGGCGAAAGTCACCGTGGCGTTCTTGCGACAGCACAGTATGGCACAGCGGCGAACCTGTAGAGCTTTTCCACCAGCATCAATGCTTCGGCCAGCGCTCGGCCGCCCGCCATAGCACGCTATCTAATCTCAAGTTTCCTTCGATCTCGGGGTTGACCTGCCCCCGAGTCTGTGCCCAAGAAGGACTGTGAGAACAGGTTCTATCTTCGTCACGTGTGGGCATTGCGCCTGCGCCGCGGGTTCTAGAGACAGAAAGCGATGACCAAGCAGGTCGCTCTGATTACGGGCGTGACTGGCCAGGACGGTGCCTATCTTGCCGAACATCTGTTATCGCTCGGCTACATCGTGCACGGCATCAAGCGACGCTCGTCCTCATTCAACACCGGGCGCGTAGACCACCTCTATCAGGACCCGCATGTCGGCAACGTGCCGTTCCTGATGCACTATGGCGACATGACGGATTCGACCAATCTGATCCGCCTGGTGCAGCAGATCCGCCCCACCGAGATCTACAATCTCGCGGCCCAGAGCCACGTCGCGGTCAGCTTCGAGAGCCCGGAATACACCGCCAATGCCGACGCGGTCGGCGTGCTGCGCCTGCTGGAGGCGATCCGCATCCTCGGCATGGAGAAGGAGACGCGGTTCTACCAGGCCTCGACCTCCGAGCTCTACGGTCTCGTGCAGGAGATCCCGCAGAAGGAAACGACGCCGTTCTATCCGCGCTCGCCCTATGGCGTCGCAAAACTCTACGGCTACTGGATCACGGTGAACTACCGCGAAGCCTATGGCATGTTCGCCAGCAACGGCATCCTGTTCAACCACGAGAGCCCGATCCGCGGCGAGACCTTCGTCACCCGCAAGATCACCCGTGGCGTCGCCCGCATCGAGGTCGGGCTCGAGGATACGCTCTATCTCGGCAATCTCGAGGCCAAGCGCGACTGGGGCCATGCCCGGGATTACGTCGAGGGCATGCACAAGATCCTGCAGGCCGACAAGCCGGACGACTTCGTGCTCGCCACCGGCGAGATGCACTCGGTGCGCGAGATGGTCGAGCTCTCGTTCGCGCAAGTCGGCCGCCGCGTCGAATGGCGCGGCAAGGGCGTCGAGGAGACCGGCGTCGATGCCGCAAGCGGCAAGACGGTGGTGAAGAT
>NZ_LWIG01000011.1 GCF_002068095.1 Bradyrhizobium sacchari | reverse complement strand
CGGCGCTCCCGGCGGCACGACCGCGATTACGGCTGCCAAGACCCTGGGCGCGAGCCAGGGCGTGTTCACGGGCACCGCGGCAACGGCTGGCGACGGCACCACGGCCCTGACCGGAACCATCACCCTGATCGCCACCGGCGCCACGACTGCCACCGGCCTGGTCGGCAACGCCCAGCCTGCCGACGGCGACACGCTGACGGTCAACGGCAAGACCATCACCTTCCGCAGCGGCGCTGCTCCGGCGTCGACCGCGGTTCCGTCCGGGTCGGGCGTCAGCGGCAACCTCGTCACCGACGGCAACGGCAACACCACCGTCTATCTCGCCACGGCGAACGTCAACGACCTCTTGAAGGCGATCGATCTGGCCAGCGGCGTGCAGAGCGCTTCGATCAGCGCTGGTGCTGCCACCATCACGCAGAGCGGCGCCACGGTTGGTACGGCCCAGACCATCTCGTCCGTCGCGGGCGGCAAGGTCATTCTGGAGAGTTCGACGGGTGCGGACCTGAACGTGACCGGCAAGGCCGATCTGCTCAAGGCCCTTGGCCTGAGTTCGGCCAGCGGCGGCGGAAACACGAGCGTGAGCGTGGCCCGCCAGACCAGCGCGGGTTCGCTGGGTGCTCTGGTTCAGGACGGTTCGACGCTGAACGTCGACGGCCACATCATCACCTTCAAGAACGCGCAGACGCCGCAGTCGGCAGCCAGCGTGACCTCGGGTGGTGTCAACGGCAACATCGTCACCGACGGCAGCGGCAACTCGACCGTCTATCTCCAGAGCGCGACGGTGACCGACCTGCTCAACGCGATCGACCTCGCCACCGGCGTGCAGACCGCGAAGATCACTTCGGGTGCGGCGGTGCTCTCGACCGCGACCGGTCAGACCAATTCGTCGGTTAGCACGTCCGGCCAGCTCAAGCTCTCGACCGGCGTCAATGCCGACCTCGCGATCACCGGCACGGGCAACGCGCTGAACGCGCTCGGCCTCGCCGGCAACACCGGCACCGCGACCGCCTTCACCGCGGCCCGTACCTCCGGCGTCGGCGGCCTCACCGGCAAGACCCTGACCTTCACCTCCTTCAACGGCGGCACGGCGGTCAACGTCACCTTCGGCGACGGCACCAACGGCACGGTCAAGACGCTCGATCAGCTCAACACCAAGCTGCAGGCCAACAACCTGACGGCAACGATCGACGCCAACGGCCTGCTGACGGTCTCCACCACCAACGACTACGCGTCCTCGACCATCGGTTCGAGCGCCGCAGGTGGTGCGATCGGCGGCACGCTGACGACGGCGCTGACGTTCTCGACAGCTTCCAGCCCCGTCCAGGACACGGTTGCCCAGACGGCGCGTTCGAACCTGGTGTCTCAGTACAACAACATCCTGAACCAGATCGACTCGACGGCGCAGGACTCCTCGTTCAACGGCGTCAACCTCTTGAACGGCGACCAGCTCAAGCTGGTGTTCGACGAGACCGGCAAGTCGAACCTCAGCATCACCGGCGTGACCTACAACTCCAAGGGTCTGGGCCTTGCCGCGCTGACCGTCGGCGTCGACTTCATCGACAACGCCGCCACCAACAAGGTGCTGACCAACCTGAACTCAGCGTCGAGCACGCTGCGCTCGGAGGCCTCGAGCCTTGGTTCGAACCTGACGATCGTGCAGGTTCGTCAGGACTTCAACAAGAACCTGATCAACGTGCTGCAGACCGGTTCGTCCAACCTGACGCTGGCCGACACCAACGTCGAAGCCGCCAACAGCCAGGCGCTGTCGACCCGTCAATCGATCGCGGTCTCCGCGCTGTCGCTGGCCAACCAGTCGCAGCAGAGTGTGCTGCAGCTGCTGCGCTAAGTCGCGGACGATATCGCAAGCAAGATCCGGCGGCGGGGCTTCGGCCCCGCCGCTTTCTTTTTGCTTGCTGCCCGAAGTTTCGAGAGAGCAGGAGAGCGCTCGAAAAAGTAACCAGCGGTTATGGTTAATGGAGCGTAAGCGCCGGAAATTGCCAATGATTTCAGGCGGATTTCGAACCGTGCTCGCGCTGTTGGCTCGCTTATGGTGAACCGGCGCTTATGCGGGCTTTGCTCCTTTCACCCTTTGTTAGCCACGTCACGGCACGCTGGCCCCGTCACTCGATCCAGAAGCGATCGACCGAAGACGCGTAAGCCAGAAGGGTAAGAGTCATGTCCGGTATTGTTCTCTCTGCGTCGGTTCGTCAGAACCTGCTCTCTCTCCAGTCCACCGCCGATCTTCTCGCCACCACACAGAACCGTCTGTCGACCGGCAAGAGCGTCAACTCGGCCCTGGACAATCCCACCAACTTCTTCACGGCACAGTCGCTCGACAACCGCGCCAGCGACATCAACAACCTGCTCGATAGCATCGCCAACGGCGTGCAGGTGCTGCAGGCTGCCAACACCGGCCTGACCTCGCTGCAGAAGCTGATCGACTCTGCGAAGTCGATCGCCAACCAGGCGCTGCAGACCACGGTCGGCTACTCCACCAAGTCGAACGTCTCTACCACCATCTCCGGTGCGACGGCGGCCGACCTGCGTGGCACGACGAGCTTTGCGAGCGCGACGGCTTCCAGCAACGTGTTGTACACCGGCGCTCCCGGCGGCACGACCGCGATTACGGCTGCCAAGACCCTGGGCGCGAGCCAGGGCGTGTTCACGGGCACCGCGGCAACGGCTGGCGACGGCACCACGGCCCTGACCGGAACCATCACCCTGATCGCCACCGGCGCCACGACTGCCACCGGCCTGGTCGGCAACGCCCAGCCTGCCGACGGCGACACGCTGACGGTCAACGGCAAGACCATCACCTTCCGCAGCGGCGCTGCTCCGGCGTCGACCGCGGTTCCGTCCGGGTCGGGCGTCAGCGGCAACCTCGTCACCGACGGCAACGGCAACACCACCGTCTATCTCGCCACGGCGAACGTCAACGACCTCTTGAAGGCGATCGATCTGGCCAGCGGCGTGCAGAGCGCTTCGATCAGCGCTGGTGCTGCCACCATCACGCAGAGCGGCGCCACGGTTGGTACGGCCCAGACCATCTCGTCCGTCGCGGGCGGCAAGGTCATTCTGGAGAGTTCGACGGGTGCGGACCTGAACGTGACCGGCAAGGCCGATCTGCTCAAGGCCCTTGGCCTGAGTTCGGCCAGCGGCGGCGGAAACACGAGCGTGAGCGTGGCCCGCCAGACCAGCGCGGGTTCGCTGGGTGCTCTGGTTCAGGACGGTTCGACGCTGAACGTCGACGGCCACATCATCACCTTCAAGAACGCGCAGACGCCGCAGTCGGCAGCCAGCGTGACCTCGGGTGGTGTCAACGGCAACATCGTCACCGACGGCAGCGGCAACTCGACCGTCTATCTCCAGAGCGCGACGGTGACCGACCTGCTCAACGCGATCGACCTCGCCACCGGCGTGCAGACCGCGAAGATCACTTCGGGTGCGGCGGTGCTCTCGACCGCGACCGGTCAG
>NZ_LWIG01000010.1:262160-314112 GCF_002068095.1 Bradyrhizobium sacchari | reverse complement strand
CCCGACTGGATGCTCCAGTGGCGGCTTGAGGCCTATCGGCGCTGGCTGACCATGACCGAGCCGACCTGGGCCCGTGTCGACTATCCCAAGATCGACTTCCAGGATCTCTATTATTACGCGGCGCCGAAGCCGAAGAAGGCGGTCTCCTCGCTCGACGAGATCGATCCGGAGATCCTGAAGACCTACGAGAAGCTCGGCATTCCCTTGCGGGAAGTCGCCATGCTCGAAGGCGTCGAGCCGAAGGTGGGCGAGGAAGATCCGGCGCGCCGCAAGATCGCGGTCGATGCTGTCTTCGATTCGGTCTCGGTTGCGACCACGTTCAAGGCGGAGCTGAAGAAGGCCGGCGTGATCTTCATGCCGATCTCGGAGGCGATCCGCGAGCACCCTGAGCTGGTGCAGAAGTATCTCGGCTCGGTGGTTCCGACTTCGGACAATTTCTACGCGACGCTGAACTCGGCGGTGTTCTCGGACGGCTCGTTCGTCTACGTGCCGCCGGGCGTGCGCTGCCCGATGGAGCTGTCGACCTATTTCCGCATCAACGAGCGCAACACCGGCCAGTTCGAGCGCACGCTGATCATCGCCGACAAGGGCTCCTACGTCTCCTATCTCGAGGGCTGCACAGCGCCGCAGCGCGACGAGAATCAGCTGCACGCGGCCGTGGTCGAGCTCGTCGCGCATGACGATGCCGAGATCAAATATTCGACGGTGCAGAACTGGTATCCCGGCAATTCGGAAGGCAAGGGCGGCATCTACAATTTCGTCACCAAGCGTGGCGACTGCCGCGGCGCCAACTCCAAGATCTCCTGGACCCAGGTCGAGACGGGTTCGGCAATCACCTGGAAATATCCGAGCTGCATCCTGCGTGGCGACAACTCCCGCGGCGAGTTCTACTCGATCGCGATCTCGAACGGCTTCCAGCAGGTCGATAGCGGCACCAAGATGATCCATCTCGGCAAGAACACGTCGAGCCGCATCATCTCCAAGGGCATCGCCGCCGGCAAGTCGCAGAACACCTATCGCGGTCTCGTCACGGCGCACCGGAAAGCCACCGGGGCACGCAACTTCACCGCCTGCGATTCCTTGCTGATCGGCGACAAATGCGGCGCGCACACCGTGCCGTACATCGAGGCGAAGAACTCGTCCGCGACGTTCGAGCATGAGGCGACGACCTCGAAGATCTCCGAGGACGTCCTGTTCTACTGCATCCAGCGTGGCCTCAGCCAGGAAGAGGCTGTCGGCCTCGTCGTCAACGGCTTCGTCAAGGACGTGCTGCAGCAGCTGCCGATGGAATTCGCGGTGGAAGCGCAGAAGCTGATCTCGATCTCGCTCGAAGGAAGCGTCGGATGACCATCTTCGAACCTAACAGGCAGGGAGAAATGTGATGACGGCGCTTCTCGACATCCGCGGGCTCAAGGCCGAGATCGACGGCCGCCAGATTCTCAACGGGCTCGACCTCACCGTGAACAAGGGCGAGATCCACGCCATCATGGGTCCGAACGGTGCTGGCAAGTCGACATTGTCCTATGTGCTATCGGGCAAGCCCGGCTACGAAATCACTGGCGGCGAGGTGTCCTTCAATGGCGAGGATCTCCTCGCCATGGACCCCGACGAGCGGGCCGCCCAAGGGCTCTTCCTGGCGTTTCAATATCCTCTCGAGATCCCCGGCGTTGCCACGCTGACCTTCCTGCGCACCGCATTGAACGCCCAGCGCAAGAAGCGCGGCGAGGACGAGCTGTCCTCTCCCGACGTGCTGAAGCGGGTGAGAGATCTTGCCAAGCAGCTTAGCATCGAGCCGGAGATGCTGAAGCGGCCGCTCAATGTCGGCTTCTCCGGCGGCGAGAAGAAGCGCAACGAGACGCTTCAGATGGCACTTTTGGAGCCAAAGTTGTGCGTGCTGGATGAGACTGATTCCGGCCTGGACATCGATGCGCTACGCGTCGTCGCCGATGGCGTCAATCGCCTGCGCGCGGCCGACCGCAGCATGATCGTGATCACCCACTACCAGAGACTGCTCGACTACATCGTGCCAGACGTCGTTCACGTGCTCTCCGCGGGACGCATTGTCAAAACCGGTGGCAAGGAGCTCGCGCTCGAACTGGAGGCGACGGGCTACGCGCAGTATCAGAGCGAAGCGGCGTGATCCCATGAATGCAGAGCTCCGTCCCGTGAAGACTGCCGCCGAAATCGGCCTTGCCGATCTGTTCGCGGCTGTGCGCAAGGACCTGCCCGGGGGGAGTAGCATCGAGGCGATACGGTCTGATGCCTTCGATCGCTTCGCGGCCCAGGGGTTGCCCAATTCCCGCGTTGAGGCGTGGAGGTGCACTGACCTGCGGCGCCTGGTGCAAGATGCCAAGCCTCTGGCGCGGCGGCCTGATGCGGCCGCCAAAACCGCGGCCGGCGGGGCCGGGGCGGTGTTCGCCGGTCTCCACATTCGGCGGCTCTTGATTGTTGACGGCGCCTTCGTGCCCGAACTCTCCGATCTCGCTGCTCTCGAAGCCGGTGTCGCCATTCGTGCGACGGTCGAGGCTCTGCGGAGGGAGGAAATGGTTCTCCCATTTGGCATGGCTGGGGCCGATCCGGTAGCGGCGCTCAATACCGCGCTCGCCGGCGACGGCGTCGTGATCACGGTTGCCGCCGACGTTGTCGTGGAGCGGCCGATTCATCTCGTCTTCGTGACGACGGGTGCTGCGCCGGCGGCGATGTTTACACGGTCGCGGCTGGAACTCGGTCATGGTGCCTCGCTTACGCTGATCGAGACGCATGAAGGACCGGATCATTCCGACTACCAGGTCAATGCGGCCCTGCAGATGGACGTCGGCGACAAGGCCAGCCTGGATCACATCAAGATCACGAGCGAAGGCGCCGCCGCACTGCATATCGCGACGCTGGAGGCGTCGATCGGTGTGGGCGCGAACTACCGTGAATTCGGGTTCACGACAGGCGGCGCCGTGGTGCGCAACCAGCTCTTCCTGAGACTCGCCGGCGAGGGGACCATCGCCAGTGTGCACCAGGCGAGCCTTCTGTCCGGCCGCCAGCATGCTGACACCACGCTCACCGTCGATCATGCCGCCGCAGGCTCGCAGAGCCGCGAGGTGTTCAAAGCGGTGGTCGACGACGAGGCACGTGCGGTGTTCCAGGGCAGGATCACGGTGCAGCCCGGCGCACAGCAGACCGATGCCAGGATGATGGCGCGGGCGCTGCTCCTGTCCGACGAGGCGGTCGCCAGCTGCAAGCCGGAGCTCGAGATCTTCGCCGATGACGTGCAGTGCGGGCACGGCACTACGACGGGCGCGCTGGACGATCAGCTGAAATTCTACCTGATGGCCCGTGGCATACCGGAGAAGGAAGCCGAAGCGCTGCTGATCCAGGCCTTCGTCGGCGAGGTGATCGACGCCGTCGCGCGCGAGGATCTGCGCGATGCGTTGTCGCGGACGATGCACGATTGGCTCAAGGGACGGGAATAAGGTCATGCATCCGGCGGTGAGCAATGGAAGCTATGACGTCACCCGCATTCGTCGGGATTTCCCAATCCTGTCGATGCAGGTGCACGGCAAGAAGCTGGTCTATCTGGACAATGCGGCCTCGGCCCAGAAGCCGAGGGTGGTGCTCGACCGGCTGACGCAGGCCTATACCAGCGAATACGCCAACGTCCATCGCGGCCTTCATTACCTCGCCAACGCTGCTACCGAGGCCTACGAGGGGGCGCGCGACAAGGTCGCGGCGTTCCTCAACGCGGAGCGGCGTGAGGAGATCGTGTTCACCCGCGGTGCCACGGAGGCGATCAATCTCGTGGCCCAGACGTTCGGCCGCGAGCGCATCGGCGAGGGCGACGAGATCGTGCTTTCGATCATGGAGCACCACGCCAACATAGTGCCATGGCACTTTCTGCGGGAACGACAGGGCGCCGTGATCAGATGGGCGCCGGTCGACGACGAGGGCAGTTTCCTGATCGAAGAATTCGAGAAGCTGCTGAACGCGCGGACCAGGCTTGTCGCAATCACCCAGATGTCTAATGTGCTGGGCAGCGTGGTCCCGGTCAAAGAGGTCGTTCGCCTGGCGCATGCGCGCGGGATTCCCGTCCTGATCGACGGCTCGCAAGCGGCGGTCCACATGGATGTCGATGTCCGCGATATCGACTGCGACTTCTACGTTATCACCGGGCACAAGCTGTATGGGCCGACGGGCATTGGTGCGCTCTACGCCAAATACGAGCATTTGGCGGCCATGCCGCCCTTCAACGGCGGCGGAGAGATGATCCGCGAGGTCTCCTGCGACACCATCACCTATGGTGAGCCACCGCACCGCTTTGAAGCCGGTACGCCGTCGATCGTGCAGGCGATCGGCCTCGGCGCCGCGATCGACTATTTGGAATCGATCGGAAAGGAGCGGATCCGCAGGCACGAAGGCAGCCTGCTCGCCTATGCCCAGGAGCGGCTGCGTGGGATCAATTCGCTGCGGATCATCGGGACGGCCGCTGGCAAAGGACCGGTCGTGTCGTTCGAGATGAAGAACGCTCACCCTCACGACTTTGCAACCGTCATCGACCGCTCCGGCGTTGCGGTGCGGGCAGGAACCCATTGTGCGATGCCGCTGCTTGAGCGCTTCGGCGTGACCGCGACTTGCCGCGCTTCGTTCGCGCTCTACAACACCATGGAAGAGGTCGACGCTCTGGCCGAGGCCTTGGTCAAGGCCCAGGAGCTTTTCTCATGAGCGACCAGATCGCTGCCAAATCACGGCCCGTGGCCCGTATCGTCTGCGATGCCCATCGACGCCGTGCGGTGCGGAACATGGAGCGGCGGTTCACCGGCGAGTTTTCGCCCGGCGAGCCGGTCCGCGCCTCGGCCCTGATCAGGAACGACGGGATGTATCCGCACAAGGACATCGGCGAGCCGCTGGTACATCCCGGCGACGCCGGCGTCGTCCGCGAGAGCTGGCGGTTTCTCGGCGAGGTCTACTACACGGTCGAGTTCGTGGCCCGAGCAGTGTTCGTCATCATGCGTGGCCGCGAGATGGTGCGGATGGGAACGGCGTTCGACGTCGGCTGACGATCCCCGGCCTTCAAACGGCCTCCGCCAGTGCGGCTGTCGCATCTGCCCGTACCCGGGCCACCATCGACCGGAAGCCGTTCGAGCGTTGCGGCGTCAGGTGCTCGCCGAGGCCGAGCCGATCGAACAGGGCGAGGGGATTTTCGACGGTGATCTCCGTCGCGGATCGTCCCGACAGGAGCGCAATCAGGATCGCGACCAGGCCGCGGACGATATGAGCATCGCTGTCCCCGGCAAAGGTCAGGAGCGGCCGTCCGTTCCGATACTCGATGGTGGTCGCCAGCCAGACCTGGCTGACGCAGCCCTGCACCTTGTTCGCGTCCGTGCGCTGCGCCTCGGGAAACGCGGGCAGCTTGCGTCCGAGCTCTATGACATAGCGATAACGGTCGTCCCATTCCTCGAGCAGCGAAAAGTTCTCGATGATGTCGTCGATCGGTGTCGGCTGGGAACTCGGTCCAAGCTGCATAATCGCCTCGATGCGTTGGTGAGATGCATCAAGCAAGCTCCATACCGCGGCGCGATCGATGTTTCCGCGCAGGAAGATTCATATTCGATGCCGTCTGGCGACGGCGCATTGTTTTGTTTCGAACAGCCATCCGTGCTTGCGCATGTCGACATGATGCGATGTCGGGTTTGCAACAATCGAGAGCTTCGAAGCTATCTGTCTCCAATCGCTTCGGTTTTCGTCTTGGGCCGGCGCTGGCACACTCGTTGCAAAAGTCCTTGTGCAAGGCGACCTCGCGGAAAGAGATCGCGAGAGCGGCGCGCCGGTTAAGGCGTCCGATCGTTCACACAGGGATAACCGAGGGATATTCGTATGAGCCTAGCAACCACAGAGAGCGTCGCCGAGATCAAGGCCCGCAACAAGCAACTGATCGACGAAGTCTTGAAGGTCTATCCCGAGAAGACCGCCAAGCGTCGCGCCAAGCATCTCAACGTGCACGAGGCGGGCAAGTCTGATTGCGGCGTCAAGTCGAACCTGAAATCCATTCCCGGTGTGATGACCATTCGCGGCTGCGCCTACGCCGGCTCCAAGGGCGTGGTGTGGGGGCCGATCAAGGACATGATCCACATCAGCCACGGCCCGGTCGGCTGCGGCCAGTATTCCTGGGCCGCGCGGCGCAACTACTACATCGGTACCACCGGCATCGACACCTTCGTCACGATGCAGTTCACCTCCGATTTCCAGGAGAAAGACATCGTGTTTGGCGGCGACAAGAAGCTCGCCAAGATCATCGACGAGATCCAGGAGCTGTTCCCGCTCAATCACGGCATCACCATCCAGTCGGAATGCCCGATCGGCCTGATCGGCGACGACATCGAGGCCGTCTCGAAGGTGAAATCCAAGGAGTATGACGGCAAGACCATCGTCCCGGTGCGCTGCGAAGGTTTCCGCGGCGTCTCGCAGTCGCTCGGCCACCACATCGCCAACGACGCCGTGCGGGACTGGATCTTCGACAAGGTCAACCCGGAGGCCAAGCCGGCGTTCGAGCCGACGCCTTATGACGTCGCGATCATCGGCGACTACAACATCGGCGGCGACGCCTGGTCCTCGCGCATCCTGCTCGAGGAGATGGGCCTGCGGGTGATCGCGCAGTGGTCCGGCGACGGCAGCCTCGCCGAGTTGGAAGCGACGCCCAAGGCGAAGCTCAACGTGCTGCACTGCTACCGCTCGATGAACTACATCTCGCGTCACATGGAAGAGAAGTTCGGTATCCCCTGGTGCGAATACAACTTCTTCGGTCCCTCCAAGATTGCGGAGTCGCTGCGCAAGATTGCGAGCTTCTTCGACGACAAGATCAAGGAAGGCGCCGAGCGCGTCATCGCGAAATATCAGCCGCTGATGGATGCGGTGATCGCCAAGTATCGTCCGCGCCTCGAGGGCAAGACCGTGATGCTGTTCGTCGGCGGCCTGCGTCCCCGCCACGTGATCGGCGCCTACGAGGACCTCGGCATGGAAGTGGTGGGCACCGGCTATGAGTTCGGCCACAACGACGACTATCAGCGGACCGCCCAGCATTACGTCAAGGACGGCACGCTGATCTATGACGACGTCACCGGCTACGAATTCGAGCGTTTCGTCGAGAAGATCCAGCCGGATCTCGTCGGCTCCGGCATCAAGGAAAAGTACGTCTTCCAGAAGATGGGCGTGCCGTTCCGTCAGATGCACTCCTGGGACTACTCCGGTCCCTATCATGGCTACGACGGGTTCGCGATCTTCGCCCGCGACATGGACATGGCGATCAACTCCCCGATCTGGAAGAAGACCAAGGCACCCTGGAAGGATGCCCCGCGGCCGAGCCTGATGGCGGCGGAATAAACAGCAAGGCACGGCTCTTCCCGTTCAGGGAGGAGCCGCGGCAGGCGATCGAACACGATATCCAACGAAGGTGCCACGATGACACAGAATGCCGAACACGTGCTCGATCACTTCGAGCTGTTCCGAGGTCCGGAATACCAGCAGATGCTGGCCAACAAGAAGACGCTGTTCGAAAATCCGCACGACCCGGCGGAAGTCGAACGCATCCGGGAATGGGCCAAGACGCCCGAATATCGCGAGAAGAATTTTGCCCGCGAAGCGCTGACCGTCAACCCGGCCAAGGCCTGCCAACCGCTGGGTGCCGTGTTCGTCGCCGTCGGGTTCGAAGGTACGCTGCCCTTCGTGCACGGCTCGCAGGGCTGCGTCGCCTACTACCGCAGCCATCTGTCGCGTCACTTCAAGGAGCCGAGCTCTTGCGTCTCATCCTCGATGACGGAGGACGCGGCGGTTTTTGGCGGCCTGAACAACATGATCGACGGGCTCGCCAACACTTACAACATGTACCAGCCGAAGATGATTGCGGTCTCTACCACCTGCATGGCTGAGGTGATCGGCGACGACCTCAACGCCTTCATCAAGACGGCGAAGGAGAAGGGATCGGTTCCGGCGGAGTACGACGTTCCCTTCGCCCATACGCCGGCCTTTGTCGGCAGCCACGTGACCGGCTACGACAACGCGCTCAAGGGCATCCTAGAGCACTTCTGGGACGGCAAGGCCGGTACCGCCCCGAAGCTGGAGCGCAAGGAAAACGGCAAGATCAACTTCATCGGCGGCTTCGACGGTTACACCGTCGGCAACATCCGCGAGATGAAGCGAATCTTTGAGCTGATGGGGATCGAATACACGATCCTCGCCGACAACAGCGACGTGTTCGATACCCCCACTGACGGCGAGTTCCGCATGTATGACGGCGGCACCACGCTGGAGGACGCCGCGAACGCGATCCATGCCAAGGCGACCATCTCCATGCAGCAATACTGCACCGAGAAGACGCTGCCCTTCGTCCAGGGGCATGGCCAGGAGGTCGCCGCCTTCAACCATCCGGTCGGCGTCAGCGCCACCGACGACTTCCTGATGACGCTGTCGCGCATCACCGGCAAGCCGATCGCGAAGGCGCTGGAGCAGGAGCGTGGCCGCCTGGTCGACGCCATGGCCGACTCCAGTGCGCATATCCACGGCAAGAAGTTCGCGATCTACGGCGATCCCGATCTCTGCTACGGCCTTGCGGCCTTCCTGCTCGAGCTTGGTGCCGAGCCGACCCATGTGCTCTCCACCAACGGCAACAAGGCCTGGGCGGAGAAGATGGAAGGGCTGTTCGCCAGTTCGCCGTTCGGCAAGAACTGCCATGCCTATCCGGGCAAGGATCTCTGGCACATGCGCTCGCTGCTGTTCACCGAGCCCGTCGATTTCCTGATCGGCAACACCTACGGCAAGTACCTGGAACGTGACACCGGCACGCCGCTGATCCGTATCGGCTTCCCGGTGTTCGACCGCCACCACCACCATCGCTATCCGGTTTGGGGCTATCAGGGTGGCATGAACGTGCTGGTGAAGATCCTCGACAAGATCTTCGACGAGATCGACAAGAACACCAACGTGCCCGCCAAGACAGACTACAGCTTCGACATCATTCGTTGATGCCCGAAACACCCGTCGCCGCCTCGAAACAGGCGGCGGCGGAGGACGAGTCTAGCCAGAGCGATCGAGACTGCGGGGCGAAGTGCTCGCGCAGCGGGTCGGGGAATAGGAGAGACGCATGAGCTCGCTGTCCACCATCCAGGACGTCTTCAACGAGCCGGGCTGCGGCAAGAACGCCAACAAGACGGAAGCCGAGCGCAAGAAGGGCTGCACCAAGCAGCTGCAGCCGGGCGGGGCCGCCGGCGGCTGCGCCTTCGACGGGGCCAAGATCGCGCTCCAGCCCTTCACCGATGTTGCCCATCTGGTCCACGGCCCGATAGCCTGCGAGGGCAACTCCTGGGACAACCGGGGATCTGCCTCTTCAGGCTCCGATCTCTGGCGGCGCAGCTTCACCACCGACATGAACGAAACCGACATCGTATTCGGGGGCGAGAAGCGGCTCTACAAGGCGATCAAGGAAGTCATCGAGAAATACGATCCGCCGGCGATCTTCGTCTACCAGACCTGCGTGCCCGCCATGATCGGCGACGACATCAACGCGGTCTGCAGGGCCGCCGCGACCAAGTTCGGCAAGCCGGTGATCCCCGTTAATTCGCCGGGCTTCGTCGGCCCGAAGAATCTCGGCAACAAGCTCGCCGGCGAGGCATTGCTGGAGCACGTGATCGGCACCGAAGAGCCGGATTACACCACGCCCTACGACATCAACATCATCGGTGAATACAACCTGTCCGGCGAGTTCTGGCAGATCAAGCCGCTGCTCGACGAACTCGGCATCCGCATCCTGTCCTGCATCTCCGGCGACGGCAAATATCGCGAGCTCGCCTACTCGCACCGCGCTAAAGCGGCGATGATGGTGTGCTCCAAGGCGATGATCAACGTCGCCCGCAAGATGGAGGAGCGCTACGGCATACCGTACTTCGAGGGCTCGTTCTACGGCATCCAGGATTCCAGCGATTCCTTGCGCGAGATCGCGCGCATGCTGATCGAGCGCGGCGCACCGGCGGAGCTGATGGACCGCACCGAGGCGGTGATTGCGCGGGAGGAAGCCCAGGCCTGGGCTGCCATCGAGCGCTTCAAGCCACGCTTCAGGGACAAGAAGGTGCTGCTGATCACCGGCGGCGTGAAGTCGTGGTCGGTGGTTGCAGCACTCCAGGAGGCGGGGCTCGAGATCGTCGGCACGTCCGTGAAGAAATCCACTAAGGAGGACAAGGAGCGGATCAAGGAGCTGATGGGCCAGGACGCCCACATGATCGAGGACATGACGCCGCGCGAAATGTACAAGATGCTGAAGGACGCGCGCGCCGACATCATGCTGTCCGGCGGCAAGTCGCAGTTCGTCGCGCTGAAGGCGGCGATGCCGTGGCTCGATATCAACCAGGAGCGCTGCCACGGGTATATGGGCTATATCGGCATGATCAAGCTGATGGAGGAGATCGAGAAGGCGCTCTACAATCCGATGTGGGCGCAGCTCCGCAAGCCTGCGCCCTGGGACGATGCGGGCGTGAATTGGCAGGCCAAGGCGATGGCGCAGATGGACGCGCAGGCCGCCGAGATCGCCGCCGATCCGGTCCGCGTCGAGGAGACCCGGCGGGCCAGGAAGATCTGCTTCTGCAAGACGGTCGACCTCGGCACCATCGAGGACGCCATCGCCGCGCACGGCCTTTCTACCGTTGACGGGGTGAAGGAGCATACCAATGCCTCGGGCGGTTGCGGCGCCTGCAAGGGGCGGATCGAGGACATTCTCGCAGCTCAGCCTGCGCCCGTGCTTCAGGTGGCGGAGTAGGGCGCGGCCGATGGCGATCGTCACCACCTCGAAGAAGGCCTGCTCGGTCAATCCGCTCAAGATGAGCCAGCCGATCGGTGGCTCGTTCGCCTTCATGGGTCTACGCGGCGCAATGCCGCTGCTGCACGGCTCGCAAGGCTGCACTTCGTTCGGCCTGACGTTGTTCGTGCGGCACTTCAAGGAAGCCGTGCCGATGCAGACCACGGCGATGAGCGAGGTCGCGACCGTGCTCGGCGGTTATGAGAATGTCGAGCAGGCGATCCTCAATATCTACAATCGCACCAAGCCAGAGATCATCGGCATCAACTCGACCGGTGTCACCGAGACCAAGGGCGACGACGTCGAGGGCTTCATCCGCTTGATCCGGCAGAAGCATCCGCAACTCGAAAAATTCCCGCTGGTCTACGTGTCGACGCCCGATTTCAAGGACGCCTTCCAAGACGGCTGGGAGAAGACCGTGGCGCGCATCGTCGAGGTGCTGGTCGATCACGTCGAGGCGGGGACCGCCCGTGACCCGGTTCGCGTCAACGTCCTGCCGGGCTGCCACCTCACGCCCGGCGATCTCGACGAGCTGCGTACGATCATCGAGGATTTCGGGCTCAAGCCGTCCTTCCTGCCGGATCTTGCCGGCTCGATCGACGGGCACATCCCGGACGAGTTCACGCCGACCACGATCGGCGGTATCGGCGTCGACGAGATCGCGACCATGGGGCAGGCGGGCTGGACCATCGCGATCGGTGCGCAAATGAAGCGTGCCGCGGAAGCGATGGAGCGGAAGACGGGGGTGCCGTTCCGGCTGTTCGAGCGGCTCTGCGGCCTCATCCCCAACGACGAGTTCATCTCTTTCCTGAGCGAGATCAGCGGTCGGCCGGTCCCGGTGAAGTATCGCCGGCAGCGCGGCCAGCTTGCGGATGCGATGCTTGACACGCATTTCCACATCGGCGGCCGCAAGCTTGCGATCGGTGCGGAACCGGACCTGCTGTTCGATCTGTCGAGCATGCTGCACGAGATGGGGGCCGAGCTCGCGGTCGCCGTGACCACGACGGTCTCGCCCGTGCTGGAACGCGTCAAGACGCGGGAGGTCTTGATCGGCGATCTCGAAGATCTCGAAGAGCTCGCCAAGGCGCGTGACTGCGATCTCCTCATCACCCATTCGCACGGCCGCCAGGCGGCCTCGCGGCTGAAGATCCCGTTCTATCGCGTGGGCTTCCCGATGTTCGATCGGCTCGGCGCCGGGCACCAGATGTCGGTCGGCTACCGCGGCACGCGCGATCTGATCTTTGACCTCGCCAATCTCGTCGTTGGCGACCGCGAAGCCAACCACCAGCCGACGCCCGATACCTGGCGGACCACGGACGTCGGGCTCCAGGTCGTCCCGCCGCAACTGCACTGACGCAACAAGAGGGACCAGATCGATGAAAGTCGCCTTTGCCACCCAGGACCTGAAGCGCGTCGATGCGCATTTCGGCTGGGCCAAAAATATCGCCATCTACGATGTCAATCCGGACGGCCATCACTTCGTCGAGGCCATCCAGTTCGACGGCGACCTCAAGGAGGACGGCAACGAGGACAAGCTGGCGCCGAAGATCGAGGCGATCAAGGATTGCGTGATCCTCTATGTCGCCGCGATCGGCGGCTCGGGCGCGGCGCGGGTCGTCGCCAACAACATCCATCCGATGAAAGTGACGCAACCCGAGGCGATCGACGACCTCTGCGTCAAGCTCGAAGACGTCCTGAAGGGTTCGCCGCCGCCGTGGCTGCGCAAGGTGCTCGCTAAGGGGCAGGAACGCAGCTTTGTTTTCGAAGACTGAAGGAAACCGCCATGACTGAAGCGGCTGAACTGATCCAACCCGACGCCGCGGCCGAGGCGCCGTTCGTCAAGGAACTCGTCAAGATCTGGCGGGCCCAGGACACCCATGGCGCCTGGGAGGGCAAGAAGGACCTCGACCTGCTCGAGCCCTATATCCTCGACAAGGAGAAACGCCGCGCGCTGCCGATCGTCGGTGATCCCGATCCGGACACGATCTGGCGGATGGAGCTGTTCTTCAACGCGGTCGCGCTCTTGATCGAGAAGGAGACCGGCGTGATGATCTCGCCGATGCTGAAGATGCACCATGAGGGCTTTGGCCGCATGGTCCTGATCGGCGGCCGGCTCATCGTCGTCAACAAGCAGCTGCGCGACGTGCATCGCTTCGGCTTTGACAATCTCGGCAAGCTTGCCGCCGAAGGCGACAAATATGTCGCGGGCGGGGTCGAGATGATCCGCAAATTTCCCGATGTGGCGAATTACTGAGGTTTGAGCATGAGCGACCTTGAAACCCTGAAGGCCGAGATCAAGAAGCTGTCGGCCAAGGCGACGCAGGCCAAGATGGACCTCCACGATCTCTCGGAGGAGCTTCCGATCAACTGGACCTCGATCCTGAGCGTGGCGCAGAAGGCCCACGATGCCTTCGCAGAGCTTGAGCGCAAGCGCGAGGATCTCAAGTCGCTGGAAAAGGTCTGAGCCGAGGTCACGATCATGTCCTACGCAACCCGCGATGGCCGCGACTGGAAGCCGGACTATCTGGTGTCGATCGATGCCGGGAAATGCATCGGCTGCGGCCGCTGCTACAAGGTCTGCGGCCGCGAGGTCATGACGCTCAAGGGCATCAACGAGGACGGCGAGATGGTCGACCTCGATCACGACGATGACGAAGTCGAGAAGAAGGTCATGGTGATGAACGACGACGGCGCCTGCATCGGCTGTGGCGCCTGCGCGCGGGTCTGTCCGACCAACTGCCAGACCCACGCTCCCGCGGCCGCCTGAGGCGTGCGGGACCAGCGATGAGCAAGACCCGGTTCGCCAGGTACAATATCGGTCAGGTGATCCGCCACCGGCTCTATGCGATGCGCGGTGTCATTTTCGACGTCGATACGTCGTTCGCCGGCACGGATGGCGAACCGGTGCCTGGCGGGGCTGCGACGGGCCTGGTCTAGCGGCTGTTCGCCGAAGACGATGAAGTCCCCTATGTGGCCTGTATTGCGGACGCGATCTGGAGCCCGATGATTCCGGCGAGCCTGTCAGCCATCCCGGGATCGGCGCCATGTTCGAGCTGGGCGAGGCGGGCAGCTATCGCCGGCACAGGCACGCGATGAACTGACGCGCGACGGACGTCGCGGTCCGGTCTACTCGATGCCCTGTTCGCGCGCCTTCATCATCGCTGCGATCCGAAACCGTTCGTGGATGGCGACCGGATTGGCGAGCATGTCGGCTTCCGCCTGCTGGAACGCGGCGAGCACGATCGTGGCCTCCGTCTGCGTCAGGGGCACGCGGCCGGCCATGTGGGTCGCCTCCGGCGCAGCGGTGCGGATCGCGCGGCGATAGGGGTGATCCTTCACCTCGATCAGTTCGTTCGCTTCGAGCTTGCCGCCCAGCGTGATCGCAAGTCCAACGACTTCGAGCTTGCGGCCGTCCTGCGTGGTCTTGACCAGTATCGCCATCACGGCACCATCGGCATGGTAAAGCCGGGGCGGGGGTGTGCGTCGTAATAGTCGGGGCGCTCCGGCCAGCCGCCTTCGGCGAAGAACTTGAACGCGGTGATCTTCACGGGCGCGCCCTGCGAGCAGGAGACCTCGGCGAACTTGATCTCGCGCGGGCCGGGACCGGCGGAAAAGTCCGCGACCACGGTGCCGTCCACCTTGCAGGCGCGGGCAAAGCCGGGTGTGCCGACACTGCTTGCCGGCACCGGATTAGCCGCGAAGACCGCGCCGGCGGCATCGCCGCTGAAGGCGGGGCTTGCGAATTTGAAGGTTGCCAGCACGCCGCTGCGATCGACCGGGCGATCGGCGGTGATCGGGCGCGCGACCGAATAGACGGTCAACGTGCCGCCATCGAGCAACGCCCTGATCTCGTCTTCCGAGCAGGCGGTGAATTCGGACGCGACGTTCATGTCATTCTCCATGCCAGCGGGCCTGACTGAACAACATCAATTTTCGTGCCACCTCGCGCGTGCGTGCCGAGGGGCACGACGTCGCCGAATCCGGGTCAATCGGCCTGCAATCTGGGCCGGTATGTCGAGCCAGGTCGGGTCGTTGTGGCAACCGCGTCGTTATGTCGGATTCCGTACAGAACAAACGGGACGCAGCGCCTAGCGCGATTCTTGCAGCGTTCGAGATATCCGACCGCGAACGAGGACAGCATGGACCAGAATACCGCCTATGCGATCTGCGCCTTCAACGACATTCCGAGCCAGCGGGCGATCGGCTTTCATCTCATGATCGTCGGCGAGGACGGTAGGCCGCGGCCCTGGCCGATCGTGATCGTACGCTGGGGCAAGCAGGTGTTTGGCTATCTCAACCGGTGCCCGCACAATGGCGTGAACCTGGACTGGGAGCGCAACCAGTTCCTCGACGGGAATGGCACTCTGCTGCTCTGCGGCAAGCATGGCGCGACCTTCGATCTCGGCTCCGGCCATTGCGTGGATGGGCCGTGCAAGGGCGAGAGCCTGACGCCGATCGCGCTCGCCGTGCTTGACGGCGATATCTGTGTCACCGGCGTGACGCTGGTCGAGGACGACGAGACGGCCTGCGAGGAGGAAGTCTGACGCGGATGCGTCAGACCGGACGGTTCTCGTTGCGGTTCTTCACCGGCTCCATCTTCTTAACGCCGTCCTCGAAGGAGATCTCGGTATAGGAGCCGTCGAGATTCTTGGCGGCATCGAGCAGATAGTCGAGCTTGCCGGCTGTATCGAGCTTCTTGATGTCGTTCTTGTCGACGGCGGCGAGGTCCATCATCTCCTTCCACACCGTCGATTCGTCGCACGGCAATATGCGGAATTCGATGTCACCGATCCTGGTGCGGTATTTTGCCAGAAGGTCGATGTTGTTGCAGAACATGAAGTAGCTGCCCTTTGGGCTCAACGCGCCGTCCAGCACCTTGGCGACGTCGGCAAGATAGGCATAGGAATGCAGGTAACCGGCGAGCACCGGAATGGTCGGTTCGCCCTCCTGCGCCACGGTCAGCACCTGCTCGATCGAGTAGTCCGGCGGACGTTTTTCGTCGGCGACCTGGGCCTGGAATTTCAGCGCGATGTCGCCGCGAAAGCCGAAGCGCCCGGGCTTGGTGGTGTCGCCCTTCAGCACCGCGTTCAGGAGCCGGCCCTCCTTGTCCAGGCGACCAAGGGCGGTGTTGTCGATCGACGTCATGGATCTCTCCTGATCTTGTTGGCAGCGCGGCTGTCGGCCGGCACGAAGGTTTCGATGGCCCTTATGCAAGGAGTTTGCCGACCGCACGCGTATGCGCCCAAAGTTCGAATGCAGCGGGAATCCGGATTGCTTTAGTGCGGCCGTTGCGCAGCACCCGGTATCGCGTTGCCATTCGGGTTGTCCCGGCGTCGCCATGGCCGCATGTCGCAAACCCGACAAGCGTCGCAAAGACAACAGGCGCGCCTTTGG
Organism: Bradyrhizobium sacchari; assembly: GCF_002068095.1. Lineage (GTDB taxonomy): Bacteria > Pseudomonadota > Alphaproteobacteria > Rhizobiales > Xanthobacteraceae > Bradyrhizobium > Bradyrhizobium sacchari. Next base: position 297,893 of record NZ_LWIG01000010.1, on the reverse strand, counting down.
CGAAAACGCAGCGGTTTCAGACATATGCGCTCTGGCACGGGACTTGCGATCCCTCACTGCAACAGACCCAGACAGCGAGGGCGAGCGATGATCAACCTGACGGACAGCGCGGTGAATGCGGTGAAGACTGCGATCTCCTCCGCGGCACAGCCGGCGAGCGGCTTGCGCATCATGGTCGAAACCGGCGGCTGCGCCGGCTTCAAATACATGATGGGTCTCGCCGAGGAGGCCAAGCCCGACGACACCGTCATCGAGCGCGGCGGCGTGAAGGTGTTCGTCGACAATGCGAGCCACGAGCATCTCAACGGCACCACGATCGACTTCGTCGTCGCGCTGGAAGGCTCCGGCTTCACCTTCGACAATCCCAACGCGAAGTCGAGCTGCTCCTGCGGCAAGTCGTTCAGCTGAGCTACATCCGTCGATCCGATCCGTCACAGAGAGAATTTGAAATGCTCGTCGAATCCGAACACCTGAAACAGTTGCCAGCCGCCGAACCCTCGGGTCGCGAGCAGATCGTCCGCGCCGTGCTGGACGAGATCCGGCCCAATCTCAAGCGCGACGGCGGCGATTGCGAGCTGCTCGAGATCGACGGCAACAAGATCATGGTCAGGCTCACCGGGGCCTGCGTGTTCTGCAAGCTCGCGAGCGCGACGCTGGAGGGCATCCAGGCTCGCCTGGTCGAACGGCTTGGCGAGTTCGTCCGTCTGATTCCCGTTGCCGGAGCGGCCAAGCCCCGTCACTGAGCAGGGCCCCGACACCGAGAGAGGGATTCCGTGCGGCCGATCTACCTCGACAACAACGCGACGACCCGCACGGACCCATCCGTCGTCGCGGCGATGCTGCCGTTCTTCTCCGAGCAGTTCGGCAATGCGTCCTCGGTGCATGTTTTCGGCAGTGACGTCGCCCAGGGGGTGAGGGAGGCGCGGCGCAGCGTACAGCGCCTGATCGGCGCAGCGTTCGATCACGAGATCGTCTTCACCTCCGGCGGCACAGAATCCGACAACGCCGCGATCCTGTCGGCGCTTGCCGTTCAGGAGGGGCGCGACGAGATCGTTACCACTTCGGTGGAGCATCCTGCGGTGCTGTCGCTGGTCGAGGATCTCGACCGCCGCGGCATCAAGAGCCATCTCATCCCAGTGGATACACATGGCCGCCTGGACATTGAGGCCTTTCGGCGTGCGCTCGGCCCACGCACCGCGATCGCATCCGTGATGTGGGCCAACAACGAGACCGGAACGGTCTTCCCGGTCGAGTTCCTGGCCAAGATGGCCCGTTCGGCCGGCGCACTGTTTCACACCGATGCGGTGCAGGCCGTCGGACGGATTCCGATCGATCTCAAGGCAACCGAGATCGACATGCTCTCGCTGTCGAGCCACAAACTGCACGGTCCCAAGGGGATCGGCGCGCTTTATGTGCGCAAGGGCACGAAATTCAAGCCGCTCATCCTGGGCGGCCCGCAGGAACGTCGCCGCCGCGCCGGCACCGAGAACGTTCCCGGCATCGTCGGTCTCGGCAAGGCGGCCGAGCTCGCCGCGACGCAACTGGAGCAGGAGCGAACGGGGGTCGCTACGCTACGCGATCGGATGGAGCAGGGGATCCTGCAGCTCGGCCACTGCATGGTGCTCGGCGACGTCAAGAGCCGGCTGCCGAATACGTCGAACATCGCGTTCGAGCATCTCGAGGGCGAGGCGATCATCCACCATCTGAACCGTGCCGGCATTGCTGCTTCGCTGGGATCGGCCTGCGCTTCAGGATCGATGGAACCGTCGCATGTGCTGCGTGCCATGAACGTACCGACGCAGGCGCTGCGCGGCGCCATCCGCTTCTCGCTGTCCCGCGAAACCACGGAAGACGAGATCGACCGTGTCCTGCACGTGCTGCCGGACATCCTATTGAAACTGAGAGCATGGTCTCCTTCGTGGCAAGAGCGCGCGAGCGACACCTCTCTTACCGGGGAGCTCAGCTCATGAAAGTCATGATTCGTCGTTCGCCGGAGACCGGCCTGTCGATCTATGTGCCGAAGAAGGATCTCGAGGAGCCGATCGTTGCATCCGAGCACGAGACCCTGTGGGGCGGCTGGATCAAGATCGCCAATGGCTGGGTACTCGACTTGCCCCATATGGCCGCCGATACCAACCTGCCGATTACCATCAACGCCAAGAAGCGTGGCGGAGAGGGAGACGAGTGATGAATGCGCCGGTCCCGCAGATCGATTTCGCCAACCCCGCAGATGCTGAAGCCATCCTTGCCGGCGTTGTCGCGCGGCTGCGCGGCGGCGACGTCATTCCCTACCTCGGACCAGGCGTCGTCGAACTCGCCACGCCTTCCGTGCCTATGAACCCCGAGGCGCTGGCGGCTTATTTCGGCACCAAGGTCGCGCTGCCGCGCCGCACCCGCGGCAATGCCTGGGCTTCTGCGCAGCACATCGAGAGCACCAGGCACCGCGCCACCGTGACGGCGCTGATGGCAGATGCGTTTGCCATTCCGGTCGCGCCCACGGCGCTGCATCGCCATCTCGCCACCATGTCGCTGCCGCTGATCGTCGACAGCTGGTACGACGGCGCGATGCGGAGCGCGCTCGCCGGGCGCGGCGACTGGGGCGAGATCCAGGGTATCACCCGCGCCGGCATCGGCGAGGACCGCTGGTACCGGTTCTACGATGCCGCAGGTCAGGAGGTCGACCGCGCAAAGGCCGGGACCTGGACAACGATCCTCTACAAGCCTCACGGAAGCGTGGCGCCGGCCAAGAATTTCCTGATTTCGGACGCCGACTATGTCGAAGTGCTGACTGAGATTGACATCCAGACGCCGATCCCGGACGAGGTCAAGGCGCGGCGCACCGGCCGCAGCTTTCTGTTCCTCGGCTGCCGTTTCAACGACCAGCTCCTGCGCACCTACGCGCGACAGGTCTCGAAGCGCTCGACCGACACCCACTATGCCGTCGTCGAACCCGACGCGCTGTCGAAGAACGAGCTGCGCTTCCTGGTGAGCCAGGGCCTGACCCCGCTTGCAATCCCGCTTGCGCGCGCGGTCGAGATCGTACTGGCGGGCTGACCCTCCATCGCGTTGCCGATCTGGCGATCTTCGCGCGAACTATCTTCGGGCGAAGATCCCGCGCGCATCGATGCATCTCGTCGACGATGTCGCGTCTGTCATCTTTCCAACATGCGTTGACAACCCGACATTCCATCGCGAGCGCGCTAACTCCTTGAAGCAAGCGAAGAAAGTCGCAGGCGCGACGATGGCATGCAGGTTGCTAATACCTTTCTAGAACGACTCTGAGGACGCTTCTCGAAATCCGAGCCCCGCAAATCTGTTCGGCCTGCAAGGAGAACTGAGCACATGGACGTTTCAGCGCAAGACGACGCGAGCGGCAACGGCAGTGTCGCCGATGTCGGCGAGATCATGCAGGCCATCGCCGAGCACAAAGGCTGCGGCACCACGGGCGGCAGCGGCAAGGCAAGCTGCGGATCGCAGGCTGGGCAGGGCGATCTGCCGACCGAAATCTGGGAGAAGGTGAAGAACCACCCCTGCTACAGCGAAGAAGCGCACCATCACTACGCGCGCATGCATGTCGCAGTCGCGCCGGCCTGCAACATCCAGTGCAATTACTGCAACCGCAAATATGACTGTGCCAATGAATCGCGTCCCGGCGTTGTCAGCGAGAAGCTGACGCCCGAGCAGGCCGCCAAGAAGGTTCTGGCGGTCGCCTCCACTATCCCGCAGATGACCGTGCTCGGCATCGCCGGTCCCGGCGATCCGCTGGCCAACCCGGAAAAGACCTTCAAGACGTTCGATCTGATCAGCCGGACCGCGCCTGACATCAAGCTTTGCCTCTCGACCAATGGCCTCGCGCTGCCCGACCATATCGACGCCATCGCGCGCTTCAACGTCGATCACGTCACCATCACCATCAACATGGTCGATCCCGAGATCGGCGCGAAGATCTACCCCTGGATCTTCTACAAGCACAAGCGGTACACAGGTTATGAGGCCGCCAAGATCCTTACCGATCGGCAGCTCCAGGGCCTGGAGATGCTTACCGAGCGCGGCATCCTCTGCAAGATCAACTCGGTGATGATCCCGGGGATCAACGACCAGCACCTGGTCGAGGTCAACAAGGCCGTCAAGTCGCGCGGCGCCTTCTTGCACAACATCATGCCGCTGATCTCCTCGCCCGAGCACGGCACTGTGTTCGGCCTGAACGGGCAGCGTGGTCCGAGCGCGCAGGAGCTGAAGGCGCTGCAGGATTCCTGCGAGGGCGAGATGAACATGATGCGGCACTGCCGGCAGTGCCGGGCCGACGCTGTCGGTCTGCTCGGGGAAGATCGCAGCGCCGAGTTCACCACCGAGAAGATCATGGCCATGGAGGTCAAATACGACGCCGAGACCCGCAAGGCGTATCAGGAAAAGGTCGAGGAGGAGCGCGTTGCCAAGGTTGCGGCCAAGCAGGAGGAGCTCGCCGAGCTCGCCGGCGCCTCCAGCGACATCAAGGTGCTGGCGGCTGTGGCGACCAAGGGCTCCGGCCTGATCAACGAGCATTTCGGTCATGCCAAGGAGTTCCAGGTCTACGAGCTCTCGACCTCGGGCGCGAAATTCGTCGGCCATCGCCGCGTCGATCTCTACTGCCAGGGCGGCTACGGCGAGGAAGACAGCCTGGAGACCATCATCCGCGCCATCAACGATTGCCATGCAGTCTTTGTCGCCAAGATCGGCGGCTGCCCGAAGGGCGACCTGATCAAGGCCGGCATCGAGCCGGTCGATCAGTATGCTCATGAGTTCATCGAGAAGTCGGCGATCGCCTGGTTCAAGGCCTATCTCGACAAGGTCAACAGCGGCGAGATCATCCATGTGGAGCGCGGCGATGCCGTCATCCGCCAGGGCGCGCTGATTTCGGCGGCTTGAGGAGGGACCGATGCCGTTCAAGATCATTGCCTCACAGTGCACGAGCTGTTCGGCCTGCGAGCCAGAATGCCCGAACGTCGCCATCCGGGAGAAGGGCGGGACGTTCGTGATCGATCCGAAGAAGTGCACCGAATGCATCGGCCATTTCGATGAGCCGCAATGCGTGGCGGTGTGCCCGGTCGACAATACCTGCGTCATCGATACGTCACTGCCGCGCTACCAGGCGCCAGCCTGAGAGGAGAAGACATGAATTTCACGATCACGCCAGCCGCGCAGAAATTCATGCGCACGATGCTCCGCGTCGACGGTGCCGCGGGTAGCGGCTTCCGCCTCGCGGTCAGTCCGGGCGGCTGCTCCGGCCTTACCGCCGACATCAGCGTGCGCGCCGAGCCCCGGGCCGGCGATGCCGTGGTCGAGCGCGACGGCGTCAAGCTGTTCCTGCCGGCCGAAAGCCGGCTGCTGCTTGACGGAGTGACCATCGATTTCGCGGATACGCCGACCCAGACCGGGCTCGTGTTCCACGATCCGAAGCAGGTCTCCTGCGGACATCACTGAACAGGCGACAATGATGCCCGACACGTTCGTCAGCCCGCAGGTCGAGATCAATGAGGCGCTCGTCACCAGCGCCTTGCTCGGGCGCGGGCTGCCGAGCGAGGCGGAACATCATCTGTGGGAGGCGGGGCTCTCCTATCACCTGGACGACGTCGCGGAACGTCATCTGCGCGAAGCCGACGCGCTCGCGCCCGGACATGCTGCCGTGCTGATCGGCCTCTATCGGTTCTACTTCTACAAGGGCCGTCTCACCGAGGCGCTCGACGTCGCTCGGCGCTGCCTGCTCAGGGCGGCACAGGAGAACAATCTTGCCGCAGACTGGCGCCTTGTGCAGGCCGGCGACGCCGAGTTCGGCCGCTACGAGAACATCCTTGCGCGCTTCTTCCTGTTCTCGCTGAAAGGCTACGCCTATTTGCAGATGCGTCTTGGCGAGACCGAAGAGGGACGGCTGGCAGTCCAGAAGCTCCTGCAGCTCGATCCCACTGACAAGATCGGCGCCAGAGTCCTCCTGGGCGTGCTCGACCGGATGGGGCAGGACGATGACTGACGACATCGACGAAGCCCTCGACTGGCAAGGTCATCAGGTCAACTGTGCGGCCTGCACGCATCTCACGCTCAATGGCGCCGGCGGCTGCCGGAGCAGACATGCTTGTGTCAACGATCGTTATGCGCGCCGCATCGACCGCTTCTTCAATTGGAATCCTGGCCTCGCCGACGGCTACCTCGGCCACCCGCATTTCGAGGTACGCGCGATCGCCGCAAAATTCGCTAACCTGTTCCTGCTTCCGCCGTTGCTCGGCGATGCCGACGAGACCGTGCGCTGGAACGCGGTTCGTCGCCTGCCCAAGCGTTACGCGCTGCAACTTCGCAAGGATCCGCATCGCGAGGTGAGGATGCGGGTTGCGACGCTGATCGAGGGCGACGAGCTGCTGCCGATGGCTGGCGACGAGGATTACTACGTGCGCCTCGTCGTCGCGCGCAGGCTGCCGCCGCTGCTGCTCGGCCGGATGATGAATGACGAGGAGGCGGAGGTCCGCCGCGTCGTGGCCCGGCGTGTTGCGGACGAATGGCTGTTCGGCATGATCAATGATCGCGATGCGGCCGTGCGGCTCGAGGTCGCGCAGCGCCTGTCGCCCGAGCTTTTGGCGCTCATGCGCTGCGATCCGGACTGGCGCATCCGCTACGAGGTCGCGAGCCGTGCCGCGGCCGGCGAGCTCACGGGGCTCGTCGAAGATCAGGACAGCCTCGTGCGCGAGGTCGCGCGATCGCGCATCGCCGTGCGGCTCGAACGAGGAACGGGGACATCGGCATGAGCAACATCGTCCGTGACAGCGACGTCGTCGAGCTGACGGCCCCGCCCTTCTTCAGTTTCGGCGAGAAGGTGCGGGCCAAGCGCACCATCCGCAATGACGGTACCTATGCCGGCAAGGAGATCGGCGACATCCTCGCCAAGAAGGGCGAGATCGGCTACGTGGTCTCGATCGGCACCTTCCTCCAGCAATTCTACATCTATGGCGTCGAATTCCTCGAAAGCGGCAACCGCGTCGGGATGAAGCGCAAGGAGCTCGACCCCATCACCCCGCGCGATGCGGTCGAGGACATTCCGCTGCCGGAGGCTGCATCATGATGATCGAACCCAGATTGCCGAAGTACCAATGGGGCCAGCGCGTGAAGGCGGCGGTGGACCTGCACAACGATGGCTCGTTTCCGGATGCGCCGGCGGAGGGTCTGCTCGTCGGTGTCGGCCACACCGGAGAAATCGTCCAGGTCGGCCGGCATACCGACGCCAATCTGCCGATCTATCTCGTCGAGTTCGGCGAGCGGCTGGTGGTCGGCTGCCTCGAAGAAGAAATCAGTCCGCTGTAGGGATGCCACGATGAATGCCGCGGTCCTCAGACGAATCGATGCCGGTGTACCGGCCCATCCGAATGAGCTCGATTGCAGGCGAATCGAGCGCGCGTTGAGGTCGCGGCAACGGTATCGCTACGTTTCGCCGAACGTCGCCAGTGTCGCCGGCGGCTATCTGATCCAGAGCCCCTGCTGTTCGCGAAACATCGACGCCGGGGGCGGCGTGATCGAAATCGCGCTGCTGCACTACGATGGTGCGAGCGCGACTTGGCATCTGCTCCGCAAGGATCATGAACGGGGCGTCTGGATGCTGCACTCGACACATCAGCGGCTGACCTCGGTGACGGATGTGCTGAACGCCGATCCCGAACGCGTGTTCTGGCAGTAGGGGGAACGGGATGGCCTTGGCAGCGCACGAACTGGCCGAGATCGAGCAGGCGCTCACCGCACCGGATGCGGCGCCACGGGTCTTCGCGACCCTACGTCAGCGGTTTCCGCATCTCGCCTGGATCCGCTGCGACGCCTCCGACGTGACGGAGACGCCGTTCCGCAGCCTTGGGGCGTTCGACCTGCATCTGCTCGATAGCGCCGATCACTGCGCGCAGATTACCGACGATCCGGCGCGCGCGACCGGCATCGTGCTGGCAAAGCGGGCGGTCCGGTCATGACGGAACCGGCTCTCGTCTACGACGACGTTGCAGAGGCCGCCGAGGCGCCGGTCGAAGCCGGCCATGACTTCATTCCACTGTCAGACCCCGACATCACGCTAGCCGAGATCGGGGCGGTGGATGCCGTCCTGCGCTCACCGCGGCTCTCCAATGGGCCGCTTTCCGAAGCGTTCGAGGAGGCCTTCGCTGCCTATGTCGGCCGCGCCTATGCGGTCGCGGTGCCGAGCGGCACGATTGGCCTGCTGCTCGCCCTGAAAGCCTACGGCATAGGCGCCGGCGACGAGGTCATCGCCTCGGCCTACGCGTTTCGAGAGACCGCGCATGCGATCGGCCTCGCCGGCGCACGGCCGGTGTTTGCCGATATCGACTATTGGTCCGGCAACCTGGCGCCAGCGAAGGTGGAGGAGCGCATCACGCGGGCGACGCGGGCGATTCTCGCCGGCAACACCAACGGCCATCCCGCGCCCTGGTCGGAGTTGCGCGCCATCGCGGACCGGCACGGTATCCTCCTGCTGGAGGATTCCACCGAGGCGATCGGCTCGCGCTACAAGGGCTCCCTGGTCGGCAGCTTCGGCGACGTCGCCGTGTTCGATTTCGCGCAGCCGTCGCTGCTGACCTGTGGCGAAGGCGGCATGGTCGTTACCGACGACATCGACCTTGCCGTGACGCTGCGGCGTCACCGCTCGCACCGGCTGAGCGAACGCTCCTCGGTCGTGGTCGGCTCGGCAGCGCCCTATCAGGCCGGGATCAGCGATCTCGCCGCCGCGCTCGGGCTCGCGCAGCTGAGGCGCATCGACGAGATCATCGAACGCCGCCGGCTCGTCGAGCAGCTCTATGCGACGCATGTGCAGTCCTTCGAGGGCATCAAGCCGCCCTATATCGCGCCCGATGTGACCGAGGTGAACTGGTTCCTCTATCTCGTGCATCTCGGCACCCGCTTCACCCGCTTGAGCCGGAATGCCATCGCCGAGGATCTCCGGGTCGAGCAGGTCGAGGCCGTGGCCTACAGCCAGCCGCTGCACTTGCAGCGGCACTATTTCGATTTCGGATACCGTCGCGGCGATCTCCTGGTGACCGAGAAGATCGCCGATCGCGCCATCGCGCTCCCTTTTCATACCCATCTCACCGACGGCCAGATCGAATTCATCGTCGAGACCATGAAGGACGCCTCGATCAATGTGGGCGCAGGCGCGGCGATCTACTGAACCACGGGTACGCATAACAGAGAGGATGAAGATCATGACCACACTGACCGTCATGCCCGAAGGCAAGACCATCGAAGTTACGGAAGGTACGACGCTGCTCGCCGCGCTGCTGGGCGCCGAGATCGCGATTCTCCACAAGTGCGAAGGCCAGGCCAAATGCGGCTCATGCCATATCTTCGTGCAGGAGGGCCGCAAAGGGCTGTCGAAGATCGCTAAGCTCGAGAACGAGAAGCTCGATTCGATCGTTGGCGTCGGCTCGAAATCGCGGCTTGCCTGTCAGGCCACCGTGCTAGGCACCGAAGACGTCAAGATCGAGCTGCTCGGCTTTTCGTCGGGTCTGTGAGCGCGGGAGCGAGACAATGGACACGCAGAACGTCATTCTTCACGCGCGCTTTGCGCCGAACGGCACCGTGGTCGAGATCAGCGAGCGGCCGGAGGGCCTTACGCCGCAGGCCTGGTTCAATTTCCTCAGCGACAAGGCCGGCGACGTCTACCAGGCGCTCGCGGGCGGGCGGGGCGTGTTCCGGCTGACGCGCGAGGAACTGAAGGCGCTGAAGCAGGCGGCCGCGCCGGCGGCAGCCTGACTCGCGGGAGGCGCGCCATGGGCCTGGAAGGGATCGACGTCTTCGTCATCTGCGCGAGCGACGAGATCGAGCGCGGCGGCGCGAAAGCGTTCAGCCTGTCGCGCCTTGATACGTCCGGTGAGAGCCGGCCGTTCCCGATCGTCGTGATTCGGAGCCACGACAACACCTATGTCGGCTACGTCAACGCCTGCCCGCATGACGGGGTCTGGCTCAATATCGGCAATGGCGACTTCTTCACGCAGGATCGCGCGTTCCTGAAATGCGGTCGTCACGGCGCCGCGTTCGAGATCGACAGCGGGCTATGCGTCGCCGGGCCCTGCAGCGGCAAGAATCTCCAGCCGATCGCGCTGGCGATGATCGACGGCGAGGTCTGCCTGTGCGGCGAGCGGCTGGTCGAGGACGACCGCCCGTTCAACGCTTTCGACGATCATGACGAGACCATGGAAATCATGATCCATCCGGATTAGCGGGGGACTGGCTGTGACCGTCGCGCAACTGCTCGATCGACTGAAAGGATTGCCGGAAGATGCTGTCGTGCTGATGGACAGCGGCGACGGGCTTTCGCGTGTATCCACGCTGGAATTTGTCGCCGATCAAGGCCCAGGGGCGCCGGCGGAGGTTATCCTGTCGCCGAGCATGGACGAGTAGGCGCGCGCAGCGGAAGGCATCGGCATGAGCGATACGGTGGTGACTGTTTCAATATTCGAGCGGATCGGGGGTCCTGTTGTCATCGACCGCTTGGTGGAAAGCTTCTATCGCCGGATGGACGAGGCTCCCGAAGCCACCCGTATTCGCGCCATGCATGCAGATGACCTTGCATCGACCAAGCAGGTGTTGAAGCGCTACCTCACCGAATGGACCGGCGGCCCCAAGCTCTATTCGCCGGAGAAGGGCCATCCGCGGCTGCGCCAGCGGCACATCGGCTTCCCGATCGGCAGCGCCGAGCGCGACGCGTGGCTGCTCTGCATGCGCGGTGCGCTGGCGGAGACGGTTGCCGACGAGGCGGCGCGCGGGGAACTCGATGCCGCACTCACCAAGCTCGCCGACTGGATGCGCAACCAGGCGGGAAATCCGCACGACGCGCGTGGCGGGCACGCCTGAAAGGGGCGCGGCATCAGTCGGACAGCGGCAGTCCAAAGAACTCTTCCTCGGTGCCGCCCCACGCCTTGTGCAGAGCGAGTCCGCTCTGCCACTTACCCATCTCGGCTTCGTTCGCCGCCCGGTGCGTGATCTTTCCCTGGGGCCGCTCGGCCAGCAAGAATCCCTTGCCGTTGCGGATGAAGCGATTGAGGTCCTTGGTGTCGGTTGGCCGCACGACGCAGCGCGGCGCGTCGTCGATCAGGATGGTTGTCGGCAGCATCTCGCGGGGCTCCCTCAATCCACCGGCGGTCCGAGATCGTCGGACTTCTTCTTTTTCTTCTTCTCGGTTTTCGCCTGGGCGTAGGCGCCGGCATTCTTCAACAGGATCGGCTGCTGTCCTTCGACATATTGCGAGATCCAGAATATGGTTCGTTCCAGCGCCTTCTCCGCCGCCTCCGCGCAAAAACTGCCACGCTCGTCGCATCCAAAACCGTGTGTCGCGCCTGGATAGGTGAAGGCGCTGACGTCGGGACGCCAGGCGCGGAATTGCGTGATGGCCTCCAGCGGCAGCTCCGGGTCGCTCTCGCCGAAATGCAGGAGCGTCGGGACCTTGCGCTTCTCGCGATAGTCCGTGACGGTCTCGGCCCCGTCATAGCCGATCACGCAGGCGATGCCGTTGACCTTGTTGGCCGCGGCATAGGCGAGATCGCCGCCCCAGCAATAGCCGACGACCGCGACCTTGCCGGCTTCCTTCGCCGCGTTCACGGTCGTCTGGATATCCGAGATGGCCTGCTCCTTGCCGACCTGCGCGCTGATCGCGGCGCCCTCGGCCTTGCCGTCTTCGTCGTGCGCGAGCCTGACGCCCGGCTTGACCCGGTCGAACAGGGATGGCGCGATCGCGACATAGCCCCTGGCCGCAAATGCGTCGGCGACCTTGCGGATCTCGGGCGTGACGCCGAAGACATCCTGAAGGACCACGACGGCACCCCTGGGTGTCTCCGCAGGCTCGGCACGATAGGCGGTGAAACTCGCTCCGTCGCTGGCGGTCAGTTCGATCATTGCATCCTCTCCTCTCCGGTGGTCTCTGGTCGCTTCTAGAGCAGGCCGAGCTCGAGCTTGACGTCGTCGGTCATCCGCGATGAGTCCCAGGGCGGATCGAACACCAGCCGCACCGCGACCTTTTCGACGCCGCCGACCTCGATGACCGCTTTCTCCACCCAAGACAGCATCTCGCCGGCGACCGGACAGCCCGGCGCGGTCAGCGTCATGTCGATCTCGACCAGGCCGCCATCCTTCGGCTCTATCCGGTAGATCAGGCCGAGGTCGTAGATGTTCACGGGAATTTCGGGATCGTGAACGGAGCGCAGCGCGGCGATGATGCCGGCGATCAGCGTCTCGTTGCTGGCAAGCTCCGTGATCGTCATCGCCACCTCACTGGAGCCCCTCGGCGAGCGCCGCAACGACCGGCCAGCCGACCGCGCCCGTGGGGTCGAGCCGACGCAGCGCCGCGAGCAGTTCGTGGGCCTGTTTCTGTTCGTCCTTGCGCAGGTAGATGAAGGCGAGGGCCTTCAGCGTGTAGAGCGCGAAACGGCCGGCGCCATCAGGTGGTTCCGCCTGCGGCTGCCAGCTTCGCCAATCGGGGCTCCAGCCAGCCTGATGCGCGGCCTCGCGCAGGCCGCGCTCGGCGATGCTCCGGGCCTCATCGAGACGGCCGCGATAGGTGTGGGTCTTGTAAAGACAGAAATAGACCGCGAGCTCCGTCGGCGCCGCGTCCAGGGCCTGGCGGAAGATGCGATCGGCCTCGAGCGGGTCGCGTCGATAGCTGACCACGCCCTGCTGCAGCAGCGAGTCGATTTCGGGCGCGAGCTCACCGAAATTGATGCCGTCGGAATCGACGAGAACGGCCGTCATGCGCCGCTCGCCGGCGTCGGGATACGACGTCGAACGTCGAGGCCGCTGGAATCTGTGTGGGACAATTTGAGTTCCTCGTTCAGCGGAATAAGAGCGTGCCCCTACGAAGCAAAAGCCGGGCCGGACGAGGAGCGCTGTGAAAGCGCCTCGATTCGAGGGGTCGTGAGACATCATCGTCGCGTCCGGGGAGTGACCATCCGCGTTCGTCACGTCATCGACATGCACATGCGCGGCATTGTCGGAAGTTGGACATGACGTCGGCTCCAAGCAGGCAAGTCCCTATGAAAGCACGGGTTCCGAAACTGGTTTGGCGCTTGCATGGAGTCGGCGCAGAGCAGGAGTGTGCGACATGGCGATGGCGGGACCGGACATCGAACAATTGATCAGGGAAGCGTTTCCGGACGCCCATGTGATCGTGACCGACCTCGCCGGCGACGGCGATCACTACGGCGCCCGCGTGGTCTCGCGGGCGTTTGCCGGCAAGAGCCGGATTCAGCAGCACCAGATGGTCTACGCGGCCTTGAAGGGACGAATGGGCGAGGCGCTGCATGCGCTCGCGCTAGAAACGGCGATGCCGACATGAATATGGAAGGATAGAAGCATGAGTCAACCGATCGAACAACGTATCAAGGATATCATCGCGGGCAGCGACGTCGTACTGTTCATGAAGGGTGTTCCGGCCGCGCCGCAATGCGGCTTCTCCGGCTCCGTCGTGCAGATCCTGAACGGCCTTGGCGTTCCCTTCACCGGCGTCAACGTGCTCGCAGACCCCGATATCCGCGAGGGCATCAAATCGTTCTCGAACTGGCCGACCATTCCCCAGCTCTACGTCAAGGGCGAGTTTCTCGGCGGCTGCGACATCGTGCGCGAGATGTTCAAGCTGGGTGAACTGGCGGCGGTGCTGAACGACAAGGGCGTTGCGGTGACGGCGTCATGAGCGACGGCATGACTGAGGTGTTCGAGCTGCCGCAGCTCTACCGCCATCACGTCTTCGCCTGCCACACCCAGAGGCCACCGGGTCATCCGCGTGGAAGCTGCGGCGCGTCCGGCGGCGGTCCGTTGTGGGAACGGCTCGGCAAGGCGATCGAGACGAAAGGGCTTACCGACATCGGTTTCACCGCATCCGGCTGCCTCGGTTTCTGCGGAGCGGGTCCGTTGATGGTCGTCTATCCCGATGGTGTCTGGTACCGGCCGACCACGCCGGAAGACATCGACGAGATCGTCGAGGAGCACCTGAAGCAGGGTCGCCGCGTCGATCGCCTGGTCATGGTGCTCGCGCGGAGCTGAGCTTCACGGCTCCGCGCAACGCGGCATCGCCTGCGGCCGCGTGCAGCCCTGGAGGTCGCCTCGCTCGCCGCCGAGCAGTGACGGAACCGGCTCGCGGTCGAAGCCGGCGCATCTGGCGCCATCGACTTCGATCAGCGGACGCCGGATCAGCAAGGGATCGTCGAGCATCAACGCGATCGCGTCTGTCGCATCGATCTCCACCGGCCTTAATTCGCCGGATTTTATCCGCGGCGCGGCCGGGTTGAACCAGGACGCGGTGGGGGTCGCACCGAAGAAGGCTAGCAGACGCTCTGCAGTCCATGGCTCCGTCAGAAGGCTCTTCGCGATCACCTGATGACCGGCCGCTTCCAACGCGCGGATCTGCCGGGCATTGGTCCCGCAGCCGGGCTTCTGGTAGAACAGCACTGTCGCCACGCCGGGGTTCCTATTTCATCATGCTGAGCTGGACCAGCGGCGCGGCGCCGCCGCGACCGAGGATCGTGTCTACCTTCTTGCGAACGCCCTCCAGCGTCAGCGGCTTCACCACCGCGCCGTGGGCGCCGGCCTTCATGGCCTCGACCGCGGTGGTCTCGTCGGACTTGTCGGTGACGACGAGAATGCGCGCGCCCGGAAATCTGGCGCCAAGCTCGCCGATCAGGGCAGGGCCGCGCGCTTTCAGGAAGGAGACCCCGAGCAGCACGACGTCCGGCTTCAGCCAGTCAACGCCCTTTGCATAGGCTTCTTCCGGTGTGGCGAGTTCGTGCGTCTCGATCTCGTCGTGCAGCATGAACTGGAGCGCTGCACGGGTGATCTCGTCCTCGTCGACCACGAACACGCGGCGCTGGTCGACCGCCTTGGCTGTCTCGACACCGATCTGCATCTGTCCTTCTCCTCAAATCGCTTCGAAACAGGAGTTAGCAATTTCCGTTCCGCATCCGCGCAGCCGCAATCGCGGTGCATTTGCACCGCCATCGTTGCGACCCTTGTCCGGTTCCTGACAGTGGCCCTACCTCTGTAGGGTTCGGCACAGCTTCTGTCGGCCGCTTGCGCTGAAATATTTCGCGAGTGCGATCAGCGCCTTAGAGCGCGCGCAGCGAATGGCACGCCAGTTGCTATTTGGATGCAGCAACAACGAGTGAGGGCTGAGAGCACGCCGACGCCGCTGGCGAGCGATGTTCTCCTTCCCGAACCCCGCGGGCCCACGCTTCTGAGAGAGAAGCAATCTCGCGCGAGAAGCGCGGAGTCATTGGCAATCGGTTGATGGAGAGCAACATGTCTTCACTGAGGCAAATCGCGTTTTACGGCAAGGGTGGTATCGGTAAATCGACGACGTCGCAGAACACGCTCGCGGCGCTCGCCGAGATGGGTCACAAGATCCTGATCGTCGGTTGCGATCCCAAGGCGGACTCGACCCGCCTGATCCTGCACGCCAAGGCGCAGGACACCATTTTGAGCCTGGCGGCCAACGCCGGCAGCGTCGAGGACCTCGAGATCGAGGACGTCATGAAAGTCGGCTACCAGAACATCCGCTGCGTCGAGTCCGGTGGTCCGGAGCCGGGCGTCGGCTGCGCGGGCCGCGGCGTCATCACCTCCATCAACTTCCTGGAAGAGAACGGCGCCTATGAGGACATCGACTACGTGTCCTACGACGTGCTCGGCGACGTCGTCTGCGGCGGCTTCGCGATGCCGATCCGCGAGAACAAGGCGCAGGAAATCTACATCGTGATGTCCGGCGAGATGATGGCGATGTATGCCGCCAACAACATCTCCAAGGGCATTTTGAAATACGCCAATTCCGGCGGCGTGCGCCTCGGCGGCCTGGTCTGCAACGAACGCCAGACCGACAAGGAGCTTGAGCTGGCGGAAGCGCTGGCCAAGAAGCTCGGCACTCAGCTCATCTATTTCGTGCCACGCGACAATATCGTTCAGCACGCTGAGCTGCGTCGCATGACCGTTCTGGAATATGCGCCGGACTCCAAGCAGGCGGATCATTATCGCAACCTCGCGACCAAGATCCACAACAACGGCGGCAAGGGCATCATCCCGACCCCGATCAGCATGGACGAGCTCGAGGACATGCTGATGGAGCACGGCATCATGAAGGCGGTCGACGAAAGCCAGATCGGCAAGACTGCCGCCGAACTCGCGACGGCCTGACGATCCTGCCGGCCTCCCCGCATCGGGGAGGCCGGCACATGTCGACGATCCCTGCGGCATAACCGGCGGAGCTTTCCGTGATTGCGACGCAAGCGACTACGATCGGGGCGACGGCGCGTCTCCCGGCAGGGCCCGACGTCGATGGGCCGCATGCAGGAATAGAGTTCTACCGCCTGCTGACCGGCTGTGAGCCGGCGGAAGCCGACATCAGCGCCGACGACGATTTCGATCGTCATGTGCTGGCTTCGATCCTGGCCGCTGCAGTGATGGACGGCGGTTCGATCGCAGAGCGCGCCGGCCTTTCGGAACAGGAATTCAACAATCTGCTCGCCTTCTATTTTCCGTCGGCTACGGTCCGCGCCTTCGCGTGGGTGCCGAAAGCGACTTCCGGGATCGATGACGAGACCGTTATGGTGCGCGATCTCCTCCTCGCGCAGCGCTCGACGGTCGGCGAGGTCGGTCGTTGGCTGGCGGCGATGGTGGCGCGGCGCGCGATGGAGCCGAACCATCTCTGGGAAGATCTCGGCTTGCGCGAGCGGGCGGAACTGTCGCGCCTGCTGATGCGTCATTTCGCGCCACTGGCGGCCCGCAACACCAGGAATATGCGCTGGAAGCGCTTCTTCTACCGCATGCTCTGCGAGGATGACGGCTTCGTGATGTGCACGACGCCGGTCTGCACGCAATGCAACGACTTTGACCTCTGCTTCGGCGAGGAAGGCGGCGAGAGCCGCATGGCCGAACGCCGTCGGGAATTTTTGCGCGGCGGCGGCGATCATGCCGATGCCGGTGGCAAGTCAGTGTGAGATGATCATGGACGTTTCCGCTCAAATGTCCCTTCTCGACGCGGCGAATCTGTCGCTGCCGAGCTGCGATGAGATCGGCGAGGACAGAGCCGTCGCGTCGCGCCGCCTGCGCGATGCGGGCCTGAGGCCAACGCGTCAGCGCGTGTTGCTGGGAGAGTTGCTGTTCGGCCAGGGTGACCGGCATGTCACCGCCGAGATGCTCTTTGCCGAGGCGACGGCAGCCAATATCCAGCTCTCATTGGCGACGGTCTACAACACGCTGAACCAGTTCACCCAGGCCGGACTCTTGCGCCGCATTGGCCCGGATGGCTCGCGGTCATTCTTCGACACCAACGCGACGGTCCATCCGCATTTCTATCTTCACGGCGAGGATAAGTTGATCGACGTGCCGGAGACGCTCGTCCTCGCGCAGGTGCCCGAGCCTTTGCCGGGCCACGAGATCTCGCGGCTCGACATCATCATCCATATCCGCCGCAAGCCTGCCGACATCTGACACGCCTGTCTGATGCTGTCGTATTTGCGACAAAGCGGACAGCGCCAATAAGTCCATCAATTTCAGATGCTTGGCGATCGTTCTGACGATGGCACGGGGGTTGCTGAACTCCCGATCGGAATGAATGATTGGAGTACGCGGATGGCGCTTTCCGGCCCAACGACCAGATCGGACGGGGTTCAGCCTCGACCCATCGTTCTCAACGACACCACCTTGCGCGATGGCGAACAGGCGCCCGGCGTCGCTTTTACCACCGCGGAAAAAGTCTCGATTGCCCGCGCGCTGGCCTCGGCTGGCGTCACCGAGATCGAAGCCGGCACGCCTGCAATGGGCCATGACGAGGTGAGCGCGATCCGGGCTGTCGTCGAGGCCGACCTGCCGGCAACCGCGATCGGCTGGTGCCGGATGCGGACCGCGGACGTCGATGCGGCGATCGCGGCCGGTGTCTCCATGGTGAACGTCTCGATTCCGGCCTCCGACGTGCAGATAGCCGCCAAGCTCGGCGGCGGCCGGCCGGCCGCGCTGGAGCAAGTGAGGCGGGTGGTCGGCTACGCCCGCGACAAGGGCCTCGAGGTTGCGGTCGGCGGCGAGGATTCGTCGCGCGCCGATGTCGGCTTCCTGGTCGAGCTGATCGCGATCGCAAAGGCCGCTGGCGCGCGCCGCTTCCGCATTGCCGATACGCTGAGTGTGCTGGATCCGGACGCCGCCTTTGCGCTGATCGCCGCGCTTCGCGCCACGACCGACCTCGAGCTTGAATTCCACGGTCACGACGATCTGGGCCTTGCGACCGCCAATACGCTCGCCGCAATCAAGGCCGGCGCGACCCATGCGTCCGTTACCGTGATCGGTCTCGGTGAGCGGGCCGGCAATGCCCCGCTGGAGGAGGTCGCGGTCGCGCTGAAACAGCTCTACGGCTGTGATACCGGCGTGGTGCTGTCCGAACTGGAGAAGGTGGCATCCGTGGTCGCCTCTGCGGCGGCACGCGCCATTCCGCTCAACAAGGCGATCGTCGGCGAGCACGTCTTCACCCACGAATCAGGCATCCATGTCGACGGCCTGTTGAAGGACCAGCGTACCTACCAGGCGCTGGATCCGCGGCTGCTCGGCCGTTCCAACCGCATCGTGATCGGTAAGCATTCGGGGCTTGCCGCGATCACCGCGCTGCTGGGTGAACTCAAGCTGTCCGTCAGCACGGAAGAAGCAAAGTCCGTTCTCGCCTGCGTCCGCCAGCATGCCGTCGAGCACAAGGGAGCCGTCGGCCGGGAGACGGTAGCGGCGATCTGGCGCGAGGTGCGCAAGCGCTCGCTTCCCAATTGTGCGTGAGGGTGTCATGGCCTGTGTCGTCGATATTCCGCTCGCCGAACCGTCTCCTTCCGGACCGGTCAAGGCGTCTCTGTCCAAATTGATCCGTGAGGACATCGGCTGCGTGCGCCAGCGCGATCCCGCCGCGCGCGGACAGCTCGAAACGCTGCTGACCTATCCCGGCATCCACGCCCTGATCTGGTATCGGATCGCCAACCGGCTGTGGCTCTCCGGCTGGCGCTTTCCGGCGCGACTGCTGTCCTGGTTTGGCCGCTTTGTCAGCAACGTCGACATCCATCCCGGCGCGCGCATCGGCCGGCGTTTCTTCATCGACCATGGCGCCTGCGTCGTCATCGGCGAGACCGCCGAGGTCGGCGACGACGTCACGCTCTATCACGGCGTCACGCTCGGCGGCACGTCGTGGTCTCCTGGCAAGCGCCATCCGACGCTGGAAGACCGTGTCGTGGTGGGGGCGGGGGCCAAGATCCTCGGGCCGATCACGGTCGGCGCCGGATCGCGCGTCGGAGCCAATTCGGTGGTGATCGACAGCACGCCGCCCGACGTCACCGTTGTTGGCATCCCGGCGCGCGTGGTGCGGCCACAGCTCAGTCATCGTCGCGTGGTCGGCAAGATCGACCTTGATCATCATCTGATGCCCGATCCCGTCGGCGACGCCATCGAAGTGCTGCTCGACCGGGTCGAGTTCCTGGAGGCGCGGCTCACCCACATGCAGAAGCGCCTGCGTGACGCCGGCGTGCCGACGACGCCGCCCCATGAGACGTCGCACAACTTGACGGAGGTCGACAATGGCTGACGGAATCCTCGCGCAACTAAACAAGGCCTCCGCAGCCGAGGAGTTCTTCACGCTGCTCGGCGTCGATTACGACCCGAGGATCATCAATGTGGCGCGACTGCATATCCTCAGGCGCATGGGCCAATACCTCGCCGGGGAAGATTTTAGCGGAGTGGCGGACGAGACCGTGGCAACACGGTGCAAGACCGTTCTGGAGCGCGCCTATGCCGACTTCGTCGCGTCCTCGCCGATCGATCAGCGCGTCTTCAAGGTCCTGAAGGACGCCGTCGCGCCACAGCCGAACAAGGGGCCGACATTGGTGCAGATCGGCACGCTGAAATGAACCCGCGTTCTGTCGCATTTGCGACGCGTGTCGCAGCAGCGTTGTCGGCTCCACTGCCCAAGGCGGATGCAAGCGATACCGTCGCTCTTCTAAGTCTCTGCATCGACATCTGATTTTCATCGTTCGCGCAGTTGGTACGACACTTGCAGTTCTTGCTCTGAACCGAGTTCTGGAGACGAGTCCTGGAGAAGCAAATGCACATCGTCGTCTGCATCAAGCAGGTCCCCGACTCCGCGCAGATTCGCGTCCATCCGGTGACCAACACCATCATGCGTCAGGGGGTGCCGACCATCATCAACCCCTATGACCTCTTCGCGCTCGAAGCAGCGCTCGAGCTGCGCGACCAGTTCGGCGGCGAGGTCACCGTGCTGACGATGGGGCCGCCCTCGGCTGAGGATTCCTTGCGCAAGGCGCTGACCTTCGGCGCCGACCGCGCCGTGCTGCTGACCGACCGCTTCTTTGCCGGCGCCGATACGCTGGCCACCACCTACGCGCTGGCCACCGCGATCCGCAAGATCTCGACCGAGTTCGGCGCCCCCGATCTCGTCTTCACGGGAAAGCAGACCATCGACGGCGACACCGCGCAGGTCGGTCCCGGCATCGCCAAGCGGCTCGGCCTGTTGCAGCTCACCTATGTCGCGAAGATCAGCGCGCTCGATCTGACGGCCCGGACCATCGACGCCGAGCGGCGCTCCGAGGGAGGCGTACAGCTCCTGCGCACCAAGCTGCCGTGCCTCGTCACCATGCTTGAGGCGACCAACCAGATTCGCCGCGGCGCCATGGCCGATGCTCTGCGCGCCGCGCGTGCGCCGATCGTGAAATGGAGCGCGCAGGAGGCTGGCGTTGAGGACATCTCGAAATGCGGCCTGCGCGGCTCGCCGACGATCGTCAAGCGCGTGTTCGCGCCCGCCGCCCGCAGCGAGAAGGCGACACTGATTGAGGTCGGCGAGCAGCCGGCGGAAGCACTGATCGACGCCATCTTCAAGCGTCAGCCGGCGCTGGAGACAGAGCTCGCGGCGCTGGCGCGAGGCTTTTGAGGCGAGGGGAGCAAGCACCATGAGCACTGCACCGAAAACCGCCGCACCCGCTGCCGGCCGCGCCGCGACCAAGAAGGAGCTGCCCGAGCATTTCAAGGCCTACAAGCATGTCTGGGTCTTCATCGAGCAGGAGCGCGGCCAGGTTCACCCCGTGTCCTGGGAGTTGATGGGTGCCGGCCGCAAGCTCGCCGACAAGCTCAAGGTTGATCTCGCCGCGGTCGTGATCGGGCCGGAAGGCGAGACGACGCAGAGCGCTGCCGCGGAGTCCTTCTGTTACGGCGCCGACCTCGTCTACATGGTGGCCGACAATTTGCTCGCCGACTATCGCAACGAGTCCTACACCAAGGCGCTGACCGACGTCGTCAACACCTACAAGCCGGAGATCCTCCTGCTCGGCGCCACCACGCTCGGCCGCGACCTCGCGGGTTCGGTGGCGACGACCCTGCTCACCGGCCTCACTGCCGATTGCACCGAGCTCGATGTCGATGCCGACGGATCGCTCGCCGCGACACGCCCCACCTTTGGCGGCTCGCTGCTCTGCACGATCTACACGCTGAACTACCGGCCGCAGATGGCGACGGTACGCCCGCGTGTGATGCCGATGCCGGAGCGCACAGTGCGTCCGGTCGGCCGCATCGTCAGCCATCCGCTGGGACTCGACGAAGACGATATCGTGACGAAGGTGCTGTCATTCCTTCCCGACCGCGACTCGGCAAAGTCCAATCTCGCTTATGCCGACGTCGTCGTCGCCGGCGGCCTGGGGCTTGGCTCGCCGGAAAATTTCCAGCTGGTGCGCCAACTCGCCACCGTCCTCGGCGCCGAATATGGCTGCTCGCGGCCGCTGGTGCAGAAGGGCTGGGTCACATCCGACCGGCAGATCGGCCAAACCGGCAAGACCATCCGTCCAAAGCTCTACATCGCCGCGGGCATTTCCGGCGCGATCCAGCATCGCGTCGGCGTCGAGGGTGCGGATTTGATCGTTGCCATCAATACCGACAAGAACGCGCCGATCTTCGATTTCGCCCATATGGGCATCGTCACCGACGCCATCCGGCTGCTTCCGGCCCTGACCGCGGCGTTCCGCGCCCGGTTGTCACCCCATTCGCGCGATCGGATCGCAAGCTAGAGGAGGGAGAAGCGCCATGATCGAGGAGAAGTTCGATGTCATCGTCGTCGGCGCCGGCATGGCCGGCAACGCGGCGGCGCTCACGCTGGCCCAGCGGGGGCTGAAAGTACTCCAGCTCGAGCGAGGCGAATATTCCGGCTCGAAGAACGTGCAGGGCGCGATCCTCTATGCCGACATGCTGGAGAAGCTGATCCCCGATTTCCGCGAGGATGCACCGCTGGAGCGGCATCTGGTCGAGCAGCGCTTCTGGATGATGGATGGCCGCTCGCACACTGGCCTGCATTACCGCTCCGACGATTTTAACGAAGAGAAGCCGAACCGCTATACCATCATCCGCGCGCAGTTCGACAAATGGTTCTCGCAGAAGGTCCGTGAGGCCGGCGCCACAGTGCTGTGCGAAACGACGGTGACCGAGCTCGCGCAAGACGCTTATGGCAAGGTGATCGGTGTCCGCACCGACCGCGTGGACGGCGAGATCCATGCCGACGTTGTCGTACTGGCCGAGGGAGTCAACGGCCTGCTCGGGACCCGCGCGCATCTGCGCGAGCGGCCCAAGCCCGACAAGGTCGCGCTCGCCGTGAAGGAGATGCACTTTTTGCCGCGCGAGACCATCGAGGCCCGCTTCAACCTCAAGGGCGACGAGGGCGTGGTGATCGAGGCCGCCGGCACCATCTC
The DNA here is from genome assembly GCF_002068095.1 of Bradyrhizobium sacchari. Classification (GTDB taxonomy): domain Bacteria; phylum Pseudomonadota; class Alphaproteobacteria; order Rhizobiales; family Xanthobacteraceae; genus Bradyrhizobium; species Bradyrhizobium sacchari. The sequence goes on along the minus strand of NZ_LWIG01000010.1, from coordinate 275,145 downwards.
CCGCGGGATGACCGGCATGGGCTTCATCTACGCCAACAAGGAGTGCATCTCGCTCGGCATCGGCTGCCTGGTCTCCGATTTCCAGCGCACCGGCGAGACGCCGTACGGCCTGCTTGATCGCTTCAAGCGGCACCCGTCGGTCGCCCCGCTGATCGAGGGCTCCGAGGTGAAGGAATATGCCGCTCATCTCATCCCCGAGGGAGGCTTCAAGGCGATTCCGCAGCTCTACGGCGAGGGTTGGGTCGTGGTCGGCGACGCCGCCCAGCTCAACAACGCCATCCATCGCGAGGGGTCGAATCTTGCGATGACCTCGGGCCGGATAGCGGCGGAGGCGATCTTCCAGGTCAAGTCGCGCAAGGATCCGATGACGGCGGAGAACCTGTCGCTCTACAAGACCATGCTGGACCAGTCCTTCGTCATCAAGGACCTGAAGAAGTACAAGGACATGCCTGCGCTGATGCACACCCAGTCGCAAAACTTCTTCCTGACCTATCCGGAGCTTGTCTCCAAGGCGATGCAGAATTTCCTGCGCGTCGACGGTACTCCGAAGGTGGACAAGGAAAAGACGACGTTCAAATCGTTCATCAAGGCACGGTCGTGGAGCGGACTATTCGGCGACGCCTTCCGCCTCGCGCGCGCCTGGCGATGAGACACAAGGACATAGAGCACCAACGACGGAGACCGAAGCCATGTCGATCGAGCCATCCGTACGTGTCGAGGACAAGCTGTTCTACAACCGTTATCTGGTCGACACCGGCCGGGCCCACATCAAGGTGCGGCCCCACACGACGCCGTCGCCAGAACTCCTGACGATGCTGAAGGCCTGCCCGGCACGCTGCTACGAGCTCAACGACAAGGGCCAGGTCGAGATCAGCGTCGACGGCTGCATCGAGTGCGGCACCTGCCGCGTGATCTGCGAGGGGAGCGGCGACATCGAGTGGAGCTATCCGCGCGGTGGCTACGGCGTGCTGTTCAAGTTCGGCTAACCCGTCATGAAGCTCAGCGCCCGCAACATTCTCCCGGGGCGGATCGTCGCCGTCACCAAGGGAACGACGACGGCCCATGTGAAGATTGAGCTCGCACCGGGCCTGGTCGTATTTTCCGCGATCACCAACGAGGCCGTGGACGACCTCGCCCTGAAAGTGGGCGATGCCGTCTCGGCCGTGATCAAGTCATCCGACGTGATGATCGGCAAATAGGGCCGCAGGAGCATCGGAGGGCAGCCGCGCTGCGCGGGCTCGCTTGATGCGCGATGACATGTCCTGCCACCAGCCCTCGATCGCACCTCGTTCGCACAACAGGCTGGTGCCGATACCGCCGGTGAAAGTGTTCCAGGCGTCCAGGCATTTTTCGGGCACGGCCGTGAGTACGGGGATACCGGCGGCGATGGCGTCGGCTAATTCGCTGCGCAGGCCTTCGCCGGCCGCTTCCTGCTTGGAGAACTTGTTGGTCACGACGAGGTCGACATCCGCCGCGATCGCGCGTGTGACGGCGACCGCCGCTTCGGCCAATCCCGCAGCGTCGAGCTTGCAGGCCGTCGCGCCCGAGCCGAGCGGCTGGCAGATCGAGATCTCGCGGCCGGTCATGAGGTCGATGGCCTGCATGCCGACCTGACAGCCGGCGCCGTCCTTGATGTTGCGCTGGACGACCCCGCCGATCCGCTCGCCCGACCGCGCCAGAGTCTCGGCGAAGTCGGCGAGCAAGGTATCGACGTCGTCCTGCGAGCGGTAAAGTATGGCGGCGATACGGTTCGGGTCGATGTCGTGGAAGTCGATCGGCATGGAAGTCATCCTCGTCCGGTTTCCTACGCTCTTCCGTCGTGGCGAGCAATCTCCATGCCGATCGCGGCTCCCGGCCAGCGGTATCGGATGGAGGGTATGCAGCGGGCCGGAGCCAACGACGCGGCCTTGCTCCATCAGCACCAGATGATCGGCAAAGCGCTCGATCTCGCTCATGTCATGGCTGATATAGAATACCGGCAGCGACAGCCGTTCGTGCACGCACTCGAGGAACGGCAAGATCTCGTTTCTGGTGGCGTGGTCGAGTGCGGCCAGTGGCTCGTCCATCAGCAGAAGCTTCGGCTGCGACAGTAGCGCGCGGCCGATCGCAACGCGCTGCCGCTCGCCGCCGGAGAGGCGGTGCGGCGAGCGATCGAGCAGGGCGGCAAGGCCGAGCAGGTCCACGACCTCGTCGAAGGTAATCTGCATGCCTGCGGCCTTCGGTGCGCCGAACAGCAGATTGCGGCGTACGGAAAGATGGGGAAACAGGCTCGCTTCCTGGAACACATAGCCGATCGGTCGTCGATGCACCGGGCGAAACGACTTGCGGTCCTGCCAGATATCACCGTCGACCGCGCAAAAGCCGTCGGCCATGCGCTGCAGGCCGGCGATGCAGCGCGCCATACTGGTCTTGCCGCAGCCGGAAGGGCCGAAGATTGCGGTAACGCCGGTAGCGGGCACGCTGAGTTCGGCATCGAGCATGAAATTGCCTAGCCTGCCGCGGAAGGCCGCGTTGATGCGGCCGGGTTCGGCCGTCCTCATGCCGCAGCCCTCGCAGCGCGCTTGTCGACCAGCGTCATGATCAGGATCACGGCGAAGGCGAAGATCACCATGAAGCCTGCAAGAATGCTCGCCTCGCGCCAGCGCGAGGTCTCGACATAGTCGAAGATCGCGACCGACAGCACCTTGGTGCGGCCGGGAATGTTACCGCCGATCATCAGCACCAGGCCGAACTCGCCGACGGTGTGCGCGAAGCCGAGCACGGCGCCGGTGAGGAAGCCGGGCCTCGCCAGCGGCACTGCGACGGTCCAGAATGTTCGCCAAGGCGAAGCGCGCAAAGTGGCGGCGACCTCGAGCGGACGCTCCCCCTTGGCGGAGAAGGCGTTCCGGATCGGCTGCACCACAAAAGGCATCGAATACACCACCGAGCCGATGACCAGGCCCTCGAAGGTGAAGGCGAGCGTGCGTCCGCCCCAGAAGCTTGCGATCCATCCGCCCGGTCCGTCGGGGCCGAGCATGACCAGGAGATAGAAGCCGAGCACGGTCGGCGGCAGTACGAGCGGCAGTGCGATGATGCTCGCGGCTATCTCGGTCCACCAGCCCTTGGCGTGCGCCAGCCACCAGGCGAGCGGCGTTGCCAGCATCAGCAGGATCGCGGTCGAGATCGTGGCGAGCTCGACCGTTAGCAAGACCGACTGGCGGATCTCCGGCGACCAGATCTCCATGCGCGTCAGCTCTGTCCGTCCAGCACGTAGCCGTATTTCTCGATGATGACGCGCGCCTCGGGATCCCTGAGGAAGGCGATGAACGCGCCGGCGGCGTCGTTTCCGGCACCCGTCTTGAGCAGCACCGCGTCCTGGCGGATCGGATTATAGAGCGCCGGCGGCACCACCCAACGCGAACCTGCCTCGCTGCTGGTCAGTTGCGACAGTGCGACGAAGCCGACCTCGGCATTCCCTGTCTCGACGAACTGATAGGCCTGGGTGATGGTCGCACTCTCCACCAGCTTCGGCTTCAACGTTTCGTACAGATTCAGCGACTTCATGGTTTCCACCGCGGCGAGCCCGTAGGGCGCGGCGGCCGGATTGCAGATCGAGAGCTTTGCGAAGGACGCGGCCTTCAGCGTCTCCTCGCCCGTTACGATTCCGGGCGATTTGCTCCACAGCACGAGCTTGCCGATCGCGTAGGTGAAGCGGCTGTCTGCGACCGCAAGGCCGTCCTCGACGAGCTTCTTCGGTCGTGAATCGTCGGCGGACAGGAAGACCTGGAACGGCGCGCCCTGCGTGATCTGGGTGTAGAACTGTCCGCTCGCGCCGAAGCTCAGCACCGCCTCGTGTCCGGTCCTCTGCTTGAACAGGGCGGCGATCTCCTTGGCGGCATCGGTGAAGTTGGCGGCCACGGCGACGTTGGTCTGGGCGGCCTGCGCCCCGGTGGATGCGAGCAGCAAGCCTGCGGCGACGGCGATCGTGCGAAACAGTTTCATGATGAACTCCAGCGGACGGTAACCGCCTCCGCGCGAGCCCGATTGCTGCGAGGCGATGACCATGATGAGGCTCAGCAATTGGCGTGCCGGATGCGCCGAGCGGAGTCTGGTGCGCGCCTTGCAGAAATGAACGTCGAAAGCGGGACGTCCTGCCCCTTGCGGCGGCCGGACCGGCGATCCGTGTCGGGTTTGCGACAGAGTCGTCGGCAAGCCGACAGCAATGAAGGGAAGCACGGCATGACAACGGTTGCGTCGCGCGCCGAGCTCGAGCGTCTGTTGGAGGACGACGTGCCCTACGGCGATCTCACCACCGAGGCGCTCGGGGTCGGCGCGACCAGGGGCGTCATGCAATTTGCCGCGCGCTTACCAATGGTGCTGGCGCTCGCCGAGGATGCCGCCGCGATCATCGCGCTCGCCGGCTGCGAGGTGGAGCTGTTCGCCGAATCCGGCGCGGCGCTGGAGCAGGGCGCCCCGATTCTCGAGGCGCGCGGTCCGGCCGCCGGCCTGCTGCGGAGCTGGAAGGTGGCGCAGACCCTGATCGAGATCTGGTCGGGCGTGGCCAGCGAGACCCGCGCCATCGTCGACGCTGCGAGGGCGATCGCGCCGCAGATTCCGGTTGCCTGCACGCGCAAGAACGTGCCGGGCACCAAGCGCTTTGCGGTCGCGGCGGTGAAGGCCGGCGGCGCCGTGATGCATCGGCTCGGCCTCTCGGAGACGGTGCTGGTGTTCCCCGAGCACCGCGCCTTTCTCGGTGATCTGCCGCTGTTTCAAGCGGTCGAGCGATTGCGCCGGGCGGCGCCGGAGAGGAAGCTTGTGATCGAGGTGAAGACCGCCGAGGCCGCGCTTGCCGCGGCGGTCGCCGGTTTCGACGTCATTCAGGCCGATAAGTTTTCACCAGCTGATATCGCCGCGCTGGTCAAGCGCATTGCATCCATGGCCTATACGCGGGCCCGTCCGATCATTGCTGCCGCCGGTGGCGTCAATGCGGCGAATGCTGCCGACTATGCGGAGGCGGGCGCCGATGTCCTTGTCACGTCGTCGCCCTACATGGCGAAGCCGAGGGACGTGCAGGTGCGGATCGCGGCAGACGATGAAAGCAGGCGCAGCGCGCGTGAGGTCAGCGGTTCGAGGCCTGGATCGTCAACTGGCGCGATCCGCGACGATGCCTCACCAATCGGCTCGTGCTGGGCTGCTCGTGTCCGAAAAGGCTCGCACGACACCTGATGCGTGACAGCAATAGAGGCCGCTCACGCTCCGCCCGAACCTGCTGACGATCAATCCCGACCGGGTGTTGAGCACCAATCGCCAAAGGCTCGGTGGGTGACACGGCAGCGAGATGCTGTTTGCGCCAAGCGATCACGCTCTGTTGAGGCACTCGTTGACGCTGCGCTGACCTTGATCTTCAAGTCCGGTGCCTGATCGGACTTGATCAATCTCGCGCTCGTTGACAGGCGAACGCCGTTCCGCCCCGGCCGCAGCATGGCGGTGAGGTCGTAGAGGCGGGCAGCCGCAGCGAGCAAATGATTCCGCTCTCCGAGGGCACCATAAGCCCTCGATATGCGTGGCGACCGCTTCCCACAGTCCGAGCCATAAATTGTAGGAAAATCTTGTGGTCGCATATCAGGCGAGGGCTTGTAGGTGGCGATGTAGGGGTGGGCGATGTCGTCCCGAGTCGGTCGACGCCGACTTTACCTGGATCGGCCTGGATACATCGAGCGGCAGTGCTCGCCGGCTGGAGACGTTGCGCACTGCGAGACCAGAGCGGATACTCGCGACACCGACGATCCGGGATACGCGTGCAATCAGATTTTCGAGGTCGGAGACGTCGGAGACAATGGCACGCAATAGATAATCCTGATCTCCGACCATGAGATAGCAGTCCATGATTTCGGCAATATGACCGACTTCGGTAGCAAAGCCGTCGCGGACACTCTGCACGTGTTTTTCCAACGTCACCTGGATGAATGCCATGACGCGCAGGCCGACCATCTGCGGATCGACCACGGCGACGCGACGATTGATCACACCGAGCCGCTCCAGATTCTTCACCCGGGCAAGACAAGGGGACGGGGAGAGGTGGACGCGCGAGGCCAGCTCGACATTGGTGAGACTGGCGTCATTCTGAAGTTCTTGCAGGATCCGCAGATCGATTTTGTCCAGCGTGTCAAAGCTCATCGAGACCTCCTTAGCTTCCCCAACTACCCGCCGGGCGAGTTTTTCTGGGAAGAGCCGCAGCTTCGGGTATTCGAGGAGGCTAAAGCGGCTCTAGAGGTCTGTATTTCGCTAAATTGTCATCTTGTATCGAAAAACAGACAACCTTGAAATTTATGTCATAAGCCGCCCTTCGATCTGACCAATATCGATCCAGTCGGCTGATCAGGAATGGATCAAATTGCTCAATCGGGGTGCTAAGTTCTTGCGCGGTTGGAAGGACCGGGAACGCGGTGCAGCAGAAAAGTCGGCACGGAGCGTTTCGCGCAATCTTTTCTGCCGTCGATCGGGTCGAGCTTCTCACAATACGGTAGCTCATTCAACGCGGATCTCGTTAGCTTATCGGGCATGATGGATGCAGACATTCTCAAGATCAGGCGTGAACCGGATCTCGTCGTCCTCACGATGAACCGGCCTCCCGCAAACGCCCTAAATTATGCGCTGATTGCGCGCTTGCTCGAAGAGATTAGGCGCCTGGAATCCGAGCCGGAACCGCCCGGTATCGTTCTGACCGGCGAGGGAGATCGCTTCTTCAGTGCTGGCGGTGATATTCGCGAAGTCACCGGGCTGCAAGTCGCCGCGGCGCGCATTCGCTTTTTCCATGCAGTGTTGTGCGCGTTCGAGCGTTATCCCGGTCCCGTTGTCTGTGCTGTGCGCGGTTACGCGGTCGGCGGCGCCCTCGAATTTCTTCTGCATTCCGATCACGTGATTGCCGACCACAAGGCCCAGATCGGCTTTCCCGAGATCAATCACGGTCTTCTGCCGGTGGCCAAAGGCATGCGCCAGGCCGCTCTGCGGCTGGGAATGCGGGCGGCGCAGGCCTTGCTCTATTCAGGAGGCCTCGTGGATGCGGGAAAAGCGATGCAGATCGGTGCCTTCGACGAAGTGGTCAACACCGACGCCGTACTTGATCGCGCGATCGATGTCTGTCGGGACTTCCGAAGCAAGGACCAAAAACTCTTTGCGGCCATCAAGCGATCATTGAATTTGACGGGCCAGCTGAGCGATAATCAGCTTGAACAGATGACGGTCGATGACCTCGGCCAATATCTCGACAACGACGACTCCGCAGATGCCCGCGCGCGGTTTCTCGCCAGGAAATGAAAGCAAGATGACGGACGATACATCCACGGACGCCCTGAAGCTCGAGTTCATGACGTTCGAGGAAGTGGCGGCTGCGTTGAAGGACGGCTTCGACACCGTGCTCGTGCCGTGCGGTGCGATCGAGCAGCATGGGCCCCATCTGCCCCTGTGCGTGGATGCCGATCATGCCGAGCATCTAGCAGTGTTGATCGCTCGCGACCTTGGCAAGACGCTCATTGCGCCGACCATCAAGGTTGGTTGCTCGTCGCATCATCTAGCACTGTCAGGGACAATCTCCCTGCGCAACGAGACGTTCGAGGCGGTCTGCCAGGATTACTGCACCAGCCTCGCCCGGCACGGCTTCAGGCGCATTCTGCTGTTCTCGGGCCATATCGGCAATTTTCCTGTTCTGGCGGACATGCTGCCGCGCTTGCGCCGGGCAACCGACGCCCAGGCCCGAATCGCCGCCTATACGGACTCTCAAGCCTGGATCCAATGCTGGCGTCATGCCGTCCAGACTGCCGGAGGCGATCCGGAGAATGTCGGTGGTCACGCGGATATCGCCGAAACGTCTCTGATGCTCAAGCTACGGCCTGAGAGTGTCCGCATAGATCGCTTCGTGCGCGGCCATCTCGGCGCGCTGACACCCGATCAACTGGATCTGATGTGGAAGAACGGCATCGTGTCCGTGTCCAGAAACGGCGTCATCGGCGATCCGCATGGATCGACGGCCGCGATCGGAGACCAATGTTTGCATGAAGTTGGCGGCCTTCTGGCGAATTTCTTCCGCACTATGGACTGAGACTTCCGCGTCGCTCTTGCCGACATCTCATCAAGACCCTGCAACTACGTTGCGGGGTCTTTTCCGTTTTGAATCCGCAATGACCGCGCATCCTTTCGTGCAGCAGGAAATACGGGAATCCATATCTCTCGGCGTCACCTTCGGGAGAAAATATCGTTCGACCTATGACAGTCTCCTTGCATCAGAGGCGATGCGAAGGGAAACGATGCATGTCACTCAAGTTTGGATTGTGGTCGGAGCAGGAAACGCAGGTCGGACACAGCTATGCTCGCAGACTGCACGAACTTGTCGACGAGGCCAGGCTCGCCGAGAAGATGGGCTTCGACTTCGTCGCGCTGTCGGAGCAGCATGTTGCGCTCGGCGGCATATCGAGTTCGGCTCCCGAAGTCGTCTTCGGTTATCTTGCGGCTGTCACCCAGCGGATTCGGCTCCGCACTGCAGTGACCCTGATGCCTCAGCGCATCAACCATGCCCTCCGTTCGGCCGAGCGGCTCGCCGTCAGCGATATTCTTTCTCACGGACGGATGGAAATGTATTGCGGCCGCGCGAACACGACGATCGCCATGCGCGCTTTCAACGTCGACCCCAAGGAAACCTTGCCGCAGATGGAAGAAGGCATGGCCCTGCTGCGTAAGTCGATGCGCGAGGACATCTTCACGTTCGATGGTCAGTACTATCAGGTGCCGCCTCGCATGCTGGTGCCGAAGCCGGTACAAAAGCCATATCCCGTAATTGGCATTGCGGCGACGAGCGAGCGCAGCCACGCGTGGGCGGGCGCGGAAGGTTTGGCTCTCATGAGCGCCACGATTTACCAGGGTTTCGAGAATCAGCAGAAGCTGATCGATGCCTATCAGAAGGCCTGGAAGCGCGACGAGACCGGTCCTCTCGATCGTCCGCGCGTGGGCGTGCCGCTGTTCTTCGGTATCGGGAAGACCGATCAGGCCGCCAAGGACGACTACGCCGAAGCGCTGATGCACTACGCGCGCATCTCGACCGACGCCTATCCGCGTCTCGCCAAGCTCGCCGACGACTACTCCTATATGAGCGAGAGCGTGCCTGCGATGGAGCGTGCAGGCCGCGATTGGGATTATCTGCTCAATCATTCGGGCACCACCGTGTGCGGCAGTCCCGATACCGTCATCCGCCAGATCGAGAAATTCCAGGCGATGGGCATCCAGGAGGTGCTTCTGCATCTCGACTCCGTGACTCACGAGAAGATCATGGAGGGAATCGAAATGGTAGGCCGCTACGTCATTCCGCACTTCAACGACCGCAACAACGTCGTTCGCCCGACCGACGAGATCCTCGACAGGATCAGGGCGATGCGTCCGCGAAACGATTCCCCGGCGGCCAAGTCGGCCTGAGGAGACCGCCATGACGTCCTATAACTACAGGTATCTGCTCATCGACAAGCGTCCCAGCGGCGTCGCCGTCGTGACGATGAACCGCCCCGAGCTCCTCAATGCCGTGAACTGGGAGATGCACCACGAGCTCGAGCGCGTCTTCGTCGACCTCGATTCCGACAAGGATGTCCGCGCCATCGTGCTGACCGGCGCGGGCCGCGGTTTCTGCTCGGGCGGCGACCAGAAGTCGCTCGACAAAGTCGCGATCCCGTCGCCGACGCGGGCCGGACGTCACCTGATCCGTAACATCCTGGAGGTCGAGGCCCCCGTCATCGCCGCCGTCAACGGCGCCGCGGTCGGGCTGGGAGCGACTCTCGCCCTGATGTGCGACGTGATCTTCGCCCATTCAAGCGCGCGCTTCGCCGATACCCACGTCACTGCGGGCGTCGTCGCGGGCGACGGCGGCGCTGTCATCTGGCCTCTCCTGATCGGGCCGGCGCGCGCCAAGCACTATCTGATGACTGGCGATTTCATCTCCGCCGAAAAGGCGGCGGCGATGGGGATGATCAACGAGGTGGTGACCGAACGCGACGTCCGCGACCACGCGATCGAATATGCCGAAATGCTGGCGAGCGGTCCGCGCGAAGCGATTGCCTGGACCAAATACTCGGTCAACAAGATCATCAAGGAGTATACCCACCTGCTGCTCGACACGTCGATTGCGCTGGAAACGCTGACCTTTGCGAGCCCCGAGCGCCGCGAGGCCGTCGCTGCCTTCGCCGAGAAGCGCAAGCGTTTCGCGGAGAAGTGACGATGACAGAGCCAACGCGCACGTCTGGCGCCCAATATGCCGACGTGACGATCCCGAGCCTGCTGAGGGCCAGAAGTGTCGAGCGAGCCGTGGAGGTCGCCTTCTGTCAGAAGCGAAACGGCAAATGGCTTCGCACCACCTGGCGTGACTACGCTTCGCTCGTCTGCCGCATCTCCGCTGCAATGAAGGCGGTTGGGCTCAATCGCGGAGACCGCGTCGCGATCATGGGGGACGTGTCGCAGGAGTGGCTCTTGGCCGACATGGCCACGATCTGCTCGGGCGCCGTGACGGTCGGCATATACTTCACCTCTTCGCCGGAGGAAGTCGACTACTACCTGCGGGATTCGGGGGCGCGCATTGCCTTTGTCGGCAGCGAGCGGCAGCTTCGCGTCTTTCTCTCCGGCAGCCAGGCGACCGAACTCGAGAAGATCATCATTATGGATCCCGGCTGGAGCGGGGCTTCGCCGGCAAATAACGTCACGACGCTGGCCGAATTTATCCGCGGGGTCACGGTCGATGCCGGCGCGGCGCTGGCCGAGGAAGCTGCGACCGCGAAAGCCTCCGACATCGCAACGATCGGCTACACCTCGGGAACGACCGGTTATCCCAAGGGAGCCATTCTGAGCCATACGGCCCTGCTTGCGGGGGCGCATACGAACATCACGTTCTGTCCACCGCTCGCAACCGAGCCGCAACGGGTTGTCGTGCATCTGCCGATGTCCCACACCGTCGCCCGCGCGCAAGCCACGACAACGCCGCTCATCACGCGCATCGTACCCTATTTCGGCGAGACCACGGCCGAATTCGCCGCGACGATTCGCGAAGTGAAGCCGACCTTCTACATGGCGCCGCCGCGGTTCTATCAGCGCAATGCGGCGCAGATCCTCAGCAAGGTCCAGTCCGGATCGGCTCGGCTCCGCCAGGACTACAAGCACGCGATGCGGATCGCGAAGACGGTGCTCGCGCATCGCCAGGCGGGCCGCGAAGCGAATCCCTTTCTCGACGGTCTGTTCGAAGTGTGCTGCGAGAAGGTGTTTCGTCCTCTGCTCGCCGAAGTTGGCTTTGATCAGCTCACCTATCCTTACACTGCCTCGGCGCCGATGCCGTCGGAGGTCATGACCCTCTGGCAGCTCTGGGGACTGAACCTCAAGGAGTGCTACGGCCAGACCGAAATGGTGGGCGGGAATCTCGGCCAAATGGCGGATTGGTCGAAGGCCGGCACTGTCGGCATTCCGGTTCAGGACCCGGCATGGGAAACCCGGGTTCTCGAAGACGGCGAAATGATCGTGCGCGGTCCGGGCCTCTTCAGTGGCTACTGGAACAAGCCCGCGGAAACGCAATCCGCGCTGAGGGATGGATGGCTCTACACGGGGGACGTAGTCCAGGTTCAGCCCGATGGGGCCTTCAAGCTCGTCGATCGCAAGAAGGAAATCATCAACACCTCGGGCGGCAAATCGGTCAGTCCGACCCAGATCGAGAACGAACTGCGCCAGAGCCCGTATATCTCTGAAGCCGCTGTGATCGGCGAGGGTAAGAAGTACCTCACGGCCCTGATCGAAGTTGATGCCACAACCGGCCTGGACTGGGCGCGGTCGCGCGATGATCAGGTGAAGGAATACAAGGACCTCGCTAAATCGGAGATCGTGATCCGCCTGATCGAGGGCGAAGTCGCAAAGGCCAACATGCGGCTCGCGCGCGTCGAGCAGATCAAGTCGTTCCGCATCCTCCCGGAAGAACTCTCGCCCGACAGCGGCGTCATGACGCCCACGCGCAAGAAGCGCCGCAAGCCGCTGATGGAGCGGTACAAGTCACTGATCAACACCCTCTATGACGATTCCGAAGAGCAGCTCATCAAGGATCAATTGTCGCCGGCATCTAAGTCGCACGGGGTCAGTCCATGAAAATCAAGCACGCGTACCTGACGGCGTCGAATCCCGAGGCCCTGGCGCAATTCTATCGCGAGATCGGAATGCCGGTTCGTTTCGCCGATGGCGAACGATGGATACAGTTCGCAACGGATGGCGCCGCTTTCTGCATCGCGGGTCTGGACGAATCGGCCGTGGAGCCGTCCTCGAATGCCGTTGTCGTCTTCGAAGTCGAGAAGCTTGAAGGCACGCTGGCCAAAGCCGTCGACGCGGGCGGGACGAACATCTCGGGCATCCGCGACATGGGCAGCCACGGCCGTGCGGCCCAGATTCGCGATCCCCAGAACAACCTGATCCAGTTCTTCGAGCGGTCCAAAGCATGAGCGAGGTCGCTGTTGCCGCTCGCCTGGAGCCGCGTGCCAAAGCCGAAAGAGACGCCATGACTGCCGAAGCCTATTTCGACTCGAACAATCTCGTCGACAGCGCATCGTTCAAGCGGGCGCTGAGAAGCGTGGCTGGCGCGGTGTCGATCGTGACGTCGGGATCTTATCCGTCGCGCCACGGTCTGACCGTTACCGCCGCCTGTTCGCTGTCCATCGAGCCTTCGACGGTCCTCGTCTGCATCAACAAATCGGCAGGGGCGCACGACACGATTGTCAGGACGCGCTCGTTCGGCTGGAACCTGTTGTCCTCCTGTCATGTGCCGCTCGCCCAGAAGTTCGCCGGACTTGACGGCAGCAAAGGCGACATCCGCTTCGTTGATGAGGAATGGTACTCGCTTAGAACTGGCGCGCCCATTCTGATCGGTGCGCTTTGCAGCTTCGACTGCAGCGTCATCGGGGTGCATCCGACCGGCACGCACACGGTCTTTGTCGGGGCGGTGCTGGCC
>NZ_LWIG01000010.1:214447-262112 GCF_002068095.1 Bradyrhizobium sacchari | reverse complement strand
CCAGTCTTGATCCCGCCGGCACGGAAAAGGCGACCTGACACCCTGCACGCATTGCTTCTCTCATAGACGGAGACCTCGATGACCAGCCTCAAGGGACCACTGATCAACCGACGTGTGGCGATGAAAGGTGCTGTCGGGCTCGCGGCCGCGACGATGGCGCCCTGGGTTCGCGCCGCAGCACCGCCGCCCGTCAAGGTCGGTGCGATCATGCCGAGTAGCGGCATACTTGCGTTCCCCGGCCAGTCTTGCGTGCGTGGCATCGATCTCGGCGCCAAATTTGCCAGGGAGCGTTATGGCGTCGATATGACCGTCGTCCACGCGGACACGCAGAGCAAGCCGGAGAACGGCAGGATCGCAGCCGACTCTTTGATCCAGCAAGGATGCAACGTCCTGATCGGTGCGTGGGACTCCGGCGCGACCATCTCGGCCCTGCAGGCCGCGGAAGCGGCAAAGATACCCATGGTCGTGCACATCGCGAGCGCCAACCAGGTCACCTCGCAGGGCTTCACGCAGGTGTTTCGCTTCTATCCGCCCGCCGCCACGATCGTCCGCCAGTCGCTCGCCGAAATGAAAGCGCTGGTCACGAGCGTGAACGATCCTCCAAAGGGCGCCGTCGTCCTGCATCTGAGCAACACGATGGGAACGTCCACGGCGACCAGCCTCGATGCGGCCTGGAAGGAACTCGACCTGCCGGTCAAGCTTCTCGAATATATTCCCTATGACGAGAAGGCTCGCGACCTCTCGGTCGAGGTGGCGAAAGCGAAGGCATCCGGCGCCGATGCCCTGGTGTCGGTCACCCGCGTCAACGACGCTATCATGATCATCCGGGAGTGCATCAAACAGGCCTGGAATCCGAAGCTGATCTTCTCGCCGAACGGCAATGGCGTGCCGGACAAGGCATTCTACGACGCGCTCGGAAAGTATGCTGATGGCGCGATGTCCTCGAACCTCTGGTACAATCCGAAGGGCGAAGATGCGCGGACGATCGTGGATCGGTTCCAGTCGACCTATGCCAACGAATGGTTGGATGCCAATTCGGGATGCGCGTTCGAAGCGGTCCAGATCGTGGCCGACGCGGTTGTGCGCGCCAGATCGGCAGTCTCGTCCGAGATCTGCGCCGCGCTGAAGGCGACGGACCTGAAGCCCATCCTCATGTACAGCGGTCCGATCAAGTTCGATGCCACTGGGCAGAACACCGGGGCAGCAGTGACCGTGCTGCAGGCAAAGGAATCGAAACCGCACGTAGTCGGGCCCGATGCAATAGCCGAGTACAAGGCGCGGTATCCTCTCGTGCCGTTCGAGAAGCGCTAGATGCTGACATTGTGGGGCAATGTCCTTGCAAGCGGGATTCTCATGGGTCTCGTTTACGGAATCATCGCGCTGGGGCTGACGATCATCTTCGGCGTCATCCGGATCGTTAATTTTGCGCACGGTGCGATGGTCGTGTTCGGCCTCTATGTCGGCTATTGCGCCGGAGCCTGGTGGGGGATCCCGACGATCGTCGCGGCTGTCGGCGCCGGCGCTCTGCTGTTCGTGTTCGGCTACGGGCTCGAGACGTTGGTGGTGAAGCGGTTCGTCACGCGGCCGCACCATATCCAGTTCATTTTGTTCATCGGCATCTCGCTGGTCCTCAGCGGAGCGCAACTGATCGCGTTCGGGCCCGACCCGCGCCCCTCGGTCTCGCATCTGTCCTTCGAGACCATCGCCGTTGGGCCGATCCGGCTAGACCTTGCCAGGCTGCAGGCCGCAACGGTTGCGGCAGTGATGATCCTGGCGCTGGCGGGGTTCCTCAAATACTCGACATTCGGTCGGTTCATCCGTGCCGCCGCCGACAACCGGCTGGGCGGCCTGATGGTCGGGCTGCCGATCCCGAAGATCTACGCCACGACGTTTGGCATCGGCGCGGCCTGCGCGGGGGGTGCTGGTGCACTGATATCGCCCTTGTTCGATGCCCAGCCGTTCCTCGCCGTCGATTTCACGCTGCTAGCGTTCGTCACGGTCATCGTCGGCGGTCTCGGAAGCTTCGTGGGAGCTCTCGTTGGCGGGCTGACCATCGGTCTCACGGAAGCGTTTGCAGCGCTGTTGTTTGCCCCCTCGCTGAAGTCCGCCTTGTCTTATGGCCTGCTGATGATTGTCCTGATCGTACGTCCAAGAGGGTTCTTCGGTGCAAAAGAAACGTGATGCTTTGCCGGATCGTGGCGCAGTTCTCGGCTGCCTGGCCGCCTTCGCCGTCCTGGCGATGCTCGGCGGCGTGTTGAACCCCTATCTGATCTCGCTGCTGACGATCGTGTTTCTGTTCACCTTCATCGGTCAGTCGTGGAGTATCATGCTGGGGCTCGGCGGTCAGCTCTCGATTGGTCACGCGCTGTTCGTCGGCATCGGCGCCTACTCGGTCGCGGTCCTCAACATCCGCTACGGTCTGAGCCCGTGGTTCGGATTGGTCGTCGGCATGGCGCTGGCAGCCACTATCGGCGCGACGCTGGCCTGGTTGAGCTTTCGCTTTGAGGTCCGCGGCATCTATTTCGCGCTGCTGACGATCGCCGCGGCCGAGTTTTCCCGCGTCGTGTTCAGCGGCTGGGAATTCGTCGGAGGCATGCAAGGCTTGTTCTTCCCGGCGCAATCCGGGCCGAATTCGTTCTGGATGCTGCGCGGCGATGCGCGCTTCTACTATTTCGTTTCGCTTGCCGCAGTTCTGCTCGGCGTCAGCGCCACGGCTCTCATTCGCCTATCCTTCCTCGGCTATGTGTGGCGCGCGATGCGCGACGACGAGGACGCCTCGCGCGCGCTCGGTGTGCGGACGTTCCTGCACAAGATCCTCGTCGTCTCGTTCTCCGGTGCCTGGGCCGCGATCGGCGGGGGACTGCTCGCGCTGGTTCAAGGCTCGGTGTTTCCGGATTCGATCATGGGCATGGGCATCTCGGTCGACATCCTGGTCGGTCCCATCGTCGGCGGGCTCGGAACGGCGTTCGGACCGCTGATCGGGACTCTCATCACGCTGCCGCTGGATCATCTCGCGAGCGCGATCGGCAACAAGTTTGGGATTCCGGGTCTCAACAACGTCGGCTACGGGCTCGCCCTGATTGCCGCCGTCTGGCTGCTGCCGGATGGGATATGGCCGGCGATTGTCAATTCGGCAAAATCCATCACCAGACTTTCCTGGTTCGGCAACCTTCAGATGGAGCAGGTCAAGAAGTGACTGATCTTCTCGAGCTCGACGGCGTCTCGCGCCGGTTTGGCGGATTGCTTGCCGTCGACAATGTGAGCTTCCGCCTGAAAGGCGAAGGCATCACCGCGCTGGTCGGACCGAACGGCGCCGGCAAGACGACATGCTTCAATCTCATTGCCGGCGCCCTCCCGCCGACGCAAGGGTCGATCAGGTTCGGCGGCGAGATCATCTCCGGCTTTCCGGCAGAGGACATATGCCGGCTCGGCATCGGCCGTACCTTCCAGGTCGTCCGGCCCATGCGCGACATGACCGTTCTCGAGAATGTCATGATCGGTGCGTTCAGCTGGACCCGAAAAGTCAGTGAGGCGAGGGACGCAGCGCGCGAAGCGCTTGATATGGTGGGGCTCGGACCAAAGGCCGAAGCCGGCATCAGCAGGCTGACGCTCCCCGACCGCAAGATGCTCGAGACTGCCAAGGCGCTATCGACGCGGCCACGCCTGCTTCTGCTCGACGAAGTGATGGCCGGGCTGCGGCCTCCTGAGGCCGCGGCCGTGGTCGCGGTGCTCAGGCGTCTGGCCGAGAGGGGATTGTCGATCCTGCTCGTCGAGCACGTCATGCGCATCGTGATGGAAGCCGCCGAGCATGTTATCGTTCTCCATCATGGCGCGAAGATCGCCGAGGGTACCCCACGATACATCGTCAGCCATCCTGAGGTCGTCGCCGGGTATCTCGGGGAGGCGTTCCGTGCCTAACGAGCCGCTTCTCACGGTACAGTCTCTTACAGTGGGTTATGGTGGATCCACGGCTCTCGACAGCGTATCGATCAGCATCTATCCGGAGGAGCTGCTGAGCGTCGTCGGCGCAAACGGCGCCGGCAAGACTTCGCTCATTCGGTCGATCGCCGGCGTCGTCCGGCCCCTCGATGGCGAAATACGTTGGCGCGGCGTTGATATTGCGGGTTTTCCACCGTGGGAGATCTGCGAACTAGGTATCGCGCAGGTACCCGAAGGCCGCGAGCTGTTTCGTAATTTATCGGTCGAGGAGAATCTGCTGATCGGTGGCTCGCTCAAGCGGGCAAGAGCCCGCAGATCGGGCAACATACAGCAGGTTTATGGGCTCTTCCCGCGACTCCTGGAAAGGCGGCTGCAGGCCGCGGGCACACTATCGGGCGGCGAGCAGCAGATGCTGGCGATCGGACGCGCCATCATGGCCGAACCCGAACTCATCATGTTCGACGAACCGTCTATCGGGCTTTCGCCATCGCTGACCCGGGCAATGTTCGATATCGTCAAAATGCTGCACGCCAAGAAGACCACCATCCTGCTGGTCGAGCAGAACGTCGCGGACTCGCTTTCGATCGGCGATCGCGGCTACGTGTTGGAGAACGGACATGTTGTGCTTGAAGGCACGGGTGCCGCTCTGCTCACCAACAAGGAGGTGCGGCGCGCCTATCTGGGGCTGTGAGAGCGACTTCCCTGTCGTCAGTTCGTCGCCGAGATACCGCTGATCTTTCGATCGGCCAGATACCGGCGGGGACTCTTGCCCAGCGCCTTCTTGAACATCGTGATGAAGGCGCTTGGCGTCTCATAGCCGAGATCTTGTGAAACAGTCTGAACCGATATTCCAGCCGAAAGTCGTTGCAGTGCGACCAGAATATGCAGACGCTGGCGCCAGCGGCCAAACGTCAATCCTGTCTGCTTCTGAATGAGACGCGCCAGAGTCCTTTCGCTCATGGCGTATCGCTCCGCCCATTCGTCGAGCGTGCTGCGGTCACCGGGGTCGCGCAGGAGAGCCGCGGCGAGTTGCTGCAGGCGGATGTCGCGTGAAATCGGCAGATACATCTGCTCGGAGTCCATCTGAACCAGTTCGTCGAGCAGAACCTGGGCCAGCCGGCTCGTCGGCCCGCCCACAGGATATAGTGGAGGGAACGAGGCAAGTCTGTCGATCAGCTCACGCACAAGGGGCGAGATCGTGAACGTGCAGCATTCGGACGGCAGCTTCATTGCGCGGGGGTCGATGAAGACGCAGTAGATCTTGCCGAAGGATGAGACGCAATTGCTGTGCTGGACGCCTCCTGGGATCCAGACCGCCCCCTGCGGCGGAACGATCCAGAGACCGTCCGGCGCCCGGCACATGACCGAACCGCGGGAGGCTACGACCAATTGCCCCTTTTGATGCGCGTGCATCGGCAATTCGTCATCGTTCTGCCGGGTCTCAATGCAGACGGAGATAACCGGGCGGTCGAGAAAGTCGGGATCGATTGGCGTGTAGTTGATCCGCAGATCTGGCAGCTGCATCATCCGCAGGCCTGCATCGGCCCGTGGAAACCGTGCCTGCATTTCAGGTGGGCGGTACACGATCTTGCTCCGATGATTGGGTCTGCTCGTTGAACTCGGGCGATTTACCTATCTTGTCGTGAGACGGCCCACCAAATATAGCGGCTCTCGCCCGGGTCCGCCAAGGACAATCGGCCCTCTTCATGAAATCACGGCATGATCTGCCGCCGCCAACGCGATCCACGGCAGAAACTGCGACAGCAGAGAGTTGTGGGCTGCCTTCAGCAGAAACTGCTTACGCCAGGGATGGTATCACAGCATTTGCCCGCACGGCCTGTTCAGCGAATGTGGTGTTGGTGGTTGAAATTGATGGAGGTAGCGAACCTTGAGGCGTGTGATCCTAACCGTTCAGGAGATTGAGTTCGCGTTCGCCTGCAGAACATTCGTGCTCGAGATGGATCCGCGCGCCGGGAATCAGATCGTCATTGAAGGCAATGCGCTGGACGTTCCGAATTCAGGGAAAACACGGCGCGCGTTTCTCAGTTATGGTCTTGCAAGGTTGCTGCGTGTTTTCAATAGGGCGATCGAGCAGAGGGCGATCCCGCTCGAACAAGTTCCCGGACTTCTCTCCAATCTGGCTCTCTTCAATGAGAAAGTTCTGAACGCCTTCGAAGCATTTCCCGAGCACTGACAAACAACGAAATCTGACATCTGCCGGCTGGCCAGGGTCTGTCCATTTGCAAGGCGCGCCGGTAGAGGGCGCGATGACTATGATCGCGCGACGAATGCCCACTTTCGGTCGGATGAGCCCGGTGGCGCGACTTGCAAATCATTGATTTTTCTCAGCCAGCAGCTGTCTCTTAATCAGCTGCTCGATCGGCACCCGCAATGTCGCGCGGAGCGCGCGGCTTCCCGAACAGCTCGCGGCATGAGTCCGGTTGAGGCACTCACAAACTGCCTCAGGCAAAGGATTGGATGAGATATCGTAGGTTAGGCTGGTGTGGGGAAAGGCGGTAGCGCTCCAGTGACTCACACCCCCGACAACTCCAAGAACGCAACACGAGTTGCTCTTCGTCGAGAGTTACCAAGCCATTCCGACAAGGCAATCGCTCGGCGATCTCATCACTATCGCGAAGGAGAAGCCGGTCGCGCTCAGCTTCGTATCGGCCGGCTTCGGCAGCACGCATCATCTGGCGGGAGAGCTGTTGAAACGCAACCGCCAGCGGCGAGGTCGTGCACGTGCCCTATCGCGGCGATTCGCAATCCATCACCGCGCTGCTCGGCGGAGCGTCGGCAAGCCGATCACGCCCAAGTCCAAGCGGGCGGCGACGAACGTCGTCGATCTCATGGGAGCGCCGGCCCTGGCGAACTCTATCTGCGCCCATTTGCCCTCGGGGTCGGTGAAACGGAAGGCCCACACCCGATCACCGCTTCCGCGCACGACCAGGTAGAGCCCGCCGGCGTCCGCATGAACGCCAGCTTGCAGGGATTTAACTTGGTTCGAATTGAGCGCCACTTTAACGTCCCCTTTAGCTTACCACTTACCGGCACGGATGCTTTGCCCGTCATGGTCAGTTGTTCCGCAAGGAACCGGTCGGATGTGGGACCGTCACGGATACTTCAAAGAGGCGGATGTGCCGCCTTACCACTTTTTTACCAAGACCGGCTGGCGTTCGGCGATCTTTGGCAAAGACAGACGATAGTTGATTAAGCTAAGTTACTGTAAACAAAGCAGGATACAAAGAGTGACGATGCTCGGCGATAGCAGACGCGGCGCTGAAATTGGATACATGATCCGTGACGGCATTCGGTAAACTCATCCGCACCACGGCGTTCCGGCTCACGCTGGTCTATCTGCTGCTGTTCGCGATGTTCGCGACCTCGCTGCTCGGCTATTTCGCCTGGAACACGCGGCGGCTGATCACCGAAGAAATCACGCAGACGGTGAATGCCGAAACCTCGGAGATCAACGAGATCTACAGCCGCCGCGGCCTGGTCGGCCTCGTGCGCGCGATCGAATATCGCGCGCTCCGGCCGGGTGCCAACCTCTACCTCGTCACCACGCCGACCGGGCAGGCGGTTGCCGGCAATGTCGGCTCACTCGCGCCGGGCGTGATGGCGACGCGCGGCTGGTCCGAGACCGCCTACCGGCGGCTCGAGGATGCCGATGACCGCGATCATCGTGCATTGGTGCGCGTCACCGAACTCGAGAACGGCTTCCGGCTTCTGATCGGCCGAGACCTCGCCGAGCGGCGGCGCCTGTTCGGCATCGTCGCCAAGGCGGCGCAATGGTCGGTCCTCATTGTCGTCGTGCTCGGCCTCGGCGGCGGCATCTTCGTCGCGCGCAGGGTGTTGAGGCGCATCGACGCGATGACCGGCACCGCGCAGCGCATCATGACCGGCGATCTCAGCGAGCGCCTGCCCGTGGGGCGTAGCGGCGACGAGCTCGACCGCCTCGCGGAAAACCTCAACGCCATGCTGGAGCGGATCGAGGCGCTGATGGCCGGGCTGAAGGAAGTCTCCGACAACATCGCCCACGATCTCAAGACCCCGCTGACGCGCCTGCGCAACCGCGCCGAGGAGGCGCTGGCGAAATCGGGCTGCGAGGCCGATTACCGCGCCGCGCTGGAGCGGACCATCGAGGAATCCGACGGGCTGATCCGCACCTTCAACGCATTGCTGATGATCGCGCGGGCCGAGTCCGGACAGGCGCGCGGCAACATGGATGATTTCGACGCCGCCGAGGTCGCAGGTGGCATCCACGAGCTCTACGAGCCGCTTGCCGAGGACGATGGCATGACCCTGAAGGTCAAGGCCGAGCCGGCGCCGGTTCACGGCAACCGCGAGCTGATCAGCCAGGCGCTCGCCAACCTGGTCGAGAACGCCATCAAATACGGCAAGCCGGTCACACAGGCCGGTGGAACCGTGGTCAGCATGGACGCGCGGCAGATCACCATCGAGGCCAGGCGCGAGGGCGACCAAGTGCTGCTCAGCGTCACCGATCGTGGCCCCGGCATTCCCGAAGCCGACCGCAAGCACGCCGTCGAGCGATTCGTGCGACTGGAGGCGAGCCGCACGCTGCCGGGCTCCGGCCTCGGCCTCAGCCTCGCCTCGGCTGTTGCGACACTGCACAGCGGAGAATTGCGGCTGGGCGATGCCCATCCGGGGCTCGTCGCCACGCTGGTGCTGCCGGCGCGCACGGGCGACAGGGTTGCTCTGCCAATACCGGATGTGCCACAGAAGGTGGCATGAACCACTCCGCGCCGGGAAACGCGGACAAGCATGGTGAGAGCCTGGCCGCGCGCTTCGCAGAGGCTCCCCATATTGTCGTTTCCGCAACCGACGAACGCCGTCTTGACAGCTGGCTGGCCGAGCTCGAGCCGACACAATCGGCCCGCCTTGGAGCGTTGCTGATTCATCCCCTGGCCCGGAATGTCCTGGCCGGCATAGCGGAATTCTCGCCCTATCTGTTCGATCTGGTGCGCGCCGATGCGCTGCGCCTGATCCGGCTGCTCGAATGCGATCCGGACGCGCATCTGGCCGCACTGATCGCGGAGGCAAGGGGCGCGGCGTTCGCGGCATCCGACGAGGCCGAGGTGATGCGGCTGCTTCGCCGCATGAAGGCGGAGGCGGCCCTGCTGACTGCGCTGTGCGACATCGGCGGCGTCTGGCCGGTGATGCGGGTGACGGCGGCACTCACCGACGTCGCGGTCTCCTCGGTGCAGGCGGCGCTGCAGTATCAGCTGCGGCAGGAAGCCGCACGTGGAAGGATCCTGCCGCCCAATCCGGAGGTACCGGAAGAAGGCTGCGGCCTGATCGTGCTCGCGATGGGCAAGATGGGGGCGGGGGAGCTGAACTATTCCAGCGACATCGATCTCATCGTGTTCTTCGATCCCGATGCGACGACGCTCGCGCCCGATATCGAGCCGCAGCCGTTCTTTGTCCGTGTGACCCAGGGCATGGCGCGCATCCTGCAACAGCGCACCTATGACGGCTACGTCTTCCGCGTCGATCTGCGCTTGCGCCCTGATCCGTCGTCGACGCAAGTGGCGATCTCGCGCGACGCCGCGCTGCATTACTACGAGCGGGAAGGACGCACCTGGGAGCGCGCCGCGATGATCAAGGCACGCGCCTGTGCCGGCGATGCCCGGGCGGGCGAGGCGCTGCTCGCCGAGATCGCGCCGTTCGTCTGGCGCAAGCACCTCGATTTTGCCGCGCTCGCCGATGTCCACGACATGAAGCGGCAGATGCAGACCTATCGCGGCCAGAGTGAGGTCGCGGTCGAGGGCCACAACGTCAAGGTCGGCCGCGGCGGCATTCGCGAGATCGAGTTCTTCGCGCAGACCCAGCAGCTGATCGCCGGCGGCCGCCATCCGGAATTGCGCGTGCGGCCGACGCTGACGGCGCTCGACGTGCTCGCCAGCAGCAACTGGATCACGATTGATGCGCGGGACGAGCTGACCGCGGCGTATGAATTCCTGCGCCGGGTCGAGCATCGCCTCCAGATGGTCGCGGACGAGCAGACCCATGCGCTGCCCGACGACAAGGACGCCGTCGAGCGCTTTGCCCGCTTCTTCGGCTATCCCGATCGCGAAGCCTTCGCGCGCGACCTGCTGCGGCAGCTCGAGATCGTGCAGGGCCATTACGAAAAACTGTTCGAGGGCGATGACCCGACCGGCACGGCCAAGCTGCCGGCTCTGGACTACAGTGCGGGGCCCGACGACCCACGCCTGCTCCAGCACCTGACGACGCTCGGCTTCAAGAAGCCCGCCGCCGTCGCGCAAACCGTGCGCGACTGGATCACCGGCGACTATCGCGTGTTCCGCAATGAGGCGACGCGCAGCGCCTTCATCGAGTTCGTGCCGGCCCTGATCGACGGTCTGGCGCATGCCGAGGAGCCGGACCGCGCCGTCGTGGCGTTCGATCAGTTCCTCGGGGCGCTGCAGCGCGGTGGCCGGCTGATCACGCTGCTCGGCCAGAACCGCGACCTCGTCGCGCTGGTGGCGCTGGTGCTGGGCGCCGCGCCCCGGCTCGGGGAGATGCTGGCGCGGCAGCCGCAGCTCATGGACGGCCTGATCGATCCGCGCTTCTTCGGCGCGATGCCGGACCGGCAGGAATTGTCGGGACGGCTCGCGACCACCGTGCAGGACGCCGCCTCCTACGAGGAGTTCCTCGATCGCCTGCGCCTGTTCGGGCAGGAGAGCCTGTTCCTGATCGGCACGCGCATCCTCTCCGGCACCGTCTCGGCGCAGCAGGCGAGCACGGCCTTTGCCGATGTTGCCGAAGGCATCGTCCACACCGTTCATGGCCTCGTCGCCGATCGCTTTGCCGCCCAGCACGGCCGGATCAAGGGGCAGGAGACCGCGATCATCGCGATGGGCCGGCTCGGCAGCCGCGAGATGACGGCCTCGTCCGATCTCGACCTGATCCTGCTCTACGATTTCGATGGCGAGAACCCTGACTCGGATGGGCCGAAATCGCTGCAGGGCGCGCATTATTTCGCCCGCTTCACCCAGCGCCTGATCAGTGCCTTCACGACGCGCACCAATTACGGCGTGCTGTACGAGATCGACATGCGGCTGCGCCCCTCGGGGCGTGCCGGGCCGGTGGCGTCGAGCCTTGCCTCCTTCGCTGACTATCAGGCCAACGAGGCCTGGACCTGGGAGCACATGGCGCTGACGCGCGCACGCGTGGTGTCGGCTTCCCCTGAATTCAGGGAACGCATCGAGCGCGTCATTCGCGATGTCCTGACCCGCCGCCGCGATGGTGCGGTCATCGCCAATGACGTCGCCGACATGCGGCGCGCGATCGGCCAGGAGAAGGGCGAGACCGATTATTGGGATCTCAAATACGCCGCCGGCGGCATGATCGACATCGACTTCATCGCGCAATATCTCCAGCTCGTGCACGCCCACGACAAGCCGGAGATCCTCGACGTCAGCACGATGCAGGTGCTGGACAACGCCTGCAGGCTCGGTGTGCTCGGACAATCGGAGACCGAGATCCTGCGTGCGGCGGCGCGGCTCTATCACGATTTGACGCAGATCCTGCGGCTCTGCGTCAGCGACCGCTTCAAGCCGGAAACCGCCGGCACCGATCTGTTGCGCGTCATGGCGCGCGCCGGCGATGCGCCGGACTTCTCGTCGCTGGAAGCGCGGGTGAAGGAAACCCAGGGCGAGGTGCGGCGCGTGTTCAGGGCGCTACTGGGAGGGGCGTCGTCTGCTTCAGCGAGGTGATGGCCTCGCGTACGTTCGGCTCCAGGCCCGCGCCGCCGGCATCGAGATGGGCGAAGATCGCGCGCTTCATCCGGGGATCCCAGAACTTCTTGATGTGCTCGGCTATCCCCGGCACGGCCTTGTCATGGCCTTGGCTGCTGAAGAACTTGCCGATCTGGTTGGCCATGTAGATCAGGCGGTCAGGCGACATCGGCAACCTCCGTGGCATGGCGGGCGGCGATCCGGCCACCATGCGAAAACACTTCAAATCCGTCCTGGCGGGCAATCGCGATCAGCGTGATGCCCGCGGCTTCCGCCGTGCGCACCGCGAGCGCGGTCGGCGCGGAGACCGCGACCATCACCGGCGCGCCGATTGCGGCGGTCTTCTGCACCATCTCGACCGAGACGCGGCTCGTCAGCAGCACCATGCCGCCGCTTGCATCGGTGCGGCTGCGCGCCAGGGCGCCGGCGAGCTTGTCCAGCGCATTGTGGCGACCGACATCCTCGCGCAGTGCGACGATGTTGCTGCTAGGAGACCAGAACGCAGCGGCGTGCACGGCGCGGGTCTGCAGATTGATCGATTGCAGCGGCGCGATGGCCTGCATCGCCAACATGATCTGCTCGGGCGTGAAGGTCTGCCCGTGCGGCACGACAGCCGCGGGCCGCACGGCCTCGGCAATGGATTCGATGCCGCAGATGCCGCAGCCGGTTGGGCCTGCGACGTGGCGGCGGCGCTCGCTGATGAGCGCCGCATCTTCCGCTGCCAGCCACATCCTGAGCTCGATGCCGTCGTCGAGGCGAACCACGTCGAGCGACTTGATGTCGTCGACCGACTTGATGACGCCCTCGTCCAGGCTGAACCCGACGGCAAAATCCTCGAGGTTCTGCGGCGTTCCCATCATGACGGCATAGGTGCCGCCATTATAGGTCAGCGCCAGCGGCGTCTCCTCGGGGATCAGCCGGGTCCCCTCTGACGCGATGCCGTCGCGCCAGATCTCGCGGTCGATGGCCTGGACGGGCACGTGCATGCCGTTACTCCGCGGCTTCGGCGGGGATGATGCGGCGGGATTGCCGCGCCTGCGCGTCATAGGCCTTCTGCCAGTCGGACGGGCCGTTCGAGGGCGAGACCTCAACCGCCGTGACCTTGTATTCGGGGCAGTTGGTCGCCCAGTCCGAATAGTCGGTGGTGATGACGTTGGCCTGCGTGTCCGGGTGGTGGAAGGTGGTGTAGACCACACCAGGCGCGACGCGGTCGGTGATCTCCGCGCGCAGTGTGGTCTCGCCGGCGCGGCTCTTCAGCCGCACCCAGTCGCCGTCGCGCACGCCGCGCTGCTCGGCATCGTGCGGGTGGATCTCGAGGCGATCCTCGGCATGCCAGACCACGTTGTCGGTGCGCCGGGTCTGCGCCCCAACATTGTATTGGCTGAGGATGCGGCCGGTGGTGAGCAGCAGCGGATAGCGCGGGCCGGTGCGCTCGTCGGTTGCGACATATTCGGTCACGACGAACTTGCCCTTGCCGCGGACGAAGCCGTCGATATGCATCACCGGCGTGCCCTCGGGCGCCTTCTCGTTGCAGGGCCACTGCACCGAGCCGAGCTCGTCCAGCCTGGCGTAGGAGACGCCGGCAAAGGTCGGGGTCAGCGCCGCGATCTCGTCCATGATCTCGGACGGGTGGCTGTACGTCATCTCGAAGCCCATCGCCTTGGCGAGGCCGATGGTGACCTCCCAGTCGGCAAGGCCGTTCTTCGGCGTCATCACCTTGCGCACGCGCTGGATGCGGCGCTCGGCGTTGGTAAAGGTGCCGTCCTTCTCGAGGAAGCTCGAGCCGGGCAGGAAGACGTGGGCGTAGTTCGCGGTCTCGTTCAGGAAGAGGTCGTGGACGATGACGCATTCCATCGCCGACAGCGCCGCCACCACGTGGCTGGTGTTGGGATCGGACTGGAGGATGTCCTCGCCCTGCACATAGATGCCCATGAACGTGCCTTCGACCGCGGCATCGAACATGTTGGGAATGCGCAGGCCTGGCTCGGGGTTGAGCTTGACGTTCCACAGCGCTTCGAACTGGTCGCGCACGGCATCGCCCGAGATGTGGCGGTAGCCGGGCAGCTCGTGCGGAAACGAGCCCATGTCGCAGGAGCCCTGAACGTTGTTCTGGCCGCGCAGCGGGTTCACGCCGACGCCGGGGCGGCCGATATTGCCGGTCGCCATCGCAAGGTTGGCGATCGCGATCACGGTGGTCGAGCCCTGGCTGTGCTCGGTGACGCCGAGGCCGTAATAGATCGCGCCGTTGCCGCCGGTGGCGTAGGTGCGGGCCGCTTCGCGCAGATCCTTCGGATTGACGCCGGTGAGGATGGCGGTGGCTTCCGGACTGTTGTTCGGCCGGGCGACGAACGCAGCCCATTCCTCGAACTCGGCCCAGTCGCAGCGCTCACGTACGAAGGCTTCGTTGACGAGGCCCTCGGTGACGATGACATGCGCCAGCGCGGTCATCACCGCGACATTGGTGCCGGGCATCAGCGGCAGATGCAGCGCCTTCACGTGCGGCGATTCCACCATCTCGGTGCGGCGCGGATCGATCACGATCAGCTTGGCGCCCTGGCGCAGCCGCTTCTTCAAACGCGAGGCGAACACCGGATGGGCGGATGCCGGGTTGGCGCCGATCACGACGACGACGTCGGTGTCCTCGACCGAGTCGAAATCCTGCGTGCCGGCGGAGGTGCCGAAGGTGGTGGCGAGGCCATAGCCGGTCGGCGAGTGGCAGACGCGGGCGCAGGTATCGACATTGTTGTTGCCGAAGCCGGCGCGGATCAGCTTCTGCACCAGATAGGTCTCTTCGTTGGTGCAACGGGACGAGGTGATGCCGCCGATGGCGTCGCGGCCGTACTTCTTCTGGATACCGCGCATCTTGGCGGCGGCAAAGGAGAACGCCTCGTCCCAGGGCACTTCGCGCCAGGGATCCTCGATCCGTTCGCGGATCATGGGCTTGAGAATGCGTTCCTTGTGGTTGGTATAGCCCCAGGCGAAACGGCCCTTGACGCAGGAATGGCCGCGGTTGGCCTTACCGTCCTTGTACGGCACCATGCGCACGACTTCCTCGCCGCGCATCTCGGCCTTGAAGGCACAGCCGACGCCGCAATAGGCGCAGGTGGTGACCACGGAATGCTCGGGCTGGCCGATCTCGATCACGGATTTTTCCGTCAGCGTCGCCGTCGGGCAGGCCTGCACGCAGGCGCCGCAGGAGACGCATTCGGAACCGAGGAAGCTTTCGCTCATGCCCGGCGAGACGCGGCTGTCGAAGCCGCGGCCGGAGATGGTCAGCGCGAAGGTGCCTTGCACCTCCTCGCAGGCGCGGACGCAGCGCGAGCAGACGATGCACTTGGAGGGATCGTAGGTGAAGTACGGGTTGGACTCGTCCTTCGGCATCCAGTGGTCGTTGTCGCAGCCATGGCTCTTGGCGTAGACGTGGTTCTCGCCCTCATAGCCATAGCGCACGTCGCGCAAGCCCACGGCGCCGGCCATGTCCTGCAATTCGCAATCGCCGTTGGCGCCGCAGGTGAGGCAGTCGAGCGGATGGTCGGAGATGTAGAGCTCCATCACGCCCTTGCGCAGCTTCTTCAGCCGCTCGGTCTGGGTGTGCACGACGAGGCCGTTCATGACCGGCGTGGTGCACGAGGCCGGCGTGCCGGCGCGGCCCTCGATCTCGACGAGGCAGAGCCGGCAGGAGCCGAACGCGTCGACCATGTCGGTCGCGCACAGCTTCGGGATCTGGTGGCCGGCGTCCATCGCCGCGCGCATGATCGAGGTGCCCTCGGGCACGGTGACCTGGTTGCCGTCGATGGTCAGCGTCACCATCGTCGTCGATTTGGAGCGCGGCGTGCCGTAGTCGATTTCTTCGATCAGAGACATTGTCGTTCTCCTATTCCGCGGCCTGAAGCCTGGTCGGGATGGGGGCGAAATCCTCCCTGAAGTGCTGCAACGCGCTGAGCACGGGGTAGGGCGTGAAGCCGCCGAGCGCGCAGAGCGAGCCGAATTTCATGGTGTTGCAGAGGTCTTCGACCAGCGCGAGGTTTTCGTGGACGCGCTCGCCGTTGATGATCTTCTCGATGGTCTCGACGCCGCGGGTCGAGCCGATCCGGCACGGCGTGCACTTGCCGCAGGATTCGACGGCGCAGAACTCCATGGCGAAGCGCGCCTGCCTGCGCATGTCGACGCTGTCGTCGAACACGACGATGCCGCCATGTCCGATCAGGCCGTCGCGCGCGGCAAAGGCCTCGTAGTCGAACGGGGTGTCGAATAGCGCGCGCGGGAAGTAGGCGCCGAGCGGCCCACCGACCTGCACGGCGCGCAACGGGCGGCCCGTGAAGGTGCCGCCGCCGATGTCGTCGACGAGCTCGCCCAGCGTCACGCCGAATGCGGTCTCGAACAGCCCGCCGTAGCGGATGTTGCCGGCGAGCTGGATCGGCATCGTGCCGCGCGAGCGGCCCATGCCGAAATCGGCATAGGCCTTGGCGCCCTCGGCAAGGATGAAGGGGATCGCCGCGAACGACAGCACGTTGTTGATGACGGTCGGCTTGCCAAACAAACCATGGTGCGCCGGCAGCGGCGGCTTGGCGCGCACGATGCCGCGGCGGCCTTCCAGGCTCTCCAGCAGCGAGGTCTCCTCGCCGCAGACATAGGCCCCGGCGCCGACCCGCACTTCGAGATCGAAGCTATAGGTCGAGCCGCCGATCTTGTCGCCGAGATAGCCGCCGCGCTTCGCAGCCACGATCGCGGCGTTCATGGCCTCGACCGCGTGCGGATATTCGCTGCGGATGTAGATGTAACCCTTGGTCGCGCCGACGGTGATGCCGGCCGTCGTCATGCCCTCGATCACCAGGAAGGGATCGCCTTCCATGATCATGCGGTCGGCAAAGGTGCCGCTGTCGCCTTCGTCGGCATTGCAGACGATGAACTTGCGGTCGGCCTTGGCTTGCGCCACCGTCTTCCACTTGATCCCGGTCGGGAAGCCGGCGCCGCCGCGGCCGCGCAGACCGGATGCGGTGACTTCGTTCAGGATCGCATCGGGGCCGAGCGACAATGCGCGCTCGAAACCCTTGTAGCCGCCATGGGCGCGGTAGTCGTCGAGCGAGCGCGGATCGATCACGCCGCAGCGGGCGAAGGTGAGGCGGNGGGATCTCGTCGGTCGCACCGAGCCGCAACAGATGCGGCGTGTTGCGCGCGAGCGCGTCGAGCAGAGAGGACACGTCGGCCGCGGTGACGGGGCCGAAGGCGATCCGGCCTTGCGGCGTCGCGACCTCGACCAGCGGCTCCAGCCAATACATGCCGCGCGAGCCGGTCCTGACGATCTCGATCGTAACGCCGCGCTTGGCCGCAGCCCGTTCCAGCGCCAGCGCAACCTCGTCGGCGCCGACGGCGACCGCGCCCGCATCGCGGGAGACGAAAAGACGTATGCTCATCGCTGGGCCTCCGCGACGAGGGCATCGAGGCGCTTCTCGTCCAGCCGGCCGATGAGGCGGCCGTCGAGCATCGCGGACGGCGCGGTCGCGCACAGGCCGAGGCAGTAGATCGGCTCCAGCGTAACGCGATCATCGGCCGTCGTGTTGCCGAGCAACACACCGAGCTTCGTCTCGGCGCGCGCAGCCAGCGCATCGCCGCCGGCAGCCTGGCAGGCTTCGGCGCGGCACAGCTTCAGCACGTGGCGGCCGGCCGGTTTGTGGCGGAAATCATGGTAGAAGGTGAACACGCCGTGCACTTCGGCGCGCGACAGGTTGAGCGCCCGCGCAACCATGGGAATCGCGGCTTCCGGCACGTAGCCGAACGCCTCCTGAAGCGCGTGCAGGATGACCAGCGTCGCGCCTTCCTGCCCGGCATGTTCGGCGATGATCTCGGCGCCGCGCGCTTCTTCCCAATGCTCGTAACGAGGTTCGTAAAGCGTTGTCATTGTTCGTTCTCAACCTGAGCGTTCCTCCGGCGCAAACTATTTGGAATCATTCGAAGATCAATAAAGCTGTCTCATGCTGCGATTGCGAATTCGGATCGATTTGCAACCGCAATCGGTCGATACAAAATGGTAATGAAGATTGTATCGGCTGCCGGTTTTTGCGTGTTGGTGCAGGCCCGGCATGCTAGCTTGCACGCCGACATAGAATCCGAGGGGACGACCG
Organism: Bradyrhizobium sacchari; assembly: GCF_002068095.1. Lineage (GTDB taxonomy): Bacteria > Pseudomonadota > Alphaproteobacteria > Rhizobiales > Xanthobacteraceae > Bradyrhizobium > Bradyrhizobium sacchari. The sequence continues at coordinate 244,291 of NZ_LWIG01000010.1, read as the reverse complement.
GTTGATCGACAAGCTTGAACTGCTGCTGGCGCTGGCGAAGGAGCGGCATTTTGGACGCGCAGCAGAGGCCTGCGGGGTCACGCAGCCCACCATGTCGACCGGGCTGAAGCAGCTCGAGGAGATCCTCGGCGTGATGCTGGTCCAGCGCGGCTCCCGCTTCCAGGGGTTTACGCCGGAGGGCGAGCGGGCGCTGGACTGGGCGCGGCGGATCGTGGGCGATGCCCGTGCCATGCGCGACGAGATCAACGGGCTGAAGCACCAGCTCTCCGGCGAGATCCGCATCGCCGCGATCCCGACCGTGCTCGGCATGGTCGCCTCGCTGACGACGCCGTTCCGCGCGCGGCATCCCGAGGTGCGCTTCCGCATCCAGTCGACGACGTCATCGGAGGTGCTCGGTCTGCTCGAAAATCTCGAGGTGGACGCGGGGCTGACCTATATCGAGAACGAGCCGATCGGCAAGGTGCGCACCATTCCGCTCTACAACGAGAGCTATCGCCTGCTCACCGCGCCCGATGCGATGTTCGGCGACCGTGAGACGGTGACCTGGACCGAGGTCGGGCAGGTGCCGCTGTGCCTCTTGACGCCCGACATGCAGAACCGCCGCATCATCGACCGCGCGCTGCGCTCGGTCGGCGCGGAGGCGACACCGACCCTGACCTCGAACTCGCTGCTGGTGCTGTTCACGCATGTGAAGACGGGACGCTGGGCGAGCGTGATGCCGGCCAAGCTCGCCGAGACGCTCGGCCTGTCCGATACGGTGCGCTCGATCCCGATCGTCGACCCCGAGGTCAATTACAGCATCGGCATGGTGATCCCGCAGCGCGACCCGATGACGCCGCTGATCGCGGCGCTGGTCAATGTCGCGCGGGAAGTCGCGCCGACGCTGCAATTGTAGATCCGAGCAAGGGCCTCGTCCTTCGAGACGCGCCGGGCGCGCTCCTCAGGATGAGGCTCCGCGCCATTGTGCTCCCTTGAAGCTGCTGCCACGCACTGTGCCCTCATCCTGAGGGCCCGTCGAAGGCGGGCGTCTCGAAGGATGGCCGCAGGCATGTAGCTCGCGCCGCCTCAAGCCGCGGCGGAAATCCCGGATGCTGCCCTGGCGGCGTCGCGCGGCAGGGTCACGCGGACGATGGTGCCGACATCGATTTTCGAGCGCAGCCGCATCGAGCCGCCGTGGAGCTGGGTCAGCGAGCGGGCGATGGCGAGGCCCAGCCCCGAGCCATGATAGGTCTTGGTGAGCTGGCTCTCGACCTGCTCGAACGGGCGTCCGAGCCGCGCCAGCGAATGCGGCGCGATGCCGATGCCGGTGTCGGCGATCATCAGCACGATCCTGTCCTCGAGCTGCCGGCTGCGCACCACGATGCGTCCGCCGTCGGGCGTGAACTTCACGGCGTTGGAAAGCAGGTTGACGATGATCTGCTTGGTGGCGCGGCGGTCGGCGACGACCGAGATGGATTTTGCGATATCGGCATCGAGCGTCAGGTGCTTGTCCTGCGCGCGGCCGGAGACGACCCGCAGCGACTCCGCGAGCGTCCGTGCGAGGTCCAGCTCTTCCATGTCGAGCTTCATGCGGCCGGCCTCGATCTTGGACATGTCGAGGATGTCGTTGATGACCTCGAGCAGGTAATGGCCGCTGGTCAGGATGTCCTGGCAGTATTCCTGGTACTTCTCGCTGCCGAGCTCGCCGAACATGCCGCTTCCCATGATCTCGGAGAAGCCGATGATGGCGTTGAGCGGCGTGCGCAGCTCGTGGCTCATATTGGCGAGGAATTTCGACTTGGTCTGGTTGGCCTCCTCGGCGCGGGTCTTTTCGCGCTGGTACTTCTCGGCGAGGTCGGCGAGCTCGTTGGTCTGGCGCTCCAGCGCAGCCTGCGAGCGCTTGAGGTCGATGACGGTGGCGCGCAGGCGCAAATCGTTGTCGACCAGCTTCTGCTCGTGCTCCTTGATGCGGGTGATATCGGTGCCGACCGAGACGTAGCCGCCATCCTTGGTGCGGCGCTCGCTGATGTGCAGCCAGCTGCCGTCGTCGAGCTGCGCCTCGAAGGTGCGCGCGCCCGGGCCCTGGCTCGCGGTCTCGTTGTGGCGGGTGCGCACCTCCGGCATGCGGCCGACCTCGAGCACGGTCTCGTAGGAGGTGCCGGGGATGACGGCGCTGTCGGGCAGCTTGTGCAGGCGCTGGAAATGCGAGTTGCAGAGCACGAGGCGGTCGCTCGCGTCCCACAGCACGAAGGCTTCGGGAATGGTCTCGATGGCATCGCGCAGGCGCAGGTCCGCTTCGACCGTCCGCTCGGCGAGGCTCTTCTGCTCGGTGATGTCGACGGCGATGCCGATCAGGTGCACGCTGGAATCGGTCGCGCCACGGGTCTTTTCGCAGCGGACGCGGAGCCAGATCCAGTGACCGTCCACATGTTGCATGCGGAAGGTCTGGTCGATGTGGTCGATCTTCTCGGAGATCAGCTGGTCGGCGATCTCGAACAGGTCGATATCGTCGGACTTCACCAGCGCGTTGACCTCGCCGAAGGTGAGCAGCTCGTTGCGGCCGTCGAGGCCGAGCATCGAGAACATCGACTGCGACCAGAAGATCCGGCCGCGCGACAGGTCCCAGTCCCACAATCCGCAGCGGCCGCGGTTCAGCGCGGTGTCGATCCGGCCGCGCACGGCGTCGTTGATGAGGTCGCCCTCGCGGGCGCGGGTGGACTGCCAGTGGAAGGCGAAGCCGAGGATCAGGACGACGAAGCCGGTGGTCGCCGACAGCGTCACCGAAAGCGCGGCGTCCGAGCCCCAGATCGGCTCGTTGCGCTCCTGGATCACGGTGACGAAGCCGGGCAGCGACTTGATCTGGCGCGAGGTCGCCATCGCGGCGTTGCCGCTCGGCAGCGTCATGTCGGAGATGTTGCCGTCGCGGGGCGGCGCTGCGAGCAGCTGGGCCGTGGTGATGGCATCGAGCAGGCGGTCGTTGCCGGAAGGATCGCTGTCGATGGGAATGCGGGCGAGGATGCGGCGGTCGATCCCGGCCGAAGTGACGATGACGTGGCGGCCCGTCGCGGTGCCCCAGGACGGGATCAGGTCGGGCAGCAGCGCCGGCATGCGCTCGATGTTCTTCTGCCGCTCGATCCGCGAGGAGGTGAGGCGGTCGATGCGCTCGGCGAGCAGATCGGCGAGCGCGGAGATGTCGTGCCGGATCACCAGCCGCTTCTGGCGCGTCTGGTCGACGACTTGCACGAACGCGCCGAGGCAGATCGTGATCAGGAACGCGATGATGAGCGTCGGCACGGCACGGCGCAACGCCGGCTCTGCGATCAGGAGCCGGTGATAGGCAGGTTTCGCGATCGATTGCGCCAATCCCTTGATCGAATCGGATTGGACGCACGCGTTCGCGGCGTCTGCACGCGACATGCCTTCGGCCCCCTGAAAACCAGCTTGCAACTTGAGCTCGGAAGCAGCCCCACGTCGCTTCCGAATCACACCGATTTGAATCCAGTTTTGCCGGGCTGTCGAGAGTCAACGAATCGTTAACGCGAATTTATTCTTATCCAATGCGGAGTTTGTGCGCCGTGGGCCCGCAAACTCACGTGCGCGATGAGTCCGAAACGAGAACGCGTGACTCTGCGCAGATGCTGCGTCACTCGCGCGGCGGCTCGGCGTGACTGATCACGCGCTTCACGCTCGGGAACGCACGGCGCAATGCGCGCTCGATCGCGTCAACGTGCTCGTGCACCTTGATCACGCTCATTGACGGCGCGGCGCGGCAATGGAAGTTGACGATCTCGCCGGCTTCGGTGTTGCGGACGCGCACATTATGGATGTCGTGGATCTCGCCCTCGCCGGCGAATTCGGCCAGCGCGGTGGCGATGGTTTGCACCCGTTCCGGAGCTGCATCGACCCCGAACGGCAGTTCCGGTTCCAGTGGTTCGATATGGACGTCGACCTCGACGTCCTCGCCGAACTCCTCCTGGATGTTGCGCTCCAGCGTGTTGGCGATGTCATGGGCCGCATCGAGCCGCATCCCGGCGTCGACCTCGAGATCGATGCTGACGATCAGCTTGGCGCCGAGATCGTGGACCGTGACGTGGTGGATGGCGAGGCTCGAATTGCGCGCGATCACCATGATGCGGTCGCGGACGGTCTCGTTGTTGCGCGCGACGGGGACCGGGGTGAAGGTGAGGTCGGCATCGCCGAACGCCTTGTCGACGGCGGCCTGCACCTTGCGCTTGATGTCCTCGACGCGGTCGATCGGGTAGGTCCGCGGCACCTTCGCGATGGTGTCGATGAAGGTGGTCGCCCCGACCATGCGCACGCGCAGCCGCTCGACGTCGATCACGCCGGGCACGCCGCGGATCGCGGCCGTGGCCTTCTCCAGCGCACCTTCCGGCGCGCGGTCGACCAGCGTCTGCACGGTCGAGCCGGCCATGCGCAGGCCGAGCGCGGCGATCATCACGGCGACCGCGGCCGCGGCCGCGGCATCGCCCCACCAGAAGCCGAGGGCGGCGAGGATAAGGCCGACGATCACGGCGCAGGAGCCCATGACGTCGGAGGCGAAGTGAAGCGCATCCGCGGCGAGCGCCTGGCTCCTCGTCTCGCGCGCGGCGCGGTGCAGGGCGCGGGCGCGCCAGAGATTGACGACGATGTCGATCACCAGCACCACGAACGGCACGGCCGAGATGGTGGGCGGCGGTGTGCCCTCGCGCAGCCGGCTATAGGCCTCGACCAGGATGCCGCCGGCGAGCACGTAGAGCAAGGCGGTGACGCCGAGGGCGGAGATGCTTTCCAGCTTGCCGTGGCCGTAGTGGTGCTCGTCATCGGCCGGCTTGTCGGACACCCTCACCACCGCCCAAGTGATGATGGTCGCGACCAGGTCGATCGAGGAGTGCAGGGCCTCGGAGATCAGCGCCAGCGAGCCGATCGCGATCCCGACCACGAACTTGGCCGCCGCCATGCCGCCGCTGGCGAAGATCGAGATGGCCGCGACCGAGGTTTTGTTGTGCTGTGCGCTCATGGCGGGGNNNNCCCGCCGGTGAACATCAAGCGGCGATCCACAGCTGTAGTCGCAAGTGAGTTGCAGGAGCGGATGCTTCCTCGGCCCAGTCATTCTGGGTTCGCCCTTCGGGCGCCCCGGAACGACATCTACGGCAGCGTCACCACGATCTTCCCCAGGTGCTTGTTCGCCTCCATGTGCTCGAACGCCTTGTCGATGTCGTCGAACGAAAACACCTTGTCGATCGGCAGCTGCAGCTTGCGCGATTCCACCGCGCCCCAGACGTCCTTGCGGACCTCCTCGAAGATCTCGCGGACTTCCTCGACGGTGCGGGTGCGGAAGGTGACGCCGATATAGCTGATGCGGCGTGCCGCATGCAGGTCGAAATTGAAGTCGGCATGGGTGCCGCCGAGCCGGCCGACATTGACGATGCGGCCCAGGATCTTCGTTGCCGCGAGGTTCTGGTTGGCGACTTTGCCGGAGACCTGGTCGACAATGAGATCGACGCCTTCGCCGTTCGTTGCCTTCAGCACCTCGTCGACCCATTTGGGATCGGAGGAATCGACGGCAAGGTCGGCGCCGTATTCCTTCAGCCGGCCGCGCCGGTAGGCATCGGTCGACGAACCGATCACGAGCTTCGCCCCCTTGAGCTTTGCAATTTGCATCGCCATCAGGCCGACGCCGGAGCTGGCCCCCTGGACCAGCACGGCTTGCCCGGGCTGCACGCCGCCGATTGTGACGACGGCGTTGTGCATGGTCGCGAGCGCGACGGGGAGGGTAGCGGCCTCCTCGAAATTCATGTTCGAGGGTGCGCGGAACAGCCGGCCGTGGTCGGCCAGCGTGTATTCGGCGAATGCCGCGCCGCCCGATCCCATGATGCGGTCGCCGACCTTCACACCCTTCGCATCCGGCCCGAGCTCGGCGACCTCGCCGGCCCATTCCATCCCGAGCACGGTGCCGACACCGCCGGCCGCGCCATGGGCATGGCCTTTGCGCATGCCGGTGTCGGCGCGATTGAGGCCGCAGGCACGGACCCTTACCAGCACCTGCGTGCCTTTCGGCTTTGGTTGAGCGACGTCGGAAATCCGAGCGCCCTCAGGGCCGTAGACGTAAGCCTTCATGAATTGCTCTCGCTTCTTGCAGTGACTATTCCGCCGCTTCGCGTTGCGGCTGAACGATCATTCCTTCCAGCCGGCTGCGGATGATCGCCTCCGCCTCGCGCACAATGCGGGAGATCAGCTCGGCGCAGCTTGGGATGTCCTGGATCAGGCCCTGGACCTGGCCGGCCGACCAGATGCCTTCGTCGGAATTGCCGGTAGCATAGACCATCTTGCCGCGGGCCCCCGCAACCAGCTCGCGGATGTCCTCGAACTTGGCGCCCTCCTTCTCCATCGCGACGACCTTGGTCGAGACCGCGTTCCTGGCGACGCGCGAGGTGTTGCGCATGGTGCGGAAGATCAGCTCGGTCTCGCGCTCGTCATTGGCGACGATCTTCTCCTTGATGGACTGGTGGATCGGGCTCTCCCTGGTCGCCATGAAGCGCGTGCCCATGTTGATCCCTTCCGCGCCCAGCGCCAGCGCCGCGACGAGGCCGCGGGCATCGGCGAAGCCGCCGGAGGCGATCATCGGGATCTTGACCTTGTTGGCGGCGGCCGGGATCAGGATCAGGCCGGGCGTGTCGTCCTCGCCGGGATGGCCGGCGCATTCAAACCCGTCGATCGAGATGGCGTCGACGCCCATCCGCTCGGCCGAGAGCGCGTGGCGGACACTGGTGCATTTATGCACGACCTTGACGCCGTGCCGTTTAAACTCGTCGACATGCTCCTGCGGCTTGTTGCCGGCTGTCTCGACCACCTTGATGCCGGCCTCGATGATGGCGGCGCGGTACTCGGCGTAGGGCGGCGGCTTGATCGCGGGCAGGATGGTGAGGTTGACGCCAAACGGCTTGTCGGTGAGGTCGCGGCAGCGCGTGATCTCCTTGGTCAGGTCCTCCGGCGTCGGCTGCGTCAGCGCCGTGATGAAGCCGAGCGCGCCGGCATTGGCAACGGCCGCGACCAGCTCGGCGCGTCCGACCCATTGCATGCCGCCCTGGACGATCGGGTGCTCGACGCCGACGAGCTTTGTGAACCGTGTCTGCAGCATGATGTGTTTCCCCCCGCGCCCCGCGAGGCGCCCTGTTATCGGTTGATGGCGGGAGGATGCCGCCCGGGGTGGGAAATGTCTATCATGCCGCCGGGCGGGGCGATCATGCGGGGATGAGGGGGGTCCGTAAAACGGATAATTGGATGCGCCGCAGAGCGCGCACCTCAGGGCGACGGTCTTAGATAAGTGCTCGCTGCTTCAACCCCCGTCATTGCGAGCGCAGCGAAGCAATCCAGAGTCCGTCCGCGGAAAGATTCTGGATTGCTTCGCCGCGCTCGCAATGACGGCAGAGCTTACTCCGCCGACAGGCGCACCATTTGCCGGCCGCCGTTCATTTCCTTGAGGCGGTTGACGAAATTTTCCGGACGCTGCCAGCGATTGGGGACTTCCAGGCCCATGAACTCGGCGATGTCGCCGATGAAGCCGGTGCAATTGGCGGTCTCGGCGTTCCACACCGGCGAGTTCGCCTGCAGTTTCTTGATGTAGGCGAACACGCGCTTGGCATCGGCCTCGTTCAGGTAGACCCGATAGCTGGCGGTCAGATATTCCGGATCGAGATCGCCGTAGCTCGCGCCGGTCTCGGACGGCACGAAGGTGATGTGACCGAGCACGTAAGCGAGCGTGTCGCCGGCTGGCGTGAGGCCCGCGACCTCGACCGCCTTCTCGCTGGTCTTGCCGTACCAGACGAAGGCGTGGCCCCAGCTCGCCGCCGTCCGGGCGCGGAAGTCGACGTAATAGGGCCCCTTCTCCGCGCGCGCGACGGGACGCCGCGTCGCTTGCGGCTGAGGTCGCGATGCAGTCTCGGTCGTCGCAAGCGCGTTGGCGTCGGCAACGCGCTTGTTTGCTTCGTGGGCTGAGGCGGTGGGCGTCGTGCAGGCGATCATCGCCGCGAGGGCGAGCCCCGCGAGGATGCAGGATCCCGATCGATCAGCTTTGCTCGTCACGCTGTGCCCCCTCGACTGTCGGCCGCCTACGCAGTCTGCGTGTCAGTAGCGTGCCGCGACCGGGCCGGGCGCCTTGCCGATCGGGGCCTTGCCGACGGGGCTCTTGCCAATCGGCATCTTGCCGATCGGGGCCTGCTCAGCCGGATAGACCGGCACGGGCTGCCGGCGCGGAAGGTCCGCGGCATTGGCGGCCGTCACCAGAGCAAGCGTGGCACCCAGAACAAATGCAATCTTCTTCACAGTCACACCCCTAGAAGGTTTGGCCCAAACACGGCCATGCCGTGCCCCCAGACACGCCTCACAGAAGGGCGCCCGAATGCGTCCAAGTTGCGGCACCCGCGCGACATGTTGGCGGCATTGATCGGGCGCGCGCAGATGTGATGTGTCCGGATGTTTCGGGCTGCGAGAGCAGCTCCTCACCCGATCCGGTTCAAGCCATTCCTGATCGTGGCGAAGATGCCGCCGATGTCCTTGCGCAGGGCATCGAGCGCGTTGAAATTCTCGAAGACGCGGGCCAGGCGATCTTCGACCTCGCGTTTGCTTTTCGTCAGTGCGTCAACGCGCGAGGCAAGGGTGACGCCGGCGTTGGCCTCGATCTCGCCGAGGGTTTTGGCGACGAGGTCGCGGGTGGTGCTGACCTCCGTGATCATGGCCTCGATGCCGAACACCGGAGCCTTGAGCGGGACGAGGTCGGCTTGCGACTTCGACAGCTCGATCTTGAACGCGTTCAGCGTCGCCAGTGTCTCCTGCAAGGCGCCGAGGCGCTGGCGCGACTGGAGGACGAAATCGTTCAGCGCGTTCTGGCGGTCGGTGAGGCTCCTGCCGTCGCCGTCGGTCTCGACCTCCGCGATCGCGCGTTCGAGCTGGGCCCGGCGCTGGCCAAGCTCCTCGAAGTCGAGCCGGATCGCTTTGAGGATATTGGCGCTGTCATCGATGCGGGCGAGGCGCTGCTCGATCTCGATCTTGTCCTTCGACAGCGTCTCGACGCGGCTGCCGAGCGGCGCCTCGCCACCGGTCTCGAGCTCGTCGATGCTCTTGGCGAGGCGGTCATGGCTGAGGCTGAGCTCGCCGATCAGGGCGTTGATTCCGGCGTCAGAGGAGCGCAGCGGCACCAGCTCGGCATGGGATTTGGCCAGATCCTCCTTGTACTGGTTGAGGGTTGCGAACGTGTCCTGGACCGCGCTTACCCGCGTCAGCAGCGTCGACACGTCGCGCGCGATGTCCTTCAGTCGGTCGGCGAGGCTGTTCTTGCGGTCGTCGGTCTCGAGATCGTGCAGGGAGCGTTCGAGCTGGTTCTGGCGGTCGCGAATCTCGGTGAAGACGGGCTCGACCGCGCGGCGCTGATCGGCGACCTTGCCGACCATCTCGCGCAGCGCCTGCTGGCGGCGGCGGATCTCGGCGAGCTGGTCGTGCATGTCGGTGGATTCGTTGCGGCCCTGCTGGAGCAGCGCGCGCTGCTCGGTCTCGCCCAGCTTGTCGTGAAGAGCGGAAACGGCCTCCCTTGGATCGCTCTCGATCAGGTGCTGTACGGTGGCGTCGAGATGGTTCTGCAGGGCATGGGCGACGACGACGTCCTCCCGGGTCTTCTTGAGGCGGTCGCGCAGCGTGTCGAGACGCCGGTCCTGGCGCGAGAGCCGCCAGGCGGTTGCGCCGATCAGCGCCAGGCCTGCGGCCAGGATCGCGCCGCTCGCGATGCGCTGCGCCATGGACAGGGCCGCGAACCAGGCGGGCAGGTGACCGATGTCGTAGCCGAACGCCTGCTGTGCGAACACCGCGATGACAGCTAACAGGCCGAACCAGGCAACCAGGAAAAACAGCCACATCGTGACTTCCTCACGCCGGCACACATTTTCGCCATGATTGCTATTGGAGAGCGGAACCGAGATCAAGGGGCGCGGCGCTTCGCGGATGCGTCTGATCGCGCGAATCCACGACTGGTTGCGCCAGCCGACAGTGGAAGGGCCTGCTGGAGTTGCCGGGTTTTCCCGAAGACACGGTTCGCAGCCCGGATGGAACGCAGCGCGATCCGGGGTCTGTCCGCGCAACGCCAAGCGTCCCGGATTACGCTGCGCTCCATCCGGGCTGCGGCGCTGACCGCAACCTTCGACGCGAGGCCGCTATCACTTGCCGAGGAAGTGCGAGCGCATCTTGTCGGCAAACCAGACCACGAAGATCGCGGCGAACGAGAGAGCAAAGTATATAGCCGTCCACAAGAGTGCATTGCTTGCGTTCGTCATGGCGTCCTCCCTGGCATCAGAAATCGATTGCCGGAAAGGATAAGGGCGACCGCGACGGCACGTTTTGCGCAGGATCAATTTTGCCGCGCTGCGGCGAGAATGGCCGGTGGGCCTTCATTTCGGGCGCGACGGCGTGCGCCCGAAATGACTGAGAAAGGGCTACAGCCGAAACTCGTTGGTGAGCTCGCCGATGCCGTCGATCGCGACGGTGACCGTATTCACCGGCTCCTTCATCACGCCGACGCCGACCGAGGTGCCGACGGCGATGAGGTCGCCAGGGAGCAGGGTCATGTCGTGGGAGATCTTGCTGACCAGCTCCTGCGCGGTGAAGATCATGTCCGCGATCGGATAATTCTGCCGCTCGGCGCCGTTGAGGATGGTGCGCACCGTGAGCTTTGCGGGATCGAGGCCGGTTGCGATCACGGGACCGAACGGGCCGTAATCGTCGATACCCTTGGCGCGCGCCCATTGCGGGAAGGTGGGATCGCTGGTCAGGATGTCGTTGGCGGTGATGTCGTTGACGCAGGTGTAGCCGAAGATGAAGCTATCCGCTTCGGTTGGCGAGACGCGCGCGCAGGTCTTGCCGATGACGATGCCGAGCTCGCCCTCATAGGTGGTCTTGCCGTCATAATAGGAAGGACGGCGGATCACGGCGCCGGGCGTCGTGATGCTGGTGGTGGCCTTCAGCAGGTAGAGCGGCTCCGGCGGCTCGGGCTGGTTGAGTTTCGCGGCGAGCGCGTGGAAATTATTCCAGAGCGCGACGATCTTGCTGGGGACGCAGGGCGCGAGCAGCTCGACCTCCGACAGCGCCAGCGTCCTGCCGGTCGCGGCATTGCGGCCGAACATCTCGCCCTCGTGCACGCTGATGCCGGAGGATGTCAGCGTGCCGAAGCCGGTCGTGCCGGCATGGCGGAAGCGCAGCCAGTGCTTGATCTCGCCCGCCATCACGCCACCGCCAGTGCGCGCGGATCGGTGGGCGCGGAGATGCCGTCATAGAGGCCGGCGATGCGGGCGCGCTGCGTCACCATCGCCAGCACCGAGTCCAGTGCGGGCGTGGCAATCCCGGTCAGGCGGCCCATCTCCTGCACGACGGTGACGAGCGGGTCGATCTCCATCGGGCGGCCGCGCTCGAGATCCTGCAGCATCGAGGTCTTGTGCGCGCCGACCTTGCGCGCGCCCTCGATGCGGCGCTCGACGTCGACGCGGAATTTGACGCCGAACGTCTCGGCGATTCCTTGCGTCTCCACCATGATCGCGCGCGACAGCGCGCGCGTGGCGGGATCAGTGCAGATCACGTCGAGCGTGGCGTGGGTCAGCGCGCTGATCGGGTTGAAGCAGACGTTGCCCCAGAGCTTTAGCCAGATCTCGTCGCGGATGCGATCGAGCACCGGGGCCTTCAGGCCGGCTGCAACGAAGAGATCGGCGAGGCGCTGCACGTCGGACGTGATCTCGCCGGAGGGCTCGCCGAGCGGGAAATTGTTGCCGTAGACGTGGCGGATCACGCCGGGCGCCTCGATCTCGGTGGCGGGATAGACGATGCAGCCGATGGCGCGCTCGGCGCCGATCTCGCGCCACTGCCGGCCGCCGGGGTCGATGCTCTCCAGCGTCGAGTTCTCGTATTGGCCGCCGTGCTTGTAGAAATACCAATAGGGGATGCCGTTGACGGCGGTGACGATGCGGGTGTGGGGCCCCAGCAGCGGCTGCATCTTCTCGATCACACCGGTGATCGAATGCGCCTTCAGCGTGATGATGATGTAGTCCTGCACGCCGAGCTCGGCGGGATTATCGGTGCAGCGCGGATGCACGGTGTGCGTCTCCTCGCCGGCGAGCAGCGTCAGGCCGCGCTCGCGCATCGCGGCAAGATGCGCGCCGCGTGCGACTAGGCTGACGTCGGCGCCCGCGCGCGCGAGCTGAACCCCGAGATATCCGCCGATCGCGCCGGCGCCGTAGATGCAGATCTTCATGAAATCCTCGCGAGCAGAGACCGGATTTTGGGACGAAAGATCCGGTCCGGCGCGGAAGGATCCGAGCCGGGGGCCGGTAGTCGCAGGGGAAGAGTTGCCGCTTGTTAGGCTGCCGCTTGCGGCGTGCCGTTGATGGCCTCGTCTATGGCAGCAGCGATGTCGCGCATGCTGATGACGGAGACGAGGCTGTAATCGTCGATGACCGGCAGGTGACGGATGTGATGCCGGTTCATCAGATGGCGAACGTGCTCGATCGTGTCCGAGGAGGTGCAGGAGACGAGCTGCTGCACCGACACCAGCTGCGAGACCTTGACGTTGATGGCGTTGGCGCCGTGCTCGGCGACGGCGCGCACCACGTCGCGCTCGGTGAACATGCCGACCGCGGTATTGCCCTCGGAGCGGACCACGTCCTTGACCACCAGCGCGCTGATATTGTTGGCGCGCATCAGTTTGGCGGCGATACCCACCGTTTCGTTCATTCGCACCGTGACAACGCGCGGCGTCTTCTTTCGCAGAATGTCTCCGACCAGCATTGCAACCTCCCTTGGTGAAGGACAGGTGAAGTGTGGTATACATAATGCCAATCGTCAAGCGCTGGATTTGGCTGATCCGAAAAATCTTGCGGCAGCAGTACTGACGTTTGTCGTCAGGCAAAAAGAGAGGGGCGCATCGCTGCGCCCCTTTTGAAAGCTTCTTGTGTGTGGCGGCTTACGCCGTCTCGGTCTTGGCGCTGCCGGTGGCGGTGTCGGCGCTTTCGGCTTCCTTGCCGAGGATGAAGGAGCGGCGCAGCGGCTTGATCACGAACAGCGCCATCAGCGCGGCCGTTGCGTTCAGCGCCACCGCCACCACGAACACGGCCTTCCAGCCATAGGTTGCCGAGATCACGCTCGCGAGCGGAACGAGCAGGGAGGCGGTGCCCTTGGCGGTGTAGAGCATGCCGTTGTTGGTCGTTGCGAATTTGGAGCCGAAGGTGTCGCCGCAGGTCGCCGGGAACAGCGAGTAGATTTCGCCGAACACGCCGAAATACACCGCGGTCGCGAGCACGAACACGATCGGATTCTGGCCATAGGCCGACAGCGTCAGGAGCATCACTGCCGCGGTGCCGAAGGCGATGAACATGGTGTGCTCGCGGCCGATGGTGTCGGAGACCCAGCCGAAGAAGGGCCGTCCGAAGCCGTCGAAGATGCGGTCGAGCGAGATCGCGAAGGTCAGCGCCGCCATCTGGAAGCCGGCGAGCGTCACCGGCGTGTCGGCGATCTTGTAGTCGTGCGCGATCGGACCGATCTGCGCCGCGGTCATCAGGCCGCCCGAGGCAACCATGACGAAGACGAGGTACATGACCCAGAAAATAGGGCTGCGCAGCACTTGCGGCGGGGTGAAGTCGATCTTGGTCTGCGGCAAATTGAGCTGCTTCTTCCTCGGCGGGATCGAGATCCGCGGCGGCTGGATGAAGAAGGCGAGCACGAACACGATCAGGCCCTGGCCGATGCCGAAGGTGAGGAACGCCTGCTGGTAGCCGCTCGATGCGATCATGGTCGCGATCGGCACGATGGTGAGCGCGGCGCCCGCGCCGAAGCCCGCGGCGGTCGCGCCGGCGGCAAGGCCGCGGCGGTCGGGAAACCATTTCAGCGCGTTGCCGACGCAGGTGCCGTACACGGCGCCGGCGCCCATGCCCCCGACGACCGCGGCCGCGTAGAGCAAAGTGAGCGAGTCGGCGTAGGAGTTGAGCACCCACGACAGCGCGATCATCACGCCGCCGAACATGATGACGATGCGCGGGCCGTATTTGTCGACGAACCAGGCCTCGACCGGCACCAGCCAGGTCTCGGTGACGACGAAGATGGTGAAGGCGAGCTGGATCGCGGCGCGTCCCCAGTGGTGAGCGGCATCGATCGGATCGACGAACAGCGTCCAGCCGTATTGCAGGTTGGCGATCATCGCCATGCAGACGATGCCCATGACGAGTTGGAGCCAACGGAAACCGGTGCGAAGAGGGGCGGCCGTGACGGCGCCGTCCGTGCTGGAAATCATCTAGAACCTCCCAACGCGCCTGTTTGATTGCGACCTGGGATTGCAAGATGACCCAGTGTCGCAAATGTTGTGGCTTATCGTCGCAAGCGCGGCGGGCAGCTTGGTATACCATATTCCAGAATGCAAGTCTTAACTTTGGTTCCGCTCCAAGAAATTGCGTGTTCCCTTCGGATTTTACGGAGCTGCGAAAGCCTGGCCAAAACGAAAACGCCCGGCCGAGGCCGGGCGTCGTTGCGAGGAGTTGCTGTGTGAAGCGCGTCAGAGCGTCGATTTCGCGACCACGACCTTGCGCCAGGGTTTCAGCACCGCGATCGCCAGCAGCGAAGCCAGGATGTTGGCGCCGGCCGCGATGATGAACACGCTGTCCCAGGTGCCTGACGACTGCTGCATCAGGTTTGCGACCGGGACGAGCAGCGCGGCGGTGCCCTTGGCGGTGTAGAGCAGGCCGGCATTGGTGGTCGCGAACTTGGCGCCGAACGTATCGGTGCAGGTCGAGGGGAACAGCGAGTAGATCTCACCCCAGGCGAAGAACACGAAGCCCGAGAGCAGCACGAACCAGACCGGATCGTGGCCCCAGAGGTAGAGCATCCAGATGCCGAAGCCCTCCATGCCGAAGGCGAGAAACATCGTGTTCTCGCGGCCGATCATGTCGGAGATCCATCCGAAGAACGGACGCGTCAGGCCGTTGAGCACGCGGTCGATGGTTGCCGCGAACGTCACCGCGGTCATCGTCATGCCGATCAGGGTGACCGGCACGCTGTCGACCTTCCAGTCAACCGCGATCGGCTTCAGGTTCGCGGTGACCATCAGTCCACCCGCGCCGACGATCACGAACATGAAGTACATCAGCCAGAAGATCGGCTGGCGCAGCACTTCGGTCGGCTGATAGTTGCGCCGGGTTTGGATGATATTGGCATTCGCCACCACGCTCGGCACCTGGCCCGGTTTCGGTGCGAGCAGGAAGAAGGCGAGGATGCAGATGATGATGCCTTGTCCGAGGCCGAAATAGAGGAACGTGGTCTGAAATCCGCTGTCCTTGATCATGGCCTGGATCGGCGCGACGGTGAGCGCGGAGCCTGCACCGAAGCCTGCTGCCGTGATGCCCGCAGCGAGACCGCGTTTGTCCGGAAACCATTTCAGCGCGTTGCCGACGCAGGTGCCGTACACGCCGCCGGCGCCGATGCCCGCGATGATCATGCCGAGATAGTAGCCGTTGAGCGAGGTGGCCTGTGCGTTGATCGCCCAGCCGATGGCGCAGAGCACGCCGCCGACGAGAACCACGATGCGCGGACCGTATTTGTCGACGAACCATCCTTCGACCGGCACGAGCCAGGTCTCGAACAGCACGAACAGCGTGAACGCCCACTGGATCGAAGCGCGATCCCAGCCGAACTTCTTCTGGATGTCGGGGACGAAGAACGTCCAGCCGTATTGGTAGTTGGCGATCATCACCATGGCCGCTACACCGATCGCCAATTGCGCCCAGCGATACGTGTCGCTAACGCGCGCGGCTGTAGGGGCCGTTGCCTGCACCATGTCCGTCATAAAGCCTCCCGTGGCGCCTCTAATTTTTCTGCGAGCGCTGGAGGGGCATTCTTGTATGCATTATGCCAAGCTTCAAGCGCTGGTCCGGTCACCGTGCGCAAATGCCGCAGGCCTTGTCCGGGCGCGGCTGTGACTCGGGACAGCACAAGTAGAAATGGCCCCGTCCTGCGGGGCCATTCATCAAAAGTCGTATGTTGACGGCATGGAAGCCGGCGCGCCGCCTCGTCAGTGCAAAAGCCCAGGCTTAGAGGCCGAAGCGGGGCAGGTCGCCGTTGTGATTCGAGATCTCGGCGCTCGCCATCAGGAAGCGGTCAACCGCGGCCAGGAAGCGGGTGAACAGCGAGGAGGAGGGGGCGAGAGCGACGGTGGCGGTCTTGGACATCGGAATTCCCTTTCTTGAGACGATCAGTGATGCTGTCTCATTTCGGGGACAATTTATGTATACCAGATGCCAATGTCCATGCATGCCGTTGCATAGCAGCATGCGCTCCGCCGCATTGCAACATAATGTCTCCTGAAAAGAGACCGTTCCGGACCTAAAATTGCTGGTAGGACATCAAAGCAGGGATTTCCGGCCCCCAGAAGCAGGATAGCTCTGTCCGCGCGACGCAACCAGGCGTCAGCCCGGCCGCGAATTCCGACCGCGTTGCAGCAAACCGGGTCTTGGCAGGGCCGGTCAAAGCCGTTAGTGCTCTGCCCCCTTTTCCAATCAACTGTCAGAGTGGTTCATGTCGAGCGCCTCGCCCGCCGTCTCGATCGGCATCGATTTTGGGACCAGCAATACGGTCGTTGCCCTTGCGGCGGACGATCTCCGGGTCGAGGCCATCCGTTTCGATCACGGCGGCCAGCGCCACAGCACCTATGTGTCGGCCCTGTGCTTCTGGGAGGACCGGCCGGGCGCAGGCGCCCAGGCCGAAGGCGGGCCGTGGGCGATCGAGCAGTTCCTCGAAGGTCGCCACGTCTATCGCTTCCTGCAGTCGTTCAAGACTTTTGCGGCGAGCAGCAGCTTCAACACCACACAGGTGTTCCGGCAGCGCTTCAAGTTCGAGGACATTCTGGCCGCATTCCTGCGCACGCTGGCGCGCCATGGCGGCGAGAAGTTCGGTTTCGAGACCTCCAACATCACGGTCGGCCGCCCGGTGCGCTTTGCCGGCGGCAATCCCGACGAGGCGCTGGCGATGCAGCGCTACCGGGCCGCGTTCGAGCGCCTGGGTGCCGGCCACGCGCGTTATGTCTACGAGCCCGTCGGTGCGGCGTTCTCCTTCGCCCGCAGGCTCGAGCGCGATGCCACCGTGCTGGTTGCGGATTTCGGCGGCGGCACCAGCGACTTCTCGGTGATGCGGTTTTCCCGCGCGGGCGGCACGCTTCGCGCCGAGCCGCTTGGACACGCCGGCATCGGCATTGCCGGCGACACGTTCGACTATCGCATCGTCGACCACGTCGTCTCGCCGCGGCTCGGCAAGGGCTCGAGCTTCCGCTCGTTCGACAAGGTGCTGCCGGTCCCCAGCGGCCACTACACCAACCTCGCGCGCTGGCATCAGCTCGCGATGATGAAGAGCAACGGCGATCTGCGCGAGCTCCGCGAGCTTGCGCGGACCGCGCTGAAGCCGGAGCTGCTCGAGGATTTCATCACCATCGTCGATCTCGACCTCGGCTTTTCGCTCTATCGCGCCGTGTCCACCGCCAAGGTCGCCCTGTCGGGGCAGGACGAGACGGACTTCCGCTTCAAGGGCGGCGGCGTCGACATCGGCGCGACCATCACCCGCAAGAATTTCGAAACCTGGATCGCCGACGATATCGCCCGGCTGGGCGCGACCGTCGACAAGGTGCTGCGCGAGGCCGGCATCACCGCGCGCGAGGTGGAGAAGGTGTTTTTGACCGGCGGCACCTCCTTCGTGCCTGCGGTCCGCAAGCTGTTCGCCGACCGCTTTGGCAACGAACGCTTGATGTCGGGCGACCAGTTCGAGTCGATCGCCTATGGCCTCGCGCTGATCGGGCACAGTCCGGAGCCGGACCGCTGGACGGCGGATGGCGGGCTGAAGCCGAAGGCGGGCGCTTAGCCCGGTAGCAAGCCGTCATTGCGAGCGGAGCGAAGCAATCCGGGATCTTTCCGCGGCGGGACTCTGGATTGCTTCGCTGCGCTCGCAATGATGATATGGGTCGATCTGTGCATGCAATCGAACAGTGCAGTAGGGGGGCAAAGGCGCCGAGCGCCGTGCCACACCATCTTTCCGAGGTTGAGAAAGATTGGTGGGCACGCTGCGCTTTGCCCGCGATACTGATGTCACCGCTACTGGTTGATCTCGGGCTCGACCAGCCGCGCCAGATTCCGCAGCGACTCCTGCCAGCCGAGGTAACAGGCCTCCGGCGGGATGACGTCGGGAATGCCCGCCTGCGTGATGTCCAGCTCGGTGCCGACTAAGACCTTCTTCAGGATCACCGTCACCTGGATTTCGCCCGGCAGGTTGGGATCGTCGAATCTGTCGGTGTAGCGCAGCCGCTCGCCCGGGACGAGCTCGAGAAATTCGCCGCCGAACGAATGGCCGTTGCCCGTGGTAAAATTCCGGAACGACATCTTGAACGTGCCGCCGACCTTGGGTTCGAAATGATGTACGGTGCAGGTGAAGCCGTTCGGCGGCAGCCATTTTGCCATCGCGTCAGCTTCCAGAAAGGCGCGATAGACTTTCTCCGGGCTGGTGGCGAGAACGCGGTGCAGGCGGACAGTGCTGGGCATGGTTATTTCCTCAGTGATTGATGGGCCGAGTTCGGCGTCTATGGCCCATTCATGTCACGAGGACGACCGGCAGGCCGCCGATCCGACAGGCGTTCCGGATTTTTTTTGGAGGTCGTCGGTCTGCTGGGTGGCTGCGACATCCTGTGGCGTCATCGTGAATGCCAGCCTGTAGCGACCAATCATGATATCCTCGCGAGCGCCCGCCGCGTGAAGCGATGACGGTGAGAGCTGGCCGGCAATCACAGCGTCAACTGCATCGGCATCGTACCCGGACAGCAGCACGATCCAGTCGGCAGCGCCGTCCTTGCCGCGGATCTGCTGTTCGGTCGTGGGTGCGCTCGTGCGGGGCGTGTCGGTAAGAAGGAGGTGGGCGCCCGTCAGTCCAGGCTTCCGGGCCAACGCGCCGAGCATCCCCGAAAGTTGCTTCTGCAACTCTGCCTCCCGTCCGACGTCCGGCGACAGCCTGATGGTGGCAAGTGAAGTCGCGACACCGCCGCCAAAGCTCGCCACGATCCGGCACTGGCTGCGCACCATGCCGAGATGATGCGGCATCATCTTGGTCGACCAAGGTGTCGGCGCGTTGAGCCGGTCGAGATAGCCTTTCGATGTCAGGACTTCGTACTGCTCGAGCTCATATAGTACGAAGAAGCCTTCCGCGTCTGTCGTGCTGGTCCATCGCGATCCACGCCGGAAGCCCGGAATGTTCATCCGCTCCGGGAAGTGTTCGTGCGAATGCCAGTCGCCGAACTCGGCGCGTTGTTCCGGGCGGACGCTCCACCACATCGCAACGGCGGCCTTGCCGAGCAGTGACATGCTGACCTCCATGATTTCGTGGCCGCCGCGGATCGGCGCGTTCACCGGCCTGGACGGCGACGTCGAATAAGGGCTTGGTCTCGCAAACGAAAGCAAGAACTATAGTCGAGCAACGTCACTTGCCAAGCAGCGCTCGTTCGTCGCGAGACGAGGCGGGACGTCTCGCCAAACAGCTTGAGTATCGCATGTGGACCCGTTAACCTCGAATGGCCGCAAGCGACGACCGGAGGGTTTTAAATACCTCCCCTGGCTGCCCAAGCCAAAAGCAAGAAATTTCCCAAGCATTTCTTCCAGCAAGTATTTCTTCCAGTCTGTGCAAGATCCGTTGTTTCCGACTGCGCATTTTTGATTTTCATCAGGGATATTCAGCGATGCTCGGTTTAATGATGCAGACGCCGCTGCTGTTGTCGTCCATCCTGTCGCACGCAGCGCGCTCCTTTCCCGATGTCGAGATCGTGTCGCGCGCTCCCGACAGGCCCGACCACGTCACGAATTATGCTGGCCTGCTGCGGCGCAGCTCGCAGCTCGCGAATGCGCTGAATTCCGCCGGCATCAAGCCGGGCGACCGCCTCGCCACGCTGGCCTGGAACGGATATCGCCATCTGGAGCTCTACTACGGTATCTCCGGAATTGGAGCCGTGTGCCATACGGTCAATCCCAGGCTGTTCATTGAGCAGATCGTCTACATCATCAATCATGCCGAAGACCGGCTGGTGTTTTTCGACCTGAGCTTCGTCGAGCTGGTCAAGACGCTGATACCGAAGTGTCCGAGCGTCGAGCGCTGGATCTGCCTTTGTGAGGCCGGCGAGGCGAAGGCGGCCGGAGCGGGAGACTTTGCCGCCTACGAGGAGATGCTCGCCGGGCAACCTCAATCCATCGATTGGCCGAGGCTCGACGAAAATACCGCATGTGGCCTGTGCTACACGTCGGGGACGACGGGAAATCCCAAGGGCGTGCTCTATGCCCATCGCAGCGCGGTGTTGCATTCCTTCGCCGCGGCCTTGCCGGATGCGTGCCGGATCTCGCTGAACGACACCGTTGCGTTCATTTCGCCGATGTTCCACGCCATGTCCTGGGGCATGCCCTATTGCGCGCCCGCGATGGGCGCCAAGCTGGTGATGCCCGGGCAGAAAGTCGATGGTGAAAGCCTGCACAGGATCTTCGAGGACCACGGGGTCACTTTCGCCAATGGCGTGCCGACGGTCTGGCTCGGCTATGTTCAGTATCTGCAAAGCGCAGGCGTGCGGCCCACAACGCTCAATCGTGTCCTGATTGGCGGCACGGCGTGCCCCCGCACGCTGATGCAGACGCTCCAGGACGATTATGGCGTCGAGGTCCTGCACGTCTGGGGCATGACGGAAACGAGCCCGGTCGCCACGATATCGAAGGTCTTGCCCAAGCACAGGTCGCTGTCGAGCGAGCAGCGCCGGGACCGGCAGGTCAAGCAGGGGCGGGCGGTGTTCGGCGTCGAGATTGGAATTCGCGACGGCGACAACAACGAGCTTCCGCACGACGGAAAGGCCTTCGGCGACCTCGTGATCCGCGGTCCGTGGATCGCTCGGTCCTACTACAAGATGCCCGAGAGCGAGCGCGCCGATGGGTGGTTCTTCACGGGCGATGTCGCGACGATCGACGAAGAGGGATACATGCAGATCACCGATCGCTCGAAGGACGTCATTAAGTCCGGTGGCGAATGGATTTCCTCCATCGAGCTCGAAAACCTCGCAATGGCGCATCCTGAGATCGTCGAAGCCGCCGTGATCGGCGTTCGTCATCCCAAATGGGACGAGCGGCCGCTCGTGATCGCGACGAGACGCAAGGGATCAAGCCTGACGGCCGCCGAACTGCTGGCCTTCTATGAGGGCAAGATCGCGAAATGGTGGATGCCGGATGACGTTCTGTTTGTGGAGGAGCTTCCACATGGAGCGACCGGCAAGCTCCTGAAAACGAAGCTGAGGGAGCTGTATGGAGATCATGAGCTGCCAGGCGCCGAGCGAGCGAGGGCCGGCTAGAGCTCCGTGCCCGCTGGTTGTTTGCCAGTTTCGGTGTGAGCCCTGCGGCTGAACGTCTTGCAGCGTTCGCACGATTTGCGAGGTGGGCGGACATACGTCGAAATATCTGAGCCGGATCTTTGTCTCTGGTCTCGACGATGAGTCACTCCCGTCACGTTCCCCGAGGCAATATGAACTGAGTGCGAACATTGGAGCGAGGTTCGCACCGGCCCATTCACCCGTGTGAGATGCCTTTGGCCTCGAGTCCTTAAACCCGCAAAGGTTCCATTCAAGCTGCGCGATTAAATCTGTCCGAAGCCTTGCTAAGGTCGATGGCGAGGTATACGCTTCTCTTGTTCGTTCAGCCGCTGTGCCTTGTTGAATGCGCCCGCGGGCTCCTTTTCCAGAGACATCGACGAATTGAATTCAATCTGCGTGAGCGTCACGCGGAATGCGCGTCTTTGCGCTTTGGAGAAGAAGAATGGCGACAGGTACTGTGAAGTGGTTCAACGGCCAGAAGGGCTTTGGCTTCATTCAACCCGACGACGGCGGCAACGACGTGTTCGTTCACGTCAGCGCGGTCGAGCGGGCTGGTCTTGCGGGTCTCGCCGAGGGCCAGAAGGTCAACTTCGAGACCAAGACCGACAAGATGCGAGGCAAGGTCAGCGCTGAGAATCTCTCGCTGGCCTGACGTCTATAGCGCCGTTTCACGGATGTACTGAAACGGCTATGCGACCCGCTCGATCGTAAGATTGAGCGGGTTTTCTCCGTTGCGGGGCAGGGCGAGATATGAGCGCCAAAAGATGAGCGCGAAGAAATCGGCCGGACCGTCACCCGAATCCATCGCGCGGTCCGAGCGTCAGCGCCTTGCCGCCGAAGATGGCGCGCGGGCGATCGCCGATGTCGAGCGGCGCGCTGTCGATATCCGCAAGAACATGGCGCGGCTTCGCGAACTGCGCGAGGCCAGGGATGAGGCCGACGCCAATCTTCGTGCATCGTCGCCTGTGCCCGCACCGAAGAAGCGGACCAGGAAGTTGCCGCGATAGCCGAATTCACCAGCGCCGCCGAGGCTGAAGAGGGCCGTTCACATGCCAGAGAGTGCGGATCGTGCCTAGGACCAAGCCGGATGCCGGCGGCACAATCACCTTCTTTCTCGCGCTCGGCGCCGGCCGACAGCTTTGCCGTCTTGCGACGACATTCCAGACGCAGAAGCAGGCCTTCAGCTATCTTCAGAAGTACCGGACGGAGTTCGAGCGGATTGCGCGGGCGCGCCTGGCTTCCGGGGAGCTCGAGGACGGCGTCGTCGTCCTCTCGATGCTCTAGAGCCGGATATGCGTGCCCGCTGGCCCTCTTCGTCCACAGTGAGTGCTTTGCCGTCCCTGGTGTCGAAGTAATCATACGGCACCGGCATTGCCTTATCTGGGACGATGTCCCTGCTTGGCCTCTCGCGCCAGTCGTTCTGCTTTCAGGCGCTCGCGATTTTCATGAAGGGACTGTTGCGCCTTCGCATAGTCGGTCATCGGCTTTTTGGTCTCGACCGGCTTGAATGCCTTGTTGGCCTCCCGCAGAGCCCGGGACGCGGGATGATCTCTCATCATTTTACCCTCGATTGGATGGACAGGCGCGATCTCGAAACGCGCCGGACCCGGCGTGTTCGGCTCGCGGGCTGCGGCAGTCGACTTGTCGTTGGATGGCCCGCCTGCGCTCCCACGAGCGCGCCCGTACGGGACAACGGGGCGGAACCCTGTCTGTTCCTGGGAGGAGACCTTAATTCGGCATCGATCGCTTTTCAGAGGATCGTGGGGTCTGGCCCGAACAGGAAAGCCGCCGCAATCGGAGGCCACAGAGGCCGGCGCCTGGGACAGGACGTTCGCTTTGTCCGACGATGGCATAGTACCCCTGTTTTGCCCGACGGGTCAAAGCGATTTCTCTAAATCGGAATTCTTCTTTTATGCCAAGGGGAGGGCTACTGTGCATGGGGTTGTTTTTCCACTTTTTAGTTTGAGCCCTGCGACGCCTTCACAAGCAAAAAGGGCCGCCCCTTCGGGCGGCCCTTTCGCGTCGGTTCAGGTCGGTCCGCTTACTCCGCGGCCTGCTTCTGCGGCGGATCGAGCGCGCCGGACTTGTGGATCTCGGCGACCTGGTGGTCCGAGAAGCCGAGCACCGAGCGCAGGATCTCGTCGGTGTGCTCGCCGAGCAGCGGGGAGCGGGTGACCTCGCTCGGGCTCTCCGACAGCTTGATCGGGTTGCCGACCGAGATGTACTTGCCGCGGGTGGGGTGGTCGACCTCGACCACGGTGCCGGTCGCGCGCAGCGACTGGTCCTCGGCGATCTCCTTCATCGACAGGATCGGACCGCAGGGGATGTCGTCCTTGTTGAGGATCTCCATCGCCTCGAACTTGGTCTTGGTCATCGTCCACTGCTCGATGCGGGCGAAGATCTCGTTGAGCCGCGGCAGGCGGGCCGCCGGCTTGGCGTAGTTCGGATCGGTCTTCCAGGTCGGCTCGCCGATCACGTCGCAGATCTTCTCCCAGACCGGGGCCTGCGTGATGAAGTAGATGTAGGCGTTGGGATCGGTCTCCCAGCCCTTGCACTTCAGGATGCGGCCCGGCTGGCCGCCGCCGGAATCGTTGCCGGCGCGCGGCACGGCATCGCCGAACGGAATGCCTTCGCCGAACTGGCTGTATTCCTTGAGCGGACCGTGGGCGAGGCGCTGCTGGTCGCGCAGCTTGACGCGGGCGAGATTGAGCACGCCGTCCTGCATCGCGGCGGTGACGCGCTGGCCCTTGCCCGAATGCGTGCGCTGATAGAGCGCCGTGACGATGCCGAGCGCGAGGTGCAGGCCAGTGCCGGAATCGCCGATCTGCGCGCCGGTGACGAGCGGCAGGCCGTCGCGGAAGCCGGTGGTGGAGGCGGCGCCGCCGGTGCACTGCGCGACGTTTTCATAGACCTTGCAGTCTTCGTAAGGCCCGGGGCCGAAGCCCTTGATCGAGGCGACGATCATCTTCGGGTTGATCGCCTGGATCTTCTCCCAGGGGAAGCCCATGCGATCGAGCACGCCGGGGCCGAAATTCTCGACCAGCACGTCGCACTTCTTGATCAGCTCGGTGAGGACTTCCTTGCCCTTGGGGTTCTTGGTGTCGAGCGTGATCGAGCGCTTGTTGTGGTTGAGCATGGTGAAATACAGGCTGTCCACGTTCGGGATGTCCTGCAGCTGGCCGCGGGTGATGTCACCCACGCCCGGGCGTTCCACCTTGATCACGTCGGCGCCGAACCAGGCGAGCAGCTGCGTGCAGGTCGGTCCGGACTGGACGTGGGTGAAGTCGAGAATGCGAACGCCCGTGAGCGCTTTGGTCATCATGTTGCTCCGTACTCTGTCTGCCCCTGCGAACCACAGGGAGTAGTAAAGGTTGAGGGGGTGGACTTACTTCTTCTTCTGCAGAACGCTCTGCGGATTGAGGTTGCCGATGCGGCCGCTCTCCGAGCCCGCCGCCGGATCGATCACCGCGTTGATGAGCGTCGGCTTGCCGGACTTCATGGCTTCGTTGACGGCGCGCTTGAGCTCGTCGGGGGAGGTGGCGTTCACGCCGACGCCGCCGAAGGCTTCCATCATCTTGTCGTAGCGAGCGCCCTTGACGAACACCGTGGTCGCCGGATCGTCGTTGGCGCCGTTGACGTCGGTGCCGCGATAGATGCCGTCATTGTTGAAGATGACGACGCAGATCGGCAAATTGTAGCGGCAGATGGTCTCGACCTCCATGCCGGAGAAGCCGAACGCCGAGTCGCCTTCTACCGCGAGCACGGGATGGCCGGTCTCGAGCGTAGCCGCAATCGCCTGGCCCATGCCGATGCCCATCACGCCCCAGGTGCCAACGTCGAGACGCTTGCGGGGCTTGTACATGTCGATGACGCCGCGGGCGAGGTCGAGCGTGTTGGCGCCTTCGTTGACGAGGATCGCCTCGGGATACTCCTTGATGACGTTCTTCAGCACGCCGAGCGCACCGTGATAGTCCATCGGCGACTTGTTGTTCATGAGCTTCGGCGCCATCTTAGCGACGTTCTCTTCGCGCTTGGTCGAGACGGCCTTGGTCCAGTCGGCCGGCGGGGCGGTCCAGCCGGTGCCCATCGCCTGGTTGAAGGCGGAGACGACCGACCCGATGTCGCCGACGACGGGCGCGACGATCTCGACGTTGGAGTCCATTTCCTTCGGCTCGATGTCGACCTGGATGAACTTCTTCGGCGTCTCGCCCCAGCTCTTGCCCTTGCCGTGCGAAAGCAGCCAGTTCAGTCGGGCGCCGATCAGCATGACGACGTCGGAGTCCTTCAGCACCGTCGAGCGGGCAGCACCAGCGCATTGCGGATGGGTGTCGGGGAGGAGGCCCTTGGCCATGCTCATCGGAAGGAACGGCACGCCGCTCTTCTCCACGAAGGTTTTGATCTCCTCATCGACCTGCGCGTAAGCCGCGCCCTTGCCGAGGATGATGAGCGGACGTTTTGCGCTCTTCAGAACATCAAGCGCGCGCTTGACCGATGCAGGCGAGGGGATCTGCGCGGGAGCCGCATCAATCACCTTGACCAGCGACTTCTGGCCGGCCTCGGCGTTCATCACCTGGCCGAACAGCTTTGCCGGCAGGTCGAGATAGACGCCGCCCGGACGGCCCGAGACCGCGGCGCGGATGGCGCGGGCAAAGCCGATGCCGATGTCCTGGGCGTGCAGCACGCGATAGGCCGCCTTGCACAGCGGTTTTGCGATCGCGAGCTGGTCCATTTCCTCGTAGTCGCCCTGCTGGAGGTCGACGATCTCGCGCTCGGAGGAGCCGGACACGAGGATCATCGGGTAGCAGTTGGTGGTCGCGTGCGCGAGCGCGGTGAGGCCATTGAGGAAGCCGGGCGCCGAAACCGTGAGGCAGACGCCGGGCTTCTTGGTGAGGTAACCGGCGATGCCCGCGGCGTAGCCGGCGTTCTGCTCGTGGCGGAAGGAGATCACGCGAATGCCGGCAGCCTGCGCCATGCGGCCCAAATCCGTGATCGGGATGCCCGGCACATTATAGATGGTGTTGATGCCGTTCAGCTTGAGCGCGTCGATGACGAGATGGAAGCCATCCGTCAGTTCCTGCTCGGTGCCCGGTGCTTCGGACTTGGTCGCGGTATTCAGCATGGGCCTTGTCTCCCTGGTCTCAAGTAACGGGGCGAATTGTTCGCCCTTCTGGTGAACGTTGCTAGGTAACGAGTTATGTGAACAGTTCCTGGCCGTGCGCTTCGACGTAAGCGGCAAGGCCGAGGGTGTGGTCGCGGGCGCGCTTCTCGGCGAGCTCGGTATCGCGCGCTTCCAGTGCTTCGATCATGGCGAGATGCTCGGGCAGCGAGGTCGCGGTGCGGTCCTTGCGTCCGATCGTCAGTTGCCGGTAGCCGCGCACGTGCAGCAGCAAATCGTTGGTGAGATCGACCAGCACCGGCGATTCCGACAGCGAGATCAGCGCCTGGTGGAAGGCGATGTTGGCCTTGGAGTATTCCTCCACATGATCCTCGGGCAGGCGGTCCTTGCCGAAATCCTTGAAGAAGTCGCGCAGCGCCGTGATGTCCTTCTTGCGCGCGGTGGTGGTGATGAGGCGCGCGGCCATGCTCTCCAGCGCCGCCCAGGCGCGGATCATGTCGACGATCTCGCTCTTGGTCCTGCGCACCACCATGATGCCGCGGCGCGGCACCGTCTTCACGAAACCGTCCTGCTCGAGCATCGCGATGGCTTCGCGGATCGGCGTGCGGCTCACACCCAGACGTTCGGACAACGCGCGCTCGTCGAGCATCACCGGTTCGGGCGTCGAATAGATGTCCATCTTGAGGATGGCTTCCTTCAAGGCGTCATACGCCTTGTTCTTGAAGCTGCTCTCCGGGGCAATGCGAACGATTGCGATGTCTGCCTCGGCCATGTTTGGCAACGCCTTGGTTGGTTTCCGTAGTGACACGACGAATCTCCTCCAGTGGGAGTCGTCTTTTACAGGAATATTAACGGGAAAGTTTTTGGCATACCACATGCCAGAATGTCAAGCTGCCTATTTTTTGCGGCGTTCCAAGGTGCGCCGCGACTTGACAAGTTGGCTTCTGGCATACCAAATGCCATCGCCAGCCATTTTTGATCCAAGCCGGCGGAGTATTCTGGCCCTTATGCCACTCCGTTCCGCCGCATGGAACAGAGCGCGGCGAATGGCAAGCATCACGGGCGGCCGCAACACGCGCGCGCTTTGCAAAGAACGAACTGAGGTCAAGGGAGAAGCCACATGTCCAATTCCAAAGATGCCGTCCGCAAGGTGCTTGACCAGGTCAAGGCGGACAACCGCACCAGCCTGACGGCCCCGGAAGGCAAGCTGGTCTGCGACGCCTATGGCATTCCGGTGCCGAAGGAGGGCGTGGCCAAGTCGGCGGGCGAGGCCGGCAAGATGGCGTCCTCCATGGGCTTCCCCGTCGTGATGAAGATCGTCTCGCCGGACATTCTCCACAAGACTGAAGCCGGCGGCGTCATCGTTGGCCTCAAGACGGCCGAGGAGGCCGAGAAGGCCTACGAGACGATTCTCGGCAATGCCAAAAAGTACAAGGCCGATGCCAAGATCGAGGGCGTTCAGGTGCAGCAGATGCTGGCCGGCGGCACCGAGGTCATCGTCGGCTCGATCACCGACGGCTCGTTCGGCAAGCTGGTCGCCTTCGGCCTCGGAGGCGTGCTGGTTGAAGTCTTGAAGGACATCACCTTCCGTCTGGCGCCCGCGACCAAGGAGGACGCACTGTCGATGCTCGACGGCATCCAGGCGCATGAGATCCTGAAGGGCGTGCGCGGCGGCGAGCCGGTGAACCGCGCGGCACTCGCCGACGTCATCGTCAAGGTCTCGCAGCTCGTCACCGATTTCCCTGAAATCGTCGAACTCGACCTCAACCCGGTGTTCGCGACGGCGAAGAGCGCGATCGCCGCCGACGTCCGCATCGTCGTCGACTTCGCCTACAAGCCGAAGCCCAAGCCGCGCCCGACCGAAGAGATCGTCGCTGCAATGAGCCGGATCATGCAGCCGAAGGCGGTCGCCGTGGTCGGCGCCTCCGCAGAGGACGGCAAGATCGGCAACTCCGTGATGAAGAACCTCATCAATGGCGGCTACAAGGGCGAGATCTACCCGATCCATCCCAAGGCCGCCGAGATTCTCGGCTACAAGGCCTATAAGAGCGTCAAGGATGTGCCTGGTGTGATCGACACCGCCGTGTTCGCGATCCCCGCGAAGTTCGTGGCGGCCGCGCTGACCGAATGCGGCGAGAAGAAAATCCCGGGCGCGGTGCTGATCCCGTCGGGCTTCGCCGAAGCCGGCGCGCCGGAGCTGCAGGCCGAGATCGTCGAGGTCGGCAAGAAGTACGACATCCGCCTGATGGGGCCGAACATCTACGGCTTCTATTATACGCCCGCCAATCTCTGCGCGACCTTCTGCACGGCCTATGACGTCAAGGGCCACGCGGCGCTGTCGTCGCAGTCGGGCGGCATCGGCATGGCCATCATCGGTTTCTCGCGCTCGGCGAAAATGGGCGTGTCGGCGATCGTCGGTCTCGGCAACAAGTCCGACATCGACGAGGACGATCTGCTTGCCTTCTTCGAACAGGACCCGAACACCAACCTGATCGCGCAGCACTGTGAAGACCTCAAGGACGGTCGCGCCTTCGCGGAAGCCGCCAAGCGCGTCTCCAAGAAGAAGCCGGTCGTCGTGCTCAAGGCCGGCCGCACCTCGGCCGGTGCCAAGGCGGCGTCCTCGCACACCGGCGCGCTCGCCGGCAACGACCGCATCTATGAAGACGTGTTCAAGCAGTCGGGCGTGATCCGCGCTCGGAGCTTGCGCCAGCTGCTCGAATTCGCCCGTGGTGTGCCGGTGCTGCCGACGCCGAAGGGCGAGAACGTGCTGATCATCACCGGTGCGGGCGGCTCGGGGGTGCTGCTGTCGGACTCCTGCGTCGATAACGGCCTGTCGCTGATGTCGATGCCGCCGGATCTCGACGCGGCGTTCCGCAAGTTCATCCCACCGTTTGGCGCGGCCGGAAATCCTGTGGATATCACCGGCGGCGAGCCGCCGATCACCTACGTCAACACCGTGAAGCTCGGCCTGTCGGATGAGCGCATCCACGCGCTGATCCTCGGCTACTGGCACACGATCGTCACCCCGCCGATGGTGTTCGCCCGCAACATGGTCGAGGTGAAGAAGGAGATGGAGGCCAAGGGTTTTGTGAAGCCGATGGTCGCCTCGCTCGCCGGCGACGTCGAGGTCGAGGAAGCCGCCGAATATCTCTACCAGAACGGCATCCCGGCCTATGCCTACTCCACCGAGCTTCCGGTCGAGGTGCTCGGTGCCAAGTACAAGTGGGCGCGCGGGGCAGGGCAGCTCTGACACGTTGATGTTCGCCTCTCCCCGCTTGCGGGGAGAGGCCGAATTGCGAAGCAATTCGGGTGA
>NZ_LWIG01000010.1:211931-214374 GCF_002068095.1 Bradyrhizobium sacchari | reverse complement strand
CCCTAACCCTCTCCCCGCACGCGGGGAGAGGGGAAAAGAAAAGGGCGAGGGAGAACGGTCAGGCCGCGATGAGCAAGAACGTGATCCGGCGCAAATCGCTCGAGGCCCGGTCGCCAGCCGAGGCCGAGCACGAGGCGCGTGACGGCGGCGTGCAGTCCGTCGACCGCGCGCTGTCGATTCTCGAAACGCTGGCCGAGGACGACGAAGGCTACCGCCTCAGCGATCTTGCCGTGCGCACTGGCCTGTCGGCCTCGACCGTGCACCGGCTGCTGGCGACGCTGGAAAGCCGCCGCTTCGTGCAGTTCGACCGCACCGAATCCAAATGGCATGTCGGCGTTCGCAGCTTCACCGTCGGTGCGAGCTTTGCGCGCCGGCGCAATTTCTCCACCCAGGCGATTCCATACTTGCGCAGGCTGCGCGATCTCACCCGCGAAACCGCCAATCTGGCCGTCGTCGACGATGAGTTCATCATCGTGCTGACCCGCATGGAGAGCCGCGAGATCATGCGGTCGCTGACCCAGATGGGCGGACGCGTCCCCATGGTGACCTCCGGCGTCGGCAAGGCGGTGCTCGCGACATATTCCGACGAGGATGTGGGCGCCGTCATCCGCCATCACGGCATGCCCCGCCTGACGGAAAAGTCGATCGTGCGGCCGAGCGATCTCTTCAAGGAGCTCGAAAAGATCCGCAAGCAAGGCTACGCGCTCGATGATGAAGAGGCCTGCATGGGCCTGCGCTGTATTGCCGCAGTCGTCTACAACGACTGCGCCGAGCCGCTGGCGGCAATTTCCGTCTCGGGCATGACCAGCCGTCTGACCGACGACAGGCTGCCGGAAATCGGCCAAATCGTGCGTGATGTCGCCGGTGAGCTGACGTTGGCGCTCGGCGGCGTGATGCCGAAATCCAGCTAACCGGGAACCCAGGCCTGTCGCTGGACAGCATCGGCCGTTTTGGCTGATATGCGACCAAACGACACAATGCGGCAAACGATCAACACGTCCGCACGAGCCTGGAGAATGCCCCCATGTTTCAATTTCCCGCGCGCCTTGCCGGCGCAGCCCTCGCGCTGACCCTTGCGGCAGCGGCGCCTGCCTTGGCCCAGCAGCTCGAGCTCAAGCTGATGGCGCCGGCGGCCCCGGGCGGGGGCTGGGACCAGACCGCGCGCTCGATGCAGCAGGCACTGGTGGCTTCCGGCGTCGCGCGCAGCGTGCAGGTCACCAACGTTCCCGGCGCCGGCGGCAGCGTCGGCATCGCGCAGTTCGTCAACGGCGCCAAGGGCGACGGCAACCAGATGATGGTCAACGGTTTCGTCATGGTGGGCGCGCTCGCCATGAACAAGTCGCCGGTGACGCTGGATCAGGTGACGCCGATCGCGCGCCTCACCGAGGAAATTCAGGTGATCGTGGTGCCCGCGAATTCGCCGATCAAGACCGCGCAGGATCTCGCCGCCGCGGTGAAGGCCGATATCGCCAAGGTGACCTTCGCGGGCGGCTCGGCCGGTGGCGTCGACCATGTGATGGCGGCGCTGTTCGCCGGCGCGGTCGGCGCCGACGCCAAGAAGATCAACTACATCCCGTTCTCCGGCGGCGGCGAGTCGCTCGCGGCGATCCTCGGCGGCAAGGTCACCGCAGGCATTTCGGGGCTCAGCGAATATGAAGGGCAGATCAAGTCCGGCAAGCTGCGCGCAATCGGTGTGACCTCGGAAAAGCGTATCGCAGGCAGCGACATCCCGACCTTCAAGGAGCAGGGCATCGACCTCGTGATCGCCAATTGGCGCTCGGTGGTCGCGCCTCCTGGCATCACGCCGGAGCAGCGCAAGGCCTTGAGCGATGCGGTCGAGAAAATGGTGAAGTCGGACGCCTGGAAGGAGATCCTCAAGCAGAAGGGCTGGGAGGATGCCTATCTCGGCGGCGACGCCTTCGCCGACTTCCTGAAGAAGGAAACGGTGCGCGTCACCGACGTGCTGAAATCGGTCGGCCTCGTCAAGTCATGACCTCAGGCGATCCTGCGCAGCCGCCGCGGCGTGTCGATCGCGCCGGCCTCGTCATCGCCGCATTGCTTGCCGTGCTCGCAGCGGTGCTGGTCTGGGACGCGCGCGGCCTGCAATCCGCCGCGATGTACGGCATGGGGCCGGAGGCGATGCCTGTCGTCGTCGCCAGCGGCCTTGCGCTGCTCGCGATCGGCAATTTCATTGATGCGCTGCGCGGCAATCTGCCGGCGCGCGAGAGCGCCGATCCCGTGCCTGTCGTCCTGATCCTCGTCGGCCTTGCGCTGCTGATCGCCATCATCGGCTTCGGCGGCGGCTTCATCCTGGCGACGTCGGCGCTGTTCGTGACGACGTCGGCGGCCTTCGGCCGCCGCGCCGTCCTCGTCGACGGCATCATCGCCCTCGTGATGTCGACCCTCATCTATCTCGCGTTCGACCGCCTGTTGACGCTGAGCC
>NZ_LWIG01000010.1:187100-211864 GCF_002068095.1 Bradyrhizobium sacchari | reverse complement strand
CCTGCTCTATGCCCTGATCGGCGTGTTCCTCGGCACCGCCGTGGGCGTGCTGCCCGGCATCGGCCCGGCGCTGACGGTCGCGCTGCTACTGCCCGTCACCTATAAGCTCGATCCCGGCGGCTCGCTGATCATGTTCGCCGGCATCTATTATGGCGGCATGTATGGCGGCTCGACCACAGCGATCCTGATCAACACGCCCGGCGAGAGCGCCTCGATGGCGACCGCGCTCGAAGGCAACAAGATGGCCAAGGCCGGCCGCGGCGGGCCGGCGCTTGCGACCTCCGCGATCGGCTCCTTCGTTGCCGGCACCATTGCGACCATCGGGCTTGCGTTTCTCGCGCCGTGGCTGGTCGATTTCGCCGTGCGCTTTGGCCCGGAGGATTATTTCGCGCTGATGTGCGTCGCCTTCGTCACGGTGTCGGCGACCTTCGGCGATTCCCCGATCCGCGGCCTCACCAGCCTGTTCATCGGCCTGACGCTCGGCCTCGTCGGCATCGACAAGCTGACCGGTCAGGCGCGGCTGGCGTTCGGCGTCCCCGAGCTGCTCGACGGCGTCGAGGTGACGACGCTGGCGGTCGGCCTGTTCGCGGTGGGCGAGGCGCTCTATGTCGCCTCGCGCCGGCACCACACCGAGGAGAAGCTCGAGCCGGTGCGCGGCTCGCTGTGGATGACCAAGGAGGACTGGAAGCGATCGTGGAAGCCGTGGCTGCGCGGCACCATGTTCGGCTTCCCGATCGGAGCGCTGCCGGCGGGCGGCGCGGAAATCCCGACCTTCCTGTCCTATTCGACCGAGAAACGGCTGACGAAACATCCCGAGGAGTTCGGCAAGGGCGCGATCGAAGGCGTCGCCGGACCCGAAGCCGCCAACAACGCCTCCGCCGCCGGCACGCTGGTGCCGCTGCTGACGCTGGGACTGCCGACTTCGGCAACGGCCGCGATGATGCTGGCGGGGTTCCAGCAATACGGCCTCAATCCGGGCCCGCTGCTGTTCGCCGAGCGGCCTGATCTCGTCTGGGGCCTGATCGCCAGCCTGTTCATCGCCAACATGATGCTGCTGGTGCTCAATTTGCCGCTGGTCGGCCTGTGGGTGCGGCTGCTCGCGATCCCGCAGCCGTGGCTCTATGCCGGCATCCTCGTGTTCGCGACCATGGGCACCATTGCGGCAAAGCCGTCGGTGGTCGAATTGTCGATGCTCGCCGGCTTCGGCGTGCTCGGCTTCCTGATGCGCCGGTTCGATTTTCCGATCGCGCCCGTCGTTGTCGGCCTGATCCTCGGCCCGATCGCCGAGAGTCAGCTGCGCCGCGCGCTCGCGATCAGCCTTGGCGATCCCATGACGCTGCTGCAGAGCCCGATCTCGGCGACGCTGCTCGGCGTCGCGCTGATCGCGCTGCTGGCGCCCTTCGTGCTCAAGGGGCTCGGCCGGTTCAAGGCGAACGAGGACTAGGCGTTCACAGACGCAATTATCTGCTAGTCTGGCGTCTCTCGCGCTGGGAAACGCCATGCCGTCCGAACTTCGCTCGCCCCGTCTCGCCGTCCTGATCGATGCCGACAACGCCTCCGCAAAGATTGCGGATGGCCTATTCGAGGAGATTGCCAAGATCGGCGAGGCCAGCGTCCGCCGCATCTATGGCGACTTCTCCAATGCACGATCGAGGGGCTGGGCCGACATCCTGTCGAAGCACGCCATCATCCCGCAGCAGCAGTTCGCCTACACGACGGGAAAGAACGCGTCCGACATCACCTTGGTCATCGACGCCATGGACCTGCTTCACAGCGGCCGGTTCGATGGCTTCTGCCTGGTCTCCTCCGACAGCGACTTTACCCGTCTCGCCGCCCGCATCCGAGAGCAGGGCGTCGACGTTTTCGGGTTTGGCGAGCAGAAGACTCCGGAAAGCTTCAGGCAGGCCTGCCGAAGGTTCGTTTACACCGAGAACCTGCTTGCCGGCACGGCGACCATCCAGGATGCCGGCTCGAGGTCGACGCCGCTTCAGCCGCCCGATGCCGCCACACCCATCATCAAAAAAGTCATCACCCAGATGGAGAGTGAAGATGGCTGGGTCGCGCTCGGTGAAGTCGGCCGGCAGCTCGCCAATCTGGCCTCGGATTTTGATCCGAGAACGTTCGGTTTCCGCAAGCTGAGCGACCTGGTGCGAAAGACCAACTCGTTCGAGATCGATGAGCCAAAGGGCCGGTCGATGCGGATTCGGGTCAAGCCTGCTGCTGCACCGGCTTCGAAAGGCCGGAACCCGCGTAGACCCGCAAGGTCGGGACCGGCGGGCGGTTCGGCGCCTAAGACATAAGCAGGTCGTGCCGTTATATTTGCGCTTGCTCGGTTTGGTGCAGGGCGTAACCATCGCTCGCCCGTAACGCCACGCGAGAGCCCCATGACCAAACTCACCCGTTTCTCCGTCGCGCCGCTGCACAGCATGACGCGGCGGCTTGCCGACGTCGCCTCGGCGCGCGTCGCGCCCGATCTCGTCATATCAGGTGCGCGGGTGCTCTCGACTTATTCGGAGCGTATCCACCCGGGACGGGAGGTCTGGATCACCGGCGGCCGGATCGCAGCGGTGAAGCCCACCGGCACCGCGAAGAAGGCCTGGACTGGCGTTGCGGTTTACGACGCCGCAGGCGGCATCATCGCGCCGGGCCTCGTCGATCCGCACATCCACATCGAATCCTCGATGGTGACGGCTTGCGCCTATGCCGAGGCCGCGCTGCTCAACG
Organism: Bradyrhizobium sacchari; assembly: GCF_002068095.1. Classification (GTDB taxonomy): domain Bacteria; phylum Pseudomonadota; class Alphaproteobacteria; order Rhizobiales; family Xanthobacteraceae; genus Bradyrhizobium; species Bradyrhizobium sacchari. The sequence continues at coordinate 209,140 of NZ_LWIG01000010.1, read as the reverse complement.
GCACCACGACGATCTTCTGCGACAGCCACGAGATCGGCAACGTCATGGACGTCGCCGGCGTCGAGGCGATGCTGGAGGACGCGCGCGAGGCGCCCCTTTCGATCTTCCTGACGGTGCCGTCAACGGTGCCGGCCACGTCGGCAGAACTGGAGACCGCTGGCGGCGACCTCACGCCGGACAAGATCGCCGGCCTGTTCGACCGCTGGCCGGAAGCGGTCGCGCTCGGCGAGAAGATGGATTTCGTGCCCGTGACGATGGGCGACGAGCGCAGCCACGCGATCCTGGCGGCCGCCTTGAAGCGGGGACGTCCGGTCTCCGGCCATGTCTACGGCCGCGAATTCGTCGCGGCCTATGCGGCGAGCGGCGTCACCGACACCCATGAGGCGATTGATCGTGACATCGCCGACGATCTGCTCGACGCCGGCGTCTGGGTGTTTCTGCGCGGAGGACCGCCGACCACGCCCTGGCATTCGCTGCCGCAGGCCATCCGTACCGTCACCGAGCTCGGCGCCTCGCACAAGCGCACCGCCGTGTGCACCGACGACCGCGACGCCGACGATCTGCTGCTGTTCGGGCTCGACTGGGTGGTGCGCGAAGCCGTGAAAGCGGGGATGTCGCCGGAGCAGGCCTGGTCGATGGGCTCGCTGCATGGCGCGACGCGCTTCGGCATGGAGGGGGATATCGGTGGCCTTGGCGGCGGCAGGCGCGCCGATCTGGTCCTGATGGACGATCAACTCAAGCCACAATGCACCTGGTATGGCGGCGAGCTCGTGGTGGAGCATGGCAAGATCACGCCGCGTCTCGATCAGGCGCTGTCACAGCGCTATCAATATCCGAAGGCGGCCTATGTGACCGTCAAGCTGCCGGAGAAGCTGACGCTGACGCCGGAATTGCCGGCGAAAGCCTGCACCGTCAACGCGATCAAGACCGCGCTGCCGGGCATCACCTTGATCCACGAGAAGGTTGCGATCGAACCGGCCAAGGATTGGCCGTCGCTGTTCGCGCGCTACGGCCTCTGTTTCGTGACGGTGGTCGAGCGCCACGGCAAATCGGCGGGCAACGTCGCCTACGGCCTGCTCAAGGATTTCGGCCTCAAGCGCGGTGCGGTGGCCTCCAGCGTCGGCCACGACAGCCACAACATCATCGTCGCCGGCACCAATGAAGGCGACATGCAGGTCGCGATCGCGGCGATCAAGGAACACCAGGGCGGCGTCTGCGTTGCGGCCGAGGGCAAGGTGAGGGCGCTGGTTCCACTGCCGATCGCGGGGCTCCTGTCTGACAAGCGCGTCACCGAAGTTGCCGAGGAGGTCAAGGCGCTTAAGAAGGAGTGGACGGATGCCGGCTGCACTATCCCCTACATGGGCTTCAATCTGATTCCCCTATCGGTCATTCCGGAAATTCGCATCACCGACAAGGGCCTCGTCCTGGTGCCGCAGATGGAGCTGGCGCCGCTGTTCGAGTGAAGCGGCTTTCACGCATGTCTCGATCTAACCGATTGAGACAGCCGCGATTTTTCCACCGCTGCCGCATCGTGGAAAATAAAATCGATCTCGTTGAGATCGCATCCTGCGCATCTGATGATCTCGCTCGCTGACTTAAACCAAGCGAGGTCCGATATGGCGAAGATGCGAGCTGTCGATGCGGCTGTGCGTATCCTGGAGAAGGAAGGCATTTCGACCGCCTTCGGTGTTCCCGGGGCTGCGATCAATCCGCTGTACTCGGCGCTGAAGAAGCGCGGCTCGATCCGCCACGTCCTGGCGCGCCACGTCGAGGGCGCCTCGCACATGGCGGAGGGCTACACAAGGGCGAAGGCCGGCAATATCGGCGTCTGCATCGGCACCTCGGGGCCGGCCGGCACCGACATGATCACCGGCCTCTACTCGGCGATCGCCGATTCCATTCCGATCCTCTGCATCACCGGTCAGGCGCCGCGCGCGCGGCTCTACAAGGAAGACTTCCAGGCCGTCGACATCGAGTCGATCGCAAAGCCCGTTACCAAATGGGCGGTTACGGTGCGCGAGCCTGCGCTGGTGCCGCGCGTGTTCAGCCAGGCGTTTCACATCATGCGCTCAGGGAGGCCGGGACCGGTGCTGGTCGACATGCCGCTCGACGTCCAGCTCGCCGAGATCGAGTTCGACGACGAAACCTATGAGCCGCTGCCGGTCTACAAGCCCGCCGCGACGCGCAAGCAGGTCGAGAAGGCGTTGGAGATGCTCAACGCCGCGGAGCGGCCGCTAATTGTCGCGGGCGGCGGCATCATCAACGCCGACGCTTCGGACCTGTTGGTCGAGTTTGCCGAGATCGCCAACGTGCCTGTCGTGCCAACGCTGATGGGCTGGGGCGCGATCCCCGACGATCACGTGCTGATGGCCGGTATGGTGGGCCTCCAGACCAGCCACCGCTACGGCAATGCCACGCTGCTGGAATCCGACTTCGTGCTCGGCATCGGCAACCGCTGGGCCAACCGCCACACCGGCTCGGTCGAGACCTACACCAAGGGCCGCAAATTCGTTCACGTGGACATCGAGCCGACCCAGATCGGGCGCGTGTTCAATCCCGATCTCGGCATCGTCTCGGACGCAAAGGCTGCGCTCGAGCTCTTCGTTGGCGTCGCCAGGGAGTGGCGGCGGTCAGGCAGGCTCCGCGAGCGCCAGGCGTGGCCCGCTGCCTGCCGCGATCGCAAGAAGACGATGCTGCGCAAGAGCCACTTCGACAACGTGCCGATCAAGCCGCAGCGCGTCTATGAGGAGATGAACAAGGCTTTCGGCCGCGACACGACCTATGTCACCGTGATCGGCCTGTCGCAGATCGCCGGCGCGCAGTTCCTCGGCGTCTACAAGCCCCGCAACTGGATCAATGCCGGGCAGGCGGGCCCGCTCGGCTGGACGCTGCCCGCTGCCCTGGGTGTGCGCGCAGCGTGTCCGGATCGCGAGATCGTCGCGCTGTCGGGCGACTACGACTTCCAATTCCTGATCGAGGAGCTCGCGGTCGGTGCGCAGTTCAACCTGCCCTACATCCACGTCGTCGTGAACAATTCCTATCTGGGGCTGATCCGTCAGGCCCAGCGCGGCTTCGACATGGACTATCACGTCCAGCTCTCCTTCGAGAACATCAACGCGCCCGAGATCGGCGTCTATGGCGTCGACCATGTCGCGGTGGCCGAAGGTCTCGGCTGCAAGGCAATCCGCGTCACCGACCCGAAGGACACGCAGGCCGCATTCACCACCGCCCGCGAATTGATGGCGAAGCACCGCGTGCCCGTGGTTGTCGAGTTCATCCTCGAACGCGTCACCAACATCGCGATGGGCACGGAGATCGACAACATCGTCGAGTTCGAGGAGGTGCTGGATCTGCCGCTCGACGAGGTCGGTACCACGCGCGTGTTGCAGCCTGCGGAATAAAGGAGAGCATCATGCCGAAATTCGCCGCCAACCTCACCATGCTCTTCAACGAGATGCCGTTCCTCGACCGTTTTGCCGCGGCTAAGGCCGCGGGTTTCGCTGGGGTCGAATATCTCTTCCCCTATGATTTCGACAAGGCGCAGCTGCGCGAGCAGCTCGAGGCCCACGGCCTTACACAGGTGCTGCACAATCTCCCCGCAGGCAATTGGGCCGGGGGCGAGCGCGGCATCGCGATCCTGCCCGATCGCACCGCCGAATTCCGAGACGGGGTGTTCCGCGCCATCGACTATGCCAAGGCGCTCGATTGCGACCAGCTCAACTGCCTCGTCGGCATCGCGCCTTCCGAAGCCGATCCGCGCGAGCTTCAGGAGACGCTGGTCGGAAACCTGCGCTTTGCGGCCTCGACGCTGGCCCGCGAGAATATCAAGCTGCTGGTCGAGCCGATCAACACGCTCGACATTCCCGGCTTCTATCTCAACGGCACCGAGCAGGCGGTGCAGCTGATCTCCGAAGTGCGCTCGAACAATTTGTTCATCCAGTACGACATCTATCACATGCAGATCATGGAGGGCGATCTCGCCCGCACCATGCAGGAATATCTGCCCCAGATCGCCCACATCCAGCTTGCCGACAATCCCGGTCGCCACGAGCCCGGCACCGGCGAGATCAACTATCCCTTCCTGTTCCGTCATCTCGACGCGATCGGTTATCGCGGCTGGATCGGTTGCGAATACAAGCCGCGCACCACGACGCTGGAAGGCCTCTCCTGGCACGCGGCACAGACGTTTGAGACCTGAGGAAACGCAGACATGACCAATATCGGCTTCATCGGACTTGGCACCATGGGACGGCCGATGGCCGGCCACCTCCTGGCCGCGGGCCATCGCGTTCTCCTGCATGACGTCGCGCCGGTCGCGGCTGAGCTGATCACTGCGGGCGGCGTCGCCTGCAAATCGGCCAAGGAAGTCGCAGAGCAGGCGGACGCGGTCATCATCATGGTGCCGGATACGCCACATGTGGAAGCGGTGCTGTTCGGGAAGGACGGCGTCGCGAGCGGCATCTCCAAGGGCAAGATCGTCGTCGACATGAGCTCGATCTCCCCGCTCGCGACGAAGGAGTTTGCCAAGAAGATCGAGGCGCTCGGCGCCGACTATCTCGACGCGCCGGTGTCGGGCGGCGAGGTTGGGGCAAAGGCTGCGAGCCTCACCATCATGGTCGGCGGCCCCGAGCGGGCCTTTGGCACCATGAAGCCGGTCTTCGACAAGATGGGCAAGAATGTCACGCATGTCGGTGCCAATGGTGACGGCCAGACCACGAAGGTCGCGAACCAGATCATCGTCGCGCTGACCATCGAGGCGGTGAGTGAAGCGCTGCTGTTCGCGTCCAAGGCCGGCGCGAATCCGGCGCTGGTGCGCAAGGCGCTGATGGGCGGCTTCGCCTCGTCGCGGATTCTCGAAGTGCATGGCGAGCGCATGGTGAAGCGCAATTTCGATCCGGGCTTCCGCATCGAGCTGCACCAGAAGGATCTCAATCTCGCGCTCGAAGGCGCCCGTGCCCTCGGCCTGTCGTTGCCGAGCACCGCGGTGGCGCAGCAATTGTTCTCATCCTGTGCCGCGCATGGCGGCAAGGCCTGGGATCACTCGGCGATGGTGCGGGCGTTGGAACTGATGGCGGGTCACGAGATCGCGGCCAGCTGAACTGTTACGCGGTAACAGTCTCCAGATTTGATGTGCCTTTCGCCACGGGGGAACCGGAACAATGCTCCGGGCCCGCGGTTGAAGGCGCATAACAATCACTGGAGACATCAGGACATGAAAACCCGTCTTGCGATTACGTTGGCTGCCGCGTCGCTGCTGGCGTCGAGTGCGGCCTTTGCCCAGTCGACCACCGAACAGGGCGCCCGGGACGGCGCGCGCGCGGGCGGCGACATTGGCGGACCGGTCGGCGCGATGGTCGGCGGCACCGTCGGTGCGGCCGTCGGCGCAGGCCTCGAGATTCCGAATGCGGTGCTGGGCGGAATTCCGCGCGATGACTCCGTCGTGATCCACGAGCGCGTCGTCGTCGGCGAGCCGCTGCCCCCGACCGTGGTGTTGCGGCCCGTGCCGAACTACACCGAGTATCGCTATGCGGTCGTGAACGATCGCCGCGTCATCGTCGAGCCGCGTACGCGCCGCGTCGTCAAGATCATCGACTGATCGACACGATAAGCTTTGAAGCGCTGGGCCCTGCGGAGCACTCGCTCCGCGGGGCCTCAGCCTGTCGGGGCCGAGTCCGCCCGAAACCGGGTCATGATCCAATCGACGATGGCGGCAAGCGTAAAACCGATGCAGGCGGTGCCGGCATCGACCAGAAAATCCTCCAGCCGCGCATGGCGTCCGGGCGCCCAGAACTGCATCAGCTCAAGCAGGCCGATCAGGACCACTGAGCCAGCCGCAACTGCCAGCCGCCGTCGCCTGTAGGCGAGACCGAAGACAAGCCCGACAAGGATGAAGGCGAGCGCATGCTCGCCGTCCTGGCCGAAGTCGGAATGGGGCCGCAGGCCCGGGGGGCCGAGCGTTGCAAAGGCAACGGCGGCGGCGAGCAGCCAGGCAAAGGCGCGAACGAAAATGGACATCCGCCCCGCTTAGCACGGATCGGCAGGGGCCTGCGCCGGGATGCGGATCAGATCGCCGTGTAGTTAATGACCAAACGTTAAAGCGGCTCGCGTACGCCCAGGCCGTGCATGAAGCGCTCCCGGATCTGCACGGGGTCGCGCCTTGTGGTACCGACGCCCGGCTTGTCGTCGATGCGGACCGCGATCAGGCTGGGCTCATCAGCCGACATGGCCTCGTCGACCAGACGCTCGAAATCCTCCTCGTCCGCGGCCCAGGAACTTCTGACGAGCCCCGAGGCGGTCGCGATGCCGACGATGTCGGCGACGCCAGCTGCCGGCGTCGGCTGCGCGCCGGTGATCTGGTAGATGCCGTTATCCATCACGATCATGACCAGGTTCTTCGGCTTCAACGCCGCGATCGTCGAGAGGGCGCCGAGCTGCATCAAGAGCGAGCCGTCGCCTTCGAGCGCGAACACGCGGCGGTCGGGCTGCGCCAGAGCGACGCCAAGCGCGATCGGGAAGGCGAGGCCCATGCTGCCGAGCATGTAGAAATTCTGCGGGCGGTGGCCGGCGGCCCACAGGTCGAAATTGGTATTGCCGATGCCGCCAATCACGGCTTCCTCGTGCTTGAGCTTTGCGATCAGGCGCGCGGTGACATCGAAGCGGTTCATCACCTTGGTATTGCCAGTATTCATCGCCGGCCTCACTTGTCGAAAACCTTGCCGCCCGTGAGCAGCGGGCTGAGGATCAGCGCCACCGGCGCCTGCGTGGTCACGGCCTGCTTGATCGAGCGGTCGGCGATGAATTCGAGCTCGTCGAGCCTTGTGATGGTGTGGTGCTCCAGCGCCAGCGAATCCAGCACCGGGCGCATCGTGCGGCAGACCAGCGACTGGCCGTAGTTGAACTCGCCGAGCGTGCCGCGCTCGGAGACGAACATGATCAGCGGGATCTGGTAGGGCACTGCGAGCGAGGCCAGCACGTTGGCGAGCGTGGCAAAGCCCGAGGTCTGCATCAGCACCGCGCCGCGCCGTCCGCCCATCCAGGCGCCGGAGACGATGCCGACGGCCTCTTCCTCGCGGGCGGTTGCGAAAGTGGTGAAGAAGGGGTCGGCGTGCAAATTCTTGATCAGCGGCGTCAGCACGCGGTCGGGCACGTAAGGGATCAGGCTGATCGCGTTCCGCTTCAGGGTTTGCAGGACAATGCTATGCCAGCTTCTTTCGCCGGTCCCCTGCGCCTGTTGTTCCGCAATCGCCATTGCGTTCTCCCATGAGCCGCGCATGCTTCTTGGTTCTGGCTGTCGCGGCGGTCTGCCGAACTTGACGCAGGCAACAAGATTGTCAACATGTCCGGGCCGGCACCGTGATCTGCGCCAGACGGCCTGCCGTGGCCGGCACCGCCGTGGCATAAGCGGCGACAACCAGAAAACGGGAGGGGCACGGACGGGCGCGCATCGCGCTGACCTTGCGGATCTCCTCGATCGAGCCGGAAGGGTCCTGATGTCCGTCAACAGCAAGCGCGTCTTCTACGTCAAATACCTGGCCAACCCGATCTACATCGACATCCTGGAGGCGCGGCCCGACGTCCGGCTCGACCGCATCGAGAACGAAAGCCCCGAGGACTTTTACGCGCCGATCCTGAGCGCGGCCCATGTCTACCAGATTGGCGCCGCGCGCGACGAGCTCGCCCCGCATTTCCATGTCGACGCCGCCTTCCTGAGCCGCACGCCGAACCTCCTGCTCGTCTCCAGCAATGGCGCTGGCTTCGACCCTGTCGATGTCGAGGCCTGCACGGCCGCCGGCGTCCTGGTCGTCAACCAGTCCGGCGGCAATGCCCATTCGGTCGCCGAGCACGCGCTGGCGATGATGCTGACGCTGTCCAAGCGCATCATCCAGTCCGATCGCCGTCTGCGCCGTGAGCGCGACGTCAACCGCAACGAGCTCGTCGGCAACGAGGTCGAGCACAAGACCATCGGCATCATCGGCCTCGGCAATGTCGGCCGCCGCATCGCCGCGCTCTGCAAGGGACTGCTCGGCATGAAGGTGCTGGCGTACGATCCGTATCTCACCGCAGAGGTGATGGCGGAGCGGGGCGGCGAGAAGGTCGAGCTCGACGAGCTGCTGCGCCGGGCCGATTTCGTCTCGATCTCCTGTCCTCTCGACAAGCGCAGCCGCAACATGATCAGCACGCGCGAATTCGCGCTGATGCAACCGCATGCCTACTTCATCACCACCGCGCGCGGCTTCATCCACGACGAGGATGCGCTGCTGCAGGCGCTGCGCGACAAGCGCATTGCCGGCGCCGGCCTCGACGTCTGGTCCAAGGAGCCGCCGCCGCCGGAGCATCCGCTGCTCCAGCTCGACAACGTGCTGGCGAGCCCGCACACCGCCGGCGTCACCATCGAGGCGCGTCAGAACATGGGTCGCATCGCCGCCGAGCAGGTGCTGGAGACGCTCGACGGCAAGCGTCCGCCGCGCATCATCAACCCCGAGGTCTGGCCGCGCTATGCCGAGCGCTTCAAGCAGGCCTTTGGCGTGACGCCGGGGTAGGGGCGCTGGAAGCCTGATCGTTACGAGGCTGACAACGGGAAGCGGTAAATTTTACCGATGACGTGAATGAACACGTATGATCTGTCCTGTAGATCAGGGTGCATGAGCATACTTTCAATTGCGACATCCGGACTTTCCGCAGCAAGCCTGCGCGTGAACGTGGCCGCGAGCAATATCGCCAACGTCAACACGACCGGCCCGCTCCCCGCGTCAGGCGGATCAAGCACGTCGGCCGATGCCAGTAGTCCGGGGATCGGTTCGACTTTTCCAGCGGCTTATGTGCCGTTGCGTGTCGATCAGGTCTCCCAATCCAGCGGCTCGACGCCCGGCGGGACGAGCGCGATCGTGTCGACGGTCTCGCCGAGCTACACAGTGCAATCCGACCCGAGCGCTCCCTTCGCAAACCAGGACGGCCTGGTCGCGGCGCCGAATGTCGACCTTGCCAACGAATTCGTCGAGCTGGCGACCGCAAAGTACAGCTTCATTGCCAATGCGAAGGTCATTCACGCCTACGCCGAGACGGAAGACACACTCCTCGATATCAAGGCCTGATGGCTGATGTCGGCCCGTGCCGGCGTCCCGCTCGCCCGCCCTTACCGGTTTGACGCCGGGGTAGGGCGATCCTATGCCAGCTTTGTACCGAGCTGCTTGAACACGGCCTCGCAAGTCATGAGGTCGAGATGGCCGCCGCCCGCGTTCTTGAAGAAGCTGATGTCGGACGGTGACGTCCGCCCCTGCACGCGGCCGCCGGCGAGATCGTAGAGATCGCCGAGCACGTCGGATTCGCTGATCGCGCCGCTGGCGATCGGCTGCAGGATATCGCCGACGCCATGGAAGGCGGACTCCCTGCGGTCCACGAAGATGCGCGACATCTTGGCGGCATCGTCGTCAGCCTCGCGGGTTTGCGGCGTGTAGCCGCCGACGAGGTCCAGATGCGTGCCCGGTCGCAAATTGCGGCCCTTGATCAGCGGTTGATGCGCGCGGGTGCAGGCGGTGATGACGTTGGCCTCGCGCGTCGCGGCGTCGAGGTCGGTGACCGTCTCCGTCTTCACGCCGTCCTTCGCCAAACGCTGAGCGAGATCCGCGGCCCGCTTCGGGCTTCGATTCCAGATCAGTACACGTTGCAGGGACGGCCGCACGGTGCGATGCCCCCTGATCAGCCATTCGGACATCTCACCGGCACCGACGCAAAGCAGCGTCTCGGGATTGGGAGGGGCGAGCAGTTTCGCGCCCAGAGCGGAATCGGCCGCAGTGCGCCAATGCGTGATCTCGGTGCCGTCCATCGCCGCCAGCGGCTTTCCGTTGGTGCCGTCGAACAGCACGCACACGGCCTGCACCGCCGGCATCCTGCCTTCGGCCAGATTGGCCGGGAAGCTGGTGAACATCTTGCTGGCCATGTAGCGGCCGGGGTCGACGGCGCTGCGGATGACATATTGCCCTTTCTCGTCGCCGAGGAAGGCATCCAGAACCTCCATCTTCGGCCGGCGATGCGCTTCCTCCAGGGCGGCAATAAGGATCGGAAAGGTCAGAACCTTCGTGACTTCGGTATCGGCGACAAAGTGCAAGGCAAAATCCTCGTGGGCGACCGGCACTTGCCCATAAACCCGGGCGGTGGGTTCCGCAACGAATCTTCGGCCAAGGTTGCTCGGTCTTGATCCGCGTCAAAATCTCCTTCCCCCGTCCGGCCTAAATGGGATTAGAGTGCCGCCGGGGCAGCAGGGAGGTCCCATGTCAACTTATGTCGTCAGGTTCATGAAGGACGTGCTTGGCGAGTACGGCCGGCAGTGCGAGGTCTGCCAGGGCACGCTCGAGATCGACGCCGCCGACGAGGACGAGGCCACGGAGCGGGCAAAAGCAAAGTTCTGCAAGGACCAGGCGTTGCCTCATTGGTCGTTGCATGCCGATCGCATCCACGTCAGACCGGCTGACTTTCCCTCGTAGGAGCCTATTGTATGAGCATGATTTTCCGGGAAACCGCTGCACACTTTTCCGGATCATGCTCTACCGGCCGGGCGCGGTGACGGGCGGCGGCGCGGTGACGCCCGCGCCGAGCGAGCGCTGCACCATGACAGTGTCGGACCAGCGGCCGTGGCGATAGGCAACGCCGCCGAGCAGGCCGGCGCGCGCGAAGCCGAATTTTTCGTGCAGCGCGAGCGAGGGCGCGTTGTCGGCGTCGATGTAGCCGATCATCTGGCGGAAGCCCGCCGCCGCACAGGCATCGATCAATTCCCCCAGCAACAGCCGTCCCACGCCACGACCGAGATATTCGTGGTGGACGTAGATCGAATGCTTGGCCGTGTAGCGATAGGCCGGGCGCTTGCGGAACAGAACGGCATAGGCATAGCCGACGACCTCGCCACGGAAGGTTGCGACCAGATGCGGCAGGCGGGTCTGTTTCAGATTCTTGCGCCGGTCGCGCAGGTCATCCGGTTCGGGCGCGCCGGTGCCCTCGACGTCACGGGGCACGCCATTGCGGACGTGATGGCGGTAGATCGCCAGCATCGCCTCGACATCGCTCTCGCGTGACGGCCTGACCAGGACGGGTTCGTCACTCGTGCGCGCAGCTGTTTCGCTCATCGGCACCTACTCGTCAACGACGTAGGTGTAGAGCCCGATCCGCCCCTGGGCATCGATCTCCTTGTAGACGCCCTGGATCTCAACGTCGAAGCCGGGGAACGTGTTGAAGCAGGTCTCGAACATCTTGAGATAATCGATCATGGGCCTGGCCCGTTCCGTCAGCCGCTCTCCGGGCACGATGGTGGCGATGCCGGGCGGATAGACCACGAACGGCGTGGTCGCGATGCGGCCCGGGATCGCCTCGATCGGGAGGTAGTCGACGTCGTTCTTGAACAGATAGCGCGCGGCATCGCGCGGCGACATCGCGATCTCGGGCATGTGCTCGGGCATGAACTGCCGGGCCTGGAGCGCGCTGACATCGGCGGCACGGAAGAAGCGGTGCATGTCGCCGCAGAGGTCGCGAAGCCGCACGCCGGCATAGCGCGCCTGCCGCCGCTGATAGAATTCCGGGATCGCGTCGGCGAGCAGCGCATTGTCGTCATGCAGCCTCTTGAACGCGACGAGGCCGGAGATCAGCGTGCCGGCCTTGCTCGCCTCGACGCCGGGGGTGAGCAGGAAGAGCAGGGAGTTGAGGTCGTTCTTCTCGGGAACGATGCGGTTCTCGCGCAGATATTGCGCGACGACCGGGGCGGGGATGCCGTGCTCGGCATAGGCGCCGGTGGCACGATCGAAGCCGGGCGTGAGCAAGGTCAGCTTGTTCGGATCGGTCATGGCAAAGCCTTCCGCGAGATCGGGGAAGCCGTGCCAGTTGGTATCGGGAGAGAGCTGCCAGAGTGCCGTATTGGTGGCGAGCTCGTCGGTGGAGAGAGTCTCCCAGGCGACGTTGTGCGCGGCGCCGGCGCGGCTGACATCGGGAATGGCGACGCGGTCGGGAACGAAGGGCTCGAAGAACCAGCGGCGATCCGGATTCAGCTCCTTCTCCTCGAACTCCCGGCGCATGGCGCGGACCTTCTTGCGCAATTCGATGCCGAGCCGGATCGTGTCGTCCCACAGCACTTCGCCGGAGCGGCCCTTCATCATCTGTGCGCCGACGTCGAGAGAAGCGAACAATGGATAGAAGGGGGACGTGGAGGCGTGCTGCATGAAACTTTCGTTGAAGCGGCGGTGCTCGACGCGCCGCTTCTGGCCGCGGATGTGGCGGTCCTTGATGTGGATCTGCGAGGCCTGCGAGAAGCTCGCGAGCTGCTTGTGGGTGGACTGCGTCGCGATGATGCCCGGCGCTTCCGGAGCAAGATTGGCAAGGCCCATCGCGAAGCGGCCGGCATAGAGCGGGTGGAATTTCATGAAGCCGGCCCAGGCCTCGTCGAACAGGATGTAGTCGCAGAGATGGCCGATGCGCTTGATGATCATCTCGGCGCTATGGATCGAGCCGTCATAAGTGCACTGCTCGACCACGGCGACGCGGAACGGCCGCTCCTTGCGCCAGGCGTCGCGGTCCGTCACGAGCGGATGGTTGCGGATCGCCTCGCGCAGGGTCTTCTCGTCGAGCATGTCCCAGCGCATCGGGCCGATCAGGCCCCAGGCGTTGCGGATCGTCGGCACGTAGACCGGGATGCCTCCATTGATCATCAGCGCGCCGTGATGGGCGGCCTTGTGGTTGTTGCGATCGAACAGCACGAGATCGCCGTCGGTGACGAGGGCGCCGAGCGCGACCTTGTTGGAGGTCGAGGTGCCGTTGAGCACGAAATAGGTCTTCTCCGCGCCGAAGATCGCGGCGGCTTCCTTCTGAGCCTTCAGCGCCGGACCCTCATGGGTGAGGAGGTCGCCGAGGTCGAGGACGGAATTGTCGAGGTCGTCGCGGAACACAGATTCGCCGAGATGCTCGACGAACACCCGTCCGATCGGGCTGCGGTTGTAGAACACGCCGCCATTGTGGCCCGGACAGGTCCAGAGCTGGTTGCCTTCCTCGGCATAGTCGACGAGCGCGCCGAAGAACGGCGTCTTCAGCGTCTCGGCATATTGCTTGAGCCGGCTGATCAGGTTCTTGGCGATGAAGGGCGGCGTCTCCTCGGACAGGAAGACATAGCCGTCGATGAAGTCGAGCACCTCGACCGGCAGATCCTCGAACCGCTTGCGCCGGATCAAGAGGATGATCGGGAAGTCGAGGCCGCGGCGGCGCATCAGGTTGATCAGCGCCGAGGTCTTGCCCTCCAGGCCCTTCTTGCCCCAGTCCACCACCATGCAGCCGATTGCGGCGTCGGTCTGCACCGCCATCTCGGCGTCCTCCAGCTTGCGGGCCCGGACCACCTCGAAGCCGGAGCGCTGGATCTCCTCGATGATCTGGTTGAAGCGGACGCCCTCGAGGTCGTCGGCGTCGAACATTGGTGCAGCGAACAGGAAGTTGAAGCGCTTGAAATAGTCCATGGTCCGTCCCGAATGTGCCAGGGGATACAGCTCTCGGCACATTCGATGACAGTTGGATGACAGGCGCGGATTGCTGCGCGGGCTACGAGTGCCTTCGGCCTCAATTCAGCAGCTTGTCCAGCGTGATCGGGAAGCGCCGGATGCGCTTGCCGGTGGCATGATAGACCGCGTTGGCGATGGCCGCGGGCACGCCGACGATGCCGATTTCGCCAAGTCCCTTGATGCCCATTTTGTTGATGCGGTCGTCGGGTTCGTCAACGAAAATGACGTCGATGTGATGAACGTCTGCATTCACGGGAATGTGGTACTCGGCGATATTCGCGTTCATGATCCGGCCGAAGCGGTGATCCATCACCGTCTCCTCGTGCAGCGCCATCCCGATCCCCCAGACCACGCTGCCCATGATCTGGCTGCGGCCGGTCTTGGTATTCAGGATGCGTCCGGCCGCGACCGCGCTCACGACCCGCGTGACGCGAATGACGCCGAGTTCTTCATCCACCTTGACCTCGGCAAAGACGGCAGAATGCGTGTTGCGCGCATGTGACTTGTCTTCGGGGAACTCGTTCAGCTTCTCCTTCTCGATGCGTTCGACCTGGCCATGGCGCATCGCATCAGCGATCGAGACGGCGCGACTCCTGTCGCCGGCCTCGGCGACGGTTCCGTCTACGAGAATGATATCTGCCGCATCGACGCCGCTGAGCGGCGAGGCGGGCATCGCCTGGACGTGACGGACGAGCTCCTGGCGGATCTCTTCGGCTGCTCCTAGCACGGCGTGCGCGCTTGAGGCGGCCATCCACGAGCCGCCTTCCACCGGCGCCTGGGGCAGGCTCGAGTCCGCGAGCTTGACGCTGATATTCTCGATCGGCAGCCCGAGGGCATCGGCCGCGACCTGCGCCACAATGGTGTACGTGCCGGTGCCGATATCGGACGCGGCGCAGGAGACCTTGGCATGGCCGTTGGCTGTGAGCACGATGCGGACGGCGACCGGCATCTGAAGCGCCTCCCAAACCCCTGTCGCCATGCCCCAACCGATCAGGTCCTTGCCGTCGCGCATGGAGCGTGGCGCCGGGTCGCGTCGGCTCCAGCCGAAGGCTTCTGCGCCCCTGGCATAGCATGCGCGCAATTGCTTGCTGGTGTAGGGCAGGTTTTCGCTCTGGTCGCGGTCCGAGTAGCACTTCAGCCGCAACTCGATCGGGTCGAGCTTGAGCGCGACGGCCAGCTCGTCCATGGCGCATTCGAGCGCGCAGACGCCCGATGCTGCACCCGGCGCGCGCATGTCGCAGGGAGTGGCCACGTCGAGGTGGACGAGTTTGTGGGAGAGGCGGCTGTTGGGACTCTTGTAGAGCTGTTCACCCCAGCCGGTATCGTTGCGGGCGAAATTCTCAAACCGCGAAGTAACGGCTATGGCTTCGTGCATGACGGCTTCGAGCGTGCCGTCGCGGTTTGCGCCGAGTGCAACGTGCTCGATCGTCATCGGCCGGTAGCCCAAGCCGTACATCTGATGCCGCGTCAGCACGACACGGACAGATCGTTTCAATGCGAGCGCGCCAAGCGTTGCCAGGACGACCTGGTGCTGCGGCCGCAGACCCGAGCCGAAGGCGCCTCCGACATAGGGCGAGATCACGCGGATTTCGTCCGGCTTCCTGACGAAAACGCTGCAGAGAAACTTCTGGACGTTCTGGACGCCTTGAGTCTTGTCATAGACGGTAAGCTTGCCGTTGCCGTCCCAGACGGCCGTTGTCGCATATAGCTCCATCGGGTTGTGATGCTCGCTCGGAATGACATAGTCCGCCTCGTGATGGACGGCCGCTCGCGTCAGCGCCGCCGAGGCGTCACCGCGCGGCTTGTGCGGCTGATCGACCTTTGCAGCCTTGGCGCGCTCGGATTCGAGATCAGTCGCAAACGCCTCCTCCTCGTATTCAACTCGAATCCTGGTTGCGGCGAACTTGGCCGTTTCCCAGTCCTCGGCTACGACCAGCGCGATCGGCTGACCGTTGAACTTGACGCTGTTGTCATAGAGCGGACGGAACGGCGAGCCCTGTTCCGGCGCCACTTCGTCCTTCCAGGCTTCGTCCTGTTCGGCGAGGGGTGGGCGATGCGCGTGGGTGAGCACGTCGACCACACCCTTCACCTTCAGCGCCTCGCTGGTGTCGAGGCGAACGATGCGCCCGCGCGGGATGGTGGCGGCGACGACGAAGCCATGGAGGAGGAGGTCTGCTGCGAATTCGCCGGCATATTTGGCGGCTCCGGTGACCTTGGCCCGGCCGTCGACGCGCGACGTTGCTGTTCCGACATAGGCGTTCATCGGGCCCTCATGCGATCTTCTTGTGAGCTTGCGATTGCGGTGTGGCGTTTGCAGCCTGCATCAGCGTACGCACGACGGCTCGCCGCGCGAGCTCGATCTTGAAGCCGTTCTGCGAACGAGCGGACGCTCCTTGCAGCAACAGATCGGCAGCGCGGCCGAAATGATCCGGCGTTGCCGCTTGGCCGCGCAATGCCGCCTCGGCATCGAGCTTCCGCCAGGGCTTGTGGGCCACGCCCCCCAGCGCCAGGCGCGCTTCCCCAATCGCGTTGCCCTCCAGTTCGAGCGCGGCCGCAACCGAGACCAATGCAAAGGCGTAGGACAGCCGGTCCCGGACCTTCAAATAGCTGTAGTTCCGGGCGAAACCGCGCGGCGGCAGCTCGATTGCGGTGATGATTTCGCCGCTGCCGAGATTCGTATCCACATGAGGTTTGTCGTCCGGCAGCCGATGGAAATCGGTCAGCGCGACGGTGCGCTCGCCGTTGCCGCCTGCAATGTGCACGAGCGCGCCCAGTGCGGCAAGCGCCACGCTCATGTCGGATGGGTTGGTCGCGATGCAGGACCTGCTGGTGCCGAGGATGGCGTGGTTGCGGTTGAGGCCATCGATGGCCGAGCAGCCGGTGTCTGGGCTTCGCTTGTTGCAGGGTGTTGTCGTGTCATAGAAGTACGCGCAGCGCGTTCGTTGCATCAGGTTGCCGCCGACCGAGGCCATGTTGCGCAGTTGCGCCGAGGCGCCGGCCAGGATGGCGCTGGCGAGCAGGGGATAGCGCTGCTCGATCAGGGGATGGTAGGCGAGGTCTGAATTCGGCACCAAGGCGCCGATGCGCAAGCCTCCGTCGGCGGTCTCCTCGATGTCGCGGAGCGGCAGGCGGGAGATGTCGACCAGTCGGGAGGGCCGTTCGACATTCTCCTTCATCAAGTCGATCAGGTTGGTGCCGCCGGCAATCAGCTTCGCGGCTGGATCGGCTGCGAGCAGGCGAATGGCGTCCGCGACGTCGCTCGCGCGGGAATATTGGAAGTTGTTCATGACCGGCTCATTGCCTGCTCGATCGCTGCCACGATGTTGGGATAGGCGCCGCAGCGGCAGAGATTTCCGCTCATCAGTTCCCGGATCTCGTCGGCATCACGGGCGCGACCCTCGGCCAGAAGACCGGCCGCGGAGCAGATCTGTCCTGGCGTGCAATAGCCGCATTGGAATGCGTCGTGATCGATGAAGGCCTGTTGCAAGGGATGCAGCGCGCCGTCCTTGGCCAAGCCTTCGATCGTCGTGATCTCGGCGCCGTCCCTCATGATCGCGAGCGTCAGGCAGGAATTGACACGCCGCCCATCGACCAGCACGGTGCAGGCGCCGCATTGACCGTGATCGCAGCCCTTCTTGGTGCCGGTCAACTCCAGGCGGTCACGCAGGGCATCCAGCAGCGTGGTCCACGGTGCGATCTCGAGTGTGCGCCTCGCGCCATTGACGACAAGATCGATCGGAATGCGTTCGGGGATCTGATCCGAGGTGTCCGCCATGTTCTGTTCCTTGCGGATGGGCCGAGCTGGGCAAGGATGCTGACGCGAGGATGCGTTGCCGCCGTTGGCCGATAGCGCCCAACGGATGACGGGATGCTTGGTTCCTGACCGGTTCTCGCGGTCGTCCGGACGAGATCAGCGCTTCGCTTCGCCGAACACGACGGTCGGCACGGCGCGGTTGACGACCTCGCGCAATGCAAAACTCGACTGCACGCGTGCGACGCGCGGCAGGCGCGACAGCTCAGTGCGGTGAATGCGCTCGAAATCCTGGATGTCGCGGGCGAGCACGATCAGGATGTAGTCGTCGGTGCCCGACATCAGGAAGCAGCGCACGACGGACGGGCACTTCCCCACTTCCGCCTCGAACGCCTTCAGGGCCTCGTCGCTCTGGCTTTCCAGCGCGATGCGCACCAGCACCGTCGTGGTGAGGCCGAACTGCGTCAGATCGAGCGCGGCCTGGTAGGCCTGGATGTAGCCGTCGTCCTCCAGCGCCTTCTGCCGCCGCGCCAGCGCTGTGCTTGAAAGCCCGACTTTGGTGGCGAGTTCGGTGTGGCTCGCCCGCGCGTTGGTGGTGAGTTCCGCGAGGATGGTGAGATCTTTCCGGTCCAGGGCCAAGGTTTCGTTTCCAGCGTGAAAGGGTGTTTCCGCGCCGGAAACCGGCGCGCGAGGTCCGAAACTAACGGATATTTGCACGAAACCAAACCAGTCCGCTCGCTACGATCAACAACGGAATCAATTCCTTGGCGGAGGAGCGGAAGATGCACGTCGGTGTTCCCAGGGAGATCAAGGTGCAGGAATATCGCGTCGGGCTCACGCCGGGCGCGGTCCGCGAATATGTCGCCGCCGGGCATCAGGTGACGGTCGAGACCGGCGCCGGTAGCGGCATCGGCGCGTCCGACGAGGTGTATCGGCGGGCAGGGGCTGCGATCGCCGACAGCGCCCGCGACATCTTCGCCAAATCGGACATGATCGTGAAGGTGAAGGAGCCGCAGCGAAGCGAATGGACTCAGCTCCGCGAAAGCCAGATCCTGTTTACCTATCTCCATCTTGCGCCGGATCCCGAACAGGCCAAGGGCCTGCTCGCGTCCGGTTGTACCGCGGTCGCCTATGAAACCGTCACCGACGCGGCCGGCCATCTCCCTTTGCTCGCGCCGATGAGCGAAGTCGCCGGTCGCCTCGCCGTCGAGGCAGCCGGCGCCGCGCTCAAGCGGTCGGCCGGCGGCCGCGGTCTGCTGCTTGGCGGCGTCCCCGGCGTGCAGCCGGCGCACGTCGTCGTGCTCGGCGGCGGCGTGGTGGGAACGCAGGCGGCGCGCATGGCCGCGGGCCTCGGCGCGGAAGTCACCGTGATCGACCGCTCGCTTCCCCGGCTTCGGCAGCTCGATGATCTCTTTATGGGACGCGTCCGGACGCGTTTTTCCACCATCGAGTCGGTCGAGGAGGAGGTGTTTTCCGCGGACGTCGTGATTGGTGCGGTGCTGGTGCCGGGCGCCAGCGCGCCAAAACTCGTCACGCGCGCCATGCTCAAATCGATGCGGCCGGGAGCGGTGCTGGTGGACGTCGCGATCGACCAGGGCGGCTGCTTCGAGACCTCTCGCCCGACGACGCATACCGATCCGACCTACGAGGTCGACGGTATCGTGCACTATTGCGTCGCCAACATGCCGGGCGCGGTGCCGGTGACTTCGAGCCAGGCGCTGAACAACGCGACGCTGCCGTTCGGGCTGATGCTGGCCAACAAAGGCTTTGCGGCGGTGCTTGAGAACCCGCATCTGCGCAACGGGCTCAACGTGCATCGCGGCCGCATCACCAACAAGGCGGTGGCCGAGAGCCTCGGGCTGGAGTTTGCCCCGGTGGAGAGTGGGCTCGCCGCCTAGCGATCATGCCGGCTTGCGATGGCGGCTGCCGAGCGCCGCCTCGATCGTCTCGGGCTTCTCGATGCGCTCGATCAGCATGTCGATGCGGTCGCCGCCCCAGAACAGCTCGCCGTTGAACACCATGGTGGGCACGCCGAACACGCCGAGTGCTTCGGCCTCATCGATGATGCGGTCATGCTCGGCGCGGGCAGAGCCGTTGACGTAGACGTCGAACGCGCTGGCGGAGCCACCGCAAGAGGTGATGACATCGGTGATCGCGGCGAGATCGTCGATCTCCAGCTCATGGCTCCAGAACTTGCGGAACACGGTGTCGTGGTAGGTGCGGAAGAAGCCGTGCCGCTGGGCGAACAGCAGGCCGACGCTGGAATAGAAGGCGTCGTAGATCCGCCGCGGCCCCTTCATGACGAGCCCTTGCGCATTGGCATAGCGCCGCGCGTCCATATAGGCGTAGCGCACCTTGCGCCAGAAATGCGGCGTGCGCTCCTCGACCGTGCCCATGAACTCGGCGATGCGTAGCGTGTAGGGCAGCCATTCCAGCGCGACCCCGTGCGTCTCTTCGAGCGCAAACAGGCGCTTGTTGGCGACAAATGCGTAAGGACTTTTGTAGTCGGTATAGATGCGAACGATCGGCTTGGGCATTGGCGAACTTCCTCCTCGAACGCGCGGCGTCGCCTGCGCTACGGGAGGCTCGGGCCGCGTACTCCGTCATTGCGAGCGTAGCGAAGCAATCCAGCCTGCCTCTGTGGAAAGTTTCTGGATTGCTTCGCTGCGCTCGCAATGACGACGTGATGAGAGCGCAGCGTTACCGCTCAGTTGGTCCGTTGCGGCGAAAATTATAAATTATCCTTTCGTCAGCCTGTATTGTCCCAGATCCGGGTCGTGCGTCATGCGCCAGTAATCCACGAATCGCCAGGGCATCGCCGAGAACACGCGGCCGCGGCTGTTGCGATAGTAGGTCGTCATGCCCGGATGCGTCCAGATCATGGCCTCGTGCTCGGCATCGACCTTGCGGACATAGTCGTCGAGCACGTCGGGCCGGACGTCGATTGCGGCGACGTTCTGCTCGATCATGCTGGCGAGACATGCCGAGATGTAGCGGCTCTGGCATTCCGACTGGAAGATGACGCTGCCGCCATGGGCCGGCCCTGAGTTCGGTCCGAGCATGCAGAAGAAGTTGGGAAAACCAGGCACGGTGAGGCCGAGGAACGCGGTGGGATTGTCGTTGCCCCAGGTCGCGCGCAAATCCTTGCCGTCGCGGCCGGTGATGTTGAGGCGCGCCGCCATCTCCGTGACCTTGAAGCCGGTGGCGACCACGATGATGTCGGCGGGCCTGTGCTTGCCGACGGCTGTGACGATGCCGCTTTCGTCAAAATGATCGATCGCGTCGGTGACGAGCTCGACGTTCGGCCGCGTGAGCGTCTTGAACCAGTTGTTGTCGAGCAGGATGCGCTTGCCATAGGGCGGATAGGTCGGCACGCATTTTGCGATCAGGTCCGGCCGGTCCTTGAGCTCGGTGAGGATGAAGTCGGTCAGTTCCTGGCGGTGCCGGTCATTGCCCTTGTTGACGGCGCGCTCGGGATGCGGCCAGGCCGGGTCCTTGCGCAGGAACGGCAACAGACCGTCGCCGTAGCGCCAGAACATGTTGAAGCGGTACCACTGCACATAGAACGGCAGATGCGCCAGCAGCCAGCGCGCGCCTTCGCTGATCGGATCGGCATAGCCCTTCACCGGCCGTGCCCATTGCGCGCTGCGCTGATAGACCGTGACCGAGGCGACGCGGCCGGCGATCGATGGCACCAGCTGCATTGAGGTCGCGCCGGTGCCGATCACGGCGACATGCTTGCCGTCGAGATCGATATCGTCCGACCACAGCGCCGAATGCAGGATCGTTCCCTTGAAGTTGTCTTCGCCCCTGAAACGGGCGCGGGAGGGATCGTTGAGCTGGCCGATGGCACTGACCAGCACGGTGGATTCGAAAATCTCTTCGCCGTTCCCGGTCCTCAGCGTCGAGATCCAGCGCCGCTTAGCCTCGTCCCAGCGCGATGAAGTCAGCTCGGTGTCGACGCGCAAATGCTTACGGATGCCGTATTCGTCCGCGACCTTCTGGAGATAGCCGAGCAGTTCCTCGCGCTGGCAGAAATAGCGCGTCCATGCATTGCCCGAGCCGAACGAATAGGAATAGGAGTGGTTCGGCGTATCGACGCCGCAGCCGGGATAGCGGTTGATCCACCAGGTGCCGCCGAGCTCGGCGTTCTTCTCGACGATGGTGTAGGGGATGCCGAGATGGCCGAGGGCCACGCCGAGCGCGATGGCGCAGACGCCGGCGCCGACGATCAGCACATGCTGGTCGGCGAGCTTGTCGTCGGAAGGACGCGTCGTCCAGCGCGCCTCGCGCGGCACAAACCCCATCTCCTCCCGCATCAGGGGGGCGTATTCCGGGGCGACGTTCTCGCCGAGGCAGGCGCGCATCATCCTCAGCAGCAGGCCGTCGCCGGGATCGGTGATGACAGGCCTTGGCGTGCCGTCGGCGAACAGCTTGACCACGGCGGCGCGGATCTCGTCCTGGATTTCCCGGGGCACGCCGGCCTCGGGATCGGGAATGAGGCGGATGTCGCGCTTGGGCAGGTACGGCGGCTCGAGCCATTTTTCGTCACCCGTCATGTGCACCAGCACCATCAGCAGGCAGCGGATGTCGCCCTCGGCGATCGCAGAAGTGAGGTCGAGCGGCCTGTGCGGAGATTCGATGTTCATGGCGTGTCCTGATCTCCGGAGGCAGTGAAGAGGCCGCGCATCATCAGCTTGCGATAGGCGGAGATGACGTGGTCGGGGACGGCGGTGACGCCGCCTTGCGAATAGGAATAACGGCGG
>NZ_LWIG01000010.1:175533-187086 GCF_002068095.1 Bradyrhizobium sacchari | reverse complement strand
GCCCATCAGCATGTGCACGACCGCCTCGAACTCCTCGTCGCTGTAATCCTCGATCGCGCCCGCAAGGCGCGCCCGGCGCAGGATGCGGACATAGGCGACCGAGATGTTGTCGAGATGCTTCTGATAGCCAATCGGCGCGAAGAACTCGGCCTCGTTGAGGATGCGCAGGAACTCCGGGACCTCGCGGATGAAGTCGAAGAAGGCGCAGAAGCGCTCGATCTCCTGCCGCGCCGCGTGCGCATTGCCGGTGCGGGCGCGGATGAACGCGACCATGTCGAGGCCGATCTTGGGCAGCAACTGGTCGAGCAGCTCCTGGCGGTTCTCGAAATGATTGTAGAAGGTGCCTTGCGCGACGCCGGCCTGTTCGGTGATGCGGGCAACTGAGGCTTCGGCATAGCCATGCTTGCCGACGATCTTGGTCGCGGCGTCAAAGATCTTCTGCTTGGTCCAGGCATTGCGCTCGACGCGGTTGAGCTTCGTGACCTTGGCATTCGCTTGATTCATTCAGACGTCTCCAGCTCGGCGCGCAGCACGCGCTTGAGAATCTTTCCGCTTGGGTTGCGCGGCAGGCTGTCACGGATGATCAGCTGTTTCGGTACCTTGAAGCTCGCCAGCCGTGCGCGGCAGTGCTCGGTGAGGGCAGGGAGCTCGAGGCTTGCACCTTCGGCGAGCACGACGATCGCGACGGGCCGCTCGCCCCAGCTCGCATCGGAGAGGCCAATCACCGCGACCTCGCGCACCTCAGGCAGATCGTAGATGACGCGCTCGACCTCGGAGGAGGCGATGTTCTCGCCGCCGGAGATGATCATGTCCTTCTTGCGGTCGGTCAGGTACAGAAAGCCCTCGTCGTCGAGATAGCCGACGTCGCCGCTGCGGAACCAGTCGCCGAAGAAGGCGGAGGCCGTCTTCTCGGCATCCTTCCAGTAGCCGCGCGTGATCTTGGGACCACGCAGGCAGATCTCGCCATTGACATTCGGCGGCAGCGTCCTGCCGTCCTCGGCGCGGATTTCGATCTCGATATGGGCGATGGCGCGCCCGGTGGAGCCGATCTTCTCGATCTCGCGCCCGGCCTCCATGAAGGTGTCGCCGCCGACGGTCTCGGTGAGGCCATAGGCGTCGATGTAGCGCGCGTTGCAAAAAAGCTCCGAGAAGGCGCGGATGCGAACTTCGGGCGTTTTCTCGCCGCCGCCGATCGCCCATTTGAGGGTGGAGACATCGTAGCGGTCGCGCGCTGGGCAGGTGAGCATCGCCGTGGTCATCACGGGCGCGAACCAGGCGGCATTGAGCTTGTCCTCGGCGATCGCCGCGAGCGCGGTCTCAGGCTCAAAATTGCGCTCGATGCGGATGAAGCCGCCGTGCCAGAGGACGGCGATGCCGGGGAGGTCGAGTGCGCCGACGTGGTAGAGCGGGCCGACGACGAGAAGGCGCGTGTCGGCACCAAGGCCGAGCGCGATGGTCTGGTCGGCCGACTTCCAGTAGAAATTGTCGTAAGACAACATCACGCCTTTAGGGCGGTCGGTCGTGCCCGACGTGTACATCAGCCGCATCAGGTCGGATGGCTGACGAACGTGCATGGTGGCGGGTGGTGCCTCGCCTGCCAGATGCGTGACGCTCCGCTGTGCGGCCTCATCGAGCACGACGATCCGTGCGCCCGCGGCGTTCGCGGCCAACTCCTCATCGACGATCAGCAGCCGCGCGCCGGCATTGCCGGCGATGTAGGCGACCTCGTCGCGCGAAAGACGAAAATTGATCGGCAAAAACACCGCGCCGAGATGGCTTGTGGCGAAGACGAGCTCCAGGAAGGCCGCGCTGTTCTTCATCAGCACGGCGACGACGTCGCCCGCGCCGATGCCCTGCGCGGCGAGCCAGCCGGCCGATTTCCGGATGCGCGCGTCGAGCGCAGCATAGGAAATCTCCTCGCCGCGGTATTTCAGCGCGGGCCGCACCGGTGTGCGCCGGGCATGGAAGGCGATGAAGCTCGACAGATTGATCATTTCCGCTGGTTTCGGGCCAATTGTCGGCCTCGCTTCCTCGTCTGATGAATTCTGACTCGTAATTCATCTTTGGCTTGACGTCACCCCCCAGCCTCTGAAATCCTTGGGAACACGGAGACGAGACGATCTCCGGCAAGGGACCAGGAAAACGCCGACCCGAAAGAGGGAGGGGAAAATGATGAGAACCCGCATGCCGGGCATCAGCCGCCGTTCAACGCTGGCGCTGATGGGCGCCGGTGCGATGACATTTGCCGCGCCTTGGGTGGCGCGCGCCCAGGCCAAGACCATCAAGATCGGCATGCCGACGATCCTCTCGGGCCGCGTCGCACAGCTCGGCACGTCCTCGCGCAATGCGGTGATGCTCGAGGTCGAGAAGGTCAACGCCGCCGGCGGTCTTGCCGGCCGCCAGATCGAGATGGTGATCCGCGACTCCAAGGGCCAGCCGCAGGAAGCCGCCCGCGTCGCGCGTGAGCTCGTCAACACCGACGGCTGCGAGCTGATGATCGACGCCGAAGCGTCCTCCGGCGCCTTCGCGGTGCATGAGGTCGCGCGCGATCTCGGCGTGTTCTGCATCCACACCAATTCGGAGACTTCGGCGCTCACCGCGGATCCCAAGCAGCACATCCCCAACGCATTCCGGACCGCGCGACAGGGCGTGCACGATTCCATCGTCGGCGGCAGCTATGCCGCGGCGATCGCCAAGGCGAAGGGCTTGAAGAAATGGGCGACCTGCTCGCCCGACTATGCCTATGGCCGCGACACCACGGCGGAGTTCACGCTGTACCTGAAGCGCTTTGCCCCTGATGTCGAGATCATCAGCGAGTCCTGGCCAAAACTGTTCCAGCCCGACTATACCGAGGTGGTCACCAAGATCCTGCAGGCCAAACCGCAGGCGCTCTATTCCTGCCTGTGGGGCGGCGATCTCACCTCCTATATCGACCAGGCCAACATCTACGCGATGTTCGGCCAGATGGAGGTGTTCGCGGTCAACATGGCCGATTACACCGCGCTCACCGTGGTGAAGAACCTGCCCAAGGGCATCCACTCCGGCAACCGCTACATCAAGACGTTCCCCACCACGCCTGAGAATGCCGCCTGGGGCGATGCCTACAAGGCCAAGTACAATGAATATCCGACCAACTGGTCGTGGGAGAACGCCACCGCCATCATGCTGATGGCGGAAGCGGCGAAGAAGGCGAACTCCGCCGACGGCAAGAAGATTGCGGAGGCGCTGAAGGGCCTCACCATCAAATGCCCGTTCGGCGCCGACGGCACCGTGACGATGCGCGGCGACGATCACACCCTGGTCGGCTACGCCATCGGCTGGGGTACCACGATCCCGCAGGAGCCCTACGTGCCCGAGGTCAAGGCCGGCGACTGGAAGACCATCTTCGAGCTCGAGGCCGAGTGGAAGAAGAGCAAGGGCTACGCCTGATCTGATGTGCGGCGGAGGCGGGCGATCGTCTCCGCCTTTTCGTTTGGCCTTGGCGCCACATCAGGCGCACGACAATGAAAGTGCTCCCGTGGATCTCGACGCGCTCGCCGGCTGTCTCTCCAGCTCCGCCTGCCTGGTGACGCAAACCACCAGCGGGCTCATCATCGGCATGCTGCTGTTCCTGGTCGCGGTCGGGTTGACGCTGATCTTCGGCGTGCTCAAAGTGGTCAATTTCAGCCACGGCGCCTTCTATATGTTCGGCGCCTATTTCGCGATGACGGCCTACCAGCTCACCGGCAGCTTCGCGCTGGCGATGCTGGCGGGTGCTGCGGGCACGGCCATCCTCGGCCTGATCTTCGAGCGCGTCTTCATGAGCCGCGTCTATGGTGCAGACGTCCTGATGCAGCTTCTGGTCTGCTACGCTTTCGTGCTGATCTTCGACGATGTCGTGCGCGTCATCTGGGGGCCGGAGTTCAAGGCGATGGGTATGCCGTCGGCGTTCCAGGTGATGCCGCTGTTCATCGCCGGCGGCGTGGTGCCGCCTTATTACCTGCTGCTGATCGGCGTTGCGCTCGTCGTGGCCATCGTGCTCGGCATCGGATTGTCGCGCAGCCGCATCGGCAAGGTGATCCGCGCCGCCGCGCATAATCCCGGCATGGTCTCGGCACTCGGCATCAACACCGGCTTGATCTATGGCGGCGTGTTCGCGCTCGGCGGCATGCTGGCGGGTCTTGCCGGTGCGCTCGCAGCGCCTGTCCGCTCGCTGACGCCGGGCATGGGATTTTCGGTGCTGATCGAGTCCTTCATCGTCACCGTGATCGGCGGCATGGGCTCGATCCTAGGCGCTCTGATCGGTGCGCTGCTGCTCGGCCTCATCCGCTCGTTCGGTTCGCTCGGCTTTCCGCTGTTCACCGAAGGCTTGATGTACCTCTTCATGGTGATCGTGCTGGTCTCCAAACCCACCGGCCTGTTCGGCAAGGAGGTGGCATGACCGAGCTCGAGGCCGGCCGCGCGCGAACACTAGCGCCGGTGCAGAGTGGGGCGGCGCTTCACCGCTATCGCGATGTGCTGATTGCGCTGATCGCCTTCGCCGTGCTGGCAAGCCTGCCGCTGTTCACCAGCAGCAAGGCGCTGCTCGATTTCGTCATCCGCTGCTCGGCCTACGGCCTGTTCGCGACCTCGCTCAATCTCTTAGTCGGCTACACCGGCCTGACCTCGTTCGGCCACGGCATGTTCTTTGGCCTGGGCGCCTACAGCTTCGGCCTGATCATGCAGAAGCTCGGCGTGCCCATTCCGGTCGCCTTTATCGCGACGCTGGCGATCACGGCGCTCGTCGCCGCCGTCATCGGCGCGATCTGCGTGCGGCTGAAGGAGATCTATTTCGCCTTCGTCACGCTCGCCTTCCAGATGCTGATTCACTCGACCATTCTGTCATGGGCGTCCTTCACCGGGGGCGACCAGGGCCTGCGCGGTGGCATCCCGCGCCCCGCATTCCTCGGCATCAACCTGGCCAACCACATCCATCTCTATGTCGCGAGCTGTGCGCTGCTGATCCTCGGCCTGCTCGCGATGCGCCAGATCGCGCAATCGCCGTTCGGCTACACCCTGCGCATGATCCGCGACAATGCCGCGCGGGCGAGCTTCCTCGGCATCGACGTCTGGCGCGCGAAGCTGACTGTCTTTGTGCTGGCGGCGCTGTTCGCGTCCATGGGCGGCATGGTGATGGCGCTGTTTGTCTCCGGCGCCTATCCGGAATTCGCCTATTGGACCATCTCGGGCGAAGCCATCTTCATCAACATGCTCGGTGGCGTCTCGACCTTCCTGGGCCCGATGGTGGGCACCGTGCTCTTGCTGCTGCTGAACGACACCGTGACGCGGTTCACCGAGTACCACGGCATCGTGCTCGGAATCGTCATCCTGTTCTTCGCGCTGGGCCTGCGCAAGGGCCTGCTCGACTTCGTCGCCGAATGGTACGCGCACCGGCGCGAGACAGGCGAGGGGCGCTAGTCATGCTCGATATATCCATTGGGCAGTCATTCCGGGGCGCACGGCGTGCGAGCCCGGAATCTCGAGATTCCGGGTCTGGTCCTGACGGACCATCCCGGAATGACGGTGCCAGACAACGGCGTGAGGCGCACCATGCTTGAGATCCGCAACCTCGCAAAATCCTTCGGCGGTGTGAAGGCGACCAACGACGTCTCGCTGGATTTCCCCGACGGTTCGCTCACGGCGGTGATCGGTCCGAACGGCGCGGGCAAGAGCACCTTCTTCAACCTGATCACCGGCGCGTTGAAACCAGACTCTGGCAAGGTGCTGCTCGACGGCGTCGATCTCGCCGGCCGCTCGCCGCCGGAGATCGTGCGTCACGGCATCGGCCGGGCCTTCCAGGTCGCCAGCATCTTCAAGTCGCTGACGGTGCAGGAAACCATGCTTGGGGCCGTCAGTGCCGATCAGCGCACCTCCGCGGTGCTGCACAAGCGCTTTCCGCTGCACGAGACACGCGACCGTGCCGAGCAGGTGATGGAGCTCCTTGGCCTCGCCGGCAAACGCAACCGCACCGCCGCGACGCTCTCGCATGGCGACCAGAAGCTCCTCGACATCGCGCTCGCGCTGGTGCTCGAACCAAAAGTGCTGCTGCTGGACGAGCCGACCGCCGGTATGGGCCCGGAGGAGCGCTGGCGCATGATCGACAAGGTGCGCGAGCTCTGGGAGAGCCAGAAGATCACCGTCGTCTTCATCGAGCACGACATGGATATCGTGTTCAAGATCGCTCCGAAGATCGTCGTGCTCTGCTACGGCCGCATCCTCGCCACCGGCACGCCCGACGAGATCCGCAACAACAGCGCCGTGATCGAGGCCTATCTCGGCACCGAGCATGCGGGGGCGGCCGCATGAGCGAAGCTGTCATCGAAGTCGCCGATCTCGACGTCTATTACGGCACCAGCCAGATCCTGTTCGGCGTTGGCCTCTCGGTGCGGCAGGGCGAGACCATGGCGCTGCTCGGCCGCAACGGCGCCGGCAAGTCGACGACCATGAAGGCGATCATGGGCCTCGCGCCGCCGCGACGGGGCAAGGTGCGCCTGCGCGGCGCGGTGATCTCGGGCCAGAAGCCGCATACGATCGCGCGCGCCGGTCTCGGCTTCGTGCCGGAGGACCGTCAGATCTTTCCGGAGCACACGGTCGAGGACAATCTCGTCATCGGCCGCAAGAAGGGGCCGGAGGGCCAGGACGAATGGCCGATCAAGCGCATCTATGAGGTCTTCCCGCTGCTGGAGCCGCTGCGTCACCGCATTGCCGGGCGCCTGTCCGGCGGCGAGCAGCAGATGCTCGCGATCGCGCGGACGCTGATGGGCAACCCGGCATTGCTGCTGCTGGACGAGCCGAGTGAGGGCCTGGCGCCGATCATCGTGCAGCGGATCGGCGAGCTCTTGCGGCAGCTGCGCCAGCTCGGCTCGACCGTGCTGATCGCCGAGCAGAACATGCATTTCTGCCTGGGCCTCGCCAGCCACGCCACGGTCATCGACAAGGGCCAGATCGTCTATGCCGCCGGGATCGAAGAACTGAAGGCCAATGACGCGATCCGGCGGCGTTATCTGGCCCTGTAGGCCCGGGGCGCCGGTGCGCAAATAGGCCGAAAGAAGAAAACTATTGTCCTGGGGGTGCGCGGAGGAAGGAGTTTTCCCTCCGAGGCGCAAAAACGCCAATCGCTTCCATTGCCGTTTGGGCCCGAAACGACGACATTCCCGTCAGATTTGATGGATTGGCGACGGTCATGGAACGCACTGGATTTGAGCCCTTTGGCGAGCAGCTGGTGTCCGCAACGGACGCCCAGCCGAAGTCGCGCGCCTCAAAACTCCTGCTGCGGGCCGGCACCACGCTGTTCTGGTCGCTGGTTGCGGGCATCGTGCTGGCGCGAGCGGCCTTCTTCGAACCAGGCATTTATGACGGCTTCAGCCGCGTCGCCTCGCTCGCCAAGAACCTGATCTTCTGAGCCCGATTATTCCGGGCCGAGGAGAGAACTTCTCTCGGCCCTGATATGCCGAAAACTTATTCCCCAATCGGATCGCTGTGCGTATAAATCCTTCTCCTCTGGGAGAGATTTGTGTCGCAGAATCAAGTATCCAGCCCGGCCGAGTCCAAGCCGGCCACCGCCGCGAGCCGGATTGCGGCGCTGATTCCCGGCATTCTCCTCTGCATTCTCGTTGCCGGTGTCTCGGCCCTGCTGGAGCGGGCGGAACTGGGCGTGTTCGAGCATCCCTATGTCGAGGCGCTGGTGATGGCGATCCTGCTCGGCATGGCCGTGCGCAGTTTCTGGAAGCCGGCTCCGCGCTGGCAGGCCGGCATCGCCTTCAGCGCCAAGCAGCTCCTTGAAGTCGCGGTCATGCTGCTGGGCGCCTCCATCAGCTTTGCCGCCATCGCCGCGTCGGGCATCGCGTTGCTCGCGTCGATCGCCGCGGTCGTCGTCGTCGCGCTCTGCGTCTCTTTCGGCCTCAGCCGGCTGCTCGGCCTGTCGAAGCGCCTGTCTATCCTCATTGCCTGCGGCAACTCGATCTGCGGCAATTCGGCGATTGCGGCGGTGGCGCCGATCATCGGCGCCAACAATGACGAGATCGCATCCTCGATCTCCTTCACCGCGATCCTCGGCGTGATGATGGTGCTGGGCCTGCCGCTGCTGATCCCGCTGCTGCAGCTGTCCGCCACCCAATACGGCATCCTCGCCGGTCTCACCGTCTATGCGGTGCCGCAGGTGCTGGCCGCAACGGTGCCGGCCGGCCTCATCTCGACGCAGATCGGCACGCTGGTGAAGCTGATGCGCGTCTTGATGCTCGGCCCGGTCGTCGTCGGCCTGTCGCTCGTCGTCTCACGCTGGCAGAGCGATGCCAAGAAGACCAGCGTCGGCTTCTTCCGCCTGGTCCCGTGGTTCATCCTCGGCTTCCTCGCGCTCGCGACCCTGCGCTCCCTGGAGATCGTGCCGGCCACGGTGGTTGGTCCCGTGACGAAGATCACGAGCTTTCTCACCGTGGTGTCGATGGCGGCGCTCGGCTTGGGCGTCGACGTGCGGGTGCTGGCAAATGTCGGCGGCCGCGTGACAGCAGCCGTGACGCTGTCGCTGATGCTGCTGCTCGGCATCAGCATCGCGCTAGTGCATTGGTTCAAGTAGGGGCCGCGCTCTCTGGACTTCCCCCGCCAGACGTTTATTGGTCGTCGCCAATGTGATCGGCTGCGGCCGATCTGAAAACAGCGAGGACGCCGGCATGACGACATTGACTGTAAAAGACCTTCTCCCCGAGGATGGCACGCGGGGAACATTGGCCGGCCGTGTCTGGCTGCCGCAGGTCAACGGTCCGGCCGTCGTCGCCGTGCGCGGGGATGGCGTCTTCGACGTCACTGCAAAATTTCCGACCATCAGCGCGCTGTGCGAGGAGGACAATCCGGCCAAGGCGCTTGGCTCGACCAAAGGCGAACGCATCGGTGATCTCGAAGCGATCGTGGCCAACACCGCGCCCGACGGCCGCGACCCGAAAAAGCCGTGGTTGCTCGCACCGGTCGATCTCCAGACCCTGAAGGCTGCCGGCGTCACCTTCGCCATCTCGATGCTGGAACGCGTCATCGAAGAGCGCGCCAAGGGTAACCCGGCCTCGGCCGAAGCGATCCGCAAAGAAGTGACGCGGCTGATCGGCGATGACCTGTCAAAACTCAAGCCGGGCTCGGACCAGGCGATGCACCTGAAGCAGGTGCTGATCGACCAGAACGCCTGGAGCCAGTATCTCGAAGTCGGTATCGGCCCGGATGCCGAGGTCTTCACCAAGGCGCCGACCCTGTCCTCGGTCGGCACCGGCATGGATGCCGGCCTGCATCCGAAATCGACCTGGAATAACCCCGAGCCGGAACTGGTGCTGTTCGTCTCCAGCCGCGGCAAGATCGTCGGCGGCGCGCTCGGCAACGACGTCAATTTGCGCGATTTCGAAGGCCGTTCGGCGCTGCTGCTGTCGAAGGCCAAGGACAACAATGCGTCCTGCGCGATCGGTCCGCTGCTGCGCCTGTTCGACGACACTTTTACGCTCGACGATGCGCGCAAGCTGGACATCAGCCTGAGCGTGACCGGCACGGACGGCTTCGTCCTCGATGGCCATTCCTCGATCAGCAAGATCAGCCGCGATCCGACCGATCTCGTCACGCAGACCATCGGCAAGGTCCATCAATATCCCGACGGCTTCGTTCTCTTCCTCGGCACCATGTTCGCACCCGTGAAGGATCGCGACGCACCGGGGCAGGGCTTCACCCACAAGCGCGACGACATCGTCACGATCTCGGCCCCGCAGCTCGGCAAGCTCGTCAATCGCATGCGCACCAGCGACGAGTGCGAGCCGTGGACATTCGGGATTGGCGCGCTGATGAAGAACCTCGCGCAACGGAAGCTGATCTAGCTTCTTCCCTCTTATGCGCTTGTCCGCCGAAGCTTCAGCGCAGGCGGATGCGGGGAGAGGCCGACACGCGAAGCGTGGCGGGTGAGGGGGACTCACCCCCAGTCGATCTGCTTGAGACACGCAGCGCTCCACCCACACCGTCATTGCGAGCGCAGCGAATCAATCCAGAGTCCCTCCGCGGATAGATTCTGGATTGCTTCGCTGCGCCCGCAATGACGCGGAGGAGAAGTTGCGCCTCTATCTGTCATCGTCCCCGCTGGTCCCCACCGCCGCATAATTTCCTTCATCTCCCCGTTGCATCGCTGGAACAAAATCGCGCCGAGCGTGTCATAGAACCACCCTCGGCCCCCGACGCGCTTTTCCGCTAAATAGTCAAATAATATGACTAGTCGGAACCTGTCTTCCGTGAAATAGTGCCTTCCGCCGCCCCTAAGGGCCGGCTTGCGGGTGCCATGCTACCAATCGGCGCCCCGGATAACATCTTGGGAGCACGCCTGATGACCCCCAAAGCCCTCTTTGCGGCCAGCGCCATGGCCGCCTTGCCGCTCGCGCTGGAGGCCAGGATTCCGGTCGTGCTGCGCGACCTCGATCCGTCCGGCACGGAGCTCTATCTCACAGCCGTCACCTCAGGCAGCGCGCAGGAAGGCGAGGCGGCAGCCGGATCAGCGCGAGCCTGATGCGCGTGGCCGTCGGCAAGATGACGATCGAGACCTACATGCTGTCGAGCGTGCTCGCAGGTCTCGCCGGCATTGTCTTCTTCTATACCAGCGCTGGCTACTCTCTGGCGCGCCGGCCAGTGGCCAAGAGCGCAGGAGTGGCGTCATGACCTCGCGCATCGTCGTCATCCCGACCCGGCGGGCCCATTCCAACCACGCGGAGGTGGCCCGTTCGATCGGCGTCGACATCATCGCTGGCCGCTACGCGGAAGGGACGCGCTTGCCCGGCGATGCCGAGATGATCGCGATGTTCGGCGTGTCGCGGCCGGTGCTGCGCGAGAGCGTGAAGACGCTGGTCGCCAAGGGCCTGCTCACCACCAAGGCGCGGGTCGGCACCGTCGTGCGCGAGCGCGGCGCCTGGAACATGTTCGACGCGGATGTGCTGGCCTGGCATCTCGACGCCGGCATCGACAAGCGCTTCCTCAACGACCTCGCCGAGATTCGTCTGGCGGTCGAGCCGCGCGCGGCGATGCTCGCCGCGGCGCAGCGGTCCGAGGCTGATGTCGCCGAGCTCCGCCGCAGCATGGACCGCATGCGGCGCGAAGCCTCCGACTCGGTCGGGTTTGCCGATGCCGATCTCGCGCTCCACGTTGGCGTGGCGCGTGCCTCCGGCAATCTGTTCATGCGTTCGATCGGCCATGTCATCGAAGCAGCATTACGCGCCTCGTTCCTGCTCAGCGCCCCGGTCGAGCCGGAGGACCGCGACACCGTGCTGCTCTGGCACCAGAAGATCGTCGATGCCATCGCCGCGGGCGATGCGGACGCCGCGTCCGAGGCCATGATCTACGTCATTCACAACGGCATGCGCCGCCACGAGGGCACGGTGATCGAGACCGCGCCGGCCGAGTCGCCGCCGTCCGCCGATACCGGAGAACAAGCGTGACGGACCTTCGCATCGCCATCGTCGGCTTCGGCAAGATCGCGCGCGACCAGCATGTCGGCGCGATCGCGGCGACCCCGGGCGCAACGCTCGCGGCGGT
>NZ_LWIG01000010.1:164102-175506 GCF_002068095.1 Bradyrhizobium sacchari | reverse complement strand
TTCGCCACCATCGAGGAGCTGCTGGAAAAAGGTCCGCCGATCGACGCGGTCTCGCTCTGCACGCCGCCGCAGGTGCGCCGCGCCCAGGCCGCAACCGCGCTCGCCGCCGGCAAGCATGTCATGCTGGAGAAGCCGCCGGGCACCGGCGTTGCCGAGCTCGATCCGCTGATCGCGATGGCGGCTGATGCCAGGCGCACGCTGTTTGCGACCTGGCATTCGCGTTACGCACCGGCGGTCGAACCGGCCCGCGAATGGCTGGCGAGCCGCCGGATCAGATCCGTGCACATCAATTGGAAGGAGGATGTCCGCGTCTGGCATCCCGGCCAGGCCTGGATCTGGGAACCCGGTGGCCTCGGCGTGTTCGATCCGGGCATCAACGCGCTGTCGATCTTGACCCGCATCCTGCCGCAGCCGGTGTTCGTCACTGCGGCCGAGCTCGCCTTTCCCGCCAATTGCCAGGCGCCGATCGCCGCGAACCTGAACCTCACTGACATCGGCGGCCTGCCCATCACCGCCGAATTCGACTTCCGCCAGACCGGCCCGCAGAGCTGGGATATCCTCGTGGAAACCGATCAGGGCCGGATGACATTGTCGGCCGGTGGCCGGCGGATGGCCGTGGACGGCAAGGCCATTGCGGATGCACCCGATCAGGAATATCGCGAGCTGTACCAGCGCTTCGTCAAGCTGGCGGCGTCAGGCGCAAGCGACGTCGATCTGGCGCCGCTGCGGCTCGTCGCCGACTCCTTCCTGCTCGGCAAGCGCACGATCGTCGAACCGTTTGTGGACTGAACATGGCCGGCTCAAAGACGATAGAAAAAGACGTCTTCGGAACACTGCCGGACGGCCGCAAGGTCGAGCGCATCGTGCTGCGCGGGGAGCGCGGCTTCGAAGCTCGCATCATCACCCACGGCGCGGTGATCCAGGCGCTGATCGCGCCGGACGCCAAAGGCGGTACCGACGACGTCGTGCTCGGCTACGATGACTTCGCCGGCTATCTCGCCGAACGGAAGTTCCTCGGCGCCACCGTCGGCCGCTATGCCAACCGCATCGCCAAAGGACAATTCTCGCTAGATGGAGAAGCGGTGCAGCTCGCGGTCAACAACGGTCCGAACGCGCTGCATGGTGGTCTCGACGGTTTTGATCGCAAGCTCTGGGACGTTGCCACGATCGAGGAGGGGGGCGAGCCTGCGGTGACGCTGACTTACACGAGCCCGCACGGCGAAGAGAATTATCCCGGCAAGCTCGATGTCCGCCTGACCTATCGCATCACCGGCCCGACCGAGCTGTCGCTGATGATGGAAGCGCGAACCGACCGGCCGACGATCGTCAACCTGACCAACCACAGCTTCTTCAACCTGGAAGGCGCCGCGTCCGGCACGCCGATCCTGGACCACAAACTCACGGTCGCGGCCGCGCATTTTCTCGCCATCGACCCCACGGCCATTCCGCTGCCGGAGCCGCC
This sequence comes from Bradyrhizobium sacchari, assembly GCF_002068095.1. Taxonomy (GTDB): domain Bacteria; phylum Pseudomonadota; class Alphaproteobacteria; order Rhizobiales; family Xanthobacteraceae; genus Bradyrhizobium; species Bradyrhizobium sacchari. The sequence continues at coordinate 174,044 of NZ_LWIG01000010.1, read as the reverse complement.
GCGCAGCGTTGCCGGTACGCCGTTCGACTTTCGCGATCCGCATACCGTCGGCGAGCGCATCCGCGAGAGCGACCCGCAATTGCGAAACGGCAGGGGCTACGACCACACCTATTGCCTCGGCCGCGATGGCATGCTTGCGCTGGCGGCGCGGCTGGAGGCGCCGCGCTCCGGACGCCTCATGGAGCTGCTCACCAATCAGCCCGGGCTCCAAGTCTATTCAGGCAACTATCTCGATGGCACCATCTCGGGCAAGGGCGGCAAGCTGATCCGGCAATCGGACGCCATGTGCCTGGAGCCGCACATCTGGCCCGACGCACCGAACCGGCCGGACTTTCCGACCCCGCGCCTCGATCCCGGCCAAGTCTACCAGCATCACACCGTCTATCGCTTTGGAGTGAGGGCGTCATGATGGAACAGGTGCCGACCTCGGTTCTATCCGCCGAGCAATGCCATCTCGGCGAAGGGCCGACTTATGATGTGACCACCGACACGGCTTGGTGGTTCGACATTCGCGAGGGCAAGCTGTTCGAGGCGAAGCTCGGCAGCGGCGCGATCCGCATCCACGCGCTCGGCCGGATGGCGAGCGCGCTCGGGCGCATCGATGCCGAGCGGCAGTTGATCGTGGCGGAGGACGGGCTCTACATCCGCAAGCTCGCCGATGGCGTGATGACGCTGTTCTGTCCGCTCGAAGCGGACAATCCCGCGACGCGCTCCAACGATTGCCGGGTGCATCAGTCCGGCACGTTCTGGATCGGGACCATGGGTAAGAAAGCCGAGCCGAAGGCCGGGGCGATCTACGCGCTCCATCGCGGCAAGATCTCGACGCTGTTTCCGGGCATCAGCATTCCCAACTCGATCTGCTTCTCGCCTGACGGCGCCACCGGCTATTTCACCGACACGCCGCGTGCGGTGCTCTATGCCGTGCCGCTGAATCCCGCGACCGGCCTGCCACGCGGCGAGCCGGAGGTGCTGCTGCGCCACAGCGGCATCGGCGGCCTCGACGGCTCGGTGTGCGATGCCGACGGACAGATCTGGAATGCGTGCTGGGGCGCGAGCCGTGTCGACGTCTACTCGCCGCAAGGCGAACGCCTCCGCTCGATCGGCGTGCCGGCGAAGCAGGCGAGCTGTCCCGCCTTCGTCGGCCCGGATCTGTCGCGCCTGCTCGTGACCTCCGCCTGGCAGGACATGGACGCGGCGACCCGCGCCGCCGATCCGCAAGCCGGCTGCACCTTTCTGCTCGAAGCATCCGCGCGCGGTCGCGCGGAGCCCGACGTCAAGCTCGCATAGGAGACCCCAAGCAACCGACTTCCGTTCTCGACGACACGAAAAACAGTCTGACACCCAAAGGGAGTGAAACATGCTGAAACTGAAGACCACATTCCTCGCGTTGGCCCTGGCCGGCGCTGCGACGATGGCCACGGGCCTCGCCGCCTCCGCGCAGGAGAAGGCGACCGTTGGCATTTCCATGCCGACGAAGTCGTCGGCGCGCTGGATCGACGACGGCAACAACATGGTCAAGGTGCTCAAAGAGCGTGGCTACAACACCGACCTGCAATACGCCGAGGACGACATTCCGAACCAGCTCTCGCAGGTCGAGAACATGGTGACCAAGGGCGCCAAGGCGCTGGTGATCGCCGCGATCGACGGCACCACTTTGTCCGACGTGCTCAAGCAGGCGAAAGCAAAGGGCATCACCGTGATCGCCTATGACCGCCTCATCCGCGGCACGCCGAACGTGGACTATTACGCGACCTTCGACAATTTCCAGGTCGGCGTGCTCCAGGCCGAGTCGCTCGTGCAGGGCCTCGGCCTCAAGGACGGCAAGGGCCCGTTCAACATCGAGCTGTTCGGCGGCTCACCCGACGACAACAATGCCTACTTCTTCTACAACGGCGCGATGAGCGTGCTGAAGCCCTACATCGACAGCGGCAAGCTCGTCGTGGTGTCCGGCCAGATGGGCATGGACAAGGTCGCGACCCTGCGCTGGGACGGCGCCACCGCCCAGGCCCGCATGGACAATCTGCTCAGCGCCTATTACGGCAACAAGAAGGTCAACGCCGTGCTGTCACCCTATGACGGCCTCTCGATCGGAATCATCTCCTCGCTGAAGGGCGTCGGCTACGGCAGCGCCGACCAGCCGATGCCTGTTATCTCGGGCCAGGATGCCGAGGTGCCGTCGATCAAGGCGATGCTGCGCGGCGACCAGTATTCGACCATCTTCAAGGACACCCGCGATCTCGCCAAGGTGACCGCCGACATGGTCGACGCTGCACTCGCCGGCAAGCAGGTGACCGTCAACGACACCAAGACCTACGAGAACGGCGTCAAGACCGTGCCGTCCTATCTGCTCAAGCCGGTCGTGGTCTACAAGGACAATTGGGAGAAGACCCTGGTCGACAGCGGCTACTACAAGAAATCGCAGTTCCAGTGAGCTTCTTTTTTCTCCCTCTCCCCGCTCTTGGGGCGGGGTGAGGGGTTCTCTCCAATCGGGCTGTGGTTGCTATGCACTCCGTAATTGCGAGCGCAGCGAAGCAATCCAGTCTGCTACTGCGGAGATAGTCTGGATTGCTTCGCTGCGCTCGCAATGACGACGTGGATGCAGCGATATCATTCAATCTCTCCCCGCACGCGGGGAGAGGCGAAGCAAGGGACACCAACGCCAATGACCGCCATGCTGGAGATGCGCAACGTCAGCAAGAGCTTTGCCGGTGTGCAGGCGCTGCGCGACGTCAATTTCTCGGTTCATGCCGGGCAGATTCACGCCCTCGTCGGCGAGAACGGCGCCGGCAAGTCCACGCTGATGAAGGTGCTGAGCGGCGTCTATCCGGCGGGCAGCTACGAGGGCACCATCGTCTTCGAGGGCGAGGAGCGCCGTTTCCGCGACATCAACGACTCCGAGGCCCTCGGTATCATCATCATCCATCAGGAGCTGGCGCTGATCCCGCTGATGTCGATCGCGGAAAACATCTTCCTGTCGCATCCGCCGTCGAAGTTTGGCGTCATCGATCGCGACGAAGTGTACCGGCGCACGCGCGAGCTGCTGGCGCAGGTCGGCCTGAAGGAATCTCCGGATACGCTGATCACCGATCTCGGCGTCGGCAAGCAGCAGCTGGTGGAGATCGCCAAGGCATTGTCCAAGCGGGTGCGGATGCTGATCCTGGATGAGCCGACCGCGAGCCTTAACGAGGCCGACAGCGCCGCGCTGCTCGAACGCCTGATGGCGTTCCGCGAGCAGGGCATCGGCTCGATCCTGATCTCGCACAAGCTCAACGAGGTCGCCAAGGTCGCCGACCACATCACCGTGCTGCGCGACGGCCGCACCGTCGACAGCATCGACTGCCATGCCGAGCCCATCCAGGAGGACCGCATCATCCGCAGCATGGTCAATCGCGATATGGCTCACCGCTTCCCGGAGCGCAGCGCAAAGATCGGGGAGCCTGTGATGACCGTTGAGAACTGGTCGGTCTATCACCCCATCCATCCCGAGCGGCAGGTGATCAAGAACGTCAATTTCGGCGTGAAGCGCGGTGAGGTCGTCGGCATTGCCGGGCTGATGGGGGCGGGGCGCACCGAATTCGCCATGAGCCTGTTCGGGCGCTCCTGGGGCACCAATATCAGCGGCCACCTCAGGCTCGAGGGCCGGGAGATCGCGCTTCCGAGCGTCGCCGCGGCGATCGACGCTGGCCTTGCCTATGTTACCGAGGACCGCAAGCAGCTCGGTCTGATCCTCGCCGACGACGTCCGCAAGAACATCACGCTCGCGAGCCTCGACCAGGTCGCACCAGGGAAGGTGATCGACGACATCGCCGAGCTGAAGATCGCCAGCGACTACCGCAACCGCATGCGCATCCGCTGCTCCGACGTCTACCAGGAGACCGGCCAGCTCTCCGGCGGCAACCAGCAGAAGGTGGTCCTGTCGAAATGGCTGATGACCGACCCCAAGGTCCTGATCCTGGACGAGCCGACAAGGGGCATCGACGTCGGTGCCAAATACGAGATTTACTGTATCATCAACGAGCTGGCGGAAGCCGGGCGGGGCGTCGTGGTGATCTCCTCAGAGATGCCCGAGCTGCTCGGCATCTGCGACCGCATCTGCGTCATGAACGACGGCGCCTTTGTCGGCGAGTTCAACGGCGCAGATGCAACGCAGGAAAAGATCATGCGCGCCATCATGCGCAACGAACGAAGCAACAGCGTGCCTGAGGCCGCGGAGATGGGAGGATCGCAGCCATGACCGACAAGACGGTGTCGCTGCCCGAGGAGGGCCGGCACGGCGGCTTCATCAAGAACAATTTGCGCAATTACGGCATGCTGATGTCGCTGATCGCGATCATGCTGTTCTTCCAGGTGATGACCGGCGGCACGCTGCTGCAGCCGCTGAACCTCACCAATCTGGTGCTTCAGAACAGCTACATCGTGATCATGGCGCTGGGCATGCTGCTGGTGATCGTCACCGGCCATATCGACCTTTCGGTCGGCTCGGTCGCGGGTTTCATCGGCGCCGTGGCCGCGCTTCTCATGGTGACCTACAAGGTCGACTACACGCTCGCCTTCATCGCCTGCCTCGCGCTCGGCGCCGCCATCGGTGCGGCGCAGGGTTACTGGGTGGCCTATTTCAAGATCCCGTCCTTCATCGTCACGCTGGCAGGCATGCTGGTGTTCAAGGGGCTGGCGCTCGCGGTGTTGCAGGGCCAGTCGCTCGGGCCGTTCCCGGCGACGTTCCAGAAGCTGTCGTCGGGCTTCATTCCGGAGATGCTGCCCGAGGCCGGCACGCTGCATCCGACCTCGATGCTGATCGGCGCCGTGCTCGCGCTCGGCCTCGTCTATGCCAGCGCCAAGGGGCGGTCGCGCGAGCAGTCGCACGGCATCGAGGTCGAGCCTTATGCATTCTTCCTCGGCAAGAGCATCCTGCTCGCCTGCGCCGTGCTCTATTTCACCTACCTGATCGCCTCGCATCGCGGCCTGCCAAACGTGCTGGTGATCATGACCGCGCTGATCGCGCTCTACGGCTTCGTCACCCGCCGCACCGTGATCGGACGGCAGATCTACGCGGTCGGCGGCAACGCCAAGGCGGCCAGCCTGTCGGGCATCAAGACCGAGTGGCTGACCTTCCTCACCTTCGTCAACATGGGCGTGCTGGCTGCGCTCGCCGGCCTCGTCTTCGCCGCGCGGCTGAACACCGCGACACCCAAGGCCGGTCTCGGCTTCGAGCTCGACGTCATCGCCGCCTGCTTCATCGGCGGCGCCTCGGCCTATGGCGGCGTCGGGCGCGTCGGCGGCGCCGTGGTCGGCGCCATGATCATGGGCGTCATGAACAACGGCATGTCCATCCTCGGCATCGGCATCGACTATCAGCAGGTCATCAAGGGCCTGGTGCTGCTCGGTGCGGTCTGCATCGACGTGTATAACCAGCGGCGGTAAATCCCGTAGGATGGGTTAGCCGAAGGCGTAACCCACCAACGCCCGTCACCGCGGATGCAGAAGTGGTGGATTACGCCTTTGGCTAATCCACCCTACGGCAGCGGTGACTGCGTCGTGAACAGCACCGTCGCGATCGCGACGGAGAGGCTTACTGCCGATACGGTCGCGACCGTCGAGAGAACCCCCATGCGCCGGAGCGCGATGGCGAAGGCGATGATGATGGGGGTCGCCGTCATCAGCCCGATCTGTGCATCACTCATTTTGTCACTCGCCAGTCCTGGGAACCTGAACCGCTTCGTACCGCGATCCGGCCGCCCGGACGTTGCGTCGGCGCAAACAAGGCGCCCAGCGATCCCCAGTTTGTCCTGCGACAAATTCCGAACTGGACGGGTAAGTTAAGTCTTTCCGGTGTCCTGATCCGGAAAGCAGATGTCAGCGGCCGATTGCGAACAATAGGGAACCGGCTGGGGCATCCTCGAGGATCTCCCCGGCGATCCCATGATCTGGGTGCTGATCTTCAGCGAGCTCGTCGCCTTTGGCCTGTTCCTCGGCGCCTTCTCCGTCGCCCGCGCAATCCACCCCGCAGTGTTCGCGGCCGGGCAGGCCACACTCAATTCAAACATCGCCGGGCTCAACACGCTTGTGCTGGTGACCAGCGGCTGGGCCGCGGCCCGCGCGACCAGATCCGCGCGGACCAGGGAGAGGCGAGCATCGCGCCGCTGGCTCCTGATCGCCATGGCGCTCGGCGGTCTCTTCATCGCGATCAAGCTCGCCGAATATGCCGAAGAAATCGGGCGCGGCGTCGGGCTCGAAACCAGCCCGTTCTTCACGCTCTACTTCCTGCTCACCGGCTTTCATCTCCTGCATGTCGGCCTCGGCATCGTCATTCTCGCCGTGGTCTGCCGCCGTGCCGAAACATCCGGCGTCGAGACGGGAACGGCCTTCTGGCACATGGTCGATCTGGTGTGGATCGTCATGTTCCCGATTCTCTATTTGGTGCGCTGATGGTGCTCGATCGTCTCGACATCACCTGGATCGCGCTGATCGGCCTCGCGATGGCGACCGTCCTGGTTCCTTCCGTTGTGATCCGTCCGCTGCTCGCCAACGCCCTGCTGCTCACATTCGCCGCGCTCAAGGGGCGCCGCATCGTGCTGGATTTCCTCGATCTCCGCGCCGCGCCGGCGCTCTGGCGCGACCTCGTCAGCGCCTGGGTCCTCATCGTCGTGCTGTTCGCCTGGCTGGCGTCCGCGATCGTCGCCCTGATCTGATGCGCTCATTGCGCCCTGACAAAGAACGGGCCGGGCAAAGCAGCAATAAATCGCAGCATCGCATTTCTTCAGGAAACAACCGGAAAGGATTGGCAATGGCTGAACGCCTGACCAAGTCGGCCGCTCGAAACGTGTTCTACGGCGGTTCGGCCTTTTTCTTCGCCATTTTCATCGGGCTGACGGCGCACAGCCATTATTACATGGCCACGAACTCGACCGACGCGACCACGCTGACGTCGTCGGTCGCGCGCGGCAAGCATGTCTGGGAGAAGAACTCCTGCATCAACTGCCACACGCTGCTGGGCGAGGGCGCCTATTTCGCGCCCGAGGTCGGCAACGTCTGGGATCGCTGGGGCGGCAAGGAGGACCCGGCCGCTGCGCGCGAGACGCTGAAGGCCTGGATGCAGGCGCAGCCCTCGGGCGCACCGGGCCGGCGGCAGATGCCGCAGTTCAACCTGACCGACCAGGAGCTCAACGATCTCGCCGACTTCCTGCAATGGACCTCGACGATCAAGCGCCAGGAATGGCCGCCGAACAAGGCCGGCTGAGCATCGAACCAATCCCAACGAAAGAGCACATCGATGAAATACCAAACCCAGAAAGTCGCGATGCTGTATTTCTACGGCGCGCTGACGCTGTTCCTGGCCCAAGTCCTGTTCGGCCTGCTCGCGGGAACCATCTACGTTTTGCCCAACACGCTCTCGACCCTCCTGCCGTTCAACATCGTCAGGATGATCCACACCAATGCGCTGATCGTGTGGTCGCTGATCGGCTTCATGGGCGCGACCTACTTCCTGCTGCCTGAGGAAACCGAGACCGAGCTTTTCAGCCCGCTGCTCGCAAAGATCCAGTTCTGGATGTTCTTCGGCGCCGCGGGCGTCGCCGTCGTCGGCTATCTCTTCCACTACCACGAGGGCCGCGAATTCCTCGAGCAGCCCTTCATCATCAAGGTCGGCATCGTCGTCGTCTGCCTGATGTTCCTGTTCAACGTCACCATGACGGCGCTGAAAGGCCGCAAGACCACGGTCACCAACATCCTGCTGTTCGGCCTGTGGGGCGTTGCGATCTTCTTCCTGTTCGCCTTCTACAATCCGGCCAACCTCGCGGTGGACAAGATGTACTGGTGGTACGTCGTCCATCTCTGGGTCGAGGGCGTCTGGGAGCTGATCATGGCCTCCGTGCTCGCCTATCTCATGATCAAGCTCAACGGCATCGACCGCGAGGTCGTGGAGAAGTGGCTCTACGTCATCATTGGCCTTGCGCTGTTCTCCGGCATTCTTGGCACAGGCCATCACTTCTACTGGATCGGCGCGCCCGGCTACTGGCAGTGGATCGGCTCGCTGTTCTCAACGCTCGAGGTGGCGCCGTTCTTCACCATGGTGATCTTCACGGTGCAGATGACCTGGAAGGCCGGCCGCAAGCACCCGAACCGCGCTGCGCTGTTGTGGTCGGTCGGCTGCTCGGTGATGGCGTTTCTGGGGGCCGGCGTCTGGGGCTTCCTGCACACGCTGTCCTCGGTGAACTACTACACCCACGGCACGCAGGTCACCGCCGCGCACGGCCATCTCGCCTTCTTCGGGGCCTACGTGATGCTGAACTTGTCCGTCATGGCCTATGCGATCCCGCAACTCAAGGGACGTGCGCCCTATAACCAGTGGCTCTCCATGGCGAGCTTCTGGATCATGTGCACGGCCATGATGACCATGACCTTCGCGCTGACCTTCGCCGGCGTGATCCAGGTCCATCTCCAGCGCATCCTCGGCCAGAGCTACATGGACGTGCAGGACCAGCTCGCCTTCTTCTACTGGATCCGGCTCGGCTCCGGCGTGTTCGTCGCGATCTCCGCGCTGATGTTCGTGTGGGCCGTGCTGATGCCGGGCCGCGAGAAGACGGCGGCCGTTCCCGCCGCGCTGCAGCCGGCCGAGTAAACGCAAACGACGGCCGCGGTTCGCCGCGGCCGCCCGCTTCCTGGAAAGTCCGGAGAGACATCATGAAACCCGCTCTTCACACCGTGACCTCGGCGCCCGCGCTGCCGCCCTATGTCGCCAGCGGCAACGAATGTGTGCTGTTCGAGCAGGCCTGGCGGCATCAGCTGCCGGTGCTGCTCAAGGGGCCGACCGGCTGCGGCAAGACCCGCTTCGTCGCGCATATGGCGGCGCGGCTCGGTTTGCCGCTCCACACCGTCGCCTGTCACGACGATCTCACCGCGGCCGATCTTACCGGCCGCTATCTCTTGCGAGGCGGCGACACCGTGTGGACCGACGGTCCCTTGACGCGGGCGGTGCGCGAGGGCGGCATCTGCTATCTCGACGAGGTCGTGGAAGCGCGCAAGGACGTCACGGTCGTGCTGCATCCGCTCACCGACGATCGCCGCATCCTGCCGCTGGAGCGCACCGGCGAGGAGCTCGCTGCACCGAACAGCTTCATGCTCGTCGTCTCCTACAATCCCGGTTACCAGACGCTGCTGAAGGCGCTGAAGCCATCGACGCGGCAGCGCTTCGTCGCGATCGAGTTCGGCTTCCTGCCGCCTGAGCAGGAGGTCGCCGTCGTGTCCGCCGAGAGCGGACTGTCGCCGGATCGCGTACGGCCGCTGGTGGCGCTGGCCGGCCGGCTGCGCGCCCTCAAGGGCCACGATATCGAGGAGGGCGTCTCGACCCGCCTCGTGGTCTATTGCGCGACCCTGATTGCCGCCGGCATGCCGATTGCCGATGCCGTGCTCGGCGGCATGATCGAGCCGCTGACCGACGATGCCGACGTCAAGGCCGCGCTGCTCGACGTCGCGCGTGCCGTGATCGGGTGAGGCCGGTCCCATGCTCGACTTCCTCGAACTGGAGGAGAGGGTCGGCCGTGCCTGGCACCGGATGGTCGGGGGCACTGCCAGCTATCCGGTTCATGCCGATCACGCGGTCTCGCTTGCCGAGATGAGAAGCAGGCTCGCGGTGATGTTCCGCGCGCTCGGCGGCAAGGCGGGCGTGCAGATCGCGAGCGCCGGTGCGCGCAAGTCCAGCCACCGGCTCGGCTGGCGGCAACGCATCGGCCTCGGTGACGAGCGCCTCGAACAGCCGGGCCGCGACACCACAACCGTCTTCCTGCCCGATCGCATTGCGCTTTTTCCCGGCCGCGAGCTCAATGCATGCCTCTATCGCTGGCTCGCGGCCTGGTTCGCGGTCGCGCCAACCGAAGCGATCGCCGAGACCGATCCGCTCCGGCGCGATCTGCTCGTGCTGCGCCGCGCCGCTGAAACGGCGGTCTT
>NZ_LWIG01000010.1:156794-164000 GCF_002068095.1 Bradyrhizobium sacchari | reverse complement strand
CGAGGTCCGACCGCGCCGCCCCCTGCCGCGCGTCGAGCAGGAGATCGAGCAGATCGTTCTCGCCCTGCTCGGGGCCGGACCCGCGCCCGCAGGGCAATTGTGGCCGGCCATGATGGGAACGGGACCGCTGCCGGACAGGGCGCCGCCGGGCTATCGTCCAATCCTGCCGTGCCCCCTGTGGGGCGATTGCTGGATGCGCGAGCAGTCAGCCGCGCCTGCGGGCGAGGATGAATGCGCCGCCGGTGCGCAGCCCCAAGCTCAGGACAATCGCAAGCGCTTTGCCGTGCGCGAGCGCAAGGACGATGCCAATCGCCGCGATCCGTTCGTACTCAACCGCTTTGAAAAAATCCTAGCGATGGCCGAGATGGTCAATGTCGATCGGCCGGCGGACGACAGCGAGGACGAGGACGCGCAGAAGGCGGCCGATGACCTGGAAGAGATCACGCTCAGCCGCCGCAGCGGCAAGCCCGCGAGCCGGTTCAAGTTCGATCTCGACCTGCCGCCGGAACCCCTCGATGCCTCGCGCCTGAATGCGGATCTGACCTATCCCGAATGGGATTATCGCAGCAGCTCTTATCTGCCCGACCATTGCCGCGTGCTCGCATCTGCCGCTTCGGAGCGAGGTGAAAGCTGGGCGCCCGACGAGACCATGCGCCGGCACATCCGCCAGGTGCGTCGCCGCTTCGAGGTCTTGCGGCCACGTCATGAATTGATGCGGGCCCAGTCCGACGGACATGATCTCGATCTCGACGCGCTGGTCCGCGCGCGGTGCGATCTTCGCGCTGGCGGCAATGGCGCCGGTCTCGATCGCGTTCACATGGCGATGCGCCCGCAAGGGCACGATCTCGCCGTCACGCTGCTGGTCGACGTCTCGCTTTCAACGGACGCCTGGGCCGATGGCTACCGGGTGCTTGATGTTGAGAAGGAAGCGCTGCTGGTGCTCGCGCACGGGCTGTCGGCCTGCGGCGATCACCACAACATCCTGACCTTCACCTCGCGCCGGCGGTCCTGGGTGCGGCTTGAAACGGTCAAGGCGTTCGGCGAGCCGATGAGCGGCGTGGTCGAGCACCGCATCGGCGCGCTCAGGCCAGGCTATTACACCCGGATCGGCGCGGCGGTACGCCACGCCTCGGCCGAGCTTGCGCGCCAGCCGCAGCGCAAGAAGCTGCTGCTCGTCCTCACCGACGGCAAGCCGAACGACGTCGACCATTATGAGGGCCGCTTTGCGCTTGAAGACACCAGGAAGTCCGTGCAGGAAGCGCGCCGGCTCGGGATTGCGGTGTTCGGCGTGACCATCGACGCTGCAGCGCAGTCCTATTTTCCGACGCTGTTCGGCCGCAGCGGTTATGCCATCGTCGGCAACATCGAGCGATTGCCCGCGGGGCTGCCGGCCATCTACCGGCAGGTGGCTCACTGAACCAGTCAACCCAAGTGGTGTTCCGCGAGTGAACTATTGCTCATCTGATGGGTATATGATCGAATAGGCGGATGGGCCAAATTCGGTCGAAACCCGATCTCATCATCTTCGACTGCGACGGCGTGCTCGTCGACAGCGAACTGCTGAGTTGCCGGTGCCTGTCCGAGGTGCTGGCGGAGTTCGGCTTGGAGCTCAGCGTGGAGCAGGCGCTCGAGCTCTTCCTGGGCCGCAGCGCGGCCGCGATCGGGCAGTATTATCGCGAGCATGGACGAACACTGCCCGATGAATTCCTGCCGCGCCTGAAAGCGCGCGTACTTGAGACCTTTGCGAAGTCGCTCCAGCCAATTCCCGAGGTCGCCACCGTTCTGTCCGCGCTGAAGGCACTGCGTTGCGTTGCCTCTTCCAGCGATCTCGATCGCGTCGCGCTGTCGCTGGACGTCACCGGCCTTGCGTCGTATTTCGACGGCCGTCTCTATACCGCGCAAATGGTCAAGCACGGTAAACCCGCACCGGACCTGTTTCTCCACGCCGCTGAGAAGATGCGCGCCGATCCTTCGCGCACGCTGGTGATCGAGGACAGCGTCAGCGGCGTGCAGGCGGGCAAGGCGGCCGGCATGGCCGTCTGGGGATTTGTCGGCGGCGGCCATTATCGTAGCCGCGACGGCCGCGCTATATTGTCCGCCGCCGGGGCCGATCGGGTCTTCACGCGCATGAGCGATTTCTGGGAGGTGTGAGCCCGCATGGCCGCCGAGAACGACAAGTCGAGACTCGACGACGCCGCGCGCGCCGGCTGGCTCTATTTCATTGCCGGCCATACCCAGGACGAGATCGCAAAGATGCTGCAGGTCTCGCGCGCCTCGGCGCAGCGGCTGGTCTCACTGTGCCTTGCCGAGCGGCTCATCACCTTCCGGCTCGAACATCCCATCGCCGCCTGCATGGAGTTGGCCGCGCGCCTGAAGGAACGGTTCGACCTCGTCCATTGCGAAGTTGTGCCGGCCGATCCTGCCGCACCGGAGGCGACCGCAGGCATTGCCGAACGCTGCGCCAATCTGCTCGATTCCACACTGCGCCCGGAGACGCCCGTCATCGTCGCGCTCGGCACGGGGAGGGCAGTCCGGGCCGCGGTCGAGCGCGTCACGCCGATCGACCGGCCCAATCACCAGATCGTCTCGCTGGTCGGCAACATCTCCGCCGACGGCTCGGCGAGCTTCTACGACACCGTCGGCCGGCTCGCCGACCGCACCGGCGCGCGGCACTATCCGATGCCATTGCCGTTCCTGATGTCGTCGGAGGACGAGCGCAACAGGATGGTGCGCATCGAGCCGATCGCGAAAGTGAAGGCCGTCGCGGCCAGGGCCGATTTGCGCCTCGTCGGCATCGGACAGATGGACCAGAAGGCGCAGGTGCACGTCGATGGGTTCGTCACCCGCGACGAGTTGTTCGAGATGATGCGCCTGGGGGCGATCGGGGAGATCACCGGCTGGGCCTATGATTCCAAGGGCCGCCTGCTCAAGGCCGGCACCAACAAGCGTCTCACCAGCATTCCGCCGGAAGTGCCGGCGAAGACAACGACCATCGGTGCGGCGGTGGGGACCGCCAAGGTGGCGGCCATCGCGGCGGCGCTCAGCGGGGGCCTGATCAACGGCCTGATCACGGACGAGACGACGGCAAGGGCGATCCTGGAGCGGTAGGGGGCTGTTCCAGCTTGTCCGCGAGGCAGGCGATCCTTCCCCACACAACACTGTCATCGTTCGTGCAGACGGACGATCCAGCACGCCGTGGCCAAGCTTGAGGCAAACCAACTCACGACACGGAGTATTGGATGCCCCTCCTTCGCGGGGCATGACAGTGTGGGGTGTGGCAACATCCCCACCCCACCTCCCGCCCACTCCCGCACCGCAGCACTCATAAGTTGCGGGAACGGCCGTGCGCCTGCTTGACTAGCACCATAGCTCCGTTGAACATACGCTCAACGCGTGGGCATATGCTCAAAAGCGCGGGTCCAAGGGAGGTCACCGTGAAACACGTCCTCGGCGCCGTCTGCGGCGCGTCTGTTCTGCTGGCCGTCCCCGCGATGGCGGAAACGACCCTCACGATCGCTACCGTCAACAATGGCGACATGATCCGCATGCAGGGACTGACCGGTGAATTCACCAAGAAGAACCCTGACATTGCCGTGAAATGGGTTACGCTGGAGGAGAACGTGCTGCGCCAGCGCGTCACCACCGACATCGCCACCAAGGGTGGCCAGTTCGACGTCCTCACCATCGGCACCTATGAGGTGCCGATCTGGGCCAAGAAGGGCTGGCTGGTGCCGCTGGCTAATCTCGGCGCCGATTACGACGTCGCCGACCTCTTGCCGAAGATCAAGGACGCGGTCTCCGCCGACGGCAAGCTCTACGCCGCGCCGTTCTACGGCGAGAGCTCGATGGTGATGTATCGCACCGACCTGTTCGAGAAGGCCGGCCTGAAGATGCCGGAGAAGCCCACCTGGGACTTCGTGATCGACGCCGCCAAGAAGCTCACCGACAAGAGCGGCGGCACCTACGGCATCTGCCTGCGCGGCAAGGCCGGCTGGGGCGAGAACATGGCCTTCCTCTCGGCCATGGCCAATTCCTACGGCGCACGCTGGTTCGACGAGAAGTGGGAGCCGCAGTTCAATACGCCGGAATGGAAGACGACGCTCACGACCTACGTGAACCTGATGAAGGAAGCCGGCCCACCCGGCGCAAGCTCCAACGGCTTCAACGAGAATCTGGCGCTGTTCAACGCCGGCAAATGCGCGATGTGGATCGACGCCACGGTCGCGGCGTCCTTCGTCACCAACCCGAAGGACTCCAAGGTCGCCGACAAGGTCGGCTTCGCGCTCGCGCCCAACACCGGGCTCGGCAAGAACGCCAACTGGCTGTGGGCCTGGAACCTCGCGATTCCCGCCGGCTCCAAGAAGACCGAAGCTGCCGAGAAGTTCATCGCCTGGGCGACCAGCAAAGACTACACCAAGCTGGTGGCGTCGAAGGAGGGCTGGGCAAACGTGCCGCCCGGCACCCGCACCTCGCTTTACGAGAACCCTGATTATCTGAAGGTCGCGCCCTTCGCCAAGTTGACGCTGGCCTCCATCGACGCCGCCGATCCCAACAAGCCGACGGTGAAGCCCGTGCCATACGTCGGAGTGCAATACGCCGCGATCCCCGAATTCCAGGGCATCGGCACCCAGGTGGGCCAGCAGTTCTCGGCGGCGCTTGCAGGATCGACCTCCGTCGATGCGGCGCTTTCCGCAGCCCAGTCCGTCACCGAGCGCGAAATGAAGCGCGCCGGCTACATCAAGTGAACCCGAGCTCTTCCTCCTGAGCTCAAACTTGCGGCCATCTACCCATCCCCGGATGGATGGCCGCCTTCTTCTTCCCGGCAGAGGAGAAGCCCGTGGCAACCCGGCAGACGCAATTCCTTGCACGGTCGCTCCTGACCCCGGCCGTCGGGCTGCTGTTCATCTGGATGATCGTCCCGCTGGCGCTGACGATCTATTTCTCGACGCTGCATTACAGCCTGCTCGATCCCGGTTCGGAAGAATTCATCGGGCTGGAAAACTTTCGCTACTTCCTCACCGATCCCGCCTTTCTGGCCTCGCTCCAGAACACGCTGGTGTTGGTCGGCTCGGTGCTGGCACTGACCATCCTGCTCGGCATTCCCCTGGCGCTGCTGCTCGACCAGCCCGTGATCGGCCGCAACTTCGTGCGGCTCATGGTGATCGCGCCGTTCTTCGTGATGCCGACAGTGAGCGCGCTGGTCTGGAAGAATCTGCTTATGCATCCGGTCTCCGGCTTGTTCGCCTGGCTCGCAAAATTGGTCGGGCTGACGCCGGTCGACTGGTTCAACGACGTGCCGCTGTTCTCGGTGATCCTGATCGTCGCTTGGCAGTGGCTGCCCTTCGCGACGCTGATTCTCTTGACCGCGCTGCAATCGCTCGACGAGGAGCAGAAAGAGGCGGCCGAGATGGACGGCGCCAGCGCGGTCTCGACCTTCATTTACATCACGCTGCCGCATCTGGCGCGCCCCATCACCGTGGTGATCCTGATCGAGACCATCTTCCTGCTCACCGTCTTTGCAGAGATTTACGTCACCACGGGCGGCGGCCCGGGGCTGTCGACCACCAACATCGCCTTCCTGATTTATGCGCAGGCACTGATCCAGTTCGACGTCGGCAGCGCGTCCGCCGGCGGCCTCGTCGCGGTGGTGATCGCCAACATCGTCGCCTTCTTCCTCGTCCGCATCGTCGGCCGCAACCTGGAGGCTTGAAGCATGGCTCGGATGGCGACGAGACAGCGGGTGGTCATATCGACGATCGGGGCATGGCTGTTCGGCTTCCTGATCTTCTTCCCGATCCTGTGGATGGTGCTGGCGAGCTTCAAGACCGAGCTCGAGGCCTTCGCGATTCCGCCGTCGTTCCTGTTCTTCCAATGGACCACCGAGAACTATGCCGCCGTGCAGGAGCGCAGCGATTATTTCCACCACGCGATGAACTCGATCATCATCGCCGGCGGCTCGACGATTATTGCGTTGCTGATTGCAATTCCCGCGGCCTGGTCGATGGCGTTCGCGCCGACCAAGCGCACCAAGGACATCCTGCTCTGGATGCTCTCGACGAAGATGATGCCGCCGGTCGGCGTGCTGGTGCCGATCTACCTGATCTTCAAGACGTTCGGCCTGCTTGATTCCCGCATCGGCCTCGTCTTCATCCTCTGTCTCGGCAATCTGCCGATCGTGATCTGGATGCTCTTCACCTATTTCAAGGAGATTCCGCGCGACATCCTGGAGGCCGCGCGCATGGACGGCGCCACCATTGGCCGCGAGCTCGTCTATGTGCTGACGCCCATGGCGATCCCGGGGCTGGCGTCCACGCTGCTGCTCAACCTGATCCTGGCCTGGAACGAGGCGTTCTGGACGCTGAATCTGTCCACCTCGTACGCGGCGCCGCTCACCACGTTCATCGCCTCCTATTCCAGCCCGGAAGGGCTGTTCTGGGCAAAGCTGTCGGCAGCCTCGACGCTGGCGATCGCGCCCATTCTCGTCCTCGGTTGGTTCAGCCAGAAGCAGCTCGTGCGCGGGCTCACCTTCGGCGCGGTGAAGTAAGGGGCTGCCATGGGTCAGATCACACTTCAGGGCGTGCAGAAATCCTTCGGCCCGGTGCACATCATCAAGGGCGCCGACCTCGACATCGCCGACGGCTCCTTCGTGGTGTTCGTCGGTCCCTCCGGCTGCGGCAAGACCACGCTGCTGCGCCTGATCGCGGGGCTCGAAGACGTCAGCGGCGGCAAGATCCTGATCGACGGCAAGAACGTCGTCGACACGCCGCCAGCCAAGCGCGGGCTATCGATGGTGTTCCAGTCCTACGCGCTCTATCCACATATGAGCGTGCGCGGCAATATCGGCTTCGGCCTGAAGATGGCTGGCCTTGCCAAGGACGAGATCAACCGCAAGGTCGAGGCCGCCGCCGCGACGCTGAACCTCACACCGTATCTCGACCGCAAGCCGCGCGAGCTCTCCGGCGGCCAGCGCCAGCGCGTCGCGATCGGCCGCGCCATCGTCCGCGAGCCCAAGGCGTTCCTGTTCGACGAGCCGCTCTCCAACCTTGACGCCGCCCTGCGCGTTCAGATGCGCATCGAGGTGACGCGGCTGCAGAAGCAGCTCGGCACCACCGCGATCTACGTCACCCACGACCAGGTCGAGGCTATGACCATGGCCGACAAGATCGTCGTGCTCAACGGCGGCAAAATCGAGCAATACGGCTCGCC
>NZ_LWIG01000010.1:124640-156789 GCF_002068095.1 Bradyrhizobium sacchari | reverse complement strand
AGCTTTACGAGCGGCCCGCCAATCTCTTCGTCGCCGGCTTCATCGGCTCGCCCAAGATGAACTTCGTCACCGGCGAGCCAGCGTTGCAGAAGGGCGCGGCGACGATCGGCGTTCGGCCGGAGCACCTGAAGATCGAGCGCGACGGCGCCGGCGGCTGGCAGGGAACCATCTCGGTTGCCGAACATCTCGGCAGCGACACCTTCCTTTATGTCGATGCCGGCCCGCTCGGCATGCTGACCGCGCGTTACATCGGCGAATTGAGCCTGCACGCCGGCGACCGCGTCTCGCTGGTGCCGGATCCCCAGCGCATTCATCGCTTCGACCCGGGCGGCAACGCCCTTCGCGGCTGACAAGAAACGGCAAGACAACGGCAAGAACGGAAAGACCACCATGTACCTGGAAAAATTCAGATTGAACGGCAAGACCGCGTTCATCACCGGCGGCGGGCAAGGCATCGGCCTTGGCTGCGCGGAGGCGCTGACTGAAGCCGGCGCCCGGGTCATCATTGGCGACCGCGACGGCAAGGTCGCCGACAGCGCCAAGGCCAGCCTGAAGGCGAAGGGCTTTGACGTCGAGACCGCGATCATGGACGTCACGGACACCAAACGCGTGGCGGAAGTCGCGAACGACCTCGTCGCCCGCCACGGCAAGGTTGACATCCTCGTCAACAATGCCGGCATCGCGCGCAGCGAGACGCCGGCCGAGAACGTCACCGACGAGCACTGGCTGAACGTCATCGACGTCAACCTCAACGGCACCTTCTGGTGCTGCCGCGAATTCGGCAAGCACATGCTGAAGGCGAAAAGCGGCGCCATCGTCAATGTCGGATCGATGTCGGGCTTCATCGTCAACAAGCCGCAGGAGCAGTGTTTCTACAACGCCTCCAAGGCCGCCGTGCACCATCTGACCAAGTCGCTGGCCGCCGAATGGGGCGCGCGCGGCATTCGCGTCAATGCGGTGGCGCCGACCTATATCGAGACCCCGCTCAACGCCTTCGTGAAGAGCAATCCGAAGATGTACGACGCCTGGATCGGCGGAACCCCGATGGCGCGGATGGGGCAGGTCGAGGAGATCGCCTCCGTCGTGCTGTTCCTGTCGTCGGAGGCCGCGAGCCTGATGACCGGCAGCATCGTGCTGGTGGATGGCGGCTACACTTGCTGGTAGGCTTACCGTCAAAACTGACGAGAGCTTCCGGGAGCGACAATGCCGCGAGCGTATATCGGCGTCGACGTGGGGACCACGAGCACGCGGGCAGGGGTGTTTGACGAGGCCGGCACCTTGCTCGCGACCGCCCGGCATCCGATCAGGATCTGGCACGAGGCCGGCGACATCGTCGAGCAGTCATCGGCCGACATCTGGGACGCCTGCGCCAAATCGGTGCGCGCGGCGATGTCGGAAGCAGCGATTGCGCCCGACAGCATCGGTGGCATCGGTTTTGACGCCACCTGTTCCCTCGTGGCGCTTGATCGGCACGGCGAGCCGCTCACCGTCAGCGCCTCCGGCGAGGCGCAGCGCAACGTCATCGTCTGGATGGACCATCGCGCCACGGCCGAGGCGCGGCTGATCAACGAGACCGAGGATGCCGTGCTGCGCTATGTCGGCGGCTCGATCTCGCCGGAAATGGAGATGCCGAAGCTGCTATGGCTGAAGCGGCATCTGCGCGCGAGCTTTGATGCGGCCGGTCACTTCTTCGATCTGGCCGACTATCTGACCTGGCGGGCGACCGGATCGCTGCAGCGCTCGACCTGCACCGTCACCTGCAAGTGGAACTATCTCGCCCATGACGGCGGCGGCTGGAGCGCGCCGTTCTTCAAGCGCATCGGCCTGTCGGACTTCGTCGCCGAAAAATACGCCCGCATCGGCACCGACATCGTCGCCCCCGGCACTCGCCTCGGCGCGGGTCTCACGCCGGTAGCCGCAGCCGAGCTCGGCCTGACGCCGGGAACGCCTGTCGGCGCCTCCCTGATCGACGCGCATGCCGGCGGCATCGGCGCGATCGGCGGCCGCGACGGGGCCGGCGGCGCGAGCGATGTCAGCGACCGTCTCGCCTACATCATGGGAACGTCGGCCTGCATCATGGCGACGACGAAGGAGCCATGCTTCGTCCCCGGCGTCTGGGGGCCTTATTATTCCGGCATGGTGCCGGAGTTCTGGCTGAACGAGGGCGGGCAGTCGGCCGCGGGCGCTGCGATCGACCATCTGCTCAAATCGCATCCCGGCCACACTGAGGCGAGCGCGGCGGCGCGCAGCGAAGGCGTCGACCTCATCGAGTTCCTCGAACGCCGCATCATCGCGCGCGCCGGCGATGCCAGCCGCGCCGCGCGGCTCGCCCGTGATGTCCATGTGCTGCCCGAGTTCATCGGCAACCGCTCCCCCTATGCCGACCCCGACACCCGCGCGGTGATCGCCGGTCTCGATCTCGACACCGACATCGCCTCGATGGAGCGGCTGTTCGTCGCCGGTCTCTGCGGTCTCGCCTATGGGCTCGCCGAGGTGATCGAGGCCTTTGCCGCGCATGGGGTGCGCTCCAGCCTCATGATCATGGGCGGCGGTGCTAGCCGCAGCCCGCTGGTGCGGCAGATCATGGCCGACACCACGGGCCTCACGGTCGCGCTGCCGCAAACGACGGAGCCGGTGCTCCTCGGCGCTGCCATGCTCGGGGCGGTCGCCGGCGGCGCCTATGCCTCGATCGGCGAGACCATGGCCAAAATGTCGGCGCTGGGCCGCAAGAGCGAGCCGACCGCGCCCGACATGGCCGCATTTCACACGCGCAAGCGTGAAGTCTACAAGCTGCTGCGCGAGGTCGATCGCGGCAGCCGTGCCGCGATGGCTGACATCGCCAGAGGTTGAAACGAATGCTGATATCCTGCGGCGATGCGCTGATCGATTTCGTGCCGACGCGAAACACGGAGGGGCGCGAGGCGGTGATGCCCGCGGTCGGCGGCTCCTGCCTGAATGTCGCGATCGGCATGGCGCGGCTGGGCGCGCCGACCGGCTTCGTCGGCGGCATCTCGACCGACCTGTTTGGACGCATGATCGAGGACCATGCGGTCGCCTCGCATGTCGCGCTCGATCTCGCCACCCGCAGCAACCACCAGACCACGCTCGCCTTCGTCCGCATCGTCGCCGGCGAGTCGCATTATGCCTTCTACGACGCCGAGACCGCGACGCGGAGCTGGACCTACCGGCGCGGCTCCATTCCGTTCGATACGGTCGAGGCCGTCCATGTCGGCTCGACCACGCTGGTCAACGACCAGGGCGCCGCCGAGACCAAAACTCTCATCGCGGACGCGCGCGCGACCTCCGCGGTCTCCTTCGATCCGAACTGCCGCCCCAACCTCGTCAAGGACAAGCCGGCCTATCTCGCGCGCATGGCGGAATTCGCGGCAGGCGCCGATCTCATCAAGATGTCGGATGTCGACTTCGCCTACCTCTACGGCGAGGAACCCCATCAGCAGCGCGCGAGCGCGTTGCTGGGGCAGGGCACGAGCCTCGTCGTCATCACCCGCGGCAATAGCGGCGCGATCGCCTGGCACGCGGCGGCAGGGCAGATCGAAGTGCAAGCACCGAAGGTCGTGGTCGCCGACACCATCGGTGCCGGCGACAGCTTTCAGGCCGCGCTGCTGTTCGCCCTGCACAAGCAGGGACGCCTCGCGCGCGAGCGGCTCAAGGACATCAGCACTGACGAGCTTTCCCGCGCGCTGTCCTTTGCCGCCAATTGCGCCGGCCTGACCTGCACCCGCCCGGGCGCCGATCCGCCCTGGAGTCACGAGATTAACTGGAGCTTGTAGTCCGTCATAACCCCGCGACGACCCTCTCGGCACATTTGAGGAAGGTGCGGATCAGCGGGCTCTGCGCGTCACGCCGCCAGCACACCGCGATGTCGAGGGAGTCTGTGGCGTCCCGAAGCGGCCTGAACACGATGCCGCGCGGCGCGCCGAGCTGCGCGCAGGCGGGCAGGATGGCAAAACCTTCACCGGCGAGAACCAGGCTCATCGCCGAATGCACCGTCTCCACCCGGCTCGCGATCGGCATCACCACCTGGTGCCGGCGCAGCAGGGGGACCACGGCGGACGAAGCGGGACCGTGGTCCGGATGCGGCAGCGCGATCAGCGGACGGCCGTGCAACCGGGCCATTGGAACGGAGCTGAGGCGCGCGAGCGGCGAGCTGGTCGGCATCGCCAGCATGAGGCGCTGCGCACCGATCCGCGCCACCTGGATCTCGGGATGGTTGATCGCCGGCATGCACAGCGCGACCGTGACGCTGCGATCGAGCACCCGGGCCTCGCGCGTCGATGCGCTGAGCTCGGCGAAGTCGAGGTCGACGCCGGGAACCGAGCGGCGCAGCTCGGGGATCAACCGCGGCAGCATCGCATTGGCCAGCACGAACATGTAGCCGACCGACAGCCTGCCGCGCCGCCCCGAGGCAACCGCGCGCGCGGCCTCGATGCCGTCGGCCGCCAGCGCCAGCGCTTCGCTGGCGCGCACCAGCAGTGCCTGGCCCGCCTCGGTCAGGTCCATGCCGCGGGTGCCGCGGCGGAACAGCGGCGCGCCGACCTCGGCCTCGAGCTTGCGGATCTGCACCGAGAGCGGCGGCTGCGCCATCCGCAGCCGCTCGGCGGCCTTGCCGACGCTGCGCGCCTCGGCGACGGCGACGAAATAGCGGAGCCGGCGAAGATCCATTGGCATACCAAAAACGTATGGGTTGGCGACCAAAATCGTATTGGACGGCGAGTTAACAAAACTGTCATTCTCGCTGTCAATGCCTCGCCAACGGTGGCCGGCTTTTTCGAAGCGTGATGTGACGATGAACGGCGATCCCTGTCTCTTGTCCGCAACCGAGCTGCGCGGCCTCATCGTCGCCAGGAAGATTTCTCCCGTCGAGATCACCAGCGCCGTGCTCGCCCGCGCCGAGGCGCTGCAGCCTGAATTGAACTGCTTCATCACGCTGTGCGGCGACGAGGCGATGGCGCAGGCGCGCGCGGCGGAGCGAAAGCTGATGGCGGGCGAAGCGCTCGGCCTGCTTCACGGCATCCCCGTCACCGTCAAGGACATCGTCAACACAAGCGGCGTCAAGACCACCTTCGGCGCCGTTCCCTACAAGGACAATGTGCCGACCGAGGATGCCGTCGCAGTGGCGCGGCTGCGGGCTAAGGGCGCCATCCTGATCGGCAAGACCACGACGCCGGAATTCGGCAGCAAGTGCCTGACGGATTCGCCGCTGTTCGGGCGCACGCGCAATGCCTGGGACGCCTGCCGCTCCGCCGGCGGCTCCAGCGGCGGCGCCGCGGTGGCAGTGGCGAGCGGCATCGCGCCGCTGGCGATCGCGACCGACGGCGGCGGCTCGACCCGGATTCCCGCCGCCTGCAATGGCGTGGTCGGTCTGAAGCAGAGTAACGGCGTGATCCCGCACAGCCAGGCCCTCGACGTCTTCGGCAACCAGACCTACGTCACGCCGACCACGCGCACCGTCGCCGACACCGCGCTGATGATGCAGGTGATGGCCGGCGAAGATCCCGTCGATCCCTGGTCGATCGGCGTGCCCGTGCCCGACTTCGTCGGCACCGCCGCCCCGCGCGGCGACCTGCGCCGGCAGAGGATCTTGTACTGCGTGACGCCGCCGGGTCGCCCCGTTTCCGCCGAGGTGGCCGCCAATTTCAAGACGAGCCTCGACCGGCTGGCCGGGCTCGGCGCCGAGCTCGAGGAATTCTCCGGCGAGGGTTTTGACATCGAGCCGATCTGGCGCGCCATCAACCACACCGTCTGGCGCACGCGCTTTGCGAAGCTCGCGGCCGAGCACGGCGACGAACTGAGCGAGGCCTTCCGCAGGCAGCTGGCGCTCGCGACCGAAGTCAGCGGCGTCGACTACCAGGAGGCGATGTTCGCGCGCACCGCGCTGTTCCGCCGCGTGCAATCCCTGCTTGCGCGCGGACACTTGCTGGCGACGCCGACGCTCACGCGCACCGCGCTGCCGATCGAGCAGGACCTGTTCGGCAGCATCGAGATCGACGGGGCGCATTTTGACAGCGTCCGGCCGAACTGGTTCCCCTGGACCATGCCGTTCAACATGACCGGCCATCCCGCCGTCAGCCTGCCCTCGGGCTTTGCCCGCGACGGCTTGCCGATCGGCCTTCAGCTGGTCGGCCGCTTCCGGGGTGATGCGGAATTGCTGCGCGTCAGCGCGCTGTTCGAGGCATCGAGCGATCTTCTGTCCCGTTGGCCGGAATGACGTCATGCGCAAGCAGCAAGGCCCTTGCGTCGGCGGTCCGGACATGTTGATCGTGCCGCGGATGAGCCCTGAAACCGACCGCCCATGAGCGTCTTTGTCCTCCGACGTCTGTTGACCCTGCTGGCGACGCTGGTCGGCGCATCGCTGATCATTTTCCTGGTGCTGGACGCGCTGCCGGGCAATGCCGCCCAGATGCTGATGGGCGCCGACGCCTCGCCGGACGCGGTGCGCGCGCTGACCGCCAAGCTCGGGCTCGACCAGCCGCTGGCCGTCCGCTATCTGCAATGGGTCAAGGGCCTCCTCATTGGCGATCTCGGCAATTCCTATGTCTATGGCACGCCGGTCGCCGGCCTGATCGCGGAGCGGCTGGTGCTGACCATTCCGCTCGCGATCATGTCGATGGCGATCACGGTGACGCTGGCGCTCTCCGCCGGCATCTACACCGCGGCCAACCACAACAAGCTCGGCGACGTCGGCGTGATGTCGCTGACGCAAGTGGGCATCGCACTGCCGAATTTCTGGTTCGCGATCCTCTTGGTGCTGTTGTTCGCGGTGCGGCTGCAATGGCTTTCGGCGGGCGGCTTCGCCGGCTGGGAGGACGGCGTCTGGCCCGGCGTCAAGTCGCTGCTCCTCCCGGCAGTCTCGCTTGCGGTCGTGCAGGCCGCGATCCTCGCCCGCGTCACGCGCTCGGCGGTTCTGGAAGTGCTGCGCGAAGACTTCGTCCGCACCGCCCGCGCCAAAGGGCTCGGCAAGCGCGAGGTGCTGTGGAGCCACGTGCTGCGCAACGCCATGATCCCCGTCATGACGGTGATGGGACTGCAGTTCGCCAATCTGCTCGCCGGCACCATCGTGATCGAGAACGTGTTCTATTTGCCGGGCCTCGGCCGCCTGATCTTCCAGTCGATCGCCAACCGCGACCTGATCGTGGTGCGCAATTGCGTGATGCTGCTGGCGACCATGGTCGTCATCGTCAATTTCGTGGTCGACGTGCTCTATGCGCTGATCGATCCCCGCATCAAGGTGCACGACCTGTGAGCGCGCCCGTGACCACTTCCATCGACGCGCCCGTCGCGACGCGCCGTCCGCCGGCCAGGACCTTCTGGGGCCGCGCCCTGCGCCATCGCAGCTTTGTCCTTGGCGGCACGCTCAGCCTGCTCGTGCTCGTCTCGGCAGTGCTGTCGCTGGTGTGGACGCCGTGGTCGCCCTACGAGATCGACATCGCCTCGAAACTCCGGCCGCCTTCGGCTGCGCACTGGCTCGGCACCGATTCCTTCGGCCGCGACATCGTCTCGCTGCTGCTCGCCGGCGCGCGCTCCACGATTGCGGTCGGCATCATCGCGGTCAGCATCGGTCTCACCTTCGGCGTCTGCCTCGGCCTGATCGCCTCGGCCAAACGCGGCTGGACCGAAGAGATCATCATGCGCTTCTCCGACTTCACCTTCGCATTTCCGGCCGTGCTCTCGGCGATCATGCTGGCCGCAGTGGTCGGCCCCGGCATGGTGACCTCGATCGTCGCGATCGGCATCTTCCAGATCCCGACGCTGACCCGGCTGACGCGCGGCTCGGCCAACGCGATCTGGGCGCGCGAATTCGTGCTGGCCGCGC
This sequence comes from Bradyrhizobium sacchari, assembly GCF_002068095.1. GTDB lineage: Bacteria > Pseudomonadota > Alphaproteobacteria > Rhizobiales > Xanthobacteraceae > Bradyrhizobium > Bradyrhizobium sacchari. The sequence continues at coordinate 148,955 of NZ_LWIG01000010.1, read as the reverse complement.
GCGCTTCTGGCAAGGGAAAATTCCGCATCACCATCGAGCACGTGCTGCCGAACATCCTGTCGATCCTGATCGTGCAGGTGACCATCCAGTTCGCGCTCGCCATCCTGGCGGAAGCTGCGCTGTCCTATCTCGGCCTCGGCACGCAGCCGCCGCAGCCCTCCTGGGGGCGGATGCTGAACGACGCGCAGACGCTGCTGTTCCAGTCGCCGATGCTCGCGGTTTATCCGGGCGCGGCGATCGCCGTCGCCGTGCTCGGCCTCAATCTGCTTGGCGATGGATTGCGTGACGTGCTCGATCCCCGGCTGGCGCGGGAGCGATGACGATGGCCGAGCGCTCCAGCATGCCGTTGATCGAGGTCAGCAATCTCGGCGTCCGCCTCAATACCAGCCGCGGGCCGGCGCAGGCTGTGCGCGGCGTCAGCTTCGCGCTCAAGCGCGGCGAGACGCTCGGACTCGTCGGCGAGTCCGGCTGCGGCAAGTCGGTCACCGCGATGTCGCTGATGGGCCTGTTGCCTGACAGCGCGGTCGTCACCGGCAGCATCAAGCTCGACGGCAATGAGCTGGCGGGCCTACCGGACGCGGACTACTGCCGCCTGCGCGGCAACCGCATCAGCATGATCTTCCAGGAGCCGATGACCGCGCTCAACCCGATGCACACGATCGGCAACCAGGTCGCCGAGCCGCTGCGGCGTCACAAGAAATATTCGGCAGGGCAGGCGCGAAAAGAAGCCATCGCCTTGCTCGACCGCGTCGGGCTGCCGGACCCGGCGCGGCGCGTCGATGCCTATCCGCACCAGTTTTCGGGGGGGCAGCGCCAGCGCATCACCATCGCGATGGCGCTCGCCTGCGAGCCGGACCTTCTGATCGCCGACGAGCCGACCACCGCGCTCGACGTCACCATCCAGGGCCAGATCCTCGACTTGATCGCCGATCTCGTCGATGAGCGCGGCATGTCGATGATCCTGATCTCGCACGATCTCGGCGTCATCGCCGAGAACGTGCAGCGCATGATGGTGATGTATGGCGGCACCGTCGTCGAGAGCGGGCCGACCGACGAGGTGTTCCGCCGCATGGGCCATCCCTACACGCAGGGCCTGTTCCGCGCGCGGCCGAAGCTCGGCGCGCGCAAGGGGACGCGGCTGAAGACGATCTCGGGCACGGTGCCGGAGCTCGCGGACCTTCCGGCCGGCTGCACCTTCTCCGAGCGGTGTCCGCTCGTGATCGATGCGTGCCGCGTCGCGCTGCCGCCGATGGTGGAGGTCGGGCCGGGACATGGCGTGCGCTGCATCCGAACGGATGTCTCGATGGCTGAAACCGTCGGAGCGCTGTCCGCATGAGCGCCGCACCACTTCTTGATGTGAAGGATCTCGAGCAGCGCTACGCGCTGCCGCGCGAAAGTCTGTTCCGTCCGCCCGGCCAGGTGCGCGCGCTCAACGGCGTCAGCGTGCAGGTCCAGGCCGGCAAGAGCCTTGGCATCGTCGGTGAGTCCGGCTCGGGCAAGTCCACCTTCGCGCGCGTCGTGATGGCGCTGGAGCGGCCGACCTCCGGGCAGGTCGCGCTGCTCGGCCGCGATCTCAACCGCCTCCCGGCCGACGAGCTGCGCCGCGCCCGGCGCGATTTCCAGATGGTGTTCCAGGACCCCTACGGCTCGCTCGATCCGCGCCAGACCATAGCGCGCATCGTCGCCGAGCCGCTCACCGTCCTTGAAGGTGCCGACCGCACCACCTTCCGCGACCGTGTCGCCGCCGTGCTGAAGCAAGTCGGCCTGCGCGAAGCCGACATGGAGAAATATCCGCACGAATTCTCCGGCGGCCAGCGCCAGCGCATCGCGATCGCGCGGGCGTTGATCACGCAGCCGAAGCTGATCGTCGCTGACGAGCCGGTCTCCGCGCTCGACGTCTCCGTGCAGGCGCAGGTGCTCAACCTGATGCAGGACCTCCAGGAGCAGTTCGGTCTCAGCTACATCCTGATCAGCCACGACCTCGCCGTCGTCGACTATCTCTGCGACGAAGTCGCGGTGATGTATCTCGGCCGCATCGTCGAGCAGGGGCGCCCGGAGGATCTGTTCGATCATTGTGCCCATCCCTACACGCGGGCGCTGCTCGATGCGGTGCCGCGGGCGCGTGCCGGCGGCGGCCGGCGCCGGCGCGGAGCCCAGGCGATCGCGTCGCAATCAGCGGCCGCGACCGGATGTCCCTATGCCGCGCGTTGTGCACTCGCCGACCGGCATTGCCGCGAGGCCCTGCCTGAGCTACGCAGGGTGGGCGAGGGACACCTTGCCGCCTGTCACAAGGCGGAGGCCGTGATGGCGTTGCCGCCAGCCGCCATGGAGGCTTAGTGTCCGGAGCAGGATTGGCGTAGGCCCAAGAAGACAGCAGGCCGGGGAGTTACGAGATGTTCAGGAAACTATCCATCGTCGCATTTGCCGCCGCGCTCGCCGCGGCCCCGCTGCCGGTGCTGGCGCAGAGCAAGAAGGACAGCGTCGTCATGGCGATGACGCTGGAGCCACCGGGGCTCGATCCGACCAACGCTGCGGCGGCCGCGATCGCCGAGGTCACGCTCTACAACGTCTACGAGACGCTCACCAAGATCAACGAGGACGGCTCGGTCTCGCCGCTGCTGGCGGAGAGCTGGACCGCATCTTCCGATCTGAAGACCTATACGTTCAAGCTGCGCAAGGGCGTCAAATTCCACAATGGCGAGCCGTTCGATTCCGCGGCGGTGAAGTTCTCGTTCGAGCGAAATGCCGCGGCGACCAGCACCAACAAGGACAAGAGCCTGTTCCAGGCGTTCGAGAAGGTCGAGGCGCCCGACGCGGACACCGTCGTGATCACGGTGAAATATTCCGAGCCGAACCTGCCGTTCCTCCTCGGGCAGGCGAGCAGCTCGATCGTCGAGCCGAAGAGTGCGGCGACCAATGTCACGCAGCCGGTCGGGACCGGGCCCTACCAGCTTGGGGCCTGGGCCAAGGGCTCCTCGATCACCCTGAACAAATGGGCAGACTACCGCAACGCTTCCGCGATCAAGCTGTCGAAGGTGACGATCCGCTTCATCTCCGATCCGGCCGCCCAGGCCGCCGCGCTGCTCTCGAATGACGTCGACGCATTTCCGCGCATCGCGACCCGCGTCGTTGCTCAATTCAAGTCCGATCCGCGCTTCACGGTGCTGATCGGCGGCTCCAGGGCCAAGACCATCGTGGCGATCAACCACCGCAAGAAGCCGCTCGATGACGTCCGCGTTCGCCGCGCCATCCTCGCTGCGATCGACCGCAAGGCCTTGATCGACGGCGCCGTCGAGGGTTTCGGCACGCCGATCGGCAGCTTCTACACGCCGGGGTCGCCCGGCTATGTCGACACCACCGGCATCAACCCCTACGACCCCGAGAAGGCCAAGAAGCTGCTCGCGGAAGCGGGCGTCACCACGCCGCTCGAGCTGTCGCTGAAGCTGCCGCCGCCGCCCTATGCGCGGCAGGGCGGCGAGATCGTCGCGGCCCAGCTCGCCAAGGTCGGCATCGTCGCCAAGATCGAGAACGTCGAATGGGCGCAGTGGCTGTCGCAGGTGTTCGGGCCCACCGGTCCGCACAATTTCGACCTCACCGTCGTCAGCCATGTCGAGCCGTTCGACCTCGTCAAGATCACCGAGCCGGACTACTATCTCGGTTACAACAACGATGCGTTCAACGCGCTCTACAAGCAGATTGTCTCCACTCCGGACGAGGCCAGCCGCGCAAAACTGCTCGGCGATGCCCAGCGCATGCTGGCGACCGACGCCGTCTCCGCCTACCTGTTCCAGCCGCAATGGCCGACCGTCACCAACAAGAAGCTGAAGGGCGTCTGGAAGGAAGTGCCGCAGTTCGAGAACGATTTCTCGACCTGGTATTGGGAGTAGGGGGCGGCGCGCGCCGCCATCATCCTCAGAGCCCGCCAGCGGCGGGCGTCTCGAGGATTCGTTGCGGGCGAACTCTACTTTTCATATGCGATAGCTCTAACGCGCCTGTATCCCAATTCCCACACTCGCGCGCAAACAGCATTCGTTTGTCGCTTTTCGAACAGACGGAAAAAGCCCGCTCCGCTCCAATTCCCCAACAGTTAAAGCAGCCGGTTGGGGAGACGTGGGGATGGCTCACTACCGAGCTTACCTTTTGGATCAGGACCATCGCGTTATAAGCGTGGCCAAATTGCAGTGTGCCGACGAGCAGGAAGCACGAGAACGCGCTGCGCAACTGGTTGATGTCAACGACGTCGAGCTATGGCAGCTCGACCGCCGTATTGCGGTATTTGAGGCGCCCACGAGCCGAACCTCGCAGGCTGCGGGAAAAGGAAAGCCCTGGCGTCCGAAAGAGAAATGATGCGTGCGCGCCAGTGCACGAATCCCGCGAGTTGAATTCGCGGGCACAACCCCTCAGCCGGCGCCGCCGCGCCATCCGCGTATTTTTTCGGCGGGGTGCTTCCGCTCCCTGTAGGGAACTTGCGCGATCAATCATCGCCGTGCGGCCGCTTGATTTAGATCAAGCACGAGCGCGCGAAATGCCAAATGCATGCGCTGGTGCCGTCGCCGTTGGCGCGGACCTCAAAAGCCAGCGGATCGATGGCGCCTCACCATCAGGAGGAAGCTCATGGTTCGCTATGGTCTGATTGGTTTCGCGGCAGCTATCCTCGTCGCTGCCAGCCTGGTGCCCGATGACGCGTTTGCCCGCCGTGGTGGAGGCGGCGGCTTTCATGGCGGCGGCATGCGCGCCGGTGGCTTTCACGGCGGTGGCATGCGTGCTGCCCACGTTCGGGGGGGCGCCGTTCATGCCGGACGCATCCACGGCGGTCGCGGTTATCGCGTGGCCGGAGGAGCTCGGCCGTCGCATCCGATAGCAGGCCGCCCGATTGCAGGTCGACCCGGCTATCCGGGGCGTCCGGTGGCTGGTCTCCCGGGGCGTCCGGTTGCCGGCTATCCCGGCTACGGCCGCGGCTACTACCGTCCGGGCTATGGTGCTGCCGCGGTTGGCGCCGCCGCTGCCTACGGAGCCTACGGTTACTACAACAATAATAGCGGCTGCTACTACGACACTTACGGCAGCTACGTCTGTCCGGGCCAAAATCCGTACCGGTATTGAGAAGACCGGGTGAGCGCGGACGGCGGTGACCGAGGCCGCCGTCTGCTCCCGGCTTTCGCGCCGCCGATTGTTCCAGATCGAACGTCTCGAGCGCTTTCTTCTCTGGGTCTCAGGATGGGCACGCGCGATACATCGCATGCAGCGGGTTTCCGCGGAGGAATATGGTTCGCGGCGTCAATCCGCCGCGATGGGCGATCCAGCGCCGCACCGGTGCGGGATACATGAGATACATCATTCGGGTCGCGCCGGCGTTCGTGACAGCCCGTCCGCGAGGACCAAAATCCCACGCGGCGTGGAACGCCAGCTCGGCCCGCGAGGTCACGCAGATCCTTTCGGAGGGCAGGGTCGCCAGAACAATGGTGCAGGCCGACGCGCAAAAGCCATCGATGATGACGCGCTGGCCCGAGGCGCGCAGCCGCTCATATTTGTATATGTACTTCCCGATCGATCCACCGCGATCGTTCGTGATCCGTATGGCGGCATCGCCCGAGCGCGATCCGGCGACCATGAGTGCTGCGATGACGAGCCCTGCCCAACGTTTCATCCCAGGCCCCTGCGCGTTGCCTGATCAACCCTCCCGAGTCAGGCTTCGGTTGGCTTGATCCAGATCAACCAACTCGAAAATGAGCCGGCATCGGCGCCAGGTTCCCGCTCTCGCGGATGACGGCGTGGAATGGCGCGCCGCTCGCCTCGGTGCTACCGAACACGGGATGGAGACGCGATCAACTTTTGACGCCCGCCAGGCGATTTGTCAGGGAGATTGTCCCAATTGGGCTGCGTGCTCGACTTGATGTCGTCGAACCCCAAAGTATCTAGATTTAAAATCGGGAGTACTGATTTGCCAGATTGCGGCTCTCGCGGGGAGTAAGCAATGAAGGAAATGCAGGCCCAGCTAGAACTGCTCCGCGCGCAGATCGATGAATGCGAGCGACTTCAGAAAACTGCCAAGAACCAAATCAAGCGCGACACATTCACGAGATTGCTCGCTCGCTACAGAGCTATCGCCGTGGAGTTGGAGCGAGCAATAGCCATCATGCCGCCGGCTCGCGGCACTTTCCTGGACCGCAAAACCAAAGAACCCCGTCCGAAAGAACAGTAAGGACTATCTGAACTGGCAGCCTCTACGTGCTCGTATGCGACGTGTTGGCCTGGCGCGAAGCCGACGTCTCCAGATCGTCCGTTCGCCGGCTAGAGCTGACAGGTTGGCGGACGACTGACAAGTCTGCTGGAGCACAGTCCGATTTGCTCTCTCTCTCTCTCTCTCTCTCTCTCTCTCTCTCTCTCTGCAAATAACGCCGCGGCCTCGTGTCGGCTCGCGGTGGCTGCGTTGAACGTCACTGGATTGCGCCAGTTGTGCTCGAACGATTTGAAGTCGTAACGAGGTCGAATCACGTCCCGAAGGTGAAAATTAGTTCTGCGCTATAATCGTGATGACTCCGTCGCAAAAAAAGAAAATAAGGTGCAAAAAACAAAAATAGCTGGGAGGAGAGAATGGACAGTGCGAGTCGCCTGCGCGCGATGGCATCGCTGTGCCGTCAGACAGCCGCGCAGCATCCTGATCGAAGTTGGAAGCTGCTCGCCGAAGCTGAGTATTGGGAGCATTTGGCCAACGACGCGTCGCTCGATCATTTCGAGCTTCGCCAAGTTGGCTCACCGCTTCATGGCGAAGGCAATATCACACCACCGACCGCGGCCCTCGCAGGGAGAGTTCACGACAGAATAGTTTGTTAGCTTCTATGTGCCTAACTAGAAGACGTGCCGATTACCGCCGATGCGGCACATTGGAATGGGAATGCCGGCCCCGGCTGTTACCCCATCCTGCGGCTGGGGCCGTTTTTGAATTTTCAAACCTCCAACTACAACCATCTTTAGAGGCCGCGTTATAGCGCCATTTGGAATGGGTATCGTTTCTTGGTTTGATCGAGCGAGCGCTGTTCTGTGGCCGCAATAGGCGTGCGCCTCGTTTATCAGACAACGCCCTGCCAGGGACTGAGGCCCAGCTGCACGTCAACGCCGCCGCGCCATCGATCAAGCCCCTTTCACGCGGCAGTGCCTCCCACAGGACGGGAAGACGACGTTCGGAATTCGGAATAATAGCATTATAGCCCTGTGTTGCCCGACGTGTCAAAGGGGGGGTGGCCGCCATCGGTGTAAGCCGTTGATTGTGTTATCCCCGGCTACTGTGCATGGGGTTGTTTTTCCATTTTGACGTTCGGCTACGCCGCCGCCGGCAAATCCGGGTCGGCGATCGCTCCCGCAACACGTACCCGTACCCGCAGCGCATTCCCCGGCAGATAGGCGATCGGCATGTCCTCGACATCGACGGTCTTGAGGCTGTCGCGCGCAGCACCTGCCTGCACCGCGCGATCCGCCGCAATGTCGCGGGCGGCTGCGATCGCGTCCTCGCGGCTGAGATCGCGGAACACCTGGTCGGCCTCGCCGGAGACCTGCGCGATCGCCGCGCCGACCGCATTGGCGCAGTCGCCATGCGGCACGCGCACGATCTCGGAGATGCCGGGCAGGCGATCCGGCACCAGGAAGGCGCCGCCGCCGACCGCGAGCAGTGGCACGTCGCCGGCCTCGGTCTTCATGCGGTCGATGTCCTCCTCCAGCTTGCGCCAGGCATCGCGCAGCGCTGCCTCGATCAGGCGCTTCGGCAAGCTTGCGACGCGCGAGCGGTCGCCGATGTCGATGAGGCCGGCGGCCACCGCAATGTCGGTGGCGGTGAGGCGCGCGCCGCCGAATACCAGTGCATCCGACGTCAGGCGGTAGCCGACGCTGAGCGGGCCGACGCGCACCGGGTCTTCTTCGACATGGCTGCCGCCGCCGAGCCCGATCGAGAGCAGGTCGGGCATGCGGAACAGCGTGCGCACGCCGCCGACCTCGACGACCGCATTGGCCTCGCGCGGAAACCCGTGACGCAGCTGGCCGATGTCGCTGGTGGTGCCGCCGACGTCGACGACCATGGCGTCGTCGAGCCCGGACAGATGCGCGGCGCCGCGCATGGAGTTGGTGGCGCCGGAGGCAAAGCTCATCACCGGGAAGGCGGTGGCGATCTCGGCCTGCATCACCGTGCCGTCGTTCTGGGTCAGGAACAGCGGCGCATCGATGCCGCTGTCGGAGATCGCCTTGCGGAAGGCCGCGACCGTGGTGACGGCGAGGTCATGCAGGGAAGCGTTGAGCAGCGCGGCATTCTCGCGCTCGAGCAGGCCGATGCGGCCGAGATCGTGCGAAAGCGTCACCGCGACATCAGGGCAGATCTCGCCGAGGATCTCACGCGCGGTGGTCTCGCAGGACGGGTCGAGCGGGGAGAAGCTCGAGCATACCGCGACGGAGCCCAGGCCCGCATCCTTGATCTTTCGCGCGGCGCTCTTGAGGCCGGCGATGTCCAGCGGCATGAATGGGCGGCCGTCGTAATCGTGGCCGCCTTCCAGCATGAAGATCTTGCCCTTGACGAGGGATGCAAGGTCCGTCGGCCAGTCGCAGAACGGCGGCAGCGAGGCGCTCGCGGGCATGCCGATGCGAATCGCGCCGATCTTCTGCACGTGGCGGCGCTGCACCACGGCGTTGATGAAATGCGTGGTGCCGATCACCACTGCATCGACCTTCACCGCGGCAGTCGGCTCGGCGCGTAGCGCTTTGAGTGCATCGAGGATGCCCGAGGTGACATCGGCCGTGGTCGGCCGCTTGACGGAATGGACGACCTTCTCGTCGACGATCAGCACGGCGTCCGTGTTGGTGCCGCCGACATCGATGCCAATACGCTTCATGGGATGTTAAGCTCCGACTGTTGCGGGCGAGAAGAGGGAACGGAAGTCGAGGTCGTAGCCGAAGGCGCGCGGGCCGACGAATTCGAGACCGCGGGGGCTCGTCAGCACCGGCGGTGCGGGCAGGGCGACTACGGTGACGCGCTGGCCGTAGCGGATGGTCTCGGTGCCGATGCCGTGGCCGTTGACGCTGTCGAGCACGCAGATCAGGTCGGGAGAGGTCGCGATCGCTTCTTCGTCGCGCCAGGCCACGATCCATTCGTTCTGGAACGAGAGCTTGAGGCTGGTGCCGCGATCAGCGTCGCTGCCGTCGACCATCGCCGTGCCGCGCAAGAATCCTTCGGTGGTGCGGCGGGCGACGTCCACGATCTTGCCGGTGAACAGTTTCTTGCCGCCTTCAGTCGCGAGGAGCGCGGCAATCGGATTCTCGTGGCGGCGGTTCGCCTCCTGCACGGCGCGGCCGATGCGGATCGCCTTGGTGGTGGTGAAGTGGATGCCCCAGTCCTTGACCTCGCGCCCGGTGCGCGGCGCCTTGCTGGTCGAGGCGATCGAGCCCATCTCGACGCAGATCTTGCGGCTCGCCCGCTCCATCCATTTCCAGCTCGGCACCTTGGTGACGACGGCTTCGATGCCACGGGGATCGTAGAGCGTGCAGGGATAGGGGCGTAAGTCCCCGATCGCGACCGAGGTCATCTGCGCCTCGGGGAAGGCGCGGCCCATGCAGTCGGCATCGACCACGGGAATGCCGAGATGGGCAGCCGCCATCAGCGCCTGCACGCCGTTGCCGCCGCCGATCTCCACCGACATCACGGCGCGGAACTTGATGTTGTTGATCTCTTCCTGCATGCGCACGGCGCGTGCGATGTTGCGGCTGTCGGCGAGGCGCTCCTGTCCGACCAGTGGCGCGCCCATGTTCGAGACCACCGCAACCCAGTCCTCGTCGTCGAGATCGAGCGGGGACATCAACTGTACGCGATGGCCTTCGGCATAGAGCCGGCGCAGATTGAGCAGGCCGAGATAGGGGCTGCCGCCGCCGCCGGTGCCGAGGATCCAGGCGCCGACCGCGAGTGCCTCGATCTCCTCGAGGCTGATCGTCTTCAATTCCACCGTGCTCACGACACCAGTTCCTCGACGATGCGGGCCGCGGCAGCAATGCCGAGGATCACGGGGCCTGGATAGGCCTTGCGAACCCGCGCCTTGTTGGCGCTGGTGTAGCTGATGCAGTCCATCACCACGAGATCGGGTTCCAGATCCGCCATGGTGCGCGCGGCCTCGTCAACGGCAGCGTCGTCCGAACCGGGGCGCAGCGTGATCCCGACGACCTCGACGCCCTCGCGCTGCCACTTCTTGTCGATTAGCGCGGTCTGCTCGGGCAGCGGCGAGAACACGCCGAGCCGGCCCTTCGGCAGCACGGCCTCGACGAGATTGTGCAGGATGGTCGAGGGCAGGATGACGAGGCCGTCAGCGGCGAGGTTGGGGAATTTGCCCGTACACGCCATCAGCGTCACGCCGACGCCTTCGTGCTTGAAGCGCGTGATCTGCTGGCTCGCGCGCCGCTCCACTTCCTTCTTGCTGATGGTGACACCGTCGCCGCTCGGCAGCAGCGTAAACAGCGTGTCGTAGCCGTCCATCGGCGGAATGGCGTCGATCTCGGCGCGGCTCATGCCGTCGAGTGCGCCGCGCAGCTCGATCTGGATGCCTGGCGACAGCACCGCGGCAATCTCCGAGGCGACGGTGGGGCGCGGGCTCTGGCCGATCACGACCACTCCGATGCGCTGGTGTTTCAATGGCATGTTCATGTCTGGACTAGTCCTTCAAGACGACGAGATCGGCCGGCGTCCATTCGAGTGTGACGCCGTCGCCTGGAACGAACAGGCGGCTCGTGCCTGCATTGGGTTGCTGCACGAGGACGCGATGGGCACTCTCGAGCGTGACACGGTAGAGCACGGCGCCGCCGAGGAAATTGGTGTTCTCGACGATGCCGTGAGCGGAGCTGCCGGCTGCGGTGGCGGCGTCGGTGCGCGTGATGAGGCGAATCTTTTCGGGGCGCAGCGCCACCGAGAGCACGCCGGTGCCTTGTCCCTCGGTCGGCGGGAGTGCCAGGATCAGGCCCTTGCCGACGTCGAGCGCCGAGGCAACCGTGCTGGTCGTGGTGCGCTCGCCGCGGAAGATGTTGGTGTCGCCGATGAAGTCGGCGACGAAGCGCGTGGTCGGCTGGTTGTAGATCTCTGTGGGCGTACCGACCTGCTCGACGCGGCCGCCGTTCATCACAGCGATGCGGTCGGACATCGCCAGTGCCTCTTCCTGGTCGTGGGTGACGAAGACCAGGGTGAGGCCGAGCTTCTTCTGCAGCTGCTTGAGCTCGAACTGCATCTGCTGGCGCAGCTTCTTGTCCAATGCGCCGAGCGGCTCGTCGCAGAGCAGGACGCGTGGTGCGATGACGATGGCCCGCGCAAGCGCAACACGCTGCTGCTGGCCGCCGGAGAGCTGGGCCGGGCGGCGGTCTTCGAGGCCGGAGAGCTCGACCATCGCGAGGGCCGCCTTCACCTTCGCCGTGATGGTCGCCTTGTCGAGCCCGCGCATGCGCAGGCCGAAGGCGACGTTCTCCGCGACGGTCCGATGCGGGAACAGCGCGTAGTTCTGGAACACCATGCCCATGTCGCGCTTGTGCGCGGGCACATGGGTAATGTCGGCGCCGTCGACACGGATCGCGCCCGAGCTCGGCGTCTCGAAGCCGGCAATCATACGCAGCGTCGTGGTCTTGCCGCAGCCGGAGGGGCCGAGCAGGGAGAAGAACTCGCCCTGCCTGATGTCCATCGCGACCGCGTCCACCGCGCGGACGCCGCCGTCATAGACCTTGCTGACGCCGGCGATCTCGATCGATGCGCTCATGCGCGGAAGATCCGGTTGACGCGCTGATCGATCTCGTCCTTGCGCTCATTGTACCACTTCCAGTCGACCTGGATCAGCTTGGAGACCTTCTCGGGCGTGGTGAGCAGCTTGGCATCGTACTTGGCGTCGAGCTTCACTTTTTTGTTCGCGGGCGAATACCACACGGTCTCGGCGAGGCGCTTCTGCACCTCCGGACGGAGCATGTAGTTCACATAGGCGTTGGCGAGCTCCTTCATCTTGCTGCCGGGCGTGATGGTCAGGACCTGCTCCAGCGACAGCACGCCCTCGCTCGGCGAGACGAAATCGGTCGGCTGGTTCTGGCCGTCATAGCGGTAGATGCCGGAATCGTGGATGACGCAGAGGCCGACTTCGCCTGAGAGAAGCATCTTCTCCATCGCGCCGGTGAAATCGACGATCTTGATCGGCTTCAGCTTCTCGAGTGCCGCGTAGGCTGCGTCGAGATCGGTCTGGCCCTTGCCGAACAGCGTGCCGCACATCATCAGGAAAGCCTGGCCGAGGCTGTTGACGGGAATGACATAGCCGCCACGGACGCCGTTATATTTTGCGTCCCATAGTTCCTTCCAGGAATTGACGCTGCCATAGCCCTTGTCGGTACGCATGCCGAGGCCGATGGCGCTGGTGAAGATGGAGACGCCGACGATCTTGTCGCTGACAGCGTAGGGATAGACGTCCGCGAGGTTCGGCACCTGCTTGGGATCGATCTTCGGCTCGACCAGGCCCATCTCCGCGGCGGCCCACTGTTCGTTGGAATTGGTGTGCATCACGTCATAGATCGGCGCGGAGCGCGAGCTCGCCTGCAGTTTCGGCAGATACGGAAAGGCGGAATCGATCTGGAGCTTGCACTTGAACTCGCTCTCGAAGGCGGGGCCGATCTCGGCCTTCATGATCTCGCCCCACTTGCCGCCCCAGCCGGTGATGCGCAGGGTCGGATCGTCGGCGCGCGCGACGTAAGGCGCGGCGATGGTGCCGATGCCGAGCGAGGCGCCCGCGGTCAGAAAGCGGCGGCGGCTGAGCGGTCCCAAAGCTTTCATCATGTGTCGAATCCCTGGTTACTATGAGCGGCTATAATTTGACGTAGGAGCGCAGGCCGACCGTGCGGTCGAGCCCGATGACGACGACAAAGGCGAGCACGATCGAGACCACCGAGGCAGCGCCGATGGTGCCGTCCAGATCGAACTTCAGGTAATTGAACAGCGTGACCGGCAGCGTCTCGTTGCCCGGCGAGACCAGGAACAGCGACACCGGGAACTGGTCGAACGAGACGATGAAGGCGAAGATCGCACCGGCGAGCACGCCCGGCTTGATCAGCGGCAGAGTTACCTCGAAGAAGGTGCGTACAGGGCTTGCACCGAGATTTTGCGCAGCCTCTTCCAGGCGCATATCGAAATTATGCAGCACGGCGAGTGTGGTTCGCACCACATAAGGCAGCGTCACCAGCGTGTGACCGGCAACGAGGCCCCAGGTCGGACGGCCCACGTCGAGCAGCACATAGGTCTGGAACAGCGCGAGGCCGGTGAGGATCGCCGGCAGCATCAACGGAGAGAGCATGGTCGCCACGATCAGCCGCGTGCCCGGCAGATTGCCGCGCGCGAGTGCCAGCGCTGCTGATGCGCCGAGGAGTGTCGCCGACAGAGTGGTGAGCACGGCGACTTCGAGGCTGAAGCCAAGCGCGTGCATGAAATCACGCGAGGCAAAGAATTTCTCGAACCAGCGCAAGGAGACCCCGACCGGTGGAAACTGGATGAAGGGCGTCGGGTTCAGTGCGAACACCACGACGATCGCGATAGGTGCCAGCAGGAAGACCAGGATGGCGATGTTGATCGCGAGATAGAGGTAGCGGCCGTAGTGCCTGATGGGCCCGGGAGTCCGCACGGATGCCGCCTGCTGTGCCACCGGGAGCGATGCGCTATTCGAGGCAGCGGTTTGCATCATCGCCTCACTGCAATTCGCGCTGGCCGGAGACGAGGCCGAGCGCGCGGTTATAGGCTATGACGAGCATGAGCGAGATCACGAGCAGCACGATGCCCAGTGCCGCGGCGAAACCGACGTTGAAGTTCGCCGAGATCTGCTGGTAGATCAGGATCGGCAGCGTCATGATCTGGAAGCCGCCGAGCAAGATCGGCGTGACATAGGCGCTGATCGCGAGCGCGAAGACCAGCAGCGAGCCGGCGAGGATGCCAGGGAGGCTGAGCGGCAACGTCACTTCAAGGAAGGCGCGCAAGGGACTGGCGCCGAGATTTTCCGCGGCCTGCTCCAGCCGTTCGTCAATGCGGCCGATGACGCCGGTCAGCGTCAGCACCATGAAGGGCACGTAGATATGGACGAGGCCAACCACGATGCCGGTCTCGGTGTACATCAGCTTCAAAGGCTGGGAGATGAGGCCGAGCGACATCAGCGTCTGGTTGACCACGCCCTTGTCGGACAGCAGCGTCATCCAGGCGAAGGTGCGCACGACGATGCCGGTCAGCATCGGCGCCAGCACCGCCATCAGCAGCAGCGCGTGCCCGGCTCTGCTCTTGATCCGCGCCATCCAGTGCGCCAAGGGATAGCCGATCGCGAGCGCGACCAGCGTGGTCACGAGCCCGATCCGGATCGTGGTCCAGATCACTTCGAGATAATAGGGATCGCCGACCATGCGGGCATAATGGCGCGTGGTGAATGCGACCTTTGGCATCACCACGGGATTGCCGGTGAGGACGCTCATCAGCGCCATCAAGCCGATCGGCAGGAAGAAGAACAAGGCAAACATCAGTGCGCTCGGGAGAATGAAGAGCGCAAGGCCATTGGGGCGCGTGGTTGTTGTGCTGCTCATCGCGTCCCCGTCTGGATGCGCGCGGTATCCTGATCGAGCGGATCGCCGGTCAATCGTCGTAGTTTTGCGGCCATTGCCGCCAACTCGCGGCGGACATTGGCGCGCTCGGCGGGGGTGGTGGCCTGGACCGAATAGGACACGGCGATGCCGATCATCTCGCCGGTCTCGCCGCTCTTGAGCGCAAAGCCCTGCGAGCCGACGCCCTCGATGGATTCATCGGCCGCTTCCGACACGCCGGTGCGGCGGATCTCGTCGAGGCGCGCGAGCAGTTGCTTGAAGTTTTGAGGCGAGTTGCGCGGCAGCTTTGGATAGGTCGCGGGCACGCGGACGCGGATGTCCTCATCGGAGAGACGCGCCAGCATGGCGCGGCCGTTCGAAGTCGCGAGTGCTGGCGTACGCTGCCCGGGCGGATTGACGACGCGCAGGGGATTCGAGCCCGGCACGATCCGTAGCACGACCTGCTCAAAACCGTCGAGCACGGCGATGTAGCCGGTATGGCCGGTGCGCGCGCAGACCTCGCGCAGCTCGCGCTCGGCCATGCTGATGAGATCGTCATGGGCGCGATGCAGCCGGCCGAGCTCGAAGGTGAGCAGACCCGGGCGGTAGCGGCGGGTGTGCGGGTCCTGCTCGAGCAGGCCGCAGTCGCGCAACGAGCGCAAGAGGCGCGACGTCGAGCTCTTCGGCTTGCCCGTCAGCGCCATCACATCTGCAAACGACAGATCGGGCCGCGCGCCGGAAAAGCAGCGCAGAATCTCGATCGCGTTGGTCAGAGCGCTCATGCAGGCGGGCCCTAGGCAGTTCCAAATTCCGGAACCTAGTCCCAAATTCTAAGCCTGGCGCGGAAACGGGCAAGCGGAAATTTCCGGCAGTCTGGCGCCCGATTGCGCACTGCGGCAGGTCGCTTGTTGAATCTCGAAAACGGCGCACCGCGCTCGGCGGTGCGCCGCTTCTTGTCTGGTGTCAGGCTGCTGCGGCGGCGATGTTGCCGATCCAGTCGCGCGCAAGCGTCACGTCGGCTTGCGACAATTGATGGCCCGCCGGCAGGACCTTATGGGTCACGCTCGCACCCGCTTTCGTCAGCAGTGCTGCCAGACGCGCCGAGTTGCTCGCCGGCACGATGGGATCACCCTGCCCGGACAGGAGCAGGACAGGCGTGCCACCGAGCTGCGCTTCGGGCGGATCCGAGAGCGGCACCATCGCACGCAGCAGGATCGCGCCTGCAAGCACGTCCGGCTTCAGCAGCAGCAGCGCGGCGGCGATGTTGGCGCCGTTGGAGAAGCCGACCGCAAGAGGCGCAGCAATGCCGTATTGCTTCCGTGCTTCTGAGACGAAGTCGCCGAGCTCGAGCGCGCGCCGGCGTACGTCTTCCTCGTCGAACACGCCCTCCGCAAGGCGGCGGAAGAAGCGCGGCATGCCGTGCTCGAGCACGCGGCCGCGGGGCGAGAGCAGGGCAGAGCCGGGCGAGATCATCTTGCCGAGGCCGAGCAGGTCGTTCTCGTCACCGCCGGTGCCGTGCAGCAGCAGGAGTGGGGGTGAGCCCGCGCCGGTCGCTGGCTCGAAACGATGGATGAATGGAGTCTCGGTCATGACACGCTTTCTTCCAGGCTCGGCAGCACGTCCTCGATTTGCTTGCGATGCTGCTCGAGGAAGCTCGGCAGCTTCAGGTCACGTCCCAGCGTCGCGACCGGCTCGTCGACGGCGAAGCCGGGGATATCGGTCGCGATCTCGAACAGCACGCCGCCGGGCTCGCGGAAGTAGATCGAGCGGAAGTAGTTGCGGTCCCTCTGCTCAGTCGGGTGCAGGCCGTGATTGCTCACGAGCTTCTGCGCCATCTTGCCCTGTTCGGCGTCATCGGCCGCACGGAAGGCGATGTGATGCACCGAGCCGCCGCCCTGATGCCCGCGCAAAAAGCCCTTGGCCTCGTAAATGTCGACGACGCTGCCTTCGACATCGCCCGCGGCCTTGAAGCGGATCACGGAACCCTCGCGTCCGGTCTCCTTGAAGCCGAACACGTCGGTGAGCACGGCCGCCGTCTTCGCCGCGCTGTCGAGCAGCAACGTCACGCCATGGAAGCCGCGGATCGCGTGCTCGGCGGGCACGTCGCCATTGCTCCAGCCCGGTTCGTTCTCGGCGCCGGGAATGCCAACCAGCGCGAGCGCCATCCCGTCAGGATCGGTGAACGGCAGCACGGATTCGCCAAAGCGCTTCTCAAGCGCTTCGTATGCGATGCCTTTCTCGGTAAATCGCTGCGTCCAGTAGCCGAGCGAACGCTGAGGAACGCGGAAGGCGGTCTGATGGGTCTCGCCGACACCGCGGCGTCCGGCCGGCACGCCGGCCCAGGGGAAGAAAGTCAGGATGGTGCCGGGGCGGCCGGTCTCATCGCCATAATAAAAGTGATAGGTGCCGGGATCGTCGAAATTGACCGTCTTCTTGACGAAGCGCAGGCCGAGATCCCTGGTGTAGAAACCGAAATTCCTGATGGGGTCGCCGGCGATCGCGGTCACATGGTGCAGTCCAGACATTGTCGTCCTCCAAAAGCTCGGGGAGCGGTCTTGCTCTGGGTCGAAATATTGTTCCGCTTTGGATTGGAGACAATCCATGCAATTATGACGGCTATGTCTACGATTTGGAAACAATCGCCGAGGTCGGACCTTGGATAAGGTCGCCAGCCTCCGGGCCTTCGTCAAAGTGGTCGAAAGCGGCAGCTTTGCCGAGGCGGGCCGGCAGCTCAGGCTATCGCGCTCGGCGATAAGCAAATACATCGCCGACCTCGAGGAGAGCCTCGGCGTCCAGCTGTTGAACCGGACTACCCGCCACGCCAGCCCGACCGAGAACGGCCAGCGCTATTTCGAGCGCGCGGTCGTGATCCTCTCGGAGATCGAGGCTGCCGATCAGGCCGTGACGCAGTCCCAGTCGGCGCCGCGAGGGCTGCTCCGCGTCAACGCGCCGATGTCGTTCGGCACCATGCGGCTCGGGCCGGCGCTTGCCGATTTCATGGTGCGCTATGGCGAGCTTCAGCTCCAGATCGTGCTCAGCGACGATCTGCTCGATCCCGTCCAGGACGGTTTTGACGTGACCTTGCGGATCGCGGAGCTGGAATCCTCCAGCCTGATCGCGCGCAGGATCGTGCCTGTCCCGCGCATGATCTGCGCCTCGCCGGACTATCTCGCGCGGCATGGCACGCCAAAGCATCCGCAGGATCTGCGCGAGCACGCCTCATTGACCTACGGCTTCCTGCTGACCGGCAATCAGTGGAAGCTCACAGGCAGCGACGGCGATCACTGGATCCAGCCGGCGTGGTCGCTCTGCGTCAACAATGCTGAAGTGCTGCGCGACGTGGCGATCAAGGGCAGGGGGCTCGCGCTGCTGCCGGAGTTCATCGCGGCCGACGCTTTGAGGAGAGGCGAGCTGCGCGCGGTGCTGCAAGACTATTCCGCGCCGCCGCTCGCGCTCTATGCGGTCTATCCGCCGACGCGACATCTATCGGTGAAGGTGCGGCTGTTCATCGATTTCCTCGTCGAGCGCTTTGGTCGCGAGGAGGGGGCGTCAAGCCGATCGAAATGATCGGCCTGACCGCGCCGTCTATTTCTTGCCGTCGAGAAACTCGCGTACCGCCTTTACGGTCGCCGCCGGTTGCTCTTCCATCAGCCAGTGTCCGGCGTCGGGAATGACAACTTCGGTGACGTCGGTCGCGGCATTCCGCATGACGACAGCTTCCATCTTGCCGAACGATTTCCCGCCGCCGACCGCAAGCACGGGAATGGTCAATTTGGTCGCGATCGCCTTCTTGTTGTCCTCCGCGTCGGTGCGGATCGCCCTGAACTGGGCGAATGCGGCGCGCATGGCGCCGGGCCGTGCGTAGATCTCTGCGTAATGGCGGCGCGTCGCCTCCGTGACCTTCGAAGGCGTGCCCGCAAAATCATTCCAGAAGCGATCGAGATAGATCCGCTCGCGGCCTTTGACCAGCCGCTCCATGTCGGGGCCACCTAGATCGAAATGCCATAGCAGCGGGCCGCGGACGACCTCGTCCCACGGGGGCACGCCCGGCACGGGCGCATCCATGACGATGAGCTTCTCGGTGAAGTCGCGATACCGGGCGGCATAGGCGTAAGCCACCATCGTTCCGATGTCGTGTCCGACGACGACGGCCTTGTCGATGCCGAGAGACTGCAGGACGGCCCGCATATCGGCGGCCTGGGTCCATTTATCGTAGCCCCTGTCCGGCTTGTCCGAGAGGCCCATGCCGCGCAGATCAGGCACCACGACGGTGTGATCGCGCGCGAGGTCCTCGCCAAGCTTCGCCCACATGTCGCCGGTATCGCCGAAGCCGTGGATCAGGATCACGGCGGGACCCTGGCCGCCGACGCGCACGTGAAGCTGCGCGCCGTTGGCCGGGATGGTTTTCGTTTTGAAGGTGGAAGGGAAGGACTCGGTCTCGGCGTGCGCGGCGGGAGCGAGCAACATGAGAAGAATGGCGAGACATTGTGCGCGCACGGGCGCCTCCTATGGTCCTTGGTTTCAGTGGGCAACCGTACGCTGCTCAGCTGGTGCGAGCAGATCGTCCAGCGCGCCCATCGAGGCCTTCTGGAGCGCGGCGAGCGCGCGCGCGGCGTTCTGGCACTCGGGCATTGACATCGAGGGGGCCGCCAGCTCGACCGCACGACAGCGCTCGAGCAGGCTGACGAGGCCGAGCGCGCCGGCGGCGCTGCCGAGCTGGTGCGTGGACCGTGCGAGCTGCCTGTGATCGCCGCCAGCGGCAGCGTTGGCGATGTCCTCGATCAATCTTGCGCTGGTTTCCGCCAGCAAGTGGTGCAGCTTTGCGATTTGCGCCGCACCCAGCAGTTCCTTCTGGTCGTCGAGGAAATGCCGGTCGATCAATGCGCCCGCCGCGAGCTGCACTGGGGCGGGCTCGTCCTGGGTATCGTCCTCGAGCGCCTCGCGCAGGGCATTGATCAGGATCGGCTTGCTGACGATCCTGGCGATGCCTGCGCCGGCGAGCCGCTCGCGGGCGAGGGTGGAGACGTCGGCCGTCACGGCGACGATGCGCGGCCTCTTCGGCAAGCCGAGCTTGCCGATCCGCGACGCGGCCTCGACGCCGTCCATGTCGGGCATGTGCAGGTCCATCAGGATGACATCGAACGCGTGATCGCGGGCGAGCTCTATGGCCGATGCGCCGTTCCTGGCGATCGTGGGGTGGTGGCCGAGCCGGTTCAGGATCGCTTCGCCGACCTGGCAATTGACCGGATCGTCGTCGACCAGCAGCACGTTGAGCTGCCGCGATGGTGGCGGAAGCGTGCCTTGCGCGATACCGCTCGCGGCGGGGATGAGCGGCACATCGAGCGTGAACGTGCTGCCTACGCCCGGCGTGCTTTCTACCGTCAGCTCGCCGCGCATCAGGCGCGTGAGGCGCCGCGCGATCGCAAGTCCGAGGCCGGTGCCGCCGAACCGCCGTGCAATGCTGTCGTCGGCCTGGACGAAGTCCTCGAAAATCCGCTCATGCATGTCGGGCGCGATGCCGATGCCGGTATCGCGGACGGTGATGCGCACCAGGACAAGATCGTCGCGCCGTTCGGCGGCCGCTGTCAAAGCGATCCCACCACGCGGGGTGAACTTGATCGCGTTGCCGATCAGGTTGAGCAGGATGCGGTTGAGCCTGACCGGATCGCCGTGCACGGAGGTATTGACCGTCGCATCGCTGGCGAGATCGAAGGTCAGTCCCTTGTCGAAGGCCTGCGGGCGCATCAGATCGGCGGCGGCCTCGATCAGCTGGTCGAGGCGGAAGTCGCGCGTCTCCAGCGTCTCGGTCGTGGCCTCGAGGCGCGCATATTCCAGGATCGCATCGACCAGCGCGATCAGCGTTTCGCCCGATGCGGCGGCGGTGGCGAGATGGCGCCGCTGCACCTCGCCGAGGCTGCCGTCGTTGAGCAGCTGCAGCACGCCCATGACGCCGTTCAGCGGCGTACGCAGCTCGTGGCTGACGACCGCAAGGAAGCGCGACTTGGTCTCGTTGGCCTGAACGGCAATGCTGCGCGCGCGCTCGGCAGCGTCGTGCTCGGCCATAGCCTGATCGCGCGCCTTCTCCAGCTCGGAAGTCCGCTCGATCACCTTGCCCTCGAGCGTGGCATAGGAGTCGCGCAAGTGAGCGGCCATCCTGTTGAACTGGTCACCGAGTGCCTCCAGCTCGTCGCCGGTCCTGATCGCGAGTCTGAGGCCGAGATCGCCGCTTCCGATCCGCCGCGCGCCCTGCGTCAGCATCTGGATCGGCACCGTCATGCGCCGGCTGAGCCAGAGGGACACCAGCACTGCAGTGGCGAGCAAGGCGGCCAGAAGAAACGTGGAACGTCCGATCGACGCATAGATCGGGGCATAGGCTTCGCTGAGCGGAAGCTCGACGAAGACCAGCCAGCCGAGCGAAGGCACCGTCGCATAGGTCGATAGAACGCGTTGACCCGACAGGTCCTCCTTGACCAGGCCGCCCGAGGGCGGCCCCACGCCGTCGAGCGCGGCGCGTACGTCCGCGTGGCCGGTGAGATCGCTGCGGCGCAGCGCCGGCCACAGGTCCGGATGTGCGATCAAGACCCCCATGCGGTCGACCACATAGGCCTTGCCGGTGTTGCCGACCCTGATCCCGGCGACGAGGTCCCAGATGAAGCGCAGATTGACTTCGGCGACGACCACATTGGGCTCGCGGCCGGTCCCGCGGGTGGCGAGCGTCATGAATGGCTCGGTGTCGCCGAAGAAGTAGACCGGCCCGTAATAGGCCCGGCTGTCATTGGCGCCGCGGAAGGCGGGCGAAGTGGAAAGGTCGGCTTTGCTGCCGACCCTGTCCGCCACGCGGCGGGACACGCGCACCTGCTCGCGGCCCTGCGCATCGAGCTCGGCAATTTCCGCGATCGCGGGCGAGAGGCGCAGCAGGCGAATGGCGTTGAGGCGATCGTCTTCGTTGGTCGAAAGCTCCGGCGGCAGGCGCGAGAGCCATCTGATCTGGCTTTCGATCTGGCCGATGAACTGGCCGATCTGGATGGCCGCGCTTGCGGCCTGTTCGCGCTGGGTCGCCGCTAGGAGTTGCTTCTGCTCGCGATAGGAGAACCAGACGTCGAAGCCTGTGTTGATGGCGAGCGCGGCAAAGGCGAGGGCGACGATCGAGTAGAGATATTTCCGGAACAGCCGGCCGGGAGGCGTCAGCACATGCCCCTGGTCGACCTGCTCGTTCACTCGCGGATCTCGTCGGCGCGCGCGAGCAGCGTGAATGGTATCGTCAATCCGAGCGTGCGGGCGACCGTGCGGTTGATCAGGAGCTCGTATTTGCGCGGCGACTGCACCGGCAAATCCCCGGCCCTGGTTCCGCGCAGGATCAGGTCGACATAGTCGGCCGAGCGCACCTCCAGCGTCGGCCCGTAGCTCATCAGCCCGCCCGCATCCATGAAGTAGTGAAACGGATAGATCATCGGGACGCGATATTTCGCCGTTGCCGCGACGATCGCCTGGCGGTTCACCACCAGGAAGCTGTCGACGAGCGAGATCATCGCTGCCTTGGGCGACTCGGCAAAGCGGCTGACCGCCCCGTCGATCTCCGCTGCCTTGCCGATGGGGGCGAGGACCACATCAACCCCTGATGTTGCCGCCTCCTGCTCGAGTGAGTCGAGAAAGAAGCGCCCGGCCCGAGGCGTGCTCACCGGATTGAACAGGACGCCGACACGCGCCATGTCCGGCACGGCCTCCTTGATGAGCTGAAGCCATTTGCCGCCCATCTCGGCGGTGCTGCTGGTGAAGCCCGTGACATTGCCGCCGGGACGGGCGAGGCTCTCGACGAAGCCGTTACCGACGGGGTCGTTGGAGGTCGCAAAAACGATCGGGATCGTCTTGGTGGCCGCCAGCACGGCTGCGGTTTCAATCGTCGAGCCGGTCAGGATGACGTCCGGCTTGAGATCGATGAGCTCCTGCACGGCGGCGTTCAACTTGTCCGGTCCACCGAAGCTCGACCGGATTTCGAAGTGGAAATTGACCCCTTCGACCCACCCTCGCTGCCTCAGGCCGGCGATGAGCCCGCCGAGCCGCGTGGTCGCGGCTTCGGTCATGCTCCGTCTGGTGAGTTCGTCGTCGAGCGACAATGCCGTCAGCGTGGCGACGATCCGCATGCGCTCCGGCGTTGCGCCGAACCCAAGGAACGCCGCCGCGGTTGTGCCCGCAAGACGGAGGAAATCGCGGCGNCCGCCGGCACAGCGCGGGCAGAAGCGGGCCGCTCAATCATGAAATGTTTCGCAACAATTGTCCCTGACCGCGTGCATATCCCGAAAGGCTGGCAACCACAATTGACGAAAAATGCGCTTGTGAATGTTCGTTCGCAACCATGCGCAGCCCGATACCGTATGCCTGCCAGCCGAGAGAGTCGCGGTTTCGATCATTGTCTGATCCGTGACGTCTCGCAATGCCTTGTGGCATCGCGACATTTCCCGTCGCGGTCGCGACGGCTGTTCGGGGAAGCTAATTCGTGACTGTCCGCCAGAACCCCTCCGCGGAAAGACTCCGGATTGCTTCGCTTCCGCCTTCGCTCTCCGAGCTTCGGCGGACGAGGTGCCCGCAATGACGGAGGATGGTGCGGCGTCCTAGCGCCGCAGCGTGAACTCCGCTGCGCCGCGCCTACGCTCCCATTTCGCTTGCTCCAGCTCAGGCCGGTCGCATTCGACTTCCGGAGAGCCGATGCAAAGATAGGCGATGAACTTCCAGGTATCAGGCACGTCGAGAATGGCGTGAATGCGATCCGGGTTCAGAATCGATACCCAGCCAAGACCGATGCCTTCCGCGCGCGCAGCGAGCCACATTGCGGTGATCGCCGCGACCACTGAATATTCAGTCGTCTCCGGCATGGTGGCGCGGCCGAGGCCGTGACCGATGTCGCTGGTCTTGTCCGCGAACACGGCGAGGTGGCCCGGCGCCTGTTCGAGGCCCGACAGTTTTAGCGTAGCATAGCGCGCCGCGCGGTCGCCCGAGTAGCAGTTGAGCGCATCGGCGTTGCAGGCCTTGAAGTCCTCGATGACGGCGCGGCGTCGTGCGGCATCGTCGACGATCACGAAGCGCCAGGGTTGGCTGAGGCCGACCGACGGTGAAAGACAGGCCGTCTCGATCAGGCGATCGACGGCGCCATTCGGCAGCGGATCGTCGCGAAAGCGGCGCACGTCGCGGCGCCACACGAACAGCTCGTGCAATTGCCGGCGGAACGTGTCGTCGAATTCGACCATGAGATCAACGTCCCATCTGAAAGGCCGCGGCGACCAGCAGGATCAGGATCTCCCCCGTCTGCTCGAATGCGCCGAGAATGTCGCCGGTCTGCCCGCCNNNGGCGGTTGGCGAGCCGCGCCAGCGCAAGCCCGGCAAGCGATAGCAGGATCAGGCCGATCAGCGCCTTGCCCGGCCCCAACGCCACGGCGAGCACGAGCGTTCCAACCGCGAAGGCGATGGCGACGCTGCGGCCCGGCGGCGATCCAGCGCTGGCCGAGAGGCCGTCAGGCCTCGCCGGCGGCACCAGCGACATGAAGGCCGGCACGCCCGCGCGTGCAGCAGCGTGCGCAGCGCAGAGCGCCAACGCGACGGCCGAGGGACTAGCAATCGTCGCGAGCGCGCTCCAGCGCAGGCCGAACGACAGAATCAGCGTGCAAGTACCATAAGTCCCGATCCGGCTGTCGCGCATGATCTCCAGCTTGCGCTCCCGCGTTCGGCCAC
>NZ_LWIG01000010.1:110887-124628 GCF_002068095.1 Bradyrhizobium sacchari | reverse complement strand
GAGTCCGTCGGCGGTGTCGGCCAGGCCGTCCTCGTGCAGCGCGCCGGTGATAAGGGCGGTCGCGGCCAGCGCGAGCAGGGCCGCAAGGTTTGGTGTCAGGCCGAACCGGCTGGCGATCTTGTAGACCAAAGCGCCGGCAAGGCCGACCAGCAGTCCCGCGATCGGGAGGGCCCAGGTCGCTCGCGCGACGGCACCGTCGCGCGCCGGCTTCGACGATGCGATGGGGAGGATCGTCACGAACGATGCCGCCATCCTGAGATCGGCGACAAGGGGTTTCAAAAATTCAGCGGGCGCCATCATTTCAGCTTCATCGGCAGGCCGGCGACGACGAACTCGACCTCGTCCGCAACCGCCGCGATGACCTGGTTCATGATCCCAGCGGCATCGCGGAAGCCGCGCGCCAGCGCATTGTCCGGCACGATGCCGAGGCCGACTTCGTTGGTGACGAGGACGACTGGGCTGCTCAGGCGGGGCAAGGCGCCGGCAAGCTCTCTCACGTCGCGCTCCCAGTCGCGCGTCGCATGCATCAGGTTGGAAAGCCAGAGTGTCAGGCAGTCCACCAGCCTTGCGCCGCCGCCGTCGGTTGCGAGCAGAGCGGGCACGAGGTCGAGCGGCACCTCGCGCTCGAGCCAGTCGGTTCCGCGCCGCGCGCGATGCTTCGCGATGCGTGCTTCCATTTCAGCGTCGAGCGCCTCGGCCGTCGCGAGATAGACAGGCCGCCCCGGAAATGCGCGCGCACGCGCTTCCGCCCGCGTGCTCTTGCCCGATCGCGCTCCGCCGGTGATCAGAATGACGGCCATGAAAGTCTCCTGCCGGCAGCACTAATCACCAAACGCGGGCAAAGACAAAGCCGAAATCAGGCCGCCGGGGGCTTGCGCTCACCCCTCGCTTTGCGCAACAGGGGCGGGACAGGAGGCAGGTGTGGGTTTTGCGGGCGCGATGGCTTTGGCGATGGCGGTGGATGCCGTTCTGGGCTGGCCGTCCTGGCTGTTCGCCCGGATCGGGCACCCCGTGACCTGGCTGGGCCGGCTCATCGGCGCGGTCGATACCGGCTGGAATCGCGCCGCCGATCGGCCGGCACGTCGGCGCGCTGCGGGCGTTGCGGGAGCGCTCCTGGTGATTGCGCTCTCCGTCGCACTCGGCTGGATGCTTCAGTCCTTGCTGGCTTCGGGCTGGATCCAGATCGTGCTGGTCGGCGTGCTCGCCTGGCCGCTGGTCGCGCTGCGCTCGCTGCATGATCACGTTGTCGCCGTCGCGAGGCCCTTGCAGGCCGGCGATATCGCCGCCGCTCGCGAAGCGGTCTCGCGCATCGTCGGCCGCGATCCTGCGGTGCTCGATGAAGCCGGCATCGCGCGCGCCGCGATCGAGAGCCTCGCCGAGAATGCCTCCGACGGCATCGTGGCGCCCGTGTTCTGGGGCGCGCTGTTTGGCCTTCCCGGTATTCTCGCATACAAGGCCATCAATACGCTGGATTCCATGATCGGCCATCGCAACGAGCGACACGAGGCCTTCGGCTGGGCCGCGGCGCGCATCGACGATGTCGCCAACTTCATTCCCGCGCGCCTGACCGGGTTTCTGTTCGTGCTGCTGGCACCACAGCGATCCGAGGCACTGTCGTGCATGACGCGCGATGCGCGGCGTCATCGATCGCCCAACGCCGGCTGGCCGGAAGCTGCCATGGCCGGTGCGCTCGGCGTGCGGCTCAGCGGCCCCCGCATCTATCACGGCAGCGTCACGAACGAGCCCTGGCTCAATGAAACCGCGCGCGATCCGCATCCCGCCGACATCGTTGCGGGACTGAAGGTCTACCGCCGCGCCATGCTGCTGCTCGCGGGCCTGCTTGCGATCCTGGCCTTCGCGTGAAAGAACGGGGCATGCGCGAGCACGGTGGAAATCTCGATCTGGCCCAGCGGCGCTTTGGCGGCCGTGCCGAGGACTGGATCGATCTGTCGACAGGAATCAACCGGGTGCCTTATCCGGTGGGCGAGGTGAGCATGCGCGCCTGGACGGCGCTGCCGTCGCGTTCCGAGATCGAAGCTCTGCATCAGGCCGCGCTGCATGCCTATCGCACGA
Source organism: Bradyrhizobium sacchari (assembly GCF_002068095.1). GTDB lineage: Bacteria > Pseudomonadota > Alphaproteobacteria > Rhizobiales > Xanthobacteraceae > Bradyrhizobium > Bradyrhizobium sacchari. The sequence continues at coordinate 122,555 of NZ_LWIG01000010.1, read as the reverse complement.
GCGCGCCGATCCTCGCCATGGGCGGTGCACAGGCCGCCATTCAATTGCTGCCGCAACTCGCGTCCGCCGGTCGCGCCCGCATCCTCGCGCCGACCTATAATGAATATGCCGGCGTCCTCTTGGCCGCGGGCTGGGATGTCGAGGAGGTCAGGGACTTTGAGGCATTGGCAGGCGCGGACCTCGCCATCATCGTCAATCCCAACAATCCCGATGGCCGGTGCCACGCGCCCAATGATTTGCTTGCACTGCTGCCGCGCGTCGGCCGTCTCGTCGTCGACGAGAGTTTTGCCGATGCCGTTCCGCATCTGTCGCTCGCGTCGGAAGCGGATCGGCCGGGACTGCTGATTCTGCGCTCGTTCGGAAAGTTCTATGGTCTTGCGGGCCTTCGCCTTGGCTTCGCGATCGGCAATGTCGCCGATATCGGCAAGCTCGCGGCGGCGTCGGGCCCATGGCCCGTGTCGGGAGCTGCGATCGAGGTCGGCTCTCGCGCGTTGCGTGACGATGCCTGGGCCGGTGCCACAGCCGCGCGGCTTGCGCGTGAATGTGTTCGTCTCGACAACATCGCGCAGTCGCAAGGTTGGTCGCTGATTGGCGGCGCGCCGCTGTTTCGTCTTTACGAGACGCCTGACGCTCTCGCCGCACAGGATAAGCTCGCGCGCGCCCAGATATGGTCGCGTGTCTTCGAGCAGAAACCCGCATGGCTGCGGCTCGGGCTTCCCGGCAACGAATCTGAATGGTCGCGCCTTGCCGAGGTTTTAGCGCGCTAGCGCGAGCAGGCCTTCGACGTCGAGATGTTTTTCGATGTGGTCGGCAAGGGCGTCGAGCGCGCTCTCGACCCGGGTGTCATAGGGCTCGTCGCCCGCGGCAATGTCGAGTTTCGCCAGATACGCCTTGCGAAAATCATCCGACGTGAAGAGGCCGTGCAGATAGCTGCCCTGCACGCGACCATCGCGCGAAATCGCGCCTTCCGGCTCGCCGTTCAAGCTGGCGAACGGACGCGCGCGATCGGGCCCGTCGGTGCGGCCGATATGGATTTCGTAAGCCTCGATCGGCTGGTCGGTGGCGGCATGCGTGGCCGTCACGCGCGTCAGCGTCTTCTGCGAGCTCATAACGGTCTCGACATCCAGAAGCCCGAGGCCTGGCGTGTCGCCCGCGGGGCCCTCGATGCCTTCAGGGTCGGCGACGCTGCGCCCGAGCATCTGATAGCCGCCGCAGAGGCCGAGCACATGGCCACCCCGGCGGTGATGCGCCAGGAGATCGATGTCCCAGCCCTGCGCGCGCAGGAAGGCGAGGTCGCCGCGGGTGGATTTCGAGCCGGGGATGATGACCAGACGGACATCGCCGGGGATCGCCTCGCCCGGGCGCACCATGACGAGATCGACGCCAGGCTCGAGCTTGAGCGGATCGAGATCGTCGAAATTGGCGATCCGCGATAGCGCCAGGCACGCGATCTTGCATTGGCCCGGCTTGCGCGCATCGCTCAGGCCCAGCGCATCCTCGGCCGGCAGCTCGCCGGCACGGGCAAACCAGGGCAGCACGCCGAGGCCGCGCCAGGCTGTCTTCTGCTCGATCAGTCTATAGCCATCGTCGAACAGCGTTGGATCGCCGCGAAACTTGTTGATGACAAAACCCTGGATCATCGCGGCATCGTCGGGGTCGATCACCGTCTTGATGCCGACCAACTGGGCGATGACGCCGCCGCGGTCGATGTCGCCGACCAGCACGACCGGCACGTCGGCCTTTCGGGCAAAGCCCATATTTGCGATGTCGGCCTTGCGCAGGTTCACTTCGGCCGGGCTGCCGGCGCCTTCGACCAGCACGAGATCGGAGCGCGCCTTCAGGCGCTCGAAGCTCTCCAACACGGCGCCCATCAGCGATGGCTTCATCGCCGCATATTCGCGCGCGCGCGCGGTCGCGATACGTTTTCCCTGCACGACGACCTGTGCGCCGACGTCGGTCTCGGGCTTGAGCAGTACCGGGTTCATGTCGGTGTGCGGCTCGACGCCCGCTGCGAGCGCTTGAAGCGCCTGGGCGCGGCCGATCTCGCCGCCATCGACGGTGACGGCCGCGTTGTTCGACATGTTCTGCGGCTTGAACGGGAGCACGCGCAAGGCCCGCCGCGTGAAGGCGCGCGCGAGGCCGGCGACGATGAGCGACTTGCCCACGTCCGAGCCCGCCCCCTGGATCATCAATGCGCGCGCCATTGAATTTCAGAACTCGACGCCGGCCTGTGCCTTGATGCCGGAGCGGAATGGGTGCTTGACCAGTGTCATCTCTGTGACGAGGTCGGCGATCTCGATCAGCTCATCCTTGGCGTTGCGTCCGGTGAGCACGACATGCGTCATCGGCGGCTTTTGCGTCGCCAGGAATTCAACGACCTCGGCGATGTCAAGATAGTCATAGCGCAGCGCGATGTTGATCTCGTCGAGCACGACCATGCGCAAGTTCGCATCAAGAATCAGCTCCTTGGCCTTCTCCCAGCCGGCGCGCGCGGCGGCGATGTCGCGGGCGCGGTCCTGCGTCTCCCAGGTAAAACCTTCGCCCATCGCGTGGAACTGGCAGAGTTCGCCGAAATGGCCGGTCAGCAGGCGCCGCTCGCCGGTATCCCACGCGCCCTTGATGAACTGAACGACCGCACAAGGGAAGCCGTGGGCGACGCAGCGGACGATCATGCCGAAGGCGGAAGAGGACTTGCCCTTGCCGGCGCCGGTATGGACGATGATGAGGCCCTTTTCGCCGCTCTTGGTCGCCATGATCTTGTCGCGGGCGGCCTTCTTCTTCGCCATTTTCTGGGCGTGGCGGGCGGCGGTTTCCTCGGCCGTTTGGGTATCCGGTTCAGGCGTCATCTGACGGGGTCCTTCGGCTTGACAAGAGGCGGCCGGGGGCAAATGGTGGCCCGGCGTTGGTTCCTGTCCTATGACAGGCGAAGAGGGAATGCGATAGGGTCCGAATCGGCAAGATCCGGATCCAAAATGCAGCCGCCCCCGCGACCGTGACCGGAGAGATGCCCGAAGCCACTGATTCCCGCGGGAATCGGGAAGGCGGGGATCGAAGGGCAAAACCCTGCTCCGCAAGCCGGGAGACCTGCCAGCGCGGACGAGTTTTGGACCGGCGGACGGGGTGTTCCGCGACGGGGAAACGAACCCTCGCAAGACGGTTCGTGGGCCTCTTCGCCTCCGCCGTTTATTCTGGAAGAGGCGATGACCGTCACACTTCACGTCTGCATCACCTGCCGCGCCGGCCAGACGCTCGGCGAGGGCGAGACAACGCCCGGCAAGCGCCTGCATGGCGCGATCCTCGAGGCCGGCGTGCCCGATGGCGTCAATGTGGTTCCCGTCGAATGCCTGTCTGCATGCAGCCAGGGCTGCTCGGTCGCGCTCAGCGCGCCCGGCCGCTGGTCCTATGTCTATGGCCGCCTGTCGGATGCCAATGCGCAGGACGTGGTCGCCGGTGCCGCGGCCTATGCGGCCGCGCCTGATGGCCTCGTGCCCTGGCGCAGCCGCCCCGAAATCTTCCGCAAGCAGTCGCTTGCCCGCATTCCCCCCATTGCCGTCATGCCGGAGGCCGCCGAATGAACTCGCTTGCAAAAGTCCCTGTGACGGTGGTCACCGGTTTCCTTGGTTCCGGCAAGACGACGCTGATCCAGCATCTGCTGAGCAATGCGGGCGGCAAGAAGCTCGCCGTGCTCGTCAACGAGTTCGGCAGTGAAGGTGTGGACGGCGAGATCCTGAAATCCTGCGCCGATGCCAATTGCCCGGAAGAGAACATCGTCGAGCTCGCCAATGGCTGCATCTGCTGTACCGTCGCCGACGATTTCATTCCGACCATGGAGCAATTGCTGGCGCGTCCGGTGCGGCCCGATCACATCCTGATCGAGACCTCGGGCCTGGCGCTGCCCAAGCCGCTGCTGAAAGCCTTCGACTGGCCGGAGATCCGCTCACGCATTACGGTCGACGGCGTCATCGCGCTTGCCGATGCCGAGGCTGTGGCGGCCGGCCGCTTCGCGCCTGATCCGGATGCAGTCGAGGCCCAGCGCGCAGCGGACGAAAACCTCGATCACGAGACGCCGCTGTCGGAAGTGTTCGAGGACCAGATCGCCTGTGCCGACATCGTGCTGCTGACCAAGGCCGATCTCGCCGGTAGCGCCGGCATCGAAGCGGCCAAGGCCGTGATCACCGCCGAGATGCCGCGCCCGGTGCCGATGCTGCCCGTCACCGACGGTGCCATCGATGCGCGCGTCATCCTCGGTCTCGGCGCTGCCGCCGAGAACGATCTTGCCGCGCGTCCCTCGCATCATGATGGCGAGGAGGAGCACGAGCATGACGATTTCGCCTCCGTCGTGATCGATCTTCCCGAGGTGGCGGACGTCGATGTGCTGGTTGCTTCCGTCCAGCGTCTGGCGCGCGAGCAGAACGTGTTGCGCGCCAAGGGCTACATCGCCGTCGCGGGCAAGCCGATGCGCCTCTTGCTGCAGGCCGTCGGCGAGCGCGTGCGTCACCAGTTCGACAAGCCCTGGGGCGCAGGCGGCAGGCAGTCAAAGCTCGTCGTGATCGGCGAGCATGGCGACATCGACGAGGCCGCGATCAAGGCGGGATTGGGAGTCTGATGCACGTCGTCTTCCGCGAGAGCCGCGGTCTGGAGGAGACCGCGACGCCAAGAGACATCGGCCAGGATCCGGCCGATCTCGTGGCGCTCTCGTACTCGGATTCCGATCTTGCCGCGTTCGCGGCCGGCTGGCGGCGTGGCCGCGACAGCCTGCCGTCGCTGCGGCTCGCCAATCTCGCGGAGCTGCGTCACCCGCTGTCGGTCGATACCTATATCGAGCGCACGCTGTCGCGGGCGCGCGGCATATTGGTGCGTTTGATCGGTGGGGAATCCTACTGGCCGTATGGGCTCGCGGCCCTGCAGCAGCTCGCGAAGGACCGCAAAATCGTGTTGGCCGTGCTGCCGGCCGACGGCCGCGATGACACGCGGCTCGATGCGTATTCGACCCTGCCGGTTTCGACGCTGCGGCGGCTCAAGGTGCTCTGCGACACCGGCGGCCCGGTCGCGGCGCAAGCGGCGATTGCGCAGCTTGCGCTCGCCTCGGGTCTCTATGCAGGCCCGGTCGTCGGCGAGATGAGCGTTCCGGAGATGGGCTTTTACGATCCTGCACGTGGCGTCATCCCTGCGCCGGTCACGGCTAACGGAAAGCCGCGCGCGCTGGTGACGTTCTATCGCTCCTATCTCACCGCTGCCGACACCGGCCCCGTCGATGCCCTCATCGCGGCGTTGCGCGACAAGGGTTTTGACGCGCATGGCGTGTTCGTCACCTCACTGAAGGCCGCGGGTGTTGCCGATTGGTTGCGCGCCCATCTCGCGCAAAATCCTCCGGCCGCGATCGTCAATGCGACAGCGTTTTCGGCCGTTGGCGACGACGGCGCCACGCCGTTCGATGCCGTCCCGTGTCCGGTGTTCCAGGTCGCGCTGTCGACGGCGCGGCGTGAGGACTGGATGGAATCGCTGCGCGGCCTGTCGCCCGGCGATCTCGCGATGCATGTGGTATTGCCCGAGGTGGATGGCCGACTGTTCGCGGGCGTGGTGAGTTTCAAGTCCGCTGCGGAGCGCGATCCTGATCTGCAATTTTCGCATCTGGCGCACCGGCCGGACGCGGAACGCGTGACGGCCATCGCCGCGCGCGTTGCGGCCTGGCGGCGGCTGGCGGTGAAGTCTGCGGCCGAGAAGCGCGTGGCGATCGTGCTCTCGAACTATCCGGGCCGTCCGCACCAGATCGCCCATGCCGTTGGACTCGATGCGCTGGCTTCGGTCGAAGCCCTGGTATCCGATCTCGCGGAAGCCGGTTTCGATGTCGCGCCGGTCCATGCGCTCGGCGAGACGCTGCTCGCGCAGCAATTGACCTGGAGTGTCGCCGACTATCGCGCCGCGCTGTTGCGTCTCCCGCAATCCTTGCAGGATGATCTCGCACGGGCCTGGGGCGCGCCGGAGGATGATGCGAGCTGCAGCGACGGCGCGTTTCGCTTTGCGGGCATCGCGTGCGGAAAGTCGATCATCGCGGTTCAGCCCGAACGCGGCGATGCCACCACACGCGATGCCGATTATCACGATCTCGCCCGCACGCCGCGCCATGCCTATGTCGCGTTCTACCTCTGGCTCCGCGGGCAGGGGATCGATGCCGTCGTGCACATGGGTGCGCATGGCACGCTGGAATGGCTGCCCGGGAAATCCGTCGCGCTGTCGTCAAGCTGCTGGCCGGAAGCCCTGATCGGCGATCTTCCCGTCATCTATCCCTTCATCGTCAACGATCCCGGAGAAGCCGCACAGGCCAAACGGCGCCTGGGGGCCGTCACCCTCGGTCATCTTCCGCCGCCGCTCGAACGATCGGCTATGCCGGAAGGACTGCGCCGGCTCGAGCGCTTCCTCGACGAATATTCGACCNCCGCCGATGGTCTCGATCCTGCGCGCCGCCAGCGCCTGATCGCGGCGATCCGCGATGAGGCGCGCGCCGCAGGGCTCGAGGACGATCTCGGCCTCGATGCCTCGGCCGCACCGGCCGAAGCGATCCCGCGCATCGATCGCTTCGTCTGCGATCTCAAGGAGAGCCAGTTCGGCGACGGCCTGCACGTGTTCGGCCGCGCCGCCTGCGGCGAAGCAGAGCGGGATGCGCTGCGTGCGGCGCTTGGCGGCCGCCGCATCGCGCCGGGGCCGTCGGGCTCGCCTTATCGCGGCCGTCAGGACGTCTTGCCAACGGGGCGCAATCTCTTCGCCGTCGATCCGCGCGCGGTGCCGACGCCGTCGGCGCATTCGCAAGGCATCAAGCTCGCCGAAGAGCTGTTGCGGCGCCACCTGCAGGATCACGGTGATTGGCCGAAAGGCCTTGTCGTCGATCTCTGGGGTTCGGCGACGATGCGCACCGCCGGCGAAGAATTTGCGATGGCGCTGCATCTGGCCGGCCTTGCGCCGCGATGGGATCACGCGTCCGGCCGCGTCACTGGCTATGACATCATCGCACCGGCCGAGCTTGGCCGTCCCCGCATTGATGTCACCTTGCGCGTATCCGGCCTGTTTCGCGATGTCTTCGCAGGCCTTGCGCAATTGTTCGAAGCCGCGTCCGAGGCGCTCGCCTCGCGCGACGAGGAGGGCGATGAAAATCCGTATCGCCACCGCACCTCCCGCGTGTTCGCGCCCCGTCCCGGACAGTACGGCGTCGGCCTCTCGGCCATCCCCGATGCGCTGACGCCCGAGACGCGCGATGCGGCCGGCGAAGCGTGGCTGTCGGCGTCGTCCTGGGCGTTCTCCGCCGACGGCGAGATCAAGCTTGATCGCGCCGGTATCGAACGGCGGCTCGCCTCCGCCGACGCTTTCGTCCATGTTCAGGACTTGCCGGAAACCGATCTGCTGCTTGCTGCGGATTATGCCTCGCACGAAGCCGGTGTCGCAGCGGCAGCAGCGCATCTCGGCGGGACAGCGCCATCACTCTATCATCTCGACGCGACGCGCCCCGACCAGCCGCATGCGCGCACGCTGACTGAAGAGATTTCGCGCGTGGTCCGCGCGCGCGCGGCCAATCCGGCCTGGATCGCCGGCATGATGCGCCACGGTTTTCGTGGCGCTGCCGAGATCACCGCGACGCTCGAGCACATGGCCGCCTTCGCCCATCTCGCCGATGTCGTGCCGCCGCATCTGTTTGACCTCTACTACGATGCGACGCTCGGCGATGCCGATGTCCGCACCTTCATGGCGCGCGAAAATCCAGCGGCGCTCGCTGCGATGGAGACCTGCTTCACCCGCCTGCACGAAGCCTCACTCTGGCGAACGCGCCGCAATTCCATCGCCGCGGCGCTCAAGGAGGCCTCATGAGCGCAGCCATGGTCAAGGGCTGGTGCCCCGGCGCGCTGCGGCCGATGCAATCGGGCGACGGGCTGGTCGTCCGGGTGCGCCCGTTCGGCGGGCGGCTCGATGCGGCGCAGATCTCCGGACTTGCGCATCTCGCTGAACGCCACGGCAATGGCCTGATCGACGTCACCAGCCGCGCCAATCTCCAGATCAGGGGCGTCAGCGACAGCAGCCACCGGCTGCTCCTCGACGGGCTCGCGCAGCTGGCGCTGCTTGATCCCGACGCCGACACCGAATCCCGGCGCAACATCCTGGTGACGCCGTTCTGGCGCGCAGGCGACGAGACCCAGGCGCTCGCTGCCGAACTCGAAGAGGCGCTCGAGAACACCGCGCTCGCGCTTCCGACCAAATTCGGCTTTGCCGTCGATGACGGCACCTCGCGCGTGCTCGCCGGCGATTCCGCTGATGTGCGGATCGAGCGCGACCGTGGCGGTGACCTGCTGGTGCGGGCCGATGGTGCCAAGCTCGGCCGTTCCGTGGCGCGCGGTGAGGCCGTGGCAACAGCGCTTGCCTTTGCGAGCTGGTTCATCGCCTCTGGCGGCGCCAAGGACGGGCGGGGGCGCATGGCGGCGTATCTCGCGGCCGGCGCGAGCCCGCCCGAGGCTCTGCGTGGCGCGGCTGAGCCTGCGCCGGTGATGGCCGCGGCGCGTCCCGGCCTCTATCCACAGGGCGCGATGGTCGGTGTCGCTTTCGGGCAGTTGCCGCATGCGACGCTCAACCAGTTGGCCGGTTGCGGACATGCGTTGCGCATGACGCCATGGCGGATGGTCTTGAGCGAGGGCAAGCGGACGATGCCCTCCGCGGCCGGCCTCATCACCGAGGCCTACGACCCGGCGCTGCGCGTCATCGCCTGCAGCGGTGCGCCGCGCTGTCGCGAGGCCCACGCCGACACCCGGGCGCTGGCGGCGGCGCTTGCGCCGAATATCGGCGCGGCCGCGCGGCTTCACGTCTCCGGTTGCGCCAAGGGCTGTGCGCATTCCGGCGCGGCCGCGATCACGCTGGTCGCGACCCACGCCGGCTTCGATCTCGTGCGCGGCGGATCGACGCGCGATGAACCTGTCCTGCGCGGCCTGAATCACGACGACATCGTCGGCAACCCCTCCATCCTGCTGGGAGGGCATTGATGCCGCACGTTTACGAGACCGACGGCGCGGCGATCTACCGGCAGTCCTTTGCGACCATTCGCGCCGAAGCCGATCTTGCCCGCTTCACACCCGATGAGGAGCAGGTCGTGGTGCGGATGATCCATGCCGCCGGCATGGTCGGCCTCGAAGCGCATATCCGCTTTACGCCAGGCATGGCGACCGTCGCGCGCGCCGCCCTGCAGAAGGGCGCGCCGATCCTGTGCGACGCGCGCATGGTCTCGGAAGGGATTACGCGCGCGAGATTGCCCGCCGCCAATGCCGTGATCTGCACGCTCGGTGACGAACGCGTCCCCGCGCTCGCGCAATCCATGCGCAATACCCGCTCGGCTGCGGCTCTGGAGCTGTGGCGGCCGCATCTCGATGGCGCGATCGTTGCGATCGGCAATGCGCCGACCGCGCTGTTCCATCTTCTCAACATGCTGGAGGACCAAGGCTGTCCGCGGCCGGCGGCGATCATCGGCTGTCCGGTTGGCTTCGTCGGGGCCGCTGAGTCCAAGGCGGCGCTGATGGCCGATCCGAAGATCGCAGCGCTGACGGTCGAGGGCCGCCTCGGCGGCTCCGCCATCACCGTTGCTGCCGTGAACGCGCTGGCGAGCCGGAGCGAATAGCGATGGGACGCATCATCTGCTGCGGTCTCGGCCCCGGCGATCCCGATCTGATGAGCGTGCGCGCCGATCGCACGGTGCGTGCCGCGCAGCATGTCGCCTATTTTCGCAAGAAGGGCCGGCCAGGCCAGGCGCGCCGCATCGTCGAGGGTATGCTCGCAAGCAACGTCACGGAATACCCGATGGAATATCCGGTCACCACCGAGATCGCCTTCGACAGCCACGAATACGTGCAGCTGCTGGCCGGATTCTACGATGAATGGGCGGAGCGCCTGGCGCGGCTTTCGCGCGCGGTCGATATCGTCGTGCTCTGCGAGGGCGATCCCTATTTCTATGGCTCCTTCATGCATCTGCACTCGCGCCTCCAAGGCCGCGTCGATATCGAGGTGATCGCGGGCATCCCCGGCATGGTCGGCTGCTGGAATGGCGTCGGCCAGCCGATCGCGCTCGGTGACGACGTGACGACGGTGCTGATGGGCACGCTTGCCGAAAGCGAGCTCGAACGCCGCATGCGCGATTCCGATGCGCTGGTCGTCATGAAGACCGGCCGCAATCTTGCAAAAGTGCGCCGCGCGCTCGCAGCCGCCGGCCGGCTCGACGACGCCTGGCTGGTCGAACGTGGCACCATGCCGGGCGAGCGCGTCATGCGGCTCGCCGAGATCGATGCCGCCGATTGTCCTTACTTTGCGATCGTGCTCGTGCACGGCAAGGGCCGGCATCTGGATGCCGCCGAATGACGGGCACATTGACCATCGCGGGCCTCGGCCCTGGCAGCGAGGCGCTGGTGACGCCGGAGGTTTCCGCTGCGCTCGCCTCCGCGACAGATATTTTGGGCTATGCGCCCTACGTCGCGCGCGTGCCGCCGCGACCGGGTCTCACCCTCCATCCCTCCGACAATCGCGAAGAGCTGCAACGCGCGAGCGAGGCGCTGCGTCTGGCCGCCGAAGGCGGCCAGGTCGTTATTGTCTCCTCCGGCGATCCCGGTGTCTTCGCGATGGCATCCGCCGTGTTCGAGGCGCTCGAACGGGCGCCGCAATGGCAGGCGCTGCCGATCCGCGTGCTGCCGGGCATCACCGCGATGCTGGCGGCGGCCGCGCGCACGGGCGCGCCGCTCGGCCATGATTTCTGTGCGATCAACCTCTCCGACAATCTGAAGCCGTGGGCGGTGATCGAGAAGCGCCTGCGCCTCGCCGCGGAGGCCGACTTTGCGATTGCGATGTACAATCCGCGCTCGGCAAGCCGGCCGGAGGGCTTTGGCCGCGCGCTGGCAGTGCTGAAGGAGGCCGGCTGCGGCGAGCGCCTCGTGATCTTCGCGCGCGCGATCAGCACTGCCGACGAGAAGATCGAGACCGTGACGCTCAACGAGGCCCGGCCCGAAATGGCTGATATGCGCACGCTGGTGATCGTCGGCAATTCGCAGACGCGCCGTGCCGGCCGCTGGGTCTATGCGCCGAGGCGGNNGAGCCACTGCATCACCTCGGCGACGCTTTCGACCCGCGGGCGATCGGGCAGCTTTGGTCGCGAGATCATGATCACGGGGATCTTCAGCAGGCGAGCGGCGTCGATCTTGGCGCGCGCGCCGTCGCCGCCGGAATTACGGGCGACGATCCAGGCGATGCCGCGTGCGCGCATCATCTCGAGCTCGCCATCAAGGGTGAACGGTCCGCGCGACACGATCACATCGGCGGTGAAGGGCAGGGGGCCTTCAGGCGGATCGACGAAGCGCAGGGTGTAGGCGTGCTGCGGCCTGGTCGCGAATGGCGCGATGTGCTGGCGGCCGATAGCGAGGAATACGTTTGCAGGCGGCTCGGGCAGCGCCGCGACCGCGGCTTCGACGTCGGTCACCTCGATCCAGTTGTCATCGGAGGCCTTGGCCCAGGGAGCGCGTTCGAGCGCGATCAGCGGGGTGCCCGTTTCCGCGCACGCCTGTACGGCATTGCGGCTCATCTCGGCGGCAAAGGGATGCGTCGCGTCGATCACATGCGTGATGCCCTCGCGGCGGATGGTGTCGGCAAGGCCGCTCAC
>NZ_LWIG01000010.1:97325-110843 GCF_002068095.1 Bradyrhizobium sacchari | reverse complement strand
AGGCGCGCGGGTGCGGCCGCCATAGGAATACACGGCATCGATTCCCGCGCGCGCGATCTCCGCGGCGAGCAGGCTCGCATCGGCCGTTCCGCCCAGAATGAGGGCGCGCATCGTGGCTGATCCCTGGCTGACTATCATCGGTATCGGCGAAGATGGCCTTGCCGGGCTGTCCGAAGCAAGCCGAAAGGCACTTGCCAAGGCCGAAACCGTATTCGGTGGTGAGCGCCATCTTGCGCTTGCGGAGGCTGGCAGCCGCGGCCGTCCATGGCCGGTTCCGTTCGATGCGGATGGCGTGTTGAGTTGCCGTGGCCGGCCGACGGTGGTGCTGGCATCCGGTGATCCGTTCTGGCACGGCGCCGGCACGAGCCTTGCCGAGAAGCTGCAGGCCGGCGAGTGGATCGCGCACCCCGCGCCGTCGACGTTCTCGCTCGCTGCGGCGCGGCTGGGCTGGCGTCTCGAATCCGCCGTCTGCCTCGGGCTTCACGCTGCGCCGTTCGAACGTCTCGTGCCGCATCTGGCGCGAGGTGCACGCATCATATGCCTCGTGCGCGACGGGAAGGCGGCGGGTGATCTCGCGAGATGGCTGAGTGAGCGGCGATGGGGCGCCTCGTCCTTGTGGACGCTCGCTGCGCTCGGCGGGCCGCACGAAAGCGTCAGGGAATATCGCGCCGACAGTTTTGCCGGCGATCTCGCTGGAAGCCTGGTCACAGTAGCCGTCGAGGGTAGGGGCCCACGGGGCCTTCCTCGCAGCTCGGGACTGTCAGACGATTTCTTCATCCATGATGGCCAGATCACCAAGCGTCCGGTCCGCGCGCTGGCGCTCGCGGCGCTGGCGCCGCGTCCCGGCGAGCGACTATGGGATATCGGCGCTGGATCGGGCTCGATCTCGGTGGAGTGGGCGCTGTGCGGAGGAACGGCGACCGCCATCGAGGCGCGCGAGGATCGTGCCGAGAATATCCGCAAGAATGCGGCTGCGTTCGGGCTGACGCACCGGATCACCGTCGTTACGGGGAAAGCGCCTGAAGCGCTCACTGCGGTTGACGTGCCGGATGCCGTCTTCATCGGGGGCGGCCTCGACAGCGCAATGTTCGACCCCATCTGGTCGCGCCTCGCACCTGGAGCGCGGCTCGTTGCACATTCAGTCACGCTGGAGACGGAAGCGCTGCTCGGCGAGTTGCATCAGCTTCATGGTGGGGAACTGATGCGCGCCGAGATCGCGCATGCCGCGCCGCTCGGCCGCTACCGCTCGTGGGAGGCGGCGCGACCGGTGGTGCAGTGGAGTGTGGTCCGATGAAAGTCGCCGGGCTCGGATTTAAGCGGGACGTCACGCTGGCTTCGCTGCGCGAGGCGCTTCTGGCCGTCGGCGGGCCTGAAGGGCTTGCGGCGATGGCGACTGTTAGCGACAAGGCCGATGCGGAAGCGCTGAAACAGCTCGCGCGCGAATGCGGTGTGCCGATCAGGGCCGTTCCCGCGGAGGTGCTCGCGCGTGTCGATACGCCGACGCAATCAAAGCTCATCGCAGAAAAATTCGGCACGGGATCGGTCGCTGAAGCGGCCGCCCTCGCGGCGGCTGGCCCGCGCGCGCGTTTGATTGCCACGCGTGTGGTCTCGCAAGACCGCACGGCAACTGCCGCAATAGCGGAAGGAGACGGCCCATGACCGTCCATTTCATCGGTGCCGGGCCGGGCGCTCCCGACCTGCTCACCTTGCGTGGCCGCGACCTGATCGCGGCCTGTCCGGTTTGCCTCTATGCCGGCTCGCTCGTGCCCGAAGGTGTCCTGGCGCATTGCCCGCCCGGTGCGCGTATCGTCAACACTGCGCCGCTGTCGCTCGACGAGATCATCGCGGAGATTGTCGCTGCGCATGTGGAGGGCAAGGACGTCGCGCGGCTGCATTCCGGTGATCTCTCGATCTGGTCTGCGATGGGCGAGCAACTTCGCCGCCTGCGTGCGCTCGGTATCCCTTTCACGGTGACGCCCGGGGTGCCGTCCTTCTCCGCGGCCGCGGCGGCGCTGGAGGCAGAGCTGACGCTGCCCGGCCTTGCCCAGACCGTGGTGCTGACGCGCACGCCCGGCCGCGCCAGCGCGATGCCCGAGGGCGAGAGGCTTGCCGCCTTCGCGGCCACCGGCGCTGTGCTCGCGATCCATCTGTCGATCCATCTGCTCGACCAGGTCATCGCCGAGCTCACGCCGCATTATGGCGCGGATTGCCCGGTCGCCATCGTCTGGCGCGCGAGCTGGCCGGAGCAGCGCATCGTCCGTGCGACGCTGGCGACGCTCGACGCGGCCGTGGGCGGCGAGATGGAGCGCACCGCGCTGATCCTGGTCGGCAAGACTCTCGGTGCTGCGGATTTCGACGACAGCCGCCTTTATGCCGCCGACTACGACCGCCGCTATCGGCCGGTCGGAGCCGAGCCGCGCTTCCCGGAGGCGTCGTGATGCCGGTCGGGCTCGTCATTTCCGCGCCGGCCTCCGGCGTCGGCAAGACCACGCTGACGTTGGCGCTCGCGCGCGCCTGGCGCAATCGCGGATTGAACGTGCAGTGCTTCAAGAGCGGGCCAGACTATATCGATCCCGCATTCCACGCAGCCGCGACGGGCCGTCCCTCCGTCAACGTCGATAGCTGGGCGATGGACCGCGGGACGATCGCGCATCTCGTCAGTCGCGGCGCGGATGCCGATATTGTCCTCGCCGAAGGTTCGATGGGATTGTTCGATGGCGTCGCAGCGCGCGGCGTCTCCGGCACCGGTGCCTCGGCCGACATCGCGCAGATGCTGGGCTGGCCGGTGGTGCTGGTGATCGATCCGTCGGGACAGGCGCAGACGGCGGCTGCGATCGCCGCAGGCTTGCGCGACTATCGCGCCGGCGTGCGGCTTGCCGGCGTCGTACTCAATCGCGTCGCCAGCCCGCGCCACGAAGACCTCGTGCGGCGTGCGATGAACGAGGCCGGCATCGCCGTGCTCGGCGCACTGCCGCGTCACGCCGAGATCAGCCTGCCGAAGCGGCATCTTGGCCTCGTGCAGGCGGAGGAGCAGGCCGAGATCGGCAAGCTGATCGACGAGGCCGCGCGCTTTGTCGCCAACCATGTCGATCTCGATGCGGTGCTGCGCTTCGCTGCCGACTGGTCGCCGCAGCCGGCGGCGAACGGGTTGAACGTGACGCCGCCCGGGCAGCGCATTGCGCTGGCCCGCGACGCTGCTTTTTCATTCGTCTATCCGCATATGCTGGAGGCCTGGCGCGCGGCTGGCGCCGAAATCACGACATTTTCGCCGCTTGCCGACGAGGTGCCCGACCCGAGCGCCGATGTCTGCTGGCTGCCGGGCGGCTATCCCGAGCTTCATGCCGGAAAGATCGCGGCCAACACGCGCTTCCGCAGCGGCTTGCGATCCTTCGCCGAGACGCGGCCGGTGCACGGCGAGTGCGGAGGCTATATGGTGCTGGGCGCAGGCCTCACTGACGCCGACGGTGTTCGTCATGAGATGACGGGCCTGCTTGGCCTGGAGACCAGCTTTGCCAAGCGCCGCATGCATCTGGGCTATCGTCTCGCCGCCCTCGCGGTGCCGATGCCGGGGCATCACGCGGGCGCGCGTCTACGCGGCCACGAGTTTCACTATTCGACCATCCTTGCCCAGCCCGACACGCCGCTGGCGATCGTGCATGATGCGACGGGTGCGGTCATCGCCGAGACCGGCTCGCAGCGTGGCCATGCCACCGGCACATTCTTCCATCTGATCGCGGAGGACCGGTGAGCGGCTTCGTCTCCTTCATCTCTGCCGGCCCCGGTGATCCCGAGCTCCTCACCGTGAAGGGCGCCGCGCGGCTCCGTGAGGCCGACGTCGTGCTCTATGACGACCTTGCCTCCGGCGCGATCCTCGATCTCGCGCGGCCCGGCGCCAATCTTGTTGCGGTGGGAAAGCGGGCAGGGCGGCCCTCGACCAAGCAGCATCATGTCAATCGGCTCCTGGTCGACTACGCCACGACCGGCGCGCGCGTGGTGCGGCTGAAGTCCGGCGATGCCGGCATATTCGGCCGGCTCGAGGAGGAGATCGAGACGCTGCGCGATGCCGGTATCGGCTACGAGATCGTTCCCGGAGTCACCTCGGCCTGCGTCGCCGCAGCGCAGGCGGGAATCCCGCTGACCCGACGGCACACCTCGCGCCGGGTGCAGTTCGTCACCGGGGCCGATGTCACCGGCGAACTGCCGCCCAACCTGAACTGGGCGGCGCTGGCCGACCCTGAAGCGACCACCGTGGTTTATATGGGCCGGCGCACCTTTCCGGCGCTTGCCGCAAAATTGATCGCCCATGGCCTCGCTCCAACCACCCCCGCGCTGTTCGCCGAATCCCTCGGGCGGCCCGACGAACGGCTGGTCCGCACCACGATTGCCGAGCTTGCCGAGCAGCTTGCACGGGGCGGGGCGGCCTCGACGGCCGCCGTCATCCTGTTCGGTGCGCTGGCAGGGGAATATCCGTCATGACGGCCGCTGCAGCCGTTCGCCCCTTGACGCCTGCAAGGCGAAAGGGGCACACAGGAGGGGCATGGTGCTCGACACGGCGCAAAGCGCCGGAGCATAATCGGGAATGGGGATGGGCGGACCCAGTTGCGGCGCCCAAAACCCCAGCCGCCCCCGCGACTGTAAGCGGTGAGGGGCTCCGATCAGCCACTGGGCCGCAAGGCCCGGGAAGGCCGGAGAACCCCAGTGAACCGCGAGCCAGGAGACCGGCCGTGCATGTTTTGAGACCAAGGCCGTCGGGTGTGACGGCAGGAAGGAACTGAACCATGCATATCGAACCCGGCGTCGTGACGGGCGCCAAGCTCGTGCTGAGTTACGCAACCGGCATCGCCGCAGGCGGCGTTGCCTTGAAGCTCGCGGTCGAGACCGTGCGCGAGCAGGGCATCGGCTCGCTCGCCGTGCGCACCCTCGCGACCACCGCACTCGTATTCACCTTCTTCGAGATCCTGCCGCACTTCCCGGTCGGCGTCTCCGAGGTGCACTTCATCCTCGGTTCGACCTTGTTCCTGTTGTTCGGCGCGGCGCCGGCGGCCCTCGGCCTTGCATTCGGCCTGCTGCTCCAGGGCGTGTTCTTCGAGCCCGCTGACATCCCGCAATACGGCATGAACGTCACCACGCTGCTGGTGCCGCTGTTCGGTATCCAGGCGATCGCCACGCGGATCATTTCGCGCAACACCGCCTATGTCGATCTCCGGTATCGCCAGGCGCTGGCGCTCTCGACGACCTATCAGGCTGGCGTCATCGCCTGGGTCACGTTCTGGGCGCTCTATGGCTCCGGCTTTGCCATGAGCAACCTCGCCAACATCGCCACTTTCGCGGCCTCCTACGCGCTCGTCATCGTGATCGAGCCGCTGGCCGATCTCGCCGTGCTGGCGCTGGCGAAGTCGTTGCGCGGTGTTACGGCGCCGGGCCTCGTCACCCCGCGCCTGCACAACGCGGCTTAAGAGACAAGGGGCGGCCGTCATGGCCGCCCCACACGCCCGATGCTCACGCTCTCCCTGATCGGCATCGGTTGCGGCGATCCCGAGCAGCTCACGCGCGCCGCAATCACTGCCATCAACGCGGCCGATCTCGTCCTGATCCCGCGCAAGGGCAGCGCGAAATCCGATCTCGCCGATCTCAGGCGGACGATCTGCACGGATGTTCTCGCGAACAAAGCTACGAGCATCGCCGAGTTCGACGTTCCCGTGCGCGACGCGGGCGAGGCCGACTACCGCAAGGGCGTGGATGATTGGCACGATGCGGTGGCCGCTGCGTGGTCGCGGACAATCGCGAGCCATCTCGGCGGCGAAGGCAAGGTCGCGCTGCTGATCTGGGGCGATCCCTCGCTCTATGATTCCTCGCTGCGCATCGCGCGGCGGCTCAATCCCTTGCCGATGATAGAGGTCGTGCCCGGCATCACCTCGATCCAGGCGCTGTGCGCGGCACATGCACTGCCGCTCAACGATATTGGCGAGCCCTTTCTGGTCACGACGGGCCGTCGCTTGCGCGAAGGCGGGTGGCCGCAGGGCGTCGACACGGTGGTCGTGATGCTCGACGGCGGCACTGCGTTCCAGTCGCTCGATCCGGAAGGGCTGCACATCTGGTGGGGCGCTTATCTCGGCATGCCCGACCAGATCACCATGTCCGGCGCGCTCACTGAGGTCGGCCCGCGCATCGTCGCCCTGCGGCAGGAGGCGCGCGAGCGGCATGGCTGGATCATGGACAGCTACATTCTCAAGCGCAGGCCGTAAGCGAGGCAACATGCTCCCCCACTGGGTCACACGGAAATGCCCCGAGATCTCCGCCGCCCATCGCGACGCGGCGATTGCACGTCAGGCGCAACTCACAAAACCCACCGGCGCACTCGGCCGGCTGGAGCAGCTTGCGATCGAGCTCGCCGGCCTGCAGGCGACCGAGCAGCCGCGTGCAGCGTCCGTGCCGATCATCATCTTCGCCGGCGACCACGGCATTGTCGCGCAGGGCGTATCGGCCTATCCGCAAGCGGTCACCATCGCGATGATGGCGAATTTTGCCTCGGGGGGCGCCGCGATCTCGGTGCTGGCGCGCGAGCTGGGCTCGCGCCTGGACGTCGTCGACGCCGGCACGCTGGCGCAGGAGGCGATGCCCGGCATTATCACCGACAGGCCGCGTCATGGCACGCGCGATTTCAGCGTCGAGGCTGCGCTCACGCCGATGGAGCTGGCCTTCGCCTTCGAGGCCGGCCAGCGCGCGGTCGCGCGTACGGAAGCTGACAAGCCCGATCTCCTGATCTTCGGCGAGATGGGCATCGGTAACACCACGGCATCAGCGGCGATCGCCGCGAGCCTGCTTGACGTCAGCGCCGAAGAGATCGCGGGCAGCGGCACCGGCGTCGATGCAGCCGGCCGGGCGCACAAGGCGCGCGTGATCGATGCGGCGATTGCGCGTCATGGCGTTGCGGGCGCGTCGCCCGAAAATATCCTGTGGGCCGTCGGCGGCCTCGAGATCGCGGCGATCTCGGGCGCCATCATCGCGGCTGCGCAGCGCAGCATCCCCGTGTTGATCGACGGCTTCATCGTGTCGGTCGCGGCGCTGGCGGCCGTGCGGCTCAATCCGTCGTGCCAGCCATTCCTGCTGCCCTCGCATCAATCGGCGGAGCAGGGACATCGGCTGGTGCTGCGCGCGCTGAACGTACAGCCGCTGATCAGCCTCGATCTCAGGCTCGGCGAAGGATCGGGCGCTGCCATTGCGCTGCCGCTGGTACGCTCGGCCTGCGCTCTCCATAACGGCATGGCGACCTTTGCCCAAGCCAATGTGCCGGATCGGCCTAGCTGATCCGCTGATTGACGGTTACCACCCGCCAGCCGGTCGCGAGCCGGTCGATCCGGGTCAGCGAAAGCGGGTCGACCACGAAGCGCAACGCGGCTTCCGGTGCGAGATCGAGCGCGACGCACAGCGCGGCGCGGATCGTGCCGGAATGCACGACGAGCGTTGCCGATCCGGCTCCGATCCGTGACAGTCCGAGGCGGACGCGCGCGACCTGATCCTCAAAGCTCTCGCCGCCCGGTGGTCTCCGATGTGCGGGATCGCTCCAGAATTGTGAGTAGGCCTCTCCGCCGGTCGCGGCGAGCTCGTCATGCCGCCGGCCGGTCCAGTCACCAAAATCCTGCTCGCCGAACTCGTGCACCAGCTCCGGTTCGAGCCCCAGCGCGCGCGCTGTCTCGACGGTGCGTCGCGCGGGGCTGGCATAGGCCGCGGCGTCCGTCGGCAGGCGCGGCCGCAGCGCCTCCAGTCGCGCGCGATCGGTCAGGTTCGCCGGTGCATCGGCGGCATGGATCGTCCCTTTGACGCCATCGACGGGCGCATGCCGGATCAGCCAGAGGAAGGTCGCGCCTTCCATGTTTTATCTCCAGGGAAGTTGGTCGCTGTGGCAATAACGCCGCGACAGGTACATTGACTCTGTCTTGCTGGTAATCCTAGATGCTCGCGACGGTTTCCCCGAGAGGGGATGAAAAGGGAATGCGGTGCGGGGATGTTGTCCCCAATGCCGTGGCTGCCCCCGCAACTGTGAGCGGATAATCCTTCGTCAGAAGCCACTGGGTCCTCGGTCCCGGGAAGGCGACGAAGCGGTCGTGACCCGCGAGCCAGGAGACCTGCCGTCAGCCGTGGTCACACGCGAAGATGTCGGTCGGGGAGTACAGACATTCGGCTTCATCGGAAGGCTGACAAGCCCAGGGTGAGACCTCGTTCGCTGTGACGTGCCACTGACGTCATACCGAGGTCCAGACCCGTGTCTTCCATCCGTATCGTACGACCGCGCAGCGTTCTGCTCGCTTCCGCCGCGTTCACGTCCCTTGCCGTTATTGATGGGCCCGCCGCGCTGGCGCAGCAGGCCCGCGAACCGCTGCCGCCCGTCGAGGTGTCGCCCGCCCAGACGCGCAAGCCGGCCAAGCCGGCGGCCCGGGAAGCCCAGGGCACGCGCCGCGCGGCAGCGCGCAGGCCGGCGGCCGCATCCGCGGCGCCAAAACCCGCCGTCACGGCCGTGGTCGCGCAAACGCCGCTCAACAGCAATGCGGTGGCCGAAAGCGCCTCGCGCCTTGGCCTGACCGTGCGCGAGACACCCGCGACCGTCGAAGTCATCTCGGCGGAGACGATGCGCGAGCAGGGCTATCGCACCGTGTCCGAGGTGGCGCAGGGCGCGGTCGGCGTCACCTCCGGCGACGCGCCGGGGGAGCCGGCGGGCTTCTCGATGCGCGGCTTCACCAACAGCCAGATCAACACGCTCTACAACGGCATCAAGATCGGCCCGCAGAACATGACCTCGCGGATCATGGACACGGCCAATCTGGAGGCCGTGGAATTCCTGAAGGGCCCGGCCTCGCTGATCTCGGGCGAGGGCGCCGCCGGCGGTGCGATCAACTTCGTCACCAAGCAGCCGCACACCGGAGCGATCCGCAACGAGGCGGACTTCTCGTACGACTCCCTGAATTCGTTCCGCGCGCATTACGGCTCCGGTGGCAGCACCAACGTTCAAGGTCTCGACTACCGCTTCGACATCAGCCGCTCCTCGCTCAACGGTTTTGTCGACGACGTCTATACCAAGACGCTCGATGCCTCCGGCCAGCTCAACTATCGCGTCTCCGACAGCCTCAAGGTCTGGGGCGCGGTTGAGTACCGCGAGGATCGCGGGAAGGTCTATTGGGGGGCGCCGCTGGTGCCGGTCGCCTTCAGCGGTTCGCACGCGACGGCGGGGATTGTCTCCGGCAATTACGTCTCGAACTACAACAAAACCAATCTCGGTGCGGTCACCATCGACGACCGCACCTTCAACACCAATTACAACGTCCTCGACAACCGCAACGTGGCGCAGGAAGTCTGGCTGAGCGGCGGTTTTGAGCTGAAGCTGGCGCCGGACCTGACCTTGAAGAGTCAAGCCTATGGTTATGGCGCAGAGCGCAGCTGGTTCAACAACGAGGTCGAGGCATTCAACTCCGGTACGAACCTGGTTGATCGCGAGCGCTTCTATGTCGCGCACAGCCAGCGGCTGGCCGGCAACATCACAGACCTGATCTGGGATACGAACATTGCAGGCTTCGACAACCGGATGGTCACGACGTTGTCGTCGAGCTATCTCGATTTCGTTCGGCCGGGCGCAGCGAATTTTCCGGGCGACTCCGTGTCGCTGGTCAATCCTGACCGTGGTTTATACGGCCTGCTCACAACCAAGCAGCAGACCGCGCGCATCGACAACGAGGCTCTGTCGTTCGAGGACCGGCTGAAGCTGACGCGGACCTTCGCGCTGGTCGGCGGCCTGCGCGTCGAGCATATCGGGCTCGACCGCAATTCGACCGACCAGTTCGGGTTGGTGAACGCCGGCTTTCCGTTCACCAAGGACTGGGCGCCGGTGACGGGACGCATCGGCTACACGTGGGAGGCCGTGCCCGGCCTGACTTTCTTCAGCCAGTACGCCACCGGTGCCGACGTGTCCGCCAACAACATCTTCCTGTTGTTGCCGACCCAGCCGCTCGACCTGACGACGTCGCGGACCTACGAGACCGGCGTCAAGCACCTGTTTTGGGACAACCGGGCGGAGTGGTCGTTCTCGGCCTACGACATCCTGCGCAAGAACGTCTATGCGGCGGCCGGCGGGCAGGCGCTCAACATCGCCGGGCGGCAGGAATCGAAGGGCGTCGAGCTCGCCGCCTCGGTGCGGCCGATCGAGCCGCTGCGTTTGTGGGGCAACATCGCCTATGTCGATGCGCGCTATGCCGACTACAATTTCGTCGGCGGCTCGTTCTCGGGCAACACGCCGCCGAACGTGCCGCGCATCGTCGCCAATGCCGGTGCGTCGTATCGCTTCTTCACGCCATGGCCGGTGGAGCTCGGAATCGTCGGCCGGCATGTCGGCGATCGCTACACCACCGACGCCAGCACGGTGACGATGAACGCCTACACGGTCGGCGACGTCTACGCCTTCGTCGATATCCCCAAGACCGTCTTCAATGCGGTCGAGCAGGCGCGGCTGACCTTCCGGGTGCGCAACTTCACCGACAAGCGCTACGCGATCTGGGGCGATCCGTTCTATCCCGACCAGATCCTGCTGGGCGCACCGCGCACCTACGAGATCTCGGCGGCGTTCAAATGGTAGGGCGCTGAACGCATGATGGGCGCGGTCGTCCTATTGCATCGCTGGCTCGGGATCGCGTTCTGCCTGCTGTTCGCGATGTGGTTCGCGAGCGGAATCGTGATGCACTTCGTTCCGTTTCCGTCGCAGACGGAAGCGGAGCGGTTTGCCGGCCTCGCGCCGGTGGACCGTGGTGAGGCGCTGACCGGCGTTGCCGATGCGGTGGTCGCGAGCGGGATCACCGATGCTACGCGTGTGCGCTTGATCCAGCGGAGCGATGGGCCGGTCTACGTCGTGTCGGGCCCCTCGCACTTCGGCGCGGTCCGCGCGACCGACGGGCAGGATGCGTCGGTGCGGTCGCCCGATGTCGCAGGCGCCATCGCGGGTGCGTATGCGCGTCACCGCCGGCTCGACGCAGCGCGAGCAACAGTCGTTGCCTACGCTGACTACGACCAATGGAGCGTGCCGAACGGCTTCGATCGCCACCGGCCCTTGTTTCGGGTCGCCCTCGGTGATACCGCAGGAACGGAGGTCTACGTCTCGTCGCGCACCGGTGAGGTGGTGCTGGATACGACGCGAAGCGAGCGCGGCTGGAATCTCGTCGGCAGCGTCGTGCACTGGATCTATCCGACGGTGTTGCGGAGCGACTGGGCGCTGTGGGACCGCGTGGTCTGGACGCTGTCGCTGCTGGCGCTGATGTCGGCACTGCTGGGTGCGGTGCTCGGCATCGTGCGCGTGAAGATGCGGGGACGCCGGCTCTCATCGCCGTATCGCGGCTGGCATGCCCTGCATCACATCGTCGGCCTGGTGGCGACCGTCTTCGTGCTGACCTGGATCTTCAGCGGATGGCTCTCGATGGATCACGGCCGGCTGTTCTCGCGCGGGCAGCTGACTTCGGCCGAAGCGGGCGTGATCGATGCACCGCCGGAGTGGACGACCGCGCCATCGCCGGACCGGAAGCCGCTCTCGGCCTCCGCCCGTGAAGTCGAATGGTTTGCCTTTGACGGCCATGTCAATAGGCGCGAGCGGACCAGTCTCGACAAGCAGGTCGTGCTCCGGCCGGATGGTGGAGAGTCGGAAGGTCTCGGCGCGCAGGCGATCGCGAGCATGATGACGAAGCTCGCGACGGGCTGCGCTGCGCCGCTCGTGCTCGCCGATAACGAAGACTACCCCGCGCAGTCCGCCGTCCCCGGCGCGCCAGTCTACCGCGCCCGCTGCGGCGATGTCTGGTTCGACATCGACAGCGCAGATGGCCGTGTGCTGCAAAGGCTGGATGCGTCGCGGCGGGCCTATCGCTGGGCCTACAGCGCGCTTCACACGCTCGATTTCCCAATGCTCAACGCGCATCCGCGCCTGCGCGATGTTCTGGTCGTCGGCCTCTGCGCGCTCGGGCTGGTGTTCTCGATCACCGGAATTGTCATCGGCTGGCGGCGGCTGCGTTTGTCGTTTGCCAGCTAGACTGAAGCCCGACAAATAAAAAGTGCGAAAACAACCCCATGCACAGTAGCCGGTGATAACGAAATCAACGGCTTACGCGGGCATCGCCGCGATTTGACCCGTCGGGCAAAACAGGGGTATATTGCGACTATTCCGAAATCGCCGCGTTGCCGAAGGCTAGGCCGTGTACCCATAAACCGGCGGCGTCATGGACTGGTGATTAAGTCAGCTTTGCTTCTATAGCGACCAACTTCGCGCGGCGCGCGCTTCGAAGCTAACACCGGCACGTCCGGTCACTCCTCCGTGCCAACGCGACGCGCTGGTTCCAATCGAAAGTAAAAAAGGGCGGAAACATCTTCTGAGAGACAAGTGCTATACTCCGCCCATGAAAACATTTTCAGATAAGGTACGGGACGTCGTTCGCAAGATCCCAAACGGGAAGATCATGACGTACAAAGCCGTCGCTGCTAAAGCCGGCAATCCGAAAGCTGCACGCGCGGTTGGTGCCATAATGCGCACGAATTGCGACCCATCGATCCCGTGTCATCGCGTTATTGCAAGCGACGGCTCAAGGCGCGGCTATGTTCGTCTGCGCAGTCTGGCCAGATCCGTGTGATTCAAACCAAACTGTGGGCTTGAATAGTGCGCCACAACCTCGCCGACCATGATTGCCATCAAGCCAGTTGCGCCTCGATCTGCCGCGCGGCGCGCAGCAGCGTGCGGTCCTGTCCGCGCCGGGCGATGATCTGGAGGCCGAACGGAAGCCCATTTGCATCTCGCCCGCAGGGGAGCGAGATCGCCGGCAGGCGGGCGTGATTGACGAATGGCGTGAANNNGGCCGCCGATCATGTCGGGTCCCGCTTGCGTGTACGGCCAAGCGACACAGGGGACGGTCGGCGTGAGCAGCAGGTCGACCTCAGTGAGGAAGGCCGCGAACGCATTGGCGATCGCGGCGCTCGCGATCAGCGCGCCCGCAACGTCGGTGCCCGACCACGACAGCCCTCGCTCGATCTGCTTTGCGATGTCAGGATCGAAGACGGTCGGATCCTTGCGAAAAGCGTCGCCATAGAGCGCGGCGAGGCCGGCATGCTGCAGCGGCATGATGGCCTCTTCGGTCGCGCCGGCCGGCCAGACGGGATCACGCTGCATGATGCCGAGGCCGGCGGCGGAGAGACGCGCGATGGCGGACGCCAGCCCGTTGGCGACGACATCATCGACCGCGACGTCGAGCCCGAGTCGCGGCGAGAAGGCGATGCGCAGGTCTGAGATGTCCTCGGCCTCTTGCGCGATGCCGGCTGCATCCGGATCGCGCGGATCGGTGCCGGCCATGGCCTCGAAGGCCAGCGCGATGTCGGCGACGTCAGTGGCGATCGGCGCGATCACGGAGAGGCCGAAGAACGGCTCGGCAAAGCCGGGCCCATAGGGGATCGCGCCATAGGACGGCTTGAAGCCGGCGACGCCGACATGGGCCGGCGGCCTGCGGC
>NZ_LWIG01000010.1:93409-97315 GCF_002068095.1 Bradyrhizobium sacchari | reverse complement strand
CGCCCGCATCGGTGCCGATCGCGAGCGGCGCGAGCCCGGCAGCAACGGCCGCGGCCGGGCCGCCCGACGAGCCGCCGGGCGTCAACGCCGGATCGAGCGGATGCCGCGTCGGTCCGAACAGCTGCGAGGTGGTGACGCCCTTGCTGGCGAATTCGGACGTCGCGCCGATGCCAACGATGACGGCACCGGCCTTGCGCAGGCGCTCGACCGCGACGGCATCGCGCGGCGCGATGAAATCGGCAAACAGGCGCGAGCCCTGCGTCACGCGCCAGCCGCCGACCCAGATGTTGTCCTTGACGATGACGGGGACGCCGGCGAGCGGCATGGTGGCGCCGGCACGCAGGCGATCGTCGATCGCCGCGGCGTCGGCCAGCGTGCGTTCGGGATCGGTCGTGACGACCGCGTTCAAGGCCCTGGCTGCAGCGATCCGCGCCAGCGCGGCCGTCGCGGTCGCGACGGCGCTTGTCCGTCCGGCCGCAACGTCGGCCGTAATCTCGCGCGCGCTATGTGCTGGCTTTGTCATGGCCTCCCCAGACGAGCGCCACTGTGCCGCAGAGCGCGAGGCACGCCAAGGCGAAGAACGCCGCGCCAAGGCCGGCCACGCCGTCCAGGATCGACACCACGGCCGGCGCCGCCAGTAGCCCGGCATAGGACGCGGTCAGCACCGCGCCGGTGGTCTCGCCGATCCGCTCCTGCGGGGCGAGGCGGGCGATCT
Organism: Bradyrhizobium sacchari; assembly: GCF_002068095.1. GTDB lineage: Bacteria > Pseudomonadota > Alphaproteobacteria > Rhizobiales > Xanthobacteraceae > Bradyrhizobium > Bradyrhizobium sacchari. The sequence continues at coordinate 96,600 of NZ_LWIG01000010.1, read as the reverse complement.
CGGCGATGAAAACGCCGTTCCAGCCCGACGCCGTCAGGCCGAACAACGCGGCAATCACGAACTGCCAGGAGCGGCTGAGCGATCCGCCGTCGAGGCCCAGCAACGCCGCGCAAAAAGCCATGCCGAGGCCGATGACGACGAGCACGGCGCGGGAGGCGTCGAGGCGCATGGCGACATAGCCCCAGCCGAGCCGGCCAACGAGGCCGCCGGCTTGCGCGCAGGCGAGCGCCATGCCGGCCTCGATATGGCTGAGGCCGAGCTCGCGCGTGCCGAGCGTGACGAAGACCGTGTTGAGCGACACCTGCATCGCGCTGAACGGCATCGAGGCCAGCGCCAGCATCGCGATCCGCCGGTCCGCCGTCATCAGCGCCAGCCGCGCGCGGAGATCGAGTTTTGGCGGCGGGGCGACCTTGCCGGCATAGGCCGGCCGCAGCCGCTCGAACAACGCAATCGCTGATAGCGCCAAGACAGCAACGACCGCATAGCACCAGGCCGGCCCGAACGCGATGGCGATCGCGGGCAGGGCGAGTGAGCCGCAGACCGCGCCGATCTGGTTGCCGGTCTGGCGCACCGAGAAAACGAAGGCGCGCCGCTCGGCGGTCACGAGCCGCGACAGCAGCGCCGCGCTTGCGGGTGTCTCGGGGCCCATGGCAAGGCCGAGGCAGAGGCCCGCGGCGAGCAGGGCGGCGCTCGACCCGAGCGAAGCCAGCGCCATGCCGACGACGATGGCCGCCGCGCACAGGCTCGCGATCCGCAGCGAACCGACCCGCGCGATGAAGCCGCCGCCCCAGAACGAGGCGGGGATGCCGACGGAAAACACCGCGCAGGAGAACATCGAGAGCTGCCAGACCTCGATATGGGCACGCGGCGCGACCACGCCGGGCGCGAACAAGGCCAGCGCGACCAGGGCCTGCAGCGCGGTCATCGCGCCCAAAGCAGGCAATAAGGCCGGCAGCAATGCGGGTGCTGGCCGAGCGGCGGTGTTTCCGTCTACCATCGCGGCGTGCTCATGGGAGGAACATGGTGGCAGCCGGCATATCCATTCACGCGGTCGATGTGGCGAGCGGACGGCCCGCGCAGGGCCTGCGCGTCGAGATCTGGCGGATCGATCCGGAGTCCCAGCGCATCGCCGACGGGCGGCTCGGCGCCAACGGCGTGCTCGATCATTCCGTTGCGCAAGGCGCAGGCGTGATCGCTGGCGAGTACGAGGTGCTGTTTCATCTCGGAGAGTTCTTTGGCGACAGTGATGGTTTCCTGACCGTGACCCCGTTCCGCTTCCGCATCAAGAACGTTGACGAGCATTTTCATCTGCCGCTGAAATTCACGCGCTGGGGCTATTCGCTGTTCCGCGGCGCTTGATCAGTTCGTCAGCCGCCGCGAAAGGCCGGTGACGCGCTCCATGACCGCCACCAGCGCGACGGTGGCGATGATCAGCACGCCCGACAGCGCGGCGATGGTGACATCTAGCTTGCCCTCGAGATCCTGCCACATCCGGATCGGCAGCATGTCGGTCGCGGCATCGCGCAGGAACAGCGACACCGGCACGTTGTCGAAGGACGACATGAAGGCGATGAAGGCACCCGCGATGATGCCCGGCCGGATCAGCGGCAGCACGATGCGGCGGAACGTGTAGAGACGGCTCGCCCCCAACACCGCCGAGCTTTCGAGCAGGGTCGGCTCGAGCTGGGCGAGCGCTGCGACCGTGTTGCGCACGACATAGGGCACGCAGACGACGGTGTGGCCGATCACCAGGGTCAGCGGCGACACCGGCAGGCCGACCAGCGAGAACAGCATCAGGGCGGCAAGGCCAAACGCGAGCGCGGGCAGGACCAGCGGCGACATGAAGAGGGAATCGAGCAGCCGCGCCGACAAGGCCTGCGACCTGGAGATCGCGAGCGCCGCGGCGACCCCGAGGGTGACCGACAGGCCGGTCGCCCACAGCGCCACGATCAGGCTGTTCTTGGCCGCGAAATGCAGCTGCCAGGCGTTCCACAGCTCGGCGTACCAGCGCAGCGAATAGCCGGGCGGCGGGAAGCGCAGCGAGAAGCCGCTGGTGAAGGAGACGATCAGAACCACGAGCGACGGCGCGATGATGATGACAAGCGCGATCACGGCGATCACGGTCATGACGAGCTCGAAGCTGATCGCCTCGAGCGTGCGCTTGCGGCCGCTCATCATGCGCCTCCATAGCCGCGCGACATGCGGCCGAGCGTGGTGAAGACCGAGACGACCGCGAGCACGGCGAGCAGGAAGATGATCGAGATCGCGGCCGCGAACGGCCAGTTCTGCAGCGTCGAGGCCTGCTGGTAGAGATACATCGGCATGAACAGCATCTGCCCGCCGCCGATCAGCGACTGGGTGATGAAGGCGGTGATCGCGGCGGCATAGGTCAGCGTGCAACCGGCGATGAGGCCGGGCAGCGACAGCGGCAGCACAACCCGGAAGAAGGTGCGCCAGCTCCCGGCGCCGAGCGAGCAGGAGGCATCGTCGAGATTGGGGTCGATGCGGCCGAGCGCGGTGATCAGCGGCAGCGTCATCAAGGGCATCTGCACCTGCGCCAGCGCGATCACGACGCCGAACTGGGTGTAGAGCAGCTTTAGCGGCGTATCGATGATGCCGAGCGACTGGAGCGTGGCGTTGATGATGCCCTGGCGACCGAGGATGACGATCCAGGCGAAGGTGCGCACCACGACGCTGGTGAGCAGCGGCAGCAGCACGATCAGGATGATGATGGTCTGGAGCTTCGGCCCGACGCGCTGGTACAGCCAGGCGATGGGAAAGCCGAGCACGAGGCAGACGGCCGTCACCTCGGCTCCCAGCAGCAGCGTCGAGCCGAGCACGCCGAGGCTGAAGGGATCGGTAAGGAAGTGCAGGTACTGGCCGAGCCCCCAATGGAGCCCGGCCGTGTCGTTGTGCAGCGAGAGCCAGAACAATTGCAGCAGCGGCGCGACGAAGAAGAGCAGGAAGAACAGCGCCAGCGGCGCTGCCAGTCCCATTCCGTAGGAGGTGACGTCCCGTGATGCCGGTGCTGCGCCCATGGCTTGTGCCTTCGAGGTCCTAGAGCATGACGGGATTAGGCTTGATCGCGGCGACCACCAGGGTGCGCTCCCTCTCCCGCTTGCGGGAGAGGGTTGGGGAGAGGGTGTCTCCGCAACGAGACAATCCCCAAGAGGAAAGAACCCTCACCCGCC
>NZ_LWIG01000010.1:47294-93398 GCF_002068095.1 Bradyrhizobium sacchari | reverse complement strand
CTCCCGCAAGCGGGAGAGGCGGAGCGAGCCCGTTGCTGCTCTTGCGCTTCAACCTGCTGCCTTTTCATTTTTAAATCTTGATCTCGCGGTTGAAGCGCTCGATCCAGGCCGAGCGCTGCTCGTTGATCTTCTTCCAGTCCTGGAACACGAATTTCTGCTTCAGCTCGGCGGTGTCCTTGGCCAGCACGCGCGCGATCTCGCCACCCATCGTCACCTTGGAATTGGTCGGCACGATCAGGTAGGGCGGGTTCATCAGCGTGGTCTGCACCTCCGGCGTCAGCGCCGCCTCGATCAGCTTGAAGGCGAGCTCGCGATTCGGCGAGTTCTTGACGATGTGGATCGTGGTCTTGAAGGCGATGGCGCCCTCCTTCGGTGCCACGAACTCGACCGGCACGCCGCGCGCTTTCAGGATCTGGATGGCGTTGAAATTGCCGGGCGAGATGTCGATCTGGCCCTGCTGGAACAGGGTGGCGAGCGCGCCGGGATTGGCCGCGACCGCCGCGAGATTGGGTTTCAGCTCCTCAAGCGCCTTGAAGCCGGGATCGACGTTGGCCTCGGAGCCGCCGCGCATCTTGGCGATCTCGACCAGCCAGCCGGTGCCGAGCGTCGAGTTGAGATTGGTGATGCCGACGCGGCCCTTGAACTCCGGCTTCCACAGATCGGCCCATGAGGTCGGCGGCGTCTTGACGGCTTCCGGATTATAGGTGAGGCCGACGACCTGGAAGAACGGGGCGGGGCCCATCGGCTCCTGCGCTTCAGTGATCAGGTCTTTGTAATACGCGCTCTTCTCGACCGGATAGGGCTCGACCAGGTCCTGGCCGATGGCGACGAGGGCGGGGCCGGGATCGTGCAGCATGACGTCGATCGGCGGATTGGCCTTGGCGGCGTTGACCTTTGCGATCTGGTCGACCGAGAGCATGGGATCGAGCACCATCGCGGCGTCCGCGTTGGCTTTCCGGAACGCCGGCACCAGCACGGCCTTGTGGGCTTCCTCCCAGCTTCCGGTGAAGGTCGCAAACACCAGCGGGCGGGCCTGGGCGTAGCTCAGCCCCGGAAACGCCTTCATGGCGCCGAGTGTGAGCGCGGTGGTCAGCAGGCTGCGGCGGTTCATGATCATGTCGAACTCCCCTCTGGACAAAAACTGGATCTAAAGCGTTGCGGGAAAGGCATTGGCGAGCGATGGGGCTAGCGGCGCGAGGCGCACCGCAGCGCCGTTCTCCAGCGCGCGCGTCTCGCCGATGCGTGCCTGTGAGACCTTGACGCCGGAGCCGTCGGCAGTGGTGACCTCATGCACGACGGTGGCGCCCAGCGGCAGCGACATGCCGACCACGCCGGCAAACCCGGTCTCGTCGCCGACGAATTGCAGATGCTCGGGCCGAATGCAGACGGTGACGCGGCCACCCTCGCTGAGCGTACCGCCCGCGGGACGTGCGATGATCTCGGCGCCGGCATCGAGCCGGACCTTGGCGGCGGTACGATCGGCCGTGACCACGACACCGGGCATGCGGTTGGTGGAGCCGACGAAGGTGTTGACGAACAGGGTCTCCGGACGGTCGTAGACGTCGGACGGCGAGCCGAACTGCTCGAGCTTGCCATGGCTCAGCACGGCGACACGATCGGCCATCGAGAGCGCCTCTTCCTGGTCGTGCGTCACGATCAACGTGGTGATACCGGAGACGCGCTGCAGCCGCTTGACCTCGATCTGCATATCGAGACGCAAATTCTTGTCGAGGGCGGCGAAGGGCTCGTCGAGCAGCAGGATCGACGGCTTGATCGCGAGCGCGCGGGCGAGCGCGACGCGCTGCTGCTGGCCGCCGGAAAGCTGCCGCGGCAGCCGCTCGGCCATGGCCGGGAGTTGCACCAGCTCGAGGAGGCGCTGTGCCTCGCGCTGGCGCGTCGCCTTGTCGATGCCGCGGGCGGCGAGGCCATAGGCGACGTTCTCGCTGATGCTGAGATGGGGAAACAGTGCGTAGTTCTGGAACACGATGCCGACCGCGCGCTTGTTCGGCGGCAGCGCATCGACGATGTCGTCGCCGATGATGATGCGCCCCTGCGTCTGCGCGATGAAGCCGGCGATGATGCGCAAGAGCGTTGTCTTGCCACAGCCGGACGGGCCGAGGAGGGCGATGATCTCGCCGCCCTTGATGTCGAGATTGATGTTCTCGACCGCAAGCGCGCCACTCGGATACCGGTGGGTGACCGCATCGACGACGAGCGACCGGCCGCCTTGCGTTTCAGCCATGATATTGCCTCCCGTTGCCCCAAAGGAGAAAGCAAGTCTCGTGCCCTGTTCCGGCCTTGCGATCGAATATGGATTGAACATTTCGCATCGCCGGCCGCCGCTCTGATCAGCTGTCGCGATGCTCGAGCCGGGCGGCGAGCGGCTCGGCAAGACCGATGGTCGGTTTCGCAGCGGGCCGGCGATACGTGCCCGCCGTCGCCTTGCGCAGCCGCAGCGCGACAAGCGCCTCGGCCTGCTTCACGGCGGCGATGACCTGATCGACCACAGGGACGGGGATCCGGTCGGCGACACGCTCGGCAAGACCCGAGAGCGGGGCGCCCGCAAAGATCAGCACGTCGGCCTCGTCCTCGACGATGGCGCACTGCGCGAGCTCGACCAGCACGTCTTCCTTCTCGGTGCCGACCTCGGAGATCGCCTGAAAGGGCGTATCGAGCATGCGGATGCCGGCGCAGCGTTCCCACAGCCCATGGGCGCGGACGCACTCCTCGTACCAGGGCCCCAGCGCCTGGGCGAAGGTGACGATGGCGAAGCGCCGTCCGGCCATGCAGGCGGTCAGCATCGCGGCTTCCGCCATGCCGACCACGGGAATGTCGAAGGTCTCGCGCGCCGCGAACAGGCCGGGATCGCCGAAGGCCGCGATGATCGCGGCGTCGACCTTCTTGTGCTGCTCGGCCAGCATTTCCAATGCGATGGCGCCGCCGATCTGCGCCTCGGTGCGCGTCGCGATGTAGGGTACGCCGCGGGTCGCGGTGCAGGGGATGATCTCGGTGCCGGGTGCGGCGCCGCGCTGCCCGACACCCAGCATCAGGTCGGTGACTGTGGTGCTGGTGTTGGGGTTGAGCAGCAGCAGCTTCATGGTTCAGGCCGCCGTCTGCTTCGGCTGCGACGTCGCGAGGACTTCGAGCAGCGCCGTGCCGGTGCGCGCGACGTGCGCGCCGAGCAGGCGGCCGGCCGCGTCGCCGTCGCGGGCTTCGAGCGCGGCCAGGATATCGGCGTGCTCGTCCACCGAATTGCTCCAGCGCCTGTTGGCGCCGAGCGCGAGATAGCGCGCGCGTTCGGCGCGGGAGATCAGCGTCTCATGGGCCTCGCGCAGCGGCGTGTTGCGGGCCATGCGTACGATGGTGTTGTGGATCTCGCCATTGATGGCGAAATAATCGTCGAGCTTGCCGTTGCGGTGATGACCCTCCATGCGGGTCTGCAGCGTGCGCAGGCGCGCGAGATCGCGCTCGGTGGCGCGCTCCGCGGCAAGCTCCGCGGCGAGACGCTCGATACCGGCGAGGGCCTCGAACAATTCCGAGATGTCCTCGACCGCGATATCGGCAATGCGCGGGCTGCGATTGGGACGAAGCTCGATCAAGCCTTCGGCAGCGAGCACCTTCATGGCCTCGCGCAGCGGCGTGCGCGACACGCCGAGCTCCTTCGACAGTTTTGTTTCCTGGGTTTGCGAGCCCGGCGGCAGCTCGCCGCGAATGATCATGGTCCGCATCCGCGCGGCGGCGCGCTCATGCAGGCCCATGCGCTTGAGCTTGGGCGACTTTCGTCCCTTCGGCGCTTCCGATTTTGGCTGCACGCGTGCCTCACTGCTTTCGCTTATCCTAGCCGCTTACCGGCCCTTGTGGCTGCCCAAAATATCGACCTATATAGCTGAAAACAATGGCATAGCGCGCAAATTGTATGCAGCATGCAAAAACTGGATTGCGCTGCGGCTGAGGGCGGCGGATGATCGTGTCCGACGCGCGAGATCGCGCGCCTTCGAAACGGAGTGAGCGATGCGGACGGGTTTGCGACTGGGCCTCGTGGTGATGGCGGCGATGTTTGGCGGCAGCGATCTCGCCTCGGCGCAAGCCCCGAAGATCAAGCTCGGCTACGCCAAATGCGCGCACTGCCTGCCGATGTCGCTGATCCCGGGCATGGCGAAGAGCGTCGAGGTCGAGGCCACCGGCTTCAACTCGGGCAATGACGTGCTCACTGCGCTCGTGTCGAAGAGCATTGACGTCGCGCAGGTGACCTATCTCCACTACATCACCGCGCTCGACAAAGGTTTCGACGTCGTCGCCGTATCGGGCCAGATCAACGGCGGCTCGGAATGTCTCTCCTCCGCGAAGCTGAGCCTGCCACCTGAGGACTGGGCCACGTTCAAGACGACTGTTGCGAAGGCGAAGAGCGACGGTCAGCCGCTGAAGGTCGCAGCGTCTCGCGGCAATGCGCAGGACATCCATATGCGCGGCGCGTTCCTCAAGCAGGGTGTCGACCCCAACAAGGACATCCAGTTCATCAACATCCCCAATCCATCCGACCATCTCGCGGCGCTTCAGCGCGGCGAGGTTGACATGATCTGCTCGGTCGAGCCGTTTGCCTCGCAGATCCGGCTCGCCGGCGCCGGCAAGCATTTTGTGCTGCCGTACGAGCAGGCCGCGGGCAATCTGACCAATCTGATCGTCACCCGTTCCGACGTGGTTGCGAGCCAGCGCGCCGGCGTCCAGGGCGTCGTCAGCGCCGTGGTCGAGCTCGACAACAAGCTGATCACCGACAAGGGGCCGTGGATCGAGGTCATCAACAAGCTCACCGGCCTCGACAGGAATGTGGCGACCGAGGCGCTGAAGAATGCCTCGCCCGATCCTGCGATCCATCGCTCGCAGACGCTGGCGATCGCCGCGATGATGCGCGACCTCAAATACATCTCGAAGGACGTCTCCGCGGAAGCGGAGAAGAACATGGACTATTCGTTCCTGGAGCAGGCCACGGGGAAGGCCAAGAATGACCTCGGTTACTGACGTCTCGCCTGCAAGGGGCGCGTTTCGGCTGACGCGGGCCTTCCAGGGGCTTGAACGCCTCATTGTCCCGGCGCTGCTGATCGCGGGCTGGGAGGCATTTGCCCGCAGCGGCATGTTGCCGCCCGCGCTGCTGCCGGCGCCGAGTGCGGTGCTGCACGCGCTCGGCGACTGGGTGTTCGGCTTCGACGAGACCACCCAGACCTATTCCGGGCACTGGCTGCGCGATGCGCTCGCCAGCGCGCTTCGTGTGTTCGGCGGCTTCGCGCTGGCGAGCCTCTTCGGCATCCTCGCCGGGGTTGCGATCGGCTGGTCGCGCCTGTTCGAGAAGACGCTGGAGCCGACGCTGCAGATGCTGCGCCCGATCCCGCCGGTGTCCTGGATTCCGCTGGCGATCATCTGGTTCGGCATCGCCGACAAGCCGGCGATCTTCCTCGTTTTCCTCGGCGCCTTCTTTCCCGTGCTGATGAACAGCATCCATGGCGTGAAAACCGTGGACCACAATCTCGTACGCGCCGGCGCGATGATGGGCGCGAACGGACGGCAGATGCTGACCGACATCGTGCTGCCGGCGGCGCTGCCCTCGATCTTTGCGGGCTTGCGCATCGCGGTCGGCTCGGCCTGGATGCTGACGGTCACGGCCGAGATGGTCGCGGTCAAGAGCGGCCTCGGCTATGTGCTGTGGGATTCCTATTATTTCCTGCGCTACGACATCGTGCTGGCGGCGATGATCTCGATCGGGTTGCTCGGCTATCTCTCCGACCTCGGCCTCAAGGCGATCATGGCGCACGCGCTGCGCTGGCAGCAGACCACCACCGTGCAGGGTAGGGCGGGCTGATGGCGTCAATCGAGCTTCGCAACATCGTCAAGGTGTTTTCCGACAAGCGGCGCGGCCTCCTGACGCTGGACAACATCAATCTCGACATCGAGGCCAACGATTTCGTGTGCCTGCTCGGCCCGTCCGGCTGCGGCAAGTCCACACTCCTGAACATCATTGCCGGCTTCGAGCAGGCGACGAGCGGCCGCACGCTGGTGGACGGCAAGCAGGTGGAGCGGCCGGGCTCGGACCGTGGCGTCGTGTTCCAGCAGCCGACCCTGATGCCGTGGCTGACGGCGATCGACAACATCGCCTTCCACCTCAAGCTCAAGGGCGTCGCCAAGGCCGAGCGGCAACTTCGGGCCATGGAGTTCATCGATCTCGTCGGCCTGCGTGGCTTCGAGCATCACCATCCCTCCGAGATGTCCGGCGGCATGAACCAGCGCGTCGGCATCGCCCGCGCCCTGCTGATGAACCCGAGCGTGATCCTGATGGACGAGCCGTTCGCGGCGCTGGACGCCCAGACCAAGCTCGAAATGCAGGAGGAGCTGGTCGCGATCTGGCAGAAGCGCCGCTGCACCATCGTGTTCGTCACACACAGCGTCGACGAGGCACTGGTGCTCGGCAACAAGATCGTGGTGATGACGAGGCGGCCGGGCCGGATCCGCGAGGCCGTCAATTTCGACCTGCCGCGACCGCGCGACATCACCGGCCCGGAGTTCAACGACGCCAAGCGCCACATCCTGGCTTTGATCCGGGAGGAGTCGACTCGGCTCGCGCAGGCGTCGTAAGGTATCGACATGCGCAAACGTCTCGGCATGATCACGCCGTCCTCCAACTCGGTGCTGGAGCCCGTCACCAGCGCCATGCTGGCAGGCGCCTCCGGCGTCACCGCACATTTCTCGCGCTTCCGCGTCACCGAGATCGCGCTCGATGCTGCCGCGCTGAGCCAGTTCGATGCCTCCGTGTTGCTGCCGGCCGCGGACCTGCTGGCCGATGCCAAGGTCGACGCGATCGCGTGGAATGGCACCTCCGCAAGCTGGCTCGGCATCGGCCGCGACCGAAGCCTGTGCGAGGCGATCACGACGCGCACAAGCGTGCCGGCGACGACATCGACGCTCGCCTGCATCGATGCCGCCCGCGCGCTCGGCACCAGGCGTGTCGGCTTGGTCTCGCCCTACACCGACGACGTGCAGCGGCGGATCGGCGAGGTCTGGACCGAGGAGGGGATCGCCCCGCATGCCGAGCGGCATCTGGGCCTGCGCGACAATTTCTCTTTTGGCGAGGTTGAGCCCTCGGCGATTGCGGACATGATCCGCGCTGTGGCGGCCGAGGGCGCCGACGCCATCGTCATCCTCTGTACCAATCTCGACGGCGCGGCGCTTGCGGCCTCGCTGGAGCGAGAGCTGAATATTGCGGTGCTCGATTCGGTCGCGGTGACGCTGTGGCGGAGCCTTGAGCTTGCCGGCGGCGACATCAGGGCCCTTGCGCAGTGGGGCCGGATATTCCAGACATCAGCGGTCATCAAGTGACGGAGACGCAAGTGACCCAGCTCGATCTCGCCATTCGCGGCGGCACCATCGTGACGGCCAGCGACGAGTTTCGCGCCGATATCGGCATTCGCGATGGCCGCATCGTCAGCATCGCCGAGCGCATCGAGGGGGCGGTGCGCGAGATCGACGCCACGGGCCTGCTGGCGCTGCCGGGCGGCATCGACAGCCATGTCCACATCTCGCAAGCCTCGGGTCCCGACGTCGTCATGGCCGACGATTTTGCTTCGGCGACGCGTGCAGCCGCAGCCGGCGGCAACACCATGGTGTTGCCCTTCGCGCTGCAGGAGAAGGGCACCTCGCTCCGAACCTGCGTCGAGAACTATCGCAAGCTCGCCGAGGGCGAGTGCTACATCGACACCGCCTTCCACCTCATCATCTCCGATCCGACCGCGGTCGTGCTCGGGCAGGAGCTGCCGGCGCTCGTCAAGGACGGCTACACCTCGTTCAAGGTGTTCATGACCTATGACGATCTCGTGCTCAGCGACAAGCAGCTGCTCGAGGTGTTCGAGGTCGCGCGCCGCGAGGAGGCGCTGGTGATGGTTCATTGCGAGGGCTACGACGCCATCCGCTTCCTCACCAGCAAGCTCGAGCGCGAGGGCCACATCGCGCCCTATTATCACGGCACCTCGCGGCCGCAGGCGGTCGAGCGCGAGGCGACGCACCGCGCCATCAGCCATGCCGAGGTGATCGGCGTGCCCATCATGATCGTGCACGTCTCGGGGCGCGAGGCGATGGAGCAGGTGCGCTGGGCGCAGCAGCGCGGTCTGCCCGTGCATGCGGAAACCTGTCCGCAATACATCACCCTGACGGCCGACGACATGAAGGGCCTGAACATGGACATCACGGGCGCAAAGTATGTCTGCTCGCCGCCGCCGCGCGATGCCGAAAGCCAGCAGGCGATCTGGGAAGGCATCACGACCGGCGTGTTCCAGACCTTCTCGTCCGATCACTGCCCGTTCCGCTACGACGATCCCAAGGGCAAGCTGACGCCAAATGCGCGTACCTCGTTCCGCTGGGTGCCGAACGGCATTCCCGGCGTCGAGACCCGGCTGCCGGTCCTGTTCTCCGAAGGCGTCTCGAAGGGCCGCATCAGTCTGCAAAAGTTCGTTGAGCTGACCGCGACCAACCATGCCCGCATCTACGGCCTCTATCCGCGCAAGGGCTCGATCGGCGTCGGCTTCGATGCCGATGTCGTGCTGTGGGATCCGAAGCTGAGGAAGAAGATCCAGCAGGCCGACCTGCACCACGGCGCGGACTACACGCCGTGGGAAGGCTTTGACGTCACCGGCTGGCCGGTCACGACGATCGCGCGGGGCCGCGTCGTCTACGAGCAGGGCAGGATCGTCGGCGACAAGGGCGCGGGCGAGGTGCTGAGTCGCGGCAAATCGAGCCTGGTGTGAGCGCTCAATCGCCTCGATGTGAGCCTCACATCGCCTCGATGTGACTGATCACATCGGCTCGATGCCGATCTTCTTGATGATCCCCGCCCATTTGGTGGTCTCGGAGGTCATGTAGTCGGTCAGGCCTTTGGGGTCCATCACCAAGGGCTCGGCGCCTTGCTCGACGAAAAGGGCGCGCACCTTCGGATCGTTCACGCCTTCGACCATCGCCTTGTAGAGCCTGTCGAGGACGACCTTGTCGGTATTGGCCGGCGCAAGCAGCGCGAGCCAGGCGGCGCTCTCGTAATTCTTCAAGCCGGCCTCGGCTGCGGTCGGCACATCGGGCAGCGCCGTCATGCGCTTGTCGCTGGCGACCGCGAGCGGGCGAGCATCGCCGCTCTTGATCAGGCCAAGGACGTTCGGCAGAAGCTGGAATCCGAGCGGCACCTGCCCTGCGATGAAGTCCGGCGTGTAGGCGGCGATGTTGCGATAGGGAACGTGCGTGAGCTCGGTGCCGGTGAGCTGCTCGAAATAGGCGGCCGACAAATGCTGCGAGGAGCCGACGCCTACCGTGCCGTAGTTCAGCTCGCGCGGACGGCCCTTGGCGTAGTCGATCAGCTCACCGAGCGATTTCGGCGGCAGTTTCGAATTGATCACGATGACATTGGGCATTGTGGCGAACAGGCCGATCGGGGCGAGATCCTTCAGCGGATCGAAAGGAAGCTCCTTGTAGAGCGATCTGTTCGCGGCGAGCGGGCCGGAGGTGCTCATCAGCAAGGTGTAGCCATCAGGGGCCGCATGGGCCGCCGCGGCGGTGCCGATATTGCCGCCGGCGCCGGGACGATTGTCGACCACGAAGGCCTGCCCGAGTGACGTGGACATGCGGTTGAGCAGGATGCGTGTGATCACGTCGCTGGCGCTGCCGCCGGCAAAAGGCACGAGCACCTGGACCGGCCGGGCCGGATAGTCCTGTGCGTTCGCCGTCCCCAGTCCAGCAGCTGCGAGCAAGGCGCCGCCTCCGAGCGAGAGCAGCGACCTGCGATCTGGACGAAGGCCCTCGTTTCGCTGCTGAACGCCGCCCGTGATCTTGCTGCGATCGAATCGTGTCATCTTGGACTGAATCTCCCGACTGCGTCGTGTTCTGCCAGACCTGAGTCCGTCCGGGACAGGAGTCATCGGGGATGAGGGCCAGGTCGCGATTTTTCTGCGCCTGGATCGTAGTTAGGTCGCGAATACGACCGTCATGCCGGCTCGTCTCAAAACTTACCAGCGCGTCTCATTCTGCAGCGGGCGCGACGCCTTGTCCGAGTGAGACGAACTTAATCCAGCCCGGTCTTATCAGGCGCCCAATAGGCCTTGGCCTTGACCCGCGACGACGCGACACCGGCGGCTTTCAGGGCACGGCTGATGCGCTGGATCGAGGATGCTTTGCCGGTGAGCACGAATTGCGCTCCATTTGCAGCAAGGCGCAGCAATTCCGCCTCGACGGTCGCGAGGTGATCCTCGCCGGCGCTGCGCGCGATCAATCTCGCCCCGCTCAGGTTGACGGCATCCAGCACCTGCCGGGATTCCGCGACGTCAGTGGCTTCGAACATGTGGAGCGCGCCGCCGGCGTGCAGGCTGTCACGCAGCGCCGCCGCAAGGCCGAACGAGGTCTCATCGCCGAACAGGACGATCGGCGCGCTCCGGCCGGCGAGATCAAGCGAGCGGCGCGGGCCGAAGAACTGGCAGGTTTCGCCTTCGCGCAAACCGCTCGCCCAGCGGCTGCCGGGGCCATCCCCATGCGTAAAAGCAAGGAGCCGCGTCCTGCCGCGGCCGGTATCCCACGACATCGGCGTGTAGGTGCGCGCGCTCAGGCCCGCGCCCATCGCGACCTGCATTTTTTGCCCCGCGGTCCAGGCGACATCCTTGAGGGCCGCGCCTTCGAGCTCGATGAGCCGAAAGCGCGGCGAGAGCGTCTCGACCGCGATGACGCGCGCAGGGCGCATCAGCCATCGCAGCAACATCCGCGTGACGCGGCCTTGCGGGACCTGCGATGGTTCGGAGATATCAGGTGCTTGACCGGTTTTATTCAAGGCTCGACTCCCGGATTATCTGGACTTGATCGTGAGCTCGTTGCCGCGGCCGGGATCGAACGGCAGCGACAGCGAGAGGTAGCCGTTCTGGGGATCGCGGACGTAGTCGATATAGCCTGAGGCCTCCTCGAACGCGTTCTCGCCGACGATGAGAGCGCCGGGCTTGAGCTGCGGCTCGAGCAGTTTGAGAATGGGGAGATACAGCGTGAAGGCGCCGTCGAGCATCACCATGTCGATCTCGCCCAGCCCGGAGCTGAGCGTTTCGCGGGCATCGCCGAGCCTGAACTCGACGAAGTCGGTGAGACCAGCGGCGGCGACGTTGGCGCGGGCGCGCTCGATCTTGCCGGGTTCGAGATCGGTCCCGATCAGGCGGCCGCCGCCCATGTCGCGCAGAGCGGCCGCCATATAGATCGCGGAAATCCCCATCGAGGAGCCGAACTCGACGATGCGCTTCGCCTTGCAGGTGCGGGCGCACATGTAGAGGAAGCGTCCAAACCGCGGTGAGACGCTCAGGAAATTGTTCGCAAACCGCTGGTAGACCTCATTGAGATCGCGACTCTCGGCCGCGATGGCCTGGCTGATCATCTCCTCGCGACTCGTGCCCTCATTCAAGAAGGCCTGCATCAGCGGCGCGTCTGCGGTCTCCGCTTCCTGATGAAGACGATGAAGGACGCCGGCGACGAGGCCGCCGCTGATCGAATCCATGTATCCAGCTCCCTTGCAATGCGCCCACCGGCGCTTCGGAGCCTGGATACGGGATTGCACCTGCGACCGCATTCCGCGAACGGGACAATCGATTGCGATTTCCGGTCAGTGCGTGCGGCGGTCCGCCAGATATCGCGCCGGCGGCTTGCCCAGCGCCTTGCGGAACATGGTGACGAAGGCGCTTGCTCCCTCATAGCCGAGATCGAGCGCCACCGCTTGAACCGAAGCGCCCTGGTCGAGCCGCTGGAGCGCGATGAGGATGTGAAGCTGCTGGCGCCAGCGGCCGAAACTCATGCCGGTCTCGCGCTGCAAGATGCGGGTGAGGGTGCGCGGAGCGACGCCGATACGCCGGCCCCAATCCTCGATCGTTGCGCGGTCGGAGGGCATTTGCATCATCGCGCTGGCGATCCGGCGCAGCCGGACATCGGTGGGCATCGGGAAGCGCAATTCCTCGACGGGCGCTGCCGCGAGCTGGTCGAGCAGCACCGTGGCGAGGCGGCCGTCGGCGCCGTCGAGATCGTACATCACGGGCATGTGGGCCGCATGCTCCAGCAGATTTGCCAGCAACGGCGAGATCGACAGCGCACAGCATTGCCGCGGCAACGTCGGGGCCGCATCCGGCTCGACGAACAGGCAATACATCTCGACATCGCCGGTCACGCTGACGCTGTGCGGGACCTGGCCGGGGATCCACACCGCGCAGCGCGGTGGCACGATCCAGACGCCGTGTCCGGCTTCCAGCCTGACGATGCCGCGCAAGGTCAGGACCAGCTCGTCCTTGCGATGCGCGTGCTTGGCGAGCTCCACGCCCTTGGTGATCATGCGGCCACCGAAGGCGGCGAGGGTGCGCGGCACGGTCTCGGGGTCAAAGCCCCCGAGATCATCGGGGACAACATGTTCGTCGTTGAGCTGGAAGAAGGGCATGGCGGGAGGAGGGCGGATCCAGGCGCGATGGGAGACATCGACAATATCGGCTTGCGATTGCGAGATTCAACGCGGACGGCCGGAATCTCGATTGGTTCTAACCGGCTCGCTTTCGCGGCTTTCGGCCTTCCTTGCGGGAGGGCGGGTTCTTGTCGCCGGAGGATGGCTCCACGAACTCTCTCGCCGCGGCCGCGGCCTGCGCAAGGTCGTGGCTGATGACGTCGAGCACGGCCTTTGCCGCGACCGACACGGGGCGCCGCGGGTGGTGCACCCAGGCGATCGAGCGCACGATCCGCTGCGCATCGAAGCGATGCGCCCGGATGGTGCCGTCCGCCAGCGATTGACGGAGCGCGATGGTCGGCAGCACGGTCGCGAAATCGGTGGTCGCGATCACCTCGCAGAGCGCGGGCAGGGTGTCGAGCTCCAGACGCGGACGGAGGTCGATGCCGATGGCGGCGGCGTGCTCGTCGAGGATCAGGCGCAGGCCGTGGCGCTTCGACGGCAGCACGAGATCGACATTGGCGATGTGATCGAAACGCAGTTTTGCCGGCGGCTTGACCGGGCCGTCCTTGCGGCAGGCGAACACCATCTCCTCATCCATGATTTGGTGCGCGGCGAGCGGCGTCTTGCGGCGCGGCACGTTGATCAGCGCGAAATCGAGCTGGCCGGTGTTGACCCAGTCGACCAGCGTTTCGGTGTAGCCCTCGCAGACCGACAGCGTGATCTCGGGATAGCGGCTGGCGACGGTCGCCGACGACCTCGCCATCGTGCTTTGCGCCACAGAGGTGATGAGCCCGACCGAGACGCGGCCCGAAATGCGCCCGCCGAGCTGCGCCATCTCCTGCCGCGCATATTCGGCGTCGCGTACGATCGGCGCCGTCAGGCGCACCAGGGCCTCGCCGGCGCTGGTCAGGGTCATGCCCTGGACGCTGCGGTCGAACAGTTTCTGGCCGAGCTCGGCTTCGAGCTTGGCGATCTGCATGCTCAGCGCCGGCTGCACGATGTTGAGCTGGCGCGCCGCCCGGGTGACGTTCCTCTCCTCGGCGAGGCACAGGAAATATTGCATCTGCCTGAGTTCCACGGGCGTGTCCTTCGTCGCTGATCTTGCTCGCGGGTCATCATCTTAAATGATTGATCATATAATCAATCATTATTTGTGATGATGGATGCGATTGCCTAGGCTTGCGG
Source organism: Bradyrhizobium sacchari (assembly GCF_002068095.1). GTDB lineage: Bacteria > Pseudomonadota > Alphaproteobacteria > Rhizobiales > Xanthobacteraceae > Bradyrhizobium > Bradyrhizobium sacchari. Next base: position 79,744 of record NZ_LWIG01000010.1, on the reverse strand, counting down.
CGGATGAAAATGGGCCTCAGAGGGCGTGATCCAAGGGGAGCGAAACCAGAGATATGCAGAACGCCGGCCCCAAGCGGATGATCATCGGCATTTCCGGCGCCTCGGGCGTCACCTATGGCGTGCGCCTGCTGCAGCTGCTGCGCAATGCCGGCGTCGAGACGCATCTGGTGATGTCGAAGACCGCCGAGCAGACCTTTGCCTACGAGACCGATCTGAAGATCGCGGAGGTGAGGGCGCTCGCCAATGTCAACCATGCGATCGACGACATGGCCTCCGCAATCGCGAGCGGCTCGTTCCTCACCGCCGGCATGATCGTGGCACCGTGCTCGATGCGCTCGATGTCCGAGATCGCCTCGGGCGTGACCACGACATTGCTGACCCGGGCTGCCGACGTCGTGCTCAAGGAGCGCCGCCGCCTGGTGCTGATGGTGCGCGAGACGCCGCTGCACACCGGGCATCTCCGGACGATGACGACACTCTCGGAGATCGGCGCGATCATCGCGCCGCCCGTGCCGGCCTTCTACGCCAAGCCCGAGACCGTCGACGACATGGTCGAGCACACTGTCGGCCGCGTGCTCGACCTCTTCGATATCGATATCGGCGTGGTGCGCCGCTGGGGCGAGGACGAGGCGCTCAGGCGCCGCGCGCCGTCGCTGCGCAAGATCGCGCCCTGACGACCTGAAGATCGCGAGGAAAGACCCGTATGCGAATGGACAATGTTGCGGGAAAAGGCTCTCCCGCCGATCTGCGCGCCTGGCTCGCTCATCTCGCCGAGCGCGGCAAGCTCGCGATCGCACGCGAGGGCGTTGCGCTGGCCGACGAGCTCGCCGCCATCGCCAAGCGGCTGGAGCGCGATAGCGCCGTGCTGTTTCCGCACCCCGACGGGCACGCGATCCCGGTCGTCGCGAACCTCTTTGCCGGGCGCGACTGGGTCGCCGAGTCCATCGGCGTCACCGAGGACCAGCTGCTGCCGCGGTTCCTCGCTGCAGCAAGCAATCCGCTGCCGACGCACGAGGTCGCGAGCGGGCCCGTGCAGGACGTCATTCACGAGGACGTCGACCTGCTGCGCCTGCTTCCCGTCCCCAAGCACAATGAGCGCGACAGCGGCCCCTACATCACGGCTGGGCTGCTGATCGCCCGCAATCCCACGACTGGCATTCAGAACGTCTCGATCCATCGCTGCCAGATCTCCGGCAAGAACCGCATCGGCGTGCTGCTGCTGCCGCGGCATACCTTCTCCTACTACCGCCTCGCCGAAGAGCTGGGCCAGGCACTGGAGATCGCGATCGTGATCGGCGCGCATCCGGCCTTGATGCTCGCCTCCCAGGCGATTGCCGCGCTGGACGAGGACGAGATGGCGATTGCCGGTGCGCTGCTCGGCTCGCCCATCGATGTCGTCAAGTGCCGCACCAATTCGGTTCGCGTGCCCGCGCATGCGGAGATCGTGATCGAGGGGCGGATTCTGCAAGGCGTGCGCGAGCCGGAGGGGCCGTTCGGCGAATTCCCTCAATATTACGGCCCGCGCGCCAATCGCGAGGTGATCGAGGTCGATGCGATCACGCATCGCAAGGCGCCTATCTTCCACACCATCGTCGGCGGCGGGTTCGAGCATCTGATCCTCGGCGGCGTGCCGCGCGAGGCGACGCTGCTCCAGCATCTGCGCCGAAGCTTCCCTAATGTGCTCGACGTTCGCCTGACGCGCGGCGGCACCTGCCGCTATCATCTCGCGATCAAGATCGACAAGGCCAATGACGGCGAGCCCAAGAACATCATGATGTGTGCCTTCGGCGCGCATTACGACATCAAGCAGGTTGTCGTGGTGGACAAGGACGTCGACATCTCCTCGTCCGAGGAGATCGAATGGGCGGTGGCAACGCGCTTCCAGGCCGACCGCGATCTCATGGTGGTGTCGGGCGCGCTCGGCTCGAAGCTTGATCCGACGACGGACAATGGCATCGGCGCGAAGATGGGTCTGGACGCGACCGCGCCCGGCAGCGCACCCGAACTCGCCTTCGAGCGCATTCGCGTCAAGGGCGAGGACGAGGTCGATCTCGCCACCGCCTTGCAGGCCGATCCCGGCGCCGCGGTCGCGCGATTGCTTGCGGAGGCGCGCGCATGAGCCGATTGCGGCGAGAAGGCAACTTGCGTCGGTTTGCGCGGTTGGAATATGAAGCGGGTGCTGCTTATAGTGCCGCGCCAACAAGCCAATCGTTTTGCAGCGCAATGCTGGGAGGAGGGAACTGATGTCGACGGCCCTGCGCATCGCTCATGGCGCTTTCGGCAGGGTCGCTCTGCTCGACATGGATCGTTCGCTGGTCCGCCACGCCCATCACCACTGCCACGTCCTGCTCAAGGTCGAGGGCGCCGACACGCAGTTCATGGTCGGTGACCAGGTCACGCCGTTGACGGACACCGCCGCCGTGCTGGTCGACGGCTGGAAGCCGCATGCCTATGTGCATGACGTCAACCGGCCGCGCACGCTGATCATGGCGCTCTATATCGAGCCGGAATGGCTGAAGGAGTTCCGCCCCGGTTGGGCCGCGAGCGGCGCGCCGGGCTTCTTCGAGCGGCCGTCGGGCGAGGTGTCGCCGCGCATTCGTCAGCTCACGCTGCATCTTGCGGCCGAAATGATGGCGAATCCCGATGCGGTGCGAACGCACGAGCAGACGCTGTCGGACCTGATGATCGCCGTGATCGAGCGTTTCACACCCTGGCGCAGCTTCCCGACCTCGATCCGCGGCATGAGCGCGGTGAGCTGCGACTGGCGCATCCGCCGCGCGATGGATGCGATGCGCGTGCAGGATTCCTATGGCGGCGTCGATCAGTTCGTGAAGGGCGCAGGACTGTCGCGCGCGCAATTCTTCCGCCTGTTCGAGACCTCGCTCGGCGTCTCGCCAAAGATCTATCTCAACGTGGTCCGCATGGAGCGCGCGCTCGACGCTGTCATGCGCGAGGACACGCCGCTCGGAGAGCTCAGCGAGCGTTTTGGCTTTCCGGAGCCGGCGCATTTCACCCGCTTCTTTCGCGATCACGCCGGCGTCAGCCCGCGCGAGTTTCGCAACGTCTCGCGTCTTGCTGGCTGATATTGCGCTGCACGCGCTCGAATGAGACGATTTGGTAAGTCGTGAGAGCGGGCGGTATGGCCCGCGCAGCCCCTGTCCTGACATCTGTCGCCGTCGCGTCAAAGAACGCGTCGGGAGGTATGCCGGGACATGTTGCAGGCGGTCAAATCCGCAAATCCGGGACATGGCGATGAGCCGTGGGTCGGGCGCTCGATCGAGCGCGTCGAAGACGCCGCGCTGCTCTCCGGCCGCGGCCGCTTCATCGACGATCTCGGCGTTCCGCCCGGCACGCTGCACGCGGCGATTTTGCGTTCGCCGCACGCGCATGCCGATATTCTCTCGATCGATCCTGAAGCCGCAAAACGCCTGCCGGGCGTCGCGGCGGTTCTGACCGGCAGCGACGTCAAGGCGGTCACCACGAGCCTCGTCGTCGGCGTGAAGGCTCCGGTCGAATGCTGGCCGATCGCGATCGACCGGGTGCGCTATGTCGGCGAGCCAGTGGCGATCATTGTCGCGGCCGATCGGGCCCGTGCGGAGGATGCGGCCGAGCTGATCAACGTCGAGTACCGCCCGCGCGGTGCTGTCGTCGATCCGCTTGGCGCACTCGCGGCAGATGCCCCTGTGCTGCACGATGGTTTTCCCGGCAATCTCGCCAGCGACCGCTCGTTCCGCTACGGCGATCCTGAGCAAGCCTTTGCGGAGGCGCCGTATCGCTTCTCCATCGACATCAAATATCCCCGCAACTCCTGCACGCCGATCGAGACCTATGGCGTCGTCGCCTCGCACGACGCCGGCGAGGATGGGTATGAGGTGCTCGCCAATTTCCAGGGCCCCTTCAGCATCCACACGGTGATCGCGCGAGCGCTGAAAGTGCCGGGGAATCGCTTGCGGCTGCGCACGCCGCCGGATTCCGGCGGCAGCTTTGGCGTCAAGCAGGGCGTATTTCCCTATATCGTGCTGATTGCGGCCGCGGCGCGCATCACGGGCCGGCCGGTGAAATGGATCGAGGACCGGATCGAACATCTCGCGGCCTCGGTCTCGGCGACCAACCGCGCGACGACGCTGGCGGCAGCGGTCGCGGCTGACGGAAAGATCCTCGCGCTGGACTGGGACCAGGTCGAGGACTGCGGCGCTCACTTGCGCGCGCCGGAGCCGGCGACGCTCTACCGCATGCACGGCAACCTGACCGGCGCCTACGACATCAGCCACGTCAAGGTCCGCAACCGCGTCGTCGTCACCAACAAGACGCCGACCGGCCTCAACCGCGGCTTTGGCGGGCCGCAGGTCTATTTCGCGCTGGAGCGGCTGGTGCAGCGGATCGCGATCGGTCTTGGCCTTGATCCGCTCGATGTCATCAAGCGCAATCTGATTGGTGCCGGCGCGTTTCCCTATCGCACCGCGACGGGCGCGCTCCTCGACTCCGGCAATTACCAGGAAGCCGTCGCGCGTGCGGTCGAACAGGGGCGGCTCGCGGAGCTGAAGGCGAAGCGCGACGCGGCGCGGGCGCAGGGGCGTCTCTACGGCATCGGCTTCACCGCGGTCGTCGAGCCCAGCGTCTCCAACATGGGCTACATCACCACCGTGCTGACGGCGGCCGAGCGCCGCAAGGCAGGTCCCAAGAACGGCGCGCAGGCGACCGCGACCGTCGGGCTCGATCCGGTCGGGAGCGTCACGGTTCACGTCGCGTCGGTGCCGCAGGGGCAGGGGCATCGTACCGTGCTGTCGCAGGTCGTTGCCGATGTGTTCGGCCTTCAGCCGAAGGACATTCGCGTCAACACCGAGATCGACACCGCGAAGGACGCCTGGTCGATCGCTTCAGGGAATTATGCCAGCCGCTTTGCCGCTGCGGTTGCCGGCACGGCCAAGCTAGCGGCAGAACGTGTCGCCGGCCGTCTTGCCCGCATCGCCGCCAGCCAGCTCAATGTCGAAGCCGCAGACATCGTGTTCGCAAAGGGCTTCGTCGCCTCAAAGCACAATCCGGAGAACCGCATCGCGTTCTCGCGTGTCGCCGCGCTCAGCCACTGGTCGCCGGGCTCGCTCCCAGATGACGCCGGCCAGACCATCCGCGAGACCCTGTTCTGGACCCCGCCGGAGCTGACGCCGCCCGACGACGAAGACCGCATCAATTCCTCGCTCTGCCACGGTTTCATCTTCGACTTCTGCGGCGTCGAGGTTGACCGCACCACGCTGGAGACGCGGATCGATCGCTACGTCACCATGCACGATTGCGGCACCATTTTGCATCCGGGCATGGTCAACGGCCAGATCCGCGGGGGTTTTGCCCAGGCGCTCGGGGCGGCGCTCCTCGAGGAATATGCCTACGCCGATGACGGAAGTTTTCTGACGGGAACGCTCGCCGACTATCTGCTGCCGACCACGACCGAGGTGCCGGAGCCCGAGATCTTCCACATGGAGACGCCGTCGCCGTTCACGCCGCTCGGCGCCAAGGGCGTCGGCGAAGGCAATTGCATGTCGACACCGGTGTGCCTTGCCAACGCGGTGGCGGATGCGCTCGGCATTGCCGATATCACCTTGCCGCTGGTTCCGGCGCGCCTCGTCGAACTCGTGCGCGGTGCCGAGCCGCCGCCTCCCGCGGGCGGCGCGACGGCTGCGCCCGTGCGCGAGGGCGACAGGAGGCTTCGCGGCGAGGGGCAGGCCTCGGTGAAAGGCGCGCCTGAGCAGGTCTGGGCGATGCTGCTCGATCCCGCGACGCTGCAATCGGTCATTCCCGGCTGCCAGAGTGTCGACAAGATCACCGACACGCATTTCCGTGCCGACGTGACGCTCGGCATCGGCCCGGTCACAGGGCGCTATCGTGCCGACGTGGAACTGTTCGATCTCGACGCGCCGCGTGCTGTCACCTTACGCGGCGGCGCCACCGGCGCACTGGGTTTCGGCAGCGCGGAGGGGCGCGTCACGCTCGTGCCCGACGGCAACGGCGGAACCAAGCTGACCTACAGCTATGACGCCGCCATCGGCGGCAAGGTCGCCAGCATCGGCGGCCGTCTGCTTGATGGTGCGACGCGCGTGATCATCGGCCAGTTCTTCACCGCGCTCGCGCGCAAGGCCGGTGGCGGTGGGGCGGAAGGCGGCGGTTTCTCGCTGTTCGCGTTGCTGGCGAAGGCGGCCAGCCTGTTCGGAGGGCGCCGATGAAGCCGCCCGCGTTCGACTATCTCCGCGCCGGGAACATCAGTGAAGCCCTCGAAGGGCTCGCGCAGCAGGGCAGCGATGCCCGCGTGCTCGCCGGCGGGCAGTCGTTGATGGCGATGCTCAACATGCGCCTCGCCAAGCCAAAACTGCTGATCGACATCATGCGGATCAAGGAGCTGCGTCAGATCGAGCGCAAGGGCGATGCCGTCGTCATCGGCGCCGGCGTTCGCCAGGCTGATCTCCTGGCCTGGCCTGACCTTGCCGAGGCGCTGCCGCTGGTGGCGTTGGCGCTGCCCTGGGTCGGCCACATGCAGACCCGCAGCCGCGGCACCATCTGCGGCTCGCTCGCCCATGCCGATCCCAGCGCCGAGATGCCGTTGGCGCTGGTCGCACTCGGCGGCGAGGTGCTCTTGCGCAACGCCCGGCGCCGGCGCCGTGTCGTGGCAAAGGACTTCTTCGCCGGCATGATGCTGACGGCGCGCGCCGATGACGAGCTGATCGAGGGCATCTCGCTGCCGGTCGCCAAGGTATCGCGCTTCGCCTTCCGTGAGGTCGCTCGCCGGCATGGGGATTTCGCCATCGTCGCCTGCGCCGCCATGAGGACGCCCGCGGGCGTGCGTCTCGCCGTCGGCGGTGTTGCCGATGTTCCGACCGCCCGCGACTGGCCGCGGCTGGAGGGCAGCGCGCTCGACGATGCTCTCAACGCTTTTGCCTGGGAGCTCGGCGCCCGTGACGACGTCCACGCCTCCGCGCGCTACCGCCGCGACCTCGTGCGCATGATCGGCCGCGATCTGATCGGCGAGGTGCTGCAATGACCCGTCTCAAGGCAGACAGCCGCCATGCGGTCCGCTTCACGCTCAACGGGACGTCGGTCGAGGCGGAGGCCGAGCCGCGGATGCTGCTCTCCGATTTCCTGCGCCACCAGCTGGGCGCGACCGGCACCCATGTCGGATGTGAGCACGGTGTCTGCGGCGCCTGCACCATCGTCGTCGACGGCATGCTGACGCGCTCCTGCCTGACGCTCGCCGCGCAGGTCGACGACTGCGAGCTCAGGACGGTCGAAGGGCTGGCGCCCTCGGCCGACCGGCTCGGCGTGCTGCAACAGGCGTTCCGTCGCAACCACGCGCTCCAGTGCGGCTTCTGCACCGCCGGCATCCTGATGTCGCTCGACCATTATCTCGCCAGAAATCCAAATCCGAGCGAGGCGGAGATCCGCGATCTCCTCAGCGGGCATATCTGCCGCTGCACCGGCTACACCCCGATCATCAAGGCGGCACTCGAAGCCGCCGCCGAACTCGCCTCATCCAACAAAGAGACGTCAGATGCTTGATCTCGCCAGCAGCTTCGTTGCCAGCGCCGCGCGCGATCCCGATGCCATTGCTCTCGTCGACGGCGATCTCCGCCTGACCTACCGGCAATGGTACGACAAGATCTCCGCGCTGGTAGCCTCGTTCGACCGACTTGGCCTCAAGGGCGGCGATCACGTCGTCACGCTGCTGCAGAACCGCTGGGAGGCGGCGACGCTGCACTGGGCCTGCCAGTTCGCAGGGCTCGTGATCACGCCGATCAACTGGCGGGCCAAGGCCGACGAGCTCGATTACTGCATCGAGAATGCCGAAGCCTCCGCGGTGTTCTATCAGGACATCTCTGCCGAAGCGGTGCAGGACTCGGCGTTATCGGGCAGTCTGCTGCGTGTCTCCGTCGATCCGGGAACGGGTGATGCGACCAGCTTTGCCGATCTGATCAAGGATCGCGCGACCGATGCCGCGCCGCGCGTCGGTGCCGATGCCTGGTCAATCATGCTCTACACGTCAGGCACGACCTCGCGGCCGAAAGGCGTGCCGCGCCGGCACCGCGCCGAACGCGCCGCGGCGATCGCCCACGTCGCACAAAACCTCTACGGTCGCGGCGAGCGCACGCTCGGCGTGATGCCGCTCTATCACACCATGGGCGTCCGCTCGTTGCTGGCGATGTCGCTGATCGGCGGCACCTTCATTTGCCTGCCACGCTATGACAGCCGGCAGGCGCTGGCGCTGATCGAGCGGGAAGCGATCACCAACCTCTATCTGGTGCCGACGCTCTATCACGACCTCGTCCATCACGAGGCGTTTGCCGGGACCCATGTCTCCAGCGTACGCAAGCTCGGATTCGCCGGCGCGTCGATGACCGATGGCCTGCTGAAGAAACTGAACGAGGCATTCAAGCCGGAACTGTTCGTCAATCATTACGGCAGCTCGGAGATCTACACCTTCACGATCGACCAGAACGCGGCGGCAAAGCCCGGCTCGGCCGGCAAGGCCGGCTTGAACCAGCATGTCAAGGTCGTCCGCATCGGCGCGCGATCGGTGACGGAGCTTGCCGCGGTCGGCGAGGAGGGCGAGATCATTGCGACGCTGGCCGGCGACGAGGCTTTTGAGGGCTACTGGCGGCGCCCCGAGGCCGATGCCAAGTCGCTGCGCGAGGGCTGGTACTTTACCGGCGACACCGGCTACCTCGATCCCGACGGCGACCTCTTTGTCACCGGCCGCGTCGACGACATGATCATCACCGGCGGCGAGAACGTCTCGCCGGTCGAGATCGAGAGCTGCCTGTCGCTGCATCCCGCCGTCGACGAGGTCGCGGTGGTCGGCGTCGCTGATGAGAGATGGGGCAAGGTCGTCGCCGCCTTCGTCAAGCGCAACCGCGCGGTGTCTGAAGGAGAGCTGGAGCAGTTCTGCCGCACCTCGGGCCTTGCCAATTTCAAACGGCCGCGCCGCTACGTCTTCGTCGATGCGATCCCGAAATCGCCCGTCGGCAAGCTGCTGCGGCGACTGCTCGTCGCCGGAGAATACGAAGCCGAGCGTTTGCCGCCGTCGGACGCGGCCTGATCATCCCCCATCAACAGAAGGAAGCACAGATGCCGTCACCTTATACATTCGCCGATCCGCGACTCGCCAAGCTCGACGGGTTCAAGGTCGAGATCGACGAGGCGCACGAGCGCGCCGACATCATCTTGGGGAGGCCGCCCTACAACGTCGTGGCGATGCCGCAGCGCGACCAGCTGCGGCTGACCTTCGAGACGCTGGACGAGGATCCGCGCGTCCGCGTCATCGTGGTGCGCGGCGAGGGTGAGCACTTCTCCAGCGGCGGCAATATCGGGGGCTTCATGGAGGCAAGCCCCGAGCACGTTTCCAAGCTCGCCTGGAACATCGCCGCGCCGGCGCGCTGCGCCAAGCCTGTGATCGTCGCCAACCGCGGCTATTGCTTCGGCGTCGGCTTCGAGCTGTCGCTCGCCTGCGACTTCCGCATCGCCTCCGAGACCACGCAATACGCGCTGCCGGAGCAGAAGCTCGGCCAGATCCCAGGCTCGGGCGGCTCGGCCCGGCTGCAGAAGATGGTCGGCATCACGCGCACCAAGGACATCGTGATGCGCTCCAAGCGCATCTCGGCCAAGCAGGCCTATGAGTGGGGCATCGCCACCGAATGCGTGCCTGACGCCGAGCTGGAGAAGGCGACCGACAGGCTGGTCGACGAGCTCCGCACCTTCTCGCCGCTGGCGCAACGCACCGCCAAGAAGCTGCTCAACGACACCGAGGATTCGACGCTCGCCATCGCCATCGAGCTGGAAGGCCATTGCTATAGCCGCCTGCGCCAGTCCGAAGACTTCAAGGAGGGGGTCGAGGCCTTCAACGCCAAGCGTCCGCCGAAATTCGTCGGCCGCTGACGCGCGACTGAACTGCCGCGGTCCGCAATGGCGCGGACCGCGGCGCCATTCAAACGGGGGAGGTAAACAACATGGCTGAGATGGATATGCCGGTCGCCGGTGCACAGGCGTCCGCAGATAACAAGCAGATGGTCAATGCGATCATCGCGTCGGTGCTCGGATGGGCGCTGGACCTGTTCGATTTGTTCATTCTGCTCTATGTGGCGCCGGTGGTCGGCGCGCTGTTCTTTCCGTCGAGCAATGCGGCGTTGTCGCTGGCCGCGGTCTACGGCTCGTTCGCCGTGACGCTCCTGATGCGGCCGTTGGGCTCGGCGGTATTCGGCCATTATGCCGACGTGCACGGCCGCAAGCAGGCCATGCTGGTGGCCATCATCGGCGTCGGTCTCAGCACGGCGGCGTTCGGCCTGTTGCCGACCATCGCACAGGTCGGCGTGATCGCGCCGATCGTGTTCCTGGTCCTGCGCCTGGTACAGGGCGTGTTTGTCGGCGGTGTCGTGGCGTCCACCCACACCATCGGTACCGAGTCTGTGCCGCCGCATTGGCGTGGCGCGATGTCGGGCCTGGTCGGGGGCGGCGGAGCCGGCATCGGCGCGCTGCTTGCGTCCTTCATCTTCCTGATCACGTCGTCGGTCTTCCCCGGCGATGCCTTTGCTGTCTGGGGTTGGCGCTTCATGTTCTTCTCGGGGCTGCTGAGCTCGCTGCTCGGCTGGTTCATCTTCCGCAACCTCGAGGAGTCCCCGTACTTCAAGGAGCTCAAGCGCCAGCAGGGCAACAAGCAGGCGAAAGTCTCGAAGGCGCCGGTCAAGGACGTCTTCTCCGGCGAATATCGCGGCGTGCTGCTGGTCAATCTGCTCATCACCTTCGGCGGCGGCGCCGGCTATTATCTGACCTCGGGCTATCTGCCGAGCTTCCTGAAAGTCATCAACGCGGTCCCGAACCAGACCTCGTCGCTGATCCTGATGGGGGCGAGCGTCTCGGCGTTCTTCTCGGCCGTGCTGATCGGCGCGCTGAGCGACTGGATCGGCCGCAAGAAGACGTTCTTGCTGATCGGTGTGCTGGCGGCAGTGCTGCTGCCGCTGTGCTATCTCAACCTCGCGGCGACGAAGGACACGACGCAGATCACGCTGCTTGCGCTCGCCATCGCCTTCATCGGCAATGCCGGCTACGCGCCGGTGCTGATCTTCCTCAACGAGCGCTTCCCGACCGCGCTGCGCGCCAGCGGCACCGGCCTATCCTGGAATATCGGCTTTGCGCTGGGCGGCATGATGCCGACCTTCGTCTCGCTGGTGAGCGCGAGCCCGGCCCAGATTCCGATGTCGCTGGCGTATTTCGCGGTCGGCGTGTTCGTGGTCTACCTGATCGGGGCGGTCGTGATCCCCGAGACCAAGGGCAATTTCCGCTGAGCCTTGCGCCGGCGCGGCCGCTTTGCCGCCGCGCCGGCTCGCTCGAGCTGCGGAGACATTGATCCCTTTTCGCCGGCCTCCTTTCCGTGTAGCTCTGCGACGGCTTGAAATTGGGGCGCTGGGCCCGCCGATGACCGAAATGGAGGCAACAGGGATGTATCCGAAAGTTCAAATGTTCATTGCCGGCGAGTGGACCGACGGCACGTCCGGCAAGTCGGAGGACATCCTCAATCCCGCCACCGGCCAGCCGATCGGCAAGACGCCGCACGCCTCGAAGGCCGATCTCGACCGCGCGCTGGAGGCGGCCCGAGCCGGCTTCGAGGTCTGGCGCAAGACCTCGCCGTTCGACCGCTACAAGCTGATGCGGAAGGCCGCGGACATCATCCGCTCCCGCGCCGCCGAGATCGCGCCTGTCATGACCATGGAGCAGGGCAAGCCGGTGGTGGAAGCGCAGGGCGAGACCATGCTGGCCGGCGACCTCATCGACTGGTTCTCCGAGGAAGCCCGCCGCGCCTATGGTCGTATCGTGCCGCCGCGGATGGGCAACGTATCCCAGCTCGTGACCAAGGAGCCGGTCGGCCCGGTCGCCGCGTTCACCCCGTGGAATTTCCCGATCAACCAGGCCGTCCGCAAGATATCGGCCGCGCTCGCCGCCGGCTGCTCGATCATCGTCAAGGGCCCGGAAGAAACCCCGGCGAGCTGCATGGAGCTGGTGCGCGCCTATGCCGATGCCGGCATTCCGCCCGGCGTCGTCCAGCTGGTGTTCGGCGTGCCGTCGGAGGTGTCGGAATATCTCATCCCGCATCCGATCATCCGCAAGATCAGCTTTACGGGCTCGACCGCGGTCGGCAAGCATCTGGCTGCGCTGGCCGGCCTGCACATGAAGCGCGTGACCATGGAGCTCGGCGGCCATGCGCCGGCGATCGTGTTCGCGGATGCGGATCTCGACAACGCCGCCAAGATTCTTTCGGCCAACAAGTTCCGCAATGCCGGCCAGGTCTGCGTTTCGCCGACGCGCTTCCTGGTGCATGAAAGCGTCTACCAGCCGTTCGTGGACAAGTTCGTGGCGGCGGCCAAGAGCCTCAAGGTCGGCAACGGCCTGGACAAGGACACCCGTATGGGTCCGCTGGCGAATCCGCGCCGCGTCGACGCCATGGAAGGTCTGGTCTCCGACGCCGTCCAGCGCGGCGCCAAGGTGCAGGCCGGCGGCAAGCGCATCGGCAATGAAGGCTTCTTCTTTGAGCCGACGGTGATCACCGACGTGCCGCGCGATGCCCGCATCATGAACGAGGAGCCGTTCGGCCCGCTGGCGCCGATCACGTCGTTCCGCAGCTATGACGAGGTGGTGGCCGAGGCCAACCGTCTGCCTTACGGCCTCGCGGCCTACGCCTACACCACCTCGACCAAGACCATGCAGGCGATCGGCGCCGACATCGAGAGCGGCATGGTCTCGATCAACCACCACGGCCTCGCGCTGCCGGAAGTGCCGTTTGGCGGCATCAAGGATTCCGGCTACGGCTCGGAGGGCGGTCTCGAGGCGATCGAGGGGTACCTCAATACGAAGTTCGTGACCCAGGCGAGCTCGTAAGAAGCAAAGCTTTGTAAGGTGGGTTAGCCCCGCAGCCGCGCGTAGCGCAGTCCGCTGGGCGTAACCCATCTCTCTTCTTGCGCGGAGTGCAAAGAGGTGGGTTACGCTTGCGCTAACCCACCCCACGGCACCTTTGTGCGTGCCATCGCCGATAGTCCGTCATTGCGAGCCAACGGGTGCGCGCGAAGCGCGGTCCGATGACAGGCTCCGCGAGGCAATCCAGACTGTCAGCCGCGGAAAGATTCTGGATTGCTTCGCTGCGCTCGCAATGACGCGGAGGCATTTTTGAACTCCAGCCCATTCCCGTCACCTTGGGGTGACCGCTTCTTCGGCGCCCTCCAAAGGCGACGGCGCCGCTGCGCCAACGCGGCCGTGCATCTTCGAGGCTCCGATGGGCGGGCGCCCCTCGATATCCTCACTTACTGTTCGTACAATAAAGAGAGGCTGAGCCGACTGCCATGCATAGCTCATAGGCAGGCGAATATCTCTCAGCGCCGGTCGATCGCCTGCAAATTAGACAGGTGATCTTGGTCGCTCCGATTGCAGTGCAGCGGACATCGCGATTTGCGCGGGGAAATCCGTGGTGCGCTGCACTTTTCCCGCGTGGAACGGTCCGCGCTCGCGTGCCGTCAGCGCAGGCAGCGATGCACCAAAACGTGCAGCGGGTGGCGCCGCGCGCGGCTGAGGTCGCGCACTGGTCTAGCGGTTTGCGACAACCCTGGCCCTAGCCCGCACCCATCGCTCTGTCGCACGCTCGCTCATGATGGCATGACAGGGGATGCATGATGAGCGGTCTCGGTTTGGCATTGAACGTTGCGATCGACGGGAAGGACCCGGCGTCCGGTTCGGGCGTCACGTGTAGCTGACTGTGCAGATGAGCTACTCCGACAATCATTGGGAGGTCGGCACCGATATCGGTGGCACCTTCACCGACATCATCGCGATCCGGCGCGATTCTGCGGAAGCTCGGATCGCGAAGGTGCCGTCGCGCCCCGACGCGCCCGTTCAGGCGATGCTGGAAGCCATCGAGGCGGTCGGCCTGCGCAAGAGCGAGGTCAAGCGCTTCGTCCACGGCACCACGCGCGTCACCAACGCCATCGTCGAGGGCCGGTTGCCGAAGGTGGCGCTGGTCGCGACCGAAGGCTTTGCCGATGTGCTGGAGATAGCGCGCTATCGCCGCAGGGATCTCTACCGTCTCGATATTCCACCGAAATCGCCGCCCTTGGTGCCGCCCGAGCGATGCTTTGGGCTCGCCGAGCGCCTCGACCACGAGGGCCGGGTGCTGAAGGCGCTGGAAGAGGCCGAGATCGAGCGTCTGGTGGCCTGGCTGAAACAGACCCGCGTGCAGAGCGTCGCCGTGGCCTTGCTTCACGCCTACGCCAACCCGGTCCATGAAAAGATGCTGGGCGAGCGGCTCAGGGATGTCGTCGCTCACGTCTCGCTCTCGCATGAGGTCAATCCGGAGGCGCGCGAATATGAGCGGACCTCGGCGACGGTGTTCAACGCGGCGGCGATGCCGATCGCTGTGGAATATCTCAGCGAGCTGGAGCAGCGGCTGCCGATCGGGCCCGGTCTGCAGGTGTTTCATTCCGCCGGCGCCATGATCCCGATCTCGGCGGTGAAGCGGCGGCCGCTGGTGATGGCGATGTCAGGGCCGGCGGCGGGTGTCTCGGCCTCCGTCAGCATCGCGCGCCAGCTCGGCACCTCGCGCATGCTGACGTTCGACATGGGCGGCACCACGACCGACGTCTGCCTGATCGTGGATGGCCAGGCCGAGATGACCGATGGCCGCATGCTCGGCGACAAGCCGCTGCGCCAGCCGATGCTTGCCGTTCATTCCATTGGCGCGGGCGGCGGATCGATCGTGCGCAGCGGCCCGGGCGGCTTGACCGTTGGACCCGAGAGTGCCGGCTCCGAGCCCGGCCCCGCTTGCTATGGCCGCGGCGGCACGAAGCCGACCATCACCGATGCCAATGCCGTGCTCGGCTATCTCAACCCCGAAACGAAACTTGGTGATCGCATCGGCATCGACATCGAGAGGGCCAAGCGCGTTATCGAACCGATCGCGCATGCCCTGGGCCTCGGCTTGACCGAAACGGCGCTCGGCATCATCAAGGTTGCCAATGCAACGATGGCCCGCGCGCTCCGGCGCGTCACGGTCGAACGCGGTATCGATGGCCGCGACTGCACGCTGCTCGCCTTCGGTGGTGGCGGCCCGATGCATGCCGCGGGTCTTGCCAACCTCTACGGGATTGCGCAGGTCGTCGTCCCGAGTGCGTCGAGTGCCTTCTCAGCGCTGGGCTGCCTCACCGCAGATTTCAGTTTCCTCCAGCAGCAGACGCTGCGCGCCGCGCTCGACGGCATCGATCTTGCCCGCGTGTCGGAGCGGATCGGCACCCTGGTTGACGATGCCTCGGCGCCCCTGATCGCCAATGGCGTTGCCAAGGCGGAGATCCAGGTCGAGCTGGTGGCCCTGATGCGATACGCCGCGCAGAACGATGCCATCCCTGTGTCCTTCACGCTGCCGCTCGACGTCGCACAGCTGAAGAAAGACTTTCTGACGCGGCATCACGAGCTGTTCGGCTATGCGACCGGCGAGCCCTGTGTCATCGAATCCGTGCGGGTGCAGGCGCGTCGCCCGTCGACGACCGTCGTCAGCCGGCCGGCGACCGCGGCGAGGGCGGTGTCGTCAGGCCAGCGGACCTGCTCGTTCGACGGCTTCCACGACGTCGCGACAGCGATCATCGACCGCGCCGCGCTCGCGGACACCGTCACCGGTCCGGCCATCATCGAGGACGCATGGTCAACCGTGGTGGTGCCGCCGGGCTGGCAGGCAAGGCCGGACGCCGCAGGCAATCTGTTCCTGACGCGGAGGGCGGCATGAAGCTCGATCCGTTCGTCGTCGAGGTCATCAGGCACGGGCTTTCGGCCGCAGCCGAGGAGATGAGCCTGGTGATGACGCGCTCGGCGCGCTCGCCGCTGCTGCGCGAGGCCGGTGACCTCTCGTCCGCAATCACCGACGGCCATGGCGGCCTGGTCGGGCAGGGCCGCGACATCCCGATCCATCTCGGCGCGATGGCCTACACCATCCCTGAATTGCTGAAGGTGATGCCGCGCGACAGCCTGAATGACGGCGACGTGGTGATCTACAATGTCGGCGCGCTCGGCGGCAACCATCTCAACGACGTCAAGGTCGTGCGTCCCGTCTTCGTCGACGGTGAAATCGTGGCCTTTGCGGTCAGTCTCGCGCACTGGCCCGACATCGGCGGCACCTGGCCCGGCAGCTATTTCGCCAAGGCCATCGACACGTTCCAGGAGGCGATGCGGATTCCGCCGGTGCTGATCGCAACCGCAGCCGGCGTCAACACGCCGATCGTGCAGCTGCTCAAGGCCAACGTCCGGGATCCCGAGTCCTGCGAAGGCGATCTCCTGGCGCAGATCGCCGCGACCAAGGCCGGCGAGAAGCGCATCGTCGAGCTCTGCCGCGAGCACGGCAAGGCGGTGTTCACCGCGACGCAGTCGCGCCTGCACGATCTCTCGGAAATCGAGATGCGGGAAGCGCTTCGCGCGCTGCCGGACGGCATCTACGAGGGCGAGGACTATCTCGACGACGGCAGCGCGAACAACGCGCCCGCACGCATCCACGTCAAGATCACGATTCGCGGCGATGAAGCGACGTTCGATCTCTCCGGGAGCTGCGACCGCGTCTCGAACTTCTGCAACACGACGCCGTTCATGGCACGTTCGGCTGTCGCCTATGCCGCGCGCATCATGAGCGGGCGCGACATGAACCAGAACGCGGGCGCGCTCAGGCCGCTGACCATCATCACGCGCCCGGGCTCGATCCTGGAGCCGGGCTGGACCGCATCCGTTGCCGCCGGCAACCACGAGACGTCGATGCGCATCGTGGACGCGATTTTTCGCGCCATGCAGGACACGATTCCGGAGCGCCTGTCGGCGGGCGGCGCGACCACCGCGGGCGTGCTGTTCTTCGCCGAGCCGCGGCCGAACGGTTCCTGGAAGATGCTCTATGAGGTCCATGGCGGTGGCGAAGGTGCGCGGCATGACCGCGCGGGCACCTCGGCGACGAGGGTGCATCTCTCCAACACCTCGAACACGCCGGTCGAGGTGATCGAGGCGAACTACGCGATCCGTCTCGAGCAGCAGGCCATTCGCCGGCACTCCGGCGGCGCGGGGGCTCATCGCGGCGGTGACGGCTCCGTCCGCACCTACTGCATCCTTGCCCCTTCAATGCACCTGACCACCTGCGTCGAGCGGATGGTGATGGCGCCCTGGGGCATGCAGGGCGGCTATCCCGGCAAGGCCTGCCGCATCTCGCTGGTCCGGCAGGGGGCCAACGTCGCCATCGACGGCAAGTCGAACCTGGTGTTGCAGCAAGGCGATCTCGTCACGATCGAAATGTGCGGCGGCGGCGGCTACGGCGCCGCTGCGGCCAAGTGAGGGGGCGCGCGATGAGCAGATTGTTGCGAACCGGACTGAATGCGGGCGAGGCCGCACCGATGGCGGTGGTCGGCGGCGAGGGCGTTTATTTTCATCTGTCGGATGGCCGCAAGCTGATCGACGGCAGCAATACCGGCGGCGGCCTCGGCCATCGGCACCCTGCGATGGTGGAGGCGATCCGCCGCGCGGCGGATACGCCCGTCGTCAACGAGGGCTGGACCTGGATCGGCCGCGAGCAGGCCGCCGACGACCTGATGGCGACCGCGTTTAGGGGCGAAGAGGATTGGGTCGGCGCGGTCCGCTTCTGCATCAGCGGCAGCGAGGCCAACGACATGGCGCTGTCGCTCTGCCAGGCGCTGACGCAGCGTTCCGCGCTGGCAACGCGCGAGCGCGCCTATCACGGCATCACCGGCCTGTCGCGCAGCATGACGGTGCAGCCGCAATGGCACGGCGGGCTCGCGGTCCACGCAGGCGGCTCGAAGCTGCCTGCGCCGATGGCGCCGGTGCGGATCCTGCCGGCACCGCATGGTGGGATCTATGGCGGGCCGGCCACCAATACGCCGCCGAGTGAATATCTCGCCGATGCCCCGCGCCTCCTCTCGGACACCGCGGCAACGATCATCGACTACACGCAAGGCGGCATCTACTACGACGGCGCCTATCAGGACGAGGTGGCGCGCTGCGCGCGGCAGGCCGGCTCGTACTGGATCGCCGACGAGGTCGTCACCGGCGCTGGCCGCGCGGGCCGCTGGTTCGCCTTCCAGGGCGCGGAGAGCCGCCCGGATATCGTGACGCTGGGAAAATCGCTCGGCGGCGGCGCGGCGGCAGTCGCCGCGGTCGTGGTGTCCAAGGACATCGTCGAGCGGCTCAAGGGCACGAGCTGGCAGAATTACGGCACGCTGCGCGGCCACCCCATCAGCATGGCGGCCGTCAGCGCGTACCTGAAGGTCGTCAGCGACGACAGGATTCTGGAGCACGTCAAAGACCTCGAAAAGCTGTTTGCCCGCCGGCTGCTGGCGATCGCGCAAAAGCATTCGAGCGTGCAGCGGGTGGCCGGGCAGGGGCTGCACTGGACGGTGGAGCTGCACGGCCCGGACTGGCGCACCTGGCACGCCGACACGACCGAGGTGCCGATCGCTTCGCGCGTCGCGGAACGGGCGCTCGAGGCCGGCGCGGTCATAGGTACCAGCGGCGAGCAGACCTCGCTGTTCCTGGCGCCGCCGCTGGTGATCTCCGAGCGCGAGGCGACGCTGCTGCTCGATGCGCTCGACCACGGACTCGACATTGCCGACAGGGAGCACGGGTGACCGCGGAGCACGCAGCACCTCGTCGTTCGCCGGCCTGGCCGGCGGATGAGCCCTGGCATCTCGCGGTGCCTGGTGGGACGCTGTACGACGCGCTGGTCCGCGCGGCGAATGATCGGCCGTCGCATCCGGCGACAGTGTTCTACGGTGCGAGCCTGAGCTACGCCGAGCTGCGCGATCGCGTCGATGCCATGGCCGGCTTCCTGCAAGGCGTTTGCGGCATCAAGCGCGGCAATCGCGTCATGATCGCGCTGCAGAACTCGCCGCAATATGCCATCGCCTATTATGCGGTGATGCGGGCGGACGCCGTGATCGTGCCGGTCAATCCCATGAACAAGACGAGCGAGATCTCGTATCTCGCCGCGGACAGCGGCGCCAGGGTCGCCTTCATCGGCAGCGAACTCAGCGATGTGTTTGCACCGCTGGTCGGGGATGCCATCGCGCATGCAATCGTCGCGCAGTATCGCGACGAGGTTCCAGCCGCGACGCCTTACACGCTGCCGTCATGTGTGACTGAAGCACCGTCGGAGCTGCCCTCGTCGCCGGGCTGGCATTCCTGGTCGTCTGCGATCGCGCAAGGTTTTCCGCCGGGTGCGATGGAGGCCGGGCCGGACGATCTCATGATCCTGCCCTACACGTCGGGGACCACAGGCAAGCCCAAGGCGTGCATGCATACCCATCGCAGCGCGCTGTTCACCGCCGTGTTGCAGGCGCGCTGGTATGGGCTCGACGGCAGCGACGTGATGACCGGCTTCATGCCGCTGTTCCATGTCGCGGGCATGCAGGGCTCGATGAACGCCGCCATCGTCACCGGCGCCACGCTGCTGCTGATGGCGCGCTGGGACAGGGATCTGCTCCCGGACCTGTTCGAGACCTATGGCGTCACGTTCTGGAACGCTGCGCCGACCATGATCGTGGATGTGCTCGCCAGCGCCAGCTTCCGCGACAGATGCTTTGCGAAACTCAAGGTGCTGACCGGCGGCGGCGCCGCGATGCCGACCGCAATTGCCGAGCGGCTGAAGGGACGCTTCGGTCTCGACTTCGTCGAGGGCTACGGCATGACCGAGACGATGTCGCCGACCCATCTCAACCCGATGGCCGCGCCGAAGCGGCAATGCCTCGGCATCGCCGTGCAGGAGACCGACGCGAGGATCATCGATCCCGAAAGCCTGGCCGAGCTCGGCGACAACGTCGTCGGCGAGATCGTCGTGCACGGGCCGCAGGTGTTGCAAGGTTACTGGAACAGGCCGCAGGCGGATGCCGAAGCCTTCATCGACCTCGACGGCAAGCGGTTCCTGCGCACGGGCGATCTCGGCTATCGCGATGCCGAAGGTTATTTCTTCGCAGTCGACCGCCTGAAGCGGATGATCAATGTCAGCGGCTTCAAGGTGTGGCCGGCCGAGGTCGAGGCGGCGATGTACCAGAACCGCGCCATCCGCGAGTGCTGCATCATCTCGGCGCCGGATGATTACCGCGGCGAGACGGTCAAGGCGCTGGTGGTGCTGAATGAAGCCGCGCGCGCGACGATTTCGGCGGACGATATCGTCGGCTGGGCGCGCGGCGTGATGGCGAGCTACAAGGCGCCGCGCGCCGTGGTCTTCGTCGATGCCTTGCCGCGTACCGCAAGCAACAAGATCAATTGGCGGCTTCTGCAGGACGCCGAATGGGGGCGGACGGCATGAAAACTGCTTGGCTGGAAAAGCGGTGCAAGGCCGCGATATGCTGCGCTCGCCGGAACATCCCCGAAGCCGCCGCTTCCCCCGAGAGATTACCAGGAATTCGCTGATGCGCATCGTCAATGTCGCCGCCGCCCAGATGGGCCCGATCCAGAAAGCCGACAGCCGCGAGGCCGTGGTCAAGCGCATGATCGCGCTGATGGATGAGGCCAAGAGCAAGGGCGCCGATCTGATCGTCTATCCCGAGCTGGCACTGACGACGTTCTTCCCGCGCTGGTACGTCGAGGACCGCTCGGAGTTCGACAACTGGTTCGAGCGCGAGATGCCGAACGCGGCGACGAAGCCGCTGTTCGAGCGTGCGGCGCAGCACGGGATGGCGATGAATTTCGGCTATGCCGAGCTGACGCCGGACGGACACCATTTCAACACCGCGATCCTGACCGACAAGTCCGGCAAGATCGTCGGGAAATATCGCAAGGTCCATCTGCCCGGTCATGTGGACTATGACACCAAGCGCTCGCATCAGCATCTGGAGAAGCGTTATTTCGAGCCGGGTGATCTCGGCTTCAAGGTCTGGCGCGAGCTTGGCGGCATCATCGGCATGGCGATCTGCAACGATCGCCGCTGGCCCGAGACCTATCGCGTCATGGGCCTGCAGGGCGTCGAGATGGTGCTGATCGGCTACAACACGCCGTCGGTGAATGCGGAGAAGAGCGAGGAGGGCGTCGAGAAGCGGCTGTTCCATAACCGCCTCTCGGTGCAGGCCGGCGCCTATCAGAACGCGACCTGGGTGGTCGCCGTCGGCAAGGCGGGCAATGAGGACGGCCACCCGCTGTTCGGCGGCAGCCTGATCGTCGATCCCGATGGCGAGATCGTCGCCGAAGCCAAGACCGAGGACGACGAGGTTCTGGTCCATGCCTGCGACCTCGATGCCACGACCTTCGGCAAGACCACGATCTTCGATTTCGCCCGGCATCGCCGCATCGAGCATTACGGCCTGATCACCAGCCAGACCGGCGCGGTGCCGCCGCCGGAGAAGTGACGCCGATGGCGGACAAGGGCATATCACTGCGCGAACTCGATCCCCGCGATCGCTACAAGCTGCTCTGCGGCGTGGTCGTGCCGCGGCCGATCGCGCTGGTGACGACGCTGGACGAGAACGGCGCGGTCAACGCCGCGCCGTTCAGCTTCTTCAACGTGTTCTCGGAAAACCCGGCGCTGATCGTGCTCGGGCTCCAGCACAAGCCGGACCACTCGCCGAAGGACACCACCCGCAACATCCATCGCGACGGCGAGTTCGTCGTGCACATGGTGGACGAGGCGCTGTCGGTCGCGATGAACGACTGCGCGGTCGATTTCCCCTCCGGGGACAGCGAGGTCGCCGCGACGGGCCTGGCGACGCTTCCCTCGGTCGATGTGAAGGTGCCGCGCCTTGCGGCTGCGCCCTTCGCGCTGGAATGCCGGCGCCATGTCGTGCTGAATTTCTCGCCCGATCGCGAGCTCCTGGTCGGCGAGGTGCTCAGGGTGCACGCCCGCGAGGGCCTCGTCGATGAGGCCAACATGTATGTCGATCTCGACGCCTACCGGCCGATCGGCCGCATGTTCGGCAATCTCTACACCACGCAGCGGGACACGTTTGCTTTGACGCGCGAGAGCCATGCGCAATGGCTGGCGCGTCAGGACAAGAAAGAGCTGAAGGACGCCTAGTGAGCCGAGAACTGCACCGTACCCAGCGCCATGGTGACGGCCGCCTGTGTCGGGTCGATCACGGGAATGCGCAGCGCGTCCTCCAGCGGGCGGCGATGGCGGGCCATGCCGGCGCAGCCCATGACGATGGCGCGAGCGCCGTCCTCATCGCGCAGCGTCCGGCCAACCTCGATCATTCTTGCCAGCGTGTCGTCGCCCGAGGCGGTTTCGGCAACGCTCATGTTCAGCGGCCGCTCGCCGGCAAGGCGATCGGTCAATCCCATCTGTCTGAGATAGCGCATGTGACGCGGGATCGAGCGCTGCGCGATCGCGATGACACCAAACGTCTCGGCGCGCGACAGCGCGGTCAGGACGCCGCACTCGGCAATGCCGAACACCGGCCGGTCGGTTCCTTCGCGGCAGACCTGAAGCCCGGGATCGCTGTAGCAGGCGATCACGAAGGCGGCAGAACTGTTGTCGCTTTCGACGAGCTTTCGCAGCGGCATCGCAACGCTATCGACATCCGCCTGGCTTTCAATGCCGAACGGGCCTTCCGCCAGCGTCTGGCAGACAACTTCCGGCCCGTCCTCGAAAGCGAGCGGCTTCAACGCGTCCTCCAGCCCTTGCGTGACCTTTTGGTTGGAGTTCGGGTTGATGACGAGAATGCGCGGCCGGGACATGATGGTCTTCCTGCGAAATTGCGAGTACGTGCCTTGAGCCTATCACGGAGTGCCTCATGACTGAACCCGCTTACGACCTGATCATCCGCGGCGGCCGCGTCGCCACCACCACCGACGTCTTCGAGGCCGACGTCGCCATATCGGGCGAGACCATCGCGGCCATCGGGCGCGGGCTTCCCCCCGGCAAGCGCGAGATCGACGCGCGCGGCAAGCTGGTGCTGCCCGGGGGCGTCGACAGCCACGCCCATATCGAGCAGCTGTCGGCGGCGGGCATCATGAACGCCGACACTTTTGAGAGCGCGACCGTGTCGGCGGCCTTTGGCGGCACCACCACGGTGATCCCGTTCGCCGCCCAGCATGTCGGCATGAAGCTGCCGCAGGTGGTGGAGGACTATCATGCGCTGGCGAAGAAGGGCGCGGTGATCGACTATGCCTTTCACATGATCATCGCGGATGCGACCAGGGAAACGGTCGAGGAACACATTCCGGCGCTGGTGAAGCAGGGGCACGCTTCGATCAAGATCTTCATGACCTACGACCGGCTCAAGGTCGACGACGAGCCGCTGCTCGACATCCTGCTCGCCGCGCGCCAGTCCGGCGCGATGCTGTGCGCCCATGCCGAGAACCACGGCATCATCGCCTGGATGGTGAAGCGGCTGCTTTCGCGCGGCTATACCATGCCGAAATACCATGCCGTCAGTCACGCCCGCGTGTCGGAGGCCGAAGCCTTCACGCGGCTGATCGGCATGGCGGCGCTGATCGACCAGCCGATCATGATCTTCCATGTCTCGACCGCCGAAGGCGCCAAGGTGATCCGCGACTCGCGCGGGCAGGGGCTGAAGGTGTTTGCGGAGACCTGTCCGCAGTATCTGTTCCTGACTGCCGATGATCTCGACAAGCCTGGATCGGAAGGCGCCAAATGGATGTGCAGCCCGCCGCCGCGCACGCATGCCGACCAGGAGGCGTTGTGGCAGGCGCTGTCGCTCGGCGATCTCCAGACCATCTCGTCGGATCACGCGCCGTATCGCTATGACGAGACCGGCAAGCTGCGCGCCGGCCCCAACCCGAACTTCAAGCAGGTAGCAAACGGTCTGCCGGGTCTGGAGCTGCGGCTGCCGCTCTTGTTCGACGCGATGGTCTCGAAGGGCCGGCTGGGCCTGGAAAAGTTCGTCGAGCTGACCGCGACGGCGCCGGCAAAGATCTACAATCTGCATCCGCGCAAGGGCTCGATCGCGGTCGGCGCCGATGCCGACATCGCGATCTGGGATCCCAACCGGGAGACCGTGATCGCCGACGAGATGATGCACGATCTCGCCGGTTACACGCCGTTCGCGGGCCGCAAACTGAAGGGTTGGCCGGTGTCCGTGCTCTCGCGTGGCCGCGTGATCGTCGAGGGCAACAAGTGTCTCGCGAGCGCCGGCAGTGGAAAATTCCTGGCGCGCAGCGGTGGCGAGGCGGCAAAGCCGACGGGGCGGCTGGTCGCGGACATGGATCCGGAACGGAACTTTGGGGCGAAACTGCTGTGATGGTGGATCGCGCGCGATGAAGATCGTCGTCTTCGGCGGCACCGGCTTTGTCGGCCTCAATCTTGCCGGGGTGCTGCTCGCGCGGGGGCACGAGGTGACGCTGCATGATCGTGCGCCGCTGCCTGCGGCTGCGCAGCGATCGCTGGCTGACTACGGCGCACGGCTTAAAGCAGTAAAGGGCGATATCACCGACGTCGAAGCCATCGACGCCCTTATCGCAAAAGGCTGCGATGCGATTGTGCTGGGCGCCGCGGTCACGGCCGGAGATGAGCTCGAACGGGCGTCGACCGCGCGCGTTCTCGAGATCAACGTGATGGCGCAGATCCCGATCCTGCTGTCCGCGATCCGTCACGGCGTTCGCCGCGTCGTCAATTTGTCGTCGGCATCGGCTTACGGCGCTGCCGGCCAGCGGGTCAAAGTGCTGGACGAGGAAACGCCCTGCGATCCCGTCACGTTCTACGCCATCAGCAAGTTCACCTCGGAACGATCGGTGGCACGGCACGCCGAACTTTTTGGCGGCGATTTCCTGAGCGTTCGGTTGAGTGCCGTGTTCGGCCCGTGGGAGCGGCCCGGCTCGGTGCGCGATACGCCCAGCCTCCAGTTCCAGATCCTTGCCGCGTTCGCGCGCGGCGAGCCGGCCCTTCTCCCTGCGCCAGGCATCAAGGACTGGACCTATGCGCCAGACGCCGCCGAAGCCGTGGCATTGCTGATCGAAGCCGAGCGGCCGCGTCATCGGCTCTACAACATCTCCAGCGGCACCGCCTGGACCGCGCTGCAATGGGGCGAGGCGTTTGCGGTCCTGCATCCCAAGCTGGAGTGCCGGCTCGCGTCTCCTGGAGAGAAGACCTTCATCAAGCTCCACGGTGGAGATCGTGCGCCCATGTCGGTCAAGCGGATGGCCGATGAATTCGGCTGGCGCGCGCGGTTCGGCTGCGCCGAGTCCGCCGCCGCGATGAGTACCTGGTGGAAGCAGCACAAGGAGTGGATCTGACATGCGGCTGCAGGCGCGCACCGCCATCGTCACCGGAGCGGGCTCTGGCATCGGCCGCGCCAGCGCAAAGCTGTTCGCGGAGGAGGGCGCGCGGCTCGCGCTGGTCGATCGTGATGCCGCAGGGCTTGAGGAAACGCTGAGCCTCGTCGGTGCGGCAACGACGCATGTGGGTGACGTCGGTGATGCCGGTTTCGCCGAAGCCGTTGTGAATGATGTCGTGGCGCGGCACGGCCGACTCGACGTCCTGATGACCGCCGCCGGTTTCTCCTGCGGCGGCACGGTGCTGACCACGAGCATTGAAGACTGGGACGCGGTGTTCCGCGCCAATGTCGGCGGCACCTGGCTGTGGGCGCGGGCTGCCGTGCCGCGGATGCAGCGACAACAGAGCGGTTCGATCATCACGCTGGCCTCGCAGCTCGCGATCGCCGGCGGCAAGGGCAACAGCGCTTACATCGCCGCCAAGGGCGCGATCGTCAGCCTCACGCGCACCATGGCGGTGGATTTCGCCACCGACGGCATTCGCGTCAATGCGATTGCGCCGGGCGCGATCGATACGCCGATGCTTCGCCGCAGCTTTGCCCGTCACGCCAATCCGGACGAGGTGCGCGAAGCCTCGCGCAACCGCCACGCCATGAAACGGTTCGGCGCGGCGGAAGAGATCGCGCAGACCGCGCTGCATCTCGCCAGCGATGCATCCTCGTTCACCACAGGCACCGTGATGGTGGTCGACGGAGGCTGGCTCGCGGCATGAGTGAGGCGCTGACAGAGCTCGAAGCGGACGTCCGTGCCGATCTCGCCATGATCGCGCATCCCGGCGCCGCATGGCTCGAGCCGAAGACGGGGCCGGACGGCAAGCCGGCGCTGGACGTGCTCATCATCGGCGCGGGCCAATCCGGCATCGCCATCGGCTTCGGCCTGATGCGCTCCCGAGTCAGCAACATCCTGCTGCTCGACAAGGCCGAAGAGGGGAAGGAGGGCCCGTGGCTCACCTATGCCCGCATGCCGACGCTGCGCAGCCCAAAGGACTACACCGGCCCCGACCTCGATATCCCCAGCCTGACCTACCAGTCCTGGCACGAAGCCCGCTTCGGCAAGGAGAGCTGGCAACAGCTCGGCCTGATCGAGCGCGGCCGTTGGGCGGAGTACTTGCTGTGGCTGCGGCGCACGATCGGCCTGCCGGTGCGCAATGGATGCGAGCTGCTGGAGATCGCGCCTGCGTCTGACGGCCTACTCGCTGCGCGCGTGAAACGGGCAGGAGAGGTCGAGACCCTCTACGCCCGCAAGATCGTGCTGGCGACCGGGCAGGAGGGCATGGGAGGCTGGATGGTCCCCGAGCAGCTGGCGCATCTGCCGCCGCGTTCGGTCGCGACCGTCGCCGACGACATCGATTTCGAAGGCCTTCGCGGCAAGCGCGTCGCCGTGCTCGGCGCCGGCGCCTCCGCCTTTGACAATGCGGCAACCGCACTGGAGGCTGGCGCCGCCGAGGTGCACCTGCTCTGCCGCCGCGCGCAGATCCAGGTGATCCAGCCGTATCGTTGGCTGACCTTCCGCGGCTTCCTGCGCCATCTCAGCGATCTCGATGATGCCTGGCGCTGGCGCTTCATGCGAAAAATCCTCGAGATGCGCGAGGGCTTTCCGCAACCGACCTACGACCGCTGCGCGCGTCACGCCAATTTCACATTGCACGAGGCCGCGCCGGTCGAAGCTGCGCGCGAGACCGGCAAGGGCGTTGAACTGCAGACGCCGCGGGGTGCGATCACCGCGGATTTCGTCATCTGCGGCACCGGCATCGACATGAACTTTGCCGGCCGTGGCGAGCTCTCCAGGTTCGCCGGCAACATCGCCACCTGGGCCGACCGCTACCAGCCGCCCGAGGATGAGCGCAACGAACGGCTCGGCCGCTTTCCCTATCTCGCCGACGACTATGCCTTCACCGAGCGCGTGCCGGGACAGACGCCGTGGATCTCCGGCATCCATCTCTTCGCCATTGCTTCCACCATGAGCTTCGGTCCGTCGGGATCATCGATCAACGCGATGACGACCGCCGTTCCAAAACTGGTCCACGGCCTGACGCGCGGACTGTTCCGCGCCGATATCGCGCGCCACTGGGCCTCGTTCAGCGCCTATGACGTGCCGCAGGCGGTGGTCACGCGGCCGGCGCGAAGAACGGAGGAAACGCTGTGATCATCCATGCGCCGCCGCGACCATGCGTCCCCAAAAACGCTCCATGAGACTGGCGCGCAACTTGCTTCTTTCTTAACCTGCCTTGCTGGCGTTCTCGTTCGAAATTCAGGAAAAAACCAATGCGTTTTGTGTCTTTCAGGCCGGCGACTTCAGTGCTCGCTACCGCCGCGATGTTGCTCATCGCCACCGCGCCGTCGCGGGCGCAGACCAGGGCGGAGACCTTGCGCTATGTCACGGGCGCATCCGTCAATACGCTCGATCCCAACATCCCCGGCTCGACCCGCGAGTCCTTCGCATTGAGCATGAGCACCTATGACCGCCTGGTCGCGTTCGGCCGCAAGCAGCTCAATGGCAAATGGGTGTTCGATCTCGACACGATTACCGGCGAGCTCGCCGAATCCTACGAGGTCAGTCCCGACGGCTTGAAGCTCACCTTCCGCCTGCGCAAGGATGCCAAATTCCAGGACGGCTCGCCCGTCACCGCCGAGGACGTCAAATGGTCGCTCGATCGCTGCGTCACCGCGCCGATCTTGGGCAAGGCGCAATTGCTGACGGGCTCCCTGACGTCGGCCGACCAGTTCAAGGTGATCGATCCCCTCACCATCGAGGTGACGCTGCCGAAACCCGACAAGCTTGCGCTGCCCAATCTCGCCACCGTCTACCCGATGATCATCAACTCGAAAGTGGCGAAAGAGCACGCGACCGCGGACGATCCCTGGGCCACAGCCTGGCTGAAGGAGCACACCGCCGGCAGCGGCGCCTATGTGGTCGAGAGCTTCAAGCCCGGCGAGCAGATCATCGTCAAGCGCAACGAGGACTGGAACCGCGGCTCGGCCAACAAGCCGGCGTTCTTCAAGCGGGTCATCGTGCAATCGGTGCCGGAGCCCGCGACCCGCGCCAACCTCGTCGAGCGCGGCGATGCCGATCTCGTGCTCGATCTGCAGGCCAGTGACGTGCAGTCGCTGGAGGCCAAGGGCAAGCTCAAGGTGGTCTCGACGCCGCAATACAATGCGATCACATTTGTCTCGATGAACAACCAGATCCCGCCCTTCGACAACGTCAATGTCCGCCGCGCCGTCGCTTACGCGCTGCCCTATGAGGACATGTTCAAGGCAGCTCTGTTCGGCCGCGGCACGCCGCTGTTCGGCGCGACCTGGGCGGACGGCAAGCCGGCCAACGGCATCTACCCGTTCCAGCAGCCGGTGAAGCTCGATCTCGACAAGGCCAGGGAATATCTGAAAGCCGCAGGTCTCCCCGAGGGCTTCTCGACCACCTTCAGCTTCAACGTCGGCCAAGCCTCGACCGCCGAGCCGATGGCGGCTCTCGTGAAGGAGTCGCTCGGCAAGATCGGGATCAAGGTCGACATCCAGAAGCTGCCGGACGCGCAGATGTCGACGCAGATCAACGAGAAGAAGCTTCCCTTCTACACCGAGGGCATCGTCGCCTGGCTGCCGTCGACCGACTACTTCTACCGCAACTTCTACACCGGAAATCAGCGCTGGAACTACTCTTCGATCAACAACCCGGATCTGGCGGCGATCGCGCAGGAAGCCCGCTTCGAGCCGGACAAGGCCAAGTACGAGGAAGCCGGCCGCAAGCTCAACGCGATGCACTTTGACCTGATGCCGCAGATCATGCTGTGGCAGCCGAACCAGGATGCCGTCATGGCGCCGTCGATCGAAGGCTACACCTACGAGTTCCATCGCCAGGTGGACTATCGCGACGTCAGCCGCAAGTGATACCGGGAAGCGCAGGAGGCTCTGAAAGGTGACGACCGGACTTGGCGCAACAATGGTGCGGGCGGGCAGGCGGCTTTTGTCGTCGCTGCCGGCGCTGTTCGGCGTGCTGGTGTTCACCTTCCTGCTGATGCGTGTCCTGCCCGGGGACCCCGCGGTGTTCTTTGCCTCGGGGCCCAATGCAGGCAAGGAGGAGATCGAGCTGATCCGCAAGCAGATGGGGCTCGACAAATCGGTGCCGGAGCAACTCGTGTTCTATCTCTCCGACATCGGCCACGGCAATCTCGGCCGCTCCATGATGACCGGGCAGCCGGTGCTGAAGGATCTGCGCGAGCGGCTGCCGGCCTCGCTCGAGCTCACCTTCACCGCCCTGCTGATCGCTCTCATCGCCGCGGTGCCGCTCGGTGTGATCGCGGCCTTGCGGCCGGGGTCGGTCGTTGATCACGGCGTGCGGCTGTTCTGCGCGCTCGGCGTCTGCGTGCCGACCTTCGTCTCGGGCCTGCTCTTGATCTATGTCTTCTATTATCTGCTCGGGCTTGCGCCTGATCCCACCGGGCGGATTGACGTCTTCACCTCGCTCCCGCCGCAGCGCACCGGCTTCCTGTCGATCGATTTCCTGCTGGCCGGCGACTTCGAGGGCTGGTGGGCGGCCTGCAAGCAGCTGATCCTGCCGGCGGTGAGCATGGCGCTGTTCGTGATCGCGCCGCTGGCGCGGATCACGCGGGCCTCGATGCTGGTGTCGCTCGGCAGCGATTTCGTGCGCACCGCGCGCTCGGTCGGATTGTCCTGGCGCAAGGTGGTCGTCACTTACGCGCTGCGAAACGCGATCCTGCCCGTCATCACCATCGCCGGCATCGTGTTCTCGACCATGCTGGGCGCCAATGTGCTGGTGGAGAAGGTGTTCTCCTGGCCGGGCGTTGCCTCCTATGCGCTCGATGCGCTGCTGTCGTCCGACTACGCGCCGGTGCAGGGTTTCGTGCTGCTGATGGCGAGCCTGTTCGTGCTGGTCAATCTCGTGGTCGATATCTGCTACGGCATCGCCGATCCCAGGGTGTCGATCGAATGACCAGTGCAACCCTCCGCCATTCGGTCTGGATCCTGCGCGGCAATCCGCTCACGGCGGTGGCCGCGGCCGGCGTGACGCTGTTCGTCCTGCTCGCGATCTTCGGCCCCTGGATTGTGCCTTACGATCCCGTGGTCTCCAACGTCTCGGAGGCGCTTTTGCCGCCGAGCGCGGCGCATCTCGCCGGCACCGACCAGCTGGGGCGTGACGTGTTCAGCCGTCTCATCATTGCCGCGCGGCTGGATCTCACGATCGCGGTCTCCGCGGTCGGCATCTCCTTCGTGATCGGCGCCGTGGTCGGCTCATTCTGCGGCTATGCCGGCGGCCGGCTCGATCGCGCGGTCGGCCGCTTCGTCGACGTGATGATGGCCTTTCCGTTGTTCGTGCTGGCGATGGCGATGGTCGCAGCTCTCGGCAACCGGATCGAGAACATCGTGATCGCAACCGCGATCATCAATCTTCCCTTCTACATCCGCTTCGCGCGGGCCGAGGTCAACGTCCGCCGCAATGTCGGCTGGGTCGAGGCCGCGCGCGCCTGCGGCGAGAGCCACTTTTCCGTGGTGCTGCGTTTCCTGCTGCCGAACATCCTGCCGGCGATGGCGGTGCAGATCTCGCTCAATCTCGGCTGGGCCATTCTCAATGCGGCCGGCCTGTCCTTCATCGGCCTTGGCGTCAAGCCGCCGACGCCGGAATGGGGCATCATGGTCGCGGAGGGCGCGCGCTTCATCTCCACGGGACGGTGGTGGCTGGTGGCCTTTCCGGGCCTTGCGCTGATGATGGCCGTGCTGTGCTTCAACCTGCTCGGGGACGGGATGCGGGATATTCTCGATCCCCGCATGCGCACATGAGCGAAGAACTGCTCAGGATCGAGGACCTCCACGTCTCGTTCTCGACGCGGCGTGGCATGGTCGAGGCCGTGCGTGGCGTGTCGCTTACGGTCGGGGGCGGCGAGATGCTCGGCCTCGTCGGCGAGAGCGGCTCGGGCAAGTCGGTGACCGGCTTTGCGACGACGCGGCTGCTCGATGCCGCCGGCCGCGTCACCGGCGGCAAGATATTGTTTCGCGGGCAGGACGTGACCAAGCTCCGCGGCGATGACCTCCGTCACCTCCAGGGTGCCGCGATGTCGATGATCTTCCAGAACCCGCGCGCCGCGCTCAACCCGATCCGCGCGATCGGCCTGCAGATCGCGGACGCGATCCTCACCCACAAGAAGATCTCGAAGGATGCCGCGCGGGCCGAGGCGCTGGAATTGTTGCGGGCCGTCCAGATCCGCGACCCCGAGGCGCGGATGAATGCCTATCCGCACGAGCTCTCGGGTGGCATGTGCCAGCGGGTCATGATCGCGATCGCGATCTCCTGCAATCCGGCGCTCCTGATCGCGGACGAGCCGACCACCGGCCTCGACGTCACCACCCAGAAGGTGGTGATGGACCTGCTCGCGGGGATCGCGGCCGCGCGCGGCATGGCGACGATCCTGATCACGCATGATCTCGGCCTCGCTGCGCGCTATTGCCGCCGCATCGCGGTGATGGAGCGCGGCCGTATCGTCGAGGAGGCAAGTTCAAAGACGCTCTTCACAGCGCCGCAGCACGCCTATACAAGGCGCCTGGTCGCGGCTTCGCCCACCGCGACGTCACGGATCGAGGATCTCGTGACGGAGGAGGAGCGGGAGCGTTACTCCGCGGTTGTCAGCACACCCAGGCAGAGCCCCGCGCACGGGACGCCGCCGCTGCTGGAGGTGCGCAAGCTCGCAAAGCGCTTCGACCAGGGTTCTGCGGCCGTCGCCGACTTCTCGATGACGATGGCCGGCGGCGAGAGCGTCGGTCTGGTCGGCGAGTCCGGTTCCGGCAAGAGCACGACGTCGCGCATGATCTGCCGTCTGATTGATCCCAGCGAAGGCGATATCGTTTTCGACGGGCAGTCGATCGGCCATGTCGCCTCGCGCGACTTTCACCGCTCGCCACTGCGCAAAGACATCCAGATGGTGTTCCAGGACCCGAACGAGAGCCTCAACCCGCGCTACACGGCCTTCGACTGCATTGCCCATCCCTTGATGCGGCTCGATGGCATGCGGGCGGGGGAAGCGTTGCGGCAACGGGTGGAGGAATGCGCCGCGCGGGTCGGGCTGCCGCTCGATCTCTTGCCGCGTTTTCCGCACCAGCTCTCCGGTGGCCAGAAGGCCCGCGTCGGCATTGCCCGTGCCATCGCCTGCCGGCCGCGCCTGCTCGTGCTCGACG
>NZ_LWIG01000010.1:29557-47285 GCF_002068095.1 Bradyrhizobium sacchari | reverse complement strand
CAGGCGGTCGTGCTGCAACTGCTAGATCGCCTGCGGCGCGAGAACGACATCGCGCTGCTGTTCGTCAGCCACGATCTCAACGTGGTCCGCATGCTGTGCGACCGCACCATCGTGCTGCGCAACGGCGGCATCGTGGAACAGGGCGAAAGCCGGGCGCTGTTCGATAATCCGAAGACCGATTACACCCGCAAGCTGGTCGAGGCGATCCCGCATATCGAGACCGGAGAGGCGCTGGCGGCTGCGCTTTAAGGCCTTGCGAGTCAACGTGGGTCGGCCAAAAAGTCGATCAGATCCCGCTGGCGATGGCGCATTTAGTGGCATACCATTTGCTTGCAAATGGGCTCGGTTTCACTTGCCCTTGGCCAATGAACAGCTGGCATCACGGCATTACTGGGAGGACTTCATGGATCGCAGGACCGTATTGAAGGGACTGGCTGGCGCGGGCGGTCTGGCATTGACGGGTGGCCTCTCGGCCCCGGCGATCGCACAGGGTGCGGCGGCCCGGACCCTGCGTTTCGTGCCACAGGCCAATCTTGCCAATTTCGACCCGATCTGGGGCACCCAATATGTCGTGCGCAATGCGGCCGCGATGGTCTGGGATACGCTTTACGGCATCGATTCCTCGCTGCAGCCGCAGCGGCAGATGGTCGAGTCCGAGGAAGTGACCGACGACGGCACGACCTGGACCTTCAAGCTGCGCCCAGGCCTCAAATTCCATGACGGCGAGCCGGTGCTGAGCAAGGACGTCGTCGCGAGCCTTGCGCGCTGGTCGGCCCGCGATCCGATGGGATTGATGATCAAGGCGCTCCAGCAGGAATTGACCGCCGTCGACGACCGCACCTTCAAATGGGTGCTCAAGCAGCCCTTCCCGAAGATGCTGTACGCGCTGGCCAAGAACAACTCGCCGTGCGGCTTCATCATGCCGGAGCGCATCGCGCAGACCGATCCGTTTAAGCAGATCACCGACTATATCGGCTCCGGGCCGATGAAATTCGCCAAGGGCGAGTGGGTGCCCGGCGCGAAGGCTGTATTCGAGAAGTTCGCCGATTATGCGCCGCGGCAGGAGAAGGCATCCTGGCTCGCGGGCGGCAAGCAGATGCTGGTCGACCGCATCGAATGGATCGTGATGCCAGACCCGGCGACCGCAGCCGCAGCGCTGCAAAACGGCGAAGTCGACTGGTGGGAGAGCCCGATCGCGGATCTCGTTCCGGTCCTGAAGAAGAACAAGAACATCAGCGTCGACATCGGCGATCCACTCGGTAATGTCGGCTCGTTCCGCATGAACCACCTGTTTGCGCCCTTCAACGACGTGCGGGCGCGGCGCGCGGTGCTGATGGCGATGAGCCAGGAAGACTACATGCGCGCGATCGTCGGCGACGACACCGCGCTGTGGCGGCCGCTCCCCGGCTTCTTCACACCGGATACGCCACTCTATTCCGAGGTGGGCGGTGAGATCCTCAAGGGCAAGCGCGATCTCGACGCCGCCAAGAAGCTGCTCGCCGAGAGCGGCTATTCCGGCCAGCCGGTGACATGCCTCGTGGCGCAGGACCAGCCGATCACCAAGGCGCAGGGCGACGTGACCGCCGACCTCCTCAAGAAGCTCGGCATGAATGTCGATTTCGTCGCCACCGACTGGGGCACGGTCGGCTCCCGCCGCGCGCAGAAGACGCCGCCGGGACAGGGCGGCTGGAACATGTTCCACACCTGGCATGCGGGCGCGGACTGCATCAATCCGGCGCCGTACACCGCCATTCGCGCCAACGGCGACAAGGCCTGGTTCGGCTGGCCGAACAGCCCCGGCACCGAGAAGGAGGTGGCGGCCTGGTTCGAGGCCAAGAACCTCGACGAGGAGAAGGCCGCCATCGGCCGGCTCAACAAGGCGGCGCTCGATGACGTCGTCTACGCGCCGACCGGCTTCTTCCTGAGCTACACGGCCTGGCGCAAGAACGTCTCCGGCATCACCAAGGGGCCGCTGCCGTTCTTCTGGGGCGTGTCGAAGTCCGCATGATCGAGCGCTGAGGCCAGATGCTCTCCTACATCCTCCGTCGCATCGTCGCGACTTTGCCGGTCATGGCCATCGTCGCGCTGTTCGTGTTCAGCCTGCTTTACATCGCGCCCGGTGATCCGGCCGTGGTGATCGCAGGCGATCAGGCAAGCCCGGAGGATGTGGAACGCATCCGCCAGAGCCTCGGCCTCGACCGGCCCTTCCTGATCCAGTTCGGCAGCTGGGTCTGGCGCATCCTGCATGGCGATCTCGGCACCTCGATCTTCACCAATCTGCCGGTCTCTGCGATGATCGGGCAGCGTCTCGGACCAACGCTGTCGCTGATGATCGTGACGCTGCTGCTCACGATCGTGGTCGCGGTGCCGCTCGGCGTGGTGGCGGCCTGGAAGGCCGGCAGCCTGATCGACCGCGTCATCATGGGCTTTGCCGTGTTCGGTTTCTCGCTGCCCGTCTTCGTCGTCGGCTACATGCTCGCCTACGTCTTCGCGCTGGAGCTCGAATGGCTGCCGGTGCAAGGCTACACGCCGCTCGCCCAGGGCTTCTGGCCGTGGCTGGAAAACCTGATCCTGCCGGCGGTCGCGCTCGGCTGCGTCTACATCGCGCTGGTCGCGCGCATCACCCGCGCCGCCATGCTCGAAGTGTTGCAGCAGGACTATATCCGCACCGCTAAGGCCAAGGGCCTCGGGCAGGGCGGCATCCTGTTCATTCACGCGCTGAAGAACGCGTCGGTGCCGATCGTCACCGTGATCGGGATCGGCATTGCGCTGCTGATCGGCGGCGCGGTCGTCACCGAAAGCGTGTTCGCGATTCCCGGCCTCGGCCGGCTCACGATCGACGCGATCCTGCGCCGCGACTATCCCGTCATCCAGGGCATCGTGCTGCTGTTCAGCTTCGTCTACGTCCTCGTCAATCTGATGATCGACGTCACCTATACGCTCGTTGACCCGAGGATCCGCTATTGACCGACACCACCGTCAATCCGCAATCGCTTCCGGCCGGCCTCGTCCTTGCGCCGCAACTGCCGGAGATCCTCCGGCCGGTCAAGATCCGGCGCGGCTTCGTCGGCCTGATGCGCGGCCATCCGACGGTCGCGATCGGCGGCGCGCTGCTGCTGACCCTCGTGCTGATCGCGGTCTTCGCGCCCTATCTCGGCACGGTCGACCCGACCGCGCTGGCGCCCGCAAAACGCACGCGCGCGCCGTCGGCTGATTTCTGGTTCGGCACCGACGTGCTCGGCCGCGACATCTATTCGCGCGTGCTCTTTGGCGCCCGGGTCTCGCTCACGGTCGGCCTGTCGGTTGCGATCTTCGCGTCTGCGGCGGGTCTTGCCATCGGCATGATCTCGGGTTTCATCCGCTGGGCTGACGGCATCCTGATGCGCTTCATGGATGGCCTGATGTCGATTCCACCGATCCTGCTCGCCATCGCGCTGATGGCCTTGACGCGAGGTAGCGTCGGCAACGTCATCCTCGCCATCACCATCGCAGAGATTCCACGTGTTTCCCGTCTTGTCCGTAGTGTGGTGCTGTCGCTGCGCGAGCAGCCCTATGTGGACGCGGCGGTGGCCTGCGGCACGCGCACGCCGATGATCATCCTGCGCCACATCCTGCCCAACACGGTTGCGCCGATGCTGGTGCAGGCGACTTATATCTGCGCCAGCGCCATGATCACGGAAGCGATCCTGTCCTTCATCGGCGCCGGCACGCCGCCCACCATTCCGTCCTGGGGCAACATCATGGCCGAAGGCCGCGCGCTGTGGCAGGTCAAGCCCTATATCGTGTTCTTCCCGGCGGCGTTCCTGTCCGTCACGGTGCTCGCGGTGAATCTGCTCGGCGACGGCCTTCGCGATGCGCTCGATCCGCGCATGGCCAAGAGCCTGTGAGAGCGCGGGGCTTGACCACGATGGCGCTGCTCGAAGTCGAGAACCTCCAGACCCATTTCCGCACCCCCGGCGGCATCAACCGCGCGGTGGACGGGGTGTCCTTCCATGTCAACGAGGGCGAGACGCTCGCCATCGTCGGCGAATCCGGCTGCGGCAAGTCGGTGACCTCGATGTCGCTGATGCGGCTGGTCCCGGAGCCGCCGGGACGGATCGCAGGCCGCATCCGCTTTGCCGGCAAGGATCTCCTGAAGCTGTCGGACCGCGAGATGCGCGCGATCCGCGGCAACGACATCTCGATGATCTTCCAGGAGCCGATGACCAGCCTCAATCCGGTGCTGACGGTCGGCCGCCAGATCCGCGAGACGCTGATGATCCATCAGGGCCTCGACAAGCAGGCCGCCGAGACGCACGCGATCGAGATGCTGACGCTGGTCGGCATTCCCGAGCCGAAGCGGCGCGTGCGCGAATATCCGCACCAGCTCTCCGGTGGCATGCGCCAGCGCGTGATGATCGCCATCGCGCTCGCCTGCAATCCAAAGCTCCTGATCGCGGACGAGCCGACCACGGCGCTCGACGTGACCATCCAGGCGCAGATCCTCAAGCTGATGCTCGACCTCAAAAGACGCGTCGGCGCGGCCATCATCCTGATCACCCACGATCTCGGCGTCGTCGCCGAGATCGCCGAGCGCGTGATGGTCATGTATGCCGGCCGCAAGGTCGAGGAAGCGCCGGTGGCCGAGCTGTTCCGTTCGCCGCGCCATCCTTATACGCAGGGCCTGCTCGGCGCTGTGCCGAGGCTCGGCTCCTCGCTTGCGGGCACTGCGACGCGGCTCGCCGAGATTCCCGGGCAGGTGCCGGATCTGCGCAAGCCGATCACCGGCTGCGTCTTTGCCGGGCGCTGTGCGCTCGCGACCGATCTCTGCCGCCAATATGCGCCGGGTCTCGAAGAGAAGGGCCCGCGCCACATCGCGGCCTGTCATTACGCTGCCAAGGGAGCCGTCGCGGCATGAGTCCTCCGCTGCTCCAGGTCAACGACCTCAAGAAGCATTTTCCGATCAACAAGGGCCTGTTCGGACGGCAAACCGAATTCGTCTATGCGGTCGACGGCGTGTCGTTCGAGATCGCGCGCGGCGAGACCTTGTCGCTGGTCGGCGAGTCCGGCTGCGGCAAGTCGACGGTCGGCCGCGCCATCCTGCGCCTGTTCGAGATCACCTCGGGCCAGGTCATCCTCGACGGCCAGCGCATCGACGACGCCCATCCGAGCACGATGCGCCAGATGCGCCGCCGCGTGCAGGTGGTGTTCCAGGATCCGTTCTCCAGCCTCAATCCGCGCATGCGCGTGCGCGACATCCTGGCCGAGCCGATCCGCAATTTCGGCCTCGCCAAATCCAAAGAGGACCTCGAGGTCCGCGTCACGGAGCTGATGGACACCGTGCGCCTGCCGCGCGAGGCGCTGAACCGCCGGCCGCATGAATTCTCCGGCGGCCAGCGCCAGCGCATCGGCATTGCGCGGGCGCTCGCGGCCGAGCCCGAGCTGATCGTGTGCGACGAGGCGGTCTCGGCGCTCGACGTCTCGGTCAAGGCGCAGGTCGTCAATCTGCTCCAGGACCTTCAGCAGAAGTTCGGCCTCGCGCTGCTGTTTATCAGCCATGACCTCGCCATCGTCGAGCACATGACCCATCGCGTCGCGGTGATGTATCTCGGCAAGATCGTCGAGGTGGCGCCGCGCCGCGAGATCTTTGCCGCACCGAGGCATCCCTACACCAAGGCGCTGCTCTCGGCCGTGCCGCTGCCGGAGCCGGGCGCCCAGCGCAATCCGATCATCCTCGGCGGCGACGTGCCGAGCCCGATCAATCCGCCGAAGGGGTGCCGCTTCCACACCCGCTGTCCGTACGTGTTCGACCGCTGCCGGACCGAGGAGCCGACACTCCGCGCGGCCGGAGACGAGCAGTGGGTGGCGTGCCACCTGGATGCATTGCCGACGCGGTGATCCGCGAGGCCGCTGGCCCGGCCGGCGTCACGGCATGCGGGATTTGGCCAGCACGCAGTGAATGCCCTTGTTGCCGTCGACCAGCTGCGTGACGCGGAGGTCGGCGGCGATCGAGCAGAGCGTGTAGGCATCCTGCGCGCTGAGGCCGCTTTTCTCCCGGATCAGCGCGATCATGTCGCGCAGCGCCGCCTTGGCCGCATCGTCGAGATCCTCATCAAAGCCCATGGTGATCCAGTCCGACGCCGTCTCCGCGCGCGGCGAGGTGAGACGGAGATCGCGGCGCACATGGAATTCGAAGGTGCCGGTGAGCGCGGCCTCGATCGCGGTCAGGCAGACTTCGCCGTCGCCCTGCAGCGCGTGGCCATCACCGGCCGAGAACAACGCGCCCGGCACGAACACCGGAAAATAGAGTGTGCTGCCGGCCCCCAGCTCCTTGTTGTCCATGTTGCCGCCGAACGCGCGCGGCTCCTTCGAGGACAGCCGGCCCCAGGCGGGCGGCGGCGCGACGCCGAAATTGCCGAAGAAGGGGGCGAGCGGCAGCTCCTGGCCCCAGGGAAGCTTTGCGACGTTGCGCGCACGGTCCAGCGGAATGTGGATGCGGCGGAGCTCGGGAAAATCCTCCGGCAAGGTGCCGAGCGTCGGCACCTGCAGATTCCAGCCCCAATCGCAGCGCAGCTCGATGTTGAGGACGCGCACTTCGAGGACGTCGCCGGGTTCAGCGCCCTCGATGTGGATCGGCCCGGTCAGGAGATGCGGACCCGGACCGCGGAAGGCGCTTGCCAGCACCTCCGCATGTCCGGGAACGATGTCGTAGCCGAGCGATGGATCGGGCAGATCGTCCGGCTCGCCCGACAGCGTTTCGATCGTGACCCGGTCTCCGGATGCGATCCGGAGCACCGGCTTCAATCGCCCGTCCCAGAGGCCCCACTGGACGTTTCCAGGCACAGAGCGCAGGACGTGGTCCATGCCGCTACCTGCCTGCGCTGCTCGCAACGATCGAGGAGGGCGAGGTGACGAGCTTGCCGAGCCCGAGATAGACGAGGCCCGCCACGCCAATTCCGAACAGCCAGCTCAGATCGGCTCCGCCCAGGAGGTTGGTCGAGATCGGGCCCTGCAGCGCGCCGACGAGGCCGTCTTCGACCAGCCAGCCCGCAACGAGGCCCGTGAAGAAGGCGATCATGCCGGCCCAGTTGATGTCGCCATAGGCGCTGGTCTCAGGCGAGCGGTAGAGCTCGGCGACGTCGATCTCGCCCTTGCGCTTGATGAAGTAGTCCGCGAGCACGACACCGGCCCACGGGCTCATCCACAACAGCAGGCTGATCATCCAGTTGTCGAACGCCTTCGCAAAGGACGGCGCGAAGATGAAGTACAGCGTGACCAGATAGCCGGCGACGCCGGTGATGACGGTGAGCCAGAAGCGCGAGAGCTTGAGCCCCGCGCTCAGCGCCGCCAGGGTCGCCGAATAGACGTTGAGGATGTTGGTGGCGATCGGGCCGTGCAGCACCATCAGCAGCACGAGGATGCTGACCGGCCCGCCGAACACCGCGCTGACCATCTTGGCGGGGTCGGTGTCGAGTGTCGTCGAGGCGATGGTCGCGCCGAGGATGCCGAGCCAGACCGTCGGCACGAACATGCCGACATAGCTGTACCAGAACACGGATTTCGACGGCACGCTTCTGGGCACGAAGCGCGAATAGTCGGAGGCCCAGGTCACCCAGGAGATGCCCCAGCCGACGCCGATCGCGGTCATCAGCAAAGTCAGCATCGCCAGATGTGCGCCCGGCGGCAGCGAGGTGGTGAGGCTCCAGTTGACGACGCCGGGGCGCGTCCAGGCCAGGACGCTCATCAGCACCATGATGGCGATGGTCGGCGGCACCGTGTATTTCTCGAAGGTGCGGATCGCGTAGAAGCCGTAGATGCCGATCAGCACCTGCACCGCCATCACCAGCGTGATGACGATGATCTCGATCAGCCAGGTGTCGGGCACGCCGAACTGGCCGAGAATGCCCATCGAGACCTTCACCGGGAAATAGGTGTTCACGCCGATCCAGCCCAGCGTCATCAGGAACATCAGGATGCTGGGCAGGTAGGCGCCGCGGACGCCGAAGGCGGACCGGCTCAGCACCATCTGGTTGACGCCGGTCTTGTGTCCCATCACCGTGAAGGTCGCGAAGATCGCGCAGCCCACGATGTTGCCGAGCACGATGACCGCGATCGTCTCCATCAGGCCGAGCTTGAGGATGATGCCGAGCGCG
This sequence comes from Bradyrhizobium sacchari, assembly GCF_002068095.1. Taxonomy (GTDB): domain Bacteria; phylum Pseudomonadota; class Alphaproteobacteria; order Rhizobiales; family Xanthobacteraceae; genus Bradyrhizobium; species Bradyrhizobium sacchari. The sequence continues at coordinate 39,153 of NZ_LWIG01000010.1, read as the reverse complement.
CCGAGCGCCCAGTTCACCGGCGCGATGTTGGCGCCGGCCCAGATCCACATCTGCTGCGGTCCCGTCGAGTCCCGGTCCGCATCGGGAATTGGCTCGATGCTGTGAAGATCAGCGCGAAGTTCGGAATCCGTCATGACATCCCCCAATACGAAGCACGCTTCGCATCAGCGCAGCATAAATCGTGCCATTGGTTGCATGGCGGGCGCAGGGCAAGCGCCGCTGCCGCATACAGCGTCGTCCGCGCCCGATTGCTGCTGCGTTTTCAAGCGCGCCCGATGCTCACGCGCCGGACCTCCCACTCGCTCGCGAGAGGCAGAGATCGTTGCACGGCCAAGCAGCGGTACGATGATAAATTGAGCAGCCCAACTCAAAAGCGCAGCAACTGCGCCTAATCGAATAGGGCAGCGGAACTGTCGCGACTTGGGTTGCCGGCTACGATGCGCTGCATCATTTCGATGAAGAGCGCCTGTTCCCTCTCGCTCAGATCGCCGAGCGTTGCGCGATGCGCGCGCCGTGCCGCGCCCTCGATCTTGACCAGCAGCGCGGCGCCGGCCGGCGTCAAGCGGCACAGCCGCGCGCGGCGATCGTCCTTGTTCACGGCGCGCTCGACCAGGTTCCGTGCGGCCAGTCGCTTCAATGCGCCGGTCGTCGTGGTGCGATCGAGGGCAATATCGGCCGCCAAAGTGGTCTGATCGGCGGTTTCGCGCACCGCCAGCGCCGAGAGCAGGCTGTATTGCAGTGGCGTGACCTCGAATTCGCCGCAGGCGTCCTGAAACAGCGCGACGTGAATCTGGTGCAGCCGCCGGATCAGATAGCCGGGGCGCTGCGACAATGGCCAGGGGCGGTGCTTGCCGCCGCTGCGACGCTTCTGTGCTTGCCGCAATGCACGCTCTCCCAACCCAAAACTCCGTCGCGCTTAGCTCGATTCGAACGCGCTCGCCACCACCCGATCATGGCACGAAGCTTGCTTTTGTCAAAATACGAAGCATACTTCGTATCCAAATGCGAAGCATGCTTCGTAATTCGAGAGCGGGGCAACCGCCTGCGCAAGAGCTTGAGGAGAGCGCCATGTCCGTCACTGCCAGCTTCGACCTTCTGCTGCGAGGCGGTCGCGTGATCTGCCCGGCCTCCGGTATCGATGGCATCAGGGATGTCGCCATCCGTAACGGCAAGATCGCGGCGGTCGCGGCGGACATCCTGCCGACCAGTGCGAAGGAGGTCGTCGACGTCAGCGGCAAGCTGGTGCTGCCCGGGCTGATCGACACCCACGCCCATGTCTATCAATATGTCTCGGGACGTTTCGGCATGAACCCCGACATGGTCGGCGTGCAGTCGGGCGTGACGACGCTGGTCGACCAGGGCGGCCCGTCCTGCATGACGCTGCCCGGCTTCCGTCATTTCATCGCCGAGCAAGCAGCCTCGCGCGTCTACGCGTTCCTGTCGGCCTATCTCGTCGGCGGGCTCGAGGGGCATTTCTATCCGCAGCTCTACAGCCCCGACGGCGTCGACATCGACGCGACCGTCAAGTCGGCGACCGCCAATCTCGACATCGTGCGCGGCATCAAGGCCCATGCCGAGATCGGCGGCTTCGCGCGCTGGGGCATCCGCGTCATCGAGATGGCGGCGGAGATCGGCAAGCGCGCCGACCTGCCGGTCTATGTGCATTTCGGTCAGCTCTGGGGCCTGCCCGAGAGCGGCGCCAACGGCGAGGATGCCGACACCATCCTCACCCGCGTGATCCCGCTGTTGCGCGAAGGTGACATTCTCGCTCATCCCTTCACGCGCCACCCCGGGGGCTTCGTCAACCGCGAGGGCGAGGTGCATTTGGTGATCCAGGCCGCGCTCGATCGCGGCCTCAAGGTCGATGTCGGCCACGGCAGCCACTTCTCCTACCGCCTCGCCAAGAAGGCGATCGCCGCCGGCATCATTCCGACCACGCTGGGCGCCGACATCCACGGCTACAACACCCATGTGCCCGCGCCGGCCGGCACGCCCGACCAACACGAGGACGACGAGAACCATCCGTTTGCGGGCCAGGCGAAGTTCAGTCTCGTTCAGGCCATGAGTTCGATGATGGCGCTCGGCCTGTCGCTGGAGCAGGTGGTGCCGATGGTCACCTCCAATCCCGCAAAAATGCTCGGCCGTAGCGGAGAGATCGGAGCGCTCAAGGTCGGCATGGACGCCGACGTCTCGGTGCTCTCGGAGAAGAACGGCCGCTTCGTCCTGAAGGACAATGAGAAGAACGAGGTGATTGCCGAGCGTCTGCTGCAGCCGGCCTTCTGCCTGCGCGCCGGCACGCGCTTCGACGCGGTCGCGCCGATCCTGCCGCAAGCTGTCGCGGCGTAAGGCCGGGCGGTGAAGGAGGGCGCGGGGGTGCGCAACGAGCGAGAATTTCCGTCCAGCAGTTCCGGGCAGGGCGTGGGGGCACGGCTGCCGCGGAAGGAGGACGACCGCCTGATGCGCGGCCGCGGCCTATATGTCGGCGATGTCAGGCTGGCCGGCCTTCAGGACGTCGCCTTCGTGCGCAGCCCGCTGGCGCATGCGCGTATCCGCGGCATCCACGTGCCCGAGCGTTATCGCGGCAGCGTGTTCACGACCGCGGATCTCGTCGGCGTCAAGCCGATCCGCGCGGTGTCGGGACTTCCGGGCTTCAAGGTTTCCGAGCAGCCGGTGCTGGCAACCGGCAAGGTACGCCAGGTCGGCGAGCTCGTGGCGATGTGCCTCGCGCCGACGCGGGCCGAGGCCGAGGACATCGCGGCTTCCGTGACGCTCGACCTGGAGGAGCTGCCGGCAATTACCGACATGCTGAAGGCGCGCGAGCCTGATACGGCGCTGGTGCACGAACACTGGGGCGACAACGTCTTCCTCGAGACCAATTACGAGGTCGACATCTCCGCCGCGCTCGATGCGCCGATCAAGGTGACCCGCGAGATCTCGACGGCGCGGCAATGCATGTCGCCGCTGGAAGGCCGTGGTGTGGTCGCGACTTTCGACCGACGGCTCGATCAGCTCACACTGCATTCGGCGGCGCAGATGCCGCACATCACCCGCAGCGGCCTCGCCGAGTGCCTCGGCATCGAGGAGGGGCAGATCCGCGTCATCTCGCCCGATGTCGGCGGCGGATTTGGCCACAAGGGCATTCTGCTGCCCGAAGAGGTCTGCCTGTCATGGCTGACCATGCGCTGTGGCCATCCGGTGCGCTGGCTGGAAGATCGCCGCGAGCATCTCGTCGCCAGCTCCAATTGCCGCGAGCACCATTACAGGATCACGGTCTATGCCGACCGCGACGGCAGCTTGCGCGGCATCGATTGCGAGGCGACGGTGGATTCCGGCGCCTACTCGTCCTATCCGTTCTCGGCCTGCCTGGAGGCCGCGCAGGTCGCGAGCATCTTGCCCGGGCCCTACAAGATGCCGGCTTATCGCTGCCGCACCTTCTCGGTCGCCACCAACAAATGCCCGATCCTGCCCTATCGCGGCGTCGCGCGCACCGGCGTCTGCTTCGCGCTGGAGCTGATGCTGGATCTCGTCGCGGCCGAAGCCGGCATCGAGCCCGGCGAGGTGCGGCTGCGCAATCTGGTGCGCCCCGAGCAGATGCCGTTCGACAACATCACCAAGAAGCACTTCGACAGCGGCGACTATCCGGAAGCGATGCGCCGCGCGCTCGCTGCCATCGACGTCGACGCCATCCGCGCGAAGCAAGGGCAGGGCGCGGCCGACGGCCGCCGCATCGGCGTCGGCGTCTCCATCTATTGCGAGCAGGCCGCGCACGGCACCTCGGTCTATTCCGGCTGGGGCATTCCGATGGTGCCCGGGCACGAGCAGGCTTCGGCGCGCCTGACGCCGGACGGCGGCCTCGAACTCCGCGTCGGCGTGCATTCGCACGGGCAGGGCATGGAGACCACGCTCGCCCAGGTCGCCCATGAGATCCTCGGCGTGGACGTCGCAAAGATCCGCATCATCCTCGGCGACACCGCGATGACACCCTATTCGACCGGCACCTGGGGCTCGCGCTCGATGGTGATGGCAGGCGGCGCGGTGGCGACCGCCTGCCGCGAGCTCGGCGAACGTGCGCGGCGGATCGGCGCAAAACTGTTGCAGCATGAGCCGGCCTCTGTGGTGCTCCAGAACGGCGAGGTGCGCGGCGTCAACGGCAGCGTCAGCCTGAAGGCGATCGCCCATACCTGGTACCGCCGCCCGCAGGACCTGCCGGCCGACGTCGATCCCGGCGGGCTGGAGGTGACCCAAGGCTACAAGCCCGTACGCGACAGCGGGACCTTCAGCTACGCCGCGCATGCGGCCGTGGTCGCCGTTAATCCTGATCTCGGCGAGGTGGAAATTCTCGACTACGTGATCGTCGAGGACGGCGGCGTGCTGGTCAATCCGCTGGTGGTGGACGGCCAGATCTATGGCGGCCTCGCGCAAGGCATCGGTACCGCGCTCTACGAGGAAATGCCGTTTGACGCCTCCGGCCAGCCGCTGGCAACGACGCTCGCCGATTACCTGCTGCCCGGACCGACGGAGGTTCCCGCCGCGCGCCTCGACCACATGGAGACGCCGTCGCCTTACACGCAGTTTGGCGTGAAGGGCATTGGCGAAGGCGGTGCGATCGCGCCGCCAGCCGCGATCGCCAACGCCGTCAACGATGCGCTGCGTCCGCTCGGCGTCGAGCTCATGCAGTCGCCGATCACGCCGCATCGGATCGTCGAGGCCGTGCTGGCTGCGCGCGCGACGAAAAGGAGTGCGGCATGAAGCCGGCGCCCTTCGCATACGAACGCCCGCGCGATCTCGATGCGGCATTGTCTATGCTGGCCGCAAGCAACGGATCCGCAAAGATCATCGCCGGCGGTCAGTCGCTCGGCCCGATGCTCAATCTGCGGCTGGTCCAGCCGGAGCTGATCGTCGATATCTCCGGCCTTGCCGAGCTCAAGCGCGCGGAGGTGTTCGGCGGTGAGCTTGTGCTGGGTGCCCTGGTCACGCATGCCGATATCGAGGACGGCCGCACCGCCGACGTGACGCGCGGCGCGATGCGCGGCGTCGCCGCCAATATCGCCTATCGCGCGGTGCGCAACCGCGGCACCATCGGCGGCTCGCTCAGTCACGCCGATCCCGCGGCGGACTGGATCTCGGCGCTCGCCGCGCTCGGCGCGCGCGTGACGTTGCGCAGCCTTGCCGGTGCGCGCACCCTGGCCATCGAAGCCTTCATCGTCGGTGCATTGGAATCGGCGCTGCATCCCGGCGAGATCGTCGAGGCGGTTCATGTCCCGGCGCGAGCGCCGGCGGCGCATTGGGGTTACGCCAAGAGCTGCCGCAAGACCGGCGAGTTCGCCCATGCCATCGGCGCCGTGCTGATCGATCCCGCCGCCGCGACCGCTCGCGTCGTGATCGGTGCGATCGACACAGCGCCGGTCGTCATGACCGAGGCGGCGGAGCTGTTCGGCGGACGGATTGACGCCGACTACAAGCAGCGTTTCGACGCTGGCGTCGCCGACGCTGTTCTGGCCAAGGCCGGGATCGACGATGCCGCGCAGCGCCACATCCATGTCAGCGTGTTGAAGCGCGCCGTCCTGGAGGCCGCGGCATGACCACGATCGCGCTTCAGGTCAACCGGCGTGCGGTGGAGGTCTCGGCCGAGCCGCGCACCAGCCTTGCCGATTTCGTCCGCGACAAGCTCGATCTCACCGGCACCCATCTCGGCTGTGAGCACGGCGTCTGCGGCGCCTGCACCGTGCTGCTCGACGGCGTGCCGGCGCGCTCCTGCATCACCTATGCGGCGGCCTGCGAGGGTGCCGACGTCACGACTATCGAAGGCCTCGACGAGGACGAGATCACGACCGAGCTGCGCGCCGCCTTCACCCGCGAGCATGCGCTGCAATGCGGCTATTGCACCCCCGGCATGCTGGTCTCGGCGCGCGACCTCGTGCTGCGTCTGCCGGATGCCGACGAGCGACGTATCCGCGTCGGCCTCAGCGGCAATCTCTGCCGCTGTACCGGCTATGTCGGAATCGTGCGGGCGGTGCAGTCCGTGATCGAGGCGAGGCGCGCGCGCAGCATCGCGCCGGTGGCGGATGGCGGCCGGACCCTGCTTGGTCCTGCCGGCTCGGGGCGAGCTGTATCCGACCGCAGCGAGCCGCGGCCTGTGCGGCAGGCGCCGGTTCCGGCGTCGGAGAACGCCGCGACGGGCGGCATCTCCGACTTCACCCCGGCGACCGTTCTTGACCAGCGCTTCACGCTGCAGCATCCGCCGGCAAAAGTGTTCGCTATGTTCGACGACATCGCAGGCATCGCGGCCTGCCTTCCCGGCGTATCGCTGAAATCGCCGCCAAGGCCGGAGCGCGTGGAAGGATTGATCCGCGTCAGGCTCGGACCGATCGCAGCAAGCTTCGAGGGTGCCGCGCGCATCGAGCGCGATCCTGCGACGCTATCGGGACGCATCGTCGGCATCGGCACCGACCAGCGCAGCCATTCGGCGACGCAAGGTGAAATCCGCTATCGCCTGCTTCCGCTCGAAGGCGGAGCAGCGACCGCCGTTGAACTCGCGATCGGCTACACGCTCACGGGAATGCTGGCGCAGGTCGGTCGTCCCGGCCTGGTGCGGGATCTCGCCAAGCGCCTCGTTGCAGAGTTCGCCGCAAATCTCGATCGCCACATGTCCGGCATGCCGTCAGGGCAGGGGGCTCCGGCGGCGCTCAGTTTCTGGTCGATCGTATCGGACGTTCTGCGCGCACGGATCGCCCGCATTCTTCACCGGGGGTGATCGGTGTGCTCGCACATTGGGAAGTGACGAAGCCTGGACTGTCATAACAATCAACAGCGTTGAATTTGGAGAGACAAGATGACACGAACACTCGGACTAGTCGGGACAATCGCGCTGGCGACGGCCTTGTGCGGTGGCGCTGTTCAGGCGCAGACCATCAAGATCGGTGTCAACGAGCCGTTGACCGGCGCCTTCGCGGCCTCCGGCACGTATGTCGTCAACGGCGCCAAGATCGCCGCCGACGAGATCAACGCCAAGGGCGGCATCCTCGGCAAGAAGATCGAGCTTGTCATCGAGGACAACAAGAGCAACCCGACGGAAGCCGCCGCCGTCGCCGAAAAACTCATCACCAGTGACAAGGTGCCGGTGCTGATGGGCGCCTGGGGCTCGAGCCTGACACTCGCGGTGATGCCGAAGCTGATGGAATATGAGACCCCGATGGTGGTGGAGACCTCGTCCTCGGGCAAGATCACGACGACGGGCAATCCCTTCATCTTCCGCATTTCACCGCCCTCGGCGGTCGAGGCCGCGGCGTTCAAGGGCATCGTCGACAAGCTCGCGCCGAAGAAGGTGGACTTCCTCGTCATCAACAACGATTGGGGCCGCGGCACCGCCGAGGATTTCAGCAAGATGATGAAGGAGAAGGGCATCACCATCGGCCTCGTGGAGACCATGGACCAGGGCGCGCAGGACATGAGCGCGCAGCTCTCCAAGATCAAGGGCTCGGATTCCGAGACGGTGATCGTCACGACCGCCGTCGATCAGCTCACCCTGATCTTCAAGCAGGCGGCCGCGCTGGGCCTGAAGAAGCGCATCATCACCACCGGCGGCTCGCAGAACCCGGATCAGATCATCGCCCAGGCTGGTGCCGCCGCCAACGGCACCATGCATCTGACCACGTTCCTGCCCTGGTTCCCCGACAAGACGCCGAACCCGGAAGCGACCAACTATTTCATCACGGAATGGAAGAAGCGCGGCTTCGAGTTCGCCGGCTGCACCGAGAGTTTTCGCGGTTATGACGGCATCCGCACCGCGGCGGCCGCGATCGAGAAGGCCGGCAAGGCCGAGCCTGCCGCGATCAAGGCGGCGCTCTGGGACATCAACATCAAGGGGCTGAACGGCAACATCGTGTTCCGCAAGTCCGGCCCCGAGGGCAAGGAGAGCGGTCAGAGCCAGCCGAACGTCTATCTCATCGAGATCAACGACGGCAAGGTCGAGATGAAGACGCTCTAAACCATTGGCAGCGAGAGCGGCACGCCGCCGCTCTCGCCGACATCCAGGATATCCGGGAACAGACTTGAGCGAATTCCTCCAGCATCTGATCAACATGCTCGTGCTCGGCGGCACCTACGCGCTGCTGGGGATCGGGCTGACCTTGATCTTCGGCATCATGAACGTCGTGAACTTCACGCATGGCGTGCTCTACACGTTCGGCGCCTACATCATGTTCATCGTGGTGCAGCAGCTCGGGCTGAACTTCTTCCTCGCGCTGCCCGTGGCCGTGCTGGCCGGATGGCTGCTGGGCGCGGCGATCGAATTGACCTTGCTGCGGCCGCTGCGCGGCTCCGACATCGACACCACCATGCTGGTCATGATCGGCGCCTGGATCGCGATGCAGTCGGGCACGCTATGGATATGGGGCGGGGTCGCGAAGTCGGTGGCAACGCCGTTTCCAGAGGCGCCGCTGGTGCTCGGGTCGGTGTCGGTGTCCTGGCTGCGTCTGTTCGTTCTGGCTGCGGCAGCCATGTTGATCCTGGTGACGTATCTCCTGATCAACAAGACCAGCCTCGGCCGCGCGATGCGGGCGACGTTCCAGGACCACGACACGGCCTCGCTGATGGGCGTCAATGTCGACATGATCTACACCTCGACCTTCGCGATCGGCTCCAGCCTTGCCGCCGCCGCCGGCGCACTGCTCGGCCCGGTCTACGTGATCTTCCCGCAGATGGGCGATCTCGCCGCGGTAAAGGCGTTCGCCATCGTCATCCTCGGCGGTCTCGGCAACATCACGGGCGCGGTGATCGGCGGCTTCATCCTGGCACTCGCCGAGGAGCTCGGCGCCGGCTACGTCTCGTCCGGCTACCGCGACGCCATGGGCTTTCTGATCATCATCGCCGTCCTGATCTTCCGGCCGACCGGCCTGTTCGCGCGCGCGGAGCGGGTCGGATGAGAGCGATCATCACCATCCTCGCGGTCGTGGCGCTTGGCTCGGTGCCGCTCTGGCTGCGCGATCCCTATCTGCTCAACGCGCTGATCACGACCGGTATCTTCGTCATCGGCGCGATGAGCCTCAACCTGCTGCTCGGCTTCACCGGCCAGCTCAGCCTCGGCCACATCGCCTTCTTCGGCATCGGCGCCTATGTCAGCGCATTGACGTCGCTCGGCTTCGATATCGGTCTGCCCGGCGATTTCCGCCTGGTTCACGCGCCTTGGCCGCCGATCGCGGGCTTCGTGCTCGCGATCCTGGTCGCCGGATTGTGCGGCTATTTCGTCGGTCTGCTCTCGTTCCGCGTCCGCGGGGCCTATTTCGTCATCGTGACGATCTCCTTTGCCGAGGTGGTCCGGCTGGTTGCGCTGAACTGGGTCGAGCTGACGCAGGGACCGCTGGCGCTGACCAACATTCCCTCCATCGCGCTGCCCTTGCCCGGCTTCGGCGAGTTGACGCTGCGCACGAAATTCCACAACTACTACCTGGTGCTGGTGGTGGCACTCATCGCCTATCTCCTGATCGCGCGCCTCGTTCATTCCCATTTCGGCCGCGCGATGCGCGGATTGATGGAGAACGAGACGCTCGCTGTCTCCGTCGGCATCGACGTGACCAGGACGCTGACCATTGCGGCGG
>NZ_LWIG01000010.1:10119-29549 GCF_002068095.1 Bradyrhizobium sacchari | reverse complement strand
GGCCGCGATCGCCGGCGCGGCCGGCAGCCTCTATGCGCATTACATCCGGATCATCGATCCTGAAGTGTTCGCCTTCATCAACACCGTCACCATGGTGATCATGGTCATCAGCGGCGGCAAGGGCTCGCTGGCCGGGCCCGTCGTCGGCGGTCTGATCTTCGGGCTGCTGCCGGTCGCGCTGCGTCCGGTGATGGCGCCGGAAGCGCAATGGATCGCCTATGGCGGCGTGCTGATCGCGATCCTGTTCGTGCTGCCGCGTGGCATCGTGCCGTCGCTGGCGCAGCGGTTGATCCGGCGGCGGAGCCGGACGACGGCGCTCGCGCCCGTGGCGCTTCCTGAGACCGGCGCGAAGGAGCCGGCGTGATGACGGCGCGCAGCATCGCCATGACCATCGATCGGGTCGCCGTCCGCTTCGGCGGGCTGGTCGCGATCTCCGACATGAGCTTTACGGTCGGCGAGGGCGAGATCGTCAGCCTGATCGGGCCGAATGGCGCCGGCAAGACCACCGCCTTCAATGTCATGACCGGCTTCCTAACGCCGAGCGCGGGCCATGTCACCTATCAGGGCACCACGCTCACCGGATTGAAGCCGCACGAGATCGCCGATCTCGGCCTGATCCGCACCTTCCAGCGCACCAGCGTGTTTCCCAACGACACCGTCTACGACAATCTGCTGATTGGGCTGCATCGCCAGGGCCGGGTCCGGTTGCTCGACGCCATCCTCGGTCTGCCGGGCGCGCGTGCCTCGGAGCGCCGCTTACGGCAGCGCGCGAGCGAGCTGCTCGAATGGGTCGGTCTCGAACGTCGCGCCCACGATGCGGCCGGCTCGCTCTCCTATGGCGAGCAGCGCCTGGTCGGCGTTGCGCTGGCGCTCGCGGCGGAGCCGTCGATGCTGCTGCTCGACGAGCCCGTCTCCGGCATGAACGCCTCGGAAACCCACCGCTTCGTCGAACTGATCCGCAGTATCCGCGACCGCGGCATCACCATCCTCCTGGTCGAGCACGACATGCCGATGGTGATGACCGTCTCGGACCGCATCGTGGTGCTCAACTACGGCCGTATCATCGCCGAGGGAACACCCGATGTGATCCGTAACGATCCGGCCGTCATCGAGGCCTATCTCGGACATGGAGCGGGACGTGCTTGAGATCCGTGACATGGTGTGCGGCTATGGCGGCGTTACCGCGCTGCGCGGCGTTTCGCTCGACGTGAAGGCCGGACAGCTGGTCGCCCTGATCGGTGCCAATGGCGCCGGCAAGAGCACGACGCTGCGGGCGATTTCCGGCCTGGTGCCGCCACGCTCAGGACAGATGCGGTTCGAAGGCATCGACATCACCGGTGCGAGGCCGCCGCGCGTGCTGGCGAGCGGAATCGCGCATTGTCCGGAAGGGCGGCGCGTGTTCCCGCACATGAGCGTCGAGGAGAATCTCGACATGGGGGCTTACCTCCGTCGCGGTTCGGGCGAGATCGCGGCCGATCGCGACCGCATCTACACGGAATTTCCGCGGCTTGCAGAGCGGCGCCGGCAGGCGGCGGGCACGCTGTCCGGCGGCGAGCAGCAGATGCTTGCGATCGGGCGCGCGCTGATGTCGCGGCCGCGGCTGATCATGTTCGACGAGCCCTCACTCGGGCTCGCCCCCAACATTGTCGAGCGCACCTTTGCGATCATCCGCGGCATTCGCGATGCCGGCACCACGGTGCTGCTGGTGGAGCAGAACGCGTTCGCCGCGCTCGAGATGTGCGACCACGCCTATCTGCTCGAGAATGGTCGCATCGTGCTGTCAGGCGCGGGCACCGAGCTGATCGAGAACGAGCATGTGCGCAAGGCCTATCTCGGTGGATGACCGGGACGGGTGGATTGCTGTCTGTGATCTCGACCGGCTGAAGCTCGAGGGGATCGTTCGCGTCGCCGGCCGCGACCTGCTCGTGATCTGGAACGAGGGCCATGTTGTCGTCTGCGAACGTGCGTGCCCGCACGAGCAGGCAGACCTTGCTCTCGGGCAGGTGACGGCGGGACGGCTGCATTGCCCTCGCCATGCGGCATCATTCGATCTGCGCGATGGAGCGATCACGGCGGGATGGCCGAGCGCGCCATTGCGGCTCCATCCGGTGCGGATCACCGGCGGGCAAATCTGGATTGAGGCGCGGGAGCTGTTTTAATCCAACAGCCTGCGTGCCGCGTCCACCAAAACGCCCTCCGGCCGACGCAGCGCCTCGAGAATGGTGAAATGGTCGGCGCCTTCGACCGCAATGAGCCTGCCCGGCGCTCCGGCCGCGGCGCGCTTGTCGTGCAAATCGATTGAATCGCACACGAGCGCCGGCAGCTCGCTGCTGCCATAGGCGATGTCGAGCCGCTTTTGCGTCACGGGCAGGCGAAGCGGCGAAAGCGTGGCGATCTCCTCCTCCGTCAGCTTCAGCGCGGTGTTGAGCCCGGTATCGCGGATCGGCGCGAGATCGTAGACGCCCGATATCGCCAGCCCCGCATGGACGCGCGGATGGTTCAGCGCCATCGCGGTGAGATGGGCACCCGCGGACCAGCCCGACAGGATGACCGGCCCGGCAACGCCATGGGATGCGCCGTGCGCGGCAAGCCAGTCGAGCGACCGCAGGATCTCGGCGACGATGTCGGTGAGCGACACCTCCGGCGCCAGCGAATAGCCGGGAAGCGCAACCGACCAGCCGTGTGCGGCAACGCCTTCGACCAGCATGGCGAACAGCTCGCGCGAATTGCGTTGCCAATAGCCGCCATGCACGAACACCAGGCAAGGCGCATCGGGCTTGGCGGCCGGGTAGAGATCGATCTTGTTGTTTGCCCGCTCGCCGTAAGGCAAATCGAGATGGGTCTTCAGCCTGCCGCGCAGCCGGCTTGACGCCTCGTTGCGCTCGGCGATCAGGGCCGGGCTGTTCTTGACGGCGGCGTTGTTGTCATAGGCGGCGCTGCGTTCGGCCTGGGACAGTTCGGCCCATTTGCTGCGGGGATCGAGTGGCCGATGCGTCGGGCTGGTGGTCTTGACCATGGAATCTCCGGGCGGCCCGCCGTGGAATGGGACCGGCGCCGCGCGCTCCTGTCTGCCACGAATCTCCCGCGAACTGAACATCGCTCGCGCTCAGGCGAGGAATGCATCCGTGACGGAACTGCTGCTCAGCAGGCGGTCGATGGGCTCGTTCGCGGTGGCAGGACAGCCGACGGCAATCGACGCGCGAAGGCGCTCATCTTGGGCTGAACCCGCGATCCGTCGATCAGCTCGAGCCGGCCGCAGCGGTTCAGGGTGTGCAGCTTCCGGCCGGGCCATAGCGGCCCGGGCTTCAGCGAGTGGCGGACAATCTGCCTGAAGGTGGTCGGCGACAGCTCGACGATTTCCGCGAGCGCCAGCCCTCCGCCATACCCGTCGGTGCAATCCTGCACCGGGCGCCACAATTTGCCATCGGTGGTGACGAAGTTCCCCGCCGGCCGCGTGCCGGCGCGGTCGATCATGACAGGGTTGCTGGCATGCGGCAGCCAGGGGCCGAGCAGATGCTCAGCGTAATAGATCGCCAGCGAATCCGAATAGCCGCCGGTGCCGTCGCGCCAGGCGCCGAACAGATAGGACAGGCCGTTGTGCCGCGTGATCGTCGCATCGGCGAGCTCGAGGCCTGACAGCAGCGTCGCGTGCCGCTCCCACTTGTCGGGAAACCGGACGCATTTGTAGAGGGCGACGTCGCCGGCGAGCGAGCTCTCCGGGATCATCCACAACTCGCCATCGTCCTCGATCACGAACGGGTAGGAGAGGTGCCAGGGCTCTTCGAGCACCGGCACGACGGCGCCGGTCGGCCCGGTGTCGCCGAACTCGATGGCCGAAATGATTCCCTTGCCGACGCGATGATCGAGATCCTCGAAGAAGACGAATGTCCGTCCGCGCCAGGTGATGGGAAATGGATCGGCGTAAAAGTGGTTTCCGGGATCGCCGAGCACGTTCCAGCGCGGCCCGGACAGATCGCCCGTCTGCCACACGCCTGCATCGTCATTGAAGCGCCATCCGATGTGCCAGTGCGGCGCATGGCAGCAGAGGCGATAGATCTCCTTGGCGATCGATACGGCGAGGCCACGCGCGACATATCCAACGGGGCCGCGCTGGTTTGTCGTCGTGGCGGGAAGGGCAAGCTGCGGCACGATCCGTGGCCGCTCCGACAGGATCGCCGCCACCATGGTCAGGGTGCGCGCCATGACTGTTTCGAGCGCGCCGCTGAGGCCTGCTGCAACCTCGCCGGAGGGGTGACCGCGATCGAGGATTGCTCCGTCGACCTCGTTGACGATCTCGATGACGGGCAGGTCACCGGCGAGAATGGCGGCGAGGGCGGCGTTCTCGCCGGCGGCGCCATTGAACCGCGGACGGAGATACAATCGGGCAGGGCAGTTCGGGTCGCGCGCGGTGCTGGTGAAGTCGACGATCACATCGGCGGTGCCGATGCGAGCCTGCTGCCGTTCCGGAGTGAGCTTCAGCCTGGAGGCGCCGCTGGGCTTGCCCTTGCGCAGCACCAACCGTTCGAGCTCGAACAGCATGTCGAGGCCTGCCGGACGCGGCTCCGCCGTTCCCGTCCATGCGATTTGAACAGGAACATCGCGCCCGTCAATCGACAGCGTCTCGCGGTCCATCCACCGCCGCGCATGCTCAATTTCACAGCGAAACTCGATGATCATGTCGAGCCCATCTGGTCCAACCTGTCAGGTCAAATGACCTGGCCGAGAATTCGAACGTATTCCTCCACCATGGCGTCTATCGAATAGCGCGACCTCAGGCCCTTGGCGTTTTGTCGCAGCGCGTCGCGCAAGGGCAGGTCGGTCAGGAGTTTCGAGACCGCCGCCGACAGCTCCGCATGGTCGGAGGCGTCGACGAACAGCGCTGTCGGCTTTCCCTCGAAGGACAGCACCTCGCGCAGCACGGGAAGGTCGGTGACGACGGAGGGGACGCCGGCGTTGGCGGCCTCGACCGCGGCGAGACCGAAGGTCTCGGCCTGCGTTGGAAACACGAAGACGTCGAGACAGGCGAGAAAGTCCGCCATCCGGCGCGGGGTGATTTCGCCGAGCAGATGCAGCCGGTCCGACACCTTCAACTCATCCGCCAGCTGCCGCAATCGGGCCTCGTCGGCGCCCTGGCCGGCCAGTGCGAGGTGCCAGGACGGCTGGTCGGGCAACAGATGGATCGCCGCATCGAGCCGCTTATGCGGGTGCAGCCTCGCAGCGCAGCCGAGCAGCGTGCAGTCCTGCGGCAGGTTGAATTTCTGCCGCGCGGCGTCCTTGGAGAGGGTGAGGGCCTTGTCGTCGAAACCGTGCGGCACATGCACCATGCGCGAGCGATAGGCCGCGGGATAGCGCGAATATTCGCGCTCCATGTCCTGCGAGTTGAGAGTAATGCGGTCGAAGAAGCCGAGGCTGCCCATGACGATGTCGGCGGTACGCACCTGCCAGCTCATCGAGAGCGCGGACGAGACCTGGTTGGCAACGACAGGTGCACGGCTGACGAGGCGCGATGTGCCCGCGCCGATGACGTTGCCGAAATGCTGGAACGTCAGGACAGCATCGGGTTTGACGGTCCTGATATGGCGACTGAGCGTCCACAGCATCCGCAGCAGCGACAGCGGATTGCCCGGCCGGCGGGATGCGCAATAGAGCGTGTCCGGCGGTTCGTCGAAGGATTCCGACTTGCGGTAGAAGAACAGGTGGGTGACGCGGTAGCCGCGGGCGGACAGCCCGGCACCGAGCAGCCGGGAAATCTCCTGCGCGCCGGCATTCTCGGCCTGGGTCTGGACGAGAAGCACGTGCGGCATCGCTGCGCCGCTGTCTGACCTTGCGAGTGCGGCCGCGGCGGACGCCAGCTTCGGTGCGTCGCCCAGTTCTGCGCCTGGCTGGTAGTGGAGCACGGATTCCGACCCGCTAATGAAACGTTCACCTTCTTAACGCCGTACCTATCATGCAAGCACGGCGCGGACATCGACTAGCAACAAACGGAGTTAATGCGCGCACAGCCAGAAGGCGCCGATCACGCCAAAATTCCGCCGGTTGCGGCATGGCGTGACGCGAGCGCGTTAACCAATTGGTGACGATCGCGGAAGGGGCGGGNGGGTAACCGCCGATTAACCATAGATATTTACGGTGGAGCAGGCCACTGAACAGTGTTCGCCAGTTGAATCCGAGTAAAGTCCATGACGTTCGGTCGCCGCGCAGACCCGACAAGTTCCGGATCGACCGGTGTCGCCGCGTCGTGGCAGTCCCGGGCTGCATCGGGCGATAAGGCCAGCGGAACGGCCACGCGCCTTGGCAGCCTGCTCACGGCCGCAGGTGCGCTCTCTTTCCTTCGCGACAATGCTCGTCGCATCCTGACGCTTGCTCTTGCGATCTTCGCCCTCGGCGTCGTCGTCCTCCTGGTGATCCCGGTCCGTTTTGCCGCGACCGCGCTGGTCGTCGTGGATCCCCGCGAGCAGCGCGTGACCGCGGACCAGGACGTTCTGCCCGGCATCGGGCAGGACAGCGCTGCGCTGCAGAGCCTGGTTGAAGTGGCGAAGTCCGACGGCTTCCTCAAGCCGCTGATCGAGCAGCTCAAGGTTCGCGACGACGACGACATTTCCGGGGGGCACACCGACCCTGCGCGCGTGCTCGAGCGATTCCGCAACCGTCTCGACATCTCCCGGCGCGGGCTCACTTATGTCATCGCCATCCGCTTCACCTCGAACCGATCGGAGCGGGCGGCCTATTATGCCAATGCGATCGCCGAGGCGTTCGTCGCGAGTCAGAAAAGCATCCGAACCGAGGCGACTGATGAAGCTGCCGACTGGCTGAGCAGCCGGCTCAAGACGTTGAACGACCGGTTGAAGGCCTCGGAGGACGCCGTCGCCGCGTTCAAGCTCGAGCACAGGATCGTCAACGCCGGCAAGGATTCCACGACCCAGCAATTGCGCGTGACCGAGCTGTCGCAGCAGGTCGCCGCTGCACGCGCCCGCACCGAAGAGGCCAAGGCGCGCTATGAGCAGGCGCAGCGCGACGTGAAGGCGAATGTCGAGGCGCCCGCCAAACAGGATCTCCTCAGCGCGTTGCGCGCCCAGCGATCGGCCCTCAACGACCAGATCGCGCAGAAGCGCGCGGTGCTCGGCGATCGACATCCCGATCTCGTGATGTCGTACAGCCAGCTGAACGATCTCAACAGGCAGATCGAGGTCGAGCGGGCCAAGGGCATCGACACCGCAAAGTCGGAATACGAGTCCCAGCGCGATCAGCAGAAGGCGCTCGAAAACCAGATGAAGGCGGCTGAATCGCAGCTGCTCGTCGACGGTCAGGCCCTGGTAAAGCTCCAGGAGCTGCAGCGCGACGCCGAGGCCAACAGGAACATCTACGAGCAATTCCTCTCGCGCTCCAAGACGACCAACGAGCAGCGTCTCCTGCAGAGCTCCCAGACCAAGGTGGCTTCGCCTGCCATTCCGCCGCTGCGCTCGACCCTTCCGCCGCTGCCTTTGCTGCTTGCCGTGCTCGCGCTCGGCTCGTTGCTGACTTCGACGGCGTTCGTTGCCGCGACCGGACGCGGATCAGCCGAGGCCGCTGAAGAGGGGCCTGCTCCCGATCCGGCGCCGCGCCAGCCCGCGGCGTGGCCGCGCCCGCCGGTGTGGGCGCGCATTCCCGACCTGTTGCCCGGCGACGCGCCCAGGAACATCTGGCAAGGTCCGGTGTCGGCGACAGCCGAACTCGATCTCGGACCGCATCTGCGTCCGGTACTCGACAGGCTGGAGAAGCTGCCGGGAGCGAGGTGCAAGGTCGCGCTCGTGATGTCGGTCGGCAAGCGCGCCGGCGGCAACACCGTCGCGCGCTCGCTGAACCGGTGGGCGGTGAACAAGGGAAAGCTGAGCGTCCTGATCCGGGTCGAGCCTGACCTCGGCGGTGCCGGGGACGGTCTTGCCAAGGGGCAGGCCGGCGGCGTGAGCATCGCGAACTTTCGCAGCGTCGATGCGCTTTTGGGCGCGAGCGGGAACGCCGAGCCGCTGCCTGCGGATGATATTCGTTCGGAGTTCGATCTGATCGTCGTCCATGCGACCTCGCTGGCTCTGCAGCCGGAGGCCGCGGCGCTCGCCGCGCATGCCGATCTCGTCATTCTGGTCGCGCGCGAAGACGCGGTCGATTCAGCCGCAATGCGCAGGGCAATTGCCGCACTCTCGCGCTTTGGTGGCGTGCCGACCGGGATCGTCGTCAATCATGTGCCGGCTGATCGCGCATCGGCGCAGCGTCGCGGCGAAGTGATAGGCCTCGCCGGTTGATCGGCGCCTACTCGCCGGGCTCGGCACCGCGCACTGCATAGGTGCCGCGTTTCCAGGACGAGAAACGCAAAAGCACGAAGATGGAAGGATCCACTCCGGTTCGCCGCCGGCAGAGGATGTTGAGCGCGATGGTCGCGAACGCCAGCGACGCGGTCGCCGAGATCGCAGCGCCAAGCACGCCGAGCCAGGGGATCAGGACGAGGAAGCCGACCAGCCGCAGCGCCACGTTCGCGGCGACGACCGGGACATAGATGCGCTCGTGGCCGGTCAGCTGCAGGATCGCGGCAGAAGGACCGCCCGCCGCCTGGACGGCCGTTCCGATCGCGAGCACGATCAAGACCCAGTGCTGCGCGGCGAAGTGAGGCCCAAACAGATTGAGAAGATAGGGGCCGCCGACCCAGATCAGGAGCAATCCGCTGACCACGCACAGCGCGGTGACTTCCGCCATCAGCCGCAACGTCCGCTCGAACTCCTGGTGGTTCCTGCTGAAGTACAGCGAAGGAAGGCGGCGCGCGCCGAAACTGTACAGCGCAGCCGACAGCAGGGCCAAGATGTTGGCGAGGCGCGATGCGGCGAAATAGATTCCGGCGCTCGCCGGATCGAGCATCCAGTAGACCAGGATGACGTCGAAATACTGGTTTGCCGCCTCCAGGATGGACGCGACCCAGAAATGGAGCGCGCTCGATCGCCAGCGCGACGTCTCGAAATGCGCCGCCGTGCCGCGGAAATCCGGCAGCACGCGTGCAACCGCAACGATCTGCGTGACGATACCAATCGACATCGCGATCGTCATCACGGCGAGCAGTTCGGCAGGATCGAGCTGCCCGTGGCCGAACAACGCGACGAGCAGGAACAGGACGACGACGACCCGCCAGAGGATCTCCCTGCTTCCTTCTCCTATGAGAATGCTGACCAGCGACCGTGCGACCTGGCTGCCGAGCATCAGTCCCGCGCTCACGGCGGTGTAGGCGGACACCGCGACGATCAGCAGCCATCCATCGCCTCTCGTGCTCGCAACGATCGCGATTGCGCCGATCACGATCAGCATCGCGACGGACGAGATCTTCAAGCTCGACAGCAACACGCCCTTGGTCAGATCGGGTCGGTCTTCCACCCGATACTCGTTCAGGAAGCGCACCAGGAGCGATTCCTGCCCGACGAGCCCCACGACCGCCGCGATCTGGGCAACCGAGAGCCAGGTCGCAAAGATGCCGAACCCATCCGGCGACATCGTTCGTGCCGCCAGCGAGAACAACGCAAACGCGAGCGCGCCGCTACCAACCTTGAGGAGGATGGTCCCGACGACGCCGCGCGTGACGTCACGCCGCAGAAACTGAACAATGGATGCGATCATGGAAGATACGGGGCGTCGCCCGAAAAAGCCCGTTGCGAGAGTGATGAGAGCCTAGCATGCCCTAAATTCGCGAGTGTTAATGCACGGTCTCCCGAAACATCACATCTGCGGCAAGTAGCGGCTGCTGCTTCACCGTGAAACACCTGCGTCCCCGTTGTCCCAGATAGAGCAGAGGCCGGCTGCGATCGAAAGCGACGTGATGCCGCGTCACCGCGCGACGGGCTGCTGATCTGACGGAAATCGGTCATGTGTTGAACTGTCACAGGACTGGAGGTCGGGTTTTCTGGATCATCCCGAGCAAGAGACGTGCCGCGACGGATCATGCTCGCGATCCGTTAACCTCGATCTCCGGAAATGATCGCGTTCGGCCCTGCGATGCGACATCAGGCGGGATAATTGCACGTGGAACTCCCGTTAACCGTGGGAGCCTGGAGATGACGGCGGATAGCAGCGTGACCGAGCCGATCGCAGCAGCGGAGACTACGACGATCGCTGCCGACATCGCGATCGTCGGCGCTGGTCTTGCGGGATCGCTCGCGGCCGCCGTCCTTGCGCGGGCAGGGCAACGCGTTGCGCTTGTCGACAAGCGCGCCGTCCCGCCGGACGAGTTTAGGGTGGAGAAGATCGGCGGCCACCAGCTGGAGATGTTCCGCCGGCTCGGCTTCATCGATGCTCTCGCGGCCGCAGGTTGCCAATATGACCGCGTGCCCAATGTGAGGGAAGGCAAGGTGGTCGACGTCAGCGTCGGCCGGGCCTACGGGCTTCCCTATGCCGATCTCGTTGCCATGGCGCGCAGCCAGCTGCCTGATCCTTCAAGCCTGATCGTCGACGAGGTCGCCGCGATCACCGCCAGTGACGACGTCCAGCATCTCGTGCTTGCCTCCGGACGCCGCATCGATGCGCGCCTTGTCGTTCTGGCGACGGGCATGGCCGGAGCGCTCGGTTACAAGCTCGGCATCAGGCGGCGCGTTCTGGCGGGGCGCCATTCGGTCTCGTTCGGCTTCACCATCGCCCGCCGCGATGGCGCGCCGTTCGATTTCGAGGCGCTGACCTGTTATGGCGAACGGACCTCCGACGGCGTCGATTATCTCAGCCTGTTTCCGGTGCGGGGCGGCATGAGGGCAAATCTCTTCATGTTCCGCGATCCGACCGATCCGGTCATGCGTGACCTGCGTCGGGACACCGAAGCGACGCTGCTGCGGTTGCTGCCGGGATTGCAGTCCTTTCTCGGCGATTTCCGCGTGACGGACCGGGTCCAGAACTGGGTGATGGATCTGTCCGTCGTCGAAGGACATCTCCAGCCCGGACTCGTGCTCATCGGCGATGCGTTCCAGACCAATTGTCCGGCGGCCGGCACGGGCGTTGCCCGCCTGCTGGTGGACGTCGAGCGTCTTTGCACCGAATATGCGCCGCGCTGGCTCGCAACTGCGGGCATGGGCGCGGAGAAGATATCGCAGTTCTATGCCGATGCCGACAAGATCGCGGCAGACCAGCAATCGTTGAAGATGGCGCGCTTCCGCCAGGCGCTGACGTCCCGCAACGACATCGGCTGGGACGTGCGGCGGCGGCTGCACTTCCTGCGGCGTAGCATCACCCATCGGGTCGATCAGATGCGGCCGGGCTGGCTCGCGCAGGTTCGAAGCGCGCTGCGCGCCTGAGCGCCGGACCTGCCGGCGCTCAGCGTGTGGGCGTCGAGGTACGGGTCGGCAGGATCCTGAACTCCGATACCCGCTTGGCGGCCAGCTTGAGCCAGGGCGCCTGCTTCAGGGCGAACAGCGATATGGCGCCCACAGTGCTGCCGGCCTGGGTGACGGTCCACATTGGCGAGGGCTGCGCGCCGAACAGTTTCTTGTACGGCTCGTCGCCGATGGTGAAGTCGAGCATCCGGTCTCCGCGCTCGATGCAATCCCGCGCCACCTGCTCGAACATCAGTGCACCCAGCGACTGGCTCTTGTATCCGTCGATGTCGAAAGCGCTCATGATGACGAGGAAGCTGTCGCGGTGGCGCAATCCAAGTACGGCGGCGATCACCTCGCCATCCATCTTCATGGCATAGAGCCGTACGAAGGAGCCGAGACCGCGGACCGCGACGTCGGAATAGAAGTCGTAATATTCGGGTCGCTGGAGCAGGTCGCCGTCGCCCTGCGACTGGAAGCGCGGGCCGCGGAATTTTTTCATCACGCCCAGCGCGTTCAGGACCGAGGCGCCGTCATCGCAGCATGAGAAGCTCAGCGCGCCTTTCTTCTGGAGCTGACGATACTTCTTTGCGAGCTCCTTCTGATAGGAGCGATCCATCGCGCTCGCGCGCCATTGCTCGAACGGCGCAGCGAGAACGGTCGCATAGGCATTGGTGCCCATCGTGGCCCGGCGGGGCGCGTCCAGGAGGCTCTCGATCGGAAGCCGCCCGTCCGGCAGCTTGGTCATCCGGAGCAGGTCGAAGGGGCGGACGAGATGCTGGATCTCCGCACAGGCATCCATGTCCCTGAGCAGTTCGGCAAACATCTGCGGGCTGCAAACGGGCGCCAGATAGTCGGAGACGCGCAAGTCCGCGAATTCGACGGTTCGTATCGGACCGCGACGGATCCGCAGCAGAGGCAGCACCATCGCAAGGGCGCCGCTCGCACGGCGACGAGCCACGATAACGAGCGGGATTGCGCCGGCATGCGAGGCGAGCCTGGTGTAGAGGCTGTGCAGCCAGAGCGGATGCTGGAAGGCGGTGGCGGCCGAGCCGTCGAATAGCTCTGCATAGTCCGGGGAGAGAAAGTCGAATGCCGGCTCGACGGCGATATCGAACGTATTGCTAGACGTCTTCATGCGTAACCAGGGAAATCATCTCACTCGGGACGGGTCGATCGAGCCGGAACCAAGGTTGTTTTATAGCAGGGGAGTGACGGTCGAGATACCGACGCGGTATCATTTGCATTATTGCATCGAGCCCGGTTCGTATCGTTACCGGTTTCTTAACGTCTCGTGGTCGCCGGGGCTTGGATGGCGATCAACCTGCGCTAGCGAACAATTAACCGCGTTGAAGGAAGGTCGGCCCATGGCCAGCCTACAGAGCGATGCGGACTCCGGGATTTCCGAGAGCGCGATCTGGCAGACGCGCAGCGTTGGCATCGAGAGGATTGCCAGCGCCGCAATCCGCTGGTCGATCACCATCAATGTCGTTGCCTCGATGGGCACCCTCAATACGGGGCTGCTGCCGGCGGAGCTGACCTATCTGCAGCAGGCCGTCGCGATCCTGATGTGGGGCGTCTTGATCTATGCCAGCGCATTCGTGCGGCCGCGCCTGCGTCTGCAGTTCAACCCCGATTTGGTCGTGCTGGTCGCCTTCTACGGTTTCGCCGTCATCTCGGTGTTCTGGTCCAGCCTGAATGTCGCGGCACTGATGAAGAGTGCGGCGCTCGCGATGACGACCTTCGGCGCCTTCTGCCTCGTCACGCGCATCGACATCGACGAGATCATCGGTGCCACCGCCCTCGGCCTCTTCATCCTGGTCGCCGCATCGGCCTTCTTCGCGGTTGCGGTTCCCGACATCGGGATAGACCACAGCTGGATGCACAGCGGTCAATGGCAGGGCGTCTATGAATCGAAGCAGACGCTTGGCTTCGTCGGCGCTTATCTGATGTTCTTTGCCTGCTATCTGAAGATGCGGGGGCAGGGCTGGCTGGCGTTCCTCGCGACATTCCTTCTGGCGTCGACCTGCGTCCTCGCCTCGGAATCGCGCGGCGCCGGCGCTGTCGCGCTGGCCGCCTGCGCGCTGCTCTTGACCTCGATGTGGTCGGTCACTTGCATGAGGCTCTATGCGGTCCTGCCCTTCATCATGTGCCTGGCGGCCGGGGCGCTGTTCCTCTATTTCTACACGACGGGATACGACGCCATCCACATCGGCGATGCCAGCATCGACTTTACCGAGCGGACCCTCATCTGGCATTACGCCATAAGCCATTTTGACGATGCCCCGCTGCTCGGCTTCGGGATCAACGGGTTCTGGACCATCCCGTCGATCTACGATTATTTCGAGCAGAGCCACACCTGGGTGCTGGACAATTATCACAGCGGCTACATCGCCATCCTGATCGAGACGGGATTTTTGGGGTTCATGCTGTTCACGGGAAGCGTCGTTCTGTTCTCCAACAAGATGCTCCATCTGATTTCCGCCCGATCGATCGATCGGGCGCACTGCGCTCTCATCATCGGATTTGTCGTTCTGAGCTTCCAGACCAATTTCACGGAGACGACATTCCTTCGCTCGACGATGTTCACGTCGGTACTGCTGGTCGCCTTCTTCTTTGCGACGTGCAGGCTGGTACGACAGGCAGATTTCTAGATTCTGGAATGGACGCAGATGACCGTCATCCGTGCTCGCTGGCCGAAGAGTCTCGACCTTGCGGCAGGCTTTCTTTTCGTCGCGGCGCTCTGCGTCCCATCCCTTGCCGCCGCACAGGCCGCTTCCCAGGGCGTGCCGAAACTGGGGCGCGGCATCAACATCCTCGGCTATGACGGGATCTGGGAAGGCGGTCGGAATGTGCCGTTCCGCCTGGACAATCTGACGGCCATCAAGAAGGCCGGCTTTGCCCATGTCAGGATCAACTTCTTCGGATTCAAGTTCATGGGGGCGGGGAATGTCCTGGACGAGATCGTGCTGAGGCGGCTCGATACCGTCATCGAGGAGGTCCTCGCGCGCAATCTCATTCCCATCCTGGACGAACACGATACCCATGTCTGCCAGAGCGACGTGGCCGGCTGCGCGGAAAAGCTGAAGGCGTTCTGGCGCCAGATCGCCGAGCGCTATACCGGCAAATATCCGAAACTCGTCTTCGAGGTCTTGAACGAGCCGGGCGGACACATGACGTCGGCCGAATGGAATTCGCTGCTCAACGAATGCCTCGGCATGATCCGCCGCACCAATCCCACGCGGCCGGTCATTGCAGCCGTTCTCAACGTCGATGAGAATCCCGTCGACGAGCTGGTTCTGCCGGCCGATGACAGGAATCTCATCGTCACGTTCCACTATTACGCGCCCTTGCGGTTCACGCATCAGGGGGCGCCGTGGTCTCCGACGTTTTCGCGGATCGGGCCGCTGGATTGGGGTTCGCAGGATGACGAAGCGAAGGCGGCGGCCGATTTCAGGAAGATGAGTCTCTGGGCGGAGAAGGAGAATCGCCCGGTTTATCTCGGTGAGTTCGGCGTGTACGAGCGTGCGCCGTCCGATAGCCGCGCGAGATACCTGTCGTACGTCGCGAGAAGCGCGGACCGGCTCGGCTGGTCATGGGCCTATTGGCAGTTCGACCATGATTTCGCAGCCTTCGACAGCGCGCGCCAGGCCTGGAAGGCGGACATCCTGCGCGCCTTGATTCCGTCGCCGCGCTAAAGCGGCCGCGGCGTTCTCGATTGACGGGCAGCCGCTGCGTCAAGAATGGGTGTTTCGTGCCTCGGCTGCCCGTTCGAGATCCCAGGCTCGCTGCAGGCGCTCGGGGCTCGTCGACTTCAATATGCCGGCCCAGGCGTTGCCGAGTGCCTTGATGCCGTCGTGCAGACTTGAAGCATTGCCGGCCGACCAATCGGGCAGGCCCATCGGGACGGTGACCGACCAGGACCAGTTGTCTCCGGACTTATGGACGTTACCGATCACATGACCCTCATAGATGACGACGTAATGGTCCTTGACGTCGGGCCACCGAAGCTTCGCGTTGAGGGAAATCGATTGTTTCATGTCGATGAGGCCTGCGCCGTCGGGCCAGTGAAGGATGCAGTTGGATTGCAATGATCTGTCGGCCTTGCGGTCCGTCAGCGACTTCCAATAGAGGCCTGGAAAGCAGGCGAATGGTCGTATCGTGTCGAGGGCCGGGTCAGCCGAGGAAGGAAGCGCCGGGACGGCCGAAGTTTACAAGCTTGATCGGGATGTATGGATTTGGCACTATGCCGGCATATTCGGAGAAAGTCATGTACAAGTCATGCCTTGTTGCGATTGCCGCCGTCGTCTGTCTGGGTGCATCGCCCGCCAGTGCGCAGAGCGCTCCGTATCCCTTCGGCGATGAGCCGTATCGGCTGAACTGGTATGCCGATCCCGAGATCGCGACTGGCTGCTGGAAATGGAATTGGCAGCAGTACCAGTGGGACAATTACTGTCCGGTCTACCTTCGTCCGAAGGCGTACATGTACCCGCGCTCGCGCGCCGCCGTCGTTCGCACCAAGGGCTAAGGCATGATCCGGAAAAGTGCGAAGCGGTTTTCCGAAAAGATCATGCGCAAACAATAACCTAAAGCGCGTTGACGATTCGCCCAAATCTCATCGCGCTTTAGCGGGCTGCGTCATGAGCGGCGCTTGCGTCGATGCGCCGCTCGCGCCCGTCGATCAGTAGCCCTCGATCGTGCAGGCAATCTGGCTGTGCTTGCCGAAATTCATCAAGGCATTGCCCCGGAAGCCGTCGACCCACACGCCAGGTCCGGCATAGCGATAGCCGACTCCCATCGGGACGAGCCGGACATGCACGCCGCCGGCGTGACCCGTCCGCAGCGACGCCGTGACGACCTCACCGGCAACGGACACCGCGATCGGGCAGAGCGGATATTGTCTGCCGTTCTCACAGGTAAAGACGAGCTCCGAGCAACTGCCGACCGCGCTCGGTGAAGCCCGCAAGGCCATATCGGCGGCGGTAGCTGCGCCGGGATGGCCGGTCAGGCCGGCTCCGACGAGAATGGCCGCCGTGAGACTCTTCACCATCAAATTGCGCATCGCTTCCCCCAATGACTGCAAAAATCACCGGCTAACAGAGCAAAAATCGCCAACAGCGTCAAACCGCAGCCGTTCCCGTGAGGCCGCCAGGACGCGCTTGGCGTTCACCTGTTGCCGTCGCGCGACAGGGCGCGGTGGCGCATCCTGGCCCGCAGCAGGGTATCGGAGGGCAACTCGCCGAACTCGCTGCGATAGTCGCGGGCAAAGTGACCGAGATTGCCGAAGCCGCATTTGGCGCAGACCTTGGTCACGGTCGTCCGCGAACCGGCCTCCGCCAGCATGTCGTAGGCATGGACAAGGCGGATGCGCTTCAGGAAATCGGCAACCGTAATCCCGCGCAAGGCAAAATGTTTCTGCACGGCGCGCAGGCTGACGCCGTGCTGGCGGGCGACATCGGCGACGACGAGCGGCTTGTTCCACCGGGTTTGCAGGTGCTGGATGAAGCGCAGCATGCTCTCGGACGCATCGCCGCGTCCCGGCTGGGCGGTGACGTCGACACTTATTCCGATCAGGTGCGTCACCGGCCCGCCGCCTTCGCTGACCGGATTCACCGCCTGCCGGGTCCAGCGCACACGGCCATCGCCATTGAGGTGCCGATAAGCCAGCGTGCCGGCCGTCCCGCTGAGCCCGCGCCGCAGCAGCGCTTGCGCCTGATCGAGATCGTCGGGGTGGATCGATTTCGTCAACGTGTCGATCGTCGCCTCCGAGAATTCCGGCGCAGGTCCGGCCAGCACGCGATATGCACCCGCTCCATCGGAATGCTCGGGCGCGCTCCACCGCCAGATGGTGACGCCCGCGGGAGTGGGCGAAATGTCGTCCGGCATCGCAGGGGCTTCCTCGAGCAGACAGCTGATCCACGCAACTGCACCGCATTCGCCCCTGACGCCGGACTGCACGGTTCTCATCCGCACGAAGCGGCCGTCCTTTGCCAGGTATCGGGTTTCGAACCGGCATGGATCCGGCGCCCCGTTCAGAACATTCTTCAGGTTCGCAAACCACGCATCGTGATGTTCGGGATGCACGAGATTGTGCAGTGCAAGCTGGGTCAGCTCTTCCGCGTCATACTGTAGAGTTCTTCGCAGTGCGTCGTTCGCATAGGCGATGCGGCCTGAATGAGGATCGAACAGCGCGGCGCCGATCGAGATCCCGTCCAGCAACAGGTGCGGCATCGAGCCGTTCTCCGGCGTGCTCATGCGGGCGCGCATCTTCTGTTTGCGCGCGCGCGTGGCACGGACGCAGTGCAGCGAATCCAGATGAGGCCGATGAGGTGAGCGCTTTCTTTCTTGGCCAAAATCACGAAGGTATCGGAATGCGGTTTAACGGAAGCTGGTATCATGATGCGCAATACGCCGCTCCGCGTTGAGCGAGACGCATTATTTTGAGCGAACAAAATCGAGACGTTCGACTTTCCAACTATTGCCTCAATGCAAATGCGCACGATAGCCTTTGGCTAATTATTGGTTAAAGCGCTTTGTTGAGGGGCAGGCGTATTTTTTTTCGAACCGGGATTGTCCTGGCGCTGAATTTCAGGCCACGGCTCCCGGAGCTTCTGCCTACCGCGTTGGCCCGCAACAGGGGGAATGGTCCGCCTGCGCAATGGCGCGCCCGGCGGCCGCGGCCGGTCGCCGTTCCTGCAATTGAAATGGTTTTCTCGCGTCACGGCTACCTCTGACGTGACCCTATTTTTATTGGAGTTTTGACATGCCCAGCAATAATCCCGGCAACAAGACCGTCCTTTACTCCTACTATGTCGGAACGGTTCTGATCGCCGTCTACAATGACGGCACCGAGACGGTCGATACCAACGTCACGCCGAAAACCATCACGGGCAATCAAAGCCAGACCTTCATCGATAGCGACGACAAGGCGACCATCATCTACGCGAACAATGCCGGAGACACGATCGACGGCAGCAAGGGCTCGGGCAACGACGCGTATTTCGGCGGCAACGGCAAGGATATTCTGTGGGCCGGTAGCGGAACCGTCTACCTGGACGGAAACAACGGTTCCGACATTCTGCACGGCGGCAAGGGGGCGACGACGCTCGTCGGCGGCAACGGTGGCGACGTGCTGTATGGCGGAATCAACGGCAACACGCTCGTCGGCACCGACACCTTCCTTTACCGCGCCGCGGTCGATTCGCCCTATACGGTTGGAGGCGCCGCTCCAGTGAGCTCGCCCAATGGCTGGGACATCATCCAGAACTTCGAACACGGCAAGGACAAGATCGATTTCACGGTGCTCGCCGACACCCAGGTAGGGGCGGGCGGTACGTCGCAGCTCACCGGCTCCGGACCGGATCATCTGATCTGGCGGGGGGCTTATGGCAGCGACGCCAGCGCAGGCCAAGCGAACGCGCTGCTTGCACACAGTGTCTGGACCGAGACGGCGCAGCCGAACCAGTCCACGCATTTCCTATATGTCGACACCACCGGAGACGGCAAAGCCGATATCAAGATTCAGATCGACGATGCTGCGCTGGGCGATTTCAACGGCGTCACTGGCAACCATGCGCCCACGACGAGTGCCGTGACGTTGACGGCGATCGCGGAGGATAGCGGTGCGCACCTGATCACGCAGGCCATGCTCCTGGTCAATGCCTCGGACGCCGACGGCGACCAGCTCACGGCGAGCAATCTCCAGATCAGTGGGGGCAGCGGCAATCTGGTCAACAACAATAACGGCACCTGGACCTACACGCCGGCCCTGAACGACGACACCTCGGTGTCGTTCAGCTACAAGGTCAGCGACGGTTTCCTGACGGTGAACGGCTCGGCCACACTGGACATCACCCCGGTCAACGACGCGCCGACCACCAGCGCCGTGACGCTGGCGGCGATCGCGGAGGACAGTGGGCCGCACCTGATCACGCAGGCGATGCTGCTGGCCAATGCCTCTGATATCGAGGGCGACCAGCTCACGGCGAGCAACCTCCAGATCAGTGGGGGCAGCGGCAATCTGGTCAACAACGGTGACGGCACCTGGAGCTACACGCCGGCCTCGAACGACGACAGCTCGGTCTCGTTCAGCTACACCATCACCGACAATGGCACGACCAACAG
>NZ_LWIG01000010.1:0-10069 GCF_002068095.1 Bradyrhizobium sacchari | reverse complement strand
TGGACATCACCCCGGTCAACGACGCGCCGACCACCAGCGCCGTGACGCTGGCGGCGATCGCGGAGGACAGTGGCCCGCACCTGATCACGCAGGCGATGCTGCTGGCGAACGCCTCGGATATCGAGGGCGACCAGCTCACGGCGAGCAACCTCCAGATCAGTGGGGGCAGCGGCAATCTGGTCAACAACGGTGACGGCACCTGGAGCTACACGCCGGCCTTGAACGACGACACCTCGGTCTCGTTCAGCTACACCATCACCGACAATGGCACGACCAACAGCCTGCCGGATCCGAAGAGCGTGGCCGGCACGGCGACGCTGGACATCACGCCAGTCAACGATGCACCGACGGCGCCCGTCGATACCGACAACACCGCCAACTCCATCAACGCCCACGCCGCGAACGGTACTTACGTGGGGCTGACCGCGCATTCGACCGATCCGGATGCCGGAGATTCCGTGACCTATCACATCACGGGCGGAACCGGCGCCAGCCTGTTCTCGGTCAATGCCGGCACTGGCGCGGTGGCCGTAGCGGATGCCGCCAATCTCAATGCAGGCAGCTACACGCTGCTCATCGATGCCGTGGACAGCCACGGTGCCGCGAGCAGTTCGTCTTCGTTCTCGATCTCCGCGCTCCAGACCGATCAGGGAGGGCCCACAGGCATCAACTTCCTGGTCAGCTCGATGGGCGTGCTCGGCACCGCAGACAACGGCAACTCGCTGAACGCCGGCGCAGATCTCGGCGAGTTCGTCGCAACGGGCGATCCCGATGTCATCGACACGTTCCATTTCGCGCTGAGCGGAAGCGACGCGGCGAAGTTCACGATCGATACCAATACGGGCGAGCTGTTCGTCGGCGGCTCGAATTTGCAGGCTCAGACGAATGCGAATGGCGATGACATACCCTATCACCTGACCGTCACTGCGACCGATCAGGCCAACAACTCCACCCAGACCAGCGTCGACGTCTGGGTCGGCGTTGCCACCAAGGACACCATGATCGGTGGGAGTGGCGTCGACATCATGTTCGGCATGAACGGTTCCGATGCACTGACTGGCAACGGGGGAAGCGACGCGCTGCTCGGCGGTCCGAACAACGATACGATCTACGGCGGTGGAGGTGCCGACCAGCTGATCGGTGGCGATGGCAAGGACAACTTCCTCTACAAACTCGCTTCCGAGAGCACGAACACCACGACCGGGCACGATACCATCTACAACTTCTCGGCAGGCGGATCGAGCCAGGACACGATCGACTTCACCCAGCTCGGCGCGGTCGGCAGCGACATTACGACCTATCAGGCGCCGCTCAGCGGCCCCGGCGTGAACCTCAATGCGCACAGCGTTGCCTGGATCGAATCCGGCGGCAACACGATCGTCTACGCCAACACCAGCAGCACGACGGAGACCCAGGGGCATGCCGATATGATGATCGTTCTGTCAGGCACGGGCCTCGGCCTGACAGCGAGCAATTTCCTGCTGCACCCGTGAGTTCGGGAACGACCAGGATCCCGGCCGGCATGCCCGGCCGGGCTATCCCCGGAAGAGAGCCCGGCCGCTAGATCTTCTGCTGCGCGCCCGGGCCGGCGACATTGACGGTGATCTTCTGGATCTCGGTTCGGCCACCGGCATATTTGACCTCAATCGTCAGGACGTCGTCGCCGATGAAGTCGGGCTGCGACTTGTAGAATGCGACATAGGCCGGCACTTCCAGTGCAAGGCAAGTCTTGTAGTTCGTCGCTTTCACCTTCGCCGACTTGACGATCACCTTCCCGGATGCGGGCGCATTGACCAGGCGGATCGTCGGCAGCGGACCCGACGTGCAATCGGGCAAGACGTTGATGAAGACGCCAATCCGCGTGTCCTTGTTGGACGCGGATTTGACCGTTCGTTCGACGGGAGACGGCGCGTCCTCGGCCAATGCCGGGGCGCCGAAGCCAAGCGATAAAGCGACGCTGGCGGACAATATTACCCTCATTGCTGCTCCAGGCATGCCGGGTTTTCCCGGGGGCTTCGTTGCAAGATGCTCAACTTAAATGTCTTTTCGACGCCGTGCATACCGATCAGCCAATTTACCACGGCAGACCAAAAACTCTTTGTTAACTAGTTGATTTCGTTGACCACCGCCTCGGTTAACAATAGCTTAATACCGAAACTTTTCGACTTACTTTCTTCAGACTTGATTTCAACTGCACAGTGCTTTGGCAGGGGTAAATTATGAATGCACAATTTCAGGTAGCGCAAGCTACCGGTACTGCCGTGCCGACCAACACCACCCCAGTTCGTACTTTCACGCTAGCCAAGCCGCTCACCGATCAAGCGGTGGTCGTGCATCTCGGCTTTGACCAGAAGGTCAAGCTCGACTTCTCGGCGATCGCCAACGAAAAGATCACGCTGGTCCATGTCGGCGAGAAGCTGATCATTCTCTTCGACAACAAGTCGACGATCACCGTCGATCCGGTCTTCGATTCCCGACATGACGATCAGCATCTGCTGTCCATCGAGCTGGCGCCCGGCCGCGACGTCAATGTGCAGGAATTCGCGAGCCTGTTCCCCATCACCACCGACCAGTCCGTGCTGCCGGCGGCCGGCGATGGCAACGGCAACGCGCAGGGCAGCGGCGGCAACTTCTCCAACTCGGCGGTCGATCCCCTGAATGCCGGTAATCCGCTCGACCTGCTCGGACAAGAAGAGCTTGGCAACTCGGGGGGTGGTCCCGAGACGTTCGCCGGGCTGCCGGCCACGACTCCGCCGAGCGCAGGCTTCACGCTCTCGGGCACGGTCGTCGTCCACGATGAAACCGTCGATGTCCAGATTCTGAACGGCGCCAACGATCAGCCCAATGGTGGTCTGCCCGCCGTCTTCTCGCCCGTCGGATTGATTGGATGGGCCGAGAGCGCCATTCCGGAGATCGCCTCGTCGAGCGCCAGTTTCGGCACCGTTGGGGCGGGTACGATCACCTATGCGCTGACGACCTCCGCCGGCGCGGCCTTCGCCGGCGTCGATTCCGGTCTGCAGGCCACGGTGACCGGCAACGAAATCTTCCTGTTCACCGAAGGCAGTCTGGTGGTCGGACGCGAGGGCGCCGGCGGCGTGGCCGACCCGAACGGTGCGGTCGCCTTCCAGCTCTACCTCGATCCCGCGAGCCTGAAGCTTGACGTGGCCCAGTACGAAGCCATCAAGCACGGCACCGCGTCCGATCCCGACACCAGCGAAGGCGCTTCGCTCGGTAGCGTGGTCTTCGTGCAGCAGACCGTGACCGACGACGCCGGCAACACGGCGACCGCGCTGTCGACCAATTCGCTCGGCGTGTCGTTCCTCGACGACGGGCCGTCCGTCACGCGGGGCGAGAGCAGCGAACTGCCGTCGCTCGGCTTGCTGAATCTCGACGAGACGATCGGCCAGGATGACGGACCCGTCACCGATCGCTACAACACCGGCGAAAGCGAATCCAACGGCATCACGCCGAACGGCACTCTGGACGATACCGGAGTGACGACCATCACCGTGTCGACCGCGCCGACGCAGAGCCAGGCGATCGGCGAGCTGTCGACGCCCGCGGGGGGACTCGCCAATCTCTTTCCCTCGGCGATCGTCAACTTCGGGACGGATGGTCCGGGGCCCGACGGCGGAATCACCAATATCCTCAAGCTGGTGCTGTCGAGCGAGACTGTTGGCACGAACCTGACGGCGACGGCGCTTGCCGGCACGCCGCTCGCGGGGCTCGACGCAGCCGCACGGTCCATCGTGCTGGTCCAGGTCAACGACACGACGCTCGAGGGCCGGATCGTCGGTGACGGCATCGCCGACAACGGCGACGAGTACGTTGCCTTCCGCATCACGCTGGAGAACGCCAGCAATCCCGCGACGGCGCATATCACGGTTGACCAGTTCCTTGCGATCGATCACGGCGGCTCGGAAGATCCGTCGCTGTTCGACGAGCAGATCTTCCTGCACCTGACCGACGGCGCCTCGCTCAATCTGCAACTCACGACCACGGTGACGGACGGCGATGGCGACCAGGCGGTCTCGGCAGTCCAGGCCAACCTGATCGGCACCGAGAACTCGTTCGTCGCGTTCGACGACGACGGCCCGACGATCACGCGGGACGAGGGCGAGCATCCGTCGAATCTCGACCGGCTCAATCTCGACGAGACCATCGGCCACGGCGACAGCCCAAGCCTCGACACCTACAACACCGGTGAGTCCGAGTCAGGTGGCGGATTGCCGAACGGTACCGCCGACGATACGGGTGTCACCACCGTCACCGTCTCAACCAATCCCACCCAGGCGCAGGCCATTGGCGAACGGTCGACCCCCGCGGGCGACATCGCGGATCTGTTCGACGCGGCCATTGTCGATTTTGGAACGGACGGCCCGGGGGCAAAGGGCGGCATCAGCAATGAGCTCAAGCTCGTGCTGTCCAGCGATACGGCCGGAACGAATCTGACTGCAACGGCGCTGGTCGGCTCGCCGCTCGAGAACCTCACGGCGGCCCAGCGTGCCATCGTGCTCGTTCAGGTCAATGACACGACGATCGAAGGCCGCATTACCGGCGACGGCATCGCCGGCAACGGCGACGAATATGTCGTCTTCCGTATCACGCTGGAGAATGCCAGCGATCCCACCACGGCGAAGATCACGGTCGACCAGTTCCTGCCGATCGACCATGGCGGCTCCGAGAATCCGTCCCTGTTCGACGAGCAGGCAATCCTGCACATGGCCGGGAACGGGACGCTCAAGCTCGAGCTCACGACAACGGCCACCGACGGCGACGGCGACCAGACCAGTTCGACGGTCAAGGTCACCCTGATCGGCAATGAGAAATCGTTCATCGCCTTCGACGATGACGGTCCGACCGTAACGGTGTCGGAGACGCGAGGTTTTGCCGTCGTTCACGACGAGACCCTGCTGCTGCAGAGCCCGCCGTTCGGCGACGACAACGACATTCTGTTCACGCCCGTCTTCAACGGCGTCGGCCATCCCGGACACGACCCGCAGGTTCCCTTCGGCCTTCCGATCGGTTACGCGCAGAGCAATGTCGCCGCGCTCACCATCAACACGGTCGATTACGGCACCGACGGGGCGGCCAAGACCGGCGCCCAGGTGTTCTCGCTGACGCTGACGGACGCACAGGGCCAGAGCACGATCGGTCCGGTGGATTCCAAGCTGACCACCACGGAGGGGAAGGAGATCTTCCTGTTCCTGGAGGGCGGCCTGATCGTCGGCCGTTACGACGGATCCGACGGCGACACCGACGTGACCAACACCGGCACCGATCCGGCCGCGTTTGCGATCGCGATCGATCCCGTCAGCGGCAAGGTATCCGTGGTCCAGTACGTTTCGCTGCACCATGACAGCGCCGACGTCGATGGCGATAGCGACGAGGCGGTCTCGCTGGCGAATGCGCTTGGCCAGGTCAAGGCGACCGTCACCGTCACCGACGGGGATGGCGACCACGCGTCGGCGTCCGCCAATATCGGCGGCGATATCCGGTTCGAGGACGATGGCCCGCTGGTGGCGGCGACGGTGTCACGCAATTTCGCGGTCACCGCGGACGAGAGCCCGAACAACCAGGCCAACGACGTCGACGGCCCGCTGGCGATCTTTGCGGGCGTTGCGAACCCGGGTGATGATCCGGACGAAAGCGGGCCGGTGCTCGCCTATGCCACCAGCAGCGGCGCGGCGCTGAGCGTCCTGCCGTATTTCGGCGTCGACGGCCCCGATCCGGCTGCGGCGATCACCTATTCGCTCGAGCTGCATTCGTCCACGTCCGGGGTAACCCTGACGGACGGCGCCGAGATCACCTTGTCGCAGGATCTTGCCGGCCGGATTATCGGCACGGTGGGCACGGACAGCGTGCATCCCGAATTGGAGGGCAAGACCGCGTTTGCGATCGCGATCGATCCGGTCTCCGGCAAGGTGTCGGTGGTCGAATATCTCTCGCTCCATCACTTCAATTCGTCCGACCCGAACGACCAGATTTCGCTGGCCGCGGGCTCGATCTCGGCCGTCGTGACCATCAAGGACGGCGACGGCGACACCTCGTCCGCCTCGGCGGATATTTCGACCAGGATCCACTTCAACGATGACGGCCCGTCGCTGACGATAGGCACCGACGTGACGCAGCCTGAATTCGTCGCGCTTCAGCTGAACCTCGACGAGACGATCAATCATGCGCCCGATCAATACAATGTCGGCGAGGGCGAGTCGGACGGCGGCGCGCCGAACGGCACCGCCGACGACACGGCCCACACCGCCGTGACATTCACGACGGATGCCACCTCGACGGCCGAGATCGGCGAGCTGAAGACGGGCGAGGGGCTGCTTGCCCCGTTGTTCACCAATGCGGTGATCAACTACGGCGCCGACGGTCCGGCCCTGTCCAATCCGGTCACGTCCGCGCTCAGCCTCGTTCTGACCGGCGCGCCCGAAGTGGGCGGCATCAAGACCAATCTCATTGCGACTGCGGTCGCGGGAAGTCCGCTCGACGGCACGTCGGTGGACCATCGGACCGTGTGGCTGACGCTCGAGGGCGGTCAGATCGTCGGCCGCGTTGGCCATGATACGCAGTCAACTGCCGATGATTTTGTCGTCCTGCGTATCTCGTTGAATTCGACGGATCCGGCCACGGCGCAGCTCGTGGTCGATCAATTCCTGCCGATCGATCACGACGCGTCCGAACCCGTGGGATCGCAATTGCCCGAGACGCCGTCGCTGTTCGACGAGTCGATCTCGTTGCTGACGGCGGTGGCCGGCCAAAGCGTCGGCCTGAAGCTGACGGTGACGGTGACCGACGGCGATGGCGATCACATCACGAAGTCCGCTACCGCCACTCTCATCGACGGTAACAAGTCCGTCGTCTCCATCGACGATTCCGGCCCGACCATCTCGGCGTCGCAGGATTGCGTCGATACGCCGCTCACCTATGTCGGCATCAAGGCCGGCAACGTCGACGAGCGTGGTCTCGATGGTCCGAGCGACCAGGACGTGCTGCTATCCGGCATCGGCCAGGGCAATGGTCCGAACCCGAACACGATCAATACGACGGGCAGCGATATCGGCGTCGGCAACCAGACCATCGAGGGCCATGAGGTCCATGGCGGCAACGACCAGCCTGCGGAGATCCTGCGGCTCGACTTCGTCAACAGCCTCACATTCCCCGCCGGCGGCTTTGCCTATAACGGGCATTACGAGGTCGATGCGGCCTCGTTCACGATCCACCAGATCCAGGGCGGTCCGAGCAACACGGCGACGGTGTTCGTCCAGGTCTTCAACGCCAACGACACCCCCGATTTCAACGACGACGGCAATCCGCTGCCGATCACGCTGAACGACGTCACCGTCACCGGCGATGCCAGCTACACCAAGATTCCGGTCTATGACGGCAACACGCTCGTCGGCGTCGTCATCGTCGGCCTGAACGAGGGCGCGACCGTCACGGTCGACGCGGCGGATGATTTCAATCGTCTGGTCATTTCCAACTACGACAACGTCGCGTTCTCGAGCACGCCGAACGGTGCACCGACGCTTCCGGCCGATCCGAATGATCCCGGGGAGGACAATGTCGGTCATCCGTTCTCGGTAAGCGGCATCTCGTCCGTCGTGTGCGCTCCCGCCACGCTCAGCGTCACCCATGACGAAAGCGCCGGATTCGCCCCGCAATCCGGTCCGAATCCGGAGAACGACGTCGATCCCGCGACGGCGCCGAGCGTGCTGACCGCCGCAATTGCCGGCGCCCAGATCGGTACGGTTCTCGGCTATGCCGAATCGACCGGTGCCGCCAGCACCCTGTTCACGACGCCCGATTTCGGCACGGATGGACCTGGCCCGGCCGGAGGTGTGTCCTATCAGCTGACGAACTCCACCGGTGGCGGCTTCACCGGCCAGGATTCCGGGCTGAACACCACCGTCGGCAACCACGACATCTTCCTGTTCACCGATTCCACCAACCCGGACATCGTCTGGGGCGTCGACAGCAATAACTTCCAGACCGGCGAGAAGGTGTTCGCGCTCTACGTCGACACCACCGGGCATCTGTGGGTCGCCCAGTTTGCGGCGATCGCGCACAATGTCGATGGCTCGTCACCGGCTGCCTATGATGACGAGGTCTCGATCACGAACGGCCTCGTGTACATTTCGGCCACCGCGACCGACGGCGATGGCGACACCGCCCACGCTGTTTCGCCCGCCGGGCTTCACATCAATTTCCAGGATGATGGTCCGCATGCCTTTGCGGAGGCCTCGCAGAACGTGCTTGAAGGGTCTGCGCCGGTCACGGGGCAACTCGACTTCGATCCGGGCGCAGACGGCGCGACCGTCACCGAGATCAACGGGGTGACCCTGTCGTTCGGCAATGACGGGTACTCCCAGGCGATCACGCTCGCCCACGGCAGTCTCCAGGTCACCGCTGACGGTGCCTACAAGTTCGTTGCGCAGCCCGACGACGTCTATAACACCGGCGGGCCGGCAAACTTCACCTACACGGTGACCGATGGTGACGGCGATACCTCGGCATCGACGGTGTCCTTCGTCGTCACCGACGACGGCGACCCGACCAAGGTGACGTTGAACGACGTGACGGTGGACGAGGGTACCGGCACGGCGACGATCTCGGCCAGCGTCGACCACGCGCCGCAGGGCAGCAATCTCGTGCTGACACTGAGCAACGGTACGACCATCACGATCCTCGCCGGCCACACCACCGGCACCTCGACGCCGTTCCCGGTGCAGGGTGACGATCCCTATATTGATCACGAGACCTACGTGGTCTCTGTCGCCAGCACGACCGGCGGCAATTACGAACTGCTGGACACCACCGACACGGCGACGGTGACGGTCAACGATACGATCAACACCAACTTCGTGACGCTGGACAATGTCGTGGCGTTCGAGAACGAGACGTTCGTCTACACGGCGCACATGGATTACGCGTCGATGACGCCGTTCACGGTGACGCTGAACAACGGGGTGGACATCACCTTCGCGCCGGGTCACTTGACGGCATCGTCGGCTCCGCAGGCGGCCCAGGGTGAAGACGTATATGTGGATGGCCAGATCATCCCGGTCTCGATCGCCAGCACGTCCGGCGGCAATTTCGAGGCGGTGAACACCACGACGTATGGCAATGCCACGGTCACGATCAAGGACACCATCGATCCGACAACGGTGACGTTGAACGACGTGACGGTGAACGAAGGCGCCGGCACGGCGACGATCTCGGCCAGCGTCGACCACGCGCCGCAGGGCAGCAATCTCGTGCTGACTCTGAGCAACGGTACGACCATCACGATCCTCGCCGGCCAGACCACCGGCACCTCGACGCCGTTCCCGGTGCAGGGCGACGACCCCTATATCGACCACGAGACCTACACCGTCTCGGTCACCGGTGCGACCGGCGGCAATTACGAGCTGCTGGATACCACCGACACGGCGACGGTGACGGTCAAAGATACGATCAACACCAACTTCGTGACGCTGGACAATGTCGTGGCGTTCGAGAACGAGACGTTCGTCTACACGGCGCACATGGATTACGCGTCGATAACGCCGTTCACGGTGACGCTGAGCAACGGGGTGGACATCACCTTCGCGCCGGGTCACTTGACGGCGTCGTCCGCTCCGCAGGCGGCCCAGGGTGAGGACGTCTATGTGGACGGCCAGGTCATCCCGGTCTCGATCACCGGCACGTCCGGCGGCAATTTCGAGGCGGTGAACACCACGACGTACGGCAATGCCACGGTTACGTTCAAGGATACGATCGACGACACCACGGTGAGCCTGACGGCGACGCCGAGCATCACGGAGGCGGACAGCAGCATCACCTACACGGCGACGCTGACGCATCCGGCGCAGGCCGGNCAGCCGGTGACGGTGACGCTGTCGAACGGCGACGTCATCACCATTGCGGGCGGCGCCAGCAGCGGCTCGGTGGTGCACACGGTCGCGCCGAACGAGGACGTCTATCTCGACCCGACTTCGGTCAGCGCGACGATCAGCACGGCGACCGGCGGTAATTTCGAGCACCTGGTCGTGGACAGCACGCCTGCGGTGACGCAGATCACCGA
>NZ_LWIG01000009.1:203567-210029 GCF_002068095.1 Bradyrhizobium sacchari | reverse complement strand
GTCGGCCAGGCGAGCCGGACCAACGAGCGCGTCGGCGAATTGTCCAAGGCTGCCGCCCGCATCGGCGACGTGGTCGAGCTGATCAACACCATCGCGGGCCAGACCAATCTCCTTGCGCTGAATGCGACCATCGAGGCCGCGCGCGCCGGCGATGCCGGCCGCGGCTTTGCCGTGGTCGCCTCCGAGGTCAAGGCGCTGGCCGAGCAGACAGCGAAAGCCACCGGCGAGATCGGCCAGCAGATTTCCAGCATCCAGGCCGCCACCGAGCAATCGGTCGGCTCCATCCGGGAGATCAGCGGCACCATCGAACGCCTGTCGGAGATCTCGTCGACGGTTGCTGCCGCGGTGGAGCAGCAGGGCGCGGCGACACAGGAGATCTCCCGCAACGTCCAGCAGGCGGCCCATGGCACCCAGCGCGTCTCGACCAACATCGGTGACGTCCAACGCGGGGCCTCTGAAACGGGGTCTGCCTCCTCGCAGGTGCTCTCGGCGGCGCGCTCGCTGTCGGCGGACAGCAACCGGCTGAAGCAGGAAGTCGCAAAATTCCTGAGCTCGGTTCACGCCGCATAAAGACAAAAGGCCACGCGCAAGCGCGTGGCCTTCACATCGCGGTATGGCGCGATCAGGCGACCTTGGTCGTCATGTGCTTGAACATGTTGGCGCGGGCCTCGTCGTCCATCTCGGCCTTGAAGGTGAACTTGTCCTTCAACGCGATCGCGCGCGCAGCCGCCGGCCGCGCCGAGATCTCGTCCACCAGCCGCTTCACGTTCGGATAGCGCGCAAAGGCGTCGTCGCCGAGCTTGAACGGCACCATCCGCGCCCAGCCCCACAGCGCCATGTCGACGATCGAATAGGAATCGCCGACCATGTAGCTGCGGCCTTTGAGGTGGCCGTCGAGAATCTTGTAGTGGCGATCGGTCTCGTACTGGTAGCGGTTATGGGCGTAGTCGTGGTTCTGGTCCTTCGGCGCAAAATGCTTGAAGTGCACGGCCTGACCCGAATACGGCCCGACGCCGGTGGCAATGAACATCAGCCATGACAGCGTCTCGCCACGCAAATTGGCGGCGGGCAGGAACTTGCCGGTCTTCTCGGCGAGATAGAGCAGGATGGCATTCGAGTCGAACACGATGGTGCCGCCATCGTCGATCGCCGGCACCTTGCCGTTCGGATTGATCTTGAGGTATTCCGGCGTGAACTGTTCACCCTTGCGGGTGTCGACCTTCACCGGCTCGAAAGGCAGGCCGGATTCTTCGAGATAGAGCGCGACCTTGGTCGGGTTCGGCGAGCCGTTGAAATAGAATTTGAGCATTGATTATCTCCCCAGTGTCGTTGGCCGAGAGCGAGCGCGGCGCCATTGCCGCTGGCGCCCTTCTCTTGCCTGAACCGCGTTGGAGAGGGCAACCGGCGAGTTTGCCGGGCGGTATCTGCGCGCCGCGCAGATCAGCCGGCGTAACAAAGGCCGATCGCCGCCGTAACGACCATCGCCGCGCCGACCGCTTCCAGGCGGAGCCCGAGTTTTGTGGCGAGATGCATGTCGGAGGCGCGCGCCGCGCGTTCCGATCCGCGGGCATAGCCGTGCACGATGACGTCGTGATTGAAATTGTCGTGGGCCTCGTTGCTGCTGGCGAGCCCGACGCAGACCACGAGCACGCCGAACAGCGCGAGGCCGAAAAAGCCGAGCAGGGCGATCAGGAACATCGGAAACATGCCGAGCAGGAAGATCGGCAGCAGCGGCACCAGCAGCAATGTCTCGGACTGTCGTCGCATGGGGCCCAACCGCTCAGGACAGGGCTGATCGGGCGAATCTAGTCCTGGCGGGGGCGGCTTTCAAGCCATCGCGGTCATTCTGGGGCGCGCGAAGCGCGAGCCCGGAATCCATTGGGCCGCATGTGCTGCGGTTGGATAGATTCCGGGTTCTCGCTTCGCGAGCCCCGGAATGACGGAGGAAAGCTACTCCGCGCTCATACCCGCGCGGATCTCGGCGCGGAGCTCGTCGATCAGCTTGAGCCCCTTCTTGGTCTCGACATGCCAGAAGGTCCAGCCGTTGCAGGCCTGGGCGCCTTGCGCCACCGCGCCGATGCGGTGGATCGAGCCGACCTTGTCGCCGAGCATGATGGCGCCATCGGCGCGGACCAGCGCGCCAAGCTTTTTCTTGGCATCGAACAGTTTCGTGCCCGGCATGATCATGCCGCGCTCGATCAGCTCGGAGAACGCGACGCGCGGAGCTTCGCGCGCTGTCATGAACGGAGCGAGACTCTCTTCCGGCAGCGGCTCGACAGCCGCGATGCGGGCTTCGGCCGCCTTCGCATAGGTCTTGTCGCGCTCGAAGCCGATATAGGAGCGGCCGAGGCGCTTGGCGACGGCGCCGGTGGTGCCGGTGCCGTTGAAGGGATCGATCACGAGATCGCCCGGCTTGGAGGAGGACAGCAACACGCGCGCGAGCAGGCCTTCCGGCTTCTGCGTCGGATGCACTTTCTTGCCGTCGGCGCCCTTGAGGCGCTCCTCGCCGGTGCAGAGCGG
The DNA here is from genome assembly GCF_002068095.1 of Bradyrhizobium sacchari. GTDB lineage: Bacteria > Pseudomonadota > Alphaproteobacteria > Rhizobiales > Xanthobacteraceae > Bradyrhizobium > Bradyrhizobium sacchari. Next base: position 207,509 of record NZ_LWIG01000009.1, on the reverse strand, counting down.
GATCAGCCAGTCGGAACGTGCCTGCACATCCTCGTTGGCGGCTTTCAGCGCCTCGTAGTTGAACGTGTAGCCCTTGGCTTTTTCGTCGCGCGCGGCCCAGATCATGGTTTCGTGCGCGTTGGTGAAGCGGCGGCCGCGGAAATTCGGCATCGGGTTGGTCTTGCGCCAAACGATGTCGTTCAGGAGCCAGAAGCCGAGGTCCTGCATGATCGCGCCGACGCGGAAGATGTTGTGATAGGAGCCGATCACCCAGATCGTCGCCGACGGCTTCATCGCGCGGCGGGCGGCAAGCAGCCAGGCGCGGGTGAAATCGTCATAGGCGGAGAATGAATCGAACTTGTCCCAGTCGTCGTTGACGGCATCGACATGGGATTCGTCGGGGCGCTTGAGATCGCCCTTGAGCTGAAGATTGTAGGGCGGATCTGCGAACACCAGATCGACGCTACCTGCCTGAAGCTTCGACATCTCGGCGACGCAATCACCGAGGATGATGCGATGCGACGGAGACTCAAAGTTTGTGCGGGGCGCCCTTGCAGACGCCCCGCGACGCGACTCTACCATGACTCAAGAACTCTGACTCAGGCGACGCTGTCGGCGACGCGGGACCAAACAACCGACTGACCGTTACATTGAAGCGGCAAAGTAAAAATCGACTTAACCCGCTGCTTTTGTGAGCAGGCCGCGCATCGCGCGTTACGCGCGCTCCAGTGTTCGCATGCACCGTGTTTTGCAGTGTATTTCGTGTTTCTTCGCGTTGCGGGAGCGACCACGGCGCCAGAAAGACTGCAAATTTCTCTCGGAAAAAATTGCACGTCCCTCGGAAAAAATTGCTGGCAGGCGCATGCTGTCGCACTAGGCAATTTTTGCCGAGCACGATATTGATAAAGGCAACGGAAATTTTACGTGTGTGGCGCGTTGAGCTTTCGCGCTCCTGCGCCCAAATGATGCCACTCGAGGATTTAAGGGAAAGCCCGCCATGCGCTACGATGATTTCCGCCGCAGCGACGACATCGAGGATCGTCGCGACGAGGGTGGCGGTGGATTCGGCGGCGGAGGAGGCGGGGGGTTCGGCCTGCCGATGGGCGGCGGCGGGCTCGGCATCGGCACCATCATCGTGCTCGGCCTGATCGGCTACGCCTTCGGCATCGACCCGCGCATCCTGATCGGCGGCGCCGAGATCCTCACCGGCGGCGGCCAGGCGCCCAGCTACCAGACCGATCGCCAGTCGACCTCGGCCAAGCGTGGCGCGCCGACGGACGAGGTGGGCAGCATGATCGCCGGCATCCTCGGCGAGATCGACGACCGCTGGAGCGAGATCTTCCAGGCCAGCGGCCAGAACTATACCGGTCCGAAGGTCGTGCTGTTCCGCAACGCCACCAATGGCGGCCGCTGCGGCATGGCGCAGTCGGCGATGGGTCCGTTCTACTGTCCGCCGGATCGCACCATCTTCCTCGACACCAGCTTCTTCCGCGAGGTCGAGACGCGGTTCCGCGGCTGCTCCGGCAAGTCGGCGTGCAATTTCACCACCGCCTACATCATCGCGCATGAGGCCGGCCACCACATCCAGAACCTGCTCGGCATCATTCCGCGCGTGACGCGGCTGCAGCAGCAGGCCGGCAGCAAGGCCGAAGCGAATGCGCTCCAGGTTAAGGTGGAACTGCAGGCGGATTGTCTCTCCGGCGTCTGGGTCAACCGCGAGTCGAAGAAGCGTCCGAACTTCCTGGAGGCGGGCGACATCGACGCCGCGCTGACCACGGCGAGCGCGATCGGCGACGACACGTTGCAGCGCCAGGCCACGGGCCGCGTCGTGCCTGACTCCTTCACCCACGGCTCGGCCGCGCAGCGCAAGCAATGGTTCATGACCGGATTCCAGCAGGGCACGGTCCAGGCCTGCAACACGTTCGGCGGCGGGGCGACGTAACGACCCCGTGCCCCGGACGCAGCGCAGCGCTTCTTCAGCGGTGCGCTGCAGAGCCGGGGCCCATATTGCCGGTCTCCCAAGCCTCCAAGATGGGTCCCGGCTCTGCGGCGCGGCGCTGATACGCCGCGCCTTGTCCGGGACACGAGAGACGCACAATGGCTTCCATCGACGAATCCAAACAATTCATCCCGCTCAACATCGCGGTGCTCACCGTCTCCGATACGCGCGTGCTTGCGGATGACAAATCCGGCCAGACGCTCGCCGATCGCCTCACCGGCGCGGGCCATCATCTCGCCGCGCGCGAGATCGTCACCGACGACGTCGAGGCGATCCGCGCCGTGATCCGCCGCTGGATTGCCGATAGCGGCGTCGACGTCGTCATCACCACCGGCGGCACCGGTTTTACGGGACGCGACGTCACGCCGGAGGCGATCGAGCCGCTGTTCGAGAAGCGCATGGATGGCTTCTCCATCGCGTTCCACATGATGAGCCATGCCAAGATCGGGACCTCGACGATCCAGAGCCGCGCTACCGCCGGCGTTGCGGGCGCGACCTACATCTTCTGCCTGCCGGGCTCGCCGGGCGCCTGCCGCGACGGCTGGGACGGCATCCTGGCCGCTCAACTCGACTACCGCACGCGTCCCTGCAATTTCGTCGAGATCATGCCGCGGCTGGACGAGCATCTGCGCCGGCCGAAAGCGCAAGGCGCGACGGTGTGATGATCGTTGCTGTAAGTGCACTTGTGCGCTGAGCGCGTTTTCCTTCCTTCTCCCCTTGTGAGAGAAGGTGGCGCGAAGCGCCGGATGAAGGGTCTCTATCCGCGTGCACTGATGCTCGTGGAGACATACCCCTCACCCATGTAAGTGTGTGTCCGCCAGCGGAGATGCCCTCTCTCGCAAGGGGAGAGGGCGCAGCAACGCGCATCGCGCAGCTATAGATCCAGCTCCCACGTCTCCCCGACCAGATCGGCACCGAAGCTGTGGTGCCTCTCTTCCTTCACGAGCTTGAAGCCTGCACTTTGATAGATGCCGCGCGCGGCGACCAGGATGCTCTGGGTCCACAACGTCATCCTGCTGTAGCCCCTCTCGCGGGCGCCCCTGATGCATTGCTCGACCAGTGCACGGCCGACACCGAGCCCACGCGCCTTCTTCTCGACCTGCAGCAGGCGCAGCTTGGCGATCTCGTCGGTGGCCTTGACCAGAAAGATCGAGCCGACCGGCTCGCCATCCAATTCCGCGATCCAGCAATGCTCGCGTGCGGCGTCGTAGTTCTTGATGAACTGCGCGCAGATCTCGGCGACCAGCGCCTCGTAGCTGATGTCCCAGTTGTAGTCCGCGGCATAGGCGGCGGCCTGCCGGGAGATGACCCAGCCCATGTCACCGACGCGATGGCTGCGCAGCAGGAAAGCCGCGGGCTGGCTTGGGCGTTGCTCCAGCACAGCCTCGATGGTCGCCATGGCCTGGGTGAGCCGCGTCGCATCGGCGGCTGAAAGCTGAGCCAGCATCGCGGCAACCTCGTTCTGTGAGCTCAGGTTCAGCTTGGCGAAGGTCTGGCGGCCCTTGGCGGTCAGGCTGAGCTGGTATTGCCTGCGATCCGCGGGCAGGGGCCTGCGCGTGATCAGCCCCTTTTCGTCAAAACTCTGGACGATGCGGCTGAGATAGCCGGGATCGAGGCCAAGCTCGTTCCCGATCTCCTTTGCCGCAAGGTCGTCGCGATGCGCGAGCTCGTAGAGCACCCGTGCCTCGCTGAGCGAGAACGGGGTTTTTCCAAGATGCTGGTCGAGCACACCGAGCTTGCGGGTATAGAAGCGGTTGAAGGCGCGGACCGCGGCGACGGGGTCGTCTGTGCCGTTGAATGACATGGCTCACCTCGATATTTGCCATTGTCAAATAATTATTTGACTTTGGCAAGTATCGAGCGCGCGGATCAAGGACCTTCGCCGACCATGACGATCCGGCTGCGCAGCATGGTCCGGGACGAGCGGCCGAGCCGCCTCAGCAGCCGCGCCTCGGAACGGCGGG
>NZ_LWIG01000009.1:197873-203551 GCF_002068095.1 Bradyrhizobium sacchari | reverse complement strand
CGGATAGCCGCCGATCCGGTCGTAATGATCGCGCGCGATCAAAAGGCCCTGATCGCCGAACGGACCGGCCAGCCTGCGCGCCACGGCCCGAAGGACATCGCGCAACCCGGTATCGGCGTAAGGCGTGCGGGCATAGCGGAACACCGCGGCCCGGTCCCGGCCGCTGGTCGCGACGCTCTGGATGAATTGGGTCGTCTCCTCGATCCAGCCGGTTTCAAGCACCGCGCCTGCGGGCAGGAACATCAGCCAGGGAGAACGGGCCTGCAGTGCGCCGGCGGCGAGCGCCGCGCCATGCGAGGAACCTTCGAAGCTGATGAAGCGGCAGCCTGCGACGTCGGCGACACGCTCGATGACGCCGTTGCGGGTGCCGTCGACCAGCAGCACTTCCCGGATGATGCCGGCAGCGGCGCCGGGCACCAGCGCAGCCAAGGTTGCGACCGCCGTCTGCTCGACGCCTTCGGTCGGAATGATGACGCTCAGCATGATTGAGGCTTCGATGTCCGCACTTCGGGAGAAGCGTAACTTGTTATGATGTTGTCATAAACACGCGGCATTGCCGAGTGCAACTTTTCGGCCAAGGCTTCGCCGTTCGATGGTAAACTGCTGGAGCTATCGGATCCCATTCATGTCCCCTGCGGGAGGGAATGTTGCCGAATATTTCGGCGCGAGCTCGCCTTGACGGTATTAACCCGGAGTTTAGCTGGGACATGGCGCGGGCATGCAGGGCACTCGCAATCTGCCTCACGAGGATGCGAGCGGAACAAGCACCCCAGAACGGGACAAGCCTGCAATCCATGGTGCTGACGAGGGCCTTGCATGAACGCCGATCAAGCGACCGTTAGCGCGCCCCCGACATCTCCACGGCCGGACGCCGCGCCGACCTTGCGGATCCGCGCGCTGATGCTCGGCGACCGCATCAATGCGTCCGGCCTCGAGATCGGCGCGCTGGTGTCGTCGACGCCGGCCGCCTTCCGCGTCCACGCCGGCCTCGCGGTGATCTTCCGTTACGGCGTCGTGGTGCTGATCGGCCTCTTGCCCTCGGAGGAGAAGGTGCTGATCGACAGCCTGAAACCGCGCGTTATCGGCGAGCTCAGCCCCTATGAGGAAGAGATCGCGCAGGCGCAGCTCTGCAAGGACGAGAGCACTGAAGCGATCCAGCCGGGCGGTCCGATCTCCCTCGCCAAATTCTCCGATGACCGGTTGCTGCTGGTTGCGGACGCGCTCGCCAAGAGCACGTCGCTGGCGCGTGACGAGCGGCGGGNGCCGCCGTGTTCGACGTCATCGAGCCGTTCGCGCGCGAGCTCGCCGAGCACGGCCGTACGCCGCGCCGCCGCAAGGGCATCCTGCAGCTGATCGGCAACGCATTGCTGGTGCAACAGCGCGTCGCCGGCCGTGTTGCCGTGGCCGAAAAGCCCGACGTGCTCTGGGAGAAGCCCGAGCTCGACCGGCTCTATGCCCGCCTCGAGGACGAATACGAACTCAAGGAGCGCCTCGACACGCTCGAGCGCAAGCTCACCGCGGTGTCCGAGACCGCCAACGCGTTGACCGACATCATCGACACCCAGCGCTCGCTCCGGCTCGAGATCGCGGTCGTGGTGCTGATCGTGATCGAGGTCGTGATCGGCTGCGTCCAGATATTGTCGGGGACTCACTGAGAGCGAGCTGATCATGGTTGTGCCCTCTCCCCTTGCGGGAGAGGGCAGCACCGCAGGGAGACAAGAACTCACTGGGGTGAGGGTCTCTCTCCGCATACTCATTTGCAAATGCATGCGCGGACAGAACCCCTCATCCGGCGCTTCGCGCCACCTTCTCCAGCAAGGGGAGAGGGGAAGAGCCGTCGGATAATTCACTTAGCTTGCAGCACCACCTTGCAATGCCGCGCGATCACCAGTTCCTCATTCGTCGGGATCACGAACACTTCGAGGGCGCTATCGTCGCTATCGATCCGCTCGCGTGCTTCGTCATTCGCAGCCGCATCGATCCGCATGCCGAGCCAGGCCAGCCGGTCACCGATCGCGCTACGGATATCCTTCGCATGTTCGCCAATGCCGCCGGTGAAGACGAGGCCATCCATCCCACCGAGCGTGGTCGCCATCATCGCGATCTGCTGCGCGGCACGGAAGGTGAAGAGATCGACCGCGCCTCTCGCGGCAGCGTCGCCGCTCGCCAGCAGCGTGCGCATGTCGGCGGAGAGGCCGGAGACGCCGAGCAGGCCGGACTGGTGATAGAGCAGGTGCTGGACCTCCTCGACCGACATTTTCTCGTGCTGCTGCAGATAGAGCAGCACGCCGGGATCGATGCTGCCGCTTCGCGTGCCCATCACGAGGCCGTCGAGCGGCGTCAGTCCCATCGTGGTGTCGACGCTGCGGCCGTCGCGCAACGCGCAGAGGCTGGCGCCATTGCCGAGATGCGCGATCACCGTGCGCTTGGCGGCGAGCTCCGGTGCAATCTCGGCGAGGCGGCCCGCGACATATTCGAATGACAGGCCGTGAAAGCCGTAGCGGCGGATGCCACGCGCCTCGAAGCGTCCCGGAATGGCGAAACGGCTGGCCGGCGGCGCGAGGCCGTGGTGGAAGGCGGTGTCGAAACACGCGATCTGCATCAGCGCGGGCCGGATCGCCGCGATGGCGCGGATTGGCGCCAGACATCGGGGCTGATGCAGCGGTGCCAGCGGTGTCAGCGCCTCCAGCTTTGCGATGACGTCGTCCGTCAGCGCGACCGGACCTGAATAATCCGGCCCGCCATGGACGATGCGGTGGCCGACCGCGCGCAAGCTGTGCTTGCCGAACCGGTGCTCGATGAAGGCGAGCACCTCGCTGAAGAGATGACCACTGCCGGCATTCGACGAGTCTCTCCGCGTCTCGAACAAGGTCTTGCCCGCGGGGTCTCTCACGACGAGCCGCGGCTTGTCCTCGTGCTCGTCGAGCTGGCCCTTGCAGAGCAGGACAGGCTCGGCCGACGCGATATCGAACAGGCCGAACTTGATGCTCGACGAGCCGGAATTGAGGACCAGAACCGCCTCGGGCGTCGGCATGACGTCAGCCCGTCTTGCCCGGCCAGACCCAGTCGCGAACCTCCGGCATGTCCTCGCCGTGCTCGCGCACATAGCGGGCGTGTTCGATCAGCTTGTCGCGGAATTGCTGCTTCACCTGCGCGGCCTTGGTCGCCAGCCCGGGCACGCGCTCGATCGCCTCGATCGCGAGGTGATAGCGGTCGAGCTCGTTGAGAACGACCATGTCGAACGGCGTCGTCGTGGTGCCTTCCTCGGCGAAACCGCGCACGTGCAGGCCGGCATGGTTGGTGCGGTTATATGTCAGCCGGTGGATCAGATAGGGATAGCCGTGATAGGCGAAGATGACGGGCTTGTCGCGCGTGAACAGGCTGTCGAAGTCGCGGTCGGACAGGCCGTGCGGATGCTGATCCCTCGGCTGCAGCGTCATGAGGTCGACGACGTTGACGACGCGGATCTTCAGATCGGGCAGTGCCCTGCGCAGGAGATCGACGGCAGCGAGCGTCTCCAGCGTCGGCACGTCGCCGGCGCAGGCCATCACCACGTCGGGTTCGGTATTCGTGTCCTCGCTGCCGGCCCAGGTCCAGATGCCGATGCCTGCATCGCAATGCGTCGCGGCCTCCTGCATCGACAGCCATTGCGGCGCCGGCTGCTTGCCGGCGACGATGACGTTGATGCGGTTGTAGGTGCGCAGGCAATGGTCTGCGATCCAGAGCAGCGTGTTGGCATCCGGCGGAAAATAGATGCGGACGATGTCGGCCTTCTTGTTGGCGACGAGATCGACGAAGCCGGGATCCTGGTGGCTGAAGCCGTTGTGGTCCTGCCGCCAGACATGCGAGGTCAAGAGATAGTTCAGCGAGGCGACCGGCCGCCGCCACGGCAGATGCCGCGTCACCTTGAGCCATTTGGCGTGCTGGTTGAACATGGAATCCACGATGTGGATGAAGGCTTCGTAGCAGGAGAAGAAGCCGTGGCGTCCGGTGAGAAGGTAGCCCTCGAGCCAGCCCTGGCAGAGATGCTCGCTCAACACCTCCATCACGCGCCCGTCCTGCGCGAGATGCACGTCGTATGGCTCCGTCGGCTCCATCCAGACCCGCCCGGTCGTCTCGAACACGGCATCCAGCCGGTTTGACGCGGTCTCGTCCGGGCCCATGATGCGGAAGTTGCGCTCTTGCGCGTTCAGGCGAATGACGTCGCGCAGGAATTTGCCGAGCTCGCGCGTCGCTTCGCCGGTGACGCCGCCGGGCTGCGGCACCTCCACGGCAAAGCTGCGGAAGTCCGGCAGCTTCAGCTCCTTCTTGAGGAGACCGCCATTGGCATGCGGATTGGCGCCCATGCGCCTGTGACCTTCGGGCGCCAGCGCCTGAAGCTCGGGCACCAGCGCGCCATTCGCGTCGAACAGTTTGTCCGGCTCGTAGCTCCGCATCCAGTCTTCGAGGATCTTCAGATGCGCCGGGTTCTCGCGGCAGCCCGCAACGGGCACCTGGTGCGCGCGCCAGAAATCCTCGACCTTCTTGCCGTCGACCTCCTTCGGGCCGGTCCAACCCTTCGGGCTGCGCAGCACGATCATCGGCCAGCGCGGCCGCTCGACGCTCTTGCGTCCGTCGCGGGCATGCTGCTGGATCGAGCGGATGCTGGCGAGCGCGACGTCGAGCGCGTCCGCCATGGCCTGGTGCATCAATTTGGGATCGTCGCCCTCGACGAACAGCGGCTCGTGGCCTAGCCCACGGAACAGGTCGCGGATCTCGCTGTCAGGCATCCGCCCGAGCACGGTCGGACCCGCGATCTTGTAGCCGTTGAGATGCAGGATCGGCAGCACCGCGCCGTCATGGGCCGGGCTCAGGAACTTGTTGGAGTGCCAGGACGCCGCGAGCGGGCCGGTCTCGGCTTCACCGTCGCCGACGACACAGGCGACGATCAGGTCGGGATTGTCGAACGCCGCACCATAGGCGTGCACCAGGGCGTAGCCGAGCTCGCCGCCCTCGTGGATCGAGCCCGGGGTCTCAGGGGCCGCGTGACTAGGAATGCCGCCAGGGAAGGAGAACTGCCTGAACAGCTTGCACAATCCATCCGCATTGCGCGCGATATCCGGATAGATCTCGCTATAGCTGCCTTCGAGATAGGTATTGGCGACCATGCCCGGGCCGCCATGACCGGGGCCGCAGACATAGAGAACGCTGACATCAAGCGCGCGGATGACGCGGTTGAGATGGGCATAGATGAAGTTCAGACCGGGCGTCGTGCCCCAATGTCCCAGCAACCGCGGCTTGATGTGCTCGGCCCGCAAGGCCTCGCGCAGCAGCGGGTTGTCGAGCAGGTAGATTTGCCCGACCGAGAGGTAGTTGGCAGCGCGCCAATAGCGATCGAGGAGATCGAGGTCGCCGCTCGCGACGGCCGTTTTTTGTTGGATTGTCATGTTCCTGCCGACCTTCACACAGCGATCGTCACCAACCCGGTTCCGGCGTGATCGATCCGTCGGTCATGAAACGGGATGGTTGTGCCGGCCGTGTTGCGTGAGGTCAAAGGCGGGCGCGCGAAGTTTGGGCAGCTCTACTTGTGCATGGGGTTGTTTTCGCGCTTTTTGTTTGTGTTCTTGATTTGTTCTTTCCTCGTGCTATCTTGATCGCATGAGTCCAGCAGCATCCTCTCATGCTCTCAAGCACCCGCC
>NZ_LWIG01000009.1:190434-197823 GCF_002068095.1 Bradyrhizobium sacchari | reverse complement strand
TGGCGGTCGCAATCGACCGCCAGCGCAGGCGAGGCCGCGGTGCCCAGTCCAACGCCAGCGGCCGCTATGAGGCCGAGGCGCGCGTCGCCTTCGACGACGGCTGGCAGAGCCTGGAGGATTTGCCGCCGTTCAAGACGACGGTGGCGGTGGACACCTCGCGCAAGGTGATCACCCGCAACGACTCCCCCGATATCGGCTTCGATCGCTCGATCAATCCTTATCGCGGCTGCGAGCATGGCTGCGTCTATTGCTTTGCGCGGCCGACCCACGCCTATCTCGGCCTGTCGCCGGGGCTCGACTTCGAGTCGAAACTGTTCGTGAAGCCCGAGGCGCCTTCGCTGCTGGAGAAGGAGCTCGCCGCCCCCGGCTACGAGCCGCGCATGATCGCGATCGGCACCAACACCGACCCCTATCAGCCGATCGAGCGCGAGCGCAAAATCATGCGCGGCATTTTGGAGGTGCTGGAGCGCTCCGGCCATCCCGTCGGCATCGTCACCAAATCTGCGCTGGTCGTGCGTGACGTCGACATTCTCGCGCGCATGGCCAAGCGCAACCTCGCCAAGGTCGGGATATCAGTCACCTCGCTCGATCCGAAGCTGGCCCGCACCATGGAGCCGCGCGCCTCGACGCCGACGAAGCGGCTGGAGGCGCTGAAGCAGCTCTCGGAGGCCGGCATTCCCACCACCGTGATGGTCGCGCCCGTGATCCCCGCGCTGAACGATGCCGAGATCGAGCGCATCCTCGATGCCGCCGCCCATGCCGGCGTCAAGGAAGCCTCTTACGTGCTGCTGCGGCTGCCGCTGGAGGTGCGCGATCTCTTCCGCGAATGGCTGATGGCGAATTATCCGGATCGCTACCGCCACGTCTTCACGCTGATCCGCGACATGCGCGGCGGCCGCGACTACGACGCGAAATGGGGCGAGCGGATGAAAGGTACGGGCCCGATGGCCTGGACCATCGGCCGACGCTTCGAGATCGCCTGCGACAGGCTCGGCCTCAACAAGCGCCGCTCCAAGCTGACGACGGACCACTTCGCGCGGCCGAAGCGGAACGGCGAGCAGCTCAGCCTGTTCTGAGCGGGCAAGCTCTGATCGGAAACTCGAAGAGGCGTAGCATGAGTCTGGAACTCACCGTGCCGGTGCCGCGCCTGACCGTCATCACGCTCGGCGTCAGCGACATGTGCGCCAGCATCGCCTTCTACGACGCGCTCGGCTTTTCGCGCCGGCTGAAGGCGACCGGCGAGGCCGTCGCGTTCTACGACACCGGCGGTCCGGTGCTCGCGCTGTTTCCCTGGGACCAGCTCGCGGCGGATGCGTGCCTGCCTGATGATCCGAGGCCGGCGGCCTTCCGCGGCACCACGCTGGCCTGGAACTGCCGCACGCGCGAGGAGGTCGATGCGGTGCTGGCTTTCGCCCTCAGCAAGGGCGCAAGGCTGCTCAAGGCGGGGTGCGCGACCGATTACGGCGGCTATTGCGGTTATTTCGCCGATCCCGACGGCCATGTCTGGGAGGCTGTGGTGGCGCCCGGCATCGAGGTCGGCGAGGATCGGCGGGTGCATCTGGCGGAATAGGACGGCAAGCCTGAATAACGGGGAATGATCCGGGGTTCCCGGTTGCGCCGGCCCGGCTGCTTGCGCACGATCCCGGCCATGATTCGGGACAAGTCCGCCAGGAAGCCGGCCAAAGGTGCGCCAAAACAGGATGCTGCGAAGAAGGCAGCGCCCGCCAAGGCGGCCAAGCTTGCCGACGTCAAGGACGCCGCAGGCAAGAAAGGCATCATCGCAATTGCGCCGCCGAGCTTCCGCCGCGAGCGCGCGCTGATCAAACGCGGGGTCTGGCCGGTCGCCGGCTGCGACGAGGCCGGCCGCGGTCCGCTGGCCGGGCCCGTGGTGGCGGCCGCCGTGATTCTCGATCCGGACCGCATTCCGCGCGGCATCGATGATTCCAAGCGCCTGACCGCCGAGGAGCGCGAAAAACTGTTCGACAAGATCTGCGCCTCCGCGCAGGTCTCGGTGGTGGTTGCCTCACGCGCCCGGATCGACCGCGACAACATCCTGCGCGCCTCGCTATGGGCGCTGAAGCGCGCCGTGGTGGCGCTGCCCGAGGCGCCCAAGCATGTCTTCGTCGACGGCCGCGACCGGCTCGACACGCCTTGCGACTGCGAGGCGGTGATCGGCGGCGATGGCATCGTGCTGTCGATCGCGGCGGCCTCCATCGTCGCCAAGGTGACGCGCGATCGCCTGATGTGCGCGTTGGCGCAGGACTGCCCCGGCTATGGTTTCGAGCAGCACAAGGGCTATGCCGTCCCCGAGCACCTCGACGCCCTCGACCGCCTCGGCCCCACCATCCACCACCGCAGCTTCTTCGCCCCGGTTGCGGCGGCGCGGGCCAAGCACATGCCCTGGACCGTGGAGCCGGTACGGGATCTGTTCGAGGTCAGCGAGGTCGAGGTGCAGGTGGATGCAAGCGTTGAAATTGATGCTTCTGCCGGCCTCTAGGGCAGACGGTCGTTGCCACGACGCGTGACGCCCCTTATCAAAGTAGCCGTGAGCGAATAGGGCCGGCTGGACGGGTTGGCTGCATCTTTTCGGACGTTGCATGCGGTTTACCTCCCTGGTCATCGAGCTCATTCGCGCCCGGCCGCGGCTGATCGTGTGGATCGCCGTGCTGCTGCAGGCTTTGATGTGGCTGTTCGTGGCGCTGGTGTTTTACCGCAGCCCCCCAGGCACGCTGGCGACGCTGCTGGCGTTCGGCAGGGAATACCAGGTCGGCACCGATCTCGGCCCGCCCTTGCCGGTCTGGCTCGCCGACATCGCCTATCGCCTCGCCGGCGGCCACATGTTCGGCGTCTATGTGCTCGCCCAGCTCTGCGAGATCGCGACCTTCATCGCGCTCTACCATCTCTCCCGCGCCGTGGTCGGCTCGCAGCAGGCGGTGCTGGCCGTGCTCCTGACCATGACGGTGCTGGCCTTCTCTTCGTCCGCGCTGGACTTCGGCCCGCTGGTGCTGGCCCGCCCGCTCTGGGCGCTGCTGCTGCTGCATTCCTGGCAGATCATCGGCCAGCGCCGCGGTAATGCCTGGTTCGCCTGGTCGATCGAGGCCGGCCTGCTGCTGCTGACGACGCCCGCGGCGATCTTCCTGCTCGCGCTGCTCGTCATCTTTGCGCTGGCAACCGCCGGCGGCCGCCGCACGCTGCGCGCGCTCGATCCGCTGTTCGCCCTGATCGTCGTCGCCGTGCTGGCGCTGCCCTATGCCGTCTGGCTGATGCGGGCCGAAACGCTGGTGCTGCCGGCCCTGCCGCAGCTTGCCGAGCTGAACGCCCGCGCATTGCACGCGGCCTGGCTGCTCGGCGGGCTCGTGCTGGGAGCGGCCGCGATTCCGGCGCTGACCTTCCTCAACACCCGCCTGTTCGTCGCCAAGGGCGAGGACGCGCCGATCATCTACCGCCCGCCGGTCCAGCCGCTCGCGCGCAACTTCGTCTATTTCTTCGCGCTGGCGCCGGCGCTCGGCGCGGTGCTGATCTCGGCCGTGCTCGGCCTCGATTCCGTCGTCGGCGGCGCCGGTGTCGTGCTGGTCATGTCGGGGCTTGCCGTGGTCGTCATGGCCGGCGACCTCATCGCGATGCGCCGGGCGCGGATGCTGCGCACGGTATGGGCCGCCGCCGTCGTCGCGCCCGCCGCCGGTGTGGTGCTCGCCGTGCTGTTCCTGCCTTGGACCGGCGCCAACGAGATTGCGACCTCGATGCCGGCGCGCGCGATCTCGGATTTCTTCGACGAGAGCTTCGCCCGACGCACCAACCATCGCCTGCGCGCGGTTGCCGGCGAGACCCAGCTCGCCAGCCTGATCACGCTGCATTCCGGCCGGCCGCATCTCTTCATCGACGCCGACCCTGCGCGGACGCCGTGGATGAATCCGGCCAAATTCGCCGAGACCGGCGGCGTCGTGGTCTGGCGCGCCTCCGACACCGCCGGCACGCCGCCGCCCGAAATCCTCAAGCGCTTCCCCGGCATCGTGCCGGAAGTGCCGCGCGCGTTCGAATGGCTGGTGACCGGCCGCCAGCAGCTGCTGCGCATCGGCTGGGCCATCGTGCGGCCGAAGGGAGCGTAGCGCGCTCTCTCCGTCGTCATTGCGAGGAGCTCTTGCGACGAAGCAATCCAGGATCTTCCGCGGAGGCATTCTGGATTGCTTCGCTGCGCTCGCAATGACGGGGAGGGAGCATTCCGCCCCTTACGCGCCCGCCAGCACCTTCGCGATCGCCCGCAGATCCTGCCAGGCCAGCCGCTTGTAGGACGGCGAGCGCAAGAGATAAGCCGGGTGAAACGTCGGCAACGCGCGGATGGTGCGCTGGCCGGTGTCGTAGTCGAACCAGCGCCCGCGCGTGCGCATGATGCCTTCGCGCGTCGACAGCAGCGTCTGCGTCGAGGGATTGCCGAGCGTCACCAGCACATCCGGGTTCACGAGCTCGATCTGGCGCTGGATGAAGGGCAGGCACACTTGCGTTTCCTGCGGCGTCGGGGTGCGGTTGCCCGGAGGCCGCCAGGGAATGACGTTGGCGATGTACGCGGTGGTGCGGTTGAGGCCTATGGCGCCTATCATCAAATCGAGCAGCTTGCCGCTGCGCCCGACGAAGGGCAGTCCCTCGATGTCCTCGTCGCGGCCCGGCGCCTCGCCGACGAACATGATGCGCGCCTGCGGGTTGCCGTCGGCGAACACCAGCCGCGTCGCGGTGTGCTTCAGCGCGCAGCCCTCGAAATTCTGCATCAGCTCGCGCAACGCCTCCAGGGTCGGCGCGGTGCGCGCAGCCTCGCGCGCCGAAGCAATGGCGACGTCGGGTGCAGGGGCGGCCTCGCCGCGCATCACTGCGGGCGCGGCGACCGGACGGGGCGCCTCGACCGGCGCGGCGCGCGGGCCAGGTGGCGGCGCGTCGATTTCCGCCAGGCGGTCTATCGGTTCCTCCGAAAGCGCGCAGTCGACACCCGCCTCCAGATAGAAGGCGAGCAGCTCTCGGACGGTGGGTGCGGGTTCGGGGATCATGGGAAAGTCTGACTTTTATAGCATAGCGTTTTCAAGCGAAGTGGGCACCGGTTCGCGTAAAGAAAGCGCGCTAAAAATGATCGGGACTCCCCGGTTCTGGTCTGCCAGAACCGGAGAGAACCCCCTTGGGGCGCCTTGCATCCCGCCGGAACGTGATTCCGAGGTTGTCCTACCCGGAAAAATCGGAAACAAGGGGGCGCAAACGACCGAGGACCGTCTCAAGGGCTGAGATCAGATGAGCACCGAAGAACTTCCCCCGCGCGAATCCATGGAATTCGACGTCGTCATCGTCGGCGCCGGCCCTTCGGGCCTGTCGGCCGCGATCCGGCTGAAGCAGCTCAACGCCGATCTCAATGTCGTCGTGGTCGAGAAGGGCTCCGAGGTCGGCGCGCATATTCTCTCGGGCGCGGTGATCGACCCGGCTGGGCTCGACAAGCTGATCCCGGACTGGCGCGACGATTCCGACTGTCCGCTGAAGACGCAGGTGAAGGACGACCGCTTCTACTGGATGACGGGCGGCGGCGCGATCAAGCTGCCGGGCTTCCTGATGCCACCGCTGATGGACAACCATCACTGCTATGTCGGCTCGCTCGGCAATGTCTGCCGCTGGCTGGCGCGTAAGGCTGAGGCGCTCGGCGTCGAGATCTACCCGGGCTTTGCCGCGGCCGAGGTGCTCTATGACGAAGACGGCAAGGTCAAGGGCATCGCCACCGGCGACATGGGCATCGGCCGCGACGGCAAGCCGAAGGACTCCTTTACCCGCGGCATGGAACTGCTCGGCAAGTACACGCTGTTCGCCGAAGGCGCGCGCGGCAGCCTGACCAAGCAGCTCATCAACAAGTTCGCGCTCGATGCCAAGAGCGAGCCGCCGAAGTTCGGCATCGGGCTCAAGGAGGTCTGGCAGATCGATCCCGCAAAACACCAGAAGGGCTTGATCCAGCATTCGTTCGGCTGGCCGCTCGACCTCAAGACCGGCGGCGGCTCGTTCCTCTATCATTACGACGACAATCTCGTCGCGGTCGGCTTCGTCGTGCATCTCAACTACGACGATCCCTATCTGTCTCCGTTCGACGAATTCCAGCGTTTCAAGACCCACCCCTCGATCCGCGGCGTCTTCGAGGGCGGCAAGCGGCTCGCTTACGGCGCACGCGCCATCACCGAGGGCGGTTATCAGTCGGTCCCGAAGCTGTGCTTCCCCGGCGGTGCGCTGATCGGTTGCGCGGCCGGCTTCGTCAACGTGCCGCGCATCAAGGGCGTGCACAATGCGATGGGCACCGGCATGCTGGCGGCCGAGCATGTCGCGGCTGCGCTCGCCGCGGACCGCGCCAATGACGAGCTCGTCGAATACGAGAACGCCTGGCGCTCCTCGTCGGTCGGCAAGGACCTGTTCCTGGTTCGCAACGTCAAGCCGCTGTGGTCGAAGTTCGGCACCGTGCTGGGTGTCGCGCTCGGCGGCTTCGACATGTGGTGCAACACGCTGTTCGGCGCCTCGCTTTTCGGCACCCAGTCGCACGGCAAGCCCGACCGCGCCACGCTCGATCCGGCCAAGAGCCACGCGCCGAAGAACTACCCGAAGCCGGACGGCAAGATTTCCTTCGACAAGCTGTCCTCGGTGTTCCTGTCCAACACCAATCACGAGGAGGACCAGCCGGTCCATCTTAAGGTTGCGGACATGAACCTGCAGAAGACCTCGGAGCACGACGTCTTCGCCGGTCCCTCGAATCGCTATTGCCCGGCCGGCGTCTATGAGTGGGTCGAGGAGGGGACGAGCCCGCGCTTCCAGATCAACGCCCAGAACTGCGTCCACTGCAAAACCTGCGACGTGAAGGACCCCAACGGCAACATCACCTGGGTTCCGCCGGAGGGCGGCGGCGGCCCGAACTACGAGGCCATGTAAGAACGCCCTCGGCCCGAGCGCGCGACGTCGTAAAGGGTGATCTGGCGCACGTTCGCGTGAGAACCGGGCCGCAGCCACCGGTCGCGGCCACGATAAGGCCATAGTAGCGGCGTCTTGGGGCGCTCTTGACCGGTCAGCTGGCCGATTTGGGCCGTGCGGAGGGGACCGCCCGGTCCGAATCCTTGCGGCGAGACGCCAAAAGCGGCATTGTCGGCTCGACGGTTCCGGGTCCCGATGCCACTGGCCGCGTTCGCATGCGAGACGGCCTTCTGCTGCAAACCCAGGCACTACCAACCCAAGGCGAGCCCTGATGTTCTCAAATCGTTTCAACCGCTGGACTGTTGCCGCCATCGCCCTCATGGGCACAGCGATCGCGACGGTCCCCGGCGCGGTGCTGGCGCAGACGCCGGATCACCCGGCCGATACGGCGGCGCAGTTTCCGACCCGAAACGATCTGAA
>NZ_LWIG01000009.1:189743-190410 GCF_002068095.1 Bradyrhizobium sacchari | reverse complement strand
CCCGCCACGCCAGCGTCGAGCGCGATGCGGCTTCGGCGGCAGCTTTCTACCGCTCGGCGCTCCGCACCGATCCCAAGAACAACGAACTGCTCGACCGCGCCTTCATCTCCTCTGTCGCCGACGGCGACATCGATGAGGCGGTCAAGCTCGCCGAGCGCATCCTCACCATCGACAAGACCAACCGCGTCGCGCGTCTCGTCGTCGGCGTGCATGATCTCAAGATGAAGAAATACGCGACCGCGCAGACCAACATCAACCAGTCGATCCGCGGTCCGATCACCGATCTCGTCGCCACGCTGCTGTCGGGCTGGGCCGCCTATGGTGCGGGCGATGCCAAGGGCGGCGTTGCCACCATCGACAAGCTTGCGGGTCCCGAATGGTATCCGCTGTTCAAGGATCTGCACGCCGGCATGATCCTCGAGCTCGCCGGCAAGGAGAAGGACGCCGGCACCCGCTTCGAGCGCGCCTACAAGCTCGACGATTCCATGCTGCGTGTCACCGAGGCCTATGCGCGCTGGCTGTCGCGCAACAAGGATGCGGCCGCGGCGACCAATGTCTACCAGGCGTTCGACAAGAAGCTCGCCCGACATCCGCTGATCGTGGAAGGTCTGCGCGACACCAAGGCCGGCAAGAAGCTGCCGCCGCTGGTCGATTCCGCGCAGGCGGG
>NZ_LWIG01000009.1:138396-189725 GCF_002068095.1 Bradyrhizobium sacchari | reverse complement strand
CCCGCCGCGGCGGCGAGGATCTCGCGCTGGTCTATCTCCAGCTCTCGCTGTACCTGCAGCCGACCCATCCGCTGGCGCTGCTCTCGCTGGCCGATCTCTATGAATCGGTGAAGCGTCCGCAGATGGCGATCAAGGTCTATGAGCGCGTGCCGTCGACCTCGCCGCTGAAGCGCAACGCGCAGATCCAGCTCGCCATCGACCTCGATTCGGCCGACCGCACCGACGAGGCGATCAAGATCCTCAAAGGCGTCACGACAGAGGACGCCAAGGATCTCGAGGCCATCATGGCGCTCGGCAATATCGAGCGCGGCCGCAAGAAGTTCGGCGACTGTGGCGCGACCTATTCGCAAGGCATCGAGGTGCTGCCGGCCGGCGCCGACAAGGCCAACAGCGTCTGGTATTATTATCGCGGTATCTGCGAGGAGCGTTCCAAGCAGTGGGCCAAGGCCGAAGCCGACATGAAGAAGGCGCTCGAGCTGCAGCCCGATCAGCCGCATGTCCTCAACTATCTCGGCTATTCCTGGATCGATCAGGGCGTGAACCTCGACGAGGGCATGAAGATGATCAAGCGCGCCGTCGAGCAGCGCCCCGACGACGGCTACATCGTCGACTCGCTCGGCTGGGCTTATTACCGCATCGGCAACTACGAAGAGGCGGTGAAGAACCTCGAACGCGCGATCGACCTCAAGCCCGAGGATCCCACCATCAACGACCACCTCGGGGACGCCTATTGGCGCGTCGGCCGAACGCTGGAGGCCAAGTTCCAGTGGGCGCATGCCCGCGATCTCAAGCCCGAGCCGGATGACCTTCCGAAGATCGAGGCCAAGATCGCCAACGGAATGACCGACGACAATTCGAATTCTTCGGCCGCGCAAGCGGAGAAGAAGAAGGACGACGGCAAGGGCGGCTGATCTAGGTGCATGATCCGGAAAAGTGTGTAGCGGTTTTCCGATCGGATCATGCGCAAACAAGTGAATCATTTGGGGGCTGTCGCGCATGCCGGCGCTGATTGAAGAAGGGCGGGCGAAGGTCAATTTGAGCCTTCGCGTCGTCGGCCGTCGTGCGGACGGGTATCATGACCTCGAAAGCGTGGTCGCGTTCGCCGATTGCGCCGACCGGCTCACGCTGGAGCCCGGTGGGGAGTTGACGCTCATCACCACGGGGCCTCTGGCCGCAGCGTGCGGCGAGACCTCCGACAATCTCGTGTTCAAGGCGGCGAGGCTGCTGGCCGAA
Organism: Bradyrhizobium sacchari; assembly: GCF_002068095.1. Classification (GTDB taxonomy): domain Bacteria; phylum Pseudomonadota; class Alphaproteobacteria; order Rhizobiales; family Xanthobacteraceae; genus Bradyrhizobium; species Bradyrhizobium sacchari. The sequence goes on along the minus strand of NZ_LWIG01000009.1, from coordinate 188,492 downwards.
GCCGTGCCGGGCCTGAAGCTCGGTGCCTTTACGCTCGACAAGGTGCTTCCTGTGGCCGCCGGCATCGGTGGCGGCTCGGCCGATGCCGCGGCAGCACTGCGGCTGCTCGCGCGCCTCAACAATCTGCCGCTCGACGATCCCCGTTTGCAGAAGGTTGCGCTTGCGACCGGCGCCGACGTGCCGGTCTGCCTGTTCTCACGCGCCTGCGACATGACCGGCGTCGGCGAGCAATTGCTGCCGCTGGCGTTGCCGAGCATGCCCTGCGTGATGGTCAATCCGCGCGTGCCGGTTGCCACCAAGGACGTCTTCCAGGCGCTTGGCCTGCGCAACGGCGAGCTCCTGGTCGGCGCCACCGCGGTGCTCGGAGCCCCGGCCTGGCCGAACGAGGGCGCCTCGATCGCCGATTGGGTCGCGGTCCTCGACAATGTCGCCAACGATCTCGAAGCGCCCGCGCTGCGTATCGAGCCGGTGATTGGCGAGGTGCTGGAAGCCTTGCGCGGCTCCCCCGGCGTCAAGCTCGCCCGCATGTCCGGCTCCGGCGCGACGTGCTTTGCGATCTATGCCGCGCCCACCGATGCGCATGCCGCCGCCGAGAAGATCCGGCGCGATCACCCCGGCTGGTGGGTGCACGCGGGGACGTTGAGCTAACCCGCGCCGTCCTCGGCCAATCCGAGAAACCCCCGGATCGCACCCAGCACCTCTTGCGGCTTGTCGTGCTGCAGCCAGTGCCCGGCGCCGGCGATGGTCGCGACACGCGCCTGTGGGAAGTAGCGCTCCAGGCCTGCGGCCCTCGCGCCCGCCAGAAAGCTCTCCGCGGCATTGAGCAGCAGCGTCGGGCAGGCGATGCGCGACCACAATGCGACGTGGTCGTCCGGCCAGAGCCGGTGCGGCGCAGAGGCACGCTGATAGGGATCGAACTTCCAGCTATAGGTGCCGTCCGCGTTCTGCCGCGCGCCGTGCGTGGCAAGATGCAGCGCGAGGTCGCGGGCGAGGCGCTTGTTGTGAAGCATCATCTGCGCGGCCGCATCCTCGAGGGTCGCATAGCGGCGCGGCGTGCGGTCGTGCAGTCTGTCGAGCTGGCCGACCCATTTACCGATGCGCTCGTGCACGGGCGGCTTCGGCGTATCGGGAAGCATGGTCACGCCGTCGAGAACCACGAGCTTGCTGACCTGCTCCGGGAATGATCCCGAAAAGATCAGGCTCACCATGCCACCCATGGAATGGCCGATGAGGGTCACTTGAGGCGCCGCGATGCTGCGGAGGAGCTGGACCAGATCGTAGACATACTCGGTCAGCGCGTAACTGCCGCCTCGCGTCCAGTCGGAATCGCCATGGCCGCGCAGGTCGGGCGCAACCACGTGATAATGCGGCTGCAGCGAGCGTGCGATGACGTCCCAGCTGCGGCAATGATCGCGGCCACCATGGACCAGGATCAGGGGCGGCGCGAGCTCGTTGCCCCAATCGGCATAATGCAGCCGCAGGCCGTGCGATTCATAGAAGCGGTCGTGGGGGGCGCTAGCCATTGGCCGGCCGCCGTGCCAGCGCCAGCGAGAGGCCGAGGCCTGCGATGACGACGCCGGAGCCCTGGGTGAGGCGCCGCATCAGAAGCGGCCGTCCGATCAACTGCGTGCGCGTCGCGGAGGCCATCAGCACCACCACGACATCGGCAAGCGTGTTCAGCGTCACCGAGATCGAACCCAGCATGATGAATTGCAGAGTCGGGTTCGATCCCGCGGGATCGAGGAATTGTGGAATGAAGGCGAGGAAGAACGCGGCGGTCTTCGGATTCAGCGCCTCGACCAGCACGCCGTCGCGAAAGGCGCACTTGTCGCCGACCGCTTCGCTCCCGAGCGACAGCGCGCGGCGGGCGCTGCGGAAGGTCGTGATGCCGAGCCAGACCAGATAGAGCGCGCCGACGAATTTGACCGCGGCAAACAGTTCCGCGCTGGCCAGGATGATCGCGGAGATACCGAGACTGCCGGCCACGACATGGACCATCCCGCCCAGTGCCGTGCCCGCGGTCGAGGCAAAGCCGCTGCTGCGTCCCTCCGACAGGGTTCGCGCCGCGACATAGAAAATGCCGGGGCCGGGAACGGCCGCGATGAGAAAAGCTGCGGCCAGGAACAGCCAGAAATTCGTTTCAACCATCCCGTTTTGGTAGCGCAGCGGGCCGCGATTGCAAGGCCTTCCGTCTAGCCCATGCGTCGGAAGATCACGCTGGCATTCACCCCGCCAAAGCCGAAACCGTTGGAGATGGCGTGCCGCATCGGCATCGGCCGCGCGCTGCCCGAGACGATGTCGATACCGTCGGCATTCGTGTCGGGGTTTTCGAGATTGAGCGTCGGCGGCGCGATCTGGTCGCGCAAGGCGAGCACGGTGAAGATCGCCTCCAGGCCGCCGGCGGCGCCGAGCAGATGGCCGGTCGCGGATTTGGTCGCGCTCACGGCAATGCCGCGGTTGCGGCCGAACAGCGCGGCGATGGCGCCGAGCTCGCTCTCGTCGCCGGCCGGCGTCGACGTCGCATGCGCATTCAGATGCTGCAGATCCGCGGGCGCAAGCTTCGCCTGCCGAAGCGCGATCTCCATGGCGCGGCGGGCGCCGTCGCCATCGGGCGGGCCCGACGTCATGTGGTAGGCGTCTGCCGTCGTGCCGTAGCCGACGATTTCCGCGATCGGCCTCGCGCCGCGCGCCAGCGCATGCTCGAGCTCCTCGATCACCAGGATGCCGGCGCCTTCGCCCATGACAAAACCGTCGCGGTCGCGATCGAACGGGCGCGAGGCGCGTGGGGGTTCGTCGTTGAATCCGCTCGACAGGGCGCGTGCCGCGGCAAAGCCGCCGAGGCTGACGATGTCGATGCAGGCCTCCGCGCCGCCGCAGATCGCAACGTCGGCTTCGCCCGCGCGGATCATGCGCGCGGCATCGCCGATCGCCTGCACGCCGGCCGCGCACGCCGTGACGGGCGTGCCCAGCGCGCCCTTGTAGCCGTATTTGATCGAGACGTGGCCGGCGGCGAGGTTGGCGAGGAACGAGGGGATCGTGAATGGCGACAGCCGGCGCGCGCCGCGCTGCTCGGTGATGCGCACGGCTTCCGCCATCGCCGGGAAACCGCCGACGCCGGAGGCGATGATCGTCGCCGTGCGTTCCAGCGCGGCTGCATCTTGCGGAGTCCACCTGGCTTGCGCGACTGCTTCTGCGGTGGCGAGCAGCGCGAACAGGATGAACCGGTCCATCTTGCGCTGGTCTTTTGGCGCGGCGGCTTGCGAGGGATCGAAGCCGCCTTCGGCATCATCGGCCTTGTCAGGCACGACCCCGGCAATGCGTGCGGGAAGCGCCTGTGCCCATTCGGGCAGCGGGCGCAGCCCGCTTTGGCCGGCGAGCAGCCGACGCCAGGACAGTTCGACACCGCAGCCGAGCGGCGACACCGCGCCCATTCCCGTCACGACGATACGACGCATGTCAGTCTCCCGCCGGCGCGACGGCCGGGTTCATGGCCTTGAGCAGGGCGAGCCGTCTGCGCATCAAGCGGCTGGCGCGAGGGCCTGCGATGACCACGGCATTGGCGAGCGTGATCGGCTGCATGCTGGCGGCGTCGACCACCACGGGTTCGAGCGGCCGGACATCGTCACGGCTCGCCAGCAGGATGGCTTCGCCTTTGGGGGCGAGATGCTTGTTGCCCCAGGCGAGCAGTGCCGCGACCACGGGGAAGAAATCCCGTGCTTTGTCGGTCAGCACATATTCGTAGCGCGGCGGCCGCTCCTGATAGCGGCGGCGGACGAACATGCCGCTTTCGGTGAGATGGGCAAGCCGCCGCGACAGGATGTTCGGCGCAATGCCAAGACTTCGCGAAAACTCATCGAACTTCGTCGAACCCTGGAATGCATCCCGCAGGATCAAGATGCTCCACCATTCGCCGACCGTCTCCACGGCGCGGCCGACCGGGCATTCCAGGATGGAGGGGGATTTCGGCTGCATGGCGGGAAGGTTAGGTTAGTAACTTTCAAAATGCAAGTAACTTGCGGTCAGCATTCCAGCCCAGGGAGACGAGCTACGAGCCTAGGAGGCGTCGCTGAAAGTTGAATGCGGTTTGGCGAATGGCTCCTGCGCGCCTTGCTCGGTCATTGCGAGCGCAGCGAAGCAATCCAGGGCCTTTCCGCGGAGGGATGCCGGATTGCTTCGCTGCGCTCGCAATGACGAGGTTGATGCAGCGAGCAACTCTCCATCACCGTCACCCTGAGGTGCGAGACGAGCGACGCAGTTGCGGCGCTTGTCGAGCCTCGAAGGGCGACGGCCCGGATGCTTCCAGGCCGATTCATCCTTCGAGGCTCACCGTGCTGCGCACGGCGAGCGCCTCAGGATGACGGAGTTGATAAGAGAAGCGGAAAGCGCGTCAGCCCCTAATGCGACCGCGCCAGACAGAACGCCACGACCTGCTCCAGCGCGCTCTTCATCGGCGAGGGCGGGAACAGGGCCAGCGCGTCGACCGCCATGGCGCCGTAGTGCTGGGCGCGGCTCAGGGTGTCCTCGAGCGCGCGATGCTTGTTCATGAGCCCGATGGCGTGATCGAGATCGCTGTCGCCGATCTCGCCGCGCTCGAGCGCGCGGATCCAGAATGCGCGCTCGGTGTCGTTGCCGCGGCGGAAGGCGAGCACCACGGGCAGGGTGATCTTGCCCTCGCGGAAATCGTCGCCGGTGTTCTTGCCGAGCTTTGCGCTCTTGCCGCCATAGTCGAGCACGTCGTCGACGAGCTGGAAGGCGATGCCGAGATTCATGCCGACCGAGCGGCAGGCGGTCTGCTCCGCCTTGGGGCGGTTGGCGATGACGGGGCCAACCTCGCAGGCGGCTGCGAACAGCTCGGCGGTCTTGCCGCGGATCACGGCGAGATATTCGTCCTCGGTGGTCGCGGTGTTCTTGGCGGCGGCGAGCTGCATCACCTCGCCCTCGGCGATGGTGGCGGCGGCCGCGGAGAGGATGTCGAGCGCGCGCAGCGAGCCGACCTCGACCATCATGCGGAAGGCCTGGCCGAGCAGGAAGTCGCCGACCAGCACGCTGGCCTCGTTGCCCCAGAGCATCCGCGCCGACAGCTTGCCGCGGCGCATCTCGCTCTCGTCGACGACGTCGTCGTGCAGCAGGGTCGCGGTGTGCATGAATTCGACGGAGGCGGCGAGCTTGATGTGGCCGTCGCCGGTGTAGCCGGCGAGGTTGGCCATCGCCAGCGTCAGCATCGGACGCAGGCGCTTGCCGCCGGAGGAGATCAGATGGTTGGCCACCTCCGGGATCATGGTCACGTCCGACCCGGTCCGCGACAGGATCGTGGCGTTGACGCGCTCCATATCAGGGGCGACAAGGGCAACCAGCTCTTCGATCGACGCGCCGGGAGTTTCGAAAGGTACGATGACGGCCACGCCGGTCTCCAATATTTGCCCCGGAGGGGCTATTCTGATGGAAATACAATAGAAACTGGCGGCGGATGCGGCAAGGGCCGCGGAACCATTGACATTTGCCGCTTTTCACCCCCTTGGGCAGGAGACCTCGGTTTTGCGTGAACTGGTTCGGACCAACGACATGGTGCTGGTGTCGGCGATCGGCGCCCTGCTCGACGGCGCCAACATCCATCATCTGGTGCTGGACCAGAACATGAGCATCATCGAGGGCTCGCTCGGCATTTTGCCGCGGCGGATCCTGGTCCATGAGGACGACGCCCTCGAGGCCCGGCAGCTTTTGACGGAAGCCGGCCTCAGCCACGAACTGCGCGGCGATGATTGAGGCCGCAGCCGATATCACCGAGGACGCCTTTCTCGGCGGGCAGTTGCTCCTGAAGCAGAAGCGGTCCGGCCATCGTGCCGGACATGACGCGATCCTGCTGGCGGCGGCGACACAGGCCCAGGCCGGCGACCGCGTGGTCGATCTTGGCGCCGGTATCGGCACGGCGGGCCTCGCGCTCGCGCGACGCGTGGCGGGGATCAGGCTCAGCCTGGTCGAGATCGATACGGAACTGGCGGAGCTTGCGCGCGCCAATGCGGCGGCGAACGCGATTGCCGCCGAGGCGATCGTGCTCGATGTCACGGCTGACGCGGAGGCGTTTGCTGCACATGGGCTGGTGCCCGATAGCGTGGACGTCGTTCTGATGAACCCGCCCTTCAACGATCCGGCGCGGCATCGCGGCTCGCCGGATCAGTCCCGCCACACCGCGCATGTCGCGACCGGGGAGACGCTGCATGCGTGGGTGCATGCAGCGCGGCGTATCCTCCGGTCGAGCGGCGTGCTGACTCTGATCTGGCGCGCGGACGCAATCGCGGACGTTTTGGCAGCGCTGTCACGCGGCTTCGGCAGCGTTGTAATCCTGCCGGTTCATGGCGAAGCGGGAAAGCCGGCGATCCGCGTGCTGGTGCGCGCGGTCAAAGGCGGCAGGGCGTCGACGCGGTTGCTGCCGGGCCTGATGCTTAACGAAGAGTCAATCGTGCCTAAAAAAGAGGTGAGGAAGATTCTGGAGGGGAGAGCGGTGTTGCCGCTGGCGGAGCCGTGACGGCTTACTGCGGAAGCGATTCCGTCTGCTGTTCCTGCGGGGACGTAAAGCGAATCGCCGTGAAAAGTGCACCGATCAGCAGCAGCAGCAGATAGATCTTCATGGCGTTTCCTCCGCTGCCTATTGCAGCTTCCCAACGGGAATTCTGCAAAACACGTTCCAAGCACTTTCAATGACACTCGCGTGATAAGAAATGGTTAATCAGAGGTAAGGGCATGGCCGAACAATTGAACGATCGTGAGAGTTCCGGCCTGGCCGACAAGCTCATGCAATATCTGCCGGCGCGTTTCCGTCCCGGCGCGGCGGTCGTGCCAGTGGTGCGGCTGTCGGGCGTGATCGGCGCGGTGACGCCACTGCGTCCAGGCATGTCGCTCGCCGGTGTCGCGAGGGTGCTGGAGCGGGCGTTCTCCATGCGGAATGCCAAGGCGGTGGCGCTGGTGATCAACTCGCCCGGCGGCTCGCCGGTGCAGTCGCGCCAGATCTACTTGCGCATCAAGCAGCTCGCGGCCGAGAAGAAGCTGCCGGTGCTGGTGTTCGTCGAGGATGTCGCGGCCTCCGGCGGCTACATGATCGCCTGCGCCGGCGACGAGATTTTCTGCGATCCGTCCTCGATCCTCGGCTCCATCGGCGTGGTCGGCGGCAGCTTCGGATTTCAGGACGCGATCAGGCGGCTCGGCATCGAGCGGCGCCTCTACACTGCCGGCGCGCACAAGGCGATGCTCGATCCGTTCCTCCCCGAAAACCCCGACGACGTCGCCAAGCTGAAGGCGATCCAGCGCGAGATCCACCAGATCTTTATCTCACTGGTGAAAGAGAGCCGCGGGTCGCGCCTGAAGGGTTCGGACGACACCCTGTTCACCGGCGAATACTGGGCCGGCGACAGCTCGGTCGCGCTGGGGCTCGCCGACGGCATCGGCGATCTCCGCTCAACTCTTCGTGCCCGCTATGGCGAGAAGGTTCTCACCCCCGTGATCGCCCAGCCGACCGGGCTGCTCTCCGGGATTTTGGGGCGGAAATCGCCCGGAGCGGGCCAGCTTTCGGCCATGGAATCAATGGCCGGCCTGCCGGACGAGCTGATCTCGGCGGTCGAGACGCGGGCGATCTGGGCGAAATTCGGGTTCTAGGCCGCGCCCTCCCGCGCCATTTGGTCCGGGGGCGCCCGATTGCGGCGCAGCCCCGACTGCGCGAGAATGCGTGTGGGGGCTGAGCACTAGACAAGGATCGACAGATGCCGCCGTTCGTCGCTTTCGCGGGCGTCCTGGGCGGGCTTGCCGTGGTCCGCTGGGCCTACAAGACCGCTGTCCGGATCAACCAGGAGCTGGAGGAGATGCGCCTGTCGCGCGTCGCCGAGGCCGCCCATATGGGGGAAATCCAGACACTGAAGCGCGACCCCGTGACCGGAGCTTACCGACCGGGGTAGCCGGTGTTCTTTTTCGCCCGCCGTCGTTCGGGGCGGTCCGTAGAACCGAACCCGGAATCTCGAGATTCCGGGTCCGATGCTTTCGCATCGTCCCGGAATGACAGGCATTTAGCCCCTTTGCCTTGATTCCCATCCCCGCCGTCGATACGGTCCCGCGCGATTCAAAACCCCCCGCGAGAGCTGATCTGACGATGGACGCCTCATTGCCCGCCCATATGCGCCCGGAACGCTCGTTCCAGGGCTTCATCCTCGCGCTCCAGCGGTTCTGGGCCGAGCAGGGCTGCGTGATCCTGCAGCCCTACGACATGGAGATGGGCGCGGGCACCTTCCATCCGGCGACCACGCTGCGCGCACTCGGGCCAAAACCCTGGAACGCGGCCTATGTGCAGCCCTCTCGGCGGCCCAAGGACGGGCGCTACGGCGAGAATCCGAACCGGATGCAGCACTACTACCAGTTCCAGGTGATCATGAAGCCGTCGCCGCCGAACCTTCAGGAGCTGTACCTGAAGTCGCTCGCCGCGATCGGCATCGATTCCGCCGTGCACGACATCCGCTTCGTCGAGGACGATTGGGAGAGCCCGACGCTCGGCGCCTGGGGCCTCGGCTGGGAGTGCTGGTGCGACGGCATGGAGGTGAGCCAGTTCACCTATTTCCAGCAGGTCGCCGGCTTCGAATGCGCCCCGGTTGCGGGCGAGCTCACCTACGGGCTCGAGCGTCTCGCGATGTATGTGCAGGGCGTCGACCGCGTCTACGACCTCAATTTCAACGGCCGCGATGGTGATCAGAAGGTCACCTATGGCGATGTCTTCCTGCAGGCCGAGCAGGAATATTCGCGGCACAATTTCGAATACGCCGACACCGCGATGCTGTTCGAGCAGTTCAAGATGGCGGAAGCGGCCTGCCGGAAATATCTCGACGCCGGCTGGCGCGACGGCGGTAACAAGAAGCAGCACCTGATGGCGCTGCCGGCCTACGACCAATGCATCAAGGCGAGCCACGTCTTCAATCTGCTCGACGCGCGCGGCGTGATCTCCGTGACCGAGCGGCAGAGCTACATTCTCCGCGTGCGTGAGCTGGCCAAGGCTTGCGGCGAGGCCTGGATCCATACTGAAGCGGGCGGAGCGGCCTGATGCCCGAACTTTTGCTTGAACTGTTTTCGGAAGAAATTCCCGCGCGAATGCAAGCCAAGGCGGCCGACGATTTGCGCCGCATGGTCACCGACAAGCTCGTCGCCGAAGGCCTCGTCTACGAAGGCGCCAAGGCTTTTGCGACGCCGCGCCGCCTTGCGCTCACCGTGCATGGCATCCCCGCGCGCCAGCCCGACCTCAAGACCGAGCGCCGCGGACCGAAGGTCGGCGCGCCCGATGCAGCCGTGCAGGGCTTTCTGAAAGCCACCGGTTTGAAGTCGCTGGACGAAGCCAAGATCCAGCGCGACCCCAAGGGTGATTTCTACATTGGCTTGATCGAGAAGCCCGGCCGCGACGCGATCGACGTGCTCGCGGAAATCCTGCCCGTTATCATCCGGACCTTCCCCTGGCCGAAATCGATGCGCTGGGGCGCGCGTTCCGGCAAACCCGGCTCGCTGAACTGGGTGCGTCCGCTCCACGCGATCACCGCGACCTTCGGGCTCGAGACCGAAGAGCCCGATGTCGTGAAGTTCGAGGTCGACGGCATCGAGACCGGCCAGACCACGTACGGCCACCGCTTCATGGCGCCTGGCGCGATCTCCGTGCGCCGGTTCGAGGACTACGAGGCGAAGCTGAAGGCGGCAAAAGTCATCCTCGATCCGCAGGCGCGCAAGGACATCATCTTCGCCGACGCCAAGGAATTGACGTTCGCGCAGGGATTTGAGCTGGTCGAGGATCAGGGGCTGCTCGACGAGGTCTCGGGCCTCGTGGAATGGCCCGTCGTCATGATGGGAACGTTCGAAGCGGAATATCTCGCGATCCCGGACGAGGTGATCCGCGCCACCATCCGCAACAACCAGAAGTGCTTCGTCGTCAAGGACCCCAAGACCGGCAAGCTGACCAACAAGTTCGTCCTCACCGCTAATATCGAGGCGACGGATGGCGGCAAGGTCATCGTATCGGGCAACGAACGCGTGATCCGTCCGCGCCTGTCGGACGCGAAGTTCTTCTACGAGACGGACCTGAAGACGAAGCTCGAGGACCGGCTGCCGAAGTTCGAGCAGATCGTGTTCCATGAGAAGCTGGGCACGCAGGCCGCTCGCATCAACCGCATCGAGCGCATGGCCGCTGAGATCGCACCACTGGTCGGCGCCGATGTCGCCAAGGCCACGCGGGCCGCGCATCTTGCCAAAGCGGATTTGCTGACCGAAGTCGTCGGCGAATTCCCCGAGGTGCAGGGCCTGATGGGCAGGTACTATGCGAAGGCTCAGGGCGAGGATGATTCCGTCGCCGCGGCCTGCGAGGATCACTACAAGCCGCAGGGCCCGGCCGATCGCGTGCCGACCGATCCGGTCAGTGTTGCGGTGGCGCTCGCGGACAAGATCGATACGCTGGTTGGCTTCTGGGCGATCGACGAGAAGCCGACAGGATCGAAGGACCCGTATGCGCTGCGTCGTGCGGCGCTGGGTGTAATCCGGCTGATCGCCGAGAACGCACTGCGCCTGTCGCTGACGAAGGTGGCGGCGTCCGCGCTCGCCGGCTTGTCGGTGAAGTCGGCCGACGCACAGAAGCTTCCGAGCGATCTGCTCGCCTTCTTCGCCGACCGCCTCAAAGTCCAGCTCCGCGAGCAGGGCGCGCGTCACGATCTCGTCGACGCCGTGTTCGCGCTTGGCGGCCAGGACGATCTCCTGATGATCGTCCGCCGCGTCGAGGCGCTCGGAAAATTCCTCGACACCGACGACGGCAAGAACCTGCTCGCCGGTACCAAGCGCGCCAGCAACATCCTCTCGATCGAGGAAAAGAAGGACAAGCGCAGCTTCGACGGTGCGCCCGATGCTGCGCTCTACAGCCTCGCTGAGGAGAAGGCGCTGGCCAAGGCGATTGGCGAGGTCAAAGCGGAGGCAAGCGCTGCCGTCGCCAAGGAGGACTTTGCCGCCGCAATGAGCGCAATGGCAAAGCTGCGTCCGCCGGTCGATGCGTTCTTCGACAAGGTTCGCGTCAACGACGACGATCCGAAGGTGCGCGAGAATCGCCTGAAGCTGCTGAACGAGATCCGCAGCGCCACGCGTGCGGTGGCGGACTTCTCGAAGATCCAAGATTGAGGCGCGGTCGAGCGAAAAACACTCCTGTCATTCCGGGGCGCGCCACTTGGCGCGAGCCCGGAATCCATAACCACGATCGTGAGTATGGATTCCGGGCCCACGCCTTCGGCCTGTCCCGGAATGGCCGCTTCTGATGTGGCGAAAAAAGCCCCGCCCGGCGGGGGGAGACCGGGCGGGGCCTGATGTCCGCTACTCACCTCTACGCGCCAGCCTGATTGAAGTGGCGCGCCGGACATCTAGTCGATCAGCGGCGTTCTTAGCGAGGCAGATACCGGTTCGCGTGACGAAAACGCGTCCAGCGATTGCCTAGTCCAGCACCTCGACGATGCGGCGCGAGCGCGGCTCGACCAGCACGGTTTCGCCGTTCACGACGGTGTAGCGATAGGTGGTGGCGCCGAAGCGTTGCGGGACGTCATAATAGGTGACGCCGCTTTCAGGTAAGGTGGTGCCGACCACCACGCGATCTGGAATCCGAAAGGCTGGCACACGTTGTTCGACGACATAGTCGCGGAAGGCCGGCCGCTGTTCGACCGCGATTGTCGGGCCGCTGTCGACCACGACAGGTGCGCGCCCGACCGTGCTTTGCGCCTGCGCCGCCAGGGGCGAGCCGATCGCGGCCGCGAGCGCTGCAAGAGCAAGAATCCTGTTCCGCATGCAAAACTCCTTCGGCGTGATTTTCGGAAGCGCCAATGGCGCGACTCGTTGCCAATGCATGCGTCTTGGCAATGTTCCGGGAAAATGCCCGCCGCATTCGCGGCAATTTCAAGCAGTTTTCGCGAAAAGGGGAACTCGCATCGCGCCTTGCGCGTCTCTACTCGCGGAACCGGGACCGCTATGATCCGCCCGCGATTCGCCCCACCTCCACAGAAAGATAGTTCATGCACATCACCGTCGCCCACATTTCGCCGATCCTGTCGTTGATTGCGGGCGTGCTCATCCTGATCATGCCGCGGCTGCTCAACCTGATCGTCGCGATCTTTCTCATCATCAACGGTGCGATCGGGCTCGGGCTCCTGAAGTGGCTCCACCTCTAGGGGTTCATTTTCCGGAACTGTCCGACTTGCGCGGGCCCCTCCAAAGTGGTGTAAGGCCCGCGATTTCCCATTCCTCTCGCAGGTTGTGTGCAAGCTATGGCCAAAGCCGCCTCGAAGCCCAATAAAACTCCAGCGAAATCAAAGCCCTCCGCCAAGGGGAAGGCCGCGCCGGCAGCCCGCAAGACGCTTGCCAAGAGCGCCTTGAAGAGCGCCCCGAAGCCGGTGGCCAAAGCCGTGGCGAAGCCGGCTGCGAAAGCCGCAACCAAGCCGGCCGCGCCGAAGGTTGCCGCCAAGGTCGCGCCGAAGAAGGCCGCACCGGCCAAGGCGGCGCCCGCCGCGGCCAAGGCCGGCAAATGGGTCTACACGTTCGGCGACGGCAAGGCCGAGGGCCGCACGGAGATGCGCGACCTGCTCGGCGGCAAGGGCGCCAACCTCGCCGAGATGGCCAATCTCGGTCTTCCCGTGCCTCCGGGCTTCACCATCCCGACCTCGGTCTGCACCTACTTCTATGCACACGACAAATCCTATCCGAAGGAATTGCAGGCGCAGGTTGAGAAGGCGCTCGACCATGTCGGCAAGTTGACCGGCAAGGTGTTCGGCGACACCAAGAACCCGCTGCTCGTCTCCGTGCGCTCCGGCGCACGCGCCTCGATGCCGGGCATGATGGACACGGTGCTCAACCTCGGTCTCAACGACCAGACGGTGGAAGCGCTGTCGGAGCTGTCGGGCGACCGCCGCTTCGCCTATGACAGCTATCGCCGCTTCATCACCATGTATTCGGATGTGGTGCTCGGCTTCGAGCATCATCACTTCGAGGAAATCCTCGACACCTTCAAGGACACTCAGGGCTACACGCTCGACACCGACCTGTCCGCCGACGACTGGGTCGAACTGGTCGGCAAGTACAAGGATGCGGTCGCGCGCGAGACCGGGAAGGACTTCCCGCAGGATCCGCACGACCAGCTCTGGGGCGCGATCGGCGCAGTGTTCTCATCCTGGATGAACGCGCGCGCGGTGACCTATCGCAAACTGCACGATATCCCGGAGTCGTGGGGCACCGCGGTCAACGTGCAGGCCATGGTGTTCGGCAACATGGGCGAGACCTCGGCCACCGGCGTTGCGTTCACCCGCAACCCCTCGACCGGCGAGAGCAAGCTCTACGGCGAATTCCTGATCAACGCGCAAGGCGAGGACGTGGTGGCGGGCATCCGCACGCCGCAGGACATCACCGAGGAAGCGCGGAAGGAGTCGGGCTCCGACAAGGCGTCGATGGAATCGGCGATGCCGGAAGCCTTCAAGGAGCTGACGCGGATCTACACGCTGCTCGAGAAGCACTACCGCGACATGCAGGACATGGAGTTCACGGTCGAGCAGGGCAAGCTGTGGATGCTCCAGACCCGCGGCGGCAAGCGCACCGCCAAGGCGGCGCTGCGCATCGCGGTCGAACTCGCCAATGAGGGCCTGATCTCGAAGAAGGAAGCGGTTACTCGGATCGATCCGGCCTCGCTCGATCAGCTGTTGCATCCGACCATCGACCCCAACGCCAAGCGCGACGTGATCGCCACGGGCCTGCCGGCTTCGCCGGGCGCAGCCTCCGGCGAGATTGTGTTCTCCTCGGATGAGGCCGCCAAGCTTCAGGGCGACGGGCGCAAGGTGATCCTGGTCCGCATCGAGACCAGCCCGGAAGACATCCACGGCATGCATGCCGCGGAAGGTATCCTCACCACCCGCGGCGGCATGACCTCGCACGCGGCGGTCGTCGCGCGCGGCATGGGCAAGCCTTGCGTCTCCGGCTGCGGCACCATTCGCGTCGATTACGGTCGCGGAACCATGAGCATCGGCTCGCGCACGTTCAAGACCGGCGACGTCATCACCATCGACGGCTCGCTCGGCCAGGTGCTCGCAGGCCGCATGCCGATGATCGAGCCGGAGCTCTCCGGCGAGTTCGGCACGCTGATGAACTGGGCCGACCAGGTCCGCAAGATCGGCGTCCGCGTCAACGGCGATACGCCCGATGATGCGCGCACCGCGATCAAGTTCGGCGCCGAAGGTATCGGCCTCTGCCGCACCGAGCACATGTTCTTCGAGGAGACGCGCATCCGCACGGTGCGCGAGATGATCCTCTCCGAGGACGAGCAGTCGCGCCGTGCCGCGCTGGCAAAGCTGCTGCCGATGCAGCGCGCCGACTTCGTCGAGCTGTTCGAGATCATGAAGGGCCTGCCCGTCACGATCCGTCTGCTCGACCCGCCGCTGCACGAGTTCCTGCCGCACACCCATGCCGAGGTCGAGGAAGTGGCGCGCGCCATGAACACCGATCCGCGGCGCCTCGCCGACCGCGCGCGCGAGCTGTCGGAGTTCAATCCGATGCTCGGCTTCCGCGGCTGCCGCATCGCGATCGCCTATCCGGAGATCGCCGAGATGCAGGCGCGTGCGATCTTCGAGGCGGCGGTCGAGGCGCAAAAGCGCACCGGCAAGGCCGTTGGTCTCGAGGTGATGGTGCCGCTGATCGCCACCAAGGCCGAGCTCGATCTCGTCAAGGCGCGGATCGACGCCACCGCGCAGGCGGTGATGCGCGACACCAATACTAAGCTCGCCTATCAGGTCGGCACCATGATCGAGCTGCCGCGCGCCTGTCTGCTCGCGGCGGAGATCGCGCAGTCGGCTGAGTTCTTCTCGTTCGGCACCAACGACCTGACGCAGACGACCTACGGCATCAGCCGCGACGACGCGGCAAGCTTCCTTGGCCCCTACGTCGCGAAGGGGATTCTTTCGGTCGATCCGTTCATCGCGCTCGACCAGGAAGGTGTCGGCGAGCTGGTCAAGATCGGCGTCGCGCGCGGCCGCAAGACGCGCCCGAAGCTCAAGGTCGGCATCTGCGGCGAGCACGGCGGCGATCCCGCCTCCGTCGCCTTCTGCCACAATATCGGCCTCGACTACGTCTCCTGCTCGCCCTACCGCGTGCCGATCGCACGCCTCGCGGCGGCGCAAGCCGCGCTCGGCAAGGCGGTCGCGAGCCAGGCGTAAGCGAAGGGCAGAAATGTTGAATGCGAAGANCCCCGCCTCTTTCATTTTGAGCGACGCTGCATCCACGCCGTCATTGCGAGCGCAGCGAAGCAATCCAGAATCCCTCCGCGGAGAGACTCTGGATGCTTCGCTGCGCTCGCAATGACGAGCTTGTGGAGGCACTTCGCTCAACACGGAACCTGTCACCCGTCCCGTAATGATACGTGCGCGCAAGAGTTCCTTCACCATTGGCGTTGACCAGATGTTTACCGCTTTACGTGAGGCCGCATTTACCAATGCGCATCGTCGTCCCCTGAAAACACCTGCAATCGCTTGAGTGTGCCGTGCGCGCAACGCCGATTAACGCCGCGGCAACCTAAATTGGATACTTACGATAAAGATCGAATTGCACGGACGTACTGCGGTTCGATTTTTCTGGCGTAAGCGTAGCGTGAGCGTGTTGATGTCAGTGTTGCGTAACCATCCGAAGGGCGCGCGGTTCGCGTCCTTCGGCATCGGTCTCTGCATCTTCGCATTGATGCCGAGGGAGACCGGCTATCAGGACATTGCCTCTCTGCTGGCGCGTCAGCCCGGCGTCGCCGAGCGTTGGCAGAAGCAGGTGTTCTCCGCGGCGTCCTCGATCCAGCTCGCCACCTACAGTTTTTCCCGCCCCATCGGCACGTCGGCCCCGCAGAGCGCGATGGTTCGCCTCGCCAGCATCGATGGCCGCGACGTGACCGGCGCGATCAGCCGCAATCCGGCGCTCCAGGCGCCGCCCCGCTACCAGGCTGCAGATTTTCCAAAGGTCGATCGCTCGCTGAAGGGCGATCGCCTCGCAATGGCTACGCCCGCGCCGGTCCCCGAAACCGCAGCGCCCGCCGCGACGCCCGCGCAGGAGGACCCCGCGACGTCGAACAGCTCGGTGTTCGGCGCCAAGACCGCTGCATTGCCGCAGGCGATGTCGCAAGCAATGTCGCCTGAGTCCGCGGCCGCGCTCGACCCCGAGCTTCAGGAAGCGCTGCGCGCGCCGCCGTTGCCGCAATATTCCAATCCTCCGCGAGCCAGCGACCTCGCGCGTTCATTCGCGGTGCAGCCGCTGGAGGCGCTGAAGCGGGCGGCCGCGCCGACGACGCCCGTGCGCGATCCCTTCAGCGTCAAGACCGCGGCCCTGTTCTTCGGCAGCTCCTCGCTCGGCGGCAATCTCGAGAGCATCGAGAGCTGGCAGCCCGGCGCCGCGCCGCTGATCGTGATGCCCGATCCCGACATGAAGGTCACGGCTTCGCTGACCCCGCCGACGGCGGAGATCGCCAAGGACATCGAGAGCGGCGAGAGCGTCGCGCCGAAGGGCGAGGTCAACGCCGACAACCAGCGCGCAAAATCGCCGGCGGAGCGGCTAGCGCTCGACGACAAGTCGCGCGCGAAGTCGGAAAAGTGCCTCGCCGAAGCCGTCTATTTCGAATCCCGGGGCGAAGCCGTGCGCGGCCAGATGGCGGTCGCGCAAGTCGTGATGAACCGGGTGTTCTCGGGTAAATATCCCGACACCGTGTGCGGCGTGGTCTACCAGAACAAGTACCGTCATTTCGCCTGCCAGTTCACCTTTGCCTGCGACAACAATCCGGACGTGATCCGGGAGCCCGAGATGTGGGAGCGCGCGAAGAAGATTTCGAAGGCGATGCTGGATGGCCAGATCTGGCTGCCCGAGGTCGGCAAGTCCACGCACTACCACGCCTATTGGGTGCGCCCGTCCTGGGTCGCCGAGATGAAGAAGATGTACAGGACCGGCGTGCACACCTTCTATCGGCCGCGCAACTGGGGAGACGGCAGCGAGGAACCGAGCTGGGGCACCCCGGCGCAGACCGCCGCACTCTCGGCTGAACTCGCGCAGGAAGCCAAGAGTTCTGCGGAGATGGGCAACACGGAGCGGCGCTAGTTGTCCTTCACCTCTGCGCAACTGCGCCCCCTCGCCCCGCTTGCGGGGAGAGGGGGGACTCTCCGCGGGGACGGTGACACTGGGACTCGCGGAGACTCCCCCTCACCCGGAATCCGCGCTGCGCGCGCATTCCGGCCTCTCCCCGCGCGCGGGGAGAGGCGAAGATCTCACGCCTCGATATCCAGCGCGCAGTCGAAATTCGGCGCCGAATGCGTCAGCGCGCCGGACGACGCGTAGTCGACGCCGGTTGCCGCGATGGCCGCAATCGAATCGAGCGTGACGCTGCCGGATGCCTCCAGCTTGAGCCGGCCCGCGTTGATCCGCACGGCTTCGCGCAGCGTCGCAAGGTCCATGTTGTCGAGCAGCATGGCGTCAGCCATTCCGGTGTCCAGCACCTCGCGGAGCTGCGTGAGCGTATCGACCTCGATCTCGATCTTGACGAGATGGCCGGCGTGGGCGCGGGCGCGCTCCAGCACCGGACGGATGCCGCCGGCGACTGCGATGTGATTGTCCTTGATCAGGATCGCATCGTCGAGACCGAAGCGGTGGTTGAAGCCGCCGCCGCAGCGCACCGCATATTTTTCCAGCGCGCGCAATCCCGGCGTGGTCTTGCGAGTGCAGCAGATACGCATCTTCGTGCCTTCGGTACGCACGACATAATCCGCCGTGAGCGTGGCTATGCCCGACAGCCGGCCGACGAAATTCAACGCGGTCCGCTCCGCCGTGAGAATGGCGCGCGCGGGACCTGTGATCGTCAGCACTTTCTGGCCGCGCGCAACCCGTGCGGCGTCGCGGACATGCGCGCGCACCTCGATGTCGGGCGAGAGCCTTCGCAGCGTCGCCAGCGCCAGCGGCAGGCCGGCGATCACGCCGGACTGGCGTGCGACCAGGATCGCTTGTGCTGTGGTCGCCTCCGGGATCGTGGCCAGGGAAGTGATGTCGCCGGCGCGGCCCAGATCCTCATCGAGTGCGCGATGCACGGCTTCGTCGATCGCGAGCGGTGACAGAAAGGCGTCGGGAGAAAGCAGCGACGTGGGGGTGATCATAGGGGCTCCTTCAGGCGGTCAGGGGTTGCGCAACGCGCGGCAGCGGATGCTCGCTCAGGCTCTCTGCGACCTCGCGCGCTGCGGCGAGTGTGGTCATCGTTCTCCGTGCCAGCGCGGGGTTCTCGGCGGGATGATCGGAACGGAAATGCGCCCCGCGGCTCTCGCGCCGGGTCCAGGCGGAAGCGGCAACGAGCAGGGCCGAGATCGCCATGTTGCGGACAGCGATGTCTCCAGCCTCACGTTCACGCGCGGCGAAGTGGCGCACGGCGTCCGCAAGGCCGTCGTCATTGCGGATCACGCCGACATAACCGCTCATCATTGCGCGCAGCCGTTTCACGGCTGCCGCATCCGGCGCGCCGCCGCGCGGCGTCACGACGGCGTCCGGCAAGCGGGCAGGCGAGGGCACCGTGCGACCGGCGATATCGTCGGCGACGCGCGCAGCGTAGACCACGGCCTCCAGCAGCGAATTGGAGGCGAGGCGGTTGGCGCCATGCGCGCCGGTGGACGACACCTCGCCGCCGGCCCACAGCCCGTCGATCGAGCTGCGGCCGCGCGCATCCACCGCGATGCCGCCCATGTGGTAATGCGCGGCCGGAGCGATCGGGATGGCCTGCCTCGCGGGATCGATCCCGGCGGCGATGCAGCTCGCATGCACCGTCGGAAATCTGTCGGCGAAACGCGCGCCCAGCGCCTCCCGTGCATCGAGGAACGCGCCGCGCCCGGCTGCGATCTCGGCGAACACGCCGCGGGCCACGATGTCGCGCGGGGCGAGCTCGGCGAGCGGATGGCATGCCGGCATGAAGCGTTCGCCATGACGGTTGATCAGCGTCGCGCCTTCACCGCGCAACGCTTCGGTCGCGAGCGGAGCCGGATCGCGGCCGACCATGATGGCGGTGGGGTGGAACTGGACGAATTCGGGATCGGCGATCACGGCGCCGGCGCGGGCTGCGATCGCAAGGCCCGAGCCGCTGGCTTCCATTGGATTGGTGGTGACGGCGTAGAGATGTCCGAGGCCGCCGGTCGCCAGCACCACCGCACGCGAGGCGATCGTCATCGGCCTTGCTAAGGGGTTGCCGGCCTCGCGCAATTGAAGGCCGGTAACAGCGCCATCCTCCGTCAACAGCGCCTCTGCCACAAAGCCTTCGATGACGCGGATCGACGGCGTGCTGCGTACCGCCTCGCTCAAGGCCGCGATGATCGCGGCGCCCGCCCCATCGCCGCGCACATGGACGATGCGCCGGGCTGAATGCGCAGCTTCCCGCCCCACGGCGAGCCGGCCTTCGAGATCGCGGTCGAACGGCACGCCATAGGCGAGCAGGTCATGGATGCGCGGTGCAGCCTCCCGCGCAATGCCGAGAGCGACGGCCTCGTCGACGACGCCGCCGCCGACCGCGATCGTGTCGGCGGCATGGGCTTCCGGCGTGTCGCCTTCGGCCACCGCCGCGGCGATGCCGCCTTGCGCCCAAGCGGACGAGGCGCCCTGGCCAAGTGGTGCCGCCGAGATCAGCGTCACCGGCCGCGGCGCGAGCTTTAGCGCGCAGAAGAGTCCGGCCAGGCCGCCGCCGACGATGACGACGTCGTCGGTCGAGCGGGTGAAGTTGTGGATGGTGTTGGTCATGGCTTTCTCCATTGTCGTCCTGGCGAAAGCCAGGACCCATTACCCCGACTGTTTGTTGTTGCAGCAGGCTGGAGCTCCCAGCGTGCCAAGATCCACGTGCTGTGGTTATGGGTCCCGGATCTGCGCGCGCTTGGGGCGCCTGTCCGGGACGACGGCGGTAAGTGTTGCTGCGTCTCGACCTAGTTCTTCAAATTGATCATCCGCTCCACCGACCGCCTTGCCCGCACCGCGAGCGCGGGATCGATCGTGACTTCCTCGCCGAGCGTCAGCAGGCTCTGCAAGATGTTCGCGAGCGTGATGCGCTTCATGTGCGGGCAGAGATTGCAGGGGCGCAGCATCTCGACATCCGGCAGCTCGGCGCGGACATTGTCGGCCATCGAGCATTCCGTGATCATCACCAGCCGGCGCGGCCGTTTGTTGCGGACCCAGTTGATCATGTGCGCGGTCGAGCCGGTGAAATCGGCCTCCGCCAGCACGTCCGGAGGACATTCGGGATGCGCGATGATCTGCACGGACGGATCGGCCTCGCGCAAGGCGCGCAGCTCCTCGCCCTTGAAGCGCTCATGCACCTCGCAGGCACCCTTCCAGGCGATGATCTTCACGTCCGTCTTCGAGGCGACGTAGGTGGCGAGATAGCGGTCGGGCAGGAAGATCACGGTCGGGGCGTTCAGGCTCTCGACGACCTGCACCGCGTTCGACGAGGTGCAGCAGATGTCGACCTCGGCCTTCACCTCCGCCGAGGTGTTGACATAGGCGACGACGGGCACGCCGGGAAATCTTTCGCGCAAGAGGCGCACGTCGGCGCCGGTGATGCTGGCGGCAAGCGAACATCCGGCACGCGAATCCGGGATCAGCACGGTCTTCTCCGGGTTGAGCAGCTTCGAGGTCTCCGCCATGAAGTGCACGCCGCACTGGACGATGGTGCCGGCCTTCACTTTGGTGGCCTCGACCGCGAGCTGGAGCGAGTCGCCGCCGATGTCGGCGACGCAGTGGAAGATCTCCGGCGCCTGGTAATTGTGCGCGAGGATCACCGCGCCGCGCGCCCGCTTCAGCTCGTTGATCGCGTGAATCGTCGGCGCCATCAGCGGCCACTCGATCGGCGGGATCACGTGCTTGACGCGCTCATAGAGCGGCGCGGTGGCCCGCGCGACCTCGTCAGTCCATTCCAGCGAAGGCGTCGGCAGCGCGGGCCCCGGCACCGGCGCTGCGCGCGGGGAGGTGATGGCCTTGCTCTCAGGCCGGGCGGCAAAGTCGTCAGGGCCGTAAATTCCAGTAATCGGCATCGAAGCCTCCCTCTCATTAGTTGTACTCAGATTGAGTATATTATAGGCCCGAGTAGTCCGGCCGAGGGCCGGAGCAGAGTTGGTCGATACCCTAATATGCTCAATCTGAGTAAATCTAAGATATCACGCGCCGCGGAAGATCGCTAGGGCCTACCGCACACATTCCCGTCAGACCGGCATCAGGCGAGGTCTCCTTGAAATGCAATGCTTTCGCGACAGCCCTTCGCGGAATGCAATCGCTTTTGACTTGGGATTTTCATGCAAATGCATTAAACGAGCTGGCTCGCGGCTGCCTATTCCGGACCGCCAACAACAAACAAGGAGCACACCATGTCGACGTCAATTGGCGAGCTCGGTCCGGCCTCCCGCTCCACGTGGCGCACACCGGCGATCATCATTCTCTGCGGCTGTGCCATCGGCATGCTCGGCTTCGGCCCGCGCTCGGCACTCGGCTTCTTCGTGCAGCCGATGAGCCACGAGTTCGCCTGGGGCCGCGACGTGTTCGGCCTCGCCATCGCCGTGCAGAACCTGTTGTGGGGATTGGGCCAGCCGTTCGCCGGTGCGGTCGCCGATCGCTTCGGCCTGTTTCGCGTGATGTGCGTCGGCGCGCTGCTCTATGCCGGCGGCCTGCTCCTGATGCGCTATTCCTCGACGCCGCTGTCACTGAATATCGGTGCAGGCGTGATGGTCGGCTTTGGCCTCGCCGGCTGCTCGTTCAACCTGGTGCTGTCGGCGTTCAGCAAGCTGCTGCCGGCCGAGAAGCGCGGGCTCGCGCTCGGCGCCGGCACCGCGGCGGGCTCGTTCGGCCAGTTCCTGTTCGCACCGATCGGCGTGGCGCTCATCGACAATTTCGGCTGGCAGCAGGCGCTCACCGTGTTCGGCTTCCTGATGCTGCTCATCATCCCGCTGTCGCTGGCGCTTTCCACGCCGCCGGTCGCAAGCACGGCCAGCACCGCGCCCGCCGATGAGCAGACGTTTACGAAGGCGCTCGCCGAAGCCTTCGGTCACCGCTCCTATGTGCTGCTGGTGCTCGGCTTCTTCACCTGCGGCTTCCAGCTCGCCTTCATCACCGTGCATCTGCCGGCCTTCCTGGTCGATCGCGGCATCTCGACACAGACCGGCGGCTGGGTGATCGCGGCGATCGGCCTGTTCAACATCATCGGATCGCTCAGCGTCGGCTACCTCCAGAACTATCTGCCCAAGCGCTACATCCTCTCGACCATCTATTTCACGCGCGCGCTCGCGACGCTCGCCTTCATCTCGTTCCCGATCACGCCGTTCTCGGCGATCGCGTTCGGCGCGATCTCCGGTCTGACCTGGCTGTCGACGGTGCCGCCGACCTCGGCGCTGGTGGCGCTGATGTTCGGCACGCGCTGGCTCGCCACGCTCTATGGCTTTGCCTTTGTCAGCCATCAGGTCGGTGGCTTCCTCGGCGTCTGGCTCGGCGGCATCGTGTTCGAAAAGTTCGGTTCCTACACGCCGATCTGGTGGCTCTCGATCCTGTTCGGCGTGCTCTCGGCGCTGATCAACCTTCCGATCGTGGAGAAACCGGTCGCACGAGCGGTTGCGCAGCCGGCCTGATCGGCTAAACATCCCCGACAAACAAGTCAGGGAGTGCAGTCGTGGCCACATTCAAGGCGATCCGGATCGACAAGGCGGACAAGGGCACCACCGCGCAGCTCGCGCAGTTCGACGAAGCCGAGCTGATGGAGGGCGACGTCACCGTCCGCGTCGAATGGTCGACGCTGAACTACAAGGACGGCCTCGCGCTGACGGGCAAGGCGCCGGTGGTGCGCCGCTTCCCGATGATCGCAGGCATCGACTTTGCCGGCACGGTCGAAGCCTCCTCGCATCCGCAGTGGAAGGCGGGCGACAAGGTGGTCTGCACCGGCTGGGGCATGGGCGAGACCCATCTCGGCGCCTATGCCGAGAAGGCGCGGGTGAAAGGCGACTGGCTGGTCGCCCTTCCGCAGGGCCTGTCGGCGCGCGATGCCATGGCGATCGGGACCGCCGGCTTCACAGCGATGCTCTCGGTGCTGGCGCTGGAGAAGCACGGCCTGTCGCCGAAGAGCGGCCCCGTCGTGGTGACGGGCGCGGCCGGCGGCGTCGGCTCGATCGCAACCGCCGTGCTGTCCAAGCTCGGGTACCACGTCATCGCCTCGACAGGCCGCGCCGCGGAAGCGGACTATCTGAAAGAGATCGGCGCCGCGGAGATCATCGACCGCAATGAGCTGTCGGCGCCGGCAAAACCCCTCGCCAAGGAACGCTGGGCGGGCGGCGTCGATAGCGTCGGCTCGACCACGCTGGCGAATCTCCTGTCGATGACGAAGTACGGCGGCGCGATCGCCGCCTGCGGCCTGGCGGCCGGCATGGACCTGCCGTCTTCTGTCGCGCCTTTCATTTTGCGCGGAGTGTGCCTTCTCGGCATCGATTCCGTGATGTGCCCGCTTCCGCCGCGAAAAGCCGCCTGGCTGCGCTTGGCCTCCGATCTGGACCGGACAAAACTATTTGAAATCACTCAGGAAATTACGCTAGATCAAGTTCCTGAGTGGGGCGCGAAAATTCTCGCCGGCCAGGTCCGCGGCCGCGTCGTGGTAAAAATTGTCTAACGGCGTTCAGACTTTACCAACCAAGCTGCTTCAATGTTGCCTTGGTTGGTATGGTAAGCAGCGGGTAAAGAGATAAGGCATCGCCCGCTGCGGGGGTTGGTTCGGAGTTGAGCATGCTTGCGCGTATTGTGTTGGGGGCTGTCACGGCGGCGGCGACGTTTGCGCCGGCCATAGCTGGAAGCATGAATGCCGACGAGGCGCGTCGCTTCGTCGCCGGCAAGGTATTCGCCTTCACCTGTTTCGACGGCACCCGCGGCGCAGGCCGTATCCTCGATGACCTCGGTGCCGCCGGCGCCGTGCAGTTCTCGGGCTCAGGCCCGGTGAAACACCTTCGCCTGCCTGGCAACACCCTCCAGATCCGCGGCCAGAACGTCTGCGCCTCGATCAAGGGCATTCCATTCGAGCCCTGTTTCAACCTGGAAAAAACCGACGATCGCAGCTTCCGCGGTTCGGTGTCGGGCATGGGCTTTGCCTATTGCGACTTCCACCATCAGGGCGGCAACCAGATGCTGATGGCGCGTGCCGTCGCGCGCCCGCGTTCGCTACGCACCTCGGAGCACACCGGGTCGGTCGGCGCATCGAACACGGAAGTCGCCGCTCGCGTCGAGACGCCGCGTGTCGAGAGCAGCCGGATCGAGCCGGTGAAGTCGGAAGCCAAATCGGAGCCCGTCAGGAACGAGGGCCCGCTGGAGCTGCGTCGCTCGACCCAGTAAGCGGCTGCGCAGATCCGTCCGCGCACCGTTGAAGAAGTTCGTCAAACACCTGGCCGCCGCGCCGTAGTCATACGGACGGCGGCTTTCATGCGTTGGTAGTTGTTCGCGTTCCAGCTTGCGTACGGCCGGGGGACGCGGCCCCACGCAAGGGTTCAACGATGTCGCTGTACTTCTTCCGCATCAGCACCGGTCGCTATTCAGGCGCCGCCGATCAACCGTACGAGTTCGAGGATCGCGCCGCCGCCTGGACTGAGATGACCGAAGTCTGCGCCAATCTGCTCGGCGGGATCGCCCGCAGCATGAAGCCGAATGCGAAGTGGAGCATGGAGCTGCTCGACGAGAACAAGGAGCCGGTGTTCCGAATCAGCATCGTCGGCGAGACGGTCGGGCAGCGATAGGCGAGGTCCATCCCTGGATGTAGTTAACGCGTTAAGCTCGCATTCCGTGCTGAATTTCAAGGTCTTTTCGCACCAATTCAGTATTTGCACGGTGGCTGCGTTAACCAATTTGGAATGCTTGGCGCTGAGCTTTTAGGCAAGAGCGATCAACGCCCAAGGCCGCCGACAATGACTCGGCTGCGCATCCTTTTGGGAAATTCCCATGTTGAGCCTCGTTCGGAATTTAAGGATCGGAACAAAGCTGGCCATCGCATCGGCACTCGGCATCCTCCTGGTCCTGTGCATCATCACTAGTCAATTCGTCGGCAACGGCTATGTGCGGGATTCCAACAAGGCCGTAGTCGGGCAGCTCGAGTTGGCGCGGGACGCGGTGGAAGCCAAGCTCGCCGTGCGCGGCATGCAGCTCGCCGTCCGCGATATCCGGCTGGCCGGCACTTCGGCTGAGCTGCAAAAGGCCGGCGACGGTCTGGTCGACCGATCAAAAGCGCTGAACGACATCGCCGACTCCATGCTCAAGCTGTCCCATTCCGAGGAAAATCGTGCGCGGATCCAGCAGCTGAAAAGTCTGTCCGGCAGCTATCTCAAGGGCGCGCAGCAGAACGCCTCGGTTCGCGCCGAGGCCATTGCTCTCGCTGCGACGGACGCGGCCGGCGCTGCAAAGCTCTCCGAAGAAGGTGTACGCCACTCGCGTGAAGTGACGCTGCCCCTCGCCGCCCAGCTCGATACGATCACGAGCGAGATTGCGGATTTTGCCCAGCACAAGGCTGAAGGGGAGGTCGCCGCCTCGCTGCAGGAGATGGCGTCCAGCGAGCGGATCGGGATGTTCGTCGGCGCGATCGCGATGCTCGTCCTCGTCGGCTCCTGGCTGACGTCATTTCTGACCATCGCGCGGCCGATCCGCGCGCTCACCGTTGCGATGGACAAGCTCGCCGGCGGAGATTTCTCGGTGGTGCTACCCGGTCTCGGCCGCAAGGACGAGGTCGGTGGCGTCGCTGCGGCCGTTGAGAAGTTCAAGATCGTGTCGGAGCAGAAGGCGCGCGAGGAAGCCGAGGCGAAGGTCAGGCAGGACCAGGCGGCAGCCGCGCAGCGCAAGACCGAGATGCATAAGCTCGCCGACGGCTTCGAGGCTGCGATTGGCGAGATCGTCGATACCGTGTCGTCGGCCGCAACCGAGCTGGAAGCCTCGGCATCGACCCTCACATCGACTGCGGAGCGCGGCCAGGAGTTCACGACCATGGTTGCCGCAGCCTCTGAGGAGGCCTCCACCAACGTGCAGTCGGTGGCATCGGCCACCGAAGAGCTGTCGTCCTCGATCACGGAGATCAGCCGTCAGGTGCAGGAATCCGCTCGCGTGGCCAGCGAAGCCGTCGGGCAGGCCCGCACCACGACCGAGCGCGTCAGCGAATTATCCAAGGCGGCGACGCGCATCGGCGACGTGGTCGAGCTGATCAACACCATCGCCGGCCAAACCAACCTGCTGGCACTCAATGCGACCATCGAGGCCGCCCGCGCCGGCGAAGCGGGCCGCGGCTTTGCCGTCGTCGCCTCCGAGGTCAAGGCGCTTGCCGAGCAGACCGCGAAAGCGACCGGCGAGATCGGTCATCAGATTGCGAGCATCCAGGCCGCGACCGAGCATTCGGTCGGCGCCATCAAGGACATCAGCGATACCATCGAAAAGCTGTCGGAGATATCCTCGACGATTGCGGCCGCGGTGGAAGAGCAGGGCGCGGCGACGCAAGAGATTTCCCGCAACGTGCAGCAGGCGGCGGCAGGCACCCATCAGGTGTCGTCCAACATCACCGACGTGCAGCGCGGCGCGAGCGAGACCGGATCGGCGTCCGCGCAGGTGCTCTCGGCCGCACAGTCGCTCTCCTGCGACAGCAACCGCCTCAAGCTCGAGGTCGGCAAGTTCCTCGGCACCGTGCGCGCCGCCTGACGGCGGCCGTCCTTCCATAGCTCGGGCCTGCAACCGCCGCGCGTGGCAGCGCGGCGGNNCGGTTGCGCGCATGCATGCTGCGCCGCCGCGAACAACGCGGCGCAGGGTTAACTTTCCGGAAAAGCGACGCAGTCATGATGCCCGCAATATTCCGGGCGATGAGCCGCCCTCTTCGTATTGCGTCTCGATTCTTTGGAGCACATTCATGAGCGGCCCTGCCATCCGCCTGACCCACAAGGTCATGGCGATCGGACTTTTCGGCCTCATCGGTCTCGTCGCCTTCGGCGCGATCTACGAGGTCGGCAGCCTGTCCCAGGATGCTTCCCGCGACATTGCCAGTCGCGCCCGTGCCATCGCCGATCTCGACAAGCAGCTTTCGATCGAGATGCTGGAGGCGCGCCGCAACGAGAAGGACTTCCAGCGGCGGCGCGCCGAAAGCTACGCCAAGGCGCATGCTGAGCTGATCGGGCCGATCAACCGCGATTTCGACGAGATGGAGCGGCTGATGACGGCCGCCGGCATGAGCTCACTGTCGGGGACAATGAAGCAGGCCCAGGACGGCTTCAAGCGCTACGCGTCCGACTTCGCCGCACTGGTGGCGGCCGAGACCAGGCTCGGGTTGAACGAGACGCTCGGTCTGTCCGGCTCGCTTCGTGGCGCGGTGCACGACATCGAGGCCAAGCTCAAGGAGATCGACGATCCCAGGACGACGACCTGGATGCTGATGATGCGCCGGCACGAGAAGGACTTCATGCTACGGCGCGATCCCAAATACCTTGCCGAAGTGAAGAAGGCCGGGGTTGAATTCTCCAAGGCGATAGAGGTTGTCGCGATTCCCACGGCGGCGATGAACGACATCACCGCCAAGCTCCAGAAATACCAGGCTGAGTTCGCGGCCTGGGCCGAGACCGCACAGCAGAGTGCGGCTCTCGACGCCGCCATGATGAATAGCTTTCGCGAAATCGAGCCCGTGATGGCCAAGGTGCGGACCGCCGTCGATGCCATGTACAAGCAGGCTGACGCGGCCGAGGCCGCGACCCGTGAGGTCGTGCGCATGTGGATGGCCGCGGCCTTCGGCATCACCGTCGTCGTGCTCGCCGTGACCGGCTTTCTGCTCGGACGTTCGATCTCGAAGGCGCTCGGTGCCATGGTCGGTGCGATGACGCGGCTTGCACGCGGCGAGCTCTCGATCTCCGTTCCCGGCGTCGGTCGCAGGGACGAGATCGGCGAGATGGCCGGCGCCGTCGAGGTGTTCAGGACCAGCATGGCCGAGACCGAGCGGCTGCGCCTTGAACAGTCGGAAGCGGATGCGCGCGGTCGCGAACAGCGCAAGGCCGAGATGCGGCGGCTCGCCGACACGTTCGAAGGCGCGGTCGGCGAGATCATCGAGACCGTGTCGTCGGCGGCAACTGAGCTCGAGGCCTCCTCCAACACGCTGACGCAGGCCGCCGAACGCGGCAACGGACTTGCGAGCGCTGTTGCCGCGGCCTCGGAGGAGGCGTCCGCCAACGTGCAGTCGGTGTCATCGGCGAGCGAGGAGATGACGAGCTCGATCTCCGAGATCAGCCGGCAGGTGCAGGAATCGGCGCGCGTCGCCGACGTCGCGGTCGGACAGGCCGAGCGCACCAACGCGCGCGTTGCCGAATTGACGAAGGCGGCAAGCCGCATCGGCGACGTGGTCGAGCTGATCAACACCATCGCCGCCCAGACCAACCTTCTGGCACTGAACGCCACGATCGAGGCGGCGCGGGCGGGGGAAGCCGGCAAGGGATTTGCCGTGGTCGCAACCGAAGTGAAGGCGCTCGCCGAGCAGACGGCGAAGGCCACCGGCGAGATCAGCCAGCACATCGGCTCGATCCAGACCGCGACGGACGACTCCGTTGGGGCGATCAAGGAGATCGGCGACACCATCGCGCGGATGTCTGAGATCTCGTCGACCATCGCCGCCGCGGTAGAGGAGCAGGGCGCCGCGACGCAGGAAATTTCCCGCAACATCCAGCATGCCGCGCAAGGCACCTGCGAGGTCTCGGCGAATATCGGCGATGTCCAGCGCGGCGCCGGCGAGACCGGCGCGGCTTCGGCGCAGGTGCATTCGGCGGCGCAGTCGCTGTCGCGAGAGAGCAACCGGCTGAAAGGCGAGGTCGCGCGCTTCCTGGACTCGGTGCGGGCAGCGTGACGTCGTCGGTCGTGCCGTTCGGATGTTGCGGTGCGATAATTCGCGGCTCGGGAGCCCGGCTCGGCTGCAACAGATGGTTGCAGGAAAAATAACGACGGCTGCGGCGGTCCCGTAGTTTTACTAGGTTCCTGTTAACGCCTGTTTGCAACTATTGGCGCAATCTGACGGGATAAAAATCAGCCGGCATTGATGAACTGACTTCCGCCCTGTCGTCCGTTGCGATGATTGCGGCGCCGGTCATTCGTGCGTTGCTAGGTCTCACCGGGATTGTGTGATGTCGAAGTTGTCGATCGTCTTCAAGCTTCTGACCGTGCTGTCAGTTCTCGTTCTCTCGCTCGCCGGCGTCGGCGTGACGGCGATCGGCACGATGCAGAACATCAACGCGCACACCGTCGAGATCGCTGAAAGCTGGCTGCCGAGCGTTCGCGCCCTCGGTTCGCTTCGCGCCGACATCAACGAGCTGCGCGTCGCGCTCCGTCTGCACCTGATGCAGGACAGCGCCGAGGGCAAGGACGCTGCCGAGAAGCGGCTCGCCTCACTGCAGGGGCGCATCGAGCAGACACGCAAGGTCTACGAGCCCCTGATCAACTCGTCCGAGGAGCGCTCGCTCTATGAGCAGTGGTCCAAGGCGTGGGCCGAGTACCTGAACGGCGTGCAGGAGGTGATGGCGTTGTCGCGCAAGAGCGTCGGCCGTTTCCCGACCGAAGCCAATGAAATGTTGCAGACCAAGGTGGCGAAGATGGCCCAGGCGGCCGATCCGCTGCTCCAAAAAGGCATCGAACTCAACAACAGCGGCGCCGAGCTGGAGACGAAGCAGGCGGCCGCCAGCTATGCCCTGATCTTCCGCGTCCTGGTCGGCATCATCGTGTTCTCGGTCGTGATCGCGATCGGCGCGGCCTATTATCTCGTGCGTGATGTTTCGCGTGGCATTGCTTCGATCATCAAGCCGATGCAGGCGCTCGGCGAGGGCGACCTCTCGGCCGAGGTGCCGCATCGCGGCGAGAAGACCGAGATCGGATCGATGGCGGATGCGCTGCAGATCTTCAAGGAGGCGCTGATCGCCAAGCGGGCCGCCGACGAGGCGGCCAGGCTCGATGCCGAAGCCAAGATCGAGCGCGGCCGCCGCGTCGATGCCATCACGCGCAAGTTCGAGGCGATGATCGGCGAAGTCGTCGGCACCGTCTCCTCGGCTTCGACCGAGCTCGAGGCGTCGGCGTCGACGCTGACGAGCACCGCGCAGCGCGGCAAGGAGCTCGCCACCGTCGTCGCGGCGGCGTCCGAGGAAGCCTCCACCAACGTCCAGGCGGTCGCCTCGGCCTCGGAAGAGCTGTCGTCCTCCATCACCGAGATCAGCCGCCGCGTGCAGGATTCGGCGCGGATGGCAGCGGAAGCGGTCGAGCAGGCGGCGCGGACCAACGAGCGCGTCAACGCGTTGTCGCAGGCGGCCTCCCGCATCGGCGACGTCGTCGAGCTCATCAACACCATCGCGGGTCAGACCAATCTGCTGGCGCTGAACGCCACCATCGAGGCGGCGCGCGCGGGCGAAGCCGGCCGCGGCTTCGCGGTCGTCGCCTCCGAAGTCAAGGCGCTGGCCGAGCAGACCGCGAAGGCGACCGGCGAGATCGGAGCGCAGGTGTCCGGCATCCAGGCCGCGACGGAGGAATCCGTCAGCGCGATCCAGGAGATCGGCGGCACAATCGAACGGCTGTCCGAAGTGTCCGCGGCGATTGCCGCCGCCGTCGAGCAGCAGGGCGCGGCGACGCAGGAGATCTCGCGCAACGTCCAGCAGGCCTCGCTCGGCACGCAGGAGGTCTCCTCCAACATCACCGACGTGCAGCGCGGCGCGATCGAAACCGGCGAGGCCTCGACCGAGGTGCTGTCGGCGGCGAAATCGCTGGCGACCGACAGCACGCGTCTCAAGGTCGAAGTGGCGCAGTTCCTGGAATCGGTCCGCGCGGCCTAGAAGCGCGGCGCGTTCTTACTTCACCTCTCCCCGCCGGGGAGAGGTGAGAACATCGCCGTGACGCTTAGCTGCCGGTCTGCGGCGCCGGCGCCGGCGAGGCCTGCCGCCGGAACAGGATGCGCTGGTAGAGCCAGCCGATCGCGACCAGCACGACGCCGAGGCACATGAACGACAGCGCGCGGTAGACGCCTGTCAGCGTCGACATGTCGATGACGAAGGCCTTCAGGATCGTCAGCGCGATGACGGCAGCGGACGCCAGCCGCGCCCGCTCCGAGTTGACGAGAATGCCGACCCCGAGCAGCACCACGCCGAAGGCGAGCCAGCCGATCGAATAGGTGTATTGCTCGGCGCCCGTCGTCGGCCCGGTGGAGAGGATCGGGCCGTGATAGAAGCGGCGGATCTCCAGCGTGACATAGGCCAGCGCGAACACCAGTGCGCCGCCGGCGATGGTGTTGGCGTAGACCTTGCCGCGCTCGCCGACCACCGCGTAGGACAACAGCAGCATCAGCACCGCCGGCAGCGCATAGCCGAGCAGCAGCAGGTTGAACACCGCTCCGCCGACGTCGATGTGCCACAGCAGGGGATTCTCCAGGATCAGCAGCCCGAAGATGCTGATGAGGCCTGCCATCGCCGTCAGCACGACCGCGCCGACATTGTGGACGATGCTGCGGCTGCGAAGCCTCAACCGCTCCAGCCCGATCGCCATGGCGAGCATCACGCAGACCTGCAGCGCGCATTCGAGCAGCGAGGGCGTGGACGTCATCTGGCCGCCGGTGGCGAAATGGCGGATTTCCATGAAGGCGAGCAGCGCGGTGAACAGGATCGCGCCGGTCTCCACGATGCGCAGCGGCGCATCGTCGGCGCGGCGGCGCAAGAAGATGCTCGCGCCCCAGAACGAGGCGGCAGGCACGCCATAGCCCCACAGCAGCCAGTTGAAGATCGGCGTGGTGCCGACGGCATCGCCGACGATGCGCGGATCGTAGGCGATGCGCGCGGTGACGATCGCGGCGAAGATCGTGGCGAGCCAGCGCAGGAACGGGATCGGCCGCTGCATCGAGATCCATGCGGTGCCGAGCGACATCAGCGCGAGCGCGATGGTGAGCCAGCCCTTCTCAAGCGCGAAGGTCAGTGCCAGCGCCAGCGCGCCGAGCGTGCCGGTCGCGAACAGCGCGGTGGAGATCATGGTGCCCGGCCGGCTCTCGCGCCGGGTGAGGGCTTCGGTCGCGGCGCCAAAGCCGGCGGCGAGCAGCACGGCAAGAATCGCGAACGGGATCGAACGGTCGAGATGGGCGACACGCGCATAGAGCGCGACCAGGATGGCGATTGGCGTCGCGACGCCCGCGGCCGACCACACCACCGGAATGATCGCTGAATTCGAACGGCCCTGCGCAAAGAAACCCGCGACGCCGAAGCCGGCGGCGAAGATCGCGGCGGTCACCAGATGCAGCGTCACCGAGCTGTCGGTCGCGACAGGGCCGACGCCCGGCATCGGGCCGCCCGGCAGCACCAGCATGTCGGGATTGGCGCGCACCGCCCATTCGGCGAACACGATGAACACGGTCGCAGCAGCCGCGCCGAGTGCGCCGGTCGCCGCCGGTGCGCGCCAGGCCACGAACAGCGTCGCACCGACCAGAAGGGTGAAGGCGATCAGCGCGAGATTGGCGTGCGCGCTCGACAGCACGACCAGCATCGCTCCGAACAGATAGGCACCGAGCGCGCCCGACGAGATCGGCTCGATCTCGCCGTCTTCGATGGTCGGGCCGAACATGAAACCGCAGACCACGAGCAGCGCGGCCAGCACGAAGCCCGCGATGACGTGGAAGGCGTGCGGCGCGACCTGCAATTCGGCGGCGTCGAGACCCGGGAAGATCCAGAGCACCGCGAAGGCGATCGTCGTGACCGCAAGCCAGCGCCACAGCCGGATGCGGGCAAGGCCGAAGCTCGCGGCGGTGACGATGGCGAGATAGATGTAGAGCGCCCAATAGTCCGGCTTGCTGCTGGAGACGAGGACAGGCGTCACGAAGGCGCCGACCACGCCGAGGCCGGCGAGCGCGGGCCCGTGCAGCAGCGCTGCGGCAAGCGTGCCCATGGCAACGATGCCGAGCAGCACGAAGGCGGTGGCGGGCACGAGGAAGCCGTAGAGCGCATAGGCCGCGTAGATGGTCGCAAACGCCACCGCCGTGCCGGCCGCGGTGAGGATCGCGGGGATGTTGGCGATCGGCAGCGCCGCGATGGCGGAGATGCTCTCCTTGCGCCGCGTCCATTCGCCGGCGCCCAGCAGCGCGGCTGCGAACAGGCCGCCGAGGAACACGCGCACGCCGGGCCCGAGGAGGCCGGCCTCGATCGAATAGCGCACCATGAAGAAGCCGCCGAGCGCCAGTGCAAGGCCGCCGATCCAGACCACCCAGCGCGTGCCGAGGCGTTCCTCGAACCCGGGCTCTGCTGCCGGCACCGGAGGCGGCGGCGCATCGGTCGCCGCGCTCGGTTCGCGCGGGGGCGGCGCAACCTCTTCGGCGACGAGCGGAGGTGGTGTTGTTTCCGCTTCAGGCGCAAGCGGCGGCGGCTCGGCGGCTGCAGTCGCCGCGGGCGCTTCAGCCTGCACCTGCGCGGGCATCAGCGGCGGCGGTTGCACAGGCCGCTGCGCATAAAGCTTCTCTTCGAGCAAGTTCAGCCGGCGGCGCAGCTCGGTCGACTGGCTCGAGGCCTTGATCGCGATCAGGAAGGCGATGATCGCAATGATCAGCGCAAAGACGTCAAACGGGCCGTCGAACATGAAGCCTCCAGGCGACCGGCGGGCAGGGGCCGATCGCACAAATCCCAGGATCTAGCGCCGGGAGCGAACGCGCAAGCCCGGCGCCGGCCGCTCCTGGAGCACCTCGCGGCGGAAGCGGTAGAGCGCTGCCGGCCGTCCGCCAGTCTGTGTCGACATCACGCCGGTCGGTTCGACCAGGGCTTCCGTCTCAACCAGGCGGCGGAAATTCTGCTTGTGCAGGTGCCGGCCCGAAATTGCCTCCACCGTATGCTGCAATTCCGTGAGTGTGAACTCGGCGGGCAAAAGTTCAAACACCACAGGACGATACTTCAGTTTTGCGCGCAGCCGCGCGATCGCCGTGGCGAGAATCCTGCGATGATCGAACCGCATCGAGGTCCCGAGCGCGGGAAGCGCCTTGCGCGCTAATGCCGCAGGACGGCCGTCGCGCCGTGCCTCCTCGATCAGCCCCGCCTCGTACAGCAATTCGTAGCGATCGAGTACGCGCTCCTCGTCCCAGGGCGCGCCGTCGAGCCCGAAATAGAACCGCACGCGATCCTTGCGGGGCAGCGCGCGCGTCGTCTCCGGCGTTTCGTCTTCGGCCCATTTGGTCAGCGCCGGGATGATGTCGCGGGCGATGATCGCGGGCGGCTCTTCGCGCCAGTCCTCCCAGGGCAGGAAGCGGTACCAGGGCTCGAAGCTGGCGCCATTTGCCGCGAGCTCGCCGCCCGCGGCCCGTGTGAGCGCGAGATAGCCGATCGACACCATGTGCGCGCCGGTGTCGCCGGCCTCGGCATGACGGCCGCGATCGCCAAAGGTGTAGAGCTGTTCGACATAGCCGAGCCGCAGGCCCGCCTGCGCCTCGACCCAGGCGCGCAGGCCGATCTCGAAGGTGCGATGGCTCAGCGCATCGAACGGCCCGAACGGCAGGCCCGCCAGCCCGTCGCTGCTGTGCGCGGTGAGGATCAGCGGCTCATGGTCCTCGATCGCGACGATCGCGGCGGTCAGGCCGATCTCGATCGGTGTCAGCAGCGTCTCGCTCATGCGGCTGAGATCGCGGCTGTTGCGAGAAGAATGTCTTCGTTGGTTGAGCCGGTCGCTCCGGGGGCTCGCTGTAACCTCTCCCGCTTGCGGGAGAGGTCGGCGCGTAGCGCCGGGAGAGGGCTTTCTCCTCTAGGGGGCTGTCCCGTTGTAGAGACACCCTCTCCCCAACCCTCTCCCGCTAGCGGGAGAGGGGGCGCACCTGCGATTTGGCGCGCAGCCGTCATTCGAGCTCGATCACGAAGGGGCGGCCTTCGACCATCATCGCGCCGGGGCCCATCTCGTCGAGTGCGCGCAGCATGCGGCCGTTGCGCCCGAGCGCGCGGTCGGCGAGCCCGACGATGCGCCGGTTCGGCGAGGCGATGGGAGAGGCGGCGCGGATCTTCTTCGCGATCTCGATCTCGTCGCGGTGCGGATTGAGCGCGCAGACGGCGGCAAACGCGCTCGCGGTGGAACGGCTGATGCCGGCATAGCAATGCACCACCAGCGGCGCAGCTCGGTCCCAGCCACGCACGAAGTTCAGCACCTGCTCGATGTGCGTCTCCGACGGCGCGACGAAGCCGTCCATCTCCTCGGTGATGTCGTCCATCGACACCTTGAGATGGTTGGCCGGCAGCACCGATACCGGCCGCGCCACCTGCTCGACATTGGCCATCACGGTCAGCACGTGGCTGGCCTTGGTGAGGCGGACGGTTTCGGGAAGCGCGGCGAGGGAACAGACGTGGATCATAGCGGACCTTTTTGCCGCTGATTATAGCCGCGGCCGCAGGGTGGGCAAAGCACCCACATGGTCGTGCGTGCGCAATTGGCACCAGGCCGGGACGACGGCGGAGCTAGCAGCGTCACCAGCCCCCTACAGGACCTACGCGAACACCGCGCCGAACCGCTCCAGAAACTGCTTCTCCGCCCGCGCCGCGGTCCAGGGCGTCAAGTAGTCGCGCCGGACGCTGTCGGAAAGGCCGGGATCCTTGCCGAACAGGCGCTTGGCCTCCGCGTCGCTGAAGCCGGCGAGCTCGGTCGCCTCGAGATAAGCCGCGCCACGATCGGCGGCCTTGATGGCCTGCGTGATCTCGTCCGCCAGCACCGGCGGCAGGCCGAAGCGGATGTGGATGGCTCCGAGCAGGCGCTTCTCCACCGCCTTGTAATGGCCGTCGAGCACCGCCTTGAACGGCGAGATCATGTCGCCGATCACATATTCGGGCGCATCATGCAGCAGTGCGGCGAGCCGCATGCGCTGGTCCACGCGCGGCATCTCGTGCCGAAGCACGGTTTCCACCAGCAGCGTGTGCTGTGCGACCGAGAAGATGTGGGCGCCGGTGGTCTGCCCGTTCCAGCGCGCCACGCGCGCGAGACCATGCGCGATGTCGGCGATCTCGACATCGAGCGGGGAGGGATCGAGCAGGTCGAGCCGCCGGCCCGACAGCATGCGCTGCCAGGCACGGGATTGCGCATCACGCGCGGTTTTCTTCACCGTCATTTGGCCTTGAGGCGCGGCTTGCGCTGCGTCTTGCCGCAGGTCGCGTGGCAATGGCAGTCGACGAGATGGTCGTTGACCATGCCGGTCGCCTGCATGAAGGCGTAGACAATGGTCGGGCCGACGAACTTGAAGCCGCGGGACGACAGCTCCTTGGAGATCTGCACCGACAGCGGCGTCGAGGCGGGCACGCTTGCGGAGGTCTTGAAGTGGTTGACCTTGGGCTTGCCGCCCATGAAGTCCCACAGCAGCTTCGAGAAGCCCGGGCCCTTCTCCATGATGTCGAGATAGGACTTCGCGCTCAGGATCGCGCCGTCGATCTTGGCGCGGTTGCGCACGATGCCGGCATCGTTCATCAGCGCATGGACTTTCTTCGCATTGTAGCGTGCGATCTTCTCCGGCTGGAAATCGTCGAAGGCCTTGCGGAAATTGTCGCGCTTGCGCAAGATCGTGATCCAGGACAGGCCGGCCTGAAAACCGTCGAGGATCAGCTTCTCGTAGAGCGCGCGATCGTCATATTCAGGCACGCCCCATTCAGTGTCGTGATAGGCGACATAGAGCGGATCCTCGCCGGGCCAGGGGCAGCGGGTCAGGCCGTCGGAATGCAGGCGGGGAGCACGGCTCATGCGATGGGCTGCTTGGCTGGAATGCGGACGATTTCAGGTTCGGCGAGCGTCAGGGCAAGGCCGCCCGCCGTGAGCGGCTGGCCGGCATCGAGCGCGTCGGCGACACGGTCGATGCGCACCAGAGCAATGCCCTTGCCTTGTGCCGACGAGCCCATCGTGCCGACCGGCTTGTCGCCGGCCATCACGCTGACGCCGACTTCCGGCGAGACGTCATCGAGCAGCACCTTGACGCTGCGCGTGCGCGCGGTGCCGCGATGCTGCATGCGCGAGACGACCTCCTGGCCGACATAGCAGCCCTTGTCGAAATCGACGCCGGCAAGCCGGTCCATGTTGGTTTCGTGCGGGAACGCATCGCTGTACATGAAGTCGAGCCCGCCGCGCGGCACGCCGAGCGCAATGCGGTGCGCCTCATAGTCGGCCGCGTCAACCAGCTCGGCGCCGATCAGATCGGACAGCTTCTGCTTGAGATCCTCGGGGATCAGGATGCGGGTGCCGAGCTCGCCGTTGCGCGGATCGGCGAAGGCAAGGTCAGGTTGCGCCGCAGGCTGGCCGTCCCAGGCGGCGAGCACACCGAGATCGAGGTTTTCCACCGTGACCTTGGCGCGCAGCTTGTAGAATTTCAGCTTGGTGGCGAGGCTGTCCGCCAGCGCCTTCGGGCAGTCGATCAGGAACCCACCGCCATGGCCTGCGGGCACCTCAGTGATCAGGAAATCGGCGATGATCTTGCCCTGCGGTGTCAGCAGCGCGCCGAATCGCCCCTGGCCCGGCTTCAGCCTGTCGACATCGGTCGTGATCAGGCCGTTGAGGAAGTTGCGCGCATCCTCGCCCGCGACCTTGACCACGCTCCGGTCGGGAAGAAACGCTGATTTCATGCGAAAATCTCTTGCGACATGTTGCTCCGGAACGTAAGCCCCCAAGGCATAAACGACAAGACCTCGAGCCCTGCGCTTGGGGATGAGAGAGGCCCCATGACCCAGCGTTTCGATGTGATTCTCAAGGGCGGCACCGTCGTCAACCAGGACGGCGAGGGTGTTCGCGATGTCGGCATCACGGGCGGTCGTATCGCGGAGCTGGGGTCGCTCTCGCAGGCCGCCGCCGCGGAGGTGATTGACTGCAAGGGCCTGCACATCCTGCCCGGCGTGATGGATACGCAGGTGCATTTCCGCGAGCCCGGGCTGGAGCAGAAGGAAGACCTCGAGACCGGCTCGCGCAGCGCCGTGATGGGCGGCGTCACCGCGGTGTTCGAGATGCCGAACACGTCGCCGCTCACGGTGACGGAAGCCACCTTCACCGACAAGGTGAAGCGCGCCCATCACCGCATGCATTGCGATTTCGCCTTCTTCATCGGCGGCACCCGCGAGAACGTGCAGGATCTGCCGGTGCTCGAGCGCGCACCGGGCTGCGCCGGCGTCAAAGTGTTCATCGGCTCGTCCACCGGCGCGCTGCTGGTGGAGGACGACGAGAGCCTGCGCCGCATCTTCCAGGTGATCCGTCGCCGTGCCGCCTTCCATGCCGAGGACGAGTATCGTCTCAACGAGCGCAAGCCGCTGCGCATCGAGGGCGATCCGCGCTCGCATCCGGTCTGGCGCGACGAGACCGCGGCGCTGATGGCGACGCAGCGCCTGGTCAAGCTCGCGCGCGAGACGGGCAAGCGTATCCACGTGCTGCACATCTCGACCAAGGAAGAGATCGAGTTTCTGCGCGACCACAAGGATGTCGCCTCCTGCGAGGCGACGCCGCATCATCTCACCCTGGTCGCGCCCGAGTGCTACGAGCGGCTCGGCACGCTCGCGCAGATGAACCCGCCGGTGCGCGGGGCCGATCACCGCGCCGGCATCTGGCGCGGCATCGAGCAGGGCATCATCGACGTGCTTGGCTCCGACCACGCGCCACACACGCTGGAAGAGAAGCAGAAGACCTATCCGGCCTCGCCCTCCGGCATGACGGGCGTGCAGACGCTGGTGCCGCTGATGCTCGACCACGTCAATGCCGGCCGCCTGTCGCTCGCCCGCCTCGTCGATCTCACCAGCGCCGGCCCCGCGCGCCTTTACAACATGGCCTGCAAGGGCCGCATCGCCGCGGGCTACGACGCCGACTTTACCATCGTCGACCTCAAGCGCAGCGAAACCATCACCAACAAATGGGTGGCGTCGAAAGCCGGCTGGACGCCCTATGACGGCGTTCGCGTCACCGGCTGGCCCGTCGGCACCTTCATCCGCGGCCGCCGCGTGATGTGGCAGGGCGAGCTGGTGACGCCCTCGCAAGGCGAGCCGGTGCGGTTTCTGGAGACGCTGAAGCAGTAGGGGGTCTGGTCGCTAGGCGGTACAAGCACGTTTCACATTCGGTGTCGTCCTGGCGAAGGCCAGGAGCCATACCGCGGAATCTATCTGTGCTGGACGGTCGCACTACCGGCGAACGGATTAACTGCTAGCCTTCGCCAAACTCCTCCCTGGGTCCTGGCTTTTCGCCAGGACGAGGTGGAGAAGCATGGGAGAGCATGCATGACTCAACCCCTCATCACCACCGAGCAGCTCGCCGTGATCCTCGGCGATCCCAGCCTCCGCCTCTACGACTGCACGACCTACAACGAGCCGGTGCCGCCGGGCAGCGACGTGCCCTATCGCGCGGTGCCCGGCGACAAGATGTTCGCGGCCGGCCACATTCCCGGTGCCGATTTCCTCGACCTGCAAGGCGAGTTCTCCGACACCTCTGCGCGACCGCTCTACATGATGCCTGATGTGCCCCAGCTCGAGGCTGCCTTCGGCCGCCACGGCCTCGATGCGTCCACGACGATCGTGCTCTACAGCATCGGCACCATGATGTGGGCGACGCGGTTCTGGTGGATGCTGCGCTCCCTCGGCGTCGATGCGCAGGTGCTCGACGGGGGATTCGACAAATGGAAGGAGGAGGGGCGGCCGATTGAGACAGGTGCACCGAAGGGCTATCCGGCCACGATGTTCAAGTCAGCGCCGCGCGCCGGCTTCTTCGTCGACAAGGATGTCGTGAAGGCGCGGATCGATGATCCCTCGACCGTGATCGTCAATGCGCTTGGACCGCAATTTCACCGCGGCCTCGAGCCCAGTCGTTACGGCCGGCCCGGTCGCGTGCCCGGCAGCGTCAACGTATCAGCCGCAACGCTCGTCAACGCCGACAAGACGCTGACGACACTTGCAGACGCCGAAGCAAAGTTCGTTGCCCAGGGCGTCACGCGCGACAAGACCGTGATCTGCTATTGCGGCGGCGGCATCTCCGCGACGATCGACCTCTTGCTGCTGACGCAGCTCGGCTACGACAAGCTGACGCTGTACGACGGCTCGATGGGCGAATGGGCGAGGGACCCCTCGCTGCCGATCGAGACGGGTTAGCCGAGCTTTCTTACCCTCCAGGGGGAGGGTAAGAAAGTCAGGAACCTTTTGCCCTGGCCTGCATCCAATGGCTGGACCGACACGAAACGAGCAGGTAACCGCCATGCAAGGGACCGCCGCCGGCGCCAGGGCATCAGAAATCCGGTCATCGGAAGCCGAACTGATCGACCGCGCGCGGGGCCATGACGAGGCCGCGCTGCGCGGGATCATGCAGGCCAACAACCGCAGACTATACCGCCTCGCGCGCGCGATACTGCGTAGCGACAGCGAAGCCGAGGACGTGGTGCAGGACACCTATGTGCGCGCCTTCACCCATCTCGACGGCTTCCGCGGTGAGTCCAGCCTGTCGACCTGGCTGTCGCGCATCGCCATCAACGAGGCGCTTGGCCGGGCGCGTAGCGCGAGGCCGCATCTCGAGCTCGGCTCGGTGTCCGAAGCCGCGCTCGAGGTGCAGATCATCAAATTCCCCGTTTCCCCTCCAGGCGATCCGGAAAGGACCATGGCCCAACGTGAAATCCAGCGCGTCGTCGAACGTGCCATCGACCGGTTGCCGGATGTTTTTCGCACGGTGTTCGTCGCGCGCGTCATGGAAGGCATGAACATCGAGGAGACCGCCGATCTGCTCGGCGTGAAGCCCGAGACCGTGAAGACGCGGCTGCACCGCGCCCGAACCATGCTGCGCGAGAATGTCGAGAAGGAGATCGGCCCGGTGATGATGGACGCCTTCCCGTTTGCCGGCTGGCGCTGCGAGCGCCTGACCGAAGCGGTGCTGAAGCGGCTCGGTGTCGGCGGCTGAAATTTTCTCGGGAACGTTTGCGCGAAACGCCCATCCAATGCCTGTGAAGCAACGCGCCGGCAAAACGTCCGGCAGCACAGGAGTGTCAAACCATGTTCATCCGTTGGAGCGCGGCGGTCGCCGCGGCAATTCTGCTGTCGAATCCCGCGCTGCAAGGCGCCAGCGCCGCCGAAAAGCCGACCGATCCGCAGATCGCCCACATCGCCTACACCGCCGGTGTGATTGACATCAACGCTGCCAAGCAGGCACAGAAGAAAGCGAAGAACAAGGATGTGAAGGCGTTTGCCGAGGACATGCTGCGCGACCATGAAGCGGTCAACAAGCAGGCGCTGGCGCTGGTCAAGAAGCTGAACGTCACGCCTGAAGACAACGATACCAGCAAGGCGCTGTCGAAGCAGGCCAGCGACAAGCTGGCTGAGCTCGACAAGCTGAGCGGCGCGGCGTTCGACAAGGCCTATGTCGCCAACGAGGTCGCCTATCACAAGGCGGTCAACAGCGCGCTGGAGACCCAGCTCATCCCGTCGGCCAGCAATGCGGAGCTGAAGGACCTGTTGCAGACCGGCCTGAAGGTCTTCCGGGGCCATCAGCAGCACGCCGAGCATGTCGCGGCCGAGCTGAAATAGGGGCGTGGGATGATGCCGGGACGCCTCGCTCCGATCGCGCTCGCCTTCCTGTCGATGGTCGTCCCGGCGCGCGCCGCGACGATAGAGATCACGATGGAGAATCTCGTGATCGCTCCGGCTGATGTATCGGCGAAGGTCGGCGATACCATCACCTGGGTCAACAAGGACGTCTTCGCCCACACCGCCACCGCCAAGAACGGCGATTTCGACGTGACGCTGCCGCCGAAGAAGTCGGCGACATCAGTGCTGAAGAAGGCAGGAACGGTCGAGTATTACTGCCGCTATCATCCCAACATGAAAGCGACGCTCAAGATCGAGCCGTGACGCAGGAGGGACCGCTTTCCCGCTCCCGGCGGGAAGATCTCCCGGTCATTGCGAGACTAATGCTTGTCCGCGGCAAGCCACTTCCGTGCGATAAAGGCGGCAGACTTCGTGACCTTGTCGTCGAGACCCCGTCGCAAAGTCATTCATCCGTCGACTGGCCCCGCCCGCCTGGCGGGGTCATTTTTGATGAAGGGCTTATTGCCTGGAGATGCCGACCGAGAATTCGCCGTTGCGAATGCGGCCGGGAAAGCCCTCCACGAATTTCGCCACCGCGTCCTCGCCATAGGTGCCGACGAGCTCGGCGAATGCGGCGAACAGGCTCGCCTGCGCCAGGCAATCACCATCGACACCGTCATGGCGCGCTTCGGCCCAGGCCTCGTTGAGATAGCTCAGCGCGGCCTGCTTCTGCTCGTGATCGGGCAGCGGCGCGCGGGCGGGGGCGTAGGAAATCGGCTGGCTCATGAAACTCGACAAGGCTGGGGCGCGATCCACGGCGATGCGCTGCAGGAGAGGTGTAGCACGCGTATTAACGCCCGCTAGGCCACATCTTTAGGAACGGTTAACGGCTGTGAACAAACTCGATGACAGGGTTCCACCACGTGTCATTCCGGGGCGCGACGAAGTCGCGAGCCCGGAATCCATCGTGCGGTGATCTCTGTGGTGAGATGGATTCCGGGCTCGCGCTGCGCACGCCCCGGAATGACGAGAGAACCTCAGTTCGCGTAGCGCGCGGTGAGATCGCGCGAGATCTTCGAGCCTTCCTCGATATAGCGGCGGATCGCGACCGTCGCGGCCGGCGTGCAGCTCCGGTAGGTCTGCTGGAAGCCGTTATAGCCGCGGTTGAAGCCGGCGATCATGCGGGTGCGGCGTTCTCCGGACGGGGTTTCGGCGTCGATCAGCGCCTGCATTTCGCTGCGCCATTTGTTGCCTTCGTTGGACCCGCAGATGCCGCGCAGGTAGTGCAGACCGCCCAGGATCTCCGCCAGCCGCTGCAATTCGCCGTCAAACGGCGCTGCCGCGTCCTGGGCCCGGGCGAGCGGGCAGGCGCAGGCGAGAATCAGGGCGAAAATGGCCAGAAATCGCGTCGACATCGGCGGCTGTATGCCCCCTCGGGACGGCGGGCGCAAGGCGGGCCGTCAGGCCCCGATCAGGCGGCGAGCGGACTGGATGACCTCCTCCAGCCCCCCGGTCAGCTTGAGGTCGCCAAGGCTCGCCAGGGCGTCCGGGGCGACCCAGCGGTAATCGTCGAGCTCGTCGTTCAGGACCGGCTCCCGGGCCGCCCAGCGGGCGGCAAAGGACATGATCAAATAGTGGCCGGCGCCGGGCGCGGCCGGCAGCACCTCGCGCCAGCCAGCAAGGCCGATGACCTCGATATTCAGCCCGGTTTCCTCGTCGACCTCGCGCTTGAGCGCCTGGTGCAGCGATTCGCCGAATTCGACCCGGCCGCCGGGCAGGGAATAGAACCCTTTTGCGGGCGAGCGGGCGCGGCGGGTCAGCAGCACCTTGCCGTCGCGGAAAATCGCGGCACTGACCGCGATCTGGGGATGACTGGGCTGGTCGACCGCGGACACGGCGCTAGTTCGACATGATGGTGTCGACGTCAGCTTCCGCCCCGCCATTGATGATGCCGCCGCAGGCGGCGA
The DNA here is from genome assembly GCF_002068095.1 of Bradyrhizobium sacchari. GTDB lineage: Bacteria > Pseudomonadota > Alphaproteobacteria > Rhizobiales > Xanthobacteraceae > Bradyrhizobium > Bradyrhizobium sacchari. The sequence continues at coordinate 144,970 of NZ_LWIG01000009.1, read as the reverse complement.
TCAGCGGCTTGACCCAGAGGGTGGCCTGCTCGGCGAGCCGCACGCGGGTCGAGTCCTTCTCGACCTCGCGCATGGCCGAGCCGACTGCGGTCAGGATCGAGGTCATGGTGTCCGTGATGTGGTCGAACTGGGCGCGCACGTTGGGATCGGCCTTCTCATAGGCCTCGATCGCGAGGTCCCGCGCCTTGAAGTTCGACGCCGTGAAATGCTCGGCATAGGACAGCGGCGACCAGGTCAAAAAGTCTTCGGCGCATTCCGGCATGTCAGGGACCATTTCAAGCAGCATCACGGCTTCATTGAAATGGTTGAGATAGTCGGTGGCAAGCCCGGTTCGCGGGTTGATATTGGCCACGCGCAGCCGTTCGGCCCAGGCCGCAGCCTCGGGGCCCGTCTGTACATGCGTCCGCGCGGGTTGGGTGGCCGTTGAGCTCATCTGCCGCAGTGTTAACGTTCGGGGTTAAAAGGACCTGAACGGACCCTATATAGGCCTCCAAGGATGTGTGGACGCTTCGTCATAACTTCGGCCCCCGCGGCTTTGCGGCAACTGTTCGGCTATGTCGAGCAGCCGAATTTCCCGCCTCGGTACAATGTCGCCCCGACGCAACCGATTCCGGTTGTTTTAGTCGAGAATGGCGCGCGCCATTTCCGCCTGATGCGCTGGGGCCTTTTGCCGTCGTGGGTCAAGGACCCCCGCGGATTTACGTTGCTGATCAATGCCCGCTCCGAGACGGTGCTGGAGAAGCCCGCGTTCAAGAAGGCCATACGCCGGCGGCGCGGCCTGATCCCGGCCGACGGCTACTATGAGTGGAAGTCGGACGGCGGCCGCAAGCAGCCGTTCTTCATCCACCGCGCCGACGGTGAGCCGCTCGGCTTTGCCGCGGTGTTCGAGACCTGGGTCGGGCCGAACGGCGAGGAACTCGACACGGTCGCGATCGTCACGGCGGCGGCGGGCGAGGACCTCGCCGCGCTGCACGACCGTGTGCCTGTCACCATCAGCCCACGCGATTTCGAGCGCTGGCTCGATAGCCGCGGCGATGAGGTCGATGCGATCCTGCCGCTGATGCGGCCCCCGCCCATCGGCGAGTTCGCCTGGCACCCCGTCTCCACCCGCGTCAACCGCGTCGCCAATGACGATGAGCAGCTGCTGTTGCCGATCAGCGCGGAGGAGATGGAGGCGGAGGCGCCGAAGCCGAGGAAGGTGGTGCGGAAGGTCGCGGCGGCGTCGTCAGATGACGGGCAGGGATCGTTGTTTTAGCTGCGGTGCACCACCCACTCCGCCGTCGTCCCGGATCTGCGCTGGCGCTTGTACGGCAGCGGAGGTTCACACGATCTCCCTTGCCCTCAGCGCGGCGATCTCCGCCGCATCGAAACCGAGTTCGCCGAGCACCGCATCGGTGTCCGCCCCCAGCTCCGGCGCCATGCGATCGAGCTTGCCGCCGCCATGGGCGAGCTTGAATCCGCTGCCGGCAAAGCGCAGGCGGCCGTAGGGCGTGTCGAGCTCCTGGATCGCGCCGCGGGCCTTCACTTGCGGATGGTCGATGACCTCTTCGACCTTCCAGATGCTGGCGCAGGGGGCGCCGGCGTCTTCGAGGATCGTTTCCCATTCGCGCGCAGGCTTTGCGGCGAGCGCCTCCTCGATGATGGCGCGCAGCGCGCCCTCGTTCTCGTTGCGCGAAAACCAATCCGCAAAACGCGGATCGGAGAGCGTGTCCTCGCGGCCCAGCGTGGACATCAGCGCGCGGTACTGCTTCTCGTTGTTGACGGCGAGCAGGATATGGCCGTCGCCGCATTTGAACAGGTTCGCGGTCGTTCTCCGGCTCACCGCCTGGTTGCCCGATAGCTGCTGGCGATGGCCCGCAACCGACCAGTCCGCGATTTGCCCCGAGAGGAACGCCAGCGTTGCCTCCAGCATGGAGACGTCGATGAATTGTCCCTTGCCGGTGCGATCGCGCTGGTACAGCGCGCTCGATACGCCGAACGCGGCGGTGGCGCCCGAGAGCACGTCGCACACGGCAAAGCCGGCGCGCGTCGGGCCCGTCTCGGGGTGGCCGGTGATCGCCATGATGCCGGACAGCGCCTGCATCTTGCCGTCATAGCCCGGCCGCAGGCGATCCGGCCCGGTCTGGCCAAAACCTGACACCGCGCAATAGATCAGCTTCGGATTGATCGCGGACAGCGCCTCATAGCCGATGCCGAGCTTGTCCATCACGCCGGGGCGAAAATTCTCCATGACGACGTCGACGGACGCGGCGAGCTTCTTCACGATCGCGATCGCATCGGGCTTCTGCAGATCGAGCGTCAGGCTGCGCTTGTTGCCGTTGATGGCCTGGAACGCCGGCGCCAGCCCGCGCTCGGCCCATTCGCGGGAGAGTGGCGTGCGGCGCATGTCCTCGCCCTCGCGCCGCTCGACCTTGATGACGTCGGCGCCAAGGAGTGCAAGCTGGTAGCTCGCATAGGGCCCGGCCAGCACTTGCGTAAAATCCAGGACCTTCACGCCCTCGAACGGTCGCGTCACGTCTCTCTCCCGATGGTTGTTGTTATTGGAGGACGTCAGGCGGCGCGGTTGCCGCGCGCGATCTCCTTCTGCTTGTCGAATTCGGCGCGGCGGCGTGCGAGCTCTTCCGGTGAGAGCTGCGCGACGTTGTTGTAGTCGAGCTTCCAGGAAGCGTCCTCGCTCCAGCGCAGCGGCGATTGCATCGTGGTCTGCGGGCCGCTCGCGGTCTCAAGCAGCCTCAAGGCCAGCTCCAGCGTCTGTGCCTGCGAGGCGACGTCGTGCGGCTTGCCGGCGGAATTGCCGAGCGGGAAGTCCGAGAACAAGAAGCGCGGCACCGCCGCGTGCTCGATGATGTCCTTGGCGCAGCCCATGATCACGGTCGGAATGCCGTTCCGCTCGAGGTGCCGTGCCACCAGCGCGGTGGTCTGGTGGCACACCGGGCAGTTCGGCACCAGCACCGCGACATCGACCGCATCAGTGAGGCAGCGCGCCAGGATCTCCGGCGCGTCGGTATCGAGCGTGACGCGATGGCTGCGGTTGGTCGGCGCGCCGAAGAAGCGAGGTGCCACTTCGCCGATGCGTCCGGCGGCGGACGCTTTCAGCAGCTGCGGCAGCGGGAACCAGGTGCCGCTGTCGGTCGCCGCGGTGTGCTTGCGGTCGTAGCCGATGTGGGAGATGCGAAGGTCGTGCTGTTGCGACGTGTCGCCGTCATAGACCTGATAGAACTTCGCGCTGCCGTTATAGGCCGCGCCCGGCCCCTGGTCGCCCTTGGCGGGATCGTAGGGCGCCGCGGTGGTGATGATGGTGACGCGCGACTTTGCCAGCGGCTTCTTCAGCGCCTCGAACGGCGCCTCGGTGTAATGCGCCCAGCGGTACGGCGTGGTGTAGCCGATCGCCGCGTAATAATCGCGGGTGCGCTGCATGTAGGGGACGGGAGAGTCATAGTCGGGCGCAAAGCCGAATTCGTCGTCGCGCGGAGCGGACATGGGGCGGCGTCTCCAGGTTCTTGGTTGGCGACAGACTAGAGATAGTTTTGGGCTTGCTCAACGGGGGGGAGCGGCGGCGCAGGTCAGAGTTGCAACCAGGTAGGAAGAGCGCCGCAGTCTTACCCTCTCCCCTTGTGGGAGAGGGTGGCTCGCCGCGAAGCGGCGAGACGGGTGAGGGGTACTCAGGAGTTTGCCGAGAGATACCCTCATCCGGCGCTGCGCCACCTTCTCCCACAAGGGGAGAAGGGAAGAGGGCAGCTCACACGTCACCTACCGGAACACATGCAGCGCCACGTATTGCAGCAGCATGATCGCCTTCGCGTCGATGATGCGGCCGTCGGCGATCATCGCCAGCGCTTCGTCGATGGAGAGCTCCAGCACCTCGATATCCTCGCCCTCGTGCTCCAGGCCGCCGCCGTCGCTGACGCGCATCTCGGGCTCGTATTCGGCGACGAAGAAATGCAGCTTCTCGGTGATGGCGCCGGGGCTCATGAAGGCCTCGAACACCTTGTGGACGTGATGCAGGCGATAGCCGGTTTCCTCCTCGGCCTCGGCACGGATGCGCTCCTCGGGCGAAGCATTGTCCAGCACGCCGGCCGCCGCCTCGATCAGGAGGTCGTCGTAGCCGCGAATGAACGCCGGCAGGCGGAACTGCTTCACCAGGATCACCGTGCGCCGGGCCATGTTGTAGGGCAGCACGGCGGCGGCGTTGTCGCGCTCATAGGTCTCGCGGTGCTGCGTCTGCCACGTGCCATCGGCGCGCCGGTACTCGAACGTCGTGGTCTTCAGCGGCGTCCAGTTGTCCGAGAGCACGCGGACGTCCTTGATGCGGACGCGGTCGGAAATGGTCATTGGCTCGATCTCAGTTGCTTGGCGTGGTCGTGCGGCCGTCGAGCCACTTCTGGTACATCACCGAGGTGGACAGCTCGAAGCCCAGCGAGCCGTAGAACGCATTGGCCTGCGCATTCTCGCGCCGGACCAGGAGCTGCAGTTTTGCGATGCCGGCACTCCGCAGCCAGTCCTCCGCCGCCGCCATGATCACGCGACCGTAACCGCGCTTCTGGCTGTCGGGATCGACCGCGACGTAATAGACCCAGCCGCGATGGCCGTCATGGCCGACCATGACGGTGGCGACGATGACGCGGCCGTCGCGGCCGATCAGCACGGTCGAATTGTCGCGCCGCCGCGCCAGCGCAATGTCGGCATGCGGGTCGTTCCAGGGACGCGTCAGGCCGCAGCGCTGCCACAGCGCCACGACGGTCTCGACGTCGGCATCCTTGATCAAGTCGATCGCAAGAGCACTCACAGCACCTTCCCCGGATTCATGATGCCGAGCGGGTCGAGCATCGCCTTGATCTGTCGCATCAGCTCGATCGCGGTCTTGTCCTTCACCTCGGGCAGCTCGTCGCGCTTGAGCACGCCGATGCCGTGCTCGGCCGAGATCGAGCCGCCCATGCGCAGCACGATCTCGAACACCACGGCGTTCATCTCGTGCCAGCGCGCCAGAAAGTCGGCCGTGTCGGCGCCGATCGGCTGGCTGACATTGTAGTGCAGATTGCCGTCGCCGAGGTGGCCGAACGGCACCGGCCGCGCGCCCGGGATCAGCTTGACCACGGCGGCGTTCGCCTCCTCGATGAACGCCGGCACCGCTGCGACGGGCACCGAGATGTCGTGCTTGATCGAGCCGCCCTCCGGCTTCTGCGCCGCCGACATCTCCTCGCGCAGCTTCCAGAAATTGTTGCGCTGGGCGAGGCTCGCCGCGATCACGGCATCGTCGACGATCTCCTCCTCCATGGCGCGGCCGAGGATCGTCTCCAACGGCGTGCGGGCGTCGTCACCGGGAGAAGACAATTCCATCAGCACGTACCAGGGATGCTTCTCGGCAAGCGGATCGCGCACGTCGATGCCGTGGCGGACCGAGAAATCGACCGCCATCTCCGAGAGCAATTCAAAGCTCGTCAGCGCGTTGGCGGCTTCGCCCTGCGCGATCGTCAGCAGCTTCAGGGCCGCCGCCGGCGATTTCAGCCCGACATAGGCCGTCTCGACCGCCCGTGGCTTCGGAAACAGTTTCAGCGTCGCCGCCGTGATGATGCCGAGCGTGCCTTCCGCGCCGATGAAGAGGTTGTGCAGATTGTAGCCGGTGTTGTCCTTCTTCAGCTTCGACAGCACGTTGAGCACGCGCCCGTCGGCGAGCACGACTTCCAGCCCGAGCGCCATCTCGCGCGCGACGCCATAGGCAAGCGCCGCGGTGCCGCCGGCATTGGTGGAGAGATTGCCGCCGATGGTGCAGCTGCCTTCAGCGCCCAGGGACAGCGGAAACAACCGGTCCACATCGGACGCCTTCTGCTGCGCAACCTGGAGCACCACGCCGGCCTCGCAGGTCATGGTGTTGGAGGCGGTGTCGATCTCGCGGATCTTGTCGAGGCGCCGCAGCGACACCACCACCTCGCCATTGTGCGGCGTTTGGCCGCCGACGAGGCCGGTGTTGCCGCCCTGCGGCACCAGCGCGATTCTGTGCTCCGAGGCGAGCTTGCAGATCGCGGCGACTTCCGCCGTCGAGCCCGGGCGCAGCACCAGCGGCGAGCGGCCGTGGAACAGATTGCGCTCCTCGGTGACGTAAGGCTCGATGTCGGTCGCATCGGTGATCGCGTGGCGATCGCCGACGATCTTGCGGAATTGGTCGATCAGCTCGGGCGCAAGCGGAGGGATGGCCGGTTTATTGATGTTCATCTCGTCTCGTTTCTTCGCTCTTATCTCGCCACAGCAGCCCGGCGCAGCCGGTCGTTGATCGCCTCGCCCAAATCCACCTCGGGAATCGGCATTACCGCGATCGCCCGCGGGCTCTTTGCATCCAGGCTGCGAAGATAGCCGAACAGATTGGCGGCGGCTTCATCGAGATCACCGGCGGGCGACAAATTCATGACAGCCGCCGCAGCATCAACGCCGGGCAGGCGTGCGGGGCCGAACGCCAGCAGCGCTTCGCCCGGCGCCACATCTTGCGCATTGAGCCGCACATCGGCGCGCGGCGCGTAATGCGAGGCCAGCATGCCCGGCGCCAGCGGCTGGCTGTCGTCGCTGCCGGCCTCCACCGGCG
>NZ_LWIG01000009.1:133908-138387 GCF_002068095.1 Bradyrhizobium sacchari | reverse complement strand
CCGCCTCGATCCGTTCGCGCGAGAGCCCGCCGGGACGGAGCAGCATCGGCGTCTCAAAGCAGCCGACAATGGTCGATTCGACGCCGACGTCGACCGGCCCGCCGTCGACGATCAGGTCGATCCGCCCGGCAAGATCGCTCTCGACATGGGCGGCGAGGGTCGGCGAGATGTGACCGGAGATGTTGGCGGACGGTGCCACCACGGCGCCGCCAAAGGCGCGCAGGATCGCCTGCGCCACCGGGTGGGCGGGAATGCGGATCGCGACGGTGTCGAGGCCGGCGGTCGCGAGATCCGCCACGGGGCAGTCCTCCGTCTTCGCCACCACCAGGGTCAGCGGCCCCGGCCAGAACGCCTCCGCAAGCTTCATTGCGCGGGCGTCGAACCGGCCGATCCGCCGCGCAGCGGCGATATCAGGCACATGGGCGATCAGCGGATTGAACGCCGGCCGTCCCTTGGCGCTGTAGATATGGGCAACCGCGGCGGCATTGGCGGCGTCCGCGCCGAGCCCGTAGACCGTCTCGGTCGGGAACGCGACCAGCCCGCCGGCCGCAAGCGTCCGGGCGGCGGCCCCGGCGGCGGCCTCGCCAGCCGGTAAAATCAGCGTTTCAAGACCCGTTTTCACAGGGACAAAATTCCTCATCTCGGCCGCTTGCGGTGCGCCAAACCCGACGCTATAAGCCGCCTTCTTGTCGGAGTGTGGCTCAGCCCGGTAGAGCACTGCGTTCGGGACGCAGGGGTCGCAGGTTCGAATCCTGCCACTCCGACCATTCTTCCAAAAGTTGACGTTTTCCAGAGGCTTGGCGGACCAGCCGCCGACGCCTCGGAAGCCTTTTTGCAACGATTTTCGGGGCAGGTCCACGGCCGATTTGGCCCTAGCAGGGGCGCCTGTTGCGGTGGCATGGCTGATGATGCGCCGGGATCAATGGTCCGGCATTTTGCGGTCGGTCATAGGGCAAATCGCCGTGAGCGAGCCGATCAAAAAGCGCCGCCGGGCAAGGACCGCCACGGGTCTTCGCGACGCTGATTGCTGATTGCCGCGCTGGGGGAGTTCGAAGCAACCATCGCCCCGCTGCGGTCTGCATTTGTCTCACGAGCGGCCGCGGCCTACCAAATACCTGCGCTACGGATAATCGGTTGCCCTCCGGTCAGGCCGGCGGCTAGATGAGCGCGCAGTCGATCGCGCGTCAGAGAGTGCGATCGGCCAATAACAAAAAGCAGGGCTGGAAATCATGAACAAGAAAATCTTCGCGCTCACCACGGCTTTTGGCTTTGCGGCTTGCGGGTCGGCCTGGGCCGCGTGGCCGGATGACAAGCCGATCGAAGTCGTCGTCGGCTTCGCGCCCGGCGGCGGTACCGATGTCATGGCGCGCAAGCTTCTGCCCTTTGTCGAGCGCGCGCTCGGCGGCAAGGCGAAGTTCGTCGTCCTGAACAAGCCCGGCGCCGGCGGAGAGATCGCGTTTGCTTCGGTCGCGCGCGCGGCGCCCGACGCCTATGCGATCGGTGTCGTCAACGTGCCGGGCTACAACCTCCTGCCGATGACCCGCAAAACCCAATACACCACGGATGAAATCCGGCTGGTCGCTCGCGTCGTCGAAGATCCGAACGTCATGGTGGTGCCCGCCGACGGCAGATTCAGCAATCTGCCGGATGTCGTTGCCGCACTTCGCAGCAAGCCGGGTTCGGTGACCTTCGGTCACAACGGAGCCGGCACCAACGGTCATCTGGCCATTCGCATGCTCGCAGCAGCCGCGAAGGTCGAACCGAACGAGATCTCCTACAGAGGAACGGCCGCTCAGCGGACCGATCTGTTGGGCGGGCATCTGGACGTCGGGATGGTCACTCTCAGCGAGATTCCCGAGCTGCATGGCACCAACAAGGGGCCACTTCGCGTCATCGCGATTCTGTCGAAGAAGCGCTTTCCGGCGCTGCCGGGCGTTCCGACGGCAGAGGAGGCGGGCTTTTCGGTCACGACGACGGCGGAACGCGGCTTCGCGGTCCCGAAGGGAGTTCCGGACGGCATCGTCAAGAAGCTGGAGGCCGGAATTGCCGACGGCCTGCGCAATCCCGAATATTTGGGGGGTTCGCCTGGCGACGAGCCGGTGATCGCGTTCCTGCCTGGCGCCGAGTGGCAGAAACATCTCGATGATATGTCCGCAGCTTTGCGTCCTTACGCCGAGCAGATGCGAGCAGACGAGCGGAAGTGATCGATCCTGTCGTAGTCGCCGTTGTCGCGAGCCTACCGCCGCGCCACCAGCACGCCCAGCAAGAACGCCACCATCAGCGACGGCAGCGGTGCCTCGCGCACCATGCCGCGCACGATGTCCGTCCAGTGCTGCTCCGGGACCAGTCTTGGCGACCTGACTTCGGGCGTCGGAGGGATGTCCCAGTGTGATGCGAGCTCAGAGATCTCGCTTTGCGCGAGCTGCACGCCGTCGCGGACGCGGAAGATGGCGGCCTCCGATCGCTCGCGCGGGGCGAGCGTCATCACCGTCGCGATCGCGGTGCGCAACGTCATCTCGCCAAAACCCTGCAACCGCACCGACTCCTCGGGATCGGACGTCATGCGATCGTCCTCACGAGGCGAAATGGCGCGCGATGGTGAAGGCCGCCGTCGCACACAGGACCAGCGTGGATACCGCGCCGGCCACGCCGCGCGCGAGATGGGCTCGCGTCAGGTGTCTGGTCATGATCTTGCTCCATGCTCAGCATGGAAATGGCCCCGAGCAAGGTTGGTTCCTGCGCGACGCGCGAATCGGCGGGCCGGCTACTTCCGCAGCAGCTCGCTCAGCGCCGCCGTCGCCTCCGCGCAGCGGATGTCGTCGATCTCGCGCGACAGGCGGAGCGCGCTCGATCTCAGCTCTTCGAGCTTCCAGTTCTCCGGATTTTGGTTTTCGAGCTGGCTGAGACGCTTGTTGAGGTCATCAAGCCTGGATTGGAGCTGCCCGATGCTGGCGGCCCCATTCACTTTCCAAACGCGTTGTGCGCGCATCGTCATTCCCCTGACAGTCTCACGGCGTTGTGAGAGCGGTTCGTGGCCGCAATGGGAGTTTCTTTTGTCCGGCTTCAGACCGTGGGGAACCGTTGCAGATCGGCAACGGAAGTTCCTCAATGAGGCATGCCGGCCGGGCTTGCTCTTGCGTGGCGCGCGTCAAAGGCGCGGAATCTGCATGTGCGCGATCACGACGGCGCTGGTAGCGCACGTCTGAAAAAGCGAAGGACAGACGCGTGGCGAGATTTGTGAATGTGGCGGCCGGCCAGCTTGGCCCGATTGCGAGGCGCGAGAGCAGGGCCGAGGTGGTGGCGCGCTTGATGGCGTTGATGCGGCAAGCGAAGGCCAATGGATGCGACCTGATCGTCTATCCCGAGCTTGCGCTGACCACCTTCTTTCCGCGCTGGTATTTCGAGGATCAAGCCGAGATCGACAGCTTTTTCGAGCGCGAGATGCCGGGGGCGGACACGCGAGCCCTGTTCGAGCTCGCCCGCGAGCTCGGCATCGGATTTTACCTCGGCTATGCCGAGCTGACGGTCGAGGCCGGCAACATCAGGCGTTACAATACCTCCATTCTGGTCAACAAGAGCGGCGCGATCGTCGCGAAGTATCGCAAGGTCCATCTGCCCGGCCATGCCGAGCACGAGCCGTGGCGCAAATTCCAGCATCTGGAGAAGCGCTATTTCGAGCCCGGCAGCGGCTTTGGCGTCGTCGATGCGTTCGGCGGTATGATGGGAATGGCGATCTGCAACGACCGCCGCTGGAGCGAGACCTACCGCGTGATGGGCCTGCAGGGCGTCGAGATGGTGATGATCGGCTACAACACGCCGGTGCACAATCCGCCCGCGCCGGAGCATGACGATCTCTCGCTGTTTCACAATCACCTGGTGATGCAGGCCGGCGCCTATCAGAACGGCACCTTCGTGGTCGGCGTGGCCAAGGCCGGCGTCGAGGAGGGCGTCGACCATATCGGCGGCAGCTGCATCATCGCGCCTTCCGGCGAGATCGTGGCGCGATGCACGACCAAGGGCGACGAGATCGCGCTCGCCCGCTGCGATCTCGATCTCTGCAATTCCTACAAGCGCACGACGTTCAATTTCGACGTTCACCGCCAGCCGCGGGCCTATGGGATGATCGTGGAGCGGAAGGGCGTGGCGACGATGGCGGATGGAACGCCGGTGAAGGGGTGATGCTTTCTCCTTCGTCATTCCGGGGCGATGCGAAGCGTCGAGCCCGGAATCCATCAGGCCGCAAGACCTGCCGCTCGATGGATTCTCAGATGCGCAATTGCGCATCATAGTTCGTCGCTTCGCGCCGCCCCGGGGTCGACACTGGAAAGGGCCGGTGTTTCGCTTCGTCGTCAACCCCTGGCGCCAAAAATATTCCACTTTATCGAAATTCGGATTTGTCGTATGTGTCGCCCATCCCGGCTCATCCTTGAGGGGCGATCATGTGGTCGTCATGTTTGCGAGCCGGGGCTTGCGGTGGAC
>NZ_LWIG01000009.1:117190-133795 GCF_002068095.1 Bradyrhizobium sacchari | reverse complement strand
GTCGACAGGGTCGGGAATACTGCGGCGAATGGCGGGCCGTGCGTACGGCAAAACCGTGTGGTCCTGGCCGTCGGCGTGCTGCTGGTGCATTCCGTGGGAGTGAGGGAGGCCAGAGGGAATTCGGCTCCCGGGAGAGCGCGGCATAAGCCGTCCGACCATCGCGCAGGGAAGGCCGAGTGATCGGCACCACCTGTATGCTGCTGTGCGGTTCCTTTGCGCTACCTTTCGCGCAGCGGACCGCGGGTGCGAGGTCGGCACCCGGTCTTCCCTGCGCCCTCTTGGTTTTTGAGGGTGGAGCGACGAAGCCAAGCTCGGGCGAATTGCGCCGCGAGGATGTGGAGGTATGTCTGCATTTCGAAATGTGTGTTGCTGGATGACGATGCTGCCCCTTGCTCCGTCATTGCGAGCGCAGCGAAGCAATCCAGAGTCGTTCCGCGGCGGCAGTCTGGATTGCTTCGCTGCGCTCGCAATGACGACTTGGAGATAGCGGTGCGCCCCACGCTCCGCTCTCGTGCCCCGGACGCAGCGCAGCGCTATTACCGGCTCGGCGCCGCGACACTGCAAGCGTTGCGGCTGTCCGGGACAGGAGGGCCTGGCCCCGCTTCATCACAACCACGTGTCTTTATTCGGAAACAATCATTCCCTATTATCCCGCAATGCAAAAAGCCGTCCGCCAGCCGCGAGCCATCGCCCGTCCGCCCGGCCGTCCCCGGGAGTTCGACATGACCACCGCGCTCGACCGCGCTGTGCGGGTGTTTCGCGAGCGCGGCTATCACGCCACCTCGATCGGCGACCTCACCGCGGCGATGCGGCTTGCCACCGGCAGCGTCTACAAGGCGTTTCGCGACAAGCATGCGGTGTTCCTCGCCGCCTTCGATCGCTACGTCGCGATACGCGGGGAGCAGACCCGCAACGCGGCCGGGCGCGGTGCGAGTGGCCGCGAGCGCTTGCGCCATGTGCTGCTGTCCTATGTCGAGCACTCCCAGGGCAGCGAGGGACGCCGCGGCTGCCTCGTTGTCGGCAGTGCGGTCGAATTGTCGGCGGTCGATCCGGTGATCCGCGCGCGCGTCGATGCGCAGCTCAAGTCCAATGAAGACTTCATCGCCGGCCTCATTCGCGAGGGCCAGGCCGACGGCTCGATCCCGGGCCATGTCGATGCCGACGGCACCGCGCGGCTGATGATCTGCATCACGCAGGGCATGCGCGTCGTCGGCAAGGCGCGCCTGCCGCTCGACGGGACGAGCCTCGTCGGCGTTGCGATGAAACTGCTCGCCTGAATTTATGTCTTATTAGGGAATGAACGTTCCCGATTATTCGGAGACTGTGTGAATGACGATGAATGCCACGATCGAGACCGCACCCGAACCGGATGCGGTGTCGCAGCGCCTGACCCTCGTGCTTGCCGCGGCCTGTGGCATGGTCGCCGCCAACATCTATTATGGGCAGCCGCTGATTGCCCCCATCAGCGCCGCGCTCGGCCTGTCGCATGCAGCGGCGGGGCTGATCGCCACCATGACGCAGATCGGCTATGGCGTGGGGCTGCTCTTCATCGTGCCGCTCGGCGATCTCGTCGAAAACCGTGCGCTGATCTGCTCGGTCATCGCGCTCGGCGCCGCGGCGCTGCTCGCCGCCGCGTTCTCGACCCACGCGCTGCCCTTCCTGGTCGCGGCGCTGTTCATCGGGCTCGGCTCGGTCGCGGTGCAGATCATCATTCCCTATGCGGCGCATCTGGCGCCGGAAGCGATCCGCGGCCGCGTGGTCGGCAACGTCTCGACCGGCCTGATGCTCGGCATCATGCTGGCGCGTCCGGTGTCGAGCTTCGTCACCGCGGCCTCGTCGTGGCACGCGGTGTTCTTCGCCTCCGCGGCGCTGATGATCGTGCTCGCAACCGTGCTCTGGATGGCGCTGCCGAGGCGCAAGCCCGTTGCGCGCATGCATTACGGCACGCTGCTGCTGTCGATGCCGTATCTGGCCCGGACCACGCCGCTGCTCCGGCGCCGGGCGCTCTACCAGGCGAGCCTGTTCGGCTGCTTCACCTTGTTCTGGACGGTGGCGCCGCTCCAGCTCGCCGGCGCGTTCGGCTTCTCCCAGCGCGGCATCGCGCTGTTTGCGCTGGCGGGTGTCGCGGGCGTGTTCGCAGCTCCCATCGCGGGTCGGCTCGCCGATCGCGGCCACAGCCGCATCGCGACGCTGGTTGCGATGCTGCTCGCGGCGGCGGGCTTCCTCGTCACCTATATCGGCGCGCCCGGCTCGATGCTGAACCTGGCCTGCCTGGTCGTGGCCGCGATCGCCATCGATATCGGCGTGCAGGGCAATGTCGTGCTCGGCTTCCGGGCCATCTTTACGCTCGGGCACGAGCATCGCAGCCGCCTCAACGGCCTCTATATGGCGACGTTCTTCGCCGCCGGTGCCGCCGGCTCGGCGATCGGCGCCTGGGCCTTCGCGCAAGGAGGCTGGACGCTGGCATCGGCCATTGGCCTCGCGCTGCCCGTCGCGGGCCTGCTCTATGCGGCCACCGAATAATGGCCGGGGGCGGCAATTGTGCGATGCGTGCGTTTACCAAGCCGACGACGAGAGGCTGTCGGGCGCCTGGTGCAGCCTTCGGCGTCGCAATTTCCATCTCGCGGTTTGGTTGCTGCTGTAGTACTTTGGTCGCAATCGGACCTGGTTAACGGGCGGCAGGGGAGGCTGATGAGGCGTGCGGAGCTGTTTGGCGTACCGCGGGTACGGCCATGGTCGTGGCAGGCATTTCTGCTGGGCCTGGTGATCGTGGCAGCGTCGGCCCTGCTTCAGGGCGTCTGCGTCGCGCTCGGCGCAAAACTCTATTTCGCGGCGTTCCTGCCCAGCCTGTTCGTGCTCGCGCTCGTCGCGGGCGTGCCGGCGGCGACCTTCGCCGCGCTGCTCACCATTCCGCTGGTGTGGTGGGCATTCATCCCGCCGTTCTTCGAATTCACCCCGCTGACCAGCGCGAATGCCGATTCCATCAACCTGTTCTGCCTGCTCGCCGTGCTCCTGATCGGCCTTGCCGATCTGTGCCGGAAGACGGTGACGATCAACGGCCGCGGCGGGTTGAAGCCTTCGGGCAAGGGCGCGGCAACGAATTCGCAATAAATCGGATCGCGCGGGCGGGCACGTTGCGCAGGCGCAACAGTCCGGCAACCATGCGCGAGCTCGCCGCGCGCCGCTAACTTTTCGAAAAAGATTTGGCCGCAATTTCTCCCCCGGGAATGACGAGGGAGTTTTTGGACATGAACGGCCAGATCAACGGACACGCCATCATGGAGAACGTGCGCCGCTATCGCGGCATCGCATCGCTCTATCGCCAGACCGCCGCATTCCGCCCGGGCCAGAGCTGGTCGCTGCTGGAGCAGGCGAGGGATTGGGAAGCGCGGGCGCTGTCGGAGCTGGAAGCCTATTTCGCCACGCGCATGGACCACGCCGCTCCGCTCGCGGCCTGATTGTCAACCGGACAGGCCGGGGCGCGATCGGGCGACCCGGGGCGATTACGGAGTTGTCCCGATGCCCGCCTGTGCTAGCAACGTTCCGATCGAGATCTCCTTTAGTTCGGCCGGGGGCGAGCGATGACCACCTTCAACCGCATCTTCACGACAGAGCGCCTGCTGCAGATCATCGTCATTCTGGCGGCGACGATCGCGATGAAACTGATGGCGTAGGCATTGGCGGCCTATGGCCCGCCGAGCTCGGGCACGACGGGCAGATAGTTCGACCCCTCCGAACCCAGAAAATCGAACATCGCCTGGGCCGGCGGCAGCAGCACCTTGTCGCTGCGGCGGATCACATACCACTGGCGGACGATCGGCAGGCCGGCCACATCGAGCACGATGAGCCGGCCCTCGGCGAGCTCATGCGCGACGGTGTGCGCCGAGATGAAGGCGATGCCGAGCCCGGCGATGACCGCCTGCTTGATGGTCTCGTTGCTGCTCATCTCCATGCCGATGATCGGCTCGAGGTCCGACCTCTGGAACATGCCCTCCATCAGCGTCCGCGTGCCCGACCCGGGCTCGCGGGTGAGGAAGGTCTCGTGCACGAGGTCGGTCAGGCTGAGGCCGGCATCCTTCTCCAGCCAGTGCCCCTTGCGCGCGACGATGATGTGCGGATTGCGTCCGAGCTGACGGACGTCGACGCTGACGTCGGCCGGTGGCCGACCCATCACCGCGAAATCGAGGTCGTAGCCGTGCATGGCCTCGCGGATCTCCTCGCGATTGCCGATGGTGAGCTTGATCTCGATCTTGGGGTGCCGCTTCGAGAACGCCGCGATGGCGTGCGGCACGAAATATTTCGCGGTCGAGACCGCGCCGAGCTGCACCGTGCCGCCGGTCCGCCCGGCGAGCAGGTCGAGCGCGCCCTGGCAGTCCATGATCGCGGCTTCGACCCGCTCGGCCAGCGCCAGCACCTCCTTGCCGGCCTCCGTCAGCAGCATGCCGTCGCCGGTCCGCTGCACCAGGGGCAGGCCGGCAAGGTCCTGGAGCTGCCGCAGCTGCTGCGTCACGGCCGGCTGCGTCAGCCCGAGATGGCCGGAGGCCGCCGTCACGCTGCCCTTGGCCGACAACGCCGCCAGCGAGCGAAGCTGCCGGATCGTCAGATGCCGAAGCTGGGCCGCCGCATGGCCGGAGCCATTATAAGAAAATTCTTTGGCGCTCATTATGATTAGAAATTTTCCTTATTAAGTCGGCCCTGTCAATCTCCTGATGCCGGGACTGACCGCACCGACCTCCAGCTGGGAGGGAAATGGATGCGGCGCCGGCCCAGGGGATGGACGCAGATGACCGGGCAACTCAGGCTGGACGACCACCTTCAACGGTACTCAGAGACCGCATCCCACGCGCTGGCGGTGGCGGCCGCGGTCGATGCAATCGCGGCGGCGGCGATCGAGATCGCCGACCTCATCGCGACAGGCGATCTTGCGGACGCATCGGGCCTGACGACGGGCCGCAACAGCGACGGCGACGTCCAGCGCGATCTCGACGTGCAGGCCGATGCGATCCTGCGCCGCTACCTCGGCAAGCTGCCGGTCGCAGCGCTGGCGTCGGAGGAGATGCGCGAGCCGCAGATCGGCGACGGCGAGGGGAGCATCTGCGTCGCGATCGATCCGCTCGACGGCTCCTCAAACATCGACATCAACATGACCGTCGGGACGATCTTCTCGATCCTGCCCGCGCCCGATGATCTCACGCTCGCCTTCCATCAGCGCGGTTCGGCGCAGCTCGCGGCCGGCTTCGTCACCTACGGCCCGCAGACCTCGCTGGTGCTGACACTCGGCGACGGCGTCGACATCTTCACCCTCGACGGCAAGGCCGGCTGCTTCCGCCTCGCCCGCAGCGCCGTGCAGATATCCGAAGCCTGCGAGGAGTTCGCGATCAACGCGTCGAATCGCCGGCATTGGGACTCGCCGGTGCGCGCCTTCATCGACGAATGCCTCGCCGGCGTCGAAGGCCCCGCCAACCACGATTTCAACATGCGCTGGATCGGCTCGCTGGTCGCGGAGGCCTACCGCATCCTCACGCGCGGCGGCGTGTTCCTCTATCCCTCGGACGCACGTCCCGGCTATGGCGACGGCCGCCTGCGCCTCATCTACGAGGCGCATCCGATGGCGATGATCATCGAGCAGGCCGGCGGCTCGGCCACGACCGGGCGCGAGCGCATCCTCGACCTCTCCGCGCAGAGCCTGCACCAGCGCGTGCCGCTGATCATGGGCTCGAGCAACGAGGTGCGGCGCGTCGAGGAGCTGCACTGCGATCCGCTGCTGGTTGCCAGCGTCTCGGCGCCGCTGTTCGCGCGGCGCGGATTCTTCCGGCTCTGAGCGAGGTATCCCATGTCCAGGAAGCATCCGATCATATCCATCACCGGCTCCTCCGGCGCAGGCACCACTTCGGTCAAGAAGACATTCGAGCAGATATTTTTCCGCGAGAAGGTCAACGCCGCCTACATCGAAGGCGACGCCTTTCATCGCTATGACCGCGCCGAGATGCGCACGCAGATGGCGAAGGAGGCCGAGCGCGGCAACAAGCACTTCAGCCATTTCAGCCCCGAGACCAACCTGTTCGAGGAGCTGGAGCGCGCCTTCCGCGATTACGGTGAGACCGGCACCGCGGTGACGCGGCACTATGTCCACGACGCCGAGGAGTCCGCGCTGCATGGCGCGGCGCCCGGCACCTTCACCGATTGGAAGAAACTGCCGGAGAACTCCGAGCTGCTGTTCTATGAGGGCCTGCACGGCGCCGTCGTCACCGACAAGGTCAACGTCGCGCGCTATGCCGACCTCAAGATCGGCGTCGTGCCCGTCATCAATCTCGAATGGATCCAGAAGCTGCACCGCGACCGCAGCGCGCGCGGCTATTCGACCGAGGCCGTCACCGACACCATCCTGCGGCGGATGCCCGACTACATCCACTACATCTGCCCGCAATTCACCGAGACCGACATCAACTTCCAGCGCGTGCCGACGGTCGACACCTCGAATCCGTTCATCGCGCGGTGGATCCCGACGCCGGACGAATCGATGGTCGTGATCCGCTTCAAGAATCCGCGCGGCATCGACTTCCCCTACCTGCTGTCGATGTTGCCGCAGAGCTGGATGTCGCGCGCGAACTCCATCGTGTGTCCGGGCGCGAAGCTCGATCTGGCGATGCAGCTGATCCTGACGCCGCTGATCATGCAGCTGATCGAGCGCAAGCGCAGCCTGAAGTGAACAGGGAGAGAATCCGATGAACATCTCCGTCCACGCCGAAGCCGACCTCACGGCGGTCACGCACAACGATCTCGCCAATGCCGTCCGCTTCCTCGCGGTGGACGCCATCGAGACCTCGCAGTCGGGCCATCCCGGCCTGCCCATGGGCATGGCCGATGTCGCAACCGTGCTGTTCTCGCGCTTCCTGAAATTCGACTCCGCGCATCCCAACTGGCCAGACCGCGACCGCTTCGTGCTGTCGGCGGGGCATGGCTCGATGCTGCTCTATGCGCTGCTGCACCTCACCGGCGGCGACGTCAGCCTCGACGACATCAAGGCCTTCCGGCAATGGGGCTCGAAGACGCCGGGCCATCCGGAATATGGTCACACGCTCGGGGTCGAGACCACGACGGGACCGCTCGGCCAGGGCATTGCGACCGCGGTCGGCATGGCGCTCGCCGAGCGCATGGCCAATGCCCGGCATGGCGATGGCCTCGTCGATCACTTCACCTATGTGATCGCCGGCGACGGCTGCCTGATGGAGGGCATCAGCCAGGAAGCGATCTCGCTTGCCGGCCATCTCGGGCTCGGCCGGCTGATCGTGCTGTTCGACGACAACGGCATCTCCATCGACGGTCCGACCTCGCTTGCGACGTCGGACGACCAGCTCGCGCGTTTCGCTGCCTCCGGCTGGTCGGTGCGCCGCGTGGACGGGCATGATCCCGAAGCCGTTGCGCAGGCGATTGCGGAGGAGCGGGGGACTACAAAGCCGTCGCTGATCGCCTGCCGCACCATCATCGGCTATGGCGCGCCTGATCGGCAGGGCACCGAGAAGGCGCATGGTGCGCCGCTCGGCACCGAGCAGACGGCGGAGGCGCGCCGGACTCTCGGCTGGGACTATCAACCCTTCGTAGTGCCGATCCCGGTGCTCAAGGCGTGGCGGATGATCGGGCAGCGCGGACAAGTCGATCGGCTCGGCTGGCTCGATCGCTACGAGGGCGCGACACCGGAGCAACGCGACCTGTTCGTCGAGGGCAAGGCTGTCGCCCTGCCGGCCGCCTATGCGCTGGCCGCCGCGAAATTACGCGAACGCTTCGCCAGCGAGCGACCAAAACTCGCGACGCGGCAGGCTTCGCAACAGGTGCTCGACGGCATCGCCGGAACGATTCCCGGCCTGGTCGGCGGCTCCGCAGACCTGACCCATTCGAACCTGACGCATGCCAAGGCGCAGGCGCCGGTCAAGACCGGTGCATTCGCCGGCGACTACATCCACTACGGCATTCGCGAGCACGGCATGGCGGCTGCAATGAACGGCCTTGCGCTCCATGGCGGCTTCATCCCCTACGGCGGTACGTTCCTCGCGTTCTCCGATTATAGCCGGCCTGCGATCCGCCTTGCGGCCTTGATGCGGCTGCGCGTCATCCATGTGATGACGCACGACTCCATCGGCCTCGGAGAGGATGGCCCGACGCACCAGCCGGTTGAGCATCTCGCGGCGTTGCGCGTCATTCCCAACCTGCTCGTGTTCCGGCCGGCGGATGCCGTGGAAACGCTGGAAGCCTGGGACTGCGCGCTTGCGGCGGAGCATCGTCCGTCCGTGCTGTGTCTGTCGCGACAGGCCCTGCCGACCTTCCGCAGCGATGCGCGCGGCAGAAACCGCGTCGCGAACGGCGCCTATCTCGTCGTCTCGCCGGATGGCGGCCGCGACGTGACGCTGATCGCAACCGGCTCGGAGGTGTCGATTGCGCTGGAAGCCGCCCGCCTGCTCGCGACCGAGCACATCCGGGCGGCCGTAGTCTCGGCGCCGTGCTTCGCGCTGTTCGAGGAGCAGCCGGACGACTACCGCGCCTCCGTGCTCGGCACCGCGCCGCGCGTCGGCATCGAGGCGGCCGTAGCCGGCGATTGGCATCGCTGGATCGGCATCGACGGTGAATTCGTCGGCATGCGCGGCTTCGGCGCGTCGGCGCCGGCGCCGGTGCTGTACCGCGAATTCGACATCACGCCGCAGAGCATTGCGAAAGCGGCCCGCCGGGCGATCGCCCGCAAGAGCCAATAAGGAGGACGACCCTTGGCCCGTATCACCCTTCGCCAACTGCTCGATCACGCTGCAAGCCACGGTTACGCCGTGCCGGCGTTCAACATCAACAACATGGAGCAGGGCATCGCGATCATGCAGGCGGCGGCAGAAGTCGACGCGCCCGTGATCATCCAGGCCTCACGCGGCGCGCGCAGCTATGCCGGCGATCTCATGCTCTCGCACATGATCGACGCGCTGGAGCGGACCTATCCGGACATTCCGCTCTGCATGCATCAGGACCACGGCAATGACGAGGCGACCTGCGCTTCCGCCATCGCCCACGGCTTCACCTCGGTGATGATGGACGGCTCGCTCAAGGCCGACGCCAAGACGGCGGCCGACTATGACTACAACGTCGCGATCACGCGCCGCGTCGTCGATCTCGCCCATTGGGTCGGCGCTTCCGTCGAAGGCGAGCTCGGCGTGCTCGGCTCGCTGGAACATGGCGGCGGCGAACAGGAGGACGGTCACGGCGTCGAGGGAAAGGTCAGCCACGACCAATTGCTGACCGATCCCGATCAGGCCGTCGATTTCGTTCGCGCAACGAAGGTCGATGCGCTGGCGATCGCGATGGGCACCTCGCACGGCGCCTACAAGTTCAGCCGCAAGCCTGATGGCGACATCCTGGCGATGCGGGTGGTCGAGGAGATCCATCGCCGGCTGCCGAATACGCATCTCGTCATGCACGGTTCTTCCTCGGTGCCGCAGCCGCTGCAGGACATGTTCAACCAGTTCGGCGGCGAGATGCCGCAGACCTGGGGTGTGCCGGTGGAGGAGATCGTCCGGGGCATCAAGAGCGGGGTGCGCAAGGTCAATATCGACACCGACTGCCGGCTGGCGATGACAGCCGTGTTCCGAAAAGTGGCGGCGCAAGCACGCTCCGAGTTTGATCCGCGCAAATTCCTCAAACCCGCGATGGACGCGATGCGCGAACTGTGTCGCGAACGCTTCGAGCAGTTTGGCACCGCGGGCCATGCCAGCAAGATCAAGGTGGTTCCGATGAGTGAGATGGCGCGTCGCTATCGCGCCGGCGAGCTCGACCCGCGCGTCGACGCCCGCGAGCCGGTCGCCGCCTAATCATTCAGAGAGAGAGAAGAGCAGGAGAGAGACATGAACGCACATGCAGGCACTGTCCGCGGCAAAGAGCGCTATCGCTCCGGCGTGATGGAATACAAGCGCATGGGTTATTGGGAGCCCGACTACACGCCAAAGGACACCGACGTCATCGCTCTGTTCCGCGTCACGCCGCAGGAGGGCGTCGATCCGATCGAGGCGTCAGCCGCGGTTGCCGGTGAGTCCTCGACTGCGACCTGGACCGTGGTGTGGACCGATCGCTTGACGGCGGCCGAGAAATATCGCGCGAAATGCTACCGCGTCGATCCGGTGCCGGGCACGCCGGGCTCGTATTTCGCCTACATCGCCTACGATCTCGACCTGTTCGAGCCGGGCTCGATCGCCAACCTCTCGGCCTCGATCATCGGCAACGTGTTCGGCTTCAAGCCGCTGAAGGCGCTGCGGCTGGAAGACATGCGCTTTCCCGTCGCCTATGTGAAGACGTTCCAGGGACCGGCGACCGGCATCGTGGTCGAGCGCGAACGGCTCGACAAGTTCGGCCGGCCGCTGCTCGGCGCAACGGTGAAGCCGAAGCTCGGGCTTTCCGGTCGCAACTACGGCCGCGTCGTCTACGAGGCACTGAAGGGCGGGCTCGACTTCACCAAGGACGACGAGAACATCAACTCGCAGCCCTTCATGCACTGGCGCGACCGCTTCCTCTATTGCATGGAGGCAGTGAACCGCGCACAGGCCGCCTCCGGCGAGGTGAAGGGTACCTACCTGAACGTCACCGCGGCGACCATGGAGGACATGTACGAGCGCGCCGAGTTTGCGAAAGAGCTCGGATCGTGCATCGTCATGATCGACCTCGTGATCGGCTACACCGCGATCCAGTCCATGGCCAAATGGGCGCGCCGCAATGACATGATCCTGCATCTGCACCGCGCCGGTCACTCGACCTACACGCGGCAGAAGAGCCACGGCGTGTCGTTCCGTGTCATCGCCAAATGGATGCGGCTCGCCGGTGTCGATCATATCCATGCCGGCACGGTGGTCGGCAAGCTCGAAGGCGATCCCAACACCACGCGTGGCTACTACGATGTCTGCCGCGAGGACTTCAATCCGACCAAGCTCGAACACGGCCTGTTCTTCGACCAGCACTGGGCGAGCCTCAACAAGATGATGCCGGTGGCATCCGGCGGCATCCATGCCGGTCAGATGCACCAGCTGCTCGATCTGTTAGGGGAGGACGTCGTGCTGCAATTCGGCGGCGGCACCATCGGCCATCCCATGGGCATTGCGGCCGGCGCGACCGCCAACCGCGTGGCGCTGGAAGCGATGATCCTCGCCCGCAACGAGGGCCGCGACTACGTCCACGAAGGGCCGGAGATCCTTGCCAAGGCGGCCCAGACCTGCACGCCGCTCAAGGCTGCGCTCGACGTCTGGAAGGACGTCACCTTCAACTATCAGTCCACCGATACGCCGGACTTCGTGCCGACGGCGCTGGAAACCGTCTGAGGAGATTTGACATGAAACTGACCCAAGGCAGCAAACTAACTCAGGGCTGCTTCTCGTACCTGCCGGATCTGACCGACGAGCAGATCACCAGCCAGGTGCAGTATTGCCTGAGCAATGGCTGGGCGGTGAATATCGAGTTCACCGACGACCCGCATCCCCGCAACACCTATTGGGAGATGTGGGGCCTGCCGATGTTCGATCTCCAGGACGCTGCCGGCGTGATGATGGAGCTCGCCGAATGCCGCCGGGTGTATGGCGACCGCTACATCCGCATCAGCGGCTTCGATTCCAGTCATGGCTGGGAGTCGGTGCGGATCTCCTTCCTCGTCAACCGCCCGCCGCAGGAAGCGGAATTCGAGCTGGTGCGGCAGGAAGGGGCCGGACGCGCGATCCGCTACACAACGGTGCGAAAGCCGGCGGCCCACGCCTCTCAATAGCCATTCTCCTCCGCACGGAGCTCTCCCTGCTCCGTATCCTTGGCGGACCACTGCTTCGCCGCCTCCCTCGCGGCGAAGCTCTTTTATTCGAGGGTAGCCATGCTCGATGTCCCCCATGCAACGACGACCGACCAAAGCGAGACCCAATTCGATCTTCGCAAGGAGGCCGAAGCGGCCGGGATCACCGATACGCTGCAACAACTCGATCGGGAGCTGATCGGGCTCAAGCCGGTGAAGAACCGCGTGCGCCAGATCGCTTCGCTGCTGCTGATCGAACGCATCCGGCAGCGCGCAGGCCTGGCGTCGGCGCCGCCGACGCTACACATGTCGTTCACGGGCAATCCCGGTACCGGCAAGACGACCGTTGCGCTGCGCATGGCCAAGATCCTGCACGGGCTCGGCTTCGTGCGGCGCGGGCAGGTGATCTCAGTGACGCGCGACGACCTCGTCGGCCAGTATATCGGCCACACCGCGCCGAAGACGAAGGAGATCCTGAAGAAGGCGATGGGCGGCGTGCTGTTCATCGACGAGGCCTATTACCTGCATCGTCCCGACAACGAGCGCGACTACGGCCAGGAATCGATCGAGATCCTGCTCCAGGTCATGGAAAACCAGCGCGAGGATTTGGTCGTGATCCTGGCCGGCTATGGCGAGCGGATGACGAGCTTTTTCGCCTCCAATCCCGGCTTCCGGTCGCGCATCGCGCACCACATCGAATTCCCCGATTATGCGGAGGCCGAGCTGCTCGTCATTGCCGAGCTGATGTTGAAGGAGCGGGGCTATCGCTTCTCGGCGGCGGCACGCGAGGCGTTCGAGAAATACATCGCCCTGCGCCGGACCCAGCCGTTCTTCTCCAACGCCCGTTCGATCCGCAACGCCGTCGATCGCATCCGCCTGCGGCAGGCCGATCGCCTGGTGTCCGATCTCAACCGCATGCTCGATGTCGCCGATCTCGAAACCATCGATCCGGCGGATGTCCTCGCAAGCCGCGTCTTCAACGGTGGTGCGGCTGCGGAAAGGAGCGTGAAGGCATGACCAGCGAGATCCTCATTGCTCCCTCGATCCTGGCCGCAGACTTCGCGCGTCTCGGCGAGGAGATCGCGGCCATCGATGCAGCCGGCGCCGACTGGATCCATTGCGATGTGATGGACGGACATTTCGTCCCGAATATCAGTTTCGGCGCCGATGTGATCAAGGCGATCCGGCCGCTGACGAAGAAGGTCTTCGACGTGCATCTGATGATCGCGCCGGTCGATCCCTACCTCGAGGCGTTCGCCAAGGCCGGGGCCGACGTCATCACTGTCCATGCCGAGGCGGGCGCTCATCTCGACCGCTCGCTCCAGGCGATCCGCGCGCTCGGCAAGAAGGCTGGCGTCGGCCTGTGTCCCTCGACGCCGGAAAGCGCGATCGAATATGTGCTCGATCGTCTTGATCTCGTGCTGGTGATGACGGTCAATCCGGGCTTCGGCGGCCAAGCCTTCCTCGAATCCCAGCTGGAAAAGATCCGGCGCATTCGAAGCATGATCGGCGATCGGCCGATCCGGCTCGAGGTCGATGGCGGTATCACGCGTGACAATGCTGCAGCGGTCGGCGCCGCCGGTGCCGATACGCTAGTGGCGGGTTCCGCGGTGTTCCGCGGCAAGAGCATTGCGGACTATGCCGCCAATATCGCAGCCATTCGCGTTGCTGCTGAGGCTGGTCGAGTTCCGAAGCTGCAACATCGCTCGCCGAGGAAAATGGGTTGATCATCGAGATCGGCGAATGGGGTGCTGCGCGAGGCCTGGCGCGAGGCGGCATCCTGGCCACGGCCGCTGCAGGTCGCGGTCAACCTGTCGCCGGTCCAGTTCCAGGCCGGAGACCTCGAACGCTCGATCCACCGCATACTGCCGGAGACGGGCCTCTCACCGACGCGGCTCGAGGTCGAGATCACTGAGGGCGTGCTGATCGGAGAGTTCACCCGCGCGCTCAACCTGCTGCGGCGGCTGAAGGCGCTCGGCATCCGCATGGCGATGGACGATTTCGGCACCGGCTACTCCTCGTTGTCGTATCTGCAGTCGTTTCCGTTCGACAAGATCAAGATCGACCGCAGCTTCATCTCCAATCTCGAGGCGACGCCGCATCGGCCGATCGTTCGCGCGGTCTTGAGCCTTGCGCATGCACTCAAGATCCCGGTCGTCGCCGAAGGCGTGGAGACGGAAGCGCAGCGTGCCTTCCTGGCGCGCGAGGCCTGCGAGGAGATCCAGGGCTACCTCGTCGGCCGGCCCGAGCTGATCGAGCGCTATCTCGATCTGGTCGGCGTGACCATGGAACACCGCCTCTCCGCCTAGCGCGTTGGCGCCGGAGTTCCGCGCGGGCGTTTGGAACTAAAATTCTTACCGGCGCTTCTCGAAAATTAACCGAGGTTAAGCGCGTTGTGCACGCAGCAAATGTTTTGCATAAACGCCATCGGCCTGACGTAAATCAGGGCAATAAGCCCAGTGAATGCGAGGGAGGGTCTCATGGAGAACGTACGTCGCTACCGGGCGCTGGCGTCCCTCTGTCGTCAGCAGGCCGCCTATAGGCCGCTTCAGAACTGGGAACTCCTTGGCCAGGCCGAACATTTCGAATATCTCGCCGAGGTCGCGCTGAAGGCGCATTTCGACGCGTGCAATGCGCAACGCAGCGAGGACGCCGTCGCAGCAGCGACGTGGGAGGCGCCCGCCGCGGCATGAGAGCGTCGGGCCGGCTTCGCTAATGCGACATCAGCGTCGGCACCGTCATGGCCTCCAGCATGGCCCGGGTGACGCCGCCGAGAAAGCGCTCCTGCAAACGCGAATGGCCGTAGCCGCCCATCACCAGCAGATCGAGATTCTCGTCGGCCGCCAGCGACAGGATGGTCGGCTGGATGTTGGAGCGGGCGGCTGACAGGCCGACGGTGCGGGTCGACAGTCCGCGCCGGCCAAGATGCCTCGCCAGATTGCTGGCCGACACCTCGCTCGGGACCGCGTCGGCCTCGTTGATCGTGATGAGCACGATCCCTTCGGCGCGCGCCAGGAATGGTGCTGCATCGCGCATCGCGCGGGCGGAGACCCGGCTGCCGTCCCAGCAAATGCCTATCCGCCTTGCCTTGAAGGCCCCACGGAAGGTGTAGGGCAGGAACAGCACCGGACCGCCGGCCTGGAACAGGATTTCGCCGGGCACATCGTTGTCGAACGAGCCTTGAGCCGGATCGGGCTGGAGCACGATGCTGAGGTCGTGCAGCCGCGCCATTTCGCCGAGCCAGCTGGCTGCATCCGCGGGGATCGCGCCGAGCGGATGGCAGGTGCAGGAAACGCCGGCGTTCGCCGCTTCGCTCTTGAACACCTCGAGCGCGGCCTCGGCCCGGTCCACCGCGCGTTCGCGTTCCAGTTCGAATACGGCCGCCACGGCGGCACCGCCGTCCATAACGTAGGCCGCGCTGCTCGCGACATAGCCGACCGCGACCGCGTCGATATGGGCGTTAAGATGCGCCGCGAGTGAGATCGCACCGTCGATCACGGCGAGCATCGGCCGCTCGGTCGGGACATGGACGAGAATGTCTTTGTACATGGCGCGCCTCCGTTCGGTGTCGTTCGACAGCCGCAGTCTTGCACTGCGCGGCAGGGCAGCCTTGAGCTGCATCAAATGTGCAGCCGCGATTTTGGGCGGCGCCGGCCACGGCACCTTTGCCAAGATTTAATCGCGTGGACGGAACGCCGTAAGGTGACAACGCCCATGTTGGGTGCAAGGCGACACCTGACCCAACATGGACATTTCGACATGAACGATCGCGTCAATTCCGACACCACCACGACCCGGAAGATCCTGGGACCGCGCCGGCTTGCGCTGCTCGGCACCGTGGCCGCGCTTGGCGTGGCCGTGCTGGCTGCTTCTCCCGGCTCCTCGCCGTTCGGCCTGACCTCCCTGGTCTCGCCCGCGCACGCCGCGGAAAGCACCGCGACCCCGCCGGGCTTCGGTGACCTCGTCGCCAAGGTCAAACCCGCCGTGATCTCGGTGCGGGTCAAGATCGACCGCGACAACGACAAGAACGCGATGCTGCAACAGAACCGGATGGACTCCGACGAGGATTCGCCGTTCGACCAGTTCTCGCGGCAGTTCGGCTTCCGTATGCCCAATGGCATGAACGGCATGCCGCGCCAGCGCCATCAGATGATCACGGGCGAAGGCTCCGGCTTCTTCATCTCCGCCGACGGCTACGCCGTGACCAACAATCACGTGGTCGATCACGCCGAGTCCGTGCAAGTCACCATGGACGACGGCACGACCTACACCGCGAAGGTGGTCGGTACCGATCCGAAGACCGATCTTGCGCTGATCAAGGTCGACGGCAAGAAGGACTTTCCCTTCGTCAAGTTCGCCGAGCAGAAGCCGCGGATCGGCGACTGGGTGGTGGCGGTCGGCAATCCCTTCGGCCTCGGCGGCACCGTGACCGCCGGCATCGTCTCGGCCAGCGGCCGCGACATCGGCAACGGGCCCTATGACGACTTCATCCAGATCGACGCGCCCATCAACAAGGGCAATTCGGGCGGCCCGGCCTTCGACATGAACGGCAACGTCATCGGGGTGAACACGGCGATCTTCTCGCCGTCCGGCGGCTCGGTCGGCATCGGCTTCGACATCCCGGCGACCACCGCAAAGCTCGTCATTGCGCAGTTGAAGGACAAGGGTGCGGTGACCCGCGGCTGGCTCGGCGTGCAGGTGCAGCCGGTGACGGCCGAGATCGCCGACAGTGTCGGGCTGAAGGAGGCGCGTGGCGCGATCGTCGACAATCCGCAGGACGGCAGCCCGGCGGCAAAGGCCGGTATCGCGGCGGG
>NZ_LWIG01000009.1:90594-117165 GCF_002068095.1 Bradyrhizobium sacchari | reverse complement strand
CACCGCCGTCAACGGCACCGCGATCAAGGACTCCCGCGACCTCGCCCGCACCATCGCGACGCTTGCGCCGGGTACGTCCGTGAAGCTCGATGTCTTCCGTAACGGCGGCAGCAAGACGCTCACGCTTACACTCGGCGAATTGCCGAACGAGCGGCAGGCCCAGGGCAATGGTAAGGCGGACGAGGGCAAGGCGCAGCCGGACAAGGGCACGCCGCGCCTCGGGCTCAGCCTGGCGCCGGCCGGCGAGGTGCAGGGCGCCGGACAGAAGGGCGTCGTCGTCACCGAGGTCGATCCGCAGGGGCCGGCAGCGCAGCGCGGCATCCAGACCGGCGACGTCATCCTCAATGTCGGCGGCAAGCCCGTCGCCAATGTCGGCGACGTCCGGTCCGAGCTGGCGCAGGCGAAATCGTCCGGCAAGAACAGCGTACTGCTTCAGGTCAAGGGCGCGGAGGCGACGCGGTTCGTCGCGGTGCCGCTCGCGTAAGTCTCTCCCTCGAACGGCAATTCAAAAGGCGGCCCTTGGGGCCGCCTTTTTCGTGCCGATCTGAAAGATACCCACAGGCCGAAGATAACATTCTCGTTAACGGCAGCATTGATGACGGGTTCGTCCGAAAAAGCCGTGTTCGCTGATCAGACTTTGGAGTCGTATATGACCTGCAGGGGGTGGAACTCCGAACGTCCGGCCGCTTTGTGAAACCGGCCGGCGTTCGCATTTGGTCGGTGCCGATATGGATCGATTGAAGCTCTCGCTGAGACGTGCGCTGCTAATCGCGCCGTTCTTGCTGTTCGCCGGAAGCGCCTTCGGGCGCGACGATGGCCGCTATGCTGACTCGCCGCTCAAACCCTGGTTCGACAGTCTGCGCAGCCATCTCGGCCCGTGCTGCTCCGATGCCGATGGATTTGCGGTCTCTGATCCCGATTGGGAATCCCACGACGGGCACTATCGCGTGCGTCTCGATGGTCAATGGGTGGATGTGCCGGATGAAGCCGTCATCACCGAGCCGAACCGCGCCGGCCGTACCATGGTCTGGCCGGTGAAGACCGCGTTCGGGATTTCGATCCGCTGCTTCATGCCGGGCAGCATGATCTGACGGGTGTCGGCGTCACCGCTTGCTGGACTTGCGCTTCGACGATTTCTTGGTCGTCTTTTTCTTCGACGTCTTCCGCTTGGAGCCCTTCTTCGGGACCTTCTTGCCCTTCTTGCGGGCCTTTGAGAGTCCAATCGCGATTGCCTGCTTGCGGCTCTTAACGCGTCCGCCGCGACCACCGCGGCCGCTCTTCGCGGTGCCTTTCTTGTAGCGGCGCATTTCGCTCTCGACATCGCTGCCGGAGCTGCGCGAGTAACGCCGTTTCTTTGCCTTGCGTGCCATGCGTTTTCTCCCTTGGCCGGAGAAAACCTCTCGACACAGGCATGGTTCCGCAAGCGCGTCGGCAAAGTTCCCGGTGAATGACGCAGGCTAGAAGGAGTTCGCGAGTTCGATCTCCGCCTCAAGCACCCGGATTCGGCGCGCGGCTTCGGCAAAGGACAGATCCCGCGCATATTGCGCAGGCTGATACGCCTCTTCGCTCAGCCGCTTCAGCCTCAACCCCCGGGTCATCTGCTCCATGAGAAAAGCCTTGGCATCGTATTTACCCTGAACCTGCATCTCCGCTCTCCATTCTGAAATCGCGACTTGACTATATGTTCTTATTTTGTTCTAACAAGCCATGGACAATAGAATTAATGAAATTCGACGGAAAATCAGTGCCTTGAGGCTAAAAATGGCCGATGTCGAGGCATCTGTGCGCGATCTCGTCAACGGCGATCGCGATTGCACGGAGGAGGCTCTGGCGCAGATGGAGCTGCGCCAGAGGGTCAATCTGCTGATCGGCGAATGGAAGGCGGCCGGGGGTGGCGACGTCCTGCCGGACGTCCACGATCGTGTCCGACTTCGCCCGCTGAAGAAAGTCGCTGATCCCGTGCGCGCGATCGCGCGCCGCTGAGAGCCTTGGGAGCGCGCCGTGGAGGAAGACCCGGATACATACCGGATCTTGAGACTGCGCGCCGAGATTCTCGAACTGGGCTCCGCGATCCGGCAATTGCAGCGGGAGGGTCTCGACGACGCCGCGGCCCAACTTCTCATCGCGCGCAAGCGGGCGCAACTCGATCATCTCGTGAAGACGCAGGCGGCGAGCTGAACGCCCCGACATCGGGCGCTAACGCGCTGCCATCATGTGCGTGAGGGAAAAGCAAGAAGGCCCCGCGATGCGGGACCTTCGATGAACCCGGCGCGCCTTACTTGGCGCCCGTGCCCTTGGTCATGGTGCCGCCCTGGTCGGAGCCGGGGCCAGAGCCGCCCTGGCCGGAGGGATCGGGGCTCTTGGTTTTGGTGTTGGCGCCCGTCGTCTGCGAGGACGACGAGGATTCATGTTTCGCCTTGTGCGATTTGGCCTGTGCGGCGAACGGGGCAGCGGCGAGGCCGGTTGCCAGCATCACGGCGAGAGCGAGCTTGGTTGTCTTCATGCGCGGGAACTCCCTGGGTTAAATTGACGCAGGCAGCCAACTGCCATTCATCGCATGAGTTCCCGACAAAGTGAGCCGCACGTTTCACGCGTGCTTCAACATTCCTTGTCCTCGTCAATGATGAACACGACGCCGGTGAGCGTCGCGCCGATCGCGAACGTCGTCACCAATGTGAGGGTGAAGACCAGAAGCGCCTGGCTTCCGCCATGATTGAGCAGATTGGCGACTGCCGGATTGGACAGGGCGAGCGTGAGACCGAATGCGAGCCCGAGAGCTGCGCCCATCATCGCATGCGTCACGAGTTTGATGACGCCAGTGGGAGAGATCAGGCTCGGCGGCTTCTTGGGTGTCTTGTTCGCACGCATGGAACCAACCCTCGATTGCACATGCAACGCGCGCGGATGATCGCGGGTTCCATTTGCATGAAGGAATTGTCATGGGCCGCTTCATCCGGCGTTCATGCCGGGCTTGCGAGGATGAAGGCGATCAACATGGGACATTCGATATGGGTAATGTCGTCTATCTCTATCGCTCGCTGGCCTATCGGAATGCGGCCGCAGACATTTTGCGCAAGGCGCGCAAGCTCCCGCGCGGAGCGGAGCGAAGCGCCGCCCGCCGCTATGCGATGGCGCTGCGCGATCTCGCACAAACGGAAGCCTGGCTCGAAGGGCGCGTCACCGATGAACCTCGGTCGATCCTGCGCGCCAAAGTCGCAGCGTCCGGCTAACCCGACGCGCGCTGCAGCTCAGGGGACGTGCCGGCGTCGAACTTGCCCTGCGCTGCCGAGGCAGCGGTCTTGCGGGTCAACGGCACCTCCAGGCGGCACAACAGGCCCTCGGCCCGCCAATCGAACTGCGCCTGTCCGCCGAGCTGGGACTCGACGCTCGCAAGCAGGCTCCGCGTACCGAAACCGCGGGACTTCGGCGTCCGCACCAGCGGACCGCCGGATTCCTCCCAGGTCAGCGTGAGGTGGTCTTCCTCGACCTGCCAGCCGATCAAGAGCCGGCCCGATCGCGTCGAGAGCGCGCCATATTTGGCGGAGTTGGTGAAGAGCTCGTGCAGCGCCAACGCCAGGGTCTGGGCCGTCGCAGGGACCAGCTGAACCTCGGGACCGGCCAATCGGATCTGGTCGCCGAGCGAATAGGGGGCAAGCTCCTCGTCGATCAGCTTGGAAAGCTCGGCGCCCTGCCAGCTCGACAGCGACAGGATCGTGTGCACGCGCGCCAGCGCGTTGATGCGCCCTTCGACGGCGTTGACATAGGCCTTGACCTCGTCGGCACGCGTGAGGCGCACGATCGATTGCGCCAGCGCCAGCGCATTCTTGGCGCGATGATCGACTTCCCGCGCCAGCAGGTTTTGCCGCTCTTCGGCACGCTTGCGTTCGGTGATGTCCACGGTGACTCCGCTGACGCGCACCACGCGGCCGCTATTGTCGGCCGTGGCGGCGGCCGTGCCGACACACCAGCGGATATCGCCATCGGGCCGCACGATGCGGAACTCCGTCTCATAGGCGCGTGTGCCCTTGTTGAATTCGGCGATGGCCTTGCGCAGCTGATCGACATCGTCCGGATGCAACAATGCCTGAACGTTCGCGGGATTGACCTCGAAGCTCTCCGGGCTCACGCCAAAGATGCGATATTGCCCCTCGTCCCACATCCAGTCGCCGTTGATCCAGTCCCAGTCCCAGGATCCCATCTTGCCGGCGGCAATCGCCATGCTGCGGCGCTGCTCGCTCTCGCGCAGCTTGGCGGTGGAGCTTTCCAGTTCCGCCGTGCGGGCGCGGACGCGGTCCTCGAGCTCCTGGTTCAGCCGTTCGAGCTCGCGGGTCTTGCGGTAGAGCTCGGAAAACACCTTGATCTTGGCGCGCAGCACCTCCGGCACCACCGGCACCGGCACGTAGTCGACCGCGCCCATCTCGTAGCCGCGCAGCCGGTCGATGTCGCTGACCTGAATGGCCGAGATGAAGATCATCGCGGTCTTCTGGAAACGGGGATGTTCCCGGATCATCGCCGCAAGCTCGAAGCCGTCGAGCTCGGGCATGCAGACGTCAACCAGGATCACCGCGATTTCGGTCTTGAGCAGAACCTCCAGCGCCTCGCGACCGGACGAGGCGATCACGAGGTTCTCGCCGAGATCCTTCAATATCACCTCATAGGCGAGCAGCTTGGCCGGCTGGTCGTCGACGAGGAGGATGTTGACCTTTTCGTGGTCCATTCGCGGATCCAAACTCACCGGTGCAGCCACATGCGTATCGCAAGCAGCAATTGATCTGTGTTGACGGGTTTGGCGAGGTAGTCGGACGCGCCGGCTTCCAGGCATTTTTCACGGTCGCCCTTCATCGCCTTGGCAGTCAGCGCGATGATCGGAAGACGGGCGAAGGCCGGGTTCTCGCGAATGACGCCGATGGTCTGATAACCGTCCATCTGCGGCATCATGATGTCCATCAGCACGATGGCGATTTCCGGGTTGGATTCGACCAGCGTGACGGCCTCGCTGCCCGTCGTCGCCGTCAGCACCTTCATGCCGCGCCGTTCCAGCACGCTCGACAGCGCGAAGATGTTCCGGGCGTCGTCGTCGACGAGCAGCGCGGTCTTGCCGATCAGGTCCTCGTCGGAACTGTTCAGCTTCTCCAGCATGCGCTGCTTCTCGACCGGGAGTTCCGTGATCACGCGGTGCAGGAACAAGGCGGTCTCGTCGAGCAGACGTTCCGGCGATTCCACGCCCTTGACCACGATGCTGCGCGCCATGGTGTGCAGCTCGGCATCTTCCTCCGCCGAAAGCTCCCGGCCGGTGAAGACCACCACCGGAACATTCGAGAGCACCTCGTCATTGCGGATCTGATCCAGCACCTCGAAACCGCTCATGTCAGGCAGGCGGAGATCGAGCACCACGCAATCGCAGGGTGCTTCGCGCAGCATCGAGAGGGCGCCGGCGCCGGTATCGGTCGTCACGATCTCGATGTCGTCGTGATGCAGCAACTCGCGGATCGAGAGCTGCTCGGCTTCGTTGTCCTCGACGATCAGGAGCCGCTTGCGCCTGGGACGCGCATATTCCTTGATCTGCGTCAGCGCGGCCGAAACGCCTTCGGTGGTCGTCGGCTTGTTGACGAAGGAGAAGGCGCCGCGCGCCAGCGCATGCTGGCGGTCCTCGTCGAGCGTGATGATCTGCACCGGGATATGGCGGGTCAGCGGATTGTGCTTGAGCTGGCTCAGCACGGTCCAGCCGAGCATGTCGGGCAGGAACACGTCGAGCGAGACCGCGCGCGGCTGGTACTGCTTGGCCAGCTCCAGCGCCTCCGCGCCACGCGCGGCGACCAGCACCTTGAAGCCCTTGTCGCGCGCGAGGTCGACGAGCACGCGCGCATAATGCGGGTCGTCCTCGACGATCAAGAGGATGCTGTCGCCGGGCTCGAGGTTGAGCCGGTCGTCGGGCAGCTGCTCGATGACGCGCTGCTGCTCCGGCGCGGCCGGCTGCAGCGCCGGCGGCTGGCTGTATTGCTGCGGAGACGGTGCCGCACGCGGCGCCAGCGTCGGTCCGGAATATTTCAGCGGCAGATAGAGCGTGAAAGTCGAGCCCTTGCCCGGCGCGCTGCGCAGATGGATTTCTCCGCCGAGGAGGCTCGCGAGCTCGCGGCTGATGGCAAGGCCAAGGCCGGTGCCGCCATATTTACGGCTGGTGCCGGCGTCGGCTTGCTGGAACGCCTCGAAGATCAGCTTCTGCTTCTCCAGGGGAATGCCGATGCCGGTATCGGACACCTCGAATGCGATCACGGCTGGCGCGGAGTTCAGCACCGGGTGATCCGTTCCCCAGCCGCCGAGGGCGCCGCCGACCTTCAGGCGCACTTCGCCTTCGGCGGTGAACTTGAAGGCGTTGGAGAGCAGGTTCTTCAGAACCTGTTGCAGGCGTTTGGAATCGGTCACGATGCTGCGCGCAAGATTCGGATCGACGTCGATCTTGAACGAAAGGCCGCGGTTCTCCGCTTCGTGCCGGAACGGCCGCCCGACCGTTTCGAGCAGGTTGGCGGTCAGGATCTCCTCGGCATCCACAGTCACCGTGCCGGACTCGATCTTGGAGAGGTCGAGGATGTCGCTGATGAGGTTGAGCAGGTCGGTGCCGGCGCCGTGGATGGTGCGGGCGAACTCGACCTGCTTGGCCGTGAGGTTGCCGTCCGGATTGTCGGTGAGCTGCTGGCCGAGGATCAGGATCGAGTTCAGCGGCGTGCGCAGCTCGTGGCTCATATTGGCGAGGAATTCGGACTTGTACTTCGAGGTCAGCGCGAGCTCGGTCGCCTTTTCCTCGAGCGCGCGGCGGGCCTGCTCGATCTCCTGGTTCTTGCGCTCGACCTCGACATTGCGCTCGGCGAGTTGCTGTGCCTTCTGCTCGAGCTGCTCGTTGGTCTGCTGCAATTCGCGCTGCTGGGTCTGGAGCTCGCCGGCGAGCTGCTGCGACTGCTTGAGCAGGCCTTCGGTCTGCATCGTCGCCTCGATCGAGTTGAGCACGATGCCGATCGAGTCGGTGAGCTGCTCCAGGAACGTCATCTGCGACGTCGTGAAGGAGGTGAGCGAGGCGAGCTCGATCACGGCCTTGACTTGGCCTTCGAACAGAACCGGCAGCACGACGAGGTTCTTCGGGGCGACACGGAACAGCGCGGAATTGATCGGCACCACGTCCGTCGGAATGTCCGCGACGACTCGCGGGCGCCTGTCCAGCGCGCACTGGCCGATCAGGCCCTCGCCGAATTGCAGCACGCGTTGATAGGGATAGACGCCGTCACCGGCGTAGGAGGCGAGCAGCAGGAGCTGCGGATTGTCCTCGCTCTCGATCTGATAGATCACGCCGGTATGGGCATTCACCAGGGGCGACAGCTCGGTCAGCAGCAGCCGGCCGACGGTGGTGAGGTCGCGCTGGCCCTGCAGCATGTTGGTGAATTTCGCGAGATTGGTCTTCAGCCAGTCCTGCTCGGTGTTCACGTCCGTCGTGAGACGGAGGTTCGTGATCATCGTGTTGATGTTGTCTTTCAACTCCGCGACTTCGCCGCGGGCATCGACTTGGATCGAGCGCGTCAGGTCGCCCTTGGTCACGGCGGTCGCGACTTCAGCGATCGCGCGGACCTGGGAAGTGAGGTTCGCGGCCAGGAGATTGACGTTGCCGGTGAGATCCTTCCAAGTGCCGGCAGCGCCCGGCACGTCGGCCTGGCCACCGAGGCGGCCTTCGACGCCGACTTCGCGCGCCACCGACGTCACCTGATCGGCGAAGGTCGCGAGCGTCTCGGTCATATTGTTGATGGTGTCGGCGAGCGCTGCAACCTCGCCCTTCGATTTCACCGTGAGGTTCTGCTTGAGGTCGCCGTTGGCGACCGCCGTCACCACCTTGACGATGCCGCGGACCTGCTCGGTCAGGTTTGCGGCCATGACGTTGACGGTGTCAGTGAGATCCTTCCAGGTGCCGGCGACGCCGGGCACCTGGGCCTGGCCGCCGAGCTCGCCCTCGGTGCCGACTTCGCGGGCCACGCGGGTGACTTCGCCGGCGAAGGCGTTAAGCTGATCCACCATGGTGTTGATGGTGTTCTTCAACTCGAGGATTTCGCCCTTCACGTCCACGGTGATCTTGCGGGACAAGTCGCCGCGCGCCACGGCGGTGGTGACTTCGGCGATGTTGCGCACCTGCGTGGTGAGGTTCGCAGCGAGGAGGTTGACGTTGTCGGTGAGGTCCTTCCAGGTGCCGCCGACGCCGGGCACGACGGCCTGGCCGCCGAGCCGGCCTTCGGTGCCGACCTCGCGCGCCACGCGCGTCACTTCGGCGGCGAAGGAACGGAGCTGCTCGACCATGGTGTTCAGCGTATCCTTCAGCAGCAGGATCTCACCGCGCACGTCTACCGTGATCTTTTTCGAGAGGTCGCCGCCGGCGATGGCGGTTGCGACCTCGGCGATGTTGCGGACCTGCGCGGTCAGGTTCGACGCCATGAAGTTGACGTTGTCGGTGAGGTCCTTCCAGGTGCCGGCGACGCCGGGCACCTCGGCCTGGCCGCCGAGCTTGCCTTCGGTGCCGACCTCGCGCGCGACGCGCGTGACTTCGCCGGCGAAGCCGTTGAGCTGGTCCACCATGGTGTTGATGGTGTTCTTCAGCTCGAGGATTTCGCCCTTCACGTCCACGGTGATCTTGCGCGACAAGTCGCCGCGCGCGACGGCGGTGGTCACTTCGGCGATGTTGCGGACCTGGGCGGTGAGGTTGCCCGCCATCGAGTTCACGCTGTCGGTCAGGTCCTTCCAGGTGCCGGCGACGCCGGGCACGTTGGCCTGACCGCCGAGGCGCCCTTCGGTGCCGACCTCGCGCGCCACGCGCGTCACCTCGCCCGCGAAGCGGTTGAGCTGGTCGACCATCGTATTCAGCGTGTCCTTGAGCTGAAGGATTTCGCCGCGGACGTCCACCGTGATCTTGCGCGAGAGGTCGCCGCCGGCGATGGCGGTTGCGACCTCGGCGATGTTGCGGACCTGGGCGGTGAGGTTGCCCGCCATCGAGTTGACGTTGTCGGTCAGGTCCTTCCAGGTGCCGGCAACGCCCGTCACCTGCGCCTGGCCGCCGAGCTTACCTTCGGTGCCGACCTCGCGCGCGACGCGCGTGACTTCGCCGGCGAAGGCGTTTAGCTGGTCGACCATGGTGTTGAGCGTTTCCTTCAGCTGAAGGATTTCTCCCGACACGTTCACCGTGATCTTCTTCGACAGGTCGCCCTTGGCGACGGCGGTCGCGACCTCGGCGATGTTACGGACCTGGCCGGTCAGGTTGGAGGCCATCGAGTTGACGGAGTCCGTGAGGTCCTTCCAGGTGCCGGCGACGCCGCGCACCTGGGCCTGGCCGCCGAGCTTGCCTTCCGTGCCGACCTCGCGCGCGACGCGCGTGACTTCGCCGGCGAATGCGTTGAGCTGGTCCACCATGGTGTTGATGGTGTCCTTCAGCTCGAGGATCTCGCCGCGCACGTCCACGGTGATCTTCTTGGACAGGTCGCCGCCCGCGACCGCCGTCGTCACCTCGGCGATGTTGCGCACCTGCGCGGTCAGGTTCGAGGCCATCGAGTTGACGCTCTCGGTGAGATCCTTCCAGGTGCCGGCGACGCCGAGCACGTTGGCCTGGCCGCCGAGCCGCCCTTCGGTGCCGACCTCGCGCGCGACGCGCGTGACTTCGCCGGCGAATGCGTTGAGCTGGTCCACCATGGTGTTGAGCGTTTCCTTCAGCTGAAGGATCTCGCCCGACACGTTCACGGTGATCTTCTTCGACAGATCGCCACCGGCGATGGCGGTCGCGACGTCGGCGATGTTCCGGACCTGCGCGGTCAGGTTCGACGCCATGAAGTTGACGTTGTCGGTCAGGTCCTTCCAGGTGCCGGCGACGCCCGGCACCTGGGCCTGACCGCCGAGCTTGCCTTCGGTGCCGACTTCGCGCGCGACGCGCGTGACCTCCGAGGCGAAGGAGTTGAGCTGGTCCACCATCGTGTTGATGGTGTCCTTCAGCTCCAGGATCTCGCCGCGTACGTCCACGGTGATCTTGCGCGACAGGTCGCCGCGCGCCACGGCCGTGGTGACGTTGGCGATGTTGCGGACCTGGGCGGTGAGGTTGCCGCACATCGCGTTCACGGAGTCCGTCAAGTCCTTCCAGGTGCCGGCGACGCCGGGCACGATGGCCTGGCCGCCGAGCTTGCCGTCGGTGCCGACCTCGCGCGCCACGCGCGTCACTTCCGAGGCGAAGGAGCGGAGCTGGTCCACCATCGTGTTGATGGCTTCCTTGAGCTGAAGGATCTCGCCGCGGACGTCGACGGTGATCTTCTTCGACAAGTCGCCGTTGGCGACCGCGATCGTCACCTCGGCGATGTTGCGAACCTGGTTGGTCAGGTTGTTCGCCATCGAGTTGACGCTCTCGGTCAGATCCTTCCAGACGCCGGTCACTTCCGGCACCTGGGCCTGGCCGCCGAGCTTGCCTTCGGTGCCGACCTCGCGCGCCACGCGCGTCACCTCGGAGGTGAACACGCCGAGCTGCTTGATCATGGTGTTGACGATGTTAGCCGACTGCAGGAACTCGCCGCGGAGCGGACGGCCGTCGACGTCGAGCTTGACGGTCTGCAGCAGGTCGCCTTGTGCCACCGCCGCAACCGCGCGAGTCACTTCGCGGGTCGGCCAGAGCAGATCGTCGATCAGCGTGTTGACGGAGCCCTCCATGTCCGCCCAGGAGCCGGAGGCGAGGCCGAACTTCACGCGCTGCCGGGTCTTGCCCTCGCGCCCCACCACCTGGCCGACCA
Organism: Bradyrhizobium sacchari; assembly: GCF_002068095.1. Lineage (GTDB taxonomy): Bacteria > Pseudomonadota > Alphaproteobacteria > Rhizobiales > Xanthobacteraceae > Bradyrhizobium > Bradyrhizobium sacchari. Next base: position 106,375 of record NZ_LWIG01000009.1, on the reverse strand, counting down.
GCTCGAGCTGCTGCGCCATGCGCTGGTTGGCGGCGATGATTTCGTTAAAAATGTCGGCGATCTTGCCGTCGATGCCGAGATAGTCGCCGCTCATGCGCACCGAGAAATCGCCGCTGCGCATCGCTTGCAGCGCGAGCAGCAATTCCGGCCGGGAATCCGGCTCCGACATTCCGTTGGTTTTGGGTTTCGGGACGCGACGACCGGAGCGTGATGCAGTTCCGGGATCGAGGTCGCTCATACTTGATTCCCCCGCAGGCGCCGGCCGAATCTAAGGCGAGACGCAATTGGTCAAAATAGAGCGTCAGCCAAATTCGAAATCAAGCGCCAAGGTTGCGGCACGTGGAAATGGAACCTGCTTTGCTCAGCCCGGCCCAGATAACGATGGTGGATGGCATCGGTTCCATTCGGTTCTTGAAAAAATTCGGCCTCTGCGGGACTTCGAGCCGGCTGCTGTTGGGCGCCCGTTCGGAACGGAGGGCCAACCCTGCCGGTTAGCGGGCACAGGGAGAGAGCAGATGCAGATCAAAACAGGATTCACTGCGGTCGCCGTCGCCGCATTGCTCGCCGGTTCGGCCTTCGCGCAGGGTGAACCCAGCGGCCGCGGGGCCGTGACCGGCGATCCCGCCGCAAGCTCCGCCACCCCAAAGGATGCACCGACCACCGGGACCGCCACCCGATCGAACCCCAGCGGCAGCGGCACGTCGACCTCGGGCGGCCGGGACGACAACGGGGATGCGGGGCGAGACAAGATGCCGGACAGCGACCGTGCGGTGCGGCCGGAGAACCAGCAGCATCATCCGAACGACAAGTGAGCAGAGCTACTTGTCCGCCATGGTGCGCTCGGCGTCCTTGACCTGCAAGCGCAGCAGCGGCAGCTGGCCGCGCGCGAACTCTGCAAGCGCTGCGTTGTCGGGGGCCTTCAGGTAGCGTTCGAGCAGGGCGATGGTTGACTCATATTCGGGGATCTGCGCGGCATAGAAAGTCCGGACGTAGGCCGGTCCGTCCGAGCTGTCGGAATCGATGAGGCCAGCGCTCGCCGCCGTCTTGCCGATGCGCGGCTCGGCGCCGATCGCCTCCTGAATATCCTTGAGGGTCTTGTCGCGTTTCGCAGCTTCTTCAGCGCGCAAGGCGGCAAGGTTTTTCACCTCCGCATTGCCCTTCAGGTCGGTGCTCTCCAGAAGGTCGTGCTGGAAGCGGCTGAACGCGTAGAGGCCGCTGATGACGTCCAGGGCCGTCGGCGCGCGATTATCGGGCCTTTGTTCGCCGGCGCCGTCGGCCAGCGCTGCGCTGCCAAGGAACGCCAGGATGATCGCGACAAGGACTCGCATCCATGACAATGACCGCCGCCGTGCGAAGTTCCCCCAGGTTAACATCCTGCAAGGGCGGTTGCGACTGGGGAGTTCCGTCCCCACGTCCTCTCCATGAAACAGTCTGACATCTTCAGGGACAACGCCGAGAACTGCCTGCAGCTCGCCGAGCGCGCGGAAGGACAGCCCGCCTACAAGCGCTATTCGCGCATGGCGGATGCCTGGACGGCGCTCGCAAGGGAGCAGGACTGGCTCGATGGCGAAATCCCGCCCGTGACGGTCCGCATTCCTCAGAACCAGGAGGCATAGGCGGATCGTCTTCGTGCATCTGCGTGTGAGGCGGCGCACGGAACGCAAGCGACCGATCTAGGATCATCCGGGAACAGGTGATCGCGCGGGTTTTCGATTCCAGAAGGAGTTTTTGCCATGGCTCCCCGTCTTGCCCTTCTTTCCCTCATTCTCGCCTTTGGCGTCTCGGTTGCGTTCGCAATGGTGACGACGGTACGGCAGGTGCATCTCGAGAAGACGTCGGTTGCGGTTCATGCCGCGCATGGTTAGCGCTGCTCGCGTCCGGAACATTCGGCGCGGACATGCGTAGCCGCTTCGATAGATCAAGAGAGAAGCGAGAGCACATCATGGCCCATTCCGACCACGGCATCGTCAAGGACAAGCGCGCGGAGGAGCAGCCGCGCGACAAGCAGCGCGCCCAGACAGTGCACAAGACGGATCCGAAGGGCTCGCCGTCGCGAGAGGCGACGCGCGATCCCAAGCTCACCGATCAGCACAAGACGCCAGGCTCTGGCGTCATGCCGGACGATTCCGGCGACGCGCCGACCGGCTAGAGGATGGTCCACTAGAGGGTTCTCGTAAGGAACGAATCCGCGCGCGACGAGTCGACGGATTGCTTCCGGTTGGCATGCCCCCGGTGCGCCGGAAGCAATCTCCAAGGACGGCCCTGGCACCCATCGTGTCGGGGTCGTTTTGTCTTGCGAGGCTTTGATCAGTCCTCTTTGCTGCCTTCGGGGTCGCTTTGAGTGTGGCCTTCGGGTCCTCGGCCGAATACGCCAAAACTGCTGGACTTTACGCCGGCAGCCGCATCGACGCCCGCCGCCGCCAGTCCGAACTTGAGCAGTTCGCGGACGGCCGCAGCACGGGTCGGCATGCGGTGTTTGAACCGGAAATCATCAACCGCGGCCAGCTCCTCGGGTGAGAGCATGACCTGGAGGCGCTCGGCGCGAAGGTCATTCATGGTCGATCACGCAAAATGAGTAAGTTGAGTAGTCTACTCAACAAGCCAAGTTGGCGGGAGTTCCATAAGAGTCGATAAAGCTGCCAAATGAGTAAAAATTACGAATAAAATCAATAAGTTATATTGAAACGAGTCGCGCGATGGCGCATTCTCCTGCAATAGGGAGTCGGGCCATGACGGAAGAGGTCAGGTTACCCCGCAAGCTTTCCGACGAACCGGAAGCGCCCAAGCCGGTGCGTCCGAGCCACCAGAAGGTCATCGATCAAGTTGAGCGCTGGGCCAACAGCCCGGGCTTGCAACCCCCGAGGACGGACGATGCGAAGACGGTCTGAACCCCACACATTCGAACAGCGCCTCGACGCGCAGAGGCTGCGGCTCGAGCACGAGCTTGCAAGTCTGCCGCTCGGCGTTCAGCGGGATTCCGTTGCCGCACGCATCGAGCAACTTCATGCTGCCGCGGAGATGTTCGAGTTCCTGAAGCTACGGGACGCTTCGACGACGGGCTGATCGCGAGCCGGCTTCGGACGACAGGCGCTGCGAGACGGTACGAAAGCTCCGTCTCATCCACCATGCCGAGACTGAAACTACAGCCCAAGCGAAGATGGCGGCGACAAAGGCCGCTACGCTGCTGACGGCAACCGTGACGTAGAAGACGGCGGCGAACGCAGCAAGCCCGATGCTTCCCATGGCGGCGCCGGCAGCGTCGAGCGCTGCGGCCTCTTGCCCACGCCGGCGGCCGTCGAGACCTGCCTTCTCCTTGGCCCGGCGCTCATGACTTTCGATCAGCGTCGCGCTGGCGCAGAAGATGGCGGGAAGGGCAAGGAAGAGCCCGCCTATGGGGGTACCGAAGCTCGCACCCATTGCGCCCGCCAGCACTGTCGCCAATCCGCCGAGCGCGAAGCGAATGGCGTATTCGTACCAGCGTGTTTGCTTCAGCGCCGATGGGGACAGCTTAACCAGCATCAGGCGGCACCTCCGAAGCTCGTGAGCAGGCCGAAGGCGACGACCAGCCACACTGCAAAGGCGAGAACGGTAGCGGGCAGCGCGGCAAGACGAGACCTCATCAGCAGATGGCACACGGCGAGGCTGTAGCAGGCGAGCGCGATCGCGCCATAGATCATGGTCCAGCTTTCGGCTGCGGCGTAGGCTCTGCCATGCTGCACGATCGCGATTGCGAGCGTGGCGAGGGCGACCGAGGGTGCGGCGCCGAGCAGGCCGGCAAAGCTCTTTGGCCGCAGCATGTCGCCGAGGATCGCGAAAGCTGAGACGATCACCCCGCCGGCGATGAAGCGCACGACATATTCGGTCATGACTGCACCCGCTTGTGGCGCCGGGGCAGTGTGAGCGGCCTGAGAAGTCGTTCGACGACAATGCCGAGCGAGAACCCCGCCAGCACATCGCTTGGCCAATGCGCCAGCAGCGCAACGCGCGTCAGCGAAAGTGCGACCGCGATGAAGCGTACCGCGCGGCGCGGCCTTGTCGGCAAGAGACCCGCTGCCGAGGCGAGCGCACCCATATGCATGGCATGGCCTGAGGGAAAGGCATCCCGCGGTCGCCCGGAAAAGGGGACGCCGTTCCGATGGCCGCGAACGGTCATCCGATCGGGGCGTGTCTGGTCGAACACGGACTTCAGCGCATGCGGCAGCGCCGCGGTCGCCAAGGTCACTGCCAGGACATGATTTGCGGCGGGCCGTGCCTGCGGACGCCGCAAATGGGCGTACAGCCACCCTGCAGCCGCAAGCGCAAGAAGCACGTGCTCGTCGGCCGCCCAGGTCAGCGTCTGCGCTGCCTGCTCCAGCCCTGCATTGGTGTGGTCGGCGATCTCATTCGCGATCGCTGTATCGATCCGAGTGGGTTTGACTGCTACGAGTGCCATCGGTCCGCGGTCGGTGAAATGTCCTCCATGACACTATTGTAAAGCGGGAATGACGATGACGGTTCCTGCGGCTAGGGTTGCCCGGATCCGCCGGCTGCGCCATAGACCTGACCGGTCGCGTAGCTCGCATCGGCCGCGGCAAGTTGCACGTAGATGGAGGCGAGTTCGGCGGGCTGGCCGGGGCGGCCGAGTGGCGTCATGCCGCCGAACTTCTCGAGCTTCTCCATCGTGGCGCCGCCGGAGACCTGGAGCGGCGTCCAGATCGGACCGGGTGCCACGCCATTGACGCGAATACCCTTCGGCCCCAGCTGCTTAGCCAGCGACTTCACGTAGTTCATCGTCGCGGCCTTAGTCTGTGCGTAGTCGTAGAGCTCCGGAGACGGATCGTAGGCCTGCTCGGACGTCGTGCCGATGATGCACGAGCCTGGCTTCAGGTGCGGCAGGGCCGCCTTGATGATCCAGAACGGAGCGTAGATGTTGGTCTTCATGGTCGCGTCGAAATCCTCGGAAGATACGTCGAGGATCGACTCGCGTGTCTGCTGCCGCGCGGCGTTGCAAACGACGATGTCCAGGCCGCCAAGGCCCTGCACGGCTTGTTCCACCAGCTGCCGGCAGAACGCCTCGTTGCGGAGATCACCGGGGATCGCAAGCCCGATGCGTCCTTCCTTCTTGATCAGGGCGATGACGTCCTGCGCATCGGGTTCTTCGTTCGGAACATAGTTGATGGCGACGTCGGCACCTTCGCGTGCATAGGCGATCGCGGCGGCGCGGCCCATTCCGGAATCGCCGCCGGTGATGAGTGCCTTGCGGCCCATGAGGCGGCCGGAGCCCTTGTAGCTGGTCTCGCCATGGTCGGGCCGCGGTTCCATCTTGCCGGCGAGGCCGGGCCAGGGCTGCGACTGCTTCTTGAACGGCGGTTTCGGATAGCGGCTGACGGGATCTGTCGACTTCTGCTCGGCCACGGGCGCCCTCAAGACATTACTTCGACTGGCCGACGCTCGGCGCCTTGCCGAGCTCTTTGGCCATCTCAAGATGGTGCCTGAGCGCGGGCAGCGTCTTGCCGGCCCAGTCCTTCAGCTCGGCGTTATCGCCGCCCTTGGCGTACCGTTCGAACAGCGACACTGCGTCTTCGTGCGCGCTGACCTGATAGGAATTGTAGTCGGAGCTGAAGTCCTTGCCGGTCGCGCCCTTGAGCTTGTCGAGCTTGCTCTGGTGCGAGCTGTCGAGCGCCGTCGGCAGCGTCGCCTGGACCTTGCCGTTGCCGACCAGACCCTTGAGCTCGCTGCTGGTCTTGGTGTGGTCCGTCATCATCTGCTGTGCGAAGGATTTCTCCTGCGCGTTGCCCTTCTGCTCTGCGAGCTTGCTCGCCTCGATCTCGAACATGTCGCTGATCCCGACCTCCTTGACGAAGTCGGCCGTGGTCGGCGCGACGCCGAGCGCCGAATTGACGCCGGTCTTCTCGCCGAGCGACTGGGCGAGCGCGGGACCCGCGAGAAGCACGCAGGCAAGAGTGATGACGGTTCGTTTCATGGTCCGGTCCTCTGAATTGGCGGTGCGCTTGCGCCGATCAACCCGGGAGCCGGACCGAGGTTCCTAATCCGTCGGATAGCGGCCGGTGCGCGGGTTGATCGGATCGGTCGGCTTGCGCCGCAGCCTTTCCGGCAGGAACGGCTCGCCCGGCGCAGCCGACGGCTCCGCGCGCACGTCCGCATGGCGCTGTGCGCGCTCGTGCGGCGTCCTGTTGTCGTTGAAGTGCTGATTCACATCGACACCGTCGACGGGATCGTTGACGCCATTCTTGATGTCGCGAAAGTCGCTCATGGCTCACTCCTTTCCGGGCAGGATCGTCTCGAGCACCTGTCTTGCTGCACCCTTGATGACGCCGCCCTCGTTGGGATCGCCCTTCATCAGCGCCAGCGTGAAGTTCTTGGCCTGCTGCAGGGTGATATGTGGCGGCAGTGGCGGCACCTCGGGGTCGGTCTTCACCTCCAGGACCACAGGCATCTCGCTTGCCAGCGCCTGCTCCCAGGCGGAGCCCAGGAGTTGCGGACTGTCGACATAGATACCCCGCAGCCCGACCAGTTCGGCAAAGCGCGAGTAGGACACATTTGGAATCTGCTGCGATGCCTCGAACTTGGGATCGCCATTGATGATGCGCTGCTCCCATGTCACCTGGTTGAGGTCTTCGTTGTTGAAGACGCAGACGATGAAACGCGGGTCGCGCCAGGAACGCCAGTATTTGGCCGCGGTGATCAGCTCGGCCATGTTGTTCATCTGCATGGCGCCATCACCGACGAGAGCGATCACCGGGCGGTCCGGATGGGCGTATTTCGCGGCGAGCGCATAGGGGACTGCAGCGCCCATCGAGGCAAGGCCGCCGGACAGGGAGGCTGTCATGCCGCGTCGCATCTTCAGATCGCGCGCGAACCAGTTGGCGCAGGAGCCGGAGTCGCTGGTGATGATGGCGCGGTCGGGCAGCCGCGGCGACAACTCCCAGGCGACGAGCTGCGGATTGACCGGCGTGGCCGGCTGGTGCGCGCGATCATTCAGGGTTTTCCACCATCTGGCGACGTCGTCCGCGATACCCTTGCGCCAGGCACCATCGGTCTTCGGCGCAAGCCGCGGCAACAGAGCGCGAAGCGTCTCGGCCGCATCGCCGACGAGGCCGACCTCCATGGGAAAGCGGATCGACATCATGCTGGCGTCGATGTCGATCTGGACGCCGCGGCAGCTGCCTTCCTTCGGCAGGAATTCGGCATAGGGAAAGGCAGAGCCGACCATCAGCAGCGTGTCGCATTCCGTCATCATGTTGTAGCTGGGCTCGGTGCCGAGCAGGCCGATCGAGCCCGTGACCCAGGGCAGATCGTCGGGCAACGCGGCCTTGCCGAGCAGGGCCTTGGCGCAGCCTGCCGACAGCCGGTCGGCAACCGCGATCACCTCGTCGGTGGCGTGAAGTGCGCCGGCGCCGATGAGCATCGCAACCTTCTTGCCGGCGTTGAGCACCTCCGCGGCGCGGTCGAGCTCATCCTCGCGCGGCGTGACACGCGGCGCGCTGTAGCCGACGCCGGAATGCAGCGTGCCGTGCGCGCGGGGCGGACTTTCGTATGGTTCTTCCTGGAGATCGTTGGGCAGGATGAGCGCTGTCGGGGTCCGCCGGGCGAGCGCGGTCCGCACGGAGCGATCGATCAGATGGCGCACCTGCGCAGGCGAAGATGCCTGCATGACATAGGCGCCGGCGACATCCTTGAACATCGAAACGAGATCGAGTTCCTGCTGATAGCTCCCGCCGAGCGCGTTGCGCGCCTGCTGGCCGACGATCGCGAGCACCGGCTGGTGATCGAGCAGCGCATCGTAGAGCCCGGTAACGAGATGCGAGGCGCCGGGGCCGGAGGTTGCGATGCAGACACCGAGCTGGCCCGAGAATTTCGCGTATGCGCTCGCCATGAACGCCGCCATCTCCTCGTGCCGCGCCTGCACGAAGCCGATCTTGCCCTCCGCGCGGTTCATCGCGCCGAACACGCCGTTGATGCCGTCGCCGGGATAGCCGAAGATATGGCGCACGCCCCATTGATGCAGACGCTGGACGATGAAGTCGGAAACGGTCTGGGACATCGCGCATGGCCCTCTATGAAGCTCAGAGAACCGCTCGTTCCCTGCGATGTTCCTGACTTGCCGCCGGAACATGGACCGGAACGATCGCACGCCTGTCAGGTTGGTCCACAGATTGGCTGAGTGGAGAATTGCAATGTTGAATCAAGGCGAGCTGGATCGCAGCGAGATGGGCCGGTTGATCGGCAGCGACAAGGTCGAGGGAACATCGGTCTACGGTGCCGACCGCAACCGCATCGGTTCGATCGAACGCGTGATGATCGACAAGATCAGCGGCAAGGTGTCCTACGCCGTGCTCGGTTTCGGCGGATTCCTCGGCCTCGGGAACGACCACTATCCCTTGCCCTGGCAGTCGTTGAAATACGACACCGAACTTGGCGGATATGTCACCGGCATTACCACCAAGGAGCTGGAAGGCGCGCCGAAATACGGCGCGAAGAGCGATTGGAACTGGAGTGACGACGCCGCCGTTCGCGGCATCAACTCGTACTACGGTGTTCCGTTCGCATAGTGCTTCACGGAAGGAGATCCGATGAGCAAGGAGCGGCCTAACGACGATCCCCGGCAGCAGACCGACTGGGGGTCCCACGCCCAGACGGACAAGCCCTGGAAGGGCAATCCGGAGAAGGAGCAGGGATCGGACAAGGTGAAACCCGATCTCGAGAAATGGCACGAGACCAAGACGCACTGAGTCAAGGCACACTGGGCCGAGTGCGTCGGCACGACAATCGAGGCGAGCGCGGCACGGTGCGTGCCGCGTTTGCTTTTGACCCTTGCAATCAAGAATGGCGATGACGCCCTCAGGTTGTGGAACCATGCCTCAGTGCCAAGGTTAGGCTGGCGGCGCGAAAGCTCGCTTTGCCGCTCCGCGCCGCCCAATCCCGAGAAAGGTGTGCACAAGTGGATGCTCAAACCCGGGAGCGTGGGGCGCGCGCGGAGCAGCCGTTGCCGCCCCGGACAGAGGAAGCTCCGAAGCATTCTCCGGATCAGGGGAGTGAAGCGAAAGGTCAATCGAAAGAACAGTCGGGCAAGCCGGCGAAGTCGCCATCGCTGCGCGAGAGGCTCCGCGAGCACTGGTTGTTTGCCATTGTCGGCGCCATCGTGCTGGTCGCGGCACTCGTCGGCGGTCTGCTCTACTGGCTTGACGTGCGCCACTATGAATCCACGGATGACGCCTTCGTCGCCGCGCGCAGCTTTTCCGTGGCCTCGAAGGTCGGCGGCTACGTGACCGATATTCCGGTGACCGACAATCAGCATGTCGACGCCGGCGGACTGCTGGCCAGGATCGACGCGCGCGATTATCGCATCGCAGTCGATCAGGCCAGCGCTCAGGTCGCGGTCGCCAGGGCGAACATCGCCAATGTCGAGGCGCAGATCGAGTCGCAACAAGAGCAGATCAAGCAGGCTCAGGCGCAGCTCGAACAGGCCCAGGCCCAGCTCCAATTCTCGCAGGAAGAGTTCAAGCGCGCCGAGGATCTGGTCGAGAAGGGTGCCGGCACCGTGCAGCGCCAGCAGCAGACCCGTTCCGATCTTCAGGCGCAGCAGGCCAATACCGAGCGGACCAAAACCGCGGTGACCGCCGCGCAACTCGGTATCAAGACGCTGCAAGCCCAGCTGGAAGGCGCCAAGGCGCAGTTCGAACAGTCGCAGGCGCAGCTCGATCAGGCCAGGCTGAACCTGCAATACACGAGCGTCGTCGCGGCGCAGTCCGGCCGCGTTGTCAAACTTTCGGGCGCAAAGGGGACCTTCGTCTCGGCGGGGCAAAGCCTGATGATGTTCGTGCCTGACGAGGTCTGGGTCGTCGCCAACTACAAGGAGACCCAGCTCAACGACATGCGGCCGGGCCAGCCGGTCGAGATCCGCATCGATGCGTATCCGGGCCGCAAGCTGACCGGCCATGTCGATTCCGTGCAGCCTGGCTCCGGCACCGCGTTCAGCCTGCTGCCTGCGGAGAACGCCACCGGCAACTACGTCAAGGTGGTGCAGCGCGTGCCGGTGAAGATCGTGGTCGACAACTGGCCGGCCGATCTGCCTGTCGGTCCCGGCATGTCGGTCGTGCCCTGGACCAGGGTGCGATGAGCGTCGTCGCGCAAGATGGCGCGTCCGGCTGGTCGCCGGAGCGCTCGGCGGCCGGCGGGCACAATCCCTATCTGATCGCCTTCGTGGTTTCGATCGCGACCTTCATGGAAGTGCTCGATACCACCATTGCCAACGTTGCGCTGCGGCACATCGCCGGCGGGCTCGCAGTGGGCATCGACGAGAGCACCTACGTCATCACCAGCTATCTCGTCGCCAATGCCATCGTGCTGTCGATCTCGGGCTGGCTGTCGACCGTGATCGGCCGCAAGCGGTTCTACATGATCTGCGTGGCGACGTTCTCAATTGCCTCGCTGCTGTGCGGCTTCGCGTGGAATTTGCAGTCGCTGGTGCTGTTCCGGATCCTTCAAGGCCTCGGCGGCGGCGGCATGGCCACCAGCGAGCAGGCGATTCTCGCCGACTCCTTCCCGCCGCACAAGCGCGGCCAGGCCTTCGCCGTCTACGGCGTCGCCGTCGTGGTCGCGCCGGTGATCGGCCCGACGCTCGGCGGCTGGATCACCGACACCTATAGCTGGCACTGGGTGTTCCTGATCAACGTGCCGATGGGGCTGCTCTCGCTGTTTCTGGTCGGCACGCTGGTCAAGGAGCCATCGGGGGCGGAGGCGGAGAGGGAGAAGCTGCTGAGCAAGGGGCTGCGCGTCGACTATATCGGCTTCCTGCTGGTCGCGATCGGGCTCGGCTCGCTCGAATTCGTACTCGACGAAGGCCAGCGCAACGACTGGTTCGGATCGACCATGATCGTCGTGTTCGCGCTGCTCGCGGGCGTCTGCCTGCTCGCGCTGATTCCGTGGGAGCTGACGCGCGAGGATCCCATTGTCGATATCCGCCTGCTCGGCCGCCGCCAGTTCGGTGCCTGCTTCCTGGTCATGCTGGGGACCGGTGCAGTTCTGATCTCGACGACTCAGCTGTTGCCGCAACTGCTCCAGACCGAGCTGAACTACACGGCCATGCTGGCCGGCCTGGCTCTGTCACCCGGTGGCGTCGCAACCCTGGTGCTGATGCCCGTGGTCGGCCGCCTCGTCAGCGCGGTGCAGCCGAAATACCTCATCATGTTCGGTGCTGCCATTGTCGCCTTCGCGATGTGGCATCTCACCGGCCTGACCGGCGACATCACCTATGGCTATGCGGCGCTGTCGCGCATCTTCCTCGCGCTGGGCCTGCCCTTCCTGTTCTTGCCGGTGACGACCGCATCCTATGACGGCGTGCCGCCCGAGAAGACCAACCAGGCCTCCGCGCTGATCAATGTTGCCCGCAACCTCGGCGGCTCCATGGGCGTCGCGCTGGCGCAGACGATTTTGGCGCAGCGCCAGCAATTTCATCAGAGTCGCCTCGTCGAGCACGCCGCCCCGTCCGATCTCGGCTACCAGCAGGCCATCGACGCCATGACGCGCTACTTCCAGGCGCAGGGCTCGAATGCGAGCGACGCGGCAGCGCAGGCGGTCGCATGGGTCGGAAAGACACTGCAGCAGCAGGTCGACCTGCTCGCCTATATCGATGTGTTCTGGACGCTCGCGATCGTTGCGGTGCTGATGATCCCCACGGCGGCGGTGCTGCGCCCGATCAATCTCGGGGCGCCGGCGCGGGGGCATTGAGGCTCTGCTCGCTCTTTAATGTCGTCCCGGCGAAGGCCGTACCGCGCGATTAATCAATTGCGTATGGTCGTAGTACCGACCTCCCGGTCTTCGCCAAACGTATCCCTGGGGTAAAGGGTCCTGGCTTTCGCCGGGACGACAGCGGGCTCACCCTACCACTTCCCTCCGCCCCGGCCCCGCATGCACATGAACCTGCTTGGCATGCAGTACCTCGCCGCATTCCGAGCACACCATCACGGGATCGAACAGCTTGCCGCAATTCTTGTGCTCGTGCAGCAGCGGGCGGCCGCGCTCGTCGCCCATGTGGGTGTCGCCCCAATGCACCATGGCCATGATGATCGGGTAGAGGTCGAGGCCTTTCTGGGTGAGGATGTATTCGTAGCGCTTGGGCGCCTCGGAGTAGGGGACGCGGCGCAGGATGCCGAAGCGAACCAGCTTCTTCAGCCGTTCCGAGAGCAGGTGCCGTGTGATCTGGAGCGAGGACTGAAAAGCCTCGAACCGACGCACGCGCAAAAAGCACTCGCGCAGGATCAGGAGCGTCCAGCGATCGCCGACCACCGCGACGGTGCGGGAAAGCGAGCAGGGCTCCTCATCCAGCATGTCCCACTTCATGATCCGGTCTCCGGCGCTGCATTAGTCAGTCAGAAAAAGGAACTGACCTGAACGATCAACGCAATTTCTCCCGAAATTTAGCATCGCTGCTGTCAGTTTGACAGTTCTATTTTAGAACTATAGCTTTCGTCCCAATGACATCACCGATCGGAGGAGGCGACCTTGCCCAAGCGAAACGCGACAGCCGCAGTGATCGGGGCCGGCGATTTCATCGGGTCCGAGATCGCCAAGAAATTCGCCGCCGAAGGATTTTCGATCTTCGCCGGGCGCCGCAACGGCGACAAGCTGGCGCCGCTCGTGAAGGACATCGAGGCCGCCGGCGGCGAGATCCACGCGCGCTCGCTCGATGCGCGCAAGGAGGATGAGGTGATCTCGTTCCTCAACGACGCCGACAAGCACGCGCCGCTCGAGGTCTGCATCTTCAACGTCGGCGCCAATGTGAATTTCCCGATCCTCGACACCACCGAGCGCGTGTTCCGCAAAGTGTGGGAGATGGCCTGCTATTCCGGCTTCCTCGCCGGGCGAGAGGCGGCGCGGTTGATGCTGCCGCGCGGCGGTGGCAACATCTTTTTCACCGGAGCGACGGCCTCCTTGCGCGGCGGCAGCGGCTTTGCCGCCTTCGCCAGCGCCAAGTTCGGCCTGCGCGCGGTGGCGCAGGCGATGGCGCGCGAGCTCGGGCCGAAGAACATCCACGTCGCCCATCTCATCATCGATTCCGGCGTCGACACTGAATGGGTGCGCCAGCGCCGGCTCGAGGCGCTCGGACCGAACGCGCTCGACAATCCCGACCTGCTGATGCCGCCATCGTCGGTGGCGGACGCCTATTGGCAGCTTTACCAGCAGCCGAAGAGCGCCTGGACCTTCGAGATGGAGATCAGACCGTTCGGAGAGAAATGGTGACCGACGCGCAAAAGTCCGGCTAGACTGATCACAACCCAAGCAAAATTCCGGGAGGTACTTAAGTGAAGACCGCGATCACCGAACTGTTCGGCATCGAGCACCCCATCATCCAGGGCGGCATGCATTTCGTCGGCTTTGCCGAGCTGGCGGCTGCGGTCTCCAATGCCGGGGGACTCGGGATCATCACGGGTCTCACGCAGAAGACGCCGGAATTACTGGCGAAAGAGATCGCGCGCTGCCGCGACATGACCGACAAGCCGTTCGGCGTGAACCTCACCTTCCTGCCGACCTTTTCCGCGCCGCCTTATCCGGAATATATCGCGGCGATCGTCGAGGGCGGCATCAAGGCGGTGGAGACCGCGGGCCGCAGCCCCGAACAATACATGCCCGCGCTGAAGGCCGCCGGCATCAAGGTCATCCACAAATGCACCTCGGTGCGCCATTCGCTGAAGGCCGAGCGCATCGGCTGCGACGCCGTCAGCGTTGACGGCTTCGAGTGCGGCGGCCATCCCGGCGAGGACGACATCCCCAACATGATCCTGCTGCCGCGCGCGGCGGAGGAATTGAAGATCCCGTTCGTCGCCTCCGGCGGCATGGCCGACGGGCGCAGCCTCGTCGCGGCGCTGTCGCTGGGCGCGGCCGGCATGAACATGGGCACGCGCTTCATCGCGACCAGGGAAGCACCTGTCCATCAGAACGTGAAGAACGCGCTTGTTGCGGCCACCGAGCTCGACACCCGCCTGATCATGCGCGCGCTGCGCAACACCGAGCGCGTGCTGAAGAACGCCAATGTCGATCGCCTGCTCGAGATCGAGCGCGAGAAGGGCGCCAAGCTCACCATCGACGACATTCACGACCAGGTCGCCGGCGTCTATCCCAGGATCATGCTGGACGGACAGATGGACGCCGGCGCCTGGAGCTGCGGCATGGTCGCCGGCCTCATCCACGACATCCCCTCCTGCAAGGAACTCATCGATCGCATCATGGACGAGGCGGAAACCATCATTCGCGGCCGCCTGCTGGGGTTCCTGGATGGGACGGCGGCGACGCGAAAGGTCGCCTGACACCGTCAAACTCTTAACCACGGCGGCAACCGGCCGCTGGAATTCGGCGCGACGCCTCCTAAATAGGGGGTAAATTACCCCTTAATAATTCAATTTCAGGAGGCGTCCGTGGTCCTGAAAAGCGTTCCTTTTGCGGTTGCCGTCGCCCTCGTCGTTGCGTGGGGTGGCATCGCGCGCGCTGACGACTACAAGCCTGACGAATATCTCGGTCTCGATCTCTCCAAGGCCGTGCTGTCGCCGAAGCGGCTCGGGCCCGAGACGCAGTTCGCGCCGGTCGCACTCGAAGCGCGCGGGGGCAACGACGCGCAGGCGCGGGTCGAGCCGATGGACGCGCCGAAGAAAATCGCTGCCGAACGCGTGCATGTGCCCGAGCCGAAGGTTGTGCATGCCAGGAGCACGCAGCCGCGCGGTGTCGCCCGCGCCAAGCTCGCGCATCGCCACGGCAGTCCGCTCGACGCGCAGGCGATGGACACCCGCATCCAGACTTGGCCATGTCGCTCCGGCGGCATCTGCAACTGGAAGCGCTGAGGGGCGCCTAGCCATTCGTCCGTCATCCCCGCGTCGCAAAACCGTAGGCATGGAGTCAAGAAACCGTCAGGGTAGGAGTCAAGGAGCGCAGGCACCTTCCGTCGCGATTCGACGAAGGTCTCCTGAATGGCAACGCTCCGCGCGCAGCGCGCATGGACCCGGCGGCAATTCCTGGTCCGCTCCACCTCCAGCCTCGCCGTTGCCTCGCTCGGCACGCTCGCAAAACCCAGCATCTGCCGCGCCGCCGACCGCCCGCAAATCGCGGGCGGCATCCAGTCAGGTGACGTCTCGGATGGCTCTGCCGTAATCTGGGCGCGCGCCGATCGGGCCGCACGGATGCATGTGGTGTGCTCGACCGTCGAGAGCTTCAAGACCGTCATTGCATCGGCTTCGCGCGATGCGTTGCCCGACGCCGACTTCACCGCAAAACTGCTGTTGAACGACCTGCCGGCCGGGCAGGATATCTTCTATCGCGTCCGCTTCGACGACATCGCGACCGGGATTGCCGGGGAAAGTCGCATCGGTCATTTCCGCACAGCGCCGGCCGCTGGCCGGTCGATCTCGTTCCTGTGGTCCGGCGACACCGCGGGGCAGGGCTGGGGCATCGACGTCGCGCGCGGCGGCTATCGCAGCTATCGCACCATGCTCGACAACCATCCGGATTTCTTCATCCACTCCGGTGACCACATCTACGCAGACTGCACGATTCCCGCAGAGCAGAAGCTGCCGAACGGCGAGATCTGGCGCAACATCGTCACCGAGGAGAAGGCCGAGCTCGCGCACACGCTGGCGCAGTTCCGCGGCAACTACAAATACAATCACCTCGACGAGCACTTTCGCGCCTTCCACGCCGAGGTGACGATGTTCGCTCAATGGGACGATCACGAGGTCACCAACGATTGGTCGCCGACCGGCAGCTACGACGAGGCGGGCTTCGAGGACGACGG
>NZ_LWIG01000009.1:87188-90589 GCF_002068095.1 Bradyrhizobium sacchari | reverse complement strand
GCCCGCCGCGCCTTCTTCGACTTCATGCCGATCCGCGACATCGGCGCGCGGCAGCGCCGGGTCTATCGCAAGATCGCCTACGGCCCGCTGCTTGACGTCTTCATGATCGACATGCGCAGTCATCGGGACGATAGCTGGAACAAGGGCGACGATCATCGCGGCTGGATCCTGGGTGCCGAGCAGCTCGCCTGGCTGAAGCGCGAGCTTGCCGCCTCACGCGCGACCTGGAAGGTGATTGCGGCCGATCTGCCGATCGGCCTCATCAGCCTCGACGCAGTCGCGCTCGGCGATGGTCCGCCCGACCGGCGCGAGCACGAGATCGCCGATCTGCTCGCCTCGATCAAGCGCGCGGGCGTGCGCAACATCGTCTGGCTCACCGCCGACATGCACTACACGGCCGCGCATTACTACGATCCAGGCAAGGCCCAGTTCCAGGATTTCGAGCCGTTCTGGGAGTTCGTCTCCGGTCCTCTCCATGCCGGCACCTGGGGACCGGGAGAGCTCGACAACACCTTTGGTCCGGTCGCGATGTATCAGAACGGATGCAGTGCGGCTCAGGGCGACAATCTCGCGCCCTGTTTCGGGCTGCAATTCTTCGGCCGGGTCGACATCGACGGCGCGAGCGGCGTCATGACCGTGACCCTGAAAGATGTCGATAACCGCGATCTCTGGTCGGTTGACATAGAGCCGAGGCCGCAGACGCGCCCGGCCGTGGTCGCCCAGCACTCTTAAGGCGCACGCAGGCCGATGCCGCCGCGCGTCGGCCGGGTTACTGGCCGGGGTGCCTCCGCGCGCGCGTTCATCCAGTCCTGCGCTCGCGGTGCGGTGGGTGGCCGGACATAGAATTCGCCCTGCTTGGGGGAGCCCATATAGGCAAAACCGCCGGCATGCGCCGAAACGCTACCGGCGAGAGCCGCTGCCACAATGGCCATCGTCAAGAACGTCTTCATCAGGATTTTCTCCATCTCGCATGCGGCCCGAATGACCGCGGTGGTGGAGATGCTGGCAGGTGAGCGAGATGATCTGAAATGCCGTTTGGCTGTTGTGGCGATGCTTGCTGGGCATCTTGCTAAACTGATCTTGATTTGGCCCCGTTCCGGCGGGGAGCTACAATGTGCGTTCCCGCTACCCTCTTTTCCATTACCGAAGAGTCTGCTCACGCGGTATCGCCGCGTGCACCCGGCGGGTTGAAATACGTCAGGAGCCCGTTTTATGGACAATCTGAAGACGCAGGGTATCAGCATGCCCAAGCTCGGCCTCGGCACCTTCCGCATGCAGGGCGACGCCTGCCGGGCGGCGGTCGAAAGCGCTCTCGCGATCGGCTATCGCCATATCGACACCGCCGAGATGTACGCCAACGAAGAGGCGATCGGCGCCGCGCTGGCCGCAGCGCGCCTGCCGCGCGGCGAGCTGCACGTCACGACAAAGGTCTGGCACGAGAACCTCAGCCCCGATGCGATCCGCCGTGCCTTCGACGCCAGCCTGACCAAGCTGCGGCTCGATCATGTCGATCTCTATCTCGTGCACTGGCCGTCGTCGTCCGCGAACTGGGGCGCGGTGTTCGAGACCTTGATGAAACTGAAGGAGGAGGGGCGCACGCGAGCCATCGGCGTTGCGAACTTCACCACGGCGCTGCTCAAGATCGCGGTCGAGGACATCAGGGCGCCGATCGCCTGCAACCAGATCGAGTATCACGCGATGCTGGATCAATCGAAGGTGCTGGCCTATCTCAAGCCCAAGTCGATCCCGCTGGTGGCCTATTGCCCGCTCGCGCAGGGTCGCGTTGCGTCGGATCCGGTGCTGGCCGAGATCGGAGCCAGACACAATGCGACCGCCGCGCAAGTTGCGCTGAAATGGCTGCTCGACCAGGATGGCGTCGCCGCGATCCCGAAGGCCTCGCGCCGCGAGAGCCAGCAGGCCAATCTCGACGCGCTCAAGATCACGCTCGACGAGACCGACCGCAAGACGATCGCGGCGCTGCCGAAGGACAGGCGCTGCGTCAATCCAGGTTTTGCGCCGGCGTGGGATTAGCTGCTCTTCACCCTCTCCCCTTGGGGTGGCTCGCCGCGGCAGCGGCGAGACGGGTGCGGGTCTCTTTCCGCGCATGACTCCTGTGAGTTCGTGGAGAGATACCCTCATCCGCCTTGCGAGCGGCAAGCACTTCTCCCACAAGAGAGAAGGAAAAAAGAACGCAAAGAAATGGCCCCGTGAGGGGCCATTTCCACGTTTGCGTTGCGCATTAGTCCCAGTGGTGACGATGGCTGCGCTTGATCACCACGACCCTGTCGCCATGATGACGCCAGCCACGATGCCAGCCGTGGTCGCGGTGCATGCCGTATTCGGCATGCGCGGCGTACGGGCCGTGGTGATGACCGCGCTTGATCACCACCGTCTCCGCACTCGCCAGCGTCGGCGCTGCGATCGCGAGAGCGCCGAGTGCCGCAACCACATAACCAAGCTTCTTCATGATGTCCTCCTCCAATCGAATGCCAATCTAAACCGCGCACCCGGGTGAACGTTCCGGAGCAATCGCACGAGAATTCTGAACGAATGTTCAGACAGGGCATGATCCGCACCCGGAGGCCCACGCTCATGCAAAGTGTGGAGCGGTTTTCCGGAAGATCATGGTCGAGCGAAATCTCAATCGCAGCGCTGCTGCGCGGGCGTCGGCGCGCCCGTGGCGACGTATTTGCCGTCCCTGATCGTGTATTCGCCGCGCTCGCTGCGATTGTAGATCGCGCGCAAATTGCCGTCCTTCGCCAGCAGCAGCCCGAATTCGCGGGTCTGATGCAGCGAGGGGAAGTACACCATCACATTGAGCAGGCCTTCAGCGCTGACCGTGGCGGACACGACCTCGTTCTCGTCCCTGGCGTCGCCGAAATTGCGCCGGTACATCAACCGGCCGTCCTTCCGGATCTCGTAGGTCAGGAGCGCCCCCTTGTCGCGGTCTGGCCGGGCCGCGCAATCGACCGCCCAGGAGCCGAGCAGGCCCCATTGCTCGACGGTCGCCGCGACCGTCTCGGCACCGGCCGTGGACGTGTACGCAACCCACATCAATGCAGCCGTGGTGCAGCGGCCCAAGCAACGCGTCATGTATCGAAAAGCCCCGCCTCGAAGAACTCCAAAGTGTAGCATCCTGGGCGCGGCCGTCCACGCCGGTTGCCGATCGCGCGCGAATTTGATCCGCGTCAATGAGGCCGCTCGTAGCGGGGGTAGGATGGCAGCTCCGAAGGCGAACGTGGATAGACCAATGCTGAATCAAGTCATGGATTTTGCGGGCGAGGTGCTGCCGGGGAGCTGCGCCGTGCCGCCCTATTCGGAGACCGCGTTTCTGGCTGAGCTGGGCGACCGCCTGAGGTCCTCGCGCACCCGCTGCGACCTGTCGCGCCGGGAGCTTGCCC
>NZ_LWIG01000009.1:79087-87155 GCF_002068095.1 Bradyrhizobium sacchari | reverse complement strand
GCGGGCAAAGGCAACGTCTCGATCGTCCTGTTGCTGCGGCTGGCCTCGGCGATCCACAGCAGCCAGCCACAGGCGGCGTGACGCTGCCCTTCAGGCTCGCTTCTCCACATTTGCGCTGCGGGCCGGCACGCCGAACTCCTTGCGACATACCTCCGCGAGGACGGCGACACCCTCGCGGATCTGCTGATGCGTCGGACTTGCAAAGCAGAGCCGCAGGCGCGAGCTGGAATGGACCTTGTTGGTCGACCATTCCGGCCCCGGATTAATCGAGACGCCGGCGGCGAGCGCAGCCTGATAGAGTTTGAGCGCATCGACCTGCTCGGGCAGCTTGACCCAGAGGAAGATGCCGCCTTTGGGCTCCTCGAACTCGGCCGCGGTGCCGAACTGCTCGTTCAGGGCCTCCATCAGCGTGTCGAGTTTGGTGCGCAGCGCCTTGGTCAGCGCCGGCACGTGGGTCGAGAAATGCGGCTTGCAATAGGCCGCCAGCACCATCTGCTCCAGCGCGCCCGAGCCGGCATCGGTCTTCAGGGACAGCATCCGCGACATCACATCCCAGGGTGCGACGACGAAGCCGACGCGCAGCGCTGGCGCGATCGACTTCGAGAACGAGCCGATATGGATCACGCCGCCGTTCGGGCTCATGGCATAGATCGCCGGCGGCCGCTGGCCCGACCAGACCAGGTCGGCATAGCAATCGTCCTCGAAGATCGGCACGCCGTATTCGGCGGACAGCCGCAGCAGTTCGACGCGGCGGCTCTCCGGCATGATGCTGCCGGTCGGGTTCTGCACCGTCGGGATGGTGTAGATGTATTTCGGCCGGATGCCGCGGCTCTTCAGGTCGGCCAGCGCCGTGGCCAGCGCGTCCATGCGCATGCCGTCCTTGTCGAGAGGGATGCCGACGACATTGACGCCCAGTCGTGCGAGGCGGGTCAGTGAGCCCTGATAGCTGTCCTGCTCGAAGATCACAGTGTCGCCGCGCGTCAGCAGCGTGTTGTTGACGAGGTCGAGTGCCTGCAGCGAGCCCGAGACGATCAGGAGATCGTCGACCGTGCAGTTGATGCCGGCATCACGCTTCAGTTTTGACACCAGGAATTCGCGCAGGGGCAGGTAGCCCTGCGGACCGTGGGCCAGCCCGTAAGTGGCGAGCGAGCGACCCTCGCGCCGCAGCACCGTGCTGGTCGCTTCGATCAGCTCGTCGAGCGGCACCTGCTCGGAATCGTTGTTGCCGCCGACAAAGCTGTATTTGGCAAGGCCCGTCCAGCGCGCGGTCGGGGCCGGCAGCCCCGCGGGAAACAGGGGGGCGAAATCGAAGCTGGACGTCATGGGAGCGTTCCTCGTCTTGTTTTTGTTGAGCCGGCTGGCGTTGCGCCCGCGGCCTTACCTGTTGCCAACCGTCGCGGGGTGGACGGCCGATTTTTTTAGGGCCGTCCTTGTCGGACGGTCTTAGTTCTTTTTGGCCGTCCTTGTCGGACGTCCCTGGCTGATGAAAGCGTAATGCGCATTGGCGACGCCGCCAACCATCAAGGCCTCGACGACGGGCTCGGAGATGTCGCCCGTGGCGGCCCAGTCGACCATGAAATTGGCGCCTGTGCCGCCGCGCACGTCGTCAGTCGGGATGAAGATGGAGACGGTGGCGAGGGGCCTCAAGGCCACCGGCGCCTTCAGATAGCTCTCGACCTGCTTGCCCGCGGTGTCGAAATAGGCGATGCGTTTGAGGACCAGTGCTTGCGTCTCTGAGGCGTTGTGGACACTCAATGTCACCGAGAAATCGACGCGCAGCTTGCCCTGGCTCATCGCAACGCTGGAATAGGCCGGCACGTAGAATCCGCCGGACACGGCGAGCTCCTCCTTCGGCAGCGCGGTGAGCGAATCGGCAAAGTTTTGTTCGATATTGACCTTGGATTGCGCGGCGGCCGGCGGGGCGGACGCGAATGGACCCAGCAGTGCCATCAACCAGAGCACGATCCGCATGTGACGAATTGCTCGCTTGCCGCGCCGCAGCCCGCCACTAGGGTGCGGCAAAACGGACCAATCTGGCATGCATGAGCTCATTCGCGACATCACACTTTGTATCCTGTTTGCCTGGGGGCTGGGCCTTTTGGCCCACTTCTCCCGGCAACCGCTGATCCTGGCCTACCTTATCGCCGGCTTCTGCATAGGTCCATTCGGTGCCGGCTGGGTCAAGTCGCAGGAATCGATCAGCGTCATCTCAGAGCTCGGCCTGATCTTCATGCTGTTCATGATTGGCCTCGAGATCGACCTGAAGAAGATCGTGCGGGCGGGAAAGGTGATCCTGTTCGCGGCGGGCGGCCAGCTCCTCGGCGGCTGCCTGCTCGGGGTGCTGTTCTTCGTCGGCATCGGCCTGTCGCTCGGCGGGGGACATTTCGACGCGATCTATCTCTGCGTCGCCTGCGCGCTGTCGAGCACCGTCATCATCGTCAAGGTGCTCTACGAGAAACGCGAGCTCGATACGCTGCCGGGCCGCATCACGCTCGGCGTCCTGGTGCTGCAGGACATCTTCGCCATCCTGTTCCTGGCGGTGCAGCCGAGCCTCGCCAATCTCGAAGTCACCGTCATCCTGCTCTCGATCGGCCGCGTCGCAGTGCTGGTCGCGGCTGCGCTCCTGGTCAGCCGTTACGTGCTGCCGCGCTTGTTTCACCAGATAGCCCGCCGTCCCGAATTGATCCTGCTCGGTGCGCTCGCCTGGTGCTTCCTCGTCGCCGAGACCGCCGAGCGGTTGTCGCTGTCGCGCGAGATGGGCGCCCTGATCGCCGGCGTCTCGCTCTCGACCTTTCCCTATGCGCTCGACGTCACCGCCAAGGTCACCACGCTGCGGGACTTCTTCATCACGCTGTTCTTCGTCGCGCTCGGCATGACCATTCCCGTGCCAGGCCTCTCCGTGATCGGGCTTGCCTTGCTGATCGCCGCGTTCACGGTGGTGAGCCGGCTCGTGACGACCTTCACGCCGCTCTACCTGATGAAGCAGGGGCTGCGCGCCAGCCTGTTGCCGGCGCTCAATCTCGCGCAGATATCGGAATTCTCGCTGGTGGTGATCCAGACCGGCGTCACCGACCACCACATCGCAGCCGAGACCGCGAACGCGACTTCCTTCGCCTTCGTGGTGCTGGCGGTGCTCTCGACCTTCGCGATGAGCCGCAGCGACGAGATCACCCGCTGGGCGATCGGTCCGCTGAAGCGGATCGGCCTGCGCGATCTCGACCATGGCAATGGCCATGCCGAGGAGAGCCACGAGAGCGGTCATGGAGAGGCGCGCCGCATCGTGATCCTCGGCTTTTTCCGTGCGGCGAGCGCGCTGCTGGCCGAGATCGAACGGCAGGCTCCAGTGCTCCTGGAGCAGATCACCGTGGTCGATTTCAACCCCAATGTGTACCAGACCCTGCTTTCACGCGGTCTGCACGTGATCTACGGCGATATCAGCAGCGCTGACACGTTGCTCCATGCCGGCGTCGGCAAGTCCGAGATGATCATCCTGAGCGTGCCGGACGCGCTTCTGAAGGGTGCCAGCAACGAGAAGCTGGTCCGTCACGTCCGCACCCTCAACCCGACCGCCATGATCGTTGCCACGGCCGATTTGCTGTCGGATGTCGGCGAGCTCTATGCGGCCGGCGCCAGCTACGTCACGGTGACCCGGCTCAGCGATGCTCATGAGCTGTTTACCGTGATCGAAGCTGCCCAGGCCGGCCTGCTCGCCGATAAGCGCGCCGAGCTCGATCAGCGGCTCGGCGAGCGGCGCGAGGTGCTGCCCTGACGGGGCCCGACCGTCTTCCGTCCGGGCCGCGCGCGCCTATATCCCTGGTATCTTCGGTGCAAGCCTGAGGCCTTCGGGCCGGCCCGCCGTCAGGCATATGCGGTTGCGTCCAGGACACTAGCGCTTGGGGCCAAGTCCGGCTAAGGCGTCCGGCAAGCCTCCGGCCCCATAACCGATAGAGATTGGGAAATGCCCGATACCGTCCAGGAAGTCTTGCAGGCCTTTGCCAGGGGCGAGCTCGTCGTCGTCACAGATGACGAGGACCGCGAGGGCGAGGGCGACCTGATCGTCGCCGCCTCGCTCTGCACCGCCGAGAAGATGGCTTTCATCATCCGCCATACCTCCGGCATCGTCTGCGCCCCCGTGACCACCGAGGACGCCCGTCGGCTGCGGCTCGATCCGATGGTGGCCCACAACGATTCCGCGCACACCACCGCATTCACGGTCTCGATCGACTACAAGCCTGACGGCGGCACCGGCATCTCGGCCGAGGAGCGCGCATCGTGCTGCCGCGCGCTCGCCAATCCCAATGTCGGCGCCCACGACTTCGCCCGGCCGGGCCACATCTTCCCGCTGATCGCCAAGGACGGCGGCGTGCTGCTGCGCTCCGGCCATACCGAGGCGGCCGTCGACCTCTGCAAGCTGTCCGGCCTGCCGCCGGTCGGCGTCATCAGCGAGCTGATGAACGACGACGGCAGCGTGATGAAGGGCGAGCAGGTCGCCCGCTTTGCGGCCCAGTACAAGCTCAAGCACGTCACCATCGCGGACATGATCGCCTACCGCCAGGCGCGCGAGAAACTGATCGAGCGGGTCTCGACCTTCGTCACGGAGAGCCCGATCGGTCCCTTGCAAGGCTATGCCTACCGCTCGCCGTTCGACTCCATCGCCCACGTCGCCTTCGTCTACAACGGCGTCGGCGACGGCAAGAACGTGCTGACGCGCTTCCACAAGCCGAACATCGTCAAGGACACCTTCACCGGCCACAAGCGCATGGCCGCCGTGCTCGAGCATTTCAAGAAGACCGGCCGCGGCGTGCTGGTCTACTTGCGCGACGGCGCCGCCGGCGTGCCCGTGTCCCCGCTGCCGGACGAGACCTCGACGGAGGCGGACCGCAACCGCCAATGGCGCGAAATCGGCGTCGGCGCGCAGATTCTGCGGGATCTCGGCGTCACCTCGATCCGGCATCTCACCTCGTCCGTGCACGACTACAAGGGCCTGTCGGGCTTCGGTATCGAGATCGTCGCCAACGAGCAGCTCGAGAGTTAGCGCTGTCATATCGGGGTGCGCGAGGCGCATCCCCGGGATTCGCGCAGACCCGTACATCTGCAACGCAATTGCACTTGTTGCCGCGGCGCTTTAATTTGTCGGGCAATTTTTAGACGGAACCAGACGCGAAAGGACGTTTCATGAGCGTGCGCCCTCAGGCCAAGGACAAGCCGGCTGCGGCTTCTTTCCAGTGGGACGATCCGTTCCTGCTCGACGAGCAGCTGACCGAAGACGAACGCATGGTGCGCGACACCGCCCGTGCTTATGCCCAGGACAAGCTGCTGCCGCGTGTCTCCAAGGCCTACCTGGAAGAGAAGACCGACCGCGAGATCTTCAATGAGATGGGTGAGCTTGGCCTGATCGGCATCACGCTGCCGGAGGAATACGGTTGCGCCAATGCGAGCTACGTCGCCTATGGCCTTGTCGCGCGCGAGATCGAGCGGGTCGATTCCGGCTATCGCTCGATGAACTCGGTGCAGTCCTCGCTGGTGATGTATCCGATCTACGCCTATGGCGACGAGAACCAGCGCAAGAAGTACCTGCCGAAGCTCGCCAGCGGCGAATGGGTCGGCTGCTTCGGCCTGACCGAGCCGGACGCCGGTTCCGATCCGGCCGGCATGAAGACCCGCGCCGAGAAGGTCTCGGACGGTTATCGCCTCACCGGCAGCAAGATGTGGATCTCGAACGCGCCGATCGCCGACGTGTTCGTGGTCTGGGCCAAGTCGGCGGCGCACGACAACCAGATCCGCGGCTTCGTGCTGGAGAAGGGCATGAAGGGCCTGTCCGCACCGAAGATCGGCGGCAAGCTCTCGCTTCGTGCCTCGATCACCGGCGAGGTCGTGATGGACGGGGTCGTGGTTCCCGAAGACGCGCTGCTGCCCAACGTCTCCGGCCTCAAGGGTCCGTTCGGCTGCCTCAACCGCGCCCGTTACGGTATCTCCTGGGGTGCGCTCGGCGCCGCCGAGGACTGCATGCATCGCGCCCGCCAGTACACGCTCGACCGCAAGCAGTTCGGCAAGCCGCTCGCCGCGACCCAGCTGGTGCAGAAGAAGCTCGCCGACATGGAGACCGAGATCGCGCTCGGCCTTCAGGGCTCGTTGCGTGTCGGCCGCCTGATGGACGAGGGCAAGTTCGCTCCCGAGATGATCTCGATCATGAAGCGCAACAATTGCGGCAAGGCGCTCGACATCGCCCGCACCGCCCGCGACATGCATGGCGGCAACGGCATCTCGATCGAGTATCACGTGATGCGCCACGTCCATAACCTCGAGACGGTCAACACCTACGAGGGCACCCACGACGTCCACGCCCTGATCCTTGGCCGCGCCATCACGGGCATTCAGGCGTTTTTCTGATTGCGTTCTTCGTCATTCCGGGGCGATGCGAAGCATCGAACCCGGAATCTCGAGATTCTCAGGTGCGCAAGGGCGCACCTGAGTTCGCCCTTCGGGCGCCCCGGAATGACGTCAAAGAACAAAGAAGAAGCGATGTCCGACAACGACGACGTCCCGTTCAACCGCAACTTTCCGCTTAAGCCTGGCGTCGTCGAGGAAGTCCGTCCCGGCGTGCGGCGCGTGCTCTGTAACAATCCGAGCCCGTTCACCTTCACCGGCACGGTCAGCTACATCGTCGGCACCGGTAACGTCGCGATCATCGATCCAGGTCCAGACGATGCGGCGCATGCGGCTGCGCTGCTCGAGGCCGTGCGCGGCGAGACCGTGACCCATATCTTCGTCACCCACACCCACCGCGACCATTCGCCGAACACCGCGCGGATCAAGCAGGCGACTGGCGCTCCGGTCTACGCCGAAGGCCCGCACCGCGCCTCGCGCCCGCGCTTCGAGAGCGAGAAGCACAATCCGGAATCCGGCGTCGATCGCGATTTCGCGCCTGATATCAGGATCGCCCATGGCGACGTCGTCGAGGGGGCCGGCTGGCGGCTCGAGGCGGTGGCGACGCCCGGCCACACTGCCAACCATCTCGCTTTCGCCTGGCCGGAGCGGAAATTCAACTTCGTCGGCGATCACGTGATGGGCTGGTCGACCTCGATCGTGGCGCCGCCCGACGGCTCGATGATCGACTACATGGACTCGCTCGATCGTCTCGCCGCCCGCGAGGAGGATCTCTACTTCTCCGGCCACGGCCCCGAGATCCCGGACGGCCCGCGCTTCGTGCGCTTCCTGATCCGTCACCGCAAGGCCCGCGAGGCCTCGATCCTGCACCGCCTCGCCAAGGGCGAGGCCGACATCCCGACCATGGTGCGCGCGATCTATATCGGCATCGATCCGAGGCTGACGACGGCTGCCGGCTATTCCGTGCTGGCGCATCTGGAAGACCTCGTCGCCCGCGGCGTGGTGGCGACTGATGGCGATCCCGTGATTACCGGGACGTACCGGATGGCCTAGCCCGTCATTCCGGGGCGCGCGTCAGCGCGAGCCCGGAATCCCTCGGGCCGCAGCGTTGGTGGATGAATGGATTCTCTGACGCGCAATTGCGCATCATAGCTCGATGCTGCGCATCGCCCCGGAATGACGGTGGGGCTATTTCTTCACCGTTTTCGCCGGTGCCTTTGGCGGGGCCACCGGCGTCTTCTTCACCGGCTTGAGCGCGTCAGCATCGGCGGCGGTGTTGAGGTCGTCGATGAATTTCGTCACGCGTGCGGCATTGCTGCCGAGATCGCTCTCGAAATAGCGCGAGGCGGAGCGGATATCGACGCGAGAATCCTCGCCGTCCGGCACGATCCTGATCGAAATGTCCTCGCGCAGGCCCATGATCGGCGTGCGGGCCACCGCCTCGATGCGGCCGATGCGGCGCGGCGGCTGCGGCGCGCGCTCATCGATGACGAGCCATTTGCGCTTGATGACGAGCTGGCGTGCGATCGCATAGGCGCGGTCGACCGGGATCTCGAGCTCGATCGGCTCGATATTGGGGTAGAAATGGCGCTGCTGCTCGGCCGAGTAGAGGCCGGCATAGACGGCGGTGTTGGCGCCGTCGCCGGCGCGAAGGGGGGCCAGCGCCTCGAAGCGCGGCGGG
>NZ_LWIG01000009.1:66789-78962 GCF_002068095.1 Bradyrhizobium sacchari | reverse complement strand
GGATGCGCGCCATTCCGCGCGAGCCGTTCTGCCAGATCGCGGCGAAGCCCGCGAGCCCGAACAGGATCGAGAGCCCTGCGATCGCCAGGCCCCCGAAGAAGGTGACCAGCGCCGGCTTCGGCTCCAGGAAGCCGAAACGGACGACGATGATCGACACCACGACCGCCACCACCGCGAACACAGCGAGATTGCGGGCCCAGCTGGCGAGGCTGGACACGGGCTCCGTCTGGTAGGGAGCGGAAAACCTGCGGGCCATCGGGTGAGCTCTGCCGGGGGTCTTGGAAGGCGGTGCCGGCCGATTTGGCGCGACGATGGGCCGTTGAGACCACGGCCCGGGGGCAAATTCAAGGGTTCCGGGTCATCATTGCCGTCATTCCGGGGCGCCCGGCGGGCGAACTCAGGTGCGCCCTTGCGGCGCACCTGAGAATCCCGAGATTCCGGTTCGATGCCGTTGGCATCGCCCCGGAATTGACACTACGCCGCCGCGTTCGGGAAGCGGTAATCCTTGAACTGGTCGCGGAGTGCCGTCTTCAGGATCTTGCCCGTTGCGGTGTGCGGGATGCCGTCGACGAAGGCGACGTCATCGGGCATCCACCATTTGGCGATCTTGCCGTCCATGTATTTCAGGATGTCCTCGCGGCTGGCCTGCTGACCCTGCTTGAGCTGCACGATCAGGAGCGGCCTCTCGTCCCATTTGGGGTGGAACACGCCGATCACGGCGGCTTCCGCCACGGCCGGATGGCCGACCGCGAGGTTTTCGAGGTCGATCGAGGAGATCCACTCGCCACCCGACTTGATGACGTCCTTGGAGCGGTCGGTGATCCGCATGTAGCCGTCCTCGTCGATGGTCGAGACGTCGCCGGTGTCGAAGAAGCCTTCCTCGTCGAGGATGTTGGCGTCGACGCGGTAATAGGCCTTGGCAACCGCGGGGCCGGAGACCTTGAGGCGGCCGAAGGTCTTGCCGTCCCAGGGCAGCTCCTTGCCGGCATCGTCGGTGATCTTCATCTGCACGGCGAAGGGCGCGTAGCCCTGCATCTGCAGCACGTCGAGCCGTGCGTCGCCGGTGGCATCGGTGAACGGCGGCTTCAGGGCGGCGACGCTGCCGATCGGGCTCATCTCGGTCATGCCCCAGGCGTGGCGCACGTTCGCGCCCATGTCGAGGAAGGCCTTGATCATCGAGCGCGGCATCGCCGAGCCGCCGCAGATCACCATCTTCAGGTCCGGCAGCTTCAGATTGTTCGCAGACATATGCTGGAGCAGCATCAGCCACACCGTGGGCACGCCGGCGGTGTGGGTCACCTTTTCGGTCGAGAGCAGCTCATAGACCGAGGCGCCATCGAGCTTGGCGCCGGGCATGACCAGCTTGGTGCCCTGCGAGGGAGCGGAGAAGGCGATGCCCCAGCTGTTGGCGTGGAATAGTGGAACCACCGGCAGCATCGTCTCAGAGGCGCTGGTGCCGAGCGCATCGACGTTGTTGGCCATCAGCGCATGCAGCACGTTGGAGCGATGCGAGTACAGCACACCCTTCGGGTCGCCCGTGGTGCCCGAGGTGTAGCACATCGCGGCCGCCGTGTTCTCGTCAAAGTCCTTCCATTTGAATTTGCCGTCGGCCTGCGCAATCCAGTCCTCGTAGGCCACCGCATTCTTCAGCGTGGTCTGCGGCATATGCGCCTTGTCGGTGAGCACGACGTAGCGCTCCACGCTCGGCAGCTTGTCGGCGATCTTCTCCAGGATCGGAACGAAGGTGATGTCGGTCATCACGATGCGGTCCTGCGCATGATTGATGATCCAGGCGATCTGCTCGGGGAAAAGACGGGGATTGACGGTATGGCAGATGGCACCGATCCCCATGATGCCGTACCACACCTCCAGATGGCGCCAGGTGTTCCAGGCGATCGTGGCGACGCGGTCGCCGAGCTTGATGCCGTCACGCTCCAGCATCTGGGAGACCTTGAGCGCTCGCTTGTGGATCTCGGCATAGTTGGTGCGATGGATCGGTCCTTCGACCGATCGCGTGACCACCTCCTGCTTGCCATGAATCCTGGCGGCGTGTTCGATGATCCGGTGGCAGAGCAGGGGCCAGTCTTGCATCAAACCAAGCATTCCGACGTTCCTCCGAGAAGTCGCTGGGCGCGTTTTTGCTCTCAGCGTTGGGCCAAAGAATTGTCATGAATTTTAGCCTGCCGGACTCTCGCCGCAAATGGTCTTGTCGCGGCTATATGTCCGCCGGCGCGGCAATGGTTACCGTCGCGCTGGGGCTGTCGCTTGTGCCGACGGAGCGCGCAGAGGCGCGAAAATATGTTGCGCCGCTCGATATCTTTGGCCTTGGTGCACCGCGGCCGCGTGCGGCGGCTCATCCCGCCAGGATACCGCTCCCGAGACCGCGCCCCGAAGAGGCTCCCAAGGCATCCGACGAGACCACGCCGGAGGCGGAGGACAAGCCTTCCCCGGACAAGCCGGGTGACACCAAGCCCGCCGAGGCTGCGCCGGCGGCCGCGAAGCAGCCCTCGGCCTGCCGGCTCGCACTGACCGAGGAGATCGCGATCGCGCCGTCCATCCCGGATATCCGGGGTCCCGGCGCCTGCGGCGGCGAGGATCTGGTGCGGCTGGAGGCCATCGTGCTGCCGGACAAGCGCAAGGTGATGGTGAAGCCGGCGGCGATCCTCCGCTGCACCATGGCCTCCGCGATCGCCGACTGGGTGCGCAAGGACATGGTGCCGCTGGCCGCAAGCCTCGGCTCCACCATCAGCGATCTCGACAATTTCGACAGCTTCGAGTGCCGTGGCCGCAACCGCATCGCTGGTGCGATGCTGTCCGAGCATGGCAAGGCTAACGCCCTCGACGTCCGCGCCATCAAGCTCGCCAACGGGCAGTCGATCGGCCTCACCGACCGCACCACGTCGCGCGATGTGCGCGAGCGCGTGCTGCATTCGGTGTGTACGCGCTTCTCCACCGTGCTCGGTCCGGGCTCGGACTGGTACCATGAGGACCATATCCATCTTGATCTCGCGCAGCGGCGCAACGACTACCGGATCTGCCAGTGGAACGTGTGGGATCCCCTGCCGCAGGTCGCACCGCTCTTGCCGGCGGAGCGCCCCGAGGAGGCGCCGCCGCGCGAGGTCGCGGCCAAGCCCGAGGCAAAGGAAGGGACTGACGACGGGGCGGCGGAGAAATCCGCTCCGCCTGAGGACAAGGCGACACCCGAAAAGAAGGCTCAGCCGCACAAGCCGGCAACAAAAAAGCGCCGGTAAGACCGGCGCTTTTGGATATTCAAAGGCTGAAGGCTATCAGTAGCTGCCCGCCTGGCCGGTCTGGCTGCCGCCGAGCGCCAGTCGCGAATTGTAGGGCGAGTCGCCGTGCTTGGGCTCGAGCACCACGACGATGGTGCCGACCTTGACCCGGTTGTAGAGGTCGATTGCGTCCTCGTTGGTCAGGCGGATGCAGCCCGACGAGATCGAGGCGCCGATATATTCCGGCTGGTTGGTGCCGTGGATGCGGAACAGCGTGTCCTTGCCGCCCGAGTAGAGATACATCGCGCGGGAGCCCATCGGATTGTCCGGACCCGGCGCGACATAGGTCGGCACGCCCAGGCGGGAAATCTCACCGGGCGTCGGGTGCCAAGCCGGCCACTCGGTCATGCTGCCAACCTTGGCGATGCCCGACCAGGCCATGGCCTCTTCGCCGACGGTGATGCCGTAACGGATCGCCTTGCCGCCATCGAGCACGTAATAGAGGTAGTGATTGTCGGAATCGACCACGATCGAGCCCGGCGACTCCTTGCGGTGATACTCGACGATGGCGCGGCGGAACGGCTCCGCGACCGGGGTATTCTCATACCGAACCTTGGCAAGGAGTTCCTTGTCCTTCGGCTTGAAGGCCTTGGTGTCGGTCGCCTCGAAATGCGTCGCCTGCATGCAGCCCGACAGCATCAGGCCCGCGGCCAAAATTCCCAACTTAACTTTCAGCGACGACATGGTTTGGTTCCAATCAAAACAATACCGTGCGGAAGGCCTGAGCTTAGCGCCCAAGTTCCTCGACTCCGTTAATCCCATTATCGTTGAAATCTGCCACAATTCCAGCGCTGAAGGCCTTATCCCGCGCTGCGAGACCCAAGCTGTGGCTTTTCTGCCGCAAGTTTAGCGGCGCTGTGGGGGTTTTTGGGCAAGGAAAGCCCAAGCTGTCGATTCCGCGCCACAGTTGGACCATGTCGGCGCCACAAATGAGAACGCTCCGTTAATCTCCCCGTTAATGTTGTTGTCATCGTGAACCTGTCAGAATCGCGCTAAGGGCTGTCATTCTGTCGCAGGTTCTCTGGAGTTGTTCATGTTTTCGGTGTTTGTTCCCTCCGAGTCCTCCCTCAAGAAGGCGGTCATCGAGGATCTCACGGCCCTGCCGGAGAACGCGGTCTGGATCGACCTCGTCAACCCCTCAGCCGCCGAGGACAAGGCCGTGGAGCGGCTGGCGGGCATCGCCATCCCGACCCGGGAAGACATGCAGGAGATCGAGATCTCGAGCCGTCTCTATATCGAGAACGGCGCGCGCTACATGACCGCGACGCTGATGTGCCACTCCGATACCGACATGCCCCGGACCACGGCGGTGACCTTCATCCTCGGCGACCATCGCCTGGTGACGGTGCGCTACGACCTGCCGAAGCCGTTTGCGCTGGTCGAGGCCAAGCTCGCCCGCTCCTGCACGCCGTCCGTCACCGGCGAGATGGTGCTGATGGAACTCCTGGACGCCGTGATCGACCGCTGCGCCGATATTCTGGAGCGCTGCGGCGCCGAGATCGACCAGGTCAGCCACGACATCTTCGAGCCCGAGAGCGAACGCCATGGTCACGCCAAGCAATATTCCCAGATCCTGATCTCGATCGGCCGCAAGGGCGATTTGACCTCGAAGGTTCGCGAGAGCCTGGTCTCGATCGGCCGCGTCGTCACCTTCCTGTCGGCGGTGGTCGAGGGGGTGAAATGGTCGAAGGACATGCGCGAGCAGCTCAAGACCATGCAGCGCGACGTCGCCTCGCTGACCGACCACGCCTCCTATCTCTCCAACAAGATCACCTTCGTGCTCGACGCCATGCTCGGGGTCGTCAATCTCGAGCAGAACAACATCATCAAGCTGTTTTCGGTCATGGCCGTTGTCCTGATGCCGCC
Source organism: Bradyrhizobium sacchari (assembly GCF_002068095.1). Lineage (GTDB taxonomy): Bacteria > Pseudomonadota > Alphaproteobacteria > Rhizobiales > Xanthobacteraceae > Bradyrhizobium > Bradyrhizobium sacchari. The sequence goes on along the minus strand of NZ_LWIG01000009.1, from coordinate 73,806 downwards.
GACGCTGATCGCCTCGATCTACGGCATGAACTTCAAGGCGATGCCGGAACTCGAATGGGCGCACGGCTATCCGATGGCGCTGGTGATGATGCTGATCGCCGCGATCGTTCCGTACTGGATCTTCAAGTTCAAGAAGTGGCTCTGATCGCTCCCGCTCTCAGAAAATAGCTACCGAGACCTTACGCCGTTCGCACAGACACGGCGCATCGTGTCGCAGAATAGAGCGGGATTGCGGCGTAGCGGTGATCTGTGCGCTCCGCCCCAATTCCTCCAGTAAAATTTGAGCGGTGGGCTGAACGTTTGCGCGAAACTTGTCTGCGATAAGTAGTGCGTAGCCGCGAGGAAAAGCCATGGTTGAAAAACACATAACGTCGCCCCGCAACGTCATCAATCTGGCGAACTATCGTCAGGCGATGACGAGCGGCAAGGCGTCGTCGATGTCGGCACGGCTGTGCCGGCACTGTGGTGCTCCGCTGCTCGACGGCGAGAACGACGACGACTGCTCGACTGCGTTCAGCACGGCCGCTCCGCGGCCACGCGAGAGGTCTCGTCGGATTCGACTCGATTGAGGAACGGAAGGAAGGGCGGGCGATCCAGGTCTTGCGGCGGCGTTGTCTGGATCGCCTTGCTTTTCTAGTCAGTATTTCCAATTCGTCATTGCAAGGAGCGAAGCGACGAAGCAATCCAGACCGTCTCAACGGAGGCAGTCTGGATTGCTTCGCTGCGCCCGCAATGACGAAGGATAGAGGATGGCCTAAACGTGCTGGCCGCCGTTGATGTGGATTTCGGCGCCGTTGACGTACGAAGAGGTGTCCGTGCACAGCACGTAGATGATCTTGGCGACCTCGTCAGGCGTGCCGAGCCGGTGCATCGGGATCTGCTGGTCGACGATCTTCTCGGTGCCCGGCGACAGGATCGACGTGTCGATCTCGCCCGGCGCGATCGCGTTGACGCGCACGCCGACACGGCCGAAGTCGGAGGCCATCTCGCGCGTCAGCGCCGCGAGCGCGGCCTTGGACGTGGCATAGGCGGCGCCCGCGAACGGATGCACGCGCGAGCCCGCGATCGAGGTGACGTTCACGACCGACCCCTTGGCCGCCTTCAACTCCTCGATTAGTCCGCGCGCGATCATGATCGGTGCGAAGAAGTTGACGTGGAAGACATGCGTCCAGGTGTCGAGATCGGTGTCGACCGAGCCGAGCCGCGAGCCGCCGGGGCCCTTTGGCGAGATCGCTGCGTTGTTGACCAGCGCGTGCAGCGTGCCGCCTTCGAGCCGGCGGCGGATCTCGGTGATCGCGCGCGCGGTGTCCTCGGGATCGCCGAGGTCGACCTGGATGTGGTCCTCAGGGCCTGCGTCCCATGGGCAATCCTCCGGAAAGGCATGCCGCGAGCAGGTGATGACGCGCCAGCCCGCCGAGGAGAAGCGGATCACGGTGGCATGGCCAATGCCGCGGCTGGCTCCAGTCAGGAGCAGCGTACGACGCGGCAGGTTGGACGAATGCGGCATGGACATCTTTCAGGTCGGCTCGAAGCTCAAGACGAGGCTCAGGATCGGGCTCAAGGATACATCCGCGTCTTGGACCATGGCTGGCCGGCGGCGTCACGACGAAATTCGATACGGTCGTGCAGACGGAATGGGCGGTCGTGCCAGAACTCGATGCGCACCGGCGCGATGCGCCAGCCGCTCCAGCCCGGAGGCCGCGGGACCTCGCCGATGACATATCTGGCCGCGACCTTGGCGATGGCCTGCTCGAAGGCGAAGCGGCTCTCCAGCGCTTCGGACTGCTTGCTCGCCCAGGCACCGATCTGCGCCTGCTTCGGTCGCGTCGCGAAATAGGCGTCGGCTTCAGCGTCGGTCACGGGCGTCACGTTGCCGCGGATGCGGACCTGACGGCGCAGCGACTTCCAGTGAAAAAGTAAAGCCGCCTTAGGATTTGCGGCAAGTTCGCGGCCTTTCTGGCTCGCGATGTGACTGTAGAAGACGAAACCCTCGGTATCGAAACCTTTCATCAGCACCATGCGCACGTCGGGCAGCCCGTCCGGATCGACGGTTGCCAGTGCCATGGCGTTCGGATCGTTCGGTTCGCTCTTGATTGCCTCGTTCAGCCAGGCCTCGAACAGCGCAAAAGGCTCGTCGGCGGCGGTGAAATCACCGGATGTTAAGGGTGTCTGGTGTTTCATCGAGGTCGTGTCGGTCATGTCTGGAGTCCGAGTTGCGTCCCGCGGCCCAAAACGCGTTGTTGTCCGCTACCGCCCTATATAGGACATGGGGACGCGTTGGCCTATCGGCGATCCGGCCGTCCGGCCTTGTCATGACGATCATTCTGATCGGGCTCGGCGCCGGCGGCTGCAGCTTCTCGCGTGGTGACAAGAATGCCTATGCCAAGGCGGACGACAGCGACCTCACCGGCTCGATCGCGCGTCCGGCGAAGGACACCGCGCCGACAGAAACCGACCTCGCCTTCGCCCGCAATGCCGCCTCGGACGTGCTGAGCAAGGGCGACAAGGATTCCAGCCAGCACTGGGAGAACCCGGAGACAGGGGCGCGGGGCTCGGTGACGCCGATCGCGCAGTCCTATGCCGCCGAGGACGGCCGCAGGTGCCGTGATTTTCTGGCAAGCTACGTCAACGGCAGCACGGAAAGCTGGCTCCAGGGCGCCGGCTGCCAAAGCAGTCGTGGCCGTTGGGAGATTCATACGCTAAAGCCGTGGCGGAGCTAGGATTCGGCCGGCAGTCCTAGTTGCAAAAATGCCACTCTCACCCCACATGGATCGCAGGTGGGGCGGGGAGCCCTTTGAACAATTCGATTTCTTGAAGGAGACGTGACGGATGCGCGACCCCTATGAGGTCTTGGGGGTGCCGCGGAGCGCCAGCGCTGCCGCGATCAAGAGCGCCTATCGCAAGCTTGCCAAGAAGCATCATCCCGACAGCAACAAGGGCGACCCGAAGGCTGCCGAGCGCTTCTCCGAGATCAATTCGGCGAACGAGATCATCGGCGATGAGGACAAGCGCAAGCAGTTCGACCGCGGCGAGATCGACGCCGAGGGCAAGCCGCGCTTCCAGGGCTTTCCGGGCGGCGGCGGGCCGCGCGGCCGCGCGGGCGCGGGTCCCGGTGGCTTCGAGAGCTATACGTTCCGGAGTGGCGGCGCCGGCGGCCCGGGCGGTGGTGCTTTCGAGGACATTCTGAACAGCATGTTCGGCGGCGGGATGCGCGGCGCGCGGCCCGGGTCGGGCGGCGGCGCCCAGTTCGAATTCGACACGGGCGGGGTCGGGCTCGATCTCGACGTCAACGTCGCCATGTCCGTCTCGCTGGAAGAGGCGGTCAAGGGTGGCGAGAAGCGTGTGCGGCTGCCGACGGGCAAGGAGCTCAACGTCAAGATTCCGGCCGGCGTCACCGAGGGTCAGCAGATCCGGCTGCGAGGGCAGGGCGAGAGCGCCCAGGGCCATCCGCCCGGCGATCTCCTCATCACCATCAGCATTGCGCCACATCCGTTCTTCAAGGTCGAGGGCGCCGACCTCAGGATCGACCTGCCGGTCACGCTCTACGAGGCGGTGCTCGGGGCCAAGGTCCGCGTGCCCACCCTCGGCAATGCCGTGGAGCTTTCGGTCCCCAAGAACACCTCGAGCGGCCGGACCTTCCGTCTCAAAGGTAAGGGGTTGCCGAAATCCGGTGGAACCGGGGATCTCTTCGTCACCATCAGGATTATGCTACCGGACGGGAACGACGCCGAGCTTGAAGCATTGATGGAGAAGTGGCGGGACCAACACCCCTACAATCCACGTAGCGGGCTTGGCTAAAGCATGATCCGGACCTGGAGGGCGCGCTAGCGCAAAGTGCGTAGCGGTTTTCCGGAAGGATCATGCGCAGACAAGGAGCTAAAGCGCGGGCCATCGCGCTTTAGGGCGCGATCGAACTAAGGGGATTTCCTAAAGGTCGAAAGCATCGTCCAGGAGATGATGATGCTCATCATATGCCTGAGGCGTTGTAGCGCTTCATGTGGTTGACGTGTCGGCTGTCCGGCGGGGCAGCCGATAAAAAGGTGCGGCCTCGAGAGGGGGACCAGCGCGGTACCAAAAACCCCAATCGAGGCCGCCCGCGTCGATCGGCGGATCGAACGCTACTCATAATCGCGTGAACACCCGGTGCGATAATGAGACGCGCCGATGTCTTGAATCGAAATTTTCAATGACGGAATCGAGGCACCGCGCCGTTTGAAGGACGCCCAAGCCAAGCTTGGGCTATGGCGGGTCGATCAGGTGCCGTTTTTCTCTGCCTGGTCGTACACGGCCTGCGCCACTTTGGTCAGCCGCTCACGGTCGCCGCCGCCGCTGACAACGTAGCCGACACCACGTTCGGCCCAGAACAGCGCGCCGTCCTTGTCCGTCTTGGCGTAGCGCATTTGCGTCGCACCATTCTCGGTCTTGGCGGTGTAGATCGTGTACCGCTCGCCCGAGGCGCCCTCATACATCAGGAATGACGCCGGACCGTTCGGCCCGGGCAGGAGCCGGCCGCCGACCAGCTTCAGCCCGCTCGCCTCCAGGTTCGGCGCGAACACGGTCCAGCCGCAGCGCCTGGTCAGCCAGGCCTGGAGGTGATCGCGCTCGTTGCCGCCGACTTCGACGGGATGGCGGACCTCGACCACATAGAGGCGGTGGGCATCGAGTGCGTCGGCCGTGAAGCTCTGGAAGGTCGAGGGCGCGTTGGCGGCGCCATGCGCCACCCAGCCGGCGGTGCCGCCGGCGACGAAGGCCACCAGCGCGGCCGCGGCGGCACCATAGAGCCACTGCCGGGGACGGCGCTCCAGCCGCTCCAGCTCGAGCCGTGCCGGCACGGGCTCCTGGGCGATGGAATCGTAGCGGGCGTGCAGCATCTCGGCCATGGCGCGCCAGGACTGTACCCGCTCGGCATCGTCAGGGTGGGCGGCGAGCCAGTCCTCGACGTCGGCGCGGCGCTCGGCCGGCAGCTCGCCGTCGACATAGGCGTGGAGCTCGTCCTCGGTGATGGGAATATTGCGGTCGTTCATATCGGTCGTCTCTGGCTCTGCGGCCCAAAAAATCGTTCGTGGCTCAACTTCGCGCAGCTCGCCTTCCGGCGGCGGGTGGACACTCCGCGATGCATCAATCCTGCCATCATTTCACCCGCCTGAGCGCCGGCCGCTCGCCCTCCAGCGAAGCTTTCACGTGGGCTCTCGCCCTCGCCAGGCGAGACATCACGGTGCCGATCGGCACGCCCTGGATGTCGGCGACCTCGCGGTAGCTCATGCCCTCCAGCATCACCAGCAGCAGCACCGAGCGCTGCTCCTCGACCAGCGTTGCCAGCGCCTTCTCGATGTCGCGTCCCTCCGCTTCGGTCCCGCTGGCATCCGGATTGTTCTCCGTCAGCTGCATGAATTGCGGCCGCCTTGCCAGCGAGCGCCGCCGGTTCTTGTTGAGGTTGGTCAGGATCGTATAGAGCCAGCTCCTGACGTCGCCTCCGAGAAACAGTCGCTCCGAACGGAGCGCACGCACCAGGGTGTCCTGCACCAGATCGTCGGCCGCATCCGCATCGCGCGTCAGCGCGCGGGCGTAGCGGCGCAACGCCGGGATCATGGCTTCCACACTCTGGCGAAACGCACTCATTGCCGTCTTGACGTCCCTAGCGTTCGGCGCGAGCGCCTCAATCATCATAACACCCGAATGGAACGGCTATTCCGGCGCTCGAAACAGCGTTAACGCCGCGTATTAGGGCTGTACCGCAGAGGAGGGCTGGTGTACCTCCAGACCTCAACGAGAGCTCGACGGGACGTTCAAAAATGGCGCAGAATTCAGGTCTGATGCAGGGCAAGCGCGGGGTGATCCTCGGCGTTGCCAACAACCGCTCGATCGCCTGGGGCATTGCCAAGGCGTGCCACGCTGCCGGCGCCGAGCTCGCCTTCACCTATCAGGGCGATGCGCTGAAGAAGCGCGTCGAGCCGCTCGCCGCCGAGATCGGCGGCCTCGTGCTCGGCCATTGCGACGTCACGGACGCTGCGACCATCGACGCGGCCTTCGCGGTGCTGAAGGAGAAGTGGGGCAAGATCGACTTTCTCGTGCACGCGATCGCCTATGGGGAGCAGCTCGACGGCCGCTACGTCGACACCACGCAGGAGAATTTTTCCAAGTCGATGCTGATCTCCTGCTATTCGTTCACTGCGGTGGCGCAGCGCGCCGAGAAGCTGATGACCGACGGCGGCTCGCTGATCACGCTTTCTTATTACGGCGCCGAGAAGTGGATGCCGCATTACAACGTGATGGGCGTCGCCAAGGCGGCGCTGGAAGCCAGCGTGCGCTATCTCGCCGCCGACCTCGGCGAGAAGAATATCCGCGTCAACGCGATCTCGGCGGGGCCGATCAAGACGCTGGCGGCGTCCGGCATCGGCGACTTCCGCTATATCCTGAAGTGGAATGAGACCAACGCACCGATGCGGCGCAACGTCTCCACCGAAGACGTCGGCGGCAGCGCGCTGTATTTCCTCTCCGACCTCTCGCGCGGCGTCACCGGTGAGGTGCACCATGTCGATTCCGGCTATCATGTGCTCGGCATGAAGCGGCCGGACGCGCCGGACATTTCGCTGGGTGGTAAGGACTAGCCTTAATCTGGAATGCCCGTGCCCACGATCTATTATCTCCGCCACGGCGAGACCGAGTGGAATGCGCTCGGCAGGCTCCAGGGCACCAGGGACATTCCGCTGAATGCGCGCGGCCGAGGTCAGGCCGTGCAGGCCGGCCTCGTTCTGGCCGATCTGTTCAGGCGTGACGGGCGCGACAAGGCCGCCCTGCCTTACGTGTCGAGCCCGCTTGGCCGGGCGCGCCAGACCATGGAGCTCGCGCGCGGCAAGCTCGAGCTGCCGGTGGCCGACTATGCCCTCGACGACCGCCTACGCGAGATCGGATATGGCAAATGGGAAGGGCTGACGCTCGCCGAAAGCGAGGCCGCCGATCCCGACATCTATGCCCGGCGCCTCGCAGACAAATGGACGGTGGGGCCGGCGGGTGGGG
>NZ_LWIG01000009.1:26249-66705 GCF_002068095.1 Bradyrhizobium sacchari | reverse complement strand
CCCCCGCCAGCGCCGCCGAGCTCTATATCGAGCAGGGCGCCGTCTACGTGTTCCGGGACGGGCGGCTGGAGAAGTTTAGTTAAGCCCCTCCCACTCATTCCAGGGCGGTGCGCAGGGCGAACTCCGGTGCGCCCTTGCGCACCTGAGAATCTCGAGATTCCGGGTCTGGTCCTTCGGACCATCCCGGAATGACGGGGTAACCGGTTTGACCCCCAGCTCCCCGCGCGTTACGACACGCCGGACCGAACCAGCGAGCAGCGATGTCCTTCAACACTTTCGGCCACATGTTCCGCGTCACCACCTTCGGCGAGAGCCACGGGGTGGCGATCGGCTGCGTGGTCGACGGCTGCCCGCCGATGATCCCGCTCACCGAGGCGGACATCCAGAAGGATCTCGACCGCCGCCGTCCCGGCCAGTCGCGCTTCACCACCCAGCGCCAGGAACCGGACCAGGTGAAGATCCTGTCCGGCGTGATGGCGCATCCGGAGACCGGCGTGCAGGTGACGACGGGCACGCCGATTGGGCTGCTGATCGAGAACACCGACCAGCGCTCGAAGGACTATTCCGAGATCAAGGACAAGTTTCGCCCCGGCCATGCCGACTTCACCTATGAGGCGAAGTACGGCCTGCGCGACTATCGCGGCGGCGGCCGCTCCTCGGCGCGCGAGACCGCGATGCGCGTTGCCGCCGGTGCGATCGCGCGCAAAGTGCTGCCCGACGTCAAGGTGCGCGGCGCGCTGGTGCAGATCGGTCCGCACAAGATCGACCGCGACAAGTGGGACTGGGACGAGATCGCCAAGAATCCGTTCTTCTGTCCGGACAAGGACAAGGCCGCCTTCTTCGAGACCTATCTCGACGGCATCCGCAAGAGCGGCTCCTCGATCGGCGCGGTGCTCGAGATCGTCGCCGAAGGCGTGCCGGCGGGCCTCGGTGCGCCGATCTACGCCAAGCTCGATTCCGATCTTGCGGGCGCGATGATGACCATCAATGCGGTGAAGGGCGTCGAGATCGGCGCCGGTTTTGGCGCTGCCGAGCTCACCGGCGAAGAGAACGCCGACGAGATGCGCACCGGCAATGACGGCACACGCTTTTTGTCTAACCATGCGGGCGGCGTGCTGGGCGGCATCTCCACGGGACAGCCGATCGTGGTGCGCTTTGCGGTGAAGCCGACCTCGTCGATCCTCCAGCCGCGTCTCACCGTCGATCGCAAGGGCACTGATACCGAGATCTTCACCAAGGGCCGCCACGACCCCTGCGTCGGCATCCGCGCCGTCCCCGTCGGCGAGGCCATGATGGCCTGCGTGCTGGCCGATCATTTCATTCGGGATCGCGGACAGGTCGGCCGCTGAGTTTTTTCACCTCTCCCGTAGAGAGGTCGGATCGCATCAAAGATGCGATCCGGGTGAGGGGTTACGCTGTCACTGTATGCTGCGGCCCCTCACCCGGATTGCTGGGGAGAGGTGAGGAAACGGTGCTGGAAGCCTTCGTGTCGCAGTACCAGCCCACCGCGCAGCTTGACGTCGCTGCAACTTCGTCCGCAAATGCGCACATGCAAAACTCCGAGCTCCAGCGCATCACCAATTGGCTGATCGACGGCGCGAGGTCGTCCGGGACCCCGGCCGAGATGATCGCCGATGTGTGCGAACATCTGGTCGAGGCCGGCCTGCCGCTGTGGCGCTTCGGCATCTTCATCCGCACGCTGCATCCGGAGATCTTCGGCCGCAACTTCATCTGGCGGCAGGGCCAGGAAGTCGAGATCGGCACCGTCGATTTCGAGATTCTCGATACGCCCGAATTCGCCAAGAGCCCGCTCCGGATCGTGTTCGAGGAGGGGCTGGAGGTCCGGGGGCGAATGGACGACCCCGACAGCAAGCGGTTTCCGTTTCTCGATGACATGCGCGCCGAAGGCGTGACCGACTATGTCGCGATGCCGATGCCGTATCTGGACGGCTCGATCCATGCGACGAGCTGGGTCACGCGGCGTCCCGGCGGCTTCAGCGACGACGACATCGCGGCGATCCGGACCATCGTGACGCCGCTCGCGCGCGTCAGCGAGATCATCAGCCTGCGCCGCACCGCCGAGATGCTGCTCGACACCTATGTCGGCAACCGTGCAGGCGCGCGCATTCTCGGCGGCCAGATCCGACGCGGCCACAACGACACCATGCAGGCCGCAATCTGGCTCTCGGACCTGCGCGGCTTCACCGCGCTGTCGGACCGGCTCCCGGCCGAGACCGTGGTCGAGATCCTCAACCAGTATTTCGATTGCCAGGTCACCGCGATCCGCGGTCACGGCGGCGAGGTGCTGAAATTCATGGGCGACGGCCTGCTCGCGGTGTTCCCGATCGACGAATATGTCGGTGATGCCGCCCATGTGTGCGCGCGCGTGCTGGAGGCCGCGCGCGAATCCCGCACCAGCGTCGAGGCGCTCGCCTTTCCGATCGGCGACATCGTCGAGCGCTTCCGCTTCGGCGTCGCGCTCCACGTCGGCAACATCCTCTACGGCAATATCGGCGGCGGCAACCGCCTCGACTTCACCTGCATCGGTCCCGCCGTCAATCTCGCGGCGCGGCTGGAGAAGATCGCGGGCAGGCTGGGGCGCACCGTCGTGGTGTCGGAAGTCTTCGCCAAGGCCTGCCGCCACGACTGGCGCGCGCTCGGCGAGTTTCCGATCGCGGGGTTCTCGAAGGCGCAGCGTGTGTATGGGCTGGCTGAAGAGACGCCGGTGGTGATGGCATGAGCGCGCTCAAACCGACGATCGCGCCGGTCGGCTGAGCCGAGAGCTGCGGCCACCGTTGTTGGCTGCGCGCGCCTCAGTCCGTCTCCCTGTTCTTGTTGTCGTTGTCATCAGTCATTTCGGCGCCGTCGGCCGGTCCGGAACGAAGGATTTGTCGATGATCTTCTCGGCATCGATATCGGGTTCGATCATCTTCTGGCGCTTGAACCAGGCGATCTGCCGGGCGACGTCGGCGCTGTCGAACGCGGGGTCGACGACCGACAGTCCGATGCGGAGCTGCTCGACCTTCTGCTCGGTGTATTTGGAGATGATCGCAAGCATCGCGTCACCTTCCTCGCTGCGGACGAATTTGCCGTCCGCATGGCGTTTCAACAGCACGCGCGCATAGTCGTCGGCGCCGCGGCGATAGACGGCCAGCACCTTCTCGACCAGCTTGCGGTTCTTCTCGATCATTGCGGTCGAAGCCACGACGCAGCCGAGCATCCAGGGGGTCTCGTCGCCGACGAAGCCGAGCACGATCGCGTCGCCGGAGGCGACCACCGGGCTGATCGTGGTCGTGGCGGTGAGCGCCGCGTCGAGCTGGCCGCCCTTGATGGCCGCGGCGACATTCGGCAGCGATTGCAGCGGAACGACCCGGACGGATGTCACTTCGAATTTCAGCTTGTCGGCGACCAGGCCGAGCGAATAATAGAAAGTCGAGCCGACTTGCGTGATGCCGACGGAGTGGCCCGGCAAGTCCTTCAGCCTCTTCAGGCCCGAATCATAAGCGCGTCTGGAGGCGACGTAGGCCGTGTTCTGGAAGGCGGATGCCTCGCGCGCCGTGCCGGCAACCACCTTCAGTCCGCTCTTGCCTGCGAGGTTGTAGAACGCGGCCGTGAAGCCGGTGAAACCGATGTCGATATCGCCGGAGACGCTGGCTACCGCGATCGGCACGGCGGCATCGAAGAATTTCAGATCGGCCTCGAGCCCTTCCTGCTCGAAATAGCCGCGCTCCTTGGCAAGGAACAACGGGGCTGCCGAGGAGAGCTTCAACAGCCCGATGCGGACCCGTTCCGCCGCTGTGCCGTGCCGGTGGCGAAGAAGGTGATCGTCGCCAGTGTCAGGACCAGTCGGCCTCTTGTCGCGAAGCTTCTTATTGATATCCCCACTTCCGTCGTTTCCCCACTTTGCTTGTCGTCCGGCCTGCGCCGGTTTTGCGGCATTGTCGGCGATCTCCGGCGGGAATGCAAAGTCGGGAGGCGCGGGTGGCCTATTCCTCCGGCTCGGTCGTGAACAGCAGTGGATAGCCCTTGGCGCGTCCGGCATCCGTGGCGCGCGTCGCCTTGGTCTCGGCGACGTCCTTGGTGAACACGGCGACCACGCAGGTGCCGAGCTTGTGCGCGGTGATCATCACCTTGTAGGCCTGATCCTCGGTCATGCGGAATTCGGCCTTCAGCACCATGGTGACGAATTCGCGCGGCGTGTAGTCATCGTTGATCAGGATGACCTTGTGCAGCCGCGGCCGCTCGACCTTGGTCTTCGTCCTGGTTTTCGGCTTGGTGACGGTGTCGTTCATTCCGCCTCCTGGACACGGCGGGCCAAAGGTTTCCGGCCGGAAGCAATCAGCTCGCGGCCCTCCCACCATATTGCAGGACCCGTACCTTCTCCAAGGTGATCAGCCCGCTCGACATCATGCTGTCCAGGATGGGCAGGAATGCATTGATGTTGTCCTCGCTGTCGACGATCTCGATCAGCAGCGGCAGGTCCTCCGAGAGGCGCAGGATTTTCGAGGTGTGCAGCCGGCTCGACTTGCCGAAGCCCATGGGACCACGCAGCACGGTGGCGCCGGCGAGGTGCAGCTCGCGCGCCCTCATCACGATTGCTTCGTAAAGCGGCTTGCCGTCGAAATGATCGCTCTCGCCGATGAAGATGCGGAGCGAAACTGCCTGATTGGGAATTTGCATGGTCAGCTCCTTTTCAAGCGGTTGTAGCGGCTCGCCATCATATGCCCGGCCCACACCGACACCAGCCAGCAGACGACGGAGGACGCGACATAGGCGAGCGCGGTGTACTTCATGCCGCCATGGACCAGGCGGAAGGTTTCCAGGCTGAAGGCGGAGAAGGTGGTGTAGCCGCCGCAGAATCCGGTCATGACGAATTGCCGGTGCTCGGGCCGCGCCAGCACGCGGCCGTCCGGGCCGGTCAGCGTCGCATAGAAGCCGATGATCAGCGAGCCCGTGGCGTTGATGAACAGCGTCGCGGTGGGAAAGCCTGGCCCGGTGTCGAGCGCGAGTCCGACCAGATAGCGCGTCAGGCCGCCGACGATGCTGCCCGCGGAAACCCAGGCATAGAGGACCGCACTGCGCCAGCGTTCGGCGGAGGGGGCGTTCATCTGGCTTAGCCCCCCAAACCATCTGCGAGGAGGAAGCCGCAGCTCACGGCGGTGAGGCACAGTCCGACCGAGGCCACGATATTGCCGAGCGCATGGATCGGCTCGCCATTGCGGGCGAGCGTCAGCGTTTGCAGGCTGAACGAGGAAACTGTCGTGTAGCAGCCGAGGAATCCGGTCACCGCGAACAGCCAGGGATTGGGCGAGGCGAAGACCGAGCCCGGATGGGTCGCAAGTGCGCCGAAGATGCCGATCAGGAAGGCGCCGGTGACGTTGATGGTCATGGTGCCCCACGGAAACGTCTCGCCCAGCCGTCGCGCGATGGCGCCGGAGACGAAGTAGCGCGCACAGCCGCCCAGCACGCTGCCGATCATGATTGCGATCACTCCGCTCAGCACGACGAACCGCCTCCCGTCATCGTTTGCCCTCCGTTGCAAGCCCGTTGCCGACGGCAAGCAGTCCCGCGAGCGACACCAGTGCGAAGCCGAGCCCGGCCAAGAACGTGCCGGCCGGGCCGTAGGCGTCCCACAGTGCGCCTGCGATCACGCTCGCCGCCAGCAATGCCAGCCCTGTGAACAGGTTGAAATAGCCGAATGCGGTGCCGCGCAGGTTCGGCGGTGCGGCATCGGCGACGAGCGCCGAGAGCAGGCCCTGCGTCAATCCCATATGCAGTCCCCACAGCACCACCCCGAGCGCGAGGCCACCAAGGTTCGGCAGCAGCGCGAGTGCAAGGTCGGCGCCGGCGAGCAAGAGGAGGCCGACCGCAAGCAGGCCGGTCCGGTTGATCCTGTCCGACAGCACGCCCGCCGGATAGGCGGAGAGCGCGTAGACGATGTTCATCAGCACCAGCACCGCCGGCACCCACATCGCATTGAGGCCGATATTTTGCGCGCGCAGGATCAAGAATGCCTCGCTGAAGCGGGCGAGCGTGAATACGACGCCGACCGCGACGACGCGCCAGTAGACCGATCCGAGCTGCCGCATCGCCGCGAGATTGAGCGGATTTTTCGCAGGCTCCCGGCTCGGGTCCGGGTCCGGCTCGTTGACGGCAAAGGCGATCAAAGCGAACGAGAGAAAGGCCGGCAGCACCGCGAACCAGAACACGAGGGCAAAATTGTCCGCCGTCCACCACATCAGGCCGATCGCGACGAGCGGCCCGACGAAGGCGCCGATGGTGTCGAGGGATTGGCGCAGGCCGAAGCTCGCGCCGCGCAGGCCGCGCGGGGCGATATCGGCGATCAGCGCATCGCGCGGCGCGCCGCGGATGCCCTTGCCGACGCGGTCGATGAAGCGCGCCGCCACCAGCCACCCGACGCTCGGCGCGAGCGGGAACAGCGGTTTTGTCAGCGCGGCAAGGCCATAGCCGAGCGCAGCGAGCAGCTTGCGGCGGCCGAGCCAGTCCGACAGTGCGCCGGAGAAGATCTTGGTGATCGATGCGGTGGCCTCCGCAATGCCTTCGATGAAGCCGACCGTGAGCGTGGATGCGCCGAGCACGGTGACGAGATAGACCGGCAGCAGCGCGTGGATCATCTCGGAGGAGACGTCCATCAGCATCGAGACGAAGCCGAGCACCCAGATCCCCCGGGGCAGCCCGCTGCGCACAGCATTCGGTGTCGTCGTCACGCCTTCTCCGTCTCCCGCTTTCAGGCAGCAAAAAACCCGCCATCGGCGGGTTTGTCCATGCTCCCGCCAAAGGCGGAGGCTCAATGATTGCCCCACCTCAAGCAGGAGTCATCAGCCCACTACGGTCCAAGATTCGGGTTCAAGGCCGCCGGGCGGTTGTCGGGGGACTCCATCCCCATCTGTGCGGTCAGCCTAGCATGGAAATCGTGCCGGACAAGTGGGCGGACGTGCACCCCACGTTCGCCGCCGTCAGCCCGGCGCTCGCGAAGTGAGGACTCTGGCCGGCGACCGCACGTGTTCCGGTGACGCAAGCGCGGCAACACGGCGGCAGCTTTGCGTAGTGCACACGAATTCCTAACTCGAATGTGAAGCGCAGGCGATCTTCGCACTTTGCGGCAAGGCGATTGCATGTCACCATCGCGTCATACGACGGGAGACTGCGATGCGCTTGCTGTTCTCGATCGGGGCTGTGCTGGTGGCCGGCGTGCTTGCCGGAGCGGACGTCGCGGGCTTGGCTGGGCCAGGGCCGAAGTTTGAACCGCCCAGGAGCGAGCCGCAGCGGCTGGCGGCGGACAAGGATGCGCAGACGGTCGATGTCGAGCTGATCCTCGCGGTCGACGTGTCCTACTCCATGGACATGGACGAGCTGGCGATCCAGCGTGAGGGCTACGCGCAGGCGATCCAGTCGAAGGAATTTCTCCAGGCGCTGAAGATGGGTCCGAACGGGCGGATCGCGGTGACCTATTTCGAGTGGGCCGCCTCCACCGACCAGAAGATCATCATTCCCTGGCGGCTGGTCGACGGACCGGAGACCGCGGATGCAGTCGCCGCCGAAATCTTGAAGACGCCGATCCGGCGCGCCTCGCGCACCTCGATCTCCGGCGCGATCACCTTCGCCATGCCGCTGTTCGACGAGGATCCCTATCGGGGCCTGCGCCGCGTCATCGACATCTCGGGCGACGGCCCAAACAACAACGGCGGCCCGGTCACGGTGGCGCGCGACGCCGCGCTCGAGAAGGGCATCGTCATCAACGGCCTGCCGATCATGGTCAAGGAGCCGTCCTACTCGACCATGGATATCGACAATCTCGATTACTATTATGAGGACTGCGTCGTCGGCGGTCCCGGCTCCTTCGTCATCGCGATCAAGGACCGCGACAAGTTCAAGGAGGCGATCCGTACCAAGCTGCTGATGGAGGTCGCCGGCCGCACGCCGGAGCGGCCCGTGGTGCGCGTTGCCGACAAGGACAAGGAGCCGCGCGTCAACTGCCTGATCGGCGAGAAGATCTGGTCGGACCGCTGGGGACGCTAGGCGCACCTGAGGTGAGATCTTTTACCCATCTCATCCGGCGGTTGAATTTAACCGCTCGTTAACCGGGGCGCAGGCCTAATCGGATTGTCTCTGCTTGTTTCCGGCCGCCATCCTGACTGGCCGGCGAGCAAGCGAAAGCGGGATCGTCCGACCCGTCTCCGAGCAACCCAATGGCCATCGTCACATCCAGCACCAGCCAGATTTCGCCCGCCAACGAGCGGCTGTATCACCAGAGTGCTCTGGTTGGCGACTGGAAGGGCAATTGGGTGGGCAACAACCAGCCCGTCGACTTCAAGGTCGTGAACATCCGCGGTGCCCGGGCGCAGGTCGAGTACACCCATAACGGCCACACCGAGCGCGGGTTTGGCGAGGTCAGGGGGACGCTCATCACCTTCGGCGGGGTCACGGTCGGCACCAAGGACGGCAAGAACATGGTGCTCCTGTTCTCGGTCGGCGGTGCCGGCAAGCAGACCGCCAACCTCGAGAAGCAGGACCCGCCGGCGTCCGACAGTCGCCTGATGGGAAGCTGGGGCGGCTATTCCAGCGACAACGGCAAGAGCGCGAGCTTCAAGGTTCTCTCCGTCAACGGCAAGGAGGCGCAGGTCAGCGTCACCACCGACGGTGTCACCCGCCAGGGCACCGGCTACGTCTACAACAACGTCATCATGTTCGGCCAGGCGCAGATCGCGACCGATGACGGCAAGAACGGCAAGATCATCTACCAGGTCGGCAGAAAATCCTTCATGGTGCCGGTGACGAAATATCCGCCGGCCGATACATCGTCGTCTGTCGACAGGACCGCCTGAGCGCGCCGAGCGCGCGCCTCCGCGGCGCTGCATCCACACCGTCATTGCAAGGGCAGCGAGCGATCCAGAGTCCTTCCGCAGAGGCAGTCTGGATTGCTTCGCTGCGCTCGTAAATGACGGCATTGTCGTCGGTGCGGCGCGAGGCTGCGGCACCGGCATGGCCGTATGCCGGCGCCACGCGACTGTATGAGAAAGGTCAGATCCGCGCCTCCAGGATCAGGTTGAAGGGTGTTTCCGCGGCGCGGCGGAAGCGCGACAGGCCGCCTTCGCGCGCGACCTTGCGCAGCCGTGCTTCACCCGCCTGTGCACCCAGCGCCAGGCCGACTTCCTGATCGAGCGAGGCCGGCGTGCAGATCATGGTCGACGCTGCATAGTAGACGCGGCCGACCGGATTGAGATTGTCCTCGAGGCGATCGCCTGCGAACGGCTCCACCAGCATGCAGGTGCCGTCCTTGGCCATGGTCTCGCGCACGTGACTGATGGCGCCGACGGGATCGCCCATGTCGTGCAGGCAATCGAAGAAGCAGACGAGATCGTAGCCTTCGGCGGGATAGGACTTGGCCGAGTGAACCGCGAAGGAGACCCGGTCGCCGAGTCCGGCTTCGTTGGCCGCTTTGCGCGCCGCCTCGATCGAGCCCTCGTGATAGTCGAAGCCGTAGAAGCGGGAGTTGGGGAAGGCCTCCGCCATTAGCCGTGTCGAGACGCCGTGGCCGCAACCGACATCGGCGACCTTTGCGCCGCGCTTCAGCTTGTCCACGACGCCGTCGAGTGCGGGCAGCCATTCCTGCACCAGATGATGCATGTAGCCGGTGCGGAAGAAGCGGGCGGTGCCGCAAAACAGGCACTCGCTGCGCCGGTTCCAGCCGACACCCTTGCCGCTTTTGAACGCGTCCGTGATCTTCGGCTCGTCGAGAAACGCCGCGGCAATGACATTGCCGACCGCGCCGAGGAACACCGGGCTGTCCTGGTCGGCAAGCGCCATCGCCTGCTCCGGCAGCATCGAGAATTTTCCTGAACCGGCATCATATTCGACGTAGCCGGATGCAGCCTGGCTCGAGAGCCATTCGCGGACATAACGCTCGGTTGTCCCGGTGGCGCTGGCGAGCTCGGCGGAGTTCATCGGCCCCTTGGCGGCGAGGGCGCGGTAAAGGCCGAGCTTGTCGCCCAGCAGGACCAGCGAGGCGTTCATCGCCGCCCCCACCTCGGTGATCATCTTGCCCATAAAGGCATTCAACCTGTCGGAATTGACCTCCATGATAGCCTCCATGCAATGACGGGCATTTTCAAAGGTCTGCGCAATCAAAGCGCGGGCGCCAGCTTGCGCGCGCCCTTTCAATGGGTCAATCCGACCCAGAGGAGGTTCAACGCGTCAGGAAGAGGTGATTGGGAACTGGATGGCGCGGTCGCCGGCGCCACGTCGCTGGTATTCGCCCGCTCACGGGCGTATAATTTGCAAGCTTTTTGACGGTCGCCTGAATGCCGAGCCTTGCACGTTCCTTTCGTCTCGCAATCCTCTTCGCCGCGCTCTGCTTCTGCGGAGCGCCCGCTCATGCGCAAGTCGCACCCCTGAGATATTGGATTCCGGGTGGGGCCTTCGGCTATGGCGGCAGCGATGGCCAGAGCTCCGACGCTTACGGCAATTTTCCGAGCTTCAATGCCGGCGACGCAGGCGGGCGCACCAATTTTGCCAACGGCTTCTTCGTCGGCAGCCAGCGCGGCAACCTGAATTGGGGCGGCCTCAGCCAGACTGGCCTCGCCGGCAATTTCAGCGCGCTCTCCTATGACAGCACGCAGTTCGGCTACAACACCAAGACGGCGGGCGGCTTGCCCGTCACCTTCTTTGCCGGATTCGACACGCTGAAATATGGCAACGGCATCGGCAGCTCGATTGCGCCGCTGACCCCTGGCGCCGCACCGGGATACAGCGCATTCGCGGGCGTCGAGTTCAAGCCGACCTCCAATCTCAGCCTGTCGTTCGGGGCCGGGTTCACCCAGCAGGACTCGGGCCGCATGGACAGCGATATCAGGTCGAACATGCTGCCCGGCGAGTCACCGGCGCTCGGTGGTCTTCGGCGCTAGACCCGGCCTCGGAGGGCCGCGTTAGCGCGAAGTGCGTAGCGGTTTCCCGAACCCGTCATGCTCAAACAAAAGACTACCTTGTAAACTTTGCGACCAATTCCACATGCGGCGTGTGGCGGAACTGGTCGACGGGCACCACGGTCTCGATCTTGTAGCCGCCATCGATCAAGAGCCGCGCGTCGCGGGCGAAGGTCGCGACGTTGCAGGACACTGCCACCACGACGGGCACCTTGCTCGCGGCAAGCTTCAGCGCCTGCGCCTGCGCGCCCTGGCGCGGCGGATCGAACACGACGGCATCGAAATCGCGCAGCTCCGGCGGCACCAGAGGCCGGCGGAACAGGTCGCGCGGCTCGGCTTTGATCGGCTTGAGCCCCGGCGTGCGCGCTGCCTTTGCGAGCGCGGCGATCGCGCCGGCATCGCTGTCATAGGCGGTGACGCGTGCCTTCTCGGCGAGCCGCAATGCAAACGGCCCGACGCCGCAGAAGAGGTCGAGAACCTCCTTGGCCTTGCCGACGCGCCCCGCGACCAGCGCGGCCAGCGTGTCTTCTCCCGCGACGGTCGCCTGCAGGAACGAGCCCGGCGGCAGCGTCACTTCAGTGCGGCCCATCTTCACCGTCGGCGCGAGGCGCTGTAGCACCAGCTCACCGTGGCGCGTCAGCCGCGCCAGGCGATGCTGCTCGGCAACGCGCGAGAGCGCCGTGACGAGCGGCGTCGGCAGCGGGCCGGAGCCGCGCACGTCGACGTCGAGGCCGTTGATGGTGGCGGTGACCTGGATGTCGAGCGGCTTGGTCACCGGCATTTTCGACGTTAGTGGCTCGGCGATAGCCCAGGCGGCATCGAGCGCGCCTTCGAGTGCGGGATCGAGGATCGGGCAGCGATGGATCGGGATGACGTCGTGCGAGCTCGTCGCCGAGAAGCCGACCTTGAGGATGTCGTGCGTGCCGAAGCGGCCATGCAACGTGACGCGCCTGCGCCCGACGCCATGGGCATCGACCAGCGGCGCCACCTCGCATGCGATGCCGGCCTGCGCCAGCGTCTCGACCACGATGCCGCGCTTCCAGGCATGATAGGGCTCGGCCGCCCAGTGCTGGATGGCGCAGCCGCCGCAGACGCCGAAATGCGGACAGAACGGCTNGGTCGGGATGGTGTCCTGCGACGTGGTCGACCTCGACGGTCTCGCCGCCAAGCGTGTAGGGCACGTAGACGGCATCGCCCGCCGTGAGCGAGACGCCGTCGCCGCGATGGCCGACATGATCGATGGTCAAGCGCTCAACCACGGCGCGCGCCCAGGAAGAATTCGATGTTGCCGTCGCCACCGGCGATCGAGGAGGGGAACACCTCGATGTCGGTGCAGCCGAGCGAGGACGCATAGGCCGCGATGTCGTCGCAGATCGCCTGATGCACGGCGGCGTCGCGGATGATGCCCTTCTTGTTGCGCTTCCTGTCAGCCTCGAATTGAGGCTTGATCAGCGCCAGCAGGCTCATCGGTGCGGCCGCCAGCGACAGCGCCACGGGCAGCACGCTCTTGAGTGAGATGAAACTGACATCGATGACGACAATATCCGGCCGCGCCGGCAGGCGCTTGCCGTCATAGGCGCGAATATCGGTCTCCTCCATCGACACGATCTTGGGATGACCGCGCAGCGAAGGATGCAGCTGGCTGGTGCCGACATCGACCGCGAACACCAGGCTCGCGCCGTTGGCAAGCAGCACCTCGGTGAAGCCGCCGGTGGAGGCGCCGACGTCGAGGCAGACATGATCCTCGATCTCGATCGGGTAGCGCTCCAGCGCGCCCGCGAGCTTGACGCCGCCGCGCGAGACGTAGGGGTGCGCGGGCTCGGCCTGGATCACCGCGTCCTCGGCGATCGTCTCCGACGGTTTGGAAACCTGCTTGTTGTCGGCGGTGACGAGGCCGGCCTCGATGGCCGCGCGCGCCCGTGCCCGGCTCTCGAACAGGCCGCGCTCGACCAGCAGAACATCCGCGCGCTTGCGGGCAGGGGACATCGGTTCTCTCAAGAGGGACTGGCGCTTATGTAACGATCAATCGCGCGGCCGCCATCCGGACGCAAGTCTCGAACGCGGCGAGATCGTGCCAGACATCGATAGGCATGGTGGCCGGCGTCACCAGTGGGCAGCCATGCAGCTCCAGCGCATGGATCATCATGAGGTTATCGACGAGGCCAAAGTCCTCGACCGTCAGCCCCTGGGCATCGACCAGCCTTTCGTCTTCGGAGGTGACCTCCATGAAGCGACCGACACGGTCGGCATAGACAGCGCCATCGTTGGAATAGGCCAGACAAAACTTCCGGCGGCCGGCCATGTAGCCAAGCTCGTAGACGGTGCCGGGATCGGCGCCGGCGCCGCGGAACGGCGTCAGGTTCGCGATGATGGCATCGGCCGCATCCATCATCGCCTCGTTGCCGCAAAAGATCTGCCGCGAGGCGTCGGGCGCGGCAAGGTCGATGACGTTGTCGAGGGGATAAAGGCCGGTGAGCCCGAAGCCAGCGCAGATTTCAGCCTTGCGTCGGCCGATCTCGACGGCATCCGGCAGGAACACGTCGGGACCTGCCAGATAGATTTTCATGGGTGCGGTCTGCCGGATGCGAAGCGCGGTGCAACACCTCTCCCGATGGGAGAGGTGGGGGTCAGCGTCTGTCGCGAGGGCTCAAGCCAGCTTGACCGTCTCGGCCTTCACGTCCTTGCCGAGCGCCTCGAACACCTTGGCGACGATGCCCTTGGCGTCGAGACCGGCGCGGCCGTACATCGCGGCGGGCGTGTCGTGGTCCTGGAACACGTCGGGCAGCACCATCGCGCGGAACTTGACCATGCCGGTGTCGAGCACGCCCTGATCGGTCAGGAACTGCGCGACATGCGAGCCGAAGCCGCCGATCGAGCCTTCCTCGATCGTGATCAGGATCTCATGGTCGCGGGCGAGCTTGAGCACCAGCTCGGTGTCGAGCGGCTTCATGAAGCGCGCATCGGCGATCGTGGTCGACAGGCCGTGGGCGGCGAGTTCGTCGGCCGCCTTCTCGCATTCGGCGAGGCGCGTGCCGAACGAGAGCAGGGCGATCTTGCTGCCCTGGCGGATCATGCGGCCCTTGCCGATCTCGAGCGGAATGCCGACTTCGGGCATCTCGATGCCGCGGCCTTCGCCGCGCGGATAACGCAGGGAGCTCGGACGGTCGTCGATCGCGACCTGGGTCGCCACCATGTGCACGAGCTCGGCCTCGTCCGCCGCCGCCATGATCACCATGTTGGGCAGACAGCCGAGATAGGCGTTGTCGAACGAGCCGGCATGCGTCGCGCCGTCGGCGCCGACAAGGCCGGCGCGGTCGATGGCGAAGCGGACGGGCAGGTTCTGGATCGCGACGTCATGCACGATCTGGTCGTAGCCGCGCTGCAGGAAGGTCGAGTAGATCGCGCAGAACGGCTTGTAGCCCTCGCTGGCAAGACCCGCCGCGAACGTCACCGCGTGCTGCTCGGCAATGCCGACGTCGAAGGTGCGGTCGGGGAAGGCCTTGTTGAAGATGTCGACGCCGGTGCCGGACGGCATCGCCGCGGTGATGGCGACGATCTTGTCGTCCTTCTGTGCTTCCTTGACGAGGCTCTGGCCGAACACGTTCTGATAGGCCGGCGCATTCGGCTTGGCCTTGGCCTGCGTGCCGGTCGCAACGTCGAACTTGACGACGGCATGGTACTTGTCGGCGGACGCTTCTGCCGGGCCGTAGCCCTTGCCCTTCTGCGTCACGACGTGAACCAGGATCGGGCCTTCCTCCATGTCGCGCACGTTCTTCAGCACGGGCAGCAGATGGTCGAGGTTGTGGCCGTCGATCGGGCCGACATAATAGAAGCCGAGCTCCTCGAACAGCGTGCCGCCGTCCATCATGAAGCCGCGCGAGTACTCCTCGACGCGGTTGGCGCGGTTGGCGATGATCTTGGGCAGGCGCTTGTTGATCTGCTTGGCCGCCTCGCGCAGCGTGCGATAGGTCTTGCCGGAGTAGAGCCGCGACAGATAGGCGCTCATGGCGCCGACCGGCGGCGCGATCGACATGTCGTTGTCGTTGAGGATGACGATCAGGCGCGAGTTCATCGCACCGGCGTTGTTCATGGCTTCATAGGCCATGCCCGCCGACATCGCACCGTCACCGATCACGGCGATAACGTTGTTCTTGCCGCCGGAGAGGTCGCGCGCCACGGCCATGCCGAGGCCGGCGGAGA
Organism: Bradyrhizobium sacchari; assembly: GCF_002068095.1. Taxonomy (GTDB): domain Bacteria; phylum Pseudomonadota; class Alphaproteobacteria; order Rhizobiales; family Xanthobacteraceae; genus Bradyrhizobium; species Bradyrhizobium sacchari. The sequence continues at coordinate 51,562 of NZ_LWIG01000009.1, read as the reverse complement.
TCGAAGTCGAGGAATGCGCCGCGCCGAACGGATCGTAATCGCTCTCGCTGCGCTTGGTGAATCCGGACAGGCCGCCGCCGGTGCGCAGCGTGCGAATCCGGTCGCGCCGGCCGGTGAGGATCTTGTGGGGATAGGCCTGGTGGCCGACGTCCCAGATCAGGCGGTCGCGCGGCGTGTCGAAGACGTAATGGATCGCCGTGGTGAGCTCGACCACGCCGAGGCCCGCGCCGAAGTGACCGCCGGTCACGGAGACGGCGTCGATGGTCTCCTGCCGCAGCTCGTCGGCGACCTGGCGAACCTGCTCGATCTTGAGCTTGCGCAGGTCTTCCGGCGTCCGGATGGTGTCGAGAAGCGGCGTCTTACTGTATGCGTTCACGGCGATTTCCAATTTGTCAGCGCCGGAAGATCGTTCCGGTGCGCGATGGGTTTGCACAATATCGGCGCAGCGCGAGTCCTTAAACCGCCGGAGCCACCTGCTTGGGGCAAAGCCCCGTCTTCAAGCTTAGGTGAGCTTAGGTGCGCTCCGGTTCAGTCTCTGTGATCCCTGTCACTTAGATCGGCTTCGTCCGTCCCAGCCAATTTCATTAGCAATTTGAAGCGCTTGTCGTTGGTAATCGGTGCCCACGTCAAGGCTAACAAAAAGCCACACTCCGCGCAGCTTTACACCAAAGCTTGGGCCAAAGCCAACCCGCTGGGCCGATTACGGGCATGCACCTGCAACCCCCGGGCCAGAGTGGTTAATCGTGGTGCTTGCGGCGGGGTTCCAGTCCTGCCCGGTTTCTCGACAGTATTTTTGAGCAGGGGCTGGGCCTTTTCGAGCGGCCAGAAGCCCTCGGCGGGAGGTTCCCTGGTCCTTACCCCGGATCAGCCCTCCACGCGAGGGGCACTCGGCGGCGTGCAATCATGAAAAAATGCAGGCTTCAAATGCCGGGAACAGGGACCTGTCCGTCGGCCTTACTGGACGTCCAGCGGTGCGGTTCCGGTGGGCTGGCCGCTGGCGTCGGTGGTGATCTTATCCACGCGCGCCTCGGCCTGGCGCAACAGTTCCTCGCAGCGGCGCTTCAAGGCCTCGCCGCGCTCGTAGATCGTTACGGATTCCTCGAGCGGCACCTTGCCGTCCTCGAGCCGCTTCACGATCGTTTCGAGTTCCTCGATCGCGCGCTCGAAGGTGAGCCTGGAGACGTCGATTTGGGTATTTTCGGCCATATCCGTTTCCGATCGCCCGATTCGCTTAGCCCTCAGTGAAGGCGGGTTTTGCGGGCTTAATGTGGCGAATGCTTCAAGCGCCCATCAGGGCGCCGACATGCGCCGTAACAGATTCTTTCAGTCCTTGCAGGTCATAGCCGCCCTCGAGCACAGAGACAACGCGGCCTCCGGCGGACTTGTCGGCGAGGTCCATCAGCTTGCGCGTCACCCAGGCGTAGTCCTCGGCGCGTAGGTTCAGCGATGCCAGCGGGTCGCGGTAATGCGCATCGAAACCGGCCGAGATGATGAGAAGCTCGGGGCTGAATTTTTCGAGCTGCGGCAGGATCAGATTCTCGAATGCGGAGCGGAATTCGGGGCCGCCGTCTTCTGACGCCAGCGGCGCGTTGACGATGGTGTCGTGGTCGCCGCGCTCGCCCTTCGCGCCGGTGCCCGGAAACAGCGGCATCTGATGCGTCGAGCAGTACATCACGGTCGGGTCCGACCAGAAGATGTCCTGCGTGCCGTTACCGTGATGCACGTCGAAATCAACGATCGCCGCGCGCTTGATGCCGTATTTGCGCTGCGCGTGGCGCGCGGCGATCGCGACATTGTCGAAGAAGCAGAAGCCCATCGGCTTGCCGATCTCGGCGTGATGGCCGGGCGGGCGCACCGCGACGAAGGCGTTGCGATGCTCGCCATTCATCACCGCTTCGGTCGCCGCTACCGCGCCGCCGACGCCGCGCATCACGGCCTCCCACGTGCCCGGCGACATCGAGGTGTCACCGTCGATATAGACCTGGCCGCTGGTCGGCGCGATGTGGCGCAGCTCGGTGACGTAGTGTTCGTTGTGGCACAGCGTGACGAGGTCGAGATCGCCTTCCGGCGCCTGGTCGCGAACGAGAAACTGGAAACGCTCGTGCGACAGCGCTTCCTCCACCGCACGCAGGCGGTCCGGCCGTTCGGGATGTCCCGGCGGCGTGACGTGGTCGAGGCAGGCCTTGTGGGAGAGGAGAAGCGTGCTCATCAGGTCGGCCTCATGGGATGCGGGCTCTTGACGTCGCTTGACGCATCCGGCGCCAAAACGCAATGCCAAACCCAATCTATGCGCTTCACCGGGAATGGCAAAGGGTTGTCCCGTTCCGGCCCGTTTGATCCGGATCAATTCACGCGCAGGATACGAGTCGGAGGCAGCGGGCCGATCGGCCCGTGCGCCCGGAAAAACGCGAACAGCGCGTCGGCGTCGTAGCCGCCATATTGCGGCCCCGTGCCCTGCTTGGCGACCGTGAAACCGTCGCCGCCGACGGCGAGGTAATCGTTGAGGGTGACGCGGTAGCCGCTTCCAGGCTCGATCGGCCTGCCGTTGAGCGTCATCTTCTCCGCCATCACGCGCTCGCCGAACGGCTTCGCGCTGTCCCAAGTGTAGCTGAATCCGTTCGAGACCTGCAGGATCCGCGGCCGCTTCGGATCGAGCCATTGTTGTTCCAGCATGTCCTTGAGCTGAGTGCCGGTCAGCGTCATGGTGACGAGGCGGTTGCGGAACGGCTGGCTGGCGAAGACATCGCCGAACGATATGGCGCCGTTCTCCTTCGGGGCGATATCGGTGCGGATGCCGCCGGGATTGGTGAGCGCGATGACGGCGCCGCCATCCTGCGCTGCCCTCGTCGCTGCGAGCTGCGCATCCGCGATGATATCGCCGAGCGCGCTTTCACCGGCCTCGTTCGGAACGCGTGACAACGTCTGCGTGACCGATCCGGCCGGCCGGTTGGCGATCGGCGCCGAAAGCCTGTCATAGGCCTCGATCAGCGCGGTCTGTTCCGGATCCTTCGCGAGCGAGGCATTGGCGACGATGACGTTCTCGGCCCTCGCACTGACAATGTCGCGGCTCGCTGGATCGAGCTTGAGGTCGATCGCCGTGACCAGCGTGCCGTATTTGTCGCCGCTGGTGACGAGACGCCCGTCGATATCGCAGACATAGGCGCGGTGGGTGTGGCCGCTGACGACGACGTCGACGGCGCGGTCGAATTTCTTGACGATATCGACGATGGGCCCGGTAATGGCGGGGCATTCGTTGTAATCGCCCGAGGGCTCACCGCCCTGGTGGATCAGCACCACGATCGCCTCGACGCCGCGCGCCTTCAGCTGCGGCACCAGCGCATTCACCGTCTCGGCCTCGTCTCGGAATTCGAGCCCGGCAATGCCTGATGGCGAGACGATGCCCGCGGTCTCCTTCAAGGTCAGTCCGATGAAGGCGACGGGGATGCCCTCGAACTCCCTGATCTCGTAAGGCGGCAGCACGGTCTTGCCGGTTGCCGTCTCCACTGTGGAGGCCGCGAGATAGTGGAATTTGGCGCCGGTGAAGGGATGTGGCCCCTGGCAGCCGTCGACCGGATGGCAGCCGCCGTTCTGCATGCGCAACAGCTCGGTCTTGCCCTCGTCGAATTCGTGATTGCCGACCGAGGTGATCGCAAGCCCCATCATCGAAAGCGACTCGATCGAGGGTTCGTCGTGGAACATCGCGGACAGGAACGGGCTCGCCCCGATCAAATCGCCGGCGGCAACGAAGATCGTGTTCTTGTGCCCTTCGCGCAGCTGCTTGACCAGCGTCGCCATGTATTCGGCGCCGCCGGCCGCCACCATCACCTTCCTGGCCTTGTCCTCGGGGTCATTGATGCGGATGCCGCCCGGCGGCGGCCGCAGATTGCCGTGGAAATCGTTGATCGCGAGAATGCGCAGCTCGACGGGGGCGGCAGTCTGGGCGAAGGCGGGCAGGGCGCAGGTCAGCGCGAGTGCGGCAAGGATGGATCGGTATTGCATGGAACCAGATTAGTCGCTCCGCGCGAAGATTTCACGAAGTTCTCGCCGTCATTCCGGGGCGCGCGCAACGCGAGCCCGGAATCCATTCATCCACGAACTCTGCCGCCCAATGGATTCTCAGATGCGCAATTGCGCATCATAGCTCGCGACTTTCGTCGCGTCCCGGAATGACGAATTGCTACCGCTTCTTCCTGTTTGCAAAGGCGTTGAACGCAGCCACGGCATCGTCCGATTTCAACCGCTCGCCGAACAGATGCGCCTCCTGGTCGATGCGACGGGTCAGCTCTTCCGGCGGGGTGCGCAGCAATTTGCGCGAGGTCGCGACCGCCTCGGCCGGCAGCCGGCAGATCTCGCGCGCAACCTTGCGCGCCTCGACCTCGGTGTGTCCCGGCGAGACCACGGTGTTGACGAAGCCTGCGGCTTCGGCCTCTGCAGCGGTGAAGGTTCGCCCCATCACCAGCATCCCGAAGGCACGCTGGTATCCCATCGTGTTCGGCATCAGGAGGCTGGACGCGCCGACCGGCACGAGGCCCAGCTTGATGTAGGGCGCCGAGAACGTCGCGGCTGTCGAGGCGAGCACGTAGTCGCAATGAAACAGCATCACCGTGCCTACGCCGATCGACGCGCCGTCCACGGCGGCGATGATCGGCTTGGTGTTGAGGGCGAGCGAGTAGAGAAATTTGGCGCCGTTCGACAGCGTCTCCGGACGCGCCGTGTCGGCGTGGAGAAAATCGTCGATATCGTCGCCGGCGGTGAACACGCCGGAGCCGCCGGTGATGATCATGCAGCGGATGTCGGGATTGTTCTGCGCGGTATCGATGGCGCGGCTCATCTCCCGATACATGTCTTGCGTGATCGCATTCTTCTTGCCGGGGCGGCGCAGCGTGATCACGCGCGTTCCACGCTCTTCGGTGACGACGATGTTACCATTCGCCATAAAGACCCCCTGGGCTCGCCGCGACGCTTGGACTGTGGCGAGTCTCGCAAACATCAGCCTACATCATCTTGCAGGCCTGCCAATCCGCCCGCGCGACCTTTTCGAAAGCGATTCCGTGAGCCCGGCGGATGACACCGCTGTCATACCTCCCTTCCGTCACTCTCTTCCGTCCAGGAACCGCATCGCGCCAGATCGCCGGTTGTGCTGTCTTGCACGCTCCATTGCGCATTGCAACAAATGGCTACAATGTTTTGTTTGAAAAACCAGTGGTTGTGAGGCACGATCGTCACTCCAGTCGTTTCCATTTGACCGATTGCTCGATTGATGATTGCCGCAACAGGCGTTGACGAATCTTCGCTGCATTATCGCGGCTGGCGCGTCGTGCTGGCCTGCTTCCTGATGGCCTTCTTCATGTTCGGCTTCGGCCTCTACGGCCAGGGCGTCTATCTCGCCGAGCTACAGCGCGCCCATGGCTGGCCTGGCACGCTGGTCTCTGCGGCCAGCACCTTCTCGTTTCTCCTGACCTCCGTCCTCGTCATTTTCACCGACGATCTGCTCAACCGCATCGGGCTGCGCGCGCAGATCCTGTCCGGGCTGTCCGCGCTGGGTGCATCGACGGTGCTGCTGGCGCTGATGCAGGCGCCCTGGCAGCTTTATCTCGCTTATGCGCTGATGTCGGTCGGCTGGACCGGCATGGGCACCGTGGTGATCGCCACCCTGCTGAATTCCTGGTTCGACCGGCGCCGCGGCCTCGCGCTCAGCCTCGCCTTCAACGGGGCAACCTGCGGCGGTATCATCCTCGTTCCGCTGCTGCTGTCGCTGACCGGCAGCATCGGTTTCCGTTCGGCTATGCTGGCGGCAACGATCGTCATGGTGGCCCTGGTGCTGCCGGTGGTGATCAGCTTCATCGGTTGGCCGGCCGGGACCTCGCTGGCATCGGTTGGGCGACCGTCCGGTGCTGACGCAGCCGCGCCGGCTCAATCGCGCAAGGCGCTGCTCGCCAATGCGGCGTTCTGGACCATGGTGCTGCCGATCGCGATCGCGGTGCTGGCGCAGATGGGATTCATCATCCACCAGGTGACGTTCCTCGAACCGCTGATCGGTCGCGCCAGTGCTGGCTTTGCGGTGACCATCATGGCCGCGATGGCGGTGGTCGGGCGCTTGTCGCTCGGCCTATTCGTCGACCGGGTCGATCCGCGGCTCGCCTGCGCGGCGTCGATGACGAGCCAGGCCGCCGCGCTCTTCGTGCTTCTTCAAAGCACCAATCCGACCGTGCTGCTGGCATGCTGCGCCGTTTACGGCTTCTCGATCGGCAACATGATCACGTTCCCGCCCCTGATCATTCAACGCGAGATCGGATCTGCCGCCTTCGCCGCCGCGATGGGCCTGGGCACCTCGATCAGCGGCGTCGTCAGCGCCTTCGGCCCCGGTACCGTCGGGCTCGTGCGCAGTTTCACCGGCAATTATACGACGGCGTTTGCGATGTGCGTGGTGTTGGATCTCGTCGCGGCGGCTGTCGTGCTGTGGCGGCCGGGGCAGAGCGCGGCGCAGCGAGGTATGTCCGAAAGTTGAGAGTTGGCGAAGTGCGCGCCAAATATTCCGTTGTCGTCCCGGCCTGGTGCGCAATTGCGCACGGGGCCGGGACGATACCGTTTGTGGGAGCGTCCACTTACCCCAGCAGCACCGCGTCCGCCGCCGCGACCGACTCCGCGCTCTCCGTCACGGTGCGCTCGAGCGCGCCGGCCTGCACACTGATGTTCTCGGCGAAGAAACGCGCGAGTGAGACGTAGCGCGGCGCATCGGCAAGGCCGTCGCCCTTTGCGGCGAGCGCTTCGGAGGCCAGCATGCAGCCGCCGAGCGTCACGCCGAACTGCTGCAAGTAAGGCGTCGCGCCGGCCAGCGCCTCGTTCGGTGCCGAGGTGACGCGCTCCAGCAGCCATTTGCTGGTGCGTGTCAAGGCCTCCAGCGCCTCGCGCAGTTTTGCGCCCGTGGTGCCGAAGGCGGGATCGTTGGAGGCTTCGACCTGCTTGACGGTTGCCGAGAGCTCATCGAGCAGCGCCCACACCGCAGCGCCGCCATTGGCCGCCAGCTTGCGCGTGACCAGGTCGATCGCCTGGATGCCGTTGGTGCCCTCATAGATCGCAGTGATGCGCGCGTCGCGATAGTGCTGGGCCGCGCCGGTCTCTTCGATGAAGCCCATGCCGCCATGCACCTGCACGCCGAGATAAGCGACCTCGTTGCCGATGTCGGTGGAGTAGCCCTTGGCCATCGGCGTCAGCAGCGCCGCGCGCGCGGCCGCATCGGCACGCACCTTGGGGTCCTTGGCGCGCGTCGAGATATCCATGGCAACCGCGGTCGCATAGCAGATGGTGCGCGCGGCAGCCGTCTGCGCCCGCATCCGCATCAGCATGCGCTTGACGTCGGGATGGACGAAGATCGCGTCCGAGCCTTCGCCCTTCTTGCCGACGGCGCGGCCCTGCTTGCGCTCCTGCGCGTAGGACAGCGCCTGCTGATAGGCGCGGTCGGCAACGCCGACGCCCTCCAGACCGACGCCGAGGCGCGCCTGGTTCATCATCGTGAACATGCAGCGCATGCCCTGGTTCTCTTCGCCGATCAAAAAGCCGATCGCGCCGCCATGATCGCCCATGGTCATGGTGCAGGTGGGCGAGGCGTGCATGCCGAGCTTGTGCTCGACACCGCTGGCGAAGATGTCGTTGCGCTTGCCGAGCGAGCCGTCGGCGTTCACCAAGAACTTCGGCACGAGGAAGAGCGAGATCCCCTTGGTGCCCGCGGGTGCGTCGGGCAGTCGCGCCAGCACGAAATGCACGATGTTGTCGGTCATGTCGTGCTCGCCATAGGTGATGAAGATCTTCGTCCCCTTGATGCGATAGGTGCCATCGGCCTGCTTTTCGGCGCGGGTGCGCAGCGCGCCGACATCGGAGCCGGCCTGCGGCTCGGTCAGCTGCATGGTGCCGGTCCATTCGCCGGAGACGAGCTTTTCGAGATAGATGTTTTTCAGCTCATTGCTGCCGTGGGCATCGAGGGCCTCGATCGCCGATGCCGTCAGCAGCGGGCAAAGGCCGAAGGCGACGTTGGCGGCGCTCCAGATCTCGGTACAGGCGGCGTTGATCGCGATCGGTAGGCCTTGGCCGCCGAAATCCTCGGGGCCGGAGACCGCATTCCAGCCGCCCTCGGTCCAGCGCTTGTAGGCATCGGGCCAGCCCGGCGCGGTCGTGACCTTGCCGGCATCCAGCTTGATGCCGTGCTCGTCACCGACCTTGTTGAGCGGCGCCAGCACGTCGGTCGCGAATTTGCCGGCTTCCTCCAGCACCGCGGCGGCAATGTCGGCGTCGAAATCGCCGTAATGGCCGGCGTCGACCGCCGCCTTCAGGCCGGCGCCATGGTTGAGCGACAGCAGCATGTCAGAGATCGGTGCGCGGTAGGTCATGGTTCACTCCCCGGAGACAGGTCTTGGCGGCGGTATTCCCATGAAAAGCCGGCGGTCTCAACTGGCCGGACGCCAGGACGCGCTGGGCTCGGAACAGGGCCTCCACCCGGACCTATAATAGAGTATGGCGCCGCCCACCCCGGACGCTGTGGTATTTTGCCCCTCCAGGCGGTTGAAATGCCGTGCCGCACCCTATAGACCGGCTGCGACCCAAGGGAATCTGCGGTAGCCAGTTCTTCCGCCGCCCCGAGGAGGTCGCCTGTTGGGGCGTAGCCAAGCGGTAAGGCAGCGGATTTTGATTCCGCCATTCGGAGGTTCGATCCCTCCCGCCCCAGCCAGCAGTTAAGTTGCTGAGTTCGTTTTCGAAGCAGCTCTGCTCCCGCTGGATCAACGCGTTTGGAAATGGCAGTTCGTTTGGCGCATGAGCCTTGCGGGTTGCCAGGTGGCTCACATGCGAACGCGAAGAACGTCGTGGGCCTTCTCCGCGGCGCGCTGCAAGACCGGCAAGAAGCGTCGCTGGAGGTCTTCGATCGACGCGCGACTGGTCGGCGCCACCACCTTCATCGCGGCAACGATTTTCCCGTTTCGGTCAAACAGGGGAACGGCGACGAGCGTACTCCCTCTTCGAATTCCTGATCGCCCAAAGCCTAGCCTCGTTGACGCGCAAGCGCGATCGCCTTCTTCAGTCGCGCCGGGTCAGTGATGGTGTTGGGACTCCGCTTCGCCTGGGTCGCTTTTCCAAGCAGCTCGTCCAGTGCGGCGGGATCCAAAGCTCCCAGGACGATATGCCACAGACGCGTCCGAGGATCGCTCGCGGCAAGTGTCGCGGTCACAACGCGATGAGTGAAGTTCTAGTTCGACTTCAGCGGGCCAGCCTTTTGATGGCCTTGGTCGTTCGGCTGGGCCCATGCCAACCGAGAAATTTCAGCTCCTTGTTCTCCAGCGCGTTCGTTGCCTGAAAAAACTGTTCGAGATCATCGCGCGCATGAGAAGGGAGATCGCGGATATCCTTGAGGTTGGTTTCGAGCGGTGATCGGTCGGGCACCGCAAAAATGCGGTCGTTTCGCTCTTTCTTGCCCTTTTTCTTCTGCTCGACTTCGAGAATGCCAACGGGGCGACAGCGCAGCACCACTCCCGGATAAGTCTGCGCATCATGCAGGATCAGCACATCCAGCGGGTCACCATCATCGGCCTTGGTCGAGGGAACGAAGCCCCAATCGTAGGGATAGGTCAGTCCCGCCATGAGCGGCTTCGCCAGGGCAAAGACACCGAGCTTGGGATCGAAATCGAGCTTGCACGAGCTGCCGCGTGGCGTCTCGACGACAGCAAAGATATTGTCTTCGTCGGCCCAGCTCGGCAGTTTTGTCAGATTGGTCATGGCGGCAGTCGCCTACGCATTGGGGTACCGAGAGGAAGCGCGTCTGGCGGAATCGTCCGCCAGACCCGCAGGTGGCAATCACGCGGCGGTGGAGGCCTTCTTGTTGACGCCCTTGCGCAACGCCACCGTGTTGAGCTTCGTGTTCGCCGCCTTCTCTTCGTTCAGGTTCGTGTTCAGGAAGCGCACGATATCGTCGTGGCCAAGCTCTTCCGCCCAGGCGATCAGCGTGCCATAGCGGCAGATCTCGTAATGTTCGACGGCCTGCGCGTTGGCGACGATCGCTGCATCAAGCACCGCCTTGTCTTCGATCTCGCCGGCCGTCTCGTCCGCTTCCTTGATGAGGCCGTCGATGGCCGGGCATTGCGTGCCGCTCGGCGACTGGCCCAGTTTCTCAAAGGCTTTTTCGAGACGCTCGACCTGCTTGTTCGTCTCTTCGAGATGGTTCTTGAGACCCGTAACCAGATCCCGGTTGGTGGCCTTGTCGATCATTTTCGGCAATGCCTTGAGGATCTGCTGCTCGGCATAATAGATGTCCTGCAAGCCATGCAGCAGCAGATCATCCATCGACTTGATGTCCTTTGTGAATAGTCCCATGACATCGCTCCTCGCGTTCAAAGCGATGGAACGACCCCGATCGGGCTTTGTTCCTCGCCGCTGTCGCCGCGGTCCGGCCGCAGAGGCTGGATCGCCACGTTGCCTGTCCATTTGCGAAAGGCGCATGGCGCCGGCTTCCCATCGAAGGAGGAACTGCGGCACCAAATGGGCGTTTGCCTCATTGCGCGGAGTTCAGGATGGTCAGCACCTCGCTATGGATGGATACGGAGATTTTGCCGGAGGCGGGCGAGCTCAAAGGCGAGGCCCATTGCGATGTGGCTGTGGTTGGCTCAGGCATCGCCGGGCTCTCGACCGCCTACGAGCTTTGTAAACGCGGCCGGTCGGTCATCGTCATCGATCGCAAGGGCATCGCGAGCGGCATGACGGCACGTACGTCTGCGCATTTGGCGCCGCTCTGCGACGATCTGATGAGCGAGTTTCGAAAGCTGCGGGGCGCCGATGCCGCCAAACTATTCTACGAAAGTCAGGCCGCCGCCGTCGACCGGATCGAGGCCATCCAGGCGAGCGGGAAGATCGCGTGCGACTTCCGGCGACTTGATGGCTACCTCTTTCAGGGCAACAGCATGCCCGCCGACATCATCGACCAGGAGCTGGAAGCCGTGCAGGAAGCGGGCGCGCCGGTTCATCGGCTGGTCGGCGTGCCCCTCAGGGGATGCGAGAGCCGCCATGTGCTTCGTTATCCCCGGCAAGCGACCTTCCATCCGCTGAAGTACCTCGCGGGAATTGCTGCGGTATGCGAGACGAACGGCGTCCGCTTCTTTGCCAACAGTCCGGTCGAAGACGTTGTCGAGCGGGACGGCGCCGTTACGTTGCGGACCGCACACGGGCAAATCACGGCGGGCCATGCCGTGATCGCGACCAACGCATCCATTGCCGACCGCTTCCAATTGCATACCAAGGTTGCGCCCTACCGTACCTACGTGCTTGCCTTTGCGATTGCGCGGGGTGAGCTTCCAGACGCACTCTACTGGGACACCGAAGATCCCTATCACTATGTGCGGCTGCAAACCGGCCCAGACGATCAGGATTTCGTTCTTGTTGGCGGTGAAGATCACAAGAGCGGCGAGGCTAATGACGCCGAGGAGCGCTTTGCCAGGCTGGAGAGCTGGGCCCGCGAGTTGATCCCGGCGCTCGGCAAAGTCACGCACAGCTGGTCGGGCCAGGTGCTCGATACGATCGACTACGCCGGCTTCATCGGCCGCGAGCCCGGCGGTGAAAAGGTCTATCTCGCGATGGGCGATTCCGGTCAGGGTCTGACCCATGGTGTGATGGGGGCCATGCTGAACACGGCCCTCATTCTTGGTGAAGATCATCCCTGGAAGTCGGTCTATGCGCCCGATCGCAAGCCCCTCGCGGCCGCCCGGAACTTCCTTCGCGAGAACCTGATCATCCTGCAGAACCTCGCCGAGTACGTGGCGCCTGGTGAAATCGCATCGCTTGAGGAGCTGAAGGCGGGTGAGGGCGCCATCCTGCGTCACGGTCTTGAGAAAATCGCCGCCTACAAGGACAAGGCTGGCGAGCTGCATCTGCATGCGGCAAGCTGCACGCATATCGGCTGCCATCTGCACTGGAACAGCTTTGAGAGCTGCTGGGACTGCCCGTGCCACGGCTCGATCTTCGCGCCCAACGGACAGCCGATCAACGCGCCGGCCGTGTCGGCGTTGCGCCCGGTGAAGGTCTAGCGGGATCTGTTTAGGCTTGGGAGCGATCTATCTTTAAGGACGAAGACATCGAGCAGGATGATCTGCGCAGCCCGCGCCCGCCGTGGGCCGGGCTGCCGCCACCGCCGATCGAGCCTGTCGCCGACAGCTTTCGTTGCGAGATTCTGGTCATCGGCGCCGGCATAACCGGCGCGCTGGTGGCCGAGCGCCTGACTCGCGAGGGACGCCAGGTCGTCATCATCGATCGCGAGATACCGGGCCTCGGCAGCACGGTCGCGAGTACCGCCATGCTGCTCTGGGAAATCGACCGTCCGCTGTTCGAACTCGCGCAGGTCTATGGCCTCGGGAAGGCAATTCGCTGCTATCGGGCCAGCCACCATGCCGCGCAAGGACTAGTCTGCCTGATTGCCCATCATGGAATTGCCTGCCAGATGCGGCCACGCCTTTCGCTCTATCTTGCCGTCGATGACAGTCCGAAGCTTGTTCGGGATGAATACGCGATGAGGAGCCGTGCCGATCTGCCGTCCCTCTATCTTGATCATGGCGCGCTGCAGAGGCGCTTCGGAATCGCGCGGGCGGGCGCCCTTTTGTCAAGGGACGCGGCCGATGCCGACCCGGTTTGGCTCACGCGTGGCCTGCTTGACGTCTCTTTGCAACGCGGCGCCCGTCTTCTGAAGGCCAACGCAGTTGCCTACGATAGCGCGGTCTCGGGTATCACCGTCGGCCTGGAGAGCGGGCATTCGATCGACGCGCGTCACGTGGTGCTGGCGACCGGCTATGTCATGCCGGAATTTGTGAAGCCCACGGCCCAGCAGCCGACTTCCAGCTGGGCCATCGCGACCCGACGGCAACCAGGCAATCTGTGGCCCGAACAGGCGCTGATCTGGGAGGCGAGCCGAAACTATCATTATGCGCGGACAACGGCTGATGGCCGCATCATCCTTGGTGGCGAGGATGATCATGCGCTTATCGAGCCTGCGGCTCGTGATGAGGCGACGCCCGCAAAGGTGAGAGCGCTCAGGACTTATCTGAAATTGCTGTGGCCGCATGCATCCGATCACGTGGCCTTCAGCTGGTCCGGCGCCTTCGACACTACGCATGACGGCTTGCCACTGATCGGCACGGTACCTGGCTGCAAGAATATCTTCGCCGCCTTTGGTTATGGCGGCAACGGCATCACCTTCAGCTTTCTCGCGGCGGAACTGCTGGCCACATTGATTGCCGGAGGCTCTTCGCCCCTGCTCGACGATCTTGCGATCGACCGGGATATTCCCGGCTAACGCCGCGCGATCAGGCAGCCCAGCATGAAGGCGACGAGCAACGATGGTAGTGGAGCCTCGCGCACCACATCGCGCAGAAAGGCAACAGCCTGGCCGGGCGGCTGCCCTGCTTCCAGGCTCTGCCGCACCGTGCGGGCGGTCTCGCGCACACTTTCCGACACGTCCTTCACTTTTGCCAAGGCCTCTTCACTGTCCATCTCATCCTCCTTCGGCATATCCAGCAACCCAAGCTCTTGGGCGCCCAGTCGTTCCTCCACCGTCCTGGGCTGGCGTGCGCTCGCATGCGACCTCTATAGCGCACCGATCGTCGAGTTCGGCTCGCCTGTCGTGACGCGCCTTGCAACCGTTCCCTATCTCGAGTGCCGGCGTCCAGTTCGCCTTATGCAAACCGCGATGCGGCGTTCGATTGCTTTCCGGTCGCGATCTGGGACGATCCGGCCGATGTCTTCCGCTTGAACCAGAATATCCCGCCGACGACATAATTGATGGTATCGGAGCGACCCCTAATGCGAAGCCGCTGGACCATTCTTGCTGCTCTGTTCGTCGCGCGTGCCACCATCGCCTTTCAGTTTCAGAGCGTCGCCGCCGTCGCGCCGCAGCTCAGCCAGAGCCTCGGCGCGAGCTTGGCCGATATCGGCGTTCTGATCGGACTCTATTTTGCGCCGGGCACCGCGCTTGCGCTGCCTGGCGGCGCGATCGGCCGTCGCTATGGCGACAAGGTGACTGTCCTCGCTGGACTCCTGATGATGCTGGCCGGCGAACTGCTGATGACTGCGTCAACGTCATGGAGCGTGCAGATTGCGGGCCGGCTGATGGCCGGCATCGGCGGTGTTCTCCTGAACGTTCTGATGACCAAGATGGTCGCGGACTGGTTCGCCGGTCGGGAAATCGCCACCGCGATGGCCATTTTCATCAACTCGTGGCCGACCGGCATCGCGCTCTCTCTGATGCTTCTGCCAGCCATCGGCGCCGCGCTCGGGCTCCATGCCGTCAATTTGGCCGTCGCCGGGGTGGTTCTGATCGGGCTTGGCCTCATCGCTCTGGTTTATCGCGCGCCTGATGCGACCATCGCGGCGGAAGGCGAGCGCGGCAGCCTGACCGCCAAGACGATCTGCGCCGTGGTTGCCGCGGGCTTGATCTGGTGCCTCTATAACATCGGCTTTGCGATGATCTTCAGCTTCGGCCCGTCGCTGCTCGTTGAGCAGGGCTGGTCCGGCGCCGCAGCCGGATCAACCATCAGTCTCGTGCTCTGGCTTGCTGCCCTCTCGGTTCCGTTGGGCGGATTCCTCGCCGATCGGACCAAGCGCGGCGAGGCGATCCTCGTGACGGGCTGTCTCGCCTTCGCGCTCCTGACACTTTTTCTGTCGCGAAGCGGCATGGTGCTTGCCATCGTCATTGCTCTTGGCATCCTTTGCGGCCTGCCCGCCGGGCCGATCATGAGCCTGCCTGCGCGCGTACTCGACCAGAAGGCGCGGTCGATCGGAATGGGGATATTCTACACGGTCTTCTACGCCGGCATGCTGGCCGGACCGGCGATCGGGGGGAAGCTCTCCACATCATTCGGCTCCGCGAGCGCCGCGCTAGACTTCGGCGCCCTCGCGCTCCTGGCTTGCCCCGTCGTCCTCTGGCTTTTCAGCCGTATCGTTGCGGGCGGGTATGTGTCGGCCGGAAGCGTCCGAGTTCCCACGCCCAAATAGCCTTCGAAGTCGATCAACTGACCCGATCGCGCTTCAGAGCGAGCCGCCGCCGCAGATGCAGATGACGAGTTGCATCGGTGACGGCGGCGTATCGCGTCCCTTGGGCTGCATTGCAGTAACCGCGCCCCGCTTTGGAACGCCGGCGAGCGCCTGCCGTTCGTATTGCTGAACGCCGGGCCTGCGGAACACACGGCTGCGGAAACGCTCGTGAAACAACATCGCAAGATGGCGGAACCCGGCTCCGCCGAGCACTAGCCGTCGCAACGACAAGGAGGTTGTCATGCTTATGAGATCAATGCTGGTGGGAGCGGTGCTGGCCGTCAGTTCGACCATCGCATGGGCCGGTCCCTGCAACACTGCCGCCAATCGTGATGCCGGTTCGGGACCGGTTACGACCGGGCAGGCGAGTGAAACCACCGGCACCGCTTCGTCGGACGCCAAGGAGCATCCCCCGACCTCGGCCATGAACAAGGCCACCGAGAACACGGCGACCTCGTCGCAGGACGCCCAGCGCCAGATGCAAAGTCAGCCGACAGCGGCCGAACAGTCGAAGACGACGGTCGGCTCTGCCGACAAGGACTGCTAGGTCGGCGGTTTCGAAACGGCGGGGGCGGCGACGCTGCTCCCGCTCACCGTCTGGAGACAACCAGACCAGGGCGCTCCTCTGACGGGGAATGAGCGGATGATCCATCACGTGTCCGTTGGAACGAACGACGTGCATCGGGCGCGCGCGTTTTATGATCCATTGATGGCATTGATCGGCTTGCGGGTTCTCAAATCCTCGGATCGCGCCGTTCACTATGGCGCGTCCGACATCGTCTTCAGTCTCGAAACGCCGGTGGACGGTGAGCCTGCCAGTGCGGGAAACGGCGTTCATATCGCCTTCCAGGCACCCGACCGGGAGACCGTAAGGCGTTTCCACCGAACGGCCGTGGCAAACGGCGGAGGTGACGAGGGAGGCCCGGGCATTCGTGAACAATACAACGCGAATTACTACGCAGCCTTCGTGCGCGATCTCGATGGCAACAAGATCGAAGCCGTAACCTACACGGCGCGTGAGGATTTTGGTCTCCGACCGAGCCGATCTTGAGAATCCGAGGACCATCCGGGTAAGGAGCCGATGACTGACGCAAAGTCGCCAAAGACCCCGATACGGGACGCGGTTCACCTCTGCATCGACATGCAAAACATCTTCGCGCCTGGCGGCCTTTGGGAAACGCCGTGGATGGAGCGGGTTCTGCCGACCATCGCGGCGATCGTCTCGCGCTATCAGGCGAGAACGATCTTCACGCGCTTCATCACGCCGCAGGACCCGGAAGACCGTCCCGGCCAGTGGCAGGCTTATTTTCAGCGCTGGCGCGAGGCGACCCGCAGGCGTCTTGCGCCGTCGGCGCTCGATCTGGTGCCGGAGCTGGCGCGCTACGTTCCTCCGGTTCGCATCGTCGACAAGCCGGCCTATTCGGCGTTCAGCAACCCGGCTCTGGCAAGCCTGCTGATCGAAAGAGGCGTCGGCACGGTGGTGATATCGGGTGCCGAGACCGACGTCTGCGTTCTCTCGACGGTCCTCAGCGCCGTCGATCTCGGCTTCAGGGTGGTCATCGTCGAGGACGCGTTGTGCAGCTCGTCCGACGTCGGCCACGATGCGCTCATGACGATGTACCGCACTCGCTTTCACGGCCAGGTCGATCTGGTGACCGCAGACGAACTGGCAGAGTTTTGGCGCGAATAGGAATGTCCTGATTGCTCCTCGACGTTGAATCCCGGCAGGTTCCAACCGGGACGGACCGAGGAACCGCGCGCGCGAGCTCTGGTTGATTGGATTGCACGGGCTTATCGAGGAGCGAGCATGACGGCACCGGACGTTCGCAAGGGCATGCCGCCCGTCAAGCTGTCGCGTGAGGCGTTCGAGCGGCGATACAGGAGCCAGTTCGTCGATCCCGTCTTTTTGCCGCTGCAACGCGAGCTCGATGCCATCGTCGATGCCGCCTGGGATGCCTACAGCCACTCGCGCAAGGCGCCGGTGACGCGGAAGGCGGGCGCGGGCTTCGCCGATCCCGATTACGAGCTTGCCATGGACTGGCTTGCGACGCGCGCCGCGATCCTGGAGGCGCAGCGGCGGCACGACGATGCCCGCGCCGCGCCGCGCATCCTCATCGTCAACGGCTCGGCCCGCAGCGAGCACACCTGTCCCGGCGAGATGTCAAAGACCTGGCGCCTGGTCAAGCTGGCCGAGCCCGTCTTCGCGGAGATGGGTTATGCGGTCGACATCCTGGATCTCTCGCGCCTGACCTCGGAGTTCGGAAAGACCATTCACCCCTGCAAGTCCTGCGTCTCGACCGCCATGCCGCTCTGCCATTGGCCGTGCAGTTGCTATCCGAACTATTCGCTGGGCCAGACCAGCGACTGGATGAACGAGATCTACCCGCTCTGGGTCGCCGCGCACGGCATCCTGATCGTGACGCCGGTGAACTGGTATCATGTCCCGGGCGGCCTCAAGGCGATGATGGACCGTCTCGTCTGTGCCGACGGCGGCAATCCGGATCCGACCTCAACGCACGGCAAGAAGGCCGCTGAAGCCAAGGCCATCGAGCTGAAGGGCTGGTCCTATCCCCGTCATCTCGCCGGCCGCCATTTCGGCCTCGTCGTCCACGGCGACACCGTGGGAGCCGAGGGCGTGCGCCGGACATTGTCCGATTGGCTCACCGACATGCAGCTGATCTCGGCCGGTCGTTTCGCGGAATTCGACGGCTACGTCGGCTACATGGAGCAATACGCGACGTCCCACCGCGATCTCGACGAGGACCACGGGTTTCAGCAGGAGGTATTGAATGTGGCACGCGCGCTCGGCAACGCCGTCCGACTGGCGCGGAACGGACGGCTCGAGGAGCCCGGCGCCGGCCTCGTGAGCCCAAACCCGAAATGACGCGCGTCAAAGCAGGGCCTTGAGCTTCTGGGCATCGGCCGGAGCCGCGCTCTTCTGGTCGTTGTCGAAATAGACATAGACGTCGCAACCCTGCCGCTTCCAGGATTCGATCCGCCGCGCCCATTGCGCGAGTGTCGCGCCGGAATAGTGGCCGTGATAGCGCCCGCTTGGTCCGTGGCCACGCACATAGACGAAGTCCGCCGTGCGTTTCCAGGGCGCCGGCGCATCGTGATGGTCTGACAGGCAAAGCGCGATATTCTCGTCAGCCAGCATCCGCAGGATGCGCGGCTGGTACCAGCTCGGATGACGGAATTCGAAGCTGTATCGACGCCGGTCTGGCAGCAGCTTGAGGAAGGAGGCGAGGCGGCTGGCGTTCGCCTCGAATTGCGGCGGCAGCTGGAACAGGATCGGTCCTGCCTTGCCGCGCAGCAGTGAAATGCGGTCCTCCAACAGCTCGAGGCTGTTGGCCGAGCGGTCGGACAGGCGCTTCCAGTGCGTGATGAACTTCGACGCCTTCCAGGCGAAGACGAAGTCGCGCCCCGTCTGCTCGCGCCACGCTTTCACCGCTTCCGGTGTCGGTGTGCGATAGAACACGCCGTTCAGCTCAGTCGTCGCGAACTGTCCGGCGTAGTAGTGAAGCTGCTGCTTCAGCGGCAAGCCGTCCGGAAAGAACGGGCCTCGCCAGGAATCGTAGTGCCAGCCGGAAGTGCCGATCAGGATGCGAGCCATATTCCACGTGCCACCGTTTGCGCGGGAAGGACGGGCCCGCGCTCCCGGGAAGGAACGTCGGTGCGGACGATACGTTGCTTTCGGTATGATGGAGGATTGGCCTCCGCCTCATCAAGACGGGATTGACAGCCATGTACGCGCTGTTCGAAGGCAGCAAGCAGATCGGCGCTCCGTTTGCCACCGAGAAAGAGGTATGGGAAGCAGCGTTGATCGAGGGACTGGTGACGGATGTTCCGGTCGCCGACGAGGAGGGGGGCCGGCTTCTGCCCGAGGGATATCACGTCGCGCGGGTGGAGGAGACCTGCGCGCCGCGCCTGGACTGGAAGCTGCCGCGCGAGATCTCCTGAGCTTGCGTCGGTTCGACGCCAGCGCGCCGCCAGATCGACCGCGCCTCAGGAGCGCGTCGGGCTGCGGATCGCAGCGCCGGCATCGATCGTCCGCGATTGGAGGCGACGGTCGGCGGGACGTGCGACCAGAAAATAGAGGCCGAGGGCGAGGAGCGACGACGCAGCCATGACCGCCGTCATCGACAGCGCGGTCCGGCCGTCGAAACGCGTCGCCACCAGTCCGCTCGATATGGCGCCTGCGATCAGTTGAATGCTCCCGGCAGCCGCGCTGACGGCGCCGGCGATGTCGGGGAGGTGCTGCATCGTCGCGCTCATCACGTTCGGCACGCTCAGTCCGAAGCCGAGCGCCACCGCCATCAGCAGCACGACGACCAGCGCCGTGGGCATCCAGCCCGTCGATGTCATCGCGAGCAGGGCGACGCTGGCCGCTGACGACAGCGTCAGCCCGGTCGCGAGCATGTGGCTGGAGGATATCCCGCGCCGGCCAAGCTGGCCGTCGAGGAAGGCGCCGGCCATCACGGAGGCCGAGCAGGCACTGAAGATCAGGCCGTATTGCTCGGGCGAAAGCCCGACCGCGCCGACGAAGAACAGCGAGGCGCCGGTGACATAGGCAAACACCGTCGCGCCGCCCGCGGCGCCGACCAGGATGAAAGGCAACGAAACCGGATGCGTCAGCACCCGCCGGTAACTGTCGGTCACCGCGGAGCGCACGAGGCGCGCGGAAGGAGCCAAGCGCGTGGTCTCGGGCGCGGTCTCGGCGAAGCGAAACATCACCACCAGCAGCAGCATCAGGCCGATCGCGGCCTGGGTCGCATAGATCGATCGCCAGTCGGCCGCCGCCAGCAGGGCAGCGCCGGCCGTCGGCGCGATCACGGTTGCGACGTTGACCGCGACCATGACGTTGGCGATCTTGCCGCGCGCGGCGTCGCCGTCGAACAGATCGCGAATGATGGCGAATGTCGTTGCGGTTGCGGCGGCCCCGATCCCCTGGAAGAAGCGGCACACCAGCAGAAGCGGCAGCGAGGTGGCAAGCGCGCAGCTGATGCTGGCGGCGACGAACAGTGCGAGGCCGAATGCCAGGACCGGCTTGCGGCCGAGGCGGTCGGAGACCGGTCCGTAGACCAGCGGCGCCGTGGCGAGGCTGAGCATGAAGGCGCTCATCGTCAATCCGACGTCCGAGGCGCTCGTGCCCAGCGTGGCGCCGGTGGCTGCCAGTGCCGGCAGGTTGATATCGATGCCGGAATACGGTACGGCCGCGAGCGCGCCGAGCAGCACCGTGAATGCAAAGGAGTCTGGTTCGATCCGCATGGACAAGAATCCGAAGGTCTGTTGCGAAATTTCACGAGGGGATGGAGCGCGGTCGTGCCGCGCTCCATCATTTTCTCAAGCGGCAGCGATCAGGCGCGCCGGCCGGCACGCCGCCCCTGGCTCGCAGCGGTCGCTCGCAGGCGTGAGACCTCGGTCTCGTCGGTCACGAGCTCGCTGATGATCCGGACGATCTCCACCCGCGTATCGATCTCGGCGAATTCGTCGGCGATCTGCGTCGCGCGTAGCTGATAGCGCGGCTGGTCGAGCACCGCCCGCACCGCATTGCGTATGGCTTCCGGCGTCGGCTCGTTGGTCCCGAGATCGATGCCGACGCCGGACCATGCGACCCGCGCGTTGACGTCGGCCTTGTCTTCGGTCAGTCCCGCCGTGACCAGCGGGATGCCGAAGCTCATGGCCTGGTTGACGCTGCCATAGCCGCCATTGGTGACGAGCACGTCGACGTGCGGCAGCAGCCATTCGAACGGCAGATAGCGGGCGATGCGCGCGTTCGACGGGACCTTGCCGGGGATGGCGTTGACCGGACGGCCGCCCGCGGTCGCGACCACCAGGATGTCGGGCTCGTCGGCGAGAGCAGCCAGCGTCGGCGCGACCAGCAGGTTGAAATTGTGGTTGGCCACCGTTCCCTGCGTCACCAGCACGACCTTGCGCGAACCGTCGAGGTCCTCGGCCCATGGCGGCGGCGGGACCTGATTGGCAATGATCGGAGGCGTGCCGACGAAATGCACGGACGAGGGGATCTCGCGGGGGAATTCGAAGCTCGGCACGGACAATTGCAGATAGGCATCCGCGAGCGCGACCACCGAATGGAATAGCGGCATCGATATCGGTCCGACGCCGAGGGTCTTCAGGGCCCGGTTCAGGCGCAGCGACACGGGCTGATCGACCGCCGCGTCAAATTCCCGCGCCTTGGCGGCGTATTGATCGCGCTGCTCGGGGGTCGTCGCCGGCGGTAGGCCGAGGAAATTCGGCGCGCCGTCCTCACGCGCCCAATGCAGGAACGAGGTCCCGCAGAGCGCGATCGGCGGCCGCTGCGAGCGCGGTCCGAGCAGCATCGGCAACACGCCGAACAGCATGTCGTCGCCGACGATGATGTCGGCGGGAAATTGCCGCAGCGCCTGTAGCAGGCCCTCGTGCTGGGCGGGGACGGCGTCGACGAAAAAGCGCTCGCAAGCAATGCGGAACCACTCGAGCCCCGGCGGGATGGACTTGAGCTCGGGGACCAGAGCGAAAACGTCGTTCGGATCGAAATCCGCCCCCTCGGGAAGCGGAAAGAACTTGACGCCGCTGGCCTCGACGCGGGCACGAAAGGCGGTGCCCGTCATGAAGGCAACCTCGTGACCTTCGCCGACGAGGACCTGCGTGATCGCCAGCATCGGATTGAGATGACCCGTCGCAGGCGTCGAAGCGATAAGAATCTTCATGGGAGATGACCTCTTGATGATCGATGCTCGGTCGCCAACAGGGCGGCCGCTCGATTAAGCAGAGGCAATTGAGGGGATCGCCGTTACATCGAGGCTTCCGATGGCCCCCAAATGGTTACGGCGGCAACGCATCGTGGCGCGGCCAAGGCCGCCGTCGCGCGGCCGGAATGGTGCCGTCGCGCAAGCGTTACAGTTGTAGCGCGAGCGGTCGCTCGTGAAACGGAGCGGTAATGCCGCGCTCGTAATCCGGCAAGGCGCCGTTTGGCGCGCCGCGGGCACTCGGCGGCGGTTCCAGAAGATGATTATCGACGGTCGGGATATCGCGCGAATTGATCGCGCAGAATTCGTTGAGGCAGCATTTTTTGAGGAGAACGCCATGCAGAATATTGTCGCCCTGGCTGCAATGGTCGCTGTCGTTGTGCTCCTGGTCTGGTCGGGCGTTCGCGCCTGGCAGACGAAGAACTCCCTGTTGAAGTGGTGCGGGGTGATTCTGGCGGCGATGCCGGCCGTCGCGCTGTCCGGCGCGAGTGCGCTGACGGCAGCGGGCATCGTCAGGCAACATTCGCGCTCCGCGCCGGCCCCCGATCTCAAGGTCGAGGCCACGCCGGAGCGAATTGCCCGCGGCAGGGCGGTCGCCGACAGCTTCTGCGCCGGATGTCACTCGAACAGCGGCGTGCTGTCCGGTGGCGGCGACGTCGGCAAGGATCTTCCGCTTCCCATCGGCTCCTTCGTGCCCGCGAATTTGACACCCGCCGGCGCATTGAAGCACTGGTCCGACGGCGAGATCTTTCGCGCCATCCGTAATGGCGTCGACGCGCGCGGACGATGGCTCGCAATTATGTCCTTCACCAATGCCGGCCGGCTCAGTGACGAGGACACCAAGGCCGTGATCGCCTATATCCGCAGCTTGCCCGCGGGCGGTGAACAGACGCCCGAGCCTCAGGATCGCTTCAGCCTGCTGGGCCTTGCGATGCTGGGTGCGGGACTGTTGCCGGATGCCAAGCCGGTGTTCACCGGTGTGATCGTCGCGCCGCCGAAGGGGCCGACGGCTCGTTATGGCAGGTATCTGCTGTCCTATCAGGATTGCCGGGAATGTCATGGCAAGGATCTCGCAGGCGGCATACCCGGACAATTGCCGCCGCTCGGACCCGATCTTGCTGTCGTCAAGGACTGGAGCCAGGCACAGTTCATCGCCACCATGCGGACGGGCGTCGATCCGAACGGACATCGGCTCGACGAGCAAATGCCATGGCGGCCGATCGGGCGGATGGACGACGACGAGCTCGCTGCGATCTATCTTTATCTCGTGGGTCTGACCCGCTCCTGACGCATCCCGGCGAATGATGCGTGCCGCCGCTCTCACCCGGCTGCACGGTCGCGACTCATGTGCACGCTGAACACGCGAGGGCACGGCGCTCGGCTGCAGCCGACGCCGCGCGCCCGGGAAGACACACGCCGTCACAGCCCTCAGCGACGCGGCCCGTCGTCACCGCCGAACAGTCCCTTCGTCACCGGCGAACAGTCATGCAGGCGCGGAGACTGGAATCGCTCAAAAGTAGCATTAGCTAGGATCACAATGCTTCACGTCTGCGATATCCGGCGCATTTGGCCGCAGAAATACCGGGTTACGGCGTCATCAGCAGGCTATGGACGCCGTCGCGCACAGCGAAGTTTTGGCAGTCCCTGTACCATTCGAGTGATTGCAAATCTTAAGATGCGACTCTGTTGGTGACGGCAGATTTGAGAGAGAAGTATGCTTGCAGATGTTGGCCACATCGTCGTCGTCGACGACGATTCCACCTTGCGACAGATGGTGATCAGATATCTGGAGGAGCACAATGTCCCGACCAGGGCGGCGTCCAGCAGGTCTGAACTCAATCACTATCTGGAAGCCAGTCAGCCCAGCCTGATCATTCTCGACCTCCGCCTCGGTCAAGAGGACGGTCTGGACCTGCTCCGGGAAATCCGTTCGCATTCCGACGTGCCCGTCATCATCACGACCGGCCATCGTCCGGACGAGATCGACCGCATCGTCGGGCTCGAGCTCGGCGCCGACGACTATATCATCAAGCCGTTCTCCTTGCGGGAGCTGCTCGCGCGTGTCCGGGCGGTGTTGCGGCGACAGGAGATGGGCCGGGCCGCGCGCGCCCGCGATCCCGAGCGCGGAGGCTATCGCTTCGGTGGATGGAAGCTGGAACGCCGTGGCCGCAAGCTCGTCGATCCCAGCGAAACGCCGGTTCCGCTCAGCAAAGGGGAGTATGCCCTGTTGCTGGCCTTCCTCGAGGCGCCGCAACGCCCGCTGACCCGCGAGCATTTGCTTCAGGCGACTCGTATCCACGAGGACATCTTCGATCGCAGCATCGACGTTCAGGTGCTGCGGCTGCGGCGCAAGCTGGAGTCCGACCCGAGTGCGCCGCGCGTCATCCAGACCGAGCGCGGCGTCGGCTACGTCTTCGCGGTTCCCGTAGAACCGTTCTAGATCCGGATCTGAAGGGCCGCGCCAGCGCAGCGGCTTTTCGAGAAGGTCATGCGCGAACAGAAGCGTGGCCGAGAGGATTGCAACTGTAACCCCTTTGCCGATGACGGTGATTTCGCTGTAACGCCCGGCCTGCAGATTGCCTCCCACGAACAGCGTGTGGGAGATTTACGATGAAGACGCATTCTCGGCATTCTCGCGGTGTGATCCGTTCAGCTCGGCCGGACGACGCCGAGCCCGACGGGAGGCGGCTCGTTTGGTCCGAAGGCCGCGGCATGGCTCGTCTCGGTCCTGACCGTACCGCGAGGTTGGGCTACGCGCAGACCCGCTCGCGTCCGACGCCGCAAGCTGCAGTGCCGAACGCGCAGGCCAACCTGTTCTGGTCGGTGGCCTATGCCTTCATGGAAGGGTTTGCTCTCTATGGCGCCGCATTGCATCCGTCCGCGGCCATGCCGGTTGATGCAATCCTGGCGGCCCGGCGGGATTGGGAGGCGTACCAGGCCGACGAATCAGCGAAACCGGTGCAGAACGGCGGTGGCCGCGGACCCTGCAGCAGCGGCAATGTCGTCCAGTTCGATCGCCTCGTGCCGCTCGACGCGCAGCCGGAGCGGCGGCGCTGGAGCTGGCTGCGCTCGGCCGGTGAAACGCTGACGGTTCTGCTGTCGCATTTGCGCCGCGAGCGCGAGATCAGGAGGGCCGTTGACGCCTTGAGGGAGCTCGACGACCGCACATTGCGCGATCTCGGAATCCGCTGCCGTTCGGAAATCGAGTGGACGGTGAGGTACTGCCGTGATTGCTGACGTGGTCTACATCGCCTTCGCCGGGCTCGGCGTGTGCAACGCCGCGTGCCGTTCAATGATCTCGGGCGGCCTCAAGGCCGGCATGTTCGGCCTCCGTCCCCTCGTCTGGCGATGGCCGCGTTCACGATATCATCGCGCTTCGATCAAAAGCCCTTGAATGGGCGCAACTGCCTTCGCTTCCACCCCATATCACTTGCAGTGCGACTATTGACAGGATTTCGTGGAGCCGGGCCAGGCGCCGGCTATCGGGGCGGGGTGATCGCCATCTGCGCG
>NZ_LWIG01000009.1:0-26239 GCF_002068095.1 Bradyrhizobium sacchari | reverse complement strand
CGCCGGTAACAGTGCTGGATCGCGGGGAGCCGATCACGCCGATTCCGCCGGCTCCCACCGTCGATCCGCTGAAGGCGGCGCTTGGGGAGAGCTTGTTCGGCGATCGGCGGCTCTCCCATGACAATTCCCGCTCCTGCCAGTATTGCCACGATATCGCGACCAACGGTGCGAGCCAGCGCCGGCACGATGTCGACATCGATGGGGTGGAGCTCGCGCTCAACACGCTGACCGTCTTCAATTCGACGCTGAGCTTTCGTTTCAGCTGGGAAGGGAAATTTCGGACCATCGAGGCCGACATCAAGGCGTCGCTGGAGAGCCGGCACACGATGGGCAGCAGCGCGGCGGAGATCTCCGCAAAGCTCGATGCCGATCCCGACATGCGCAATCGTTTCGTCGCGGCCTATGGCAGGCGTCCCGAGAGCGGCGACGTCATCGACGCGCTCGCAATTTATCAGCGCACGCTGCTCACGCCGGGCAGCAGGTTCGATCGCTGGCTGGAGGGCGACGACGCAGCGCTTTCGGCCGACGAACTGGAAGGATACCGCCTGTTCAAATCGCTGGGTTGCTCGGCCTGCCACCAGGGCGTCAACGTCGGCGGCAATCTGTTCGAGCGACACGGCATATTCCACCCGCTGGCATCGCCCGAGCCGAAGATCCTGCGCGTGCCGAGCCTGCGCAATGTCGCGACAACGGCCCCCTATTTCCATGACGGCAGCGCGCCGACGCTCGATGACGCGGTTCGCAAGATGGCTCTGGCGCAGTTGAACGCGACGCTGACGGACCCGCAGGCGAAGGCGCTCGTCGCCTTCCTCAACAGTCTGACAGGGACCTATCGCGGTGCGCCCCTCGGTGGCTCGCCATGAAATCAGCTCCCGCCGTGGTCAGCGTCGCCTTCGTGCTGGCGCTCCTCACCTGGCTCTTGTTGAACGGGCTGAACGTCAATTCGGCGCGCTACGACAGCCAGCTGGAGGCGCTCGGGGATTTCACACGGTTCGAACGCGGGATGACCAGGGAAGTCCTCACCGCGCGCGCCGGCCTGTCGCGCAATTACGACGCGCTGGTGCAGATGGTGAACGCCTATGACGATGCCCTGATGCGACTGCGCGACACGGCGGGCCTCGACGCCGAGCAGACGAGGGTCATCGACGTCCTGTCGGCGCGGGCCGAGCGGCAGGAGAGCCTGATCGAGCGGTTCAAGAGCAGGAATGCGTTGCTGCAGAACTCCTTTGCCTATTTCGGCCTGTTCAGCGACAGGCTGGCCGAATCGGACTCCCGGCCGCTTGTGACCGCCGCCTCCGCGCTGGCGGCTGCCATGCTGCGCCTGACGCTCGACACCTCGGATGCCGCTGCGCGCCAGGTCGAGGACCGCCTGGAAGAGCTGGCGCAACTGCAAGCGCCGCCGGCGGAGAAGGATCTGGTCCGGGCGCTGCTGACGCACGGGCAGATGCTGCACGACCTGCTGCCCGATATCGACACCATCCTGAGGACGCTCGTCGCCGATTCCAACAACCGTGAGCAGGATGCCATGCTGGCGGTCATCCTGAAGCGTCAGCTCGCCGCGCGCGCCTCGGCGCGAAAGACGCGGTTGCTCCAGTATATCACCTCGCTATTGCTGCTCTCCGGCATCATCTATTTCGGAATGCTGCTCCGCAAGCGGGCCATGGCGCTGCGCCGCCGCGCCGCGTTCGAGCATGTGATCGCCAACATCTCGATGCTGTTCATCAATTCGAGCCCCGAGCGGATCGCCGCGGACGTCGGGATGGCGCTTCGCGAGCTTGCCGGATGCATCGGCGCGGATCGCGCCTATTTCGCCTGCGTTGCCGGCACGACGGTGCATACCTATCGCTGGTCTCGCGAAGGCATCGAATTCGAGCAGGGCTGGCCGGAGCGGGTGCTGGACTTCGCGCAGCGATTTGATGGCCGCGAGGACGGCATCGTCTATATCCCTCAGGTGAACTGTCCGCATCCCCAGGACACCATGAGCCTGCTCGCTGAAGCCGGCGTGAGCGGCTGGCTCTGCATCATGGCGGCCTCCGGAAGCCGCGACGGAATTCTCGGCTTCGATGCCGTGCATGGCGACGCGCTCACCTACTGGTCCGAGGTCTCGCTGTTTCGCATGGCCTTCGATGCGATCGGCAACGCGATCAGGCGGGCCCGGCTCGAGGGCGAGAAGGAGCGCCTCCAGGCGAGCCTGCAGCAGGCACGCCGCATGGAGACCATCGGGACCTTTGCCAGCGGCATCGCCCACAACTTCAACAACATCGTCGGTGCAATTCTCGGCTACGCCGAAATGGCCGACGCGCGCATTCCGTCGGGAAGCCGGCCCGCCGCGAGCCTTGCCGAGATCCGCCGGGCCGGCGAGCGGGCGCGCGAGCTGGTCGAGCAGATTCTCAGCTTCGGCCGCCGCGGCGAGGGCCGGCGGGAGCGCGTCTGCGTCAAGACCCTGCTCGACGAAACCAGGGCGCTGCTCGCCGCCTCGCTGCCTTCCTATGTCAGGCTCGAGGTGAGCGAAACCGCCGAAGCGTCCGTCGTGACCGGGGAGCCGGCCCAGTTGCAGCAGGTGATCCTGAACCTGTGCAACAACGCCGCGCAGGCGATGAAGGAGCCCGGCCGCATCGAGCTCCGCATCAAGACCTGCGATCTCGCAAGGCCGCTGCCGGTCGGGCGCAGCGAAGTCGGCCCTGGCCGCTTCATCGTCATTTCGGTCAGCGATCCCGGTCCCGGCATGGACGAGGCGACGCTGGAGCGGATCTTCGAGCCGTTCTTCACCACCCGCCCGGACGGCAACGGCCTCGGGCTCGCGACGGTGCGCGAGATCGTCGAGCAGCATGGCGGCGCCATCGCGGTCCGGAGCCGGCCCGACGCCGGCACGCGCTTCGACGTCTGGCTGCCGTCGGGCGAGCCCGACGAGCCGCAGCTGCCGTCGCACGGCTCCGATCCGGCGCTCCTTGGCGCCGGCGAAACCGTGCTCGTGATCGACACCGACCGCCGCCGCCTGTTGCGCTATGAGGAGATCCTCGCGGCGCTGGGCTATGAACCCGTCGGCTTCACCCGGCTGGCGGAAGCGATCGCCGCCTGCCGGGCCGCGCACGCCCGCTTCGATGCTGCGCTGGTGTGCCATCTGCCGGGAGGCTCCTCGCTCGATGTCGCGGCGGCGTTGCATGATGCCGCGCCGGCTCTGCCGATCATCCTGGCGGCGCCCTCGACGCGTGACCTGGCGATGCCCTCGCTCGAGACGTCGGGCATCACCGAACTCGTCCATCATCCGCTGGTGTCGTCGGAGCTCGCCGGCGTGCTGGCGCGGAGCCTCGCCTCGTCCGCGACGGGCGGCAGATCGAGACGAGTCGCCGGAGTTTCCTGAAGCCTGATCTGAGGACGGTTTCAGCCGTAACGCGATAGCGTCGCGGCGACATGGCCGGGTAGCCGGCATCTTCTATCCAGGATCGGCGCGGCTTCGCAATGTCCCCGCGATAGGAGAAGAATGATGTCGATCAGACTTGGTATGACCATCGTCGCAGCTACGGTATTGTTCTGGCCGGTTTCGAGCCTCAGGGCGGGAGAAGGCGCGCGCGCCGGCGCCCGCTCGACGATCGTCCCGCCCGGTAGTCTCACCCCGACAAGGTTCGCGGACCTGTACCGGCAAGCTCCCGTCGGACACCGACAGCCGCGGCCCAGCGACTTGCTCGAGCCTGTGCAGACCTTGCCCGTCGACACCGAGCTGCGACGTCTCGACGAGGAGATCGATCGCAAGCTGATCATCTGTCGCCACTGCTGACCATGCCGGAGGGGCGGTCCCGACGTCGTGCGTCAAGCATAGGCGATCAGGATGCAGCGCTTCACCGGGGCAGCAGCATCCCAGCCGAGACCGCCCCTATTCGGCGCTGCGTTTCCAGGCGCCGGTGCCCAGCTTGCCTGTGATCACCGCCAGCGCATCGTGGATCTCGTATGCGCCGCCGTCACTATAGCCGGACAGGCCCCTGAGGGCACGCAATGTCCAGCGCCCGTTGGCGGCAGTGATTGTGCCTTCGTGCGGACGCGCCGAGTGCTGCGGCTCGGCGTGGAATCTGTAGGTCCCGTCGTCCATGATCTCCCAGATCCAGCGCGACTGGCCGCGGCCATTCCGCACCATGATTTCCCAGGTGCCGACCAGCGCGGGATCGATCGCGGGCGACGTCGGTCTGCGCGGCGGAGCGGGAGAGACGGCGGCCGGAAGCGGGCCGGGCGGCAGCGCGGCGTCGGCACCTGCAGGCGGCGGGCCGGCAAGATAGATCGCCTTGCGTGACAGCGAGCCATAGACGAACGGCTGCTGCTTGTTGCCGGTCGCCTCCATCACGTCGTCCCGGACATTGCGGAACATGAAGGTCACCTCGACGCCGGGCGCTTCGATGTTGCGCAGGAGCGCCGCGGCAAACGGGCTGTTGCGTGCATCCCCGTCAAGCGCCGTGGTGCCGTCGCGCGCGGCATAGGCGACGAGAACGTTACCGGTGGGTTCGATGCGGCCGAGCCCGCCCATCGTGGCTGCCCGCGTGGCGAGCGAGCGGTTCATCCTGACCGCAAAAGGATTGTCGCGGCAGGCGTCGAGGATGATGAGGCCGAGGCCGGTGGCATTGGACACCTGCAACATCACGCTTTGCAGGTTGATGGCTTCATTCGCCGCGTCCGTGTCTCGCTTCAGCTCTGCGTCGACAGGGATCAGCCAGTTCTGGCCGTTGATCTCCATGCCGTGGCCGGCGAAATACACGGCCGCCATGTCGGCGCCGGCGGCCTCGCGCCCCAATGCGATCAGGCCGCGCCGCATCTCCTCGAAGCTGGCGTTCGTGGCCAGAGAGACGGTGAAGCCCAGCCGCTTCAGTGCTGCAGCGATGTCGCTGGCGTCGTTCGGCGGATTGACCAGGACCGGGACGTTCCTGTAGGCGCCGTTGCCGATGACCAGCGCGACCCGCCTGCCTTCGGCTGCCGCGGCCGTCGGCGCCATGCCGGCAAACGCGGCTGCAGCCGTCAATCCCGAAACGAATTCGCGCCGGTTCATCGTGATCCCGCTGGCTCGAACCAGCTTCCATCCTAGCGCAACCGGTCCAGAGGAGCCACGGGCATTCCTGAAGCATGATCCGGCTTCAGTTCGCGCTCAGCGCGGACTTGGCGACCTCGGCCATCCAGCCGGATGCGACGGGAAGGATCGCGTCATTGAAATCGTAGCGGGGGCCGTGCAGCTCGGCGCCGTCGCGCAATTCGCCGTTGCCGATCCAGACGAAGGCGCCGGGCCGATGCTTGAGGTAGAAGGCGAAGTCCTCGCCGGCCATGCTCGGCGCAAGGTCGCGGCGAATGGGCGCCTGCACCGCCTCTGCGGCGAGCCGCGCCAGGCCGGCCTCTTCCGGCGTGTTGATGACGACGCCGACGCCCATGACGATCTCGGGCGTGACCTTGACGCCGAAGCTCGTCGCGATGCCCGCGCAGGTCCGTTCGATCCCGCTGAGGATGACGTCCTTGATCTCGTCGCGATGAAACCGCATCGTGCCGCGGATCGTGACGCGCCCGGCGATCTGGTTCGGCGCGGTGCCGCCCTCGATCGTGCACAGCGAGAGCACCGCGGTGTCGAGCGGATCGACGCTGCGCGAGGTGATCGATTGCAACGCCACGATCAGATGGCCCGCTGCCATCACCGGATCGCGCGTCAGATGCGGCATGCCGGCGTGTCCCGCATGGCCGTCGATGGTGATGGTGACGCGACCGCCGGAGGCCATGACGACGCCGTCATGAACCGCGATGCAGCCGGCCTGAAGGCCGGGCCAGTTGTGGAAGCCGAACACGCGCTGCATCGGGAAGCGCTCGAACAGCCCGGCCGCGACCATCGCGCGCGAGCCGCCGTAACCTTCCTCCGCCGGCTGGAAGATGAAATCGACCGTGCCGCTCCAGCCGGTGTCGGCGGCGAGCAGCGCGGCGGCGCCGAGCAGCGAGGCGGTGTGCCCGTCATGGCCGCAGGCATGCATCACGCCCGGTGTCGTCGAGGCGTAGGGCAGGCCGGTGTCCTCGGTGATCGGCAGCGCATCCATGTCGGCGCGCAGGCCGACGCGGCCCTGTGCCGATCCGCGCCGCAAGGTCGCGACGATGCCGTGGCCGCCGACGCCGGCCTCGAAGGGAATGCCGAGCTCGGTGAGCTTGTCCTGCACGAAGGCGGCGGTCGCCTTCTCCTGGAGCGACAGTTCGGGATGGGCATGCAGATGCCGCCGCCACGCGGTCAGTTTCTGGTACAGTTCGGGTGTCAAGGCAGGGGATCTTTCACTGGGAGGGCCGGCTTGCAGCCAGCATAGCCGAATATCGGGCGACTGCATCAAGCACCTTGGAATGCCTCGCGTGCAACTGCATCGTCGTGGCCGGCTTGACCCGGCCATCCACGTCCCGCTTGTCGCACGAAGAACGTCGATGCCCGGGCATGACGGAGCCCTACGCCGCCAGCTTCGTCAGACCCTTCCAGTCGAAGCCGATGCCGTGGCCCGGCCGCTCCGGCGCCAGCGCCATGCCGTCCTGAAGCACCAAGGGATGCTCGATATACTTGTCGAGCCCGAAACCATGCGCCTCGAGATAGGAGCGGTTCGGACAGGCCGCGAGCAGGTGCACGGTGATGTCGTGCGCGCCGTGGCTGGTGACGGGCAGGTTGAAGGCCTCCGCCAGCCGCGCGATCTTCATGAAGGCGGACACGCCACCGCAATTGGTGACGTCGGGCTCGGGATAGGACACCGCGCCGGTGGCGATGTAATTCTTGAACTCCCACAGCGAGCGCAGATTTTCTCCCGCCGCGATCGGCACGCCGCCGGCCTGCATGATGCGGGCGTGGCCGGCGACGTCGTCGGGGATGATCGGTTCCTCCAGCCACGTCAGGTCGTAGGGAACGAACGCGCGGGCAGCGCGGATCGCTTCCTCCACCGTCCACTTCATGTTGGCATCCGCCATCAGCGGAAAGCTGTCGCCGAGATGTTTTCGCATCGCCGCGACGCGCGCGACGTCGGATTTGAGATCGGGCCGGCCGACCTTCATCTTGATGGCGCGAAAACCCTTGGCGAGATTGCCGTCGGTCTGCTCGAGCAGCGCCTCGACCGAGAGATCGAGGTCGATGCCGCCGGCATAGCACGGCACGCGCGCATCGAAGCCGCCGAGCAATTGGTACAGCGGCAGCTTCGCGCGCCGCGCCTTCAAATCCCACAGCGCGATGTCGAGCGCGGAGAGCGCCAGCACCGACGGCCCGCCGCGCCCCCCGTAATGCAAGCCCCACCAGACATGATGCCAGATCGCTTCCGTATCATCGGCCTCGCGGCCCTGGACCAGCGGCGGAATCTCGCGTCCGAGGATATCGGCGACAGCCCCGCCATTGCGCCCGACCGTGTATGTGTAGCCGACGCCTTCGGCGCCATCGGCATCGCGGATACGGCAGGTGATCAGCTCAAACGCCGCGATCTCGCCGTGGGTCGAGTCCGACAGGGTGACGGGGAGAGGGATCCGGTAGAGTCCGGTCTCGATGGTTGCGATGTGTGGCATGTGGCCTCCCGATTCTTGTTTTTGGTTCGTGGGTCGTCGTGTGCCTGGCACTGTAAATGCGCCTGGCGCGTCTGCAACGCGGAACAATGCGGTGCGGCGCGGGTGAACCCGCTCACCGCTTGGTGGCGTAGTAATTGATGGTGATCGAGGCCCGGTGCGGCGAGGTTCGCCACACCGACATATCGAGGGTGTCGCCACTGCCGGAGCCGACGCGCCAACTCGCCAGATGATGATCGTCGTCGCTGGACGGCTTGTTGGTCCGCTCACGCGCCTTCAACGATGTTTCGATCAGCCCGGGTAGCGCGTCGGCCGAGACGCCGACGGCCGACACCGTGCAGGTCACGCTCGGAGCATCGTCGGGTCCTGCGAAATAGGCCGTCATGCTGCCGAGTCTCTCGCCCCGCCTGATCAGCTTGGCCGAGTAGAGAAGGTCCATCCTGGGCCCACGCTCCATCTCGGCCGTGATCGGGCCGCCGTCGCTGACGAAGCCCTGACCCGTTGCGATGCGTTCGACCTGGCTTGGCTTGGCCGGCTTGGGCGCGCAGATCTTCGCGAAGAGATCGACCAGCAAGGCGCTGTTGTCCTCTTCCGCGCCGGCCGCGCCCGCAAGCGCCAGCAGCGCAAATCCCGCGAGCGCGAACCGGACCACGCAAGTCACCGCATCGTCGCGAGCTGCACGGCCAGCGCGCAGGCCCGGTCGTATTCGTCGAGATTGATCCATTCGTCCACCGTGTGCGCCTCATTCTGACCGGCGCCGAAGGTCACGGTCGGAATGCCGTGGCGGACCATCCAGTTGGCATCGAGGCCGCCATTGGCGGTGCGGACATTCGGGGTCCCGCCGACCGCGGACACGGCCTCGACCGCGCGCTTGATGACGGGCTGGCTGTCCTTCATGCGGAACGGATAATAGTCGGTCTCGGCCTTGAACTTGACCTTGCCTGACTTGCCTTGCGCGTTGGTGACCTTCTTGGCCGCCTTCTCGAACGCGGCCTTGTAGGCTTTCGTGATCTCCTTGAAGAATTTTCCGTCATGGCTGCGGCATTCGCCGCGCACATGGACGTAGTCGGTGACGACGTTGGTGGCATCGCCCGCGGGGCGGCCTTCGCCGCCGGTGACGGGGCCGACATTGCTGGTGCCTTGGCTCTTGCCCTTCACCACCTTGCCGAACCAGCCGCCGGCCTTCACGTCGGCGAGCGCCAGGGCCATGATCATGGTCGAGGAGATGCCGCGCTCGGGTGCGACGCCGGCATGCGAGGCGCGGCCGAAGATCTCGACGGTCCAGCGGTCGGCGCCGACGGCTCCGATCACGACGTTGGACGCCGAGCCGCCGTCATAGTTGAACGCCATCACCGGCGCGCCGAGCTCGTCCAGCTTGACGTGGCGCGCACCGTAGAGCCCGCTCTCCTCGCGCACGCAGAACAGCAGCGTGATCGGCGGATGATCGAGCTTCTGCTTGGCGAGCTCGGCGGCCAGCGTCACGAGCACGCCGCAGCCGCAGCGATTGTCGCCGCCGAGCGCGGTCCTGGCCTCGTTGACGATCTTGCGCCCGGATTTCTTCGGCTTGGCGCCGGCGCACAGCGGCACCGTGTCCATGTGGGTCATGAACATGATCCGCGGCTGGTTGTGCAGCGCGCCGCGGCCGGGCAGGTCGACGATGAGGTTGCCGGTCTCGGTGGGCACGGGAATGCGCGTGTTGGCGTCGTCGAGCCGGATCGCTCTTGCCGGCACGCCGGCCTCCTTCAGCGCGGCCGTGAGCTCACGCCCGATCGCCGCCTCCTGTCCGGTGACGCCCTCGATCGAGAGGAAGCGCATGAGACGATCGGTGGCGGCTTTGGTGTCGACGGGCATGGACTCGAATTCCCTTGATGCAGATAGCGGCGCAGCATCTCCTGCGTCTTTGCATTTCGCAAGGGGCTCAGACAGGCCGCGTATAGATCAAAAAGATCAGCACGCCGAGCGCCAGCGCTGCCGCCGTGAACACCAGCACTGCCGGCAGCCCCGCGAGCGCCGCCACCGCGCCGGTGGCGGACTGCATCAACGCGGTGCCGAGAAAGAAGGCGAGATTGACGGCCGCGAGCGCTTTCCCGGCGACCTGCGCGTCGACGAGTTGCCTGGACATGCCGAACAGCAGCGGCTGCGCGGAGGTGAAGAGCCCGATGAGCACGAACAGTGCCAGATCGTAGTGCGGCGGCATGACGGTCACGCCGAACAGCCATGCAACGGCAAGGTGCGGGGCTCCGAGTGCCATCAGCGCGAGCAGCAGCGCCGCGAATGCGTGGGTGCCGGCGACCAGTTCGCGGCGGCGGCCGAGCCTGCGGTCGATCATGCCGACCAGCAGCGGCCCGGCGATCATCGCCAGCGTGAACGCGCCGAGCTGGTTGCCGGCCTCGACCCGCGTCAGTCCCTTGATCTCCATCAGCCACGGTCCGCCCCACAGGCCGCGCAGCACCAGGGAGCTTGCCAGCGAGACCAGCGCCAGCGCGATTACGCCGCGCAGCGGCCGCGACAGGCCGAGCCTGATCACCTCGATCATCTGCGACAGTGGCGAGGAATCATCCTTGTGCTCGGCCGGCTGGCTCGGCACCAGCACGAACACCGCGAGCGCGACGAGGATGCCGCCGATCGCGGAGATCCAGAACCCGGCGCGCCAGCCGTAATTGTCGATCACGAAGGCGAGCGGGCTCGACGACAGCAGCATCCCGATATTGCCGATCGACAGGATCGCGCCCGACCATAACCCGAACCGCGCGGCGGACAATTGCTTGGCCGCGAGCGTCATCGGGCACATCAGCATGCCCGAGGTGGCGACGCCGAGCATGAACTGCCCGACCGCAAAGCTCGAAGGTCCGGTCGCAAACCCCGAGGCCACCGCGCCGAACACGGTTCCTGCCAAGAGGCCGAGCGACACCGGCCGCACGCCAAACCGGTCCATCGCCGCGCCGACCGGGATCTGCGAGGCCGCGAACGCGAAATGATAGACCGCGGTGAGGCTCGCCAGCGCCTGCGGCTCGATGCGGAAATCTGCCGCCATCAGGTCGAGGCTGATGGCCGGTATCGTGCGCAGCAAGGTCGAGAGCATGTGCCCGCAGGCAAGCGCCACGAGCGCGAAGATCAGCGCGCGGCTGGTATCGCCCGCGTTATCACTGGCAGCACCCATTGAGCATCCGTCCCGACAAGCTTTTTGGTGCCGTTACACGATCGGAGGGCGCGTGCCAACAGCGGCAGGTGCGTGTCGGCGCAGAGCCGACCAGACGTGAGGGCAGATCAGTCCAGAACGGGCCGGGGGGCGTTCTGACGCGGGGCTTGCCCGGCAGCCAATATGAACCAAGCGGGCCGCCAAGACGTTGTTCTCGGGAAAACGCGGTATGCCTGGAAGCGGCAAGCGTCCTGATCTGCGGCAGCGCCAATGTCTTCCTCCGAGAGTACAAGTCAGACGACCGGTGAAGCGGCCCGCCGAGAGCGGAGAAGGAGCAATTCCCTGCTGCTGGCCCTCGCAGTTGGATTTCTTGTTTTTGGCGCCGCAACGGGTGCGCTCTATTACGCGTTGCGGCCGGACACGCTCCGGATTGCCGTCGGGCCGCCGGGCAGCGACGATGAGAAGGTCGTCCAGGCGATGGCCGATGCCTTCGGCAGCGAGAGCCGAGCTGTCCGGCTGTCCCCGATCAAAACCGAGGGCGCGGCAGAGTCTCTTGCCCTGCTTGGCGCCGGCAAGGCCGACCTGGCCGTCGGCCGCGGCGACCTGGACATGCCCGCCGAGGCGCAGGCCGTCGCGGTCGTGCGCAAGAACTTCGTTGTGCTTTGGGCGCCGTCCGGGCTTGCGGGCAAGAACTTTGCGGGCAAGAACTCGAAAAGGAAGCCCGCGCCGAAAATCAAGGAAGTCGCCGATCTCGCCGGACGCCATGTCGGCGTCATCGGGCGGACCGCGGCGAACGCCGCCTTGCTGCGGGTGGTGCTGAGCAGCTCCGGCGTCGCGGCGGACAAGGTCGCGATAACGCACTTTGGCACTGATAACATCGAGGAACTGGCGCGCGATGCGAGCCTCGATGCATTCATGGCGGTCGGGCCGCTCGACAGCAAGATCACTTCGGACGCCGTCGCTGCAACGGCGCGCACACGTGGCGAGCCGAAATTTCTCGCCATCGAGACGTCGGAAGCGATTGCCTTGAAGCACCCCCGGTATGAATCGGAGGAGATTCCGCCCAGCGTCTTCAATGCGGATCCGGCCTGGCCGGAGGACAAGGTCGAGACGGTCAGCGTCAGTCATCTCATCGTGGCAAAGAAGACCTTGTCTGAAACGACGGTGGCCGCGTTTTTTCGGCAGCTCTTTGCCGTTCGTCAGGCGATCGCGAGGCAGGTGCCGGGTGCCGCCCACATCACCAAGCCGGACCTCGAGAAGGACACCGAGCTGCCGGTCCATCGGGGGGCGGCGGCGGTGATCGACGGCAATGAACGCACCTTCCTCGACCGGTACGGCGATTACTTCTGGTTCGGGCTCCTCCTTCTCTCCGGAATCGGTTCGGCCGTCGCCTGGTTGCGGCGCTATTTGAATCGCGATGAAAGGGAGGAGAACACCAGCCATCGCAAGAGAATCCTCGCCATGGTTTCCAGCGCGCGAACCGCGGACTCCAACCAGGAGCTTCTGTCCCTGCAGCGCGAGGCCGACGCCATCATCCGTGAAACGCTCGAATGCTACGATGATGGCGCTATCGAGGAAGAAGAACTCGCGGCATTTGGGCTGGTGCTTGAGCTGTTGAGCAATGCCATCGCGGAGAGACGAGCCGCGCTGCAGCGCGCCAATTTCGAAACCGTTCGAGGCGCCGCAACGGCTCCGCGAGGGTGAGGCGTCGGGCTGGTTGCGTGCTCCGGATGTCTGCTCATGCCTCAGCAGCTGGACAACGAGAAGAGGCGGCTGAAGGTCGCGTCTGGGCCAGAAGGCGACATGAACTATTGCGGTCTGTCATGATAACCTCCGACGAACATCTCGATGGTTCGGAGGAACAGTGGTCCACTATTCCTGGGCCGAAGCGACGCCGGACACTTCCAGTCTCGAGGGAAAGGCGTGCGATATCTGTCGTCGTGCGGCGCAGATCATTGTCGCGGGAGCATTCAATGAATGATCTCGCCGGAAACGCAATGTCTGTTTAGGGTCCAAAGGCGGCCCTTGGCGGGCTGCTTCACCTTGGTCGGCTCATCTCCTGCAAGCAGACGTTTCGGGTCTTCGAGCGCAGGTCGGCAAGATGCCAGAAGCTGACCTCGCGGTTGGCTTATGGGCCCGGCATCATCATGGTCGGCGTTTCCAGCAGGGAAAAGTCATAGCCCTCGCAGCTAACATTCGGGTTGGTGGGCGCAAACATGCCGAGCGGGTTGTCCTTGAACAGCCAGGCGTGAAGATCATAATGCACAAACTCCTTTGGAATGAGCGGCTCGTGTCCTTCCATCGGGCCCATAAAGGGTTGGTCGAAGAGAGAGGGATGCTGCGTGGTATCTGCCGTTAGAGGCACCAGCCACTCAACAGCTACGAGCTTCAATTCCTTGCCCACGGGCTCGTAGATCAAGACGTTGGGCTTCATCGGATCGGGAGCGCCTCGCACCGCGAGATTGACAAAGTGCACTCCCATAGCGCCTTTGGCATACTCCATGTGGTGCGGTATTTTCTCGCCGGAATAATGTACGCAGCCCACCGTCGACAGGTAGAGGTCGCGCACGGCTACCTTGTAGTCCTGGTACTTCTCCAGCGATTTGCGCAACGTGTCGAGTTGAGCCTTGTGAGGCTCTTCTGCTGCAATTGCTCCGAATGTTGCACCGATAAAGGCAAGACCTAGCGCGACGACGAAGGTACCACGGACAGATTTGCGCATGTCCCCTCCTAGCTTTTCATCAACGCGGTGTCGGAATGGGCTGGCGTAACCAAGGGTGAGCGCTTTTGCTATTTCCAACAAGACGGCAACAACGTCGCCGCCGTCAATCGCGATGGAAAAATGGTGGTACTCCCTGTTGGGTCGTACATGGGCCCTTGATCTCTCAGCGGATCGCGTTCTTCGTCGCTATAGCAGTATCCGAGATCAAATCTTGTCCAAGGGAGGCCGGCGTCCGCTTTGGGGTCACCAGCAGTAATCCTATGGCCGATTACAAAATTCGGTCCCCATAAGCTGACCTTGCATTATGGGTACACGCCCTCGTCGCCGTTGGCGATCTCCGCGGCGCCTGGAGGGCGCCAACCGTCGCTTGCCTCGATTTCCTCTTTGTGTTGGCATGCCAAAATCGACCGGGAGAAGCGTCATGCAACGATATGTCGCCCGTGCCAACATCGACCACTACATCGGCCTCCTGAACGGCAACGATCTTCCGCCTCATAACCGGGACACGATCCTCAAGCTGCTGATCGCGGAGGAAGACACGCTCAGCCACGACCTCGAGCATCTCGAATTTGCGGAAAGCCGGGCGGCGAGCGGCCGCCAGCGGCTGAACCATTTGATGCGCCTGCGCAGCGATTTTGCGCCAGGCACGACCGAGCGCGCGCAAGCTGACCGGACCGTGGTGAATTTCGAAGAGCTCCAGGCGCTGCTGGATGACCTCTGTCATCGCCTGCGCGACCAGGTCAACGCGCGGCACCTGCAGCCGCCTCACCCGACCCGCGGATTCACCACCGCATAACCCCGCAACGATCGCGCGTGGATGCGTGTGGCCCGGCCTCCTGAATTGCCGTCGTAGGCCATCCACACGTCTCCGCCGACATGCTGCTCGAGAACGAAGACGTGCCCGTGCCGCGCGGCGACCATCCCGGGCGCGGGCGAGGTCCGCGGAAAGCGCAGCCAGTTCGCAGCCAGATTCAATCCGGGCACGATGTGGCCAAACACGCGGATCGACGCCGCGCAACCGCAGAAGGAGCGTGGGCAGCCGGATGGACGGCCGCCGACGACCTGGCTTGCGCCTTCCGCGGTCGCAACCCGCATGACGGCAACGCGTCCGGCCACCTCCGGCGGCGCGCGCAGTCGCGATGCCGTTGCGCGCATGTTCGAGCCGGAGAAGTCGCAGGGCATGATGACATTGCACTCGCGCGGCGGCGCCGCGAGGAGTGATCGCGCGGGGCGTGCATCGGCAGCGCCGGGTGAAATCGCAACAATGCAAATAAAGGCAAACGCAAACGCAACACGACGGAACATCGCAGGTCTCCAGGTTCATGAAGCCTGCCCCGCCGCAGAGAAGGAACAATGCTGGACCAAAATACGACGGCGAACCCGGGGAATGAGGAACTTTCGTGGCGTCCTTGACACAAGTGGGGCGAACGCCAGCCTCGACGTCATCGCGTCAACGCGCGCAGCGGTTGCAGCGGAGACCGAACGCTATGTCCGCTCGAAAGTGTCGACATTGGTTGTCACGGCGCGCCACCAGTTCAACGGCTTGAGCTTGGCGGGGTCGCCTTCGCTGGCTGCCGTCAGCGCCTGGTCGGCGACCACGAACCAGGCCGTCTCCATTTTCCCGTGGCGCAACAATCCCGTGTACGAAACGACGCGGTCGCCTGTCGCGGACGAGCCCACGGCGACAAAGCCGATGCAATTGCCCCGATGAAACCCGGTGACCTGCACCGTTTGTCCATAGAAGCCGCTGTCCTCGAGCGCCGTCTCGAACGTGCCTTCGATGCGCTCGTCCGTCTCGCTGATGATGCGCAGGATGGAGCCGAATTGATTCCGCCAACTGCCGACCCATGACATCCCGGTTCTCCCGTGGTCACTTGCCCGGCGCGATGTGCAGCCGGTGCAATCGATGTAGCTCCCCGGCGGCGTCCTTCATCAGGCCGCGCGCCGCCTCACGCTCCCGGCCGACGATGAATCCCGATGCAAAAGCCTGGGCGCGCCGGTTGGCGGGCGGCGCCGCCAACGCCGTCTCCGTCGCCAGCTCGCGATGCGTCATGAAGTCGTTGAGCGATCCCAGCGCGGATTGGATCTGCTTCAGCTGATCGGAGAGAGTTGCGAGCTGCTTCTGGTCGCGATCGCTGTACAGGCTCTTGAAGAAGTCGATGGCGTATCGGATCTTCTTGATCTTGATCCGCAGCTTGTGACGCTGCACCGGGTCGAGATCATCCAGGTGCTTGCCCTGCTTGCGCGCTTTCCTGATCCGGCGGTCCAGCATCGCCGCGGCGTAGGCAGCAATCGACTGGTCGTCATCGGCGCGCGACTGTCCGGTTTCGATCCACTCGATCGCATCGATCAGCAGGCGGCGGTAGCGCGGTGATTCGACCGCCTCGCGGGCGCGCGCAAAGGCGGCTCTTCGCTCTGCGGAAAACGTCTTGGCGATCGCGCGAGCGCCGCGTTTCGGGACGCCTTGGCCCGCGATCGGCAGAATGCTTTCCGTGAGGAAGACGTCGATCTCGCGTGCCGGCGCCAGCTCGCTTGTGAGCCATTTGAGCTCGGCCTTGATCCGCTCCGTGCTGGCGCGCGGCATGATGCCGGAGAACAGCGAGATCGCGGCCCGCAGGCGCCGCAAGCCGACGCGCATCTGGTGGACACCTTCGGAGTCCATGTCCCGCACCGGATCGGCATTCGCCGTAATCTGGCGAAGCGTCGAATGCGCGATCACGCCGAAGGCATTGCGCGGCGAGAGCTCGCATTTCAGCGCGATCGGCTCGGCGTGCTGCGCGCCGGCGCCGTTTCCCGTCACGAGTTGAAAGCCTTGTTCCGCCTTCGAGCGGAGATCGAGCTCTGCGCCCGTCCTGCGTTCGAGATTGCGCGCCAGCCGGAATAGATCGGCGACCTGCCCGGATTTCAATTCCAGCTCGAGCTCGGCAACCGGCCGCGAGCGCCGTCCGGCGCCGATGCGGCCGCGGTCGACGGCGAGCTCGATCCGGCTCTTTCGCACCCGTCTTGCCTCGGTGGTGCGATGGACCTCGGTCTGAAACACCGGTCGTAGCTTGCGCGGAAGTTTCTTGGACGCGAGGTCCGCAAGAGGCGTGTTCTTGATCTTCTTGAAGTCGGGCTTTGCGCCCGCGACCTCATGTTCCCATTCGCCGCGTGTCACCGTTCCGGAGCCGCCCGCCTTCACCGTCTGCACGTAGCGATCGCCGACCTTGCGGACGCGGAGCGTGAGACCATGTCGCCTGAGCTTCTGCTTGGCCGTGTCGTAATAGGTTGACACCAGCGCCTGCTCCGTCCGGTCGCCGCGTCGTCCGTTCGAAGCGCCGGCGAGCAAGACGGATGACAGCTTTCGCGGCGCAAGGCGGAATTTGAGTTCCGTTTCGGCATTCATCGGGCATGCTTCCGTTGCCCAGTCAAAGTGGCGCCACAGCGAGAAGTTCCGTGTGCAGCGGGTATTTCGAAGCCGCACGCGTCCGTCCGTAATCCACGCCGGCCGGACGCCGTCAGGTCAAGTTCCGCAGCAGCTCAAGCGCATCATCCAGCAGGGAATCGATCTGCCTTCGCTCGTCGATCGCTTCCCTCGCGAACAGTCCATGCTTGCGCGCATTCCGGTTTCGCAGTGGTGCGCCGCATCCCGGTACGCCGCCGTGCATGCGGCATCGCGCCTTGCCGTGCGCGGCCGGCGACCGGCACGCTTCGCCGCTGCGGGTCCTGGCGCCGCAGCGGCGGCTGGTCCGCATCGGGAGGGTGTTGCGGGCATGACGGCCGGTCATGCGACGGCGCCCTGCCTTGCGTCGCTCGGGCCCGCTTCCGCGACGATCATGTTCGCATGCTGGGTGAGGTTGCCGACGATCGCCTTGCCGCCGTCCTGCACCGACAGGTTCTGCACGGTGATCGCGCGCTCCCCGCTGTTGCGATGTCGGCCGAGGGCCTCGGTCTGCGCCGCGAAGGTGCGGGCCAGCCGGGTCAGGGCGCGTGTGGCGCTTTCCTGTTGCGCGAGGTCGTCGGTGAAGGCAAGGCGGCAGGCGGAGCGCATCGCCATCGCGTGAACCGCCACCATCTGCGCCGCGAGCATGGCCTCGATGGAATCCCTGGGGGCGATGCTCTTCATCATCGAAACCATGAAGGCGAGATTGGCCTCGTCCGGCTTCAGGCCGATCACGCTCGCCTTCATGAGCTGCTTCAGGATGCCGTGTAACGCGTCGCGGTCGACCGCGCCGAGGGCGTCGGCGAGCAGGCGCTCGCCGGCTTGCGGATCGGGATGGTCGATCGCGATGCGCCGCCGATGCAATCTGATCCGCGGGCTTGCGGGCCTGCCGTCGCCGTTCGCCGCGATGGATGTCGTGCAGTTGCGTTTTGGAGCTGTCGTCATGTTGGTGTGTCCCTTGCCGGCGCGTGCGCGTGGGCCGCCGTCAGCGAAGCCGATGGCGCTCGGCCCGGCGGTTGCGATTTTGAGATGTCGATGAGGGGTTTACGCGGAGCCGCCGCGAGACGCCCATTCAGGGCGGGGTGGATGCTCACGGCGATCGCGATGA
Source organism: Bradyrhizobium sacchari (assembly GCF_002068095.1). GTDB lineage: Bacteria > Pseudomonadota > Alphaproteobacteria > Rhizobiales > Xanthobacteraceae > Bradyrhizobium > Bradyrhizobium sacchari. The sequence continues at coordinate 8,322 of NZ_LWIG01000009.1, read as the reverse complement.
TGCCATTCTGCCACTGTTTTGCCCGACGGGTCAAATCGATTTAGTGAAATCAGAAGTCGCGAGTCTGCCTCGCAAGTCATTGATCCCGCAGAGGCCGGCTACTGTGCATGGGGTTGTTTTCGCACTTTTTTGTTGAGATAGCGGCTCACGTGCCGCACGGCGGAATTGCCCGGCGCGCGTAGATGCAAACGCGATTGCGGAATCCGGCTCGTCCGCTCATCATGGTCATTGAGTGCGCCGCACCAACAAACATGCACAAGCGGCGCCAAGAGGTTGGGGAGGGAACGAATGCAACGAACGGCCCGCCTGCTGGCGCTGATCGCCGGACTGTGCGCCGCTGCGCCGACGAGCGAGGCGCTCGCGCAGAAATATCCGTCGCGGCCGGTGAAGATCATGGTCGGCTTCAGCGCGGGCGGCCCCGTCGATGTGGTCGCGCGCATCGTCGGTGATCGTGTCGGCAACAGGCTCGGCCAGCCCTTCGTGGTCGAGAATCGCGCCGGTGCCAACGGCATGATCGCCGCCGAAGGCGTCGCGCATGCGGACGCGGACGGCTACACCATGCTCGCCTGCAACTCCTCCACCATCACGCTGAACAAGACGCTGTTCAAGGACATCCGCTACGATCCGGAAAAAGACTTCGCGCCGCTCACCACCGTCGTTTCGGCGCCGCTGGTGCTGGTGGTCAATCCGGAGAATCCCAGGACCGCCGACATCAAGACCGTCGCCGATCTCGTGGCCGCTGCGAAGGCAAAGCCGGGCGAACTCGCCTATGGCTCCGGCGGCAACGGCAACCTCGCCCATCTCGCCATGGAGCTGCTCGCCCAGAAGGCCGGGATCAAGCTGATTCATGTGCCCTATCGCGGCGGCGCTGCGTCCGAGGTCGGCATTCTCGCGCAGGAGGTCTTGGCGGTGTTCGATCCGCTCTCAGCCGTGCCGCTGGTCAAGGCCGGCAAGCTGCGCGCGCTCGCGGTGTCCTCGGCCGAGCGGCTGCCGGCGCTGCCCGACGTGCCGACCGTCGCGGAAGCCGGCTATCCCGGCTTCGACATCTCGTTCTGGGTCGGCTTCTTCATGCCGAAGGCGACACCCGCGCCGGTCCTTCAGACGCTGCACCAGGAGATCGTCACTGCCGCCAAGGATCCGGCGGTCGCCGAGAAGCTCGGCTCGCAGGGCGTCGTCAGCGTGCTGAGCCCTGACGACTATGCCGCCAAGATCGCGAAGGAGACCAAGGAGCTCGCCGAGGTCGTGGCTGCAGCGAACATCAAGGCGGAGTAGGGGGCGTTTGGGTTGGCTATGATCGCGCGGCGAGTTGCGCGAGGCGCTCGAGCAGCGGACGTTGTCCCGCGTTGATCTTTTGGTGCGCCGCTTGCACCGTGAACCACGCGGCGCGATCGACCTCGGGAAAGGCTTGCCGCTTGCCGCTGCGCGGTGGCCATTCGATTTCGAACGTGTTGCTGCGAATTCCGTCCGCATCGACGTCGAGCTCGACCGCGAACGCGGTGACGATCTTGCCGCCGCGCTGTTTGACGTGACCAAGCGCGATCAGCGGCGTCGTCACCTCTAGTCCCAACTCTTCGACCAATTCACGCCGCGCGGCGATTTCCGCGTCCTCTCCGTCTGCATACTCGCCCTTCGGGATCGACCACGCGCCGAGATCCTTGTTGCGCCAGAACGGCCCGCCGGGATGCACGAGCAGAACCTCGATATCCCCGCGCTTGCGGTAGGCGATGATCCCGGCGCTCCTTGATGGCATGCAAGTTCCCTGGCGGCTTCTAGGTCGGGCAAAACTGGAACTGAGCTTGTCAGTGCCGGTTAGTAGCCAAAGTTGAACCGGACAAGGGAGAGAAGCATGATCCGACTGTTGGCAACAACTGCATTGGGCCTGGTGCTGGCAAGCGCAGCCGTCGCGCAATCGCCGGGCACCAACACGAAGCCCGAGCAGACCCCGCAATCCCAATCGAATTCGGCGGCGCCGTCCACCAGTTCGCCGTCCAGTGCGGCCGACAAGCAGCAGTCGACATCGCAACCGCAGCAATCACCGACAGCGGCGCAGAATACGCAGACCACCGCACCTCCGTCAGGGGCCAACACCGGCTCCGGCACCTCCAATGCTGCCAACAGCACGGACACGTCTTCGCGGCCGCAAAGCGGGACGGCCAGCTCGAGCACAACCGGGAACCAGCCTGCGACCCAGCAGAGCGCCAATCCACCGGCGACCAACACGGACCAGGCGCAGGATCGCTCCAATCCGCCGCCGTCCAGCAGCAACCAGGCGCAGCAGGCGCCCAGCGCGACCGGAACCAATCAGGCTCAGCAGGCGCCGAATGCGCCGGCCAGCAATCAGGCTCAGGGCGAACGGTCGGGAACCAGTTCGCAGGCTGCTGCACAAGGTGACGTCAACCTCAACCGCCAGCAGGAAACCAAGATCAGCGCCTCGATCTCGCACCTGAACGTCCGGCCGCTGACCAACGTCAATTTCTCGCTGAATGTCGGCACGGTGGTGCCGCGCGACATCCAGCTATCGACGCTGCCGCCAGATGTGGTCGAGATCGTGCCGCAATATCGCGGCTACAGCTTCGCGCTGGTGAAGGACCAGATCGTCGTGGTCGACCCCGCCAGCTACAAGATCGTGACGGTCCTGCCGTATTCCGGACAGTCCACCGCGACGACGACCACGCGCGAGCGCAGCGCCAGCAAGTTCTCGGATCGCGATCGCGAGGTGATCCGCAAGCACGCCAAGACCCGCACCGAGGGACGGAGCGAGGCGCGGACCACCGGCAGCACCGCACGCACCGAGATCCATGTGGGTGATCGCGTCCCGGAGAGTGTCGAGGTCGAGGAATTCCCGAGCACCGTGTACCGGGATGCGCCCGACCTGCGGGAATATCGCTACATCCATCGCGATACGCGGACCTACGTCATCGAGCCTCGCGAACGCCGCGTCATCGAGGAGATCGACTAGTCCGGATGCCGATTGGAAGCCGCTCGATCGAGCGGTTTCCCAATCCGCGCTTTTGGCCCGAAAATCATTCGCGGGATGCGAGCCGGATGGCGCGGGCTTTGGCGCCTTTGCCGGCCGCGCGCGCCGCGATCATGCTGCGCGCCTTGCCATGGGCGGGGCCGTTCTTGCGGAGCAGGGATGCGAGCCGCTTGCGCGCGTGGTTTGCCGACAGGCGCGCCGCCAGCTGCTCGGCCTTGCGTATGATGGTGACGACCGACGGCGTCAGGTTCACCGGAACCCACGCGACGTCCTTCGACTTGGACAGGCTGCCGATCCCTTCGCATGGCGCTTCGCGCGGTAGGTCGATCCTGATCGCGAGGCCCTCCGAGTGCTCGGTCCAGTCCTCGGCCCTGGTGCCGGTGATGATGCGGACATAGTCGCGTGTCTCGCGCGGCAGTTCGCTTTCCCTGGCGAGCCATTTCTGGATGCGGCCGGGTCCTGCGTTGTAGGCGGCCGCGGCGAGACCGAGATTGCCGAAATCGTCGCGGAGCTTGCGCAAAAGCCTTGCCGACGCAGGCAAGGCCTTCATGGCATCGAAGGGATCGTCGAGGCCGACTTCCGCGGCCGTCTCCGGCATGAACTGCGCGACGCCCTGCGCGCCGGCCGGGCTGACTTCCTTGGAGCGGAAGCGGCTCTCCTGCCAGAGCAGGCGCGCGAAGAACGGCACGGGAATGCCGCTGGCCTCGGCGGCCTCCCTCAACGCGTGACAGAACTTCTCGGTCGGCGAGGCCGGAGCCTGAAACACAATTTCCACCGTGGGCGCGGGCTCCATCGTCTCCACGGGCGAGGCGGGCGCATTTGCGAGCTCGATGGCTTCCACGCTTGCGAGGAAGAGTTCGACGAGGGGAACCAGCGAGGGGGCGCGATCGGTCTTGAGAGCAACCTGGTCGAAGCTTGGCGTCTGCGAGGACGGCGACAACGAGCCGATGTCGCACATCAGAATCAGGAAGGCAGCGCAAGCCGCGATGAGAAGTCGCATCTCGGTGGGAGTCCTCGAACTGTGGGGGAACGACCAGCGCGTGCGCCGGTGACGAGAACTTCATTAACCGTAATTGCGGCGAAGGTGCGATTCCGCAGGGCAGCCGGTGTTAGTACGGGAGTCCAATAGGAGAACGTGCGCCGTCGACCCCGCGGGTCTACGGGCGCGCGGGCTGGCGCGACGCGCGAACGGTCGCGCGGCGGTTAGGCCTTGGGAAAATCCTTGCGCATCGCGATCTCGGCGGCATCGCCGGGCGACAGCACGGTCTGATCGAAGGCGGGTTGTGGCTTCGTCATGATGTCGTAGAGCGAGATACCCTTGATCGGCTTGCCCATGAGCTCGCGGACGCAATCGGCGAGCGTACCGTTGTAGACGAGATAGGGCGGGCCCCGATCCTTCTGCCGCTCGCCCCTCAGCGACGGCCACTTCTTCAGCTCGGCCGGCGCGTCGTAGGCGATCGGCGATCCCTCTTTGAACATGCGTCTGGTCCCGGCGACTTGGATGGCCGGGAATCATAGAGCCGCCGGGTAAACACGCGTTAAAGAATTAGTTCAAATCAGCCGGCAATGAAGACGAGCAGGGTGCCGTTGGCCCTGGCCGGCGGCACGCAGATCGCAGATCCGCTGCGCACGGCGGCCGGGCCCAGCGCCTTCTCGGTCGCCGCGAGGTCGCCGCTGACGAGCACCAGAGCCGCACCGCCGCGCTCGGAAAGGCCGGCGAGCGGAACGCCGGGATAGCGCTTTCCGAGCTGGTCCAGCGTCAGATAGACGAAGTCGGCGCGCTCGCCGCCCGAGGGAACGGTCACGGCGCCGTCGGCCTCCGCCTTCGGCTCGCGGTCGATCAACCGGGCGAGATGTGCTGCTTCCTGCGCGGGCTCAGGCGTCGCAATCAGCGTCTGCTTGATCCGCTTCGCGGCATTGGCGTGCTTCATCAGCTCGGGGATCCACACGGTCTCGCGGGTCTTGTGCTGGCAGGCGAAGATGCGCACGCCGCCCGGCGCTTCCGCCGTCGGCCACATGAAGGTGCGGAATTTCGCCGCCGAGATCGTGCCGTCAGGCAGCGTCACGGGGCGCTCGAAATCAGTGGGGCCGATCGGCGTCAGGCCGCGCGCGCGGATCTCCTCCGCGCCGGCGGCGCTGTCGACCGCAGTGAAGGCGATACGCTCGATGCCCTCGCCATGCCGCTCGACGAAGGCGCGGGCGGGCGCATTGTGCTCGGTCGCCACGAGCACGCCGAGCAGCTCCATATAATCCGGGTCGAACATGATGGTGTAGTTGCCGGTCCCCATATGTGCGCTGTGGGTGCCGCGCGGGGAGATGGTGAAGCCGAGCTGCCGATAATTTTCGGCGGCCTTGTCGAGGTCCTTCACCATGACGACGGCGTGGTCGATACCGATGACGTTTTTGAGGGCCACTGTTCTTATCCCCGGATGCAAACTGAACTGGACAGCGACCTAGAGCCGCTGGACCTGTCTACGCCGGATAGGCGGTCAAGTCATTTTCAATTCGGCGGGGGATGCGGAATTTCATTCCGCGAAATGCGCCATCGGCGCGTGCCGGCCTCAGCGGGCCTGCTCGATATAGGCTGCGAGGATGGCGCGCTCCTCGCTGGTCATCTCGGTGACGTTGCCCGGCGGCATGGCGTTGGACCAGGCGGCGACGCGGCCGATCAGGCGGATGTTGCGCTGGATGTGCTCGGGCGCGTCGAGCAGGATGCCCTTTGGCGCGGTGACGATGCCGGCCCAGACCGGCTCGGCCGCATGGCACATGCTGCAGCGGGACATCACGATCTCTTCGACATTGGCGACCGTGACCGGCGCCGACAGCGCGCCCGTCTTCACCTCGCGCGGACCGGCGGCGGAGAGGAAAAGGATCGCGATCACGCCGATGGCGGCCACACCCCATACCCACCACGGCGATTGACGTCCGGCGTGACGCTCGTTGAAGAAGTGGCGGATCACGGGCCCGAGCGCCAGGATGATCGCGACGATGATCCAGTTGAATTTCGTCGCGTAGAGCAGGGGATAGTGGTTGCTGATCATCAGCACGACCACCGGAAGCGTCAGGTAGTTGTTGTGGACCGAGCGCTCCTTGCTGGTCTTGCCGAGCTTCGGATCGGGCGCTTGTCCGGCCACCAGCGCCGCCACGATCTTCTTCTGGTTCGGGATGATCAGCGTGAAGACATTGGCGACCATGATGGTGCCGATGATCGCGGCGATCTGGTTGAAAGCGCCGCGGCCGCTCAGCACATGGGTGAAGGCGTAGGTGAGTGCGACCAGGAACAGATAGCCGCCGATGGCGAAGGGCAGCTCGCGCTGCGCCAGCCCGGTGCGACAGGCGGCCTCATAGAGCAGCCATGCCAGCGCCAGGCTGAAGAAGCTGAACAGGCCGGCTTGGAATGGCGTGAGATCGAGGATCGACTTGTCGACCAGGAACAGGTCGGCCTCGAGATAGTATACCACCACCATCAGCGCGAAGCCGGACAGCCAGGTGGTGTAGGCTTCCCATTTGAACCAGGTCAGTTCGTCCGGCATCTGGGTGGGCGCGACAAGGTATTTCATGATCCGGTAGAAGCCGCCGCCATGGACCTGCCAGGCCTCGCCCTGCACGCCGTCAGGCAGATCGTTCCTGGGTTTGAGGCTGAGGTCGAGGGCGATGAAATAGAAGGAACTGCCGATCCAGGCGATCGCCGCCACCACGTGCAGCCAGCGGAGCAGCAGGCTCGCCCATTCCGATATGATGGATCCCCACATGATCACCCCACCAGGTGCGACATGGATGCCGCAGCTTTGATGACCGCACCCGGCGGCCGTGCCCTTACAATGTCTCGCACCTATCCGCGGTGTTTTCCAGTACGATGGGCTGCGGCTGATGCACATCGTGCGGGCATGAGCTGATGTGGGATGCGGCAGGCGTTTTGCCCGTCGCAGACCATTGTGGGACGATCGGCGTTGACGCTTGAGACGTGCAGGCCGGGAGGACAACGACGTGAAAAGCAGGATTTCGACTGCGGCGATGTCTGCGGTGGCTCTGCTGGCGGCGGCGACATTTGCGCAGGGCGAGGTGGTGCTGCAGGGCAAGGACGCCTATGGCGATTGGCAGTCCGACAAGCCCGGCACGGTCAGGCTGATCCGGCCGCAGGATCTGGTCAGGCCCGGCGCCACCCGGTCGGTTGCGAGCTCCGCGCGCGTGGTGTCGCGGCCATCGGATGCCTCGCCGCAGGTCCCGGCGGGTTTCAAGATCGAGCTGTTCGCCGAAGGCATGCGCGCCCCGCGCATCGTGCGGGTTGCGCCGAACGGCGACGTCTTCGTCGCGGAGACGCGGGCGGGCAGCATCCGCGTGCTTCGTGCAGGAGAGGGCGGCAAGATCGCAAACAACGAGGTGTTTGCCAGCGGCCTGCGGCAGCCGTTCGGCATCGCCTTCTTTCCGAACGGCGACAATCCGCAGTGGGTCTATGTCGCTAACACCGACAGCGTCGTCCGCTTTCCCTATCAGGCCGGCGATCTCAAGCCGCGCGGCAAGGCGGAGACGATTGTCGCGAGCCTGCCGCATGACGGCGGTCATTCCACCCGCGACATCGTGTTCACACCCGATGGCAAGCGCATGCTGGTCTCGGTCGGCTCGCTCAGCAACGTCGCCGAGGGCATGGGCATGCCGCCGGGCGGGATGGATGCTTGGTCGAAAGCGCAGCCGCTTGGCGCGACGTGGGCGAGCGAGACCGAGCGCGCTGCGGTTCTGGCTTTCACGCCTGAGGGCAAGGAGCGGAAGATCTACGCCACCGGCATCCGCAACTGCGTCGGACTCGCGATCCAGCCGCAGACCGGGCTGCCCTGGTGCTCGACCAACGAGCGCGATGGTCTCGGCGACGATCTCGTGCCCGATTACGTGACCAGCGTGAAGGAGGGCGCGTTCTACGGCTGGCCGTGGTTCTATATCGGCGGCAATGAGGACCCGCGCCATGCCGGCGCGCGGCCGGACCTCAAGGACAAGGTGACGGTGCCGGACGTGCTGATCCAGCCGCACTCGGCCTCGCTCGGCATGACGTTCTACCAGGGCACGCAGTTTCCAACTGAATACCAGGGTGACGCCTTCGCCGCCGAGCACGGCTCCTGGAACCGCTCCAAGCGCACCGGCTACAAGGTGATCCGCATCCGCATGAAGGATGGCAAGCCGACCGGGGAGTACGAGGATTTCGTCACGGGCTTTGTCGTGAGCGACAGTGAGGTGTGGGGACGTCCGGTCGGTGTCGCCGTGGCGAAGGACGGATCGCTGCTGGTGTCGGAGGATGGCAACGGCACGATCTGGCGGGTGACGCGTTCGCGCTGAGCGAGTTCTCTTCGCCTCTC
>NZ_LWIG01000008.1:285981-295208 GCF_002068095.1 Bradyrhizobium sacchari | reverse complement strand
CGGTGTCGAGCGCATCGGGCGCAACGACCACTTCTTCGAACTGGGCGGCCACTCGCTCTTGGCCGTGCAGATGTCGAGCCGGCTGTCACAGGCAGTTGGGGTCGAACTGTCGCTATCGAGGCTGTTCGCAAGGCCAGTGCTGGCTGACCTGGCGGCAAGCATCGTCGAGCTGTTGAGCCGCTCCGGTCCGCAAGAGCTGCCGTCGATTGCAGTCGTGTCGCGCCATGAGCCGCTTATGCTGTCCTTTGCGCAGCAGCGGCTATGGTTTTTGGCGCAGCTGAACGAAGCCAGCACGAACTATCACATTCCGCTGACCTTGCGACTGCGCGGGCTGCTCGACCGCAGCGCCTGGCGGCGCAGCCTTGACCGTCTGTTTGCGCGTCATGAAGCGCTGCGCAGTGTCTTTGTCGCGACCCAGGGCAAGCCCCGGGTTGAGGTTCTGCCGCCGAATGCGGGACTGCCGATAATTGAGCATGATCTGCGAGAGAGATCGGATGCGGAAGCGGCACTTTTGGATCTGTGCCATGAAGAGGGGCGCACGCCGTTTGATCTTGCACGGGGTCCGCTGATCCGCGGGCATCTGGTGCGGATGTCGGATGAGGAACACGTCTTCCTGCTGACCCAGCATCACATCGTCTCGGACGGCTGGTCGATGGGCGTGCTGCTGCGTGAACTTAGCCAGCTTTACCGGGCGTTCGCGGCTGGGCAGGACGATCCTCTGCCGCCGCTTGCGATACAGTATCCGGATTACGCCGCCTGGCAACGCCAATGGCTGTCGGGGGAACGGCTGCAGAAGCAAGCGCAGTATTGGCGCAACGCCCTGGCAGGCACGGCCCGTCTTGTCTTGCCGACGGACCATGCGCGGCCTGCCCAGCAGTCGTTTGCCGGGGCGATGATCCCGATCGTGATCGATGCGGATCTGACGCGGGAGCTGAAGCGGCTGAGCCTGCAGCATGGCACGACGTTGTTCATGACGGTGCTGGCGGCCTGGGCGGCGGTGCTGTCGCGTCTGTCGGGGCAGGACGATCTTGTGATTGGCGTGCCGAGCGCCAATCGGGGGCACCGCGAGATCGAAGAGCTGATCGGCTTCTTCGTCAACACCCTGGCGCTTCGGCTGGACCTGTCGGGAGAGCCGAGCGTGTCGGAGCTTCTGGAGCGGACGCGGCGCACGGTGCTGGCTGCGCAGGAGCATCAGGACCTGCCGTTCGAGCAGGTGGTGGAGATCGTGCAGCCGCCCCGGGCTCTTGATCACACGCCGTTGATCCAGGTGATGCTGGCCTGGGAGAACAATGCGGTTGGGTCATTGGACCTGCCGGGGCTGAGTGTGGAAGCTGCCGAGGAGAGGATCGATCAGGTCAAGTTCGATCTGGAGCTGAGCCTTGGCGAGCAGGGCGAGGAGATTGCCGGAACGCTGGCCTATGCCACAGCGCTGTTTGATCGGGCGACGATCGAGCGGCAGCGTGGTTATCTGCTGGCCCTGCTGCGGGCGATGGCTGTCGATGCGCAGCAAGAGGTCGGGCGGATTGAGCTGCTGTCGACCGCCGAGCGCACGTATCTTTTGGAGGAGCTGAACCGGACGGCGGTGGCCTATCCGTTGGATGTGTGCATCCACGAGCTGTTCGAGGCACAGGTTCGCCGTGCGCCGGACGCGGTAGCGGTGGTCCATGAGGAGGAGCGGCTAAGCTATCGCGAGCTCAATGCGCGGGCCAACCAGCTGGCGCATCATCTGATCGCCCTCGGCATTAGGCCTGGGGATCGCATTGCCACAGTGCTGGACCGCTCCGCCGCTCTTGTGGTGGCGCAGCTGGCGATTCTGAAGGCGGGCGGAGTGTATGTGCCGATCGATCGCGCCCTTCCACCGGCGCGACAAAAATGGCTGATGGCCGATTCTGCTGCACGCCTGGTGCTTTACGGGCATGATCTGGTTGAAGCGACGATACCTGTTCTGGCTATTGAGCCGCTCATAGCTGAAACGGGATGTAGTTCCGATCCTGGTCGGGCGTTGAGCGCTGAGGCTGCCGCTTACGTTATGTACACCTCCGGCTCAACTGGCCTTCCCAAAGGAGTTGTTGTTCCGCATCGTGCCGTCAACCGGCTCGTGATCAACAATGGATATACGAAGATCGATGCAGGAGATCGTGTGGCATGGGCTGGCAATCCCGCCTTCGACGCAAGCACATTCGAAGTATGGGCACCGCTGCTTAACGGTGGTTGCATTGTTGCCATGCAGGCCGACACCGTCAGGGATGCTTCTAGTTTTGCGCGGGCGCTTGAACAGCACCGAGTGACATCGCTATTTCTAACAACAGCATTATTCAACCAATATGCATCATCGATTGCTCCAACGTTAGCGCAACTTAAGCACCTCCTGTGTGGGGGCGAGCGCAGTGATCTTGCCTCATTTCTGAGATTGCTGAAAGAAAAAGGCCCCGTACGTCTCATTAACTGCTACGGGCCCACCGAGACGACGACCTTCGCGACGTTCTGGAGTTGCCCGTCTGATTTTAATGGGTCGGTGGTCCCGATCGGGCGCCCCATTGCCAACACGCGGGTGTACTTGCTGGATGGCCATGGCGCGCCCGTGCCGTTCGGTGCGGTGGGCGAGCTTTACATTGGCGGGGCGGGGGTGGCGCGGGGCTACCTGAACCGCCCTGAGCTGACAGCCGAGCGGTTCATCGCCAGTCCCTTTATCGAAGGCGATCGGCTGTACCGGACCGGCGACCTCGGACGTTATCTGCCGGACGGCAATTTGGAGTTCTTAGGGCGCAACGACGACCAGGTGAAGATCCGCGGCTACCGCATCGAGCCGGGCGAGATCGTCGCGCGGCTTTGCGAGCACGCTTGGGTGCGCGAGGCGGTGGTGGTGGCGCGCCAGAACGGTGCCGGCGACAAGCATCTTATCGCCTATGTGGTCTGTGCGCCCGAGGCCGGCTCGGACGAGGGCGATGAAGGCGGGCTTGCAGGCGCCTTGCGCGCGCACTTGAGTAGCCGGCTGCCGGACTACATGGTGCCGAGTGCGTTCGTGCGGCTGGCGGCGCTCCCGCTGACGGTGAACGGCAAGCTCGATCGGAACGCACTGCCGCCGCCGGCCGATCAGGCCTATGCGCTGGCGGCCTACCAGTCGCCGCAAGGTGCGGTCGAGACGGCGCTGGCGCGGATCTGGGCCGAGCTCCTCGGTGTCGAGCGCATCGGGCGCAACGACCACTTCTTCGAACTGGGCGGCCACTCGCTCTTGGCCGTGCAGATGTCGAGCCGGCTGTCACAGGCAGTTGGGGTCGAACTGTCGCTATCGAGGCTGTTCGCAAGGCCAGTGCTGGCTGACCTGGCGGCAAGCATCGTCGAGCTGTTGAGCCGCTCCGGTCCGCAAGAGCTGCCGTCGATTGCAGTCGTGTCGCGCCATGAGCCGCTTATGCTGTCCTTTGCGCAGCAGCGGCTATGGTTTTTGGCGCAGCTGAACGAAGCCAGCACGAACTATCACATTCCGCTGACCTTGCGACTGCGCGGGCTGCTCGACCGCAGCGCCTGGCGGCGCAGCCTTGACCGTCTGTTTGCGCGTCATGAAGCGCTGCGCAGTGTCTTTGTCGCGACCCAGGGCAAGCCCCGGGTTGAGGTTCTGCCGCCGAATGCGGGACTGCCGATAATTGAGCATGATCTGCGAGAGAGATCGGATGCGGAAGCGGCACTTTTGGATCTGTGCCATGAAGAGGGGCGCACGCCGTTTGATCTTGCACGGGGTCCGCTGATCCGCGGGCATCTGGTGCGGATGTCGGATGAGGAACACGTCTTCCTGCTGACCCAGCATCACATCGTCTCGGACGGCTGGTCGATGGGCGTGCTGCTGCGTGAACTTAGCCAGCTTTACCGGGCGTTCGCGGCTGGGCAGGACGATCCTCTGCCGCCGCTTGCGATACAGTATCCGGATTACGCCGCCTGGCAACGCCAATGGCTGTCGGGGGAACGGCTGCAGAAGCAAGCGCAGTATTGGCGCAACGCCCTGGCAGGCACGGCCCGTCTTGTCTTGCCGACGGACCATGCGCGGCCTGCCCAGCAGTCGTTTGCCGGGGCGATGATCCCGATCGTGATCGATGCGGATCTGACGCGGGAGCTGAAGCGGCTGAGCCTGCAGCATGGCACGACGTTGTTCATGACGGTGCTGGCGGCCTGGGCGGCGGTGCTGTCGCGTCTGTCGGGGCAGGACGATCTTGTGATTGGCGTGCCGAGCGCCAATCGGGGGCACCGCGAGATCGAAGAGCTGATCGGCTTCTTCGTCAACACCCTGGCGCTTCGGCTGGACCTGTCGGGAGAGCCGAGCGTGTCGGAGCTTCTGGAGCGGACGCGGCGCACGGTGCTGGCTGCGCAGGAGCATCAGGACCTGCCGTTCGAGCAGGTGGTGGAGATCGTGCAGCCGCCCCGGGCTCTTGATCACACGCCGTTGATCCAGGTGATGCTGGCCTGGGAGAACAATGCGGTTGGGTCATTGGACCTGCCGGGGCTGAGTGTGGAAGCTGCCGAGGAGAGGATCGATCAGGTCAAGTTCGATCTGGAGCTGAGCCTTGGCGAGCAGGGCGAGGAGATTGCCGGAACGCTGGCCTATGCCACAGCGCTGTTTGATCGGGCGACGATCGAGCGGCAGCGTGGTTATCTGCTGGCCCTGCTGCGGGCGATGGCTGTCGATGCGCAGCAAGAGGTCGGGCGGATTGAGCTGCTGTCGACCGCCGAGCGCACGTATCTTTTGGAGGAGCTGAACCGGACGGCGGTGGCCTATCCGTTGGATGTGTGCATCCACGAGCTGTTCGAGGCACAGGTTCGCCGTGCGCCGGACGCGGTAGCGGTGGTCCATGAGGAGGAGCGGCTAAGCTATCGCGAGCTCAATGCGCGGGCCAACCAGCTGGCGCATCATCTGATCGCCCTCGGGGTCAAGCCGGACCAGCCGGTTGCGATCTGCATTGAGCGCAGTCCGATGATGGTGGTGGGGCTTTTGGCCATCCTGAAAGCCGGCGGGGCGTATGTGCCGCTGGACCCGGCCTATCCGTCGGCGCGGCTGCGCCAGGTGCTCAACGATGCGGTGCCGCGGCTGCTGCTGGCCGATATGGCAGGCCGTGCCGCCTTGGGCGAGGATGTGCCGGCCGATGTGAGCGTGGTGGAGCTCGATGCTGCGGCGCCGGCATGGGCGAGCCTGCCGGAAGCGGATCCTGACCGGCGCACGCTTAGCCTGACCTCCCGCAATCTCGCCTATGTGATCTACACCTCGGGATCCACCGGCAACCCCAAAGGGGCACAGAATGAGCATCGGGCTATCGTTAATCGCCTGATCTGGATGCAGAACGCCTATGGTCTGAAACCAACAGACGTCGTGTTGCAGAAGACGCCATTTAGCTTCGATGTCTCGGCCTGGGAGTTCTTTTGGACTTTGCTTGAAGGGGCAACGCTGGTACTGGCGCCCCCCGGTGCGCACAGAGATCCCGATGCATTGGTCGAGTTGATCATCAGCCAGCGCATCACGACGGTTCACTTCGTGCCATCCATGCTGGTCAGCTTTTTGGATGCGAAGAGTGTTGACCGCTGCACATCGCTGCGGCGAGTTTTATGCAGCGGCGAGGCGCTCCCTGCCGCCAGTGTGCATAAGGTTCGGCGCCTATTGCCCTGGACCGGCTTGCACAATCTCTACGGTCCGACTGAGGCTGCGATCGACGTTACAGCGTGGAGTTGCCCGGCTGAGTTTGATGAGGCCATTGTCCCGATTGGCCGTCCTATTGCGAACACGAGGATCTATCTGCGGGATGGTCATGGCGCTCTGGTGCCGTTCGGCGCGGCCGGCGAGCTTTACATTGGCGGGACGGGGGTGGCGCGGGGCTACCTGAACCGCCCTGAGCTGACAGCCGAGCGGTTCATCGCCAGTCCCTTTGTCGACGGCGACCGGCTGTACCGGACCGGTGATCTGGCACGCTATCTGCCGGACGGCAATCTGGAGTTCTTAGGGCGCAACGACGACCAGGTGAAGATCCGCGGCTTCCGGATCGAACCGGGCGAGATTGCGGCGCGGCTTTGCGAGCACGCCTGCGTGCGTGAGGCGGTGGTGGTGGCGCGCGAGGATGGTCGCGGCGAGCAGCGGCTCGTTGCGTATGTCGTTGCCGCCGAAGCTGAGGGATCTGATCTCCCCGGCAGTTTGCGGGCGCATGTGAGTGCGGGGCTGCCGGACTATATGGTGCCGAGTGCGTTCGTGCGGCTGTCGGCGCTTCCGGTGACAGTGAACGGCAAGCTCGATCGAAACGCGCTGCCGGCCCCGGGCGACGAGGCGTATGCGCGCCGGACCTACGCGCCGCCACAGGGCGAGATGGAGACGGTACTGGCGCAGATCTGGGCCGAGCTACTCGGGCTGGACCGGGTCGGACGGCACGACAACTTCTTCGAACTGGGAGGGCACTCGCTCTTGGCGGTGCAGATGCTGGAGCATCTGCGGCGGCGGTCACTGCACATTGAGGTGCGCACCTTGTTCGTCAAACCGGTGCTCGCGGATCTGGCCGCAAGCCTCGGCCACCATCAGGAGCTGGCGGTCCCGGCCAACCTGATCACCGAGCGGAGTGCGGCGATCACACCGGAGATGTTGCCGCTGATCGAGCTGGCACAGGACGAGATCGACCGGATCATCGCCACGGTACCCGGCGGGGTTCGCAACATCCAGGACATTTACGGCCTGTCGCCGCTGCAGGAGGGCATCCTGTTCCATCATTTGCTAGCGGCAAAGGGCGATCCATACCTACTGGTGTCGCAGATGGCGTTTGCCGAGCGGGGGCTGCTCGATCGCTATCTTGCCGCGGTCCAGCGGGTGGTGGATCGGAATGACATCCTGCGTACCTCGTTTGTCTGGGAGGGGTTGTCGCAGCCGGCCCAGGTGGTGTGGCGGAAGGCGCAACTGGAGGTGACCCAGCTCGAGCTGGATGGCGCTCATGGTGCTGGCGCCGAGCAGCTGAAGGAGCGGTTTGATCCGCGCCGGCACCGCATCGAGCTTGGCCGGGCGCCACTGCTGCGGTTTGTGATTGCGCGCGAGCCCGGCAGCGCGCGCTGGCTGCTGCTGGAGCTTCAGCATCATCTGATCGGGGATCACACGACGCGAGACGTGATGCATGCTGAGGTCCGGGCCGAGCTGGAGGGGCGGGGGCATGAGCTGACGGCGCCGCAGCCGTTCCGCAATCTGGTGGCGCAGGCGCATCTCGGCGGTGATGCCACGGCGGATGAAGCGTTCTTCAGGGAGCTGCTGGCCGACATCCACGAGCCGACCACGCCCTTCGACTTGAGCGAGGTGCGCGGCGACGGCAGCGGGGTTCGTGAGGCGCATCGGATGCTGCCGCCAGCGCTCCACGCGCGCCTCGGGCAACAGGCGCGGCGGCTGGGCGTCAGTCTGGCGAGCCTGTGCCATCTGGCGTGGGGACAGGTGGTCGCGCGCAGCAGCGGCCGCGAGCAGGTGGTGTTCGGCACGGTGCTGTTAGGCCGCTTGCAGGGCAGCGCCGGCGCCGACCGCGCCATGGGGCTGTTCATCAACACCCTGCCGCTGCGGCTCGATCTTGATGAGACCCCCGTCGAGGCGAGCGTGCGGACGACGCACGCCCGGCTGGCCGAGCTGCTGGCACATGAGCATGCCTCGCTGGCGCTGGCGCAGCGCTGCAGCGCTGTTGCGGCGTCGGCGCCGCTGTTCAGCACGGTGTTGAACTATCGTCACAACACGGCTCCGGCTGTCCCCGGCTCCGGGACGGATGATGTCTTGTCGGGTATGGAATGGCTGGCCGAGGAGGAACGCACCAACTATCCGCTGACCCTGTCGGTGGAGGATTTCGGCGAGGCGCTGGGCCTGACTGTGCAGGTGACGGAGCCTATCTCTGCGGATCGGATCTGCGGCTACATGCAGCGGACGCTAGAGCAGCTGGCAGAGGCGCTGGAGAATGCCCCGGATACGCCGGTACGCGAGCTGGACATCTTGCCGGCTGAGGAGCGCACCTATCTGCTGGAGGATCTGAACCGGACGGAGGAGGCCTATCCATCGGAGCAGTGCGTCCATGAACTGTTCGAGGCGCAAGTGCAGAAGGCGCCGGAGGCGGTGGCGCTGGTCTGCGAAGACGAGCGGCTAAGCTATGGCGAGCTCAACGCGCGGGCCAACCGGCTGGCGCACCACCTGATCGCGCTCGGGGTCAAGCCAGACCAGCCGGTGGCGCTCTGCCTTGAACGCAGCCCGGCGATGGTGGTTGGTGTCTTAGCAATCCTCAAGGCGGGCGCTGCCTATCTGCCGCTGGACCCAGCCTATCCCAGCGAGCGGCTGCGGCAGGTTGTCGAGGATGCCGCGCCGCGGCTGCTGCTTTGCGACCACGCCGGTCGCGCAGCACTCGGCCCCGAGGTGCTGACCGATGTGACGGTCTTCGATCTGGAGACCTCTACGCCGGCCTGGGCCGAACGGCCGGCTTCGGACCCTGACCGCCGCACGCTTGGCCTCACATCAGACCATCTCGCTTATGTGATCTACACCTCAGGCTCAACCGGAACCCCGAAGGGGGTCATGGTGCAGCATCGGGGGTTGGTCAATCTGCTGTCGGCTCAGGTCGGCCTTTTTGGCTCTTCTTCCAACAGCCGAATCGTGCAGTTCGCCTCCGTTGCTTTTGATGCAAGCGCTTGGGAGCTTCTTATGGCGTTTGGCTCCGGAGCCGCTTTGTACTTGCCTGCGGAAGATATCCGTCTAGCGAGTGACAAATTATCGGATTATCTGCGAAGCGAAGGCATCACCCACGCGACATTACCCCCAGCGTTGCTTGAAGCAAGCAAGGATCTGGAACGTTTGGCTTCCCAGGTTCTCATTCTTGCTGGAGAGCTGCCGAAGCCTCAACTCATCCGAAGTCTTGCCCCAGCATCAATTGTCAACGCTTATGGCCCCACCGAGGCAACAGTCTGCGCGACGTTCTGGAGTTGCCCGGCTGATTTTAATGGGTCGGTGGTCCCGATCGGGCGCCCCATTGCCAACACGCGGGTGTACTTGCTGGATGGCCATGGCGGGCCCGTGCCATTCGGTGCGGTGGGCGAGCTTTACATTGGCGGGGCGGGGGTGGCGCGGGGCTATCTGAACCGCCCTGAGCTGACAGCCGAGCGGTTCATCGCCAGTCCCTTTGTCGAAGGCGATCGGCTGTACCGGACCGGCGACCTCGGACGTTATCTGCCGGACGGCAATCTGGAGTTCTTAGGGCGCA
>NZ_LWIG01000008.1:256023-285560 GCF_002068095.1 Bradyrhizobium sacchari | reverse complement strand
AACGGTGCCGGCGACAAGCATCTTATCGCCTATGTGGTCTGTGCGCCCGAGGCCGGCTCGGACGAGGGCGATGGAGGCGGGCTTGCGGGCGCCTTGCGCGCGCACTTGAGTAGCCAGCTGCCGGACTACATGGTGCCGAGTGCGTTCGTGCGGCTGGCGGCGCTTCCGCTGACGGTGAACGGCAAGCTCAATCGGAACGCACTGCCGCCGCCGGCCGATCAGGCCTATGCGCTGGCGGCCTACCAGTCGCCGCAAGGTGCGGTCGAGACGGCGCTGGCGCGGATCTGGGCCGAGCTCCTCGGTGTCGAGCGCATCGGGCGCAACGACCACTTCTTCGAACTGGGCGGCCACTCGCTCTTGGCCGTGCAGATGCTCAGTCGAGCATTGAATCTTGGGCTGAGTTTTAGCGCCGCTGACCTCTTCCGAGCGCCTGTTCTGAAGGAACTTGCATCGAAGATACGTTTGCAGGTGCAGCCCACTAACTCGGCGGTGATTTCCGTCCGACCGTCCGCATCGCAGCCACCGCTCTTCTTTGTCCCCACAGGTTTTGGAGATTGTTCGTATGTCCTCGGTTTGGCGGCGGAAATGGATGCAGACTGCTCGGTCTACGCTCTGCCATGGCCCCCTTTCAATGAGGTTTGTCCACCGACTCTTGAAGCGATGGCCGAGGAGGTGATTCTTGCGATTAAACAGATCCAGCCACGGGGCCCATACCGCCTTGCTGGATACTCATCAGGTGCAATCCTGGCCTATGCAATTGCCGAGCAGTTACTCAGTACCGACCAAGTTGTGTCATTCATGGCGTTCATAGATGTTAGTCTATCTGCAGCTTCTTCAAACGCATCCGGTATCAACTTGACCCGAGAATTTGTTTTGGATCGCTGTGGAATCTTGCGCAATGAGCACCGCGAGGTTTTGGAAAGCTACGCTGAACAATGCTCCATTTCTGAGTTGCTTGAAAAGGCAAAGCAAATAGGAGCGTTACCTCCAGATCACGATCTCCACAGTGACGTTTCGACGTATCAAAGGGTCGCGAAATTTCACCAGGCGTTACAATCGTATCGCATTCCGTCGCTCGCGATTGAAATACATCAGTTCTATGCCACTGAGCCTCTTGATGCACCAAAGCTTGGCTGGGACCTGGTCGTGAATGCGGAGGCCATTCATGCGGTACCGGTTCCAGGTAACCACGCGACAATGGTGAGCAATCCAGAAAACCGCAAAATTCTCGCTCAGGCCATTTCAACGGCGTTAATTGGGACTGTTGAATAGACCCAAAGAACTTTCTCCGAAGGCTCAGGCTCGAACTTATATTGAGCCCCATTCCCGGGACTACGCAGGCATCGCTTTCATGCTGCTGATCGTGTTCGGGACAATTGGCTTTTTCGCGATGCAGACTTATAGGACAGAGTTGCTTTACGCGGGGGCGTTGCTCGTTCAGTTCATTGCCAGCGCCGTTGCGGCAAGAAATTACGGCATCAGATTTGTAAGCACTGTGCTCGCTCTGAAGGCCGCCGAATAGGCCGCGTAGATGGAGGTGAAAATGCCGATGGCGTGGCGAAGATTCGCTTGGTTCGTTAGCTTCGCTACGGCTGTCCAGTGCTCGTTTGGCTCCAAAATCTAAATTATAGTCGGCTATCAGCCCTCGGTCTGTCCGTGACCGTCTGGCTCATTTTGCCCTTCGTGATATCGCAGGTTTGTGCCGCGTTCGGGCTGAGAGGTATGCGGCAGCACGTTCGGTCCGCCAAGGGACCTGCTGAGAAGATCGCCGAAGCAGTCAAAGGACTGCCCCCTAAACAGCATGAAGCGGTAGATAAACGCATCATTGACGAGAGCCTGAAGTAGGATCGCGGGCAAGAGGCCAGGGGGAGAACATGAAAGCTTTGTCGATTCTGACGACAGCAGCCCTGTTCCGCGCCGTTGTTTGGCTGGGGGCAGCTGTCGTGCGGCTCGAAAATTATCACTACGCCAATTTTGTTGGCCTTTGCACGCAGTTCAATATCAAGCACCCCCTAGAACGTATCGAGCGGGAGGCTTGCCTCACACGAACCGAGACCCGCACAAATTGGGCTTGGCATCTCATATATGGCCTAAAAATTCTGTGAGGGGCGGCGATGAAACGTATGATGTTAGTCCTGTTCTGCGCGAGCGTTGCCGCTAACGGGGCAGCCGCGCTCGAAGATGGTCGTGTCGGTCAATACTTTTGTTACGTGGATCACGCGGTGGGTATTCAGATGCGGGATAACGGGCGGACCTTCGCGGGTAAGATCACGTTGCCTGATGATGACATGAAGTTTTTTGTGCGGATCAGCCGAGTTGAACTTGATGCGAGCACCAAAGACATTTGCGCCAAGACAGCGGAGAGCTTCCAAAAAGCATTCGTAGACGGAACGGAGATTAGGCGGCTCAGCGGCAAGCTGTTCGGAGGCGAGACTTTTGCGGATGCTTGCCTTAAACCATTCAAGGCCGAAATCCCTAAAGGCGAGGCGTCGAGGGATGCTTGGACCTTTCGCGGCTGGGGCGCTTATGAGTTCGAAGGCGGCATAACGAATATGTCGTTCACGCTGTACGGCACCAACGAATTCACCTGGCTGTTCCATACGATGATGGGCCTGTTGTCAGGTCGGGCCGATGCGAGCGGATTCAAAACGCAAATTGAGGTTACGGGGGGCCGTTCGCTAGATCGCGAGCACGCTGCATCGTTCAGGAATAAAAGTCTTCACGCTCGGTGCGAACCTGCTCTTGATGCGCTCGGAAACCTTGCGCGCGTGCCATGATGCGTTCGCGCTCAGAGGTGGTTCGATCCACAACAGGCGGTGCGTCGTTCGTCGCAGCTGCCGGTGTCGCCAGCGCTGCGGCTGACATGTCCGTCGACGTTACCGATGACGATGCTCTGCCGGTGCCCCTGGACGGGCCGTCCGATAAGCTCGCTGCGATGATGCGTGTCTTTAGAGATCGGGCTGAAAGCATTGCAGCCGAGACGGGCGACCCTCTCGAAGAGATCGGTTTGGCCTCCAAGGACGTAATGGAGGCTTTGAACGTTGATCGAAAGCGGAGCGGCCTGGACGAGCTTAAAGAACGCACTGCCGTCCCGCGGCTTCTGGCGAAGTTGGTGAAGACCCATGTTGGTTAAATCGGCTGACAATCGTCACACAGAATATAGGCTGTCCGGGTGACGACATGTGTTCGATGGAGAATTGATAATGCCGACCTTTACCGGGAACGTGACCGATCTTGCGGAGCAGATTGCGTATGAGCGACAGGCCTTAGAATTTGTGAGAACGGAGTTATTCGGCCAGACCGAGGCGAGTTCGCAAACTCTTCGTTTGGATTTGTCCAATGCAAAGGATGCGGATGGGTACTATCCATCGGAGTGCGGCATGTTTCCCAGGTATCGCTTAGCGCCCAAGACGTTCATGCCGCGCTCGCGCGGCTACGACCTTTGGCCTTCTCGTCCGCTTTCAAGATGCATGACCTCACTGCCGAATGGATACTTCGGGCCAACGGCTCAACAACCTGGCGGTTTCAACAAAAAATCGCAGATTACAACAGGATGCAGGCCGCAGGTACGTTTGCGCAGCCTCCTGCTCTAGACAACTGGAGCGTAGGCTCTCAAGCTTTCTGGCAGTTATACATAAAGCTTACGCCGTTCCGAAATAGGCTCATTCATGGGAGTAGCTTTTCCCTTGAAGGAGATACGCTGGTCATCACGGATGGGACTTCAACGCTGCGCTTGACGGGTAACGACCAAGGCGCATACATCCGCGCACTATGTTTGATCACCGATCAGCTTGTGGCCAATGCATCGCTAGATGGCATCAATGGGATCGTCGTTCAGAACGATCTCTACGCATTGCAAAGTATTCACGGCATTGGGGGCCTCAGTGCGCAGCAGCTCCGTGTTGTCTCAGTCGAGGTGATTGCCCCCGGGAGAAGTGACGCTAACGGCCTGCCGAGCGCAGATGTCGATTTCGACGCTATTCGGCGACAAGCGGAGCGGACCTTTCCCGCGGGTGCAGGCGTCTTGGCTTACGAGGTGGTAGTCGCGGTCCGCCTGAACCGCGCTGAGATCAAATGGCGCTTTCCGGCGCTCGCTGCCCCCGCGGGTACGAAATGCCTTTCCCAAGGAATTGCAGAACTAGAGCCGTATCGAGTGATCTAAGGGCAACCGTACAAATGACTGTGCAGCCGTCACCGCGCACGGTTGCGTGCACGGTCAGGCTGCACGGTTCGTGCACGGTTGGATGCAGGGTTGTTCTAGAAGACTATCAGACACTTAGTCTGACCGTGCAAGGACCGTGCATCAACCGTGCAGGTCTCTCCCTCCCTATAAGGGAGGGAGACTGCACGAGGGGCTACTATCGAGAAGAGTGGACTTCGTGGTTGGGATCGAAGAGACGACGGTCGCAAATCCGTAACGTCTGAACCTGTCACAGACGGCACTGCTCAGCCGTTACATCAGTAGGAGCGCCGCTATCGCGCTGCCTTCGATCTCTCAGGCCGCTCGGGCAACGGCCTTCCAAAAAGAGCACCCGACCGCATCCCATTGCATCGGATGCACGCTTGCACCCCCGGCCCGCACAACGGCGTGTCGCGTTGGCTCGGTGGGGCAGGCAGTCCCCTCGGATTTCCAACACCGAGCAGCGCTCATCGGCCGTAAGCCTGGCCTACAGATAAGCCTCGTTCGAATTGCGGGGTTGGCACGGACGAAGGTTCGCAGCAGCGCGCTCTATCAGAATTCATTCGGGAAGGTCATCAAAGCGACGCATCTTAGCGACCTTGCCGCGGTCGCGACGAAGAAATCGAACATGACGTTCGAGGACGTGAAGGAGTTCACCAGTACAGCGCGGCGGCTGCGAACGCGGCGGGGGTGTCTCCCGAGGTCAATCTTGCTTGGGCATGGCTCTGCGTCGCGGCGGTATCGTTGGTTCGGAGGCCGACCATGCGGGCCGGGGAATGTGGGCGGGCAGCTTTGTCGTACCTTGGCTGTATCGAACCTGCATCAACCAGGGCGGCAAGCCGGGCGACTGTTCGACGATGCAAATGCCCATCAACCTTAGGGAGAGGCGTGATGCGTACCGGGCGGAATTGCGCTGTCTCTGTCGTTGTCGAGCGTCGCTGCGTTCAAGCTCCGAAAGCAAAACCTTAGCGCGGGAGTGGCGGGTCTCAGTTCCTACAGGCGAACTCTAAGTCGTCTAGATCGCGCGGTTCGTCTTTGACGCCGTCCTTCGCGCTGACAAACTTCATATTCACTCGCGGTGGAACTGCAAAGTCCACATCAAGGAAGGCCGTCCCCAACTTCATGCTGCTCTGAATGCGCTTAGCAGTCACAGCGCTGGAAAGTAGAGCAGAGACCAATACGCCGCTGCTCGGAGCCTTTGCGGCGATAGCGCTCGCTTTCTGCGGGTCGGTGCTGCCGTTCGATTTCAGCCGCAACCGCGCCTTTGGCGGAAGGCCCCACGTCACTTTGAATGTTGTGACCTCATAGCCCATCTGTTCAAGCAGAGGTAAAGCGTCTCCAACCTGCTGGGTAAACGAGTTGAACTCGGCCATTAGTTTGCCGGATGGATCGGACAAGTCAGGAAGTGACAGGTCCGGCATTGACGGCAACGAGACGGATGGCATCGAAGGCATCATCTCCCGTGCGGACTTTGTAATGCTATCTAGCCTGCTAGGAGCGCTGTCTTGAGCCCGAACGGGAATTGCGACAAACACCAAACTGGCCGCATACAAAGCAAATGCTGTGGATACTGTTCGCATTGAAACACCCCGGCCCCTTTTAGGCAGATAGAATAGCAACCTGCGGATGCGCGCAATAGGGCATGCGTCGAAAGTCTTAATGTGAGGGCCTAGGAAAGTGTGGCAGTTGATGTTGACTGGTTTCGTCCTTGTATTGTCGAGCGTCAGCGTGCACGCAGACGACAATGCGCTTATCAACAAAGTCAAATCAACATGGCGAGCGCAGGACGGCGAGACAGCAGAGCAAATCATCGCCAAGGTCGCGAAGGTTGCGCACTTCGTTCCGCGGGGTTGGGAAGTCGGTCAAAAGACCGACATGAGCGAGCCCGTGTTTTTATCATGGGCCAAACACCGGGGCGATAAAGCGGACGACGAATATACGATTACCTGGGAAGTTGCGCCCGATGGAACGATGAAAGTTGAGTCGCCGTACGCAAAGCCGATGGAACTGGGTTGGCAGGCGTTCGCGCTCTCGCTGATTGCAAGCGAGGTTGACGACGGAGAAAAGGACGTAAACCGTCGGTTTCTGCATAATCCCGCTAACTTCAACTTCGTGACGACTGCGCAAGGCAAGCTGGGCGATCTTCTGCGGCGCGGCCGTTGCACTATCGGTGATCCGGTTGGAGTGGAATACTTGCCGAAGGTGGACGAGAAGCAAACCACCAAGGGCGAGCTGTGGCGCGTTCAGGTGTCGGTGAACTGCGATATTCCAGGGCCGCGCTATTTCACGTGCGATGGAATCATCGTCTTCGAGAAGCCCGAAGGGAGAGACTGGGAGCCGCAATCGTTCTTTGCGAACCGGATTGCGACTAATGCCCCTGGCTCTTGGTTCGATCACGCCGACTCGAAAGAGAAAGAAATATTTGACGCGGCTCGAAAGGCCTATGAGGGCGCGGGAATACGTGGCCTGCAATCGCCCTTTCCACGATAGTCAGGAGCCGAGGAGTGACTTGCGAGGCTGTTAGCATATTGCAGTGGGTAGCGGGTGGGTTCGCGGTAGCGAGCGCTGCGCTATGGGTTGCCGCGTCCCTATTTAAGACGCCACCGCCGGCTGTCACCTTTCAAAGCATTGACGAGATCGCAGCGGCCTTAACGCGGCAGGGCAGGTACAACGCCGGGGCTGCAATAGCGGCGGCGGTTGCCGCTGGCATCCAAGGTGTTCTGCTCTTGGCCCCCACCTGCATCCACCCGAGCTGATGAGTTTGAGCGCAGGCGCATCCGTCACTCCAGAAACACTCAGCGCGTTGCGGTTATAGAGTGTAAGTAAACTCGCCGTGCTTTTGTAGAATCTCCACGCCAATAACCCTTATCGCCTCCCAAGCCTGTTCGCTCAGTTCGTAGATTCTTGCTGGATCAATTTCAATCTTCTTGCCGAAGACCTTGTCTCCGTCAGGCGTGCCCTTTCCGTGTACCCAGGTTTGAGTGTTTGAGTGAAATCCAACGGCGTCATGAACCAGCTGATTCCGAAAGTCCATAATCTTGTGAATCGTGCCGAGGGCGTCGCCTAGACCCGTTGCCTTGATATCGATTCCCTTTGCGATTGCTGCCTCTTTTAGTAGGGCGGCCTTCGCGCCACCGGCGGTCTTGTTCAGAAGAAAATGCGCTTGGTTTGACGGGACTGAAGTCAGAACGGCCAGCGCCTGAATCATCGTTGCCTCGATCATTCCGAGGTCTAAGATAAAATGTCCAATTGCCTGTTCGAGTTGCTGGCGTTGAGGGGCGATCGGCTTCGTTGTTAAGTCCACGGTGCTTTGCCTCCAAAAGACCTTACGCGGCCTGTTGAGCGTTAGCGGATATAGCATCAACGGCCTGCCGCTTCTCAGTCTGCATGTCGTAGCGATCATAGGTCTTTCCGCTGCCGACGATGGCCGAGAAGCGGCCCGTGTCGATGCTCTGGAGAGCGAGGTCGACGATCTCAAGGCCCGCAACGTCGATGCCGATGCGCGCATCGCGCGGCTGACGCAGATCCTGAAGGCCTTTGACCGCACCCAATTCGCCCGACGATCGGAGAAGCTCGGCTCTGGGCGCATCGATGACGAACAGTAGGCCTTCCTTCGAGGAGATCGAGACCGGCATTGCTGCGATCAGGGCACAGGTCAACAAGGGCCGCGAGCATGCGGATGCCCTCACGCGCGTACGAAACAATCATCGCTCTGCGGCGAAGGAAGCCTCCGCCAGTCGCAAGAAGTTCGAAAGCAGCCTGTGTCCGTCTGGAGTGAGTATCGATTCCGGGTGAAACTGCACGCCGTAGGTGGGGTGATCACGATGTGCGAGAGCCATGATCTCGGCATCGTCTGAGCGCGCCGTCACCATCAGAGGAGATCGGGAGGAGTCATCGAGCTCGACAACCAGAGAATGGTAGCGCCCAACACGGAGCGGAAGCGGGAGTGCCTTGAATAGACCTTTGCCGTCATGAGTGATGTGCGAGGCCTGGCCGTGCATGGGGCGACGTGCGCGTACGATTCCCCCGCCAAAAGCGCTCCCGATGCATTGGTGTCCAAGGCAGATGCCGAGAATAGGGACAAGACCGGAGAGCTCGCGAACAACGGTCCTCGAGATTCCGGCCTCCGTTGGCGTGCATGGCCCCGGCGAGATGACTACCGCTCGCGGTTTGAGACCGACGAGATCGCTGATGGCAATCGCATCGTTCCGGATTACCTCTGGCGATTCTCCAAGTTGTCGGAAGTGGCGAGCGATATTGAAAACGAAGGAATCGTAGTTGTCGATGATCGCAATCATGGCAGAGCGTCTGCTCCTCCACGAAAGGCGTCAAAGATGCGTTGCGCCTTTGCGAGCGTCTCCTCGTACTCAGTGCTTGGATCTGACATCGCCGTGATCCCGCCGCCAGCATGAAAGACCGCAAGATCATCATCGATCGTTACCGTTCGGATCGCGATATTTGTGTCCATCCGCCCGCTGAAGCAAATGAAGCCGATCGCACCGCAATAGACTTCACGTGCGATACGTTCTACATCGGCGATGATTTCCATCGACCGTACTTTCGGCGCTCCGGTAACCGAGCCGCCGGGGAAGCAGGCGCGTAGCAGGGAGATGGCATCGTAATCCTCAGCGAGTTTGCCGCTGACGACCGAAACCAGGTGGTGCACCGAAGCATAGGATTCGAGCCCGCATAGCACGGGAACCTCGACAGAGTGCGCGGTGCAAACGCGCGACAGGTCGTTGCGAAGGAGATCCACGATCATGACGTTCTCGGCACGGTCTTTCTCGCTCGCAAGAAGAAGGTCAGCGCGTCGCCGATCATCCTGCGGATCGGCGGAGCGCCTTATCGTGCCCTTGATCGGGCGCGTCTCAACGTATCGACCATCCAGCTTGAGAAACCGTTCCGGCGAGCTGGATGCTATAGTCCGCGTGCCGTAGCGCAGCAGCGCGGCAAACGGTGCCGGGTTCAACAGGCGAAGGCGGGAATAGAAGGCGAGCGGATCGGGTGGACTCGAAAATCTGGTGCTGAAGCGTTGCGCAATGTTTGCCTGGAAGATGTCTCCAGCGAGTATTAGATCAATCACACGCTGGACGGTTGCGACATAGGCATCGCGGCTGAAGTTCGACTGCCATGAGCTCGCCGTGGTGGGACAGCAACTCTGTTGCAAAGGTGCAAATGTAAGCAACGCCGCTAGTTCATCCGCTCGCTGGCGAGCGCGCCTGCTGCGACGCGTGGCGTCCTGTTCCGGCCATCCTGTCGAAACGATCCAGCACCGTTTGTCGGAATGGTCGTAGGCGAGGACCACGTCGTAGAAATTGAGAATCGATTGCGGAAATCCTTGTCCCCGCGCTGCAGGAGACGGCAGCTGTTCCAGTGTCGTGTTTAGATCGTAAGAGAGGAAGCCGGCCACTCCGCCCTGGAACGGCGGGAGATCGCGGCGATGCTGCTGCCGGTAATTGGACAGGAGTGCGCGGAGAACGTCCCATGGATCGCCGTCGAGAGGCTCACCGTTGTAGCTTGCCTGTCCGTCCTCGATTGCGTAGGTGCTGAATGGATCGCAAGTCAGATATGAATAGCGTCCGAGCACAGCGTCCTTTGCAGCGCTGTCCAGAAACGTGAGGTGTGGCCGATCCGCGAGGCATCGCATTGCCGTGGTCGGCTCGATCCAGGGCAGCTCTATGACATGCATCGGGCTTACGATGCGACATCAGCCAAACTATAGTCCGCTGCGAAGCGCAGCTCCCTGAGGGGGCGCACCCGCCTGATCGATTCGTGATAGAGATCGTGCGCTTTATATGCTGCGAGCTCCGCCTCATTGTCGAACTCACCGTAAACCACGATGTCGATGTCATTCCGGAGCTGGTCAGTCTTGCGGTTGCGAGCGACCTCAAGTCTGCGCGCATGCGGGATTGTGGTGAGAATCGACAAACCATCGATTATCTGGTCGATATGGGCTTTGCTGTTCGCGGTGAAGAAGACGATGTGACGAATCATGGCGGCTCTGCGGTGTGCGATGAGGTTGCCCTGCGATCTATACGGGCCTCGAAATGGCTGTCTACCCCCTAAGCATGATGTCGGACGGCCGGCATAGATCCGATCGGTTACTTGTATGACTGTTTCTACTTAGCTTGCGGGACTCTAACGATTGGATGGGAAGTTCTCGCATGATGATCGCGGGTCCATTGCAGGTTCTATGTCGTCCGGCTCCTAGTTTTGAGAAATATCGTTCCTTTCCTCTCTCTTGGTTGATAGATTTATCCCCTGCTCCATATGAGAGTGTCGGCTTTTGGCCGCGAGCCAAACTCAATGGAGTCGTCAGATGAGAAAGCGCTGGCCGCAAGGCTGCGTGACACCCACCTTACAGGGGCAAATCTTCACTCCACGGCTCGATGACGCTCGATCCGGGATCAGTGCCATCAGGCCGGGAGTCGGCCGATGGTATTTTGGAGAGCTTGAACAAGAGTTCCGGGTCTTCGACCTATGTAATTTTGGGCGCGGCTCATTATGTCATCAGCCGGTAATGAAGCGGGTCCGCCGGATCGGCGCCGCGCGACGACAGAACCTGGGCCTTGATGGCGCCGTCCGCTTTCGACGCGAAGGGTGTGGCTTAGGATCACATCAGCGACGGCCTCTAAAGCGTCATCCGCCGCGTCGCAGGCAGCTTCGGCCGCGTTAGGGTCGGTGTCGGCAGTTTGATCTGCGAGAGCGTAGATGCGCCGCTTCTCGCTGGCCGTGACCTGTTACTGTTTCCAAAGCTGGTCGATCGGCGTCAGCTTCCTTAGGGAGCGCGCCCAAGGTCCGATGATGATATTTGTCCACTCAGCTTGCTGCATTGTTCATCCCAATGTTGCGAGTTGACTATTTCAGCGTGGATACGGTGATGGGCTTGCCCTCAAGGCTCACCACGATCTCGGCCTTAATGACCGCCGCCGTCTCCAAAAGGCGAGCTCGTTCTTCCGGTGTCAATTTGCTATCTGTCATTTCTTCTCCCTACACGCACTACGCGCATCTGCGAACCCGACGATGGGCTTCAAAGGTTTGCTAGATCGTAAACCTTCGCCGCACCTTTGATGCTTTGGCGTGCCCGCATTTTTGGGCGATGTCGCCGACACTCCAAATACCTAGCAGCAGATCTTTCCTGGATACGCTGGTGACGCGCTCGACAACATTCGCGCGAGAGGTTGAACCACGGGTAAGCGTGACAACCCCGTCTGGTCAAGCTGAATGGATACGGCGATCAGCGCTCACCGACCCGTTGCAGGATGCGGAGCGCCGGCCTGCGATTGACGGCAGCGACGCGATAGCGGCCGCCATTGTGCGTTCTAAGAAGCGAGGCCCGGCAATGGAGGCAAACCCAGCCGGATCTCGCAGCCGCCAACTACGCGGGGTAATTAACGAAGAGCAAAGTGACCTCGGCCTTTGCGCAACCCTCGATCCACGTGCCGATTTTCGTCATAGAGGTGGATAATTTCGTCGGAAACTTCCGTCTCTCCCTCCGCGGTAGGCGATGTGGGCCTTCCTCGGAAGCAACGCGACCAACAGGGCGCGCGAGCTCGCCAGAGCCGCGCCACTTCGCGCAGAAAACGGCGGGCGATGAGCTATCAACGCTGATTGTCGTCATAGTTGCGGTGCTAGCCATTCGCCAATCCGCTTCGGGCGTGCGATGGTAAGGGCTTTCGCGATGCGGCGGCGGTTGTCGCTCCCGCCACGGTCGCCGGCAGCAACTCTGTGCCGCCCGCGGCTTCGCTGCGCGCCCATACCTCGAGGTGACCATCCTCAACGAGCGGACCCGAGTACTGCAAATAATTTGAGGGTCCTAATGCCATTCGTCTATCGCCCTATGCTCAAGACGAAAACCGGAGAGGCCACGGCTCTCCTGTAGCTGGCGCCGGCTCAGAGAGACAGGATCGAACCCGTCTTCCATGTCGGGGAGAAGCCGCCGGCGACTTTTGTGGCACGCATGGCGGCCGCCTGGTCCAGCCGGAGGTGCTTCCTGGACGGGGCTTTCAACTTCAACGTCACAGGCGGACCGCAGAACTTCAATAGGATACTCCGGGCATTGGTTGCGGCCGGGGTACAGGTCATTCCCGTTATCGAGATCGGGGCTGTCGGTGCTTACAATCAGGCGGCGCGCTCTCAAATCGGTCGCGGCGGTCCGGGCGCAATGTTGAAATGCACGCCAAGCCAACTTCCGGGAGCAATCGGATACATGCAACAGCAGCTGCAGCTCGCGCCTTCCGACGTCGATCTCCTGGTCGACGCGGGCCACGTAGCCGAGTTCGATCCAACATCTTTCGGCGGCTAACTTGGCAGCATCTTGCAAGCGAACGCTAGGGGCATGTCCTGGAGGTCCGTTACGCTGGCGAGCTCGTCAGCTCCGAAAGATTTCGGCCAGCTCGGACCGGGCCTGACGATAGTGCCGCGAATAGACTGGCTGACCTGGCGCCAGCTGCCGCAAAGCGATCGACCTATCGACTACGCCGACTTCGGGATCTCGCATCGAGACCTCACTGAACCGCCAGGGATGGCCATGGCTGCGGCAACAGTGAGCGTGCGCTACACGATCGATGACAACTGGATCATGATCAAAGGAAAGCGCACCACCGGAGCGTCAGGCATTCCAATGTGCGACCAGTACCGGGCGCATGCGCGAACGCTGGTACGAAGGCCAGAGTTCGGTGGACTGCCAGGTTGTTGGGGCGATCAGAGGATATCAACGATCGCAGGCACCCCCAGCGTGAGCGCAGGCGGAAGGCTTCAATGGGTCGAGATCAATGCCAATCGCCACTTCGCTTTTGTCGTTGACCGACTTCCTTAACCAACCGGTGCGCTCCTTCAGCGCGCCACGCACCTCAAACCTGAGGAGTTCGAGCGGAAGTTCCAAAGCCAAGCGACGGCACAATTTGTCGGCGGCTGCACTGCGAAACCCCTTCACGAGTCCGTGCCGGTGCAAGATAGCCACGGCCTCTGGCCGCCAAAGCAAACGAGCGACCTGCAGAGCATCAACGCCGGGATTTCCGTAGCTCGGCCGGACTTCCTGCAGAGACACCGCCTGGCCATTGGCCATGGTGGCGATCATCACTCCCCACCATTCAGGGATAAGCGCCGATGCCTTCTTCGAATGATGATCGGCGACAACCAAAGTCACGCGATCGAAAACCTGGCTGTAGAGCTCCTGCTGCGCCGGCAGCCTCGCGAGCGTGTCTCGGGCGCTTTTTATCTCGTAGCCGGAAAGCTCACCATTGATTACCGCAATGTCGACGCGGACCGAGCCAGCCCAAATACCCATCTCCTCGACGATGCGCGTCCGCGCGTCGTCGCGGTGTTGTTGATCGAGATCCCGCCGCAGGGCTTGTCGGACGTCGAAATCTCTCATCTACGGTTCCAATACCGTCCTAGCGCCATGCATTAGCGCACGTAGGACGAGTTTACAACAGGGCCGCTTAACCGACAGTGATTCCGGGTTCCGACAATTGTGCCCGCAGAGACCGTCGTCCACCGAGCTCGTGGTGCGCGAGATCGGGCCGACCCCAGCGCCTTATAGTAGAAATACGGCTTATCGCGACCATCAACGCCGCTGATTGACATGGTTGCGATGTTATCGTTCCTCACGGATCGGGCTGGGGGAGCAACATGGTCAGCGCACTTCGCAATACGGTCATGGCTGTCGCTTTTATCGCAATCGTCAGCGTCAGCGTCTTGTGGGATTTTAACAGCTACATCGCCTGTGGCCTTGCGCTGGTCGCCTCGTTCGCTTCCGGCCTTTGCGTCGAGCGTGCCTTCATCAAGCGGTCTCATCGCGAGATGGCCCGCCTCCACGGCGCGGACTGGCGTTCGGCAAAGGACTAATACCCTAGCCGACGGAGCGCGGAGCCCAGCGCGCCTGTGGACAACGGCCGGAATGCGGTCGCTTCGACGGCTTGCCGCCGATCCGGCGGCGAGGCTGAGCGTTAGCTTCTCTTTGGCGGAGGCGTCAGATGCCCCGACTTCGCAAACGCCGCAGCCGGGTCGAATTCGTGCTGGCTCTCCGCAACTGCGTACGCGAATAGGCGGCTACGGGATCCCGGACTTCTCGATGGGGCGCAGCAGCGTCAGATCGAGAAGATTGCCCGCAAAATCCTAGACCCCCAATCGCTAGCGTCCGTTCCTGTAACGATTGCGCCTAATCGCCGCGCCACGGACCGGCAGATCGCTGGCCGCCACGTCGGAACGCGGGTGCTCGCTTGGCAAGCTGAAAATAGAGCCAGCTTCATCCTCGAAAAACTGGCCGAAGGCTACGACAACAGCGAACTCCGAGATAAACTCGGATTTTCGCTCGCCGACATCCAGAGCGCGCGACAGACCAGAGCAATCGCCGACATGGCGAGGTCGCTGCCGCTCATCTACCGACAACCCAACGCTCCGACGCGATCGCCTGGTGACTGATTGAACTTAGAATTTTTGCGCCTCAATATCTTGGCCGGCCGCTATGCTGACGTAGGCAATACGACCAATGGATCTTCAGAACATTCTTGATCGGAAAATTAAGAGCTTGCCTGCCGGTCCTTTCCAAATCAGACTGAGCGCCGTGATGGCGCACATGACGCCGCCGTAAGGCACTAAAGGCGGGGCAAATCTGAGCCAGACCAAACACTTTTTACGGACGTCGTTTTTCGCTGCAATCAAGCTTTTGAGGGCGGCGTAAAAGAAGCTTACCGAGTACTCGCCGGTAAAGACCCATTACACATTACACCACACAAAATCGCAGAATTCCTCAGCGAAGCTGATTTGCTGAGAAAGAAGTATTAGATCAATTCACGCGTTACCGGACTGAATGGCGCAATCCATCCACACACGACTATACACTCGACTTCGATGAGGACGAAGGCCTTATGGCCATCGTCTCCGTGACGGTGTTTGCGATCGTGCTGTGTGACCAGATCGACGGAAAGCTCGCATTTGATGCTGCCGCAGAGGCCAAAATTTCCCAAAGCAATTTAACGATCGAACAAAACGAACCTCGGCTTGAGGTCGTAGCCGACACCCTCGTCAAATTTACCGGAGAACAAGTAGAAGGTGACACGACCCTTCCACCAGCTGACGCGCCATTATTTTCATGTCGCAGGCACCATAGCAGGATATCTCGCGAGTGAACTGGCTAGCATACCCCGAGTAGATGTAAAACAGAGCCAAACTTTCTCGGAAAGAGAGACCGACATCGTCGTGGAGAGAATGTCAGATACGGCCGTAACCGAGAGAATTATAGTTGAGCTAAAAACTTCATCGACGCGAGGAAAGTCCTTACCTAGACAATTCATCGAACGCAATGCTGTCCAGAAAGCTGCATTTTTCTTACACTTGCCCGATGTGAGCGGTGCGGTTGTGTTCCTTTACTCTGGTAACAAGCGTCACTACAGAGTGTTCGATGCCGCGGGGATCCCGACGGAGAAATTGCGAGTCGTCGCGCCGGCTATAGACACGAAGTCACAAAGACCAGACGACGCGCCTGCTGGTAATTAACCGCCGATGCCTTGTCGGGCAAGTTGGGACGCGGCGATCGCTATCCCAATGCAATGGTCCAATTTAGGCATTCGCCAGATACGGGAGCGACGAAGGGCTAGCCCGAAGCTTCGATCGCAAGCCTTGAAGCTGGGGAATGCGTCTCCAGATCGTAGCAATCTCCAATGAGAGAGAGGTTCTGTTCCAACACTTTTGCGGCAGCTATCCGGCTCTCCTGGTAAACATCCATCTGACTTCGCTTGGTCGAATGTTCAGTATCCGGAATGTCTTGCTCGCCTTCCTCGTAGGCAAGTCCAGACGTCTCTTGCAGCATGATCGTGACCAAGCGCTCCTAACCCGGCACGCAGCTGCGCGAGGGATGCAATTGCTGAAAGGCGAGAGTGTTGCGTAAGAGATACATCAGGGTTCCGTTCACTGTACAGCCGCAACGATCGCAGCGCCGCGTCGCAAGCGGTCATGAACTCAAAGGCCTTTTGTGGTCATGACGCATAGATTTGATGCCAAGAGATGGCGAGATGGCATCATACCCATACATAAGCTGACTTACGTGCAGTTCGTCGATCGCCTTCCTAACGGCCTCTCGCTCCGCCTCCAATGAGAGTGCTGCCTTCACAATCATCGAAACAGCCGCGGCCGCCGATCGCCGCCGTTGTTCTGCCAGTTGACGGTACACGGGTTGAACGGCCAAATAGGCGGCCACCAACGCGGTGAAAGCGGCAATAAGCGTTTGCCACTTGTCCAATCCAGCCCAAAAACTGTCCGCGAATATCGGTCCAGCAATGCCGGTCCAAGCAACGAGAGCGCAACTGAGAAGGATCGACGCGAAGGGGATGAGGTCAGACTATGGTCGGTGCATGCTTATTGCGAATGTTGACGGAGTTTTTTCGCACGCTAACCACAACGGCGCGGTTGTCCATCCCTGCTCGACGAGGCGCTGCCCGTGCCGTTGGCGCTTTTCCCGGCGCGATCTGCATTGATCCGGTCAACGGCCTTGTGGAATGGATCAGCTGCATGGGGCACGCCAACTATACAACCGATGATATGAGGGCACATGGACCGTGCGATCAGCGCATTGACCACCTTGCACTCAACGGCCGATTACGGTTCGATAACCTCGTAAGTACCAATGGGAAAAGGTCAATGAGCCGGCTTCAGAAATTCGTTGAGCAAGGCGGATACGGTGAGCGGACCGGCCGAACAGCTTACGCCTTCAACGCCTCGAATTTGCCCGAGGCGACTAAAGGGCTCGATTGGCGGCCGATCGCTGGTTTTAGCCCCGCCGATGAGGTTTTAGAGGACCCTAATCTAAAGCAGGTCTTTGAGGCGGCGTTGAAGCACGGCTACGCACTAGTCACGCCTGCTTAGTCGGCGACGGTCGCCTGAATAATAGCGGCTGGACGGGAAAGCGAAGGTTGTCGAAGGCCATGGAACTTATTGTCGCTGGCTACGTGAAGGTGCGCGAGCGACGCGCCTTGACGAATTTGCTGGCTCATCGCCCTCAGGTCCTCGGTCGCAAGGCGTGTCACACATCAATCCGCAAAACGCGGTCAAAGCGATCCAGGAAGAATTAGTGTTGATTGAAGCGGGCCTCGAAGAGCTCAAGCCACCGCCCGGCTCACTATCTGAGAACGAGTGGGGCCAGTGAGATAGCCTCAGTTTGGCCGGCTCATTTCGCGTTTGTAACCGGTTGGAAACCAATCTCAGCTACGCTGTATGTCAGCGCCTCGTTACCGGACAGGGCGATACGCATGGGCATGAGGAGCCCGCTCCACGCTTGGTGAGCGGGCTTCTTTTTTGATCGACAGAGATGCGCGTTAACAAGATCACATGGGACAAGATCGGTCGGGTGACTGAGCCGGGCCGATACAGGTGCTTTTTCGGTGGAGCAGTCGGGCGAAGAGTTTCGCCTCGGCGCGTTTGACATCGGCGGTCCTGAGTAGAAGTAGGCGGCGCGCGCATGTTTGCGCGCGCACAATTCGCAGTTCCAGAATTAACCCGCAGCTGCGACATCAAGCTTAATTCGCGACTTTGGTTGCGACGGCGTCCGGCTCCGCTAGGTTTACTTACACCGGCCATTGCACGGGACCCCGTGGCGAAGTGGGCGCGCCATTATATTCGGTGCGCCGGCTCCGTCCCTATGCGCGAAAAGCGATATGCGCAAATTGCTTTTGTTCAGCTTCGGTGTCTGTTTCTGGACCGCGCTCGTTGCGGCGAATGTCACAACGGACGCGCGCCTCAGCACAGAAGCAACGGAACGGCGCAGCCACACATCAGCCGTCCACCTCTCAAAAAGCAAGAATTGACCGGCGCCAAGGAGCGATCGAAATGTCGAAAGCGATGGAGCTACTTGTCGCCGGATACGTCACTACAAAAGATCTGCGCGCGCTTTCGGAGCTGCTTACACACCGCCGCAAAATCCTCGACGACCTTCGCCGCATCTCTGGCATCGATGCGGCGAAGGCTATTCAGGATGTCCAAGACGAAATCGCGATCATCGAAGCAGGTATGGAGGAACTGAAGCCCCGGCCGGGCTCAGTTGCCGGAGAACGAGCCGAGCTTGATTGAAGGCGTTTTTTGGGCTTGCTGTCGGCGGCCGCTAGATAGGCATGGGAAACGGTGCCATCCTCGCGCTGGCCAGCCCGATCATTCCATTGCCCGATCGCGCCCAGGCGGGAGCCGCCGTCTCGAACGATACCAGGATTGTGGGCACTTGAAGGTTGCGTATCGCTGCGGCAGGTTCGTTTCTCAGTTGGGGACTGATCCCCGGTTCGCTTGCGGGCCAGCGTGACCGTCGACTGTTACCCCAATCTCTGCTTGGGGCTTCTGGGCCGCAGATCAAGCGGCGCCCGCGCCGAACGAGCGCAGTCCTTTACTGCGTGAAAACAAGATAGAAGCACGCGGCGACCAGCAAGACGATCAGGACGGTAGTTGCGTTCGCTCGATGCATGCGCGGTCCGGCCTTTCTGCCAAGGACCCGCTCGTCGATGGTTTTGGAAAGTGGGATAACCGGATATGGGCCGCACGGCTCCTTGCAAACCCGCCGTGTACTGTTGCCCTAGGCTTCGACGTTCCTCGCGGTAGGCGGCCTACCAAGCGATGACGCCCAGCATTGTCAGGCCCAGACCGCCGAATATTGGCAGCGCTGCCAAGGTGCTCAGGGTAAGAAGCGCCAGCTCCTTTTTCGTCCTCGTCGTCATGACCTTCCTCGCTCGATGGAAGTCAATAAACCGCTCAAGGTCAGGCTCAGTTCCCAGCGGTGGGAATGGGAATCTCGCTCTGCGTCAGGAGCCTACCGCGTGTTCCGGCCAGCGCAGCGCGCGACGCTGATCGCCAAGCGGAAGGCGGCTTATGAGGCGGTGCACAGTCCAGCAAACGCGGCCGGCGGGCGCGCTTCCGCCGCGAAGCAGGGTCGGTTGGTTGCAGCGGCCAAGTCGGCCGTTTGCTACATTCACCGCCGACACAGCTGCCAAGACCAGCACGCCAGAAGGTTCAATCCGCCGCGATGCGACGCGCCCCAAGGCGCTGGCGACGATCTTGACCGGGCCGTCGGGCCGTCGCTTGACGAGGGCGCCGAATTGGATCGGTTGGTGGAGATGGCCACCTGAGCCGCGTTGAATGTTGCAGCCCGTCGCAGCCCTGATCTGGAGATACCAACAGCGATACCATTGCGGTAACTGACGGAGGAGAGCGAAGTTCGACGTCAGGAAAAACACCCTGTTTCCGAGAGTTTACCCGGCTGGATGCTGCCGAAGTGGAGCGTAGCGAAGGAAGGAAAATAGTCAAATGGTTCCGGCTGAGGGGATTGAGTAATGAATATAATGATTTGATAATACTGGGTAATTTATACGCAAACCTAGCGACATACCAACGTTGCTACCAACAGCCTCCGAACGCTGGCGGACTTTTGTCGGGGAAAACGGGGGAATTCCCGGCCTACCATCCTTTGGTCAATTGCGCTGCGTCCGCCAGTTGCAGCATGATCCGATAGGTCTGGGGAATTGCAAACATGGCTGGCGCAGATTGGCCGACGAGGCGCGTGAGCGTCGCGAGCCTTCATCTTGATCCGAAGAACCCGCGTTTGGGGCGGGAGACGCTGGCGCAAGCGCCGCGCGAAATCATCCAGTACCTGTTTGAACATGACAAAGCCCTAGAGGTTGCGGAAAGCATCGCGACCAGAGGGTTTTTCCCCAACGAACCGCTTCTGGCCGTCAATGAGAACGGACGGCTTGTCGTGGTCGAGGGAAACCGAAGGCTGGCGGCGCTTAAGGCGCTGCGAGAACCCGGCCTTCTGGATGGAGCAAGACAGCGTCAGATAGAAAAGCTTTCCCGAAAGGTCGTCCCCCAAACGCTTGCGTCCGTCCCAGTAACGGTCGCCCCCAGTCGTCGCGCAACGGATCGACAGATCGCCGGTCGGCATATCGGAACGCCAGTGCTGGCTTGGCAGGCCGAGAATAGAGCGAGTTTCATTCTCGAAAAATTGGCTGAAGGCTACGACAACGACGAACTTCGGGACGAACTCGGCTTTTCGCTCCCTGACATTCAAAGCGCGCGACAGACCAGAGCGATCGCCGATATGGCGCGATCGTTGCCCCTTGCCGAAGAAATCAAGGCCAAACTGGAAAGCCCCCGTGCGAAAATCTTTACAACTCTCGGCCGCGTGATCGACAGCTCCGTCGGACGCCAGTATTTGCATGTCGAAAAGGACGCCGATCACGGCCTGCGGGTTACGACTGCAAAGCCAGAATTTGTCAAAGCCTTCAGCAAACTTGTGTCCGACGTCGCACTAGGCAACCAATCGTCGCGCACTTTGAACACAAACGACGATATCGAGAAATACTTCAAGAGTTGGAAGCCAAGCGAGAGGCCAGAAAAGAAGAAGGCCACGTTTGTCCCGGCGGACATCATCGAGGGGAAGTCAGTCGCATCGCCGGCGAAGGCGGCGCCTGCGCCGGCGTTGAGGAAAACGAAGTCCATCACGAAAACTGTGCTCCCTCGCGACCTCAAGGTTCGGCACGGGTCAGAACGGCTTGTCGACATCAGGGGCGAATTGGTTCGCCTGAAGCGCAGCGACTTTCCAAATGCTGGCGCTGTGCTGATGCGCGTTTTCTTCGAACTTGCTGTAACGAGCTATCTTGAAAGAACCGGGGAGATGAAGCCCTTGATCGAACGGCTTGGCGGAAAGGGCAAGCTGCCGTTCGGCGTTCCCCAAATGAAACAAATGGCCCCAGCGATCATCAAGATCGCTAAAGAAAAACTGGACGCGTCGGACGCAAACAAGGTGGAGAAGGCCCTGCGCTACGACGCCGCCGCGCCGTTTTCCTTGAGCGAACTTCATGCGTTCATTCATCAGTCTGGGGACTTGCCTAGCGAACGCGACATCTGGCAATTCT
Source organism: Bradyrhizobium sacchari (assembly GCF_002068095.1). Taxonomy (GTDB): domain Bacteria; phylum Pseudomonadota; class Alphaproteobacteria; order Rhizobiales; family Xanthobacteraceae; genus Bradyrhizobium; species Bradyrhizobium sacchari. The sequence goes on along the minus strand of NZ_LWIG01000008.1, from coordinate 264,491 downwards.
GGCTACGAACCGAACCGCTTTTTCGGTTGATGTTGGAAGCCGACGAAGAAGAAGACCTAGGTAAATGAACCAAGCGAGCCCACTTCGGTATCCCGGCGGCAAGGCGGCAATGGCCGGGCTTCTGGGCCAGATCCGCAAACTTAACGGCCTTGGTTCATACTCGGTTGCAGAGCCTTTCGCCGGCGGTGCCGGCGCGTCACTCTCGCTTCTTTTCCGGGAGGAAACGTCCGAAATACACATCAATGACGCTGATGGGGCCATACACGATTTTTGGTGGTCGCTGACCAACCGCCCGGAACAATTTTCGAAGCTGCTGAAAAAGACGCGCGTCAGTATGGCCGAGTGGCGGCGCCAGCGCGACACCTATCGATCGAACGACCGCCGATTATCGCGACTTACCCGCGGGTTTTCCGCTTTCTACCTAAACCGCTGCAATCGATCTGGCATCATCATGAACGGTGGACCGATTGGCGGCATAAATCAGACAGGGGACTGGTTGATCGATGCCCGCTTCAATAAGGAAGAACTGCACCGTCGGTGTCAAAAGATTGCAGAGTATCGTGACCGAATATTTGTTACCGACAGAGACGGTATTGATTTTGTGAGGGATCAGGACGCTTCGCGGACATTCTATTTCATTGATCCTCCCTATTTCGAGAAGGGGAAGACGCTCTACCTCAACGCTCTCGATCATGAATATCACAAGCGTCTGGCCGGCCAGCTGCGTTCGATGAACGATGACGCCTGGGTTTTGACTTACGACGACTGCCGGGAAATCCGGCAACTCTATCGAGGATGGGCCACGATCAGACCATTCGGCCTTCGTTACGCTGCTGCGGAACGTCGGAGCGGTCGTGAGATAATGATCACACCGAAATGGATGCATCTACCGACAACCCAGCGCTCCGACGCGATCGACTGGTGATGGACCGAACTTAGATTTTTTGCGCCTCAACACTCTTGGCCGGCGGCCATGCTGACCTAGGCAAATACGACCAATGGACCTTCAGAACATTCTCGATCAAAAAATTAAGAGCTTGCCTGCCGGCCCCTTTCAAATCGGACTGAGGGCTGTGATGGCGCACATCGATGCCGCCGTAAAGCACTACAAGCGGGGCCAGTCTGAGCCAGACCAAACACTCTTCACGGACGTCGTCTTTCGCTGCAATCAGGCTTTTGAGGGGAGCGTAAAAGAAGCTTACCGAGTACTCGCCGGTAAAGATCCGTCACACATTAAACCGCACAAAATCGAAGAATTCCTCAGCGAAGCTGATTTGCTTCGAAAGAAGGTACTGGATCAGTTCACGCGCTACCGGACTGAATGGCGCAATCCATCCACCCACGACTATACGCTCGACTTCGATGAGGACGAAGGCCTTATGGCGATCGTCTCCGTAACGGTGTTTGCGATCGTACTGTGCGACCAGATCGACGGAAAACTCGCATTCGATGCCGCCGCAGAGCCAAAAACCTCCCAGAGCAATTCAACTATCGAGCAAAACGAGCCTTTGCTCGACGTCGTAGCCGATACCCTCGCCAAATTTGCCGGAGAACAAATACAAGGTGACACGGCCGTTCACGATCAGTCGACGCGCCATTATTTCCATGTCGCGGGCACCATAGCAGGATATCTTTCGAGTGAATTGGCAAGCATCCCCCGAGTAGATGTAAAACAAGGCCAAACTTTCTCGGAAAGAGAGACCGACATTGTCGTCGAGAGGGTTTCAGATACGGGCGTGGCCGAGAGAATTGTAGTTGAGCTAAAAATTTCATCGCCGCGGGGAAGGTCCTTACCTAGGCAATACATCGAACGCAACGCTGTTCAGAAGGCTGCGTTCTTCTTACACTTGCCCGATGTGAACGGTGCGGTTGTGTTCCTTTATTCTGGTAACAAGCGTCACTACAGAGTGTTCGATGCCGCGGGGATCCCGGCGGAGAAATTGCGAGTGGTCGCGCCAGCTCTAGACACAAAGTCACAGAGATCGGACGATGCGCCTGCTGGTTAACCGCTATGCGCTATCGGGCAAATTGTTAGTGGCGCTGGATTGGTGTCACCGGAGCGCCGGCGTAGTTGTCTAGCCGCGATAGACGGTGGCCGGCGTGCGCGTGCAGCGCGGGCGATAGCGGCGTAAGCCCGCCTATTTCTGGCCGTTGAATTCTCCAGATCCCGCCCGAATTCGTTAGCGGGTCGTTAATCGGACGTCGTCAAGCTTACGGTCAACGCTGCCCGGCGCCCCCCAACCTAAAGGCAGCGAACGCGATGGCCGGCGGCGGTGATGTCCGCCGGCCATTTCGTGCTGTCCGGGTCCTTCCGGGTTTAGTGAGACGGCCAAGTGCACCAAGCCCGCAATCGTCGCAACATCAAACGTTACGTTGGCGGACTGCCGCCGGTGTAGGGACGATTGCCGTGCAGGTCGTGCAATCTGGACGCTCCGCCTATTCCACATCCAGGCGGTCCTCAGCTAGTTTGCCGGCGGGTGGGGGATCGCGCATATGCCGCAAGGATTTGTCTACATTCTGGTTTCGCCGAACAGCGACTACATCAAGATCGGCCGCACCGAGCGGCCAATTAGCGAAAGGCTTCGCGGGATAAATGGGGGCGAGGCCTATGCTCCTCACGGTCCTTGGGAACTGTCTGACTTCGTTCACGTGACCGACCGCGCCATAGTAGAGAGCGCAGTTCATCGTCACTTTAGCACACGGAACGTCGAAGTTGTCGGGACGCGGGAGTTGTTCAACGTCGCTCCGCACGAGGCCAGAGAGCGGCTACGCTCGATCAGTGAGCCGCTTCGCGTCGATCCTGCGAGAACCGATCAACTCTTCCGAAATCCTGACGTGAGCCTGTTTCTCTTTCGTTTGTTCCAGCTATCCGGATTGTTCGGCAACTTCGACATTCAAGGGGCGTGGACTTTGAGCGTGCTCCCGCAGACTACAAGCGAACAAGAGACATGGTGGTAGCGGGTCATAACGAGCGATGACGCGATCCTTCAAAGAGGGCAGCGCCCGTACTTGGCGCTTCACAAGCCGAGCGCTAGCTGCGCTCTTTCTCGGGTCGGTTCAAACGGCGGCAGCCGGCGAGCACTCAGCCGAAACGCCGGGATGCAAGGAAATAACAGCCCGGCTCATCGAGCGGACGAATACGCATTTCGATCGTTTCTCTCCTTCCGGCGGCAGCGTCTTCTTCAAACGGCCGGACATGGTCCTGATCTGCGACCCCAAGTTCGTGACCTACGTTTCCATAAATTGGGATGCGAGCGGATTTCCTTCTAACGATTGGTTCGCCCTCGCCGCGAGGGCTGGAAGTGCGGTCACAGGCACCGAACTGAAGAAGTTGGAAACGGCGGCGCATCGATGCCACCGCGCTGCGTTGAATGATAAGAGCGAATTGGCGAGCGTCTATCTGGACGATGCGACGGTCGAATGTTAGGCGTTCACTCGCGATGGCGGTGGCGTGACGGTGGATTTCGCGAAGCGTGGACAAAAGAATTAGGGGGGGTACATGACGCTCATTGCGGCGGCTGGAAACGCGAAATGTACTGTAATCGCGGCCGACACCCGTATTTCGTGGAACGGCGCGCTACGCGATGATCAGACAGTGAAGGTAAGCCACTATAAGTTCTTCGATGGCGAGCTTATCGGTGCATTCACTGGTCTTGCGTACTGGAACGATTTCAATTCGAAGCGCTGGTGGTTAGGACGCCTGAAAGATGTTGCCCAGCCTTGGGTCAGTACGCGCGAGGCTCTGAGCTTCCTGACGGAGGAGTTAACCCCAGAGTTCGCCAGAAACGCCGCTCTGCAAGATCTTCCCTTCGCCCAGAAGCGTTTGAGCATAATATTCGGCGGGTTGATCGACGGATTGCCATTCAGCGCACTCATCTCCAACTTCGAGGACGACAACGGCGAATTCGACGACGTCCGGCCTAAGTTCGTCCTGACCAAGGCTGAGGCAGTGAATGCGACGGGCGCTTGGTTCGGAATTTTTGGTGCCCGAAACTACGTTTCGAACGACGACAAGCAAGAATTGTTTCGATTGGCTGATATCCAGGCCCCAACCGCCGCCATCAAGGGCAAGTGCCACTCAATCGTTCTAAAGGCGTCGAACGACCCGCGGACGCGCGCGACTGTTGGACCCAATATTCTAACAGCGACGCTTGAAGGTGGAGTCGTTTTGTCTTGGCATTCTAACGAAAAGGAGGGTGACAAGATTGTGGGTGTCGATCCCTTCAGCTCGTTAGCACCGATGCTGATACATGATCCTGTAATCATTGGTACCAGGATTGCCCGCCCGCGTAGCAAACGCAGAGGCAAGGGCGGCAAGCATAGTCCATAAATGTCACCTCGCCATCGCGGGTGGAAAGCTTCGAATGATCGGATGCGCGAGATGATCCCCCGTGCGCAACTCTTAGCATTCTTGAGCGCGTTAGCTGTGTTGCATGCCGATGTTGCCTCAGGTGCTGAAAACATCGCCGGCCGCGCCAGCGTGGTCGACGGTGACACGATCGAAATTCACGGCACGCGTGTCCGATTGTGGGGCGTCGACGCGCCTGAGAGCGATCAGCTTTGCCGCGGCGATGACAGCGAAGACTATCGATGCGGCCAAAGGCCGCGACTACGCGATCCCGCGACCAATCATTTGCGTTCCGAAAGACCGAGACCGTAACCGCCGCGCGGTCGCTGTCTGCAAGATTGGAGAACCGGGACCGGACATCGCGCACTGGATGGCTTCGATGATCCTCAACGTCGGGATAGGTCGGCCCTTGCGCTCGCAAGGCAGGCGCCCCACTGCACGCGTTCGCCTTATCGCTCTATGGCCGATCCGGATGGTATTCGCATGCCCATCCGAGTTCGCGACAATTTGGACAGTCTGGATCACCCCACGGACAAGCTTGGCGGCCTGTTCTCCGGCGGGGCAATGAGCGATGCTTCGACCCAGTTGCGAACCCGCTGTACCGCCACAGGATGTTCATACGTCCAACTGTGAACAATACCTTCGAGCCCGCGCCCTTCGGTCCAGTCGATATGAACTAGCGGATGCTCTCCGAACGGAACGGGTTCAATCGCCAATTCCACTAATAGTCCTGTTGATAGTCTTGTCCAACCAAACGCCCAGGAAGCGACAGCCTGAGTAAGAAAAACGCCGAGCGACATACCTAAAAACGAAAGTACAATGCATGGAAGACCCAATGTGAGAAACAAAATGACCAGAACGCCAAGGAAATCAGTGCTGAACACTTCGGAAATGATGTGAAGAAAGCCGCAGATGCCGGCGTCCCGCCTGATGTTAGAGAGCATGACCAAACCGATCTGAACTGAACTGGATATCACGAGCGTAGCCAAGCAGCTGAAAATTCCCACAATAAGAACACTGCTGCTGGAGAATGGTCGCACAATACGGCCCAACACCTTAGAAATTTTGACGCCGAGCCACGCAAGGAACTGAACTGCCGACAGCGCTGCCGCGGCTTCATCGCCAGAGCACCGCACAAAGAGATACTGGCCTTGGGGTACGTCGGCAGTTTGCTGTTTTATCGTCTCCTTGACTACCAGGGTGCGCCTGTCTTGGGTTCTTAGTTTTCTGGCGCTGAGAACTATCGCCAGAATTCCGACGACCGCGATCGTGAAGCCTAAGCTTGGGTATCCGAAGTGAGCTAATATCACTCGACTGATCCCTGCGACGTTTAATGCTACAAAAACGGTCAATAGAATGAGGCCCACCGCGTTTGTTCTCGGGCGAATGGCCACGAACGGGGTCGAGAGAAATGCGCATCCATCCACTACCGCAGCTGCTTCGTGATTTTTGAGGAAGTAGGCAATTGCGCTTCCGCCGTGACTATGACCGATCAGAAAGATTTTTTCATCTCGGCCAATCGATCGTGCCGAAAGTACAGCGTCAGATATTTTTATCGCGGCGGCTTCCCGAGCGGCGATCGTATTCTTGCCGGTCCACGTAATTGGCGGAAATCGTGCTTCCTGTCCGCGCGTATGTGACGCCTCGATCAAAGCGTTCCGCAACAACGGCCATTCGGCGGATTTTGCAAATGTGCCGTGCACGAAGATGAATGTGGCCATGCGATCCTCCCGCGGGCGACAGTTGAATGAGACCTTAGCTGAAATTGGCGGAGCAAACGATCTAGCATTACCATTTGCCTGCTCCTTACGGTTCCAGATTTAACTCTTCCCGAAGCCATCAAGCTTAACTCGCGACTTCGATTGCAGCTGTGCTGGGCAGCGCTAGATTGGCGCACCGGATATTGCTCGTCCGGCCCCCGTGGCGAAGTCGGCGCGTCATTATATTCGGCGTGTCGGCTCCGTCCCTATGCGCGAAAAGCGATATGCGCAAATTGCTTTTGTTCATCTTCGGTGTCTGCTTCTGGATCGCGCTCGTTGCGGCGATTGTCACAACGGTCGCGCCTCAGCACAGAAGCAAAGGAACGGCGCAGCCACACCTCAGCCGTCCACCTCTCAAAGGCCAAGAATTAACCGGCGCCCAGGAGCGATCGAAATGTCGAAAGCGATGGAGCTAATTGTCGCCGGATACGTCACTACAAGAGATCTGCGCGCGCTTTCCGAGCTGCTTGCACATCGCCGCAAAATGCTCGACGACCTTCGCGGCATCTCTAGCGTCGATGCCGCGAAAGCCATTCAGGATGTCAAAGACGAACTCGCGATCATTGAAGCAGGTATGGAGCAATTGAAGCCGCCGCTGGGCTCAGTTGCCGGAGAAAGAGCTGAGCATAACTGAAGGCACTTTCTGGGGCCTTGTTGTCGGCGGTCGCTAGATAGGCAAAGGATCGGTGCCCGATCGCGCCTACGCGGGAGCCGCCGTCAACGATAGCAGAGTTGTTTGAGCCGGCGGCTGCTCGCCGCCTATCCGGCTCGAGGGAGGCCCGCGCTAGGTCGGTATAAGTGCCGACCCGATCCCCATGGCTGAGAACCATCAGCCGCCGCAGCGCAGCATCGAATTGTGTTTACTCTCGCCGATCGCTGCGGCTAAACGTCGGATCACCAATGTGTGAGGCGTTTTTCATGAGTGCTTTTCAGGCGAAACTGGATCGATTTGAGTGCCTCGCCGCCGAGTGCGAGGAAATTGCCAAGAAATCGGAAGGAAGCAATCGAGATCTGTACCGGCGGGCTAGAGCGCGACGATTGCCAACGTATGCCGGCCTTTGCACCTTCAATTAGGGTCACCGTCATGCTGTCGCGATCGAGCGTGATCTCGATATCGCAGGCAGCATCGATAGCTGTACCGAGACCGTCTTTCACCGTGAGTGTGCCGTGGCAAGCAATATGGTACTTGCGCCCAACAACAGGCATCTCGTCTGCCTGGGAGAATGACGGCACGTTGATCGAGAGCTCTTTTACGAGAACTTCCTCATATCCGCCATCTCTCTCCATGATCACGCGCCATCTCCATTCGCCGCCCGGGCTTTCATCCGCCATTGTGTTGTAGCGCAGGCGAATCAAAGTACTCATTGAAGTGTCCATCGACGATCTCCGACCCGAGAGATCGAAGGAAGCCACTGCCTTGTCCCAAACGAGGGCGAGCAGGTCGTCAGACCCAGGACGCCTCTCCGCTGCTAGCGCACTCTTTCGGCGGTTCAACTTAGCTGCTCGTAGCGTCTGTCCAATACATACAAACGTTTGTGCGGGCCGATTTCGGTCGTTGGCTCCAAAAGAAGCGCGTGGCGCCACGTGTGCAACCTGGCAGTTCTCATCGTGGCTGCATGCGGGTTGCGAGCGTAGCGCACTTTGCGTCCGCGTCCGGAAACCACGAATGCGACGCGTCGTGACCGCGTCCTGGGAATCGCCGCGCTAATATGGTCCTCACATTCGAGACACGCACGGAATTGCCATAGGCCCCGGGACAAAGCCTTGATTACAGTTTTTCGCTCCTCCGCCCCGCGCGCGTCGAACCGCACGCCTGACCCTTGCCCAGTCACAGGGGCCAGGGTCTTCTTTTTCGCTGGTCACTCAGGCCGACCTCCTTGGCGACAGATCCGCTCGAGCGCCGCTCGACGCGACAAGATCGACCGCTTGCCGCTTGTGGTCGTCCGTATACGACTGACGCTGACGTCCTTCCATCTGACACTTCCTGGCTCTTCCTACTACAGGTGTCGATCAATTCGGAGGAGGCTCAGAACGCCGCTGTGGCGGCTCGTCAGCTTTTGGACAGCTGGTCCCCGTAAACCTCGTTGAGGTTAGCGGAGCGTGGCAGGGACAGCGTTTCCCCAGGGTAGAGCGGGGGGCTTTGAACGCCGAGTCTAGTGTCTGCTAACCTCGATTGGTAGTGCGGGCGCGGCAGGGACAGCGATCTGATCCAACGCAACCGAACAGCGCCGAGTCGCGCCCGCGCTGCTTGAGGATGACCGTTCGTAAGTTAGCGGCGCGTGGCAGGGGCAGCGCTTCGCACTTCTAGCGCCGAGTCACCTCGCCGGGTAACGCCAGCCGCAAGGCTATTGGCGGGCGGG
>NZ_LWIG01000008.1:231611-256015 GCF_002068095.1 Bradyrhizobium sacchari | reverse complement strand
CCAGCCGTAAGGCTTTGCGCTTCCTCCGTACAGCATGGAATGAGTATGAGTAAAACACTCGCGGTCACCGTCTTGGCCGCAGCCTTCACAGCAGGGGCTTATGCCTCTCACCGAAACGGCAACTCCGCAGTCGCTTCGCCTTACGTCCCTTACGGTACCCTGGCCGGGCCTATTCCTGAGCAACCTGCGCCGCGGTTGTCCGCGCGGCGGGTGAATGGCCTTGCGGGGGTCGCGTCAGGATATGCCGGTCGGACATCCGTTCGGTGGCCATCCAGCGTGTACACCGCCTACTACGGTGCGACAGCCGCGCTTGGCGCAGTTGGTGGCCCGCTCGACGTGGAGTTCGCTGCCTACAGACCACTAGTCGGGTGCGACGCTAAGCGCTTCTTGCAGGCTAGTAGGCTCATTGTGATCGAAGCGCTGAAGTCGCCTGGCTGGCAAGTGATCAACGTCAATGGCGGTTGCCCAAGGGTCGATACCGATGGCCACAACCAATATGAGAATACCTGGTTCACGCTCCAGTTCGAACGGGCCGACCTCGTCAAACCCGTCGATCTTCGCCGCGCAGATTGGATTCGCCTCGCCTGTGCTATTGGAGGCTTTGAGACCGTTCTCGAACAGGACAACGTCTGCCACGCGGGACAGTCGCGGCCGCTGGGTGCGGGACTCAGGGAGGACCCGCCGCGTAAAGAGCATCCACCACACGGCGGAGTAAAGCGGGGGGCGTTGGAGGGAAATCTTTCCCCATCTTGCACCTGAGCGTCTCGAGGTCGGAAGATCTCAAAAGAGGCTGCTCAGAAGAGCGTCCATTTTTGAACAGATCGCTTTGACATCAGACCGCCAAGTGGCCAGTTGTTCTTCTTTTCGAGGTGGCTGGAAGATGTCTTCTGCCGGTCTGTGGCTTGTCCTGCGGACATAGCCCGTGAATGCCCGCATTGCTGTTGCTACTTCGTTCCTAGGCACTGCTTTCTCGCCGTCATGCCGGCTTAGCTGTTCGAGTCCATAACCGGGGATGCGTACATGTGAAACATGTCGGGCGACGTGAGAAATTGACCGCATTGCCTCGCTAAAAATGTTACCGGACAACTTCCCTGTCGTGTCTGGGGCGGAGCTGCCGAATCAGTTCGGTGGCGGCTATGGCAGGGAAGATCAGCATGCGCGCAAAGCGCGAGGTCACATCAGCGCTGGCCGAGCGTTATCGGGCAAGCGGGCGGCTCGAGAAGGGACGGATCCTAGGCGAGCTATGCGCCGTTGCGGGATGGCATCGCAAGCACGCGATCCGAGCGCTGTCAGCGGACGGGGCATCGGGATCCGTCGTGCCGCGGCGGCGGGGCCGGACCTACGGAGCTTCCATTCGTACGGCACTGATTGTGCTATGGGACTCGTCTGACCGGCTCTGCAGTAAGCGGCTCGTCGCGATGATCCCGTTCTTGCTTCCGGCTCTTGAACGGCACGGCAGATTGAAGCTTTCTGCTGATGAGCGGTCTAAGGTTTTGAGGGTGAGCGCGGCGACGATCGATCGCCTGCTGAGCGACGTAAGGATCGCAGCAGCCGGAGGACGTCGACGGCGGGCGGGCCTTTCCAGTGCCGTACGGCGGCAAGTCCCGGTGCGTACATTCAATGACTGGGGATCACCTCCGCCGGGGTACTGCGAAGCGGATCTGGTTGCGCACGGCGGCATGTCCGTATCCGGGGCCTTCATTCAGACGCTAACAATGGTGGATGTCGCAACGGGGTGGACCGAATGCTTTCCGCTCGTCGTGCGTGAAGCAGCGCTTGTGGTCGAGGCCCTCGAGCGCGCCCAGAACCTATTTCCCTGGCCCGTTGCGGGCTCGATCTTGACAACGACAGCGCCTTCATGAACGACACGGTCGTGTCGTGGTGCCGTTCTCACGATGTCGAAGTCACTCGTTCCAGGGCCTACAAGAAGAACGATCAAGCGTTCGTTGAACAGAAGAACGGAGCTATCGTTCGACTCTGGTGGGCTACGGGCGCTTTGAAGGCATTGATGCCGCTCGCTCATTAGCTCGCCTGTTTGCCGCGGCACGATCTCCTCTCCCGGCTGGCAGCGCATGCGCCGGGTCAGTTCAGTGGCCATCAGCGGCGTACGGTGCAGCGGTTGGTGAAGAATTGGCGATCAAAGGTCACTCGACAGCTCATCAGCAGCACCGAAACCATACTATCGTTCCAAGCTTCCCTCGCTGTCTAAATCCCACGTATTGCTTCGCCGAATCACCGCAAGCCACTCGCTCGCTACGGCGCTCTGGAGGGCGCGCTTCGCGAGCGGCTTGCTCGGACGCGCGGGGTCCAATTCGCGCGACAGTTGGCGCTTCGGTAACATTGTCATCTGAGGCAATATGCGGGGGCAAATCCGGACGTCGCTTGACAAAATCCACGTGCAGGACCGGCAACCACAAATGATGGTAGGTCCTGAGGACGGCCCTCTAGCTAAAATCCACTGCATGCAACCTCTCGGATCCGAAGGCGGCCGCGGCCTGGCTCAAGACGTTCAACGCGGATGTGCTTGTCGGCCTTGACGACGCTCCCTTCGCTTTGCAGGCGGGGAACGCAGCGGTCTCTCAGCGACCGGCGCCTACCGGGCAGGGCCTCGGCCAGTGATGCCAATAAACGACCAAAGATAGCTTTGATCAAAATTGAACTTCTAAGCGGCCCGCCTTTGCGCTCTGGGGCTGGTCATCCTCGCTCCTCCCTTGTTCGCGCATCAAGTCGATCCAATTGGCCTGCCAAACCCGTGAGGCTCCTAGCGATATTCTTCATCAGGAGGGCACTGTCTTCGGAGAGTCCGGGCGTTTGGGAAAGTGCTCTGTACCGGTGTGCGAATTCTAAGCATTGCGCGGCAGTAATCATTTCGCCTCCACGCCAGAAAAGAAACAAGTAAAGACGTCGACCTCAGGTTTTGTTCCTAATACGAGAATAGCTATAGAATGCGGTCGTGTCTCGGGAGGCAACGGCTTCCGCCCGGATCGCCGCAAGGGGGACGCGATACAGCGGGAGCCCTGCTAACGTGCGGAAAACAGTGGCTGCCGCTCGGCCGCCCGGGCTGAAAGAGAGAAAATTGTCTCGATTTGAGTGGCCCCCCGCGTTCGGCTTCATCGAACCCTGCATAGGGCTGGAGTTTGCCAATGGGTAAGACTGTCTTGGCGACGGCGAGGAGCGGCCTACCGAGGCCGGACAGCGGGTCTTGACCGCGGGGCAATGTGCCGTCCGGCGAAGCTCCGTCGTTAAGGCCTGGTTGGCATGGCGGCGGCGTTCGCCGGCCCGTTCTGGCTCGTATCGGTGGCCCGCCGGCGGCGCCATCGCAGCACGTGGCCCCAGCACGGAGCGCTTCCATTTTGATGTCTCCGCACTGGTGCTCGGGCATCGTGGAGAATGCTCGCCCCGCAGAATTCGCTCCGGCATATCCGGCGCCGATCATCGGCGGCTCCTAGAGAATAAGACGCCGCTGATGACAGCAGCATGACCGCTTAGCATCTTCATTCCTACATGGCGTGCATTGTCGCGGGCCATGGAAGGCCGTCCCGCACAAAAACCAGAGGTTTGCGCCTCGGTCGTCGACCGAAGCTCAGCCTCGACAGGAAGCAGAAACTTGCCATCGCCTCGTAGGCGAGCGCTCCGCTCAATAGCGCAATCAAACGAGGTGAGGGATGATCAAAGCTGACTCAAAGCGCGAACAGGCCGTGACCGTTCCGCTTTGTTCGTTCTCAGAATGCGTGAGGCAATGTTTTGACCTCGATAGCGGTGGGCGCCACTGCCGCCATGCGCGCTGGCCGGTCAGGCTGTCAAAGCATGGTCTGGAGCCGTGGGTCTTCCCGGCAAGGCGTGTGGTTCAGGGCTTAACCACTTTTGCAGGTGCAGGCAGATCTAAGTTCAACCCCATGTTGCGAGATTGACACAGCTGAAGATTCTTCGACCTTGTCCAATCGGAGGCCGTTGTGACCGAGCAAAGAGTGTGTCGTCATGCAGTAGGTCTAGTTTTCATGCAGTAGGCCTAGTTTTCATTAAGCGGTTTTCACATGCGGATTTGCGGGCTTCTTCTGTGCGCGGCGGCTATTGGGCTTTTCGGCGGCTGCGGGGCTTACGTGCCGGAGATGCAGGAGTGGCACGAGCCTCCTGAAAGTCAAAAGATCACCGAGAATCGCCTCATCAACCACGTCAAGTGCGAGCTGCACAAGGGAGTGGATGACGCCATCCGGAAGTACTATGGGGCGGGCCAACGGACCGGCAACAAGGCCGATTGGATCAAAGACTGGTTGGCAACAGTTACTCTGAAGCTGACGGTTGAGGAGAAGAGCAGCGCAAACCCAGGCCTGTCGTGGGTGCGAACTCTTTCCGACACGAGGTCATTTACACTCGGCGCTGGAGTGAATGCCTCTTCAGACGCGACCAGAATTGAAACGATCTCCTTCACTTATCCGCTCAGGGAGCTACGCTCCGCCCGGCCGATTGTGAATCCGTGTGAGAAACCAGGCGAGATTCTGATCGAGGGAGATCTCAAGATCGGCCAGTTCCTGGATAAGAAGATCTTCTTGTCGACCGTGCCGGGGACGATCATTGGTCCTTACAGCGCATTCAGCTATCAGGTGACGTTCGTCGTTGTTTATGGCGGTTCGGTTACGCCAACGTGGAAGCTGGTGGAGTTTACGGCCAACCCGGACTCTCCATTCTTGAACGCCACGCGCACACGTACCCACGATGTGACCATCACCATAGCACCGCCTGGGGACGCCGCCGCCGCTGAGGCCGCCGCAATCCACAACGCCGCACTTATCGGACAAGCCGTCGCGGCAGCCATTCGCAAAGGAGGGCCATAAATGGCAGACGCAGTAAAGATTCCCCAGACGGTCGAGGAAGCGCATCAGCAGGGCTACGCCACCGCGCGGAAGACGCTTGAAGAGGCGCAGGCGATAATGAGGGCGGGAGCCACCGCCGGTATTCTGCGTGATGGTCCGCACCGGGATTGCAGCACCCTTCCTCCGAACCATAAATGCTGGGAGGGAGATTGTGACTCCTCCGGATGGAAAGAGGTTTTGTTCTGCGACGGGACGCAAGGCTGCACCATCTATGCGAAGGTGCGCTGCCGTTAGATGAGCCCCGCCGCTCGCAAACATACGGGGGAAAGATTGACTGCGAAGCACTTCTTCAATTTGGCGACCGCCGCTTTTGCGATCGTGGCCGCCGGTTTGTGGTTCTTGTCTGCGAAGGTGAATTCAGGAAACAAATTTGCCGGAGTCAAAGGTCCGATTGGGATGAGGGAAGAGGCTGAAAAGCTCAACGCGCTGGGAGCTGCCTATAACCTCCAGAGCACCTTCAACGCCTTGGCCGCTAGCGCAGCTGGTGCTTCGGCTCTTTGTCAGGCGGCTGTTGTATTTTTAGATTGGTAGGAGCGCGGACGGGCGTGGCGAAATGCCTGAAATTCTTTCAAGTCGAATTGCCCGAGTATTTTGTTTTTTTCGAATGGCAAATGGCGTAGGGCGCGCCTGTCATGTCGCGATATGCATAAGACTATAGTAGTTGTTGCGACGCGGTAGGTGGTGAGAAGCAAATGATATCCGGCACTTAGATGGCAAGTTCTGGTTTTTTCGTCGGCTCTCTTGAACCGCTTCTTTTGCCTTCCAACATAATAGGAGCGAGCAACTCGACTGCTCGCATGGAGGAACAGATGCGCTGCTCTCGTCCGTCGGCACCGGTCATCGTCAGGGCAAATTCGACGCTCTGTGGCGGTTGAGGATGCAAGAGCTTCTCGGGCGTTTTTCGCCCGAGAAGTTCTTTGGGGTGGGAAGCATGGGCAATTCGCGCAAGGCACGGGCCGGTAAGCAGCTCGTATTACCTCCGAGATTTCTGCTCGCAAAAAGATATTGGAAGCGGGTTCGCGACACGGTGCGGCCGCTGGCGCCTGATCTGGTTCGTCAGGGCCTGAAAGCGGCGCTGGGTTTTGTCGTGGCAGCTGTCGTCGTCGGGTTTATTCGTGACCCTTTCGAGCAAAACGTCATCCCCTGGTTCATAAGAAAGTTGAGCCTTGAGCAGGCCCTGTACATCTATACGGATCCTTCCGGCAGCGCAGACGATCAATACGATTTTCTCGTGCCCCGACTTGTTCTCGCGTCCGGAAGGATGATTCAGGATCGAGCCGTCGCTGAACGTGACAACAGGAAAAACAATCCACGCAACTTCAAGGTAAAGGGCTCTCGCTCCGGCGATCTTTTGATGTTCACGTACATATCGAGCACTGACAAGCTGGGGATGGGCGCGTTTGTGGGCCGGCGGCTCGACACCGATAACGATGACATCTTCATTGGAAATCTTACCGGGTGGGGCCACGGCAAGGATGGGCACTGCACGATCGTCTCGTACTGGGCAGTAATCGGCCCTGCGAAAGAGAAACAAAGGTTTGACGATCTCCTTAAGAACTCCGTTGGTGGTGCTGCACCAGCAAAAGCGACCACATCCGATGCATCTCTGAAGTGCAGCGAACCCAAAGGCTGAGTGCAAATATACCCAACAAAAGTGCCCCACATCGTTTCCAATGCGGGGGCAAGTAGCTCTGCACCTTGCGGGTCATCAGCTCTCAACGGACTTCAGCCATTCCATGGTTTGAGGATGGTCTCCCTTGCCACGCCAGCCCGCCTCGCCGCTGTTCCGGGAAGAATCTCTCAGAGCCACGTCCGTCCTCGGGCTCCTCGCATGAAAGGAGAAGCTCATGGCTGAGAATCGAAAGCCCACACACGATGCGTTCGCGGTCACTGCGATGGCCGAAATTTGGCATGGACTCGGATCGGTGCGGCGTGGCCGAACGAAGACGGAAAGGGCAACCTCGTCATCGCGCCCGGACTGGCGGTGTCGGGAAAGATCGTCCTTCGCGAACCGAAGCCCCAGGCCGACCAGGAGCCTGACTAGATGCGGCCTCATTAGCAGAAGCGAATGAACTCTTGCGCGGGTTTCGCGGGCTCATCGAAGGGACATGCTGGCCAAGCTGGCGCAAGGATGAGTTCGTTCGGGCCGTCGAAGCGCTGGCCGAGGCCCAGCCGGTCACTGAAGCGATGATCGCGATGCCGGGCGATGCAAGGTTCCGCGAGCGCTTTGCCGCCCCGTTTATCTTGTTTGCGAAATGCTAAGGCTCTCCCACGGGAGAGCCTTTCGAACGGAACCGTGCTCCAGAGGCTTCTAATAGTTTTTGCGCCTGGCTTGGCGGTGCCGGGGATGATCGCCCTTTTACCCGAGCCCAAGTCGATTGGAGGGCGAACAGGTATCCTAAGACTGTGTGCCATGCGTCGAATTAACTATGTCCGCGAGCACTATGTCCGACAGATTGTCCTTTCCTAGTTCTCGCCAGAAAAGTGTAATAGGTTGTTAACTATCGGTTTCCATGAAATTTGAGTGCGGTGCAGTATGCGCGCTGCTGTTGCCATCTTGTGCTGCTCTTTGAGTCTTTCACCAGCAATTGCGGGGGAAGTGAAGGGTGTGCCGCAAATTGTCGACGCGGACACCGTTTACGAGGGAGCCGTCAAGATTCGGCTGAGCGGGATCGACGCGCCTGAGACGGACCAGGTTTGCTTGGACGCTGCTGGTAAGGCCTGGGATTGCGGCATCGAAGCCAGAGAAAAACTGAGAGCCTTTGCCGGCGACCGGTCCTGGACGTGCGAGCTGGCAGGTCGGGATGTCTATAAGCGGTATCTTGGGTCTTGCACCGTTGGTGGTGACGACGTTTCGCGTTGGCTGGTGCGAAATGGCTGGGCGCTCGCGTTTCGCCGCTACTCGACGGCCTATGTTGCAGACGAAGATTTCGCCCGAGAGCAGAAGCGCGGCCTCTGGAGCGGTGCCTTTGTTGCTCCCTGGGAGTGGCGTCACCGAAGCAACAATACCGTGATCCTTGGCGCAGTCGCCGTACCTGTGCAGGCGCAGCGTACGCTGATGGCGCCGGCTACAGTAGCCGAGCCGCCTTCTCCGGACTGTGTCATCAAAGGCAATCTCAAAAGTGCCCATCAATGCATCTATCACGTGCCCGGAGGGAGGTTCTACGATCGGCTGTCGATGGATCGAAGCTCATCTCGCCGTTGGTTCTGCTCCGTGGCCGATGCTGAAGCCGCTGGCTGCCGAAAGTCCAAGCTCTAGTTCCAGGCTGAAGTCCTTATGAATACCACCGGCAAGCGTCAGTCAGCCCTCGCACGCATTTTGGGCCTCCTTAGCCAGCCCGTTCACCACTACCAGCCGGCGACGAATATCTTTCTCGATCTCAACGTCGATCGCATGGCCGATGAGCTGCAGCTTGTCGAGCAGGGAAGAGAACGAGGAGCGCAAAACCGTCCCGCTTCGGACGGGCAGACCCTCGACGACATCGAACACCAGATCATTGAAAAGATCGAGCGCCACAAGCAGGACTCTCACTCGATATACCTCGATCACCTTCACACATACGATGAGCGCGTAACAGCGCTCAGCTTTGAGGAGCGATTCGCGACCATTCAGCAGGCCGCGCCCGAAGCCGTGGGTGATTTCAGGGCTGAGGCAACCGTTGGCCGCGACGAGCTATTTGCCTTGCGGCGTCGGCTTAATGAATCCGAGATCGAACGGGAGCGCTTTCGCGCTCGTCATAGAATCGAGCGGCCAGCCAGGCTTGCCAGCCCCGGGAAAATCATTCTGAAGGTCGGTATCCTTGCGATCTTGTTCGTGATCGAAGTGGTGGTGAACGGCAGCTTTCTCGCCAACGCCAACATAGGCGGCTTGCTGGGAGGTTTGGTCCAGGCGGTGGTATTCGCTGCCTTGAATATCCTGGCGAGCTTCCTCTGCGGTATGGTGCTCATACGCCTAGTCAACCAGCGCAGTTTCTTCCTGAAGCTGCTTGGAGTTCTATCGTGTCACGGCTATCTGGCTTTCGCTGTCGCGCTGAATCTGACCCTTGCTCATCTGCGCGAGATTCCACCAACGATCAGTGGCGACGTCGGTCAGGAAGTGCTCCGCAGACTACAAACCGCCCCTTACATGCTCACGGACATCAACTCGTGGGTTTTCTTCAGCGTCGGCTTTGTTTTTTCTTTGGTGGCAATGGCCGACGGCTTGATGTTTTTCGACCCCTACATGGGGTACGCCGGCCTCGAGCGTCGATGGCTCGACGCCAGCAACCAGTTTGCGGGCGCTCGCAGTGAATTGATCGATCGGCTCCGCGACATCCGCGAGGATTGCACCGACGCCATGAACAACGCGGCGAGGGACCTCTCCGTCCGGCGTGGGGAATACGACTCCCTGCTTCAAGGTCGGGGTCGGCTTGCCCAGCGCTTTACTCAGCATCAGAACCAGATCGAGCAAGCTGGCCGCGCCTTGCTTGAGATTTATCGCGAATCCAACCGACGGGCGCGTTCCACGCCGCCGCCGAGCACGTTTTCGCGCAGCTATACTATGGAGCGCATTATCTACGCTGGCGGTGAACCGGATTCGACGGCCAGGGAGCATCTGCGGAAGATGATCGCCGAGACGCAGGCGCTTCTGAATCAGCAGATAAAGGCCATTCACGAGGCCTTTGACAACGCCGTGAAAACCTATCGTGAAATCGACGAGCTGCTGCCGGAGAAAAAGAGTGGCTAGGAAGCGTCCCAGACGGCAGAGTGCATCTGGCATCGGCTGGGCCGGCATTGGTGGGATCTTACTTATCCTAGTGGCGATCGCGTGTGGCGGTGCTTTGGCGTACTTCTATTTCTCAATGCCTAAGCGGCCGGTCCTCGATGCGCAAAGCCTGTGCCCCGTCGACGGCCCGCATGGCATTAACGTGGTATTGGTCGATACATCCGACGACTTGCCCGAGGCTACGCGACGGGAGGTACAGGTTGTTCTGGATGACCTGATCGCCACTCTCCCGTCCTTCTACAAGCTTGATATCCGGGTCCTGGATATCGCCGGTGCGCGCAGCCGGTCGTTGTTCTCAAAGTGCAATCCGGGTGACGGCGCCGGCCTCAGCGAGTGGACCGACAATCCCAGAATCGCCCGGCTGCGCTGGATCGAGAGCTTCCGCAAGCCAGCTGCAGAGGCGGTGAAGAACAGCATGGCTTCGGCCAAGGCCGCCAGCTCGCCGCTCATGGCTGCGATCCAAGATATCGCCATTGACCAGTTTTTTAGCGCGGCCAATCAGAACGCGAAAAAGACACTGATCGTAATCTCTGACATGATCGAATACACGCGAGAGTACAGTCAGTACCCGGCCGCCGGCGACCTCTCCTTCCAGCGCTACAAGCAGTCTCCGGCCTATTTGAAGTTTCGGACCGATTTGCATGGTGCTGGGGTGTCCATTCGCTATGTCACTCGACAGCCGAAGGGGCAGCCCCTGCTCAACGACCTCAAACACGCCGAGTTTTGGATTCAGTGGATGAAGGATAATGGGGCTTCGTCCATTGAGGTCAAACGACTTCAGGGAGCCTAGGCGTGACTATGCAGGACACCATACGGCGTACGCCGCCCGGGCTAATAAGCGGACTGCTTTTCTTTGTGGTCGTTGCCTTGGGCAGCGGCTACATCGTTGCTTCCAAGCTGAATGACTTGCCCGCGCTTTATGTCACGTCCGTTCCGGTCCTGATCATGATCGGATATGCGCTCATGCTGGGAATCGCGCGGCTCTTTCGCCTTCGCGACGATCAGTCAGGCGACAACCTCTACTACATGGGTTTTCTGTTTACGCTGACGAGCCTTGCCGTCTCGCTGTACCAATTTAGAGCCGAAGGCGCCGCCGAACAGATTGTTCAGAACTTCGGTATTGCCATTGCGTCGACAATTGCCGGCATCACCTTACGCATCTTGTTTAATCAAATGCGGCGGGATCCGATTGAAGTAGAAGCAACCGCCCGGCTGGAGCTGGCAGACGCTTCTCGGAAGGTTAAACGCGAACTAGAGAGTACGGTATTGGAATTTGGCTACTTCCGGCGCATGACACAGCAGTCGATCACTGATGCCTTGGACGAGATAAACGAGACCTTGGGTAGCGCGAGCGACAAGCTGGCGACCGAGATCCGGACGTTCGCGCAAACGGCAGGAAGGCCCCTTGAAGAAGCATCTCAAAGGTCAGGTAAAACACTCGACACGTTGAATGAGAAAGTTGTCGGAACGCTCGATACCGTTTCTGCCCGTCTGGTGAGAGAGTCCGACCAACTGTCACGAAGCACTTCTACCATCGTGAAAGCCATTGACGGCCTTGCGGCGAAGCTAGCGGCAATGCAGACCCCCGAGCATCTCATTGAGATAAAGCTTGCACCCGTAGTCTCCGGTTTGACCAGGGCGATCAACTCATTCAGCAAAAGTGCCGAGGTGCAGGCGAAGACGATTGATGCCAGTCTCCGCCAGACGCAAGCCATGGGGGCTGCCGTCGACAGGCTGATGCAGACAATTCAAGCGGCCGAGGCCGCGCGCGCGGCTGCTGGACCATGGGGTTCCAGCAATCGTGCCCCGTAGTCGCTGAAGGGCATCTGGCATGGCCATGAATGGCGAAATCATCCAGCAGCGTTCGTCGTACCGACAAGGTCTTGTGCTCGGGCTTACGATGGCTGAGATCATGCTTTTGCTGGTGTTCTGCCTGCTTATCGCCATGGCCACCTTTTTGAAGCGAGAGCAAGACAAGCGCGTAATTGCGGAGCAGAAGCTACAACAGCACATCGCGCAAAATCAACGAGACCGGGACACGGTGGCGTCCCTGCGCGAGAATTCGGCCGTTGCCGAGAAGCTAAAGAGCCTTTCGGCCCTTACCGATCCCCAGGAAATCGACAAATATTGGCGAGAGTTGGTGGATAGCCAAGCCGCGATCGCCGATCTTGAGAAGAGCGGCGTGTCGATCAGGGAAGTACGCAATCGAATTGCAGATCTCGATAAACTGAAGGCGAATGGGCTTGATGCCGACAAGGCCATCAAGAACGCGGACGCCCTCAGCGCAATCAATCGTTCAATGTCTAAGCCCGGAAAGCCACCGCCCTCCACCTTGGAAATTTTAGAGACGATTGAGCGCGGGTCAGCCTCGACGCCAGGGGCAGGTCCCAGCGGTCATCAATGGCCGCCGATCATTACGTTGAGCGATGCTGCCGGTTATTCATTTAGAAGTGGGAGTGCAGAGCTTTCACAGAAGCTGATTGACGCGCTGACTGGAAAAACTCCCGAGGAAATCCTTGGATACATCAAGAAATACGATGTCGATGTGATTGAGGTTGTCGGTCATACCGACGAGCAGCCACTAGGCGTTCGGCCAACAAATTTAGATCGCGACCTGCCTTCGGTCCTAAAGGGTACGTCGACCATTTCAACGTTGGTGCCCACCGACAACGCGGGTCTCGGGCTGGCGCGGGCGGTGTCAGTTGTGAGCGTGCTCCGACAGAGTCAAGTGTTGGCGCCATACAGGATCTTGCCGCTATCTGGAGCTCAACTCGTCAATACGGATGAGACGCTAGCGATTGAGGGGGCGCCACGTGATGACCCGCAGCGCCGTCGGATTGAAATTCGACTTCGGAAATCGGTGCCTCGCGAGATCACTTCAACTATTCCGTCTGCGCCGGCAATTGCAACGCCAACCCCTATGCCAAGGCCGAGGCCGGCTCAAAAGCCACAGCCGCTTTCGCTCACGCCACCACCGAAGCCGGTCCGGGCTCCGTTGTGGACGCCTGGAAACTAAAGGCGGGGCGTGTACCTGCGGGCCGGGCTTTAGGCTTCGCCCGGAGCCACGATGCGTCTCCGCCCCTTCGGGGCATAACCCCTCACGCAAAGCGCTGTTGAACTCCTCGCCGGAGGCACTCGGTCAAGCAGCTGCCTGCGGCACCGCTATCACCGCTGCGTGCGCCGGCTGCCGTCTTTAACCGGTCTTCTCTAACCGGGATTGGAACGTCAAGTAGCAAGTCTGGTCTGATTACCGCATCGTCACTGTGCCGTCCGAACCTCCCGTGGCGTCAAGCTATCCGGCGATCGCGCTTCTCTTCGAGGTCGGGATCTCCGCCTCATGATGATGTTCGTGAAGAAGTGGCGGGACCATCTCGGGAGCGCAGTCACGGAGCGATCGGCTCGCGATGCAGACCGGTTATCACCCTCGCCATTCCTCGTCCTGCCGGACTCCTTGACAGCCTTTCGGCCGTGTTCTGCTGATCAGTGCGTTCGGGTATCAAGCCGCCGCTGCGTGCTCCGATCTCTCCCATCGGAAGTCGCGGCCGTCGCACCACATGCGATGCAGGATGACGGATATCTTGCGGGCCACCGCGACCAGCGCATTTTTCATGGAACTGCGCTTAGCGATGCGGATGCCCCATGCCTTTAACGAGCACCACCGTCTGGTGTTGACCATCAAAGAGTGCGCGGTTTCAAAGAGGTGCGCTCGAGCAAAGGCATCGCCGCACCGGGTGATGCGCCCGTTGTAATCGACCTCTCCGGACGCGTATTTGCCTGGGGTCAGTCCAAGATGGACGCCAACATGCCGTGATTTACGGAAGCGGCCTGGGTTATCGATGGTTGTCTTGAATGCCAAGGCTGTCAGGGGGCCAGCGCCAGGAACTGTCATGAACCGGCGACAAGTAGCATCGCTCCGAACCAAGCGCCCAATTAGGCGCGTCAACACGCGTGCTTGTTCGGCAAACCTGATCTATGAGAAGATCAGCCACCTGTTTCGCCGGAAGCCGATCCAAGGCAACCAAAGTGAGGTAAGCTATCGGCCTGAAAATATGAGACTGGTCTACCCCGGCTTCTTTGCACCGCCTCGCCAAGTAGAAGATGTTTGAGAGTCCAACGGCGAGCACTTGAGCACTTGATGCAAGTCTGGCGATTTCAGCGCCGCTCCCCACGGACGTTGGGCGATGCTGCCGTTGGCAAACTCGCTGGCAATAGCAGCGAACATACCCATCGCGGAAACCTCGGTTTGCTTCCTGGCCTTCCACAGGTTTGCGAGGACACCAGCAGGTACGAGATCCATCCGATCCCAAAACCCGGTCTCCAATGCCTGAAAGCGTCCTTCCACACTCAAAGCTTCAGAGAACAGACGAAGCACCACGTCAGGATGCTTCGAGAGATATTGCTCTTCCAAATCCTTTCGCTTAAGATTGGCAAATAGGATTGCCGCAGGAAGCACCCATTCCTTTTGGCCGGACTTGCTCATCGGAGCTTGTCTCTACCCAGCCCATCAATGTTTCCCTCCCCCGCCTTAGTTAAGTGATTATGGCTCTTGGACGTCACGAACCCTACTAGACGGCGAGAACCTTCTCTAATTCACTTACGAGTCCCGCTCGCTTCTCCGCCTTTAGAGAGTCGAGGTTCTGCTGGCGCCAACGTACCGCAGGCAAATTGGCGGCCTCAGGCAGCTCCAACAACGCCCAATCGGGCTCGCCCCGCTCGAATTGAACGAGGAAGCGGCGATGCTGCTGGGGCATTTTGCCCACGATCTCCTCAACGATCGCTTCTCTCGCCTTCAACAGTTCATCGAGTCCGACGGGCTCACTGGTCATACCTCTAAAGCCGCGTTCGTATTCTTGGGCGATATCCTTGCGCTTGGCACCGAGGACCTCAAACATAGGCCTGCCATGACTCACAAGATAGACAACAAATGCCCGACGCAGTTCTTCCGGGATTCCCTCACTGGCCAAGAGATCGCGCACATCAAAAAGATCGCGAGGATGCTGCCGGTCGAGCGCCGCTACGACCTTTCCTGCGTAAAGGTCCCCGAACGAGACCACCCGCATTTCAGCAAAGCCGAAGGCATCCTCAACAGCCGGCGATACGGTCCTCAGTTCGGGTGCGTACACACATCCGCGTAAAACCGGGGTGACCTCGACCTTAACCTGCGTGCCTTCAAACGTGAGGCTGAGCTTTACCGTAGCGCCTTCAACCTTTGCTTCCGAAATTTTCAGCGAAGGGAGGGCTTGGAGCGCGCGCGCCTTGATGCGGGTCATCGCTGCATCAACCTCAGCCAGGGATTCTGCGCGTGATTTAACCGGCAGGTAAGTAAGATCGATATCGACCGATAGCCGAGGCATATTCCGAATGAACATGTTGATGGCGGTGCCGCCCTTCAGCGCAAAGCACTCCTCTTCGGCCACCATCGGCACCAAGCGCAGCATCAGCCCTACTTGCCTGCGATAGGCCTCAGAGAACGCCATCAAGATCCTCCGGGACGGTTATCTGGTAGGCGGAATCGAACTTGCCGCCCTTGACAAGCATGCGCTTACCTCTGCCAAGATCAATCTTGTCTTTATCCAGGTACTTGAGCCACGCATGCTGATGCCGATCAGCAAAGAAGAAGAAGAGCCTTTTCACCTTCACGCTCTTGCAATCCACCAGGAGCTTCTGCAAACGTTTGGGTCCTAGCCTACCCATGCCTTCCATGAGTTTGTCGACCTGATGGAAGCTCTCATGGTCTGGCAGTTCGGCAAGCAATTCGAGGACGGCACGTTCTGGCGATGACACCACGAGCGGCCAGTTCAAGTGGTGGCCCCAGGGTTGCACACCAACACTTCCGGTGTCCTCGCTCGGGGTATGCCGGTCAAGGGCATCCCAGTCTAGGCTGCGGATACCTATCGTGACCGGATCGTTCCGGAACAGCTTTTGGCTGTTGTGATATCGGAATTGAGATTCTATCGGCAGGTTCTTCAACCATCCGGGAGGCGCCTTGGGGCCGTAGAGGTGAACCTCAAGGGTCTGCTGGGAGAGATAGTGGGTGAATCCATGCAATTCGAGCGCGGTACGGCCGCCGACGACCAGACGGAGCTGCAGCAGATTCTGCAACGAGATGACGACCTGCTGCCAACTGAGAGGACCGCGAGAACGAGTATAAACCTGCCGCGCCGGCTGCTGGAGCCAGCCGCCTTTTACATAGCGACGCCGCAAGGCCGTCGAGTAGTCATGCTTGGCGAGCCAGGATGCATCGACCAGGAGCCCCTCGGGCAGGTTGCGTTCCAACCAGTTTAGCTTTCCGGCCACCAGCTCACTCATAGTTAGCAAAATAGCATATTTCTAAACTCAGCCTAGTTTATTATTTGGTCCAAACGCTAACTCTGGGTTAGCAAATACGCCAGTTTCGTAAACCGCCCCTATCTTTCTGCCTGCCAACCAATTGAAAAAACGGAAAACCAAGCTCGATAATTGGCAGGGCTGAGCATTTCGACGAGTTCCTTGGGCAGCCCAAGATAAGCCTTTGCTAGCTCGGCGGGGGACATCAGCTTTGGGCTCAGTTCCCTCCTGTCCAGACCACGCTCGTCTATCTCATCAATGGCATCGCCGAACCGCTGGATATGAGTCCGTGTGAACTCGTCCGGAGGCTTCGGCCAGCCTCCTTTCACGAACGACAACGAATTCAGGGCAACGCAACGATGGAAATGCACCCTCAACCGACCAACCGCATCTCCGATCGGACGCCATCTCACGATAGCTCGTCAGGATTCCAGAAAAACTTTTCGATATGTTCATCAAAAGCCTCCCTTATCTGCCAAACATGTGTTGGCCGGTACTTTTTTGGACGCGGGCATAAAGGTGAAGGAAGCCAATATAAATGGACACTAGATGCCTCTCCAGACGGTGGAAGACCGAAATTGCATCGTCGTTGTTCGGCGAGTCCTCGTGCACGACCGCGTTTCTGACGGAGTACGGTTGTCGAACATCGTCAACGATTTCCATCGGCTGTACGCAGTCAGTCGTCGTTGCGGCACCAGTTCGGCCTTGGTGATGAGCAAGCCGGCGCGCGCCCTGCGGAACGAGGGATCGCGCAAATGATGGTCGACCTGTATCTCAACTTCTCTGGGCCCCTGAACGACGAGACCATGTTCGGGTGGCATGGCATGTTGGTGAGCGGGGATCGGACCATCAAGACGATCGGAGCGTACCGTACTCATTCCGAACCTATGAGGTGATCTCTGGGGGCTATCGGCCGGCGCAGGGTTCATTTTGAGGCGCCTCCCCCTGACCGCATGGCGGTGGAGATGAGCGCATTCATAAAGTGGTTCAACGACTCCGGGCCGGCGGGTGCACACCCGCTGCCAGCGATCACGCGCTCGCCCTCGCTCACCTCTACTTCGTCAGCATCCATCCATTTGAAGATGGGAATGGCCGAATTGCGCGCGCACTGGCGGAAAAATCACTCGCGCAAAATCTAGGACAGCCGACCCTCATTGCCTTGGCCTACACGATCGAACGCAAGCGGAAGGCCTACTACGAGGCCCTCGAACGCAACAATAAGCCCATGGCGATCACAGATTGGCTGCTTTACTTCGGCAGCGCAATCCTCGAAGCGCAGGAAAATACCAACAAGCGCGTGGATTTCCACATCGCGAAGACGAAGTTCTCTGAGCGTCTGCGCGAGCAATTCAACGCCCGCCAGGAGAAGGTCATTGCCCGAATGTTCAATGAGGGGATTGACGGCTTCAAGGGTGATTTGAGCGCGGAGAACTACATCACGATCACAAAGGCGCCCCGCGCGACTACAACACGTGACCTTCCGGACCTCATCGCCGAAGGCGCGTTGACCAGAACGGGCGAGCTCCGGCATACGCGCTATCATCTGAACCTAAGTGAGCCCACGCCTCCTGCTCGCTCCTGATCGGAAAACCGTGGATTTCCGGCTGAAACCCGCTCACACTAGCATCCTGCCAGCGATCGCGGCGACGTTCGCGAAGACGCTCGTTCAAGACCGCGACGGTCGGCGAACCGCGTGCCACGCACCGGCGAACTCGTCGGCCCTATAAGACCAGAGTTCGCATGCCGTCCAAGCTCGCCCCGCATATTGCCGCGTGGCTCGCAGAGCAGCCGCAGCTGACGGCGCTCGCAATTGTCGGCCGGCTGCGCGAAAAAATACCCTGAGGAGTTCGGAAAGAGACAGCATTCGATTGTGCAACGTCTGCTGAGGGCGCTCAGACGAAGAGCTGCCGAACCGTTGTTCGCCCAGGGCCCGCTCGACGACGCCACCACCGCTGCCCCATTGCCCGGGTTGTGGACGGCTCGGGCTATGTAGGGCCCGACCCGACCACAGCCCCTCTCGTCGAGCAAGCCGGGAAAGCCATCTGGCGCGACCAATTAATCGACATCGGATCGTCATCGGCAATGGCGCCATCACGGTAACATTCGCAGATGCGGCAATACGGGGGCAAATTTGAACGCCGATTGACAGCTCGCCGTCACGCTCTTGCGAGAAAAAGCCGTTGGTGCCGCGGCTGTATGGATCAACGATGCCGCTGAATCCATTTCCGGTTCTCCGCCAAAAAAAAGTTTTGGCGGTTTCTCGTCCCCGACAAGGGCCGCTCCGGGTGGTCCGTTCGCTGCCGATGCAGATCACGCAATCGAAGTCGAAGGTCGCAACAAAGATAGTAACGAGCTCAAGAGCTCCCGGAGACCTTACAAGATCGGCAAACGCGCGCTCGTCGACATCGAGTTGAAACTCTGATGAACTTGCCGGATCGAGGGCTTTCTCACCAAATCCAAGTGCACGGAAAGGCGCAACGAGAAAGGACGGCGTTTTACGCCGTCCCTTTTCGACTGCTCTACTGTGTCTCTTCAGGTAGGCACATTTTGATCCCCCATGTTCGTAAGTTCCGCTATTCGACTAGCATTGTCTACTGTATGCCGGATACTGATCTTGTCGTCAGGGCTAAGTGAGCTGTCCACAGCGAGAGCAGCCCTGAGGCGATCAACATAGGCCGCTGTCCGATCGATCGCCCCGCACAACGAAAACGCCTTTGCGAGCGTATCCAGGCCATTGATACTTGCGTCCCCATCCTCGTATATCTTGGTTACCGATTCGATACCAGACTTCATTTCTGCAAACTTTTCATAGCGATTTCGGACGTCAGGGCCGACCAGATCCACCAATTCCCACATGTACGAGATCCAGTTGTTCCAGTTCTTGGCAACCTCCAAACGGCGAATGCTTTCGTCGAAGAACTCGGTCTCTTCCATAGCCTGTTGCGTCGAGGCCAGGGCCTTTTCGAGGAGCTCGGCCTTGTAAACCAAAGAAAGCCGCACGCTATGGGTGCGCGCGAATTCGTTGTCGAAATACTGCTTCTTGCGCCACAAAGCGTAGGCATACTGCCTCGGTATCCAGGCTCGAAAGGCGTCTCCTTTTCGAACCTGCTGAGAAGCCGCCAATCTCTGGTTTGCGGTATCAAGGAGGGTGATGACGTAGTCGATGTGACCACCCTTGATCATCACCGCGTTAGCCAGGCGAAATACGATCATGGGATCGTCCTGATACTCGCCGGAGTTGTCTAGATCACAATAGATCTTGATGGCTTCGCCAACGTCAAACTGAAACGAGATTGCCTTTGCATCTCGGTAGTGGTTTGCGATCCGGAATCGCCAGAGCAATGCAAGAGCCTTCTCCATAAAGAGGAAGTATCTTGCTCGCGAGTCTTTCCGCATCTCTTCCGGAAACTTCGTGGAGTATTTATGAATGACGTCGTCCACTCGATTGATAATGTCGCTCAAGTTGCCGATGTAGCTGTTGAGGTGATTCCGCAGGCCCGGGAACATGCGAGCATAGTGCTGCCTTATAAGCTCATTGAGCGAATGCAGCGCCTCTCGAATCTCGCTGGGAGTATTCTCCCCATGCAGATTAGCAACCTCATAGCGGACATAGGTAATCGAGAAGGGGATCTTCACGCGCGCCGAGCCCGCCTCGACGCCGAACAGCTCCTCGATCGTCAGAAATCGGTCGCGGATGTTGTCCGCCTCGTGTGAGATAACGTCCAGCTTGTCTTTCAATAGCCTGACGTCTTTCTGCGCCTGCGGCAGCAAGCGCTCATACTCAGGCTTATTCTTTTTCTTCCGCAAGCCGAGCTTTGTTGCGAAGCTGCTGCCTTTATACTGCAATGGATGATCAATCTCGGCCCAAGTGTCCTCAAAGATCGTGCGAACCTGAATCTCGATCGGAATGATCTTGGGTGACTTCGCAGCGTAGCTCACGGCGTCAAGCACGATGTGTACTGAGGAGTAAGGTTTCTCGTCCGGCGATTGCACCGAGCTCAGCTTTGGCTGGCCGTTCTTTCGCTCGCCGAGGTTCAGTGTCAAGAACTCCTTATGCAACAGGCCATAGACGTAGGAGGCATTCTTCGATGTGTAGACGATGATTTCCTGGACACAGTCATCCAGCTTGTCTCCCGTGAAGAGCTGCATGCTGGATGATTGCGCAAATGCGATAGTCTCGAAGAGACGGTGACAAATGGCGAGAAGATCCTCGCTATAGATGGCGATCAGTCGGACGCCGACAATGTCGGTTGCGTCCGCAGGTCGATAGTCTTCCTTACCGGGGACCTGCCGACGGGCAATCACTTTTTGAATGAGGCGCTCGTCAGATTTGACGCGGATTTTGACGGCATAAGCAAGGCGCGACATTGGATTGGGGCCAACGTCGAACAATGTATGTAACTTGTCCCGCACATACTCGGCGCCCGCCAGAGCTTCTATTGCTTCCGACTTAAGTGTGACAGAGTGCTTAAGTGTGGTTGACTTGCGCGCCCCCATAATATCCTCAGTGAAATCAGATCTTTGATATCGAACACTGTGCGTCTTGCTAGGCTCGTGCCGGAAGGCGCGATGCTATGGCCAGTCATAATTACCAGTCATAATTAATAGAGCGCCCGCTTACGCACAAAGCTCAATAGCCAGAATATCTTCGCATTCAAACCAAAACAACCGTAGCGCGCAAGTGGTCCCTTTAGTTGTGAGCTGCTGATTGGCGGCCCAAACTCCTTAATTCACGCTGCTTTTCTGCACCAACTGGCTGCACTACCGAGCAGGATTGGCCGGCTCGCGATCAGCAGTCCCCCGGCTCCGCCGTGGGTCCTCCGACCGCTTGCTGTTGTCGTGATGCGCCTGATGCGTTTCGCCGTGCACAATCTGAGGTTAACTACCCCTCGATCAGTCGCTCCGGCGGGTGATCTTCTGGTGGTCGCGAAGCGTAGGTCAGCCGGAAAGGCTCGCGCCAGCTTCCGCTCAGTTAGAGGAAGGTGTGTTTTCACCCTCAAGCTGGGCTATAAGCCAATCTGCAAAGGCTCGCACCGCCGATCGCTGTCGGCTGGCGCGCGGGTAGATCAGTCGATGACCGACGTAGCGGATATCATTGGCGCGACCTGCGAGCGGAGCAACCAATCGCCCGCTAGCTAGTTCGCGCTCGGCCAGGAGCGTTGATTCCAGAGCGACGCCTAGTCCCTCCGCGGCTGTTGCGATCGCCAGAAAGCTGCGATCGAACCGCATGCCGTGCAGGGCAGGGGCTTCCAATCCGTTGACGGTGAACCATTGGTGCCACTGCACCTGCTTCACGTCGGAACGGATCAGGGTTTGATCGAGGAGATCGGCAGGCTTGCGTATCGATTTTCCGAGTGCAGGGGAACAGAGGGGCGTGACCGTCTCCTCCGGGAGAGGAACAATTTCGACGCCCTCCGCGCGCGGCGGGCCGTAGACGATGTCAATATCGAAATCGTCGTTGCTGAAGCGCGCATAATCCGTGCTGGCTGCCAGCCGCACTTCGAGCTTCGGATAAGCGGCGAGAAATTGTGCAAGCCGCGGCGCCAGCCATTGCGCGGCAAAGCTCGGAGCTGAGTGGACGCGCACCAATTGCGGTCCGCGCGCGGCGACTTCCTCGAGGCCACGGCGGAGCTGATCGAATGCCGCTCCCGTGTGCCGCATCAGGTTTTCGCCGGCCGGCGTGAGCCGAACTGATCGCGCACTGCGCTCGAACAGAACGGTCCGAAGTGTGTCCTCCAGCTTGCGGATGGCATGACTGACCGCACTCGGCGTCAGGTGAAGCTCATTCGCCGCATCGCGAAATGATCCAGTGCGGGCGGCAGCTTCAAAGGCGCGAATTGCCGATATCGGTACATTGGACAGCATCCGATAAGTGAACCAGATTCATCGATCCGTGACAACTGTGCGTTTGTCTGTTGCGCGTCCGCGGTGCATTCCTAGCCTTGCCAAGGAAAAACAATCGACGGGAGGAACTGATGCTGCTCAGCGGTAAGACGGCCATCATTTCGGGCGCGGCCTCGCCGCGCGGCATTGGGCTTGCCACGGCACGGCGGTTCGCTGCCGAGGGCGCGCGGGTCGCCATTCTGGACATCGATGCCGACGCCGCGGCGGATGCTGCAGCATCGCTTGGAAAGTCCCACATCGGACTTCGGTGCGACGTCGCCGACAAATCGTCCTGCGAGCAGGCTGTCGCCCGGGTGATCGAAGCCCTCGGCGGCATCGATATTCTGGTCAACAATGCTGGCATCACCCAACCGGTGAAGCTCCTGGAAATTACGGCGGCCGACTGGGATCGCATCCAGGACGTCAATCTGAAAGGTGTTCTGTTCCTCTCCCAGGCCGTGATCCCTCACATGCGCGCACGCAAGTCCGGATCAATCGCCTGCATGTCGTCGGTCTCGGCCCAGCGTGGCGGTGGAATTTTTGGCGGCCCGCACTATTCGGCCGCCAAAGCCGGCGTGCTTGGTCTCGCCAAGGCGATGGCCCGTGAGTTCGGTCCGGACGGCATCCGCGTCAATTGTGTGACGCCCGGCCTGATCGGCACCGATATCACCGCGGGCAAGCTGAGCGACGAGATGAGGGCGAAGATCCTGGAAGGCATTCCGCTCAATCGCCTCGGCACGGCAGAGGATGTCGCCGGCATCTACACCTTCCTGGCTTCGGATCTTTCCGCCTACGTGACCGGGGCCGTGATCGACGTCAATGGCGGCATGCTCATTCACTGAGCCAGTGAGATAAGGTCCAGATCGATGGAAACGCTGACCAACACGCCCAAGCTGGCGGACCGCGCCTACAACATTCGCCGCAATGCGCTGCGCATGGGCGAAGTCCAGGGCCAGGGCTATATCGCACAGGCGCTGGACATCTCCGACGTCCTCGCCGTGGCCTATTTTCATGCGATGCGCTACCGGCCGGAAGATCCGTCCTGGGAAGACCGCGACCGCTTCTTGTTATCAAACGGGCACTACGCCATCGCGCTCTACGCGGCCTTGATCGAGGCGGGGATCGTCCCCGAGGAGGAGCTTGAAACCTACGGCAGCGACGAGAGCCGACTGCCGATGTCGGGCATGGCCTCCTACACGCCGGGAATGGAAATGTCGGGCGGCTCGCTCGGGCTTGGGCTCAGCATCGCCGTCGGCATGGGCCTCGGGCTCAAGCGCAAGAAGTCCGATGCGCGGGTGTACACCTTGTTCTCGGACGGAGAGCTCGACGAGGGCTCGGTCTGGGAGGCCATCCAGTCGGCGGGCCATTACAAGCTCGACAATCTGATCGGCATCGTCGACGTCAACAATCAGCAGGCGGACGGTCCTTCGACGCAGGTGATGGCGTTCGAGCCGCTGGTCGAGAAGCTTCAGGCCTTCGGCTGGTTCGTGCAGCGCATCAACGGCAACGATCTCGATGCCGTGCTTGCGGCGTTCGACGCCGCCAAGTCTCATACCGAGCCCAAGCCGCGGATGATCGTTGCCGACACGCTGATGGGGAAGGGCGTTCCTTTCCTGGAGCAGCGTGAGAAAAACCATTTCATCCGCGTCGAGCAGCACGAATGGCAGCTCGCGCTGGCCGCGCTGGAAGCCGGGAGGCAGGCATGAAGACCGTGAGATCAGCACCGCAGCCGGGCAAATCGCGCCTGACAACCTCGGCGATGATCGCATCAATCGCGGCTGAAGGACAAAAGACGAAGCCGGCGCCGTTTGGACACACGCTCGTCGAGCTTGCACGCAGCCGCCCTGATGTGGTCGGCATGACGGCCGATCTCGGCAAATACACCGACCTGCACATCTTCGCGAAGGAATTTCCGGACCGCTACTACCAGATGGGCATGGCTGAGCAGCTTCTGTTCGGCGCGGCCTCCGGTCTTGCCGCCGAAGGCTTCATGCCATTCGCAACCACCTACGCGGTGTTCGCTTCGCGCCGTGCCTACGACTTCATACACCAGACGATCGCGGAGGAAGACCGCAACGTGAAGATCGTCTGCGCATTGCCCGGTCTGACCTCGGGCTATGGCCCGAGCCATCAGGCAGCGGAGGATCTGGCGCTGTTTCGCGCCATGCCGAACATGACGGTCATCGACCCCTGCGATGCCCATGAAATCGAGCAGCTGGTGCCCGCGATCGCGGCGCATCACGGGCCGGTCTACATGCGCCTGCTGCGAGGCCAGGTACCGGTCGTGCTCGACGAATACGACTACAAGTTCGAGCTCGGCAAGGCCAAGCTGATCCGTGACGGGAAGGATGTTCTGATCATCTCATCCGGCATCATGACCATGCGCGCACTCGAGACGTTGCAAACTCTGAAGAACGACCGCGTCGATGCTGCGGTGCTCCATGTTCCGACCATCAAGCCGCTCGACGCCGACACGATCCTGCGTGAAGCCGGCAAATCAGGCCGCCTGGTCGTCGTTGCCGAAAACCACACGACGATTGGCGGTCTCGGCGAGGCGG
>NZ_LWIG01000008.1:212777-231606 GCF_002068095.1 Bradyrhizobium sacchari | reverse complement strand
CCCGCCGTTCCGCCAGATTGCATTGCCGGACGAGTTTCTTGACGCCGGCGCACTTCCGACGCTGCACGACCGCTACGGCATTTCCAGCGCCGAGGTCGCAAGGCAGATCAAGCAGTGGCTTTAGCGCACCGGCACTAAGGGCCAGTCAGGCCGAATCCGAGTGAAGAGTTCCGCCGGCTGCATGTTGCGGCGGGCGAGCGATGGCTGTTGCCCGAATGCGGGCGGTCGAAGAACCTGGACAGCTGAAAACCAGCGCATGCTGATGCAGCCGGCATAACATCAATACAGGGAGGAAAGCATGACTGTCTCGAAATCCGGACGTATCAGCCGCCGTTCGATGTTGCTCGCGGCCAGTGCCGTACCTCTCTGCGGGATTTTGACCCGCCCGGTATCTGCCGCCGAGTTCGTCTACAAGTTCGCGACCGGACAGGATCCCACTCATCCGGTGAATATCCGGGCGCAAGAGGCGATCGATCGCATCCGCGAAGCGACCAGCGGCCGGCTGGAGATCAGGCTGTTCCCGGCCAATCAACTCGGCTCCGATACCGAACTTCTGACCCAGGTTCGCAGCGGTGGCGTCGAGTTCTTCAATCAATCGTCCTCGATCCTTGCCACTCTGGTGCCTAGCGCCGGAATCGTCAACACGGGCTTCGCATTCACCGACTACGACAGCGTGTGGAAGGCGATGGACGGCGACCTCGGCACCTACATCCGGGCGCAGATTGCCAAAACGCCGATCATGGCGGTCTCGAAGGCCTGGGACAACGGATTCCGCCAGGTGACCTCGTCCGGCCGCGAGATCCGCACCCCGGACGATCTGAAGAATTTCCAGATCCGTGTTCCGCCCGCGCCGCTGCTCACCTCGCTGTTCAAGGCGCTAGGTGCCGGGCCAACGCCGATCAACTTCAACGAGGTCTATTCCGCGCTGCAGACCAAGGTCGTCGACGGCCAGGAGAATCCGTTGCCCATCATCGCGACCGCGCGCCTCTATGAGGTGCAGAGCACGTGCAGCCTGACGGGGCATGTCTGGGACGGCTACTGGATCCTCGGCAACAAGCGCGCATTCGAGCGCCTGCCCAAGGACTTGCAGGAGATCGTGACGCGCGAGCTCGATCGCTCCGCGGTCGATCAGCGTGCCGACATCGCAAAGCTCAGCCAGTCGTTGCGCAACGATCTCTCGGCCAAGGGTCTCAAATTCATCGACGTCGATCGCGCCGCCTTCCGCCAAGCTTTGTCTAAAACCAGCTTCTACGCCGATTGGAAAGCCAAGTTCGGCGAAGAGGCATGGTCGCAGCTCGAAAAAGCCGCGGGCCAGCTATCATGACCAGCATGAGTCATACGCCGCATGTCGATGCCGGTATGGCGGCCGGCGCGTCTCAAGCAGGCCGGCGCAGTTGGGTGATAACGGCGAACACGGTGCTTGGTCATGTCGTGGCGGTCCCGGCAGCACTGCTCGTGCTGGCGGAGATCGCTGTGCTGTCTGCCGGCATCGTGGGTCGATACGTGTTCCGTTCGCCGATTGTCTGGTCCGACGAACTCGCCGGTATTCTGTTTCTTTGGCTCGCCATGCTCGGTTCCGTGATTGCGTTCCAGCGCGGCGAGCACATGCGTATGACCGCGATCGTCGGTGTTCTCAGTGCCCAGGTTCGTGCGTTTCTGGACGTCGTCGCGGCCGCGGCGTCGCTAGCATTTCTCGCGCTCGTGGTCTGGCCGGCCTATGAATTTGCCGCAGACGAAGTATTCGTCACGACGCCCGCGCTCGAAATCGTCAACAGTTGGCGTGCGGCAGCGTTGCCGACCGGAATGGGACTGATGCTGGTCGCAGCGGTCCTCCGGCTCGTCCGCATCGCGAGTCTGCGCAGCTTGCTGGGATCTCTGGCGATCGTCGCCGGCATCCTCGGAACGTTCGTTCTGCTCGCTCCGGTCCTGAAGCCGCTCGGCAATCTGAACCTTCTGATCTTCTTCGTTGTCGTGGTCGGCGCGATGGTCTTTGCAGCCGTGCCAATCGCGTTTGCATTCGGTCTCGCCACGGTCGGGTATCTCGCCCTCACAACCAGCACGCCCGATGTGGTGATGATTGGACGAATGGACGAGGGCATGAGCCACCTGATCCTGCTCGCCGTGCCTCTCTTCGTCTTTCTCGGCCTTCTGATCGAGATGACGGGCATGGCGCGCGCGATGGTCAGCTTCCTGGCGAGCCTCTTGGGCCATGTGCGCGGCGGACTGCACTACGTGCTGGTCGGGGCGATGTATCTGGTATCGGGCATTTCCGGCTCCAAGGCAGCGGACATGGCTGCGGTGGCTCCGGTCCTGTTTCCCGAGATGCGGCAGCGCGGGGCCAAACCGGGAGACCTCGTTGCGCTTCTCGCGGCGACTGGCGCCCAGACCGAGACGATCCCGCCCTCGCTGGTCCTGATCACGATCGGCTCGGTGACGGGCGTGTCGATCTCGGCATTGTTCACCGGCGGCTTGCTTCCGGGCGTGGTGCTCGCGGTCATGCTCGCGGCCGTGGTGTGGTGGCGATATCGCCGCGAGGACCTGTCTCACGTCAAAAGGGCGAGGGCCCTGGAGATTGGCCGCGCCTTCGTCATCGCGATACCGGCCATCGCGCTGCCATTCGTGATCCGGACCGCAGTCGTCGAAGGCGTCGCGACCGCAACGGAGGTCTCGACCATCGGCATTCTTTATTCGGCCTGTGCGGGTCTCTTCGTCTATCGCCAGTTCGACTGGCGGCGCATCTATCCGATGCTGGTCGAGACGGCCTCGCTGTCCGGGGCGATCCTGCTCATCATTGGCGCGGCGACGGGCATGGCCTGGGCCCTGACCCAGTCGGGATTTTCTGCCTCTCTTGCCAAGTTCATGACCGGCCTTCCCGGCGGCGTGCCTGTGTTTCTCGCCGTTACAATCGTCACTTTCGTGATCCTGGGCAGCGTGCTGGAGGGAATCCCGGCCATCGTCCTGTTCGGTCCGCTGCTGTTCCCGATCGCGCGGCAGGTCGGGGTGCACGATGTCCACTACGCGATGGTGGTCGTCCTCGCCATGGGCATTGGCCTGTTCGCGCCGCCGTTCGGCGTCGGCTACTACGCGGCCTGCGCCATCAGCCGCATCAATCCGGACGAGGGCATGAGGCCGATCGTGGGCTATATGATCGCGCTCCTGATCGGCACGCTGATCGTTGCCGCCGTGCCCTGGCTATCGATCGGCTTCCTTTGATAACGGGCAAGTCGCCCTCGCGGGAAACATCGCGAGGGCATTTCATCAGACGAATTTCGGCAGATGCAGCGGCAGGCCATCGCAGGCCATGTCAATTTCCTCGAGTTGGCCTTTGCCGACCTCAGTGACCCGTAGCTTCCTGCCTTCGAGCGCAAACGCACAATTCGTCGGCTGCGGCCCGTCCAGAATCAGGCGATCGACGACTTCACCCCGCCGGTCCACCACAGTAACGTTCTTCTGGTTGTAGACCGTGCAATAGAGCCGGCCGTCCGTTCCGAAGGCCATCCCGTCCGGCCCTTTGAAATCCGAATTGGAATCCGGCTGCAGCACGTTGCCGAAGACGACGCGTGTCGGCGCTGCCTCACCAAGCACGTCATATCGATAGATCTCGCCGGTGAAGGACGCGTCGGCATAGAGGTGGTTGTCGGGACCGAAGGCAATGCCGTTTGTGAAGCGGATCTTGCGATCGAGCACGCGGAGCACCTTCATGGCTGCCGGGTCGATCTCATACACACGGCCGTCCCAGTCGAGGTCCATATAACCGTCGACGAAGGCCAGGCCGTTGATGAAATCCGGCGGCCATTCCGGAGTCCGTCATGTAGAGCAATCCGTTCGGACCAAAGCAGAGGTCATTTGGAAACAGAAACCGGTCCGCGCCTTCGCCCTGCATGCGCCGGATCTCGTTTCCACTTTCGCCGATGCAGATCAGCGCCCGGAGGCCAGCTTCCGCGATCCAGATCCGGCCGTGGCCATCGGTCGTCAGTCCATTCGGACGGCCACCCGTCGTTCGGATCACGCGGTGATTGCCGCGAGGATCGAGCCGCGTGACGCAAAGGGTCCTGCCGCAGCCATTCCCCACCGTGTTGCGATCGCGATGCGTTTCACGGTGACTTCGCGGTCTTGGGCGGTAACGTCTATTCGCGCAGCTTGCGGCCATGCGCGGCCGAGCGCTTCTGCAGGCCCCCGATGTCATGACAGCCTTTCGCTTCTGCGACCGTTAAGGAGGACAGGTCGGAGGCGCGAGCGATCCAGTCAGGTGGGGCACCGCGGGAAAGCCGCTTGACGTCCGCAAAACCTCACGAATATCAGCATCCTCGATAGGGCTTGCCGCTGGTGGATCAAAGCAGTGAAGGAGCGTTCTGGTCACAGCGCCAGCGCTCGCCGAAGATCGTCGTGCTCAAACGCGCTCGCCATGCGGTTGATCTCGGCCGAACGGGCGCCGACTGCCTTGGCGACGTTGCGCCATGTGGCGGTGACCGTTGCGACCTCTCTTATGATTGTGCGCGCCTGCGCCAGCGTCAGCCCGAAGTATTCGGATGCGGCCTCAAGCAGGTCGAGCGAGCAGGTGCCTTCGTCCAGGTCGATGTTTGTGGTCAGCACGCGCGCCTTCACATCGGTTGGCACGGGATTGAGGTCATAAGCGGGAGACAGTGACCATCCGGCCTTTCCCAGCCAGAGGAAGCCGTGGTTGCGCAGGTGGTCGTCGACATTCGAGATCAGCACGTTGAAGACGACACGCCGATAGAGGGCATGAGCGTCGGTCTTTCCCTGCGCTCCATGCTGTGCGAGAGCGTCGACAATCTCGGGATAGCTGCCGCGCTCACCGTACTTGCCGCCCATCATCGCCATCGCTGTGAGGAAGGGCATGCGGATCGCACCGTCGCGGTCGAAGCGACGCGATAGCATGACGGCCTTGCCGGCCACTTCGATGAGTTCGTGTTGCGGGGTGGGGATGCCGGCCTGCCGGGCCAGCTGCATCGCGATCTCCTCCCACGTCTCCATGCTGTACTCGTCGGTCTCCTTTGGAAACTTGACGATGGAGAGGTTACCGTGCTGGTCGATGACCGATGCCTTCGGCCGCGCGCCGCCGAGGGAGGAGGCGGGCGCGAAGATGAGCTGAAGGTCTTCGTCCGTTTCCTCGTCCCGGAGAATGCGCTCGGTGATCTGTAGCAGCTGGCCAAGTTCTGTCAGGGCCGGAACGCCGGCGCGGATCGGGGTTTGGAAGGTGTCTTCGCCGACCCAGCGGAATCGCAGTGCGCCGAGTCGCGTCTCGTCCGCGACGCCGAGCAGATAATCGCTTTCTGCAAGCGTGCGGACGGCACGACCTTCGCGGTCGGCGAGGCGGCGTTCGGCGCGCTGCATGAGACGGCGGCCCCAAGTATCGGGCGCGGAGTCGCCAATAGAGCCGAAAGTCGCGAAACCGGCAGGGGGAGCGAAGGTGCCGCGCGTCAGGGCAAGGGCAGGCTCCAGCGAGAACCGGTCGGGGTCCTCAAGCCACGAGCCGTCATACTCGAAAAGGATGGTCTCCGCGCCGCGTATCCGATTGCTCCTCGCCAATCCAATAGGACGCGTCCGGCCGGCCAGATCGATATGGACTTCGCAGTCAGCCATCGCGTGAGGCTCCGGTCTTACGCTTGAGGTGGACATGCTTGGGCAATTCGGCGGTGGCCAGCGCCTGGCCGACGCTGTCGTTGCTGATGTCAGCGATCTTGCCCAGACCGTCGAGCAGACCGAGAGCCTGAAGGACGCCGGCATAGATGCCGATGCTGACGCTGGTGTCGCCGGCCTCGACCCTTTGCAGGGTCGAGCGGGACGTGAACGCGCGCTCGGCCACAACCGCCATTGGCAGCCGTCGACGCCGACGCGCGTCATGGATGTCGGCGCCGAGCTTGCGTAAGGCCCGCCGAGCGGCGGCAGGAGGGTTATGGGGGGTCGGCATTTGCCACCTTTGTGCTACAAACTGGGCAGTTATGTAGCACGAAGCTTACAATCATTCCATAGATCAGCGAGGATCGACATTATCCTGATGTGCCCCATCAAAGCTGAAGTCGATCCTTCATCTGGCTCGTCGCCAGCCGTGCGCAGCGACGCGTGAGTTACCGCAGCCGACCGCACGGGCGAGGTGGCGATGCAGTCGGCGCCAGCGTCGACGCTTCCTGGTTTGGACGGCGACGCACGTGCAAAACTGCCGATCCAGGCTAACTCAAATGGCTGAGATCTGAGTTAGATGTTCAGTCCAGCGTTCCAGCGCCTCGCGCATTTCTGCTTCGTAACGGGCCCGATTATACACCCCAGCTACGCCGGCGCGGTGGCCGCTCACGTGGTTCAAGATCGCTTCAACGATGTGTGGCAGGACGCCCAAGCGATCCGCCATCACAGTCGCGGCCGTGCGACGAAGATCATGCACGGTCCAGTGGGGCAGGGGCTTGGCATCCTCGTCCACTCCCCTCCGAGCCGAAAGAATGCGTGCGTCAACCGCGGCCTTCGATTTGGACCAGCCGGAGAACCCTCGATTTTCATCACCTTTTCGGCGAGCACCATTACCGAAGACGCAGTCGCAATCATTTCGCCGAGGCGGTAACAGAGCCAAGGCAGTTGGGACGAGCGGCAGCACGTGCTCGCGATGGTTCTTGGTCCGAGCGCTGGGCAGAGTCCAACGGCCGGCTACGGTATCTAACTCTGGCCATCTCATGCCGCCGACTTCATCGCGCCGCTGAGCGGTGAGGATCAGCAAGCGTACTATACGTCCGTGGTCGTCATCGCCGCATGCCTTCCAAATCTCGGCCAGCTCTGTATCGGACAATACCCGCTCTCGGGATTTCGGCTGCTCGGGACGATTGGTGCCGAGCACAGGGTTTGCCGGAATATCGAGCCCCTCGCGAATGGCCCAATTGAACATGGTGGATAGGGCGGTCCGAGCGCGTGCGGCTGAGACGGCCCCTTGCCGCGCTGCGATATCGGCGACTCGCGCCGCAACATGGCGCCTTGTGATCTTGAACACGGAGACTGAGTGCAGGGACTTCCACGCGACGAGCAAGTACCGTTCGACCTCCGAATACGTCCGGGGCCGCTGCTTCTTCTTCGCGATGATGAGGTATTCGCCGGTGATCTTGCGGAGTGAGTCGGCTGCCTGAAGGTTCGCCTCCGCTTTGGTATCTGCTGGATCCTTCCCATCCGCGACCAGTCCCAACAATCTCTTGGCTTCCCGGCGCGCCTTCTCTGGCGTCCAGGGTGACCCGTGCCGCCCGATCGTGAAGAAGCGCTGGCGGCCAAACAACCGGTACTTGAGGACGTAGGTCGCTTGATCGCGCTGGCGCCGCACGCCAAAGCCCCGCACCGCTTCCTTATGGCCCGCATCCCAGATGGCTTCCCCTGGGGCCAGCGCCTGCACAGCTCTGATCGTGATACTTGCCGATGCCATGCGAGGTCCTTTTAGTGCTCCTCGCTACCACGTAGCTACCACGTAGCTACCACGACAACACAAAGCGCAGCGAACCACAGCGTAGCTCCGGCGAGATATTATGTTGAAATTGTTGTGAAATTAGTGGTCCCGCGTAGCGTGTCGCAAATGCGGCGGCGGCACTATTCTGTCTGTGGAACAGGAGGTCGGTGGTTCGAGCCCACCCAACTGTACCAATCAAATCAATTACATAGCTTCGTGCCTGCTCTGTTCGAGCTGTTTGGGTAGCGATTTAGGTACCGCGCGAACGACGTTCCGTTGGATGATCTCTGCACCTTCTCTGTGGTGCTACTAAACGACCGTTGGAAGCTTCCATTTGCCCGCGTAGATTGCAGCAATTGGGCAGAGGAAACGAGAATGAGCGAGGAAGATTTAGCGGAGGCTCTCACAGAGGCCCCCGCGAAGAAGAGACGGTCGGAAAAAAACAGAAAGAAGGCCGCCAAGGCCCGTCGATCTTTGAAGGGGAAGAAGCAGGCCGCAAGCAGCACCACGGCCAAGTTTCCACGCCACAGCGTGGATAAGGCGCTTCGTATTCCAAGAGCGATAATAGACCAGAATGCCGGACACGATTGTACTGACGCGGAAAGCGCGACGTTCGTCGGCGTCGGGTTCAATGGCCCCTTCAAGGTGGAAGTGAGTTCATCGATCAAATACGGATTTCTCTCACGTCCGGGCGCAGGGAGAATTGCCGTTACGGAGAGAGCGCGACAGGCGATCCGCCCACAAAAAGCCGGAGACGACATAGAGGCGCTCAGAGCTGCCGTACTAGACGCGCCTGAGATCAAAGAAGTGTATACCCACTATCGAGGTGAGTATCTGCCCGACGAAGAGTTTTTCGAACACGCTCTCGAGGATAAATTCGCAATCCCGGCCGACAAGCTTACAGAGTTCAAAGACATTTTCTTATCTTCTCTGCAAAGCGCGCAGTTGGTCGAGAAGAAGGACGGCAAATTCCGCATACTCGATACGAAGGGCGGCTCCCAAGAGGGTGCGACGCAAATCAAAAAGCTGAGCACCACCGCAAACGTGAGTGCTAGCGATAGCTGCTTTGTGCTGATGCCCTTCGGCTCACCTGTTGGAGAATATTACAGTCAAATCTACGAGCCCGCCATTAGGAAAGCGGGTCTCCGGCCTGTCCGAGCGGATGCCGACATCTTCGGGACTGGCAAGATCATCGACCAAATTTGGAATGGCATCAATTCGGCGAAGGTGCTGATCGCTGAACTTACGAGCCGAAATCCAAACGTTTTTTACGAGCTAGGTTTGGCACATGCGCTCGATAAGCCCGTTGTGCTGATTTCGTCCAATGAAGGCGACGTCCCATTCGACCTCAAGCACATCCGGGTTATCTATTACAACGTGAGCGATCCGTTCTGGGGTGAGAAGCTAATCGAGAAAGTCGCGGAAAACATACTTTCTGCTCTCACCAATCCCGAAGAGGCAGTTTTTAAGCGAGCACTATCATCGAAATGACATTCCAACCTGCCACCTCTTTGTTTCCAATGTAGATAGGAGTGCGTATGTCGCGCGCACTGGTGCATCCTGCTCTCGGCGCCAACAGCTTTTCCTGTGCCCACTGTGGGGCGCTGGCCGACCAGCACTGGTTCAAGGTCGTTCCTGAGAGCTTTAAAAAAGATACCACACCGAGGCTGTGTACTCCGGAGGTAGCTGCGAAAGTTAAGCAGACGATCGCAGCGCAAGATGATCATGACGACGACGAGACCGATCCAAAACATCAAGGTCTTCTAGATATGCTCGCTCGTTTCGAAAAAAATGAGGTAACCTATTTCGTAAATCGATATTCGAGCCAGTCTTCCTGGGAGATGGTCAATCTCCATCTCAGCCAGTGTCATAGCTGCAAGGGCTTTATGGTATGGATAAAGGATAGGATCGTCTATCCCGCTCACGAAGTTGCATTGCTGCCTCACGATGACATGCCGGCCAACATCAAGCCCGACTTCATCGAAGCTGCGGAGATAGTGGACAAATCCCCGCGCAGTGCTGCAGCCCTTTTACGTCTTGCCATTCAAAAATTGATGACGCACCTGGGCGAAAGCGACGGTAATCTAAATGCGTGCATCGCCAATCTTGTCAAGAAGGGCCTAGACCGAAAGGTCCAGCAAGCGCTCGATATCGTGCGGGTTACGGGAAACTATGCCGTACATCCAGGCGAGCTTGACCTGAAGGACGATCAGGCCACAGCAATGCAGCTCTTTTCCTTGGTGAACATCATCGTGCAGTCGACGATTAGTGCTTCGGCGCAGATCGACGCCATGTATGCATCGCTCCCTCCAGGGGCATTGAAAGCCATCGAAAAACGCGATGCCTGAGAGCCGACGCGACAGGATCATCAGATTTGTAGAGACCTTGTCAGAAGCTGAGCTGAGAGACTGTGCTGAGAGGATCAAGGCGCGGTTAGGCAAAGCACGTGGTCGTCCTCGCGGGCGATCCCAAACCGAATATCATCGCGCCTTGGGCGTCGTAGCTCGAAGGGTTCTGCGCAGCAAACAAAATTGGTTAGACGATAATCCGGGCAAATCCCGCGTCCGACAAAATCGTCGTTCAGCCCATTATCGATAAGGGCATCCAAGAGTATGCAATATTAGCCAAAGACCCTGTCAAGGCAGAGGATGCGATCCGGCGCAGAGTCGACCAACGCATTCGGGAATTTCTTCCGCGGCATGATGCAGAGAGACTTAGACTCAAGAATATTCGCTGATTTTCTCTGAGTTACAAACAAATTGGCCTGCGCTCCAATGTCCCCGGCTTTGGTAGGAGTGCAGACATGAACGGGGATTATCCGCAACGATCAAAGCCAGTGTTGTACGCTGTCGCCGTAGCTCCCCACCTCGCAATGCGCTATCGGTAGCGAGCCAAAGACGTTCATTGACAAACAACCCAGGCGGAAAAGATCGTGAGTTTCTTCGAGCGTCTCAAGACAGAAGCATCCGCTGAGTGGCGGGCCTATACCGAACATGCCTTCACGAGCGGGTTGGCGGACGGCTCGCTCCCCGAAGCGGCGTTTCGTCACTACCTCGTTCAGGACTATTTGTTCCTCATCGAGTTTGCGCGCGCCTACGCGCTCGCGGTCTACAAGTCGCCGAGGCTTGCCGACATGCGTGAAGCAGCAGCCGGCCTGTCGGCCATCCTCGATGTCGAGATGAACCTGCATGTAAAACTCTGTGCCGATTGGGGTCTGTCCCCGGCCGACCTTGAACAGGCCCCTCCGGCGGCCGAGATGCTGGCCTATACGCGCTACGTGCTCGACGCGGGAATGCGTGGCGATCTGCTGGCACTCAAGGTGGCGCTTGCCCCCTGCGTGATCGGCTACGCCGAGATCGCAACGCGGCTCGCCTCGCGCCCCCATGCGGAAGCTGCGACGAACGCCTATCGCGTCTGGATCGCCGAGTACGCCGGCGTGCCGTACCAGGAGGTCGCAGCCAAGGCGCTGGCGCATATGGAGCATCTTGCCGATCTCTACGCCACGCCGGCCCGCGAGGCCGAGCTGATTGCGATCTTCAAGGAAGCCACCCGGCTCGAGGCAGACTTCTGGGAGATGGCCTGGCGCGTGGGCCAAGGTGCTGAATAGCGCGTATTCCGGTGACAGTGCACGAAACTCCACAACATCGGGCGACATCGATGTTGTCACCACAACCCCTGTCACCGTAGCCCGCGCGGTACCATGCGGGCCATTTGAGTTTCCCGGAAAATCTCCATGCGCTCTCCTGAACGCTTATCTCCAAGCCGCGCGGGCGAACTGTGGGCCCGCGTTCGGCTGGACAAATTCGCCATTTGGAGTAGCCTTTTCGGACACAGCAACATGTTAGCGGAGGTTCTCCGTGGAACATCGCGGCGTCAGCTTTTCCATCGTTGAAATGAGCTACCCGGCTGGTTGGAAGTGGACTGTCGGAAAGGGCCGAACAGTGTCGGTCGGTGTCTGTGCGACGAGGCTCGACGCGATCCGCCAGGCTCAGACCTTCATCGACGCGATCATGGACTGGGCTGCCTAGGCTGAGTCAAAATGCTCGTCTCCGATTGGTCATGCCGAGCACCGTAAACACAGCAGCTCAGTTTCTGTCGGCGCGGCCCGACCCCCACACCACCACCGGCAACGTCACCGCCGCCAGCAGCGTGCCCAACGCGACCGCGCCCGACACCGGGGT
The DNA here is from genome assembly GCF_002068095.1 of Bradyrhizobium sacchari. Classification (GTDB taxonomy): domain Bacteria; phylum Pseudomonadota; class Alphaproteobacteria; order Rhizobiales; family Xanthobacteraceae; genus Bradyrhizobium; species Bradyrhizobium sacchari. Next base: position 219,990 of record NZ_LWIG01000008.1, on the reverse strand, counting down.
TCACCAGCCGCTGATACTGGATCGCAAAAATGTAGGCGTTGGCGCCGGTCGGCATCAACGCGAACAGCATGATCACGCCGGCGGCTAGCGGCCGCCGACAATCGGCACTGCATCCTCCAAACGAATGACCAACTCGGTCCGGAAAACCCGGAGCCCCCCGCGCGCCGCCGCTCGGCCCGACCCTGCGTGTCATTTCCGCAACGCCACCGAAGATTGCGACGGCCTCATGCGTACGGATGACGCGCGTGGCGTGATTTCGCGGCTTCCTGCTCGCGCCTCGGACGAGAGGTTCACGTCCGGGCATCGGCGACGAGAGCCGCACGTATCCACCGGGAGATTGACGATGAGAAACACTTTCGCGGCTGCGGTCGCTCTGTTGCTGGCTGCCACGGCCGCGAGCTCTGCGGCCGACGTTGGCAGCTCGGCCCACTTCAAGGCTGCGCCTGCGGCCGCGGTGTATAGCTGGACGGGCTTCTACGTCGGCGGCAATGTCGGCGGCGGCATGGCGTCAACCCGGTTCGACGATCCCTGCTTCTACTGCACGTCCGCGACCCCCACGACCGGCTTCTTCACCGGCGGCGCGCAGGTCGGCTACAACTACCAGTTCGGTCGCGGCCTCGTCGGTATTGAAGCCGACGTCAACGGCAACAGCCGCTTCAAGGGCGCCCTGCTTGGCGGTAACGACTCCAGAGCCATCAATGTCGGTCTCAAGGCCGATACCAGCGGCACGATCCGCGCGCGCGCAGGCCTCGTCGTCGACACCGTCCTCGCTTATGTGACGGCCGGCGCGGCCTGGGCCGATGTCAGGCAGACCGGGGTCGAGTTCTTCAATTTCACCCCATTCCCGAACTTTGGCAGCCCCACCGGCGTCACGGCCAACGGCAGCGGCGTCGTCTGGGGTGGCGTGGTCGGCATCGGCGTCGAGTATGCGCTCGACCAGAACTGGATCGTCGGCGGCGAATTCCTGCATACGATGTACGGCGATCGCGATGCGACCATTCGCGCGATCGACGGCACCTCGGCCTGCACGAACAAACCCGATGCCGGTTGCGTCATCCGCACCCAGCTCACGACCGACGTTGCGCGCGTGAGGTTCAGCTACAAGTTCCAGTAGCCGCCGCTGTCCCTTGAAATATTAGGACGGGGCGGCCTGAGCGCACGCCTCGTCCTTCGAGACGACCGCTTGCAGCGGTCTCCTCAGGATGAGGCTCATCGACATCGGTGTGCGCTGAAGCGACTGCCGCGCACTCCGTCCTCCTCCTGAGGAGCCCGCCCAAGGCGGGCGTCTCGAAGGATGGCGCAGGGAAGCTGCTTCCACATGCGATAACCCTACCTCGCCCCCGCCACGATCACCACCACCACCGGCAGCGTCACCGCCGCCAGCAGCGTGCCCAGCGCCACCGCGCCCGACACCGGGTTCACCAGCCGCTGATACTGGACCGCGAAGATGTAGGCGTTGGCGCCGGTCGGCATCGCCGCGAACAGCACGATCACGCCCGCGGCGACCGGCGGCAAGTTCAGCAGCTTCGCCAGCACGAACGCGGCCGCCGGCATCGCCATCAGCTTGAGCGCGCACATCACCAGAATGCTCAGCTTCTCGCCCTTCACCTCGAAGCGGAACAGGTTGATCCCGAGCGCGATCAGGGCGGCCGGCGATCCCGCCTGCGCCAGGAGCTCGATCGTCCTGTCGACGACGGGATGGAGCCCGAGGCCGGTGAAGCGCCAGACCACGCCGAAGCCTATGCCCAGCATCAAGGGGTTGCGCGAGAGATCGGCGAGCACCGGCCAGATGATCGACAGCGGCGAGCCGGTCCGCTTGGTGCTGACGAGCTCCATCTGCAAAATGCCGCAGAGCCAGAGCAGCGGCGTGTTCACCGACAGGATCAGCGCCATCGGGCCTGCGGCCTCATTGCCGAGCGCCGAGAGCACGAGCGGAATGCCGAGCATCACGATGTTGCCGTAGACCGAGCCGATCGCGAACACGACGCCGTCCTCGCCGGTAGCGCGCCGCGTGCGCGAGAGCGCCGAGAGCATCAGCGCCGCGATCCAGGTCAGCGCGAGCGCACCGTAATAGCTGCCCCACATGCGCCAGGGGCTGACGTCGGGGAATTCCGACACGACGATGGTGCGGAACAGCAGGGCTGGGATCGCGATGCTGAAGGCGAATTCGGAGATGCCCTTGTGCGCGGTCTCCGAGACGAAGCGAAACAGCACCGCGGCATAGCCCGCCGCGATCAGGGCGAACACCGGTGCGACGATCAGGATGGTGGCCATGTGCCCCTCGACCTCACGGGGATCGGCCGACCACCCCACGCAATTTTTTCGATCCTGGCATTATGCCCCTGTTTTGCCCGACGAGTCAAAGCGGCTTCGTAAAATCGTAAATGGATCAGGCCCCCGGCTACTGTGCATGGGGTTGTTTTCGCAGTTTTTGTTGTGAGGACGCCGGGGCCTTGGGCAGAGGGCGATCTCGCCAGCGCCGCCAAGGGGTTAGTCGCAATCTGCCCCACCCACCGCAGTCATCCCCCGCGCAGGCGGGAGATCCCGTACGCCGCGCCTCTCGGGGAACGTCAGGCGTCTCTGGAATCCTGGGTCACCCGGTCAAGCCGGGTGACGACAGCGGAGGTGGTGGCGAACCACCCACCCCTGTTGCCGAGACCGCACAGCTGCCGCCTTTCGCATCCCCCCTCGTTGCCAACGAACCGCGGTTCACCCACACTCCGCCCCGATCAGACATTGGGGGGATCGATGCCGGCGTTTCACTCTGGGAAATCCGTTCTTGCTGCCATCGCCGGGGTTGCCCTGGCCGTGCTGGTCCAGCCGGGCGCTGGCCTTGCCTACACGCCCGAGCAGCAGCAGGCCTGCACGCCGGACGCGATGCGGCTGTGCGGCGAGTTCGTTCCGAACGTCGATGCCATCACCGCCTGCATGATCCAGAAGAAGGCGCAGCTGTCGCCGCAATGCAAGGTGTACTTCCGCCAGGGCCCCGAGCCCGGCGAGGCCCGCGCCGGCCGGCCGACCAACATCGCGCCCAAGGCCGCGTCAAAGAGCTCGGCGAAGAAGAGCAGCAAGCCGGCGGCGAAGGCGAGCAAGAAGAAGAAGACCGACGAGAGCTAGCGCGCGCTGCGCGTTCCTTGTTTGAAACCTGCCGATGCCCGGGCCAAAGCGTGCCCGGGCATTTGCATGTCGGGCGGGAACGTCCGGAGGCGTGAAAGCGGTTTCTTCGATCCTCGAACCAGATGATTGCGGCATCAGCCTTGCGACAGCCCCGGACTCGTTTTGTTCGCAGGCCACGCGCGCAGGCTTGTGGCGATTACCGGTCACATGTGATCGAAAAGGCTGGCGACAGGGTTTGCGCGGCAAGGTTGCATTCGATTTTACCGCCCCGCGGCTCGAAAAGCGCACATATACTCGCTTCAAAGGCGATTCATCGCGGTTGGTGTCCTGTCGCGCGCAGCAGTGTGACTCAAAAGCCAACACGACTTGTTATTTCGTGGCGGCGAAGCAACTCCCGGTAAATTTTTCTTTCACGAATCAGCGCGGTGATTCATTTTCGAGGCCTGGGGTCAATCTGGAGGCCAAGGGTATGAACGTTATTGTTTTCGCATCGCGTAAAGGCGGCTCGGGCAAGAGTACCCTGGCTGCACATCTCGCCGCGCAGATCAAGGCGAGCAAGCAGGTGATGCTCGTGGACGCGGATCCGCAGGGCTCGCTGACGTTGTGGCACAAGCTGCGCGGCACCAACGAGCCGCCGATCAAGGCTGCCGTGAACTCCGTCAGCGGCATCGTCTCCGCTGCCAAGCGCGACGGTTATGAATGGGTGTTGATCGACACGCCGCCGAACCTCTCGGCCGTCGTCGACGACGCGATCAAGAATGCCACCATGGTGGTCATCCCCGCCCGTCCCGGCGTGTTCGACGTCAACGCGGTGCAGGAAACGATTCAGATGTGCCGCGCGGCGCGCAAGCCCTACGCGGTGGTGCTCAACGGTGCGCCGGCCAAGCGCGACGAAGCCGAAAGCCCGATCGTTACCATCGCCCGCGAGGCGTTGGCGAAATTCCGCGCTCCGGTGTGGGGCGGTCAGATCACCAATCGTTCGGATTTGTTGATGGCGCTGAGCCACGGCGAAGGCGCGCGCGAGTATCAGGCCGAGAGCCGCGCGGCTCAGGAAATCGCAAGGCTGTGGGCGGCGATCGAGCGTTCGGTCAAGGCCATTCGCGGCACGGCGTCGGCGTCCGGCGCAATGCACAAGCAGGCGGCATAATTTTCATAAATCATTCCCCGGACGAAAAACGCGCGGGACGGTCCGCGCGTTTTGCGTTTCCGGGGTTCACTCGTCATTCCGGGATGGCGCGTCAGCACCAGACCCGGAATCTCGAGATGAAAGTTACGCCACCATCAGCATGTAGAACACGATCACCGGCGACAGGGTCAGGATCACCGACCAGATGCCGACGGCCCAGAGAATGTCCTCGGTGGTGAAGCTCTCTTCATGGGACAGGCTGTCCTGCCCGGCGCCGAAATGCGACGCCATTTCATTATGACTATTCACAAACGCCCCCGCGATTTCTTCGCTTATGGGCACCATGCTAGGCGGGATGTTTTAAAATTTCGGCTTGCGAGCCCGCTCGCATTTTGAGCGCATTTACGACGGCCGCTTAACCATCCGCGCGCGTCGTCGCCTCAGGCGAGCCAGACTCGAAACAGCAGCACCGGCATCAGGCCGAGCAGCACCGCCCAGAACCCGAATGACGATACGACGAGAATTCCCCGCAAAAGATCGGCCGGCGCGAATTGCTGCGCGGCGGTAGGCCGGGTGCGATGCCCCATTGGATATTCCCCCTTCGGTAGAGTTTGGAGGCAACGATAGGCGCGGTCTCGTAAACGAGACGTGGATGCACCATGCGGCTGCTGCGAAGGCCGTTGGTGAGCGGTTAACCAAGGGGGCGCTCTCTCACTCCCTCTCCCCGTTCTTACGGGGAGAGGGTGGGGTGAGGGGCCGTGTCCGCAAACACGGTGAAAGTTGGACTCGCGGAAGCTCCCCCTCACCCGGAATTTGCGTGCGCAAATTCCGGTCTCTCCCCGCAAGCGGGGAGAGACGAGGGAAGACCTACGCCGCGACTTTCATCCGTCGCTCGATCTCGCGATCGATCGTGGCGGCGAGCTCGCTGCTCACTTCCACCATCGGCAGGCGCACTTCGGGGCTGTCGATCAGGCCACTTCGCCACAGCCAGTACTTTGCCGGCGCAGGGCTCGGCTCGGTGAAGAGCAGCCGCGTCAGCTCGGCGACCTCGTTCCAGCGCGCTTGCGCGGCGTCATGGTTGCCGCGCTTGAGCTCGCTGCAGATCGCCGCGAACGTCGCGGTCTCGACATGCGCCGACAGCACGATGCCGCCGTCGGCGCCGTCGGTCAGCGCCTCGAGATAGTTCGCGTCCTCGCCGGTCAGCACGCGGAAATTCTTCGGGCGGTCGCGCAGCAGCGCGATCGACTGCTCGCGGCCGGCGCCGCAATCCTTCAGCCCGACGATGTTGGGATGCTCGGCGAGGCGCAGCATGGTCTGGTTGGTGATATTGACCGCGCAGCGATAGGGAATGTTGTAGAGCGCGATCGGCCAGGCGGCGTGGTCGGCGAGCGCCTCGAAATGCGCCACCAGCCCGCGCTGCGACGGCCGCACGTAATAGGGGCTCGCGATCAGATAGCCCTCGATCGGCCAGTCCGCAGTTTCATCGAGGCGGTCCTTAAGCCGCGCGGTGTCGGCGCCCGACAGCCCGAGGCAGATCGGCAAGGCGCGGCGGCCTGCCGTCATCTCGTCGCGGACGATGGCGACGAGGCGCTCGAGCTCGCCCTCCCGCAGCGTCATGCCTTCCCCGGAGGTCGCCCCAAGGATGAAGCCGTCGACGGCCTGTCCGCCGTAATGCCGGGTCAGCCGCCGCAGCGATGTCTCGTCGAGCTTGCCGTCACGGAACGGCGTCACCAGCGGCAGCCAGAGCCCGTGCAAATGTTCGCGTAGTCCGGTCATGTTCCATCTCCTTCTCGGGAAAAAACCTGAGACGGAGGGCACATGAAAAAACCCCGTCCAGGTGGCGGGGTTTTCGGGATTGGCTCGCGATGACGAAGTCAGCCTAGCGCGCGCAACATTCCGAGGTCCCCGGATGGGGACCTTTTTTCGAAACGAGTGCGCACGGCTTCGTGATCATTGGCAAATGATGCGGGGGAGGCCTGAAACTGTCAATACACGCGGAGGGCGAAAGCCGTTTTCGGCAGAAAAAAAGCCGGACCCGAGGGCCCGGCTTAGGTATTGGCCACGTGAGGCCGACACAATCACCTTCCAAGAGGGATTACTGAACTCCCGCGCCACTGGAGGAGGGGGACAAATGCGCAACGCGAAGGCTCAGCGTGCAAACAGTATGGGCTTGACGAGCGCCCTGCAGCAACAGCCGAGGCCGCATGTCAGACATGCGGAAATCAGGACGGCCAGCGCTGCGCCTTGCTCACCACGAAGTCGCGGAACACCTGCACGCGCGCGACCGTCTTCAACTCCTCGGGATAGACGAAATAGGTGTCGAGCTGGATCGAATCCGATTCGCCGAACAGTTGCACGAGCTTGCTCTGCTCCTCGACCAGATAGTCGGGCAGCGCGGCGATGCCGAGACCCTGCTGGCAGGCGCGCACGAGGCCGAGGATGTTGTTGACCTTGAAATAAGCCTCGCGCGGACCCGAGCCGTTGCGCGCCGCTTCGACCAGCCAGTTGCGGTTCTGCAGATGCGGCGCGAAGTTGCCGTCGGACAGCGTGATGATGCGGTGGGAGTCGAGCTCCTCCAGCGTCCGCGGCGTGCCGAAGCGCTTGATGTATTCCGGCGAGCAATAGGCGTGGAAGCCCATCGCGAACAGCTTGCGCTGGATGAGATCGGGCTGCGTCGGCTTGCGGGTGCGGATCGCAACGTCAGCCTCGCGCATCGACAGGTCGAGCTCCTCGTCGGTGACGATCAGCGAGATCCGGATCTCCGGATAGAGCGCGGTGAACTCGCCGAGCCGCGGGATCAGCCAGTTGATGCCGACGCCGGGCGTGGTGGTGATCTTGAGGTCGCCGCTCGGCCGCTCGCGGCTGTCGGTCAGTTTCGCGCGCGCCGCCTGCAGCTGCATGAACACGTCATGCGCGGTGCGGAACAACAGGTCGCCCTGCTCGGTGAGGATCAGGCCGCGGGCGTGGCGG
>NZ_LWIG01000008.1:204321-212714 GCF_002068095.1 Bradyrhizobium sacchari | reverse complement strand
GAGACCGCCGATTGCGACAGGCCGAGCTGTTCGCCCGCATGCGTGAAGCTGCCCGCTTCCGCCGCCGCGTGAAACACCTTCAGCTTGTCCCAGTCCATATCCGTAAATCCGTCGCGTGTTCGGGGCATGATCGTTATTCCGCTGCCGCGCGCTCGCTGGCGCGCAGGGCCAAGAAACGTTCGGTCTCGAGCGCTGCCATGCAGCCGAGGCCAGCGGCCGTTACGGCCTGGCGATAGGTTTCGTCGGCGACGTCGCCGGCGGCGAACAGGCCGGGCACCGAGGTGGCGGTCGAGTTCGGGGCGACCTCGACATAGCCCGATGGTTTGAGCTTGACCTGGCCCTTGACCAGCTCGGTCGCCGGGGCATGGCCGATGGCGATGAAGATGCCGTCCGTCTTGACGTCCGTCAGCGCGCCGGTCTTGACGTTCTTCAGCCGGACATGGGTGACCTTGTTCGGGTTCTCGGTGCCGCAGATCTCGTCGACGGCCGAGTCCCAGATCACCTTGATCTTCGGGTGCTTAAACAGGCGTTCCTGCAGGATGCGCTCGGCGCGGAAGTGATCGCGACGATGCACGATGGTGACCTGCGAGGCATGGTTGGTGAGGTACAGGGCCTCCTCGACCGCAGTATTGCCGCCGCCGACCACCACGACGTCCTTGTTGCGGTAGAAGAAGCCGTCGCAGGTGGCGCAAGCCGACACGCCGCCGCCCTGGAACTTTACTTCCGAGGGCAGCCCGAGCCAGCGCGCCTGGGCGCCGGTGGCGAGGATCACGGCATCGGCGAGGTAGACGTCGCCCGAGTCACAGGTGAGGCGGAACGGCCGCTGCGCCGTCTCCAGCTTGGTGACAAGGTCCGTGACGATCCGGGTGCCGACATGGACCGCCTGCTTCTCCATCTGCTCCATCAGCCAGGGGCCCTGGATCACGTCGGCAAAGCCCGGATAGTTCTCGACGTCGGTGGTGATGGTGAGCTGGCCGCCCGGCTGGATGCCCTGGATCAGGATCGGCTCGAGCATCGCGCGCGCGGCGTAGATCGCGGCGGTGTAACCGGCGGGGCCGGAGCCAATAATGACGACCTTTGCATGAACAGGAGCGGACATTTCGATGGACGCCTTTCACGGGGGATTTGCAGCGCGGGCGCGGAACGTGCCGGGAGGCCTCGCGGAGGCGCTGAAATATCAGAGCTAATCTAAGCCTTCTGGTGAGCCATGCAAGAATTGCATTCCCTGTCGGCGGATTTTTCCAACAAGGAACAAAAGTCGATTGCGCTGCACGCGCAATAAAATTGCGCTAACCGTGAGGACTGGGCTATGAGGATTGCGAAAGACCCACCCGATACCGCCGTAAAGGCCAGGAGTTCCATTCACGTGTCGCGGAGCCTAGACGAGATCGACCTGAAAATTCTCACCGAGATTCAGGCCGACGGTCGAATCACCAATGTCGAGCTCGCCAAGCGCGTCGGCATCTCGCCGCCGCCCTGCCTGCGCCGGGTCCGGGCGCTGGAGGAGGAAGGCTACATCCACGGCTATCGCGGCCTCCTGGACGCGCGCAAGCTCGGCTTCGATGTCACGGTGTTCGCCTCCGTGCACCTGTCCAGCCAGGCCGAGGCGGATCTGCGCGCCTTCGAGGAGTTCGTCCGCGCCGAGCCGCTGGTGCGGGAATGCTGGATGCTGTCGGGCGAGGTCGATTTCATCCTGAAATGCGTCGCGCCCGACATGGCGACCTTCCAGGATTTCGTGACGCACCTGACCGCCGCGCCCCACGTCCGCAACGTGCGGACGTCGCTGGTGCTGCACAATTCGAAGTACGAGGCGGCGGTGCCGCTCGAGGTGAAGGGACGGAGGTAGGGCTGTCTCGTGCCCGGACACAGCGCAGCGCCCCGGCGGTGCGAAGCATCGTCCGGTGCGCTACGCTGCGGGGCCGGGGCGCCCATTCACCGCGTTTTCCCGTGTCGCTTTCTGGGTCCCGGCTCCTGCGCAGCAATGCCAAGGGCATTGCAGCACGTCCGGGACGCGAGGATTTGGCGCGCTGATGCCACACCGTCATTGCGAGGAGCTCTTGCGACGAAGCAATCCAGACCGCCTCCGGTGGAGGGATTCTGGATTGCTTCGCTGCGCTCGCAATGACGAGCGGCGAGAGCGCGTCTCATGCTCACGCGAGCACTCGGCAACCCGCCGAACAAAAAGGCCGCGCGTCGCGCGGCCTTTTCGAAACGTCAGCAGAAGCAGCGGCAGATGCTTACCGCCACTCCACCTTGGTGATCTCATAGGCCTTGGCGCCGCCGGGGGTGTTGACCTCGACGGAGGCGCCTTTTTTCTTGCCGATCAGCGCGCGCGCGAGCGGCGAGGTGATGGAGATGCGGCCCTTCTTGGCGTCGGCCTCGACCTCGCCGACGATCTGCCACACCGTCTTCTTCTCGGTGTCCTCGTCGACCAGCGTCACGGTGGCGCCGAACTTGATGGTGTCGCCGGACAGTTTCGAGATGTCGATGATGTCGGCCCGCGCGAGCTTGTCCTCGAGCTCGGCGATGCGGCCCTCATTGTGGGACTGCTCTTCCTTCGCGGCATGGTATTCCGCGTTCTCCGACAGGTCTCCGTGCGAGCGCGCCTCGGCGATGTGCTCGATGATCCGCGGACGGTCCTCCGACTGGCGCTTCTTCAATTCTTCCCCGAGCGCGACAAAGCCGGCCTGGGTCATCGGAACCTTTTCCATCTCTTCTCTCGTCCTTCGGCCGGCGCGCCCCACCAAGCAGTGAGGCGCGGCAACCTTGATTCGTCGATATGTCCGGGGCTGAACACGCCACCGGAACGTTATGTGGGTCTGGCGCCGGAACAGAACAACCATATGGCCGGGACAGTTCCTCCGGCCATTGTAGCTTCATTGCCAATCACTTAGCGGCGGAGGCACCGCAGCTCGCGATCAGGTTTCCGAAAAGTAGCTCTGCAGGGTACGAACCTCAAGGTCCCCGCCCAGATAGGCGCGGATGCCCTGCGCGGCCGCCACGGCCCCGGAAAGAGTGGTGTAATACGGCACTTTATGCAAGAGGGCCGCGCGACGCAGCGAACGGCTGTCGGCAAGTGCCTGCGGGCCTTCGGTGGTGTTGAGGACGAGCTGGACGTCGCCATTGGTGATGGCATCGACGATATGCGGCCGACCCTCCAGCACCTTGTTCACCTTCTCCGCCGGGATGCCCTGGTCGGTCAGGAAACGCGCCGTCCCCGAGGTCGCGAGCACCTTGAAGCCAAGTGAATGCAGCTGACGCACGGCGTCCGCGATACGGACCTTGTCACTCTCGCGCACCGAGACGAACACCGTGCCCTTGCGCGGCACCCGCGTGCCGCCACCGAGTTGGCTCTTGGCAAACGCCACCGCAAAGGAGCGGTCGATGCCCATGACCTCGCCGGTCGAGCGCATCTCGGGGCCGAGCACCGTGTCGACACCGGGGAAGCGGGCGAACGGAAACACCGATTCCTTGACGCCGACATGCTTGAGATCGGCCTTCTTCAATTTGAAGTCGGCGAGTTTCTCGCCGGCCATGATCCGCGCCGCGATCTTGGCGACCGGCGTGCCGATCACCTTGGCGACGAACGGCACCGTGCGCGAGGCGCGCGGATTGACTTCGAGCACATAGATCTCGCCGTCCTTGATCGCATATTGCACGTTCATCAGGCCGACGACGTCGAGGCCGAGCGCGAGCTCGCGCGTCTGCCGCTCCAGCTCCGCGATCATTTTCGCATCGAGTGAGTGCGGGGGCAGTGAGCAGGCGCTATCTCCGGAATGGATGCCGGCTTCCTCGATGTGCTCCATGATGCCGACGATGAAAGTGTCCTTGCCGTCGCAGAGGCAGTCGACGTCGATCTCGGTCGCATCAGAGAGATAGCGGTCGAACAGCAGCGGATTCTTGCCCAGTACGGTGTTGATCTGGCCGGTCTTGTCGTTCGGATAGCGCGCCTTGACGTCGGCGGGCACCAGCTCCGGCAGCGTGCCGAGCAGATAGTCGTTGAGCTGGTTCTCCTCGCGGATGATCTGCATCGCGCGGCCGCCGAGCACATAGGACGGACGCACCACCAGCGGCAGGCCGAGATCGGCGGAGACGAGCCGAGCCTGCTCGACCGAATAAGCGATGCCGTTCTTCGGCTGCTTGAGGCGCAGCTTGTCGAGCACGCGCTTGAAGCGGTCGCGATCTTCGGCGAGGTCGATCGCATCGGGCGAGGTGCCGAGGATCGGCACCTCGGCGGCTTCCAACGCACGCGCGAGCTTCAGGGGGGTCTGGCCGCCGAACTGCACGATCACGCCGTGCAGCGTACCGTTCGAGCGCTCCTTCGCGATGATCTCCAGCACGTCTTCGGCGGTGAGAGGCTCGAAATAGAGCCGGTCCGCGGTGTCGTAGTCGGTCGAGACCGTCTCCGGGTTGCAGTTGACCATGATGGATTCGTAGCCGGCATCATGCAGCGCGAAGCAGGCGTGACAGCAGCAATAGTCGAACTCGATGCCCTGGCCGATGCGGTTCGGGCCGCCGCCGAGGATGATGACCTTCTTCTTGTCCGACGGCGTGCTCTCGTCGGCGGTGCTGCCTGCAAACGGCGACTCGTAGGTCGAGTACATGTAGGCGGTGGGCGAGGCGAATTCGGCTGCGCAAGTGTCGATGCGCTTGTAGACCGGACGGACACCGAGCGCGTGGCGCTTCGCGGTGACCTCGGCCTCCGTCGTCTGCGCGAGCACTGCAAGTCGCGCGTCCGAGAAACCCATGGTCTTGAGCGTGCGCATGCCGAAAGCGTTGCCGGGCAGGCCGTGTTTCCTGACCTTCTCTTCCATGTCGACGATGCCGCGCATTTCGCCGAGGAACCACGGATCGATCTTGCAGGAGTTGAAAATGTCTTCGTTCGACCAGCCGAGCCGCATCGCCTGGGCGACCTGAAGGATGCGGTTCGGCGTCGGCGTGCCGAGCGCGGCGCGGATCGCGTTCTTGTCGTCGTCGCGGCCGAGACCTTCGATCTCGATCTCGTCGAGGCCGGTGAGGCCTGTCTCGAGCCCGCGCAACGCCTTCTGAAGGCTTTCCTGGAAAGTGCGGCCGATCGCCATGACCTCGCCGACCGACTTCATCGAAGTCGTCAGCGTCGAGGACGCGCCGGGGAATTTCTCGAAGGCGAAACGCGGGATCTTGGTCACCACGTAGTCGATCGTCGGCTCGAACGAGGCCGGCGTCGCGCCGCCGGTGATGTCGTTGGCGATCTCGTCGAGTGTGTAGCCGATCGCGAGTTTTGCCGCGACCTTGGCGATCGGGAAGCCCGTCGCCTTCGAGGCCAGCGCCGACGAACGCGACACGCGCGGGTTCATCTCGATCACGACCATACGGCCATCTTCCGGGTTGACGCCGAACTGCACGTTGGAGCCGCCGGTCTCCACCCCGATCTCGCGCAGCACCGCCAGCGAGGCGTCGCGCATGATCTGGTATTCCTTGTCCGTCAGCGTCAGCGCCGGCGCGACCGTGATGGAGTCGCCGGTGTGCACGCCCATCGGATCGAAATTCTCGATCGAGCAGACGATGATGCAATTGTCCTTCTTGTCGCGCACCACCTCCATCTCGAACTCTTTCCAGCCGAGCACCGATTCTTCGATCAGCACTTCGTTGGTCGGAGATGCATCGAGACCGCGCTCGATGATGTCGAGGAACTCTTCCTTGTTGTAGGCGATGCCGCCGCCGGTGCCGCCCATGGTGAAGGAGGGACGGATGATCGCAGGCAGGCCGATCTCGGACAGCGCCATCATGGCCTGGCCGAACGCGTATTCCTGGTAGCGCTTGCGGCGGTCGCTCTCGCCGAGGGTCCATTGCCGGTCGAGTTCCTCGAGCGCGGCGCCCGACAGCTTCTCGCGTTCGGCATGGTATTTGTCGCGGAAGGACTTCTTCAGCTCGGACGCATTGGCGAGCCGCGACTTCGGCGTCTCGAGCCCGATCTTGGTCATGGCCTCGCGGAAGAGCTGGCGATCCTCGGCCTTGTCGATGGCATCGGCGGTGGCGCCGATCATCTCGACGTCGAACTTCTCCAGCGTGCCCTGCCGGCGCAGCGACAGCGCGCAGTTCAGCGCGGTCTGGCCGCCCATGGTCGGCAGCAGCGCGAAGCCGCCGGGAATGACGTGACGTTCCTTCTCGATGATCTTGGCGACGATCTCGGGCGTGATCGGCTCGATATAGGTCGCATCGGCCAATTCCGGGTCGGTCATGATCGTGGCCGGATTGGAATTGACGAGGACGATGCGATAGCCCTCTTCCTTCAGCGTCTTCACCGCTTGCGTGCCCGAATAGTCGAACTCGCAGGCCTGGCCGATCACGATGGGGCCGGCGCCGATGATCAGGATGGTCGAGATGTCGGTTCGTTTAGGCATCACCGCTCGCGGGCTGGAATTTGGGCACAAAAAAAGGGCGCGCTTGCCGCGCGTCCCTTGAGCGAGAGCGCGGGGGTCTCCCTCGCGCGCGGGTGGGTCTTAGACCAGTTTTCGGGGCGGCGAAACCCCGAAAAACGCCCATCAACCGGCAATTTTGACGGGTTTTGGCCGGGCCTGCCAGCCGCGGGCGAGGTGCACCAGAAGCGAGGCCGCAACGCTCGATCCGCCGATCCAGCCGAGGTCGGTCGGCGACAGGGTGGCCAGCACCGCGCCCCCCAAGGCCCCACCGATGGCGAAGCCGAGATACATCGCGGAGGCGTTGAGCGAGAGCGCGATCATCGAGGCCTGCGGCTCGATCCGGATGATGCTGGCGACCTGGGCCGGATAGAACGCCCAGCCCGAGATGCCCCAGAGGAAGATCGCGCCCAGCACGGCGTACTGCGCCTGTCCGGGCATCATTTTGAGGACCAGCGAATGCAGGATCAGGGCTGCGGCCATGCCGGCGAGCCCGAGCGCTGCGGTGGTCAGCGTGCCGAGCCGGTCGGCCAGCGCGCCGCCGAGCATGTTCCCGATCGCGGCCGCACCGCCGAACACCAGCAGCGCCAGGCTGATATGCGAGGCATCGAAGCCGAGGTCGCGCAGCGGGACCGCGAAATAGGTGAACACGGTGAAGCCGCCCAGCGCCCAGAGAATGGTGATCAGCAGCGCGATCAGGACGTTGCTGTGACGGGCGACCGCCAGCCGCTCGCTCAGCGAAGCGGTGTTGCGCGGCAGGCCGCGGGGCAGGCCGAGCAGCAGGCCGGCGAGCGCGACGGCGCCGATCAGGGCGACCATGGCAAAGGTCGCGCGCCAGCCGAGCAGGCTGCCGACGAGATTGCCGAAGGGAACGCCGATGACGGTCGCAACCGTGAGGCCTGAGATGACCAGCGCCACTGCGCGGCCGCGCCTTTCAGGGGAGGCAACGGCGACCGACACCGCGAGCGCCGTCGGCATGCACAGCCCGGAGCCCAGCGCCATCAGCATGCGCGAGGCCAGCAGCAGGGGATAGTTGGAGGCCACCATCGCCGCGAGGTTTCCGGCGATGAAGGTGGTCAGCGCCAGGGCCAGCACGGTGCGGCGGTCGACGTTGTTCAGCGCGACCGCCAGGATGGGAGAGCCCACGGCATAAGTGAGGGCGTAGGCTGTGACCAATTGGCCGGCGGCCGAGACCGAAATCGACAGGTCGCTGGCGATCGCGGGCAAAAGCCCAGCAATCACAAACCCTTCAGTACCGATCGCAAAGGCCCCCAAGGCCAGCCAGAACACGCTCATCGATCGCAATCCTATGTTCAATGTTTATTGAACTATCGAACGAACTGGTTTCGCTGTCAATTGGTTCAAGAACTATTGAACATCGCAGTCACATCGCTATGATTCTGGGATCATGAGCCGCACCCCCCACCATCCCACCCGCGAGCAGATCGAACTGCCGATGGTGCTGGATTGCCTGAGCGATCCGATCCGTCTGGCGATCGTCTACCAGCTCGCCCAGCAGGAACGTGTCAGCAGCGAACTGCGCTGCAGCGACTTCAGCGCGCTCAGCGGCAAGTCGAACCTCGCCTATCACTTCGCCAAGCTGCGCGACTGCGGCTTGATGCAGACCCGCGTGGCGGGCACCAACCGCTTCATGCGGCTGCGTCGTGAGGATCTGGAGGCGCGCTTCCCGGGCCTGCTCGATGCCGTGCTCGGCTCCGCAGCCAAGGATGCGGACAGGCTTCCACTGCTGCCCGAGTGCGAATTGGTCGAGGTTGACCGAAAATGAGACGGTTGCGCGTCGAAGCGTACCCGTCTCGGCCTTCGCCGAGGCAGCCTTCGCTACGATAGGGCTTGCCTAGCCGAAGCTGCGTAAGCGGCGAAGGCTGGAGACCCGGCCTGGATTTGAACCAGGATGAAGAGCGTTGCACCGCCCTCGCGTAGACGCTTCCGCCACCGGGCCGGCGTGGACATTACCGATTGCAGTGCGACAAGCCA
>NZ_LWIG01000008.1:200209-204288 GCF_002068095.1 Bradyrhizobium sacchari | reverse complement strand
GGCGGTCGCGCGATGAAGGTCATGCGCCAGCGATTATGGCCGATATTGGTGTGAGCGCGCTGAACCGCGAAGCCGGCCGCCTTCAGCTTCGCGGTAATCTCGTCCTCGCTGTACCGCTGCAGCCCGATCTTCGAGCGCAGCTGACGGTAGTCCGACAGCGCGGTGCTGATCAGCCCGATCAGCGCGTCCTTCAGGAAGCCGTGACGCAGCCCGAAGCCGAGCAGCGCCATCACGTCCCTGAACATGCCGACATGGGGCTGAAGGATGTCGCCGAGCACCAGCTTGCCGGACGGGGTCAGCAATCGCCGGATGTTGAGCAGCGCGGCATCGAGCTCCTCGCCCGTCATGTATTGGGCGACCGAGTTCATCACGACGAGGTCGATCGACTGGTCCTGCATCTTGCGGACGTCGTCGAGCGAGCGCACGCGGATCCTGGTGTTGGGGGCAAACCGCGCGATCAGGCGACCGCGCACGCCCGGCGCGGGTTCGGCCAGGATCAGCTTGCCGCAGGCGGCCGCCACCTGGTTGGCCGACAGCGCCTCGCCGCAGGCATAGTCGAGCACGGTCGCCTCGGGCGAGGTGATGTAGCCGATGATGTCCCGCGCAATGATCTGGAAGTGCAAGTCGCGATGCAGCTTGCTGACATAGATCGTATGCGTCGAGTCGTAATAATCGATCCAATCGTCCATGGTATCCGCGGCCCGGCTAAACGGTTCCTGCCAAGGAACCGGCGCTGCCCGCCTTGCGTTAGGGGTGCGACGGCGCGCCGTCAATGTCCGCGTCCTAACAGGAAGGTCTCCCGTGAGCAAAACCAACAACAAGGTCTCGCCAGAACTCGACACCCCCACTGATCTGCCGGCCGACGGGGTCAAGAAGGTCTCGGAGGCGCTGAACGTGCTTCTGGCCGACGCGTTCGCGCTGTACCTGAAGACCAAGAACTTCCATTGGCACATCAGCGGCCGGCATTTCCGCGACTACCATCTGCTGCTCGACGAGCAGTCGGACCAGATCTTCGCCACCACCGACCAGCTCGCCGAGCGTGTCCGCAAGATCGGTGGCACCACGCTGAAGTCGATCGGTCAGGTCGCAAAGCTCCAGACCATCAAGGACAACAACGAGGACTACGTTCCGCCGCGCGAGATGCTGCGCGAGCTGATGCAGGACAACAAGCAGGTCGCAGCTGCGATGCGCAAGGCGCACGAAGTCTGCGACGAGGCCGGCGACGTCGCCAGCGCCAGCATCCTGGAGGTCTTCATCGACGAGACCGAGCGCCGCACCTGGTTCCTGTTCGAGGCGACCCGCCAGGAAGGCAGCAACGCGGCGTAGGACCGGGCTGCATCAACATCGTCGTCCCGGCCTAGCGGGCAATTGCGCACCAGGCGGAGACGACGCTGGAGCTTGTTGAATGAGCGCAGCTAACTCCGCCACAACCTCATCAGCGCGCCATCCTTGCCCGTCACGGGGTCAGCGGGCGGCAGCGCGACTTTCGGAATCGTCTTCAGCGCCTTCGCGTGGTTCTCCGGCGTCGCCCGCGTGATCTCCATCTTGCTGCCTGGCGGATAGGCGCCGATCACGCAGAAATCGCTGCTCGCCTTGATGCATTGATGTCCGGTGCCGGCGGGGAGAATCGCGACATCGCCGGCCTTGATCTCCAGCTCCCGGCCGTGATCGCCGCCGAAACGGACGCGGGCGCTGCCGCGGGCAACACCGAGCACCTCATGCACCGTCGCGTGATAGTGCAGATAATCGAAGACGCCATTGCGCCACGTCCCGCTCCATCCGTTTTCTTCGAACAGGCTTTCGACGGTCTCTTCCGGCTGCTTCGGATCGAGCTTCACCGCGCCCTGGTAGACCAGGAACGGAAGGATGTTGTTCGGCACGAGGCCGTCATCCTCGAAGACGATGGCGAGCGGCTCGGCATGGTCGCGGACGACGGACATGGCAGGCTCCTGCACGAGAATAGCAGGGATCAACGAAGGGCATTCGACGACGTTCCTCGTACCACCGTCATTCCGGGCTCGCGCTACGCGCCACGGAATGACGAAAAGCCCGGGGCGAGCCCGGGCTTTTGTCGTGAACTATCGATGGATGACAAGCCTTACGCGCTCTTCTTCTGTCGCATCAGATCGGCAAAGCGCTGGAACAGATAGTGCGAGTCGCGCGGACCGGGCGAAGCCTCGGGGTGGTACTGCACCGAGAACACCGGCTTGCCGTCGAGCTGGATGCCGCAATTGGAGCCGTCGAACAGCGAGATGTGGGTCTGCGTCGCGCCCTTCGGCAAGGTCTTTTCGTCCACGGCGAAACCGTGGTTCATCGAGGTGATCTCGACCTTGCCGGTGGTCTCGTCCTTGACCGGATGATTGGCACCATGATGGCCCTGATGCATCTTTTTGGTCTTGGCGCCGACGGCAAGGCCCAGCATCTGGTGGCCGAGGCAAATGCCGAAGGTTGGCGTGCCCGACTTGATGACGTCCTGGATGACGGGCACGGCGTATTTGCCGGTCGCGGCCGGGTCGCCCGGACCGTTGGACAGGAACACGCCGTCCGGCTTCATCGCCAGAATGTCTTCGGCCGACGTCGTCGCCGGCACCACCGTCACCTTGCAGCCGACGCCGGCGAGCAGGCGCAGGATGTTGCGCTTGATGCCATAGTCGATGGCGACGACGTTGAACTCAGGGCTCTCCTGATGGCCAAAGCCCTTGTCCCATAGCCAGGGCGTCTCGTCCCAGGTGAAGCGCTGGCCGCTCGTGACCATCGGCACGAGGTCCATGCCCTCGAGGCCGGGCCATTCGCGCGCTTCTTCCTTGAGGCCGTGCAGGTCGAACTCGCCGGTCTTGGAATGCGCGATCACGGCATTGGGCATGCCCTTGCTGCGGATCAGCGCGGTGAGGGCGCGGGTGTCGATGCCGGAGAGGCCGATGATGCCGCGTGCCTTCAGCCAGGCGTCGAGATGCTTGGTGGCGCGGTAGTTCGAGGGATCGGTGATCGCGGTGCGCAGGATCACGCCCCGCGCGCCAGGCGTCGCGGCCATGTTCACCGTCTCGATGTCTTCCTCGTTGGTACCGACGTTGCCGATATGCGGGAAGGTGAAGGTGATGAGCTGGCCGGCATAGGAGGGATCCGTCAGAATCTCCTCATAGCCTGTCATCGCGGTGTTGAAGCAGACCTCGCCCACGGCGTGGCCTTCGGCGCCGAGACCAAAGCCTTCGAGCACTGTGCCATCGGCAAGCACGAGGAGCGCGGTCGGTTTGTGGTCCGGCCAGGCGGGATCGTTGTCATGTTGTGTCATGAGCCCGCTTCATAAGCCCCCGACGCGCGCCCGTCAAAGCGGGAGGGGGCCGATTCACATGCGTTTTTGCATATTTGACAGCCCGTCGCGGGCACTTAAGCTCGGCCGCACAATTTCCGGCAATTTGAGGGGGCTTGCGAGGCAATAATGGACCAGACCACCCCGCTTTTGCTGGTTCCGGGGCTGGCCTCCTCGGCCCGGATCTACGCCCCGGTTGTCCCCGCCTTGTGGCGGCTCGGTCCGGTGATGATTGCCAACCATATCCGCGACGACAGCATGCCGGCGATCGCCGCCCGGATCCTGGGCGAGGCACCGCCGCGCTTCGCGCTCGCCGGCCATTCCATGGGCGGCTACATCGCGCTCGAGATCATGCGCCAGGCGCCCGAGCGGGTGGCCAAGCTCGCGCTGATCAACACCCAGGCGCGGCCCGACACGCCGGAGGCGACCGCGCGCCGCCGCGGCTTGATGGAGCGCGCCAGGCGGGGCGAGCTTCGTGCCATCCGCGAGGAGAGCTTTCCGGAGCTCGTGCATCCGTCGCGGCGAGATGATGCCGATATTCTAACGCTCGTTCACGCGCAGGATGAGGACGTCGGCGTCGAAGGCTATCTGCGGCAGCAGGCCGCGATCATCGCGCGGGTGGATTCGCGTCCGACGCTCGCGGCGATCAAATGTCCGACCCTGGTTCTGACGGGCGATGCGGACAACACGATCCCGAATGCGTTCTCGAAGGAAATGGCCGCGGGCATCGCCGGCGCAAGGCTCGTGATCCTCGATCGCTGCGGGCACCTGC
>NZ_LWIG01000008.1:194420-200184 GCF_002068095.1 Bradyrhizobium sacchari | reverse complement strand
GGCGCTCACCGAATGGCTCGCGAGCTAGGCATTCACCCGCAATAGGCAGCCTTGGTCCACAGGGGCAAGAGAAACAAGCCCGCCACGGCGATGTCGACCACGTAAAGGACGCGCCGGGCCTTCGCCGAGACCGGTGTCGCCGAGTGCTCACCTTCGTAGACCACGAGCGGATTGAACTTCGTCTCCCAGCCGAGCTTGTATATCAGCAGAGAGATGAAGTCGTAGACCGGCAGGTACAGCAGAAGGATCAGAAAGAGGCCATTCAGGGCGATGGCGAGCCAGGACGAACTGGTTTCGCTGGTGAAGCCCGGCAGCGTACCGCAGGCATAGGGGCCGAAACGGCTCGCCCAGAGCACCACAAGGCAGACCGCCAACATGGCGAGATGCTTTCCGGCCTTCATGCAAGCACCTATATTGACCCCGGATCTTGTTGTAGACCACGAGTCTTTCCGGACTGTTTCCAAACGAGGCGATCATGCTGCGCGACGACATCAACAATGCGGTCAAGGAGGCCATGAAGGCCAAGGACGAGCGCAAGCTGTCCACGCTGCGCATGGTCAACTCGACCATCAAGAACGCCGACATCGACGCGCGCGGACAGGGCAAGCCGCCGTTGTCGGACGCCGATTTGCTCGCGGTGCTGCAGAAGATGATCAAGCAGCGCCAGGAGGCCGTCGAGCTCTACGACAAGGGCGGCCGCGCCGAGCTCGCCAGGCAGGAGCGCGAGGAGATCGAGGTGATCTCCGCGTATCTGCCGAAGCAGATGTCCGAGGACGAGGTGAAGAAAGCGATCGCGGATGCCATCGGCGAAACCGGCGCTGCTGGCATGAAGGACATGGGCAAGGTGATCGCCGTGTTGCGCGCGAAGTATGCGGGACAGATGGACTTCGGCAAGGCCAGCGGCTTGGTGAAGGCCGCGCTGTCGGGCTAGCTCGTCATTCCGGGGCGCGCAAAGCGCGAAACCGGGATCCATTGTGCTGCAGGCTCCGTTGATCGATGGATTCCGGGTTCGCGCCAAGAGGCGCGCCCCGGGATGACAAGAAGAAACTGGGGAGGCACGATGACCGCCATCAAACCGTTCAGCATCGCCATCAGCGACGACGTCCTCACCGACCTCAAATCGCGCCTTGCGCGCACCCGCTGGCCGGAGGCGGAGCTGGTCGACGACTGGAGCCAGGGCGCGCCGCTGAAATGGATCCGGGAGATCTGCGGCTATTGGGCGAGCGGCTATGATTGGCGCGCGCGTGAGGCAAAGCTCAATCGCTTCGATCAGTTCACCACCGAGATCGACGGGCTCGACATCCACTTCCTGCATGTGCGTTCGAGAGAAGCAAACGCGCTGCCGCTGATCATCACCCATGGCTGGCCGGGCTCGATCGTCGAATTTCAGAAAGTGATCGCGCCGCTGGTTGATCCCGCCGCGCACGGCGGCAATCCCGCCGATGCCTTTCACGTGATCTGTCCCTCGTTGCCGGGCTTCGGCTTCTCCGCCAAGCCGAAGACCACCGGCTGGGGCGTCGACCGCATCGCCGCAACCTGGGCGAAGCTGATGGACCGGCTCGGCTATGCGCGTTATGGCGCGCAAGGCGGCGACTGGGGCTCGGCGGTGACGACCTCGCTCGGCGCGCAGGACCCGACGCACTGCGCCGGCATCCACATCACGCTCGCCTTCAACGCCGCGCCGAAGGTCGAAGGCGAGCCGACGGCGGAGGAGAAGCGCGCGCTCGCCGGTCTCAAGCACTATGTCGATCTCGACTCCGGCTATTCAAAACAGCAGTCGACGCGGCCGCAGACGCTCGGCTACGGCCTGACGGATTCGCCGAGCGGCCAGGCGGCCTGGATCTTGGAAAAATTCTGGGCCTGGACCGATTGCAACGGCCATCCCGAGAATATCTTCACGAGGGACGAACTGCTCGACAACGTCATGCTCTATTGGGCGACGGAGACGGGGACCTCGTCGGCGCGGCTCTATTGGGAGAGCTTTGGCAAGCGCCGCACGACGCCGGTGGTGAAGGTGCCGACAGGTGTCGCCGTGTTCCCGAAGGAGATCATCACGCCGGTGCGGCGCTGGATGGAGCCGAACTTTCACAACATCACCCACTGGAGCGAGATGGAGAAAGGCGGCCATTTCGCCGCCTTCGAGCAGCCGGAGCTGTTCGTGCGCGATGTCAGGAGGTTCTTCGCGACGGTGCGGTGACTCGCTGTCATTCCGGGGCGCCCGAAGGGCGAGCACGAAATCCATCGGGTTGCAGAAGACGCCGCATGATGAATTCCGGGTTCGACGCTGGGGCGTCGCCCCGGAATGACGCCGCGGGCCTCTTGTCCCGCGCTCTCACAGCTCTAGACTGGGCAACAATAATAAAACACCGGGAAGACGACCAAGCCGATGCTGACCGAAGCCAAGACCTACGACGAGCTCTATCGGAACTTCCGCTGGGACGTGCCGGCGCGCTTCAACATGGCCGAGGCCTGCTGCGACCGCCATGCTGACGGCACCGGGCGTCTCGCGCTGATCTATCTCGACGAGAACGGCGTCACCACGCGCACCTCCTTCGACGAGGTCGCCGAGATGTCGCGCCGCTTCGCCAATGTGCTGAAGGCGGACGGGCTTGTCCGCGGCGACCGCGTCGCGGTGTTCCTGTCGCAGTCGCTGGAATTGCCGATCGCGCATATGGCGGCGTTCCGCTCCGGGCTGATCTCGGTCCCGCTGTTTGCCCTGTTTGGTGAGGACGCACTGGAATTCCGCCTGTCGAATTCGCAGGCAAGAGCCATCATCACCGACGAGGCTGGCTGGGAGAAGCTCACGAAGATCCGCGAGCGGCTGCCCTATCTGCAGGATATCTATGTCACGAGTGGTGCCGTCCATGCCGGCGCAAAGCCGTTCTGGTCCGCGATCGAAACCGCGTCCGAGGATTTTGCAAACGTCGACACCTCGGCCGACGATCCCGCGCTGATCATCTACACCTCGGGCACCACGGGCAATCCGAAGGGCGCGCTGCATGCGCACCGCGTCGTGCTCGGTCATCTGCCGAATGTGGAGATGTGTCACAACTTCCTGCCGCGCCCCGGCGACCTGATGTGGACGCCGGCCGACTGGGCCTGGATCGGCGGCCTCGTCAACGGCCTGCTGGCGTTCTGGTATCACGGCATTCCGCTGGTCGGCCACCGCGCGCGAAAATTCGAGCCGCAGGCGGCGATGCAGATGATGGCCGATCTGGCCGTCCGCAACGTCTTCCTGCCGCCGACCGCGCTCAAACTGATGCGGCAGGCCGGCGTGAAACATCCCGGCGTCAGGCTCCGCAGCATTTTCACCGGCGGCGAATCTCTCGGCGGCGAATTGCTGGGCTGGGTGCGCGAGACATTCGGCATCGACGCGCATGAGGTGTTCGGCCAGACCGAGTGCAATCTCGTGATCGGCAGCAACGCGAACCTGTTTCCGATCCGACCGGGTTCGATGGGCAAGGCGACGCCGGGCTTCGACGTCCGCATCGTCAACGACAAGGGCGAGGAATTGCCGCGCGGTCAGCGCGGCATCATCGGCGTGCGCCAGCCGTGCCCGGTCACCATGCTCGAATACTGGGGCAATCCCGAAGCGACGGCGAAGAAATATGCCGGCGAATTCCTGCTCACCGGCGATCTCGGGGTGGAGGACGAGGATGGCTATTTCTGGTACGTCAGCCGCGAGGACGACGTCATCACAACGGCGGGCTACCGCGTCGGCCCCTCCGAGATCGAGCACACGCTGATGAAGCATCCGTCGGTGGCGATGGCCGCCGTGGTCGGGATTCCGGATCCGATCCGCACCGAGTCGATCAAGGCCTGGATCGTGCTGCGCCCGGGCTTTGCCGGCAGCGATGCGCTCGCGCGCGAGATCCAGGAGTTCGTCAAGGTGCAGCTCGCCGCGCACGAATATCCGCGCTATGTGGAGTTCGCCGAGACGCTGCCGATGACGGCGACGGGCAAGGTGCTGCGGCGCGAGTTGCGGGCGAGGGGCTAGGCTTTTCCATGTCGAAGACGTCTCAGGCCGCGGGGCTGCATCGCGCCTCGCTTGCGAAGCTGCACGAGCTCGATGCGGCGCTGGAGCTCATGTATTACGGCTGGCGCGGCATGACGCTGGAGGCCGACGACTATCTCGCAAAGCAGGGCCTGTCGCGCCCGCACCATCGTATCCTTTACGTGGTGGCGCGCCGGCCCGATATCGCGATCGGCGCGCTGATCGAGATCCTCGGCATTTCGAAGCAAGCCCTGAACCGGCCGCTCAATCTGCTGCTGGAGCGCAAGCTGCTGACGTCGAAGCGCTCGCCCGAGCAGCATCGCTCGAAATTGCTGCGCCTGACGGCCGCGGGGCAACGCATCGAGCAAAAGGCGTCGGACCGTGAGCGCAAGGTCATGCGCCAGGCGTTCGAGCGCGCCGGAGCGTCTGGTGCGGCAGCCTGGATGGCCGTCATGGAGGCGATCGCGGACAGCAATTGACGATCTCTCAAGTCAATATAGTTGACATGAGGGCGCGGCTTTGCCACTTTCGGGCCAGCGGGTCAGGGAGGGCTCTGCCATGGGCGCAGGGAAGATGGATCGCGCGGCGGCCGAACGTTTCGTCGCGGCATGGTGCGCGAGCTGGTGCAAGGTCGATATCGACGCGGTCGTCGCGCATTTTGCCGACGATGCGCAGATGCGCAGTCCTCTCGCCCTCGAACTGACCGGGTCGCCCACCGTCGCCGGCGCCGAGAACATCCGCGCCTATTGGCGGCAAGCTTATGGCCACATCGAAAGCGCCGATCTGAAGATCGTCAGCTGGGGCTGGGACGAGGTGATCGCGCGACTGATCGTGTGGTGGCAATTGGGCGAAACGCGCGCCAGCGAATTCATGGACTTCGACGATGCGGGCCGTGTGATCCGCAGTGAAGCCTTTTACGGAAAATAGCCATGCGTCTTTCGGATATCGTTCTGCTCCTCAACTCGCTCTGGTTCGTCGGCGCGTTCATCCAGTTCAGCATCGCCCAGCGCAACACGCTGAAGATATTGTTGCCTCGGGAAGAGCGCGGCAATCCGATCGCGCCGACGCTGGCGGCGAGCGTCGCGTTCCTCGGCGGCATGAACCTGCCGATCGGGCTGTTGTCGTTCTATCTTCTGGCCGCGCGTCCGCTGTTCTTCCAGCCAGTGCAGGCGCAGCTCGTGCTGTTCCTGTTCTTCTCTGCCTGCCACTTCAGCCAGTTCGTCTACAACGTTCCCGTGCTGATGCGCGGCGGGCGCGTCGGGGTGGCCTATTGGCCGGTGTTGAAGGGCCCGATGCTCCGCATCTTCGTCATCGACGCGGGCCTGTTCGCAGCCAATCTCGGCGTGGCGCTTCAGCTCGCGTTCTCGTCCTGATTCATCGCGGCGGCGCCGAGAGGGCGGCGCGCAGCATCGCGGCGAGATCCTTGCGCCGGAACGGTTTTGTCAGGATGCGGGCGTCGCCAATCCCATCGGGCGTCTTGACCGGATCGTGGGTGTAGCCGGAGGTGAAGAGCACCTTGAGTTCCGGCCGCAATTGAACTGCCTGCCGCGCAAGCTCCGGCCCGAACATGCCGCCAGGCATCACGACGTCGGTGAACAGCAAATGGATGTCCCCGCGTTGGCGCAACAGGTCCAGCGCCGCGGGACCGTTCGACCGCGCAATGACGCGGTAGCCGAGCGCCTTCAACTCGCTCTCGACATAGGCGCGCACCATGTCGTCGTCCTCCACGACGAGAATGGTCTCGCTGCCGTCGGGCGCCGCGATCCGCCC
>NZ_LWIG01000008.1:193595-194408 GCF_002068095.1 Bradyrhizobium sacchari | reverse complement strand
CTCGTCGGCCGGCGGCGTGGCAAGACGGGGGAAGAACAGCCTGACGACGCTGCCGTGTCCCGGCTGGGACTGCATCTGCACCAAGCCGCCGGACTGTCGCACGAAGCCGTAGACCATGCTGAGGCCGAGCCCGGTCCCCTTGCCGACCTCCTTGGTGGTGAAGAACGGCTCGAAGGCGCGGCTCGCCACGTCGGCGGTCATGCCGGTGCCGGTATCGGTCACGGCCACCATGACATAGTCGCCCGGCCGCGGCTCGCCGTTGACGTCGAGGTCGGAATCGCCGAGCGAGGTGTTGCGCGCCTCGACCGTCAGCTTGCCCCCGTCCGGCATAGCGTCGCGCGCGTTGAGCACGAGGTTGAGCAGAGCGGTCGCCAACTGGCCGGGATCGACGCTGGTCATCCACAGATCCGCATCGAGCGCGAAGGTGCACTCGATATGCTCACCCAGGCTTCGACGCAGCAGCGGCTCCATGTCGAGGAGCTTGCCGGCGATATCGATGTCGCGCGGCCTTAAGGGTTGTTTGCGCGCGAAGGCGAGCAGGCTCCGCGTCAGGTCCGAGCCGCGCTCGGCGGCGGTCGCGATGTCGCCGGCGATCCGGTGCAGTTCCTTGTCGCCGGAAAGGCGGTCGGCCAGGTGCTCCGAATTGCCGAGAATGACGGTCAGGAGATTGTTGAAGTCATGCGCCACGCCGCCGGTAAGCTGGCCCATGGCTTCCATCTTCTGCGATTGGCTGAGCTTCTGGTTCAGCTCGGCGATGGCGGCGCGCTGCTGCTGCAGCGACTCGGCGGTGTCGTTGAGCAGGGTCATCAGCCC
>NZ_LWIG01000008.1:177812-193584 GCF_002068095.1 Bradyrhizobium sacchari | reverse complement strand
AGCTCGCCGCCCGGATGCGGCGGCGCAATGCGCGCGCTGAGATCGCCGCGCCCGAGCTTCTTCGCCATCGCGGCGAGCCGCCCGACCTGACGCCCGACGCTCACGGTCGCAAGGATCCAGACGGCCCCCAGCAGCAGCAGCGAAGCCACGGTGAGGATCGCCAGATCCTCGTAGAGCCGGCGGTTCGCCGCCGCGACCAGCCCGTCCTTGGACCGTCCAACCAGGATGTAGAGACCGGCATCCCGGATCGCCGGCGAGCGGGCGGCGACACTCCAGACGTGGGTGCGGCCCGCGCCATCGGTGACCTCATGAAAGGACTCCCGGTCGGGCGCTGCCGCGAAGCGGAACAGTTCCGATCCCGCGATCGACCCGCCGACGGGCACGGACCAGCCTCCGCCGGAGGGAGCGACCAGAACGGTGCCCTTGCCGTCGACAAGCAGGACGTCCTTCTCGGCGAGCAGGCGCTTGTGATGGAACTCCGCGAATTGGCGCAAATTGAACGAAGCCAGCAGGATCAGCTTCAGTGCGCCCGCATCCGTCCGCACCGGATATGCGATCTGGAGCACCGATATTCCGGTCAGGCGGCCAAATACCGGTTCGAGCACGACGCGGTTCGAGACCAGGGCCTGCTTGAAATAGGCGCGATCCCTGAGATCGAGGCTGCGGTTGGTCCGCAGCGAGTCGCAGAACAGGCTGCCGTCGGGATCGATGGTCAATATTCCCGTGAACTGCGGATATTCCTCGCGCACTTCCGACAGGAACGCCGAGCACGCCGCCTTGTCGCGCGTGTCGAGGTCGCGGGCGCGGGCGAGACCGTAGTGAAGCTGCGCGGTGCCCTGGATCTTCTCGTTCAGGTCGCTTGCAATCTCGTCGGCCGCCGCCGCCAGATTGGTCAGGGCGGCGTTGATGTCGCTGCTGCGGTTCTGCATGAAGCGCAAGCCGACGAGGCTCGCGGGCACCAGCATGGCCGCGATGACGAGGATCAGTAGCCGGGTACGCAAGCTCATCGGTCGAATGGTCCGCTCGGGTCATCGCGTGTAGGGACGGAGGTACAATTTGCGGCACCGCCCTCCGCTCCGTCCATAGGCATAGTGCCGAAAAGCGAGGAAAGATTTTGACGCACACGTTTGGCGGGTGGCCGATGAGGCGCTGGCGGGCGTCCTGCGATACCGTCATCAACTCGTGCGTGCGTGCGGCCCGGGAGGGCGCTAATATCGACGTCGCGTGCGACGAAGATCGCGCCGGCAAAGGAGGAGGAATTCATGTCCATCTCGGGCAAAGTCGATCCGGTGGTGCGTCCCGTCGTTGCCACGGATATCGCCGAGGCGCTGGTCGAGGGCCTGCGCGACTTCCAGTCGCTGCCGCTCTACGGGCTTTGCTTCGGCGCGCTCTATGCCGCCGGCGGCATCGCCATCATGCTCTGCCTCACTGCCTTCGGCATGGTCTATCTTGTCTATCCGCTTGCCGCCGGTTTCGCGCTGATCGGCCCGTTCGTGGCGATCGGGCTCTACGAGGTCAGCCGCCGCCGCGAGCGCGGCGAGCCTGTCTCGTTCGGCGCGATCTGGTCGACGATACGCTCGCGCAGCGAAATCGGCTGGATGGCTTTCGTCACGCTGTTCGTGTTCGTGATCTGGATGTACCAGGTGCGGCTCTTGATCGCGCTGCTGCTCGGTCTGCATGCGTCGTTCTCGAGCCTGCAGGAATTCATGACGGTGGTGCTGACAACCAACGAGGGCCTGCTGTTCCTCGCCATCGGCAACGCGGTCGGCGCCGCACTGTCGCTGATCCTGTTCTCGCTGACCGTGGTGTCGTTTCCGTTGCTGCTCGATCGCGAGGTCGATTTCGTCACGGCGATGGTGACGAGCGTGCGCGCGGTGGTGACCAGCCCGCTGCCGATGATCGGCTGGGCGGCCGTGATTGTGATGCTGCTGATCGTCTCGGCGCTGCCGTACTTTCTCGGGCTGATCGTGACGCTGCCCGTGCTCGGGCACGCGACATGGCATCTGTATCGGCGTCTGGTGGTGCCGGTGCCGTAGTCGTCCTCGCGAATGCCAGGACCCATAGCCACCGAATGAACTTTGGCGAAGACTGGTCGCTCGTGCCAAACTCCTCCCTGGGGTTATGGGTCCCGGCATTCGCCGGGACGACAGCGGCCTACGGCGTCTTGATCCCCATCGCCTTCAGCGCATCGAGCATCCGCTGCGGCGGGCCCATTTTCACGACCAGCGGCTTGCCGGTCTCGAGCACGCTCTTGAGGCTGGAGAGGATCGCCGGCCAGCCCTGCCGTCCGCCTTCGAGGATGTCGTCGCTGAGCGGCCGGTCATGGCCCTCGCTCATGGTGAGGCGAACCGCATCGCCGACCTGTTCGATCTCGTAGGTCACGAGCGTCGGGCCGAGCTTCTCGATCAGCTCCGGCCAGTTGACGTTGAAGGTGACGGAGAGTTTTCGCGGCGGATCGTAAGCGAGGACCTCGCCGCTGATGTGCAGCGCGCCATCGGGCGTGCGCACGATAAACGCACCGCCAAGACGCGGCTCGACCTCCACGGTATTGCCGAAGAAGTACTGCCTGCTGAACTCGGCCGAGGTCAGCGCTTCCCACACTTTCTGCGGCGTCGAAGCGATGTAGATGGTGTAGACCGTGAGCGGTTTGAATTGATCGAGGTTCATTTTGCATCGAATCCCTTGTTCAGCGCTGCGCGCGGAATGCCGAGCAGCTTTCCGGTCTCCAACAGGCTCTTGAGCTGGGATAGGATCGCCGGCCAGCCGTTGGAGACGGCGCCGAGATATTTGCCGCCCTCGACGAAGCCGTCATGCAGCACGGTCAAACGCACGAGCGGGCCGAACGGTTCGATGGTGAAGACGACGCGCGAGATCGGCTCGCCCCGAAGCTCTTCGAATTTGTGGTGCTTGAAGCTATAGAACAGGCGCCGCGGCGGATCGGCCTCCAGAATCTCGCCGGAATCGGTGACCTCGCCGTCGAGCAGGAGCGCGAAGGGCGACCCGACCTTCCAGTCCGAGCGGACTTCGGCGCCGAACCAATATTGCCTGGTGAAATCGCTCGAGGTCAGCGCCTCCCACAGTTTTTCCGGCGTGGTCTCGATATAGCTCACATAGACGAATTGCGGCTTACTCATCGCGCTTCTCCAACTGGCGTTTCAACTCGCCGAGCGCTGCGAGCTTGCCGCGCTCGAACTTCCTGATCCAGCGTTCGCCGATCTGATGGATCGGCACCGGATTGAGGTAATGCAGCTTCTCGCGGCCGTGCCTGATGGTCGTGACCAGATTGGCCTCTTCGAGGATGACAAGGTGCTTTGTGACGGCCTGCCGCGACATCGCGAGGCCCTCGCAGAGTTCGTTCAGCGTCTGGCCGTTCCGGGCGTGAAGCCTGTCCAGCAGCGAGCGTCGTGACCCATCGGCGAGCGCTTTGAAGACCTCATCCATGGCAGCGACAATAGGCAACCAAATGGTTGCATGTCAAGTGATAGGTCATTCCGGAGCGACGCGTTGGCGTCGAATCTGGAATCTCGAGATTGGGATAACCGCTGCGCGGTTTCCGGAATGACGCGCAAGTGATCGTGTCTTTGGCGCACGCAATCAGCCGTGTTAGCCTCTCATCTCAGCCAACGCAGATTGGTTCCCGGGAGGACATCGATGTTCCGTTGCGTCTTGACTGCTGCAAGCCTCGTTCTTTTCGCCTGCAGCACCGTCGCCCACGCGCAGAAGCAGACGATCGGGGCGCCGCCGGAGGCTTCCAACATGAAGCTGGTCGGCTCCAACGACCTTCAGGCGCGCAGCGCCTATCAGCCGACCATCCATCATCAGGGCGAACGCTGGATCGCCTATATCGGCCATCACGGCGGCACCGACGATGTGCCCGCGCCCGTCAATCCGATCACGGGGCAAGCGGAGCCGAACGGAACCTCGATTGTCGACGTCACCGATCCCGCGCACCCCAAATATCTGCGGCATCTGCCGGGGCAGCCGGGCAAATATGAATCCGGCGGCGCACAGATGGTGCGGGTCTGCGACGGCAAGACCTTGCCGAAGGGCGATCCGAACGCAGTCTACATGCTGCGCACCTTCGGCAGCGAAGCGCATGAGATCTGGAACGTCACCGATCCCGCCAGCCCCGTGCTCATCACGCGTATTGGCGGCTTGAAGGACACGCACAAGAGCTGGTGGGAATGCGACACCGGCATTGCCCTTCTGGTTTCGGGTGCGCCGGACTGGCGCTCGCGGCGGATGACGCAGGTCTATGATCTCTCCGATCCCGCGCATCCGCAGAAGATCCGCGACTTCGGCCTGCCGGGCCAGGAGCCGGGCTCGACCGGCCCGGTGCCGACCGAATTGCACGGGCCGATCTCGACCGGGCCGAACGGCAACCGCGTCTATTTCGGCTACGGCACCAACAAGGGCGGCATTTTGCAGATCGTCGATCGCGAGAAGCTCCTGACCGGGCCGAAGGAGCCGACGGCGGACAATCTGCGCTTTCCCGAGATTGGGCGCTTGCCGATGTCCGCCTTCAACGGCGCCCACACCACGTTCCCGATGCTCGACATGCCCGTTGCGGAGTTTGCCGAGGACAAGGACGGCAAGATGCGCGACATCGTCATGATCGTGGACGAGGCGATCCTCAATGAGTGCGGCGAGGCGCGGCAGATGGTGTGGTTCGCCGATGTCACCACCGAAACGCGGCCGATGGTGATCTCGAGTTATACCGTGCCGGAGGCGAGCGGGCAGTTCTGCCAGCGCGGCGGCCGCTTCGGCTCGCATTCGTCGAATGAGAGCATGGCGCCGGTCTATTACAAGAAGATGGCCTTCATCGCCTTCTTCAACGCCGGCGTACGCGCGCTCGACATCCGCGATCCCTATCATCCGAAGGAAGTCGGCTATTTCATCCCGGCGGTCACCGCGGCGACCGACAAGCGCTGCATTCCCGTCGAAGGCGGCGAGCGCTGCAAGGTCGCGATCCAGACCAACAATGTCGAGACCGATGATCGCGGCTACATCTACATCGTCGACCGCGCCAATACCGGCCTGCATATCCTCGAATTGACGGGTCCGGCGCGCGCTGTTGCCGGTCTGCCGAGGAACTGACGATGCGGCGCGCCCGCTTCCACATTCTCCACTGTCATCTCCCGCGTGGGCGGGGGATCCAACATTCCAGAGACGCATGTGGGATGCGGAGAGGCCGCAGCGTACTGGATACCCCGCCTTCGCGGAGTATGACAGCTGCGATTGAGGAGCCTTCCGTTCCCGCCCCTCCCATGCATTAATACCCCCGATCCGCCCTCAGCCGAGTCTTTCCCATGATGTCCATGCAAGCCTATCTCGCCTTCGTCGCCGCCTGCATTGCGCTGGCGTTGCTGCCGGGTCCGATCGTCACCCTGGTCATCGCCAACGGGCTGCGCCATGGCACGCGTGCGGCGCTGACCAACGTTGCCGGCGCGCAGGCCGGTCTTGCCATCGTCATCGGCATCGTCGCGATCGGCCTGACCTCGCTGATGGCGACCATGGGCTACTGGTTCGACTGGGTGCGCTTTGCCGGCGCGGCCTATCTGGTCTGGCTCGGCATCAGGCTGATCTGGGCGCCGGTCGAAGGCGTCGATGTCGACGAGCCGCCGGCGCCACCGCGCGGCGGGTTTTTCCTGCAGGGTTTCCTGGTGCTGCTGTCGAACCCGAAAGTGCTGGTGTTCTTCGGTGCCTTCATCCCGCAATTCATGGACATGAACCAGCCGCACTTTCCGCAGGTCGCGCTGCTGGGCATAACCTTCATGGTCACCGCGGTGATGACGGATGCGCTCTACGCCATCGCCGCGGGCCGGGCCCGGAAATTCTTCTCGGCCCGCCGCACCCGGATGATGTCGCGCATCTCCGGCGGCTTCATGATCGGCGGCGGTATCTGGTTGGCGCTGACCCGGGCGAAATGAGCGGAGGCATGATCCGGAAAAGTTGCGCAGCGGTTTTCCGAAAAGATCATGCCTAGACAACAAGCTAAAGCGCGATGATGGTTCATTCCAATTTCATCGCGCCTTAGCCCGGTTGAACCTCTGGCGGTGGCTGTGCGTCCAAGGAAGCATTGCCGCTGACCAAGGGTTTTGACCGTGCCGAATTTGCCCCCGCTCGTATACGCGATGCTGCTTGCGCCGCTCGCGCTCATCCTGATTGCCGCAATCGTCAAGACCTGGCAGGCTCGCGAGGCGCGAACCTGGCCGCAGGCCGCGGGCAAGGTCGTCACCTCGGTCGCCGAGGTGCGCGAGGTCAAGGTGTCCGACGATGAGCGCGAGGACGGCTATCGCACCGAGAGCCGCAACTTCGCCAACGTCACTTACGAATATTCAGTCGGCGGCCGCAAGCTGCGCTGCAACCGCATCTCGATCGGTGAGGACCTCGGCAATTTCCAGGTCGCCGAGAAGCTCGCGAAATATCCCGCGGGCAGCATCGTCACGGTCTACTACAATCCGCGCCATCCCGATCAGGCCGTGCTGGAGCGCGACCTGCCCAAGGGGCTGTGGGGCTGCCTCGGCATCGGTTCGGCGATCGTGCTCGCCATCATCTTCGGCTCGGTCTTCGGCCTCAACCAGAGCTACCAATATCTCGCCCATCACATCGGCCGGCCCGATCTTGCCGGCCTCGTCGTCGCCTTCGGTGCGTTCGGCCTCGTCATCGCGCTGATGGCCTGGGCCGTGCAGCGGCAGGCGTCGATGGCGACGCGCTGGCCGGTCGTGCCCGGCACGGTCAAGCTGTCGGGCATCGAGGAATATCACGAGGCCAGCGAGCCCGGCGAGGCGCGCGGCCTTGAGATGTTCGGCAAGCGCGTGACCTACACCTATCGCTACCAGAACATCAGCTACACCAATGAATGCGCGCGCGTGGCGGCGGAAACGCCGTCGGCTTCCGACGAGATGCTGAAGAAGCTGATGTCGCGCTACCAGGACGGTGCGACCGTCGAGGTCCGTGTCAATCCCGACAATCCGGCCGAGGCCACGCTCGATGCCCGCGGCGACGGCCGCATGGCCTACGTGCTGTGGGGCATCGCCGCGATCTTCGCCGCGCTGGCGCTGTTCGTGGCGACCCGCGGCGGTTGACCCTCGCCTCTCCGAAAAGCGGGGCGAGGGAGCGCACGGGTCGGCTTGGCTGCCTATACCAACAGCTCGGCCCTCAGCTCCACCTCGATGTCCGCAAAAACCCTTGCCAGGCGCTCGGCCCATTGCTGCTGGCCGGACTGGTCCGCGATCAGGTCCTGACGAATCTCGATGCCGGTGTTGACGAGGCCGCGGGCTTCGCCATGCACGGGGATGGTGTAATCGGTGAGATCGCTCACCGCATAGGGCTCGTTGTCGCCGACGACGAGATCGCCCTCGCGGCGCAGATGTTTCAGCAACAGTCGCGGCAGCACCGGGTCGCGGTTGTACAGCGCGCCGATGTGCCAAGGCCGTGCGACGCCGGCATAGACAGGCGTGAAGCTGTGCAGCGACACCAGCACTGTTGGCCGCTTGTCGTGCAGACGGCGGCCGATCGTGGTGTCGATGTGATGATGATAGGGCTCGAAGATCTCGCGCCGCCGCGCGCTGCGCTCGGCGTCGGAGATGGCTTCGTTGCGCGGGATCGTGGTTGCCTCTGATATCACGGGGATCGAGCTGGTGACGCCAGGCGGACGGTTGCAGTCGATCACGAGCCGCGAATAGCGTTGCGCGATCAGATGCGCATCGAGCATTGCCGCGAGGCGCTCGGAGACACCGGCAATGCCGATGTCCCAGCCGATGTGCCGGACAAGCTCGCTCTCGGGAATGCCGAGATCGCCGAGCGCGCGCGGCAATGCGCGTCCGTAATGATCGGAGGTGAGCAGGAAGGGTGATGTGCCTTCTGCATTCACCTCATGCACTGGCGGAATGTCACCCTCGCCGAGCAGTTGATCGGCCGCGCCGGCTGTGTCTAAAGCCATCCTGATTGCCTATGGAAAATGCAGTCAACCCGAAAATTGGGCAGGAATCGGTATAGATTGGTCTGCCCAAAATCACCATGATTGCCGGACGATGCCGCTGCTCACGATTCATCACAAGACCGAATATCGCTACAACCGCCCCGTGGCGTTCGGCGAACACCGCATCATGCTGCGTCCGCGTGACGGGCATGATTTGCGCGTGCTCGATTCCAGGCTCGAGATCTCGCTTGAGCCGATGTCGCTGCGCTGGATCCACGACGTGTTCGGCAACTCGGTCGCCATCGCCAGTTTCGACGAGCGCGCGGACCATCTGACCTTCGACTGGCACGTCACCGTCGAGCACAATCCCGTCGACGAGTTCGCGCTGACCGCGGACGATGCCGCCTATTTCTATCCGTATGTCTATGACGACGAGGAGTTTGCCGATCTCGTCCAGTACATCACGCCGCAATATGCCGATCCCGACGGCGAGATCGCGGCATGGGCGCGCGCCTTCCTCGACGAGGAGGCGCCGACGCCGACGTTCAAGATCCTGAGCGGCATGACACACGCCATCCGCAAGCAGTTCAAGTACCGCAAGCGTCACGAGCCCGGCACCCAGCATCCGCTCGATACCCTGCAGTCGGGCACAGGAACCTGCCGGGACTATGCGCTGTTCATGATAGAGGCGCTGCGTCAGCTCGGCATCGCCGCGCGGTTCGTCTCCGGCTACATCTTCGTGCCGGAGGACATCGCGCAGCGCCATGTCGGCGGCGGCTCGACGCATGCATGGGTGCAGGTCTACCTGCCGAGCGCGGGCTGGATCGAGTTCGATCCGACCAACGGCATCGTCGGCACCCGGGACCTCATCCGT
Organism: Bradyrhizobium sacchari; assembly: GCF_002068095.1. Lineage (GTDB taxonomy): Bacteria > Pseudomonadota > Alphaproteobacteria > Rhizobiales > Xanthobacteraceae > Bradyrhizobium > Bradyrhizobium sacchari. The sequence goes on along the minus strand of NZ_LWIG01000008.1, from coordinate 184,786 downwards.
GTCGCGGTCGCCCGCGATCCGCGCCAGGCGATCCCGCTGCACGGCGTCTATATCGGTTCCGAAGAGGCCTTCGATGTCATGGAAGTGAACATCAAGGTGGTTTCGGACGACCAAGGCAGCGACGCAGAGATGGAGGCAGAGGTTTCATAGATGGAGATCAAGGTCGGCTTCGAGATCACCTACGCGGCGGTGCAGCCGACACCGATGGTGATCATGCTGAATATCCACCCCTCACGGCAGGCCGATATCATCGGCCGGGAGACGGTGGTTGCCGAGCCCGACGTTCCCATCCGCTTCTATCGCGATGGTTTCGGCAATGTGTGCGGCCGCCTGATGGCGCCGGCCGGCGGCGTGACGCTGAAAGGCAGCGCGCTGGTGCGAGACGGCGGCCTTCCCGACGAGGTGATGCCGGACGCGCAGCAGATCCCGATCGAAGAGCTGCCGAACGAGCTGCTGCTCTATCTGATGCCGAGCCGCTATTGCGAGACCGACAAGCTCACCGACATCGCCTGGTCGCTGTTCGCCAAGACGGAGCCCGGTTGGGATCGGGTCGCGGCGATCACCGCGTTCGTGCATCAGCACGTCACCTTCGGCTACGAGCACGCCCATCACATGAAGTCGGCGCACGACGTCTACGAGCAGAAGACCGGCGTCTGCCGCGACTTCGCGCACCTGGCCGTCGCGCTCTGCCGCTGCATGGGCATCCCTGCGCGCTACTGCACCGGCTATATGGGCGACATCGGCATCCCGCCCGAACCGTTCCCGATGGATTTCTCCGGCTGGTTTCAGGTCTGGCTTTCTGGCCGATGGTTCACCTTCGACGCCCGCCACAATGTCCCCCGCATCGGCCGCATCCTGATGGCCACGGGCCGCGACGCCGCCGACGTCGCGCTGTCGACCAGCTTTGGCCGGATGGAGCTGAAGAAGTTCGAGGTGGTGAGCTATGAGGTGGTCGACGCGGATGCGGTGAAGGCGGGGTGAGGGGGCTGCTCCGACCTCGTCGTTGCGAGCGAAGCAATCCAGTCTGTTTCCGCGGTGACAGTCTGGATTGCTTCGTCGCAAGAGCTCCTCGCAATGACGGTGGTGGGCACGATGCTTCCCAACGTATAGCGCTGTCTTTCCACCTCATGGACAGCTATAGACCCCCATGACCTCCAATCGTCTCTTCGTCTACGGCACCCTGATGCGCGGCTTTGACCATCCGATGGCGCGACTGCTTGCGCAGCACGCGGACTTCGTCGGCGAAGCGACCTGCCGCGGGCGGCTGTTCCTCATCAAGCATTATCCGGGATTGCTGCTGTCGAATGCAGCGTCCGACCTCGTCCATGGCGAGCTGTTCCAGCTGCGCGTGCCCGACGAGCTCTTGCGCGAGCTCGACATGTATGAAGCCTGCGGCGAAGGCTTTCCGGAGCCGACCGAATATCTGCGCGAGCTGATCGAGGTGACGCTGCCGGACGGCACGACCGCCAAGGCCTGGACCTATGTCTACAACTGGCCCGTCACCGATCTGCCCCGCATCGCGTCCGGTCGTTTTCTCGACCACTAGTCGCTTCTTGAGCGTGATCTCGTCGGAAAACCGCTGCGCACTTTTCCGGATCACGCTCTAAGCCGACAGCACTTCCTTCACCACGCGCACGTCGACCTCGCGCTCGACATAGCTCCATTCCTCGGTCTGCCTGAGCATCGCCACCAGTTCCTCGAACAGCGAGGCATCCGCGGGGGCGTATTCGAACCAGGTCAGGAAGTCGAAGGGCTCGCCGAGGTCGCGGCAGTGATAGAGCTGGCGCGCGATCGCGGGCAGGAAGCGCAGGCTGCCGGCAATGTGGTGCGACCTGTCCTCGAAGATCTTGCGACGCTCTTCCTGGGTCAGATCCCACCAGGCCTGCGATTTGCGGATCGGGATCAGCGCCGCGCTGGTGGCTTCCACCCGGCCGAGCCCGGCCTGCACGGCCACGAGCTGCTCCTTCTCGGGCCGCTCGGTGTAGCGCAAGCTGCTGGCAACGCCGACCAGCCGCCAGGCATTGCGCGAGGGCACCAGCGGCAACGAGACCGCGTCGCTGTCGGTCACCGACAGCGCCGGGACGAAGGGCAGGGGCTCGCCCGTCACGGCTGAAATCGAGGTGACGCGCCAGCCCCCGCTGTGGCCGCCTCGAAAGGTCCTGAACATGGGGATATGGAAGCGTGGAACCGGGCGGGGTTCAAGTGGCTCTCTCCACGTCATTCCGGGTTCGCCCTGCAGGCGTCCCGGAATGACGGCGGAAAATGACGGAGACCCTGTGCATAGGTCGAATAACCCGGATAAGCCCGACAAACCTGACTTTTGCCGAAGCGGCCCCTATATCCCTGATCCTTCGCCCGACTCACCCCGGTTCGCGCTAGACACAGCCCATGCGCTTCACGCCCCAGTTCCTCGACGAGCTTCGTGCCCGGCTTTCGGTCTCCGAAGTCGTGGGCAAGCGCGTCAAGCTGAAGAAGGCAGGGCGGGAGTGGAAGGGGCTGTCGCCGTTCCAGCAGGAGAAGACGCCGTCCTTCTACGTCAACGACCAGAAGGGTTTTTACCACGATTTCTCCTCGGGCAAACACGGCGACATCATCAACTTCGTGATGGAGACCGACGGGCTGCCGTTTGCGGAAGCCGTCGAACGGCTTGCGAACATGGCGGGCCTGCCGCTGCCGGCGGTGACGCCCAACGCGGCGCGCGAGGAGCAGCGGCGGCGCTCGCTGCATGACGTCATGGATCTCGCGGCAAAATTCTTTGCGGAGACGCTGGCCTCACGCGTCGGTGCGAAAGCGCGCGGCTATCTCGCCGACCGCGCCATCTCGCCGGCGACGCAATTGCAGTTTCGCCTCGGCTATGCCCCGCCCGATCGCTTCGCGCTGAAGGAGCATCTCGGCAAGCTCGGCGTCTCCGTCGAGGACATGGTCGAGACCGGCCTGCTGATCGGCGGCGATGACATCCCGGTGCCCTACGACCGCTTCCGCGACCGCGTGATGTTTCCGATCACGGATTTGCGCGGCCGTGTCATCGCATTCGGCGGGCGTGCGCTGGAGAAGGACGTTCCGGCAAAATACCTGAACTCGCCGGAAACGCCGCTCTTCCACAAGGGCGACAATCTCTACAATCACCAGGCCGCGCGCAAAGCCACCTATGACGGCGGCGCGCTGATCGTGGTCGAAGGCTATGTCGACGTCATCGCCATGGTTACCGCGGGCTTTGCCGGCGCCGTCGCGCCGCTCGGCACTGCGCTGACGGAAAGTCAGCTCGCGCTGCTCTGGAAGATGGCGGACGAGCCGATCCTCTGCTTCGACGGCGACCGCGCCGGACAGAAGGCGGCCTATCGTGCCGCCGATCTCGCGCTGCCCTTCCTTAGCCCCGGCAAGAGCCTGCGCATTGCGCTGTTGCCGGAAGGGCAGGACCCCGACGATCTCGTGCGCTCCGGTGGCCGGGGTGCGATGGAGGAGGTGATCGCGGCGGCGCGTCCGCTCGCCGACATGATCTGGTCGCGCGAGCTCGAAGGTGGCAACTTTGCCACGCCCGAGCGCCGCGCCGCGCTGGAGGCGCGGATCAAGGAGCTGACCAACGGCATCCGCGACGAGGTGGTGCGGCGCTACTACAGAGACGACTTCGTCGAGCGGCTGCAGCGCACTTTTGCGCCCGAGGGCGGGCGTGGCGGCTTCGGCGGCCGCGGCAGTTTCCGCCCCGGCGGCGGCCGGTCATTCCAGCCGCGGAGCGGGAGCGGTGCGAATCGATTCGGGGGCCAGGGATTCGGCGGAGGATTTGGCGGCGGCCGCCGCGGTCCGCCGGGGCCGACCCTCTTGCCCTCCGGCCCCTACCAGGCGGCGAGCCCGCAGCTGGCGGCGAGCCCGATCATGAAGGGCCAGCGCAGCGCCATCTCCCGCCGGGAGGCCCTGATCCTGCAGTGCCTGATCAACCACCCCTGGCTGCTGCACGACCATCTTGAGGAGGTGGCCGCCCTGGAGCTGGCCCATCCCGAGGCCCACAAGCTCCGGGCCGCCATTATCAGCGCCTTCGTCAACGACCATTACCACTCGCCGGACCCCGAGGAGCAGGCCGAGAAGATGCGCGGCGACCTCGCGAAGGGTGGGTTTTCTCAAGTTCTTCAAAGGGTTGAAGGTGCCATCACCACCGCGGCGGTGTGGGGGGCCCGCGAGGGGGCGGCGCGGGATGACGTTCTTGCGACGTGGCATCAGCTGGTCGCCTTGCATCGGCAATGGCATTCACTACTTAGAGAGCTGAAGGACGCCGAGCTGGCCTTGGGGGAGGACCCCAGCGAGGCCAATTTGGCATGGCTGCGTGACGTCAAGGCCCGGATGGCCGAAGTTGACGGTACCGAGGCCCTGATCGAGGGTTTTGGCGAGCTGTCAGGTCGGTTCCAGAAGAGCGTGTGATGAAGAATCATGCGGACGGCCATGGCCGGAACCGCTAAAAGACTCGCCAAATCCAAGGTTTGGCGGCAAAAACAGGGTTAATCGAGGCTTAACGGTCTTGTAGCACTTTGGCCCAGAGGCGGCCGCAGGCAGAACAGACGCGTCAGGAATGAATCCGCGCAATAGCTGTTGGCACTACACCTGCATCCGCCGCGACAAAGAGGCTCACGAAGCGTTAGGCAAATCCGGCGAGAGAGAGTTGGGGGTGGCGAGAGACATGCGCGCCGCCCTTTCCGTGTCGAGAGCTGCCGAAGCGAGAGCGTCGAGCAACAGGTTCAAGTGAATTCACGCGGGCGCGCGATCGTCTCGCATGAAGCGCGTTTAGGAGCAATGGATGGCCACCAAGGCAAAGACGCTGCAGGCGAAGGACAAGGAAAAAGACGACAAGGCAGCGGACGCGCCGGAGAAGGACTCCCAGGACGCGCCGTCTCCCTTGCTCGATCTGTCCGATGCGGCAGTGAAGAAGATGATCAAGCAGGCCAAGAAGCGCGGCTTCGTGACCTTCGATCAGCTCAACGAAGTCTTGCCGTCCGACCAGACCTCGCCCGAACAGATCGAGGACATCATGTCGATGCTCTCGGACATGGGCATCAACGTCACCGAAGCCGACGACAGCGAAGGCGAGGAGGACAAGGACGAGGGCGGCGAGGACGAGACCGACAACGAACTCGTCGAGGTCACCCAGAAGGCCGTCACCGAGGTCAAGAAGAGCGAGCCGGGCGAGCGTACCGACGATCCCGTGCGCATGTATCTGCGCGAGATGGGCACGGTCGAGCTGCTCTCCCGCGAAGGCGAAATCGCCATCGCCAAGCGCATCGAGGCCGGCCGCGAGGCGATGATCGCAGGCCTCTGCGAAAGCCCGCTGACCTTCCAGGCCATCATCATCTGGCGCGACGAGCTCAACGAAGGCAAGATCTTCCTCCGCGACATCATCGATCTCGAAGCGACCTATGCCGGGCCCGACGCCAAGGGCGGCATGAACACCGCGATGATCAGCGGCCCTGCCGGTGAAGGCGGCGAAGCCCCGGCCGAGGGCGGTGAGGTCGCAGCCGCGACCGGCGCTGCGCCCGCCCATGTCGCCCCGCCCGCAGCTCCGCCGTCGCCGACCCCGTTCCGCGCTGCGCCCGCCGCCGGCAACGGCGAAGCCGAGAAGGATCCGGGCGAGGCCGCCGCCGAAGCCGACATGGACGAGGACGACGAGTTCGAGAACCAGATGTCGCTCGCGGCGATCGAGGCCGAGCTCAAGCCGAAGGTCGTCGAGATCTTCGACAAGATCGCCGAGAGCTACAAGAAGCTGCGCAAGCTCCAGGAGCAGGACATCCAGAACCAGCTCGAGAGCACCTCGCACGGGCCCTCGCTTTCGCCGCACCAGGAGCGCAAGTACCGCAAGCTCAAGGACGAGATCATCGTCGAGGTGAAGTCGCTGCGCCTCAACCAGGCGCGCATCGACTCGCTGGTCGAGCAGCTCTACGACATCAACAAGCGCCTCGTCTCGCATGAGGGCCGCCTGATGCGCCTGGCCGACAGCCACGGCGTCGCGCGCGAGGACTTCTTGCGCAATTACACCGGCTCGGAGCTCGATCCGCGCTGGCTCAACCGCGTCTCGAAACTCTCGGCCAAGGGCTGGAAGAACTTCGTCCACCACGAGAAGGACCGCATCAAGGACCTTCGCCACGAGGTGCATCAGCTTGCGGCCCTCACCGGTCTCGAGATCGTCGAGTTCCGCAAGATCGTGCACTCCGTGCAGAAGGGCGAGCGCGAAGCACGCCAGGCCAAGAAGGAGATGGTGGAAGCCAACCTCCGTCTCGTGATCTCGATCGCCAAGAAGTACACCAACCGCGGCCTGCAGTTCCTCGACCTGATCCAGGAAGGCAATATCGGCCTGATGAAGGCCGTTGATAAATTCGAGTACCGCCGCGGCTACAAGTTCTCGACCTACGCCACGTGGTGGATCCGGCAGGCGATCACCCGCTCGATCGCCGACCAGGCGCGCACCATCCGCATCCCCGTGCACATGATCGAGACGATCAACAAGATCGTGCGCACGAGCCGCCAGATGCTCAACGAGATCGGCCGCGAGCCGACCCCGGAAGAGCTCGCCGAGAAGCTCGGCATGCCGTTGGAGAAGGTCCGCAAGGTTCTCAAGATCGCCAAGGAGCCGCTCTCGCTCGAGACGCCCGTCGGTGACGAAGAGGATTCACATCTCGGCGATTTCATCGAGGACAAGAACGCGATCCTCCCCATCGACGCCGCGATCCAGTCGAACCTCCGCGAGACCACCACGCGCGTGCTCGCCTCGCTCACCCCGCGCGAAGAGCGCGTCCTGCGCATGCGCTTCGGCATCGGCATGAACACCGACCACACGCTGGAAGAAGTCGGCCAGCAGTTCTCGGTGACGCGCGAACGCATCCGCCAGATCGAAGCCAAGGCGCTGCGCAAGCTGAAGCATCCGTCGCGGTCGCGGAAGCTGCGGAGCTTCTTGGACAACTGATCGAAACCAACGATCCAAAACAAAACGGCGGGCC
>NZ_LWIG01000008.1:170693-177802 GCF_002068095.1 Bradyrhizobium sacchari | reverse complement strand
CCCGCCGTTTTTGCATTTGTTGCCATTGCGAGGAGCGATTACGACGACGCAATTCACGTTTCCGCTTGCGGCGCGATGGATTGCTTCGGGGAGCCTGTCATCGGGTCGCTCTTCGCGCGGACCCGTTGGCTCGCAGTGACGTGGAAAGATTGAAGTCCTACTTCTTCTTCGCCCCCACCCGCTCGATCTTCTTGATCTCCAGCGCCGGCCGTCCCGACTTCTCCGCGATCTCGCGGTCCTGCTCCATGATGAAGCTGCGGGCGGGTTCGTCGCCGTCGAGGCCGCCGAGCAGCTCGGTGGGCACGCGGCGGTTGGAGCGCTGGGAGCCGTCCTCGTAGACGACGTTGAAGAAGGCGAATTCGCCTTTGGGATTGGTTCCGGGTTTTTTGGCCATGGCGGCTTGTCGTCGATCAGGGCGCCGCAGTCAAATGACTTCGGCGGTTGTCGGCATGCAGCCGCGGACTTGCGGACGGCTCCGCGCCATCGATCGGCGAAATGTTGGGAGGGAAAGCGCCTAGCGCTTTGAAAGGTCCGGTGCGAACCTTCAATAAACGGCGGGCCGCGAAGCCCGCCGTTTATTTTTGGTCTTCAGTGTCGCCCGGGGCTGGCAGGGCAACAACCTAAAATAGAAGATTATAGGTTGCGTCATGCCGTGGCAAGCCAAATCGTCAGAGTGTTGATGTCGCAGCGAGCGCAGCAGAAATGTGGTGATCGTGCAGTTGAGTTCCGACGCACATCGGAGCAATTGTTTGGATCGTCAAATCAGTTTGTTCATATTGCTGCTGTCGCAATGCAGCGAGCGGTCGCGCGCCTTGTAGAAGTGCGTTTTGCTGCGCGACTTCCCGTCTGCGCGCACACATCCGGTTCTCCTGGGCAGGGACCGAGTTCCATCGCCGCGGCGGACATTTCAACGCGTGCGCGGATGCTGCGCCACCTTCTGAACGGCGAGCCGCGATCCGTGTCCGCCGCTGCGTTCCCCGCCATCCTCTTGACGTCCCTGCGCCATGATCGCACTGCCCATAGCCGCGGAACAGAAGGTGATGAGGAAGGAGGCGAGCAGCAGAAGAAGCGCGATGCCCGGGGTGCGGTCGGCGAGGATCAACTCGCGCAGATGCGCGGGATTGAGCCAGAGCAGCCCGCCGACGAGCAGCACCGCGGCGCAGGCGCCGATCGCAAGGTTGATGGCGAGCAGGCGGAACAGCGGGACGCGGAGGAGGCGGGGTGCTCGAGGTTGCTGATTTTTGGGCATGGCTTGTTGCATCATGTTGCTCGACGCAGCAACTGACGGCCGCGCGAGCGTCGACTATAGCGGCAAATCTCTCTTACGTCATTCCGGGGCGCGCGTCAGCGCGAGCCCGGAATCTATTTACCCGCCAACTCTGCTGCGTGATGAATTCCGGGTTTGCCCTGCGGGCGCCCCAGAATGACCGAAGGAGTATCACGGCGCTACCAGCTCCACCCGCCGGTTCAGCGCGCGGCCGGCATCGGTTGCATTCGAGCCGACCGGTGCCAGCAGGCCGATGCCGGCGGTGCGCAACCGTGCTTGCGCGATGCGAAAGCTCTTCACCAGCTCGGCGGCGACCGCATCGGCGCGGCGTTTCGACAGGTCGAGATTGTACTCATAGGCGCCCTGGCTGTCGGTGTGGCCGACGATGTAGACGCTCAGCTGCGGCTGGCTGGTGAGCAGCTTTGCGATCTGTTCCAGCGTCGGGCGGCTTTCCGGCTTCAGCACTGCCTTGTCGGTGTCGAAATAGATGCCGTAAAGCGCGATGTGGCCGGTCTCACCAAGACCCTTCGCCATCGCGGCGGCATCGACCATCTTGTTGGCGATCGCGCCGAGCTCGGCGACGGTGACCTGCGCGTAGATCTCCTGGTTGTTCTGGCTGACGAGAACGCTGGCAAAGGTCTCGCGCCCGCCTTCGCTCTTGCGGCCGGCAAAATAGCGGTAGTCGAAACCGTCGATCCACATCTGCGGGACCGGCAGCGTGTCGACGCTTTCGGTGAAGGGAATGGCGCCGCAGGCCTCGGTGTCGCAGGCGAGCAATGTCTCGAAGCCGGCCTTTGCGAGCTGCGTCTCGAAATTGCGCGACACCTCCAGGATCGAGGGACCGGGATTGGTGCGATAGGCGATACGGACGATGCGGCCTTCGAGCCGGCGCGCGTCGGTCGGCTGGCCGTCCTCGAAGGGAGCCGCCTGCATCCGCGCCGCATCGAAATCCTTCACGACATAGCCGGTGATGACACTGCCGGCGAACCGGCCGATGCCGGGATAGTCGCGACTGCCGGCGACATCGCGGGTTTGCGCGGCGGCGGCAGTGCAGGAGAGAAGGCAGACGAGGGCGGCAAGGGCGAGCGATCCGGAGATGGTTTGCGGCGCGGGCATCGGCACTCTCTCGGTTGGGGGAAAGGGGGCGCAGAGGTTAGTGTCGCCCACCACGCCGCGGGTTCTCACCCGTAGCCCATTCCCTTGCCGGAAAGCCCGTTTCAGGCCGCCGGTGCCACCTGGCTGCCGGTCTCGCGCGCCTGCGCCGCTTGCTGGCGCTCCATCATGGTCTGCCACAGCGTGGCGATGCTCACTTGCGTCTGCGGCGCGATCAGGCAGTGGCGCTCACTGTCGAAACCGCAGAACCGCACCGAGGGATCTTTCCTCGCCTCGGTCAGGGCCTGGTTGAGCATCTCCAGGCATGTCATCACTTGGCCGATGTCTTGCAGCCGGGTGTGATGCAGGATGTCCATCAGGCGGAACGTCATCACCGGGGGCTGGCCGAGGCTGATGCCCGGACGGCCGAGCTCGAACAGCACGTTCACGGCGGGAAACACGCCGCGGATGTGCTCGAGCACGTCGGCCATGTCCTCCACGCTGCAGGCGACGAGATGCGCGGCCTGCGGCGGCGCGGCTGCTTGCGTCCGCGGCGCGAGGCCGAGCGCCCCAATCACTTCCTGCTCGATCCATTGCCGCACCGGGGGCGGCGCATTGCGGATCTGCTCGGCGGTCAAGGTAACTCCAGTCATTGGCTAGTCTCCTGGGCGGCTCCTTTGCCCAGTCTAGAAACCAGGGCGTGAAAGACGTTGATGCTGATCAAGCGTGCCGCTTTGACGATGGCCGCTTTCCCGGGCATGATCGCGCGCTGCTTCGCACTGGGATTTCTTTGGGGGGTCGCTCGACATGTTGAGATACGCTCTGGCCGCCGCCTGCTTCATTGGTCTGGCCGGCGGCTCGGCCGAGGCCGCGCGCTGCGGCGGGGACTTCAACAGCTTCATCGCCACCATATCCTCCGAGGCCCAGGCAGCCGGCGTCTCGCCGGGCGTGACCAGCGCGGCGTTCAGCGGCATCACCCAGGACGGCGCCGTGCTCGCCTTCGACCGCCGCCAGCGCTACACCTTCAACAAGAGTTTCGAGCAGTACGTCTCGACCCGTGTCGGTCCGGGGCGCATCAATGGCGGCAGGGCGTTGCTGCAGCGTCACGCCGCGCTGCTCTCGCGCATCGAGCAGCAGTTCGGCGTGCCGCGTTACATCCTCGTTGCGATCTGGGGGCTGGAGAGCGATTTCGGCAAGGGCGACATCGGCAAGCTGCCGGTGATCCGCACGCTGGCAACCCTCGCGCATGACTGCCGCCGCACCGATCTGTTCCAGGGCGAGCTGCTCGCCGCCCTCAAGATCGTGCAGCGCGGCGACCTGCCGCTGCGCGACCTCATCGGCGCCTATGCCGGCGAGATCGGCCAGACCCAGTTCCTGCCGTCGTCCTACATCAAATACGGCGTCGATTTCGACGGCGACGGCCATGTCGACCTCCGCCACAGCGTCCCCGACGTGCTCGCCTCGACCGCGAACCTCTTGCACACGAACGGCTTCAAGATGGGCCAGCCCTACGGCGAAGGCACCGCCAATTTCGAGGCGATGCGCGAGTGGAACAGGGCGGTGGTCTATCGCAAGACCATCGGCTATTTCGCCGATCGGCTGGCGGGGCAGTGAGGGTCGGCATTCACCCAACGCTAGCCGTCATTGCGAGCGCAGCGAAGCAATCCAGAATCCCTCCGCGGAGAACGTCTGGATTGCGTCGCTGCGCTCGCAATAACGATGTGGGGAGATGAATGTAATTTCCCGATCGTCGTCCTGACTTTCGCCAGGACGACGGGTATATGGCGGGCGGCGTCGCGTCCAAAACTCACGCCCCCTTCGCAATCTTCTCGAGCCTGCGCTGCAGCGGCGCCCAATAGGTCCCCGGCCGGAAGCGCTGCAGCAGGTCCATGAAGCGGGCGTCGTTGCCGATCAGGATGCGGGGCTCGTTCCTCTCGATGCCCTTGATGATGCGCAGCGCGGCATCCTTCGGCGTCGTCTTCGCCGCATTCTCGAACCGCTCGATCATCTGGGCGCGGCGCGCATTGTCGGTGACGCCGACCCCGGTGCGCGAGCTGCGCGCGATCGATGTCGCAACGCCGCCGGGATGGACCACCGACAGTTTGACGGGACTGCCCGCCACCGCAAGCTCATGCCGCACGCTCTCGGAAAAGCCGCGCACCGCGAATTTTGCTGCGGCGTAGGCGGATTGTCCCGGCGGAGCGATGATGCCGAAGATCGACGAGATGTTGATGATGTGCGCCTCCGCCATCGTCTTCAGATGCGGCAGGAAGGCACGCGTGCCGTGCACCACGCCCCAGAAATTGATGTCGAACAGCCACTCCATCTGCGCCTGGTCGATCTCCTCGAACGAGCCCAGCAGCGCCACGCCGGCATTGTTGACGACGATGCCGAGGGAGGGATGCGCCGCGGTCGCCTCGGCTGCGAATTGCGTGATGTCGTCGGGCTTACTGACGTCGACGCGATGCACGCTGACCTTGCGTGTCGGGCCGATCTCGGCGGCGAGCGCCTTCAGCTCGGCCTCGTCACGATCGGCGAGCGCGAGGTCGCAGCCGCGCCGGGCGAATTCGACCGCGAGCGCGCGGCCGATGCCGCTCGCCGCCCCCGTAATGGCCGCGGCGCCGCGTATCATCGTCATGAGGCCTCCCGTCAGGTTCTGGAAAGGGAACGAAAGATCTGCACTTTTTCAGGATGGAACCGAAACCGGAGTCGGGTTTCGTCTTTAACCTACGTTACTTGAACGGCGACAGGCAACTTTGGGAGCGATTGATGGGCCAATCAAAACCATTTTGCGCAACAGCGCTCATCGTTGAAGACGACGCCATGCAGCGGGAAATGCTCAGCCTCCTGCTCGAAGAAAGCGGCTATCAGGTCATCCAGTGCGAGAGTGCCGAAGCGGCCGAACGCGTGCTGGAGAAGAACGCCGGTGCGCTATGCCTGATGATGACCGACGTGCAGCTTGCGGGCCGCATGAGCGGCGTCGAACTTGCGTACGTCGCCAAGGACCGCAATCCGAAGCTCGACGTCGTCGTCACCTCCGGGCGCCCCTTGAAGCAGCCCTTGCCGGATGGCGCGAAATTCTGGGCCAAGCCCTGGGCGCCGCTCGACGTGTTGCGCGAGGCCGAGATCGCGCAACTGTCCTGACGGCCGGTCGCGGCTGACCGGCTTTCCTGGCCCGCGGCAGGCTGGTAAGGTCTGCCCATGTCCTGGTCCTTCCTGCTCACCTCGCTGATCGTCGTCGCCTCGCCCGGCACCGGCGTGCTCTATACGCTGGCGGCGGCGCTCACACGCGGCTCGCGCGCCAGTGTCGCGGCTGCGTTCGGCTGCACGCTCGGGATCGTGCCGCACATGTGTGCCGCGATGCTCGGGCTTGCCGCCGTGCTCCACACCAGTGCGCTCGCCTTCGCCGCGCTGAAATGGGGCGGCGTGCTCTACCTGCTCTACATGTCCTGGCAGGCGCTGCGCGAGACCGGGGCGCTCTCGGTGGAGGGCGAGATCCGCGAGCGGTCGAGCAGCCGGGTGGTCGTCACCGGCTTCCTGATCAACATCCTCAATCCAAAACTGTCGATCTTCTTCCTCGCCTTCCTGCCGCAGTTCATCGCGGCGGACGAGGCCCATGTGCTGGCGCGGATGCTCGAATTGAGCGGCGCCTTCATGGCGATGACTTTTGCGGTGTTCGTCGTCTACGGCCTCTGCGCAGCCTCGGTGCGTGAGCGCGTCATCTCCCGCCCGCGCGTCATGGCATGGCTGCGCCGGAGCTTTGCGGCGGGCTTCGCCGCGCTCGGCACCAAGCTGGCGTTTGCGGAGCGGTAGGTTCTTTCTTTACCTCTCCCCGCTTCCGGGGGAGAGGTCGCATCCCATCGCAGATGGGATGCGGGTGAGGGGTACAGGTCTCACGACGACCGCGTGTGTCGATAGAAGCCCCTCACCCCAGCCTCTCCCCGCGAAGGGCGGGGAGAGGGAGCGAGAGAGCGGAGCTCATCGCAAAACGCGGCAACAAAAAAGCGGGCCTTGCGCCCGCCACTGTCAACTCGTCCGATCTCACCCGAAGCCCGGGCGGAGCGAGGCTCCACCCGGGCAAAGAAAAAGAAGCCGCGTTACTTCTTCTTCGCCTTCTTGGCCTTTTTCGCCTTCTTCTTCGCCGCCTTCTTCGCTTTCTTAGCCATAGTATCCTCTCAAGGGTTAATGGTTGAACGCGACACGAGGGATGCTCGGCGGAGGGCCAGCCTCGCAATATCCTCGGCCATAAACTCAGCAGATTCGCAGGGCTCTGCCCTGTGCTGTCACATCCGTGTCATCGCGTTATCCACAGCTCAGATGCACTTTCGGATGATTTTTGACCACGAATCCGCATCGAGCGCGTCGCGACGGGGGCGCGCGGGACGGCGGCGACATGCCTAATGATCCGACAACGCAGCGGCGCCGTTCATGAATCCAAAACCAAAGGCTCGCTTTGAAGGATCGCAGTGAGATTCCGTTAAGCGCATCCCGCGCATTGTTCCCCGCAAGAAGACGGGGATGGTCATGGACGGACGGCTGCCAGGAATGGGGGACGCGACGCTGCGCGCGCTGCGCTCGCCATGCTGAACGTACCGACACTGTGGACGGTCTTCGTCGTCAACTTCCTCGCGCTCGGCCTGATCTGGGCCTACGTAACGCGCTCCTATCCCAAATTCGCCGCCGCGCGGTTCTGGATGGCGTCGTCCTTCGTCGGCGCGGCCGGTGCCATGACGGCCCTGGCCCGCCTGTT
>NZ_LWIG01000008.1:46322-170654 GCF_002068095.1 Bradyrhizobium sacchari | reverse complement strand
CCGGCGTCATGGCGGCGAGCTGCTTCGCAGCCATGGGCATTCAGCGCTTCTATGGCCGGCCGGTCTCGTGGCGCATCATGATCGCGACGGAATGCCTGAGCCTCGCCGGCGTCGTGTTCTTCATGATCGGCTTCGAGCACATGCAACTGCGCATGCTCAGCTACACGGTCGGTCAGGGGCTGCCGCTGGTGCTGTCGCTGCATCTGCTGCTGTCACCGCCGGAGGGCCGCGTCAGCCCGGGCGCGCGGCTGTCCGGCATCGTCATACTCGGCATCATCGGAATGCTGCTGGTGCGTACGGTGGGTAACCTGCTCGGCTACGATTTCTCGGCCGTCGCGGGCGGTCAGAACCATGCCGTCATGGTGCTGGGGCTGCTGTTCCTGTCCATGACGCTCAATTTCGGCTTCCTGCTGATGGCGATGGACCGCTTGCGGGGCGAGGTCGCCGACCTCGCGCTGCTCGACGATCTCACGGGGGTCGCCAACCGGCGCCATCTGCTGCAGCGTTTGTCCGAGGAATGCGCCCGTTCGGAGCGCAGCGGAGAGCCGTTCGCGCTGCTGGTGATCGACCTCGACGGCTTCAAGTCCATCAACGACACCTACGGCCACGCCGCGGGCGACGAGTGTCTCAGGCACTTCACCCTGATGGCACAAACGCGCTTGCGGCCCGGCGACATGCTCGCCCGCACCGGCGGCGACGAGTTCTGCGTCGTGCTGCCGTCCTCCTCCTTGCGCGAGGGGGCCGTGATCGCCCGCCGCGTGCTCGAGGTCTGCCGCCAGGATGCAGCAAGCTGCACGGGTAAGGACATCCCGATCGCGATCTCGATCGGCGTCGCCGAGTGGGACCGCGGCGTCGGCCAATTCCCGGACCGGCTGATCGCGCATGCCGACCACGCCCTCTATGCCGCCAAGAAGAACGGCAAGAACGATTTTGCCGTCTGCGATCCGGCCCCGCCGCTCTCGCCGGAGCCGATCGGAGCCGCCAAGAGCAAGCGCACATTCGCGTAAAGCCTGCTACGATCTGGGTCCGTTATTGGACCTGCATGATGATGTCTCGCCTTCTCGCAGCCGTTCTCGCTGCTCTCCTGATCACTCCCGCCGCCGCAACCGACGCCGAGCTCGCGAAGATCGCGCGCGCTTCCGGCACGCCCGACATTCCCGGCCTGAAGATGGTCTGGCTCGCGCCGTGGGGCGATGTTCACAGCGCCCATCCGTGGCGCAACATCATCGTGCACCAGACCGAGGGGCCGTCGGGCTCGGCGCGCGGCGGCGCTACGGAGCAATCGAAGAATCCGACGCGCCGCGGCGTCACGGTGTGGGTGGAGACCGACGGCACGGTCTATTGGGCCGTCGCTGAGACCCTGGTGCCGACCCACGGCGACGGCGCCAACCGCAACGACAACAAGTACATCGACAACAGGCCGACCTATCGCCAGGTCGTGCGCGACAATTCGATCGGCGTTGAGTTCGCCGGCAATTATCCGGATGTCGCGACCGGACCGACCGAGGCGCAGGTCGCCGCGTGGAGAATCCTCGTCAGGGTACTGCGCGCACGCTACGACATTCCGCCCGACCGCGTCTATGCGCACAACTGGATCGACTACAAGGACGCGCGCTATTGCGAAGGCTGCTGGCTCGCGACGCTGGCGCGGGTTTGGGGGGAGTAGAGTTCGTGAGGCGCCGGCGGAGCGCTCTTTTTCCTTCTCCCCTTGTGGGAGAAGGTGGCGCGAAGCGCCGGATGGGCGAGTTCATAACTAAGAGAGTTACGTGCGGAGACAACCCCTCACCCGTCTCGCCTCGCGGCAAGCCACCCTCTCCCGCAAGGGGAGAGGGGAAGAGCGGTCACACCGGCTGCGCCATCCAGTCGAACAGCCGCCGGATCAGGCCCCGCCGCCGCGGCGCATCCGGCGGGCTGGCCGCAGCGAGCACGCGTTTGAAGAAGTAGTCCAGGAACACCATGTCGTTCGGCTCGGTGACGGTGAAGGTCTCTTCGCCGAAGAACACGCTGTAGCTGAAGAAGAACGGACCCATGAGCGGAATCGTCGCAGTGGACGCATAGTCCTTGGAGATCACGAATTCGGACGGCTCGAGCCCGTGCTCGCGCATCGCCTGCTCGACCTGAGGCAGCTTGCGCATGAACTGGGGGGAGAAGCCCCCGACGGTGGATTGCAGGATGATCGACACGGCGCGTGTCCGTTCGCTGGATGTAGCCTGACGAGAGTGTGTCGGGCGACCCGTCACGGGCGTTCAAGATGCCAGGCCGGCACGCCTGCGAAACGTGCCGCAGCTCACGCCCAACAAAAAAGCCGGCGTTGCCGCCGGCTTTCTGTCTTTCGATCCGCCAATCTCTTGCCGCGCAAGCCCGCTTAATGCGCGGCTTCCAGCGCGGCCTGTTCCTGCCTTGCGATCGTGCCCTTGACCGCGGACTGCACCTTCTCGAAGGCGCGGACCTCGATCTGGCGGACGCGCTCGCGCGACACGCCGAACTCGGCGGCAAGGTCTTCCAGCGTCATCGGCTCATCGGCGAGGCGGCGGGCCTCGAAGATGCGGCGTTCGCGCGGGTTGAGCACGCCCATCGCGCCGTTCAGCGCGTCACGGCGGTGATCATACTCCTCGTGCTCCGCCATCAGGGCTTCCTGGTTGGGCGTGTTGTCGACCAGCCAGTCCTGCCATTCGCCGGCTTCGCCGTCGTCACGGATCGGCGCGTTGAGCGACGCGTCGCCACCGAGGCGGCGGTTCATGTCGATCACGTCCTGGTCCGTCACGCCGAGGCGCTTGGCAATGGTCGCGACCTGGTCGGGGCGAAGATCGCCCTCGTCCAGCGCGTTGATCTTGCTCTTCGCCTTGCGCAGGTTGAAGAACAGCTTCTTCTGGTTCGCGGTTGTGCCCATCTTCACGAGCGACCAGGAACGCAGGATGTACTCTTGAATCGACGCCTTGATCCACCACATCGCGTAGGTGGCGAGACGGAACCCCTTCTCGGGTTCGAAACGCTTCACCGCCTGCATGAGGCCGACATTGCCTTCCGAGACGACCTCGGAGATCGGCAGGCCGTAGCCGCGATAGCCCATGGCGATCTTGGCCACGAGGCGGAGATGGCTGGTGACGAGTTGATGCGCCGCGTCGCGATCGTCATGCTCGCGCCAACGCTTGGCGAGCATGTATTCCTGCTGGGGTTCCAGCATCGGGAACTTGCGGATCTCGGCGAGGTAGCGAGAAAGGCCGGATTCTCCATTGAGGACCGGCAAAGCAGCGGTACGGGCCATAGTGCGCCCTCCAAAGGTTCAGGCCCCCGATAGCGGCGGGCCAGGCAGACGACCGCTGTGTCAAAGCCGGCCGGGCTGCGATGTTCCGCGCTGGTCATTTCCAACGCAGGCGCAATATACCCCATGGGGGGTCGAAAAGGGAAGGATTGCTGACGTCACGTCCCCGTGTGGCAGCTATAACTTTTTGTAATGTAACGTTTTTCTTAAACGGCCTGCGTCATAGCGCCGCTTTGAGGGCACCCTCCAAGAGAAGCAAATCCTCCGGCAGGGGCGCCTCCCAGTGGAGTAATTCTCCTGTCCTCGGGTGCTGCAATACCAGCAGATAAGCGTGGAGGGCCTGCCGCCCAAGAGCGGTCAAAGCTCGCTGCGATTCCTGCCCGAGCTGGTTTGCCTTGGTCTTGAAATGCGGTCCATAGACGGCGTCGCCCATCAGGGGGTGGCCGATATGGGCGAGGTGGACGCGGATCTGGTGGGTGCGTCCGGTCTCGAGCTCGCAGGCCAGCAGGGCGGCGACGCCCTTGCCGTCGCGTCCTGAAAAGCTCTCCAGGATCTCCCAATGGGTCACCGCCTCGCGGCCGCCCTGGCGCACCGCCATCTTCTCCCGCGCATGCGGATGACGGTCGATCGGCGCATCGACGGTGCCGCGATGCCGGTTCGGCACCCCCCAAGCGAAGGCCATATAGCCGCGCCGCATCTCGCCGGTGCGGCCGTGGTCGGCGAATTGCGCCGACAGCGAAGCGTGGGCGAGGTCATTCTTGGCGACCACCATCAGCCCTGTCGTGTCCTTGTCCAGCCGGTGCACGATGCCGGGCCGGCGCACCCCGCCGATGCCCGACAGCGAGGCGCCGCAATGAGCGATCAGCGCATTCACCAGCGTGCCGGTCTCGTGGCCGGCCGCGGGGTGCACGACCAGGCCCTTGGGCTTGTTGATGACGATGATGTCGTCGTCCTCGAACACGATATCGAGGGCGATATCCTCCCCTTTCGGCTCGGCGGGCGCGGCCTCCGGCACGTCGATTATGATCGTATCGCCGGAGGCGACGTGATAAGCGGGGTCGCGGATTGCGGTGGCCTTCAGGCTCACTGATCCCGCCAGGATCAGGGCCTTCAGCCGCGATCGCGACAGGTCGGTGAGATGCGCCGCCAGCACGCGATCGAGCCGGGCCGAACCCTCGTCGCCGGCGACGACAACTTCCAACCTTTGCGCAGAGCCAAGACTTTTAGGGCCAAGACTTTCCATGACGACGACTGATACCGCTGTTCCCGAACCGACCCCCGAGCAGGCCGCCCTGTTCGCGCGGGTGCGACGGATGATGCTGATCGCGGGGTTGACCACGGCGCTGGCGATCTGCGCCGTTCTGATCGCGGTGGGCTACCGCCTTTTCAAGTCGGAGGGAAGGGCGGTCGAGACGGCCGGCGACGTCACCGCTACCCTGCCCAAGGGCGCCAAAATCGTCGCGACCGGGGTGGCCGGCGATCGCCTCGTGATCACGCTCGATATCGGCGGAATCACCGAGATCCGCACTTTCGATGCCCACACCTTGAGACCCGCCGGGAAGCTGAAGTTCGCCAATGAGCCGTGAGGCGGCCCGGATAGCTGCCCCCCATCGTCCTGGCGAAGGTTAGGCGGGTATGGTTACGGGGACTCGGGAGTTAACTCTGCGCGCAACAATTGCGTCTCGGGGTAATGGGTCCGGCTCCCGTGCGCAATTGCGCACCAGGCCAGGACGACAGCTGAGAAACCCGTGAATCCCACCTTGCCGCCGGCAAAATTCGCGGCTATGTCCTGTCCCTCACGCTCCCTTCGTCTAGCGGTTAGGACGCGGCCCTCTCAAGGCTGAAACAGGGGTTCGATTCCCCTAGGGAGCGCCATTCCCAAAGTTCAGCATTGAACTAAAAGGGATTTTTCCCTGATTTGTCCCACCTCGGTTTTCGGTGGGACAGTGTTTGATCATGAACTGTTCTTCGCGGCGAGCATCACGGATCAAAGTTCTCGTCCCATTATTTGAGCCATTCCGTCGCTTCCATCCTGCACGATTTGGAGGAGGCTTTTTCCATTGGTTAAGCTCAAACCCCATCATTGGAGCTATCAGACCGCCGCTAGCGCGCTTTTCATCTTGCCAGTTCCGGCTAACGACGCCTTTGGTAATGATGCCCGACCCAACAAGAATTGGGGCACCGCTCATCTTTCGCGCGACCGCGGACAGATTGCCCCGCTGGGCGCCCCGAACGAAGCTGCGCATGCGCTCAATCGTCACTTCTGATTTATCTATTTTTCGGCACAATCATATCCATTACCGACATCATCGCCGCCCTGCGCACGACCCGATCAATGTCACTCAGCAGGAGGTGCCGGCGTTTGCCAGGAAGTCGACGCCCCGCGAGGTCCCGCGCAGGAGATGCCTTGCGGAATTCGACCCGGTCGGGCTTGCCGGCCGGGAGATCAGTTCCCTGAAGACAAGTTTTCGGACGCTCCCCCTTTTGCTCGACTGGTATCTCCACGTGAAGAGGATGCCGGCAGATGTCAGGACCACTCCCGACGATACAGTTCGCGCTAAGCAAGTCGTCGAGGGAGACTGTTGTGAATGGTGCAGGCCGCCACTGCTGCATGACCAAAGGCGACCGAGATTTGGTGCAGATCGACGACAAGATCTCCAACACCGTAGAGACCGGCGATTGACGTCCTCTGGTGGTTGTCGACCGTGAGATAGCCTTCATCCGTACGCGCTGCGCCAAGCGATAGTGCGAGTTGCGAGCGAACCTCAGCGCCCATGGCCGGGTATACGACATCGAACGCGACTGCCGTGTCGGGAAGAGCAGCCTCCAGCTTGCTGCCGGAACGTCTTAAGCTCACGTCTGGCGCATGGATGAGGGAAATATCTGCTTCGGAAAGCACGGATGCCATATCGTCTCCATTCATGCGAGTCGCGAGCACGGTCACGTCTGAAGAGAAGCCGCGCAGAAACAGTGCCTTGGGCGTCGCATGGTCGAGCGGCCCCACAACTGCGATACGACGGCCCCTCGCTTCATAGGCGTCACATACGGGACAATACCGCAACAGTCCCTCAGCGACAGCAAGACGCCATTGTTCACACGTCGGATGGATGTCGACTATCCCGCAAGCGAGCACGACTGTCGCGGCATCGGCGGCTCCGCCGGTCCAACTCATCTGAAACCGATCCTGTGCCTTTTCGAGCATCGTGACCTCCGCACGGACCAGCGGCACCTTTAGCTCCGCGAGCTGCGCTGTCATGCGTGCCAGAAGCTCCGTTCCGGGTAAGCCGCCGGCAAAACCGGGTAGATTGTGGCTGCGGGGGATGAGAGCGGCCCGACTTGCTCCAGCATCAATCACGCAAACGCTGCGGCGGAAACGGGCCAGGTAGATAGCAGTCATCAATCCCGCGGGCCCGCCGCCGACGATCACGCAATCGAGGGGCATCGCGTCCTCACATGAACCACGTTACGACCAATCCGATGCTGGCGGCAAAGATCACAATCACCGTCGCACAGGACAGGATATTGAGCGGTAGGCTGTTGACCTTGTCGCCCATGAGAAGGCGGTTGTTCGTTATCAGCAGGATGAACAGAAGCAGTGGCGGCGTCGAAAACCCCTGCACGATGCCGGAATAGATCAAGGCTCGCATCGGGTTGAGGCCCAGGAAGTTCAAACAGGCGGCGATGGCCGTAAAGCCGGTGATGACCAGGTAGAATGCCGCCGCTTCGCTGGGCTTCGCATGAAGGCTGCCTTTCCAGCCCAAGACTTGACACAGGTCATAGGCTGCCCCCGTTGTCATGACCGGAATAGCGAGAAAGCCGACCGCGATGATGCCGACGGCAAACAGGATGCCCGCTGCGTCACCCGCGAGCGGACGCAAGGCCTCGGCGGCCTGCGTTGCGGAATCTATGTTGGTCTGGCCGGCCTTGAACAATGTCGCTCCGGTCGCCAGGATGATGAAATACATGATGACGTTGGAGAACAGCATCCCTGTCAGAATATCCGTTCGGGATTTGTGCAGGTCGGACTCGCTAGAGCCCTGGCGCTCCCTCACTTTGACGCGCCCCTGGGCAATCTTCTCTTCGACTTCAACGTTGGACTGCCAGGTATAAAGATAAGCCGAGAGGCTCGTACCGATGATTGCGACGAGAATGGATAGGAAATCACGAGAGAAGTGGATCGTCGGTACAAACGTGCCACGCAGAACTTCCCAGCGATCGGGCCTCGCAAGCAACGCCGAGGCGACGTAAGCGAACAGAGCGAGCGCAAGCCATCGGAATATGTTCCGGATGAGTTCGTAGGAGCCACATACCTGGAGTGCCACGATCATTGCGGCAACGACCACAACGATAATGGGGGTTGAAATTGGAATGAACAGCTGGAGAGCCGCCGCCATTCCGCCGAGGTCTGCCGCCGCCTCAATGGTGTTTCCGATCAGGACGCCGATCAACAGGGGCCACAGGATCCAGCGGGGATAGATCTCCCGGATGACGTGAAACAGACCTTTCCCGCTGACCTGCCCAAGCTTGGAAGACAGATACACGACCGCGAACATCATGGGGAAGGTCACCGGCGCGGTCCATAGAAGTGCCGTGCCGAATTGAGCGCCTGCGCTCGCGTATGTCCCGATCGCAGAACAGTCATCATCCGCTGCGCCGGTCACCACCCCCAGACCAATCGCACGAGCAAAGCGGCGATGGCCTGAACCGCCGGTGGTCGAGTGTCGTGATGGCTCGTTGGCACGCTCTGCCTGCGTCATCAATAAGCCATTACCGTTCGACCCTTGCACATGTGCTGAGCCAATCCCGCCCCGATGCAATGGTTCCTTGCAGCTTGGGCGCTCTACGCGGTGAGGAGCTGTTGGCGGCCAACCGTCAGCTGATGGTCGGTCGTGCGCGCGCCGACTACCCAGCTGCGAAATACGCGCCAGTTGGTTGGTGGCCAACTCTGAGCGCCGGCGGCGACGTGACTGGATTGTGCTGCGCTTAACATTTGTGAAATGTGGATTTGACTTCGCTCTCTTGGCGTCGCCGATGATTTAAGTGCTCGAATTGCCTGGAGGCTGCTGACGCCCTACGCAGGCGAGGCAGCTGATTCCGCGGACATCCTTCATTGCCAGCTTGTTCGGGGAGCCATGTTGCTTCCGAAGGCTTTAGTCAGCGAACTGTCGTCGCTGCTTGGCAATGGTCATCCGGTTGTGTGCTTCCCGTCCTGGCCGGCGCGTTGCAATGACGGGAACGAGCGTGGGTGAGTCTCCGGCGATGCGCATCGCGAAATAGGCAATCGTTGTCTTGAGGCCGTCCTGTAGCGCGACGCGCGGTCGCCATCCCAGTATCCGCGTCGCGGTATCGATCACCGGCTTGCGGCGCTTCGGATCGTCCTTCGGAAGTGCCTCGAAGCGGAGTGGCGAGTTGGAAGCCGTGCAGGCGAGCACCTCGCGCGCGATGGTCTCGATGGTGATTTCCTGGGGATTGCCCAGATTGCACGGCCCGGTGATCGACGACGGGCTCTCCATCAGGAGCTGAAGGCCACGAACGAGATCGTCGATGAAACAGAAGCTCCTGGTCTGACTGCCGGTGCCGTAAATCGTGATCGGCTCGCCACGGAGCGCCTGCACAATGAAGTTGGAAACGACGCGTCCGTCGTTCTCCAACATGCGCGGGCCATAGGTATTGAAGATTCGCGCGACCTTGATCTCGATGCCGTGGGCGCGCTGGTAGTCGAACATCAGCGTCTCCGCTGCCCGCTTGCCCTCGTCGTAACAGGCGCGCGGACCGATCGGGTTAACGTTGCCGAGATAGGATTCGGGTTGCGGATGAATTTCCGGGTCGCCATACACCTCGCTGGTCGAAGCCTGGAGAATCCGGGCGCCCTTCAGGCGCGCAAGCTCGAGCAGGTTGATTGCACCGAGCACGCACGTTTTCATCGTGCCGATCGGATCCTTCTGATAATGCCGCGGCGAGGCCGGGCAGGCAAGACTGTAAACCCGGTCAACCCTGTCTTCGATCGCGATGGGATCACGCACGTCATGCTCGATGAAGCGAAAGTTCGGGTGGTTCAGCAGCGGCCGAATGTTGTCGATGCTGCCAGTGAAAAGGTTGTCGAGGCATATGACGGTTTTGCCGCGTTGTAGGAGAGCATCGCAAAGATGCGATCCTATGAAGCCGGCTCCGCCCGCGACCAGGACGGTCGTCGCGCGCTCGCTTGAGGGAATGATGGCATTGAATGTCATGACTGGCCTTTCAAGTCTCTGCAACCTGCATAGGACGGCAGGCGGGAAATTGGGTGGTCTTTCGACGGCGGTGCGCCAAAGCCTCGGCGTAATAGCCTTCCAGCTGCCGGGCGCGGTGATCGGACGTGTGATCGCGAAGCACGCGACGGCGCGCCTGTTCCGCGATGCCCCGCCGTCGTTCCTCGGGCATGTCGCGGAGTATTTCGAGGACCTCGCGCGGGCCGGATGCCAGCAGGATTTCGCGGGACGGCTCAAAGATCGTCTCGAGTCCCGGCCATCGGTCCGAAATGACCGGGGTGCCACAGGCCGCTGCTTCGAACAGCCGAACGCTCGGCGAGAAGCCAAGCGCCTTCATATCCGCGCGGGTGGCATTCAGGGTAAATCGCTGCTCGGCGTAGAACGCGGGATGCCGCGTGGGCGAAAGGTGCTCGATGCGGCTGACGTTGTCCGGCCAGACGGTCCCCGCAGGATATTGCGCGCCGGCAACGACGAACTGTTCCGAGGCAAGCGTACGGGCCGGCGTGATCAGCAATTGCTCGAGTACCGGCTGTCGGTCGTCGCTGTAGGTGCCGAGATAGCCAAGCGCCCAGCGTTTCTTGGCGACTTGCGGCGCGTAGATATCGGTATCGGCGCTGCAATAGAGGACCCGGGCAAGCGGGCTGCCATAGCGTTTCTCGATCGTTTGCGGCACCGGTCCGCCAGCAAAGGAGAGATAGAGGTCGAAGCGAGGAATCATCGCAGCCGAGAGATATTCGAGGCCGTGTTCGAGGCGTGCAAGAGTGACAGGTGTATCGATGTCGTAGAAGGCGGTGATCCCGCGCGCATGGGTCGTGACCCATTCGCTGATGGCAATTCCGTCCGGGACATAGGACCCGATGACGACCAGGTCGGCGTCCCGGACCAGGCGGCCAAAGCGCTGTGGAACGTCCTTCAGCGATTGATAAAGCTCGACCCGCCACGACGAAGGGTTCGTCAGATCGCGGTGATCGCGATACCAGGGAACGTCGCGTTCGAGGAACGAGACGTGATGACCGCGTCGCGCCAAGGCCCCGATCAGGGCGCGATAGGTCGTGGCATGACCATTGCCCCATGACGAAGTAACCGAGAGACCGATGACGACGATGTTGAGGTTCATTCTGCTGCCTCGATGTGCGAGCTGCTCCCTGTGAAGAGTTCGTTGAACTGGCGCGCGCGATGGCGGTAGGTGTGCAGGCTCAGGATGCGGGCGCGGGCGCGATCGGCAATGGCGCGGGCGCGGCGGCGGCTGAGCGCCGCAAGGTGATCCGCAACCTCGGCGCCGTTCGCCGCGACCAGCACCTCCAAACCTGGCTCGAGGAAGTGATCGATGCCCTTCCAGCGGTCGGTGATCAGGCAGGCTCCTGCGCCGATCGCCTCGAATACCCGCGTCGGCGGCGAGAAGCCAAAGCGTGCCATGCTGTCGCGATTGACGTTCAGAGTGGCGAGAGCGGAACCGAAGAACGCATTGTGCGCGCCGGTGCCGACGTGGCCAACCTTGCGAAGGTTGCTGGATGTGTTCTTGGTCTCCCAGCCGGAGCCGCCAAGCACGAACGTCTTGCTTGGCAGGTCGCGTGCAACATCGAGAAAGAATTGCTGGACGCGCTGCTCGCGGTCCGGCAGGCGGTTTGCGAGAAGGCTGAGATCGCAAGTGAAGCCTGGCTCCGCTGGCGACGGAAAATGGGTGTTGGGGTCGAGCGCGTTGTAGATTGGCACGCAGTCCTGCGCGCCCATGGCGCGATAGGCAGCCACGACGCCATCGCCGCCGCCGTAGGTCAGGACGATGTCGTAGGATGGAATAGCACGGCGCAGATGATGCAGCGGATCACTTGCGATCGCTTCCAGCGTGGCAGGCGCATCGACATCCCAATAAACGCGGATGGTCCGGGAGGGAAGGCTGGCAACCGCGGTTTCCAGCTCTTGATCGAAGACGCCAACGCCACTCGCCTTGATCACCATGTCGGCTGATCGCGCGGCCGCGTCGAGGGACGTACGCCAGCCGTCGGACGTCGCCGGATAGACGACGACCTCGGCCCAGTGTGGATCGTTGATATCGCGATGCGCCTGCCGCTCGAAGGCGTCGGGCTCGAAGAAAGTGACCTCGTGTCCGAGCGCCGCAATCTCCTTCAGCATGCCGCGATAATAGGTGGCGGCGCCGTTCCAGTACGAGGAGACAAGGCTTGATCCGAAGAAGCTGATCTTCATGCGGAGGCTCCGATATATCGCAAAGGCTGTGACGAGGTACCGGAAGCACGGATCGCCTCAACGATGCCGACGAGCTGTTGCGCGCGATGCCGGCAGGTATGCCGCTCCAGGACGGCCCGGAGCCCTGTCGCCACCAGCGCCGAGGACAGCTCGCGATCATCCAGGACGGCACGAAGCTTGCGGCTCATATCAGCGCCATGCGCCGCCGTGAGATATGCACCGTCCGGGAACAGCTCCTCTGCGTCAGACCAGGGTGCGGAAACCAGAGGGATGCCGCAGGCCAGCGCCTCGAAAACGCGGATCGTGGGGATGCCGGGAAGCAATCGGACATAGGGGCCGCGCGGCACGTGAATGGTGGCGCGTGCGCCGGCGAAGGCGACGGGGGCCCGGTGGGCGGGGAGCCAGCCGCCATAGCGGATGCCAGCGGTCCGGATCGTATGGAGGGCGCCGTCCGAATAGCGCACACCATAGACGCTCGCGTGCAGGTTCAGCTCGGCGACGGGTTCGACCAGAAATTCGTTGAGTTCGGCGCTGCGCTCTCCATCACCCCAATTCCCAATCCAGACCAGATCTTCGGCGCGTTCGACATCGGAAAGGGGATGATACAAGGCGACATCCGCCGCCTCGTGCCAGGTATAGGCGCGATTGGCCCAACCCAGCTTCATATAGATTTGACGGAGGACCTCGCCGAAGGCGAGAACGCCGTCAAACGCATCCAGGTCGAACTGCGCAAGTTCATCGGGCGCGGTGATCACACGATGGTGCGTGTCGTGAAACAGCAGAGTATATGGCGCACCATGGGCGCGCCTGCGTCCGACCTGCTCGATCACGTCAGGCGAATTCCATTCATGCACAATGACGAGATCGGCGCCATCGAGCGCTTCGTCAAAGTCGAGCGCGGCGTCGTAGCGACGAACGGAGATGCCAGGGAAGAGCCGGCCGACATCTTGTATGGCCTCACCGCCGATTTCGCGGATCGCATTCAGCCGGCTCCATCCGTCGGTCGGCTCGAACACCACGACCTCATGGCCGAGCGCTGCCAGCTCGCGGGCGTAACCCCGCAGGAAGTGAGCATTTCCATTGTTCCAGCAGGATATGAACGCGTGGTAGAACAGAACGCACTTCATACGCGCACCTCGATTCGGCTGTGCGGTGTGGATGCGGGCTCGGAGGTGAGCAGCTCTTCGTAGAGCTTGAGATAGGCACTCGTGGTGCGTGCCAGTGAATAAGTCAGGGAATGCTCATACGCGCGGCGCTGCAGCTGTGTCCTTCCGAGATCATCGACGCAAAGGTCGGCCAGGAGCCTGTGTAACATTTGACGGTCGCTGGGATCGAAGAACAGCGCGGCTCCACTCCATAATTCCCGGAAGGTTGGAATGTCCGACAGCACGAGCGCGCAGCCGGCGGCGGCTGCCTCGAGCACGGAAAGGCCGAATGGCTCGTAGAGCGCCGGACTTACAAAGATCGCGGCATGCTGGAGATGTCCACGCAAGGCTCTGTGCGGCAATTGACCAAGCCAGGTGATGCCTGTTGATGGATGCGCATCGGCGGGACCTGCGACGTGAACCGGCCAGCCCAACCCCGGTGCCACCGCCGCCAACACTCCGATATTCTTGGCGCGATCCCAGATCCGGCCGGCTGCGAAGATCAGCTCTCGCTTTCGGCACGGAGAGTCTCCGGCAGCAATGCCGTTCCAGATCACGGCTCCGGGTGAGCGGGGCCGATAGATCCCCACGATGTCGTCGTGGAAGGACTGGCTTGGGCAGACCCATGCCCGCGTGTTGTCGAATGCCGCGGAGACGAGTTCCGTATAGCGCCGCCATCGCGGCTCGACGAGCCAGGCCGTATCGCGGCATGCCAGCGCCCACGAGTTGACGCAGGAATGTGCCACGAGAACGGTCGGCGCGCGCCATGCGAGGGTCGCCTCTCGGAAACTGTTGAGATGGACGATGTCCGGGCGGATTTGCGCTTCCAGCCTGGCGAGGACGCGGCCGGCGTTGGCCAAATCACAGCCTTCTGGGTCCTGCCATTCCAGGGCAAGGTTCGTATCGATCAGCTGAACCGCCGAGCCGCGAAGCATCTCACGTTGATCTGCGCTTGTGGGCGGGCCCATGGTCACGAGGGTGACGTCGGCACCGGAGGCGACGAGGCTCGACGCCAGCCCGCACGAATAGGTCCACACGCCTCCCAAGGCGTCGGTCGTCATCAGGATTCGGATGTGCGACGGACGGCTCATGAGGCCACCGGATGTTCGAGGGCCTCTAGCGGGATGGGACGATCGTTCTGCACGTCGCTGAACTGGTCGAACATTCCGAGATAGTGCCGGTGCGCGCGCTCCCAGGCGAAATCGTCCGCCTCGCCCCAGAGCTTCCGATAATCCGGCGAGCCGGGATACGGATAAAGCGGGACCGGATCATTGGCCCAGATGCCGGCATCCTGCATCTTGTGGCGCCAGCGCTGCACCACGGGATCGTCGTCCTCAGGCACCTCGATCAGATTGGCCTGCACGAACGGGACGTGCCGGCGCGCTTCGACCAGGCGGTCGGCGAGCTGGTCAGTGGTCATCTTGCAGTTCTTGGCGAGCGCGGCGCGTCCCTCAACGGTGAGACTCTCGATTCCCGCCTCGATTGACACGCAGCCGGCACGGCCGAGCAAAGCGAGCATATCGGGCTTCCAGAGATCGATGCGGGTCTGCACGCCGAACTTGAGACCCCGCGTGCTCAGCCCTTCCAAGAGCTCGGGGCTCGGAAGGAAAATTTCATCGATGAAGTAGACATATTCGACGCCTTGCCCGCGCAGGCGATCGATCTCATCAAGAACGACGGGAGGCGGCCGCTTGCGATAGGTATTGCGAAAATTCTCCTTGGCGCAGAACGTGCAATTGTATGGGCATCCCCGCGACGCCTCGACCTCCGCTCCGGGCCCCACCGGCTCGGCCTCGAAACGGTGATGGTGGTGCTGATGACGCCGGATCATCTCGTCCGGCCAGTCGAGCGCCGGCTGATCCTTGAAGTCGACGGCCCGCGGGCCGCCATTGACCCGTACCGAGTCGCCGTCTGCAAAGCACAGGCCGGAAAAGTCGCGCTCGCCGTTTGCCAGGCGCAGCAAGGAAGCCTCGCACTCGCCCATCACGATGACGTCGACGGCGAGCTTTTTGAGAGCCGCCCGCGGCGTCGTCGAGCCGTGCGGGCCGACCGCGATCAGCGTCGGTGCAAGATCCCGCACCGCGCGTGCAAGCTCCTGCGGAACGCGCAATTCCGGCGGTGCGCAGCGCCAGAACAGGTAGGTCGGGGCGGTCGTGATGACGATCAGGTCGGGGCTGAACGCGCGCAGCTCTGCTTCGATATCCTGGAATGACAGATCGTACATGTGTGCATCGAGCAGCAGCGTCCGGTGCCCAGCCACCTTCAGGTAATGCTCGGAGATGCCGAGCTCGAGCGGAAGGTGGGGGGACCGGCAGCCGAAATAGATGCTGCCGCCAAAATCCCAATTCGGGTTGATCAGGGCGACGCGAGTCATGCGAGAACCTCGCGGCTGCCGTGAGCTGCTCCGAAGCGAGTGTCCAGCCAGGCGTAGAGAGAGCGAAGGCCCTCGGTGACGGGGACTTGCGGCGACCATCCGAGCGCGGTCGACAGCGCACGCGTGTCCGTGACGTACCAGGGTTGATCGCCCGGACGCCAATCGGCAAAGCGGTAAGCGACGTCGCGGCCGGTCAACTCAGCGATGTGGTCGATGAGCTCGCGAAGACTGACCGCGTTGGCGGGACCGCCACCGAGATTGAACACGCGGCCGCGTGCGAGCGCGATCCGGTCAAGCACTGCGAGCCAGGCGGTGGCTGCATCCGACACATGCAAGGCGTCGCGAACCTGATAACCGTCTCCGTAGATCGTCAGTGGCCTGCCGCGGATCGCGCTCAGCAGGAAGTGCGCGATCCAGCCCTGATCTTCAGTGCCGAATTGACGCGGCCCGTAGATGCAGCTCATGCGCATCACTACGGTCTGGAGCCCATAAACCCGCGCATAGTCATGAACATATTGATCTGCGGTGCCCTTAGAGCACCCATAAGGGCTGTAGAAATCGAGCGGCGCGTTCTCGGAAATGCCGTCCGCTAGCAGATCATTGGTAGGCGTGTAACGACGGCCAGTGAGCGCGATCTCGCTGTCCTCGATCAGGCGGCCGTAGACCTTGTTGGTGGAGGCGAACACGACCGGAGCAGTGCTATTGTGCAGCCGAACTGCTTCGAGCACATTCAGGGTACCGCGTGCGTTGATCTCGAAATCGGCGGCCGGGTCGCTCACGCTGTCGGTGACGGCGACCTGGGCCGCCAGATGCAGCACGGCGCGGGCCTCACGCACGGCATCGATCACTGGAATCGGCTCTCGAATGTCGGCCACCGTAATGGTGACGAGATCGCCATATCTTGACTTCAGCCATTGCGCGTTCTCGCGCACGCCGGCACGGGCCAGATTGTCCAGCACCAGGACGCGCTCGCCGCGGTTCGCCAGCCGGTCGGCAAGACTGCAGCCGATGAAGCCGCAGCCACCGGTGATCAGGACGGCCCTGTTGTCTCGCTCGTTCATCACGCAACCAATCCTCGCTGCAGCAGTTCCTGGGTCGCCCGCTCGGCCTGGTCGTCGGCGATCTGGTCTGCGAGATAGCCTGCGAGTTCCTCGAGACCGTCCTTGAAGGCCACGTGCGGCTCGAAGCCGAGCAGATCGCGCGATTTGCCGATGTCGGCGAAGCAGTGCCTGATATCGCCGGCGCGATATTTCCGCGTGACCTCGGGCACGATATCGCTGCGGCCCATGACCTCAGCAAGGTCCCTCGCGACGGACAGGATGGTCCGGCTTTGGCCGGAGCCGACATTGAACACGTCCTGCGCATTTTCCGCTTCCAATGCGAGGCGACAGGCGCGGGCGACGTCATGTACGTGGACGAAGTCGCGCCGTTGCTCGCCGTCCTCGAACACGAGCGGCGACCGTCCATTGAGCAGCCGTGCGGCAAAGATAGCGAGCACGCCCGTGTAGGGGTTCGACAGGGCTTGGCGCGGACCGAACACGTTGAAGAAGCGCAGCGCTACTGTTGGGATTCCGTAAGCCTTGCCGGTGATCAGGCACATGCGCTCCTGCGCAAACTTGTTCAGTGCATACACGGAGCTAAGCGAGGGCAGTTTGCTCTCCGGCGTGGCCACCGGGGCGAGGGGATGGCCGGCCGTGTCGCGCAGCTCCCATTCCCCTGTGCGGAGCTGCTGGATAGACCGTTCCTCGCAGGTGACCACGCTTTGATCTGGCCTGCGATAGAGGCCCTCGCCATAGATGCTCATGGAGGAGGCGACGACCAGCCGCGCGACCGGGCGACTGGACAGCGCCTGGAGGAGGACGGCGGTGCCGAGTTCGTTGGTCCGCACGTAAGGCTCGATGTCGTACATGCTCTGGCCGACGCCGACGGCCGACGCTAGATGCAGGACCATGTCGGCGCCGCGCAGCGCATGCTCGACGGCGAGGCTGTCGGTGACGTCACCGACGATGAGCTCGACTTCGTCGGGAAGATAGGAGGGGCGCTGGCGATCGCCGCCGTGGACCTGCGGCGAGAGATTGTCGAGCAGACGGACTTCGTAGCCTGCCGCGAGCAGCGCATCCGTTGCATGAGAGCCGATAAAGCCCGCGCCCCCCGTGATCAATACTCGCGTCATTCACCGCTCCGTACAACCGTAAGACCGACCCGTTCGGGGTCAATCTGTGATGTGAGGTGAAGCGCACTTACTGGTTGGTCGGACGACCCGCGCGCCGGTCACGTTTGGAGTCAGAAGCGATGCAAGGAATGTTCGTTCCCCGAAATTGTACAAACGAATATTTCTCTAACCTGGATCAATAACCCAGGTGAATCGGCGCTGCCGTCAGCTAGAAATGCGCGCCGTGCAGGGCGGCGGGCAGGCCGAGATGCCTTGCCGCGGTCGCGCCGATATCGGCAAAGCCGGTACGCCGGCCGATTGGCGAGGATGATTGCGTCGACCAGGCCAGGATCGGTACCTGCTCGCGGGTGTGATCGGTGCCGCTCCAGGTCGGATCGCAGCCGTGATCCGCGGTGATGATCAGAAGATCACTGCTTCGCAGGCGAGTCAGCAATTCCGGGAGGCGATCATCGAAGGCTTCGAGTGCCGCGGCATAGCCGACCACGTCGCGGCGATGGCCGTAGAGTGTGTCGAAATCAATGAAATTGGCGAACAGCAGTCCTCCGTCCGCCAGGCTCGCCAGCCCTTTCAGTGTGGCATCGAACAACGCCATGTTGCCGTCGCCGCGCAGGTTTCGCCCGGTCGCGCGATGCGCGAAGATGTCGTCGATCTTGCCGATTGTCACGATGTCACGACCGTCGCTTGCGGCGAGGTCAAGCATGGTGGTCCCGGGCGGCGGTACCGAAAAGTCGCGACGGTGCGCAGTCCGCTTGAAGTCTCTCGCGCCTGCGCCGATAAACGGCCGGGCAATGACGCGGCCGATGTTGAGGGGATCGAGCAGCCGCCTTGCGATCAAGCAGATCTCGTAGAGACGATCGAGGCCGAAAGTCTTCTCATGCGCGGCGATCTGGAACACGCTATCGGCGGACGTGTAGCAGATCGGCATTCCCGTCTGCATGTGACGCTCGCCGAACTCGGCAATAATCTCGGTCCCTGAGGCGTGGCAATCTCCGAGGATGCCGCGCAATCCGGCTTGCTCGCAGAGGGCCTTTATCAAATCCGCGGGAAAGCACGGTGTCCTTCGCGGGAAATAGCCCCAGTCGAACGGGACGGGTACCCCGGCGATCTCCCAATGGCCCGAAGGCGTGTCCTTGCCTTTCGAAATCTCGCTGGCGCATCCGAATTGCCCGTCCTGCGCCTGACCGTCCAGCCCCGGCGGTACGCGCCCCGTGGCGAGGCGGCACGCCTCCCCTAGGCCCAGCGCCACGAGGTTGGGAAGCCGGAGCGGACCCTTGCGTGCGCTGCCGTCGGCGCGACCGGCCATGCAGGCTTCCGCGATGTGACCGACAGTGTCCGCGCCTTCGTCACCGTAGCGGTCGGCGTCGGGCGCGCCGCCGATGCCGACGGAATCCATCACCAGGATCAGGGCACGCATGTTGGCTCCCCGATGGGAGGATCAGCAGACACTGGGGAGGATGCAAGACCGGTTCTCGCGCAGTAGCGATCGACCATCGCCGCGCAGAAATCGGCAAATTCGTTCACGTCGAGCGGGGGGCTGGTGTGATGCGGCTCGATGCCCCGATGCTCGGGCGTGAAGCAGAACGTGATCGTAACCTGGAACTCCGCCAACGCCTCCATCTGGCGGTCGAACCAGCCGAGCGCATTGGGACGGAAGCTGTCGGCCCACGACAGACCGGTCCGCAGATGAGTCACGCCGAGACGACGCATCCAGTGCACCGCGTCGTGCAGGCGGTGATCCTCGAAGTGGAACCACTGGCAGAGGCCCATGGCGGGCGCATAGGCGCCGAACAGATCAGCGGCCGCCTTGGGCGTGCCGTCCTCGCGCAGCAGGCCCATGTGGAAATGCCTATAGTAGGAGGAGCCTTCGGCCTCTTTGTGGCGAGTCGTTGCTTCCCAGGCAGAAGGAAGGTCATAAAGGCTGTACCAATGGATGCGCGGGGCACGGCCGATCAGCAGCTCGGCGGTGCGCGACAGGCCCCAGGCTTGCACCTCTTCGGCGCCGAAGGAGGAGACGCCGACCTCGGTCACCCAGACGGGTAGCGTGGTGACCGACTTGATTTCCTCGAGCTTGGCCGGCCATTCGCCGATCTGCCACAGGTTCCAGTCGAGTGGAAAGCCGTGCACGGCGACCGCATCGAAATGGTCGAGCACCCCGCGGCTCTGCATGTTGCGCATGAAAGACGGATCAATCGGCG
Source organism: Bradyrhizobium sacchari (assembly GCF_002068095.1). GTDB lineage: Bacteria > Pseudomonadota > Alphaproteobacteria > Rhizobiales > Xanthobacteraceae > Bradyrhizobium > Bradyrhizobium sacchari. The sequence goes on along the minus strand of NZ_LWIG01000008.1, from coordinate 151,055 downwards.
AGATGCCGCCCAGCACGACTGGTAACGTGCTCCGTGCACTACGGATCGCCTGGCCGGATGCGGTCGCAAGGTCCGCGAACATGCCCCAATCCGGATCGATCTGAAGGTCCCAATGCGACTTGTTGTTCGGCTCATTCCAGATCTTGGCCGCCTCGATCATCAGCTTGTGCTCCGGGATGGATAGACGGGACCATCGATTTGAGGCCGTTCAGTGCACTTGCAGAGGTAGACTTCCTCTTCCGGATGCGCAGTGATGGCAAAGCCGGCGCTCCGCAGCATGGCCTCGACGCAGGCCCGGTTCGGCACCCACCAGTTGGTGGGATCGTCGGCATATTTGTGCTCGATGAAGTGCAGCCTGGGGTAGCCGGCGGAATCGAACTGGTCGGTGGTCCAGAAATCGTAGTTCTTGTCGATCGCGTCGACATGGCTGGCGCCGCGCTGCATCGACTGGAACAGCAGGAGATCCCTCGCGACGTGCTCGTGGATGAGGTCCAGCGCCAGCAGCGGATGACGCAAGTGATAGAGCACGCCCATGAAGATCACGAGATCGAATTTTTCGCGGAGCTGTCCCACATCGTAGGCCGACATCTTGCGGAATTCGATCCTGAGACCTTTCACGTCGGCGGCGAAGCGCGCCTGCGCGAGATATTCCTCGTCGGTATCGAGTCCAAGCACGCGCTCGGCGCCGCGCCGCTTCATCTCCATGGCGTAGAAACCGGCATTGCAGCCGATATCGAGCACGGTCTTGCCTTCGAGGCGGTCCGGGATGATTCCCGAGAAGCGCCGCCATTTCACATTGGGATAGTCGCCAAGGAAGTGGGTGGGTGCGGTCTGCACGCCGTTGAGGTCGAGGTTGTGAAACCAGGGGCCGAGCGCGTCGATACGCCTGCGGATTTCCTCACGCGTGAGCAGCGCTCCAGTCATGCAGTCGCTCCATTGTCCATTGCATGGGCCGGTCGAGCCCCATCGGACGAGGCGCCGGCCCGCAACCGCGACCGGCCGTCGGTGCTCTCGGCCAGAAGACCCATCGCGGTGCGATAGCCGTCGACGGTTCCGACATCGACATAGGATTCGCCTGCCTTGATCCCGATGCCGAGACCGCCTGCGTGGAGATAGGCGTTGACCAGCGTCCCAAAGTACTCGTCGCGTCGGGCTCGTTGGTTCCAGAGCGCGTGCAATTCGCGAAAGCCGGTGGCCGACATTCGGAATGCACCCCAGATCCACCGCGATGTCGGATTCGGCTGCTTCACCTGGATTTCCCGCACGCTGTCGCCATCGAGCACGACGGCGTCGAAAAATTCCGGGCGCTCGACGGGAAAGAGCAGGAAGGAGAGATCGGCATATGGCAAGGCCTGCAAAGCGGCTTTTGGAAACCAGACGGTATCGGGCAGGCCGACGACGACGTCTTCATCATGGCCAACGACGGTGCCGGCCCTGAAGACGGCGTCGCACAGGCCGGAGGCGTCGGGCTGGACGACATAGGCGAGCTGGGCGCTGCCGTAGTGATCGCCGAAATATTCGAGAATGTCGGACTTGCCGGGCGAGATCACGAAGCAGATCTTGTCCGCGCCGCCGAGGATCAGGCGCTCCAGCAGATACTCGGAGACCGCGCAGGGCCGCTCGGTGCCATCGTCGCACCGGCTCCCGACGGGCAGCAACTCCTTGGAGAAAGCCAGCGGCTGGATACGACTGCCGCGGCCCGCGGCCGGAACGATGCCCCACATGTCAGGCCTCCTCGGATTGCTGGTGACGCGCGCCGTTGGATACCGCCTGCTCGAGCCGCGCCACCAGTTCGCGCGCCCGTTTGTCGGATGTGTGCTGATCCATCGTCCGCTCATAGGCGCACCTGGCGATGGGCTGGAGGTCTGAGCTCGACAGCGCCAGCGCAGCCAAACTGTCCTGCGCATCGCGAGCGATCAGGATCTCCCTGCCGGGCGTGAAGAACTCTTCGATGCCTGGCCAATCATCGCTCAGGAGCGGGACGCCGCAGGCCGCCGCCTCGAACAGACGACCGGAGGGGCACCAGCCCATCTCCGCCATGGCTTTGCGCGTGACGTTGAGGGTCAGACGTGAGGACGCAAAGAAAGGCGCATGCTCCGACGGCGGCAGATGCCGCACGAAGTAGATGTTGGGCGACCACGGAAAGTCGTCAGGATATTGCGCTCCACCGATCAGGAAACGGAGGTCTTGCCGCGCTCGTGCCGGTTCGACGAAGAGCGCCTCGAGCCCGCGCTGGCGGTCTTCGGAGTAGGTGCCTAGATAGGATAGATCAGCGCGATAGTGTGGCTCGGGCGGCACTGGACGATGAATATCGCTATCGACGTGGCCGTACAGGGGACGGATATCGCGGGCGCCGAGCCGGTCGCGGAATTCCTGGACGACGCGCGGTCCGCCGGTGAAGCTGAGGACGAGCGCGAAGTCGCGTAGACCTCGCGGACCGATGTAAGGAACGGAATCTCCCGCCATGAGCCGCGCCAGTGTGATCGGGGTATCCAGATCATAGAAGACGGGTAAGGCTCGCCCTTCGGACATGATCAGATCGGTCGCTGCAATTGCATCGGGACAGTAGGACGTCACGATCGCAACATCGGCATCCGCGATGTCATTGCGGGCGAGGGAGCGGGTGTCCTCCCATTTCGAAAAAAGCCGCAGCTGCCCACCGGGCAACTCATTGAAGTCCCGGGCACCGGCATAATAGGGTACGTCGCGCTCGTAGAAGACGACGATGTGGCCGAGACGCGTCAGATGCTTGCAGAGGCCCCGCCACAGGGTCGCGTGGCCGTTGCCCCAGGAGGAGGAGATGGTCAGGCCGAAAATGACGATCTTCACGCGGGCACCCGCTGGTTGATCCCGGTGATCCTGAATCCGCGTCGATCCGCAGTGAGCGTGCTGACGCTCGAGGGGTCGATCTTGATCGAAAGAAAGTCGTCGAGCCGCATACGCGCGTAGTGCAACAGCGCGGCGCGAATGGGCTCGGCGTGGCTGATTGCGATCACCGAGTCCGCAAGAGGATCAGAGCGCAGTTGCTCCAGATGATGGACAATGCGATTCTGAAGCGAGCGCATGCTCTCGCCGCCGGGTGGACGAGTGCTGCCGCGGCGGCTGTTCCAGCGCCACCATTGCGGATCCTTGTTGAGTTCCTTGAAAGACCGGCCAGTCCATTCGCCATAGTCGAGCTCGTCGAGGGCAGGAACGATCTCGATCGGCAATCCGAACCGCGCGGCCAGAATGCTGGCCGATTGCATGCAGCGCCTCTGCGGGCTCGACTGGATCAGCGACGGACGGGGACCGACGTTGACTGCACAACGGGCAATCTCCTCGCAGCCGACGTCGTCGAGCGTGACGCCGCTCATTCGGCCACACAGCGTGCGGCCGAGCAGGGCATGGTGACCGTGACGCACGAGATGGATGATCCGGGCCATCAGCTGCATACCTTGTCGTCGATGAAGGCACGCGTCCGCCGTCCGGCCTCCTCGTCGGTGAACTGCTGCGGCGGCGATTTCATGAAATAGCTGGAGGGACCGATCAGGGCGCCGCCCTGACCGCGATCCATCGCAAGTTTTGCGCAGCGAACGGCGTCGATCACCACGCCCGCCGAGTTCGGGGAGTCCCAGACCTCGAGCTTGACCTCCGCGCTCAAGGGCACGCCGCCGAACGTCGTACCTTCGAGCCGGATGAAGGCGAGCTTGCGGTCGGTCAGCCATGGGACGTGGTCGCTTGGGCCGACGTGAATGTTATCGGGGTCCATCGGGACGTCGAACTGGCTGGTGACGGCCTGAGTCTTGGAGATCTTCTTGGAGGTCAATCGCTCGCGTTCGAGCATATTCTTGAAATCGGTGTTGCCGCCGACATTGAGCTGATAAGTGCGGTCCAGCCGCACGCCACGGTCGCGAAACAGATTGGCGAGCACGCGGTGCAGGATGGTGGCGCCGACCTGGCTCTTGATGTCGTCACCGACGATCGGAAGGCCCGCGTGCTCGAATCGCCGCCGCCAGTCCGGGTTGGAGGCAATGAAGACGGGAATGCAATTGACATAGCCGCAGCCGGCCTCGAGCGCGCGCGCCGCATACCATTCGCTTGCGCGCTGCGAGCCGACGGGCAGGTAGGACACCAGCACCTCGGTTCGAGACATGGCCAGAACTTCCGAAACGTCGGCCTCCGGGACGTCGGCGACCGGAACATCATCCTCGAGATAGTGTCCGATACCGTCCATGACCGGGCCGCGCTGTACCATCACGCCGGTCCGATCCACATTTGCGAAGCGATGCGTGTTGTTTGGCTTGGCAAAGATGGCATCGGCGACGTCGCGCCCGACCTTGGCGGCATTGACGTCGAACGCCGACGCGATCTGGATATCGCTGATGTGGTACCCGCCGAGATCGACGTTCATCAGCCCGGGCACGGGCTCGTTCGACTTGGCATTTCGGTAGTAGGTGAGACCTTGGACGAAGGAGCTTGCGCAGTTGCCGACGCCGACGATGCCGACGCGCACGCGGCGCCTGTCCTGAAGACGGGAGTGCATGGATGAAACCTCCGGGAAGACGCAGGGCCTCGGCGTAAGTAGGTCGGCGAACGTGCCGGAAGGTATGTTCGTTCCTCTGCCGGAGACGTCGTGGCGGCGGCGCGGATCGATTCCGGCAAAAAAATGCGGCGGGCTTAACCTGGGATAGAATCCGGCAACGCACGATCGGAACGAAGATCATCGAGGATGAAGATGAAGAAGATGATGCTGGCCGTCTCGCATGAGCCGCGTCGTGCCGTGAAGAACAAATCTTGCCGACCCGCGTTTCACCGCAGATGGTCCGATGCGATGCCGTGGCATTGCCGGGCCTGCCAGCAAGCGAGGTGCCACATGACGTCTAAAAGCCAGAATAGCGAAGCTGAGCAGACCACCGATCACGCCGCGATCCGCAAATGGGTGGAGGAGCGCGGCGGGCAGCCGGCGACAGTCAAGGCGACCGAGGAGGACGGACATGCCGGCATCCTGCGCATCGATTTCGATCCGCCGGACGAAGGGCTCGACCGCATCGGTTGGGACGAGTTCTTCGACAAGTTCGACGAAGCCGGCATCGCGTTCCTGCACCAGGACCGGACCAAGGACGGCAAGCCCAGTCGGTTCCACAAATTCGTCCGTCGCTAGCCGGATCGCCGGCGGTGGCGAACGACTGGGTGGAGGCGATGCGCGTAGGCGATTTTGCGCGCGCCTGGGCCATCAACGACCGCGATCTCGCGGCGGCGTCGCATCCGCCCAAGCACACCGGTCCGCGGCATCTCCAGCGGATCTGGCGTGGGGAGTCTCTCACGGACAAGCATGTGCTCGTCCGGTGCTACCACGGGCTCGGCGATACCCTCCAGTTCCTGCGTTTCATGAAGCCTCTCCGTGGCGTCGCGCGCAGCGTCACGGTCTGGTGCCAGGCCGGGCTCTTGCCGTTGGCGGAGCGCACGGCAGGCGTCGATCGCGTGCTTGCGCTCCATGAGGGGACGCCCGAAGCGGACTTCGAGGTGGATATCGAGATCATGGAGGTGCCGCAGGCGTTGAGGGTCGGGCGAGAGCGGATCGAGATGCGCGCGCCCTATCTGACGCTCCCCCCCGGACGCGCGCCTGCCTCGATCGACTGCGAAGGCTTGGCCGTCGGCCTGGTCTGGGAGGTTGGCCAATGGGACAAGCGGCGTGCAATTCCCCCCGCCTTGCTGCGACATCTCGCTGTTCCAGACATTGCACTTCACTCGCTTCAGCCAAATGCAACCATCGAAGAGCTCGCCCAGATCGGCGCGCGGGACATCAGCACGCCCGACATCGCGACGCTCGGCCATCTGCTCCGGCGGCTCGACCTCGTCATTTGCGTCGACACCATGATCGCACATCTGGCAGGCGCACTCGGGTGCGATGCCTGGGTGCTCTTGCACGCCGATTGCGACTGGCGATGGCCCTCATCCGGGTGCCGCTCGCGCTGGTATCCGAGCCTGCGGCTGTTTCGTCAAAAGACGGCCGGCGACTGGGGCGCTGTGATCTCGGAGGTGCGCCACGCCTTGGAGGAGCGTGGGAAATCCTCGCAAGGGCTCGCGTGAACATCATCAAGCCAGCGCAACGGCGCCTTTCGCCGGTCCCAATGGTCGCACGCCTTGATCCCGCGGCCAGATGCCGAGATAGGCGGGATCGAAGCGCGCCAGCTTGACCAGTCCCGGCCAGTCGGAGATCGTCAACGTCTTGCCATGCCATTGCAGCAGGTTGCTGCGGCGCAGCTCGTGGATGGTGCGGTTGGCATGGACCGGGGAGATGCTGCAGGCCGCGGCGAGGTCGGACTGGGTGAACGGCGAAGCCAGTCTGAAATCCTTGGCGAGCCCGACATTTTGCAGGCGCGTGGTGATCTCGCAGAGCAGGTGTGCCACCCGCGTCAGGGCGTCCCGACTGCCGAGGTTTATCGTCCAGTTGCGCTGGATGGCGTGGTCGCCAAGCAGCATCAGCAGCAGGGCGCGCGACATCGCGGACGAGCGCGCCGATAATTCGCGAAAGAAGCGATGCGGCACCACCGCGACCACAGCGGGGCCGAGGGCGATGAGGTTGCCGTTGATGCGGGGCCGGTACAGTGTCTGGAGGTCGGGGATGTCGCCGGGGACCGAGATCGACGTGATCTGCCCGTCCATTCCCTCGGCGTCCTGCCAGGATAGATAGCCCTGGAGCAGCAGGCAGCATTGATGGTTATCGTCGCCGTGGCGCAGGATAGCCTGATGTGAACTGAAGTGCGCAATCGTGCTCGGCATCTCTGCCAATAAATCAAGATCGGCAACAGTTACGTCACCAAGGCTCACCAGATGATCGGCGAGCTTGGAGAAGGTAAATCCGGTCTGCATTGGTCATCCGATCGCACTTCGCCCACGTGCACTTTGGTCAAGTCGCAAAAGGAAGGCATTAATATTTGATACATCCGTGCGGATTGTGAGAATGGATCGTTGGATGCGAGCCGACGTCTGTCCATCTTCAATGTTCCTCCCATCGGGCCGAGCCCGGAGGCGAGGAGCTAAGTTAGGTGATTGAGCTTTTTGAGCGGATTGATCTCTTTCGGTTTGTCCTGCTCGTCGCGACCATGCGCCGCTTGGGCCTTGCCATCCTCGTGCAGCGATTGGTCGCCGATGACCTCGCCGAGGGTCTGCTTGGCCTTACCGACGATCCGTTCCTTGATATCTTTCGCTTTGCCCATTGCCATCTCCGAAGTCGCCGCTGAAGGGAAAACGCCGGGGCCCGGTTTCGTCCAAACGCTTCCGGTGATGGGACGCCGGAGCTTGGGTGAGACTCTCCGCGGGGTGAATGGTTCCTGAGCCCTTACCTGGGCGCCAGTGTGATGATCACGCCTTCATTGCCACGAAGCTGGATCGAGGCATCGGGCAGCGATCTCGAAGCTTGGTCAAGATAGGTCGACAGCAGCAGGTGGCCGCTCCCTTGCCAGTGCCACTTGCGGGGCTCGGCGGCAATGTTGAGAGCGACCAATATCTCCTGTCCGTCCGCGACGCGCCTGAAGGCAAGCACGTCGCTCTGTGATCGCAGTGGTTCGTAGCGACCGCGAAGAAGGCACGCATTTTCGCGCCGCGCCGCCATCAGCGCGCGAAACAGTGCCAACATCGACCGCTCGTCGCCTTGCTGGCCGGAGACATTGGCCGAATCTTCCGGATCAAGCGGTAGCCAGGGGCGGCCGTTCGTGAACCCGCCATTGGCGCTGGCGTCCCACCGCATCGGCGCGCGCTCGGGATCGCGGCACAGGCCGAAGCCTGGCACGAGCTTTTCGAAGGGATCGCGGACGCGATCGGGCGCTATCGAGACCCGCTTGCGGCCGATCTCGTCACCCATGTAGAGGAACGGCGTTCCCTTCAAGGTCATCAGGAGCATTGCCAGCACGCGCATCTGTGCTTCGCCGATCTTGCTCGCGACTCGCGGCTTGTCGTGACCGCCGATCACCCAAACCGGCCACGCGTCTTCGGGCAGGGCGTTGAAATACGCATCAATCGTTGCCTGCAGCGGCAATGCATCCCATGGAGTGTCGAGCAAGGCAAAGTTGAGAGGCAGGTGGAGGCGAGGCCGCTCGGTGCCGTAGAAATGTCCGATGCGGTCGGTCTTGCCCTGGACTTCACCGCACAGCAATCGCCCGGGATATTCGTCGATGACGCCACGAATGAACTCGATGCAGTGCATCGTCTCGGGCCGGTCGTCGGTGAACACTGGAGTATGGCGTTGCGGCGGCGGCTTGCCCGCGGCTTCGGGATTTGGGGGATTGTCGCGCAGATGCGCGTCCTTGATCAGGACTGCGCTGGCATCGACACGAAAGCCGTCGACGCCCCGATCCAGCCAGAAGCGCATGACGTCGGCCAAGGCCGCGCGTACCTCGGCATTGCGCCAGTTGAGGTCGGGCTGCTCGACTAGAAATGAATGATAGTAGTATTGCCGCCGAGCTTCGCACCATTCCCATGCGCTGCCGCCGAAGCGGCTAAGCCAGTTGTTTGGCGGGCCACCGTTCTCGGCGGCTTCGGCCCAGATGTACCAGTCGGCTTTCGCACTGTTGCGTGAACTACGGCTCTCAACAAACCATTCATGATCGTCCGCGGTGTGATTTGGCACGAGATCAAGGACGAGCCGGATGCCGGCCTCGTGCAGGGCGGTGAGGAGCGCATCAAAGGTGCCGAGATTGCCGAAGGCTGGATCGATCGCGCAATAGTCGGAAATATCGTAGCCGAGATCGCGGAACGGGCTCTTGTAGATCGGCGTGAGCCAGACCGCATCGATGCCCAGCCATTTCAGGTAGCCGATGCGCGATATCAGGCCGGCAAGGTCTCCCTTGCCGTCGCCGTCGGAATCCTGAAACGAGATCAGCGCGACTTCGTAGATGACCGCGGATTGCCACCACGGGCTTTTGTCGTTCGACCCGGCAGTCATTGCGTCGCTCACCTCGTAGGGCGGTGCACGTCATGCCGCCCCTCTGCCCCGCGTTACGAGAGATTCAAGTCCAGGCGGGAACAATGGTTGCTATGGCTGTCGCAAATCTCCGCCGCGGCGGTCGGGGCACTCTTTGATCCAAGCCTGCAAAATCTGGTTTTCTTAACATTTTGAAGTGCCGGAACCGAAGTTCGGCGCCAGCTTAAGAACAATGCCGGATCTGGGCCGCCCGATCCGGCGTGTATCGGCCCCGGCGCCATACCTCCCGCCGGGGCCGTTTCCCTCCGACAAGCAACACCGATAATGCCAATGACAGCCAAACGAAACCGCAGGAAGCAGACGCAACCGCTTCAGCAACGGTTGACATCATTCGCCGAGGCCGCCCGGGAGCGGGCGCGCCGCATGCCTCCGGGCAAGGAACGCGACATGCTGTTGCGACGTGCCAAGCAAAACGAGGTGACCTCCGACCTGACCGACCTGTTGAGCGCTCCTGGCTATCGACGACATGGAGGATGATGATGACCGCCATCAAGCACTATCGCGCGTTTCAGATTGATCCTGACGGTCACGTCTTCGGCTGCATCAACCTGGTGTGTGGCGACGACGAGCAGGCCAGACGCGAAGCGGCAGCGCTCGTGCTGATCCATCGCATCGAGCTGTGGCGGCTGGACAAGCGGATTGCGCAGTTCGAGCTGCCTCCAGAGACCACGCATCAAGCGGCGGCCGGCCATTAGGGGCGCCCGAGAGCAGGCTCGATCGTCGACAAAGATCGCTGTTTATGCCGCGTTGATCGGCAACATCCTCGTTGCGGTCACCAAGATTGGCGCAGCGCTTTGGACCGGAAGCTCGTCAATGACGAGCGAGGCCGTGCATTCGGTCGTCGACACGTCCAACGAGGCCCTGCTGCTCTATGGCTATCGGCGGGCGACCCGGCCGCCGAACAAGGCGCATCCGCTCGGTCACGGCCGTGAACTCTATTTCTGGAGCTTCATCGTTGCCCTGCTGATCTTCGCGCTCGGAGCGGGCGTTTCATTCTATCAGGGCGTGATCCATGTCTTGTGGCCTCGACCGATCGAAGATCCCGTCGTCAGCTACGTCGTGCTCGGATTGTCTTTCCTGTTCGAAGGATCATCCTGGGTGATCGCCTGGCGGCGAGTCCGGGAGGACGGCAGTCGATACGGCTACTACCAGGCATTCGTCCGCAGCAAGGACCCGCCCGCCTTCATGGTGCTGTTCGAAGACAGCGCAGCACTCATCGGGATCCTCGTCGCCGTCGCCGCAACGGCGGCCGCTGTCGTGCTGGAGCAGCCCGTCTGGGACGGTATCGGGTCCATCCTGATCGGAGTTCTGCTCGGGATCACCTCGATTGCACTTGCGCGCGAGAGCAAGAGCCTTCTGATCGGCGAACCGGCTGATCCCGATCTCGCACGGTCGATCCTTGCTTTGGCGCGACGGTCCCCCGGCGTGCTTCGCGCCAACGGTTTGCTGACGGTGCAGTTGTCTCCAACCGAGGTCGTTGCGGCCCTCAGCATCGAGTTCTCGGACGACAGGCGGGCGAACGAGATCGAACAATCGGTCGTTGCGATCGAGCACGACATTCGGAGACATCATCCGGAGGTCGCGGCCATCTTCATCAAGCCGCAGACAGAGGCCCGATACCGCCGGGTGCGGGCGGATCGTTTCGGCGATGAGGAGCCGTAGGACGCTGTCACGTCGTCCGGCGTTCGAGCGCGCTCAGGGCGATCAGAATGGCCAGGACGGTGATCAGAAAGCTTCCCGCAGATATCGAACGCTGGCGGTTTCGTTTTTGGCGTGTTCGCATGGGCATGGTCCGGATGGTGGCTGTCAAGCGATCTCGCGTCGTTGGGTTCCTGGGCCTGGTCAACCCGCGCCAGGAAGAACCTGTGGCAGTTTGGTCATTCGTTCCTTAAAGGACGCGGCGATTGGCATAATGTGAAATCTCCCGTCGAGAGACCGCGGCCCGGGCTCACGTCGCCCCGAAGCTCTTGGAGGCGGCGACAAGAGGACGTATTTCCCTCGACGACCTCGGGCGAGCAGGTTCCAGAGCTCTGTCGGAAGCGTCGGCTATGCGGCTGTAGTCACGAGGAACGAGCGTCCTGTCCGGGGACTTGGATAAGATCCGGACCGGAAGACGCTCATGCAAAGAGTTGCCACCGCCCTATCGACCGCCACCCTTACCAGGGTGACGGATGACATCTGGATTGCGGACGACGCGCCGATCAGCGCGGCGGGTCTGGTTCTGCCTGTTCGCATGACGGTCATTCGGCTGTCGAATGGTGACCTCGTTCTGCACTCGCCTGTGCGCTATTCGCACTCTCTGCGCGAAGAGCTCGAGCGGCTGGGTCAGATCAGTTACCTGCTGGCGCCGAATGTTGCTCACTGGACGTTTCTGCGCGAATGGCAAAGGCAATTGCCGCAGGCAACGACCTTCGCAGCAAGAGGCCTCTCGGCGAGGAAGCAGGTGCGAGAGGCAGGCCTTCGCATTGACCGGGAGCTTGGCGGTACCACCCCGGAAGAATGGTCCGGGGAGCTCGTGACCATCGCCGTGAACGCGCCGATGTTCTCGGAAGTGGAGATATTCGACAAGCGGAGCCGCACATTGATCCTGACGGATCTCGTGCAGAACCTCGCTTCCCGTGATCTTCCCGCGTTAAATCAGGCTGCTGTTAGCCTGCTTGGCAACGCCAAGCCTGACGGCAGGGCGCCGGTTTATCTGCGCCTCCTGTTGCGGCTCGGCGGCCGGTCGGTCCAGGCCGCAGCCGAGCGGCTGGTGAGCCTTGCGCCCGAACGGGTCATTTTCGCGCATGGCGACTGGTTCGACTCCAGAGCGACCGAGCAGCTCCGGCGGTCGCTGCGATGGCTGCTCCCTATGGGTGCCGAGGGAGCTGCGCCGCGGCCAATGGCGGGCACACGCGTCGTGATAACGGGGGCCTCCAGCGGAATAGGCCGCGCGGCCGCGCTGGCGTTTGCGCGGGCAGGTGCGAGCGTGGCCTTGGCCGCGCGGCGCGAGGAGATCCTGACGCGTCTTGCGGCGGAGTGCGAGGCGCTGGGGGGCCGCGCCCTGGCGGTCCCGACCGACGTCACCGACGCGGAGGCGGTGCAGCGATTGGCGAGGCGAGCCGAAGATGCGTTCGGCGGGATCGATGTTTGGATCAACAATGCCGGCACGGGTGTGTTCGGCGCCTATCAGGACGCCGATCTCGCGCTGCATCGCCGGACCGTCGAGGTCAATCTGCTTGGAACCATGAACGGTGCGTTCGCGGTGCTTCCGATCTTCTTGCGTCAGAACCGGGGCATCCTGATCAATAACATCTCGCTCGGCGGCTTGGCCCCGACACCGTTTGCGGCCGCGTATACTGCAAGCAAGTTCGGCCTGCGCGGGTTCACGGCGAGCCTGCGCCAGGAGCTTGGCGCGCATTCCGATATCCACGTCTGCGGCGTCTTCCCGGCGATTGTGGATACGCCCGGTTTCGTCCACGGTGCCAACATGTCGGGCAAGAAGCTTGACCCGGGCCCGCTGCTCTACCAGTCCGAGGACGTCGCTCAGGCGTTCCTGAATCTGGTCCGTACGCCCCGGGATGAGGTCGCCGTCGGGTGGCCGGCACGCGCGGGTCAGATGGCCTATGCCATTGCGCCGAAATTGACCGAGGATCTGCTGGGAGGCGCATTCAGGTTTCTGCTGTCGCACGCGCGGCGCGCACCGGTCAGCGAAGGAACGATGATTGAAGCCTCTCGGCCGGGAAGGTCGGTCGACGGCGGCTGGCTCGCGCGGAAGCAGCTTCCACCGGCCGGGGTCATCAGCCAGGGGCTTGCGGTGCTGGCGCTAGCTGCGAGCGTCGCTCTGCTGGCCTCAGCGATTGCTCGTCCGGGTCGGCAGATCCGGGCAAGGCGTCGCCGCCAGGTATAGACGAGCCGGGCCGACGCACATCACGGCAGCGTGTAGGCCCGCACGTAATCGCCGAGTTTGCTTCCGAATGACCCGTGGCCGCCGCGGCTGCGAGGCCATGTCCCTGTCCCAGAGATCGTGGTGCACGTTCTGGAACGACCGGCGCAGTCTTGCGATGCTGATATCGAGCGCGACAAGCTGTATGGAGTTCATATGACCTACTTCAGCGTATAGAGAAGCGCTGCGATGTCGCGCGCGTCCTTCTGCGGGATGCCCATTCTCGGCATGGCGTTGCCTGGCAACGCCCGCTGCGGATCCTCAATCCAGTCGGCCATGCTGTCCGGGGAGTTCTGGATGTAGCCCGCGATGTAGGTGCGCGTGCCGATCCTGTGCAGGGGCGGGCCGACATTGCCGTCGGCTCCGGCGATGCCGGGAATGTCGTGACAGCTGCCGCAATGGTATTGCTTGACGAGATCGGTGCCACGGCGCGCATCGCCGATGAAGTTGTCAGGGCCGTTAGCCCTGCCGGGCTCGCAGGCGGCGGCCATCATGGCGAGCAGCGCGGCGATGAGTAAGCGTGTCGTCGGACGCATCATCGGCAGCTCCCTTTCCGATCAGGGTTTCTGGCCGAAGTTGAAGGACTTGGTGGCGGACCACGGATCGGTGGTCGAGACCTGCTCGCTCGGGACTTGCTCGATCTCGGGCGAGAGCGGATTTGCCGAGAAGGTGCGGCCCCATTGTCGGCTCGGCTCGTTGCTGATCTTGCCGATATAGGTGACGAGGTCCCAGATCACGCTGTCGGGCAGAACGCCGCCCCAGGCCGGCATTCCATTGGGCCGACCCTGGTAGATCGACAGATAGATGTGCTCGGGCTGCGAGCCATAGGTGAAGAGGTTGTTGCTCAGCGCCGGCCCCATGCCGCCGCCGCCGTTCGCCGCGTGGCAGCCGACGCAATTGAAGCTGATGTAATAGGTCATCCCGCGTTGCTCGGCGTTAGGATCGCCCTGGACCGGATTCTTGATCTGCGGCGGGTCGGGCTGTGCGCCGGGAAAGAGAGTGGTTACGGGAACCTGCATGAACACGCCCGGCCGGCCATTACCGACGCTGCCGCCGAAATTCGGCCGCGGTGCCAAGGTTGGCATCTGCGCTTCCTGGGATTGCGGCAGGGCCTGCTGGGCAAGCATCGCGTCGTCCGGCACAGCCATCAGGAGAAGCGACAGAACACTCGCGCGCAGCGCTATGGCAGACATCATTGATGCCCTCCCGAGGCCGTCACCGGTGAGTCGATCAGAGGCACGCCGTAGCTTCGCAGCAGAGAGGTGATCTCGGATCGATGCTCGTCGATGAACGCGTCCAGCTGGTCACGCAGGGCGTGATCGCCCTTGCGCACGCCCATCGAAATGGCGAACTGGAATTGCTGAGGTGCAAAGCGTTCGCCATCCTGGATCGGCGTGACCGTCAGCGCCACCCCGGACAGCCCGGCGAAATATCCGGCAAGTGGCCCCCAGGCCGCGGCGACCTCAATCTCGCCGTGTTCGACAGCCTCGATCAGGCGGGCCGGCGGATCGGCCTCGCGGTAGTCGCCATAGATCGAGTAGCCGCGGACATTGTCGACGATGCCGAGCGCGCCGAGCGCCTGCGCCGGCGGCGGATTGTTGCCGTCGTCACCGACGAGGTGCACGCCGATCGCCAGGCGATGCAGACGGGGATCGAGCAGGGAGGAAAGGTCGAGATGCGCGTCCTGACGGCTGACGAACACGTAGGTCGAGCGATAATAGGGTCTCGTGGTCTCCACGAGTTCGTAGCCGGCCGGCACGCCCATCACGACGTCGCATTTTTCTGCCTTCAGCGTGTTGCGAATGAAGCCGCGACGCTGCGCCCACCAGGTGTAGGACAGGGATCGTCCCAGGGCTCCTGCCGCCAACGACGCCAGCCTGTTCTCGAAGCCTGCTTCGGCGCTGTTGGAAAACGGCAGATTGTTGGGATCGGCACAGACACGCAGCTCCCCATTCGGCCCGGCCGCTGCGGGTGACGCGATCCCGGTCAGGCCGACAAGCGCAAGAGCGGCACAATCAGCGCGCAGGCGCATGGCTGTTGTCCTGACCATTGGCTCCCCCGAGCTTGAACACCAGCAGTTCGCTGCCGCCGGCGGTGTAGAATGGCAGATCCTGCATTGCACCGGTGAAACCGAGTGCGCCATTGCGCACCCGC
This sequence comes from Bradyrhizobium sacchari, assembly GCF_002068095.1. GTDB lineage: Bacteria > Pseudomonadota > Alphaproteobacteria > Rhizobiales > Xanthobacteraceae > Bradyrhizobium > Bradyrhizobium sacchari. Next base: position 136,014 of record NZ_LWIG01000008.1, on the reverse strand, counting down.
TGATCGAGCTCCGCATTGGCCACCGCGCCGGGCCAGCCGCCGACGCCGGAGAGGATCGCGATGTACTGCTGCCCGTCCGAGCCGCGATAGGAGATCGGCTGGCCGATGAACCCCGAACCCGCACGAAACTGCCAGAGCATGTTTCCGGTCTTTGCGTCGACCGCCTTGAACAGGCGGTCCATCGTTCCGTAGAACGCGACGTCGCCGGCCGTCACCAGCGCGCCGCTCCAGACCGGCAGCTTCTCGTGGATCTCCCAAACCTTCTTGCGCGCGACCGGGTCCCACGCCATGAATTCGCCCCGGTGTCCGCCGGGACCCGCGTACATATCGACATCGGCACCGACATACGGCGTGCCGGCGATATAGCCGACCTGCGACGCCTTGAAATTCATGCAGAGATGCTGATGCGGGACGTAGAGCAATTTTGTGCGCGGTGACCAGGCGGAGGGCTGCCAATCCTTGGCGCCCGGCGCGCTCGGGCAGATGTTCTCGACGGTCTTGCCGGCAAGCGGGGTCTTCTCCTCGTTGGGGATGATCTTGCCGGTCTTGAGGTCGACGCCCTTGTAGGCGTTCACGAACTCAAAGGCGTCCGCCGAGATCACTTCGCCGGTGGAACGATCCATGACGTACATGTAGCCATTGCGACCGGGATGGATCAGCACTTTGCGCGGCAGACCGTTCACCTCGAGGTCGACCAAGACGTTCTCGTTGATCTCGTCATGGTCGAACAGATCGTGCGGGTTGACCTGGTAGGCCCACTTCGCATGCCCGTTGTCGGGATCACGCGCGAAGATGGTCGTACTCCAGAGATTGTCGCCGCTGCGCTGGTTCGCATTCCATGGACTTGGATTGGCGGTGCCGTAATAGATCAGGTTGAGGTCCGGATCATAGGAGATCCATCCCCACATGGTGCCGCCGCCGACCTGCCAGCGGTCGGCAGGCCAGCTCTTGACGCCGAGATCCTTGCCCTTGAGGTTGTCGTAGAACGGCTTGAAGCCGTCGCCGATCAGCACGTCCTTGTCGGGGCCCGTGGCATAGGCGCGCCAGGCGATGGCACCGGTGTTCTCGTCGAGCGCGGTGACCCAGCCGCGCACGCCCATCTCGCCGCCGCTGTTGCCGATGAGGACCTTGCCCTTCACCACGACGGGCGCCATCGTGATGGTCTCGCCCTTGTTGATCTCGCCGAGCTTGGTGTGCCAGAGCTCCTTGCCGGTCTTGGCGTCGATTGCGACCGAGTGATTGTCGAGCGTGTTGAGAAAGATCTTGCCGTTGTCGAAGGCGAGCCCGCGACTGACGACGTCGCAACAGGCTACGCCCGCTGCGGCAGGCTCAGGTTTCGGCGCATACGACCATGTCAACTCGCCCGTGGTGGCATCGAGCGCGAACACGCGGTTGGGGTAGGGCCCGGCATAGGGGCCGACCACATACATGGTCCCGTCGACCACGAGTGGTGCGGCCTCCTGACCGCGATCCGCGCCGATCGAGAACGTCCAGGCGAGCTGCAGGCGCGATGCGTTGCCGACGTTGATCTGGTCGAGATCGCTATAGCGCGTGTTGGCGTAGTCGCGCGCCGCCATCGGCCATTGGCCGGGATCCTTCATGCGGCTGGCAAGATCAGTCTGGGCAAAACCAGGCGAAAGCGATACAGAGCACGCGCACAGCGCACGCAGCGTTCCCCACAGCAAGCGCCTGAGGCCGGACATTAACATAAGTGAAGATCTCCACGGCATTGACGAGGCCTGCCGCGCTGCAGGCCGTCCGCGAACGTACAAACGTTGCGTGCGCGCTTGGTTCCTAGGACCGGGAGAGGCGGCTATCTCACGACGTTTCCCGAAACGCCGGCGCCGAGATCGACGGCGATCTGATCTTCCTTGCCGTCGCATTTGGGATGGCCAAAGCCCGATGGGCTTTTGCCGTCCGGCCCGATATCGTAGATGATCGCATCCTTCATGTTCGGGCTGACGCCGGCCGGCACGTGATCAAGGCCGAGGAAGTGACGCACGCGCCAGGCGACGTTGTGATCCGCGCAGGAGCTGTCGCCACTGACGCCGAGCGCGCCGGCGATGCCGTTGCCGTCATAGAGCGCCAGCCCGCCGCCGAAGACGATGACGCCGCCGACGGGCTTGCCGACCATTGGATCACGCGCGGTTCCGAATTCATCCGGCGTGCCGGCGTAGAGAACCTCCGGTGCAGGCGGATTGCTGAGCGCGGCGCCGAACAGGAAGCCGCCGGGCTGGGCGCCCGCATAGAGATTGGCGGTCGCCATCGCCTTGTTCTTCAGGCTGAACGCATTCGCGGTGTTGGCTTTCTCGGCGGCGATCGCGCGACTGCCGAGCCACTGGTCATCGACCTTGCTGCCGCTATAGGCAATCGCGCAGACGACGCCCTGCCGGTTCACGACGGCCGCCCATTCGTTGTTGTCCAGGCCGCCATTGCTCGGGCCGCCGGCGGGCTTGACGCTTTTCTTGAGAATGTCGGCAAGCTGATCATGGTCGACCGGGCACGACATTCCCGGGCGCGGTTGCTCTTGCGCGACCGGAGCTTCTGGCGCCGCGAAAGTCGCCGCGAGAATGACAGCCGTCATGGCGGTGCGCTTGCTCATCTGACCTCCACGGAGATTGAGTCAGATGGGCGAACGTTGCGCTGCACCTGCGGTTCCTATGGTCCTCGCGAGCCGGCGTGCCGAACCGCGGGCAGGCGGACATCGAATTCGGTCAGCCACCGATAAGCGAAGAACAGGGCTGCAGCGGTGTAGAGCATGCCCATGGGCACCCACATCAAGATGCCGGCAAGCTGCTGATCCTCCAGCGGCGACAGACCGAATTCCCCGGCGATGGCGCCCTGGCCCGGGATCCAAACGCGCGTCGACAGGGCCAGGAGCGCTCCCAGCACTCCGGAATGAAGGACAGTGACGAACAGGCACGCAATCGCGATACCATCCCGAAGCCGCACGCTGCGACCAACACCGCGGCCATGGAGAAGCACCCACCAGAACAACAGCGCCGTGGCAAAGAAGCTGATGTGCTGGAGGCGATGGATGGCGGTGTTTTCGAGTGCCCACGCATAAAGCGGCGGCGCATGCCAGGCCCAGAGTGCCAGGGCATGCATGGCGGTCGCGCTGATGGGATGGCCCAGCAGAGCCCATGGCCGCGCGACAATCGGCCAATTGAGGAGGCGGCCCGCAGCAGGACGAAGCGAGGCCGGAAGGCTCCACATCAGCGGCCCGTTGATGCGGGCAAATGCCATCAGGGGGGCTCCGACGATCATGAGCAGCTCGTGCTCGATCATGTGCGCCGTGAACAGTCGCTCGCCGAGCCAATGCAGCGGCGAGGTGAGGGCGAGTGCGACGATCAGCCATCCCGTCCAGAATGCGCCGACCTGACGAAAGCTGATGCCGCGCCCTCCGCCCGCGTGGTGCCAGAGCCGCTGCGTGCCGACGTAGAAGCCGATGCCGACAGCATAAAGCGGTGCCAGAAGCCAGGGATCGATGCTCCAAAGCGAGCCCGGATCGACGTCCGAGATGCCGTGGGCCATTGCCGGCGCAGCAGCCAGGCCAAGCAGCAGGGCCAGCAGGATCAGCGCAGGCATGGGCTGATCACCAGCGATGCCGCGAGCTGGTTCGCGATGACAAGTGCGAACAGCACGCCGGAGCCGACACCGAGCCAGGCCATGAACGTCCGGGGACCGCCGCCTTGTGCATCGGCCCATTCCGCGCCGACGCCGCGCCGAACCGCACGGGCCGATATCGCCGTGCCCGCAAGGGCAACGATGGCCAGGGCGACGCTCATGATCGTGCCGGTGAGCTTTGTCGTCTCGCACGAGAAATGGGCGAGCGCATAGACGCCTTGCAGGTTGATGCCCCATGCCAGCGGTCCGAGCGCGACGCCGGCCCAGTAGAGCAGTTTCGGATGTCGTTCAGCAGCGGTCATAGGCGGGGCACCCAGTCGAGCAGCACATAGAGCGGCAGCCATGCCAGCACGACAAAGTTCCAATAGAACACATTATCGGTGACGTCGCTGAACCGACGCGGCTTGGCGTGGCGTGTGAACATCAGCACCGCCAGCACGATGGTGTCGCCGACGTCGGTGGCGAGATGGGTCGTGTGCAGGCCCAGGATCAACCAGACGATCGATCCGTAGGCCGAGTTGTCCCAACGCGTGTTGAGATGGGCGAACTCGAAGCCGCGCAAGACCAAGAGTCCGATTCCGATCAGCGACATCGCGATGAGGCCTGCGCGTACTTTGGCAAGGTCCTGTCGATGAGCGGCGCTTTTGGTCATCTCGTTCGGAATGATGCTCAGGAGATAGACGATGGTCTCGGCCGTGCCGGGCCAGAGATCGGGGGGCGCTGCTCCGATCGGCCAGTTCGGGTTGACGGCATAGAGATAGAGGTAGGCCCCGATTGCGATGGCAAATCCCATGCCCTCCAGCGCCATGAACCCCATGGCGCCCCACCACGGGCCGCTGCGCGGGCCATAGCCATAGGTCGGCAGTTCCGCGACGTTGCGGACGATGGTTTGCCTCATTGCTCGTCCTCCTTGCTGCCGCCCGGCCAGAACCAGCCGATCAAGGTGACGGCCATGGGCGGCGTACCCCACAGCACCGCCCAGGGCGTGAAGATCGATCCGATGAAGAACACCGTCGTCGCAATCGCCGTCAGCAGCGGCCAGATGCTCGGCTCCGGAGACGCCTCACGGATTTGCGGTTCGGCTTCGGCGAGCGACGTCAGGAGCACCTCGCGCCGCTCCACGCTGAGGCCCGCAACGACGGGCAGGCTCGCACTGTCGAGCCAGAGCGGATCGCGGTGCTTGACCACGGGAATGCGGTCGAAATTCTGCGGGGGTGGAGGTGAAGAGGTCGCCCATTCCAGCGTCGAGGCGTCCCAGGGATTGTCGCCTGCGAGCGTGCCGGCGCGAAGGCTCATGAGCACGTTCACAAGCAGCAGCGCAAAGCTGATCGCGAAAATGGCGGCGCCGGCGCTGGACAGAAGGTTAAGGTGCGCCCAGTCCATCTCGGGAGTGTAGGTGTAAACGCGCCGCGGCATCCCGATCAGCCCGAGAATGTGCATCGGGAAAAACGCGACATTGAACCCGACGAAGGCGAGCCAGAAGTTCCAGCGGCCGAGCCGCTCGCTCAGCATCCGGCCGGTAATCTTGGGAAACCAGTAGTAGACGGCTCCGATGAGCGGGAAGACCGCGCCGCCAATCAGGACGTAATGGAAATGCGCGACGACGAAATAGGTATCGTGCACCTGTGTGTCGATCGGCACCGAGGCGACCATCACGCCGGAGAGGCCGCCGAGCACGAAGATCACGATGAAGCCGACCACGAACAGGAGCGGAGTGCGGTAGACCGGACGGCCGTCCCAGAGTGTCGCCAGCCAGCAGAAGATCTGGAGACCGCTCGGCACCGCGATCAGCATGCTGGACGCCGTGAACAGGCCGGCGCCGAGCTGGGGCAGGCCCGTGACGAACATATGGTGGACCCACAGGCCGAACGACAGGAAGCCGGTCGCGATCAGTGAGAGGATGACGACCGGATAGCCGATCACCGGCCGGCGCGCGAATGTCGCAAGGATGGCCGAGACCATGCCCGTGCCGGGTATGAAGATGATGTAGACCTCGGGATGACCGAAGAACCAGAACAGGTGCTGCCAGAGCAGGGGATGTCCGCCCGACGAGGAATCGTAGAAGCGCGTGCTGACGAGACGATCCAGGATCAGCGAGGTCGATGCAACCATGATCGAAGGCATCGCGAACATCACCAGAAAGGACGTGACCAGCATTGCCCATACGAAAAGAGGGATGCGGTCGAGCGTCATGCCGGGCGCGCGGAGCTTGAACACGGTGACGACGATCTCCACGGCAACTGCGAGCGCCGCGACCTCGGTGAAGGTGATCATCTGCGCCCAGACGTCGGGCCGCTTCGTCGGCGTGTACTGCAGCGACGACAGCGGAACATAGGCGAACCAGCCGACATCCGGACCGACGTTGAGCGCAAAGGAGATCCAGAGGAAGCAGCCTCCGAACAGAAACATCCAGTAGCTGAACGCATTCAGGCGCGGGAAGGCGATACTCCGCGTTCCGACCATCAGCGGCACGAGGTACACGGCGAATGCTTCCATCACCGGGACGGCGAACAGAAACATCATCGTCGAGCCGTGCATCGTGAAGATCTGGTTGTATTTGTCGGCCGACAGGAACGTCTTCTCAGGGCCCGCGAGCTGAATGCGCATCAGGATCGCGAGGATGCCGCCGAGGAGCAGGAACGTGAATGCGGTAACGATGTAGCGACGCCCGACGACCTTGTGGTCGACCGACATCAGCGCGCCGAGCAGGCCGGGCGGCGTGCGCCAGATCCTGTCGAGGCGCGTAGAGAGCTCCAGGCCGTTCAGCGCGTCGTCGCGCAGCTCGCGTTCTTCAGCCATCACGGTCACTTGAGCTGCTCCAGATAGTGAAGGATCGCGATGAGCTCGTTCGATTGCAGCGGCATCTTCGGCATAAGATTGCCGGGCTTGACGTGCTGGGGATCGGCGATCCAGGCGCCGAGCGCGGCCGGCGTCAGCGGCAGCGTTCCGGCGGCGACCGTGGTACGGCTGCCGATGTGGGTCAGATCGGGACCCAATTGCCCGCCCGCCAGCGTGCCCCGCACTGTGTGGCAGAGCGCGCAGCCTCTTGCACGGAACTGCTGCTCGCCCTGCTTGCCGAGCTGGTCGGTCGGGCTGTTGGCGCTCCGGTTCTCGTTGTCGCGCCAGCGGCCGAACTCATCCGGCGATAACGCGAGCACCGCAAAGGCCATATGCGCATGCTGAAGTCCGCAGAACTCGGCGCATTGGCCGCGATAGACGCCGGCGGTCTTCGCCGTGAACTGCAGCTCGTTCTTCTGCCCGGTAATGAGGTCCATCTTCCCGGTCAGGCTCGGCACCCAGAAGCTGTGGATCACGTCGGCGGATTCGAGCTCGACCTTCACGGGCTGACCGGTCGGAATCCGGATCTCGTTGGCTGTCACGAAGCTCTTGTCGGGACTGTCGTCCTCGTACCGAATCTCCCACCACCATTGATGGCCGATGATCTTGAGGGTGAGGGCGTGCTCGTCCTTGGCGAAGACGGTGCGCTGGCCGGCATAGCTGACGATGGAGAGCCCGAGCACGATGACGAGGGTTGCGAGCCCCAGGATGAAGACGACGCGACCGGCCGTCCTTTCAAAGGGCTGGTGCAGCGCGAGCGGCTGGTCGGCCGTACGATTTCGGCGCAGCATGCCGACAGCAAGCACGATCATCGCGGCGATCCAGACGATGGCCGCGACGCCCAGGAAGATGAAGAGGATATTGAGGATCTGGGTGGACTGAAGCCCTTGCGGGTCGAGCGCCGACTGCTGGCCGGCGCAAGCGACCAGCGGCAACGCCGCAAATGGCACCAGAGCCGTTCGCATCCGGACAGGCATGAGTGTTCGCCGTGCTCCCCTGTTGCAGGGCGAACCGGTCAATCCTATGAAGGTTCCTATCGCACAGATCGGGCTGGTTCACTGCCGCCTCAGAACGGCCATCCCCTGGTCGCGATGAAGATTGCCGCATCGGCTGCGCCCATCAGCAGCAGGACGACGATGACGGCAATTATCGCTCCCGGTTGAGCGATCGCGCGAAGATCTTCCAGCATGTATCATCCTCGGTCGCGTGATCACCGTGCCGCGGGCTTTTGCGGATCGTCGCGGCGCTGCGCGGCTTCCGTGTTCCGGTCCAGTTGTGCGCGCTCACTTCGGCGCAAATGGCCGGATCGACTGACGCCATACCAGATCACGGCGCCAAGGATGAAGGCGCCGATGAACCACAGCCACAACACCGTGGCCGAGACGTCTCCCAAAAGCATGCCGACGCCGCTATTGCCCATTTGTGCGCTCCGGTTAGATATCCGGCAATGCGAGCGTGCTGCCGTGGTTCCTAGGCCCCGCGCTGGGGCATCAAGTCAGGAGAGGCGCTGTGATCAGGATCGGCGTGATTTCGGATACGCACGGGTTGCTACGTCCGGAGGCCGTGCGCCGTCTGGCCGGGGTCGCGCACATCATCCACGCCGGCGATATCGGCGCCGAGCATGTGCTCGAGGGGCTGCGCAGAATTGCGCCTGTCTCGGCGATCCGGGGGAATGTCGACACCGGCGATTGGGCGCGGAACTATCGGGATACGGAAACGGTGCATCTCGGCGGGTGCGATTTATACGTCCTGCATGATCAGAACGAGCTTGCGAGCAAACCTGCGCCTGAAGGCGTTGCTGCCGTGATCTGCGGTCATTCGCACCGGGCGAGCGTCAAGAACGTCGGTGGGGTGCTTTATCTCAATCCCGGGAGCGCCGGGCCGCAACGCTTCAAGCTCCCGATCACGCTGGCGACGCTCGATCTCGACGAAAGCGGCGAGATTCGACCGATCGTGCACACGCTCGGCTAGTCCAAGACGTGGTCGAAGCTCGCCGGCTCTCCTTACTCAAAGTGAGCCAAGTTGAAAATTTGCGCGAGAAGCTGCTTGATGGTTGTTCCTGGAACGATCTTATAGCTTTGCGTTGTCGTATCATCATCGGCAGATATGCATGGGCGTCGATGCTGAGAGTGTAGTGCTCCCGCCTCACAGGCCGGAGTGGTTTGCATCATTCGGGTCTCGAAATGGAGCATCCGATGCCGGCAAACCTGGCTTCCGCCCTGATCACAAAGCTGACCGTGTCCAACAATCTGGACGCCGAGGACATCCGGGCAATTCACACGCTTCGGATTCGCGAGCGGCATTTCGACTCCGGCGAAGTCATTGTGGCCGATGGAGACCGGCCAAGTGACTGCTGCCTGATCGCGGAAGGATTTGCATTCCGCTCGATAGACGACTGCGGATGGCGAACGACAGGTTCTCTCCATCCACATACCGGGAGAGATCCTGACCTTCAAGGTCTTCATCTCAAGGTCATGGATCATGACCTGATCACCGTCACGCGGTGTGCGCTCGGCTTCATCTCCCACGACGACCTCAGAGAGGTCAACCGCTTGCGCCCGAACCTGGCATCGGCACGATGGCGCGAAACTCTGCTCGACGGGGCAATCTTCAGGGAATGGATCGTCAACGTCGGACGGCGTGAGGCTACGCCCAGAATGGCTCAGCTCCTGACAGAACTCCACCGCCGGCTGAAGGCCATCGGGCACACGCGTGATGGAGAGTTCGGCTTGCCCATCACTCAGACCGATCTGGGCGATTGCCTTGGCCTTTCGGTGGTTCACACCAAGCGGGTCCTCCAGAACCTCCGGAAGGGAGGGCTGGTCTCGGTGAGCAGGTCGGAGTTTCACATCCTCAAGCCCAAGGAGATGGAAGAGCTGGCAGGCTTTGACCCCACCTACCTGCATCTGAGCCCGAGCACTTAGGTCAGCCTTTGGGCCCGCACGTCGATGCGATAGAGTGGACTATCATCCCGGTGAACCACAAGCGACCATTTGCCGCCAGTGGAGCTGAGCGTCGATTCGATGTCCCTGACGGTACGAAGGGCCTGGTGCCAGGCTGCTTCGTCGTCCGGCAGCTCTTCGTTGTCAGAGAAATCGTCGCCGTCCGTGATCAAGAATGAGTATCTGGTCATCCAGTTGAACGGCTGGAACACGCGGCGCGTTCCTAACGTCTGTTCAGAGTCGGAGGTTGCCGCCGAGCGGTCCTCGTGCATTTGGGACAAGATATCCGATGGGCGGGCTAGGAACGCTTGCGGTCGCCTTCGGTTACCGGAGCAAATTCCGGAGCAGCTCCATGACCGAATATCCCAAGCCGCCCTTTCCCGCTCAGCAGCAACCGGCGCCCGGCACAACCCGCGCGATGAACCCGCGACCGGATCATGGCGAGGAGAGTTATAAGGGGGCCGGTCGCCTCGCCGGTATGAAGGCCATCATCACGGGGGGCGACAGCGGCATCGGCCGCGCCGTCGCAATCGCCTATGCCCGCGAGGGCGCGGACATCGTCATCGCCTATCTGAACGAGCATGAGGACGCGGCTGAGGTCAAGGCGCTGGTCGAGCGCGAAGGGCGCAAGGCCGGTCTGATTGCCGGCGATATCGCCAATCCCGATCATTGCCGCAGCATCGTCCATCGCGCGGTCGAGGAACTCGGGGGAATCGACATACTCGTCAACAACGCGGCCCATCAGGCGACGTTCAAGGACATCCAGGACATCAGCGATGGGGAATGGCAACGAACCTTCGAAGTGAACATCCACGCCATGTTCTATTTGGCCAAGGCTGCCGTCCCGCACATGCGACCGGGCGGGGCGATCGTGAATACGGCTTCCGTGAACTCGGACATGCCGAACCCGAGCCTGCTCGCCTATGCCACGACCAAAGGCGCCATTCAGAACTTTACCGGCGGGCTCGCGCAGATGCTGGCAAGCAAGGGCATCAGGGTCAACGCGGTCGCCCCGGGACCGATCTGGACGCCACTGATCCCGTCGACCATGCCCGAGGATTCCGTAAAGAATTTCGGCAAGCAGGTGCCGATGCAGCGTGCCGGACAGCCGGCGGAGCTCGCGACAGCCTATGTGATGCTGGCCGATCCGCTCTCGAGCTACACCTCGGGAGCCACGCTCGCCGTGACCGGCGGGAAGCCGTTCATTTGAGCCGACACGCAGCCTGCGAAGCGTTCAGCCATCAGGGCTGTCGCTGTCACCTGGTGTTGCCGAATTGGACGGAGCGTCGTTTGCCCGCTCGGCCTTGATGTCGATGCGGTAGAGCGGACTTCCATCGGTCTTGATGACCTCGAGCCTCCACGCACCGCCGGGGGCGAGCACGTCTTCGATGTCGCGCGTAAGCAGGAGCGCGTTCTTCCAGGCCGCCTCCTCGTCGGGCAGATCCTCGCCGACACGGTCCTCAAAGGGGTGACCATTGTGAATGTTGAAGTAATAGCGTGGCATTTCGGCCAAAACGCCCGACCGCAGCGCAATGTTCCGGGTGGTCGGCCGAGGAGCGCCGTGATCGTGCCTGCCGTTACAGCGTGATGACGTAGACGGCGAACGCGATGATCATTGCCAGGCTCACGACGACGATACCGATCAGCAGCTTTCCCATGACGGTCAATGGAACACCCGCTTGTCCGTTCCAACGGGGCGGAACCGATCCTGTTCGATATTTGGGGCATCGGCGAGCTCGCGCATGGTGTCACTCAGCGGAGACAGGATGCCGTCGGTCGTTCCGGATGATGGCTGTCTACAGGTGTTTTGCCCGACGAGTCAAATCGAATTCGTATAATCAGAATTCGACCGCCGCCAAGCCATTGATCTCATTGGCACCGGCTACTGTGCATGGGGTTGTTTTCGCTTTTCTTTTGTTGCGCCCCCGAGAGGGACGGGCAGGCGTAGCTAGCCGAATTGGAACGTCCCTTCCGGCGACAGGTTTTCGAGTCAGTCACGGGAGAACAGCATGGATCAAAACGACCCCTTCAGCGCAAGGCCTCGACAGAACAGCGCAGTCGGCTGGATGGTCGGCGCAGTCTTCGTCATAGCCGTCGTCGCGGCCGTCTTCTTCTACAATGGACGCGATATCGGTCATCAGACCACCACCACGGCTCCGACCAACGCTCCGAGCGTCACGACCGGTTCGAGCTCGTCCAACAAGTAAGCCTGCACTCCAGCGGCGGCGCCGAACGGGGCGACCTGTGTCTTCGCACGGGGCGCTGAAAGCTGGCGTTGCTGTCCTGAAACATTCGCGCGTCGCTGGGCGTTGTAATTCCCCGCACATCATTCTTCAGAAACGAATGCGACCCCGCGCAAGGGAGAGTCTCGCCGGGGCCGCGCTCGCGCGCACGTCTGGAAGGGAACGGACCGAGGCGCGCGTCGACGTCATCTAGTGCCGCAGCATACCCGCACTCTATTCCGTCTGCTCGACGGCCGCCGGCATTTTCGCGACCGACATCAGCGAACGAGCGACCTGGTTCAAGAGCTGATCGGCATTCTCTTCCTCAGCGAGGGACTTCGACAGAAGGCTGACGACGGCGCTATGGCGCAATTGCTGAGCGAGATTGCGCGCGGTAGTGTAGCCGGCGATCTCGTAATGCTCGACCCGCTGCGCCGCCCCGATCAATGCGAGATCGGCGGCAGCATCTTCCTTCTCTTCGCCTTCGTCCATGATTTCCTGGCCTTCCTCGACCAGGCCCATCATGCCCTTGCAAGGCTTGGTGCGCACTGACTTTCCGAGCATCTCGAAACACTCGTTGATTCGCTCGATCTGCGCCTCGGTCTCGACGAGGTGCTGCTCGAACAACTCTCGCAGCTGATCGAAGCGCGCGGCTTCCGCCATCTTGGGCAGCGCCTTCGTGAGTTGCTTTTCCGCGTGAAGGATGTCGCGGAGCTCGTCGATCAGGAGTTCGCCGAGACCGGCTTCGTCGACCGGCGGAGAGCTCTCGGTGACGATCGCGCTTGCTGGGCCGGGCTCGCCGGCCTGGATGGCAGGCGAGTCGGTGAAGACCCATTCGCCTCCCTCATTCCACGGCCCGCGCGTGTCGATCTCGCCGTGATCGCCGGTTCCCGTCGAATCGTTGAAGAACTGATCGACGAGGCCGGGTGTTGGGGCGATCCGGCCGATGCTGAATGCCGGCTTTGCCATGCTTTCGAGCGCCAGCGAGAACGCCTTCATGTGCGTAATCTCACGCGTCATCAGGAACTGAAGCGCATCCTTGGTTCCAGCGTCATCGGTGAAATTGATCAGCCGTTCGTAGACGATCTTGGCTCTCGCCTCCGCGGCAATGTTGCTCCGAAGGTCGACATCCAGCTCGCCGGTGATCTTGAGGTAATCGGCAGTCCAGGCATTGCCCTGCGAGTTGAACAGGTTCACGCCGCCGCCCCCGGCGATCGCGATGAGCGGATCGGCTTCGGCAGCCTGGCGATCGAATTTCGCGGGCTTGAGATGCATGCGGGCGAGCGTGCCGACGACTTCGAGATGGCTCAATTCCTCAGTACCGATGTCCATCAGGAGATCCTTGCGATCCGGATCTTCGCAATTGAGCCCCTGTATGGAGTACTGCATGGCGGCGGCGAGCTCGCCGTTGGCGCCACCGAACTGCTCGAGCAGCATATTGCCGAACCGGGGATCAGGTTCGTCGACACGGACGGTGAACATCAGTTTCTTCACGTGGTGATACATGGATTGCCCTTTAGGTTGGAAGGAACATCTGTTCTCGAACCGGCGTGTATTGGCGTTGTTCCTATGTAGCCGCGCGCAGTAGCGACGATGAACGCCCGGGAGGAGGCCGCGCCAGTGGCGACGCCGAGGCGAAAGGGCAGCTCCATCGTTGCAATCGTCTTAGTGAGAGGAACGATCGCTGTGAAACGCCATGCTCGGCTCGCTGGATGAGAAGCGTCGTGCCCCAGGTCGCGAGCCCCGCCAATGAATGCCACTCGAGGCCATTTCCCACGGTAACTCAGCAGACCGCATATACCACATGGAGGCTGAGCGCCGCCTCGACGGCGGCAATCGAGCGCGAGCGTCGCCGTCGCTCGTCTGCAATCCCGGCTTGGTCAGGAAGTGACACCGGCCGTCTTGTGCTGGATCATCTCCTTAGCTCGACCTTTCGCGGCCTGAACCCCCTTGGGGAAGCCGCTGCGGTTGGGATACAGCTTGCGCCGCGCATTCGGCGGAGGCCGCCGCGGCTTGGTATCCTGGGCGGCCCGGTAGTCGAGCATGGCAATGCCACCCACCATGAGGAGCGCCAGCGCGATGTTGCCCTTCTTGGGATTATCGGATGTCAGGCCCGAAAGGAGTGCAGCCGCATCCAGGCCGTCGCCACCGACGCGAGCCCACAGCCCCGCGTTCCTATCGACCGATAGTGACATGACGCCGGCGAGGATTTCCCGCAAGCCGAAAGCACGGACCAGCGTCTCGCGTCCCTCCATGCCGAGCGCTTCCGTGACGCGTCGGGGCGCGAGGAATTCCGTGATGCCGAGGCCAATGCCGAGCCAGCCAAGCGCGCGTGCAAGCTGGTCTGGCGGTTGCTTCAGGCTCGGTCCGCCTTCAACAATCTTGGGGTCCCCCTTGGAGCGCACGATATTTGAGAAATGAAACATGGTTGCTCCTTTCAGGGCTTCAACACGACCTTGACACATGAATCACGCTTGTCGCGGAACATTTGGTACATTTCGGGACCTTGCTCGAGCGGCACGGTGTGGGTGATGACGAATGACGGATCGATCTCGCCTTGCTCGATGCGGCGAAGAAGATCGTCGGTCCAGCGGTTGACGTGAGTCTGCCCGGTGCGCATCGTCAGACCCTTGTTCATGAATGCGCCCATCGGAAGCTTGTCGGAGAAGCCGCTGTAAACGCCGGGCACCGAGATGATGCCGCCGGGCCGGCAGACATAGATCATCTCCCGCAGGACATGGGGCCGGTCGCTCTCCAGCATCACCATCTGCTTGGCTCGGTCGAGCAGGGTGTCGGGCCAGGATGCGCTCACATGCGATTCCATCCCGACGCAATCGATGCACTTTTCCGGACCTTTGCCGTCGGTCAGTTCCTTCAGCCGCTCCAGAACGCTCTCGTTCTCGAAATTGATCGTGGTCGCGCCAGCGGCTTCCGCCATGCTGAGCCGCTCGGGCAGGCAGTCGATCGCGATCACTTGATTGGCGCCGAGCAGGATGGCGCTCCGGATCGCCATTTGTCCGACCGGACCACAGCCCCAGATCGCGACCGTATCTGTCGGTACGATGTCGCATTGCACCGCCGCCTGCCAGCCGGTCGGGAAGATGTCGCTGAGAAACAGCAGCTGTTCGTCTGGGATGCCCGCGGGAACCTTGATATGCGTGGCATCGGCGAAGGGCACGCGGAGATATTCCGCCTGTCCGCCAGGATAGCCGCCGGTCAAATGAGTGTAGCCGAACAGACCTGCGGTTGAATGTCCGAACACCTTATCGGCCAGGTGCTTCTTGCGGTTGGTGGTCTCGCACACGGAGAAATTGCCGCGTTTGCATTGATCGCATTCGCCGCAAATGATCGTGAAGGGGACGACGATGCGGTCGCCCTTCTTCAATTTGCTGTCGACGCCGCAGCCCACTTCGACGACCTCGCCCATGGTCTCGTGGCCCATGATATCGCCGGGCATCATGCCGGGAATGAAATTGTGGAAGAGGTGCAGGTCTGAGCCGCAGATCGCGCAGCTCGTGACCTTGATGATCGCGTCGCGCGGGTCCTGGATCTCCGGATCGGTGACGGTATCGCACCGGATGTCTTCCTTGCCGTGCCAAACCAGCGCCTTCATCTTCGTTCTCCCGCTGAATTTACGAGGCATCTAAGTCCAGAATGGAACGATGGTTGCTATTGCAGCCGCAAATCTTCGCGCCTGATTGCGGACTTCGGATAGGAACGAGCCGGACACCGAGCGATTGGCCGTCATCAAGGTCAGCCGCGAGGACACGCCCATGTCTGCCGATCGATTGCCCGCCAGCAAGTTCGCCGTCGTAACCGGAGCTTCCACCGGAATCGGCCTGGAACTCGCAAGGTGCTGTGCCGAGAACGGCTTTGATCTTGTCATCGTTGCGGATGAGCCCGCAATTGAGACGGCTGCGACCGAGCTGCGCAGGCTTGGCCGAAGTGTAGAAGCCGTCCAGACCGATCTCGCCACCACCGAAGGCGTTGACAAATTATGTGCCGCGATCGGCGACCGCCCGATCGATGCGCTCTTGGCCAACGCCGGCGTCGGCCTCGGCAATGCTTTCCTTGATCAGGATTTCGGCCGGATCAGGCGCGTCGTCGACACGAACATCACCGGAACTCTCTATCTGATCCATCGCGCTGGCAATGAGATGCTCCGGCGGAACTCAGGACGTATCCTGATCACGGGCTCGATCGCCGGCTTCATGCCCGGCAGCTTTCAGGCCGTCTATAACGGAACCAAGGCATTCCTTGATTCCTTCTCCTTCGCACTGCGCGAGGAGCTACGCGGCAGCGGCGTGAGCGTCACCTGCTTGATGCCGGGTGCGACCGAGACCGAATTTTTCCGGCGTGCCGACATGATGGACACCAAGGTCGGCACCGACAAGAAGGACGATGCACGTGAGGTCGCAAAGGCCGGCTTCAATGCGATGCTGCGCGGGGAGTCAGATGTCGTCACAGGAATGAAGAACAAGATCCAGACGACGGTGGCTAACGTCACGCCGAATGAGGTGTTGGCCAAGCAACATCGCAAGATGGCAGAGCCGGGCACGGCGAAGTCTTAACGAGATCGCGCTGCATTCTTTATTGCACGCGCTAGGCCGTGCGGCGAGGTGATCCGCATCACCCTGGCCGCGTCGAGAAGGCCGGCGGCGATCTCGACCTTTGGCGAACTGTTCCGGCGAGAACAGCAGGAAGACGCAGGTGATCAGCATGTCGCAATTCTTCAGAGCCTCGACGGCGTCGGGCGGGGCGGCCAGGCCGGTGACGCCGACGTTCCAGCCGGACTTATGGCGGGTATCGGCCATTCCCGGCTCAGCCAGGCTTCTATTCGGCAAGAGCGCCGCTGAATCAGGGACGAATCCTGGCCACGATGACATCCCGCCGCTTGATCACGCGATCGACACGGTGTGCCAGACTGTCGTAGGGCGGTGTCTCCATCACGTCGAAAGGAGCGGTGTCCCGGACAAATGCCACCATCTCCTCGCGCGTGAAGCGCGTCGAATCCCAGGAGAAGGCCATGCAGCCGCCCGGGTCCAGCAGCTTGGCCCAGGCGGGCAGACAATCGGTCAGGAGGGCCTGCAGCGGCGCCTTGTGTTGAATGCCGTAAGGCAGATCGGCAACGATGAGATGAGGTCGACCGAACCCGGATGTCAGCTCTTTGGCCGCGGCTCCGCTTCCGCTCACCAGCATGCAGCGAAGGGGGCTCTCCCTTCCGATCTGGAAATGCCAGCGGCGCGCATTTCCCAATTTTCGCAGTCGCTCCTGGTTCGCGGACAGCGATATCCGGTTCTCGCGACAATATTGAGTGATGAAGGTGGCCGTGGACTCGACATCGTCCTGGTCGAGCTCGACGCCGGCGACGCTGGCGCCGAGTGACAGGCCGACGAACAAGGTCGTTCCGCCGCCGCACATCGGGTCAAGCAATTTCAGCTCGCGCCAGTCCATGTGGCGAAAGTCGGAAGCATTCTTGGCGATGTTGCAGACGAAATGCGTGAAGAACTCGCTAGTCTTTCCCTTGTAGCGCCTGATGGAAGGCAGGTCGCGGGAGATGGCAAAGGGGTAGGTAACTGCGACCGGCCTGAGCAATGGGCCCTGCACGGCGTCGATGGACTCGAAGAACTCGAAGACATTCCCCAGCATCGCCATGCTGGCGAGTTGCCTGTGATGTTGCTCCGTCAGGCCAGCGCCCGATGTCGTGAACTTGACGTAGTCCTGCCCGGCGATGTTTTCCAGGGAAACGCTCGACAGCGTCTGACCGAGCGGCGATGCCAGGAGTTCGGCTGTAGCGAGGTCGCGCGCCAAATTGCTGTATTGACTGCTTCTCTGCGGTGCGACTTGCGCGACGAAGGTATTCGTGGAGATCATGATCGGTCTGTAGGCCGCCTTCTTTTGAATTCGATGTCCGAGGCTGCTATCTGGCGGGCGCCAGCCTGGCTCTGTATGCCTCGCAAGATACGAAGGACGGGCAAACTGCCGGCAAATCCGTCGGGAAGGCAAGCGTCTTTTCGACATTTTTCCCGAATTGTCCGTCCGCGAGCGCGGCATCTGCGTCCCGTACGGGCCGCCCCGACGCGTTGCCCGCAGCGCCGCTCGACGCCATTCATCATCTCGTCGGAAAATGGATCGCGTGGCCTGTCGTCGGCCTTCATATAGACGCGGCCCTGTTTCACCACCTGGTTCGACGTGACAAGATTCTGGTCCGCACGCTGCCGTACTCGTCAACCGCAGGGCAGAGCCAGCCAGGGACCCCAACCCGCGTCCTTCCGGACTCGTGAGTACGCGTCGACGTCGCGTTGGCTGGTGCGAAGCGAGCTGGTGCCGAGCATCTGGCGCATTTTGTCGCATCCAGTCGTGGCGAGCCGTCTGACTCAAGTCGTAGATGATCGAGATATTCTAAGTGATGACGCACGCATTTGCGTTGCGGTCACGATGTCGTCTCTTTAAGGAGGCGATGCAGATCGAGAGCAATCGGACATTGCCGATCATAACGTAGGCAACTGCTCCGAATGTGAGTCTGCGGAGGAGCTGAAGCGCGGGCGACAAATGTCGGCCGAGTGCGGATGCAAAATCCGATCTTCGATCCATAGGTCGTTGCAGGCCGAGCGTGGAGCATTTCGCGCTGGGCGATGTGCTGCCGTTGAGGGACTTTCTGGAAATGCCGCGTGCGGGTGAGATTGGGGCAGGTGTTCGCTGGGGTGCGAAACTGCTGGGTGGAGTGGCGTTGCTGGCGTGGTTCGAAACGCCTGCTCAATCCGAAACGGCGCAAAGCGCCACTTCCCTTCCACCCGTTACCGTCGATGCTCCGACGCAACAATCGCTCCGGCGCGCACCGATCAGCCGAAATGCAGCCCGGGCTCGGACAGCTTCCCGCCGCACCGCTGCGCGAGTCGCTCCGCCACCGGAAACGGCCGCCGCGCAATCGCAGGCGTCGCGGCCGGGTGTTGTGCCTGCCTTTACAGGCGGCCAGGTTGCACAAGGCGCGCGGCTGGGACTGCTCGGAAATACCGACACAATGAAGTCGCCGTTCAACGTGACGAGTTACACGGATACGTTCATCCGGGATCAGCAGGCGGCGACGGCTGCGGATGCCCTGATCCTCGATCCTTCCGTGCGAAGTTCGCACCCAACCGGCGGTGTTGTGGACTCTTTCAACATCCGTGGCTTCCCGATCAACGAAGGCAACAACGGTGAGTTCGCCTTCGAGGGCCTTTACGGAATAGCGCCGACATATCGCATCTTCACGGACTACGTCGAACGCATCGAGGTGCTGAAGGGTCCCTCAGCCGCGCTCTCCGGAATTGCGCCCAACGGCGGTGTTGGCGGTGTCATCAATGTCGTGCCTAAGCGCGCGGAAGAGGATTTGACTCGCCTTACGGCGAGCTACGGTTCGACCGCACGATTTGGCGGCCACTGGGATGTTGCGCGGCGTTATGGCGGCGCTAGAGAATGGGGCGTGCGAGCCAGCGGCAGCCTGCGCGACGGCGACACNGATTGACCGCCAGTCCGAAACAACGGGAGTCGGATCGCTGGCCCTGGACTATCAGGGCGAGCGGTACAGGTCCTGGCTCTACCTCATCGCCCAGACCGACCGGTTCGACGCTCCGTCGCGTCCATTCCTCATGGCCTCCGGCCTGCAAGTACCAAAGGCGCCGGACGCCCGGCTGAACGTGACGCAACCCTGGGAATGGTCGCACATCAACGATCAATCGGTCCTCTGGCGCAACGAGTATGATGTAAGCGATCAGGTCACCCTGTTCGCCGATGTCGGCGGCTCGCGAACCAATGTCGAGCGGTTCTTCGGTCTTCCGACGATCACCAGCGCCAGCGGCAACACCACCTCGACGCCGCAGTTCTTTGGGCTCAGCATCGATCGGCACACGTATGATGGCGGCGTCCGGGCCCGTTTCGATACCGGATTCGTTCGACATGCCGTCACCTTCCAGGCCTCGGTCTATCACGACGAGCTGTACCGGCGGCTCACCAATGGCAGCCCGGTCGCGTCGAACATCTACAGTCCGACGGTGGCGCCAACACAGTTCGCCAATGAGATCCCCGGGCGCCCTCGGCTCTCGGACAGCCAGCTCACGGGGCTCTCGATTGCCGACACCTTGTCCGTGCTCGACGAGCGCGTGTTGCTGACTTTGGGTGTCCGTCGCCAGGGTATCGAAGCGAACAACTATGTCTCCAATGTCGGGACGCCGTCGAACGCCTACGACAAGAGCGCGACCACGCCCGTAGTCGGCCTCGTGGTCAGGCCCCTGGAAAATGTCTCGCTCTATGCGAACTACATCGAAGGTCTAAGCCGGGGCGATATAGCGCCGACGCAGCCGAATGTTTTCAATGCCGGCGAGGTACTTTCGCCTTATATCGCCAGGCAGTACGAGGCTGGCATCAAGGTGGACTTCGGGCGTATTGCGACCACCTTCAGCGCCTTCGAAATATCGAAGGCGAGCGGCGAACTGTCGGCCGGACGCTTCGCGGCGACCGCCGAAACGCAGGTCCGTGGGCTCGAGTTCAACGTCTTCGGCGAACTCATGCCCGATGTTCGTGTCCTCGGAGGCGTTTCGCTGCTGGATGGTACCCTGACCAAGACCGCCGTCGCGGCAAACCTGGGTAACACGCCAATCGGCGTTCCAAACGTGCAGGCCAATATTGGAGCCGAGTGGGACCTCTCGTGGATGAGGGGGCTCACCTTGAATGGAGCAGTCGTCTACACGGGCAGGCAGTTCGTCGATACCGCGAACAAGCAGCCGATCCCGGATTGGACGCGGCTCGATCTCGGCGCCCGCTACACGACGGCGATCAACGGCAGGAAGACGATTTTCCGCGCCAACATCCAGAACGTGACCGGTACGAATTACTGGTCCAGCGTGGCTTCATTCGGAACGTTCTACCTGGGAGCGCCGCGCACGTATCTCCTGTCGGTGACCGTGGACATGTAAGCGCTGCTCTTACCGCTGTTCGTGGTGGACGGCGCCTGCCGCCAATTCATCGGCCGAGAAGTGGTGTTGCAGAACACCAATCATCTCGGCGGAGACGGTCGAGGCCTGGCGGAATCTCTGGTTTCATTCAGGGTGATCGTGTCGTCCGTGACCCAGATGGACATTACCGCTTCGTCGATCGCATGAGTCGCGGCGTGCACGATCTATCCGTTGCCATCCGAACTCGGCGAAGACGAGGTTGCGGCCGCAATCGTGCTGGAGCAGGGGCAGTCGCTGGAGCCTGCCGACATCATCAGGCACTGCGAAGGGAAGATCGCCTATTTCGCGATTCCACGCTACGTCCGGATCATGAGCGACATGCCGTTGACGGAGAACGGCAAGATCAGGAAGGGAGTGCCGCAACAGGCCGGGGTGACGGTGCAGACCTGGGACCGCAAAGTCGCGGGCATTCAAATCCGGCGCTGAGGCTCACGACCGCTCGGGACGTTGCAGGGCGTCCCTCACGGCACTCTTCACGTCGTCGAGCGCGCCAACGAGGCCGTCGAGGCGGTCCATCGGAAATTCGGCCAGCAGTTCGGCGAGCCATGCGCCGTGACTCTTCGCCATTCGCCTGAAGCTCTTTCGGCCCTCAACCGTCATGCAGACGATTTGCACACGCCTGTCCAGATGCGACGGCGTCCGAGTGATATATCCATCCTCGACGAGGCGATCGACGATCGGTGTCAGGTTGCCAGCCGAAACCATCAGGCGCTTGGGTAGTTCCCCCAGCACTAATCCACTCGGCTCCCGATCGAGTTGAGCCAGAACGTCGAAGCGCGGCATCGTGAAGTCGTATTCCTCGCGAAACCGGCGCCGCAACTCTGCCTCGATCATGGACGTGCAGGCCAGCAGCCGCAGCCAGAGCCGCGTCTGAGCCCTGGATTCGGCGTCCGCGTCGGCCGCGTTACTGCTGGGCGCCGGCGAGGACTGCT
This sequence comes from Bradyrhizobium sacchari, assembly GCF_002068095.1. Classification (GTDB taxonomy): domain Bacteria; phylum Pseudomonadota; class Alphaproteobacteria; order Rhizobiales; family Xanthobacteraceae; genus Bradyrhizobium; species Bradyrhizobium sacchari. Next base: position 114,463 of record NZ_LWIG01000008.1, on the reverse strand, counting down.
TTGCGGGTGCCAAATCGATCTCCTGAGCCTCGTGCGGGGTGAAGGCGAATGCACTCCATTCGATCTGCAGCGGAATAGTTCGTGCAAAAATTAATTCAAGGCGAGAGCTGCAGAGCAGGAGCATCCTCCGGTGCGCGACGAATTCGTCAGCAGCATCGCCGCCGGACAGGCCCTGAAACGTCGTCCGCATTTTGTCGCCTTGACAAGGTCCTCGGGGAAGGAAATAGTTTAAGCTTAAAATAATGTCCGGCGGGCTGCGTTGGCGACGCAATCGCTGGTTCTGCAGAGAACATGCCGGCCGCCCGAACCGACCCTGGACCTTGCGGAGCGACAGATGAGCTCATCGGCAAAGACAATCTCCCGCGACTGGCTGGACTGGCCATTCTTCGAGCCGCGTCATCGCGCAATTTGCGATGCGCTCGACCGCTTCGTCACGCAGGGTGGTCTTCAGGTTGCCGATCACCGCGACGTCGATAGCGCCTGCCGCAAGCTCGTACGCGCGCTTGGCGCGGAGGGGCTGCTCGATTGCGCGGTCGCGGCGCCGGACGGCGACGTGGCGAGCATCGATTCCCGCTCGATCTGCCTGTCGCGTGAGACGCTGGCTTATGCCGATGGCCTCGCCGATTTTGCCTTCGCCATGCAGGGGCTCGGATCCGGCGCCATTGCGCTTGCCGGCTCGGCGGAACTGCGACAGGCCGTGCTTCCGAAGGTCCGTTCGGGCGAATGGTTGGCGGCCTTCGCGCTTTCGGAGCAGGAGGCCGGCTCCGATGTGGCGGCCATGAGCTGCACGGCACGCGAAGACGGCGGCAGCTATGTTCTGAACGGCGAGAAGACCTGGATCTCCAACGGCGGCATCGCGGACGTCTACACGCTGTTTGCCCGAACCGGGGAGGCGCCTGGCGCGCGCGGCATTTCGGCGTTCGTCGTGTTTCCGGACGATCCCGGCTTCAGTGTTGCCGATCGCATCGACATCATCGCGCCGCATCCGCTGGCGACGCTGCGTCTGGACAATTGTCGCATTCCGGGCAGCCGGCGGCTCGGAGCGTCCGGCGGAGGGTTCAAGATCGCGATGCAGACCCTCGACATCTTCCGGGCTTCGGTCGCTGCGGCCGCTCTGGGCTTTGCCAGACGTGCGCTGGAGGAGGCGCGAGTGCATGCACAGACGCGGCGCATGTTCGGGGCGACGCTGTCGGATCTGCAGCTCACCCAGGCCGCGCTCGGAGACATGATGACTGAAACCGACGCCGCGGCGCTGCTGACCTACCGTGCCGCCTGGCGCCGCGACGTCCAGAAGCTTCCCACCACGCGCGAGGCCGCGATGGCAAAACTGGCCGCCACCGAGACCGCCCAGCGTGTCGTCGACCGCGCGGTGCAGATGTTTGGCGGACGCGGCGTGCGCAAGGGCGAAATCGTTGAGAGCCTGTATCGCGAGGTCCGCGCCCTTCGAATCTACGAAGGGGCGACCGAGGTCCAGAAGCTGATCGTCGCGCGAGAGCTGCTCAAGCCGCGCTGACGCGGCCCTCGTACCTGAAGCATGCAGAGACTGGCAACGGCAAGCCCCCGTCGGGCAAAACACCCGCGAAGCTGTCAACCCATATCGTAAAAAATATTCCACTTTACCGAAATTCGGATTTGTCGTATGTGATGCCCATCCCGGCTCATCCTTGAGGGGCGATCATGTGGTCGTCATGTTCGCGAGCCGGGGCTTGCGGTGGACGCGGCAGCGTCGGGCGCGAGAGGTGCGGGCAGGGCGGGTAGTCCCTGTGAGCCCGAAACCGCGCGCGGACGAACGGCGCTGCTAGGCTTCGTCTCGTTTGCAAGTTTCCGGCTCCGTCGACAGGGCTGGAAAGACTGCGGCGATAGGGCGGGCCGTGCGTACGGCAAAACCGTGTGGTCCTGGCCGTCGTTGCTACGGTCAAGCTCTTGCGGAGGCGGCAGTTGCGTCAACCGGCGCGCTGCTGGTGCATTCCGTGGGAGTGAGGGAGGCCAGAGGGAATTCGGCTCCCGGGAGAGCACGGCATAAGCCGTCCGACCATCGCGCAGGGAAGGCCGAGTGATTGGCACCACCTGTATGCTGCTGTGCGGTTCCTTTGCGCTACCTTTCGCGCAGCGGACCGCGGGTGCGAGGTCGGCACCCGGCCTTCCCTGCGCCCTCTTGGTTTTTAAGGGTGGAGCGATCAAGCAAAGCTCGGGCGAATTGTGCCGCGAGAATGCGAAGGCGTGTCTGCGGCCACACACGCCGTCATTGCGAGCGCCAGCGAAGCAATCCAGAGTCCCTCCGCGGAAAGATTCTCGATTGCTTCGCGGAGCCTGTCATCGGGCCGCGCTTCGCGCGGACCCGTTGGCTCGCAATGACGAGGAGGAGAGAACGGGCGCAGGCTAGCTGCAGCTCAGCGGCAACGGCTGGCCGGGATGATATGCGTACCAGTCATAGCAATCCGGATAGGCGCCATAGAATCCATATCCGGACCGGAAGCGGCCGTAATGGTGGAACGCGTGCTGGCGGAGGCCGCCGAAGCCGAGGTGCTGGCCACCGAAGCCAAGGTGCTCGCCGCCGAATCCACCGGCATGTCCCATGCCGCCGAAATGCCCACCGCCGCCGATGCCCATATGGCCGCCGCCGCCAAAGCCGCCGTGGCCGCCGCCACCGCCGCCATGTGCCTCGGCCGTTCCGACCGCCAGCGCGGAGGCAAGCGCGGCTGTCGCGAGGATCATCAATGCTCGTTTCATGACGGACTCCTTTCGTGTCCCGATGCCTGCGGCCGATGCGTTCGCCTCGTGCCGTCGGCAAGCCCCTGCGTGAACGGAAGATAGGAAGCTCGCGCGGCGATCCCACTGAATTCGATGTCAGGCGCAGCGCATCGACGAAATGATCCGGCGCGCGTCTCGGTGCGGAGTCGGGCCCAATAGCAGGCCCGCCGCCATCGTTGAACGGCAACGGCCGGGCGAGGCGTCCACCCGGCCGGCCGCGACGTCGCCGCGATCAGAAGCTGCCGGTGCCCGGCTCACAGGGAACGTTGTCACCGGTCCACGGTGCCGTCGCGAACGCGCCGACGCGCGGCGCAGGAACGCAGGCTCGGCCGCCCTGATAGACGAGCCCTTTCGATGCGACCGGATCGGCTTGCATGGCGGACGGATGCGTCACGGCATGGCTCGTGCGCGCCATGACGGGGCCGCCGAGCATGGCGACTGCGATCAGTCCGCTCGACAACAGCTTGAGAGTGGTCATTGGGCTTCTCCTTGTGTGACAGCAGGCAGTCCACGCCGGCATGCACAGCAGGTGCGAGCGATCGTGCGCCAACAGAACGCACGAATTGCTCACCTGTCTTCAACGCGCCGTGATCCCAGCGTTGCCGGCAAGCACGATCGTGCACACCCGCAACGCGTCCGGTTCCGGCGCGTAACGAAGGCATCCTCGCGGACATATCTGTGGGAGCGTCCTTCTGGCTGGAGATGAGAGATGATCACGGCGACAGCACTTTCGATTGACCTCGCGCCGGCGGCGACCGCCGTTGCGAGCTTCCTGACATGCTATTTAGTGGTGCTGCATTCCGCGCAGGACTACGTGCTCCGCGAGCCGACGGCACGTCGCGCGCCGGTGCTGCTCCGCATGTTCGGCCCGGGCGGGTATTGAACATGTCGTCGCGGACCACCGACCCCATGTTTCTCCGCCGGCCTCGAGGCCTCGCAGGACGTGGGACCAGCACAATGACGCGGATTCTCCTGATCGAGGACGACACCGAGACTGCCGACGCGATCGTGTCAGAGCTCACTGAGCGCGGGTTCGAGGTGCGATGGGCGCCCGACGGCATCGGCGGTCTCGACCGTGCGCGCGAATCGTCGCCCGATGCCCTGATCGTCGATCGCATGCTGCCCGGAATGGACGGGCTCACCGTCATCGAGGCCCTGCGCAAAGACCAGGTGAGGACGCCGGTGCTGGTGCTGAGCGCGCTCGGTGCCGTGGACGATCGGGTGCGCGGCTTGCGCGTCGGCGGAGACGACTATCTCACCAAACCGTTCGCGCTGGTCGAGCTCGTTGCCCGGGTGGAGGCGCTGCTGCGCCGTCCGGTCGACAGCCGCGAGACCACGCTGCACGCCGGACCGCTGGAGCTCGATCTGATCGAGCGGAGGGCGCGGCGCGGCGAGCGTGAGATCGATCTGCTGCCGCGCGAATTCCGCCTGCTCGAATACATGATGCGCCGGAGCGACCAGCTGCTGACGCGCGCGATGCTGCTCGAAGAGGTCTGGAACTACAAATTCGTTCCGGCGACCACCAATCTCATCGACGTGCACATGGGCCGCCTCCGCCACAAGGTCGACGGTCCCGGAGAGATGCAGCTCATCCACAACGTTCGCGGCGCGGGATTCATCCTGCGTGTTCGCTGACAAGTCCGTCGGATCGATGCGCCAGATCGAGTTCATTCGTTCGAACACGTTCCTCTGGACCGCCGCTGTGGCGGCCATGCTGGCGCTGTTCGTCGCCGGGTTGTTCGCCTTCATCTACTGGAAAATCGACGACTACCTGATCATGCGATCCGACCGCATGATCGCAACGCAGCTCAACTTCCTGGCCGAGCTGCCGCCCGGCCGCCTCAATGACGCGATCTCCGATCACCTCAAGCAGGATTCCAGGGGTGTGCAATATGCCGGGCTATTCGACGCCGCCGGGACCCGGCTTGCCGGCAACATCGCGCGATTGCCGCCAAAGCTCGATCTCGGCGGGCCGGTGCAGAGCATACGGCTCGCCCGGATCGCGCCGCCGACGCTCCACGATCCCGTGGTCAAGGCCGCAGGCAGGCGGCTCGCCAACGGGCATATCCTCGTGATGGGACGGAACGTCGATGAGACGCGCGAGATATCCATCGTCGTCGGGCAGGCGCTGCTGCTGGGTCTGCTGCCGGCATTCTGCCTCTGCCTGCTGGCCGGGGTTTGGCTCAGCGTCCGCGCCCAGAAGCGTGTCGAGCAGGTGAACCGGCACGTTCAGCGCATCGTCGCCGGCGATCTCAGCGAGCGTCTGCCGCAGACCAATACGGACGATCCGTTTGCGCGGCTGGCTGGAATCGTCAACGCCATGCTCGACGAGATGGAGACCACGATCAACGCGCTGGCCGGCGTCGGCAACGATATCGCCCACGATCTCAGAACGCCGCTCACACGGGTCCGCCTGGCGCTGGAGCGCGGCAGGACGCACGCTGCCACGTTGGAGAACCTTCAGGACGTCGTGGACAAGGCCATCGCCGGAATCGATCAGTCGCTCGCGATTATCACCGCGCTGCTGCGCCTCGCCGAAATCGAGAGCAACAGCCGAACGGCCGGTTTTGGCGATGTCGCGCTCGACGAGATCCTGCGGCAGGTGTGCGACGTCTACGAACCGATCGCCGAAGACAAGGGGATCGCGCTCGGCGTCGCCATCGACCGCAAGGCCGAGGTGCGGGGCGACCCGGACCTGCTATTCGAGGCGATCGCCAATCTCGTCGACAATGCTGTGAAATTCACTCCCGCCGGCGGAAGGGTGACGCTGGAGCTGGCGTCGGACGACGAGACCGCGCGCGTCTGCGTGAGCGATACCGGCCCGGGCATCGGTGTCGGGGAGCGCGAGGCGGTGCTGCGGCGGTTCTACCGCTCCGACAAGATGCGCAACACGCCGGGCGTCGGACTGGGGCTGAGCCTCGTCGCTGCCATCGTCAAGCTGCACGGCTTCCGCCTGACGATTTACCCGGGGCCCGGCGGACAGCTAGAGATTCTTGCTCCGACGCGAGAAGCAACACGCGAAGCCACCGCGTCCGAGCCTGGGCGCTCGCTTCACGCCAGCCTCGCGCCGATGTGACCGTCGTGCCCGCGCGCGATAACGTGCGAAGCGAAAAGAACGCCGCGATCTCTGAAAGCGAATTCAGCCTTGTTAAGTCCAATTTACTGGCGCCGTGGTTCGGAGCCCTTCTACTGTCCGTTCGCCGGTGAGAATGTGGGAGCAAGGGATGCCAACGCGCCACGCGGGTTTGAGCAAGATCGATATGGCCGTGCCGGGCCGGCATGCAGCGGCCGGAATGTTCAACACATATTCCGCTGTCATCGGCCGCTACGAGCTGCTCGAGCGCGAGCAGGAGCAGCAGCTTGCGCGTCGCTGGCAGGAGACGAAGGACGGCGACGCCGCGAACGCGCTCGTCACCAGCCATCTCCGGCTCGCCGCCAAAGTCGCGCGCAGCTACAAGGGATATGGTCTGCCATACGCCGATCTGATGGCCGAGGCCAATCTCGGGCTCGTGATCGCAGCGTCCCGGTTCGAGCCCGGTCGGGGCTCGCGATTCTCGACCTACGCGATGTGGTGGATCAAGGCGACCATTCACGAATACATCCTGCGCTCCTGGTCGCTGGTCAGGATCGGAACGACCGCGGCCCAGAAGAAGCTGTTTTTCCGGCTTCGCGGCGAAATGAGAAAGGCCGCCGGCGGTGCGATGGCAGGGCTCACGCCTGATGTCGCCGAGGCGATCGCCGTCAAGCTCGAAGTTTCAGCGCGCGACGTGATGGAGATGGACTGCCGCCTCCATGGCGACCTGTCGCTGAATGCTCGTGTCGGCGGCGACGAGCAGGGTGCCGAGTGGGAAGCCCTGCTGGTCGACGACACGACCGACGCCGAGACGCTCCTTGCCGACCAGGACCAGACGGAGCGCCGGACCAGCGCCCTCGGTATCGCGCTGAATGCCCTCACCGCGCGCGAGCGTCGCGTGCTCGAGGCAAGGCAGTTGGCCGAGCATCCCTGCACGCTCGATCAACTCGCCCGCGAGCTTTCGATCTCCAGCGAACGGGTCCGGCAGATCGAGATCCGCGCCTTTGCGAAAGTGAAGCGCGCCGCTCTGCGTGCCACGCAGGACCTTGCGCATGCGCGCGCAGAGGAGCGTGGTGAATTTCGGTCCCCGATGCCGCGCGTCCCTCCTGGCGGCGTCTTGCGCCCGAGGGCCGAGGAGCTCGTCGCGCCCTGAGCGAACACGACGCGGCGATGCATCGGGCGGGAGGCCGTCCGCGCCGACGCCGGAACACCTGAACTCGTTTTCATTTGCAGGGCCGCGCATCGATCGCCACCTCACCTGAGATCTCGCGCAACCTGCTCCAGGCAGTCGTCATCATGGGAATTGTCCGCTTCGCGCTCCGGTTTCCGCACACGTTCTATGTGCTTGCGGCCCTGATCCTGTTTCTCGGCGGCATCGCGGTCTGGTCGATGCCGACCGACATCTTTCCCGAGATCCGCATTCCCGTCGTCACCGTGATCTGGAGCTACACGGGTCTATCGACACCGGAGATGGAGCAGCGCGTCTCCACCTACAGTCAGTATTCCATCAGCGCCAATGTCAGCGGCATCAAGAACATCGAGGCGCAGACACTCAATGGCCTGTCGGTTCAGAAGATCTACTTCCAGCCGGACGTCAATCTGGACCTCGCGATCTCGCAGATCGTTTCGGCGACGAATGCGATCCGCGCCCTGATGCCGCCGGGAATTCAGCCGCCGGTCATCGTGCAGTTCAATGCCTCGAGTGTGCCGGTGCTCCAGCTCAGCCTCCAGTCCGACAAGCTGAACGAGCAGCAATTATACGACTTCGGCATTTACCGGATCCGCCAGCAACTGGCTCCCGTTCCCGGCGTGACGCTGCCGACGCCTGCGGGCGGCAAGTATCGCCAGATCATGGTGGACATCGATCCGAACAAGCTTCTGTCCCGGGGATTGACGCCGCTCGACATCGTCAATGCGGTGAACACCCAGAACCTGACGCTGCCGACCGGCACCGCGAAGATCGGCGACACCCAGTACACCATCCGGACCAACGCGACGCCGGCCTCGATCAAGGATCTCAACAATATCCCGGTCAAGTTCGCCAACGGCGCCACCATCCTGCTGAAGGACGTCGCCCAGGTCAGGGATGGATCACAGGTCCAGCAGAACATCGTGCGAGAGGACGGCCATCGCTCGGTTCTGCTCAGCGTGATCAAGAACGGCAACGCCTCGACGCTCGCTGTCGTCAACGGCGTCAAGCATGCCCTGGCGTCGATCCGGGCGTCGGCCCCTGCCGGGCTGAAGATCAGCGAGCTGTTCGATCAATCGGTCTTCGTCACGCATTCGGTCAATGGCGTGCTGCGTGAGGGAGCGATCGCGGCGGGTCTCACGGCGCTGATGATCCTGGTGTTTCTGGGGTCGTGGCGGTCCACGCTGGTGGTCTTGATCTCCATCCCGCTCGCGATGCTGTCCTCGCTCATCGTCCTGCATTTCCTGGGTGAGACCCTCAACACGATGACGCTGGGCGGGCTGGCGCTCGCGGTCGGCATCCTGGTCGACGATTCAACGGTCACGATCGAGAATACGCATCGGCTCTGGACGGAGGAGGGCATGCCGCTGTCGGAGGCGACGCTGCACGGCGCGGCCGAAATCGCGGTGCCGACGCTCGTTTCCACGCTCGCGATCAGCTGCGTCTTCACCTCCGTGGTGTTCCTCGAAGGACCCGCAAAGTACCTGTTCACGCCGCTCGGCCTTGCGGTGGTGTTCGCGATGCTGGCGTCATACGTGCTGTCGCGGACGCTCACACCGATCACGATCGGCCTGTTGCTGAAAGGCGAGCGGCGCCATGGCGAGGGCGAGAGGCCGTCCGGCCTGTTTTCGCGAGCCTCGGCCGCGTTCGAGAGCGCCTTCGAGCGCTTGCGCGACAGCTATTCCGTGCTCTTGATGATCATGCTCCGGCGTCGCGCCATCGTGCCGGTCGTTGCCGTGCTCGTGCTGGCGCTCGGGGCCGTCATGTTCGTCTATGTGGGCAGGGACTTCTACCCGCTGATCGACGGCGGCGAGATCCAGCTCCATGTCCGGGCGCCCGCAGGCACCCGCATCGAGCGCACCGAGGCAATCTTCCAGGCGGTCGAGGACAAGATCCGTGACGTCATTCCGGAGCGGGATCGCGGATTGATCGTCGACAATATCGGACTGCCGGCGCGTCCCTATAATCTGGCGTTCACCGACGGTTCGACGATCGGGGTGAACGATGGCACGATCCTCGTATCCCTCAAGGACGGCCACGGGCCGACTGCGGACTACGTCAAGAAGTTGCGCGAGGTCCTGCCCGCGGCTTTCCCGGAGGATACTTTCTACTTCCAGGCGGCCGATATCGTCACCCAGATCCTGAATTTCGGCCTGCCGGCGCAAATCGACGTCCGGACCGTCGGCTACGGCGCCAACAATCTGGCGGTGGCGCAGGAACTGCAGACGAGACTGGCAGCCATTGCAGGCGTTGTCGATGCGCATCTCCAGCAGGAGGTCGACGCGCCGGCCTTCTATGCCGACATCGACCGGACCCGTGCCGCACAACTCGGACTCAATGCCAGCACGGTGGCGACCAACATCAATGTCAGCCTTAGTTCGTCAGCCCAGGTCTCGCCGAACTTCTGGACCGACCCGACGTCGGGCATTCCCTATTACCTCGCCGTGCAGACGCCCGAATATCGCGCCAATTCACTCAATGCGCTGGGGAACACGCCGGTGTCGGCCTCGCTGGCCGCAAGCGGGCAGACGGTGCCCGGCCTGCTCAGCAATGTCGCGACCTTCAAGCGCGGGACCGTGCCGACCAATTTGAACCAGGCCAATGTCCAGCCGGTGTACGACGTCTATGCGAGCGTGCAGGGGCGCGATCTCGGCAGCGTCGCGGCCGATATCGACAAGGCGACGTCGACGCTTAAGAAGCAGCTCCAGCCGGGCAATTCGATCCAGGTCCTGGGACAGATCCAGAGCATGCATCAATCGTTCCGCGATCTCGGGATTGGGCTGCTGTTCGCCGCGATCCTGGTCTACATGCTGATGGTCGTGAACTACCAGACCTTCGGCGATCCCTTCGTCGTCATCATGGCGTTGCCGGCGACCTTCTGCGGTATCGTGACGATGCTGTTCATCACCGGGACGACGCTGAACGTGCCTTCGCTGATGGGCGCGATCATGGCGGTGGGCGTTGCGTCGGCCAACTCCATCCTGCTCGTGACCTTCGCGCGTGAGGCGCAGCTGAAGGGGCAATCCGCGTTCGAGGCCGCGCTGAGCGCAGGCCGGACGCGAATCCGTCCCGTGCTGATGACGGCTGCCGCGATGATCGTGGGCATGATCCCCATGGCGATCGGAGGTCCCGGCGAGGAGCAGAATGCGGCGCTCGCTCGTGCCGTCATCGGCGGCCTGCTGTTCGCAACGCCGACGACGTTGCTGATCGTGCCTTATCTCTTCGCCTGGCTGCGCAAGGGCAATGACGGCAAGCCCCGCCACGGCGTATTCGAGGAGCAACCGGAATGAGCGATGTTCGCGTGCGGACCAACAGCGACGGCGTGAGCGAGCGGCTTGAGGCGGAAACCGGCCGCATTGTGGAGCTGCCCGGCAAGGAGGTGCGACCGCGACGCCGATACGGCGGCGCATGGCTTGGCGGCGCCGTGGTCCTGCTCCTTGCCGGCGGTCTCGGCGCGGGCGGCTGGCGGCATGATCAGGCTGCACGCGATCTGGCTGCGTCCGCAGAGCGGATCAGGACCGCCGTTCCGGAGGTTAGGGTGGCGACTGTCCGCGCCAGCGGCGACGTCACGAAGGTCACGCTGCCGGCGACGACGACGGCATTCGAAGCGGCGAATATCTTCGCACGGGCGAGCGGCTACATCGAGAAGCGCTACGTCGATATCGGCGATCGCGTGAAGAAGGGCGATCTCCTTGCGGAGATCACCGCGCCGGAGCTCGACCAGCAGATCGCGCAGGCGCAGGCGACGCTGGCGCAGAACCAGGCGGCGTTGCAGCAGGCGCAAGCGAGCCGGGAGCTTGCCGACGTCACCAATTCACGGGACAGCAATCTGGTCAAGCAGGGCTGGTTGACGGCGCAGCAGGGCGACAACGATCGCCTCACTTTGCGCGCGCAGCAGGCGGCCGTGAACGTGGCGCAGTCCAACATCACGGCGCAGGAGGCGCAGATTCGCGTCCTCCAGCAAGAGAAGGCCTACCAGCGCGTGGTGGCGCCGTTCGATGGCGTGATCACGCAGCGCAACGTGGACAACGGCAGCCTCGTCTCGGCCGGATCGACCTTCATGTTCACGCTGATGCATTCAAACGTGATCCGAACGCAAGTCTTCGTGCCGCAGGACGAGGCCTTCGGCGTCGCCCCTGGTGTCGAGGCTGAGATTCGCGTCCCCGAGATTCCTGACCGGACGTTTCCGGGGAAGGTCACACGCATCGCTACCGCGTTGCAGCCGGGAAGCCGGACGCTGCTGACCGAGATCGACGTCCCCAACCCGGACGGCGCCTTGAATCCGGGTATCTATTGCACGGTCGAACTGTCGATCCCGAGCAAGACTCCGTCCATGTCGATTCCGGCCGATGCGCTGGTGTTCGATCAGAACGGCCTTCATGTCGCGGTCGTGCGCAATGGCGTCGTCCATTTACAGAAGGTATCGATCGCACGAGATTTCGGCACGTCGGTTGAAGTGCGCGAGGGCGTGCAGCCCGGTGATCAGGTCGTGCTCAACCCGCCGGTCAATCTGGTCGAAGGCAGCAAAGTCGCCATCCGCCAGCAGGATGCGAGCCGGGGCCCCCAGACATGATCCGGATCGCGTGTGCGGCACTTGCTGCCCTGTTGCTCGGCTGCTCTGCGAGCAAGGCTCAGGTGGCGACGACCGGCAGCACGGCGATGAGCCTGCCGACCGTACCGGGGGCGATCGTCACCTCACCGCTCAACAGCCCGGGTCCGTTTTCCGCAACGACTGTGCCGGGCGCGCCCGACACCACGCTCGCTCCGGTTCCGCTTGCCTCGGATCCGACGACACCGGGTACGGTCGTCGTCTGTGCGCTACCGTCGACGTCTCCGACGCCGGTGCCGGCGACCCCGATCGTGTCGAGCACGGGATTGCCGATGCCAGGCACTGTAACTTCGATCATTCCGGTCATGGGACAGAACGGGAGCTTGATCGGCACCATTTCCGCAGGCGCTCCGTCAGGGACGGGGGCGACAACAGCTTGCAGTTCGACTCCGGGCGGGGCGGTGGCGAGCGCGACGAGTTTGCCGCTCTCGATCCCGCAAGTACCGGCCGGACCACCTCCGGGTGCGATCCAAGGGGGCGTCAGCGGCGACGTCGGTACGGGCATCGATCCGGGCGCTGCCGTCGAACCCAGCCCCAACACCTCAACCTGTGCGGAAGGAATGACGATGAATCTGGCGTCACCTGCGACAGTGCTGCCAGCCAACGCAACGGGTGCGGCGCCGACGCCTGGAGTCTCGCCGATCTTGCCGCCGGGGTGCTGAGGAGGCAGCCGTGCCGTGCAATCGTCTCATCGAGCCGCGCAACTATCTGCGGACGACGCCTCGGTCTGGGCTGCTGTAGAGTCCCGCAATCCGGCGGGAGATGGGTGCAGGCGTCGATATTCGCTCGGCGTCGAGCCCGTCGCGTGTCCGAAGCTTGTCGAGAAGTGCGCGGAGCTTGCATAGCCGCAGGCATAGGCGATGTCGGTCAGTGTGAGGTTCCGGTCGTCCAGCAGCCGCTTTGCCCGCTCAATCCGTTGCAGCATCTGCCAGCGATGGGGCGGAAGCCCCGTCGCGGCGCGAAAGCGCTTGCAGAAGCGGCCCGGGCTCATGCCGATCAGCGCCGCCATGGCTTCGAGCGTCCAGGGCGTATCGGTGGATTCGATCGCAGCCTTGATGCGCCGCAACTGGCACTCGGCGAGGGCCCCCCGCGCCGTGCTGCGATGGACCGGCTGCATGGCCTCTGGCCTGCGCCGCAACTTGTCCGGTGTTTGATCGTGCGAACCCGGCTCGGGGATCATCGGCGACTTCCACTGCCATGGCCAGGACCGCATTATGAGCCGAACGGCGTTGCATTTCCTTGTCGCCGCCGTGAAGTTTTCTGAAGCTGTGCGACGGAATGTTGCTGCCTTGCGGGAGAAGTTGCCCTGACCGCATCGCCGCAAGGTTAGTGGCAGGTGCGAGAAGGGGGGTGGTCGCCGGGCGATTTGGAGGCCGAGATGCCCGGTCGTGCGGCGAGACTGCGTGCGAAGGTGAGCGCGGGAAGACTGACTTCCGGATCGAACAGCGCACTGACTGGACCCACGAGGTCGAGTGCCGCCTGCCGACGTTTCGATCCTGCCATGATTCTTGCCCAGGTCGCCGCAACCTTCAGCTCGTAGAAGCGGCATTGTTGCTCACGTGCGACGGACAGTCCTTCCGAGAACAGCAATTCCGCCCTGGCGGTATCGCATGTGCTGTCCGCCAGCAGGACCTCGCCCTTGATCCTCAGCAGATCCGCAACGCACCACAACTGCCGACCTTGCCGGGAAATGCTCAGGGCTTCCTCGATGGCGGCGAGGGCCTGCGTGTTCTCGCCGATCGCGAACAGGCCCTCGGCGAGCGATCCGAGAAACTCGGGATTGCGCATCAGCCATCCGTTCTCGGTCCGCGCCTTCAATCCATCGCGCAGCAGCGCGATTCCGTCGCGGTGCTCTCCCTGCAGAACGTGCAACTGCCCCTTCAGGCACGACGTCCAGCTCGCCCAGAAGGCGATCCCCTCGCGCGTGACGAGCTTCAGGAGCGACGATATCGCGCGATCGGCAGTATCGAGATCATGCGTCATAAGGGCGATCGGACAGACGGCGTTCCGCAAGGCGTATGCCATCGCAAGCTTGTCGTTCTCGCTCTCCGCATCCCGGAGGCATTCGTTGGCGAGCGATCTGCTTTGGGCGACCTTTCCCTGCAGCAGGAGCACGCGCGCCAGCATGGCCTTGGCCAGAACGCCCTGGTTCAGCAGGAACCACACCTGGTTCGTGCCGTCCTTCAACCCGTGCGCCGAACGATCCAGGGACAGGGTCAGCTCACGCCGCGCATCCTCCTGCGCTCCGCAAAAATGCGTCGCGGCGCCGATCAGGCGCCGGCCCACCGTCTCGTTGCCGGAATTTCCGGTGCGCAACGCGATCTCGAGGTATCGCTCGCCGACTTCCTTGGCCGCGCCGTACTGGCCGGAATTGAGGTTGTAGCTCCACAGCGTCCAGACCGCCTTGAGCTGGAGCTCGAGGTCACCCAGCTCCTCGGCGAGCACGAGACCGATGTTCAGCGCCGCCTTCATGCGATCCGCCGAGCCCGTCGTGTTGAGAAGCGCAAACCCGAGGGCGACATAGAGCTGCGCCTTGAGCCCGGGATCGCAGGTCAGTTCGGGGGTGAGATGCGCGAGGGCATGCTCGATCCGGGTCGAGCATTCCGCGAAAGACAGCAACTGCATCCAGACTGGGACGAACCCCGCCGTGAGCTCGATCCCGAGCGCGACATCTCCGTCGGGCGAGAATGCCCAATCCAGCGCCGCATGCACGTTTCCGATCTCCCGAGCGAGCTGCGAGGAGTCGTCGGAGGCGGCAGGGCCGCCGCCGGGCGACTGTATGAGCTGCAGGAGAAAGTCCGCTTGCCGCCGGGCGGCCTGCCCGACGAGCCCTGCCTCCGCCAGCTTCTCCAGCGCATAGGCGCGGGTGCTCTCCAGCAGGCGCCATCGCCCGTCGAAGGATGGATCGAGGGAAACGAGGGACTTTCCAACCAGATTTGACAGGGTCTCGATGACATCGGGTCGCGACGCGTCGTCGTCCATCATCGCGATGGCGGCGTCGAGCGTGAAGCCCGCGGGAAACATCGCGAGCCTGCAAAGGAGCTTCTGCTCTTCCGGCGGCAACAGATCGTAGCTCCAGTCCAGTGTCGCGCGTAGCGTCTGGTGCCTTGGCAGCTGGTCGCGGCGCCCGCCGTTCAGGAGCTCGAAGCGCTTGTCGAGGCGACGCAATACGGTATCCACCCCGAGATTTGCGGCGCGCGCGGCCGCAAACTCGAGCGCGAGCGGAATTCCGTCGAGCCGGCGACAGATCGCGGCGATCTTGACGAGGTCTTCCGCATCGGGAACGAAGCTCGTGCGCAGCGCTCGCGTGCGCGCGACGAACAATTGTACGGCGCTCTCCTGCAGAAGCAGATCCGGCTCGTGCACGTCCGGCCGAGGGATCGACAAGGGCGGGATGGCCGCGACGTATTCGCCGTCGATGCGCAGGCCCTCGCGGCTGGTTGCGAGAACGGTGACGTTCGGACAATAGCGAAGCGTGGCGCTTGCGATCTGCGCGGCGACGTCGATGAGGTGCTCGCAATTGTCCAGGACGAGAAGCAGACAGCGCGAGCCGATGGCCTGGGCAACGCCCGCAGCCGAGACTTCCTTGTCGTTCAAGGCGAGCCTCAGGGCGCGGGCCGTCGCGGATATTGCGAGTGCCGGGTCCTGCAAGGTCGCGAACTCGACCAGCGCGACGGATTCGTTGAACGAGGATGCGAGCCTGCGCGCGAGTTCGACCGCAAGCTTCGTCTTTCCGATGCCCCCGGGGCCTACCAGGGTCACCGCCCGGTATGCGGACAGCACATCGGTCAGTTCGTTGAGGCAATCCTCGCGACCGATGAGAGGCGCGCGCGTGTTCGGTAAATTGCTTGCGAACGACGAGTCGGTCGGAATGGATACCGGTGTCGCTGCGAAGTGATCCGGCTCTCCACTACGCCAGGTCCCCGCAAGAGTGTATCCGCGGCCGGAGATCGTCTTGAGGAGATCGCGGTCCTTGCCAAGCGCCTTGCGGACTGCGGAAATATGGACCTGTAGCGTGTTCTCTTCGACGGTCAGGCCCGACCAGACGCTTCCGATCAGATCGTCCTTGGTCACCAGATGGCCGGCAGAACCGGCCAATTTCTCGAGGATCTCGAATGCGCGACTTCCGATTGGTACAGCGACGTTGTCGTACCTCAATTCTCTACGCTGGCAATCGATGAGCCAGCTCTTGAAAGAATAGGTTCGACCGGCCTGTGAAGGCGACATGGGGGGCCCGTGGATCAGCTTCATTGCCGTGATCCGGTGAAATGGACCCACCCGGAAATCACCGACCCTTGGCAAGAATTTGAAAGCGCAAATGCGCTTGGGTGTCGTACAGGGAAGGCCGTTGCCGTGTCAAGAAGGCCTTCTCAGTCGTCGGCGCTCCATCACTGCGCGATGCAGGCGTCGATAGGTTGGTCGTTCTTGATACACGAATTCGTGACGGCAACTCGGAGTGCCGGAAGTGGGAGGGGTGGCTGAAGGACGCGCGAAGCGGGACCAGAGAGCCGCACGGAGCAGCGGATTTCGTGTTCCAACCGTTCAGAAGCTCGGCAGTCTGCTCCAGCTGTTCATTCCTGAAGCAGTCGATGGCTGTGCTCCGTGCAAGGTGTGCAAGCTGCAGGATATCGCGCGCCATCTCGGTTGGGACGACGGCACGACGCATCGTTTCCTCGTCTCCTTGACCGAAATCGGCATGCTCGAGCGGACCAGCGATGACCGGTTCCGCATCGGCGTGCTCGCGATGCAGCTTGCATCCGTCTACGTGGCGGCGAGCGAGCTCCGCGGCGTCATCCTCGAAAAGATCGAAGAGCTCAGCGCCGCGACGCGTCTAACGACGGAAGTCGGCGCGTTGCAATCTGGCGCGATGGTCGTCATCGCGAGCAGGCAAGGATCGATGCCGCTGACGTCGCGGTGCATGCTCGGAGAGAAAGTGCCGCTTCACGCGACGGCCGGTGGAAAGGCGATCCTGTCGCAGCTTGGCGATGCCGAGGTGGAGGAATTGTGCCGCGGCAAGCTGGTCGGTCTGGCATCGAATACCCGCACGACACTGTCGTCCCTGATGTGGGACATCGGGCACGCCCGAGAGAGCGGCTTCGTCAGCACTCTCTCGGAATATGCCGAAGGTCTGCGCAGCATTGCGATTCCGCTTCCCGCCGGGTGCTTTGGAACTGGTCCGGCCGCCTTGGCCTGCTCAGGCCCGGCGATCCTGTCCGGGCCCGGATGGGAGATCGCGGAGGAGGAGCTGAGGGCTTTTGCTGCCACCCTCCCTCGTGGCGTAGCCTAGAACGCCGTCATCCCCGGCACCGTCAGGTTCTCCATGCACGCGCGTCGAGGGGGATCGGTATCGCCAATGGATCGATTGAACGATCAGATCAGCAGGTCGCCCCGCTTACTCCTCTGCCAATTCCACCATCGGTTCCGCGCGGATGGGAGTACCTGAAGATTCCTGATTTTGCGTCTCTTAACTGGCGAGCGGTTCTCACTTTGCTACCCTCATCATGATCGAAGCGCTCCGTTGCCTGCAGGCGCAGGCTGCGCAGCTCTCCTTGGTCGAGTATCACAGCAAGAGTCGTGACCATGCCCCAGCCATCGCCACAACCGAATGATGGACACGTCGCCGCAACAACCGTCCTGGCGCGCGATCATGACACGGCGGTCCGGGGCGCCGGCGCAATAGCGTTCGAGCAACTCGCTTTGGTCATTGCGATCGAAGCGCACCCGCAGCGCTATCCCGGGACGCCGCCGCGCGAGCCGACGCGTGATATCGGCCGGCTGCGCGTCAAAATCCCCCCGCAGTCCGAGTCCGGGATCAGATTGCACTCCGCGAGGCTGGCACTCATCACCGGCGAAGGAGCGGGTCTTCGCGATGCGCCGTCGGATGATCCCGTCATTCAAGGCCTGTCCGAGGCGCTCATCGCCGTTGAGAGAATGCAGCAGGATCACACCGCCCTTTGTGCCGACGCGCTGCGGCTTGCCGTCGTCGCCAGGCTGATCGCATTGCAGTCCGACAGGCAGTGGAAGCTCGGCGAGCGAAGCGGCACCGGGCATTGCGTGGGCGAGAGGCCGATCCAGGGGCTGCAGAAATGGCGCCTGAAGCGCGTGCTCGACTACATCGACAGTCATTTCTGCCGGAAGATCGCGCTGGCCGATCTGGCCGCGGCTGCAGGCCTCAGCCGCATGCATTTCGCGGCGCAGTTCCGGGCGGCGACGGGCTGCCGGCCTCACGAGTTCGTCCTGCGGCAGCGGATAAGACGGGCCAAGGATTTGCTGCGGAACTGTGAGATGTCGATTGTGGAGATCGCGCTCACTGTGGGCTTTCAGAGTCAGGCTCACTTCACGACGACGTTCAGGCGCTTCACCGGCGACACTCCAAGTCGGTGGCGAAACGCAGCTGCAGCGGATTTCGAGAGAATTGGGACGTTGTCGTACGATATCGCCTTGCCGGGTGACGACAACCTGTCCTGATGCCGCGCCGGTCGCCGCGCGGCACCGCTGACAGAGCGAGCGATCCGGCATTTGTCGATCCAAATCGAAGGAATGACGGCCTCACGAAGAGCCGCCATTCCTCCTCTCCGGCTGAGCCGGAAGAGCCCGAGACCGCGTGACGATCCGCTTCGGCGCAGCGCGCGCGATCGCGTCGCGCCGAAGGAGCCTCGTCCGGCTCGAACGCTCAATAGCCGGACGTGGGCTCGCAGGGCGGACGGCGCCACGGGGCACTTGCATAGGCGCCGACATCCGGTGCACGCGTGCAGCTGCGCTTTGAGGTGACCGGAACGCGTTGGGCCGATGCGTAGGCATCGACATTCGTCCGGCGCGCATGCGTATTGCCTTCGCGCGCCATCGCCGGGGAAGCAACCATGGCCGCGGCGATCAGTCCGGCCGAGAGCAGTTTCAATGTCGTCATCGTACGTCTCCTTGCAAAGCGATGCCGGGAACGCCTCGGCTCGCTCGCCAGACATGTGAATGCGAGGGCTGGATCCGTAGTATCAATCGAACGATCGTTTTCGTCCTTGCACGGCGTCATGTGCGCGACGTCCATGGCATTTGCGCGCACGTGATGCGGCTGCACTCCGTTCGAGACGCGGACGAAGGTTACCTGTATCCGGCAAGCGGCATGGCGCCTGGTCGCTTCGTATCGTCATCGGCGCCAGTGATGCTCGTGAATCCGGCTTGCGCCGAACACGGGAGCGGCGCCACCGGGGCGCTCAAGTCCCATACGTCCCGCCGGGGTCAACGTGCCGCCATTCAGCACGTCGCGGTCGGGATACATCGAGGCATAGGTCGCGGGCTCCTGGTCGGCGAATGACCAGGCTGCGGAGGCAGACGACAATGTCGCTGTTGAGATCAGTGCCGTAGCGATCAGGATCTTGAATGCATTCATGGCGATTCTCCATTGTTGCTCGTGCGGAGAGTCGCTTGGCAAGGATCGCTGCTCGGCTGGTGGCGTTTCCGGAGTTCTATTCTGTGCCCGACATATAGGTCGCCTGGTCCGCAAATCCCGTGAGCATGCATCACGCTTGCGGGAAGATGGCCGAGTGCAGGACATGGTGCTCAGGCGATCGACGAATACCTTGCGCGCTGTCGCGTGGAATCCTGTCACAGATGTCAGAATCGATCGCGCGATCGTGCATGGTCAAATCACGCGCGGAGCCCAGTTCTGGATTCAGGTCATACAGCATTGGGAGTGCAGCCATGAGACCGATCTCGCTTCTCTGCGTCGTCACTTGCCTCGCGCTCTCGGGCGCGGCGTCCGCCCGCGGCGGTCTCGGCTCGTCGATGGTGAGCGGCGGTGCGCTCGGTACGAGTGCCGGCAGGCCCGGGACGAACTCGCTCGGCACTGCGCTTCCGTCGTCCGAGAGCGGCGGTCACGCGATGGGTGGACCGCTGCTCGGAACGGACCGGACCATCGACCAGGAAGATGCGCGGCTCGAGAAGTTGCTCGAAGGATCGATCTGCCGCGGCTGCTGAGACTGTCGGATCGAAGCGCAATGAGCGTGGCCGGCGCCGGTATTGGCGTCCGGGCGAGCTGTGTCTTTTGGAAAGGTTGGTGGTAGGCTGAGCACTAAATCCAGGAACCGCTTGGGGCTGTCGACGATGGCTGAGCCAGGCCAGCAACCCGTCTATGTGTGCGGGGAATGGGAAGTCGATCTCGCCCGACGAGAGTTGCGCGCGATGGGAGCGCCCGTTCCCTTGGGCGGGCGTGCCTTTGAGATTCTTGCCGAATTGGCGCGAGCCCAGGGCGAGCTGGTGACCAAGAACGATCTGACCGAACGTGTCTGGCAGGGCGTCTTCGTCGAGGAGAGTGCGCTCCGCGTCCATGTTGCGGCGATCCGGAAGGCCTTTGGTTCTGGGCGCGACATGCTCGTCACCACGGTCGGCCGCGGCTATCGCCTGGTCGGCGAGTGGCAAATCCGGCAGACGGATGCTCTGCCACGATCTGCCGCACCCGCGCTGCTGCCGTCGACCAATATCCCCAACGCTTCGTTCGATCTCATCGGCCGTGCGTCTGCGACCACGCATCTGTGGGAGCTGCTGTCGGCCTATCGTGTCGTGAGCCTCGTCGGACCCGGTGGGATCGGCAAGACAGCGCTTGCACTGGACGCTGCCAGACGGCCGCCGGCCGGCTTTGCCGCGGATCGATTGCTGGTCGAGCTGGCCGCTCTGTCCGATCCCAGGCTCGTCTGCTCGGCCTTGGCGAGCGTGCTCGGCATCAAGCTGGAGGGTGAAGAGATTTCGCCTGAATCCATCGCACGCGCGATTGGCGCCAGGAAGTTGTTGCTGGTTCTCGACAATTGCGAGCATGTGGTCGACACCGTGGCCCAGGTTGCGGAGACGATCGTCAGCCGCTGCCCCGAGACCACCATCATGGCGACGAGTCGCGAAGCGCTGCGCATCGACGGTGAATATGTCTATCGCGTTGCGCCCCTTGGCGTACCGCCCCAATCCCGGCTCGAGGCCGGCGCCGCATCCGCCTATGCCGCCATGGAGCTGTTCACGACGCGGGCCAGGGCCCTTGGCTCGAGCTTCGTGGCCGACGAAGAAAACCTCGACGCCGTCGCGGCCATTTGTCGGCGGCTGGACGGCATTCCACTCGCGATCGAGTTCGCGGCGGCGCGGGCAGCGGTGCTCAGCCCGCCGAAGATTGCGGCACTTCTCGACGACAGGTTCAGATTCCTGACGACCGGCCGCCGCACTGCGCTGCCGAGACAGCAAACGCTGCGCGCGACGCTCGACTGGAGCTACGACCTGCTGCCGGAGACCGAAGCCCGCCTGCTGCGGCAGCTCGGCATATTTGCTGGCGAGTTTATGCTCGAAGCGGTGATCGCTGTTGCCAGCAAGGGTATCGACGATGTCACCGGGCAGCTTGCCAATCTGGTGGCAAAGTCGCTGGTCCTCGCCGATATCCGCGGCGACCGCCCTTACTACCGCCTGCTGGACACCACGCGTGCTTACGCGATGGAAAAGCTTCATGCCGGCGGAGAATTTGCCGACGCGGCCCGCCGTCAAGCGGAGTACTATTGCGGCTTCTTCGCGAACGCGGAGGCCGACAGCGAGGTGAAGCCGCAATCCGAGTGGCTTGCCTTCTACGGCCGGCACATCGACAACGTACGATCGTGTCTCGATTGGGCCTTCTCTCCCGGCGGAGACGCGCAGATCGGAGCCGCGCTGACCGCAGCGGCGGTTCCACTATGGGTGCAATTGTCGCTCCTGTCCGAATGCCGTGAGCGGACCGAGCTGGCCTTGGCAAGCCTCGACGAGAGTGCCGCCAACGCATTGCGGCTTCGCATGCAATTGTCGGCCGCGCGTGGCTGGGCGTTGATGTATGGCGTCGGAAGAGCGCGGGAGGCCGAACCTGCCTGGGCTGCCGCCCTGCAGCTCGCAGAACTACTCGACGACAGGGATTACCTGCTGCGGGCGCTCTGGGGACTGTGCATCAATCAGTTCAACAATGGCGAGTTCCGCAAGGCGCTCGAATTCGCGCATCGATTCGCCGACGCCGCGGCCGATTGCAGCAATTCCGTCGAGCGGATGACTGCCGACCGGCTGCTCGCCACGTCGTTGCACTATCTCGGCGACCAGAAATTGGCGCATGATCACATTCAGCGGACCTTGTCGCGCCTGCCTGACCTCGCCGCGAGGCCGCAGGTCATTCGCTTCCGCTTCGATCTGAGAGCCTCGGCGCATTATTTCCAGGCGCGCATCCTGTGGCTGCTCGGTCTGCCGGATCAGGCATTGAGCGTGGTCGAGCGCAATGTCGCAGAAGGGCGTGCGAGCGGCCACGCCCTGACGTTCTGCAGCATATTGGGCCAGGGTGCCTGCCCTGTCGCGTTCCTCGCCGGTGATCTCGGCGCTGCCGAACGCTATTGCACGATGCTGATCGAGCACACCGAACGTCATCCAATCCGCCTGTGGAACATCTGGGCGCGCGCTTTCCGTGGCGTGGTCATGGCGCGAAACGGCGACATCGGCACCGGATTGCCGCTGCTTCAGAAGGCGCTCGAGCTGGCGGGCGAGGCGCGCCTCCTGCCGCGCTTCCTGCTTCCGCTCGGTGAACTCGCGGCATGTCTCGGAGAGACCGGAGAGGTGTCGCTTGGGCTTACGACCGCCGACCAGGCGCTCGCCAGGTGCGAGGCGAGGGACGAGGGCTGGTATGCAGCCGAGCTCTGGCGCATCAGGGGTGAATTGTTGATGCGTCCGGGCCAGTGCCGCTCGCTCGCTGCCGCCGAGGAGGCCTTCGACAAGGCGCTTGAGATGGCACGCGATCAGGGCGCCCTGTCCTGGGAACTGCGTACGGCGATCAGCATGGCACGGTTGAGGATCGGTCAGAACCGCGCCGTCGAGGCAAGCGGGGTTCTTGCGTCGGCTTACGGCAAATTCACCGAAGGCTTCGAGACCTCGGATATGAAGCGCGCGAGAGCAATGATGGCGGAGCTCTCGAGCCCGTAATGTCGAGCCGCAGCGGATGCCCCGGGGGCGTCATCCAATTTGGCAATCGGATGCAGTTGCGGCCTCGGCGAGCGCCGCATCCCCCGTGCTCCGGAACGTTCCGTCTCATTGCCGGATCAGGATGCCATGACGGATCGTGGACATCTTCCCGTTCCGCGCGCTTGTATCGGGATCGCACGCAACGGCGACGGCAGGTCCGACATGGGACGTGGTGATCGCGATGGCGTGAAATGCCCGGGCCAGCTTCGTAAGGCCACTGGCAGCGATGTGATCGGGCGTGCCTTCGCGAAAATCACGATGCGTTTGGGAAGATCGCTGCCGATCGCCCCGCTAAAAGCGCCTTGTTGCCATTCGAGCGGAGAGCTGCGCGTTCGAGCGCCAGGCCCCTTCGCGCTGCAAGGAGACTTGATGAAACCGCCCGGCAGACTGCCGCGTTCGAGCCTTGGATCGCTCATCCTGATTGCAACCGTCATTGGTTGTAGCGCCGCGGCCTTCGCATACACTGCGGGCTGGCTCTCGCCCGGGCGTCTCACGCCGGATCGGATGATCGCAGCGCTGACACCGCCGAGCGGCCCGCCGCTCGGACACCGGCGCAATCACGCCAAGGGAATCTGCTTCGCCGGCACGTTCGAAGCGAACGGAAATGGGGTGGAGCTCTCCCGCGCCAAGGTGTTCGCGCAGGGCCGCTATCCCGTCCTCGGCCGTTTCAATCTCGGCACAGCCGATCCGAGCGCAGTGGATGCGACCGTGCGCGTGCGCGGCATCGGGCTGCAGATATCGGCGGCGGATGGAGAGGAGTGGCGGATGGCGCTGATCAATCCGCCGGTCTTTGCAGTCGCCACGCCCGATGCGTTTCACGACCTGCTGGTGGCGGCCGGCAAGAAGGATCCGGAGGCGATGAAGGCCTTCAGCCACGCCAATCCGGAGTTCGCCGCCTTCGCAGCCTGGGCCAAGGCGGCGCCCTGGACCGCAAGCTATGCGGAGGAGCCCTATAACAGCCTCAACAGCTTCGTCTTCACGAATGCGAAGGGCGATGAGCACGCCGTGCGATGGTCGCTCGTGCCCACGGCAGCGCCGGTGCCCGTCGCGCAGGCGGATCTGGAAAAGCTCGGGCCGGATTTTCTCGAGCAGGACATCACGGCGCGGGTGCAGTCCGCCCCGCAACGATGGACCATGGTCACCATCGTGGCCGATCCCGGCGATCCGACCGCGGATCCGAGCAGGCCCTGGCCGGAGAACCGGCGCAAGGTGCAGGTCGGAACGCTCGTCGTAGAGCGAATTGAAGCGGAGCGGGATGGACCCTGCCGCGACATCAACTTCGATCCGACCGTGCTGCCGCAGGGAGTCCGGGTCTCTGACGATCCTTTCCCGGCGGCGCGCTCGTCGGTCTACCGCAGATCCTACGATCTGCGCGCCGCCGAGGCCAGGGACTATCCGAGAACCGAGGCCGCAGAGCCATGACCAGTGCCCCGCATCGCTTCGCTCCGATCCAGCGGCTGCTGCATTGGCTGATGGCGGTCTGTATCCTCGTCATGCTCTTCGTCGGTGTCGGCATGGTGTCCACCGTGGCGCCGAAATACCTGCCGCTCATCGAAATCCACAAGACGCTGGGCCTCGCGCTCCTCTTTCTTGTCCTGATCAGGCTGGCGCTGCGGCTTCGTTTCGGCGCGCCGCCCTTGCCGGCCGATCTTCCGCCGGCGGTCAAGCTGGGCGCGCGACTATCGCACCTGCTGCTCTACGGTTTCATGATGATCATGCCGTTGCTTGGTCTCGGCATGCTCTGGGCCGCGGCCTATCCGGTCGTCCTGTATGGCGGGATTCAGGTCACGGCGTTGCTGCCGCAGAGCGACGGCGTGCATACGCTGCTCTGGAATGCCCATGTCTATCTGGGCCTCGCGTTGTTCGCCCTCGTGCTGCTGCATCTGGCGGCGGCGCTGTTCCATGCCTTGATCCGTCGCGACGGCGTGTTTGCGACCATATCGCCCCTGCCGCAGCGGGAGCGGATGAAGCCCGCCGAATGAGCGCGGGCAGGTGTGCAACCCGGGAACGATCCGTTCGGGACAGAAAGACCGCCCGGCTAGAGTTTTCCCACCCCAGCAAGGATGCCGACCATGACCAAAGCAGACCTCCAAAGCCCGACGGATCTCGGGGCCAATGCAAACCGCGACATTCCCGCCGCGCTGAGAGCATTGCTGGCCGACGTGTTCGCGCTATACCTGAAGACAAAGAATTTCCATTGGCACGTGTCGGGCAGTCATTTCCGCGACTACCATCTTCTGCTCGACGAGCAGGCCGAGCAGATCTTTGCCATGACCGACGATATCGCCGAGCGGGCGCGCAAGATCGGCGGCACCACGCTCCGCTCGATCGGCCAGATTTCGCGCGAGCAGCGCATTCTCGACAATGACGCGGATTATGTCGATCCGCAGGACATGCTGGCCGAACTGCGCAGCGACAATCAGCAATTGACGCGGGAAATGCGCCGGGTCCACGAGCTCTGCGACGAATATGGCGATGTCGCCACCGCCAGCCTGCTGGAAAACTGGATCGACGAGACGGAGCGGCGGATCTGGTTCCTCTACGAGACCGGGCGAGGCGGCCCGAATTCGTAAGTGTAGGGCGAGCCATCCAGCCGGGAGGCGGATGAAAGATGAGCAGTCTCCCTGAGCTCCTGCCGGATCTGCTTGGGATGATCGTCTTCGAATTGATCACCGTTTCGGCGCGCCATGTCTGCTCGGGCGGCGCCGGCAACATCCGGCTCGAAGTCTGGGGCGCGGCCGATTCGGCGACGTGCTGCCTCATCGACAACGGCAACGACAGGTGGAGCGCGGTCCTTGGGCAACCATTCCACCGTCGAAATGCTCGTCGCGCGCCTGAATGGAACGATGAACATCATCTTCGGACCCGAGGCAACCAGAACCATCGTCGAGATCCCGCGACTGACCTAGCCCGCACCGCCGCACGGCATGGCGACATGACGTCCCGCTCGTGTCCGCAGGCTCGCCGCGCGCAACGCTCCGCATCGTGCAGATCGACAATATCGTCATTTCCGAGAAAGATGGGGCGCGGGCCCGCTTGTACGCTTGCTCCATGACCGAAGGACCGGTCACACGCGCAAGGGTCAAGCCATGACGGATATGTCGCACTCGAAGGCGTCGCTCGGGAGAGCCATCCACGCGATCAGCGGAAAATGGGGCTGGTTCGTTGCGCTGGGCGCAGGCGAATTGATCCTCGGTGGCATCGCCTCCGCAAATCTGATGGCAGCCAGCCTCGCTTCCGTGCTGGTCATTGGCGCCACTATGGCCGCTGCAGGGATCTTCCAGATCGTCCATGCCTTGTCGGTGCGCGGCGCGCGGGGATTCCTGTTCTGGCTGCTCGCGGGCGTCGTCTACGGCGCGGCCGGAATCATCATCCTGTGCGATCCGGTGCTGGCCTCGTTCACGCTGTCGCTCGCCGTATGCGCGTTCCTGGTCGTCGCCGGTGTGATCCGGATCTGGGCAGGCTTTCACATGCGGCCGGCTGCCGGCTGGCGCTGGATCGCCGCCGCTGGCGTTCTGACATTCTGCATTGGCGTCCTGCTGGTCGCGTCCTGGCCGGCGATCGGCCTGTGGCTGCTGGGCGCGATGCTGGTCGTCGATCTGATCTTCCAGGGCTGGGGCTTCATTGCATTCGGGCTCGCGCTCAGAAGCCGGGTGTCCCGCCACTCGGCCCGGCCGGCGACGGTGTGAGCCATGATGACGGGGGCGACATTCACGCGGCATTGGGAGATCGCCTGGCGCGGCGGTCAGGCTCGGTCGACCTCGCGTCTGGTCGCCGAGGAGACGGCCATCGCGCTCACCTATAACGGCTCGACCCATGCCGTGATGATGGGGACGCCGGCGGATCTCGAGGATTTCGGCATCGGCTTCAGCCTCACGGAAGCCATCGTCGAGCGGCGAAGCGAGATCAGGAGCATCGATCTGATCCCGAACGAGCTCGGCATCGAGGTACGGATGTGGCTCGATGGTGACCGCGCGGAGGCCCTGGCCGCCCGCCGCCGCGCCATCAGCGGACCGGTCGGCTGCGGGCTGTGCGGCATCGAAAGCCTCGAACAGGCGCGCCGGACGCCCACGCGGGTGGAAGGCCGCGGCGTTGCCTTTCCTGCACGGGACCTGTTGAACGCGATGCAGGCGCTGTCCCCCCTTCAGACATTGAATCAGCACACGCGATCCGTTCACGCGGCGGCCTTCTGGAGTCCTCGCAGCGGCATCGGTCCGGTCAGGGAGGATGTCGGCCGCCACAATGCGCTGGACAAGCTTGCGGGTGCGATCATGCCCGACGGCGGGTCGGCCTGCGATGGGGCCGTGCTGCTGACGAGCCGCGTCTCGGTCGAGATGGTGCAGAAGGCGGCGATGATCGGTGTGCCGGTCGTCGTGGCCGTGTCCGCTCCGACCGCGCTTGCGATCCAGACCGCGAAGGAGGCGGGCATCACGCTCCTGGCGATTGCCCGCGACGACGGATACGGCGTCTTCACGCACCCGCGACGCGTTCTGCTGCCCGACGAGGCCGCGCCGCGCCCGGGGTGTTGACACTGCGGGCCGACCAAGATGGCGATGCAGGCAGCATCTCCGGAGGCGGCAGCCGAGCCCCTCGTCGAGGTCTATGCGCCGGAACGGTCGCTTCTGGTTGCCTCCCTGCTGACCATGTCGGGCGGCTTCCTCGATGCTTTCACCTGGCTTTCGCTCGGCGGTGTGTTCGCCAGTTCCCAGACCGGCAATGTCGTCTTCCTCGGCATCGACGCCCTGTCGGGGCAGTGGCGGCAGGCGGCCCACCATCTTCTTCCAATTGTCGTCTTCCTTCTCGGCGCATCGATTGCGATCCGCATCCAGGCGCCTCTGCGCTGCCTCGTTGCGGAGATCGTCTGCCTCGCCGCCGTGATGCTGTTCCTGCACCGAATCCCTGATCCGGTCGCCATCCTCGGAGTCTCCTTCGGCGTCGCGCTGCAATCGGCGAGCTTCAGGCGTGTCGAGCGCTGGAGCTATCTCTCGGTCACCGTCACCGGCAACATGCTGCGCGCCATCGAACAGTTCATGTCGCGATCCGATCGCGAGGTCCCACATGGCGCCGGGGCCATGCTCGTGCTCTGCCTGATGTTCCTGTTCGGAGCGGCGGTCGGTGGCTATGCGACGAAGCGGCTCGATGCGGCCAGTCTTGCCGTACCGATCGCATTGTCGACATGCGCGCTCCTGTTGTGCCAACGGAACCGTGGCTGGCGCGACATCGGCTGAGAGGACATGCGCCGTCGGAGCATGCCATTCGGCAAAGGGACGTTCGTTCGCGGAAGCAGGTGCGCCGCGCGCGACGTATGATTTCCAGCACGTGCCGGAACGGCGCCTCCGGATCAACTGCCACGAGAGGCCAACGATGAACGACCTCCGCAAAGAGACCGACAGCCTGGGTGAAGTGAGCGTCCCCGCGGACAAGCTCTGGGGCGCGCAGACGCAGCGCTCGCTCGAGCATTTCAGCATCGGCAGGGACCTGATGCCGCGCGAAATGATCCAGTCCTACGCGATCCTGAAGAAGGCGGCCGCGAACGCCAATTACGCCGGCGGTCGTCTCGACGGCAAGGTCCACAAGCTGATCGTCCAGGTCTGCGACGAGATTCTCGCGGGCCAGCATCGCGACATGTTCCCCCTTCACGTCTGGATGACGGGTAGCGGAACGCAATTCAACATGAACGTGAACGAGGTGATCTCGAACCGGTGTTGCCAGCTCGCGGGCACCGCGCTCGGCAGCAAGCTGCCGGTTCACCCGAACGATCACGTCAACATGTCGCAATCGTCGAACGACAGCTTCCCCTCCGCCATGTACATCGCAGCCGCGCTGAACGTGACGGAACGCCTCGTTCCCGCGGTCGAAGCCCTGCATGACGCAATCGCAACGAAGGCGAGCCAGTGGGACGGCATCGTCAAGATCGGCCGGACCCACATGCAGGATGCAACTCCGCTGACGCTCGGGCAGGAATGGTCGGGTTACGCCGGCATGCTTGCCGATGATCTGACGCGCATCGGCGATGCGCTCAAGGGAGTCTTCCGGCTCGCGCTCGGCGGCACGGCCGTCGGCACCGGGATCAACGCGGCGCCCGGCTTCGCGGAGGCTGTCGCGGCCGAGATCGCGCGGTTGACGGGCCTGCCCTTCGTCAGCGCGCCCAACAAGTTCGCCGTGCAGGGTGCGCATGATGCGCTGGTGCAGCTGTCCGGCACGCTGCGGACACTCGCCGGATCGCTCTACAAGATCGCGAACGACATCCGCCTGATGTCCTGCGGCCCGCGCGCGGGCTTTGCCGAATTGCTGATCCCGGAGAACGAGCCCGGTTCGTCGATCATGCCGGGCAAGGTCAACCCGACGCAGGCGGAAGCGCTGACGATGATCGCCGTGCAGGTGATGGCGAACGACGTCGCGGTAGGGTTCGGCGGCGCCGGCGGCTATCTCGAAATGAACGTCTACAAGCCGCTGATCATCCACAACATCGCGCAGTCCGTGACCATCCTCAGCGACGGCTGTACGAACTTCCGCACCTTCCTGGTCGAAGGCACCAGGCCGAACCACAAGAAGATCCAGGAGTATGTCGAGCGGTCGTTGATGCTGGTGACCGCGCTGGCGCCGGTGATCGGCTACGACAAGGCGTCGCGGATCGCGCATTACGCGATGGACAACGACCTCACGCTGAAGTCGGCGGCGCTGAAGCTCGGTTTCGTGACCGAGCCGGAGTTCGACCGCATCGTGGATCCCGCCAAGATGGTGAAACCCTATGTGGCCGAGATCAAGGTGCCGCTCGCAATCGACGCGAAAGCCGGCTGAAGGGAGCAAGCACCATGATCCGGTGCATCAAGCTGTGGACGGGTGCGGATGGCAAATCGCACTTCCAGGAGGGTGTCGTCGATCTCTCGCGCGGTGCGAGGGGAGATGCGCTCAGCGCGAAGCTCCGGGTCGATGCCGCCTCCTTCCACGAAACAGACGCCGATCCCGAGCTCGGATGGCATCCGGATGCCGCACGCCAGCTCGTGATGTCCCTGAGCGGGACGCTGCGGTTCGAGACGGCGGACGGAAGCTTCGTGCTGCGCCCGGGCGATGTTCTGTTCACCGAGGACACCGGCGGGACGGGTCACAACTGGACCATGACGGACGACGCGCCGTGGCGGCGCATCTACACGGTTCTTGCGCCGGACGTCGAGGTGCCGTTCCGACCCGCACAGAACCGTGCGGTCCGAGCTGCAATCTTGCAAGGAGGGACACAATGATCCGCTGCGTGCGACTATGGACCGGAGAGGATAACAATTCGCATTTCGAGGAAGGCGTCATCGAGCTGGAGCCTGGTCAGCGCGGTGATTTCCTCACCGGGAAGATCGATGCCGTCAGTGTCTCCTTCCAGGAGACCGAGTCGGGTGGCGCTTTCTCCTGGCACACCGCGCCGGTGCGGCAACTCGTGATCACACTCAGCGGAACGCTCGATTTCCAGACGCGCGACGGCAACCACTTCCTGATTCGTCCCGGCAACGTCCTGCTGGCGGAAGACACCGCGGGCTCCGGGCACAGCTGGAAACTGACGGACGATTCGTCCTGGCGCCGCGCCTATGTGGTGCTGCGGCCGGGGGCCGAGGTGCCGTACCGCGCCAAGGCACGCCAGCCGACGCGAGCCTGATCGAGCCATCCAGACCACATCGTCGAATCCCAATCGAACAAAGAGAACTGCCATGCAAGGAACTTCCGAATCCGACGTCGTCCTCATCGGCGCGGGCATCATGAGCTCCACCCTCGGTGTGCTTCTCAAGGAGCTCGAGCCCTCGCTCACGATCCAGATGCTCGAGGTCCTCGAGGATTGCGCGCTCGAAAGCTCGGATGCGTGGAACAACGCCGGCACCGGTCATGCGGCCAATTGCGAGATGAACTACACGCCGCAACGGCCCGACGGCAGCGTCGATATCTCGAAGGCGCTTGAGGTCAATGTCGAGTTCGACCTGTCGCGGCAGTTCTGGTCATACCTCGTCGCGCGCGGCGCGATCGCCGATCCCAGATCCTTCATTCATCCCGTGCCGCATATGAGCTTCGTGCACGGCCTCGACAATGTTGCCTTCCTCAGGAAGAGGTTCAAGGCGATGGCTGCCCATCATTGCTATGAGGGCATGGAATACAGCGAGGATCCGGCCCAGATCGGCGAGTGGGCACCGTTGGTGATGGAGGGCCGCACGGGCGGCGATCCCGTGGCGGCCACGCGTATCATCACGGGAACCGACGTCGATTACGGTTCGCTGACCCATCTCCTGGTCCGTCATCTCGTCGGCCAGCCGGGCTGCGCCGCGCACTACAAGAGCTGCGTCACCGATCTCGTCCGCGAGCAGGACGGCCGCTGGCGCATCGAGGTGCGGGATACGGACAGCGGCGAGGCGCGATTGGTGCGCGCGAAATTCGTCTTCATCGGCGCCGGCGGCGGTGCGCTGCCGCTGCTCGAAAAGTCCGGCATCCCGGAGGGGCGCGGCTATGGCGGTTTCCCGGTTAGCGGGATCTGGCTGCGCTGCGACGATCCGGAGATCAACAAGCGCCACCATGCCAAGGTTTACGGCAAGGCCGCGGTCGGCTCCCCGCCGATGTCGGTGCCGCATCTCGACACCCGCGTGATCGGCGGCCAGCGCTCGCTGCTGTTCGGCCCCTATGCCGGCTTCTCGAGCAAGTTCCTGAAGCACGGCTCGCTGCTCGATCTCTTCGAATCCATCCGTCCCGGCAACGTCAAGCCGCTGCTTTCGGTGGCGCGCGACAATTTCGGTCTCACCGAGTATCTGGTCGGGCAGGTGCTGCAGTCCGAGAGTCACCGCCTTGCGGCGCTCGACGAATATTTCCCGAGGGCCGATCCGAAGGACTGGCGGCTGCAGGTCGCCGGCCAGCGCGTCCAGATCATCAAGCCCGACGTCAAGCGCGGCGGACTGCTCGAGTTCGGGACCGAGCTCGTTGGCGCCGACGATCATTCGCTGGTCGCCCTTCTCGGCGCCTCGCCGGGCGCCTCCACCGCGGCGTTTATCGCCATCAGCGTGCTGGAGAAGTGTTTCGCCGGCGAGCTGACGGCGAGTGCCTGGCTGCCGAAGCTGAAGCAGATCATCCCGTCCTACGGCGTGTCGCTGATCGAGGATGCGGATTTTTGCCGCCAGATCCGCGCCGCGACGGCCGAGGTGCTCAAGGTCGACAACATCCCGCAACCGGCGGCACGCGCGCCGGCGGTCGCCCAACGAGCGTGAGCAGAGAGGGGGCTTGCCATGGATCCGACGGCGCTTCTCCTCTCGCGGCTGCAATTCGCCTTCACCATCTCGTTCCACATCATCTTCCCGGCGTTCACGATCGGGCTTGCCGCCTGGCTCGCTGTGCTGGAAGCGATGCACCAGTACAGCGGCAAGCCGGTCTACCGGACCCTGTTCGAGTTCTGGCTCAAGATCTTCGGCGTCGCTTTCGGCATGGGCGTAGTGTCGGGCGTGGTGATGGCGTTCCAGTTCGGAACGAACTGGAGCGTGCTCTCGAAGATGTCGGGGCCGATCCAGGGGCCGCTTCTCTCTTACGAGACATTCACCGCCTTCATGCTGGAGGCGGGCTTCTTCGGCATCCTCATCTTCGGCCGGCCCCGGGTGCCGCCATGGTTCTACCTGTTCTCCACCGCGATGGTCGCGCTCGGAACGACGCTTTCGGCGTTCTGGATCATGGTCAACAACAGCTGGATGCAAGTGCCGACCGGCTACGTGCTGGAGAACGGCCAGTTCGTGCCTGATGATTGGGCGCAGATCATCTTCAACCGGGTGGTCTGGGTCCGCTTTCCGCACATGCTGCTCGCCTCTTATCTCACCGGCGCGTTCTGCGTGGCGGCGACCGGCGCGTGGTATCTGCTGCGGCGGGCCTATCGTGCCGAGGCGCGTGTGATGCTGCGGATGGGCCTCGCGCTCGCGGCAGTGTTGCTTCCGGTGCAACTCTTCATCGGACATCTCGTCGGCGACTACGTTCACGACTATCAGCCGGCCAAGTTCGCCGCGATCGAGGCGCGCTGGCATGACGAGCAACCGGCCTCGGAGGTGCTGATCGCAATTCCGGATTCGAGCACCGGGTCGAACAAATACGCGATCTCGATCCCCGTGCTCGGCAGCATCATCGGCAGCATGAGCCTGACGTCGAAGGAGGTCGGGCTGAGCAGCTTCGCGCCACAGGACCGTCCGCCGGTGGCGATCCCGTTCTTCGCCTTCCGCATCATGGTCGGCTGCGGCTTCGTGATGGTGGGGCTGGCCTGGCTCGGAAGCTGGCTCGGCCTCAAGCAACGGCTCGAGCGCAGCCGTCTGCTGCTGTGGGGCATCTTCCTCAGCTTCCCGCTGCCGTGGATCGCGATCCTCACGGGATGGTACACCGCGGAGGTCGGCCGCCAGCCATGGACGGTCTACGGCGTATTGCGGACCGCCGATGCCGTGACGCCGTCCCTTACCGCGGCTGCCGCGACGGCTTCACTGATCCTGTTCGTCGCGGTCTATGCGTTCATCTTCTCGTTCGGAACTTACTACATCTACCGGCTGCTGCGCGCCGGCCCGGCGGGGCTGGTCGGCAAGCCCCTGCACGTGCCCGTCCCCAATCGGCCGATGTCGCTCGCCGACAAAATGCCGGCAATCGTCGAAGCGGGAGAATAGACATGGTGATGTTCTGGGTTGCGCTGCTGGCCATCAGCGTTCTGATCTATCTTCTCCTGGACGGGTTCGACCTCGGCGTCGGCATGCTGTTCAGCCTCGCCGATGGCGAGGCGAGGCGCGAGGAGATGCTGCGCACGATCGCTCCGGTCTGGGATGGCAACGAGACCTGGCTGGTCGTCGCCGGCGTGATCATGTGGGGTGCGTTTCCCGCGGTCTATGCCATGCTGATGCCCGCCTTCTACATCCCGGTCGTGGTCATGCTGCTGGGATTGATCCTGCGCGGCGTCGCGTTCGAATTTCGTGGCAAGGCCTCGCGCTCGCGCCGGATCTGGGATGTCAGCTTCACCATGGGATCGTTTGCCGCAAGCTTCATGCAGGGCGCCATGGTCGGAGCGCTCGTCGAGGGACTGCAATTCTCCAACGGCGAATATGTCGGCGGCACCTTCGGCTGGCTGACGGCCTTTTCGGTCCTGTGCGGGATCGGCCTGTGCTTCGGCTACGCGCTGCTCGGCGCCTGCTGGCTGGTGAGGAAGTGCGAGGGCCCGGTCCGCGACGCCTCCCGGCGTCACATCCCGCTGCTCGCGGTTGCCGTGCTGGCCTTCCTCGTCGTCGTCTTCACGCATGCTCTTATCGAGCATCTGCCGATCCTGCGCCGATGGATCGAGCGGCCCTATTTGTTGGTGTTTCCCCTCATCGGCGCCGGCGCCGCCGCTGTGCTCGCCACCAGCATCCTGCGCCACGACGATTATTGGCCGTTCCACATGGTGGCGCTGATCTTTGTGTCGGCCTTCGGCACGCTAGCCCTGTCGTTCTGGCCCTACATGATCCCGTTCATAGTCACGATCGAGGAGGCGGCCGCGCCTCATGCGAGTCTCGCTTTCATGTTCTGGGGGGCGGGCCTGTTCGTGTTCCCGCTGATGCTGCTCTATGTCGCGGTGGGCTATCGCGTCTTCCGCGGCAAGACGGCTGCGGCAGCGGATCACTACTGACGGCGACAGGCTCGAACCGCGAACAAAGGAAAGGCGCCGGTTGCGGCGCCTTTCTCGTTCGGAACACTTTTCCCCGCTCAGCAGGAGTCAGGATTTGGGCATGACACCCGGGCTGTTGTCCGGCCATTGCGCGACCAGCTTCTCGTCGATGTTGAAGTGCTGGGCCACCAGCTTGGGCGGCGTGTGCGTCAGCCAGTTGGAGAGCGAGACCTCCTCGTAGCGCGGCGCACGGAACACGCCGACGAACTGCAGCTCGGTGTCGCCGACATTCTCGACATAATGGCCGAGATTGCGCCGGACATAGCCGATGTCGCCGGCCGAGAAATCCGTCGTCAGCGCGTTGGGGCCGGTGTCGAACACCGTCATCCGCGCCTTGCCCTTGATGTAGTACTGCCACTCGTCGGCGTTCGGATGCCAGTGCATCTCGCGCACGGCGCCCGGCGGCATCGTCACCAGCGCAGCGGCGACAGTGGTCGCGACCTTGAAGTTGCTGCTGTCGGCGACGCGGATGCTGCCGGCGGAACTCTCCTTGACCGGAGCTGAGCTGCCGAGCGCGTGGATGAAGGGATAGGGCGGTGCTTCGGCTTGCCTTGCGACTGCGGCGCGATCGGCGGCGAGATCGCCGGGCACGGTGCCCTGGAAAATCCAGCGATTGTGCAGCGGAATGTTTGCGAAGGCCTCGGCCGACACGCCGAAGTTCTTTGCCAGCACTTCGGGCGGCGTATGGGCGAGCCAGTCCGTCACCAGCAGGGTGTTGAACTCATTGGCGTGGCCGTCGTCGAAGCAGATCACGAACTCGCAGCCGTCGGGCCCCAGGCCCTGCAGCGAATGCGGCGCGCCCGGCGGAAAATACCAGAGGTCGCCGGCCTTGAGATCGCCGATATAAGGGCGCCCCTGCGTGTCCAGCACGGTGATGCGGCAGCTGCCGTAGGTCATGATCGCCCATTCGGCGGCCTGATGCCAATGCAGCTCGCGGATGCCGCCGGCGGCCAGGCGCATGTTGACGCCGGAGATTTCCTTGGAGATGGCGAAGTCCTCGACGGTGACCTGACGGGCCCAGCCGCCGTTCTGGATGCGTCGCGGCGCATTGTTGAACGAGGCCCAATCCATCGGTAGGCCGCCAACGTCCGTCGCCGGCGGCGTTTGTGCCGAAGGGAATTGCCTGGCCAGTTCGGGATTTTGCGGACCGGGATCGGTCAGGCTCCCGGGACTCTTGGCGTTGATGGCGCCCTGTGGCGGCTCATCGGGATTGCCGAAGGTTGCGGCCTGCGCGCTGGAGCCGACCATGGCGGCGCCTGCCGCGGACATGGCCAGCAGATCACGTCTTGAAAACATCTTGGGTCGCTCCTGAAATCGTCGAAAGCCCTCCGTCGCGATGGGGCTCCAACCGCCAAGCGTAGTTTCCGCCTGTGGTTTCAGCTTCCGGGATCGGTGCTCTTTTTGCCGGAATGCACTGGCTGGTGCGGCAGGGCAGCCGGCGCCGAGCGTGTGCAATTGAGAAATTGTGTTCATTTTGAGAAGACGGCTCTGCCTGCGTGCTCCTTAACTGCCCGGAGAAATGCCATATCGAGAGACATCGAAATGACCACGAAATCGATTCGTCCCTACCGTGAACCCGCCGGCGGCTGGGGCGCGCTGAAGGCCCTCAGCGAGGCGCTTCTGGTGCAGCGGGTACCGCTGAAGGGCGCGGCGACGCTCCGCCGGATGAACCAGCCGGAGGGTTTCGATTGTCCCGGCTGCGCCTGGCCCGACCCGAAACACACCTCGTCGTTCGAATTCTGCGAGAACGGCGGCAAGGCGATCGCCTGGGAGGCCACGTCGAAGCGCTGCACGCCCGAATTCTTCGCCGAGCATACCGTCACGGAGCTCGCGAGCTGGAGCGACTACGATCTCGAAATGGTCGGGCGGCTCACCCATCCGATGGCCTACGATTCCGCATCCGACCGCTATCTGCCGGTGGAGTGGAGCGATGCATTCGACATGATCGGCCGCGAGCTCAAGGCACTGCCGGATCCGAACATGGCGGAATTCTACACGTCGGGGCGGACCTCGAACGAGGCCGCCTTCCTCTATCAGCTTTTCGTGCGTGAATACGGCACCAATAATTTCCCCGACTGCTCGAACATGTGCCACGAGGCCACCAGCGTCGGACTGCCGCACTCGCTCGGCGTCGGCAAGGGCACGGTGCTGCTGGAGGATTTCGACAAGGCCGACTGCATCTTCATCTTCGGCCAGAATCCGGGCACCAACAGCCCGCGGATGATGACGAGCCTGCGCAACGCGGCGCGCCGCGGCGCGTCCATCATTTCCTTCAACCCGTTCCGCGAACGGGCGCTGGAGCGTTTCCAGGCGCCGCAGAGCCCGGTCGAGATGATCACGCTGTCATCGACGACGATCAGCTCGAAGCTCTTCCAGGTGCGGGTCGGCGGCGACGTCGCCGTCCTCAAGGGGATCATGAAGGTTTTGGTCGAGACGGACGAGGCGGCCAGGGCCGCCGAGCAGCCGGAGATCCTGGACTGGGATTTCATCCGCGGTCACACCGTCGGCGTCGAGGCGCTGATCGACGATCTCAAGCGCACGCAATGGCCCGACATCGAGCGCCAGTCCGGCCTGACGCGCGAGGACATGGAATATGCGGCCGGCGCCTATATGAAGTCCGAGCGCGCCATCCTCGTCTACGGCATGGGCATCACCCAGCACTGGCGCGGCGCGAACAACGTCCAGCAGATCGCCAACCTGGCGCTGTTGCGCGGCAATGTCGGGCGCGAGGGCGCCGGCGTCTGCCCGGTTCGCGGTCATTCCAACGTGCAGGGCGATCGCACCGTGGGGATCACGGAAATTCCCAATGCGGACTTCCTCGAGCGCCTGAAGCAACGCTTCGGCTTCAAGCCGCCGGCCGCGCCGGGACACAATGTGGTCACCGCCCTCGAAGCCATGATCCGCGGCGAGGTGAAGGCCTTCTTCGCGATGGGCGGCAATTTCGCCGCGGCGATTCCGGACTGGCAGGCGACGCAGGCGGCGCTCGGCAAGCTCGATCTCACCGTCCATGTCTCGACCAAGCTCAACCGCAGCCACCTGATCCATGGCCGTGCCGCTCTGATCCTGCCGTGCCTCGGACGCACCGAGATCGATATCCAGGCATCGGGGCCGCAGTCGATCACGGTGGAAGACTCGATGTCGATGGTGCATGCGTCCGGCGGTCGCAACAAGCCGGCATCGGAGCATCTCCTCAGCGAGGTCGCGATCATTGCCGGCGTCGCCAAGGCGACGCTAGGCGAGCGCACAGTGGTCGACTGGGACGGCTTCGTTGCCGATTACGACCGCATCCGCGATGCGATCGAAGCGGTATTCCCGATCTTCCAGGGCTATAACGCCCGCATCCGAGTTCCCGGCGGCTTCCATCTCACCTCGACGGCGCGCGAACGTATCTGGGCGACGCCGTCGGGCAAGGCCAACTTCCTGGTCTTCCCGGGATGCGGCGAGGACCCGTCGCAGAGCGATGACGATTTCCTGTGGCTCACCACCATCCGCAGCCACGACCAGTACAACACCACGCTCTACTCGATGTCCGACCGCTACCGCGGCGTGTTCGGCCAGCGCGATGTGGTCTTCCTCAACGAGTACGAGCTGAAGAAGCGGGGATTGGCCGACGGCGATCGGGTCGACCTGGTCACCGCCTCGACCGACGGGGCCGAGCGGATCGTGCGAAATTTTCGCGTCGTGGCCTATTCCTTCCCGACCGGCTGCTGCGCGGCGTACTATCCGGAGACCAATCCCCTGGTCCCGCTCTATGCCCGCGACCCCCTCAGCTTCACGCCGTCATACAAGGGCGTCCCGATCCGTCTGCTGCGTTCGAGCGGTACCGGAGAATAGCGGCAGCGTGAACCAGAAACGAGCACCGCCATGCGCGGTGCTGCGCTCGGCGCCGATCCGCCCTCCATGGGCTTCGACGATCGACCGGCAAATCGGCAGCCCCATGCCCATGCCGCTCTCCTTGGTCGTGAAGAAGCTCTCAAACAGCCGGCCGGCATGTTCGGCGGCGATGCCGGGACCGTTGTCCTCCACGGAGCAGCACAGCGTCGTCCCGTCCTGCGCGACCGTGCTGATGACGATCCTGCGATCGTCGCATCCGGCTTGTATCATCGCCTGCACTGCGTTGATGGCGAGATTGACGATCACCTGCTGGAGCTGGGTGCGGTCGCCGAGCACCAGTGGCGTGGCCGCATCAGGCTGGTGCAGGATCGTTACGCTGCGCGATTCCATCTCGTGCCGCAGGAAGAGAAGTGCTTCGCGAATGATCTCGTCAAACGACAGGCAGGCCTGCTCGGGAACCTTCCGCGCGGCCATGGCGTGAACCCGGGCCACGATGTTCGCGGCGCGCTTGGTATCCACGACGATGTTCTCGATGGCCTTGCGGATCTCGCCGATGTCGGGCACCGGCCGGTTCAGCCAGCGCAGCCCGGCGGCACCGTTGGTGGCGATGGCGGCGAGGGGCTGATTGACCTCGTGCGCGATCGAGGCGGTGAGCTCGCCGAGCATCGAGACCCTGGCGGCATGCGCGAACTCGGCCTGCACCTGTTGCAGCTTCTGCTGGGCGCGAACGCGCTGTGAGATGTCGATGGTGCCGACCAGGCTGACTTCGAGATCGTTGATAGGGCCGACGCGGGCGGTCGTGAAGAGAACGTCGACGACGCGGCCGTCCCACGTCACCATCCTGGTCTCTTCCTCGAAGTTCGTCTCGCCGCGATAGCGGGATTCCATCGCGCGCCGGAACGTATCGGGCCGTTCTTTCCAGCTTTCGGCCATGGAACGGCCGATATAGCCCTCAGTGCCTCCCCCGAACATCTGGATGGCCCGTTCGTTGGCCTCCTGAAACGAGAGCGCATCCATGCAGGTCCGAAGGAACTCGGGATGGCTGTCGAAATAGGCGCCGAGGTCCTTGACGCCTTCGGCGCGCAACTTTCGAAAAAGCATGACGAGCCTGCTGGCGTCGAGCTGCCGGAACGCGATCGGCATCCGGCTGAACAGATGGCGGTAGCGCAGCTCGCTCCGTTCCAGCTCGGTGTGGGCCTTCTTCAGGGCCGTGATATCCATGATGGCGCCGACGAGCGTCAGCGAAGCGGCCAGAAACGCGGCGAAAGCGATCACCGTGAAATTGTCGCCAAGCAGTGAGCAGGCGAAGGAGAGCAGGGTCAAAACAAGGCTACCCCAAGCCCACAGCAGTATCCGATCCTGTATCGTCTGGATCGGCAGCACACGGCACCACCATCGCTGGGGCTGTAGGGGGGTAGAGCCATCCAGGCGTTCGAGCGTCATATGGAAAACCTACCGCGTCGCCGAAGGCCGGTCTTTTGTGTTTTCGCAGGCTCTTTGCCAGAATGCACGAAACCGCGCTCGGGCCTGCTGTCCGCGACCCTAGGCCATCGCCGCGACAGCTTTCGTGACGCCGAATCGGCGTTCGAACTCGGCGACATCGACGACGCCACGGCGGTGGGTGCCGTCGCCGATCTTGCGGTCTCCGTCCCAGGCCTCGACCTCGAACAGGATGCTCCTGGGCTCGACCCCGACGACCCGCGCGACCGCGCGCACCGTGCGGCCGACCGGTGTTGCCGCGAGGTGGCGGATGTTGACCATCATGCCGACGCTGACGTGGCCTGCGGGCAGGAAGGGCTGCACCGCCGATCCGGCAGCCATCTCCATGTGCAGGATCATCATCGGCGTGCCGTAGACCGCGGGCATGCCCGGCACCACATGGCCGACCGTCATCTCGCCCGTGACGGTCACCAGCGTCTCTGCCGTCATGCCGAGGGTCACCTTCTCAAGCGGATTCATGGCTCATTCCCGTCTCTGCCTCGGTCGTGGGTGGGGTGGATGTCTCGGCCCGCGGCTTGCGTCCGGAGAGCCAATTGCCGAGCCGATCGAGATAGAGATAGACGACGGGCGTGGTGTAGAGCGTCAGGACCTGCGACAGCATCAGGCCGCCGACGATCGTATAGCCGAGCGGCTGGCGCAGCTCCGCGCCGGCGCCGGAGCCGATCATCAACGGCACGCCACCGAGCAGCGCCGCCATCGTGGTCATCAGGATCGGCCGGAAGCGCAGCGTGCAGGCCTGGTAGATCGCCTCTTCGGGGCTGAGCCCGTGCGTTCGCTCCACCTCGAGGGCGAAGTCGACCAGCATAATGCCGTTCTTCTTGACGATGCCGATCAGGAGGATGATGCCGATGATGGCGATGACGCTGAGATCCATGTGGACCGCCAGCAACAGCAGCAGCGCGCCGATGCCGGCCGACGGCAGCGTCGACAGGATCGTAATGGGGTGGATCAGGCTCTCATAGAGCACGCCGAGGATGATGTAGATCACGATCAGCGCAGCGCCGATCAGCAGAGGCGTACCTCGCAGGGAGGACTGGAAGGCCTGGGCGTTGCCCTGGAACGAGGTCGATAGCGAGGCGGGCTTGCCGGTGTCCTTCTCGATCTTCTGGATTGCCGTCACCGCATCGCCGAGCGCGACGCCGGGCTTCAGGTTGAACGAGATCGTCACCGACGGAAACAGGCTCTGGTGGTTGATCAGGATCGGCGCGGGCTTGATCACGCTGTGAACCAGCGTGCTGAGCGGGACCTGCTGACCCGTAGCCGAGTTCAGGTAGATGTCCTTGAGCGCTTCAGGGCCGTACTGGAAGCGCGGATCGACCTCCATCACGACATGGTACTGGTTCAGCGAGGTGAACATGGTGGAGACGATGCGCTGGCCGAAGGCGTCATCGAGCGTGTTGTCGATCGTCGTAGGCAGGATGCCGAAGCTCGAGGCGACTTCGCGATCGACGGTGACCTCCAGCCGCGGACCGGCATTGGCCTGATCGCTCGCGACGTCGGCGATGGCGTCGAGGGCGCGGAGCTTCTCCAGGAAGATCCCCGCCCAGTGGCTGAGTTCATTGGAGTCGGCATCCGTCAGTGTGTACTGATACTGCGTCTTCGACAGCCGTGCTCCGATCGTGATGTCCTGCGCCGCCTGCATGTAGAGCGTGATGCCCTGGATGTGGGCGAGCTGAGGGCTCAGGCGGTTGATGATCTGGTCCGCACTGGCCTTGCGTTCAGGCTTCGGCTTCAGGACGATGAAGATGCGCCCCTGGTTGAGCGTCGCCGTCGGGCCGCCGGGTCCGATATAGCTTGCCACTGATTGAATTGCCGGGTCCTTCAAGAGGATGTTGACGATCGCCTGCTGGCGTTCGGACATCGCGGGGAAGGAGATGTCCTGGGCGGCTTCGGTGATGCCGACAATCTGTCCGGTGTCCTGCTGCGGGAAGAATCCCTTCGGGATGATCACATAGAGGTAGCCGGTCAGCGCGACGGTCGAGAGCATCACCAGCAGCGTCGCGAAGCGATGGCGCAGCACGACACGAAGGCCCCGCGCGTAGAGCGAAAGCAGGGCATCGAAGCCACGTTCGAAGACGAGGTAGAGCTTGCCGTGCTTTTTCCGCGAGTCGTCCTTCAGGAGGCGTGCGCACATCATCGGCGTCAGGGTGAGCGAGATGACCAGCGACAGCAGCAGCGAGGCGGTGATCGTGACAGCAAATTCCTGGAACAGCTTGCCGACATAGCCGCCCATCAGGAACAGCGGGATGAACACCGCGATCAGCGACAGGGTGATGGAGACGATGGTGAAGCCGATTTCGCTGGAGCCCTTGAGCGCGGCCTCCATCGGCGTCATGCCCTGCTCGAGATGTCGCACGATGTTCTCGATGACGACGACGGCGTCGTCGACGACGAAGCCCACCGCGATCGACAGCGCCATCAGCGAGAGGTTGTCCAGGCTGTAGCCCAGCACGTAGAGCACCGCGAAGGTGCCGACCAGCGCCAGGGGGACGGTGATCGCCGGGATGATGGTGGCCCAGAAATTCCGCAGGAACAGGAAGATGACCATCACCACCAGGGCGACCGTCAGCATCAGCGTGAATTGAACGTCGGAGACCGCGGCGCGGATCGTGGCGGTTCGATCGGCGGCGATCGTCACCTTGATCGCCGGCGGAACGGAAGCCTGGAGCTGCGGCAGCAGCGTCTTGATGCGGTCGACCGTCTCGATGACGTTGGCGCCGGGCACGCGCTGGACGGCGAGGATGACGGCGGGTTCCTTGCCGTACCAGCCGGCCAGGAGGTCGTTTTCGGGCCCCTCGATCGCGTTGCCGACGTCGCGGATACGCACCGGCGAGCCGTTGCGATAGGCGACGATGAGGTCTTCGTAGGCCGAAGGCTTCAGCAGCTGGTCGTTGGTGTTCAGCGTATAGGTGACGCGCGGGCTGTTGAGCGTGCCCTTCGGCAGATCGACATTGGCGCCGGCGATCACGTTGCGGACGTCTTCGAGGCCGATGCCGCGGGCGGCAAGCGCTTGCGGATTGACGCGGACGCGGATCGCGGGCTTCTGCTGGCCGCCGATGCCGACGAGGCCGACGCCGGGAACCTGCGAAATCTTGGGCAGCAGGATGTTTTCCGCATAGGCGTCGACCGTGGTCAGCGGCAGCGAGTCCGACGTCAGCGCGATCAGCATGATCGGCGTCTCCGCCGGATTCACCTTCCTGATCGTCGGCGGGTAAGGGATGTTCTGCGGCAGGAACGGGCTGGCGGCATTGATCGCGGAGAGCACGTCGACCGCCGCGCTGTCCACGGTGCGCGACAGCTCGAACTGCACCGTGAGCTGGGCAACGCCGAGCGCGCTGGAGGAGGTGAGCTGGGTGACACCGGGGATCTGGCTGAGCTGCTGCTCAAGCGGCGTGGCGACCGACGAGGCGATGGTGCCGGGATCTGCGCCGGGCAGTTGCGCCGAGATCTGGATCGTCGGGTAATTGACGTTCGGCAGCGCCCCGACCGGCAGCAGCGGATAGGCCGCAAGGCCGAGCAGCAACAGGCCGGCCATCAGCAGGGCGGTCGCGATCGGCCGCAGGATGAAGGGCGCCGAGAGGTTCATGGGATCACATCCTGCACGGCGCTCTGCAGGTCGGCTTCCTGCGCGGCCTTGCCGTGGAGCTCGCGAACGCGGCTGCCTTCCTTCAGCCGATACT
Source organism: Bradyrhizobium sacchari (assembly GCF_002068095.1). GTDB lineage: Bacteria > Pseudomonadota > Alphaproteobacteria > Rhizobiales > Xanthobacteraceae > Bradyrhizobium > Bradyrhizobium sacchari. The sequence goes on along the minus strand of NZ_LWIG01000008.1, from coordinate 71,164 downwards.
GGCCGTCGACCACGACGACGTCGCCCGACTTCAGCCCCTGATCGATCAGGGCCTGTCCGTCGCTGATCTGTGCGACGTGAACGGAGCGCAGGGCCGCGGTCTGGTCGGGAGAAACGACGTAGACATAGCTGCCGTTCGGCCCCTGCTGCACGGCCGAGCCGGCGACGGTGAGCGCGTTCTTCTGAATCTCGAGCAGCAGGCGGGCGTTCACCAGCTGGCCCGGCCACAGCCGGTGCTCATGGTTCGGAAACACCGCCTTGAGCTGGACGGTACCGGTCGTTCCCGCGATCTCGTTGTTGACCAGCAGCAGCGTGCCCTCGTCGAGCTTGATCTTGTTGTCCTGGCTGTAGGCGATGACCTTCAGCTCTCCCTTTGCGGCGTGCTGCTGGATCACGGGCAGGTCCGTCTGGGGGAGGGTGAACAGCAGCGAGATCGGCTCGATCTGGGTGACGACGACGAGACCGTTGGGGTCGGTCGGATGAATCACGTTGCCGACGTCGATCTGGCGAACGCCGGTGATGCCGGGAATCGCCGATGTCAGGCGCGTGTAGCTGAGCTGGACATTGGCCTCGTCGATCTGGGCCTGATCCGCCTTTACGGCAGCCTTGAGCTGGGCCACCTGCGCCGTTTGCGTCTCGATCAGTTGCGGCGTCGCATAGCCCTTGTCGCCGAGCTGATTGTAGCGGGACAGATTGGCTTCGGCGTTGGCAAGCTGAGCCTGGTCCCTGTCGCGATTGGCCGTCAGCTGCTCGATCTGCGCCTCGTAAGGGCGCGGATCGATCTGGGCGAGCAGATCGCCGGTCTTGACCGTCTGTCCCTCGGTGAAAGCGATCTTGATGATCTGTCCCTGAATCTGGCTGCGCACGATGTCGGTGTTGTAGGCGATCACCGTGCCGATGCCGCGCAGGTAGATCGGAACATCCTTGCCGGTGACGGCGGCGGCGACCACCGGCACGGCGGTGGGCACCGGCGCGGCCACCACCGCCGGCCTGCGATCGCTGCCGAAGAACCACAGACCTCCGCAGATCAGGATCGCGGCGACGGCAATGAGTGCAATGGTGAGGTTGCGCTTCACGTTGATGGTCCTCGTTGATCTCAGGGATTGCCGGAGCCGTCGATCGAGCCCGTGCTGCCCAAGGAGGTGGGGCCGGGCACCGACACGGATGGACTGATTCCGGCACCGCCCAGCTCGGTGGAGCCGAGCGGGATCCCGACGCGTCCGACCGTGGATGTTGAGGGAGGCAAGGTCGACTGGGATGCCATGCCGTTGGCGCAGGCTAGCGAGGAGCTTCCGGACAGACCGCCGCCGTCGAACAGGGCTCCCGATGATCCGGTATTGCCCGACGCGGTGCAGTTGGTCATGCCTTGCGATGGCGTGATCGGGGACACGCCCGGCGTCGCAATTTCGGTCGAGCCGAGCGGAATGCCTTCAGGCCGCGTCGAACCCATGTTGAGCGGCGAAGTCGCCGACATGCCGGTCGGTGGTTGCGTCGGCGGCATCGTCGGCGGCGTCATTTGCGCAATGGCTGCCGCAGGAGTGAGCCATGTCAGGCCCATCGCGAGTGCCGCGCCCAGATACATCGCTGCTAACCGGCGGCGTCCGAACCTGTTCAATGAGAGCTGTTCTCGCATGGGCTGCTCCGGAGTTTTCACTTGCGCGAGACGATAGGGAGCGGCCGGCGAACCGGTATTCCCTGAACGCACGTCCCACTGTCTGGTCGCACGACCGAAAGGCATGCCCTCATTGCGGCTGCTTCCGAATCAGCAGCGTTGCTTCGGACAGTTCCCGGCGGCACCTGGCGACGTCGCTGGAACGGCCCGCGGCCCGCGCGCGATCGAGGGCGTCGAGCGCCAAAAGAAGATGCGCACCGCTCGGGCCTTCCGCCTGCGCCAGCGATCGCGGCGTGGGTTGATGACTGCGCAGCGCGTCAAGGCTTTCCGGGCCCCAGCCATGTGCGCCGGCATTCCTCTCGATGGCCGCGTCCAGCTGCGCCTGGACGTGCCCGATCGAAGCTTCGCAAGACGCTGCGTGAACCGGGGATGCCGCATCCACGAAGATTATAGTGGCAGCTGCAATCCGGATGAGTGAATTCGATGTCATTGTCGATCTTCTCGCATCGGTGTTGAACATCCGTCTCGAATGGCAGAGCCGATACGCACCGTCTTTCGCTTACGAACGCCGGCCGCTCTTCATGCGCACAAGGTCGTGCCATCGGAGAAAACCGGACGTGAGCTGGATCGGAGTTGCGGTGGAGATTTCCCGGCGTGCGAAGTGGCAAGGGTCGTTGCTTGCCGAAATACGCAACGGCGCGTCGAACCTAGTCTCGCATCATTCCAACCCGGAGTGATCCCGACATGAAACGCCTCAACGCTGGCCTCACCTTTGCCGCAGCCCTCTCCCTGCTCGCGACCGTCACCCCGGCGCGCGCGGAACCCCTGAAGAACATCGTCCTGGTGCACGGCGCCTGGGTCGATGCGTCCGGCTGGAAGCCGGTTTATGAGATCCTGACCAAGGAAGGCTTCCGCGTCACCATGGTGCAGGAGCCTGAAACGTCGTTTGCCGACGACGTCACGGCGGCGAAACGGATCCTCGATCTCCAGGACGGCCCGACGCTCCTCGTCGGCCACAGCTATGGCGGTTCGATCATCACCGAAGCCGGCGTTCACCCCAACGTCGCAGGCCTCGTCTACGTCGCCGCGCATGCGCCCGACGTCGGCGAGGACGAAGCGGCGCTCGGCAAGAAGACGCCGAGCGTGCTCGGCAAGACCGAAGGCGTCATCAAGGTTACGCCCGACAAGTTCACCTATCTCGATCCCGTGCAATTCCCGAAGCTGTTCGCGCCCGACCTGCCGCGCGAGCGCGCCGAGTTCGTTGCGCGCTCCCAGGTGCCGGCCGCGACGCAGGTATTCAGCACGCCGCTGACCGCGGCGGCGTGGAAGACCAAGCCGAGCTGGGGCATCGTCGCCGGCGGCGACCAGATCATCAATCCGGATCTCGAACGCTGGTACTACGAGCGCGCCAAGAGCCAGACCACCGTGATCCCGGGCGCCAGCCACTCCGTCTACGAGTCCCATCCGAAGGAAGTGGCGGCCGTCATCACCCGCGCCGCGCGCAGCATCCAGCAGCCCGCCACGCGTTGAAGCCCTTTGCCGGTTCTGACGCACGGCCGGCAGAAGGAAGGCCGGCGGGAGCAACAGCACTCCCGTCGGCCGGACTACCCAGCCCGGAGAATTCCATGAGCGCGATCGAGAACACCGTCCTGACCTGGAGCGTGACGACGGTGAAGCGAGCCGGACTGAGCCGCAACTTGCCGTCCGGCAATCCGGACCTGATGTGGGTCGCGAATTCCTCGACCCTCATCTACGGTGAGCGTGACGCGATCCTCGTGGATACGTTCCTCACCGCCGGTCAGGCGCAGACGCTGCTGGACTGGGTCGTGTCGCGCGGGCGCAATCTGACTGCGATCTATGTCACGCACGGCCACGGCGATCATTTCTTCGGCCTCGTGCCGCTGCTCGACCGTTTTCCGAATGCCAGAGCGGTGGCCGTTCCCGAGGTCGTCGACGAGATGAGGGCGCAGCTTTCGCCGGCCTCGCTCGATGGCTTCTGGCGCAAGCGCTTTCCGGGCGAGATCGCGGAACGTCTGGTCGCGGCGGAACCCCTCACCGGGGAGCTCACGCTGGAAGGACACAAGCTCACCGTCGTCGATATGGGCCGGACCGATACGGCGAGGTCCACCGCGCTGCATGTCCCGGCTCTCGATCTGATTGTTGCGGGCGACACCGTCTACAACGGCATCCATCCTTATCTCGCCGAGACCAATACCGAGAGCCGGCGAGAATGGATCGCCGCACTTGGTCGGCTGGAGGCGCTCAAGCCGCGTTTCGTCGTCGCCGGACACAAGAAGCCGGACAATGACGATGATCCGCGCAACATCGCGGAAACCCGGCAATACCTCGTTGATTTCAATCGCCTCGACGAAGCAACGGCATCGCCGCGCGAGCTCTACGAAGCGATGCTGGAGCTCTATCCCGACCGCGCCAACCCCGGATCGCTCTGGAGCGGAGCCAATGCCGCGAAGGGGCAGACATCATGACCAGCTGGCAAAACAACCGCGCCGCACGCGATGCGCGGATCGCGGCCGGTGCCGGCCTTGCGCATGGCAAGATCGTGGAGTCGCGCGACGCCACGCGCCTTTTGGAAGCCGTGATCAGGCCGGGCGATCGGGTTTGCCTCGAGGGCGACAATCAGAAACAAGCGGATCTGCTCAGCCGTGCGCTGCTGGCGGTCGATCTCTCGAGGATCAACGATCTGCACATGGTGCAGTCGGGCGTCGTTCTGCCCGAACATCTGGACCTGTTCGACCGCGGCGTCGCCAAGCGGCTCGACTATGCCTATTCCGGGCCCCAATCGGCGCGGATCGCGCGCATGCTGTTCGGCGGCAAGATCGCGCTCGGCGCGGTCCATACCTATCTCGAACTGTTCGCCCGTTATTTCATCGACCTGACGCCGCACGTCGCCTTGATCGCCGCCGTCAGCGCCGACCGCGAAGGAAATCTCTTTACCGGCCCGAACACCGAGGACACGCCGACCGTCGTGGAGGCGACCGCGTTCAAGGACGGTGTCGTGATCGCGCAGGTCAACGAGATCGTCGACACCGTGCCGCGGGTGGACATCCCGGCGGACCGTGTCCACTTCATCGTCAAGTCCGACAAGCCGTTCTTCGTCGAGCCGCTGTTCACGCGCGATCCGTCAGCGATCACCGAAGGGCAGATCCTGACCGCGATGCTCGCGATCAAGGGCATCTACGCGCCCTATGGCGTGCAGCGGCTCAATCACGGCATCGGCTTCAGCACGGCCGCGATCGAACTCCTGCTGCCGACCTTCGGCGAGCGGCTTGGGCTGAAGGGCAGGATCGCAACCCATTTTGCATTGAACCCGCATCCGGCGCTGATTCCGGCGATCGAGTCCGGTTGGGTGCGGCAGATCCACTCGTTCGGGTCGGAGGTCGGCATGGAGGACTACATCCGTGCACGGTCCGACGTGTATTTCACCGGTCCCGACGGCTCGCTGCGCTCCAACCGCGCCTTCTGCCAGACCGCCGGGCTCTATGCCTGCGACATGTTCATCGGCTCCACCTTGCAGATCGACCTGCAGGGGAATTCGTCGACCATCACGGCTTCGCGTATCGCCGGGTTTGGCGGTGCGCCGAACATGGGCGCCGATGCCCGCGGGCGGCGTCACCCGAGCGAGCCCTGGCTCAGGGCGGGAGCTGAGAGCGACCCTGATGGCGCGGCCCTGCTGCGTCGCGGCCGCAAACTGGTGGTGCAGATCGGCGAGACGTTCGGCGACAAGAACGTGCCGCTGTTCGTCGAGAAGCTCGATGCGATCGAGCTTGCGGAGAAGCTGAACCTCGAGCTCGCGCCGATCATGATCTATGGTGACGACGTCACGCACATCGTGACCGAGGAGGGGGTGGCGAACCTCTTGCTGTGCCGCACCGCGCAGGAGCGCGAGCAGGCCATCCGCGGCGTTGCCGGTTACACCGATGTCGGCCGCCGGCGCGACCACAGCATGGTCGCGCAGCTGCGCCAGCGCGGGGTGATCCGCCGCCCGGAAGATCTCGGCATCAATCCGCTCGATGCGGATCGCAGCCTGCTGGCGGCGCGCTCGATCAAGGATCTCGTGCGCTGGTCGGGCGGGCTCTACGCGCCGCCGTCGAAATTCAGGAACTGGTGAGGACGAGCCATGGAAGATTTCAGCTTTCAACACAACGTTCGCGCACGGGCCGGCGGAACCAGGCAGACCGCGATCGTCGGCGTGGTCGCATCGGGCAATCTGGAAGTGCTGGTGGAACGGGTCCTGCCGGATGCGGAATGCGCCCTCGACATCAAGACCGCGGCGCTCGGGTTCGGCGAGGTGTGGCGTGCGGTGATCGGCGATTTCGTCGAGCGCTATTCGCCGGGTGGGCTGAGATTTTCGATCAACGACGGCGGCGCGCGCCCCGATACGGTCTCGCTGCGGCTGGCGCAGGCGGTGCGATTGATCGCGGAGAACGGCCAATGACCGCGCCGTTCAGGGATATCACCCCGGCCGAGCGGGCTCGCAGCACCAGCTTCTACGAGGCGTCGGCCCGCACGCGGCTGGAGCTTCTGCTCGATGCCGGAAGCTTCGTCGAGTTCATCGGCCCGGAGCAGCGCGAGATCAGTCCTCACTTGAATATATTCGATCTGCCCGAGCAGTTCGACGACGGCATCGTCGTCGGTCACGGCCGCCTCGACGGCGCGCCGGTGTTCGTGGCCGCGCAGGAGGGACGCTTCATGGGCGGCGCCTTCGGCGAGGTGCATGGCGCCAAGCTGACCGGTCTGCTTCGTGCGGCGCGCGAGATCGGCAGGATCCCCGTCCTGATCCTGTTCGACACCGGCGGCGTGCGGTTGCAGGAAGCCAATGCCGGCGAGCTTGCCATCGCCGAGATCATGCGGGCCGTGATGGAGGCGCGCGCCGCTGGCGTGAAGGTGATCGGGCTGATCGGCGGCAGATCCGGATGTTACGGCGGTGGCGGCTTGATCGCAGGCTGCTGCTCGGCGCTCGCCGTCTCGGAGCCGGGACGTATCGCGGTCTCGGGCCCCGAAGTCATCGAGACCAACCGCGGTGTCGAGGAGTTTGACTCGCGCGATCGTGCCCTGGTCTGGCGCACCATGGGCGGCAAGCATCGCCGGCTGCTCGGCGCCGCCGACGTCTTCGCCCACGACAATGTGCAGGATTTTCGTGAGGCCGCGCTGGCGCTGCTGGATCTGGTCGGTCCTTTCGGTCTCGAGAGGTTGAAGGCCGAGCAGGAGCGGCTTGCCGACCGGCTGCGCCGCTATGGTGCCTGCCTCGATGCCGTCGACATCTGGACGGCGGAAGGCATCGCACATGCTGAAACGGTTCCGGAGCTGCCGGCCGATCAGTTCATTGCGCTCGCCGACAGGATCGGGAGGACCAGCCGTGACGCTCGATGACGTTCTCACTTCGCTGTTTCCTGACGGCCATGAGGTCCGGAATGACAAAGGCGTCCTCCTCGGCTCGGCGACGCTCCGATCCGGCGCCAGCATGCTCGTCCTCGGTGTCGCGGACCGGACCGCGCTGGGCGTCGACGAGGCGCTCAGATTGTCCGGTCAAGTCCTGAAGTCGATCGACCGGGGCCAGGGGCCGATCCTGGTGCTCGTCGACAGCGACAGCCAGCGCATGAGCAAGCGCGATGAGCTGCTCGGGCTGAACGAATTCCTCTCGCATCTGGCGAAAGTGCTGATCCACGCGGACCTGAATGGCCGACCGACCATCGGTCTTCTCTACGGCCACTCCGCTGCGGGCGCGCTGCTTGCGACAGGTCTTGCAACGCGCGTGCTGGTCGGGCTGCCCGGGGCTGCCCCTGCGGTGATGGACCTGCCGTCGATGGCGAAGGTCACCAAGCTGTCGATGGACGCGCTGGAGGAGAAGGCGAAGTCGACGCCGGTGTTCGCTCCCGGCCTGTCCAATCTCGCGCAGATGGGCGCCGTCCACTTGACATGGAGCAACACGATTTCGCTCGCCGACCAGCTGGAGGCGTTGCTGGCGGACATGCCGGCCGTGCAGGACCGGCGAGACGTGCTCGGCAAGGAACGTGGCGGCCGGCTCAAGGCCGCCGAGATCGCGGAGCGCGTTCGTGACCTCGCCCTGCAAGCATACTGAGCGTCCACCTGGTCGCCACGACCTCGTCTTCGTCAGCCCGGATGGCTGGCGCACGTTGCTGGACGCGCGCGACGATCTCGCGACCGACGCCTTGGTCGCGCGCTGGCCCAAGATGCGATGGCCGACGATCAGGCGCCGCGCTTTGCCATGCGACGCAGGCGGCCTCGCTTTGGGCCTGCCCTTGCCGCCTTCGGCCGGCAAGAAGCGGATTTCCCTCCTGGTGGATAACGACCACGTCGCCTCGGTCGCGCGGCCGCCATTGCTGCGGCAGGCGCGGGCTTACGCGCCGCGCAACTGGTGGCCGACGCTCGATCGGCTCGACGCGCTGGCGCTTCGGCACGCGGTGGATGCGCGCGTGTTCGGCAGCCTGGCCTGGCAGTCGCTGACCGGGCTCGACTACGTGACAGGCCGTTCCGATCTCGATGTCCTGTTCGAGTTTCGAACCGAGACCGACATCGATCGTTTCGTCGCCGATGTCGCCATGATCGAGACGGATGCGCCGATGCGGCTCGATGGCGAGCTGATGGGCGCGGGCGGCGCTGCAGTGAACTGGCGCGAATTCCACGGCGGCGCGAGCGAGCTTCTGGTCAAGAACATCGACAGCGTTGGCCTGCTTGGCAGGCATCAATTCGTTTCGGGAGCGGTGGCATCATGATCACCCCGGCCGCAAGAGGCGTGGAATGGCCTATCCTGCGCCAAGCGCAGATTGCACCCGATGTCTTCGCGATCGGTGCCGTCGCCGCGGACTGCCTCGTCAAGGAGCTCGAAACCTGGCCGAAGCCCGGGCTGGTGAGCCATGTCGACAACGGCAGTCACGACGACATGGACGCCGGCACGTTCCGCCGCAGCGCCGCGGCGATCGGGCCCTACCTGCAACGTCTGGCCGATGCGGGCGCGCTGGGGTGCGGCATGGGCCGGCTGCGGATCATCGGCCTTGAGGCGGAGCGCGCCATGTTCGCGGCAACGTCGGGGGTCAACACGCATCGTGGTGCGATCTTCGGGCTCGGCCTTCTTTGCGCGGCAGCCGGCGCGAAAGCCGGCGGGCTGGTCGATCCCGTTCTTCCGCTTGGCGAGGTCGTGGCGCGCCTGTGGGGCGACAGCATCCTCGATGGTCCGGTGCTGCTGCACAGCCATGGCAGCGCGGCCCGCCGCCGCTTTTGCGCGGGCGGTGCGCGCATCGAGGCCGCGACGGGATTTCCCAGCATCTACCGGATCGGCCTACCGGCCTTGCGGAGAGCCAGGCCTGTCGCGCCGGAGGATAGGGAAGCCGCGCGGGTCGAGGCGTGCTTCGCCCTGATCGCATCCGTTGAAGACACCAATCTGCTGCATCGCGGCGGGCTCGACGGCCTTCGCTTCGCGCATGAGGAGGCGCGTCGCTTCATCGCTTCAGGCGGCGTTTCCGCACCCGGCTGGCGTGCGCGGGCGCAAACGATCCACGACAGCTTCGTCGCTCGCCGTCTCAGTCCGGGCGGATCGGCGGATCTGCTTGCAATGACGCTCTTCGTCGACGCCCATGAGAGGCCGAGGCCATGACCTCGAACGTCATCCTGATGGCGCTGGTGCCGGTCTTCTTCGTCCTGCTGCTGGGCTACAGCGCCGGCAGATTTCGCATCGTCGACAACGGTCACGTCGAAGGTCTCAATGCCCTCGTGATGGATTTCGCCCTGCCGGCCTCGCTGTTTGCGGCGACCGCATCGGCCCCGCACGACGGGATCACCGGGCAGGCGCCGGTCTTCCTGGTGTTTGGCGTGACGATGCTGGTCATCTATGCCGGCTGGTACTGGTTCGAGCGCAGCTTGTTGGCGGTGACGAGGTCGGACGCAGCGGTGCAGGCTCTGACGGTCGGTTTTCCAAATCTTGCCGGCGTCGGTCTGCCGATCCTGTCGACCGTGCTCGGACCTGCCGGTGTCGTTCCGGTTGCCGTTGCGCTCGCAACCGGATCGATCCTCGTCAGCCCCCTGACCCTCGTGATCGCGGAGATCAGCGCCAGCAAGGTCCGCGGCACCGAGGCGCCGGCATCGCCGGTTCTGACGGCCATCCGGCGCGCGTTCGCCAAGCCTGTCGTGTGGGCGCCCGCGCTCGGCGTCGCGTTCTCGTTGTCCGGTCTGAAGCTCGATCCGCTTGTCCATGCCTGTCTCGTCCTGATCGGAAACGCGGCTGCGGGTGTCGCGCTGTTCCTGACCGGCCTCGTTCTGTCGGCCCAGTCGCTCCGGATCGATTGGCGGGTCATTGCAGCGACGGGAGCTGCGGACATCCTTCGGCCGCTGCTGGCCGTCGCGATCGTCTACGGCTTTCACCTCGGACCCGATGTTGCGAAGACGGCAATTCTGCTTGCGGCATTGCCGTCGGGCTTCTTTGGCATCCTGTTTGCGGTGAACTATCGCCTGGACTCCGCAACGGTGGGCTCGATGGTCATCGCCAGCACCGGATTCAGCGTCGTGACGCTGGCGATCGCGATCGCAACCCTCTTTCCTCATTAGGCCGCGCCCATGACGCTTGCGATCCTGTGCTCGGGACAAGGTCGGCAGCACCGGAACATGTTCGCCCTCACGGGCGATGCGCCTGAGGCTGCGCGCTTGTTTGTGCACGCGGCGACACTGCTCGGCGGCAGGGATCCGCGCGACTTCGTGCGCAGCGAAGCCGATGAGGCCCTGCACCGCAATCGAGCCGGCCAGATTCTCTGCACCTTGCAGCCACTCGCGGCGGCGAGCGCGCTCGCAGATGCCCTTTCACGTGACGTCATCATTGCCGGCTATAGTGTCGGCGAGGTCGCGGCCTGGGGTGTCGGCGGCCTGTTCGATGCGACCGCTACGCTCGATCTCGTGGCACGCCGCGCCGAGGCCATGGATGCGGCGACGCACGCCGGCGACGGGCTGATCTTCGTTCGCGGTCTTGCGCGCGAAGAGCTCGAGCGCCTTTGCGTGCGTCACGGCGCGGCGATCGCCATCGTCAATCCGGGCGAGGCCTTTGTCATCGGCGGCGGCCGCGAGGCGCTGCGCGGGATTGCCGGCGACGCACGGGCGATGCACGCCGCAAGGGTCGTCGCGCTGCCGGTCGAGGTCGCCTCCCACACCGGGCGGCTCGCGGAAGCATCGTCAGCCTTTCGCGAGGTCTTGCGCGCCACGCAAGTGATATTCCCGCCGCGGGCCGGTGTGCGCATTCTGAGCGGTATCGATGCAGCTCCGGTCGTCTCGGCCGGGAGCGGCCTCGACAAGCTTGCGGCGCAGATATCGCACACGGTGCAATGGGCCGATTGCCTGCAAGCCTGTGTCGAAGCCGGCGCGACGGGCTTTCTCGAACTCGGTCCGGGACATGCGCTGAGCGGAATGGCTGCCGAAATCGCCCCCACGCTTCCGGCGCGCTCGCTCGATGATTTCAGGAGTCTTCAGGGCATCCGCGCCTGGATTGCGCGCCATCTGGACGGCTAGAGCGCCATGATATCCGGATGGATCGTCATCGCGCCCGAAAAAAAAGGGCCGTCCTTGGGGAGGACGGCCCCAAAATGCTCGGATGCCCAGGGAGGAGGGAGGCTCGAGCGGCGACTTGGGGGGTCTCAAGTCACCTAACACGCACAGCATGGCCGATCCCGTAACGGAAGTATTTCACGAACCCCGGATGTTTCTCATTTCGCATGATTCACGAGATGTCCGTGGTCAGCACGCAAGACGCGGCTTTGCGAGCTGACGCCGCCGATGCGTTCCGCACGGCGCTGCGCCAGCGCGCGGGCGTGTCACCCGTCATCCGTTTGAAGACGGTCGAGAAATGCGCCTGCGTGCAGAAGCCGACGGTCAGCGCCACCTCGGCGAGGGGTGTCTCAGAGCCTGACAGCAGCGATTTCGCGCGTTCAACGCGCTCGCGCAGCAGATACTCTCGCGGCCGGTAGCCCGTCGCGGCACGAAACTGGGCGGCGAAATGCATTCGGGACAGTCCCGCGACCTTGGCCAATTGGGACAGGCTTACGCAGTGATCGAAATGTGTCCCGACATACTCCTCGACGCGCCGCAGTCGCCATTTCGCCAGGGCGTTGACTCTCGCGTGGGGACGTTCGCGCCGGGCAATGTGCATGGCGAGCGTCCGACCGATGCAGCGGGCAAACTCCCGGTCGGCCAAATGACCGTGTTCGGTAAGCGCCTTCGCAAGTTGCTCGGCGAAGGGGTCACGGAGCAGGACGAGATCGTTGAGGATCTCGGGCGCGGCAGGATCAGCTCCAGGCTCGCACGGAAAATAGACGCTGGCGGAGGCGTGGACATGCAGGAAATCGTACGGCGCGCAGAACACCGCACTGAGCTGCTGCGACGGTGCGCCGACATACAGCGTGCCTGCCGGCATGATGCCGTCGAAGACGATGTGGCGGCCTCTGTTCAGTTTGAGGCGGGTCGTCTGCAGGGCGATGGCGAGGAAATATCGGTCGGGAGGCGTCGTCGCTTCTCCCTGCCTTATGCCTGTCTGCGTGCAGATACAGCGCGAGATTGTGATGTCCTCTGCCGATGTGCCGGCTTGTTGGTCGGGCTGACGCCATCCTCGCTCGCATGGAATTGCGCGCGCTCCGAGCGGGGAATCGGGTTCGTGACGGGTGGGTTGACGGGTGAGCCAGGCGCCTGCCGCATGCACATCAGTGAACATCGTTCGTTCCTGTGTCCTGGATTCTGCTGCCGTCGTTGGCCTGCAGAATTCAATTGGTCCATGCACGAACGATAGGTCTGAAGCTGTCGCAAGGCGCGTTACGGATGCTTAAGGGGTGTTAGATGTTGCAAGTGCGTCGGGTGCGACCGCATGTCGCAAATCGTTCAATTGAACCAGAGCGATCAGACACTTGGAGCGAGCGTCCGATGTTAGCGGACGACGTTGACCTGCGTCAGGGCAGGCGTGGCGAAGCGTCGATGCCGGGTGTGAGGCCGGGTGCGATCTTCTCTGCCGGCGGAACCGCGGGCTCGCGCGCATAGGGAAGCACTTCCACCTCCGGGCGCTGCTGCGATATGGCCTGCAGGCAGTCCGGACGAGGCGGGCGTCCTGCGCCGAACAGATCTGAGACAGGATCGACGAAGGTCATACGGAAACGGTCGAGCCAGGTCTGGCCGGTCGTGGACGGCTGCCGGATTGTCACCGTCGCTGTCATGCCCGAGACGAGTGGGACATCCGGCGGCACGGTGTCGATGGCGAGGCGAACCGGTACGCGCTGCGCCAGTCGCACCCAGGTGTAGATCGGATCGACGTTGGGCAGGCCCTGTGTGCCCGCGGCCGCGTTCGATACGCTGATCCCGCGCGTCACGGTCTTCACGTGTCCCATGATCGGCCTGGAATAGCCGACCAGTTGCGCTTCGGCGCGATCGCCGACGCAAACCCGCGCCATCTTGGTCTCCTCGAAATAGCCGTCGATCCAGAAACTGTTGGAATCGATGACCGAAATGTTGCTGACGCCGGTAACGGCATAGTCGCCCGCGCGCAGCAGAAGGTTGGTGACATAGCCGTCGACCGGACTGACCACGCTGGTGCGCTTCAGGTTCAGCTCCGCCTGCGCGACCTGGTGTGCCGCCGCCTCGTAGGCGGCCTTCGCCTGCGCCGCGTTGCCCGCATAGATCTGCTGCTCTTCGGGGGTCGTCGCAAGATCGGACAGATGCTGGCGCCGGTCGAACTCGGCTTGCTTCACCACGAGGTCTGCCGCCCGCTGGTCGACCAGGGCCTTGCCGACGCGGACGGCCACCTCGAAGTCGAACGGATCGATCACGTAGAGCACGTCGCCCTTGTGGACGAATTGGTTGTCGGCCACGCGCAGTTCCACGATCTTGCCCGCAACCTGTGGCGCGACATTGGCGACCTGGACACGGACGCTGCCGTTCCGCGTCCAGGGCGCGGTGACGTAGTGCTGCCAGGTCGCAACCGATATCACCACCGCGACCAGCGCGATGCCGAGGGTGGCAAGATGCTTGCCGGCGCCGCGGATCAATCGGCCGACGGCCTTGCGCAGTCGCCCCGCGAAGAACGCGGCCTGCACCGGAGGTCCGCGGCCGTCCACGAAGCGATCGCCGGTGTCGCGCGCCACAGGCTCCGGGGTGCCCGAACCGTCCGCGGCGTCGGCGGCATCGGCTTGCGTTTCGGCTGACATGACCGTGTCTCCCTAGAAGAACAGAGCGAGCAAGCCGAACATCGCAACGTAGAGACTGAACTCGGCCAGTGATGGGTTACTGAAGATCTTCGCGAATCCGATGAAACGCAGCAGCGGGCGGAGCAGCAGGAATGCCAGCAGCGCCGTTGCCGCATAGGAGACGATGGGAGCAACGAGGACGCCGCCGATGACGAGCTCCCGATAGGTGTTCGTCATGGCTGTTCGCCCCGGCCCGAAGGCTGTAACGGCGCGAATGCGTGGCTTGCCGGAATCAGCAGGGCAATGGCGGCATCGGCGGAGAGGCCGCTTCGCGCTGCGGTCTGGCGCAGCGCCGCGGCTGCCGCGAGGATGGCGTCGCCGTTCCGCTCGGCGAGGGCCTCTCGCGCGTCCTGCGCAGCGCCAGCGAGTGGGCCCTGTCGCAGCCGATCCAGTTCGGCGCGGCAACGCCGCAAGGTTTCAGCCTGGCCAAAACAGCGCATCGCTTCGGCCGCGATCCGACCATCGAGCGGCGCGGCGCCGTTTGCGGTCAGAATCTGTTCGATCCGCGCCGCGTCGCGAAACGCAGCTTCCTCCGGCGCGAGGGATCGAGCTCGCCCGCCGTCGAGGCGGCTCAATTCGCGTCTCGCCTCTCCAAGCAGGAGCCTCCCCCGCCGCTCGCCCGACAGGGGAGGCAGCAGCATCTGCGCCGCGAAGACGAGCACCGCCGACAGGCAGGCAAAGAGGCTCGTCGCCAGGAATACCTCGGGGTCGTAGCTCTGTGGATTGGTCGGTACGAGGACGGCGATCATGAAGACCAGGACGAGGCGGCCGAGGGACGACAGCATCGGGTTCGGCAATGAGATCAGCAGCGCGAGGCCGATGACGGCGGGCGCAAGTCCGATCGCCAGCAATTGAAATTCGGACACGCCGTTGAAGACGAGGTATTTCAGCATGCCGGCCAGCGCGCAGGCGATCGGCATTGCCATCACCGCCACCAGCGCGAAGTTTCGTGGTGCGGGCGAAATCGAGCTGAGGCCGATGATCGCTGCGACGAGCGACAGGCAGAGCTCGGTGGCCGGCCAGCCCGTCAGCACGAAGAAGAGCGCGATCAGCGTGAACGAGATCGCCCCGCGTGCGGCGGCTTCCGCCGCGATGCGGCGCGAGCGGTAGAGCGGCGCGCGCCATGCATGATAAGGGCGCGTTCCTTCATGCAGTGCATCGAGGCTGCTGCAGACCCGGGCACTCTTTCGGCTGATCTCGGTCCGGAGCCATGATCGGGACATCGCCGTCAGTCCGGCGGCATCCGGCGAGGTGTCGGGGAGTGCCGCGAGCATGCGACCGAGAGAGAACGCGCTGACGAGGTCGACCAGCGCGGAACGCGCGGCTGCAGTCCTTGCCGTGCCGATGCTCGATTCCGTCACGAGGCTGGCGATCTCCGGACGCAGCGCAGCGATGTCGTGCAGCAAGCCCGCGGCATCCGCTGCGCAGTTCCCCTCTGCGCCTTGCGCGAGGGTCTTGACCCGGCGGTGCAGCGCCTCGATGCGGCTTGCCAATAGCGGATGATAGTCTGGCGCGGCCAGAACCTCATTCACGAATGCGACCGCAAGGACCCCAATGCCGATGGCGGCGCCGCGCGCGACGCCGGCCGGGAACACCTGGAGCGGCGTGTCGATCTGCTGGATGGCGACCAAGGCGACCGTGATGCAGCAGAGCGCCGCTGCATAGGCGCGATTGCCGTCCAGCATCCCGGCGACATAGACGCAGAGCCCGACCCAGATGCCGAGCACCGCGAGCAGCAGGCCGTCGGTCTGCGAAAACACGCCGGCGATCGCGATCGAGGCCACAACGCCGATGGCGGTTGCGAGCAGCCGGTAGCCGGCCTTTTCCATGCCCTGACCGCGGGTCGGCAGCGCGAGGACGGCAACGGTGAGGGCGGACGACGAGGCAGATTCGAGCTCGAGCCAGAAGCTCACATAGAGTGCGAGCATCATCGCCAGCCATACCCGCAACGCAAAGGCCCAGGAGCTCGCCCGGAAGCCAGCGAAGACAAGCGGGCGCGGCGCGGCAGCACTGGTGGCATTCACGAGCATCGGCCTCATGCGTTTCCGGCAGGGCATGCCGCCCTGCAGATGTCGATAAAGTCACGGCGGAATATGAGGTTTACCGGGCCTCGCGGTATTTCCGCTCCATCAACCCGCTTGCCGGAATGCACGTCTGGTTGCGGCGGCGGCGCGCGAAACGGGCGAATGGACTACGGCGTCTGGCCCGCCAGCGCCTGCTCAAGACAATGGATGATCTCGTCGCCGCTGGAAGGCTTGCCGAGATAGCAATGCGCGCCTGCCGTCATCACGCGCTGGCGCACGGATTCGCTCGGAAATGCCGTCATGAAGATGATCGGGAAGCGGCGGCCAGAGGCGATCAGCTGGGCCTGAAGCTCATCGCCGCTGATGACCGGCATCTGGACGTCGGCGATCATGCATGCCGGATCGTCTCCCGGCGCATGTTGGAGGAAGTCGACTCCAGACTCGTAGGCCCGGGCCTCGTAGCCGAGCGAGCGAACCAGGCTCGCAAGCGAGGCGCGAACGCCTTCATCGTCGTCCACTATCGCAATCACTGGGGTTTGGGCCATTCGCGTACAATCCTGACCGCGGAGTTCCGCAAGGCAGGAGGATATCTCCCGTTGCGCGGCCGATGACGCCTTATGGACCTTTGGGCAGGTCCGCCGAAATTATACTCAGGTGTGATCCGTAGTCCCGCGGGTTTGGGATACCCCGAGCGCCTCGGCCTTGCGGACGAGGTCGGCCAGCGTCCGGACCCCCATCTTGCGCATGACGTTCCCGCGGTGGATCTTAACCGTGATCTCGCTGAGGCCGATCAGGGCGGCGACCTGCTTGTTCATCAGGCCGGCGGTGACATGGCCCATCACCTCGCGCTCGCGCGCCGTCAGGGTCTCGTACTGGGCGCGGATGTCCTCCTTGGTCGCGGCTTCGGCGCGGTGCTGCGCATCGCGCTCCAGCGCGGCCGTCACGGCATCGAGCATGTCCTGGTCGCGAAACGGCTTGGAGAGGAAATCGACCGCGCCGGCCTTCATGGCGCGCACCGACATCGGAATGTCGCCATGGCCGGTCATGAAGATGATCGGATAGCTGATGCCCTGCCGGACGAGCTGGCCCTGCAGATCGAGGCCGCTCACGCCCGGGAGACGAACATCCAGCACGATGCAGCCGGGGCCGTCGGGCAGCGAGCTGCCGAGCAGTTCGGCCGGCGAGCCGAACAGCCGCGTCTCGAGGCCGACGGACCGGAACAGGCTGTCGAGCGAGGCGCGGATCCCGGCATCGTCGTCGACGATGATGACGGTCGCGCTGGAGGGTGGCACCGGCGGTTGGGCCTGGTTTGGTCGTGTCATGGCGAGGCGTGTTCTTGGCTATATGGCAGTGTCAGGTGAAATGTCGCGCCCGAACCCGGGGTGCTGGCCACCGACAACCGGCCGCCGTGAGCTTCCACCGTCGTTCGGCAGATCGCAAGTCCCATGCCCATCCCGCCGCCCTTGGTCGTGAAGAACGGATCGAACAGGCGCGGCAGGTCGTCAGGATGGATACCCGGGCCACTGTCCTGCACCGTGATCCAAAGGGTTTCGCGGTCCACGGTGCCGGCGCGCAGCGTGATGGTGCGGGAACCGGGCTGGCCTGACATGGCTTGGCCGGCATTGACCAGCAGATTGACCAGGACCTGTTGCAGCTGAATCCGGTCGCCGCGAACCGGCGGCAGGTCGTGCGGCGCCTCGACGATGAGGGCGACGTCGTCCTTGGCGAGCTCGCGCGCGACCAGGGCCGTTGCCTCCTCGATGACTTCGTCGATCTGCAGCATGTCCTGCTGGGGCGGGACCTTCTTCAGGAAGGTCCTGATGCGGGTCACGATCTCGCTGGCGCGGCGGCCCTGAGCCACGACATGGCCGATCGTCGTCGCGACCTCCTTGAGATCGGGGACGTCGCGCCGCAGCCATCGCAAGCCGGCCTCGCCGCTGGTGACGATCGCCGCCAGCGGCTGGTTCACCTCGTGCGCGATGGAGGCGCTGAGCTCGCCGAGGGTGGCGACGCGCGCAGCATGGGCGAGCTCGGCTTGCGCCGCGAGCAGCGCATCCTGAGCCTGCTTGCGCTCGGTGATGTCGACGACGAAGACGAGCACGTTATGATCCCCGTCGGGTTCGGGCGGAAAGGTGATCGTGAACAGCACGGGTACCTTGCGTCCGTCGAGCCGCACGAGCTCCGTCTCTCCTTCGTGGAACCGCTCTCCTTGCGCGAAGGCGGCCAGGGCGTCGAGGAAACTGCGATCGTTCTCGCCCAGCAGCTTGTCCACGTTCGCGATGAAGGCCGCAGAGTCGCTCGCCCCCGCCATCTTCCGCAGGGCCGGATTGACGTCGGTGATTCTGGTGAGCCGGCGGGCATCCCGGACGAAATCGGGGTGTCGTGCCAGATGGTCGCGCAAGTCCGCCCCTTCGGTCTGCAGTGAATCCAGCGCCGCCCGCAGTCCGCTCCAGTCCTCCTCGACGACGCCGATCCGGCTAGCGTCGAACATCCGGCGATATCGCCGCTCGCTCTGCACCAGCGCGCTGTGCGCCGCGTGATTCTGCAGCACCAGCAGGGTGGTGATCCCGATCGCCGCGAGGCTCACCAGCGCGCGAAGGGCAGGCGAGGCGATCGTCTGCAGGCCGTGCGATGACAGATATGCGCTGATGGTGAGGACGATGCAGCCGGTCGCGGCGACGATGATGTCGTTGCGCCGGTTGGTCCTCGCCGCAAGCAGGATCGCGACGACATAGAGAACCGCGACCGCGCCCTCGAGCGGCGTCAGCACGTCGACCATGAAGACCGCAAAGGCGAAGACGGCGGACCAGAACCGCAAGCCCGCGCGGCTCATGGATGAGCCCGTGGGCCGATCAAGGTTCGTCATTGTCGCAGGCGGTGTTTCTTCTCATTGCAGTCGCGTTGATGCCGCGATTTCGTCGCGTCCACAATATCCGGTCAGGTGATTTTCGTGCTCTCTTGGAAGACCTCGTGGGAAAGTTGAATTCGGCGCGGGCGGGCGCGTCAAACTACCGCAGGTGCGCCGCACCATCGGGCTCGCGCGTCCGCGGATGCAGACGAGGGTGCCGCTCGCGCTTCGCCCGGTGACTGCGCCGCGATCATACCTAGGTATGACGCGGTTAACCCCAGAACTTATCCATGCACCCGCGCGTAGAATGGAGCGCGCGGATCGCCGAATTACTCTGCTCCCATCGCATTCGGGCAAGCCGGCCAGGCATTGCCGCTGCGAACTGGGACAAGGAGGCTCGACGATGTCGCTGCAGATGTCATACCCGCAAATCGCCAAGGATCATGTCGCCGCCGCAATCGACGTTTCGTCGGTCGACGGCCCGCAGTTGCGGCCATCGCGACGATTGCCGCGCTCCGGCGAGGAGGCGATGACGCTCTCCCTCGTGCATCTGGATGTTGCGCTGGCGATCGAGCCGCCTGCGCCGGACGTGCAAGGATCTGCCGACGGCAAGCCGGGTTTCAGGGTGTCCGCGAAACGTCTTGCGCGCGCGTCCGCTGACTCCGATCGGGAGACGGGTGCCGAGGAGGCCACGGACCCCGTGATGCGGCGCCTCTCGGATGCACTTGCGGCCACCAAGGCCATGCACCATCCCCATTCCGCCATCCTTGTCGACGCGCTGCGTCTGGCGATTCTGACCCGCCAAGCAAGCGCGCAGACGGTGGTTGGACGAAGCCAGTCCGAGCCGGCCAAGGACGACCACGAAGGGCAGGCCTGCCGGACCGTGCGGTCGCTGCAGAAATGGCGCCTCAAGCGCGTCATGCAATACATCGACGACAATCTGGATGCGAAGGTCACCCTGCAGCATCTGGCCGCCGTTGCCGGCCTCAGCCGGATGCACTTCGCCGCGCAGTTCCGGGCGGCCGTCGGCATGCGGCCGCACGACTATTTGCTGAAGCGGCGGATCGAGCGAGCTCAGGAATTGCTGCAGCGGGCCGACGTCTCGCTCGTCGACATCGCCTTGACCGTCGGGTTCCAGACGCAGGCTCATTTTACGACGGTGTTCAAGCGCTTCGTCGGCGATACGCCATATCAATGGAGAAGCGCCCATCGCGCGCAGTTTCTGCCGCTGCCGCGCCCCGAAGCGAGGCCGTCATGAGCAGCCTCGGCATTCAGGCCCTGTTGCTGTCGCTGCTCGGCATCCACTCGGCGGTAGTGCACCACGAAATCATGGGAGTGTTCGAGATTGCCCGCGGTCTCGGGGCCTCCTATCGTTTCGCATCTTCGGAGCCGGGATCAGGCGTCTTCTATGGCCGCGTCACTCTCAGCTTCTGCAGGCTCGTCGCCGGCAGCATCGCACGTTATTGATCGATGGATTCGTTGATCGGCTGCCCGCGCTCGCCAGGAACGAGTTGCGCGGGGCAGTGCGTCGGGCTGGCGCGCGCCGGTCTGCGCCCAGACTAGGAACTCTTGCGAACCGTCAAGGCTTGAATCCGCGGGCCAGCGTCGCCGCCGATCGCTGGCCTGCACGGCCCGCCTCCAAGCCCCCATACCCCCCAGGTCGGGCCGTGCTTCCCATCCGAGGAGATGCAATTGTCCGAGCCGACCGAGCAAGAGATCAGAGAACGCGCGCACCGCTTGTGGGAGCAGGCCGGCAAGCCCGAAGGCCGCGAAGAGGAGTTTTGGCGCGCGGCCGAGCAGGAGCTGCGCAACGAGGACAAGTCCAACACGCAGCGGACGCCGGATACTCTGTGACCGAACTACATCTTTAGGAACAGAACTTGCCGGAAGGAATTCTGTGTCTGAACGGCACGAGGCCTAAAGCAACCTGTTCTACGGCAGTGTTCGCAGTGGACGAGCGGCAGAATATCGAGCGCCAGATCGAATTCGCAACGCGAGCGGCCGCGCTCGTCAAGGACGAGCCCACGGGACAGCGCTTCAGAAGCTTCGCCGAGGAGCTGAAGCGAAAGCTCCTTCGCATGATGCGGCGCGGCGAGGTGCGGACGCGTGCGTACGAGCTTTGGGAGCAGGCCGGCCGACCGGCCGATCATGACCTGGACTTCTGGCTCGAAGCCGAGCGGCAGATCGAGGCAGAGCGCGAGGAGAGGAAGGGTCCGGGCGCCTGACCGGAGCGACAGCTGCCGCATGCGAGAAGAAAGCCGCCGGGTTCTTCACGCTGGCGGCTTCGAATAGTCCATAGCTGTCGATCACTCCACAGTCTCGTGCGTACCGCCGTTACCTTGTTTGCGGCCATGCCCGGTCTTTGTAGGGGGAAACACTTGATCTTGCTGTGACCTGCTTCACAGTGGGGCTGGACCCTTCGCCGGCTGCATCTCGGCCGTGTATCCTTCGAGGCTCCCCCGGACGCGCCGCGTACCATGCCTCGCACCTCCAGCGACAACGGCTTCGCCGTTGCGCGGGGATGACAGAGCCTCAATGACACGGATAAGGAAGCGTTCGCCGCGCTACGGCACTCTCCCTCAGACCCGATACCAGCTCCCCAGATTCCACGTCGTGACTTCCCAGCCCGAGATGTCGGTCATGAGGCTGTTGACGGAGCCGCCGACGATGTTGCGCGAGAGCAGCGGCACCAGCACGTTGGCCTCGCAGAAGATCTCGTTGACCCTGATCAGCAGCGCGGCGCGCTTGACCGGGTCGAGCTCCTTCTGCGCGGCCTTGTAGGCTGCGTCGGCTTCGGGGTCGGACCAGCGCGAGACGTTGCGGCCGAGCCATTTGTTGTCCTTGTTGGCGATCTCCCAGGACACGCACTGGTTCAGGAAGCGCTCCGGATCGGGCTGCGGCTGCGTCGTGTTGTACATCTCCATGTCGGCATAGAGCTTGGAGTAGGTGTCGGGGTTGCCGACATCCGAGGAGAAGAACACCGATCCGGTGACCGATTTGAGCTCGATGTCGATGCCGGCCTTCTGGCAGGCCTGCTTGATGATGGCCTGCGTTTTCTGGCGCGGGGCGTTGATCGAGGTCTGAAAGACGTATTTGAGCTTCTTGCCGTCCTTCTCGCGGATGCCGTCCGCGCCCATCTTCCAGCCGGCCGCCTCCAGGATCCTGCTCGCCTTGTCGATGTCGAACTCATATTTGAGCTTGCTCGACTTGAACTGGCTGGGCTGGTTGACGAAGCTCGCGGTTGCGACGGCGGCGCGGCCGTAGATGAATTTCTGGATCGCCTCGCGATCGACCAACAGGTTGAAGGCCTGGCGAACGGCGGGGTCGGATAGCGTCGGGTGCCTGGACTTGACGCTGGACCGCTCGCCGTCGACCTCGGTCCACGGATCGGTGGTGTTGAGGATGATGAACTCGACGCCGCCGGACAGCGTGAACTCCACCTTGCCTTTGCCGCTGGCTTCCATGCGCTTGAGGACCTCGTCCTCGACCAGGAGGTTCCAGGCATAGTCGTATTCGGCGGTTTGCAGCACGGCGCGCGCCGCCGAGACCGCATCGCCGCCGCCCTTCACCTCGAGCGTGTCGAAATGCGGCTGGTTCTTGACGTGGTAGTCGGGGTTGCGCTCGGCCGTGAGCAGGTCGCCCGGTTTGAACTCGACGAATTTGTACGGCCCAGTGCCGACCGGCTTGAGGTTGCCCGGCGCCTCGCGCGACTTCGCGCCGACATAGTCGCCGAAATGATGCTTTGGCAGGATCTGGCCGACCGCGCCGACAAAGGGGTCGGCCCAGAACGGGGTCGGGGCCTTGAAGATCACCTTGACGGTGTAGTCGTCGATCTTCTCGACGGTGATGTTCTGGTAGGACCCGGTGGTGTACGCCGCCGTCGCAAGATCGGCGGCGTATTGCCAGGTGAAGACGACGTCGTCGGCGGTGAAGGGCTTGCCGTCATGCCATCTCACGCCCTGCTTCAGCTTCCAGGTCACGCTGGTGCCGTCAGGCGACAGGCCGCCATTCGACTTGGTCGGGACCTCGGCGGCAAGGCACGGGATGAGGTTGCCCTCCTTGTCCCAGCCGGCAAGCGGCTCGAAGAAGATGCGCGAGGCGACCTGGTCCTTGGTGCCGATCGCGAAATGCGGGTTGAGCAGCGTCGGCGCCTGCCAGATCAGGATCTTGAGCGGGCCGCCGCCGCCGGCCTTGGTCGGCTTGTATTTGAGCGTGGCGTCCGCCATCGCCACGTCGTTCCAGAGCAGGATCTGGCTTGCGACCGGCGCTGCGATCCCGACCGCAGCCATGGTCCGGATGAACGAGCGTCGCGACAGCGTGCCTTGCTTTACCTCCGCGATCAGACCCCGGATCTCGTTCTCGTTCATCAGATGACCTCCGCCTTCACAAAGAAAAAGTCGTCCCCGGCATGCAAGTTACGTGCACTCTAGCTTGGGATGCCTGACGTCGTGGAGTCAAAGGGATGCCCTGCGGCGAAATGGCGATAGAGGATGAGGCCAAGCGGAATTGGGCCCGTTGATATTGCTGCCGCGCACTCCGCCCTCATCCTGAGGGCCCGCCATCGGCCGGCGTCTCGAAGATGCGCTGCGGGCGAGCTATCCGCCTCTCTTCTTCGTATGCGATAGACCTTTCGGCGAGAGGGAACTGGCATCTGACCTGTCCACGAGCTGCGCGTTCCCGGACCATCGGCTGCGTCGCCCGAACATGGCCCGGCCCTTGCCAGTATGATGGATATGTATAAAGATCATACTCGGAGAGATGGCGTGGTTCGGTCTGGTGATGTCGAAGGGCAGGCGTTCGAGCCCGGCGTGCTGTTCGGCGGGCTGATTGCCGCCAATCTCGCCGCATGGGCCTTCGCCTTCGCAGCGTTCGGCGATCGGCCGACAGTGATGGCGACCGCGCTGCTGGCCTGGGTGTTCGGCCTGCGCCATGCCGTCGATGCCGACCACATCGCCGCGATCGACAATGTCGTGCGCAAGCTGATGCAGGCGGGCGATGCGCCGCGCAGCGCCGGTCTCTATTTCGCGCTCGGACACTCCACGGTGGTCCTGGTCGCGACCATGCTGCTTGCGCTCGGTGTCGTGAGCCTCGGCGGCGACAGCCTGCTGACGGAGATCGGCTCCCTGATCGGCACTTCGGTCTCGGCGCTGTTCTTGCTGGTGATCGCGGCGATCAATCTCGTCATCTTCGCCGGCCTGTGGCGGACCCTGCGCGAGCTGCGCGAGCGGGGCATCCATGACGCCGCGCAGCTCGAACAGCTGCTCGCCGCCCGCGGCTTCATGGCGCGATTGCTCGGCCCGATGTTCCGTCTCGTCGCAAAATCCTGGCACATGTATCCGCTGGGGCTGCTGTTCGGTCTCGGCTTCGACACCGCGACCGAGATCGGCCTGCTCGGCATCTCCGCCAGCGAAGCCGCGCGTGGCGTCTCGCTTGCGCACGTGCTGGTTTTTCCCGCGCTGTTCGCCGCTGGCATGGCGCTGGTCGACACGGCCGATTCCGCGCTGATGGTGAGCGCCTATCGCTGGGCCTTCGTCGATCCCCAGCGCAAGCTCTGGTACAACCTCACCATCACCGGCGCCTCCGTCGCGGTCGCGCTGCTGATCGGCGGCATCGAGACGCTCGGCCTGATCGCGGACCGGCTCGGCCTGTCAGGCGGGCCGTGGTCGCTGGTCGAGGCCCTCAACGACTCGCTCGTCAATGTCGGTTTTGCCGTGATCGCGCTGTTCGCGATCGCATGGCTGGTCTCGATCATGCTTTATCGCCGTATCGCTCCGAGCGACCGGCCGCGCATGGTCGATTCTGACGAGCTGAGCAGGGACGCCGCGCCGGGATGATCGCACCCAGGTGTGTCGCAACGGCAACAATCGGCGACTTTCCGCGATCCGCGATCAGATCCGAATTCCTGGCGCTCTTGCGAACAACCAACTCGCGCCAACATAGCGTCCGGTAGAGATCACCCGCCAAGGAGGCGGGTGAAAGAGACGACTGTCGACAGCGAGTGAGCATCATGCGCGCGTTCTTCCGAATCGCGTTCGTTCTATCTGCCATCTGGCTTCTTGCTCATCCAAGCGCGTCCCAGGCCCACGCCATCATCGTGTCGTCCTCGCCGGCGGCGGG
>NZ_LWIG01000008.1:29564-46128 GCF_002068095.1 Bradyrhizobium sacchari | reverse complement strand
GGGCATGGCACCTGCGCTGGCAGGTGCTGAGCGTCGACGGGCACATCACCCGCGGCGATATTCCGTTCACCGTCCGCTGACGTTACGGCCTTGTACCTCCTTCTCGACATCTTCGGCTATCTCTCGGTGGTCCTGCGGGGCCTGATCCTGATCGCCCAGTCGTTCACACTCGGCGGGCTTGCGTTTCAGCTGTTGCTGTGGGGACCGTTGCAGCCGCAGCTCTCCGTCTTCGGCCTCACGATCGAGGAGCGATGCCGCACGTTCCTGCGGTTCAGCGCCGCCGCATGGGCGCTCCTCACCGTCGCCTCGCTGGCGCTCAACGCGGCCGCGCTGGTTGGGACGCTCCAGGTGCCCTGGAGCGAGGCGGTCACGGCCGATTTCGGCCGGGCGGACTTCGTCATCGCGGCTTGTGCGTTGGGCATCGCCGTTCTGGCCAACGGTCCTGCGCGCCGGCTGCGCTCCGCCGCTCTTTTGGCCTTGTCCCTGCTGGCGCTGGCGATGCAGACGCGCCTCACGCATGCGGCCAGCCGGCCGGATGTGCGTTGGCCGCTGCTGTTGTCCGACGCGGGCCACATGGCGGGTGCGGCGGTCTGGATCGGCGGTCTGCCCTATTTCCTGATCGCGCTCAACGGATGCAAGGATGCCGGCGACTGGCGTCTCATCGCGCGCCGCTATTCGCTGATGTCGATGGCGGCGGTCGCGGCGATCATCTGCGGTGGCCTCGTCATNCCGCCTATGGCGTCATGACCCTGGCGAAGGTCGGCCTGCTCCTGATGCTGCTGACGCTCGGCGCGGGCAATTACTTCCTGGTCGAGCGGCTGCGCCGTGACCCCACCACGCCGATCCTTCGCCTGAAGCGTTTCGCCGAGATCGAGGTCGGCATCGGCCTCACCGTTCTGCTTGCTGCGGCGTCCCTGACCTCATTGCCGCCCGGCGTGGATCTCCCGCATGATCGCCTGAACTGGCATGAGATCGTCGAGCGCGCCACGCCGCAATGGCCGCCGCGCCTGACCAGCCCCGATTACGACAAGCTCACCGTCGCGCAGTTGCAGGCGAGGATCACGCTTGCCGATGCCGGTCGCGCCAATGCGCAAGCGGCCTATGTTCCCGGTGAGGGCACGATCCTGCCGCGCAATGCCGAGGACATCGCCTGGTCGGAGTACAACCATCACTGGGCCGGAATCTTCGTGGTGCTGATCGGACTGCTGGCCCTGGTCGAGCATTTTCGTTGGGGGCGCTGGGCGCGGCACTGGCCGCTGCTGTTCCTGGCGATGGCGGCCTTCCTGTTCTTCCGCGCCGATGAGCAGGCCTGGCCACTTGGTCCAGCCGGCTTCTTCGAGTCGTTGCGTGATCCTGAAGTGACGCAGCATCGCATCTTCGTCCTGCTGATCGTCGCGTTCGGCCTGTTCGAATGGCGCGTGCGCTTACGCTGCAGCAAGCCCGGGCCGGGGGCCCTGGTGTTCCCATTGACCACGGCGCTCGGCGGCGCGCTGCTGCTCACGCATTCCCATGCCATTGCCAACATCAAGGACCAGCTGCTCATCGAGATGAGCCACACCCCGCTCGCGCTCTGCGGCGTCGCCGCCGGCTGGGCGCGCTGGCTCGAGCTGCGGCTCGACGGTCGGGTCAGCCGGGCCGCGGCCTGGATCTGGCCGGTCGCCTTCATCCTGGTCGGGCTGATCCTGCTCGAGTATCGCGAAGCCTGAACGCGCTATCCGTCGTACTGATCCGGCCCCATCGCCCACGACGTCTGATCGTGGCCGTACGCGTAATTGCGGTTGTTGACGGCAGGATTGCGATTGACCATCGGCCGCATGAACATCGGATGGGTCGCGCTGCGGACCTCGTGCTCGACCGTGAACAGGGGCTTGCCGCTGTCGAGATCGACGATGTCGCAGAACCGATACTGGTATTGATTGTCCTCGCGGGAGATCAAATTGCGCGCGAGCAGCTTGTGGTACGGTCCGGAGAAGTCGGTGATGTACATCTGCACATGGTGCCCGTCATACTCGCCCTGCGGCCGCTCGGTCTCGCGAAACAAGAGCTGCTGGTCGCGGCCCGTCCTCACCGCGGCAACGGTCCCCTCTCCGTTGCGCAAACTGGCGGGCATGCCCATCACCTCCGGATAGAAGGCGCAGATGGCCGGTGCCGTTCCGAGCGGCACGTCGAACTCGACATAGGGAATGCCGAGCGTGATGCGACCGAAGCGCGCCGCGTCCGGCTCATAAACACGCATGCGGTTGCCCCACGGGCAGACGGCCTCGACGTGATCGTTGTGCTCCGTGAACGCGAAGGCCGTGCCTTCGAGCTTCTTCGCGACCGATGCCAGTCGCGCCAGCAGCGCCTCGCGTCCTTCGATGACGAGGCCGGTTTGGCCGCGCAGCACCTGCGGTCTGCCGCTCGGCAGGTGGAACTGGCTCCGTCCGGCATTGATCCACATGTTGGTGTCGGACACCATCAGATAGGGATCGCGGGTGAGCCCAAGTCCCGTGACGTAGAATAATGTCGCCAGGCGCTGGTCCGGCACCTGGATGTTGACGTGCTCGAAATGAATCGCGTTGCCGAGATCTTCTGCGGATCGATCGAATTGTTGCGGCATGGCTATGCGCTCTGGGTGAGGGGAGGGACAGGCCATCCTAGAGCAGAATGTCCGCCGGCCGAAACCGTTTGCCGATCACATCTGCAGACAGCGCGGGTCGTTGCCACCTTGCCGCGGCAACCAGTCCCTGTAATCTGGGCAAAAGACATCAAGGAAAGGACCGATGGGGGGAGTTCTGGAAGGCGTGCGCGTCCTCGATTTCGGGCGCTACATCGCGGGACCATATTGCGCGACCTTGCTGGCCGAATTCGGGGCCGAGGTCATTCGCGTGGAGAAGCGCGATGGCAGCGAGGACCGGTTCGTGGCGCCGGTCGGTGAGGGTGGCGAAGGCGCGCTGTTTCTTCAGATCAATCGCAACAAGAAGTGCATCACGCTCGATCCGATGACGTCGGAAGGGCAGGAGGTGATGCGCCGCCTGATCGTGACCGCCGACGTCGTCGTCGCCAATCTGCCGCCGCAGACCCTGCGCGCGATGAAGCTCGATTACGACTCGCTTCGAGCGATCAAGCCCGACATCATCCTGACGACCGCAACGGCGTTTGGCGGGCCGGGACCATGGTCCGACCGCGTCGGCTTCGACGGTGTCGGCCAGGTCATGTCGGGCTCGGTGTACATGACCGGCGCCGGCGATCCGCCCTACCGGGCCGCGGTGAACTGGGTCGATTTCGGAACCGCGCTGCACTGCGCGTTCGGGACGCTCGCCGCGCTGATCGAGCGGGGCAAATCCGGCCGCGGTCAGATCGTCGAGGGCGCGCTGCTCGCCACCGCGCTGTCCTTCACCAATGCCACGCTGATCGAGCAGGCCGTCATCAACGTCAACCGCGTTCCGACCGGTAATCTCGGCCAGACTGCCGCGCCCGCCGACATCTACCGCACCAAGGACGGCTGGGTGCTGTGCCAGGTCACGGGCCATCCGCTGTTCAAGCGCTGGGCGAAGCTGATGGGCGAGGAGGAGCTATGGCTGAACGATCCGCGCTTTGTCGATGACATCAGCCGCGGCAACAATGGACCCGTCATCAGCGAGCGGATGGCGCGCTGGTGCGCCGAGCGCACCACGCAGGAGGCCGTCGACACCCTGGGCAAGGCGATGATCCCGACCGGACCGGTGCTGAGCCCGCAGCAGGCGCTCGATCATCCGCACATCCGCGCCGCCGGCTTCATGCAGGACGTCGACTATCCCGGCTTGCCGAAACCTGCGCCGGTCGTGCGCGCCGCCGTGCGGCTGTCGGAGACGCCGGGAGAGATTGCGGCGCGTCCGCCCACGCTCGGCGAACATACCGACCGCGTCCTCGCCGAGCTCGGCTACGACCCGGCTGCGATCGAAGCACTTCGGCGGAGCGGCATCATCTAGCGGCGGCAGGACCGCCGGCTGAAACGTTCAGGCGGCGGTCCAGTGCGATCTGGATGAACCTGGGTCCTGCTCGATCTAGCCGGCTTTGTTGGCGTAGATGGCGGCGAAGCGCTCGCGCAGCAGATTCTTCTGCACCTTGCCCATGGTGTTGCGCGGCAAGGTCTCGACGAAGATAATGCGCTTGGGCTGCTTGAATTTGGCGAGGCGCCCGGACAGCGCGTCGAGAATGGCGCGCTCGTCCACCGACGAATTGGGCGAGCGGACCACGGCGGCGGTGACGCCTTCGCCGAAATCGGCGTGGGGCACGCCGACAACGGCGCTTTCCGACACCCCGTCAATGGCGTCGATCTCGGTCTCGATCTCCTTCGGATAGACGTTGAAGCCGCCG
Organism: Bradyrhizobium sacchari; assembly: GCF_002068095.1. GTDB lineage: Bacteria > Pseudomonadota > Alphaproteobacteria > Rhizobiales > Xanthobacteraceae > Bradyrhizobium > Bradyrhizobium sacchari. Next base: position 41,790 of record NZ_LWIG01000008.1, on the reverse strand, counting down.
GTGATGATCAGATCCTTGCCGCGGCCGACGATGTGGAGATAACCGTTTGCATCGAGCTTGCCGAGGTCGCCGGTGATGAAGAAGCCATCGGCGCGAAATTCGGCGGCGGTCTTGTCCGGCATGTTCCAGTAGCCTGCGAACACGTTCGGTCCCTTCACCTCGATCATGCCGACGTCGCCAACGGGGAGGTTTGCGCCGGTCTCGGGATCGGTGACGCGAACCTCGACGGCGGGAAGCGGCCGGCCGACCGAGCCGGCAATGCGGGCGCCCTCATAGGGATTGGAGGCGATCATTCCGGTCTCGGTCATGCCGTAGCGTTCCAGAATGGCATGCCCGGTGCGCTCCTTCCAGGCCCGGTGTGTTTCGGCCAGCAGCGGCGCCGAGCCGGCGACGAACAGCCTCATATTGGCCGCGGTGCGCTCGTTCAGGTTGGCGCTCTCGAGCAGGCGGACATAGAAGGTCGGCACGCCCATCAGAACGGTGCTGCGTGCCATCGTTGCCAGAATGCGTTCGGCATCGAACTTCTGCATGAACAGGATGCGCGCGCGCGCAGCGAAGCTGACGTTGCAGGCCACGAAGAGCCCGTGAACGTGATAGATCGGCAAGGCGTGGATCAGCACGTCCTTGCTCGCATAGCGCCACTCCTGGACGAGCGTCAGGGCGTTCGACGAAAGGTTGCCGTGTGTCAGCATGGCGCCCTTCGAGCGGCCGGTCGTGCCCGACGTGTAGAGAATGGCCGCGAGATCGTCATTCGCCCTCGTGACGGTGTCAAATCCCACCGGGAAGCTCGCTGCGGCATCGGCGAGCGAACCCTTGCCCTGATGATCGAGCGTCTCGACCCGGCCGCCGGCCTTGGCGGCGATGGCGCGCAAATCGGCTTCTTCCCTGGGATCGCACACGATCAATGTCGGCTGCGCGTCGCGGATGAAATATTCGGTTTCGGCTGCCGTATAGGCGGTGTTGAGCGGAAGGTACACCGCGCCGGTGCGCAGCGTTGCAAGATAGAGCGCGATGGCCTCGACGGATTTCTCCACCTTGGCCGCGACGCGGTGGTTCGGGCCGATGCCGTTGCGGCCCAGGAAATTCGCAAACCTTCCGCTGAGGGCGGCCAGGTCGGCATAGCTCAGGGCGGTGCCGTCGTCCTTCTCGATGCAGATGGACCGGTCGGACTCCGCGCCGGCGAGCAGGCGATCGTACAGGTTCGAGGTCATGACGAGATCTTCCGTTGCGAGTTGCTGTGAGGACCGGGAACGAGGTCGCGCGATGACAATTTCGCGCGCAGCGCCTTCTTCACCTTGTCGGACGCCACCACTGTGCCGGCTTCCGCAAAGGCCTCGTGGTTCGCCTCGATGTGCTCGAGCGCGTAGAGATAGTTCACCATCAGCCCGTACGACTGCTTCATGCCCTTGGCGGAGCTGTCGCCGAGGAAATTCAGCCGCTCCAGCCGCGCGCCGTTGCCGAGATGGAAGCGGGCGACCGGATCGACCGGCTTGCCCGAGGGCAGCTTTGCCTTGAGGAAGTAATAGGCGGCCAGTGACGTGATGGCCTCCTTTGCCTGCGCGATGTCGCCGCCCTCATCGAGTGCGGCCAGCGCGCGCCTTGTGTCCTCGTCGATCGCGGCGGAGGCCTCGGACTTGAGCTCGCGCCTCGCCCAGCCGGCAAAGCCGGGCGCCGGCGACAGGGTGACGAAGGTCTTCAGGTTCGGTAGTTCGCGGGCGAGGTCCTGCACCACCTGCTTGATCAGAAAATTGCCGAAGGAGACGCCGGCAAGGCCCTTTTGGGTGTTCGAGATCGAGTAGAACACGGCGGTCGTCGCCTCGCGCGCGGCGATCGCCTGGCGCGACTTGTCCAGCAGCGGTCCGATCGCACCGGGAATCTCTTTTGTGAGCGCGACCTCGACGAAGATCAGCGGCTCGTCGACCAGCTGCGGATGGAAGAACGCATAGCAGCGGCGGTCCGGCGGCTCGAGCCGGTTGCGCAAATCGTCCCAGTCCTGGATGGCGTGGACGGCTTCATACCTGATGATCTTCTCCAGGATGTTCGCCGAGGTGGTCCAGTCGATGGGTCGCAGCACGAGGAAACCCCGGTTGAACCAGGACGAGAACAGGTGGACGAAATCGTCGTCGACGGCCTGGAGCTCGGGATGCGCGCGCAGCAGCGAGAGCAGCACCTCCCGCATCCGCACCAACGAGGCCGTGCCGCCGGGGGCCAGATTGAGGCGCCGGATCAGCTCCTGCCGGCGCGGCTCCGCGGCGGCATGGAGCGCCTCGAGCTTGCTGCCGTCGCCGCCCTCCTTGCGCTGATAGGCGGCGATCGCGAGCTCGATCGCGCGGCGGTCCGGCCCGAACCGGTCGGCGAGGGAGGATAGAAATTTGAGCCGCTGCGGCTCGGCCGCGGCTTCGAACGCAGCGAGCAGCGATTGCGCGATGGCAACGCCGGAGGCTTCGCCGCGCCGCGACAGCAGCGCCTCGCCGAGAAGCTCGAGGTCGCGATCCTCGCTGCCGTCCCGTTCCGCCTTCATGCCCAGGACCGCGCGGCCGCGTTGCGTCAACGTGTCGATCAGCCCCTGCAGGAATTCGGGCGCGGCGATCCGTCCGGACCGGATGTCGTTCAGCATGGTTCGTGCCTCCTCGGGTTATCGCGATGGCGGACCCATCACGAGGTTGGGCAGACAGGTCGAGATCGACGGCACAAGGCACAGCAGGACGACCGCGAACGCCATCAGCAGGACGAAGGGCAGCGTCCCCCAGATCACATCCCGCAACGGGATGTCCGGCGCGATGTTCCTGATGACGAAGATGTTGAGTCCGACCGGCGGATGGATGAGCCCCATCTCCATCACGATCGTCATCACCACGCCGAACCAGATCAGGTCGAAGCCGGCGTCCTTGAGCGGCGGCAGGATGATCGGCGCGGTCATCAGGATGATCGAGACCGGCGGAAGGAAGAAGCCGAGCACGACCACCAGCACCAGGATCGCGCCGAGCAGCACCCAGCGCGACAGCTGCATTGCGACGATCGCCTGCGCCGCGGCCTGGCTGATGTGGAGATAGCTCATCACGTAGGAGTAGAGCAGCGACATGCCGATGATCAGCATCAGCATGGTCGATTCCTTCAGCGTCGATTCCAGGATCGGGCCGAGATCCCGCGGCCGCCACACGCCGTAGATCGAGGCGATCAGGACGAGGGCCAGGATGCCGCCGAGCCCGGCGGTTTCCGACGGCGTCGCATAGCCGCCATAGAGCGCGATCATCACGCCGCTGAGCAGCACCACGAAAGGCAGCACGCGCGGCAGCGCGCCGAACCGCATCGCCATGGTGAAGCGTTCGTTCGACAGGATCGGATGCTGTCCCGGATCGGCCGCATAGGCGCGCTGTGCCGCTTTGTATTCGGCCTTGAACCTCAGCACGGCGTAGGTCGCAAACAGCACCACCAGGAGAAGGCCCGGTCCGATGCCGGCGAGGAACAGGCGTCCGAGCGACTGCTCGGCGGCGACCGCGTACAGGATCATGGTGATCGAGGGCGGTAGCAGGATGCCCAGCGTGCCGCCGGCGGCGATCACGCCCGCGGCGAAGCCGCCGGAATAGCCGCGCTTGCGCATCTCGGGAATGCCGGCGGAGCCGATCGCCGAGCAGGTGGCCGGAGACGATCCCGCCATCGCCGCGAACAGCGCGCAGGCGAACACGTTGGCGATGCCGAGCCCGCCGGGAATGCGGCCCATCCAGACATGCAGCGCGCTGTAGAGATCCTGCCCCGCCTTCGACTTGCCGATTGCGGCGCCCTTCAGGATGAAGAGCGGGATCGCCAGCAGCGTGATCGAGGCCATCTCCTCGTAGACATTCTGCGTCACCGTATCGAGCGATGCGGCGGGCATGAAGTAGTACATGAAGATGACGGCGACCGCGCCGAGCGCCAGCGCGATCGGCATGCCCGAGGCCATGACGGCGAGGGTCGCACCCCCATACATCAGTCCGACGGCAAGCGTGCTCATTTGCTCCTCCATCCGTCGACGCTCGAAGCGAGCTGGAGCGCGATCTGCAGCGTCATCAGCGTCATGCCCAGCGACATCATGCTGTATGGAATCCACAGCGGCGGGGCCCAGGTCGATCCGGACACCTGTCCGTCCACCCAGGCTTCGTGGAACAGCGTCCAGGATTTCCAGGCGAAGAAGCAGCAGAACAATAGGCTGGCGGTGTCGACCGCGAGCATCCGGATCGCATTGCCGCGCTTCGACAGATAGCCGGTGAGGGCCTCGATGCCGATATGGCCGCGCCCGGCCTGCACGAACGCGGTCGACAGGAACGTGGCGCCGACCAGCAGGAACACCGCGGCCTCGTCCTGCCAATAGGTTGCCGCGTTGAAGAAGTAGCGCGCGGCCACGCTGTAGCTCAGGATCGTGCTCGCGACGATGAGCGCGATCGAGCAGAGCACGACGATCGCCCTGTTGAGGAGGGTCATCGCGCGGGCGATCCGTCCCACCGGGGAGCCGGGCCGCGCCGCCGTCACTGTGGCTGGATGGCCGAGATCGATGCCATGCGCGCTCATGAGCCGGCCTCCATGGCAAGCTTGATCAAGCGGGCGCAGTTCTCGTTCTTGTGGGCGTAGTCCTTCCAGGCCGTGTCGCGCGCAAGCTCGCGCCATGACTGGACCGTCCTGTCGTCGAGATCGTGCACCGTCGCGCCGGCGGCTTGGTAAACCTTGGCGACGCGCACGTCGTCCTCGACCGCAGCAGTGCGGCCGAACGCTTCGAGCTCGGCGCCGACCGAGACGATGATGTCGCGCTCCTCGCTCGAAAGCCGGTCGAACACCGCCTTCGACATCACGAGCGGCTCGAGCATGAACCAGTAGCTCCTGGCCCGGCCGGTCGTCAGATGCTTGGCGAGCTCCTCCAGGCGGAACGAGGTCAGGCTGGTGGACGAGGTGAGGGCGGCATCGCACGCGCCGGTCTGCATCGCCGCATAGAGTTCGTTGGAGGGCAGCGACAGCACCGAGGCGCCGGCAGCCTGCAGCACGAGGTCCATCTCGCGCGAGCCGCCGCGGACCTTCATGCCCTTGGCATCGCCGACCTCGACCAGCGGACGCGCGCGGCTGGCGACGCCGCCGGCCTGCCAGATCCAGGTGACGATGACGAGGCCCTTGGCGGCGAGAAACTTGCTGAACTCCTGGCCGATCGGCTTGTTCTTCCAGCCGAGGCCTTCGTCGTAACCGGTGACGAGGCCCGGCATCAGGCCGATGTTCAGCTCGGGAAGATCGCCGCCGGCGTAGGAGATGGGGATGAGGCTCATGTCGAGCGCACCTTTGCGCATCGCCGAGACCTGTGCGTTGGTCTTCATCAGCGACGAGCCCGGATAGATCTCGGCCGTCATCGCGCCCTTGCTGCGCTCCTGGATCAAGGTCGCGAAGCGCCGGCAGAGCCGGTCGCGGAAATCGCCTTCGGTCGCGGTGCCTCCCGGAAACTGGTGCGAGATCTTCAGGGTTGTGGCCGCGCGCGCCTCTCCGAAGTGGATCAGCGCTGGGGCTGCGATCCCCAGCGCCAGGGCTTGGCGTCTCGAAATCCTCATTCCATACCTCCCGTTGCCAGATTGCATTTTTTGTTTCTAATCTTGCATACAATAATGATATGAACTGCATGCTGTATGTTTTGTCAAGTCTATGGTATGGAATTGGTCGATCAGGTGCATACAATGAGCCAGGCCTTCAGACTGAAGCAGTCGATCGAAGACGCTGTGATTGCAGGGGAATTCCTGCCGGGCGATCGCCTGGACGAGGCCTCGCTCGCGGAGCGATTCGGGGTGTCGCGGACCCCGATCCGCGAGGCGCTGCTTCAACTCGGCGCCGAAGGCTTCATCGACGTCCGCCCGCGCCGCGGCGCGATCGTCAGCGTTCCGTCACCGACCCGGCTGTTCGAGATGTTCGAGACCATGGCCGAGATCGAAAGCGCCTGCGGTCGGCTGGCCGCGCGCCGGCTGACGCCGGACAATGACGCGGCGATGGAGACGGCTCACCGCGCCTGCGAGATTGCCGCGCGCGAAGGCGACAGCGAGCAGTACTACGCGGACAACCGCAATTTTCACGAAGCGATCTATCGCGCCAGCCGCAACAGCTTCCTGGCCGACCAGGCCTTCGCCCTGCACAAGCGCTTGAGCGCCTATCGCCGCATCCAGCTTCGGGCGCGCAATCGTCTCTTGCAATCGCTCCAGGAGCACGCCGGGATTCTCGAAGCGATCCGCGCCGGCGACGAACAACTCGCCGCGACGCGATTGCACGATCACGTGCTGGTGCAGGGCGAGCGGTTCTCGGACATGGTGCTCGGCCTTGCCGGGGACCGACGCTCGGATGCCGCGGGCAGGAGCGCGAAATAGGGGCGGGCTGACGTTCGCCCGACCGGTTCGCAGGCCCGTTTACCGTCCGCGCCCCAGATTGATGGCCGCCTGAACCGCGTCCTCCAGAATCTCCTCCGACAATCGTCTGTCGCTCACCGCGCGCGACAATTGCAGCGCGCCGACCATCATGGCGTAGATCGCCATTGCCCTCCGGCGCCGATCGTCTGCTGAACCTTGCGGGAGCTGCTCGGCCATCAGCGAGACGATGTCGGACATCTTCGCGGTGAAGGCCTCGCGGGTCGCCCTCGGGTGCCGTGCGATCTCGGATACGAGAGCCGCGGTCGGGCAGCCGGTCCCGGCGCGGTCACGATGGCGCGGCGAGAGATAGTCGCGGATCGTCGCCTCGAGCGCGATGCCGCTCTCGAGATTCTCCTTGTGCCGCCGCTCGCGCCGCTCCAGCGCATCGAGCAGCACCGCGCGCACCAGATCTTCCTTGGATTCGAAATGCGTGTAGAAGGCGCCGTTGGTCAGCCCCGCCTCCGACATGATGCCGGCGAGCCCCACGGCGGCGATGCCGCTCTCGCGGAACTGCTCCGACGCCACATCGAGAATATGTCGCCGCGTCGCGTCCCTGTGTCCCTTGTCGTAACGCGCCAACCGCGCCTCCTTGCGAGCGGCCCTCAGCCCGGCCACGAAATCGTGAGGCAGGACTCATTGCATTACGATCATAATAATACATTATGGTCATAATGCAATGGGCGGCCGACCGGCGGTCCGAGAGATAAGCAGGATCGCGCCCATGTCAGTCGAGGATGCCGCCGCGCCGCCGTTGTCCGCTCCGCAACTCGTGGGCGGCTCCGCAACGACGCTTCGCCAGGCGACGCCAGCCACCGCAAGCGCGGCCGAGCAGAGGCGCGCGGCATTGCTTACCGCGCCCATTCTCCCGACCCTGCTCCGTCTCGCCGCGCCGACCGTCACCGTCCTGGTGGCGCAGACCGCGGTGAACATCGCGGAGGCATATTATGTCGGCTTCCTCGGCACCGACGCCCTGGCGGGCGCCGCGCTGGTGTTCCCGATCTTCATGCTCATGACCATGATGTCGAACGGCGGTTTCGGCTCCGGTGTCGCATCCTCGGTGGCGCGCGCGGTCGGCGCCGGCCGTCGAGACGACGCGGAGGCGGCGCTGTTTCATGCGGTGGTGCTGGCGATCGTCGCCGGCGGCGTCTTCACGCTCGGCGTGATCCTCGCCGGCCCGTGGCTCTATCGTATGCTTGGTGGGCAGGGCGGTGCCCTCGCCGCGGCCACCACCTATTCCAATTATCTCTTCGCCGGTGCCATCCCGGCGTGGATCGTCAACCTCCAGGCGGCCGCGCTGCGGGGCTCCGGCAATGTCAGGGTGCCTGCGCTGGTGACGCTGGTCGGCGCGATCGTGACCATTCCGGTCTCGCCGGCGCTGATCTTCGGTTTTGGGCCGATTCCGCGGCTCGGCATCGGTGGCGCCGGCATCGCCTTCGGTCTTTATTATGGAGCGGCCATGCTGTTCCTGCTGCGCTACATGGCGTCGGGCGCGACCGGCCTGCGGCTCCACATCGTGCCATTGCGCGCAAGAATCTTCGGCGACATGCTGAAGGTCGGCCTTCCTACTGCGTTCAACGCCGTGCTGACCAATCTCACCGTCATCCTGGTCACCGGCGCGGTCGGACTGTTCGGCACCTCCGCGCTCGCCGGCTACGGCATCGCCTCGCGGCTCGACTACATCATGATCCCGCTGCTGTTCGGTATCAGCACGGCGACGCTGACCATGGTCGGCGTCAACATGGGGGCCAGGCAGACCGTGCGGGCGCGGAAAATCGGCTGGATCAGTGGCGGCGTCGGCATGGTCATGACGGGCACGATCGGCCTTCTGGTTGCGATCGTCCCGACCGCCTGGCTCAACCTCTTTAGCCACGACGCCGAGGTGGTGAGCGAGGGCATGACGTACCTGCGCATCGTTGCGCCGGCCTATGCCGCGCTCGGCTTCGGCTTCGTGACGTCCTTCGCTGCCCAGGGCACCGGCCGTGCCATGGGCCCGCTCGCGTCCTCGGTTGCGCGGATCCTGATCGCAGCCGGCGGCGGCTGGATCGCGGTGGCAAGCTTTGGTGCCGGCATGGCGGGGCTCGCCATCATGGTCACGGTCTCGCTTGTCGCCTATGCCGCCATATGCGCACTGATCATGCTGTCGCCGGCGACCTGGCGATCCGAGTAGGCCCTGGCATCACCCGATGCTGGTGACACCGATTGCCAGCACCGACATCAGCAGCACATCGTCAGCAGTTCCACCGCCGCCGCGAGTTTCGGGGCGGTGAGGGCGGTCATGGCTGAACTCCTTGCTAGTCTTGCCAATCTCGTCCGGCGGGCGACACTTTGCCGTGATGCCCATCACGCTTGCGATAGGCGTCGCGTGGCCTGCGAATTCGTTTCCTATTTTGCGCCGAATGGAGAAGGTGTTCTTCGCCGTGACGTGCCAATATGGATTTCCTTTTTATTGATTTCGTCCGGCAGAGAAGCGAATACGGTTCCAATCTTTGCCGCAGACTCCATGGAGACCAAGATGTCGTTTCGCCTCCCTCTGATCCTCTCGGCCGTGCTCGCCGCATGGTCCGCCGCAGCCGCGGCCGAGACCATCAAGATCGGCGTGACGCCGGGGCCACACGCGCAGATCCTCGAAGCCGTGAAGCCGATCGCCGCCAAGCAGGGGCTCGAGATCCAGCTGCTCGAGTTCTCTGACTACGTGGTGCCGAACGCCGCGCTCGATGCCGGCGAGATCCAGGCCAATTCGTTCCAGAACCAGCCTTACCTGGACAACCAGAAGGCGGATCGCGGCTACAAGATCGAGGCGGTCGGCCTGACCGTGAACTTCCCGATCGGCGTCTATTCGAAGAAGCACAAGGCCTTCGCCGATATCCCTGAGGGCGGCAAGGTCTCGATCCCGAACGATCCGACCAATGGCGGCAGGGTGCTGCTGCTGCTCCGCGACAAGGGCGTGATCAAGCTGAAGGACGGCACCGGCTTCAAGCCGACGGTGCTCGACATCACCGAGAATCCCAAGAAGCTGAAGTTCATCGAGGTCGATGCGGCGCAGGCCCCGCGCGCGCTCGACGATGTCGACGCAGCCGCGATCAACACCAATTATGCAACCCAGGCGGGCCTCGATCCGGTCAAGGACCCGATCCTGCGCGAGGACCCGAAGGGTCCTTATGTCAACCTGATCGCCGTTCGCACGGCCGACAAGGACAAGCCCTGGGTCAAGGTGCTGGTGGACAGCTATCACACGCCCGAGGTCAAGGAGTTCGTCCTGACCAAGTTCAAGGGCGCGGTGCTGCCGAGCTGGTAGGCAGTCTGCCCGCTCGGAGTCCAGTGCAAGGGGCGATCCGGCGGGCAGCCTTGCCTATGAGCCTTGCGCAATGCCCGCTTGTCTGGAGCTGCGGCAACCGACATCATCGCGGGCGTGGCAATCCTCGCCCGACAGGGATCGTATGAAACGCTTTGCTAACCTGAAACGCCTGGGCTTCTTCACGCGGCTGCTCGACGAGGCGCCGCCGGCGGACCGCTATCGCTTCGCCGCCGAGCAGATCGTGCGCGCCGAGAAGGCCGGGCTCGATTCCGCATGGATTGCGCAGCATCATTTCCACGAGCGCGAGGGCGGTCTGCCGTCGCCCTTCACCTTCCTGGGTTACGTCGCTGCCCAGACCTCGCGGATCCGTCTCGGCACCGGCATCGTGACGCTGCCGCTGGAGAGTGCGGTGAGGGTGGCGGAGGATGCCGCGGTGCTGGATCTGCTCTGCAACGGCCGTTTCGAACTCGGCGTCGGCACCGGCGGCAATCCGTCCGCCTTTGCCGCCTTCGGCCTCGACGGCGCCCAGCGCAACGAGATCTTTGCGCGCAATCTGGACATCGTCCGCAAGGCACTGACCGGCAAGCCGCTCGACGGCGGCGACACGCTCTATCCGCAGCGGCCGCAACTGGACAAGCGCATCTGGCAGGCGACGTTCTCCGTCGCCGGCGGCGCCCGCGCCGGCAAGGCCGGTGATGGCCTCCTGCTCTCGCGCACCCAGCCGCGATCCAAGGACGCGCCGGAGGCGACGCTCGCCGAGATCCAGAATCCGATCATCGACGCCTATCTCGCCGCGCTGCCGCCGGGCTGCGAGCCGCGCATCATGGCCTCGCGCAGCGTCTTCGTCGCCGACGACCATCGCGAGGCGCTGCGGCTTGCCGATATCGGATTGCGCCGCGCGCTGCCGCAATTCATGAAGGGCGGTCACCTTCCGCCGGGCGAGACGCTGGAGGAGATGATCGCGGCATTCGACACCCATGTCGGCGCCGCCGACGAGGTGATTGCCTCGCTCCGCACCGATGCCACGCTGGAACGGGTGACCGATCTGGTCTTCCAGGTGCATTCGGTCGACGCGCCGCATCCTTACGTCCTGCGCTCGATCGAGCTGGTCGCCGAGAAGGTGGCGCCTGCGCTGGGCTGGGTCAGGACGGCCGCGGCCGACGTGGCGCTGGCAGGCTAGCGGCGACGTGACGGAATTGGATGAGGCTGAATGATGAGTGCGAAGGATATCATCGACACGCTCGCCGGGATCGAGCCCGGCTCCGCCCTGGATGCCATCCGCGCGCGCCGGCTGCAGGCGCGCGAGAATGCGCAGAAGAGCTATCTCTCGCTGTTCGAGCCGATCGACGCCGGCGATTTTTCGCTTGCCGAACGCGCCGCGGTCGCGGCTTTCGTGACCGGGCTCCATGGCGAGTCCCCCGTCGCCGCCTTCTATCGCGAAAAGCTCGCAGCGAACGCGGATGGAGCGGCGTTGGTCGAGCCGATCAAGGCCGAGATCGAGCGTGGCAAGACCTCAGGTCCCTATGGCGCCTTTCCGGCCGGACCGCTGTCGGTCGAGGACAAGGCCGGCCTGATCTATCGCGTCAGCCCGGAACGCAAGCCCGAACTCGGCACCCGGCTGGTCGCGGCGCTTGAGCATGCGCATCTGCTGGTCTTCCGCCCACGCGATGCCGCATCCGCCGACATGAAGGCGCTGCTGGCCGCCGGCTGGTCGGAGACCGGCATCGTCACGTTCTCCCAGCTCGTTGCGTTCCTGTCGTTTCAGGTCCGCGTCGTCAGCGGCTTGCGCACGCTCGCAGCGGCAAGCGCGTAGGAGGCAGCAATCATGAGCACCATCAATCCGCCCGTCGTCTTCACCCAGGACGAACTCGGCTGGGTCTCGTGGATCGACCCGCTGCCCGAGGGCGAGCTGACCGAACGGCATTTCGCCGGCCTCGTCGATCGCGCCCGCGCTAAATCGGAATATTTTCGTCTCCTGGTGCGCGATCCTGAAGTGCTGGAGGCCCGCACCAAGACCGACAAGGACATCTTCTACAACGTCGCCGACGGCCTGCCCCGCGCCGAGCGCGAGCTGGCAGCGGCTGCGACCTCGCGCTACAACGGCTGCATCTATTGCGCCTCGGTCCATGCGCGTTTCGCCAGCACCTACTCCAAGCGCCGCGACGACGTGCAGCGCCTGCTCGATGAAGGCGTCGGGGCCGATCTCGGCGAGCGCTGGAATGCGGTGGTCAAGGCCTCCGTGGCACTGGCCGAGACGCCGATCGCCTTTGGCCCCGAGAATATCGCGGAGCTGCGGAGCGCCGGCCTCGACGATGCCGAGATCGTCGATGTCATCAATGGCGCCTCGTTCTTCAATTGGGCCAACCGGCTGATGCTGTCGCTCGGCGAGCCCTCGAAATAGGCAGCCGCACCGGCACAAGAATTGCTGCTTTGTTTCAACACCTGAGTGGATGGAGCCTTTCATGAGCAACATCGATCGCCGTACCCTGGTCAAAGGCTCGCTTGCCGCCATGATGGCGGGCGCGGCCTT
>NZ_LWIG01000008.1:18803-29539 GCF_002068095.1 Bradyrhizobium sacchari | reverse complement strand
CCGAGCCGATCCTGCTCGGCGTCAGCGGCCCCCTCACGGGCCCGAACGCGCAATATGGCACGCAGTGGAAGCAGGGTTTTGACCTTGCGCTCGACGAGATCATGGCTGCCGGCGGCATCAACGGCCGCAAGCTCGCCTATCAATTCGAGGACAGCCAGAGCGACCCGCGCCAGTCGGTGGCGATCGCCCAGAAGTTCGTTTCCAATCCCGCCATCGTGCTGGAGCTTGGCGACTTCTCCAGCCCGGCGTCGATGGCGGCATCCCCGATCTACCAGCGCGCGGGCCTCGTGCAGTTCGGCTTCACCAATTCGCATCCTGACTTCACCAAGGGCGGCGACTTCATGTGGAGCACCTCGGTCAGCCAGGCCGACGAGCAGCCGCTGCTGGCGTCCTATGCGGTGAGGCGCCTCGGGCTGAAGAAGCTTGCGGTGCTGCACCTCAACACCGATTGGGGCCGCACCAGCCGCGACTACTTCGTCAACGCGGCCAAGGAATATGGCGCCGAGATCGCGGTCACCGAGGGCTATATCGCGGAGGAGCGCGACTTCCGCTCGACGCTGGTGCGCGTGCGCGATGCCAATCCGGACGGCCTGATCCTGATCTCCTATTATTCCGACGGCGCGCTGATCGCTCGCCAGGCCCGCCAGGTCGGGTTGAAGCAGGTGATCTGCGCGGCCAGCTCGGTCTATTCGCCGAAGTTCCTGGAGCTTGGCGGTGAGGCGGTCGAGGACGTGCATGTCGGCACGCGCTACTTCCCGGAAGATCCGCGGCCCGAGGTGCAGAAGTTCATCGCCGGCTTCAAGAAGAAATACAACGGGCTCGAGCCCGACGCGTTCAATGCCTACGCCTACGACGCCATGAACATGGCGGCCGCGGTGGTGAAGATCGGCGGCACCGACCGCAAGGCGATCCGCGACGCCTTCGCCAAGGTCAGGGACGTCCCAAGCGTCATTTTCGGCACCGCGACGTTCGACGTCGCGACCCGTCGGATCAAAGGCGCCATGAACGCCGAGCTGGTCGTGCGCAAGGGCCAGTTCGCGCTCTGGGACGGCAAGCCGACCTGACCTGATGGCCGGGGCAACCGCTCCGGCCGCTCTTCTCTCTACGCGGGGACCAACGTTTGTCTTCCTGGCTCGACTACACGATCAACGGGCTGATCGTCGGCAATGTCTACGCCCTCGTTGCGGTCGGGCTCGCGCTGATCTTCGGCGTCAGCCGGCTGATCAACTTCGCGCAAGGCTCGATCTATCTGGTCGGCGCCTATATCGGCTGGGTCGCGGTGGTGCAGCTGCATACGCCGCTGCCGCTCACCATCATCGTGGTCGCGGCGGCCGCGGCGGTGGTCGGCCTGATCATCGAGCGGTTTGGCCTGCGGCCCCTGCAGAACTCGGTGCGGATCGCGCCGCTGCTCGCGACCATCGGCATCAGTTTCGTGCTGGATCAGCTCGTCATGCTGACCTTCTCGCCCAATCCGCGCGCGCTGCCGAGCCAGCTGCCTGATGTGCGCTTCCAGGTCGGCGGCGGCACAATCGGGCCGCTTGACCTGCTGATCGCCGGCGTCGGCCTCACCAGTGCGCTCTTGTTGTTCGTGTTCCTGCGCTACAGCAAGCTCGGCTGGGCCGTGCGCGCCGCCTCGCAGGACCGCGACGCCGCGATGCAGATGGGCGTCGACGTCAACCGCGTCAATCAGGCGGTGTTCGGCATTGCCGCCGCGCTCGGCGGCGTCTCCGGCATGCTGGTCGGCATGTACTACAACCAGATCGACACCGCGATGAGCCTGCAGGCGACGCTCAAGGGCGTCGTCGCCGAAGTCGTCGGCGGCGCCGGCAACGTGCCGGGCGCGGTGATCGGCAGCCTGTTGCTCGGCCTCGTCGAAAGCTACGGCGTTGCCGTGTTCGGCACCAGCTACCGCAATCTGTTCGCCTTCCTGCTGCTGGTCGTCGTGCTCGTGCTGCGGCCGAACGGCCTGTTCGCCAGCGCGCGGCAGGCGCCGCCCGAACCGCTCACCGGCACCTTCATCGCGCCGAGCCGCCCGGTGCGCATCCCGCGCTGGGCCTTGGCTGTCGCAGCCGCGATCTTTGCGGTCCTGCCGTTCTTCCCGGTGTCCTTCTACGTGCTGCAGACCCTGATCAATGCCTGGCTGCTCGGCATGCTCGCGCTCAGCCTGACGCTGGTCGCGGGCACGATGGGCCAGGTCTCGCTCGGACATGCCGCGCTGCTGGCGATCGGCGCCTATACGTCGGCGCTGCTGTCGCTGACCCTTGGCGTTCCGGTCGGCCTCGCCATCATCGCCGGCGGCCTGATGAGCGCCGCGCTCGGCACGCTGTTGATCTCGCCGTCCTTCCGCCTGCGCGGACACTATGTGTCGATTGCGACGCTCGCCATCGGCGAGATCGTCTCGCTGGTGATCCTGAACTGGGAAAGCGTCACGCGCGGACCGATCGGCATCTCCGGCATCCCGCCGCTGTCTCTGTTCGGCTACGATCTGATCAGCCCGACCTCGATCTACTGGTTCAGCTTTATCGTGATGGTCGTGTTGGCGCTGCTCCAGGGGCGGCTGCTCGGCTCGCATCTCGGTCGCAGCTTCCGCGCCATCCGCGACGACGATATCGCCGCGCGCGCCTATGGCCTCAGCCTGAACCGCTACAAGTCGCTGGCCTTCATCTTCGGCGGCTTCGCCGCCGGCGTCAGCGGCGGCATCGCCGCGCATCTCTATTCCTACATAAACCACGAGACTTTCAATACGCAGCAATCCATCCTGGCGCTGACCGTCGTCATCCTCGGCGGCCTCGGCAACGTCGTCGGTGCGATCGTCGGGTCGGTGGCGCTGGTGGGCCTGCCCGAAGTCTTTCGGATCGCGGCGGAGTATCGCATCCTGATCTACGGCATCGTGCTGCTGCTGCTCGTGCGGTTCAGGCCGCAGGGCCTGCTGGGGACGATCTGATGGCGGAGCAGCACCATCCCATGCTGTCCCTGCGTGGACTGACGCGCCGCTTCGGCGGCCTCACCGCGGTCGATGCCATCGATCTCGATCTCGCCAGGGGCGAGCTCATCAGCATCATCGGCCCGAACGGCGCCGGCAAGACGACGCTGTTCAACCTCGTCACCGGGCTCGACCGGCCCGACGCCGGCACCGTGCACTTCGAAGGCCAGGACATCACCGGCCTGTCGCCAGAGCGGCTCGCGGCCGAAGGCATCGCGCGCACCTTCCAGCTCGGCCGTGTCTTCGGCAATCTCAGCGTCATGGACAACGTCCTGATCGGTGCCCATACGCGCTTGCGCGCGGTGAAGCCGGCTGTGCCGGTGATCGGTCCGCTGCTCGAACTCGGCCTCGCGCTGCTGCGTCCGGCGAGCGTCAAGGCGGAGGAGGAGCGGCTGCGCGAGGAGGTGAAGGCCATCCTCGCCCGCTTTGGCGAACGGTTGCTGCCGCGCATCGACCAGCCGGCCTACAGCCTGTCCTACGCCAATCGCCGCCGCGTCGAGATCGCGCGTGCGCTCGCCTTGCAGCCGCGCCTCTTGCTGCTCGACGAGCCGACCGCGGGCATGAACCCGACCGAGACGGCGGAGATGCAGGCGCTCGTCGCCGAATTGAAAGCCGAAGGGCTGACCATCCTCCTGATCGAGCACAAGCTGGAGATGGTGATGCGCCTCTCCGAACGCGTCATCGTCATGGACGAGGGCAAGAAGATCGCGGAAGGGCCGGGCGAACAGGTGCGAACCGAACCCAAGGTGATCGAGGCCTATCTCGGCCACGGGCTGTCAGGGACGGCAGAGCAGGAGAGCGCGGCATGACGAATCCAGCTCCTGAACCGCTGCTGACATTGTCTGACGTCAACACCTTCTACGGCCAGGCCCAGGTGCATTTCGACCTGTCGATCACGGTCGCGCGCGGCCACATCGTCTGCCTGCTCGGCGGCAATGCCAGCGGCAAGTCGACGACGATGAAGATCATCCTGGGCCTGGTGAAGCCGCGCTCGGGCGAGGTGACGTTTGACGGCGCCTCGCTGATCGGCCTCTCAACACCGCAGATCGTCCGCCGCGGCATCGCCTCGGTGCCGGAGGCGCGGCGGCTGTTCGCCGACATGAGCGTGCGCGAGAACATCCTGATGGGCGCCTTCGTACGCAACGATCGCGATGCGGTGGCGCAGGATCTCGACAGGATGCTGACGCTGTTCCCGAAACTCGGCCAGCGGCTGTCGCAGCGCGCGGGCTCCCTCTCCGGCGGCGAGCAGCAGATGGTGGCGATGGCGCGCGCGCTGATGAGCCGTCCCAGGATGATCGTGATGGACGAGCCGACCATGGGCCTGTCGCCGCTCTATGTCGATCGCGTGCTGGAGCTGATCCGCACCATCAACCAGGAAGGCGTCTCGGTCTTCATGGTCGAGCAGAATGCCAGCCTCGCGCTCGAGATCGCGCACGAAGCCTATGTGCTGCAGACCGGCAAGATCGTGCTGTCAGGCCCGGCGCGCGCGCTGAAGGATGATCCGCGGGTGCGTGACGCCTATCTCGGCGGCTCCGAGGCGGCGTAACGCTTCAGGCCGAAGCCGCGCTCTGCACCGTCTCCGCCGGCAGATCGTCGCCATTGGGATCGCCCGGCGCGGTCGCCCAGGCCAGCTCCACCAGCGTCACGATCCGGCGTCCGCCGCCGTCGATCTGGACGACGATCAGGCCCTGCTCCTCCATGTATCCGAGCAAACGCTGCGCCCGGCGCAGCGAATGCGAGCCGTAGGCGCGGGCGATCGCGGCATCGCCCGGACAGGGCCAGCCTTCCTTGGCCGCGCGCGCGATCATCATGAACACGCCCTGCATGTCGTCGGGCAGGATCGAGGCGCGCAGCGACACGTCCTGCCAGGCGTCGTCTTCAGTGAGATCCGTGCCGACGCCGGCCCGCGCATGCGTCAGCATGCGGCGGAATTCGTTGAGATCGGGCACCGCCGCCCCTAAGCCCTCGATGCGGCAGCGGACCACGAATTCCTGGTAGAGCACGCCGATGGCGCGGAAGCCGGCGTCGGGCTCGGCGAGCACGGCCCTGAGCGTGCGATCGACGCGCTCGCGCCGCTCGGCAAGTTCCTCCGCACTGACCGGCACCTCGACCACCTCGGGCCGGATCTCCGGCACGGCGGCGGCCTTCGCGGCGCGGAGCTGTTCGAGCAGATCCGGCGCGGGCCGGCGCTGCGGCCGGCTGGCATCGGGCGGCGGCGCGGCCAGGATCACGGCGCGCGCATCCTCCAGCGGCGCTCCTGGCAGCGGCATCAGCCGCGGCGTCGAATTGCGCGGAGAGGTGTCGGTCGGCCCGATGTTGAGGCGCAACGGACGGCGCGACAGCGCCGGTCCCAGCGCCATGAACTGGCCGCGCTCGAGATCGCGAAAGGCTTCGGCCTGCCGCCGCTCCATGCCAAGCAGATCGGCAGCGCGCGCCATGTCGATGTCGAGGAAGGTCCGGCCCATCAGGAAGTTGGAGGCTTCCGCCGCGACGTTCTTGGCGAGTTTTGCCAGGCGCTGGGTCGCGATGATGCCGGCGAGCCCGCGCTTGCGGCCGCGGCACATCAAATTGGTCATGGCGCCGAGCGAGAGCTTGCGAGCCTCGTCCGAGACTTCGCCGGCGACCGCCGGCGCAAACAGCTGGGCCTCGTCTACCACCACCAGCATCGGATACCAATGGTCGCGGTCGACGTCGAACATCCCGCCGAGGAAGGCCGCAGCGCGTCGCATCTGGTTCTCGGCATCCAGCCCTTCGAGATTGAGCACGGTGGAGACGCGATGCAGCCGCGCGCGCTCGCCGGCGACCTGAAGGCCGCGCTCGGTGTGGTCCTCGGCGTCGATGACGAGATGACCGAAGCGCTCGGCCAGCGTGACGAAATCGCCTTCGGGATCGATGATGGCCTGCTGCACCCAGGGCGCGCTCTGCTCCAGCAGGCGCCTGAGCAGATGCGACTTGCCGGAGCCCGAATTGCCCTGCACCAGGAGACGCGTCGCCAGCAATTCCTCGAGGTCCATGGCGGCCGCGGCGCCTGCCGTGGTCTGCCCCATCTCGATCGCAACCGTCATGTCCCCGACTCAAGTCCCCATCATCTGCGGACAGGGGCTTATCAATCCCGCCGCGGCGCGTCGAGCGCTCCAGCGCGAATCGGGTCGCGTTGCCCACGGCGGCGTTCAGGCGTGATTCGACAGCCGTAGAAGTGCGGGCCGGTAGGGCGCCTGCGGATCGTCGTCCTCGTTCTCCGGGATCGCGCAGGAGCCGAATTCACGCCTGATCTGCTCGATCTCGGCGATGCGCGCGTGCAGCCGCTGCAGATGCTCGGGCGATCTCGCCCGCCAGAACCGGAAGGTGTCGGTGGTGAGCGGCAGGAACGCGGTTCCAAACAATGTCGGCTCGGGAACGACGGTGCGTCCGAGCAGCAGGAACCGCTCGGCTCCGGACACCACCAGCGTCGCATAGCCGCGATTTCCGATCCGCCTGATCCCGTTCAGCGACCATTCGGCAAGCTTGCTGAAATAGGGCTCCTCGCGCCAGCGATCGGGGCAATGGTCGTCGACCGTCACGTTCACGGCGTCCTGGCTGAAATGCACGATGATGCCCGATTTCGCCGGGAACCATTGATCGTCGAGATGGCCCTGCAGCCAGGCACAGACGAAGGACCGGCACATCTGCGGACGGCGCTCGTAGATCGTGCATCCGGTGCCGGTCTGCCAATGCCGGCAGAGCTGGTTCACCGGCTTGTCGACCGCGGCCACTTCGAGAATGTCGCAGCAGGCGTTGCACGATCCGCATTGCCGCGCGGGCATCGCGGTCTTCGGCAGGCCGGTCGTGCGAAAACCCTGGCCGTCGCGGACCAGCAGCTTCTGCTTCTCCAGCGCGGCCAGCGCACGTTCGATCTTGAGACGGGAGAGCCCGGTGGCGTCGATCACGCCCTTGATCGTCGTGGCGCCCGCTTCCACCGCGCGGACGACGCTCAGCATGGCCTGGTCCATGGCTTCTTCTATTGTTCTTGTCTGGATTCCCCGACGCAGGTTCCGCAAAAAACGCCGCCAGGAAGGTGATCTACAAAACTATGTTGCCGACGCCTGCGCGCGAAGCAAGGAGACGGGTTCTAGGCGGCGACACGATCGCGTGATCGGGGGTGGCGCGGTTGTTCTCGTTGGGCGATGCCTTGGTGCTGCGCCGGACCGCGCCCCGCAGGGAATGACACAGATCAAGGCCCACGCGCCTGGGCTCTGTTAGCTGGGTGCATGAACTTCCTGACCTTCTTCACGGCGACCTGTTTTCTTCTCGCCATGCCGGGACCGACCAACACCCTGCTCGCGACATCGGGGGCAGGGGTCGGTATCTCCCGTTCGCTTCATCTGCTCGCGGCGGAATTGTGCGGCTATCTCTCGGCGATCGCCCTGCTGCGGCTGGCGCTTGGCCCCGTCGTCAGCGACATTCCGCTGGCGGCTGTCGCGCTCCGCATCGCCGTCACTGTCTACATCCTCGGTCTTGCCGCCATGCTCTGGCGCGTCAACGCGCGCGAGCTGCATCACGGGGTGGTGGTGACGTTCCGCCAGGTGCTGCTCACCACGCTGCTGAATCCGAAGGCGATGGTGTTCGCCTTCCTGCTGCTGCCGCTTCAGGCCGGACCGTCCGAGCTGTTGCCCCGGCTCGGTGTGATTGTGCTCCTGATCGTCATGGCGGGAGCCGCCTGGGTGACGCTGGGCGCGACGCTGGGCCGCGGTGCCCGTCGTCTCGGGCGTCCCGAGCTGATCGGCCGAACCGGCGCGGTCACGCTCGTCGCCGTCACTGGCCTGATCTGGCTGCAATCATTCATGAGCGCGTGAACGCTTGCGGGACGTCAAGGCGAAGGTGTGTCGTCCATCGCAGTCTCGGCGCGTTGTGGAGGCATCGGCTGTCATGGTCAATCGGCGCAGCTTCGCGGCAGGACTGGCGTGTGCCGCTGTGATGTCTCCGCAGGGATCGCGTGCAGCTACGTCCATGACTTACGCGGAGGCGGTGCGCACCACCTGGGCGCCGCTGCGTCCGGATGAGGGCGTCCATGGCATCGTGCGTTACGCGACCCTCGCCGCAAACAGCCACAACACCCAGCCCTGGCGCTTTACGCTCGGTCCGGAAAGCATCGTCATTGCGCCCGACGTCTCGCGTCGTTGTCCCGCGGTTGACCCCGATGATCACCACATCTACGTCAGTCTCGGCTGTGCCGCCGAGAATCTCGTTCATGCGGCGGCCGCCTTGGGCTTGAGGACGACATTGCGGTTTGACGCCGGTGCGGTCGTCGCCGATATCGAGCGCGCGCCCGCGCAGGTTTCGGCCCTGTTCGCCGCGATACCGAACCGGCAGTCGACGCGTGCGGCCTATGATGGCAGGCCCGTTTCAAACGATCTGCTTCGCAGCCTCGAGCAGGCCGGATCCGGCGAAGGAGTCACGGTCTTGCTCGTGACCGACCGTCAGCAGATGCAGCGCCTCACCGACTATGTCGTCGAAGGCAACACGCTGCAGATGCGTGATCCGAAGTTCATGGAGGAGCTCAAGGCCTGGATGCGCTTCAACGAAAGTGAGGCGGTTGCAACGATGGATGGCCTGTTCTCGCGCACGTCGGGCAATCCGGCCCTCCCGCGGTGGCTGGCCCGGCCGTTGCTGCCGTTCGTGTTCACGGAACGCGGTGAGAACGACAAGTACCGCGCCTGTATCGAGAGCTCCGCCGGCCTTGCGGTGTTCGTCGCCGATCGCGACGACAAGCCGCATTGGGTCGAAGTCGGGCGCGCCTGCCAGCGCTTCGCACTGCAGGCAACGGCGCTCGGCCTCAAAAATGCCTTCGTCAATCAGCCGATCGAGATTCCCGACCTTCGCCGGCAGCTTGCGACGTATCTCAGTCTTGGCCGGCGCTTGCCCGATCTCGTGATGCGCTTCGGTGCAGGGCCGGAGCTGCCGAGATCATTGCGCCGGCCCGTGGCGGCGGTGATCGCGCAAGGCCGATGATCGCCGCCAAGCCGCCTTACTGTGCGCCGGATCCGCCCTGTACGATCTTCTCGTTCAGCTTCTGGTCCACGGTCTCCACCGTGCGGTCGATCTCGGCATTGGGCACGCCGAGCTGATGCGAGATCAGTTTCACCAAGAGGTCGACGCGCTCGATGAAGGGCGCGCCACTCGCCACCGCGCGCGCGGCCGACGACGGCTTGAGCAGGCTCTCGGCCGCCTTGGCGTATTTCGCGAATGGCACCTGGTCCTGCGGATCGGCGCCGAGGCGGCGCGCGACCGCGTCGACGTGATCGTAGATCGTCTGCGAGCGCTTGAGATCGCCATGCACGGCGTCGCGGATCGACTGCGGCTCGTGCGGCGTGATGCAGCGGTAGTTGCCGGTGAGCAGCATCGACCATTTCGCCAGCGGCACGAACAGAGAGTCGAACACCTTGAGCTTCACCGGCACGTCCTGGCCGTCGAGCGTGACCGCGTCGATGTCGGCCTCGAGCTCACGCAGCAGCTTGTTGTGCTTCTCGTCGGCGAAGACCGATGCCTTGAAATTGGTGGGCAGGCCGACATGAAGCACGTTCGCCGCTTCCTCCGGCGGACGGAAGGCCTGCGGGTCCGGCGAGCACAGCGTCACGAGGCCCGGCTCGAAGCGCTCCCACACCTGTGCGTTGGTGTAGGCCTCTTCCAGATCCATGTTCGCCAGTGCCGGGATCCGCTTCAGATAGGGCAGCGGCGGCATGTTCATGATCGACAGGCAGGGCAGCTTCGCCGCGGCGATTTTGACCATGAGTACGCGCACCGTGTGGTTGGTGTATTGCGGCTCCTGCATGGCGAGGCCGACCAGATCGTAGCGCGAGACGTCGACATCGGCCGGCGTCACTGCATCGAGCTTGCCAGGCAGGTCGCGCGAGAAGATCGCCCGATGCACGGCCTCGTCGCGCAACTTGATGCGCACCTCGGTACCGTCGCGATTGATGAGCTCCGCGGTCTTGGCGCGGCAGACCAGGGTCACATTGTGCCGCGCCATCAGCAGCTTCGTGCCCAGCAGCGAGCCGTAAGAAGCCCCGAGAATCAGAATGTTACGCGCCATGTTTCGTCCCTTGGAGATGTCATGTGATTTTTGGGCCCCGGCCGTCGGTCCCGGGGCGTTTGCCGGCATGTAAAGCGAAGTGGCCGGCAATGGCAACTGGGATAATGCATACAAGATGCAGAAGGTCTGGCGGGCGGTCCGGCCGATGCCGTGTCGCGGAGCCTGTCATTGGGCGGCGCTTCGCGCCGGCCCGTTGGCCCATCCGGGCTGTGTCGCCCGGCTGTCAACCCGATCCACCAAAAATATTCCGCTTTACCGAAATTCGGATTTGTCGTATGTGGTGCCCATCCCGGCTCATTCTTGAGGGGCGATCATGTGGTCGTCATGTTCGCGAGCCGGGGCTTGCGGTGGACGCGGCAGCGTCGGGCACGAGATGGTGCGGGCAGGGCGGGTAGTCCCCGGTGAGCCCGCGGCCGCGTGCGGACGAACGGCGCTGACAGGTTCGTCTCGTTTGCAAGTTTCCGGCTCTGTCGACGGGGTTGGGAATACTGCGGCGATAGGGCGGGCCGTGCGTACGGCAAAACCGTGTGGTCCTGGCCGTCGTTGCTACGGTCAAGCTCTTGCGGAGGCGGCAGTTGCGTCAACCGGCGCGCTGCTGGTGAATTCCGTGAGAGTGAGGGAGGCCAGAGGGAATTCGGCTCCCGGGAGAGCACGGCATAAGCCGTCCGACCATCGCGCAGGGAA
>NZ_LWIG01000008.1:1452-18414 GCF_002068095.1 Bradyrhizobium sacchari | reverse complement strand
TCCTTTGCGCTACCTTTCGCGCAGCGGACCGCGGGTGCGAGGTCGGCACCCGGCCTTCCCTGCGCCCTCTTGGATTTGAGGGTGGAGCGATCAAGCAAAGCTCGGGCGAATTGCGCCGCGAGGATGCGAAGGCGTGTCTGAGATTCGAAATGTGTGTTGCTGGATGACGATGCTGCCCCTTGCTCCGTCATTGCGAGCGCAGCGAAGCAATCCAGAATCCCTCCGCGGAAAGACTCTGGATTGCTTCGCGGAGCCGTCATCGGGCCGCGCTTCGCGCGGACCCGTTGGCTCGCAATGACGATGATGAAGCAGTTACACAGATGCCGGTGAAACTATCGTCAAGCCTTGCCCTCGCTAACGCCCGGAAATGGCGCGGGCCTCAGCCCTGGCTTGCCACGCGCGCGCGGTCGCGATGCTCTTCGATCTTGGGGCGGTCGCGGGTACGCTCGAAACTGGTGCAGAGCAGCTCGGTCTCCTCGAGCGAAATAGGAGCGCGATACAACCGGCACATGAACTCGGCGGTTGCGCGCCCCTTTCCGGCGGCCGGACCGACGCCCGGACTGCGTTCGGCGAGAAACATGCAGTCCCGGCAGATGCTGGCGTCGAGCCGTTGATGCGCGGCGTCGAGGTGATTGAGGATCTCCCGCAGCGAGTCGCGCAAGCGGATGCACTCGTCGTTCCCGAGCGCCGTGACCGCATTCACCACATGGTTGATCGGATCGTGCTGGCTGAGGCACTTCTCGCCCTGCGCGGTGACGTGGAGCACCACGGAACGCTTGTCCTCATGCGATGGCTTGCGCACCAGGAAGGACTTGCTCTCCAGCGTCTTCACGATCTGCGATGCCGTCGCCCTGGTGGCGCCGATGAAGCCGGCGAGCGCGGACGGTGTGCGCGAGAACCTGTTGGCGCGGCCGAGAAAGCGCAACGCCATCCATTCCCGATCGCGCAATCCATGCTGATTGCCTTCGAAATACCAGGCCCTCGCCGCCTGGACCAGCAGCTCGACGGCCTCTCTTGCCAATGGCATGGATTCCTACCTCGCCCCCGGAACTTCGTTTGCGGCGTCCCGAAGCCGCTTTCCGCCATGGCGCACGAATCTGTCGCAAGAAGCCTGGCGACCGTCGATGACCGACAGCTGCGTCGTCTCAGGCTCCTGTGCGAAGGCTTGGACTGCTGGTCGTGCTGCTCGGACCGAAGCGCGCCACGGAGTCCGGCGCGAGAGACTATGTCGTTGATGGAATGCCAACCGCGACGCCGTCGAACGCAAGCCCGAGTTGCCGTCACTGCCGGACGATGGATCGGAATTGTTCAACCGAAGCCCCTGAAGTTCAAGTCACACGCAGAAGTTTCTTATCTTCCGACGAAACGATGAATGAGCTTCTCAACAAAATCAAGTAGAGACCCTCCCGGAGACTGGATGTCGTCGCAGGCGAATGTAACGTTCAAGACAATCTCGCTTTCAGGGACACATGATAGTGAACGCAATACGCTGTCCCGCGAACAACATGCGCGCAACTATGCGACGGTTTGATTGCACGGTGTGCTGATGTCTGCCGTTGGTGCAGGTTGATCGAAGCTTGTGCATGACAGAGGCGATCTGCGTCGACGAGTCATCCACAACTTGTGCAATCTGCGGGAGTTTCGGTCGAGGGAACCTACAGGAATTGCACGCGGCGGTTGCTGCTGCCGCGATTCGGAGAATCGATCGTTCGCTCGCCCGCGGCACGGCCCGCCCATGCTCCTCCGAACGGGTGAAGCACGCACGAAACGGGGGCTATGGCAGCCAGCCGCCGGCCACGTGGCGGCATGCGCGATCGGCTGGCGAAATAACGAGCAGGGCGAAATCGCGGGCGCTGCGCGCCAGTCCGGCCTGCTATTCGCCCTTGAGCATGTCCCGGAGCTCGCGGAACGGGTCGGCGCTCGGCGCTGCCGAGGCGTCCTGCCGCATCGCGTTGTAGATTCGCGGAACCATGTCGACCGCCTGGTCGAGGCCGGAATCGCGCCCGGACTGGTATCCGCCCATCAGGCGCAGGTCGCGGGTGTCCTCGTATTTCGCGATCAAGGTGCGCAGCTTGCTCACCAATTCGCGTTCCTCGGGGTCCCAGACGTTGTGGGCGAGCCGCGAGACGGAGGCCAGGACGTCCACGGCCGGATAGCGGGCCTGGTCGGCGATGTGTCTGGAGAGCACGATGTGTCCGTCGAGCGTGCCGCGGATGGTGTCGGCGACCGGCTCGTTGTGATCGTCGCCGTCGACCAGCACGGAGAAGATGCCGGTGATCGTTCCGGATCCCTCCTCGCCGGGGCCGGCGCGCTCCAGAAGGCGCGGCAGATCCGTGAAGACCGTGGGTGCGTAGCCGCGCGCGACTGCGGGCTCGCCGGCGGCGAGCGCGACCTCGCGGGCCGCGTGGGCGAAGCGGGTAATCGAATCGACCACGAGCAGGACCGATTCGCCCCGGTCGCGGAAATATTCGGCGACCGCCATGGCCGTCTTCGGTGCCAGTCGCCGCATCATTGGGCTCTCGTCTCCCGTCGAGACGATGGTGACGGCGCGGTTGCGGTTGGTGCCGAGCACGTCCTCGATGAATTCGCGCACCTCGCGGCCGCGCTCGCCGACCAGGGCCAGCACGACGGTGTCGAAGCCCTGGCTGCGGGCGAGCATTGCGAGCAGCGTCGACTTGCCGACGCCGGAGCCGGCGAAGATGCCGACGCGCTGGCCGGCGCAGATCGGTGCGAACAGGTCGATGACGCGCACGCCGGTGCGCACCGGCTTGTGGACGCGCGCGCGCTTCATGGCCGACGGCGCCTCGGCCTCCGCAGAGACGGCGCGCGATCCCGGCGTGAGGGGACCCTGTCCGTCCAGGGGGGCGCCGAGCGCGTTGATGACGCGGCCCTTCCAGCTCGGATCGGGCGCGAAAGACAGGGGTGGCATCCGGTAGGCGACCGAGCCGAGGCCGGCGCCGAACTGCCGGTCGAATGGCTTGGCGATGATGCCCTCGCTGTCGATCCGCACCACCTCGCCGATCTGGGGCTTGCCGCCGGAGTTGACGCCGATCAGCTCACCAAGCCTGACGAAGCGCGACAGGCCGGAGACGCGGAAATGCGTCGGCGCGATCTCCGAGATCGCGCCGCTGACGCTGGCCAGGGGAGTGCTCTGCTGAAGCTCCAGCAGCGCCCACTCGAGTTGCCGAAGAGCGTTCAAGGAAACCGTCCACCCTCACTGCGCACGAGGCGCACTCTACCTGCAAGATCTATTTACCGGGCTCGCCCAGCGTCCGGATTGCGTTCTGGAGCGAGCTCTCGGTGCCCTCGATCATCGAATTGGTGCCGTCGAAGGCGCGCGAAGCCGCCATCAGCTTGGTCAATTCCATCATCGGATTGGCGCCGGAACCCTCGACATAGCCCTGCTTGAAGCCGTCGCGGGAGAAATCGGCGATCGCGGTCGCCGGCCGGTCGGGCGTGACGCCGGAATTGCCGTAGCGTTCGAGATTGGCATCAGCGGGAATGTTGAACAGACCGATCGTGCCGATCTCGTTGTTGTCCTGGGTGATCGCGCCGCTGCGCGAGATCGAGACCGGTCCGCCGTTGGGGTCGAGCGTGATCTGCGCGCCGCCGGCATCGATGACGGGGAAACCGGACACCGTCTGAAGGTCGCCGTTGGCGGCGATCTGGAGGCGGCCGTCACGCGTATAGACCGTACCGTTCGGGCCGGCGAAAGCGAGCCAGCCCTGTCCCACCACGGCGACGTCGAGCGGATTGCCGCTCTCGGTGATGCTGCCTTGCTCGCGCGAGATGACGTTGTCGCCGGGCGAGGAGAACGCGACCGGGTTCGCGCCGGCCTTGGACAGCACGGTCTCGAATTTCACAACGTCGGTGCGGAACGCCGCCGTGTTGACGTTGGAGACGTTGTTGGCGATCGTCTGGAGGCGCTTTTCGAGGGCCACCTGCGCCGACAATCCCACATAGAGAGCCGATTGCATGACTTACCTGTTGAACTTGATGTTCTGAAGCGTCGTGAGCACGTTGGTGTCCAGATTGACCGACGCCGCGGCGCCGGCGATCAGGACCAGCGCGGGATTGGTCGAGCTGTCGGCCTGGGCCTGGGTCGCGTCCCACATCGCCGCGAAGCGCTGCACGAATTTGGTGACCTTGGTCGGGTCCTGGAAATCGGTGAGATCGATCTTGTCCGTGATCATCTTGGCCTGGGCATCGATGTCGGACGAGCTGATCGTCGCCGACCAGCCCATCGCGGTCTGCACCACCTGCGTCAGCGCCTTGTCGGCGAGGATCTGGTAGGCATTGGTGATCGTGGAGGCCTTGCGGGTGAAATAGAGCGCCAGCCGCAGACCTTCGTTCTGGTCGCCGGCCTTCTCCTCCAGCGTCTGCGTGACGTATTGCGTCGCCGTGCCGGTCGTGGCCGCCGTGGTCTGGGTCGCGTGGTCGCCGAGTGCGGCGAAATTGAACGCGGTCGCGAATTGCCGGTAGCGGGAGTCGGTGAGCTTGTTGGCGAAGGCGTCCTTGTCCGAGACCCCCTCGGTCAGCACCTTGCGCATGAACGCCTTGGCGTAGGTCATGTCGCTGAGGCCGTAGGCCTTCATCGCATAGGAGTAGAGGCGGTAGTCCTTCAGGAAGTCGTCGATCGTCTTCACATTGCCGATATGGCTGAGAAAATAATCGGTCTCGCGGCTGACGTCCGGCTCCTGCGCGACCTGGGTCATCGACTTGCCGAGGTCCGTGGTCAGTCTGGTATAATCCGCGATGGTGGATAGCATGACACGCGTCCCTCGGCCGCAATTGCGACATCGTCCCAAGCTGCCGCGAATTGCTTGCGCGGGGCTGGCGCTGCGGGAAGCCAGCCTCGCGCAAGGCTCGCCGACTAGATATTTCCGGTGGGATCGGCGATGGAGCGGCGCGTTGGGCAGTTTCGTGGGGATTTTCATCACGGTAGCGGCGCTGCTCGGTGGATTTGCCGCCATGGGCGGGCACCTGGCCGTGCTCATGCAGCCGTGGGAATTCGTCATCATCATAGGCACCGCGGTCGGCACCTTCATCCTGGCCAATCCGTGGAAGACCGTGGTCGACACGGGGGTCGCCTGCATGCAGGCGATCACCAATGCGGTGCCGGGACAGCGCTATTACCTCGACCTGCTCGGGGCGCTGCACGCCCTGATGCGCGAGCTGCGGGGCAAGGGGCGCAACGAGGTGGAGGCGCACATCGACGATCCCTCGTCGTCCGAGATCTTCAAGGCCTTCCCCAGCGTGCTCGGCGATCCCTCGCTGCTCCAGTTCATCTGCGACTATGTCCGTCTCATCATCATGGGCAACGCGCGCACGCACGAGATCGAGGCGCTGATGGATGAGGAGATCCACACCATTGTGAAGGGCAAGCTGGCGCCTTACCATGCGCTGGTGACGGTGTCCGAGGCGATGCCGGCGCTCGGCATCGTCGCCGCGGTGCTCGGCGTCATCAAGGCGATGGGCGCGCTCGACCAGTCGCCGAAGCTGCTGGGCGGCTTCATCGGTGCGGCCCTCGTCGGCACCTTCGCCGGTATCTTCATCTCCTACGGCGTGCTTTCGCCCTTCGCGATCAAGATCAAGATGACGCGAGAGAAGAAATGCCGGCCCTACATCATCGTCAAGCAGACGCTGCTGGCCTTCATGAACGGAGCCATGCCGCAGATCGCGGTCGAGCACGGCCGCAAGATGATCTCGAGCAGCGAACGTCCCTCGATCGACGTCGTCGAGAACGAGACGATCGCGGGTCCCAAGGCCGTCCCGAGCGAGGCTGAACCGAAGGCTGCGCGCGCATGACGATGGAAGACGTCGAGGTCGATCAGCGGAAGCAGCTGCCGAACTACCTGCTGGACGCGGCGGGTATCTCCATCGAACGCATGCCGATGCTCAATGTGATCTTCGATCGCATGGCGGCATCGTGCACGGACAGCCTGCAGCCGATGGCGGGAACGCCCTGCTATTTTTCGGTCAACGGCATCACCAACGACCCTCTCGGTGACATCATCAAGGACTACGAGGGCAACGCGGTGGCTGCCGTGCTCTATGCCGAGCAGTGGGATTCGCGCGTCATCATCATGCTGGATCGCGACTTCGTGTTCACGATGGTCGAGGCGATGTTCGGCTCCGACGGCGCCGAGCCGCCGCTCGACGTCGAGCGCACCTTCTCGAACATCGAGATCCGGCTGGTCCAGGCGCTGTTCGAGCGGTTCGCCAAGGCACTGCAAGGCGCCTTCGCCGGCACGTCCAACGTCACCTTCCGTGTCGAGCGGGTCGAGACGGCCATGGCGTCGCTGGCGATCGGGCGCGCCAGCAACATGTCGATCTGCGCGAACATGATGGTGCAGGCGCTATATCGCGGCGGCCAGATGTTCCTGATCATTCCGCACTCCGCGCTCAACCCGCTCAGGCAGAAGCTCGCAACTGTCACCGCCAGCGACGGCCGCACGACCGATCCACGTTGGCGCGAGCAGATGGAGAGCGAGGTCAACAAGACCGAAGTCACGTTGACTGCCGTGCTCGACGAGAAGATGGTGACCCTCGGCGACGTCGTGAAGTTCCAGGTCGGGCAGGTGCTCGAGCTCGAAGCCACGCCGCGCACGCTGGCCCGTCTCGAAAGCAATAATCAGGTGCTGTTCTGGTGTCAGATCGGCCAGCTGGATGGTTATTACGCCATGCAGGTGTCCGATCCCGTGGATCAGAAGCGGGAGTTCGTCGATGATATCCTATCTCGTTGATGCCGTGCTGCTCATTGCCCTCGCCTTCACCAGCATGCGGGTGACCAAGATGCACCGCGAGCTGGCGCGGTTGCGCAGTTATCAGGGCGAATTCTCGACCATCGTCCACGAGACGGCGGGCGCCTTCGACACGGTCATCACCGCGGCGCATGACTCCACTGCGAATCTCGGGCGGCTCGCCAACGTGCTCAGCGCGAAGATCGACCAGGCTCACGAGGCGATCGCGGCGCTCGATGCCAGGAGCGGGCTCGCACCGGCCGCGGCCGCCGGCGGCGCGGACGTGAACAAGCACTGAAGCGCGGACTGACGGAATAACGACGATCGGGACGCCGCAGCGCGTTCCGGGAGTGGAAATACCAAGAGGCGATACCAAATGGCGCAATCCTTCGACTACGAGTCTGCATCTGCATCGGACGAGGCCGAGACGTCTCCGCTGGAGCGGCTGGCGGAGATCGCCCAGCGCACGGCCGAGGAGACCGGCAAGTTCGCCAATGTCGACGCCATCCTGCGCATTCCCGTCACCATGCAGGTGGTGCTCGGCTCGGCGACCATTCCGGTGGCGAACCTGATGAAGCTCGGCCGTGGCGCGGTCGTTCCGCTCGATCACCGGGTCGGAGAGCCCGTGGACGTCGTCGTCAACGGCCGCATCGTCGCCCGCGGCGAGGTGGTCGTGGTCGAAGAGGATAATTCCCGCTTCGGCGTCTCGCTCACGGAGATCGTCGGGCCGCTGGGGCAGGGTGATACCTGACCATGGCGGCACCGGTCGGCATTGCTCCCGCCAAGCAGCGAGGCGTTACCACGCTGGGCGGCACGGAAAAGGTCGCCGCGCTCCTGCTGGCGATGGGCCGGCAGGCGGCCGCGAGCGTGCTTCAGCAGTTCGAGCCGCAGGAGATCCGCATCGTCACCAAGGCGGCGGCGGAGCTGCGGCCGATCACCGCGCAGGAGCTCGAGGGAATCGTCGAGGAGTTTGCCCAGCAGTTCTCGATGGGCGCGAACATTCTCGGCACGCTCGGTGGCCTGGAAGCCGTGCTCGGCGACGTGCTTCCCGCCGACCAGGTCTCGGCAATCATGACCGACCTGCTCGGCAATTCGAGCCGCTCGGTCTGGGACCGCGTCTCGTCGGTGTCGGAGAATTCGCTGGCGACCTACCTGTCCAAGGAGCATCCGCAGACCGCGGCGCTCATCCTGTCCAAGGTCAAGCCGTCCTGCGCCGCCAAGGTGATGAGCCAGCTGCCGTCGAGCCTGCGCAACGAATTGATGCGGCGCGTACTGAGCCTCAAGCCGATCGTCGACGACGCGATGAAGGTCCTCGAGAAGACGCTGCACGAAGATCTGACGCTCAATTTCGCCCGCAACCTCGGCGCCGACACCTACGCCCGCGTCGCCGACATCATCAACAAGATGGAGCGCGGCCACATCGAGGACATACTGAAGAGCCTGTCGGAGAAGCGACCGAAGTCGGCCGAAGTGCTGAAGGAACTGCTGTTCACCTTCGACGACGTCATCAACCTGGCGCCGAAGGCGCGCACCATGATCTTCGATCAGGTTCCGACCGACCGCATCGTGGTCGCGCTGAAGGGCACCGACAGGCATTTCCGCGAGCTGATCCTGTCCGCGGTCGCCTCGCGCGTCCGCCGCGTCGTCGAGGCCGAGCTCGCGATCGGCGAGCCGTCGAACCAGCGCGACGTGCTCGAGGCGCGCCGCGTGATCACCGATCTCGCCCTCGACCTCGCGGAGAAGGGTGAGATCGAGCTCAACCCCGACCAGGAGGATGAGCTGGTCTTCCGCTGACCGCTGAACGGGCATGGCAGAAACATCCGATCAGGAGAGCAAGACAGAAGAGCCGACCGAGAAGAAAGTCCGCGATTCGCTCGAACAGGGCAAAATTCCGGTCTCTCGGGAGGCATCACTCTTCGCCTCGATGGCCGCGCTGATGGTGATCCAGGCATTCCTGATCGGCCAGGGCGTGCAGCAATTGGTGCCGACGCTGAAGGGGCTGCTCGACGATCCCGAGGGCTATCCCCTCAGTACCGGGGCCGACGTCCAGAACCTCCTCATCGTGGTGGGGCTGCAGGCGTTCCGATTCCTGGTGCCGCCGCTCGTCATCCTGGTGGTGTTTGGGCTAGCTGCGTCGTTGCTGCAGAATGCGCCGCGCCTCGTGCTGCAGCGTATCGCGCCGGACCTGTCGCGGATCTCACCGCTCGGCGGCTGGAACCGGCTGTTCGGAACGCAGGGCCTCGTCGAGTTCGCCAAGTCGCTGTTCAAGCTCGGCTCGGTGGGCGCCGTGGTGGCTTTCGTGCTGCGCTCGTCCGAAGCGAAGGCCTTCGAGGCGATGTACACCGATCCGGTGGCGTTGCCGGAGATGATCCTCAACATCGCCATGCGGATCGTCTCGGCCATTTGCATTGCGACCATCGTCCTGGTCGCGATCGATCTCGCCTGGGCACGCTTCCACTGGCGGCGCCAGCTGCGCATGACCAAGCAGGAGATCAAGGACGAGCACAAGCAGGCCGAGGGCGATCCGCTGGTCAAGGCGCGCCTGCGCTCGCTGGCGCGCGATCGCTCACGGCAGCGGATGATCGCCTCCGCGTCGCGCGCGACGCTCGTGATCGCCAACCCGACCCAC
This sequence comes from Bradyrhizobium sacchari, assembly GCF_002068095.1. Taxonomy (GTDB): domain Bacteria; phylum Pseudomonadota; class Alphaproteobacteria; order Rhizobiales; family Xanthobacteraceae; genus Bradyrhizobium; species Bradyrhizobium sacchari. Next base: position 9,042 of record NZ_LWIG01000008.1, on the reverse strand, counting down.
TTTGCGATCGCGCTGCGCTACAAGCGTGAGGAAAATCCGGCGCCGCTCGTGGTGGCCAAGGGCATGGACGTGATCGCGCTGAAGATCCGCGAGGTCGCCGAGCAGAACAGGATTCCGGTGATCGAGAACAAGGCGCTGGCGCGCGCACTCTACGAGGCCGTTCAGGTCGATCAGGTCATTCCGGCCGAATTCTTCCGGCCCGTCGCCGAGATCATCTACTTCCTGCAGTCGAAGCAGGCACCGCGTCCCGAGAAGGTTCAGTAGATTTCCGAGGATGGTGCTCCGCCCAACAGCTTGACGAAAGCTTAACGCCCTAGGGTTCTCCCGAATGGACCGGAATGGGGCTGTCGTGGGACCGCTTTATCTCTTCGAACTCGCATCGTCGCAGGCGCGGTACCTCGAACTCCGCCAGTCGACCATCGCCACCAACGTCGCCAACGCCAATACGCCCGGTTTCAGGGCGCGCGACGTCGAGCCGTTCAACAAGGTGCTCGACACGGTGCCGGTCAGGCTTGCGACGACGTCACCGTCGCACCTGCAGCTGTCAGCGGCCGAGACCGACACGCGCGCGATTGCCAAGAAGGACAGCTGGGAAGTGGTTCACTCCGGCAATTCCGTCAGTCTCGAGCAGGAAATGATCAAGGGCAACGACGTCAATCGCGACTATTCGATGAATTCGGCGGTCGTGCGCTCCTTCCATCGCATGCTGCTGTCGAGCGTGAAAACCTGAGGTGAATTGACATGCTGGACGCACTGAGCGCCTCTCTGACGGTTGCGAGTTCCGGGCTCGAGGCGCAGTCGACGCGCATGCGCATCGTCTCGGAAAACCTGGCCAATGCGACGTCGACCGGCCGCACCGCCGGCGCCGATCCTTATCAGCGAAAGACGATCACGTTCGACGCCGCGATGGACCGCGCCTCGGGCGCGCAGCTCGCGAAGGTCAAGGAAATCGGCGTCGACACCACGCCTTATCGTGTCGAGTACGACCCGGGGCATCCCGCCGCCGACAAGGCCGGCTACGTCAAGATGCCGAACGTCAACATGATGATCGAGATGGCCGACATGCGGGAAGTCAACCGGTCCTATGAAGCCAATCTCCAGGTCGTGAAGCAGGTGAGATCGATGCTCGGCATGACCATCGACCTTCTGAGGAGCTGACAATGCTTGAGGCGATTTCATCCACCGCGATTTCCGCGGGCCATGCGGCCTCCCGCGCCACCGAGGCGCAGGCCGTCTCGCCCGCTGCGACGGCCCCGGTCCAGGCTGGCGACGATGTCGGCTTCGAATCGGTGATGAAGCAGGTGACGACCGACGCGATCGGCACGCTGAAGGCGGGCGAGGCGGCGTCGATCTCGGCGATGCAGGGCAAGGAGTCGACGCGGAAGGTCGTGGAAGCATTGATGTCGGCCGAGCAGGCGTTGCAGACGGCGGTCGCGGTTCGCGACAAGGTCGTGCAGGCCTACCAGGAAGTCGTCCGGATGTCGATTTGATCTGAAGGAGTGACCTAAGTGAAATCGCTCGCCATTGCGGCCACGGGCATGAATGCCCAGCAGACCAATATCGAAGTCATCGCGAACAACATCGCCAACATCAACTCGACGTCGTACAAGCGGGCGCGCGCCGAGTTCACCGATCTGTTCTACCAGATGGACCGCATGCAGGGCGTCTCGAACGTCAATGGCTCCTCGCCGATCCCGGAAGGTGCCAATCTCGGTCTCGGCGTCAAGTCGGCGGCGATCCGCAAGCTGCACATTCAGGGCGCGCTGACGCAGACCGGCAATCCTTACGATCTCGCGATCAACGGCCGCGGCTGGTTCCAGGTGCTGGGCCCCAACAACGAGGTGCAATACACCCGCGCGGGTTCGTTCAACGTCAATGCCAACAGTCAGCTCGTCACCACTGACGGTTATCTGCTGGACCCCGCAATCACCATCCCGCAGGGAACGGTCGAGGTCACGGTCAATGCTACCGGCCAGGTATTTGCCAAGCTGGATACGGAAGTGAATCCGCGGCAGATCGGCCAGCTCAATCTCGCCAATTTCGCCAACGAAGCGGGTCTCGAACCGCTGGGCAGCAATCTCTATCGCGAGACCACGGCGTCCGGCACGCCGGTCGTCGGCCTGCCGGGCGATGCCGGCTACGGGAAGATCAACCAGAAATATCTGGAAGCCTCGAACGTCGATCCCGTCAAGGAAATCACCGAGTTGATCTCGGCGCAGCGCGCCTACGAAATGAATGCCAAGGTCATCCAGGCCTCGGATGAAATGGCCTCGACCGTATCGAAGGGTCTTCGCTAGTTCCGGTGTGTCCATGTTGAACAGGGTGGGCCTGATCGTGCGCGGGTTGGCCGCCGTGCTCCTGGTTCTCGTCTCCGCGCGCGTCGCTGTGGCAGAGGAGAAGCGGCTTCCCGTGCCGGCCGTCTCGATCCGAGCCGGCGAGCTGATCCGGGACGACATGATCACGGAGCGGACCTTCGCGCCGAACCTGCTCGGCGTTGCCATGTTCATCGAAGGGCGCCAGGTCCTGGTCGGTCGCATGGCCCGGCGCGCGCTGCTGCCGGGCCAGCCGATCCCGACCAACGCGGTGGAGGACCCTTGGACCGTCGCCCGCGGCGCCCAGGTCAAGGTCGTCGTCGAGGACAGCGGCCTGTCGATCGTCACCTACGGCTCGGCGATGCAGTCGGGTGCGGCCGGCGCGCTCATCCCGGTGCGCAACACCGATACCGGCGTGATCATCAGGGGCGTTGTCCAGCCGGACGGCACCGTCAAGGTCGTGGACGGGTCATGACCAGAGTCCTGCTCGCGCTCGTCCTGCTCCTTTGCGCCGCCACCGCCGAGGCCGCCGTCCGCATCAAGGACATTGCCGACATCAAGGGTCTGCGCGAAAACCAGATCGTCGGCTATGGCCTCGTCATCGGCCTGAACGGCACCGGCGACACGCTTCGCAATGCCCCGTTCACGGAGCAGTCCCTGCAATCGATGCTCGAGAATATGGGCATCAACGTCAGGAACGAGACCACGAGCACCACCAATCCCGCGCGTCCGACCACGCTGCGCACGCGGAACGTCGCGGCCGTGATGGTGACGGCAGACCTGCCGCCCTCGATCGGGCCCGGCGAGCGGATGGACGTGACAGTGTCCTCGCTCGGCGATGCGACCTCGCTGCTCGGCGGCACGCTGGTGATGACATCGCTGCGCGCAGCCGACGGCGCGGTCTACGCGGTGGCGCAAGGCGCGGTCACGGTTGCCGGCTACAGCGTGGGGGGCCAGGCCCAGAGCGTCAGCCAGGGAACGCCGACCGCCGGTCGCATTCCAAACGGCGCCTTGGTCGAGCGCGAGGTGCAGGGAAGCCTCCACGAAATGGAATTCCTGGTGCTGGAGCTCAAGAATCCCGACTTCGTCACTGCGACGCGCATTCTGGACGCCGTCAATCGCTACGCCGGCGGCCGCTACCGGTCGCAGATCGCCTTCGAGCGCGACTATCGGACTATCGTGCTGTCGAAGCCGCGCTATGTCGGCCCGGTCCGCTTCCTGGCGGAAATCGGCGAGCTGACCGTCGAGCCGGACACGCCGGCGCGGGTGGTGATCAACGAGCGCACCGGCACCGTCGTGATCGGACGTGACGTGCGGATATCGACGGTTGCGGTGACGCACGGCAATCTGACCGTTCGCGTCACGGAGATGCCCGTGGTGTCGCAGCCGGCGCCGTTCTCGCGAGGCCAGACCGTGGTCGTTCCCCAGACCGTGGTCGAGGCCAACGAGGCGGGATCGCAGGTGGCCATTTTGAGCGGCGTCGATCTCCAGCGCCTGGTTCGCGGCCTGAACCAGATCGGCCTCAAGCCATCAGGCATCATCGCTATTCTCCAGGCGATCAAGACGGCCGGTGCGCTCCAGGCTGACGTCATCGTCCAATGATGCATAAGCGTCGTGCAAGCTTGGTCGCTCATTGCTCAAGTCTCGACCGAGAATCGCACGCGGCCCGATGCTGAAGCTGGATCACAAAGCCAAACTCCTCCTGCTGGTCGCGGCCGCGGCACTCGCGGGCAGTTCGCCCGTGCTCGCGCTGGATGAGGCCAAGCCGTCGAAGCCGCTCAACCTGCTGTCCTTCGCGCGTGCCCGCGCGCCGGGACCGCAGAAGCCGGCTTCCGCGTCGCCGATACCGGGCGAAAATGCATCGACCCGGGCGACCGCGTGGGCGGCCGAAGATTCCGGGCCTGCGACCACCGGCGCAGTGCCGGCACCCGAGCCTCCTGCCCCTGCTGCACGTCCGGCGGCGCCGCCAGCTGCGCCCGTCCGGCCCGCCAAGCCCGGCAGTGTCACGGCGCCGTCGAAGCCCGCACCGCCGCAGGCTGCCGTGTCTGCGGACAACGAGGTCGCCCTGTTCTGCAGCAACGTGGCTGATCCCGCCGTCGATGCGAGGCTGGCCTGGCAGATCAAGGAACTGGAGAAGGCAGAAACCCAGCTCCGCGAGCGGATCGCCGAGGTCGAGGCCAAGCGCGCCGAATACGAGAAGTGGATGGCGCTGCGCGACGACTTCCTGAAGAAGGCCGAGGCGCAGGTCGTCGAGATCTATTCGAAGATGAAGCCGGACGCGGCGGCTACCCAGATCGCCGGCATGTCGGACGAGACCGCCGCAGCCGTGCTTGCCAAGCTCAGCCCGAGGAGCTCGAGCGCAATTTTCAACGAGATGGATACGGCGCGCGCCGCGCACCTTGCCGACGTGCTCGGCGGAATGCGCCGCGTGGATGACGGAAAGAACAAATAGATGAAGAACCTGATCCTCATCCTGTCGCTTTTGATGCTTGCCGGATGCGTCGGCGACCCGGCCGAGGTCCTGACCGGTCCGCGATTGTCGCCTGTCGGCAGCGGCCTGAGGACGCAGGCCGATCCGATTCCGGTGACGCCGCGTCTGCACACGCCCGTCAGCTACCGTTCGACTTGGGATGACGGAACCGATCTCTACCGCGATCCGCGCGCCCGGCGCACCGGCGACGTCGTGACGGTGATCATCTCGATGCAGGACAAGGCCAAGCTCGACAACAAGACCGACCGCTCGCGCGATTCGCAGATCAAGTTCGGGCTGGACTGGCTGATGGACGTCGCGGGATGGGCCGACAAGGGGCAAGCCAACGCCAACCTCAGCACCAACACCAAGATCAAGGGCAACGGCCAGATCGATCGCACCGAGGACATCAAGCTGTCCATCGCCGCGATCGTCACCGACGTGTTGCCGAACGGCAATATGATGATCAGCGGCTCGCAGGAATTCCGCGTCAATACCGAGATGCGCGTGCTCAATGTCGGCGGCATCGTGCGTCCGCGCGACATCTCGCGGACCAACACGATCTCCTACGACAAGATCGCCGAGGCGCGCGTGTCCTATGGTGGTCGCGGAAACCTGTCTGACGTGCAGCAGCCTGGATGGGGGCATCGGATCTATGACACCGTGGCACCGTTCTGAGGTTCATGGCAGCATGACCGCGCCGCGAGGGCAGGGGATGCCATGCGCCTGATTGCGGCCGTCCTGGCGCTGACCCTGGTCGCGATCGCTGCCGGCGCACTTGCCGGCCTGCATCTGTTTGCGGCCGCCGAGCGCGTCGCCGACGCGAAGAAGAGCGCCACGCCGCCGCCGATCGCGTCGAGCTACGCCGGCAGCGCCCGGCTCCGCAAACTGTCCCCGATCGTGACCAATCTCGCAGCGCCGGCCAACAACTGGGCCCGCGTCGAAGCCTCCATGGTGACGGAGAGCATGAGCGACGAAGATGCAGGCATCCTGGCCGCCCATATCAGCGAGGACATCGTGACCTATCTGCGCTCTTCGTCGGTCACGCAATTCGAGGGATCGCGTGGGCTCCAGCATCTGCGCGACGACCTGACCGAGCGCGCCAATATCCGCTCGTCGGGCAAGGTCCGCGAATTGATCATAGAGACGTTGGTGATCCAGTGAGAGTGAAAGTCCTGCTGCTTGCGTTGCTTCTGGCCGTGCTGCCCGAGGTGGCGCTCGCCCAGATCCCGGACCTCAACTCGCTGCTGCCGCCCGGCAATGGCTCGACCAGCGGCCGCATCATCCAGCTGATGGCACTGATCACGGTGCTGTCGGTGGCGCCGGGACTGCTCATCATGGTGACGAGCTTCACGCGATTTGCGGTGGCGCTATCGTTCCTGCGCTCCGGTCTCGGCCTCCAGACAACGCCGGCCAATCTGGTGCTGGTCAGCCTCGCGCTGTTCATGACCTTCTACGTGATGGCGCCGACCTTCGACCGCGCCTGGGAGAGCGGCGTCCAGCCTCTCATGAAGAACGAGATCTCGGAAGAAGAGGCTTACCTGAAGATCACCGATCCGTTCCGCGAGTTCATGCTGGCCCATGTCCGCGACAAGGATCTGCAGACCTTCGAGTCGCTCGCCGCCGAGAGCTTTCGCAAGAAGTTCGACGACAAGCGCATCGATCTGCGCGTGATCATTCCGGCCTTCATGATCTCCGAACTCAGGCGTTCGTTCGAGATCGGCTTCCTCATTATGCTGCCGTTCCTCGTGATCGACATGATCGTGGCGACGCTGACCATGTCGATGGGCATGATGATGATGCCGCCGACGATCCTCGCGCTGCCGTTCAAGATGCTGTTCTTCGTGCTGATCGACGGCTGGAACCTGCTCGCCTCCGGACTTGTGCGCTCGTTCTCGTAACGACCGCCGGCCGATGGGCCGGTTATGGTTAGCGAGAAGTACCGGCTTATGGTTACTGGAGGGTAACGGTAACCATATGATTTTGCTGGTAAATTCAGGCCGATATTAATCTCGGCGCAAGATTCGACGTGCTAGCAATACGGCACGGCGGGTTGGACATCACCCACATCAGTCCAAAGGCATGATGCCGCCCCTCCGTACCGGTGAAAGCCCGGTATGTCCCCTCGTGAAAATGTAACGCGTACATAAAGGGACATTCGCAATGTCAAGCCTGCTTACGAACTCGACCGCAATGACCGCGCTCCAGACCCTGCGGTCTGTCAGCTCGCAGCTCTCCACCACGCAGACCCGCATCTCCACCGGCCAGCGCGTGTCGACCGCTGCGGACAACGCGGCCTATTGGTCGATCGCGACGTCGATGCGCTCCGACAACGCTGCGCTCTCCGCGGTCTCCGACTCGCTCGGTCTGTCGGCCGCGACCGTCGACACCGAATACACCGCTCTGAACACGGTCATCGGCGACAAGGACTCCGGCCTGACCAAGCTCCAGGCACTGTTGGTCGAAGCCAAGACCGCGGGTATCGACCGCACCAAGATCCAGGCGGACGTCACGCAGATCCAGGCGCAGTTGAAGTCGACGGCGAATTCGGCGACGATCAACGGCATCAACTGGCTGAGCATCGACACCTCGACCGGAACCACGGCGACGCCGACGAGCTTCAGCCTGGTGTCGTCGTACTCGCGCGTCGGCAGCACGCCCACCATCGGCTCCATCACGGTGACGACCGCCACCTTCGCGCTCTACACCGTCAACGGCGCAACCAAGACCGGTATCCTGGATACGGTGACCGGCAACAGCACGACCGGCTTCGCCTCGGTCGACACGATCGCCATCGGCTCGCTGACC
>NZ_LWIG01000008.1:0-1415 GCF_002068095.1 Bradyrhizobium sacchari | reverse complement strand
CCGCCGCGATCGGCACGGTTGCCTCGGCTGCCGCCAATCTCGGTGCCGTCAAGAACCGTATCTCGACCAACACGGAGTTCGTCAAGAACCTGATGGACTCGGTGGATCGCGGCATCGGCCAGCTGGTCGACGCTGACATGAACCAGGAGTCCACGCGCCTTTCGGCCCTCCAGGTCCAGCAGCAGCTCGGCGTCCAGGCGCTCTCGATCGCCAACAACAGCAGCCAGAGCATCCTGTCGCTGTTCCGCTAAGCCTCGGCTCGTCTCGAGGGGGGCCGCGCTTCGCTAGAAGCGCGGCCCTTTTTTGTCCTGTGTGATGCCGCGTCCACGCCGCGATTCAGGCTCGGTGTTGCAGCTGAGTCACAGAGCCACAAGCCTCGCACAAGCTTCGACGGGTAGCCTCTCCGTTACGACTGGTTGGGCCCTTCACACGCATTTCCGTGGCCCAAAGGCATGACGCCGCCCTGTCGTACCGGTGCAAGTCCGGTATGTCCCCCTCAATTCAATCGTCAAAGGGACATCAAAAATGGGTTCTAGCCTTCTCACCAACTCGTCTGCAATGACCGCGCTGCAGACCCTCCGCAACGTCAGCTCGCAGCTCGCGACCACGCAGAACCGGATCTCGACCGGCCAGCGTGTTTCGACTGCCGCGGACAACTCGGCCTATTGGTCGATCGCGACCTCGATGCGCTCCGACAACGCCGCGCTCTCCGCGGTCTCCGACTCGCTCGGTCTGTCGGCCGCGATGGTGGACACCGAATACACCGCTCTGAACACGGTCATCGGCGACAAGGAATCCGGCCTGACCAAGCTCCAGGCGCTGCTGGTCGAGGCCAAGACCGCGGGTATCGATCGCACCAAGATCCAGTCGGAAGTCACCCAGATCCAGCAGGATATGAAGCTCAAGGCCAATTCGGCCACGATCAACGGCATCAACTGGCTGAGCATCGACACCTCGACCGGAACCACGGCGACGCCGACGAGCTTCAACCTCGTGTCGTCGTACTCGCGTGTCGGCGGTACGCCCACCATCGGCTCCATCACGGTGACGACGGCCACCTTCGCGCTCTACACCGTCAACGGCGCAACCAAGACCGGCATCCTGGATACGGTGACCGGCAACAGCACGACCGGCTTCGCGTCGGTCGACACGATCGCCATCGGCTCGCTGACCGACGCGGCGACTGACCAGGCCAAGCTCGACGGCTACATCAACCAGGTCACCGCGGCGATCAACACGGTTGCCTCGGCTGCCGCCAATCTCGGTGCCGTCAAGAACCGCATCGCGACCAACACGGAATTCGTCAAGAACCTGATGGACTCCGTGGATCGCGGCATCGGCCAGCTCGTCGACGCCGACATGAACGCGGAATCGACGCGCCTGCAGGCGCTTCAGACCCAGCAGCAGCTCGGCGT
>NZ_LWIG01000007.1:962420-975966 GCF_002068095.1 Bradyrhizobium sacchari | reverse complement strand
TGCAGCTGCGGCAGGCCATTCCTCTCGGAACACCCAGACAATATCCGATTGCGCTATTACAAGGGTGGGCAAAGCGAAGCGTGCCCACCACCTGTTTCTATTCATAGCGTGATGGTGGGCACGGCGCTCCGCGCCTTTGCCCTTCCTACGAAGGCTGTGCTGGTGGAAATAGGTCTCTCCCCGTCATTGCGAGGAGCGAAGCGACGAAGCAATCCAGACTGTTTCCGCGGAGAGAAGCCTGGATTGCTTCGCTTCGCTCGCAATGACGGGGGGCCGCCCATTTCGCCTGAAGGCGTCGAATTGGCGCGGCCCGGGCCGTTTCCCACAGCTCCGCGATGGCATATGCTAAGCTCGCCCACCGGCCCACGGAGCATTTCAAGACATCGCGTAACATTTCTTCATTATGCCGCTATCCCGAGCCAGGTTGGAGCGAACCGACAGAACAGGGAGGCAGTGCCATGACGATGAGGCCGGATCCCACCTTTCACGCATCGCCCAGGCTTGCGATGGAAGCACCGGCGGAGAACTTCGCCTACACCTTGCTGCTCAGTCCGGATTTCTCGAAGCCGGATGCTCTCGCGGTCATCGACGTCAAGCCGGGATCGCCGACCTATAGCCAGATCGTCCACACCGTGACGATGCCCAACAAGGGCGACGAGTTTCATCACTTCGGCTGGAATGCCTGCTCCTCCGCCCTGTCGCCGCTTGCCGGACACGCGTTCATCGAGCGGCGCTATCTCATCATCCCCGGGCTGCGCTCCTCGCGGATCTATATCATCGATACCAAGCCGGATCCGACCAAAGCCAAGATCCACAAGATCATCGAGCCGGAGGAGGTCTTCAAGAAGACCGGCTACTCGCGACCGCATACCATCCATTGCGGGCCGGACGGCATTTACGTGAGCACGCTGGGTGGCGGCGGCAAGGACGGCACCAACGGACCTCCAGGCGTCTTCATCATGGATTGCGAGACCTTCGAGGTCCTCGGACGCTGGGAGATCGACCGCGGCCCGCAGACGCGGCACTATGATTTCTGGTGGAATCTGCCGCGCGACTACATGGTGACGAGCGAATGGGCGCTGCCGCCGCAGTTCGAGAACGGGATCGTTCCGGAAGACCTGCTGTCGAACAAATATGGCCATTGTCTCCACTTCTGGGATCTCCGCGCCCGTCGCAACGTCCAGACCATCGATCTCGGCGCCAATCATCAGATGGCACTGGAGGTGCGGCCCGCGCATGATCCGGTTCGCGAATACGGCTTCGTCGGCGTCGTTGTCGACACCACCAACCTCGAAGCATCGATCTGGACCTGGTGGCGCGAGGGTGGAAAATTCCATGCCGAAAAGACGGCGACGATCCCTCCCGAACCCGCGCCAAAGGAGAAGCTCCCGCCGCTGCTGCAGGGATTTGGCGCCGTGCCGCCGCTGGTGACGGACATCGACCTGTCGATGGACGACCGGTTTCTCTATGTCTCGTGCTGGGGGACGGGCGAAATGCGCCAGTACGACGTCAGCGATCCCAGAAAGCCGAAGCTTGCAGGCTCGGTCCACATCGGCGGCATCGCGCGCCGCACGCCCCATCCGAATGGCAAGGCCTTTGCGGCGGGACCGCAGATGGTCGAGATCAGCCGCGACGGCCGGCGCGTGTACTGGACCAATTCGCTCTATTCCACCTGGGATGACCAGTTCTATCCCGATGGGGTTCCGGGCGTCGAGGTCATGGCCAATGTCGGCCGCAACGGCGGCCTCGAGCTCGACAAGGACTATTTCGTGAGCTTCCCCGACGGATATCGCGCGCACCAGATCAGGCTCGAGGGCGGCGATTGTTCGACGGACTCCTTTTGCTATCCGTCGGCCTAGACGGGACGCATGCGAGCCCGGCGCTTGGCTGGCTGTGGCTCGCGCTCGCTGCGAGCGGTCTCTACCACGGGATCAATCCGGGAATGGGATGGCCGCTCGCCGTTTCGGCCGGGCTCATGGACAAGAGCCCGCGCGCGCTCTTCCGCGCGTTGTGGGGTCTGGCGGCCGGGCATCTCCTGGCAACGCTTCTCGTGCTGCTGCCATTCGCATTTCTGTTGGTGCTGGCCGAGTGGCAGCGTCAGATCCAGATTGTCGCGAGCCTTCTCGTCATCGGCTTCGGCGTCTACCGGCTGATCGACAGGCGTCATCCGCGCACCTTGGCACGAATTCCGCCGACGCAATTGGCGCTCTGGTCGTTTGCGGTCGCCATCGCGCACGGCGCCGCCCTGATGCTCGTGCCGATCTATCTCGGTCTCTGCCAGGCCTTCGAGCTCGATGCCGGCCATGAGGCGGCAGGCGCGCTGATGAAGGCAAATCTCGGGATGGCGGTGCTGGTGGCCCTGGTCCACGTGACCGCCATGGTCGCCGCCGGCGGATGTCTGGCGTGGCTGGTCTACCGCCATCTGGGATTGAAGTTCGTCTCGCGAAGCTGGTTCAATCTCGATGCGGTCTGGGCGATCAGCCTCGTTCTGGTTGGCGCGGTGGCCCTCGCTTTCAATCCTGCGAGCTGGCGCTGAGGTGGCGGAGTAACCTCCCGCCGTCGTCATTGCGAGCGAAGCGAAGCAATCCAGACTTTCCCTCTGGAGACAGTCTGGGTTGCTTCGTCGCTTCGCTCCTCGCAATGACGGAAGAAGTGGTGACTATCTTGCTAACGCCCACTCGCCGATGATGCGAAAGCGCCCCTTGGCATCATCCTGCTTGAACAGCGCGAGGCGGTCGATCGTCAGCGCCTCGAGCTGCAGCGCCGCAAACCGTTCCCGCAGCATCGCCAGAATGGGCCCGCGCCGCTCCGCATCCAGCCGCCCCGTCAGCGTCATGTGGAAGCGGAATTCTTCCATCACGTAAGGATAGCCCCAGCGGTCGAGATAGTCGCGCTGCCGCTCGCTCAGCTTCTCCGGCTTGCGCCGCGCGCGGTCTTCCGCCGTCAGCGGTGCACGGAAGGCGTCGAAATCGCGGACGATATCGGCGGCGAGCTCTTGGAGCGCTTCGACCGGCTCGGCCGGAATGACGGCAATGAAGCCGCTGATGGCATCGACGACGGGGCGGATCACCGGAACGGGCCGCGCCATGCCGGCGAAGGCCGCGCAGGCCGCCATCAGCTCCCCTTCGGTCTTGCCCGGTGCCAGCGCCATGGGCGCCTTCAGCGTGGCGTGAAAGCCGTATTTGCGGGGATCGGCGCTGACGTCGCGCCAGTCCGGCGCAACTTGCAGCGCCTCACGCGGAAATGGCAGCTCGTCGCCGGTGTGGGCGTCATAGCCGAGCAGCGCGGCGCCGAAGCGCGAGAGGGCGCTGTCGGCGCCTGCGGCGAAATAGATCGCGTAGCGGGGAAAACCTGTCATCGCCCGAGCATAACCAAATTAGGCCGCCGCGACAGCTTCGCGTGGTGCAGCCGCGGCGCTGAGCAACCGCGTCGCATCGGTGAGATGCACGAGCTTCCCGCCCGATATCACGGCGATGATCCGCGGCCGCAACGGCACGCTGTCGTCAACCAGCAGAATGTCGGCGCGGCGTCCTTGCGCGATCTCGCCGCGATCGGTGAGGCCAGTCGCGCGCGCGGGGCCGGCCGAGACCAGATCCCAGGACTTCGTCAGCGGCAGCACGCCGTCGGCGGCGAGGCGGAATGCGGCGAGCAGCTGCGCGGGATAGTAATAGTCCGACGCCAGCACCGAGCAGAGCCCCTTTGCGATCATGTCGGACGCCCTGGTCCAGCCGGTGTGGCTGCCGCCGCGCACGACGTTCGGCGCACCGTAGACGATGGCATCGCCGTGGCTTGCCGCTGCGCGCGCCGTCTCTTCGTTGATCGGGAATTCTGCGATCGTCGCGCCCAGCTCGCGAAACTCCCGGCGCATCGCCGGCGTCGCATCGTCATGCGAGAGCATGCGCACTTCGGCTCCGCGGGCGGTGGCGGCGAGCCGTGACACGGACGCCGGTACCTCGGCAGCGCGCGCGACCACATCCGCGACCAGCTTGTCAAAATTCTCGCTCGACAGTCCGGTACGCTCCACCATGCGGTTGCGTTTGCGCGGATTGGAGATGTCGGCAACGACCCCGTCCATGTGGTCGTTGAAGGCGAACAGATCGACGCGGCCCTCGCTGAGCCATTGGCCGATCTCGGCCTCGGCGTCGAGATTGTAGGTCTCGTGGCGCAGATGAAAGCGGGTGTCGGCGGCGAATTGCGGGCGCTGCCGCTCGATCGCCTCCATCAGGCCGCGTGCATTCGTGGCGCTGCGCAGGCCCGGCTCCCACGAGCAGGTCGTGGCGTGAAACACGGTGGTGATGCCGTTGCTGATCGCCTGGCGGTCGCTGTCGGCGAGCGCGACGTCGATCGGGAAGTCGACGCCGGCGCGCGGCATCATCTGCCGCTCGAACGCATCGCCGTGGAGGTCGACGATGCCCGGCAGCACCAGCAGGTTGCGCGCATCGATCGCGAGCCGCGCGCGGCCGCGGGAGGCGCCCACCTCCGCGATGCCAGGTCCGGACACCGCCAACGACGTTTCAACGAGTTCGGTGCCGATCAGGGTCCGGCCGCCTTCAAGGAAAATGTCTGTCACGCGATTGCGCTTTTCTTGCTGCTGCGAGGGGAATCTATCCGTGCTTCATACGTGGCGAGGAAATCTTCAATCCCGAGCTTGCGGAAATCGGGCAGGGCCTCACGCAATTTGTCGTGATCCCAGTCCCACCAGGCGAGCCCCGCAAGCCGTCCGGCGATCTCCTCCGAGAACCGCCGCCGCACGATCCGTGCCGGATTGCCGGCGACGATGGTGTAGGCCGGCACGTCCTTGGTGACGATGGCGCCGGCCGCGATCACCGCGCCGGTGCCGATGTTGCGGCCCGGCAGCACGATCGCGCCATGGCCGATCCAGACGTCGTGGCCGATATGGACGTGATGCTGGCGCCGCCAGGCGAAGAACTCGGCATCGTCGCTCTCGCCTTCGAAATAGGCGCTGGAGCGATAGGTGAAGTGCGCCTGCGTCGCGCGGTGCATCGGATGATTGCCGGGATTGATGCGCGTCATCGCCGCAATCGAGGAGAACTTTCCAATCGTCGTGTAGGTGATCTGGGCGTCGTTCACGACATAGGAGTAATCGCCCATCGTGACCTCGTGCAGGATCGTGCGCGCGCCGACCTCCGTGTAGGCGCCTAATCTGGTCTCATGGAGCTTCGCGGAAGCGTCGATGGTCGGTTGGATCGAAAGCACCTTGCCGGCCATGCTGCGTCCGAACGTTCGAGGCGGGCAACCCTCTTCGGGTGGCTTGATGACGATGTCATGACGCAACGATGACAGGGGAATAGGTGTGCAGGATCGCCGCACCGCATGCGCGTGTCACACAAGTGTCAAGCGTCGGCGTTAGCGGTTGGCTCCAGCTACTCTGGAGCCCTTGTATGCTGGTGGTTGAAGGTCTGACGTGCCGCTTTGGCGCAAAAGCCGCGGTGGACGACGCTTCGTTTCAAATCTCCCCCGGCGGTTTCGTCGGTGTGATCGGACGATCCGGCGCCGGCAAGTCGACGCTGCTCCGCACCATCAACCGCCTGGTGACGCCGACGCAAGGGCGCATCCTGTTCGACGGCACCGACGTCACCGCGCTGCGCGGCAAGGAGTTGCGGCAGTGGCGGGCCCGTTCGGCCATGATCTTCCAGCAGTTCAACCTGGTTGGCCGGCTCGATGTTCTCACCAACGTCCTGATGGGACGCCTTGCCACCATGCCGGCCTGGCGCTCGCTGTCGCAGATCTGGCCCGAGCAGGACAAGGCGCTGGCGATGTCGGCACTCGAGCAGTTCGACATTGCCTCGCTCGCGGCCCAGCGCGCCGACCAGCTCTCCGGCGGCCAGCAGCAGCGCGTCGCCATCGCCCGCGCGCTGGTGCAGCAGCCCGACATCATCCTCGCCGACGAGCCGATCGCCTCGCTCGACCCGCGCAACACCAAAATCGTGATGGATGCGCTTTTGCGCATCAACAAGCACTTCGGCATCACCGTGCTCTGCAACCTGCATTCGCTCGATCTTGCCCGTACCTATTGCGACCGCTTGATCGGCATGGCCGCCGGCCGCGTGGTGTTCGACGGCGCGCCGTCCGCACTGACCGACCACGTCGCGCGCGAGCTCTACGATCTCGAAGCCGCCGACGTCATGGGCGGCATGCCTGTCCCGGCGCCCGAGGGCGTGCCGGCACTCGGGACCGCCGCGGCCGCCTGAGCCGCGTCGCACCTGTTCAGTCGCCATTTTTGCGTAACCGACCCCAACCGATGAAGAGGGTATCATGATCACTCGCAGACTCGTTCTCGCCGGCGCCGCCGCGCTCGCCTTTACCGCTGCTGCCTCCGCCGAGGACTGGAAAGCAAAATATCCCGCGCTGACCTTCGCGGTCATTCCGGCGGAAAACGCCTCGGGCGTGACCGAGCGCTGGGCGCCGTTCATGAGCTATCTCTCCAGGGAGCTGGGCGTGAAGGTCACGCTGCGCATCGCCAACGACTATGCCGCCGTCATCGAAGGACAGCGCGCCGGCAACATCCATATCGCCAGCTACGGCTCGGCCTCGTTCGCGCGCGCCCGCCTGACCGGCGTCAAGACCGACGCCTTCGCCAACGACATCAACGCCGATGGTTCGACCGGCTACTACTCGGTGTTCTTCGTCAAGGCGAACAGCCCCTACAAGAAGATCGATGACCTCAAGGGCAAGAACCTCGGCCTGGTCGACCCGAACTCGACGTCCGGCAACAACGTGCCGCGCTTCGAGCTCGACAAGATGGGCATCACGGACGCCGACACCTATTTCAGCAAGGTCGTCTTCACCGGCAGCCATGAGAACGCGATGCTGGCGCTGGCGCAGGGCACGGTCGACGTTGCCGCCAACCAGTGGACCAGCGACGACGATTCGACGCTGGCGCAGATGCTGACCAAGGGCATGCTGAAGAACGCCGACGGCTCGCCGATGAAGAAGGACGATTTCCGCATCATCCACAAGTCGGCGCCGATCATCAACGGCCCCTACGCCTATAACTCCGACCTGCCGGAAGATGCCAAGGCGGCGATCGCAAAGGCGTTCTTCGACGCGCCGGCCAAGGACAAGGCGGCCTTCGATCGCCTCCAGGACGGCCAGAAGAAGGGTTTTCATCCCGCCACCACCAAGGACTGGGATGGCACGATCGAGCTGATCAAGTTCGTCGATGCATTGCGTAAGAAGAAGGCGTCCTGAGCTTTCAGGACGAGCCACTTGAGCCGGGTCGATGGACCCGGCTCTTTCTTTTCCGAACGATCCATTGCCCTGACCCAATGACCCTCGCGGTTTCGATCCTCCCTGAGCAGCAGCTGGCCGCGCTGAATGCTGCCTATCGCGAGGCAGTCTCGCGCAGGCGGCTTCGTCTGCTGTTGGGCGCCGCGATCTTTGCCGCGGCGCTGGTTCTCGCCGCGATCGGCGCGGAAGTGAATCTGCGCACGCTGTTCACCTATTTCGGCAACTTCGTCAGCTATTTCGACCGCATCCTCACGCTCGACGGCGGCCAGCGGGTCTGGACCGATGTCGGCGAGTGGCTGTGGGGCTGGCGCAAATGGCTGAAGATGCTGGGCGAGACCCTGCTCATCAGCTATGTCGGCACGTTGATCGGCGCGACCTTCGCCTTCGCCCTCAACTTCTTCGCGGCCGAGAACACCTCGCCCGCGCCCTGGCTGCGCTTCCTCGTGCGCCGCTTGCTTGAATTTGCCCGCACCGTCCCCGGCATCGTGTTCGCGCTGGTCTTCGTGATCGCCTTCGGCCTGGGGCCGATGGCGGGCGTGCTCGCGATCGCGATCCACTCCACCGGTGCGCTGGGAAAACTGTTCTCGGAGATCGTCGAGAATGCCGACATGAAGCCGGTCGAGGGCATCCGCTCGACCGGGGCGAGCTGGCTCTCCTGCATGCGCTTCGCCATCCTGCCGCAGGTCACCGCCGGCTATGCCAGCTATGCGCTGCTGCGCTTCGAGATCAATGTCCGCGAAGCTTCCGTCATGGGCTTTGTCGGCGCCGGCGGCATCGGCCAGGAGCTCGTCGTCGCCATCCGCAAATTCTATTACTCCGACGTCAGCGCGATCCTGCTCACCATCATCGTCACGGTCTTCATCATCGACATCAGCACCGGCTGGCTGCGCGGCCGCCTGTTCGGCAAGGAGGCGCGGACGTGACGAAGCCGCAGCAGGTCGACACGCGAGAGCTTCGCGCGCGCTATCCTGACGTGTTCGACCGGCCGGCCTCGGCGCGGCTGGCGATGCCGGCGATGATCGTCGGGGCATCCGCGATCCTGGTCTACGGCCTCGTCGATCTCGACTTCTCGCCCTCGCGCTTCTTCGCCGGCCTCAGCCAGCTCGGCTGGATCAGCCTGATGATGATCCCGCCGGATCCTGGCTCCTCGCTGCCAATCTATCTGAAGGCGCTCGGCGAGACGCTGTCGATTGCGCTGCTCGGCACCACGCTGGCCGCGCTGTTCGCGCTGCCCGTCAGCCTGCTCGCGGCGCGCAACGTCGTTCCGTCCAACATCCTGCGCTTCCCGATCCGCCGCTTGCTCGATTCGATCCGCGGCGTCGACACGCTGATCTGGGCGTTGGTGTGGATCAACGTGGTCGGGCTCGGCCCGTTCGCCGGCGTGCTCGCCATCGCGGTGTCGGATTTCGGCGCGTTCGGAAAACTGTTCTCGGAGGCGATCGAGGGGGCCGACCAGAAGCAGGTCGAAGGCATCCGCGCTTCCGGCGGCAGCCCGTTGCACGAGATCCGCTTTGGCCTGTTGCCGCAGGTGCTGCCCGTCATCGCCGGCCAGGTGCTCTATTTCATCGAATCCAATACCCGCTCGGCCACCATCATCGGCATCGTCGGAGCCGGCGGCATCGGCCTCCAGCTCGCCGAGCAGATTCGCGTGCTGGAATGGCAGAAGGTGTCGTTCCTGATCCTGATGATCCTTGTCGCGGTCGCCGCGATCGATTTCATATCGGGCAAGCTGCGCTTTGCGATCATTGGGCGTAGGGCGGCGGCGTAGCCTGCTTTCTTCCCGTCTCCCCTTCTTGTGGAGTGGCTAAACCTCACCCGTTCTCCACCAGAAACTCCACGCGCTCCGCCGCGAAGCGCGAATGCTTCGTCACCAGCGGCTTGCCGGCAAGATCGTGGTCGGTGGCGTCCACGACCAGGATCGGCCGCCCCAGCGGCAGATCGAGCCGTGCCGCATCAGTCGCATCGACGATGCCGGCGGTGATCCGGGTCGCGCCGCGGCGATAGTCGCGGACGCCGTAATGTTCGAGCAGTTTCGTCATCGATCGCGTCGCGGCGAACACCTCGCCTGCGCCTGGAAACAGCTCGGCTGACAGCCAGGTGGTGGAAACGCAGATCGGCGTGCGGTCGGCAAGCCGGATCGCCTCGATCCTCACCAAGGGCGCGCCGGTCTTCAGTCCCAGCTCCCGTGCCAGTTCACGCGTCGCCGTGTCCTCGGATGCCTCGATCAGCCGACCATGCGGCTCGCGGCCGTCCGCGCCGACGATCTCGGAGAAGCGCGTGCGCGAGCGCAAGGGATAGGCCAGCTTCTGCGCTTCGACATAGGTTCCGCTGCCGCGTTCGGCGCGCACCAGGCCGCGCTCGGCAAGGGCTGCCAGCGCGCGGCGCACGGTGTGGCGGTTCACGCGATAGGTTTCGGCGATCTCCATCTCGGCCGGCAGCTTGTCGCCGGCCGCAAAGCGGCCGTCGGCGATGCCGCGCTCGATGCCGTCGGCAACGAGGCGCCACAGCGCGACGCCCGAGGAGGCTGTGTCCTGCATGCTCATGTCGTCGGTCAGCCTAGCCCGAAAATCACATCTTTGTCACGAAACAGTCATGGCGCGCCCGTATGAAGTTGTCTAGTATCATAGACAACTTAGATTCGGCAAGTTCTGTCAAAAGCGCGGTGGATCAGGTGACCCAGCACAATACCCAGCAAGCCCAGCGCAAGGCCGCGATGGCCGTGCTGGCGCACGCGGAGGCGGTCGAGATCGCCGCTCGCCTCCGCGATCTCGCCCTACCGGCTCATCAGGATCTGCGTGCGCCGGAGAACGGCCTCGTCATGCTGCGCGGGCGGGTCGGCGGCGACGGCGCGCCGTTCAACCTCGGCGAAACCACGGTGTCGCGTGCGGCGGTGAAGCTTGCGAGTGGCGAGGTCGGCTTCGGCTACACGCTCGGGCGGGATGGCGAGAAGGCGCGGCTGATCGCGCTGTGCGATGCGCTGGTGCAGTCCCGCGATTTCGGCGGGCTGGTCGAGCGCAGCGTTATCGCGCCGTTGCGCGAGCAGCTTATGGTCAGGCGGACGCGGGCGGCGGAAGAGGCCGCCGCGACGAAGGTTGATTTCTACACCATGGTGCGCGGTGAGGGGTGAGGTCATGACCACGATTGCGGAATTGCCGCCGGGTTTCGCCGACAAGGTCTTGTCGGCGCAATCGACCTTTCGCTCGGTCATGGATGCGATGGCGCGGCCGGGCTTGGTCCAGCGCATCGTGCCGATGGCGGGGGCGCCCGGGCCGATGATGCGCGGCACCGCCGCGATCGCGCTGACGCTGTTCGACCACGACACGCCGCTCTGGCTCGATGCGCAGATGGCGGAGAGTTCTGACGTCTTGAAATGGCTCAAGTTCCACACCGGCGCGCCGGTGGTGCAGGATTCCTCGATCGCTGCGTTCGCGCTCATCAGCGATGGCGGTGCGCTGCCTCCGCTCGAGCGTTTTGCGCTCGGCTCGAGCGAATACCCGGACCGTTCGACCACGGTGATCGTCCAGGTCGACGGCCTCAGCTCCGGACGCGCTTTCGAGCTGCGCGGCCCCGGCATCGACGGTGTCGCAACGCTGCAGGCGTCGATCAAGCCTTTCGACCTGTTCGAGCGGCTGCGTATGAACGAGGCGCTGTTTCCGCGCGGCATCGACGTGGTGCTGGTCGCAGATGACGCGGTGGTCGCGATCCCGCGCACCACGCGCGTCGTGAGCAAGGGAAGCTGAAGCATGTATGTCGCAGTCAAAGGCGGCGAACGCGCCATCGAGAACGCCCATCGCCTGCTCGCACATAAGCGGCGCGGCGATCAGAACGTCGCGGAAATCTCCCTCGACCAGATCTCGGAGCAGCTCGGCCTTGCCGTCGATCGCGTCATGAGCGAGGGCTCGCTCTATGACCGCGAGCTTGCGGCGCTCGCGATCAAGCAGGCGCGTGGCGATCTGATCGAGGCGATCTTCCTGGTCCGCGCCTTCCGCGCCACCCTGCCGCGCTTCGGCGCCAGCGAGCCGGTCGACACCGGCGCCATGCGGGTGCAGCGGCGGGTGTCGGCGACCTTCAAGGACATTCCGGGCGGGCAGATCCTCGGGCCGACCTTTGACTATACCCACCGCCTGCTCGATCCCTCGCTCGCGGAAGGTTTTGTGCCGGAGACGCCGGCGGCGGCCGAAGCATCCACCGTTCCGACGCCGCGCGTCACCGACATTCTAGGCCGCGACGGGCTGATCGAGTCCTCACCGCAGGCCGCGGACGGCGCCAGCGTCGGCGACCTCACCCGCGAGCCGCTGAACTTCCCGGCGGATCGCGACCTGCGCCTGCAGAACCTCGCGCGCGGTGACGAAGGCTTTCTGCTCGCGATGGGCTACTCCACCCAGCGCGGCTATGGCCGCAATCACCCCTTTGTCGGCGAGATCCGCTTCGGCGAGGTCGAGGTCGAATTCGTAGCAGAAGACGTCGGCTTCGCCGTGCCGCTCGGTGCCATCGAGCTCACCGAGTGCCAGATGGTCAACCAGTTCAAGGGCTCCGCGACGGAAGCGCCGTGCTTCACCCGCGGCTATGGCCTCGCCTTCGGCCAGAGCGAGCGCAAGACCATGTCGATGGCGCTGGTCGACCGCGCGCTGCGCGCCCGCGAGCTCGGCGAAGAGGCCCTCGCCCCGGCGCAAGACGAGGAATTCGTGATGTCGCATTCGGACAACGTCCAGGCGACCGGCTTCGTCGAGCACCTGAAGCTGCCGCATTATGTCGACTTCCAGTCCGAGCTCGGCCTGCTCCGCAAGCTTCGCCAGGAATTTGCTGAAGCGTTTGCCGATGCCAACGCGCCCGATGCCATGAAGGAGGCCGCGGAATGAACGCGCCCGCCTATAACTTTGCCTATCTCGACGAGCAGACCAAGCGGATGATCCGCCGCGCGATCCTGAAAGCAATCGCGATCCCCGGCTATCAGGTGCCGTTCGCCAGCCGCGAAATGCCGATGCCTTATGGCTGGGGCACCGGCGGCGTGCAGGTCACGGCCGCGATCCTCGGGCCGCAGGACGTGCTGAAGGTGATCGACCAGGGCTCTGACGACACCACCAACGCGATCTCGATCCGCAAATTCTTCGCCAAGACCGCCGGCGTCGCCACGACCACGGCGACGGACGAGGCAACGGTGATCCAGACCCGCCACCGCATCCCGGAGACGGCGCTGCACGCGAGCCAGGTGCTGGTCTATCAGGTGCCGATCCCGGAGCCGCTGCGTTTCCTCGAGCCGCGCGAGACCGAGACGCGGCGCATGCATGCGCTCGCCGAATACGGCTTGATGCATGTGAAGCTCTATGAGGACATCGCCCGCTTCGGCCACATCGCGACCGCCTATGCCTATCCGGTCAAGGTCAACGCGCGCTACGTGATGGACCCGTCGCCGACGCCGAAATTCGACAATCCCAAGATGGACAATTGCCCGGCGCTGCAATTGTTCGGCGCCGGCCGCGAGAAGCGCATCTATGCGATCCCGCCCTACACCCAGGTGGTCTCGCTCGATTTCGAGGACCACCCGTTCGAGCCCTACCGCTTCAACGCGCCCTGCGCGCTGTGCGGCGCGGAGAATTCCTATCTCGACGAGATCGTCACCGACGACAAGGGCGGTCGCATGTTCGTCTGCTCCGACACCGATTATTGCGAGGGCCGCCAGGCCGCCGGCCATCACGGCAGCCTCAGCGCCGCGCCCTACAAGGAGAAGGCGCATGGTTGATCAAGCTACGCTCGACAATGACGAGCCGCTGCTGGTTGCCGCGTCCCTCAGCAAGTCGTTCGGCCGCATTGCTGCCTGCCGCGACGTGTCGTTCTCGCTCTATCCGGGCGAGGTGCTGGCGATCGTCGGCGAATCCGGCTCGGGCAAGTCGACGCTGCTGCAGATGCTGTCGGGCCAGCTCACCCCGAGCGCAGGCCACGTCTCCTACCGGATGCGCGACGGCATCACCCGCGATCTCGCCACCCTTGGCGAGGCCGAGCGGCGTTTGCTGTTCCGCACCGATTGGGGTTTTGTCCACCAGGATCCGGCGCAGGGCCTGCGCATGGCGGTCTCGGCCGGCGCCAATGTCGGCGAGCGGCTGATGGCGGTGGGCTGGAACCACTATGGCCGCATCCGCGACACCGCGTCGGACTGGCTGACTCGCGTTGAGATCGACGTTGCGCGCATCGACGATGCGCCGCGCACTTATTCCGGCGGCATGCGCCAGCGCCTCCAGATCGCCCGCAACCTCGTCACCGAGCCGCGGCTGGTGTTCATGGACGAGCCGACCGGCGG
>NZ_LWIG01000007.1:912777-962384 GCF_002068095.1 Bradyrhizobium sacchari | reverse complement strand
GGTCTCGACGTGTCCGTGCAGGCCCGCCTGCTCGACCTCCTGCGCAGCCTCGTCGCCGAGCTGAACCTCGCTGTCGTCATCGTCACCCACGATCTTGCGGTGGCGCGCCTCTTGTCACACCGTGTGATGGTGATGAAGGGCGGCCGCGTCATCGAGACCGGCCTCACTGACCAGGTGCTCGACGACCCCCGCGAGCCCTATACCCAGCTCCTCGTCTCCTCGATTTTGCCGCCATGAGCCTTCCAATGACCGCCATGATCGACGTCACCGATGCGAAGAAGACCTTTACGATGCACCTGCAAGGCGGCATCGAGCTGCCTGTCGTCAGCGGCGTGACCTTCAACGTCAACCCCGGCGAATGCGTCGTGCTCTCGGGGCCATCCGGCGCCGGCAAATCGTCGATCCTGAAGATGATCTTCGGCAACTACCGCTGCGACAGCGGCCGCATCGGCATCCGCCATCGCGGCGTCGTGGTCGATCTCGCCACCGCCGAGCCGCGGCAGGTCCTCAACATCCGCCGCGCCACCATCGGCTATGTCAGCCAGTTCCTGCGGGCAGTGCCGCGTGTTGCCACCATCGACGTCGTCGCCGAGCCTTTGATCGCTGGCGGCATGAGCCGCGCCGACGCACAGGCGCGCGCCGGCGAGCTGCTGCACCGCCTCAACATTCCCGAAAGGCTCTGGCAGCTCCCGCCCGCGACCTTCTCCGGCGGCGAGCAGCAGCGCGTCAACATCGCGCGCGGCTTCATCTCGGATCTGCCGATCCTGCTGCTGGACGAGCCGACCGCCTCGCTCGATGCCGCCAACCGCGCCGTGGTGGTCGAGCTGATCGCCGAGAAGAAGCGCGGGGGCGTCGCCATGGTCGCCATTGTCCATGACGACGAAATCCGTCATCTGATTGCCGACCGCATCGTCGACGTCACCAGCTTTGCCGCCGCGGCCTGAAGGACATGGAAATGAAGCCGAAGGACACAGTGATCGCCAACGCCAGGATCGTGCTGGCCGACCGGGTGATCGAGCAGGGCTGGCTCGCGCTCGCCGGCGGACGCATCGCCGAGATCGGCGATGGGACTGCGCCTGCGGGCGCAGAGGATGCCGGCGGCGATCTGATCATGCCCGGCCTGATCGAGCTCCACACCGACCATCTCGAAGCGCATTACGTGCCGCGGCCAAAGGTGTTCTGGAATCCGGTCGCCGCCGTCATCTCCTATGACGGCCAGCTCGCCACCTCGGGCATCACCACCGTGTTCGATTCGCTCCGGGTCTGGCGCGAGGACGGCGCCGAGGAGGTCGACGGCCGCGCCGGCGTGCTCGCCGCCGCGATCACCAGTGCACGCGAGGCCAGCCTGCTGCGCGCCGACCACTTCCTGCACCTGCGCTGCGAAATCCCGATGCCGAGCGTGGTCGAGGAAGCCAAGGAGCTGATCGATCGTCCCGACGTGAAGCTGATGTCGCTGATGGACCACACGCCGGGCCAGCGCCAGTTCCGCGACGAGGTCAAGCTGCGCGACTATTATCGCGGCAAGGGCGGCGGCAAGACCGACGCCGAGCTCGACGAGCTGTTCGCAAAGCGCTTCGAATATCAGAGGCTCTATGCGGCGGCCAACATGCGCGAGATCGTAGCGCTGGCGCATCAGTACCAGATTCCGCTCGCGAGCCACGACGACACCACCGAGGAGAACGTTGCGGACGCCGTGCGCGATCGCGTTTCGGTGGCGGAATTCCCGACCACGCTGGAGGCCGCGCGCGGCCTGCACCAGGCCGGCATCGACATCCTCATGGGCGCGCCCAACGTCGTGCGCGGCGGCTCTCACTCCGGCAACATCGCCGCGGTCGATCTCGCCCGCGAAGGCCTGCTCGACATCCTGTCGTCGGATTACATCCCGTCGAGCCTTCTCATGGCCGCGTTGCAACTGCCGGAACATGTGCCCGCGATCAGCCTTCCGGCTGCGGTTCGCACCGTGACGAAAGCGCCGGCCGAGGCTGTCGGCCTCACCGACCGCGGCGAGGTCGCGACCGGCAAGCGCGCCGATTTGATCCGCGTGCATGTTGCAGGCCATGTTCCGGTCGTCCGCAGCGTCTGGCGCGAAGGACACCGCGTCGCATGAGCGAGACGACGATCATGGCGCAGGATCAAACGGGCGCGATTGGGCCCGGCCGGCTCGTGCTCGTGGTCGGTCCCAGCGGCGCCGGCAAGGACACGCTCTTGCGGCAGGCGCAGGCGGCCTGCAGCGACGATCCCGACATCGTGTTCCCGCGCCGCGTCGTGACGCGTGCGTCCTCCGCCGACGAGGACAATATTGCGGTGAGCCAAGATGAATTCCGACGCGCGCGCGAGCACGGCGATTTCGCCGTGCATTGGGAGGCACACGGGCATTCCTATGCGCTGCCGCTCGAGATCAACGACGACATCCGCGCCGGCCGCGCTGTCGTCGCGAATGTCTCGCGTACGGTGATCGCAGCGCTGCGCCAGGCCTATGCCAACGTCGTGGTGGTCGCGATCACGGCGCCGCCGGACGTGCTGGCGCAGCGGCTCGCCGCACGCGCCCGGCACAGCGACGGCAACATCACCGAGCGGCTGTCGCGTAGCGTCGATAGCGCGTCGGCCAATGCCGATGTCACCATTCTCAATGCGGGCAGCGCGGAGTATCACAGCCGCCAGCTCGTGCGCGTGATCAGGAATGAAGGCTGGCACGAGTAGAGCATGATCCGGAAAAGTGTGCCGCGGTTTTTCGAAAAGATCATGCTCAAAAATAGAACCTAAAGCGGCGCAACAAGGAGAGAGTGGCATGACGGTGATCGAAACGGTCGAACAGTTAGAAGCCATCTACGGCGCCACCAACGACGCCTCGACCGTGAAAGTCGCCGACCACGTCACCCCGCTCTACCGCATCTTCATCGAGAAGGCGCCGTTTGCAGCGCTCGCCACCATCGGGCCGGAGGGCATCGACTGCTCGCCGCGCGGCGATCTGCCCGGCTTCGTCCGCATTCACGATCCCAGAACGCTGATGCTGCCGGATCGCCGTGGCAACAACCGGGTCGACTCCCTGCGCAACATCGTGCGCGACCCCCGGGTGTCGCTGATGTTCCTGATCCCAGGCTCGGGCAATGCGGTCCGGGCCAACGGCCGGGCGCATCTCTCTGTCGATCCGGAGTTGCTCGCCTCGTTCAAGGTCGAGGGCAAGGCGCCGCGCAGCGTCATGGTGATGAAGGTCGAGGAAATCTACTTCCAGTGCGCCCGCGCCATCGTCCGCGCCGATCTCTGGAACCCCGACAAACGCGTCGATCTGAAGACGCTGCCGACGCCGGGGCAGATCCTCGCCGAGATGAGCGAGAACAAGGTCGGCGGCGCGGAGTATGACCGCGGCTGGGCGGCGCGGGCCGCGGCGACGATGTGGTGATCTTTTACCCTCTCCGCTTGTGGGAGAGGGTGGCATAGGCGGCCCTTGGGCCGCCGTCCCAAGGAACGCCGATGCGTAGCATCGGCTAGGGTGACAGCGGCGAGACGGGTGAGGGGAATCCATCCTCACGAAAAGCGTCGCGCGGGATAGATACCTCATCCGGCGCTTCGCGCCACCTTCTCCCGCAAGCGGAGAAGGAAGAGGAGCCCGCCACCTTCAATTAAACGCCATCCCGCCGCTCAGCGCGACCGTCTGCCCGGTCATATAGGCATTGTCGACCAGCAGCATCACGGCTTTCGCCACTTCCTCCGCGGTGCCGAAGCGGCCGAGAGGGATGCGGCTGACGAGGCCGGCCTGTCCGCTCATCATGTCGGTCTCGATCAGCGAGGGCGCCACCGCATTGACGGTGATGCCGTCCTTCACCAGCCGCGCCGCGTAGCCTCGCGTCAGGCCCTCCATGCCGGCCTTGGACGCGTTGTAGTGCGGGCCGATCGAGCCGGCACCGCGCGCGGCGCCCGAGGAGATGTTGACGATGCGGCCCCATTTTCGCGCGCGCATCGACGGCAGCACCGCCTGCGTGCACAGGAAGACGGATTTCAGGTTGACCAGGATGGTGCGGTCGAAATCGTCCTCGGTGAGATCGTCGATGCCGCGCGTGATCGCGATGCCGGCATTGTTGACGAGAATGTCGATCGGTCCGAGCCCGGCCGTGACGCGCTCGACCATATCGGCCACAGCCTCGCGCTGCGAGACGTCGGCGGCGACGACGACGGCGCGGCCGCCCTGCTTGACGATCTCGCCTGCGAGCTGTTCGGCCTGGCCGATCTGCTCGCGGCAATTGATGGCCACGGAAGCGCCGGCCTCCGCCAGCGCACGACAGACGGCAGCGCCAATTCCGCGCGAGCCCCCGGTCACGAGCGCCGTGCGCCCCTTCAGAACATCCGCCATGCCTGGAACCTCCAAATCATCGGTCTTGTGGCTACTCGAAGCCTATCATGTCCGCCGCCCGTGCGCGTTGAACTCATCGCGAGATGAATCCGTCTGCCGGTGCTTGCGACGGGAGAAGCGCCCCAGCGCGCGCGTCGCAAATATGGATAGCCATTTCATTGACCAATCGTCCCAAACGCCAGATATTCGCAGCGTAGAGACTGCTCCTCGAGCTTGAAGCCGCGATATGAGAACCGACCATCAGCGCAATCAAAACGACATGCAGGCATGCGTGACGCGGCGCTGTTTCTCGGCGGCAACGGGCGCCTGTTGTTGTTGCTGACCATCTCTTAACAGCCCCCAACACCCGAAAATCCCGAGACAGGAACGCCGAATTTTCGGCGAACGAGCAGTCATGTCCCAGACCCAATCCAACGCCTACATCATCGAGATCCACGACCGCGCCGCCGGCATCATCACGAGAGATGAGCGTGGCTTCCGCTTCTTCTCCTCCGAGCGTCTGTTCGACAGCCTCGAAGGCCGCCAGTTCCGCTCGGCCCGCGAGGCCGAGCGCGCCGCCCGTGCCGTGTTCTCCGAGCGTAGCCGTCGCGCGAGCTCGCACCTCTTCGCCAACTGATCCCACCGAAAGGACCGCGTTATGATCACCCGACGACACGTTCTGGCAACGACGCTCCTGCTCGCGACCGCCATGGCCGCACCCGCGCGCGCCGAGGACAAACCTGCGGAAATCCGCATCGGTACGCAGAAGGGGGGCTTCTTCCCGGCAGTGCGCCAGCGCCAGACGCTCGAGAACGCCTTCAGGCCGCTGGGCATCGAGATCAAGTGGGTCGACTTCCAGTTCGGTCCGCCGCTGCTGGAAGCCATCAATGTCGGCAGTGTCGATTTCGGCTATGTCGGCGACTCCCCGCCGATCTTCGCGCAGGCCGGCAGCGCCAAGATCCGCTACGTCGCCGCAGTGAAGTCGGACGGCAACACCCAGGCGATCATCGTGCCGAAGGACTCGGCTATCAGGACGCTGGCCGATCTCAGGGGCAAGCGCGTCGCCTTCGGCAAGGGTTCGAGCGCGCACAATCTCCTGGTCGCGGCGCTCGAAAAGGCCGGGCTCTCCTGGTCCGACATCACGCCGGCGCCGCTTGCGCCTGCGGATGCGACGGCAGCCTTCGTCAAGGGTTCGGTCGATGCCTGGTCGATCTGGGATCCCTATCTCGCGCTCGCCGAGTTGAAGGAGAACGCCCGCGTCATCGCCTTCGACAAGGATGTGCACAAGCCGAACGCGTTCTACATCGCCAACACGGATTTCGTGGAGAAGTATCCTGCGCTGGTCGCGAAGCTCAACACGAGCTTCGCGTCCGAAGGCGTCTGGGCCAACGAACATCACGAGGACGTCGCCAAGGCGCAGGCGGACGCGACCGGTGTTGACATCGAGGCCGTCAGGCGCTTCGTCGATCGCTCCAACTTCCGCGTTGTGCCGCTGGATGCCGAAATTGTCACAAGCCAGCAGGCGGTCGCAGATCGTTTCGCAAAGCTCGGCCTGATCCCGAAGCCGGTCACCATCTCCGACATCGTCTGGAAATGGACGCCGGGGTCTTGAACCGGCGCCGCCGATCAACTCCGGCGGCGCGCCCTGGTGCGTGCCGCCTTCTTTGCAGCGGCGGAGCGGACCTTCGATCCCTTGGTGCGGCTCGCTTTCCGCGCGGCGGCCGAGCGGGACGCTGCGGTTCGGCGGCTTGCGGCCCGCTTGGCTTGCTTCGACAGCGCGCCGCGCGATGCCGTGGAGCGCGGCTCCTTCTTCAGGACGTTCTCGACGGCACGTGATACCTTTGGCCGGCGCTTCGGGGTGCGTTTGCCCTGGCCGACCTCGTAAGCGTATTTGGCGCTGCGGCGCGTTGCCTTCTTGGCGCGTCCCTTGCTCGGTGGCGGCAGATCGACACCGGCGCGACGCGCCTCGGACAGGCCGATGGCGATAGCCTGCTTGGTCGAGCGCGCGCCGTGCTTGCCTTTCCGGATCCTCTCGATCTCGTCCTTGACGAATTCGCCGGCCTGCGTGCTGGCCGACTTGCCCGCGCGCTTGTCCTGCTTCGCTTTGCGAATGACTTCCTGTCTTGGCATGGTCGAGTTCCCCTTCTTGAGTCAGAGGGATGTCTGACCGCAACGCTTCAGGCAGAAGATCGATCCGTTCAGTTCCTCAGCGCGGCCAGCAACTCGTCCGGGCGTTCGGCCATGATCATGTGGCCGGCGCCGGGCACCACGACAGTCTTGGCATGCGGGATCGCGGCGGCGAGCGCCTTGCCGGCCTTGGCCGGCGTCATCATGTCCCGCTCGCCGAGAATGAGCGTCGCCGGCACCTTCACGCTCGCCGCGGCAGCAAGCGCATTCGCGTAGGCATTGCAGGCCGACAGATCCCTGAACAGGACCCCCGGCTCGCAGGCCTTCAGCACGGCCTGCGCGCCGCCATGCATCCACAGGCCCGGCGCGAGACTGCCGCCGAGCTCCGCGTTAAAGCCGAGGCCCCAGATCGACACCATGTCGTTGGCATCCTGCGAGTTGGCCTCGGCAGCCTTCAGCAGATCGGGACCGACCGCCATGGTCGCGGCTGTACCGATCAGGCTCAGCGCGGAGACCTTGTCGGGATGCCGCGCGGCAGTCTCCAGCGAGATCAGCGATCCCATGGAATGGCCGATCAGATGCGCTTTCGTAGCTCCAGCCGCATCGAGCAGCGCCGCCGTCCAGTCGGCCATCTCTGCGATGGTGCCAAGCGAGGGGCCTGCCGAGCGGCCATGGCCGGGCAGATCGGGCGCGAGAACGGAAAAACCATGATGGGCAAACCATCGCGTATGCAGCGCCCAGGTCGAATGGTCGAAGCCGGCGCCGTGAATGAAGACCACGGCAGGTAGGGACTTGTCGAAGTCGCGGCCGCCGGTTGCGACAAATACCTCGGTGCCGTTGACGGAGAGCTTCATGTGTCAGGCCTTTTGCGAGATGCGCAGCGCTTGGTTGAGGTCGTCGATGATGTCGGAAGCGGTCTCGATGCCGACCGAGAGCCGCACCAGCTCCTCGCCGATGCCGGCGGCCTTGAGCTGCTCGGCGTCCATCTGCTGATGCGTGGTCGAGGCGGGGTGGATCACCAGCGTCTTGGCATCGCCGACATTGGCGAGATGGCTGATCATGCGCAGGGATTCGATGAACTTGCGGCCCGCGGGCCGGCCGCCCTTGATGCCGAAGGACACGATCGAGCCGGCACCGCGCGGCAGCAGCGTCTTGGCGAGCTGGTAGTCCGTGTGGTCCTCGAGCGAGGGATGCAGCACCCAGTCGACGGCCTTGTTGGACTTCAGCGCCTCCAGCACCAGATGCGTGTTCTGCATGTGGCGGTCCATGCGCACGCCGAGCGTCTCGACGCCCTGCAACAGCTGAAAGGCGTTGGTCGGCGACAGGCAGGCACCGAAATCGCGCAGGCCCTCGGTGCGCGCGCGCATGATGAAGGCGGCCGTGCCGAATTGTTCGTCGAAGACGATGCCGTGATAGCCGCCATAGGGGTCGGTCAGCACGCCGAATTTGCCCGATGCGCGCCAGTCGAACCGGCCGCCGTCGACGATGGCGCCGCCGATCGCGATGCCGTGGCCGCCGATCCATTTGGTCGCCGAATGCATCACGATGTCGGCCCCTAGCTCGATCGGGCGGCTGAGATAGGGCGTGGCAAAAGTGTTGTCGATCAGCAGTGGAATTTTTGCCTCATGCGCGATCGCTGCGACCTTGGGAATGTCGAGGACTTCAAGGCCGGGGTTGCCGATGGTCTCGCCGATCACGAGCTTCGTGTTCGGCTTGATCGCCGACCGGAACGCGTCGAGATCGCGCGGCTTCACAAACGTCGTGGTGATGCCGAACCGCGGCAGCGTGTGCGCCAAAAGGTTGATGGTGCCGCCATAGAGCGAGCTCGACGCCACGATATGGTCGCCGGCATTCAGCAGCGTCGCGATGGCCAGGTGCATCGCCGCCTGGCCGCTCGCGGTGCAGATCGCGCCGACGCCGCCTTCGAGCGCGGCGAGCCGTTCCTCCAGCACGCCGGTGGTCGGATTGGAAATGCGCGTATAGATGTGACCGGCACGCTCCAGGTTGAACAGCGCGGCGGCGTGGTCGGAATCCTGGAACACGTAGGACGTGGTCTGGTAGATCGGCACCGCGCGGGCGCCGGTCGTGGGATCCGGATGCTGGCCCGCATGCAGGCTCAGGGTCTCGAAGGCAGGCGGCTTTGGCGCGGGCATGCGTGGCCTCGTTGGTCGGTCGGTGATGGCGGCCGTTGTGCCACAAAACGAAGGACCAAGTCAGCCATTGACAGCGCCGCAAGGGCAGTGTGCTCCCTCTCCCTGCAAGGGGGGCGAGGCGAAGGACTGCAGTCTGAGCGCTGGTTGTGACTACCCCCCAATCGCCTGCTCGATGATCCGCGCTTCCCGCAGCAAAATCTCCGCCACCTCCTGCTCCCGCCTCGGGCCGAGCCTCGTGCGAACGGCGGAAACGGTCATCGCCGCGGCGGGCTGCCCGTCCGGAGTCTTGATCCAGGTCGAGATCGATTTCGTGCCCTGCACGAGGCCAATCTCTCTCATTCCGTATCCCAGCCGCCGCGCGGCGGTGACCTCGCCGAGCACCGTCGCGACGTCGGTCCGGTAGGCCTCGAACCGCTTCTCGTTGGCCGCGACAATTTTTCGCGCCTCCGGCGCCGCCATCGCGGCGAGGATGGCGACGCCTGCGCTGGAGACGCCGAGCGGCCGGCGCGCGCCGACCTCGATCGACAGCACCTGGATCGGATAGACGCCGATCCTGCGGTCGACGCACAGCGTGTCGTTGCCGGTGCGCACGGTCAGGAACAGCGTGTCGCCGATGGCGGCGGATGCACGTTGCAAAGAGGGATTGGCGGCCATCAGCAGCCGCGATGGCCGGGGACGCGCCAGCGCGAGCTCCGGCACCTGGTTGCCGATCGCGTAGCGGCCGGTGCGCGCGTGCCGCTCGACGATGCCTTCCTCGATCAGCACATGCACGATGCGATGCACGGTCGGGCGGGTGAGGCCAGTGGTTCGCACCACCTCGGCCAATGGCACACCATCCTCACGCCCTGCGGCAAGAATACGCAGCACAGCAAGCGCGCGCCGGATCGCCTGCGCGCCTTGCCGCGGTTCCATGGCGTTGCGGGCTATTCTGCTTCTGTCCATAATATGGACAAGAACGCCACAATTCACTCGACAGGTAAAGTGCGCATCTGGAGATTGCGCCGCGACCGGGATGCCATGCGCGACGTCAGCGGCACCCGGTTTGGAATTGGAAGCGCGGCTGGGAGGTTAACATGAGATTAATCTGGATTGCC
Source organism: Bradyrhizobium sacchari (assembly GCF_002068095.1). Taxonomy (GTDB): domain Bacteria; phylum Pseudomonadota; class Alphaproteobacteria; order Rhizobiales; family Xanthobacteraceae; genus Bradyrhizobium; species Bradyrhizobium sacchari. The sequence continues at coordinate 952,683 of NZ_LWIG01000007.1, read as the reverse complement.
ATCGCTGCTGCGGCCGCGATGCTGGCAGGACCCGCCTCTGGTCAGCAATGGCCCGCCCGCAGCGTCAAGCTGATCGTGCCCTATCCCGCCGGCGGCAATGTCGACAGCGCCGCGCGCATCGTCGCCGACAAGCTCCAGGAAAAGCTGGGACAGCCCTTCATCATCGAGAACAAGGCCGGCGCCGGCGGCATGATCGCGGGCGAAGCCTTCGCGAAGTCGGTCCCAGACGGCTACACGCTGTTCGTCGGCGCCAACGGCCCGGTGCTGTTCGCGACCGAGATCAACAAGCGCGAGGCTTATAACTGGAAGAAGGATTTCCTTCCCATCTCGACCATCTCGATGACGCCGCTGGTGCTCGAGGTCCATCCGTCGGTCCAAGCCAACAATTTCAAGGAATTCATCGAGCTCGCCAAGCGCGAGCCCGGCAAGCTGACCATGGCCTCGCCCGGCCCCGGCACCACCAACCATCTGCTCAGCGAGCTGATGCAGTCGAACCTCGATTTGCAATGGGTCACCGCGCACTATCGCGGCAACGCGCCGGCGATCAACGACCTGCTCGGTGGCCAGGTCCAGTTCGCATTCGACCAGCTCACCGTCAGCCTGCAGCACATCAAGGCTGGCCTGTTCCGTGCGCTCGCCGTGACCAGCCCGCATCGCCTGAAGTCGCTGCCCGACGTCCCGACCTTCGCCGAGCTCGGCTACAAGGATTTTGACGGCCAGACCTTTACGGGCCTGTTCGCGCCGACGGGCACGCCCGGGCCGGTCGTGGACAAGCTGCACGAAACGCTGGTCGCGATCCTGAAAGATCCCGGCGTGATCGACAAGTTCGAAAAACTCGGCGGCGAAGCAACCGCGATGACGCCCGACGAGTTCAGAGCCTATCTCGAGCGCGAGGACGCCAAGTGGATCCCGGTCGTGCGCAAGGCCAACATCAAGGCTGACTGATCGATGCGAATCGACCCCACCGAGCTCGGCGCCGAGCGCATCTACCGCCTGATGACCGGCATCGTGGTGCCGCGCCCGATCGCGTGGGTCACGAGCCTGTCGAGCAAGGGCGTGCTCAACCTCGCTCCATTCAGCGCCTTCACTTTCGTTTCGCAGAAGCCGCCGATGCTCGCCATCAGCGTCGGCCGCAAGGGCGCAGACTACAAGGACACCGCGCACAACATCCTCGACACCGAGGAATACGTCATCCACATCGCCGATACGCCCCTGATGAAGGCGGTGCACGACAGTTCGATCGAGCATCCACCTGAGATCAGCGAGGTCGAAGAACTCGGCCTGGAGACGATCGCCAGCGAGCGCATCAAGGTGCCGCGGCTTGGCGCAGCTCCCGTCGCGATGGAGTGCCGCTTCCGGCAATGCCTCGAATTCGGCGACGCCAAGAGCCGGCTCATCGTTGGCGAGGTCGTGATGTTCCATTTGCGCGACGGCCTCGTCAACGACGGCAAGGTCGAGACCAAGGCGCTCGACCCGATCGCCCGCATCGGCGGGCCGCGCTACGCCACCCTCGGCGAGATCGTGACGCTCAATACCGTCTTCCAGACTCCCAAATCGAAAGACTGAGTGCGCGGGTCCCTCGCGGGCCAGGTCGCTTCAAGATCACCGGAGGAAATGACAATGCGACTCCTGAGCTATCTCCTGGATGGCGAGACGCGCTATGGCGCGGCCGTGGAAGGCGGCGTGGTCGATCTGACCAGGCGGATCGGCCGCGACTATTCGGACGTGAAGGCGCTGATCGCGGCGAATGCGCTCGCCGAGGCGCAGGAAGCCGTCGCCGGACAAAAGCCGGATCACGCGCTGGACAAGCTCGTCCTGCTGCCGCCGGTGGCGGCGCCGGAAAAGCTGTGGTGCATCGGCGTCAACTACGCCGAGCGCAATGCGGAATACAAAGACAATTCGGACCTGCCCAAATATCCCAGCCTGTTCGTGCGCAGCATGTCCTCGATCACCGGCTCCGGCCAGCCGCTGGAGAAGCCTAAGGTCTCCGATCAGCTCGACTATGAAGGCGAACTCGTCATCGTGATCGGGCAGGGCGGCCGTCACATCCCGCGCGAACAGGCGTGGTCGCATATCTTCGGCATGACCTTGTGCAACGAAGGCACGATCCGCGACTGGCTGCGCCACGGCAAGTTCAACGTCACGCAGGGCAAGAATTTCGACCGCTCCGGCAGCATCGGCCCGTGGATCGTCACGGCGGATGAGCTCGACCCGCGCGGACCGCACGACATCGTCACCCGCGTCAACGGCGAACTGCGGCAGCAGGACACGACCGAGCGGCTGATGTTCCCGTTCGATTTCATCATCTCTTATCTCTCCACCTTCGCCACCCTCAAGCCCGGCGACATGATCGTCACCGGCACGCCGACCGGCGCAGGCGCGCGCTTCGATCCGCCGCGCTGGCTGAAAGTCGGCGACGTCGTCGAAGTCGAGTCCAGCCGCATCGGCGTGCTGCGCAACACCGTCGCCGCGGAGCAATAGAGCATGCTGGATCATGCCACGATCGAGCGCCTGGCCGCGCGCCTTGATGAAGCCGAGCGCACCAAGACGCTGATCCCGATGTTCTCGAAGGAATATCCGGATTTCAGCATCGAGGATGCCTACGCGGTCCAGCGCACCTGGACAAAACTTCAGCTCGGCCGCGGCCGGGTCATCAAGGGCCACAAGATCGGCCTGACCTCGAAAGCGATGCAGAATGCGGTCGGCATCAACGAGCCCGATTACGGCGTGTTGTTCGCCGACATGTTCTATGCCGACGCGACGCCCATCCCGTTCGACCGCTTCCACGCGCCGCGGATCGAGGTCGAGCTCGCCTTCGTGCTGAAGGCGCCGCTGCGCGGGCCCGATTGCACCATTTTCGACGTGCTCAACGCCACCGACTACGTCACGCCCGCGCTGGAGATCCTGGAGACACGCATGCATCGCGTCGATCCCGAGACCGGCAAGACGCGCAAGGTCATGGACACCATCTCGGACAACGCCGCCAATGCCGCACTGGTGCTCGGCGGCCGGCCGATCCGTCCGATGGATGCGGATCTGCGCTGGATCGGTGCGCTCTTGTTCCGCAACGGCGAGGTCGAGGAGACCGGCCTTGCCGCCGGCGTTCTCAATCACCCCGCCAACGGCATTGCCTGGCTCGCCAACCGCCTCGCGCCGCATGACGAATATCTCGCCGCCGGCGAGGTGGTGCTGGCGGGATCGTTCACGCGTCCGGTCGACATCCGCCGCGGCGACACTTTTCATGCCGACTACGGCGCGTTCGGCTCGGTGTCGTGCCAGTTCGTCTGAACCAACAACAAGAAGGGAGCGCACCATGACCGGCCAATCGCGGCGCAAGAGCATCCACATCGGCGGCTTCAAGCACGTCAATCCGATCCCGAACGCCTGCCGCATCGGCAATCTCGTGATGTCGGGCGTCATCCTCGGCCGCGATCCCGCGACCAATGCGATGCCCGAGAGCCTCGATGCGCAATGCGCAAACATGTTCGCGCACATGAAGGCGACGGTGGAGGCGGCAGGCGGCACCACCGACGACATCATCAAGATGACGGTGTGGCTGAAGGACCGCACGCAGCGCGGTCCGGTCAATGTCGAGTGGCTGAAGATGTTTCCGGACGAGCATTCGCGCCCGGCGCGCCACGCGCTGCCGATGGACAACATGGATGGCGGCGCGCTGGTGCAGTGCGACTTCACCGCCGTGATCGACTGAAGGAGCGTATGCATGCCGACCTATCTGCCGTTCGATCCCAATCCGCGCCGCCCGGTCAAGGCGCCGCCGCCGAAGACCATCGACAGCCAGTTCCACGTGCTCGGTCCCATCGACAAATATCCGGAGCGTCCTGGCGCTGCCTACCGGATGCCGACGGCGACCTGGGAAGCGGCACTGCGCATGCACAAGACGCTCGGCATCGAGCGCGGCATCATCGTGCAGACCACCACTTATGGCGCCGATCATGCCGTCGTGCTCGACGGCCTCGCCGCGATGGGGCCGAACTATCGCGGCTGCGCCAACGCGCTGGTGTTCGCCGAAGCGAGCGACTCGTATCTTTCCAAGCTGCATGATGCCGGCGTGCGCGGCGCGCGCTTCAGCTTCCGCCAGGAGCTCGGAGCCGTGCTCTCGGATGCCGATTTCGCCCGCGCCATCGCCCGCATCCGGGAGCTCGGCTGGTACGTCAAGATCCAGCCGGAGAAGGACGGCATCGTCTCCAGCGTCGCCAAATACGAGAATCTCGACGTGCCCGTGCTGATCGACCACATGGCGCGGCCTGATCCGCAAGCCGGCAAGGCCGATCCGAACCTGCGCAAGATGCTGGAGCTGCTGGCCAAGGGCAATTTCTGGGTCATGCTGTCGCTCGGCGAGAAGACCTCGAAGGCCGGCCCGCCCTATGACGACGTCATCCCGATTGCGCGCGCCTATATCGAGGCCGCCCCCGACCGCTGCGTCTGGGCCAGCGACTGGCCGCACCCGGTCTCGGTCAAGCAGCCGCCCAACGATGCCGATTTGCTCGAGCTGATGTACCGCTACGCGCCCGACCAGGCCGAGCTGGACAAGATCCTGGTGCACAATCCGGCAAAACTGTTCGGCTTTCCGGACTAACGCATGATCCGGAAAAGTTCGGAGCGGTTTTCCGGAAGGATCATGCGCGGGCAACAATCCGTCGCGCGACCGATCAGGGTGAGATGATCCGGTCGCGCATGGCGATCATCACGGCCTGCGTGCGGGTGGTCGCGCCGAGCTTCTTGCAGCAGCTCTTGACGTGCGCCTTCACGGTGCGCGGCGCTATCGCCAGCGCGTCGGCGATGTCCTCGGTGGATCTCCCGATCGCAGCCAGTGTCAGCACCTCGCACTCGCGCAGGGACAGCGCGAGTGTCCGTGCCTCGGGCTGCCCGCGCAGTGCCAGCGCCCGGTCGAAGGCATAGAGCGCCATGAGATGGAGAGCCGGCAGATCACGCTCCGGCAGATCGATTTCGCGGCCGCCGAAGAACACCTGACCGATGCGGTTGGCGGGCGAAGCGATCGGGACCATCACGCCGTCGACCAGCCCGAAGTCGCGGGCGCGGCGGACCAGTTCGAGCGCGCGCGGTTCCCGGGCCGCATCGAATGGCGCCTCCCTGAACCATCGGAACGGACGCAGCGTCGTCTTGCAGTAGCGTAGCGCCGGATCGTCCCAGACGAACTGCTCGGCGGAGTACATATCCAGAAAGCCGTGCGGCAGCCGATGGGCGAGAACGGCCTCGCGCGGGACTTCGGTCGAGAGCGGCGCGACATAGGAGCAGCAGAACTGGTCGGCGCCGTACTGGCCGAGCATGCGCCCCATCGCGTCCAGGACACTCGCGGTGTCGGGAAGTTGTTGGACCGTCTCGATGAACTCGAATGCACGGCTGCGGATCACATCCATCGTCGATCCTGCGATCAGGCCTTGAGGGATCGGCGCTACGCTGCCCCTTCCATGTCGCGAGTTTAGGACACCATTGCCGGGCCCGCAATCTCGTGCATGTTTTCGGCCAGCGCGGCGCGCCGGTGCCTGGCTCAGCGATTGGGCGACGCCGCCAGCCGGTCGCGCACCTCGGCGGCGATCTCGAACGAGCGCAGCCGCGCGGCGTGATCGTAAATTTGCCCCGTGGTCATCAATTCGTCGGCGCCGGTCTCGGCGATCAGCGCCTTCAGCTTTTCTTCGACCACTTCAGGCGAGCCGACCGCGGAGCAGGACAGCGACTGGCCGACCATGGCCTTCTCGGCCGGCGACCACAGCGCGTCCATGTCGTCGACCGGCGGCGGCAGCGGACCGGGCGTGCCGCGGCGCAGCTTGATGAACTGCTGCTGCAGCGAGGAGAACATGCGCTGCGCCTCCGCATCGCTGTCCGCCGCGAAGACGTTGACGCCGACCATCGCATAGGGCTTGTCGAGCTGCGCCGAGGGCTCGAAGCGCGCGCGATATTCGCGCAGCGCCGGCATCATCATCTGCGGCGCGAAATGCGAGGCGAACGCGAAGGGCAGGCCGAGCATGGCCGCAAGCTGCGCGCCAAAGGTGCTCGAGCCCAGGATCCAGAGCGGCACTTTGGTCCCCATGCCGGGTACGGCACGGATCGCCTGGTCCGGCTGCACATCGCCGAGCAGCGCCTGCAATTCCAGCACGTCTTGCGGAAAATTCTCCGACGTGGTGGCAAGGTCGCGTCGCAGCGCCCGCGCCGTGAACTGGTCCGTACCCGGCGCCCGCCCGAGCCCGAGATCGATTCGCCCGGGATAGAGCGACTCCAGCGTGCCGAACTGTTCGGCAATGACCAGCGGCGAATGGTTCGGCAGCATGACCCCGCCGGACCCGACGCGGATCGTCTTCGTCCCGCCCGCGACATGCCCGATCACGACCGAGGTCGCCGCACTCGCGATGCCCGTCATGTTGTGATGTTCGGCCAGCCAGAAGCGCTTGAAGCCCCATTTCTCCGCATGCTGGGCAAGATCGAGCGAATTGCGAAACGCCTGCGCCGCGTCGCCGCCCTGGCGGATGGGAGCGAGGTCGAGCACGGAGAAGGGGATCATGCGTGAGGGTCCGGGTGGAGGGCCTATGCGTCGGGGCTCCATATGTAATGCCGTCCAGTCCAAATGTTAGCGCTGCAGTGTCGATTGGACAGGGGCGCAACGATGCCATTCGGAATTGTCGGGGGTGACCGGCGAACCGCCCAGGCAGCCTGTTTGATCCAGCGGACGTCCGCCGCAGGTTTGACTTACGTCAACATTCAAAACCTGGCTTCATTTTCACTTCCAGCATTGGTTGCTTCGATTCCTTCCTGGAGAGGTATGATGGCCGATCCGACCAAGCTCTCGGTTGAGAAAGCGCTCGAAAAGATACGTCAGCGCGACGAGCCGAAATCAAAGACTTCACGCCTTGATGAAAAAACCGACGCTCTCAACGAAGAGATAAAACGCATGAGAGCACAAAGGCTCCGCCTTGAACGACAACAGGGCAAGCGCGGCTGAATTGCGGGGATGGGTAGAGCAGCTGCGAATCGCTTCGCTCCCTCCATCCTACGCAGCCGTCTGAGTGGCCTGCCCCTCCGTTCACAACACTGTTATTGCGACCTGTTGCGCCCTTTGCCCCAACTGGGCGTTTTGCGCCTGTTGTTGTAGGTTTGCCGGAGTCACTGCCCGGTCGCCCGGAGGAACTGACATGGCCATTGTCGCACTCAACCGCCGCAACCTCCTCGCCGCGGGCGGCTCCGTCCTCGCAACCGGAATGTTGGCGGCCGGCACTTCCGGCCTCCTGCTGCCGGCCCGCGCGGACGGCCTCGCGCCGACGGAATCGATGTCGGGCGGGGCGAACAATTACCGCAAGGGCGCGGCGATCGTGGACCGGATCGGCAAGGGTGGTTTCTGGATGAGTGGCACTGTCCGCCGTGCCGGCGACGGCGCTCCGCTGGCCGGACAGCGCATCCAGATCTGGGCGCACACGGTCGAAGGTCAGGAGCATGAGCCGCAGAGCCATGGTGCCACGCTCACCGACAAGGACGGCAGGTTCCGGCTCGAGATGCCACAGATCATTCCGATCTTCGGCCAGCCGCACGGCCACCTCGCCTATGACAGCGGCGAGTTCAAGACCGTCTTCCTGCGCCCGGTGATGCGAAGCCCGAAGGACACCAGCCTCGAGGCGCACTTCGTCCTGCAGCCCACCTGACGGATCACGAATGACGGGGCGGACGTCGGCCCGGGCGATCCTGATCTGGGCTGTCCTTGCCGTTGCCGTCGGCGCGCCGATCGCCGCTGCCGCATCGAGCGAGCAGCTCGCATGGCGCGGTCCGGTCTATATCCTCGCCGGATTCGCCGGCATCGTTGCCCTCGGCCTCGTGCTCGTCCAGCCCCTGCTGGTCGGCGGCTACATGCCGGGATTCTCAGGCTATCGCGGACGGCGCGCTCATCACTGGATCGGCGGCGCGCTGGCCCTCGCGATCGTGATCCACGTCGCCGGCCTCTGGATCACCAGCCCGCCCGACATGATCGACGCCCTGACCTTCGCCTCGCCGACACCGTTCTCGCCCTTTGGCGTCATCGCCATGTGGGCCATCTTCATCGTCGCGCTGCTGGCGCTGCTGCGCCGGCGATTGGGATTGCGACCGCGAACCTGGCGCTTCCTTCACATGCCGCTCGCGATCGTCATCGTCGCAGGCAGCGTGGTCCATTGTCTGCTGATCGAGGGGACCATGGAGACGATCTCGAAGGCGGCGCTGTGCGCACTCGTCCTCGCGGCAACCGTGAAGGTCATGATCGACCTGCAGGTGTGGCGGAAGCGAAGGGCGCTCCGCGGCGAGAGCATTGCACGGCAGTGAGCCGCGCGGACCGGGTCGCACCGAGGACTTTCCCGCTTCCATCCTTTGTGCGCAGAATGGCGCGCGAAGGATCGTCATCGGGCTGGGAGGATCTCGAAATGCCAGAGCCGACAATTCACTTCGACGACGGTGCTGCCTACGAGCAGATGATGGGAGTCTGGAGCCGGTCCGCCGGCGGGATATTCCTTGATTGGCTGGCTCCTCCGGCCGGCTTGCGGTGGATCGATATCGGTTGCGGCAACGGAGCCTTCACTGAGCTCCTGGTCGAGCGATGCAGTCCGGTCGAGGTCCAGGGCATCGACCCCTCGGCAGAGCAGCTCGCTTTCGCACGCACGCGGCCTGCGGCGCGCGTCGCGGAGTTTCGCCAGGGCGACGCCATGGCGCTGCCTTTCGCCGACGGCAGCTTCGATGCGGCCGTGATGGCCCTGGTCCTGGTGTTCGTTCCGGATCCTGCCAAGGGCGTCAGCGAAATGGTGCGGGTCGTTGTCCCCGGCGGCGCGGTCGTGACCTACATGTGGGACATGCTGGGAGGCGGCTTTCCGCTCGACCCGATCTACAACGAGATGAAGGCGATGGGCATTGCGGCGACGCGCCCGCCGCGGCTGGACGCCTCCCGCATGGAAGCGCTGCAAGACCTCTGGCGAGGAGCAGGCCTCCAGGACGTGCAAACGCGCGAGATCACGGTGCAGCGGACCTTTTCGGGATTCGACGAGTTCTGGGCCATCAGTCTGAAGTCGCCTGCGATCCGGCCTGCCGTTGCCGCAATGAAGCCCGCAGACGTCGAGACGCTGATCGCGCGGGTCCGTGCGCGCCTGCCGGCGGATGCCGATGGCCGCATCACCTACAGTGCGCGCGCACACGCGATCAGAGGACGCCGACCCGGATAGCAGCGGGCAGGGTGGGCGCCAATCTGCTCTGCTTGCCGCAATTCGCGACGGGGCGTAACCTCGCGCGATGACCGTCACTGCTCCCGATCTGAAAGCGTTCCTGCTGGCGACGCCGTTCTTCGGCGGTCTGTCGGACCCCAGCCTTGACCTCCTGATTTCCATGCTGGTCGAGCGCCGTCTCGATGCCGGTGCGACCGTCGTGGCCGAAGGCGAGCCGGGACGCTCGATGTTCATCGTCAGATCCGGCCGTCTTGTGGTGAGCAAACGCACGAATTCAGGGAACGTCGTTCCGATTTCCGTGCTGCAGCGAGGGGATTTCTTCGGCGAGATGACTCTGATCGAGATGCAGAACCGCTCCGCCACGGTGGTCGCGGAGGGGCCGACCGTGCTGTACGACCTGACAGCCCAAAATCTCTACGCCTGCTACAAGGCCGACATCCACGCCTATGTGATCGTCCTGCAGAACATCAATCGCGAGCTCTGCCGACGGCTGCGCCGCTCCGACGATCGCTTCGCCGGGCAGCAGATGCGCGACGGCAATTGATCGTGCGTAGGAAGGGTGGAGCACTCGCGAAACCCATCATGTTGCCAGCGGACGAGACGCTGACGGGATTCGCTTCGCTCCGCCCGTCCTGCGAGCCAGAGCATGATCCGGAAAAGTGCGAAGTGGTTTTCCGGAAAGAGCACGCGCAAACAACAGCCTGAAGCGCGATGACAATGCATTCAAATCTCAACGCGCGTCAGACGTCACGACTTGTCGTGCACATACTTCTCCAGGAGCAGCCGGTTATATTCGTCTCTCACGGCTCTCTTCGAGACATGCCCTTTTCGGTCTTTCGCAATCCTCAGCAAATCAGGATCAGTCGGAGCCCGTGATTTCCGTCTGAATCTCGCAAGGAGTGGGGTCGTAGGCGCCGACGTCCTTCCAAACAGCCCGTCAAACCATCCCATTGTGTCCTCCCGGACAGAACGCGAGATATGAGACTATCACGACGGAGGGCAAACGGACAGTGCGACTGCAGCTTCTCGAAAAGCTCGCCAGCACATGGTCCGGGACGGGTGCAGGCCTTGAGAGAGGCGGTCAAATGTCGGTAGGGGGCCGTCTGGCGCGTCGATGGGGCCGCAACTCCTTGCTTTGCCGTCCTGCGAGATGGATTTCAGGTTGTGATGAAGGAACGCGTTGGCGACACGCTGATGCACGAGTAGTTGCGGAGCCCACCCGCTTTATCCCTGATCAAAGCTCTGATGGGTTTCGCTCTACAAAGCCTGGCTTGGCTACAGCAACGCCATCGAGTGCAGCGAGTTTCGATGAAAGCCGAAGGCAACCAAGCCGGTCAGAAGCAGTACAGTCCCAGTCACGATCAGGCAAAACGCAAACACTATCGGAGCCTCTGGTTCATCATGAATGAGCAGACGATAATAGATAAAATTTTACCGACAATCGAAAGGAAGAATTAACCTTACCTGCGCGGTCAGGACCTCGGCATCACGTCTGTGGAAGGTGTCGGCGGGCNGGGCTTGCCTCTCCATCCGCCGATCTGACCCGTCGGGCAAAACACCCAAACCCCGTCAATCCCGGCTCGGCAAAAATATACTACTTTACCGAACTTCGGATTTGCAGCATGATCCCGTCATCCCGGTCCCCGGAGAGGGGCGATCGTACGTCGTAACGAACGTGGATCGGGGTGCGGTGGACGCGGCTGCGTCGGGCACGGGAAGGCGGGACCAGGGCGAGATGAACCTCGTGAGGTCGTGCTCCGTGCGGACGGACGGCGCCAATACCTTCGCGAAGCCCCTCGGGCGAAGCGGGGTGAAGTTGCGTACGGCAAAACCATGTGGTCCTGACCGTCGTTGCTACGGTCAAGCCTTGCGGAGATGTTTTCAGGCTCAACCGGGCCTGGAGGTATCGTCAATTCGCGAGGTGACGGAGGCCAGAAGGAACTCGGCTCCGGGGAGAGCAGGCATAAGCCGTCAAACCACTGCGCAGGGAAGGCCGTGTGTTGGGCTTCACCTGTATGCCGCTGTGCAGTTTTCTGCGTGTGCTTTCGCACAGTGGACCGTGGGTGCCAGCCGGCACCCGGCCTTCCCTGCGCCCTCTTCAAAGGAGAGGGTCAAGGAAAACAGCAAAACTCGGGCGCCAGATGCCGCGAGAACGCTGATTCATGTCTGATTGAATGAAGAGAATGGTGCTGCCAGACAGGATTGAACTGTCGACCTCTCCATTACCAATGGAGTGCTCTACCACTGAGCTACGGCAGCATGTGCTGGGATCAGAATCGGCCGCCACGGGGCCTACCAAGCGGGCCGATATCTGCCACAAGCCCCCCTCCTGCGCAAGCTTGCAAGCCCCGTCAAAACGAGAAAATCGGGCCGATATCAGGGCCAAATTGCCCGTTTTCGCCCGAATCGGCCGACTTTTCCCTGATTTGGGGTCTGACGTCCCCGCCCAACTGGCCAGTTGGCCCAGGGCCGGGATTCGATCCATTTCGAGTTTCGCACGATTGGATCGACGTCGCCTCTTGAGCTGCCATGTTCGTTGGGCAAGTTATGGCCGACCGTGGCGATGGACCATTGATGACTGACAGGAACGACAACGGCGCGGGCCAGGATTCGAAACAGGGCCGGACGTCCCGGGACGACCGGCTGAAATCGGCGCTGCGCGAAAACCTGAAGCGGCGGAAGCTGCAGGCGCGCGAGCGCGCCGCAATCACTGATCCCTCGCAGAACGACGAAGGTTCCCTCAACGAGGGGACCGTCGGCAAGACCGGTGAATGAAGTCCGGCGACTAAAGGCCGGCAGTGGATTTTGGAATGAGCGGGAATGACGATGGCGCAGGACGAGGTGCAACGAACCGACCGGGAGGCGCTGATGCCGCAGTTCACACGTCCCGAGCAGACCTTCCCGACGCTGACACAAGCCGAGATCGAGCGCCTGCGCCATTTCGGCGAGCTCAGGCACTACAAGGACGGCGAGCTGCTGTTCGAGACCGGCAAGCCCGGGCCGGGCATGTTCGTGGTGCTGTCGGGCCACGTCGCCATCACCCAGCGCGACGGTCTCGGTCACGTCACCCCGGTGATCGATCAGGGGCCGGGGCAATTTCTGGCCGAACTCGGCCAGCTCTCGGGCCGGCCGGCGCTGGTGGACGGCCGCGCCGAGGGCGATGTCGAGGTGCTGCTCGTCCCGCCGGACCGGCTGCGCGCGCTGCTGGTGGCCGAAGCCGAGCTTGGCGAGCGCATCATGCGCGCGCTGATTCTGCGCCGGGTCAATCTGATCCAGGGCGGCGTCGGCGGTCCCGTGCTGATCGGGCCGTCGAACTCCGCCGGCGTGGTGCGCCTGCAGGGCTTCCTCACCCGCAACGGCCAGCCCCATCATCTGCTCGATCCCGGCAGCGAGCATGACGCCGCCGAGCTGATCGCGCGCTATTCGCCGAAGCCGGAGGATTGGCCGCTCGTCGTGACGGCCGGCGGCACGGTGCTGCGCAATCCCAGCGAGACCGAGCTCGGCCGCGCCATCGGCATGATCGGCGGGGCCAAGGACAACCGGATCTACGACGTCGCCATCGTCGGCTGCGGACCGGCGGGGCTTGCGACCGCGGTCTACGCGGCCTCCGAAGGTCTCTCGGTCGCGGTTGTCGACACCCGCGCCTTCGGCGGCCAGGCCGGCGCCAGCGCGCGCATCGAGAATTATCTGGGGTTTCCGACCGGCATCTCCGGCCAGGCACTGGCGGGCCGTGCTTTCACCCAGGCGCAGAAGTTCGGCGCCGAGATCATGATTCCCATGTCGGTGAGCTCGCTGGATTGCTCGCGCAGTGGCGGCACCTTCGCGCTGGCGCTGGATTGCGGCGACACCTTGCGCTCGCGCGCGGTGGTGGTCGCCAGCGGCGCGCGCTATCGCCGGCCTGAGATCGAAAATCTCGACAAGTTCGAGGGCCGTGGCGTCTGGTACTGGGCCTCCCCGGTCGAGGCGAAGCTCTGCGCTGGCGAGGAGGTGGCCCTCGTCGGCGCCGGCAATTCGGCCGGCCAGGCCGCCGTGTTCCTGTCGGGCCACGCCAAACGCGTGCTGATGATCATCCGCGGCGGGGGCCTCGGGGCCAGCATGTCGCGCTATCTCATCGAGCGCATCGAAGCGACGCCCAACATCGAATTGATGTTCAACACCGAGATCACCGCGCTCGAAGGCGACGAGACCTCGCTGCTGCGGCGGGTCCGCTGGAAGAGCCGGCTGTCGACCGATGAGGATGAAGCCGACATCCGCAATCTCTTCCTGTTCGTCGGCGCCGATCCCGCTACGAGCTGGCTCCAGGGCTGCGGCGTGACGCTCGATCGCGGCGGCTTCGTGGTGACAGGTGCACAGTCCGAGTTGAACCAGGGCAAGCTCGTGGCGCCGCTCGAGACCTCGGTGCCCGGCGTCTACGCCGTCGGCGACGTCCGCTCCGGCTCGGTCAAGCGCGTCGGCGGCGCCATTGGCGAGGGCGCCCAGGTCGTGGCCGCCCTGCACGGCTATCTCGGCGACGCCGCAAAACCGGCGCTTTAAAGCACGATCCGGACCCGAAGGGCCGCGCCAGCGAACAGTGTGGAGCGGTTTTCCGACGAGACCGTGCTCAAACTGTAGGTCAAGGACAAGACAAGCAAATGGCAAGCCGAATCCGGCTTGCCATCTTGCCGCGTCCCACAGACTATCGCCTCGTCGCGAAGCCAATCGCGCGTTGAAAAATCAGGGATTCCCAAGGGAGGACTCAATGGCCGAACTCGTCGTGCTCTACAAGACGCCCAAGGATGCTGCCGCCTTCGACAAGCACTATGCCGAGACCCACATTCCGCTCGCCAAGAAATTGCCCGGCCTGAAGAAATACGCAGTCAGCACGGGCGCGGTCGGCTCTCCCGCCGGCCCGTCCGGAATCCACCTCGTCGCCATCCTCACCTTCGACAGCGTGGCCGACATCCAGAAGGCTTTCGGCAGCGAAGCGGGCAAGGCGGCCGCAGGCGACGTGCCGAAATTCGCCAGCGGTGGCGCCGACCTCCTGATCTTCGACACCAAGGAAGTCTGAGGGATCGATTCAACTTTCGTTGAAAACCTGCTGTCGTTCGTGACAGCGCTGCAAAAATCTCAGTCATGCGTTTGTCGATTCGCACGATGACGCATGGCTTCGCACAGCCATGTGACGCCAATGCATGTGGCAATCCCATGAGGAGCGTAATACTACTCTCATCATCTCGATGCAGAGAGTAGGAGAGATGTCATGGTTCTCGGGTTGAGCCTGCCCGCCTTCACGTTAGTCCATGTCATCATTAGTCTGATCGGCATCATCGCGGGCCTCATTGTAATGTTCGGCCTGCTCGGCTCGAAGTCGATGCCGGGTCTCACCGCGATCTTCCTGCTGTTCACGATCCTCACCAGCGCCACCGGCTTCCTGTTTCCGTTCAAGGAGCTGCTGCCCTCGCACATCATCGGCATCATCTCGCTGGTGCTGCTCGCGATTGCCTGCTTCGCGCTCTACGGCATGAAGCTCAGCGGCGTCTGGCGTCCGGTCTACATCGTGACGGCGATGATCTCGCTCTATTTCAACGTCTTCGTGCTGGTGATCCAGTCGTTCCTGAAGGTCCCGGCGCTCGCCGCGCTCGCGCCCGCCGTGCCGCCGGCGCCGCCCTCCGGTCCCGTCTTCGCCGTGGTGCAGGGCATCGTGCTGGTGTTCTTCGTGGTGCTTACGATCGGCGCCTGGCGCCGCTACAAGCCGATGGCGTTTGCTTGAACGCTTGATTCCGTCATTCCGGGGCGATGCGCAGCATCGAACCCGGAATCTCCAGATTCCGGATTCACGCTTCGCGTGCCCCGGAATGACTCTCTCACTACAGGAGCCCCACCATGCCCACCATCACCACCAAAGACGGCGTCGAGATTTTCTACAAGGACTGGGGCTCGGGGCAGCCGGTCGTGTTCAGCCACGGCTGGCCGCTGTCGGCCGACGATTGGGACGCGCAGATGATGTACTTCGTCACGCGCGGCTATCGCGTCATCGCCCATGACCGCCGCGGCCACGGCCGCTCGGCGCAGGTCGCCGACGGTCACGACATGGATCACTACGCCGACGATCTGGCCGCGCTCACCGCGCATCTCGATCTCAAGAACGCCATCCATGTCGGCCACTCCACCGGCGGCGGCGAGGTCGTGCACTACATCGCCCGTCACGGCGAGAGCCGCGTCGCAAAGGCTGCGATCCTCTCGGCGGTGCCGCCGCTGATGGTGCAGACCGCGGCCAATCCCGGCGGCTTGCCGAAGAGCGTGTTCGACGATTTCCAGGCCCAGCTCGCCGCCGGCCGCTCGGCGTTCTATCGCGACATCGCGGCGGGCCCGTTCTACGGCTACAACCGCCCCGGCGCAAAACCATTGGAAGCGGTGATCGAGAACTGGTGGCGCCAAGGCATGATGGGTGGCGCGAAAGCGCACTACGACGGCATCGTCGCCTTTTCGCAGACCGACTTCACCGAGGACCTGAAGAAGATCAACGTCCCCGTGCTGGTGATGCACGGCGACGACGACCAGATCGTGCCTTACGCCGACTCCGCGCCGCTCTCTGCCAAGCTGCTCAAGAAAGGCATCCTGAAGACCTACAAGGGATTCCCTCACGGCATGCCGACTACGCATGCGGAGACGATCAACGCCGATCTGCTGGCGTTCTTCAGGGAGTGATGGAGCGCGATCCTTACCCTACAGGGTAGGGTGAGCGCTTTACTTCAATATCGCCCGGATCGCATCGAAGGTGCGCTTCACGAAAGCCTCCGGCTTCTCGCGCGTGCCTTCACCGATCCAGCTCTCGCCACCGACGCGCATCGCGCCGGTGGCGATCATGGCGACGAGCCGCGCCTTCGGCTGGTCCGATTTGCTTTTCGCTCTCCGGGCAAGCCCCTCGGCGAGCGCCCGCTCGAGCTTCTCATATTTGAGCTGATCGCGCGCCTGCAGCGCGGGATTGTCGCGCTTGAGTTGCGACATGGCCGCAGCTTCCGCGGGATCGATCCGCTTGATCGCCGCTGCGATCGCGTTCTCCGCCGCCGTCAGCATCGATTCGTCCGCAGGCCGTGCGAGGATCTCGGTGACCAGCGCGGCGGCGGCATCCTCCTGCCAGGCGGAGACGACGTCCTCCTTCGAAGCGAAGTAGTGGAAGAAGCTGCGGCGCGAGACATCGGCGGCGGCCGCGATGTCGTCGATGGTCGTGGCCTCGAAGCCGCGCTCCAGGAACAGCGCCATCGCCGCGCGGGTCAGCCGCTCGCGAGTCTCCTGCTGCTTGCGCTGGCGCAGGCCGGCCGCCAGCGGCGATTTTGCGACCGCTGACAATGGCTTGGCGCCCTCCCTGACCGCTTTCGAAGCCTTCAAATCATCCCGCCTCTTGCAAAGTTGCACTCAGTGCACATTTAGTCCGCGCGCGGGCCTTTATCCACCCTCCGGCCTGGAGACATGGCATGACCGACTGGACCACGGCAGACATTCCCTCCCTCAGCGGCAAGACCGCGGTCGTGACCGGCGCGACGGGCGGGCTCGGTTACGAGACGGCGCTGGCGCTGGCGGGGGCCGGTGCCATTGTCATACTCGCGGGGCGCAACGACGCAAAGGGGCTGCGGGCGATCGAGGGGATTTGCGAGCGGTTTCCCAACGCCCTGATCGCCTATGAGCATCTCGACCTCGCCAGCCTGTCCTCGGTCGCCGATTTCGCCAGACGCTTTGCCGCCAGCAACGAGCAGCTCGATCTCCTCGTCAACAATGCCGGCGTGATGGCGCTACCGAAGCGGCAGCAGACCGCGGATGGTTTCGAGATGCAGCTCGGCACCAACTATCTCGGCCATTACGCGCTGACGGCGCGCCTGCTGCCGCAGCTCCGCCGGGCGAAGGCGCCGCGCGTGGTCAATCTCTCGAGTCTTGCGCACCGCTCCGGCGCGATCGATTTCGATGATCTGCAAAGCAGGTCCTACCGTCCGTGGCGGGTCTATTGCCAGTCCAAGCTGGCGATGCTGATGTTTGCGCTGGAGCTGCATCGCCGCAGCCTCGCCGCCGGCTGGGGCGTGATGAGCCTTGCCGCTCATCCCGGTTATGCGCGGACCGATCTCATTCCGAACGGGCCGGGCACCAACACGTTCCAGTGGCGGGTCGGCCGGCTGCTGCAACCTTTTATCAGCCAGTCCGCCGCCGCAGGCGCGCTGCCCACGCTGTTCGCAGCGACCTCTCCGTCCGTCGAACCCGGCAGCTATTATGGCCCAAACGGGTTCTACGAATTGAAGGGACCGCCCGAGCCCGCGAAGATCATGCCGCGGGCGAAGGATTCCGCGACCGCAGCGATGCTGTGGGACGTTTCGGCGATGTTGACCGGTGTATCCTTCGACGAGATCGCGGCCGCTGCATGATCCATGTCGCCCCGGGAAGGGTATCCGCGGAAGGTGCTGCAAATGGAGGATATCAATAGCATCTAGACCGCGCGCCCGTCAGTTGTGAGGAAATTTCCGCGCCTGCGCGCGTTGAGCCCTGTCTGTCTTGAAGGAGAAGCGCCGGCGATGTCTCCCCAGCTCAAAATGATCGCGCTAGACGCCGATGACCTCGCGGTGATCTCGGCCCATGTCCAGGACGCCCGCGTGCAGGCCGCGGACATCATCTGGCGGCAGGGCGAGAAGCGGTTGGTGGTCGGCATGAGCCGGCTGGACTGGGAGCAGACCCTGGACGGCGCGGCCGAGCCACGCCGGCTGGTCTCCGCGCTCCGCTTCGACCGCGTGCTCGCCTGCAAATCGCGCAACATCGATTTGGGCGCGCTGGACAAGGTCCTGGACCTCGTCGGCATCGAGTTTCACCCCCAGGATGGCCGCGCCGAGGAGCCCGGCGGCAGCGCCCTCCTGCTGTTCGCCCAAGGCGGCGCCATCCGTCTCGACGTCGAATGCCTGGAATGCGAGCTGACGGACCTGGGGGCAGACGATCTGGGGACGGGCGTGGAGGTCGAGGGGGAGGGGTGAGGTGGCATGCCAACAGGGGCGGGGCGCAAGGGTTGACGCCGCTTGCCCGCCGCGCCATTGAGCAGGGGCCCGGGTGAGCCAATCCGCCCCAAAGACCAGCCGGAAGCCAAGCCAAAATGCCCGTCCGTCTCGACCGCAGCAGCGCCGATTTCGACCAGCGATTTGCGGCCTTCCTCGCCGCCAAGCGCGAGGTTTCGGCCGACGTGGAGGCCGCCGCGCGCGCCATCGTCGACGATGTCGCGAGGCGCGGCGATGCGGCCCTGCTCGAGGCTACCGCCAAGTTCGATCGGTTGAAGCTGGATGCATCCGGCCTGCGCGTCACCGCCGCCGAGATCGAGGCTGCGGTCAAGGCCTGCGATGCGGCAACGCTGGATGCGCTCAAGCTCGCGCGCGACCGCATCGAGACTTATCACCGCCGCCAACTGCCGAAGGACGAGCGCTTCACCGATCCGCTCGGCGTCGAGCTCGGCTGGCGCTACACCGCGATCGAATCCGCCGGCCTCTATGTCCCCGGTGGCACGGCGGCCTATCCGTCCTCGGTGCTGATGAATGCGGTGCCCGCAAAGGTCGCGGGCGTGTCGCGCCTCGTGATGGTGGTGCCCTCGCCCGACGGCAAGCTCAATCCGCTGGTGCTGGCGGCAGCCCAACTCGGCGGCGTCACCGAGATCTACCGCGTCGGCGGCGCGCAGGCCGTGGCCGCGCTCGCGCACGGCACCGCGACCATTGCGCCGGTGGCAAAAATCGTCGGGCCCGGCAATGCCTATGTCGCCGCCGCCAAGCGGCTGGTGTTCGGCAAAGTCGGCATCGACATGATCGCCGGTCCCTCCGAGGTGCTGGTGATCGCCGACGACACCGGCAACGCCGACTGGATCGCCGCTGACCTCCTGGCTCAGGCCGAGCACGATGCCAGCGCGCAATCGATCCTGATCACCGATTCGGCGCGGCTTGCCGCCGATGTCGAAAAGGCCGTCGAGGCGCAGCTGAAGACGCTGCCGCGCGCGGCGATCGCAGGCAGCTCGTGGGCGGATTTCGGCGCCATCATCATGGTGAAGAACCTCGGCGATGCCATTCCGCTCGCGGATGCGATCGCGGCCGAGCATCTCGAGATCATGACTGTCGATCCCGATGCGCTCGCGGCAAGGATTCGCAACGCCGGCGCCGTGTTCCTCGGGGCCCATACGCCTGAGGCGATCGGCGATTATGTCGGCGGCTCCAATCACGTGCTGCCGACGGCGCGCTCGGCGCGGTTCTCCTCAGGCCTGTCGGTGCACGACTTCATGAAGCGCACCTCGATCCTGAAATGCGGCCCGGATCAGCTCCGCGCGCTGGGACCTGCCGCGATGACGCTCGGCAAGGCGGAGGGGCTGGACGCCCATTCACGCTCGATTGGATTGCGCCTCAATCTGTCATGACAAAGCCGCCCGAACAGGACGACTCCAACAATCGCATCGTCGCGGTCACCCTCGACGAGGACTCGATCGGCCGCTCCGGGCCGGACATCGAGCACGAGCGCGCGATCGCGATCTACGATCTGATCGAGCAGAACCTGTTCGCGCCCGACGGCGCCGACGGGCAGGGACCATTCACGCTGCATATCGGCATCACCGGCAACCGGCTGATGTTCGACATCCGCCGCGAGGACGGGACGCCCGTGGTCGCGCATCTGCTGTCGCTGACGCCGTTCCGGCGGATCGTGAAGGACTATTTCATGATCTGCGACAGCTACTACCAGGCGATCCGCACCGCGACCCCGGACAAGATCGAGGCCATCGACATGGGCCGCCGCGGCATCCATGACGAGGGATCGCGCACGCTGCAGGAGCGGCTGAAGGGCAAGGTGCGGGTCGATTTCGAGACCTCGCGCCGGCTGTTCACGCTCATTACCGTTCTTCATTGGAAGGGCTAAGCGCGATGGCGGGTCCGCCACGCGCACGCGATCCGCAATCGGTGCTGTTCGCCTGCGCGATGAACAGCGTGCGCTCGCCGATGGCCGAGAGCCTCCTGCAGCACATGTTTCCGCAGGGCCTCTACGTGAAGTCGGCCGGCGCCAGGAAGGGCGAGCTCGATCCTTTCGCGGTCGCCGTGATGGGCGAGCTCGGCCAGGACATCTCCACGCACAAGCCGCAGACCTTCGAGGAGCTGGAGGACTGGGAGGGGCTGAATTTCGACCTCATCATCACGCTGTCGCCGGAAGCCCATCACAAGGCGCTTGAGCTGACCCGCACGCTCGCCGCCGATGTCGAATACTGGCCGACGCAGGATCCCACCACCATCGAGGGCAGCCGCGACCAGAAGCTCGCCGCCTATCGCGAGGTCTGCGACCAGCTCCTGTTGCGCATCCGCCGGCGGTTCGCCAAAGTGGGCGCGGCGAGCGGTTAGCGTGCGGCAGTGGGCGTAACACCCGCGTCACAGACTGAGGGCACAGCGATGTCGGGCACCTCGAATCAGTAAAGTCCGGGTTCCCGGGTTGTGAAATCAGCCCCCTTCCGATAGGTTCCGCGCGCAATTCACCCCTGCCTGATCTCCCAAATCACCTGATGCTTGGCCGCCCCAAATTCGTACTTGCCTCCGGTTCGCCGCGACGCCTGTCGCTGCTCAACCAGGCCGGCATCGAGCCGGACGCGCTCCGGCCGGCCGACGTCGACGAGACGCCGCGGCGGGGAGAGCTGCCGCGCGCCTGCGCCAATCGGCTCGCGCGGGCCAAGGCCGACGCGGCGCTCAAATCGGTGCAGCTTGACGACGAGTTGCGCGGTTCCTTCATCCTCTCCGCCGACACCGTGGTGGCGGTTGGCCGCCGCATCCTGCCCAAGGCCAATCTCGTCGATGAGGCCGCGCAATGCCTGCGGCTCTTGTCGGGCCGCAACCATCGCGTCTACACCGCGATCACCCTGGTGACCCCGCGCGAAGCCTTCCGCCAGCGCCTGGTCGAGACCCGCGTCCGCTTCAAGCGCCTCTCGGAGGACGACATCCAGGCCTATATCGGCTCCGGCGAATGGCGCGGCAAAGCCGGCGGCTATGCCGTGCAGGGCATCGCCGGCTCCTTCGTGGTGAAGATGGTCGGGTCCTACACCAACGTGGTCGGCCTGCCGCTCTACGAGACCACGACGCTGCTCGGCGGCGAGGGCTTTCCGATCCGCTTCGGCTGGCTCAACTCCACCGCGGTCTGAGCGCCAGGACCGCGCCGACAAAAACCTCGAAAACAACCCCATGCACAGTAGAATGGCCTGACCGGGTCCGGACCGAGGCGCATGTGCCGCTGCGCCGGGAACCCGTTCGCCGACAGGCGCTTGAACTCCCTCACCGTGCTGCGCACCTCATGGACGACCAGGTCAAAAAGCCCGCCGGGCCGCTCAAAACCTGCCCGATCTGCGGCAAGCCGCAGGCACAGGCCACCCGCCCATTCTGCTCCTCGCGCTGCCGCGACGTCGATCTGAACCGCTGGCTGAAAGGCTCCTACGTCATCCCCGGCCGCGACGACGAGGTGGATGACGTCGAATAAGTAAACAATATCAATCGTTTGTTTGAGTGTCCGTCCCGCGGCGCCAGCAACGCACCACCTTGTGCACAGCCGGGCCCCGCCCCGCGAAGCCAAAGGTGAAGCGTGGGTGGACAGGCAGCTCCCGGCCCACTATAAACCGCCCGCTCGATGGGCTTTGGCCCCTCTCTTGGAGCACGCCCAGGTAGCTCAGTTGGTAGAGCATGCGACTGAAAATCGCAGTGTCGGTGGTTCGATTCCGCCCCTGGGCACCATTTCCACGCGGGAGCACGATCGTGCACGATGCCTGCGCCAGAGCTCGAGACAGGCTGGAGATTCCGCGGTCGGGCAATTCTTGACACTGCGGCCTGTTGCAGCCACGCCTGCCCTGATCGATTTTCTCTGATCGGAATTGTCGGCGGGCTCTAGCCGACCTTGAAGGTCGGCGCTCTCGAATATCTTGCCGCGAAGGCTCCGACGGCCGTTGTCAGGAAACGACGTGCGGCTGTCCTGATCCGTAGGATCGCGTTCGTTGCCCAAAACAGCGCTCCATGGCGACATACGCACAAACCAGTCCGACAAATCGACATTCGCCGCTTCGCCGTCAGGTGGGACGAGGAGAGCAAGCGGGAGGCCGCCGGTAACAAGTCTCCGGTCGACGCGGTACGAGCTGAGCGCAAGGAGTATGAGATGACCCGCAGCATCATTCCTCAGAATAATGCTCATTCAACAATGATGGCCTGGCGCGTGCACGAGTTTGGGTCACCAGAGGTCATGAAGTTCGAGCCGGTGCCGCGACCCGAGCCAGGTCCTGGCGAGGTCCTCGTCAAAGTTGCGGCCGCTGGAGTTGGGCCATGGGATGGCTGGATCAGGTCCGGCAAGAGCGCTTTGCCACAACCGCTCCCCCTCACTCTGGGCTCGGATCTGTCCGGTGAAATCGTCACCGTGGGGCCGGGAGTCTCCGAACTGCGGGCGGGAGATCAGGTTTATGGTGTTACGAATCCGCAGTTTATCGGTGCCTACGCTGAGTACGCCTTGGCTTCCGCGGGAATGGTCTCGAACAAGCCGACCTCGCTAACCCACATCGAGGCTGCGTCCGTTCCTGTCGTCGCGGTGACGGCGTGGCAGGCGTTGTTTGATCGCGCCCAACTCAAACCAGGTCAAACGGTGGTTATTCACGGGGCGGCCGGCAACGTTGGATCCTATGCGGTTCAACTGGCCCGACGCGTGGGTGTGCAAACCATCGCAACCGTATCGGCGGGCGATATTTCCCTCGTGCGCAACCTCGGCGCCAACACCGTGATCGATTACCGATCCCAGCACTTCGAGGAACACGTACGGGACGCGGATGCTGTCATTGATCTGGTCGGCGGCGAAACGCAAACCCGCTCGTTCCAGGTCCTTCGTCGCGGCGGCAAGCTGATTTCGGCAGTGTCCCGCCCGGATCAGGATATTGCAAAGCGCCACGGTGTTGAAGCCGCCTTCTTTCTGGTCAACGTCACGAGCGAATATCTGACCAAGGTCGCTCGCTTCATCGATGGTGGAAAACTACGAACAAACGTGGGGGCAGTCTTACCCCTCGCCGATGCGCGCGAAGCTCATTTGATGCTGGAACGCGTGCGGCCTCAGCCGAAAGGAAAGATCGTGCTCGACGTCGGCGCGAGCTGATCAGCGTAATCTCGTAGTTGCGCTCGCGCGCAATGCGCAGGCAAACCCCAAGTAATTCTTGAAAGGACGCGACCATGACACCCCGAAATCTCGCTCAGGCTCTTGTCATTCCCGATTCCTTGCTCGCAAAAGAGGCGACGGACATCCTGCGCGAACATTCCACCGATCTGCTGTTTAATCACTCGATCCGGGTCTACCTGTTCGCTGCTGAGCAGGGTCGTCAGAGGAATCTGCGCTTCGACCGTGAGCTCCTTTACGTCGCTGCCGCATTTCACGATCTCGGCCTGATCAAGAAGTTCTCGAGTCCAGACGAGCGCTTCGAGGTCGATGGAGCAAATGCCGCACGGCAGTTTCTTAGCACTCACAACATCGCTGAAGATCAGGTGCAGACCGTCTGGGAAGCGATTGCGCTGCATACCACCCCCGGCATCCCGAAGCATATGGGGCCCGAAGTGGCGCTCCTGAACTCCGGTGTGCTTCTCGATGTCATCGGGGTGGGGTTCGATCAGTTCCCAGCGGAGCTGCGCGAGGAGATTGTCGCCAAGTACCCGCGCACAAACTTCAAAGAAGGCTTCATTCAGGAGTATTTCGCCGGTTTTGCGCACAAGCCTGCGACGACGTATGGCACCGTCAACGCCGCCGTCTGCGAACGTTTCATCCCGGGGTTCAAGAGTCCCAACGCCTGCGACTTGATCGCCGCGTCTCCCTTCCCGGATTCCATGGCCTAAGTGGGCTCGTAAGGAGAATAGCGATGACGTCGATCAAGGGATTCGCCTCTGGAATTGGTGCTCTGTCAGTCCCTTCCGGGATGACGGCAAAAGCAGTGAGGAGAGTAACGCGAGCCGCAGCCGTCGCGCTGGTGGCAGCAGCGATGGGAGCTTCGCCCGCGATCGCGCAGGACCGGGAGCAGGTGAGAATAGCCTTCGAGCATGCACTCCCGAATGTCGAAGGAAAGAGAATAGTTGCTGTGACGGTGACTTATCCTCCCGGAGGCAAATCGCTCCCCCATCACCACGCAGCCTCGGCATTCATCTACGCCTATGTGCTGTCCGGCGCCATCCGCAGCCAAGTCGGCAATGACCCCGCGAAGGTCTATCATGCGGGTGAAGGCTTTTACGAAATGCCGGGCTCACATCACAGCATCAGCGAGAACGCGAGCGAGAAGGAGCCCGCCAGCTTACTGGCAGTCTTCGTTGTCGATTCCAAGGACGAGCCCTTGACGACGCCAGACAAGGCGCCGGGATCACGATAATGGCGCGACAAAATTCGCCGGTCGCTGTGGCGATCTTTTTTAGACGTGCATGGGTCGCTTGGTCGGTGGCTGGGAGAGCAAAATCGACCAATGGAAGTCCATAGCCCCTGAAACCGAGATGCACGGTGTTCGTTCTGTTGCTCCCCAGATCGCGCCAGACCTTTGCAGAGTCTAGACTACCTGCATAATAAGGCAGCCAGACTGGAGAGGTCGTAAGACGTGCCGGTACAAGCTGTCGCGATTGTCGTCTATGAGGGAGTGCAGGCCCTCGACGTGGCGGGGCCGATGGATGTGTTCAGCGAGGCGAACACGTTTCTTGGCAGCGCGGACCGCTATGAAACCGTATTGGTTGCCGCTGACCGCAATCCGCTGCGCGCGTCGAACGGCATACGGCTGATGGCCGACTTAACCTTCGAGGAGGCGGCGGGCGGCTTCGATATCATTCTGGTGGCCGGCGCTCCGACGCCACCGGAAGCGGAGCCGGAGCCGCACCTGCTTCAGTGGGTCACGGAGCTGCCGTGGCGCTCGAGCATTTATGGATCGATCTGCACAGGGGCTTTTGTCCTTGGCTATGCCGGTCTCCTGGACGATCGGCGAGTCACAACCCATTGGCAGGATGCACAGGCGCTGGCGGCCAGGTTCCCGAAGGCAAAGGTCGAGCCCGACTTGATCTATGTGCGGGATGGACGGTTGATCACCGCGGCCGGTGTGACTGCGGGGATAGATCTCGGCTTAGCGCTCGTCGGGCAGCGGCACGGCGCGGAAACGGCGCTCAAGGTCGCCAAGCGGCTGGTTGTGGTTGCCCAGCGCCAGGGAGGACAGTCGCAGTTCAGTCCCTATCTCACAGCACCTGCCGATCCGGAATCGCCCATCGCACGCATCCAGGACCATGTCATGGCGAGGATCGGGGATCGCCACACGCTGGAGTCGCTTGCCGCTGTCGTCGGCATGAGCCCACGGAATTTGGCCCGACATTTCGTGCAGGTGACCGGGACCACACCGCACGACTTCATCGAGCGCGCCCGCGTTGATGCGGCGCGCATGATGCTGGAAGCAAGCGACCGGCCGCTGAAGGCCGTCGCCTTCGATTGCGGGTTCGGGTCGGCGGACCGGATGCGGATCGTCTTCAGCACCCGTCTTGGCGTGACTCCTGTCCAATATCGCGCCAGCTTCCGGCGCGCGGAATCGGAATAGATCGCGAAGTATCCAGCGACGAACCGCTGTCCCCTGCTGCCGCAGGCTCGGACGGGCCTTTTGTCAGGAAACGACGTGCGGCTGTCCTGATCCGGAGGATCCTGTTCGTTGTCCGGAGCAGGGCTCTCGTGCGTAATACCGACGAGAAACCAGCCCACTGCCCAACCGAGAAGATTGCTCCATGTCTGAGATCATCGCCGGTATCCGCGTTCCTGACAGTGCCATCGCGCGCGCCGCCACGCAGCTCGTGCGCGATACCGAAGACGACCTGCTCTACAACCACAGCCGCCGCGTCTTCTTGTGGGGCGCGCTGACCGGCGAGCGCCGCGGGCTGAAGTACGATCCTGAGCTGCTTTACCTTGGCGCGATGTTCCACGACATGGGCCTGACCGAGAAATACTCGAGCCCCAACCTACGTTTCGAGGTGGACGGCGCCAACGCCGCACGCGACTTCATGACAAGGTACGGCGTGCCGGAGCGTGATGTCGAGGACGTCTGGACTGCGATCGCGCTCCACACCACGCCGGGCATTCCCGAGCATATGCGTCCCACTATCGCGCTGGTGACCGCCGGTGTGGAGATGGACGTGCTCGGCATCGCGTATCACGACTTCACGCATGAACAGCGCGACCATGTCTGCGTCCACCATCCGCGCGAGACGAACTTCAAGGAGAACATCATAGAGCACTTTGCCAGCGGCATTATCAAGAAGCCGCTGACGACGTTCGGAAATGTGAAGGCCGATGTCTTGGCGCTGAAGGACATGAACTATGTCCGTCAGAACTTCTGCTCGATCATCCTTGGCTCGGCCTGGCCGAACTGACCCCCCGTTGCCGCGAACCAAGAAAGCTGAGGTGGCCACCAACCGCCACCAACGACGAAGCGCTCACGCCACCATACTGATCACAAACAGCTATTCCTCGTGTCGGTGGTTGCGTGTGATTCCTTCCCTGGGCATCATTTCCCGCAATTCGGTATAAAGCCGCGAGCCGTTGCAGGGCTCCCGTAAGCCTGTTCGGTCCCCGACCG
The DNA here is from genome assembly GCF_002068095.1 of Bradyrhizobium sacchari. Classification (GTDB taxonomy): domain Bacteria; phylum Pseudomonadota; class Alphaproteobacteria; order Rhizobiales; family Xanthobacteraceae; genus Bradyrhizobium; species Bradyrhizobium sacchari. The sequence goes on along the minus strand of NZ_LWIG01000007.1, from coordinate 925,872 downwards.
GCACCCGCCGTGTCGTCGGCGACGCCTCAGTGGATAGCAGCCTGCCGCTCCGCTCCGTGTCGCTTGGGCGCCAGTTCGGCCGCTGAAGCCAAGCGGCTCGGCTGGAGCAGGACGGTGAACTCCTCGAGCGATACCGGGGGAGAGAAGATATAACCTTGTGCCATGGTCGCGCCGTTTTCAGCCGCGAACCGAAGGTCTTCGGCCGTTTCGATGCCCTCTACGACCGTTTCGAACCCCAATTCGTCCGCAAGTCCGAGTGCCAGGCGAAGGATCGTCTGCTTCTCGCGGTCTTCCGCGACACCCGCGACGAGCGTGCGATCGAGCTTCACGGCGTCGAAGGGGAGCCTCGCCATCGTCGAAAGATTCGAATAGCCGGCTCCGAAATCGTCCATTGCGAAGCGTATGCCTAATTGCCTGAGCAGGCTTATTCTCTCACGCACGACATCAGGATTGCGCATCGCGACCGACTCTGTGACCTCGATCTCGAGGTGTGGCGGCGGGAAGTCGGCCTGGCGAACGGTCGTGACGATATCCTTGATGAACAGCGGGTCCTCGATTTCCGTCGCGGCGACATTTACGGCGAGCACGAGGTTCGAGCCGGCCCGGATCAGGCCTCCGATTTCGGCGAGCGCGCGCCTGAGCACGAAGCGGTCGATCTCCATGATGAGGCCGATCTCTTCCGCGATCTTGATGAAGCGCTGAGGAGGAATGTTGCCCTCCGTCGGATGATGCCAGCGCGCCAGCGCCTCGACCCCCAAGATGCGGCCATCCACGCAGGACACCTTGGGCTGGTAATGGACGACGAGCTCTTCATTGCGGATCGCCAGGGCGAGATCGGTTTCGAGCGCATGCCGGGCACGCGCGACCTCTGCGAGATCCGGAGTGAAGAACGCGTGGGTATTGCGTCCCGAGCTCTTCGCGACGTACATCGCAAGGTCGGCGCGGATCAGGAGATCGTCATAGGTTGTGCCGTGGGTGGGGCAGATCGCAATGCCGATGCTGGCGCCGATGGTCGCATGGTTGCTCTGGAGCTTGAAGGAAGCCTGCAACGTATCGATCATCTCGCGGGCACAGAGGCTCGCGGCCTCGACCGTCTTCACCCCGGCGATGATGGCGACGAACTCGTCGCCCCCGACCCGGGCTAGCAGACTCTTGTCGGCAGCGACCTTGGACGTCAGCAAATTGCTCAAGCGCTCGGCCACCATCCTGAGCAGCTCGTCGCCAGCCTTGTGCCCGAAAGTGTCGTTGATGGATTTGAAGCCATCGAGGTCGAGGAAGAACAGGGCTGTGCCTTCTTCCTCGTCGATGAGCGCCGGCGCATCGACGCGCATCTTCTCCCGATTGGGAAGGCGGCTCACCGTATCGTAGAAAGCGAGCTGACGAATTCGTCGCGTGCTGGCCCGCAAATGCGTCAGCATTCGCTCGAATGCGAGGCCGAGGCCGCGAACCTCGCCGATGCCCGTTGCGCGGAACGGAACGTCGAGATTGCCTCCCGCGATTTCCTGGGCCGTCCTGGCGAGCGCCGAAAGTCCTTTCGTGAAGTGCCTTACTGCGGCCAACAGCGCGACGACCAGGGCACCGAGCGCCAGCGCCGCGGATGCCAGGAACTGCCACATCAGCGAACGGGTATGGGCTGCGCCGATCTGGAACATCTGATCGCGTGTTGTCGTCACGAGCGATGCACGCGCGAACGTACACACTTTGAGCGTCGCCTCATAGTCGACACAGCGCGCGACGTAGTTGCCGTCATCCGAGCGCTGCAGCCCGCCCAAACGCGTCCCGGCACTGCTGAATTTCACTCCTTCAGGCCCCGCGGACGACACGATCTCGTTGTCACCCGTGATGATGACCACGCCGGCATTGGCTAGCGAAGTGAAGTTCTCGAGAGTCCGCTCCGTGCGCCCGAGCGGTCGGATGGCGACAAGCGCGCCGATGAGGTCGCCGAAGTCGTCGAACACGGGCTCGATTGCGGTGTGTGCTATAGTGTGGCGCTGCGGCAGGCCGAGCGCTGACAATTCACCCGATTTGAGCTCATAGGTGCCTTCCTCACCCCGCGGGTGCGAGCGGCTATTGTCCTTGAGGATCGCCCTGAGATTGACAGAGAGGTCGGTCCCCTCGATCGCCCCGTTCAGGGCGAGGAGGTCGAGGGGCGTGTTGGCGCCGATCACGCGGCCGGTTTCGTCGAAGGCGATCAGCCTTTCGAAGCCGGAGGTCGAAGCAACGATGCTGAGCAGCTCGCGGATCGTCACATCGTTGTTCGAGGCGACCGCCTTGGCGACATCGGTGCGCTGAGCGATCTGACGCAGGCGCGATGCGGTTTCCGCGCCGAGGACCTCGATACGCGCTCGCGCCAACTGCGCCTCGCCGTCAAGGCGATGAGCGAGCTGGTCTTCTGAGAGTTCGCCCAGTGCCGCAGCCTGCTGCCTCAGTTGCTGCTGCAGGCGTAGCGCCGTCAAGCCGCCGATGAGGCCGAGCCCGAGCACACCGGTCGCGAGCACGACGGCAACAAGGCGCATGGCGATAGACGAGGGGAAACCCGGAATCCCGGACAGAACGGCCCAACGACGCCAGCGGGACGGCGCCCTCGATGCCTTCGCCATTTCGGTGTCAGTCGCCACCACTGCCAGCACCTGAACTTGCGGGGACCGATCAATGTCGCTCGCTGAGGCCCCCCACTGACTTGTCTTTCAGGCTCCGAACTTAGGCGAGTGAAACCCACTAAATCGTCTATTTGTCGTCTATTTGTGGCCAGTTAATTACCAATTGGTTTTTCGAAACCATCAGATTGTGTGCTTTCTTGTTCGCCACACCGATGATTCCACGGCGTTGAGACAACAGAAGGTTTAGGTTTGTTTGCCAGATTGTGCTCCTCGTGGTTCGAAGGGGTCTGCAATGGCATTTTCGAGGATAATGGCAGCCGTCTTGGGCCTTTGCCTTGCGGGGGTGAATGCCGCGGGCGCCGAAACACGCAAGCTTGACATCGTCGGGACCGGAGACGGCATCGATGTCCTGCGCGCCATCGCCGCGAGCTTCATGCAGCAGGAAGGATCGGCACAGGTCGAGGTCCCGCCCAGCATCGGTTCTGGCGGAGGCATCGCGGCTGTGGGGTCCGGTAAGGCGATCTTGGGACGCGTCGCACGCCGCCTGACCGAGGCCGAAGCGGCTTCCGGCATCGTCTACAAGGCGATCGCCCGCCTGCCCTCGGCTTTCATCGTCCATCCCGGCTGCGGAGTGAGTGCCGTCACAAGCGCTCAGCTCGTTGCGATCTATTCGGGCCGCCTTGCGAATTGGAAGGAGCTGGGCGGCGCCGACATGCGCATCCGCGTCGTGCGGCGCGAGGACCAGGACAGCACCCTCACCGGGCTACGGGCCAGCATGCCCGGCTGGCGTGATCTCGAGATCACTGAGAAATCGAAGATGGCAACGACCACACAGGAGGCGATCGAGACGGTTCGCGATGTTCAAGGCGCGATCGGCTTCGGTCCTTTCTCGCGGCCGTTGGAACAGGGGCTCACGGTGCTTCGCGTGGACGGCCACTACCCGACGGACGCGGATTATCCCTCGAGCGTGGTGCTGGCGCTGATCTATTTGAACACGTTGCAGGATCCGGACGCCCTGGCCTTTCTACGCTTTGCCGATGCGCAGAAGGCAGCCGACGTCATCACCAGCCTCGGTAGTCTGCCCGTCAAGCCGTAAGGCGCCGGAGCTCGGCGGCCGCCGGGGCTGCTAGAGCCTTTCCCGTTCCGATGGAACTCGGCATCGGCTCACAGGCCGGGGCGATGAGGCTGCTCCCGGCTTCGCCATAGACGGGCGACTTTGTCCATCAGCGATGGGGTTTGAGAGCTCGGCAGGAAAGGATCGGCATAGCATTGCGCATTGGCCGAGCGCGCCTTGTTCTTCACGGTCTCGACGAGACCAAGGGGGCCGGCGACGTAGACCGTATCCTCCAGGCCAAGCAGGGGCAGGTAGTGCGATGGGCGCCCGGGCCTGATCGGCTGGGTAGACCCGACCTCCGTCGTCGCAATGACGTCGCGAACACCGTCGTCGATCAGCCACTGCAACGAGGGAAGCATATAGAGATTATCGACATCCCGGCTGCCGACGACGATCGCCATCTCGCGGTTGCGCTGGGTCGAGCGCGCCGAGCGGGCAAGCGCCCAGATCGGGGCCCAGCCTGCTCCGCCGGCGACCAGCACCAGCGGTCCCTGGCCCTGTCGCAGATAGGCTTGTCCGAAGGGGCCTTGCACATGCGCCGCATGGCCGGGCCTGATGGCTTTGCCGAGCTGCCCCGACACGGTGCCGTCAGGCAGGCACCGGATGTGGAAGACGAGTTCGAGTTGATTGAAGGAACCATCAAGCCTGAAGGTCGGGCTGAACTCGCGCGCAGGATAGCCGGAAAACTTGACGCGCACATATTGTCCCGGCCGAAATTCGAGTGGCGCGGAGGTGGTCAGCACGACTTCGGCGATCTCCGACGAGAGCTGGTTGACCTCGGTGACGGCGCCCGCCCGCTTCACCGGGATCGGCAATTCCTCGAATTCGATCTCGGCGTCGCCCGCGACCGCCGCCTGGCAGGCGAGCACAGTGCGGCCGTGGCCCGAGCCGCCGTCATCGACCGAGCCCGAAACGACCGTCACCCGGCAGCTCTGACATTGTCCCGATCTGCAGTCGTGTGGAACGAGAATCGAGCCGCCGAGCGCGGCGTCGATCAGGCTTTCGCCGGCGCGGGCTTCGACGAGCTTGCCGTTGATGACGAGTCGACTAGACCTCTTCATCGCGAAGCCTCAGGGAGTGGTCTCCGGTCGAGCACGTCACCGATCATGAGAGCCCTATTTCTGCGACACGACACGCACCGGGCGATTATGGGTCGCATGCCGCGTCTGTGCATGGTCGAAGACGGCGACCCACATGTAGAGATCGCGGCCCGGTACGAAGGCTTTGTCATATCTGCCATCGCTTTTCATGTTGCGCGTCAGCTCGAGCGTCCAATGTCCGTTGCTCCATTTTGAAACCCCGGTGACATTGGCTCGCTCTCCCTCGGTGTCACCAGCAATAATCACGCCGGGCAGGACCGTGCCGACGGGAATCCTCGCGTCGGCCTCTGGAGTGTAGGGTTCGCTCTCCCAGTCGAACATGTACCAACGGCCGCTCTCGTCGTCACTGCTGTTCGGATCAAGATCGAATTTGCCGAGTGCTGCGACTTGCGCCTTCCAGTCCTTGGGAAGCCGCAGAACCGTGACGGGCCCTTTGTCGTCGCGGTGGATGAACTTGAAGTTATACGAATAAAGAGAGCGGCCAGGCTTATTCCAATAGCCGCCCTGATAGCGGGCATTGTAATTCTGCTCGTCCAGAGTAGGGGCGTAGGGCGGGCCGATATATTGGCTGTCGACGCGCCCGAGCATGCCCCCGCGCGACGCCTTCCACTGCCACATGTCTATGTAGCTGCCGTCCGTCGTGAAGTGGAAGCCGCGGCCGTTGATCGGCATCGGTTTGCCGGGCAGCGGATCGGCACCGAGATCCGTCGCGCCTGCGCCGCCGAGCGATGGATTATCCGAGAAAATGACCGCCAGCTTATCCTCGTACAAGTCGGAGGCGTCTTGCAGGCCCGCACGCTCGTCGAGGGCGTGCCAGCCATCCTCTTGCTTGATGATCGGAATGCGGCGGAGGGAGCGCGTGGGATCCTCCCAGCGGAAGGCAAAATAGATCTTCTGCCCGTCGTGCAGGGCGCGCACCTCCACGAGCGATTCGCCCGATCCGCCGAGATTGGCACCTTGCTGCGTGCGAATGAAGACGGGCAGCGCGCGCGACCAGGCGGGATCTCCCATCGCGCCGTCGAGCTTGGGCGCGGCGCTCACCCGCGCGATGACGAGCGTATCGCGCGTCGCCCAGTCGAGTCCGGCGACGCCGCACGCGACGGCCACCCCGATTGCAGCGGCGCCGAGAAGAGGCCTCGGCCGCACGGCCTTCGTGATCGCGAGCGGCGTCGGCCGAAACACGCGGAAAATCTGCTGCCAGCCGCCATAGAAATAGTGCGCTGCGACATGCGCGAAGATATAGGCGAGGGCGACGAAGGCGGCGATCGAGTGAAGATAAGCCCACCAGCCGCCATAGCCGAGATACATCATGACGCCCGTCCCCGTGAGGAAGATCACGAGCGCATAGACGAACCAGTGCAGGAAGACGTTGACGGCTCCCCATTTGAGGCGAGCCGGGGCGCGCATCGTGAGGATCCGCGTCTTCTTGGGGCTGTTGCGCTCGAGGAGGCCGCTGCGCGCGAGGTAGGCGACGTAGGCCGACCCGCAGAAGAACAGGGCGAGCCCCCCGAGGAAATGCCAGGAAAAGATCTCGCCCTGCGGCAGGACCGGAGCGAGCCATTTCGAGAAGGGGGCGTGCAGCGCGTCCGCTGCGATGCGTATGCCGGTAACGAGGCTTACGACGAACGCGACCGCGGTCGCCCAATGGAGGGCTATCGTCCCGACATCGGTGCGTGGCGGGCTTTCTCGAGTCTTTGTCTGAGCGAGGCGTTTCTCGGTCAAGGCATCGGCGTTCGTTCGAGCGGTGACATCGTTCATTGCACAAAGCCTACCCAGGGTAAACCAGCAGTTGCGCCAGAAAGGCTGCGAGTATTGGGGATTTGGCGAGATCGGCGTGATCGCCGAACCAGCCAAGGCGACCGGCAACGATCATTATCCCAATCAATGCGGTCGGCCAACGAGCGTCTCTGATCCTGCTTAACTCCGGTGCCGGGCAGCTCAGAGCGCGGCCGTTGCGCGGGTCGCCAAGCCGCGTCCACCATAAACTCGGCTAAAACCGTTGGGGGACGCAGGTAGCCGATGCTCCCACACACAACTTGGATTTATATAGCAATCTCAATCATATACGAGTTCGCGGTTTTGTTCTGAATGGCCCGCCTCACGCCTCCAGGACTGGCCGCCTCCGGTGCCTTCATAGACGCCGATGAATACCTTGTTGCCGGCCTTGCAACGCGCGACGCATCGCGAAATTTCGGCATTGCACTTGGCGGCATATGACGCCGAACGATATCGCCGGGTGCAAGAGGCCAATCGTCCCCTATGTCCGGACAGTGTTGGCAAGCCACTCTCGTGCGACCTCTCCGTCCTCTGACGTGATCGCGTGTCCCGCGTGGAGTACATGATGCGTCACTGCAGCACCCGCACGTCTCAGGCTCTCGGCCAGCCTCAGACCGTCGCCGCGCGATCGGCGTGTGTCGTTCTCTCCATCAGGACCAGGACCGGTGTCGCATGCATGGTCGCTGGCAGATCTGCCGATAGCGGCGACAGCGGTCGAAACAGAACAGCGCCACTGAGCAGGCTGGGTCTGGCGAGCAGACTGGATCGGCCCCGGGGCAAAGAGATGAAATATATCGCTCATGCCGGCAGTATGGCGAGGTCGTCCATCCAGTTCCAGGTCCGCATCCTTGTGACAGCCCCTGGTCAGGGGCGCCCGCCCACTCCTGGCACTCTGCTTGCTCAGCTGAGGCCAATCCAGGCCCCGGCAGAGGTGGCCGTTTCAGGTTGAGGCAAGTCATGCAGGAAGTGTCCCGTTCTGGTGCTGGTGAACTCCAGCTCGATGCGTTGATCGCGGATTTGTGGTGGCGTGTTCGGCTGCTGAACACCGACATTCTCGAGGAAGAAGCGAAAACCGGCGTGTTCGACGTGAATCAGCCGAGCTATCCGCTCCTGGCGCTGAACCTCCGCGCGCGACGCGACAATCTGGTGTCGACGATCGGCGTGCTCGAGCAGCGTGCGAAATCAATGTCGGAAGCGGCTTGAGCGCGGTCTCCGGGCGAGGGCGGCGATCAGCGGCCCTCATTCCCGCGACCGCCCTCGCGATGCACGCATAGTCCCTGCCGGACACTGACGGCATCATCTGATTGTCATCGCCCGGTCAATGAATGCTGCTCCTTTCGCCGCGCTTTGCGGAGAGCGGACATGCATCTGGTCAAGACGATTTCTTCCGACCGCCGGTCGATCCTGAAGGGCCTCGCGGCCGCGGCCGTCGCGCCGCTGGCGACGCCGGCTCTTGCTGCCGAGGGCCTGCCGGCGCAACTGAGCGGACCTGCGGCCGCAATCGCCACCGACAAGGCCTATTGGACGGCCGTGAAGGGGCTCTATGCCGTGACGCCTGACGTCGTCAATCTGGAGAACGGCTTCTGGGGCATCATGGCAGAGCCGGTGAGGCGCGAGTTCATCCGCCTGTCCGACATGGTCAACTATCAGAACACCTACTACGCGCGGCAGCGCGCGGGCGCGGATTTCGAGGCCGTGCGGGCCAAGGTGGCAGCGGCGGTCGGCGCAGCCCCGGAGGAAATCGCGCTCACCCGCGGTGCGACTGAAGCGTTGCAGCTGCTGATCAGCGGCTACAACAGGCTGAAGCCCGGCGACAGCGTGCTCTACGCCGACCTCGACTACGATTCGATGCAATATGCCATGAACGCGCTGAAGGGGCGCCGCGGCGTCGACGTGGTCAAGTTCGACGTGCCGGAGCCGGCCGCGCGTCAGGGCGTGCTCGACGCCTATGCCCGCGCCCTCGAGGCCAATCCGAAGACCAGGCTTCTCCTCCTCACCCATGTCAGTCATCGTACCGGGCTCATCATGCCGGTTACCGAGATCGCGCGCATGGCGAGGGCGAAGGGCGTCGATGTCATCCTCGACGCCGCTCATTCCTGGGGACAGATGGACTTCAGGGTAAGCGAGCTCGAGGTCGATTTCGTCGGCTTCAACCTGCACAAATGGATCGGCGCGCCCGTCGGCGTGGGCTTCCTCTACATCAGGAAGGACCGCCTCTCCGCCATCGATCGCGACCTCGGCGACGAGGATTTCCCGGAAGACGACATCCGCTCGCGCGTGCACACCGGCACGGTCAACTTCGCGACGGTGCTGACGGTGCCCACGGCTGTCGAACTCCATCGGCAGATCGGTGCTGCGGCGAAACAGGCCCGGTTGCGCTATTTGCGCGACTACTGGGTCAGCCGTAGCAGGGGCTTCAAGGACCTTGAGATCCTGACGCCTGATGAGGCCGGCCTCTATGGTGCGATCACGTCCTTCCGCCTCGCTGGCAAGACGAGCAAGGCCGACAACGACGCCATCGTGGCGAAGCTCAGGGACACCTACAAGGTCCTGACGGTTCGCCGGGCGGGCGTCGCCAAGGGCCAGTGCATCCGCGTGACGCCGGCGCTCTACACCGAGGAGGCCGATCTCGACCGCTTCGTCGAGGCGCTTGCGACCATCACGGGCACGAAGGCAGGTTGAGGGCGCGATTGCTCCGGCTCGCTTAGCCGCCTACTGCGCCAACTGCGCGAGCTTCGCAAGACTCGCCGCCAGCTCATCGCTCCGGAATGGCTTCGTCAGTCGCGACAAATCCGGCGTGATGCCTTCGTTGTTGGAATAGCCCGAGACGATGAGGATCTGGAGCTCGGGATATTGGTTGCGCAGGACACGGCCGAGGTCTGTGCCGCTCATGCCCGGCATGAGATGGTCGGTGACGAGCAGGTTCGGCCGGAGGCCCTCCCGGACGCGTTGAAGGGCGTCTTCCGCCGAGCCCGCCTCGACGACCGTGTAGCCGAGCTCGCTCAGCATTTCGGCGGTGCTCATGCGCACCAGCGGCTCGTCGTCCACCAGCAGCGCCGTGCCGGCGGGAAGCGGCTGCAGTTTCGGCTGCGGGGCGGTGTCGATCGCGCCCGGGCGCGCGTGGCTTACCGGCAGCCATAACTCCACCGTCGTCCCGGCCCCCACCGCACTCCTGATCGTGAGTGCGCCGCCGAGCTGGGACGCAAGGCCGTGGACCATCGAAAGCCCGAGACCGGTGCCTTGTCCGACGCCCTTGGTCGAGAAGAACGGCTCGACGGCGTGGGCCAGTGTCTCCTCGTCCATGCCGATGCCGGTATCGGCGACGGAGATGCAGACATAGGTCCCCGGCGTCGGTCCAGATCTGTGTGCGCGCTCAACCGTGCGAGCCTTGGCCGAGATACGCAACTTGCCGCCGTCGGGCATGGCATCCCGTGCATTCACGCTGAGGTTCAGGATCGCCATCTCGATCTGGTTGGGATCGGCCATCGCCTCGGGAAGCCCTTCCGGCGCGTCCACCGTCACCTCGATCCGCGGTCCGGTCGTGCTCGAGATCAGGTCGCCCATGTCGCCGACGAGCCGGCTGATATCGACCGGAACGGCCTGAAGCGGCTGCCGGCGCGCAAAGGCGAGCAGACGCTGGACCAGCGTCTTGGCGCGCTCGGCCGCCTGCGCTGCGCCGGCGATGAGGCGGTGCTCGCGCTCGCCGCCGATGCCCCTGCGCTGGAACATGTCGAGCAGCCCGACGATCGGTGTGAGAAGATTGTTGAAGTCGTGGGCGACACCGCCGGTGAGCTGGCCCATGGCTTCCATCTTTTGGGCCTGACGCAACGCCTCCTCCGCCTGTGCGAGCCGCACCTGCTCCTCCAGGCGATCGGTCACGTCCATCCCGGTCAGGAACGCGCCGATCCTCGTGCCATCCGGCGCGCGCAGCGCCTCGAACTTCATCTCGTAGACGCGGCGATCGAAGCTGGGATCTCCGAATTCCTCGATCGTGGTGAAGGCTTCGCCGCCCAGCGCGCGACTCCAGACCGCCGTGGCCGCAGCAAGATGCTCCGGCCGGTCGGCGAGGAATTCGTGCAGGGAATCGCCGACCTTCGGCCGCTTGCCGTAGATGCGCTCATAGGCGGCGGCGCAGGACGCGTTGATGGCGAGCCAGCGGTAATCGAGGTCGAGGGCCTGGATCTGCCCGTCGGTGGTTTCCACGATCGTGGCAAGCAAATGCCGCTCGGCGGTGCGTTCGGCCACGCGCTGTTCGAGCGTGGCATTGAGCTCCCTGTAGCGCGCTTCGCTCGCCCGCAGCTGGGTCTCGCCCAGAACGCGCTCGGTCGTTTCCGAGACGATGCAGAGCACGCCGCCGACCGAGCCGTCGTCATCCGGCACGGCCGAATAGGAGACGTCCCAGTAGCTGGTCTCGCCGTAGCCGTGGCGCTCGACGTAGAATGGGCGGTCCTTTGCGGCGAATGTCGTCCTGGTCCGGCGGACGCCGGCCAGCAGCGGTTCGAGATCGTCCCACAGCTCACCCCAATTCTCGATCGCCGGGCGGCCAAGGGCGCGGGGATGATTGGCGCCGATGCCCGGCGCATAGGCATCATTGTAGAGCGCGACAAAATCGGGGCCCCAGAACAGAACGATCTGGGCTTGCGCCGCCAGCAGCATGCCGACCGTCGTCTTCAGGGCCTGCGACCAATGATTGGGGGGGCCGAGCGGCGAGTCCGACCAGTCGAGGGCGCGCATCATCGCGCCCAGCTCGCCGCCGCCGGCGAGGAAGGATACGTCAGTTGGCTGCAGAGCGGCTCTCTCCGACAGCACCGGACTCCTCGCGACGCGTGACATGGGCGTCCTTGCCCAACCGAGCCCGGAATTTCGAGGACTCAACCATCCCACAACGTCCGGCACGACTTCTCGTTCCATTCCGGTAGTTTTACGCCGGCCTTGTGCTATTGCTGCATCCGCAACGACGCGAGGTCCCCATGCTCCCCATTCCCGCCGACATCTTCACCGAGCCCGAGGACGTTTCGCCCGACGCGCTTGCCAATCTCGGGCCGCTGCGCCGTCTTGCCGGCAGCTGGCAGGCGGACAAGGGCATCGACGTCAATCCGAAGGCGGATGGGCCGGAGCGACGCACCTTCATCGAGCGCATCCGCATGGACCCGATCGATCCCCAGGCCAACGGGCCGCAGCTGTTCTATGGCTTGCGCTATCACATCCACATCAACACGCCGGAAGAGGACATCACTTTTCACGACCAGGTTGGCTATTGGCTGTGGGAGCCAGCGACCGGACTGATCATGCAGACGCTGGCGATCCCGCGCGGGCAGGTGCTGCTGGCCTCGGGCACGGCCGCAACGGACGACAAGAAGATCTCCGTCACCGCGAAGCGCGGCGATACCGCTTACGGGATCTGCTCGACCGACTTCCTGGAACAGGCCTTCCGCACCGATTCCTATCGCTGCGACATCACCTTCAACGACGACGGAAGCTGGACCTATCTGATCCGGACCGAGTTGTTCGTGCGCGGTGCGCCGTTCAATCATCACGACACCAACACGCTTCAGCTCATCGCACCGCCGAAGCTCAATCCGCTGGCGGTGATCGTCAACGATCGCGCCAAAGCCGACGGCGGCGGAACGGCGGCTTGAGCGTTACCCGGAGATTGGCATGAAGCCGTATGTCATTTGTCTGATGCATTCGAGTCTCGACGGCCGCACGCATCCCAGCCGTTGGCGTCCGAAGGGCGCGGGCACGGACTGGTTCGAGAAGATCCACGAAGAACTCGGCGGCGATGCCTGGGTGATCGGCCGGGTCACCGGCTCGGAGTTCGCCAAGGGCAAGCCCTATCCCGCGACGACCGGCGAGACGTTTCCGCGTCAGAACTGGTTCGCGCGGCGCGACGCGAAGACCTATGGCGTCGTGCTCGACGCGCACGGCAAGATCGGCTGGGGACGTTCCGACATCGGGGGCGATCCGATCGTGGTGGTGCTGAGCGAGAGCGTGCCGGATTCGCACCTCGCAGGGCTCCGCGGCGAGGGCGTGTCCTATATCTTCGCCGGCAAGTCCGAGATCGACCTGGTGCTGGCGCTCAACATCCTCAACCGCGAGCTCGGCGTCAAGCGGCTGCTGGTGGAGGGCGGCGGCGTGGCCAATGGCGCTTTCCTGCGCGCAGGTCTGATCGACGAGTTCAATCTGATCCTCAGTCCCGCGATCGACGGCGCCAAGGGCGCGCCCTTTGTGTTCGACTCGACAGAAGCGGACGGCGACAAGCGCGCGCCTCTCACAGCGATGACGCTGGAGAACGTGCGGGAGCTCGGTGGTGGCGTTCTGTTGCTGCGCTATCTGATCAAGAACGATCCGCAAGGCGCGGCCGGGTAAAAAGCGCCGTTATGCCAGACATCTCAGAGCACATTGTCATCGTCGGCGCCGGTGCGGCCGGCCTGATGGCGGCGCGGGAACTTGTGCGCGCCGGCAGGAGGGTCACGATCCTCGAAGCGCGCGAGCGCTGCGGCGG
>NZ_LWIG01000007.1:887276-912765 GCF_002068095.1 Bradyrhizobium sacchari | reverse complement strand
CGCCGATGCCGGCGCCGAGTTCATCCATGGCGAGGCGCCGGTCACGCGCGCCCTGCTGCGCGAGGCGGGGCTGTCGCTTCAGGAGATTGACGGCACGCAATGGAATTTTGACGGCACGGGGCTCTCGCGCGAGGATCGCCACGATCCGCATGAGGCGCAGCTGCAAGCCGTGCTGGGGGCGTTGAAGGACGATCTCACCGTCACCGATTTCCTGGGCCGGTACTTTGCCGCACCAAAATACGAGCGGCTGCGCTATTCCATCGAGCGAATGGTCGAAGGCTACGATGCGGCCGATCCGGCGCGTGCCTCCATCCTGGCGCTGCGCGAGGAATGGATGGACGGCGGCGGACACCATAGCCAGGCGCGCATCGTCGGCGGCTATGGCGCGCTGATCGAATTTTTGGCGGCCGAGTGCCGCGGGCATGGCGCCGCGATCCGCTTCGGCTCGGTGGTGTCGGCCATCGAGGAGGCGGGCAACGCTGTCGTCGTCCGTTGCATCAATGGCGAGGCGCACGCCTGCGACCGGGTGATCGTCACCGTTCCGCTGCCGTTGCTGCGGGAGATGGCGCTGCCCGTGGCCGCGCGGGTCAAGGCCGCTGCTGCCGACGACATCGGCTTCGGCAGCGTGATAAAGATCCTGCTGCGCTTCGCGCGGCCATGGTGGCGCGAACGCAGGCCGGATATTGCGGACATGACCTTCCTGCTGTCGGACCAGACCATTCCGGTGTGGTGGACGCGCTATCCGGACAGCCATCCCGTGCTCACCGGCTGGCTCGGCGGCCCGCGAACGGCGAAGCTGTCGCATCTCAATTCGCAAGGCTTGATCGATGCGGGACTGGACTCGCTCGCCACGATCTTCGACCTGCCCCGCACCGAGGTCGCGCGCGAGCTCGTCGTCGCCGCGGCGACCAACTGGGCGCATGACACGTTCGCGCGCGGCGCCTATTCCTGGGCAACGCCGCGCACGCGTGAGGCGCAAACAGTGCTCGCGCGCGCCGAGGGTAACGTGCTGTTGTCCGGCGAAGCGCTCTATCGCGGCCGCGACATGGGCACGGTTGAGGCCGCGCTGGCAAGCGGGCTGGCGACGGCGGAGATGATGTTGCGCGGATGAAAAAGGCCCGCGCACCCGCGGGCCTTTCGTTCGTCCGTGCCTGTCAGTCTACCAGCGGCTGCCGCCAAAGCCGAACGATACGGTGGGGCCGCCGCCACCGTAGTAGCCGTACGGTCCACCGCCATAATAGCCGTGGTGCCGCGGGTAATAGCCGTAACTCCGGTAGTGCGGGCGGTAATAGCCGTGATGGTGATGGCGCCAGTGATGATGGCGGTAGCCATGATGGTGCCGGTGCTGCGCGCTGATGTCGGTCGGCGCGTTCTGCTTCGCGCTCGTGGTGCTGGCCGCGTGCGCCGCCGATCCACCGGCAAGCGCCGCAGCACTGACGGCCATCACGGCAATGAGATACTTCATGTCGTCACTCCAGTTGAATGTCGTGTGACAACACATGGGTGGTGGCTACGTTCCGGCCAGTGCGGGCGTCGAAACGACGCAGCGCGCGATGTCTGGCTCGTGATGATGATCGCGCGTCGTGAGATTTATTGTCGCATCATCCGCGTGATCGCATTGTCGCCATCACTTCGCCGCGAATGATGCGATCACCTCGCCTGTCGTGACGATGCGCGCGAATTCGCCGTTGAGATTCGACAGCGTCATCGCGTGGATGTCGTCGGCGGAGTGCGCGTCGCCATCGGGCCCGACCCGGTCGAACGTCCAGGTCGCATCGCGCACCAGGCGCGCATCGAAGCCGAGATTGCCTGCCATCCGCGTCGTCGTCTCGACACAATGATTGGTGGTGGCGCCGCAGATGACGAGCGTCGTGATGCCAGCCGCACGCAGGCGCGTCTCGAGGTCCGTGCCTATGAAGGCGCTGTTGACGCGTTTGACGATGACGGGCTCCCCGTCCTGCTCGCGCGCCTCGTCCTTGACGGCATAGCCGGAGCGTGAGGGCAGAAACGATGAATTCGGCTTGGTGCCCTCGTGGCGGATATGGAAGATCGGCGCGCGCTTGGTCCGAAAAGCCGCGAGCAGGTCGACGATACGCGCCACGGCCTCCGGATTGTTGCGGCGCTTTCCCGCCGCCTCCCATTCGTCGAAGGCGCGCTGGACGTCGACGACGATGAGGGCGGGGAGGGACATGGCGGGCGGCTTTCAGTTTTGTTGCGGCGAGTATGCGGACTGCCCGTCGCGCAGGCAACGCCGAGTTTCCCTCGTTTCGAGCCAGAACTTGTAGCCCGAATGAGCGATGCAATATCCGGGACGACTTTCCCGCATGTCGCTGTACTCATGCAGGCTACGGGGCCATTTCCTACGGATGCGGATCGGGAAAGCCGCGCCGCTCTGACAGCGCGGCGAGGATCGCGTCCTTGTCGGCGATGAAGGCTCGGCCCTGATGGCTGCCGGTCTGGTGCCGCGACGTTGCGCCATCGGCCAGCACGAGCAGCGGCAGCGACTGGTTCTCCTCGCCGACCAGCGCGATCACGGCCTGTCTTGGTTTGGGCCAGGAGATGCGCTCGACATCCAGTTTTTCGGTGAGCTGTGGAAACGAGGCGAGCACGCCCTCCATCAGAGCGCAATGCCAGCAATAGAAGCATTGGCCCGGATAGGTGGGGTCCTCGAAGCCGGGGCGCAGCAGGAACAGGCGGTCGCGCGTCATGAGCAGCTCCGGAGCATGGCCGCCTTGCTGAGGATCAAGGTCCGAGCGGTTGGCGGCTCTAGTCTTCAGGCTTAAGTCGATAGGGAATCGACGAGGTCAGGAAAGGACGCCATGCCGGGGCCGATCAGTCAACCGCAGACGCTCGCGGACCTCAGGACCTTGCCGGAGCTGCTGCGCTGGCGCGTCAGGGCGACGCCGGCGGCGGAAGCCTATCGCCATTTCGACGGCAAGGCCGCCCGCTGGGTCAGCCAGTCCTGGCGCGAGATCGAGGCGGAATTCGAGCCCTGGCGGCGGGCGCTGGCGGCCGAGGGCTTTGCGCCAAGTGAGCGCGTTGCCATCCTGATGCCGAACGGCATTCCGCATATCGCGATGGACCAGGCGGCGCTGTCGCGCGGCCTCGTGCCGGTGCCGATGCATGCGGTCGACAACCCCGACAGCATCGCCTACATCCTCGCCGATTCCGGCGCGCTGCTGCTGTTCGTCGACACGCTGGAGCGCTGGCGGGCGATCGTAGCGACCGGACAGAAGCTCGATGCGCTCAAACGCGTCGTCTGCGCGGACATGACCGGGCCGGGACCTGCCGATGCGCGCATCATCGCGCTCGATGCATGGCTCGCGGCCGCACCGGGTGCAACTGCGCCCCTGCCGGACGTTGTCGTGGAGCCGAGCGATCTTGCCGCCATCGTCTACACCTCGGGCACAACCGGACGGCCGAAGGGCGTGATGCTGTCCCATGACAACGTCATCGCCAACGTCCAGGCAATCGCGCGCCGGATCGCCGCCGAGCCGCACGACGTCTTCCTGTCCTTCCTGCCGCTGTCGCACACGTTCGAACGCACCGGCGGCTATTACTATCCGATCGCGGCGGGAGCCTGCGTCGCCTATGCCCGCTCGGTGCCGCTGCTCGCGGAGGATCTGAGGCACATGCAGCCGACGGTGCTGATCTCGGTGCCCCGCATCTATGAGCGCGTCTACGCGCTGATCATGCAGCATCGCGCAGCGGCCGGAACCCTCGCGCGGGTCCTGCTCGACCTCACCATTGCCGTCGGCGGCCGGCGTTTTGACGCGCGGCAGCGGCGCTGCGCGCCCTCGCTGCCGGATCGGTTGGCCTGGCCGCTGCTGAAGCGGCTCGTCGCCGACAAGGTGCTGGCGCGGCTCGGCGGGCGCCTGCGCGTTGCGGTCTCCGGCGGCGCGCCGATCGCCGAGCCGGTCATTCGCCTGTTTCTAGCGCTCGGGCTCGACATCCTCCAGGGTTACGGCATGACCGAGACCTCGCCGGTGGTCTCGGTCAACACGCCCGACGACAACGACCCGCATTCGGTCGGCCATGTGCTCGACGGCGTCGAGGTCAGGCTCGGTGAGAACGCCGAGTTGCTGGTGCGCGGGCGCAGCGTGATGCTCGGTTACTGGCGCAAGCCGGACGAGACGCGCCGCGTGAAGGAAGCCGACGGCTGGCTGCACACCGGCGACCAAGCGCGCATCGAGAACGGCCGCATCACCATCACCGGCCGTATCAAGGATATTCTGGTGACGTCCACCGGCGAGAAGATCGCGCCGGTGGATTTGGAGACCGCGATCCTCGCCGATCCCCTGTTTGAGCAGGCGCTGGTAGTCGGCGAGCAGCGACCCTTCCTTACCGCGCTGGTGGTGCTCAACGCCAAGGCCTGGGTGCAAGAGAAGGAAAGGCTGGCTGCGAGCGGCAAGAAAGGTGGCGCGGCGGAGCAGGCTGCGCTGCTGGCGCGGATCGCGGTCGCGGTGAAGGCCTATCCGTCCTACGCAACGCCGCGCGCGGTGTGGTGGACGCTGGACCCCTGGACCATTGCCGGCGGCCTGCTCACGCCGACCCTGAAGAACAAGCGCCCCGCGCTCGAGCGCCGCTTCGCAGGCGAGATCGAGCAGATCTACGCGAAGAAGCCGCGGCAATAACGTCGACGTGATTCCCGCCGCTCGCCGTACTTGATCCAGCGCAACTTTGGCTGCGTCCCGCCATGCAATGTCGCTGCGACATTGGAATTGCAATCGAGGCAGGTCATGAAGGCGTATTTCATCGGTGGTGGCATCGGATCGCTCGCGGGCGCGGCGTTCATGATTCGCGACGCGCAGGTGCCGGGGCGCGACATCGTGATTTACGAGGCGCAGCCGCTGGTCGGCGGCAGCCTCGACGGTGCGCTGCTCGCGAGCGGCGCCTACTCGCTGCGCGGCGGGCGTATGCTCACCACCGATCACTACGAATGCACCTGGGACCTGTTGTCGTCCATCCCCTCGCTCGAACATCCCGGCCTCAGCGTGCGCGATGAGACGATCGCGTTCAATCTGGAGAACCCGGCGCATTCGCAGGCGCGGCTGGTCGACCGCAACCGGTTCAAGATCGACGTCACGCATATGGGCTTCTCGGCTCGCGACCGGCTCGAGCTGCTGCGGCTCACCGAGGCCTCCGAAGAGACGCTCGGCAACAGCCGCATCACCGACTGGCTGTCGCCGAAATTCTTCGAGTCGAATTTCTGGTACATGTGGCAGACCACCTTCGCCTTCCAGCCCTGGCACAGCGCGGTCGAGCTCAAGCGCTATCTGCACCGCTTCATGAACGAATTCCCGCGCATCGAGACTCTCGCGGGCGTCAAGCGCACCGTCTACAATCAGTATGACGCGATCGTGCGGCCGCTCGCCGACTGGCTGAAGCAGCAAGGTGTGCAGTTCGTGCGCGGCACGGCCGTCACCGACATGATGCTCGAAGAAGAAGGCGGGCGGGTGCGCGTCCGCCAGCTCATGCTCGACCGCGACGGTCGCACCGCCAATGTCCGGCTCGAGGACGGCGACCTCGTGTTCTTCCAGAACGGATCGATGACGGACGCATCGAGCCTGGGCACCATGACCGAGCCGCCGCCGCATCTGACCAAGAAAGACAGCCGGGGCTGGGCGTTGTGGGAGACGATCGCGCAAGGGCGCCCCGAATTCGGCAATCCGTCGGCATTCAACACTTCGATTCCCGAATCCTACTGGCTGTCGTTCACGGTCACCTGCCGCGATCCCCGCTTCTTCGACAAGATGGCGGCGTTCTCGGGCAACAGGGCCGGTACCGGCGGGCTGGTCACGTTCAGGGATTCCAACTGGCTGATGTCAGTGGTGCTGTATCACCAGCCGCATTTCGCAGGCCAGCCGAAGGACGTGCAGGTGTTCTGGGGCTATGCGCTGCATCCGGACCGCGTTGGCGATTTCGTGGCAAAGCCGATGTCGGAGTGCGGCGGCGCCGACATCCTGAACGAGCTGTGCGGGCACTTGAATTTCGATCGCGACATGTTTGAGACCGCAACCTGTATTCCCTGCCGCATGCCCTACATCACCAGCATGTTCTTGCCGCGCAGTCTGGCCGACCGGCCGCTGCCGGTGCCCAAGAATTCGATCAACCTCGCCTTCGTCAGCCAGTTCGTCGAGATCCCCGACGACGTCGTCTTCACCGTCGAATATTCGGTGCGGGCGGCGCAGATGGCAGTCTATCAGCTCATGAAGGTCGATCGCCCGGTGCCGCCGGTGACCCGGCACGACAGGTCGCTCGCGGTGATCTTCGCGACGCTGGAGAAGGCTTTCGCGTGAGGCTTTCGCGGGGACGGCGTTGCTACGGCGACGCTGCCAGCGGCAGGCTGACGTGAAAGACGGCGCCCCCTGATGGGGCGTTTTCAGCCCAGATGCGGCCGCCATGCGCCTCGACGATGGTATGCGCGATCGAGAGACCTATGCCCATGCCTTGCGCCTTGGTCGTGAAGAACGGCTTGAAGATCTCGGTCGCCTTCTCCGCGAGGATGCCGTGACCTGCGTCGGCAATGGAGACAAGGGCCAGGTTGCCGTCGGCGAGACTGGTTCGTCCGACCACACGGCGCCGTTCGTCGGGGAGATGGGCCACGGCCTCCATGCCGTTCATGACGATGTTCAGGATGGCCTGCTGGAGCTGCACCTTGTCGCCTTTCACCCGGATGTCCGCGGGCGACGGCTGTGACAGGAGCTCGACATCGTGGGTCAGTGCCTGCACGGAGAGGAATCGAAACACCTCGCCGACGGTGGCATTGAGGTCAAGCTCGCGCCGTTCGGTCGGGTCTCGTTTCAGGAACGAGCGCAGCCGGCCGATGACCTCGGCGGCCCGCTGATCGTCACGGCGGATCTGGTCCAATATGTCCCTGACTTCGCCGAGGTCGGGCGCCGGCTTCCGTAACATTTGCTGGGCCGTCTCGGCATTGATCATAATGGCGGCGAGCGGCTGGTTCAGCTCGTGCGCGAGCGTGACGGACATTTCTCCCGCGGTGGCGCGGCGGTTCAGGTGGGCGAGCTCCGACATGCGCTGGCGCGCCTTGACCTCGGCCACAAAGCGCAAGCGTCGCTCGCGCAGCAGGATGGTGATCATCAGCGCCTGCACCAGCACCACGCCCGCGATAATGATGGAGTGCCAGTAATACTGCCCCCAGAAGCTCGGTTGGCGGAAACGCACCTCACTGCCGGGAGGCAGATTGGCCTCGTCCACATTCCAGTGCTTCAGCTGTCGCCAGTCGAAGATCGGCTTCACGTTGTTGCCGCTGAAGGGAACGATGCTCGACGGCGCTTCGCCGTCGAGGATCCGCATCGCCACCTCGCCGGCTTCCCGGCCGATGGTTTCGGGCTGCAGCAGGAAGCCGCCCACGCCCGACCGTCCCAGGAACGTATCTGACGTGATGATGATCGGGCGGTTCGCACTCTCGGAGACGCGTGCGAGCGCCGAGGCCGGGGAATAATAGGTGCCTTCGCCATCGGAATACATCGCCGAGGTCAGGATCGCAGAACGGGCGGGCAGGGAGGCGACGTGACTGCGGACCTCACGCAGCACCGCGCCGGACAGATCGGTGACTTCGAGATCGGGCATTTCGGCCGCGAAATCCTGCTTCCAATGTCCGTATGTCAGCGGATTCTTCCAGGCATCGCCCACGAGGACGACATGGGTCAGGTCGGGAACGATGGCGCGCGCTGCGGTCAAGAGCTGCGCCGGTCTCACCCTTGTGAAGACGGCCGTCGTGTTGGGCAGGAACAGCGCGCGCGTCTCCGGCAGATCAGGCACGAAGCCGTAAACGACGGGCGCGGCGGGCCAGATGTCCTGCTTGCGCGCTTGAAGGAATTTCGCCGATGTCACGCCGATCGAAACGATGATGTCGATCGGCCGCTGCGCATATTTGGTTTTGAGATGACTGACCAAACTCTCTTCGTAGTCCGGTCCCGGGAAGCGGGCGAGATCGAGGCTTTCGCCGTAGATCACGGTGTGCCCGCTGCCGTTCTGCTTCGCGGCGGCGCGGATACCGGCAAAGATCTCGGAATAGAAGGGCGAGCGAAAATCGGCTTCTTCCAGCACCAGGATCGAACGCTGCCGTGGGCCGTCGGCTGCAATGCACTCGCGCGACAGGCTTGCGAGCAGGCAGACGATCACGATGCGCACGAGCCCGGAGATCAGACGCATTGCTGGACTCTCGGCCCCCCGGCTCCAGTTGCAATCGGGCCTCCTCGATGAGGACGCGCGCGAGCAAGCATACCCGCTTGAGCCGGAGTTTCAAATGGAAGGATGCGCGTCCGCTCCGCTGACGAGCGGGACGGGACGAAAGGCCGCTACTTGAACGGATCCTGGATCGACGGTGACGATTGCCGGATGCGGCGCACGCTCACCGGCGTACCGTCGGAGACGAACAGAAGTTCATATCGACGGCCTTCGCTGTCGGTCGCGGAGCAGGTCACGTCGTTCACCTTCCTGGCAGCGAAGTTACCGGTCTGGCGGCAAACACCGGTGGAGGCTTGTTCGGCGGGCACCGGCAGGCCATCGACCTTGGGCCGGTTCTTGGAGTTGAGCAGCATGCGGTCGATCGGCAGCTCATAGGAATTGTCGTCGGCGCGCTTGCCGTTCTCGCCGGAGAACGACACGACGTGATTTTCGTCGCTGGGGTCGTCGACGGCGACCGCGAAATTGACCCGGCCCTTGTCGCCATGGGCGTAGGCGACCGTCTTGCAGGCGAAGGTGCGGCCCGCGACCTTCAGCATCTTGCAATGGCCGGACATCAGCGCCAGCAGGTCGATCAAGCCGTTTGGCTGCGCCGGCGGATTGTTGACCGGAATGGGCTTGGAATCTTCGGCGAAACAAGGGCTTGCCGAAGCTGCGACGAAGGCGGCAAGGGTTGCTGCGAGGACCGGTCGGCAAAGGCGCATCGTCAGGCTCGTATGCCAGAGGCCCCTGGAGCTCGGGACCACGGAAAACGGGATCGCGGCAAAGTTCCGCTTCATAACCATCGAACCGCAAATTGGTTGCGATCCCGTTCGTGCTGCCGAGTCCGTCTGGAATACCACCGCACCACCCATCGGCGATTCGTCCAAATCGCCCCATCGTCCCGGCCGGCACTTGCCGTCAGGCCGGTGTTTTTTTCGTGGCAGAGCTAACCCATCGCCGCCTGCCAGCGCCTATCGCGCAGGGAGGGGCGGCGGTGCAGGCGGGCATCGAGCAGGGTGCGGGCGCGAGACAGGTCGCCGCTGCGCATCAAGGCGACGATGAAGGTGTCCTCGATCAGCTCGCGCTGGGCGTGGCTGCCGCCGATGCGGACGACCTCGCCAAGGACGGGCGCAAGCATTTGTGCGCAGGCGGCGTAGTCCTCGTCGGCAAAGGCGGCCAGCGCGCGACAGATCGCGGGGACTACGGGACCGGCAGGCAGCTTGCCCTCAGCGAGGCGATGGTCGATCACGGCAAGCCGCGCGGCGAGGGCTTCGCTGTTTTGCGTTGCCGCGGCGAACAGCGCCATGTGGACGTCCGCGAACGGCAGGCCTGGTTTCGGAAACAGTTTTTGCGCGGCGGAATCGGCTTCCAGCCACAATGCCTTCGGCACGGCATGACCGTAGGCGGCCAGGCGCCACAGCAGCGAGGCGCCATCGGTGATGACGTTGAGCGGCGGCGCCTGCGTTGCCGAGGGCTGGAGCACGTCGGCATAGATCGCGAGCGCGCGTGCCGCATCGCCATGCTCGAGTGCGCCGAGCGCCTGATGCCAGCGGATATGGCCGTGCAGGATGCCGGCGCGGTCGTAGGCGGGAATCCATTCGTCGACGAGACGGTCAGCCGCCTCGATCGAACCGTCCTCGAACATCGCATGCAGCACGGCATGCGCGGCGTGGGCGTTGGCGCGGCGGAGGTTGAAGCCGCGCTCGGTGACGGTGCGGCCACGAACGACGTCGCCATTCTCGGTCATTGCCCAGCCGGACATCGTGAAGAACCACCAGTCCTCGCCATAGTGCCGCGCGACGCGCTCGCACAGCTCATGCCGCGCGCGGTCGTGATCGGCCATGCCGGAGAAGGCGAACAGGCCGAAGGCACCGAGCGGCAGCGACAGCACCACGGCATCGCGCGGCCACGCCTCGACATGCTTTGACATCGCTGCGATGGCTTCGGGCAGCCGGCCCTCGATTGCCAGCGCCAGTGTCTCGACATGCGAGCGCTCGCGCTCGGTGCCGCGCCTCGCGACGATCTCGCGCGCGCGTGCCGCCTTCTGCCGCGCGAGATCTCCCTGCTGGTAGAAGGCATGCACGCGGGCGCGGGCGATATGGGGCAGCGCGAAATCCGGGTCAGTCGCGATCGCGCGCTCCAGCGTCTCCGCCGTGCCGGTCCAGCCGGCAAGCATGAGGTCGACACCTTCGCGATAGGCGGATGCCGCCTCGTCCGAGGAAGTGGAGAGCGGAAGGCCGTAGCGGTCTTCATGCGGCATCATCGTCTCCCGCTGTCAGCTCGTCCGCGCGCGGCGGCCCTCGATCGGATAGGCCGGGTCGTTGTAGCCCGGCGTCGAGGGATGGCCCGGCACGACCAGGCGATCGATCAGGGCTTCGTCCTCCGCGGTGAAGCGATAGTCGAGCGCGCTGATGTAGCCGTCCCATTGCTCTTCGGTGCGCGGGCCCGCGACGATCGAGGAGACGAATGCGGAGTTCAGCACCCAGCCGACTGCGAACTGGCCGGCGGTGATGCCCCTCTTCTCGGCGTGAGTCTTGATCTCCTGCGCGAGCTGGAGCGATTCCGGCCGCCATTCCGTCTGCATCATGCGGGTGTCGTTGCGGCCGGCGCGCGTCTCCTTGTCGGGGGCGGCATCCGGCTTGTACTTGCCCGTGAGCACGCCGCGCGCCAAGGGGCTATAGGGCACGATGCCGACGCCGTAATAGGAGCAGGCCGGAAAATGCTCGACCTCGGGCATGCGGTTCATCGCATTGTAATAGGGCTGGCTCACCGCCGGCCGGTCGATGCCGAGACGGTCGCAGATGTTGCAGATCTCGGCGACGCGCCAGGCGCGGTAGTTGGAGACGCCGAAATAGCGCACCTTGCCGGCGCGGATCAGATCGCCCATCGCGCGCACCGTCTCCTCCAGCGGCGTCGCATGGTCTTCCTTGTGCAGATAGTAGATGTCGATGTGATCGGTGCCGAGCCGCTTCAAGCTTTCGTCGGCGGCCTGCAACACCCAGCGCCGCGACAGGCCGACGCGGTTGGGATCATCACCCAATTCGTTGTTCATGGGGTTGGCGAGCTTGGTGGCGAGCACCCAGGCGTCGCGGTTGCCGGCGATGGCTCGTCCCACGACCTCCTCGGAGGCGCCTTTCGAATATGCGTCCGCGGTGTCGATGAAGTTGATGCCCGCACCGTGCGCCTTGTCGATGATCCGTTTCGATGCGGCTTCATCGGTCGGCCCGCCGAACATCATGGTGCCGAGACAAATCGGCGACACTTTCAGGCCGGTGCGGCCGAGCTGGCGATATTGCATGGGCTAAGTCCTTGCTGCGTTTCCAGGCACAGCATAGCGGCGTCGTTCCGTCATTGCGAGCGGAGCGAAGCAATCCAGAGATGCGTCAATCTCCCGTCGTCCGGGCGAGGGCCGGGACCCAAGCGCCGCAGCAATGGCTTTGCGAAGATTCGGAGTTACCAGCTTCGCACCACAACCACTCCCTGGGGTTATGTGTCCCGGCCTTCCCCGGGATGACGGCGGAGTGCGCGGCGCGCGGCGGTGGCAGTCTTACTGAGAGCCTACGCCGGCCCCTTCAATATCTTGAACACGCCATTCGCCATCACAATGCAGCGGTCGTCCACCGTCACCTCGGTGCTCATGAAGATCAGGCTGCGGGTCGAGCGCACCACGCGCGGGCGGGAGATCAGGATGTCGCCGATCTGGCCGGCTTCGACGAAATGGGTGTCGAGCTGCACCGTCGCCATGAATTCCTTGCCGGAAGTGTAGCGGGCGGTCATGCCGCAGGTGCGGTCGGCGAAAGTCATCATGACGCCGCCCTGGACCATGCCGCGGCGGTTGTGATGCTTGTCTTCGGTGGCGAGGGCGAATTCGTACTGGCCGTCGACCTTGCGCTCCCACAACGGGCCGATCAGATGCATGAAGCCGGTGGTCTCGAGGATGCTCCAGCCCTCTGATCTGAGCCTTGCGGCGGCCTTGTTGGTCATCTCGTCGTCCATTCCTGAGCGAGCCTTCGATCTCATTTTCATCGGGGCCGGACGTGGTGTAGTCAAGCGTGATGAGACCGTTCGACGATGCCACACGGCGGAATATCGCGGCTGCCTGCGCAGCCTTCACGCGGCTGCCGGAGGACGACGCGGCGCCGGCGCTGAAGCGCGCCGCGGTGGCGGTCGCGCTGACCGCAGCGGCTGAGAGCGACGACACCGCGTTTCTGCTCACGCTGCGCGCATCGCACTTGCGGGCCCATCGCGGCCAATGGGCGCTGCCGGGCGGGCGCTGCGATGCCGGCGAGACGCCGGTCGAGGCGGCGCTGCGCGAGCTCGACGAGGAGCTCGGCCTTCGCCTCAGCGGCACCGACGTGCTCGGCACGCTCGACGACTATCCGACCCGCTCCGGCTATCTGATCACCCCGGTCGTGGTCTGGGCCGCGGGCAGCGCGGCGATCCGGCCGAATCCGGACGAGGTCGCCTCGGTCCATCGCATCGCCCTCGGCACGATCGAGCGCGAGGACGCTTTCGATTTCATCGCGATCCCCGAGAGTGCGCGCCGGGTGATCCGCTTCCACCACCAGGCAAGCCTGATCCACGCGCCGACGGCGGCGCTGATCTACCAGTTTCGCGAGGTGCTGGCCGGGCGGCAGACCCGCGTGGCGGAGCTGGAACAGCCGGTGTTCGCCTGGAAGTGACGCAAGAGCTTAAAAAAAGAGGTAAACGGCACGTTAACGTGACGGTTACCGGATGCCTGCTAAGAGGGCAGCATGCATCAATCGATTCGAAAAAGCCTGGTTTCGGTTCCATTCGCGCTCGTCCTGCTCGCGCCCGCCGCGCGTGGCGGCGAGACCGACGCGCTGCCGCCTTCCGTCCGCAATGCCAACGCCCAGCTGCTGTCGCAGTTTTTCGGGCAAGGTGGCGCCTCGCCGGCCGTGCTCGAATATCGCCGCAAGCTGCAGGAATATCAGGCGGCGCGGGCCGCTTTCGACGAGGAGGCCGGCGCCTATTGGAGCCAGATCTCCGAGAAGCGCAAAGGCCGCAACGCCAAGCGGCGCAGCGGGCAGCAGATCACGCTCGATGATTACGTGCTGGAGCATCCGCCGGTCTATACCGGGCCGAAGCGTCCGGTGAATCCGGAGCCGGAGGAAACGCCGTCGCGCCCCGAGCGAAAGCCGATACCCGTTGTCTCGGATCTCCTGCGGGCGGCGCAGGAGCTCTACCAGTTCACGCCGCAGCGGCCGTCCAGCGAGGTCGAGTTCAAGCGCGCCTATGCGCGCTACGCGCTCGCCTCGGGGCTGACGCGCGAGCAGGCGGTGCGGGTCTATTCGTTCGAGACCGGCGGCACCGGCAGCTACGATGTGCAGGCGGGCATCGAGCATGGCGGCAAGCGCGCGATCTCGACCGCGATGGGTTACAACCAGCTGCTCACCACCAACAGCGTCGAGCTGCTCGCCGAGCAGGGCCACGAATTCATTCGCGCGCTCTCGGACAAGGTGGCGCGGGCGTCGGGGCCGGCGCGCCAAGGGCTCGAGCACAAGCTCGCCGTGCTGAAGAAGATGGTGGCGCATGCGAAGTCGGTGCCCGACACCTGGTCGGAGCACGAGAAGATCGGGAATACCGCGCAGGGCTGGGCCATGCACGCGATGGTGCTGGACGTCGACATCGGGCCGATGCTGCAGACCCACAAGCTGCTGACCTCGGTGCTGTTCGCACGCGCCAAGGGCTACACGCGACCGCTCACCGCGGCCGAGCTCGAGATGATGAACCTCACCGGCGACGGCACCGGCCTCGACATGGTGACGATGCCGCAGGCGATGCGCGAGCAGGTGCCGACCTCGAACTTCTTCCAGCGCGGCGGCTACGAGCGCAACCCGGTCGCGATCCGCCACAACACGGTGGCGAAGCTGCTCGCCGTGACGGACACGCGGATGGACTCGAACAGCAACAACGCCGGCGCAAGGGAGCTGGCCGCGGCGTTTTAGCCCGTCACCCTGCCACAACCTCCGCTGTCATGCCCCGGCTTGACCGGGGTATCCAGTACGCCGCGGCCTCTCGGTTCAATCACAGCGGCCTCTGGAATACTGGATCGTCCGCCTTCGCGGATGACGACACCGAGTATGAGGCGGCGCCGCCCCCCGCCATCGCCGCGCTACTGATCCGGCCCGAACTTGAACTTGCCGTCGCCTTCCAGGTACGGGCCGCTGCGCATGTAGAGCTGGCCGTTGTGGCCGATGAAGAACAGCGTGCCCCTGGGCACCTTCTTGGCACCCTTCAAGAGCTCGCCCGCATTGCTGGTGCCCATCTTGTAGGAAAAGGTCTTGCCCTCCTTGTCATAGGCATAGCCCGTGTCGGGCTTCAGCTCCCAGGGCGTCGCCGGGGCTTGCGCCAATGCGGGTGCTGCAAATGCCGCGAACGCGGCCGCGAGTGCAAATGTCTTCGTTGAAAATGCCATGTTTCCATCCTCCCCATGCTTGGGGCACCGGCTCGAACAAATCACGAACGGCATTTCTCGGTCAATTCGCGAAAGCGCCGCGGCGCATCACGCCTCGCCCAGCAGTTTGTGATTTTCCCTTCGTCCCCTCGCGACTATGTTCCGCTTTCCGTCTAGAACGCAATTCGACAAAAATATTGGTGGGGATGATTCGAATGAACCATGTCATTAAAGCCTGCTCGGCTGCCGCGCTGCTGCTCACGGCGCTGGCGCCCGCCGCTCGGGCCGATGATTACCAGCTCAGCCACAACCAGCGGATTTCCTGCAGCCGTGGCCTTGCCCCGGGCAAGCTGAACACGGCGACCTGCAAGTCCTACACCTATCTCTTCAACACCAGGACCTCGGAATATTTCCGCTGCCAGGTCTCGCTGGCGCTGACGCGGGACAACAAGGAGGTCATCAACGTCCAGACCGACGGCGGCTGCACCAAGAAGCCGCGTATCTTCGAGACCGACGGCAAGTATGATTTCGACGCCACCGAGACCGAGCCGCCGAACACCAACTCGTTCTTCGGTCCCGGCGGCTATTCGGTCTGGGCCGCCGACGTGACCACGCAGAAGGTGCGCGGCTGCATCATCATCTCCTCCGGTCTCGGCTCCGATATCTCCAAGTGCCTGGACATGACGTTCCAGTGAAGGTGCGCTTACGAGCGATGAGGGCAGGCTCGACCATTGCCTCGTAGAAGGTGCGCTCCCTCCTCCGCTTGCGGGGAGGGCTGGGGAGAGTGTGCCACCTCGCCGCACCTCCCCGGTTCCCAAAAGTCCAGCCGGAACGACCGTTTACCGCAGTCCTGTTTTGCCTTTTGGATGGGTTGACCCGCATCCCTCATCCGGCCAATTTCGCCGCCGGTTTGGGGAGTAAAACAACCATGAAACGGACGTTTTTCGGCGTGGCCGCGGCTCTTGCTCTGGCGGCGTCGGCACCTTGCGCGCATGCGCAATCCTTCATCAACGTGCTGACCGGCGGCACCTCCGGCGTCTATTATCCGCTCGGTGTCGCGATCGGGAAGATCTACGGCGACAAGATTCCGAACGTGAAGACGCAGGTACAGGCCACCAAGGCGTCGGTCGAGAATTTGATCCTGCTGCAGCAGGGCCGGGGCGAGCTGGCGTTCACGCTGGGCGACTCGCTGAAAGCGGCCTGGGACGGCGAGGAGGAGGCGGGCTTCAAGAGCAAGCTCGACAAGCTCCGGACGATTGGCGCGATCTATCCGAACTACATCCAGATCGTCGCGACCGCCGAGAGCGGCATCAAGACGCTGGCCGATCTCAAGGGCAAGAGCCTGTCGGTCGGCGCGCCGAAGTCGGGCACGGAGCTGAACTCCCGCGCGATCCTGGCCGCCGCCGGCATGAGCTACAAGGACCTCGGCAAGGTCGAATATCTGCCGTTCGCCGAATCCGTCGATCTCATGAAGAACCGCCAGCTGGGTGCGACACTGCAATCGGCTGGCCTCGGCGTCGCCTCGCTGAAGGATCTCTCGACCTCGAGCCCGATCACGGTGGTGTCGGTGCCGAAGGAGACCGTCGACCAGATCGGTCCACCCTTCATCTCGGCGACCATCCCCGCCAACACCTATACCGGCCAGGACAAGGACGTGCCGACCGCGGCCGTGGTCAACTATCTCGTGACCAGCTCCGCCGTCTCCGACGACCTCGCCTATCAAATGACAAAGCTGGTCTACGAGTCGCTGCCGGAATTGCAGAATGCGCATGCGGCGGGCAAGGAGATCAAGCTCGAGACAGCCGCCACCGGCAGCCCGGTTCCGCTGCACCCCGGCGCGATCCGCTATTACAAGGAAAAAGGGCTGATCAAGTAATACAGGTGTCATGGCCGGGCTTGACCCGGCCATCCATCCTCAAAGAGTCGTCTTTCGATGGATGCCCGGGTCAAGCCCGGGCATGACGTATTCAGGGCGCAGCGCGAATGCTGCTGCAGGAACGCCCCATCAGGGCGCGGGGACATATCGATGTTGCAGGCTGAGGGCGCTCAAGAGCCCATCAAGGTCGAGTTCGACAATTTCGAGCACGGTTTTCCGGAAGGTTTCGGCCCGGGCTGGTGGGGCACGCTCGCCTACTGGATCGGCATCGCCTTTGCCACCTTCCAGCTCTATGTCGCCGCCTTCAACTATCTGCCGAGCCAGGTGGTGCGCGGCGTCCATGTCGGCTTCCTCGTCCTGCTCACCTTCGGCCTGATCGCCAACTTCACCGCGAAGAGCAATTTCGGCCGTGCGTTCGGCTGGGTGATCGGCGCCGCCGGCTTCTTCTGCGGACTTTATCAGTGGATCTTCTATGCCGATCTGATCGCGCGCGACGGCGATCCGACGAGGCTCGACCTCGTCGTCGGCACGCTGCTCGCCGTGCTGATCTTCGAGGGCACGCGGCGCCTGATGGGCGCGGCGCTGCCGCTGATGTGCGGCGCCTGCCTGCTCTACTGGTTCTTCGGCCAGTACCTGCCGTCGCCGCTCAACCATCGCGGTTACGATTTCGACCAGATCATCACGCATCTGTCGTTCGGCACCGAGGGTTTTTATGGCGTGCCGATCTATGTCTCGGCAACCTACATCTTCCTGTTCATCCTGTTCGGCTCGTTCCTGGAGCGCGCCGGCATGATCCAGCTGTTCACCGACGTTTCTCTCGGGCTGTTTGGCAGGACCCGCGGGGGACCTGCCAAGGTCGCGGTGTTCGCCTCGGGCATGATGGGCACGATCTCCGGCTCGGGCGTCGCCAATGTCGTCACCGTCGGCCAGTTCACCATTCCCCTGATGATCAAGTTCGGCTATCGCCGCGCCTTCGCCGCGGGCGTCGAGGCCACGGCCTCGATGGGCGGTCAGATCATGCCGCCGGTAATGGGCGCGGTCGCCTTCATCATGGCCGAGACGCTCGGCGTCCAATATTCGGAGATCGTCAAGGCCGCCGCGATCCCTGCGATCCTCTACTTCGCGTCCGCGTTCTGGATGGTGCATTTGGAGGCCGGCAAGCACGGCCTCGTCGGCATGAAGCGCTCGGAAATCCCGAGCGCCTGGAAGGCGCTGGTGACGCGCTGGTACCTCGTGCTGCCGCTCGCAGCCCTGGTCTACATGCTGTTCGAAGGCTTTACGCCGCTCTATGCCGGCAGCATGGGCCTCGCGCTGACGGTGACCCTGATTCTCGGCACTGCTATCACGACGGGCGCGTCCTCGATGGTGATCCGCTATATTTTCTGGATCGGCCTTGCTCTGGTCGTTGCCGCGCTGTCGCGTGACGGCCTCCAGATCGTACCGGTCGCGAGCGTCGTCGTCGGCCTGATTGTGATCACCGCCTTCGTCCGTGGCGGCTTCAAGGCCTTGCGCGAGTGCCGCGACGCGCTGGCCGAGAGCGCGAAATCCGCCATCACCGTCGGCATGGCCTGCGCCATCGTCGGCGTCATCATCGGCATGATGTCGCAGACCGGAGTCGGCACCATCTTCGGAAGCTGGGTGATCGGCCTCGGCGAGAAGAGCCTGTTCCTGGCGCTGGTCATGACCATGCTGCTGTCGATCCTGCTCGGCACCGGTATTCCGACCATTCCGACGTACATCATCACCGCCGCGCTCGCCGCCCCGGCGCTGGCGAAGCTCGGCGTGCCGCTGATCGCGAGCCACATGTTCGCGTTCTACTACGGCATCATGGCCGACCTCTCGCCGCCGGTGGCACTGGCCGCGCTCGCGGCGGCGCCGATCGCGAAGGAGAACCCGGACAAGATCGGCTGGGAGGCGATGCGCATCGCGCTCGCCGGCTACGTCATCCCGTTCATCTTCGTCTATTCGCCGGCCCTGATGCTGCAGGCCGGCGATCCCATGGCGGCCAAGCTCGGCTTCCATGGTGCGGTGGCGCTCGCAACGCTCAAGGCGCTGGTGGCGATCGGGCTGTTCGGCTTGGTCGCGATCGGCTTCCTGTTCACGAAGCTGACGATCGTCGAACGCTTGGTCGCGCTCGGCGCCGCGTTCTGCCTGCTCGGCGACTTCGCGTTCAGCGACACTGCCGGCTTCGTGCTCTCTGCCGCACTCGTGCTGTGGCAATGGCGGCAGCGGCCGCCAGCAGTTGTCGAGTCGGTGTGAGCCTCTGCTTCGTAACAGCGGCCGGGGTGAAGGCGCTGGCGCTGTCCGCGTTCACGCTTGCATGGACGCATTCGATCGCGAAGGTCGAGTGGCAGGAAGACTGGCGCGTGACGCCCGNCCCGCCGGCCTCGAACTGGCGCAGGCCAGCGTCAAGGGCACCGGTCCCGGCATGGAGCCGCCGCCCGAGGCGCGGCTGGTCGATGGCTGGTTTCAATGGCGGCCGAACCGCGCGCCGATGCCGGAGGTGGTGCTCGGCAATTCCGGCGCCGCGGGGGAGTGGCGATTATGTCATGAGGGAAAATGCCGGACATTGTCGGAGATTGTCGGGCATGCGATCGGTGCTAACGTCACCACGATGAAGATTTGCAAGGATCCGTAGCCCGGATCGGCGCAGCGATATCCGGGAACGGTGGCCCCGGGGATGTCGCTGCGCTCATGCGGACTACAAGGAACAACAACACGGGAGACGCACGATGGATCGGCTCAAGGGCAAGGTTGCGATGGTGGTGGGGGCCGGCTCGATCGGACCGGGCTGGGGCAACGGCAAGGCGACCGCGGTGACCTTCGCGCGCGAAGGCGCGCAGGTGTTTTGCGTCGACCGCAACGGCGCTGCGGCTGAAGAGACCGCCAAGATCATCGCCGGCGAAGGCGGCAAGGCGACGGCGTTCACGGCTGACGTCTCGCGTGCCGCCGAGATCGAGGCGATGGTTGCGGCATGCCTGAAGGCATATGGCCGCATCGACGTGCTCGACAACAATGTCGGCATCGCCGAGATGGGCAGCGTGGTCGAGGTCACCGAGGAGAGCTGGGACCGCGTCTTCAGCGTCAACCTCAAGAGCGCCTATTTCGCCATGAAGCACGTCATCCCTGTGATGGTGAAGCAGGGCGGGGGCTCGATCATCAACATCTCCTCGATCGCCTCGATCCGCCATGTCGGGATTTCCTATGTCAGCTACAACGCCAGCAAGGCGGCGATGAACCAGCTCACGCGGTCCACCGCGATCGAGTTCGCGAAGAACCATGTGCGGGTGAATGCGATCCTGCCCGGCCTGATGAAGACCCCGATGGTCGAGCATTCCGCCGGTCTCGCCGCCAGCTATGCCAAGGGCGACGTCGAAGCGATGTGGCGCGCCCGCGACGCTCAGGTGCCGATGGGGCACATGGGCGAGGCATGGGATGTTGCCAATGCCGCGCTGTTCCTGGCCTCGGACGAGTCGAAATACGTGACGGGGATTGAACTGGTGGTGGACGGCGGGATCACCTGCAAGGCGGGGGCGTAGCTTTCCCTCACACTTCGCCGTCGTCCCGGGCGCGCAAACCGCGAACCCGGGACCCCTAACCACAGGGAGTAGATGCCGCGCGAGCTGGCAACTCAAATCTTCGCCAAACCACATCCTGTGGTTATGGGTCCCGGATTTGCGCTTCGCTTGTCCGGGACGACAGCGGAGTGCTTGGCGACCTACTGCGCCAGAGCGAGAATCCCGCCGGCAAACGAATGCCACGCGGCCGTCTCGCTGACCGGCCAGTTCAACACCTTCACCGCCAGCAGCGCCAGCGTGCCGGCGATGTAGACCGGATGCACGCGGCCGTCCGTGCGCCAGTCGCGCACCATTGCGACGACGAGCAGAAGTGCGGCGACGACGGCAGGGGCGATCGTCACGGGCACCGGCGGTGGGCCGGGCGGTCCCGGAGGCGCGAGGAAGGTGAGGAACCAGCGCGCGATCGCGGCGTCGAGGATCGAGACCGCGGCGAGCAGCATCAGGCGTTTGTGAATCTCGGGCCTGCGCGTGTTCATGATGGCGAGCACGAACACGATTGCGAAGAACGCAATCCCGCTCATCGGCACGATCGAGAACGAGATGCCCGCGTCGGTCTGTCCGATTGCGGCCGCGTGCTTCATCGACGTCACTGAGGCAAGAAAGCCGAAGATCGTCATTGCGGTCGCAAGCGAGACGCCGACAATGCCGAGCGACCGATGGTTGACCACGCGGCCGGAGGCGGCGAGCCAGGTCTGGAGCACGAAATAGACAGACCAGGTGAAGAACAACAATCCGTGAAAATGAATCACGGGGCTTGCGGAGAATGTCCGGTGGACGAGCGGCGCCCAATAGGTCGGCGCGAAACCGAGAAAGGCCGTCGCCGCACAGGCCAGGGCCATCTGGAAATAGAAATATCGTGCAGGCGACGCATCACGCGCGCGTACACGACGATCGTCGATCAGGGTTGTCATCAGGAGTGAGTCTGGAGGGGCGGCGTTTGGTTCAAACGTCGCCCGTGCCCCATCCGGTGTCGTCCCGGACAAGCATCAGCGCTGGTCCGGGACCGTAACCACAGGATTGTGCTGTAGCGTGAGGCGACAACCCCGAGTGATCGTCAAACCACATCCTGTGGTTATGGGTCCCGGATCAGCGCGCGCTTTGGGCGCGCTTGTCCGTGACGACGAGCTCTCTAGCCCCCTGCGCTCAATTCTGCGCGATCGAGCTCTTCCTCGAGCCGGTGAAACGCGTCGTCGCCGATCACCTCGGTGGCGCGCAGGTCGAAGATCGATTTGCGCGCCGCCTCGATGGCGCGCCGGCGCAGGGGATCGGCGGGCAATTCGCCGTTGGCGATGCCGCCGTTCGGGTCGGTCTCGGTCTGCATCAGGATGGCGCGATATTCGAGCCGCAGGATTTCCGCCTCCTCCGATGGATCACTTTCGATCGCATTGAGGGCCGCGCGATAGGCGACGGCGCGACCGCGCGCGACCTCGATACCGACGGGATCGTCGTCCTTGAGGTCGAAGGCGAGAATCAGCGGCCGCAGCGTCAGGCCCTGGATGATGAGCGATCCCAGCACCACGGCAAAGGCGATGAAGACGATGAAGTCGCGATAGGGAAAATTCTCCGGCAGCGCAAAGGCGGTGGCGAGCGTGACGAGGCCGCGCATGCCGCACCAGGAGATGATGAGGCCGCCTTTCGGCGAGGCCACCTGCATCGGATCCTTGGGATGATAGATGCCGTGCGCGATCAGCATGCGCAGCGTCGTCCGGTAGAACGTCACCCAGAACACCCGGACTAGGACCACCGTGAGCAGGATCCAGGCGGCCGCCACGCAATATTCCCATCGCACATCGGTATCGAGCCGTGTCCAGATCGGCCGCATCTGCATGCCGATCAGCATGAAGGCGAGCACGTTGAGCACGAACACCATCGTCTCCCACACCGCATAGGACGGCACCCGCAGCCGGGCCGGGATGCGCGCCGGCGCGGTGCGCGCGAGGGCAATGGCGTAGATCACGATGGTGAGGATGCCGGACAGGCCGAGGTGCTCGGCACCGATCCAGACCATGAAGGTGGTTGCGAACTGAACGATGATCGCGCTCGGGGCTTCGGTGACGCGCTCCATGAAGGGCGAGACGAGGCGGGCCGCGAGCAGGCCGGCGATGACGCTGCCGACCAGCGCCAGCGCCATGGTCGGCGCGACCTGGCTCCATGTCAGATGCTCGGTTGCGACCGCGCCGACCGCGATGCGGTAGATCAGGAGCGCACTCGCATCATTGAGCAGGCTTTCGCCCTCCAGCACCTTCACCATGCGGTGGGGCAGCTTGACCTGGCTCAGGATCGCGACCGCGGCCGCCGCATCCGGCGGCGCCACGATGGCGCCGAGTGCAACCGCAGCGGCCCAGGGCATGCCGGGCATCAACCGGCGCGCGACATAAGCGACAGCCGCCGTGGTCAGGCCGACTGCGGCGACGACCAGGGTAGAGACCGGGACCCAGTTGTTGCGCAAATCCCGCAGCGAGGTGTCGAAAGCGGCATCGAGCAGAACCGGTGCGACAAAAAGCGCCAATGCCAGGTCCGGCTCCAGCGTCCAGGTCGGGCTCGATGGCACCAGGGCGATCAGGGCGCCGCCGATGGCGAGAAAGGTCGGGTAGGGGACCTTGATCCGCCGCGCCAGCGCAGATAATGCAACGGCGCCGAGCAGCAGCGCGATGATCCATTCGAATGTCGACACGATAGTTCCCGAGACCGATTTGAGCGGCGCCACAAGCTGGCACCAATCCGGCCGTATGATGGACAATGCGGCCACAAGGCAAGAGTGAAGCAAGACCTTCCGATTGCAACAAGCATGCGTTTTCAAAAACTCATCCAATGGTCAGCCGCCGCGGCGCTCTCAGCGCTTGCGATCGGCGCGGCCCATGCTGCGACCGGCGGCGAGCCGGCGGCCGTCACGCAGGTCGATATCGCGCCGTGCCTTGCGGCCACTGCGACCGACGATGTCGAGAAGGCGAATTCCGCCTGCGCGGCCGTGATCGACAACGAGAAGACGCCGAAGGCGGACCTGGTCAAGGCGCTGATCGCACGCGGTGCTCTATATGCGCGGCACGACGAGATCGATCGCGCGATTGCCGACGACAGCCGTGCCCTCTTGCTCGACCCCACGCTCGCCGACATCTTCAACGCGCGCGGCGAACTCTGGCTGAAGAAGGGCGACAAGCCCAAGGCGGTGCAGGACTTCGGCGCCGCGCTCAAGATCGATCCGAACCATGAGAAGGCCAAGGCCAATCACAAGGCGATGGCGCGGGAGCTCGAGCGAATCGGGGCCCAGATGGCGGTGGCCGGCAAGCCCAGCTTCAATTGTGCCCGCGCGGCGCGCGCCGTGGAGAAGGCGATCTGCGGCAATCGCGAACTCGCCGATCTCGATCGCGAGATCTACGGATCGCATTTACGCGTCATCCGCGAAGCCCAGAGCCCGGCGGAGGCGCGCAAGATCCAGCGCGAGCAGGACGAGTTCATCGCCCGCCGGAATGCCGGTTACGGGCGGCCGGGGTACGATCTGAAGAAGGCGATGCAGGAGCGGCTGCAGCGGATCAACGGGGTGGACGGGTATTAGTGTCTTCGCCGCTTCCCGCGTGCGGGGCGAGCGAGTGTGGACGCTGGTGCGCCGCTGACAGGCCCGGTTTGAACCCGGCCCAAGGCCGCCGCGACAACGTTGAGAACCCGATGTCACGGAGCCCAAAGTCATGTGCGGCACGCATCTTTCCGCGCAAAAGTCCTCGTTCACAAAAACGTCGCTGTGCGCGCTCCTCCTCGGCACGGCGATGAGCCTTGCGCTCGTTGTCCCGGCCTCGGCTGCGGCCGATTGTGTCGCTGACAGCAAGGCTGCTCCCGCCGAACTGATCGCTGCCTGCAGCGCCATCGTTGACCAAGCATCAAATCCATCCTCCGACCGCGCCGCAGCGCTGCTGGTTCGCGCCGACGCCAATGCGCACATCTCGGGTGGCCTCTCGCAGGCGCTGAGGGATATCGACCGCGCCATCGCGCTCGACGGCAAGAACGCAAAGGCCTGGCGCGTGCGCGGCAATCTCTTGCGTGAGGCCGGCGGCGACCTCAATCGGGCCGCGGCCGATCTGACCAAGGCGATCGAGCTCGATCCGCAGGATGCGGAAGCCTACGAGCTGCGCGGCGTCGTCTACACCAACCAGCATCGCTTCGATCGCGCCATTGCAGACTATGACCAGGCCATCAGGCTGAAGGCGGAGTTCGCCCAGGCCTGGTCCGACCGCGGCGCGACCTTCTATCTGCGCGGCGACTACGACAAGGCCGTCGCTGACCTCAGCGAGGCGCTGCGGCTCGATCCGAACCGCGCGCGCAGCTATACCAACCGGGGCGCGGCCTACAAAAAGCTCGGCGAGCTCGACAAGGCGATCGCGGACGACAGCGAAGCGATCCGGCTCGATCCAAAGGTGCCGGAGTATTTCGACAACCGCGGTCTCACCTATGCCGCGATGAAGGAGTACGACAAAGCCATCGCCGACTACGATCAAGCCATCCGTCTCGAGCAGCGGGTGAACTTCCTGACCAATCGCGGCGACTCCTATCAGTTCAAGGGCGAACTCGGTGCGGCACTGTCGGACTACAACGAGGCGCTGAAACTCGATCCGAATTTTGCCAAGACCTACAACAACCGCGCCGTGCTCTACAAGAAGATGGGCGAGCGCAAGAAGGCGCTGGCCGACTACGAGGCGACGTTGCGGCTCGATCCCGCCAATGAGAACGCGCTCAACGGCCGCCGCGCGATGATCGCCGAGATCGCAAAATTCGGCGGCGAGCCGTCCCGTGTGCTGAACGCCGCCGCCAGCGACCCGTCGTTCGACTGCGCCTCCGCCAAGCGTGAGGTCGAGAAGGTTATCTGCGCTGATCCGCAGCTCGGCGTGCTCGACCGCCAGATCGCCGAGGCCTACGAGCGCGTGCTGAAATCCGCGAACAAGCGCTTGGCGGATAGCCTGCGCAAAACCCAGCGCGATTTCCTCAACACGCGCGATGCAAGCTTCCGTCGCCCCAGCTACGATCTGAAAAAGGTCATGCAGGAGCGGTTGCAGAAGCTGAACGCGATGGAGAGCTAGGCGGGGTTCCTTCGCCTCCTTCCGACCATCGCATCGCCTATGAAGAATTGCGCCGGATAGCTCGCCCGCAGCCCATCCTTCGGGACGCCCGCCGATGGCGGGCGCTCAGGATGAGGGCGAGTGCGCGGCAGCAATTTCAGTGGGCACTAATGCTGCTTAGCCTCATCGCTGGGGAGACCGCTGGATGCGGTCGTCTCGAGGACGAGGCACTTGCTCAGGCCGCCCCTAAGAAGGCATCTGCGACACCACTCCCTAAGAGCCGGGAGAGGAAGATACGTCCTTTTCGGCTTGAACCGCGGCCCGTTCCCGGGAAAATAGCCCTCAAACGAGGCCGGCATTTGATCCGGGTCATGGCGGG
>NZ_LWIG01000007.1:873858-887259 GCF_002068095.1 Bradyrhizobium sacchari | reverse complement strand
GCCTGTCCTGCCACAAGGGTCAGGGCCAGGCCATAAAGGGAACGGGAGCGCGGGAATGAACGTCCAAGGGAAAGCCGACGGGAAGAGTCTCTATCACGAGGTCCATGCGCGCTCGCTGGCCGATCCCGAGGGCTTCTGGGGCGAGGCGGCCAGGGAGATCGACTGGATCCAGCCGCCGAAGACAATCTTCGATCCCTCGCAGGGACCCTATGGCCGCTGGTTCACCGACGGCGTCGTCAACACCTGCTACAACGCGCTCGACCGCCATGTCGAACGCGGCCGCGCGAACCAGGTCGCGCTGATCCATGATTCGCCGCTGACGGGCTCGATCACCAAGGTCACCTATGCCGAGCTCCTGAGCGAGGTGCAGGCGCTTGGCGCCATCATGCAGGATTTCGGCGTCGCCAAGGGCGACCGCGTCATCCTCTACATGCCGATGGTGCCGCAGGCGGTGGTCGCGATGCTCGCCTGCGCGCGTATCGGGGCGGTGCATTCGGTGGTGTTCGGCGGCTTTGCCGCCAAGGAGCTCGCGACCCGCATCGACGATGCGCAGCCCAAGCTGATCTTGTCGGCGAGCTGCGGCATCGAGCCCGGCCGGATCGTGCAGTACAAGCCGCTGCTCGACGAGGCGATCAAGCTTGCCGGCAGCAAGCCGAAAGCGTGTGTTGTGCTGCAACGTCCGCAGCTCACCTGCGATCTGACGCCGGGGCGCGACTATGATTGGGCGAGCCTGCGCCGCAAGGCGATGAATGACGGCAACAAGGCGGCTTGCGTTCCCGTCGCCGCCACCGATCCGCTCTACATCCTCTACACCTCCGGCACCACTGGCATTCCCAAGGGCGTCGTGCGCGACAATGGCGGCCATCTGGTTGCGGTGAAATGGTCGATGTTCAACCTCTACGGCGTCAAGCCGGGCGAGGTCTGGTGGTGCGGCTCCGACATCGGCTGGGTGGTCGGCCACAGCTACATCATCTACGGCCCGCTGCTGCATGGCGCGACCTCGATCATGTACGAGGGCAAGCCGGTCGGCACGCCCGACGCCGGCGCGTTCTGGCGCGTCATCAGCGAGCACAGGGCGGTCGCTCTGTTCACCGCGCCGACCGCGTTCCGCGCGATCCGGAAAGAGGACCCGGAAGGAAAGTTCATCCGGCAATATGACCTGTCGACATTCCGTACGCTGTTCCTCGCCGGCGAGCGCGCCGATCCGCCGACGGTGGAATGGGCCGAGGAGCAGCTCAAGGTGCCTGTCATCGACCATTGGTGGCAGACCGAGACCGGCTGGTGCATCGCCGGCAATCCGGTCGGCCTCGGCATGCTGCCGGTGAAGCACGGCTCGCCGACGGTCCCGATGCCGGGCTATCAGGTCGACGTGGTGGATGAGGCGGCGAAGCCGGTGCCTGCGAACACCATGGGCTCGATAGTGATAAAACTGCCGATGCCGCCGGGCTGCCTGCCGACGCTGTGGAATCAGGATTCGCGCTTCAAGGAAGCTTATTTGAGCGAATTCCCCGGCTATTACAAAACCTCCGACGCCGGCTACAAGGACGAGGACGGCTATGTCTTCGTGATGGGCCGCACCGACGACATCATCAACGTCGCCGGCCATCGACTGTCCACTGGCGGCATGGAGGAGATCCTGGCCTCGCATCCCGATGTCGCCGAATGCGCCGTGCTCGGCGTCAAGGACGCGATCAAGGGCGAGGTGCCCTGCGGCTTCCTGGTGCTCAAGGCCGGCGTCCAGCGCCCGCCCGCCGAGATCGAGAAGGAGATCATCGCGCTGGTGCGCGACAAGCTCGGACCCGTCGCCGCGTTCAAGCTCGCCATCACCGTCGGCCGGCTGCCCAAGACGCGTTCCGGAAAGATTTTGCGCGGCACCATCAAGAAGATCGCCGACGGCGAATCCTGGACCATGCCGGCGACGATCGAGGATCCCAAGGTGCTGGACGAGATCGGCGAGGCGCTGAAGGGAAGGGTGTGAGGTTGCCCTTCTGTCATGCCCGGGCTTGACCCGGGCATCCATCAATGAGCAAGCAATTGCCTTGATTTCGATGGATTGCCGGGTCAAGCCCGGCAATGACGAATGAGACAGGACGACCAAATGTCAGCCAAACTCGCGCAGTATGGGGCCGTCTCCCTGCTCGCCATCGCTCTCTCCGCCTGCTCGGCGCGCTACCAGACGCCCGTGGCCATGGGCGGCGACGACGACGATGCCGTGTGCCAGGGCCGCGGCTATGCGCAGGGCTCGCCGGAATATGTGGCCTGCCGCAAGGACCGTGACGTCCAGCGTAACGCCGCCACCGCCCGTGCCGACCGGCGCCAGCGCGATCTCGGCGAATACATGCTGAACCATCCCGAGCGGCCGTGAGCACGGGGCAGGAATTATCCTGCTGCGCCACTGCCTCGCATTCGCATTTCCTCGTGACAGATCTGCAACGCCACGGCCAAATCGTGTCGCGTTAATCCTGATTTGATCGGCGTCAAATCCTTCCCCCTCCCCTTTCTGCTCTGACGCACATGTCGCGCAACGAAGCGCGCCTATGGCTGAAGGGGATTGAAATGGACGGAACGATAAGAAACTTGGCGCGGCTCGCGGCGCTTGGGACGGCTCTTGGCGCGATGCTTGCCGGGACCGTTGCACCAGTGCAGGCCGCTGATCTGCCGGTCTACAAGAAGGCGCCGCCGCCGGTGGAGGCGTTCAACCCCTGGATGGTGCGTCTACGCGTGCTCGGCGTATTGCCGGATGCCGGCGGCTCCACCGTCAATGTCGCGGGCGTTCCCTCGCTGTCGTCGCCGAATTCCGGCCTCTCGATCAGCGACCAGGTCGTGCCCGAGCTCGACATCAGCTATTTCTTCACGAAGAACATCGCGGCCGAATTGATCCTCGGCGTGACCAGGCACTCGATCAGCGGCACCGGGTCGCTCGCGAATCTGCCGATCGGCAAGACCACGCTGCTGCCGCCGACGCTGACGCTGCAATACCACTTCGACAATTTCGGCGCGTTCAAGCCGTATGTCGGTGCCGGCGTGAACTACACCGTGTTCTTCAACAACTCCGCCGCCAACGTGCCGGCTGCCATCGTCGGTCCGCCCGCGATCGTCGCCACCACCACGAACCTGCACGTCAGCAATGCCTTCGGCGGTGCCGTGCAGTTCGGCTTCGACTACATGCTCGACCGGCACTGGGGTCTCAACGTCGACGTCAAGAAGCTCTGGCTGCGGCCGGATTACTCGGCGACCGTCAGCGGCCTGCCCGTCACCGGCAATGCGCATATCGATCCGTGGCTGGTCGGCGCCGGCGTGACCTACAAGTTTTGAGATGGGTGTTGGGTAGGCATGAAACCTCACCGCGTCGTCCCGCCGGAGGGAGACGCGCAAAAAACAAAAACGCGGCAGGTTTTCCTGCCGCGTTTTGCTTGTGTTGCTCGCGATCGAAGAGCGGAGCCTACTGCTCGTCTTCGTCCTGCTTCTTGCCACCGAGCGTCTTCAGCTTGGCGAACACGGCGTCGACGTTGAGGTCGTCGCTGGAC
Source organism: Bradyrhizobium sacchari (assembly GCF_002068095.1). Classification (GTDB taxonomy): domain Bacteria; phylum Pseudomonadota; class Alphaproteobacteria; order Rhizobiales; family Xanthobacteraceae; genus Bradyrhizobium; species Bradyrhizobium sacchari. The sequence goes on along the minus strand of NZ_LWIG01000007.1, from coordinate 883,732 downwards.
TTCTCCGCGGGCTCGTACTCGTCCTTGCGCGTTGTTTCGGACGCCGGCAGCAGGGTGGCGCCGCCATAGGCCGCGTCGATCGGCTTTTCCTTGGCCGCGCGCTGGACCTCAAAGTCCAGTTCGATCTGCGAGCAGAGGCCGAGGGTGACCGGGTCGATCGGGGTCAGCGACGACGTATTCCAGTGGGTGCGGTCGCGCACGCTGGCAATCGTGCTCTTGGTGGTGCCGACGAGGCGCATGATCTGGGCGTCCTTCAGCTCGGCATGGTTGCGCAGCAGCCAGAGGATGGCGCTCGGGCGCTCATGGCGGCGCGAGACCGGAGTGTAGCGCGGGCCCTTGCGCTTGGGCTGCGGCGGCAGCACCACCTTGCTCTCCTGCAGGCGAAGCCGGTAGTCCGGGTTCTTCTCGCCCTTCTCGATCTCCTCGCGGGTGAGCTGGCCGTTGGAGAGGGGGTCCATGCCCTTGATGCCCTGGGCGGCGTCGCCGTCGGCGATCGCGCGCACCTCGAGGGGATGCATCTTGGTGAAGTCGGCGACCTGGTCGAAGGTCAGCGCGGTGTTGTCGAGCAGCCAGACGGCGGTCGCCTTGGGCATCAGAGGTGCGTTGCTCATGGCAAATCTCCTTTGTGCTTCGCCCACCCCTCTGGAGGCGAAACCGGTGGTCATCAGCGATGACAGGGAATTCGCGCTATATAAGCCCGGAGGGGCTAGCCACGCAATGGTTCTGCTATAGATAGTGCCTTGACAGCGCCCGAAAGGGGGCCCAATTCCCTCTCTAGTCCCGTAAGCCCGTACCTAAGCCCTATTCATCCATCCGACCGCTTTCCCGCCCGTTTGGCGAGGTGATTCGGTCCCGAGATCGCCCAATGTCAGCCAAACCAGACCTCAAGATCGTGCTTTGTTCTCCCCGCGGCTTCTGTGCCGGGGTGGTCCGGGCGATCGACACCGTGGAACGGGCGCTCGATAAGTACGGCGCCCCCGTCTATGTTCGCCATGAGATTGTGCACAACAAATATGTCGTCGACGGGTTGAAGAAAAAGGGCGCCATCTTCGTCGAGGAACTGGCTGAAATCCCGGAAAATACCACCGCGCCGGTGGTGTTCTCGGCCCATGGCGTGCCGAAATCGGTTCCGGCCGACGCCCAGTCCCGCAACCTGTTCTCGCTGGATGCGACCTGCCCGCTGGTGACCAAGGTGCACCGCGAGGCCGCGATTCACTTCAAACGCGGCCGCGAGATCTTCCTGATCGGCCATTCCCATCACCCCGAGGTGGTCGGCACGCTCGGCCAGCTTCCGTCCGGCGCCGTGACCCTGATCGAGACCGCCGAGGACGCCAAGACCATCAATCCGAAGGACCCTGATAACCTCGCCTTCGTGACCCAGACCACGCTGTCGATCGACGACACCGCGGAGATCGTCGCGCTGCTGAAGGAGCGCTTCCCGAACATCAACGGTCCGCACAAGGAAGATATCTGCTACGCCACGACCAACCGCCAGCTCGCGGTGAAGAAGGTGGCGCCGGTGGTGGACGCGCTCATCGTTGTCGGTGCTCCCAATTCGTCGAACTCGCAGCGCCTGCGCGAGGTCGCCGAGCGCGAGGGCTGTAAGATCGCCGTGCTGGCGCAGCGCGCCACCGATATCGACTGGGGCAGGTTCGGCAACATCACGAGCCTCGGCATCACCGCGGGCGCCTCCGCGCCGGAAGTCATCGTCGAGGAGATCATGGACGCCTTTGCCGAGCGCTACACGTTGCACGTGGAGACGGTCTCGGCCGCGGAGGAGAACGAGTTCTTCCCGCTGCCGCGTCAGGTGCGCCCCGAAGCCGCCGCCGAGTAGACCTTTATGGCGGTCTACACCGACGTCGCCGCCGACGAGCTTGCGGATTTCCTGAAGCAATACGATCTCGGCGAGCTGCTCTCCTACAAGGGCATCGCCGAGGGCGTCGAGAATTCCAATTTCCTGCTGCACACCAGCCAGGGCTCGTTCATCCTCACGCTCTACGAGAAGCGCGTGGCGAAGAACGATCTGCCGTTCTTCCTCGCGCTGATGACGCATCTCGCCGAGCACGGCGTCAATTGCCCGCTGCCGGTGAAGGGAAAAGACGGTGAGGCGCTGCGTGAGCTGTCGGGGCGCCCGGCCGCGATCATCACCTTTCTCGAAGGCGTCTGGCCGCGCAAGCCGAACGCGACCCATTGTGCCGGCGTCGGCGAGGGACTGGCCCGGATGCATCTGGCCGGCGCCAATTTCGCGATTCGGCGCGCCAATGCGTTGTCGGTCTCGGGCTGGCGGCCGTTGTTCGACGCGGCCTCAAGCCGGGCCGACGAGGTGCAGCCCGGTCTGCGTGCGTTTCTCGCCGCCGAGCTCGATCATCTCGCGAGCGGGGTCTGGCCGACCAACCTGCCCGAGGGCGTGATCCACGCCGACCTCTTCAACGACAACGTCTTCTTCCTCGGTGACAAGCTGTCGGGAATCATCGACTTCACCTTCGCCTGCAACGACATGCTGGCCTATGACGTCGCGATCTGCCTCAACGCATGGTGCTTCGAGCCGGATCACTCCTTCAACGTCACCAAGGCGCGCGCCTTCCTCAACGCCTATGGCCGTGTGCGCAAGCTGTCGGAAGCGGAAGAGGCCGCGCTGCCGCTGCTGGCGCGCGGCGCCGCGATCCGTTTCCTGCTGACGCGGCTGGTGGACTGGCTCAACGTCCCGCCCGGCGCGCTGGTGAAGCCGAAGGATCCCTTGGAATATGTCCGCAAGCTGCGCTTCCACCAGAGTGTATCGAGCGTCCGCGATTACGGGCTGATGCCATCAGGGTTGGTCGCGTGAGCGAAAAGCCCGTCGTCACGATCTATACCGACGGCGCCTGCTCGGGGAATCCCGGTCCCGGCGGCTGGGGCGCCATCCTGAAGTTCGGCGACAAGGAAAAAGAGCTGAACGGCGGCCAGCCGCATACCACTAACAACCAGATGGAGCTGATGGCGGCGATCTCCGCGCTCGAGGCGTTGAAGAAGCCGTGCACCGTCGATCTCTACACCGACAGCCAGTATGTGCGGCAGGGCATCACGGGCTGGATCTTCGGCTGGAAGCGCAACGGCTGGCGCACCGCCGACAAGAAGCCGGTGAAGAACGTCGAGCTATGGCAGCGCCTCGACGCCGCCTTGAAGCAGCACGAGGTCCGCTGGCACTGGGTCAAGGGCCACGCCGGCCACCCCGAGAACGAGCGCGCGGATCAGCTCGCGCGGGATGGGATCGTGAAGGCCAGGCTGCAGCAGCGGGTGGCGGAGTAGGCGCGCGCATTTCTCTTGTGCAGCCGCGCCCCAATCTCCGCTGTCATCCCGGCGAAGGCCGGGATCCATAACCACAGGGTCAAGTTTGGCGAAGACTCGTGGTGACCAGCTCGTGCCGCAACTTCACCCTGGGGTATGGGTCCCGGCCTTCGCCGGGACGACACCGATAGTGCGGCCGCGAGCGGTGGCCGTCTTACAGCTGCCCGAGCAGCGTATCGCCGCCGGAGACCTCGACCTTGCCGGGCATCGCTTCGAGGTTCAGCTTCTTGACCACGCCGTCCTCGACCAGCATCGAATAGCGCTTGGAGCGGATGCCAAGGCCGTTGGCGGAGGCATCCAGCTCCATGCCGATCGCCTTGGTGAAGTCGGCATTGCCGTCGGCGAGGAAGACGGCCTCGTCGCGCTGGTCGGTGTCGCGCTTCCAGGCATTCATGACGAAGGCGTCGTTGACCGAGATGATGGCGATGGTGTCGACGCCCTTGTCCTTGATGGCGTAGGCGTTGAGGAAGATGCTCGGCAGATGCATCTTGTGGCAGGTGCCGGTATAGGCGCCGGGCACGGCGAACAGCGCCACCTTCTTGCCCTTGAAGATATCGTCGGTGGTCTTCACCTGCGGGCCCTCCGCCGTCATCACGCGGAATTTCGCCTCGGGCAGCTTGTCGCCAGTCTGGATCGCCATCGTCAGTCTCCCTGAAAATCGGTCCCGCTTTTTAGACCGGGCGGCGGGCCTGCACAATATTGCCGGCGGGGAAAGCGGCGCAGCCCGCCGCCCTTCACCGTGATGTCATCATCCGGAAAAGCCGCCTTCGTCGAGGAAGGCCTGCTCTTCCTCAGTGGTTGGACGACCAAGGGCGCGGTTGCGGTGGGGGAAGCGGCCGAACCGCTGGATGATGTCGGCGTGGACCCGGGCGTATTTCTGGTTTTCGGTATTGTCGGTGTTCGCAAACAGCGCGATGCAGTGCAACTGATCCGGCAGGTGCTCGGAATGCATGAAGGGCATGTAGAGGAATTCGAGCAGGATGGGATCGATCCTGCGGTCCACGCCCCGCTCGATGGCGCGGCGGGCGACGTCGCGCGCCAACGCGTCGCTGGCAAAGGCTTCCGGCGTGCCCCGAAACATGTTGCGGGGAAACTGGTCGAGCACGATGATCAGCGCGAGCGCGCCATCGTCGCTTGCCTCCCACGATGAGAGTTCGCCGCCGGCTGCCTTCTGCCATAGCGAAAGAAAGCGGCGCCTGACCTCCTCATCGAAGGCGTCACTGCGCTCGTACCAGCGCTCGCGGCCGGCTTCTCGCCAGAAGGCGAGAACGCCTGATGGTGCGATGTCGGGGGCGTCAGTCATGAACGGGAGGCGCGCTTTACGCCGCCTCCGCCTTCTTCTCGTCGCGAAGCTGCCGGCGCAGGATCTTGCCGACATTGGTCTTCGGCAGGTCGTTGCGGAATTCGATGTGCTTGGGCACCTTGTAGCCGGTGAGTTGCTCCTGGCAGAACTTGATCACGCCTTCCGCCGTGAGGTTCGGGTCCTTCTTCACCACGAACGCCTTCACCGCCTCGCCGGACCTGGAATCGGGGATGCCGATCACAGCGCATTCGAGCACGCCGGGATGGCTCGCGATCACTTCCTCGATCTCGTTGGGATAGACGTTGAACCCGGAGACCAGGATCATGTCCTTCTTGCGGTCGACGATCTTGGTGTAGCCCTTCTCGTCCATCACGCCGATGTCGCCGGTGCGGAAATAGCCGTCCGGCGTCGTCACCTTGGCGGTCTCCTCCGGCCTGTTCCAGTAACCCGCCATCACCTGCGGGCCCTTGGCGCAGATCTCGCCCGGCTGGCCCAGGGGCACCTCGTTGCCGTCATCGTCGCGGATCGAGATGTAGGTCGAGGGCACGGGTATGCCGATCGAGCCCGAGAACTCGGTCGTGGTCGCGGGGTTGCAGGTCAGCGTCGGCGAGGTCTCCGACAGGCCATAACCTTCAGCGATGAAGCAGCCGGTCACCGCCTTCCACTGCTCGGCCACCGGGCGCTGCACCGCCATGCCGCCGCCGTTGGAGATCTTCAGCTTGGAGAAGTCGAGCTTCTTGAAGTCCGGATGGTGCATCAGGCCGTTGTAAAGCGTGTTGACGGCCGGAAAGCTGTTGACCTGGTATTTTGCAAGCTCCTTGACGAAGCCCGCGATGTCGCGCGGATTGGGGATCAGGAGATTGCAGCCGCCGGCGCGCACCGCGAGCAGGTAGCAGGCCGTGAGCGCGAAGATGTGGTAGAGCGGCAGCGCGCAGACGACCATCAGCTGCTCGACATGTGGCGGCTGCGCCAGCGCAGGCTGGAGCCAGGCGTCGTTCTGCAGGACGTTGGCGACGATGTTGCGGTGGAGCAGGGTCGCGCCCTTGGAAACGCCGGTGGTGCCGCCGGTATATTGCAGGAACGCAACGTCGCCCGGCGAAAGCTTCGGCTTGTTGAAGGCGAGAGAGCGGCCGGCTGAGAGCGCGTCGTTGAAGGACACCGCGCCCGGCAGCGACCAGGCCGGCACCATCTTCTTGACGCGGCGGACGACGAGATTCACGATCACGCCCTTGAAGCCGAGCAAATCGCCCATGCTGGCGACGATGACGTGCTTCACCGGTGTCCTGGCGATCACCTGCTCGACCGTGTGGGCAAAATTCTCCAGCACGACGATCGCTTCGGCGCCGGAATCCTTGAGCTGGTGCTCGAGCTCGCGCGGGGTATAGAGCGGGTTGACGTTGACGACGGCGAAGCCGGCGCGCAGCACGGCGGCGGTCGCGACCGGATATTGCAGCACGTTCGGCATCATGATCGCAACGCGGGCGCCGCGCTGGAGGCCGCGGCCCTGCAGGTACGCGGCGAGTGCAACCGACATCTGGTCGAGGTCGCGATAGCTGATCGACTTGTCCATGCAGATGAACGCCTTGCGGTCGGCGAACTTGGTGAAGCTCTCCTCCAGGAGGTCGACCAGCGATGCGTATTGGGTCGGCTCGATATCAGCAGGCACGCCGGGCGGATATTGCTTGAGCCAGATGCGCTCCATGGAAAACTCCCCTCAATTTACCAGAGCCCGTTGTATCTCGGGCTTGCCTCATTGCCGCCAGTATCGAGCCTGCCGGAACGGGTGGCAAGCCGTCGAGGCTTAGGGCAAAGGTCGGAGAGTGGCTACTGGAATCGTCGTAGCCCGCGTTGCCGCAGGTGCGAAACGCGGGCTGCGGTTCAATTCCGAGGGGCGTTAACTGTTGTTGGCCGGCTTGGCGGCAGGCTTGGTTGCGGCCTTGGGCTTGGCAGGCTTCGCCTGATCGCCGCTCGCCGTGGGCTTTGCCGCCGCATCGGACTTGGCTGCCGCATGCTTGATCCCAGCAGGTTTGGCTGCGGTCTTGCCGTCGGCCGGTTTGGCATCCGGCTTTGCCGCAGCCGTCCTGGCGTCCTTCGGCTTATCGGCGGGTTTGTCGGCCGCGTCGGGCTTCTTGGCGACGCGCGACTTCTTGCCATGCGGCTTTGGCGTCGCCTGCTGGTCGGCGTCGGCCGCGACCGCCGCGATCAGGGCGGGGCCGGTGCGGGTCGGGCCGGTATAGACCAGCACGGGCTCGGTCGCCGCCGGCGCGGAGGCCATCAGCTCGGAGGCCTTCATCAGGGGCGGCTGGAGGCCGGCGGTGAAGAAGGTCACCTGGGCTTCGCCGCCGGTCGCGGACGCCGATCCGGACGTGGCGCCATTGGCTGCGATCAAGGCGTCGTCGTCGTCGCTCGCGGGCCGCTTGCGATGGCCGCCGCACATCTCGTCGCGCAGATTCGGTGGCGAGGCGTCGACCGGCACCAGCTTGTCGACGGTGCCGAGCGAGGGCCGGAGCCAGGTGAGACCGTCCTGGCTGAAGCCGCGCTCGAGCAGCTGCGCCGCCTTCACCGCGCGCGCGGTGCCGGAGTTCGCACCCAGCACCACCGCGATCAGGCGGCGGCCGTTGCGCGTGGCGGAGGCCACGAGATTGTAGCCGGAGGCGCAGATGAAACCGGTCTTGAACCCGTCGGCGCCGGGATAGCGGCCGATCAGCTTGTTGAAATTGCCGGTCACGCGCTTGCCGAAACGGATCGCCGGAATGTGCACGAAATATTCGTATTCGGGCAGGTCGCGCAGGAACGAGCGCGCGAGGATGCCGAGGTCGCGCGCCGAGGTGATCTGGCCGTCGGCGGGCAAGCCGTTCGGATTGACGTAGCTCGTCTGCGTCATGCCGAGCTTCTTGGCGGTGTCGTTCATCATCGCGGAGAAGCCGTCGATCGAGCCACCGACGCCTTCGGCGAGCACGACGGCCATGTCGTTCGCCGACTTGACCATCATCATCTTCAGCGCGTTGTCGACGGTGAGCTGCGTTCCCGGGCGGAACCCCATCTTCGACGGCGACTGGGAAGCGGCGGTCGGCGACACCGTGAGCAGCGTGTCGAGTGTCAGCCTGCCGTCCTTGACCGCCTTCAACGTCACATAGGCGGTCATGATCTTGGTGACGGAGGCCGGATACCAGGGAATGGTCGCGTTGTCCGCCTGCAGCACCTTGCCGCTGTCGGCCTCGATCAGCAGCAGCGCTTCGGCGCTCGCGACGCGCGGTGCGAGCAGCGCAGCGCATGCGAAGGTCGCGGCGAACAGGTTGAACAGGGACTTGCGAAGCAGCGGGCGAAGGGCGTGCACTATCCGATTCCGGTCCTTGGAGATCCGCCTGATACGGGCGGGTCTCGCGATCTGAGTTTCGGGTTCTGAAATCCGGCGCCGCCGCTTGCGGCGTTGCAAACCTATACCGGCTGGTGCGTCGAGAATAGGGGGATCGGTGCGGTATTCCGCAAGGAAGTAGGCCGAATTTCGACGGTCCTCTCGGGACTTGCTAGGGGGATTTCGCAGCTGTCGCAGCAGCCTCGGCGGCCGTCACGCTGGCCCGCGCCTTCTCCTGGACCATGAACTGGGCCTTGGCCATCTCGGCAAAATGGCCGCCTTTGGCCACGAGTTCATCGAAAGTTCCGGTTTCGATCACGCGTCCGTTCTCGAACACCAGGATCCGCGTGGCATTGCGGATGGTGGAGAGACGATGGGCGATCACGAAGGTGGTGCGGCCCTTCATCACTTCGTCGAGAGCGGCGTTCACCTTGACCTCGGTGACGGCATCGAGCGCGGAGGTGGCTTCGTCCAGGATCAGGATCGGAGGATCCTTCAGCAGCGCACGGGCGATCGAGAGGCGCTGGCGCTCGCCGCCCGAGAGCATGCGGCCGCGCTCGCCGGCATTGGTCGCGAAACCGCCGCTGCGCTCGATGAAGTCGAGCGCCTGCGCGCGCTCCGCGGCCTTGCGCATCTCGGCCTCGGTCGCATCCGGCTTGCCGACGCGCAGATTCTCCTCGATCGAGCGGTTGAACAGCAGCGCCTCCTGGAACACGACACCGATGTTCCGCCGCAGCGAGGTCAGCGTGACGCCGCGCACGTCCATGCCGTCGATCTTGATGATGCCGGATTGCGGATCGAAGGCGCGGTGCAGGAGCGCGATCGCGGTGGACTTGCCGGCGCCGGTCGGGCCGACCAGCGCGATGGTCTGGCCGGGCAGCGCGGTGAAGGTGAGGTCCTCGATGGCCGGCCGCTTGCCGTCATAGGAGAAGGTGACGTCGTTGAACTCGACGAGGCCGGACAGCCGCCTCGCGTCGATTGCGTCGGGCCGGTCGTGCACCGCGGGCACCGCGTCGAGCACATTGAAGAATTCGCGCAGGCGCGGGGCTTCCATGAAGACGTTATTGATGAAGCTCACGACCTGCTCGAGCTTCTGGATCAGCATGGTCGCGAAGCTCACGAACATCACGATCTCGCCGACGGAGGTGAGACCCTGGTCGTGCAGGGCGATGCCGAGGGTGAAGATCGCGAGCACCGTGATGGTGGTGGAGGCGCGCGTGATGACGGTGACGAGTGCCCACCAGGACAGCACCGGCATCTGCGCCGCCAGCAGCTCGTCGGCGACGGAGCGCAGCCCCTTCACCTCGGATTCGACGCGGACGAAGCTCTGCACCAGCGCGACATTGCCGAGCGCGTCCGAGGCGCGGGCGGAGAGCTCGCTGTAGTGCTCCTCGACCTCCATCTGCATGCCGAAGGTCTTGCGCACCACGAAGGTCGTCAGCGCGGTGAAGACGACGCAGAGCACGAACAGCAGGATCGCGAGCCGCCAGTTCAGGTAGAGCGACAGCGGCAACAGCACCACAACCGAGAGGATCGCGGCGAAGTGCTCGCGGAAGAAGCCGAGCCACAGCCGCCACAGCGCATCAGTGCCGTTGAGCATCACCTTCATCAGCCGGCCCGAATGGGTGCCAGAGTGGAAGGTCAGCGGCAGCTGCAGGATGTGCTCGAAATAGTCGGTCAGCACCGCCTGGCGCTGGCGGTGCGAGAGCCGGTCGGCTTGCAGGGCCACGAGCGCGCTGCAGGCGATGGTGAACAGTCCGAACGCCACCCAGGCGGCCAGAAACGGCCAGGCCGAGTTCGTGCCGGCCACCGTCTTGCCGGAGAGCACGTCGACGATCCGTCCGAACAGTACCGGCTCGGCGAATTGCGAGGTGGCGAGCAGGAGGTTGGCG
>NZ_LWIG01000007.1:872300-873851 GCF_002068095.1 Bradyrhizobium sacchari | reverse complement strand
CCAGCCGAGCCGCGCCTCCTTGCCGAGCAGCTCGAGAACACGGGAATAGAGACGGAGCATGGACATGCGGACTGGCAACTCGGGCAGTTAACGGAGCCAGTATTCTAAGCCGGGATCGCCCGCGAGATACAGCGGAAGCTTTCCGTTTTGCTCAATTGATGAGCCGGCTCTCGACCGGCGGCAGGAACCGGTCATCGAAGATATCGTCCGCCGCCGGACGTCTGCGGAATTTGAAATCCTTGGCGATCTGGTCGATCGAGCGCTCCAGGCGCGCCGGATCGATGCCGCCGAGGCCGTTGCGCCTGACCTCGTCGGTCAGGATGTTGTCGACGAGCACGGTGCGCAGGCGCTCCAGCTCCAGCTCGCGGTCGCCATCCTCGATGCGGCCGGCGGCCTCCTCCGCCGCACGCGCCGGCTCTTTGACGGTTGCGTTGATGCCGGCGATCAGTGCGCGGACGAAACCTTTCACGGCGTCCGGCTTCGCCGCGGCGAAGGCGGGATTGGCCACTACGGCAAAGCCATAGGCTTCGCAACCATAATCGGCATAGCGCAGCACGACGAGATCGCCGCCGGGCACGCCACGGTCGCGCAGGTTCACCGCCGACAGATGGCTGAAGCCCGTGACGGCATCGACCTGGCCTGCGGAAAGGATCGGCTCGCGCACAGCCGCGCTGATCTTGTGAAATTTGATATGCGAAGCGTTGATGTTGTTCTGCAGCGCCAGCGCCGGCCACAGCCGCATCGACAGATCGCCCTCGGCGACGCCGACGGTCTTGCCGTCGAGGTCGGGAAGGATGTGGATGCCGCGGCTCCTGCGCGCGACGATCGCGTAGGGCGCCCGGTTGAACAGAACGAACACCGCCTTGACCGGCGCCGCGTCGTCCTTGTCGCGGAAACGGATCAGCTCGTTGATGTCGACCAGCGCGAGTTCGCTGTCGCCCTTGGCGACGCGCGCGAGAGCCTCCGGCGACCCGGGCGCGGTGTTGAAGGACACGTTGAGATGCTCGGCGCCGAACTTGCCGTCTTTCGCGGCAAGGAAGAATGGCGCCATGCTGGCGTCGATCGGGCGGTCGAAGGTGAAGTGGACCGCTGTGGAGGAGGCGGCGCTCTCGGCCGCTGCGGCATCGCGCGCCGTCAACGCGGCGAGCGAAATTGCAAGGGCCAGCAGGCCGCGACGGGCGATGGGCTTCAGTCCTGACATCAATTGCGCCGGTCCCGCATTGTTGTTGGTTTCGTGACGCTCGCAGCGCCGGCCGGCGACAACCGTGCGCGCGCCAACATGAACGGCGGATGAGCGGCGGTTGCGTCACGATCACGCAACCCCGTTCAGCTTGTGTTGGGGTTGGGGAACCCAACATGGGACGCGGGTGTTTGAGAGACATGAGCCTGTCTCAAGGCACCATTCAAGGTCCCAAGGAGGGTCCAGGACATGTTTGACAGATTTTCGAAATTTGGCGGCCGCAAGGCAGTGGTTGCCACGGCCGCGGTGCTGGCGCTGACCGCAGCGGCTCCGACAGCTTCCTATGCTGGTGGTCGCCACTGGCATGGCGG
>NZ_LWIG01000007.1:778723-872122 GCF_002068095.1 Bradyrhizobium sacchari | reverse complement strand
GGCGGTTCGGCACCATCCGAGCTCTGCGGCCAGGGCTACTTCCAGAACTGCTACTGACCCCGGCTACCAAAGGTTGACCAAAACAGGCCGTCACGCTTGTCGCGCCGGCCTGTTTTCTGCTTTTATTGCTGGACGTTAACGCGCTCGCCATTAGTTTAGAGTAGTTTTGAGTACCATGAGTGATTCGCTTGAGCGGCTATATCTGGCTGTGCTCGCGGCCAGGAATCTTGATCCGGCAACATCGCGCACCGCCCGGCTGTTTCAGCGCGGCCCCTCCAAAATGGCGAAGAAACTGGCCGAGGAGGCCATCGAAGTCGTCATCGATGCCGTCAATGGCGACAGCGAGGCCGTGATCCGGGAAAGCGCCGACCTGCTCTACAATCTGACCGTGCTCTGGGCCTCGGCTGGCGTGCGCCCCGAGGACGTCTGGCGCGAGATGACGCGGCGGGAAGACATGCTCGGCATCGCCGAGAAGCTGCCAAAGTCGGCCATGAAGCTGCCCAAAGTTGCGTCGCCGCGCGTGGCCGCCAGGCGGCCAATTGTCGCGCTCGAGAACCGAACGGCGCGCAAGCGCCATTAAAAGCTTCACAAAACTCGCGGTGGACAAATCCGCCCCATGGTGCTTCATCGCGGCGCCATGCTGAAACGTATCTACGACTGGTGTATCGACGCCGCCCACAAGCCCTACGCGCTCTGGATCATGGGAGCCGTGGCTTTCGCAGAAAGCTCCTTCTTTCCGGTACCGCCGGATGTGATGCTGATACCGATGTCGCTGGCGCGCCCGCAGCGCGCCTGGGTCTATGCCCTGGTCTGCACGATCACGTCGGTGCTCGGCGGCCTCCTTGGCTACGCCATCGGCGCGCTGCTGTTCGACTCCGTCGGTCATTGGCTGATTCAGGTCTACGGCCTCGGCGACAAGGTCGAAGCCTTCCGCGCCTCTTATGCGGAATGGGGCGCAGTCATCATCCTGCTCAAGGGACTGACGCCGATCCCTTATAAGCTCGTCACCATCACTTCGGGCTTTGCCGGCTATAATCTCATCCTCTTCACCCTGTGCTCGATCGTCGCGCGCGGCGGACGCTTCTTCATCGTGGCGATCCTGCTCAACCGCTACGGCGACTGGATCCGGCACAAGCTCGAGGAGCATCTCGGATTGTGGGTGACGATCGGCGCCGTCGTGCTGGTGCTGGGCTTCGTGGTGGCGATCAAGCTGATCTAGACCTCCACGCTTTGCCGCTGCGCCGGCTTCGGCTACGATTGCAGCCATGATGGTTCGATCCGGCAATCCGGCCGCGCGGCTCGGGACGCTGATATTAGCGGTGGCGCTGATCCTGCTCGGCGCCGGCGGTGCGGGATGGCCACAATCCCGGCCGCCATCGCTCGGCCTCCAGGAGCAGGGGGCGCCGCCATCGACGCCGGCTCCATCGGCGCCGCCGGCGGGCGAGGAGAATCCCGGGCTGATCAACGAAATGGGCAAGCTGTTCGATAAGCTGCCCTCGATCCTGCCGCCGATCAAAAGTCCCAGCGAAACCGTGAATGACCTGTCGCGGCTGACCAAGCCCTCGACCATGGTGTCCGGGCGCGTGGTCTGCCCGGTCTCCTCGAACGGCGCGCCCGACTGCAAGCAGGCCGCCGACCAGCTCTGCCAGGGCAAGGGTTACAAGGAAGGCAAGAGCCTCAGCGCCGATTCCGCCGAGAAGTGCTCGGCCAAGGTTCTCATCCCGGGCAGGCAACGCAAGCCGGACGACTGCCGCACCGATACTTTCGTGACCAGCGCGCTGTGCCAGAACTGACATGATGGCGCGGCGCGCACGCAACAAGGAGTGCCCATGAGCCGTACGGAGCAGGATTTCCTCGGACAGCGTGAGATCGCCGACGACATCTATTACGGCGTCCAGACCATTCGCGGGAAGGAGAACTTCCACATCACCGGCATTCCCATGAACCAGGAGCCTTACTTCGTGAAGGCACTCGGTTACGTGAAGAAAGCCGCAGCAATGGCCAACCGCGACCTCGGCGCGATCGACCCCAGGGTGGCCGACGCGATCATCCTCGGCTGCGACCGCGTCATCGCCGGCGACATGATGGACCAGTTCGTCACCGACTTCATCCAGGGCGGCGCCGGCACCTCGACCAACATGAACGCCAACGAGGTGATCGCCAACCTCGCGCTGGAATCGCTCGGCTTTGCCAAGGGCGACTATCAGCAGGTCAGCCCCAACGACCACGTCAATTACGGCCAGTCGACCAATGATACCTATCCGACCGCCTTCCGCCTCGCGCTGATCCTGCGGCTCGAGAGCTACATGACGGCGCTGCGGCAGCTCCAGGAGGCCTTCTTCGCCAAGGGCCGCGAGTTCGACCGCGTGCTGAAGATGGGCCGCACGCATCTTCAGGACGCTGTGCCGATGTCGCTCGGCGCCGAATTCCGGGGCTGGGGCACCACGATCGGCGAAGAGGTCGACCGCATCTCCGAGGCGCGCGCCCTGCTGCGCGAGATCAATCTCGGCGCCACCGCGATCGGCACCTCCGTCACCGCGGCGGTCGGCTATCCCAAGCTCGCGGTCCGGCACCTCAGCGCGCTCAGCGGCGTTGACTTCATTCTTGCCGGCGACCTCGTCGAGGCGACCTCGGACACCGGCGCCTATGTTCAGCTCTCGGGCGTGTTGAAGCGCACCGCGAGCAAGCTGACGAAGATCTGCAACGACATCCGCCTGCTCGCTTCCGGCCCACGTGCCGGCTTCAACGAGATCAATCTGCCGCAGCTTCAGCCGGGCTCCTCGATCATGCCGGGCAAGGTCAATCCGGTCATTCCCGAGGTCGTCAACCAGACCAGCTTCCTCGTCATCGGCCTCGACACCACGGTGACGCTGGCCGCCTCCGCCGGCCAGCTCCAGCTCAACGTGATGGAGCCGGTGATCTCGTTCGCGCTGTTCTTCTCGATCCGCACCATGGAGCGCGCGGTCAACAGCCTGCGCGAGAACTGCGTCGTCGGCATCACCGCCAACGAGGACCACACCCGCAACATGGTGCTGAACTCGCTCGGCATCGTCACGGTGCTGAAGCCGCTGCTCGGGTACAAGCAATGCGCCGAGATCGCGCGCGAGGGCTACAAGAGCGGCAAGTCGTTGCACCAGATCGTCGTGGTCGAGCGCAAGCTGCTGACGCAGGAGAAGTGGGACGAGATGTTCTCGTTCGAGCGGCTGATCAACCCGGATTTGATCGGGTAGTTGTTGGCTACCCACCACTCTCGTCTCGTCATTGCGAGGAGCTCTTGCGACGAAGCAATCCAGACTGTCCCCGCGGATACATTCCTGCATTGCTTCGCTTCGCTCGCAATGACGGACAGATAGACTTAGGAGGCTGGAATTCCGCTGCTTGGAATTGCGGTAGCGGCATCCGCTGCGGCGTCCAAACGCAATACTTGACAGTGGAAAGATTGCCTTGTTGGTATGGCGCCCAACCTTCGTTTGACCGCCTGAAGAGGATCGTTTCGCAATGTCCATGCCTGCCCTTTTCAAAGGGCGTTTGTCGATCCCCGTGATCGGCTCGCCGCTCTTCATCATCTCGGTGCCCGATCTCGTGATCGCGCAGTGCAAGGCAGGTGTGGTCGGCTCGTTCCCGGCGCTGAACGCGCGGCCGCCGGAGCTGCTCGACGAATGGCTGGCGCGGATCACCGAAGAACTCGCGGCCTATGATCGCGCGCATCCCGACAAGCCGTCGGCGCCGTTCGCGGTCAACCAGATCGTGCACAAGTCGAACAACCGGCTCGATCACGACATGCAGCTGTGCGCCAAGTACAAGGTGCCGATGATCATCTCCTCGTTAGGGGCGCGCGAGGAGCTGAATCAGGCCGTGCATGGCTGGGGCGGCATCGTCTTCCACGACGTGATCAACCAGAAATTCGCGCGCAAGGCGATCGAGAAGGGCGCCGACGGCCTGATCCTGGTCGCGGCCGGCGCCGGCGGTCATGCCGGCACGATCTCGCCGCTGGCTTTCGTCGCAGAGACGCGCAAGTGGTTCGATGGCCCGATCGCGCTGTCGGGCGCCATCGGCAACGGCAAGGCGATCCGTGCCGCGCGCATCCTGGGGGCCGACTTCGCCTATATCGGCTCGGCCTTCATCGCGACCAAGGAGGCCAATGCCGTCGAGAAGTACAAGGAGATGATCGCGGGCTCGAGCGCCGACGATATCGTTTATTCCAACCTCTTCACCGGCGTGCACGGCAACTACCTGAAGCCCTCGATCCTCGCCGCCGGCATGGATCCGGAGAATCTGCCGACCTCCGATCCCTCCAAGATGAATTTCGGCACCGACGCCTCGGGCGAGCGCGCCAAGCCGAAGGCGTGGAAGGAGATCTGGGGCTCGGGCCAGGGCATCGGCAGCGTCGAGGGCATCGTGCCCGCCGCCGAGCTGATCGCGCGGTTCAAGAAGGAATACGACGAAGCGATCGATCCGCCGTTGTGATCGCTGTCGCTACGTATGTCTCACTCGTCGTCCCGGACAAGCGCGCCCAAAGCGCTCGCAGATCCGGGACCCATAACCACAGGGAGTAGTTTGGCGAAGACTCGTGGTCGCCAGTCTCGCGCGACAACTGCTCCCTGGTCCCGGCCTTCGCCGGGGCGGCGCCTGTTTTTGGTGCTCCGTGCATTTCAGCCAACAGGGATTTGAGTGATGCCCCCCATCTATCGCATCGACGGCAACAGCGTCGTTACCAGCCCGGACGCTGCCGGTCCGTGGGACCGGCGCATGCAGCACGGCTCGGCGCCGGCCTCGCTGGTGACATGGGCGGCCGAGCGCATTCCGACCCCCGTGGCGATGGACATCGCGCGCGTCACGATCGATTTGATGCGGCCGGTCCCGGTAGCGCCGCTCACGATTGAGAGCGAGGTGCTGCGCGAGGGCCGCAAAATCCAGCTCTGCGAGATCAGACTGCTTGCCGACGGAGTGCAGGTGGTCGGTGCCACCGTGCTCAAGATCAGGCGCCAGACGCAGGCGCTGCCGGACGAGATCAAGGAGCTGCCGGCCACCCTCCCGTCTCCGGAGGACTCGCTTGTGGAGGACGGTCATGCCGAAACCAGTCCGTTCGTGCGGTCGGTCTCGATGCGCGCTGCGCGCGGCCGCTTCGGCCAGGCCGGCGCCGGCGCAATCTGGTTTCGCGTCGACCATCCCCTGATCGAGGGCGAAGCGATCTCGCAGGCGATGCGCGCCGTGGTCGCCGCCGACTTCTCCAACGGCACCGCCTCGACGCTCGATTTCCGCGCCTGGACCTTCATCAACGCCGATCTCACCGTGAGCTTTGCGCGCCAGCCGGTCGGCGAGTGGATCCTGCTCGACGGCGACTCCTGGATCGGCCCTGACGGTGCGGGCCTTGCGATGTCACGGCTCGCTGACCGGCAGGGCTATTTCGGCCGCGCGGTGCAGAGTCTGGTGATCGAGAAGCGGGGGGCATGACGGCTTTGGCCGTGCTCACGTGGGGAGCCAATTGAATGGCAGCTTCCGCCGCCGCGGAAGGGATGCCCTGGTCGCGAACCTCTTCTTGTCCGGAGGCCTCTTGTTCGACGCCAGCGTCCTGCCAGTTCACATGCCGTAGAAGATCTTGATCTCCCACAGCACGACAACAATAGCCGTGATCAACGTGACCGCGGCCAACGCACTTTCCAAGGAAGCGACTCTCATTTGATACTCCGCTTCCCAGCCCCATCAGCGGTCTAGGTGATTCCCTGATTCGCGGGCAATCGGGTGAGCATCGCCGGCGCGCACTCCGTTGCGTGCTGTGGTGCCGAGGCCACAACGACACCGTAGAATTCCGGGGTATTTACCCCACCATCCGGTCCCGCCCGCTCCAGAACCCCGCACGCAATACCTTCTTGTCGACCTTGCCGACGCCGGTCATCGGCAGCTGCTTGACGAACTGGATCTGCTTCGGCGCATGCGCCGAGCCCTTTCGCGTCTTCACGAGGTTGATCAACTCGTCCGGATCGGGCCTTGCGCCCTCGCGCGGCACGACGACGGCGGTAACGGCTTCGCCCCATTTCTCGTCGGGGATGCCGACGACCGCGACCATCGCGACGTCGGCATGCTGCGACAGCACGTCCTCGACCTCGCGCGGGAAGATGTTGAAGCCGCCGGAGACGATCATGTCCTTCTTGCGGTCGAGGATGAACATGTAGCCGCGCTCGTCCTTGCGCGCGATGTCGCCGGTGTGGACCCAGCCGTTCTTCAGCGTCTCGGCGGTGATGTCCGGCCGCTTCCAGTACTCCGCCATCGCATGCGGGGCGCGCACGCAGATCTCGCCGGCCTCGCCCGTTTTCACCTCCTGGTCGTTGTCGTCGAGGAGCTTGACCTCGCAGGCCGCGGTCGGAAAGCCGCAGGACAGGAACAGCTCCGGCGTTCTGGGATCGTGATCCGCCTTGCGCAGCACCGAGATCGGATAGCATTCGGTCTGGCCGTAGAGCTGCGAGAACACCGGTCCGATACGCTCGATGCCTTCGACCAGCCGGCTCGGCGACATCGCCGAGGCGCCGTAGAGCACGAGCTCGAGCGAGGACAGGTCGGTCCGGCGCAGCGCGGGATGTTCGAGCAGCACATAGATCATGGTCGGCACGAACAGCGTGAAGTTGATGCGCTCGCGCGCGATCGTCGCCAGCACGGCCTCGGGATCGAACCCTTTGAGCATGTGCACCGTGCCGCCGCGCATCAGCGTCGGCAGCACCTTCGTGCCGGCAACATGGCTGATCGGCGCGACCGCGAGAAAGCGCGCACCTTCCGGGATTTCGAAGTCGGCAAGGATCGCGGCGACGGCCCCGGCATTCTCGCGGTGGTAGCGCAGCGCGCCCTTGGATTTTCCGGTCGTGCCGCCGGTGTAGTTCAGCGTGGAGAGATCGTCAGGGGCGGCGAGGCATCGCGCGCTGCTGTGGCCTTCGATCTCGATCGCCTGCAACAGGTCGACGCCATAGTCGGCCGGCCCCATGGTGAAGACCGCCTTGAGCCGGCCCGCGCTTGCGGCGAGCTCACCGCCCCGCTCGCGGAAGGCGGCCGCGTCGACCACCAGCACCTCGGCCTCGGAATCCTCGAGCTGGAACAGCTGGTCCCCTCGCGATCCCAGCGGATGCAGCCAGGTCACGCAGAGACGCGACAATTGCGCGGCGACACCGGCGCACCAGGTGTCGGCGCGGTTCGCGGTGAGGAAGGCGACGCGCGCGCCTGGCTGCAATCCCAGCCGCGTCAACACGCCCTGGATACGTCCGATCAGGTCGATCGTGCCCTGGTAGCTCAGCGATCCGCCGGGCCAGGCGAAAGCGGTGCGGCCAGGATAGCGCGACAGTGCCCGTAGCGTCTGCGCGCAAGTCGGGGACGATGCGTGGAGCGGATCGGACATATGTTTCCTCGTTGCTTTGTCCCTGGCCTCTCGCGTGCCAATGTTGCGCGCAACGCTAGCACAGAGAATGCGGGATGGAACGACAAAGCCCGCGCAAGGAGGCGCGAGTGACATCCGATCGACTGCAACATCTCCGTGATCGTCTTGCGCTGCCGCTGATTGCCGCGCCGATGTTTCTGGTGTCGGGCGTCGAGCTCATGGCCGCGGCCTGCCGCAACGGTGTGATCGGCAGCTTCCCCACCGCAAATTGCCGCAGCACAGAACAGCTCGAGGCATGGCTCACGGAGATCGAAGCGCGGTTGCGCCAGCACGAAGATCAGACCGGTCGCAAGGCAGCGCCGCTGTGTCCGAACCTGATCGTGCACCGCTCGAATCCGCGGCTGGAGCAGGATCTCGCCGCGCTGCTGCGGCACAAGCCGGAGATCGTCATCACCTCGGTCGGCTCGCCGGCGCCGGTCCTGAAGCCGCTGCACGACGCCGGCGCGCTGGTGCTCGCGGACGTCGCCTCGATCCGCCATGCCGAGCGCGCGGCGGAAGCGGGGGCTGACGGGCTGGTCCTGCTCACCGCGGGCGCGGGCGGACAGACCGGCTGGCTCAACCCGTTCGCCTTCGTCCGCGCGGTGCGTGCGTTCTATGACGGCATCATCGTGCTCGCGGGCGGCCTCAGTGATGGCCGCGCGTTGCACGCGGCCGAGGTGCTCGGCTGTGATCTCGGCTATATGGGCACGAAGTTCATCGCGACGCGCGAGAGCATGGCGGATGACCGTCACAAGCGGATGCTGGTCGAGAGCAGCGCCGACGACATCCTGCTCACCACCGCGTTCACGGGTCTCCGGACCAGCATGCTGAAGCCGTCGATCGTCGCCGCGGGTCTCGATCCCGACGATCTGCCGGCGCGCGGCGCGATCGACATCGCAGAGGATATCGACGTCGCCGCGCGGGAGAACCGGCCGAAGCGCTGGCGCGACATCTGGAGCGGCGGGCACTCGACGTCAGGCGTGACCGAGGTGCTAGCGGTTGACGATCTCGTTTCGCGGACGATCACGGAGTACCGCGAGGCAGGTGGGCGGCATGGGTCGATTTCAGCGCCCCCTCACAGTTAATCCGCATACCTCAAAACCCCGTCATTTAACGGCAGATTAACCATCGCCCGCCAAGAATTCCCCTCGAGGCCGCCAATCAGGACCGAGAGGGACAGGCGATGGACTTCGATTATCTCAACACCAAGACGGCGGCATCGCTGGACGAGATCCGAGTCCGCGTCGCCCATGCGCTGGCCCGCCACCCGCTGTGTCGCAATGTGCGCTTCGACATCGTCAGCGTCCCCCGCACCCGCCGGGGCGGCAACTGGACCGTGACGTTGCAATCGGTCGAGCCGCGCGCCGTCTGGGAGGCCTCCGAGATCGTCGCCGACATCCAGGACGCCTATGAACTGGCGGCAGCTGCCTGATTTCCTTAGGTTTTTCAGTGATGTCGCCGCAGTCCGCGCGATTGCCGCCGCGACGGCACGGTTAGGCCTTAATTACCGCCCAGTTTCCGGGCACTGATCACTCGAACTTGAAGCCACACTTGGACTTGAAGTTTTGGACTTGAAGTTGTGGACGCGGAGGGGCGTTTGTCCAAAGCCATCACCATCGTCGTGTTGACCTGTTTCCTCGTCCTCGGCGCCGCCACCACCGCCATCCTCGGTCGCGATAGCGTGCCCAGCGTCAGCGCCGAAATGATCACCGAAGCTCCGCCAGCGAAGCCGCTTGCCACCAATCGCGCCGCCAAGGCCGATCGCCTGGTTCCGACGCTCGCTCTGGCCTCGGCCGCGATCGAGCCGATTCAGGTCCCCGCCGACAAGCTCGCGCAGGCGCCGGTCCTGACCGAACCGCTGCGCCAGGCCTTTGCCGCTGCGACGCCGTCCGACTTCCCGATGCCGAAAGCGAACGCGCATGAGGCGCCCGCCGCGGCGGAGGTTCCCGCTGTCGACGTCCCGGCCAAGCCGAAAGTCGTCGCCAAGCCGCAGCCGCAGAAATCCTATTCGCTGCTCTCCGACGTTCAGATCTCGGGCATCAAGGATCGCCTGAAGCTGTCGTCGTCGCAGGAATATTACTGGCCGTCGGTCGAGACCGCGCTGCGCAACGTCGCGCGCAGGATCCAGGCGAACAAGTTGTCGAATCCGAACGCGCCGCCCAGCGCGCAGATCGATCCGAATTGCGATGAGGTCCAGCAGTTGAAGTCGGCCGCAATGCCGCTGCTGTTCCAGCTGCGCGACGACCAGAAGGAAGAAGTGCGCAAGCTCGCCCGCCTGATCGGGCTCGAGAAGGTCGCACAGCAGATCTGAGGCGGTTTCCCGGGCACGATCCGGAAAAGTGTGCAGCGGTTTCCCGAAAGGATCATGCCCAAACAATGAGCCAGAGTGCGATGCCTCGCCAGCGCGCTTGAGGAACCCGCTGATATCAGGAACATCTGGCAATCCCCACGCGTTGCCCGCCCCAAAAGAGGGAGTGGACCAATGCGCGCCTCGACAGCCTATTTCGTCGGTGCCGGAACGATCATCGCGGCCATTGGCATTGGTCTTGGCGGCGGCATCGTTGCCGGCAATATCATGAATCCAATCGCGCCCAAGCAGGGCGCGGATACCGGCAAGATGGCGCAGCGCAACGAAGCCGCCGCCGCTCCGGCGCAGGCCAATGCGCCGTCGGAGCGCGTGCAATATCTGACCGGCTCGCAAGCCTTCGGCACGATCATCGCAGCGCCGGCTCAGGCCGAAGCAAAGCCTGAAGCCGCAAAATCCGGCACGCAGGCGAATGCTGAACCGCAGGCGCCCCCGCCCGCGAAGACGGCCGCGGCTGAGCCGGCCAAGCCGGCAGCCGCAACGCCCCCGCAGGCTGTCAGGTCCACCGAGCAGCAACAGGCATCTACGGAGCCTGCGTCCCCGCCCGACAATGCCTATGCGAAGGCGAGGGATTCCGACCTGAAGCGTGCCGCGTCCGAACGGCGCCGAGCCGAACGCCGCGAGCGCTGGGCGGAACGTCACCGCTACGAATCCCGCGAGCCGCGCGGCATGCGTGACCGTACCGATTGGGACGACGTGGCTCGCAACATCCGCGAAGATTCCGATGCACGCGACTATGCGGGCCGGCCGCGTGGCGGCTTCCCTCAGATCAGGTTGTTCGGGCAAGACGACGACTAGCGCTCAGCCGACGATCTCCATCGTGAGATAGCTTCCGGGTTCGCGCCGTTGGCGCGCCCCGGAATGACCATTGGTTCAGCCGCCGTGCGATTCCACGACCTTGCGGCAGCCGTCCGAAAGCTTCGACTTGTTCTCGCGCAGGCAGGCGTTCATCTGCGGCGGCTTGCCGATGTGCTCGGCGCAGAACTTGCTGGCGTCGCCGCGGCAGGCCATCTGCTCCTGTGGCGTCGGGCCGGATTGTGCTGCGGCGGGCAGGGCGGTGGTGGCAAGCAGCAGCGCGGCAAGAGCTGAAATCTTCATAAAGCACCTCTTTGGGATTGTCGGTGGTCCCGTTCGGGATCAAGCGGCCGGACCATCTCGCGACGGCGAGGTGCCGGTCCATGCCATGTTCATGGCATCGGCGCGTCGACTCGGCCGCTGCACCCCCATCTTCATGGCATGTATCCGCGCCCCGTCTTTTGCCATTCAGGCTGCACGTCGGCTGCGAGACCCGGTGAATTGCATCGGGCGCCGAACGGGAAGCAGGAGAGCAAGATGTCGAAAAGAGCGGGAGCGCTGAGCGCCGGGCTGACGGTCATGGTGCTGGCAGGTGCGGCAATGGTGTCGCTGGGCACGAGCCCGGCGCAGGCCGTGGTCTATTGCAAGACCGTCGGCGTGCCCAAGGGCTGCGTAGTGCGGCCGACGGCGGCGGCGGTGGTTGCACCGGGCGCCCCGGTCGCGGCGGCTGCGGTCGCGACACCCGGTGTCGGCGCGCCAGGCGTCGGCGTTCGTGCCGGCACGCCGATGAATCGCGGCGGTCCGGTCAATCGCGTCGGCGTGCGCTGATGATCTCGTTCGATTGAGTTGATTGCGTCGTTTCGGGCAAAGGAGCCTTGCGGACGAACCCCCCGTCCTCCGCAGGCAAAACACTCCGGCCCGTTCCCTCTCTCCGCGCGTCCCACACGTTCGGGGAGGGGGTTTTTCAGCCGCCGGCGGCGTCGCTGTCGGGAAAGATTTGCGGCAATTGCAGCCGCACCCGCGTGCCCGAGGCATCCGAGTTGAGATCGAGCACCGCTCCACATCGCGCGGCGCGGCTTCTCATGTTGCGCAAGCCCCGTGCGATTTGGCTCGCGCCGGTGACCTCATTATTGCCCGAAGCCGCAAAACCGCGGCCGTCGTCAGTTACGCTGATCACGCCGGACGGTCCCTGGTCTCCGTCGAGCGTCTCGATGATGACCGTGATATTGCGGGCCTGCGCGTGCTTGACGGCATTGGTCACGGCCTCGTCGAGGATGCGCACGATCTGGATCACGTGCCATGGTCGCAGTTCCGGGTGCAGCGGCAGCCCTTGCGGCGTCGCCACGCGCCAGTCGAGCGCAATGTCGTGCGGCCGCAACTGCGCGGTCGCGCGTTCTCGCCAGGAGCCGAGTGCGAGCATGAGGTCGCCGCCGATGTCGTCCATGGAGTCGATGACGAGACGCAGATCCTTCAGCGCGGCGCGGGCGGCGTCCGTAATGGTCGCGCCCTCATGGCCGCGCTCGGAGAGCGCGACGATGCTGACGAGCTGTCCGCCGAGGCCGTCATGGAGGTCGCGCATCAGCCGCGTGCGCTCATTGGCGAGCGCGGCTGCGCGGGCGCGCTCCTCCTCGCGGACAAAGCTCGCCTTCAGGCGTTCCTCGGCCTCGCGCACGCGCGCCACGAGCTGTCCGGCAAAGCTGTCGACCTGGTTCAGCGCGCGGGCGAAGCGCCAGGTCAGCCCGGCGCCGATCGCGACCAGCATCGCCGAATACGACAGGCGCGAGACGAAGATGCGTTCGTTGGTCACGATCTCGAACACCGACAGCATGTCGTGGACCCAGCAGGTCAGCACGATGGTCACCGCGCAGCCGATCGTGAAGCTCGCAGCGTCCTGCCGCCGCACGACCGCGGTTGCGGTCACGCAGGCCATCAGGAACAGGCAGATCCCGACCATGGGGATGCCGAGCGTGAGAAACAGGATGCGCGGCAGCGGCGGGCCGGCGATCAGCCCGACCACGAAGATGATGAGGCCTGGAGCGAACAGGAGCACGCCGTAGCGCGGCCAGCCCCAGCCGAAGAACAGCACGCCGAACATGACGATCAGCGCGCTCTCGGTCGGCGCCGATGCCAGCAGGACCGCAGCCAGACGTGGCGTGAGCGCCGGGGGGACCGGCGGCGGCACGAACGCCTGCACGACACCGAGCACCATCGCCACCGCCAGCACGCCGTAAACCGGCTCGCGCCGCCGCATCAGCCACATGATCGCGAGGATGACGGCGAGGATCGACTGCCAGGCGGAGAACACCACCTGGAGCGTCACGAACAGCAGCGTGCGCGTCTCATAGGCCGGCCGCAAGGCCGTGTCGGGTCCGACATAGACAGTGTCGAGGAAGCCCTTCAGCGGTCCCCATACGAACAGCCGCACCGTGATCTCGTTGCTGCCGTCGCGCAGCAAGGACGCCGGGATCAGCGCGATCTGCGGTGTGTTGCGGTCCGGCCGGTTGGCGTTGGCGTCGCGGCGGGAGTCGAGCACGATGACGCCGTTGACGGCGACCTCCACGGCATTGCTGAAGCGTGGCAGATATACCGACCATGCCGAGGCCGCTTCGTCGCGCCGGAACGTGAAGGCCCCGGTATAGAGCGGCGGATCGGCCAGCGAATAGCGCGATGAGGTGAAATGCGGCAGGGTGACCGGACGCGTCGCACCGTCCTCGCGCAGGGAAAATCCGCTGACCGCAAAATCGTCGGGGTCGCTGGGCTGGAGCAGCCGCAGCCCGAGGATGGTCGCGACTACGATCAGCGCCTGGAGCAGCAGATAGGGCACGAGGCGCGACACGATCAGCCGGCGCCGCGGGCGTGTCGGTGCCTTCGCCGCGATCTCGCTCACAGCTTGATCAGGCCCTGCTGCACCGCCTCGAACACCGCTTCGCTGCGTGTGTGCACTTCGAGCTTGCGATAGATGTTCTTGATGTGCCCGGGCACGGTCTGCCTGGACAGGCCGAGGTGGCTCGCGATCTCGGCGTAGCTGAAGCCCTTTGCGATGCCCCAGAGGATGTCGATCTCGCGCGGCGTCAGCTTTGCCGTGTTGAGCACGGGACCCGGCGACGGTTCGGCCCCGCTCTGCGCGGCGCCTTGCGTCCGGCGCACGATGAAACGGGCGATCGAGGCCGAGATCGGGGAATGACCGGCGACCAGTTCGCGCACGGTAGTGGCGATGTCCGTGGGAAAGGCGTCCTTGAGCAGGTAGCCGGTAGCGCCGACTGTGATCGCCGAGATCACGCTCTCCTCGTCGCCGAGGGCGGAGATCACCATGATCTCGGTGTCGGGAAAGCGCTGCCGGATCTCGCGGATCAGCTCGACGCCGTGGCCATCGGGAAGCCTCAGATCGGTGAGCAGCACCCGCGGTACCGCCTCAGTCAGCGCGGAGCGGGCCTCCGCCAGCGTGCCGGCGCTGCGCACCTCGTAGCCGGCTTTGACCAGCGCGTCCTGCAGCCGCCAGCAGGTCGGCGCGTCGTCCTCGACGAGGAGGATGGTGATCGCTTCACCCGTCTCGCCCTGTTCACTCATGTTCATGGCCCCGCACCACGTGTCCCCCGCGGCGCGAAGCAAGTTTAGCCGCAGCGAGGAGCCCGCGACACCCATAATCATGGTGCTTCCGCTCGTGCTCGTTGAGGACCGGCGTCTTGCTTGCAAGGCACTCGCCCCGCAGGGCGGGGAGAAGCCGCCGCTCAGGCCTTATCTGCCATTGCCGCGGCACGCGCCGCCGGGACCGATATGATAGCCGCGCGGGCAGGCGTGCGCTGCCGGCATGGCGATCGCCGCCCATTTGCTCGACCTCGCCGCGATCGCTCTCGGCGCCCGCAGCGATATCGCGGCTGCGGCGCGGCGCCGTGGCTTGCGCGCCGTGCGGCTGAAGGCCGTGCTGTCGATCCTGGAGGTGCGCTTCGAGCCGGATTTTTCCGCGCAGAAGCTTGCCGCCGCCGCCGGCCTGTCCGAACGCTACGTCAAACGAGCTGCTGTTCGGAGCCGGCGCCAGCTTCACCACGCGTCTCAACGAATTGCGTCTGAGCAAGGCCGCCGACCTGCTCGCGCACCGCAGCGGCCGCATCAGCGACATCGCCTATGCCTGCGGCTTCAACGACCTCTCTTAGTTCAACCGCTGCTTCCGCAGGCGGTTCGGGCTGACGCCGACGGCGGCGCGGGGGAAGTAGGAGAGCCCTACGACATCTCCACCCGCGGCGGCGGATAACGCCGCGCCAGCGCCGACAGCGGCAGATGCCGCTCGCCTTCCGGAAGCTCCAAATAGGCCAGCACCAGCGGCCGCTTCCAGTCGCCGATGCCGAAATCCATCGCCATCCATTTCTGCGGCTCGGGGCCTTCGAGGCCCCGGACCCAGACGAAATAGCGGGGGAGGTCGCCCGTGTCCGCTTCCGTCGTGCGTCGTCTGGCCATCAAAGCTGCTCGCTGCATCATAATTCGCTGCGGTAGGATATAGGTATCGGCGCGCTGAAGTCGAACTCCCGGCTGCGGCTCCTGCAAGTCTGGACCGGTTGGGTAACGCGCGGGCCTGAAGAGATGAACGAAGCCACGATCGATCGCTGGGGTGAAGCCTCGAAAGTCACGCAAAAGCTGATCGGCTCTTGGTCCTTCAACCGGGTCATCAAAGGCCTGGCCACGATGCAGGGTATCGCGACCTTCACGCCGCTCATGGGGGACCGGCTGGCCTATCGCGAGCAGGGACATCTGAAGCTCGCGAACGGCACCATTGTGCAGGCCGAACGCGAATACGTCTTCAGCAGCAGCGACGGAGGATTCAGCGTCTTCTTCAAGGAAAATCCGCCGCGGCTGTTTCATGAGATTTCACTGTCCGCATCCTCCGGAGGAGAGCTGAGCGGACATGCGTCCCACCTCTGCGGGCGCGACGAGTATCGGTCGGCCTACAGGTTCCTGCCGGATGGAACGTTCGTCGTCCGTCATGTGGTGTCGGGTCCGGCCAAGGACTACACGATGAACACGACCTATACGCCTCTCGCGTGATCGAGCCGGCGCGATGGCGGGGCCGCCTTTCACCGCCAGAGCTGGCTCTCCGCCACGCGGTTGATGTCGGCGAGCCTGCGGTCGGCGTCGGCATTCAGATCGATGCTCGCGACCAGCGTCAGCAGGCGGTGATAGGCGCTGTCGGCGACCTCGACCGGCAGCGGGGCCTCGTCATAGGCCTCGACATAGCTGCCGACGAGGCTGCTCAGCAGGCGGCACAGGCCGCGCTGGGCGGGATCGTCCCGGCCGAGCGTCTCGAGCTTCTGCTGAAATGTCCGGAAGGTTCGCAGGCAGTGGTGCTGTTCGGAAAGCCACGCGTGCAGATCGTTCATGTGAGCTCCTTCGAGTGAGAAGAAGCTACCGGTTTATACAGACTCGAGACGACGATTGCTAGGGGAGGGGGATCGAACTCGCTGATCCAGTTCGCCTTCGCCAAGGCTTCGGCGGGACAGCCCTCGCCGCTTCGCTACGATCGAGCAGAGCGTGGCACGCCCAGCCGTAGCTGCGAAGCAGCGAAGGCTGGTGCCCCTGGCCGGAATCGAACCAGCACTCCTTGCGGAACTCGATTTTGAGTCGAGCGCGTCTACCAGTTCCGCCACAGGGGCCCTCGGTCGGCCCCTCCAAGGAGGGCGTCACGAAGCCGGCGGACTATAGCTATGGACAAGGCGGGGTCAACCCGCGCCAAAGTGATCCCGGGCGTCCTCGACAGCCGCATGGGCCGGGGCTAGAGGCTTTAGAGCGCGAGACATGCGAAAGAGGCCGCCGTGACCACCCAGAGTGCCGCAGTACCTGCGTTCAAGCCGGTGGCGACGAGCCCCGCGCTGGCCGCCTCGCTTGCGGTTACCCTGATCGCGGCAGCGACGATCGCAGGTGCCTGGTTCTTCCAGCTCGTCCTGGAAATCCTGCCCTGTCCGCTGTGCCTGGAGCAGCGCTACGCCTATTACCTCGCCATCCCGCTCGGCGCGCTGACGGCGCTCGCGGCCCGCGCGGGCGCGCCGCGGCCGTTGCTGCTCGCGGGGCTTGCGATCCTCGCGCTGGCGACCCTCGCCAATGCCGGCCTCGGCACCTACCACTCCGGCGTCGAATGGGGGTTCTGGAAGGGCCCGACCGATTGCTCCGGCCCGGTCGTCAATCTCGGCAACGCAGCCGATCTGCTGTCGAAGCTCGACACGGTGAAAGTGGTGCGCTGTGACGAGGTGCAGTGGCGCTTCCTCGGCCTCTCGCTCGCCGGCTACAACGTGCTGATCTCGCTCCTGATGGCCGCGATCGCCGCGTGGGGATTTGTGCGGACAGCGAAGCGCTAGCTAATCATCCACATCGTCCTGCGTGCGCCCGAACAGGTGCACGATGCCCGGCGTTGCGATCGTCACGAACACGAAACGCGACAGATGGTGGGCGCCGACGAAGATCGGGTCGATATGCAGCGTCAGCGCCAGCGCCAGCATCGCGTCCATGGCGCCCGGCGCGAAGGCGACGACGACGTCGGAGAACTTCACCTGCGTGGTGAGCGCGACGATGCCGACGAAGATCGCGGAGACGGCGATGGCAACGGCAAACGAGCCCAGCGCCGCATTGATGTGGCCGGCGAGGGTCCTGATCCGCATCCGTGCGAAGCGGCTGCCGATCAGGGCGCCGATGCCGACCAGCGCCACGCCGCGCACCCAGTCCGGCAATCCGCCCTCGACCCAGCCCGTGCCATGCAGCATGCTGGAGGCGATCATCGCGCCGAACATCCAGCTCGCCGGAAACTTGACCAGCCGCAGGAAGAGCGCGGCAGCCAGCGAGGCCGCGACCAGCTCCAGGAGGCCGAGCGGCGAGGCGATCGTCGTCGTCAGCGACGGAGCGGCCGAAGGCGCCACGCCCGCGAGAGCCAGCACCATCGGCAGCGCGGCGGTGAGGATGATGACGCGCATGGTCTGCACCACCGCGATGCCCGGCAGGTCGGCGCCGCGCTCGACGGCCAGGATCGTGATCTGCGACAGCGCGCCGGGGCTGCCGGCAAGGAAGGCCGAGGTGCGGTCCCAGCCATGGATGCGCTGGAGGTAATAGCTCGATCCGAAGGTCGAGCAGAACGTGGCGAGCGCGAGCAGGCCGATGGTGAGCGGATAGGCGCTGACCTGCTGGATCAGATGGCGCGAGACCACAGAGCCCAGCGAGATGCCGAGCAGCACAAGCACGGTCTGGGTCAGGATCGGCGGCAGCGTCAGCTGGCGGCCGGCAATGGCGGCGACCCCGACCGCGATCATCGAGCCCGAGATCAAGCCGCCGGGAAGGCCCGCGAGGAGAAACACCAGGCCGCCGGCCGTGCCGATAACAAGCGTTTCCACCGTGCTCAGGATTTTGGCACGGCTCGGCCATTCGAACGGCAGGGAGGCGGTGATTTGCTTCACGCCACCTTATTGCAAATCAGCGAGAGGCGCACAATTGCGGCTACGTCATGCCGCAATGCATGACGCCTCTCACTGATGCTCGCGAACCGTAGGGTGAACGATTTATTTCTTGTCGGCGGCAGGGGCGGCGGTGCCGGCCTTCGCTTCCTTCATGCACTCGCGGCGGAATTTCTTGCGCTCCTTGCCCTTCAGTCCCTTGGCGTCGGCCTGCTTGGAGCATTCGAGCGACTCGGCCGAGCGCTCCTTCGGCGCGGCCTTCTTGTCGGCGGTGGCGGCGGCATCGGTCTTGGCCGCCGGCGCGGCGGTCTGCGCGAACGCTGTGCCCGAGGCGAGCAGGGAGACGAGGGCGGCGGCGGCGAGGCGAGAGGCGAGGGTCATGATGTTGCACTCTTCTTGCGAATTGCGAAGGGCTGGAACGTCGGCTTGCGATGCTGAACGCGACATGAATGATTTGAACGGTGCGATCACTATATTTTTGCGGCGAAAGCCATCGCTTCCTTGTCGGGAGCCGGCGGCACGCTAGGATAGCAATCCTCGTTTCGCTTCCCCAAGGGAAGTTCAAGGGAAGACCAAGGGACGACCAAGGAGGAGATCTAGGGATGATCAATCAGACAAAATTGCTGTATGCGATTGTTGCGTCGGGTGCCGTGGCATTGATGGCCGCCGCACCGGCGCAGGCGCTGACCTCGCAGGAGTGCAGCGCGAAATATCAGGCCGCCAAGAAGGACGGCTCGCTCGGCACCATGAAGTGGAACGACTTCCGCAAGGCCCAGTGCGGTGCCGATGCGACGCCGGCCGTTGCGCCGACCGCGGCTGCTCCAGCCGCGCCCGCCGCTCCGGCCGAGCCGAAGCAGGCCAAGAAGGAGGCAGCCCCCGCTGCGGCGCCGAGCCTGCCCGCCGGCCCTGCGATCTATCCGAACGCGGTCGATCCGAAATACGCCAAGGAGACCGCCGGCAAGGCGCGCCTGCACACCTGCGTCGACCAGTACAATGCCAACAAGGCCACCAACGGCAATGGCGGCATGAAGTGGATCGAGAAGGGCGGCGGCTATTACAGCGAATGCAACAAGAAGCTGAAGGGCGCCGCCTGAGCTTCGACGTAACAGGATGCGATGGCCGGGGCTTTGCTCCGGCCATTTTCGTTTGATCCTAGTTCAGCAGCTTCTCGGCCGACTTCGCCACGAGCTGCGAGCGCTTGCGCGGGCCGCGTTCGACGAACAGCAGGCTTTGGCCGAAGATGAAGCAATAAAACAGGAAGGCCTGCGCCTCGGCCTCCTCGGCCTCCAAGCCGGTGGCGCGATAGAGTTCGGCAACGTGCTTGAGCCGCGCGGCGTCCACGCTCGCTACTGCTGCCGCGGCGTTCTCGTCCGAGCGGGCCCATTGCCGGATCGCGAGCTCGATCGCCATGCCTTCCGGATTGAGCCGCTCGGAATAGAGCTGGATCACCGCCTTCAGCCGTTCGCGCGGCGCTTCGCCGTCGAGGCTCGTCTGCTGCGCGATCGAAGCCGCGCGCCCCTCGCGCCAGCGTTCCAGCATGGCCTCGAGCAGTGCGGCGCGGTCGGCGAAACGGCGGTAGAAGCCACCCTTGGTGACGCCGAGATTCTTGGCCAGCACCTCCACCCGCACGCCCTCGACCCCGGAGTGGGCGAGCTCGGCAAATCCCGCCTCGACCCAGACATCGCCCTTGCCGTCGCTCATGAAGGAAGCCTCACCGGTTCTTGATACGGTGCCGTATTGCTAACGTGTCCGGCCCCTGATACGCTACCGTATCAACAAACAAAGAGCGGAACGAGCAGGGAGAAATTGCGATGGAGCGGGAGGCGACCTATCGCGGCACGGTCTATCCGTGGCAATGCGACCATGTCGGCCACATGAACATCATGTGGTATGTCGGCAAATTCGACGAGGCCAACTGGAATCTGTTCGCGCGCCTCGGGCTGACCCCGAGCTACCTGCGCAGCTCGGGCCGCGGCATGGCCGCGGTCCAGCAGAACATCGCCTACAAGCGCGAGCTGCTCGCCGGCGACATCGTCGAGATCCACAGCCATTTGCTCGAGGTTCGCGACAAGTCGATCCGCTTCCGGCACGACATGAGGAATGCCGAGACCGGGGAGATCGCCGCGACCTGCGAGATCACGGGCGTGCATATGGACCGTCAGCTCCGCAAATCTGCGCCGTTCGATGATGCCGTCCGCGAAGCTGCCGCGAGGCATCTTGCCGAGCCGGCCGAGGCCTGACCCATGGCCGCTTTCGAGCCGAAAAACCCGGGCTATCGCGCGGCTTCCATCGCCATGTTCGATGGCCAGCCGGCCATGCACGCGCTCGGCATCGTGATCGTCCGTCTCGCGCCGGGTGAGGTCGAGCTGGCGATGCTGCATGCGCCGACTCTCACGCAGCAGAACGGTTTTATTCATGCCGGCATCATCACGGCCGGGCTCGACAATGCCTGCGGCGTTGCGGCCTTCACGCTGATGCCCAAGGAGGCCGATATCCTCACCGTCGAATTCAAGACCACGCTGCTCGCGCCAGCCCGCGGCGAGCGCTTCGTCTTCAAGGCCGAAGTGGTCAAGCCCGGTCGCACACTCACTTTCTGCGAGGCCAAGGCCTTCGCCGAGCATGACGGCAAGACCACACTGATCGCCACGATGACCGGGACGCTGATGGCGATGCTGCCTCGCATTGCGGCTTCGCATGAACCACGCGCGTCCCGCGCATAGCGGCGATTGACAAGCCCGGCGGTGCGTCCCTTGATGCGAACGCCATGCTTGCAAGTCTCGGTCTCATCCTGCTCTGCCAGTTGATCGGCGAAGCCGTCGTGCGCGGCCTCGGCCTGCCATTGCCGGGACCCGTGCTCGGGCTGCTGCTGCTCCTGGTCCTGTTGCTCGCACGCGACCTTTGCGCTGCTTGCGCGCGGGCCGCTGCGCGACAACGGCGTCGAGACGGCGAGCAGGGGCCTTCTGGCCCATCTCTCGCTGCTCTTCGTGCCGGCCGGCGTCGGCGTCGTGCGGGAGCTCGATCTCCTCGCGTCCCACGGCATCGCCATCGTCATCGTGCTCGCGCTGTCCGTGGTCGTCACGCTGCTCGCGACTGTGCTGACTTTCCGCCTCGTCAGCCGACTATTGCGGCAACAGGACGCGCGATGAAGGACAACCCGTTCTCGCTCTGGGTCTATCTCTCGCAGTCGCCGCTGCTCTGGCTGACTGTGACCCTGCTGGTCTATGCAGGCACGGATGCGGTGTCGCTGGCGACGCGACGCCATCCGCTCGCCAATCCCGTGTTGCATGCGATGTGGATCATCGGCGCGTTCCTGCTCCTGACCGGCACCACCTATACGACCTATTTCGCCGGCGCGCAGTTCGTGCACTTCCTGCTGGGACCCGCCACCGTCGCGCTGGCCGTGCCGCTCTATGAGAACCGCAAGCGCGTGGTTTCATCCATCGTGCCCATGCTGGTGGCGCTGATCGCCGGCTCGGTCACGGCGGTGGCATCGGTGGTGCTGCTGGCCGAGCTTGCCGGACTGCCGCGCGATGTCGTGCTGTCGCTGTCGCCGAAATCCGTCACCGCCGGCGTCGCCATGGGCATCGCCGAATCCCTGCATGCCGATCCCTCGCTGGCGGCGGTCGCCGTGATCCTCACCGGCATCATGGGCGCGATCATCGTGACGCCGCTGATGAACCGCACCGGCATCACCGATTACCGGGCTCGCGGCTTTGCCGCGGGCCTTGCCGCGCATGGCATCGGCACTGCGCAGGCGTTCCAGGTCGACGAGATCGCCGGCGTCTTCTCCGGCATCGCCATGAGCCTCAACGCGCTGGTGACCTCGTTCCTGGTCCCCTTGGCGGTCACGCTGCTGGTGCGATGACATCGCCGCCGCGACACTCTATATGGTCGGTAACAATTCCCGGTCCCGAGCCGTACCTCCGGCGATGGGACCGAAACGGGACGAGATATGACTGGATATGGGACTAAGGGCCGCCTGGTGCCGACCCGGCGTGCGGCGTTGACCCTGATCGGGGTGGGCGCTCTCGCGGCGGGCGGCATCACCTCGGCGCTGGCAGCCGCCGACGATGACGAGGTGCTGACCGAAACCAAGGTGCTGCGCGATCCCGACACGCCTGTCGCCGGCAATCCCGACGGCAATATCACCATTGTCGAATGGTCTGACTACAATTGCCCCTATTGCCGCAAGCTCGAGCCCGAGCTGCGCCAGGTCGTCCAGGATGACGGCAAGGTGAGGCTGGTGATGAAGGACTGGCCGATCCTCGGGCCGGTCTCGGTCACGGCGGCGCGAACCGCGCTGGCGGCCAAATTCCAGGACAAGTACCATCAGGCCCATGACGCCATGATGGGCGTCTCCTCGCGTCTGACCGAGCCGCGCATCAACGAGCTGCTCGCGGCCGCCGGTGTCGACATGGACCGGTTGAAGCGCGATCTCACCGATCACGCCAAGGACATCGACGCCATCCTCAAGCGCAACAACGAGCAGGCCGAAGCCTTCGGCTTTCGCGGCACCCCGTCCTTCATCGTCGGCAAATATCGCGTGCCCGGCGTGCTCAGCATGGCCGAGTTCGAGCAGGTCATCGCCGACGCACGCAAGGCCAAGATGAACTGACGCGCGCAACGTTGATCGCAGCCAACATGAAGGCGCCGCCGCGGACCCGCGACGGCGCCTTGTTCATGATACCGCGGCGTTACTTCGACGAGATGCGGACCCAGTCCTTGTGCGCGCGATCGCGCAGCGCATCCCAATCGGCCTTCGCGACATCCCAGTTCACGATGGTGCGATTGGTGGTCGCGACCTCGCCATTGGCGACGGACGAGGTCTGCATGGAATCATAGATATAGACGCCGCCCGCAAGCAGCAGCGCGCCCAAAATCATTCCGAAAAACGTCCTCATAGCAGGCCTCCGGTGTCGCGCCGATAACGTCGGCACGGCAGGATGGTTCCGCGGCCATGCGGCGCATCTAAGGAGCGATTGTT
Source organism: Bradyrhizobium sacchari (assembly GCF_002068095.1). Classification (GTDB taxonomy): domain Bacteria; phylum Pseudomonadota; class Alphaproteobacteria; order Rhizobiales; family Xanthobacteraceae; genus Bradyrhizobium; species Bradyrhizobium sacchari. Next base: position 849,155 of record NZ_LWIG01000007.1, on the reverse strand, counting down.
CATTCACCGTTCAGCCACGCCAGAAGCTCCGCGTTGATCTCGCGCGGATAGGTGTGGCTGAGGTCGTCGATCTCGCGATACATGACGCGCGCGCCGGCGGCGGAGAGCGCGGCTTGCGTCTGCCGCGCGGTCTGCACCGGAAACATCCAGTCGAGCTTGCCGTGGGTGATGAAGATGGGCAGGCCCCGCATGCGCGTCGCATCCGCCATCTCCGCCATCAGCGGATGAAAGGTCGCCGAGACCGGCGCCAGATGCGTGAAGGGCGAAGCGCCGTCGAGCCCGGTGACGTAGCAGAAGGTGCCGCCGTCGCTCATCCCGGTCAGCAGCATGCGCGAGGCGTCGATGCTCCAGCGGCTGCGCACCGTCTCGAGGATGCGCATCAGGTTCGGCGTGTCGGTGTCGTCCCCCATCAGCGCCCAGGTAGGGCCGGTCGCTGTTGGCGCGACGAGGATCGCGCCGAGACTGCGGACATCGCGCAGCCAGCTCCAGAGAAATCCGCGGCCATTGCCGCGGCCGCCATGCAGCGCCATCACCAGCGGCAGGGCGCGGCCGGGCGTATAATATTCGGGGACATAGACCGAAAAGCCGCCGCGGCTGCCGGGCTCGTTGTGGTCGTGGAAGAGGCCGGCGTGCTCGCTTGCGCCGGCTTCCAGCCGCGTCAGCAGATCTTCATTCTCGCGATTGGCGGTGTTGAGGAAGAAGCTGCTCACGGGCGGAAATTGCGCCGCCAGAGGATAGAGCGCCTCCTGCGCGCGCGGCAGGTGGCGCAACGCGCGAAACACGGCGACGAGATCGCCATTGCCGCGCTCGACGTCGCGGATGCCGGCAAAGGCGACGAGTGTCTCGTTGCAGGCGCGATCGAGCCGTTCGCGCAAGCCGGCAAATTGCTCCGGCCATTCACTGATCGCAGCGTGCGATGCCTGCAGCGCCTCGTCCGGCCTGCCGATCGCACTCATCACCGAGGCAAAGGCCGGCGGGTGCAGATGCCGTTGGAAGAAGCCGAGCGCTTCAAGCGCGCTGAGCAGCGGCGGCAACACGGCCACGATGTCGTCGATCACGGCCTCGCTCATTGCAGCTTCCCTTGGCGGCGTCCCTGGCTTGGGGTCAATGCAGCTTCGGCGCCTTCAAGAGCTTGAAGCGGTCGGTCGAGGTCACCGTGACGTCGAACGTGACGCCCTCATGGTGCACGGTCAGCGGTACGTCGACGCCCGCGGCGCCGAGCGCCCACATCTTCCTGTAGAAGGCGGTCTGGCTCGTGATCTTCTCGCCATCCACGGCAAGGATCACGTCGCCGGTCTTGAGCTCGGCGCGTTCGGCCGGGCCGTTGGCGGAGATCCCGATCACCACCACGCGGTTGTCGATCTCGGTCGAGTACAGCCCGAGCCAGGGCCGCGACGGCTTGTTGACGCGGCCGAACTTGCGTAGATCGTCCAGGATCGGCTTCAGTAGGTCGATCGGCACGATCATGTTGACGTGCTCGGCCTTGCCGTCGCGTTCACGCTCGAGCTGGAGCGAGCCGATGCCGATCAACTCGCCGTGCTCGTTGAGCAGGCCGGTGCCGCCCCAGTTCGGGTGTGCGGGATAGGTGAAGACGGCTTCATCCAGCAGGTATTCCCAGTAGCCGGCGAATTCCTGCTTGGCCACGATCTGGCTTGCAACCGATCGCGTCCGGCCGCCGGCGCCTCCGACCACGACGCGGTCGCCGATGCGGGTATCGGCCGAATTGCCGAGCGGCAAGGGCTCGACGTCGAGCTCGCCGAGTGCCTGCACGAGGCCGAAGCCGGTGACGGAATCGAAACCGAGCGCATGCCCCTCGACGACACGTCCGTCTGCGAGGTGCAGCCACACCGATTCCGCCTCGGTGATAAGATAGCCGATGGTCAGCACCAGCCCGTCGTCGATCACGACGCCGTTGCCGGCGCGTTCGGTGCCCAGCGTCTCGGCGCTGAATGCGTCCGGCGGGACGATGGCGTGCAGGCCGACGACGGAGGCGAGCGCGCGGTCGAGATCGAAACCGTAGTCGCTCGCACGTGGCTGATTGGCCGGCGGCACTCTCCATTCGGTCAGGGCGGGCATGGAGTTCTCCTGGCTGAGTGCATCGCTCCGCCTTTGGTGCGGGACGACGCGCGAAGCTCACGTAATTTAGGCCGGAGAGGGCCGTCTTGAAAGCCTCGTTCCGCAACAATTCCTGATAACGCAGTGTGAAATCTTTGAAATGTGCGGGACCGGCTCGCGCGCGGTCCGCTGCGGCGCGCGCTTCGATCCGGCATCCGCCGCATGGCTGCTGTCCGGCGAGGTGCTAGGCGGGCTGCAACGAAGCTGCTACCCATTGTCGCTTCGTTTGACCAAGGGATCACGGACCGAAGCAATGGACAACCGCAGCGACATCTGGCGTGGCGTCGATACGATCAAGGCGCGTTTCATCGACCTCAGCGACAAGGTCTGGGGCATGCCGGAGGTGTGCTACACCGAGGCGCGGTCCGCCGCCGAGCACCTCGCCGAGCTGCGTCATCAGGGCTTTCGCATCACCGAGAAAGTCGCGGGTATTCCGACCGCAGTGATGGGCGAGTGGGGCGAGGGTGGGCCGGTCATCGCCTTCATGGGTGAATATGACGCGCTGCCCGGCCTCAGCCAGGAGGCGGGCGTGGCCGAGCATCGTCCGATCGAGACCGGCGGACACGGTCACGGCTGCGGTCACAATCTGCTCGGTTCCGCCGCGCTGCTCGCCGCGACCGCGGTGAAGGACTGGCTCGCCGAGAACAAGCTGCCGGGCCGCGTGCGCTATTACGGTTGCCCGGCCGAAGAAGGCGGCGCGGCAAAGGCCTTCATGGTGCGCTCCGGCGCGTTCGCGGACGCCGACATCGCCATCACCTGGCATCCGCACAGCTTCTGGGAAGTGGCGGTAACGCCGTCGCTCGCGAACACGCGCGCCGACTTCATCTTCACCGGCCGCACCTCGCATGCGGCGGCTTCGCCGCATCTCGGCCGTTCCGCGCTCGATGCCGTGGAACTGATGAACGTCGGTGTGAACTACATGCGCGAGCACATGCCGAGCGATGCGCGCGTGCACTATGCGCTGCTCGACACCGGCGGCATTGCGCCCAACGTGGTGCAGGCGCATGCGCGGGTGCGCTATTCGATCCGCGCCCGCGATCTGCCCGGCATGAACGAGCTGGTCGAACGCGTGTCCAAGATCGCCCAGGGTGCTGCGCTGATGACCGAGACCAAGGTCGAGATGAAGATCATCTCCGCGGTCTCCAACATCCTGCCGAACGCGCCGCTCGAGCAGGCGCTGCACCGGGTCATGGAAGAGCTCGGACCGCCGCATTTCGACGATGCGGACAAGAGCTTTGCCACCGAGATCCGCGCGACGCTGACCGACAAGGACATCTCCTCGGTCTACTACGCGATCGGCATGGAGCCGACCGATCGGCCGCTGGCCGACTTCCTGGTGCCGCTCGATGCCAAGCGCAACCCGCTTGTAGGTTCGACCGACGTCGGCGATGTCAGCTGGGTGGTGCCGACCGTGCAGGTTCACGCACCCACGGTTGCAATCGGCACGCCCTTCCACACCTGGCAGGTGGTGGCGCAGGGCAAGAGCCCGCACGCGCACAAGGCCATGGTGCAGGCGGCCAAGGCGATGGCCGGGCTCGGCATCAAGGCGCTGACGGATCCCGAACTGATCAAGGCTGCCAAAGCCGATCTTCAGAAGCGCACGGCCAAGACACCCTACGTCTGTCCGCTGCCGGACCACGTCGCGCCCCCGCTCGACATGTCCGTGGCGTAGAATTCGGTCTCGATACTTCGTCTGATCCGGCGAACAAATTTTCCGCAGTGCAGCGCGATTTCCGGCGCATTTTGGCGCCGGATTGCCGAACGCTTGGGCTGCGGAACGCGGTTTTGCCCAACGGACAGCCAGAAGACCGTTTGCATACACACGGTCCCAGTTGACGGGCCCCCCAATCGGTGTGCCATCTACCGCCAGCCAAAACCGGCGGTCGCCACGTGCGGCCGCCTGCATCCATACGGGAACCAGACGGGGACAACCATGCTGGATAAAGAACTGCGTTCGATGATCGGTCAGGTGAAGGACGGGCGGATGGATCGCCGCGCCTTCATCAAGCGCCTCGCCGCGGTCGGTCTCACCGCCCCCCTGGCGAACCAGATCCTGGCGCTCGGCGGTGTCGCCATGGCCGAGGGCCCCACGACCTACAAGCCGACCAAGCGTGGCGGCGGTGGTGCGCTGAAGCTGCTGTGGTGGCAGGGCCCGACCCTGCTCAATCCGCACTTCGCCACCGGCACCAAGGACCAGGACGGCTCGCGCCTGTTCTACGAACCGCTCGCCTGCTGGGATCCGGACGGCAACATGAAGCTGGTGCTGGCGGCGGAAATTCCGTCGATCGAGAACGGTCTGCTCGCCGCCGACGGCAAGTCGGTGACGTGGAAGCTCAAGCCCGGTGTCAAATGGCATGACGGCAAGCCGTTCACCGCGGACGACGTCGTGTTCAACTGGGAGTACGCCAAGGACCCGGCGACCTCCGCATTGACCATTGCGACCCACCGCGACATCACCGTGGAGAAAGTGGACGACCTCACGGTCCGTATTCTCTTCAAGAAGCCGACGCCGTTCTGGGCCGACGCCTTTGTCGGGGCGCCCAACACCATCATTCCCAAGCATCTCTTTGCCGACTACACGGGAAGCAAGTCGCGGGAAGCGCCGACCAATCTTTCTCCGGTCGGAACCGGCCCCTACAAGTTCGTGGAGTTCAAGCCTGGTGATCTCGTCCGCGGGCAACTCAATCCCGACTATCACATGCCGAACCGTCCCTATTTCGACACCGTCGAGATGAAGGGCGGTGGCGATGCGGTTTCGGCCGCGCGGGCCGTGATTCAGACCGGAGAATATGATTTCGGCTGGAACATCCAGGTCGAGGACGACGTCTTGTTGCGCCTGGAGAAGGGCGGCAAGGGCAAGACTGTCTACGCCGTCGGCGGCGATACCGAGTTCATCGCGCTCAACTTCACCGATCCCAACACGGAGGTCGACGGCGAGCGCTCGTCGATGAAGACCAAGCATCCGCTGTTCTCCGATCCCGCCGTGCGCAAGGCGCTGTCGCTGCTGGTCGATCGCGAGTCCGTCAAGAAGGCGATCTATGGCCGCGCAGGCCGCACCACCGCCAATTTCCTCAACGGTCCCGAAAAGTTCGTCTCCAAGAACACGACCTGGGAATTCAGCGTCGAAAAGGCCTCGAAGCTGCTGGACGACGCCGGCTGGAAGCCGGGCGCCGACGGCATCCGCGAGAAGGATGGCAAGAAGCTGAAGCTGCTCTACCAGACCTCGATCAACGGTCCTCGCCAGAAGACGCAGGCGATCATCAAGCAGGCCTGCCAGAAGGCCGGCATCGAGGTCGAACTGAAGTCGGTCGTTGCATCGGTCTTCTTCTCCTCGGACGTCGCCAACCCCGATACCTACGCGAAGTTCTATGCGGACATCGAGATGTTCCAGATTCCGCTGAGCCAGCCGGACCCGTCGCAGCACATGCGCCGCTATCTGTCCACCAACGTCGCCACCAAGGAGAACAAGTGGCAGGGCACGAACTTCCCGCGCTGGGTCAACAAGGACTACGACGCGGCGATCGAGGCCGCGGAAAGCGAAATGGACCCGATCAAGCGCGCGGCGCACTACATCAAGGCCAACGACCTCATGTACCAGGACACGGTGTTCATCCCGGTCCAGCATCGGCTGAAGGTGGAGGCCGCGGCCAACAATTTGCGCCCGATCGTCAGCGGCTGGGCCAACGAAACCGACAATCTGCACGATTGGTACCGCGAGGAATGATCACGCGCGGCTAAGCGGGTCCTTCCCTCATGAGTCAGTACGTCCTGCGTCGTCTCCTGATCGCGATTCCCAGCTTGCTGGGAATCTCGCTGGTGCTGTTTGTCGTGCTCGCGCTCGCTCCGGGCGACCCCTTCGCGGAGCTCGCGACCAATCCGAACGTTCCGCCCGAAGTCGCGCTCGCGCTTCGGGCGAAGTTCGGCCTCGATGACCCGATCTACCTCCGCTACCTGCACTGGCTCAACGCCATGGTGCACGGGGACTGGGGCTTTTCCTTCGTCAGCCGGATGAACGTCGACACGCTGATCCTGCAGCGCCTGCCGGCCACGCTTTACGTGATCGGCTCGGCGCAGATCCTGGCGCTGCTGATCGCGATCCCTGTCGGGGTCTATGCCGCGACCAAGCCCTATTCGCTGTTCGACCAGATCGCAAATACGCTCGCCTTCGTCGGCTTCTCGCTGCCGACCTTCTTCACCGGCATCCTGTTCATCCTGATCTTCTCGGTCACGCTGGACTGGCTGCCCTTCGTCTACACCACTGACATCAAGGGCACCGGCATCCGCTGGGTGCTGGAGATGATCCGGCAGGCGATCATGCCGGTGGCGGTGCTCGGTCTGTTCCAGGCGGCTTCGATGACGCGTTTCGTGCGCTCGGCGATGCTCGACGTGATCAGGCTCGACTACGTCACCACGGCGCGGGCCAAGGGCCTCGGCCAGGCCACGGTGATCGTCAAGCACGTGATGCGCAACGCCATGATCCCGGTGGTCACGCTGATCGCGTTGCAGATGCCCGCCGTGTTCGGCGGCGCCATCGTCACCGAGCAGATCTTCCGCATTCCCGGCATCGGCTCGCTGCTAATCACCTCCATCCTTTCCAACGACACGCCGGTGGTGATGGCCGTCACCTTCGTCTTCGCGTGCCTTGTGGTGCTGTTCAACCTCATCGCGGACGTCCTCTATGGCTGGCTTGACCCTCGCATCTCCCTCCGCTGAGCGGGGCGTCTACTCGCCCTGGCGCGAGACGTGGCGGCGCTATAGCCGCCACCGGCTCGCTGTCGTCAGCGCCTTTCTGCTCCTCATTCTGGTGCTCGCCGTCGTGCTCGGGCCCTTCGTGTGGCGCGTGAAGATCAACGACATCGACATCATCGCGGGCATGCAGGGACCCTCGCTTGCCCATCCCTTCGGCACCGACGATCTCGGCCAGGACATTCTGGCGCGCATGATCTATGGCGGTCGCATCTCGCTCGCGGTGGGGCTCGCCGCGATGCTGGTTTCGGTCTTCATCGGCACGCTGATCGGCGCGCTCGCCGGCATGTCGCGCGGTGCGCTCGGGCACGGATTGATGTGGCTCACCGACCTGTTCCTGTCGTTGCCGCAACTGCCGCTGCTGCTCCTGCTGATCTATCTCTTCCGCGACGGGCTGAAGCAGGTGTTCGGTCCCGAAGGCGGCATCTTCATCCTGATCGTGCTCGTGATCGGGGGCCTGCGCTGGATGCCGGTGGCGCGGCTCGTGCGCGCGCAGTTCCTGTCGATCCGCGAGAAGGAGTTCGTCGAGGCGGCCCGCGCGCTCGGCGCCAGCCCGGTGCGGCAGGTGGTGCGCCATATCCTGCCCAATGCGGTCGGCCCGGTGATCATTGCCGGCACCATCGACGTCGCCGCCGCGATCATCGCGGAATCGACGCTGTCCTTCCTCGGTCTCGGCTTTCCGCCCGACACCCCGACCTGGGGACGGCTGCTGTATGACGCCAAGGACTTTCTCGACATCGGTCCGCACTGGGCGCTGTTCCCGGGCGGCGCGATCTTCATCGCGGTGGTCGCCATCAACTTCATCGGTGATGGCCTGCGTGACGCGCTCGATGCGCGACGGGTGATCTGATGGCGCCGCTGCTCGAGATCAAGGGCCTGAAAACCCACTTCTCCACCGACGACGGCATCCTCCAGGCCGTCGACGGCGTCGACATCTCCATCAACAAGGGCGAGACGCTCTGCGTCGTCGGCGAATCCGGCTGCGGCAAGACCGTGACCGCGATGTCGATCCTGAAGCTGATCGCGATGCCGCCGGGCCGCATCGCGGCCGGCCAGATCATCTTCGAGGGCCGCGATCTGGTGCCGCTGACCAGCAGTCAGCTCGACGAGATCAGGGCCAAGGAGATCGGCTTCATCTTCCAGGAGCCGATGACCTCGCTCAATCCGGTGCTCACGATCGGCGAGCAGATCGCCGAGAGCCTGCGCCGGCACGAGGCGGTCACCAAGAAGCAGGCGCTCGAGCGCACCATCGAGATGCTGAAGCTGGTGCAGATCCCCAACGCCGAAGGCCGCGTGCACAATTATCCGCACCAGTTCTCCGGCGGCATGCGCCAGCGCGTGATGATCGCGATGGCGCTCGCCTGTAAGCCGAAACTGATCATCGCCGACGAGCCCACCACGGCGCTCGACGTCACCATCCAGGCGCAGATCCTCGACCTTCTCCAGGACATGAAGGAGCGCTTTGGCATGGCGGTGATGCTGATCACTCATGCCATGGGCGTCGTCGCCGAGACCGCGCAGCGCGTCGTCGTGATGTATGCCGGCAAGGTGGTGGAGGAAGCGCCCGTCGACGATCTCTTCGGCGATCCCCGTCATCCCTATACGCAAGGCCTGATCCGTTCGATCCCGCGCATCGATCTCGACAGCGAGCACAAGACGCGGCTGGAGGCGATCGGCGGCTCGGTGCCGATCCTGATCAATCCGCCGGTCGGCTGCCGCTTCGCACCGCGCTGCAAGTTCGCCATGAATATCTGCACCGAGAAGGAGCCGCTGCTGCGCGAAATCTCGCCCGGCCATCGCATGGCCTGCCACCTGGGAGATACGCACTTGGGAGCCGCGTCATGAGCGAACCCTTGCTCCGCGTCAGCGGCCTGAAGAAACATTTCCCCGTGCTCGGCGGCCTGCTGTCGCGCCAGGTCGGCAGCGTCTATGCGGTCGACGGCGTGTCGTTCTCGGTCAATCGCGGCGAGACGCTCGGCCTCGTCGGCGAATCCGGCTGCGGCAAGTCCACCACGGGCCGATGCGTGCTGCGCCTGATCGAACCGACCGACGGCGAGGTCGTCTTCGACGGCCAGGACGTGCGCAAGCTCGGCGGCACCGACCTGCGCGCGATGCGGCGGAACATGCAGCTGGTATTCCAGGACCCGTTCGCCTCGCTCAATCCGCGCATGACGGTCGGCGCGATCCTCGGCGAGGCCTTCACCATCCACAAGCTGGCCTCGTCCGCCAAGGAGCGCGAGGACCGCGTCGCGGGCCTCCTGGTCAAGGTCGGGCTGAAGGCCGAGCACATGCGCCGCTATCCGCACGAATTCTCTGGCGGCCAGCGCCAGCGCATCGTGATCGCGCGCGCGCTCGCGGTCGAGCCGAAGCTGATCGTCTGCGACGAGCCGGTCTCGGCGCTCGACGTGTCGATCCAGGCCCAGGTCATCAATCTCCTGGAAGACCTTCAGGCCGAGCTGAACCTGACCTATCTCTTTGTCGCGCACGACCTCTCGGTGGTCGAGCACATCTCCGACCGCGTCGCGGTGATGTATCTCGGCCGCATCGTCGAGCTCGCCAAGGCCAGCGATCTCTACCGCAACCCGCAGCATCCCTACACCAAGGCCCTGCTGTCGGCGGTGCCGGTGCCCGATCCGAAACTCAAGCGCGAGCGCATTCGCCTCAAGGGCGACGTGCCGAGCCCGATGAAGCCGCCGTCGGGCTGCCACTTCCACACCCGCTGCCCGATCGCTCAGCCGCGCTGCGCCGAAAGCGCACCCGAGCTGAAGGAAGGAGCGGGCGGTCATTTCGTGGCGTGTCATCTCGCCTGACGCAGAGCCAGGCGGGCCGCGCGTTCATTTGGCGTCAAGCAGGCCGTGCGCGAAAAGCGCCTGCCTGAACGCCTCCACCGACGTATGGTGATGCCCAAACATGCCCGCCTCGCGTGCGCCGGCAACATTGGCCATGAGATCGTCGACGAACAGCACGGTCTGCGGCGTCACGTTGAGCTCGGACAGGCAGCGGCGATAGCAATGCGGGTCCGGTTTGGCCGTTTTGAACCGGGCCGAGGCGTAGATCCTCGAACCGAACAGCGGACGCAGATCGGGCAGCAGCGTGTCGATATGGTCGGCGACCAGCGTGGTATTGTTGGTCAGGACCGCAACATCGACGGTCTCGCGCAGGCGGCGGACGATCTCCAGCATCGCGGAATTCGCCTGCATCGAGCGGCGCCGCGCCTCCAACCACTCGTCGAGCGACAGCGGATAGCCCATGCGTTCGCCGAAACCCCGCAGATAGTCCGCAGCATCGAGCGCGCCGCAATCGCCGAGCGCCTCGAAGCCGCTGTCCCAGATCGCCTCATGGATGAACGCGCTGGTCGTCCGCGCCAGCTCCGCCAGGCAGGCGACGCGCTTTGCCCTGTCGTAGTCGCAGAGCACGTTGTCCATGTCGAACAGGACGAGCTTGATGGTGTCAGCCACGGCAACACTCTCGGATCGGCCGAACAGCCGGCCATGACGGCAGTCATATCGCGCCGGACCGCGGCCGACAAATCGGCAGAGAGGGCCGTGGCTACGATGTGCGGCGCCTTGCCAGTTGGTGCAGCACCGTGTCGATGGCTGGGACCGCGCCGGTCTCGCGCAGCCATGTTTCGGCGAGCTCCCTCAGCTCGCCCGGTGTCAGGCCGAATGCGCCGGAACGCCCGGATGAAGGTGGAATCGCTGCTGACGAGCAGGTCGACCGCGAGGTCGATCAGGCGCTCGTCCTCCGCGGATGGGATATCATCTGGCGGAAAGCCGGTGCTCCCTGACGTAGTGCGCCAGTCCGCCATCGGCTTCGAACAGACGATAAAGCGCTGCGTCGATGAGACGCCCGGCACAACGTGTCTGTCATTGCATTGAGACGATCGACCTCAATGCGGAGACCCGATCGTGGAGCTTTACCGATGACGGAGGCCTCGTTTCCAGCGACGGCGGTCGCCGGGTCTCGAGCGGTTTCCGGTCATCGCCGTCGGCGCCGGAGCCCTTCGGAATTCCTGCTCGAAGCATTGCGTCACTCGCGGCGATTGCAGGCCAATCGCATCCTTCATCAATATGCTGATCTCATCGCGAAGCCCGACCTGCCTGCCGCTTCCGATAGAGGCAGCCTGGAGGGCCACCGACGATGTCGATCAGCGAGTGATCTGAGCGCAAGAGCTTCGTTCAAATTCCGGCACTCAGAGACAATACCCTGCTTGCGATCATCGCGGTCGGCTTCTGTCTTCTTCACGTCATGACCGCGGTGCTCCTGATGCCGCCTTTCGCAACCAGCGCCGCGGCTACGCCGCCCGAGAAATCGCGCGCGCCGTACGACTAGCCCGGGCCCGCGGCTCCGCACTCACCACGGCCTCGGTCGAGATGAGATGGCGTTGGGCTGGTCCCGGTCATGCGCTCTTCGCGGGCCAGGGCACGACCTGACCCGACATCACCAGCCGGTCACGGCCATTGTCCTTGGCGGCGTAGAGCGCGCGGTCGGCGGCAGCGACCAACGCACTACAGTCGGTCGCGATCTGCGAGGGAAAACTCGTCGCGGCGCCGATGCTCGCGGTCACCAGGCGCGAGGGCGGGTTTTGCGCATGCAGAATGGCGAGATCGTGCAGCGCCTGGCGAATCCCCTCACCAACCTCGGCGCAGCCTTCCTGGTCGGTGTTCGGCAACAACAGGGCGAATTCCTCGCCGCCGTAGCGGGCGGCGAGATCGCCGGGGCGCCTGGCGTGAGCGGATAGAATCCGGCTCAGCGCGCGAAGGCACCCGTCGCCTGCCAGATGCCCGTAATGGTCGTTGAACTTCTTGAACTGGTCGACATCGATCAGCAGGAGCGAAAGCTGCGTGCCGTCGCGCCGCGCGCGCGCCCATTCCTCGGCGAGGCGTTCGTCGAAGGCGCGCCGGTTGGCAAGGCCGGTGAGTCCGTCGGTGGTCGCAAGCGCGGCGAGCTTGTCCTGGAGGTCCTTCTGCTCGGTCATGTCGCGCACGACCGCAACGACGCCGTCGATCTCGCCGCTGTCGGGAGCCCGTGTCACGTGCAGGGCCGCTTCGACCCAGAGGTCGCCCTTCTCGCGATGGCGTTGGCGATAGACGAACCTCGCCTCCTCGGCCTCGCCATTCTTCAGCGCGGTGATGGCCTGCTCGACCCGTTCCATGTCCTCCTCATGAATGCCGGCCACGGCCGACGTGCCGAGAAGCTCGTCGGGCGACCAGCCGATCATGCGCTGGCATGACGGAGAAACGTAGAGCAGGCGGTTATCCAGCCCGATCCGGGTCACCATGTCGCTGGATTGCTCGGCGAGCAGGCGGAAATGGGCTTCGTTGGCGACCAGCGCCTGTGCCATCCGCTGCCGCTGCGACAGCTGTCGGACCAGATAGTAGCCGATCACCGCGATCAACAGGACGAGGCCCAGGACGAAGGTCACGCGCGTGACCGCCGCGCGTCGCCAGGGCGTCAGCACGTCGTCCTGCGACTTGCTCGCCAGCACCATCAGTGGATAGCGGCTGCTGCGCTGGTAGTAGCTCAGCCGCTGCACGCTATCGAGCGGCGACTTGAAATAGTATACGGCCGCGGCCGGCCGTTTTTTCCACTCCCTGAACAGCGGCGCATTCGACAGGTCGCGCCCGACGAAGACACTGCTCTCGTCGCGGCTGCGCGCCAGCATGATGCCGTCATTGTTCAGCAGCGACGCCGAGCCGTTCGGCCCGACGTCGAAGCGCTCGTAGAATTTGACGAAATAGGCGACGTCGATCGTGAGCAGGGCGACGCCGGCGAAGCTGCCGTCGGGACGGTCGATCCGGCGCGATGCAGTTATGATCCACTGACCGCCGGCGCGGCTCTTGATGGGCCGCCCGATCAGCGTGCCCTTGTCCGGGGAGGCGCGGTGCTGCTGGAAATATTCGCGGTCGCTGTTGTTGAGTCTGGAGAAGTCGATTTGCTCGGTCGTGGCGAGCCAGCGGCCGGTCTCGTCATAGACGAAGATGCCGCGGATGCGGTCCGATGATTTGCGGGTCGGCAGATAGGTCTGGAGCTTCTCGATCGTGTCGGGACCCATCCCATCGAGTTCGAGGCGGTGGACCAGCCCGACCAGGATCGTATCGGCGAGCTCGAACGTGTCGTCCGCGTGCTGGATCAACGAATGCGCCAGGTTGGCGACGTCGGTCTCAGCGTTCCTGAGTTCGGCATCGCGCGTTTCCCATTCGCGCCAGGCGCTCAAGCCGAGGATCGCGACGCAAATCAGCACGACGAAGCCCGCCGCCCAGAGCGGAAGGCGCGTCTTGCCGAATTCGCGGCTCGTGACCATCAGGTTTGCTCCAGATCGGAGCAAACCTCTCACTTTGGACTTAACGGCTTGTTGCAATATCCGCGATGATTGTGCGCGGTCCGTATTCAACCGGGTCGGGGTCGATAGATCTTGATCGACTCCCGTCGGCGGATGTTAACCACGCTGCCGCGGCGTGACGGTTTTGCCCGGCATCCGGCGAGTCATCCCTCCAGGGTAAATCCGACCCTCAACGTCACCTGGTAGTGGCGCACGGCATTGTTCTCGATGTGACCCCGCGTCTGCACCACCTCGAACCATTTCATCTCGCGGACGGTCTTGGCGGCGCGGCCGATCGCGTTCTTGATCGCATCCTCGATCGAGGTCTCGGATGATCCGACCAGCTCCAGGATCTTGTAGACGTGGTCCTTCTCGGCTGTGGGCATGAGACGTCTCCCCTTGTTCTGTGGCGGGCCCGGATACCGCTCCCGCGGTGTATCCGAAAGCGTCGGGCCGCATAGTGAACGGGCGGCCTAGCTTCCGGTTCCTTGATCCGCGATGGTCCGCATGCAGCAGCCGAGGTGGAGCAGCCAGCGTCCGCCTGCTAAGCGCTATTCATGGATTCGGCCCGGCGCGACAGGACGATCGGCTCTCTCTGCCTCTGCGTGACGGCATTCGGCTGGGCGTTGAACTGGCCACTGATGAAGCTGTTGCTCCAGCAATGGCCGCCCTTGTTCGCCCGCGGGCTCGCTGGTGTCTGCGCCGCGGTCATTCTCGGGACCCTGGCGCTGTGCCGGAAGGAGGCGTTTGCCGTTCCGCGCGAGGCGATCCCGCGGCTGTTGTTTGCGACGCTCACCAATGTCTTTGCCTGGATGGGGCTCGGCACGGTCGCGATGAAATATGTGAGCGTGAGCGAGGGAGCTCTGCTCGCCTACACCATGCCGATCTGGGCCATGCTGTTCGCCTGGCCGGTGCTGCACACCCGGCCCGTGTTGCGGGATGTTTGCGGGCTCGTCCTCGGCGTTGCGGGCGTTGCACTGCTGCTGAGCGGCAACGGCTTTGCGTTTGGCGCAGACAAGCTGCTCGGCATCGTTTTGGCGTTGCTCTGCGCCATCCTGTTCGCGCTCGGCAATGTGCTCAACCGCAAGCCACTGCCGATGCCGCCGCTGGTCGTCGTCGCCTGGCAGGTCGGGCTCGGCTGCGCCATCATGCTGCTTCTCGGCGTGCTCTTCGAACACCCGGACGTCTCGGCGATCACCCCGCTGGGACTCGGCTGCTTCGTCTACATGACGCTGGTGCCGATGGGCCTCTGCTACGTCACCTGGTTCGAGACGCTGCGCCGCCTGCCGCCGACCGTGGCGTCGACTGGCATGCTGATCGTCCCGGTGATCGGCGTGATCTCCGCCGCCATCATCCTGGGCGAGCCGTTGGGCTTGCGCGAATGGGCGGCGATGGCGCTCACGCTCGGCGGCGTGACGCTGGCATTGCAGCGCGCCTAGAAGAATGGTTGCGCGGCTTGCCGCGTTGCCAGCAGATAGACGCCGACGGCAATGGCAACGGCTTGATCACCATGGTACCGAGCGCAAGGCCTGCGAGATGCGGCCGCCGTTGGACGTTGAGGCAGACCAACGCCAAGTTGCCTCGAAGTGATAGATTAGGTAGAGGTCGCCGCGCCAGACGCGCTGCGCGACGATGTGGAAGGCGTCGAAATCGGCGAGCTCGCGGCCCTTCCAGCTGCCCCAGCGGGCGAACCAGAAGGTCTTGAAAGCGACGACCGCCGCCAGCGCGATCAGCACGAAACGCACGTAGCTCACCCGCTTCGACGGCGAGAGCTGAACCTGTTCCAGTGTTTCGGCGAGCTTGGCGGCGGCAACCTCGCACCTGACCGATTTGGCGGCTGGACGGGCAGGTCCGCAGATTCCTGCCAAGCTGCCATTGGAGGTTCAAGGGACGGTAACGAACGGGGATGGATTTCGGGGCTGGAGCCGTCCCTGACGGAATGAAAGGCGCGGAGAATCTGGTCCGGTCCGCCACAAGTCTTGCGCCGGACGACCCGCTTCCCGGCCGATTGGCGTGAAGGAGCGAGATGCCTTTGCGAAATCGCCCGCGGGCGTCGGATGGGTGTGCTTGCCCGTTCAGGGACGGGCAAGCTAACCTCGGCGCATTTCCTGGCATGTTCGATGTGCGGTGATGATCGACCGTTGGACAAAGGGCGCTCTGGTTGCGATCGGCCTCTCTGTCGTGCCTGCGCCTGTCGTCGCGCAGGACGATCTCGGTGACGCGCCGGCTAGCATGTCGTTGCAAGTGACGACCGATCCGTCCACGATCGAGTGCCGCAGGCTGGAGGCGGTCGATCCCACATCGCTCACGTTTCTGCCGCTGCGCCGGACGTTCAACGATGATTTCAACGAGCATCCGCTGTCGCACGGCCGCTGGGTGCCGCATTATGCCGGCGGCGCGGCCTGGCCGGAGGCGCGCTATTGGGGCGGCGACGGCTCGGACTTCAAACGCAAGACCAGCGCCAATGGCGAGCAGCAGATCTATGTCGATCCGCGCTACACGGGCCGTGCTGCGACGCCGCTCGGCCTCGATCCGTTCAAGGTCAAGGACGGCGTGCTCTCCATCGTCGCCAGCCGCACGCCGCCGGAATTGAAGCCGGTGTTGTTCAACAACGACTACATCTCGGGGATCCTGACGACGCAGGGCACGTTCGCGCAGAAGCACGGCTATTTCGAGATCCGCGCAAAAGTGCCGGTCGGCCATGCGGTGTGGCCGGCGTTCTGGATGCTGGCGGACGACGGCGGCTGGCCGCCGGAGGTCGACGTGCTGGAAGGCCGCGGCGAGCGGCCGGGCGACCTCGTGATGACGACGCATTGGCGGATTCCGTCGACCCAGAAGATCCAGTCCTGCGGCTTCGACTTCGCGGTGGGCGACGCGTCGCGCGCATTTCACAATTACGGTGTGCTGTGGGAGGAGGACCGGCTGGTCTATTTCATCGACCGTAAGCCGGTCTCCGATATCAGGGTGCCGATCGGCTTCGACGATCCCATGTACATGATCGTCAATCTGGCGATCGGATCGAAATTCTTTCTCGGCGTCGGGCCGGTCGATGCGGAATCGCCGCCGAGCGTCGCGTTCGAGATCGACAGGATTTCAGCCTATCAGATCGATATTGGGCAGGCGCGGAGATAGCGATGTCAGCTGACGTCTCGCGGCGCGAATTTGCAGGGCTAGCGGGTCTGGCTGCGCTTGGCGCAGCGACAGGCGCCAAGGCCGCGGAGAACGAAGCGCCGGCATCGATCGATCGCCGCGCGCCCTTCCCGAGGGATTTTCTGTGGGGCACGGCGACCTCGTCCTATCAGATCGAAGGCGCCGTCAACGAGGACGGGCGCGGCAAATCGATCTGGGACATTTTCAGCCATACGCCCGGCAAGATCGAGGACGGCACGACCGGCGACCGCGCCAACGAGCACTACCACCGCTACAAGGAGGATGTCGCGCTGATCAAGGCGCTCGGCGTCAAGGCCTATCGCTTCTCGATCGCCTGGCCGCGGGTGTTTCCGGACGGATCGGGCCAGCCCAATCCGAAGGGGCTCGATTTCTACAACCGCCTCGTCGACGAGCTGCTCGCAAACGGCATCGAGCCCTACGCCACGCTATATCACTGGGATCTGCCGCAGGCGCTCCAGGACCGCGTCGGCGGCTGGCAGTCGAGCGATACCGCGAAAGCCTTTGCCGACTACTCGGCTTACGTCGCCGCGCGCCTGACCGATCGCGTCAGGACCGTCTTCACCGTAAACGAGGTCGGGCGCTTCGTGAATTTCGGCTATGGCTGGGGCATCGACGCACCGGGCCTCAAGCTGCCGACCGCGCAACTCAACCAGGCCCGCCATCACGTCGCGCTGGCGCACGGGCTTGCCGTGCAGGCGATCCGCGCCTCCGGGCGCGCCGGCACCCGCGTCGGTCCCGCCGAGAACATCGCCGCGTGCGTGCCGGCGATCGCGACGCCGGAGAATATCCGTGCCGCTGAGATCGCGACGCGCGAGCTCAATGCTGGCTTCCTCGGCGTGGTGCTGGAGGGCAAATACACCGACGGCTTCCTCGCCTATGCCGGCGCGGCCGCGCCAAAGTTCACGGCCGAGGAATTGAAGATCATCGGCACACCGAACGATTTCGTCGGGCTCAACATCTATGCGCCGCAGTTCTACGTCACCGCCTCCGACCGCGCGCCGGGCTTCGACGTGCTGCCGTTTCCGACCTCGTTCCCGCACATGAATTCGGAATGGCTGCGGGTCGGCCCTGAGGTGATCTACTGGGCGCCGCGCCTCGCCGCAAAAATCTGGAACATCGAGACGATCTACATCAGCGAGAACGGCACCTCGTCCGAGGACAGGATCGCCGCCGACGGCCAGGTCTACGACCTCGACCGCATCATGTTCCTGCGCAACTACCTGACCCAGATGCAGCGCGCAATCAGCGAAGGCGTGCCGATCCGCGGCTACTTTCTGTGGAGCCTGATGGACAATTTTGAATGGATCTTCGGCTACGGGAAACGGTTCGGGCTGTACCGGGTCGACTTCGAGACCCAGGCGAGGGTGCCGAAGCTGAGCGCGGCATTCTATCGCGACGTGGTGGCGCGGAATGCGATTGGGGTGTGAGACCTGACCTTACGGATCCAGCTCCGTATCCCAGTACAGGTAGTCCAGCCAACTGTCGTGGAGATAGTTCGGCGGGAACAGGCGGCCGTTGCGGTGAAGCTGGTGCACGGTCGGCGCGAAGGCGGCCTGGCGGGGAAACATTTTTGCTTGCGCCGGGGTGAGATTGCCCTTGCGGAGGTTACACGGCGAGCACGCCGCGACCACGTTCTCCCAGGTGGTCTGGCCGCCTTTGCTGCGCGGGATGATGTGATCGAAGGTGAGGTCTTCGGGCGAGCCGCAATATTGGCAGTTGAAGCGATCGCGCAGGAAGACGTTGAACCGGGTGAAGGCGGGATGGGTGGTCGGCTTGACGAAGGACTTGAGCGAGACGACGCTCGGTAACTGCATTTCCAGGGTGGGACTTCGAACCGCCTGATCGTAATGGGCGACGATATTGACGCGGTCGAGGAACACCGCCTTGATCGCGTCCTGCCACGACCACAGAGACAGTGGGTAGTAACTCAGCGGCCGGAAGTCCGCATTCAGCACCAACACCGGCCAACTGCCTTGCGAGACATGTGCGTTCAAGTAACGCTCCCGGCCTCCAATATACGCTGCGAAGCAGCATGTATTGACATACTACATGCAGCGTGACGGGATTGTGAAGCCCGTTGAGCGACTTATTCAGCCGCAGCCAATGCGGCGGCGGGGTGGCGAAACGCCCAAAAACGCCGTGATTCGGGGAGGGGTGGGCGAGGCCGGGCCCGGAACCGCCGGGCGTTGCCGATACCTCATTCCAGTACCCGCTCCAGCTTCTGCAGGCACCGCGTCGCGCGCACCACGGCCGGCATCTCCTCATCCGGAAAGCTCGTCTTCCAGTTGGTCACGCCGACCTCGCCGACATAAATGTCGCCCTTCGAATCCAGCGCGATGCCGTGCGGCGCCAGGAATTTGCCGCTGGCGACGCCTGGCCCTGCTTCGCCGCCGAGCCGCGCGATGCGTTTGCCCTGCGCATCGACGATCGACAGCCGCGGGCCGAGATTGGGCACATTGCGGTTGATGTCGAGACCGGGGCCGAGCTCGCCGATGACGAAGGTCGGGCGCTTGGCCCCGCCGCAGCAGCACAGCGCACAGGGTCGGTGAAGGTTGTTCCACTGCGTCTCGTATCTGCCTTCGCCGTCGAACACCTGCACGCGATGGTTCTCTCGGTCGGCGACATAGACCCAGCCGTCGGCATCGGTCGCGATATTGTGTACGATGTTGAACTGGCCCGGATCGGTGCCCGGCTCGCCCCAGCTTTTGATCAGCTTGCCGTCGGGCGTGAACTTGTGCACGCGCGCATTGCCATAACCGTCTGAGACGTAGATCTCGCCCTTCGGCGACAGCGCGGTGTGGGTGCAGCGATGGAACGGCTCGCCGCTCATGAACGGCGCCGGCTT
This sequence comes from Bradyrhizobium sacchari, assembly GCF_002068095.1. GTDB lineage: Bacteria > Pseudomonadota > Alphaproteobacteria > Rhizobiales > Xanthobacteraceae > Bradyrhizobium > Bradyrhizobium sacchari. The sequence continues at coordinate 829,956 of NZ_LWIG01000007.1, read as the reverse complement.
TGCGGGAATGCCGATCGTCAGCAGCACCTTGCCGTCGGTGGTGCATTTGCGCACCGTGTGGTCGCCGTCGTCGGTGCAGTAGAGATTGTCGTCGGCGTCGATATGCAGGCCGTGCGCGCGGGAGAACAGGCCCTCGCCAAAACTGCGCAGGAAATTGCCCTCGCGGTCCAGCACCACCATCGGATGGGCGCCGCGATTGAATACGTAAATGCGGTCGCGGCTGTCGACCGCGACCGAGGCGACGTCGGTCAGCGTCCAGCCGTCGGGCAGCTTGGCGAAATTTTCGACGACGCGGTAGCGATGCTCGCCGGTGCCGAGAATGGCTGGCATGGGTGGTCCTTTCCTCTTAATTGTCTCTATCGCGTACGTCTGCATGCGCGTCGTCATTGCGTGCGCAGCGAAGCAATCCAGAATCCCTCGGCGGAGACAGTCTGGATTGCTTCGCTGCGCTCGCAATGACGGTGTTGCTCAAGCTGCGCTCAACGGCATGGCGATAGCCCGTGGCAACATCCCTTCCTCGATCGCCTTGATCTGCAGCGCGAGGAATTTCGAGTTGATGCGGCATTGCGCGAGACTGCCGGCGATGAACCAGAGACCGGGCTGCTTCGTGCGCGCATACATGTTGCGCAGCTCGAAGCCGTCGCCAAAACCCCAGACCGGCCCGACGCGATCGGCGACGGCATCGCCGAACAGCTTTCGTACGAGGTATTCCTGCGGCTTGTAGCCTGTTGAAAGCACGATCAGGTCGGCCGCAATGATCGAGCCGTCCTTCATCCGCGCGCCCTCGGGGACAAAGCCCTCGATGTCGGAAAACTGCTTGAGCCTGATCGCGCCCTCGACGATCAGGTTGGAGCAGCCGACGTTGAAATAATAGCCGCCGCCGCGGGTGAGATATTTGAACTGCCAGCCGGTGCCGGCCTCGCCGAAATCGAGCCTGAAGCCGACGCGCGAGAGGCCGTCGAGCAGCTCCTTGTCGAGCGCCTTCGATTGCTCGGTCAGCATCACATGCGTCTTCTTCGCGAGCGGCGTCGGCATCGAGGTCGCGATCAGGTCGTTGTCCTCGAGCGTGCCCTCATTGTAGGTGGCGTAAGCGAGCTGCGCCGACGGCTCGATATTGGTGACCAGCGTCGGCGAGCGCTGCACCAGCGTCACCTCGGCGCCGCTGGAATAAAGATCCTGCGCGATGTCGTGACCGCTGTTGCCGGTGCCGATGACGATGGCGCGCTTGCCCGTCCAGTTCTCGCCGTCCTCGTAGCGGCTGGAATGCATCAGCGTCCCCTTGAAATTGTCGAGGGTCGGAATCTCCGGAATATTGGCGATGCCGCTGACGCCGGTCGCCATGACCACGTGGCGCGGATGCATGCTGCGTTTGCTCCCGTCGGCGCGGCGCAAAGCGACGGTCCAGTGGCCCTTGGCCTCGTCATAGGTGCCGCCCTCGAATTCGGTGCCGGTCCAGAAGTTCAGCTCCATGGCATCGACATAGGCTTCGAACCAGTTGGCGAGCTTGTCCTTGGGGATATAGACCGGCCAGTTCGGCGGGAACGGCATGTAGGGAAGATGATTGACCTGCACCTGGTTGTGCAGGGTGAGCGCGTGATAGCGCTTGCGCCAATTGTCGCCGATCCGCATCCCGCGATCGACGATCAGCGTGTCGACCTTCAGTTGCTTCAGCCGTGCCGCGGTCGCGAGCCCGGCCTGGCCGCCGCCGACCACCAGCACGGCCGGATCGCGATCGGAATAGTCGCGCGAGGCGTTGCGCTGGTCGAGCCAGTTCGGCCCCCGGAAATCGCGGGAATAGGCCTGGCCGCGCGGGCGCGAGGTGCCGAGCTGCTCCTCGAAGCCTTTCAGCTCTTCCAGTGCGGTGAGCAGTGTCCAGGCCTTCAACCGGTCGTCATCAGCCGTATCGGGAATAAGCCGCACGATGCCGCTGCCGCGGCCGATCGCGGTCTCGAAAACGAAGATGGCTTCGATGGTGTTGGTGCCGGCACGCGTCACCCAGCGCGGCGGCGCCCGGTTCGGAGCGATCTTGAAGTTGGTCGGCGTCACCTTGGGTGCGAGGGCTGTCAGCGCCTGAACGACTGTATCACGGCCGCCGGTGGTTTGCAGGTTCCAGCTCAGCGCCAGCACGTCGCGCCAGAAACACTCGGCAACGAACAGGCGGGCGAGCCCATCGTGATCCGGTTTACCCAGCGTGCGTTCGAAATCATCGAGCCAGGCCTGTGCGGCGACGGAAATATCCTTCGTCCTGTCCAGCATGCGCGACCTCATGGCCGTCTTCGCGGCGTATCCTCGGAGATCGAACGCTATACCGGTTCGACGGGCGTCGAAAGCGCTTTACCCGAGCAGCGACAGCATGTGGCCCTGCTCAGGAGGAATGCGTATCGAGATAAATGCGCCGCACCGCCTCGGGCCCGCGGTCGTCGCCCATCACCGCATAGGTAATGTTATTGGCGGTGAATACAAAGCGTTCGACCTTCACGGCAGCGCATCCGCCGGCAGCGCATCTGCTGCAGGACGCGCGGTCGCGATCGTCGTGCAGGTTTCGAGATCGCCCCGTGCAACGATGAGATCGGTGGCTGTCATGATGTCGATCCGGGCTCTGATCCGCACCGGCATCTCATCGACTATGCGCGCCCCGGTGGCAACTTCAACATAGTTTTAAGCGCCGTTCGCTGCGGCGAAGTGTCCGCACAATGGAAAGGCTCCACCTTGGTGGAGCCTTTCTCGCGAGTTGAATTGCCTGTCACCTACGGTTGGCAAGCCACCTATCTTCGGGTGCCCGCGCCGTACAGTTCGCGTTCGCGTCCAACATCGTCGGGGGATAGCGGCGGGCTGGCGGCATCGAAGCTGGTCCAGCCGGCCTTTTGCCAGGCAGCGCTCCGATCCTCCAGGTTCACCGACCTCTCGTGCAGAAGGGCGTCGAGGCGCGAACGATCCTGATCGGGGACCTTCGCCGAGACCAGCGTCCCGCCCCTGCGGACGCCCTCGGCGTAACGAGAGGCGTCGTCCCTGGACACGCCGGCTTGGGTCAGCGCACCGACGATCCCGCCCGTTGCAGCGCCGGCTGCGGCACCCGCCGCGGTCGACGCCAGCCAGCCGGCTGCGACGACAGGTCCGAGTCCCGGAATTGCCAGCAATCCCAGTCCCGCCAGCAGGCCCGCGGCGCCTCCAAGGCCGGCGCCAACGCCGGCACCTGTGCCGGCACCTTCGGCGCGGTCGTCGACGCCGTCGCGGTCGCGATCGACCTTGCGGGTCGAGGTGCCGTACCAATTGTCGGAATTGTTGGCGACGATGCTGATGTCTGAGTGCGGCACTCCCGCCGCCTCGAGACGTGTGACTGCGCGTTCTGCATCCGAATAGTTGTCATAGAGTCGAGAGATCGTGATCGTCATGATTCATCCTCCGGCTTACTTGGCGGGGTTCACGTTGCCTTGGAAGTCGACGCTCACGTCCGACTTCGTCCCGGCCTTGTCGGCCTTGCCGCGCCACACGCCGTCGTTGTCTTTCTGCAGGCCGGATACATTGGAGTAGCCGGCTGCTTCGATCTTCGACTTCGCCTGGCCTTCGGTGAAGCTGTTGCGGCCCGCGACGGGAGCGTTCGAATTGTTCTGATCGGAACTATTGACCGCGTTGTTGCCCGGCCCGCTTTGCGCGGGCTGTGACTGTGCGCTGAGAGGCGCTGACCCGAGCAGCAGGAGTGCTGCGGCGAGAATGGGTAGACGTGACATTCTTGTCCTCCGACAGTTGATTGTGCCGGGCGACAACAGATGAGATTCCGATTGGTTGCTCCGCGATCGCGATCAAAGCGCGCGTAAGCAGTGCGCAGTGGGTGCGACGATAAGTGCTGTCACGAACACCGCGTGACATCACGATCCGCAGGAACCATTGCCGATGTTTCCCGTTGCCGCTTCTTCGCGACTCGGCACGCGTCACACATTCGCGCGCCCTTCCTGCGATCCTCACTGATCGCCGGTGGCATCCTCATCGCGGCATCTCACCGAGCCGGGGACGGGCTCCTGATCATGCCGCCCAATAGGGATCGCGCAATTTACGCTTGAAAATTTTCCCGGTCGCCTCGCGGGGCAGCGCGTCCAGGAACTGGACCTCCTTCGGCACCTTGAAGTTGGCAAGCCGTTCGCGCAGAAAGGCCTGCACTGCGACGGCCGAGAGCCGCGCGCCCGTCTCCGGCTCGATGCAGGCACATAGCCGCTCGCCGAATTCGGCGTCGGGAATGCCGAACACGGCACAGTCGCGCACGCCGGGCATTGCGATCAGCACGTTCTCGATCTCAGCGGGATAGATGTTGACGCCGCCCGAGATCACCATGTCGCGCTTGCGGTCGCACAGGAACAGATAGCCGTCTTCGTCGAGATAGCCGACGTCGCCGACGCTGACGAGGCCGTCGCGGCCGGCTTCGGCGCGTGCTTCCGCCTTGCCGTGATAGTCGAAGTCCGGCACCGCTGTCTGGCGCATGTAGATCTCGCCGACCTCATTGACGTCGCAGAGGCTGCCGTCTTCACGGAAGATTTTGACGATGCCGCCTTCGATGACACGGCCGACTGTGCCCGGCTTCCTCAAGGCCTCCTCGGCCGAGTGCCACACGGGGATGCCAGTCTCGGTCGAGCCGAAATATTCGTTGATGACCGGTCCCCACCATTCGATCATGGCGCGTTTGACCTCGGGCGGGCAGGGTGCGGCGCCGTGGACGACGAAGCGCAGCGAGGAGAGGTCGTAGCGGTGTCTCACGTCCTCCGGCAGCCGCAGCAGCCGGACGAACATGGTCGGGACCATGTGAATATGTGTGACGCGGTGGCGCTCGATCAGTGCCAGCAGCTCCTCGGCGTCGAACCGTGCCTGGAGAACGATGGTGCAGAAACTGCGGAACGCCAGCATGCCGTAGGAATGCGGCGCCGAGTGATACATCGGGCCGTTGATCAGCACGACCTGGTCTTCGCCCGTCTTGATGCCGTAAGCGATTGCACCCATCCGTTCGGAGGCGGCTGCCTGCTCGGGCTGCATCGGCCTGCGCCGTACGCCCTTCGGCATGCCCGTGGTCCCCGAGGTGTAGATCATCGCCGCGGCCCGGCGCGGCGGCTCTTGCCTCTCCGGATGATCGTCGCGCCAGCGATCCCAATCGGTCAGTCCTGCCGGGATCTCGGTCAGTTCGGGGGGAATGGCGAAGGTCGCCGCGAGTTCGGGCGGCGTCGCGACGACGAGCAGGCGAACATCCTCGGGCAGGCCGGCGCGAATCTGCGGCAGCAGGTCGGCATGGCAGACCAGGATCTTCGCGCCGCTGTCGGTCAGGATGTAGCGGACCTCCTCGGCCTTGAGGTGCCAGTTGATCGGCACCACAGGACTGCCGAGCGCGGCAGAGGCGGCAACCACCTCGAACAGCGCAAAGTCGTTGCGCAGCATCAAGGCGACGGGAGCGCCCTCGCTAAGGCCGAGTTCGCGAAGCCCGCTCGCCGCGCGCCTGATGCGGGCCTGGATCTCGTCGTAGCCGACCCGGCGTTCGCCGCTGATGATCATGGCGTGTTCCCTTTCGCGCGCGAGTCTAGCGATCGTCCAGCACGTCGCCGAACCCGACCCAGCTCTTGCCGTTGAAGCGGCGGAGCTGAAGCTGCTGGAACGGCAGATAATCGTCGGGGCCGGTCGTAACAGACATGCCCGGCAGCAGTAGCGGTAACTTGATCTCCTTCAGCGAGGCCGCCTGGCGCATGATGTTGTCGCGGCTGAAATCATCCTTGCAGGCCGTCAGCACCGTCATCAGCAGCGTCGCATAGTGGTAGCCGGCCGCGTAGTTGGAGTTGGAGAGGTCCGCAGTCGGCATGTACTGCTTCATGAAGGCAAAATAGTCCTTCACGCCGGGATCGCCGGCCCATTGCGGATCCATCGTGTCCTTCTGGTTGCTCGACGAGATCAGGCCGACCGCGTTGTCGAGCCCGGCCGGCTCCAGGAACGAGATCGACGAGGCCGAGGTCGGCACGAAGAACAGCTCGGGCTTCCAGCCGATCTCGGCCACGCCCTTGATCATCTGCGAGGTGAATTTGCCGAGCACGACGCCGAACAGCACGTCGGCGCCCGATGCTTTCAGCGTCGAGAGCTGCGAGCTGATCGTCGGCGCGCTGGTCTCGTAGCTTTGCTTCGCCACGATCATGCTGGCGGCTTTCTCGCCGAGCGCGCGCTTGAAGCCGGCGACATAGTCGCGGCCGAAATCGTCGTTCTGGGACAGGATGGCGATCTTGGCGCCGGGCTTGGTCCGCAGCACGTGCTTGGCATAGACCACGCCCTCGGATTCGTAGGCGGCCATGCCGGGCATGGTCCACGGATATTTCTGTGGATCGGCCCATTTCGTCGCGCCCGAGAGCACGAACAGCTGCGGCACCTTCTTGCCGTTGAGATAGCGCTGCACGGCGCTGTTGGTGGCGGTGCCGAGCGAGCCGAACATCATCAGCACCTCGTCCTGCTCCACCAGCTTGCGGGTCTGCTCGACGGTCTTGGGTGGCGAATAGGCGTCGTCCAGGGTGATGAACTTGACCTTGCGGCCGTTGATGCCGCCCTCGGCATTGACCTTCTCGAAGAACGCCTCCTGCGTCCGTCCGATCGCGCCGAAGCCGGAGGCCGGACCGCTATAGGGCAGGGTCTGGCCGATGCGGATTTCGTTGCTGCCCTCGGCGCGGGCGGTCCCGGTCGCGAGCGTCAGCAATGACAGGCCGATCAGTGCGGCTGCCAGCTTCATGATGTCCTCCCGTTTTTCTTTTCTAGTCTCTTTTCCAGCAGTGCGAGTGGTCAGGCGCTGGCGCGCATCAGGAAATCCTGCCGCGCCTGATCGAATTCACCCTTCATCCGGTCGACGAGCTCTGAGACCGGAGGGACGTCGGTGATCTGGCCGATGCCCTGGCCCGATCCCCAGATGTCGCGCCACGCCTTGGTTTTCATGTTGCCACCGGAGCCGAAATTCATCTTCGATTTGTCGGCGGCCGGGAGATTGTCCGGATCGAGCCCGGCGGCGGCGATCGAGGGGCCCAGATAATTGCCGTGCACGCCGGTGAACAGGTTGGTGTAGACGATGTCGTGCGCGGCGTGCTGCGTGAGCGCCGACTTGTAGGCTTCGTCGGCATTGGCTTCCTGCGTCGCGATGAAGCGCGTGCCCATATAGGCGAGGTCGGCGCCCAGCGTCAGCGCGGAGGCAATGCCAAAGCCGTCGCTGATCGCGCCCGACAGCAGGATCGCGCCATCGAACCATTGCTTGACCTCGCGCACCAGCGCGAAGGGCGACAGCGTGCCGGCATGTCCGCCCGCGCCGGCGCAGACCAGGATCAATCCGTCGACGCCCTGCTCGGCAGCCTTGCGCGCATGCTTGACGTTGATGACGTCGTGGAACACCAGCCCGCCATAGGAATGCGCGGCCTCGACGATCTCCGCGGGTGGCCGCAGCGACGTGATGATGATGGGCGCCTTGTGCTTCACACAGGTGTCCATGTCCTTCATCAGGCGGTCGTTGGAGGCATGGCAGATCTGGTTGACGGCGTAGGGGGCGACCCTCTTGCCGGGATTGCGCGACTTGTATTCGCCGAGCTCGCCCTCGATGCGGCTCAGCCACTCGTCGAGCTTCTCGACCGGACGGGCATTGAGCGCCGGGAACGAGCCGACGATACCCGCCTTGCACTGGGCGATCACCAGCTCGGGTCCGGAGACGATGAAGAGCGGCGAGCCGACGACGGGCAGCTCCAGATTGTTCTTGAGCAGGGCAGGCAGTGCCATCCGATCCTCCTGACGACGCGCGTCAACGGCCTGCCGGCCGATTGTGAGCGCTTCCATGTCGATTTGTCGCGCCGGCGGAGTGTCCTCGCCTGGCGATTTGACCCACTATAGGGTTGGACGGCAGGCGGGGATCGTTCAATATTGAACAGAAGCGTATTCATGTTTGAACGGAGCCGCCGGTGGATTGGGATCTCTGCAAGACTTTCGTCGCAGTCGCCGACACCGGCAGCTTCACGGCGGCGGCAAAGCGTCTGCGTGCCAGCCATCCGACTGTCAGCCGCAAGATCGCCGCGCTGGAGGCGCAGCTCGGCACCAAGCTGCTGGCGCGCGCCGCTGATGGATTCGTGCTCACCGCCGACGGACGTACGCTGCGCGAGCACGCTGAGGCAATGGCCGCCGCCGCGCTCCGGGCCGAGGCCGCAGTCGGCGCCGGTGGACGCAAGGCGCGCGGTACGGTCAAGCTGTCGATCGGCGCGACGCTGGCCTCGCACTGGCTGATGCCGCGGTTGCGATCCTTTCTCGGCACGCATGATCACATCCGGCTCGAGATCATCACCCATCCGTTTCCGGCCAGCGTGCGGCGCCGCGAGGCCGACGTTGTGCTGCGGCCGGTCGACAGCGGCGAGGAAAACCTGGTCGGTCGCAAGGTCGGCCGGCTCGGCACCGGCTTCTATGCCTCGCGCGACTATGCCGCCGGCCGGTCCCTCCCGGAGCGCAGCGGCGAGTGGAAGGGACATAGCGTCGTCGGCTTTGCCGACCAGGATTCCAACGCGCAGCTGGCGCGCTGGAGCGATGCGATCACGCGCCAGGGCACCGTGGTGATGCGCTGCTCCTCGCAAGGCGACATGCTGGCGGCGGTGCGCGCGGGGATCGGCATCTCGGCGCTGTCCTGCTTCGTCGCGGAAAGCTATCCGGATCTCGTGCGCGTCGCGCCGCAGAAGCTGGTCAGCGTCGCCGACCTCTGGCTGCTCGCCCACCCGGATCTGGTCGAGCTGTCCGCGGTGCGGGCCGTGGTCGACTTCGTGGCCGAATGCGCCCGCGCTGATCGCGAGCGGCTGCGGGGCTAGAGGCCTTGTGCCTCGTACGCAGCGCAGCACGCGGTGGTGCGCTGCCGAACCGGGGCCCATACATTCATCTCGCAAGCTCATGGGTCCCGGCGCGGCGACGCGTCACTTCGTGCCGCATCGCGTCCGGGACACGATGAATTTGTGATGATCAGCCCTGGCCCGCGAGCACGCCCTCGCGCTTCTTCACCGCGCGATAATAGCTCCACCACAGATGCGCGGCCGCGCCGCGCAGCGGGCGCCACGGCTCGGCGAGCGGCGCCATCTGCTTCTCCGTCGGCCGCTCCTTGAGGCCGAGCCCGATCTTGATGCCCTCCTGCACGGCGAGATCGCCGGCCGGCCAGGCATCGCCATGGCCGAGGCAGAACAAGAGATAGACGTCCGCCGTCCACGGTCCGATGCCGGGCAGCGAGATCAGCGTGTGGTGCGCGGCGTCGGCATCTTCCTCCGCGAGCACGTCGAGGTTCAGCCGCTGCGCATTGATCTCGCGCGCCAGATGCTTCAGCGTCTTGATCTTGGCGGCGGACAGGCCGAGCCGCCCCAGCCGGTCGGTGCGGGCGCGGCGCACGGCGTCATGGTCGAACGGATCGAAGGCGGCGGACAGTCGTCCCCAGATCGCCGCCGCGCTGGCTGTGGAGAGCTGCTGCCCACAGACGATGTGCGCGAGCCCCGTAAAGCCCGGCTCGCGCCGCCGCAACGCCGGCATGCCCGCGACCTCGAGCACGGGCTTGAGGCGCGGATCGCGCTTGATCAGCGCGTGGACGGCTTCTTCGAGGTCGGACTGGGATTCGAGATGGATGGTCATGTGGCTCGGTCAGCTCTCTCCGGCGTCATGGCCGGGCTTGACCCGGCCATCCATCTCCTATCGTAACAGAGTCATGGAAGATGGATGGCCGGGTCAAGCCCGGCAATGACGAGTACCATGAAAGCGATGCCACCCGTTTTCCGATTTGCCCCCAGTCCCAACGGCCTGCTGCATCTCGGCCACGCCTATTCGGCGCTGCTCAACTTCGATCGCGCGCGAGAGAGCGGCGGGCGGCTGCTGCTGCGGATCGAGGACATCGATGCGACACGCTGCCGGCCCGACTATGAGACGGCGATCTATGAGGACCTAGGCTGGCTTGGGATCGCCTGGGAGACGCCGGTGCGGCGGCAGTCGGAGCATCTTTCCGACTATCGCGCTGCGCTGGAAAGGCTCTCGTCGCTGGATCTCGTCTATCCCGCCTTCGAAAGCCGGGCCGAGATCGCAAGGCTGGTGGCCGCGCGCGAGGCCGACGGGCCATGGCCGCGCGATCCCGACGGTGCACCGCTTTATCCTGGTGATGCCAAGTCGCTTCCTGCCAACGAGCGGATACGGCTGATCGCCGCGGGCGCGCCCTACGCGCTCCGGCTCGACATGGCGGCTGCCAGCAGCCGCGTCGGCAGCCTGAGCTGGAGAGATCTCGGCGAGGGACCCGAGGGCGAGCGCGGCGCCGTCCGGGCCAGGCCAGAGGCCTGGGGCGACGTGATCCTGGCCCGCAAGGAGACGCCGACCAGCTACCATCTGTCGGTGGTCGTCGATGACGCGCTCCAGGGTGTCAGCGAGATCGTGCGGGGGCAGGATCTGTTTCACGCGACGTCGGTCCACCGCCTGCTCCAGGTCCTGCTCGGCCTGCCGGAACCCGCTTACCGGCACCACGCCCTGATTCGTGATGGCGAGGGGCGAAAGCTGTCGAAATCCAGCCGCTCGACGGGGTTGCGGGAGTTGCGCAGCGCGGGCGCCACACCTGCCAGTGTCCGCCAGCTGCTGGGATTAGGTTAAGTTTCTCTGGGGGTTAGCCAAACGCTGCCGTGACTCCGGGGGTTCCGTCGTGCCATGCTTGCCTGACAGCCCGGTTTTCGAAGGGGATGCTTCGAAGGGGAGTTATGGCGGCGAAAACGCGCGCAGTGCGCACTACGCGGACGTCCAGACGACCGCCTCGGAAGCGGTCCGGGGCGGCCGGGCGGCCGCGCAAGCACGCCGCCAAGGCTGCCGCGCCAGACGTGGTCCAGGCGGCGCTCGCCGCCTTCGCCCATGAGGTCCGCACCCCCCTGACCGGCATTCTCGCGATCAGCGATCTGCTCGCGACCTCCGATCTCGGCGAACGCGAGAGGCGCTGGGCCGACACCATCAAGGCCGGCGCCGAACATCTGGCGAGCCTTGCCACGCTGTTCGTGGACGCTGCCAAAACGGGTAAGGGCGCGGGGAAGGGCGGCAGCACGCTGCGGCAGGATCTGTTCGACCTGCGGGCGCTCGCGCGCAGCACCGGCGATTCGCTTGCTGGGCGTGCCGCGGCCAAGGGGCTCCAGGCCCAGGTCGAGATCTCCGACAAGCTGCCCGGGCTTGTGGTTGGTGATCCCGTCCGCCTGCGCGCCGCGCTCGAGAACCTGATCGACAATGCCGTGAAGTTCACCGAGCAGGGCGGCGTGGCGCTTGCGGTGGCGCCTTGGCGCCCCGTCAAGAAAGGCAAGGCAAAGGGCAAAGGCAGGGTCGGCGTCGCTTTCGCGGTGTCCGACAGCGGCATCGGCTTGACCATGGCCGAGATCAAACGACTGTTCCGCCCTTTCACTCAGGCCAATGTCACCATTGCCTCGCGTTTCGGCGGCGCCGGCCTCGGCCTGTCCTCGGTGAAGCAGCTGGCGCGCGCCATGGGCGGCGACATCTCGGTCGCGCCACGCGGTGGCGGCGGCGCCACGTTCACATTGACGGTGTCGCTGGATGCGACGGGGCCGGCCAGGTCCCGCAAATCGAAGGGCAAGTCCGAGATGGACGCGGTGCCTGCGCTCCGCGTGCTCAGCGTCGAGGACAACCCGTTCGGCCGCGTCGTGCTCAACACCATCCTGACCGAGCTTGGCCATCATGCCGAGTTCATCGGGCGCGGCGAGGACGCCGTGAACCGGCTGGAGCAGGGCGCCTTCGATGCGGTGCTGATGGACATGGTGCTGCCGGGAATCGACGGCGTCGAGGCGATCAGGCGGATCCGCACCATGCCGGCGCCGCTGGCTCAGATCCCCATCATCGGGGTTTCCGGGCGCGGCGAGGACGAGGCAGCCTCGCGAGAGGCCGGCGCCGATGCCTTCCTGGTCAAGCCTGTGTCTCCGCGGGCCCTAGCGACTGCGCTGCTTGAAGCGACACGCCGTGAGGAAGCTGCGACTTGATGATCGCGGCGTTGAGCTCGCCGCCATAGACGAAGATTGCAGCGATGAAATACAGAAACACCAGCGCGATGATGACCGAGGCCAGGCCCGCATACATCGTCACGTAATTGTTGGCGAAGCGCGCCAGATATTGTCCGAAGACGATGCCCGAGATCAGCGACGCCACGATGGTGAAGACGATGCCGGGCAGGATCTGGAAGAAGCGCCTCCGGCCCGCCGGCAGCCGGGCATGCAAGATCACCAGTGCCACCACCAGTGCGCCGATGGTGATGCCGTAGCGCAACCAGGTGAGGATGCTCTCATTGGATTCGACGAACAGCGGGATATGGCGCCGCGCCGCCTCGATGAAGAGGGGGCCGAGCACGATCAGGAACGCCATGGCAAGCGCTGTGAAGGCCGCGACCAGCGTGTAGCCGATCGATTCCAGCCGCAGCCAGTACCAGCGCCGCATCTCCACCACCGCATAGGCGCGGTTGAGCGCGACGCGGAGCGCCTCGACGCCGTTCGAGGCGAAGTAGACCGACAGCGCCGCGCCGATCGTCAGCACGCCGGTGCGGGTGGTGGTCAGCACGTCGTGGATTTCGCCCGAGATCGAATCGGCGACCTGCTTGGGCCAGACCTCGAGCATCAGGCTGGCAGCCTGGTCGGCGAGTTCCTTGGAGCCGAAGAAGCCGGCGAGCGAGGTCAGCACGATCAGGAACGGGAACAGCGCCATCAGCGTCGACAGCGCGATATGGCTCGCGATCGCCCAGCCGTCGTCGGCCAGGAACGTGTAGAACGCGTCCTCCAGCACGCAGTAGATGTAGCGGACGGCTTTCACGTGGCACCCGTATTGGCGGCCGACGCTTTCGGACCCTGCTTGCGGCGTGGTTCGCCTCGCCCCGCTCGCGCGGAGAGGCCGACGCGCGCAGCGCGGCGGGTGAGGGGGAGTCTCCGCGGGGACGGTGAGAGCTGGGTTCGCGGAGAGCCCCCCTCATCCGAATTCGATCTGCGATCGAATTCGGCCTTTCCCCGCAAGCGGGGAGAGGCGAAGAGAACGGGCCGCTCGCGCAAATCGGAAATCATCCAGCCAGCTTCTGACATTATTGGCTCAAAAGCCAGATCGGGAACGCCATGGCGAACCGCCGCACACGGTGTTATCTACCCTCAGATGGCATCTATCCTGAGTACTTTCATCCTGCCGATCGCGGTCGGCGCGGTGGCGTTGGTGCTGCTGCTCGGTCTCGTCAACATGATGCGCGGCGGCTCGCCCAATACCTCGCAGAAGTTGATGCGCTGGCGCGTGCTGCTGCAGTTCGTGGCAATCGTCATCGCCATGGCCGCGGTCTGGGCGATGGGGCGGTAGGGCATGATCCGGACCCGAAGGGCCGCGTTCGCGCAAAACGCGAAGCGGTTTTCCGATAAGATCATGACCTAAGATTTAAGGAATCCGTCATGGTGGTATTGAACCGCATCTATACCAAGACCGGTGACGACGGCACGACGGCGCTCGGCTCCGGCGAGCGCCGTCCGAAATACGATCTGCGCGTCGAGGCCTATGGCACCGTCGACGAGACCAATGCCGCAATCGGGGTGGTGCGGCTCCATGCCCAGGACATGCCCGAGCTCGACGCGATGCTCGGCCGTATTCAGAACGACCTGTTCGACCTCGGCGCTGATCTCGCAGTGCCCGAGCGGGATGGCAAGGCCGAGCGGCTGCGGGTGGTCGCGAGCCAGGTGGAGCGCCTCGAGCGCGACATCGACGCGCTCAACGACAAGCTCGCGCCGCTCACCTCCTTCGTGCTCCCCGGCGGCACGCCGGCGGCAGCCTACCTCCATGTCGCGCGCACAATATGCCGCAGGGCGGAACGCGTCATCGTGAAATTGGCGGCCCGGCCGGACGAGCCGGTCAGCGCGGCTGGCATCCAGTATATGAACCGCCTGTCGGACTTCCTGTTCGTGGCGAGCCGCGCCGCTAACCACAATGGCGCCGGGGACGTGCTCTGGGTTCCGGGCCAGAACCGCTGACCCATTTGGGCGGCGCATTTCTAAGGTCTAAAAATTGGCCCCTTCGCGCGTTGACCGGGCCGGATCAGGCCTTTAGGTTCCGCGCCAGTTGATAACCCCCCTCCCAAATTGAGTGAAAGAGGATCGATGAAGGTCTTAGTGCCGGTAAAGCGGGTGGTCGATTACAACGTCAAGGTCCGCGTCAAGGGCGATGGATCGGGCGTTGAACTCGCCAACGTCAAGATGTCGATGAACCCGTTCGACGAAATCGCGGTCGAGGAAGCGCTGCGCCTGAAGGAAGCCGGCAAGGCAACCGAAGTCGTGGTGGTCTCGATCGGACCTGCGCAGGCGTCGGAGACGATCCGCACCGGTCTTGCCATGGGCGCCGACCGCGGCATCCTGGTGAAGGCCGAAGGCACCGTTGAGCCGCTCGCCGTCGCCAAGATCCTGAAGAAGGTTGCGGACGAAGAGCAGCCTGGCCTCATCATCCTCGGCAAGCAGGCGATCGACGACGACAGCAACCAGACCGGCCAGATGCTGGCCGCGCTGCTCGGCTGGTCGCAGGCGACCTTCGCCTCCAAGCTCGAGGTCGAAGGCGCTGACTTCAAGGTTACCCGCGAAGTCGACGGCGGTCTGCAGACGGTCAAGCTGAAGGGACCGGCGATCGTCACCACCGACCTCCGTCTCAACGAGCCGCGCTACGCCTCGCTGCCGAACATCATGAAGGCGAAGAAGAAGCCGATCGCGGAGAAGACGGTCGCCGATTACGGCGTCGATGTCGCCGCGCGCCTCGAGGTTCTCAAGACCACTGAACCGGCGGGCCGCAAGGCTGGCGTCAAGGTCAAGGACGTCGCCGAGCTGGTGTCGAAACTCAAGAACGAAGCCGGGGTGCTCTGATGACGACGCTTCTGATTGCCGAACACGACAATGCGTCGCTGAAGGATGCGACCAACAAGACCCTCACCGCGGCTGCTGCGCTCGGCGCGGACGTCGAGGTGCTGGTGGCCGGCCAGAACGCCAAGGCCGCGGCGGATGCCGCCGCCAAGCTTGCCGGCGTGAAGAAGGTGCTGCTCGCCGACGGCGAGCTCTACGCACACGATCTCGCCGAGCCGCTGGCCGCGTTGATCGTCTCGCTGGCCGCGTCTTATGACGCGATCGTCGCGCCCGCGACCTCGCGCTTCAAGAACGTGATGCCGCGTGTCGCCGCCCTGCTCGACGTCATGCAGGTCTCGGAGATCATCAAGGTGGTCGCCCCCGACACCTATGAGCGTCCGATCTATGCCGGCAACGCCATCCAGACCGTGAAGTCGAAGGACGCCAAGAAGGTCATCACGGTCCGTACCTCCACCTTCGCCGCGGCGGGTGAAGGCGGCAGCGCGCCGGTCGAGACCGTGGCGGCGGCTGCCGATCCCGGCCTGTCGTCCTTCGTCGGCGAGGAAGTCGCCAAGAGCGACCGTCCCGAGCTGACCTCGGCCAAGATCATCGTCTCGGGCGGCCGCGCCATGCAGAGCCGCGAGAATTTTGCCAAGTACATCGAGCCGCTGGCCGACAAGCTCGGCGCCGGGGTCGGTGCCTCGCGTGCGGCGGTGGACGCCGGCTATGCCCCGAACGACTGGCAGGTCGGCCAGACCGGCAAGGTCGTGGCCCCCGAGCTCTATGTCGCCGTGGGCATTT
Organism: Bradyrhizobium sacchari; assembly: GCF_002068095.1. Classification (GTDB taxonomy): domain Bacteria; phylum Pseudomonadota; class Alphaproteobacteria; order Rhizobiales; family Xanthobacteraceae; genus Bradyrhizobium; species Bradyrhizobium sacchari. The sequence continues at coordinate 814,291 of NZ_LWIG01000007.1, read as the reverse complement.
CCGGCGCAATCCAGCATCTGGCCGGCATGAAGGACTCCAAGGTGATTGTCGCGATCAACAAGGACGAGGACGCGCCGATCTTCCAGGTCGCCGACTACGGCCTGGTGGCCGACCTCTACCAGGCGGTTCCGGAGCTGACGGCCGAACTCGGCAAGCTCGGCAAGTAAAACGCGTTCAAAACACCGGCCGGAGGTATAAACTCCGGCCGGTGTTTCATTTTTGAGGCGTTTTCTTTGGCGTGGGGCACGCCTTCGAAGCGATCCAATCTAGGTTTCGAGCCAAGGTTCTGATTAAATCAGGCTCCTGGTCAAATCAGACCTCCCGGCTCAGGGGATAGGCAGGGCGCGATCTGCGCGCCGTTCCGGTGGATGACATTATGGCGGCAGTGATCAAGAAGGTCGGCGTGATCGGCGCGGGTCAGATGGGCAATGGCATCGCGCATGTTGCGGCGCTCGCCGGCTTCGACGTGGTGCTCAACGACGTTTCGGCCGACCGCCTCAAGTCGGGCATGGCCACCATCAACGGCAATCTGGCGCGCCAGGTCTCCAAGAAGGTCGTCACCGAGGAGGCCAAGACCCAGGCGCTGTCGCGCATCGTGGCCGCCGAGAAGCTCGACGACCTCGCCGACTGCGATCTCGTGATCGAGACCGCGGTCGAGAAGGAAGAGGTCAAGCGCAAGATATTCCACGAGCTTTGCGCGGTGCTGAAGCCCGAGGCGATCGTCGCCTCCGATACGTCCTCGATCTCGATCACCCGCCTCGCCGCCGCCACCGACCGGCCCGAGCGCTTCATCGGCATTCACTTCATGAATCCGGTGCCGCTGATGGAGCTGGTGGAGCTGATCCGCGGCATTGCAACGGACGATGCGACTTTCGAGGCGTCCAAGGAATTCGTCGCCAGGCTCGGAAAGCAGGTCGCGGTTTCCGAGGACTTCCCGGCCTTCATCGTCAACCGCATCCTGCTGCCGATGATCAACGAGGCGATCTACACGCTTTACGAAGGCGTCGGCAACGTCGAGGCGATAGACGCGGCGATGAAGCTCGGGGCACATCATCCGATGGGCCCGCTGGAACTCGCCGATTTCATCGGTCTCGATACCTGTCTGTCGATCATGCAGGTGCTGCACGAGGGCCTTGCCGATTCCAAGTATCGCCCGTGCCCGCTGTTGGTGAAATACGTCGAGGCCGGCTGGCTCGGCCGCAAGACCCAGCGCGGTTTCTACGACTACCGCGGCGCCAAGCCGGTTCCGACGCGCTAGAGACGGCAGTGCCGTAAGGTGGGCAAAGCGACTTGTCCGCCGTAGCTCGAAGGGCGAAGGCGGAAGCGTGCCCACGCATTTTTTGCTGCAATGGTGAGATGGTGGGCACGGCGCAAGTGCGCCTTTGCCCGCCCTACGGCCCCACCGTGACAATTCATGCCCCATTAACCCCTCCCGTCTAGGTTACAGCCGGTACGAGGGTTCGCGTAATGGACATGATGGCAATGGTCAGCACCATGCTGGCCGCTCAGCAAGGCGCTCTGCAGTCGAATATTGCGGCGACGCTGACCAAGCAGAACATGGACATGGAGAAATCCACCGTCCTGACGCTGATGGGTGCCGGTCAGCCCTCGCTCGCCAATGTCGGCCCCGGGGTCGGCGGCAATCTCAACGTCACCGCCTAACCCTCGGCGCATGATCCGGAAAACTGGGCACCGGTTTTCCGATCAGATCATGCGCCAATAACTAAAACTAAAGCGACGCGGCGGCCTTGCCCGTCGCCGCCCGGATCAGCTTGAGCGCATCCTCGCTCGCCCATTCCGCCGGTCCCGCGATCGTCGCGATCTCGCAGCCCTGCGGGTCGACCAGCACCGAGGTCGGCATGCCCAGCGCCCGGCCTATCGCCTTAAGGTCCTGGAAAACCTTGGCTTTCTGGTCATTGAAGTAACCGAGCCGGGTCAGATTGGCCTCTTTCAGGAAGGTTTTCGGCTTCTGCGGGTCGCGGGTGTCGATATTGATCGCCACGACCTCGAAATTCGGCCCCGACAGCTTGCCCTGGAGCTCGTCCAGCGCCGGCATTTCCTTGCGGCAGGGGACGCACCAGGTGGCCCAGAGGTTCACCAGCAACGTCCTGCCGCGGAAATCGGACAGTTTCTTGGGCCTGCCGTCGGCATCCTCGAAGGTGAGGTCGGGCAACTTCAAAGGCGCGCTCGCCATGGTCAGCGCCGCCACCTCGCCATGGGCCAGCGGGGCTATTTTCTGCGCCATTGCAACGGCCGGCTTGCAGGTCGGATCCCCGCCGGGGGCCCGGCTCAAGCCCAGCCCATACAGCGCGGCGAAACCGGCCAGCCCGCCGACCACCACGGTGGCGATGACGAGGGGGATCCGGCGCGTGGCGGAGGGCTTCTTGTCGAGCATATCGTTTGTCATCCGGTCGCAGATATGGCTATCAGGGGCCTCTTAATACGGCTGGCCGCGGCCAGCAAACGTGGCTAGCGACAGGCAAGGCGTGAGCAGGGGATCATGAGCAACAAGATGTGGGGCGGCCGGTTCTCGGAACGTCCCGATGAGATCATGGAAGAGATCAACGTCTCCATCGACGTCGATCGTCACCTCTTTGCCCAGGACATTGCCGCGTCCAAGGCCCACGCCGCGATGCTCGCCAGCCAGGGCATCATCACGGCCTCTGATGCGAAAAATATCGGCAAGGGTCTAGACACGATTTTGTCAGAGATCGGCGAGGGCGGCTTTGAATTCAAGCGCGCGCTCGAGGACATCCATATGAATGTCGAGAGCCGCCTGTCGGAACTGATCGGCCCCGCCGCCGGCCGCCTGCACACCGCGCGTTCGCGCAACGACCAGGTCGCAACCGACTTCCGTCTCTACGTCCGCGACGTGCTCGACGAGACCGATGCCGCGCTCGCCGCGTTTCAGCAGGCTCTGGTGGAACGCGCGCTGGAGCATGCCGGCACCGTGATGCCCGGCTTCACCCATCTGCAGACCGCGCAGCCAGTGACCTTCGGTCATCATCTGCTCGCCTATGTCGAGATGGCCGCGCGCGATCGCGGCCGTTTCCAGGACGCGCGCAAGCGGCTCAATGAATCGCCGCTCGGCGCTGCCGCGCTCGCCGGCACCTCGTTCCCGATCGACCGCCACACCACCGCGAAGGCGCTTGGCTTCGACCGCCCGATGGCGAACTCGCTCGACGCCGTCTCCGACCGCGACTTCGTGCTGGAGGCGCTGTCGGCGGCCTCGATCTGCGCCGTACATATGTCGCGCTTTGCCGAGGAGATCGTGATCTGGACCTCGCCGCTGGTCGGGATGATCCGGCTCAGCGACAAGTTCACCACGGGCTCGTCGATCATGCCGCAGAAGCGCAATCCGGACGCAGCCGAGCTGGTGCGGGCCAAGACCGGCCGCGTCATCGGCGCGCTCAACGGCCTTCTGATCGTGATGAAGGGCCTGCCGCTCGCCTATCAAAAGGACATGCAGGAGGACAAGCAGGGCGCCATGGAGGGCTTTGCCGCCCTGTCGCTGGCGATCCGTGCCATGACCGGGATGGTCCGCGATCTCGTCCCTGACGAAGCCAGGATGAAGGCCGCCGCCGGTGAGGGATATGCCACGGCGACCGATCTCGCCGACTGGCTGGTGCGGACCCTGAAGATGCCGTTCCGCGAGGCCCACCACGTCACCGGCCGCATCGTCGCCAAGGCGGCCGAGGACGGCATGGCGCTGCACGAGCTGCCGCTCAAGGAGATGCAGGCGATCGAGCCGAAGATCACCAAGGACGTGCTCGGCGTGCTCTCGGTCGAATCGTCGGTGAAGAGCCGCACCAGTTTCGGCGGCACCGCGCCGAAGAACGTGGCGTCGCAGGCAAAGAGCTGGGCGAAGCGGCTGGAAAAAGAGCGAAAATTGGGCTGAGGAGCAAAATTTCGCTTATGTTTCATGGTCATCCGGCTCTCGCCAGAGCGCGCCAATCTCTGTATGGTGCGCCCCGCGTAGTGGGGATTTCGTCGTGACGTCAAAGTTTCGCCCGGCCGGCTCGGGGTGGGCCATCATTGTCTTGAGCCTGACGGCGCTCGCGCTTGCCGGCTGCGGCCGCAAAGGTCCCCTCGACCTGCCGCCGACCGCCTCCGGCGCGTCCACGGCCAACGTCGCGGCTCCAACCGACACCGAGACCGCAGCCCAGAAGACGCCGAGCCTGTTCAACCCCACCACCGGCGCGGACGCGCCGGTGGCGTCCAAGGGCAGCAAAAAATCGTTTATCCTCGACCCGCTCCTGGACGAAAAGCCCAGCCGCTAGGCTGGGACAACTGAGCCAACGCCATGAACCATTTCGACTACCGCAACGGCGTGCTGCACGCCGAGGCGGTGAACCTGTCCGAGCTGGCCGCAACCGTCGGCACGCCGTTCTATTGCTATTCGACCGCGACGCTGGAGCGGCACTACCGCGTCTTCACCGAGGCTTTCGCCGGCGAGAAGGTGCTGGTCTGCTACGCCATGAAGGCGAACTCCAATCAGTCGGTGCTGCGCACGATGGCCAGGCTGGGCGCCGGCGCCGACGTGGTCTCGGGCGGCGAGCTGAAGCGCGCGCTGGCCGCCGGCATCCCGGCGAGCAAGATCGTGTTCTCCGGCGTCGGCAAGACGGAAGACGAGCTGCGCGCCGCGCTGGCCGCCGACATCCTCTGTCTCAACGTCGAATCCGAGCCTGAGCTCGAACTGCTGTCGCGTCTTGCGACCGAGACGGGCAAGACCGCGCGGATCTCGTTGCGCGTCAATCCCGACGTCGATGCCGGCACGCATGCAAAAATCTCCACCGGCAAGTCCGAGAACAAGTTCGGCATCCCGATCGTGCATGCCCGCGAGGTCTATGCGCGCGCAGCGAAGCTGCCCGGAATCCAGGTGACCGGGACCGACGTGCATATCGGCAGCCAGATCACTGATCTCTCCGGCATGGAGACCGCGTTCCGCATCCTCTCCGAATTCGTGCAGACGCTGCGCAGCGACGGCCACGACATCAGCCACGTCGATTTCGGCGGCGGCCTCGGCATTCCCTACTACATGGACCGCGAGGCGCCGCCGGCGCCCGCCGCCTATGCCGCCATGGTCAAGCGCGTCAGCCACAATCTCGGCTGCACGCTGATGTTCGAGCCGGGTCGCATGATCGTCGGCAATGCCGGCATCCTGGTCGCCAAGGTGATCTATGTGAAGCACGGCGACGGCAAGAACTTCGTCATCATCGACGCCGCGATGAACGATCTGATCCGGCCGACGCTGTATGAAGCCCATCACGATATCCTGCCGGTGACGCTGCCGGCAAAGGATGCCGCGACGATCACGGCTGACGTCGTCGGTCCGGTCTGCGAGACCGGCGACTATCTCGCGCTCGACCGCACGCTGCCGACGCCGAAGGCGGGCGATCTCCTCGCCATCATGACCGCCGGCGCCTATGGCGCCGTGCAGGCCGGCACCTACAACACGCGGCCGCTGGTGCCCGAGGTGCTGGTGAAGGGTGACCAATACGCCGTGGTGCGCCCGCGCGTGGAGGTCGAGCAGCTGATCGCGATGGATACGCCGGCGCCGTGGCTGTGAGGAGAGGATAAGGGGCGGTATGAACGCGCCTCAAACTCGTTGTCGTTCCGGCGGAGGCCGGGACCCATACTCCGCAAACAAATCGTAGTGCGAAGTGGTCATGACCAGCCTTCGCCAAATCCAACTCGGTGGTTATGGTCCCGGCCTTCGCCGGGACCACCACGGAAACTACTTCCCCGCCGATCCGCCTTTCCCCCCAACCACCACGCCCGCCTTCTGCTCGATCGGCTTGATCGCCGCCGTGAAATCCGACTCCGCGCCTTCGGCGCTGATCACGATCTCCCACAGCCGCCCCACGGCGTCGGCGACCTCCATCGACAGGCCGAGCTGCTTCATCTCCTCCAGCGCCAGCCGCACGTCCTTCACCATCAGTCCCGTCGCGAAGCCGAAATCGAACGTACGCGGCAGCACCGAGCGCGGAAACTTGTCGCGGCTTGCGGTGTTCATCCCCGAGCCCGCGTTGATGACGTCGATCATCACGGCGGGATCGAGGCCGGCCTTGACCCCCATCACCACGGCTTCCGACGTCGCCACGATCGCGGTCGCCGACAGGAAATTGTTGGCGAGCTTCATGGTCTGCGCCGCGCCGGGCTTCTCGCCGATGAAGAACACTTTTCCGATCACGGCGAGCGCGGGCTTCAGAAGTTCGAACTCCGCCTTTGGCCCCGACACCATCACCGCCAGCGTGCCCTTCTCGGCGCCGCCGACGCCGCCGGAGACGGGGCAGTCGATCTGCACGATGTCGCGCTTGGCCAGCAGGCCGTGAATCTTCGCGGCCATCGCCGAGCCGACGGTGGAGAGATCGATGAAGCGCTTGACGCGCGTGCCTTCGATCACGCCGTTTGCGCCCGTGGCGACATCGAGCGAAGCCTGCAGCGAGGGCAGGCTCGCCATCACGGTCTCGACCTGATCGGCGACGTCCTTCGGTGACGACGCAGCAATGGCGCCGCGCGCCACGAGCCTATCGACGACCTCCTTGCGCGTGTCGAACACGACAAGCCTGTGTCCCGCCTCGATCAGCCGCCGCGCCATCGGGAAACCCATGTTTCCGAGCCCGATGAATCCGATGTCCATGGTGTTTCCTTTTTTTCGTTTTCGTTGTTGTGATTGCAGCGGTTAGCCCTGAAATTCAGTGTCGTCCCGCCGAAGGCCGGGACCCATAACCCCAGGAGGAGTGTGGCGCGAAGCTGATTACCCCGAGTCCTCGTAACCACATCGGCTCGTCGATATGGATCCCGGGCTCGCGCTTCGCGCGCCCCGGGACGACAGCGGAGAGAGGCCTGCCTCACGCCTTCCCATCGATCTCCGCGAACACCTCGCGGGCGATGCGAAAACTGTCGACGGCGGCCGGCATGCCGCCATAGATTGCGACCTGCATCAGGATCTCGCGGATCTCCTCGCGCGTCACGCCATTGGTCAGCGCGCCCTTCAGATGCGCGCGAAATTCATGCTGGCGGTTGAGGATCGCGATCATCGCGATGTTGAGCATGCTGCGGGTCTTGCGCGGCAGCTCCTCGCGGCCCCAAACCGTGCCCCAGCAATATTCGTTGAGCATCTCCTGGAACGGACGGTTGAAATCGTCGACATTCTTCAGGGCGTTGTTGACATAGGCTTCTCCCAGTACCGCTTTGCGGACTTCGAGGCCCTTGTCGTGCATCTTCTTGTCCATGGCGTTCCCTTCATTTCCCTCGGGGGGCGGCGCGGAAATTACGGGGTTGCGGCGGGCCAGTCACGTCCTCGTGTTATGCGGGAAAAGGGGTCTCTCCCGTACAGGAACGGATGCCTCAGTGCTGCCGTTGTGGTACGTTTCTCTCTACCGGGCAACCTGGAGAGCTGATTGAACGGCGTCACCCCCGACCCGTCAGACCCGATCCGCGATGGCGACGCTCTGTCGCGGCTGAAGCTGGCGCAGGCCCTCGACAGGGCCGTCTATGCCATCGCGTGGGAGCGTGCCTGGCCAAATTTCGCGCGGCTGCTGACCGTCATCGGCCTGTTCCTGGTGGTGTCCTGGGCCGGGCTCTGGCTGGCGCTGCCGTTCCTGGCGCGCGCCATCGGTCTCATCATCTTTGCCGGCATTGCGATTGCCGCGCTGTTGCCCCTGATTCGCTTCCGCTGGCCGAGCCGAGAGGAAGCGCTGAGCCGGCTCGACCGCGGCTCCGGCATCCGCCATCGCCCGGCGACCACGCTCACGGACACGCTGACCTCGCAGGACCCGATTGCGAAGGCGTTGTGGCGGGCGCAGCGTGAGCGCACGCTGGCCTCGCTCAAGCGCATCCGCGCCGGTCTGCCACGCCCGCGGCTTGCACTGCATGATCCTTGGGCATTGCGCGCCCTCGTCATGGTGATGCTGGTTGCCACCTTCTTTGCCGCCGGCGACGAGCGTGCGATGCGCCTCGGGGCCGCTTTCGACTGGAACGGCGTGCTGGCGCCGGCCAATATTCGCGTCGATGCCTGGGTCACGCCGCCGCTCTACACCGGCAAGCCGCCAATCATCTTGTCGGCCGCCAATAGGGAAGCCGCGGCGCTGCCGGCGAGCGGCCCGCTCGCCGTTCCTGCCGGCTCGACCCTGATCGTGCGCTCTTCCGGCGGCAACCTCGATGTCGTCGTCTCCGGCGGCCTCAAGGAGGTCGCTCCCACCGAGGCCACGCCAAAGGGCACCAACGAGAAGCATTTCGCCATCACCGGCGACGGCACCGCGCATGTCCGTGCGCCTTCCGGCCAGCCGCAATGGGCCTTTGCGGCGACGCCCGATCGCGCACCGACGATTGCACTCGCCAAGGATCCGGAGCGCCAGGCGCGGGGCGGACTCCAGCTCTCCTACAAGATCGAGGACGATTACGGCGTCACCGGCGCCCAAGCGCAAATCGGCTTGCGCGCGGCCGATGCCAAGGACGGTAGCAAGGACGACGCCAGGGCCGCCGCGCGGCCGCTGTTCCAGCCGCCGCAATTTCCGCTGGTGCTGCCGAATGCGCGCACCCGCAACGGCGTCGGCCAGACCGTGAAGGATCTCAGCGAGGATCCCTATGCCGGCGCCGACGTCACGCTGACGCTCACTGCCAAGGACGAGGCCGGCAACGAGGCGAAGAGCGAGCCGTTCAACATGCGCCTGCCCGAGCGTCTCTTCACCAACTCGCTCGCGCGCGCGCTGATCGAGCAGCGTCGCATCCTCGCGCTCGACGCCAACAAGAATTCCGACGTCTACGCCGCGCTCGACGCGCTGATGATCGCGCCCGAATTGTTCACGCCGGATGCAGGCTGCTATCTCGGCCTGCGCAGCCTCGCGCTCCAGCTCGAGGCGGCCCGCACCGACGACGCGCTGCGCGAGGTGGTGGCGAGCATGTGGGCCTTCGCCGTCACCATCGAGGACGACGGTGTCGCCGGCAGCGTCAACGCCGCGCTGCGCTCGGCGCAGGACGCGCTGAAGCGGGCGCTGGAACGCGGCGCCAGCGAGGACGAGCTCAAGGTGCTGACGCAGAAGCTGCGCGAGGCGATGGCCGGCAAGGTGCGCGATCTCGCCCGCCGGGCCGAGCAGAATCCGCTCGGTCCTCGCCAGCCATTCCCCGCCGAGGTCCAGCTCATCCTCGACAAGGCCGTCGAGCTGAAGCAGAAGACCCAGAAAGCGACGCCGGATCAGCTCGAAGAACTGTCGAGGCAGCAGGACGCGTTGCGGGAGCAGCTTCAGGCCTATCGGAAATCGGCGAGCAATCGGACTAAGGCGGGCAACGACGGGGCCAACCAGTTTACGCGGGACCGGAAATGCGGAAGCTAGCACGCGTGCCAGTCTTCAAGGCGATCTCGATCGCCTGCCTCGCCCTGCTGTTGGGCGGCGTCTCGCCGGCCGCTGCCCAGCTGGATCAGGATCCCGACGCGCTGCTCGACAGCGCAGAAAAGGCGATGCAGGATTCCGGCGACAGCCTCAGGCAGAAGGAATCCGGCAAGAGCCTGAGCAACCAGTCCGACGCCATCCAGAAGCTCGAGGAATACAAGCGCGCGACGGAACGAAGTCAGTCCTCCAATCGCGATCGCAACGTCATCACGCAGCGCGACCTCGATGAACTGCTGAAGCAGATCGAGAAGGCGGCGCGCGAGGGTAATCGCGAGGCGGCCCAGCGCATGCTCGAGCAGCTCGCGCAGATCATGGAAAATCTCCAGATGGCGCAGCCCGGGCAGTCCGGCGACAGCGACATGGAGCAGGCGCTGAACGAGCTCAGCGACATGATCCGCAAGCAGCAGCAATTGCGCGACAAGACCTTCAAGCAGGGCCAGGATTCCCGGCGTGACCGCTCGCGCGGCAAGCAGGGCGACCAGTCGATGTCGGACCTCCAGCAGGACCAGCAGGCGCTGCGCGACCGCCTGAAGAAGCTGCAGGACGAGCTCGCCAAGCGCGGCCTCACGCAAAAGGGGCAAAAGAGCCAGAAAGGGCAGCAGGGTCAGAAGGGCCAGCAGGGCGACCCGGGACAGTCCGGCCAGGATGGCGATCAGGACGGCGACCAGGGCGATGACGACGGCAGCCTGGACGCTGCCGACGGCGCCATGGGCGATGCCGGCTCGAAGCTCGGCGAGGGCAACGCGGATGGTGCCGTGGACTCGCAGGGCAAGGCGCTCGATGCCCTGCGCAAGGGTGCGCAGAAGATGGCCGAGGCGATGCAGCAGGGCGACGGCGACGGGCAGGGCGATGGCCCCGGTAACCGCGCCGGCCGCCAGCAGAGCGGCGGCAATCAGACCGACCCGCTCGGCCGGCCGCTTCATGGCCGTGAGTTCGGCGACGATTACACGGTCAAGATTCCCGGCGAGATCGACGCCCAGCGCGTCCGCCGCATTCTCGAAGAGCTTCGCCGCCGCTTAGGCGATCCCTCCCGCCCGCAGATCGAGCTCGATTATATCGAGCGGCTGCTGAAGGATTTTTAGGGTCGTCTCAGCTCTCGTAGCCCGGATGAGCGAAGCGATATCCGGGGCCAGGGGTCCCGCATGTCGTTGCGCTCATGCGGGCTACGACCGCGCCACACTGTCCGTCATTGCGAGCGCAGCGAAGCAATCCAGAATCTTCCGCCGAGGGGCTCTGGATTTCTTCGCTATGCTCGCAAAGACGATGTGGCGATACCGCTACCCCTTCTTCGCCGCCAGTGCATCCGCCACCGCCGTGCGGATATCCGCCACCGAGAACGGCTTTGTCACGACGTCATGTACCAGCGCATTCAAGTTTGACGCGCGCTCGCGCTGATCGGCAAAGCCCGTCATCAGCAAAATCGTCAGGTCGGGGAAGTCGCGCGCGGCGGACAGGGCCAGCGCGATGCCGTCCATCACCGGCATCTGGATGTCGGTGAGCAGCAGGTCGAAGGCGCCGTCCTCGCGGGTCAGGATCTCCAGCGCCTCGGCACCGTCCTGCGCCGTCACGGTCACGTGTCCGTCCATGGCGATGGCGCGCGCCACCAGCGTGCGCATCGAATCCTCGTCGTCGGCGATCAGGATTTTCGACATGAGACCAACCTTGGGATCAATCGCCCGCTCGGCCGATTATACGCTGCCGCCGGCGATGTCGCGCCGGTTGAAGAAGCGGACGTCGATGTTGCGGCCCTCCGGCGGGGGCGAAGCCAGGCGCGAGCGGAAGAAGGCGCGCTCGCCGGGCTGCAGCACGGTCTGTTCCAGCACAGTATTCCAGGCGTAGATCTCCGCGCCCTGAGCGTCGCGCACGGCAAACCGCAGCCGCGGGATATCGAGCGGCTTCTTGCCCTGGCCGACGATCACGCCCTCGATCACCAGCACCTGCTTACCGTCAACGGTCTCGCTGGAGAGCTTGACGTCCTTGAAGGCCAGCCCGCGCAGGTTCACCTCGAGCCCGACCATCTTGTAGAAGGCCGCCGTCTGCGGCAGCAGGCGCACCACGTCGCCGCGCCACATGATCAGGGCCAGCACCAGGGCGGCCATAGCGGCGCAGGCGGTCGGCAGGCCGAAATATGATTTTCGCGGCGCCACAGTGGGGACCGGACGCTTGACCCGCGCGCCGCGCCGGCTGAACAGGCTGCGGAACCAGGATTGATGCTGCGCGCCGGCGGCGTCTTCCTCGGCCGCCCGGGCCGCTGCTGACCACTCATCCTCGATCTCCTGGGCGTTGTCGGCCGGCCAGTCGCTGGCGATCGACGGGCTGTCGACCACCGGGGGGTCGGCGGCGTTATCGTCCTTGGCATAGGAGTTCCACTGCTCGGCGAGGTCGGACTGGTCGTCGGCCCGGCTGGCTGCCGCCAGGGCCGGGACGGACGCCTCCTCGACGGCGTCCTCGGCATAGGCGACCCAGGTCTCCTTGCAGCGGGAGCAGCGGACCGTCCGTCCGTTCGCCCCCAGGCTCGCGGGCTTGATCGCGTAGGATGTCGTACAATGAGGGCAGACGATATGCATGGACGAGCCTTGATGCATGGACTGGTCTTGGAGAGCCGGTTGCCCTGGATGCTACAAGGCGACCGTTAACGAATCGGAAACCATAACGGTCGCAAAAACCGTTGATCGCGTGAGGCAGCGCGCCGCGGCGCGCCTGTCGCCCCCTCTCGAACGGAGCTGAGCTTGGTTCGGTTCGAAAATGTCGGATTGCGTTACGGTCTGGGGCCGGAGATCCTGCGCGACCTCAGCTTCCAGATCCCGGCGCATTCCTTCCAGTTCCTCACCGGCCCATCCGGCGCCGGCAAGACCTCGCTGCTGCGCTTGTTGTTCCTGTCGCATCGGCCGACGCGCGGCCTCGTCAATCTGTTCGGCCACGACATCTCGCAGCTCGGCAAGGACGAGATCGCGGACCTGCGCAAACGCATCGGCATCGTGCTGCAGGACTTTCGCCTGCTCGACCACATGACGACCTACGAGAACGTCGCGCTGCCGTTCCGTGTCATGGGCCGCAGCGAGTCGAGCTATCGCAAGGAGGTCATCGACCTTCTGCGCTGGGTCGGGCTCGGCGAGCGCATGGATGCTTTGCCGCCGATCCTCTCTGGCGGCGAGAAGCAGCGCGCGGCGATCGCGCGCGCCGTGATCTCGCGGCCGCAACTGCTGCTCGCGGACGAGCCGACCGGCAGCGTCGATCCGACGCTCGGCCGCCGCCTGCTGCGGCTTTTCATCGAGCTCAACAAATCAGGCACCGCCGTCATCATCGCCACCCACGATATCGGCCTGATGGACCAGTACGAGGCGCGGCGGCTGGTGCTGCATCAGGGACGGCTGCACGTCTATGAATAGGACCGACGAGCGCGGCGTGCTGGTCGATCTCGGACAGGAGCGTCCGCAGCTTCCGGCCAAGGCGCGCAACATGTCGCCGATCGTGCCGCGCGCCTCGATCCACGGCCGCGCGCTGGTCGCCGTCGTCGCCATCATGACCTTCCTGGCGTCGATGACCACGGGCACGGTGCTCCTGGTCAGCGCCTCCGCCGCGGAGTGGCAGTCGGAGGTCGCGAGCGAAATCACCATCCAGGTCCGCCCGCAAACCGGACGCGATCTCGACCGCGACACCGCGGCCGTGACCGAGGCGATGCGCGCGCAGCCCGGCATCGTCGAGGTCAGGCCGTTCAGCAGGGACGAGAGCGGCAAGCTGCTCGAGCCCTGGCTCGGCACGGGACTGTCGATGGACGATCTGCCGGTGCCGCGCATGATCATCGCGCGCGTGCAGCCCGGCACGCCGCTCGATCTCGGTGCCTTGCGTGCCCGCGTGACGCAAGTGGCGCCAAGCGCCAGCGTCGACGATCACCGAGCCTGGATCGAGCGCATGCGCTCGATGACCAATGCCACCGTGCTCGCCGGCCTCGGCATCCTCGCGCTCGTCATCATCGCGACCATCATCTCGGTGTCGTTCGCGACCCGCGGCGCCATGGCGGCGAACCGCCCGATCGTCGAAGTGCTGCACTTTGTCGGCGCCGGCGACCGCTACATCGCCAACCGCTTCCTGCGCCATTTCCTCAGGCTCGGCCTCGAAGGCGGCGTAATCGGCGGCGGCGCCGCCATGCTGGTGTTCGGCTTCTCCGAGTCGATCGCCGGCTGGTTCTCCGGCACCCCGGTCGGGGATCAGTTCGCGGCGCTGCTCGGCACCTTCTCGCTGCGGCCGTCCGGCTATGTCGTGCTCGCGGTGCAGGCGGTCCTGATCGGCGCCATCACGGCGGTCGCATCGCGTCAGACACTGTTCGCGACGTTGAATGATATTGATTGAGTGTGGGGGATGAGCTCGCCCGCGCTTTCTTCGCCTCTCCCCGCTTGCGGGGTGAGGCCGGAATGCGCGCTGCAAGCGGGGATTCCGGGCGAGGGGGACTCTCCGCGAGTCCAACTGCCACCGTCCCCGCGGAGAGCCCCCCTCACCCCAGCCCTCTCCCCGCAAGCGGGGCGAGGGAGCGCGCCACCGGATTCCACTTCGCCTCAAAACGTCCTAAAATCGTCCAGGGAAGGGATCACCGACATCGCATGACCTCGCTGACCGACGATCGATCGCCGAAACTGCCGCGCGGCTGGCTGCGCGCGGCCGTGGTATCGATGATCGCGCTCGCCTTCGTCGGCGCGGCGGCGGGCTTCGTCGGGTTCCTGTCGCAGATGCGCGGCGCCGAGATCGCGCCGGATCGCAAGGCCGACGGCATCGTGGTCCTGACCGGCGGCTCCTCGCGGGTGTCGGACGCGATGGAGCTGTTGGCCGCCGGCTATGGCAAGCGGCTGCTGATCTCCGGCGTGCATCCGACCTCGACAGCGAGCGACATCTCGCGGACCTTGCCGGAGAACCAGTCCTTCATGACCTGCTGCGTCGACCTCGACCGCTCCGCGCTGACGACCCGCGGCAACGCCGCGGAAGCGCGGCGCTGGGCCGAGGGAAGACGGTTCAAGTCGCTGATCGTGGTCACCTCGAATTATCACATGCCGCGCGCGCTGGTGGAATTCTCGCATGCGATGCCGGAAACGACGCTGATCCCATTCGCGGTGGTCGGCGACAAATGGCGCGAGGAGCCGTGGTGGACCTCGGCGTCGACCCTGCGGCTGCTCCTGTCCGAATACGTCAAGTACATCGCGGCCGAACTCAGGGTGCGGCTGGAGGATTTCGGGATTGACCTTTCGCCCGAGATGTCGGAGCAGCCTGCAGGTCAGCAGCCGAGGCGGCCCGCCACCGCCCAGGCGAATTGATCGGCAAATTAATCGGATCGTCGATGCTTCTGATTTTCCTGCGCTCGCTCGTGTTCAACGTGCTGTTCTACACCGTCTTGGTGTGCCTTGCGCTTGTGGCGCTGCCGACCTTCGCGTTGCCGCCGCGTGCCATGCTCACGGTCGCCGGATGGTGGGCGAAGGCGACGCTGGTCCTGATGCGCGTGATCTGCAACATCAAGGTGGAATTCCGCGGTGTCGAGAAGATTCCGCAGGGACCGCTGGTGATCGCCGCCAAGCACCAGTCGTTCTGGGAAACGTTCGTGCTGCCGGGTTTCTTCCACCGCCCGATCTTCATCCTCAAGCGCCAGCTCCTGCAGATTCCGGTGTTCGGCCAGTTCCTGGTCAAGACCGGGATGATCGCGATCGATCGCAATGCCGGCGTGAAGGCGCTGCTCGACATGACGCGGCGCGCGCGCGAGGCGGTCCGCAGCGGAAAGCAGCTCGTGATCTTTCCGGAAGGCACGCGCCGTGCGCCGGGCGCTCCGCCCGACTACAAGACCGGCTTCGCCCAGATCTATTCGTCCTGCGGCGTGCAATGCCTGCCGGTCGCGCTCAATTCCGGCCTGTTCTGGCCGCGCCGGACCTTCATGCGCTATCCCGGCACGCTGGTGGTCGAGTTCCTCGATCCGTTGCCGCCCGGCCTGCCTAAGGACGAGTTTCTCTCCCGCGTGCAGACGGTCATCGAAGAGGCGACAGGTTGCCTCGTCGAGGCGGGCCGCAGGGAGCAGGAGCGGTTGATCGGCAGCGCGCCGAGCTACGCGCCGTCGGAGAGCTAAAGCATGATCCGGAAAAGTGCGAAGCGGTTTTCCGGAAAGATCATGCGCAAACAACGACCTAAAGCGCGATGACGATTCATCGAAATCTCATCGCGCTTTAGCGGCTCTCTCGATCCTCAGGCGCCGGCGCGTGCAGGGGATGGGCATCACCATGCAGCATGGTCGCGAGTTGATGCAATTGCGTGTCGCGAAAGCCTTCGGCCTCGATCGCCTTCACCGTTGCCGTCACGTAGTCGCGGTTGGCGCCGGACTGGCCGTGGCCCTGGACGACATGGCGGTGCTGGTCGGCGAGCGACAGCCGGCCGGCATATTGCACATGGCCGCGGTCGACCACATAGGCAAGCGCGGAGACGCGCTGGCGCGCATCGTTCTCCAGCCACACCGAGCGCATCACCTCGCGATAGACCGACGTCACCTGCTCGCGTTCGCGCAAATAGGCGACGACGTCGGCGCGGTTCTTTTCAGCGACACGGAAGGCAATGCCCCGGCAGGCGCCGCCGCGGTCGAGCCCGAGCACCAGGCCCGGCTTTTCCGGCGTGCCGCGATGCACGAAGGAATAGACGCAGAGCGCGCGGTGCTCGCCGACCAGCCGCGCCGGGACGCGTTCCTCGAATTCGAAGCCCGGTCGCCACATCAGCGAGCCGTAGCCGAACACCCAGAGGTCGCCCTTGGCTGTGGTGACGGAGGGGAGGGTGATTTCCGACATTTCGGGCACGGCTACCAGAATGAGGGCCCCAAGCGAAGCGGATTCTCAGCCTTTCGGGGCGGCCGAACCTCGCTTACATTTGACAAAATCTGGGGCCAAAGGGTCGCCGCATGTCCGATACGACCGTTGCCACAGGCCGCCGCTCCCGTTGGGGCCTTTTCATCGCACCCGTCCTCCTGCTGATCCTTGCCCTCGCGTGGACTGGCTTCTGGTTCTATGCCGCGTCGCAGGCAGAAGTCGCCGCAGACGCCTGGCGCGCGCAGGAGGCCAAGTCCGGCCGCATTTATGATTGCGCCAAACGCTCGATCGCAGGCTTCCCGTTCCGCTTCGAGGTCCAGTGCTCAGGCGCCAGCGTCGCCCTGGTCTCGCAGAACGCCAGCAAGACGCCGTTCACGGCCAAGCTCGACAACATCCTGGTGGTCGCGCAGGTCTACGATCCCAAGCGCGTCATCGCCGAATTCTCAGCGCCGGCGACGCTGACCGACGGCGTCACGCAAAGCACCTTCGTGGTGAACTGGAGCAAGGGCCGCAGCAGCGTCTTCGGCCTGCCGGCCGTGCCGGAGCGCGCCTCCCTCGTGTTCGACGATCCCAATATCAACCGGCTGGACGGCAGCGTGCAGGTGCCGCTCGCGCGCGCCAAGCAGGTCGAACTGCATGGCCGCCTCGCGGACGGCTCGCCGGCCGATCATCCCGTCATCGAGACCGTGCTCCACGTCGCGCAGGGCAGCGTCCAGGGCGTTCATCCCCTGCTCGCCGAGCCGTTCGAGGCCGACACGCGCGCCAAGGTCACCGGCCTCTCCGACCTCACGCCGAAGCCCTGGCCGCAGCGCTTCCGCGAGATCCAGGCCGCCGGCGGCCATATCGAGATCGTGCAGTCGCGGATCCAGCAGGGCGAGATGATCGCGGTCGCGGCCGGCACGCTTGGCCTCTCGGCCAATGGCCGACTCGACGGCGAGCTACAGATGACGGTGACCGGCCTCGAGCGCGTGATCCCGGCGCTCGGCATCGAGAAGATGCTGGAAGAGGGCGTGCCGCAGGCAACGCTCGATCGCGTCGCGCCCGGCGTGAAGTCGCAGGATCTCAACAATCTGTTCGGCGCGCTCGACCGCGCCGTTCCCGGCCTCGGCAAGGTCATCAAGCAGAACGCCAATGCCGGCGTTGCCGCCGGCATCAATTCGATCGGCACCGAGAGCACGCTCGAGGGCAAGAAGGCGCGCAGCTTCCCGCTGAAGTTCGTCGACGGCGCGGTGCTGCTCGGCCCGATCAAGGTCGGCCAGATCCCGCCGCTGTATTGATGCCGCCGTCATTGCGAGCGAAGCGAAGCAATCCAGACTTTCACCTCGGAAACAGTCTGGATTGCTTCGTCGCAGGAGCTCCTCGCAATGACGACGGAATGACAGGAGCTACGGCTTCTTCTCGAGCTGCCCGTGCTGGCGGCCGAAATCGGCTGCCGCCGAATCCTGGCCGATCTCGACGATGCCGCGGCGGATGGCGCGGGTGCGGGTGAAGTGATCGAACAGCGCGTCGCCGTCGCCGCGCCGGATGGCGCGGGTGAGCTTGGCGAGATCCTCGGTGAAGGTGCCGAGCATCTCCAGCACGGCCTCCTTGTTGGCGAGGAAGACGTCGCGCCACATGGTCGGATCGGACGCCGCGATGCGGGTGAAATCGCGAAAACCGCCGGCGGAGAACTTGATGACCTCCGATTCCGTCACCTGCGCCAGCTCGTCGGCAGTGCCGACGATGGTGTAAGCGATGAGATGCGGCAAATGGCTGGTGATCGCGAGCACGAGATCATGATGATCCGGCGTCATCACCTCGACCTTGGCGCCCATCGCCGCCCAGAAGGCGCGCAAGTGAGCGACGGCCCCGGCGTCGGTCCCATCCGGTGGCGTGAGAATGCACCAGCGGTTGATGAAGAGCTCGGCGAAGCCGGAATCCGGGCCCGAATGCTCGGTGCCCGCCACCGGATGAGCCGGCACGAAATGAACGCCTTGCGGCAGATGAGGCGCCATGTCCTTCACCACCGCGCCCTTGACCGAGCCGACGTCCGAGATGATTGCGCCGGGCTTGAGGTGCGCAGCAATTTCCTGCGCGACGGGCCCGCAGGCGCCGACGGGAATGCAGAGGATGACGAGATCGGCGTCCTTTACGGCCTCCGCATTGGTCGCGACGACCTTATCGACGATGCCGAGCTCGATGACCCGCGCGCGCGTCTTCTCCGAGCGCGCGGTGGTGACGATCTCGGAGGCTAAGCCCTGAAGCTTCGCAGCGCGCGCGATCGAGCCGCCGATCAGGCCGAAGCCGATCAGCGCGACGCGCTGGAAGTGCGGGTTCGTGCTCATTTGCCGGCCATGAAGTCGCGCAAGGCATCGACGACGAGGCGGTTGGCCTCCTCGGTACCGATGGTCATGCGCAGGGAATGCGGCAGCCCGTAGTTCTTCAGCGCGCGCAGCACGAGGCCGCGCTTGGTGAGGAAGGCGTCGGCGTCGTCCGAGCTCCTGCCCTTGTCGGTCGGAAAGTGGATCAGCACGAAATTGGCGACGCTCGGCGTCACCTTCAGGCCGAGCTTGCCGATTTCCTCCGTCAGCCAGTTGCGCCAGGTCTCGGTGAACTGTTTCGACATCGCCTGATGCGCAGTGTCCTCGATCGCGGCGACCGCGGCGTACATCGCCGGCGTCGACACGTTGAAGGGACCGCGGATGCGGTTGACCGCGTCGATGATGTGCTCGGGCCCGAACATCCAGCCGATGCGCAGCGCGGCAAGGCCATGGATCTTGGAGAAAGTGTGCGTCACCACCGTGTTCTCGGTGGTGGCGACGAGCTCGATGCCCATCTCGTAATCGTTGCGCGAGACGTAGTCGCAATAGGCGGCGTCCAGCACCAGCAGAACGTGCGAGGGCAGGCCGGCGCGCAGACGCTTGACCTCGTCGAACGGGATATAGGTGCCGGTCGGGTTGTTCGGATTGGCGAGCCAGACCAGCTTTGTCTTCGGCGTCACCGCCTTCAGGATGGCGTCGACGTTGCACGTGAGGTTGGTCTCCTCCGCAATCACATTCCTGGCGCCGACCGCCATGGTCGCGATCGGGTAGACCAGGAAGCCGTGAGTGGTCGAGATCGCCTCGTCGCCCTGGCCGAGATAGGTGTGGGCGAGCAGGTTGAGGATCTCGTCCGAGCCGGCGCCGCAGATGATGCGGTTGGGGTCGAGACCGAAAGAGCGGCCGATCGCCTCGCGCAGCACGCGCGAGGTGCCTTCCGGATAGTCTTCCAGATGATCCGCCACGCGCTTGAAGGCCTCGATCGCCTTGGGCGAGGGCCCGAACGGCGTCTCGTTGGCCGAGAGCTTGAACACCTTGCGGCCCGGCTCCGGCACCGGGCTCTTGCCGGGCGTGTAGGGCGCAATATCGAGAATGCCGGGGTTCGGCACGGGGCGGGACATCTTCAACTCCGGATAGGCTTTAGGCGGTACGCGATTTACGATTTTGGCCCGGTCGGGGCCACCGTATAGCGCGTTGCGTGGCTGCCGACGAGGGCCGTGGAGCGCACCGAGGCTCCCGCCTCGATCAGGGCAGCCTTGATTTTGTCGATGCTGCTTGCGCTGGTGACCGAGATCAGCAGCGCGGCTCCGTCGAAGGCGGTATCGGGCACCGCCACGATGTCGGCGAGCGGCGACAGCGCCCGCGCGATCTCGGCATTCCACCCTGACACGCGCACGCTGAAGGTCTCGACCTCCGTCACCAGGGCGCTGTCGGCGACGCGCGAGATCGCGAACACGGGCAGCGCGGCCGGGTGGTCGGCACGCTCGACGAAGGGCAGTCGCGCGATGATCTTCGGTGCGCCTGCTGCTTCCAGCTCCAGCCACCACGGCGTGCGGCTGGACGTTGCCGAGACCAGGGCCAGATCGCCCTTGGATTTCGCCACCGCTTCGACCGCGGCCTGCGCGCTGAAATGCGCGACGTAGGGTACCGTGAAACCAAAATGGAAACGCACGGAATCGCGCATCGCAGGCTCGCTCACCGAGATGTCGGCGTGCACGGAGAACGGGGCCTGCACGTAGGTGAAGGTCGAGATGATGACGCGCCAGATGCTCTCGACGGTGTCGAGCGGCAGGATGCCGCGATGACGCTGCACGATCTCGCGCATCATGGAGGCCTCGCGCGCCGGGCGGAACGCCGAGCCGACCTCCTGGGTCTGCTTCACCTGGATCAGGCGGTCGATGATGTCGCCGCGCTGCATCAGCAGGCGATGCATGCCCTCGTCGATCGCGTCGATCTCCTTGCGCAATTCCTGCAATGATGGTGGCGCGGGCGGACGTTGGGACATATCTGACAGGACTGTTGAGAGGCGTTCCAATGCGGGCCGGCCAAAGAGACTGGTAAGGTCCGATCCGCTGCGATCGACGTCCTGATTAGGCAGTCAGGGCGACGAAAGCAAAGAGAAATGACGGCCTGTTGGGCCGGCGAGGCAGGGACGAATTTGGCTGATCCGGACCGCGACTTGACGAAAACCGCCCAAGCCGGTAGGTTTTTGCCTGTTCCGTGGTCATTTGAGCCGGCCGGCTTGCAGCCACGTTAAAAAACTCGCTAAACAGGCCGGGGACGCTTCCGATCCCGGCCGAACCTATCGTTCAGGCCGGGTTTTTCATGGCCTGATGTCAATGCGGTCCGAGGTTTGATCGCAAACGAGGTCGATGGTCAGATGGTTGGCGTCAAGTCGATTCCGAGTCCCGCGATCAGTGCCGACGATCGCTCGCATGAGGTGGATCATCCGAGCTCGCAGGTCGCGTATTTCGCCGCCGACCAGCCGTTGCCGCTCGATTGCGGCGTCGACCTTTCGCCGTTCCAAATCGCCTACCAGACCTATGGCGAGCTCAATGCCGACCGCTCCAATGCAATCCTGATCTGTCATGCGCTGACCGGTGACCAGCACGTCGCCAATGTGCATCCCGTCACCGGCAAGCCCGGCTGGTGGGAGACCCTGGTCGGGCCGGGCCGGCCGCTCGATCCCGACAGGTACTTCATCATCTGCTCCAACGTGATCGGCGGCTGCATGGGTTCGACCGGGCCGGCGTCGATCAATCCCG
The DNA here is from genome assembly GCF_002068095.1 of Bradyrhizobium sacchari. Classification (GTDB taxonomy): domain Bacteria; phylum Pseudomonadota; class Alphaproteobacteria; order Rhizobiales; family Xanthobacteraceae; genus Bradyrhizobium; species Bradyrhizobium sacchari. The sequence continues at coordinate 793,010 of NZ_LWIG01000007.1, read as the reverse complement.
CCACCGGCAAGGTGTGGGGTCTGGAATTCCCCGTGATCACGATTCCCGACATGGTGCGCGCGCAGGCGATGCTGATCGACCGGCTCGGCATCGAAACGCTGTTCGCGGTGGTCGGCGGCTCCATGGGCGGCATGCAGGTGCTGCAATGGACCGCGGCCTATCCTGCCCGCGTGTTCTCCGCGCTGGCGATCGCCTGCTCGACACGGCACTCGGCACAGAACATCGCGTTTCACGAGCTCGGCCGTCAGGCCGTGATGGCCGATCCCGACTGGCACAATGGCGGCTACGCCGATCGCGGCATTCATCCGCATCGCGGCCTCGCGGTGGCACGGATGGCGGCCCACATCACCTATCTCTCCGACGCCGCGCTGCATCGGAAGTTCGGCCGGCGCATGCAGGATCGCGAGCTGCCGACCTTCTCGTTCGACGCCGACTTCCAGGTCGAATCCTATCTGCGCTACCAGGGTTCGTCCTTCGTCGAGCGCTTCGACGCCAACTCCTATCTCTATTTGACGCGCGCGATGGACTATTTCGACATCGCCGCCGACCATGGCGGCGTGCTGGCGACGGCGTTCGCTGGCATCCAGACCCGCTTCTGCGTCGTGTCCTTCACCAGCGACTGGCTGTTTCCGACCTCGGAATCGCGCGCGCTGGTGCATGCGCTGAACGCCTCGAGCGCGCGGGTGTCGTTTGCCGAGATCGAGACCGATCGCGGCCATGACGCCTTCCTGCTCGACGTGCCCGAGTTCTTCGACATCTCCCGCGCCTTCCTGCAATCGGCCGGCAAGGCGCGCGGACTGAATGGCAATGGTGGCTAGGATGTCAGTGCAGGAAGTGCTGCCGCTGGGCGGCGTTGCGGCCGGGCAGCCCGGCCAGGTTCGCGCCGATCATCTGCTGGTGGCCGAGATGGTCAAGCCGGGCTCGAAAGTGCTCGACGTCGGCTGCGGCGACGGCGACCTGCTTCAGCTGCTCGAGGCCCGCGGCATCGACGGCCGCGGCATCGAGCTGTCGCGCGAGGGCGTCAACCGCTGCGTCGCCAAGGGCCTCGCGGTGGTGCAGGGCGACGCCGATACCGACCTCGTCAACTATCCCGATGATGCCTTCGACTACGTGATCCTGTCGCAGACGCTCCAGGCGACGCGGCAGCCGAAGGTCGTGCTGGAGAACCTGCTGCGCATCGGCCGCCGCGCCATCGTGTCGTTCCCGAATTTCGGCTTCTGGAAGATGCGGCTGCAGCTGCTGATCGGCGGTCACANNCCTGGTACGACACCGCCAATATCCATTTCTGCACCATCAAGGATTTCGTCGAGCTCTGCGATGCGATCAACGTTAAGATGGAGCGCTCGGTGGCGCTCGATCTCTATGGCCGCCCGGTGCCGCTGAACCTGCCCTGGTGGGTGTGGAACATGTTCGGCGAGCAGGGCGTGTTTCTGCTGACGCGTGGCGGGGGAAAGTGACGCCGTCGGCGTCATTGCGAGCATAGCGAAGCAATCCAGCTTTCCGCGGAGGGATTCTGGATTGCTTCGCGACGCTCGCAATGACGGAGTGTGTGGTGACGGCGTCGCCTTAATGCGACGCGAGCGACCGCGGATCACGCGCCGGCCATCGTCCAGCCTCTACCAGCGTCACGAACCGCTCCACGCTCTCGTTGAACAACGCCGGCTCCTCGAGATTGAGCACATGGCCCGACTTCGGAAACATCGCGAGCCCTGCGGCCGGCAGATGCTTCTTCAGGAACAGGCTCGCTCCAATGCACGGATCGTCCTCGTCGCCGCAGATGATCAGCGCGGGCGTTGTTACCTTCTTGACCGAATCCGTCATCGTGTAGATCGAGGGCCGGCCGCCCTGGAAGCCGCGCATCGTGTTGGCCGAACCCTTCGCATCGTGGCGCGCCAGCGCGGCGTAGAAATCGGCGTGGCCGCGCGGATCTTTCACCAGGAAGGGAATTCGGCTCGGCGCCTCACGCGTGATCTTGGCGACTTCGGCTGAGCCCAGCGTCTCGAACTGCTCCGCGTTGGCACGGCACTGCTTGCGCCAGACATCGAGGTTCTCGAGCTCCGAGCCGGAGCCGACGCCGGCCAGCGTCATCGACAGCGCGCGCTGCGGCGCGTTCAAGCCGATCTGCAGTGAGGAATAGGCGCCCATCGACAGTCCGACGAGATGCGCGCGCTCGATTCGGAGATGGTCGAGCACGGCAAGCGCATCGGTGTAGAAATGCGTGTAGGTGTAGACCGCGCCATCAGGTACGTCCGACGGCGTGTAGCCGCGCGCCGAATAGGTGATGCAGCGGTGGCCGCGCGAGAAGTAGCGCATCTGCGGCTCCCAATTGGTGTAGTCGGCCGCGAACTCGTGCAGAAAAATAATCGGCGTTCCCTGGCCCGCCTCTTCGAAATAGATGCGGACGTCATCCCTGGTCGTGGCGTGGGGCATTAACCGTTTCCCTCTCTTCAAGCCGCTTTGCAGGATCGCAGTTAATGTTGGTGTCCGCAATGCGGCAGCATCGCACCAGCATTGACGCAAGATCATCGCAGCTATTCACCTGCGTGGCGTCTTTTTCTCGCCACATCCGGAAGCTTTACGCCCCGGCGGATGTCGGCCACCGCACGGGCCGACGGGAAGAGGGGTGTCAACGAAGGATGAAGAATGTTTGAGTTGTTTGCGTTCCGCCTGTCGCGTTGTGTCGTCGCGCTGGCGGTTTTCTTCGCGGCGGTTGCCGCATTCGTTTCTCCGGCCTCGGCGCGGCCGCATCATCGTCATAGCGCAGAGCGGCACGCTTACGTGCACCATGCCAGACATCATCATTACCGCCATCATGCGCGCAGCTCGCGCTTCGAGCGCAGCGGGGCGCAGTTGCAGGCGAGTGGCTTTGCGGACACCCAGGCCAGCTACAATCCGAATGCCAGTGCCGGCGGCGCGGGCATGGGCGGCGGCTTCGCTGGAGGATCAGGCCTCGTGTCCGAGGCGCGCCGCTATCTCGGTGGCAATCCGACCGGGCGCGGCAGCCTGTGGTGCGCGCGTTTCATGAACATGGTGCTTGAGCACACCGGCCATCATGGCACCGGCTCCGACATGGCGAGCTCGTTCGCGCGCTACGGCACGCGCGTGTCCGGCCCGCAGGTCGGCGCCATCGCGGTGATGTCGCGCGGTCGGCGCGGCGGCCATGTCGGCATCATCACGGGCATCGATGCGCAGGGCAATCCGATCATGATCTCCGGCAACAATGGCAACCGCGTTCGCGAAGCGCCGGTCTCGCGCGGCCGGATCTATGCGTATGTGATGCCGAACTGATCGTCGCCGTCGTCATTGCGAGCGAAGCGAAGCAATCCAGAATCCCTCCGCGGAAATCGTTCTGGATTGCTTCGTCGCTTCGCTCCTCGCAATGACGGAGTGCGTGGAGCCCGCGCAAGCTCACACCAATCTCGGCTCTTCGACCGCAACCGCATCGCCGACGCCGATCTCACCACCCTCGATCACCTCGGCATAGATGCCGCAGTCCATATGACCGAGATGGCGCGAGAGCGTCGGCGGGATCTCGAGATCGCGCCTGGCGGTCACGGGATCGACATTGGTGGCCGGGCAGCGAACGATCCGCTTGACCACCTTCAGCCGGGCCTCGCCGATCGCGAGCGTCTGGCCGACGAGGTCGAGCTCCGACCAGGCCGGCCAGCCTTTCACGTAAAGATTGGCGCGGAAGCGCAGCGGATGCACGGCAGTGCCGCCGAGCATGGCCTCGATGGCGCGGACGCTGTTCAGATTGATGATGGACACGACCTTGCGGGCGACGTCGGAAAAGCTGTGGCCGCGGCCGGACAGGACCTTTGGCGGGCCCTTCAGCTCCGGCTGGAAATTTTCGGTGAAATAGCTCTCGATGGCGGCGCGCCCGGCGGCCGTCTCGAGATCACCGCTGGCGACGATCTGGCCGTCCTTGCGGATGGTCAGGCGGTTGGTTGCGTCCTCGAAGCGGCTGTCGAGGGAGGCTAGGCGCTCATTGCGCGCCAGCATCAGGAACTGGATTTTCGGCTTCCATTCGGGCGCCTCGGGGTCGAAGCCGCTCGGGCCGTTCTCGATGGCGTAGCGGCGGTCGGCGGGCAGGGTTTCCCCTCGCCGCAAGTGGACGCGGGAGAGGGGCTCCGGTGTCAGGCCCTTGATCGGATAGCGGTAGAGCCCGGTAATCTCGGCAGTTTGGCTGGTTGTCATGCCGCTACTTAGGGGATTCGATCTGCTGGTGCCAAGTCGGCGGATCACCGCACGAAATTGTGAAGTCGCCTCTTTCGCATCCGCAACCCGCTTCCCACATCTCCCTCAGGCTGGCGGCCACGCCGGTTCACGATGACCGTTACCGGTTGAGAAACGTCAATGCGGTAATCGGAAACCCAATGAAGATGCCAATTGGGGTGCCTTAGAGGGCCCCAGGGGCAGGCCGAGGGAAAGAAAAGATGAATATCGACAAATATACTGAACGCTCCAGGGGCTTCATCCAGTCCGCGCAGTCGCTCGCGGTGCGTGAGGGGCACCAGCAGTTTTCCACCCTGCACGTGCTGAAGGTCCTCCTGGACGACAATGAGGGGCTCGCTTCGGGTCTGATCGACCGCGCCGGCGGCAATTCCCGTGCGATCCTGAAGGCGACCGAGGACGCCCTGAACAAGGTGCCGAAGGTCAGTGGCGGCGGTGCCGGCCAGATCTATCTGGCGCCCGAGCTCGCGCGCACCTTCGACGCCGCTGAGAAGGCCGGCGAGAAGGCCGGCGACAGCTTTGTGACCGTCGAGCGGCTGCTGCTCGGCCTCACGCTGGAGAAGACCAGCGAGGCCGGCGCGATCCTCAATAAGGGCGGCGTCACCCCGCAAAACCTCAACGCGGCGATCGAGGCGCTGCGCAAGGGGCGCACGGCCGACTCGGCGACCGCCGAGAACGCCTATGACGCGCTGAAGAAATATGCCCGCGACCTGACCCAGGCGGCGCGCGACGGCAAGCTCGACCCGGTCATTGGCCGCGACGAGGAGATTCGTCGCACCATCCAGGTGCTGTCGCGCCGGACCAAGAACAATCCCGTCCTGATCGGTGAGCCCGGCGTCGGCAAGACCGCCATCGCGGAGGGCCTCGCGCTGCGCATCGTCAACGGCGATGTGCCGGAGAGCCTCAAGGACAAGAAGCTGCTGTCGCTCGACCTTGGCGCATTAATCGCGGGGGCCAAATACCGTGGCGAGTTCGAGGAGCGGCTGAAGTCCGTCCTCCAGGAGGTGACCGCGAGCGAGGGCAATTTCATCCTGTTCATCGACGAGATGCACACGCTGATCGGCGCCGGCAAGGGCGACGGCGCGATGGACGCCTCCAACCTGCTCAAGCCGGCGCTCGCCCGCGGCGAGCTGCACTGCATCGGCGCGACCACGCTCGACGAGTATCAGAAGCACGTCGAGAAGGATGCGGCGCTGGCGCGGCGCTTCCAGCCGATCTTCGTCAGCGAGCCCTCGGTCGAGGACACCATCTCGATCCTGCGCGGCCTGAAGGACAAGTACGAGCAGCATCATGGCGTGCGCATCACCGATTCCGCGCTGGTGGCGTCCGCGACGCTGTCCAACCGCTACATTACCGACCGCTTCCTGCCCGACAAGGCGATCGATCTTATGGACGAAGCCGCGGCGCGGCTGAAGATGCAGGTCGATTCCAAGCCGGAGGAACTGGATACGCTCGACCGTGAGATCATCCGGCTCAAGATCGAGCAGGAGGCGCTCAAGAAGGAAAGCGATCTCGGTTCCAAGACCCGTCTCGAATCGCTCGAGAAGGAGCTGGCTGAGCTGGAAGAGAAGTCGGCGGCGCTGACGTCGCGCTGGAGCGCGGAGAAGAACAAGCTCTCCAACGCCCAGAAGCTGAAGGCCGAGCTCGACGCACTTCGCGTCGAGCTCGCCAATGCGCAGCGGCGCGGCGAATTCCAGAAGGCCGGCGAGCTGGCCTATGGCCGCATTCCGGAGCTCGAGAAGAAGCTCGCCGACATCGAGGCGCGTGAAGGCACCAGTGAGATGATGGAGGAGGCGGTCACCGCCAACCATATCGCACAGGTGGTCTCGCGCTGGACCGGCGTGCCCGTGGACAAGATGCTGGAGGGCGAGAAGGAGAAGCTCCTGAAGATGGAGGAGCAGCTCGGCACTCGCGTCGTCGGCCAGGCGGAGGCCGTGCGCGCGGTCGCAACCGCCGTGCGCCGCTCGCGCGCGGGCCTGCAGGACCCGAACCGCCCCACAGGCTCGTTCATGTTCTTGGGCCCCACCGGCGTCGGCAAGACCGAGCTGACCAAAGCCTTGGCCGAGTACCTGTTCAACGACGAGACCGCGATGGTCCGCCTCGACATGTCCGAGTTCATGGAAAAGCACTCGGTCTCGCGGCTGATCGGCGCGCCTCCGGGCTATGTCGGCTACGATGAGGGTGGTGCGCTCACCGAAGCGGTGAGACGCCGACCCTATCAGGTCGTGCTGTTCGACGAGATCGAGAAGGCGCATCCGGACGTCTTCAACGTTCTGCTGCAAGTGCTCGACGACGGCCGCCTGACCGACGGCCAAGGCCGCACGGTCGACTTCCGCAACACGCTGATCATCATGACCTCGAACCTCGGTTCGGAATTCCTGGTGAACCAGCCGGAGGGCGAGGATACGTCTGCCGTGCGCGAGCAGGTGATGGGAACGGTGCGGGCGCATTTCCGCCCCGAATTCCTCAACCGCGTCGACGAGATCATCCTGTTCCACCGCTTGCAAAAGAGCGAGATGGGCCGGATCGTCGAGATCCAGTTCGCCCGGCTGCAGAAGCTGCTGACCGATCGCAAGATCGTGCTGAGCCTCGATGCCGCCGGCCGCGACTGGCTCGCGTCCAAGGGGTGGGATCCCGCCTACGGCGCACGGCCGCTGAAGCGGGTGATCCAGCGCTACCTGCAGGATCCGCTCGCCGAAATGATCCTGGCCGGCGACGTCAGGGACGGCGATACGGTGGCCATTTCCTCCGAAGGCAACGTGCTGACCTTCAACGGCAAGGCCCCGCAGACCGCGGAGATCGCCCCGTTCGAGGCGCCGGTCTCGAAGCGCAAGCTGAACTGAGCGTCATCGCGACGTGAAAACGACTACCGCCCCGGAGAGGCCTGCCTCTCCGGGGCGGATCATTTTAGTCAGATCCTAGCCTGTTGCAGAGGCGGAGTCGGGCTCAGCCGGTCCAACCTCGTCGTCGTCCTCTTCGAGCTCCGACAGGATATCGACAAGCTCGCGTACCCGTCCCTGCGCCAGTGGCCGCAAATCGTTGATCATGGGTTCGTCATTGGCGAGCCAGGCCTGGGCTTCGGCGAGCTCGTCGATGGTGGCACCGGTGCCAATGATGCTGGCGATGGTCAGGTCGTCAGCTCCGCTGACGGCCTTGATGACGTCCTCTCGTGTCAAAGGCTGCATGGCTTCATCCCTTTGCCGCTGCACCGTGCATCTCAACCAAATGGCCATCGTGTCGGTTCCGCGACTGGCAGACCGGCCTGCGCTGGGGGGCAGATGCCGGTGGGAGACCGCGCAGTCCCGGCGGTGCATCCTTACCGGAATCAATCGCGTGACTACAATTTTGACGCGCTGCACGTGAAAGGGGGTGTTTGAAAGAGACACGGACAGGGCTTTAACGCGCCCGCGACTTATTTCTTCACTACCTTGTAGATCGCGTTCTCGACGTCCGAGCTGAAGTAGATAACCCCCGTCGCGCCGATCGCCACGCCAGTCGGAATATGCGTCGGCAGGCCGCCCGGCGCGCCTGTCAGGCCGATCGGAAGATTGGCCGCGATCTCGGTGACCTTGCCGGTGTCTGGCGCGATCTCGATCAATCGCTTCGCGCCCACCTCCGCCACGATCAGCTTGCCGTCGCTGCCGCGTGCGATACCCTCGGGCATCTTCAACTCCCTGGCGAGCACGGTTTTCTCGCCGTTGCTGTCGATTCGGGAGACGGCGCCCGCAAAGGCCTCGGTGACATAGACCTCGTCGGCTTTCCCACCAACGAGCCCGACCGGTCCCTCAAGGCCGCCAATCAGCGTGGTGCGATCCTTGCCGTGCTCGCCGCTGACGCGGACCAGCGACTTGGTGCCGAGCTCGGCCACCAGGATGCTGCCGTCCGCGAGCACGATGGCGTCATGCGGCGCCTTGAAGCCGTGCAGCATGTCGCGCGTCGTGCTGGTCTTGCCGTCGATCACCTGCACCGTGCCCGTGAACCAGCTCGACAGGACCACGTCGTTTCCCTTCGCCGTGGCGCTCATCGGATATTCGAGTGTGACGCCGGCGGCGTGCATGCGCGCCTTCTCGCTGACCTCGCCGGTTGCACCGTCCACCGTGCGATAGGCAAACACGTCGGCGACGTGGATGGTGTCCCTGCCATTCTCCGAGGTGACGCTGATGCCGCCAGGCAAAGCGAGCCTGCCGATGATGATCTGTCTGGCCTGTCCGGTCGCCGGATCGACCTGCTGAATGCCGTTGTCGGCCATGTTGGAGACGTAGATTTGGTCCTTGTCGTCGATGGCGAGATTGTCCAGCGACGGCTTCAGCTGCGCGACCATGGTCTTGGCGCCCGATTTGGGATCGACCCGCACGAGCTGGCCGAGCGCGGTGTCGACCACAAAAAGGTTGCCCTTGGAGTCGAAATTCACGGCGGCCGGCACCTTGAAGCCGTCGGCGACGACGGTCAGCTCGGCCTTGTCGACGTCGACCCTGGCGACCTGTCCCTTGAACCAGAGCGGACCGTAGAGCTTGTCGTCGGGACCGAACTCGAAACCGTTGAGACCGCCCATCTTCTCCATGATCTGGCGCGGCGGCTTGACGCCCTCGACGTCGATCTCGTAGAGGGTGTCGCCGAGGAAGACGGTCGTGGCATAGAGCCTGCCGTCCTTGCGGAACGCGAGTGAGTTGATGCCCGGGAGCCCGGAAGCGAGCTTCTTGATTGGGCCGTCCGCCCTGCGCGAATAGAGATCGCCGGTCAGGAAGCCGGTCCAGGCCATCGTGCCGTCGGGCGCGAACGCGATGTCGTCGGCCATCCCGATGGGCGAGGGGATTGCAACCTTGGCGGTACCGCTGGCGATATCGACCTCGTAGAGCATTGCGCCCGCGACGCTGCCGGCAAACAAATGGCCGGCCTTGTCGATCCCGAGCCCGTGCACGCCGTGGAATGCCGAGCCCGGAACGAGCCTAGTCACCTCCCAGTTTTCCGCGGATGCGCTCGGAATCGAGAAAACCGCAGCAATCAGGGCCGCGCAGGCGAGCCTGTTCTTCATGGCGAGACCTCCCGTTTTTTGGAAAGTATTCGCCCGTCATGCGGCTTTGGCAAACGAAACTTGAAATTGTGGCGCCGTGAAGCGGCCACGCTTCGCAGCGTCCGATTCGATCGTGTTTGAAGATGTCCGGACGGTGTCGGGCGGTTACCGACTTAGCGGTTCGTCACCTGCAACGGTCCACCCGTTGCATCCGATATCCGCGCGATGGCGCCGCCACGGCCGCTCATCATGCCATCGAGCCGGTCGCGTTCCTTCTCGAAGCCTGCGAGCATCGGACCTTCCAGCGACCGTCCGCGCGGCAGTTTCACGCGCAGCGGATCGACGAAGCGGCCGTTGACCAGGATTTCGTAGTGCACGTGCGGGCCGGTCGACGCGCCGGTCGAGCCGACGAAGCCGATGACCTGGCCCTGGCGGACCTTCTTGCCGGCTTCCATTCCCTTGGCGTAGGCCGACATGTGGCCGTAGGCCGTCTCGTAACCGTTATTGTGCTTGATGCGGACATATTTGCCGTAGCCGCCCTCGGTGCCGATCTTTTCGATCACGCCGTTGCCGGAGGCGAAGATCGGCGTGCCGTAGGCGGTGGCCCAGTCGACGCCGGTGTGCATCTTCACATAACCGAGGATCGGATGGCGGCGGCCGCCGAAGCCGGAGCGCATGATGGCGTTGTTGACGGGCTTTCTGACCAGGAACTTCTTCGCGCTCTTGCCGGTCTCGTCATAGTAGTCGACGACGCCGTCGTCGGGACTCTGGTAGCGGTAGTATTTCTTGGTCTCGCCGCCGACCGTGAGGGAAGCGAACAGCACGTCGTTCTTTTCGCTCGACGTCACGCCCTCGTCTTCGCCGGCATAGAAGACGTCGAAGGAATCGCCCGGCTGCACCTTGCGCTGGAAATCGACGTCGTAGGAGTAGATCTTGATCATGTCCTCGATGACCGGCATCGGGACCTTGTTGCGCATCGCGGTCTCGTAGATGCTCTGGTACAGCCGGACGCCGGTGCCGTCATCGTCGTCATCGTCGTCGCTGTTGGCGTTGGTCGTGGCGTCCGCGACGGTGTTCATGCTGGAGACGTCGACCGCGACGTATTTGCCGAGATCGGACAAGGCCGCGATAGCCTCGACCATGGTGTCGTTTGCAACCACGACGCGATAGGGCTGGAGCCGGGCGCCGGGGCTTGCGGGCGCCATCAGGATGCGGAGCTTCTCGCCTTCCTTCAGGCCGCCGTCGCGGCCGCGGGGGCCGAGCGTCGCGGTGATCGCCTTGATCTCGTCGGCCGTGGCGCCGAGATCGCGCAGCACGGAGCCGACGCTGTCGCCCTTCTTGACCAGATGGACGCGTTCACCGTTGGGATTGCCGCCGGTGATCTGTTCCTTGGTCTTCGGCAGCAGCGTGACGTTTTCCGGCACCACACGCGTCTCGAAGCCGGCATAGGGATCAGATGGTGACACCTCGGTGGCGTAGGCCATCTTGATGTCGGACGGGCCGGTCGCGCCGGACACGTCGGCGGCGGCATTGGCGAGCGAGGCGTAGCGCACCCCGCCATTGCCGCGCCAGTTGGCGGCATCGCGCACCCGCATCAGGATGTCGTCGAGCGCCACCAGCGCGGAAATCTTGGCCTTCGGCAGCACCGGCGACAGGTCCTTGGTCACGAAGGAGACCTCGGCGTCGGGCTCGACGGCTTCGGGATTGTTCGGATCGTCCGACGCCGTCTTCGGATCGGAACCGACGTCGGTGAGAAGACGCTGGGCGTTGAAAGGCGGAATCTTCGCCGACAGGTCGCTCGTCGTCATCGACAGATTGCCGGCAATCCGCACGAAGGGGCGCACCCGCATCACGTCGCGGTTGCCGACGCGGGCGACCGTCGAGACGCGCACGATGTTGCGCGAGGCGGTGGATTCGCTGGGCGGCGGGAGACGATCGCTCTTGTGCAGCGTCGCGGCGCGATCAGCTGCGCCGAACGCACCCCGCAGCGCGCCTTCGACCCGTTCCGGAACCTTGGCGAAGGTCATCTCGCCGTCCAGAGACGCGAAAACGGCGCCGCCGATCAGGGCTGCGCCGCAAAGTCCGGTCAGAATTGTACCGCTGAACCATTGTACCGAGACGCGACGGCGATCGATGACGGCAGCTTCGGAACCATCGACGGACAACGGCGGCTCGTGGCCGAGATCGATGATCCCGGTCTCACGCCCATAAGCGCCGCGTGACGTCCTGTGGTTCAACCCAAGTCCCCCAATCAACGACCCAAGAGGCCTATACCAGCAGGCCCATGCCAGCCAGGTTTCGAGCCCCTTCCTGGTCACCCTCTTCGAGGGGCATCGCAGAAACGGGCAAGCCGCACAGGCGTCCGCGGTCAGAAGGCCCCGATGACGGGCCGGCCGAAATTACGAACAGCTAAGCGGAAAAAGATCTCTCGATGTCTCTCGAATGTCTGAAGAAGGCCGCTTCATCGGTATGATCGCCTTCCTCTGACCCCACGCAAATCGCAGGCAGCCCCCACTGGCATCCCTGCGATTCAAGCTTGTCTCTTATCAGAACGCCGCGGGATTGTGGCTCAAGTACGGCGCCTAATATCGAAAAAGTTTCCTGAACGGCCGGGCGCCGGGGCTTTGGGGCGGGGCGCCTGGGGCCGCCTCCAGCCCCCCTCAGGAGCCCCTCCCGAGCCCCCTGGGACCCAAACTTTTTTTCAGATTTTTTGCGGCGCGGCTCCATCCCGCGCGTTCTGCGGCCTCCTAATGGCTTGGAATCACTTGAATTTTTTTGCCAATCCACTGTGCGACGATTTGTTGACGATTGGCGTTGACAGCCCGGAAGGTGGGGCCTATAACCCCAACCACTGAGCGCGGCGCCGCCGGGTCACTGACCAAGGCGAGCGAACGCGCCACTGATGCTCCTCACCTTGTTGAGTGACACAACAGCCGACACCAGTCGGTTGGAGTTCATCCATCGTCGGTAAGGGTGTCGGAACCCTTCCTCTCAGGAAGGTTGGAGCCTCTCCGGCTCCGGGCTGTTTGACAAGTGAAGATGAAGAAAGAGAAACGTGGACGGCGGAGTCCTTGCGGGTCTCGCTTCTGAAAAGCTTCGGCTTTTCTGATCGAGACCGGACGAAAGACTTCGGCGGTACACGTTTCAAAGGAAACACCATCGTTGCCAGCGATGTGAATCGCAGGCAGCACATCGACTTCGGTCGATAATGGTGGGACCTCGTCAAACGTTGTGATCAGCCGGTTCAAAGTTCAAGTCCAACTTGAGAGTTTGATCCTGGCTCAGAGCGAACGCTGGCGGCAGGCTTAACACATGCAAGTCGAGCGGGCGTAGCAATACGTCAGCGGCAGACGGGTGAGTAACGCGTGGGAACGTACCTTTTGGTTCGGAACAACACAGGGAAACTTGTGCTAATACCGGATAAGCCCTTACGGGGAAAGATTTATCGCCGAAAGATCGGCCCGCGTCTGATTAGCTAGTTGGTAGGGTAATGGCCTACCAAGGCGACGATCAGTAGCTGGTCTGAGAGGATGATCAGCCACATTGGGACTGAGACACGGCCCAAACTCCTACGGGAGGCAGCAGTGGGGAATATTGGACAATGGGGGCAACCCTGATCCAGCCATGCCGCGTGAGTGATGAAGGCCCTAGGGTTGTAAAGCTCTTTTGTGCGGGAAGATAATGACGGTACCGCAAGAATAAGCCCCGGCTAACTTCGTGCCAGCAGCCGCGGTAATACGAAGGGGGCTAGCGTTGCTCGGAATCACTGGGCGTAAAGGGTGCGTAGGCGGGTCTTTAAGTCAGGGGTGAAATCCTGGAGCTCAACTCCAGAACTGCCTTTGATACTGAAGATCTTGAGTTCGGGAGAGGTGAGTGGAACTGCGAGTGTAGAGGTGAAATTCGTAGATATTCGCAAGAACACCAGTGGCGAAGGCGGCTCACTGGCCCGATACTGACGCTGAGGCACGAAAGCGTGGGGAGCAAACAGGATTAGATACCCTGGTAGTCCACGCCGTAAACGATGAATGCCAGCCGTTAGTGGGTTTACTCACTAGTGGCGCAGCTAACGCTTTAAGCATTCCGCCTGGGGAGTACGGTCGCAAGATTAAAACTCAAAGGAATTGACGGGGGCCCGCACAAGCGGTGGAGCATGTGGTTTAATTCGACGCAACGCGCAGAACCTTACCAGCCCTTGACATGTCCAGGACCGGTCGCAGAGACGTGACCTTCTCTTCGGAGCCTGGAACACAGGTGCTGCATGGCTGTCGTCAGCTCGTGTCGTGAGATGTTGGGTTAAGTCCCGCAACGAGCGCAACCCCCGTCCTTAGTTGCTACCATTTAGTTGAGCACTCTAAGGAGACTGCCGGTGATAAGCCGCGAGGAAGGTGGGGATGACGTCAAGTCCTCATGGCCCTTACGGGCTGGGCTACACACGTGCTACAATGGCGGTGACAATGGGATGCGAAGACGCAAGTCCTAGCAAATCTCAAAAAGCCGTCTCAGTTCGGATTGGGCTCTGCAACTCGAGCCCATGAAGTTGGAATCGCTAGTAATCGTGGATCAGCACGCCACGGTGAATACGTTCCCGGGCCTTGTACACACCGCCCGTCACACCATGGGAGTTGGTTTTACCTGAAGACGGTGCGCTAACCCGCAAGGGAGGCAGCCGGCCACGGTAGGGTCAGCGACTGGGGTGAAGTCGTAACAAGGTAGCCGTAGGGGAACCTGCGGCTGGATCACCTCCTTTCTAAGGATGATCCTTCAGCGAGCTCACGCTCACTATCGGATCGTTTTAGAAACATCAGTGGCCAACAGATCGCCAGATCGTTGAGCTGCATTGGCGGGATTTCGCCGTCTTCGTTTCTCTTTCTTCGCGGACGAACACGCGCTGGGCCTGCAACGGCAGGATCCGGGGTCCTTAACGGGATATGCGTTAGGGGCTTGTAGCTCAGTTGGTTAGAGCGCGCGCTTGATAAGCGTGAGGTCGGAAGTTCAAGTCTTCCCAGGCCCACCACTTTCATCGAGTGAGCATTCGTCTTCTGG
>NZ_LWIG01000007.1:696223-773723 GCF_002068095.1 Bradyrhizobium sacchari | reverse complement strand
GACGAGGAAACAGGCGGAAACAGCGAGGCCGACAACAATGAAGAACACCCCGTTCGATCTCACCGGCAAGGTCGCCGTCGTCACCGGCTCCAGCCGCGGCATCGGCCGTTCCTCCGCCGAACTCCTCGCCAAGCTGGGCGCCAAGGTCGTGGTGTCCTCGCGCAAGGCGGATGCCTGCAAGGAGGTCGCCGACGGCATCAACGCTTCCGGCGGGGATGCCATCGTCATCCCCTGCAACATCGCGCGCAGGAACGAGGTCGAGGCATTGATTGCCGGCGCGACGAAGCACTACGGCAAGATCGACATCCTTGTCTGCAACGCTGCCGTCAACCCGTATTACGGCCCGCTGCTCGACATCACCGACGAAGCCTTTGACAAGATCATGGGCTCAAACGTCAAGAGCAACATCTGGCTCTCTGCGCTCGCGATCCCGCAAATGGCCGAGCGCGGCAACGGCTCGGTGATCATCATCTCTTCGATCGGCGGCTTGCGCGGCTCCACCGTGATCGGCGCCTACGGCATCTCCAAGGCCGCCGATTTCGCGCTGTGCCGCAGTCTCGCCGGCGAATGGGGCCCGAAAGGCGTCCGCGTCAACTGCATCGCGCCCGGCCTCGTCAAAACCGATTTCGCCCGCGCGCTCTGGGAAGACGAAGCCATGCTCAAGCGCCGCACCGCCACCACACCGCTGCGCCGCATCGGGGAACCCGATGAAATCGCCGGCGCCGTAGCCTATCTTGCGTCGGATGCCTCGAGCTTCATGACCGGCCAGACCATCGTCATCGACGGCGGCGTGACGACGGCGGCGGTGTAGCTCTCAGTGCTTGCAACCGCGCCGCGAAAGCGCTTCACTTCACCCTCCTCTGGAGGGGGAGGGTCGCTCGCGCGATGCGCGAGCGGGGTGGGGTGAAGCCACACAAGTCTCAACATCAATCCGACGCGCGGCTGCAAAGAAGTTGAGAGCGAACACAACGCCCTACGAGCGGACATTATGGCGTGCCCTCAAAGAACTTCCCATGGCCGGCTCGCACTTCCGCCGCCAAGCGCCGATTGGTTCTTATGTCGTCGACTTCTTCTGCCCGGCCAAGGGGAGGGTCGCTACGCACGAAGCGAAGCGCAATGCGTAGCGGGGCGGGGTGACAGACCATCCGCGATCGCGGTGCTTCCGAGTGCGCGACTAAAGCCCTTCTGGAGACAACGAGAGATCGCCTTTGTGGCTTCACCCCACCCCGCTCGCGCTGCGCGCGATCGACCCTCCTCCTTCAGGGGAGGGTGGGACAGCCGCCTTGACCTCTAGCCGGCAATCCCGTTTCTTTGGCCCGATTCAACGACCCCGTCAGGGAAACGCCAAGAGAAACGCGAAGGTAAGCCGCCATGTCTTTCGTCCTCGCCATCGACCAGGGCACCACCTCCTCGCGCGCGATCGTGTTTCGCGGCGACATTTCCATCGCGGCGAAGGCGCAGGCCGAGTTTCCGCAGCATTTCCCGGCCTCGGGCTGGGTCGAGCACGAGCCGGAGGACATCTGGACCTCGACCGTGATGGTCTGCCGCGAGGCGATCGAGCATGCCGGCATCAAGCCAAAGGACATCGCCGCCATCGGCATCACCAACCAGCGCGAGACCACCGTGGTCTGGGACCGCGCCACTGGCCAGGCCGTGCACCGTGCCATCGTCTGGCAGGATCGCCGCACCGCCGACATCTGCGCGAAACTGAAAGCGGAAGGCCGCGAGCCGGTGATCTCCGAGAAGACCGGCCTGATCATCGATCCCTATTTCTCCGGCACCAAGGTCGCCTGGATCCTTGACCACGTTCCCGGCGCCCGCGCCCGCGCCGCGCGCGGCGAGCTGATGTTCGGCACCATCGACTGCTACCTGCTCTGGCGCCTCACTGGCGGCAAGGTGCACGCCACCGACGCCACCAACGCCTCGCGCACGCTGCTGTTCAACATCCACACCGGTCAGTGGGACGACGAGCTGCTCGAGATCATCGGTGTGCCGCGCTCGATGCTGCCCGAGGTGAAGGATTCTTCCGCCCGCTTCGGCGAGAGCACGCCCGATCTGTTCGGCGGCGCCATTGCCATCTCCGGCATCGCCGGCGACCAGCAGGCCGCGACGATCGGTCAGGCCTGCTTCCGCCCGGGCATGATGAAATCGACCTACGGTACCGGTTGCTTCGCGCTGCTCAACACCGGCACGACACCGGTTGTCTCCAGGAACAAGCTGCTCACCACCGTCGCCTACCAGCTCGAAGGCAAGCGAACCTATGCGCTCGAAGGCTCGATCTTCGTCGCGGGCAGCGCGGTGCAATGGCTGCGCGACGGCCTCGGCATTATCAAGCACGCCGCCGAAACCGGACCTCTTGCTGATCAGTCCGACTCCATGCAGAGCGTCTATCTCGTCCCCGCCTTTGTCGGCATGGGCGCGCCCTACTGGAATCCGCGGGTGCGTGGCGCGCTGTTCGGCCTCACCCGCAACACTGGTCCCGCCGAGCTCGCTCATGCCGCGCTGGAGAGTGTTTGTTACCAGACCTTCGATCTCTGGGCCGCGATGCGCGCGGATTGGCCGAGCTCGGAGACCGCCAGCGTCGTGCTGCGCGTCGACGGCGGCATGACCGCCTCCGACTGGACCATGCAGCGCCTCGCCGATCTCCTCAACGCGCCGGTCGATCGGCCCGTGATCCAGGAGACCACGGCGCTCGGCGCCGCCTATCTCGCCGGCCTCAACGCCGGCGTCTATCCCGAGCCGACGAAGTTTGCCGACAACTGGCGCCTCGAGCACCGCTTCAAGCCCAACATGAGCGAAGCCACGCGCGAGCGAAAGCTCGCCGGCTGGGCCCGCGCGGTGAAAGGCGTGCTCGCGAGCGACGAGGGGGAGGGGTAGGCGCGTCCTCCGTCCTCGCATCGAGAGCTGCCTCCACCGTCATTGCGAGGAGCCCTTGCGACGAAGCAATCCAGGCCGTCTCCGCGGAAAGATTATGGATTGCTTCGCTGCGCTCGCAATCACGGAATGCAGCGCGTCGTCGCTCCTTGGATCGAAAATGGACTCGCGCGCAACGAAGCGGAGCAAGCAAGAATGATCCTCCCCGACGGCTACTCCGACGTCCCCGCCGGCAAGATCGCCGCCGTCGTCACGCATCTCGAAATGACCGCGCCGCCCGCGCGCCGTGACGACCCGCCGGGCGCCTGGAGCCTAGCGAAAATCGACGCACCCGCACTTGACTGGTACCGCGATCTCTTCCGCCGCGTCGGCGAGGAGTGGCTGTGGTTCTCGCGCGCACGCATGACCGACACGGAGCTCGCCGCGATCATCAACGCACCGGGAATAGAGATTTACACGCTCGTCGTGGACGGCCGCGACGAAGGCCTGCTGGAATTGGACTTCCGTGAACCCGGCCAATGCGAGCTGGTCTATTTCGGCGTTACTGCAGGATTGATCGGCACCGGCGCCGCCCGCTTCCTGATGAACCGCGCGCTGGACCTCGCATGGTCACACAACCTCCGCCGCGTCTGGGTGCACACCTGCACCTTCGATCATCCCGCCGCCGTCGCCTTCTACCAGCGCTCCGGCTTCCGCCCCTTCCGCCGCCAGATCGAGATTGCCGACGACCCGCGCCTCGACGGCACCGCCCCGCGCGATGCGGCGAAGCACGTGCCTGTTATCGAGTAGTGCACGGCTGCATCCTCACCGTCATTGCGAGGAGCTCTTGCGACGAAGCAATCCAGGCTCTCTCCCGCGGAGAGATTCTGGATTGCCTCGCTGCGCTCGCAATGACGGAATATGACGCTGCCTTTGAGCTTCATTCGATCTGCTGCTCCGGGATCACAGGACCGCGCGAGCATCGGTTCCGAAGGTCATAGGGGGCGAGGCGCCACAATCGTTCGGCTCATCTTGAAAGCGTGGCGCCAGTCCAGCTCGCAATCGGCCGGTCGGCGCGGGCGGCTCTCCATGTTCATGATGTTGCAGCGGAGCACGCTTCTATCATTGGCCTGACCGTTATCGGTAAAGAACTGGCAGACGATGTTCTTTGACGGCGTCAGAAAGCCGATAGGACGGCCCTGCGCTTGAACGCGACCAGGGGACAATCCAGGCAGGATCAACGTCAGGAAAATGGCGCCCGACTTGATCATGCACCCCCCGCAACTAGCTGTCGAAATTCACCGCCGTCGTGTTGGCGCCGCAGACCAGGACCGCGACGCGCTCGCCGGCCGCGGGATGATAGCGGCCGGACAGCAGCGCGGCAAACGCGGCTGCGCCGCCGGGCTCGGCGACGAGACGCAGGCGCGACCACAGCGCGGCTTGGGCCTGCCGGATCGCCTCGTCGCTGACGAGGACGACGCGCTCGACATGGGCGCGCGCGATCGGGAACATCAATGCGCCGACGCGTCGCGGCGCGAGGCTGTCGGCGGCGACACCGCCGGCCGGCGCATCGACCGGAGCGCCCGCCTCGAACGCAGCGTGCAGGGTCGGCGATTGCTCCGGCTCGACCGCGATGACGCGCGTCCGGCCGGCGTACCAGGCCGCAATGCCGCCGATCAGTCCGCCGCCGCCGACCGCCACCAGCAGCGTGTCGATGTCGGGCGCGTCCTGCTCTAGCTCCAGGCCGACGCTGCCCTGGCCGAGCAGAGTTTCGGCCTGGTCGTAGGCATGGACGGCAAGCGCGCCGGTCTGCGCGACATGCGCCTCGCTCGCGGCAAGGGCATCGGCGTAGCGGTTGCCCGCGATCACGAGCTTTGCGCCATAGCCGCTGATGCGCTCGGCCTTGGCCGGTGAGGTGATATCGGGCACGAAGATCGTGGCGGGAACGCCGAGCTGCTGCGCCGCATAGGCGACGGCCGCGCCGTGATTGCCGCCGGATGCCGCGACGACGCCGGCCTCCGGCACCTGCCGCAAAAGCAGATTGGCGAAAGCGCCGCGCGCCTTGAACGATCCGGAATGCTGCAGCATCTCGAGCTTGAACGTGACGCGCGTCGCCGGCGGGCCGAAATCGGCGAGGTCGGCCTGGATGAGCGGTGTGCGCCTGATATGCGGACGAATGACCGCCTCGGTCGCCGCAATCCGCTCCCGATTGATGTCCACTGTCGCTGCCATGATGGCATCCAGGATAGCGCAAGGGAGCGTTGACATCAATTAGCTAATTAGCAAAATGGCTAAATGAGATTTGCCCTCGCCCTGCGCGCGCTCGCCAATGAACGCCGCCTGCAGATCCTGGAATGGCTGCGGGATCCGCGGCGACATTTTCGCGAGCAGGCCGATGGCGATCTGGTCGAGGACGGCGTCTGCGGATTGCTGATCGCCGAAAAGCTCGGCGTCAGCGCGCCGACGGTGAGCGAGCACATGCGGGTGCTGATGGCCGCCAAGCTGGTGCGCGCCAAGCGGATCAAGCAGTGGACGATGTACAAGCGCAACGAGACGGCCATCGCCGCGATCAAGCGCTCGATCCAGGACGATCTTTGAGCCGGCCTTTGAGCGTGTCGCGCGTGAGGCCCGTCCCGGGCGTCGTTGCAGCCGATGCAATGCTCCATTCCGAGATATTTGTTGCGCCGTGCCGAACCGGTCGTGGAGACTGACCGGCCGTGCCTTGTCCCTGCCTTATCCAATATTGAGAAGAGCGAGAACCATGTTCCTGATCGGCCAATATGATTCCCCCTTCGTGCGTCGCGTCGCGATTGCGCTGCGGCTTTACGGGCTCGCCTTCGAGCACAGGCCGTGGTCGACCTTCGGCGATGCCGACAAGATCGCGCCGTATAACCCGTTGCGCCGCGTGCCGACCCTGGTGCTCGATGACGGCGAGGCGTTGATCGAGAGCACGATCATCCTCGACTATCTCGACGAACTCGTCGGCGAGGGGAAGGCGATGCTCCCGCGCAGCGGCGCTGCGCGGCGCAAGCACCTGCGCATCTGTGCGCTTGCCTCCGGCCTCGGCGACAAGGCGGTCAGCCTGCTCTATGAGCGCGTGCTGCGGAAGGAGCAGCTTGCGCTGTGGGTCGAGCGCTGCCAGGCGCAGATCGCGGACGTCCTCGGCGTGCTGGAGGCCGAGCGCGCCAGGGTGACGACGCCGTACTGGCTGGGAGATCGCATCGGCCATGCCGACATTGCAGTCGCCTGCGTCGTCCGCTTCACCCGCGAGGCGCATCCGCAGCTATTCGATGCCGCACGCTATCCGGCGCTCAGCGCGCATGCCGATCGTTGCGAAGCGCTGCCGCCGTTCCGGGTGATCGTGCAGCCGCTGGCACCCCCAAAGGGGTGAACCGCCGCGTCGATCCTACTTCCGCGTACAGGGCTTGATCTCGCTCGCCGCGGTTTTTTCAGGACGATCGGATTGGGCGACAGCCTGATGCCGAAGAACAATTGCGAGCCGGAGACCTTGTCGTCCGCGCCCTGGTGAGCGTCGAGGTCGAGCTTCGCTGCGATCTCGGACGTCAGCTTGGCGCGCTCCTCCATCGAGATCTTGTTGTGGTACTTGATCTCGTAGACGACATCAGCCTCCAGCACGGACCGCGTCTGGCACACGACACCGCCGCTCGAGATGTTCTGGGTGATCGTGTCATCGCACTCGGCCTTCAGCAATGCGTTTCGGGTCGATATCAGCGCTTCGTCGGAAATCAACAAAATGTTGGCGTTTTCGAGCTTGAGGTGGATCGAGTCGACCTGCTCCATGCGGGCGACGGCGGACAGCTTGTCCCTGGCCTGCGCGGAGACTTCTCCAGCGACTGCTTGAGGTCCTGCTCCATCGTCGGATATTTCTGGATCTTGCCGGTCAGGATCGCAGGGTCGACATCACAGGTCGGGTGTAGCTCCAGCCCGCCGTTGCTCAGATATTCGATCGTGTTGATCGTGCCGGGGCCGCCGAACGTGCTGGGCGGGACGACCTCGAAATAACCGGTCCTCGGAGAGGATGGCCGTGATCGTCTGCTTCTTGCGCGGGAATCCGATCCAGGCTGTGATCATGACAGGCCGATCGCGACGAACACGCCGCTGCCGAGCCAGAGCCATTTGCGGCTTCTTACTTCCCCGGGCAGCACAACTGATTTCGTTCGCCGCATGGCACGTAGCCTTTCGGACAGTCCGCCGCGGCAATCGTGCGTAGCACGCCGGGGGCGATCGCGGCGACGAACAGTGCCAATGAACTGCTTCATATCTTCGATCCCAAACCAGCCATCGGTTTGAAGGTAGTAGGCCGAGAGAGTATCCAATCGAGGCTGAGCGGACAGGTGATCGAGTTCACAAGCGGAGGGTTCCGGCGAGTGCGACCTGTTGAGCAAAGTTGCAGCCCGGCATCAGTCCTCGCATCGATTGTGCGCTCGATCTTCTGGAGCCCGAATGAGCGACCTGCCCGCCGTGGCTCAACGAGGGAGTCACGCAGCCGTTGATATCACCGAAGGGGTGAGCCTCTTACCTCGGCGATGGAACTCTCCGCGGAGGATGAGACTGTTGTTTGACGCTGTTCCCGGAACTCACGCTGATGTTTCCAGTTGTCGCGGTGCGCCGTGGCGAGAGTGTTTCAATGGGCGACATCAAGTTTTCCGGCGCGGGGTCCAGGCTCCGCGATCTCGATTGTGCGCGCGGCAGCGGCATGCTGCTCGTTGTCATCGGGCACATGCATCAGTTCGCCGAGGCAAAATTCTGGATTTATCTCTTCCATATGCCGATGTTCTTCATCGTGAGCGGCATCTTGTTCCGGCCTCGCGAGCCTTGGTCCTATTCGATAAGCCGAACCAGGTCGTTGATGCTGCCATATGTCGTGTTCTTCATTGTGGTGCTGAGCCTTGACAATGCCGTTTCCACGGTGAGCGGCATAGCGCCGTCATTGAGTCTGGCCGCGCCGAAGCAGATTGTGCTTCGTTTCTTCTATGGCGGTACGAGCCTCTTTGGGGCCTATGCGGCGTTCTGGTTCGTTGGATGCCTCTGGCTTTCCCTGGTCGCACTGAACTTCCTGACCTCAATCTGGAAGCCGATCAGTTGGCCTGTTGCGGCAGTTGTCGCGGGCCTGGCCGTCGTCGCGTTGATCGAAAGGCCGGGATCGCCGTCTCCACAGGGAATCGCGAGCGTTCCGATCGCCGTCGTGTTCCTGTGGGTCGGTTGCCTGCTCGCTGAGCAAAGGGAGAGGCGGTTCCTGATCGCGGTCGTCTGCGCAGCCACAGGGGCAGCCAGCCTCCCCTTTGTCGGCGTCTTCGACATGAAGACTCTCGAAATCGGAAACCCTGTGAACCTGATTGCAGCCGTCTCCTTGAGTGTGTGTTGGCTTGCCGGCAACGCGTACCTCGACCGTGTGCCGTATATCGGGGACGCCTTCAGCGTCATCGGCCGGGCGTCCATCACGATCATGTTCCTGCACGCTCTCATTCTGAAGCAGGGCGACGCGTTCATTGGCAATCGGTACGTCCTGGCGCTCGCAGCCGTGGTCATCCCGGTTGGCGTTCATTGGCTGCTGGAGCGCAGCAACGTCACTTGCAGATATGTCCTTGGGCAAAAGATGGCCCCCGAACGGGGAGCCGTCAGCGCGTCTCTGCCCGCGTAAGCCTCGGTGGTGGCTTCACGCATTCACGCCCTGGCGGGGCATCGAACACATTTGTCGGGCGGGCGGATTGCGAAACCGGCGCGGGGGCGATGATAGAAAGATACAGGTGTTTTGCCCGACGGAGCAAGTTTCCCGGCGGCGTAAAATTCCCCAAGCCTTTCAACCCCATTCTACTGTGCATGGGGTTGTTTTCGCATTTTTGTTTTGGAAGGTGCCGCTAACCCGCGCCCGCGCGCTTCTTCTGCCAGACCAGATGCACCGCGCAGGTGCAGCCCGGCGGATGCGAAGCGAGGTCGTTCGACGCTTCGTCGTTCGCCGGCGTCGCCGCGAAGGCCTTGTTCTGCTGGGACGGGATGTAGTTGAGCACCGGCGCGAGCCAGCGTTCGGCTTCCGCCACACTCATGCCCTTGCGCGCGGCGTAGTCCTCGACCTGGTCGCGCTCGATCTTGCCGACGCCGAAATAGTAGCTCTCGGGGTTTGCAAAATAGAGCCCGGAGACCGATGAGCCCGGCCACATCGCAAAGCTCTCGGTCAGCTTCACGCCTGCGGTCGCTTCCGCGTCGAGCAGCTCGAACAGCGTCGCCTTCTCGGTGTGATCGGGCTGCGCGGGATAGCCGGGGGCGGGGCGGATGCCCTGGTACTTCTCGAGGATCAGCTCGTCGTTGGAAAGCGCCTCGCTAGGTGCGTAAGCCCAGAACTCGCGGCGCACGCGGGCATGCATGCGCTCGGCGAAGGCTTCCGCGAGACGGTCGGCCAGCGCCTTGCACAGGATCGAGGAGTAATCGTCGTTCGCCATCTTGAAGCGGTCGGCGACGGCGTCCTCGCCGATGCCTGCGGTGACGACGAAGCCACCGATATAGTCGGGCACGCCGGCAGGCGCGATGAAGTCGGCGAGCGCGGCGTTGAAGCGGCCCTCCCGCTTCTCGAGCTGCTGGCGCAGCGTGTGCAGCGTCGCGATCTGCTTGGTCCTGCTCTCGTCGGCATAGAGCACGATGTCGTCGCCTTGCGCATTCGCCGGCCAGAAACCGATCGTCGCGCGGGCCCGGAACCATTTCTCCTTGACGATGGTGTCGAGCATCTTGCGCGCATCGTCATAGAGCGAACGCGCGACCTCGCCGACCTTGGCGTCGTCGAGAATGGCGGGGAAGCGTCCCGCGAGTTCCCAGGTCTGGAAGAACGGCGTCCAGTCGATATACGGCACGAGCTCGGCGAGGTCGTATGCGTCAAAGCTGCGGGTGCCGAGGAAGGTCGGCTTCACCGGCTTGCTCTTGGCAAAGTCGACCGGCACGCGGTTGGCGCGGGCATCGCTGAGCTTCAGCCTCTTCTTGTCCGCCTGCGCGCGCAGATGCGCCTCCGAGATCTTGGCGTATTCGGCACGCACCTCGGCAGCATAGGCCTCGCGCTTCTCGGGCGAGAGCAGCGAGGAGGCAACGCCAACGGCGCGGCTGGCGTCGTTGACATGCACGACGGGGCCGGCGCGATAGCTCGGGTCGATCTTCACCGCCGTGTGCACGCGGCTGGTCGTGGCGCCGCCGATCAACAGCGGCAGCTTCAGGCCCTCGCGCTGCAGTTCGCCGGCGAAGAATGCCATCTCGTCGAGCGAAGGCGTGATCAGGCCGGAGAGACCGACGATGTCGGCCTTCTCCGCTTTCACGGTCTCGACGATCTTTGCGGCCGGCACCATCACGCCGAGGTCGATGACCTCGAAATTGTTGCACTGGAGCACGATGCCGACGATGTTCTTGCCGATGTCGTGGACGTCGCCCTTCACCGTCGCGAGCACGATCTTGCCGGCGGACGAGGAGCCCTCGGTGCCGATGCCGCTGGCGAGGTTGCGCGCCTTCTCCTCCTCCATGAACGGCATGAGGTAGGCAACGGCCTGCTTCATCACGCGCGCGGACTTCACCACCTGCGGCAGGAACATTTTTCCGTCGCCGAAGAGATCGCCGACCACGTTCATGCCGGCCATCAGCGGTCCCTCGATCACGTCGAGCGGGCGCGACGAGCTCTTGCGGGCTTCCTCGGTGTCCTGCTCGATGAATTCGGTGATCCCATGCACCAGCGAATGCGACAGGCGCTTCGCCACCGGCCATTCGCGCCAGGCCAGATCGGCTTCCTTGGATTCGGTCTTCTTGCCGCGGAATTTCTCGGCGAGCGCCAGCAGCCGTTCGGACGCGCCGGGATCGCGGTTGAGGACGACGTCCTCGCAGGTCTGGCGCAGCTCGGGGTCGATGTCGTCATAGACGATCATCTGCCCGGCATTGACGATGCCCATGTCCATGCCGGCCTTGATGGCGTGATACAGGAACACCGAGTGCATGGCCTCGCGCACCGGCTCGTTGCCGCGGAACGAGAACGACAGGTTGGAGACGCCGCCCGAGATGTGCGCACCCGGCAGGTTCTGGCGGATCCAGCGCGCCGCCTCGATGAAGTCGACGCCGTAATTGTTGTGCTCCTCGATGCCGGTCGCAATCGCGAAAATGTTGGGATCGAAGATGATGTCCTCGGGCGGGAAGCCGACCTTGTTCACCAGGATGTCGTAGGCGCGCTTGCAGATCTCGGTCTTGCGCGCGAACGTGTCGGCCTGGCCGACCTCGTCGAACGCCATCACCACCACGGCCGCGCCATGGCGGCGGGCTACTTTCGCCTCATGGATGAACTTCTCCTCGCCTTCTTTCATCGAGATCGAGTTGACGACCGGCTTGCCCTGCACGCATTTCAGGCCGGCTTCGATCACCGAGAATTTCGAGGAGTCCACCATCACGGGGACGCGGGCGATGTCGGGCTCGGCGGCGACGAGGTTGAGGAACGTCACCATCGCCGCTTCGGAATCGAGCAGGCCCTCGTCCATGTTGACGTCGATGATCTGCGCGCCGTTCTCGACCTGGTCGCGCGCGACCTGCAGCGCGGCGGTGTAGTCGCCGGCGGTGATCAGCTTGCGGAACCGCGCAGATCCCGTGACATTGGTGCGCTCGCCGACGTTCACGAAGGGAATGGCATCCGTCAGCACGAACGGCTCGAGGCCGGAGAGCCGCAGGCGCGGTTCGATCTCCGGCACGATGCGCGGCTTGTGCGGAGCAACGGCCGCTGCGATCGCGGCGATATGGTCCGGCGTGGTGCCGCAGCAGCCGCCGACGATGTTGACGAGGCCGTCGCGGGCAAATTCGCCGACAAGGCGCGCCATGTACTCAGGCGTCTCGTCATACTGGCCGAACTCGTTGGGCAGGCCGGCGTTCGGGTAGGCGCAGACGAGCGTATCAGCAACGCGGCCGATATCGGCGATGTGCGCGCGCAGATCTTCTGCACCGAGCGCGCAGTTGAAGCCGATGGTGATCGGCTTTGCATGCCGCACCGAATTCCAGAACGCTTCCGGCATCTGCCCCGAGAGCAGGCGGCCGGACTTGTCGGTGATGGTGCCCGACACCATCACCGGCATGTCGATGCCGAGCTCTTCGGTGATCTCGGCGATCGCATAGAGCGCCGCCTTGGCGTTGAGCGTGTCGAAGATGGTCTCGACCAGCAAGAGATCGACGCCGCCGTCGATAAGGCCGCGGATCTGCTCGCCATAGGATTTGCGCAAATCGTCGAAGGTGACGGCGCGATAGCCGGGATTGGAAACGTCGGGCGAGATCGAGGCGGTACGGTTGGTGGGGCCGATGGCACCCGCAACGAAGCGAGGCTTGCCGTCTTCGGCTTCGACGCGGCGGGCGGCATTGCCAGCAAGGTGGGCGCCTTCGCGTGCCATCTCGTAGACGATGTCGGTGAGGTCGTAATCGGCCTGTGCTATCGATGTCGTCGAGAACGTATTGGTCGCGACGATGTCGGCACCGGCGCGCAAATAGGCGGCGTGGATGTCCTCGATCGCCTGCGGCTGGGTCAGGATCAACAAATCGTTGTTGCCGCGCAGGTCGCGATGGAAGTTCTTGAAGCGCTCGCCGCGGAAGGCGGCCTCGTCGAACTGCAGGTTCTGGATCATCGTGCCCATGGCGCCGTCGAGCACGAGGATGCGCTCGCGCGCGACGTTGATAAGGGCAGTTCGCTTGGCGGAAACGGGTACGGTCATTGTCTCTTACGCAGCCTTCTGGGCGCTCTTGGCGCGAATGCCGAGCAAATGGCTGATCGCGAACACGAGATCGGCGCGGTTCATGGTGTAGAAGTGGAAGGTGTCGACGCCATGCTTGGCGAGCTTCTGCACCTGGCCGGCCGCGACGGTCGCGGCGACCAGCTTGCGGGTCTCGGCGTCGTTATCGAGGCCCTCGAATTTCGCGGCGAGCCAGTCGGGCACGGTGGTGCCGTTCCGGGTGACGAAATTGCGCGCCTGCTTGAAATTGTGCATGGGCATGATGCCCGGCACGACCGGAATGTCGATGCCGCGCGCGCGGACGCGATCGAGATAGCGGAAGTAAAAGTCGTTATCGAAGAACACCTGGGTGATCGCGCGCGTCGCGCCGGCATCGACCTTGGCCTTCAGCGTGTCGAGATCGGCGTCGAAGTCGCGCGCCTCGGGGTGCTTCTCGGGATAGGCCGAGACTGACACTTCGATATCCGCGTGCCGCTTCTTGATGCCGGCCACAAGCTCCGCAGAACTCTGGTAGCCGTCGGGATGGCTGGAATAGGGCGTGCCGATGCCGCCGGCCGGGTCGCCGCGCAGCCCGACGATGTGGCGGACGCCGACCTCGTGATAGCGGTCGACGATCTCGTCGATCTCGCCGCGCGAGGCGCCGACACAGGTCAGATGCGCGGCCGGCAGCAGCGCGGTTTCCTTCAGGATGCGCGCGATGGTGGAATGGGTGCGCTCGCGCGTCGAGCCGCCGGCGCCATAGGTCACCGAGACGAATTTCGGGTCGAGCGGGGCCAACCGGTTGATGGTCTCCCAGAGATTGCGCTCCATCTCCTCGGACTTGGGCGGAAAGAACTCGAAGGAGATCGCAGGCCGCTTCAGGTGCCCGTCTTGCCGGTCGGCTGTCGCAGGCGTCGTCAAGTCAGTCATGGCACCACTCACTGCAAGGATCCCGCCAGGTCTTCGTAGCCGGCCGTCAGGTCTAGTTTGGGAGCGCGTAAGATAAGACAAAGGTTGCCTCCCCGACAGCCCATCGGAAATGGGAAGTGGCCCACTATCCCTGAGTGGCGTGGAATTTTATGACATTTTCGCGCTCAGGTGGGACGTTGACGGCGTCGATAATTCTGCATTTATTATATAGTGGTAGTCGATTTTTAGGTTATATATTACCCGTCAAGTAGCGTTGGGCAGCTTGAAGTCAATATGTCTCTCGCTGCCTTTGTCCCAATATCGTTAGCTCAGCCGTGCACAGGCGCGGCCTCTGCACACGCCAGACCTGCGCAGCCAACCCATTGCCGCGGCGGCGCCCTTCACTACGTTAACGCGCCATGATCCCGCTCTCGGTCCTTGACCTCTCTGTCGTCACCACAGGCACAAAGCCTGCCGCGGCGCTGCGCAACAGCATCGATCTGGCGAGGCATGTCGATGGCCTCGGCTATGTCCGCTATTGGCTCGCCGAGCACCACAACCTCGCCTCGGTCGCAAGTCCCGCGCCCGACGTGATGATCGGGCAGATCGCGGCGGTGACGAAGCACATCCGAGTCGGCTCCGGCGGCGTGATGCTGCCCAACCACGCGCCGCTGGTCGTGGCCGAGCGCTTCAAGATGCTGGAGGCGCTGTTTCCCGGCCGCATCGATCTCGGACTTGGCCGCGCCCCCGGCACCGACGGCGCCACAGCCTACGCGCTGCGCAGCCGGCTCGACCGCCGCGAGGGCGACGATTTCCTGGAGCGGCTGCACGAGTTGATCCTGTGGGAGACGCGGGAATTCCCGTCAGGACATCCCTACAACAACGTCGTGGCGATGCCCGACGACACCAAGCTGCCGCCGATCTGGCTGCTCGGCTCCAGCGATTATTCGTCTGAACTCGCCGCGCAAGTCGGCATGGGCTTCGCCTTCGCCCATCATTTCGCATCCCACGATGCGATCGATGCGATGGTGCATTACCGCAACCGCTTCCAGCCCTCGGCCTGGCGCGCGAGCCCGCATGCGATCCTCGCAGTGGCCGTCATCACGGCGGAGACGGACCAGGAGGCCGAAAAGCTCGCGACGTCGTTCGACCTCAACCGCCTCCGCCGCGACCGCGGCCAATATCTGCCGCTGCCGAGCGTCGAGGAGGCGCTGGCCTATCCCTATACGGACTCGGAGCGCACCTCGATCGCCCGCAACCGTTCGCGCCTGTTCGTCGGAAATCCGGCGACGGTGCAGAAAAAGCTGCAACCGCTGATCGATGCCAGCAAGCCGGACGAGTTGATGGTGATCACCGCCGTGTACGATCACGAGGCGCGGAAGAAATCGTATTCGCTGCTGGCGGAGGCGTTTGGGCTGGCGAAGCGGGCGGCTTAATCATCACCGTCATTCCGGAGCGATGCGGAACATCGAATCCGGAATCTCGAGGTTCCGGGTTCACGCTACGCGTGCCCCGGAACGACGGTATCAATCCTGCGCCTCGCTAAACGTCGCTCGGAACGGATGCCCGGGATAGACGCCGACGATGCGGAATTCGCGTGAGAAGAATTTCAGCTCCTCGATCGCGAAAGCAAGACCCTTGTCTTCGGGGTGACCGTCGACGTCGGCGTAGAACTGCGTGGCGAAGAAATTGCCGTCGACCATGTAGCTTTCGAGCTTGGTCATGTTGACGCCGTTGGTGGCAAAGCCGCCGAGCGCCTTGTAGAGCGCTGCGGGCAGGTTGCGCACGCGAAATACAAAAGTGGTGACCAGGGGGCCGGAGCCCTGCGCGGCCCATTTCGGCTCGCGCGCCAGCACCACGAAGCGCGTCGTGTTGTGGGCCTCGTCCTCGATGTCCTCGGCGAGGATGTCGAGGCCGTAGATCTTGGCGGCAAGGCGCGAGGCGATCGCGGCGACGGTCTTGTCCTTGCGCTCGGAGATGTCTCGGGCGCTGCCGGCAGTGTCGGCGTGCACGATCGGCTTGATGCCGAGCTTGCGGATGATGCGCCGGCACTGGCCGAGCGCATGGACATGGCTCTCGACGCTCTTGATGTCTTCGAGCTTGGTCCCCTTCACCGCCATCAGTTGGTGTCGGACCGGCAAAAACCATTCGCCGATGATGAACAGGCCGGAGGCCGGCAAGAGATGATGGATGTCGGCGACGCGGCCCGCGACCGAGTTTTCGATAGGAATCATGCCGAGATCGGCCTCGCCCGATGAGATCGCCGACAGCGCGTCTTCAAAAGTGGCGCAGGGCATCGGCTCGGCGTCGGGATAAGCCTCGACGATGGCGATATGGGAATTGGCTCCGGGTTCGCCCTGGAATGCGATCTTCATCTTGCTCATGTCTTGAAGTGCTCCTGGTCGGCCTTGTAGCAGCGGCTCAGGATTTGGAAAGGATGCTGCGGGCGGTTTCGAGGTCGGGCGGCGTGTCGACCCCGCGGGGCACGCTGTCGACGATCATGATGTCGATGCGCATGCCGGCCTCCACCGCCCGCAGTTGCTCCAAACTTTCCTGAATCTCGAGAGGGGAGCGCGGCAGGGAGACATATCGTTCCAGCGCGGCGCGGCGATAGGCATAAAGACCGATGTGGTGGTATCGCGGTCCGTTGCCGTAGGGGGCTGTGGCGCGGGTGAAATATAGTGCCCGCAACCGCCTCGGCCCGATCGGCGAGCCGATGGCCTTCACCACGCTCGGCGCGAGGTCTTCCTCCTCGGTATGGATCTGTGAGGCCAGCGTGACGATGTCGACCCCGGGATCGTCAAAGGGCGGCAGCACCTCGCGGATGGATGCCGGCGTGATGGTCGGGAAATCGCCCTGGAGATTGATCACGATCTCGGCTTTGCCCTCGGGATCGAGCTTCTGCATGGCCTCGTGGATGCGGTCCGAACCGGAGGGGTGATCGGGGCTGGTCATCACGGCCTCGCCGCCATGGGCCGTCACGACCGAGGCGATCTCATCGGTGTCGGTGGCCACCGCGACCCGGCCGATACCCGCGGCTTCCGCCCGGTGCAGAACGTGCACAATCATCGGCAGGCCCGCGATATCGGCGAGCGGCTTGCCGGGCAGACGGGTGGCGGCCATACGGGCCGGTATCAGCACCAGGATGCGGGGATCGGTCATTGGTTCAGGGACCTGGGTTCAAGGGCCTGGATTCAAGGGCCTGGAAACGGAGCGTTTTCCGCGCCGAGAAATCGGGTGGGGACGGGTTTGAAGCGGGGTCGCTTATACGGGTTGCCAGACCCCGGGCAAACCGATATCTCAATGGCAAAACTCGGGGAAACGACAAGGAACGTTCTGATTCTCCCGAGGCTCGTCCTGGCGGCCGCTTGGGCCGCTGTTTCCTTCTTGCGGTGTGGGGCCTGGCCGGAAATGGACTCTTTCGAACTGAACAAGATTCTTGGTGCCGTGCTCGGCACCTGTCTCATTCTGCTGGTGACGAGCTTTACCGCCCAGGCACTGTTCTCCCCCAAAATGCCGGCAAAGCCGGGGTTCGAGATCGCGGTGAAGGAAGACGCCGGCCACGGCAAGGAAGGCGGCGCCGCCGCGGCCTCCTCCGAGCCGATCGAAAAGCTGCTCCAGACCGCCTCCGTCGAGAAGGGCGCGGCCGCCGCCAAGAAGTGCGGCGCCTGCCACACCTTCGAAAAGGGCGGTCCGAATCGCGTCGGTCCGAATCTCTATGGCGTCGTCGGCGAGAAGCGGGGCGAGGGCCGTAATGGCTTCAACTTCTCGGCGGCGATGAAGGGCAAGGGCGGCACCTGGACCTTCGACGACCTCAACAAGTTCATCGCCAATCCGAAGGGCTTCATCCCGGGCACCGCGATGGGCTTCGCCGGTATTCCTAAGGATTCCGAGCGCGCCGACGTCATCGCCTATCTGAATTCGCTGTCAGAGCATCCGCAGCCGCTCCCAACGGCCTCGAAGTAAGACCTTCAAAAATCGATCTTGGAAGATGCGGCCAGGTTGAAAAGCCTGGCCGTTTCCTTATCCGGGCCTCGCGGGCTCGTTATCGGGGCGTTTGGCCGCATCCGGGAGGCTGTCCGGCCTTCCAACATGAGGAAAAAGCAACATATTCCGTCGAAACCTCGCCTATATTGGGACCTTAAAGGAGTAGTCTCCTTCAAGACAGGACTATTGATTTGGCCATTACCCGACGCGAACTCCTGCTCACCGGCACTGCGGCCGCAGCGCTCCCCGCCCTCGGTTCCGTGGCGGGTGTTCCCGTCATCGGCCAAGCAGCAGCGCAATCGGCGAGCGAGCTGCCTTCCAATGGGCTGACTTGGCGTCATGCTTTGTCGTTGTTTGGAAAGGTCAAGTATCCAGCCGACTTCAAGCGCTTCGACTACGTCAATCCGGAAGCGCCCAAGGGCGGGGTCGCGCGCCAGATCGCCGTTGGCACGTTCGACAATTTCAACATCGTCGTCTCGGGGGTGAAGGGCCAGGTTTCCGGAGCGGTCGCGTTCATCTACGAATCCCTGCTGACGCCTTCGCTCGACGAAGTCTCGACCGAATATGGCGCACTGGCCGAAGCCGTCAGCCACCCCGACGATTTCTCCTTCGTCACCTATCGTTTGCGGCCGCAGGCCAAATGGCACGACGGTCAGCCCGTTACCGTCGAGGACGTGATCTTCTCGCTCGATTCGTTCAAGAAGTACCACCCGATGTATTCGGCCTATTACAGCCATGTGGTGAAGGCGGAGAAGGTCGGCGAGCGCGACGTGAAGTTCGTGTTCGACGCGCCGGGCAACCGCGAGCTGCCGCAGATCGTCGGCCAGCTCATCGTGCTGCCGAAGCATTGGTGGGAAGGGACGGACGCGCAGGGCCGCAAGCGCGATGTCTCCACCACCACGCTCGAAGCGCCGCTTGGCTCCGGCCCCTACAAGATCAGGGAATTCGCCGCCGGGCGCTCAATCGCGCTGGAGCGCGTCAAGGATTATTGGGGGCGCGACCTCGCCTCCAATGTCGGACGCAACAATTTTGACGAGCTGCGCTACGAGTACTTCCGCGACGCCACCGTGGCGATCGAGGCCTTCAAGGCCGATCAGGTCGACTGGCGCACCGAGAACAGCGCGAAGAGCTGGGCGACGGCCTACGATTTCCCGGCCGTCACCGAAAAGCGAGTGATCCTCGAGGAATTCGCCAATCGCAGCTCGGGCGTCATGCAGGCATTCGTGCCGAACCTGCGCCGCGCCAAGTTCAGCGATCCGCGCGTGCGTCGCGCACTCAACTACGCGTTCGACTTCGAGGAGATGAACAAGCAGATCTTCTTCGGGCAGTACAAGCGCATTACCAGCTATTTCGACGGCATCGACGAGCTGATGGCGACCGGATTGCCGCAGGGCAAGGAGCTCGAGATTCTCGAGACCGTCCGCGCCGAAGTCCCTCCGGAAGTGTTCACGACGGCCTACGCCAATCCGGTCGGCGGCAGTCCGGAAGCCGTGCGCGATAATCTGCGCGAGGCGCTGCGCCTGTTCAAGGAGGCCGGCTATGAGGTGCGCGACCGCAAGCTGATCGATGTCAAGACCGGCGCCCAGTTCTCGATTGAATTGCTGAACCAGGATCCAAGCTTCGAGCGGATCACGCTGTTCTACAAGCCGTCGCTGGAACGGCTCGGCATCGCCGTCAACGTGCGGACGGTCGACCCGACCCAGTACGAGAACAGGACGCGCGACTGGGATTTCGACGTCGTCACCAACTCCTGGGGCGAGTCGCAATCGCCGGGCAACGAGCAGCGCGAGTTCTGGTCCTCGAAGAGCGCCGACATCGCCGGCTCGCGCAATATTGCCGGCATCAAGAATCCGGCCATCGACAAGCTGATCGAACGGCTGATCTTCGCCAGGGATCGTGACGATCTCGTTGCGGCCACCAAGGCGCTCGACCGCGTGCTGCTGTGGAATCATTACGTCGTGCCGCAGTGGACCTATACGAAGGTGCGCACCGCGCGCTGGGATCGCTTCGGCCGGCCCTCGGAATTGCCCAAATACGGTCAGTCCGGATTCCCGTTCATCTGGTGGTACGACGCAGACAAGGCGGCACGGATCGCAAAGAAGTCGTGAAGGATACCTTCCGCATGGCACAGCTTTCACGCCGGCATGTGCTGGTCCTGGGTGCCGGCGGTGCGCTCGGCGCCGCCCTGTCGCGCGGCGCGGCTGCGTCGGAAGGGCCCCCCGAAGCCCACGGCATCTCCGCCTTCGGCGATCTCAAATATCCCGCCGACTTCCGTCATTTCGGCTATGTCAATCTCGATGCGCCGAAGGGCGGCACATTCTCGCTGATTCCGTCGGTGAAGGCGTACAACCAGTCCTACCAGACCTTCAACTCGCTCAACGCCTACATCCTCAAGGGCGACGGCGCGCAGGGCATGGACATGACGTTCGTGCCGCTGATGGTGCGCGCCAATGACGAGCCCGACGCGATGTACGGGCTTGCCGCCAAATCCGTGCAGATATCCGCGGATAAGCTGGTCTATCGCTTCACGATGCGGCCCGAGGCGAAATTCCACGACGGCAGCAAGCTTACTGCGCACGATGCGGCGTTTTCGTTGACCTCGCTGAAGACGAAGGGACATCCGCTGATCATCGTGCAGATGCGCGACATGGTCAGCGCGGAAGCTCTCGACGATGTGACGCTGGTCGTCACCTTCGCGAAAGGGCGTGCGCGCGACGTGCCGCTCTACGTCGCGGGCCTGCCGATCTTCTCGAAGGCGTATTATGCGTCCCGCCCGTTCGACGAGTCGTCGCTGGAGATCCCACTCGGCTCGGGCCCGTACAAGGTCGGCAGGTTCGAGGTCAATCGCTACATCGAATACGAGCGGGTGAAGGACTGGTGGGCCGCCGATCTGCCGGTCTGCCGCGGCAGCTACAATTTCGACGTCGTGCGCTACGAATTCTATCGCGATCGCGACGTCGCCTTCGAGGGGTTTACCGGCAAGAACTATCTCTACCGCGAGGAGTTCACCTCCCGCATCTGGGCGACGCGCTACGACTTTCCGGCCGTGAAGGATGGTCGGGTCAAGATGGAGGTCGTGCCTGACGATACGCCGTCCGGCGCGCAGGGCTGGTTCATCAACACGCGGCGCGACAAATTCAAGGATCCGCGGGTGCGCGAGGCGTTGATCAATGCCTTCGACTTCGAATGGACCAACAAGACCATCATGTACGGGGCCTATGCCCGTACCGTCTCGCCATTCCAGAATTCGGACCTCATGGCGAGCGACGGGCCTCCGTCGCCGGAAGAGTTGAAGCTGCTGGAGCCGTTTCGCGGCCAGGTTCCGGACGAGGTATTCGCGGCGCCGTTCACGCCGCCCATCTCCGACGGTTCCGGGCAGGACCGCGGCCTGCTGCGCAAGGCGCAGCAATTGCTGAACGAGGCCGGCGTGCCGATCAAGGACGGCAAGCGGGTGCTTCCCAACGGCGAGGTCTTCAAGATCGAGTTCCTGCTGGACGAACCCTCGTTCCAGCCGCACCACGCGCCCTACGTCAAGAACCTGGGCACTCTCGGCATCGAGGCGAGCGTGCGCGTTGTCGATGCCGTGCAGCACAAGGCACGCCAGGAAGAATTCGACTTCGACATGACCATCCAGCGTTTCAGCATGTCGGCGACGCCGGGCGATGCCATGCGTGCGTTCTTCTCGTCGCAGGTCGCGAACACCAAAGGCTCGTACAATCTCGCGGGCGTCGCCAGCCCGGCCATCGATGCCATGATCGAGAAGATCATGGCTGCCGACAGCCGCGAGGAATTGACCGTCGCCTGCCGTGCGTTCGACCGGTTGTTCCGCGCCGGCCGCTATTGGGTGCCGCAGTGGTACAACAAGACGCATCGGCTGGCTTACTGGGATCAGTTCGGCCACCCCCAGAAACTGCCGCGCTATGCCAACGGCGTCGGCGCTCCTGATATCTGGTGGTACGATGGCGCCAAGGCTGCCAAGCTCGAACAGGCGAAATAGCTATGAGCGCCTATATTGCCCGCCGTCTTCTCCTGATGATCCCGACCCTGCTCGGAATCCTCTTCGTCTCTTTCGTCGTGGTGCAGTTCGCGCCGGGCGGCCCCGTCGAGCGTGTGATCGCGCAGCTCTCCGGCGCCGACACCGGCGGTACCTCGCGCATCTCGGGCGGCGGCGATTTTGCGCAGCGCGCGCCGGGGCAGGTCGGTGCCGGCGGCGATGCCATCAACTCCAAATATCGCGGCGCGCAGGGGCTCGACCCTGATTTCATCAAGAAGCTGGAGGTGCAGTTCGGCTTCGACAAGCCGGCACCGGAACGCTTCCTGCTGATGGTGTGGAATTTCGCCCGCTTCGATTTCGGCAAGAGCTATTTTCGCGACGTCAACGTGCTTCAGCTCATGAAGGAGAAGCTGCCCGTCTCGATCTCGCTCGGGCTGTGGCTGACCTTGCTCACTTACCTGATCTCGATTCCGCTCGGCATCCGCAAGGCGGTGAAGGACGGCACGCGCTTCGACACCTGGACCTCGGCGATCATCATCGTCGGCTACGCGATCCCGGGATTCCTGTTCGCCATTCTCCTCATCATCCTGTTTGCGGGCGGCTCCTTCCTCAACTGGTTCCCGCTGCGCGGCCTGACCTCGGACGGCTGGTCGCAATTCCCGTGGTACTGGAAGATCATCGACTATTTCTGGCACATCACGCTGCCGCTGGTGTCGATGGCACTCGGTGCCTTCGCCACCATGACGCTGCTGACCAAGAACTCGTTCCTGGACGAAATCCGCAAGCAATATGTCATGACGGCGCGCGCCAAGGGGTGCAGCGAGACGCAGGTGTTGTACGGCCACGTCTTCCGCAACGCGATGCTGATCGTCGTGGCCGGTTTCCCCGGCGCGTTCGTCCACGCCTTCATCTCGGGCTCGCTGCTGATCGAGACGATCTTTTCCCTCGATGGCCTTGGTCTGCTCGGTTTCGAGAGCGTGCTCAATCGCGACTATCCCGTGGTGTTCGGTACCCTCTACATCTATGCGCTAATCGGCCTCGTGATGAACCTGATCTCGGATCTCACCTACATGTGGATCGATCCACGGATCGACTTCGCGGCGCGGGAGGTCTGATGACGCTGACCGCCCCGACCCCCATCGAAACCACCACGGGCTCGCCGCTCGGCGTGACCGCGCCGATCACGCGCAAGCCGTTTGCGCCGTCGCCGCTGAACAAGCGGCGCTGGCAGAACTTCAAGGCCAACCGGCGCGGCTACTGGTCATTCTGGATCTTCATCGTCCTGTTCGTGGTGTCGCTGTTCGCCGAGCTGATCGCCAACGACCGGCCGTTCCTGATCAAATTTGACGGTCGTCTCTATTGGCCGGCCTTCGTGACCTATTCGGAGACGACCTTCGGCGGCGATTTCGAGACCGCGGCCGACTACCGCGATCCGTATTTGCAGAAGCTGATCAAGGACAAGGGCGGCACCATCATCTGGCCGCTGATCCGCTATTCCTACTCGACGCACAACCTCGACCTGCCGACACCCGCGCCTTCGCCGCCGACCTGGCTGCTGACGGAAAAGCAGTGCAAGCCCGTCGTGGAGAAGAAAGGGCTGAAGAGCTGCCGCGATCTCGAATATAACTGGCTCGGCACCGATGACCAGGGGCGCGATGTGGTGGCACGATTGATCTACGGCTTCCGCATCTCGGTGCTGTTCGGTCTTTGCCTCACCATCATATCCTCGATCGTCGGAGTGGCCGCGGGCGGCGTTCAGGGCTATTTCGGCGGCTGGGTCGACCTCATCTTCCAGCGCTTCATCGAGATTTGGGGCGCGATTCCGTATCTCTATCTGCTCCTCATCATTTCGTCGGTGCTGGTGCCGGGCTTCTTCGTCCTGCTCGGCATCATGCTGCTGTTCTCCTGGGTCTCTCTCGTTGGGGTCGTTCGCGCGGAATTCCTGCGCGGGCGCAATTTCGAATACATCCAGGCTGCGCGCGCGCTGGGGGTATCGAACAAGATCATCATGTTCCGGCATCTCCTGCCGAATGCGATGGTCGCGACCATGACGTTCCTGCCGTTCATCGTCTCCTCTTCGGTGATGACGCTGACGGCGCTGGACTTCCTGGGCTTTGGCTTGCCGCCGGGATCGCCTTCGCTTGGCGAGCTGCTGTCGCAGGCCAAGGCCAATGTGCAGGCCCCGTGGCTCGGCTTCACCGGCTTCTTTTCGGTCGCGATCATGCTGTCGCTCCTGATCTTCATCGGCGAAGCCGTGCGCGACGCCTTCGATCCGCGCAAGACGTTCAGGTAGCCCATGGACGCAATCAACCAGCCCCTGCTCAGCGTGCGTGACCTCTCGGTGGCCTTCCACCAGGGCGGTGCCACCACGCTCGCGGTCGACAAGGTCTCGTTCCAGATCAAGCGTGGCGAATGCGTCGCGCTGGTCGGCGAATCCGGCTCCGGCAAGTCGGTCAGCGCGCTGTCGATCCTGAAGCTGCTGCCGTATCCCAGCGCCTCCCATCCCTCGGGCAGCATCCGCTTCAAGGGGCAGGAGTTGATCGACCAGTCGGAACAGCAGATGCGGGAGATCAGAGGCAGCGACATCTCCATCATCTTCCAGGAGCCGATGACCTCGCTCAATCCGCTGCACACGATCGAGGCGCAGATCGGCGAGATCATCCAGCTGCACAATCCGACCAGCAATGCCGAGGCGCGCAAACGGACGCTGGAGCTGCTGACGCAGGTCGGCATTCCGGACCCCGAGACGCGGCTGAAGAGCTATCCGCACCAGCTCTCCGGCGGCCAGCGCCAGCGCGTGATGATCGCGATGGCGCTCGCCAACGAACCGGACCTCTTGATTGCGGACGAGCCGACCACGGCGCTCGACGTCACGGTGCAGGCGCAGATCCTGGCGCTGCTCGCCGAGATCCGCTCGCGGCTCGGCATGAGCCTCTTGTTCATCACCCACGATCTCGGCATCGTTCGCCGCATCGCCGACACCGTCTGCGTCATGAAAGGCGGCGTGATCGTCGAGCAGGGGCCGGTCGAGCAGGTCTTCAAGTCCCCGAAGCATCCCTATACGCGCGATCTGCTCGCGGCCGAGCCGAAGCCCGATCCGGCCCCGCCGCAGCCGAATGCGCCGGTGGTGATGTCGGCCAATGACCTGAAAGTGTGGTTTCCGATCAAGCGCGGCCTGATGCGCAAGACGGTCGGTCACATCAAGGCGGTCGACGGCGTCAGCGTTGCCGTGCGCAGGGGGGAGACCCTCGGCGTCGTCGGCGAATCCGGTTCGGGCAAGACAACGCTGGGGCTGGCGCTGTTGCGGCTGATCTCCTCGAACGGCCGTATCGTCTTCCTCGGTAAGGACATCCAGGGCCTGCGCTTCAAGGAGATGCGGCCGTTCCGGCGCGACATGCAGATCGTGTTCCAGGATCCGTTCGGCTCGCTCAGTCCGCGTATGTCGGTCGCCGACATCATCGCCGAGGGTCTGTCGGTGCACCAGCCGAAGCTGTCGCAGGAGGAGCGCGAGGCGCGCGTGGTCAAGGCGCTCGAAGATGTCGGGCTGAAGGCGGATACCCGCTACCGCTATCCCCACGAATTCTCCGGCGGCCAGCGCCAGCGCATCTCGATTGCGCGGGCGGTGGTGCTGGAACCGGATTTCGTCGTGCTGGACGAGCCGACCAGCGCGCTCGACATGCTGTTCCAGGCGCAGATGGTCGATCTGTTGCGCGAGCTCCAGCGCAAGCGCGAGCTCACCTACATGTTCATCTCGCACGATCTGCGCGTCGTCGCCTCGCTCGCCAGCCACCTCATCGTGATGCGCGGCGGCAAGGTGGTGGAGGAGGGCCAGGCGGCCGAGTTGTTCAAGAACCCGAAGACCGACTACACGCGTGCGCTATTCGCGGCGGCGTTCCGGCTGGAGACGGCGGGGAACGGGGCGGTGGCGACGTAGCGTTCGTCATTCCGGGGCGCTCGTAGCGCGAGTCCCCGGAATGCTTCTGCTTGTAGCCAAAGCGGGCTTGGCCCGTCGAGCTGATCTACGCGGCGCGTTCCTTGTCTCGTTCCTCGGCCGTCGTCGCCGTTTCTTCCAGCTTCTTTTCGTAATTGCCCGCGAACTTCTCGATATTATCGGCCCACATCCTCAGCATTGAGGCCTGAAGGTGGATGATCGGCTTCAAGGCATTCATGCCGATTGCTGTCGCCGCGGCGATGCGCCGTTGTGGATCGCGCGCGAGATCGTTTGCGGAAGCGGTCTTGTCTGCCATCCTGTTCGCTCCTTCGCTCTGGGTGTTACGGCCTAAAGTCACCTCTCCGGTTGTGAATGCGCGCTTCTAAACGCTCGGCCAAGACTTGGTCTGCCGCCAGTCGCGCACATTGGTCGTCATGCAGTTCATCCAATTTTTTCAAGTAAGCGACTGCGGCTATTTGCAAGAGATCGAAATCATCTTCGCCGATATCGCGAAGATTGGCGATGTAGCGGTAGAGGGCGGAACGCCTGTCGTCATTCTCGCTGATGCCGCTGTGAAGCAGCAAATAGTTCCGCCAAGCGAATGCACACGCGCCTTCTCTGGCTTGAGAACTCATGGGACCTCCTAATGCCAGAGAAAGATCGGCGACGCGTTTCGTTCCGCAAATCCCTCAGTTGTAACGTTGTTCCGTAGCTGCGCCGCGAAGTGCTGTCAGCCGATGGCGGATTGCCCTTCGAGCGACGGTTTGCCCGAACGATGCTGCGTGTTCCCTGAGAGCTTGTTGGGGAACGTTCGCGACTTCCGGTTCTGTCTGCGCTGGAGAGTCGCAGTCGGCGGACGCGGCAAGTTGCGGCAGACACCCTACAGCCGTTTGATCGCAACGACCTCGCTGCCGGCCGCCTTGATCCGCGCGATCGCCGGCTCGATCAGCTCGATCACGGTTGCCATGTGATGCGCATTGGCGTGAACCATGGTGTCGCCGTCGCGAATGATCGCGACATGACCCTTCCAGAAGATCAGATCGCCGCGCAGCAAGCTGTTCCGTTCGTGCGACTCCAGGGCGCGGCCCAGCCCCGCCAATTGCATGTCGCTGTCGCGCGGGCAGCCGATGCCAGCGGCCGTCAGCGACACTTGCACGAGACCCGAGCAATCGATGCCGAGGCTGCTCTTGCCGCCCCAGAGATAAGGTGTGCCGACGAAGCGTTCGGCGACCGCGACGAAATCCGGCTCGCGATGGTCGAGTGATCCGAGATGCGTCTTGGGCAAAAACTGTCCGCCGCGTGTTACGGCAAAGTTCCCATCCTCGCGCGCGATGGCGACCAATGTACCCATCACCAGCGTGTCTGCCGGCGGCAGCTTGATCGACGGCCCGGGAAAGATAAGCGTCCTCAGCGCGACGACCTTGTGCGTCGGACTGAACGACGGCTTTGCCAGCGCTGCGTCGGGAAGCCAACCGACATAGCCGTCACGGTCAAGCTGTCCCCAGGCCCAGCCCTCGCCGTTGTGATCGTAGACCGTGACGCGCTCGCCGCGCAGCGCCTCCGTCATCAGCGTCGCGCCTGAGGACGGCTGCTCGCGCACGGGCGCTATCGGCTCGACCACCTCGAACTCTTCACCCTCGACGAAGCGCTGCGCCTGCACCTTGCCTTGAAGATATTTGGCGGCGAGGTCGCCCCGCGCCGGTGTCAGCCGCGGATCGTAACCCGGATCATGCATAGCGCTCGCTCAGCACCTGGTAGATGGCACGTGCGGCCTGGCATTCGCCGCCCTCGGGCCGCGCCGGCTTGGCCGACGGCGTCCAGCCGTAGATGTCGACATGGAGCCAGCTTCCGGCCTGCTCGACGAAGCGTTGCAAGAACAGCGCGCAGGTAATCGAGCCGGCAAAACCGCCTGACGGCGCGTTGGTGATGGTGGCGGTCTTAGAATCCAGCCACGCATCGTAAGGCGGCCATAGCGGCATGCGCCACAACGGATCGTTCTCCTTCACCGCGCAGCGCGCGACGTCCGCGGCCAGGGTCTCATCATTGGTGTAAAAGGGCGGTAAATCGGGCCCCAGCGCAACGCGCGCCGCACCGGTCAGCGTGCCCAGGTCGATCAGCAGGTCGGGCTTCTCCTCGTCCGCCAACGCCAGTGCATCGGCGAGAACGAGGCGGCCTTCCGCATCCGTGTTGCCGATCTCAACCGTGATGCCCTTGCGCGAGGTAAAGATGTCGAGCGGGCGGAAGGCGTTGCCGGCGACCGCATTCTCCACGGCCGGGATCAGCACGCGCAGCCGCACTTTCAGCTTGGCGTCCATCACCATGCGCGCGAGCGCCAGCACGTTGGCGGCGCCGCCCATATCCTTCTTCATGATCAGCATGCCGCTCGACGGCTTCAGGTCGAGTCCGCCGGTGTCGAAACAGACCCCCTTGCCGACCAGCGTCACCTTGGGATGAGCAGGATCGCCCCAGCCGATATCGATCAGCCGCGGTGCGCGGCTCGATGCCATGCCGACGGCATGGATCAGCGGGAAGTGCGTTTCCAGCTCCTCGCCGATGGTGCAGGCAAAGCTCGCGCCGAACTCCGCGGCGAGCGTCTGCGCGGCCGCGGCGAGCTGCTCCGGGCCCATGTCGTTGGACGGCGTGTTGATGAGGTCGCGCGCCAGCATCGCGGCGTCTGCGATGCGATCGATCTCGGCGGCATCGACGCCGTCGGGCGGCACCAGGCGGACCTCGGGCCGGTCCGCCTTGCGGTAGCGGGCGAAGCGGTAGGTGCCGAGCGCGAAGGCGAGTGCGGCGAGCCGTGCATCGTGCGGTGCGTTGGCGAAGCGGTAAGTCCCCGGCGGCAGCAGGCCGGGCAGGGCGCCCGGCCGGAACAGGTCGCGCGATCGTGCCCCTTCGTCCTCGAGGCCGAACAGCACCTGCGCGATGGCGCCGTCGGGCGCGGGCAGCGCCAGATAGCCGCCCGGCTTGGCGGCATAGGCGCTGGCGGCCGCGAACTGGCGTTGCGCCGGTGGTAGCGCCTCGGCGACCCGATCCCAGCTCGACTTGGTGACGAAGGTGATCGGGATGGCGGTCGAGGACGTCTCGAAGACAGAGGGCATTGGCGGGTCCGGATCGTCGGGTCGTGCGAACTGCAGGAGACTTCGCAGAGTTTTGCCGTGGCCGCAATCGGCTTTGCGGCGGGCTCAGTGAGCGGCTACTCGCAGCAAGTGGGCCATGCTAGGTTCCGGCAGCGGCCGCCAGGTGGACACAGATCGCCGGCGGCCGGACGGGACAGCCTGCCGGGAGGGAGCGCAATGGAGTTTGTGTGGAGCGTGGTCACATTCATCGGCCAGGCCGTCGAGGCGATTTTTGGTTACGTCGAGCATCATCACTGGATCTTCGCGTTTCTTGCCGGCGGCTACGTCTTCTATCTTCACGACCGCTCCGTCCACGCCCGTTTCGATGCACTCGACCGGCGCATCGACGAAATCCGCAAGCGGCTTGCCATCGAATATTGACCGGTCGGATCGAAGGCGGATGCCGCGGTGAGCGTCCCCCGGCGTTAACCGAGCATTAGGGTTAACAGTCTATTGCTGGCGCGTTCGGCTCGATCCTTCTGTCCGAGAGTCAAGGCGTCATGCGTCAACGGTTCAGTCCTGCCCGGCTTCTCGCGTCGGCCTCGCTCGTCGCGATGGTGGCGATCAGCCTCGGCGGCTGCACGGC
Source organism: Bradyrhizobium sacchari (assembly GCF_002068095.1). Lineage (GTDB taxonomy): Bacteria > Pseudomonadota > Alphaproteobacteria > Rhizobiales > Xanthobacteraceae > Bradyrhizobium > Bradyrhizobium sacchari. Next base: position 744,622 of record NZ_LWIG01000007.1, on the reverse strand, counting down.
AATGTCAAAGCTCTCCGAAGTCACCGGCTCGGTCGGCTCGACCGGCTCGCGTGCGGAGGCTGCGCCCGGCGATCCCGCCCGCGCCGTCGAAGTGTATGGCGAGCGCTACCGCGCCAATCCCAAGGATGCCGAGGCCGCGCTCGGCTATGGCCAGGCCCTGCGCGCCAACGGCCAGCGCGCCCAGGCCGCCGCCGTGCTCGAGCAGGCGACCATCGCCAATCCCGGCAACAAGGCGCTGCTCGCCCAGTACGGCCGCGCGCTCGCCGACAACGGCAATTTCCAGCAGGCCTTCGACGTACTGTCGAAGGCGCATTCGCCAGACAACCCGGACTGGCGCCTGCTCTCGGTGCAGGGCACGGCGCTCGATCAGATGGGCCGTCACGAGGAGGCGCGCTCCTATTACGCGAGCGCGCTGAAGATCGCACCGGGCGATCCCGGCGTGCTCTCCAATCTCGGCCTGTCCTACATGCTGTCCAGGGACCTGCCCAAGGCCGAGGAGACGCTGCGGCAGGCCTACGCATCGCCGCGCGCGAGCAGCCGGGTGCGGCAGAATCTCGGCCTGGTCGTCGGTCTCCAGGGCCGCTTCGCCGAGGCCGAGACCATCGTGAAGGCGGATCTGCCGCCGGACCAGGCCGCGGCCAATGTCGCCTATCTCAAGGACATGCTGAGCCGCAGCGAGGGCCCGCGAGGTGCGCCGAAGCGGACGCCGGTCGCCTCGCTCAGCCAGCCGGACTGATCCGTCCCCGATCGCCTCGTCCTGACCTCACTGATGCGGACCGCGCGCGGTCCGCCTTTTGCGTTACTGCAGCTCGGAGATCTTGATGCCGGTCGGCCCGAGAATGACGACGAACAGCACCGGCAGGAAGAACAGGATCATCGGCACCGTCAGCTTCGGCGGCAGCGCGGCGGCTTTCTTCTCCGCCTCGTTCATGCGCATGTCGCGGTTCTCCTGCGCCATGACGCGCAGGGAGTGGCCGAGCGGAGTGCCGTAACGTTCCGCCTGCTGGAGCGCGAGACACACCGATTTGACGCCCTCGAGCCCGGTGCGCCGTGCCAGGTTCTCGTAGGCCACCTTGCGGTCCTGCAAATAGGACAGCTCGGCGGTGGTCAGCGTGAACTCCTCCGACAGCGCGATCGACTGGCCCACGATCTCGGTGGCAACCTTGCGAAATGCCAGTTCGACCGACATGCCGGATTCGATGCAGATCAGCAGCAGGTCGAGCGCATCGGGAAAGGCGCGCCTGATCGAGAGCTGCCGCTTGGAGATCGCGTTCTTGAGGAACAGCATCGGCGCCTGGAGGCCGGCATAGGCGGCGCCGATGCAGATACCGATCTTGACCGGCAGCGGCTTGTCCATGTGCGCGATCAGGAACACGTACAGCAGCGCGCCCATGAACAGCACGATCGGAGCGACCATGCGCGCGAACAGGAAGGTGATGTAGGGCGCCTGCCCGCGGTAGCCGGCCATGACGAGCTTGTCGCGGGCGGCTTCCTGCGCGAGCCATTTGGTGAGATTGAAGTCCTCGACGACCTTGGAGACAATCTGCTTCGGCGTCTGGCGCAGCGAGACCTTCTCGTTCTTGTTGAGGCGGTCGCGCTCGCGCTGCCGGATACGTTCGCGTTCGCTGGCCACCGCTTTCATGCGCTTGGAGAGGCCTTCGCCGGCGAACAGCGGCATCACCAGCGTATAGACGGTGGCGCTGGCGGCGATGGCCGCCAGCAGCATGGTCATGAACCGGACGTCATGCAGTTTCGAAACGAGAAATTCGACCATACGCCACCGTCAGAAATCGAAATTGATCATCTTCTTCATCACCATGATGCCGATCGACATCCAGATGACGCAGCCGACCAGCATGAGCTGGCCGGTAGGATGGGTCCACAGCAGCGAGATGTAGTGCGGCGTCGTGAGATAAACGAGGAACATCACGATCGGCGGCAGCGAGCCGATGATGCCGGCCGAGGCCTTGGCTTCCATCGACATTGCCTGGATCTTTTCCTTCATCTTCTTGCGGTCACGCAGCACCTTGGAGAGGTTGCCGAGCGCTTCGGACAGATTGCCGCCCGACTTCTGCTGGATCGAGATGACGATCCCGAAGAAATTGGCTTCCGGCAGCGGCATGCGGTCGTAGAGGCGCGAGCAGGCTTCGCCGAGCGGCATGCCGATCGCCTGCGTCTCGATGATCGCCAGGAATTCGCTGCGCAGCGGCTCGGGCGAATCGGCGGCGACGACCTTGATCGATTCGAACAGTGGCAGGCCCGCCTTGATGCCGCGGACGATCACGTCGACCGCATCGGGCAGCGCCTTCAGGAACTTGTCTTCGCGGCGCTTCTTCAGGAAGCCGAGCGCCCAGCGCGGCAGGCCGAAGCCGCCGGCAAAGGCAAGGCCGCTGGCGCCGAGCAGGCCGCCGCCGGCGAACATGGCGGCCGCGAACAGCGCGCCCGCCACGACGGCGGACACGATCCAGAATTTCTGCGGTGTCCAGTCCAGCCCCGCCTGCGACAGGCGGATGCTGAGCGGAACGCTCTTCTCCAGCTGACGCCGAGCCTCGAGATCCTTCAGCGAGCTCTCGACCTGCTCGCGGCGCGTTCGCTGGCTCTTCTCGGTCTGCTTGGTCGCGGGCGCATCGGCGCGCGCGATCGAGGCGCGGCGGTTTTCCGCCTTCCGTTCGCCTGACAGCAACGGATAGAGGAAGACCCAGGCGATGCCGCCGACGGCGGCGGTGGCGAGGAAGGCGAGGGCGAGGATCTGCATGTTCATGGCGTCGCTGACCCGCTCATTGCGTCGGCGCCACTTCCGCAGCGTCCAGCGCGGCGGCAAGGCGCTTTTCGTCGCCGTAATAACGGGCGCGTTCCCAGAATTTCGGACGGCCGATGCCGGTCGAGCGGTGCCGGCCGATGATCTTGCCGTTGGCGTCCTCGCCGATCAGATCGTAGACGAAGATGTCCTGGGTGATGATGGTGTCGCCTTCCATGCCCATCACCTCGGTGATGTGGGTGATGCGGCGCGAGCCGTCGCGCAGGCGTGCCGCCTGGACGATGACGTCGATTGAGGCGCAGATCATCTCGCGGATAGTTCGCGATGGAAGGGAAAAGCCGCCCATCGTGATCATGGATTCGCAGCGTGAGAGCGCCTCCCGCGGATTGTTGGCGTGCAGCGTTCCCATCGAGCCGTCGTGGCCGGTGTTCATGGCCTGCAGCAGGTCGAACGCCTCGGGTCCGCGGACTTCGCCGACGATGATCCGTTCAGGACGCATACGCAGGCAGTTGCGCACCAGCTCGCGCATGGTGACCTGGCCCTCGCCCTCGATGTTGGGCGGGCGCGTCTCGAGCCGCACCACATGGGGCTGCTGGAGCTGGAGCTCGGCGGCGTCCTCGCAGGTGATGACTCGCTCGTCGTGCTCAATGTAGTTGGTGAGGCAGTTGAGCAGCGTGGTCTTGCCCGAACCGGTGCCGCCGGAGATCAGCACGTTGCAGCGGACGCGGCCGATGATCTGGAGGATCTCGGCGCCCTCCGGCGAGATCGCGCCGAACTTGACGAGCTGATCCAGCGTCAGCTTGTCCTTCTTGAATTTGCGGATGGTGAGCGCCGGGCCGTCGATCGACAGCGGCGGCACGATGGCATTGACGCGGGAGCCGTCGGCGAGACGTGCGTCGCAGATCGGCGAGGATTCATCGACACGCCGGCCGACCTGGCTGACGATGCGCTGGCAGATGTTGAGGAGCTGCTGGTTGTCCCGGAAGCGGATACCGGTGCGCTGGATCTTGCCGGCGACCTCGATGTAGACGGTGTTGGCGCCGTTGACCATGATGTCCGCGATGTCGTCGCGCGACAGCAGCGGCTCCAGCGGACCGTAGCCGAGCACGTCGTTGCAGATGTCGTCGAGCAGCTCCTCCTGCTCGGCGATCGACATCACGATGTTCTTGATCGCGATGATCTCGTTGACGATGTCGCGGATTTCCTCGCGGGCCGATTCCGAATCGAGCTTGGCGAGCTGGGCGAGGTCGATCGCCTCGATCAGCGCGCCGAAGATGGTCGCCTTGACCTCGTAATAATTATCCGAGCGCCGGCTCTCCATGGGGGGCGGCGGCGGGGCTTTCATCGGAGCGAGCGGCGGCGAAGCGACGGCCGGCGGGGGCGGCGCGCGCGACACCGTCGGCGCCGGAGCCGGGGCAGGCTCTGGCGACACGGCGCCGGGCTTGGGGGCCCGAAGGTCGGTGTCTGTTCCGCTACGCTTACCGAACACTTAACGACTCCATGCGGCGGCTTATTTTCCCCGCAACTTCTCAATCAGGGGTGAAAGCAAGGACGACTTTTGTTTCTTCGTCTCGCTGCGGCCGGTCAGGCGCTGGGCGATCTGGAGGAACATCTCGATCGATTTGTGGTTGGCGGAGATCTCCGCAATCATCTGCCCGTTGTTGGCTGCCGAGCCGAAGATCTGCGGCTCGAACGGGATCGAGACGACCGGCTGGCTTTCGATCGCCTTGGCGAACTCGGTCGCAGCGATTTCGGGCCGCTTGGGGATGCCGACCTGGTTCAGGCAGTAGAGCGGCGGCCGGTCGTTCGGGCGCGAGGCCTTCAACAGATCGAACAGGTTCTTGGTGTTGCGCAGATTGGCAAGGTCCGGCGCCGCCACGATCAGGATGTCGTCCGCGCCGATCAGGGCGCGTTTGGTCCAGCCCGACCATTGATGCGGGACGTCGAGCACGATGCACGGCATGGTGGCGCGCAGCGTGTCGAACACGGCATCGAAGGCGTCAGTGCCGAAATCATAGACCCGGTCGAGCGTGGCGGGCGCCGCCAGCAGGCTGAGATGGTCGGTACATTTCGATAGCAGGCGGTCGATGAAGGCGGTGTCGACGCGATCGGGCGAGAACACTGCGTCGGCAATGCCCTGCGGCGGGTCCTGATTGTAGTCGAGCCCGGCGGTGCCGAAGGCGAGATCGAGATCGGCGACCACCGCGTCCATCGCGAGATCGCGCGCGATCGCCCAGGCGACGTTGTGGGAGATGGTGGACGCGCCGACGCCGCCCTTGGCGCCGACCACCGCAATGATGCGGCCGACCGCCTTGGCTTCCGGTGCGGAGAACAGATTGCAGATCGAGCGCACGACGTCGATGGGGCCCACCGGCGCGAGCACGTAGTCGCTGACACCGCGACGCACGAGCTCGCGATAGAGCGTGACGTCGTTGATGCGGCCGATCACAACCACGCGGGTGCCGGCGTCGCAGACGGTGGCGAGCTGGTCGAGCCCGCCCAGCAGGTCATTGCGGCCGTCGCTCTCGAGCACGATCACGTTCGGCGTGGGGGCCGAGCGGTAGGCTTCGATCGCGGCCGCCATGCCGCCCATCTGGATCTTGAGGTGAGCCTTGCCGAGGCGGCGGTCCTCGCCGGCCGACTGCACCGCGGCAGCGGTCTCCACAGTCTCGCAGAAAGCCTGGACCGAAACGCGGGGCGCCGGCGCAATATGCTCCTCGACGGGCGGGAGCGATGCTTCCGGCTGCTCTTCTTGGGACTGGCGAGCGTAGCTGATCATTTGCCGGTGTCGCTGAGTTTGGCCTTTTCGGCCTCAGGATAGATAACCGCGGTCGGGGTCCCCTTGCGATATTTCTCGAACACGGCGGTGCGCCGCGTCGTGTAGGACGGCGTCTCGGAACGCGGCTGTTCGAGGTCCGCCGGATTGTCGACCATGGCGGCCATGTTGCGCTGATAGGCGCAGCCGTAATTGTAATAGTCCTTGTTCTCGAACCAGCTCTTGTTCTTCATCGAGGGGCCGATGTCCTCCGGCCACAGGCCGCAGGGGCCCGCGATCGCGGCGATCCTGGAATAGGTCAGCCGGATCGGCGGCAGGAAGCGCTTGTCTTCCGGCTGGTAGGGCCGGGTGATGATGCCGAGCGGGGGAACGCCCGCAGCCGCCAGCATCGCCTGGATCTCACGCATCGACTCCGCTGCCGGGCGCGCATTCGGCGTGCCCGACGGCACGTCGATGTGGATGGCCCCGGTGCCCTCGTGCAGCCAGGTCGACGCCAGGCCCATCACGTCGGCGCGCTGAGCGGCAGTCAACCCGCCGCGGGCATGGCCCACGAAGACGACGATCGAGCGGTTCTGTTCCTCGATCGCGATCGGATGACGCTGCTTGTAGTCGTCGGGAATGGAGGCAGTCCTTATTTCGTCGTGCTGGCAGCCGCCGAGCGCAAGCGCGATACCGACGAGCGCGCCACCGAAGCCGATGGCGCGTTTGCGAAGCTGGGGTGGTCTTGTGATCATCTCGAAGTCCCCGTTCCGCCTCAGTCGGTGATGAAGCCGTAGGTGCCACGGTAGTTACGGGCCGGTTCGGTCCGGCCAGGCACGCCATAGATGCGGTTGATGTTGCCGATCAGCTCGGCCTGCGGATCCGCGGGCGCGGCGAAGCCGTCATCCGGCCGTGACAGGTCCTTCGGCGACGTTGCGCGAACGACATAAGGCGTCACGATCACGACCAGCTCGGTCGCGTTGTTGACGAAGTCGCGGCTGCGGAACAGCGTGCCGAGGAGCGGAAGCTGCATCAGGCCCGGCAGTCCGCTGACCGCCTGCTTGGTCTGCTGCTGGATCAGGCCGGCCATCGCCATGGCGCCGCCGGAGGGAATTTCCAGCGAGGTCTCGGCGCGGCGGGNGGGTCCGGATCGAGGGTACGGTCAGCGAGTTCACCGACGTCGACGTCACCGCCTGTGACAGCGTGATCGAATTTTCGTTCGAAAGCTCCGAGACCTCGGTCATCACGCGCAGGCTGATCTTGCCCTCGGTCAGAACGACGGGGGTGAAGTTGAGCGAGATGCCAAACTTCTTGAAGCTGATCTGGGTGGTACAGACATGCGTCGTGGGATCGCACGCATAGCCTGCCGGCACCGGGAATTCGCCGCCGGCGATGAAGGTCGCCGATTCGCCGGAGATCGCGGTCAGGTTCGGCTCCGCCAGCGTCCGGATCACGCCCGCGGTCTCCATCGCGCGCAGGGTGGCCTGCACCGACGTGCCGAACTTCGTTGTCAGATTGTTGCCGTCCACGAGATTGCGGCCCAGGGCCGTGAACGGGTTCGAGTTGGTGAAGTTCACCACCGCGGTGCCATAGTTCAGGTTCGCGGACAGGTCGATGCCGAGCTGCTTGACGATGCTGCGCTGGACCTCGGCCACCGTCACCTTCAGCATGACCTGGTCGCGGCCGCGAACCACGATCGAGTTCACCACCTTGTCGGCGCCGCCGGCGAGGCGCGCGGCGAGTTCGTTGGCCTGCTGCGCCTCCATCGGACTCGCCACGGTGCCGGTCAGCACGACACCGTCGCCGAGCCCGTCGACCTGGATGTCGGAATTGGGCAGCACCTGCTTCAACGCGGCGCGCACGCCGTTGAGGTCGCGCTTGACCGCGATGTCGTAGGCCGCGATCTGCTGGCCGGCGGAATCGAAGAACACGATGTTGGTCTGGCCGACCGAGGCACCGATGATGTAGGCGCGCTGCGCCGAGCGCACCACCGCGTTGGCGATCTTGGGGTCGGCGACAAGCACGTCCTTGATGTCGCGCGGCAGGTCGATCACGATGGACTTGCCGACGCCGAGCGAAAGGAAGCGCGCGTTCATCTGGCCGTCGGCGGCCGCCGGCGCCACGGGGCGGTAGTCGGCGGCGACCGCGGGGGTCAGCACCGGGTTGAGCGCCAGCGCGAGAGAGGCCGAAAACGACAGGGCGCGGACCATGGAGGTTCGCATCGTCGCCAAATCTGCCCTGCATTTCATATCGACTGCCCTCATCGTACCTTTGCCGTCGCGGTCGGGACGCCATAGCGAATGATCGAAACGCCATCGCGCTTCTGCGCGGAATCATCGAGCGTGATCTCGCTCATCTTGACGTCGACGATGCTGCGCAGCGCCAGCGACAGCGTGCCGCTCTGGCGGGCGGCGGACAGCGTCGCCGTCTGTGCGGGATTGAGCTCGAGGGTGACGGTCTTGCCGACCACCGCGTTCTGGCCGTCCTTCTCCTTCGGCGCCTGGTCGATCGCCAGTACGCGGATGTTGGCCAGGATGATCTCGGAGGTGATGAGATCGGGAGCGCCGCTGCTCTGATCCGGGTTCTTGAGGCGACGGGTCAGGAGCACGTCGACGCGATCGTTGGGCAGGATGAAGCCTCCAGCGCCAGTCTCGGGCGAGATCTCGGTCGAGATCGCGCGCATGCCAGTGGGCAGGATCGCGGCCATGAAGCCGGAGCCCTCCGGCTTCACCAGCTTCTGGTCGCGGATTGGCTCACCCTGGATGAAGGGGGCGCGAGCGATCGAGCCCGTCACCTGGGTCGCGCCGTCGGGACGCTCGTTGCGGCGGATGAAGGTGGCGCTGGCGGTCGCGGCCGGCCAGGTCTGCCATTGCACGTCTTCGGGCTTGACGGTCTGGCCGAGGCCGATGTCGTTCTTGGCCACCAGCACGTCGACGGTCGGAAGCTGCGCGACCGGAGCCGCGGGAGGCGGCGCAGAATTGTCCGAGCCGCTCGCCAGGTACGCGGCGGCACCGCCGGCGCAGATGGCGACCGTCAGGACGACAATGCGTGCCCTATTCATACGCTTCACTTTCCAACAAGACGCCGCGACGCTGCCGCCGCCGTAATCGGCAGTTGACCAGCTATTCGTCAAAGCATGGTTAATGAGGCGTATCTAAATCGCCTTAACGCCGGGTTAGCCGGGGCGTTCAGCGCAGTGCGAGGTGAGCGAGGTCGATCGCCTTCACCCATTCGGTCTCCGGGTAGACCATCAGCGCGCTCAGCGCGAGCGCGATGCCGTAGGGAATGCCGCTCTCCTTGGCGTGCAGTCGTGCAAGCCAGGCCTGGCCCGCGAGGCCGTAGGGTAGCGGCCATTGCCGGAGCTGGAGCAGGAGCAGCGTCAGCGCTCCGCCGAACAGCGAGGCGTAGAGCAGGAAGTTCATCAGGTGCGTGAAACCGAACCAGAGCGCGACGGAGGCTGCGACCTTGGCGTCGCCGCCGCCGACCCAGCCCATCGCGAAGCAGGTAAAGGCCACGGCCAGCAGAAGCGCGCCGGCGCCGACGTGTGTCAGCATCTCGTAAGGTGCCATGCCACCGGCGAGGGCGAGCACGAAGAAGCCTGCGACAAGCGCCAGCGACACGCGGTTCGAGATCGTCATCGTGAAGAGATCGCTCGCCGCGGCGAATGCCATCAGGGCCGGGAAGAGCGTGAGGCGCGCAAGGTCGAGGATCATGGGCTGCGTCTTGAGGCCTGGGTTTGCCGCGGAATCTCGCGTCGCGCGATGTTAGCTGGCAGTGCTAAACAAACCGACAACGGCGGCAGCGGCCTGGATGGGCGTCGCCCGCCAAAGGCGCGCTCACCAAAGGCTGGCGATGCGGGTGGCGAGTGCGATCGTTGCCAGCAGCAGTGCAAGACACACCCAATAGGCTGGCGAGCCGGTGGCTGTCGCCTGCGCTTCGCTCGCCGCAACCGCGGCATCGGTTCTGTACTTTCGCAACGCCACTGGAACTCGCCGTACTCAGAAAAACAAAGGCCCCGGAGGTCCGGGGCTTTTGCCGTCGTGTGTCGGTCGCTTACTTCAGCGAGGAGCTGATCGAGCCGAACTTGGTGTTCAGCGTGCTGCCGAGGTTGTTGACGACGGTGATGATGGCCAGCGCGATGCCGGCGGCGATCAGGCCGTATTCGATGGCGGTGGCGCCGGATTCATCCTTGGCGAAACGCGCAATCAAGTTCTTCATGAACAAACTCCATCTGGGGTTGGATCGCCTCGTTCGGCGCTGTCGTTGACGCGATGACCATGAGAGCCGAGCTCTTTCGGTAGAGTTAATTCGATCGCGCAAACCCGGTCCCCGCGCGATGCTTTTGCCCAGAGTGAATTTCACCTTAAGGCACTGGTCGAAAATCGCCCTGGTTCCGGATGCGCTGCAGCTGCGCCGCCGGCTTCACCCTCCCTTAAATTTCGCGGAGTAGGCGTAGAAGTGTCCAGCAATTCGGAAGAGAGGCGACGATGTCGAGCCTGCCTATGCAAGTCGTCTTCATGCTCGGCGAAACCATTGCGAAGGTGGTCCCCGTCACTTTCGTGCTCGCGCTGGTCTTCACGGTGCTCGAACATTTCTGGGCCTGCAATCCCGGTCTGCCGTGGTGGCGCAAGCGGGAGATCGTCACCGATATCTGCTACTGGTTTTTCGTCCCCGTATTTGCCCGCACCATGCGGATCGGGCTCCTGATCGTCGGGGCGAGCGTCTTCTTCAACATCCACGACGCCGACGATCTCATCGCCTTTTACGACAACGGCCACGGCCCGCTGGCGCAATTGCCGCTCTGGGTGCAGGCCGTGCTGTTCCTGGTGCTGTCGGACTTCATGCTGTACTGGCTGCACCGGCTGTTTCATGGCGGCGGGTTCTGGAAGTACCACGCGATCCATCACTCCTCCGAGGAGATCAGCTGGATTTCGGCGGCCCGCTTCCATCCGGTCAACCTCGTGCTCGGCACCATCGGCGTCGACGTCGTGCTGCTGATGGCCGGCATCTCCCCGAACGTCATGATCTGGGTCTCCCCGTTCACGACCTTCCATTCGGCCTTCGTGCACGCCAACCTGAACTGGACCTTCGGGCCGTTCAAATATGTGCTGGCGACGCCGGTATTCCACCGCTGGCACCACACTCCGCTCGAGGATGGCGGCGACACCAATTTCGCTGGGACGTTCCCGATCTGGGACGTGCTGTTCGGCACCTTCCGGATGCCGGAGGGGAAGCTGCCGCAGGATTACGGTAAGGACGAAGCGACCATGCCGAAGGAGATCGCGGGCCAGCTCGCCTATCCGTTCCGCCGCTAGCATCCCTGAGAGCGGCAAGATCGCCAGGCCGTTCAAACAATAGTCGGCGAATTTGCGGAACGTTCACGAATTGAGGGCAGGTTAGCGCGGTCGGGCACCGGCTCCGCTGTTATGTGATCGCTTCTGCCGGTTTGTGACGTCCCGGGGGTAAGAGTATGCGTAAAGAATTGCTGCGCCGCCATGCGCGCGTCTGTCTTCTGGTTGCGGCCGCGGTGCTGGCATCGCCTTCTGCCGGTCTCGCCGAACCAACCGCCGACACCATTGCGGTCAATGTCGATCAGGCCAAGCTGGTCCGGCTGCCCGGCAAGGTGGCGACCATCGTGGTCGGCAATCCCCTGATCGCCGATGTCACGCTCCAGCCCGGCGGCATGATCGTCGTGACCGGAAAAGGCTACGGCGCCACCAATTTCATCGCGTTGGACCGGGCCGGCGAAATCCTGGTCGACCGCCAGATCCAGGTCGAAGGTCCGAGCGACCGGCTCGTCACCGTCTATCGCGGGGTTGAGCGCGAGTCCTACAGCTGCCTGCCGATCTGCCAGCGCCGCGTGACGCTTGGCGACAGCGACAATTACTTCAACACCACGATGGGCCAGGCGGGCTCGCTGAGCAGCAATGCGATCGGCGGTGCGGCCAAGACTAACTAACGAGACGAACTAACAAGACCGGCTGGCGGGAGTCCGGGCGGGATCGTGCGATCCGGCCCCGACGGCGACGCGCGGCACGCCTCTCCGTCCGCTGTTTTCTGTGTGCCTCGGGGCGTGCCCGATTAACGGTTCGTTAACGGCGCGCTTCGCCGGCCGCGGCCGGCCTGCAACGCCTAAACAATCAGTTTTAGCTATTTCATTGAGCGCGGACGATCGCTGCGGCTGGGGAAATTCGACGCGATCACCGGGCTGGGCTTCAACATCTCCAATCTCTCCGGCAGCAAGCGGTTGCTGTGGCCACGGCCGCGTTCAAGAACGAGCCCTACTAGGGCGTGATCCGGAAAAGTGCCTAGCGGCTTTCCAAAGAGATCATGCTCAAACAACAGGACATCGGATCGGCGGAACGATGCAGGCGATTGCGAAAATCCGGCGGGCGATGCGTCTTTCCGCGTACGAAATCCTTGCCGATGGCAGCGGTCTTGCGGCCACCGAATTCGCGGTGGTCGTGCCGCTGATGCTGGTGATGTTCTTCGGCACGGTGGAGTTCTCGTCGGCGGTGGCGATCGATCGCAAGGTGACGCTGGTGGCGCGGACGCTGTCGGACCTCACCTCGCAGTCGACTTCGCTCGGCGATGCCGACATCACCAACTTCTTCGCCGCCTCGACCGGCATCATGACGCCCTATGCCACCACGCCGGTCTTGGCGACGATCACCGAGCTCTATGTCGATCCCTCGCGCACCGCGCCCTCCAACACGAAAAAAGGCCGTGCGTTGCGCACGACCTTTTCTGTTGCTTTCACCTGCTCGTTCGAGCTGATCCGGACCGAAGGTCCGTCGGCTCAGGCGGAGCGAAGGTTGTCGGCGGCCGACTTGCCGGACCGGCGATCCGCCACGATCTCGTAGGAGATCTTCTGGCCTTCGCGCAGCGTGCCGAGGCCGGCGCGCTCGACGGCGCTGATGTGCACGAACACGTCCTTGCCGCCATCGTCGGGCTGAATGAAGCCGAAGCCCTTGGTCGCGTTAAACCACTTCACGGTTCCCATGCTCACGGGGTAGTTCCCTCTCAGATAAACAATGTAAGAGCCCGCTCGCGCGGACAGGTTAGATCGAATTTCTGGAAGGGTCGTCAGCGTGTCTGAACCGGCTGTACCGGTGGATGCCAATGTCGTCCGGCCGAAAATCGATTAAGTCATTTTATTGGAAATGGGCCTTCAAAACAATCGTGACGCGCACGATTTTTTGATCCGCCGCGACGGGGCGCGGCAGATCAGCATACAGGCCAGAATTTTACTTCCGCGCTTGCGCGCGGATCGACGCTTCGACGCTTAACGGCGGCGGAACTGGCCACCGCGCTGCGGCCCACCGCGCGGCGGTCCGCCGGGCGTTGAGGGACGCTCGTCCTTGTGGCGGAAAATCAGCCGGCCCTTCTCGAGGTCATAGGGCGACATCTCCACGGTCACGCGGTCGCCCGCGAGCGTCTTGATGCGGTTCTTCTTCATCTTGCCGGCGGTGTAGGCGACGATCTCGTGTCCGGCGTCGAGCTGCACGCGGTAGCGGGCGTCGGGGAGGATTTCGGTGACCAGTCCTTCGAACTGGATCAGCTCTTCCTTAGCCATGTGGTTGTCTCCAGTCGTGGACTGTTAGTTCGAATGAGGATTGCGGTTCGGTCGGCCGTTGGGACGACTCTCGCGACGCAAAAAGGCAACGCCTTGTATTCCATCAGGCTTGCCGGCGCTATGCGCGGGACGCTGTTCCGACCGATCGGCTGGTGAGGAACTCATCTTACCACCGGAACCGCGGCGACGGCGAGACCCCTTGGAGGCTTTGTGGCCTTCACCGGGCCTGCCATCAACAGGTCTGCCCTCGCCATGACGTCCTTCATGGCGCCCTTCGCCGGGCCGCCCGTCGCCGTGCCTGCCGGCGCTGTGGTGGCGTCCGTCGGCATGCCGGTCGTCACGCCGTCCGTCACCATGCCGTGCGCCCTGCGGACGCTGGCCTGGGCGGCCGCCCGGCCGGCCCTGCCGCTGCTGCTGCGGGGGTGGACCCGCATCGCGGCGACCAGCGTCGGTGCGGAGATCTTCGCGCGGCAGCGCCACCTTGATCAGCCGCTCGATGTCGCGGAGATAGGCCAGCTCCTCACCGCCCGCGACCAGCGAGATCGCGGTGCCGTCGGCGCCGGCGCGCGCAGTGCGGCCGATGCGGTGCACATAGGTCTCCGGCACGTTGGGCAGGTCGAAATTGATCACGTGGCTGATGCCGTCGACGTCGATGCCGCGGGCGGCGATGTCGGTGGCGACCAGGGTGCGGATCTCGCCCGTGCGGAACTGGGCGAGGGTGCGCTCGCGGTGATTCTGCGACTTGTTGCCGTGGATCGCGTTGGCGGCGATGCCGGCCTTGGCCAGCGTCTTCACCACCTTGTCGGCACCGTGCTTGGTGCGGGTGAAGACCAGCGCACGGTTGATCTGCTCATCCTGCAGGAGCTTGGTCAGGAAGGCGGGCTTGGCCGAGAAGTCGACCTGGAGGATGCGCTGGTTGATCCGTTCGGCGGTCGAGGAGACCGGGGTCACCGCGACGCGGGCGGGATCGCGCAGCATGGAATCGGCGAGCTCGGCGATGTCCTTCGGCATGGTAGCTGAGAAGAACAGCGTCTGCCGCTTGATCGGCAGCTTGGCGACGATTTTGCGGATGTCGTTGATGAAGCCCATGTCGAGCATGCGGTCGGCCTCGTCGAGCACGAGAAATTCGACGCTTCCGAGCTTCAGCCCGTTGCTCTGCACGAGGTCGAGCAGGCGGCCGGGGGTGGCGACCAGCACATCGACGCCCTGCATCAGCGCGCGAACCTGGCGGCCCATCGGCACGCCGCCGATAGCGAGCGTCGAGGACAGGCGGATGTGGCGGCCATAGGCGTTGAAGCTGTCCAGGATCTGGCCGGACAGCTCGCGCGTCGGCGACAGCACCAGGACGCGGGCGGTCTTGGGCTGCGGCTTGATGCGATTCTCGAGCAGGCGGTGCAGGATCGGCAGCGCGAAGGACGCGGTCTTGCCGGTGCCCGTCTGGGCAATGCCGACGACGTCGCGGCCGGTCAGCGCCAGCGGGATGGTCTGGGCCTGGATCGGGGTCGGGGTGACGTAGTTCTCTTCACGAAGAGCGCGCGCGATGGGTTCGGCGAGGCCGAAGTCCTGAAACGAAGTCAAAAGATGGGTTCTTTCCATGTCAAAAGCGGGCGCCCGGCGCATTCGGCGCGGCGCGCGCAAAAGGGTGTCGAGAAGACACCTGCGTGTTTGGGGTGTCGGATGGCTTGGGAGATATGGGGCAAGCCAGAGGCCCGGAGGGGCTTAAGAACACGCGGCTCGCAACGACCCCTTGATTCGCAAGAGGTCTCGAACACTCATATGGAACATTGAGGGGGCGCTTTCAAGGCAAGGACGCCCCGAACGGCGGTTGCGGTGCAGAAATAGTTATGCCGGAAATTTAGACAGAAGTGCATTTCTGCTCAAAAAATGAACTGTCTGCCGCATTAGCATACATTTTATTCGCCCAAATTTTAGGCGAAGAGGACGTCGCGAAACTCTGATTTGCAGCGAATTATCGAATGAAATCAGGTGCTTGTTGGGTGCCTGGCCCATGGCATGGTTCTTGCGATTCCGTTAATCGCAGGCGGCCGTGGGGCCGTTTCGCAGCGTTTTTCACGTCTGCGTCAGGGAGATGATACCAAATGCTTACCAAATCAACTCACGATATAGCGGCGTCATTTAGCCGCCGCGGCGTGCTCGCCGCGACCGCCGGACTGATGCTCGGTCTGGCTTCATTGACTGGCGCGAAGGCCGCTGACGACACCATCAAGGTCGGTGTGCTTCACTCTCTCTCCGGCACCATGGCCATCAGCGAGACCACGCTGAAGGACACCATCCTCTTCCTGATCGACGAGCAGAACAAGAAGGGCGGCGTGCTCGGCAAGAAGCTCGAGGCCGTCGTCGTCGATCCCGCCTCCAACTGGCCGCTGTTCGCCGAAAAGGCGCGCGAGCTGATCACCAAGGACAAGGTCTCGGTCGTGTTCGGCTGCTGGACCTCGGTGTCGCGCAAGTCGGTGCTACCGGTGTTCAAGGAGCTCAACAACATCCTGTTCTACCCCGTCCAGTACGAGGGCGAGGAGTCCGAGCGGAACGTGTTCTACACGGGCGCTGCGCCGAACCAGCAGGCCATCCCCGCCGTCGATTACCTGATGAAGGAAGAGAAGGTGAAGCGCTGGGTGCTCGCGGGCACCGACTACGTCTATCCGCGCACCACCAACAAGATCCTGGAAGCCTATCTGAAGTCGAAGGGTGTCGCCCAGGAAGACATCATGATCAACTACACGCCGTTCGGTCACTCCGACTGGCAGACGATCGTGGCCGACATCAAGAAGTTCGGCTCGGCCGGCAAGAAGACCGCGGTGGTCTCGACCATCAACGGCGACGCCAACGTTCCCTTCTACAAGGAGCTCGGCAACCAGGGCATCAAGGCCAAGGACATCCCGGTGGTCGCGTTCTCGGTGGGTGAGGAAGAGCTCGCCGGCATCGACACCAAGCCGCTGGTCGGCCATCTCGCCGCCTGGAACTACTTCGAGTCGATCAAGACCAAGGACGGATCGAACGAGAAGTTCATCAAGGACTGGCAGACCTACACCAAGAATCCGAAGCGCGTGACCAACGATCCGATGGAAGCGCACGTGATCGGCTTCAACATGTGGGTGAAGGCAGTCGAGAAGGTGAAGTCGACCGATCCGGACAAGGTGATCGATGCGCTTCCCGGCATCGAGGCGCCGAACCTGACCGGCGGCGTGTCGAAGATGCTGCCGAACCACCACATCACCAAGCCGGTGTTCATCGGCGAGATCAAGGGCAACGGCCAGTTCGATGTGGTCTGGAAGACCCCGGGCCTCGTCGCGGGCGACGCCTGGTCGAAGGAGCTCGACGGCTCGAAGGACCTGATCGGTGACTGGGTCGGCAAGAAGTGCGGCAACTTCAACACCAAGACCAACAAGTGCCTCGGCTCGGGCTCCTGATCCGGGTCTGACGCTCCATTGCACGATCGGGGAAGGCGGCGATCCCGCCGCCTTCCCTACCCATTTCTGCCGGGGTCATTCACAGTGCCAGCCAAATTGCCCGCCCGTCTCTGTTCGCTCCTGCTCTCGTTGCTTCTGATTGCGTTCGCACTGCCGGCCTTGGCGGGTCCGTTCGAGGATGCGGTCGCCAAATTCGCCAACGACGATTTCTCCGACACCGAGGAAGCCGTCGGCGCGATCGCGAGCAGCGGCAATAAGCTGGCTTTTCCGATCATCAGCGCGCTCCAGGACGGCCGGTTGATGGCCGATCCTGACAGCAAGAAGGTTTACGTCACCGGCACCGACGGCAAGTCGATCGATGCCGCGACCGGCGAGGCGGTGGACAGCGTTCCCGACAGTGCGAGCGCGGTCCGCCTCAACAACCGCCTGCGCCGCAGCGTCGATGCCGCGCTCGGCAGCCTGACGCTGCAGTCTCCGGATGTCGGAACGCGCCTGCAGGCCGCGCAGTCCGTCTTCAAGTCGCATGAGGAAGGCGCGCTCGAGGCGGTCGATGCCGCTCTCGCCAAGGAAACCAACAAATCCGTCAAGGCCGCGCTTGGCGAAGCCCGTGCGGCGATCCTGCTGTTCAAGTCCGATGCCACCGAGGTCGAGAAGCTGGAGGCCGTCGCCATCCTCAAGACGCGCGGCGACCAGGAGGCGATGGCACTGCTCACCGGCATGGGCGACCAGCCGGCCTCCGTGACCAAGGCTGCGGCAAGCGCAATCAGCTCGATCCAGTCTTCGCTCGCAGTCTGGTCTACGGTGCAGAACGCCTGGTACGGCCTGTCGCTCGGATCGGTGCTGCTGCTTGCCGCGATCGGGCTCGCCATCACCTTCGGCGTGATGGGCGTCATCAACATGGCCCATGGCGAGATGGTGATGATCGGGGCCTACACCACCTTCGTGGTGCAGGAGGTGATCCGCACCCGCTATCCCGGCCTGTTCGACTATTCGCTGCTGATCGCCGTGCCGCTCGCTTTCCTCGTTGCCGGTGCCATCGGCGTGTTGATCGAGCGCAGCATCATTCGCTTCCTCTACGGCCGCCCGCTGGAGACGCTGCTGGCGACCTGGGGCCTGTCGCTGGTGCTGCAGCAGGCGGTGCGCACCATGTTCGGCCCGACCAATCGCGAGGTCGGCAATCCCTCCTGGATGAGCGGCGCGTTCGAACTCGGCCAGATCACCATCACCTATAACCGGCTCTGGATCCTCAGCTTCACGCTGGCAGTGTTCGCGATCCTGCTTGCCATGCTGCGCTACAGCGCGATCGGTCTGGAGATGCGCGCGGTGACGCAGAACCGCCGCATGGCGGCCTCGATGGGCATCGCCACCTCGCGCGTCGACGCGCTGACCTTCGGTCTCGGCTCGGGCATTGCCGGCATCGCCGGCGTGGCGCTGTCGCAGATCGACAATGTCAGCCCCAATCTCGGCCAGAGCTACATCATCGACAGTTTCATGGTCGTGGTGTTCGGTGGGGTCGGCAATCTCTGGGGCACGCTGGTCGGCGCCTTCACGCTCGGCATCGCCAACAAGTTCCTGGAGCCGGTCGCCGGCGCCGTGCTCGGCAAGATCGCCATCCTCGTTCTCATCATCCTGTTCATTCAAAAGCGCCCGCGCGGCCTGTTCGCGCTCAAGGGCCGTGCGGTGGAAGCATGACCCCTCACATGCTGACGCGATCGCTGGACCGCGGTGCGACGATCTTCCTGCTGGTTGTCGCTGCGCTCGGCGTGCTGATCCCGCTGTCCAACCTGCTGCTGCCCGCCGGCTCGTTCCTGCAGGTGCAGACCTATCTGGTCGCGCTCTGGGGCAAATATGTCTGCTACGCCATCCTGGCACTCGCGATCGACCTGATCTGGGGCTATTGCGGCATTCTCTCGCTCGGCCACGGCGCTTTCTTCGCGCTCGGCGGCTACGCGATGGGCATGTACCTGATGCGGCAGATCGGCACCCGCGGCGTCTACGGCAACCCGATCCTGCCCGATTTCATGGTGTTCCTGAACTGGCAGAAGCTGCCCTGGTACTGGTACGGCTTCGACATGTTCTGGTTCGCAGCGCTGATGGTGCTGTTCGTGCCCGGCCTGCTCGCTTTCTGCTTCGGCTGGCTCGCTTTCCGCTCCCGCGTCACCGGTGTGTATCTGTCGATCATCACGCAGGCGATGACCTACGCGCTGCTGCTGGCCTTCTTCCGTAACGATTTCGGCTTCGGCGGCAACAACGGCCTGACGGACTTCAAGGACATCTTGGGCTTCAACGTGCAGGCGGACGGCACCCGTGCCGCGCTGTTCGCGCTGAGCTGCCTGGCGCTGATCATCGGTTTCCTGATCTGCCGCGCCATCGTCTCCTCCAAACTCGGCAAGGTGCTGATCGCGGTGCGTGACGCGGAATCGCGCACGCGCTTCCTCGGTTACCGCGTCGAATCCTACAAGCTGTTCGTGTTCACGGTGTCGGCCTGCATGGCCGGCGTCGCCGGCGCGCTCTACGTGCCGCAGGTCGGCATCATCAATCCTAGCGAATTCGCGCCGGGCAATTCGATCGAGGCGGTGATCTGGGTCGCGGTCGGCGGCCGCGGCACGCTGGTCGGTGCCGCGCTCGGCGCCGTCGTCGTCAATTACGCCAAGACCTTCTTCACCTCGGGCGTGCTGGCGCCGTACTGGCTGTTCATGCTGGGCGCGTTGTTCATCCTGGTGACGCTGCTGCTGCCCAAGGGCATCGTCGGTACCTTCAATGCCTGGTGGGCCTCGTCGAATGAGAAGCGTGCAGCGGCTTCAGTGAGCGCCGCGGCCGAAGACGGCGTCACCGAACCCAAGATGGCGGAGTAAGCGGTCATGAACGTCATGGACACCCGCGCGACCTCCGCCATGCTTTACCTGGACGGCGTGCACGTCTCCTTCGACGGCTTCCACGCCATCAACAATCTGTCGCTGACGCTCGAGCCCGGCGAGATGCGCGCCATCATCGGCCCGAACGGCGCCGGCAAGACCACAATGATGGACATCATCACCGGCAAGACCAAGCCGGACGAGGGCACCGTGCTGTTCGACGGCGTCACGGATCTCACGCGCCTCGACGAGACCCGTATCGCCGAGCTCGGCATCGGCCGCAAATTCCAGAAGCCGACCGTGTTCGAGAGCCAGACCGTGCAGGACAATCTGCTGCTCGCGCTCAATGTCGACCACTCGGTCCGCGGCACGCTGTTCTGGCGCGGCAGCAGGGCGGAATCCGAGCGTATCGACAAGGTGCTGGAGACGATCCGTCTCACCGAGGCCCGCAACCGCCTCGCCGGCAGCCTCAGCCACGGCCAGAAGCAGTGGCTGGAGATCGGCATGCTGCTGGCGCAGGATCCGAAGCTGCTGCTGGTCGACGAGCCCGTCGCGGGCATGACCGACGTCGAGACGCATCTCACCGCCGAGCTGCTCAAGGAGATCAACAAGACCCACACCGTGATGGTCGTCGAGCACGACATGACGTTCGTGCGCGAGCTCGGCGTCAAGGTCACCTGCCTGCATGAGGGCACGGTGCTCGCGGAAGGGACCATCGACCAGGTCTCGTCCAACGAGCGGGTCATCGAAGTTTATCTGGGACGCTGAGCGATGCTTGAGGTCAAGGACATCAACCTGTTCTACGGCGCGGCGCAGGCGCTGCGCGGCGTCTCGATCTCGGCCGAGCCCGGCAAGGTGACCTGCGTGCTCGGGCGCAACGGCGTCGGCAAGACCTCGCTGCTGCGCGCCATGGTCGGGCAATATCCGATCTCCTCCGGCGCGATCGTGTTCGACGGCAACGACATCAGCGGCCTCAAGCCCTATGAGCGGGCGCGCAAGGGCATCGGCTTCGTGCCCCAGGGCCGCGAGATCTTCCCGTTGCTGACGGTCGAGGAGAACCTCAAGACCGGCTTCGGTCCGCTCAAGCGCGAGGACAAGCACATTCCGGACGACGTGTTCTCGCTGTTTCCGGTGCTGCAATCCATGCTCGGCCGGCGCGGCGGCGACCTCTCCGGCGGCCAGCAGCAGCAGCTCGCGATCGGCCGCGCGCTTGTGATGCGGCCAAAACTGCTCCTGCTCGACGAGCCGACCGAGGGCATCCAGCCCTCGATCATCAAGGACATCGGCCGTGCGATCTCGTACCTGCGCAATCTCGGCAACATCGCCATCGTGCTGGTCGAACAATATCTCGACTTTGCCTGCGAACTCGGCGACAGTTTCGCGGTGATGGATCGCGGCGCGGTGAAATTCACCTGCGACCGCTCCAATCTCGATCCGGCCGAAATCAGTCGCCAGATGGCGCTGTAAGCCGGAAAATCCTGCCGCGACCGGCTGGGGAGACGGATGCGCAGCGAACTGTCAGCGACGTCCACGATTTTCGAGGCCAACCGTGCTCGCGGTGCCGTCAGATTCGACGTGCATGCGCGCGACGGCGTGACGCGGCGTGGCGCCTTGCATGAATCCGGTTCGCTCCGTGTCCGCTTTCCCTCGCCGGAAGATCAGGGCATGTCCGGCGTGTTCGTCAACACCGCCGGCGGCGTTGCCGGCGGCGATCGCTTCGACATCGAGATATCGGCGGCGGATCGCGCGCGGCTGACGCTGACTACGGCGGCGGCGGAGAAGGTCTATCGCGCGCCGGGCCCGGCGGCGCAGCTCAACATCGCCCTGAAGGCCGGCGCGGACGCGCATTTGTCATGGCTTCCGCAGGAGACCATCCTGTTCGACCGCGCGCGGGTGCAGCGCCGCTTCGACATCGAGCTCGACGAGGCGGCCTCGCTCCTGCTCTGCGAGATCGTGGTGTTCGGCCGTACAGCCATGGGCGAGCGGATGGAGCAGGGCGAGTTCGTCGATCGCTGGCGGATGCGCCGCGGCGGGAAACTGGTGTTCGCAGAAACCGTCCGGCTCGATGGCAATATCGGCGCAAAGCTCGCGCGGTCGGCCGTGGCCAAGGGCGGCGCGGCGATCGGCACGGTCCTGATCGTGCCGGGTGACGAAGTCCTCCTCGAGCGCATCCGGGAGGCATCGGAGTCTTTCTCCGGTGAGGTCGGAATCTCGGCATGGAATGGCTTTGCAATGGCGCGGTTCTGTGCCCAAGATGCGGCGCGTTTGCGCGCCGACATGATGGCCGTGCTGGCGCGCACGGGTGCGGCTCTGCCGCGCCTCTGGCTGAACTGATGACTGGCTGAATTGACGTGTTGAACGGAAGAGATCTCGCATGAATCTGTCTCCCCGCGAAAAGGACAAGCTTCTGATCTCGATGGCGGCGATCGTGGCGCGCCGCAGGCTGGACCGCGGCGTCAAGCTGAACCATCCCGAGGCGATCGCGATCATCTCCGATTTCATCCTCGAGGGCGCGCGCGACGGCCGCACCGTCGCCGAGCTGATGCAATCGGGCGCGCAGGTCTTGACCCGCGACCAGGTGATGCCGGGAATTCCCGAGATGATCCACGACATCCAGGTCGAGGCGACCTTTCCCGACGGCACCAAGCTCGTCACCGTGCACGAGCCGATCAGGTAGTTTTGAATTCGTCATTCCGGAGCGCCCGAAAGGGCGAACCCGGAATCCAGAGATTGTTGATCGAGATTCCGGGTTCGACCCTTTGGGCCGACCCGGAATGACAGAGGAAGCGAAACATGATCCCCGGCGAACTCTTCATCCAGGACGGCGAGATCGAGCTCAATGCCGGCCGCAAGACCGTGACGCTGACGGTGGCCAACACCGGCGACCGCCCGATCCAGGTCGGCTCGCACTACCATTTCTTCGAGACCAACCCCGCGCTGAAATTCGACCGCAAGAAGTCCCGCGGCATGCGCCTCGACATCGCCGCCGGCACCGCCGTCCGCTTCGAGCCGGGCCAGACCCGCGACGTCCAGCTCGTCGCGATGGCGGGCAAGAAGACGATCTACGGCTTCCGCGGCGAGGTACAGGGCAAGCTGTGATTCGATGTGAGGTGAGCACGCCGGTCAGGCTCCCTCCCCCCTTGCGGGGGAGGGTTGGGGAGAGGGGTATGCCACACGACGAGGTCCCTCAGTTCCAAAGAACCCGCGCCAAACGACTGAGGCGCGAGATGACTCGTGCAGAAACGTTGCTGTGGCGCCACCTGAAGGCCGATCGGCTCGCGGGCCTTGCCTTTCGCCGTCGGACTCCCATGGGCCATTACATCGCGGATTTCGTCGCCCATTCCTGCAAGCTCATCGTTGAACTCCATGGCGAGAGCCACGACTTCGAAGATCGTATCCGGCGCGATGAACAGCGCGACCAATGGTTCGCATCCCGTGGCTATCACGTGTTGCGTTTCACCAATGATGACGTGATGAAAAATCTCGAGGGCGTTGTTCTTTCCATTCTCGAGGCAGCGGAGCAAGCGGCACCCCTCTCCCTAACCCTCCCCCGCAAGGGGGGAGGGAACCCTTCCGCCAGTGCGTCCCTTACCTCTGATCCTGACGCACCAGAGAGGCCATGATGCACTGTCAGGTGAGCACGCCGATCAGGCTCCCTCCCCCCTTGCGGGGGAGGATCGGGGAGGGGGGTATGCTGCGCACTCCGACGGGAGTGATGTGGCATGTTCGCAGTGCACTCAACCATCTGGAGGAGGCATAAGAATGCTGTCCCCAATCCGCCTCGTCTCGGAAGCCGCCGAGCTCGCCGCGCACCGCCACAACGGTATGGCGCGCAAGGGGCGCGGCAAAGAGCCCTATATCAATCACCTCGCGGAGGTCGCGAGCCTGCTTGCGACCGCGACCGACGGCGCCGACGCCGAGCTGGTCGCAGCCGGCTGGCTGCACGACACGATCGAGGACACCGGCACCACGCGCGAGGAGCTCGCGCAGACATTCTCAGAGCGTGTTGCGTCCCTCGTCGTCGAATGCACCGACGACATGAGCCTGCCGAAGGCGGTGAGACGGCGGAAGCAGATCGAGGACGCTCCGCACAAATCGCCCGGCGCCAAGCTGATCAAGATCGCCGACAAGATCAGCAACACGGGCGCGCGCATTCAAACCGATCCGACCGCTGAGGAGCGCGAGGATCTCGCCGATTACATCGCGTGGGCCACGCAGGTCGTTGCGGGTTGCCGCGGCGGCAATGCGTGGCTCGATACGAAATTCGACGATGCCGTGAAAGCAGCGAGGGCCTTGCTGTGAGCAGTCAACAGTTCAATTGCAAACGGGGCTTGTGATGTCCGTCAAAATAAAGCGTTCCGTCTATGCCGACATGTTCGGCCCGACCACCGGCGACAGGGTGCGGCTCGCCGACACCGACCTCATCATCGAGGTCGAGAAGGATTTCACCGTCTATGGCGAGGAGGTGAAGTTTGGCGGCGGCAAGGTGATCCGCGACGGCATGGGGCAGTCGCAGGTCACCAACAAGCAGGGCGCGGCCGACACGGTCGTCACCAATGCGCTGATCGTCGATCACTGGGGCATCGTGAAGGCCGACGTCGCCATCAAGGACGGCATGATTTCGGCGATCGGCAAGGCCGGCAATCCCGACATCCAGCCCGGCGTCACCATCGTCATCGGCCCCGGCACCGACGTGATCGCGGGTGAAGGAAAAATCCTCACCGCAGGCGGCTTCGACAGCCACATCCATTTCATCTGCCCGCAGCAGATCGAACACGCGCTGATGTCTGGCGTCACCTCGATGCTGGGCGGCGGCACCGGCCCGTCGCACGGCACCTTCGCCACCACCTGCACGCCGGGACCTTGGCACATGGGGAGGATGATCCAGTCGTTCGACGCCTTCCCTGTCAATCTCGGCATTTCCGGCAAGGGCAACGCCTCGCGGCCCGCGGCGCTGGTCGAGATGATCAAGGCCGGCGCCTGCGCGCTGAAGCTGCACGAGGACTGGGGGACGACACCGGCCGCGATCGATAACTGTTTGTCGGTGGCCGACGACTACGACATTCAGGTCATGCTGCATTCCGACACGCTGAACGAATCCGGCTTCGTCGAGGACACCATCAAGGCGTTCAAGGGCCGCACCATCCACGCCTTCCACACCGAAGGCGCCGGTGGCGGTCACGCGCCAGACATCATCAAGGTCGCCGGCCTGAAGAACGTGCTGCCGTCCTCGACCAACCCGACGCGTCCGTTCACGCGCAACACCATCGACGAGCATCTGGACATGCTGATGGTGTGCCACCACCTCGATCCCTCGATCGCCGAAGACCTCGCGTTCGCCGAAAGCCGCATCCGCAAGGAGACGATCGCGGCCGAGGACATCCTGCACGATCTCGGCGCGCTCTCGATGATGTCCTCGGATTCGCAGGCAATGGGACGCCTCGGCGAGGTTATTATCCGGACCTGGCAAACCGCCGACAAGATGAAGAAGCAGCGCGGGTCACTGCCGCAGGACAAGGGCAAGGACAACGACAATTTCCGCGTCAAGCGCTACATCGCCAAGTACACGATCAATCCCGCGATCGCGCATGGCGTGTCGAAGCTGATCGGCTCGGTCGAGAAGGGCAAGCTCGCCGATCTCGTGCTGTGGTCGCCGGCGTTCTTCGGCGTCAAGCCGGACTGCATCATCAAGGGCGGCACCATCGTCGCGGCGCCCATG
This sequence comes from Bradyrhizobium sacchari, assembly GCF_002068095.1. Lineage (GTDB taxonomy): Bacteria > Pseudomonadota > Alphaproteobacteria > Rhizobiales > Xanthobacteraceae > Bradyrhizobium > Bradyrhizobium sacchari. Next base: position 719,531 of record NZ_LWIG01000007.1, on the reverse strand, counting down.
GGCGATCCCAATGCCTCGATTCCGACGCCGCAGCCGGTGCACTACCAGCCGATGTTCGGCGCCTTCGGCAAGGCGAGGACCGCGTCCTCCGTCGTCTTCACCTCGAAAGCCGCGGTCACCGGCGGCCTGGCGCGAAAGCTTGGCATCGAGAAGAAGCTCTATGCGGTCCAGAACACCCGCGGCAGGATCTCCAAGAAGAGCATGATCCACAACGACGCCACGCCCAATATCGAGGTCGATCCGGAGACCTACGAGGTGCGCGCCGACGGCGAGCTGCTGACCTGTGCGCCGGCGGAGGTGCTGCCCATGGCGCAGCGATATTTCATGTACTGAAATAGCGCCTCAACGCATGCTCCCGGCGAGTGCCCGGGGACGTCTTTTCCGGTTTTGCGTTCGGTCCCGCCTGGTCTAATGTCCCGCCCGGTATCCAGTCTTTAGAAGAAAAGCCGGGAGGATTTCTCGTGATCTACGTTGTTGCGACCCTGACTATCAAGCCCGAGACGCGCGCCGAATTTATTGCAGGTGCCATCGCCTGCATCAAGGAGACGCGGAAAGAGCCCGGCAACATCGCCTACGACATGCATGAGAGCGTCACCGATCCGAGCAAGATGGTGTTCGTCGAGCAGTGGGAGAACATGGAGGCGCTGGGACCGCATCGTGCCGCTGAACACATGAAGACGTTCGGCCGGATCGCGGTGAAATGCTTCGCGGCGCCGCCGAAGGTCGAATACATCACGCCCGAGAAGGTCGAGACACGGTAGAGAGGTGAGACGCATGATCCGGGCGACGCAGGTCAGGGGACAACACCGCTTCACGGAAGCGCCGGCGGACACAGTCGTGCTCGATTTCGACGATCGGCACCGTCGCCGCATGGCAATGACGGGGACGCGCGGTCTCGAATTCCTGCTCGACCTGGAGAACGCCGTCGCACTTCGCGGCGGCGATGCGCTGGTGCTGGAGGACGGACGGCTGGTCGAGGTGGTCGCGGCACCCGAGCCGTTGCTCGAAATTCGCGGCCGCGATCCGCATCATCTCATCCGCGTCGGCTGGCATCTCGGCAACCGCCATCTGCCGACGCAGATCATGGTCAAGAGCCTGCGCATCCGCCGCGACCATGTCATCGAGGCCATGGTCAAGGGCCTCGGTGCGCGTGTGATCGAGATCGAAGCGCCGTTCGATCCCGAAGGCGGCGCCTATGCCGACGCCGGCCACGCGCATGGTCACGACGACCATGCGCACCACGATCACGGCCATCACCACCACGATCACGGCCATGACCACCATGACCACCGCGGTCATGATCATCACGGCCATGACCACCATCATCATGGTCATGCGCATGACCATGGGCACGATCACCACCATCACCACGACGAGCATTGCGACCATCCCGACCACCACCACGGCCATAAGCATGCTCATGACCACAAATGAGCCTGTTGGCACCGGCGGCCTCGCCGAACGCGAGGCGGCAGCGCTGTACCGGCTGATGACCTGGCTATCGCCGGGGTTTCCCGTCGGCGGCTTTTCCTATTCCAGCGGCATCGAATGGGCGGTCGAGGCGGGCGACATCACGGACATCGCGACGCTCACCGACTGGCTTGATGCGATGCTCGGCGACGGCTCGGGCTTCTGCGATGCGGTGTTCCTGGTCCATGCCTATCGCGCCACGGAGGCGGGCGAGGAGACCTCCTTGCGCGACATCGCGGAACTCGCAAGCGCCTTCGTGCCGTCGCGCGAGCGTCAGCTGGAGACGACCTCGCAGGGCCGCGCCTTCATCGACATCTCCCGCGCGGCGTGGGATGCGGATGGCCTGGATGCCATGGTTGCGGCATGCAGTGGGCCACTGGTCTATCCCGTCGCCGTCGGTGTGGTCGCAGCTATGCACGGCGTGCCGCTGGCGCCGACGCTGCATGCCTTCCTGCATGCGCTGGTCTCGAACTGGATCTCGGCGGCCAGCCGCCTCATTCCCCTCGGCCAGACCGACAGCCAGCGCGTGCTGGTGCGGCTGGAAGCGGCGGTGGCCGCAACGGCCAATCGCGCGCTGAACGCGACATTGGACGATCTCGGCAGCGCCTCGTTCCGCGCCGATCTCGCCAGCCTGCGGCACGAGACGCAATACACGCGGCTGTTCAGGTCATGAGGGCTAGGCTCTCAGTGTCGTCCCGGCGAAGGCCGCGACCCATAACCACAAATGCATGTGATTATGGACGGCGGGAGTCACAGGTTGTGGCGACAACCGAATTCGCTGGCTATGGATCCCGGCCTTCGCCGGGCCGACGTTAAGGAGAGAGCATGTCGACTTCTCACGGCCCCTTGCGTGTCGGCGTCGGCGGCCCGGTCGGGTCAGGCAAGACCGCGCTGATGGACCTGCTCTGCAAGACCATGCGCGAGCGCTATGACATCGCCGCGATCACCAATGACATCTACACCAAATGGGATGCGGAATTCCTGGTGCGTTCGGGCTCGCTGACGCCGGATCGCATCGCAGGCGTCGAGACCGGCGGCTGTCCGCACACGGCGATCCGCGAGGACGCCTCGATGAACCTCGCGGCGGTCGCGGATATGCGCGCGAAATTCCCTGGCCTCGACCTCGTGCTGATCGAGTCCGGCGGCGATAACCTCGCTGCCACTTTTTCCCCGGAGCTGGCCGACCTCACCATCTACGTGATCGACGTCGCCGCCGGCGACAAGATCCCGTCCAAGGGCGGCCCCGGCATCACCCGGTCCGACCTGCTGGTGATCAACAAGATCGACCTTGCGCCCCATGTCGGCGCCTCCCTCGAGAAGATGGAGACCGACGCCCGGCGCATGCGCGGTGAGCGCCCCTTCGTCATGACCAACATGAAGAAGAGCGAGGGGCTCGACCGCATCATCGGCTTCATCGAGGCCAAAGGCGGGCTGAAACGGGCCGGCTGACCGACGCGACGACTTGGCGCAGGCGTTTTCACCGTTAACGCCTGGGGCAGAGCCGCGCCTTGCGGAACAAATTTCGGGCACGGCGATTGAATACCTCCGGTGCCCGGGGCAATTCGGTCCCCGGCCGGACCCTCGGCCGGGCGGATTAAGCTTTCCAGGCGACCCAAGTTGCGTACTGATGCCTCCTCCTCCATTATCTGCGCCGTTGGGGTTCACCCTGTTTCGGCACATGGCCGTTCGAGCGGCGTTCATATGCTCCGTGTTTATTGCCGATCTCCCGCTTCCGTCTGAGTAGTCGCGTGGTCCGGCTGGGTTTCATCATCGGCTTCATCGCACTGCTCGGAGCCTTGCTTTCCGGGCTTGCGGCCTATCGCGTCCACGACCAGGAGCTGGCCCTGGACCGGATCGCGCTCGCGCGCGCGATCGACGTCCATGCGAGCCTGGTTCAGGACCGGCTCACCGAGCGCGAGCTGCTTGCGCGTGTCGCCTCAGGCCTGTTCCGCGCGCCGTCGGTGCTCAAGCCCAACATGCTGGAGCCGCTGCGCTCGGCGATCTATGCGTTCAAGACCGATTTCGTGGTGGCCGGCTGGGTGGCCCGGCTTCAGCCGAATGAGCTCGCTGCAGCGCAAGCAGCGATTGCGGCGGCCGGCTTCCCGAAGCCGCAGATCCGCGATTACAGCGACAAGCCCATCGCCCCCGCGAGCCTCACTCATCCGATCGACGTGCTGATGGATCTCGAGCCGCGCAGCGACGAGACCAAGACGCTGCCCGGCCGCAGCTATGACCAGGATCCGGTGCGCAGCGCGATGCTCGCCCGGGCCCGGATCGAGAAGCGATCGGTCGCATCCGACCCGCTGCCGCTGCTGCGCGGGAACGGCCCGATCGGCATCATCGTGGCTGCTCCCGTGATTCCCGAGGGGGCAACTGAGCCGGCCGGGTTCGTCACGTTTTCCTATGAGCTCGCCTCGCTGATGCTGACCAACGACGACATGTCGTTGTTCTCGGTTGCGCTGAAGGATCCGCGTAAGGAAGGCGGCGAACTCATCGCCAACGATCAGGGGGTGGTCTCCACGCGCATAGGTGCGGACGGCCCGGCGCCGTCGGCGACACGTACGGTGAGTTTCGGCGGCCGCGACTGGCAGCTCAGCTATTACGCCAAGACCAATTCGGCGCGCCGCGCCGAGCAGACCGCGATCATCGTGGCTGCGATCGGTTTTGCCATCACCGCGATGGTGTGCGGCCTGTTCGGCTATGTCGCCTACAACAATCTGCGGCTCAGCCGGGAAATCCAGGTGCGGATCGGCTTCGAGCGCCGCCTGACCGCCGTGATCGACGAGCTGAACCACCGCGTGAAAAACATCCTGGCGGTGATCCAGTCGATCGTGACGCGCACGTTGCGCCACGGCTCGGACATCGACGTCGCGCGCGAGCTCCTGATCGGCCGCATCCACGCCATGTCCAACGTGGTCTCGCTGCTCAGCGAGAGCCAGTGGCAGGGCGTCAAGCTGAAAGGCCTGTTCGAGGCGCGCGCGATTCCGCATGCCGATCGCATCGCCGTTACCGGCCCCGACATCGCGGTGAGCGCGCGCGCCGCGCAGAGCCTCTCGCTGCTGTTCTTCGAGCTCGCCTCGCATTCCGACGAGGGCCTGTCGCTGGTCGGCAAGCATCCGCACATTACCGCCAACTGGACGGTGACGGGTGAGGAACCCGAAGAGGTGTTCCATTTCCGCTGGGAGGAGTTCAACACCAGCGAAGCGACGCGCCGGCCCGATTCCGATTTTGGCCTGATCCTGCTCGACCGCGTCGCGCCCGAGGCGCTGGGGGGGACCGCCAAGCGTTTCTTCACCGACGTCTCCTACGTCTATGAATTGACCGCGCCGATGGAGACGGTGGTGGACATGACCGAGCGCGACCGCACGGACAAGATATCGGCCCCGGTCAGGCCGGTACGCTAAAGCGCGATGAGATTTGGATGAAGCGTCATCGCGCTTCGGGTTTTTGTTTAAACATGATCTTTCCGGAAAAACGCTTCGCACTTTCGCGGATCATGCTTTAGGGGTTGCGCTTCTAATCCTTCGGCCGCAACACCAGATCGACCAGATTGCGCGCATAGCTGGGCGTGATCGGCGCGATGCCGAAGATGTAGCGGTAGAACAGGCTGCCATAGATCGCGTCGTAGAGATCCTCAGGCAGCGCCCCGGCCAGAATGCTGCCGTCCTTCTGGCCCGCCGCGATCATGTCCACCAGCGCGTCGCGGCGGAATTGCAAGTAGCGTGCGTAGAACAGCTCCGCCGAGCCGGTCTTGGAGATGCATTCGGAGATGACGGCGAGCTGGACCTTGCCGAATTCGCCCTGGAGCGCTTCGGCATAGGCCGAGGCATGACGGCGTGCGCGTGCCGCGGGCGTGCCGGCACTCGCGGGCGGCAGCGGCAGCATCTGCGCGGCATGGTGGAGGAAGGCGTCGATCAGCAGCGCCTCCCGCGACGGCCACCATTTGTAGATCGTCATCTTGGAGACGCTGGAGTGGCGTGCGATCGCATCGATGGTGGTGGCGGCAAGGCCCGTGGCCGCCATCAGCACATAGGCGCTTTCGAGGATGGCGTTGGAGGTCTCGACCGATCGCGGCCGTCCGCGCCGGGGGACGCTGTCAGCCTCTTCACCGCCGCCTTTCGCCATCGCCACGCCCGGTCTCCTCACGCAGAGTCCCGGCATAGCGCAGCCGCCGCCTTCGGCCTAGCAGAATCGCACGATTCTTCGCCCAAGGCGCGATGAGATCCGGATGAATCATCATCGCGCTTGCCGCAGGGCTGCCGGCAGATCCTGCCGCTTCGACCAGGTGATGTAATAAGCGAGTCCAGTCATCGCGGCGAAGCCGGTGATGCTCACCGCGACCTGCATCAGCACCAGGTTCGGCCCGGTGATCAGGATGAGGTGACCGGCGAAGGACAGGAACACGGCGACGCAGAACACCGCGAGCCATTCCTCGCCGCATGTGATCACCGCCTGCAGCGGTCTCCATGTCAGGCCGGGATGATCGGCCGGAACGAGATGGGTCGCAATCAGCGCGAGGGCGAGGAAGTGGAGCACGCGATAGGGCGCGAGGTTTTCCTTGTCGGTCGGCGCGATGCTGCTCAGCAGCAAATCGGGCAGGTAGGTGGACAGTGCCGGCGAGTGGCGCATCAGGGTGACGGCCATCGCGAAGACCAGATAGGCGCCGGCGAGTATCCGCAGCCAGGACATGCCGCGCAGCGCACGCCCCGGCGCGCCTGTGACGGCGAACCAGCCGCCCAGCACCATCAGCATCTGCCAGCACAGCGGATTGAAGGTCCATTCCTGGTCCGGATAGACGCGGAAATTCCAGTCGAACCACCGTGCGGCGGCGTACAGCGCGATCGATGCGCCGAGCGTCAGGTTCGGCCATCGCATCAGGCCCCACAGCACGAGCGGAAAGAACGCCATCAGCGGGATCATCAATTGCAGCAAGTCGAGGTTCAGCGGCTCTTCCTGGAGCACGAGGCCGCGAACCAGGATGCGCAGCGGGTGCTCGAGAATTCCCGAGATGTTGTATTCGTGGATGATCTCCGGTGCCATCGATTGCGAGGCGACATAGGCGATGGTGTCGATATAGATCACGAACAGCACGATATAGGCGGCGTAGAGCCGCCAGACGCGACGGAAGATGCGCGTTGCAGCGACCACGTAGCCGCGCTCCAGTGCCATCCTGCCGTGGATGATGGCAACGCCATAGCCCACCACGAACACGAACAGATCGGCGGCGCCGCTGAAACCGAAGTTCCGCAGCGTCAGCAGGTTGACGACGTTGTTCGGAATATGGTCGACGAACACCGACCAATTGGCGATGCCGAGCGTCAGATAGAGTCTGGCGTCGTGCTGAAATGCGGCGAGGTTCGCCTTGACGGACGGTTTCATTGAGTAAAATAGCTTTGAGAATCAGGGTGACGTTTTTAACGGCAACCGCCTGCCTATCCGAGTAGCGTTTGCGTGAGTGGGGGCGGTTTGTCCCTATTGACGCAGCATCGCGCAAGATCTGCCGCTGCGTTTGCAGGTCTGCGTTGAACCCATCTCAGTCGCAACTTTTGCAAAGTCGACAATCCGCCTGCGGTTGCGGCAGGCATCGGTCGCCGCCGATACTGCACGGCTCTGCTCCCGGTTGCAGTGCCTCTGTAGTCTGGAAATGGAAAACCTCCAGTCTGGAAGCCTTCCAGCCCGCAACGCTGAACCGCTGCGCTAACTCCTTGTTCCGGCTGCGTTGCGCAGTCGTTGGAAGTTGGGGAAGTTGCAGTGGGCGTCTTGGAAGTGCGGCGCTGGCGGCTTATCGGGGCCGTCAGCTCAGTTGTGTTGTTCGTTGGTATGGGAGGGGCGGCAGCCCAATCATCGACAGCGGGTTCGGCCGCTGCCGCGGGCACCGAGCTCGCCCCGGTGATCGTCCAGAGCAGTGCGCCGCCGAAGCGCGTCAATACGTCATCCTCGCGCAGTCGAGCGGGCCGCGCGCGAGCCGTCTCGCGCGCGAATGCACCGGCCGGCGCCGCGGCAGCGGCTGCAGCCGGGGCGGGAGCCGGGGGCGGCCACAAGGAATCCGCATTCGGCCATGTCGACGGCATGGTCGCGACGCGGAGCGCGACCGGCACCAAGACTGATGCGCCGCTGATCGAGACGCCGGTTGCGATCTCCGTCGTGACGCAGGACCAGATCCAAGCCCAGGGCGCGCAGAGCGTCTCACAGGCGGTACGGTATACGTCGGGCGTGCGGGCCGAGGCGAACGGAGCCGATGCGCGCTTCGACCAGATCTTCATTCGAGGATTCCTTGCCGACCAGTACCTCGACTCCCTCCGGCTGATGAATGCGAGCATCTTTGCCTACCCGATCGTCGAGCCGTTCAATCTCGAGCGTGTCGAGATCCTGCATGGCCCGGCTTCAGTGCTGTATGGCCAGGCTTCGCCGGGGGGCTTGGTCGATCTCGTCTCCAAGCGGCCGACGCTCGAGCCCTATCACGAGATGTTCGTCTCGACCGGCAGCTATGGCCGCGCCCAGGCGGGCGTCGACCTCTCGGGGCCGATCGACAAGAACAAGGAATTTCTCTACCGCTTCACTGCCTCTGGCTTCGATGTCGGCAGCCAGGTGGATCACACCAGTTATCAGCGTGTCTCGATCGCGCCGTCACTGACATGGAGACCGGACAACCAGACCACGTTGACGGTTCTCGGCACCTATCAGCGGGATCCCAAGGCCGGTTTCTTCAACCTGCTCCCCGCCAATGGCACGGTCTTCCCGGTCGCCGGCGGCGCGAAGATTCCGACCAGCTTCTATTCGGGCGAGCCGGGCTTCGACAAGACCGACCGCACGGTGGGCTCGATCGGCTATCTGTTCGAGCACCACTTCAACAACGTGGTCACGGTGCGGCAGAACCTGCGCTACATGGACAACTCCACCGATTTCAAGGTGGTCTCGCCAACCGTATTGACCAACCCGTTCAGCCTTCCGCGCGGTGTCTACGCAACCTACGAGACGCTACGCTCGCTTGCCCTCGACAATCAGGGCGAATTCAAGTTCAAGGCCGGCCCGCTCGATCACACCGCCTTGCTGGGCATCGACTATCGCAACTCCGTCGATACCGCGCTTGCCCGCAATACGACGACCGGCGTTCCCGCGATCAACGCGTTCAACCCCGTGTATGGCCTGCCGCTCCCGAATCCGCCGGTGGCCACCTACAATCGCCAGAGGCTCGAACAGGTCGGGTTCTATGGCCAGGACCAGATCAAGTTCGGCGGTTTCGTCGCACTGCTCGGCTTGCGCTATGACCAAGCCGACCTCGATACCGACAATCTCCTGACCGGTATCACCGCGCCCAAGTCGGACGGTGCCCTGATCAAGCGTGCGGCACTGCTCTACAAGTTCGACAACGGCGTCGCGCCCTATGTCCAGTACACCGAATCCTTCCAGCCACGGCTAGGCACCAACTTCTTCGGCCAGGCATTCAAGCCGACGCGAGGCCAGCAGGAGGAGGTCGGTGTCAAATACCAGCTCGATCCGAAGACACTTCTGACCTTGGCGGTTTTCAACCTCGAACAGCAGAATGTGTTGACGCCCGACCCCGATCCGACTCACATCATCGGAGGCGTGCGTTCGAACGTGCAGACGGGCAAAGTACGTTCGCGCGGCGTCGAACTCGAAGGCAAGAGCGAGATCAGCCGCAATCTGACTATGCTTGGCGCCTACACCTATACCGAGATCGTCAATACCGAGTCGAACACAACCAATCTCGGTAAGCGTGTTCCCGGCATACCGCTTCACGCCGCCTCGCTTTGGGCGGATTACACCTTTCATGGCGGCGCGCTTGATGGCTTCGGTCTGTCAGGCGGGGTGCGTTATCTCGGCGCCGCGCCCGGCAACTCACTGAATACGTTCGACGTTCCTGCCACCACCCTGTTCGATCTTGGCGTGCACTACGACCTCGCGGCCCTCGGTCCGCAATTCAAGGGCTTCCTGGCCAGCGCCAATGTGACCAACTTGTTTGACAAGACGTATGTCGAGGTCTGTCAGGACACCGGCTGCTATTACGGCCTGCGCCGCAACGTGATTGCGACGCTGCGCTACCGCTGGTAGGGGGACGCAATGACCGCGCAGGCGATCTCCAGGGAACGTCGCTATGAGCGAAAGCCCGCGCTGCGGCGCTGGCTGTTCGTGCATAAATGGTCGAGCCTGATCTGCACGCTGTTCCTGCTGCTGATCTGCATCACCGGCCTGCCGCTGGTGTTGCGCGACGAGATCGACGGTCTGCTCGACGACGCCTTGCCCTATGCGCAGGTGGCGGAGGGCACGCCCAATGTCAACCTCGACCGGGTGGTCGAGGCGGCCAGGAAGCTGTATCCCGGAGAAACCATCCTCTCGGTGTTCGTCGACGATGACGAGCCCAAGATCATGGTGTTCATGGCGAGCTCCTGGGAAGCCTTCAGGGCCAACCGCAGGTCGCTGCACTCGATCCGGTTCGACGCCCACACGGGCGACGTGCTGAAACAGACGAAGCCGTTCGGCGAGGACGGCCTCACCTTCCTGCAATTGATGCTGTCCCTGCACCGCGACATGTTCGCAGGGCTTGCGGGCGAATTGTTCCTCGGTGCGATGGCGCTGTTGTTCGTCGCGGCGATCGTCTCCGGCATCGCGATCTACGGGCCCTTCATGCGCAAGCTGGATTTCGGCACCGTGCGCGCGGCGCGATCGCCGCGGCTGAAATGGCTGGACCTGCACAATTTGCTCGGCGTCGTCACGGTCGGCTGGGCGCTGGTGGTCGGCACCACCGGGGTGATCAACGAGCTCTCGACGCCGCTGTTCGCGCTGTGGCAGCAGACCGACGTGCGCGCGATGCTGGCCCCGCTGCAGGGCAAGCCGGTGCCGCACACCTCGGAGCTGTCATCACCGCAGGCGGCCTATGATACGGTGAAGGCGGCCTTCCCCGACATGACGGCGACGAGCGTGGTATATCCCGGCTCGCCGTTCGGTTCGCCCTTCCACTACGTGGTCTGGACCAAGGGCAAGGAGCCATTGACCTCGCGGCTGTTCAGCCCGGTGCTGGTCGATGCGAGGAGCGGGGCGCTGGTGTCCGCGGTCACCATGCCCTGGTATCTGCGCGCGCTGGAGCTGTCGCGGCCCCTGCATTTCGGTGACTATGGCGGCATGCCGCTGAAGATCATCTGGGTGGTGCTGGATCTCGTGACGATCGTGGTGCTCGGCAGCGGGCTCTATCTCTGGCTCGCGCGGTCACCGGCGACGAGACCCGAGCGCACTGTCGCTGCCATGCCGCTGCCCTCACCTGAAGGTGCCGAGTGACCGGCCGTCGTTCGCTCGCCCTGATCTGGCGCTGGCCGGTGCTGCTGGCCGTCCTGAGCCTGTTCGGCCTGTTGTCGGCATTGCTCGGCCAGACCGGAGTGTGGCTGCCGCTGTCCTGGATCGCGCTGGCGACCCCGCTCGCGGTGGCCGCGATCTGTGTCGTCCGCAGCCGCTGCTGAATTACTCGTCTCTACTCGGCTGGCTCTGCCGATGTCTCGTCGGGGATGCTAGCTCGGCTCGCCATGATGCCGAGCGCGACGCCGCCGATCGCCAGGATCGGCAGCAGCCGCTTGACCCCGATGGCACGGACGATCTGCAGCCCGGTGGCGAGCAGCATGGGGTCGGCGAGCATGCTCGACGCTGCCGACTTGGCGGCGCGCTCGGCCGCGATCTGGGCTTCCTTGCGCAATTGCCGCTTGTACGCCCAATAGCTCACCGCGGCGGTCAGCGTCAGCAGAAAGAAAACGCCTGCGCCGGCGAGGCACGCTTGCACCGGACCGTATTTCTCGAGGACTGCGATGAAGGCTGCGGCGCAGAGGAAGCATGTCGTGATGAACAGCGCGAATGCAGCACCCGCGGCGAGCGACGTCAGCCGGACCGTCGTTCCGGTCGATGCACTGATGCCGTCGATGATGCGCTGGAACATGGCCTTGCTCCTCAGATCCCCACAAGCCTGATCATCACAAGCCGACATTGGCGGCGCCGCGGCGCCGCTTCAACCTTCGCTGGGCCTCCTTACCGGCGCCAGGCTAGTCCGATCAGGAAGCCGATGCCGAGCGCCAGCCCGACGGTCGCCAGCGGCCGCTGCGTGATTGCGTCTTCCAGCGTTTCCTCGATCGATCCATAGGCATCCTGCGCCGCGTCCATCATGGCGCTGCCGCGCTCCGACATGTCGTCGATCGCGGAATCCATGTTCTCGCGCGCCTGGCGATAGCCGCGCCTGGCCTGCTTGCTGGTGGAATTGGCAAAGGTGTTGAGCGCGTCGGTGATCTGGTCGGTGAGGGCGGCGATATCGCTTTTCACGGCTGCTACATCCTTCTCGAGGCGTTCCTTAGTGGCTTTGTCGGTCCAGTCTCTCATCCCGGCTTCGGCATCGCTCGTTGACATCTGGGGCTCCGAACTGTTTGCGGCTGAGATAGCCGGAAAACGTTTCGTCCTCGGGTAAGTTCCGATTGGGGAAACCGGTTACTCCTGCGGCAGCTGCGGCGTATCCTCCGGCAACAGATGTTCCTTCAAGATCAGCCCGACGATGAGCAGCGGCGACGACAGGAAGGCACCCATCGGTCCCCACAGCCAGGTCCAGAACGCTAGCGCCAGCAGCACCGCCAGCGCATTCAGTGCCAGGCGGCGGCCGATGATGGTCGGCGTGACGAAATGTCCCTCCAGAAACGTGATGCCGCCGAAGGCGATGGCGGCGGCCAGGCCGCCGCCGATGGTCGGGAACGCGACAAGCCCTACCACGACCAATATGGCGAACATCGCGATCGGCCCGATGATCGGGATGAAGTTGAGGGTTGCTGCGAGCGCGCCGAGGCCCGCCGGGTTGGGCATGCCCGTCACCGCGCAGACGAAGCCGGTGGCAATGCCCACGCCGATATTGATGACGGTCACCGTCAGCAGGTAGTTGCCGAGATGGACCTCGATCTCGTTGAGGATGCGCAGCGTGCGCAGCCGCGCATCGCGGTCGCTGAACGTCATGATCAAGGCCCGCCGCAGGTCGCGCCAGCTCGCGATGAACAGGATCAGCGTGACGAAGAACAGCAGGAATTCGGTGAAGGTGGGCGAGAGGAATTCCAGCGTCGGCTGCACCCATTCGAATTTCGGTAGCTGGAAGCTCGGCAGTCCCTCCGAGCCACCGACCATGGCTTGCAGCTGACGCCACAGCATCAGCGGCCGGTCGAACACGTGCAGCTTGTCCTTCAACTGCGCGCCGAGTTCGGGCAGGCGCGAGCTCCACTCCATCACGGGCGAGGCGATCAGCGCGACCACGAAGGCGACCACGGCGCTCACGGCGATCACGATCAGGACGGCGCCGAGAGCGCGCGGTACCTTGCGGTTCTCCAGGAAGGTCGCCGCCGGAGACAGCATGGCGCCGGTGACGAAGGCCATGACCACAGGAAGGAAGAACGCCTTGGCGACGTAGAGCACCGCGACCACGGCGATCAGGAGCAGGCCGGCGAGCGCGAAGGCGACGAACTCGGTGCGGCGGATCACCGGCGGCAGTTCGGCAGAGCTGCCGGGGAGCGGGTCACCTTCGCCGCTGCCGGGAATCAGACGTTCACTGGGAAGGACGCGCACAATACCTCTCCCGCACGGAGAGCCTCCGCGCGCCCACTGATGACGTCACAACGTCCGAGGCCGCACCGAGGTTCCGTCGCGGCTTCGTGAAGTTGCGCTCGCTTGACTGTGACGTCACCGCCGCATCGAGCGGCGGAACCTGAGTCGGCCTCGCTGCGTTTGTTGGCAAGCCGCATCACCCTGATGCGCCCATCCAACGGGGCAGCACATGACAATGGTCTCTCCAGCCCGCCGCCGCCTTGCGCCGCGCGCCACCACCGCTTTTGCCTTCGCCGCCGCACTGCTTGTCGTGCCCTTCGGAGCTGTGAGCGCGCAGACGCTTGGCTATGTCCCGATGCAGCCGCAAGCCTATCCGCAGGATCAAACCTATTCGCGCGGCTATGCGAACGACGAGCCGCAGGCGACCGACGAGGACGCGCAGCTGCCCGGCCGGCTGCGTAGGCAGATCGTCGGCTTCGACCGCAGCGAGCCGGCCGGCACGATCGTGATCGATACCGGCAATACATACCTCTATTACGTGCTCGGCAATGGCCGGGCGATCCGCTACGGCGTCGGCGTCGGCCGCGAGGGTTTTACCTGGTCGGGTGTGCAGAGCGTCAGCCGCAAGGCCGAATGGCCGGACTGGCACCCGCCGGCTGAGATGATCGCGCGCCAGCCCTATCTTCCGCGCTTCGTTGCCGGGGGCCCGGGCAATCCGCTCGGCGCGCGCGCGATGTATCTGGGATCGAGCGAATACCGCATCCACGGCACCAACGACCCCACGACCATCGGCAAGTTCGTCTCCTCCGGCTGCATCCGCATGACCAATGAGGATGTCACCGACCTGTTCAACCGCGTCAATATCGGCGCCAAGGTCGTCGTGCTGCCCAAGAACGCCCCGCTGATGGCGAAAGGCGGCGACAAGGGCGGTGATTCTTGGCGCAAGCGCCCCGCGGCGACGACGCTGCCGTCGGGCCGGCAGGCGTTGAACATCTCGACGTCGGCTGTGAACTAGGAGCTGAGTGAGGTCACATGAGCAAACGCTCGATCGCCAGGCTGGCTGGCAGCGCGGCAGCCCTGGTCGCCGTCACCTGTCTCGGGCTCGCGCTGGCGCCGCCCGCGCATGCGGAAGATTTCTTCTCGGCGCTGTTCGGCGCATTCGGCGCGCGGCCTCCGCAGATCCGCACGCCGTTCCCGAATGACGACATGCCGCGCTACGACGCGCCGCGGCAGCGGGCCGCCTATGGCGGCGGCGCGGCCTATTGCGTGCGCGGCTGCGACGGCCGGTATTTTCCGGCGCAAGGGAATGATACCGGGAGCAAGGCGCAATCCTGCAAGAGCTTCTGCCCGGCGTCCGAAACCTCGCTGGTCTATGGCAGCAACATCGACGACGCCACGACCGAGACCGGAAAATCATACTCCGACCTGCCGAACGCATTCCGCTACCGCAACGAGATCGTTGCGGGCTGCACCTGCAACGGCAAGGATCCGGTCGGACTTGCCCAGGTCAAGGTCGAGGACGACCCCACCCTGCGCAAGGGCGATATCGTCGCCGGCAGCGATGGCCTGGTGGTCGCGAGCCGTAACGCCAACGACCGCCGCGGCGTCACGATGAACTTCTCCCCGCTGCCGGAATCGGTCCGCGCGAGATTCCGTCAGGTCCCGGTGGTGGCGAAGGAGTAGGGCGCGTGGGCGTTGGCTGAGTTGCCGCGCGAGCAGCTCCACAGAGGCTGTCGTCGCGGACATGGCGAAGACTCGGAGTTGCCAGCCCGCGTCTCGTCCGCTCCCTGTGGCTAGGGGTCCCCGCCTGCGCGGGGACGACACCGGAGGTGTGGCTACAGCTTCACCTCGAATCCGCGTCCCTACGCCGCGAATCCGCTTCTCTAGGCCGCGCGGATCTTGCCGAGGAAGTCGCTGACCTGCTGGCCGAGCTGGCGGCTTTGCGCCTCCAGCGTTTCTGAGGCCTGCTTGACGTTGTCCGCGGCGCCGGCTGCGGTGTCGGCGTCGGCCTTCACGCCGGTAATGTTGTCCGAGACGTTCTTGGTACCCTGCGCTGCAAATTGCGTGCTGCGGGTGATCTCCTGGGTCGCCGCGCCCTGTTCCTGAACGGCGGCGGCGATCGCGGTGGCAACCTCGTTGACCTCGCCGATGATGCCGCCGATCGCCTGGATCGCGTTGATGGCATCGCCCGCGACCTTCTGGATGTCGGCGATCTGCTCGGAGATCTCTTCGGTCGCCTTCGCGGTCTGGCTCGCCAGCGACTTCACCTCGGAGGCGACCACGGCGAAGCCGCGGCCGGCCTCGCCGGCGCGAGCGGCCTCGATCGTGGCATTGAGCGCGAGCAGATTGGTCTGCGCCGCGATGGTGTTGATGAGGCCGACGACCTCGCCGATCCGCCCGGCGGAGTGCGCCAGCCCCTGGACGGTGCTGTCGGTCTCGCGCGCCTGGGTGACGGCGCGGCCGGCGATGCCGGCGGCATGCGCGGCCTGTTGGCTGATGTCGTTGATGGAGGCCGACAGCTCTTCGGCGGCAGCGGCCACGCTGTCGACGCTCATGGAGGCGTCGTTCGAGGCCTTGCCCGCGATCTCGACGCGCTCATTGGTCTGGCGCGACACTGCGGACAGATCGCCCGAGGTCTTGCGCATCTCGCCGGAGGCTTGGCTGAGTTCGCCCAGCGACTTGCGCACCACACCCTCGAACTCGCCGACATAGGCTTCCATCGCGCGCTGCCGGGCGGCAGCGCCGGCGTTGCGTTCGCGCTCCTGCGCCTCGATCTTGAGCTTGTCGATCGCCTGGTGCTTGAATGTCTCGAGCGCGCCCGCAAGCGAGCCGATCTCGTCGTGACGGTCCAGATAACCGCTGTCGACGCCAAGGTCGCCGCCGGCGACCTTGAGCATCGCGTCGCGGATCTTGTGCAGCGGCGTGATCACGCGGCGGCTGACCGCCAGCATGGCAGCACCGGACAGGACGATCGCGACAACGAGCAGGGCAATGTTGACGATCAGCGATTGCACCGCCGCCGCACGCTGGGTGGCGGAATGATCCTTGGCCGCCTCGAGCGCGGCGTCGGCGAGCTTGATCGCGCTCGCCATGCGGCCGACCGAGTAGGGGCTCCACTGGTTCGCGGTCATCGACGGCTTTTCGCCCTTGGCGACCGCGGCAATGATGCCGTCGCGCGTGGTGGCGTATTGCGGGTCGAAATAAACCGCCTTGGCGTTCGCCATCGCCGCGACGAGCGCGGGCGGTAGTTGCATGCCGACCGTGGCGAGTTCAATCGCATTCCAGGCGGTATCGGTGCCGCCAAGGAACTTCGTATAGGCGAGTTGAAGCTCGGGCGTGATCTTGCCGGTGCCGAGCGCGTTGCCGACGATCAGCGAGGACTCGCCGGCACTCAGGCGCAACAGCCAGGCCATCTGCTTGATCATCATGAACTGGTCGATGATCGCGTCCTGATGATTGACGCTCGCGCCGAGCATCGGCGCGAGCTTTTCGAGGATCGCCATCAGCCCATCCTCGGCGTCGGTATACTCCTTCGCGAGTGCTGCGCGGCGCGACGCCTTGGGCTTGGCGACCTCGGTCCAGAATTCTGCCTGCTTCTCAAGCAGCAGCTTGTTCAGCCGACTGAGGTCGGACACCATCGCCTCGCCCTGCGGCAAGTCGATGGAGGGAAGAATCTCGATGCCACGCGCCAGTGCCGGCATCAGAATGTCGCGGATTCCGCGGATATATCTTTCGATATCCTGGTCCAATTGGACGTCCGAGGTGAGCTGGCGGCTGCTGGTCGAGCGGTCGGCCCGGATGTTGGCCATCGCCTTGAACACCTCGGCCGACGCGCCGGATACCGCAACGATCCGGTTGGCCTGCTGAAGCCGGGTCCATGAACTCCATGCGCTGATCGAGCAGCCGATCACGACGACGAGAGTGGTCGAGAGGATCACCGCTTTCAGCAGCGTGGATACGGTCAGGCGGTTGAGCATCGGGCACCCCGGTAGGCATTGCGAAGTTCGTGGCCCCGAACGGCAGTCTCCCGACGGACTTCGAAAGACCAAAGGGTTGCACATGACAGAGCAACGCCCGCCTCGGCAGGCGCTTGGGGCATTTGGCCCGAAAAGGGTAAAAACTTAGACAGTGCCTCTGCCGTAAAATTGCGGGCGCGCCCATCATCGTCCGGGCGAAAGCCGGACCCATTACCCCAAATGTCGGCGTGGCGGCAGGCGCTAGCCACCAGCCTGCCCATTACGCTAGCAGGTGGCTATGGGTCCTTTCGCCGGGACGACACCGGAGCCAAGCCCTACGCCGCGCGGATCTTGCCGAGAAAGTCGCTGACCTCATGGCCGAGCTGGCGGCTCTGGCTCTCCAGCATCTCGGAGGCGTGCTTGACATTGTCCGCGGCCTCGGCCGCGGCATCCGCGTCGGCTTTGACGCCGGTGATGTTGTCCGAGACGTTCTTGGTGCCCTGCGCTGCAAATTGCGTGCTGCGCGTGATTTCCTGCGTCGCCGCGCCCTGCTCCTGCACGGCGGCCGCGATCGCGGTGGCGACCTCGTTCACCTCGCCGATGATGCCGCCGATGGTCTGGATCGCGGTGATGGCGTCTCCCGCGACCTTCTGGATATCGGCGATCTGCTCGGAGATCTCTTCAGTCGCTTTCGCGGTCTGGCTCGCCAGCGACTTCACCTCGGATGCGACCACGGCAAAGCCGCGGCCGGCCTCGCCGGCTCGCGCCGCCTCGATCGTGGCGTTGAGCGCGAGCAGATTGGTCTGCGCCGCGATGGTGTTGATGAGGCCGACGACTTCGCCGATGCGCCCGGCGGATTTTGCAAGCCCCTGAACGGTGCCGTCGGTCTCGCGTGCCTGGGTGACGGCGCGTCCGGCGATGCCAGCGGCATGGGCGGCCTGCTGGCTGATGTCGTTGATCGAGGCCGAGAGCTCCTCGGCGGCTGCGGCGACGCTGTCGACGCTCATCGAGGCATCGTTGGAGGCCTTGCCGGCGACCTGCACGCGGTCGTTGGTCTGGCGCGACACGGCGGACAGATCGCCCGAGGTCTTGCGCATCTCGCCGGAGGCTCGGCTGAGTTCGTCGAGCGTCTTGCGGACCACGCCCTCGAACTCGCCGACATAGGCCTCGATCGCGCGCTGGCGTGCGGAAGCACCCACATTGCGCTCACGCTCCTGCGCCTCGATCTTGAGCTTGTCGGTGGCCTGCTGCTTGAAGGCTTCCAGCGCGCCGGCGAGCGCGCCGATCTCGTCCTGGCGCTCGAGATAGCCGCTGTCGACCGAAAGGTCGCCGCCGGCGACCTTCAGCATGGCGTCGCGGATGGTGTTGAGGGGACGGATGACGCGGCGGCTGACCAGCATGATCGCGCCGACGGCAAGCGCGACGGCGAGCGCGAGCAGCACGAGCTGCACGATCAGCGCGCGCAGCGCAGCACTGCGCTGTTCCAGGGTATGGCTCTTGGCGGCGTCCAGCGCCG
This sequence comes from Bradyrhizobium sacchari, assembly GCF_002068095.1. GTDB lineage: Bacteria > Pseudomonadota > Alphaproteobacteria > Rhizobiales > Xanthobacteraceae > Bradyrhizobium > Bradyrhizobium sacchari. The sequence continues at coordinate 701,018 of NZ_LWIG01000007.1, read as the reverse complement.
TCTCGGCGACGGCAACCGCGCTGGACAGGCGGCCCACGGTGACCGGCGTCCACTGGTTGGCCGTCATCTCGGCCTTTTCGCCATTTGCAAGCGTATTCGCCAGGCGATCGCGAAGGGCCAGATATTGCGGATCGAAATAGGCGGTCTTGGCCGCGGCCATGGCGGATGACAGTGCCGGCGGCAGCTCCATGCCCGAGGTCGATAATTCCAGCGCCTTCCACGTCGCGGCCGTCCCGCCGACGAATTGGGTGTAGGCGAGGCGAGCCTCCGGCGCGATGCGGCCGCTGTTGAGCCCGAGGGAGATGATCAGCGACGCCTCGCCCGCGGTGTTGCGGAGCAGCCAGGCGTTCTGCTTGATCGACAGCAGCTGGTCGATCGCAGCGTCCTGGTGATTGACGGTCGCGGCCAAGGTGTTCGAGAGCTTGTCGAGCGTGTCGAGCAGGCCCTGCGTCGTCTCCATGTATTCCTTCGGAAGGCCGGAGCGGCGCTGGTCCTTGGGCTTGACGACCTCCTCCCAGAACTGCTTCTGCTGCTCGCTCGCCGACTTATAGAGGCGCGCGAGCTCCGGCACCAGCGTGCCGGATTGCGGAAACTCCATCGTCGGCAGCAGCTCCAGCGCGTGTGCCATGGCTGGCATCTCGGCGTCCCGGATCGCGCGCAGATATTTCTCGATCTCGGCATCCATCGGTTCGGTCGCGTTGAGGAGCCGGTTGGTGCTCGAGCGGTCGGTGCGCAGATTGTGCATCGCCTTGAACAGGTCCGCGGACGCGTCGGCGATCTGCGAGATGCGGCTGGCGGTCCTCAGCCGGTCCCAGGACGCATAGGCGGTGAGCGAGAGCGCAACGACCACGCAGACCGACGTGATCGCGATCACCGCCTTGAGTAGCGCGGATACGGTCAGACGATTCAGCATCGAGGTCCCCCCAATTCCCAAGTCGAATTCCCAAATCAAAGTTCGTGACGGCGCCCCGGCAACATCAAAAAGGAGGGGCGGGTTAGAATCGGCAATCGCATGCCGTTGGCGCCTCACGGCCGGACGGTGTCTGCATGTGAAAGGAAAAGGGTAAAGTTTTAGGCAGCCAGCCTGCCGGTAGAAATACGCATTTACTAGAAGTTGCAATGGGTTGCCGGGATGGAACCGCTGCGCGAGACGGGCGTTAGGACACTGTTAGCAATTTGCCAGAAGGGGGGTCCCTGCAATGCTGATTGGCGTCCTCGTCACTTTTCTCGTCGTCATCCTCGTACTTTACCTCATCAACATGCTGCCGATGGACGGCCGCGCCAAGCAGATCGCGCGCGTGATCGTCATCATCATTGGCATCGTGTCATTGTTGAAATATCTCGCGGTGTTCTAGCGAAGGTAGCGTAGGCGGCGTAACCGGATGGTGCGAAGCGAAACCCCGGGGTCTTGCCCCAAGCGATATGGGTCCCGGATTGCGCTACGCTCCATCCGGGCTACGCGTGCGACTGCTTTCAAACAAAAAGCCCCGGCCTGCGCCGGGGCTTCGTTCATGCTGCGCTAGTGCAGTGACTTCAGCCAGTCGTCGACGTCCTGACGAACCTGGTCCTTGGCCTTGCCATAGCGTTCCTGGAGCCGGCCTTCGAGCTGCTCGCGACGGCCCTCGATCAGTTGGAGGTCGTCGTCAGTGAGCTTGCCCCATTTCTCCTTGGCCGACCCCTTGAACTGCTTCCAGTTTCCTTCGATCCGATTCCAGTCCATGACCATCTCCCATGGGTTGATGGCCGGACAACGCGAGGCGCGCACAGCCGTTCCGTGGAGCGCCGCGACGTTTCGCCCGACAAAAAAGCCCCGGCGCAGGCCGGGGCTTTTTGACGTTCCTGTGACTGAAGCTCAACCAAGCGCCTTGGCCTCGCGGCGGCGCGCGGTGAGGATGTATTCGGTGTAGCCGTTCGGCTGCTCGCGGCCCTTGAAGATGAGGTCGCAGGCGGCCTTGAAGGCGACGCCGTCGAAGGCAGGTGCCATCGGCTTGTAGATCGGATCACCCGCGTTCTGCTTGTCGACCACGACCGCCATCCGCTTCAGCGATTCCATCACCTGTGCCTCGGTGATCACGCCCTGGTGCAGCCAGTTGGCGAGGTGCTGGCTGGAGATGCGCAAGGTGGCGCGGTCTTCCATCAGGCCGACGTCGTGGATGTCGGGCACCTTGGAGCAGCCGACGCCCTGGTCGATCCAGCGCACGACATAGCCGAGGATGCCCTGGCAGTTGTTGTCGATCTCCTGCTTGACGTCATCGGGCGCCCAGTTCGACTTCGACACCGGAATGGTGAGGATGTCTTCGAGCTTTGCGCGCGGCCCGCCCTTGGTCAGTTCCTGCTGGCGCGCGATCACGTTGACCTGGTGGTAGTGCAGGGCGTGCAACGTCGCCGCCGTCGGCGAGGGCACCCAGGCGGTGGTGGCACCGGCCTGCGGATGGCCAAGCTTCTGCGCCAGCATGTCGGCCATCTTGTCGGGCGCGGCCCACATGCCCTTGCCGATCTGGGCATGGCCGGGCAGGCCACAGGTCAGACCCATGTCGACGTTCCAGTCCTCATACGCCTTGATCCAGGCCTGCGCCTTCATCTCGTTCTTTCGGATCATGGGGCCCGCTTCCATCGAGGTGTGGATCTCATCGCCGGTGCGGTCGAGGAAGCCGGTGTTGATGAACATGATGCGCTTGGACGCGCGCTGGATGCAGGCCTTGAGGTTGACGGTGGTACGGCGCTCCTCGTCCATGATGCCGATCTTGAGCGTGTTCTCGGGCAGCGACAGCATCTTCTCGACGCGGTCGAAGACCTCGCAGGTGAGCGAGACTTCGTCCGGGCCGTGCATCTTCGGCTTGACGATATAGGCCGATCCCGTGCGGCTGTTCTTGACCTTGGAGTTGCCCTTGAGGTCGTGGATGGCGAGCAGGCCGGAGACGGCGGCATCGAGCAGGCCTTCCGGCACTTCCTCGCCCTTCTCGTCGAGCACGGCGTCGGTGAACATGTGGTGACCGCAATTGCGCATCAAGAGCAGGCTGCGGCCATGCAGCTTCACTTCGCCCTTGCCGTCGGGCGTCTTGTAGACGCGGTCGGCGTTGAGCGAGCGCGTCAGCGTCTTGCCGCCCTTCTCGAAATCGGCCGACAGCGTGCCATTCATCAGGCCGAGCGTGTTGCGGTAGACCAGCACCTTGTCCTCGGCGTCGACCGCGGCAACCGAGTCCTCCATGTCAAGGATCGTCGAGACCGCCGCCTCCATGATCATGTCGGCGACGCCGGCCGGATCGTCCTTGCCGATCGTGCTGCTGCGGTCGATCTTCACCTCGACATGCAGGCCGTTGTTGACGAGCAGCACCGCGCTCGGCGCGGCCGCATCACCCTGGAAGCCTGCGAACTGATCCGCGTTCTTCAGCGCGGTCGCATTGCCGCTCTTCAGCTTCGCCGCGAGCTGGCCTGCGACGACGCTATAGGCGGTGACGTCCGTGTGGCTGCCGGTCGCGAGCGGCGCGGCTGCGTCGAGGAACGCCTTGGCCTTGGCGATCACCTTGTCGCCGCGTGCCTTGTTGTAACCCTTGCCGCCCTCGGACGGATCGTGCGGGATCGCGTCGGTGCCGTAGAAGGCATCATAGAGCGAGCCCCAGCGCGCATTCGCCGCGTTCAGCGCGTAGCGCGCATTGGTGAGGGGAACGACGAGCTGCGGGCCGCAGATCTTGCCGATCTCCTCGTCCACATTGGCGGTCTCGACCTTCTGCGTCGCCGGCTCCGGAACGAGATAGCCGATCTCCTTCAGGAAGGCGGTGTAGGCCTCGAGGTCGAACGCCTTGCCCTTGCTCGCGCGGTGCCAGTCGTCGATCTTGGCCTGCAGCGTGTCACGCACCGCCAGCAGCGCGCGGTTCTTCGGCCCAAGCTCCTTGATGATGGCGGCAACCCCGGCCCAGAACGCATCCGGCGCGATCCCCGTCTTGGGGGCCGCTTCCTTGGCGATGAAGTCAAACAGGACGGGAGCAATCTTCAATCCATGGGCGTCGACGCGTTTCATGATGGGCTTTCTTGTTGGAAATGGCTGTTTTTGGCTGCTTTTGACCCGACAGCAGCAAAATGCGCCCACGAGGGGCGACTTTCGGGGACCTATTAGCCCCAAAATCGGGGCGGTGAGAAGACCCCTAAAGGTTTGTCAAAATGTCAAGGAGAGGGAGGCAGCCCCACGCATAACTGTCATTCCCCGCGAAAGCGGGGAATCCAGTACGCTGCGGCTTCTCCATATCCCAGCGCTGCCTCTGGAATACTGGATCGCCCGGTCAAGCCGGGCGACGACAGCGGAGGATTAGGACGGCCTCAAATATTCGCGGCGAGGTCCACGACTTCGTCGAACAGCACGCCGGTCGACTTCAGCATCTGCTCGATCTCGTCCGCCGCTTCGGCCACCGTCCGCTTCGACGTGTCGATGACGAGTTCGGCGGCCAGCGGCGCCTCGTAGTCGTTGCCGATGCCGGTGAACGAGGCCAGCGCGCCGGCGCGGGCCTTCTTGTAGTGGCCCTTGGGATCGCGCTCCTCGCAGACGCCGGCCGGCGTCGCGACATGGATCTCTCGGAACGCGGTGTCAGCGATGCGGCGCGCGGCGGTACGGTCCTCGCGGGCCGGCGACACGGCGGCGACGATCGCGATATGGCCATTGCGGGCGAGATGCGTCGCGACCTCGGCGAGGCGGCGGATGTTCTCGCTGCGATCGGCCACGGAGAAGCCGAGATCGCTGTTGAGGCCCGCACGCAGCGTGTCGCCATCGAGCAGGATCGGCGAGCCGCCATTGGTGAACAGC
>NZ_LWIG01000007.1:695543-696117 GCF_002068095.1 Bradyrhizobium sacchari | reverse complement strand
TAGCGCGGATTCCACCGGCACGATATCGACGGGCACGGCGCGCTGGCCGGCACCGACCGACAGCACGAGACCGCCGCCGGCGATGCGTCCGGACACTTCGATCACGAGACGGCCGGTCCGCGGATTCTCGGTGTAGGGATCGGTGGCGATCGGATTCGAAAGGGAAATGTCGATCTCGCCGACATGGTTGCGGCCGATCGCCTTGTTCTCGCTGCTGGAGAGCTCGCCGGGATCGACCGCCTTCTCGATGGCGACGACGGTGGCGCGGCTTTCCTTCGGCCCGCAGCGCACCAGCAGCTGGTCGCCCTTGGCGAGCGGCTTGTCGTGCAGCCAGAAGATGCGCGCGCGCAGCCGGCGCGTCTCGCGCGGGGCGGTGCCGGCATGAGCGACGATATCGCCGCGCTCGATGAACAATTCGCGGTCGAGCGTGATGCCGACCGAGCGGCCGGCGCCTTGCCGTCCCCCGACCGGCGTCACCGGCCAGCTCTCCACCGTCTTGATCTTGGCGATCTTGCCGGCCGGCATGATCACGATCTCGTCGCCGGCAACCAGGCTGCCGGATTCGATGCGGCCC
>NZ_LWIG01000007.1:672291-695517 GCF_002068095.1 Bradyrhizobium sacchari | reverse complement strand
GAACTTGTAGATCGCCTGCACCGGCAGCCGCAGCGCCAGCGCCTCGAGCGGCCGCGCCGGCTCGAGCCTGTCGAGCGCCTCGACCACGGTCGGGCCCTTGTACCAGCTGATGCGGTCGGTGCGCTCGGCAACGCCGTCGCCATCGCGCGCGGAGATCGGGATCACGGCCGTGGGCTTCACGCCGAGGCCGTTGAGATGCGCCGAGATCTCGTCGCTGATCGCCTTGAAGCGATCGGCCGAGAAATCAACGCGGTCCATCTTGTTGACGACGACGGCGACCTGCTTCACGCCGAGCAGATGCAAGAGATAGCCGTGCCGCCTGGTCTGGTCGCGCACGCCTTCGAGGGCGTCGATGATCAGCACCGCGCCGTCGGCCTGCGAGGCGCCGGTGATCATGTTGCGCAAAAATTCGGCGTGGCCGGGCGCGTCGATCAGCACGATGTCGCGCGAATTGGTGCGGAAGCGGATCTGCGTGGTGTCGATGGTGATGCCCTGGTCGCGTTCGGTCTGCAGCGCGTCGAGCAGGAACGACCATTCGAACGGCATGCCGCGCCGCGCGCTGACGGCTTTCAGCATTTCGAGCTTGCCGTCGGGCAGGCTGCCGGTCTCGTGCAGGAGACGGCCGACCAGCGTCGACTTGCCGTGGTCGACGTGGCCGACGATGACGATGCGCACTTGCGGACGCGTGGTGCCGTTCGGAGTGGCCGGCGAAGCGGGAGTGACGATCATGTTCATAGCCGCAAAGCGTCCTTGATCAGAGATAGCCGGCGACCCGAAGGCGCTCGAAGGCGTCCTCGGTCTCGTGGTCGAGCGCGCGGCCGGCGCGCTCCGGCACCTTGGTCTGTTCGAGCTCGATCAGGATCTCGTCGATGGTCGAGGCCGTCGAGTTCACGGGGTTGGTGATGTCCTGATCGCCCAGGGAGCGATAGCGCTTGCCGTTCTGCGAGAGATAGAGCGGAATGATCGGGATGTTCTCGCGCTTGGTGTAAGCCCAGATGTCCGCCTCGGTCCAATGCAGGATCGGGTGGATGCGCAGATGCGCGCCTTGCGGAGGCGAGGCGTTGAAATGATCCCAGAATTCCGGCGGCTGGTCGCGCACGTCCCAATTGCCTTCGAGGCCGCGCGGCGAGAACACGCGCTCCTTGGCACGGGTTGCCTCCTCGTCGCGGCGGATGCCGGCGATCAGGCCGTCAAAACCGTATTTGGCGAGTGCCATCTTGAGCCCTTCGGTCTTGCGCGCGGCGGAGCGGGCGGCTGGCGGCAGCGTCGGGTCGACGGCATCGATGGGCGGGCAGGGCTCGACACGCAGGTCGAGATCCCACTCCTTCCCGTAATGATCGCGGAAGCGATACATCTCCGGAAACTTCTTGCCGGTGTCGACATGGAGGGCCGGGAACGGCATGCGGCCGAAGAACGCTTTGCGCGCCAGCCAGATCATGACGTTGGAGTCCTTGCCGAGCGACCACAAGAGGGCGATCTTCTTCAGGCGGGCGAAGGCCTCGCGGAAGATGTAGATGCTCTGCGCCTCGAGTTGGTCAAGATGGTCCATGCTGGGCGCAACATCAGCAGAAAATTCTTGCGAGCCTGAGCGTCCGACGGGGGCCGGGCTGCTCACTCCGACAACAGCGGAATCGTCCTTGAGAAGATGCATCTCTGCCACTTTGCGTTTGGAGGCGAAAATTCTATAGTTGCGGTGCAGAAGAGAAGAAAAAATTTTCTCTTTGCGCGCTCGAAACGACACATATATAGAAAATAATTCCAGTCAACCCCGGATGTGGGGGAAGCGAGTATCGCATGCGGTTCTTGCCGGTGTTTCTCGATCTCAAGGCCGGCCCGGTGGTCCTCATCGGCGCGGGTGAGCTTTTGCGCGCCAAGCTGCGCGTGCTCGTCGCGGCCGGTGCGCGCCTCCGCGTGCATGCCATCGACGGCAATCAGGATTTTGGCCTCGGCTCCGAGGGCACCGCGCGCATCGAGATCGCGGCCGGCGATCCGCTGACCGCTGATCTCTCCGGCGTCATCGCCATCGTCTGCGCCGGCGCGGGCGACATCGGCGTGGCGATGTCGGTGCGGGCGAAGGCGCTCGGCCTTCCCGTCAACGTCATGGACGATCTCGAGCACTCCAGCTTCATCTTCCCGGCCATCGTCGATCGCGGCGATGTCGTGGTCGCGGTCGGCACCGGCGGCACCTCGCCGGTGGTCGCACGGCGCGTGCGCGAGAAGATCGAGGCGCTGCTGCCGGCGCGCATCGGCGAGCTCGCCGAATTCATCGGCACCTTCCGCAAATCCGTCAACGAGCGCATTGCCGAGTTTCCGCTGCGCCGCCGGTTCTGGGAGCGCGTGATCGACGGTCCGATCGGCGCTGCCGTGCTCGCCGGCCGCAAGGCTGAGGCGGACGCTTCACTCAAGGCAATCTCCGATCCTTCCGCATTCGCGCGCGCCGACAGGCCGGAAGGCTCGGTCGCGCTGGTCGGCGCCGGTCCCGGCGACCCCGATCTTCTCACCATCAAGGCGCTGCGCGCACTTCAGGACGCCGACATCGTCTTCCATGACGAACTGGTTTCGCCCGAAATTCTCGACCGCATCCGCCGCGACACCACGCGCGTGCCGGTCGGCCGCCGCGTCGGCAAGCCCGGCATCGGCCAGGACGCCATCAACGAGCGCATGATCGAAGCCGCGCAATCAGGTCAGCGCGTGGTGCGGCTCAAGGGTGGCGATCCCTTCGTGTTCGGCCGCGGCGGCGAAGAGGTCGAGGCGCTCCGTGCTGCCGGCGTCGCCTACTCGATCATTCCCGGCATCACCGCTGGCCTCGGCGGCGCCGCCGATTTCGAGGTGCCGCTCACCTATCGTCACGAGGCGACCCGCATCACCTTCCTCACCGCGCACAAGGCGCGCGATGCGGAAGTCGTGGACTGGTCGACGCTGACCGACGCCAAGATGACCGTCGTGGTCTACATGGGCATGACCGCGGCACCGGCGGTGCGCGCCGGCCTGTTCGCGGCAGGCCGTTCGCCGGAGACGCCGGTCGGCGTGTTTTCCCGTGTCACGCGGCCCGATGCGCAGGGCGCGATCGGCACGCTGCGCGACCTGCCCGAGCTGGTGCGGCGGATCCGTGGNCCCGCCATTCTCATCATCGGCGACGTGGTCCGGCATGCCGGCTCGCTTCGCCGCCAAACACCCAAACAAATCATCTCTGACCTGTTGGATGCAGCCGAATGACCTCCCCTCTGCAACAAAAACTGAAAATCACGGGCCCGTCCGTTGTGACCGCCAACCGCACCTGGGACGGCGTCGTGGTCTATCGCACCGCCGCCAAAACCTGGTCCGTGGAACTGACCGATGCCGCGATCGTGCGAAACTCGGATGAGGCGAAAGCGTTGCTCGCCGAGGCCGTTGCCGATGACGTCGGCGCGATCGGCCCCTATATCGCACCGGTGCAGGTCGACGCTTCAGGCAAGATCCTGCCGGGTAATCTGCGCGAGCAGATCCGCCGCGACGGCGTGACGATCGGCTTGTCGGTCTGATCGCAGGTCGAGCTGTAAGGCACTTTAATCATGTATGCTTACGACGAAATCGACCGCACGCTGGTCAACGAGCGCGTCTCTGAATTCCGCGACCAGGTGCAGCGCCGTCTCTCGGGCGAACTCACCGAGGACGAATTCAAGATGCTGCGCCTGCAGAACGGCGTCTATCTGCAGCTGCACGCCTACATGTTCCGCGTCGCGATTCCCTACGGAACGCTGGCGTCGAACCAGTTGCGGGCGCTTGCCCATGTCGCGCGCAAATACGACCGCGGCTACGGCCATTTCACCACGCGCCAGAACGTCCAGTTCAACTGGATCAAGCTGTCGGACCTGCCGGATGCGCTCGCCGATCTCGCCGAGGTCGGCATCCACGCGATGCAGACCTCCGGCAACAACATGCGCAACGTCACCTCGGACCAGTGGGCCGGCGTCGCGCCGGGCGAGATCGAGGATCCCCGCATCTGGTCGGAGCTGATCCGCCAGCACACCACGCTGCACCCGGAATTCTCGTTCCTGCCGCGCAAGTTCAAGATCGCGATCACCGCGTCGGACCATGACCGCGCGGCGATCAAGGTTCACGACATCGGCCTGCGCCTCGTCAGAAACGAGAAGGGCGAGACCGGCTTCGAGGTTCTGGTCGGGGGCGGCCTCGGCCGCACGCCGTTCATCGGCAAGACCATCAAGCACTTCGTCCATGGCCGCGATCTGCTCAGCTATATCGAGGCCATTCTGCGCGTCTACAACCAATACGGACGCCGCGACAACATCTACAAGGCGCGCATCAAGATCCTGGTGCACGAGCTCGGCATAGAGAAGTTCTCGCGCGAGGTCGAGGAGGAGTGGCAGCACATCCGCTATTCCTCGCTCCAGATCGACGACGAGGTGATCGAGGACATCCGCTCGCGCTTCATCTATCCCGCTTACGAGAAGCTGCCGCACATGCCGGACGAGCTGCGGCAGGCCGCGGCCGATCCTGAATTCGAGGCCTGGCGCAAGAACTCGGTCGCCGCGCACAAGAACCCCGGCTACTCCATCGTCACGATCTCGCTGAAGCCGATCGGCGGGCCTCCAGGCGATGCCACCGCCGAGCAGATGGATGCGCTGGCCGATCTCGCCGACAAATATTCCTTCGGCGAGATACGCGTCGGCCACGAGCAGAACCTGGCGCTGCCGCATGTCGCCAAGCGCGATTTGCCGGCGCTGTGGAAGGCGCTCGACAAGCTTGGCCTGGCGACGCCGAACGTCAATCTGATCACCGACATCATCGCCTGTCCCGGGCTTGACTATTGCTCGCTGGCGAATGCGCGCTCGATCCCGATCGCGCAGGAGCTGACGCGGCGCTTCGCCAATCACGAGCTCGCCAACCTGATCGGCCGGCTCCACATCAACATCTCCGGCTGCATCAATGCGTGCGGGCATCACCATGTCGGCCATATCGGCATTCTCGGCGTCGAGAAGAACGGCGAGGAGGTCTACCAGATCACCATCGGCGGCCGTGCCGACGAGAACGCCGCGCTCGGCAATCTGATCGGACCCGGCGTCAAGTTCGACGAGGTCGCCGACGTCATCGAGGACATCGTGGAAGCCTATCTTGCCCTGCGCGAGCGGCCGGAGGAACTGTTCGTCGACACCGTGAAACGCCTCGGCGTCGAACCCTTCAAGGAGCGCGTCTATGCCACTCGTTAACGGCGGAAAGATCGCCGATGACAGTTTTGCCAAGCTGGCCGTCGACACGCCGCTGCCCGAGGGCGGCGACATCCTGGTGCCGGCCGAGCGCTTCCTCGGTGAAGCCGACGGCTTGCTCAAGCGTGCGGGCAAGGTCGGCGTGATCTGGCCGAACAATCGCGACATCGCCGAGCTCGTGCCGTATCTCGGCAAGATCGCCGCCGTCGCACTGGTGTTCCCGAGCTTCCGTGACGGGCGCGCCTATAGCCAGGCGCGGCTGCTGCGCGAGCGCTACAACTATCGCGGCGAGCTGCGCGCGACGGGGCAGGTGCTGCGCGACCAGTTCGTCTTCATGCTGCGTGCCGGCTTCGATTCCTTCGAGGTGAAGAAGCAGGCCGACGCGGAAGCCTTCATGCAGACCGCGAAGCGCTATTCGGTGTTCTACCAGCCGACCGGCGATGGCCGCATTACGGCGCTACACCGGCGCATGCAACTCCGTCATTCGGAAGGTGTCGGCACGTGAACGCGATCGCGCCCCGGTTTTCGTCTGTTTCTGCGCTGCCTTCGGCGGAGGAGCTCGATCGCGCCCTGCACGATGCTTCGCCCGCGGAGGTCATCGCCGCGGCGCTGAAGACGGTCGGGCGCGAGAAGCTTGCGCTCGTGTCATCCTTCGGCACGGAATCGGCAACGTTGCTGAAGGTGATGGCGGATGTCGATCCTGCGATCCCCGTGATCTTCCTCGACACCGGCTGGCTGTTCGAGGAAACGCTGGCCTATCGCGACACGCTCATCGCGACGCTGGGCCTGAAGGACGTTCGCTCGATCAAGCCGGCCGAGGAGACGCTGTTGCGCGAGGATCCCGAGCGCGATCTCTGGTTCTCCGATCCCGACGCCTGCTGCCGCATCCGCAAGGTCGAGCCGCTCGCGCGCGCGCTGAAACCATTCGACGCCTGGATCAACGGCCGCAAGCGTTTCCAGGGCAATGCGCGTACCGATATCCCGGTCGTCGAGGACGACGGCTTGCGGTTGAAATTCAATCCCTTCGCCAATGTCTCGCGCGAGGAACTCGAGGCGATTTTCGTCCGCGCCAAATTGCCGCGTCATCCCCTGACTGCCTCCGGTTTCCTGTCGGTTGGGTGTATGCCTTGCACCAGCAGAACGGCCGAGGGCGAGGATGCGCGCGCGGGTCGCTGGCGCGGCCGGGCGAAGACAGAATGCGGCATTCACACGATGAAGATTTCGTAGCACAGCTAAGCTGCCTGGCTGCGAACAAGAAAATCCGGTTCCGTTGACTTCAGAGCGTTTCGCCCCGAGTTATGCCTGCCATCGATGACGCCGATGTCGTCGAGGTGAATGGAGATGGACATGATGCGCCGTGTCGTTCCGGTCGTGGCAGGACTGCTTTGGGCAAGCTCGGTTTTCGCCGCTGACATCAATCTTTTGAACGTGTCGTACGATCCGACGCGCGAACTCTATGGCGAGTTCAACAAGGCATTCGCGGCCGCCTATCAGAAGGAGACCGGCAAGAGCGTTGAGATCAAGCAGTCGCATGGCGGCAGCGGTTCGCAGGCGCGTAGCGTTATCGACGGGCTGCAGGCCGATGTGGTGACGCTGGCGCTCGCCTATGACATCGATGCCATCGCCGGCAAGGGCCTCACCGCAGTCGAGTGGCAGAAGCGGCTGCCGCAGAATTCATCACCCTACACCTCGACCATCGTGTTCCTGGTGCGCAAGGGCAATCCCAAGGGCATCAAGGACTGGGACGATCTGCTCAAGCCCGGCGTTGCCGTGATCACGCCGAACCCTAAAACGTCGGGTGGCGCACGCTGGAATTATCTCGCCGCCTGGGGCTTTGCGCAGAAGAAGTATGGCTCGGCCGACAAAGCCAAGGACTTCATCGGAAAACTCTACCAGCAGGTTCCGGTGCTGGATACCGGTGCGCGCGGCGCCACCGTGACCTTCGTCGAGCGCGGCGTCGGCGACGTGCTGCTTGCCTGGGAGAACGAGGCCTTCCTCGCGCTCAAGGAGTTCGGCGCGACCAAGTTCGAGATCGTGGCGCCGCCGCAGTCGATCCTCGCCGAGCCGCCGGTCGCGATCGTCGACAAGATTGCCGACAAAAAGGGCACCCGCAACGCCGCCGACGCCTACCTTCAGTACTGGTACACCAAGGAAGGGCAGGAGATCGCCGCGCGCAACTTCTATCGTCCGCGCGATGCCGAGATCGCCAAAAAGTACGAAAACGCCTTCGCCAAGGTCGAACTGTTCACGATCGACGACATCTTCGGCGGCTGGACCAAGGCGCAGAAGGAACATTTTGCCGACGGCGGCGTTTTCGATCAGATTTACAAGAACTGATCGGGCGCCGTCGTAGGAGGCTTTAGCAGGGGGCCTGGTGAGCGCACTCGCAGCACGACGCCGGACATTGCCGGGCTTCGGTCTCACCATGGGACTGACGCTTTCCTGGCTGTCCGTCATCATTCTGATTCCACTCGCCGGCCTCTTCCTGCGCACGCTTGAACTGAGCCCCGAGCAATTCTGGGCCATCCTCTCCAGCCGCCGCACCCTGAACGCGCTCCGGGTCTCCTTCGGGCTCGCCTTCGCGGCGGCCTGCGTCAATCTGGTGATGGGCAGCATCATCGTCTGGGCGCTGGTGCGCTACCGCTTTCCCGGGCGGCGCATTTTTGACGCCATCGTCGACGTGCCGTTCGCGCTGCCGACGGCGGTGGCCGGTGTCGCGCTGACCGCGCTGTTCGCCGAGAAGGGATGGCTGGGCGCGCCGCTCGCCGCGCTTGGCATCAAGGTGGCGTTCACGCCGGTCGGCATCTTCGTCGCCATGATCTTCATCGGCATTCCCTTCGTGGTGCGCACCGTGCAGCCGGTGCTCCAGGATCTCGACCCCGAAATCGAGGAGGCCGCGGGCAGCTTGGGGGCCAGCCGCTCGCAGACCTTCATTCGCGTGATCCTGCCCTCGCTCGCGCCGGCGCTGCTCACCGGTCTCGCGCTGGCCTTCGCCCGCGCGGTCGGTGAATACGGCTCGGTGATCTTCATCGCCGGCAATCTGCCGAACGTCTCCGAGATCGCGCCGCTCCTGATCGTGATCCGGCTCTCCGAATTCCGCTATGCCGATGCGACCGCCATCGCGGTGGTCATGCTCGTCGTCTCCTTCGTCATCATCTTCGCCGTCAACCGGCTCCAGCGCTGGGCGCGGAGCCGGATCCCGGCGCGCTGAGGGGGATGCCATGACGATGCAGATCGCAGATACCGTGTCGCTCTCGGCTTCCGATGCCAAAGCGCGCGCGCATGCGGCCGCCGCGCGCGATAACCTCCGCACCGAGCCGCGTGCGGTGCGCATCGCCATCATCACGCTGGCGGTGCTGTTCCTCACCGTCTTCGTCGTGCTGCCCCTGGTCGTGGTGTTCGCGCAGGCGTTTTCGCGGGGCATCCTCGCCTATCTCGCTGCGCTCGCCGAGCCGGAGGCGCTGGCGGCAATCAGGCTGACGTTGATCGTCGCGGCGATATCGGTCGGCCTCAATCTCGTGTTCGGCCTCGTCGCAGCCTGGGCGATCGCCAAGTTCGAGTTCAAGGGCAAGACCTTCCTGATCACGCTGATCGACCTACCGTTCTCGGTGAGCCCGGTGATCTCGGGTCTCGTGTTCGTGCTGCTATTCGGCGCGCAAGGCTATTTCGGCGGCTGGCTCCGGGACCATGACATCCAGATCCTGTTCGCGGTGCCGGGCATCGCGCTCGCGACCACCTTCGTGACCTTCCCGTTCGTGGCGCGCGCGCTGATCCCCTTGATGCAGGAGCAGGGCACGCAGGAGGAGGAGGCTGCGATCTCGCTCGGTGCCTCGGGCCTGCAGACCTTCTTCCGGGTCACGCTACCCAACATCAAATGGGGCGTGCTCTACGGTGTCCTGCTCTGTAACGCCCGCGCGATGGGCGAGTTCGGCGCGGTCTCGGTCGTCTCCGGCCACATCCGGGGCGAAACCAACACCATGCCGCTGCTGGTCGAGATCCTCTACAACGAATACCAGTTCGTCGCCGCCTTCGCGATCGCCTCGCTGTTGGCGATGCTGGCGCTAATCACGCTGATCGCAAAAACCGTTCTCGAACGTCATCTCGACGAAGGAGAAGACGCAAGTGACCATTGAAGTCAAAAATCTCGTCAAGAAGTTCGGCAGCTTTGCCGCTCTCGACGGCGTCGACCTCAAGGTCGACAACGGCGAATTGCTGGCGCTGCTCGGTCCCTCCGGCTCCGGCAAGACCACGTTGCTGCGGATCATCGCAGGTCTCGACTGGCCGGACTCCGGCGAAGTTTCCTTCAACGGCGAGGATGCGCTGGCGCAAGACGCACGTGAGCGTCACGTCGGCTTCGTGTTCCAGCACTACGCGCTGTTCCGCCACATGACCGTGTTCGAGAACGTCGCCTTCGGCCTGCGCGTGCAGCCGCGCGCGGTCCGCAAGGATGAAGCGACGATCCGTGCGCGCGTAAAAGAGCTGCTCGATCTCGTGCAGCTCGACTGGCTCGCCGACCGCTATCCGAGCCAGCTCTCCGGCGGCCAGCGCCAGCGCATCGCGCTCGCCCGTGCGCTCGCGATCGAGCCGCGCATCCTGCTGCTCGACGAGCCCTTCGGCGCACTCGACGCCAAGGTGCGGAAAGAGCTGCGCAAATGGCTGCGCTCGCTGCACCATGAGATCAACGTCACCTCGATCTTCGTCACCCACGACCAGGAGGAGGCGCTCGAAGTCGCCAACCGCGTCGTGGTGATGGACAAGGGCCGGATCGAGCAGATCGGCTCACCCGACGATGTCTACGAGACCCCGGCGAGCGCCTTCGTGCACGGCTTCATCGGCGAGTCTATCGAGCTGCCGGTCCACGTCGACGGCGGCGTCATCAGGCTTGGCGACCGTCCCCTGCAACTGGCCGCCGATGGTCTTGCGCCTGGCGCGTCAAAGCTGTTCGTACGGCGACATGACATGCTGGTCGGCCCGCCCGGCAGCGGCGCCTTCGAGGGCGCGGTTCAGCACGTCCGCAATTTCGGCCCGGTGCAGCGGGCCGAGGTCGCCCTGTCAGGCGGCGAAACCATCGAGATCGACGCCCCCCGCGACAAGGAACTCCGCGCCGGCGACACCATCGGCCTCAATCCCCGCCGCTACCGGATATTTGCGGGATAAGGCCCCGTCATTCCGGGGCGATGCGAAGCATCGAACCCGGAATCTCGAGATTCTAGGCGCGCAATTGCGCACCATGGCTCGCCTCTTCGCATCGCCCGGAACGACTTGCGTCGATTTTCCTCAAAATTCACCTTTCAGCCACGGTTGGTATGCAACAACGGCCCCTCATTTGGGGACCTCTAAACATGCGCGCTGCGGCCGCAATTCTCATTACTTTGCTGCTCGCCGGCTGCGCCGGCAACGAAGCACCGGTCCAGCAGCCGTCGATGTATACCGACATGGCGGTCCCGGGCGCCAAGCTCGATGCGCAGGCGGCCGCGGTGATGATCTCGCAATACCGCCAGAACAACATGCTCGGCACGGTCGTGATCGACCCCGACCTGATGCTGCTTGCCGAATCCCAGTCCCAGGCCATGGCGGCCGCCAACAAGATGGACCACGACGTCCGCGCGCCGCTGGCCAAGCGCCTTGCCACCGGCGGCTATCCGGCCACGGTTGCCGTCGAGAACGTCTCAGCCGGCTATCATACGCTGGCAGAAGCTTTTTCCGGCTGGCGCGACTCGCCTCCGCACCGCGCCAACATGCTCAAGAACGGTGTCACAAAATTGGGCATTGCGGCGAGCTATGCTCCGGGCACCAAATACAAGGTGTTCTGGACCATGATCCTGGCCTCGACCGAGCCCCGATAAGCCAGACTTGATCCCGGGATGCATTGACGCCGCGGCGGACTGTCGCCACGGTGGCCTATCCTTTGCTATTAATCCTGCATGACCGATCATAGCCCGGAATACGCCAGCGTCCCCGCCAATGCGCAACGCGTCCTGGTCCTGCAGGGCGGCGGCGCGCTCGGCTCCTATCAGGCCGGCGCCTATCAGGCGCTGTGCGGCTACGGCTTCGAGCCGGAATGGGTCGCCGGTATTTCCATCGGCGCGATCAACGCCGCGATCATTGCCGGCAACGAGGGCCACACCCGCGTGAAGCGGCTGAAGGAATTCTGGGAAATGGTCTCGGCGCCGGTGCCGTGGAAGCCGGTCGGCAAGAGCGATCACAGCCGCGAGCTGTTCAACTCCACCAGTGCGGCGCTGATCGCGACCTTCGGCGTGCCCGGCTTCTTCGTACCGCGTGTCCCGCCCGCGCCGATGTGGCCGCCGGGCCATCCCGAGGCGGAAAGCTATTACGACACCGCGCCGCTCAAGAAGACGCTGGAGCGGCTGGTCGATTTCGACCGCATCAACGACCTGAAGACGCGCTTCTCGGTCGGCGCGGTCGGCGTCACCTCGGGCAACTTCAAATATTTCGACAATTACGAGTTCAAGAGGCTCGGCAAGAAGATCGGCCCCGAGCACATCATGGCCTCCGGCGCGCTGCCGCCGGGCTTTCCCTCCGTGATCATCGACGGCGAGCATTATTGGGACGGCGGCATCGCCTCCAACACCCCGCTCGACTACGTGCTCGACGCCGAGCTCGCGCGCGACATGCTGATCTTCCAGGTCGATCTGTTCTCCGCCCGCGGCGATCTGCCGAATTCGCTGCTGGAGGCCGCCGAGCGCGAGAAGGATATCCGCTATTCCAGCCGGACGCGCATGAATACGGACAAGAACAAGCAGATCCACAATGCCCGCCGGGCCGTGCGCGACCTGATTTCCAAATTGCCCGATTATCTCAAGAACGACCCTTCCGTCGAATTCCTTGCCAAGGCAGCACGTGAGAGCACTGTCACGGTGGTGCATCTGATCTATCGCAGCAAGAACTACGAATCCTCGTCCAAGGACTATGACTTCTCGCATGTCGCCATGGTCGAGCATTGGGAAGCCGGCGTGCGCGACGTGCATCTGTCGATGCGCCACAAGGACTGGCTCGAGAAGCCGCAGTCCGGCGAGACCATGGTGGCCTACGATCTCACGGGGGACGTCACCGCGCCCCCGGCAAAAAGGAGCGAATAACATGGGTACTCTCTCAGGCAAGAACGCCGTCGTGACCGGTTCGACCAGCGGCATCGGCCTCGCCTATGCGCGCGCGTTCGCGGCCGCCGGCGCCAATGTGGTCATCAACGGCTTCGGCTCGCCCGAGGATATCGAGAAGGAGCGCGCCAAGATCGAATCCGATTTCGGCGTGAAGGCGGTCTACTCGCCCGCCGACATGACCAAGCCCGCGGAGATCGCCGGCATGATCGCGCTCGGCGAGAAGTCGTTCGGCTCGGTCGACATCCTCGTCAACAATGCCGGCATCCAGTTTGTCTCGCCGATCGAGGAATTCCCGCCGGAGAAGTGGGACCAGATCATCGCGATCAACCTGTCCTCGGCCTTCCATGCCATCCGCGCCGCGGTGCCCGGCATGAAGAAGAAGGGCTGGGGCCGCATCATCAACACCGCCTCGGCGCACTCGCTGGTCGCCTCGCCCTTCAAGTCGGCCTATGTGTCGGCCAAGCACGGCATCGCCGGTCTCACCAAGACCGTGGCGCTCGAGGTCGCGACCCACAAGATCACCTGCAATTGCATCAGCCCCGGCTATGTCTGGACACCGCTGGTGGAGAAGCAGATCCCCGACACCATGAAGGCGCGTGGCCTCACGCGCGAGCAGGTCATCAACGACGTGCTGCTCGACGCGCAGCCAACGAAGGAGTTCGTCACCTCCGAGCAGGTCGCCGCGCTGGCGCTGTTCCTGTGCAGCGACGATGCCGCGCAGATCACCGGCACCAACCTGTCGATCGACGGCGGCTGGACCGCGGAGTAGATACTCGGTGCCGTTGGGTGGGCAAAGGCGCGAAAGCGCCGTGCCCACCAATTTTTGCCATTGAGAAGAGCGGTGGCCCGCTTCCGCTTTCGCGCCTCGAGCTACGGCGGACAAGTCGTTTTACCCACCCTACGAAAGCTGCGCTTGGTCTTCGCTCAATGCGTCCAGGCCAGCGCCGTCACGATGGCCGACGACAAATTCAGCTCCGCGAACATGATCTTGCCGGCGACGACGAACAACACGCTGGCGAGGGTCAGGCGCAGCACCGTCTCGGGGACGCGCGTCGCGCTGTAGCTGCCGACGATGATGCCGGGCAGCGAGCCCAACAGCAGCACGCCCATCAGGCCCCAGTCGACCGAGCCGAGCAGCCAGTGCCCGGCGCCCGCGACCAGCGTCAGCGGCACCGCATGGGCGATGTCGGAGCCGACGATCGTCGCCATCGGCAGCCGCGGATAGAGCAGCAGCAGCACGGTGACGCCGACCGCGCCGGCACCCACGGATGAGATCGACACCAGCACGCCGAGCACGATGCCGGTGACGACGGTCGCAATCGCGGTGGTGCGTTCGTCGACACCTTCGAGGCGCTTCCGGTAGCGCTCCATGATCGATTTACGGAAGATCAGCGAGGCGGCGGTCAGTAGCAGGGCGAAGCACAGTACGAGGTTGACCAGGCTGCGCTCGGTATCGCTTCTGAGATCGAGCTTCCACAGCACCAGCAGCGTCAGCGTGCTCGCCGGAATGCTGCCGCAGGCGAGCCGCAGCACCGCCGGCCAGTGCACGCTGCGCGACCAGCCATGTACAACGCTGCCGCCGGTCTTGGTGGCGGCGGCATAGAGCAGGTCGGTTCCGACTGCGGTGGAGGGATGAATGCCGAACAGCAGGATCAGCAGTGGCGTCATCAGCGAGCCGCCACCCACGCCGGTCATCCCGACAAGCAGACCGACGCCGAATCCGGAGGCGACGTAGAGTGGATCGATCATGGTCCGGGGAATCTTAGGTTTATCTCGTCAGTTGGGCAATACGACGTAGAATAAACTTTCCCTGGTGCGCACTACTTGGGTTGAATAAGAAAAATCGTGCTGCACGTCTTGAATGCGTAGGAGTTTTCGCCTCATTCCGCGACATGCGGCGAAATGGCCATTCCCCGACACTGGCGGCCCCCAGCGCTTATTTGCCAAACGCCAGCACGTGCAGTCCCAGCCGCCGTCGCACGATCCAGAACAGCAGCACGGTCTCGAAGCTGAGTGAGATCGAGGTCGCGGCGGCCGCGCCGTGACCGCCGTAGCGCGGCACCAGCATCAGGCAGAGCACGAGGTTCATCACGAAAGCCAGCGCATAGGCCAGCGCGCAGATCCTCTGCTCGCCCAGCATGTTGAGCAACCGCTCCACGGGCCCGATCGCCGCACGCACCACGAGGCCGACCGCGGCGACGAACATGATGTCGTAGCCGACCACGAATTGCGGCCCGAACAGCCAGAGCAGCGGCCTGCCGAGCGCGAGCAGCACGATGGTCGCCGCCAGCGACGGCCAGAACGTCCAGTTGATGGCGTGCGCGACGTAGGCCGACAGGCGCGCCTTGTCGCCGCTGGCGTTGTATTCGGCGAAGCGATGCGCCGTCGTCGCCGACATCGCGTAGTGAATGAACGAGACCAGCGCCAGCGTCTTCACCACGGCGAAATAGACGCCGACCTCGTCGGACGGGCGGAATTGCTGCAGCACCAGCACGTCAGTGTAGGAGAGGAGCAGGTAGAAGCTCTCCACCAGCAGGATCGGCAGCGAGACGGCAAGCCAGCCACTGACGTCATAGGCCTTCGGCCCGGGTGTGATGTGATCGGCGAGCTTGCGGTTCAGCACCACCATCTGCCCGCTCATCGCGATCCACACGGCGCCGGCGCTCGCGGCCATCGCGGCGCCCGCGCCGAGATGATAGCCGAGCAGGAAAGCCGCGCCCGTGATGCCGATGATCAGCGCCTGACGGATGATGAATTGCGGCATCAGGCCGAGCTGCATCCAGTCATGCGAGCGCGCGATGCCATCCTGGGTGTTGGCGACGACGAAGGCCGGCAGCGTCATGCAGCCGATGTAGAGCGGCAGCAGTTCGGCCGGATCGATCCAGGGCGACAGCAGTTTTACGATGCCGGCAAGGCCGAGCGACACCAGCGTGGAGGCGGCGAAGGTCAGCCATCGGCTGCCGGAGAGGAAGCCGCGCAGCAGCGCATGCTCTCCGCCGGCGCGGTACTCCGGAATGATCTTTTGCGCGGAGGCCGAGATGCCGAAATCCATCATGCTGCCAAGCAGCAGCACCCAGGTCCACACATAGACGTAGATGCCGTAATCGGACGTGCCCATCCAGCGCGCCAGCAGCACCTGCGAGACATAGGCAAGGCCTGCGCTGATCACGCGGATGATGAAGATGGTGCCCGCCAGCCGCCGCGTCAGCGACGCCTCGCTCGATCCGCCCGCGAGCCTGGCCCGCAGCCGCGCAATCAGTCCGGCCGGTCCGGTCGTTGCGGGTTGTGCATCCATCACGGCCAATTCGAAGATCCCCACGGCGTTCCGCCCGCTGCGGCAGGCTTGATGCGCGGCCCAGGAATTAGCAACCATTCGTTAAGATTCGGTTGGGTGAAGGCGCTGTGGCCCCACTCTCCGCTGTCGTCCCGGACAAGCGCGCCTCACGCGCGCGCAGATCCGGCACCCATAATCCCGGGGAGAAGTTGCAGCGCGCGCCGGCACCCACGGGTCTTCGCCAAGCCAATCAAGTGGCTATGGGTCCCGGATCAGCGCTTACGCTTGTCCGGGACGACAGCGGAATGTGGAGTGCCGGAGTTGCAATTCACTCGCTGTTGTCCCGGCCTTCGTCGGGACGGCCATCACTCCAAATTCGTATTGAACTCGTACGACTTGTCGGGCCCGACCAGTGTGAATTTCAGCGCGGCGCCTTCGGGCTTGGCGCCCGGCGGCAGCCCGTCGAGCTCGAACGTGAAGCGCTTCACGCCGGGCGGGCTGTGCGCGACCGGCGCCGGAATCGGCAGCGCCCAGTCCGGCGTCGGCCCTTCGACGTACAGATTGACGTTGCGGCCGTCCGGCACAACCACGTCGACCACCACGTTCTTCGGCCCGTCGCGCTTGACGTCGCGGATGGTGAGCGGATTGGGATCGCCGATCGTGGCCGGCTTCGGCACGGTGTCGAGCGCCGCACGCAAATTCGCATCCTCGGTCGAGGCGACGCTGTTGAAGCCGAGCTCTGCATTGGCCTCGACGGGTATGCAGAGCTTCTCGCACACCGCGTAGTTGATCTCGGCGCGCAGCGTCACCGGCTTGTCGGCGGACTTGGCGACGATGCGCAGAGGCAGCACGATCTGGTCATGATAGCCGATCGAATGGCCGCCCGCGCCGTCGTCGAACTTCAGCGGCGCCGGCCACATTACCGTCACGGCTTCGACATTATCGGATTTCGAGAAGTCGAACCGCGGCGGAACGCCGGAATCGCCGGGCATGCGCCAATAGGTTTTCCAGCCCGGCTGGAGCTGGATGGCGATACCGCCGAGCAGCACGGCGCCGCTGCGCGATCCCGCCAGCAGCCGCACTGCGGAATGTCCGTCGCGCTGCCACGGCGAGGCGTCGTCCGCATGGGCGGCGATGGCCAGCGCCGACGCGAAAAGGGCTGTCGCGACGCCGATCGCCGCGCGCGGGGGAACTTGTGTGAACATGACGCGTCTTTACAGGGTCACCTTGGTGCAAACCATTGAATTGCCTGTGATGGATGCACTCGAATCAAATCTCTGCAAGCCTTGATTTGACAGCGGCTAGGTCCGACATCAGGATAGGAATTGAAACCGGAGTGCTTCACCGATGGCTCCCACAGGCAAAAGGACGGGCGAAAGCACCCGCAAGGCGGGCCCCGCGCTCCCCAATTCGGCCGGCTATCTCGACGGCCGCCTCCTGATTGCGATGCCCGTGATGGGCGATCCGCGCTTCGAGCGCTCGGTGATCTATCTCTGCGCTCATTCGGCGGAAGGTGCCATGGGCATCATCGTCAACCATCCCGCCGGCAGCATCGACTTCCCCGAGCTGTTGCAGCAGCTCGGCATCATCAAGAAGGGCGAGCACATCAAGCTGCCGGAGAATGCCGAGAGCATGAAGGTGCTGCGGGGCGGGCCGGTCGATACCGGCCGCGGCTTCGTGCTGCATTCGAGCGACTTCTACATCGAGAACGCCACGCTGCGGATCGATGACGACGTCTGTCTCACCGCGACCGTCGACATCCTGCGCGCGATCGCCAGCGGCTCCGGCCCGAAGCACGCCATTCTCGCGCTCGGCTATGCCGGTTGGGCGCCTGGCCAGCTCGAGGCCGAGATCCAGAGCAACGGCTGGCTGCATTGCGATGCGGACGCCGACCTGATCTTCGGCGATGACGTCGACGAGAAGTACGGCCGCGCCCTGCACAAGATCGGCATCGACCCCGGCATGCTCTCGAACGAGGCGGGGCACGCGTAGCGCCTGCCGTCGCAACAACCTCCGCTGTCGTGGGCTAGCCTCCGCTGTCGTCCCGGACAAGCGCGCCTCAAGCGCGCGGATCCGGTACCCATAACCCCAGGGAGTTTGAGGCAGGCGGGGCACCACACGTCTTCGCCAAACCACGCCCCATTGCGATGGGTCCTGGATCTGCGCTCCTTGGCGGACAACGCTGCGCGTTGTCCGCCGCTACGCTTGTCCGGAACGACGGCGGTGGACTGCCCCACCTACTCCGCCGCCTGCTGCTGCACCGTCGGCTCGGTCCCCGCAACCGTCGCCCTGCGCATGTCGCGAGGCTGGGACTGGTCGTAGCGGCGGACGCGGTGCATGGTCTGGCGGTTGTCCCACATCACGAGGTCATGCAGCTTCCATTTGTGGACGTAGACGAACTCGGCCTGCGTCGCGTGCTCGTTCAGATCGCGCAGCAACAGGCGTCCCTCCGGCACGCTCATGCCGACGACCTTGCCGGCATGCGATGAGAGATACAGCGACTTGCGGCGATGTACGGGATGCGTCCGCACCAGCCGTTGCAGCACCGGCTTGAACATCTCCTTCTCCTCGTCGGTATATTCGGTGAAGCCGAGCGATCCGCGCGAATACATCAGCGAGTGCTCGCAGACGAGGTCCTCGATCTCCGCCTTGGTCTCCTCGTCCAGCGCGTCGTAGGCCGCGCGCATGTCGGCGAATTCGGTGTTGCCGCCCTTCGGGTTCACCACGCGCGCCGACAGCAGCGAGAATTTTGCCGGGATCGGGCGGAACGAGCTGTCGGAATGCCACAGGCAGTTGCCGAGGTTGAACAGATGCGCGCGGCTGTCCTTCGCCAGCGGCTTGCCGTCCTTGCCGAGATTGGAGACGTCGTTGAGTCCGGACTGCAGCCGGTAGTCCTTCTCCTTGGTCACGGTGCCGCCGCGGGCATCCTCGCGCTGGCCGAAGTTCAGCGCAAATGCCATCTGCTGCTCGTCGGTGATGTCCTGGTCGTGGAAGACCAGCACCGCATATTTGTCCATGGCAGCCTCGACCTCGCGTGCCTCGTCAGGTGTGAGAGGCTTGCGCAGGTCGAGGCCGGACACCTCGCCGACAAAATGTTTTTGAAGCTGCCGAATGGCGATCGTCATGACGTTCTCTCCCGCGTGCCGCGAGCGGTTGGTCCGCTCTGTCGGTGAAAAAGCTACTCCCGCACTCGCGGTTGTCAACGCGCGGCGCGCATGCCTCTTACGCGTTGCGCGCCATCAGCCCGCCATCGACCGGGATCACCGCGCCGGTGAGGAAGGACGCCGCCGGCAGGCACAGGCTCAAGGTCATGTGCGCGACCTCTTCAGGATCGCCGTAACGGCCGAGTGCGGTGCGGCGCCTGGCGTAGAGGGTCTTGTGCTCTTCCGAGATGCGGTCTGTGATGGCGGTGCGGATCGGCCCCGGGCAGATGCAGTTGACGGTGATGCCCTCGCGCCCGAGTTCGACCGCCAGCGAGCGGGTGAGGCTCGCGACGC
This sequence comes from Bradyrhizobium sacchari, assembly GCF_002068095.1. GTDB lineage: Bacteria > Pseudomonadota > Alphaproteobacteria > Rhizobiales > Xanthobacteraceae > Bradyrhizobium > Bradyrhizobium sacchari. Next base: position 676,421 of record NZ_LWIG01000007.1, on the reverse strand, counting down.
CCCCCTTCGCCGCCGAATAGGGGCTGTGCAATGCGGTGGCGCCGAGCGCCTCGGTGGAAGCGATGTTGACGATGCGCGGGCTCCTCGACTTGCGCAAATGGGGCAGCGCGGCACGGATGATGCGTGGATGCGCCGTCAGCATCACGGCGATGCCCTTGGCCCAGGCGTCTTCATAAGCTTCGTCGTCGATCGCGACGCGTACCGAGATGCCGGCGTTGTTGACGACGATATCGAGCCCGCCGAAATGCGCCGCGACATCGCCGACCACGCGCCTGATCTCGCCGCCGTCGGCGACGTCGAGTTTCCACGCCTTCACAGCGCCGCCGCTCGCCGCGATCTCCCTGGCCACGGCGTGCGCGCCTTGCTCGTCATGATCGGTGACGGCGACGTTCGCGCCCTCGCTTGCGAACACGCGCGCGGTGGCGCGTCCCATGCCGCTGGCAGCTCCGGTGACGAGAACGGTCAGGTCCTTCACGGACCGGCTGAGCTCCCTGAACTCGGACATGCTGTTTCCTCGCTGCGTCTTGCTTGTTGTTATGAGATTGACAAGGCTGGCATCGATCCGCAGACAGGTCAAACAAGCAAAACAAAGGGGAGGCCGCGATGGCGAACGAGCTGGATTTTTCGGGCAAGCAGGTGCTGGTCATCGGCGGTTCCAGCGGCATCGGCAACGGCATCGCGCAGGCCTTCCGCGCCAGGGGCGCGCATGTTGCCGTTTGCGGCACGCGCGCTCGCGCAACGGAATATTCGTCGGAGGATGGCTCCGATCTCACCGGTCTTTCCTACGCACAGCTCGACGTCAGCAACCCCAGTGCGATCGACGCGTTCAAGCCGTCGTTCGATCACCTCGATACCCTCGTGCTTGCGCAAGGCGCGGTGCTCTATCGCCGCGGCGAGTTCGAGATGGATGGCTTCCGCAAGGTCGTCGAGGTCAATCTGATGAGCCTGATGGCCTGCGCCACGCGGTTTCATTCCATGTTGCGGGATGCGAAGGGCGCGTTGATCATGGTGTCCTCGACGGCGGCCTATCATTCCACCATGGGAAATCCCGCCTACAACGCCTCGAAGACCGGCGCGGTCGGATTGACGCGCACGCTGGGCGAGGCCTGGGCCGAGGACGGCATCCGCGTCAACGGCATCGCGCCCGGCCTCGTCGACACCAAGATGACGAAGGTGACAACCGACAATCCCAAGCGGCTCGAAGCGGCGTTGTCACGCATTCCGCTGCGCCGATTGGGCACGCCGGCCGACATGGCGGGCGCAGCCTTGTTCCTGGCCTCGCCGCTGTCGTCCTACATCATTGGCCAGACGCTGGTCGTCGATGGCGGCCTGATCTTGTAGAGGCCTACACTTTCGTCGACACTTGGAACTGCGCTGCTCCTGATCGGTTACTTGGGCTGACCCCCGAGGAGGAGCATCATGGATACGGACCGGATTGTCGGATCAGCCAAGGAATTCGCCGGACGCGCGGAAGGCGCGGTTGGAGACATGGCGGGCGATGCCAAGACGCAGGCGTCGGGCAAGGCGCGCGAAGCTGCAGGCGCGGTGCAGAATCTCTACGGCCAGGCCAAGGATGCCGTGCGTGATGCCGCGGACACCGCGACGAGCTACGCCAAGGACGCCTATGAGAACAGTGGCGATACGTTCCGCGATGGCACGCAGGCATTGTCGAAGAAAGTGCAGGACAACCCGCTCGGCGCGCTGCTCGTGGCCGGCGGCATCGGCTTTGCACTTGCGCTGCTGATGTCGCGCCCCGCCCGCCGTCCGCCGTCGCGCTGGCGTTATTACGGCTAGCAACCGCAAACACACACGTGCCCCGGACGCAATGCGGCGTGTAACGCCGCGTTGCCGAGCCGGGGCGCATTCTTTTGTAAGCGTCGAACGCGCTGGGGCCCGGCTCTGCGCAGCAGCGTTACACGCTGCCGCGCTTCCGGGACATGAGGCCTCAGCTTAGGAAAATTACCGGACTTCCGCCGACCGTCCGACATTACCCGGCGGACGCGGAATCGCGGGGTTCGGATTCGGATTGCGCGGCCCGGGCGCCGGTGCCAATTGCCGCGGCCCCGGTGCGGGTTGCGGAGAGCCGAAGCCGAAGAAATCGCGGAACGACGGCGCCGCCTGTGCCGGCTGCTGCACCACCGGGGGCTTCTTCGGTGCGGGCTTCGGTGGAGTGATCGCAGCGGCTGCGCCCGGTGTGCCCGGTGCATTCGGGCTGGCGCCGTCAGGCGTCGTCGCCGCCATCGGCGTATCGCCCTTGGCCTGCTCGCGGCCGACCTCGCGGCGGGGCCAGGCATAATCGTCGGCACGGCCTGCGGGCGCCGCCAACGGCTCGCCCTTCACCATCGTCTTCGCCGCGAGTGCATCGACGGCGGCGGGACGGGAGCCCGGGCCGCCCAGCAATTGATCGGTCGAGATCGAGGCCGCGACCAGCGGCACGATCGGGCCGGCGAGCGGCCGCGGCGCGGGCTTGCCGGGCTCGGCGCTGGTGTCGGGCGTCGCAGGCTCGCTCGGCAGCGCGATCGGGCCGGAGCGCCCCGCCAGCAGGCGCGTAATCTCGCGCTCGACATAATGGGCGAGTTTTCGCGCGCCCGGCTTGGTGAAGTAGACGCCGTCGGAGCTGCGGAGCTGGCGGATCTGGCCTTCGAAGTCCGGGCCCTTCTGCAGGAAGCGGCCGGCCTCGTCGACAAATCCGTCCCAGACGTCGACATAGGTGATCCCGGCCTTGGCCGCGCCCTCGCGATAGAGAGAATCAAGGAACAGCATGTCCGCCGTGCCCTTCTGTCCGCGGATCGCGGGCAGGCCGACCCAGAGTACCGGCACGCCCTTGGCCTTGAGCGCGCCTGCGAGCTCCTCGACCTTCTTGGTGTAGAGCTCGACCCAGCGTTCGTCGCGGAATTCGTAGAGCCCGTTGGGATTGCGTGCCGTCTTTTCCGGCGCGGCCGCAGGCGCATCGGCATTGTCGGCGTCATCCTGCGGCAGGTCGGCGTCCGCGGGCTTGTCGTCAGGCTTGGCGGCGGTGTCGCCGGGCTTGGCATCGCCGGGCTTGGCCGGTTGCTTGGCGCGCGCCCCCTTGTCGTTCTTCTTGTCCTTGTCCTTGTCTTTGTCCTTTTCCGACTTGTCGGCGACGGGCTCGCGGATCGCGATACGGTCGTTGAGGCCGAGCATGACGACGATCACGTCGGGCTTCTCGGTCTCGAGGATGCCCTTCGCCGCGGCGGTCCAGTCCGAAGGCTCGCCCTTCGGCTGATACTTGATCAGGCCGGAGGTGGTCTTGTGCTTACGGATCACGCCCATGTCGGGCTGCTCGGTGTAGGCGTCCTCCAGGCCATAGGCGAGCCAGTCGGCCATGGCGTCGCCGATCACCAGCACGTTCTTGTCAGGAATTGTGTCGCGCTTGGCCGGTGCCGGCGCGCGCGAAAAGTCCTGGCGCGGCGCCTGCTGCTGTTGCTGCTGGAACGGCGCGAAGAAGTCGCCGCCAAACCAGCCGCCACCGCCACCTTGGCGCGGCGGCGGAGCCGAACGTTGCGGCGGGCCGCCGAAGCCGGGGAAGTTGAAGAACTGCGCGGACGCGGGCCCCGCGACCGAGACCAATATCGCAAGCGCCGTCCCCAGCGCGATCAGCGGGCCGGTCTCGGTCAGCGCCTTGAACAGGGACTTCTTCGACATGCGATCTCGGGCACGCGCAATGGGAGCTGGAATGGTCTCGATATAATAACGGAATCGGGCGCCAAACGGGCAGATTCCGTTGCAGATTTTCGACGGATTCTGGCGCCATACACCGGGGAACAGCCGCCCCCGTCAAGGCCGCCGGGCAAAATCCCCGTTCAGGGTTACTTTCGGCGCGATTTTACCGCCCGCGCAGGCGGTCCAGCACGTCGGAGGAGGCAAAACCGTCGGCGGGGACCCCGATCGAGGCCTGGAAGTTGCGCAGTGCCTCCCGGGTCTGGCCGCCGAACTGGCCGTCCGGGGTGCCCTTGTAGAAGCCGCGCTGGGCCAGGAGCTGCTGCAGTTCCAGCCGCTCGGTACGGGACAGCTCCCGCTCCTGCCGCGGCCAGGGCTGCACGAAGGGCTGCCCCCCACGCAGGCGGTCGGCAAAATGGCCGATCGCCAGCGCATAGGCCTCGGCGGGG
>NZ_LWIG01000007.1:531611-672263 GCF_002068095.1 Bradyrhizobium sacchari | reverse complement strand
CCCTGCGCGCCCGCCGGCGCCAGCAGATAGGCTTTCTCGGCCGGGTGCGGGAAGGGCTGGCCCGTCGGGCGCTTCAGCCCGAGCTTCTCCCATTGCGCGATCGTCATCGCCTTGGCGCGGTCGGCCAGCATGTAGTTGAAGCCTTGCGGCACCACCACCTCGAAGCCCCAGGTCTGGCCCGACTGCCAGCCGTCCTTCTTCAGATTGTTGGCGGTGGAGGCGATCAAATCAGTGGGATTGTCGACGACGTCGCGCCGTCCGTCGCCGTCGCCGTCGACGGCAAAGCGCTTGAACGCGGTCGGCATGAACTGGGTCGGGCCGAAAGCCCCGGCCCAGGAGCCGCGCATCTGCTCCGGGCGGAGATCGCCGCGGTTGAGGATCTCCAATGCGGAGAGGAATTCATCCTTGAAATAGGCCTGGCGGCGGCCGACGCAGGCGAGCGTCGCGGTTGATTGCAGCACACTGCGGTCGCCCATCTGCGTCGAGTAGTTGGACTCGATGCCCCAGATCGCGGCGATGATGTAGCGATCGACGCCGGTGGCCCTTTCCGTGGCATCGAACTGCGCCTTGTATTTGGCGAGCACCTCGCGGCCCTTGGCGAGGCGATTGTCGTTCACGAGAATGTCGAGATAGTCCCAGATCGACTTGGTGAACTCCGGCTGCGAGTCCATCAGGTCCATGATGCGCAGATCGGGGCTGAGGCCCGCGGTGAAGCGCTGGAAGTTGTCCTGGGTGATGCCGCGCCGTGCGGCATCGGGCCACATCCCGGCAACGCAATGGTTGAAATTGCCGGCAGCCTCGCGGATCGCGGCGGCCGTCATCAGCGGATGGCCGGAGGCGCCATCCTCGCCGCTCCAGGGCTGGGCGCCGCCGGGGCCAGGCGCGGGTTGTGAAGGAGCTGGGTTCGAGCCTGAGAAGATGCCGCCGAACAGGTTCGACAGCCCGTTCTGCGCCTGAGCGTGTGCGCAAGGCGGCAGCAACAAGGCGGCCGCGATCATCACTCCGCCAGTCACGGATGCGGCACGTTTTGCCAGCCCTGCCATCGATTGCATCATGTCCCACCTGTCCGGCCAAAAATCCGCCATCAGGAGGCCCGGTACCGGTTGCCAATAGCTTAACAAAGGTGAAATTTTAGTGGCTGCTTTTTTCTTAACGCGGCACGCGCGAGGCCCCACATCCGCCTTTGTTAGCGGCTGCAAACAAGCTAGCAAGATGCCATTGCTCCCGTCACGCATGCCCTCAGGTATTCGATCAATCCCATGAAAATCCGCAAAGCCGTATTTCCCGTCGCCGGCCTCGGTACTCGCGTCCTGCCCGCCACCAAGGCGATGCCGAAGGAGATGCTGACCATCGTCGACAAGCCGCTGATCCAGTACGTCTACGACGAAGCAAGGGAGGCCGGCATCGAGCACTTCATCTTCGTCACCGGCCGCAACAAAAATGTCATCGAAGATCACTTCGACAGAATGTACGAGCTCGACGCGACGCTGGCCGCGCGCGGCAAGAAGGCCGAGCAGGAGATCCTGGCGCAGAACCAGCCGGATGCCGGCGCCGTCAGCTTCACCCGCCAGCAGGCGCCGCTCGGCCTCGGCCATGCGGTCTGGTGCGCGCGCGACATCGTCGGCAACGAGCCGTTCGCGGTCGTGCTGCCGGACGAGCTCGTGCTCAACACGCCCGGCTGCCTGAAGCAGATGATCGAGACGGCGTCCAAGCTCGGCGAGAAATCCAATCTGATTGCGGTCGAGGCCGTGCCCGACCATCTCACCCATCAATACGGCATCTGCGGCGTCGGAAAACGAACCGGCAAGATGTTCGAGGTCGACGGCATGGTCGAGAAGCCGGCCAAGGGCACCGCGCCCTCCAACCTCTCGATCACCGGCCGCTACATCCTGCAGCCGGAGATCTTCAATATCCTCGAAACGCAGGAGCGCGGCGCCGGCGGCGAGATCCAGCTCACCGACGCCATGATCGGCCTCGCCAAGTCGCAGAAATTCTACGGCGTCGAGTTCGAGGGCGAGCGTCATGATTGCGGCTCAAAGCCCGGCTTCCTCCGCGCCAACATCGCCTACGGCCTGAAGCGTCCCGAGCTGCGCGACGGGCTGATCGCGGAGATGAAGAAGTATCTGGGGCAGTAGGCGCCGGCGTCATTGCGAGCGAAGCGAAGCAATCCAGGATCCGTCCGCCGAGAAAGTCTGGATTGCTTTGTCGCAAGAGCTCCTCGCAATGACGGGGAGTGAACCCCTCACGCCACCAGCGACAGCTTCGGCAGGCTCGCGACCACGGACTGGTTGCGGCCGCCGGCTTTGGCGGCATAGAGCGCCTTGTCGGCGGCGGCGACCAGGATCGCCCAGTCCATGCCGGCGCTGGGGACGAGGCTGGCGATGCCGCAAGACACCGTCGATGTCGCCTGGTCGTCGGACCAGCCCTGCACCTTGAGACGGATCGTCTCGGCGACCTTGAAGGCCTCAGAGGCTGAAGTGTCCGGCAGCAGCATCGCGAATTCCTCGCCGCCATAGCGCGCGGCGCAGTCGCCGGCGCGCCGCACCGAGTCCGAAATGCAGATGGCGATGCCGACCAGCACCTGGTCGCCGGCCTGATGGCCGTATGTGTCGTTGTAGGCCTTGAAGTGATCGGCATCGATCATCAGAAGCGCGACCGGCGTCCTCTGGCGCATGGCGCGCCGCCATTCGACGTCGATGACGGTGTCGAACTTGCGGCGGTTCTTCAGGCCGGTGAGCGCATCGGTCGTCGCCAGCTCCTCGAGCTTACGCTCGGCTTCGGCGCGCCGGCCGATCTCGCGCGCGAGCACGAGCGTCGATGCCAGCATGAAGACGATGAGCGCCAGCACCACGGCGCCGATTCGATAGGCTTCCTTCTGCCACAGCTCGAACACGGCGCTCAAGGGCTTGCCGGCCACGACGAACAGCGCGCTGTCACCGCTGCTGCGCACATAGAGCCGCGGCGTGGTGTCGACGGGGCCTTGTCCCGCAAAGGAGCTGCCGGCGCGGAGATTGTCGGCCTTCCAGCTCTGACGGTCGTTCAGGTTGCGGCCGATCACGTCGAGATCGAATGGTCGCCGCATCATGATGGTGCGGTCGCGCTTGAGCACGGTGATGGTGTCTTCGGGGTCGAGGCTCAGGCGCTCGAACAATTCGTGGAAATAGCCGAAGCGGATCGCGCCGGCGACGACGCCGAGGAAGCCGCCGTCGGTGTCGCTGATGCGCCGGCTCAGCACGATCGAATAGGCGCCGCGAAACAGCATCGGGCGGCTGATGAAGAGACCGGCGCCGGGATTGTCGCGGTGAACCCTGAAATAGTCCTCGTCGCCGCGGTTCTCGGGGGACGGATCGAGCGTGGATGCATCGATGGTCAGCCTGCCCTCGGGGTCATAGACCTGGATGGCGCCGAAATGCCGGGCTGTCGTCGCGTGATCGAACAGGATCAGGTGCCGGATCGCCTTCGAGACCGTGGCGAGCTCCGGCAGCAGCATGTTGCTGGCGACCGCCTTCAGCGACAGATCGTAGATCTCGATGTTGCGGCTGATATCGGACTCGATGGTGGTGGCGAGGTTTTCCAGCGTCTGGCGGGCCAGCGCCTCCTCGCCGCGGCGCATGTCCAGCATGACGTTGACGCAAATGGCGGAAAAGCCGATCACCGTCACCACGGACGAGATGATCAGCAGCTTCGCCGAAATCCGCCACGGCCGGCGGGCCATGACTTCGCGCCATCCAGACAGCATCATTTGCTCCCGACCCTGATGGATGCGCCCTAAACCTTGAGCAGTGTTTAAGCTGGTACGGCGCTGCCGCAATGAGTTAAGAATCGGTTTATGCGACTGACGTTTTCAGGCAGGCCCGATCCTCGGGCACCGACGAGAGGACGATTGTGAACGACTACGACGCGTTGCGCGACTATCTGCTGCGGCAGAAGCAGGCCGAATTCGTCCTGAGCTTCGAAGAGATCGAGGAGATCATCGGCGCGGCCCTGCCGCGCGCGGCCAATCGTGCCTCGTGGTGGGACAGTCTGCGCAGCCCCGACATCCAGATGCCGCAGCGCGAAGCCTGCCTCGCCGCCGGCTTCGTGGCGACGCGGATGCCCGATGGCCAGAGCGTGCGGTTCAGGAAGCAGAAATCCCAGCGCAGGTGAGGCCGCGGCTGCCGCTAAAGCATGATCCGGAAAAGAGCGAAGCGGTTTTCCGAAAAGATCATGCGTAAACGACAACCTAAAGCGCGATGATGATTCATCCAAATCTCATCGCGCTTTAGCCGGGGTGTCGAGCCAAGGCCTTCATTGGCGAGCACCGGACCAGCGTTCGTCGGCGGCGTGTGCTCGTATCAGACATCTGGTTGTCTGCCGGTCGCAGGCGCGCATGCACACGTTCTGGCGGCCCCGGACGTCACCGGCGCCGCCGGCGTAGTCGGCGCAAGTGCCGATGCAGTTTGCGCCTCGATCCTCGCATCGGGCGGCCGTCACTGCTTCGGCCGAGGGGGCGAGGAACATTCCGGTGCCCATGAGGGTGATCGCGTAGAGAAGGTGCCGGGTCATCCGTAACTCCTGAGAAGGAGGCGCTTGGTCTGGTCATTCCAGCCGTTGCGCTTGAGGTGTGAGGGAACGTCGGGAACGACAGTGGCGAGCCCGACGACCTCGATGACGAAACCGTTCTGGATCGAATGCGCCCCATCTTTCGCGGCGGTTGAGCCGCGGACCATTGATCTGGATCAAGCACGGCTTCATCGCCGCCTCAGCGGGTGGCTTCACGGGCGGCCCTCGAGACGGGCAGAGGGAGGGAGGTCAGCTCGCCGCTTCCAGCCGCACTTCGGTCAGGAGGCGCATCGCCGCGTCCGCGTCCATCGGCTCGCCGAAGGCAAAGCCTTGCGCGTATTCGCAGCCCATCTGGTAGAGCTCGACCGCGTCGGAATCGGTCTCGGCCCCTTCGGCGACGACGTCCATGCCAAGATCGTGCGCGAGCGCGATGATCGATTTCAGGATCACCGGGCGCGTGCCGCGGTTGGTGGTGCGCACGAAGGACTGGTCGATCTTGATGGTGTCGAACGGGAAGCGCTGCAGATAGGCGAGCGACGAATGGCCGGTGCCGAAATCGTCGAGCGACAGGCCGGTGCCGAGCTCGCGAATGCGCGTCAGCATTTGCGCGGCGTGCTCCGGATTCTCCATCACCAGCGATTCCGTCAGCTCCAGCTTCAGCGTGCCGCGCGCCACCGAGGAGCGCGACAGCACGGTGCGGATGTCGTGGATCAGGTCGTGACGCAGGAGCTGCCGCGAGGAGACGTTGACGCTTGCGAAGATCGGCTCGCGCGAGCGCATCGCGCGCTGCCACACCGACAGCTGCTTTGCGGTCTGGTCGAGCACGAACATGCCGAGGTCGACGATCAGGCCGGTCTCTTCGGCGATTGAGATGAACTCCGACGGCGCCATGCGCCCGAGCTTGGGATGATCCCAGCGCGCCAGCGCCTCGAAGCCGGCGACGGAACGATCCTCCAGCCGCACGATCGGCTGGTACAGGATGGTGATCTCCTGCCGCTCTATGGCGCGGCGCAGCTCGCTCTCCAGCGTCAGGCGGTCGGTTTTCCGCGCGCGCATGGCCGGCTTGTAGACGTCGATGCGGTCGCCGCCGATGCGCTTGGAATGATACATCGCAAGCTCGGCGTCCTTGATGATCTCGTCCGTGAGCTGGGTTTGCGGATCGGACAGCGCAAGGCCGATCGAGGCGGTGAGGAAGATCTCGCGGTCGTTGAAGGCGATCGGCGCGCGGATGGTCTTGCGGATGGTCTCGGCGAAATTGGTGATCCGCGCCGGGTCCTGCTCCGACAGCAGGATCAGGCCGAACTGGTCGCCGGCAAGCCGCGCCAGCGTGTCCTGCGGCTTCAGGATGCGGGTGAGGCGGCGGGCGAGCGTCAGCAGGATGGAATCGCCGACCGCAATGCCGACGGAATCGTTGACCTGCTTGAAGCGGTCGAGGTCGATCACCATCAGCGTCGGCCGCAGCGTCGGCATGGTCTTGGCGAAATGCGCGACGGCGCCGAGCCGGTCCATGAACAGTTTTCGGTTGGGCAGGCCGGTGAGGTTGTCATGCACGGAATCGTGCAGCAGGCGCTCCTCGGCGTTGCGCAGCTCGGTGACGTCGGTGAGCGTGCCGACCACGCGCGAGACTTCTCCGTCGGAGCCGACAACGGGGCGCGCCTTCAGCGCGAACCACATGAAATGGCCGTCGGGGGTGCGCAGGCGGAAATCCTGCACCAGGCGGCCGCGGCGCTGGTCGAGCACGCTGTCGAGCGCGGCGCGGAAACGGTCCTGATCGAGCGGATGCAGCACCTCGAGCCAGGAGGCTGCGGGCCCTTCGAGCGTGCCGCGCTTCAGCCCGAGCAGGGCCTCGGTCTCGGGGCTGGTAAAAACCTTGTCGGCGGACACGTCCCAGTCCCAGATCAGATCGCCGGAACCGGCCAGCGCCAGGGCCCGCCGCTCGATGTCGGAGACGATGCCGGTGGTGGCGCCGCCGCCGGCAAAGGCGTGCTGCATCACCGTGAAGCCGATCAGCATCACGATCAGCACGAGGCCGCCGAGCAGCGCTGGGCCGACGATGTCGTTGGTGACGGAGCCCGCGACCGTCATGCCGGCTGCGACCACCCAGACCACGAGGAGGAACCAGGTCGGGATCAGGAGCACCGCGCGGTCGAAGCCGTGGGTCGAGAGATAGACGATCAGCGCAAAGCCGGCGAAGGCGATCAGCACCAGCGAGATGCGCGCGATGCCGGAGGCGACCGCCGGATCGAACAGCGCGAGCGCGACGAGAGATCCCAGGAATGCGAGCCAGCCCACCGTGATGTGCGAATAGCGCACGTGCCAGCGACTGAGATTCAGGTAGGCGAACAGGAACACCAGCAACGTCGCCGCCAGGATCGCCTCGCCCGCCGCGCGCCAGATGCGCTCGGCGTTGTTCGACATGTCGAGCACCTTGCCCCAGAAGCCGAAATCGACGCCGATATAGACCAGCACCGCCCAGGCCAGCGCCGCGGCGGCCGGGAACATGATGCTGCCCTTCACCACGAACAGAATGGTGAGAACGAGAGCCAAAAGACCGGAGATGCCGATCACGATGCCCTGGTATAGCGTGAACGAGTTGACCTTGTCCTTGTAGGCCTCAGGTTCCCACAGATAGAGCTGCGGCAGCTTGTCGGTGCGCAGCTCTGCGACGAAGGTGATGACGGCGCCGGGATCGAGCGTGACGCGGAACACGTCGGCGGTCGGGCTCTCCTGCCGTTCCGGCCGGTCGCCAGTCGAAGGTGTGATGGTCGCGATGCGCGACAGGCCGAGGTCGGGCCACAACAGGCCGGACGAGACGATGCGATAATGCGGCGCGACGATCAGGCGGTCGAGCTGGTCGTCGGTGTTGTTGGCGAGCGCGAACACCACCCAGTTCTGCCCGCCCTCGCGGGCGCGCACCTCGATGCGGCGAACGATGCCGTCGGTGCCGGGTGCGGTCGAGACCTGGATGCGGTCGGCATCGCTGCGTTGATGCTCGAGCACACCGGTGAGGTCGATTGCGGGCGCGTCACCGCGGACGCTGACGGCGTCAAGCGCGCGCGCGGGATACGCGGCGACAAGAATCATGAGGCCCAGCGCGATGGGCGCGAGGCACCTGATCAGACGCAAGGTCAGTTCTCCGCGTTCGACGCAACTCTTCGGTGGAAGACGATTTCACACCGGACAGAATTGGTTCGGTGCGTCGCGATAGATGCCACGAAAGCGAGGAAAATCAAAGGGTTTCCGCTGTCCCCTGTGGGCCAGCGGCCTAGGCCTCCAACACAATTTTGCCAATATGTGCGCTCGTTTCCATGCGCCGGTGCGCGTCGGCGGCCTTTTCCAGCGGGAAAGCGCTGTCCATCACCGGTTTGATGCGGCCTTCGCGCAAAAGCGGCATCACTTTCTGCTCGATTGCGGCCACCATTGCGGCCTTGTCCGCATTACTACGGGGGCGCAGCGTCGAGCCGGTATGGGTCAGGCGCTTGACCATGACCTTGGCGATATTGACGCTGACCTTGGGACCGTTGAGGGTCGCGATCTGGACGATGCGGCCGTCGACGGCGGCGGCGTCGTAGTTGCGGTCCACGTAGTCGCCGGCGACCATGTCGAGGATCAGGTTCACGCCGGCCTTGTTGGTCTCTTCCTTGACGACGGTGACGAAGTCTTCCGTCTTGTAGTTGATGGCGCGGTCGGCACCCAGCTTGAGGCAGGCATCGATCTTGTCCTGCGATCCCACGGTGACGAACACTTTTGCGCCGAACGCTTTCGCCAGCTGGATCGCCATGGTGCCGATGCCGGAGGAGCCGCCATGGATCAGCAGCGTCTCGCCGGCCTTCAGGCCACCGCGCTCGAACACGTTGTGCCAGACCGTCATCAGGGTTTCCGGCAGCGCGCCGGCTTCCTTGATCGACAGCGCCGGCGGAACGCTCATCGCCTGGGCGTCCTGGGCGATGCAGTACTGTGCATAGCCGCCGCCGGCGACCAGCGACATCACCTTGTCGCCGATCTTGTGCCGCTTGGCGTTGCTGCCGACCGCGACCACTTCACCTGATATCTCGAGGCCGGGCAGGTCGCTGGCGCCGGGCGGCGGCGGATAGGCGCCGGAGCGCTGCGCTACGTCAGGCCGATTGACGCCGGCGGCCATCACCTTGACCAGGATCTCGTCGGGACCGGGCTGCGGCACGCTGCGTTGTTCCGGCACCAGCACCTCCGGTCCGCCGGGCTTGGAGATGGCGACCACGGTCATTTGCGCGGGCAGCTTGTCCATGATGTATCCTTGAGCAAAGGTGCGGGAGGAGACGAGGCCATTGCTTAGCCAGCGCGGCCGAGGCTGGCAACCGTCTCAGCCGTATGGTCCGGTCCGCGGACCCAGGAGAAACGACATGGCGATGGAAGATGATGACCGCCCGCGCAAGAAGGTCACGCACGAAATCGGACAGGACCTCTCACTCTTGTCAGTGGAGGAACTGACCGAGCGCGTGGTTCTCCTGAAGACCGAAATCGCCAGACTGGAAGAGGCCGCCACCAAAAAGCGTGCCTCGCGCGATGCCGCGAACAGTTTCTTCAAGTCGTAGTCGTCGTCACACCAACAGCCTTCGCCGGGACGACAGCGGAGCGTGGCGCCAGCCAGTACCAAATGCCCGTGCCCAACTGGCCCGGTGCGACGAAAGGGTTTTGTTCCGCATCGCACTCGGCCGCTGGCCGACATGGCTAACGAACCCTCAAAAAATTCGTTCGTTTACGGTCGATTAAGCTTTCGGGTTTATGACTGGAGCTGTCCTCGTTTGGACACCGAGTGGCTCCTGTCCACTCTGTTTGACGCCTCCCTGTTATCAACTTTCAAAGCCGCCGGTCTCCGGCGGCTCTTTTTTTGCGTCTAAACAAGAGTCTATTCATGGTTGAATTCCGAGGAATGACCCGCGGAAACCATATCCGCGCTTGTCGCTGGACTCCGCGTCTCACCCGCGCAATGATTTGTTCATCATAATCCGGCGCCAAGAGCCGGACGGGTAAACAGTTGCGTAAGGGGCGTTAACCATGGAACGTTTGCAAGCCGAAGGTGCTCTCGTTCAACTCAGCGAGCGATTCACCAATTCTGCGGCGTTCGGCGCCCTGTTCCGCGAGGGCATGGACCTCGTTGAAGAGACCGCGGCCTATCTCGACGGCGCCGGCCGCGTCGAGGCCAAGGCGCTCGACCGCGCCGTCAGCCTCACCTACGCGACCGAGAGCATGCGCCTGACCACCCGCCTGATGCAGCTCGCCTCCTGGCTGCTGCTGCACCGCGCGGTGAAGGAAGGCGAGATGACGTTGATGCAGGCCAACCGCGAGAAGACCAAGGTCAAGCTGACCGCTGCCGATCCCGGCCCCGCCGACACCATCGAGAAGCTGCCCCTGCAGCTTCAGGAACTGATCCATCGCTCGATGAGCCTGCAGACCCGCGTCCGCCGCCTCGACACCTCGATCCACACCCCGCCGGCCGAGCACGTCGCCATCGGCAACCCGCTGGTGCCGCACCTCAACGCGCTGAAGGCCGCGTTCGAGCGGTAAGGTCCCGCCCCGTCATTGCGAGCGAAGCGAAGCAATCCAGAAGGTCTCGGCAGAGGCAGTCTGGATTGCTTCGTCGCAAGTGCTCCTCGCAATGACGGTAGCCCCCAAAACAAAAACGCCCCCGGTGTCCCGGGGGCGTTTTTCGTCTCCAGCCTTGGCGGCCGGATCAATCCTTTTTGAGAAAGCCCGAAAACTTCTTCTGGAAGCGCGAGACGCGGCCGCCGCGGTCCATGATCTGGGCGGAGCCGCCGGTCCAGGCCGGGTGCGACTTCGGGTCGATGTCGAGGTGCAGCTTGTCGCCTTCCTTGCCCCAGGTCGAGCGGGTCTGGTACTCGGAACCGTCGGTCATCACGACCGTAATCGTATGATAATTCGGATGAATTTCGGCTTTCATGGCAATTCCTCGGCGCCCTGCGCCTATCGCTAGAGTGATGATCGATGACGGATTTGGGCGGCTCTATACCCCACAGGCCCCCTTAAAACAAGCCATTGTGGGGACTGGAGAACCGGGCCGTCCCCTAAGGGACATCCCGGATTTGCCACTCCTCCTGCACCGGCCTATGTGGGGAGAATTGTCTTCTTGGGTCCGATCTCATGAGCGCAGTCGAACGGCTTGACGACCAGTACCGCGACGGGCGCGACACCGCGCCGGCAGACGCCCCATCGATCGAGGCCGAGCTGATCGAGCAGCCCGCCAAGGGGCGCGCGAAGCTGCGGCCGCTGCTGGCGCTCGCGCCCTATGTGAGCCGCTATCGCGGCCGCGCCGCGCTCGCCTTTGTTGCGCTCACGATCGCGGCGCTGACCACGCTGCTGGTGCCGGTGGCGGTGCGCCGGATGATCGATTTCGGCCTGACGCCCGAGGGCATCGAGCTGATCAACAGCTACTTCTCGGTGATGATCGCGGTGGTCGCCGTGCTCGCGCTGGCGAGCGCTGCGCGCTACTACCTCGTGATGACGATCGGCGAGCGCATCGTCGCCGATCTCAGGCGCGACGTCTTCGCGCATCTGTTGTCGCTGTCGCCATCCTTCTTCGATTCCGCGCGCAGCGGCGAGCTGATCTCGCGCCTCACCGCCGACACCACCCAGATCAAGTCCGCCGTCGGCGCCTCCGTGTCGATCGCGCTGCGCAATCTGATGATGTTCTTCGGCGCGGCCGCCATGATGGTGATCACCAGCCCAAAGCTGTCAGGCTTCGTGCTGCTGGCGATACCCTTGATCGTGCTGCCGCTGGTCGCCTTCGGGCGCTGGGTGCGGCGGCTGTCGCGCAACGCGCAGGACACGCTCGCCGATGCCTCCGCCTATGCCGGCGAGCTGGTCGGCGCGATCCGCACCGTGCAGGCCTATACCAGCGAGGGCTTCGCCGAGAAGCGTTTCGGCGGCGAGGTCGAACAGGCCTATGAGGCCGCGCGCACCTCGACCCAGGCCCGCGCCGTGCTCACCGCCATCATCATCTTCATCGTGTTCGCAAGCGTGGTCGCGATCCTCTGGATCGGCTCGCATGACGTGCTCACCGGTGCCATCACGCCCGGCCGGCTCGGCCAGTTCGTGCTCTATGCGGCCTTTGCCGCCGCCGGCCTCGGCCAGCTCAGCGAGGTCTGGGGCGAGGTGTCGGCGGCCTCGGGCGCCGCCGAGCGCCTGTTCGAGATCCTGCATGTGCAGCCCGAGATCGCAGCGCCCGCTGCACCGCGCGCTTTGCCGGTGCCGCCGCGCGGCGAGGTCGGCTTCGACCGCGTCAGCTTCGCCTATCCGGCGCGCCCCGACGTCAACGTGCTCGATGCCGTGTCGTTCACCGTGCGGCCCGGCGAGAAGGTCGCGATCGTCGGTCCCTCCGGCGCCGGCAAGAGCACGATCTTCCATCTGCTGCTGCGCTTCTACGATCCGCGTGGTGGCGCGATCTCGCTCGACGGCGTGGCCGTGAAGTCCGCCGATCCCCGCGACTTCCGCTCCCGCATCGCGCTGGTGCCGCAGGAATCCAACGTGTTTGCCGCCAGCGCCCGCGAGAACATCCGCTTCGGCCGGCCCGATGCGACCGATGCCGAGGTCGAGCGCGCCGCCGAGCTCGCGCACGCCGCCGAGTTCATCCGCCGCCTGCCCGAAGGCTTCGACACCCCGCTCGGCGAGCGTGGCGTGACGCTCTCCGGCGGCCAGCGCCAGCGCATTGCGATCGCCCGCGCCATTTTGCGCGATGCGCCGCTCCTGCTGCTGGATGAAGCCACCTCTGCGCTCGATGCCGAAAGCGAGACGCTGGTGCAGACCGCGCTGGAAGAATTGATGAGCCACCGCACCACGCTGGTGATCGCCCATCGCCTCGCAACCGTGCTCTCCTGCGACCGCATCCTGGTGATGGACCACGGCAAGATCGTCGAGCAGGGCACGCATGCCGAGCTCGTGGCCGCGAACGGGCTCTACGCAAGGCTCGCGCGGCTGCAGTTCGAGGGGGCGTGAGGCGTCGCCTCACTCTCGTCATTGCGAGCGCAGCGAAGCAATCCAGACTGCCTCAGCGGAAAGACTCTGGATTGCTTCGCTGCGCTCGCAATGACGTGTCGAGGGAGCTTCGCACCTTACCGGCACTTCGGCGACAGCGCCGGAACGTTCGGCCACAGCCAGTTCTTCCAGCTTCCATCCGCGTCTACGCAGGCTGACGATCCGGGGCTGGTCGTCTGCGCAGGGACGCTCGCTGTCGCAAAGCGCTGGTCGACATAGGTCGTCGACAGATATCCGGCGACGATGACGCCCAGCATCACCGAGGACCCGTTGGCCAGCTCGCTCAGCTTCATCGATCGTCTCCATCGGCTTGTCATGCCTGGGACAACGAATAACCGGCGCCGCGGGATCCCTGACTAACAGGCCTCACGCCTGCCACACCATCTTCAGCACCGGCCGGCCCGAGGTCGGGTTCACGTCGTCGCCGGCATGGGCAAAGCCGTTGCGCTCGTAGAAGCGAATGGCGCGGGCATTGTCCTTGTTGACGAGCAGCGTGACGCCCGAAGGCGACAGGCGCTTGGCCTCATCCACCAGCAGCCGTGCCGCGTCCGAGCCCCAACGTGCGGGATCGACCACGAGCTGGTCGAGATAGCCTTCGCCGTCGATGGTGACGAAACCGGTCAGCACGCCGTCCTGTTCTGCGACGACGATTTGGGCCTTCGGCACCAGATCCTTGCGCCAGCGCTCGCGCCACCAGTCCAGCCGCGCGGCAAAATCGATCTGCGGATAGGCCTGCTGCCAGGTCCGATGCCAGAGGTCGATCGAAGCTGCCTCGTCCTCGGGCCGGTAGGGGCGGAGGAGGATCATCGGAATACACTCCTCATGGCCGGGCATAGCCGTCCGAAGGACGGCGTCGCTTCCACTCGCCTATGCCCCGCCATCCATCCACCTCCAAACATCTTCCGTGATGGATTGCCGGGTCAAGCCTGGCAATGACGAACTGCGGTGTATCCGACCTCACTACCGCTCCGTCAGCTTCAGCTCGATGCGGCGGTTGCGCCTGAAGGCCTCTTCCGTGTTGCCGGTGTCAAGCGGCTGGAATTCGCCGAACCCGGCGGCGACGAGGCGCTGGGCGGGCACGCCGAGCGAGATCAGATATTGCACCACGGAGATGGCGCGGGCGGCGGAGAGGTCCCAGTTCGACTTGAAGTTCGCGCCGCTCACCGGCCGCACGTCGGTGTGGCCGTCGACGCGCAGCACCCAGGCGATTTCGGCCGGGATCTTCTTGTCGAGCTCGATCAGCGCATTCGCGACAGTGTCGAGCTCGGCGCGGCCCTCGGGCAGCAGCGTCGCCTGGCCGGTATCGAAGAACACTTCGGACTGGAACACGAAGCGGTCGCCGACCACGCGGATGTCGGGGCGGTTGCCGAGGATGGCACGCAGGCGGCCGAAGAACTCCGAGCGGTAGCGCGACAATTCCTGCACGCGCTGCGCCAGCGCGACATTCAGGCGCGAGCCGAGATCCGCGATCCGGTTCTGCGATTCCTTGTCGCGCTTCTCGGAGGCATCCAGCGCCTCCTCCAGCGCTGCCAGTTGCCGGCGCAGCGCGCTGATCTGCTGGTTCAGCACCTCGATCTGCGCCAGCGCGCGCGTCGAGACCGCCTTCTCCGAATCCAGCGCCTTGCCGAGCTCGGCGGTCTTTCCTTGCGCGTCGCTGCCGGCAGCAGCCAGGCCCTCATAGAGGCCCTTGATGCGGTCGCGCTCGGACTCGGCCGAGGCGAGGCCGGCTCTCAGCTGCGAGACCTGGTCGTCGAGCGTGAGCTTGCCGAGTTTCTCCAGCGATAGCAGCTCGTTCAGCTGGGCGATCTTGGCATTGAGCTGTTCCAGTGCCTTGTCCTTGCCGGTCACCTCCTGCGACAGGAAGAACTGCACCACCAGGAACACCGACAGCAGGAACACGATCGACAGCACCAGCGTCGACAACGCGTCGACGAAGCCAGGCCAGTAATTGAAGGCGCCTTCGCTGCGGCGGCCGCGCGCGAGAGCCATGTCGCTAACCCTTTTCCGGCTGGCGCGCGATCCGTTCCAGGAGGCGCCGGATCTCGCGGTTCTGCTCGCCCTGGCCGTCGGCCCATTCGCGGATCATCTGCTGCTCGGTGCGCATGTGCGAGACCAGCGCCTGGATGGCTTCGGCAAGGCTCGCCATCGCCGCCGTGGTACCGCGGCTGGCGCTGCCTTCCTCGAGCACGGAGCGCAGGCGTTCGACGGCGGCCTGAAGCTCGCCGCTGGCAACCCCGCCGCCGCCGGCGGCGGCGACCGGCACCTCGCCGCGGCCATATTCGCGCACCGTGGTGGCGAGCCAGTCTTCGAGGTCGGTGTAGAAGCGGTTCTGCGCCTGGCTCGATTGCAGATCGAGGAAGCCGAGGATCAGCGAGCCGGCGAGGCCGAACAGGGAGCTCGAGAACGAGATGCCCATGCCGCCGAGCGGGGCGGCGAGGCCTTCCTTCAGCGTGTCGAACAGCGCGCCGGAATCGCCGCCGACCTTGAGCCCGTCGATCACCTTGCCGACCGAGCCGACGGTCTCGATCAGGCCCCAGAAGGTGCCGAGCAGGCCGAGGAAGACCAGGAGGCCGGTCATGTAGCGTGAGATGTCGCGGGCTTCATCCAGGCGGGTCGCGATCGAATCGAGCAGATGCCGCATGGTGGTCTGGGTGATGGTCATCCGCCCGGTGCGCTCGCCGCCCAGGATCATCGCCATCGGCGCCAGCAGTTTCGGGTGCCGGGCCGGCGCCAGGCCCGGATCGGCGATGCGGAAATTGTTGACCCAGGACACCTCAGGGTAGAGCCGGATCACCTGGCGGAAGGCCAGGATGATGCCGATGAACAGGACACCGCCGATCAGCGCATTGAGCCCGGGATTGGCGAAGAAGGCCTGGATGATCTGCCTGTACAGCACCACGCCGACGAGGGTGCAGAGCACCAGAAAGACCAGCATCCGCACCAGGAAGACGCTGGGCGAGGACAGTTTTGTGTATTCGATGTCCATGGGAGAGCGGGGCGAGGCGCCTGACGGCATGGCCGGTATCATCCGTTACGAACGTGATTGCGGTGCGCACTATGGCACAGGCCCGGCCCAAAAAAAGCGCCGGATGCGCGGATTTCGGGGGAAGCGCCGGAACCCGAAGCGGAAACCGCGCTTTGATAACGCGTAATTTGCAAATCCTCGGCATTCCGCAGGCCACCGGAGCCCTGTGGCTGCCCCGGCTCGTTGCCGGCGCCTGTCCGTTCTTCCCCGCTGCCCCACGAGACCTGACCAAGGGAGTGGTCGCATGAGCGTCGTTTCCGCGATCATCGGGACTGCCGAACGCGTGCCGCTGCCGGATGTCGTGATCCGCGCGGCGATCCAGCGCCTCTGCTCCCGCACCGCAGCCCGTCTCGCCGCGCATGATGCGGCCGACGATGCCGCCATCGCCGGGCGGATGCTGCTGCGGCCGATCGCCGGGGACGCCGGGCATGAGGAGCTGCCCGCGTCCTTTGTCGCGAAGGTGCTCGGCCCCAACCGCAAATCCTCGTGCTGCTTCTACAAGACCGACGTGACCACGCTGCAGGAGGCGGAGGAGGAGGCGCTGCGCCAGACCGTCGAGCATGCCGGTCTCGCCGATGGCCAGGCCATCCTCGAACTCGGCTGCCGCTGGGGCTCGCTGTCGCTGTGGATGGCGCGGCAGTTTCCGAACGCGACCGTGACGGCGGTGTCGAACTCGCAGGCCCAGCGCGGCTTCATCGAGGAGGCGGCGCGGCAGCGCCGGCTGTCGAACCTGCGCGTGGTCACCGCCGACATGAACGCGTTCGCGCCCGAGAGACAGTTCGATCGCATCGTCGCGGTCGAGACGTTCGAGCGCGTGATGAACTGGCGCAAGCTGATGACCCGCCTGCGCTCATGGCTCGCGCCCGAGGGGCGCTTCTTCATGCATATCGCCACCCATCGCAGCGGCTCCCATCTGTTCGACCGGGCCGATCGGGAGGACTGGATCGCACAGCACGTCTTCACCGGCGGACTGATGGCGAGCCATCACCTCGTCCGGCAATTCGACGACATCTTCTCGGTCGAGAAGGAATGGTGCTGGAGCGGCACGCATTATCAGCGCACCGCCAACGACTGGCTCGCCAATCTCGACACGCATCGCGAGACGATCGAGGCGGCCTTGCGCGAGATCTATGGCGACGACGCCGGTCTCTGGATGCGGCGCCGGCGCTGGTTCTGCCTCGCGACATCAGGCCTGTTCGGCCATGCCGACGGCACGGAGTGGGGTGTCAGCCGGTACCGGATGAAGACTGCCGATTAGCGTGCGTACCGATGCATGCCGCGCCCCATTCCCCGGCAACCCCGTCAATTGCCCTCGCACACCCACTTCAATGTCGCGAGCCACAGATCGTGGCCCCGGTGCAGCAGGGTCTCATCGGTCTCTCGCAGGTGCGCGGCATCCTTGCCGACACCGGCTTCATCGGTGACGACTAGGCAGCGTGCGCCTCGAGGGGCCAGGTACCAGGTATGATAGAAGCTCGGTTGTGTCCCCGGCGCGTAACCGTACCAGCCGAGGCGCGCATGCGGCACGTATTCGTTCACCTTGCTCTCGATCGAGAGGCCGAACGTGCTCCATCGCCACGTCGTGTCCTTGCCCAGAACCTTGGTGCCCTCCGGAAGTACGACGTCCCTGGAGTTCGGATACCATTGCGGCCACTTGCTGGCGTCCACGATGTGGCTCCAGACCTTCTCGCATGACGCATTGATGAGAAGCTCGTTGTGCGCAAACAGATCCGCCGTCGCAGGATTGAACCGCTCCGGCCAGTGAATCTCGTTCGACCGCGTCGCGAGGTCCTGCTTCATCGTCATGATTGCTTCCTTTCTTGTGCCTGGGGCAGATGCGTCAGTTTGTGCGCCGGCAGAGGCGGCGATCGAAAGCAGCGACGCTCCCAGCAGCGTCCAGCGTGCGCAATGTTTGATGCTCGGAAAATAAGACCGTTTCGTCATGTTCGCCTCCGCGTCTTCGGTGGCGACACTGATGTCAGATGGTGATTGCGGATCCAATTTCCGTTATGTCAAAATAGACATTCATATAAATCAGGAATTGCGATGCCCTTCGATGGACGGTTGCTATCGGGTGTGACTGTCCTCTCGGCCGTCATCGAGGCCGGCACCATCGCACGCGCGGCCGATGCGCTGGGCCTGACTGCTTCTGCCGTCAGCCGCGCCATATCGCGTCTGGAGGCGCGCGTCGGGGTCAGATTGCTTGAACGCACAACGCGCTCGCTCTCCTTGACGGACGAGGGGCGACGATTCTACGAGCGCGTCGGACCGCACCTTGCCGGCATTGAAGAAGCTGCAACCGAGGCTTCGGGCTCAGCCGGCATCGTACGTGGACGGCTCAGGGTGAACGTCGATCCGTTCTTCTCACGCATCGTCCTGTCATCCCATATCAGGATGTTCCTGGTGCAGCATCCGCAGGTCTCGCTGGAGCTTCTCATGCGCGACGCGATCGGAGATATCGGCGCTGGTGGCTTCGATCTCGCGCTGCGGTTCGGTGAGCCGCCGCAGGGTTCTTTGGTGGCGCGCAAGCTCGTCGAGACCCGCGTTCTCACCGTGGCCTCGCCCGCCTATATCGCCGAGCACGGCCGGCCACGACATCCGTCCGAAGTCCCGGACCACGATTGCATCGGTTTCTATGATGCGGCCAACCAGCGGCCTTTCGACTGGGAGTTTCGTAAGGGAAGAGAGGTGCTCCCCGTGAAGGTGTCCGCCCGCGTTCTGGTTTCGGATGTCGGCGCCATGCTCTCGGCTTGCGAAGCCGGCGCAGGCATTGCGCAGATTCTCCAGCTCGGCAGCAGTCACCTCGTGCAAAGCGGAGCGTTGATCAATCTGTTTCCGGAATGGTCAGGTGAAATGTTCCCGCTCTATGCGCTGTTTCCGTCACGCCAGCACCAGCCTGCGAAAGTGCGGAGCTTCATCGACTTCTGCCTCGGCGTGATCGCACGGGAGAATGCCTGAAGGTTTACGGGATTGCGATCTTCTGTCGCAGCACCCGGTGGTGGAACCGGACTCACAATCCGGTGAGTCCCGAAAAGCCTCAAAAACTCAGCACGATAGATCGTGTGACATTGAGCCGCCCGCAGCATGCGTTGCGTCGCAGCAGCTCCATTCTATTTTGACGGCATCGCTGCGCGCAAATCGCCCAGAACGGGCTGGCGCGGTGCGTGACCAGTTCCAACAACATCGGGGCACTTATCTTCATGTCAGGACTTCGTGCGCGATCGGCATGCGTCGCAATGATGCTCGCGGCCCTTGCGCCGCTGCTCGTCGCTTGCGAGGAATCGAGCTCGGCCGTCTCTGCCGCTCCGCCCGCCGATCCTGACGTCAGCATCGTCGTTATCAAGCCGCAGCCGCGCGCCGTGGTTCGCGAGCTGCCGGGCCGCATCGCGCCGACGCGCGCCTCCGACGTGCGGCCGCGCGTCTCCGGGATCGTGGTCGAGCGCCTGTTCCGTCAGGGCAGCGAGGTGAAGGCGGGCGACCCGCTCTATCGCATCGACCCGCGTCCGTTCGAGGTCGAGGTCATGGCGAACGAGGCCGCGCTCGCCAAGGCCGAGGCTGCGCTGATGCAGGCCAAGCAGCAGGCGCATCGTATCGCCACGCTGACCAGCCAGCGCGCCGCGCCGGAGGCCGAGAACGAGAAGGCGGTGGCGGCCGAGCGCCAGGCCCATGCCGAGGTCGAAGGCCGCAAGGCCGATCTCGCCCGCGCCAAGCTCAACCTCGACTACGCCACCGTGCGCGCGCCGATCGACGGCGTCGTCGGCGCTGCCCTCGTCAGCGAGGGCGCGCTCGCGGTACAGAACGAGACCAATCTCGCGACCATCCAGCAGCTCGATCCGATCTACGCCGACTTCACCCAGTCGGTGACCGAGCTCAACCAGCTCCGCCGCGCCTTCGAGAGCGGCGATCTCGAGCGCATTGCGGCCGATGCCGCCAAGGTGCGGCTCGTGCTCGACGACAACACGCTTTATTCGCTGGACGGCAAGCTGCTGTTCTCCGATGCCAAGGTCGACGCCCATACCGGCCAGGTGACGCTGCGCGGCGAATTCCCCAATCCCAAGCGCGAGCTGCTGCCGGGCATGTATGTCCGCGTCCGCATCGACCAGGGTCTCGACAGCGACGCGATCGCGGTGCCGCAGCAGGCGATCCAGCGCAATGGCGGCGGCGGCAGCGAGGTGTTCGTCGTCAAGGACGACAACCACATCGCGGTGCAGCCGGTGCGCACGGGCTCGGTGCAGGATGGCGTCTGGTTCGTCACCGAAGGCCTGAAGGCAGGCGACAAGGTCGTGGTCGAAGGCTTCCAGAAGTTCGCCGCCGGCGACAAGGTCAAGCCGCAATCCTGGTCGGAAGCGGATGCGACCGCGGACAACAGGCACGCCCAGAAGCTCACGCGGTAAAGCCATGGCCAGTTTCTTCATCGACAGGCCGATCTTCGCCTGGGTGGTCGCGCTGTTCATCTGTCTGATCGGCGCGATCTCGGTGCCGCTGCTGCCGATCGCGCAATATCCGATCATCGCACCGCCCTCGATCTCGATCTCGACGAGCTATCCCGGCGCTTCGCCGGAAAACCTCTACAACAGCGTCACGCGCCTGATCGAGGAGGAACTCAACGGCGCCTCCGGCATCCTCAATTTCGAATCGACCAGCGACTCGCTCGGCCAGGTCGAGATCATCGCCAATTTCCAGCCGGGCACCGACACCAGCGCCGCCTCGGTCGAGGTGCAGAACCGCATCAAGCGCGTCGAGGCGCGCCTGCCGCGCGCGGTGATCCAGCAGGGCATTTTGATCGAGGAAGCCTCGAGCGCAGTGCTCCAGATCATCACGCTGAACTCGACCGACGGCAGCCTGGACGAGGTCGGCCTCGGCGACTTCATGATCCGCAACGTGCTCGGCGAGATTCGCCGCATTCCCGGCGTCGGCCGCGCCACGCTCTATTCGACCGAGCGCTCACTTCGCGTCTGGGTCGATCCGGCAAAACTGGTCGGCTACGGGCTGACCGCTGACGACGTCAACAAGGCCATTGCCGCACAGAACGCGCAGGTTGCCTCCGGCAGCATCGGCGCCGAGCCGTCGACCTCGAGCCAGCGCACCTCCGCGCTGGTGCTGGTCAAGGGCCAGCTCTCCTCGCCCGATGAATTCGGCGCCATCATCCTGCGCGCCAATGCCGATGGTTCGACCGTACGGCTGCGCGACGTCGCGCGCATCGAGGTCGGCGGCCTCAGCTATCAGTTCAACACGCGGCTGGACGGCAAGCCGACCGCCGGTCTCTCCGTGCTGATGTCACCGACCGGCAATGCGCTCGCGACCGCGAGCGCGGTCGAGGCCAAGATGAAGGAGCTGTCGCGCTTCTTCCCGGCCAACATCTCCTACGAGATCCCCTACAACATCACGCCTGTTGTCGAGGCCTCGATCAAGAAGGTGCTGACGACGCTGCTGGAGGCCGTGGTGCTGGTGTTCGTGGTGATGTTCCTGTTTCTGCAGAACATCCGCTACACCATCATCCCGACCATCGTGGTGCCGGTGGCGCTGCTGGGCGCCTGCAGCACGCTGCTGCTCGCCGGCTACTCCATCAACATGCTCTCGATGTTCGGCATGGTGCTCGCGGTCGGCATCCTCGTCGACGACGCCATCGTCGTGGTCGAGAACGTCGAGCGCATCATGGCCGAGGAGGGGCTGTCGCCGAAGGAAGCGACGCGCAAGGCGATGTCGCAGATCACGGGTGCCATCATCGGCATCACCCTGGTGCTGATGGCGGTGTTCGTGCCGATGGCGTTCTTCCCGGGCTCGGTCGGCATCATCTACCGCCAGTTCTCGGTGACCATGGTGGCCGCGATCGGCTTCTCCGCGTTCCTGGCGCTGTCGCTGACGCCGGCACTGTGCGCGACCTTGCTCAAGCCCGTTGCCAAGGGCCACGGCCATTCGACAAATTTCGTGTTCAGCCGGTTCAATCATCTGCTCGAGGCCTGCCGGTTTCGTTACGCGAGCACGGTCGGCTTCTCCCTGAAGCGCACCGGCCGCCTGATGCTGGTTTACGCCGTGCTGCTGGTCGGCCTGTCCTGGGCCTTCGTCAGCCTGCCCGGCGGCTTCCTGCCGATCGACGACCAAGGCTTTGTCACCACCGACGTGCAGACGCCGTCGGATTCCTCCTATGCTCGCACCGAGGCGGTGATCGAGAAGGTGGAAAAATATCTGGCGCAGCGGCCGGGCGTCGACAACGTCACCTTCCTCACCGGCTTCAGCTTCTCCGGCCAGGGCATGAACACCGCGCAGGCCTTCATCACCTTGAAGGACTGGTCCGAGCGCGGGCCGAAGGACTCTGCTGCCGCGATCGTCAACGACATCAACCGCGATCTGGGGTCCTCGATCCGCGATGCAAAAATTTCCGCGCTGCAGCCGCCGCCGATCGACAATCTCGGCAATTCCTCGGGCTTCTCGTTCCGCCTGCAGGACCGCGGCCAGAAGGGCTATCCGGCTTTGATGCGCGCCGCCGACCAGCTGATCGCGGAAGCCAATGCGAGCCCGGTGCTGCAGAAGGTCTACATCGAAGGCCTCCCCGAGGCCGGCGTGGTCAATCTCGTGATCGACCGCGAGAAGGCCGGGGCCTTCGGCGTCACCTTCGAGGACATCAACAACACGATCTCGACCAATCTCGGCTCGAACTACATCAACGACTTCCCGAACCGCGGCCGCATGCAGCGCGTCGTGGTGCAGGCGGATGCCCGCGATCGCATGCGGACCGAGGACATCCTCAACTACAACGTCAAGAACAGCCGCGGCCAGCTCGTGCCGTTCTCCTCCTTCGCCACCGTCGAATGGGCGCGCGGCCCGACGCAGATCGCCGGCTTCAACTATTATCCGGCGGTGCGCATCTCCGGCGAGGCGAAGCCCGGCTTCACCTCGGGGGATGCCATCGCCGAGATGGAGCGGCTTGCGGGCAAGCTGCCGCGCGGCTTCGGCTATGAATGGACCGGCCAATCGCTGCAGGAAAAGCTGTCGGGCTCGCAGGCGCCGTTCCTGCTTGCGCTCTCGGTGTTCGTGGTGTTCCTGTGCCTCGCCGCGCTCTACGAGAGCTGGACGATTCCGCTCGCGGTTCTGCTCACCGTGCCGCTCGGCATCGTCGGTGCCGTGGCCGCGGCGACGCTGCGCGGCCTGCCGAATGACGTCTATTTCACCGTCGGTCTCATCACCATCATCGGCCTCGCCGCCAAGGACGCGATCCTGATCATCGAGTTCGCCAAGGACCTGCGCAAGGAGGGCAAGCCGCTGGTGGAAGCCACCATCGAGGCCTGCCGCCTGCGCTTCCGCCCGATCCTGATGACGGGCCTCGCCTTCATCTGCGGCGTGCTGCCGATGGCCATCGCCCACGGCGCGGGCGGCGCCAGCCAGCAGGCGCTCGGCAGCGTCGTGATGGGCGGCATGATCGCGGTGGTGATTTTGGCGCTCTTGATGGTGCCGGTGTTCTTCGTCGCCGTGCAGCGCGTGCTGGCCGGAGATCGGGAGAAGGTGGCGGCGAGGGACGGCGAGGCGTACGGGCCGCCGGCGCCGGTGCAGCAAGGCCACTAGCGGCTTTTCCGTCATTCCGGGGCGCGCGTCAGCGCGAACCCGGTATCCATTGAGCAGCAATCACAGTCGATGAATGGATTCTCAGCCGCGCAATTGCGCACCATAGCTCGCGCCAAGAGGCGGGCCCCGGAATGACCGGCGGAACTTGCTTTCCCCGGGTCGTCAATCCAGACTGGAGCTCTGAATTGAATGGGCATGCATTCGCACCGCAGTGCGAATGCATGCCGACCCGCCGATTGAGAGCATGTGATGCGTCCGACCGATGTTGCGATCTCCAATTATCGCTCCATTCGCCAGCTCTCGATCCCCATCCACCCCCTATCCGTGTTTGTGGGTGAGAATGGTGTCGGCAAATCCAATCTCTACAAGTCCTTGTCGCTGTTGCGCGATGCGGCGGCGGGTCGAATCACGCGCACGATCGCCGAGGAAGGCGGATTGAATTCCGTCTGCTGGTCCGGCCTTCGTAAGAAGGGCGAAGACGGGCGACTGCGTTTGTCGGCCAAATTCGATCGTCTCAGATATTCCATTGAGCTTGGATTTCCCGGTCCGGTCGAGGCGGCATTTTCCGGCGAGCCGATGATCAAGGCCGAAACCATCGAGGCGACGCAAGGCAAACGAACCGTTCGACTCATGGAGCGGAAAAATTCGCTCGTCAGCGTCCGCGGCGAGAGCGGTGCCTGGAACAGCCACAAGGACGCGGTGCTGCCGTCAGAAACCGCGCTTGCGGGTTTTGCCGACGGCAAGGAATGCCCTGAGATCGACCTGATCAGAAACGCGATGCTGGGCTGGCGCTTCTATCACGACTTTCGCACCGATCCGGCATCGCCGATACGAAAGCCGTGTCTGGCGATCACGACTCCCTCGCTCAGTGCCGATGGAAGCGATTTGGCTGCCGCCCTGGCGACACTCTATTCCATTCGGGAAGATGCCACCGATCTGCAGGACGCGATCGAGGACGCCTTCCCGGGCGCCGAGCTTCGCGCATGGGCCGAAAATGGCTGGTGTGAATTTGATTTGCAGTTGGCTGATATGCCGCGGCCGTTCAAGGCTTACGAATTGTCCGACGGGACGCTGAAATACATCTGCCTGCTCGCAGTGTTCATGGGCTATCGGCTGCCGCCCTTCATCGCGCTGAACGAACCGGAGAGCAGCCTGCATCCGTCGCTGCTGGCGCCATTGGCCCGGCTGATCGCGAAGGCGTCACGCCGCTCCGACATCTGGATTGTGACGCATTCCGAGCAACTGATGGAAGCATTGCGAAGCGAAAGCTCGGTCCCGCTTCGCCGGGTGATCAAGCAGAAGGGCGCAACCACCATCGAGGGCCTGACCATTGGCGGCGAATACCGGGACGAGGAACCCGACGAAGACGACTCTTGATCGCTGCGGGCCCGGTAAGGAGCGCACGCCGTCTCAGTCCCTCTCCCCGTAAGAACGGGGCTAGGGAGCGCACCGTTGATACGCTCGCTACGCAGGCTTCCGCAAAATCTTCACCAGTTCCCCGTGCACGTACTCGTTGCCGCAGACGACGTGCCCCGTCACCAGCGGATCGCCCGGTGTCGCGATGTCGCTCACGGTGCCGCCGGCTTCGCGCACCATCAGCATGCCGGCGGCGATGTCCCAGGATTGCAGGTCGCGCTCCCAGTAGCCGTCGAGGCGGCCGGCGGCGACGAAGGCGAGGTCGAGCGAGGCGGCGCCGAAGCGGCGCAGGCCCGCGACGCGGTCCTGGATCGCGGTCATCTCGCGGCGGAAGTCCTCGTGGTTGCCGCGGCCGATATGAGGCAGGCCGCAGGCCACCACGCATTCGTTGAGCTGGCGGCGGCCGGCGACGCGCAGGCGCTGGTCGTTGAGGAAGGCGCCCTTGCCCCGCTCGGCGATGTAGAGCTCGTCATTGGCGGGGTTGTAGATCACGCCGGCGATCACCGTGCCCTCGCGCACGAGCCCGATCGAAATGGCGAATTGCGGGATGCCGTGCAGGAAGTTGGTGGTGCCGTCGAGCGGGTCGACGATCCAGGTGTGGCTCTTGTCGGTGCCCTCGCGCGTGCCGCCCTCCTCGCCGATGAAGCCGTAGCCGGGCCGGGCCTTGGCGAGGTCCTGGTACAGGATCTCCTCGGCGCGCTTGTCGGCGAGCGAGACGAAATTGGCCGGCCCCTTCAGCGAGACCTGGAGATGCTCGATCTCGCCGAGATCGCGCTTGAGGCTGCGGCCGGCGCGGCGCGCGGCCTTGACCATGACGTTGATAGTGGCGGAGTACAGCATGTGCTCTAGGTCTTGATCGGGGGGAAATGGCGCGAATTCGCGCCTGTTTGGGGGATTGGGTGCCCTGCGGGGGGCCTAAGGTCAAGTCATTTGGTCCCAAGCCACCTTTTGGCCGCGGCCTCGGCCTTGGCCCGGTCTTCGGCCGGCAGATCTGACAATTGCTTGTCGAGGTCCGGATCGCCCTTGCCGGCGGTTTTGGCCACCAGGTGCCATTTGAAGCCCTCGATCTTGTCCGCAGGCGCGCCCATGCCGTTGATCAGCACCCAGGCGAGACGGTTCTGCGCGATCGCGCTGCCCTGGCGGGATGCCTTGCGGAGCAATGCGACGGCGGCCGGCTGGTTCTTCGGCGTGCCGGTGCCGTTGAACAGCGCGATGGCATATTCGACTTCGGCATCGACATTGTCGGTCAGCGAGGCGGCCTGCAGCAGCCGCACCGCCCTTTCGGCGTCCTTCGGCACGCCGGTGCCTTCCTTGTAGAAGGTCGCGAGCGCGTATTGCGCCTCGGGCAGGCCGGCGTCCGCAGCCTGGCGCAACAGTTCGGCGGAACGCCTGACGTCCTGGGGCAGGGTCTGGCCGTCGAGATAGAGCAGCGCGAGGTTATAGGCCGCCTTGGGCTCCCCGAGCTTGGCGGCGGACGCCATCAGCTTGACCGCCTCGCCCTTGTCCACCGGACCGCCGCGGCCCGACATGCGCAGCATGGCGAGCGCGAACATCGCCTCGCGGTCGCCGGCGTCGGAGGCGCGCTTGTACCATTCCAGCGCCTTGGCGTAATCGCGGCGGATGCCCATGGCGTTGGAATAGAGCTCGCCGAGCATGGTCATCGCCTTGGGATCGCCCCCTTGCGCGCGGGCGGTGGCGAGCTCGAATGCGGTCTTGTACTGGCCGCGCTGATAGGCGCCGTACACCAGGTCGACCCCGGGCGTGTCGGTCGGCGGCGCCGGGATCACGGTTGCGGGCAGCGCCGGCTTGGGGGACGCGGCGGGCTTGGGCGAGGCCGAAGGCTTTGGCGCCGCCGCGGCTTCTTTTTTCTTGGCCGGCGGAGGCGCCTTGGGCTT
Source organism: Bradyrhizobium sacchari (assembly GCF_002068095.1). Lineage (GTDB taxonomy): Bacteria > Pseudomonadota > Alphaproteobacteria > Rhizobiales > Xanthobacteraceae > Bradyrhizobium > Bradyrhizobium sacchari. The sequence goes on along the minus strand of NZ_LWIG01000007.1, from coordinate 645,797 downwards.
CTGCTTCTCGGCCGCAGGGCTCGGTATCGTGGCCGGCGGCGTGATCTGGAGCTGAGCGGCCGCGGGCCCCGTGAGCAGCAGCGTCGCCAGAATGGTGATGCGCGGGAGCTTCATGTCGGGCGCTAGCCGTGCTCCCGGCCGGTATCTTGACCGTCAAGCGCCGCCGCATGGGCCTTCTTGATCGCAGCGTCGGCCTCGATCAGCGCGGCCTTGGCCCCGCGCGGATCGGCCCAGATGAACTCGCCGACCAGCACGAAATCGGCGCCGCTGGCGGCGAAATCGTGGGCCTCTTGCAGCGACGTCGCAAAGCCGACGCAGGGGGGCTCGAACAGCTCGGCCCACCAGTCCAGCCGCTCGGCAATCGCCTGGGACGATGGCCGCTGGCCCTTCGCGTCGGGCTCGCCGAACAGCAAATAGTCGGCACCGATCTCGCCCGCATCCATGGAGTGGTGCCGCGTCGTCAGCCCGCCGACGCCGGCGATGCGATCGGGCTTGAGCGATGGCAGCGCCTCCTTCAGCGCGGCGATGCCGGGCAGGTGCGCACCATCGGCGCCGCCACGTGCGACCAGCTCGGGATGGCCGTCGACGAGCAGCGCAGCGCCCGCTTTCTGCACCGGCGGCGCCAACGCCTTGATACGCGAGATCATGCTGCGCTGGTCGGTTTCCTTCAGCCGCAGCAGCACGGCCGCGACGTCGGCGGCGGCGAGCAGGCCCGGCAATTCGGTGACCAGCGCAGCGGGATCATCGACGACAGGCGTCGCAAGATAAAGGCGCGGCGCCGGGCGCGGCGGAGGCGGTTTGTTCGACAAGATCTAGGCTGCCTTCTTTTCCAGGCTGCTTTGCCATTCGCCCTTTGAGGCGAGGCTGTTCATGCGGGCGCGGTGACTGAAGGCGCGCTGGCCGGCCGCGACGTTCTCGGCCTTGCCGGACCAGGCCTTCTGCGGCGCGGCCTGCAGCGCGCGGCCGTAGGAGAAGGTCAGGCCCCAGGGCAGCGGCCCAAGCTTGTGCATGGCGTTGAGATGCGCGGTTGCCTCCTCGTCCGACTGGCCGCCGGAGAGGAAGGCGATGCCCGGTACCGCCGCCGGCACGCAGGCCTTGAGCAGCCGTATCGTCTTCTCCGCGACTTCCTCGACGGAGGCCTGCTTCGGGGATTTCTTGCCAGAGATCGCCATGTTCGGTTTCAGCACCATGCCTTCGAGCGCGACGCGCTGGATGCGCAATTCCTGGAACGTCTTGTTGAGCACGCGCTGGGTGACGTCATAGCAGCGATCGATGTCGTGGTCGCCGTCCATCAGCACCTCGGGCTCGACGATCGGAACGATCTGCGCGGCCTGGCACAGCGCGGCATAGCGCGCCAGCGCATGGGCATTGACGCTGATCGCGGTCATGGAGGGGATGCCACTGCCGATGTCGATCACCGCGCGCCATTTGGCGAAGCGCGCGCCGCGCTCGTAATATTTCTTCAGCCGCTCGGCGAGCTTGTCGAGCCCGACGGTGACGAGCTCGCCGGGGCACATCGGCAAGGCTTGCGTGCCTTCGTCGACCTTGATGCCGGGAATGGCGCCGCTGCTCTCGATCAGCTTCACCAGCGGCGTGCCGTCCGCCGCATCCTGCCAGATCGTCTCGTCATAGAGGATCACGCCGGAAATATACTGGCTCATGGCCTCGCTGGAGCGGAACAGCATCTCGCGATAGTCGCGGCGGTTGCTTTCGGTCGATTCCACGCCGATCGCGTCAAAGCGCTTCTTGATGGTGCCGGAGGATTCGTCGGCGGCAAGGATGCCCTTGCCTGATGCGACCATGGCGGTCGCGATCCTGTTGAGCTCAGTCAGATTCATCGAGAGGTCCTCCCAAAACGATTCTGCCCTTGCCTGTGAAAATAGACCGTTCTCGGGCAATTGCCGAGTTAACGTTCGTCGCAGGGTAAAGGGGGGAGGGATCGTAATGTTGAAAAACGGTGGCATTCCGGGATGCGCCGGAAGGCGCAGGCCCGGAATCCATAACCCCAGGCCGTGGTTATGGATTCCGGCCTCGCCCCTTTGCGGCGCCCCGGAATGACGGAGAGAGTATGCGCTGGCCTTATGCCGCGCGCGCGGTCGCCTACGCCACCTTGGGATCCAGCTCGCCCTTGGCGTAGCGCTTGGCCATCTCGGCGGTGGTCAGCACCTTCTTGATCTTCGAGGCCTGGCCTGCGGTATTGAACTCCTGCAGGCGCTGCTTGCACAGCTTGGTCATCGCTTCCATCGCCGGCTTCAGGTACTTGCGCGGATCGAACTCTTCCGGATTGTCCTTCAGCACCTTCCGGATCTGGCCGGTCATCGCCATGCGGTTGTCGGTGTCGATGTTGATCTTGCGCACGCCGTTCTTGATGCCGCGCTGGATCTCGGCCACCGGCACGCCCCAGGTCGGCTTCATCTTGCCGCCATAGGCGTTGATGATGTCCTGGAGGTCCTGCGGCACGGAGGAGGAGCCGTGCATGACGAGATGCGTGTTCGGCAGCTTGCGGTGGATCTCCTCGATCACGTTCATGGCGAGGATGTCGCCGTCGGGCTTGCGGGTAAACTTGTAAGCACCGTGAGACGTCCCCATCGCGATCGCGAGCGCGTCGACCTTGGTCTCCTGCACGAACTTCACGGCCTCGTCCGGATTGGTCAGGAGCTGGTCGTGGCTGAGCTTGCCCTCGGCGCCGTGGCCGTCTTCCTTGTCGCCCATGCCGGTTTCGAGCGAGCCGAGCACGCCGAGCTCACCCTCGACCGAGATGCCGCCGAGATGGGCCATGTCGGTCACGGTCTTGGTGACGCCGACATTGTAGCCCCAGTCGCCCGGCGTCTTGCCGTCGGCCTTGAGCGAGCCGTCCATCATGACGGAGGTGAAGCCGGCCTGGATCGCGGTCATGCAGGTCGCGGGCTCGTTGCCGTGGTCGAGATGCACGCAGACCGGAATGTGCGGATAGATCTCGGTGACCGCGTCCATCATGTGCTTGAGCATGATGTCGTTGGCGTAGGAGCGCGCGCCGCGCGAGGCCTGGATGATGACGGGCGCGTCGACCTGGTTGGCCGCGTCCATGATCGCCAGCGCCTGCTCCATGTTGTTGATGTTGAAGGCCGGTACGCCGTAATCGTTCTCCGCCGCATGGTCGAGCAATTGACGCAACGTGATCCGAGCCATGTGTGTTTTTCTCCCGTTTGGGCCTGCAAGTTGAGTTGAGAGGCCGACTGACTACTTGATGCGCAGGACTTCGACGCCGGGCAGGGGCTTGCCTTCCATCCATTCAAGAAATGCGCCACCGGCGGTCGAGACATAGGTGAAGTCACCGGCCACATGGGCCTGGTTGAGCGCGGCGACCGTGTCGCCGCCGCCCGCGATCGAGATCAGCTTTTTCGCCTTGGTGCGCTCGGCGGCGTGCTTGGCGGCCGCGACTGTGCCGCGGTCGAACGGCTGCAGCTCGAAAGCTCCCAGCGGGCCGTTCCAGACCAGGGTTGCCGCATCGTCGATCGCGGCCTGGACGCGCACGACCGATTGCGGGCCGACGTCGAGGATCATGCCGTCGGCCGGGATCGCATCGAGGCCATAGGCATGCGAGGGCGCGTTCGCCGCGAAATGATAGGCGACGGTGGCATCCACTGGCAGGATGATCGCGCAGTTGGCGGCTTCCGCCTTCTCCATGATGCGCAGCGCGGTCGGCGCCAGGTCCTTCTCCGCCAGCGACTTGCCGACGCCGACGCCCTGGGCGTGCAGGAAGGTGTTGGCCATGCCGCCGCCGATCACGAGCGCGTCGACCTTGGTGACCAGGTTTTCCAGGAGGTCGATCTTGGTCGAGACCTTGGCGCCGCCGATGATGGCGATGACGGGCTTGGTCGGCGAGCCCAGCGCCTTCTCCAGCGCATCGAGCTCGGCCTGCATGGTGCGGCCGGCATAGGCCGGCAGCTTGTGGCCGAGGCCTTCGGTCGAGGCATGGGCGCGGTGCGCCGCCGAGAACGCGTCGCTGACCCAGATGTCGCCGAGTTTTGCGAGCTCGGCGACGAAGGCGGGATCGTTCTTTTCCTCTTCCTTGTGGAAGCGGGTGTTTTCGAGACAGAGAATGTCGCCGTCGTTCAGGGCTGCAACCGCCTTGGCCGCAGGCTCGCCGACGCAGTCATCGGCAAAGGCGACGGGCTTCTTCACGACCCTCGACAGCGCCTCCGCGACGGGCTTCAGCGAGTCCTTGGCATCCCGGCCCTTGGGCCGGCCGAAATGCGCGAGCAGGATGACCTTGCCGCCCTTGTCCGAGATTTCGGTGATGGTCGGCGCGACGCGCTCGAGCCGGGTTGCGTCGGTGACGCGCCCGTTGTCCATGGGCACGTTCAGATCGACGCGCAGCAGCACGCGCTTGCCCTTCACGTCGACGTCGTCGAGGGTGCGGAATTTGTTCGCCATCGGACACTCTCTCTTGTCCCGGGCCTCTAGGAAGTCATTCCGGGGCGCCCGAAGGGCGAGCCCGGAATCTCGAGATTCCGGGTCTGGTCCTTCGGACCATCCCGGAATGACGAATCGCGGCGAAGCTAGATCACCTTCGCCATCGCGACGGCGGTGTCGGCCATGCGGTTCGAGAAGCCCCACTCGTTGTCGTACCAGGACATCACGCGCACCAGCGTGCCGTTCTGCACCTTGGTCTGGTCCTCGTGGAAGGTCGAGGAGTGTGGGTCGTGGTTGAAGTCGATCGAGACGTTCGGCGCGCTGGTGTAGCCGAGGATGCCCTTGAGCTGCTGCTCAGAGGCGCGCTTCATCGCCGCGTTGATTTCCTTCGCATCGGTCGCGCGCTTGGCGACGATCTTGAGGTCGACCACCGAGACGTTCGGGGTCGGCACGCGGATCGCGACGCCGTCGAGCTTGCCCTTCAGTTCCGGCAGCACGAGGCCGATCGCCTTGGCGGCGCCGGTCGAGGTCGGGATCATCGACATCGCAGCCGCGCGGCCGCGGTAGAGATCCTTGTGCAGCGTGTCCAGCGTCGGCTGGTCGCCGGTATAGGCGTGGATCGTGGTCATGAAGCCGGTCTCGATGCCGACGAGATCGTTCAGAACCTTGGCGACCGGCGCGAGGCAATTGGTGGTGCAGCTTCCGTTCGAGACGACCAGATGATCCTTGGTCAGCGTCTCGTGGTTGACGCCGTAGACGATGGTGGCATCGGCGCCGTCGGCCGGCGCGGAGACCAGCACGCGCTTGGCGCCGGCGGTCAGATGCGCGGAGGCCTTGTCCTTCGAGGTGAAGATGCCGGTGCATTCGAGCGCGATGTCGACGCCGAGATCCTTCCAGGGCAGCTTCGAGGGATCGCGCTCGGCGGTCACCTTGATCTTGTTGGCGCCGAGGCTGATCGAGTCGCCATCGACGGTCACTGTGCCGGGGAAGCGTCCATGGACGCTGTCGAAACGGAGCAGGTGGGCGTTGGTCTCGACCGGACCGAGATCGTTGATGCCGACGACCTCGATGTCCTTGCGGCCTGACTCGGCGATAGCCCGCAGCACGTTGCGGCCGATGCGGCCAAAACCGTTGATTCCGACGCGGACTGCCATGTTTCGTCTCCTTCAATGACCGTTGTCGTCCCGCACAACGCGCTTTGCGCGCCTGCGAGGGTTTTTTAGGGGCGGACGCCCGGTTCGGCCGGGCGGTGCTTGATCATATGAGACGTTACGTAGTCCTTTTTTTTGACAAGCTCAACTCTCAGGAAACGCGCTTCAGCACGGCGTTAACCGCAGCCTCGGCGGTAATGCCGAAATGCTTGTAAAGCTCCTTCGCCGGGCCGCTTTCGCCGAAGGAATGCATGCCGATGAATTCGCCATCCTGGCCGATCACGGCGTCCCAGCCCCAGCGTACCGCGGCCTCGATCGCGATCTTCACCGGCGCATTGCCGATGATGGCGGCACGCTTGGCTTCTGGTTGCGCTAACAAAAGCTCGAGCGAAGGCACCGACACCACCCGTGACGCGATGCCGCGCTCGGCGAGCTGCTTCTGCGCGGCAACCGCGATCTCGACCTCCGAGCCGGACGCGAACAGCGATACCTTGGCTTCGCCCTGCGCCGGAACCAGTTCATAGGCGCCGGCTGCGCAAGGGTTGTCGTTCGGGGCGTTGGTGCGGAGCTGCGGCAGGTTTTGCCGCGTCAGCGCCAGCACGGTCGGACCGTCGACGCGGTTGAGCGCCAGTTCCCAGCACTCGGCCACTTCGATGGAATCGCACGGGCGGAACACGCGCATGTTCGGAATGGCGCGAAGCGCGGCGAGATGCTCGACCGGCTGATGGGTCGGGCCGTCCTCGCCGAGGCCGATGGAATCGTGCGTCATCACATAGACCACGCCGGCGCCCATCAGCGCGGCAAGGCGCATCGCAGGCCGCGCGTAGTCGGTGAAGACGAGGAAGGTCGCGCCGTTCGGTGCGAAGCCGCCGTGCAGGAAGATGCCGTTCATCGCGGCGGCCATGCCGTGCTCGCGGATGCCGTAATGGATGAAGCGGCCCTTCGGCGTCTTCGCCGAGAAGGCGGTCGCCGACTTCGCCTTGTTGTTGTTGGAGCCGGTGAGGTCGGCCGAGCCTGCGAGGAATTCCATCGGCATTGCCGCTGCGATCGCCTCGATCGCCGCTTCCGACGATTTGCGCGTGGCGGCAACGAGCGGCTTCTCCAGCAGCTCCTTCTTGTGCGCGCGCAGCGCCTTCGCGAGCGAAGCCGGACGCTCATGGCGCAGGCGGCGCTCGAACTCGGCGCGCTTGCGGCTGCCGAGCTCGCCGAGCCGAGCCTCCCATTCCTGGCGCACTGATGCGCCGCGGCTGCCGGCCGCGCGCCATGCCTTCAGCACGTCATCGGCGACCGTGAACGGTTCGAGCGAGATGCCGAGATTTTCCTTGGCGGCCTTGAGCTCGTCGGCCCCCAACGCCTCGCCGTGCACCTTCGAGGTGCCGGCCTTGTTCGGCGCGCCGAAGCCGATGGTGGTGCGGCAGGCGATCAGCGTCGGCTTGTTGGATTTCTGCGCGCGCGTGATCGCAGCGGCGATGGCGGCCTGGTCCTGGCCGTCGATCTTCTCGGCGGCCCACCCCGCGGACTTGAAGCGCTTCACCTGGTCGACGGAATCGGCGAGCGAGGTCGGGCCGTCGATCGAGATGCCGTTGTCGTCATAGAGCACGATCAGCTTGTTGAGCTTCCAGTGCCCGGCCATCGCAATCGCTTCCTGCGAGACGCCTTCCATCAGGTCGCCGTCGGAGGCGAGCACATAGGTATGGTGGTCGACGATCTTCTTGCCGAACTCGGCGGCGAGCATCTTCTCGGCGAGCGCCATGCCGACCGCGGTCGAGATGCCCTGGCCGAGCGGGCCGGTCGTGGTCTCGATGCCCTTGGTGCGGAAGTTCTCGGGATGGCCGGGCGTCAGCGAATCGACCTGGCGGAACTGCTTGATCTGGTCAAGCGTCATCTCGGCATTGCCGGTGAGATACAACAGCGAATAGAGCAGCATCGAGCCATGGCCGGCCGACAGCACGAAGCGGTCGCGGTCCGGCCAGGCGGGCGCTGAGGCGTCGAATTTCAGGAATTGCGTGAACAGCACCGTGGCGATGTCGGCGGCGCCCATCGGCAGGCCGGGATGGCCCGATTTCGCCTTCTCGACAGCGTCCATCGAAAGGCCGCGGATGGCGTTGGCCATACGGGTGTGGTCGACCTGCGTCATGTCTGAAATCCGTCTGAAATGAGGCGCTTGGCGTGCACGCCGCGCGGGAAGGAGCCTTTCGGCCGCTGGAAGGTCGGGGCTGGGATAGCACCTCAGTTCCGGGAGTCCAAGGCAATCAAACGCCGGTTTGACCGTAAAAGTTGCCTGTGTGGAGACCGGTTTTCCCCCGTGATTACACCGGGAGGAATTGACGGATCAGGACGATGCCTTCCGATCTATCGGTGCATAGTTTCCGGGCGGCGTTGCGCTTGGCTAGCTTGCCACGTAAATTTCTGCTTCTAACCGCTTGCCGAACCGAGTCTTTTGCCGGACGGCAGGCTCCCAGGGGATAGGCTACAGGTTCCGCCGCTGACTGCATGAACGATCGCGTGTCCAACAGCTCTGCCATGACGGAGTCGTCTGCCGTCGAGATCGAGATCGCGACCCGCAGGCTCATGGCGGCGCTCGACTCGCTCGAAAGCGCGGTCGAGCGGCGGCGCGATGCCGATCGCGACGAGAACGAGCTTGCGGCGCGAATCCAGGCGCTCGGCGCCGACCGCTCGCGGCTTGCCGACGAGCTCGACGGCGCGCTGGTGAAGGCGCGCAAGCTCGAGCGCACCAATCGCGAGATCTCCGACCGGCTGGATTCCGCGATCGTCACGATACGCTCGGTGCTCGATACCGGAGAGGACGGATGAGCCACATCAACGTCACCATCAACGGCCGGCAGTACCGCATGGCCTGCGAGGAGGGCCAGGAGGTGCGGCTGCTCAAGCTCGCCGAAGCCCTGGAGACACGCATCCAGTCGCTGCGCGGAAAGTTCGGCGAGATCGGCGATGCAAGGCTGACCGTGATGGCCGCGCTGACCGTCTGCGACGAGCTGATCGACACCACCAACCGTGTCCGCACCCTCGAGCAGGAGCTGACCGAGCTGCGGGATTTCCGCAACGCCGCCGTCGAGCGCGCCCGCATGACCCAGACCGCCGTGGTGAACGCCCTGAACGCCGCCGCCGAGCGCATCGAGAAGTCGACCCAGGTGCTGAACCGGACCGTCGGCAACGGGATTGCGATCGGCTGAGGCTGCTGCCGCGCGACCTGCGCAAGCGCCTCGTCCTTCGAGACTCCGCGGTCTCCTCAGGATGAGGCTGACGGGCAGCTTGCCTGTAAAATCTGCTGCTAAGCACTCAGTCCTCATCCTGAGGAGCCCGCAAAGCGGGCGTCTCGAAGGATGGTCGCATGGGGCTTCGCGCCACTGGCGATTCGTCAGTATCGTTGTTACATTGCGCGGGCGAAGCTGCGACGTGCGTCAGGAGCCATATATCCCCGGGGCCTTATCGATCCTTTAGGGAACTGTCCCTGGCCGGGCCCGTGGGCCCGGACATATGGTGCCCACCTACTTTCGTAGGGAACTCCGGGATCGAGTGCTTCAACGGCGTACGCGGCTTCGCACTGTTTTCTTCTGCTCTGTCGAATTGCGTCCCCGACACGCTTGCGGTTCAATTGAGGCTCGGTGTCCTGCCGCGGCGTCGAGGTTCTTGCACTGGCGTTTCTGCAATATCGGTTCGCCCATCCTGCGCGTGATTGCGCACCAGGCGGGCGATGGCAGCGGAGCAGGGCTCCGCTTCGGGGGAAAGCGCGCATGTCCAACTCCAAAGCCGAGCTCCGTGCCAAAGCCCTCGCCAAGCGCGACGCGCTGAGCGAGAAGAAGCGCGCGGCTGCGGCCGCAAAGCTCGCCAAGCGCGGGCTGCCGTTCGAGCTGCTGCCGGGCAGCATCGTCTCCGGCTATTCGCCGATCCGCAGCGAGATGGACCCGATGCCGCTGCTGAAGAAGCTCGCGGAGGAGGGCGCCAGGTTGGCGCTGCCTTGCGTCACCGCGCGCGGCCAGTCGCTGATCTTCCGCATCTTCCATCCGAACGACCGCCTGATGCTCGGCCCGCTCGGCATTCCCGAGCCGTCGCCAGCAGCGGCCGAGGTCGTTCCCGACATCATGCTGACGCCGCTCGCCGCCTTCGACCGTCTCGGCCATCGCATCGGCTATGGCGCGGGGCATTACGATTTCACCTTCGCGCATTTGCGCAAAGCCAAGCACATCGTCGGCATCGGCCTTGCGTTTGCAGCGCAGGAGATCGAGGCGGTTCCGGCACTATCCCACGACGTGGCGCTGGATTATGTGCTAACGGAAACGGACGTGTTCGATTTCCGGAGTTCTGAAGTTGCGCATTCTCTTCGTGGGTGATGTCGTCGGCCGTAGCGGGCGTAACGCCATCGCCGAATATCTGCCCGGCATGGTCAAGGACTGGTCGCTCGATTTCGTCGTCGTCAACGGCGAGAATTCGGCCGGCGGCTTCGGCATCACGGAAGCGATCTATCAGGAATTCCTCGATGCCGGCGCCGACGCGGTGACGCTCGGCAACCACTCCTGGGACCAGCGCGAGGCCCTGGTGTTCATCGAGCGCGCCGACCGCCTGGTGCGCCCCGCGAATTATCCGCGCGGCACGCCCGGCCGCGGCGCCGCTCTGGTCGAGACCAAGAACGGCAAGCACGCCCTCGTCGTCAACGCGCTGGGCCGCGTCTTCATGACGCCGTTCGACGATCCCTTTGCCGCGCTCGAGCGCGAGCTAGGGGCCTGTCCGCTCGGCGTTGCCGCCGATGCCATCGTCGTCGATTTCCATTGCGAGGCGACCAGCGAGAAGCAGGGCATCGGCTTCTTCTGCGACGGCCGCGCCAGCCTCGTCGTCGGCACGCACACCCATGTGCCGACCGCCGACCACCAGATCCTCGCAGGCGGCACCGCCTACATGACCGATGCCGGCATGACCGGCGATTACGATTCCATCATCGGCATGCAGAAGGAAGAGCCGCTACGCCGGTTCACGTCCGGAATTCCGTCAGGCCGCTTCGAGCCGGCCGCGGGCGTCGCGACGCTCAGCGGCGTCGCCGTGGAAACGGACGACGCCACGGGCCTCGCGCTGAAGATTGCGCCGGTGCGCGTCGGCGGAAGGCTGGAGCCGGCGACGCCGAGATTCTGGTGGAGCTAGCTAGCGCGGCAAATTCCGCTGCACCTTCTCCCCTTGCGGGAGAAGGTGGCGCGATGCGCCGGATGAGGGGTTCTCTCCGCGCGCTCAAACGAGAGTTGGACTCGCGGAGAGAACCCCTCACCCGGCTTCGCTTCGCGAGGCCACCCTCTCCCGCAAGGGGAGAGGGTGCAGCGTCAATCGCGGCGAGATCTACTCCGCCGTCTGCCCCCGCAGCTCCGCCACGTCCTTCGCCGTCAGCTTCGAGCCCTTCGCACCGAACCGCGCCGTGACGTAGTTCGCCACCGCCGCGATCTCGTCGTCGGTATAGGCATTGCCGAACGCCGGCATCGACAGTGCACCGTCAGGCGTATGCCGCTTGGTGCCTGAGATCACGATCTGCGCGACGTTGGTGGCGGCGGGGTCGTTGACGGCCCAGGTGCCGGTGAGCGTTGCCATCGGCGAGACCGGACTCTCACCACTCCAGCCATGGCAGCTGGCGCAGGCGCTGGCGAACACCTTCTTGCCGCGCGCGTCCGCCGTGACGCCCTCGCGGTGCGAGGCGGGAGCGACGGGTGCTGTGGTGGCCGGCAGGTCGGGTGAGGGCTGCGGCGGCACGCTGCGCAAATATGCAATGATGCTGCTGATGTCCTCGGGGGCGAACTGGCTGAAGCTGTGGTCGACCGCTTCGCCCATCGGACCCGAGGCCGAGCCGTGGCCCGGCGCATGGCCGAGCGACAGATAGGCAATCAGATCCTTATCGCTCCAATTGCCGAGACCGGTCGCCTTGTCGGAGGAGATGTTGAAGGCGCGCCAGCCGGCGGTGATGGCGCCGGCGAACTTCTTGCGGTTGTCCAGCGCGAAGCCGAGATTGCGCGGCGTGTGGCATTCGCCGCAATGCGCCAGCGCTTCGGCGAGATACGCGCCGCGATTCCATTCCGGGCTCTTCGAGGTGTCGGGCGTAAATCGCGTGTCCGGATTGAACACGGCCGACCAGACGATCATCGCCCAGCGCTGGTTGAACGGGAACGACAGCGTATTGTCGGGCGCCTTGGCGCGCACCGCCGGCAGGCTGAACAGATAGGCCTTCACCGCCAGCACGTCCTCGTCGGTCATGAAGGTGTAGGACGTGTAGGGCATCGCCGGATAGAGCCGCGCGCCGTCACGACGCTTGCCGTGCTGGACCGCGTTCAGAAAATCCTGGTCGCTGTAATTGCCGATGCCGGTGTCCTTGTCCGGCGTGATGTTGGTGGAATAGAGCGTGCCGAACGGCAGCTTGAAGGCGAGCCCCCCGGAATAATCCTTCTCGCCCGGCTTGGTGTGGCAGACCATGCAGTCGGCGGCCTTGGCGATATACTCGCCGCGTTCGACGATGCCGGCTTTCTCCAGTTTGGCCGGCACGCCCGTCGGCTTGCCGGCGCGGTAATCCGCCAGCGCCACTTTCGGGCCGGCCGCGAAGTCGAGCGGGCCGGGCCCGCGGATGATCCAGACCGCAAGTCCCGCCACCACGATGGCGATCACGACGAGGCTTCCGAGGATACGCATTGTCCTGCTCATGCCTTCTTCCCCGCAGCCAGCAGTTTCCGATCGATCGGCAGGCGCCGCAGCGCCACGCCGGTTGCCGCGTAAATCGCGTTGCGCAGCGCCGGCGGTCCGGCATTGACGCCGGCCTCGCCGATGCCGCCGGGCGCCTCGCCGCTCTTGACGACGACCACCTCGATCTTCGGCGTCTCGTTGATGCGCATCATGCGGTAGTCGTGGAAGTTCGACTGCTGCACGCGGCCCTTGTCGATGGTGATCTCGCCATAGAGCGCGGCGGTAAGGCCGAAGATCAATCCGCCCTCGATCTGCGCCTTCACCGTGTCGGGGTTCACAGCGATGCCGGTGTCCACCACCGAGGTGACGCGGCGGAGCGTGATCTCGCCGATGTCGTCGATCTCGGCCTCTACCACGGTCGCGATGAAGCTTGCGAATGACGGCTGCACGCAGACGCCGCGGCCGACGCGCGGCGGCAGTGGCTGGCCCCAGCCGGATTTCTCGGCGACCTGATTGAGCACCGCGAGCATGCGCGGGTTCTTCGTCAGCATGGACTTGCGGAATTCGATCGGGTCCTTGCCGGCCTTGCGCGCGAGCTCGTCCATCGCGCATTCGACCGCGAACACGTTGTTGTTGGGGCCGACGCCGCGCCAGAAGCCTGTCGGCACCGACAGCGGCTCGGCGCGGACATATTCGACATGGAAGTTGGCGAAGTCGTAGGGCGCATCCACCGCGGCGTCGATCGCGTCGATGTCGATGCCCTTCTGGAACGCCGGCGGCAGCCAGCGCGCCAGCACGGCGGAGCCGGCGACCTTGTACTTCCAGCCCGCGACCTTGCCGTCCACCAGCGATGCCGTGATCTGGTCGCGATAGACCGGACGGTAGACGTCATGCTGGATGTCCTCCTCGCGGGTCCACACCACCTTCACGGGATAGTCGACCTGCTTGGCGATCTTCACCGCCGCGACGGCCATGTCCGGCTCGAGCTTGCGGCCGAAGCCGCCGCCGAGCAGGTGCTGGTTGACGATCACCTTGTCGACGGGAAGGCCCGCCGCCTTCGCTGCCTCCGATTGCACGCGCGTCATGATCTGCGTGCCGGTCCAGATCTCGCAGGCATCCGGCCTGACGTGGACGGTGGCGTTGATCGGCTCCATCGAGGCATGCGCCAGGAACGGCAGCTCAAAGGCCGCCTCGAACCTGTCGCCGCTCGCCAGCGCCTTGGCGATGTCGCCGTCGGATTTTGCGACCGCCCCGTCCTTCTGGCTGGCCTTGCGCAGATCGTCCCAGATATCCTTGGTGGTGATCTCAGCGTTTGGTCCCTCGTTCCACTCGATCTTGAGCGCTTCGAGACCTTTCGTTGCCGCCCACATGTGATCGCCGATCACGGCGACGGCGTCGTCGAGCACGACGACCTTGCGCACGCCGGCGACTTTCGTCGCGGCACTGTCGTCGACCTTGCCGACCTTGCCACCGAAGACCGGGCAATTGGCGATCGCTGCGATCTTCATGCCCGGCAGGATCGCGTCGATGCCGTAGAGCGCCTTGCCGTTGACCTTGTCTGGCGTGTCGAGCCGCTTCAACGGCTGGCCGATGAGGACAAAATCTTTGGGGTCCTTGACGGCGACGTCCTTGGGCGGCGTCTGGCCCTGCGCGGCAAGCGCCAGTTCGCCATAGCCGAGCGTGCGGCCGCTTGCGGCATGCGTGACCACGCCCTTCGACGCGGTGCAGCTTGCCGGCTCGACGCCCCATTGGCTGGCCGCCGCCTGCACCAGCATCGCGCGCGCGGTGGCACCGGCCTTGCGCAGCGGCAGCCACCAGGCGCGGATCGAGTTGGAGTTGCCGGTGACTTGCAGGCCGAAGGTCGGGTTGCCGTAGAGCTTGTCGTTGGGCGGTGCGTGCTGGACCTCGACCTTGCTCCAGTCGGCATCCAGCTCTTCGGCGATCACGGCCGAGATCGAGGTGTAGGTGCCCTGGCCCATCTCGACCTGCGGCATCATCAGCACGGTGCGCCCGGTCCCGTCGATGCGGATGAAGGCGTTGGGCGCGAATTTGCCGTCGGTCACATCGCGTTGCACCGGCTCGTTGGCGGCGGCGCGCAGCGGCAGGTGGAAGGCGAGCAGGAAGCCGCCGGCGAGACCCCCGGTCAGAAGCGCGCGGCGGGAAACGCTGTTGTGTGCATTCATGGCGGACCTCACGACTGCCGGCCGTTGGCGGCGTGCTTGATGGCCTCGCGGATGCGGACATAAGTGCCACAGCGGCAGATGTTGCCGGCCATCGCGGCGTCGATGTCGGAATCGTCGGGGTTGGGCGTTGCCGCCAGCAGTGCGGCGGCGGCCATGATCTGGCCGGACTGGCAATAGCCGCACTGGACCACTTCGGCATCCAGCCAGGCCTTCTGCACCTTGGCGCCCGCGGGTGTACTGCCGACATGTTCGATGGTGGTGATGGCGCGATTCGCGACCGCGCTGACCGGCAACACGCAGGAGCGCACCGCCTTGCCGTCGACATGCACCGTGCAGGCGCCGCATTGCGCGATCCCGCAGCCGAACTTGGTGCCGGTCATGCCGAGGATGTCGCGCAGCACCCACAGCAAGGGCATGTCAGGTGGCGCGTCGAACGATTTCGTTTCGCCGTTGATGGTGAGAGTTGTTGCCATATGCATCCCCTTGCTCGACGATCGCTTGCGGCGATCAGGTCGACGAACTTGCGCGCGACCCTAATCATAACGGCGCGAAACGATGAAGCATCGTTATTTCTCGCAATGCATATTTGCGCGAGCGAGGCGCCGGGCCATGACATTCACGAATTTGTGCGGCCATTGCTGCAGGAGTTCGGGCTAATTGATATGATAATCGTCATGTTTTGACACATTTTCGTCCCGCGCGTCGATGGTCGCCGCAGAGGATCGTGCGAATGCGCAAAACCATGCGATGACGAAATTCGTGCGATTGGGAAAGTCGGGCGACGGCACGTCCTTGCTTGCGGCCATCCTTCGAGACGCCCGCCGTTGGCGGGCCCTCAGGATGAGGACCAAGCGTGCGGCCGTAGTTTTGACGAGCACCAATGCGGCTTAGCCTCATCCTGAGGAGACCGCGAAGCGGTCGTCTCGAAGGACGAGGCGCGCTCAGGCCCTGCCAAGCTCAAATATGCGATTTCGGAATAATAGCATTATGCCCCTCTTTTGCCCGACGAGTCAAAGCGCGCCGCGGCCTGTCGGCGTAAGCTATTGATTCCACACACACCGCCTACTGTGCATGGGGTTGTTTTCGCGCTTTTACTTTCAGGGCTCGCGAAACGTCGCCGCGGCGGCCGTCAGCCCTGGCGAAAACCCATCCGGAAGGCGCCCCAGTGCCGGCCGCGGATCATGATCGGCGAGGACAAGTCCTTCATCAGCACGAACTGCCCGCCGCCCATGTCGCGGCGATAGGTCTGGAGCAGGAACGGTTTTGTGTTGGCCGCGACCTTCTTCACCGCGCGATCGGTGAACAGGCGGCGGTTGCGGCAGTTGGCGTTATTCCAGACCGGGTCCTTGCCCTGGGGGAGCCGGTAGTTCGGATTGTGGGTGGGCAGATAACCGCCCTTGGCCCAGGCGACGCAGAACACGATGCGGGGATCGGACTTCTGGATCGGGTCCTGGATCGCGGGCAGCACGCGATCGGTGAACTCGACATAGGCGGTGTTGTACTGCTTCGGATCGGTGCCGGGGATCTCGCGATAGTTCTCGTCCATGAGCTGGTCGAGCGTGATCTCGCCGCGCTCGATCGCGGCCTCGAACTCGGCCGAGATCTGCCTGGCGGTCTCGACCACGACGCGGATCAGCGGCGCGTCCGACGTCTCGACGCCGCTGTCGGCGATCAGCGCGATCAGGCTTTCGGAGGTGTCGAGCAGCTTCGCCACCCGCTGGTCGGCATTCCTGAGGTCGCGCGAGGAGAGGTCGACGCCCTTGGCGAGCTCGTTGAGCTCGCTGATGACGGTGTCGCAATGGCCGAGATTCGAGGTCGCCGCGCGCGCGACGCTGTCGATCTCCGCTTCCACCGAGGCAAAGCCCTGCTGGACCCGCGAGATGATGCCGGAAATCTGCTGGGCACCTTCGCCCGCGGTCTTGGCGCGCTGCGAGGCATCGCTGCTTTCGCCGATCAGGCCTTCGATCTGGCCGTCGAGATCGCGCACGGTATCGGAGATCTGGTGCGTGGCCTGGCGGGTGGCCTCCGCAAGATTCTTGACCTCGCTTGCGACCACGGCAAAGCCGCGTCCGGCATTGCCGGCGCGGGCGGCTTCGATGGTTGCGTTCAGCGCCAGCAGGTTGGTCTGCTTCGCGATCGCCTCGATCGAGCCGGACACCTTTGCCACCTGCGCCAGCGCCGAGCCGACGGCGCTGAGGCGCGCCTCGATGCGTTCCACGGCGGCGACGAGCTCCGAGATGTGGCTGACGGCGGTATCGACGGCGCTGCGCGACTGCGCGATCTCGCCGACCGCGGCGGACGTCGTCGTCTGCACCGCCTGCGATGCGTTGGCGATGTCGTGGTTGGCTGAGACCATCGTCTCCGCCGTCTTCTGGAGATGATGAAACCGTTCCGACTGGTTGGCGACGCGGTTCGCGACTTCCTGGACGTTGCCGGCGATGTCGGCGAGCTCGACGCCGAGGCCGCCGATGCGGTCGGCGAGCTGGTCGATCAGGCGTTCGGCGAGCGTCCGGTTGGAGCCGGTATCCAGTACTGCAAGTTGTGCAAGGGACATGTACGCGCTTTCTCCGGTCAGAGCCGGTGATCGGCTCTCGGCGGCATTCCCATTCCAGTTTTGACCTTAGAGGATGATTCGCGCCGGGCGTCTTGCCCAGGAGTGCACGAGAGCGGGCCTTACAGTTTATAAGCTGTGCGGAATCCGCCCCAGTGCCGGCCCTTGACGCGGATCGGAACGTCGATCTCCCGCATCATCACCGTATTTCCGTTGCCCATGTCGCGGGCATAGCTCTGGACCAGGTACGAGCGCTGGTTGTGCGCGGCGGCGAGCCCCGCTGGATCGTTGAAGATGCGCCGGTTGCGGCTGTTGGCGGTGTTCCAGGCGACGTCGCCCGGCCGCTGCGGATGCGAATAGATCTTGTTGTGCACCGGCAAAAAGCCGTTGCGGTCGACCATGGCGCAGAACGCCATGCGCGGGTCCTTGGCGAGGAAGGCCTCCTGGAACGGCGGCAGCGCGCGGTCCGCCCAGTCCAGATAGCGCGTGCGGTATTGCTGCGGATTGCTGCCGGCAATCTCCACATAGTCGGTGTCGAAGAGGTCGTCGACCTTGATCTCGCCGCGCGCAACGGCCTGCTCGAAGATCGCGGTCAGCGCGTTGCCCGCTTCCATGGCGCGGGTGACGAACTCGGTGTTCTCCTCGTGGATCGACCAGAGCTTGTCCTCGACCTTCTCGCGGAGATCGGCATCGGGGCTGACGAATTGCGCGCGAGCTCCGGCCTTGGTTTGCTCCGCCACGCGCAGGCGGCAGGCACCGACCTGTTCGAGGGTGCCCTCGATGATCGCCTGCGGGGCCAGCCGTCCGGCATCCGGGCCGCCGATCAGCACGCCGTCCATCGAAATTTCATAGACCGGCATCACCCCGCGCGCGGTCTCGAACTTGAGATGGCAGGGCAGGCGCTCGGTCTTGCGGCGGTCGTCATGCTCGCTCTGGCGCAGCAGCACCGCGCAGCGCGATTTCAGCTTCTGGGCGAAGGTGGTGACGGCCTTGCCGGCGCTGGCGACGCTCTCGCCATGGGTCTCGGCCGCCTTGGTCGCGGCGTCGATCTCGGCCGCGCTCTCGCCGACCGAGATGATGAACTCCGAGGCGCTGGCGGCGTTGCCGGAGACTTCGCTCGTGGTGGCGTTCTGCTCGGCCACCGCGCCGTTGACGGTCTCGAACACCGGGCGGATCGCCTCGATCGCCTGCGAGATGCGGTGCACGGCATCGGCTGAGCCCGCGGCATCGCGCTGCAGCGCGTCGATCTTCTTCGTGATCTCTTCCGTCGCGCCTTGCGTCTGCACCGCGAGCGCCTTCACCTCGGTGGCGACCACCGCAAATCCCTTGCCGGCGGCACCCGCGCGCGCAGCCTCGATGGTCGAGTTGAGCGCGAGCAGCGTCGTCTGCCGCGCGATCTGCGCGATCAGGTTGACGACGTTGCCGATGGCGGCGGAGGACTCGCGCAAGCGGTCGACATTGGCGCGGGCCTCTTGCGCGGCGGCACTGGCCTCGTCGGCGAGCTTGCCGGCCGCGCGGACCTGCGCCCCGATGCCTTGCGCGGACTGGGTGAACTTGTCGGCGGCATCGGCGAAGGTGGAGGCGGTCGACTGGGCGGCATTGGTGCGGCCGGTCAGGGCGTCGGTGCGGTCGCGAATGGCGGCCAGCGTCGCGGCGGTCGCCTCGGCGCCGCCGGCCACCGAATTGGCGGCGCGTTCGAGCTGGCGAATCATGGCCCCGAGCTCGAGTTCCAGCAGTTCCAGGATCTCCCTGGCCGAATCGCCCTCATCGGCCAGCGCCGGCTCGGGAATGGCCGCCGGCTGCGCAGCCTGCGGGGCGACCGCAGGTGCAGCCATATCCGGCAGACGTTTCCGAAACAGTCCGAACGCCATCAGCTCTCTCTTGTCGGGGGGCGGGCGGACACTATTTTCGCAGCTCGGAATGAAATCAGGGTTAACAATGCCCGATATCTGGGCACGGGCCATTACGGTCGCTATCTTTACAGTGCTACCTTGAAGTCTCAGGGCCCTTTGATTCCGGTGGGTTGGCGGCCTATAAGGCCGCGCTTCCCACGCTCACCTTTGGCTGACTATTCCTCAAGAGACCACGCATGGCCGGACATTCCCAATTCAAGAACATCATGCACCGCAAGGGGCGGCAGGATGCGCAGAAGTCGAAACTGTTCGGCAAGCTGGCGCGGGAAATCACCGTCGCCGCCAAGCTGGGGACGCCCGACCCCGCCATGAATCCGCGCTTGCGCGCTGCCGTGATCGCCGCGCGTCAGGAGAACATGCCGAAGGACAATATCGAGCGCGCCATCAAGAAGGCGCTCGGCAGCGACGGCGAGAACTATGACGAGATCCGCTACGAGGGCTATGGCCCCGGCGGCGTCGCCGTCATTGTCGAGGCGCTGACCGACAACCGCAACCGCGCCGCCTCCGACATCCGCTCCTTCTTCACCAAATCCGGCGGCAATCTCGGCGAAACCGGCTCGGTCTCGTTCATGTTCGACCGTACCGGCATCATCGAATATGACCGCAGCGTCGCTTCCGACGACGCGGTGCTGGATGCCGCGATCGAGGCCGGTGCCGACGACGTGATCTCCGGCGAAGGCGGCCACGAGATCTACGCCTCGACCGAAGGCTATCGCGATGTCGCCAAGGCGCTGGAAGCCAAGTTCGGCGAGCCGCGCAAGGCCGCGCTGATCTGGAAGCCGCAGAACACGGTCGCGGTGGATGACGAGACCGGCGAGAAGCTGCTCAAGCTGATGGACCTGCTCAACGAGCACGACGACGTCCAGAACGTCTACGCCAATTTCGAGGTGTCGGACGCGCTTGTTGCGAAGATGGGCGGGTAGGGCACGCTCGCCCCACATACTCGCTGTCATCGCCCGCGAAGGCGGGCGATCCAGTATTCCAGAGACGCCGGAGGGACAAGGCGAGGTTGCGGCGTACTGGATACCCCGCCTGCGCGGGGTATGACATCGGAGTACGCGGCGGGCAGCTCCCGTCTCACCCTTTCCCCTGTTACTTCCGTTCTGTTTCTGTTTCCCCCGCCGCGGCCAGCGGCTATCACTGGCCCATGACTGCGCTTCCGATTCGTGGCCCCGTTCGTATCATCGGCATCGACCCCGGCCTGCGCCGCACCGGCTGGGGCGTGATCGAGGCCGAGGGCAATCGCCTGATCTACATCGCCTGCGGCTCGGTGGAACCGCCGGACGATCTGCCGCTGTCGAGCCGGCTGCTCTCGATCCATGAAGGCCTCGCCTCCGTCCTGTCCAGCCACCAGCCGATGGAAGCCGCGGTCGAGCAGACCTTTGTGAACAAGGACGGCGTTGCGACGCTGAAGCTCGGCCAGGCCCGCGGCGTCGCCATGCTGGCGCCCGCAATGTTCGGCATCAGTGTCGCCGAATACGCGCCGAACCAGGTCAAGAAGACGGTGGTCGGCGCCGGCCACGCCGACAAGCAACAGATCGCGATGATGCTGAAGATATTGCTGCCGAAAGCCGAGCCGCCGTCCGCGGATGCGGCCGACGCGCTCGCCATCGCCATCACCCACGCCCATCACCGCCAGAGCGCAGCGCTCAGGCTGAAGGTGGTCGGGATATGATCGGCAAGCTCAAGGGCCTGATCGATTCCTACGGTGAGGATTTCGTCATCCTCGACGTCGGCGGCGTCGGCTACCAGGTGCACTGCTCGTCGCGCACGCTGCAGCATCTGCCCGCGCCGGGCGAAGCCGCCGTGCTGTCGATCGAGACCTATGTCCGCGAGGATCAAATAAAGCTGTTCGGCTTCCGCACCGACCAGGAGCGCGAATGGTTTCGCCTGCTCCAGACCGTGCAGGGCGTCGGCGCCAAGGTCGCGCTCGCGGTGCTCGGCACCCTACAGCCGTCCGATCTCGCCAACGCCATCGCGCTGCGCGACAAGGCGGCGGTGGCGCGCACCCCCGGGGTCGGCCCCAAGGTCGCCGAGCGTATCGTCACCGAATTGAAGGACAAGGCGCCGGCCTTCGCGAGCGTCGATCCCGCCGTCGTGCATCTCGCCGGCGCCGTCGACGACCAGCGCGCGCCGCGCCCGGTGGCCGATGCGATCTCCGCGCTGGTCAATCTCGGCTACGGCCAGCCGCAGGCGGCTGCAGCGATCGCATCGGCCTCGCGCAGTGCGGGTGAGAACGCCGGGACGGCGCAGCTCATCCGCCTCGGCCTGAAGGAACTGGCGAAGTGAGCATGCGAACTCCGTACGTCTTCGCAACCTTCCTGGTGGGAGGTACATTTCTTTCGTGGTTGCTATTCTGGGCGACCGAACGCATCTTCCTATTCGCTCAAAATCCTCCTGAATCGCTTGAGGGTTTTCTACCAATAGGCCTGTTCGGTTCGTTTGTTCTATCCTGCGCGTACATCCTGCCAGCCCAAGCCTTTGTCTCGGTTCTCGCCAGCCTATATTTTTCGTTCTTCAAGCGCATTCCAGTTTGGTTTGTGCTTTTGGTTGTCATTCCACTCTGCGGGTCAATCGTCACTTATCGAAATATATCTGACCGCGACAAGACGTTGCAGAGAGAAGACTTTCGCACGCTGCTGTATTGGATGCTCGTCGTGACCCCCGCCGAATTGCTTTGCGCGAGATTTGTGGCAACCAAGTTCGCTTTTGCGCCCGCCGCGAGAGCAGGAGAGCAGTAAGGGCAAATGACTACTCCCTCCCGCATGGTTTCGCCCGAACGCCGCAGCGACGATGTCGGAGACACCGCGCTGCGTCCGCAATCGCTGTCCGATTTCGTCGGTCAGCAGCAGGCGCGCAAGAACCTCTCCATTTTCATCGAGGCGGCGCGCAAGCGCGGCGAGGCGCTGGATCACGTGCTGTTCGTCGGTCCCCCCGGCCTCGGCAAGACCACTCTGGCGCAGATCGTGGCGAAAGAGCTCGGCGTCGGCTTTCGCGCCACCTCGGGCCCGGTGATCGCCAAGGCCGGCGATCTCGCGGCGCTGCTCACCAATCTCGAAGAGCGCGACGTGCTCTTCATCGACGAGATCCATCGCCTCAGCCCGGCGGTCGAAGAGGTGCTCTATCCCGCGATGGAGGATTTCCAGCTCGACCTCATCATCGGCGAGGGCCCGGCGGCGCGCTCGGTGAAGATCGAGCTGTCGAAATTCACCCTCGTCGGCGCCACCACGCGCGCAGGGCTCCTCACCAATCCCTTGCGCGATCGCTTCGGCATTCCGGTCCGGCTGAATTTCTACACGATCGAGGAGCTCGAGAGCATCGTCAGCCGTGGCGCGCGCGTGCTCAATGTCGGCATGAGCGCTGATGGCGCCAACGAGATCGCGCGCCGCGCCCGCGGCACGCCGCGCATCGCCGGGCGCCTGCTCCGCCGTGTCCGCGATTTTGCCTCGGCGGCGAACGCCGACACGATCGATCGCAAGATCGCCGATCATGCATTGAGCGCGCTCGAGGTCGACGCCGCGGGCCTGGACGCCATGGACCGCCGCTATCTGTCGACCATCGCGCTCAATTATGGGGGCGGGCCTGTCGGCGTCGAGACCATGGCCGCCGCGCTGTCCGAGCCGCGCGATGCGATCGAGGACATCATCGAGCCCTATCTGATCCAGTGCGGCTATCTCCAGCGCACCCCGCGCGGCCGCCTGCTCACCTCGCACGCCTTCCGCCATCTCGGCCTCGCCGAGCCCAATCGCGATGCGGCGCAGTTCGGCCTGTTCGGGACCGACGAGAGCGACGACTGATCGCCGCAGCCGGTGAACCCGCCAGTTCCATCCGATCACTAATCCGAACGCGCGGCGAACGGGATCGCCGCTGATGGATCGGAGTGGGAAGGAATGGCGCCAGCGGACAATAGCGGATTGCTCGAGACCGTCGCGGCGGCACCTGAGCTGCGCACGCCCGACGAGACCGAAGCATTCCTCGATTCCCTGCCGATCAGTGAGCTGGCGTCGATGTGGTGCGCGCTTCAGCGCGTCAGCCGGCGCGACCAGATCGGCAGCATCTGGGCCATCAAGCTCTATTTCGACCATCTGCCGCATCGCCTGCCACAGGCTGCGCTCGATCTCGTGCTGGAGGTACTGAAGACGGAGGCCGACAAGCCGACGGTGATGCAACTCAACGACAAGTTCCTGCTGGCGCTGCTCTATGCGCACGGCCCGGACGTGATCGCACGGATCGAGCGCGAAGCCGCGCACAATGACCGCCTGCGCTGGCTGCTTGGCGGCGTGCATGCCGGTCCCGACGGCCCGCTGATGCCTCGCATCGCGCGCATCGCCGACAGCGAGGCCTGGCAGGCCGACCATCTGGCGCATCGCACGCCCCGCGAACCGCTCGATTGCGCCAGCATGTCGGTTTCCGAACTCGCGCGCGCCTGGGTCGAGCAATATTCCAGGTCAGAGCGCGACCAGGACGACAATCTGTTCACGATCATGGATTTCGAGCGCGACCTGCGCGAGGACGATCCCGATCGAATGATCGACCTGATCCTGGGGATCCTGAAGATCGAGTCCAATCCGGTGCTGTTGGCGCTGCTGGCCGCCGGGCCTCTCGAGGACGTGATCAGCGCCGGCACGATCGACCGCATCGAGCACGAGGCGCGGAGCAACGAACGTTTTCGTGATCTGCTCGGCGGTGTATGGTATTACCGGGCGTCCGACGAACTGAAGACGCGGCTGGATGCGCTAATCGGTGAAAGCCGCTGGTAAGGTTTGTGCAGACTTCTGCACGCAGATGCAGACGGCCTGCACGAGCGCACCCCAATTCCGCTCCAATCGGGTCGCATCACGAAGGAGCATCACCATCGAGCGTCCATGATCACGCGCCGGCATCTCATCCGTTCCATCGGCGGCCTGTCCGCCCTCGGTGTTTCGACCGCTGCCTACGGCGTCGGGATCGAGCCCCTGCGGCTCCGCGTCACCCGCTATCATCCGATGCCGCGGCAATGGCCGGCGGATTTTCCGCTCAAGATCGCCGTCATCGCCGACATCCATGCCTGCGATCCCTGGATGTCGCTGGAGCGGATCGAAGGCATCGTCGATCGCACCAATGCGCTCAACGCCGACCTCATCGTGCTGCTCGGCGATTATGTCGCCGGTGTTCACCAGGTCACGCGCATCATTCCGTCGAGCGAATGGGCGGGGGTGCTGGCGGGTCTGAAGGCGCCGCTCGGCGTCCATGCCGTCATGGGCAATCACGATTATTGGGTCGACAGGATCGTGCAGCAGGCGGGGCATGGGCCGACGGTCGCCCATCGCGCGTTGGAGGCGGCCGGCATTCCGGTCTACGAGAATGACGCCGTGCGCCTCAGCAAGGACGGCCGCCCGTTCTGGCTCGCCGGGCTCGGCGATCAGCTCGCCTTCCTGCCGGCGCGGCGCTTCCGCAGCACGGGGCGCGTCGGTGCCGACGATCTCACCGCGACGCTCGCCAAGGTCACGGACGATGCGCCCGTGATCCTGCTCGCCCATGAGCCTTACATCGCGCCGCGCGTGCCAGGGCGCGTCGCGCTGCAATTGTCCGGCCACACCCATGGCGGCCAGGTCCGCCTGCTCGGCTGGTCGCCGGCCGTTCCGAAGCAGCATGGCCTGCGGCTTGCCTATGGTCACGTCAGGCTGAAATGCGACGTCATCATCTCCGGCGGCCTCGGTTGCAGCCTCATGCCTGTCCGCTTCGGCGTGCCGCCCGAGATCGTCGAGGTGACGCTGGGGCGGGGCGGACCGGTTGTGTCCTGACATGCTTGCGCGGGCCGCGGTTTTTGCGCAAAACGGACCGACAGCGACTAGCGAAGAGGCTCGCGACGTGACTGCCCATCTCGACGGCGAGATCCGCGACGGCCGCCACCACATGCAGGTCCGGGTCTACTACGAGGACACGGATTTTTCCGGCATCGTCTATCACGCCAATTATCTGCGCTACATGGAACGCGGCCGGACCAATCATCTCAGGCTGATGGGGGCCGAGCAGCAGGCGCTGTTCGAGCAGGTCGAGACCGAAGGCGCAGGCTTTGCCTTCGTCGTGCGCTCGATGCATCTCGATTTCCTCAAGCCCGCACGGATGGATGACGTGCTCGACGTCGTGACCTGGCCGATCGCCGTGAAGGGCGCCTCGATCATGCTGGCGCAGGAGGTGCGCCGGGCTGATGATGTGCTGGTCAAGGCCGAGGTGCGGGTCGCCTTCATCAGCGGCGGCCGCGCCCAGCCGATCCCGAAATCGATCCGCACCTTGATGAAGGCCGATTTGATTTCCTGATCGCCCGATAAGTGATCGGCTGATGGCTGATGGCCTATCGACTCCGCCAATTGCAGCGATAGATTTGCGGCCCCGAGCAACCGATGAGGCCATCATGTCGCGCCCGCCGCTACCGCCCTTTACCCGAGAGACCGCCGCGCAGAAGGCCCGCATGGCCGAGGACGCCTGGAATTCCCGCGATCCGGTGCGGGTCTCGCTCGCCTATACCGAGGACAGCCGCTGGCGTAATCGCTCCGAGGTGTTCCAGGGCCGCGAGGCCATCGTCGCCTTCCTCACCCGCAAATGGGAGAAGGAGCAGGACTACCGCCTGATCAAGGACCTCTGGGCCTTCGACCAGAACCGCATCGCCGTGCGCTTCCAGTACGAATGGCACGATGGAAACGGCCAGTGGTATCGCTCCTACGGCAACGAGCAGTGGGAGTTCGACGAGCACGGCCTGATGAAACGCCGCGAGGCTTCGATCAACGACATCGCGATCGCCGAGAAGGACCGCCGCTTTCATTGGGCCGCGCCCGGGCCGCGGCCGGCCGATGTGCCGGGGCTGGGGACCGAGCCATTCTGATATTTACGAGATAGTGCGGCGAGCACGCTGCGCCATCTCCCCCTGTTGGAGAGGGTGGCCAAGAAAAGGTGTCAGTAATCGGCACAGGCAGGTGCGCTACCCTCGCCACCTCACCTTGCCGCGCCTTCCGTGAACGCTGTCTCGATCACGTCCCCGAACGGCTGCCACGACCGCCCGTCGAACTGCACCAGCCGCATCTGCTTGATCGGCAGATAGCGGTCGGGCGACGTGTTCATCCTGATATTGGGCAAGGCGACCGAAGGCTGATAGTCCCTGAGCGAGGCCGCCTGGCGCATGATGTTCTCGCGCGAGACATCGTCGCCGCATTGCTTCAGCACCTGGGTCAGCGCCTCGGCCGCGGCGTAGCCGTAGACCGCCGCGCTGTTGTTGGTGCTTTCGACCTGATGGTACCTGTCCATGAAGGTGAACCATTCCTTCATGGCGGCATCGTCTTTCCAGGCGGGGTCGCTCGGATCCTTCAGGAAGGCGGCCGAGATCACGCCGGCCGAGTTCTCCAGGCCCGCCGGCGCCATTGCATTGGCGATCGTGGCCGAGGCATCGTTCACGATGAAGACCGGCCGCCATTTCAGCGACGCCGCGAGCTTGATCACCTTGGACGCGGTCGAGGGCACGCCGAGAAAGACGAAGATGTCGGCGCCCGCCCGCTTCAGGATCGAGACGTGTCCTTCGAGATGCTCGTCGTTGATGTCGAAAGCGATGTCGACGAGGACGTGGCGGTTCAGATCGCCAAGGCCTTCCTGGATGCCCTTGTAGAGCTGGCGCCCGAACTGGTCGTTCTGCCAGAGCACGACGATCTTCTTCCTGGGGTAATAGGCCTGGATGTAGTTGGCGTAGATGCGCCCTTCCGACCGGAATGACGGCTGCCAGCCCATGGTCCAGGGAAACGCCCTGGCCTGGCTCAGCTCCTCGTCGCCGGAGGCGACGAACAGCTGTGGGATCTTCTTGTCGTTCAGGTACCAGCGCGTGGCGAGATTGCCGGGCGTGCCAAACGAGCCGAACATCACATGCACGTCGTCCTTCTCGACTAGGTTGCGGGTCAGCTCCAGCGCGGTCGCCGGATCGGAATTGTCGTCGCGCGTGATGAAGCGGATCTTGCGCCCGTTGATGCCGCCGCGCGCATTGACCATGTCGAAATAGGCGGCTTCCGCTTGGCCGATCGCGCCGAATTCCGAGAGCGGCCCCGAATACGGCATGACATTGCCGATGCGGATCTCCTTGTCGCTCGGCTGTTGCTCCGAGTGCTGTTGCTGCGACATCGCGCCGAGCGATGCGAGGGCGACGGTCAGAGCGAACAATAGTCTACCGGTGACGCGCATGCTCGACACCTTGTCGTTGGCCCCCAACGAGGTCGGCTCAATCCGCACCAAGGCGGGTTGATCTACGTCAAGCGTTTGGCAAACGTGTGGCTGGGCTGGCGCGCTTCAATCAAAGCGGCAGGCCCGCTGACGCGCCGACGAGGACGCGGCGATTTGTGATCGAGAGAATCCCTGTGTGGTACCCCTCTCCCTAACCCTCCCCCGCAAGGGGGGAGGGAACATGCCGTGTGCGCGGCAGGTGATAAGATTCGCCAGGCTCTTGTGATGAGCCACGGTGCACCCGGCACTCCGCCGCGCTCCCTCCCCCCTTGCGGGGGAGGGCGGGGGAGAGGGGTAGCCCAGCAAATAGCGTGTGCGAGCCGGCGACAAGGAGCGCGCGCCCCTACGGCAGCCCGCGCGCCTCGAGCTGGTGCACGAGCAGCAGCGTCGGTTCGGCGAGGCTGTTGCCGGAACCATCCAGGCCGAACGCGGCGGCGATGCCGTCGCGGCTGCGCAGCAATGCGCTGCGCGGGCAATGGCCGGCGCCGCACAGCGTCTTCTTCAGCGTCTCGCCCTGCGCCACGAGGCCGGCGGAATCGTCGGCGGCCCAGGCCAGCACGATGGGAACGTCGACATTGAGGATGCCGGGAAAGACCGATCGCTTGTCGTATTGAGTGGGATCCGTGCCGAGATAGGCCTTCTCGCTGTCGCTGGCGTCCTTGCCGACGCGGTAGATCCCGGACACCAGCACGACGCCGGCGACATCGGCCCGGTCGGTCTGCAACTCCGGATGCGCCAGCAGGGTGGCGACGTGGAAGGCGCCGGCGCCGTAGCCGACCGCGACGATCTCGCGGGCATCGCCGTTGAACAGGTCGATATTGCCGTGGACCCACGACAAGGCCGCCGCCACGTCGGTCGCCCCGGTCGGCCAGGTCGCCGATGGCGCCAGGCGATAGTTGACGCGGACTCCGATCATGTCGTTGCGCGCGGCAAAGCACATGGCCTGGTCCTGGATTTCGCGGGACAGGTCGGGCGCGGTGCGGTCGCCGGTGAAAGTGTCGCCGGCCACGAACAGCAGCACCGGGCGCGGCGTGTCCGCCTTGGCCGTGCTGGCGGCGACATCGAGCACATTGGCTTCGCCCTCGCCGTAGCGCAGGGCGCGCGAGAAGGTCACCTGCTCGCACAGCCGCGCGGTGCCGCCGGCCGTCGTGTCGGAATCGGTGAGGCCTGCCAGGACGAGATCGGACGGCAGCGTCTGCGGTGTCGGCAACGGGCCATGGGCGGAAGCCGCGGTCACGGTCAGAAACAGGAAAAATGCGAGGTAATTCTTCATCATGATGCGGGCTTTGCGCGCCTGATATTGGCTCGCTTCCTGGGCCTGTCTTCTCAATTCGCCTTATTACTTGGCTGATGTTGAGGCGATTTCACGGCACCTGCGGCTGTGCGCCGGCCCGATCAATTCCCCGGCTGGAATGTGCAATCCGCCCCGCTGCCGTCCTTCCGCCTGATCGCATTGGGATCGATCGTGCAGCTCAGCTTGGAGAGGCTCTCGAAGTTCGATCCCGCCGCGCCGTCGGGCGGAACGCCGGCCAGCGCTTCAGTGGCGAAGATCTCGTTGGCGGTGGAGCCGTTCACGGTCTTCACCTTCTTGCCGAAGGTCACTTCGCAACTGCGAATGGTGATGTCGACATTGCCGGTGCGACAGACGATCCGGTCGGCGGTCACCACAATGGCCTTCTTGTAGGGGATGTCGGCGTTGGCGGCGAACAGCATCGCCACCGCCTTCTTCTCAGGCCCGGTCAGGTCCGGCGACAGCGGCGCGATCACCCCCGCGAGCGCCAGCGCGGTCGCGCCCGAGACCTTTGCGGGCGTGGCTGCGGCCGCACCGGGGACGTGAGATGCCCCAGCAAGCACGAGGGCGCAGGCGAGAGTCGCTGGACCGGATCTCATCCCTCTCTCCCGGCGTTTCAGGCGGCCTTCTTGCGCTTGGCGGTCTTCTTCGCGGACTTCTTGACGGTCTTTTTGGCCTTCTTCGTCGCCGTCCGGGACGCAAGGTAGGCCTCGACCTTCCTGGAGGAATGTCCGGCTGCGGCCACGGCGGCCTTCAGCCTCGCCGGGGTGATCTTGAACTTCTTCGACCAGTAGCGGACCTCATAGGCCTCGCCGAGCGCGATCCGGCTCTTGTCGGCGGCACGGTGCTTCTGGAGCTTGATGTATTCCTCGACCTTCCTGGCGGAGTGGCCGACCTTCTTCACGGCGTATTTCAGCTTGGCCGGGGTCACCTTGAACTTGTTCGACCAGTAGGCGACTTCGTATTTCTCGGTGAGCGCGATCAGGGCGCGATCGGCGCCGCCCCGCTTTGCCTTGTTGTCGGCCATGCTTCCCTCCTGCCGTGGATGGCATCCAGTCTAGCATGCAACCGGATTTGAGAGGCAAGACGGCACTCGCCCGACGATTGTGCGGAGGGGGCGTTTTGCACCGCTGTGTCAAGCTGTTGGGCGGCGTGAGCCGGCCTCACGCCGGAGCGGGCGTTCTACTGTGCATGGGGTTGTTTTCGCAGTTTTTGTTTCGATGGCCTGCCTAACGCCCCTTCATCGTCCGGAAGGTGATGGAGTAGCGCTTTGCCTCGACCGGCGGAATGCTGTGCTCCCATTGCGACCGCGCCTCGCCGTCGATCAGGTAGAGCGAGCGCGGCAGGGCCTCGAGCGTATGGCGCTCCCATTTGTCGCCGCTGCGGCGGCGGAAGCGGAATTTGCAAGGCGCGCCCAGCGACAGCCCGAGCACCTTGTCAAAGTGAGGTTTGTCGCGATGCCATCCGATGCCGATGCCGGCCTCGTATTCGGTGCACAGCACCTGCCGGACGCTGCCCTCCGCCAGCCCCGCCCATGCCTCGGCCTGGCGCGCGACCGGCAGCACCCAATCCGGAATCGGATCGGCCTCGGCGAGCCGCTGCAGCGCATAGTCATAGCGGTAGCCGAACGAGGCGACCCGACGGTTGCCCTCGAACGCGCCGAACTGGAATCGCTGAAGCGGCAATGTTGCGACGCGGCCGATCAGCTCCTGTTCGGCGGTGGCATCGATAAAATTCTCCGCATAGCGAAGGCCGGCCGGGCCTTCATGCGGATCGGCGAACAAGCCTAGCTGCTGCTGTGTCATTCCTCGCATTTCCGTGATGGAACCTAATCGCGGCTGGTGCGACTTATCTAATGACACGGGGAAACACGTGCGAGGCTGTCATGGCAGAGAAGCATACCGCCGATCCGGCAGAGATCATGCGGGCGACCGGTCATCCCGAGCTGGAATATGCCGCCGGCTGGACCATCGCCGGTCTCGTCACCATCGGCACCATCGTCGCCGCCTGGGTGTTCGCAATCTAGGCGACCGGAAACTGAAGCTCGAAGGCGGCCCCCTGGTCGGTGGGCTTGAGCCTGATCGAGCCGCCATGGCTCGCCATCACCGCGCGCGCGATCGCCAGCCCCATTCCTGTACCGCCCTGGTCGCGACGGGTGGTGAAGAACGCATCAAAGATCCTGTCGCGGTTCGGCGCCGATATCGGCTCGCCGTCATTGGTGACCGTCACAAGCAGGGTCGTCCGCGCGTCCACGGCCTCCAGCCTGATCGTCCCGGCCTTGTGCCGCACCGCGTTATCGGTGAGGTGTGACAGCACGATCAGCGCCTTCTCCGAGGACATGCCGATCGCCCTGTCGAGGCTGCCGCTGGCCTCGATGAAGCTTTCCGGAAACCTGGTCCTGAGGTCGGCGATCACGGGTGCAAGTTCGGTGCGCTCGTTCTGCGGCAGGCTCTCGGCGCGGGCGAGCTCGCGCAGCCGCTGCGCCATCGCCTCCAGCCGCTGGGTGTCGGACAGGATGTTGGCGATGAACATGTTCTGCTCGGCCGGCGTCAGGCTGCCGGCCTTGCCTTGAACCGAATCCTGCAACAGCTCGGCCGCGCCCTTGATCGATGTCAGCGGCGATTTCAGCTCGTGGGTGAGATGGGCCGAGAACGTCGCGATATAGTCGGAGCGCCGTGCCAGCTGCTCGGCCATGCCGAGGAAGCTGTGCGAGAGCTGGGCGAACTCGCGCGTGCCGTAATGCCGCAGCGGCCGAAACGCCTCGCGGTCGCCGCGGCCGATTCGAGCAGCGCGGTCGATCAATTCGCGCATCGGCAGCGTGATGGTGCGAGAGAACACCAGCCCAATCAGGATTGTGCCGAGGATCACGGCTAGCCCAGCCAGCACGAACTTGGCCCGCTCCTGGTAGAGATGGTCAAAGATGTTGCTCGGCGTCCGCGTGGTGTAGATCACCCCGGCGACGCGGTTGTTGACGATGACCGGCATCGCCGAGAACACGTGCACGCCGAGGCCGCGGCTGAAGGAGTAGATCGGCGGCGGCGGCTTGTCCGGCACGCGGTTGCGCAAGGTGGCGCGATACTGTCCGTGCAGTGCATCCGCCACCTCCTCGATATGCGCAAGCGATTGGCCGATCTCCTGCCGCCCCGCGATCACCACGCCTTGCGGATCGAGTATGCGAAAGCCCGCCAGGGTCACCTTCTGGGTCTCGCGGATGATCGGCGTCAGCTTTGCGCCGATTTCGACATAGGCTGCTTGCGCGGCTTGCGGCGCCGGCAGCGCATCGGGCCGCCGCCGCAAGAGGTCGTTGGCGGTGAGGTCGAGCGCAGGGCGGATCGGGGTGACCTCGTCGCCGGGGTCGGGCAGCACGTTCGGCGGTACCTCGGGGCCGAGCGTGAGGCCGCTGCCGAGCCTTGCCGTGACCTCTTGCGCGTAGATCGTCGCGAGCACCCGGCTCTGCGCGATCAGCTCGGCCTGGGTCTGGCGGATCAGCTGGTTGTCGTAGAGGCGGAAGAAGAACAGGCCGACCAGCGGCAGCACCGCGACGGTCGCCAGCACCGCGAAAATCACGAGCCCCAGCGACGGCCGCCATTTGTCGGGCGCCGCGCTCATGCCTCTTTCTCGCAGCGGCCGAGCTTGAAGCCGACGCCGTGAATGGTCTCGATGACGTTGTCGCAGGCGAGCGCGGAGAGCTTGGCGCGAATGTTGCGGATGTGGCTGTCGATGGTGCGGTCGGAGACCTGGATGTTGAGCTGATAGGCCGCGCGCATCAGCTGCTCGCGGTTGAACACCGAGGTCGGCCGCGTCAGGAAGGCGCGCAGGATGCCGAACTCGATCGCGGTGAGCTTCAGCGGCGTGCCGGCAAAGGACGCGACATGCTGCTCGGGATCGATCAAGAGGCCGCCTTGCGTGAGCGCCGTGGGCCCGGCCTTGGACTCGCCATTGCGCGGGCTGAGCCGGCGCAGGATGACGTTGACCCGGGCCACCAGCTCGCGGGGGCTGAACGGTTTTGTGACGTAGTCGTCGCCGCCGATCTCGAGGCCAAGGATGCGGTCGATCTCCTCGTCGCGCGCCGACAGGAACAGGATCGGCACGTCGGAGACTTTTCGGATCTCGCGGCAGACGTCGAGGCCGTCGAACTCGGGCATGCCGATGTCGAGCACGATCAGATCGGGCCTGTCGGCGGCAAAGCGGGCGAGCGCCTCCTTGCCATCGCGGGCCTCGATCACGTCCATGCCGGCCTTCTTCAGGGCGACGCGGATGACCTCGCGAATGTGGCCTTCGTCATCGACGATGAGAATGCGATGCGCCAAGAATCTCTCCGCTCATCCTGCCGGCGAAGTGCTCGGCGGGCTCTTGGCTTGCGCATCCAGTCTGCGTTGCAGCCGCCAGCTCCGAAAGCCCCAGGCCCGCCACGTCAGGTCCTGTCGTTGACCTTCTACAAGCCGATCCCGACGTCCCGCAAGACAGTAATCGCCGCCGCGCAGTGCGATGACCTTGTCGATCGCAGGCAGCGCCTGCGGGCCCAATGTGAGGAGGTAGTTGGCATCGATCTTCACGCCGTTTCCTCCCATTTCACTGCTGTGCTTCAGATTGTAGTCGGCAATGAACGCATCGAAGTTCACCAGCGAGGCACTGTAGAGCGCAATCGTCAACGCGATCAGGTTGGCGCAGACGAGCCACTGGTTGGATCGGTTGAGCGCGATGCGGGCGACGATCAGGATCAGCCCCAGCGCCACCAGTCCCATCCAGATGAAGGCCGCAATCCGCCAATAGGTCAGCATGTAAATGCCGACATAGAGATCGAGCCGTAGGATCGAGGAGGCGACCAGCAGCACGTTCTGCCCGACCCAGAGATAGACCAGCAGCCGGATCACCTGCGATTTCTCCGCCGGCCCGCCGGGCCGCATCGCCACCAGCACGAAGGCCGCGGCGAGCAGGGCGGTGACGATCAGCGGATAGGCGCCGCGATGCGCGTAGGCCGCATAGGTCATGTTGTCGGGCAGGGCCACGTGACCCCAGAGATAGATGCCGTCGAGAATGGACTGCGCCGCGAACAGCAGGTTGAACAGGGTCAGCGAGCGCAGGATGGTGGAGGGGCCAAGAAACTCCGCCGAGACTGGAGGCGATAACGGCGGCGGCACAGGGCCATCGGCCCCTGTGGCGGTGACCATCGTCTTGCGCCGCCAGCGCACATGGATGAAAGGCCAGACCAGCGCCAGCATCGTGATCCAGAACAGAACGCGCCGCACGCTGACATATTCGAAGATGACCTTGGGATTGAGCAGGGACATCCACTGCTCGATCACCGGATTGGCCGCCGCGAACAGCGCGACGAACACAGTGCCGAGCGTTACCGGCAACAGCCACAGTGCGATACCGCGGGTGAAGGCCGACATGTTGAAGATCTGGAGCGCCTCGGGGACGAGCCGGAAGGGACCGAACAGGACGAAGTTGCGCAGTGCGCGAGCACGGTCGGCGAGCTCGGCGGTCTCCGGATTGGTCGTGAGCAGCAGCGCAATCGTCAGCGATGCGACGAGGACCAGGAAGGACAGTGTGTTGAGCTCCTCGACGGCTGGCACGAGGCCGGCAACGAGAACGGCTGCGCCAATCCCCGTGCGTCGCAGATCGAGTGACGCTTGATTGAACAGCACCGACGCGCAGGCGATCGCGAACGCGAACAACGTGAGCGACAGTCCGATCCGCTCGCCATAGAGCAGCCAGTCGGCGAGCGCGGCCAGTGCCAGCGCGCAGCCAAGCTTGGCCGGAATCGAGGAGTTTTTGTCCGGCTGGATGTCCGCTGCGATCGTCGAAGCCAGGCTCGTCATGTCCAGAACACCTTTCGTGATGGGTGGCATCACGAAGTCTGAACGGCGTCTGTGCAGACGGCGGGATCATCGTCTGCACGGTTTCAGGAGTCTTTTGCAGTTTTCGTGCAGGCGCGCTTTTGCCTCTCGTACAGCGCAAATCGCTTTGATAGGTGCGAGGCATTCGCCACTCCCTGCGCGTGACGCATCATGCAATTCCTCCGCCATATCGCTCTCATTCTGCTCTGGCTGGCCGCGCCGGTCCTTGCATTCGCGGCCGCGAACAAGAACGATCCTTATCTGGTCCCGCTGCGCGGCGCCGGAAACATCGTGCTCGTCGTTGCAAGCGTCGCGATCGTCATCCTTCTGCTGCGCAGAGGTCGCTGGCACACCATCGCCGGCAAGCTGCTCATCATGCTCTGGTGCCTGCCGCCGCTGCTGATGTCTGCCGCGCATCTGAAGTTCGAGCTGCGCAAGCGCGATGTCCTTGGCGCGAGCGCGACGGAGGCGCGGCAGCTCGGACCTCACTTCATGGTCGGCTATTCCTCCTTCCCCGAGGTCGCGCGCCTGGCCGAGCAGGGCCTGATAGGCGGCATCTACGTCACCCGGCACAACATCCGCGGCCGGAGCATCGAGGCGCTGCGTGCCGAGATCGCAGCGCTCCAGGATAAGCGCCGTGCGGCCGGCCTGCCGCCGATGGTCGTCGCTGCGGACCAGGAGGGTGGGATCGTCGGGCATCTCGCGCCGCCGCTGACAAAGATGCCGGCGCTGGCGACGCTCACCGGGCTTGCGCCGGATGACCAGCAGGCCAGGGCCGAAGAGTTCGGCCGCATCCATGGCCACGAGCTCGCGAGCCTCGGCGTCAACCTCAATCTCGCGCCCGTGCTCGATCTCAAGCCGCCGCAGCGGCGCAATCGCCTCGATTTCCATACGCTGATCGGCCAGCGCGCGATAGCCACCGATCCTGTCGTCGTCAGCACGATTGCGAGTGCCTATGTGCGTGGTCTGGAAGAGACAGGCGTCGGCGCCACGCTGAAGCATTTTCCCGGGATCGGCCGCGTGCGCACCGACACGCATCATTTCGGTGCCAGTCTCAACACGCCGGTGAAGGAGCTGGAGGCAACCGATTGGCTGCCGTTCCGCGAGGTGCTGTCGCATTCGCGCAGCGCCCTCATGGTCGGCCATGTCAGGCTCACCGCCGTCGATCCCGACCGCGCCGCCTCGCATTCAAAGCTCGTTGTCGACGGGATCATCCGCGGCAAATGGGACTATCAGGGCATGGTGATGACCGACGATCTCGTGATGGGCGCGATCTACCAGAACGACGTCTGCAAGGCCGTCGTCGAGGCGATCAATGCCGGTGTCGATCTGCTGCTGGTCGCCTATGACGGCGCGCAGTTCTACCGGGTGTTTGCCTGCGCCTTGGAGGGATCGCGGCAGGGCAGGCTCGATGCGGCGATGCTGCATGCGAGCGCCGCGCGGCTCGAGCGAGGCTTTCCCACCGCGCAGGCGCGCGCCTCTTCGGGCGCAATCAGCATCGTCCGTCGGAACTAAAGCGCGATGAGACTTGGATGAATCGTTATCGCGCTTTACGTCGTTGTCTAACGCATGATCTTTTCCGAAAACCGCTTCGCACTTTTCCGGTTCATGCTTTAGCCCTTCGAGAACTGGCGGTAGTCCGGTTCGCGGTGAAACCAGAATTCGTAGCCGCCGACGTTCTTCTGCATGGCGACGTCGTGGATCGGCTGGTTGAGCGGAATGACGGGGACGTCACGCATGCAGAGCGAGATGAAATCCTTCACGCATCTGTCGTACTCTGAGGCATCCGTAGTGAAGCGCGCCTTGTCGATCAGCGCGTCCATCTCCTTGTTCTGGTAGGAGGAGATGTTGAAGATCGAATTGTTGCCGTGGAAATTCCAGTAGAAGTAATATTCGGGATAGTCGAGCCAGCCGCTGAAGCGGTTGAGCGCGAGCGGCAGCTCCTTCTTGTTCAGCGTCGTGCGCCAGTTCGCGCCGGGGATTTTTTCGATTCCCGTCTTGATGCCGATCTTGGCGAGGTTCTCCTGGATCAGGATGGCGGTCGGCTCACCGACGGTGGCCGTGCCCGTGTCCAGCGACAGTGTCGTCTCCAGGCCGGATTCGAATCCTGCTTCCTTCATCAAGGCCTTGGCCTTGTCGAGATCGGTGACGTAGGGAAACGGCTGCGGCCAGACCGGCTTTGAGACGTCGGCCGCGCCGCCATACATGGGAACGGCGCGGCCGAAGAAGGCGCTGGTCTGGATCTGCTCGTAGGGCATGGCCCATGCGATGGCCTGGCGTAGCTTGGCATTGTCGAACGGCGGCCTCGCGGTGTTCAGCGCCACGTACCAGAGCGCGTTCGGGATCGGCACGCCCGAGACCTTGACCTTGCCTTCCTTGATGAGCTGCTCGAAATCGCGCGGCGCAAAGCCGCTGGAAATATCCGCATCGCCGCGCTCCAGCATGGCGCGACGGGTGCCGGCGGAGGGGACGTCGCGCGCGATGACGCGCCTGACCTTCGGCAGCGGCCCGCTCTTCCAGTCGTCGAAGCGCGCCAGTATCGTCTCGCTGCCCGGCTTCCAGCTCTCGATCTTGTAGGCGCCGCCGCCGGCCTCGTTGTTCTTCAGCCACGCCAGCGCCCACGGGTCTTCCGGCGTCGCGTTCTTCCTGGCGAGCTCGGAATTGATGATGAAGGGCACGACGACGGCGACGTTAAACAGCAGCATCTTGTCCTTGCGGACATAGTCGATGCGGAAGGTGTGGTCGTCGACCACCACGAACTGCTCGGGCTTCTCCAGCGATCCCGCCGACATCTGGAAGGTCGGGAAGCCGCCGACCTTCACGGCGCGATCGAACGACCATTTGACATCCTTGGCGGTAACTGGCGTGCCGTCGTGGAATTTCGCGTCCTTGCGCAAGCGGAAAGTGCAGGACATGCCATCAGCCGCGACCTCCCAGCTCTCGGCGAGTTCAGGCGCGAGCCTCTCACGGTCGTATGACGTCGTCCCATCGGGCAGTGTTTTGGAGGCGTAGGTCAGCAAGCGGTCGTAGCAGTTCCAGGAGAGACCATTGACGGTCTGGTTGGAGCCGACGCCCTGCATGTCCAGCGAATTCGGCCCGAGCTCCTGCACCACCAGCAGCGTCTCGCTGCGCCCCTGCGCCGGGGCGAGAGACGGAGCAAATGCTGTCATTCCGGCGCCGAGGCCGCCAAGCACCACATTGCGTCGGCTGATGTCCAAAGGTGATGCGCTCATCGGTGCCTCTTTTGCGAGAAATCTGCGATACAAAGAGGCAAGGCGTGTGCCATCGGCGCGCTTCACGGTGTCACACGCCTTGCGCTCGATCGTGCTACGGCGTGACCGCTCCGCGTGCGACCGCGCGCGGGGCGGTCAGCTCTTTCCAGGTCGAATTCGCAACGTGCACCGGCGAGAAA
Source organism: Bradyrhizobium sacchari (assembly GCF_002068095.1). Classification (GTDB taxonomy): domain Bacteria; phylum Pseudomonadota; class Alphaproteobacteria; order Rhizobiales; family Xanthobacteraceae; genus Bradyrhizobium; species Bradyrhizobium sacchari. The sequence goes on along the minus strand of NZ_LWIG01000007.1, from coordinate 608,154 downwards.
GCCGGACGCTCGACATAATGCCCGTCGCCTGCCTCGGCGCGCAGATCGCCGTCCTTCCAGACGATACGGCCGCGCGACAGCGTCGCCGCCGCTCCGCCCGTGCAGGCAAAGCCTTCGAACACGTTGTAATCGATCCGGCTCATCTGCCGCTTGGCGCTGATGGTCTTCGTCGCCTTGGGATCCCACACCACGACATCGGCATCCGAGCCGACGGCGACCGCGCCCTTGCGCGGATAGATGTTGAGGATGCGGGCGATGTTCGCCGAGGTCACCGCGACGAATTCCTCTTTTGTCAGCCGCCCCGTGGCGACGCCCGCGGTCCACAACAGTGAGAGCCGATCTTCGAGGCCGCCGGTGCCGTTCGGGATCTTCCTGAAATCGCCGAGCCCGAACCGCTTCTGCTCGGTGGTGAAGGCGCAATGATCGGTTGCGACCACCTGCAGTGAGCCGGCTTGCAGGCCGGCCCAGAGGCTGTCCTGATGCTGCCTGTCGCGGAACGGCGGCGACATCACGCGCTGGGCGGAATGGTCCCAGTCCTTGTTCTGGTACTCACCGGCATCCAGCAGCAGATGCTGGATCAGCGGCTCGCCGTAGACCCGCTTTCCCGCCGCCCGCGCCCGCGCGATCGCCTCATGCGCCTCGCGGCAGCTGGTGTGCACGATATAGACCGGCGTGCCGGTCATGTCGGCGATCATGATGGCGCGGTTGGTGGCTTCGCCCTCGACCTCCGGCGGCCGCGAATAGGCGTGGCCCTCCGGGCCGGTGACGCCGCGCGCGATCAGCGCCTCCTGCATCAGGGCGACGACGTCGCCGTTCTCGGCATGGACCACAGGCATGGCGCCGAGATGCGCACAGCGCGCGAACGAGTTGTAGAGCTCGTCATCGTTCACCATCAGCGCGCCCTTGTAGGCCATGAAATGTTTGAAGGTGTTGATGCCGTAGGTTTTGACCACGGTCTCCATCTCGTCATAGATCTGCTTCGACCACGACGTCACCGCCATGTGGAAGCCGTAGTCGCTCGCCGCCTTCTCGGATTTGTGCCGCCACTCCTGATAGGCCGCGAGCATGGACTGGCCGGGATCGGGCAGGCAGAAATCGACCACCATCGTGGTGCCGCCGGTCAGTGCCGCCTTGGTTCCCGATTCGAAATCGTCGGCGGTCACCGTGCCCATGAACGGCATTTCGAGATGCGTGTGCGGATCGATCCCGCCCGGGATGATGTAGGCGCCGCCGGCATCGATGATCTCGGTGCCTGTGGGCGCCTCGATCGACGGGCCCACCGCCACGATGGTCTCGCCGTCGAGCAGCACGTCCGCACGGCGCGAATGATCGTGATTGACGACGATGCCGCCGCGGATGAGGAGGGGCATGAGAGACTCCGGGGAGAGGTGAGGGACGGCCCGAAAGCTAAGCGCGGCACTGGCGATGCGACAGGCGAAATTTTAGTCAGTCGCCGCCGATCTTTTTACTCCGTCCGCGCGACCAGCCCGTCGATCATCGCGCGGACGAGGTCCGCGATCTCCTTGCGAAGCGCCGGCAGGGGAACGGCGACCAGCTTCTGCTCCAGCCCTAGCGCCACCATGCCATGCACGGCCGAGAACAGGCTGCGTGCGGTGATGCCGAGGTCCTCCTGACTGCGCTTGGGAAACAGCAGCGCCAGCGGATGATAGATGTGACGGAACAGCTGCAGCTGGTCGTTGACCGACCAGTCGGGCAGGATCTTGTCGGCCGCCATGCGGTGCTCGAACAGCGCGCGCCAGAGCTCGAGGTTTTCGGCGGCGAAGTCGCAATAGGCAATGGCGATGCGGACCAGCGTCTCCCGTGGCGAAGGCTCACCGGTGCTTTCCGCCGTGCTGAGTGCTTCGTCGAGGCGAAGCAATGTGCGCGAGCCGACGCGCAGGACGAGTTCGTCCACATCGGTGACGAGATTGTAGACCGCGCCATTGGCGCAGCCGATCGCGCGGGCCAAATCGCGGGTTTTCAGACCCGCCAATCCCCGCTCAGCGATCATCCGCTCGGCTGTCTGGATCAGGTCGGTCCGAAGTTTCGCTCGACGTTCCAAGGCCTTAGTCATCAGCAACCAATTTTTTGAGCATCGCTCAAATTTCGATTGAACGATGTTCAAGTTTCCTGCTACAAAGCATATGTGAGCAACGCTCATAACAGGGAGCCGAAGATGTTCAAGACCGTCGTGACACTTTTCCGCGGCAGCGTAGCCGCCGCAGGCGAGGAGCTGGAGGACCGTACGGCCCTGCTGATCCTCGATCAGCAGATGCGCGATGCCGCCGCCGCGGTGGAGCGCAGCAAACGGACGCTGGCGCTGGCGATTGCGCAGGACCAGCAGGAGGGCCGCAAGCTCGAGGCGACCTGCGTCCGGATCGCCGATCTCGAGACCCGCGCGGTTGCCGCGCTCGATGGCGGCCGCGAGGATCTCGCCAAGGAGGCCGCCGAAGCCATCGCGGGCCTCGAAGCCGACCGCGATGCGGCGATGACGGCTCGCGCGCTGTTCGCGGCCGAGATCGCCCGGCTGAAGCGCCACGTCGCGACTGCGCAGGCCCGCATCACCGAGCTCGATCGCGGCCGTCGCCTCGCCCGTGCCTCGGAAGCGGTGCGCTCGCTCCGCCGCAGCGGCATTGAGGCGGCACGTCCCTATGAATCCACGCTGCCGGAGGCCGAGAGCACCTTGAGGCGTCTGCGCGAGCGTCAGATGGAAGCCCAGGCTGCCGACGACGCGCTGGTCGAGCTCGATGCGGCGACCGGGCCGCTCGCGACCGCCGAGAGACTTGCCGAGCAGGGTTTTGGCCCCCGGCTCAAGACGACCGCCGACGACGTGCTGGCGCGGTTGAAGTCCAAGCGCACCCAGACGGCCTGAACTCGGATTTCATCATCATTCGAACCAACAGGAGACCATCATGAACCAGAACGGCCAGCCCCATAGCAGCGCCTGGATCACCTTCACTTACGTGTCCTTCGCGGCCTCCGCCTTCCTGGTCGCCGTCGGCATCTTCTTCCTGCCGATCGATCTCTGGATGAAGGGCTATCTCACCATGGGCGTCGTGATGCTGATCCAGACCTGCATCACCCTGACCAAGACCGTGCGCGACAATCACGAGAGCAGCCGGCTGGTGAATCGCATCGAGGATGCCAAGGCCGAGCGGCTGCTGATGGAGGTCTCCAAGGCGGCTTGAGGCAAGAGCGCCCGGAAGTGCGCAGCGGCTTGCAATCTGACGCGGTGGGTGCCGGAACATCCACCGCGTGCCTGATCCGCATATCGCGATTGCGAAATGCAACCGAGCCATGACGTATCGCGCGGGTGCGCGCGCTTGCGTGGCGGCGCCGACCGGCGCAGTCTACGGAGGCGGCGCGAAGAACGCCGCCAGCAAGGACTGCACGAGGAAGCTCCGAGGAAACCTTCAATGGTGGCGACGCGGATCGACTGCGACATCCATCCGGCGGTTGGTGGCACGCGTACGACGCTGCTTCCCTATCTCAGCGATCATTGGAAAGAGCAGGTGGTGAGCCGCGCCATCGACGGGCTCGATCTCACCTCCTATCCACCAGGCATGCCGCTTTCGGGCCGCGCCGACTGGCGACCGGCGGGTGGTGCCAAGCCCGGCTCCGATCTCGCCATGGTGCAGAAGGGCGCGTTCGATCAACTGGGTTCCAGCCACGCGATCCTGAACGTGCTCTATGGCGCGCAGGCCGTGTTCGACGCCTATATGGCGGCCGACTTCTGCAAGGCCATTAATGACTGGATCGCCGCCGAGTGGCTGTCGCGCGATCCGCGCCTGCGCGCCTCCATCGTGGTGCCGATGCAGGCGCCGGATCTGGCGATCGAGGAGATCGAGCGCCGCGCCGGCGACCACCGCTTCGTCTCCATCCTGGTGCTGGCGCAAGGCGAGACGCTGCTCGGACGGCGGCACTTCTGGCCAGTCTATCAGCTCGCGGAAAAGTCCAAGCTGCCGCTCGCGATCCACGCCGGCACGCAATATCGGCAGGCACCGAGCTCGGCCGGCTGGCCCTCGCATCGCTACGAATATTACTTTGTCGAGGCACAGGCGTTTCAGGCGCAGATCCTCAGCCTGATCTACGAAGGCGTGTTCGGCAAGTTTCCGAACCTCAAGGTCGTGCTGATGGAGTCGGGCGTCAGCTGGCTGCCGGCCTTCATGTGGCGCGCCAACAAGACCTGGCGCGGCGTGCGCGTCGAGGTGCCCTGGGTCGAGCGCGAGCCGGCCGCGATCATCCGCGAGAATTTCCGCGTTACCATGCAGCCGTTCGATGCGCCGGGCGATGCCAAAAGCGTCGAGGAGATCATCGACCAGATCGGCTCGGAAAAGATGTTCTTATTCGCATCCGACTATCCGCACTGGCAGTTCGACGGCGACGATCCGATCCCGCCGAACTTGCCGAACAGCCTGATCGCGAAAATGTGCGTCGACAATCCGCTGGAGACGTTTCCGCGGCTGTCGATCAACTAGCGCATGATCCGGAAAGTGGGAACCGGTTTTCCGACGAGATCATGCGCAAACAAAGAGCTTGGAGGTTCGCATGAGTGAGGTCATCGACCGTCCGCTGCGTGATGATGAGAAGCCCGCCGCTTCACGGCTGCGCATTGTCGATTGCGACGTGCATCCGAGCCTGCACTCGGTCAACGACCTGAACGAGTTCCTGCCGAAACGCTGGCAGCAGCATTTGAGGGAATATGGCAGCCACCTGCGCACGCCTTATCTCTTCACGACGCCCTATCCGCGCTCCTCGCCGCTGATTGCACGGCGCGATGCCTGGCCGCCGACTGGCGGGCCGCCGGGCTCGGATCTCGCCTTCATGCAGAAGCAGCATCTCGATCCGCTGGACGTCGAGTTCGGCATCCTGCAGGTGCTCGATCTCTTCATCTTCTCGCAGCAGAATCTCGAATTCGGCGCCGCGATCCAGCGCGCGATCAACGACTGGCAGCTGGCGTTCTGGTCGCACCGCGATCCGCGCCTGAAGGCCTCGATCCTGGTCGGGCAGGATGGGGTGGATCTCGCCATTGCCGAGATCGAGCGCTGCGCCAGGATCGGTGAGTACATCCAGATCAACGTCTCACCGCGCGCCAACGAGCCGCTCGGCCGTCGTCGCTACTGGCCGATCTACGAGCGTGCCGAGGCGCTCGACCTGCCCCTCGGCATTCATGTCGGCGGCTATGGCGGCCACGCGCCAACCGGCGGCGGCTGGCCGTCCTATTATGTAGAGGAGCACCAGTCCAATGCCCACACCATCGCGGCACAGCTTGCGAGCCTCGTCATCGAGGGCGTGCCGGAGCGGTTTCCTAAGCTGAAGATCGTCTTCATCGAAGGCGGTTTCGGCTGGATTCCCTCGGCGGTGTGGCGGATGGACCAGCATTTCGAGCGCTTCCGCAGCGAGGTGCCGCATCTCAAACGCAAGCCGTCGGAATATGTCCGCGAGCATTTCTGGTTCACGACCCAACCGATCGACGAGCCCGACGAGGCGCGGCACCTGCGCGCGCTGATCGAATGGGTCGGTGTCGACCGTCTCCTGTTCTCATCGGACTATCCACACTGGGACTTTGACGATCCGCGCTTCGCCTTCAAGACGCCGCTGACGGAGGTGGAACGGAAGAAAATCTTCAGCACCAATGCCCGCGCGGTCTACAAACTCTGAGCCCAGCATGGCCCGGCACATCGTCGCCACCACCTCGGAGATCCCGCCCGGCGGCAATAAGGTCGTCGATATCGCCGGCCGCGACATCGTCGTGTTCCACGTCAATGGCGAGTTCTTCGCGCTGCTGAACCGCTGCCCGCACGAAGGCGCGCCGCTGGAGAAGGCGGCTTGCGTGGCGCGCCTGACCTCGCCCGAGCCCGGCGTCTATGAGCGCTCGCGCGTCGGCGAGATGCTGCGCTGTCCCTGGCACGGCTGGGAATTCGACATGCGCAACGGCCAGTCCTGGTTCGATCCCAAGCGTGTCAAGATCCGGTCATATCCGGTTGCGGTGGAGCGCGGCGCGGAACTGCAGAAGGGTCCTTATGTCGCCGAGACGTTTCCGGTGCATGTCGAGGATAGTTACGTGATCGTCGAGGTGTGAGGCCACCCTCCGGAGCGATGCGAAGCATCGAATGCGGAATCTCGAGATTCCCCGGTGCGCAATTGCGCACCTGAGGTCTGGTCCTTCGGACCATCCCGGAATGACTGATCACGCATTGAGATTCCACCGCAGGTGCGATATGGCTCTCGCGCTTTCAGAGGCGGAGACGAGCTTTGTCGAAACAATCCCTGCGTGAAGAGGCCGAGCGCCTGATCCGCGAATCGATGGAAAAGAAGACCATCGTCGTCAAGCAGGGCACGACCCGCATCGAGGCGGTCTGCGGCAAGTGCGGCGCGCCAAACCGGGTTCAGGCGGAAAAAGGCCAGACCCGCGTCAAGTTCGCCTGCAAGAATTGCGGGCACAGGCAAGAGACGCTTTAGCTTTCTGCACCTCTCACGAGAGTGGTGCAAGCCTACTCCCCCTTCACGAACGTCGCGAACGCGTCCGCATAATCCGGATGCCAACGCGACAGCGGCGGACGGTTCTCGACGATATCGCCGGCGGCCCAGAGCATGCGCTTCTCGTCGAGCGCGCGCGGCACGTCGTTGTCCGGGCACAGGATGTAGAAGTCGCCGGCATCGAGCCGCGCCAGCATGAAATCCACGGTCTGCTCCGGCGTCCAGGCGCCGGCCGGCTTTTCGGTGCGGCCCTTTGCAGTCAGGCCGGTGAACACGAAGCCGGGAATCAAAAGATGCGCGGTGATGTGGCAATCGCTGGTATTGCGCAGCTCGTGCTGCAGCGCCTCGGTGAACGCCTTCACGCCGGCCTTGGAGACGTTGTAGGCGGGATCGCCCGGCGGGGTGGTGATGCCCTGCTTGGAGCCGGTGTTGATGATGAGGCCGGCTTTGCCGCGTGCGATCATGCCCGGCGCGAAGATGCGCGAGCCGTTGATGATGCCCCACATGTTGACGCCGATGATGCGCTGCCAATTGTCGGGTTCCGCAAACAGCGTGCTGCCCGGCTGAATCCCCGCATTATTCATGAGGAGGTCGGTGCCGCCGTAATGCGCGCCTACGGCGCGTTCCAGTTCCCTCACGCTCTCGGCGCGGCTGACATCGACGGCGAAGGTCATCACATCTGTGGCGGACGTGATAGATGACAGTTTTGTTGCAGCCTCTGCCAGCCGCGCCTCGTCGACATCAGCGATGCACACTTTCATGCCGGCGCGCGCGAAAGCCATGGCGGCAGCAAATCCGATGCCGGAGGCGCCGCCGGTGATCACGGCAACATTGTCCTTGATGATGGCAGGATGTGGCATGGCTCGTCTCCGCAGCAAGGGGCTCGGTCGAGCTATAACATGGCGCTCGCGCGACCCTGCACAAGTCGGCATGGGAGGTCTTCGTTCCACGCCGCCTTTACGCCCCTCCGGCACCGCTGTATTCTTACCGACCTAACGGTCCCACCGAGATCGAACCCAATCAACGATTTGACAGGGAGTGCAGCCATGGCTGTGTCGCAGGCGATTCCGATCACGCGCCACCCGTTCGCCAACGGGTCCTACAAGCAGATGCTGATCGACGGCAAGTGGGTGGACGCAGCCTCCGGCAAGCGCTTCGAGACCCGCAATCCAGCCACCGGCGAGCTGCTCGCGACGGTCGCCGAGGGCGACAAGGAAGACATCGACCGCGCGGTCGCCGCCGCTCGCCGCGCTTTCGAGGGCCCGTGGAGCAAGGTCAAGCCGTTCGAGCGGCAGAACCTGCTGCTCAGGCTCGCCGACCTCGTCGAGAAGAATTTCGACGAATTGTCGCAGCTCGACACGCTCGACATGGGCGCGCCGCTCAGCCGCACCCGCGCCTATCGCCTGCGCGCCATTGGCATGCTGCGCTACTATGCCGGCCAGACCACGGCGATCCACGGCGAGACCATCGAGAACTCGCTGCCCGGCGAGATCTTCTCCTACACACTGAAAGAGCCGATTGGTGTCGTCGGCGCCATCATTCCCTGGAACGGCCCGCTCAGCGCAACGATCTGGAAGATTGGGCCTGCGATCGCGACCGGCTGCACCGTGGTGCTCAAGCCCGCGGAAGAAGCGCCGCTGACCTCGCTTCGCATCGCCGAACTCGCAATGGAGGCCGGCATTCCGCCCGGGGTCGTCAATGTCGTGCCCGGCTATGGCGAAACCGCGGGCGCCGCGCTTGCCTCGCATCATGACGTCGACAAGGTCGCCTTCACCGGCTCGCATGTCACCGGGCAGTCGATCATCCGGGCGTCGGCCGGCAACCTCAAGCGCGTCTCGCTCGAACTCGGCGGCAAGTCTCCGGACATCGTGTTCGCGGATGCCGATCTCGATGCCGCCGTGCCGGGCGCGGCGATGGCGGTGTTCGCCAATTCGGGGCAGATCTGCAGCGCCGGCACGCGGCTGTTCGTCGAGCAGGCGATCTACGAGGAGTTCGTCGGCCGCGTCGCCGAGTTCGGCAAGAAGCTGCAGGTCGGCAACGGCCTCGATCCCAACGTGCAGATCGGCCCGCTGGTGTCCGAGCAGCAGCTCGAGCGCGTCACCGGCTATCTCGACATCGGCCAGAGAGAAGGCGCACGCGCGCTCGCCGGCGGCGGCCGCGTCACGGAAGGGGCGCTGTCGAAGGGCTTCTTCGTCTCGCCGACGGTGTTTGCGGGCGTGCAGGACAACATGCGGATCGCACAGGAGGAGATCTTTGGCCCCGTCATCTCCGCCATCGCGTTCAAGGACATGGACGAGCTCGTCAAGCGCGCCAACAACACCACGTTCGGCCTCGGTTCGGGCTTGTGGACGCGCGACGTCACCAAGGCCCATGCGGTCGCGAAGAGGCTGCGCGCCGGCTCGGTGTGGGTGAACTGCTACCAGGCAATGGATCCGGCGGTGCCGTTCGGCGGCTACAAGATGAGCGGCTACGGTCGGGAATCCGGCAAGCAGCATGTCGAGGAATATCTCAACGTGAAGGCCGTCTGGATCAAGACGGCGTAACGCGTATTTCCTCCCGCGTTCCGCGGCAGGGAATATCGACTTTTTGCAGGGGCGGCGCCCTTTCGAGGGGCCGCCCCTCGCTATATGATCCGCATCCTTCCATAGCCAATCGGGGCCAGCATGAAATTTCCGGCGTTGTTTAGACCGTTGCAGGTCGGTCCGTACAAGCTTGCGCATCGCGTCGCGATGGCGCCGTTGACGCGCATGCGGGCCGAGCGCGAGAGCTTTTCGCCGCGCACGCTCAACGCCGAATATTATGGTCAGCGCGCAACGAAGGGCGGCCTGATCGTCGCCGAAGCCTCGCCGGTTCTGTCGCACGGCCGCGGCAACCCGGCGACGCCGGGCATCTATACCGACGCGCAGATCGCCGGCTGGCGCAAGGTGACGGATGCCGTGCACGCCAAGGGCGGCATCATCTTCCTCCAGCTCTGGCATGTCGGTCGCGTCTCGCATTCCTCCTTCCACGACGGGGAGTTGCCGGTTTCAGCCTCTGCGATCCCGATCAAGGCCGAGGGCATGAAGGCGATGACCGCCGACGGCAAGATTTCGGACTATGAGACTCCGCGCGCGCTCGAGACGGAGGAGGTCAAGGGCATCGTCGAGGCCTTCCGGCAGGGCGCGAAGAACGCGCTCGCCGCCGGCTTCGACGGCGTCGAGATCCACGGCGCCAACGGCTACCTGCTGGAGCAGTTCCTGCAGTCGCGCAGCAACCAGCGCACCGATCAATATGGCGGCTCGATCGAGAACCGCGCGCGGCTGCTGCTCGAGGTCACTCAGGCCGCGATCGACGTTTGGGGCGCGAGCCGCGTCGGCGTGCGGCTGTCACCACACGGTATCGCCAATGACTCCGGTGAGCCCGATCCGATGCCGCTCTACACCCACGTGGTGAAGGCGCTCGACAGACTGGATCTCGCCTATCTGCATTTCATCGAGCCGCGCTCCAGCGGCACCGGCCGCGCCGACGTCCACTGGGAGAACGTGCCTTCCGCCATGATGCTGTTCCGACCGCTTTACAGCGGCGTGCTGATGACCGCCGGCGGCTTCACCGGCGAGAGCGCGAACGCGGCGATCGCCGATGGCCATGCCGACATCATCGCCTTCGGCCGCATCTTCATCTCCAACCCGGATCTGCCGCGGCGTCTGGAGCACGACTATCCGATCACGCCGTATAACCGCGCGACGTTCTATGGCGGCGAGGAGAAGGGGTACACGGACTATCCGGAGCACGCGAGCTGACGCCGGCGTGACACTGCCGTAGCTCGGATGAGCGAAGCGATATCCTTTCTTTGCTTCAGCTCTGGCGTTCCCGGATGTCGCTTCGCTTATCCGGGCTACGCCACTATTGTGTCGCTCCGACCGCCACCACAAACTCCGTCATTGCGAGCGCAGCGAAGCAATCCAGACTGCCTCTGCGGAAAGATTCTGGATTGCTTCGCTGCGCTCGCAATGACGACGGAGGGACCTACCATGGCCAAAGCCGCAGCTGCCGCAGGAACCGCCACCGGCCAATGCCTGTGCGGCAAGGTCACCTTCGAGATCGACGTCCCGGCGCGCTGGGCCTGGCATGATCACTCTGCCAGTAGCCGTCGTGCCCACGGCGCGGCTTACGCCACCTATGTCGGAAGCTGGAAGAAGCGCTTTCGCATCACCTCCGGCAAGACTGCGCTGACCCGTTACGAGGACAAGGCGACGAAGACCGCGCGCAGCTTCTGCTCGCATTGCGGCACGCCGATCGCCTATGAGCGCCCGCGCGCCCCGCACATGGTCAACATCCCGCGCGCGCTGTTCAGGGAGCGCACCGGTCGTCAGCCGCTCTATCACATCGCCATCGAGGAGCTGCAGGAATGGGCCTATACCGGCGAGCCGCTGGTGCCGCTGAAGGGGTTTCCGGGCGTGGTCTGGCAGCGCTCGAAAAAGAAGACGCGCGCTAGCGGCGAGGATCCTTTTGAGCTGGGGCGGGAGATGTAGCGCGCTGCACTGCGGAGCCGGGGCCCACGTAGCGGCGAGCTCGCAGCGAATCTGGGTCCCGGCCCTGCGCCGCGTCACCGCGCGCCGCGTCGCGTCCGGAATACGAGACCGTCATACGCAACGCAGCCATGACCGCGCTTCCTTGCGCGCATCCTCCCACTTCGGCCATCATGCTTTCCGTCCTTGCGGCAACATCCGCTCCCTGGAGAAAACATGAAGAACAAGATCACCGGCCGCTCCGCCTTTCTTGCGCTGCTCAAGGACGAGGGCATCACGCATCTGTTCGGCAATCCCGGTACCACCGAGCTGCCGATCATGCATGCGCTGAAGGACCATCCCGATCTCACCTATGTGATGGCGATGCAGGAGAGCCTGGTGGTCGCGATCGCCGATGGCTACAGCCGCGCCTCGGGAAAGCTCGTCGCTTGCAACGTTCACGTCGCGCCCGGCCTCGGCAACGCCATGGGCTCGCTCTACAACGCGCAGTTCACGGGCACGCCGATGATCCTGACCGCGGGCCAGCAGGAGCAGGGCCACGGACTGATGGAGCCGGTGCTCTATGGCCCCTTGGTGCGCATGGCAGAGCCGCTGGTGAAATGGGCGGTCGAGGTGACGCGGCTGGAGGACCTGCCGCGCATCGTGCGCCGCGCCGCCAAGGTCGCGATGACGCCGCCGACCGGGCCGGTTTTCATCTCGCTGCCCGGCGATATCCTCAACAGCGAGGCCGGGATCGACCTCGGCCGCTCCACCCGCATCGATGCGCGCACAAAACCGTCGGATGAAGCGTTGCGGGCGTTTGCCGCGCGGCTGCTCAAGGCCGAGCACCCGGTGGTCGTCACCATGGACGAGGTGGTCAAGAGCGATGCCCTCAAGGAGGCCGCGGAATTGGCCGAGCTGCTCGGCGCGGCCGCCTACCAATCCTCGACACCCTATGGCGCGCACTTCCTCTCGGAGAGCCCGAGCTTCGTCGGCACGCTTGCGCGCGTGCAGAAGGCGGCGCGCGATACGCTCGCCCCTTACGATCTCCTGATCGCGCTGGGCGGCGATCCGCTGCGGATGTCGGTCTACAGCGAGGTCGACGCGCTGCCTGACGGCCTCGGCGTCGTGCAGATCGGGCTCGTCGATTGGGAGATCGCCAAGAACTACGGTGCGGAGATCGCGCTGAAGGCGGATCTGAAGGAAACGCTGCGCGCGTTGATTCCGGTGCTGAAGGAGATGGGCGGCACGACGCTTTCGAGCCGTGCGAAGCAGCGTCTCGCCGAGCTCGCGCCGAAGAACTGGAGCGCGCGGCGCGCCGCGCTGGTCGAGCAGATTGGAAAGAGCGCCAGCCGCAGCCCCATCGATCCCGATTTCCTGGTGCTGCAAATGGTCGAGGCCATGCCCGATCACGGGATCCTCGTCGATGAAGGACTCACCTCCAGCCGCCAGGTGACGGCGCTGCGTCCGCACCGCGACCGCTACGGCTATCACGGACTTGCCTCCGGCGGCATCGGCTGGGGTCTGCCGGCCTCGGTCGGCGTCAGCATTGCCAATCCGGATCGCCCGGTCGTGTGCTTCTCCGGCGACGGCAGCGCGATGTATTCGATCCAGTCGCTGTGGACAGCGGCGCATCACAAGCTGCCGCTCAACGTCGTCATCGCCAACAATGGCGGCTACCGCATCATCAAGCAGCGGCTGCTCGCCTTTCATGGCGACGACAATTACGTCGGCATGGACTTCGTCGATCCACCCGTGGATTTTGCCGGCATCGCCAGAGCGCTCGGCTGCGAGGCGATCAAGGTCAGCGATCCCGGCGAGCTGAAGGCGACGCTGGCGTCGGCGTTCGGCCGGCCCGGCACGAAGCTGATCGAGGTGATCGTGGACGGGAAGGTGTAGGCAGCTGTCTCCACCGTCATTGCGAGCGTAGCGAAGCAATCCAGGCTGTGTCCGCGGAGCGATTCTGGATTGCTTCGCTTCGCTCGCAATGACGAGGGGGAGACAGCTACCCTTTCTTCCCAACCCGGTACCCCGCCGCGGGATGCGGGGCATCGAGCCTCGCACGGCCCTGGCCGAACAGTTTCTCCCGCAGCGTGCCCTTGCCATACGCGCTCTTGTACCGGCCGCGCCGGGTCAGTTCCGGCACCAGCATGTCGGCGATGTCCTCGAAATCGCCGGGCGAGATCGCGAAGGCGACATTGAGGCCATCGACGTCGGTCTTCTCGAACCAGTCCTCGATCTTGTCCGCGACCATCTCGGGCGTTCCCACGACGACCGGACCGGCGCCGCCGATGCCGACATGCTCGATGACGTCGCGCACGGTCCAGACCCGATCAGGGTCGGCGCGGGTGACGTTGTCCATCGCGCTGCGGCCGGCATCGTTCTGGACGTGACGCACCTGCTGATTGAGGTCGTATCCTGAGAAGTCGACGCCGGTCCAGCCTGACATCAGCGCCAGCGCGCCTTCGGGGCTGATATGGCGGCGATAGTCGGCGTATTTCGCCGTCGCCTCGGCCTCGGTCCGCCCGAGGATGATCGTCATCATCGAGAACATCAGGATCTCCGCCGGGTTGCGGCCGAGCGCGGCGGCCTCCTGGCGGATCGCGGCAACGCGCGGCGCGATCACCTTGGCCGACGGCCCCGACATGAACACGCATTCGGCGTGACGCGCTGCGAATTGCCGGCCCCGCGGCGATGTGCCGGCCTGGTACAGCACCGGCGTACGCTGTGGCGACGGCTCGCTGAGGTGGATGGTGTTGTTGATACGGTAGTTCGCGCCCTCATGATTGACGCGATGGACTTTTGCGGGATCGGTGAAGATGCCGCGCGCCCGGTCGCGCAGCACGGCGTCGTCTTCCCAGCTGCCTTCCCAGAGCTTGTACACCACCTCCATATATTCATCGGCGATGTCGTAGCGGTCATCATGCCCGGTCTGCTTGTCCTTGCCGGCACCGCGCGCGGCGCTGTCGAGATAGCCGGTGACGACGTTCCACCCGATCCGCCCCTCGGTGAGATGGTCCAGCGTCGACATCCGCCGCGCGAACGGGTAGGGCGGCTCGAACGACAGATTGCTGGTGACGCCGAATCCGAGATTTTGCGTCACCGCCGCCATCGCCGACAGCAGCAGCAGCGGCTCGTTCGACGGGGTTTGTGCTGCGTTGCGCAAAGCTGCGTCAGGGCTGTTGCCATAGACATCGTAGACGCCGAGCACGTCGGCCAGGAACAAACCGTCGAAACGGCCGCGTTCCAGCGTCCTGGCCAGATCGATCCAGTAGGGCAGGCGGTTATATTCGGCAGTGCGGTCGCGCGGATGGGTCCACAGGCCCGGTGACTGGTGTGCGACGCAATTCATCGCAAAGGCGTTGAGCCTGATCTCTTTGGCCATGCTGGTCCCTCGGCGCCCTGTACTGAGCGCTCTTCGAATGATAGATGTGCGCCCCAACTTGGCGAAGTTCTTGCATATAATTGGCCCTTGGCAAGGGCCAAGAATAGAAAGGCTTAGGTATTGGCAAGACCAAGATCAGCAGCGCGGATGTCCTTGGCAAGCCAATCTCAAGAGAGCAAGAACGAAATCACAAGAACTACCCAAGAACGATCCAACTCCCCGCCACTTTCGACGGCCTATGTAGCCCGCTACGTTCGCCCGCGTCGAAACCTTGAAAACGAAAGCAATGACCAGAGCCGACGCCATCGCCCGCGCCCGTGACGATTTCACATCCGGTGCGTTCCTTGCCGAACTCGACCGCCGCGTCGCTTACAAGACCGAGAGTCAGAATCCGTCGCGCGGCGCCGAGCTGCGCGCCTATCTGGAACAGGAGATGCAGCCGGCCTTTGCTGCGCTCGACTTCACCAGCCGCATCGTCGAATCCCCGAGCGGCAAGGCCCCCTTCCTGTTCGCCGAGCACCACGAGAGCGCGACGCTGCCAACCGTGCTGGTCTACGGCCATGGCGACGTCGTCGACGGCATGGAAGGCGAGTGGCGCGAGGGCCGCGATCCCTGGCGCACGACGGTTTCGGGCACGCGGCTCTATGGCCGGGGCACCGCCGACAACAAGGGCCAGCACAGCATCAATATGGCGGCGCTCCGCGCGGTGCGCGAGGCCCGTGGCGGCAAGCTCGGCTTCAATGCCAAATTCATCGTCGAGATGGGCGAGGAGATCGGCTCGCCCGATCTCGGAAAGGTCTGCGACCTCAATCGCGACGCGCTGAAGGCCGATTTGTTCATGGCCTCCGACGGGCCGCGCCTCTCCGCCGACCGTCCGACGCTGTTCCTGGGCTGCCGCGGCGGCATCCGCATTCATCTCGACGTGAATTTGCGCGATAGTGGGCACCATTCCGGCAATTGGGGCGGCGTGCTCGCCAACCCCGCGACCATCCTGGTCAACGCGATCTCGACTTTGGTCGATGGTCATGGTCGCCTGCAACTCGAGGCGCTGAAGCCGCCGCGGCTCACCAACCAGATCCGCAGCTATCTCGCCGACGTCGAGGTGGTGCCCACCGCAGATGAGCCGGCGCTCGCGGAGAACTGGGGCGAGGAAGGGCTGTCGGCGGCGGAGCGGCTCTACGCCTGGAACACGCTGGAAGTGCTGGCGATGTCCTCGGGCAATATCGAGAAGCCGGCCAATGCCATTCCCGGGCACGCCAATGCCGTGCTGCAACTGCGTTTCGTGGTCGGCACGAAAATCGACGGCCTGATCGATGCTGTGCGTGCGCATCTGGTCGCAAAGGGCTTTCCGATGGTCGAGGTGCGTGCGGCCCAGAGCTTTGCCGCCTCGCGCACCGACTTCGACAGCCCCTGGATCAAGTGGGCGGCGGATTCGGTGCTCGAGACCACCGGCAAGGCGCCTGCGGTTCTGCCGAATTTCGGCGGCTCGCTGCCCAATGACGTCTTCTCCGAGATCCTGGGCCTGCCGACGATCTGGGTCCCCCACTCCTATCCCGGCTGCTCCCAGCATGCGCCCAATGAGCATATCCTGCTGCCATTGACCGAAGAGGCCTTGACGGTGATGGCCGGGCTGTTCTGGGATCTCGGGGAATTGCCGAAGCCACTCGCTAAGCCGTTAACCTGAGCGGCCATCCAGCCGAAAGTCACATTCTAATCCGGCCCGATTTGTGCTTGCATCCGGCCGCATCATCCTGAAAGGGGAAGAAAAAAGTGAAACATTTCCGTTACATCGGGCTCGCGCTCGCCGCGACCTTCGCCGTCAGCCAGGCCGGGGCCCAGGAGCTGACCGGCACGCTGAAGAACATCAAGGACACCGGCGCCATCACGCTGGGCTTCCGCGACTCCTCGATCCCGTTCTCCTATCTGGACGACAACCAGAAGCCGGTCGGTTTCGCGATGGACATCTGCTACAAGATCGTCGACGCCGTGAAGAAGGAGCTCAAGCTCGACAAACTCGAGGTCAAGCTCAATCCGGTGACCTCCGCGACGCGCATCCCGCTGATGGCCAACGGCACCATCGACCTCGAATGCGGCTCGACAACCAACAATGCCGAGCGCCAGAAGCAGGTCTCCTTCACCAACACCCACTTCCTGACCGCCAGCCGCTACGTGTTCAAGAAGTCGAGCGGCATCAAGTCGATCGACGACCTCAAGGGCAAGACGGTGGTCTCGACCGCCGGCACCACCAACATCAAGCAGCTCACCGAAGCCAACGTCGCCAAGGGCCTCGGCGCCAACATCATCCCGGCCAAGGACCATGCTGAAGCCTTCCTGATGGTCGAGACCGACCGCGCGGTCGCCTTCGTCATGGACGACATCCTGCTCGCCAGCCTCGTCGCCGGCTCGAAGTCGCCGGATGACTATGCCATCTCCAAGGACGCGTTCTCCAAGCCCGAGCCCTACGGCATCATGCTGCGCAAGGACGACGCGCCGTTCAAGAAGGTGGTCGATGCGGCAACCGCTGCGCTCTACACCTCCGGCGAGGGCGAGAAGATCTACGCCAAATGGTTCACGGCCAAGATCCCGCCGAAGGGTCTCAACCTGAACACGCCGATCTCGTCGGAACTGAAGAACGAATTCGCCAAGCCGACGGACTCGCCGAACCCGGACGATTATAAGTAAGATGCTGTCTCCCTCTCCCCGCAAGCGGGGAGAGGGAAGAAATTCCAGCCACTCTGGAGGGGGTGGCCGGACATTTGCATAGGCGCCCGGGACAATATGGGCGCGTTCGCGCGGGGGACACGTGAACTACCACTGGAACTGGGGAATTTTCTTCGAGCCGAACCCGATGGGGACCGGCACCTATCTCGACATGCTGCTGTCGGGACTGGTGCTGACCATCAAGACGGCGCTGCTCGCCTGGGTCATCGCGCTGATCTTCGGCTCGATCGTCGGCGTCATGCGCACGCTGCCGTCGCGGGGCGCATACTGGTTCGGTTTCTGCTGGGTCGAGTTCTTCCGCAACATGCCGCTGCTGGTGCAGCTCTTCCTGTGGTTCTTCGTGCTGCCGGAATTGCTGCCGAAGGCCGCCGGCCTCTGGCTGAAGCAATTGCCGAACGCGCCGTTCTGGACGGCCGCGATCGGCGTCGGCCTGTTCATGTCGGCGCGCGTTGCCGTGCAGTTGCAGGCCGGCATCTCCTCGCTGCCGCGCGGGCAGAAGATGGCCGCGACCGCGCTCGGGCTCACCACCGTGCAGGGCTACCGCTATGTGCTGCTGCCGATGGCGTTCCGCATCATCCTGCCGCCGCTGACCTCCGAGTTCCTCAACACCATCAAGAACACGGCGGTCGCCATCACCATCGGCCTGATCGAGCTGACCGGACAGGCGCGCTCGATGCAGGAATTCTCGTTCCAGGTGTTCGAGGCCTTCACGGCCGCGACCATCCTCTATCTCCTCGTCAACGCCGTCGTCGTGACCGCGATGCGCTTCCTCGAGCGCTACGTCGCGATCCCCGGCTACATCACGGGGAAATAGCGCCATGCTCGGAAGTTTCGATTTCGACGTCATCCGCCGGTCACTGCCCTATCTGTTCTATGAGGGCATGACCTTCACGCTGACGCTGACCGCGCTTGCCGCGCTCGGCGGCCTGATCTTCGGCACGGCGATCGCGCTGATGCGGCTGTCCGGCTACAAAACCCTTGGGCGCATTGCCGGCCTCTATGTGGACTTCATGCGCTCGCTGCCGCTGGTGCTGGTGATCTTCTGGTTCTACTTCCTGGTGCCCTATATCGGGCAGTGGCTGACCGGCGCCTCGCGCCCGATCAGCGTCGGCGCGTTCGCCTCCTCGCTCATCACCTTCATCATGTTCGAGGCAGCGTATTTCTCCGAGATCATGCGCGCCGGCATCCAGTCGATCTCGCGCGGCCAGCCGGCCGCGGCTTCCGCGCTCGGCCTGAGCTACGCCCAGACCATGCGCTACGTTGTGCTTCCGCAGGCGTTCCGCAATATGCTCCCCGTGCTGCTGACCCAGACCATCGTGCTGTTCCAGGACACCTCGCTGGTCTACGTGCTGTCGATCCCGGACTTCCTGGGCGCGGCCAGCAAGGTCGCCCAGCGCGACGGGCGTCTGGTCGAAATGTATCTGTTCGCCGCCGTCGTCTACTTCACCATTTCCTGCATCGCGTCCTTCGGCGTTCGCCGCCTGCAGTCGCGCATCGCCATCATTCGCTAGAGTGTGTCGGTCATGATCGAAATCAGCCACGTCAACAAATGGTACAGCCCGACCTTCCAGGTGCTGACCGACTGTACCACCAGCGTCACCAAGGGTGAGGTCGTCGTCGTCTGCGGCCCCTCGGGCTCGGGCAAGTCGACGCTGATCAAATGCGTCAACGCGCTGGAGCCGTTCCAGAGCGGCGACATCTCGGTCGACGGTACCAAGGTCAACGATCCCAAGACCAATCTGCCGAAGCTGCGCTCGCGCGTCGGCATGGTGTTCCAGCATTTCGAGCTGTTCCCGCACCTCAAGATCATCGACAATCTCTGTCTCGCCCAGGAGAAGGTGCTGGGCCGGGCCCACGACAAATCGGTCACCAAGGGCATGCAGCTGCTGGAGCGCGTCGGCTTGAAGGAGCAGGCGCAGAAGTTTCCGGCGCAGCTCTCTGGCGGCCAGCAGCAGCGCGTTGCGATTGCACGTGCGCTCGCGATGGATCCGATCGTCATGCTGTTCGACGAGCCGACCTCGGCGCTCGACCCTGAAATGGTCAGCGAGGTGCTGGACGTCATGGTCGACCTCGCCCGCGAGGGCATGACCATGATGGTCGTCACCCACGAGATGGGCTTCGCCCGCAAGGTCGCCAACCGCGTGATCTTCATGGACCGCGGCGAGATCGTCGAGGATGCTCCGAAGGATGATTTCTTCGGCAAGCCCCGCAGCGACCGTGCGCAGAAGTTCTTGTCGAAGATTTTGTCGCATTGACCACCGGCGTCATCCCGGGACGCGCGTAGCGCGAGCCCGGGATCCATCGGGCGGCGTGCGCAGGGCGAAATGGATTCCGGGCTCGTCGCTTCGCGCCGCCCCGGAATGACAGGTTGAGGGTTTCGTGGCCCCAACAAATCTCGTATACGAGCAGGCAAATCCCCTTCCCCTCCCAGGAGACCTGCCTTGGACTCGATCGCCTACGTCAACGGCTCATTCGTCCCGCTCTCGGAAGCCAAAATCTCGGTGCTCGATCGCGGCTTCCTGTTTGCCGACGGCATCTACGAGGTGTCCGCCGTGTTGGACGGCAAGTTGGTCGACAACGCCTCGCATCTGGCGCGGCTGGAGCGCTCGGTCGGTGAGATCAAGTTGAAGCTGCCCGAGACGGTCGAGCGCATCACGGAATTGCAGAAGGAGCTGATCGCGCGAAATAAGCTCGAGAGCGGCCTCGTCTACCTCCAGGTCACGCGCGGCGCCGACAAAGGCCGCGACTTCCCGTTTCCCAAGGAAGACGTCAAGTCGAGCCTGGTGATGTTCACCTCGGAAAAGGACATCATCAACGCTTCCGTCGCAAAGACCGGTATCAACGTGATCACGGTGCCCGACATCCGCTGGGAGCGCCGCGACATCAAGAGCGTCGCGCTGCTGGCCCAGGTGCTGGCGAAGCAGGCCGCCGCCGAAGCCGGCGCTGGCGAAGCCTGGATGCTGCAGGATGGCTACGTCACCGAAGGCGGCTCGTCCACGGCGTTCATCCTGACCAGGGACGACGTCATCGTCACCCGCCAGAACTCCAACGCCATCCTGCCGGGCTGCACCCGCAAGGCGGTGATCGCGCTTGCCGAAGAGCGCCAGCTCCGCGTCGAGGAGCGCGCCTTCACGGTCGCCGAGGCGCTTGCCGCCAAGGAAGCGTTCATCACCTCGGCCTCGTCGTTCGTGCAGCCGGTGATCGCAATCGACGGCAAGACCATCGGCGACGGCAAGCCCGGCCCGACGGCAACGCGCCTGCGCGAGATCTATGTGGAGTTCGCCAAGGCAACGGCGGTCTAAGCGGCATACTCCGCTGTCGTAGGTTGGGCAAAGGCGCACTTGCGCCGTGCCCACCACTTCTTTCACGTTCGCAGAAGCAAGGTGGGCACGCTTCGCTTTGCCCACCCAACGAGACCTGCGTCCGAAGCGGCACTGCGGCCTACGCCACCGACGCCTTCACCTTCACCGGATGCACCGCGCGGAACGCGATCGCGATCCTGTTCCAGGCATTGATGGCGCCGATCAGCATGGTCAGGTTCACCGTGTCCGCGTCGGAGAATTGCGCGCGAACCTGTCCGTAGACGTCGTCAGGCGCGTGGGTCTCCGAGATCAGCGTCACGGCCTCCGTCCAGGCCAGCGCGGCGCGCTCGCGGTCGGAATAGAGCGGGGATTCGCGCCACGCATTCAGCAGGTAGATGCGCTGCTCAGTCTCGCCGCGCTTGCGGGCGTCCTCGGTATGCATGTTGATGCAGAAGGCGCAGCCGTTGATTTGCGATGCCCGGATCTTGACCAGCTCGATCAACGATTTCTCCAGGCCCGTCGACTGGATCTGCTCTTCCAGCGCCATCAGCGCCTTCATCGTGTCGGGGGCGGCCTGATAGAAGTTCATGCGGGGTTTCATGGTCGTTCTCCTTTGCTGGGTTGATCTCAGTGGGCTCCGCCGGCGGAGGTCTGGCCGGGCTTCTTCAGAAAGAATACGGCGATGAGGGCGACGATCAGCGCCGTGCCGAGCAGATAAAAGGTGTCGCTGAAGGCGAAGATGTAAGCCTGCTTCTGCACGACATGGCCGATCGCAACATAGGCGCGATGCGACGCGTCCGCACGGTCGAGGATGCCGTGATTGACGAAATATTGCGTGAGTTGTTCCAGCCGCGTCCGCGTCGCCTGCTCGAACACGGAGACCGACTGCATCAGCACGTTGGAGTGATATTGCTCGCGCTTGGTCAGCACCGTCTGCAGCAGCGCGATGCCGACGGCGCCGCCGAGATTGCGCATCATGTTGAATAGGCCGGAAGCCGAGCCCGCATTCTCCGCTTCGATGCCTGCGGTCGCCACCGCCGACAACGGCGCCATCACCAGCGCCTGGCCGATGGCGCGGACGACATTGGGCCACAACAACTGGTCGG
Organism: Bradyrhizobium sacchari; assembly: GCF_002068095.1. GTDB lineage: Bacteria > Pseudomonadota > Alphaproteobacteria > Rhizobiales > Xanthobacteraceae > Bradyrhizobium > Bradyrhizobium sacchari. The sequence goes on along the minus strand of NZ_LWIG01000007.1, from coordinate 586,673 downwards.
CGGCGTAGTCGTTGGTCATATAGATGTTCATGAAGTTCGAGGCCGAGAACAGCACGAAGCCGATGCCGATGATGATGCGCGCGTCGAACTTCTGCATCAGGCGCGGCACCAGCGGGATCAGCACCAGCTGCGGCAGTCCGGTCCAGGCCAGCACCAGGCCGATCTGTTCGGCATTGTAGCCCTGGATGCGCGCCAGATATTGCGGCATGATGAACACCGAGCCGTACAGCGCCACGCCGAGCAGGAAGTTGGCGAGCATGCCGAAGCCGAAATTGCGGCGGGCGAGCAGGCGCAAATTGAGCAGCGGCTTCTTCACCGTGAGCTCGATGACCAGGAAGGCGGTCAGTGCAACAGCCGCGATCACCGACAGCTTGACGATGAAGGGCGAGCCGAACCAGTCGTCCTTGTTGCCTTCCTCCAGCACGGTCTGGAGCGCGGAGAGGCCAATCGCCATGGTGATGATGCCGGCCCAGTCGCCCTCGCCGAGCAGCGCGAGCTTCATGGGCTTTGCCTCGAGCGCGTACCAGAGCATGCCGACCATGATCGCGCCGGGCACGAGGTTGACGTAGAAGATGTACTGCCAGCCGAAATTCTCGGTGAGATAGCCGCCGATGGTCGGGCCGATCGCCGGTGCAAACGTCGCCGACAGCGCGAACAGCGCAAGCCCGACCGGCTGCTTGGCACGCGGCAGCAGCGTGATGATCAGCGTGAAGGCCATCGGGATCAGTACGCCGCCGGTAAAGCCCTGCACCGCGCGCAGCACGATCATCTGCGGCAGGTCCTGCGCCAGCGCGCAGGCTGCGGACAGAGCCAGAAACAGGATCGCGTTGGTGAGCAGATAGATGCGGATCGAGAACACCTGCGCCAGCCAACCCGACAGCGGGATCACCACGATCTCGGCGATCAGATAGGAGGTCGAGATCCAGCCGCCGTCGTCGATGCCGGCGCCGATCGCGCCCTGGATGTCGGCGAGCGAGGCGTTGACGATCTGGATGTTCAGTACGGCCATGAAAGCGCCGAGCGTCGCCCCGATCACCGCGATCCAGGTTTTTGTGGAGACCGCCGGCGTCGCGGCCGCAGCAGGCGCGGGGAGATTGGCGGAGGTGGCGTTGAGGGCCGGTTGGAGCGTGCTCATGGAAGCCTCGTCTCGGGTACAGAGACAGGATGCGTTAGGCGGTCGGTTTCGATAATCGGCGAAGTTCTGGAAGGATCGTCCGGAACGAATTGACAATCCTGCCGGATCCTTCCCGCCTTCAACCGCCGTTCGGGCGCGTCGTGTTGTCGGCGAGGCGCTTGGCCGTCTCGCGTTCGGCCAGCACCGTTGCCTTGGTGTCGACGGTCGGCACCGCCGACATGCCGGGGCGCAGCAGGCCGCTCAAGCTGTAGTCGTCGAGCACGATCTTCACCGGCACGCGCTGCACGATCTTGGTGAAATTGCCGGTAGCGTTGTCAGGCGGCAGCAGCGCGAATTCGAGCCCGCTGGCCGGTGACAGGCTGTCGACATGGCCGCGCAGCGTCTGGTTGCGAAAACTGTCGACGTGGAGCTCGACCGGCTGGCCGGGGCGGACATGCGTCAGCTGCGTCTCCTTGAAGTTGGCGACGACATAGACCGCATCGAGCGGCACCACCGCCATCAACTGCGTGCCGGCCTGCACATACTGGCCGACGCGCAAGCTGCGGGCGCCGACCGTGCCGTCCACCGGCGCGGTGATTTCGGTGTAGGACAGGTTCAACGCCGCCTGCTGAGCGACCGCGCGGGCGCGTTCGAGCTGGGCGGTGGCCTGGGCGCGCTGGGTGGTGAGCACGTCGACCTTGCGCTGCGCGGCCACGAGGCCCGATTTCGCGTGCTGCAATTGCGCATTGCTGGCGCGCAGCGCCGCATCGGTCTGCTGTGCGCGCTGGATCGTGCCGGAGCCCGACTTCATGAGCTCGTCGTAGCGGGCGCGCTCCTCCTGCGCGAACTTCAGATTGGCATCAGCAGCCGCGACGTCGGCCGTGCTCTGTTCGATGACCGGTTGCTGCAGCTCGAGCTGGGCGTCGATATTGCGCACCGATGCTTCGCCGGCGGCCACATCAGCGCGGGCCTGTTCCAGCGCCGCCTTGAAGTCGCGGTCGTCGATCTTTGCGAGGGGTTTGCCAGCCTTGACCTTCTCGTTGTCGCCGACCAGCACCCTGGCGATGTAGCCGGAGACTTTTGGCGCGATGATCGTGGAGTCCGCCTTCACATAGGCGTCGTCGGTGGTTTCGAGGTAGCGGCCGTGGGTCCAGTAATCCTGGCCGTAGTAGGCCATGGTTGCCGTGCCTGCGAGGAGGGCGAGCACCAGGGCGGCGCGCCGGACCGTGTTCCGGGCCGGGATAGCCGGCGGCGCCTTGGAAAAATCGCGTGTGATTTCAGTCGCTTGCTCGAAGGTCTCGGTACGGGGCATCTCGGACATTGCGATCTCCTGTCGGCTCGCTGAGACTATCGGTCTTGCCGGCCCGGGTGATAATTGGCAAAATTCTGGAAGGATTATCCATTAGAGGTGGATAATCGGAGCCGTCGCTGGTTCGGGATGTCTACCCAGCCGGGACCGCGGCTGCCCCAGAGCGATTGCCGCCTCTGTCGCGCGATTGCGGCCGAGGCGTGCGTCCTCTTGCAGGCGAAGCTGCAGGCGGGACAGGCGATGTGTGTGAACTGATGATCCGGGGCGAATGTCTCGCGATTATCGATCAAGAGCGGATAGTCACGCGGCCATGGATCGGTTGACCAGCCTCGAAGTGTTCAGCCGGGTGGTCGAGACCGGCGGCTTCTCCGCAGCAGCGCGTAAGCTCAACATGTCGACCACCATGGTGAGCAACCACGTGCAGGCGCTGGAGGACCGGCTCGGGGTGAGGCTGCTCCACCGCACCACGCGTAAGGTCAATCTCACCGAGATCGGCAAGGCCTATTACGACCGCTGCATCCAGATCCTCGCCGACATCGAACAGGCCGACGACATCGCCGGTGAATTGCAGTCGGTGCCCCGCGGCACGCTGCGCATTCACGTCGCCACCCACATGGTGCCGTTCGTGACGCCGGTGGTGGCAAAGCTTCTGTCCGCCTATCCCGAGCTCAAGATCGATCTGCGCATGGGCGAGGCCGATGTCGATCTCATCGAGGAGGGCTACGATGTTGCCCTGCGCATGACGCCGCCGCCGGATTCGAGCCTGATCGTACGGAGCCTCGCCACCTGGCGTCACGTGCTGTGCTGTTCCCACGATTACATCGAGAAGCACGGCCGGGTGCAGAAGCTCGACGAGCTCACGGCGCACAATTGCGGCCGTCACCTCAACTATCCCTTTGGCGATGAATGGCGCTTCCTTGATCGGAAGGGCGCGCCGGCTTCGGTGCGCATCTCCGGCAGCTTCGTCACCAACAGCGGGGAGGCGCTGCGGAAGGTCGCGCTTGGGGGCGCTGCCGTGTGCCTGATGGCGGGATTTCTCATTCAGGACGATCTCGAAGCCGGCCGCCTCGTGCGCCTGTTGCCGGAATATCGGACGGTCGAGCTGTCCATGAATGCGGTCTATCCGCATCGCCATCATCTGTCGGCGAAGGTCAGGACCTTCATCGACCTTCTCGCGCAGCACAGCGCCGAGCAGCAGAAGCTGATCAATCCGTATTCGTGAGCGCGGTGACGGAGCCGCGGGTTGGGCAAAGGCGCACTTGCGCCGTGTCCACGATCCCATCGTCATTGCGAGCGAAGCGACGCAATCCAGAATTCCTCCGCCGAAAGATTCCGGATGGCTTCGTCGCAAGCGCTCCTCGCAATGACGAGGGGCGTAGCGTTGGGCATAATTCCGTCAACGTGGCGGCGGCAATCTCCCGAACACGCTGTCGAGCGCCATTCCGATCGCGAGCAGCCGACGATCACTTCCCGCGGGACCATCGAGCTCAAGCCCGATCGGCAATTTGCTGCTGGCGCCGAGCGCGATCGGGATCTGGATCCCCGGGATGCCGGCATTGCTGCCGGGATCGGTGTTCTGGATGAACAGGACGAGAGTCTCCATCGTGCTGGACTCCGGATTGGAGGGGATCGCCACGCGCGGCGTGGTCGGGAAGGCGATCGCGTCGAGCCGATTGTCGGCGAACGTCTTGCTGTAGAGCGCCTGCAGCGCCGGGCGCACGGACTTGATCGCGGCGTCATAGATCGGCTTGGCATCGACCACTGTGCCATCAGGGGCGGGGAGTTTGCGCGGGATCACAAGGTCGCCATAGGTGCCCTTCACATCAGCGCTGGAGATGTCCCGCGCCAGCGCCTCGATGCTGAGTCCGGTACCAGTGTGCTTGAGATACGCGACCAGATCGTCATAGGCCTCGTACAGTGCGACCGGAAAGCTGAGCTGGCCGTTGAGGTCGGCCAGCTGCGGCATCTCGATCTCGACGACCGTAACACCCTGCGCCTTCACTCTTGCGACTGCCGCCTGGAAAGCGGCGTCGGTGTCGGCATCGAGATTGGTCAGCATGGTCTTGGCGACGCCGATCCGGACCTGCTTCAGATCGGCCGGTGCGACAGCACCGCCGCCCGCAATGACGCGATCGAGCAGCGCGACGTCGGCCATGATTGCGGCCATGGGCCCTGCGGTATCGCGGGTGTGCGAGATCGGCGCGATGCCGTCCTGCGGATAGCGGCCGACGGTCGGACGCAGTGAGGCGCATCCGTTCAGGGCCGCGGGGATTCGCACCGATCCGCCGGTGTCGGTGCCGAGCCCGCCCGCGACGATCCGCGCGCCGATCGCCGCGCCGGTGCCCGACGAGGAACCGCCGGCGATCAGGGCGCGATCATAGGCGTTGCGCACGCCGAACTCCGCGCCGGTCTTGAACGCGGTGTTGTAGCCGGAGATGCCGAAGGCGAGCTCGTGCATGCTGGTCTTGCCGATGATGACGGCACCCGCGGCACGAAGCTTTGCGACGACAGGCGCGTCGGCCTTCGGAATGTAATCCTGCAGCGCCGGCGTCCCGGCGCTGCACGGCAGCCCTCCGACCTCAATGTTGTCCTTGATCACGATGGGCACGCCGCCGAGCGGCTTTGTCTTGTCGCCCGCCGCGTCGAACGCGGCCGCGGCCTTCAAGGCGCCGGCTTCATCCAGAGTAACGAAGGCGTTGAGATCGGCATTCGCTTTGGCGCGGGAAACAGCTTCCGTCGTGAGTGCGGTGCTCGTCACCTTGCCGGAACGGAGGTCGGCTGCAGCCTGGGTCAGGGTCAACTGATCGAAATCCATGATGCGTCACCTGATTGCGGAGGCGCCACAGGGCGTCCCTTAACGTCCGGAGGCTGAGCCCTCGCTGGAGCCGCGTCAACCTTGCGCGCGCATCATTTGCGTTACCGATGTCGTCAAATTCGCAAGGAGCCGCTCGACCTCGGGCTTCACCTTGGCGATCGCGGCGTCTTTCACCGGGCCATAGCCGCGGATCTCCATCGGCGCCTTTGCGATGGCAACGAGGTCGGGCAGACACGCAGCGTCGAGCTGGCCGAGGATGCGCTCGATCAAGCCTTCGTACCAGGTGATCAGCTCCCGCTCGGCGCGCCGCTCATTCGTGTAGCCGAACGGATCGAACGGTGTTCCGCGCAACCTCTTCAACCGCGACAGCGCAGCGAGTGGCATCTGGATCCACTGGCCGAAGACGCGCTTGCGCGGACGGCCGCGGGCGTCGTGCCTGGACGACAGGAACGGTGGGGCAAGATGGTACTGGACACGGAACCCGTCCTCGAATTCGCGCTTCAGCTCCTCGAGGAAGCCGCTCTGCATGTGCAGCCGCGCCACCTCGTACTCGTCCTTGTAGGCCATCAGCTTGAACAGGGCGCGTGCGACGGCCTCGGTCAGGGCCTCGCTGCTCAGCGGGGCTTCAGCGCGGCGGACGTTCTCGATGGTCGCCCGGTAGCGCGCCGCATAGGCCGCGTTCTGATAGGCCGCAAGGAATTCGGTGCGCCGGGTGATGAGCTGGTCGAGCGTCTCGGCTTTGGGGGCATCGTCCGAATTAAGCAGAAAGTCCGGATCGCAAGCTGCGATCCGGCCCCAGGCAAAGGCTTGCTTGTTGCGTTCGACGGCGACGCCGTTGAGCTCGATCGCGCGCAACAGCGCTTGCAGCGAGACGGGGATCAGGCCGTGCTGCCAGGCAAAGCCCAGCATGATGATGTTGGCATAGACGGCATCGCCGAGCAGCCGCTCGGCCAACGCGTTGGCGTTGATCGTGTCGAGATTTCCGTCGCCAATCACCTGCCGGATCGCGCGCAGGCGGACAGGTGAGGCGAGATCGGCGTCGCGGAAGCGGACGACGTCGCCGGTCGGCATCTCCGCGGTGTTGACTGCCGCACGCGTGCCGCGGCGATAGGTGCCCGATGCCTTTGGCGAGGAGCTGACGACGAGGTCGCAGCCGATCAGCGCGTCGGCCGCGCCCTGGTCGATACGGACCTGATGCAGCGCTTCTGGGCTGGCGGCCAGGCGGATATAGCTCAGCACCGGGCCGAATTTCTGCGCGAAGCCGGTGAAGTCGAGCACCGAGACGCCGCGACGTTCCAGATGCGCGGCCATGCCGATCAGTGCGCCGACCGTGATCACGCCGGTGCCGCCCACGCCTGTTACCAACAAGTCGTAAGGCCGGTCGAGCGTGGCGGGAGCGGGTAGGGGAAGTGTGGCGGCGCGGCCGGCGGCGTCGATCTGGCTCGCGCTCTTCTTCCGGCGTGTCGCGCCTTCGACGGTGACAAAGCTCGGGCAGAAGCCGTTGAGGCAGGAAAAGTCCTTGTTGCAGGCCGACAGGTTGATCTGGCGCTTGCGGCCGAACGGCGTCTCCTTCGGCTCGACGCTGAGGCAGTTGGATTCGACCGAGCAATCGCCGCAGCCTTCGCAGACGAGATCGTTGATGTAGGCGAAGCGTTTTGGATCGGCCATCTGCCCACGTTTGCGCCGGCGCCGCTTTTCGGTGGCGCAGGTCTGCTGATAGATCAGGACGGATACGCCAGGGATGTCGCGCAACTCGCGCTGCACGGCGTCCATCTCCTCGCGAGGATGAATGGTCACGCCGCTGGGCAGGTCCGCCGGGCTGAAATGTGCTGGATCGTCCGACACCAGCGCGATGCGCTCAACGCCTTCGGCGCGGACGCTGTGCGCGATGGCATGCACGCTGATCGGGCCGTCGACCGGCTGGCCGCCGGTCATCGCCACCGCGTCATTGAACAGGATCTTGTAGGTGATGTTGGCCTTGGCGGCGATCGCCTGCCGGATCGCCATCGAGCCCGAATGATAGTAGGTGCCCTCGCCGAGATTCTGGAAGACGTGCTTCTTGCCGGTAAATCGCGATGAAGCAGCCCAGTTCACGCCCTCGCCGCCCATCTGGATCAGCGACGAGGTCTCCCGGTCCATCCAGCTCGCCATGAAATGGCAGCCGATGCCGGCCAGAGCCTTCGATCCTTGCGGCACCTTCGTCGAAATGTTGTGCGGACATCCCGAGCAGAAATAGGGCGTGCGCGTTGCGCCTGACACGTTGATCGTGCGCGCGGCCTCCGGCATCAAGCTCGCAGCGCGGGCGGCGAGATTGAGGCCCGGAAACATCGGGTCGAGCCGCCGGGCCAGCACGCTCGCGAGCGCGCGCGGCGACAATTCGCCGATCCAGGAGATCAGCCGTGCCCCTCGCTCATCGTGCTTGCCCACCATGCGCTCCGGCTTGCTGCCGGGATAGTCGTAAAAATATTCCTTGAACTGGCTTTCGATGATGCCGCGCTTCTCCTCGACCACGAGGATCTCGCGCTTGCCCTTCACGAAGTCCATGGCGTCATGCAACGCCAGCGGCCAGACCATGCCGACCTTGTAGACGTCGATGCCGATGCTGCGGCAGGCGGCTTCATCGAGGCCCATCAGCCGCAACGCTTCCATCAGGTCGAGATGTGCCTTGCCTGTCGTGACGATGCCGTAGGTCGCGCCGGGGATGTCGTAGATGTGGCGATCGATCGGGTTGGCCTTGGCGAAGGCGTAGACGGCGTGCTTCTTCGCCTCCAGCCGTTCCTCGATCTGCGGACCCGGCAAATCGGGCCAGCGATAATGCAGGCCGCCGGGCGGCGGCGTGAAGTCGGGCGTGCGGAAGAGGCGCGGCGGGCGCAGCACGACGGATGCGCCTGATTCCACGATTTCCGAGACCGCCTTGAAGCCGACCCACATGCCGGAGAAGCGGCTCAGCGCGTAGCCATATTCGCCGAACGCCAGGTATTCGCCGACATCGGCCGGGTGCAGCGTCGGCATGAACCAGCTCATGAAGGCGACATCGGACTGGTGCGGCATCGAAGACGACACGCAGCCATGGTCGTCGCCGGCGACCACCAGCACGCCGCCATGCGGCGAGGAGCCGTAGGCATTGCCGTGCTTGAGCGCATCGCCGGAGCGATCGACGCCGGGGCCCTTGCCGTACCAGAGGCCGAACACGCCATCGACCTCGCGGTCTCCTTGCGTCTCGACCTGCTGCGAACCGAGCACCGCGGTTGCCGCGAGGTCCTCGTTCACGGCGGGAAGGAATTCGATGCGGTCTCGCTTGAGGTGTTCCTGGATGCGCCACAGTTCGAGATCGATGCCGCCGAGCGGCGAGCCGCGATAGCCGGAGATGAAGCCCGCGGTGTTGAGGCCGCTCGCGCGGTCGCGCCTCGCCTGGTCGAGCGCGATGCGGACGATGGCCTGCGTGCCCGTGAGGAAGACGCGGCCCTCCTCGCGATCGTAACGGTCGGAGAGATCGTAACTGTCGAGTGACGGAATGGCGTCCATGGCGGACCTCGCGCAGCATCCTGGCCCTAGTGGTGGAAGGTTATGCCTGGGAAGCTGGTAGGTCTTACCTATTTATCCCGTTGATATCACAAATCCGGTAGAATTTTGCGTGAGGGCATCAAATTTGGTAGAGGTTCCCGGTTCGGGAGGCTTCCATGATCGAAGAGCAGGACACGCGCATACTCGCCCATCTTCAGCGGGACGGCCGCGCCACCAACCAGCAACTCGCAGACGAGGTCGGCATGTCCACCTCCGCGTGCTGGCGCCGGGTGCGGGCGCTGGAGGAGGGCGGCGTCATCCAGGGCTATGCGGCGCTGGTCGCACGCGAGGAGGCGGGATTTACGATGTCGGCCATCCTTCACGTCTCGCTGGAGCGGCACGATGCGAAGTTCGTGGACGAGTTCGTAGCCAGGGTCAGGACGCGCCGCGAGGTGCTGGAATGTTTCGCGACCACGGGCGATGCTGATTATCATTTGCGCGTCGTCGTGCAGGACATGGCGGCCTACAACCGCTTCCTCGACGAGTTCATGTTCCGCATTCCCGGCATCCGTTATGTCCGCAGCAATGTGGTGCTGAAGGAGATCAAGACGGGCGTCGCGCTGCCGTTCTGAGACAGCGACGGCACTCACATCGTCTCCGCCTGGCTGCGCCGGCGCAGTTGGCGCAGCGACAGTGCATGCAGCAGGATCGAGCTTGGCACAACGAAGGCAGGGGTCAGCACGTTCGGAAAGGTGTCTACCGCCATGCTCGGGCCATCGGGAAAGATCAACTGGAAGGGGCCAGGCGACATCGCCATTCCCAGGGCAATCGCGACGGCGAAGTCTGCGAGGCCGAAGACATTCCAGACGATCGCACCTGTCCGCCCCTCGGCCGTTCCTGTCGCCAAGGCGAGCGCCGCCGGAACGGCGAACAGTCCGGTCAGCACGTCGCCTGCTCCTGCCGGCAATGCCCACAAGCCCGGGAGCGCCCCTCGCAGCCAGTAAGCGAGCCATTGACTGCCAAAGATGCGATAGACCTGAAGGGCGACGAGCCACGTCGTCGGCATTGCATCGAGCAATTGTCCCACCCGCTTCGAGAGCATCAGCGCCGGAGTGCCGACGATCACAGGCAGCAGGATCGCCATGGGAAGCAGCGGCAAGTAGGACGCACCCGTGCGGAATGCACCATTGATGGCGGCCGTCCAGGCGAGGGCAGCCCAAAGCGTGAAGGGGACTATGACGACCAGCCAGGTCGCCCGGCGTTGCTCCGGCATCAGCGCGGTGTTTTCGAGCCCGAGCCACAGGCCGAGTGCAATGAGCCCATGAGCCAGCAGGCGAACGCCGAGGGCGGGAAAACCGCTCTCCGGAAGTGCAGGGACCGCGTAGATCATCCAGGTCCACAGGATCGTGAACAGAACGGTCCACATCAAGCCGATCCGGATGGGAGGCTGGGGCGGGACGGCAACGGAAACAGCGTCGCTGTTCATCGGCGTTCCTTCGAGAGAGATCGGTTGTGGCGGAGGCAGGAGATCGCGACCAGCGGCCAAATCAGGCGGCTTTTTCCTCTGGTCCGGTCCTCAGCAGAATCATGAAGACGAGAACATGGCTGACGAGCAGCAGCGGCACGTAGAGGGCTGGAATGTAAACGCCGGCGCCGAAGAGGCCGGGATCCTGGATTTTCGTCACGCCTACATAGTAGGCATTCAAGAGGTCCAGCGTGCCCCAGACGTTGAACGCCCAGACCACCGGAACGGCGAACGACCATCGCCGCGACAGTGCTGCCATTGACGCGAGTGCGAGAGTGGCGGCAATCAAATCTCCCCATCCGACCTCGGCTGCGAAGTTCGGGCTCAACNCCGCCGATACGAATCCCGCCACCATGAAATTCATGCCGAAGAACCTGAACGCGTGGAAGGCCGCGAGAAGTCTCAGGGCCTCATAGCGCGGCATGGCGCGGAGTGCCGGCCAGACGTAAATGGAGGCCAGCACCGCGCTTGTCAGGAAAGCGCCGGCGACGCTGAGCACGAACGGAAGGTTGAAGCTTTGCGGCACGTTCGGGTTCCCTTGTGGTGGCCTGTCCGGCCGGGTGCAGTCGAAGCCGGTCGGTTCGGCGCCGGCGGACGCTCAGGGTTTGGCCATCAGCAGACGGAGCGGCATCAGCGGACCGACCGCGATGTATTCGTGATCGACGAGGTCTTGCCTGGCGAGCGGCAGGCCATCCATGATCGCGTGTCCCTCGGCGACGTCTTTGACGTTCAGCAGGAAGACGGCTCCGCGACCGTCGGACCGCGAATACCATTCTCGAACCATCCCATTGAGGTAGAGCTGAACGGTCTGCCTGACTTCGTCGGGCATGATGGCCATCACCTGTTCGCGGGTGATGCCCGGCTTGACGGTCAGGATGACCAAGATCGCGATTGTCGGCGATGCGGTCTGTGATTGGGCAAGTGAAGGATCGGTCATGGAAGGAGCTCCTGTCAGGGCGAGGGCAAGTGCCAAAACGACGCTGCGGATTGTCTTCATCGACGTCACGTCTCCGGTCACGGCGACAGCCGCGGTGCTGCAAATGCCGATGTGTGCGGCGGTACGGCTCAATTGCAGTTCGGATTTAGGAGCTCTTTCCGCTCAGCACTATTCGCGATAATGTTGATGGGCTATGAAGCAGAACTTCACAGTCAGGCATGGTGCATTGGACGGCGTGGAGGCGTTCCTGAGTGTCGCCCAACATCGCAGTTTCCGCCGGGCGGCAGCCGAGCTCGGGGTCACGCCATCGGCCATCAGTCAGGCGATACGCGCGCTCGAGGCGCGCGTTGGCGCCGCGCTCTTCATCCGCACGACCCGCAGTGTCGGTTTGACCGAAGCCGGCGAAAGATTTCTTGCGCGCGCCAGACCCGCCTTCGAGGAGCTCGTCGCCGCCAGCGGTGCGGCGCGCGAACTCGGACAGCGACCGGCCGGGCTCCTGCGTCTCACCGTGCCGCGCTCCGTCGTCCCGATCCTGCTGGAGCCGCTGATCGCGTCGTTCTGCCGGGAATTTCCCGAGATTGAAGTGGAGCTTGCCGCAAGCGAAGAACTGGTCGACCTCGCGGCCGAAGGTTTTGACGCCGGCATCAGGTTGGGCCAGTTCATCGCCCCCGACATGGTCGCGGTGCGCCTGACCAATCCGCTACCGCTCATTATCCTCGGCAGTCCGGCTTACCTCGCCCGCCGCGGTCGGCCCGAGCGGCCAGACGATCTGCGTGAGCATGCGTGCTTGAGGTTGCGACGATCGAACGGTGCGCTTGCGTCATGGTCGCTCGACGACAACGGTCGTTCGATGGAGATTGTGGTTTCGGGACCTTTCATCGCCAACGACTTTCCTACGATGCTCGGAGCTGCCGTCGAAGGTGTGGGTCTTGCGCAAGTGCCCGCACCGCTGGCCGCCGGTGCCATGGCGGCGGGAAAGCTCATTCCCGTCCTGGAGCAATTCGCGCCGATGACACCAGGCGTGTTCCTGTACTATCCCGGTCACCGACAAATCATGCCGAAGTTGCGGGCCTTTATCGATCATGTGAAGGGCCGCTCGGCCGGCACCGGCTGATCTACCGCTGCTCCCGCACAAACCTGTTCCGCAGCGTGCCGATGCCGGTGATATCGATCTCCACGACATCGCCATGCGCGATGTCCGGCGAGGCGCCGTCGGTGCCCATCCAGATCACGTCGCCGGGCCATAGCGTGAAATATTTGGTTAGCTCGACCAGGAACGGCACCACGCCGAAGATCATGTCGTTGGTGTAGAAGCGGTTGGTTTCCTCGCCATTGACCCGGACCACGGTCTCCATCCTGGCGAGATTGGCCTCGGTCTCGATCCACGGTCCCATCGGCTTGAACGTGTCGGCGTTCTTCGAGCGCCATAGGCTGCGGTCGGCCTTCTGCCAGCTGCGTTCACTGACGTCGTTGCCGATGGTGTAGCCGAACACGCAATCCATCGCGTTGTCTTTGGTGAGGTGCTTCACCTTCCTGCCGATGACGACGACGAGTTCGCCTTCATAATGGATCTTGTCGGTCGCCAAGGATGGGATCACGACGTCCTCGTCATGCGCGATCAGCGCGTTCTGCGCGCGATAGCCGATCTCGGGCCTGTCAGGCACGGCCGGCACCTCGCCGCGCTTGTCGGCGGCTTCCTTCAGGTGCTTCTGATAGTTCAGGCCGACACAATAGAAGGTGCGCGGGATCAGCGGCAGCTCGATCTTGACCTCGCCAAGCGGATGCGTCCGGGAAGTCCGCTGCCACTCGCCGAAGGGATCGCCATCGACCGCGAGAACCTTGTCGCCCTCGATGATCCCCCAGGAGGTCTTGCCCGCGGCGGTGAATTTCAGCCAGCGCATGTCGGATCCTCCCGTTATTCCGCGGCATCGCGCGGCTGCAGCTTCCAGGCGCCTGCCGCCGGTCGCCTGAGCCCGAGATTTTCCCGCAACGTCCTGCCGCGGTAGTCCTTCTGGAACAGGCCGCGGCGCTGCAGCTCCGGCACGACGTGCTGGACGAAATCGGCGTAGGAGCCGGGCACATAGGTCGCGGCGATGACAAACCCGTCGCAGCCGCGCTCGATGAACATCTCCTCCAGTCTGTCGGCGATCTCCCTGGGGCCGCCGACCATGGCGTCATGCACCTGGCCGCGGCCGGAGAAGGTGACGAAGTCGCGCGCGCTCGGATTGCTCTTGCCCGAATTCTTCAGCACGCCGTCGCGGATGCCGAGGATGCCCTGCATGCTGTTCAACTCTTCCGTCGTCAGCGGTTCGTCAAGGTCTTTGGAGGCGAAGTCGTAATTGAGCGCTTCGGCGAGCAGCGACAGCGCGTCGATCTCGAGCGGCAGCTTGTTGATCAGCGCCATCTTGTCTTCGGCTTCAGCCCTGGTCGCGGCGCAGACCGGCGTCGTCAGATTGCAGAGAAACATCTGGTCGGGGTCGCGACCGGCCTTGGCGGCCTGGTTGCGCACGGCCGCATAGCCTTCCTTGGCGGCGGCGAGGTTGCGTGCGGCGGTGAAGATCACCTCGCCCCATCGCCCCGCAAAGCGCTGGCCGCGGCCGGAGGCGCCGGCCTGGATGATGACGGGATGGCCCTGTTGCGAGCGCGGTACCGTGAATGGGCCGCGCGACTTGAAAGCCGGTCCCTTGTGATCGAGCCGCTTCACCTTGGCTGGATCGGCAAAGCGGCCGCTTTGCTTGTCCATGATGATTGCGCCGTCCTCCCAGGTATCCCAATGGCCGAGCACGACCTCCATGAACTCGTCTGCCTTGTCGTAGCGGGAATCATGTTCGGGGTGGGAGTCGCGTCCCATGTTGAGCGCCTCGCCGTCGTTCAGCGACGTCACGACGTTCCAGCCCGCGCGACCGCCGGACATCAGATCCAGCGTCGCGAAGCGGCGGGCGACGTCGAAGGGCTCGTAGTAGGTGGTCGAGCAGGTTGCGCCAAGGCCGAGCTTGTCGGTGACCATGCCCATCGTGGTCAGTACGATCAGCGGGTCCATCTTCACGCAGCGGATGCCGTATTCGACGGTGTGGGCGTGGTCGTTGCCGTAGCGGTCCGGCATCGCAAGGCGATCGTCGAAGAACGCCATGTGGAATTTGCCGGCTTCAAGGATTCTGGCAATCTCCTGATAGTAGTCCGCGGACATGGAGTCGTCGCGCGAGTCCGGATGTCGCCACGAGCTCGGCAGGTTGGTGCAGTTTTGCGCCTGCAGGAAGCCGACCAGTACCATCTGCCGATTCATGCTGCTGTTCTCCTGATAGCGTCAGACGAGACCGAGGGCCGTGTCGAGCCGGTACTCGCGCGCCAGCGCGCGCAGCCTGTCCCAGGTCGCATCCTCGATCTCGACGCCGTCGCGCAGGCGCTGCTGCTCGCGCGCGCCCTCGATCTCGCCGGGATAGTAGACGCCCTGGCTGCCCTCGGAGGGCGGGGTCGATTTCAGATAGCGTGCGAATTCGGCGACCTCGCGCTTGAACTCCCGCAGTGGCCGGAAGGCGGCGACGTTGAACACAGCCATGAAGCAGCCGTCATTGTGCCGCCCTGTGGGCTCGACGCCGAAGCCGAGGCCGGTGAGCAGGCCGCACAGCACCTCGACCATGGCGGCGAGGCCGCTGCCCTTGTAGCCCTCGGTGCCGCCGAGCGGTAGCAATGCGCCGCCTTTGCGATATTGGCTCGGGTCGGTGGTGTGCCGTCCCTCCGCATCGATGATCCATCCCGTCGGGATTTCTTCGCCGCGCGCGAGCGCGAGCTGGATCTTGCCGGCGGCGACCGCAGACGTCGCCATGTCCAGATAGAACGGAGCCTCGAGATCGGACGGCACCGCGATCGAGATCGGGTTGGTGCCGAGCCGCGCCTCCTTGCCGCCGAACGGGGCCACGTGCTTCGGCGAGCGGCCGGAGTCCGCCGTCGCAATCCCGATCATGCCTTCGCGCATCGCCATCAAGGGGTAGGCTGCGAGGCGGCCGACATGGCTCTGCCGGAAGACGGTGCAGGCGGCGACGTTCGCCGTCTTCGCCTTCTCGATCGTCAGCGTCATCGCTTTGGCGTTGACGTGGAAGCCGAACCCCCAATGACCGTCGATCACAGTGGTGGTCGGCGATTCCTGGACGATGGTCCATTTGGCGCCGGGAACGATGTGCCCGGCCTTGATGCGGTCGATATAGGTGGGAATGGCGATCACGCCGTGGGAATCGTGGCCGGCGAGATTGGCGCTGACGCAGCCGCTTGCGACGGCGTCGGCCTCTTCCGCGGAAGCTCCGGCCGCCTGGAGCAGGACGGCGCTGATGCGCGTGAGGCGGTCGGCCCTGACGATCGGCATGGCGTTTCCCCGACATGGTGCCCTTAACAGGCTGCTTGTTGGAGGCCATCGTCTCAAAGCGCCAGCGCGATATCAATCTCCCGTAAACCAATACAGGGCTGCAAATTCGTAAACGGAACACGCCTTTGGTCGAAGATTCGTCCCGTGCGGCGGTATTCCCGTCAGTTTCGTGGCGCTCGTTCGCAGCTCGTTCACTTTGATCGACGGTTTGCGCCGCGCAATAACGACCACTTAGGCGATCGCCGTTCATAAAGGCACCCGGGATAAATAGGCAGAAATGCCCGGGAGCTGAGATCGTGTCGACGACACTCGCGCGCACCTTTGCGGCGTTGAGCGCCATCAATGAAGCGATCCTCTACGCGAGATCGCCGGACGAGCTGTACCAGAAGGTCTGCGACGCCGGCTTTTCGAGCGAGGACTTCTTGGCCGTGGCCGTGTTCCTGGTCGACCCGGACGGCCGGTGGCTGCGCTTCGCGGCCGGCTGCGGCGACGACATCGCGCGTCTGCGCGCGATCGAGATCACGACGGACGCCGCCACACCGGAAGGATCGGGCGTTGGCGGCGAGGCGTTTCGCGATCAGAAACTGTGCATCAGCAACGACTATCTGAACGATCCGCGCTCGCTGGCGTGGCGTGAGGAGGCCGCCAAGGCGCACATCGGCGCGGCGGCGGCGTTGCCGCTGCTCTGCAACGGCAAGAGCGTCGGCGTGCTCTACGTGACGCGGAGCGAGGCCAACTCGCTGAACGAGCAGATGGTGTCGCTGTTCGAACGCATGTCGGCCAACATTTCCTATGCGCTGGAGAATTTCGCGCGCGAGACCGCGCGGCAGGCCAGCGACCGGGCGACGCGGCGGCTCAACCGCATGTTCGGCGCCATCAGCGCCACCAACGAAGCGATCCTGCGGGCCAAGACCGAGCAGGAGCTGTACCAGCTCGTCTGCGACGCCTCCGTGCACAGCGGCAAGTCGCTGGCGACTATCGTGCTGCTGCGCGAGCCGGATTCGCACTGGATGAAGCCTGTCGCCGCCACCGGGCAGAACCTCGAGCTCGTCACCCGGGCAAGCTATTCGGTCGACCCGGAAAATCCCTACGGCAAGGGCATCTCCGGCGAGGTGTTCCGGACCCAGAAAGCCATAGTCGAGGACGATCTCGCCAGCCGTACCAAGGGCTCGCCATGGGAGCAGGCCAACGTCAACACGGGCGTTGCCGCCTGCGTGGTCGCGCCGCTGATCAAGCGCGGCGAAAGTGTCGGCGTGCTCCTGTTCTTCATCAGCCGCTCGTGGGCCAAGGACGAGGAGATCGTCGCGCTGCTGCTGCGCATGGCGGAGAACGTCTCGTTCGCGATCGAAAATTTCGACCGCGAGGCCGAGAAGGCCAGGATCGCGGCGGAAGAAGAACGCCTGGCGCGCATGTATGCGGCGCTCAGCGCCACCAACGAGGCGATCCTGCGCGCGCGGTCGCGCTCGGAGCTGTTCGACCTCGTCTGCGAGGCGACGGCCAAAGGCGCCAAGTTCACCTCGGCCAGCATCGCGCTGGTCGACCAGCGTGCCGAGCTGCTGCGTGTGGTCGCCAGCTACGGACCGAATGCCGACGAGGTTCGCAACTTCAAGTTCTCGATCTCCGAGCGGGTGGCAGAAGGGCGCGGGCTGACCGGCACCGCGTTCCGCACGCGCCAGCCTGCCGTCAGCAACGATGTGCTCGCCGACGATCGCATCGCGCCCTGGCAGGACAGCGCCCGCCGCAGCGGCATCGCGTCCTCCGCGGCGCTGCCGTTGTTCAACGGCGACCGGGTCGAGGGCGTATTCCTGTTCAACTCGCCGGAGTATGCTGCCTTCACGCCCGAGCTCGTCGAGCTGCTACGCAAGCTCCAGGCCAACGTATCTTTTGCGCTGGAGAATTTCGACCGCGCCGAGGCGAAGGCCAAGGCCGAGATGCAGCGCAATCGCCTCAGGGGCATGCTCGAGGCGCTGAGCGCGACCAACGAGGCGATCATGCGGGTCAAGACCCGCTCCGAATTGTTCGAGGTGGTCTGCGAGGCGGCGGTGCTGGGTGGCACTTTCTCTTCTGCGACCATCGCCATAGTGGACGCGACAGGCCACTATCTCGACATTGCCATGACCAAGGGCGAGAGCTGCGGCCTGATCAAGGAATGGCGCTTCTCGACCTCGGCCGACGACCCGGAGGGGCGCGGGCTCACCGGCACCTCGTTCCGTACGCGCGCGCCTTGCATCGCCAACGAGATTCTGACCGACACCCGCACCGCGCACTGGCGCCACATCGCGCGCACGCAAGGGACGAAATCGGGCGCCTGCTTCCCGTTGTTCAGTAACGGCGGCGAGGCCGTCGGCGTATTGCTGTTCCTCTCGCCGCACGAGGGCGCGTTCACGCCGGACCTCATTCAACTGCTCGGACGTCTGGCTGAAAACGTCTCGTTCGCCCTCGACAATTTCGAGCGCGCCGAGGAAAAGGCCCGCACGGAGGCGCAGAAGGAACGCCTGACGCGCATGTTCGCGGCACTCAGTGCCACCAACGAGGCGATCATGCGGGCGAAGTCGCGCGCCGAGCTGTTCGACCTCGTCTGCCTCGCAGCCTCGAACGGTGCGAAATTCACCTCGACGACGATTGCGCTGGCCAAGGCCGGCAGCGACCAGCTCGAGATCGTGGCGGCGGCCGGGCCGTCTGCGGACACCACGCGCAACCTCCGCCTCTCCATCGATCCCGAGCGTCCCGAGGGTCGCGGCATGAGCGGCACGGCGTTCCGCACAGGCCGGCCCTGCATCAGCAACGACTATCTCAACGACGATCGCGTCCGTGTCTTCCACCCCATCGTGCGCGGCGACGGCGCGCGGTCCGGCGCGGCGTTTCCGCTCATCGCGCACGACCATGCCGTCGGCGTCATGATCTACATGTCGACCGAGCCGGCAACCTTTACGGACGAGTTCGTCGAGCTGTTGCAGCGTCTGGCCGACAACGTCTCCTTCGCGATGGAGAATTTCGATCGTGCCGACGAGAAGAACCAGGCGGACGAGCGGATCGAGTATCTCGCCTCGCACGACAGCCTGACCGACCTGCCGAACCGCGAGACCTTCAACGGCCTGCTGCGCGCGGCGATCGACACCGCGCATCACCACGATCACCGCTTTGCGGTGCTGTTCATCGATCTCGACCGCTTCAAGGTCATCAACGACTCGCTGGGTCACGAGGCGGGCGACCTGCTGTTGCTCGAAGTGGCGAACCGCCTGCGCGGCGCGCTGCGGGCCAGCGACGTGGTGGCGCGTCTCGGCGGCGACGAGTTCGTGGTCATCCTCGACCAGTGCGGCGAGATCGACGACGTCCAGCGCATCGCGACCGGGCTGCTCGCGGCGCTCGCCGAGCCCATGGAGCTGGCCGGTCACGAGTGCCACACCACGGCCTCGATCGGCATCGCGATGTATCCGGCCAACGGGTCCGACGCGCAGACGCTGACCAAGAACGCCGACATGGCGATGTATCTCGCCAAGGAGGACGGCAAGAACGGCTATCGCTTCTTCTCCAAGGAAGTGAAGACCCAGTCGATCGAGCGGCTGTCGCTGGAAAGCGCGCTGCGTCGGGCGCTGGAGCGCGAACAGTTCTCGCTGAACTACCAGCCCAAGGTGGACATGGAGACGGGCCAGATTACCGGCGTGGAAGCGCTGCTGCGCTGGACGCATCCCGATCTCGGCAACATCTCCCCGGCTCAGTTCATCCCGCTCGCCGAGGAAACCGGCCTGATCGTGCCGATCGGCCGCTGGGTCCTGAGGGAGGCCTGCGCGCAGGCGATGGCCTGGCAGCGCCGCGGATTGCTGCCGCTGTCGATGGCGGTGAACCTGTCGCCGCGTCAGTTTGCCGACGAACATCTGTTGCAGGATGTGGACGAGGCGCTGGCTGCCTCCGGCATGTCGCCGGTGCTGCTCCAGCTCGAGGTCACCGAGAGCATGATGATGCGCAATGTCGGACGTGCGCTCAAGGTGCTCGACGCCATCCAGAGCCGCGGCATCCGCCTTGCGATCGACGATTTCGGCACCGGCTATTCGTCGATGTCGCTGATGAAGCACTTCCCGATCGACACCATCAAGATCGATCGTTCCTTCGTGCGCGACCTCCCGCAGGATTCGGAGGATCAGGCGATCGCGCAGGCGATCATCAGCATGGGCAAGGCCCTCGGCATGACGGTCGTCGCAGAAGGCGTCGAGAACGCCGAGCAGGAAGCGTTCCTGCGCACCCATGGCTGCGACGAGATGCAGGGCTTCCTGATCTCGAAGCCGCTGCCGGCGAAGCAGATGGCCGAGCTGTTGCGGCCGATGGTCCTGCCTGTCGCACCGCCGCTCCAGCCCGAGCCGGATCCGGTTGCCACGGAAGCCGCGGCGCTACGGCTGAAACGCGCTGTCGTCTGACGGCTGCGGGTGCAGCTCGCGGACGTCGTGATCGGGGCCTTCGGCTTTGCTTGGAAAATCTGCGGGCCCGGTCAGGGATGTCTGCTCGACGAACAGCGCCAGAATCCTGCGCGCCCCCTCCGCGAAGCTCGTGCCCTCGTTCAAGCCGAGCCCGGCGCACCACGTCTGGCTCATCGGCTCCTGGTCGTCGACCACCGCCATGGCGGGCCCCCACCACCAGGCAGGCGCGGGCGAGCGCTCGTCCTCGGGCACGACATGCCAGCGGACGAACTCATCCATCACGCGCTCGAACTCCAGGCGTGCAGCCTGATGCATGCGGTCGATACTCCTTTGAATCCGCGCCTGATGACAGGCCGTCACGCAGATTCGATTGTGGTCCCGACATCAGGAAAATCGGTTCGCGCAACGCGCGGAGCCCTGCATCCCGACCTCATCGTCGGTGATGCCCAAAAATGCGGCCGTCGGCGATACGCCAATGGCGGCAGCGAATGTGCATTCTAGCCGTTTGGAGGCACGGCAGGCAAGGTACGGATGTTACGGTTGCTTAACGGGCCTTAAGCGGATGGGCCTTCTGGTGCCACGCCCAGGCGGTGCGGATCACCGTCGGCAGATCGGAGTGACGCGGCACGAAGTTAAGAACTTGTCGTGCCGCAGAGGGATCGGCGACCAGATAGGTGGGATCGCCGGCGCGGCGCGGCTTGACGGTGTGCGGCACCTCGCGCCCGGTCTCCTGCCTGATGGCGTTGAGAATCTCGCGCACCGAGAAGCCTGAGCCGGTCCCGAGATTGAAGCTGCCGCCGGCATGTCCGGCTTCCAGAAGCTTCAGCGCCGCGACATGCGCGGCGGCAAGATCGGTGACGTGGACGTAATCGCGGATCGCGGTGCCGTCGGGGGTGTCGTAATCGTCGCCGAACACGGCGAAGTCGACGTGGCCTTGCAGCGCCATCATGGCGCGCGGAATCAGATGGGTCTCGTTGTCGCGCAGCTCGCCGATGCCGCCGGCGGGATCGGCGCCGCTGGCGTTGAAATAGCGCAGGCAGAAGGCGCCGAAGCCATAGGCTGTGCGATAGTCGGCGAGCATGCGCTCGATCATCCACTTCGAGGCGCCATACGGATTGATCGGCGCGCAGGGAAAGTCTTCCGGCAGCGCTTCGGAATCGGCATTGCCGTAGACGGCGCCGGTCGAGGAGAACACGATGCGGTGGCAGCCGGCATTGCGCATGGCCTGCAGCAGCGACAACGTGCCCTGGACGTTGTTGATGTAGTATTTCTGCGGGTCGGTCATGGACTCGCCGACGAGGCTGGCGGCTGCGAAATGCATCACCGCCGTGATCTTGTGTTCGGCGAAGGCGCGCGCCAGCGCAGCGCCGTCGAGCAGATCCGCCGCCACCAGCTCCCCGGCGACGAAGCTGCGGTGACCTGTCGAGAGATTGTCGAAAACCACCGGCAGATAGCCGGCAGCGGTCAGCGCGCGGCACGCGTGCGATCCGATGTAACCCGCGCCTCCCGTGACGAGGACTGTCGGTCGATCGGTCATGTCCTGCTCGGCGTCTCTCAGCGGCTGAAGGGGCGCTTGCGCCTGAACAGAAGATAGAGCGCGCGCGGATTGGTGGTCAGATAGCGCCAGAACAGCCGGCGAGGCTCGAGCCAGGTGCGCCAGGCCCACTCCAGTCCGATCTTCTGCATCCATTGCGGCGCGCGCGAGCGGCTGCCCGACAGGAAGTTGAACAGGCCGCCGGATGTCTTGATGACGCCGACATTGGAGAGATGCGGCGTGAATTCCTCGACGAAGGCCTGCTCGCTGGGTACGCCGAGCGCGACCCAGAGATAGTCGGGTGCAAGCGCGTTGATCTCGTCGACTTTCGCGCGCAGCGCTTCGCCGCGCAGATAGCCGTGGCTGTGCCCGACGATCTTCAGGTTCGGATAGAGATTGCGGACGTTCGCGACCGCCGCGGCGTTCTCGGCCTCGCTGGCGCCGAACATGTAGAAGGTGCGGCCGATCGCTTCGGCCTTGCGCGCGACAACGTGGAACAGATCCGTGGTCGCGACGCGCTCGGGCAGCGGAAACCAGGATTGCAGCTTCGAGGCCGCCACCAGCGGCTGGCCGTCGGCATTGATCAGATCGGCGATGCGGAACAGACGCTCGGTCTGCGGTTCGGTCGAGCAGCGCGCCAGCACCTCGCCATTGGCCGAGGTCAGGTACAGCGGTCGGCCGATGCGATTGTTGGGATCGGTCGCCTCGATCATGAAATCGGCGGTCGCTTCCAGGTCGAGCGCGGCCATGCGAAGGCCGCCGATCGTGATCCGCGGCACGTCGGCGGTTGCAGCCCGACCGTCCAGATTGACGCGGCGCTCAAGCATATTGTCTGCCTCGCTGACGCGCTTGGGCTGCCGGGGTGAGCTCGTCGAGCACGACGCCGACCAGCTTGCGCTCGGCGCGGCCGAGCGTGCTCAGGATCTCTTCCAGACTGTCGTTGATGTCCATGCTGGTCGGCAGTACCGCCACCAGCGCATCGACCTCGTCGAGCAGCTTGCGGCCGCCGGCCGCGAGCGGCGTCGTCGGGCCGTCGAGGATCACGAGGTCGTAGCCACCGGCGGAGCGGGCCTGCGCGATCGCCTTGCGGATGGCCTCAGCCGCCTTGCCGGCGTCGCCCTCGGCGGCCGGCAGCACCGAGATGCCGTTGACCGTCTTGATCTCGCGCGCAGCCTTGCTGCCGTTCGAGAGCCAGCCCAGCCTGCTCGGCTCGCTCTTGCCGGGACGATGGACCTTGTTCGAGAGTGAATGGGCCTGATGGTCGGCATCGATCATCAGCACGCGGACGCCGTCGCGCGCGGCCGCGAGCACGAAGTTCAGCGCGGTCACGCTGCGTCCGGTGGTCTCGCCGCCGCCGACGAGCGCGATGACCGGCATCGCCTTGCCGCCGATGCGTCGGGCCGCGACCGCGCGCATGTCGCGCCAGGCGTTGAGCAGGCTGGTCAGGGGAAAGCCCGGGCGCAGCGTCGGCCACCCCAGTCGTGTCAGATCCACGCCGCCGCCGGTGGCGAGAATGGCGCCGAGCGTATGGATGACGTCGGCCTCCTGGAGGCGCGCGATCAGCGGCTTTGCGATCAGGGGGCGTTCGACCGCCGCAGGCTGCAGCGGTGGCGCGGCAAGCTCCGGCAAGGTAGGTTCTGGCAAGGCTTGTTCCGGCAAGGCTTGCGCAACCTCCGTGGCTCGCGAAACCTGCGGAAGCGCAGCCTCGCTGGCGTGCGCAGGCTCGGGAGCGCGCGGAGTCTGCGGCGCCGGTGTGCGCCCACGGCGGGCCTGTGTGGCTGCCGGCATGGGGGGGCCGGCGAACAGCAGCTCGGACGCGACAAACCAGCTCGATGCCGCGATCGCACCGAAGATGAAGCCGATCATGGCGAACAGGCTCATGGCCGGCGGGAACGAACGCCGCTGCGGCACGGTGGCCTCGCCGACGACACGCGCGGCGGAGGTGTTCAAGCTCTCCTGCTCCTCGGTCTCGCGCGAGCGCTTGAGGAAGGATTGGTAGACGTCGCGGCTGGCATCGGCCTCGCGCTCGAGCTCGCGCAGGCGCACGGCGGCCTGGCTGAGCTGTACGCTTTGCCGCTTCTGCGCTTCCAGCGCCCGGTTCAACGACGCCTCGTAGTCGCGGGCGCGCGTCAGGTCGTTCTTGGCCGACTGGGCGAAGCGATCGATCTCCTCGCTGATGGTGCGCTTGAGATCCTCGACCTGCTTCTCGGTCTGGCGCAGCGCCGGATGGCGCGGACCAAGTTCGCCGGCCTGCTCCGCATATTTCTTGCGGGCATCGGCATATTGCGCGCGCAGATTGGCGATGGTCGGCGATTGCAGCGCTTCGGGAATTGCTCCCGCGTCAGCGGCCGTGCGCCGGCTCGCCTCGATCTGGTCGAGCCGGGCCTGCGCATCCATTGTCGCCGCGCGGGCGGCGGAAAGCCGCTGGTTGCTGGCGGAGAGCTGCTGGTCGCTGATCAGTGCGTCCTGGGTGCCGACGAAATTGTTCTGCGCCTTGTAGGTCGCAAGCGCGGTCTCGGCATTGCGCAGCCGGTCGCGCAGCTCCTTCAGACGGCCGGACAGGTCGCTGGTGGCACGTCGGGCCGCGAGCGCCTGCGAATTGCGCGAATCCGCGAGGTAGACGTTGGTCAGCGTATTGGCGAGCATCGCCGCCTTCGCCGGATCGGTCGACCAGACCTCGACATCGACGATGAAGCTCTTCTCGGTCTTGCGGATCGTGATGTGCCGGTTCAGCGCGTCGAGCGCCGCGAGCTGCACTTCCTTCGTCTCGGCGGCGGAGGGCGCGCGGAGCTGAAGACCGATCAGGCCGAGCAGCGACGACATCAGGGTCTTGCCGTCGCCGCCGCCGAATTCGGAATCCTTGTCGAGACCCGCCTGCTGGATCACCTGGAGCAGCACGCTGTTGGAGGTGATCAGGCGCGCCTGGCTCTCCACCACCATGGACATGCCGGAGACGTCCTGCGCGCGGGGTGTGAGCTCGCGATCGACGAGCTGGAGCTCGCGCGGGTCGACATAGAGCTGGGCGGTGGCGGTGTAGCGCGGCGTCAGGCTCTTGCCGACCGTGACCGCGAGCGTCGCACCGAGCAGAGCGGCAGCCGCAATTGCGATCTTGCGCCGCCAAAGCAGGTTGACCAGCTCCAGCGCGCTGAAGCCCGCCTGGGGTCTCTGCTGCGGGGCCTCCGGTCGGGCCCGGTCTATCGGCTGGTTATAGTCCAGCATGGTCCCCAGCTTTCATTCCAACGGTCGCGGGCTGAGGGGTTACTCTTCGCTTTACGCCACGCACCCGGGATATGGGCGCCCAATCAACGCAACAGGGAAAATTAACCATACTCATTGAGGGACTATTCACCGAAATGGCAAACAAAGCGTTTAAGCGCATGCCGCGGTTTGACGCGTCGCGGCGACGCCCGGATCCCTCAGAGATTAACGGTTCGTTATCGCGCGCAACGAGGCCGCGAGACTGCGTGTTGCCTGCGATGCAATGCGCGCGCATGGGTCAGCGTTTCCGCAGGAGGACGTGATAATCGCCGCGACGGACGTCGGTCCCGCGCGGGAGCACGGCGTTCAACACGGCGGCGCCGGCATCGACGAGTGCCGCCAACAACGGCCGGCGCCGGCGCATCTCGGGATAGCGCGGACTCTCGACCTCGCGGCGGTAGATCATCTCGAGGCCGTTGGCGGCTGCGAACGCTTCGAGCCGCGGCAGCGTCACCAGTGGATGGAAGAAGGTGGGGAACGGCGGCTCGCCGGGCAGGCCAGCGTCCTTGATGCCGCGGATGTGCCGGTAGAACCAGACGTGGAACCAGTGCGGCGAATATTTGGTGACGACGCCGGACAACGAGCGCGGATTGGGCGCGCCGATCAGGATCATCCCGCCGCGCTTGAGCGCATCGCGGAAGTTCAGCAGCGCGGCGTCGACATGGGGCAGATGCTCGATCACGTTGTAGCAGATCACGAGATCGAAGGTTTCGCTCCCAAAGCTGTAGGTCTGCACATCGCCGAGGATGGCCTCGTCCGCATAGGTGTTGTTGCGGACCTGGTCCTCGTCGATGTCGACGACGGTGACCTTGCTGCGGCTCAGCAATTCCGGCGGCAGAACGCTGCACGAGCCGCCGCCGGCTTCATAGATGGCGAGCCGGCCTTGCGGCAGTTCGTGACGCAGCATGGCGTGGACGGCGAGCAGGCTGTCGCGGGCTTCGCCGGGGACCAGATCGTGCAGCGCCTGGATTTGTGCTGTGGCCGCGGGAATCTGGATCGCCGTGGCTGTCGCGAAATCGATCGTGGCTGGCTTGCTCATATTTTCTGACCGCGCTTGTTCTATTCAATTTTACAGGAAAAATCGCCCATGCCCGAAGAGCAAATCCGATGCCGCGCCGCTTCACCGGTGGCGGTGCTTACGGTCGGGTTAATGCGCATGGGCGTTAACTACGGCATTGTTCATGTCGGGCCGCTACCGGTGCGCTGGACTGCGAATTGCACCAATACGGGCGGAAGGTTTTGCAGGAGCGCGAAGGCGGGCAGGTGCATGCGCGCGGGAGGATCGGCGGCTTGACGCCGTTTTTCGCCCGTTCATTTTGGGACGCATCTGTCCCGCGGCGATGTGCCGTCGCAGGACAGTGGACGATCGACGCAGGGCTTTTTCAATAAATCTCGGACATCTAGAACGCCATGACGCTGATCCCGACAGACCTTTCCGCCAGCCGGATCGCGGATGCGGTGCGCGATCCCAACCGGGAGATCGTCGCGAGCTCCCGCGTCATCGACCTGTCGGTCGGCATCGTCGTCTGCATTCCCTGCTTCCGCCGCCCGCAGCATCTGCGGCTGACGCTGGACTCGCTGGCCCGCCAGCGCACCCCGCGTTCCTTTGCCGTCGTCATGGTCGAGAACGACGCGGCAAAGCGCGAGAGCGCGCCGGTCGCCGCCGAATATCTCGCCGATGGCAGGCTGCAGGGCATCTGCCTCGTCGAGCGGCGGCAGGGCAACTGCCAGGCGATCAACGCCGCGTTCGAGACGGCGCAGGCGCTGTTTCCCGCCGCAACCCGTTTCCTGATGATTGACGACGACGAGATCGCGTCAAGCGACTGGCTCGAGCTGATGGTCCGCACCGCGGAGGCGACCGGCGCCGACGTCGTCGGCGGCCCGGTGCTGCCCGACTTCGGCGACGACAGCCGGCCCTGGCTCGCGCGTCATCCTGCGTTCTGCCCCGCCTACGACTACAGCGGTGCGGTGCCGCTGATCTATGGCTGCGGCAATTGTCTGATCACGCGCGCGGCGTTCGACCGGCTCGGCACTCCGGCCTTCGATCTGCGCTTCAATTTCCTCGGCGGCGGCGACTGCGACTTCTTCGTGCGGTGCCGCGACGCCGGCATGCTGTTTCATTGGACGGCGGAGGCGGTCATCACCGAGACAGTGCCGCAGAGCCGCACCAGCTTCAGCTGGATCGCCAAGCGGGGCTTGCGCATCGGTGCGATCAATTATCGCGTGCAGTACAAGGCCGCCCAGGGCGCTGGAGCGCGGATGTGGGTGTTTGCGCAGATGCTTGGGCGGTTGCCGCTGTCGTTGTTGCGTGCGGCGCGCCTGCTTGCGACGTCGAAGACCGTCGTCGCCATGCATCCAGCGCTGGTCGCGCTCGGCTCCATGCTGGCGGCATTCGGCATCGAGCCGAAGCCCTATGAGGCGTCGAAGATCGTATCCTGACGCTGCAGGGAAGGATTAGATGCCGAAGCGGGCAAGAACGGTCCTGGCCGCGGCACGCGGCAGCGCCTTGAGTGAGCGCCGGCCAACGATTGCAAGATAGCCAAGAGCGTCGCGATATCTGCCAAAGCGGACCGCTTGCATCGCCGAATAGGTGACGAGATGAATCTCCGCGGCAAGGCGCAGCCCGGCCGCGGTGCCTTCAGGCAGTCTCGCCAGGATCAGGCCGTCGTCGAAGACACGCGCGATCGCGGGAAAGAAATCCTTCGGCGTCCGCACCGCCGCGTTCATGGTGTTGGCGGCGTGCAGGCGGTAGTCGAGCAGCAGCTTCGGTGCGAACTCGAACTCGCCGATCGCGGCAAGGCGGCACCAGCAATGCCAGTCTTCGCAATATCTGAGCGACGTGTCGAAGCCGCCGATGGCGCGGAACGCCTCCGCGCGTGCGAGCGCGATGCCGCCATTGACGATGAAATTGCCGGCCGCAAGTCGCGTCAGTACGTCGCCCGACGGCTTGCGGCGTCCCTTCAGCAGGTCGCGCCGGCCGATCTGCCGTCCCTCGCTGTCGATGGTGTTGTAGTCGCCGTAGACGAGGACCGCGCGCGGCGCGCCGCGTGCTGCCGCGAGCAGCGCCGCCACCGCGCCGGGGCGCAGCCGGTCGTCGGCATCGAGGAAGAGCAGCCACTCGCCGCCCGCATGCCGCGCGCCGAGATTGCGCGCTGCGGACACGCCGGCGGCGTCGTTTCTCATCAGGCGGAGCCGTGGGTCACGGACGGCGCGGACGATCGCGATGGTGTCGTCGATCGAGCCGTCATCCACGACGATCACTTCACTCACCTCGCCCTGCGTCAGCGCGCTGGCTAGGGTTTCGCCGATATAGGCCGCAGCGTTCTTGGCGGGAATGACGACGGACACCGAATTCGTCGAGCCGACCTGCCGCGGCAGACGTGCCGGCGTCGCCACGCGGGAGGAGGCCGGCAATTCGAGAACGTCTTCGGCGGTGATCAAGCTGCGGCTCGTTCTTAATGATCTGTTAACCGGGGCGCATCTGGCGAGTGGGGAGAACCAGACGATCGAAAAGTCGCGGGCGGATGATACTCGCATTGCCGGCGAAGCGTTGCGGGCAAGGGCTGCACGGTGCCGGTTTCGTCAAATAACGTTAAGTCGGCGGCACTGAGCCTGCAGAAATATGGAGCGTGCCACACCTCGGTTCCGCTGCAGAAGGTGCGTGCTGGTTGACGGTTGGTTAATGGCGATGAGGTAGGACCTGAAGCTACGCCGGCTTTCACCACCTGCCTTGAGCCATGGATCGCAGCGCCGCTGACACAACTGACGTCGAGGCCCCATCGCTCGGCCACATCCTGCGGGACGGCCTTGCCGAGCTGAATGCCGTGCGGGCCGCGCGCTGTCTTGTCGTGATCGCGGCGCTGCTGCTCATCCTGGTGACGCTCGATCCGTTTCCCGACCTGCGCAGCGAGGACGCGGCTGCAATTGTCGGCGGACGCATGGCGCTGACCTATGTCGCCTGGGGACTTCTGGCTCCGGTTGCGGTGCTGCTCGTCGCGGTCACGGATGCACCCGCGCTGAAGAGCCTGGTGACACCGCTGCATCTGTGTCTGGTCGGCTGGCTGCTGATCAACATCGTCTCCTCCGAGAGCCGCGGCGTTTCGATCCAGCGCCTTGCGCTCGCGGCCAGCGTGACGTCGCTCGCCGTCCTGCTGCCGCTGCTGCCGCCGACGCAGCGCAGCTTCAATGTTTGCCTCGGCGTCGCCGCACTGGTGCTGCTCGCGCTATGTTATCTCGGCGTTGTCCTCGCCCCGCAATATTCCATCCACACCGCGCTCGACGTCACCGAGCCGCAGCTTGCAGGCGACTGGCGCGGCAGCTTCGGCCACAAGAACGTCGCCTCGCCGGTGATGACCGTGCTGGTCTATGTCGGCATCTACCTGTCGGCCGTCGGGTCGTTCGTGATGGGTCCGGCGATCGCCGCGCTCGCCAGCATCTTCCTGATCTTCACCGGCGGCAAGACCTCGTCGGTGCTGTGCCTTGCGATCTACGCGCTGGCATCGCTGGTCTACGTCACACGAAGCCTGTGGCTGAAGCGGCTCATCTGCTTCGTGCCGCTGATCGCGATGAATCTGCTGACGGTCGGCAGCGTGCTGAGCCCGGCGCTCGGGACGGTGACACGGCTGCTGCCGCTCGATCCCACCTTCACCGGCCGTTCCGCCATCTGGGAGTTCGCGCTCGCGGCCGTCGCCGAAAAGCCGGTCATCGGTCACGGCTATGCCGCCTTCTGGGACGACGTCTCCACGCGGCAGACCGCACAGGGCGCCGAATGGGCGACGTCAGCGGCGCATAGCCACAACTCCTATCTCGATCTCGCGGTCACCATCGGACTTCCCGGGCTGCTGCTCGTGGTCGTCGTCTTCGTGCTCGCGCCGCTCGGCAATTTCCAGTCTGCCCAGGCTCATAACCGGAGCAGCGCGCTGGCCAAGCTGTTCCTGACCGTCTGGCTGTTCGGCCTGTACTACGGCGCCACCGAGACTTTCCTGCTCGAACGACAGAACCCGATCTGGTTCATGTTCACCGTCGCGGTAGCGGGCCTGCACTTCCTCGCAAGGTTCCAGTGCGTTGACCAGGCGGAACCCCAACACTGACACCTTGTCGCAGTCGCGGCGGTTGTACCGGCTTAAGGATAAGTCGCGACGTCGCTTGTGGTCTGCGACAAAACATATCTATCTCGAAGCATTCAGTAATCAGATGTTCCGCCGATGACGTTTCACCGCGTCGAGCAACCAGATGGTCTTGGGTCCAGCACGTCGGGAATCGCGGTCGATTTCTTGCGTGACTGGCGGCAGGCCGCACCGCGCCTGAACGCAGGTCATCGCACCGCTTTCCAGCATGGTTACTGGCTCGGCGCCTGGTATGAGGCGTTTGGCGATGTGGCGCCGCTGATCGCCGTGATCTCCGATGCCGCGACCGGCCAGGACATCGCGATCGTGCCGATGATCAGCCATGTCAGGCGCGGCACCCGCATCGTCGAATTCGCCGATCTCGGCATCTGCGACAACAACGCGCCGATCCTGGCGAGCGACGTGGACTCGGCGGCGGTGGATGCGATCGGTAGGGCGCTGGTCGAGGCGTTGCGCGCCTTGCCCGACCGCTTCGATCTGCTGCGCCTGAAGAAGATGCCGGCGCAGGTCGGCGGCAAGCCGAACCCGCTGGTGTCGCTCGGCCGTGTCGGATCCTGCTCGCTCAACAGCAACCTCGTGCTCGTCGGCGACGACTTTGCGGACTATCGGGCGTCGATCGGGCGTCTGCAGCTACCGCGGTGTTGGCGCGTCTTCAGCCGCCTTGGCAATGCTCGGTTCGAGCTCGCGACGGATATCGAGCGCGCGCGTGAATTCCTCGATGTGATGGACCAGCAGCAGGCGGAGCGGATGAGACAGCTTGGCTTGCCGTTCGTCCTGAACGACGATGTTCACGCCCGATTCTATCGCGAGGTGGCGCGCCAGGGTGTCGCTGAAGGTTATGCCGTCATCTCGGCCCTGGTCTGTGACAGGGGCATCGCGGCGACGACGTTCGGCGTCCGCTATGGTGCGACCTACCTCCTGCTGCGCATGAGTCACACCGGCAGAACCTGGGCGAACTTTTCTCCCGGACTGCTCGCGACCGAACGCACCATGGAGGCGCTGCATGCACAAGGCGTGCGCCGCTTCGATCTCAGCATCGGCAATCAGGACTACAAGCGCCGGCTTGGCGCCGGGCAGGTACCGCTGACCGACGCCAGCGTCGCGTTGTCCTGGCGCGGATTGCCGCTTGCCTGGCGCGATCACGCCGCGCAGGGTCTGCGCCGTCACCCCAGGCTCGCCGCTCTCGCGGCGCGGGCGATGCGCAAGGGGACGCGCTGATGGGCGCCACCTGCTTCCCGTTCGACGCGTTGATGTGACGGGAAGCTCGTCAGGAGCAAAACCGAACGGGCGTGACCGTGTTGGCCGGCATCACGACTTCGTGCACCCTGCACAATGAAATCGTCCGCGCGAGGCCTTGAACAGACTGCGGCAATACCACCGCCGCGCCAATGCTTGCGCGGGCCTGCGGATCATCTGCGCGATCAGGAGGAGTTCGAAAGCCATTCTTATCGCTTTTGTTGGAATAGTCCGTGCACCAAAGATGGGGCGGCATTCCCGAATGAGAATGCCGCCCCATTCGCATCAGCCATGCAGCTCAGCCACGAAGTTTCTTCGCGGTCTCCGCGATCTGGCGGCCCTGATACCGCGCGCCGGCGAGCTCGTTGGCGCTGGGCTGGCGGCTGCCGTCGCCGCCGGTGATCGTGGTGGCGCCGTAGGGCGCACCGCCCGTGACCTCGTCGAGCTTCATCTGGCCGGCAAAGCCGTAGTTGAGGCCGACCACGACCATACCGAAATGCAGGAGGTTGGTGATGATCGAGAACAGCGTCGTCTCCTGGCCGCCATGCTGGGTCGCGCTGGCGGTGAAGGCGCCGCCGACCTTGCCGTGCAGTGCGCCCTTGGCCCAGAGCCCGCCGGCCTGGTCGAGGAAGTTCGCCATCTGAGAGGCCATGCGGCCGAAGCGGGTGCCGGTGCCGACGATGATCGCATCGTAATTGGCGAGGTCCTCGATCTTGGCAACGGGGGCTGCCTGGTCGAGCTTGTAGTAGGAGGCTTTGGCGACCTCTGCCGGCACCAGCTCCGGCACGCGCTTGATGTCGACGGTTGCGCCGGCCTCGCGCGCGCCTTCGGCAACGGCGTTCGCCATCGCTTCGATATGGCCGTAGGCGGAATAATAGAGGACGAGAACTTTGGTCATGTGTGGTCTCCGTTTGGATTGGTGAGGTGGTTGGTGTTTGGATCGTTACGCCGCGTCGACGAGCACGAGCTCGGAGTCTTCGAGCGCAGTGATCTTCAGCCTGGCCTCGTCGCGGATCGCGGCGCCGTCGCGGGCGTTGACGCGGACGCCGTTGATCTCGACTGCGCCGGCCGCGGGCACGAGGTAGAGATGCCGCGACGTCTGCGGCTCGTACTCGGCGCTCTCGCCGGCCTTCAGCTTGGTGGCGAGCACCCGCGCATCGGCGCGGATCGGCAGCGCGTCCGTGTCGCCTTCGATGCCGCTTGCGATGGTGACGAGCTTGCCGGAGCGGTCAGCCTTGGGGAAAGGCTTCGAGCCCCAGGTCGGCTGTCCCCCGCGCGCCACAGGCTCGATCCAGATCTGGAAGATCCGCGTCTTGGTCGGTTCGAGATTGTACTCGGAGTGGCGGATGCCGCTGCCGGCGCTCATCACCTGCACGTCGCCCGCTTCAGTCCGGCCCTCGTTGCCGAGGCTGTCCTGGTGGGTGATGGCGCCCTCGCGCACATAGGTGATGATCTCCATGTTGGCGTGGGGATGGGCGGGAAAGCCGGTGTTCGGCGCGATCTCGTCGTCGTTCCATACCCGCAGCGCGCCGTGACCCATATTGTTCGGGTCATAGTGGCTGGCGAAGGAGAAATGATGCTTGGCCTTGAGCCAACCGTGGTCGGCGCCGCCGAGCTTTGCGAAAGGTCTGAGTTCGATCATCGAAATGGGTCCTGGTTGGAGGGGAGGGGTTTGGCGTTACGCACCAAACCCGCCGTCGACATTGAGCACCGTGCCGGTGACGAAGGAGGCTTCCGGGCTCGCGAGGAAGACCACGCCGGCGGCGACCTCCTCGGGGCGGCCGAAGCGCTGGAGGGCGTGCTGCTTGCGCTGGGCTTCCGCGAAGTCGCGGTCGTCGTCCGGATTCATGTCGGTGTTGATCGAGCCGGGCTGCACCACGTTGACGGTGATGCCGCGCGGGCCGAGGTCGCGCGCCGCGCCCTTGGTGTAGCCGACGACGGCCGCCTTGGTGGCGACGTAGTCGGCAAGGCCGGGGAACGAGGCGCGGTCGGCCAGCATCGAGCCGACGGTGACGATGCGGCCGCCTTCACCCATCAGCTGCGAGGCGGTGCGGATCGCCGCGATCACGCCGTGCACGTTGACCTGGTCCTGGCGGGCGAGGGCGTCGATGTCGGCCTTGGCGTCGTCGGTCGCGCCGCCCGCGGCGACGCCGGCATTGTTGACGAGAATGTCGAGACGGCCGAACTCCTTGGCGACGTCGTTGACGAGCTGCGTCACGTCCTTCGCTGAAGCCTGGTCGGCCTTGAAGGCCCGCGCCCTGACGCCCTTGGCCTTCAGCTCGGTGACGATCGCTTCCGCCTTGTCCGGTGAAGCGACGTAGCTGATGGCGACATCAGCGCCTTCATCGGCGAGTGCGCGGGCAGAGGCTGCGCCGATGCCGCGCGAGCCGCCGGTGACGAGGGCAACTTTGCCTGAGAGCTTCTTGGTCATTGGATGTCTCCATTTCGTGGGTTTGCGATTGACCCTTGGATAAGGCTTCGTCTGTGGTATAGAAATAGAAACTATCGAAACGCATTGTTTCCTAATAATTCCAGTCGGAGCGGCTCCCATGGCAAAACTCCCCGATTTCGAGGCGCTCGCGATTTTCGCAAAAGTCGTGGAATTACGGTCGTTTGCGGGGGCCGCGAGCGAGCTTGCGATGTCCAAGGCGACGGTCTCGAAGGCCGTGACGCGGCTCGAGGAGCGGCTCGGCGCCCGNCCCGCCTGTTCAACCGCACCTCGCGCCGGCTCGCGCTGACCGATGCCGGCCACAAGCTCGCCGACCGGGCGACGCGTTTGCTCGCCGACGGCGAGGCGGCCGAGAACGAGGCGCTGGCGCAGTCGGTGGCGCCGCGCGGCCTGGTGCGGCTCGCCGTGCCCATGACGTTCGGCATCAAGGCCGTCGCGCCGCTGCTGCCGGAGTTCTTCGAGGCCTACCCGGAGGTCTCGGTCGATCTGCATCTGAGCGATGCGACGGTGGACCTGATCGGCGAGGGGTTCGACATGGCGGTGCGGATCGCGCGGCTGCCGGACTCGTCCCTGATCGCGCGCCGGCTTTTCACCATGCCGCGCTTCACGGTGGCAGCGCCGTCCTATCTGAAGCGTCACGGCCGGCCAACGCATCCGATGCACCTGGCCGAGCACAAATGCTTCAGCTACGCCTATATGTCGACGCCCAACATCTGGCACTACACCAATTCCGCCGGCGAGCAGGCCAGCGTGCGTCCGGGCGGCCCGCTCCGCGTCAACAACGGCGAAGCCGTGATGCCGTCATTGATCGCCGGCCTCGGCATCGCCGAGCTGCCCGAATTCATCGTCGGCGAGGCGATCTCCTCCGGCGCCGTCGAAGTCATCTTGAAGGACTGGAAGCAGGCCGAAGGCGCCGTGCACCTGGTGACGCCGCCCGGCGGCCCGCGCCCCGCCCGCGTCGAAGCCCTCGGCGATTTCCTCGCGGCGAAGCTGCCGGGCACCTGCAAACGGGGGCCGAAGAAGGGCGGCAAAACGGGATAACTACTTTGGTGGGCACGGCGCTTTGCGCCTTTGCCCACCCTGCAAGACCTCGCTAGTCTAGCGTCCGCGCAAGCTGTCGTAGGGTGCGCAAAGCGACTTGTCCGCCGGAGCTCGAAGAGCGAAGGCGGAAGCGTGCCCAAGCGTATTGCCCGAGGGCCCGACTATGACACCTTCACGCCGTTGATCGCGACGATGCGCAGGCTCGGCTTCAGCGTTCCCTCCAGCCGCGTCTTCAATTCGTGCACGCGCGGATCGGTCGAGTGGGCCGCGCAAACCCCGTATTGATGGACGGATTGCGCCAGGGCCCGCCGCGCTTCCGGTGTTCGTGTCAGGTCCGGCTCCGAAAGCCGCAAGACGATGGCGGCGAGATTGACCAGCATCTCGTCCAGAGCGACGTCGATAGTCCCAAGGTTGCGCATCACTCCCTCCCGGGGAGGGCAACCCACGGGCCGGCCGATGCGTTCCGCGCCCGGCCGGACATGGTTAAGGCTTCGTAAACGTCTTGTTCTTGCCGGTCGCCGCGCTAGGCTGGTCGGCGAAACATAAAGAAAATCAGGGGGAGGTACCACCATGGATCGACGCGATCTCTTGCGCGCCGCCGCAGCATTGCCGTTGTTGCGGGCTGCGCTGCCGGAAAACGCCTTCGCGCAAACCTATCCGGTGCGCAACATCACCATGATCGTGCCGTTTCCGGCCGGAGGCCAGGCCGATCTCGCGGCGCGTCCGG
The DNA here is from genome assembly GCF_002068095.1 of Bradyrhizobium sacchari. Lineage (GTDB taxonomy): Bacteria > Pseudomonadota > Alphaproteobacteria > Rhizobiales > Xanthobacteraceae > Bradyrhizobium > Bradyrhizobium sacchari. Next base: position 551,329 of record NZ_LWIG01000007.1, on the reverse strand, counting down.
TGGCGATGGCGCTGGAGCGCATCCTCGGCAGACCCGTCATCGTCGACAACCGCGCCGGCGGCGGGGGTGGATCGGTCGGCAACGCCGCCGCGGCGCGCGCCGAGCCCGACGGCTACACGCTGCTGATGACGCTGTCCTCACTCGCGGTGCTCCCCGAGGCCGACCGGCTGTTCGACCGCCCCGTCGCCTACGAGGTCTCGCAGTTCATGCCGATCGCGCGCGTGCTGGCCGATCCCACGCTGCTCGCGGTGCCCGCGTCGGCGCCCTGGAAGACGGCTCAGGATTTCGTCGAGGATGCGAGGAAGCGTCCGGGCCAGATCACCTATGGCTCGTCGGGTCCCTACGGCACGCTGCACGTCGCGATGGAGATGTTCGCCAACAGCGCCGGCATCAAGCTCATGCACGTGCCGTTTCGCGGCGCGGGCCCTGCGCTCACCGCGTTGCTCAGCGGCACCGTGCAGGCCATCGCCGCCGCACCCGGCACGCTGAAGCCGCAGGTCGACGACGGCAAGCTGCGCGTGCTCGGCAATTGCGGCGCGCAGCGCATTGCGAGCTTCCCTGACGTGCCGACCTTCCAGGAACTCGGCTACATGGATGTCGAGATGTACATCTGGGCGGGCCTCTTCGCGCAGAGTTCGCTTCCTGCGCCGATCGCGACCCGCCTGCGCGAGGCGATGGCACAGGTGATGACGAGCCCCGATGTGCTCAAGGCCTTCGAGGCATCAGGCAGTCTCGTCGCCTATCAGGACGCGCCGGCCTTCTCGCAATTCGTCGCGGCCGACAGCACGCGCCTGATCGCGGCGGTGAAGAAGATCGGCAAGGTGGAGTAGGTTCCAACTCCTCTTCACATTTTGTTGTTGGTTCAGAACCTGTCCGCGTCTCATTGTTTGATGAGAATTCGAGAGACTCGGGAAGGGATAGAAAGATGCGAGCAGAGCGGATTGCACTGGGTGTGGCGCTTGCGATCGGGGGCACCGTCGCGCAAAGCGCAACATTCGCCCAGGAATATCGCGGAACCATGGAACAGCAGATGGCCTGCACGCCCGATGTGTGGCGGCTGTGCAGCGACCAGATTCCGGACGTGAACCGCATCGTCGCCTGTCTGCAGCAGAATACGCCGCAGCTCTCGAGCGGGTGTCGGGCCGTATTTCAGTCGAACAACCAGGCTCAGCCGCAGCAGCCGAGCCCGCGCAATCGCATTGCGCCGCCGCCGCGCTATCATTCTGCGCCACCGCCGCCCGCCGCCGCGCAGACACTCCCCCGGACTTACGACGATGACAACTAGCGCATGATGCGGACCCGGAGGTCCGCGTTAGCGCAAAGTGCGCAGCGGTTTTCCGAACGGATCATGCTCAAACGACAACCTGAAGCGCGATGATGAGCCATCCCGACCTCATCGTGCTTTCGCGCGCCATCCATCCGGAACGGTGAGCTCGTGCGACGTTGGCTATGCTTCTGACACCGCCGCGATGGCGCGGTTGGCCAGTTGAAACCGCGGCGACCTGAAACCAATCCTCTTGATGTCCGGGTGTTGCGAACAGGCCAAGCCTCGCGAGCGAGGCGCGTGGTTCGCATTGATCGCCGTCGCCGCGAGATAACACCGAGCGAGATTCATTATACAAGATTCGTTATAATTGTTTGTATGCGTTTCCGCACGCACATGTTGTGTGTTTATTAATGGTTGTACTGGCAAAAACCTCGCGGAAAATGCTGGAATGCCGGAATGCCAAACAACAGCGGATTTGGGCGGGATCATTCGGAGCTGGCTGACGTCAACCCGAATGCTGAGGAAGACATAGAGGTTTCTTTACGACTGTTCCGGCTGAACTGGATGATTATCGCGGTCATCCTCACCGTCTTTGAGCTGGGGCTTCTGCTAACCGATTTCAGTGTGCGGCTGAGCGGCTACCTCGTTTTTCTCGGGATGGCCGGCCTCTACGGTTACATTGGACATCGCAACGTCCGGGCCGGATCCAGAAACCCGCGTATCTTCGCGACGCTCTTCACGCTTGCGCAGATCGTCCTGCTGCTCTTGCTGGTGATGTCAGTTGGCTACATCGCGGCGGCGGCGAATCTCCCGATGCAGGAAACCAGCCTGCTCGCGCTGGACCGCATGCTCGGATTGGACTTCCGGGCCTATGTGGGTTTCGTGAACGATCGTCCGGACGTACTGCGCGCGTTCGTGCTCACCTACGATTCCCTTCACAGGCAACTGCTTGCCCTGGTCATATTTCTTCCCCTGCTCGGCTATCATCGACGGGCGGCGGAGTTCGCGCTGGCCTTTGGCATCACGCTGATTGCGACGATGATCGTTTCCGTGCTCGTTCCGGCCACGGGCGCCTATGCCGCCGCTGGGCTCGTGCAGGCGGACCATCCGAATATCGAGCCGATCTGCTATTATACGACAGTGCGGGAGCTTCCGCTGGTGCGTGATGGCACCACCCGGGTTCTCGATGCGTTTAGCCTGGGGCCGATCTTCACCTTTCCAAGTTTCCACGCCATCAGTGCGGTGCTCTATGCCTGGGCCATGTGGCCGCTGCGTTGGCTGAGAGTCTTTGGCCTGCTGTGGAACGGCGTCATGGTGGCCGCAACGCCGATCGGCGGGGGACATTTTTTCGTCGACGTCGCCGCCGGAATATTGATCGCATTGGCCGCGATTTATATGGTCGGTCGTCTCGGGCGATATCTCGCGCGCGGTACGCAACCGGTACGGCGGACATTGCTGCAGCCCTCGCGGCCAGCAATCGTGGGCGCGCAGTAGCCATTTCCGCCTGGCTCAGCGCGGACCGATGTGGAGCGCAGACGGCGCCATGTCTGCCAGGAGCGAGCCGGCGTTCTTGCCCTACGGCCTGTGCTCGCAGACATCGACCCATTCGGCCGCGGTCAGCTCGGCCATCCGCTCGGGCGTGATCCGCACGGCGCTGTGGGTGGAGCCTGCGGCCGGGACCACCACGTCGAACGCCTTCAGCGAGATGTCGCAATAGACCGGCAACGGCGCCTTCAGTCCGAACGGGCAGACGCCGCCGACCTCGTGACCGGTGATCTCGGCGACCTCCTCCAGCCCCAGCATCTTCGGCTTGCCGCCGAATTGCGCTTTCACCTTCTTGTTGTCCATGCGCGAGGTGCCGGCGGCGACGATCAGGATCACGCGCTCTCCAACACGCAACGACAGCGTCTTGGCGATCCGTCCGGGCTCGACGCCATAGGCTTCGGCGGCCAGCGGCACGGTCGCCGAGCTGATCGGGGATTCCATGACGGAGATGTCGGGGGCTTTCTCGGCGAAAAAGGCGCGAACGGATTCCAGGCTCATTCAAGTCTCACGGGCGGGCGGCGATACCTGGATGATCCCTAGATGATACTTGGCAGCTCGGAGAGCGAGCGGACGCTGTGGTCCGGCGCAAATCCAAGCTCGTCCATCTGGGTGCGGATCGCCTTGAACATCGTCAGCGGTGCCACGAGTTCGTTCTCGACGCAAGCCAGCGCCATCGCCTCGGGCGTCACCCGCTCGATCCAGGCTACGTTGAGGCCGAACGACTTTGCGCCGGCGACGTCCCAAGGGTTGGAGGAGACGAACAGAACCTCGTCCGGCGCGGTGCCGAGCACCTCGCCGATCAGCTCATAGGCCGCCGGGCTCGGCTTGAAGATCTTCTTCGCATCGATGCTGATGGTGGCATCGAGCAGGCGGTCGAGCCCCGAGTTGCGCACCAGCGCGTTCAGCATGTCCGGACTGCCGTTGGAGAGGATGGCGAGCTTTCGCGGCCTCAAGGCGGTGAGCGCGTCTGTTGCATCCGGATAGAGGTCGAGATGCAGATATTTCTCGATCACGCGCTCGAACGCGTCCTTCTCGTAGGCGAGCCCGAGCACACGCAGCGTATAGACCAGCGAGTCGCGGGTGACTGCGTCAAAATCCTGGTAGCGCCGCATCAGCGAGCGCAGCCAGGTATATTCGAGCTGCTTGATGCGCCAGACCTGCGTGATGATCTCGCCGTAGCCCGGAAACGCATCCTCGGTGACGTCGGCGACCGACTGGATGTCGTAGAGCGTTCCGTAGGCGTCGAACACGACGGCTTTGATGCTCATGGGTTGTCCTTCCGGGCCGGTTATCACGAGAAGCTCTGATCGGGGATGTGCATCATCGCCAGCCTACCAAGGAACAACGGAAGTCGACCACTGCAACCGCGACCGGCGGCTCCTGGCCGAAAGCGGAAATCGCAGCGTCGCCTCCAAATACCTCCGCAGCGAACGCTATTTACGGCGAAACGAGTCCAGCAACCCCTCTATGATCTTGCGACCGTTAATGCGGGTTTTCTTGGGGTCGGACGACGTTGGAAGCTTGATCGACAGCTCGCAAATGACCGCGTCAAGCATGTGTCCGAGCAGATCTATATCATCGAAGACCAGCTCACCTTCGCGCTTGAGCGCCCTCAGCGTCGCCTTCAGAAGTGCCATTGGGTACTGCTCTTCGATCTCTGCGAAGCGGGCGTTGCCCAAAACCACCGGCGCTTCTTGAACCACAATGCGCGCGTAAGCAGGCTCGATCGAAGCATCAAGATAAGCGTCGATGCCGGTGTAGAGCCGCTCCCATATTTTTGACTTTCGCTTGGAGGTCTCCTGCACGCGTGCCGCGGCGTCCGATTGAAGCGAAACGACGACGGCGTCGAACAGAGCCTTCTTGTCCTCGAAGTGGTGATAGAACGCACCGCGCGTCACTCTCGCAGCTCTCGAAATCGCCTCGATCCCCGCAGCCTGATAGCCCTCCCGGGCGAATGTTTCCCGCCCGGAAGCAAGCAGCGCTTGTCGGGTTGCTTCCGCATATTCCTCACGGCGCGTTCGTTGGTCATCAGGAGCCTTGTTCATGGCCGATTTACATACTTCTTGACATAAAACATGCAAACTGAATATAACATACTCAAGGTATGTGAAATTCTATTGGTATGTTGAATTAGAGGAGGTTGCCTTGAATGGAGATCGGATGCTCGAGCTCGCTCAGGGTTTGGCTGCTGCCAAGAGTCGGCAAGACGTAGCCTCTGCTCTCGCCTTTCTCGACCGGGACATGGTGCTCGAAGGACCCGCGTTCGGCACCCGCGCAAAGGGGCTTGCGGAAAACGAGGCGGCGCTGGCGCGTTTTTTCAAGTCTTTCCCGGATTACAACGTCGTGCTGTCCGGCCACGCCAACGACGCCGAGACGCTGGTCTGCTGGGGCCAGGCGCGAATGACCATGACGGGAGACCGCTTTGGGGTCACTCCCAACGGAAAGCGCGCGGAACTTCCGGTCTTCATCCGCTTCACCTTCCGCAATGACCTCATTGCAAGCGAATACTTCTTCTTCGATCTCTCGGCCCTGTGCGCGCAGTCGGGGGTCTCGACCGATCAGGTCCGCCAGAAGCTCTTTGGCGAAGTTCTCTAATCATCCGAGGGGGCATCACACGTTTACGCAATGGAGAATGGCACGATGGATCCGCGCATAAAACCTGTTGCCGATATCAAGACGGTGCCGCTGTTCGACATAGTCGTTGATCTCAACCCACGTGTTTCCTTTGGTGAGACGCCGGTTGGCAGGCGGGTGCTGTTCGGCGCCGCGGGGGGATCGTTCGTCGGAGAGCGCGTGCGCGGTGAAGTACTTGCCGGCGGCGGCGACTGGGCTCTCTTCCGGCCCCACGGCGAGATGGCACTCGACGTGCGTCTGACCTTGCGTACGGACGACAACGAACTGATCTACATGACATATGGCGGACGCTGGATCACGCCGCCAGAACTGAAGACCGATATGGCCGATCCGACCAAGCGTTACACGGTCGATCCCTCACGCTACTATTTCCGTACGCAGCCGTTATTCGAAACAGGCTCGTCCTCCTACGCTTGGATGAATGACATCGTGTGCGTCGGAACCGGCTATCTCGTCGAGGGCGCGGTGGCCTACAAGATCTTTCAGGTTGTCTGACGTGACGGCAAGCGAGGGCTCGAGATCCCATTCTCCCGACTTCAACTTGTCGCAGCGACTCGCGGCCGAGGGAATCGGGACCTGCTTTCTGCTGATGGCGGTGGTGGGCTCCGGCATTCTTGGGGCCCGGCTGGCAAGCGGCAATACGGCTGTCGCGCTCATTGGCAATGCACTCGCGACGGCCGCGGCGCTATACGCGTTGATTGAATGGTTGGGCCCCGTGTCTGGAGCGCATTTCAATCCCCTGGTGACCGCCGCGCTCGTCATCAGAGGCGATTTGCCGCTTCAAATGGGGGCTTCATACGTCCCTGTTCAACTCGTGGGCGCCTTGTTGGGAGTGGGTGTGGCGAATGCAATGTTTGCAGCACCGATCTTTTCCTTATCGGTCAACGACCGGAGCGGCTTTTCCAATTTATTGAGCGAGTTCGTCTCAACATTCGGACTGCTGGGAGCGGTATGGGTTTGCTCATGGCTTCGTCCGGCGTCGGTCGCTGGCGTCGTCGCCGCTTACATCGGCGGCGCCTTCTGGTTTACGGCGACCGACTTTGCCAATCCAGCGGTGACCATCGCACGCGCTTTCACCGACTCATTCGCAGGCATAAGGCCACAGGATGTTCTCGGCTTCATCGCAGCGGAGGTCATCGGCGCCGGTGCCGCCATCGTCGTCTTTCGCTGGTTGTTGCCCGTACGAGCTGATGTTTGAGATTTGAGGCGAATCTAATCTATGCTTCCAGCAGAGCAAAGCTCGCACGAATGCAGCACAAGCTAGACGGTCAGCCTACCCTTCTTTCCTATTCCAGCCCTCCCGTTCGGCGAAAACCCGGCTGACCTCAGCCATGTGCTCCGTGCCCCACGCGCAGAGCGGCACCAGCGCCTGGGCGAGGCTGTGGCCCAGCGTGGTGAGGCTGTAGTCCACGCGCGGCGGCACTTCCTTGTAGTCGGTCCGCTTCACCAGACCATCGGCCTCGAGCTCCCTAAGCTGCTGGATCAGCACCTTGTCGCTGACATCGCGCACGGCGCGCCGGAGCTCGCCGTAGCGGATCGGTCCGTCCTGGGCGAGGAAATACAGGATCAGCGGTTTCCACTTGCCGGCGACGACCCGCAAGGTCGCGTCAAGGCCGCACGTGAAGCCGGGCAGATTGCGCGTGCAATTCTGGACAGGAGGAGAAGGCCGCGTCGGCGCTGAGACTGGATCGGACATTTTTTTTTGGCACTTACCAAAAGGTGCATACTTGTCGATAGGTGGGTACGCCGCCAGCTCAGTGCAACCTCAATGAAGGAGCACATCATGAGCAGACTACAGGGCAAGACGGCAGTGGTGACCGGCGGCGGAACCGGCATCGGACTTGGAGCGGCGAAACGGTTCGTCGACGAAGGTGCGTTCGTCTATCTCTTCGGGCGGCGGCAGGAGCAGCTCGATGCCGCCGTGGCGCAGCTGGGGCCCTCGGCGCGCGCCGTCCGAGGTTCGGTGACCAGTTTGTCCGACCTCGACCGGCTGTACGCGGCGGTGAAAGCCGAACGAGGCAGGGTCGACGTTCTCTTTGCCAATGCCGGGACCGGAGCGTTTGCACCGCTCGGCGAGATCACGCCCGAGCACTACGATCAGATCTTCGACGTCAATGTGAAGGGGCTGGTGTTCACGGTGCAGAAGGCCCTGCCGCTGATGATGAAGGGGTCGTCGATCATTCTCACCGGCTCGAGCACGGGGGTCATGGGGACGCCGCAATTCAGCATCTACAGCGCGACCAAGGCCGCGATCCGCAATCTGGCCCGCAGCTGGGCGCAGGACCTGCGCGGCACCGGCATCCGCGTCAATGTGCTCTCGCCGGGACCGACCAAGACCGAGCTGGCACTGGAGGTCGTCGGCGAGGAAGCGTTCAATGCGCTCGGAAGCGCTACGCCCATCGGGCGTGTGGGCGACCCCGCCGAGACAGGCGCGGTGGCTGCGTTCCTGGCATCCTCGGACAGCAGCTTCATGACCGGCGGCGAGGTGTTCGTCGACGGAGGCCTGGCGCAGGTCTGATGTCTTCGCCTGGACCTGCGGGCTTCGATCAACGGGATCGAAGCCCGCAATGCGCTGCGGTGCTGACGCTTCTCCGAGTTTGTGCAAGCGTCTTCAAAAATTCGTCATCCTTTCGATCCTCGCGGCGGATTGACACTGCCGCCGGCAGGCGTTTCATTCGGGGCACGGGGATTTGCGATCTCCCCGCGAGGCGACATGCCCAAGTATCGCGTCCTGGTCACCAAGGACGCTGCATGTCTTCTTGCACCTCGACCTCATCAGAAAAATTGTCCCGTCATATTGGCGCCGCCAGCGCGCCGCCCCTCGTCGATGTCCGTATCGACCAGGACCGCGCGGCCGATTTGCGCACCCGACAAGACGGCGAGCAGCATGAGCTCGCGAGCAGGCGGGGCACGTTCGGGACGACGATCAGGTGGAGAACCCCATGANCCATCAATACCGACCGCCGAGACTTCATCAGGGGCGTGGGGGCCGCCGCGGCATCGACCGCAATCATCGCGGGGACGCAAGCCCTTGCGCAAGCCAATCAGCCAGCAGGAGCCAAGCCAATGACATACCAGCCCAAGCCGATGCCGTTCGATCCGAAATCCATTGCCGGGATCTCGGAGAAGGTGCTCGTCAGCCATTACGAGAACAATTATGTCGGCGCCGTGAAGCGGCTCAATGCGATCGGAACGCAACTCGCCGAGCTCGACTTCGCGAAAGCTCCGAATTTCGTCATCAACGGCCTGAAGCGCGAGGAACTCGTCGCGTCAAACTCGATGATCCTTCATGAAATCTATTTCGACGGGCTCGGCGGTGCCGGCAAACCGAGCGCAGCACTTGCCGACGCGATTGCACGCGATTTCGGCAGCATGGAGCGGTGGCGCGCGGAGTTCTCCGCCATGGGCAAGGCCGAAGGTGGCGGCTCCGGCTGGGTGATTCTTTCCTACTCGCCGCGCGACAAGCGGCTCGTCAATCAGTGGGCCGCCGACCACACGACGACGTTGGCCGGCGGACGCCCCGTGTTGGTGCTCGACATGTATGAGCACGCCTATCACATGGATTATGGCGCTGCGGCCGCGAAGTATGTCGACATCTACATGGAAGCGATCAAATGGGACAACGCGGCAACACTGTATGATCGATACAGGCGGGAAGCTTAGACGTCGTGAAGAAGATGAGCGTGGCATTGTTGGGGGCGGCATCGCTCCTATTGTCAGCGGAAGGAAACGCGATGGCGGAAACTGTGAATTTTGACGATGCAGCAACCGGAGCTTCGCCTGAAGGCTGGACCCTGACCATGACGGGGCGCGGCCAGCCCAAATGGACGGTCGAGGCGGAGTCGACGGCGCCAAGCAAGCCGAACGTCCTGAAACAATCTGGTCAGGCGACGTTTCCGGTGGCCCTCAGGAAAGGCACCAGCATTTTGGACGGGTTCATCGAGGTCAAGTTCAAGGCGCTCGCGGGTTCCGAGGATCGCGCTGCCGGTATCGTCTGGCGCGCGAGGGATGCCGACAATTACTACGTCGTGCGGGCCAACGCGCTTGAAGACAATGTTGTGCTCTACAAGACGATCAAAGGTGTTCGCAGCGCGCTCGATATCGTCGGCCGGAAAGGCGGCTATGGCGTCAAGGTATCGGTGCCATCAGGGCAATGGCATACCCTGCGTTGCGAATTTGTGGGAACGCAGTTCAAGGTGACGTATGACGGCAAGCCGATGTTCGAGGTCAAGGACGAATCGATCAGGGACGCCGGCATGATCGGCTTGTGGACCAAGGCGGACAGTGTCACCGTGTTCGACGACCTGACATACGGTGCGCTGAACTAGAGCATGATCCGGAAAAGTGTGCCGCCGTTTTTCGAGAAGATCATACTCGAACAAGAAGCGCGATGACGATTCATCCCAATCGCATCGCGCTTTAGGTTACCGTCGGCATCGACCTGCTCACGTCGGAGAAACCATGCTCGCTCGAAACCTGCTTGCGACCACCGTCCTGTTGACGCTCGCGCACTCGGCAATGGGACAGGAGCCGCTTACGACCTACAAATCCCTGAGTCCCGAGCTGGCACTGGATCTGGCCCGGGCATCGCTTGAAGATTGCCGATCCCGCGGGTACCAGGTCGCCGTCGCAGTCGTCGATCGCTTTGGTGGGACACAGGTGATCCTTCGTGACAGGTTCGCAGGCGTGCACACCGTTTCAACGGCCTCGGGCAAGGCGTGGACCGCAGCAACATTCCGTACCAGCACCACCGAACTCAATGCCGTCAGCCAACCTGGCATGATGCAAGCCGGTATCCGCAATCTCCCCGGCGCGGTCATCATAGGAGGCGGATTGATTGTCGAAGCCGGCGGCTCGCTGGTCGGAGCCGTCGGTGTGTCCGGGGCACCTGGCGGGGATGCTGACGAAGCCTGCGCCAGGGCCGGACTCGACGCCATACGCGACAAGCTGGAGTTTTAGGGTCGCCTCAGTGACAAGAATCCGCGAGCGCCGCATCAGCGAGCGCAATCGCAGCGGAAGAAGGCTCGATGAAGGAGTTTGCGGCCCTAAAGCATGATCCGGAAAAGTGCGAAGCGGTTTTCCGGAAAGATCATGCGTCAACAACAACCTAAAGCGCGAAGACGATTCAACCAAATCTCATCGCGCTTTAGACTTCAAGGAAGGCGACCAATTCCTGGGCGGTTTGCGATGGAAACTCTTCGGGGAAAAAGTGACCACCCGCCACGGCATGTCCCTCCACTTTCTCGCACCATGCGCGCCAGATTGCCAACGGGCCCCCTTCTTCAAGATACCACGTCGCTAATCCGCCGTTGCCGCTCCAAAGGGCCAGAACCGGGCACGCAATTTTCCTTGCAGTGCTGCGATCGGCCGCATCGTGATCGCGATCGAGCGTTGCGGCCGCGCGGTACTCCTCGCATATCGCATGCAGGTGTTCGCGGTCTTTGAGCATTGCCGCGTAGTTTGCGCGAACCGCCTGGGGGAAGATCGAAGGTGGAGAGCCCCAGCCCGATAACGCGGCTTGGATGACGGAATCTGCTGCGGCGCCGATCATGTCCTCCGGGAGTGGAGCAGGCTGAGCAAGCAGGCTCCACGGCCAGAAGCTCAGTGCAAAGCGGGCATCGGCTCGGTCCCATGCCTCCGCCGTCGGTATGACGTCGAGAACAGCAAGCTTTCGGACAACTGACGGACAATCAAGAGCCATTCGATATGCAACGCGTCCTCCGCGGTCGTGCCCGACAACCATGAAGCGGTCATGACCAAGTCGCTTCATGAGGTTCACCATGTCTTCAGCCATCGCACGCTTTGTGTAAGGGCCGTGATCCGTGGTCGATGCCGGCGTGCCGCTCTGTCCGTACCCGCGCAGATCAGCGCAGACCACCGTAAATTCTTGTGCCAGGATTGGCGCAATATCCCGCCACATCAAATGGGTCTCAGGGAAGCCGTGCAGCAGGAGCAGGGGCGGGCCTTGCCCTGCGACCCTCGCAAAGATCGGGGCAGCTTCAAGGTCTATGAGACAGGATTCAAAGCCGACGAACATGGTGTGCTTCCTTGTTCAGGTCATGCGCTTTATCCGTTGCAACCGGCTGAGTTGTTACGGGAACCGGCTACGAATCTTGGGCGTTACGGTGCCGACGCGCGAGCTCGCACCTGACACCCGCCGTGGCCATCGATTGAAAGAATTTCCCCGGCTTGCAATCGCGTCATGATACTGCCTCCTTGGAATCAAAGGACGAGTGAGGCCCGCGGATTCCGACAGCAGGACGGATCTTTGTCCAAGCATAGATGCGTCGTTAGATCCGGACCGCAGGTGCACCACACTCGGTCCCCATCCTGAGGGCCCGCCAAGGGCGGGCGTCTCGAAGGATGGCCACAGGCAACCCGCCCCACATGCGATTGCCCTGCTTGCGGGGGAGAGGCGGGGGAGGGGGCACACGGGGACTCTTTCCGTCGCGTGCCCACGCCCGATGCGTCTGCCGACAACCGCTACCCGTCTCCCTAGCCTGCAGGGGGGAGGGAACGCACCACCGTTCGTGCTCTAGGCAAGGGTCATTCGATCAGGTCTTAAATCCCGAGCATCTTGCGCGCGTTGGCCTTGAGCACCTTCGGCCGGATCTCGTCGCGGATGTCGATCTTGGCGAAGTCCGACAGCCAGCGGTCCGGCGTGATCACCGGCCAGTCCGAGCCGAACAGCATCTTGTCCTGCAGGATCGAGTTGATGTAGCGCACGAGGATCGGCGGGAAATATTTCGGCGACCAGCCCGACAGGTCGATGTAGACGTTCGGCTTGTGGGTCGCGACCGACAGGGCCTCTTCCTGCCAGGGGAAGGAGGGGTGGGCGAGGATGATCTTGAGGTCGGGGAAATCGGCCGCGACGTCGTCCATGTACATCGGGTTGGAATATTTCAGCCGCATGCCCATGCCGCCCGGCATGCCCGAGCCGACGCCGGTCTGGCCGGTGTGAAACAGCGCGATCGCGCCGCCATTGTTGATCTCTTCGTAGAGCGGGTAGGCCATGCGGTCGTTGGCGTAGAAGCCCTGCATGGTCGGGTGGAATTTGAAGCCGCGCACGCCGTACTCCTCGATCAGCTTGCGCGCCTCGCGCGCGCCGAGCTTGCCCTTGTGCGGGTCGATCGAGACGAAGGGGATGAGGACGTCGAGATGGTCGGAGGCGACCTCCAGCATCTCGTAATTGTTGTAGCGGCGGAAGCCGGTCTCGCGCTCGGCATCGACAGGGAAGATCACCGCGGCGATGTTCTTGGAGCGGTAGTAGGCCGCGGTCTCCGGCACCGTCGGCGGATGCTTGTTCGGCGACTTGAAGTATTCCGCCATCTGCGCCTGGAAGTCGTCATAGCCGTCGTCGGCGTGGCAGCCGCAGGGCTCCTCGGCATGGGTGTGGATGTCGATGGCGACGACGTCGTCGATATTCGGCAGCTTCAGCTTCGGCATTGGTTTCCTCCCGACGGGTTGCCAAATTGATTATATGATATAACGAATTTGGCAAGGCGTGGCCGGAGGCAAAACCACAGTCCGCAAAAGTCGTTGCTGTCCCTGGCCCCCGGCGGGACAAATCGGCCCGATCCGGCCGCTTCTACTGTGCATGGGGTTGTTTTCGCGAAATTGCCGGTTCGGAACCGGGCAGTTAACATTGACATCACCTCCTGCAATGCCTTAAGAACCGCCCCGTCCCGGGCGGTCGGTCCGCCAGCGGGAAAGATCTCATTTTGCCACATTCGCGCGTGCCGAAACGGTAGTGCCGAACACGGCCTTTCGAACGTTCAGGATTCCGCCATGAAGGTCCGTAACTCGCTGAAATCGCTGCGCGGTCGCCATCGCGCCAACCGCCTGGTCCGCCGCAAGGGCCGGGTCTATGTGATCAACAAGGTGCAGCGCCGCTTCAAGGCTCGCCAGGGCTGAGCCCTGCCGAGGGCCGTCGCGCGCCCGCAAGACCACGGCCTCACACGAGTTTGACGCCGCCTTTGCTTTGCAAGGGCGGCTTTGCGCGTTTAGACTTTCACCATGGTAGTGAGATTCCCTTTCGCGCGCACGCTGTGCCTGGTCCTTGTCTTGGGCGCCACTAGCCTCGCTCCGGCCTTTGTGGCTCCTGCCTTGGCGCAGCAGATCGAGCCGCCGAGCCCGCCCGGCAAGCAGAAGAAGCTGCCGGAGGCCCCCTCCAAGCTGCCCAAGGTCGACCGCAGCAAGAATCTCGATTTCCTGTTCGGCGCGCTGAAGGCGGCGCCTGACGAGGCCAGCGCCAAGCATGTCGAGGCGCGGATCTGGGCGATCTGGCTGCAGACGCCGAGCGACACCGCGTCGCTCTTGATGGCGCGGGCCAAGACCGCGGTGGACGCGCAGAAGATCGAGGTTGCGATCAAGCTGCTGGACTCGGTGATCAAGCTCAGGCCCGACTACATCGAGGCTTGGAACCGGCGCGCCACGCTCTATTACATGCAGAATGACTACGCCCGCTCGCTCGCCGACATCCGCGAGGTGCTGATCCGCGAGCCTCGCCATTTCGGCGCGCTCGCGGGGCTCGGCATGATCATGCAGGAGGTCGGTGACGAGAAGCGTGCGCTCGAGGCCTACCGCAAGGCGCTCGCCGTCAATCCGCACCTCGAGAAGATCCCCGACCAGGTCAAGGCGCTGACCGAGAAGGTCGAAGGCCGCGACATCTAGCCGAGAATTCGATCGGTTCTTGAGTGAATGCGGCGGCTGCGGATTAACCACGATCGGACGCGCGGCGTTTTGAGGCCTATTGCCCGCACCGCGACAGGCCTACCTGCATCGCAGGAGCACAGCCATGAAGCGTTTGATCTTTGCGGGTAGCTTGCTGCTCGCGTCGGGGACGATGAGCCTGGCCGACGGACTGTTCTGGGTGGTCGGCAATCGCGCAACCGGCAAATGCGACATCGTGACCAGCAATCCGGTCATCATCGGCGACATCTGGTTCGGCGACGGTCCCTACAAGTCCAGGGCCGATGCCAAGCTTGCCCGCTCGACGATTCGCGCCTGTCCCGCACTCTCTCCTGACGAGGAAAAGACCGGGGACGGTACGAACCAGGACTAATGCAGGACGCTGCTGCCGCGCTCGGCGAGGCCGCGATCGGCCGCTGCGGCGTAGGCCTTGGCAAGCTCGGCCTCGAGATGCTCGTTGATCAGGAGCAGTGCCCGCACGGCACCGCGCAGGTCGCCGTTGCAGCTTGCGACGATTTCGTCGATTGCAGTGTCATTCGATCTGAAGCTCATCGAAATTCTCCGGTTCAAACCAGGAAAAATCCTGCCGGCCTGTCCCGCATCCTCTGAAGGCTGCGATGAGGATCGGCGCCCACCCGCGCCTAAATGGCGGAACCGACCGTGGCGATTATATGGAAGCCGCGATGACGGTCGCATGAAGCTGGTCCGAAGCTTGCGTGTCGCAGAGCAATATCATTGATTCTATTTGCTTTTTCTGTTTGGCAATTATGGACATATCCACAGCCCCCTTAATTTCTGTGGAAGTGCCGAACTGCCCGGGGCGAAACTGCCGCGCGCCACGCTCGTAATTGTGAAGTGCCCTGGATTGCCCGGATTCTCTCCATGATCGTGATGTCAGTCGTGACGGCGCTGGTTCTGCTGGCGCTGGTTACGCAGGCGGGTGTCCTCGCCGTGCAGCGCGCCTTTCCGCCGCAGGGCCGCATGATCGAGGTCCAGGGCGCTGTCCTTCACGTCGTCGATATCGGTGCGCGCGAGGCTGGCCTGCCGATCGTGATGCTGCATGGCGCGAGCTCCAATCTCGAAGCGATGCGGCGCCCGCTCGGCGACCTTCTCGCCCAGGATCATCGCGTCGTCCTGATCGACCGTCCCGGCCACGGCTGGAGCACACGCGCGCGACGGCAGGATTCGACGCCGCAGGTTCAGGCGCGGATGATCGACGAGGCGCTTCAAAAGCTCGGGATCGATCGCGCGGTCTTCGTCGTGCATTCCTGGAGCGGCGCGCTCGGCGCGCGCCTCGCACTCGATCATCCGGCCCGCGTCGCCGGCCTCGTGATGCTGGCGCCCGTCACCCATCCCTGGCGCGGCGGCGTCGGCCGCTACAACGAGCTCATCGCAACGCCCGTCGTTGGTCCACTGCTCGCCTATACCATCACGCTGCCGCTCGGCTATTTCGTCACGGAGACCGGCGCACGCACCGTGTTCCTGCCGCAAATTATGCCGGATGGTTTCGTGCAGGACTCCGCGACGCCGCTCCTGCTGCGCCCGCGCGAGTTCATCGCCAATGCCTATGATCTGGTGACGCTGAAGGAGTCGGTTGCCGCGCAGGTCGCACGCTATGGCGAGATCAAGGCACCTGTCACGATCATCGCCGGCGAGCCCGACAAGACGGTGAAAACCGCCATCCACGCGGGGCCGTTCGCAGCATTGGTGCCGAATGCGAAGCTGATCGTGCTGCCCGATCTCGGCCACATGGTGCAGAACGCCGTGCCGGATCTGGTGAAGACGGAGATCGAGACGATGATCGGGAAAATCGTCCCGGCGCAGGCCGCCGCCGACTAAAGCGTCTTCGCGCGAAGAAGATATCGCTTCGTGTGACCAAAGCGCGTCAGAGCTTCGGCTCTGATTCGATCAGAACCGAAGCCCAGGCCGTCGTACGTGCGGTTACTGCTTGATTTTCCCGTCCTTGTCGAACTGCGAGATGAAGGTCCAGAGATTGTTGACCTCCGTCTCGTTCTTGATGCCGGCGAACGCCATCTTGGTGCCGGGAATCTTGGCCTTGGGGTCCTTGATGTACTCCTTGAACGTGGCTTCATCCCAGGTGATGCCGGAATTCTTGTTCGCGTCCGAATAATTGTAGTCCGGCGCAGTTCCGGACTTGCGGCCGTTGAGACCGTTGAGCTCGGGGCCGACCTTGTTCTTGGCGCCTTCGCCGATCGCGTGGCAGGCCAGGCATTTGTTGAACGACGTCTTGCCGGCGGCGGCATCCTGCGCCATCGCGGAAGATATGGCGGTGGACGCTGCGGCAGTCATGGCGAGGGCAACCAGCGCGCCGAAAGTCAGTTTTGTCATAAGGGTGCTCTTCGTCTCTTCCCGGGTCAGATGGAGGTCGTGGTTTTGGCAGGTCCGGTGCAGGTGGACAAGCCGCGAAACTTTGACAGGTTTCCTGATATCAGACTTGCCCCAGAGAGAACTTGCGCTGCAACAAAGCAATGCGACCTTCGGAGGACCTACCCAAAGACGGCAAGACATGATTGATTTGCCGGGACAATTCCCTCCGTCGGACGAAGGCTTCGTAATATGGCCATCATGATGCCCGCGAGTGACCAGGCCGTGCTGGCGCGCCGCAGCGAGATCGTCGCCGCCTTGCGCGCAATCGTGCCCGGCGAGGGCGTGATCGATACGCCTGTTGAGATGCGGGCCTATGAATCCGACGGGCTGACCGCCTATCGCCAGCCGCCGATGGTCGTCGTGCTGCCCGATACGACCGAGCAGGTTTCGCGCGTCCTGAAATATTGTGCCGCGCAGGGCATCAAGGTGGTGCCGCGCGGCTCCGGCACATCGCTATCAGGCGGCGCACTGCCGCTGGAGGACGGCGTGCTGCTCGGGCTCGGCAAGTTCAAGCGCATCCGCGAGATCGATTTCGACAACCGCGTCGTCGTGACCGAGCCCGGCGTCACCAACCTCGCGATCAGCCAGGCGGTCGCCGATGCCGGCTTTTACTACGCGCCCGATCCGTCCTCGCAGATCGCCTGCTCGATCGGCGGCAATGTCGCGGAGAATTCCGGCGGCGTGC
This sequence comes from Bradyrhizobium sacchari, assembly GCF_002068095.1. Lineage (GTDB taxonomy): Bacteria > Pseudomonadota > Alphaproteobacteria > Rhizobiales > Xanthobacteraceae > Bradyrhizobium > Bradyrhizobium sacchari. Next base: position 534,119 of record NZ_LWIG01000007.1, on the reverse strand, counting down.
ACTGCCTGAAATACGGCATGACCACCAACAACGTGCTGGGCTGCGAGATCGTGCTGATGAGCGGCGAGATCCTGCGCATCGGCGGCAAGTCCGCGGAAAACGCCGGCTACGATCTGATGGGCGTCATCACCGGCTCGGAAGGCCTGCTCGGCGTCATCACCGAGATCACGGTGCGGATCCTGCAAAAGCCGGAGACGGCCCGCGCGCTGATGGTCGGCTTTGCACAAGTCGAGGCAGCCGGCGAATGCGTGGCGCGCATCATCGGCGCCGGCATCATCCCCGGCGGCATGGAGATGATGGACAAGCCCGCGATCCACGCCGCGGAGGCCTTCGTCCATGCCGGCTATCCGCTCGATGTCGAGGCGCTGCTGATCATCGAGCTCGACGGGCCCAAGATCGAGGTCGACGAGCTGATCACGCGCGTCGAGACCATCGCCAATGCCTGTGGCTCGACCACCTGCCAGATCTCGACCTCGGAAGCCGAGCGGAATCTGTTCTGGGCCGGCCGTAAGGCGGCGTTTCCGGCCGTCGGCCGCATCTCGCCCGACTATCTCTGCATGGACGGCACGATCCCCCGCGGCGCGCTGCCGAAGGCGCTCGCGCGCATCCGCGAGCTCTCGGAAAAATACCAGCTCGGCTGCGCCAACGTGTTCCACGCCGGCGACGGCAATCTGCACCCGCTGATCCTCTACGATGCCAACAAGCCGGGCGAGATCGAGCGCGCCGAGGCGTTCGGCGCCGACATCCTGCGCGCCTGCGTCGAGTTCGGCGGCGTGCTCACCGGCGAGCACGGCGTCGGCATCGAGAAGCGCGACCTCATGGGCGACATGTTCACCGAGATCGATCTCAACCAGCAGCAGCGCCTGAAATGCGCTTTCGACGCGCAGGGCCTGCTCAATCCCGGAAAAGTATTTCCGACCCTGCACCGCTGCGCCGAGCTCGGCCGCATGCATGTCCACGCGGGGAAGCTGCCGTTCCCGGACATCCCGCGGTTCTAGGCGCTCGCGAAAGGGCTCGCGGTGCGAGCCCTTTCCCGCGACCTCACAGCAACCCGTATTGCGCCCGCTCGCGCTTGGCCAGCAGCGGCAGGGCTTCGCCGGCGATCCATGTCTTGAAATGCGCGCTCTCCTGATGCGCCTTGAAAGCGGCCTCGTCGCGGAACAATTCGTAGAACAGAAACTGGGCCGGATTGTCCTTGCCGCGCGAGATCAGGAACAATTTGACGCCGTCCTCGCGCTGCGCGTCCGGCAGGAAGCGGTCGAGGATCCCGGCGACCTTGTCGGCCTCGCCGGGCTTTGCCTCCCATTGCGCGACGACGAGCAGACCGCCGCCGTCGACGGCGTCGCTGAGGGATTTCTGCGTAGCGTAGTGATTCATGGTCATCCTCCTCGCTGCTGGACTTCAGTCTCGATCGCGATCGGTCTGAGCTTGTAGCGAGCGCCGGTCCGGTTGGTTCGCCGTTCATCGAAGTGTCGATGTCGTGAACGCTTCGGTGATGACCGAAGCGTTGGGAGGCCGATGGAGGTCCCGAGCGCGCCGGCAATGGGTGCCCGGCGCCACGCCGCATTTGATTTTGGTAGCGAATTTCGCTACCGGCTTTTCCCGTGGATACGCTCAGGGTCAGAGACGCCAAAGACGTCGAAGAGGTGGTGCGCGCGGCGATTGCCAATGAGCAGCCGCTCGAGATCATCGGCCATGGCAGCAAGCGCAGCATTGGCCATGCCATGGCGACCAACGCCGTGCTCGACATCTCCGCGCTGAACGCCGTGACCTCCTACGAGCCCAACGAACTGATCGTGACGCTCCAGGCCGGGGCGCCGCTCGCCGACGTGCTCTCCCTGATCGATGCCAAGAACCAGCAATTCGCCTTCGAGCCTGTCAACACCGCGCCGCTGCTCGGCACGGCGGTATCGGGCACCATCGCCGGCATGATCGCGGCCGGGCTCGCCGGCCCGCGGCGGATCCGGGCCGGCGGGGCGCGCGACCATCTGCTCGGCGCGCATGCCGTCTCCGGTTTCGGGGACAGCTTCAAGACCGGCGGCAAGGTGGTGAAGAACGTCACCGGCTACGACCTTTGCAAGCTGCTCGCGGGCTCTTGGGGCACGCTGTCGGTGATGACCGAGGTCACGCTCAAGGTGATGCCCAAGCCCGAGGCCGAGCGGACGCTGTTGCTGCGCGGGTTAGATGATGCCGCCGCCAACAAGGCGATGACCGCCGCGCTCGGCTCGCCCTTCGACGTCTCCGGCGCCGCGCACCTGCCGAAATCGGCGTTCAGGGCCAAGACCGACGGGCTCGGCGACATTGCAGGCCAGGGCGAGGCGATGACCTTGCTGCGGCTTGAGGGCATCACGGCGTCGGCCGCCCACCGCGCCGGCTCGCTGCGCGAATTGCTGGCGCCGTTCGGAACCGCGACGCTGATCGAGGATGCCCCATCGTGCGCGCTGTGGGCGACGCTGCGCGACGTGCTGCCGTTCGCGGCCGGCGGGGCGCTGGGGGCCTGGCCGGTCT
>NZ_LWIG01000007.1:502477-531605 GCF_002068095.1 Bradyrhizobium sacchari | reverse complement strand
CCCGCCGGCATCGGGTGCGGCGCTCGGCACGCAATTGGCGCGCGAGACCGGGGGCGACGTGATCTATGATTGGGGCGGCGGATTGATCTGGGCCGCGTTGCCGCCGAAGGCCGACGCGCATGCCCCCGTCGTGCGCGCATGCGCGAATGCGGTTGGGGGGCACGCCACGCTGATCCGGGCGGCCGAGGATGTCAGGCGCGAGGTCGACGTGTTCCATCCGCAGGCGCCGGGCATCGCCGCCCTGAGCGAGCGGGTGCGCGCCAGTTTCGATCCGAAGACCATTCTCAACCGGGGACGCTTGAGCCGGGGCGCTTGCTGAATGAAGACCGAATTCTCACTCGCGCAGCTCGCCAATCCCGATATCGCGGAAGCCGACAAGATCCTGCGCGCTTGCGTCCATTGTGGCTTCTGCACTGCAACCTGTCCGACCTATGTGCTGCTCGGCGACGAGCTCGATAGCCCGCGCGGCCGCATCTATCTGATCAAGGAGATGCTGGAGAAGGACGAGACCCCGACGGCCGAGGTGGTCAAGCATGTCGATCGCTGCTTGTCGTGCCTGGCCTGCATGACGACCTGCCCCTCCGGGGTGAACTACATGCACCTCGTCGACCAGGCCCGGGTCAGGATCGAGCAGCGCTATCAACGACCGCTGGCCGAGCGCCTTCTGCGCCAGGTGCTGGCCTTCGTCCTGCCGGACCCGCAGCGCTTCCGCATCAGCATGGTGCTGGCGCGGCTGGCTCGTCCGCTCGCCGTGTTCCTGCCGACGCCGCGGCCCTCGGCCACGCCCGGCCTGGTCCAGCGCATCAAGGCAATGCTGGCGCTGGCCCCTCAGCGGCTGCCGCCACCGGGGCCGCTTCCAGGCAGCGTGTTCGCAGCCCTCGGCAAGAAGCGCGGCCGGGTCGCGCTGCTCCAGGGCTGTGCCCAGCAGGTGCTGGCGCCGCGCATCAACCAGGCCGCCATCAGCCTGCTGACCCGCCACGGCATCGAAGTTGTGCTGGTTCGGGACGAGCAGTGCTGCGGGGCGCTGACCCATCACCTCGGCAACGACCGCGACGCGTTGGCGCGCGCGCGTGCCAACGTCGCGGCGTGGAGCGCGGAGGCGGCCGGCGAGGGGCTCGACGCCATCCTGGTGACGACCTCCGGCTGCGGCACGGTCATCAAGGACTATGGCTATCTGCTGCGCGAGGACGCTGCGTTCGCGGCTGATGCGGCGAAGGTGTCCGCGCTCGCCAAGGACGTCATCGAGTACGTCGCCGGTCTCGATCTTGCACCGAGCACGCGGCAGGACGACATCGTCGTCGCTTATCACTCCGCATGTTCGTTGCAGCACGGACAGAAAATCACGGGCCTTCCGAAAGAATTGCTTTCCAAGAATGGATTCGTGGTGAAAGATGTCCCCGAGAGCCATTTGTGTTGCGGCTCGGCGGGGACCTACAACATTCTCCAGCCCGAGCTTGCGGGCCGGTTGCGCGATCGCAAGGTCGCCAACATCGCGAGCCTCAAGCCGGACATGATTGCCGCGGGCAATATCGGCTGCATGGTGCAGATTGCCAGTGGCACGTCAGTTCCGGTCGTACACACGATTGAGCTTCTCGATTGGGCTACGGGCGGGTCGCGGCCGGCATTGAACGCGCAAGTTTGAGCTTTCAAGGCCTGAGCTTTCCTCCCGAGGTGACGACTGAAGGCGCCCGATCGACCATTGTTCGGCGGCAACAGGAGGACCACGATGGCGAAAGCGAAGAAGAAGAAAAGCAAGAAGGCCAAAAAGGCCAAGAAGGCTGTAGCGGCGAAGAAGGCGACGAAGAAGGCCGCCAAGAAGGCCGCGAAGAAGTCTGCCAAGAAATCTGCGAAGAAGGCCGCCCCGAAGAAGGCTGCCAAGAAGACAGCAAAGAAGGCCGCGGCCAAGAAGGCAGCGCCGAAGAAAGCCGCCAAGAAGACTGCAAAGAAAGCGGCACCGAAGAAGGCGAAGGCAGCGCCCGCGCCGAAGCCCTCAGCGCCGGCCCCAGCTCCGGCTTCCGAGCCTGTCGCCGAGACGAGCTGGGCGATGCCTTCGTCTTCTGCGGAGCCGACGCCGGCCGAGGGGCAGGGCTAGGCCGAGGGTACCCTTCCCGATCTCTTGGAAGATTTGCAAGCAGAATGGCCGTGGCGGTGACGCTGCGGCCTTTTTGCATCGCCGGATGAGAGTCGGAAGCAATCCGCTCCCTGCGCGGGGTTGATTCGTGGCCCTGGCACCACGCGGCCGGAGACTTCCGTACTTCCCCGGTCTGCTTGTGCACTTTGGAATGCAAATAATGTGATCTAGAAGCCACACAGGGCTGACAACATTTCGCTGAAGGCTCAAATCGCCTAAAAAGTCGGCAGATGCCCGCGCTTTTTGCTTCACGGTTCGCGTCCCCCGCTCCAGATTGTCGCAGTAACGCAATTTTGCAGATAGGTCGTGCGCGCCCGGGGGGCTTCCGGGATCCGACTGGGTAAACTGGTGATGGGGATCGAAATGAAAAAAGTGGCTTTGTTGGCAACGGCGCTGGCAATGGTGACGACGGGTTCGGCTTTCGCGGCAGACATGGCAGTGAAAGCCAAGAAGGCCCCGCCGGTGGTTGCTTTCGATCCTTGGGATGTCGCCTTCGGCGCCGCCATCATGAGCGATTACGTGTTCCGTGGTGTGACCCAGTCCAACCACAAGCCGTCCGTCGCAGCCTATTTCGAACCGCGCTACAACGTCACCAAGGACCTCCAGCTTTACGTCGGTGTGTCGGCCGAGAGCATCTCGTTCCCGAACCGGGCTGCGGCCGAAGTCGATATCTACGGCGGTATCCGTCCGACCTTCGGCGCTTTCGCGTTCGACATCGGTGTCTGGGGCTACCTGTATCCGGGTGGAAGCTGCGCCGACGGCACGAGCTTGACCGGCGGCATCCCCGGCGGCGGCGTGTGCCCGGTCGATACCAACACGATCTTCATTGCCAACGGCAACGTGCTGAAGAAGGACGTCAGCTTCTTCGAAGTCTACGGCAAGTTCAATTACACGGTGAATGACAACTGGGCGTTCGGCGTCACCGAGTATTACACGCCGAGCTTCCTGAACTCCGGCGCCTGGGGCAACTACACCTCGGTCACTGCCAAGTGGACCGCGCCGAGCACGATCTTTGGCGCGAGCGGGGTCGGCATGTATGCCTCGGGTGAGTTCGGCCGGCAGTGGTTCGGCACCACCGACGCGTTCTACGGCACGAGCCCACTGGCGGCCGGTCCTGGCTATGTCGGTCCGTTCTTCCCGAATGGCATCCACTACGCCGATTACAACACCTGGAATATCGGCGTCGGCTTTACCTACAAGGTGTTCACGCTGGATCTGCGCTACTCCGACACGAACCTGTCGAAGGCCAATTGCAACGCCTTCACCAGCGACTTCACCGCCCGCTTCAGCAGCAGCTACAGCAGCATCAACCCGTCGGGCGTCGGCTCCAACTGGTGCGGTGCCACCGGTATCGCCAAGCTCTCGTTCGACCTGACGGCGATGAGCAACCTGAAGTAAGTTTCTTCCCGAGACGACTTCGAGGGCGGCGGGGCAACCTGCCGCCCTTTTGCTTTGGGGCCTGGGTGAGCCAGGGACGGCCTTTGCGGCGGGGGATCGTCAAGAGATTACAAAGCTGCGACTGGGGCTCGAACTGCGAGCCGTGAGAGCCGCGCCGCTGCCTCACACTCCGTCATTGCGAGCGCAGCGAAGCAATCCAGAATCTGTCTGCCGAGGTGGTCTGGATTGCTTCGTCGCAAGGGCTCCTCGCAATGACGAGGCCGAGTTGGGGACGTCCCCAAGATCGCAAGGGAGCCGCCCATCCGGTTCTTTCGACGCGACCGCCCGCGAGGGAGCCCCTCGCTTCTCAACCGGCCGTACTCGTCTCCTTCTCGGCCGGCGCGCCGTCGTTGCCCAGGACGTGGATCTCGCCGTCCTGCCTCATCGCCACCTTGCGGGTGTGGAAGACGTCGAGCGTCGAGCGGTGCCCGATCGAGACGATGGTGGCGTGCGGCAGCTTTTCCGCCAGCAACCGGTACAGCCGCGCCTCGGACGGCTCGTCCAGCGAGGCGGTGGCCTCGTCCAGGAAGAGATAGTCGGGCGCGTGCAGCAGCGCGCGGGCGAGGCCCAGCCGCTGCTGCTCGCCAAGCGACAGCATCCGGTTCCAGTGACCATCCTCGTCGAGCCGTCCGGCGAGGTTCGTCAGCCCGACCGCGATCAGTGTGTCCCTGACGCGGGCGGCCTCGAATGTATCGGGCTTTGCCGGATAGACCACGGCGTCGCGCAGCGCACCGACGGGGAAATAGGGGCGCTGCGGCAGCATCATCAGCCGGGCCTTTTCGGGAACGAGGATGGTACCGGTGCCGAACGGCCAGATCCCCGCGATAGCCCGGAACAGCGTCGACTTGCCGGAGCCGGACGGCCCGGTCACCAGCACGCGCTCCGAAGGCTGGATGGCAAAGGCATCGGCGGCGACCAGCGGCGCGCCGTTGGGCAGGTTCACGCATAGCTGCTCGAGGGCGATGGTGCGGCTGCTGCCCGTAGCCGCAAGGGCGATCGCAGGCTCATGCGCCGGCAAGTTTGCGGAGGAAGCGACCGACATCTCGAAGCCGTCGAGGCGCGCGACGATTGCGCGCCATTCCGCCAGTGACCGATAAGCCGTGACGAAGAACGACAACGCGCCCTGTACGCTGGAGAAGGCGGATGCGGTCTGCATCATGTCGCCGAGCTGGATCTTCTTGGCGAAGAAGGCAGGTGCCACCAGCACATAGGGAAAGATCACGGCGGCCTGCTGATAGCTCGCCGTGAACGCGGTGAGCCGCTTGGTCCGGCTCATGATCGCGTACCAGTTGCCGATCACGAAGCCGAAGCGGTCCAGCAGCCGGCCGCGTTCGGCGCCTTCGCCCTTGAGCAGCGCGATCTGCTCGGAGTTCTCGCGGACGCGGACGAGGTTGAAGCGGAAGTCGGCCTCGTAGCGCTGCTGTTCGAAATTGAGGTTCACCAGCGGGCTGCCGATCCAGTGCGTCAGCGCAGTGCCGAAGATCGCGTAAATCAGCGCGCCCCAGCACAGATAGCCGGGGATCATGAGGTCGGTGCCGAACAGGTGCAGCGGCGCAGCGTTGGACAGGCCCCAGAGGATGATCACGAAGGAGAACAGCGTCACGATCGAGGAGAGCAGGCCGAGCCCGATCGTCAAGGTCTGCTCGACGAAGTTCTTGACGTCTTCGGTGATGCGCTGGTCCGGGTTGTCGGCCGCGTCGCCCTTGAGCTGCATACGGTAGTGCGTCGCGTTCTCGAGCCATTCGCCGAGATAGTGCCGGGTCAGCCATTGCCGCCAGCGGATCTGGAGCCACTGGTTCAGGTACAGCTTGTAGACCGCCAGCGCGATATAGGTGGAGGCGAGGCCGACGAAGATCCAGATCTGCGTGACGAACGCGTCCCAGTCGCTCGCCTGCAGAGCGCTGTAGAACCTGTTCTGCCATTGGTTCACCAGCACGTCGATCGCGACCAGCGCCAGCTCCATGGCAATGACGGCGCCGAGAAGGCCGCAGCCGGCCCATTTGTCCTCGGATCGGAAATAGGGCACGGCGATTCGCCAGACGATCGCGAGCGTGGCGCGGATGTTGTTCACAGAGCTCTGTCTCCTCGAGGGATGTGCACAAATGCCCGGAGCCAAGGACCTGAGGCAATGACGAAAATGGGCCCGCTTAGACTAAAGTCGCAAGCTGTGCAATTTGCGTTGGCTTGTCGCAGCTTGCAACCCTAGCATGGGGCTCGACGGCGCGGGGCGGGGTGCTTCGGGATTTCGCGAGCTTGTGAGCGGAGGGGAACCGCCGCATTCGCGAGGAATTCGCGTCCAACTCGGGGGTTATCGCTTTCAGCGAAAAGCAGGATCGGCTCTCCACGCGGGCCGTCTGCCGCAAACATGCGTGGGGGAGGAAGACCATGTGGAATCAAATTTATGATCCGCTGCACAGTCCGGTGCTGTCGACGATCGCGGCGGCGATCCCCGTCGTCACGCTGCTGGTCCTGATCGCGAGCGGGCGCGTCCAGGCGCATATCGCGGCTGTCATCGCCGTGATCGTGACCAACCTGATCACGATCTTCGTCTTCACCATGCCGGCGAACATGTCGATCCGCGCCTCGATCCTCGGCGTCGTGACCGGCTTCTTCCCGATCGGCTGGATCGTCCTCAACGTCATCTTTCTCTACCAGGTGACGGTGGCGACCGGACGCTTCGAACTCCTGAAACGCGCGGTCGGCGGCGTCACCGAGGACCGGCGGCTGCAATTGCTGCTGATCGCGTTCTCGTTCGGCGCGTTCTTCGAGGGCGCTTCGGGCTTCGGTACGCCGGTTGCGATCACCGGCGCAGTGCTGATCGGCCTCGGCTTTTCGCCGCTCGCGGCGTCGGGCCTGTCCCTGATCGCCAACACCGCGCCGGTCGCCTATGGCGCGCTGGGCACGCCGATCCAGGGCCTTGCCTCGGTCACCGGGCTCGATCCCTACATCCTCGGCGCGATGGTCGGCCGGCAATTGCCGTTCTTCTCGCTGATCGTCCCGTTCTGGGTGGTGTGGGCGTTCGCGGGCTGGAAGGGCATGAAGGACGTCTGGCCGGCGATCCTCGTCACCGGCGTGTCGTTCGCGATCCCGCAATTCGTGATCTCGAACTTCATCAATCCGTGGATCGTCGACATCGGTGCGTCGCTGATCTCGATGGGCGCGCTGATCCTGTTCCTGAAGGTGTGGCAGCCGAGGCAGCTCTGGCTGTCGCCGGCGCTGCGCGGCCACGATGAATCGGCCGCGACGATGGCGGCGGCCAAGCCGCTCGACAAGACGCCGCTTACCCAGAGCGAGCTGTTCAGCGCGCTGCTGCCGTGGATCATGGTGTGCATCGTGATGCTGGTCTGGGGCAACGGCGCCTTCAAGGGCTGGGCGAACTCGATCTTCGTTTGGAACTATCCGGTTCCCGAGCTGCATCAGATGATCAACAAGATGCCGCCGGTCGCGCCCGGGCCGACCAAGGAGAGCGCGGTGTTCGCCTTCACCTACCTGTCCTTTACCGGCACGGGCATGCTGATCGCCGCGATCATCTCGGGCTTCCTGATGGGCGTTGGTCCCGGCAAGCTGGTGGCCGAATACGGCCGCACCATCCGCCTGTGCGCGATCTCGCTGATCACGATCTCGGCGATGCTCGCGATCGGCACGCTGACGCGGCTCTCCGGCGTCGACGCGACGCTCGGTCTCGCCTTCGCCGCGACCGGCGTGCTCTATCCTTTCTTCGGCACGCTGCTCGGCTGGCTCGGCGTGGCGCTGACGGGATCGGACACCGCCTCCAACGTGCTGTTCGGAAACCTGCAGAAGATCACCTCCGAACAGCTCGGCCTGTCGCCGATCCTGATGGGCGCGGCCAATTCCTCCGGCGGCGTGATGGGCAAGATGATCGACGCGCAGTCGATCGTGGTCGCCTCCACCGCCACCAACTGGTACGGCCACGAGGGCACGATCCTGCGCTTCGTGTTCTGGCACTCGATCGTGCTGGCCTGTCTCGTCGGTGTGCTCGTGACGTTGCAGGCCTATGTCTGGCCGTTCACGGCAATGGTCCTGAAGTAGCAGCCATGCTTCGACGAAAATCCCCGCGGGGCTCCGCCTCCTGCGGGGATTTTCACATCGGCCGCAGGCGAACCTTCTCAATGACGCCGCCGTCTTATAGAAAGTGCGGCAAATCAGGTCGTTTCGAGAGGTTTCATGGTTTCGCTCAGGCAGATGGTGTGCGCTGCGGTTGCAATGCTGGCGATGTCCACGCTCGCGCGCGCCGAGGACGGTTTTCCGTTCGGCACCGAGATGACGCTGGAGGCGTTGCCGCAAGCAGGCTCGAAGCGAATTCCGAACATCGAGATCGGCGACAATGGCGAGGTCGTGCTCGAGCTCTGGTGCAAGGGCGGCAAGGGCCAGTTCTCGGTCGCCGGCAACACCGTGATCTTCGTCCCCGGCCAGATCCAGGACCGGTCCTGCCCGCCGGCCAAGGCCCAGGCCGACGATGAACTCGTTGCGGCGCTCGGCAGCGTCGAGACCTGGAAACGCCAGGGCGACGTGCTGACGCTGCTCGGCCTCAAGCCTCTGCGCTTTCGCGTCAACGGGAATTAGGTCTCGCGCTTCCCACACAAGGCGTAGCGCGCAAGCGCTGCGCCGCAGAGCCGGGACCCAGCCTATCGATCCGGCCTTTGCTTGTGGCTTCTGGGCCGCGGCTCTGCAGCGCGTCCGCGCTGCGTCCGGGGCACGATGGTTCAGCGCGTCACTTCCACACCGATTTGTCGGCGTCCCAGCGCTGGCCCTTCAGCTCCTTGACGAGCGCCTCGACCGAGCCGTTGTCGTCGGGCTGATCGCCTTCCTCGTCGGCTGAGGCTTCGTCGGAGAGGTTGAGCTTGGCGCCGCTGCTCTCGTCGGCGGTCGTGGTCGCGGGGCTGCCGATCCAGAGCATCAGCTTGTCAGTGGTGCCGGGCTTGTCGGGCGAGACGAGCCCTGCGACCTCGATCGTGTCGGTGAGCTCGAGCGCCGGATGATCCTGGTTCGGCCGCTTGAACACCAGCTTGAGCTTGCCGGTCGCCGGGTTGAAGCCTTGCGACACCGGCTTGGCCGCCAGCGTCTTGCTCAGCACGCCCGCAATCGTGGCCGCGAGCTTGTCGCGATTGATCTTGTCGCCGTCGCGCCAGTCGGCGGCGGCGAAGCGGATGGTGCGGTCCATCTCGGTCATACCGGCGGTCCAGCCTGCCGCGGTGACGCCCGGCATCGCCTTGAATTTTGCCAGCAGCGCGGCTGCGCGCTCCGGGTCGACCGACATGTTGATGGTCTGCTCGCCGGCGCGCAGCGCGTCGCAGCCGACATTGAGGCTCGCCAGCGTCACCTCGACCGCCTGGCCCTTCAGGCTCTTCAGGAACTCGGTCGCCGCATCGAGCTTGACCTTCACCGCGATCGCCTCCGGCGAGACGTCGGTGAAATCCTTCGGCTGCGGCGTGATGCCGTCATCGGAGGTCTGGTTGTCCTGAAACTCCTTCTCGCTGAGATCGGAATTGTCGGACGAGGTGACCTCCGTCACCGCCTGCCCAATGCTGATCTGGCCGCGGAATTCGAACGTGTCGCCGGCCTGCTTGCGCAGCAGCTTCACCACGACCGGCGCCTTCTCACCGATGCTCTGCGTCGTACCGGTCAGCGTCTGGCCGGCGACCTGGAGATTGACGACGAAGCGGTCCTTGCGCTCGGAATTCTTCGCAATGGGGTAACAGACGTCGAGCACGGCCGCCGTCACCGTCTTACCCTGCCGCGTCTCCTTCAGGATCACGTCGGCATTGCCGTCCATCAGCCCGTCGATCGAGGTGAAATAGCGCGTCTCGGTTCCGCCGGGCGCCGTGGCCTTGGGCGACAATTTCATCTGGGCGGAGGCGACTTCGGGCGAGGCGGTGAGCAGAGCCGCCAGAAGGGCAGTCGAACAAACCAGGAGCGGGCGCATCGACGAAAATCCTCGGGCAACGGGCATGATCTGGAAAAGTGAGACGGTTTTCCGAGAGGATCATGGCCAAACAATCAGAATCGGCGCCACCGTAGTGGGTTTTGGCCGCCGGTTGAATCGGAAAGCTTGGGGGCAGCGTCGGCAAAAAAGAAGGCCGCCCGGAGGCGGCCTTCGTTGTCGCTGTAACGGAACGGACGGCTCAGAAGCCGCCCATGCCGCCACCGGCGGGCATCGCGGGCGGCGCTTCCTTCTTCGGCAGCTCGGCGACCATGGCTTCGGTGGTCACCAGGAGGCCGGCCACGGAGGAGGCGTCCTGCAGCGCGGTGCGCACCACCTTGGCGGGGTCGATGATGCCCTTCTCGACCATGTCGACATAGTCCTCGTTCTGGGCGTCGAAGCCGAAGGTCTCGGACTTGTTCTCCAGGATCTTGCCGACCACGATCGAGCCTTCCACGCCGGCGTTCTCGGAGATCTGCCGGATCGGGGCTTCCAGCGCCTTCAGCACGATGTTGATGCCGGCCTGGACGTCGTCATTGGCGTTGGTGAGACGGCCGACCGCCTTCTTGGCGCGGAGCAGCGCGACGCCGCCGCCGGGGACGATGCCTTCCTGCACCGCGGCGCGGGTGGCGTTCAGCGCGTCCTCGACACGGTCCTTCTTCTCCTTGACCTCGATCTCGGTGGCGCCGCCGACGCGGATCACCGCGACGCCGCCGGCGAGCTTGGCAAGGCGTTCCTGCAGCTTCTCGCGGTCGTAGTCCGAGGTGGTCTCCTCGATCTGCGCCTTGATCTGGCCGACGCGGGCCTCGATGTCAGGCTTCTTGCCGGCGCCGTTCACGATCGTGGTGTTCTCCTTGTCGATCACCACCTTCTTGGCGCGGCCGAGCATCTTCACCGTGACGTTCTCGAGCTTGATGCCGAGCTCCTCGGAGATCAGCTGGCCGCCGGTGAGGATCGCGATGTCCTCGAGCATGGCCTTGCGGCGGTCACCGAAGCCCGGCGCCTTCACGGCGGCAACCTTGAGGCCGCCGCGCAGGCGGTTGACGACCAGGGTGGCCAGCGCCTCACCCTCGACGTCCTCGGCGATGATGACGAGCGGCTTGCCCGACTGCACCACGGCTTCGAGCACCGGCAGCATGGCCTGCAGGCCCGAGAGCTTCTTCTCGTGCAGGAGGATGTAGGCGTCCTCGAGCTCGGCGGTCATCTTCTCGGCGTTGGTCACGAAGTAGGGGCTGAGATAGCCGCGGTCGAACTTCATGCCCTCGACGATGTCGACCTCGGTGTCGAGCGACTTGTTCTCCTCGACCGTGATGACGCCCTCGTTGCCGACCTTCTGCATCGCCTGGGCGATCATCTTGCCGATGGCGGCATCGCCGTTGGCCGAGATGGTGCCGACCTGGGCGACTTCGGAGGAGGCGGCAACGGGCTTCGCGCGCTTCTCGATGTCCTTGATGACCGCGGCAACCGCGGTGTCGATGCCGCGCTTGAGGTCCATCGGGTTCATGCCGGCGGCAACCGCCTTGGCGCCTTCGCGCACGATGGCCTGGGCCAGCACGGTCGCGGTGGTGGTGCCGTCGCCGGCGAGGTCGTTGGTCTTGGAGGCGACCTCACGCACCATCTGGGCGCCCATGTTCTCGAACTTGTCCTCGAGCTCGATCTCCTTGGCGACGGTGACGCCGTCCTTGGTGATGCGGGGCGCGCCGAACGACTTCTCGATGACGACGTTGCGGCCCTTCGGGCCGAGCGTCACCTTGACGGCGTTGGCGAGAATGTCGACGCCGCGCAGCATGCGATCGCGCGCCTCTCCGGAAAACTTGACGTCTTTGGCAGCCATTTCTGCAATCCCTTGTGTTTTGTGATGTGTCTTGTCTGGTGCTGTGCGGCGCTCCCTTCGTCATTGCCGGGCTTGACCCGGCAATCCATCATCTTGTGAGGAAGGATGGATGCCCGGGTCAGGCCCGGGCATGACAGTCGCGCATTCAGCGGCCGTTCAGGCGGATGGCCTTAGGCCAGAACGCCCATGATGTCCGACTCCTTCATGATCAGGAGCTCTTCATTGTCGATCTTGACCTCGGTGCCCGACCACTTGCCGAACAGCACGCGGTCGCCGACCTTGAGGTCGATCGGGATCAGCTTGCCGGTCTCGTCGCGGCCGCCGGGGCCGACGGCGACAACCTCGCCCTGGGACGGCTTTTCCTTGGCGGTGTCCGGAATGATAATGCCGCCCTTGGTCTTTTCCTCGGCGTCGATACGTTTGACCACGACACGGTCATGCAGCGGACGAAATTTGGATTTAGCCATGACGTTTCCCTTTGGAGGCTCGCTTCGGAAGTAGCGGAAGTGGGTGGGGCGGCGCTTCCGTTCTCCCCTCGTCCCGAGGATCGAACGGCGCGCTTAGCAATCGGGCTTTCCGAGTGCTAATAGTGCGCCCGGAAATATGGCTTGGCCGCGATCCTGTCAAGCAAAGGTGGTTAAGCGATTGGTGAGGCGGATATAGGATGGTGGCATTGGAAACTTGTTCGGGGCGTCGGCGTGTCAAAGGACGTCATTGCTCCGGCAGCGGTTTTGCGCTTGGCTGCGGGAGGGGTGCGGCCATGGTCTTGTTCGGGGGAATGCCATGATCAGTTCAGCTCACGCGCGCACGGTCGCCAACCTGGCGGCTGCCTCTTGCCTGGCGCTGCTGCTTGGCGCCTGTGGCGGCGGCATGAGCCTGCCGTCCTTCTCCTCCTCGTCCCCGCCGCCCGAGGCGGAGCCCGGCACCGGTCCGGAAATGCCGGCGACCATCCGCGCCGACGAGATCGTCGGCCGCTGGGGCCTCGCCTCGTTCCAGAACCCGGCCGACCGCGCCCGCACCGAGGCCGCAGCGCGGGCCCAGTGCAAGAATCCCTACGTGATCACCGCCGGCTCCTCTGGCGGCGTGATCATGCATCTGGCCGACCAGGCGACGCCGCAGGAGCTGCGGCTGAAGGGCTCGCCCAGCGGCAAGAACTATATCGGCCCCGCGGGTCCCACCCCCGGAGAGCAGGACCGCGAGATCGTCTCGTTCGACGGCCGGGTCCTCATCACCCGCTTCATCGACAAGGACGCCGCCACCCGCTACGGCAACATGGTCTACGTCCGCTGCGCGCCGCGGGCGTGACAGGGGGGCTGGCCTAACCACTCGTCATTGCGAGCGTAGCGAAGCAATCCAGAGTCTTTCCAGGGTGATAGTCTGGATTGCTTCGCTTCGCTCGCAATGACGGCAAACAAAAACGCCGGCTTCTCGCCGGCGTTTTGCTTTGTCCGTATCGCGCGTCCGCTCAGTCGAACAGCGCGTCGATGTCGTCCTGCGAGGCGTGGCCGACGTCTCCGGCGAGTTTGGGGCCGTTGAGGAGCTTCTCGTCGTCGCTGCGCATGTCGACCGGCGCCGGCACATGGGCTTTGATCGCATCGACGCCGCCCCAGATGTCCATCATCGCGTTGATGTGCTGCTCGATGAACTTCATCGTGGTCATGACCTTGCTGATGCGCTGGCCGGTCAGGTCCTGGAAGTTGCAGGCTTCGAAAATCGAGATGACGCGTTCCTGGATGTCGTCGGCGAGCCGCTTCTGCTGGTCGGCCGAGTCCACCTTGGACATCGCGCTGGCGGCCTGGTCGATCGACTCGGCCGCTTCGAGGATCTGCTGGGTCGCCTGTTCGGTGCCGCCGACCACCGCGCCGAGCTCGCCATTGACCTTGGCCATCTCGCCGCCGTCGAAGCTCTTGCCGTGCAGGGTCGCGATTTCGCGCTTGGTGCGGTCGATGGCGTCGTGGATGAGGTCGAGCTCGACCTTGAGCTTCTCGCACTGCTCGATCTGCGCCCGGTAGGTCTCGAGCATGGTGCGCGCTTCGGACAGCTCATGCGCGGTTGACGCGTCGATCGCCGCCATCGCGGCGCTGCCGGACAGCGGGGCCGCCGTGATGCCCTTCGCCATCTGGGCGCGGATCGCGCGCAGCTCGGCCATGATCTCGCTGTGCATCGGAGTTGCCTCTTCAGTTACGTCTAGAATGGGCATCTCGCCACCGGCGATATCCTCGACACGAAAACGTTTGCGGTGAACAGCCATCAGGATACTCCCCCCACCTCACTCACGCGTCTTTGTAGGCAGAAGCGATTTAACACGAAGTTCACAGCCGGAACTGTCATGCGCCGTCGCGCGCGACGGCGCGCAAAGGAGCGATTAACCATGCCGCGCGGCGTTCATCGAAAATAAACGCTGATCGCCAAATTGCAGGCCCGCTCGCGACGTGGTGAATCGAAACGCCCGATACGTTTACCAAACAAAACGGCTTTTGCTTTTTATTGACCACGTCGCGGGCGCGGATCAGCCACCAGCCCTGCATGACGCGTGTGATCTAGACGAAACAGTACAGAGTACGTCGATGTTCAAGAAAATGTCTGTCGCGCTGCTCGGCAGCGCGTGCACCTTCATCGCCGGCACCAGCGGCGCCGGCGCTTTCGACAACACCGTGCCGAACGATCCGCCCGCGGTGCTCTATCAGCCGCGCGTGCCGCCGGCGCCGGTGCGCGTCGCCTCCAATGCGAACATGGGCGGCGGCTTCATCGAGTTCCTGTTCGGCGACGGTCCGGGCCGCGGTCCGGCCTACGCGCCGGAGCAGCCGGTGTATCAGCAGCAGCCGGGCTATTACGACCAGCGCCGTCTGCCGCCGATGGGCGAGCCGCAGATGCAGGGTGCGTCTCTCCAGCAGGAGGCGGTCGACCCGCGGCAGCGCCCGTTCGATCCGAAATTCGAGAAACAGGTTGTTGACTATAGCGGCAAGGAAAGTGCCGGCACGATCGTGGTCGATACGCCGAACAAATTCCTCTATCTCGTCGAGGGCAACGGCAAGGCGATGCGCTACGGCATCGGCGTCGGGCGTCCCGGCTTCACCTGGTCCGGCGTGAAGTCGATCACCGCCAAGCGCGAATGGCCCGACTGGACCCCGCCGGCGGAAATGATCGCGCGCCGGCCCGACCTGCCCCGGCACATGGAAGGCGGCCCGGAAAATCCGCTGGGCGCCCGTGCGATGTATCTCGGCTCCACGCTCTACCGCATCCACGGCTCCAACGAGCCCTGGACCATAGGCACCAACGTTTCCTCCGGCTGCATCCGCATGCGCAACGAGGACGTCATCGACCTCTACGGCCGCGTCAATGTCGGCACCAAGGTCGTGGTGATGTGAGGTTCTTGCTTCGCCTCTCCCCGCTTGCGGGGAGAGGCCGCATTGCATCGGAGATGCAATGCCGGTGAGGGAGTCTCCGCGAGTCCAACTCTCGCTCAATTGCGGAGAGAGCCCCTCACCCCGACCCTCTCCCCGTAAGAACGGGGAGAGGGGGAAAAGTCACGCGTAGTCGCTGCCGCCGTCGTCATTGCCGAAGTCGCTGTCGTCGGCCATGTCCATGTTGTCGTCGTGATCGTCGTCGTAGTTCTGGTCGTTGTTGTCACGGTCGTTCGAGGCCTGGTCGAACAAGCCCTGACGGGAGTCGCGGTTCGATCCGATGTCATTGAGGCCGGCGTCGCGCGCGAGCGAGCCGCCGGACTGATCGCTGCCGCCCCAAGGGCTTCCACCGCCACCGCGCTCCTCGATGATCGTGGTGTCGCCAAAAGCCTGCTGGTGACCTCCGCCCATCATGCCACGGATGCTCGAGAGCAGCAGCGAGCCGCCCACGACGCCGGCCGCGGCCGCCGCCGCCGTGCCGAGGAACGAGCCGCCGCCACCGCCGACCGGCGGAGCGCCATAGCCTTGAGCCGGACCTTGGCCATACGCCTGTCCATAGGGAGGTGGCGCGCCATAGCCCGGCTGGGACTGCTGCATCGCCTGGCCGCTGTTCCAGACCGGCCGCTGCTCACGCGGCGGCACGTTCGGAACCGAACCCCGCGACGGGCTGCCACCGAACAGCGTGTCACGCATGGTATCGAGGAAGCCGCCGGACTGCGCCGGCTCGGGCGCATGGGCCGCTTCCAGCTCCTGGATGCGCGCATTGGCGCGCTTCAGCGCTTCGTCCTGCACCAACGTGGTCTGCACCAGCGCATAAACTGCGCCGGGGGCCTTGCGCAGGCCGTCGGAGATCGCGGCGATTGCGTCGGGATCGCGAGGTGCATTTTCCAGCTTTGAAAGCCGGTCGAAAAGGTCGTCGACGAGCTGGCGTTCCTGCGGCGTCATGATCTGTCTCCTTCGCGCAAAACCAAGCGCGCTGGAGATGTAGGGTTCCAATGTGGCCCCAACAGTGCCGGCCGGATTAAATTTCCGTATGCGACAAGCTGCCCCTTACCTGTCCCTTGGCCTGCTTGGCCCGCTTTTCGCCGGCTTCATCCCAGTGTCGCGTTGCAGTCCGCCAGCAGGCGGGCGAAGGCATCGCCCGCAAGATAGGCGTGCTCGCGTTCGCGGACCTCGGTCATCGGATCGAGGCCGGCAAGGATATCGTCGACGAAGCCGGGATGGCACATCACGAGGCCGCCATCGGGCAGGCCTTCCAGAAACTGCCGCATCAGCTCGCCGAAATCGGTGGCACGCGTGAAGTCGTAGGCGCCGGCGAAGGCCGGGTTGAAGCCGAGCCCGGCGCCGGCGGCGCGGCGGCGGAATTGCGCGCTGAGAATGTCCAGCACCATGGCTTTGGGCGAGGCCAGCCGCTGCGCCAGCGGCAGGTTGCGGCCGCCCTGGCGCACCCAGGCCTGTGGCGCCGCTTCAGCGACCGCATCGACAAAGCCGTCGCGGATCTGCGGAAAGAGCTGCACATGCTGATGGCCGTCGACGAAATCAGGCGCGCGTCCGAAGGCGTCCGCAAAGGCCGCGAGTTGCGCCTTCACCTCGGCGCGAAAGAATTCACGGTCGAGCCGCCGCGCAAGGCCGGCGAGCAGCAGCTTTGGAAAGGACATGAACATGTCGCCGTCGAGGGGGCGGAAATGCATGGTGAGCGGCCGGAACGGCGCCGACAGCGTGACGTGCAACCCGATCGCGCAGCGCGGGCTCGCTTTGGCGGAGGTCTGAAGCGCCTCGGCTTCGCTGCGCGAGATCGCGTGGCCCACCATCATGACCGACGTGGCGTTGAGACGACCGCGTTCGATCAGGTCGCGGATGGCGCGGTTGACGCCCGGGCTGATGCCGTAATCGTCAGCGCAGAGCCAGATCCGCCGCGGGCTCGCGGCGGTGCTCATTCGGCTGCCGTCCTGCTCGGGGCGTCCTGGCTTGAAGCGTCGTCACTTGAAGCGGCGTTACTTGAAGCGTCCTGGCTCGAAACGTCCTTGGCCCTGCTGGCCTCGAAATGTTTCTCGCTGTGCTCGGCGACGAAGTAGATCGGGCGCGCCTTCAGCTCGGAGAGGATTTTGCCGATATATTCGCCGACGATGCCGATCATGATGAGCTGCACACCGCCGATCGTCATCAGGCCGACCACGAGCGAGGGATAGCCGGGCACCTGCTTGCCCGTGGTCCAGACCTCCCAGAGGATCGACAGGCCGAACAGGAAGGCGCCGCCCGCCAGCACCACGCCGAGCAGGCTGGCGAAGCGCAAGGGCGCCACGGAGAACGAGGTCAGCCCCTCGATCGACAGACCGAGCAATCGTGCGGCGTTGAAGGTGGTGACGCCATGGGCGCGCGGCGCCGGCTCGTAGTCGACGCGGATCTGGCGGAAGCCGATCCAGCTGGCGAGGCCCTTGAAGAAGCGGTTGCGCTCGGGCAGTTGCCTGAGTGCTGCGACGGCGCGCGGCGACAGCAGGCGGAAATCGCCGGCGTCCTCGGGAATCTTCTGGCGCGCGCCCCAATTGATCAGCGCGTAGAAACCGTGCACGGCGAGGCGGCGCAGGAAGGGCTCGTTGTCGCGATGCGCCTTGGCGGTATAGACGACGTCGTAGCCGTCATCGATCCAGTGCCGTACCAGCTGCTCGACGAGAGCCGGCGGATGCTGGCCGTCGCCGTCCATGAACATCACGGCGCCGAGGCGGGCATGGTCGAGGCCGGCCATCAGCGCCGCTTCCTTGCCGAAATTGCGCGACAGCGACACCACCTGGACGTCGATGGCGTCGGCCGGCAGGCCGCGCGCGATCGACAGCGTCGCATCCGCGCTGCCGTCGTCGACATAGACGACCTCGCAAGCGAGGCGATAGCTCTGCCGCAAGGTCTTCGCGAGCTCGCAGATGCGCTGGTGCAAGGCCGCGAGGCCCGCCGCCTCGTTGTAGACGGGGACGACAATCGACAATCCCTTCGCGGCGGAGTTGGCCGCGGTGGTCGTCAGGGCGGAAACGTCAGAGCCCAGCGTCATTGATCAAGGTTCCAGAGGCGATCAAGGTCATTTCAACAGCATATGGTAGCTGCCGTTTGCTGTCGCTACGCTGAACGGAGCTGCTCAACATGCTTTGGGCTCACCGCCGCAGGAACGTCTCGAGTTTGGCGAACAGCGGGTTCTCCCGGTCGAACACGTAGTCGAGCGAGACCACCGAGACGGTCTCGGCGCCGTGCTCGCGCAGGAAGCTCGCCAGTGCATAGAGCTGGCCCGGCGGGCAGTGCAGCGTCAGCATGCCCGACGAGGTCGGTCCGCCGAACGGAGCCTCGACGCCGAACCGGCTGTGGGCTTCGCCGAGCAGGGCGGCGTCGCACTGGCGGAAGCGGGTGCGGACCTCGCGGTATTTGTTGGCCCTGGCCCTTGCGGCGATGTGGTCGAGGATGACGCGCGCGGTCTCGCGTGCCTGCGGCGACCAGTCGGCCTCCCTGGAGGCGACCAGATTGGCCTGGCTGCGCAGGATCACACCGTCGTCGAGCACCCGCAGGCCGTTGGCGGCGAGCGTCGCGCCGGTGGTGGTGATGTCGACGATCAGCTCGGCGCTGCCCGCCGCCGGCGCACCTTCGGTTGCGCCTGCGCTTTCGACGATGCGGTAGTCGGTGATGCCGTGGCTCTGGAAGAAGGTGCGGGTGAGGTTGACGAACTTGGTCGCCACCCGCATCCGCATGTGATGCTGCTCGCGGAAGCCGGTGGTGACGTCGTCGAGATCGGCCATGGTGCGGACGTCGATCCAGGCCTGCGGCACCGCGACCACGACGTCGGCATAGCCGAAGCCGAGGCCTTCGATCAGGGACACGCGCTTGTCGGCATCGGCGATGTTCTCGCGCACCAGGTCCTCGCCGGTGACGCCGAGATGCGCGAAGCCGCGCGACAGCTGCGATGCGATCTCGCTCGCCGAGAGATAGGCGACCTCGACATTGTCCAGCCCTGCAATGGTGCCGCGATAGTCGCGGGCGCCACCGGCCTTCGACAGCTTGAGGCCGGCGCGGGCGAAGAAGGCTTCGGTGTTTTCCTGCAGGCGGCCCTTGGAGGGAACGGCCAGGACGAATGGCGCGCTCATGACTTAAGCTCCCACCTTGCGGCCGATCCGGTTCAGCGCGTCCACCCACACCGAGAAGCCAACGGCGGGGATCGGCTCGGCCGAGCCGAGCTGCGTCATCAGCCCGTCATAGCGGCCGCCGGCGACCAGCGGCTCGGCGCCGTTGCCGCTATGATGCAGCTCGAATTCGAAGCCGGTGTAATAGTCGAGACCGCGCCCGAACGCGGTCGAGAAGCGCGTCTGCTTCACGTCGATGCCGCGCGCGGCCATGAAGCCGACCCGGCTCTCGAACTGGTCTATCGCAGCCGTGAGATCGAGCTTCGCATCGGTCGTGAGCGCGCGCAGCTCGGCGACGGCATCGTCGGGATTGCCCGATACCGACAGGAAGCGCTTGAGCACGGCAATCGCTTCGCGCGGCAGCGCGCCGCCCTTCAGCGTCGACTGCTCGAGGAAGCGGTCGGCGATCTCGGCCGTGGTGCGGCCGCCGACATTGGTGGTGCCGGCGATCGACATCAGATCGGTGACGAAGGCGAGCGCCGCCTTGCGGTCGGAGCCGGCCAGTGCCGCCAGCACGCCCTCATATTCGCTGCGGGTCGCGGTGGCCGCGGCGGCGAGGCGCTCCAGGTCCTGCTCGAGGCTGATCTTGCGGTTGAAATCCTTGACCAGACGGCGGCGCCAGACCGGATAGAGGTTGAGCGCGTCGAGCAGCGCGTTGAACAGCGCCACGTCGCCGGTGCGGATCTCGACGTCGCGGACGCCGAAGGCGGCCGTCGCCTCCAGCGCCAGCGCCAGCATTTCGGCGTCGGCCGCGGCGCGGTCCTGGCGGCCGAATGATTCGATGCCGGCCTGCAGGAATTCGCTGGCCTGGCCGCTGCGGTAGCGGAACACCGGACCGAGATAGCTGAACCCGGCCGGCTGGCCCGCCCGGTTCGACGCGAGGTAGTCGCGGGCGACGGGGATGGTCAGGTCTGGGCGCAGGCAGAGCTCCTCGCCGGAGAGATCGCTCGTCAGGTACAGGCTCTTGCGGATGTCCTCGCCGGACAGGTCCAGGAACGGCTCGGCCGGCTGCAGAATGGCGGGCTCGGCCCTGACATAGCCGGCCTGCGCGAACGACAAGAGCAGCGTATCCGCCCAGGCGGCGGAGCCGGCAGCATTTGAGGTGGCAGTCGCGGTCATCTCAGGGGTCCATCGTCCCGGTGGAACCGGGCAGGGGCAAGGGAGGCGAATTGGCGCAGCCCTTAGCATGGCCCGACAGCGGTTTCGACCTCCAAAGGATCAATCGCTTAACGGGCGGGCAATGCGCAGGATCAGGCGGTCTTGCCGCCCCAGTCCCCCAGCACCGCCTGCACCAGCGCCAGCGCGGCGACGGCGGCGGTGTCGGCCCGCATGATGCGGGGCCCAAGCGCCAGCCGCAGGATGCTGGGCTGCCGCAACAGCAGCGCCCGCTCTTCCTCGGCAAAGCCGCCTTCGGGGCCGATCAGCACGTCGATCCCGTGTCCGGCTTCCTGCGCGCCTCGCAGGCTCTGGATGGGGTTTTGCTCCTCCGCCGCCTCGTCGCAGAAGATCAGCAGGCGGCCTGCTGCGCGCTGGCTGAGATAGCGCTCCAGCGGCACCGGCTCGGCGACCGTCGCGATGCTCAGGATGCCGCATTGCTCGGCCGCCTCGACGACATTGGCGCGCATCCGCTCGGTGTTGACCCGGGAGGCCTGGGTGAACCGGGTCAGGACCGGCTGCAGGCTGGCGGCCCCCATCTCGATGGCCTTCTGGACCATGTAGTCGAGCCGGGCATGCTTGAGCGGGGCGAAGACATAAGTGAGGTCGGTCAGGGCGTCCTGGGGGCGGGTCTGCTGGAGGATCACAAGGCCGTCCGGCCGCTTGCGGCCCTCGATCGCGGCCTGCCACTCGCCGTCGCGTCCGTTGAAGGCCAGAACCTCGGCCCCGGCCGCCAGCCGCAGCACATTGCCGAGATAGTTGCTCTGGTCGCGGTCGAGCGGGACCCGGACGTCCTGGGCGAGGGGGGCGTCGACGAACAGGCGGGGGGCGCGAAAATCGTGGGAAGGCATTGTTCAAAGGTCCGATTTGGGGCCGATCTTAACCGAAACCAGTAGTTTTGGGGGTAAATATCACCGAATTGGTGCGTCTCCGCGCCGCGCTCTTGCCCTATTCGACGGGTTGTTAAGCGCCGGCAGGAATCGTAAAAACGTGAACACGCTGGTTGCGCTTCAATTGGGAAGACGCCGAACCCCGTAAGCTCCTGCCGGAGAAACTGCCTTCATGATCCGTCATCTGATGGTTCCGATCACTGCCGCCATGATCACCATGGGTGGTGCCGCGGGTGCCTATGCGCAAAGCGCCTTTCCGGCGCCGCTGCCCGGGCAGGCCGCGCCCAGCTCGGCGTTTCCGCCGGTGAATGGCTCGGCGCCGACCGCCTCCGTTGGTACGGCCCCGCAGTCGTCCTTCCCCGTGAACGGCGCCGCGCCGATCGGCGGCGGCGCTGGTGCTGGCGCCTTCAGCGCAGCCCCGCCGACCCAGGCCCCGGGTGAGGACTGCATGAAGGCGTTCATGCCCCTGCGCGAGGAGGCCGAGAAGCGCGGCAAGGCGATCAAGGCCGCGAGCGACCGTCACGCGCCGCCGGACGAGGCCTGCAAGCTGATCCGCAATTTCAGCCAGGCCGAGTCGAAGATGATCAAGTACATCGAGGCCAATGCCTCGAAGTGCGGAATCCCGCCGCAGGTCGGCGCGCAGATGAAGGACGGCCACAAGAACACGGAGGCCATGCAGACCAAGGTCTGCAACGTCGCGCAGCAGATGCAGAACCAGCCGCGGGGTCCGGCCGGTCCGTCGCTGAGCGAGGTGCTGGGGTCGGGCTCTGCGCCCGAGGCCAACGCCGGCAAGAAGGGTGGCAGCACCTTCGACACGCTCAACGGCAACGTCCTGACCCGATGAGCGACGCATCCGCCCGCGTTGCCGATTCCACCGGCAACTGGGTCGATACGCTCGCGCCGCAATGGGCGCGGCCTTACTTGCGATTGTCCCGCTTCGATCGTCCGATCGGCTCCTGGCTTCTGCTGATGCCATGCTGGTGGTCGGCGGCGCTTGCCGCCGGCATCGCGCATGACGTCAGCCGCCTGCCTCTCACCATCGTGCTGTTCTTCATCGGCGCCTTCGTGATGCGCGGGGCGGGGTGCACCTGGAACGACATCACCGACCGCGAGCTCGATGCCCGGGTGGAGCGCACCCGCTCGCGGCCGCTGCCGTCGGGGCAGGTCAGCACCAAACAGGCGACGGCCTTTATGGTCGTGCAGGCCGTGATCGGGCTCGTGGTGCTGCTGCAATTCAACCGCTTCGCGGTCCTGACCGGCATCGCCTCGCTTTTGATCGTCGCGATCTACCCTTTCATGAAGCGCATCACCTGGTGGCCGCAGATCGTGCTCGGGCTCGCCTTCTCCTGGGGCGCGCTGATGGGCTTTGCCGTCACCTTCGGACGCATCGATGTGACGGCGCTCGTGCTCTATGCCGGCGCGATCTCGTGGGTGATCGGCTATGACACGATCTATGCGCATCAGGATGCCGAGGACGACGCGCTGATCGGGATCAAGTCCACCGCGCGCCTGTTCGGTGCGCACACGCATCAGGCACTGGTTCTGTTCTACGGGCTCGCGGTGGTGCTGATCGGCGTCGCGCTGGCGTCAGGCGACGTGCGCTGGCCGGCCTGGCTGGGCCTTGCCGCCTTCGCCGCGCATCTGGCTTCGCAGATCGTGCGCTTGAGGATCGAGGATCCCGAGCTGTGCCTGCGTCTGTTCAAGTCGAACAAGCATGCGGGCGCGCTGCTGTTTGCCGGATTGCTCGCGGACGCCGTGATGCGGGCGGCGTAACGTCCCGCTCAATTCCTTGCGATGATCTCGCGTTCTTCGCGATGAACCGGCAGCTCGCGCGCGATCCCGGTACGCCGACGCATCAAGAATTTCGGGCGGCGGGCGCGGATTGCGTTGGCGCGGCGACGGCGGGCCGCGGGCTTGCGCGCCCCTTCGTCGAGCTGCGGAAGCGCAAAGATCTCGCTCCAGGTCGACCAGGCCTCGAGGACCTCGTCGGCTTCGGCGCCGACCAGCAGCGGGACGGAGAGCGAGGGATCGCGATGGACGAGGACGAGCACCTGCGCCTCGTCATTGCCGCGTAGCGCGACACCGGTGAAATCGCTGACACGGACGTTGATCGCCATCTGCATGCCGCGGACGGCACGGCGCAGCACGACACGCTCGCGATGAAGCTCGATCTGCCTGGTGTGGCCGTCGGCGCGCGGATCATGCGCATCGAAGCGGACCGGAAGGGAAAGAGGGTCGAGCCGCAGTGAGCGGCTCGACCCGGCGGGAGCGACCCCGCATGTTGCTGTTTGACGCCTCACGGCTTTCGTTCTCCCCGCCAGGATTATGTTCCCGGTCGATGCGAGGACCTTAGCGCGGCGGTTTCCGAAACCGCTTAAAAAGGCTGGTTAACCCGCCGTCACCACGGCTCATGATTGACAAGACCTTGGCGCGCATGATTGACGAGTCGTTGCGCCGGAGAAGCGAATCTGAGCTTTTTACGGGCTGAAAATGCTTGAAGTCCGCACCATTTGGGCACATCTGGTGGGTTCGGCCGTTCCGAGCCCGACCCCGCCCCAACAGGATTTCGTTTGTGAACCCTTCACCAAGCTCGACGCTTTCGCCCCAGGATTCTTCCAAGGCCAATCGCGACCTGTTCGATCAGTCCGCGCTGTCCGATCTCGCGCAGCGGCTGGTGGAGGCGGCCAAACGCGCGGGCGCCGATGCGGCCGATGCGGTCGCGGTGCGCGGCGTCTCGCAAGGGGTCGAGGTGCGCGACGGCCGCGTCGAGGAATCTGAACGGTCCGAAGGCGATGATGTCGGCCTGCGCGTGCTGGTCGGCCAGCGCCAGGCGGTGGTCTCGACCAACGACGTCAGCGGCGATGCCGTGACCAAGCTCGCCGAACGCGCGGTGGCGATGGCAAAGGTCGCTCCGACCGACAAATATGTCGGCCTCGCCGATCCCGCGCTGCTCGCGCGCGACTTCCCCGATCTCGACCTGCTCGATCCGAATATTCCGGCGACCTCGGAGCTCGAGCGCCGCGCGCTCGCCGCTGAAGCTGCCGCACTCGCGGTGAAGGGCGTCACAAAATCCGGCGGCGCCTCGGCGTCCGCCGGCATGGGCGGCATGGTGCTCGTCACCTCGACCGGCTTCCACGGCTCTTACCTGCGTTCCAGCCAGGGCATCTCGGCCACCGCCATCACGGGCGAAGGCACCAGCATGGAGCGCGACTACGATTTCACCTCCGCGCCGCATGGCGCCGATCTGCTGTCGCCGGAAACCGTCGGCCGTTCCGCCGGCGAGCGTACCGTGGCGCGCGCCAATCCGCGCAAGGTCGAGACCTGCAAGGTGCCTGTCGTGTTCGACCCGCGCGTTGCGGGCTCGCTGGTCGGCCATCTCGTCGGCGCCATCAACGGTGCCTCGATCGCGCGCAAGACCAGCTTTTTGAAGGACAAGCTCGGCCAGCAGCTGTTCGCGAAGAACATCCGCATCATCGACGATCCCCTGCGCAAGCGCGGGCTGCGCTCGCAGACGTTTGACGCCGAGGGCGTGGCTGTGAAGAAGACCGCGCTGGTCGACGAGGGCGTGCTCACCACTTGGCTGCTCGACTGCGCGACCGCGCGCGAGCTTGGGCTGGTCACCACCGGCCACGCCCATCGCGGCGTCTCGTCCTCGCCCTCGCCGGGGCCGTACAATCTGCATCTCGAAGCCGGCACGCCGACGCCCGCCGAGCTGATCTCCGACATCAAACAGGGCTTCTACGTCACCGACCTGATCGGCTCGGGCGTCAATGGCGTCACCGGCGATTACAGCCGCGGTGCCTCCGGCTTCTGGATCGAGAACGGCGAGATCACCTATCCGGTCAGCGAGGTGACGATCGCCGGCCATCTGTTCGAGATCTTCAAGTCGATGCAGCCGGCGAACAATCTCGAGTTCCGCTACGGCATCAATGCGCCGACGGTGCGCATCGAGGGTTTGACGCTTGGCGGACGCTGATCGAGCAGAGACGAGTTGGCTCACCTCTCCCGTAAGGAGAGGTCGGATCGCATCGCAAGATGCGATCCGGGTGAGGGGCTGCTCTTTCTCGTGGGACCTGAACCCCCTCACCCGATTTGCTGCGCAAATCGACCTCTCCCCGATGGGGAGAGGTGTTCACCGCGTGTCGCTCGGTTGAATGCGATGGCGGCTGTTCTTGACGACACCATCCTGACCCGCGATGCGGCGCTGCTGAAAGACACGGTGCGGGAGGCGGGCGCGCTCGCGCAGTCGATGTTCCGCACCGAGCTGAAGAAGTGGATCAAGGGCGCATCCTCGCCGGTGTCGGAAGCCGACATCGCCGTCAACGATCTGCTCGAGGCGCGCCTGCGCGCGGCCACGCCGGACTATGGCTGGCTCTCCGAGGAGAGCGTCGACGATGCCACGCGGCTGTCGCGGCGGCTGACGTGGGTGGTCGATCCCATCGACGGCACGCGCAATTATCTCAACGGCCATGACGAATGGTGCGTCAGCGTTGCGCTGGTCGAGGACGCCGCGCCGATTCTCGCTGCGGTGTTCGCGCCTGTTAGCGACGAGTTCTTCTTCGCGGTCCGAGGGCAAGGCACGACGCTCAACGGCGCGGCCGTGCAGGCGACCTCCGGCTCCGAGCTCGACTTCTCGCGCGTGGCGGGGCCAAAACCCCTGGTCGAGCGCCTGAAGCCCTCGCTCGGCGACATCAAGCTGCACCCGCGAATCGGCTCGCTCGCGCTCCGTCTCTGCCGGGTCGCCCATGGCGCGCTGGATGCGGCTTTTGCGGGCGGCAACAGCCATGATTGGGACCTTGCGGCGGCCGATTTGATCGTGCAGGAAGCGGATGGTAGGATGAGCAACCTCTCCGGAGATCCCATCCTCTATAACCGCCGGGAAGTGGCCCACGGGGTGCTGGTGGCAGCGGGACGCGATCGTCATGCGAACATTGTCGCGCATTTTCGAAATCGCCCCTTGGCCTGAAGCGCCTTCGCGTGCCTGTCGATCACTGCTTTGCCGGGCAGCCCGTTAGAAAGAGAACCCATGCCAGATAGTGCCCCGCAACAACTGCTTCACCTCGTCATCGGCGGAGAGCTCGTCGATCTCGAGCACAACACCTTCAAGAACCTGGACGACGTCGAGATCGTCGGCCTCTACCCGAACTATGCGACGGCGCACGCCGCCTGGCGCGCCAAGGCGCAGAGCACGGTCGACAATGCGCAGATGCGCTATTTCATCGTCCATCTCCACCGGCTGCTCGACCCCAATCAAGAACCGGCGCGTTGAAAAAACTGCTTCGTAATACGCTGCGAAGCAGCTTCGTTCAGCGTGCCGTCGGGGTCCTGGCGGCCGAATATCTGCGCTTTGTCTGGCGGACCAACAAATTCACGTTCGATCCGCCGGACGTTTATGACATCGTCGAGCCGCAGATCCCGGCCATCTTCGCCTTCTGGCACGGCCAGCACTTCCTCACCCCCTTCATCAAGAACAAGGACTGGTACAAGGCCAGGGTCCTGATCTCCCGCCACCGCGACGGCGAGTTCAATGCGATCGCCGCCGAGCGGCTCGGCATCGGGACCATCCGAGGTTCCGGCGATCATGGCGGGGCCTTCCACCGCAAGGGCGGGGTCGGCGCCTTCAAGGAAATGGTGCGGACGCTCCAGGACGGTTGTAATGTCGCGCTGACCGCCGACGTCCCCAAGCGCTCCCGCGTGGCCGGGCTCGGCATCATCATGCTGGCACGGGAATCGGGACGGCCGATCATGCCTTTCGCGATGGCGACCAGCCGCTTCATCCGGCTCAAGAACTGGGACCGCACCACCATCAATTTGCCATTCGGGCGGGGCGCATTGGTCGGCATCAAGGAAATCCACGTTCCCGCGGATGCCGACGCCGCCACGATGGAATCGCTGCGGCAGGAGCTGGAGGACACGCTGAACGAGGCGACCCGGCGCGCCTATGCGCAGCTCGGCCGCCCGGGACCCGAAGATGCCTAAATCGCTGCCCATTGCGCTGCCGATCACGCTGCGGATGTATCGGCGCCTGGCCTCGGGCCTGGTGCCGCTCGCCCCTGCGCTGATCAAGCGGCGCTTGAGGCAGGGCAAGGAAGACCCGGCGCGGGTCGGCGAGCGGCGGGGCCTGTCCCGTGACGTGCGGCCGCACGGCCCCTTGGTCTGGATCCACGGCGCCAGCGTCGGCGAGGTGCTGGCCGCCGCGGCCCTGATCGAGCGCCTGCGCGACCTCAATTTGCGCATCCTGCTGACCTCGGGCACGGTCACCTCGGCGGCGGTCGTCGCAAAGCGCTTTCCGCCCGACGTCATCCACCAATACGTGCCGTATGATTCCCCGCGCTATGTCGCGCGCTTCCTCGACCATTGGAAGCCGTCGCTGGCGCTGTTCATCGAATCCGATCTGTGGCCGAACCTGATCCTGGCGGGCGCAGCGCGCCGGGTGCCGATGGTGCTGATCAACGGGCGGATGTCGCCGCGCTCCTTCCCGCGCTGGCGGCGGATGCATGGCACCATCTCGGCGCTGCTGTCGCGGTTCGATATCTGCCTCGCGCAGTCCAGGACCGATGCGGAGCGCTTCTCCGCGCTCGGCAGCCGCGACGTCGTCACCACGGGCAATCTCAAGCTCGATGTGCCGGCACCACCGGCCGATCCCGCCAAGCTCGAACGGCTGATGGCGATGACGCGCGGGCGGCCGATCATCGTCGCGGCCTCAACCCATCCGGGCGAGGACGAGATGCTGGTCGCGGCGCATCGCAGCCTCGTCGGCTTCTTCCCGCAGCTCCTGACCGTGATCGTGCCGCGGCATCCCGATCGCGGCTCGTCGATTTCAGGCCTCGTCACGGGCTCCGGTCTCAAGCCTGCCCTGCGCTCGCGCGAGGAGCTGCCGACGGCCGCGACCGACATCTACGTCGCCGACACCATGGGCGAGCTCGGCCTGTTCTACCGCCTCTCGCCGATCGTGTTCATGGGTGGATCGCTGATCCGCCACGGCGGGCAGAACCCGATCGAGGCGATCAAGCTCGGGGCCGCCATCGTCCACGGTCCGCACGTCTTCAACTTCTCCGAGGTCTACGAGGCGCTCGATGCGAGCGGCGGCGCACGCCAGGCTGATACGCAGGAGCTCCTGGTCAAGCAGCTCGGCCAGCTGCTGGCCGATCCCGCCACGCGCGACAAGATGCAGCGCGCCGGCAGCGATGTGGTCGAGCAGCTCGGCGGCGCGCTGGAGCGCACCATGACCGCCCTTGAGCCCTATCTGCTGCAATTGCGGATCGAGATGGGAGCCGCCAATGCGTGAGCCGGCCTTCTGGTACCGGCCACGCTCCCTTCAATCGCACGCGCTATGGCCGCTCGGTGCGCTCTACGGCGCGATCACCGAACGGCGCATGCTGCGTAAAGGCGTGGACGCCGGCATCCCCGTGATCTGCGTCGGCAACTATCATGTCGGCGGCGCCGGCAAGACGCCGACCGTGCTGGCGCTGACGAAACTGCTGCGCGAGCTCGGCGAGACGCCCGTTGTGCTCAGCCGCGGCTATGGCGGNGGGCGCTTGAAGGGCCCGGTGATGGTCGATCGCGAGCGCCACACCGCAGCCGATGTCGGCGACGAGCCGCTGATGATGGCGCGCGACGTTCCTGTCGCCGTCGCGCGCGACCGCCTCGATGGCGTCGCGCTGGCGAAGTCGCGGGGCGCCACCGTGATCCTGATGGACGACGGCTTCCAGAACCCGCGTCTTTTGAAGGATGCTTCGCTGATCGTGATCGACAGCGAGCGCGGCCTCGGCAACGGCGCGGTGTTTCCCGCCGGTCCCCTGCGCGCGCCGTTGCGGGCGCAGCTCGCCCGTACCGACGCGCTGGTGCTGATCGGGGATGGTCGTGCCGCCAACGATGTCGCCGCCGAGCTTGCCAAGCGCAACAAGCCCGAGCTGCGCGCGCGGTTGAAGCCGGACGCGGCTTCGCTCGCGCAGCTCCTCGGCAAGCGGGCGTTCGCCTTCGCCGGCATCGGCGATCCCCAGCGCTTCTTCAGGACGTTGCGGGCCAGCGGCATCGATGTCGCGCGTACGCGCCGCTTCGACGATCATCACATGTTCTCGCGCGAGGAGCTCGCCGCGCTCGCGGCGGAAGCACAGCGCGAGCAACTGACGCTGGTGACGACGGAAAAGGATCTTGCACGCCTGCATGGCAGCGAGGGCGT
>NZ_LWIG01000007.1:499149-502377 GCF_002068095.1 Bradyrhizobium sacchari | reverse complement strand
GTTCTCCAGACGCTGATCGCTGCCTTGTGGGTCCGCGACCGCGGTTCAGCGGTCAGTCGCGCTCACCACGCTCCAACGAACATCATTCCGATGATGGTCAGGCACGAGACGCAGGTTACCATGACGGTATAGCATTCGGGTGTGTTCATCGCTGCCTCGCAAACTGTTGCCAATTGCTTGGTCACTGTCACGCGGGAGAGATTGCCGGTCTTGAGATTGCCGGTCCTTGGCCGCTTCAATTCGGCGCGGGGCCGGTCTTGCGGCGTACCGCCGCGCCCTCATCGTCGCTCTGATCCGCACGACGAAAATCCGCTTCGAGAGCTTCAAAACGTTCAGCGGCGATCAGAAGCTGTTTGCGCATTTCAGCGAGACGGGCGCGGCAATATTCGCGATAGAGCAAGTCCAGTATGATGGGCATGATCACCCCCATCGATTGACTTTGAATTTACAGATATTCCACCGCGGATTTCGAGGTGATCGTAGCCCGTCAGGTGGCTCTTCGATATGAGCCCGTTCACAGACTGCGCCAATTCCAAAGCTCGACGGCCGTTTGGTTGACTTGATCGTCTGTGCGATAAAAAGAACAGGGCTAATTACCTAACACGCAGTTTAGCAGCGCTCTGTTTCAGCAAGACTTCGTCAAACAACTTAAGCGCGCCGGACCGCGACGAAAATTCCAACCACAAAGCGAAATGACTTACCTCGGAGTGCAGACACGATTCGATGCAACGCGCATCGCATGATGAGGATCATGTCGCGGTGAGGCGCGCAGGTCTCAGGTGCGCGCGAACGTCGCGGGGACCTCGACACATCTATTTTTCATGCCTGCGATAGGTTGCACCACGCGCCACGACGCTTTGCCAATCCGCAGGCGGCCTGCCATTCACGCCTCATTCATCGCAAGACCTCTATCGGTTCCGGACGATCAGGAGAATGCGATGAAATTTCCGCCCGCCGCTGTCGCCGCCGGCCTTGTATGTCTGATTGTTGCGCCCGTGTCCGCGCAGACGGCGACGCCGTCCGCCGCTCCCACCACGGTGCCGGTTCCCGCGACCAAGCGCGTCACCTGTCTTGCCACGACGGCCAGCCTGAAGGGACAGGACAAGCGCGACCAGATGCAGCTCTGCATGGCGCAGGCGCGGCTCGATTGCCTGAAGCAGGCGATCGATCAGAAGGTCGTCGGCGAGAGCAGGAAGAGCTTTGTCAAGACCTGCGTGGGCACGGATGGCACGGAGCAGCAATAGCAGAACGATGCCGCAAGCGCGTTATCGCAGAGGGGGCAAAGCAACGCGTGCCCACCATGCTGCTCGCGATCATGGCGAGGTGGTGGGCACGGCGCTGCGCGCCTTTGCCCACCCTACGGGATCACGGCTGCTTCAGCGCGCCGGGAAAATGCCGCTGCAGCACGGCGCCGGGCGTGGCGTAGGCTTCCTGCAAATCCACGCTCCAGTACTTCAATTCGTCGAGCGGGATCCGCGTGTCGGTGATGGCGCAGCGCACGAAGGTCCCCGGCGAGATCACGCGGAAATCGCCGTCGAGATATTGCACCTGCGCTTCGCCATGGCCGGAAGAGCCGAACTTGTTCAGCACGGTCGAAAGTCTCCGTGGAAGGCCCGTAAGGGCACGATGTGTCGGACGGGATGTAGCATAGATAGGGTGGCTTGTCCGCCCGTCAAACCCACCGGTTTGTGATGTTTTGGCGCCGTTTCCCCGTGTTAGTGCTGGGCCGAAGGATATTGACGCAGAGTCCCATGCGCCTTCCGCTAACCGCCTTGTTCCTGGCGCTCCTGATGTCGGCCGCGCAGGCGTCGGCGCCCGCGCCGCGCCAGGTCGAGATTCCGCTCGCCTCGGGGACGCTGCATGCGCAGCTCTACAAGCCCGAGGGCGAGGGACCGTTTCCGACCGTGATCGCGCTGCATGGCTGCGGCGGCCTCGGCGGCCATGCCGATCCCGTGCTGCCGCGCTATCGCGACTGGGCCGAGCGCCTGCTCAAGGCCGGCAACGCCGTGCTGCTGCCCGACAGCTACGGCTCGCGCGAGCTCGGGCCGCAGTGCCGCGTCAAGGAGAGCCACGTCAAGGCGCGGCGTGAGCGTGTCGCCGACATCGCGGCCTCGCGCGCCTGGCTGATGAAGCAGGCCTGGGTCGCGCGCGACCGCGTCAGCCTGATCGGCTGGGCCAATGGCGCCAGCGCGCTGCTGTGGGCGGTGCGTCCGCAGAGCACGGCGCGCGATCAGGGACCGGATTTCCGCGCCGCGATCGCGTTCTATCCGGACTGCCGGATCTCGGCGGGTCTGGGATGGAGCGCGCGGGTGCCGACCCTGGTGCTGATTGGCGACAGTGACGATGTGTCGTCGCCGCCGGCCTGCCGCCAGATGGTGGACGGCGCGCACGGCCGCAGCGCGCTCGCGCGCATCGTGGTCTATCCCGGCGCCTATCACGATTTCGACCGCGCCAACACGCCGCTGCACGCAGCCAGCGGCAGCAGCGACGCCGCCGCGCCCGAGCACGGTCATCTCGGCACGGACGCCAAGGCGCGCGTGGACTCGCAGAACGA
Organism: Bradyrhizobium sacchari; assembly: GCF_002068095.1. GTDB lineage: Bacteria > Pseudomonadota > Alphaproteobacteria > Rhizobiales > Xanthobacteraceae > Bradyrhizobium > Bradyrhizobium sacchari. The sequence continues at coordinate 499,823 of NZ_LWIG01000007.1, read as the reverse complement.
AGTCGCGCAATGGCTGGCGCGGTGAGAGCACCGTCGTAGCCCGGATCATGCTGCGCTCCATCCGGGCTAAGGGGACCCACCAAAGCGGAGCTGCCCGTGGAACAATTCAGGCGGACAGCCCCGCATCGACCACCGCCCTGCACGGAAAATGGCCGACCGTGAATCTACGGATCGCGCACGGCCGCGGTTTCAGCACATGGCCCTGCCATCATTCGACCACGATGTCGATTAAACGCATCTCACATGCGCAACCGCATCACGCTCTTTGCCTCCGCCCTGATCGTCTTCACCGTCTCGATCTTCCTGTACGAAGCCCACGCCGGCGCCCGACAGCTCGCGCCGGAACATTGCGGCTTCTGGACCACGATCGATGCGGGATTGTCCTGCAGGTAGGGCTGGCTACACCCACACCGTCATTGCGAGCGCAGCGAAGCAATCCAGAGTCTTTACGTTGAGGGATTCTGGATTGCTTCACTGCGCTCGCAATGACAGCGGTGAGAGCGCGCGTCCCAACTCCATCGTCGTCCTGGCGAAAGCCAGGACCCATTACCCCAGGGAGTGGTTTGGCGAAGATTGGTCGTTCGGGACTGATACCGGCTGCAATCGATAGATTCCGCGGTATGGGTCCTGGCTTTCGCCAGGACGACACCGAGAGCGCGCACCGCCCCCCCCCC
>NZ_LWIG01000007.1:498545-499102 GCF_002068095.1 Bradyrhizobium sacchari | reverse complement strand
CACGCGCTTCGGGGCCGGTTTTGTCTCCTGCGTGGCCGGCCTCGGTTGCGGCGGCGCGCGCTTTGCTGCGGGCGGGCGATCCGCATCCGTGGTCGCGCCGACACGGCCGTCCGCAAACTCGATCTCGACACGCGCGCCGGGACCGATCGCGTCCGCCGCATGCACGGGGTGGCCGGATTCATCGCGCACCAGCGCAAAACCGCGCGCGAGCACGCTGCGGTAGGACAAGGCGGAGAGCAGCTTGCCGCTGTTTTCGACGCGCGCCTCCAGCCGCCGCAACAGCGTGACGAGCGCGCGGTTCGCCCGCTCGGCCAGGCGATGCGTGCGCTCGCGCTGGCGCGCGATCGCGTTGCGCTGCGCCTGCGCATTCGAAAGCTTTGAGGCGCGCAGGCGTACCTCCAGTCCGGCAAAGCGGTCGCGCCTTTGCCGCAGCAGCGATCGCGCGGACAGGCCGAGCCGCTCGCCACACACGGTGAGCCGATGATCGGCCTGCGAGATCTGGCCGTGCAGCACCCGCAGCGTCAGCTTTGAACTTGCGGCGGTAAACCTGCGGAAAT
>NZ_LWIG01000007.1:494266-498448 GCF_002068095.1 Bradyrhizobium sacchari | reverse complement strand
CTGCCGCGGGATCGCTAGCAGATCGCCGGCCGCCGGCAGCGCGCGCGCGGCGGCGCGCAGCTCGCTGCGGCGGCTCTCCTGCGCGCGTTGCCAATAGGCGCGGGTGCGGCGCCCGAGATCGGCGACCTCGACGAACAATTCGCTGCGCACCGGCACTGCCATCTCGGCGGCGGCCGTCGGCGTCGGCGCGCGCTTGTCGGCGACGAAGTCGATCAGCGTAATGTCGGTCTCGTGGCCGACCGCCGAGATCAGCGGGATCATGCTCTCGCTCGCCGCCCGCACCACGATCTCCTCGTTGAACGACCAGAGGTCCTCCAGCGAGCCGCCGCCGCGTGCGACGATCAGCACGTCGGGACGCGGAATCTTGCCGCCCTCGGGCAGCGCGTTGAAGCCGCGGATCGCGGCCGCGACCTGCTCGGCCGAGCCTTCGCCCTGCACCTTGACCGGCCACACCAGCACGCGGCGGGGGAAACGATCCTCGAGCCGGTGCAGAATGTCGCGGATGACGGCGCCGGTCGGCGAGGTCACCACGCCAATCACCTCCGGCAGCCAGGGCAGGAGCTGCTTGCGCGCCTCGTCGAACAGGCCCTCGGCGGCGAGCTTCTTCTTGCGCTCCTCCATCAACGCCATCAGCGCGCCGATGCCGGCCGGCTCCAGTGCCTCGATGACGATCTGGTATTTCGAGGAGCCGGGATAGGTCGTCAGCTTGCCCGTGGCGATCACCTCGAGCCCCTCCTGGGGCTTGAAGCGCATCCGGCCGTGCACGCCCTTCCAGATCACCGCCTCGATCTTGGCGCTCTCGTCCTTGAGCGAGAAATAACAATGGCCGGAGGAATGGGGCCCGCGAAAGCCGGAAATCTCGCCGCGGACGCGGACATGGCCAAAGGCGTCCTCGACCGTCCGTTTCAGGGACAGCGAGAGCTCGGAGACGGTGAATTCGGGCGCGTTGAGCAGTTGTTCCGCAGGCGGCATCTCAAAAACGATTCGGCATTTGGGGGTCGAGCCGGACGTTAAGGATTTTCGCCGCGTCGCGCCAATCGATTCCGCGCGGCGCGGAACCGCCTCCAGGCGGCGGCTTGACTCGCGTCTAATTTCATATATGAAATCTATAAATCATATATGAATATAGAGAGGAAGCGGCCCCGATGACTGTGGTCACCGATCCCGACGATCCGCGCGGACGCATGTTCGGGCAGTACCGGCTCAAGCCGAACAGCGGGGTCAATCCGCCTTATTCGCCGGCCTATCCGGTCGAGTGGGGCTGCACCTTGCGGACCGTCGAGATCATGACCCGCGTTGCGCCGGGGAAGGTCGCGACCCTGCTCACTGAGACGCCGTTCGAGATCGCGAGCGATCGTGTCGCCTTCCGCTTCATGCGTTCGCCCGGTCACTCCCTGGCCGTACACGCGGGCGAGATGTTCGATCTGATGATCTCGGTGCCGGTGCGCTACAAGGGGCTGTTCACCGAGACGCATATCTTCATGTATTGCAGCGATCCCATGGGGATCTGTGCCGGGCGGGAGGTGTTCGGCTACACCAAGAAGGATGCGCATTACGCCTTCGACGAGCATCCGGACGGCTCGGTCAGCGGCTGGGTCCGGCGCCGTGGCATCCCGCTCGCCGATTTCGCCTTCACGCCGGATGCGTCCGCACCCATTGTGCGCATCGTCGATGGTGACGAGCTGCCGGCCGGCGAGATCCATGTGCGTCGGTTGCCGCACCCCGAGCGGCTCGGCACGGCCTATGCCGACATCGCCTATCGCCGCACGCCGTTGAAATACTCCAAGCCGTTGCCGGGCCGCGCCTCGATGACGCTGCACGCCAGCGAGTACGATCCGATTGCCGAACTCGAGCCGGAAATCCTCGGCGCGCATTTCATGGTGTCGGACGTCTATGGCGGCGGTTTCGAGGTCGAGGATCGGCGGCTGATCGAGCGGCTCACACCCTGAGCAAACGAGACCAGCCTGCACGCAATGTACGTGCGGGCGGCAACACGGGAAGAAACGCGCAAAGAGCCGAAGGAGGGCTGGAGATGGCTGGACGATTTCGGGTGAGCCGCCGCCGGGTGCTGGCCGGCGCCGGCGGGCTGGTGCTGGGCATGACGGGGCTCGGCGCGCGGGCGCAAGACGCAAAGCCGCTGCGCATCGGCGTGCTGACCGACATGTCCAGCCTCTATGCCGATGTCACAGGTCCCGGCTCGCTGCTGGCGGCGAGAATGGCGGTCGAGGATTTCCAGGCTTCGGCTCCCAGGATGACCCGTCCCATCGAGATCATCAGCGGCGACCACATGAACAAGGCCGATCTCGGTGCCAACATCGCGCGCGAGTGGATCGATCGGCAGAGCGTCGACGTGATCGTCGATGCGCCGAATTCGGCCGTCGCCCTCGCGGTGCGCAACGTCGTGCAGCAGAACAACAAGACGCTGCTGGTGTCCGGCGCCTCCTCGTCGGACCTGACCGGCAAGTCCTGCTCCCCCAATCTCGTGCACTGGACCTACGACACCTACGCGCTCTCGTCGGGTGTCGCGCGCGCCGTCGTCGAGAGCGGCGGCAAGAGCTGGTTCCTGCTCACCGCCGACTACGCCTTTGGCCACGCCATGGAAGGCGACATCAAGACTGTCGTGCAGAAATCCGGCGGCAAGGTCCTCGGCGGTGTGCGCACGCCGATCAATACGCAGGACTTCTCCTCCTTCCTGTTGCAGGCCCAGTCGTCCAAGGCGGAGATCATCGCGCTGATCAATGCCGGCGGCGACACCATCAATTCCATCAAGCAGGCGGTCGAATTCGGCATTCCGCAGGGGGGCCAGCGCGTGGTCGCGACGGTATTGTATCTCAGCGACGTGCATTCGCTCGGCCTGAAGATCGCGCAGGGGCTGCAGTTCACCGAATCCTTCTACTGGGACCTGAATGACGACACGCGCGCCTGGACCAGGCGCTTCGCGCCGCGCAACAACGGTCGCTATCCGACCGCGTTGCATGCGGGCGCCTATGCCGCGACGCTGCACTATCTCAAGGCGGTCGATGCGCTCGGCGCCTCCGGCGACGGCAAGGCCGTCGTCGAGGAGATGAAAAGGATCCCGACCGACGATCCCTTGTTCGGCAAGGGCAGCGTGCGCGCCGACGGCCGCAAGCTGCACAACATGTATCTGTTCGAGGTGAAAACCCCCGCAGATTCCAAATATCCGTGGGACTACTACAAGCTGGTCAAGACCATCGCGCCGTCCGAGGCCTGGCGGCCACTGGCGGATGGCGGCTGCGAGTTCCTGAAGTCGTGAGCGGCGGTGACAGGCCGCCGGTCGCGCTCGTCACCGGCGGCGGAGGCGATATCGGACGCGCCATCGCCTTGAGATTGGCGCAGATGAGCGATGCGGTCGCGATCGTCGACCGGGACGAGACGGCCGCCGGCGCCGTTGCGCAACTGGTCGAGAAGGCCGGGGCGAGGGCACTTGCCATTCGCGCCGATGTCTCCAGCGCGCGCGAGACGGCCGCGTTCGTCGAGGCGGTCGAGACGCGCCTGGGGCCGATCGGCATCTTCGCCAACAACGCGGGTATCGAAGGCGTCGTCGCTCCGCTGCACGAATACCCGGACGAAACGTTCGACCAGCTGCTGCAGGTGAACGTGAAGGGGGTTTTTCTCGGCCTCAAGCACGTGATCGCGAGAATGATGCAGCGGGGAACCGGCGCCATCATCAACACCGCATCGACGTCTGCGATCCGCGGGCGCGCAGGGCTCGCCGGCTATGTCGCCTCCAAGCACGCGGTGCTCGGACTGACACGGACGGCGGCGCTCGATGTGGCCAGGACCAGGATCAGGGTCAACGCCGTTCTCCCCGGACCGGTCGAGTCGCGCATGATCCGGGAATTGGAGGGCCAGGCGCGCGACAGCGCCATCGCGCTGCGCCGGAGCGCGGCGATCGCCCATGGGCGGCCGCAGGATGTCGCAAGCGTCGTTGCTTTCCTCGCCTCCGACGAGGCCGCGCACGTGAACGGCGCGGCCTGGGTCGTGGATGGCGGGATGACGCTCGCCTAGCGCGGAATGGCTTTGAGTTGAATCGATTGCCGCGGTCGGTTGTTCACCTCTCCCGCTTGCGGGAGAGGTCGGCGCGTCCGGACGATGCGCAGCGGGGCCGCAGGGCCATCGCATATGGATTTCACGAGGACTGCTCGCCGGCTTGCTCCGCCT
>NZ_LWIG01000007.1:451716-494195 GCF_002068095.1 Bradyrhizobium sacchari | reverse complement strand
GGGTGAGGGTTCTTTCCTCTTGGGGATTGTCCCGCTGCGGAGACACCCTCTCCCGCAAGCGGGAGAGGGAGTGCATCTCGGTCGTTGCGACGATCAAGCCTGATCCCGGCGTGCTCTAGGCGACGCCGCCGATCTTCTCGGAGACGACCCTCGCCGCGCTGCGCAGCGCGGCGGCGATGGCGCTGGCTTCCGTGGCGGGAATTTGATCCTGCCTCACCAGGGGGACGGTCATCGCGGCCACGGCGCGGCCGGAGGCCTCAATGATCGGGCAGCTATAGGCGAGGATGCGCGTATAGCCATCGTCATTGGAGAAGTTTCCTCCCTCCGCGGAAATGCGATCGAGCGCGTCGATGGCCTTCCTGGTGCTGATGCGATCATTGGCGGCGATGACTTGCGCAAGCTCTTCGCGCCGGCCTTCGAGCTGAAAGGCCGCCAGAACCTTTGCCGATGCGTATTGCTGGGTGAGCGGAAACACCGCGCCGACCTTGACAGACCAGCCCATCAGCCATTCCGGCTCGATCCGGGCAATTACCATGAACTGCTCGCCGTGCAGCACCGTCAGGTGGCAGGACAGCTGCACGCGGGAGGCCAGCTGCTCCATCACCGGCAGCGCGGCCTTCAGCAGCCGCTCGGTCGGCGGGAATTGCGAGGCGATCCGGAACAGTTTCAGCGTCAGCGTATATTCGCCGGTCGCAGGATCCCGCGCGACATAGCCGCGCCGCTCCAGCGCCACCAGCATCCGGAAGATCTCGCTGACGGAGCGGCCGACCCGCTCGGCAAGCTGCTTCTGGCTGAGGCCGCGCGATGCGCCCGCCAGCGCCTCCAGAAGGTCCAGCCCCTTTTCCAGGGCGGGCGCGCCCGGCTGCAGCTTCTCAGGGTTCATCCATCAGGCCGATCAGATCGCTGTCGCAGCACGCGGTGGGGAATGCAAATTCCGTGTACCCGATCGCTCGGACGGCGAAAAGGCGTTCGCCGGCGACCGCGCGGGATGATCGGGGATATCGAATGGCCGGGAGTTCGGGAGCGCCCCACTTGAGACCCACCCCGATTCGTGGGGATACCGGTGACGGTGCACTAAACTATGCCAACTGACTCTTTTGATTGGGGATTTAGTGCACTGTCACCGTAATTCCTAAGAATTCTGCTTCGGCGATCTGATTGCTTACAGCCCAACTTTTGTTGGCAGCGGCAAGGTCTTCATCTCGCGCATGGCCTCAAGAAGCTGCATCGTGGCGTTTGCGTCCAATGTGTCACCCTTGTACCGAACCTCGAATAGTCCCTGCAGGTTTGAGGGCAATTTTACGCCATCGCGGACGAGCAGCACGAACCGGCGACCGTAGAACGCCATCGCGGCACCAATCTCGATCAGAACGTTCGGATTGATGACGACATGGTCGTTGCCGTCGTCGTCCTTAAGTACGCGCTCAGCGTCGACATGAATGATCGCCGCGCCGGATATGCGCATGTCATCCATTACTTTGTCTGGCACTGGCTTGGAGACAGAGGTGCGCTCTACCGAGACTACCGGTTCAAGTTCGCCATATTCCAGCATACGCTTGATTGGATCGACAAACGTCTTGTCTTTTCCATGAGTAACGAACACCTTTCTCCTTCGCGCATCATCTGCCACCGCCGCAGCCATCGTTGCATTGTGCGGCGCTTCGGTATTGGGCGCTACAATAGGCTCAAGAGAGGCAAGCGGATGAGGTTGCGCTGACGGTGATTGGTGTAGCTCAGCGAGCGCTGCGAGATCGTCCTGGTCTTTAGTGTCGTCGAACGTCTCGGGTTGCTCCCGGTCGGCGGGTGTTAGTCGTGCGACGTCAAGAAAGACGTACGTCTTGTCTTTTCCTGGCTGTAAAAAGCCGGCAGCCCTTGCACTCTCCTGCAGCCTTTCCAGCACTTCAGCGCACTTCTCGCGAGGCACACCTAGTTCCTCCAACACGTTAAGCGCGATGTCTGCTCGTGGAAAGGCGTGATTGTCGTACCTTTCAAGAAATTCCTTGAACACGCGCGGGCGGAGGACCGCTTCGCGGCGAGCAGCGGCATCCTGCTCTTCAGATGTCGGGCGCAAGATGCTTTTGGCGAGTGGGGTCAGTGAAATCGTTTGAGCTTGAGCACCACCCTCGATTAGTCCGAACGCCATGCTGGCTCCCGACAGCACTCGCAATTGTGAACCACCCGGATCGACCTTAAGGGCTAGCGCGACTTGAAGCGGGGCGGTGGGGCGGCCTCCGAAGTTTTCGTCAATCGCTTTGGGAATGCGTAAGGCGTCGGCGAGAGACGCATTGGGAACGTCGGTTTGCCTTACGTACGCTCGCTTAAATGCCTTCGTCGTTTTGGCAGCGAGCTTTTTTGTCGTTTTTGTACGGGCCATCGAGATCGATCTCCTGATCTACCCATGGTCGCATGGCGGCAAAAAAGAACGCAAGCGGCGGCGGGAACTACCCACAACTGCCGCCGGCGCCCTTGTAAATTTCCTAAATGGTCGAATTGGCTCTTTGAGCGGAGGGGCACAGTGTCGGGCCTCGCGGAGAGGTACAGTTTGGTGGATATTGTTCGCCCCCCTTGAGCCCCACCCCGATTCGTGCGACCTCCGCCCCCAGCAAAACCCCTCATTTTCGAGCCTTCGATGCACATTCTCCTGCTCGGTTCCGGCGGCCGCGAACATGCCCTGGCGTGGAAGATCGCAGCCTCGCCTCTGGTCACCAAATTCTGGTGCGCGCCCGGCAATGCCGGCATCGCGCGCGAGGCGGAGTGCGTGGCGCTCGATATCGCCGACCATGCGGCCGTGATCGACTTCTGCAAGGCGAACGCGGTCGAGCTGGTGGTGGTCGGCCCGGAGACGCCGCTGGCGGCCGGGATCGTCGACGATCTCGCAGCTAGCGGCATCAAGGCGTTTGGCCCGAGCGGAGCCGCTGCCCAACTCGAAAGCTCCAAGGGCTTCACCAAGGCGCTGTGCACCGAATTCGGCATTCCGACCGGCGCCTACAAGCGCTTCACCAACGCCGATGACGCGCGCGCCTATGTCCAGAGCCAGGGCGCGCCGATCGTGGTCAAGGCCGACGGTCTCGCCGCCGGCAAGGGCGTCGTCGTCGCCAAGACCGTGCGCGAGGCCGAGGACGCCATCGCCATGATGTTCGAGGGCGCCTTTGGCGAGGCCGGCGCTGAAGTCGTGATCGAGGAATTTTTGCCCGGCCGCGAGATCAGCTTCTTCGCGCTGTGCGATGGCGAGACCGCGATCCCGCTGGCATCCGCGCAGGACCACAAGCGCGTGTTCGACCACGACGTCGGCCCGAACACCGGCGGCATGGGCGCCTATTCGCCGACGCCGCTGGTGACGCCTCAGGTCCATGACGCGATCATGGCCAGGATCATCCTGCCGACGGTCGCGGGCATGAAGCAGCGCGGCACGCCGTTCCGCGGCATCCTCTATGCCGGCATCATGCTGACGACGCAGGGGCCAAAGCTGTTCGAGTTCAACGTCCGCTTCGGCGATCCCGAGTGCCAGGTCTTGATGCTGCGCATGATGTCGGACATCGTGCCGGCGTTCATCGCCGCTTGCGACGGGGAGCTGAAGCATTTCGATCTGCGCTGGCATCCGGAATCCGCGCTCACCGTGGTGATGGCGGCGAAGGGCTACCCCGGCGACTACCAGAAGGGCACGCGCATCGAGGGGCTCGATGACGCCGCCAAGGTCGACACCGTCGAGATCTTCCACGCCGGCACAATTGAGAAGGACGGTGCGATCCTCGCCAATGGCGGCCGCGTGCTCAATGTCTGCGCGCTGGGCAAGACCGTGACGGAGGCGCAGGCGCGCGCCTACCAGGCCGTCGACCGCATCAACTGGCCGGACGGCTTCTGCCGCCGCGACATCGGCTGGCAGGCGGTGGAAGCGGAGAAGGCCAGAGGTTAGCTCGTCATGCCGGACGGCGCGTGCGACGCGCCGATCCGCGCATTCCGGCATTTGCGCCACCGCGCCGCCACATCGGCATCCCAGAAATGCGCAATCAGCTGTTGGGGTTACTGGCCCCGCTGATAATACCGCTACTGTGCATGGGGTTGTTTTCGACATTTTTGTTGGGAGCGCTCCGGGACTGACCAGACAAGGATGCAGAAAGATGTCCGATCTCGCCGACCTCTATCCCGGCTTCGCCTCCGAGTGGATCAACACCTCCTTCGGCCGCATCTTCGCCCGCGTCGGCGGCGAGGGGCCGCCACTGCTGCTGCTGCACGGCTTCTCCGAGACCCATGTGATGTGGCACCGCGTGGCGCCGCAGCTTGCCGACAAGTTCACGCTGATCATCGCCGACCTGCCGGGCTACGGCTGGTCCGACATGCCCGAGAGCGATGCGCTGCACATGCCCTACAGCAAGCGCGCGATGGCGAAAGCCATGGTGGAAGCCATGGAGCAGCTCGGCCACGTGCACTTCGCGCTCGCCGGCCACGATCGCGGCGGCCGTGTGTCGTATCGGCTGGCGCTCGACCATCCAGGCCGGCTGTCGAAGCTCGCCGTGCTCGATATCCTGCCGACCTATAATTACTGGGAGCGGATGAACCGCGCCTATGCGCTGAAGATCTATCACTGGACCTTCCTGGCCCAGCCCGCGCCGCTGCCGGAGACGCTGATTTCGAGCAATGGCGAGTTCTTCCTGCGCTTCAAGATGGCGAGCCAGACCAAATCGAAGACGCTGGACGCGATCGACAAGCGCGCGCTCGAGCACTACATCGCGCCATTCCGCGATCCCGCCCGCGTGCACGCGATGTGCGAGGATTACCGCGCCGGCGCCTATTTCGACTACGACCTCGACAAGGCCGATTTCGAGTCCGGCAAGAAGATCACCGTGCCGATGCTGGCGCTGTGGGGCAATGCCGGCGTGGCGCAGGCCGCCGCCACGCCGCTCGACACGTGGAAGCAATGGGCGACGAACGTGGACGGCATGCCGGTGGATTCGGGGCACTTCCTGACCGAGGAGAACCCCGATGTGACCGCGAAGGCCCTGCGCGAGTTCTTCTTGGCCTGAGCCACCCCCGTCATTGCGAGTGCAGCGAAGCAATCCAGGCTGCCTCCGCGGAAAGACTCTGGATTGCTTCGTCGCTTCGCTCCTCGCAAGGACGGGGAGGGACCTACCGCCGCTCCCGGAAGAACTCCTTGAGCAGCCGTGCCGCCTCGCTCTCGCCGACGCCGGAGTACACATCCGGCGCGTGGTGGCAGGTTGGCGATGCAAAGAACCGCACGCCTGACTCCACCGCGCCGCCCTTGGGGTCGGCCGCGCCGTAATAGAGCCGCCTCACCCTTGCAAACGAGATCGCGCCCGCACACATGGTGCAGGGCTCCAGCGTCACGTAGAGGTCGCAGTCGACGAGGCGCTCGCTGCCGATCTTGTTCGCGGCCTCGCGCAGTGCGACGATCTCGGCATGGGCGGTGGGGTCATGGTCGGTCAGCGTCCGGTTCGCCGCGGTGGCGATGACGTCGTAATTGCGGACCACCACGCATCCGATCGGAACTTCGCCCGCTTTTCCGGCATTTTCGGCCGTCAGAAGCGCCAAATCCATGAAAGAGGGGGCTTTCAAGCCTCGTATCATCGCCAGAAACCTGCTAGTAGCTCCGCCTTCAGCAAGAGTGAATACCGGTTTTGCCTGAGCATGCGGCTCGGAACGAGCGCGCACAATGCCCTCGCGCCACCCCTGAGTGAGATTATTCATGCCTCGCGACAGCGACAAAGACAACGATTCCCGCGGCCGGCGAGGCCCCCCCAAGGGACCATCGAAGGGACCGTCGAAGGGACCGTCCAAAGGCGGCCGTAGCGGCAAGCCGCGCGGCCCCGAGAAGAAGTTCTCCAAGCGCGGCTTCGAGGGCAAAGGCGACCGCGACAGCCGCCCGCGTGGCGACCGTGACAGCCGTCCTTTCCGCCGCCGCGAGGAGGGCGATGCCCCGCGCCGCGATTTTTCCGACCGGCCACGCTTCAAGCGAGAGGGTGAGGAGCGCGGTGAGCGCAGCTTCAAGCCGCGCGGCGACCGTCCGTTCAAGCCGCGTGGCGACCGTCCGAAATTCGACCGTGACGATCGCGCACCGCGTGGCGAGCGCTCCGAGCGCCGGTTCGAGGACCGCAAGTTCTCGCGTGGCGACTCCGACCGGCCGCGCAAGGATTTCGGCCGCGACCGCGATTTCGGGGGCAAGGATGATCGCAAGCGCAGCTTTGGCGACCGTCCGCGGGATCGTGGCGAACGCGGCGACTCAAAGCCGTGGCAGAAGCGCGACGATCGTCCGCGCGGTGACCGTCCGCGCAAGAGCTTCGACAAGGATTTCGGCGGCCGCGATCGCGGCGACGAAAAGCCCTGGCGTCAGCGCGACGACCGTCGCGAGGGCGGCCGCGGCGAGGACCGTCCCCGCTTCTCGCGTTCGCGCGATGATCGTGCATCGGGCGATCGTCCGTTCCGCGAGCGGCCGAAATTCGATCGGCCGCGTGACCGTGACAGCGAACGTGGTGACCGCCCCAAATTCGATCGTCCGCGCCAGCGGCCGGAAGGCCGGATGGACTGGCAGGAGCATCCGCGCAGCGAGGGCCGCTTCCGCGACCGTCCACGCCGCGACAATGAGGACGACAGCAGGATCTTCGAGAAGCGTCCCGCCTTCGGCGGCCGCGGCGCCTATCGCGAGCGCGATCGGGATTTCGAGGGCCGGCCGCGCCGCGAGGACGCGCCGAAGCCGAAGAAGGCCGGCGAGCGCATCGCCAAGGCACTGGCGCGCGCGGGGCTCGCCTCGCGCCGCGACGCCGAGGAAATGGTCACGCAGGGCCGTGTCACCGTCAACGGCCGCGTCATCAACTCGCCGGCGCTCGACATCACCCCGAACGACGTCGTCCTGGTCGACGGCAAGCCGTTGCCGCCGCGCGAGCGCACCCGGCTGTTCCTCTATCACAAGCCGCGCGGGCTGATGACGACGCATGACGACCCCGAAGGTCGTCCGACCGTGTTCGACAACCTGCCCGAAGGCCTGCCGCGCCTGATCAGCGTCGGCCGGCTCGATTTCAACACCGAGGGCCTCTTGCTGCTCACCAATGACGGCGGCCTCGCACGCACGCTCGAGCTGCCGGACACCGGCTGGCTGCGCCGCTACCGCGTCCGCGCCCATGGCGACGTCACGCAGGCGCAGCTCGACGAGCTCAAGAACGGCATCGAGGTCGAGGGCGTCAAATACGGTCCGATCGAGGCGACACTCGAGCGCGACCAGGGCGCCAATGTCTGGCTGGTATTCGCGATCCGCGAAGGCAAAAACCGCGAGGTCCGCAACGTCTGCGCCCACCTCGGGCTCGAGGTGAACCGGCTGATCCGCGTCTCCTACGGCCCGTTCCAGCTCGGCGAGATTCCCGAAGGCCAGGTCGACGAGATCAAGTCGCGCGTGCTGCGCGAGCAGCTCGGCGACAAGGTGATCGAGAAATCGGGTGCCGAGTTCGACGTGCCGTCGAAGTCCGCCGGGCGCGGCGACGATGCGCCGAAGAAGCCGGCGAAGCGCGCGGTCATCAACGACCGCAAGGGCCGCCGCGTGCTGGTGCAGCGCACCGGCAGCGAAGAGGCGCGCGAGCGCAACGAGATGGAAGCGAACGGCTACGGCCCGCCGCGCCGTCCCAAGCGCGGCTATCACGGCAAGCGCGACCTGACGCCGCGGGAGGACTAGGCTTGCGCGTCGTCGGCGGCAGGTTGAAGGGGCGCAATCTCGCCTCACCGTCCTCGCGCGACATCCGCCCCACGGCGGACCGCCTGCGCGAGTCCGTGTTCAACATCCTCGTGCACGCCTATGACGATCCGATTGCGGATGCGCGCGTGCTCGATCTCTTCGCCGGCACCGGCGCGCTCGGCATCGAGGCGTCCTCGCGCGGGGCGAAATTCACGCTGTTTGTGGACAATGGCGCCGAGGCGCGTGCGCTGCTCCGCAACAACGTCGAGTCGCTCGGCCTCGGCGGCGCCACAAAGGTCTATCGCCGCGATGCGACCGACCTCGGTCCTGCGCATCCCGTCGAGCCGTTCTCGCTGGTGTTCCTCGATCCGCCCTATGGCAAGGGGTTTGCGGAAAAGGCGCTCGCCTCCTTGCGCGACGGTGGCTGGCTGACACCAGGCGCGCTGCTGGTGGTGGAAGAAGCCAAAGCCGCGCAGTTCACGATGCCCGAGGGTTTTGAGGAGCTGGAGCGGCGAGCATATGACGACACGGAGTTCGTGTTTCTGCGGAAGCCGTAGTCTCGCTGCCGTAGGGTAGGCAAAGGCGCGACGCGCCATGCCCACCACCTTTCCATGATTGTGAAAGGTGGGTGGGCACACTTGGGTGGGCACACTTCGCTTCGCCCACCCTACGGCAACGTCACCTCCGCCCGAACAGCTTCTCTACGTCGCTCAGCTTCAGCTCAACGTAAGTTGGCCGGCCGTGATTGCACTGGCCGGAGTTCGGAGTGTCCTCCATCTCGCGGAGCAGGGCGTTCATCTCCTCCGGCCGCAGCCTTCGGCCGGCGCGCACCGAGCCGTGGCAGGCCATGGTGGCGGCGACGTGCATCAGGCGGCGTTCGAGAGGAAGCGCCTCGTCCCATTCGGCCATGTGCTCGGAGAGATCGCGCAAAAGCCCGCCCGCGTTGGTCTTGCCGAGCAGCGACGGCGTCTCGCGCACGGCGACAGCACCGGGGCCGAAGGATTCGATGGCAAGCCCAAATGAAGCAAGCTCTTCACTGCGCTCCAGCAGGCGCTCCACCGTGGCTTCGTCCATCTCGACGATCTCGGGGATCAGCAGGATCTGCCGCTGCACGCCGTTCGCGGCCAGCGAAGCCTTGAGCCGCTCATAGACGATGCGCTCATGCGCGGCATGCTGGTCGACGATGATGAGGCCGTCGCGGGTCTGCGAGACGATGTAGGTCTCGTGGATCTGGGTGCGCGCCGCGCCGAGCGGGCGGTCGACGAGATCGCTGACCGGCTGCGTCTCGATCCGCACGTCCGCGCTGGGCGCACCGACATCGAATGCGGCCTGCGCACGCTCGGCGAAGGCAGGCGCGGCCGAGCCGTCAAAAGAAGGCATCGGCGCGATCGGAGCGGATGGCGAGGCGCGCCAGTCCCAGCTTGCCGGACGCTGTGGCGTGAAGGCGGGGCGGAACGAGGACAGCGCGCTCTCGCCGCTGTTAGCCGCCGTGCGCCGGCCCTCGCGTGCGAGCGCGTCTTTCAATCCGTGCACGATCAGCGCGCGGACGAGACCGGCATTGCGGAAGCGCACTTCGGTCTTGGCCGGGTGCACGTTGGCATCGACCTCGCGCGGATCCAGCGTGACGAACAGCGCCAGCACCGGATGGCGGTCGCGCGGCAGATAGTCGGAATAGGCCGCGCGCACGGCGCCCAGAATCAGCTTGTCGCGCACCGGGCGGCCGTTGACGAAGAGATATTGCCCGAGCGCGTTGGCCTTGGTCAGCGCGGGCGCCGCCGCATAGCCGCTGACCACGACGCCCTCGCGTTCGGCATGGACCTCGATGGCGTGGCTGCGGAATTCAGCGCCGAGGATATCGCCGAGCCGCGTCAGGCGGCCGGCGGCGCCGGGCAGCGCGGCAGCCCAGGTCACCGGCGCGCGCTCCTCGCCCGCGAGCGTGAAGGCGACGTCAGGCCGCGCCATGGCGAGGCGCCGCACCACCTCGCGGATCGCTTCCGCCTCGGTGCGGTCGGTCTTCAGGAATTTGAGCCGCGCCGGCGTTGCATAGAAGAGATCATTGACCTCGACACGCGTGCCATGCGCCAGCGCCGCCGGCATGATCTCGGACTTCTCGCCGCCTTCGACTGACAGCGCCCAGGCGTGCGGCTCGCTGGCGTGCCGCGTCGTGATCGACAGCCGCGCGACGGAGCCGATCGAGGGCAGCGCCTCGCCGCGGAACCCGAGGGTGCGGATCTGCAGCAAATCCTCGTCGTCGAGCTTTGACGTCGCATGACGCTCGACCGCTAGCGCCAGGTCCCTTGCGGTCATCCCGCTGCCGTCGTCGGTGATGCCGATCCGCCGCCGTCCGCCGCCGTCGGTGAAGACGTCGATCCGGCTCGCGCCGGCATCGATGGCGTTCTCCACCAGTTCCTTGACCACGCTCGCGGGCCGCTCGACCACCTCGCCGGCGGCGATGCGGTTGACGACCTGTTCTGGCAGTTGGCGGACGGGCATGAGGCTTTCGATTTGGATTCGCGGACAGCGCTATTCTAGGCCGTGTTGCGTCAAAAGCATGTGTTGGGCAACAGGGACGTGGTGGGCTGGGGAAGAGCGGTGTCTATCACATTGAAGACATTGGGCGTTCGAGAAAATCGCGCAACCGGGGTGAATCGACTTCCGGTGAGCGTTCTGATTGTGGGGTGCCGGGCCGCGGTGTACCATCGTGAAAAAACGGCAACAGGACGGGAGGACGCCATGTGCCATCTCTTCGCGCATCAGCCCCAACGCGACTACGAATCCCAGACCCGGTCTTTACGGATCGGCGGGCACTGCACCTCGATCCGGCTGGAGATGGCATTCTGGGACACGCTGGAGGAGATCGCGGCCAAGGAGGGCATGAGCGTCGGCAAGTTCCTGACCACGCTCTACAACGAGGTGCTCGACCATCACGGCGAGGTCAACAATTTCGCTTCGCTCTTGCGCTGCTCGTGTTTGATTTACCGCTCCAAGGCGATTGCGCCGGTGCAGGAGTTCAAGGCCACGGTGACGCCCATTCTCGACGCGGCCGAATAGCTTCCGCCCCCCCGCCGTCGTGAAAGCCAGGACCCATACCGCGAAACCTATCGACTGTGGGTAGCCGAACGACCAATCTTCGCCAAACTGGGCCCTGTGGTGGTTGTGGGTCCCGGCCTTCGCCGGGACGACACCTTGGGTCTGGATGTGCGTCCCCTCTCAACGTCGTCCATCGGGCTGCGGGACTCCCTCCACTTCGCCATTGCGCTGAGCGCTTGCGACGAAGCAATCCAGAATCTTTCCGCGTCGGCAGTCTGGGATTGCTTCGCTTCGCTCGCAATGACGGGCGGAGAGAGACGGTCTGCCAAATCAGGCCTCAAATCTCCTTCTTCTGCATCGCCCCCGCAATGTAATCAGCCTGCCGGATCGCCAGCGCGACGATGGTCAGTGTCGGGTTGCAGGCCGCGCCGCTGGTGAACTGGCTGCCGTCGGAGACGAACAGGTTCTTGATGTCGTGGCTCTGCCCGAACTTGTTGACCACGCCGTCGCGCGGCTTCTCGCTCATCCGGTTGGTGCCGAGATTGTGCGTGCTCGGATAGGGCGGCGTCGGATAGGTCACGGTGGCGCCGACGGCGTCGTACACCGCCGCGCCCTGCTTGTAGGCATGCGCGCGCATCGCGACGTCGTTGGGATGGTCGTCGAAATGCACGCTCGCGACCGGCTGGCCGAACTTGTCCTTCACGACCGCATCGAGCGTGATGCGGTTGGTCTCCTGCGGCATGTCCTCGCCGACTAGCCACATGCCGGCCATCCGGGGATAGCCGTCGAGCGCTGAGGTGAACGAACGGCCCCAGGCGCCGGGATTGAGGAACGCCGCCATGAAGGGCAGGCCGATCGACAGCGTCTCCATCTCGTAGCCGCCGACGAAGCCGCGCTTCGGGTCGTTGGCGGCTTCGTCACGGATGATGCCGGCCATGGTGGTGCCGCGATACATGTGCACCGACTTCTCGAACACGGCATAGACGCTGCCGGTCATGTGGCGCATGTAGTTGCGGCCGACTTGTCCCGATGAATTGGCGAGACCGTCGGGAAACATGGTCGAGGCGCTGTTGAGCAGCAGTCGTGGGCTCTCGATCGAATTGCCTGCGACCGCGACGATGCGCGCCTTCTGGCGTTGCATCGCGCCGGTCTCGTCGGCGTAGACGACGCCGGTCACCTTGCCGCTGGAATCATGCTCGATCTTGACGGCCATGCTGCTGGGCCGCACTTCGAGATTTCCGGTCGCCTCGCCCTTGGGGATCTCGGTGTAGAGCGTCGACCATTTCGCGCCGGATTTGCAGCCCTGGAAGCAGAAGCCGATCTGCTGGCAGGAGCCGCGTCCGTCGCGCGGCTGGCTGTTGATCGCCATGTTGCCGGTGTGCACGGTCTTGTAGCCGAGCTTCTTCGCGCCGGCCTCCAGCACCTTGAAGTTATTATTGCCGGGAAGTCCGGGAATGCCGTTGGTGCGGGTCACGCCCATCTTGTTCTCGGCCTTGGCGTACCACGGCTCCATCTCGGCGAGCGTGACCGGCCAGTCCAGCAAGTTCGCGCCGGGAATGTTGCCGTAGGTGCTCTTCACCCTGAACTCGTGCTCGTCGAAGCGCAGCGAGGCGCCGGCCCAATGTGTCGTGGAGCCGCCGACCGCCTTAACGATCCATGCGGGCAGGCCGGAAAAATCCTTGGCGACGCGCCACGTTCCCGACGTGGTACGCGCGTCGGTCCAGGCAAGCTGGGAAAAGCTCTCCCACTCGTCGTTGATGAAATCATGGTTCTCGATGCGCGGACCTGCTTCCAGGATGACAACCTTGACGCCCTTCTGCGCGAGCTCGTTGCCCAGCGTGCCGCCGCCGGCACCGGAACCGACGATCACCACAACGCTGGAATCGTTCAGATCGAATTTTGCCATATGCGTTCTCCTGAACCGTTGGGTGACTTAAGCCTTCGGCAGCCAGTCGATGTCGGCGAAGCCGCGGTTGATGTAGCCGCCATGCTCGGCGGAGGACCCCTCGTAGCCGAACCGCGGCCAGACCTCTTTCTGGTTGTAGAGCGAGACGACGAGGTCGCCGCGCACCTTCTGGAAGAAGTCGCTTGCCTCGATCTCCTTCAGCAGCACCACGCGGTCGGCTTCCCAGGGCACTTCGGCATAGGCCACCTTGTGCCGGTCGCGCGCGTTTTGGTCGAGGCGGCTGATGCCGTCGCTGATCAGCGATTTGACGGCGGGATCCTTCGCCGCCTTGCCGTCCCACGGTTTGATTGCGGTGATGTAATAGCTGTCGCCGAGCACATCGTGCGGATAGATGTCGCGCGCGACCTTCAGCAGCGTCTTCATCGTCGCGGGCGAAAGCGCGCTCGCATCATCGGCCCAGGCGTCCTCGATGCCGACGGCGGCGCTGGTTGCGACAGCGACGACCGGCACGGCGGTTGCCACGCCCTTGAGAAAAACGCGGCGGCTGTGCTTGCTTCGACGATCGACTTCTCTCATGACATTCCTCCGTCATTTTTGTGATTTGGTTTTTGTGATGTGATCAGCCGAAGCGTCCGCCCCGCTGGATCACCTCGATCTTGTAGCCGTCGGGATCGCTGACGAAGAAGAAGCGCGCCAGCGTCCTGCCGTCGTGCTTGAAGTCGCGCAGCGGCCCCGGCGCGAGCTTCTCGCGCTCGAAGCGGGCATGCTCGGCATCGAGATCCTCGACCACCACGGCGAGATGGCCATAGCCGTCGCCGAGCACGTACGGCTCCTTGCGATCGAAATTGACCGTCAGCTCCACCTCGAAAGGTGAGGAGGGGTGACGCAGATAGATCAGGGCAAAGTCGGAAAACTTCAGATGGTCGGCAACCTTCAGGCCAAAGGCGCGCCTGTAGAAGTCGAGTGAGCGCGCCTCGTCGCGCACGCGGATCATGGAATGCACCGGCTTTGCCATTCAGTTCTGCTCCTTGAGAAAGGCGATGATCTCTGCTCCTTGAGAAAGGCGATGATCGCGGCGCGCGTCTCCGGCTTGGCTTGCCGGTACGCCATGATCACGCCGGGAATGACGGCTTGCGGATTGGCCAGCCACGCATCGAGCCGGGTCTCATCCCAGGCGAAATTCGCCTTGGCGAGGCCGTCCGAATAATGGAAGCCCTCGACCTTGCCTGCGGGCCGGCCGACGACCTTGACCAGAGGCGGGCCTTGCCGCATCGGCTCAGACAGGCTCAAGGTGTGACACACCGCGCATTGCTGCTTGAACAATGCGGCACCATCCGGCGGCTTTGCGGCCGACAACGGCATTTGCGCATCGGCAACCGGCACCACCAGCACCAACGCGGTGCACACTCCCAGCAGGACCACGCGCATCGCCAAGAATCCGCCATCTCAATCAATGTGCGCAAACACTAGGCGCGACCAAACATCCGGTGGTAGTAGCGGGCTGTTTCGCTGCGCGCGGAGAGGCTTGTGATGCGTGATGTTCCGCGCTGCCTTATATGCGGAGCACAATTCCGCGAAACCGCCGCGAAAACCCTAAACGATCACCACACGGCGCGGATTGCATCAACACCGCGCCGTTCGAACTGTCTATGCGATGAACCGGTCCGGTGCAGGCGAACGGCGCAGAACGCAGCCGAACGGTTCATCGCGAAAAATCCAGGAGATAATGGATGAAGTTGGTGAAGACCTCTGCAATCGCATGCGCTCTCGCGGCCCTCATTGCGACGCCCGTTCTCGCGCAAGGGACGTCGTCTGGCGCCAGGCCTGGCGGCACCGTGCAAAGCAAACCCATGCAAGGCGGCACGATGGGCAGTGGCGATGAGGACATGGATGCTCAGCCGGGCGCAGCGAGTGAGAAGCCCGGCATGAAGTCAACCAAGGGCACCCGAGGCACGGTCGGCACCACAGGTAGCGCGGCGCACAAGGGAACGGCCGACGATTCCACGACAGGCGGCGCAGCGCCGTCCAAGCGTTACTGATCTCGCCGGGTAAACCGGCAAGACTCCGGTCGCCTTGCGGCCGGAGTTTTTTTGCCGTGCCAATTAGTCGTCGAAGCGGCCGCCACGCCCGGCCTTGACGTCGCTGCGGCGCTTCTTGCCGTCGAGCCGGCGCTGCTTGGAGGCGTAGGTCGGCCGCGTCGCGCGCCGCGGCGTCGGCCGCACCATGGCCTCTTTGAGGATCTCCACGAGGCGATCGATGGCATCCTGCCGGTTGCGCTCCTGGGTCCGGAAGCGCTGGGCGTGGATGACGATGACGCCGTCCTTGGTCATGCGCTGGCCAGCGATGCGGGCGAGCCGGATCGCCGCGTCCTCGGGCAGGGTCAGCTTGCCCGTGTCGAAGCGGAGCTGCGCGGAGGTTGCGACCTTGTTGACGTTTTGCCCGCCCGGGCCGGAAGCGCGGACGAAGCCGATCTCGATGTCGTCCTCGTCGATGACGAGATCGCGGGATATCCGCAGCATGATGGCACCATTCGTGATGCCCCGGACATACCGCGGACATCAGCCTTCAGCAATGGCGCTGCTCCCGAAACGCAAATGGCCGGGGCGAGCCCGGCCATTCAGGAGGCCTATAGAGAAGACGTCAGTTCGATTTCGGCGCCATGGCCGCGGGCTGCGCGGCGGCCTGGGGGGTGCGTCCGACGACGACGGTGAGCAGGCCCTGGCCCCAGAGCCGCTTGGCGGCGGCCTTGGCATCATCCAGCGTCACCGCATCGACGATGGCATTGCGCCTCTCGATGTAGTCGATCGGCAGCTTGTCCTGCTGGTACTGCAGCAGCGCCTGCGCCAGCTTGGAGGAGGTGTCGAGCGCCAGCATCTGGGAGCCCTTGAGGTACGACTTGGCCTCGTCGAGTTCCTTCTGCGTCGGGCCCTCCTCAGCGATGCGGCGCACCTCCTTCTCAATGGCATCGATGGTGTCGCCGGCGCGGTCGGCGCGAGTGCCGGTATTGCCGATGAAAACCGCCGAATGCTCCATCCAGAGCAGGGATTCGAACACCGAATAGGCCAGGCCCCGCTTCTCGCGAACCTCGCGATAGAGCCGCGAGGACAGTCCGCCGCCGCCGAGGATGTGGTTGACGACGTAGGCCGCCATGAAGTTGGGGTCGCTGCGCTTCACGCCGGGGCCGCCGAAGGTGATCACGGTCTGCGGCACCTCGAGCGGCACGAAGGCGCGCTGCGGCGGCTTGGCCGCCTCGACGTCGGCGACCGGCGTCAGATTGGCCTTGGCGGGCAGGCTGCCAAAGGTGTGATCGAGCAGCTTGCCGAGGGTCTCAGGATCGACGTCGCCGACCACAGCGACTTTCAGCCCGTCCCTGGCGAGCACGCGGCCGACATAGTCCTTGAGGTCGGCGACCCCGATGGTCGGCACGCTCTCCAGCGTGCCGTTGCTCTGCCGGCCATAGGGATGGTCGCCGAAGGCGACCTCCAGGAACTTGCGGCTCGCCAGCGACGACGGATTGGTGGTCTCGCGGCGCAGGCCCGAGATCACCTGCGAGCGGATGCGCTCGACGTCGGCGGTGTCGAAATGCGGCGAGGTCAGCGCCATCCTGAGCAGGTCGAAGGCCTCATCCTTGTTGTCGCGCAGCATGCGCAGGCTGCCGCGGAAGCTGTCGCGGCTGGCGCTGAAGGAGAGCTCGATGGCGCGGCGGTCGAGCCGCTCGTGGAAGGTCTTGGAGTCGAGATCGCCGGAGCCTTCGTCGAGCAGGTCGCCGACCAGATTGGCGACGCCCGACTTGTCCTTGGGATCCTGGGCCGAGCCGCCGGCAAAGGAATATTCCATGGCGATCAGCGGCACCGTCGCGTCCTGCACGAACCAGGCCTCGATGCCACCGGGCGAGACCAGGCGCTGGATCTTTGCCGCCGCCTGTGAAGGAGAGACAGCGGTGAGCACGAGCGCCGCGCCGGTCGCGACAGAGAAGGCAACGCGTCGAAGGAAGGGATAGGTCACGAACGCTTCTCCTCGCGCTTGGCGGCTGCAGGGTCCTTGATCAGGTAGCCGGTCACCGAGCGCTTCTTCTCGAGCCATTTCTGCGCGACGGCGCGCACCTGTTCGGCGGTGACCGCGCGGATGCGGTCGGGCCAGCTCCTGATGTCCTCGATCGACAGGCCCGTGGTCAGCGCGCCGCCATACCAGCGCGCCAGCACGGCCTGGTTGTCCTGGGCATAGATCGCCTCGGCAATGAGCTGGGTCTTCACGCGCTCCAGATCCTCGGCGCGGATCGGGTTCTGCGCGATGTCGGCGATGACGCCGTCGATCACCTGCTCGACCTCGGTGAAGCTGACGCCGGGTTTCGGCGCAGCCGAGACCGCGAACTGGGTCGGGTCGAGCGAGATGCTCGAATAGCTGGCGCTGGCGGAGACCGCGAGCGGCTTGTCGACGACGAGCGCGCGGTAGAGGTAGGAGTTGCTGCCGCTGCCCATCAGCTGCGCCAGCACGTCGAGGGCCGCGCTCTCGCCGGCTGCGGCCGTGGTTGCGGAAGGCGCCAGATAATAGCGGCGCAGGCTCGGCTGCTCGACGCGCGGGTCGGCCAGCGTGACGGTGCGCGGAGCGGCCGGCTCCGGCTCCTGCGGGCGGATGCGACGCGCCGGGATCGCAGGCTGTGCCGGGATGGAGCCGAAATTGCGCTCGACCAGCGGACGGATGTCGGCGGCCTCGACGTCGCCGGCAATGACCAGGATCGCGTTGTTCGGCGCATAGAAGCGGCGGTAGAACGCCAGCGCATCCTCGCGGTCGAGCTTCTCGATCTCCTGGTGCCAGCCGATCACCGGCCGGCCATAGGGATGATTGAGATAGAGCGCGGCCATGATCTGCTCGTTGAGCCGCGCCTCGGGATTGTTGGCGACGCGCATGTTGTACTCTTCGAGCACCACGTCACGCTCGGGCAGCACGTTCTCGTCCTTGAGGATGAGGCCGGTCATGCGATCGGCCTCGAACTCCATCATGGTCGGCAGCTGCTCCTTCGGCACGCGCTGGTAGTAGTTGGTGTAGTCGACCGAGGTCGAGGCGTTCTCGTTGCCGCCGACGCGAAGCACGGTCTGGGAGAATTCGCCGACCGGATGCTTCGAGGTGCCCTTGAACATCAGGTGCTCGAGGAAATGCGCGAGCCCGGATTTGCCCGGCGTCTCGTCGGCCGAGCCGACCTTGTACCAGATCATCTCGGTGACGACGGGTGTGCGGTGATCCGGGATGACCACGACCTGCATGCCGTTGCCGAGCGTGAAGCTGGCGGGCGGGGCCGATGTCACCGTGGTCTGGGCGACGGCGCCGGCTGAGAGGACGCTCGTCGAAAGCAGCGCGGCAAGAAGGCGGGCAGCCGATCGTTTGACGGACATCATGATCCTTATGACAGGCCGAGCCCGGATGTCCGGCTCGGAAGGAAGGCACGGCATGGTACACCGTGCGGCTGAGGCTTCGCCTCACGAAGCAGAGAACTCAACGCGTAGGCAAGTTACTGATTGGCAATTCATAGACCGCGTCCGGCGTGCATCAGCCGCCGGCGCCGGGTTCGCCTGTCAGGATGTTGCGCCGGGCAACGAGCTTATTGCTCCTTGTCCTTGCCGGACATGATGTCGAAATAGGTCTTTTTCGTCGTGTCCTTGCCCGCGCCATAGGCATAGTTCGGCGACGGCGTCTGGTATCCCGGCGGCGGCTCGACCAGTGACTGGCGCGGCGGCTCGCTGGTGAATTTCTTCTCTTCGGGGGTGCCGCCGACGCCCTTCATCATGTTCCACAGCCCGCCGGTGTAGCCGAGCTGGGCGGGGCTGAGCGAGGGGTTGGCGTTGGTGCCCGGCTGGATCGGATCGTTGCTCGTGCGCTCGGGAGCTGCGACCTGGCCGGCCTTCATCTCGGCGGGCGTCAGCGGCTGGGCGGCCTGCCAGTTCTCCGTCGCCTTGACCGCCTTCTTGCGCGCGGCAATCGCTTCCTTGCGGCGCTTCTCGTCGGGGTCCTTCGGCCAGTTCGGCGCGTTCTTGGCTTCGGTTCCGGCGGGCGGCGGCAGGTCGAGCTTGGGTGGCACCACCAGCGGTGACCGCTCGCGGTACTCGATGCCCTTCTTCTCCATGCTCTTGGCGCCGATGCCGGACATCAGATTGTCGATGAGCCGCTCTTCGAAGGTCATGTCGTCGTCTTCGTCGCCGTCGTCACCGGCGCGGGCCGCACCTGCCGACATGACGAGACCGATGCCGAGCGCGACGGCGGATAATTTCAATGCCCGCCAAAACCCCGACCGGGGATCTCGAACCATCGAACCGCTGGTCTTCGAGCTGCGCATCGCTGTACCTGTTCCAAATTGTGGCAGTTTGCCGCTCGCACGCGGCTTAAACCCTCGCAAAAGCAAGGTTCCACCTGCCGGTCATATCGGCCGGGATCAGGGCGCTTTTGCGGCGGGTACCCCCAGGAAGGAATCATACAATAGCCCCGCCACCCCAGCAACGATGGCCACGTCCGCGAGGTTAAACACGTACCAATTATAGGTATTTCCGCCGATATCGATGTGAAACAGGGCGAAATCGACCACCGCGCCATAGGCCAGGCGGTCGATGCCGTTGCCGATGGCGCCCCCGATAATGAGCCCGAGCGCGATCGTGGCCAGCAGGGTGTGCGACCGGGCCATCCAGATCGCCAGCGCAACCACGGCAATGACCTTGACCGCCATCAGCGCGATCTGCGCCGCCTGGCCGTCGTTCTGGAGCCAGCCGAAGCTGATGCCGATGTTCCAGGCCAGCACCAGGTCGAAGAACGGCGTCACCCTCACCACGCCGCGATGGGCGAGGTCGAATCCGTTCAAGAGCCAGAGCTTTGAGGCCTGGTCGAGGATGACCGTAACCACGGCCGCGAGGATGCCGGCGCGAAGAGGGGTCATGCCGGCATGTCTGCCGCAAACACCGCCGTCGTCCCGGCGAAGGCCGGGACCCATACTCCGCGGCGGTTGTTGTTGGAATGACTAGGAGTCATCAGCCTTCGCGACGATTGGTTGCCGTGGTTATGGGTCCCGGCCCCCTACGCAATTGCGCACCAGGCCGGGACGACAGTGAGTTAAAGGCTAACTCCCAGTGCCTTCCATTCGCGCAGCGCTTGCGCGTCGCGCGGGGTGACGTCGGGATATTCGGGGTCTTCGCCGACGGTCGGCGAAATCTTCCAGGAGCGGGCGCATTTGGTGCCGACCGCCTTCTCGACCACGACGGCTACGCCGGGCACCGCATCGAGACGGAACGCCGAAGCCGGCGCCTCGCCCTCACGCACCTCGTAGTTCGAGGTGATGCAGACCTCGGCGAGGTCGGTGTCGAACAGCGTCATCAGCACATTCCGGTCGGCGATGTAGATCACCGGCGAGGCTTCGAGCGACGAGCCGATGTTCTTGGCGGCGCGTTCGAGCTCGAGTGCGCCGGTGACGACGCGGCGGACATTGCGGATCGTCTCCCATTTCGCGGCGAGCTTGTCGTCGCGGAGCTTTTCGATATCCGCAGGGAACAGGGTCAAATGGACCGAGGGCTCCGCGTTGGGGCGGAACATTCGCCAGGCTTCGTCGGTCGTGAAGCTCAGGATCGGCGCGAGCCATTTGAGGAGAGCATCGCACAGCATGTCGATCGCGGTCAGCGCCGCCTTGCGCGCCAGCGAGGACGGCGGGTCGCAATACAGCGTGTCCTTGCGGATGTCGAAATAGAACGCCGACAGCTCGGAGTTCATGAAGGCCGAAAGGCTCGCGACCACGGTCTTGTAGTCGAACGCGGCATAGGCCTTGCGAATGGTCTCGGCATGGCCGGCCAGTTCGTGCAGCATCAACCGCTCGAGCTCGGGCATCTCGGCATAAGCGACCTTCTCGCTCGCCTTGAAATGATGCAGCGTCCCGAGCATCCAGCGGATCGAGTTGCGCAGCTTGCGATAGGTCTCGATCGTGTTCTTCAGGATCTCAGGGCCGATGCGCTGGTCGTCGGCGTAGTCGGTGGCGCAGACCCACAGGCGCAGGATGTCCGCGCCCGAATCCTTGATGACCTTCTGCGGCTCGACGGTGTTGCCGAGCGACTTCGACATCTTGCGGCCGTTTTCGTCGAGCGTGAAGCCGTGGGTGAGCACGATGTCGTAGGGCGCGCGGCCGCGCGTGCCGGCGCTTTCCAGCAGCGAGGAATGGAACCAGCCGCGATGCTGGTCGCTGCCTTCGAGATACATCACGGTGTCGTTGCCGCCGTCGACCTTGCGGACGATGTTGCCGAGCTGTGGGAAGTTCTGTCGATCCTCGAGCACGAACGCGTGGGTGGAGCCGGAATCGAACCAGACGTCGCAGATGTCGTCGACCTTCTTCCAGTCCTCGTTCGCGCGCGAGCCGAGGAAGCGCTCGCGGGCGCCATCCATGTACCAGGCGTCCGCGCCTTCCTCCATGAAGGCTTCGGTGATGCGCTGATTGACGATCTCGTCCTGCAGGATCTCGGCCGAGCCGTCGCTCTTTTCGCGCACGAACACGGCGATCGGCACGCCCCAGGCACGCTGGCGCGAGATCACCCAGTCCGGACGGTTGGCGATCATGCCGTTGATGCGGTTCTCGCCCGACGGCGGCACCCATTGCGTGACCGAGATCGCGTGCAGCGCGCGGGCGCGTAGCGTGTCGCCCTTCTTCGCGTGGCCGTCCTCGCTGATGTCCTTGTCCATCGCGATGAACCATTGCGGCGTGTTGCGGAAGATCACCGGCTTCTTCGAGCGCCACGAATGCGGATACTGATGCTTGAGGCGGCCACGCGCGAGCAGCTTGCCGCCCTCGATCAGCGCCTTGATCACCGCCTCGTTGGCGTCGCCCTTCTCGCCCTTGTCGTTGAGCACGCGCTTGCCGGTGAAGCCGGGGGCCTGCGCGGTATAGGCGCCGTTCTCGTCGACGGTGTAGGGGATCGCGGTCGGGATGCCGCGCGCATCGAGTTCGCGGGTGTTGGCCATCCAGACGTCGAAGTCCTCGCGGCCGTGGCTCGGCGCGGTGTGCACGAAGCCGGTACCGGTATCATCGGTGACATGCTCGCCGGCGAGCAGCGGCACGATGAACTCGTAGCCGCCGCCGAGCCCGCGCAGGGGATGAGCGCATTCGACGGCGTCCAGCGTGTCGCCGGGAATGTCGCGCACCTTCTCGTAAGCCGTGACGCGCGCCTGCTTGAACACGTCCGCGGCCAGCGCGTCGGCCAGGATCAGGAGATCGCCGTTCCGGGCCCAATTGTCCGCGGGCGCATCCGTCACCTTGTAGAGGCCATAGGCGATCTTCGGTGAGAACGAGATGGCGCGGTTGCCCGGCAGCGTCCAGGGCGTGGTGGTCCAGATCACGACGCTGGCAGAGGCCAGCACGCCGTGGGCCGGCGAGGTCACGGGGAATTTCACCCACACCATGTCGGAGGTGTAGTCCTCGTACTCGACTTCAGCTTCGGCGAGCGCGGTCTTCTCGACCACGCTCCACATCACCGGCTTGGAGCCGCGATACAGCGTGCCGTTGGCCGCGAACTTCATCAGTTCGCGCGCGATCTGCGCCTCGGCGGGATAGCTCATCGTCTGGTAGGGATGATCCCAGTCGCCGATGATGCCGAGGCGCTTGAATTCCTCGCGCTGCACGTTGATCCAGTGGGTCGCATAGGCGCGGCACTCCTTTCGGAAGGCCACCATCGCGGCGGAGTCGCGGAAATCGGGCTTCTGCTTGCCCTTCTTGCGATAATTCTCCTCCTCGATCTTCCATTCGATCGGCAGGCCGTGGCAGTCCCAGCCAGGCACGTAGTTGGAGTCGAAGCCGAGCATCTGCTGACTCTTGGTCACGACGTCCTTGAGGATCTTGTTCAGCGCGTGCCCGATATGGATGTTGCCGTTGGCGTAGGGCGGGCCGTCATGCAGCACGAACTTGTCGCGCCCCTGGGCCGCCTGGCGCAGCTTGTCGTAGAGGCCGATGTCGTTCCAGTATTTCAGGATCTCCGGCTCGCGCTGCGGCAGGCCGGCGCGCATCGGGAATTCGGTCTGCGGCAGGAATAGGGTTTTGGAATAGTCGTTGGCTTCGGTCTTTTGGGACTTTTGCGGCTTTTCGGACATGAGGCTGACTGGCTCGGAAGGGCGCGGGAACGGATGGCGACATGGAATCGCGGGGTGAAACGACAAAATCCCGGTCTTGCGCCGAGCCAAAAGCTCAGGCGGAAGCCGGGCCGCTAATCCCTATGATGCGCCGCGCAAACATGGGCTCTCCATAGCAGCCGAGCGGGGGAAGCGCAAAGGTCCGGCAGGCCGGCTTCGGCCTCAGTCGATCGCGCCCAGCCGAGGAAACGCGTCCGGGGCGGCGGCCAGCATGGTACGGGCGCGGGCGGAATCGTCGTCCATCTGGCGGATCAGGGCCTCCAGACTGTCGAATTTCAGCTCCTCGCGGATGAAGCCGACAAAGGCGCAGTCCAGCGCCTGCCCGTAGAGGTCGCCCTTGAAGTCGAACAGGAAGATTTCGAGGAGTGGGGCGCCATTATCAAAGGTCGGGCGGCGGCCGAAGCTGGCCACCCCATCGAGCCGTTCAGGTCCGCGGCCGACCCGCACCGCGTAGATGCCGTGCTTGAGGCCGCAATTGGCGTCCAGGCGGATATTGGCGGTGGGGTAACCGAGGTCGCGGCCGCGCTTCTCGCCATGGATCACCTCGCCGGTGACGAACCAGGGCGCGCCCAGCATGGTCGTGGCGTCGTCGAGGAGGCCTTCGGCAAGCGCGATCCGGATCGCGCTGGAGGACACCGGCCGCTCGTCGATATCGACATGCGGCTGCACGTCGACCTCGATGCCGAGCCGGGGCGCCTCATTGACCAGAAGGCTCGGCGAGCCGACCCGCCCCTTGCCGAAATGGAAGTCGTAGCCGACCGCGATGCCGCTGACCCCGAGACGTCCGATCAGGTCATGGTGAATGAAATCTTGCGCGCTGGTGCCGGCCCTTGCCTTGTCGAAGGTCATGACCACGGCGCCGGCGAGCCCGGTGCCGGCCAGAAGCCGCAGCTTGGCCCGCTCGTCCGTCAGGCGGAATTGCGGGGTATTGGGGCTGAAAAACCGCCGCGGATGCGGCTCGAAGGTCAATGCCAGCGCAGGGCGGCCATGCGTCCGGCCCATTTCCAGGGCGGCCGCAATGACGGCCCGGTGGCCGAGATGAACGCCGTCGAAATTGCCCATGGCGACCACGGCGCCGCGGGGAATAGCGGAATCCGGCGTGGTGTCGCGAATAACGGTAAATTGCGGGGCCATCAGGGGAATTCTCGAGCCGGCGGGACCGGCCGGGACCGTGGCTTGACCCGCCCGATGAAGTCAAGCGGGGGAGGAGGGCCCCGTTGAACACGATTTCAATTCTTCGGGGGCGCCCCCAGTTAACGGGCTGTTTAACGCCTTGGTGCTAGTCCTTGAAACGTGGAACTGGACGGGCCTCCGGCCTGGCAGCTCCGATCGTAATATTCCTGGGTATGCGTTGGGGGAGTCGAGATGGCGGTTGATTTGTCGATGTCGGTTCTGGTGGTTGATGACTACAGCACCATGATCCGAATCATCAGGAATCTGCTGAAGCAGCTTGGCTTCGAGAATATCGATGATGCCAGCGACGGTTCGGCGGCACTGAACAAGATGCGCGGCAAGAAGTACGGGCTCGTGATCTCCGACTGGAACATGGAGCCGATGACGGGTTACGACCTGCTGCGCGAGGTGCGCGCGGACCCGAATCTCGCCACCACGCCCTTCATCATGATCACGGCGGAATCGAAGACCGAGAACGTGATCGCGGCCAAGAAGGCCGGCGTGAACAATTACATCGTCAAGCCGTTCAACGCGGCGACGCTGAAGACCAAGATCGAGGCGGTCTTCCCGGACATGGCGAGCGCGTAAGGGCGATCGAAGCCATTTGGTGAATTCGGAGAGCCCGGGCTTCGTCCCGGGCTCTCTGCGTTCTTCCGTCATTGCGGGCGGTGCGCAGCACCGAACCATGGTGCGCAGTTGCGCACCTGAGAATCTCGAGATTCCGGGTTCGCGCTTACGCGCGTCCCGGAATGACGATGTCGGTCATCACCATTTCAATTCGCGCATCAAGGCCTTCGGCGGGTGGCCGAACAATTCCATCACCGAGGCCGGGTCGAGCTGGTCGAGGCCTTCGAACTCCTCGGCATGGATGCCGCGGGTGACGAACAGGCAGTCGATGCCGAATTCGCGCGCGCCGGTCAGGTCAGTGCGGACGGAATCGCCGATCGCCAAAACCTTCTTCCGGTCGATCATGTGGCCCTGGCGCTCGCCGGCAAGCCGCATGGCGCGCTCGTAGATCGGGCGGTGCGGCTTGCCGTAGAAGATCACCTCGCCGCCGAGCTCGCGGTAGAGCTCGGCGATCGCGCCGGCGCAATAGATCAGCCGGTCGCCGCGCTCCACCACGATGTCGGGGTTGGCGCAGACCAGCGTCAGCTTGCGCTCGCGCGCCTTCAGCATCATGCCGCGATAGTCTTCGGCGGTCTCGGTCTCATCGTCATAGAGGCCGGTGCAGACGATGTAGTCTGCTTCCTCCAGCGGCGCCGTCGTCGCATCGAGGCCGCGATAGATCGAGTTGTCGCGTTCGGGGCCGAGCCAGAACATCTTGCGGCCGGGATGCTCGGCGACATAGAGCCGGGTCAGGTCGCCCGATGACACGATCGCGTCATAAGTCTCGTCGGCGACACCAAGCTTGCGCAATTGCCGCTGCACCGAGTCGGCCGGGCGCGGCGCGTTGGTGATCAGGATCACCGTACCGCCGCGGCTGCGATAGGTGTGCAGCGCCTCGCAGGCCTCGGGGAAGGATTCGAGGCCGTTGTGAACGACACCCCAGATGTCGCTGAGCACGACGTCCACACCGCCCACGAGTTCGCGCAGGCTTTCGGCAAAATGCAGCGTGGTCATGATGCGTGCGGCCGATCAGATGCGGCGCGCGAGCGCCGCGTTGCCGGTGATGCGCTGTGGCGGAGGCGCCGAAGACGTCGCGCCTGAGCTTGGTGTGCCGGAGCCATTGGATCCCTGAGTGTCCTGCGCCTGGTTCGGCGAGGCCCCGCCGGTAGCAGATGCCCCCTCCGGCCGCAATGGCCGGGGTGGCGCGAACAGGAACCCCTGGCCGAACCGCACGTCATAGTCGAGCAGATCGACCACGGCGCGCTCGCCCTCGATCCGCTCGGCGATCAGGTCGATGCCGAAGCGGCCGAGCAGGTCCGAGAGGTCGGACGGATGGATGTCGGAGGTCGAGGCCTGCCTGGGGTCGAGCAGCAGCGTGGCCGGTACCTTGATGAAGCGCACGCCGCGGTCGGCGAGCTCGCGCGGCTCGATCCGCAAGTCCGTGACATGGTCGATCGAGAAGCGGAAGCCGCGCTGGGCGAGCGCGGCAAGGTTCTCGGTTTCGGCCGGACCGAGATTGCGGAAGGTCGACTGCTTGAACTCCAGCACCAGCGACGGCGCCAGCGCCCGGTTGGCTTCGAGGAAGTCGAGGCATTGCGCAAAGGTGGTGGAATTGCCGAGCGTGGAGGCCGCCACGTTGCAGAACACGCCGACATCCTTGTTGCGCACCATCAGGCGCCGCAGCACCTGCACGCAGCGCAGCATCACCATGTTGTCGATGCGCCCGATCAGCCCCGAGGCCTCGGCGATGCTGATGAACTCCTCGGCGGCGATCAGCTGGTCGCGCTCGTCGCGCACCCGCGTCACGGCCTCGTAGAACCGCACCTTGCGCTGCGGCAGCGTCACCATCGGCTGGAGGAAGATGTCGATGCGGTTCTCGTCGATCGCGTTGCGCAGCGTCGCCAGCAATTGGGTCTGGTTGCGTCCGTTGGCGGTTTGAACGGCGCTTTGGGGCTGAACCGGTGCGGCCGGCCGCGCCTGCACCGCGGGAGGCGGAGGCGCGGGGGAAAGCGGCGGTGGCGCGGCCTGTCGCTCCTCGAACGGCGCGATCAGGTCGATCGGCGCTTCCGCCTCCGGTCTCGCCGCCGGCGCTGCCGCAGGCTGAGGCGCGGCACCAGCCAGCAGGTCCTCATGAGCCGACACGGTCGAAGCGAGCTGCCTGACCAGTCCGCCGAGCTCGTTGATCTCGCCGACCACCGACTGGATGCGGTCCGAGTTGGTCGAGTTGGACGAGGCGATGCGCCCCTCCATCGCCGCCAGCCGGCGGCCGAATTCGGCCACCTGGCGGGCGAGGTCGGCGGTGCCGCGGGAAAGATCAGCGATCTGGCCGCCGACGTCGCTGCGGTCGCGCAGCCGCATCGACACCGCATTGTAGAGGATCAGGAAGGTCAGCGCGGTCAGCGCCACGATCGCGGATTCGGTTCCGCTGATGCCGGCGACCGCGTAGAGCACAAGGCCGAGCGAAGCCGCGACCAGAACCATGCAGATGGCGATGAAGATCGTCGAAATGCGAATCATGCCGCGCGTTACGCCTCAAGAGCTGACAGCCTCACCCGGGAAAACACGGGCCGCTGTGCGACCCCGTCACGCCTCATGCTCCCCAAGCCGCATGAGCTTAACATCATTGTTGATTCGAGGGGATAGCGGCCTGTTCGGGCTTCAAGTGAGGCCAGCCCGGCGAAAGCCTTCGAGGTAGCGCTCGCGGTCACCGGCGAGCTTGATCGGCATGAACTCGGCGATCCAGGCGAGCGAGACGTTCGGCTGGGCCCGGCGCAGTTCCTTCAAGGCCGCGGCGGCCATCTCGCGATGTCCGGCCATGCCGGCGGCCGCGGTCAGGACGCGGTGCGCCCCAACGAAGTCACTGCGCTGGCGCAAGGCTTCCTGCGCCAGGCGGATGGCCTCTTCGTCGTCGCCGCCGAGGAACCGCGCATAGGCGGCGATGCCGAAATAGACGGGGGCATAGGGGTCGCGCGGGCTGAGGCGGATCGCCCGCCGCGCCGCCTCGTCGGCATCCCGCCAGCGGCCGCAATAGCCGAGCGCCAGGCCATGATAGCCCTGTGCCAGCGCGAAGTTCGGATTGAGCCGCAGCGCCGTCTCGAACTCGGCCAGCGAGTCCTCGAACCGTCGCGCGAACAGATGGACGTGGCCGAGCGCGTTGTGGGCCCAGGCGTCCTCGTCGTCGGCGCGGATCGCGGCGCGCGCTGCCCGCTCGGCGGCGGGTATCGCGACGGCCATGTCCATCCAGCCCATATGCGCGGTGAACATATAGCTGGTGCCGAGCAGGCCGAGCGCCTTGCCGTAGGCGGGGTCGAGTGCGATGGCCTTCTCGAGCAGGGCCTGGGCGACCACGTGATCCTGCCGCGTCACCCGCCAATAGTGCGAGAGCGCGCGCATGACGAGGTCCCAGGCGTCCATGCTGTCGGGCGGCTTGCGCTGGGCACGAAAATTCTCCGCGGCATAGAGCTGCGGCTCGATCGCGGCGACGATCGCCTCGGTGATCTCGTCCTGGACGGCGAAGACGTCGGCGAGCTCGCGGTCGTAGCGTTCGGCCCAGAGATGGCTGCCGGTGGCGACGTCGTTGAGCTGCGCCGTGATGCGGACGCGCTCGCCATCCTTGCGGACGCTGCCCTCGACGACGTAGCGCACGCCGAGTTCCTCCGCGACTTGCCGCAAATGAACCGTGCGGCCCTTGTAGATGAAGGAGGAGTTGCGCGCGATGACGAAGAACCAGCGCAACTTCGACAGCGCGGTGATGATGTCCTCGCTGATGCCGTCGGAGAAATAATCCTGCCCAGCCTCGCCGCTCATGTTGGTGAAGGGCAGCACCGCGATCGCGGGGCGATCGGGCAGCGGCAGGCCCGCAAGCTGCGGCGCGGGCGGCTTCTCGGTCCCGGCTGGTCCGGCGGCGCCGGCGAGCTCGGTCACTGCGCCGACGAACCGCACCCCCTTGCGCGCGACGGTGCGGATCAGCCGCTGCTCCTCGCCATTGTCGTCGACCGCGCGGCGCGCCGCGTTGATCCGGCTGGTCAGTGTCGATTCCGAGACGACGCGGCCGTTCCAGATCGCATCGAGCAGATTGTCCCGCG
The DNA here is from genome assembly GCF_002068095.1 of Bradyrhizobium sacchari. Classification (GTDB taxonomy): domain Bacteria; phylum Pseudomonadota; class Alphaproteobacteria; order Rhizobiales; family Xanthobacteraceae; genus Bradyrhizobium; species Bradyrhizobium sacchari. The sequence goes on along the minus strand of NZ_LWIG01000007.1, from coordinate 465,580 downwards.
TCACGACGCGTTCGCGGTTGCGGACGAGGTAGGTCAGGAGATCGAACACTTGTGGTTCGAGTGCGACGAGCGTGTCCGCGTGCCGCAATTCGCGGCGCTCGGGGTCGAGCAGGAAATCCTCGAACTGAAACGTCACAATTCCCCCTCGGCTCCCGTGCGGAAATCAAGGCGCTCTCAGCGTAAAATAACGCCGCCCTCAAGGCCAGCGAGCCGTATGCGCCCTATCGTCCCGGCGTTTTCAACCGCAGGAGATTGCCATGTCGACTTCCGCCGCCATCAAGCCAGCCGCAGCCCAACCTGATCTTGCCGCCGTCAAGCAGCGCCAGCACGGCGCCTGGTCGTCGGGCGACTATGCCGTCGTCGGCACCACCTTGCAGATCGTCGGCGAGCAGCTCTGCGAGGCACTCGACATACGCGCCGGCAGCAAGGTGCTGGACGTTGCCGCCGGCAACGGCAATGCGACGCTGGCCGCGGCGCGGCGCTGGTGCGACGTCACATCCACCGATTACGTGCCGGCGCTGCTCAAGCGCGGGCGTGAGCGCGCGGCGGCGGAACACCTGATGATCGAATTCCGCGAGGCGGATGCCGAGGCGCTGCCGTTTGCCGACGCCAGCTATGACGTCGTGCTCTCGACCTTCGGCGTGATGTTCACGCCGGATCAGGACAAGGCGGCCTCCGAACTCGCGCGGGTTTGCAGGTCCGGCGGCAAGATCGGCCTCGCCAACTGGACGCCGCAGGGCTTCATCGGCCAGTTGTTCAAGACCATCGGCAAGCATCTGCCGCCGCCGGTCGGCGTGAAGTCGCCGGCATTGTGGGGCACGCGGGCGCGACTGGAAGAGATGTTCGCAAGCCAGGCCTCCGAGATCGCCGCCGAGCCGCGCATGTTCGTGTTCCGTTATCGCTCGCCGGAGCATTGGCTCGAAATCTTCAAGACCTTTTACGGGCCGACGCTGAAGGCGTTTGCCGCGCTCGACGAGACCGGCCGGGCAGCGCTGAAGCGTGATCTGCTGGCGCTGCTCGGTGAGTTCAACCACGCCGATGACGGCACGATCATCGTGCACAGCGAATATCTGGAAGCCGTGATCACCAAAGCATGATGAAGCGGTTTTCCGGAAAGATCATGCCTAGACAACGACCTGAAGCGCGATGATGATTCATCTCAATCTCATCGCGCTTTAGGCGCTGATACCGTCGAGATGCGGTCGGGCCGGTTCCCGGCCTGACCGCGACCGATCAAGATGGCGCACTGGCGCCGACCGTGTCGGCTGAGACGGCCTCGCGGCTGCCGAGCGGCTTGGGGCGACCGGTGGTCGTGTCCCGCAGCGTCTGCCGCTCGATCTCCGAGTTCAACTCGGCGCCGAACATGATGACGATCGCGGACATCCACATCCACATCATCAGGCCGATTGCCGCGCCGAGCGAGCCATAGGTCGCGTTGTAGTTGGCGAAGGACGAGAGATACCAGGACAGCAGCGACGAGCCGGCGATCCAGAGAATGGCGGCCGTCACCGCACCGACGCTCAGCCATTCCCAGCGCGGCGCATCGCGGCTGGGCCCGAAGCGGTAGAGGATGGCGAGCGCCGCCAGCAGAATGAGGAACAGCAGCGGCCATCGCGCCAGCGCCACGATCAGCTTGCTTTCAGGCGCCATGCCGAGATGGTTGAGCGCGAGCGGGAAGGCGACGACGGCGCCCACCATCAACAGCAGCGCCACGATGCCGCCCACCGTGAAGGCCAGCGACACCAGGTTCAGCCGGATGAAGCTGCGCTTCTCGCGTTCCTCATAGGCGACGTTGAGGGCGTCGATGATGGATTTGACGCCGGCATTGGCGCTCCAGATCGCGAGAACGAGGCCGACCAGGAAGGTGACGCCGAGCGTTGCATTGCCGTGCGAGACAACACGTCCGACCTGTTCCTCCACGATCTGGAATGAACCCTCCGGCAGCATGGTCGCTAACGACCGCAGGTTGGCGCTGATCGTGGAGGGATCGGCGAACAGAGCGTAGGAGGACACGAGTGCGGTGACAGCCGGGAAGATTGCGAGCAGCCCGAAGAACACGACGCCGCCTGCTGTGGCGAGTAGGCGATCCTCGTCGATGCGCTGGTAGGTACGCCACAAAATATCTTTCCACCCCGCCCAAGGGATCGCGAACGGGCTCTTCGCATGACGCCCGCGGCCGGGCTGCACCGCTGCGCTCGCGGGGTGGGTTTCCGGTGAATTCGCCTCTTGTTTACGGTGGTCTGGTGGAGGTCCCGGCCGGATCAGGCCGGAGTCCTGGAAGTAGCGCTCTGCCGAGAGCACGAAGACGGCCGTCGCCGCCATCAGGAGCCAGCTGTCGATTGGCTCGGAGCGCCGCATCAGCATGTCACGTCTCCGACCGTTGCCCGTGGCGTCGCCGGCGCGCCGCTGTCACGCCCAGCAGCCCGACCGCTGCGAGCATCAGGCCAAGCTGCACGGGCCGGTTGGTGCGAACCGGCCAGGTCCGGTTGCCATGGCCGCGTTCGCCTGGCGCGAGGGGCGCGAGGGGGATCGTCGTCGCCACCTCCTTAACCGCCTGCTTGACCGTTCCGCGCGGGATCCGGGGCGTTGCGACCGCCACGCGCAGACGGCTTGCGAGCGGCACGATCGGCTTGGGCTTGCGTTTCATCTGCGCGATCGCCACCCCGGCACAGACCGCAGCCAGCACCAGCAGCACTGTGCCGACGGCGCCAAAGCCCCAGAATTGCCCGTAGTGGATCGCGATCCAGCGGTACAGGGCGATCAGCCCGACAAAGAAGGCTGCGACAATGAACAGGCCCGCGACCGCGAACAGCCCGCCGGCCACCGCGTAGGAGGTCACCTTGCCGGTGGCGTGGCTGGTCTGGTCGCGCAGATAGGATCGCGCGGCGCGTTTGACGTGGTTGAGCTTGAGCGCCATGCCGGCGCGCAGCAATTCACCCGATGGCGCGAGCATACGGACACCCTCCGAGAGCGAGACATTCGTCGGGGGATGAACGTGGCGGAATTTGACTTGTTCCGCGCGCAGCGCCGTTGCCGTGACGGATCAGCCGAGATCGGCTGCCGCGATCCAGAACACCTCGCCCTCGGAGTCTTCGGTGTCGAGCCACAGCAGCGGCAGTTCCGGAAAGGCCTCGTCGACCAGCTCGCGGCCGCGGCCGATCTCGCAGATCAGCCCACCATCCAGCGTGAGGTGATCGGGCGCATCGCGCAGGATCTTCCGCACCACGTCGAGACCATCTGCGCCGCCATCGAAAGCGAGTTTCGGCTCGGCCCGGCATTCCGGCGGCAATGCCGCCATGCCTTCGGCGTCGACGTAAGGCGGATTGGAGATGATCAGGTCGTATCGCGCGTCGCCAAGCGGGGCGAACAGATCGCCGCGATGCAGCGTGATTCGCTCATCGAGCCCGTAGTCCGCGACATTGCGCGCGGCGACCTCGATCGCGCCCTTGGAGATATCTACGGCATCGACCGCAGCGTTCGGGAAGTGATGCGCGGCGAGGATCGCGAGGCATCCCGAGCCCGTGCAGAGGTCGAGCACGCGTCCGACGGCGGTGGGATCGTCGATCAGCGCGCCGGCACCTTCTTCGCCCCCGAAATGCGAATCCAGCAGCTCGCCGATGAAGGAGCGCGGAACGATGACACGTTCGTCGACATAGAAGGGCAGGCCGCGCATGTAGACCTTGTTGACCAGATAGGCGGCCGGTTTGCGCGTCGTGACCCGCTGATGGATGAGATCGAGGATGCTCTTGCCTTCCGCTGCCGTGACGCGCGCGTGGGCAAAGCCTTCGAACTGGTCGGGCGTGAGATGCAGCGCCTCAGAGACCAGGAAAACGGCTTCCGCGACCGGGTCGGTCGTGCCATGCGCAAAGGCGAGCTTTGCTTCAACGAAGCGGCTGACCGCATAGCGGACGAAGTCGAGCAGCGTGACAAGCTCGCCAGGACCGACTTTCGCAAGCTTCGGCGCGGCGCGGCCGCGCGCGGTCTTTTTGGATGCTTTTGCCATCAGGATTTGGTCCAGCGTGCGGCGGCCTCGTCGTCACGGGCGTGGGCCTCGACCCAGCCGGTGCCGGTGGCGCTCTCTTCCTTCTTCCAGAACGGGGCGCTGGTCTTGAGGTAGTCCATCAGGAACTCGGCGGCCTGGAATGCGGCTTGGCGGTGCTGCGAGGCGGTCAGCACCAGCACGATGTTCTGGCCGGGCATGAAGCGCCCGACTCGGTGGATCACCGTGATGCCGTTGAGCGGCCAGCGCGAAACGGCCTCGTCGGCATGACGCCTGATCTCTTCCTCGGCCATGCCGGGATAGTGCTCGAGCGTGAGCGCGGCGACCTTGGCGCTGTCGTCGTCGGCGCGGCAGATGCCGGAGAAGCTCACCACCGCGCCGATGTCGGTTCGGCTCCTGGTCAGGACCGCGATCTCGCGCGCGATGTCGAAATCGTCTTCCTGGATGCGGATGGTGACGGGGCAGGTCATGGCTTAGCCGCCGGTCATCGGCGGGAAGAACGCGATCTCGCGGGCGCCCGCGATGGCGGCGTCCGACTTGACATGGGCGTGGTCGATCGCGGCGCGGATCACCTTCGGCTTCTCGAACGCATAGGCATAGGCTTCGCTCCGGCCGGACAGCCAGGCGATCAGCTCCTCCACGGTGCGCACGGTCGCCGGCGGCTCGATGGTCTCCTCGGCCTTGCCGACGCGCTCGCGTACCCAGGCAAAATACTTCACCTTCATACCTCATCCTCCTTGATGAGGTGATGGATGCCGGAGCGGAAATAATCGTAGCCGGTGTACATGGTGAGGATCGCCGAGGCCCACAGCAGCGCCAGTCCGATCATCGTAACGACGGGCACCACCTCGTCGCCGGCGGGACCTGCGAGCAGGAAGCCGATCGCAACCAGCTGGACCGTGGTCTTCCACTTCGCAAGCTTGGTCACGGGCACGCTGACGCGCAGCGCGGCAAGGTATTCGCGCAGGCCCGAGACCAGGATCTCGCGGCACAGGATCACGATGGCGGCCCACAGCGACCAGCCGTGGATGATACCGTCGGCGGCCAGCATCAGGAGGCACGAGGCGACCAGCAGCTTGTCGGCGATCGGGTCGAGCATCCGGCCGAAGGCCGATTGCTGATTCCAGATCCGTGCGTAGTAGCCGTCGAGGTAATCGGTGACTGCTGCTGCGATGAAAATGGCGACCGCGACCCAGCGCAGCCAGAGCGGCTGATCCAGGATCGACTGCGCATAGATGCATCCCACCACGACCGGGATCGCGGCGATCCGGCCATAGGTCAGGATGTTCGGGAGGGACATCGCGCGGCTGGTCGTCCCTCGTGTCGTGGCGATGTTCATCCGTCCTACCAATACCGCTCAAGCCTGAAGGTCAACCGTCCCGCTCACAAATGCGATGCCCGATGCGACGCCCTTATGACCGCGGTCCCCCTTTAGTTCACCCCGGCTGGGGATGGAAATACTCGAAAATCCTGCGGGCGCTTTCGGCGCTCACCCCCGGAACCTTTCCGAGATCGGCGATCGAGGCCCGTTCGATCTCCTTCAGGGTTCCGAAATGGTGCAGCAAGGCGCGTTTGCGTGATGGGCCGATGCCCGGAATCTCCTGCAAACCGGCCTCGCGGATGTCCTTCTTGCGCAGCTTGCGGTGCGAGCCGATGACGAAGCGGTGGGCCTCGTCGCGCAGGCGCTGGATGAAATAAAGCACGGGATCGCGCGGCTCCAGCTTGATCGCCTCGCGCTCGGGCATGAACAGGGTCTCGCGGCCGGCATCCCGGTCCGGCCCCTTGGCGACCGACATCAGCGACACCTGGGTCAGGCCGAGCGTGGCGAAGATCTCGCGCACGGCGTTGAGCTGGCCGCGACCGCCGTCGATGATCACGAGGTCCGGCCATTGCGGGAAGTCGTCGTCCTTGACCTTGGCGCTCTCCTCGGGCGGATTGATCAGGCGCTTGAAGCGGCGCTCCAGCACCTCGCGCATCATGGCGAAGTCGTCGCCCGGCGTAATCCCTTCCGACTTGATGTTGAACTTGCGGTACTGGTTCTTCACAAAGCCGTCGGGGCCGGCGACGATCATGGCGCCGACCGCATTGGTGCCCTGGATGTGGCTGTTATCGTAGACCTCGATCCGCTTGGGCGAATGGGGCAGGTTCAGCGTCGTGGCCATGGCGTCCAGCAGCCGGCTCTGCGTCGCGGTATCGGCGAGCTTGCGGCCGAGCGCCTCGCGCGCATTGGTCAGCGCGTGGGCGACGAGCTCCTTCTTCTCGCCGCGCTTGGGCGCGGTGACCTCGACCTTGTGGCCGGCCTTGATCGAGAGCGCGTTGGCGAGCAGCTCGCTCTCCTCGATCTCGTGCGAGAGCAGGATGACCTTCGGCGGCGGCTTGTCGTCGTAGAACTGGGCGAGGAAGGAGCCCAGCACTTCCTCCGGAGTATAGGTCTTCTCCGCGCGCGGAAAATAGGCGCGGTTGCCCCAGTTCTGTCCGGTGCGGAAGAAGAACACCTCGACGCAGAAGAAGCCGCCCTCCTGATGGACGGCGAACACGTCGGCTTCCTCCACCGTGCGCGGATTGATGCCCTGCTGCGACTGGATCGCCGACAGCGCGGCGAGGCGGTCGCGGTAGAGCGCGGCGCGCTCGAATTCGAGCTCATTGGCCGCCTTCTCCATCTCGCCGGCGAGCTCCTGCTTCACCGCGTGGCTCTTGCCGGAGAGGAAGTCGCTCGCCTCGCGTACCAGCGTTGAATAGCCGCCGAAATCGATCTCGCGGGTGCAGGGACCGGCGCAGCGGCGGATCTGATACAGCAGGCAGGGCCGGCTGCGGCTTTCGAAGAAGGAATCGGTGCAGGAGCGGATCAGGAACGCGCGCTGCAGCGCCGTGATGGTGCGGTTGACCGCGCCTGCGGACGCGAACGGGCCGAAATAGCGCCCGGGCCGCGTCTGCGCGCCGCGATGCTTGAGAATCTGCGGCGCCCAATGGTCGCCGGTGATCAGGATGTAGGGAAACGACTTGTCGTCGCGCAGCTGCACGTTGAAGCGCGGCCGCAGCTGCTTGATGAGATTGGCCTCCAGCAGCAGCGCTTCCGTCTCGGTGTTAGTCGAGACGATCTCCACGGTCACCGTGGCTGCGATCATACGCAGGATGCGCGCCGGCTGCGGCGCGCTCTGGCGCGCGTAGTTGGATAGGCGCTTTTTGACGTTCTTTGCCTTGCCGACATAGAGCACGTCGGCATTGGCGCTGAGCATGCGGTAGACGCCGGGCGAGGTCGGGGCGAGCCGGACCGCGCGCTCGATCGCCTCGTGGCCCGTCGCCAGCGGCCCTTCGCCGACCGCGCCGCTCTCTTCGAGGAGGTCAGGCAGCCGCGCGTCGTCCTCGTCGTCGCCGCCGGTCGTCGCGGGATCGAGGTCGGGCGGTGCGTCGCTCGCGGCAACCCGCGGCAATTTGCGCGCGCGCTCGTCCGGATTGTCGGTGGAATCGTGAACCATGAGACGAATTTAGGCGCTGGGGGTGCCGATTTGAAGTTCCGGCCGTGCCGCACGCACAGGATGGCGGTGCAGTTCCCGGTAACGCTTCCTTAAGTCTGTTAAGCGGGCGGTAACCGGTCTTAAAAGCCCTTTAACTTAAAACTCTCGATAAATCCTACGTGAAAGGTTCTTGGTTCCGCAACCATGCGGTTTTGCCTCGCGCGCGGCGGCGCCAGGCATCGCGGGGTGGCAGTTGCGTTGGAGTTGAGTGATGAAGAGGCTCGTTGTGGGCGCGGCCGCGCTGGTTGCCGGCTGGACAGCTTCGGCAGAGGCCGCCGACATGAATTATGGAGGGCGCGCGCCCTATACCGTCAACCAGCCGCTCAACGCGTATAGCTGGGCCGGTCCCTATCTCGGCGGCAACATCGGCTACGAATGGGGCTCGGTCGACAACAATCCCTCAAAGCCATCCGGTTTCGTCGGCGGCATCCAAGCCGGCTACAATTTCCAGAACGGCCCGTGGGTGTTCGGCGTCGAGGGCGACATCCAGGCTGCCGGCGCCGACGATACCTTCGCGCCGTGGAAGTTCTCCAACCCGTGGTTCGGCACGCTGCGTGGCCGCGCCGGCTATGCCTTCAGCAACGTGCTGTTCTACGGCACCGCCGGCCTCGCCTTCGGCGAGCTGCGCGCGCAGACCTTCGGCTGGACGGAGTCGCACACCACCGCCGGCTGGACCATCGGTGCCGGCGCGGAAGTGGGCCTCGCTCCGAATTGGAGCGCCAAGCTCGAATATCTCTACATCGATCTGTCGACGAGCCAGTTCGCAATTACCGGCGTGTCGAATGGCTATAGCGCCAGCGTTGTGCGCGCGGGCGTGAACTATCACTTCTGATAGCTGAACAAGAAAATACCGGACCATAGCCTCCCGGCCGCTCGCGGCCGGGATTTTTTTGCCTCAAGGCTCGCTAGGAAAGGATGACCAGGTTGACCGCCTTTGGTCCCTTCCCCTTCTTGTCCGGTTCGACTTCGAAAGTAATACGCTGTCCTTCGGCAAGGTCTTTCAGTCCCGCACGCTCTACAGCCGTAATATGAACGAAGACATCGCGACCGCCGTCATCAGGCTTGATGAAGCCGTAGCCGCGCTCGCCGTTGAAGAACTTGACTGTTCCCGTCATGGCCATCGGGAAACTCCCCCTCATTGCTCCTCCGTCGCGACGCAGACACACGACACGACATGACCGGGCCTTACGGAGCCCGGGAGCTGGCCATCCTTGGTCGGGCCTCATCGGCCCGGCGGGATCTTTTTTAGGCCTTCACTCCGCCGCAACCATTCGCGGAAGCGGAACGTAAAGCCAGTCACGGAAACAGCATAATACGGTTCTCCGCGGATTGACTACCGCTACTGCATATTTTTCCCAAGAATGCCGGAGTGTTACGGCCTCGGCACCTCTAATCGGAATCTGGCAGCGCCGCCCTGGCCGAGCGGCATTTCCAGCTCGGGGAGGATGGTCTTAAGCTCGCCGTGCAGCGTGTAGGGCGGATTGACGATCAAAAGCCCGGTGGAGGTGAGGGTGGCGCCGTCGAGTTGCGGTGCGGCGCTGAATTCGAGACGCAGGCATTTGCCCGGTGGTTTTGCTGCGGCCGCGAGCCGCGCCACGAGCTGTGCCAGCGTGTCGGTGGCGCGGCGGTTCTTGGCCGGATACCAGATTACATAGATACCGGTCGGCCATTTCGCGAAGGCTGCCGAGAAGACTTCGCCCAGCCGTTCGAACTCGTCCTTGGCCTCGAAGGGCGGATCGATCAGCACGAGACCGCGACGCTCTTTCGGTGGAACAAAAGCCGGCAGCGCCACCCAGCCGTCGAGATCGACCACGCGGGCTTGCTCGTCGCGGCGCAGCACGTCGATCAGCGCTTTGCGCGCCTTCGGCTCGAGCTCGCAGGCGACGAGACGGTCCTGCGGCCGCAGCAGGCCGCGCGCGATGAGCGGCGAGCCCGGATAGGCCTTGAGTTCGCCCTTCGGATTGAAGGCGCGGACGATGTCGAGATAGGGCCTGGTCAGCGCGACGGTCTCGTTCGACAGCCGCGCCTGCATCAGCCGTGCGATGCCGGTCAGCCATTCGCCGCCGCGCCGCGCCTCGTCGCTTTCGAGATCGTAGAGGCCGGCGCCGGCATGGGTGTCGATGACGCGGAACGCGGCCGGCTTGTCCTGCAGATAGGTGATGATGCGCGCCAGCACGATGTGCTTGATGACATCGGCGAAGTTGCCGGCATGGAAGGCGTGGCGGTAGTTCATGACGGAGAGTTACGACATCGCGCGATGAAAGTAACGCCTGTCATTCCCGGGCAGTGCAAAGCACCGAACCGGGAATCCATCTGTCAGCCTTGTTTGTGGCGAGACTGATTCTCAGATGCGCAATTGCGCATCATGGTGCGCGCTTGCGCGCGCCCCGGATTGACGAACTCTACCCACCCCTGATCGGCGGCATCGTCACTTGGTCGCGGCGGCAGGCGCGGCGGTCGATCTCCTCGCAGGCGCGGAATTGCAGGTCCTTGCTGAGGCAGATGCGGACCTCGGACAGCCGCGTCCGGTTGCAGGTGACCGAGACGGCGGCGCTGCTGAGGCCCGGATTGGCCTTGATGAAGGCCTCCTCGACGTCGCCGGGCGCGACGGTCTTTGCCTGCGACAAATCGAGATACTCGGCCGGGATCTTGATCGCGGCACGCGCCTTGCGGATCGTCTCGAAATAGCTGCGGTCGGCAAGACCCGAGCAGGTGCCGTGCTTGTCCCACTCGTTGAAGATCAGGCCCGGCGCCGGCATCAGGTCGAGCATGGAGGAAACGATGCTGCGGTTCAGCCGCGGCGCCGGCCGCTGGCAATATTCCGGAAAGCCGTTCTCATATTGCGGCCACAGCCCATGTACCACGAAGGCGTAGGGCCGGCCGCTGCACTGCGTCTGGGAGCGGCCGCCGCGCTCGGCGGCTTCTTCGCAGAACGAGGGCGACCATGACAGCGACAGCACATAGAAATCGAATTCGCCGGGCGCGTTCTGCCGCTTGTCCTGCGCCCTTGCGCCGCCGGCGAGCGTTGCCAGCCCGGCGGCAAGCGTCAGCGAGATCATCAGGCGGGAGAACGAATGCAATCTGGAATGAAACATGGCGACGCCCCTCAACTAGACTGTGCAGCCGAGCCTAGCAGGCGATGAGAACATTTCAAGAACAAAATTAAGGCTGCGGCCGTTCGGCCGCTTGATCAGTCCGAATCAGGCCCCGTTGAATCAGGGCCTCGCGGCACGGCAGGCCGGATTGTAAGCCCAATTGCGGTCGAGCCCGACCACGCACCATTCGACACCGTTGCCGTAGCCGGCAAAGCCGCCATCCTCGATGATCGAGAAGTGCACCTTGCGCACCTTGCCGTCGGTGAGCATGGCATCGCCGGTGCAATAGCGGCGCGGGATGTTGTCGGACTGCCAGGGCCGGAACGCGACCTCGTGAACGGCCGAGAAGCCGGTGATCTTCAACGAGGAATTCCAGAACGAGCTTTCCTTTTCCCAGAACTGGGTGGCGATCGTCGGCAGGGCCTTGTCGCAATCGGCGACGGCGCCGTCATAACGCGGCCCGCTCAGCCAGAAATTCAGCTCCAGCGGATTGGCGGCACGGGCCTCGCCGAGCGACAGCGCCCCGAACATGAGGCCGAGGACGGCGGCGAAACGGAGCGATTTCAGGCAGGGGGCGCGCATGGGCAATCCGGACAGCTGGGTCTTGCGAAGCTCGGACGGTGCCGCGAAGGCCGGAAGAGGTCAAGTGCAGCGCGGCAACACTTCTCCACGAGTTGACCGGAACGTCGCACCCGGCAGGCTTCAGTTCTTTTCACTTCCCTCCCGGCGCCGTAAACTGGCGCCAGCCAATTGGAGTGACGGGAATGCGAATCATTGCGGCCGCGGGCCTTCTTGCCCTGGGTATGATGGCGAGCCAGCCGGCGCGCGCCGATCTCCTTCCGGTGCCTCCGTTCAAGGGCAACGACACCGGCGGTATCATCGCCTATTCGATGGCTAACCAGGTCGATGCCCGTCAGGTCGCGGTCGATCATTGCGCACGCTACGGCAAGGTCGTCAAATTCCTCGGCGTGCAGGCCTATGAGGGCGGCTACATCTCGTTCTCCTGCCGCTGGGTGCCCTATGGCGCCGCTGATCAGCCGATCCGCACGCTCTACTGAGGCGTTGTCGTAGCGCCGCATCTCTTTGCCGGGAGCTTCCCACATGACGCGCAAACTCGCTTTGCTCGGCTCGGCCCTTTGCGTTTTGGCGTCGGCAGGCGTCGCCTCCGCCGACGATCTGCCCGTGCGTAGGGCCGGCCTCTGGGAAATGAAGCTGGTCACCAGCGGCTCGCCAGTGCCCGAGATGACCATGCAGCACTGCACCGACGAGACGGTCGACAAGGAGATGAGCAACAACGTCTCCCCGATGGCCAAGCAGATCTGCACCAAGCAGGACGTCAAGAAGACAGCGAGCGGCTATGTCAGCGACTCCGAGTGCAGCGTCGCAGGCGTCAGCACGAGCTCGCATGCCGAGATCACGGGCGACTTCAACTCGGCCTACACGGTGAAGAGCTCTTCGCATGCGCAAGGCGGCGTCGCCGGCGCTGCAGGGCGCGATACCACCATGACGCTGCAAGCGAAGTGGCTGGGGGCCTGCAAGGCGGACCAGAAGCCCGGCGACATCGTCATGCCTGGCGGCTTCAAGATGAACGTGCGCGACATGGACAAGCTGAAGGCGCTGCTGCCGAAATAGGTGCGCTCGCCGCGCAACCAGTGCGCTCCCTCGCCCCGTTCTTACGGGGGAGAGCGTTGGGGTGAGGGGCCTCTCTCCTCGAACGAGATTTTTGTGAGACCTGTACCCCCTCACCCGGATCGCAAGAGCGATCCGACCTCTCCCCGCAAGCGGGGAGAGGTGAAGCTCACACCTACACCGGGATCCTCACACTCGCCCTCAATCCGCCCATCGGGCTGTCGCCGAGCGTGATGTCGCCGCCATGCGAGCGGGCGATGTCGCGGGCAATCGCAAGGCCGAGGCCGGTGCCGCCTTCGTCCTGGTTGCGGGCGTTGTCCAGCCGCAGGAACGGCTTGAACACTTCTTCGCGCAAGTGGGCGGGAATGCCGGGGCCGTCGTCGTCGACCGTTACGGTCAAATAACGGTGATCGCGCTGGCCGGTGATGGCGATGCTCTTGCCGTAGCGCGCCGCGTTGGTGACGAGGTTGGCGAGGCAGCGCTTGAACGAGGCCGCTTTCACCGTCACCACGGGCAGGCCGTTGAACGCCACGGTCGCGGTGTGGCCGTGGCGCTCGGCATCGCTGCGCAGCTCCTCGAGCGCCTGTGCCATGTCGGTCGGCTGCGACTGCTCGCCGGAATCGCCGCGGGCAAACGCAAGGTAATCCTCCAGCATCATCGACATCTCGTCGACGTCCTTGCGCATGCCCTCGAGCTCGGGGCTGTCGCCGATCAGCGCCAGCTCGAGCTTGAAGCGGGTGAGGATGGTGCGCAGATCGTGGCTGACGCCGGCGAGCATCGCGGTGCGTTGCTCCATCGTGCGCTCGATGCGCGATTTCATCTCGAGGAAGGCGACCGCCGCGCGCCGCACCTCGCGCGCGCCGCGCGGGCGGAAGTTCGGCGCCTCGCGGCCCTTGCCGAAACTTTCCGCGGCATCCGCAAGCCGCAGGATCGGCTTGATCTGGTTGCGCAGGAACAGCACTGCGACGATCAACAGGATCGAGGACGTGCCGACCATCCAGAACAGGAAGATCTCCGAGTTCGAGGCATAGGCGGCACTGCGCTGCGCGAACACGCGCATCACGGCATCGTCGAGCTGGATGCGGATCTCGACGAGGTTGGAGCGGCCGACCGTGTCGATCCAGAACGAGCGCCCGATCTGGCGGCCGAGCTGCACCGATAGCGTCTGGTCGAGCAGCGAGAAGAACGGCTTCGGTCCCGGCGGCGGCATGTCGCCGGCGGGCAGGAAGTCGACGACGAGGCCGAGGCGCTGCTGCGCAATGCGGCGGATCTGGTCGCGGTCCTTGTCTTGCGGATAGCCCTTGTAGATGTCGATCAGCGCGGCGATGTCCTGGACCACCGCGGCCGACAGGCGGCGTGTCACCGTGTTCCAGTGCCGCTCCATGAACACGAAGGCGACGACCGATTGCAGGATCACCATCGGCACGATCATGATGAGGAGCGCGCGGGCATAGAGGCCGGTCGGCATCCAGCCCTTGAACGCATTGCCCATCCAGCCATTGGCGGCCGAAACGCGGCCGGCCGCGCTCTTCAGAAGCGTCAGGCCGGTATCGATCGTGCTCATCTAGCGCGCTTCACTTGATCTATGGCGAGGCCACCAGCCGGTAGCCGATGCCGCGCACCGC
>NZ_LWIG01000007.1:448852-451689 GCF_002068095.1 Bradyrhizobium sacchari | reverse complement strand
GGCGGGATCGGTCTCGATCTTGCGCCGGAGGCGATTGATCTGCACGTCCACGGCGCGCTCGTTGACGCTGCCATTGCCGGTCAGCGCGCTGCGCGGCACGGTCTCGCCCGGCGTCTCCGACAGGATGCGCAGCATCTCGCGCTCGCGATCGGTGAGGTGGATGACTTCCTCGCCCTGGCGCAGCTCGCCGCGATCGAGATGGTAGACATAGGGACCGAACGCGATCTTCTCGACCGTCGTGGCATGCGGCGGCGGCGCGGCGCGCTTGAGGATGTTGTTGATGCGCAGCGCCAGCTCACGCGGCTCGAACGGTTTTGCCACGTAATCGTCCGCGCCGATCTGCAGTCCCTCGATGCGGGCCTCCGCCTCATGCCGGGCCGTCAGCATCACGATCGGTACCGAGGAGGATGTGCGGATGAAGCGGGCGAGGTCGAAGCCGGTCTCGCCCGGCATCATCACGTCGAGGATCAAGAGGTCGAAATGCAGGCCCAGCAGCTTCGAGCGCGCATCGCCTGCGCTTGCCGCGGTGGTGACGCGATAGCCTTCGCTGGCGAGAAAGCGCGAGAGCAGGTCGCGGATGCGGCGGTCGTCGTCGACCAGCAGCAGATGCGGGGCATCGTCGGCCGGTTGCACCGGCGGACGCGCGAGCGTGGCAGCGAGCGGCACGTTCACTCCTTTGCGTCTTGATTGACGGAGGCGAAGATCGTCTCGAGCACCTTGTCCGGATCGTCGCGGTCGATCATCGCGCGCAGGAAGCGCTTGACGGTCTCGGCGTCCTGCGGCGCCATCTCGGCGAGCGCCTTGGTGATCCGCGTGGTCTGGAGCCCGGCGAGCTTCTGCACCAGCGCCTCGCCCTTCGGCGTCGCGTAGAGCAGGCGCTGGCGGCGGTCATTGTCGCCGGTCTTCTGCACGATATAGCCCTCGTCCAGGAGCTGCTTGAGCACCCGGCCGAGCGACTGCTTTGTGATGCGCAGGACGTCGAGCAGGTCGGCGACCTTCAGCCCGGGATAGCGGTAGACGAAATGCATGACGCGGTGATGGGCCCGGCCGAAGCCGAACGCCTCCAGCTCCTGGTCGGGATCGCCGACGAAATCGCGATAGGCGAAGAACAGCAGCTCGATGATATCCCAGCGCAAATTGCCTCCATCGCCTGCGGCCGGACGGGGCGCGGCTGCGTCTTGAGAGGGAGTCACGAAATTTATGTCAGGCATATTGACGTATCTTGGGTTCAATGTTACAAAACGATCAACCCGCACGAAATTTTAGATCGTTTCACAGCGGGTGGCGTCGAAGCAGGGGCGGCCAAAGAGAGCCGGACAGGCGGCGACGGCCGGATCAGATCTACCGTGCGATTGTCGAGCGGCATTTCGGCAAAACATACTGGACTTCCGTCTTCCGCAAAAGCATGTCCTCGGCGACATGCTGGCCACGGAAACCGGCCGTAACAAGGCTGGCGGCGGTCCGGCCAGAAACCCAATCAAGCCAGCTGGGCCCGGAACGGGCAGGCGGGCGCGAGAAACAGCGCCGCTACCGGCAGCGGGAGGCAAGGACATGAGCATGAAATTCGACATCCAGCCCGCATCCAATCCGACGTCCGAAAAGGACCGTATCGCCAAGCTGGTGGACCCCGGCTTCGGGCGGGTCTTCACCGACCACATGGCGGTCGTCCGCTACAACCATGCCAAGGGCGGCTGGTATGAGGCCCGCATCGAGGCGCGCGCCAACTTCCAGCTCGATCCCGCCGGCGCCGTCCTGCACTATGCCCAGGAAATCTTCGAGGGCCTCAAGGCCTACAAGCGCGACGACGGGGGCGTGAACCTGTTCCGTCCCGACGCCAATGCGCGGCGGTTCAGGGATTCCGCCGACCGCATGGCCATGGCGCAGTTGCCCGAGGACGTCTTCATCGAGGCGGTCGAGCAGGTCGTGCGCATCGACCGCGCCTGGATGCCGGGCGGTGAGGGCAGCCTCTATTTGCGCCCCTTCATGATCGCGAGCGAGACCTTCCTCGGCGTCAAGCCGTCGTCCGAATACATCTTTGCGGTGATTGCTTCACCGGTTGGCTCCTACTTCAAGGGCGGGCCCGCGCCGGTGTCGATCTGGGTCTCCGAGAACTACACGCGCGCCGCGATCGGCGGCACCGGTGCGGTCAAATGCGGCGGCAATTATGCCGCGAGCCTGCGCGCGCAGGCCGAGGCGATCCAGCACGGCTGCGATCAGGTCGTCTTCCTCGACGCGGTCGAGCGCCGCTATATCGAGGAGCTCGGCGGCATGAACATCTTCTTCGTGTTCGACGACGGCTCGCTCTCGACGCCGCCGCTCGGCACGATCCTGCCCGGCATCACCCGCGATTCCATCATCGCGCTCGCGAAGGATGCGGGCAAGACCGTGCGCGAGGAGCCGTACTCCCTCGACCAGTGGCGCAAGGATGCGGCTTCGGGCCGACTCAAGGAAGCGTTTGCCTGCGGCACCGCCGCCGTGATCTCGCCGATCGGCAAGGTGCGCTCGGTGAGCGGCGATTTCGAGATCTCCGGCGGCGCCGCCGGCCCCGTCGCCATGGGCCTGCGCAAGCAGCTCGTCGACATCCAGTACGGCCGCACCAACGATCCGCACAACTGGATCCGCAAGGTGTTTTGATTCCTCGTGTCCCGGACGGAGCGCCGGGGCCGAGCCCGCGATAAGGATCGGCGGCGCATCTGCCTGCTAAGGCGGTGCGCTCCTGCCCGGATGGCGCTAACCTTTAGTTGTTGAAGGCGCCGGCGCAACTGTGTGACAAAGGCCGGGACATCAAGGCTCTCAGACGATCATGCCTCTCCCCCAGCCAGTCAAATGGGCTATAT
>NZ_LWIG01000007.1:425207-448832 GCF_002068095.1 Bradyrhizobium sacchari | reverse complement strand
CGGTCGCTGTCTTCGGTATTCTGACATTGGGGCCAAGGCCCACGGTCGAGGTGGCGGACCGGGTCATCAGCGTGGCCGACACAGACGCGGAGATGAATGCCGCGATCGCTCGCGCACGTGCGACGCTGCCTGTCTTCTGGGCTTCCTATGAGGCGCCAAAACGGATGGAGACGGATCACGCTCTCAAGGTGCGATTTCGGACCGTCGGCAATGACGAGCACATCTGGATGAGCGACGTGAAGAAGCTCCCGAATGGCGACTATGCTGCGCGTTTCGGGGACGAGCCTCGGAATCTGCCGGGAAAGCGGTTCGGAGACCTCGCCGAGTTCAGGGATATCGACATCTCGGACTGGATGTTCATGCGCAACGGCAAGATTGTCGGCGGGGGGACCATCAAGCCGCTGCTTAAATCCATGCCGAAATCCGACGCTGACGCGCTCCGGGCGCGGATGGAGCAGCCGTAGGGCAGTTGCCGCCTCGCGCCCCGGCTGGTAAACGCCGCGGATGGCCGAGAAACCCAAAAAACCCCAGAAACTGAAGGCGCGCCTGCCGCGCGGGCTCGAGGATCGTGACCCTGCCGCGATCCGGGCGACGCGCGAGATGGTCGAGAAGATCCGCGCCGTCTACGAGCTCTACGGTTTCGAGCCGGTTGAGACACCGGCGATGGAATACACCGATGCGCTCGGAAAATTCCTGCCCGACCAGGACCGTCCGAACGAGGGCGTGTTCTCGTTCCAGGACGACGACGAGCAGTGGATCAGCCTGCGCTACGACCTGACCGCGCCGCTCGCCCGCTACGTCGCCGAGAATTTCGACACGCTGCCGAAGCCCTATCGCAGCTACCGCGCCGGCTACGTGTTCCGCAACGAGAAGCCCGGCCCCGGCCGCTTCCGCCAGTTCATGCAGTTCGATGCCGACACGGTCGGCTCGGCGACGCCGGCGGCGGACGCCGAGATCTGCATGATGGCGGCCGACACGATGGAGGCGCTTGGCATCGCCCGCGGCTCCTATGTCGTGAAGGTCAACAACCGAAAAGTGCTCGACGGCGTTCTGGAAGCCATCGGGCTCGCGGGCGAGGAGAACGCTGGCCGCAGACTGACAGTGCTGCGCGCGATCGACAAGCTCGACAAGTTTTCCGCCGACGAAGTGCGCAAGCTGCTCGGTCCCGGACGATGGGACGGCGGCGAGGAAGGCAAGGGCGATTTTACGAAGGGCGCCAACCTCAGCGAAGCTGAAGCTGATGTCGTTCTCGCCATCACCAAGCCCCGCGACGATTGGAAAGAGGCGATTGCCGCCGCGGAAACCTATCTCGCCAGGAGCGAGGTCGGTCAGGCCGGCGTGAGCGAGCTGGAAGAAATTGCAAAACTGGTCACGGCGTCGGGTTACGCCGCCGATCGCATCAAGATCGATCCCTCCGTCGTGCGCGGTCTCGAATACTACACCGGCCCGGTCTACGAGGTCGAACTGCTGCTCGACACCAAGGACGAGAAGGGCCGTCCGGTGCGCTTCGGCTCCGTCGGCGGCGGCGGCCGCTACGACGGTCTCGTCTCGCGCTTCCGCGGCGAGCCGGTGCCGGCGACCGGGTTCTCGATCGGCGTCTCGCGGCTGCAGGCCGCGCTGACGCTGCTCGGCAAGCTCGACACGCGGCCCGAATTCGGCCCCGTCGTCGTCACCGTGTTCGATCGCGACCGCGTCGCCGACTACCAGAAGATGGTGGCGTCCTTGCGAGGTGCCGGCATCCGTGCCGAGCTCTATCTCGGCAATCCCAAGAACATGGGCAACCAGCTCAAATATGCCGACCGCCGCAACTCACCTTGCGTCATCATCCAGGGCTCGGATGAGAAGGCGCGGGGCGAGGTGCAGATCAAGGATCTGGTCGAAGGCGCGAAGGCCGCCGCTGCGATCGCCTCCAATCAGGAATGGCGCGAGACTCGGCCGGCGCAGTTCTCGTGCGGCGAAGCCGACCTCGTCGCAAAAGTGCGTGAAGTCCTCGCGCGCCATGACGTCAGCTGGCACTAGCCATTCGCTCCACTCGTCATTGCCGGGCTTGACCCGCGCATCCATCTTCAAAATGATGGATTGCCGGGTCAAGCCCGGCAATGACGAGTGGACGATGAACGAGCAGCAGGGAGAGAGAAATGCCTGAGATCACCATCAGCATGGCCGAAGGCCGCACCGACGAGCAGAAGGCCGGCATGATGCGCGACATCACCCAGGCGCTGGTGAAGAACCTCGGTGTCGACGCCGATGCCGTCGTCATCCAGATCAACGAAGCCCCGCTCCGCCACAAGATGAAGGGCGGCAAGACGTTTGTGGAGCGCGCGGCGGCGGCGAAGAAGTGACGCGTTAGCGTCATTCCGGGCAGCCCCTCGGGGCTGAACCCGGAATCTCGCGCCATAAAATTTCTAGATTCCGGGCTCGCGCTTCGCGCGCCCGGAATGACGAGTAAGCCCATGGACGCACGCGACTTCATCAAAATCGGCATGAGCGCCGAGCGCACGCTGGTGGTCCCGGCGGAGCGCACCGTCGGGCATTTCGTGCCCGGCATGCCGTTTGTCTACGCGACGCCGATGATGATCCTGGAGATGGAGATGACCGCGGGCGATGCGATCCGCGCCGCGCTTCAGCCGGGCTGGGTCACGGTCGGCACCGAGGTCGACATTCGTCATCTCGCAGCGGCCCTGGTCGGCGCGACGGTGCGGACCACTGCCAAGGTCGTCGCCGTCGAGCGCCGCGTCATCCGCTTCGAGGTCGAGGCATTCGAGGGCACCCGCAGGCTCGGCGAAGGCCGCCACGCCCGCGGGCTCGTCAATGTCGAGATGTTCAACAAGCGGCTCGGAGCGTAGCCGCTACTTCGCCAATTCCTTCGATCGCTTCGTCGCCGCCGCGATCGCGCGGATCATCAAGTCGCGCAGGCCGGGCTCGCCCATCAGTACCCCGAGCGCCGCGGCCGTGGTGCCGCCGGGCGAGGTGACGTTCTGGCGCAGCGTGGCGGAGGGAAGCTCCGATTGGTGCAGCAGCTCGCCGGAGCCGGTGACGGTCTCGCGCGCCAGCCTGATCGCGAGCGCCTCGGGCAGGCCGGCTTCGATGCCCGCCCGCGCGAGCTCCTCGGCGAGCAGGAACACATAGGCCGGGCCCGAGCCGGACACGGCGGTCACCGCGTCCATCAGGCCTTCGTCCTCGACCCATTCGACCGAGCCGGTGGCGCGCAGCAGCGCATCGGCCACGGCACGCTGAGCGGGACTGACGGTGTTGGCCGCGACGGCGACGGTGATGCCACGACCGATCGCGGCCGGCGTGTTCGGCATTGCGCGCACGACTGCGCCGCCGCAGACCTCCTCGAGCGAGGCAATCGTGGTTCCCGCCATGATCGAGACTACCGACGTCCCGTCCGAGACGAACGCTTTCAATTTGGCGCCGGCCTCACGGAACATCTGCGGCTTCACTGCGACGACCAGGGTCTCGACGGTGCCCGCCGCCTTCACATCGGGATTGAGCGCGACACCCTTGGCCGCAAGCGCGGTGATCTCCGGCGAGAGATGCGGATCGACCACCGCGACGCGGCGCGGGTCGAGCCCGCCTGCCAGCCATCCGGTCAGCATCGCGCCGCCCATCTTGCCGGCGCCCGCCAGCAGGATGGTGCCGGTGATGTTTTGGAGGGTGTCGTTTGCCACTGTGGTCACCACAAGCTCGGTGTCGTCCCGGCCTAGTGCGCAATTGCGCACGGGGCCGGGACCCATAACCACAGGCGGTTCTAATGGATGAAGGTGGTCGCAACAAGCCGCATGCCGCAAATGGACATCGCGCGGTATGGGTCCAGGCCTTCGCCGGGACGACGATGCTGAGGGAGTCGTGGCTTCCTTACTGTTGCGTCAGGCCTCGCCCACCGTGTCGAACATCGCCGCGTCCATGGCCTGCGCAGTGGTCTTGCCGGCCCACACCACAAACTGGAATGCCGGAAAATAGCGCTCGCAGGCGTGGATGGCACCGGCGAGCATGGCCTCGCATTGCGCGGTCGAGGCGGTGAGGCCGCCCGGCAGCACCAGGGCCTGGCGGTGCATGACCATGCCGGTGTTGGTCCACAGATCGAAATGGCCGACCCACAATTGCTCGTTGACGGCGGCGACGAGCCGCTGCACCTCGCTCCGCCGCGCGAGCGGAATCTTCATGTCGAACGCGCAGGCCAGATGCAGCGCCTCGATCTCGCCCATCCAGGTGAAGGAGATCTGGTAGTCGGTCCATTGTCCCTTGGAGACAATCGTGAGTTCGTCTTCGCCGGAGCGTTCAAACGGCCAGTTGTTGCTGGCAGCGATATCCTCGACCACCGCGAGCGGATGGTTTCGGGAATCGATGTTGCCTTCGAGCAGGGACATGCCGTCTCGACCTCTTGCCTTCTTGTTGTCGTTGATACGCACGCGGTTCGGCCCGGCGCGCGCTCCCTAAACGTCGCTTCGGCGTCCCCTCGGAGTCGCTCTAGCGATCTCCTCGGAGTCGCTCTTGCGATCCCTCGGATCAGCGCGGGCCTGTCGCGGATCAAGTGATGTGATTTGCGGAATCCGCGCAACGGGGTCCGGAGTCCGTCCACAAGCCAGGACTCGTTCGTCCACAGCTCATCTCCGCCACAATTCTTAACGCGGGAGCCGCGATCCGGACCGACGAGAACAAACCGGAATCGGATTCGAGCGGGCCGGCCAATCCGTTAATTCCGCCGGGTGAGGGCTGGATCGCCATAGCGGAATGGGACCATGCACTTTCCCCATGCGGAACATGCTTGCTGCAGCCGCCAGCCGGCGTCATATTTCCGGACAGGCCGTTCATCCCGGACGGCTGCGCGTATTCCGCAAAAGTGGGTACCGGTTTTGCGACCAGAATACGCGCAATCTTAAATCTGAGCATTTTTCTGCGACAAACCGGTTCCCACTTTGTCGGAAAAATGCTCGCGTTCTCAGGGCGGGGTGAAAGTCCCCACCGGCGGTAACGGCCGAAAGGCCCAAGCCCGCGAGCGCCTTCCGTGAGGGGTATCCCGAAGGGAAGGGTCAGCAGATTCGGTGCAACTCCGAAGCCGACGGTTAAAGTCCGGATGAAAGAGAACGGTCGGTGGCAGACGCATCGAAAGATGCGGCTGTTTGTCGTTCCGTGTGCCCTGATTCTGGTCCTTAAACCGAGGAAAGCCATGAATCAGATGTTGCAAGATCCCCAAGCCGAAACGTCCCAAACACAGCCGCCGCCGGTTCCCGTGGACCCGCCGCCGGCACCCGATCATCCACGCTTTGCAAAGCCGCAGCGGGTGGCCTTCGTCCAGGCCTGCTGGCACCGCGAGGTGGTCGAGGAAGCACGCATCGCCTTCATGAAGGAAGCCGCCGCGCGCCATCTCACCCATGTCGACGTGTTCGAGGTGCCGGGCTCGTTCGAGATCCCGCTGCACGCGCAGGTGCTCGCCAAGACCAGGCGCTACACCGCGATTGTTGCCGCCGGCCTCGTCGTTGACGGCGGCATCTATCGCCACGAGTTCGTCGCCGACACCGTGATCAAGGCGCTGATGGATGTGCAGCTGCGCACCGAGGTGCCGGTGTTCTCCGCGGTGCTGACGCCGCAGCAATTCCACGAGACCGAGGTGCACTACGATTTCTTCCGCAGGCATTTTGCCATCAAGGGCGTCGAGGTCGCGGCGGCCTGTGCGGAGACGTTGCACGGCCTGGAGCGCCTGCGCGGCCAGGTCGCTGCGGGGATCGTGGGGTAGGATGTCTCTCCCTCTCCCCGCTTGCGGGGAGAGGGCTGGGGTGAGGGGGAGTCTCCGCGGGGACGGTGAGAGTTGGACTCGCGGAGAGTCCCCCTCACCCGGATCGCATCTGCGATGCAATCCCGCCTCTCCCCGCACGCGGGGAGAGGCGAAGGAAATCAGTCGAACAGGCTCGACACCGATTCTTCGGCCGCCGTGCGCGCGATCGCGTCCGAGATCAGGCTGGCGATCGGCAGGGTGCGGATGTTCGGCGCCTTGGTCACCGCCTCGGTCGGCAGGATCGAGTCGGTGATCACGAGCTCTTTCAGCTTCGAGCCGGCGATGCGGGCGGCTGCGCCGCCGGAGAGGACGCCGTGAGTGATGTAGGCGTAGACGTCCTTGGCGCCCTTGGCGATCAGCGCGTCGGCCGCGTTCACCAGCGTGCCGCCGGAATCCACGATGTCGTCGACGAGGATACAGGTGTAGCCGGCGACGTCGCCGATCACGTTCATGACCTCGGACTCGCCCGGACGCTCGCGGCGCTTGTCGACGATGGCGAGCGGGGTGTTGATGCGCTTGGCAAGGCCGCGCGCGCGGGCCACGCCGCCAACGTCAGGCGAGATCACCATCACCTTGGAGAGGTCGAACTTCTCCTTGATGTCGCGCACCATCAGCGGCGCTGCGTAGAGGTTGTCGGTCGGGATGTCGAAGAAGCCCTGAATCTGGCCGGCATGCAGGTCGAGCGTCATGACGCGGTCGACGCCGGACTGCGTGATCAGATTGGCGACGAGCTTGGCCGAGATCGGCGTGCGCGAGCCCGATTTGCGGTCCTGCCGGGCATAGCCGAAATAGGGCAGCACCGCGGTGATACGGCGCGCCGAGGAGCGGCGCAGCGCGTCGGTGATGATCAGGAGCTCCATCAGATGGTCGTTCGCGGGGAACGACGTCGACTGGATGATGAAGGCATCCGAGCCGCGGACGTTCTCCTGGATTTCGACGAAGATCTCCATGTCGGCGAAGCGCCGGACCACCGCCTTGGTCAGCGGCAGGTCGAGCCCTTGCGCGATGGCCTGGGCGAGAGCCGGATTGGAGTTGCCGGCGACGAGCTTGATGGAGCCGTTCTTGGCCGACATGGACGCTTCCTCCCGCGCTTTGCTGGATACGACGTTCAACATCTGGGAATACCCACTGGAAGCACGGTTACGACGGGCGAGGAAATATCAGGCCGGGGGCTGTAATGGCAACCCGGGATGCTACGTTTTCCCTTTGAAAATCCTGAGTCGGGCCAACGGCTTGGCCGCAAGTTGAGGCCGTGGTTTAGCGGGGGTTATTGCTCGGCATAGCCGAGCGCGGAGGCCGGCATCTCGGCTGCCGGGGCATCCGGCATCACATTCGCCACCGCCGGTCCCCGCAGGCCCGGAACAGTGCCTGGTGCATCCGGCGTGCCGTTGATCATGTTGGAAAGTCCGCTGAATCCGGCCTGGGCAATCTTTCGCAGCACGAGGTCGTCGGCAGCGGCCCACGGGTCACGGCCCCCCTTGGCCGAGGTCGGTTCCTCGCCGGACAGGCGCAGCGCCCGCTGCTGGTTGGCGTCGTAGACATCCCAGACCCAGGCGATCACGGTCTTGCTGCGCACCACTTGGGCGGAGAGGTAGCTGCGCACGCGGTAGGCGGCCGTCCCCTCGCGGGAGACGACGGACAGGCTGCGCAGCTTGGATTCGCTGTCGAGCACGCCGACCATGCGGTCGAACACCTGCGGCGGCGGTCCGTCGATCGACTCGAAGGCGACCGTCGCTCCCGAGCCGGTGCTCGGTGCCATCGCATAGGAGTTGGCGGCATTGCCGCCGCCGCCGGCGCAGCCGCCAAGCGCGGTCGCAGCCGTCAGCAGCATGACCGCCAGCACGCGCGAACCCGCACGGCTCAAGATGAATGACGCATCCCTCATTATGGAGGGCAGCGATATCGTTAAAATCGATTAAGGTCTAGGGCGGTGGCGACACAAAACGTGGGCCGAAGGAAATCGTGCATTGCTATCTTGGTTCGCGTCACATTACGGCTTCTCGTGTCCCGGGCGCGCTGCGGCGCGTAGCGCCGCTGCGCTGAGCCGGGACCCAGATTGCCGCCGGGATCGAGATTGCAGAGATATCGGCCCCGGCTCAGCAGCGCATCACTTGCGTGCTGCGCCGCGTCCGGGGCACGAGATGTTACGCCTCCAGCGCGATCGCGTGAACGTGGCGGCCGTAATCCGGCTCCTTGCGGTGCACCGAGCGGCGGTAGCTGAAGAAGCGCTCGTCGGCGTAGGTATCGAGGCCGAGATCGTCGATCATCAAAATGCCCGCGGCCTCCAGCCGCTTGCGGATGAAGCCGGCGAGGTCGAACATCGCGTGTCCCTCGCGCACCGAGGGAATGAAGAACACCGCGTTGTCCGCGTCCGCTTCGATGAAGCGCGCCACGAACTCATTGCCGACCTCGTAGCTCTCCTGCCGGATCAGCGGGCCGATCGCGGCGATGATGCCGCTGCGCGTCGCGCCGAGCTTCTCCATGGCCGAGATCGTGGATTCCAGCACGCCCGTCAGCGCGCCTTTCCAGCCGGCATGCGCACCGCCGATCACGCGCGCATGGGGATCGACGAACAGCACCGGGCCGCAATCGGCGGTGGAGACACCGAGCGCGATGCCGGGCGTCTTCGTCACCAGCGCGTCGCCCTTCGGCCGCGGTCCGCTTGGCCATGGCATTTCGGCAACGAGCACGTCGGGCGAGTGGATCTGATGCAGGCTGATGAAGCGCTCCGGCGCGACGCCGACATGCTCGGCCATGCGGCGGCGGTTTTCCGCAACGAGGGTCTGGTCGTCATTGGAGCCGAGCCCGCCGTTCAGCGCTGAATAGATGCCGCCGGAAACGCCGCCCTCGCGGGTGAAGAAAGCGTGGCGCAGGCCGGGCACCGCCGACAGCAGTGACGAAGCGACGGTCATCTGTTCCCCCCGGCATGTTCGAGATCGCTGAGGCCGGCAATGCCTGTCAGCCGCGGCTCGGAGATGCCGAGCACCTTGAACATCGAACCCATGCCGCTGCGTCCCGTATCGGTCAGGCGTTTGAGCGCCACCGAAATGTCGGTGGCGACCTCCGGCGTTGCCTTCTGCATCAGTGCCGCCGCACGCGTGTCGATGCCGACGCGCTTGAGGAAGTCGCCTTGTGTCACCGGGCCGTGGACGCGGGCACCGACGTCCTCGGCTGCCCGCGCGAGCGCCCGGAAATCGACATGGGCGGTGACATCGGCCTGCCCCGGCGCCTTCAGGGGATCGGTGAAGGTGTGGCGCGCGATGGCCTGGAAGGTGTCGCCGGCGTCGCTGCGCAAGTGGCCATAGTCGATGATCAGCGCCGCGCCGTCCTGGTCGCGCACGCGCGTGGCGAGCTTCATGATCTCGCCATCGGGACGCCACTCGAACACGGCGCCGACGGGAGCCGCGCGCACCAGAGGCGGCAGCAGCACGTCGAAGGCCGGCGTCGGCTCGGCTGCCGCACCGAATTGAAGCTTGCCGTTCGGGTCGATCTCGATCACGCGTTCGTGCCAGCCGTTTTCGCCCTTCACCATCTGGTGGATCGGCAGCACGTCGAAATATTCGTTGGCGAGGATGACTGATGGGCCTTCCGGCACGTCGTCGATGCTGTCGTGCCAGGAGATGTTGCGCACGCCCGCCAGCGTCGCGCTCTGCCGTTCGCGCAGCACGGGATTGACCTCGACCATGTGGATGTGGAGCGCCTGATAGAGCGGCGGCAGCACGCGAAGCGCGCGCAGCGCATCCGCCATCATGGTGCCGCGGCCGGGGCCGAGCTCGACCAGCCGCAGGAATTGCGGCGAGCCCATCTGCTTCCACACCGAGGCGGTCCACAGGCCCAGGAGCTCGCCGAACATCTGGCTGACCTCGGGCGCGGTGGTGAAGTCACCTTCACGTCCCAAAGGATCGCGCGAGACGTAATAGCCATGGCGCGGATGCATCAGGCAGAGTTCCATGTAGCGCCAGACCGGCATCGGGCCTGAGGCTTTGATCAGCGCCTTGATCTCGTTGAGTAGCGGCTGGTCGGTCACGGCGTGCTTTCTTGAAATGAATTAACGAACGGCCTCGATCGGCTTCGGCGCACCGCGCCGCACTGCCAATACAATAAGTATGAGGCCGACAATAAGCATCGGGATCGACAACAGCATGCCCATGGTTAATCCGCCCCGGAGGTAGCCGAGCTGGGCGTCCGGCTCGCGGAAATGCTCACCGATGATCCGGGTCAGGCCGTAGATCAGGATGAAGCTGCCGAGGATCATGCCGGGGCGTTTCAGCGCGCCGAAGCGGATCATGATCGCGAGCGCGCTGAACAGCAGGATGCCTTCCATGCCGGCTTCATATAGCTGGCTCGGATGGCGCGGCAGTTGCGTCGGATCGTTGGGGAAGATCATCGCCCAGGGCAGGCTGGGGTCGGTGGCGCGGCCCCACAATTCGCCGTTGATGAAGTTGGCGATCCGTCCGAGCAGGAGCCCGACCGGGGCGACCGCGGTGGTGATGTCGCCGAGCGACAGGATCGAGATGCCGTTACGGTAGGCGAACCACATCACCGCGACCACGCAGCCGAGGAAGCCGCCATGGAACGACATGCCGCCTTCCCATAATCTGAAGATCGCGGCGGGATGATCGATGAAGAAGGGCAGATTGTAGAACAGCACATAGCCGGTGCGGCCGCCGAGAATGATGCCGAGCGTCACCCACAGGATGAAGTCGTCGATCTGCACCAGCGACATCGGCGCGGGGCCACCCCACAGGCGCTCCTTCCTCAGCAGCGAGCGCGCATAGAGCCAGCCGAACACGATGCCGCAAATATAGGCGAGCGCGTACCAGCGGATCGCGAACGGACCGATCTCGATGGCGATCGGCTTGAAGGCGGGAAAGTCGATGAGCAGAAAGGGCATCGCGCCTTCTATGTCTGAACGGGATTGCGGCGATTGAGCGCCAGCCGACGCCGTGTGATTCCAGTTATGCCGGGACGTTGAATACGATTGCAAGGAAACCGGGGCATGACAAGGATACCGCCGCTTCGCTCTTGAACCGTTCGGTGCGGATTGCCATTGTCTTTTCGAGTGTTCGCGCAAAGTTTATCGCAAGGCCGCCAGGAGACCGACATGACCCAGACCAGCAACCGGTTTTTCGACGAGATCGGCCGCCTGATGAACGACGCCGCCGGTGCGGCCCAGGGCGTTAAGCGCGAGTTCGACACGGTCATGCGCACCCAGGCCGAAAAATTCCTGCGCGACATGGACCTCGTCAAGCGCGAGGAGTTCGAGGCGGTCAAGGACATGGCCCGGCTCGCCCGCGAGGAGAACGAAGCCCTGAAGGCGCGCATTGCGGCGCTGGAGGCCAAGCTGGGGGGATAGGAACCGGCGTGAAGTTCGGCGGGGTCATATCCCGCTCGTTGTGGCCGGGCTTGACCCGGCCATCCATCCTCTTCGAAAGGCTTTTTGCGTGATGGATGCCCGGGTCAAGCCCGGGCATGACAGGCACCCATTCTCCTTGTCATTTCCGCATCTTCCGGGTAAAAGCCCGCCACGTCCGCGGCCCCCGCACCCCTGGAGGCTTGCTGTGGACCATGCCATGGGCCGCCTTGCGGCCCATTAACTTTTGCAAAAACAAGGACTTAACGACATGGCGACGACCGTCAAGGAATTGAAGGCGACCGCACGTCCGAAGAGCGGCAAGGGGGCCGCCCGGGCTGAGCGTCGCGCCGGCAGAGTGCCCGGAGTGATCTATGGTAACAACCAGCCCCCCGTCACGATCTCGATTGAAGATCGCGAACTGCGCCAGCGCATCCTCGCCGGCCGGTTCCTGACCACGCTGGTCGACATCGACCTCGAGGGCAAGAAGCATCGCGTGATCCCGCGCGACTACCACCTCGATCCGGTCAAGGACTTCCCGATCCATGTCGACTTCATGCGTCTCGGCGAAGGCGCCACCATCCGCATCAGCGTTCCGCTGCACGTGGTGAAGGCCGAAGGTTCGCCCGGCGTGAAGCGCGGCGGCACCGTCAACATCGTCGCCCACGCCATCGACCTCGAATGCGGCGTCGAGAGCATTCCGCAGTACATCGAGGCCGATGTCGGCGCGCTCGAAATCGGTCACTCGCTGCATCTGTCGGACATCAAGCTGCCGGCCGGCGTGAAGGCGCTGACCCGCGAGGACGCGACCCTCGTCACGATCGTGCCGCCCTCCGGCTACGCCGAAGAGCAGAAGGCTGCGGCTGCAGCTGCTGCTGGTGGCGCGGCTCCGGCTGCGGGGGCTGCTGCTCCGGCGGCTGGCGCGGCTGCTCCGGCGCCTGGTGCTGCTGCTCCGGCGGCTGCCAAGGCTCCCGCCGGCGGCGACAAGAAGAAGTAATCTCTCAAAGCTGGCGCGCGGTCTCTAGCCGCGCGCCGAGCGAGGGGCGCGCCGCGTCATGCGACTCTTTGTTGGGCTCGGCAATCCCGGCGCGAAATACGCACGTAACCGGCACAATATCGGCTTCATGGCCGTCGACGAGATCGCGCGGCGTCACAGCTTCTCGCCGTGGCGCCGCCGTTTTCAGGGCGAGACCTCCGAGGGCTCGCTCGGGCCTGAGCGCGTGATCCTGCTCAAGCCCACGACCTACATGAACGAGTCCGGCCGCAGCGTTCAGGAGGCGGCAGGCTTCTTCAAGATCGCGCCGGGCGACGTCACCGTGTTCCATGACGAACTCGAGCTGCCGCCGGGCAAGGTGCGGGTGAAGATCGGCGGCGGCATTGCCGGCCATAACGGCCTGCGCTCGATCTCGGCGCATATCGGCAACGACTATCGCCGTGTCAGGCTCGGCATCGGTCATCCCGGCGTCAAGGAACTGGTGCACGGCCACGTGCTGTCGGACTTCGCCAAGGCCGACAACGAATGGGTGGCGACGCTCTGCGACGCGGTCGCCGAGCACGCCGCACTGATCGCCAAGGGTACGGACGCGACCTTCGCCAACAGGGTGCATCTTGCCATGCAGGCGAAGGGATTTTTGACCAAGGACGAGAACGGCAAGGAATAACGCTCGTGGGATTTAAATGCGGGATCGTCGGGTTGCCCAATGTCGGCAAGTCGACCTTGTTCAATGCGCTGACCGAAACGGCTGCGGCGCAAGCCGCGAACTATCCGTTCTGCACCATCGAGCCGAATGTCGGTGAGGTCGCCGTCCCCGATCCGCGGCTCGACAAGCTCGCGGCCATCGCCAAGTCGGGCCAGATCATCCCGACCCGGCTGACCTTCGTCGACATCGCCGGCCTCGTGCGCGGCGCGTCCAAGGGCGAAGGCCTCGGCAACCAGTTTTTGGCCAACATCCGCGAGGTCGACGCCATCGCGCATGTCGTGCGCTGTTTTGAAGATTCCGACATCACCCATGTCGAGGGCAAGATCGCCCCGCTCGCCGACATCGAGACCATCGAGACCGAGCTGATGCTCGCCGACCTCGACAGCCTCGAGAAGCGCGTCGACAACCTCACCAAGAAGGCCAAGGGCAACGACAAGGACGCCAAGGAGCAGCTCGACCTCGTCAACCGCACCCTGGTGCTGCTGCGTGACGGCAAGCCCGCGCGCCTCGTCGAGCGCAAGGCCGAGGAGGAGCGGGCGTTCTCGATGCTCGGTCTGTTGTCGTCCAAGCCGGTGCTCTATGTCTGCAACGTCGAGGAAGGCTCGGCCGCGACCGGCAACGCCTTCTCCAAGGCGGTCGAGGAGCAGGCGGCGAAGGAAGGCGCGGTTGCCGTCGTCATCTCCGCCAAGATCGAATCCGAGATCGCGACGATCTCGCGTGAAGAGCGCGCCGACTTCCTGGAAACGCTGGGCCTGGAGGAGGCCGGTCTCGACCGCCTGATCCGCGCCGGCTACTCGCTGCTCCAGCTCATCACCTATTTCACGGTGGGCCCGAAGGAAGCGCGTGCCTGGACCATCCATCGCGGCACCAAGGCGCCGGGCGCGGCCGGCGTGATCCACACCGATTTCGAGAAGGGTTTTATCCGCGCCGAGACCATCGCCTATGACGATTACGTCGCGCTGAACGGTGAAGCCGGCGCCCGCGATGCCGGCAAACTCCGCCTCGAAGGCAAGGAATACGTCGTCGCCGATGGCGACGTCATGCATTTCCGGTTCAATACGTAAGACGGAGCTGTCATTCCGGGGCGCGCCTCTTGGCGCGAACCCGGAATCCATTCATCCACTTGCTCTGAGGCTCGCTGGCTTCCGGGTTCGCGCTGCGCGCGCCCCGAAATGACGGGCTACCGCATCCCGCCGCCCTGGTCCCTGATCGCGCCGAGATGCTCGTTGATGCGGAAGACGATCAGGATCAGCTCCGCGACGATGCGCGAGAACACGATCCCGACCACGACGCTCGCGATCGACGACAGCAGCACCAGGAAGCCGCCGAACGGGCTGATCGCCATCGCAGCGAGGCCGGAGAAGATGCCGGAGAGGCCGAACAGGCAGATCAGCGCGATCACCAGCCAGTAGAAGGTCTTGATGATCGTCGGCGTGATGAAGCGGTCCCATTGGAACAGGTCGCTGAATGAAAACATCGCTCTCCCCAGGGCAAATCGGGACTTCAAACCGGGCTTCGGCCGCCGATCGATCCGACTCAAATCAACGCCGATCCCCCGTATGTAGCACGAGCCATGCGGGCCGGCGGGTTGAGATTGCCGCAAAGTGCGGCCACAATCTGTCATTCCCGCAAAGCTTTCCCGAGATGACCCTGACCTTCGAAGATTTCCCGCCCGGCCGGTTTGGAATGTTCGGCCCGCGCCATGTCACCCGCGACGAGATTTTGGCCTTCGCCGCCGAGTTCGATCCGCAGCCGATGCACCTGGATGAAGAGGCGGCCAGCAAGAGCATGCTGCGCGGCCTGTCGGGCTCGGGCTGGCATCTCTGCTCGCTGATGATGCGAATGATGGCTGACGGTTTCATCACCCGCGCCGCGTCACTGGGGTCTCCCGGTGTCGACGAGGTGCGCTGGCTCTCGCCGCTCAGGCCGGGCGATGATCTCCTGCTCGAGGTCGACGTGCTGGAGGCGCGCGTTTCGAAGAGCCGCCCCGGGCTCGGCATCGTCAAGTTCAAATGCACCGCGCGCAATGCGGCGGGGCAGGCGCTCGCCGAGATGACCTCGCCGATCCTGATCGAGCGGCGCGAGGGAGCGGTCTGATGCGGTTCTTCGAAGACATCGCGATCGGACAGCGCCGCGAGATCGGCGCCTACACGTTCACGGCGGAGTCCATCAAGACGTTTGCGGCGAAGTTCGACCCGCAGCGCTTTCATCTCGACGAGGAGGAAGGCAAGAACTCGCTGTTCGGCGGGCTCGCCGCCTCGGGCTGGCATGTCGGCTCGGCTTGCATGAGCCTGCTTGTCGCCGACGGCCAACGGCTGGCGCGGGAAGCCACTTCGCGCGGCGAGGAGGTTGCCGTCTGGGGCCCGTCGCCGGGCTTTCGCGATCTGCGCTGGATCAGGCCGGTGCTCGCCGGCGACACCGTCTCTTACGTCAACGAAGTCATCGACAAGCGCACCTCCGCCTCGCGTCCCGGCTGGGGCATTTTGACGGCCCGCACCACCGGCACCAATCAGCGTGGCGAGGAGGTTTATTCGATCACCGCCAGCGCCTTCGTGCCGCTGCGGAAGGCGAAATAGATCAGTTCCAAGATGAACCGGGCAAATGAGTGCGCGAGTGTTGCCCGCGCGCTATGGACGCTATTCGGACCGGCTGCCATAAGCCTGCGCAACATGGTTACCGCGAAGCAATTGCCGGAACCATCGAGTTGCTAACCAATTATGAACCTGTCGCTGTCTATTTGAACGAATAGGCAGAGGACAGGGGACGAGGACCATGGCTGACCGCGGCGCACTCAAGTTTGTTGGATTTATCTTCGCGACCGCGACGCTGGCCGTGATGCTGGTCGCCGGCATGGTGGTGAAGGGCTATGCCGACGGCGCCTACACCCTGGAAGCCTCGGCCGTCGACGCCGACCGTTAAGGAGCCGTTAACGTTTCGGGGCCCCCGGGCTCAGCCTCAGCGGCTATAGACGAACGCCAGCACCGCGATCGCAACCGCCAGCAATCCGACAAAGCGCAGCATGATCGTGCCGAACTGGTTCGGCGCAGGCCGCAGCGGTATGGGGTCCGTGGTGTCGGGCCGAATGCTTTCCATCTGAAATGTCCCCTGAGCCCGGCCGTGGCGGCACGGGCGCCTGGCATTGGTCGCCGGGGAGGGGCGAAGGGTTCAAAGCTTATCTTTCACCTCTCCCCGCTTGCGGGGAGAGGTCGGATCGCTCTTGCGATCCGGGTGAGGGGGTACAGGTCTGTCGATGGATCTCACGCGCGGAGAGAGGCCCCTCACCCCAACCTTCTCCCCGTAAGAAAGGGAGAGGGAGAGAAGCATCCCCACAAATCAAAACCGCCGCGCCCCTTCCGGGAACGCGGCGGTTAATGATGGGGCGCGCCTGCAATCAGCTGTTGCGCAGGCCGTCGGCGGCGCGCTTCCACTGCGCGACGTTGTCGGCGATCATGCGGGTCGACTTCATCGCGGCCTGGCTGAGCTGGGCGTAGCCCGAGATCTCGCGCTGGACGCGCTGGCCCTCGGCATGCAGCAGGTCACGGAGGCTCTCGAGCTCGGAGATCAAATTCTCGATTTCGGCGAGCGAAGTGCCGGCAACGCGCTGGATCAGCGAGTTGACGTTGGTGACGGTGGCCTCCGCGCTCGGATCGAGCGGCGGCGCATCGGTGGTCGGCGCCGCTGGACGGCGCAGATAGGCGATGTCGTTGCGGACGAAGTCACGGATGCCAGCTTCGACTTCCGTCACCGCAGCGAGGTTGCTGTCGACCGTCTCGGTCTCGGTGGCTTCGATCTTTTCCGGACGGGTGGCGTTCATCGTTGTTCCCCTGTTCGCGTTGAGCGCAGCGCGAGTGTCCCCCGCACGACGATGTCTGTAAGGCAGCCCGCATCAGGGCGTCCGATTTTGACAGGAAAGGGGCCGAGATGCGGCAAGGGCTGACCATTCGGGGGTTTTGCCGTGGCGTATGGTTCCGTATGGTTAGGGGACTGTGAACGGCTGGTTCCTGCGACGAACCTCTATGCACTTGAAGAGCGCGCCCCTTCGCGCGTGTCGAACCATGAAAGGCCCCGCTGCCGCAGCGGCGCCTCGATCCTCGAGACGCGCTCCTTCGGAGCACCCTGAGGTGAGGGGACAGAGTGGAGGCTCGGTCTACCAGCTCTTCTTGAAGCCCGCCGTCACGCTCTTGTTGATCGCGCCTTGCGAGGTCTCGCCGACCGAGCCGGAGACGGTGACGTTGTCGAACAGTTTTTGCTCGGCGCCGACCTTGCGCAGCCATTTGTCGTCGGTGGTCGACAGCGTCTGGCCGGCGGAGATGCTGGTGCCGGTGTCGGTGATGGTGACCTTGGCGGACTGGTCGGTCTCGTAATTGCGCGTGATGTGGCCGCCGATGCCGGGGACGGCGGTCGTGCCCTGCTGGTTGACGCTGTAGCCGTTCTGCAGCGTCAACTGTGTGTCGCCCGACAGCGGCATCGACTTGGTCAGCGACGCCCCGATCTTGCTCTGCTCGGCGCCGGGATCAACGCGGGCTTCCACCGCGGTCTTGTCCCAGATGGCTCCCGCACCCGGCGCGGTCGCGGTCGCCCAGGCGCTGCCGGAGGATTGCGGCAGGCTGCCGCCATTGGCGGCCTTCTGCGCCAGCAGCTCGGACATCGTCCTGGGCTCGCTTGCCACTGTCATGTCGGCGCCGATCCGCGTATCCCAGAACTCGAACACCGATTGCTTCACGGTCACCGCCGACGAGCCATTGGAATTGGCATTCGACGACCAGTTCAGTCCGCTATTGGCTGCGGCCTGCGCACGTTTCTTGGCGGCGATGATGTCGTTGAGCGTGCCGGCGTCGATGGCGAGTTGGCTCCAGTCGAGCTTGTCGACGTCGATGTCCTTCATGATGTCGGGATCGTTGACGCTGGGGGCCTCCGCTGTCTCGGCCTCTTCGTCGTCGGTCACTGCGGCCGGGCCAGGGGAGAAGGGCGGAATGATCTGCGCCGAGACCGTCAGCACCGACCCCAAGATGAATGCGGCCGCCAGCACCGGCAGCCTGGCCCAGCCAAAACCCGTCGAGAATTCCATCGTCCTGCCCGCAAACCCCAGCGCATGCTGTCCGCCAATATAATGCGGCCATCGGCCATGCGCCATTCCGAGCTGAGGATCCTCACCTATCGTTGCGAAATTGTGGCGACTCGCTTCGGTACACGGGGGGGACGCGAACCAACGGGCCGCGCGAAAGGCGCGCGCCCGATGACGGCTTGCCTGCGACGGCATCCGGCGGGGCTGGAAGGCCAGGACGTCGCGGCTGCCTTGTCATCGGTCCCGAAAAGCGGGGCCCGTTGGCGTCCCCCTCAGCCGACGCGGCTCATCTTCGGCAGATGAATGGCGCGGCCGAGTGCCTGCTCGACCAGGTCGAAAGTGTCGATCAGGACGCGCATGCTGATGAGCTTGCCCGCCTTGAACTGGGCGAACTGCGCGACCCGCAGCGAGATCGGCTTGTTGGAATCGAGCGCCGTCAGCGAATAGCGCAGCATCGAGGCGGCGGAATCCACGCCCAGCATGATGCTCTCGCGGTCGAAGCGGCGGACCTGGAAATTGTCGGCGAGCTGGTGGATGACGTCGAGCACGGCGTCCTTGCCCTGGCGCGAGCCGAGGAACGGAAACATGTCGATCGGGCCATAGAGCGCCCACTCGACGTCCTCGTCGATCAGGGTCTCGATATCCTCGAAATGCCGGTCGTTGATCGCACGGTGCAATGCGCGCGAGAAACGCCAGAGGCTGTGCTCTGTCATTTTGGGCAGTCCTGACGCTGGCTTGCAGAAAAAAGGAAACAACCCCATGCACCGTAAAGGTGCCCCGGGGCGCTCAACTCATTTGTATGCGAACGACATACCCGATTTCGGCCAAAACGCAATTCACGTTTTCGCAATGCACAATTGACTGCGCTTTGTGAGATTTACAACAGAACCCCGTAATCTACCGGTCTCCGGGCGCTGCGGGTTCCCGTTCGAGCGCGATCGCGTCGTCCCGCATCGCCAGCAGGCCGAACAGCACCGCGCCGCTGATGCCGCCGATGGCAGCCCCCAATGGCATAAAGGTGAAGAACACCAGCATGCCGTTTTGGCCTTCGAAATTCGTGGTTTGCGCGATTTCGACGAAGGCGAGCCCGGCCCCGATGCCGAGCGCGGCCCCGCCCAGCGTCCCCAGAAACAGCCCCAACGCAGCAAGCAACACGACTTTCATCGGCCCATCACCCAGCCGGCGTGCACAACGCCCCGAGGTAGGTCTGCGAGGCCGGGAGGGAGGTTCAACTTAACCTCTCCCCGCTTGCGGGGAGAGGTCGACGCGCGCAGCGCGGCGGGTGANGGGGGTACAGGTATAGCGACGTTCCCACGCTTGGAGAGAGGCCGCTCACCCCAACCCTCTCCCCGTAAGAACGGGACGAGGGAGCGGAGCGGCGTTGCGCTACACCCCCTCCACCCCCGCTCCGGCGATCAACGGCCCGATCTCGCGTTCCAGCACCTGCTGGACCAGATCGTAGGAATCAATGATCTCGCGGATCTGCGCCACCTGTCCGCCGCGGAATGTGTAGAACACGGCCATGTCCACCTGAATGATGCGCTCGTTGCTGCGCTTCTTGAAGAACACGCGCAGATAGGCTGCGACCGTGTCGCCTTCGGCGACGATCTGCGGCACCTGATAGCGGGTCTCGGAGTAGCGCGCCTGCACCGTGCGCCAGAACTCGCGCAGCTCCTGCTTGCCGTGGCGGGGGCCCATGTGTGGCAGCACATCGATCGGTGCGTGCGTGAGAAAGTCAACGTCGTCGGTGCAGCATGACAGCGCGGCTTCGAGATCGTCTGCCGCGATGGTGTCGAGCAGATGCAGCACGCGCTGGCGATTGAGCTTCTCGACCGTCATTCCGCCCTTTCCCATTGGCCGTGTGGCGTTGCAAAGCTAACGCGCGGCCTCGCGCACCGGCAACCCGCAAAATCACAGGGTGATTGCAGCTTATGACGCGCGAGCGCAATGCCCCGTTCATGGGGTACAATTGAGAGTTGCGCGTCTATTCGCTTGCCAGAAAACGAGCGGCCTTCGCGCCCAGCGATGACGCTGCAAGCATATCGGCGGACGTGCCTTGCCATGCATCGTGCCGGGGAACCGGACCTGTCAGCGCTCGTTGAGATGCCGACACCACATCCGGAGACATCGATTCATGAAATCCACGCTTCTCACAATTGCCGCTGCGCTGCTCATGCTCGGCGCAAACTCCGCCGCCAACGCCAAGGGCTGCATCAAGGGCGCCGTCGTCGGCGGCGTCGCCGGCCACTATGCCGGCCATCACGGCATGCTCGGCGCCGCCGCCGGCTGTCTCTACGGCCGGCATCACGCCAAGGAACAGGAGAGGCAGCGGCAACAGCAGAGCCAGGTGAACGGGCAGGGGAAGCTGTAGCCCCCTGTCATTCCGGGGCGCGCCACTTGGCGCGAACCCGGAATCCATCTCGCCTCTCATGCCGGCCTCAGAAGGGCGCGTGACCCAACTCACATCGCCCGTCCGGCATCGCGGCTAACGTCATCCCCAAGTCATCAGGGAGACGTGCCATGGCCGCCATCGCCGCCGCGAGAAAGTCCCGCCTGCATAACGCGCTCGAAGGTCTCGCGCTGACCGCGATCCTGCAGAGCTTCCCGACCTTCGCCACTGCGGCCTTCCTGCTCAAGCTGGTCGGCAACCACGACCTCGTCGGCGACCCCGGGGTCGCCATCTTCGTCGCCGTCGCCTCGATCGCCCATGCGATGCTGGCTGTGACCCTCGGCCCGAGCTTCCCCGCGTTCTTCAAGACCGTCTATGAGCCGAAATTCTTCGAGGCCCATCTGTCGCTCTCCGACAAGATCACGGCATGGCGCACCCAGCCGGTCGCGTCACTTCAGCTCGTGACGATCGTGCTGCTGCTGTCGGTGATGGCCGTGGTGACGGCGAGCGTGGGGTGAGGGGGAAATCTCTCCGCCCGTCATTCCGGGGCGCCGCGCAGCGGCGAGCTATGATGCGCAATTGCGCATCTGAGAATCCATAAGCACGAACGGTGCTGATAAATCCGTGCCGCCTACCTCTTCTTCCACCCACCCCGTCGCCCCGGCGCGCCGCCCGTCGACTTCGGCGCCGGCCCGAACTCCGGACCCGACTGCCGCGAGTCCGTCGGCTGGATGATCCGGCTGGTGCTGCCGAACGGCTTTGCGGGCAGAGTCTGGCTCGCCCGGTAGGGCAGGGATTCCGGGCCGTGCATCTCGTCGAGATGCGGCTTGTGCACGCGGGAGCCCTTGCCGCCACCGGCCTTGAGCGCGGTTGCGGCGCTCTTGTTCTTCATCGCGCTGACCGGCAAATTGGCTGCATCGCCGTACTTCTTCGTGCCGGCGTAGGCGCCGGCCTTGCCTGCAACAATGCGCTGTTTGGCGGTGGGGTCGTCGACCACCGCGAGCTCGGTGGCGCGCAGGCGCTTGACCTCGTCGCGCAGGCGCGCGGCTTCCTCGAAGTTCAGGTCGGCGGCGGCCTCGCGCATCCGCGTTTCGAGATCCGCCAGTACGGCTTCGAAGTTGTGGCCGATCGAGATGACGTCGTCGGTCATGTCGTGGCCGCCGACCTCGACCAGCACGTGGTCGCGCTCGTAGACGGAATTGAGGATGTCGCCGATCTGCTTCTTCACGCTCTCCGGCGTGATGCCGTTGGCCTTGTTGTACTCGACCTGCTTCTCGCGGCGGCGGTTGGTCTCGGCAATGGCGCGCTCCATCGACCCCGTCATCTGGTCGGCATAGAGGATCACCTTGCCGTCGACGTTGCGCGCGGCGCGGCCGATGGTCTGGATCAGCGAGGTCTCGCTGCGCAAAAAACCTTCCTTGTCGGCGTCGAGGATCGCGACCAGCGCGCATTCGGGAATGTCGAGGCCTTCGCGCAAGAGGTTGATGCCGACCAGCGCGTCGAAGGCGCCGAGGCGGAGATCGCGGATGATCTCGATGCGCTCGATGGTGTCGATGTCCGAGTGCATGTAGCGGACGCGAATGCCCTGCTCGTGCAGATATTCGGTGAGGTCCTCGGCCATGCGCTTTGTGAGTACCGTGATCAGCGAGCGATAGCCGGCCTGGGCCGTGGCGCGCACTTCGCCGACGAGATCGTCCACCTGCGTGCGGGCGGGGCGGATATCGACGGGCGGGTCGATCAGGCCCGTCGGGCGAATGACCTGCTCGACGAACACGCCGCCGCTCTCGTTCAGCTCCCAGCCGCTCGGTGTCGCCGACACCGCAATGGTCTGCGGCCTCATCATGTCCCACTCCTCGAAGCGGAGCGGGCGATTGTCCATGCAGGAGGGCAGGCGGAAGCCGTATTCGGCCAGCGTCGCCTTGCGGCGGAAGTCGCCGCGGAACATGGCGCCGATCTGCGGGATGGTGACGTGGCTTTCGTCGGCGAAGATCAGCGCGTTGTCGGGAACATATTCGAACAGCGTCGGCGGCGGCTCGCCGGGACGGCGCCCGGTGAGGTAGCGCGAATAGTTCTCGATGCCGGCGCAGCTTCCCGTGGCCTCCATCATCTCGAGGTCGAAGGTGGTGCGCTGCTCCAGCCGCTGCGCTTCCAGGAGGCGGCCCTGGTTGTTGAGCTGGTCGAGCCGCTGCTTCAATTCGAACTTGATCGACTTGATGGCCTGCACCAGCGTCGGCCGCGGCGTCACATAGTGCGAGTTGGCGTACATCTTGATGAATTCGAGCTCGTCCTGCTTGTGGCCGGTGAGCGGATCGAACTCCTCGATGGCCTCGATGGTGTCGCCGAACAGGTTCACGCGCCAGGCGCGGTCTTCATAGTGCGCCGGGAAGATATCAATGACGTCGCCGCGCACCCGAAACGTGCCGCGGGTGAAATCGGCCTGGGTGCGCTTGTACTGCAGCGCGACGAGGTCGGCGATGAGCTGGCGCTGGTCGATGCGCTCGCCCTTCTTC
Organism: Bradyrhizobium sacchari; assembly: GCF_002068095.1. GTDB lineage: Bacteria > Pseudomonadota > Alphaproteobacteria > Rhizobiales > Xanthobacteraceae > Bradyrhizobium > Bradyrhizobium sacchari. The sequence goes on along the minus strand of NZ_LWIG01000007.1, from coordinate 426,036 downwards.
AGCGCGAAGGTCATCGCGGTGTAGGTCTCGACCGAGCCGATACCATAGATGCAGGACACCGAGGCGACGATGATGACGTCGTCGCGTTCGAGCAACGCGCGCGTCGCCGAGTGGCGCATGCGGTCGATCTGCTCGTTGATCGACGAGTCCTTCTCGATGTACGTGTCCGTGCGCGGGACGTAGGCTTCGGGCTGGTAGTAATCGTAATACGAGACGAAATATTCGACCGCGTTGTCCGGAAAGAAGTTCTTGAACTCGCCATAGAGCTGGGCGGCCAGCGTCTTGTTCGGCGCCAGGATCAGCGCCGGGCGCTGCGTCGCCTCGATCACCTTGGCCATGGTGTAGGTCTTGCCCGAGCCGGTGACGCCGAGCAGCACCTGCGAACGGTCGTTGCGATTGACGCCCTCGACCAGCTCGGCGATCGCGGTCGGCTGGTCGCCGCGCGGCTCGTAGGACGATTTGATCTCGAAGCGCACGCCGCCTTCGGACTTCTCCGGGCGGGGCGGGCGGTGCGGCGTCCACACCTTCATTGAGCCGTCGCCCTTGCGGAACTCGGGGCGGCCCTCGCGGATCAGCGATTCCAGCGCCTCGGCGGTCGCCTTGACGCCGAGCGCCTCCATCTTGCTGCGCGGCGGCCGTGCCAGCGCTTCCGCGTCGTCCTCTTCCGTGGGCAGGCCGAGCTGACGCGCCAGTTCCGGATCGAGCGTCGGGATCGTGGCGGCGGTGCCGTAATTGGCCTGCGGCGCTTCCTCCAGTCCCGCCGGGCGGTCGCTGGGGAAGTCCTTCGGCGTCGAGGCGCGCGCGCGATGCGCAGCGGCCTCGCCGCCGG
>NZ_LWIG01000007.1:403019-425166 GCF_002068095.1 Bradyrhizobium sacchari | reverse complement strand
CGCGAATTGTCCGGCGGCGGCTGCAGCCCGGTGCCCGAGCCAAGCCCGGCATCGCCGCGATTGATCGCGGGATTGAGCAATTCGGCCAGCGCCGGCCCGATCGGCTGCACGTCGGGCCGATGTGCTTTCGAGTTCGGGGCCTTGGATTTGGGGGATTTCGGGGGAGCAGGTTTCTTCGCCATGAGGCGAATATGGGACGAGTCCGCCCCCCAATAAAGGGCGAATGACCCGCCATGCGCAGGCTGCTGACAGCAGGTTGGCAGCAGCGCCCCGCTCACGCCGCCGGCAGCGGTCCGTCGTCGTCCTCAGCAGCCTGGCGCTGCTCCAGGATGTCGAGATGGATGCCGCCGCAATCGGTGCAGCGCATGGTCCAGTACTCGCATCCGGCGCGGCCGCCGATCACACGAAGCACCGTGAGCTCGCCGTCGCATTCCGGGCATTTCGACAGCACCGATCGGGCGTAGGATCGGGCCAGCGGCTGGGTCTCTTCGATCTCGATAGACGACATCACCGGTTCCTCGTGCTGCGCCGCGCTGTAGGGAGTTGCTGGTCCTATTCGTCGTCGCGGTCGGCCCGCCGGCGGAAGCGATCGATATGGTGCTTGGCGTCGGCGATCGCGGCGTCCGGGTCGGGCCAGGCGAAGCCGACTTCCATGGCCGGAAACAGCACGCCGTCGATGGCAACCGGGCTGAAATCGGCGCGCCGGATGCGGGCGTGCCACAGTCCCTTGCCAGCTTCGAAGGATTCGATGTCAAAGCCGTCGTAGAGGGTGGTCATTGGTAGTCCCCAAGTGATCCGTAAGTGTCTTGTTGGAGGGTCAGGGGACCACGTTTGCGGATTTTGGGATGTGAAGCCGTTCACAAGGGGCCGGCTTTTTTGCCTGAACAGCGTCAGTTCCGCGCGGAACTGCGGCCGGCCCGCCGCACGGGGCGGGCCGCGGGCTCCGATGCTGCGCGCATGATCCAGCGGCGGAACGCGGCGAAGTCGCGCTGCTCGGTCTGGAAGCTGCGATAGAGCAGGTACCAGCGCATGCCCTTGGGCACCGAGAGGTCGAACGGAGCGACCAGCCGCCCGGCTGCGAGATCGTCGTCGATATAGGGCCGGATGCCCATGGCGATGCCGAGCCCGTCGGCGGCGGCCTGCAGCGCCTGGCCGTAGAACTGGAACTCGGGTCCGCGCGCGTTGATGCGCGGCAGGTTTGCGGCCTTCAGCCAGATCGGCCAGTCCTCGGCCGAATGCGCAACGCGGATCAGGCTGGGGCCCTTGAGGTCGGCTGGCCGCTTCAGGCCGCTGGCGAGGCGGGGCACGCAGACCGGCGTGAGGTCGCCTGCAAACAGCGGCTCGGCGACCAGACCGGGCCAGTCGCCGGTGCCGAGCTTGATGCCGCAAGTCCAGTCCTCGCCGAACGGCACCAGTGCGCCGCCGGTGGTGAAGCGCACCTCGATGTCGGGCTCCTCGTTGCGAAACTCCGACAGCCGCGGGATCAGCCAGCGCATCGCAAAGGTGTGGCCGACGCCGATGGTCAGCACGCGCACGCTGGAGGGCGCCGTCACCTGCGCGGTGAGGCTTGCCAGCGCATCGAAGATCGGGGTCAGCCCGCCCTGATAGGCGCGGCCGGCCTGCGTCAGCACCAGCCTGTTGGCCTTGCGCTCGAACAGCGCGACGCCGAGCCGCTCCTCCAAGAGATGCACCATGCGGCTGACGGCAGCCGCCGATACGCTGAGCTCGAGCCCGGCCGCAGCAAAGCTGCCGGTCCGCGCCGCCGCCTCGAATGCCTTGATGCCGTTGAGAAACAGCAGCCGCCGCAAATGCAAGACCCTTATGCAATACCCTCAGGAAAGCTGATGCCAGGGCAAGATAACTCAGTTTGCGAAGAGGGAGCAAGCGAGGCACAAGAATGAGAGTAATTCCAAGTTGATTTACCGGGAGGTGCCGCAGCCTTCGCCTCTCCCCGCTCGCCGGGAGAGGCCGGAATTTGCACAAGCAAATTCCGGGTGAGGGGGACTCTCCGCGAGTCTCCACTCTCGCCGTCCCCGTGGAGACTCCCCCTCACCCCACCCTCTCCCCGCAAGCGGGGCGAGGGAGTGCGAGCAGTTTGCGTCCCTCACTTGCTACGGAGATTTCCCTCGTGACGCCCATCATGATCGCTGCCCTTGGATTGCTGATGGTCGCCACCGCGTTCCTCTCAGGGCTGTTCGGCATGGCGGGCGGGCTGATCCTGATCGGCGTGTTGCTGGCCCTGATGCCGTTGCCGACTGCGATGGTGCTGCATGCGATCACGCAGATGGCCTCGAACGGCTGGCGCGCGTTCCTGTGGCGGGCACATATCCGCTGGCGGCCGGTCGCGAACTATATGGTCGGCGCTGCCATCGCGCTCGCCGCCTGGTCGATCACCCGCTACGTGCCGGACAAGCCGACGGCACTGCTGCTGCTCGGCGTCACCCCGTTCATGGCGCGGCTGTTGCCCGCGAACATCAAGCCGGACCCCGACAGGCTCTGGCAGGGCACGGTCTATGGCACGATCTGCATGGGCCTGATGCTGATGACCGGCGTGTCGGGGCCGCTGCTCGACACCTTCTTCCTCGGCGGCGATTCCGGCCGGCGCGAGAAGGTGGCAACCAAGGCGATGTGCCAGGTCGTCAGCCACTTCACCAAGCTGGTCTATTTCGGCGGCATCATCGACCAGGCGGCAAGCCTCGATCCCGTGCTCGCCGGCGTTGCCATCGCAGCCTCGATGCTCGGCACCACGATGGCACGGCGCATTCTCGAAGCCATGACCGACCAGCAGTTCATCGCCTGGTCGAACAAGCTGATCACCACCATTGCCTGCTACTATATCGCCCATGGCGGCTGGCTGCTGGTTCGCACGCCCGTGCTGGCCGCTTTCGACAAGGGAGGTTTGCAATGAGCGAGACCGCCGATCCGCTGGTGCTGGACTTCGTCGAATGGGTTGCGCGCGAGCCGCGCGCCTATGCCGAGGTGATTTCGACCTGGAAGACCTCGTGCCCGCGTCTCACCATCTGGGAAGACGCCGCCGACCGCGGCTACGTCGCGCGGGAGACGTTGCCCGGCGTCGGGCTGGTCATCGCGGTGACGGAAGGCGGCGAGAGGCTGCTGCGCACCAACGGGCGGTGAGCCCGTCACATCCAGCCTGCTCTACCGGGAAGGCGGCGCAAGCCGTGGCCGGATGATCTCGACCATGCGCTCGGCCGAGGTGCCCGGCGGAAAGAAGCCGAGATATTTTCCGTCACGGTCCATCAGGTAGATGAAGGAGGTGTGGTCGACGGTGTAGTCGCCGGCCTCCTTGCCGATCGAGACCTTGGCAAAATAGACCTTGTAGGCCTCTGCCGCCGCCTCGATCGCGGCGGGGCTGCCGGTGAGCCCGAGCAGCCGTGGATGAAACAGCGGCACATATTCGGCAAGATGCGCGACCGTGTCGCGTTCGGGATCGAGCGTGATGAAGACCGGCTGGACCGCGTCAGCGTCCGGCCCGAGCTGCTCGAGCGCCTGTCCGATCGCCATTAGGTCGGTCGGGCACACGTCGGGGCAATAGGTGAAGCCGAAATAGATCAGCATCAGTCGTCCGAGGAAGTCGCGGTCGCTGCGAGGCGTGCCGGTCTGGTCGATCAGCTCGAACGGTCCGCCGACCGGCTCCCGATTCCACATCAGGATGTCCATGGTCTCGGCGGCCGAGCGCGCCTGCGCCGCGCCCGCGCAGGCGAGCGCCAGCATCACACACAGCCAGGCACGGGCGCCTCGCATCACAGCCCGAAGGTGAGGCGGCTGCCCGTCGTCGTCACCACCACCTTGCCCTCCATCTGGGCATTGGCTTCCTGTGCGAAGTTGAGCCCGCTGCAATGCATGGGCACCACGACGTCGGGGTCGAGCGCCTTGATCTCGCTCACGACCTGCGTGAGGTAGTCCCGCGGCGCCGGGCCGAGATGGAAGCCGCCGACGATGGCGTGCACCTTCTGGATGCCCGATACTTCCTGCGCCTGCTTCACCGAATTGACGATGCCGACATGGCCGCAGGACGAGATCACGACGAGACCGAGATCCCGCACGTTGAAGCAGGTGGCGTGCTCGTGGATGTGCTCGTCCGGCACGATCTTGCCCTCCATCTCGGCGGGCAAATAGTGGCCGACGTTGCAGCCCAGCCCGTCCTTGATGCCGAACTCGACGAAGGTGTTCGGCAGCACGCGCTCACCGCTGCGCCGGGCGATCTTTCCGGTGGTGAAAGCATGGTCCGCGATCACGGTCGGCGTTTCGCACAGCACGGTCGTTACTTTCTGCGCGGCGAGCTGCCGGCGATCGAGGGTGCCGAAATCGGCGAACTGCCCCTGCGTCGGCGTCGGGGTGACGCGATGGCAGAAATTATCCTCGCCGCCCGCATAGAGCTTGAGGTCGGCGGGCAGCTTGTCGCGGAACTTGTCGAGGAAGCCGTTCAGGCCGCCGAAATGATCGTAATGGCCGTGACTGACGATCAGTGCGTTGAGCTTGGCTGGATCGACGCCGATCAGCGCCATGTTGTTGAGCAGCACCTCGGGCGTGTAGCCGTAGTCCAGCATCAGCGTGCGCTGGTTGCCGCCGCCTTCGGATTCCAGCCAGAGCGACAGGCCCCATTCATTGTGCAGCGATTTGCGGAAATCGCCGCCGCGCAAGGCCGGCGCGATCGAGACGCCGTTGATCTGCTTGGGACGGAAGAACAGGTCGAAGCTCGAATCCACGAGAACGCGGATCGAAAGCTTGTCGACGGTCGGAACAGCGATCGGCGCAGCGCTCGCGATCTCCACACAGGTGAAGGCGTTCGTGGCCGCAGCTCCGGCGAGCGCTGCCGAGCCCAGAAGGAAATCGCGCCGTGGAATGGTCCTGGTCATTGCAGTACCTCCCGATCCTTGAAATGCCCGAGCTTAGGACCGATCCGGGCGCGGCTCAACACGTCGCGGCACGTCCCCGCGTCCGTCTTGCCAAGCGCGAGCGGCTCGGTGATTGACAGGCCGGTAGGATGTTAGGAAATTTATGCAACTGCATCCTGGCCCTCCTTCGTCCATCGCAGCAACGGGACCAAACCATGTCACTCAAACTCTACGAGCTCGTCGGTATCGATCCCGCACGTCCGTTCAGCCCGTATTGCTGGCGCACGCGGATGGCGCTGGCGCACAAGGGCCTGTCGGCGGAGACGCTGCCCTGGCGCTTCACCGAGAAGAACGCGATCGCGCCGCACGGCTCGGAGAAGGTCCCGGTGCTGCTGCATCACGACAAGCCGGTCGTCGATTCCTGGACCATCGCGAACTACCTCGAGGACAATTTCCCGGACCGCCCGTCGCTGTTCGGCGGTGAGGGCGGCCGCGCCATGGCGCGCATGATCAACACCTTCGGTGACATCGCCATCGTCGGCGGCATCTTTCCGCTGATTATCGCCGACATCCCGAACAGCCTCGCCGAGGTCGACGCCGCCTATTTCCGAAAGTCGCGCGAGGCGCGTTTTGGCAGGAGCCTGGAGGAGATCATGGCGAACCGCGATACGGCCGTGGTCGCGTTCCGCAAATCACTGGAGGTGATGCGGCAGACATTGAAGAAGCAGCCCTTCATCGGCGGAGCTGCGCCGAACTACGCCGACTACATCGTGTTCGGCGGCTTCCAATGGGCGCGTGTGGTCAGCCCGTTCAGGCTGCTGGAGGCGGATGATCCGGTCTATGCCTGGCGCGACAAACTGCTCGATGCGTTCGACGGCATGGCGCGGACATCGCCGGGGTACGCGGTGTAGGGCAGGCCTTCGCCGGGGCGACACTGAAGATGTAGCCGTCGTCTCGCATCTAACCAGCAGCGCTAACCTCCGCCGCTGCCTTCCGCAAGCACTCCCGGCAAAGACAATCCTCGCCCCTCACCGGCATCGGCAGCTTTGCGGTCTCCTCCGCGCACCAGCACTTGCCCGAGAGATCGCAGCCGAACTCCGTGCCGCAGCGGGAGCAGATGAGGCGGCGCGGTTCCGGCAAAGGACAATCGGAGGGAGTTTCTTTCGGAATTGTCATGATTGCCCAAAAGCTGCGCCGTCATTTTCATGTCGGGTTCATCTGTTGCTGCGGTATATTATGCGTCGCGCATGGACTCCGAAAGCGGTTGGCAGGGCGCGAAGGACAAATGATGGCCCGCGATTCGCAAGCCGCCCTTGTTGCACTCAACCGCTTCGGCTTTGGTGCCCGTGGCGGGGCGTCCGGCGATCTCATCAATGCGGCCTCCGATCCCCGCGGTTTCGTGAAGGCGGAACTGGCCCGTGCCGACGGAGTGCTGCTGGAGGCGCCGGGCCTGCAATCGACGCCGCAGCTCGGCCAGGCCGTGTTCGCCTATCAGGATCAGGTCAAGCAGGCGCGCGAGGCGGCCGCGAAGGCTGGCACGCCGCCCGAGGCGTCACCGCCGCAAGCGCCAAACGACCAGAAGCCCGCTTTGCGCCGCAATCTCTCGCTGAACACGGCCGCAAGCGAGATCGCCGGCCAGATGGCGGACGCGAAGCCGGCCGAGGCGCCGGCGAAGCCTGAGACCATGCAGCCCAGCGCGGCGGCGCCGCCGGCCGCAAAGCCCGCGCCGCAGCCGCTCAATGTGATCCAGAAGACCTTTCGCGCCGAGGCGCTGGCGCGCCTGCAGCGCGCGACGCTGGTCGAGTGCGGCTTCACCGAGCGCCTCGTCGTGTTCTGGTCCAATCATTTTTGCATCTCCGCGAGCAAGGGCGAGCTGGCGCGGATCTGGGCCGGCGCGTTCGAGCGCGAGGCAATCCGCCCGCACGTGCTCGGGCGCTTCGCCGACATGCTCAAGGCGGTCGAGCAGCATCCGGCGATGCTGTTCTTCCTCGACAACCAGCAATCGCTCGGTCCGGATTCGCGCGCCGGGCAGAACCGCAAGCGTGGACTGAACGAAAATCTCGCGCGCGAGATCATGGAGCTGCATACGCTCGGCGTCGGCGGCGGCTACACGCAGGAGGACGTCACCTCGCTCGCGCGCATCATCACCGGCTGGACCTTTGCCGGCCGGCAGGGGCAGCTCGGCACACCTGGCTCCTTCGTGTTCAACACCAATGCGCACCAGCCCGGCCCGCAGATGCTGCTCGGCAAGACCTATGAGCCGACGGGCCTGGCGCAGGGCGAGGCCGCGCTCGCCGATATCGCCCGCCATCCCTCGACCGCGAATTTCATCGCGACCAAATTCGTCCGTCACTTCGTCGCCGACGACCCGCCGCCGGCGCTCGTTGCGCGGCTGCGCGACGTCTTCGTCAGGACCGACGGCGATCTCAAGGCGTTTGCGACGGCGCTGGTCGATTCCGACGAGGCGTGGAAGGCGCCGCTCACCAAGATGCGCAGCCCTTACGACTTCCTGGTCGCAAGCGGCCGGCTGCTCGCGCGCGTGCCGGAGGATCCCGGCGCCTATCTGAACAGTCTCAATCTGCTCGGCCAGCCCTTGTGGTCGCCAGCCGGCCCCAACGGTTTCCCGGATACGAGCGCGGCCTGGGCCGCGCCCGAAGGCATGAAGCTCAGGCTCGACATCGCCGCGCAGCTGGGCGCACGGCTCGGCAACAACATCGATCCGCTCGATCTCCTGGAGTTCGCCGCTGCGGACGCAGCCTCGATCGAAACGCGCCGCACCATCGAGCGCGCGGAGTCGCGCCAGCAGGCGCTGGCGCTATTGCTGATGTCGCCGGAAATGCAGAGGAGATGATGATGATCGACTGCGTCGAGAACCGGCTCCTCACCTCGCGCCGCGGCGTTCTGCTCGGCGGCGCCTCCTTCGCGGCGTGGGCTTACCTGCCGAAATTCGCGCGCGCCGCCGACGGGCGCGATCCCCGGCTGATCGTCGTGATCCTGCGCGGCGCGCTCGACGGGCTCTCGACCGTCGCGCCGCTCGGCGATCCCGATTATGCCGGCCTGCACGGATCGATCGCGCTCACGGCCGATGGCGCGCATCCCGCGATCATGCTCGACAGCTTCTTCGCGCTGCATCCGTCGATGCCGGAGTTCGCGCGCATGTATCGCGACAGGCATGCCGCGGTGATTCATGCGGTGGCGACACCCTATCGCGACCGCTCGCATTTCGATGGCCAGGACGTGCTCGAAAGCGGCTATGCCGGTCCGGGCCGGGTGCAGTCCGGCTGGCTCAACCGGGCGCTGGAGGCGCTGCCGCGCGGCGAGCGCGTGTCGAGCGGCCTTGCGGTCGGGCCGACCACGCCGCTGGTGCTGCGCGGCAATGCGCCGACGGTCGGCTGGGCGCCGGTCGCGCTGCCGCAGGCCGACGACGACACCGCGATGCGGCTGGTCGATCTCTATCGTCACAGGGATCCCGCGCTGGCGACGGCCTTGTCGCAAGGCCTCCAGCTCGACAAGGTCGCGAGCGGCGACGACATGAAGCCGAAGGGCGGCAATCAGGTTGCGCAGATGCGGCAAGTGGCGCGTGGCGCGGCAAAGCTGATGGCGGCTGACGACGGTCCGCGCATCGCCGCGCTCGCCTTCGACGGCTGGGACACGCATGCCAATGAGGGTGGGCCAGTCGGACGTTTGGCTTTCCTGCTCGGCGGTCTCGATGGCGCGCTCGCGGAATTCGAGAGCGGCCTCGGCGAGCGCTGGGGCGATACCATCGTCGTCGTCGCCACCGAATTCGGCCGCACCGCGCGCATCAACGGCACCGACGGCACCGATCACGGCACCGGCACCATCGCGCTGCTGGCCGGCGGCGCCGTGAAAGGCGGCCGCGTCATCTCGGATTGGCCGGGCCTGAAGCTCGCCAATCTCTTCGAGTCCCGCGACCTCAAGCCTACCACGGATCTGCGCTCCGTCATCAAGGGCGTGCTGCAGGACCAGTTCGGCCTGTCCGACCGCGTGCTGGCGGAAACGGTGTTTCCGGACAGTGCGAGCGCGCGCCCGATGAAGGGACTGGTGGCTTAATCCACAAACCCGGTCGTTCCGGGGCCTGCGTCAGCGCGAGCCCGGAATCCGTCTGTCGGCGATTCCGCCGCAAAATGGATTCCGGGCCCGCGTCTTGCGACGCGTCCCGGAATGACAACATGATGAGCCGAACACCAGGAGACATCATCCATGTACATCGCCATGAACCGCTTCCGCGTCGCCAAGGGTTCCGAGTCCGCCTTCGAGCAGGTCTGGCTCACCCGCGACACGCATCTGGACAAGGTGCCGGGCTTCGTCGAATTCCATCTGCTGCGCGGGCCGGAAGCCGAGGACCACACGCTGTACGCCTCGCACACGGTGTGGGCGAACCATGCCGCGTTCGAAGCCTGGACCAAGTCGGAGGCGTTTCGCGCCGCGCATCACCGGGCCGGCGACAACAAGCCGCTGTATCTCGGCCATCCCCAGTTCGAGGGCTTTGAGGTGATGCAGACGGTGGGCCGCGGCGCCAAATAGCGCGCCGCGAAAATCAGCCCAGCGTGATCCCGTCGATCTCGGTCATCTCGTCAGCGCTGAGCTTCCAGGCGATCGCCTTGACGTTCTCCTCGATCTGCTCGACGCGGGTCGCGCCCGCGATCACGCTCGAGACTTGCGGGCGCGCGGCGAGCCAGGAGAAGGCCAGCTCCAGCATCGAATGGCCGCGCGCTTTCGCAAAGGCCTGGAGTTTCTCGACGATGTCCTCGTTGCGCGGCGTGACGTAGCGGTCGCGCAGCCGCGGCACCTTGCCGAAGCGGGTGTCGCTGGGCGCGGTCTCGCCCTTCCGGTATTTGCCGGTCAACAGGCCGCTCGCGAGCGGGAAGAACGGCAATAGGCCGAGCTTGTATTCCGTCGCCGCCGGCAGAAGGTCCTTCTCGATGTCGCGCACCAGCAGGGAATATTCGTCCTGGCAGGAGACGAAGCGGCTGACATTCATCGCGCGCGCGACGTATTCCGCTTCCGCGATCCGCCAGGCCGGGAAGTTCGAATTGCCGATGTAGCGGACCTTGCCCTGGCGAACGAGATCGTCCAGCGCGCGCAGGCTTTCCTCGATCGGCGTCAGCGGGTCGTAATCGTGCTGCTGATAGAGATCGATGTAATCGGTCTTCAGCCGCTTCAGGCTCGCCTCCACAGCCTCCATGATATAGCGGCGCGAGGCGCCCTGCCTGGTGCCGTCCTCGGCCATTGGCTTGGCGTATTTCGTCGCCAGCACGATGTCCTTGCGGCGGTCGCCCAGCACGGTGCCGAGCACGGTCTCCGAGCCGCCCATGTTCGAATAGATGTCGGCGGTGTCGAACAGCGTGATGCCGAGGTCGAGCGCGCGATGGATCACCTTGCGCGAGGTCTCGAGGTCGGTGCGCTGGCCGAAATTGTTGCAGCCGAGTCCGACCGCGGACACGCGAAGGCCGGAGGCGCCGAGATTGCGAATTTCCATGAAAGATCCTGTCGGAGATGGGCGATGGATATCTGACCACCATGCGCCGAAGCAGCAAGCTGCCCGCCGCGCTGCTGCCATGCCGGCAGCGCGGATAAAAAAAATGCGGCCCCAGTCAGACGCGGCGACTGACGGGGACCGCTTTGGGGCGCTTGATCGGTGACGGGGGGCCTGATCAGACGCAGGTGCAGCCTAATCCCGGTGTGTAACGTGCCGGTGACAGGCCGAGTTATCCACAGGCTGTGCGCGTGGATCAGAACAGCTTGCGATAGACGATGAAGCCGGACCGTTCCGCGACCTTGTCGTACAGGCTTTGCGCCGTCAGGTTGGTCTCATGTGTCTGCCAGTAGACCCGCGGCGATCCCGCCAGTTTCGCCCGCTCGTACACGCCGTAGATCAGCGCCGAGGCGACGCCCTTGCCACGCGCGGCCTCCAGCGTGAACAGGTCCTGCAGATAGCAGGACGGCTCGATCGCAGTGGTGCTGCGATGGAACAGATAGTGGGTCAGCCCGAGCAGCTTGCCGTCGCTTTCGGCGACCAGCGCATGCACCGGCTCATAGGCATCGAAGAAGCGCTGCCACGTCATCTTCGTGATCTCTGGTGCAAGCGCGGTCTGGCCGGAGCGGCCGTAGAAGGCGTTGTAGCCGTCCCACAGCGGCAGCCACTGATCGTAGTCCTGCCTGGTGACGGCGCGAATGGTGAGCGACATGAGAGAATTCCACGATCGATGAAGCCTCCTTCATACGTGATGAAGGGCGCGTCGATCAATCGTCCGCCGCTCTACTCCGCCAGGCGCAGATACCGGATCAGCTTGCGGTTCGCGGGATCGCGCAGCGAGCGGTAGTAATCGGCTCGCGCCGGCGCGTCGGTGTGGCGCACGAGGTCGGTCACCGGCGTGTAGCTCAGCATGCGCCCGCCGTCGGGCAGCGCGGCACAGACGAAGCGCAGCACCTCGCCATTGCGCAATTTGATGTTGATCGGCGTCGCATCGCCGATCCGCACCATCTCCATGCGCTGTGCGATGAAAGTGCCGAGCTCGTCCTCCGGCAATTCGAACGCGCCGGTGTCGCGGCTGTGATACATCAGCGCGATGAAGGGCGGCTTGCCGTCGGCGACCTCGTCCGGCACCGCAAAATAGTCGCGGAAGGCGCGGTTGATGAATTCGGCGCGCGTCTCGGAATCGAGCAGCACGATGCCGATGTCGACCTGGTCGAGCGCGGCCGACAGCCGCGCGGCGGTGGCATGGCTCTGACGCTCGGTGGCGAAGGCGGCGAGCAGCCGCTCGCGCATCAGGCCGGTGATGCCTGCGGTGCCGAAGGCCGTCACCGCGAGGAGGCCGACCAGATCGGCGCTGGCATGGAGCGGCACGGCGCGATGGCCGGCGAAGAACAATGCCGCGCCGGCGACTGCGAGGGCGGCGCTGGTCATGGCGGAGGCGAACCCCGCCAGCGCGCCGGCCAGCGCGACGACACAGACGAACAGTGGCGCAGGCGAAGGAATGTGGACGGAGCGATCGAGCAGGATCGCCAGCAGCGTGATCGCTACCGTCAGCATGGGACCGCATATCGCACGCCATCCGGACCGCATGGCCTGTCTCGTTCCTCCCTGAACGAGGGAACGCCGCAACACTGACCGATTGTTGCGCCGGAGCGGTAGGAAATCGTGCGGAGGGCTTAATGGCGGCTTGCGACGGCGCGCCAAGCTTTCGGATGATTTTAGACCAAATGCGCGTGCCTGACGCGCTGCTGCTGCGCCGGCGCGTTCAGCGTCGAGGTGCCCGAGCTCTTGCGCATGCCGGTGAAGATCAACAGCGACGCCGCGACCAGGATGGCCGCGGTCAGGGTGATTGCAACGATGACCACAGGTGATTTCATCGACGTCCCGTCGCGATGCCGGTCAGCGCGGGCCGCGCGGCACCTTGAAGGCAGGTCCAGGATGAAACGGGAATCAGACCGGCAGACCCATCGCCATGGTCGCCTTGGTCGACAGCACTGTCAGGGTGACGATCAGGCACAGCGAGAGCGCGGCGACGGCAAGCGAGGCCGCGACCGCATTGGTCAGCCGGGAAGACGAAACGGTAGCGGGTTGGCCCTGAAAGCCTGCCGTGCCGGACGCCCGAATCATGGTCTAAATCCTTCAACGTGCGAGCGAATCACCCGCGACTTTCCAGAATTTCCCAGTTGCAACCGGCAATATTGCGGCGGTTGTCGCGCTGAAAATGGCCGGATTGCGGCAAATATTACCTTTATACCCGCTATTCCCCAAGGCAGGGACGGGCGCCGTCAGGCGCTGGCGGCGATGCTGGCCGGGTCGTCGATGTCAGCCGGACGCCAGTCCATCGACACGAAGCCGGGGGCGGCCTCGACGCGCTTGAGCCAGTCCCGGATCGCCGGGAAGGCCTGGAGATCGAAGTCGCAGCGGTCGGCGAGGTGGGTGTAGCCGTACAGCGCGATATCGGCGACCGTGAGCTGGCGGGCGGCGAAATAGGAATTGGTCTTGAGGTGGTTCTCCATCACCTGGAGCGCGCCATAGCCGCGCTCCATCCAGTCCTCCAGCGCGTGGGTCTGGAGGTCGCGGCCGCCCTTGACCAGCGACAGCCAGAAATAGGCGGCGCCGATATTCGGCTCGAGCGCGTGCTGCTCGAAGAACATCCATTGCAGCGCCTCGGCGCGGTCGATGCGGTTCTCCGGCGCGAGCGGCGTGCCGACGGCGACGTACCAGAGGATGGCGTTGGACTCGGCGAGATAGCGGTCCCCTTCGACCTCGAGCAGCGGCACCTGGCCGGAGGGGTTCTTGGACAGGAAGTCCGGCGTGCGGCTCTCGCCACGCAGAATGTCCACCTCGACCGCTTCGTAGGGCAGGTTCAACAGCGCCAGTGCAAGGCGGACCTTGTAGCTGTTGCCCGAGCGTTGCATCGAATAGAGCTTGTACATTCTGGGAGTTCTGAACCTGGGACGGGAAGGTGCGGACTTGTTGCCCCGCAACGCGGCTAAACAATGATGCCGATGCGAATCCGCCGCAAGAGCCGGCCAATAGAAAAACTCGAAAACCCTACCGCACTGCAGCGCTGCGGAAGATCATTTTCGCGCAGCGCTGCAAATGAGATCACGCTTGCGTCAACGCGTAGGCGCATTGCGCCTTGCATCGTGTGAGACGTTGATGGCCTGTGATCAGGCCGGGCGTTGACGAGCGTCGCGCGTCCTCGAAACGTCAGCCTCGCGGTCGGTTCTCGGCGCCCGAGCGGCCCGAAATTGCTCCGAGGACAAGCCTTGCCGGATATGAGGGGTTTGCGCGGCAAAGTTACGGAAAATTGCGGGAAAGCGCGACTCGAAGCGGCGGAATTCGTAAACTTTTGCGGGATCGGGCCGAAGTTTCTTGCGGTGCAGCGGCACACGTTTTAGGGTGGCTCCATTCCCACAATCGGAGTCGTGAGGCCAGAGGGTTCACGACGCTTGTCAGGAGATGACGATGTCCTTCCTTGCCGCTGCGCTCGACCGTGTGAAGCCGTCCGCGACCATCGCGGTCACGGATAAAGCACGCGCGCTGAAAGCGGCGGGCCGCAACGTCATCGGCCTCGGTGCCGGCGAGCCCGACTTCGACACGCCCGCCAACATCAAGCTCGCGGCGATCCACGCCATCGAGGCCGGCAAGACCAAGTACACCGCGGTCGACGGCATCCCCGAGCTGAAGGAAGCCATCATCGCGAAGTTTCAGCGCGAGAACGGCGTCGTCTACAAGCCGAACCAGATCATCGTCGGCACCGGCGGCAAGCAGGTGCTCTACAACGCGCTGATGGCGACCATCAATCCGGGCGACGAGGTGATCATCCCCGCACCCTACTGGGTCAGCTATCCTGAAATGGTGGCGCTCGCCGGCGGCGAGCCGGTGCCGGTGGTCTGCACCGCCGCGACCGGCTTCAAGCTCGGCGCCGAGGCGCTCGAGCGCGCGATCACGCCGAAGACCAAATGGGTGATCCTGTGCTCGCCGTCGAACCCGACCGGCGCGGCCTATACCCGTGCCGAGCTGAAGGCGCTCACCGACGTGCTGGTCAGGCATCCGCATGTCTGGGTGATGACCGACGACATGTACGAGCACCTCGTCTATGACGACTTCCAGTTCACCACGGTCGCGCAGGTCGAGCCCGGTCTCTACGACCGAACGCTCACGGTGAACGGCGTGTCGAAGGCCTATTGCATGACCGGCTGGCGCATCGGCTATGCCGGTGGCCCCGCCCACCTCATCAAGGCAATGTCGACCATCCAGTCGCAGTCGACCTCCAACCCCTGCTCGATCGCGCAGTGGGCCTCGGTGGAAGCGCTGAACGGTCCGCAGGACTTCATCCCCGCCAACAACAAGGTGTTCAAGGAGCGCCGCGACCTCGTCGTCTCCATGCTCAACCAGGCGAACGGCATCGAGTGTCCGCGCCCGGAAGGGGCGTTCTACGTCTATCCGTCCTGCGCCGGCACGATCGGCAAGAAGGCGCCGTCGGGCAACGTGATCGCGAACGACGAGCAGTTCGTCACCGAACTCCTGGAGACCGAAGGCGTCGCCGTGGTGCAGGGCTCGGCCTTCGGCCTCGGCCCGGCCTTCCGGATCTCCTACGCGACCAAGACCTCGGACCTCGAAGACGCCTGCAAGCGCATCCAGCGCTTCTGCGGCAATCTGCGGTAAGCCTGTCGTGACATGCGATGTCACCCTCTCCCCTTGTGGGAGAGGGTGGATCGCCGCGAAGCGGCGAGACGGGTGAGGGGTTCTCTCCGCGCGTCCTCTGCCAGTTCAATTCGCGAAGACAACCCTCATCCGGCGCTTCGCGCCACCTTCTCCCACAAGGGGAGAAGGGAAGACGGCGCACCAATTCGTCGCGCGCGATCTGGCACCCCCACGTCTCTTGTGGCATAGACCATCGCGCGGCGTGTGCCGCGTCCTTCCTGCTCGCATCACACTCATCGCCGGAGATATTCATGCGCCGTTCGTTCATCTTCGCCGGGCTCGCCGCTGCCAGCCTCGTTGCCTCTGTCGCCAGCAGTGACGCGCAGCAGCAGCGGATGGTCCGGGTCGGCGTGCTCGAATGCCGCGGTGGCGCCAGCGTCGGCTTCATCGTGGGATCGGTGACCAATCTCGGCTGCGTTCTGCGCGCCGACGGTCTGCCTGAGGACCGCTACGTCGCGACGATCCGGAAGGTCGGCCTCGACATCGGCATCACTCAGGAAACCACGCTCGCCTGGGGCGTGTTCGCGCCGGTCGACCGGCTCGGCCCCGGCGATCTCACCGGCAACTACGCCGGTGCGCAGGGCAGCGCCTCGATCGGCGTCGGGCTCGGCGGCAATGTGCTGGTCGGCGGCTCCAACAACTCGATCGCGCTCCAGCCGCTCAGCGTGCAGGGTCAGGTCGGCCTCAATGTCGCCGCCGGCCTCGAAAGCCTGGAACTCCGTCCGGGGCGTTGACACTTTTGCGTGTGATCGCGCCACGCGAAACGGCGCGATTTTACGGACGACGCACCGCAGCGACGTTTGATGCTTGCCAAATCTGAGGGACCGGCAGACCATCTGCGTTTGCCGACCCAATCATGGGCCGAGCTCCATCCAGAGGAGGCGGCGAAATGGGACAAGACGTCAGAAGTCCCCGAGGTCCACGGTGCATTGCGCTGGTGGGCCCTTTCCAAAGCGGTAAAACCACCCTTCTTGAAGCAATATTGGCGCGAACGGGCGCAATCCCGCGCGCCGGCAGCGTTGACGCCGGAACTTCCGTCGGCGACGCCTCCCCCGAGGCCCGTCATCACAAGATGACCGTCGGCCTCACTGCCGCCACCACGAGTTTCATGGGCGACAGCTACACCTTCCTGGATTGTCCCGGTTCCGTCGAGTTCGCCCACGACATGCGCGCCGCGCTGCCCGCGGTCGATGCCGCAATCGTGGTCTGCGAGGCCGACGAGAAAAAGCTGCCGCAACTTCAGATCATCCTGCGCGAGCTGGAGGAACTGAAGATTCCGCGTTTCCTGTTCCTCAACAAGATTGATCGCGCCAATCAGCGCATCCGCGAGACCCTCGCGATGCTGCAGCCCGCCTCGCGCGTGCCGCTTGTGCTGCGTCAGATCCCGATCTGGAAGGGCGAACTGATCGAGGGCTTCGTCGATCTCGCGCTGGAGCGCGCCTTCATCTACCGCGAGCACAAAGCCTCCGAGGTGATCGCGCTCGAAGGCGGCGATCTCGACCGCGAGAAGGAGGCCCGCTTCTCGATGCTCGAGAAGCTTGCCGATCATGACGATGCGCTGATGGAGCAGCTGCTGGAGGATATCCAGCCCCCCCGCGATGCCGTGTTCGACGATCTCGCCCGCGAACTGCGCGAAGGGCTGATCTGCCCGGTGCTGATCGGTGCGGCCGCGCGCGAAAACGGCGTGCTGCGCCTGATGAAAGCGCTGCGCCACGAGGCGCCCGGCATCGCCGAGACCGCAAAACGTCTCGGTGCGCCCGAGAGCAAGGACGCGCTCGGCTACGTCTTCAAGACGCTGCATTCGCAGCACGGCGGAAAGCTGTCGCTGACGCGTCTCGTCGCCGGCCATCTCGACGACGGCGCCACGCTGCAATCCTCCTCGGGAGGTGCGGGGCGCATCTCCGGCATCCTCGCCGTCAACGGCGCCTACGACACCAAACGTGCCTCGGCGGAAGCTGGCGACACCGTGGCGCTCGCCAAGCTCGATCCGGTCAAGACAGGCGACATGGTCTCGAGCGGCAAGACGCAGCCGGCGGCGCTGGTTGCCGTGGAGCCGACATCGGCCGTGCTCGCGATCTCGGTCGCGGCCACCGACCGCAAGGACGACGTCAAGCTCGGCCAGGCGCTGACGCGGCTGCACGAGGAGGATCCCTCGCTCCTGATCGTGCAGAATCCCAAGACCCACGACACCGTGCTGTGGGGCCAGGGCGAGATGCACCTGCGCGTCGCCAGCGAGCGCCTGCGCGACCGCTTCGGCGTCAAGGTCACCTCGCATCCGCCCGCGATCGGCTATCAGGAGACCATCCGCAAGCCGATCACCCAGCGCGGCCGACACAAGAAGCAGTCCGGCGGTCACGGCCAGTTCGGTGATGTCGTGCTCGACATCAAGCCGCTGCCGCGCGGCGACGGCTTCAAGTTCGCCGAGAAGGTGGTCGGCGGCGCGGTGCCGCGCAACTACATCCCGGCGGTGGAGGAAGGCGTCGTCGACGGGCTCACGCGCGGACCGCTCGGCTTCCCCGTCACCGACGTGCAGGTGACGCTGACCGACGGCTCCTATCACAGCGTCGACAGCTCCGATCTCGCCTTCCGTACGGCGGCGCGGGTCGGGCTCAACGAAGGCCTGCCGCAATGCCAGCCGGTGTTGCTGGAGCCGATCCACGTGGTCGAGATCGTCTGTCCGACCGATGCCACCGCCAAGATCAACGCGATCCTGTCGGCGCGGCGCGGCCAGATCCTCGGCTTCGACACCCGCGACGGCTGGAGCGGCTGGGACTGCGTCCGCGCCATGATGCCGGAAGCGGAGATCGGCGAGCTCATCGTCGAGCTGCGTTCGGCCACCGCCGGCGCCGGCAGCTTCACCCGCACGTTCGACCATATGGCCGAAGTCACCGGCCGTGCCGCCGACCAGATCATCGCCGCGCATCAGCACGCGGCGTGAGTCTGTCTCTCGCGCAGTGAGGGGCGCGCGCTCTCACACATCCTCTCCGTTCTTGCGGGGAGAGGATGTGGGGCTGTGTCCACGCGTGCGGTGAACGTGGGACGCGCGCAGCCTCTCCGTCATTGCGAGCGCAGCGAAGCAATCCAGACGTTCTTCGCGGAGGGATTCTGGATTGCTTCGCTGCGCTCGCAATGACGACGGGGATGCCGAGTTGCTTCAAGCCGACGAGAGGATTCGCAGAAGCTCTCCGCGCGGAAGAACAGGGAGAGGTTAGCCCTTGCGTCCGCCGCCAGATGATGTATTTTACATCATTGTATATGTTCTAGATATCACTTATAATCCCTGATACGTGAGGCCAAGGTGATCACCTCGTTCCAGATGCGGGCAGCCCGCGCGTTGCTCGGCATCGACCAGAAAACCCTGGCCGAGCTCGCCGGCGTGTCGTTGCCGACCATCCAGCGGATGGAGGCCTCGACGGGCAACGTGCGCGGCGTGGTCGAGACCCTGATCAAGGTGGTCGAGGCGTTCGACCGGGCCGGCGTCGAATTGATCGGCGAGCAGGCGCGCAGCGACAGCGGCGGGCGGGGCGTGCGCCTCAAGGAGCCGGGGTCGCCGCGCCGCGTCGGAGCATGATCGCAAGGTTGATCGTGCCCGGGATCAGGATGGGCTAGGCATCGTCGCACCTCGGCAACGCGGGCCGCACGATGCTTCGGAGCGTTGTGGGGCAGCGGAGCATTTTGCTGAGATGAGCATCACGGGCGATCAAGCGGGCCGGCTGCACCAGCTTCGCCGGCCGACCTTCACCGAACTCTATCTGCCAAAACTCGTCACCGTCTGGCGTGAAGGTTACGGCGTCGCGGACTTTCGCGCCGACGTGTTCGCGGGCCTCACGGTTGCGATCGTCGCGCTGCCGCTGTCGATGGCGATCGCGATCGCCTCGGGCGTGACGCCCGACCGCGGCCTCTACACCGCCGTCGTCGGCGGTTTCATCGTGTCGCTGCTCGGCGGCAGCCGGTTCCAGATCGGCGGCCCTGCGGGCGCCTTCATCGTCCTGGTCGCGGTGACCGCGGAGCGGCACGGCGTCGACGGCGTGATCCTCGCGACCATGATGGCGGGCGCGTTCCTGATCGCCGCGGGCCTCCTGCGCGTCGGCACCTACATCAAGTTCATTCCCTATCCGGTGACGGTCGGCTTCACCGCCGGCATCGCCGTGATCATCTTTGCGAGCCAGCTTCGCGATCTCGGCGGCATCACGCTCGCCGGCAAGGAGCCCAGCGAGTTCGTGCCGAAGCTCGTCGCGCTCGCGGGCGGCCTGCATACCGTCAATCCGTCGGCCGTCGCGGTCGCGATCGTCAGCATTGCCATCATCGCGGCATTGCGGGTCTGGCGGCCGTCCTGGCCCGGTATCCTGATCGCGGTCGCGTTCGCGGCCGTCGTCTGCGCGGTGTTCTCGCTGCCGGTCGAGACCATCGGCTCGCGCTTCGGCGGCATTCCGCGCGAATTGCCGTCGCCGGCGCTTCCCGCGTTCTCGCTGGAGAAGGCGAGGGCAGTGCTGCCGGACGCGATCGCGTTCGCGCTGCTGGCCGCCATCGAATCGCTGCTGTCCGCGGTGGTGGCCGACGGCATGACCGGGCGTCGTCATCGCTCCAATTGCGAGCTGGTGGCGCAAGGCGCGGCCAATATCGGCTCGGCGCTGTTCGGCGGCATCTGCGTCACCGGCCTGATCGCGCGCACCGCCACCAACATCCGCGCCGGCGCGCGCGGGCCCCTGGCGGGCATGCTGCATTCGATCTTCCTGCTGCTGTTCATGCTCGTCGCTGCGCCCCTCGCCAGCTACATCCCGCTCGCCGCGCTCGCCTCGGTGCTGGTCGTGGTGGCCTGGACCATGGCGGAGAAACATGAATTCGCGACGCTGCTGCGCTCGTCCTGGGGCGACGCCGTGGTGCTGCTCGCGACCTTCCTGCTGACGATCTTCCGCGACCTCACCGAAGGCATCCTGGTCGGCTTCGCGCTCGGTGCGGTGCTGTTCATCCATCGCATGGCGGAGATGACCGGCATCGAGGAGCGTTCGCCGCTGGTCGCCGCTGACCGGCCCGACGACGGCAACGGCGATCGCGTGCCCTATGATCCCGCCCTCGCCGTCGATCGCGACGTGCTGGTCTATCGCATCACCGGCGCGTTCTTCTTCGGCGCCGCCTCGGCGATCGGCGGCGTGCTCGACGGCATTGCCGACAAGCGCAAGGCCTTCGTGGTCGATTTCGCCGCGGTGCCGTTCCTGGACTCGACGGCGGCGAACGTGCTCGGGCGGGTCGCCGCCAAGGCCCATCGCCAGGGTATCCGCCTGTTCATCACCGGCGCCTCGCCCACGGTCCGCCGCGCGCTGCTCACCCATGGCGTGACGCCGCCGCGCGCGCGCTATCGCACGACCCTCGAGCGCGCCGTCGCTGACATCAAGAGCCGAGTGGCCGACGAGACTGCGGCGGGCTGACGGCGCGTACGCTCGTCTTGCGCCGGGCGGTTTGATCGACGCCTGCCGAGGCGTCACGGTGCGGCTCCCACGCGCTTGACAGCGCCCACGGGACGCGAAATGGATCGTCACGGAAACGACTTAAGGGGAAGGACGACCGTGACCAAGGCTCCCGCAGCCTGTCTGATCGGATGGCCGGCCGCGCATTCGCGCTCGCCGCTGATTCATCATTTCTGGCTGCGAACGCTCGGCATCGAAGGTGGCTACGTCATCGAGGCGGTTCCGCCCGAGGATCTCAGAGACTTCGTGCTGCGGCTGTCGCTGCGCGGCTTTGTCGGCGCCAACGTCACCATCCCGCACAAGGAGGCCGTTCTCGCGTTGTCTTCGCCCGACGCGCGGGCGAAGGCGGTGGGCGCCGCCAACACGCTGTGGTTCGAGGACGGCGAGCTGCGCTCGACCAACACCGACGTCGAGGGATTCATCGGCAATCTCGACGCCAGTGCACCCGGCTGGGACAAGGCGGAAGAGGCGCTGGTGCTGGGGGCGGGCGGCTCCTCCCGCGCGGTCGTGTTCGGCCTGCGCGAGCGCGGCGTCAAGCGCATCCATCTCGCCAACCGCACCATGGCGCGGGCCGAGACGCTTGCACGAGAGTTCGGGCCGGATGTGCATCCGGTGGGATGGGACGCGATCGGCGACGTGCTGCCGCGCGCAGCGCTTCTCGCGAACACGACCTCGCTCGGCATGCACCGCCAGCCCTCGCTCGACGTCGACGTCTCGCGCCTGCCGCAAGACGCCGTGGTCGCCGATCTCGTCTACGTTCCGCTGGTGACGCCGATGCTGGCCGCAGCACAGGCGCGGGGCCTCAAGACCGCCGACGGGCTCGGCATGCTGCTGCACCAGGCGGTGCGCGGGTTCGAGCTGTGGTTCGGCCGCAGGCCGCAAGTCACGGCCGAGCTGCGCGCGCTGGTCGAGGCCGATCTCACAAAGACTTGAGAGGGTAACGGCGAATAGCACACCACCTCCGGAGTTCTACCCCCGTGGGACAATCGGAGACCGTCATGACTATTCAACGTACAACTTTCATTCGCCCGCTAATCGCCGTTGCGATGGTGGCCGTCTCGAGCCTCTCAGCCTTTGCGCAGAGGTCGCCGGTGCCGACGCGCGTGCGCGGCACCATCGAGAGCGTCAGCGGCGACACCATGCAGGTCAAGTCGCGCAGCGGCGAGGACGTCAAGCTGCGTATCGCCCCCGACGTCAGCGTCTCGGGAGTTACAAAAATTTCACTCGCCGACATCAAGGTCGGCTCCTTCGTCGGCGCCACCACGGTGCCGGGACCCGATGGCGGCAACAACGCCGTCGAGGTCCATGTGTTTCCGGAGAACATGCGCGGCACCGGCGAGGGCTCGCGACCCTACGATCTGAAGCCGAATTCGAGCATGACCAACGCCACGGTGTCGGAGAGCGTTGTCGGCAATGACGGCCACACGCTGCTGGTCAAGTACAAGGATGGCGAGAAGAAGGTATTCGTCCCCGACAACACGCCGGTGGTGACCTTCGTGCCCGGTGACAAGGGCGAGCTGAAGCCCGGCGCCAAGGTGATCGCCTTCATGAAGCAGCTGCCGGACGGCTCGTTCGAGACCAACCGCGTCAGCGTCGGCCGCGACGGCCTGACCCCG
>NZ_LWIG01000007.1:395564-402990 GCF_002068095.1 Bradyrhizobium sacchari | reverse complement strand
GGTTGCACGGGGTTGCCGTGATGTACCGCCGCAACGCCCTGGAAGGACAAGGCCATGCTGAAGGAGAACTGGATGCCACGCGCCATCGTGGCCACTTTCGTCACCTGTATCTTCGTGTCATCCGCCCCGGCGCAGCAGGCGCCGACGGTGCGCATCCGCGGCACCATCGAGAGCGTCGACGGCAACGTGCTCGGCATCAAGACCCGCGAGGGCAGCGACGTGAAGGTGAAGATGACCGACAGCGTCGCCGTCTTTGCCGTCATCAAGACCTCTTTGTCGGAGATCAAGGAAGGCTCCTATATCGGCGTCACCGGCATGCCCGAGCCCGACGGCACCCAGAAGGCGATCGCGGTGCACATCTTCCCCGAGAACCAGCGCGGCGCGGCCGA
The DNA here is from genome assembly GCF_002068095.1 of Bradyrhizobium sacchari. Lineage (GTDB taxonomy): Bacteria > Pseudomonadota > Alphaproteobacteria > Rhizobiales > Xanthobacteraceae > Bradyrhizobium > Bradyrhizobium sacchari. The sequence continues at coordinate 402,601 of NZ_LWIG01000007.1, read as the reverse complement.
AGGCTTCCGTCCGTGGGACGCCCGCGCCAACTCGACCATGACCAACGCCACGGTCGCGCAGACGGTGCAGGGCACCGACGGCCAGAACATCACGGTGAAGTACAAGGACGGCGAGAAGAAAGTCGTGGTGCCGCCGGACACCCCGATCGTCACCTTCGTCGCCAGCGACAAGTCGGAAGTGAAGCCGGGTGCCAAGCTCATCATATTCGGCGCGGCGAAGAAGGAGGATGGCTCGCTGGAAGCCAACCGGGTGAACGTCGGGCGGGACGGGATCACGCCGCCGATGTGAGGCGAAGTGTCATTCCGGGACGCGCAAAGCGCGAACCCGGAATCTCGCTGGTCCTACGGACCATCCCGGAACGACGAGCCAAAAGCTCGCAGGGTGGGCAAAGGCGCGCCAGCGCCGTGCCCGCGTCTTCTTGCGTGTTACGAACACTGGCGGGCACGCATTCGCTTTGCCTACCCTACGACACCGACGCTCGAATCACTCCGCGATGATATGATCGTCGATCTCGTCGATCCGGTTGACGCCGCACAGGCCCATGGTGGTGAGCAGCTCCTTCTGGATGATGTCGATCGCCTTGGCGACGCCGGCCTGGCCGCCGGCACCTAAGCCATAGGCATAGGCGCGGCCGATCATGCAGGACTTTGCGCCGAGCGCGAGCGCGCGCATCACGTCCTGGCCGGAGCGGATGCCGCCGTCGAACATGATCTCCATCTTGTCACCGACCGCGTCCGCGATCTCCGGCAGCACCTCGATCGAGGACGGCGCGCCGTCGAGCTGCCGGCCGCCATGGTTGGAGACGACGAGCGCCTGCGCGCCGGTCTTGGCGGCCTCCTCGGCGTCCTCGACGTCCAGAATGCCCTTGATGATGAGCTTGCCCGGCCAGATGCTGCGGACCCACTCGACGTCCTTCCAGTTCAAGGACGTGTCGAACTGCGATGCCGTCCACTCGGCGAGGCGGTTGAGATCCTCGGTGTTCTTCACGTGGCCGGCGATGTTGCCGAAGGTGCGGCGCTTGCCCTGCAGCACGCCGGAGACCCAGGCCGGTTTGCTGGCGAAATCCAGCAGCTTCGACAGCGACCATTCGGGGGGCACCGTCATGCCGTTCTTGATGTCAGCATGGCGCTGGCCGATCACCTGCAAATCGACGGTGAGCACCAGTGCACTGCACTTGGCCGCCATCGCGCGCTGGATCAGTTCCTTGATGAAGCCGCGGTCCTTCATCACGTAGAGCTGGAACCAGAACGGCTTCTCGACATTGGCTGCGATGTCCTCGATCGAGCAGATCGACATCGTCGATTGCGTGAACGGGATACCGGCGGCCTGCGCGGCGCGGCAGGCGTGGATTTCGCCGTCGCCATGCTGCATGCCGAGCAGGCCGACGGGCGCGAGGATCAGCGGCATGGCCGAGGGCTCGCCGAGGATCGTGGTCGAGGTGTCGCGCTTGGAGACGTCGACCAGGATGCGCTGGCGGAACTTGATCGCCTGCATGTCCTCGCGGTTGGCGCGCAGCGTTTCCTCGGCATAGGAGCCGCGGTCGCAATAGTCGAAGAACGCCTTCGGCACGCGGCGCTTATGCAGCGCGCGAAGATCGTCGATACAGGTGATGTGCTTCATGAACGTTTCCCCGGCCCGTCTCGTCTCGGAAAGTCTTGCATCGGAAGATCGAGGGGTCATCTAGCATGGTTGGATGCACAGCCAAATCGTTTGAGAGGAGGGTGCCATGTCGAGACCGCACGCCGCACCGACACCGGAAGAGATCAAGGAGAAGAAGGACCTCGAGGACGCCCTGGAAGAGGGCCTCGAAGAGACCTTCCCGGGCTCCGATCCCGTCAACGTCACCCAGCCGGCGCCGAGCCGCGGCGACGGCCATGTCAAGCGTTCCAATTAGGGCCGGGTTCCGCCCCGCGCCGGTTCCCCAACGGGAAGTATAAGGTTAACAATTAGTTGGCGGGGGCGAAGGTGCCCCCTGTTCCGTAATGATTAATCACATTTTTTGAAGCCAAGTTAGCCGCGATGGCCTTATAAGACCTCAGCAAATCAGGGATGCGGAGCCCGTTCGGGCATTCCGTGGTTGTAGAGGGGATTCCCTGGTTGTTGCGTGGGGGACGATATGAGCCGCAAATATTTCGGGACGGACGGGATTAGGGGCCGCGCCAACGGACTGATCACGCCGGAGCTCGCGCTCAAGGTCGGCCAGGCCGCAGGCCTTGCGTTTCAGCGCGGTGACCATCGCCATCGGGTCGTGATCGGCAAGGACACCCGCCTGTCCGGCTACATGATCGAATACGCGATGGTCGCCGGCTTCACCTCGGTCGGCATGGACGTGCTGCTGGTCGGCCCGATGCCGACGCCGGCGGTCGCGATGCTGACCAAGTCGATGCGCGCCGATCTCGGCGTGATGATCTCGGCCTCGCACAACCTGTTCGAGGACAACGGCATCAAGCTGTTCGGACCGCAGGGCTTCAAGCTTTCCGACGACGTCGAGCGGCAGATCGAGCAGCTGCTCGACGAGCCGATCGAGAAGCGTCTGGCACAGAGTGCGAGCCTGGGTCGCGCCCGCCGCATCGACGGCGTGCATGACCGCTACATCGAATTTGCCAAGCGCACGCTGCCGCGCGACCTGTCGCTCGAGGGCCTGCGCGTCGTGATCGATTGCGCCAACGGCGCGGCCTACAAGGTGGTGCCCGAAGCGCTGTGGGAGCTTGGCGCCGACGTCGTGCCGATCGGCGTCGAGCCCGACGGTTTCAACATCAACAAGGATTGCGGCTCGACCTCGCCGGAAGCGCTGTCGAAGAAGGTGCGCGAGATGCGCGCCGACATCGGCATCGCGCTCGACGGTGATGCCGATCGCGTCATCCTTGTCGACGAGCGCGGCCACGTCGTCGACGGCGACCAGCTGCTCGCGGTGATCGCGCAGAGCTGGAAGGAAGACGGCCGTCTCTCGCGTCCCGGCATCGTCGCCACCGTGATGTCCAATCTCGGCCTCGAGCGCTTCCTCAAAGGGCAGGGGGTCGATCTCGTGCGCACGCCGGTCGGCGACCGCTACGTGCTCGAGCAGATGCTGAGCGGCGGCTACAATCTCGGCGGCGAGCAGTCCGGCCACATCATCCTGTCCGACTATGCCACCACCGGCGACGGTTTTGTCGCTGCCCTGCAGGTGCTCGCGGTGGTGCAGAAGCTGCGTCGTCCGGTGTCGGAAGTCTGCCACCGCTTCGATCCGCTGCCGCAGATCCTCAAGAATGTGCGCCACAAGGGCGGCAAGCCGCTCGACAATTCCGACGTCAAATCGGCGATCTCCGATGGCGAGAAGCGCCTCAACGGCCACGGCCGTCTCCTGATCCGCTCCTCCGGCACCGAGCCGGTGATCCGCGTCATGGGCGAGGGCGAGGACCGCCACCTGATCGAAGACGTCGTCGACACCATCGTCTCGGCCCTCGGGCAGGCGGCGGCGTAAGGCGAGCTTTCTTCCTTCTCCCCTTGTGGGAGAAGGTGGCATAGGCGGCCTATGGCCGCCGTTCTTAAGAACGCCGAAGCAAAGCTTCGGCTATGGCGCCGGACGAGGGGTTGTCTCCGCAAACTCGATTCGTGAAAGACTCACTCGCTGAGAGAAACCCCTCACCCGTCTCGCCGCTAACGCGGCGATCCACCCTCTCCCACAAGGGGAGAGGGGACGACGACACCCACGCATCCCAGCCATTTGCGATTGACGCTGGTTCGATCGCCCCTTGCATCGTAAGCAGCACCTCGCTGCAATCTGCCGCGCCGGGATGCTCCCTTGAACAAGCCTGTCGTCGTCTCAGAGAAAACGCTGGCCGAGCCCGTCGTCGTCTACGTGGCGCCCGCTGCTGCCAAGGCCGCCGCAGGGCCGGCCTATGTCGTGCTTACCGGCATCAGCGTCTCGCATTTCCTCAACGACACCATGCAGTCGCTGATCGCCTCGGTGTATCCGATCCTGAAGGACACCTACGCGCTCGACTTCGCGCAGATCGGCATGATCACGCTGGCCTTCCAGTTCACGGCCTCGCTGCTGCAGCCGGTGGTCGGGCACTACACCGACAAACGGGCGCAGCCCTATTCGCTCTCGATCGGCATGGCCTCGACCTTTTTCGGCCTGCTGCTGCTCAGCGTCGCGCAGCAATATCTCGTCATCCTCGTCGCCGCCGCGCTGGTTGGGCTCGGCTCGGCGGTGTTTCATCCCGAATCCGCGCGCATCGCGCGGCTCGCCTCCGGCGGCCGCTATGGTTTCGCGCAATCGGTGTTCCAGCTCGGCGGCAGTTTCGGCACCTCGATGGGTCCCGTGCTGGCCGCGCTGATCGTGGTGCCGTTCGGGCAGGGCAGCATCGCCTGGTTCTCCTCGATCGCGTTCCTCGCGATTCTCATCCTCTGGCGCATCGGGCGCTGGTACGCGCCGCAGATCACGACGAAGAAGGCGGCGCCTGTCCACACCCAGCCCGGCGGGCCGAGCTCGCGCCGCGTTGCCTTTGCTCTGCTCGTGCTGGTGGCGCTGCTGTTCTCAAAACAGCTCTACGTCTCCAGCCTGTCGAGCTATTACATCTTCTACCTGATCGACCGGTTCGGCGTGTCGACGCAGGCCGCGCAGATCTATCTCTTCATCTTCCTCGCCGCGAACGCGGTCGGCGCGTTCTTCGGCGGCCCGCTGGGCGATCGCTTCGGCCGCAAGATCGTGATCTGGATCTCGATCCTCGGCGCGCTGCCGTTCACGCTGGCGCTGCCCTATGCCGGGCTCTACGCCAGCGCAGTGCTGTCAGTCATCATCGGCCTGATCATCTCCTCGACGACGTCGTCGATCATCGTGTTCGCGCAGGAGCTGGTGCCGCACCGCTTCGGCATGATCTCCGGCGTGTTCTTCGGCGTCGCGTTCGGCATCGGGGGCCTGGGAGCCGCCGTGCTCGGCAAGCTCGCCGACCACACCTCGATCGAGTTCGTCTACCAGGTCTGCGCCTATCTGCCGGCGATCGGCCTGCTTGCGGTGTTCCTGCCCAAACTGCCGCAGCACGCGCGTTAACAAACCCTTCTCCGCCGCTTTGCGGCTTCATCAATCGTTAGTAATTGCGGCGCGCGGAGCGTTTTCAAGCGAAGTGGACGCCGGTTCGCGTCGAGAAAACGCGTCAAAACAAGAATCTAGAGCTTCCGTTCCGATCTTATCGTAACGGAAGCTCTAGCCGCTGCATTTTTGCAACGCTCCCGATGCATCCGCGTGTAGGGTGAGAAAAAATCAACCTTAAAAATTAGGGTTAAGTGGCGCTTAAACATTTGCTGCCATCGTCCGGGTCGTGAGTTTCCAGAACGTGAGGCGTCTGCATTTCTGCCTCACCGGCCATAAGGACGAAGCCAATGCGTAGCGTTAAGTCTCTCCTTGCCGCGGGTGCGGCAACCCTGATCTCGTCGATGGCGTTCGCCGCCGACATGCCGATCGCTGCCCCGCCTCCCATGTACGCGCCGCCGGCTCCGCCCGCGGATTTCGGTGGCTGGTATCTGCGCGGCGACATCGGCTTCAGCAATCAGAGCGTGAAGAGCGTTCGCAACACCAACGACGCCCTCTATGCCCCATTGCTCTCGTTCAATCAGTCGACCGGGTTCGACACCGGCGGTATCTTCGATCTCGGTGTTGGTTACCGCGTGAACAATTGGTTCCGTGTTGACGCGACCGGCCAGTATCGCGGCCGGACCAATTTCCACGGTCTCGATCTGGTGAGCTATCCAAATGGCGGCCCGGTGGGCTTCGGCGCCGACAACTACGGCGGTAGCAAGTCCGAATGGCTGTTCCTGGCGAACGCCTATGTTGATCTCGGCACGTGGTGGTGCGTGACGCCGTTCATCGGCGCAGGCGTCGGTGCGGCTCGCGTGACCGTAGCCAACTTCACCGATTCTGGCATCAACTCGCTCTTTGGCGGTGGCGTCGGTCCCAGCTTCGTGTCGGCGCCTACGGCCTCGCAATGGAACTTTGCCTGGGCGCTGCATACCGGCCTGGCTTACAAGGTGAATCCGAACCTGACCGTCGAACTCGGATATAGCTACGTCGATCTCGGTGACGGCATCACCGCAGCGTCGAGGGCATTCGATGGCTCGGTTGGCGGGCATCCTTTCAAGTTCAAGGACATCACCTCGCACGACCTCAAGCTCGGCGTGCGCTGGGATCTCAGCAGCCCGCCGGCCTATGTGCCGCCGCCGCTCGTCACCAAGGGCTGATCCTCAAGCCCATCGCTTAACGTCTCTTAACGGCGCGGGATCATCCCGCGCCGTTTTGCTTTGCGGATTTTTCATGGCCCGAGCGCGGCGAAATCGCCCGGCGCAACCATTGGTTAAGGTTAACGAGCCATGATCATCGCCGAAAGATCGAGTCCGATTTGGAGCGTTGCGATGCGTAGGCTTTTGTTGGCGGCGGCGATGTTGGGGACGGTGTCTGCCGCGCACGGGGCCGATATGCCGGACCTGCCCATCCTGCGCGGCAGCTTCACCGACGGCCTGTCGAATAGCTCCCACAATTGGGACGGCTTCTATGTCGGCGGCCAGTACGGCTTTGCCACGACCGACATCGATTTCAGCCACGCCCCGAAATCGATGACCGATTTCATGCTTCGCGACAGCATCCTCCAGGCGCCGGTCGGCGGGTGGTCGCTGCTGCCGAAGAATCATGTGCAGTCCACCGGGTTCGGCGCCTATGTCGGCAAGAACTGGCAGGTCTACGACGCCGTGATGGGCGTCGAAGCCAATTACAGCTACATGGACAACATATCCAGCACGGCCAGTGATGCAATGAGCCGAATACTCCCCGGCGAAACGGCTCCCACGGGCCATACCTACACCTACAACACCACGCTTGGTGGCGGTGCTTCGCTGAAGCTCAAGGACTATGCGACTTTCCGGGGCCGGGTCGGCTGGGACGGCGGCGACTTCATGCCGTATGGCTTCGCCGGGTTGGCGATCGGGCGTGCCGAAGTCTCGCGATTTGCGATCGTGAGCTGGCAGAAATACGACGACTTCGACGAACCCGTGGTCAGCGGCGGGG
>NZ_LWIG01000007.1:147415-395535 GCF_002068095.1 Bradyrhizobium sacchari | reverse complement strand
CCCGCCGGTTCAGACACACTGTCCAGGACCGAGCAGCGCACCAATAGCTTCATGTACGGGTGGACGGCCGGCATCGGCGTCGAATACGCGTTCTGCGGCAACTTCCTCCTGCGCGGCGAATGGGAGCATGTCGGCTTCTCGAACGTGAAAGACATCACCGTCGGCCTGAACAACTTCCGCGCCGGTCTAGGCTACAAGTTCTGAGCGCGCATGCGGCCGGTTGACAGGGCGGCGTCGTCCTGATGCTCTGTCGCTCCAACGGGGCGGCGGCGATGAAAATCTACGGCGACGGCAATTCCGGCAATTGTCTCAAGGTGAAGTGGGTCTGCGACAAGCTCGCGATACCCTATCATTGGATCGAGATCGACACCCGCAAGGGCGAGACGCGCACGCCGCAATTCCTCAGGATGAACGGCGCCGGCCAGGTGCCGACCGTCGAATTCGACGACGGCCGCACACTGGCGCAGTCCAACGCCATCATCCGCTATCTCGCCCGCGACAGCGTCCTCATTCCGCGCGATGCCTTCACTGCGGCCAAGATGGATGAATGGCTGTTCTGGGAGCAGTACAGCCACGAGCCCTATATCGCGGTGTGCCGCTTCCTCATCGTCTATCTCGGCAAGGATGCCTCCGAGCTCGATCCCGAAAAGGTCAAGCGCGGCTATGCGGCGCTCGACCGCATGGAGCAGCATCTTTCCACCAGCCGTTTCTTCGCCGGCGACGAGGTGTCGCTCGCCGACGTCTCGCTGCTCGCCTACACCCGAGTGGCGCATGAAGGCGGCTTCGATCTCGGTCGCTATGCAGCCACCCGCCGCTGGATCGGCGAGGCCGAGGCCGTCCTCGGCTTGCCCTCGGCACGCTGAGCCTGGAGTCTCCCATATGAACGATAAGTCCATCTCGATCCGTGACGCGCGGCGCGAGGACGTCCCGGCGATCGTGGCGATGCTCGCCGACGATCATCTCGGGCGCGGCCGCGAGCGAGTGGAGGAGCCGCTCCCCGCCGCCTATTACTCCGCGTTCGAGCGGATCGAGCGCGATCCAAATCTGACGCTCGTCGTTGCCGAGAGCGAGGGCAGGGTGGTCGGTTGCCTGCAACTCGCTGTTCTCTCAGGCATCAGCTCGCAAGGCGGCATCCGCGGTCTGCTCGAGGACGTGCGCGTTGCTTCCGATTGTCGCAGCCGCGGCATCGGTGAGCGGTTGGTGCAATGGGCTGTGACGGAAGCAAAGGCGCGCGGCTGCAATCTGGTCGAACTGCTGACGCATCAGACGCGTGTGGATGCGCAGCGCTTCTACAAGCGGCTCGGATTTGCTGCGAGTCACGTCGGCATGACTGTCCGCTTTTGAGGCAGGACATGACGAGCGTTGCGCGATCAGCGAAATCGGATCGCGCGTTCGTTCATCTTAACAGCTGATAAACTACCCCTCCGTCGTTCACGTGGACGCAGGAACGAACGGTGCTACGCAGCGTCAGACACCGGGCTCGGTCGGTTCGGGGATTTCGATGACAAGCTATTCCATGATCAAGGTCGGCAACGACTACGTTGTGCAGGCCAACGACAAGTGCATTTTGAAAGTCGGCAGCCGCCGTCGTGCCGCGCAATTGATCAGCGAGGCCACGGACTTGCTGAACGCGCTTGCCGCCGTCGAATCCCCGGAAATCGCGCCCGAAGCGCCTTCACTCCAGCGTGAGACGCCCGAACTTCCTTGACTGGTCTTCCCGTTTCCCGTATCAGCCGCGGCGGGACACCTCCCCCCAACGGGAGGCTTACTATCTGGAAGGGTAGATCATGACTGTAGCGAAGCCCGCTTCGCGGCCGACCGTGCCGCATTTTTCCTCCGGCCCCTGCGCCAAGCGCCCCGGCTGGAACGCCCAAAATCTCAAGGACGCAGCGCTCGGCCGTTCGCATCGTGCGAAGGTCGGCAAGACCAAGCTCAAGCTCGCGATCGATCTGACGCGCGAAGTGCTTGAAGTGCCGGCCGATTATCGCATCGGCATCGTGCCGGCCTCCGATACCGGCGCGGTCGAGATGGCACTGTGGTCGCTGCTCGGGGCAAGGCCCGTCACCACGCTCGCCTGGGAATCCTTCGGCGAGGGCTGGGTCAGCGACATCGTCAAGGAATTGAAGCTCAAGGACGTCACCAAGCTCAACGCTGGCTATGGTGAGATCCCCGACCTCTCCAAGGTCGATCCCAAGAGCGACGTCGTCTTCACCTGGAACGGCACCACCTCGGGCGTGCGCGTCCCGAACGCCGACTGGATCAGCGCGACCCGCGAAGGCCTGACCATCTGCGACGCGACCTCCGCCGCATTCGCACAAGCTCTCGACTGGGCCAAGCTCGACGTCGTCACCTTCTCCTGGCAGAAGGCGCTCGGCGGCGAAGCCGCGCACGGCATGCTGATCCTGTCGCCCCGCGCGGTGGAGCGGCTCGAGACCTACAAGCCGGCCTGGCCGCTGCCAAAGATCTTCCGCATGACCAAGGGCGGCAAGCTCAACGAAGGCATCTTCGTCGGCGAGACCATCAACACGCCGTCGATGCTCTGCGTCGAGGACTATCTCGACGCGCTGAACTGGGCCAAGTCGATCGGCGGCCTCAAGGCGCTGATCGCGCGCGCCGACGCCAACACCAAGGTGCTCGCCGACTGGAAGGCGAAGACGCCCTGGATCGACTTCCTCGCCAAGGACGCCGCGATCCGCTCCAACACTTCGGTGTGCCTGAAGTTCACCGATCCCGCGATCACCTCGCTCTCGGACGACGCGCAGGCGGAGTTCTCCAAGAAGCTGGTCGCGCTGGTCGAGAAGGAAGGCGCAGGCTACGATTTCGCCTATTACCGCGATGCGCCCGCCGGCCTGCGCATCTGGTGCGGCGCCACGGTGGAAGCGAAGGACGTCGAGCTGCTGACGCAGTGGATCGACTGGGCCTTCGCCGAGACCAAGGCGCAGCTCGCCAAGGCGGCCTGACGCGCTCCAACTCATTCTCGTCATGGCCGGGCTCGACCCGGCCATCCATCGATCAAGTAGGATGGACCCGCGGGTGAAGCCCGCGGATGACGTTCCGTAAATGCAGCTCGCACCACGGATCATCCCCATGACCAAACCCAAAGTTCTCATTTCCGACGCGCTCTCTCCCGCCGCCGTGCAGATCTTCAAAGACCGCGGCGTCGAGGTCGACTTCCAGCCCAACCTCGGCAAGGACAAGGACAAGCTCGCCGAGATCATCGGCAATTACGACGGCCTTGCGATCCGCTCCGCGACGAAGGCGACGGCCAAGATCCTGGAGAAGGCGACCAGGCTGAAGGTGATCGGCCGCGCCGGCATCGGCGTCGACAATGTCGAGATTCCGGCCGCCACCGCCAAGGGCATCATCGTGATGAACACGCCGTTCGGCAATTCGATCACGACCGCCGAGCACGCCGTCACCCTGATGCTGGCGCTCGCCCGCGAGATCCCGCAGGCCGACGCCTCGACCCAGGCCGGCAAGTGGGAGAAGAACCGCTTCATGGGCGTCGAGATCACCGGCAAGGTGCTCGGCGTTGTCGGCTGCGGCAATATCGGCTCGATCGTCGCCGACCGTGCGCTCGGACTGCGCATGAAGGTGATCGCGTTCGATCCGTTCCTGTCGCCGGAGCGCGCCAAGGACATCGGCGTCGAAAAGGTCGAGCTCGACGATCTCTTGAAGCGCGCCGATTTCATCACGCTGCACACGCCGCTGACCGAGAAGACGAAGAACATCATCGACGCGGCCGCGATCGCCAAAATGAAGAAGGGCGTGCGCCTGATCAACTGTGCCCGCGGCGGTCTCGTCGACGAGCAGGCGGTGGTCGATGCGCTCAATTCCAAGCACATTGCGGGCGCCGCCTTCGACGTCTTCGTCGAGGAACCCGCGACCTCCAACGTGCTGTTCGGCCATCCCAACGTGATCTGCACCCCGCATCTCGGCGCCTCCACCACGGAAGCGCAGGAGAACGTCGCGCTCCAGGTCGCCGAGCAGATGTCGGATTACCTGCTCACCGGCGCGATCTCGAATGCGGTCAACTTCCCCTCGATCACGGCGGAAGAAGCGCCGAAGCTGAAGCCGTTCATCGCGCTTGCCGAGAAGCTCGGCTCGTTCGCCGGCCAGCTCACCGAGAGCGGCATTCTCAAGGTCGAGATCACCTATGAAGGCCACGTCGCCGAGATGAAGATCAAGGCGATCACCTCCGCGGTGCTGTCCGGCCTGCTGCGGCCGATGCTCGGAGAAGTCAACGTGGTGTCCGCGCCGATCGTCGCCAAGGAGCGCGGCATGGTGGTGGACGAGATCGTGCGCGCCGCCCAGAGCGACTATGAGAGCCTGATCACCGTCACCGTCGCGACCGAGCGCCAGGAGCGCTCGGTTTCCGGCACCGTCTATCACGACGGCAAGCCGCGCCTCGTCGACGTCAAGGGCATCCGCGTCGACGCCGAGTTCGGCAAGTCGATGATCTACGTCACCAACGAGGACAAGCCTGGCTTCATCGGCAAGTTCGCAAGCCTCCTGGGCGACGCCAAGATCAACATCGCCACCTTCCATCTCGGCCGTGTCGCCCCCGGCAGCGATGCCATCGCCCTCGTCGAGGTCGACGGCGCGGTCCCGCCCGACCTGCTCGCCAAGGTGCAGGCGCTGCCGCAGGTCAAGCAGGCCAAGGCGCTGACGTTCTGACAGGTCGTCATTCCGGGGCGATGCGAAACATCGAACCCGGAATGACGAGATTCCGGGTTCGGCACTGCGGGCCGTCCCGGAATGACGATCATCATACCATATATTCCGACCCGCGGAACAACAGCGCCGCCCTCCCAGCGAGGGCGGCGTTTTTATTTCTCCCGCACCCGCCAATCTTTGTGTACCAATGACGGCAGGACGCTCCGTTCAAAATCGTTCGACAAGGGAGAAAACAATGCGTGAAGCCGTCATCGTTTCCTATGCGCGCACGGGCCTCGCAAAGTCCGGCCGCGGCGGGTTCAACATCACGCCGCCGATGTCGCTCGCGGCGCACGCCATCCATCATGCGGTCGATCGTGCCGGCGTCGAGAAGGACTATGTCGAGGATTGCTATCTCGGCAATTGCGCCCACGGCGCGCCGAACATCGGTCGCCAGGCCGCGCTGCTCGCAGGGCTCCCGAAGACCACGGCCGGCGTCTCGGTGAACCGCTTCTGCTCCTCGGGGCTGCAGACCATCGCGATGGCCGCCAACTCGATCCGCTCTGACGGCGCCGACTGCATCGTCGCCGGCGGCGTCGAGAGCATCTCGATCCCCGGCGGCGGCTCGCCGAAGGAATGGGTCGATCCGGAACTGCTCAAGGTCGCGCCCGATATCTTCATGGCGATGATCGACACCGCCGACATCGTCGCCGAGCGCTACAAGCTCAGCCGCGAATACCAGGACGAGTTCTCGCTGGAATCGCAGCGCCGCATGGCCGCCGCGCAGCAGGCAAACAAGTTCAAGGACGAGATCGTCCCGATGAAGACGAAGATGAAGGTCGTGGACAAGCAGACCAAGGCGGAGAGCATCGTCGACTACGTCGTCGATCGCGACGAATGCAATCGCCCTGACACCACGATGGAAGGATTGGCGAAGCTCGAGCCGGTGAAGGGCCCCGGCAAGTTCGTCACCGCCGGCAATGCCAGCCAGCTCTCGGACGGCGCCGCCGCCGTCGTGCTGATGGAAGCCAAGGACGCCGAGAAGCGCGGCCTGAAGCCGCTCGGCCGCTTCGTTGCCTGGGCGACCGCCGGCTGCGAGCCGGACGAGATGGGCATCGGCCCGGTGTTCGCGATCCCGAAGCTCCTGAAGCGCACCGGGCTCAAGATCGACGACATCGACCTGTGGGAGCTCAACGAGGCCTTCGCCAGCCAGTGCCTGTATTGCCGCGACCAGCTCGGCATCGATCCCGCCAAGTACAACGTCAATGGCGGCTCGATCGCGATCGGCCATCCCTTCGGCATGACCGGCGCCCGTCTCACCGGCCATCTGCTGCAGGAAGGCGCGCGGCGCAAGGCCAAGTGGGGCGTCGTGACGATGTGCATCGGCGGCGGCCAGGGCGGCGCCGGCCTGTTCGAGATCTACAGCTGATCCGAGGCGCAGACATCTGAAAGGCACGGTGCCACGAGCGCCGTGCCTTTTTCGTTGCATGCCCATCGCCGCGGAGCTATATCGCTCGCGTCGGAAAAGGCAGACTTGGTCTGGTCAGCCCAAGTCCTTTCGGTAACGAGGTCCCTTCGGAAACGAGGTCGCTTCGGTGACGAAAGCTCTGGTCTTTGGCCTTGTGCACGAGATCCCCACGACGAACAGCGGGCGCCCTTTGGGCGCTCAATCGTTCGTCCGTGTGATTCTCGAAGCTCTGGGAACGCTCCGGTCGAACATCGACTCGAGGAGCGTCTCATGCAAACCCGATCCACTGATATCTACGACGTCGTCATTGCCGGTGCCGGGCCTGTCGGCCTGTTTCTCGCCTGCGAGCTGCGGCTCGCCGGATTTTCGGTTCTGGTGCTGGAACAAGCGCAAGACCCGCATTCGGCGCTGAAGCAGCTCCCGTTCGGCCTGCGTGGCCTTTCGATCCCGACAACCGAGGCGTTGCACCGGCGCGGCTTGCTGGACGAGATCCTGGCCGCGCAGCGCGCGAAGTCAGGCGCGATCAAGAGCGCCGCGCACTGGATGCAGCAGCCGCGCAAGCCCGCAGGTCATTTCGCCGGCATCCAGTTCTATCAGGACGACGTCGATGCCGCGCAATGGCCCTGGCGCCTGCCGACGCCGGCCGATGCCGGCGTCGCCGTCGAAATGGACACGCTCGAAACCGTCCTGGCCGCGCGCGCAAGCAGCCTGGGCGCCGACATCAGGCGCGGTTTGGGCGTGAGCGCCGTTGCCGCCTCCGACGACGACGTGACGGTGAAGGCCGCGGACGAGACCTTTCGCGGACGCTGGCTTGTCGGCTGCGACGGCGGCCGCAGCACGGTGCGCAAGATCTGCGGGTTCGACTTCGCCGGAACAGACCCTGAATTCACCGGCTATTCCATCGAGGTCGCGTTGAGCGATCCGGAGAAACTCAGCCCCGGCCGCAACTACACCCCGGCGGGCATGTACACCTACGCGCAGCCCGGGACGATCGCGATGGTCGATTTCGACGGCGGCGCTTTTCATCGCAGCGCGCCGATCACATTGGATCATGTGCAAGAGGTCCTGCGCCGCGTCTCCTGCACCGACGTGACCGTCACCGCGCTTCGGCTCGCGTCCACCTGGACCGATCGGGCGCGTCAGGCATCCACATATCGCAAAGGACGCGTGCTGCTCGCGGGCGATGCCGCGCACACCCATTCGCCGCTGGGCGGTCAGGGCCTCAATCTCGGTCTTGGCGATGCGATGAACCTGGGCTGGAAGCTGGCTGCCACGGTCCGCGGTCATGCCCCGCCAGATCTCCTCGACACCTATGCTCATGAGCGGCATCCCGTCGGCGCACAAATCCTCGACTGGTCGCGCGCGCAGGTCGCCATCATGAGGCCGACGCCGAGCAGCCGCGCGCTCCACGCGATCATCCGCGATCTCGTCGCAACAAGAGACGGCGCGACCTATTTCGCCTGTCGGGTGCGCGGCGCCGCGCTCCGCTACGATCTCGGCGGCAGCCATCCGCTCGTCGGCGGCAGTGTTCCCGAATTCGAACTCTCTGACGGCACGACGGTCGGAGAACGTCTCAGGAAGGCGAAAGGCCTCTTGCTGGACTTCGACGCGCGTGCGCCGCTTCAGACGCTTGCACTTCGCTGGAGTGATCGGATCGCGTATGTTGCAGCCGAGCCCCGGGATCGGCTGGGCCTGAGCGCGCTGCTGGTGCGGCCCGACGGCTTTGTTGCGTGGGCGAGCGACGGCGCGTCCGATGATGACGAAGCCCTCCAGGCCGCGTCGCGTTGGTTCGGCGAGCCCATCGCGCTCGGATGAGGTGCGCGCGGCGTAAGCTTGCACTGTAAGGGGCGCGCCGCTCTCTCGCTCCCTCTCCCGCTCGCGGGGGAGGGACGGGGAGGGGGTGTCTCCGCGACGGGATTATCAGCGGTCTCTCGAGAAAATCCCCGGGGGGCGAGAGCCCCCACCCGGCGCTTCGCGCCGACCTCCCCCGCAAGCGGGAGAGGTTGCAGCGAGCTCGCTGATAGAGCCTACGCCCCCGCCGTCACCGGCGCGAACACCACTTCGATCAGCGTGCCGGAATTCCCGGAGCTCTTGATGTTGAACTGGGCGCGGTTGGCTTCGACCAGCGCTTTGGTGAGCGACAAATTGAGCGCGGAACTGTCTGCGGCATCGCCGGGCGGCGGGGTGCGGAACGGCTCCATCGCGGCGGCGAGCTCGCGCTCCGAGAGGCCATGGCCGGTGTCACGGATGCGTAGCGCGATCTCGCCGCGGTCGGTCATCGCGGTCGAGACGATGACCTGGCCGCCGGCGCTCGCCAGCCGGATCGAGTTCGAGATCAGGTTCATGGTGATCTGCCGCATCGCGCGCGCGTCGGCCGTCACCTGCGGCAGCGCATGGGCGAGCGAGGTGCGGATGATGATGCGCTCGCGGTTGGCCTGCGGCTGCATCACCACGACGCAGGCCTCGACGAGGTCGTTGAGGTTGAGGTTGGCGAAGGTGAGGTCGAGCTTGCCGGTCTCGATCCGCGACAGCTCCAGCAGATCGTCGATGATGGCGATGACGCGCTCGCCGGAAGCGCGGATGTCCTTCATGTACTCGCCGTAGCGCTCGTTGCCGAGCGTGCCGAAGCGCTCCGAGATCATCACCTCGGCGAAGCCGATGATGGCATTCAGCGGCGTCCGGATCTCGTGGCTGATGCGCGCCAGCATGTCGGCTTTCGCATTGGCGGCTCCGTCGACGAGGCGGCGGGCCTGCGTCAATTCGCTCTCGCCCTTCTTGCTCTGCGAGAGGTCGCGGAACACGGCGAAGAAGTTGGGACCGTCGGGCCGGGTGCGGCCCATGATCATGGCGAGCGGAATGACGCCGCCCTTCTTCTCGCGTCCCAGCACCTCGCGGCCATGGTCGAGCAGGCTGGCGATGTCCTGGCTCTTCACGCTGTCGAGATAGTCGGCGACGATTTGCTGGCTCTCGGGCGCGAACAGCGTCGCCAGGTTCTGCTCGAGCAGCGCCTCGCCGTCATAGCCGAACAGCGCCTCGGCGCTGCGGTTGCAGGCGTGGATGTTGCCTTCGGCATCGAACATGACGATGCCCTCGGCCGTGGTGTCGAGGATCGCGGCGAGATCTTCGGCGTCGGCGTCGCCGGCCGCGGGCTCGAGATCGGGCGCGTAGGGAAAGGATTCTGGGACGATGGGCTCGGCAACGACCGGCGGCGCAGCGACAGCAGCGGGTGCGGCTTGCGGCAGCGCGCAGATCAGCGCATGCGCGCTGTCGCCGTCCCAGTCGATGCTGTGCAGATGCGCGTCCGTGGTCGGCAGCGGCGCTTCGCCATTGGCAAGCGCCGCGCTGATCGTCACAGGCGTGCCGCCTTGCGAGGTGCTGCTGGCCGACGATACGCCCGGCTCGACATAGAGCGCGTCGAGCCCGCCGGCATGCTCCAGCGCGCTGAGGCTGTCATAGCCCATGCGCGCGAGGAACGCCGGGTTGGCATAGAGCAGGCGGTCGAGGCGATAGATCAGGATGCCCGTCGGCAACAGGTCGAGCAGCGTGCGGTCGCGCAAGCTCGTGCCGCGCGCCGGCGGTACTGCCTCGGTCAGCCATTCGGCCGGCGCATGCGGCGGCAGAGGCTCGGGTTCGGGCTCGGGCGGCGGCGGCTCAACTGTGACCTCCGCAGCCGGCGGCTCTGCCGCGCTGGCCGCGGTGCTCTCGCGCTCGCGTTCGAGCCGCTCGGACAATTGCCGCGCCAGCTCGTTGAACGCGCTGTTCTCGACCGGCGTCAGCGTCGGCGGTCTGGTATCGCCGGGGCTGCGGAACGGCACGACGTTGGGGGGCGTTTCCACTGGCGTTTCCGGATCGGTTGGGTGTGAATTCGCGTCGTTGACGGGCTCGGGCAGTTCAGGTTCGGGCGTCGGCTCGGGCTCAGCTGCCGGTCGCTCGATCGGCGGCGGCGCCGCGGCCTCTGGCACCAATTCGGGCGCAGGCTCCGGCTCGACGATCTCGGCGGATGGGCCTTGCGGCGCGCCGAACAGCTCGAAGCGGCGCAGCGCATCGAGCCGGTTGAGGCCGTCGAGATCGCGGCAGACGCCAAAGCCGCGGAAGCCCGCAAAGTTGCGATCGCGGTCGTAGACCGGCAGGGCGGCGAGCTCGACCGGCAGATGCTCGCCGCCGTCGGCCGGCCAGTTCACGGTGATCCCGGCCCAGGTGTCGTGGCTTGCGAGCGCCTGCGCCACGCGGCCCTCGGGGTCGAGCGAAAACTGGTCGGCGATCTCGCGCCAGGGGCGGCCGAAGCCGGCGGCGGTGTGCGCGCCCATCAGGCGGATGAACTCGTCCGAGCCGAGCACGAAGCGGCCTTCCGCATCCATCTGCCAGAGGAAGCGCAACGGATGCTGGCGCGGCGCGGGCGACTCTGCGGGCGCGGGCGGCGGCTCGACCATGCCTGATGTGATCGGCGCGGCCTGCGGCGGCACAATGGCCTCCAGGTGGTTTTCAACCGGAGTCTTTGGCGCGCTGTCGCTGGCTTCGGTCGTCTCCGCGGCATCCGCGTCAGGCACTGCGGCGTCCTCGATCGATGCGATCTCCGAGGCCTGCTCGCTCGCAGCAAGCGTCTCGTCCGGTTCGGCGAAGGCATCGAACAGCGCAATTCCGGAGGCCGCCTCGTTCGACCGCGCAGGCTGTACATCGTCCGGCACCGTGGCCGGAGGTGCCGGCGCCTCGGGCGCGGCATCCGCGGCCGCTGCTTGCGCGGCCGCCGGCTCGATCAGCGCGACCAGGCCGACATCGGCGCCCGTGCCGACCCGCTGCAGCACCATCTGGCCGATGCCGATCGGCGTCTCGACGCGGCCGCGCGCGAGCGCATCGCTGCGGGCCTGCTCGAGGCCGGCTTCGTCGAGGTCGCGGAAGCCGAGCAGGGAGCGGGCGGCCTCGCTGGCGCCGACGAAGAGGCCATCGGGCGCGAACGCCGCCATCGGCACCTTCGCAGCCGCCACCAGCCGATGCAGCCGCTCGACCAGCGGCATCGATTGC
This sequence comes from Bradyrhizobium sacchari, assembly GCF_002068095.1. Taxonomy (GTDB): domain Bacteria; phylum Pseudomonadota; class Alphaproteobacteria; order Rhizobiales; family Xanthobacteraceae; genus Bradyrhizobium; species Bradyrhizobium sacchari. The sequence goes on along the minus strand of NZ_LWIG01000007.1, from coordinate 384,392 downwards.
CCGGTCGGGTCCAGCGCGGTGACGAGCACGCCGTTCTTGCCGTCGGCAAAGTCGAGCCGCGCGCAGGCGCAGGTCATCAGCGTGCCGAGCCGGGCGCCGAAGCCGCGCAGCCGCTCCAGCCGCACGGCGCCGCTCACCGGCAGCTGGCGGGCGAGCCGGGCGACCTGGCGGCGATGGCTGTCGGCGGGGCCGAGGATCTTCTCGGCGAGCGCTGCGGCATGGGCCGCGCCGAACAGTCTTGCGCCGACCGGATTGGCCCACAGCACGCGGCTGCCGTCGACCGCGAACAGCCAGGTGGCGAGCGGCGAGGTCGCATGCACGGCCAGCCGCGGATCGCCCACGCCTCGCAACTGGAAATCCGAACTACTCATCCAACCCGGCTTCACGTCTCGCTGTCGGCGTCTCAAGGGGCCGGCTGCCGGAATGACAGCCTTAAGAAAGGGTTAGTATTGCCCGCGCGCGCCGGCAGGTCCACGGCCCCGCCCGGAAAGAGGAGCCCAAAGCCGCGATAACCTTAATCCGGTAGAACTCGCAAGCAGGAGCGAGACTGCATCCGCAGGATTCGCGGGGTAGAGCGAACGTCAGGCCGGCTGTCGAGGCCGGATGCGGCATCCCTGGCTCGCCCACAACGCATCCTTCGAAACGACCGCCGAAGGCGGGCCCTCAGGATGAGGGCGGAGCGCGTGGAGGCGGTTTCAAAAGGGGCCAAGCTGCTCAGCCTCATCCTGAGGAGACCGCGAAGCGGTCGTCTCGAAGGACGAGGCGCTTGCTCAGACTTGTCTCCCCGCACCAGATTACCTCAACCTCGGGTTCCCCTCTCCAGGAACTTCGCCCTCTCCGGGATTAAATTTCGCGCCGCACCCGCCGGATGCATTGCGCTGCACAATGTTGACATGTTAAGCAGCCACAATACTGGGCGCTGGGGCGAGTCACCTCGTTTGTTTCGCGTGTCCAGTCTTCGTACCCGCCAACAGACGGCCCCGGTTGGCCGGCGGGCGCGCCGTAAGGCCCACTCCATTTTTTCTAGATTAGCGTGAGGGACAACCATGACAGGTGCGACTGATCCGTTTTCTGCCTCGATCATTCCGTTCGAGGTCCCCGAGCAGATGCGTGCGTTCGCCGAGAAGGGCGTGTCGCAGGCCCGGGAAAGCTACGCCAAGTTCAAGGACGCGGCCGAGACTCACAACGGCACCGTCGAGGCCGTGTTCACCTGCGCCTCCAAGGGCGCGAGCGAGTACACCGCCAAGCTGGTCGAGTTCATGAAGGCCAACTCCACGGCCTCGCTCGACTTCGCCCAGGAGCTGCTCGGCGCCAAGTCGCCGTCGGACGCGTTCACCCTGTGGAACGAGCACGCCCGCAAGCAGCTCGAGACCTTCCAGGCCCAGGCCAAGGAGCTGGTCGAGATCAGCCAGCGCGTCGCCAATGAGACCGCCGAGCCGATCAAGGCCTCGGCTGCGAAGTTCTACAAGCCCGCCGCCTGATCAGACCGGCGGATCGACCAAGTTGAGAAACCCGGGCCGAAAGGCCCGGGTTTTTTCTTCGCCTCTCCCGCTTGCGGGAGAGGCCGGCGCGCCGAGCGATGCGAAGCATCGTCGGACGACGGGTGAGGGCTCTCTCCCCACGGGGATTTTCCCTGGAAGCGTGAAAGGGGAGCGACCCTCGCGGTCGCCTGGCCCGATTCCATCGCATTGAAGGCGATTTACCCCGGTTTTTCGCACCATTGCGGCCTTGCCAAACGGAGCCGTTGCACCTAGTTTCCGCCCCGTCCAGCCCCCTCGGTTGTCGGCCCGTCTAGGGCGCCCCCCGGGCGGCTCGCAAGGATGCAGTTGTAGCTCAGTTGGTTAGAGCGCCTGTCTGTGGAACAGGAGGTCGGTGGTTCGAGCCCACCCAACTGTACCAATAAAATCAAGAGCTTATAGGATCAATTGAAGCTCGACGGATTGTTGTAGCTACCAGGTAGCTACCACGACAACGCCGGTTGTGTTTGTTGGAGGCGCGGCCGAATTCAAACGCCCTAGCGTGTCGCCCGGATACCCGTACAGTCGCGAACTCCGATCCGCTGATTGTTAAGCTCGTTTTGAGCGCTTCCGTAGCCGGCCGAAGTGGGTTGCTTTCGTGGGGCCGATCGCCGCATCTCTTGCAGGCCGTCGCGCACCCCGATTGGCACATGAGCGCAAGGCTCGCCTGCTTTGGTTCGTTCGGGGCAAGCATTTCCATTCGTTCCGATTGGTGCACCGAGGTGATCGAATGACCGCCGGACCCTCTCCGCTTGAGCATGAACTTGAGATGTTCCGCACCGAGGAGGAGGCGGCGCAGCAGTATTTCTTCGGCTACCTCGCTTTGCAACTCGTCCCATCCAAGAACCCGGACGTCCTGGCGAGGATGAATGAAACCGCCACGTTCTGGATCACCACGCGCTACGCGCTGCTGATGTCGGCGTTCGTCGTGCTCGGCCGCATCTTCGACCAGGACCCGAAGTCGCTGCACAATATGGACAGGCTGCTCGGCGTCGTGGCGCGCGACATCGACTCGTTGAGCGCGGCCGCCTTGGAGCGGCGCAGGATCGCACAAGGCATGACGCCGAAGGATGCCGCGGCGTACGCTCACGGTTCGTACGACCTGACGATGGACGACGTGCGCGGCATGCGCAAAGCCGTCGGCCATTGGCGCAAGGTCTACGAGGCCAGGTACCGCGAGATCCGGCACAAGATCTTCGCGCACAAGAGCATTGATCGGGCGGCGGCCGACGCCCTGATGGCGAACACCAACGTGGACGAAGTGCGGGAATTGCTCGGTTTCCTGCACGCGCTCTATCAATCGCTTTTTCAGCTGCACGCCAACGGCATCATGCCGAATATCACGCCGGCCAAGTTCGATTTGCCGCCGTCGCCGGGCGGCGGAAAGCCGGGTGAGCGCATTTTTCGCGAGAGTGGCGATCTATTGTACGGCATGCTGGATCCGCGTCTGCGATTGGACGCTCCTGGTCTGATCCGCGATCGATCCGGCCTTTGAACTTCGTCGACGCTCCGGAGACAAATCGTCGTTGACGACGGGTTTTCACGCCACACGATCGCCGTCTGAAGCCCGTCGCCATTGCGAATGTTTTGCGACACGTGCGGACCTCCATGCGTCCTGTCGTTGTTCATCTGCAGTTCAACTCCTACATGCTACGGGCAAAGTGCCGCACCATCGCGGCGGGGAGCGCTCCGACATGAGAACGCGTGCCATTGTTTCTTCCGTCGGTCTCGTGACGGTCGCTGGCCTGGCCACGACCGCAAGTTGGCTGACCTACAAGCACGACTTCGTGATGCGCGAAAGGGTGGGAGCCGAGTGGACCGCACTGACTCTCATGGACGAAGCTCTTTCTAACGGGCAGCGTCCTCAAGCCGCGGATGCCGCGGCATTCCTTTCCAACAAGGCGCTCGACGACGCGCTGCAGCAGCTGGTCGGTGCGACGGTCGACGTGCCCGCGGAGAAAGTCGGAGGTATTGCGGCGACGATCGAAGGGGTCCGGATCAAGCCGGGCATCGGTCTCGCCGGAGCCGCGATGGATATCCGCGTGGCGAGCAAGAGCCACGGCGCCACCGTCAAGATGCGCGTCGAAGGCGACCTCGCCTTCCGAGGCACGAAGATGGTCGCGCAGGCGGGTGCGAGCGCGCAGACCGTCGCCGAGTTTGCGATCTCGATCGCGAACGCGGAGCCGCGGCTCGACTGGGGCTTCCTGGATCTGCCGGGACGACGCACGATCGGAGAAGTCCTCGCGTCCGGTCTCATGCTTGCGCTCGACCGTTACCTCGTCGTGCAAGTCCCGATGGAGAACGGATTGGCGTTCGACACTGGTTTCGACAACGTCAGCACCGTTCCTACGAGCGCGGGTTCGGTGACGCTGAAGAGCTCTCTGCCAGGCCGAACCGTGCGGCAGAACTTCTCGCTCTCGATGCCGCTCTTCGTCGAGTCTGGCGTCTGGTTGATGGCGACGCCGACAGCGCCGGGCGAAGTCGCGCCCTCCAAGCCGACCGTTCCGCAAGCCGATCTGCCGATCAAAGTCGCAGCCTTGCGGACGAAGCTCGGCGGCGAGGTCAAGGATCTGGAGCAGAAGCACGACCTCGTCCTCATGCTGAAAGGTGCCACCATCGTCGGAATGGCGGAGCAGATCGCGCGACTTCCCGACGCCAATCGTACTGCCACGATCGCCTCGATCGCAACCACGGGTCAGCTGGTCTCCGACGGAAAATCCTACGTCGAAATGAGGGATCCGACCTCGGCGACCGCCCGTCTCGTCATGTCCAACGTGGCCGCACGGTGGATACCGAACCAGGGCGCCGCGCTTGCGGTCGACCTCAACATGGATATGGAAGCTAAAGTTCACGTTCACGCCAACCCGTTTCCCATCGGCGGCGGCGCGGGCACGACCGGCATGCTGAAGGGCAGTGCCGGCAAGCATGTCGACGGCACCCTCCGGCTTAATCGCATCGCGACCAATGGCCATTCTCTGCTCGTTTTCGACGCATCCATGCCGTGCGGCGGCGTAATGGCCGACGTCAAGACCGATGGCCGCATCGAGATCGGCGATTTCAAGACCGATCTATTTCCGGTCGGGCTGCGATGGAATGTCCCGATGCCTCGGTCCATCGGTCAGCCGACCCTCGTCATCGACGACCTTCCGAAGCGGTTCGCTCTCCAAACGACGCATCGTTTCAACGACGGTACTTCGTTCCGAATGGCGCACGATGCCATCGAATACCGCGTCAGCGTCGCTGACGTGAAAACGGGCCAGGACGGTTACGCTGTGTCCGCCGACTTGGAGGCGCACCCGTCGGATGGCGCGTTTTCGCCGTCTGAGGCGGAGGCCCAGAGAGCGGCGATCTCGGCTGCTCTCGAGTCCGCCAAGCATCCGGCCTGCCCGGCCGTGGAAGGCGACATGCGGGTGACCATCGGCGACATCGAGATTGGCCCCAACGGCGAGATCATGAAGGTGCTCCAAAACTTTGTGCATGACGTCACGAAAGGCCCCGGACCGAACAACGAGGCGGTCAAGGCCGTCACGAACGCCGTCAAGGACGTCACCCAAGGGCCCGGTGACCATAACGACGTAATCGGTCGTCATGGTTGGGTCCGTTCAAGATTAGGGTTTTGACTGCAAGTTGTCATTGTTGCTTGTGCTTCGGTCGAGATGGTGACTTAGAAGCGCTGAAGCAGGTCGTGCCTGGGATATGTCCGAAGGCGGCCGGCGAATTTTTTTTCACTTTAGAAAGAATGCCTTTTCGGATGCCTCACGACGATGCCGACCAAATAAAAAAGGATCCCAAGCGTCGGGACTTCCTCATACTGAGTCTCTGTTGCATTGCGGCTTGCGTGGCCGTTCGAGCACCTTCGGTGTTCGACGAGATCAAAGTCCCGTTGATCGATCTGAAGCTGAAGCTGAATGCCGGTTATCTTCTCGTGTTCGGGCCGTTGCTGATCGTGCTCGTGATACTGGCGATTCATTTCCTTCGAGAAGATTTGCCGCGCACGCGGGGGAAGAAGGACCTCAAGAACGGGCTCTTCCGGGCGATACCTCCCTTGGGAGCGGCCTTCCTGAGTCTGCAGTTCTTTCTGCTGCTGGCGCCGAAAGGCGAGTGCAATACCTTTCAGAGAAGCCGCCTTCTGTTCGAGTGGCTTCATGCGTTCCAACCCGAATATTGCATGTATTTGCCCGCGGAGACGCAGGAACATATGCCCTGGCTCTTCGAGCCACCCATGCTGCAGGCGTGGATGCAAATCATCCTGCCGGTGATTGCTCTTACCGTCGTCATCAAGGACTGGCGAACGCTCGCCGGGTAGTCGTTCCGCGTCCTGCTGCGCGTTCGCACCCCGGCCAGCAGAGAGAAAGAATCCTACGGAGGACTTCTAAGTGATGAACTCGAGTCGAAGAATGCCGAGGCCGCCGATAATTGCCTAGCGCCATAACCATTTGAATTTGAAGCAATTTTCATTGCCGATTGCTGCCGATACCAACAGAAATACCAACAGGCTCCTAGCGGTATTAGCCGAAAAACTAAAACAGCGCGCTCCCCCGCAGCAGGGACTTCCATGCCGTTCGGTCTCCACAATCGCCGCGGGGGGAATCGAACCCCGGCTCTGACTCGAAATCCCTTCGGGCCGGACGAGCTCCGCCTGATCCGCGATCTGCTGCACGTCCAATGACGATGGCGTGCCAATCTCTGACAACACACTGAACAAGGTGCTACGGGTGATGGGCCGCGATACGCAGCGGGCTGCCACTGGAACGGCCGGTATGGCTTAATCGCGTCCCGCGAACAGCGTGCCAACCTACTCGAAGCGTGCGTTACGCTGCTTGTCTTCTGCAGCCTCCCTCACCCGGGCCTCCTCGATCTGAAACCTCAGGCGATCCAGCACGTCCTTTCTTGCCGCTTTTAGGTCGGTGTTGTCCCTAACATCAAGCTGATCCAAAAGCCTGACGCGGCCTTCCATCTCCGTTGCCCAGGAACCTCCCCAGCTATTGGGGTACAGCCGCTTGACGAAAACGGAAAGCATGGTTGTCGGGTCTGGTGCGCTTTGCAACAGCAAGGGAGCAAGCACCGTCCAGTGCAAAGGAGCGCCGTTGTTATCTTTCTTGAAGAGCGAGCCGGCGGTGGCCGCGATTAAATAGCGGCTCTCCGGATCAGTGTTGCACCAGGCAATCAGAGTAGGCGGCGGCACGCCGTCGAGCGGACTCGCCCGCCGCCGTGTGAGCGTTTCGACGAAGCGAACGCCGATCTTTACCGATGCGTCGTCGCCGGTAAACATTTCGTCGAGCGCAGCGGCGGGCTGGACGGCAAACAAGCCCTTGACCAAATCGTCATAGTCATGGGCGTTCAGCCTATAGTCGGCGGATGCCTCCTTGAGCATGCGAACCAGCCTTCGAGCAACCGGTTCGTCTTCGACGCCAACAAGGCAAACCTGGGCGAGCGAGCCCAGTTCGTGATCTTCGCGCTGTATTTGGCGCTTTGAAGTGCCAAGTTCGAAGGCGGCCAGCACGCTGCGGCCTGCCTCCAGCGTTTCAGGCAGCGGCGCGCGCTTCTGCACCTTGTCAGAGACGAGGCGCATCGAAACCAGATGCAAAGCTGCATCGATGCCACCTTTCGCACAGATGGCCATGACCAGATCGCGGAATGCTGGGCCCGGAAGGAGGTCGGATGCTCGGCCCCATGCAAGATGCGAATATCGTTCGATCGGCGAGAGACCGAGTTCGAGGGAGCGATGAATGCGCGCAAGTCCCTTATCGTCAATCACTACCGACGCTTGCAAATAGGGAAACCAGGTAGAGAGGGCCGGATTCTTCACCGCATCGTCCAGCATCGCGTCAACTTCGGCAGGATTGGCTGTCTGCAAGCCGCTCAGGAATCCGCCCATGATGACCGGATTGTTGTCTGGACTGGTGGCAAGCTGCCCCAAGAGCGCATCCCAGACGGCGCGAGGTTGCTCTCCTCCCTTTGCAAGCGCTGCCCCGAAGGGAAAGAGGCGGCCGCCGCCGCTGCTCAGCAGCTCGGGCAACATCTCCTGAAAAGAGTCGGTGTCGGCAGCCATATCCCTGCCAAGCTGCTCAATCGACGCGGCCGTCCGCTTTTCGGCGGCCTCGAAATCGTAAGTGTCGAGGTCTTCCGCGTCATCCATCTCGTCGTAGCCGAGACCGCCGCCCTTGGCTTCCAGCACGATGCCGCGCACTTTGGCAACAAGGTCCTTGGGGCGCAGGAATTCCTCGACCGCCCTGAGCTTCGCATGGGACTCGGGCGATAGGGTTTTCGCCTCGTAGGCCCGTGTTTGACGAGCAGCAATCCAGCCGTCCCGCCAGAAGCCGTTGCCCGCGAAGGCCCGAGCCATCCTATCGAGTTCATCGCTGAGTTGCGCGTTAGCCCATAGGCCACGAAACCCGCCTGCGACGGCCTTCTTTACCTGTTCGGCGATAGGTAAGTTAGTGGCAGCTATAGCTTCCGAGAGCTTCAGGGCGGAGCCAAACCAATCGACGATATCTGCGTCGCTCTTGGGATAGTAGCCGTGATCCCGCGACCGCGTGCCAAATTCAAAGAGATAGCTCGACGTAAAATGATCGGTCTCGAACATTGCCTCCATTGCTTGCGCGCCCAGAGCTTGCTGCTTTGGCTCCGATGAGCGCAGAAGCTTTTCGATGAGAGCCAATCGCTGTTGAACGGTGGCATGGGTGCCAGACAGATAGATATGGCAAAACGATATGATGACCCTGCCGGCTTCGTCGTCCACATTGCGATCGGTTTCGATTGCGTAGAAGCGAAGCAGAAGGGCAGTGGCGCGCTCGAAAAATTCCGGCTCGAAGGCAAGTGAGCGGATCAGGCTAATGAAATGGTTGGAACGCTCCAATGTTGACTCATCGGCCCTTGCGATTGCGCGTTCGAGACCAGCGAGTACGGCTTCCGGCATTACAGGCGCAACATTGTGGAAGATGGCTTTGCCGACTTCTGAAAGGTTCAGAATATCATGCAGAAGACCTCCTGGCCCGAGCCACGCTGCTACAATGGCACGCGCTTCCTTGCTGGTGTCCAGATAACCAAGCCGCCGGGAAAAGGAACGAAGCAACCGCTCAGACTTACCGTTGATGATCGCTGTTTCGATCCTTTGAGGATGGATGTTCTGGAGCGCCATCGGAGCCAGCCGATTGGCGATGGCATGTGGCAGCACCGCGCGCCACACGCCGCGTTGTTGGAGGAGATCCCGGCGACGCAACTCGGCGACCCCCATATGCATCTGGTCGGCCGTCTTGCCGATAAGCTCGCCCAGGATTGGCAACTCCGCGTTCTCGCCTTCCAAGTCATGCCCCTGAAAGGAATAGACGAGCGAGCATGCCTGGGCGATCAGAAGGAGGGATTCATCCGGCGGGTGACGCTGTTGAATCAGCCGGACCAACAAATTCGCATCGCTCAGCCCCGCTATCGTCTCGTTTTTCTCGACGGTGCCGGCAAGGGCGATAGCGATGCGTGCGTTGCCGCCGGAAAACTCCGCGATGGTTTGGGTATCGACCTGCGACAATTGAGGGAAGCGGCGAGCAACGAGCTTTTCAATGAGGTTATTGGAAGAGGCCTCCAGTGAGAAAACGTCGGTCCCTTCCGGCTGGTCCTCGCGAATATCGTACTCGACCGTAATCACACTCAGCGTGCTGCCGGAAACGCGGACCATCTCGGACAGCTTCCGGTGCAGATCCGCCGGGCAGTTGTCGATCACGAGAATCATCCGTCGCTGTTCGGCCAGCAGATTGGCCACAAGGCTTGGCGGTTGCGGGTCAGGCGTATCGGCAGCGTCGGTATAGGCGGCGAGCGCCGGATCGAGTGCATTCGCTCCAATCTTCTCGTCGAACAACGCTTCCAGCAGTCGGGTCTTGCCAACGCCGGACAGGCCAACGAGGCGAGCGACCCGGCCGGGGGTTCGAAGAGCGTCGCGAATGCGGTTGATGCCATCAATAGCCGAGAACCCGTCGCCTTCGTCCCGAGTTCCGGTTCTTATCCTTGCCGCATCGTCCGCGAGATAATCGGGGTTGTTGGCATCCGGCGCGTGGGACCAGGCACCATAAGGGTGCCATCCCGGAATGGCCTTTCCTATCCTCTTGCGGACCCATGGGATGATACCCGCATGATCGCGCACCCATGTTGCGACACGCCCCCGGTCCAGAAAGTCCAAGGTGAGCTTGTCCGCTTGCGGTACGCCCTGCATCGCGTCGGCCATCGCCTCGCGCCGGTCTTTCAAGGCTGTGTCCGTGGTCGAACCGTCGGCGCTCACCATGACGTAGGCGCCGGACTCTTCGGCCAACGCGGCGATGGACGACCGTATCACGCCCTTGGGCTTCATCTCCTCGATGACGGCTCCCCTCGGCATGTCGGACTTCTTGACCTGGAATCCCGTTGACGGTTTTGGGATAAACCCGTCGATGACGGCGGTAGCAGGAAGCGCCACGCGAACATCGAGCCCACCATCCTTGGCGTTCTGATCGCCGCCCCACGTGACCGCAGAGACAGGAAGTCCCCGACGGCGCATTTCGGCCTCGCACAGCATACCGATAAGCCCGCGTAGGTCTTCGTCGGTTAGTTCTGCAATGTGATCGCCTGTGATCTCGAACATGCCATCAAGGAATCAATGCCGTTTGGCCTAAAGAATATAGGAAGTAATGGTCTTTGGAGTATTGTCGGTAGAATGGGACCCAGTCCGCCGCTGTCGGCTTTTCTCGAAGGACGCGGCACGCACGATACCCGCGCCAGGTTTGACCAGTGCGTAGTGTCTAAGCGTCCTTGCCCGGCTCGTCACGCTTAAGCTGTTGCTGCTTGTATTCTGCTTGGACGGCCGGATCGTTGTTGCTCCCGCGAATGGTATCGGCATCACCGGTACCGCCATCAAGGCCTTTGGTCGCCGCTATGTGCTCTTTAAGATCCGCGACGGCAGGACGAATGTACGGCTCAACGTATTTGTCGAGGATGCCCTTGCCCGGATCGTGGAGCTCTTTCGTGAGTGTTTGGAGGTATTCGGTCTTGTCGGTCGAAGCCCAATCGATGCTGAAGCCGGCGCGTTGTGCCAAGACTGAGTGAATGACCATGATCGTCCGCCCGTTGCCGTCCAGAAACGGATGGCCGTGGGCGAGATACCCCATCACCTCTCCAGGCTTTTCACGCATGATCTTCGGATCGTTGCCGAGCTTCAAAGCATGCTCGATCGCGTTTTGAATGTATTTGGGATGGGCGAACAAAACACCGCCCCGGCTTACGGCGATATCCGGTGCCGTCGTCGCACGATCTTGGCCGGCCCACGGGTACATGGCCTCAAAAAGCATCTTGTGAGTGCTTAGAACGTCCGCGTAGGTCAGGGTCTTCTTTTTCTGGAGGGGCGCGAATGCGTCATCAATGCCAGTCGTGAAGGAGGCATGTTCGAGCCTCTTCACAATCACAGGATCTTTCTCGAGAGCAAGGTTCCGTAGGTATCCGCACGTTTCGAAGTCGCCGAACGGATCGAAGATCACGGCTTGGCTTCACGCAAATAGGCAGCCTGAAGCAGAATCATTTCCGGGCGTGTAATCCGCTCCGCGCGCACCAGGCCAATGAGCAGCTGCTCAATCTCATCGAGCTCGACCGTATCCCCGGCCAGACGCGAGATATGATGAGCCAGGCGGTCGTTTGGACCCTCCGAATAGGACACGTGGAACGTGCGGGCGAGGGTCCGAATGTGCTCTGCGGTCGAGGAGGTGGTTACCTTGTCCATGTCAATAATATAGCATCCTTTGACTGAGATTCCATTAACGAATAGGCTCGTGAAATCAGTAAGTTGCAGGACCCTATTTTGCGTAGTTTTATGGTCACGTCCCGCCTGCGGTGATCCCGCGGAGTTCTGCACCGTTCTGATAAGCCAACCGACTAGGCCGACCAAAGATGCCGCTCTAGTGTCGGAACCACCAACTCACCGATAAGGCTTGAGCGCATACAGCGAGTGATCAAGTGGCATCCATTGATCGATACATAGTTGAACGAAACGCTACCCAGGTTCGCACAGCCTTCGCTGGCATCGTGAAGCTCGCCAAGGAAAAGGGCATCACACGCGTAACCTTGATTGTACCGAAAAAAGGGGGCTGGGAGCATAGCATCGTTGGTGAATTTCTCGGGGCAGGCGTAGCCAAGCCGCTGACGAAGGGGCAGTCAGTTACCCTCGTCGAGGGCATTACCATGGTGTTTGAAAGCCCCCAGACCTTTCGGCCTACTGCTGCCCAAGGGCTTCTTGTCGGCGTCCATATCTCTACAAAGGACATGGCTAGGCTGGACGATGCGTGGGGCGCGCAGGCCATACTCTTTCTGCCTTGGTCGGATAACGAATCCCAGGAGTGGAAAGCCACCTGGCATCCGACAACCTTCGGCCAGAAGGGGCCTGAAGCTCCGGCAAATATGCTCTCGGAGCCCGTTCAAGAAGCGCTAGTCCGCTTAACGGAGTCCATCAACTTGGGTACGGGCCTCAACCACCCCTCTGACAAAAAGCATGCTTAACCGAAGTTGCCTTCAGTAGTTGAGACAACGGCCGCACCTAAGGTTTCCGTCAGGATCCCTCGGGTGCGGCCTTTAGGTTTCTACGCATAACCGCGCCCACCCTAACCGCACGAGAGAGGTTAGCCTTCGGCTATCTCAACACATCCGTCTTTGAAGTTCAGCACCACAGTACGGGCGCCGGCATCAATGAGCGCCTTCAGATCGTGAGCCCAAGGCAGAGCTATAGAAAAATCATCATCTCCGGCAAGCATCCGGGCCTTATCGCGCCAGTCCGGATCACGAAAAGGGTCACAACCCCATGCATAGGCAGCGAAGGAACGGGCATCGCTAACTATGTCGCGTGGCAGCCCATTGGACATAAGGTAGACCCCGTGATCTCGCGCCAGCAGCACAGAGGGCACGTTGACCTCTTCCTTAACTAGCTCGCCTGTGCGCTCGTCTCGGACCATCTTCGATTGCTGCTCTTCGGAAGCGATGGAGTGCTCGACAACGCGACGCACGTCGGGAGCATCAAAAATAAGGGATTGCATCGGCTTCCTCCTGAGATGCGACCAGCCCCCAAACTGCGCACCTCCCCCGAAGCTATCCCATCGCCGCAGTTGAGCAAATTGGCCTCTTGCACCGTCGGGCAAAACAGTGGTTCATAAGGTGCTGGCTCTAACTGTGTTGAGAGAGAACCGGCATCATGGCAGCCGAAGGCTGTTCCGAGCTGTCAAAAATCGCGAAGCTCAATGGGGATTTCCGTAGGAACTACGGTCTACTCCTCGGTCGGAGCGTTCCTTTACCTGCGTTCGATTAGTGCCGCGCGTGGCCGCTCTTGGTTTTGGGCCGGCCTACTTTCGGTCGCTTGCTCAGCGGCCCTGGCATGGCTCGGGAAGCACGGTTTGCCTTGGTCACCTTCCGGGTGACCGCACGGACAAGAGCGTCGGCGGTTTTAAAGCAGGTTATAGAGTTACGCGCCCGGGCCGCCTCCGAAAAGCGATTAAATATCCACCTCACTGTAGCAACTTCTTGAGGTTCGCCGCGATGACATCGCGTCCGGGGCGGATCAAGCAGATCGTCGATGTCCCCGAAGTGCTCGGCAGCGAGGACGAGGATGTGCGTTCGCTGCCGAAGTTCGGGCACATCCAGCATGAGGTCTGGAGCCTGCTCTGCGAGGAGGTCCAGAAGGCACAGCAGGGGCAGTTGACGGACAGCGTCGGCGCAAGGCGCGTTGAGCGCGAAGTGAAGGAGGTTGCTCATGTCTAGTCTGGAAATGTTGTCGCTGCTGGAGCTTGCGCACGGGCGGCGCGGGGGACTCGCCGGCCAAGTGGGGCAGCCGTTGCCGTTCCTGAACCGGGTCCGTTCCGCAAAATCGGTGGTTAGCTGACTTGGGACAACGCTAGCTGCTGCTGAATGCCCTGTTGCTCCTGTGGGAGGCGGCTCCAGGTCCGGGCTGATCGATCCGGTGTTCCTGCCGCTGTTCTCGGAGGTGATCGCGGCCGGCTGGCAGTTTGCGCAGACCGGCGAACTCTATGACGACGTCTCTGCGAGGCTGTTGCGCGCCCTGAGCGGGCTTCTGATCTCGGTTGCGTTGATCGTTCCGCTCAGCCTTGTTGTTGGCTGGTATGCGCGGCTCGGCAATCTCTTGAACCAATTCATCGAGATCTGCCGCAATACTGCGCCGCTGGCGCTGCTGCTGGTTCATCCTCTTGCTCGGTATCGGCGAGCTATCGAAGATCACCATGGTGATGTATAGCGGCGCCTGGCCGCTCCTGCTCAATACGGTCGCTGCGGTGAAACAAGTTGATCCGCTCCTTATCAAGTGTCGGCGCGGACTACGGGGGGCTACGCCGCAGCAATTGTTCCGCAAGGTTATGCTTCCGGCCGCGCTTCCGACCATCTTCGTCGGTATTCGTCTCGCCGGCGCGTCCGCGATGTTGGTTCTGGTTGTGTGATGGTCGGCGCGAAGGCTGGCCTCGGCCATCTCATCATCAACAGCCGGTTACAGCTTCCTGATCCCGCAGATGTATTTCGGCATCCTTGCCATCACCGTCATCGGGCTCACCTTCAATGCCCTTCTCGAAGCGCTGGAGCGGCGCTTCATGCGATGGAAGGCGCCGGTCACGGTATGAGCACTACGGCCCAGCTTGTCCGCCCTTCGGTAGTTGACCAGCGTAGCTGGTGAACCTCGATGTTACAGCAGTAAGTCGGCGTACGCTGCGTCGGGACAACCCACAATGCTCGGACCAGCGCAGGGTAGACGACGTAGAGCCTCGAAGAGGGCGTCCTATCGCTCAAACTGCATGAGGATATCCTATGGGAAACGGCGGTTGAATTCTCTCTGCTACGGTGGTGTCTCACCCGGCCTTTGGGAGTCTTTTTGACGAATTTGTTCATCTATCGGCCTTTTAAGCCGATAATCTGCTCGTGTGACTGGCCGAGCATCGGGTCGTTGATTTCATCTGTGAACGGGCTTTCGCCAGCGGTACCTTGCATTGCGGGGATATCGCGGGAGAGCCACTGTCCGGCAGCGCTCCCTCGCTTTCGCGTAATTGAACTCAATCAAAAATTGTGTGATCTTGAATGGAGCGCTGTACTATGCCGGCGCTTCATTCAGGGGACGTTGCGGCGGTCGTCGTGCCGGTGGTCGTATGGGGGACGAATGGGGAAATTAGCATTAGTGATTTTGTGCGCTGCCAGCGTCGCAGGCTGCGCCAGCACCCAATTGAACTACAATACACTTGATATTGCGAGCAGCGTTTCTTCGCTTTACACAAAGCAGGTCCTTTCAAATCTCAGCAAATACATAGATGAGCCGGAGGGGCTACCTGCTCAGGTCGACATTGCCGCCGGCACGGTGCAGACCTCGAACTCCGTTACGCCTTCAATTACCGGTCCTGTATCCAAGTCCTTTACGTATGGCGCAGCCGGCCTCGTCACGGGCTCAGCGGCTGCGGGTGCCAGCATGACAGGGACATTTGCCGACTCATGGCAGCAAAACTGGAACGTGTCCCCTATCACCGATGCAAATACGTTGAGGAATCTGCGCGCGATCTACCGATATGCCGTTTATCAGACGAATATCGAGCAAGAATATCATGTTCCTCGCGCGTCGATTGGCGGCAAGCTTGTCGCAAATCCCTATTTGTCGAGCTTCCCCCAGTGCGTACTTTGCGGGCCATCGCACGGGAGGAATCCAAAGTTGCGCGGAGGCTGGCTATATTGGACCGGCCCCGATTGGCGGGGTCTGCAAAATCCGCCACCCGCAGATGTGCCTGTCGTCTCGCTAGGGCATTACGGTGCACATGAGCTGTTCATGCTGAAGTCGGACTTCGATCGGGGGTATCTTGCCGATTTCACCCTTTTCGTCCTGCCGGTCAGCGAGCCCAGTCTAGGAGGCGGAACAGGCGGCGGCTCCGCTCCCTCCAGGCATAACTTCAATATCTTGGTACCTCAGCAGATACTCCCCCAACAGCAATCGCAATGACGGACAAAAAGATGACCTGCAGGAGCGATGGCTAAATCCTGGAAGCGAGAGCGAGGTCTGAAATGGCAAAGACCAGGCTTTTAGTACCGATAATCGTAAACTTGGGTCTCGTGTTTGCGGCAGCAGCGCAAGAGCTGAAGCCTCAAATTGGCGAGCCCATGCCTCCGTTTCGCAATGCCGCGGCCAGTACGGAGGCATTCTCTAGCATCGTGGGCGGGACGGTCACCAAGGATTTTCCGGGCGTTGGTGCCCTGGTACAAATTGGACCGACCAATCAAGTAGTCAACGCGTGCACGGGGACCCTCGTCGGGTGCCGCTGGTTCTTGACCGCCGGTCATTGTGTCGCACAGCAGAATGCCGAGACGTTCAAAATCTTCTTTCATTCGGCCGGCTTCTTCGATGTCAAAAACCCGCCCTTGTTGGCTCCAGAGTACAAACCGTGCGCGAATGACGAGGTCACAGCCTGTCCACGAGCCGACGTCGCGTTGTTGGAGCTAGTTCATCCAATTGTTGGAATTAAGCCGCTCCCAATAACACGAAACAATCCCGTGCCTCCCGGCGATACGGGTACGATCGTCGGGTTCGGTACGACCTCGAGTTCGCGCGCGGACTTCGGAATCAAGCGACGCGGGGCCGTAACCGCAGGCACCTGCAAGGGCAGCGTCGTCGGCGCGGACGATCAAGGCTGGCTGTGCTGGAAGTTTCTCTCGGGAAAAAACGCTACGAATTGTTCCGCAGATTCAGGCGGACCTTACGTTGCGAGCAATGGCGCTGCGGCCGGCGTGACGAGCGGAGATTTGAGCAAAGTCGCGTGTACGAGTGGGGCTCTCGTCTTCGACACTCGGCTCACCAACCACTCATCCTGGTTCAACAAGACGGCCTCGGACATAAAGTCAGCTGCATGTGGCGAGGGGCCCCAAGCTGGCGAGCCGTCGGCGCCTTCGACTCAACTCGTCATTGACAATTACAAGCCGGATGGCGCACCGTATTCTCATACCTTCACTGTCGATGAAGGGGTAAGTTCGCTCAACGTCTCCGCTGCAGGCACCGGGGCGCATTTTTACAATGTGCATATGTCTTTGTCGCTGGGCAGTCCTACGAAGCAGGACCAGCCCGATCAGCGATGTAAGCCCGACATTGTTGGAAATCTCGCCTACTGTGCCGTGGAATCCCCCGAACCTGGCCAGTGGCAGATCGTCGTAAGCTTCAACACGAGCGACCCATCTGCGGAGATGCCGTTCATATATCAAATTGTTGCTTCAGAATATTTTGCAAGGAAATGACGACCGCAGTTTGCCTGCGACGATTAGAGCCGAGCCCTAATTAGTATGGGTTTCATGGGTGAGAATATACGTCGATCGCTCATGCTGAGCCGCAGGCAAGTGCTTGGGGCAGGAGCAGGCTTGGCCTCGTGTCTATTGCCAGCACGCGCCGACACGGTCCAGCGCAAGCTTGAGGCCAAGTGGATTGCGGATTTAACGGTGGCATCAGCCGGCGGAACGTCGATTGAGGTCAGCGCTCTGCCTCATGTCATGTCAGAGGATTTTTGGCGCTTCACAGTGCTGGCCGTTGTCAAAGACTTTGCGACGATGCTGCGGCTCAACAACCCATGGTACTTCTACTCGCTTGCCATAGACGATCGCGTCCGGCCCACATATGCAGCTGTGGACGGGCGGGTCCTGGGCGTAGACACGCCCCATCAAGGGGTTCTCTTGATTGGCGATACCATGACGCGCAGCTTGATTACCTTGTTTCGGGAGCGAAGCAACGGCGCCGCGATTGCCGGCTCGCTAGCGCATGAATTGGCCCACTTCTATCAGTTCAAAAACGGACCCGAAGCTAACAGTACGTGGTGGCTCAGTTTGTTGCGCGACGACGGCAACATCACAAGGAGGAAGGCTGAGCTGCACGCCGATTTTCTCGCAGGCTGGTGTTTGGGGCAGTGGTCCGAGAAGTTCATGGACTATGTTGGAATAGATATCGTCGCCAAACGTCTCTATTCGTTTGGGACGATGGACGATCTCGATCCCAATAGCCACGGCACCCCCGAACAACGATACGCGGTTACGCTGCGTGGATACTTTCTTGGTAAGAACGAAACAGCCGATGCGGTGCAGGCAGCCGAGCAGGGCCGATTGTTCGTTAACGCGATCGTGCCGATGCGAGCCGAACAATGACGCTTCGGCATTCTCTTTCGGCAATTATCTTTGTAGCGGCTCTGACCCTGTGCGGAGTTGGCCACCTTGAGGCTCAGGGCTGCCCACCCGGTTTTACGCTATGCGGCAAAACCTGGACCTTGCCCGACAACACGACCGTCCCCCTGTCCGGTGATGTCGATAGCGAGCTTGAGGACATCATTGCAGGAGACAACACCGTCATTCAAACGAACGGATATGACCTCAAGCTCAAAATCACCCATACCCTGTCGATCAAGTCAAAGATGACGATCCGTGCGTTCAGTCCGGAACCCGTTGCGAGTATACCGACGAAGCCATTACCGGCACAGGACGGACACGAGCTGACCGAGAATAGCAATTGCGTGAAGCAAACGGATGGTACGGGCGCTTGCCTACCGCTACCAGGTCGCCCTGGAGAGAATGGCCAGGACGGGCAGGTGGGCCAAGGCGGCACTAATGGGCGTGATGCCGGTAGCATTACCCTCAATATCGTAAGCGGCGTTACTGGCTCCGGCACTCTTGTCGTTGACAACCGTGGCGAGCCCGGAGGGCCTGGCGGCAATGGAGGTGACGGCGGGAATGGCTCCGACGGTGCCGCTGGCGGTGACGCTGTTGCCTGGGAGAAATCCGAAAGCTGCAGGCAGGAAGCCGCCATCGGAGGAGACGGCGGCAGAGGTGGAGATGGAGGGCGAGGAGGAAATGGCGGGGCGGGGGGTGATGGGAAATCGACCGTTCTCGCCGGCGTCGTTCCCGCTGGGCTTCACGTCAAAATAATGCAGTGTCCTAGCGCGGGCGGCGAAGGGGGCAAGCCGGGTACGCCCGGCAAGTTCGGCAGCGGCAGCGCGGGCGGAAACGCGGTAGCCACCTGCAATTCCGCAAGAAAGACCCAAGGTCGTCATGGCTCACCTGGTTCACCCCGGTCGGATGTTGAAATCAAGGAGTGGACCGGAAAACCCGGCAGGCCAGGCAAGCGACCGACGCTCATAATGATCGAAGCTTCCCCCAATGTAGAGGTCGACAAATGCGGTTAGGAAGCTTGGTTTTTTTTCGGCTGATGCCGCTGGCATTGGTCATATTCACCTGCTCAGCGCCGTCCGCTGATCCGCAGAGCTGCATACCTGACGTAGGATGTTTCTCGGCCGAAGCGAAGGTGAACATCCCCAAGATCAAGATCACCTTTTCCAAAGACGCGGAATTGACGCTGGACACCTTATCGCTCGCAGATGGGGCAATTATTGAAATCGGGACCGCGCACCTAAAGCTTAGGGTACGAGATCTCAAGATTGAAGGCCGGGCCACCATCCGGACGTTTGATCCAGGATTCGTGCCGCAAAAGCCGGCCACGGCGCCCACAGGAGAGCCGGGAACATCGTATAATCCCGGACCGGCAACAGAAGGGAGATGCCCCGCTTGCGTAGGCCGGCCCGGCGGCAACGGCGCCGATGGATATGCCGGCACGCAAGGTGTTGCGGGCCAAAAAGGAGGGTATGTGACCCTTCAGATTTCCGAAGCCATGATCGGTGAGTTGTCGATCGACACGCGGGGTCAGGACGGTGGGCCTGGTGGAGACGGAGGAAACGGTGGCGCCGGTGGAGTGGGTGAACAAGGCGGCCGCGCCCAATCTGGGGTGCTCGATTGCAGCACCGGTCCGGGATATGGGGGACGAGGCGGGGCTGGAGGCGATGGCGGCCGTGGCGGGGGCGGCGGAAATGGCGGTGATGGCGGCGTAATCGTGTTGCAGGTCCCCTTGGCGGCCCGTCCCCTCATCAAGGCAACCTCTGAGGGTGGGCTGGGCGGCGAAGATGGATTGCCCGGCCATGGCGGGCTTGGCGGGGAAGGCGGCTTCGGTGGACGCGGCGATCGCCTTTGCCAAGGACGCGAGATTGACAGAAAGGGAGAGCGAGGAGTTGACGGGCGGCCCAGCCCCAAATCGGATATATTGTCCTTGACCCATGGAAAGGGTCTAGACGGCCGGCCAGGCACTCTGATCGAGTTATAGAGTTGACGGGAAAAGTTAATCCGGAAGCGACGATGAAGCTTTCACGCAGGACTATGTTGAAGGGCTTGGCTCTTGGCGGCAGCCAAATCCTGGGCATGCCTTCGATCGTCAAAGCCCAGGAGCCCATTCGCATCGGGGTCCTCGACATCTTCTCGGGAGCATTTTCCCCTTTCGGCCCGCAGCTCAAGCTGGGTATTTCGGCTTTCTTAGGCGAACGCAACAAGGCCCTCCTGGGCAGGCCCGTCGAATTACTCCTCTATGATACTCAAGGCCAACCCAGCCGCGCCGTCGAACAAACCCAGCGGGCGGTTTTCGACGATAAAGCGCACCTGCTGTTGGGGCCCGTCACGTCCATCGAGGCATTTGCGGTGAACAGCTTTTTGGCTGCCAAGCAGATCCAGATCCCTGTGTTTGGAACGTCGGTCGGTGGAGAACTCACCCAACGCCTGATCAATCCGTCACATCTCAGAATAACTTCCACAGCCTCGCAGTCGACCTACCCCTTGGCAGACTTTGCGGCGAAAGAACTTCGATACCGCTCGATAATGATTGTAGCCGACGACAACCCGCTGGGTTGGGAGATCAGCGGCGGATTTCAGCGTGTGTTCGAGGACGCAGGCGGCAGGATAACGCAACGAATCTGGGTGCCGGCAGTCCAGTCCGATTATACCGACGTTCTGAAGCAGCTTGGCTCACATGCGGATGCGATTTTTGTCGCGCTGCTAGGGGGGCGAGGCGTTAACTTTATCCAGCAGACTCGCCGGTCCGGCATTTCGTCGCCACTCCTCGCCAATTTCTCGAACATGGATGCAGCCGTGCTGGAGCGAATCCCCGGAGGAGACGAGCTTCTTGGGACCATATCGTCAACCTGGTATCTTCCCGATTTTGAAATCGCGTCAAACGAGATCTTTGCGAGCAGGATGCGCGCAGATTTCGGAGCGCCCCCCGGTCTCAATGCCGCGGCGGCATATACGTCTGGTGCTGTGCTGGAAGAAGGCTTGCGTCAGGTTGGCGGTGCGATCGAAGACAAATTCAAATTCATGGAGATATTGCGCAACTCAGTCGTGTTCGACACGATTCGAGGTCCCATCAGATTTGACGAGCGAGGAAATGCGATAGCAACAATCTATATCGCGAGAGCCACAAGAGGGTATCGCAGCGACGCTTCGGTCATCGGGAGCGCTCCGATCAAGAAGTATCCGTTCGTCAGCCAATTCTGGACGTACGAACCGTCCTCCTTCTTGTCTTCCCCGCCGTTTTCGAGGGACTATCCGCCCGCGCGCTATCTTGACCGCTTCTAATTTCTCAAGAAGCCAATGCGTTTAGCGCGTGGGTGGCGACATCAACGTCATCCAAATATCCGATGATGCCGTGGCGATTATCCGTGCCGTTTCTAACCTTTCCGTAATTTTCGATTGTCGGGCTGACTGGAAAATTCGCAGCGTCAAGCGGATAAAGTGCAACGACGTCTCTCGGATCAAAAGCATTGTACCAGGCTTTCGCGGGGGCCGGAAATCCGATGGGCCGAAGCTGATCGCGAATCGCTCTGATCGCCAAAGGAGAGCCGACCGTTATGAAAGCCTTTACGTTCAAGTTGCGGCGGTCGGTACGCAGTACATTGTAGGCCACGACTGATCCCAGTGAGTGCGCGATCACGACACAGGGCTTCTCGTTTAGGGCCGGCCCCACGATGCGATCGACTTCGTCCCTCACTCCAGCACGCGTCGTATAAAGATACACGTCTCGCATTATCGTCTCAATCGTCGTCTGGCTAGCTGCACCTGCGTTCCGGTCAATTGCGCGAATGATTGCCTGGACCCAAGCAAAGTTCTGCGGTCCTCGCTCGGTGGTATTGGTGCCGAATTCTTGTTGAACTTGAGCGTTGGTAATGCCGGCACCTTGGCGCATGGACTCTGCCACTGACGCCTGAAACTTGAGAAAATCGTCGTCAACGGGGTTTCCCTTGGCTTGGACATCGTTTGTCAAAGGGATCTCCGATTGGCGCGCCAGCTCGTCAAGCTTATCGCCATAGTAAGGAAAGACGACCTCAAGATCGTCAGGCAAGTTGCGATTGATCTTCGCGGCGCCACGGTGGAGTGTATCCATCCAAATGGATTTCAGCTCGGCAGGATCGCGCCCTTGCTGAGAGCGCCCGTGAATGAGCACCAGGCGTGCAGGGTCAGAGCTAGCGGCTTTCGCTTGTGAAACAGCCGAAACAGCAAGACCTGTAGCTAAAGAAAGTAAATTGCGGCGATTGATCATTGATCATTTCCTAAATAAGTGGAATGTCATCGTGCCAATTGGATAGCCCTGTTGATGAATTCCATCCCTTGCGGACCAAATGTCGTCCATAAAGCAGGTCGCAAACTGTCCCGCGCCCGCTGAACATTCTCAGGCAAGGCGACGTCTCTGACGCGAAGCAATTGCCAGCCTTGCGTGAGCATTGGACAAAAAGGTACGACTTCGCCTCGCAGTCGTTCGACTTGCTGCCCCGTCAAC
The DNA here is from genome assembly GCF_002068095.1 of Bradyrhizobium sacchari. Lineage (GTDB taxonomy): Bacteria > Pseudomonadota > Alphaproteobacteria > Rhizobiales > Xanthobacteraceae > Bradyrhizobium > Bradyrhizobium sacchari. Next base: position 362,222 of record NZ_LWIG01000007.1, on the reverse strand, counting down.
TTGTCTGCAAGCAATGCAACGTCGAACAGGTCGGCGCCGAGATCTCCTCTCATGTAGGATTGCACCGAGCGAACTTGCTCCAGAAGATTGGCGTCTGCATAAGCATAAGCCGCATAGAGTCCCAATGTCGGATCAACGTTCTTCAGAACACGAATCTGGTCTGCCAGGCGGCGGCCTGCCGCGACTCTGGTCTCCTTGTCGCCTTCAATGCGGAATACACCGAATTTGGCGGACGCGGCAGCCAGCGCCCGTAGGCCTTCAATCCTTGTGTTCTCGGTTGCATACTCGTCGCGCCGCGAGCCGCGTGGCGATGGTGAGTATTTGACGCTAGTCACCTGACCGCTGCTTACGACGACGGACCCGATGAATCCGGGCAGCGCTGCAAGAACAGTCCCCGAGCCGTCGCCAAAGACGAGCGCCGTGGTGACGGGCTTTTGATAACCATGCGGAATTTTGATCAAAGCGGGACGGTCCTTGCTGTCGCCGGCATCTGCGATCTCCCCACCTTGGTCGCCGGCGATCCATACCGCGCGTACGCTCGCGCCCGTCACGAAGAAGCCGGTTTCCGTATCAAAACTGTCCGCCTTCTTGGCATCAAGCAGTTCGTGTTGGGTCCTGATCAATTCACTGTCCGCTGAGGCCCGATGGAGAGCTTCGGCGTCAACGTCTCGAAGTGAACTCAATGGTCCTACGGGAGTGAGGCTGAATTGGTGACTTGCAAGGTCCGAGATCGTAATGTTCGGCGGAGCCGGCCCAGCCGGTTGAGTTGCTAGGGCGGCCGCGCGGCCAATATATGCAGTTTCCGAGGACTCAACCTTTGAATCCGGATACTGAATGACTTTCGAGTTCGCAGCCCTCAGGCGCGCCGGTACTTGGTCCAGAAGAAAAGCTTTGAGCGCACGATTGGACACTACGTCCATATTGTTGACCCTCGTGATCATTCCGGGGCGGGGGTGTTTGAAAGCGTCCAAAAGAGTAGAGGTATAAATCCCGGCGAAATTATCGGCTGCGAGTTTGACTTCATACGCGGGAGCTCCTTGTCGGGTCCCAAAAAACCGATCGACATCAGGCGATTGAGCGCCGGGGACAAAACCACCCTTCGGAAACAGCACTGTTCCATGCAGCAGCGTCGTATCAAAGTCCGCGATTGATCTGCATGCATCAGAGATAATGACGACGTTGGCAATCGCGCTTCGGTTTGCTTGGTCGATGCACTCGGTCACACTGACAGCCTCGGCCAGGTCGTCAGGTGCGCCCGTCAGGAGCCAGAATTCGCTGGTGCCAAACGCAACGCCGTGGCCGGAGAAGTAGATGACGAGCTGAGTAAGCGTGCCTCGATTGACAAGCTCCGTCACGGCCCGCTTGATACTATCTGCGGTGACGACCTTACCGTCACTATCGTCAATTAGCTTTACCTCGAAGCCTTCGCCGGCCAACCAGTCCGCAATCGACTTTGCACCTGAAGCAGCGGCCTGCAAGACCGGCAGATCGCCTGTTTTGTCGACGCCCACCACGACGGCAGCGCGTGTGGGCGCCCCATTCGTTTGTCCCCTCAGGCGCGCTGCCGCTGCCAACTGAGCCAGAGCGAGGCCGCCGAGAAGCACCTCGCGCCGTCTAATCGCCATCGCAACCTCCAAATGGGTAAGGAGACGAGACAGGCTATGGTAGTGAGCTCTTGCGGTTTGCGAAAGGCCCTTTTTGCTAAATGAGCTTGGAATCTGGAGAGATAAAATCGGGGAATGCGACGCAGAAAACCTGCCGAAAATAGTCGACTTACGCCGAGAGTCTGCAGTCCACATCATTTAGTGAATTGCTGTGCAAGATTGGACCGGCAAATGAGCGCGTTAAACACTTATTGATGCAAGCGGTGGTAACGATTGGGCATTACAAGGCGGATTCAACCGTTCGTCGCAACACCCTGTGTATCGCTCACCCGTAACAATTGATCGAGAGTTTCCGCCGGTGTTTTCTAGCCCAGGGTTTTCCTGGGCCTGGTGTTGAGTGCAAGAGCCACGGCCTCAAGGTCGGCGGCATTGTGCATGCTGAGATCTGTGCCTTTTGGAAAGTACTGGCGTAGCGACCCATTGGTGTTCTCATTGGTGCCGCGCTGCCATGGGCTGTGAGGATCACAGAAGTAGACCTGCACGCCCGCGTCGATCCTCAGACGGGCATGTTGAGCCAACTCGGCTCCTTGATCCCAAGTGAGCGACCGACGCAGTTGCTCGGGCATGGTGAAGATTGCGCGGGTGATGCAGCAGAATCGTAAAACGGGTTGTGCGCTCCACCAAGGTGCCGATCGCGGAACTTCCGAGACCCAAAATGAGGTTCCCTTCCCAGTGGCCCGGCACAGCTCGATCGGCGGCCTCGGCCGGACGTTGGCTGATCATGATCTCGGAAGGAATGAAGCTTCTGCCTTTACGGGCGCGGGCCCTCGGCATGCGCAACGCCCGCCCGGTGCGCAAGCACGCTGTTAGTTCGCGGCGCAAAGCTCCTCGACCCTGCACGTAAAGTGCCTGATAGATCGCCTCGTGACTGATGCGCATCGTCTCATCCTCGGGAAAGTCGAGCCGAAGGCGACGAGAAATCTGTTCCGGGCTCCACGCCGTCGCCCAGCGCCGGTTTTGCCGATGCACAGCCCGGCGTCCCTTCCAAACGACCTTTGAGCCAACGAGGGATACCCCGTCCGGCCTGGCGATCATACCGGCAAGCCTGTCCTGCACATAATCCCGCAGGGTCGGATTGATTGCCAACTTCGCCGGCTTAGGCCGTCGGGCGGACCGATCAGCGTGCCATTGTGCCATGGTTGCTCGATACTCTGGAGCGCCGTGGCGGCGCGCCACATTACGCCGGAGTTCACGAGAGATCGTGCATGGAGGCCGATCGAGCTGACGAGCGATGGCTCGCACCCCATGACCCTGCGCGCGCAAGATGGCGATCTCCTCACGCTCGGCGAACGAAAGATAGCGCCCTGATGGAGGCTTTGACGACTGCGACAAAGGTGTTGGCGGCATACCGCCCGCCCTCCGGAACCACCGCACTCCGACGGCCGGTGATACCCCGGCGTCAACCGCAGCACCCTCGCTTGATCGCCCCGAGGCAATCGCGACCCAGAATGGTCTACCACTCTCTCGCAAGGCCTCTCGAGGCCGACCTGGCGATCGCTGGACTGCTTGCACATGCCGACCCGAACGCTGACCACTACCCTTCATCGCAACCTCCTTTGACAGGGTGTTGCGACGAACGGTTGAATCCGCCCAATCAAGCAGAGGCTACCAAGACGCACTTACATAATGAGTCGCTGACTAAGAGCCTCCAGTCGGCACAGCAAAGAGCCATTCGTTACGGAGCGGAAATGAACATTGAGAACTATGACCATTTTGTTCGCACAACAACCCAGTTCGCTCGCAAGCCTAGAGAGGAGATGCGCTCGATCGCATTGTACGGCCTAGTCGGCGAAATTGGCTCAGTCGTCGCGGCAATAAAGAAGAAGATCCTTGCCGAAGGAGGCGAGGAGGCGCGCTGGGACCAGCCGAATGACGAAATCAAAGAGGAGCTCGGAGATTCCCTGTGGTATTGCTACTCGATCTCTCAATCCAGCAGCGTTACGAGCCGAGATCGGCAGCGTACGAGACCACGCGACTGCGCCCGCTGCATCGCCTTCCCTTTCGCGCAACTTCGCATCAAGCGTCTTCCACCATCTGGGGCCCATCAGGGGTGATGCCATCGAAGAAGAAACGCACTACGTATCGATCAAAAGGTCCCAGAGATTTGATCCCCAGCACAGCGTTAGTCCCTAAAGACTTGAATCGTTCAAGTGTTCTTATGAGATCCATCTCAGGGTCTTCAAAATCAATGAGGCCCGCCGCATGGACCTTCTTCGATATCATGCGCGGCAGGCCATATTCTTCCAGATGATAGACTGCACTGGGGAGGAACGCGCGACTCATCCTGCCTACGAACCCTGAGATGTCGACAGATGGGTTCAAAATGATCTTATGAAGTTCATTGGCATCTCCGAGGAGGGCAGACAATTTGAAGGTAACGGTTCGCTCCAGTTTGAAGAAGTCTTCGATGCTTATCCCGCTCTGTCTCAGTGACGAGATAATCTGGGACAAGTCATCACGCCAATTGTACGCGATCGCCTTGGTGACGTTCACCACATTCGTCCACGGAGTATCCCAACCACTCGGCTTAAGTTTCAGGATTTTGTACAACATAGTTTCCCATTGGGTAGGATTTGACGAGTTGAGGTAGCCGAAGCCCTTCCACTCATTAGGGGCGTCCTTCATATCTTTGGCCAAACTCAGCAGAAAATCTGCGTCGCTGTCCTGCAGAACATTTTCCCTCTTCAGGCGCGCAAAGTGTTCCTCGCCAATGATGTCGGACATCTGAGTCTTGTATGCGACGATTCGCTCAATCTGGGCGTCTGTCAGCTGGTCCGCATCGCCGTCTTCATCGAGAGTCCCGAGCATCTTATCTGGAAACGAGATCTCGAGCTGGGCATCTTCGGATTTTGGAGGTGCATCCAACAGGAAGATATTGCCTACGAAGTACTTGAACATGCGACCACCACGGCCGATGATATTCTTGTATGTAAAATCCTTGAGGTTAGTGCTGCCCACCTTGCTGCGCCATACGATGACGTTCTGAGCGGAAGTGTTGACCCCCTCGATGATCGAGGACGTGGAAACAATGCTGTCAAATCCGTCCTCATATTCGAAAAGCTTGATCTGCAGCTGACTGAGGCATCTGTGCATGCTGCCATTGTGCACCCCGACGGCGCGCTCAACCAGATCGGCCAGGAGCCAGTCGTTTTGGTAGTTGTCCCTCAGCCACTTAGCAAACGCAGTGGTATATATCCGATCTACGCGCGGGAGATTCTCGATTACAAGGTCTGCAATTTTTCGAATTTCAGAGTAAGTGCCAGCATAGACGAGCGTCTTTTGATCGCCCGGCGAAATCAGCTCGATTAGCTTCGCGCCCTTCTTGACGGCGTCTCTACCAAATTCTTTGTAAGGTTCTTGGATGTTCAAATACACCGTATTGAAATCGAGGAGTTCAACAAACTCCATGTCGCGCGTGAACGCATTGTCGTTAAGCTTCTTGATGTTTGGCGCAAGGTAGTACCGCTGGCTCGCCTTCTTCGAAAGCTTTACAATAGCCTTTATGAGAGTGGAGGCCCGTTCGGGATCGTGCTCTTGGCTCGCCTTGTAGAACTCATCTACGACGAGAAGGTCGATCGTCTGTAGGGATGCGAGGTATCCGAAGGCGCGCTCCTGCGGAAAGATGAATATGTTCTTGGGGCCGAGCCGCGTGTCTGGAGCGGTTATAATCGTGTAGTGTTCAGAGAACTTCTTGAATAGCCGCTTTCGTGTTTCGTCCATCAGGGCGATTGTTGGAACGATGATCACAACCGTGTCGGGGTGCTTCGCGGCGACGAACGCGTCAATGATAAAGCTTTTCCCGAAACTTGTTGGGGCACTTACCGCGATGCTCTTCCCGTTGAGAAGCCTCGCAAGGACAGAGGATTGCTCTCGGTGCAGCGTTGCTAACCGGCGGCCGACGTCGACCTCGAACGCGCGATGCACGTATTTCTGATCCCACGATGCGCTCTCAAGTTGCAGATAGGGAAACAGGCCGGTGGCCCGGATCATATGATTTACCAACTGCGGGTAGGGCGTTTTCGCCCGATCTAAGTCTGCTAGCAGCTGTATCAGTAGATTTCTGGCAGCCAATTCATTCCGGGCGGATAGCAACCCATTAATCTCCTGACAGGTCTCAAAAACTTCCATCACTTCTGTCCTTTGTAGAACGCCACGGTCTGGACAAACGCATCAACGATTTTTTGCTTGCTTGGGACCGGAAAGAGGATGATGTGGAAATTGAGGTCATTGTATTTGTGGACTGAGCCGGATTTTGCGAGCTGTTTCAAAAAATATGACTCCGCCCTTTCCGTATGAAAGGTGGTCAACTCCACCTTGTACGCCTCCGACAGTTCGCTGGCCGCCGCGGTCGTGGCGCATTCGTGCAGCAAAAGGATCGGTATGTGAATTTTCGGCTTGAGATTGTCGATCGATTCGCGATTGCTTAGGGCAGACTTGATCTTCTCCCGGATGCCGGCGGCGATCGGCAGCCCATCAAGGTCTGAGACGCTAGTGATGATCGCATTTTCCTTCTTCAACTTGTCGGTCGATAGCGAGTTCAAGACCGAAGTGACGATAACATCGAGCCGGGCGTCAGCGATGGAATTATAGAATTTTGCTTCGCCAAACCAGAGTGTGAAGTCGTCGTCCTTCACCACGATGTGTACGCTGTCTGCCCCTTTTGCATTGTCCTGAACATTCTGCTTGTAAAATATCTTTGGAACGACAGGCAGTGCGCCAAAGCGATGGCGCATCAATCCATACAAAAACACTTCCGCTATTTCGCTGCCTTGGCCTAGTTCATCCTTGTCGGTCAATCTGAGGTTCTGAGCGGCGGCTATCAGACTGCTGTAACTCTGGTCCACAAGCGCGGATCGCTCTCTTTCCGACAGAGCGGTTTGAGCTATGTTGTCCCAGAGGTAGCTTTGGAATTTGAGATAGCGCCACTTGGCGTCCTCGAAGTCGTTGATGAGGCTGAGAACCCGCTTGTTGAGCAAAGTGGTGAGCTGAGAGACGGAAGTGATTTCGGCGAGAGCATCATCAATAAGCATTTCAAATGACAGGCCAGTCATTGTTATAATTGTCTCCGAAAGCCAATACACATAGTCCGGATCTTTATGGATTCCTACTGCACATTCGTAGGTAGCGGGACGAGCAGTATACCTTTACCCGGTTTTCTATCGGGGGAACCTCCATGCCAAGGCGATTCAGCGGCTGTTCAAGGTGGGGCCCGTCACGGCGCGACCCACAAGGGCTCATCCCGCTGAAGGAGCCCGCTGCACGCGCGACTGCGATCAGAACGTCGGCGACGATCGCCGAGACGCTGCAACGAAGCGCGATGTGCCATTTTCGATCGGCAATGCGCCATGCGATGTTGCGTATCCGTCCATGTCCGGGCCGCCGCCGGCGACGAAATTGAACCGTACGCCCCTTACGACCGACTGATGAAGTCGACCGATCCGCGTCGAAGCCTTATCGGACGAGAACCTATCGCCCTGATCTTATCCTCACCTGATGAATCTGGGTTTCCCATGCGATGCTTGGACGCCTATCGGCCATTTGCCGCGGCGCGCTGGTGCGCCCGAGTCCGCCAATTATTTCTTCGCAATACGGTCATTCAGCCACTGACCAACATATCGTCGGATCCGGACGTCACCGAGATCGTCGAGAACGGTCAGCGGCAAAAGCTCCTCAGTTGCGAGCAGTCTGCGTGCTGGGTGGCCCGCGTCGAGCAATTCGAGGAGGCCAAGCGCGGCCGCACGGTCTCGGCTCTCTAACGCTATGACCCCGAGCAGCAACAATGCTCTGTGCGGTTGGGAATGTCCGACCCGCTCAAATATCTGGACGGATCGGCGACTGGAAGATGCGCTCCCACCAGAATCGTGGCAGAGGCCGCCAGCGGCGCCGGCAATTTCATTAAGCGCTCTGCGGTGATCTTCCCGACGATTTCGAGTTCCACTTCGCTGGCGGCGCTCAATGCGTCGGTGGCATCGACGCGCAGCCAACCAAGCGCCTTGTCAGCAAAGAGCGACCAGATCTGGCGTCGAATGGCCGGCCCGCAAAGTCGGGCCGCGGCGCTCAGTGAATCCCGTCGTAACTGCCGGTCGGAGGTCGCCCTGGCCAACGCGATCAGCTTGGTCCCGGTTTCATCACCAAGCGATGCGTAGGTCTCTAGCGCGGCCACAGCTTCGCGCGGGACCGGATAGGAGTCCGGCTCCTGATAGTGCGGCTCGGCATCGGACCAACGGTCCAGAGTCAGTTGCATGAGTACCGGAAAATACTCCGGGTGCGGTCGGCTGCCGAGGATAGCCGCCAAACTGCGCCGGACGCAGCTGCCCTTATCATTCGCAAGAGCAAGGAGCTCGGCGGGTAGTGGATCTGGCAGTCTTGACGCCAGATATTCAAGGGCCCTTTGACGAGCGTCGGCGCGATCATGGTGCAGGGCCAGCCAGACTAGAGATTCCTCGCCAATCGTGATCGCAGCCTGAGTTGCGGCAGCTGCGTTGGCGCCGTCCGTCGCTTCAGCAAGCCACCTCCGGACAACGCGGGCGGGCTTTGATCCACTTGCGATCATCACTGGCACGATGACACCGAGCACGGTCGAAATCCTCGACATCCATTCGAGGGTAGTCGGTTGTGACGTCGAAGTTTCCATCAGCAGGAACTACGGGATTTAGCTTATAGAGCGCCTTCAGCAGCGAGCTCTTGCCGGCTTCGTTCTTGCCGACCAAGGTAGTGATCTCAGAGACGGTAACGCGGCCTGAATTGCGAACGCTTTGAAAATCCCGAACATGAAACCACTTAAGTTGCATGGCCCCCAGCCCCCCCCAAAAAACTCCTTACTAAAACGCGAGCCTCTGAGGGGTGTCAATTAATGCGGGCAGGCCGCTGTTGCATACCCACAGAGAATCCTTCAGGTTCAAACATCTGTGCGGGGGCGGCCCGGTGCCGTCGTTGCTCCAACCGGGTGGAATGGCAATCCCCCATGGGCCGAAAATAAACTTATGTTCCTGCGACTGTCTGCACGCTGACGCTCAATAAATTCTTCAGCAGAAGGAACATGCGATGGGATTGAAGCGCAGGCGATTTAAGCAGACAGATTCTCTCGAGACGCGACTTGAGCAATTTGCCCAGGATATGCGTGAGCGCGCAGACGGAAAGCCTCCAGGAGACGAACGTAACGCCTTGCTCAAGCGAGCACGTAATGCCGATCAAGCAATCGACATTGAGCGGCAACTTCAGGGGCACCGGAAGAAAGCCATTTGTCTGTCGAATGCGCGGGAGCGGCCGTCGACGTCTCGATCATTGCCTAAGCTACTGCAGTTTAGATCAGCTCGCCGCTCATGGATCTGGAATCCGCCAGTTTGGGAGCGCGCCACCTTGAGGGTTGTCAGGAAAACGGTCGGGCTCAGGAAAATGCGGAGCCTATCGGTCCCAAGCCCCTGCCCATACTGCGACGAATGGAACGGCCCATATCGCCGAAGCGTGTCCGATCAGAACCATCGTCATGACGGCCTGCGTGAATATCATGCCGACCTCCGTAGCGCGGCGGCCCAAGGCCGCCGTAGCCGCATCGGCACCCCGCCAGGCGGCGGGTTGTCGTCTTCGCCGTCGACCCGCCGCAGCGCGGCAAGGATGTCGGCGAGCCGGATGGCGTGGCTCATGCCAGGTACCTTGCGCAAGGCGGGAAAGGACTCGACTGCGAACATATCGGACGCCCAGGACGATAGGATGATCCGCTTCTCCGGCGCGGCGAGCCCCGGATCGTTCAGGACATCTTCCGGAGACGCATAGTGCGCCGCCGGATGGAAGACGGAATTGAGATTGCCGGCGTTCGTGCCAGCTTTGGTCATCGATGCCTCCCTTTACGCTCCTTCCTCGGAGGAGGGGCGTCGGTGAGTTCGGGCGGCGTCGACCGCCGCCCGGGTCTTTACTGCGACTTGATCGCGATGCGCTTGACGCCCGCGCGCGGATTCTCAGACTTCGGTATCGAGATCGTCAGGACCCCGTCCTTAAACGAGGCCTCGGCCTTGTCCTCCTCGACGTCCTCGAGGGCTATCTGCCGCTGGAAGGAGCCGTAGTAACGATCTGTGAAGTATCTGCCTTCCTCCTTGCGCTCGCTCTTTTTCTCGCCGCGGATGGTCAGCATCCCGTTTGCGATTTCGATCTGAACATCCTTCTCCGTCATACCCGGGAGCTCGGCCGAGATCGTCAGCCCCTTGTCGGTCTCGCCGAGCTCGATCTTGGGCCAACTGAATTGCCCCTCCATGAGCGGCGAGAGGCTTTCGCCCCCGAAGCCGCGGAAGACGTCGTCGAAGAGCCGGTTCATTTCGCGGTGAAGCGTCATGAACGGATCGCGGGTGCCGCGCGGCGGCGCGACCTCCTGGTTTCTGGACCAGGGAATGAGATCACGAACTGCCATGGTTTTTCTCCTTCGTTGCATGAGCCAGGGAGCGCGGCCGGGGCTTGCGCGCGCCGCGCTCCGCCGTCGAACCTTGGCCGGCGTCAGGCCGCCTTCTTCTGTTCGATCTGCGAGACGGCAGAGGCCCCGCTTCCGATCTGGATCCGCCGTGGCTTCATGGCTTCCGGTACCTCGCGGACCAGATCGATGATCAGTAGTCCGTCGCGGAAGCAGGCATCCTTCACCTGGACGTAGTCGGCCAGGTTGAACACGCGCCGGAACGGTAGCGCGGCGATGCCCTGGTACAGGTACTCGCCGGCTGCCTTCTCGGGCTTCCTGCCCTCGATGGTCAGCGCGTTCTGCTCGGCGGTCACGGCGATGTCGTCGGCACCAAACCCGGCGACGGCGAGCGAGAGCCGGTAGTGGTCCTCACTGGTGCGCTCGATGTTGTACGGGGGATAGTGGTCTTCGCTCGGGCGGCGCAGCGTGCTGTCGACGAGGTCGGCCAAGTGGTCGAAGCCGATGGTGGAGCGCCACAGGGGCGCGAAGTCGAAGGTGGTCCTCATGTCCAAGTCCTCCAAAGAGCAAGCTGGATACAAGGAGCGCCAGGCAGGGTCAGAGCGGATCTGGTACCCGGCCGGCGCCCGCGCCGGACCCATAAAGGCGCCCGGCACACCGCTCTCGCGACGAAAAACGACTTAGAAAAACGCAAGGGCGATTCAAGGGGGCCGCCGAATTTTTTTTGAGCTCGCGGATTGGTTAACACGCCACGGCTCAAGTGTGGCGCACTGCACCACTACAATCTTGACAGGGTTTTCGCGCCGAATATTTTTTCGCCGGGAATTCGCTTTCCCATTTCTCGAACCGCAAAAGGGCTTGGAAGACCGTCAGGAGTGGCGATGATGATCGACGAAGATATTGCCCGCTTTCGTGCGCACCGCAACAACATCCACCGCTATCGGAGACTTCTGAAGACACGGCTCTCCGACCTCGAGCGCCAGTTCATCGAACGGCGTCTCTCCGAAGAGAGCTCGGCGCTGGAGGCGTTGACGTCCGAAACCTTCCCTATCGCGCTCACCATGCCTAGCCCGGACTTCCCTGCGAACGCGGGGGCGGCGTCATGACCGACGTCAAGGACCTGCTGATCCGCGGCAGCGAGAAGGTCATCGCCCACTATCGGCTGCTGCTTGCCAGCGCGAAAACCGAGAAGGAGCGCGAACTCTACCTGAGCCGAATCGAGCGCGAGCAGCGGCTCTTGGACCAGCTCCAAGGCAGCTTACCGGGACGGATCGCGGCATGAACACTCGAACCGGCGAAGAGAACTATGCGGGATTCGATTTCGTATTGAAGCGGCGCGGACGCGGTAGAAGGAAGTGGGCCGTCTGCACAGCTGGAGGCGACGTCGTGATGTCCGGCTCGGAGTGCAGCCGCGCTGCCGCGAGGTACCAGGCGGAGCGCGCGCTGTTTCTCCTGCTCGGCGCGAGCGCGTCGCGGGTGCTGTCCGTAGGAGAGGCGCGGACCACAGACTTTGCCGCGGCGCTCGTGCTAGGAACCTTCAACGTCGCCGGCCGGTTGTCCGCCTCTCGACCCTTGCCGCGGAGGCTATCTTGGAAAGCACGATTATCGGAGATTTTGCGACCCGCCGTGAAGCCGAACTAGCCGTGGAGCATGTCTTCAGGAATGCGGTGTGGCGCGCGGCGACGTCTTCATTCAGCCAGCGGGCGGCGCGAACTCGGCCGGAGCACGCGCGGCGGGTGCGGACGCCAAGGTCGCCCCAGAACAGGATGGAAGACAGAAGCTGGAGGGCGTGATTGAGGTGTCGGTTGGTTTTTCATGGCGACGATCCGCAGAAAATGGCTGATGCGCTGACAGGAGCCGGAGCCAACACAGTGCGCACCAAGTAGGGCGATACGGCTGCGCCCGTGAAGCTGCATAGCCGCGGGGTCGTTGCCCTACAGCTAACGACCGTAGTGGCGCGAACACCAGGATGGGAGAGGGCGTCAGCGCCTTGCCTCAACTGAACAAAGCATGAGCAAGAATGGCGAAGTAGGCGACGATCAGGAAAAAAGCCATCGTCTGGAGCTCTTTTGCGCGCAGCTCGGCGGCTTGATAACTCAATGGCTTTTGCCGACGCTCAGCAGATACAGTCCGCGACAGGCGTAAGGGCCACACCAGATGCTTATCTCCTTTGCGCACCACCGAGCTCGCCGGAAATCCCTGTCGCGTCATCCTTCCAAGCCAGTCGGCCACGGTTTGAGCACTCGTACACAGAGACCCGGCGACCATCGCGAGAGTCGTGGATAACGGATCTAAGGGCCGTGACGATGTGGCAATCTTCGCAATTGGGAGGCCGATCAAAAAACGTCGCCTCAAAGGTTGCTTGTTGCTCGCGCATGTGATTCGTCTCCGTCCCAGATGGGATCAGATCGCGAGTCCGCTATCAACATCATGGATTATGCCGAGACGGTCGGGTAGCATCTGGTTCGTCAAGATCCCCACTTCAATTTGCGCCGAATCACACCGCAACAGAAGCTGTGGCGCAACGGCAGCGCGCCGGCATATGTTGGGGATGGCTTCTGTCGGCCTCTTTGCGGTCGCGAGCCAGGCGTGCACCGTCAATCGCGTGTCCAACGTTCATAGATGGCGGTAGGGAAGAGGCCATGCCCCGGAGCACCAACCGTAACCTGCCGAAGTCCGCGGACCTATTGGTCATTAAAGAAGAGCTGATGAGTGGTCGCAGGATCGTTGTTGCTGCTTCGGCCGGGCCGCGCCTGAGTGGTCGGATCGGTATCGTTGTTGGCCAAGGGGCGACCGCGACTCAGGTCAAGGTGCTCCTCGACGGAACCAAGCGCTTCGTGACATTGCACGCGCGCTACGTTGACTTACTCAAAACGCGTTCTTAGTCAGAGCTGCTAAGCTCCGGGCGGGCCGCAATCACTGGGGTGGTGCTCTAGCAGGTGCGAGCCCATGATGAAACAGACGGCAAGGAAAGCGCCGCCGGCCCGATTGCGGTCGCACCGCTGGTGCCAGTGGGCGGTCCAAGCGCATCATTGCAACGTGGTTCTATTAGCCGCGAAGAGCAACGCAGCCTGAAAGACCGGTCCTGACGCTGTTCTGACCTCGATGGCAACATCTGGCCGGAGCGCTTGTCCTGGAGCTTTGTCCGCAAAATCGCGCGCCAATTTCGCCAGGGTGTCTAGAGCCTCTGCCTCAGCATCTGCTTGCGAAGGCAATTCCACGCCTTGCTCATCGGGGTAGAAGTCCCACCCGTTCCTGACGTCGAAGAAATATCGCGCCACCGTAGCACTCCAAAAGAGTGAGCGCCGAGAGCCGTCTTCCAGGGCTTGAAGGTATTAACCCCGCAATCTGCCAAGGTAGCGGCGATGACCGCGTCCTGTAAGCGCCTCAAAAGAGGTAGAACTGGAATCGATGACGGCCCCGTGTGTGTGTCAGAACTTGGCTAGCGGTGTTGCAATGCCACGGGCAAAGCTCGATTGATTGAAACCAAGCGCGATGAAAGCGGCGTCGAGCTGCTCCCCCTATGCTGCAGCGCTGCGGCAGCACATCCTCGAACCCCGTCAACTCGGAGGCGGGACTGTCGTGACGCCAGTATGCATCGGAAAGCGGACAACGGCCCCGGCCAGGCAGGGACATGCTGCTGAAGGACAGTAGGCCGGGGCCGCGACTGGAGGTGCTTGGTCGGTTGCACCAAGCGGAGGTGAGGCTACTATCGGACCGACGGGTGCTCTGTCCGCTTTCGCACTGTTCCCGCCAGGAATATCTGTTTGGCGCTCGAATGTTGTGGCGATTCACATAGGCAAATGCGGGGAATAGTCGACGACGGCGTATTTGGCAGACGCAGGAAGTGATGGGGGCTGTTGTATGGCAAGTGCGATGAGTCCGGCGTCGGGCAGATTTGTCGTGCGGATGGGCCGCGTTGGTTGGATGGTTTACGACCGAGAGCGGAAAGGCCCAGCGCTCCTGGGCACCGACTGGATAGCCAATTTGACACGGGAGCAGGCAGAGCGAGCATACGAAATCCTGGTTGGCTCAGATGGACCCGAACGCGGTTCGCAAGAGTTCAATCTAGAACGTTGAGCAGAAAGTACTCGCGCCTTCAGCATCTCCAGAGAGTGTTCGATTGCTGCGATAGCATCGGCTCCCTCGGCGCGGCAAATGTCTAGGTTCGAGGCTATTACCAGTTTGCCGGTGCACACTGGACTTTTAGACACAGGGTCTAAGAACCGAGCCTTATTCGAATCCGGGACCGCCCATGCGGGTTTCCGAATGGGCCAGCATCACGGGCCAGCGGATAAGTATCCGCCCTATGGCACTCGGCATATTGGTTTAGGCGAGCGAGCGTCAAAAAATTCCGGATCGATTGGCGAAGACACAGCCGGGCCCCCGGCCAAATCTCTGCTTCTGGAATGAAGGTGCTTGTATGGCTTTTGACCCGCTGGCCGCTGCCGTCGACTGGCTTGATGCTTACCGTGCAGGCGATGTCGAAGCGATACTCGAAATGTACGCCGAAGATGCCGTGGTCTACTGCGATTGTGACCAATTGGCGATCTCCGGCAGAGAAAACCTGCGAGATTACTGGGCTATCCATCTGCAGAGACACCCAGCTGCGGAGCTGGACAATCTTCAGCCCTCGCACGGTGGCGCAATAATCTCGTTCATCAGCGGGGAAAACGTAGTGCAGGCAGTCTTAGCCTTTAATGATGACGGGAAAATCACGACACTGAGTTGCCGTCCGACACAGCAGGGCCCGTCCAGTTCCTGCCGGGGCGGAGCCTTCATAAACCCAGCGCCAGTCTGTTCCACCCCTGAAAGCAGACATCACGGCGTTGAAGACTGAGGACCGCTAAGGGCCGATTTTGTTGCAAAAGTCAGTTGAGACGAGCCGGCAGGCGTGATTCCGTTGTGTTGACGCGAATCGCGACGAGGTCGATCCATGATGGGCCGTCTGAAGAGTGACCAAGGTCAACTGTTCTAAGAGTTTCATCTCAGCCACGCGGTTCCCGAAGATCATCTGGTGCGGAAGATCGACACTGCTCTCGATCTGTCTTGGCTTCGCAGCGAACTAGCTCCTCATTATTCGTCCATTGGTCGCCCGTCGATCGATCCGGAGCTGATGATCCGGATGCTGATCGTGGGGTATGTCTTCGCGATCCGCTCGGAGCGGCTGCTCTGCCGTGAAGTGCAGGTGAACCTCGCCTATCGGTGGTTCTGCAAGCTCGGTATCGAGGATGCCATCCCGGATCATTCGACTTTCTCGCGGGCCCGCAATGAGCGCTTCCGCGAGGGAGATGTCGTTCGTCGCGTATTCGAACATATCGTCGAGGCGTGCATTGTGGCCGGTCTGGTTGGTGGCGAAGGTTTGCGATCCGGCGACGTCAAGCCGCGCGGTGAAGGAGTATCTGGCAACCCTCGACGATACGGCATGGGGCGCGGCCAGCGACGTTGTCCCGAAGTTCATCTCGCTGTCCGATTCCGCGGCCCAGTGGACCGGAGCTCACAAGGGACCAGCATTCTTCGCATACTCCGACAATTATCACGACGTGAAGTTCGGCGCCATCGTTGATGTTGAGGCGCCCCGCTCCATTCGCCAGGCCGAGGTCGGAGCGGCGAGCACAATGATCGAACGAACAGAGGAGCGCTTTGGTCTCCAGCCGGAGCGGCTTGCCGGGAATACCGCTTACGGGGCTGCTCCGATGCTGAACTGGCTAGTCGAGGAGAAGGGCATCGCGCCACATATCCCCGTGTTCGACAAGTCGAAGCGAGATGACGGCACCTTCTCACGCAGTGACTTTCGATATGATCCGACCAGCGACGTCTACCACTGCCCGGGCGGAAAGCGGCTCGGGACGAGCGGAGCACCGTGCACGAGGGCAAAACGCTTCTGTATCGTGCGAGCAAGCGCGACTGCGACGCATGCCCGCTTAAACCGCAGTGCTGTCCAAAAGAACCATCGCGCAAGATCCCGCGCGACATACATGAGCACGCCCGGGACGTCGCCCGGTCGTTCGCTGGCACCGAGGGCTTCGAGACGTCGCGACGTCAGCGCAAGAAGATCGAGATGCAGTTTGCACACTTGAAGCGCATCCTGAGGCTTGGTCGGCTTCGGCTTCGTGGCCCACGAGGCGCCCAGGACGAGTTTGTTCTGGCTGCCATCGCTCAAAATCTAAGGCGCCTCGCGTCGTTCGTTGCGCGACCACCACCCGCTCATGCTTTCTGCATTGCGTAGCGTAGGAGTTGCGTCGAGAGCGTTAGGTCGGCGGATCAAAGCCGGTCGGCCTTACCGAATGGCCGACAGGCATCCGTCGGCTACAGCCGACTTTTGCAACAAAATCGGCCAGAAGGAGACATTCGGCGGTGCGAACGACCAACGAGGCAAAACTCAGCTGCGTGGTGCGCGCCGCCAAAGCGGGGCTCAATCCGTGGGCTGCGGGCCGTCGTAGCCTTCGATCACAATAATATCGATGTCCACGGCGCCCGCGCGCAGCGCCCTCGCCTTGGTGTATTAGCAGGCGAGCGCGGTTTCGTAGTCCTTGAATTCGATCACGATGTTGCGGTCGCGCGCCTTGCCCTCCACCGCCTCGAAGGTGCCGCCGCGCACCAGGATTTTGCGTCGTATTTGCGGAGCACCGCCGCGAGGGCGATACTCGATACCGGTTTCTGACGACCGCCTCTCCATCCATCCGTTGCGAATGAGGGTGAGCTTTGTTTTGGGTCTGTCTTCCAACTTGGAGTTCGCCACCCACTCAAGGTCACGTAGTCGATCGAGAAACTGTCGGTGGTGTTGATTGAAAATCGAATGGCGTCTGACGCGCGACCCTTCTGCTTTCATAAACTTCAATAATGCATTTCAAGATTGAGGATTTCTTACCCGCGGGGAAGATCTGGCAATTATCAATCAGCGGAAGGCGCACGACGGTTCGAACGCTGCCGGGCTCGAAATAAAAGTCCCGGCAGCGTTTCATTCGTAAGCGTCGTTCTCAGGCCACGGCTTTGAGGTCGTGACGGCAATAGGCCCACGGAAGCAGCTGATCGATGTCGCTGTTTGGATGGCCGTTGACGATCCTGGTGAGGGCGTCGGTCAGATAAGCGAGTGGATCGACGTCGTTCAGCTTACAGGTTTCGACCAGGGAGGCGATGATGGCCCAATGCTCGGCGCCGCCGTCGGAACCTGCGAACAGCGCATTCTTCCGGTTCAGCGTGATCGGACGGATCGAGCGCTCGACGGCGTTGTTGTCGAGCTCGACACGGCCATCATTGATGAAGCGCGTCAGGCCCTCCCAGCGTGAGAGCGCATAGCGGATGGCGTCGGCCAACTTGCCCTTTTGGCTGATCAGCGCGAGCTTCGCGCGGAGCCACCGTTCGAAGGCTTCTGCCAGCGGCCGGCTCTTCTGCTGCCGGACGAGGCGGCGCTCCTCGGCGCTGCGGCCACGGATGTCCTTCTCGATCGCGTAGAACTCGGCGATGTGCTGAAGCGCCTCGTTTGCGATGGGCGCGGGACCGGGTGTGGCAAGTTCGTAGAAGTTACGCCGCATATGCGACCAACAGAATGCGAGCTGAACCTCGCCACGCTCGGCGAGCTTGCCATAGCCGGCATAGCCATCGACCTGCAGGATCCCCTTGAAGCCTGCAAGATGGGCGATCGGTCGGTCGGCTTTGCGATCCGGCGCATAGACATAGGCGACGCACGGCGGATCAGCGCCGCCCCATGGCCGGTCGTCCGCCGCATAGGCCCAGAGCTGACCGGTCTTGGTGCGCCCGCGGCCGGGATCGAGCACCGGCATCGTCGTCTCGTCGGCGAACAGCTTTGGCCGTTGCCTGAGCTTGCCAAGGACGCGTTCATGCAACGGACGCAGGTGGAAGGCTGCCTGCCCCACCCAGTCCGCCAGCGTCGAACGATCGAGCTCAATGCCCTGGCGAGCGTAAATCTGGGCCTGCCGGTAGAGCGGCAGGTGATCGGCATATTTGGAGACCAGGACCTGGGCGACGGTGGCTTCAGTCGGCAGTCCGCCCTCGATCAGCCGGGCGGGGGCCGGCGCCTGCATGATGCCGTCCTCGCAAGCCCGGCAGGCGTATTTGGGACGCCGGGTCACGAGGATCCGGAACTGCGCTGGGACCAGGTCCAGCCGCTCGCTTCGATCCTCGCCGATCCGGTGCAACTCGCCCTGGCAGCAGGGACAGGTCTTGTCCTCGATGTCGACGACGACCTCGATCCGCGGCAGGTGCGTCGGCAAGGCACCACGGTTGCCGCGGCGCTTGCGAGCCCGCGCCTCACGGCCTTCAGGCGTGCTCACGTCCTGTGCCGTCTCGCTGTACGCTGCGACCTGCTCGACGTCTTCGAGGCCCAGCAGCATTTGATCTTCAGGCAGCGTCTCTGCCCGCCGGCCAAATCGATGCCGCTGCAATTCCTTGATGATCTGACGCAGCCGTTCGCTCTCGCAACGTTCGGCAAGCAGCATCGCTTTCAGCGTCTCGGGATCGTCAGGCAGGGCCTCGCTCACACCCAATTCAGAGCATATTCGCCGCCATCTGGCGACGCGTCCGACGCTCCTGATTCACTTCGCCGCAGCGCCGCCAACAACTATCCCGCTTGTGTTGGCGCCGGCGTCTCCCGTGCTTCATGCACAAGCCGCCAGTCGAGCCCCTCCAGCAGCGCCGACAATTGCGCCGCCGACAGACGCATCACACCGTCCTCGATCTTCGGCCAGCGGAAGATTCCATCCTCGAGCCTCTTGGCGAACAGACACAAACCCGTTCCGTCCCAGAACACCAGCTTGATCCGATCCGCCCGCTTGGCCCTGAACACATAGACAGCTCCCGAGAATGGGTCAGCCCCCATGCTCTCGCGCACCAGGGTCGCAAGCCCCTCCATTCCCTTGCGGAAGTCTACCGGTTTGGTCGCCACCATCACCCGGACCGCACCCGACGGACCGATCACCGGCTCGCCTTCAGCGCCTGGACGATCGACGCAATCATCGCCGTGTCCGCACCACGACCGGCCCGGATCGTGATGCCGTCGACTTCGATCTCGATGATCCCGCTATCTGCCTTGCGCACCGCTCTGCGCTCCCGGTGAGCGGTCGGCACCGGCACCACGGCGTCCACCACCGCCGGCACAAACTGCACTTCGTCCGCTTCGGAATGACCGCCAACGGCTTCTCGCAACTGACGCCGCCAGCCAAACAGCTGCTGCGGCGACAATCCATGCCGTCGAGCCACGGAACACACCGAGTCGCCACTCGCCACGATCTCCGCGACGATCCGCGCCTTGTCCTCGTCGCTCCACTTCCGCCGACGGCCGGCTCCGGTGAAGACCTCAAGCCGTCGCACCGGCTCCGTGATAGCAGTATGCACTGTGTCCATTCTAAGCCTAACGGTCGAACCGAACCGCAGACTCGCAGATCACCCCGTCATCGGGTAGGTGGCCGCTGAACAGCGCTTACTTTCATTCCCGGACTGAGCACTGAAATCCCAGTCAGCCTAGCTTTGACAATGGCCATGCCACAGGTTTTTGAGGAGACGCAAAACGGCCTCAAGCTTTTTCCGGGGCTGGCTCGGATGCTGAGGCCGTTCGGCGCAGCCCGCAACCGGGCTCCCGTTGCATAATTTCCTACGCGGCCGGATCCGCAAGGATACTTGGACTGACTGTACACTATTGGCTGGCGGCAACGCGGCAAACGAATCCCAGGGACGTGGGATCGAATGAAAAAAGCCCCAACTCACCAAGGACAAGTGAGCTGGGGCACAAGTCACCTTCTGGCCCACGCATCACAAACATGGGCCCAACGGGAAAACTCGGCAAATTTATCGCCGTTCCGCTAGCGAAGAGATAGCCCCGGAGGCGTTGGCCGATGCCGGAGTCTAGCTCAGGTGTCGCCGGTCCGACTTACGGCGGTGGCTCAGTGCCGCCAGCCATCCTGGTCTAGCTCGACCCGGAAGCCCTCGGGCATGCGCGATGTCTCGCCATCGGCCGGGACGTTGCAGACCGGGCAGGGCGCGCCGGCGCCACCGCAGCTGCAGGCCTGCGGACCTTCCCAGGGACGATCAGGATGGTTCTCGCAGACACAACCGGTATCGGCGACAGGTGGTGCATTTCATCGTGGCCTCGAAGCGAGAGGGGTGTCGGCCCCGACTGGGGTTTCGACGCAAATAGGCCGGGGCCGATCCGCCAGCTCGGATGGAAGCCAGCCGGAACCAACGGCGGCGGGAACTCTCAGTTCCTACTGTCCCAATAGAACTTGGCCCGGCGGCATCGGCTTCACATCGGTGCCGCTTTCGTACATCCAAAGCCAGCCGCGTCCGATGCGCAAAGTTGATGCCGGCGCCAAACTCCAGATGGCCGCGGCTGTCTTTCAAGAGGGCCACGAATTGCGCGTTGATCCGCTCGATGTAGATCCGGCCGTCCTGCACGGCCGGCGTGGCGGCGGCGATCTCCACCAGCTTGCGCGCGGCGGTTTCCGGGTCGGCGAAGGCACGTTCATCGGTCAAGTTCAACTCAGCGCTCCTCTCCGCACTAGCGGCACAAGCTGGCCGGCGAGAACCTATTCAGAGTCGCCTGCTGAGCCAACAAGGATGTCATACGCTCGCTCGGCCTGCTCCCGCGTCAAACTCGCTGCCAAGTCGCTGCCGATCAGTGCCGGACCCCGGCGCTCTCGATCGTAAACCATCCAACCCACGCCCCCCATGCGAATGAGAAATCTGTTCGCTGGCCGCGCGCTTTCACTCACCATCGCCTCTCAATCACCTGCGGAGGTGGCGAGTACGCCGCTCATGTCCCGGCTGCATTTGCCTATCTGAATCAGATGGGGAAAAATAGGCAACGGACTGTGCGAAAGCGAACAGAGTGGCCGTTCGCCTGTCGGTAGGCTCGCCTCTGCTTGGTGCAACCGAGACCAAGCGCAGCGGCCCCGGCTTACCCCCAAAATGGCATGCCGGCCGGGGCCGACTCGCTGATCTCATGCTAGCGGCCGCTGTAGTGGCCCATAATCGCACGCCGCGGATCACCCCGCTCAACGTCCGGCCGAACGTCGGCGCTGCGTGATCCGCAGCCTTAGCAGACGAACCGCGGCTTGAGGTCGGACAGCCGCATTTCGTCCGGCCAGCGTTCCGCATCCAGCGCAACGTGGTGGCCGCAATGGCAGTAGACCAGGATGCACCGCAAGCCCATCTCGCGCTCTGGCCGAACGTGATCTTGCGCGGCCGGCCGTCGGCGTGGGTTGGGGTGTGGCGTCGTATAGGGCGAGGCATTCGCCCAACGATGCCGATGGTCGCGCAGAGTCAAAATTATCAATCCCTTGGGCCGCGGGACGCGCGCGGGCTACTGCTCGTCGTGGGTGTGGAAAGCCAGATCACAGAGGACGCGCAAGCGACAGCGGCTGGCGGCTCATGCCCGTCGGCTGTGGCGGTGACGAACACCGCCCGAGATCCCGGCGCGCCATCGTTGCTTGCGCTGTAAGGTCGATGTCAGCTTGCCGTGTGATCCTACGCGATGTTGATTCCCTGGGGATAGGCGACTCCGGCCCTCACCCCGCCAGTTATCGAAGGCATGACACTGCACTACGTCCAGCGAGTCTTTACGTTGATGGGCATATGGGCCGGGTTCGGGCTGATGCTCTGGCTCCTTGCAACGATGTGGCCCACTTTGCTTGCCCTCGGCAATTGACCCCCGCTGCAGAGCGGCTTGATCTTTGGTGTGGCGTAATTTCACGAGCGCCGCCGCACGCTGCAAATTCCGTTGCCGGCGGGAGTGAGGCTCGCGGCATGGAGCATGTCCAGAAAGCCGGCTCGCCATCGTTGCGCATGGCGGATTCCGACAGGTCGAAGGATTTTTCGGGACCAGCTTCTTCGAGGCCCGGCCGGTAGCTCAGGAGATAGACCCTGTCGTCGTGCGCTAGGCCCTTCAATTCGGCGCGTAGTCGGCGGGCTTCGAGGGCGTGGCCAAGTCGCTGAAAGGTCTGGTTGCCGAAAGTCAGGTCGCTCTTTCGTTCGGCCGCGGCCTCGATGCCGTCCGGAACTTTACCGTCGCGCGCAAAGAGATCGATCACATAGAGGCGGAGCGAGGCCGCGCTTTCGAGAACCGGGTCAAATGGCGCGTTCAGCGAGAATCCGCCATCTCCGAGCCACCTGCCGGCGATCTGAACCGGCGCGAACTCGGGGAGAAAGCCGCAGCTCGCCAGGATGTGGTCCATGTCGATCCGGTCCGACGCGGAGTCGAAGAGCACGGCGTCGCCGCTTTCGACGTCGGTGGCACAAAGGGTAATCCGCGGATCTCCGTCGTTGAGACGGCCGAAATCGATCAATTGCCTGAGGCGTTCGCGCGTTGGACCGAGGTCGTAAAAGCCGCCGAAGCGCGAGATCGAAATCGGCAAGCGGGGATGAAAGAAGCCGGCATGGCCGAACAAGCGGGTATTGATCGCGCTCAGCCAGGCGCAGGATGGCGGCTGACATCTGGCGCTGCAGACGCACTGCCTGATCCCCGCCAATAGCTTCGGAGAGTCCCGATGCGATCGGCGCTTGCGCTTCCCGCGATCAGCGCAGCCGTGATCGCGCCCGCCGACGAGCCTGCCAACCAGTCGATCGAAGGCGAGGCAGGTATTAGGGCTTCGAATGCGCCGCCATGATAGCCGCCGAGCCCGAGGCCGCCAGAGAAGACGACTGCGGTAAGGGATCGATCAGCTGCCATGTCGCTGTTCGGCCGAACCCGACGTTAAGCCAAAGCAGGATACAGTCTTGGCTCTGGAAGCCAGGTTGATCACCGATATCCGCTGTAGCGGCGTGCGTAAGGGTAGCGAGGATTGATGCCGCAATAGGCGTTCGTTCCCCATGCGCTTGCCATGCACTGGGCGTAGCTGGCGAACTGGCAGTTGCCGGGATAGCCCCAGATCCGGCCCTGTAGGCAGTAGCGATCCTGCGCCACGGCAGCCGTCGAGGAGGCGAAGCCGGTCACGATCGCAGCGGCGGCAGCGATAAACAAACGATGTTTCATCCAAATCTCCGAGAATGAACGTCGCTCGCGTGGCGGGTGTTCCAAACTGCGGAGGGCTGAGTGCTGTTAGATTGGCAGGTGAAGCTGAGGCTCCGCCGCGTCGCCCGACAGCAAGGACGACAACGAGACGCCCAGTACGCGCACCCGCTTTGGCATCGGCATCTCGGCCTTGAGCAGCCCTGTCGCGATGCGTTCAAGATCGACCCGGCTCGAGACCGGAGTATCAACCGAGCGACTTCTTGTGACGATTTCAAAATCGGCGAACTTGATCTTGAGGGTCACGGTACGACCTCGGTTGCCAGCTTGGCAGTGGTGCCACACCTTATCGATTAGTGGCTGAAGCGCCGCGGCCATGATGTCGAACTCGCTCAGGTCCGACGGGAAAGTGTTTTCTGCGCCGACCGATTTTCGGATCCGGTTGGCTCGCACGGGCCGCTCGTCCACGCCGCGCGAGATCCAATAGTAATAGGCGCCTGCCTTACCAAAGTTCGCACTCAAGAATGCATGGTCTGCTTGCGTAGATCCAAACCGGTGAAGATGCCGAGCGCATTCATCTTCGCGCTCGTCGCGGGCCCGATGCCGTGGAATTTGCCAACCGGCAGCGTCTCGACGCAGACCGGGCCCATTTCTGGTGAGATGACGAACTGTCCGTTCCGCTTGCGGTGGTCGAGATGCCGGCCGAAGCGTTGAGGTCGGTCTCGGCCTTGATCTTCTCGCGGAGGCGTAGAGCGATGTCTCTCGCGAACGGAATGCCTTGCAGGTTCTCGGTCACGTCGAGAGATAGCGGCTCGATGATCGGCGGGTGTTCGGCGAAGATCTTGCGGATCTGCCGGCTGATCGCCTTGTAGACCTCAAAGCGCGGCTTGACGAAGATCAGATCAGGACACTGGCGTTTGGCTGTCACCGAGGGCATTGCTGAGCGCACGCCAAACTTACGTGCCTCATAGCTCGCTGCGGCGACCACGCCGCGCTGGCCGAGCCACCGACCGCGACCGGTTTGCCCCGCAAATCCGAATTGTCGCGCTGCTCCACGGACGCATAGAATGCATCCATGTCGATATGGATGATTTTGCGCAACGGTGCGGGCGCGGGATCGGTTGAGATCATCCCTGGGTTATAGATCGTTGCGAACATCCCGTCTTTATTTCGGCAATCTCCGGCCGGGCGCTCCGCGGCAGGAATCACCAACTCGGTCGGTGACGTTCGCGGTCGGTTCTCCCATGGAAAATACTTTCCCCGAATAGGAAAAACCTTCCGCGAACGTTAGAAACGAAGAGGGACTCTAGCGAACGTGCCAGAGCGGCATGCCAAGCGTTCTGGCTTTCTGACGCAGGGACGCCTCGGTTCGCTTCATAGCTTTAGCGATCTTCGCGACCGGGGTCCGTGCCCTTGAATGGGCGCGCAACTGTTTGATGTCCGCCGCTGTGTACTCGCGTCGGACGCGCTTCTTCACTTTTTTGGACGTAACGGCTCCATTCCCGAAAACTCCGCTTCCAGTAATCGGAGAAGTGGGCGCCGCAATGACGAGGAAATCTATTGTAGCAACGACAAGCGTCAGCCACCGGCCTTGCCGACGGCGCGGAGAGCCTCAGCGGCTCGGTAGCCGATCCACTATACTAGACAACACTTTTCGTGGTAGCCCGATGGCAGAGAGCCTCCACGTCGAGCCTTCGAAGTGCATGCTAACACTCCCGGCGTCCTGACTCTCGCCAAGCCTTACGCTAAACTCTACCGGCTTGCCGAGCCGTTGGACGCTCATCACCATCGGTGCCAAACCAACTCGCCCTGCCAGTCGATATGCCAGATCAATCCAGGCACCATGCTCGCCTGGATATTTCGTGGTGGCGAGTTGGAATGCACTCTCAACGAGTGCTGTTACAGAGGGAGGCATCGACATAGATCCTCATTCCTTTCAGGGTCACGCCTCAAGGGCCAAGGCATACGAGTCAGTTATTTGGCTTCGGCTAAATATCCTTCGGCGGTGTCGGCGCAGGGTCTTGTCGTGTGAAGCTATCAATCAGACGAGACAATGGGCTCGAGGAGGTTTGCACGGCCGGCGTCGGAGGCGCGCGATGCGCTGCATCAATGTCCAGGAGATCGCGGGCTGTCTCAGGTTTGCCGTCGACCCGTCTCCATCGACCGCGTCCCCAGAACCACAACTCGCCCTCGAAACGATAAACTTTGAGCGTTGCTGCAGATGCGACGCCTGGATCCGGGGCGCACGTTCGCACCAGAATGGCATCGCGATCGAACTTTCTCTCGAACTCAATCTCCTCTGCTGTCGGCACTCGTCTATTCAAATAGGCGAGGAGGCCAAGTGCAAGGACAGCCACTGCGATAACAATTGCTCCGAGGGGGCGCATAATCCTACCAGATTCTTGAAAAATTCAGCGTAACGCCCAGAGCGCTGCTCTCCGTGGAGAACAGTACCCGTGTCGCTCACCCTTTGATATTGCGAGGATCCGCGCCGTAGGTGCGCTCTTCGCGAATCTGACCATTGCTCTTGTGGAGCACGGCTTGACCGAGGCCGCCGTTGTCTTGAGCACGATGGCCGGCCTTGATCGCCGCGGACTCTGAAGCCGCCTGCGTCCGGTGATTGGAAATCACCTTGCCGCTTTGCTCCACAGCCCATCCATCGCCTTTGGGTACCGAATGAAAGACTTGTCGCTTCGACATTTCGATTGCTCCAATCATTGAAGGGAATTGGCGATCCGCTTCAGTTTGCGGATTGCATCGTCAAGCTCGTTTCGCGCGCGGTGCAGATCCTCATTCCGGATTGCCCGCTCGCAGTCGTCGAGCTCTCGCCGCAGCAGTTGGCGGATCTCGTAGGCGGCTTGTTCAGGTGACATGGCTACTCCTTAGGCCGGAGGCCATGCGCAACAAAGATGCACGGCCTCCGTCCTGCAGTTGCGCGGCTGACGTCGTGTTGATGGTGTCGGCGTTGGTCGCGAGCGCCGTCGCGGTGGCATTGGTGAAGAGCTTGTCGCAATGCGTCAGCATCGATTCGATGAAGCGACCGTGCAGAACAGCGTAATCGGCTGCCTTAGTCCGCAGCGTGTTGTTCTTGATGAAGTTCATCGTGAGCTGCCCGGTGTAGAGTGTGGGCCGCAGCCAACCGCGACCGCGCCACTGTTCGGGCGAGTGATAGAAGTCGCCGTCTTTGTCGTAAGCCCAGGTAACTACATGGCCTTCGTCGATTGCTTTCTTGAAGGCCTTGAGGAGTCCGGGCGGATTAGTCGTTTCGAAGTTGATGGCCAAGTTCGTCGTCCTTTGATGAATTGGACGACAGGAACGAAGTGGCCACTTGACAATTACAGTCTAACCAATAGTTACTGTGCACGTGATCACAACTCCCTGCCGTCCAGGTGGGGTTTTGGCCCGGTAGGCGTGTCACCGCCTTCCGGGCCGCTTCATGTCCGGCTGAGGACATCCCGTGAACGTGGGAACTTCTCGTAAAAATTGCAAGGCTGGGATAACTTAATTTTAACACTTGCGCGCGCGAGTTGTGCTGCCGCAGTGGTTCTGTGATTCGCTGCGCGTGCGGCGCGCCGGATGACCGATTAACG
The DNA here is from genome assembly GCF_002068095.1 of Bradyrhizobium sacchari. Classification (GTDB taxonomy): domain Bacteria; phylum Pseudomonadota; class Alphaproteobacteria; order Rhizobiales; family Xanthobacteraceae; genus Bradyrhizobium; species Bradyrhizobium sacchari. The sequence goes on along the minus strand of NZ_LWIG01000007.1, from coordinate 335,609 downwards.
ATGCCGCCCTTACCACCTGGTGTCGTCCCCGGAATCGATCTCTCTCTGAGACTTGAAGGCCTCTTTGCGCAGCCGTTCGAGGTCTTCCTCTGCGTGGCGCATTTTCAGCCCAACCCGCTCACCAGCCATGTCAGCTAGATATCGCGCTCGCAGCGAGAGCAGCGCGAAGAAGCCAAGCATCTTCTCATTCACCTCCTCGGTATCGAGAAAGTCGAGGGCTCCCATAACCCAACTTTCCGCCCTCTGTTTCGTGAGCTCGAGCTTGATGGCGCGCTCGGTTATTCGTTCGCCGAGACGCGCCGCTGACGAATGTATCCCTGGCGGAAACGGAATCCCGCCCATTGATTCATCGTTGCCAGCTTGACCGTCGCTCGACATGTGCAGGCTGAGTTTGCTTTTGCGATCCTCACACTCAGCAGCGAATCTCATCAGCAACGGAATAAGCTCAGCCGCAGCGGCTCGTTCATCATCTGCAATCTTCTTGGTGAATTGCTTCCGGGTCTCGGCACTTCCCCAGCGCGCAGACAGGAAGGACGCCCCAATCGTGACGGCGAAGCCTATCATCTGGGCGACCGGAATTCCGAATAGCGAAGCGCCTCCGTCCGCCATTAGAGCACCGTCGCGCGCGGCTTCGGCCCCTTCAAATAGCCGTTCTTTTTCAGGTAATCGACGAGGATCTTTTCGACCAACGATGCGACGCTGCGGCTGTCCGCCTCCGCCGCCTTTTCCACGGCCGCCTTCACGTCGTCAGGCACTCGGACTGAGATTGCCGCTGTTTTGGCCATCGAAATTCCCTTGACGCTCGAATCTGTTTGAATCAATCTGCACCTAGTTGCACACAATTGCAATCATGCAGATTGGGGGAAGATGATGAGCGCGCGCGAGCACTGGACGACAGCAGAGAAAATCTTGAAGGCATGCGAGCACATGGTTCCCTGCGGATGTGGCGATCGACGCTCATCGGCTTGCCTCGTCTGCTCATTCGCTTAGGCCTTCAGTTCGGACCGCAACGGTTCGGGTTTCACCCTCTGTGCGGTGGTCATGTCCGTGCCGAAGACGATGACAGAAGCGGGTAAGCGGCTGGAATATCTGTCCGAATTGCCTTTCGATGCCTGGAGATTGATCACGGGCATCTCGGTCGGCTCGGAGGAGTACCGGGATTGGGCTATCGCCGATGCCGCGGCAGCGCTTCGTTAGCTGGGACGCTTAGCTGTCCTGGACGACCTCCCGGGGCCGTCCCGCACAGGGAGTAGCAAGGCCAACCAACTGTCGGTATTTGCCTTTCTCCCGTCCGTAACACAGCCGCGAACAAGGCCCGAGCAAGTCCACTGTCAAGTCCGCCAACGCCCCGAAACCCGTTGATGACCGCTTTGTACCCATCTTTTTCGGCCCCGGAGATGCTCCTCCACGCCCTAAACTCAATCAGACCCATTGGGGGATCTTTGAGAGCGCAAGATGGCACCGCGGCAGGCAGCGACGACGCAGTTGGGTTTGGAGCGAGCCTTGAAGGCAGCGAGCAAGGCCGGCCTGAAGGCCGAGAAACTGGAATTAACGTCCGATGGGGCGGTGATCCACTTCGCGAGCGGAGACCGATCCGAGGTGAAGCCGCCGTCGCCGCCCCCCGACCCCGATCACAACGAATGGGATGACGTCAAATGAAGTGGAAGCTGCCGCCGGGGGGCACGGCTATGAGACCCAGCACGGCAAGCCTGTCTTCTACCTGAGACGGCCAGGCCTCCCGAAGGCTCGGCTGCACGGCTTTCCAGGCTCGCCGGAGTTCCTGGCCGAATACGAGGCCGCGAAGGCGACGCTGCCTGAGACCGTCAATGCAGGCTTGGTGAGCTATTACCAATCGACGGCATTCACGACAGGGCTCGCAAAGTCGACTCAGCAGCAGCGCCGCGCGATTCTCGAGCGCTTTCGAGAGGACCATGGTGACAAACGCGTCGCGCTGCTGCACTCGATGGCCTTGCAGAACATCATCAACAAGAAGACACCCAACGCGCAGCGCAGTTTCAAAAAGGCAAGGCGTGGCTTCATCGATCACTGCCTCTCCCTCGGCATGATCAAAGTGGATCCGCTGCCCGGGTTGAAGTTCGCGAGGACGAAGAAGACGGGCGGTTTCCACACCTGGACCGAAGACGAGGTTCGGCAATACAAGGAGCGCCATCCTCCGGGCACCAAGGCGAGGCTGGCGCTCGGGCTTCTGCTCAACACCGGACACGCGCGCAGCGACGTCACTCGGATGGGGCGCCAACACGTCAAGAACGGGTGGCTCTCGATGCGGCGCCAGAAGACAAACGTGGCGTTCGATATCCCATTGCTGCCCGATCTAGTCGCTGAGATCGGCCGGCACGAACAGACCGATCAATTGGCGTTTCTCACGACGGAAGCTGGAGACCCATTCGCAGCTGCGGGATTCGGGAATTGGTTCGCGGATCGCTGCAGAGAGGCCGGCGTTCCGGGTCGAGCTCACGGCCTTCGGAAAGCCGCCGCTGTTCATCACGCTCTCAACGACGCGACGGCGCCGCAACTCATGGCTTGGTTCGGCTGGAGGACGATAGGCGAAGCACAGCGTTACATTGAGGAGGCAAATCGGATAAAGCTCGCAGAGAGCGCCGGTGCAAAGATCATATCGGCAACACCTGTTGGCTCACCTCCGAACCCGGTGAGCCAAAATGACCAGCAAGCCATTAATAGAACTGGAGCAGGGAAATGAAGTGGTGATCCCGGCAGGATTCGAACCTGCAACCAGACCGTTATGAGCGACCAAGCCCGCAGGTTCAAAAATGTCAATGAAATTGAATACTTAAAAAGCCAATTCTTTTGCGCGAATGCAAAATTATGAACGCCCGTTTGCATTCATTCACGCTTGTCTGCGTTCATTCTGCAAACCCAAGACGATCTCGATTTGCCGCCGGACATGAGTTGAAAATCCAAAAAAATCCAGATCCTGTCCTGAAAGCCAATTTCGCGCGTCGACTATCCCCTTCTTGGACGGAATGTGCCTCGTCGATTACAGGGTGATGATTGATATTTTTGCTGGCGAGCATTGACTGAAGAGACTTGGTGGCTTTTTCGAGCTCTGCCTCAAGCTGTTTTGCAAAGAAGGTTTCGATGTTACCAGGATCTACGGTCGCGAGTTTCGAGAACTCCGCGAAGTCGAACCCTATCAGGCACGTAGATGCGTAAAGCTCGTGATCGTAGCTGTCGCTCAATGGGTCGAGATACTCGACAACCGGAAGCGCCGGTCGATAAGCTGATAGCGGCGCTTGCACTGATACCCAATGAGGGGCCGAATCCAAAATGGGAGTTGGCTGATCCAAAGACCGGCGAAGTCGTAGTCCTTGAAGGCTTTGAGCAAGGCTGGAACAAAATCGGCATGGCTTTTCATCGCGCCAGCGGGGTTATCCTCGCGCCCGCAAAGCCTTTCTCAACTGGTGCCGCCAGAATCCGATCAAGCATGAAGAGAGGTATGCGGCCTATAGCTGGGACTGGCGATGGGTAAAGAGTCCGGCAAAGTTTCTTGGAGCCGCGACGATATTCGGCATCGTCCACTATGATCAGCCGAGCTGGAGTACCATGTGGGATGAGGAGCATCTGCCGGACCAACTGAAGTCATGTGCCGCTAATGCGCCAACCGACAATGCATCAGCAGCCGATAAACTGCCGCGCTTTGTCAGATGCAGAGACTTCGTCGCCTATTCGCCGCAACATGATTACATCTACATCCCGTCGCGCCAGCATTGGCCAGCCAGTATCATCAACGAACGACTGAGGCCGCGACCGCTGCTCAACGCTAACGGCAAGGTCAAGCGCGACGCCAAGGGCAAGCGTATCCTTATTGCAGCCAGTAAATGGATTAGTAAGTACAATCCCGTCGATCAGATGACGTGGGCTCCAGGTGAGCCCGAGATGATCAGGGGCGGGATCATTCGGAATGGTGGCTGGACAAAACAGATCGGCGCAAGCTGCTTCAACGAATATCAACCACCGATCATTGTTCACGGCGACCCCGCCGATGTGCAGCCATGGCTTGACCTCATCACCAAGCTCTATCCTGACGCAGTGGACGACATCCTCAATTGGTCGGCGCAGCGCGTGCAGCGACTATGAGAAGATCAATCACGCGTTGGTGCTGGGAGGTTCGCGAGGTATCGGTGCCAGCTTTACTGGTTCGATGATTGCATCCTTGCCGATGCCCGCCAACTCGCTCTGCTCTGGCGCACGATTGGCATCTACAATGGCCCAACAATTGGTCAATGGAAGTTTCAGGAGGTGTAGTGACTATCGAGCAGATAATCGAAACCGGCGGCGGTACTGCGCAAAGCAATGAAATCTGCGAGGGGCTTAGATGACCTGACGCTTACCAGCAATCTGCCAGCGTCCTTGGCTATCTGTCTCTTTCCGAACCGGCACATAACCGCACCGCTCCAGCCGATGTGGGATTACGCGACGATTACTGCGATCTTCAAGATGCGAACAGCCTGTCACCGCCTTTGACGCCGCCGGCCTCTTTGACCAATGCCGAGCGATCTCTGTTCAACCAAATCGTCGCAGAGTCAGCGCAAAACATTTCGCGCCGCATCAGGCCCCGTTACTCGCCAGCTATGTCAGGACCACGCTGCGGCTGCAAAGCATGGCCGCAGACGCGCAACAGGAGCAATTCATCGACCTTGTTCGTCTGCAATTCTCGGTCGCCACACGACTACGCTTGACGCCGCAGAGCCTACTTGAACGCAAGACGGCTTGGAAGCTGGCGGCCGAACGGCCGATCAATCCCGTTGCTGACCTGCTCGACCGGCTGGATGCAGACGACAAGTGGCGAAACGGTGGTGCGCACTGATGCCGATGGAGGAACACGATTATCTGGCGTTGTCGCGCTCGATGCAGGAAGCCCGATTACAGGGTCGTGGTCGCCAGCTTGACTGAAGCATGAGCCGTGGGAAAAGGTTGCGATGTTCGCCGCGAGCTGCTGCCAAAGCAGGACCTTACAGCTTAAGCCATGGGAAGCGGCACCCTGTGACATCGCGGACCCGGAGCATCCTAGCGACAACGAGCAGTTCACATCGAAGCTGTTACAGCGGATGCTGGATCACTGCGTTTCAAGATGGTGTCACGATCCAGAGGCGGCGTTTAAGGCCCGACGATGACCATCGATCCAGCTCGTACGTCAGGCGGCCCGCCCTGCGCGCCCTTTTTGGTAACGGCCCAAGGCTGAAAGATCATAGGCCTCGGTGCAATTTGTGGCATCATGCGCCTGATGGCTAGCTTGTAGATCCTAAGTCTTTCTTGACCAGGAGAAAACTGACATGCGCTTTCCTAATATTCCAACGGAGGCATACGTACCGATTGGCGTCGTCATCGGAGCTTCTATTGCGCTGTTGGGGGTACTTTTCACCCAAATTTTTCAACGCCAAACTTCGAGAGAGGTGGAAGAGAGTAAGGTGCGAGCGGCTCGTGCTGATTTACTTATCAAGGAAGTGAACTTGAAAGTTTCTCAATTGGCTGCTGATTTGGGTGCAGCAAGTCATTCAATGGCGTGGCTTATATGGGCTGCGAACAATGGAACGCTCACCAAACAACGAATCGACTCTTACGATCAAGAAATGCACCTCGTATTGCCGAAGGTGTTAGGCGATGTTGTCGCCGTTGCTTCTTTGGATGAAAGATTGGGGAAAGTGGCGAGCGTGATAGCTGCAGAGTTGTACGATCTGGATAAACGGTTAGGGGATATATGTCTTTTGTTCCTGAGTAATCCTGCTGCCGCGCAGTCAGAGTTCCTCAACATTTCTCCGGAGGTAAAAAAGTTCTGGTCTGAGACGATCAATAATTTGAGCAAAGCAGCGCATGGACAACTTCAGTTGATCCTGCAAGCGGCTTCTTTTGAGCGCGGTAGGGGCACTCTCCACCATGCGTGAGCCCTCACTTCGGCGGGCTAAGCCCACTTCCAAAGCCCAATCGTTGTACGCAGCCCAACCTTGAGCGCCTCGCGACTAATGCCTATCGTTGGCTGCCGCCGCCATTGTCGTCACACTCGCAGCGTCGAACTTGGCCTCAATGCTCTTGATGAACCGCAGAATACCTGTGATGGAGTCATAGACGAATCGCGCTTCGGCTTGGTCTAGCGCGCGAGGGACTGGTTGTTGCGCACGTGGTTGAATTTGTCGAACACGCCGATCGCATTCTTGATGATCTGGGCGGTAACGTCGCGCAGGTCCCGCTCCTGACCAAGGGCCTTCACATACTTGCCGACGCGGCTGTGTAGAGGCTCCCCCCGATCCCAGGCTACGCCGCGCGCATCCAACAGGTGGCCGAACTTTTTCATGCAGTACGTGTGAAGTCGGTCGATCGCAGCGGCGGGCCGGTTAGCTCCGATGTCGCGTTCGATCGACGCCACGAGTTCTTCTAGCGTTTCGTCGCGGGCGAAGCCGTCAATAGCATCAGTGCGCGCGATTCCATCGCCGCCTTCCAACTGGCTGACCAAAGCAAAGAATCTCGTCTTCAGCTGCCCAGTAATGTCGGCCTTCTGATATAAAGGGATGCTCTCCCGATGCTCCCATAACTGCCGCAGCACCCGGCAAACTGTGAATGCGTCCTCGACTTCGATAATGGCCCGCATATGTTTGGCCTTTGAGGTTCCATTAAAGCCGTACGTCTCTTGGTACATCGTGATTCCGTGGTCGTCAAAAAATTCAGTAAAGGTTCGATCTGAGAAATTGAGTACGTAGCCGCCGCCCATGTCGAGTGCGTCTTCGAGGATTCTCTTTTCGGAATGTTTCAGCCGAACCATCATTGTCTCATTAGGTTATCCAGTAAGGTTCAGATCCAAGTAACACTCAATCGCAGCGGCCCGTCCGTTGATATCGCAGACGCTAACACCTTCCGGCCCGCGCGCCGGCATGCTCCGAAATTCATCTAAATCGGGGAGCCGCATTGCGTGCATTTGCTCGAGAGCCTCAATTCCTGAAGTTTACGATAGGCATCGACCCCTTCAGCATCATTGTCGAGCAGGAACAGCACTTTATTTTGTATGTCGATGCGGAGCAGGCCTTCCGCGAATTTTACCAAATTGCCTGTGCCCCCAAAAATGGTGCCGCTCCTCTACATCAATAAATCGGAAGAAATCAGCGACGTCCGGCCGCAAGATTTCGAGAGCGCGACTGACGATGCGCGCATCCGATGCGCCTTCGGTGGCAACCAGAATGGATTGGGCTCGCCTCGCTCCAGATTGGAATGACTCCCGGGCGGCCCAGCCCGCGTTCACCAGCGGCCCAAATTGCCAAATAACATCGGCTTCTGCATTCGCCGGACTGAGGCCAAATACTTGCAGCATTGCCGGCGCACTAAGCACACATAGTTTTGACGAAAAATAGCTCGCTTCGGACCAGTACAGGTCCGAGTTGCCGGCCCACGGGACACGATCGATATCATCATCATTTGCCAACCGCCCCTGGGCGAGTTGCTCGCGCTCGGGCGTATCAAACTCGATGTATTCAGATGAAAGACTGGAAATCGGATATCGGCACGCAAGCGAGCAAAATTCCTCAAATGTCAGAATGGACGCTAATTCCGCTTCTTCGGGCGGAGCGTTATCAGTCGTCTCCATCGTGGAGTCGACCAGCGACTCATACTCAGCCCGGGCGTGTTCAAGCGTGTATCCGAGCAGCTGAAGCCTTGGGAGCACGCGCTTAAGCGGTCTTACGAACGCGGCTTCATGCGCGGCGAGTTCGCTCTGCTCTTCTGGATTGTTCTGGTAGTAGTCATAGTTGATGGCGGTCCGACCGACATCGAGTGAGATCGCCATCCTGAAACAAGAGACCATAATCGAATCCCATGTCGTTTTTCGCATAGTCCAGCGAAACGTGGCCTATGGTCAGTCGAATTTCTGTCCTCACTGAATAACAACCTCCTTCCGCGATACACCGTTAGGTCTCTATACTTTGAGGCAAATATATACTGCGAATCGTCGCCCGAGCTGTCATGCGCTTTACAAAATCGGATATTCTCGACGAGTTTGCGCGGCAAGACCGATGTTATCGGCTGGCTATTATCTCGAGCCACTGGCTCGAAGGTGGTGCTCAGTATAAGCCAAGTGCGATCGAAGAAGCGCGAGGCCTGCAGATGAAGGTGCTCGACACCTGGGTATCTTACTCCGATCTTGCAAGGCTGATTGAGCAAGACACGTCGTGGTTTTCGATCACTGCCGACTTTGTGCTGAATCAACTTCATGCCCTCATTCGCGTCCCGTATGAACTGTTAGATGATTATTGCGAGGATTATGATCGCTCGAGCCCCGGAAGCAGGATGGTCAAAAAGCTTCGCGACGCGGACTGGTACGAATATGCGCGAGTCATCCGGAATACGGTATCGCACAATTTCCGTTTCGATTTTTCACGATACAAGCCAGAGAAATTCCCCATCACGTGGCGCGGCATCTCTCTGACTCCGGACCTTGATGGGAAAACCATCACGTTCGAATCGTTTTGGCACAAATCCGGCTATGAGCTCTTTGTTGTGATGCGGGACTTTGCCAGGGATCTGCCAGAGTGATGATTTGGCCAGTTCATGATCGTGCAGAGTGGCCGCGCCGCCCCATGTGAAGCGTTTGCCTCCAAGCTGCACGACGAACACATCAGCAGCCAATCGTGACCAGCGGCCGTTGCCGTTTGGAAACGGGTGTACGGATACCAGGCGGTTATGGAAGCGAACGGCAAGTTCGTCCGGAGGATAGGTGTTGTTCTCGACCCCATACCTTGCGTCGTCGAGTACCTGATGCAGTGAAACTTCGATCAGATGCGGCGGCGACGCCGAGATTGCGCTCCGTCGTTCGGAATTTTCCATCCCAGCGCCAGACACGTTCGAACATGCGCCGGTGCAGACTCTTGAGAAAAACGTTCTCGCGTCGCAACTTTCCGGCGGCCGAATGCCCAACGGTTTGCCGTCGCGATGTTTTCTGCTCGAGTTCGTTTAACTCGCTGTGCAAAGGAATGTGCGTTGGGATAAGATCTTCGCGCTCCTGGGGCGTCAGCGGTGTCGCGTGATCGTCGGCGGCGTGCAATAAATCCTCAATTGCTTGCTCCCGAAGCGGGCGGGCAGCCTGATTGTCCTCAACGGCCTGGTCCTAGCCGCATCGTCTGCTCGATAGCTCGTCATTGCCGCTCAGCGACCTCGGCAGCTCGCTTGGTTACAACCTCTGCGAGGGGGCGTTCGGGTACAAGCACATAGACCAACCGGCAGCCGAGGGCCTCAGGAACGGCACCTGGCCCGCCTCCGGACATTCACTGAGCGTCGCCAAGCTGGTCTCTATTCCAGCGCAATTTGTCCCGGCCGATAACGCCGACAGTGTCCCCGTCAATCGAGTCCTCAAGAACAATTTCTACTGGTGCGGTTCGCATGTTTTCGAATGGGTCGATACGACCAAGACCAGATTGAAGGCATTCTTCGACGATCCGCCCGCCTTGCAGGAATTGTCGGAGGCGGTGCGCAAACACGCGCCCATTCGGCTGCCCGTCTGCCCACATGCGCTCGTTCCACGATTCGCATAGCAGCTTGTCGGCAGCCCGGATCAGCGCCTCTCCCTTGGCCCGGGCCTCGTCCGCCTGCGCTGCGAGAATAGTCGTCATGGTGCGGGCGCGGCCGAGCTCCTTGGCGATAGCCTTGCGGTCGCCTTCAGAAAGCGGCGTCGGATGGTGCTTGGGCGCCATGGCCGTGCAGCCGGCTAGGGATGTCGTAGGACCACCAGCAACCGTCTTCCTCATAGCGGCCGGTCCGCTGCGAGCACGTGTTGTCCAGCAAACGTTGGCTGACATTCCGCCAAATAGAATCCGGACCATACAGGCGAACCGCGTCGACCTTCTTGATCTCGACGGTGCGACCGCAGCGCCGGCAGCCCACCCTCAGCAGATGCTTAGGAATTTGGTCCAGCCGCAGCGAGCGTTCGGGCTGGCGGCCTGGCAAATGGGCCTCGTCGGCGCGAGCTAGGAGCGCCTGCCAATATTCGGGCGGGAGGTCGTCGTTCGGTGCCAGCCCGCGCGCAGGAGGCATCTTTCTGCCGACGTCACGGCTCATCTTCTCCATTTGGGCTCGGGTCGGCATGCGCCAGCTCGCAGGACGGTCGATCATGCTCAATGAGAACATATCGAGAACAAAGAGTCGAGTCAGGGTAGGCGCCCAAGCCCAAATAAGAGCGCCCGCGATCTCTTCCTGTTATGGCTTTTTGCAGAAACCCAAAATATAAACGCAAAAAACGATCTCTTATTTTGGTTTCCTATGAAGCGCAGCGATCTCAGCCATACGATCCGCGAGACCCTGAGGCGGCTTCCGCCGCCTTACGATTCCCAATACGGGATCGTGCCGCCGGCCCCACCAGAGGACGGTGTGTTCGTGGGCGGGGCGGTGAAGGCCCTGGAAGCCGCCCAAGCAGCCTTCGGCAAAGTTAACGCTATCGCCGCCCAGATGAAGGACCCCTACATCGTCAGCCGGGTCCTTATCAGACGGGAGGCAGTCAGTTCCTCGTCGATCGAAGGCACCCAGAGCACTCTCGACGAACTTCTTTCGGTCGAAGAGACGGGCGACGACGGCGCCCGGGACGAAGCGCGCCAAGTCCGCAACTACGCCGTTGCCTTGGACGGATTCGTTCCGAGAGCCGCCAAGGATGGCTACGGCGTCTTCACGATGGATCTGATCAAGGACCTACATCGCGCCGTAATGAAGGACGACCCCGACTATCAGGACGTTCCCGGGGACCTCCGCACGCGCGTCGTGTGGATCGGCGGAAACAAAGACATCGCATATTCTAGTCTGAATCCTCCGCCTCCGGCCGACGTCGCCGACTGCCTCGCACAAACCGTTGACTACTTGCGGAACGAGGGCATGCAGCAGATGACACAAGGGTTCATCACGCGCATGGCCATCGCGCACACCCACTTCGAGGCGGTGCACCCCTTCCGCGACGGCAACGGTCGTGTCGGCCGCCTTCTGCTTCCGCTCATGATGGCGGCGGAGAGGCACGTGCCTCTGTACCTTTCGCCTTACATCGAAAGCAAAAAGGGAGCTTACTACGCTTCGCTCAAGGATGCTCAACAACGGCTCGACTGGGAGCCGATCATCACATTCATGGCCGACGCCGTCACCGGCACTGTCGAAGAACTCATCCGGACCCGGACAGCACTGTCGGAATTGTCAGAGCGCTGGAGGGAGCGCCGAAAATTCCGAAAGGGATCCGCGGCTATCCGCGCCCTGGACGAACTTCACAACTATCCGGTCGTGACGGCGAAGCGCCTTGGCCAACTGCTCGATGTCTCGCCCGCGCAAGTAAATCAGGCCATCGCGCAATTGCAGGAGGCCGGCATTCTGCAGGAGAGGACTGGATACGCGCGAAACCGGATCTACGCCGCTCCAGAAGCTCTCGCTATCATCAACCGTCCGTTCGGCGAAGAGCCAATCTTTGCCGAATTGGATGCCGACGACACCGACCTGGACGAGGTCTTGCCTGGCCCGAAGGGTCCTTGATCTCTCGCTAGAGACCACGCTGAGGCGGCTGCGAACGAGCGTCGCCTGCATCTTGCAGCTTATCGCTCCGGGTCCGGGGGCGGTGCCGCTGACGCCACAGCCGACGGCGAAGTCTCAGCTTATCTGACACGCGTCGGGCCCGCCGGACGAGCAGGTTCATTTCCAGGTCGACAGCGATCGACGCCAATCGGTACGCTCCCCCGGCCATGCGCGCGGATTTTCTCGTCAGTGATCGGGCGATCGAGTTGATCCAGCATCCGCGCCGTAGGTATTGCCCCAACTCGCTCGGACTATCCGACGCCGGCGCTTACCTATCATTTGATAATATTTAGGTGGCGGCGCGCTCCTATACCAGACCTGATATATCACTTGATTTCAGCGCCTTATTTGGGATTGAGATACAATTCCTTGCAAAAAACCTTAACAATTGCAAGGTTTTGTATCATACGGGTTCCGTGAGAAAGGGACCCGCAGCGCCAGGAGGATAGGGCGATCTCGCTTCTTCAGAAGCGGGGCATGATGCGGCTTTCCGAATTTCTCGAGGAGGGGATCACGGCCGCAACCATTTCTCGAATGGAACAAAGGGCAGCGGTCAATCAACTCAGTCGGGGGCTTTATCAACTCCCTGACGCGCTGCTGGACGGCAATCACTCACTTGCTGTAGCCGCCAAACTCATTCCCAACGGCGTCATCTGCTACGATTCCGCGCTCGCTTTTCATGAGCTGACAGACCGTATCCCTCCCTATGTGTGGATGGCGATCGGTCCGCGCGATTGGCGGCCCAAAATTGTGCAGCCACGCATCGAAATCGCGCGCTTTGGCCCCAAGGAGTTCGACAAAGGCATTGAGCGTCACGTCATCGAAGGCGTGTCGGTGCCGATCTACGTGCCGGCCAAGACGATCGTTGATCTCTTCAAGAGCGGCCAACGTCAGAAGGCTTTCTATAGCGCGTCCGCAGGCCTCGCACATGCTACGCAAGCGATGAAGGACGCGCTCAGGCTTCGCAAGGCGACCCCTTCCGAAATCGCAAAGTATGCGGTGGCGGCTGGCATATGGGAAAAAAACGTCCAGCCGCGCCTTGAGGCGCTGACCGTCAATGCGTAAGCCGCTGAAGAATGTCGGAGCTTCCGTCCGCGCCCGCCTGCTCAATCTCTCGAAGTAACGCAACGAGCCATTCGACCTCCTGCCTCCGCAATATGCGCTCGAACGGCTGCTCTATCGGCTCAGCATCAGCAAGTACAAGGACAAGTTCGTCCTGAAAGGTGCAGTGCTGCTGCGGCATTGGCTCGATGATCCACATCGCCCCACCCGTGATCTCGACCTGCTCGGCTTCGGCGAGAGCGATCCGCAGCTCACTGCTGGGCTATTTCGAGGAAATTGGTTCTATCGAAGCCGACGATGGCGTTACCTTCGATACCGAAACATCTGGGAGAGACTTTCAAGCACTACGAAGAAGGCGTCCCGCTGCGCGTAATCGAAAACGAAGCAGTTGATCTGGTGCCCTCTTTGGGCGACCGGGAGCTGGCGGACCTGATCTACCGGTTGGACCATGACGTTGCCTTGGCGGAGGAAGAAACCGATTGGCGTGCGCTTGATCGGTGGTTCGATGGGGGCGGGTAGGCAAGGTACGTAAAGAGTTCCCGGTTTCAACAGTTCGGACCGGTTTTCGGTGGAACTGTTGAAACGTTTGATTTTTAATGATAAATAGCGTTTCAACAGTGGGGTTAAAAACCAGGCCGGACTGTTGAAACCATGGTTTTTCAAGAGCTTAACAACGATCAGCGCCGCGAGGTGGTCAATAGCCAGCAGCGCTTCCAGGCCCTGAGGGACGCCAAGGAGGCCTACGATGCCCATCGGGGTTCCCTGACCTGGGTGGAGTCGAAAGGCCGCGAATACCTCGTCCGGAGCTACTACGACAAGGCAGGCCTCAGGAAGCAAGCCTCGCTCGGCGCGCGTTCGCCCGAATCTGAAAAGATGAAGGCGGACTTCGAAGCTAAACGTGCTGCTGCAGAAGACCGGGTGAAGAACTTGCGCGTTACCATGGAGCGCCAAGCCGCGGTCAATCGTGCGCTCGGCTTGGGCCGCGTACCGTTGATCGGAGCCCGGATCATGCGCGCTCTCGACGGCTTCGGAATGTTGGGGTCTGGGATTCGGATTCTCGGGACGAACGCGATCTACGGTTATGAGGCCTCTTCCGGCGTCAGACTCGATCCCGGCTTGGCCACGACGGAAGACATCGACCTGCTGTTCGACGCGCGCGGCGGGCTTACGTTCGTCGCGGGCGACGACGTCTCGGAGAGATCGCTCATGAAGATACTCAAGCGAGTGGACACCAGCTTCGAACGCGCCAAGCAGACGTTCCGTGCTGTAAACCGGGACGGTTATCTCGTCGATTTGATAAAGCCCATGCAGAGCCCACCTTGGAAGAAGGCTCCAGACAAGGTCGGCTCGGACCCGGAAGATTTGACTGCCGTGCAAATCGAAGGACTCAATTGGCTGCAGAATGCTCCCGCGTTCGAGGCGGTCGCAATCGACGAAAAGGGCGAACCGGTACGCATTGTGGCTCCGGATCCGCGAGTTTGGGCCGCCCATAAGCTATGGCTGTCCCGTCGTGCAGACAGGGAGGCGCTCAAACGCCAACGAGATGCAGCGCAGGCTGAAGCGGTAGGCGCTCTGGTGGCGAACTATCTTACTCACCTCCCGTTCGACGCAGAGCAATTGAGGATGCTTCCGAAAGAGGTGGTGGACAGCGCGGCGCCTCTTTTCGCTAAGAAAGATGGCGCCGCGCGAGCCTAGCGGGCAGCATCGGCAACAACGGCTCCGGCATATCCGGCGCCACCGATCATCAGCGGCACCATGATGATGATCAGCATGCTGCTGCTCATCGACATGCCGACGATCATGCTGCCGGCATCATCACCGGCATCATCATCATCGCCGGCAGCACCAGCACCAGCAGCACGACCAGCGCCCGCTTGAGCATCGGACCGCAGGCAGCCCAGCGGCTGCTGGCGTCTAAGAGCCGTCAAAACGGCTTACTCTCACCGAGATATCGCTTACGTACCCACGGCGAAATCTTTCCGACGTTAATGTTCCGTTTTCACAGTAGTCGCTGATTTTCCAAGACCGGACGTCGACTTACAAATCGAGTCGTTCTTAACGCCCGCAATCGAGTCGCTCTTATAGCCCGAGCGAGTCGTTCTTAAAGTGGACCACCAACAACATTGATTTTCTTGGTGGGCCCAAGTGTACACGTGTCGAACTTCGTGCGGGCTTATCGAACGTTCTGCCTAGCTCCGCCCGCCGATGGCCGGGCACTATTGCAGCGCTTCCGCACCGAACTGGCGCCGCGTCTGGGGTAGACTTGTGCGGCAGATCGAACCCGAATGACTGTCCGGTAAGGAAATGTAATATTGAGTAATGCCAAGGTGCAATTTTCACTATCAAACCAGTGATGGCGAACTCAGCGAACGGTCGATATCGACAGGAAATTGTAGGATCATCGGGTATTGCCATCTTTCTCTTCGGTAACAAGATGGTTGGGACCGCCGTTGTTCCTTCGGATGGCATGCGACGCGAATTCGAAATTGCGCAAGAGAAGGGCTTGGTGCTCTTGCCAATCGGCGCGACGGGTTCGATTGCAAAGCAATTGGCCGATGATCTATTGGCCCGGACCACGCCGGGCGGCGTGGACCCCGCGGAGCTCTCAGCGCTTGCAAGTCCAGTTACGGACCTGATGACATTGGTTACTCCGATTGTTGAAACGATAGGCAAGATTAGGGAGGGGAAGTGATGGCAAGGAGAGTATTTTTTAGTTTTCACTATGATCGGGACGTTCGGCGCATCGTTCAGGTGCGCAATTCCTGGGTCGTGCGCGAAGGGCGAGGCGCAGCCCTTTTACGACAAAGCCGAGTT
Source organism: Bradyrhizobium sacchari (assembly GCF_002068095.1). Taxonomy (GTDB): domain Bacteria; phylum Pseudomonadota; class Alphaproteobacteria; order Rhizobiales; family Xanthobacteraceae; genus Bradyrhizobium; species Bradyrhizobium sacchari. Next base: position 320,180 of record NZ_LWIG01000007.1, on the reverse strand, counting down.
TGAGGAAGCGAAGAAGCGCGCCGGAGGCATTGAGAAGTGGATTGAAGAGCAGATGAAATACACGTCGGTGACTGTCGTGCTCTACGGTGCTGAGACTTATGAGCGCGAATGGGTCCGACACGAGATCAAGCGTAGCTACGAGCTAAAGAAGGGGATCATCGCCATCGACATCCATGGCGTGAAAGACCCGCAGAACGGGGTAGATGTACAAGGGCGGAACCCACTGGATTATTGGACGGTAAAGCGCGATGGGCGAGATGTGCCATTCAGCAGCATCTACCGTTCATATGATTGGATTCGCGATGACGGCTACAATAACGTCGCGGGCTGGATCGAAGCCGCTGCAGCCGCTGCCGGACGATAGCTTGCAAGTTATCGCGACTGGTAGAGCCCCCATGGCAGAAACTAATTCTTGGCTTCCGGCGGCGGTGCGAGCTTGGCGACATCCGCTTCCAGCTTCTTAGTGCAGCGGATCAGGTCGGCCAATAGTTGCGCGTCGATTTCGGTGCGGCCTTCGTATTCCGCCAGATTGCGCTCGTTGTGAGCCCTGATGAAAATCTGGATGTCCGCCTTGTCCGTGCCGACGGTGTGGACCAGCGTTTGAAACACCGTGATACGGTCTTCCGAGCGATAGCCTTCCCGGCGCAATGAAGCCGCCGCGAGCCTATGGGCCGCGCCATAGGCCAGGTCGAACTGACTATCGGAATCGAGGTCTTCGTTTTGCGCGTCGCGTAGCCGCGTTTTGGCCGCGGCCAGCATGCCGTCGTACTCGGGCTTTGAAGGCGGCTCTTCCTTGAGCTTCCTGATCTTCACGAGATTGTCGAGTTCAACCTTGCTCATGAATGAAGGGCCCTTTCCGACCCCACAATGAAAATCTTCGGTTGCGTGCTAATTCTTTGAACGAACGAATCCTTGCGCGAAACCTTGCGCCGCCAATCCTCGCGGGTCAGGAACAGAGGATTGACCTTTCGATGCAGCTTGCTTTCGGCACCTTGCAACGCCGTGTAGAGGTCACTGTAATCGAGATCGTCACCGATCACCAAGAGATCAATGTCGCTCGCCGCCGTGTCCGAGCCTTTCGCGACCGATCCGAACACGAACGCCGCTTGCATCTTTTCAGCATGTGGCCGCAGGGCTTCCGCCAACGGTCCCGCCACTCCCACCGTCTTCAGGACAAGGCTTTGCAGCTCGTTGAATATCGGAGAGTCTGGATTTGCGCGGTAATGCTTCTGATTGCCGATCCATTGAACCGAGACGAGGCCGCTGCCTTGCAGCCGTTGCAGTTCGCGCTCAACCGCCCCGGTCCCGGAGTTGATCGTTCGCACAATTTCCGAGGTGTAAAAGCTCCGCTCCGGCTGGCCGAAGATGAGGCCAAGCACCCGCTGCTGCACGTTTGAAAACAGCGCGTTCGATAGGCTGGTTTGATCAGCAATCGTTCCCATATTGGGTATGATATACCCCAATTTGGGTTCAATCAAGGACGTTCAAGTTAATCAATATCTATCAATTAGTTACGTCTCGACGGATCAGGCTTGCCCGTCAGGCTTCGGTCGGTGCAGGTCGAATTCTCCTTCCTTGTCGGCCACCGGGGAAGGCCACCACTCGTCGTCCCCCGCCCCCAATGATCCAAGAGGCAGCTTGGTTTCGGCGAGAGGATTGTGAACGACATGCATCGCGACGGAGGCCTTGCCCGGACGCTGCGCGCCGCACCCGATTAGCGCGCTTATTCCGGCATAAGCCGGATCGAGGAACGAGGTCGTCGGCACTTTTGCCCGGTTGGCGTTCACGATGTGAAAGCGCTCCCAGATAAATCCGTCGCCGATCTTGTGGGTCTCGGGATCGATCCGATAGGCCAGCGGGCCGACGGGAAACGTCGCCTCGACCCCAAAGGGCATTTGGGAAATCCCTCGATCCACGGGGATAAGGCCGAGCTGATTGCCGCTGACGGCCACGACATAGGCGTCGTTCGGTGCGACGACGCCCTTCGAGCGATATTCGGCGAGCTTCTTCCACTTCGCGTCAATCGCGGTCGTCCACCGCAACAAGATCGCTTCATGTGGGAAATCCTGCACACCTTGAAAATCGGGATCAAGCCAATCCGCAGGTAGTCCCTTGGGCTCGGGCGAGACTGCTTCGACCCAAACCGTCACGCCATCGAGGCTGAACCGAAAGTCGGGACCGCCGTTGGGGCACGTCACCTCGTGCCCTACTTCCGCCAGATGCCGTGCAAGCATCATTTCCCACGTGCGTTGCGCGAGGCTCGGCTTCTTTCCATTCGTGAATTCGGCGAGAAAATCGCGGTTGGGCAATCCCAGATCGCGGAATGTGGACCAAAGATCCATAATCTCTTTTTGAAGCAGCGGGGCATGCGCGAATTGCCGCTCAATGAACGTCTTCGCTTTCGCGTCCATCCACCCCAGCCTCGCGTCCATTGCTTCCCTCCGCACGGAATACCGCCGTATGCAACCTGATTCCATTGGAGCACTCCTGCTCGAAGACGCAAGACCGCTCGCGGCTCGCCGCTACAACGTGCATTCTCGCGCTCGTTTCGTCATTGATATTGCTTTGCAGCAAGTTTGAAGTTGAAGGAGTGCGCGCGCATGCGGCTTATCTGAAGCGGAAATTATACCAACCCCCGTGGAGGATTTGCATGAAGAACCCCATCGCTCCGTACGCGTGCCTGCTTTCCGGCGTGTCCCCTGCCGATGAAGCGTCAGGCGATGCCGGGCCGGTGGACACTTTAAACCGGGAAGGAGCCATGGCGCTCGCAAGGCGCTCCAGCAATACTGGCATGACCAAGGCTACCCGGCGGCCCGCTTCTGGGCGGAGCCCGTCGATGAACGCTTTGCCAAGGTCGGCACCTACGAACTCTACCGCGTCGTGTGCAATCTGGTGAACGGCGTGCCGCCGTGTTATCGATACGAGACGGACTAGCCCGCCCATGCGGCCCAGCGAGAGCTACTCGTCAAATGAGACTTTGAAATACTTCTCAAAGCGCTCTCGCACGTCGGGTGCGATCTTTCCGTATTCCTCTTTTGCCTGCTCATCGGGGAAATAGTGCAACAGCCGACTTAGTTGATGGGCATCGTCGATGGGAATATCGGCAATGATGCGATAGCCATCCGCGTCGAATTCCCGAGGATCAAATAGCTGCGGCATGTTCCGAAGAGTGTTCAAGGTGCGCTGCGACAAGCGAAGGCCCGTCCCATCGATCATGTTTGTCATCGTCTCGGCGCTGCGGCGAAGATGCTCCAGATGGCCTGACGCCTTGTCGATTTTTTCCCCCAGCTTCTCCAGGGCGCGTTCGAGCGGTGATGTCATGATCGCCGTTCTGTTCAGGTCGGCCATATGAAACGTGACCGCACTGGTCAAAGGCCCATCGTGAAAGCGAAACCGGAAGGTGATGGCCGGCTCGGGCGTTTGCAAAAAATCAACCACCGATCCAAGCAAAAAGTGAAGTTCGTGCTTCGGCAACAACGCGCGCAAACCACGCTCTGTCAGCATGGATAGGCTGTCGCGCCCCAAGTCAAAATTCGCGTCGATTTCGCAGCGCAGATCGCTAATCGCGTCGGTTTCATGCGTGTTGGTCAAGCGTAGATAGGACAAGATATTTTGTGTGTGCAACTCCGCGCGCAGCGGTGCCAGCGCCCGCTTCGGCCTGTTGCGGATATCCTCGATTTCATAGTGCTCCATTACCTCGCTGAGGGAGTCGCGCCGTTTGTAGTACTTGTTGTCCTTGCTTTGGTGCGGAGCTTGAGCGCTCGGTGGCACGTCGATGACAAAGATCATGCCCGTCGGCGTCGCAAATTCCCGGACCTCGATGGCTTCAATGGCCGGGAACGTGCCGCCATTGATGACCTGAAATATCCAGTCGCGTTTCGAGGGGCCCGGCGTTCCATCATCCAGGCGCACGGGAGCCAGCTTATCCATCTCGATGCCGATGATGAACGTGCCACCCGCCGAGTTCGCAAAGGCGGAGACGGTCTTGCATAGCGCATTGGCGTCACGATTGATCAGGATTGACGAGCTCTTGTACTCGAGATTCAAACCCTCCGGGATTTGGTTGGCGACAATCGCGCGCACGTCATCGAGCGTCTTGTACGAAATAAGTGCCATTGCGAAATCCTTTTTTACGCCCGCGGCAAAGCAAGCGATCCATCGCCGATTAAACTAGGAGACCTAGGCCGACGCCGACAAGGCGTTTCTCGTTGCTCCACGGTGTCGCTCGCCGGAGGCACTCGCGCAAGGGGCCCGCCTCCATTGCATTCCGGCGTCGCTATCACTGCCCATCGCGCGGGTGCCTTGTTAACCGGTCCTCTCTAACCGGGGTTGGAACGTCAAGTAGCAAGTCTGGTCTGATTAAGGCGTCCGAGCGCGCGTTCGAGCGCGACGAGGCCGAGCGCCTTGGAAAGGTGCCGGACTATTTCGAGCGGCACGATCAGAAGACGATGAACGGGCGTGAATGGGAAGCTCTCAAGGCGTATCAAAAGCAGCAACGCGTCGACTTCTATGCTGGCGGCAGGGACGCGTACCGCGCTGTGCGCAACGAAGCGCTCCGCGAAGTGCGAAAAGAATTCCGCGCTCAGTGGAGCACCTACTACGCCGCCAAACGCCAAGGCGGCGATCCGACCGGCCTCGCCGCCACGAAGAAAGCGCTTCTCGACGCCCAGCGCGAAGCTTTGGATAAGCGCCGAGAGGAAGCCAGCGAGGTTTTGCGAGAACAAAGGGACCGGCAGGCGGAAGCAATGCTGCGCCAGCAACAATTTGACCGCGCCGAGCTTGGACGCCGGCAGGAGCAAGGCCTGCGAACCTACGCCATCTTCGATGTCATCTATCCAGCTCCCGCCTCTATCGACCGGGAGGAGCCAACCAAGGATGACGGCAAAGCGCGCTGGAAGCCTACTCCGGATCGGGCAGCGCTCGACCAAGCAGAATTCCAACGTGCTGCCAGTGTTGCCGAACCTAACCTGGCCAGCTCCCGCACCCCGCCTGCCGTGGTGGAGAAGCGTCCCACCACCGATCGTGCGGAGCCGAGAGAAAAGCCTGCTCCGGACCGGACAGCCACCCGTGTCGAACAGGAGCGCCTTGAAACGGCGCGCGAAATGACGGACCAGGCCGTCGCGAAGAACGAAGATGGCTACATGCGGGCCATTCGCGCATCTTGGAACAGGAGCCGATCGCGAGGCGATCGGGACTAAACGCGGATTTGCTGGAGGGAGCACCTTCAAATCCGGGATCTTCCGGCTCCGCCCGATCCGGCGCGCATTCGCTGAGGCGACCGCACGCGCGCAAATCATGGAGGCGTTTGCCGCGTTGCTTTGGACCGATGTGGCTCGGCTCCGCCAGCACTATGCGGTGCGGNGCGGATTGCCGCCGCCGTACTCTGTCATCGAGGTGATCCGGCGGCGGCCATCGCGGCGCTCCTGAATGAGCGCGACGCCGCGATCGACCAGCGACGCATCGCAATCCTCGCCGAACGGCGCCAAGCCCTTCGCAACACCCGCCAATCGGGCCGAGACGACGCTCGGCCCCTCCGGCGTTCCGCTTCGCCAACCCGGCCTCGCCCGGCAAAGCTTCGTAGGGCTTTCGTTCATTTGAAGCCAACCTAGGCCAGCCCATGGAAGGCCAGCCATTTGGACTTCGATAGGCAGAGCGCACCCTTCAGCTTGAAGAACCCGGCGAACTCCCTTTCCTGTTTCCGTGCTTCTGACCGTTTCGCGGCAGCAGGGTCTTCGCTCGCCTCCGGCTCCGTCGCGTTCTTCTTGTCCTTCTTTTCTTCGTTCTCCTGATCGTAGTAAGCCCATAGATGGTAGACGCGCCGCCGCGTCTGATCCGGGTCTTCATCGGGGAAAAGCCAAAGCGCGATGGCGCGCGCGCCGTAGAGCACGTCACCGGGGGGAAATTTGGCGGGTGGGGCTTGGACGGCGGGTGCGGGCACCGGCTTGGACCCGCTGTGCCGCTGCATGGCGGCAAAGCAGGCATCGGCACCCGATGCAGGCCCGCCCGGCGGGCGAGGATTGGTACGAACGGTTGTCATGGCGTGCATCTCCTTGCGGTTGATTTGCACGCCGATCGGACGCCTAATCGCTGGAAAGTTGGATACAACGAGCGGAAACAGGCAGAAACGACCGGAAACTTCAGGAAATGGCTAGCGAGGACATGCCCAGCCGAGCCGATTGGAGCTTTGGAAAGCTGCTCCGTTGGCATCTGTATGAGTACGGCACCCGGCCTACGGGCGACCCCAATGCAAAGGCGGGGCGCATCTGGCTCCCTGAAAATGTCTGTGAGCGCCTTGAAATCACCGACCGGACCCTCCGCAGCTGGTTGAATGACGAGAGTGTCCCCCGCACCAAAGATATGATCGAGCTGGCGAACCTGCTCTTTGGGAACAATCCCGCTTGGGACGAGCAGCGCCTTGAACAGGCGATCCTTGTCGAGAAAACCGACCGCCTTTACCGCAACTTTCGCGATTGGGTCACGCTCGACGAGTTGGACATTGAGCTGCACCTCGTGAAGGAAGGCGCGGTTATCTCCGACGAATCCAAGTCCTCCGAGAAATTCGTGCACGCCATCAAGGTCGTGATGGCCAAGAACTACATCGACAATCTCTCAGAAGAAGCGCGCAAAGGCATGGCGGAGAAGGCGCGGCAAGGCTATTGGCCCACCAGCGCGCCCGCGGGCTACCTCAACACGCGCAACAGCGAGGGCAAGAAGATTATCGCTCTCGACCCCCGAGCGCGCCCCCATCGTCAAGAAGCTCTTTGAATGGTACGCTACCGGCAACCATTCCCTTCACCAGCTTACCGAATTGGCCCGCCGCGAAGGCCTGGTGTCGCGCGTCTCGGGAGGCCCCGTAGGTACCGCGCAGATTCACGCGATCCTGCGCAACCGCCTCTACACGGGCGAGTATGAATGGCACGATATCGTAATCAAGGGACGCCACGAGCCGATCATTTCATACAACCTCTGGGAGCGCGTGCAGCTCCGGCTAGAGGATAGAGGCACCCGCAAGCTTCGGAAGGGCCCCCGCGGCTTCCCGTTGTCTGGCCTCATCACCTGCGGTCATTGCGGGTGCGCCATGGTCGGCGAGATCAAGAAAGCGAAGTACGTTTATTACCACTGCACCGGTTACAAGGGAAAATGTCCCGAGCCATACGTGCGCGAGGAGATGATTGACGCGAAGTTTACGGCGTTGATCGATCGGCTGCGCATAACCGAGGAAATCTATCAGTGGATCGTTGATGCCCTGCACGGTAGCGCGGAGGGCGAACGCAAGGAGCACGACGCCGCCGTGCACCGCTTGCAGGCCGAATACGACCGGCTTACCCATCGGCTCCGCACCATGTACGTGGACAAGCTGGACGGGCGCATTGATGGCGTAACGTATGATGATATCTCCCGCGACTGGCGCAAAGAGCAGGATCGCTGCCTTCGCGAGATCGCGGCACACAAGGATGCCGAGACTTCTTACATGCAGGAAGGCATCGCTCTTCTCACCATGGCGAAGGAGTTGCCGCAAGCATTCGCGAAGCGATCCCTAAATCAGAAGCGCGAGCTTCTGAATTTCGTACTATCGAACTCCACTTGGCGTGATGGAGAGCTTACCGGTAACTTCCGCAAACCGTTTGATATGATTGCGGAAATGAGCCGACCGGGCGCCTCGCCCGGAGGCGAGAGTAGCCCTCAATCCGAGGGGGGTCATCTAAATTGGTGGGCCCGGCAGGACTCGAACCTGCAACCAGACCGTTATGAGCGGCGGGATAATGGCTGGCTTCATTGATTTTGCTGTGTTTTTGGCCAAATTCGACCGTGTTTGTCGCAGTTCGTGCGGGTTGTTTCTGGTGCGAAACTGGTGCGGTCCGGCTGCAGTCGAAACCTGGACTTAGGACATGTCCTTCTGTTGTTGATAGCGTGAGAACGCACGTCAGTCCCGGCGGCCGACGTCAGGAGAAGCCCCTAAAATCCAAGCCAAGTGAAAAAAGATGGTGAGTTTCTTCGAGCGTCTAGAGACAGAAGCATCCGCTGAGTGGCGGGCCTACACCGAGCATCCCTTCACGAAAGGATTGGCAGACGGCTCGCCGCCCGAAGCGGCGTTTCGTCAGGACTACCTGTTCCTCATCGAATTTGCTCGCGCCTAGGCGCTTTCGGTCTACTAGTCGCTCGAACGCGCCGCCATGGGTGAAGCAGCGGCCGACCTCCGACGCGCCCGATCCGATGCAAAGCCGGTATGAGGGCGTATCTCGGCGTCAAGATCATCGACAACTGCTTTTGACATGTTGAAGCTCGCATTCAACGTGTCGTAGCCAAAATCGTCCACATAAGTCTTGTATGCAAAGCCCATATGCACTGCGGCCGCAATCAGCATGCCATTCGGCACGTAAGCCGGTCCGAGCTTTCCTCCTTCGGGATAAGTGCAAACGTAATTCTCGGCGATGTGTTTCAGGCGATAACTGCCTGCGCCAGATCGGATCGTCTTGGTTACCGTGACCCGCTCCAGCAATGCCAGAGACCGAAGGAAAGCTTCGGCAGCGTGCTTACCGAGACACTCCTCTCGGCGCTCCTGAAATTCCGCGTATTGCTCCTGCGGCGTTTGCCGTGAACCATCGGGATTGCGCTGCGGCCGCCCGAAACCAATGCCGTGGATATGCAATCTCGGCATCGCATAGAGCACGGCCTGAATGGCCACCTCGGCGGCCGCCCGGTAGAGAGGTGCCGGGTCCACCTCGAAGCCATGCTCCTTGAGATAATCCGAAAAATGGCTTCCGGTCACAGTGGCAAGCGGCGGCGTGGATTCTTGAACGGCAGTGCGCAGCGCCGCATAGGTGCGAAAACCAAGACCGCGCCCGAGCGCTTCCACACGGTGTGATGATTTGACGTCCGGAAGGCTTTGCGTGAGCAAAATCTTGATCCGGTCAATGACAGGCAAGGTGACAGATATGCGAAGCACGAACATGTGCATCCTCCTCTTAGGGGCCATGCTGTTCGCCGATTACGCAGCAGCCCACGAAGGTGAGATGCAGGATGTGTGCAAATTGACATTTGAGAGCGTTTGACCCGGCGACAGGTCGAAGGTGCCCGAACCCTTGCTGCATCCACTATTGCTGAGTCGCCGGCATCTTTCAAATGGACCGTTGGCAGTATTCCCGACCGCAGAAATGACTCCGCTCCTCTACGCCCATTGGCGGACTAGCGCCCCCGCGCGTCCTGGGCCGCGTCTTCCTGCTGCTGAACCCAGCCCCAGAAGGTCTCATGAGCGTCGTCTACCGCCTCGGTCAGATATGACATCTCGCCACGCAAATCTGTGAACTTACGGACGGCCGAGAGCGCATCAGCACAACTTGCGATGGCCTTGGCCTTGGTCCGCCATTTGGCGAAGGGCCGCGAACGATAACGGGGCTTCCAGTCCGGCATGAGCTTTGCGGCAAGCTCCCGCAACGCGGGATGGCCGAACGGAACAAAATCATCCTCCCTGTTAGCCTGGCGCATCCGCTCCCGCACGATGACCTGGAAGTCCATATCGTGTTGAAGCTGCCGGAACGTATCATCCGGATCGTTCTTTCGATCGAGACCGAGCTTGATGCTTTCAAACATGGCTTCCAATCGATCGACAGCGGCCATGCTGTGTTGGCTGAGCGCCGCCGGAAGCGCCGGTGCATCCGTTGGGACACGGTCGATAAGCTCTTTCGCAACATGCCCCGTATCGAAGCCGGGGAAGCGGAGCCCCTTGGCCGCCTCGGGGAAATACTGATGAAGTGAAGCGGCGATGACCAAGTTTTTGGGCCAACCGAGGGTCCTGTTGTCAAGCCGGACCAACAAGTCGCAGGTTAACTGGAAATAGGCCGTAGCCAAGGCGCGTATGATATCATCATTCTCCAAGCCCACATGATACAGCGTGTTGCGATGGTTGTGCAGTTCGCCAATGAAATGCCGCTCCTCAGCCGACAGGGCAGAGGCTTTTTCGAGAAACTTGATCTTCTCCGCAAAATAATGCCCAAGGATGGATCGGCGCTTTGCGGCACTCAATGTTGGAGCGCCACGTCTCTGATCTGCCCGCACGAGATGCTCGCATCGCCGATGGATGATTAGCTCAGCTGCGTTATCGATGAGAATGAGCGCAATGCGTGCGTTCAGCGGATGATCGACCGCAATCTCGGTCACTGCTCGATCAAGCTGTTCGACGATCAGTGTTGCAAAGCGCATTGTCTCAACTAATCCCTCGCCCGTTTCCAGGCCCTCACTATAAGGCAGCCACACCTCGCTTGCGCCGACGGATATGTTCCAACCACAAGCGGGCGCTGTCGGATTCTTCCACGAAAGAGCAGTCGCTTGCTATTGTAATCACCTATGCTTGCATCCGGCTACTCCCTCAACTCGGGCAATCGAGCTCATGCACAAGCCACGCTTCACCGATCCTCTTGGTTCAACCCTCCCACGCCTCGATGGACATCGCTGCCATCCTGCTAGATATGGGCGGTGCGTTGCTTGAGTCAGGCTGCATCACCACCTGACTGCCGACGAGAGTAATGTTCAGGACGACGGGAAGGGTGAACGGCTTGAGTGAGATGAAATCATCGATCGACGGATCTTCGGGTGTCGATTTCCATGAATGGTATGGGAAAAATGGGCTCGCCTGGGGAGCCGGCGACATGTTCGTGGTGGCCGGCGGGAATCCGTCCACTCGCATCGCCGAGATTTTGGCCATCCTCGCATCTTCGTACACTGAGGACGGCCAGCCTGTCTTTTCCGAGATCATCGTCGTTCAGCCGCCTGGAAGCGCCGGCCCTGAGGAGCGGAAGAGTGCCTTGTTTCACCATCTTGGCGAGGCGGTGGTTCGATCCCGGGGCACGGCGCTGGAGACCGCAGAACTCGACGTCCTGTCGCGCCGCATCAACATCGCCGTCTCGCCAGACCTTCAGGTAGCGTCCGTTTGTTCGATCGTTGAAGCTGCCAAGCAGCATGCCGCTGTCGTTGTAGATCAGGGAGCTCTTTATCGCGGCGTGGAGCCTGGCCCTTATGGAGCCCGGCCCGTTCTTGGAATGGTTGAAGATTCCTGGGTCCCGCATTTTGCGGCGTTGTGCGAGGGGGCCGTCTTGGCTGCAAGAGCCTCGACGAGCTACGTTGCCGTTGATGCGAACAAGGACTGGCCGCTCAAGGAGGCGAACCAGGAGCGGCTTCTTGCGATTGACGGAATGGCTGTGCTCGCCGGTGGCGATCCGGACGCCCCGGATGCAATCCTCGCGCAGCATCTGGCAAAATGGTCCACAGCGATCGCGCGCGGCGTCATCGGACCGATCCTCGCCGAGATCGATACGCTTCCAAGCTCGCTGGACGGAATAAAACCCCTTCTCAAAGTGCAGATGATGCACAAGGCGGGCCTGCAGCCCATGGTGGAGCAAGCGCTTCGAGCCGAACTGGGATTGATCGAAAATCTTGCGCCCGTGCCTGCCCTGCAGGTGGCCGAAATGGCCGCGGAAGCCGGTGCGACGGACATCGCCCGCAACTTGGTGCAGAAGATCGCCTTCGATCGATTGCCGCTGGAGTCCATCGAAGCTGCGCTGACGCTCTCTAAACGCATTGGCGAGCCGGGGACGATCCAAAAATGCGAGGAAATTCTTCAGGAGAGACACCCGACCTCCCTGGCGCTCATGCACCATCGTGGCGACGCGATGCTCGAGGCCGGCGAATTCATTCAGCTGGCCCGGCTCCTGGTAACTTCGCCAGTTGAGGACGACCGCCGGATGGCGGGCTTCTACGAAACGTTGGCCGCAGGCCTCGCCTCTTCCGAATTGGACTATCAGGTCCTGACAAGAGCGGTGATCGCTGCTCATCCGCGGCAGACGGTCCGTGCCAGGGTATTCATTGCGAGGGAGGCCATTCGCGCGCAACGCTATGCTGAGGCGCTTTCGGTCATAACGGAGGATGCGGAGACCGATGTGACGGCGAGCATGGTCACTGCCATGCTCAAGGCACTGGAGGGAGCTGTTCTTGGAGGTGACAAGGCAGCCGACATCGAGCCTCAGCTTTTGCAAGCGGCTGTCTTGCTTGGCCTTCGATACCTCACAAGCCATCCTGCTGACGCCCGGGTGCGTGTGCGTCTGGTCGATGCGCTATCAGCCGAGTCGATGGGATTGTTCGGGATAGCTCTCCTGGTCGATACGGCCTTGAAGCTCGCCAGCGCGCCCCTTGCCCTGCGCGAGATCGAAGCGCTCGATGCATGGACGACGGCGCCGCCTGCGGACGACATCGCTGCCTTTTTGCGGGTGGCTTTGCCTTGGCTTCAGTCCGCGAGCCCCGTGTTTGTCGGCCGGATCGACATCCCCAAGGAGCTTTTGACGCAAGACGCGGACAAGCTCGTCGCTGGCATACGGAAGCTGTTGGAGCATTACGAACCGCTCGACACGCCCGCCGATATCGAGAACGTCAGAAACATCCTTGCGATAGGCATGGCAGTCGCTCGACATGGTTCAGTGCCGGATGCGGATTTGTCGCTGGTGCGCGTGCTGGCGGTACGATTGGCCTTGGCGAGCCGTTTCCAGGCGGCCCGGGATTACGCGGAACATGCGCTTCAGGTCGCAGGCGAGTCTAAAGCGCGTTCGCGTCTCGCCTGGCTCTGTTATGGCGACGTCTACCAGCGGACCGGCAATACAATCGACGGCATGGTCGGCGCCCTTTGCTGCCTCGCAGCGGACAACAGCGCTCTGCCGGATCAGGTCTTCTACGAAAGCGTGTTGCTCTATCGGCTCATGCGCGATCTTCGCATGATTGATGCCGGACTGTCATTTCTTGATGCGGCGCGGAAGGCTCTTCAAAGCTTCGGTGCACGTGATCAATACGTTCACCGGATTCAGACACTTGAATTGCAGGCCCGGTTTATCCAGGCCCGCCAGGATCCCGCGGACGCGCGCGAACGGCTGGAAGCGCTGATCCCCGACTTTATCCAGAACGCCCGCACGGTACTGACGCAGGGAGATGAGCCTGCTCCTGCCGCCGCGAGCATGGCGGAAGCTCTCCGGGCAGCCGAACTTGCGGGCGTCACGCCGCCTCCCGCGGCGATCGAAGCCTTCGAACGTCTTCTCGACGAAGCACATGCGCCTCTGCGAGGGATCATCGCGGCCAGCCGGCTGCCACACCCAACCACGGCACAGGTCCTCGAAGTCCTGAAGCAGATAGAACAAGCGAGAGATGCGAACGACGTCGGCTACGATGTCCGGCAAATCTCCGTGCTCGCGCGGCGGTTGCTCGGTAGCGCGGAAGCGCAAACGAATTTAGATATTGCCGCTTTCGCCATCGACATCCTGGCGGACCACGCGATCCCATCGCTTGGCGTGGCGCCCGATCAGGGCTGGATACCTCCGACCATCGAGTCCTCCGGCGAACGTGCCGTCGAATTGTCGCGATCGATGCAACTGCCTGTCGTATTGATGGGGGTCGATGCCGAAGGACACCTCGTTCGCTGTGTCGCCGAGAACGGAAAGCTCGGTCCAACTTTGAAGGAAAGCGCTGAGGTGTTCTCGGAGGAGCGCCTCAGGCGCTGGTCGAGGGAGTTTCCTTTTCGGTATGGCGTTGACGAAGATGCGCTCAACCTGTTTCACACCAGCACCGAAGGCCTCGGTGTCGAAGCGCTACCCCCGCGAGCGATCCTGGTGACGGCCGCGAACATTCAGCATTGGCCGCCAAACCTCATACGTCTCGGGGGCGGGTTTGCGGGCCAAACGTGCAAGCTAGCCGCAGCTCCCTCGCTTCCCTGGCTGAGTGCGGCGAGACATCGTAAATCGACCGATCGGCGGGCGATTGCGTGGATTCCGAAGGAGGCTTCTGATGAAGGTGGACAGACACTTCAGACCGTCGTGGATCGTGTGTCCGAGCCGCTCGCCGCTCATGGCGTAAGCCTCGACACGGCCTCGGTCGTGCCGTCCAATCTTGAAGGAGCCGAATTGGTCATTGTCACCGCCCACGGCGGATTGGTGCCCGGCAACCGGTATTTTCAAGTGGTCCGAGACGATGCCGAGCTAAGGATGGCGGGGGCAGACCTTGGCTCCGCGTTGAAAAACGTCGGTGTTGCCGTTCTATTCATATGCAGCGGTGGCAGGCTCGATCCGCATCCGATGGCCAACACGACGCTAGGTCTCGCGCGGCAAGCCCTCGGCAATGGGTGCACGACCGTCATCGCCTCACCGTGGCCGATCGATTCCCGAATCCCGTCCTACTGGCTCCCAACCTTCCTCAAGGCCTGGGACGCGGGTGTGCCGGTGATCGATGCTGCGTTCGATGCCAATGCTCGCGTCCGGGACGCGTTCAGCTCGGAGCTTCGTGATTGCATGGCCATGAGCGTGTACGGCGATCCTCTGCGCACAAGGGAGCAGTGACAGTCGGGCGATCGAACGTCGTCGGAACTGTTTTCACGAATTCGACGCCCGAACGGCGCGTGCCCGATAGAATTGCTTTGGGCACGGCTGTGTGCTCAGTCACGAGTTTCAATTGGGATTGAGCTTGGCCGCTATACGTTTCGATGCTGGCGCATTGTTCGCGATGTCCATGGCGACTTCCATCACTTCCTTGGCCACAATGGGAGTATCACCGCGCCTGATCCGCAACGCGACAATCAAAGGTTCCATGGTTGACCCAAACTCGTCATTCTCAAGAATGCTTCTTACGCGATCCCCGTGACCAGCCTCGGCCACAGCCATGGCCGCGTCTACGAACATGGGGGTAAGCTCGCGCTGCTTAGGCAGCTCTTTCAAAGCAAGTTCCAAGTGCATCTGGGCTCGATTTGCCTCGTTATGGCTGAGCAATGTCCGGGCTAGAAAAAGGTGAGCCTCTGCGTAGGACGATGACAAACGTATTGCTTCCGACGCGTCTTCAATCTGACTCTCTAGGTCATCCTGCCGTAGGCGCGCGCGCGCTAGCAAGCAACGGTGATCGGACGGATCAGATGCCATCGCGCGAGCGATAAGGTCTTCACCCTCTTCCCGATCTACGAAGCGCGACAGACCGGTAAGCGCGTGAATCCCATCCTCTCGCTGTTCGAGTGCGCTTCGATAGGCGCGTCTCGCGCTGTCCGAGTTGCCACTTCGTGCCGCGATGTCGCCCTCAAGCACGGAACAGCAGTAGCAGCGTGTATCGCCAGCAAACCACTTCGAAATTTCCTCTTGGGCAGCAGTTTCTTCGCCCCGGTGGACGAGAAATTCGGCAAGGAGACGTACGGGCGAACAGAAGCGATCTTTTTGAGCAAGCACGACGGCCCTGCGGAAGGCCTCTTCGGCTTCAGAGGAACGCTTGGGCTGTTCCTGGAGGAGTACGGCTAATGTGAGCCAGCCGTGAGCATCGTCAACAATATTGATTGCCTTACGCGCGTAGGCTTCCGCGAGCGTCTTGTCACCAGCCGCGCTTGCAAGAAAGCCCGCACTTGTCCACGCATCGCGATCGTCGTGGAGCCGCTCCACAAGGTCCTTGGCTACCTCAATGATGCGTCCGGGCGGTTCGCCGCTCCGCTGCAGTGCACGAGCGTAACTAACGAAGACCATAGGATCTTCTGCACCGAACGCGATGGATTTCGCGAGCGCCTCGGCAGCATCCTCGTCGCGGCTATCCCGCGCAAGGAGGAAGGAACCGAGATCAGCCCAATGGCGCCAATCCTGCGACCGCATGGCGACGCGACGAAGCACGTCGAAACCTTCCTGCTGCCGGCCACTATCGCTCAGCAGTTCGACGAGCGCCCGTCGGCTTACGAATTCCTCGTCCTCGTCGATAGCCGCGCGCAATAATTCTTCGGCTTCCCTGGCGCGATTCTCCTCCTGCAAGACACGTGCATAACCGGCGCGAGTAGTGTCTGTCAGCGCATCGAGCGTGGCGGCCTTTTCATAAAGTTGAAGCGCTAATTGGCGCTGGCCCTTTTTTTCTTTAATTGCGGCGAGCTCCGCAATGGCCATGCCATACTCAGGTTCAATATCGAGAGCCATCGCAAAAGAAGCTTCAGCCAAATCCGTCTCGCCGGCGATAACGTGAGCCATGCCTTTGATCGTGGGCCCCCACGGATTCTTGGGGCGCAGCCGGATGACCTCCTGAGATGCTTTAATCGCTTCCTCTGCTCGATCTTCGCTTATGTAGAGAACAGCAAGCTTCATCCAGGGCGCAACAGCCTCTGGACGGAGTTGAGTGGCTTCGGAGTAAAGCTCAATTGCCCTCTCAAGGTCGCCGTCATCCGTGAATTGTTGAGCTCTGCCTAAGAGTGCCTGCAGGGCGTTGTCGACGCCCCTGGATTCAGTTGCGGGCAACGCTGCATTCGCCCGGGCGCTTTCCGCCGTCGCTTTTTGATGTGCCGTAAAAGAAGTTAGAAAGTCGGGAGGCGTTCGCTCTAGAATACTCGTGCGGACTAAAACCGGTGCGCGTGCAAGGATGGCATCATAAAAAGCGTGGTAGTCCATTCGGCTGTCAGGACCAACCGAACAAGCTTCGCGGGCGAGGGTAGTGGCCGTGTCGATGAGCTCATCTCGATCGTAGTAATCCGTCATAAATGACACGAGCGCACGCACGCGGCTGGAGGGGTGGCTTCGACGCCGCATGAGGTAATAGATGTTGAAGAGACGCTCGGAGGCTGAATAGAGCGCCGTTTTGCCGTATCCAGGGCTCTTAATGACGGCGCCACGCTCTGTCAGACGTGAGAGCATCGCCGATGCCGTATTCGTCGTCACGCGAGCGGCATCAGAAACTTGTTTTGCAGTGGCTGGGTCCCACGCTTCTAATAGCGCCGCAAAAATCTTTCGCTCGGTTGGAGGGAGGCTATCAAGCTGGCTTTTGAAATATTCGGTATTCTGGTCGATAAGGAAATTTAAGTTCTCCATCAAATTATGAAGCGAAGGCGATCGCATAAATTCCGCAAGAATGTGAAGCAGGCGCGGGCTGCCGCCAGTTAGGATTTCCAGCGGGCGAATGCGCTCTGTTTTTATGTCTTGCCGAGTAAGTGCATTCCAAAGCGCGCGGCACTCTTCGCGCGAGAGAGGCTTCAAATCCAGTCGCAGGAAATCTCTCGGTAGGGCGACGTTTTCTTCCGTAACAAGTTGGGAAACCGAAGTTGCGAGAACACCAAAACAATCTGCGTCGGAGAGACGTTTCAGCAAATCTTTCGCGCCGGAGCCAATTTGATCATCAAGGATAGTTTGGAAGTTTTCGACGATGATCAAAAGGCGCTTTCCAACGCGCTTAGAAAAAGCACGCAATGTCTTTAGTGCAATATCGATCAGATCCTTCTCGCTTTGGGGAGACAGAGCCTGCTCGTAGGCATCCTTTATGGTCCGATCATCCGATCGATCCTGAAGGTGAAAAAGGCATTCGAGAAAGAACTCACCCGGTGTTGTAATGGCGTAGCTCTCTTCGCCAAAGAAGACTGGATGCCAGCGCGCGCGAAGAGCCGGATCGCGATTTACTTCTGCCAACACGCGGCGGCACAGGGTGGTTTTGCCGGCGCCGCGCGGCGCCACGATCAACACGCGAGGCGGGATTGTCGCGCCTTCCCGAAGCGGCCCGAGGACTTGAGCGAGGTCTGCCTTGCGTACAATGAAGTTCTGAACGGACTCGTCGTCCGATTGGAAGCCGGGATTGAATCTGTACGTCGATGGCATCTAAGTGACTGAACTGGCGGGCATTTTATGCGCTCCCACGGTTCGGTGCACACTGCACGGAGAATACATGCCAGCAAATCTGTTGGCAAGCCTTGCGAATCGAGAACTCGCGATTTATGGTTCCCAGCAGATTTGTTGGGAGCGGGTTGTTCGAATTATGCGTCAATACGAGCCTTGGGCTGACCCTCGACGGGTTGGCGACTCCCAACTGGGCCCTCTCGCTTGCGAGAACCCGCAACCGCAACCGGAGGCAAATGTGACGGCCCAGTTGAAAATTCTCGCCGCTGAAATCGAGCTGCCCAAGGGTATCCAGCGCATACTTCCTCTCCCAGACGACGGCCTCGGCGCGCTTTGGACCTCGATCATCCTTGATCCGGCGGTCAAGCAGAAGCTGTTGGCTCAGGCCGTCCTGAATTTCTCGATGCGGAGCAAAGTCAGCCGCAACGTGCTCCCGCTGCATGGGGTGATTCTGTTGGTGGGGCCGCCCGGCACGGGCAAGACCTCGCTGGCGCGCGGCCTTGCGCATCGGGTGGCCAAAGCGTTCCCCAACGACAAATTCCGGCTGATGGAGGTCGAGCCGCACCAGCTCGCGAGCTCATCGCTGGGGAAGAGCCAGCGGGCCGTGACCGAGTTGTTCGCGCAAGCCATCGCCGAAGCTGCTGCCGGCGGGCCTGTTGTTGTGCTCCTGGATGAAGTCGAGACCCTGGCCGCCGATCGCGCCAAGTTGAGCATGGATGCCAACCCCGTTGACGTGCACCGTGCCACCGATGCGGTGCTAGTTCAACTCGATGCGCTTGCCGAGCGCTATCCGAACCTCCTGTTTGTCGCAACGAGCAACTTCCCGCGTGCGGTAGATAGCGCGTTTACCTCCCGCTGCGACTTGATCCTCGAAATCCCGCTGCCAAACAAGGAAGCCTCTGCCGACATCCTGAAGGATTGCCTCATCGGCCTCGGCGCCTTTTACCCCGCGATCGGCAAGCTGGTGAACGCGCCGGGATTTGCGGACTGCGCAGCGGCATGCGTCGGCCTGGATGGCCGGGCGATCCGCAAGATGGTGGGTAGCGCCATTGCCACGAACCTTGAAACGGCTACCGCGCCCGGGAACCTGACGCTCGCGCAAATCCTCGCGGCTGCCAAAGCCGCGAAGGCGAGCCGCGCGGCCGCGGAGTGCTGACCCATGAGTACCGTTTCCCGCCGCACCTTTGTCAGCACACCGGCGCGCGATTCTACCAAAACCTGGCATGCGGTCGTCGACCTGTTGGCGCCTGGCGCCACGCACCCCGCACGCAAGGAATTGCTGGATGTTGTGGGCATCGCTGCCAGTATCATCTCGGATCGGTCGCCGAAAGATCACGCGATCGTCGCGACCTGCGACGGGCCACGCACACGCGTTTACTGCCTTTTCGATGATGATGCCGTGGATGGTTCGGACGCGAACGAAGCCGCGCTCGGCTACGATGCCCTGAAGGGCGATTGGGCGGTTTCCTTGCCGTGCGATCCCGACGAACTCGACTGGGTGCAGCGCGCGCTCAAAAAGCATAGCTCGCGTATCACCGCGCGTGAACTCAACGCCAGCGTAGCCGCTGACCAAGACGAGCCGGCGGCGGTGACCGCACAGGTCTCGCTTGTGCCTGACCTCAAGGGATTGCTCGAATCATGACCGCAGTCGCCGTATCCGTTTACTCCTACACGCACTCGGTCACTTATGTGGCCGAAAATATCCTGAAAAGCCTCAAAGACATCATTCGCCTTAGCGGGCTCGATCCGGCCGCCTTTGTTGAGGACTGGGACTTGTATATGCGCGGGGTCAATGGCTGGCTCCAGTCGGGTGATCTTCAAAGCGTGATGCTTGACATCTATAACCCCAAGAATGGCCAACTCCTGTTCCAATGGAAGATCGAGATTTCCTATAGCTGGACCGGCGGCGATGGGAGCTTCTGGACTGACACGGAAGCACTCAAATACGCAATTCGCAAAGCTGGGCTGGCTCCGAGCGAAGCGAAGTACGAGCTATGGCTACAAAACAAGCCGGGCCGGCACGACATCGCCGGCTGGGGCAAGGGGACCGTGCGGTCTACCGAAGGTATGATTCGCCAAAGTGTGGGGACGACCGTCGAGCATAGCGGCCTTAGCGGCAGCACGTCGTATTTGAGGAGGGCCTGATGCTCACGACCAACGAAGCGTTTCGCAAGTTCAAGAGCAAGCTGGAGCTGAACCAGCGCGAACAGGACAATGCGTCCTCTCGTGAAAAGGAAGTCCGCAACTACCTGGACACGAAGTTTTCCATCAGCAGCGACTTCCTAACGGGTTCCTACGCGCGCTGGACCAAGACTAAGCCGCTCAAGGACGTCGACATTTTCTTTGTGCTTAACCCGAATAAGCACGACTATCGTTCCAAGTCGCCTTCAGTCGTGCTCGCCGACTTCCACGACGCGCTTGTCAAGAAATACGGGGATAAAGCCGCAAAGAAGCAAGGCCGTTCGATCAATGTCGACTTCGGTGTGCATGTTGACGCGGAGGACAACACCGACTACCGGATTATGAGCGTGGACGCCGTGCCCGCCTTTGAGGCCGGTGGCGATTACGAGATTCCGGATAACGATCTCGGCAGGTGGATCAAGACCAACCCAAAGACCCATGCTGAAAAAGCCACAGCGGCTCATCAAGCCTATTCCAGCGAGTGGAAGGGCCTCGTTCGCATGGTAAAATATTGGAACAACAACCCCAAGCACGGGGAGAAGCCGGTTAAGCCGTCTTTCTTGATCGAGGTGATGGCCCTCGAAGTGCTTCACGGCGGTTTCGGTGGGAGCTTCGACCGCGAGATTCAAGGCTTCTTCGCGACGCTCGCCGACCGCATCTTCGACACATGGCCGGATCCGGCAGGGCTGGGGCCGCCGATTAGCGACGGCATGGACCAGGCCCGAAAGGAGCGCGCACGTACGCTCCTGCGTGCAGCCGAACGGGATGCTGCATTTGCTATTGATCTGAGTCGCAAAGGACGCCAGGGCGACTCGCTAAAGGCTTGGCGAGCATTGTTTGGTCCTAAGTTCCCGATCTCGTGAGATTGCATGACCACAATCGGCTCGGAGTTAATAATGGCTGATGCGATGGTATCGAGATTGCGCGGCGACAAGTAATAGGCGGAGTGGCGAATGGGCAAAACCACCTCTGGATCGCCGGATGATAAGGGATCGCTCCTCTCGCCCGAGGCGATGGGCGGGATTAATGCTGGTAAGGGCTTTGATTTCCAGACCCGCTATACGGTGTGCCACCTGCCGATGTGGCTACAGGATGGCACCTTTCACCAGCTCTTCACGGAAGGTACGGGCGACATCGACATCCGTTATCTTGAAAACGGAAAGTCGCGCCGAAAGCACATTCAGACCAAGGACCACGACGTCGCGCCCGCCGAATTCAAGGAGGTCATCGCGACGTTTCGTGGTTTTGAGGCGGATATGCCAGGCGTCTATCAGGAATTCCGGCTGGCGTGCCCAAGTCTTTCGCCGCAGATGCGGCCTGTTGAAACGGGACTTTCTCGCCTCCGGAACGCCAAGCCTTTCTATGACGACGAGCCTTCGGCACTCGCGCAGACTCAGCACGGCGTCGACGAGCGCATGCGGAACGTGGGTCTGAGCGACGAGGACATCGCCTTCATCCACGCGAAAGTTTACATCGACGTCGGCTATGGCTATCTGGCGCACGATGAGAAGGCGCTTGATCACTTCATCGGCAGGATCCTCGACCACCCTGAATTCGCAAGTAAGATTCGAGCGATGGTTCTGCCCGCTTACGATGCTTTGCTGCGCAAGATTGGCGCCAGCAAAGGCGTCGTCCTGGACAAGTCGTCGCTCGAGACTTTGTTGCGTTCTGCGGTTCTCACTGACTTGTCCGCAGAAGCCAGCGTTACGCTCTGGGTTCACAACTGGACGAAGGAAGCATTCACACCGCCAGCGGACTACGAGTTGGATTGGACGCCTCTCTTTGACCGCGGGTCGCGCAAAGTGCCTTCGCCCAATGCCTGGACAAATGAACTTGTCCCGCAACTCGATGCCTTGAGGAAACAGATTATGGCAGCGGGCGCCGTGCGTACCATACGGTTCCGCGGAAAATGTGCCCTCTCAACCGGCATCGCTCTCGGCGCAACCTTCCCGGCGGTGGGCAGCTGGGCGTTCGAAATCCCGCAGCCGCCCGCAAAGGATTTTTGGCGCTCGGACGCGACGCCGACGCCCGGTTACGTCCTGCAGACGGAAATCACCGAGGCCGACCCAAGTGGTGCCGATCTCGTTCTTGGCTTGAACATTCGTGGCGATGGCCGCACGGATGTCATGCGGTACGTTGAGTCCACCGGTCAGGCGCCTAATGCGTTCGTATTCATGGCACCGCCGAGCCAGGGAGCGCAGTCCATCGGCGGCGATGGCGACGCCGTCGCTATGGCAATGGCCGTCCGGGAAGAGCTTGGCAAGCTGCTGAAGGTCCGTCAGCTCCGCACGACCAGGCTGTTCTTCTATGGGCCGTTCGCACTTTCGGTCTTTCTCGGCCAGCAACTTACTTCGGTCGGAAGGATCCAATTGTTCGAGTACCAAGACCCCAGTTACGTTCCAAGCTGCCTTTTGAAAACCTAACCCGCTCATTGCGTCCCTTCCATGCCCCCCGGAAAACGACCAGAACTGATTAGGCTTCAAAGGCATTCGAAGAGGGCTGGGAAGTCTTCAGATCTCTCGCTACCGATTTTATATTTTTTCCAAAAGGCTATTTCGACGGATCGGACATTCAGAAAGCCCAATCACCAGATTATGTTTTAGCAGTATTACAGTCGATACGATGGCTCCGACGATGGAACCGGCCGATTGTACAGCAATATGCAAGCAGGCAACTTCGCCATAGGGGCTGCCAGTTCTTTCGCAATGGGTTGATGGAAGGCGAGCCGACAGCACACTTTGTTCGCATGGCGCAGCGGGCCGGCGACCTCTTTTGGAAGAAGGAGTGCGACCGGATCAAGACCCAAGCCATCGCCACTTGGGGCCCTATCAACCGGTCTCGTCGCTCCACTTGGTCCCGCGTAAGCGTCGCTATGCTCACGCTCCTGCGGGTGCCACTTCTCTCAAGGCGATGCGCCCCGGCGCACGCCCAAAACGTTAACGAGCAGAGCCGATCGATACGGACAGCCGATCGGTGATCTCTTGCAACTCTTTGCCCCGATGATGGCTCGGTTTTTTGGCGACCTAGAAACTTCACAGCCCGAGGCGCCATCATCTTGCCAGGCCAGGGCGAGCAGCAATTCTGAGCGGCTTCCGTCCTGAACATCAAAACGCGTAAGCTTGATTGCGACACGATCGCGCCCTTCAGTTCCGGGAGGCATGCGCCTGAGGTACAATCGTTTTGCGCGGGGCACAGGTTGGGCTGCGTCGCTCCACCTATGCGACTGCAAACCAGAAAGATGGGACTTCTCAGTTACGGAGTTTATCGTTCCGCGCGGTGATGCATCCCCAACAAAAATCAATTATCCGGCGGCACGAAGCGAAACAGGCATTCTTATTTTTCCTGCGTGGTTGACGCTGGTCGGCTCCTCAACAATGTTGAAGCGCCATGACGCGCTCATGGCTACCGAAGATTGAGAAGAGTGCGATGACGTTTTTGAGCTTCCGGCTTACCATTACCCGTGGCGGATATATCGTATGACGTCGCCGCTTGAACGTGAGCTTCACCTTGGCCTGAACCTGCATGGCGCTGGGGGTCATGCAGCAGCGTGGCGGTGGCCCGGAAATCCTCCTGGAGCATTCTACGATATTGAGCATTACGTGCGAGCCGCAAAGCTCGCCGAGCGTGGAAAGCTCGACGCGGTTTTCCTCGCCGACACGCCAGCGCTCAATCCGGCAATCGACAAAAGCCCGCCCCTCAATGGCATCGAGCCGACGATTACGCTTGCTAGCATCGCACGAGAAACAAGATTTGTCGGTCTGATCGGCTCGGCATCCACCACGTACAACGAGCCTTATAACCTCGCGCGCCGATTCCAGTCGCTTGACGTTGTCAGTGGCGGCCGCGCGGCCTGGAACGCAGTTACGACATCCAATGTCTATACGACGAGGAGCTTCGGCGGCCACGAGCAATCCCGTGATGACCGTTATCGCCGCGCTGAAGAATTCGTGGAGGCCGTGCGAACCCTTTGGCATAGCTGGGGAGAAGGCGCCCTTATTCTGGACCAAGCGTCCGGGCGGTTTGGTGATCCGAGCAGGCTGCGGACGACGAGGCATGCCGGCGAGTTCTTCGACATCAGTGGGCCCCTGACACATCCGGGCTCAAGACAGGGGCGGCCGGTTATTTTCCAAGCCGGCGGATCGGATCAAGGGCTTCAGTTTGCGGCGCGAAGCGCCGATGCCGTGTTCTCATCGACAGGCAATTTGGAAATCGCCTTGCGCGAGGCCGATCGCCTCAGGTCGTTTGCTTCTCAACATGGACGAAGGGCGCCCCTTGTCCTGCCGGGCGTCGTCACGTTCGTTGGCGGAACGGAAGAGGAAGCCATCAAGCGCAAGGCAGAGCTTGACGACCTTATCAACTTTGACGTTGCCCTTGATGCGCTGTCCGGTCGTTTCGGTATTCCTGCCGAAAGGCTGAAGATCGACGAACCAATCGACCCCAACTTACTGCCGCGACATGCGGACGCGGCTTTTTCCATCGGCCAGTATCGCACTGTGGAAGCGCTCGTGCGCTCCGGCAAAACCGTCCGCCAGATCATCGTCGAGGCGCCTGCTTACGGTCACCGGGTGCTGGTCGGATCGCCGGAGCAGATTGCCGCTTCCTTCGAAGAGTGGTTCCGCTCTGGCGCGGTGGACGGGTTCAACGTCATACCGGATGTTCTGTCCGACGGCACGCCTGCGTTCGTCGATCATGTTGTTCCCATTCTGCAGCGGCGCGGCCTGTTCCGTTCGGACTATCGCGGCGAAACGCTGCGCGAGCATCTTGGCATTCCTCTGCCGGGCGAGCGCACCGAGCAGGTCTCCGCCGCCTGAGTTCTTCTCCCTTCACATTCGGAGCTTATCATGTCTAAGCCGGCTGCCGTTCGTTCGGCGTTTCTTCTCAAAGATCTGAAGTGTCGTCTGAAGTCTCACGCCGCAATCATCGCCGTCGCGATGTCTGGCCTTACCATAGCGGATGCCGTGAAGGCGGAAGATGCTTCTGCTGGCAAGCCACAATCGGGCGGGATCATCCGGTACGGTCACTTCCAGGAACCGCCGTGCCTCTATGGTGGCTGGGTGCAGCAATGGTACCTGCAGCGTCAATTCAGCGACAATCTGGTCGCCAGGGCTGAAGACGGAAGGATCCTGCCTTGGCTTGCGACCGCCTGGAGCGTTTCGGATGACCGAAAAACCTACACCTTCCAGATCAAGCCCGACGTCAAATTCACGGACGGGACTACTCTGGACGCCCAGGCGGTCGTCGATAACATCAATGGATGGCTGAGCGACAATCCGGAGCTGGAGAACCCCACAGCCGGCCCTTATCTCAAGGGCGTCTTCGAATCCGCGGCGGTGACCGGGCCGCTGACGCTCAAGATCACCTTGAAGACGCCATTCGAGCCGCTGCTGAATGTCTTTGCGCAGTCATCGCAAGGTATCCTGTCGCCGAGAGCGCTGAAGAGCGGCAAGGCTGTGAACTGCGAAAGCCCGGTGGGATCAGGTCCGTTCATCGTGGAGAAATGGAATCGCGGCAAGAACGTCATATTTCGTCGAAACCCCAACTATAATTCGGCGCCGGCCACCGCCAAGCATCAAGGCCCAGCCTATGTCGAGGGCATCGAGTGGCGTTTTCTCGCTGACCCCACGATACGCTATGGCTCGCTTCTGACCGGCGAATCCGACGTCGTCTATCATATCCCGGCCGTCAACTGGCAGGACGCTAATTCCCACTTCAAGATCGTGCGTCACCTGACGGGTGGAACGCCGCTTCGGCTTGCGTTGTACTCGGAGAGACCGCCGTTCGACGACGTACGTGTCAGGCAGGCTTTTGCTTATTCCTCCGACCGGCGTGCTGCCGTGCAAGCGGCCTTTCTCGGCTCGCTGCCCTATGAGGGCAATTTCGCTTTGAGCCAAAGTTCCCCGGAATATGTCAGCGACCTCTCAAAATCCTATTCCTATGACATCGAGAAGGCGAACAAGCTGCTCGATGAGGCCGGCTGGACGGAGCGCGATGCAAACGGCATCCGAGCTAAGAACGGCAAGCCGCTGATCATACGCATCACCTACACCAACGCCTTTTCGCCTCCGGATGGCGATCAGGTCCTGCAGATCATCCAGCAGCAAGCAAAGGCTGCAGGGTTCGACGTGCGCCTCCAGCCCACCAACCAGGCTGATTTCTGGGCGGGAAAGAATTTTGGTCCAAATGACTATGAGATCGTTCCCCTGTATTGGGTTGCGCCCGGCGCCGAGATCTATCGGATTTCGTACAAGCCGGACCTGAATGGTGTACGCAATCCCTTCAATCCATCCCGCTATCAGGATGTGCCGCTGTGGGACATCATCCAGAAGGCCGAACAGGCCGCTGACAAGGCGCAGCGCATCGCGCTTTATCAGCAGGCCGAACGGCGGATCGTCGAGAACGCGCCGTCCGTGAGTTACACGATTTTGGATGTCACCCTCGCTTTGGCCGATAATGTGAAGGACATCTGGCTCGACAGCGGGTCGGTGGGCGAGCCCGTTTTCTCGGACGCATATTTCACCGGCAAGAAATGAATGCGGTGAAGACGATAGGCAATCGAAGCTTTTGGCTGGCGCGGCGGCTCTTGTCCGGCCTGATTGTGGTCTGGGCCGCCGCGACATTCACCTTCTTTGTGCAGTTTCTGATGCCCGGAGAACGCGCCCAGATCATCTTCAACGCAAATACTGGAAACGTGGGAGAGATTCCTCGGGACCAGCTGCTCGCCATCAACGCCAGATATGGCTTCAATCAACCCGTCATCGTGCAATACGGAAAGTATATAAGGGATGTGATGCACGGAGATCTTGGGCAGTCTTACGTTCAATATCAACCTGTCACGGACCTGATTGCGCGCCAGATCGGACCGACGATTGCACTCGCCTTTGCCGCGATGTTGACTGCTTGGATCATCACCATCACGACTACAGTTCTTTTCGCCGGGCGTGACAACATATGGTCCAAGGCGCTAGGCGGCTTTCAAGCCTTCCTCGCAACACTCCCGCCCTATTGGCTGGGGACAATCCTGCTGGTCGTTTTCGCGATCCAGCTTCGCTTGTTTCCTGTCGTCGGCGGCAACACGCTCATGGGCCTCGTTCTGCCGACGATGGCACTGGCCCTGGAAATCTACGGTTTCCTTGGTCAAGCGGTCCTGAGTGAATTCACGCGGGTTCTTGATCAGCCTTTCATCACTTCATCAAGAATGCGCGGCACAGGAGATTTCAGTGTCCGCCTGCGCCACGCTCTGCGCCATGCTGCCTTGCCCGGGATTACCCTTTCTGGCTGGATCATAGGCAAGCTGCTGTCCGGCGCGGTATTGATCGAAGCGGTTTTCGGCCGCCAGGGGCTGGGCGGCGTCCTTGTCACGGCCACGTCCACACGCGATATCCCGGTCGTCTCAGGGGTGATTCTGGTTTCAGCTGCGCTGTTTGTCGCTACCAGCTTGTTCGTGGATCTCACGGTGCGGCTCATCGATCCCAGGATGAAAGAGGCATGAGTTTCGCCACTAGCTCCGCCGGACATGCAAAAGCGTTCATAATTGCAAGAGTGCTGACGGGCGCCCGTAGGTTTCCGATTCCGGTCTATGTCGCGGCTTTCTTCACCGCCTTCTTCCTCGTCGCAGGGATGGCGCCGAAACTGCTTCAGACGCATGACCCGTTGGCGCTAGGCTTGATGTCACCTCTCAAGGCCCCCTCAAGGGCGCACTGGCTGGGGACAGACCAGTCCGGACGGGATCTCTATTCCCGTATCGTGGCGGGGACAGGTCAGTCTCTCTCAATTGGGCTGGGTGCGACTGCGCTGAGCCTCGCCATCGCGCTCATACTCGGCGTGACGGCGGGCCTGTCTGGGGGCTGGATCGATAATGTGCTCAGCCGGCTGTTCGACGCCTTATTCGCTCTCCCCACTCTGTTCCTTGCGCTTCTCTTCGTTTCGTTGTTGGGCACCTCGGTCTCGACGCTGATTATCGCCGTCGGCATTGGAACATCGCCAGGATATGCACGCATGGTGAGGGTGCAGGTTCTGAGGGTCAAAGCGACCGGATATGTTGAGGCGGCAAAGGCGTTGGGCCATTTGCCCAAGGATATCCTGTTCAAGCATATCTTGCCCAACGCAATCAGCCCACTTGCGACAATGTTCACGCTGGGTATCGGGCAAGCCATCATTTGGGCATCCGGCCTTTCGTTTCTCGGCTTAGGAGTAGCGCCCCCGTCATCAGAATGGGGCGCATTGCTCAATGCTGGGCGCAACTACGTGATCTATGCATGGTGGCTCGAGGTCATGCCCGGGATTGCCATCGCTGCCTTCGCGCTCTCAGTGACGGTTCTCGGCCAGTACGTGCAGCAACGCCTGGAAAGAAGGATCGAGCTTCCATGAACGTGACCTATCCCGCAGCCTCTTTCAGGCAAGATGCCACACTGCCCCCGGTGAGCTCCCCGTTGCTCACGGTACAAAACCTCAACGTTTCCTTCGGGCCGGCGCATTCGCGGCGAGCTGTGGTAAAGGGAGTCTCCTTGACGGTTGAGGAAGGCCGGTGCGTCGCGATCGTCGGTGAATCGGGGTCAGGCAAGAGCGTTACGGCTCGGACGTTGGTTGGTCTTACCGGGGCGCGTTCTCATGTCCAAGCTGACCTCCTGACTTTTCAGGGAAAGAATATCGATCGCCTGGGGGACGAAGAATGGAGAGCTTTGCGCGGCAAGCACATCGGCTTCGTGTTACAGGACGCGCTGGTGTCGCTCGATCCGCTAAGACCGGTTGGCAAGGAGATCGGTGAAACACTGCTTGTTCACCGTGCAATCAGGACACGCGCAGACTTGACGGAACGGGTGGTTGACCTTCTGAAGCTCGTGGGCGTGCCCGAGCCGGCGGTCAAGGCGCGGCAGCTTCCACATGAGCTGTCCGGGGGGCAGCGGCAAAGAGCCTTGATTGCGACGGCAATCGCTCTTGATCCAGCTCTTTTGATCGCAGATGAGCCCACGACCGCGCTGGACGTCACGATCCAGGCGCAGATCCTGGATCTGCTCAGCGAAACCCGTGAACGGGGGAAGGCCATGATCCTCATCAGCCACAATCTTGCCGTCGTGTCGCAGATGGCCGACGAAGTCATCGTGATGCGACACGGCGAAATCGTCGAGCATGGCTCGGCAGAACAGATTTTTGGTGATCCGAGACATGATTATACCCGAGGCCTTCTGAAGGCGATCCCATCCGTCCGGTCGCGCGGGAGCCGTCTTTCGTCCTCTAAGGCGCCGCGCTTCATCTCGGCTGAAGGCGAAGAGGTCAGAGAGCTGACCCAATCGGATATCGCACAGCGTAGTAGGCCGCTGCTTGAGGCGGAACGGGTCGTCAAGCGCTTTCGTGGACCAGATGGCAAGCTACGTACCGTTGTCAATGATGTCTCGTTCAGCCTCGGCCATGGCGAGACGCTCGGTATAGTCGGAGAGTCAGGGTCTGGGAAGACGACTGTCGCACGCATGGCGCTCGCGCTCGAAATGCCTGATGAAGGAGAGGTGACGCTTCAAGGCGCGCCGTGGACTGCAGCGACGGAGAAAGAGCGCCGCCACCGGCGATCGGATATCTCAGTAATCTACCAGGACCCTCTAAGTTCATTCGATCCGCGCTGGACCATCGAGCGCGTCATTGATGATGCCTTGGCAAGACGCCGGGGAGATCCCCTCGACAGAACCAGTCGACAATCCGAGGTCAGCGAGCTGCTTGATCTTGTGGGCCTGTCGCCGAGCTTCAGGACCAGGCGCCCACTCGAACTGTCGGGAGGTCAACGCCAGCGGGTTGCGATCGCCCGCGCGATTGCTCCGCGCCCCAGAATCATCGTGTGTGACGAGCCGGTCGCGGCACTTGATGTATCCATTCAGGCGCAAATTCTCGATCTGCTTGGCGACCTCAAGTCTCATTTGCGCGTCAGCTATCTATTCATCTCGCATGATCTCGGGGTCGTGCACCACCTGAGCGACCGTGTTCTTGTCATGAATCATGGCGAGGCAGTTGAAGCCGGCGGAGCAGACGAGGTATTTTTACGGCCTCGGCAACCCTATACGAGAAAGCTGGTCGCGGCCGTTCCACAATTGCACTTCCAGGCGGCGTAAGTCCCACAAGGCAGCCGCTTCCTCATCAGCTCAGCGCGAGGCTGAGCGCGCGGGCCAAGCGTTGTCGAAGGCGGCTATGTCGGGCCGTGGCTCTCCCATGCATGCATCCGCGCTAGCGGAAACCCGTCCCCTGTTTGGCATGCACCAATACGACCCGACGATTGGGTGCATCCGCAAAAATGAAGTCCGCGCTTTCTTTGCTCCTGTCGTCACAGACGCATAGTGACGGGTCGTTGAATTGTTCAGGCTGGAACAGACTAACCCAATCGGACGAGAGCTTTAACTTCTTCGTATCGAAACCGCCTTTTCAGCTATCGACAAGACCGAACAAGCTCGCGGGATCATAGTTATCATTGGAGACTGATGCTTTCGACGGCGTGCGCGAGCACTCGCGATAGCACCTGCAGACCATAGTCGGCGGTACGCGGAGTGTCTGACCACTTGTCATGCCAACGGCGAATGAGCGGCCGGATTTTTTCCGGTCGATCGAATTGAGCTATGCGTAGGTCGCCAAAATGATCGAGGATACGGTCGAGCCATTTTCCCCCTTCCTCTCGCGTCGATGGCGAAAGCTTCTTGAACTCGCGGCTTTTGTAGTCCGACCACGAAGCGAAAACGGGCCTTGTCAGGCGTGCGCCGGTGCTCCACCGCTTCGTTGTAGGAAGCGATGAATTCCGGCGATCCAGGTTCACCTCGCGGCCGTGGCCCACCTCGCCAAGCATACCGATAGGTACGGCCCTTGCGCACCAGGCCATCGGCGATCGTCGCTCTCACCGTCTCGCCGATCAGCCGCCATGGCACAGAGTAGGCGTTGCCATCGATCTCGACCGCGCAGTCGGCCCGCACGCGCCGGATCAGATCACGTGCGGCCTGGAAGAGCGTCCTCCCGACGATGGGATTCAGCGCATGCGCCTCAGCGCGCCTGAAGCGCTCCATCGGTGCTTCGCCAGTCGTGCCATGCTGGCGTAGGTCGGCGATCTCCCGCGTCCAAGCCTCAAGGTGCGCCTCAAAGGCTTCCCAGCTCGGGAAGCTGCGGCCGGCGACCGCGTTCCGCTTGACGTAGCCGACGCCATTCTCGGTCTTGCCCTTGGTGCGCGCCCGATATGGCGCGCAGGCCCGTGGCCAGAAGCCCCAGTGATTGGCAAACGCGGTCAGCTTGTCATTGAACACGATGGTGCGCGTGGCGGCATTGTGTTCCACGACCAGCGCACGCGCATTATCGAACAGCACTTCCTCGGGCACGCCGCCAAACTTCACGAGGCGCTTTCCAAGCCATCGAACCAGCTCTCTTGCCGTTCGTCGCGGAATGCCCTGACATGGTGCCGGCGCGAGTAGCACAACGTGGCGACGAACAGGTAGGCACGAACCTTGCTGCCGCCGATCTCGACCAGCCGCTCGCCAAAATCGATCTGCAGCTGTTTGCCGGGCGGTGTTTCGAACCGCACCGTCGCCAGCGCCTCAAGGGTCGTGAGCAGTGTCGGCATCATATGCGATGGCAAGAAAAATCAATAACTTAGAGGGTGTTCCGTGACGTACAGAAACTAGGCTCCCAGGTCGGGATCGTTCATGCCACGGGCCAGGGAATTTCTTGTTCTACCAATCGCAACAATCGGGTGTTGCGCCTCCCCGCAACCAAATTCGGATTGACCGGATCCGATACGAAAACGGCCCGCTTGATGCGGGCCGTTTTTGTTTTCAGAGTGATGCGGCAATCGTCAGGTGAGCTATCCAATGACCGAGGTCGAGCTCGTCAATGTGTTCACGCATATGGGGCGTGGCGGCAATCCGTGTCCGATCGTCGTGGACGCCTCGAACCTTGCGGACACGGCAATGCAGTCGGTGGCCCGACACTTCGGTCACGAATCGGGCTTCGTCCTGCCGGCAGCGAGCCCTGACACCGACTATGCCTTCCGCTTCTGGGTGCCGCGCCACGAGATGGAGATGTGCGGTCACGCGACGATCGGCGCGCTGTGGCTGCTCGCGACCAAGGGCTTGTTGTCCGGCGATCAGGTCCGCATCGAGACGCGCAGCGGCGCTGTGACAGGCTATGTCGATCGTGGCAGCTCGGCTGAGCCGTCCGTCGAGATCAGCCAGCCTGTCGGCAAGGTCGTCGATCTCTCGCGTGCCGAAGAGGAAGACGTTCTGTCGGTGCTCAAGCTGTCGCGCCGCGATCTGCTCGACCTGCCCATCCAGAACGCCGTCACGTCGCGCGTGAAGACGCTGATCCCGATGAAAGGCGTCCGCGAGCTCAACGGACTGGTGCCGGCCCCCGCGCGGATCGAAGCGTGTTGCGGACGGATCGGGTCCACCGGTCTTTATCCCTACGCCGTGGACCATCAGGGCGAACGGCGCTTCGAGGCGCGGCAGTTTCCGAAATCGTCGGGCTATCCGGAAGATGCCGCCACCGGCATCGCCGCCGCGGCGCTCGCGTTCGGACTGCTCAGGAACGGACTGGTCGAACGCGACAGCGAAAGGATCACCATCATGCAGGGGCGGGCCATGGGGGCGTTGTCCGAGATCCGGGTGCGCCTCGGCTTCGCTGGCAGCAGGCCCGTTGGCTGCCTGCTCGGCGGCTCTGTGGCGCGCGCAGAGTCTCATGTCTTGCAGTTCTGAGCAGACGAGGGCCGTGGCCGGTTGAAAACGTCACCTGCGGCGGCGCGCCCCGACAGCTGCGACCACGCCGCGGCGCGGGCAAAACAAAACGCCCGCGCGTCTTTGGTGCACGGGCGTCAATGATTGTCAGAATGTTTCTGATCAGCCCCTGTGCGGGCAGACCATCGTCAGATGGAGCAGCGTCGGCTTGTCCGAGCCCTTCTTGTACTCCCACTCCAGCCGGATCTCGTGCCGGTGGGCGAAGGCATCGCTGGCCGCGTGGGTGATGATGTTGGTCTTCATCGGGATCGGCGGCTCGGAATTGAAGCACTTCCGCACGCACGCATCGAGCAGGTCGCATCGCGTCAGGGGGATCACGCCCGGCTCATCCCTGGAGAGGGGGACCGTGTTCGGCTGGGTACTGAGGTCGAGACGAGCCCGGCCCTTCTCCTTGTGCCAGTACTTGGCGCTTCCCTCCGGCCACTTCGAGGCCGGCGTCAGAATCAGATGGTACTGGCCGTATTCCAGGGTCGGCAGATCGATGTCGTCCGATGCCTTGAGCTTCGCCACGCTCTTCTTCATGTTCGCCAGCGGGTAGTAGTTGCTGTTCATCAAGTCTCTGAACTGCTTGCCGTTGTAGGTCTTGGTGCCCATCGCCCCATTCCTGTAATGACTTCGCTGCCCCGGGAAAATTCTGCAAAAATAGCCGCCCCAGCGGTGCTCTGGCGCAGCGAAAAACTCATGCCTCGTTACTGATCGATTCCGGAAAGTACCATCGGCGGCTGTGCTTCGTCTAGCAAGGCAGCAGAGCTCATTGCTAAGAAGTCCTCGACTGGTAATCTTGGTATCCATCGCTCGCGGGGATGACCAACCATCTTCCCGAGACATTGAAGGCGCTCGAATGCACTGTTTGACGTGTAAGTCGACGATCGATCAAGCTGATGATCGGTGCCCAAAATGCGGTGCCGCGGTCCACCGGCGGGAAGACCCAGAGAGCGAGCGCAGGTTCGTCACCATTCTTCGCGCCGATGTGATCGATTCGACAGGCTTGGTCGCGGAGCTGGAGCCCGAAGAGGCCGTCTCGCGGCTTGAACCTGCACTCGCAGCCATGCGAGGCGCGGTGCGCCAGTTCGGCGGTATCGTCAGCAAGGAGCTGGGCGACGGGCTGGCTGCCGTATTCGGCGCTCCGATCGCCGACGACAATCACGCTCCGCTCGCCTGCCACGCGGCGATCGAGCTGGTCCGGCGCGTTGTCGGCCTGGGTGATGCCGGGCTGCAGGTTCGGGTCGGCCTCCACTCTGGCCATGTCGTCGCCTACATGGTCGCGAGCGAGTTCTCCAAGGTTTACGAGATCGGTGGCGCTGCCCAGCATCTTGCCGCGAGGTTGGAGGGGGCGGCCGAGGCCAATCAGATCTATGCGTCGGAAGCCTGCCAGAAGCTTGCGGAAGGGCACGTCCGTTTCGACTTTCTCGGTCGCAAGGCGTTACGTGGATTCAACGAACCGCTTCCCGTGTACCGGCTTCTGGGCGCCAGTGATCTTTCAAGCTGGCGGGTGCGCCGCGCACGCAGCGTCTCGCGGTTTGTCGATCGCGCGACGGAGCGCGTGCTGCTGCGGCGCGCTGCTGAAGGGGTTGCCATAAATCGTCAGACGGTTTTGTTGATGGGCGATGCCGGGATTGGAAAGTCCCGCCTGGCACATGAGTTTGTGCAGGACCTCCGCGCCAGCGGCTGGCGGTTGATCGATGCGGAGTGTAGCCCGAATCTCCAGGGCGCCCCTTACAGCGCCCTCAAGCGAGTGTTGCAGTCAATCCTTGACGCTGCTGCGCGAGATCCAGCAAGGGCGGACGATCTCAGAGATGCGTTGCCGGCGATACAGCAACGAGCCGTTGATGCCGTGTTGGACCTGCCGATTTCCGATCCTCAATGGGACGAATTGGGGCCTCACGCGCGCGGGCGCGCAATCTCAGATGCGAGCTGCGCGCTGGTCGAGGCCGTCGCCCGTCGCCAGCGTACGGTCCTGCTGATCGAGGATGTGCACTGGATCGACCGGGCCAGCGATGCGGTCGTGGCCATCCTCTCTGGGCTGCAATGCCCTGATCTGCTCGTGCTACTGACGACCCGGCCGAATGGAATGCCAGTGTGGATCGCGCGCTGTCAGGCCGAAATCGTTGCGATCCGGCCCCTCGACGACGATTCGGGCCGCGCCATGCTCGCGGAGATGCTTGGACCTGCGACGTCGAACGCGGACCTGAAGAACCGGATCATCTCTCACACGGCCAACGTTCCGTTGTTCATCGAGGAGGTCTGCCGCAGTCTGAAGGACAGCGGTATGCTTCTCGGCCAGTGGGGCGACCTCTCTCTGGCCCGTCCTATCGATGAGCTCGGCATTCCCAGCAGCATTCAGGGCGTGATCGCGGCGCGGCTCGATCGCGTGTCACGACAGGAGCGATCGCTGCTCCAGATAGCCGCGGCGCTTGGACCCCGGGCGAACCAGGCCATGCTGCGGAAAGTGGCGGCCTTACCGGAAGACGTCTTTCAGGGTTGCCTTACGGCGCTCGACCGGGCGGAGCTGCTCGTCAGGATCGATAGCGAGCTCGAGGACTCGCTCGAATTTCGGCACGAGATGGTCAGGCAGGTGACCTACGATTCGATGATCGAAAAGGTGCGCGAAAGTATCCATGCAGGTATTCTCGCGGCACTCGAGACCGATGAGGCATGGGCCGATGGTCCAGACACGCTCTGCTATCACGCGACCCGGGCGAAGGATTGGCAGAAGGCGTTTCTCCACGGCAAAGGAGCCGCGCTAAAGTGTTTCGCGCGCTCGGCGTTTGCCGATGCGGCCAATTATTTCGTGATCGCGATGAATTCTCTCGACAAGACGGACCTGACTCGTTCGCGGGAGGCAAATGCGATCGATCTCCGGCTGGAGGCGCGTTTGGCATTCATGGCATCCGGTCAGGTATCCGAGTGGCTGGATCACGGAAAGGAAGCCGAGCGGCGCGCCGACGCGATCGATGATATCGAGCGTAAGGTTGCTGCGATGACAGTCTCGGCTGCGGCCCAAAACTTCTATGGCACGCCTGCCGAGGCAGTTGCGATCAGCGAGGATGTGATCGTCCTTGCAAAGAAGTGGGGCAATCTCGGCTGGCTGAATGCCGCCGAATATGGCCTCGGGCAGGCCTATTTTCTCGCGGGGCGCTATCAGGCGGCCGAGCAAGCTTTCGCGCGTGTCCGAATTCAGTTGAAGGGACCGGATTCCAGCCCACCCATTGGCACACCCCCGAAACATACGCTCCTCCTCTGCTGCATGATGAAGAGCTTCACCCACACCGTCATGGGCGAACTCGATACCGCCGAGCAGCTCGAGCGCGAAGCGGCCGCGATCGCCGAGGAGACCGGGCGTCCCTACGACCGGGTCGGTGCCGCCTACAGCGGCGGCTGGCTGAAGCTCGGCCAGGGCGATCCGGCGGCGGCCGCTGCCATCCTCGAAGACGGCTTCGTGCTGGCGCAGAAGCACGGCATCCGGCTGTTCGTGCCGGTGCTCGCCTGCCACCTCGGCATCGCCTATCTGGAGCAGGGATTGTTCGACCGGGCGCGCGGCATGCTGGCCGAGGCGCGCGAGGAGGCGAAGGCGGTCGGCTACACCTCGGCGGTGCTGCGCAGCTCGATCTATCTTGCGCTCGCCACCCACCGCCTCGGCGATGTCCAGGCCGCGCAGAACATGTTGCGCGAGGCCCGCAACACCGCCCGCCAGCAGGGCTTTTCCGGCCTCGAGGCCGAGGCGCTGGTCGGCGAGGCCATGGTGACCCCGGCCTCGGACGAGGCGAACAGGGTCGCGGTCCTGGCCGCCTTGCGCGCGGCGATCGCGATCGCCTCCGACAACGGCGCGCTGCCGCTCAAGCAGAAGGCCGAGGCGATGCTGAACGAGATGCTCGCCCCAGGGGCGACGAGCTGACCTGATCTTTGGCGTTCAACGGTTTTGGCGTGCGATCGTACCGCCACACCGTTTTTCCTGCCCAGGATGGCTCTTTTATTTCGTAATGATATCAAGGGTTTGTCGCGGCCGTTCTACTGTGCATGGGGTTGTTTTCGATGTTTTTTGAATCGGGTGCGGCTCGGCAGTGGTCGCCGCGTCGCACTGACGAAGTCCCTTGCGCGGACACAGGGGTCGGCTACCGTGGGCGGGCAGCTGGCCACAGGGTCAGGTGACCTTTTGATTTGCATTTTTTAGCATTCCATTTTGCCGGCGCCGCCATGGCGCGACGCCCACCCGAAGAGGCGGGGGCCATGATCACACGAGACCAGTCTGCACTCCTCGCACCGATCGAGCGCGATCTGCGGCTCGATCTGTTTCGCGGCATCGGGCTGTGGATGATCTTCCTCGATCACATCCCGCACGACGTCGTGGCCTGGCTGACGCTGCGCAATTACGGCTTCAGCGACGCCGCCGAGTTCTTCGTCTTCATCTCCGGCTATCTGGTCGGCTGGATCTACGGACCGATCGTCGCGGGCGGCTGGTTTCTCGCCGCGCTCAAGCGGCTGTGGCGGCGAGCGGCCGAGATGTATGTCGCCCACATCATGCTGTTCCTCCTGTTCACCGCGCAGATCGCCCGCACTGCGCGCCGCTTCGACAATCCGATGTACGAGCACGAGTTCAACGTGTTCAATTTCCTGTCGCATCCGGACGAGTTGATCGGGCAGGCGATCGTCCTGAAGTACAAGCCGGTCAATCTCGACGTGCTGCCGCTCTACATCACGCTGGTGTTCGCCTCGCCCTTCATCGTGTGGTGCCTGGTGCGCCGGCCGAACCTGACGCTCGCCGGCTCTGTCGTGCTCTAT
Organism: Bradyrhizobium sacchari; assembly: GCF_002068095.1. GTDB lineage: Bacteria > Pseudomonadota > Alphaproteobacteria > Rhizobiales > Xanthobacteraceae > Bradyrhizobium > Bradyrhizobium sacchari. Next base: position 282,838 of record NZ_LWIG01000007.1, on the reverse strand, counting down.
ATGCTGTCGCGCTGGTTCGACTGGAACGTGGCGTCCTATCCGCCCGGCAGCCACTGGTACTTCAACCCGTTCTGCTGGCAGTTGATGTTCGTGTTCGCGGCCTGGTGCGGCATAGGCCAGGTCGAAAAGATCGCGAAATGGGTCTGGTCCAGGACGGCGATGGCGCTCGCGGCGGCGTGGCTGGTGTTCGCGCTGCTGATCGTGATGACCTGGCACGTCCATGCGCTCGAGGCCCTGGTCCCGAAATGGATGATCAAGCTGATCTACCCGATCGACAAGACCGACCTCGACATGCTGCGCTTCACGCACTTCCTGGCGCTGGCGATCTGGGTGACGCATTTCATCTCGCGCAAATGGCGGGCGCTGCAAGCACCCTGGCTGCGCCCCGTGATCCTCTGCGGCCAGCATTCGCTGCCGATCTTCTGCCTCGGCGTGTTCCTGTCGTTCTCGGCGCACTGGATCCTGACACAGTACAGCAAGGGGATCTGGGAGCAGCTCGCCGTCTCCATCGTCGGCATCGTCATCATGGTCGGCGCCGCCTGGCTGCTCAGCCGGGCCGAGCGCGTGCCGAATCTGTTCGTGAAGGTGACGGAGATCGAGGAGCCGGAGATGGCGGCCGAGAGCACCGCAACCGCCACTGTCGCCCCTGCGAGCCGCTGAAACTTCGCACCGACCGCTCTCACGGAGAGGTCCAACGGAGAGCTCAATGTCCAGACGTTTGCTGACGATCGCCGGCGCTCTCCTGCTTCTCGTCTGCGGCGCATCGGCACAGGCGCCGTCGCCGGAGGCGATGAGCGCGGCGCGCAAGCTTGTCGTCACCTTGAAGATCGCCGATCAGTACCGCGCATTGCTGCCGCAGCTCCTGCTCAAGCTGCGGCCCGTGGTCGCCCAGGACAGGCCGGAGATCGAGCGTGACTACGATGCGGTCACGGCACCCGGCTCCGAGATCTATGCGCCGTTCGTTGCGTCCATGACCGACCAGATCGCGGCGCTCTATGCCCAGACTTTCACGGTGGACGAGCTGCGCCAGATCGACACCTTCTACGCAGCGCCGGCGGGCCAAAAGTTCCTGGAGAAGTCGGACGCGCTGGCCCAGGCGAGCGCGCAGATCAGCCAGGACGTGAGCCAGAAGGCCGCCGACGAACTGAAGCAGCGCCTCATCGAGGCGCTGCGCCAGAAGGGGCACAAGCTCTGAGCTAGCGCGCGCTTAAAGCATGATCCGGAAAAGTGCGAAGCGGTTTTCCGGAAAGATCATGCGTAAACGACAACCTAAAGCGTGACGACGATTCGTCCCAATCTCATCGCGCGTCAGGCCAGAAAAGCGCGAAACCGGCGCAGCGCGATCAGGAAGAAGACGACGCCGATCAGCGTCAGCGCGCCGAGTTGCGGCCAGACTGCCTCGAGCCCTGCGCCGCGGAACAGGATCGCCTGGGCCAGCATCACGAAATGCGTGTTGGGCGCGGCCAGCATGATATCCTGGACGAATTGCGGCATGCTCTCGCGCGGCGTCATGCTGCCCGACAGGGTCTGCAGCGGCAGCAGGATCATGATCAGCAGCAACCCGAATTGCGGCATCGAGCCGGCGATGGTGGCGAGGAAGATGCCCATGCTGGTGGTGGCGAACAGCTGCAGCGCCGCGCCGAGGAGAAACAGCGCAACCGATCCGTCGATCGTCACCGCCAGCCATCCCTTGACCACGAACAGGATCGACAGGGCGGAGGCGACCAGCACCACCGCGCCCATTGACCAGACCTTGCTGACCATGATCTCCAGCGGCGTGACCGGCATCACCAGGAGATGCTCGATCGTGCCGTGCTCGCGCTCGCGGATCAGGGCCGCGCCGGTCAGGATGATCGAGAGCATGGTGATCGAGGTGATAACGTGGTCGATGGCGCCGAACCAGGATTTCTTCAGTTCCGGGTTGAACCGCGCCCGCAGCGCCAGCTCGATCGGCGCGGCCTGCGCCTCGCGCGTATGGGCCAGGAACTCGGAGATCTCCGCGTTGACGATCTGCTCGACATAGCCGCCGCCGTTGAAGGCCTGCGAGATCCGCGTTGCGTCGACGTTGAGCTGGATCGCCGGCGACTTCCGCGCCAGCAGGTCGCGCTGGAAGTCCGGCGGGATGTCGAGCGCGAAAGTGTCGAGGCCGGCGTCCATCCTCCGGTCCATCTCGTATTGCGAGATCAGGCGTGGCTCGGAGAAATAGGGCGCCGTGAACGCCATCCCGATGCGGGACGAGACCGGCGAATGGTCCTCGTCCACGATGGCGATCGCAGCGCGGTTCAGCGTCTCCGGCATCGCCCTTGCCCCGGCATAGACCGCCATCGTGAAGGAATAGACGATCAGCACGAGCAGCATCGGGTCGCGCACGAGGCCGCGCAATTCCTTGATGCCGAGCTGGAGCACGTTGTCGATGCGCATGGTCAGCGGGCCTGTTTCTTCAGCAGCATGGCGCCGGCTGTCACCAGCACCGGGATCGTGATCGCGAGCGCCATCAGGTCGTTGTGGAGCGTCTCGAAACCGAGGCCCTTGGAGAAGGTGCCGCGCGAGATCGTGACGAAATAGGTGGTGGGATAGAGGCGCCCGATAGCCGCGCCTAACCCCTGAAGCGACGACACCGGATCGATCAGCCCGGAATACTGGATGGCCGGGATCAGCGTGAGCAGCACCGTGCCGAACAGTGCCGCGATCTGGCTGTTCATGAAAGCCGAGATCACCATCCCCATGCCGGTCGTGGCGGTGACGTAGAGCAGGGCGGCGAGCGCATAGGTCGGAAAGCTGCCGGTGAAGGGCACGCCGAAGACGAGAAGCGCGAAGCCGACAAGGAGGAGGAAGTTTCCGAATGCGAGCACGACATAGGGCAGTTGCGTGCCGAGCAGGAATTCTAGCCGCGTCACCGGCGTCACGTAGAAATTGACGATCGAGCCGAGCTCCTTCTCGCGCACCACCGCGAGCGCGGCGAGCACCGCCGGGATCATGACCAGCAGCAGCGGGATGATTCCGGGCGCCATGGCGACGACGCTCCTGACGTCGGGATTGTAGCGGTAACGCAGCTGGAGCTGGTAGGAGCCGGCGATCGCCGCCTCGCCATAGAGCTCGCGGCCCTTCTGCGCGAGCCAGGTGGCGTGGATCGCCTGGGCGTAGGAGCGCAGCGTCTCGGCGCGCGTCGGGTTGGCGCCGTCGACCCAGGCGCCGATCTCGACATGGCGGCCGCGGCTGACGTCGCGGCCGAAGCCGGGCGGCAATTCGATGGCAAGGCCGATCTCGCCGGCGCGCATGCGGCGGTCGAGGTCGGCATAATCGGTGATCGGGGATTTCTGGGTGAAGTAGCGCGATCCCGCGATCTGGAGGCTGTAGTCGCGACTGATGGCGGTGTCGTCGCGGTCGAGCACGGCGAAGGTCAGGTTCTCGACGTCCATGCTGATGCCGTAGCCGAGCACGAACAGCAGCAGCACGCTGCCGAGGATCGCGAGCGTGGCGCGGATCGGATCGCGCCGCAGTTCGAGCGCCTCGCGCTTGGAATAGGCCAGCATGCGGGTCGGATTGAACGTGCCGCTGCGCTTGCGCGGAGGCGCTGTGGCCTCGGCCGGTTCGGGCACCGCGGCTGCAGGTTGGCCGGCTGCATCCGAGGTGTCGGCGATTGCTTCTTCCAGGCAGGCGATGAAGGCCTGCTCGAGCGTGGCGGCGCCGCGCGCGGCCACGATGGCGGCAGGCGTGTCCGACGTCAGCACCTTGCCCGCATGCATCAGCGAGATCCGGTCGCAGCGCTCGGCCTCGTTCATGAAATGGGTCGAGACGAAGATCGTGACGTTGTCCTTGCGCGAGAGCTCGGCGAGAATCTGCCAGAAGCGATCGCGTGCGACGGGATCGACGCCCGAGGTCGGCTCGTCGAGGATGAGGATGTCGGGTGCGTGGATCATCGCGACCGCCAGCGACAGCCGCTGCCGCAGGCCTAGCGGCAGCGCATCGGGCAGGGCATCGGCCACCTCGGCAAGGTCGAATCGGGCGATCATCTCGTCGATACGCCCGGCAATGGTCTCCGCCGGCAGCTCGAACAGCCGCGCATGCAGATCGAGATTCTGGGCGACCGTCAGCTCCGAATAGAGCGAGAAGCCCTGCGACATGTAGCCGATGCGGCGGCGCACGGACATGTCGCCGGCATCGATCGTCTTGCCGAACAGCCGCGCAGTGCCTTCGCTTACCGGCAGCAGGCCCGTGAGCATCTTCATGGTTGTGGTCTTGCCGCAGCCGTTCGAGCCGAGGAAGCCGAAGATCTCGCCCTTGTTGATGCGGAAGCTGACGTCGTCGACGGCGATGAAGTCGTTGAACCGCCGGGTCAGGTGGTCGGCCTCGATCGCGATCTCGTCATGGTCCGTGCTGCGCGGCGGGATCACGACGCCGGTATGGCTGCTGCGGTCTTCCTCGGGCAGGAGGCGGATGAAGGCGTCGTCGAGCGTAGCGGCACCGGTCTGCTGCAGGAGGGCGGCTGGCGCCCCCGTCGCCAGCACGCGGCCGGCGTTCATCGCAATGAGGAAATCGAATTGCGCGGCCTCTTCCATATAGGCGGTGGAGACGATCACGCTCATGCCGGGCCGGCTCCTCCGGATCGAGGCGATCAGCTCCCAGAACTGGCGGCGGGACAACGGATCGACGCCGGTGGTCGGCTCGTCCAGGATCAGGAGCTCGGGATCGTGGATCAAAGCGCAGCACAGGCCGACCTTCTGCTTCATGCCGCCGGACAGCTTAGCCGCCGGCCGGTCGGCGAAAGGGGTGAGCCCGGTGTCGCGCATGAGGCTGGCGATCCGCCGGCTTCGTTCCGCCTTGTCGTGTCCGAACAGGCGGCCGAAGAAGTCGATGTTCTCGAACACCGACAGCGTCGGATACAGGTTCTTGCCGAGCCCCTGTGGCATATAGGCGATGTCGGGGCACACGTTGCGGCGATGGCGCGAGCTCGCCATGTCGCCGCTGAGCACGTGAATGCGCCCCTGCTGGATCGCGCGCGCGCCGGCGATCAGCGAGAGCAGGCTCGACTTGCCGACGCCGTCGGGGCCGATCAACCCGATCATGCAACCGGACGGCAGGTCGAGGGTGATGCCGTCCAGCGCCCGGGTCTTGCCGTAGCTGAGGCCCACGCCCTCCAGATGCACCACGCTGCCGGCCCGGCCCGGTGCATCGGCTGCGGCAGTCGTGCTCATCGGGTCAGCTTGGTCTTGAGATTGTCGGGCCACTGCGCGGCCGGATCGAGCTGCACATAGGCCATGCCGGGCAGGCCGGTCTTCACCTGCTCGATGTGCTGGCGCAGGAGTTCGGGTGCGATATGCGCCTTGATGCGGAACATCAGCTTCTGGCGCTCCTCCTCGGTCTCGACGGTCTTGGGCGTGAATTGCGCGACGTCGGCGACGAAGGTGGCCTTGGCCGGGATCACATATTGCGGGATGGCGTCGAGCACGAGGTGGACCTCGGAGCCGATCGCGACGCGGCCGGCATCCGCCGTCGGCAGGAAGAACGTCATATAGACGTCGCCGAGATCGACCATGTTGAGGACGCGGCCGCCGGCCGCGAGCACCTCGCCCGGCTGCGACACGCGATACTGCACGCGGCCTTCGCGCGGCGCCTTCAGCACGCTGTCGTTGAGATCGGCGGCGATGCTTTCGATCGCGGCCTTGGCGGCGTCCACCGAGGCGCCGGCATCGATCACCATGGCGCGCGAGGAACTGATCGCGGCCTCCGAGGCCGCGACCTGCGCCTGGGCCGCGGCCAGCGCCGCTTTCGCCGTGGCGTTGGCGGAGCGGTCGTCGTCCAGCACCTGCTGCGACACGGCATTCGTCCTGATCAATTGCTCGGAACGATCGAGCTTGCGGCTTGTCGTATCGAGTTGCGCGCTGCGCTGGTCGACCACGGCTTCCGCAGCCCTGCGCTCGGCCTCGCGCTGGTTCACCAGGCTCTTGGCGGTCTCGACGTTGATGGACGCGCGCTGCAGTTGCGCTTCGGCCTGGCGGCGCTGCGCCTGCAATTGCTCGGTGTCCATGCGCGCCAGAACCTGGCCTGCGCGTACGAAGTCGCCTTCGTTGACCAGAATCTCGCGAATCCGGCCCGGCGTCTTGGTGGCGATGTCGATCTCGACCGCTTCGATGCGACCGTTGCCGCGGGCGAAGCCCGCCGGAAGCGCGTTGGAATCGCGGTGCTGCCAGTAGTAATAGGCGCCGCCTGCGAGCAGGACGGCGATCGCGGCGACGATGCGCCCCGGAGTGAAGTTCATCTGTTCATAACGCCGTGCGGCGGCGCCCACATGTTGAGACACGAGTGCCCAGCCGCCATTTGCGCGAACGAGCGGTCTCACCATTGCAGCGATTTTTGCATCGCAACTTGATGCAGATCAGACGGCGGCGCGAGGTGTGCCTGTCTCTATCTTAGGCAGCTCGCCGCGACGACGCCGTCCGCCTCGGTCGATCAGGCGGACGGCAAGCCTTGTTGAGCGGGTCCTCGTTGATCCGTGCTCACTTCACCAGCGGGCAGCCGCCGTCCTTCAGCGGCCGGAACGCCTGGTCCGCAGGAACCTCGGCGAGCAATTTGTAGTAATCCCACGGCCCCTTCGATTCCTCGGGCTTCTTCACCTGGAACAGAAACATGCTGTGCACCATGCGGCCGTCTTCGCGCAGCACGCCGTTATCGGTGAAGGCGTCCTGCACCGGCAGCTCGCGCATCTTGGCCATCACCGTCTTGGTGTCCCTGGTGCCGGCCGCCTGCACCGCCTTGAGGTAATGCAGCGTGGCGCTGTAGGTCGCGGCCTGGTTCATCGTCGGCATGCGCTTGACGCGCTCGAGGAAGCGCTTGCCGAAGGCGCGGGTCTTGTCGTTGAGGTCCCAGTAGTAAGCCTCGGTGATGATCAGTCCCTGCGCGAGCTTCAGCCCCAGGCTGTGCACGTCGGATATGAACATCACGATCGCGGCCAGGTTCTGGCCGCCAGCGACGATGCCGAACTCGCCGGCCTGCTTGATCGCGTTGATGGTGTCGCCGCCGCCATTGGCGAGGCCGATGATCTTGGCCTTGGAGGCCTGGGCCTGCAGCAGGAAGGACGAGAAGTCCGCCGTGTTGAGCGGATGCTTGACGCTGCCGACCACCTTGCCGCCGGCGGCCTTCACGACGTCGCCGGTGTCGCGCTCGACCGAATGACCGAACACGTAATCGGCGGTGAGGAAGAACCAGGTGTCGCCGCCGTTCTTGACGATGGCGCTGCCCACTGTGTGGGCGTTGGCATAGGTGTCGTAGGTCCAGTGTGCGGTGTAGGGCGAGCAGGACTTTCCGGTGATGTCGGAGCTCGCCGCGTCCGTCACGATCATGATCTTCTCGTACTGTTTCGACAGCTCCATCACCGCGAGCGCGGTGGCCGAGGTCGGCAGGTCGATGATCATGTCGACGCCTTCGGTCTCCCACCATTTGCGGGCGATCGTCGAGGCGATGTCGGGCTTATTGAGCACGTCGGCCGAGACCATGTCGATCGGCTTGCCGAACATCTGCCCGCCGAAATCCTCGATGGCCATTTTTGTGGCCTCGACATTCCCCATGCCGCCGATGTCGGAATAGACCGAGGAGAAGTCGGAGAGCACGCCGATCTTGAGTGAGGCCTGCTGGGCGGACGAAGGGTCGACGAAAAACGCTGATAGCAGCCCGGCCGCAAAGGCAGCGCGCGCGATCCGATACATGATTTCCCCCGTTATTATTGTTGGTGCACCGGCGCAAATTTGCCGCAGCGAAGCGGCAATTCTTGCGTCATGACGCCAGCGCGCAGCCGATTTGACGCGGCCGGCAGCGCCGACTACCCTTCGTGCAAATACGAACGCATGGATGCAAAGCCCCTCACCAAGGTCGAGGCCGAGCGACGCGCGAATTGCAAATCTTTGGGGGAATGGAAATGTCGAGTGACACCGCAGCTACAATCGCGAAAGCGCGCGAGCACTCCATTGGCGATCTCTTGCGCCGCTCCGCAGGCCGCGAGCCGAACAAGCGCGCGGTGAGTTGCGGCAATGTCAGCTGGACCTTTGCCGAGATGGATGCGGTCTGCAACCGGCTCGGCCGCGGCCTGCTGGGCCTCGGCGTGAAGAAGGGCGACCGCCTCGCCGTGCTCTCGCGCAACTCGCACGCCTTCGCGGCGTTGCGCTTCGCGGTGGCGCGGATCGGCGCGGTGCTGGTGCCGATCAACTTCATGCTCAATCCGGACGAGGTCAATTTCATCCTGAAGAGTTCCGGCGCAAAGCTGCTCGCGGCCGGCCCCGATTTCGTCGAGCCCGCGAAGGCGGCAAGCGCGAAGGACTGCGCCGTCGAGAAGATGATATGGCTGCCGGGCGAGGACCCGGCATCCGCGCCTGCGGGCCTCATCACCTTCGACGACCTTCTTGATCCCGACGGCTCGTTCCTGGAAGCGTCGGTGGACAGCCGCGATCTCGCGCAGATCGTCTACACCAGCGGCACGGAGTCGCTGCCCAAGGGCGCGATGCTGACCCACGAGGCCGTGATGTGGCAATATGTCAGCTGTGTCATCGACGGCGGCATGAGCGTGGAGGACAAGTTCCTGCACGCGCTGCCGCTCTATCACTGCGCCCAGCTCGACGTGTTCCTGGGCCCGCAGATCTATCTGGGCGCCTCCGGCGTCATCACGGGCAAGCCGACCGCCGACAACATCCTGGCGCTGATCCAGGCGCACAAGATCACGTCCTTCTTCGCGCCGCCGACGATCTGGATCGCAATGCTGCGCTCGCCGAACTTCGACAAGACCGACCTGTCGACCTTGCAGAAGGGCTATTACGGCGCCTCGATCATGCCGGTGGAAGTCCTGCTCGAACTCCAGCGGCGCCTGCCCGCCGTCAAATTCTGGAATTTCTACGGCCAGACCGAGATCGCGCCGCTCGCGACCGTACTGCGGCCGGAGGACCAGCTGCGCAAGGCCGGCTCGGCCGGCAAGCCGGTGCTCAATGTCGAGACGCGCGTCGTCAACACGGCGATGGAAGACGTCAAGGTCGGCGAAGTCGGCGAGATCGTGCATCGCTCGCCGCATCTGCTTTCCGGCTATTACAACGACCCGGTGAAGACGGCTGCGGCGTTCAGCGGCGGCTGGTTTCATTCCGGCGATCTCGCGACGATCGATGACGAGGGCCACATCACCGTGGTCGATCGCGTCAAGGACATGATCAAGACCGGCGGCGAGAATGTCGCGAGCCGCGAGGTCGAGGAGATGGTCTATCGTATTCCGGAGGTCTCCGAGGTCGCCGTGGTCGGCCTGCCTGATCCGCGCTGGATCGAGGCGGTCACCGCCATCGTCGTGGTCAAGACCGGGGAAAAGCTCGACGAAGAAACCGTCATCAAACATTGCGCCGGCCGGATGGCTCATTTCAAGGTGCCCAAGCGCGTGATCTTCGTGGATGCCCTGCCGAAGAATCCGAGCGGCAAGCTGCTCAAGCGCGAGCTGCGCCAGCGCTTCGTCGGCGGCGAGACTCTCGACAGGGCGGTCCAGAAGAGTTTTGGGACATAGCCGGCGCCGTCGCGGCGGAGGTCCCGCCTCAAGCGCAATGACATTGGATGAATCGTCATCGCGCTTCAGGTTGTTGTTGTCGCATGATCTTTCCGGAAAACCGCGTCGCACTTTTCCGGATCATGATTTATTCGGCTTCGCCGGCCAGCTTCCTGGCACCGTCGGGCGTCGCTCCGAAACGGCGGCGAAACGCGCGATGGAAGTAGGAGACGTCGTGAAATCCGGCAGGATGCCCGACCGCGACGATTGGTCTCAATACTTCTTCACCGCAACCCCGAACGCCAGCCACAGCGCGATCGAAGCAAGGCCAAAGCCGCCGAGCAGCAGGAAGGTCGGGCCGTAGCCGATCCATTGTGCGATCCAGCCGCCGAGCGCGGGGCTGAGGCTGGCACCGATACCCTGCACCGTGATCACTGCACCCTGGCCGAGATTGATGCGGCCGGTGCCGTTGAGCGAACGCGCGATCATGCCGGGGACGGCGACCGTTTGCAGTCCGGTGCCGATGCCGTCGAGCACCTGCATCGGCACGACGCCCCACCATCCCGTGACGAAGAAGGCGAGCACACCGCGGATTGGTAAGAACATGAAGGAGATCAGGATCACCGGCCAGTAGTTGCGCTTGCCTGCGACCTGCATTGCGATCAGCGAAGTCACGATCATCACACCTTGCGCGATCACGACCGTGGTCGCGACGAAGCTCGGTCCGTTGGCCTGTCCCTCGGCTACGGCCGCAAGTCCGTAGAGCGGCACGATCGCCGCATTGCCGAGATGGAACAGGGCGAGCGCCAACGCCAGCACCAGGAGCGGCTTGTGCTTGAAGAGGACGGACATCCCGTCCGGCGGAGCCTTGCTGTCGTCCTCGCGACTGCCGCGTGCTGCGCGATCGTCGATCGATTTCGCCGGAATCATCAGCACGCAGGCGATCGCGATGGCGCCGAACACCGCCGCCAGGACGAACACGGCGACGTAACCGTATTTGTAGCCGAGGTAGCCCGACAATGCCGCGCCGACCATGTTGCCGGCGTGGTTGAAGGCCTGATTGCGGCCGTTCAAGGCGTTGAAGCCCTTCTGCCTGGCAATGCCCAGCGTGATTCCGGTGACTGCCGGCACGATGGCGGCGCTCGCGAGCGATTGGGCGATTTGCGAGAAAGTGACGGCCCAGAAGTTTTGCGAGACCAGGATGATCGCGGATGCCGCGACCACGCAGATGCCGGGGATGACGACCCACATGCGCTTGTTGCGGCTCGCATCGATGAAGCCGCCGATCGGCGTCGTGATCAGCATGCCCGCGATGTTGCCGATCGTCATGGCGGTGCCGATCAGCCCGCTCGCCCAGCCACGTTCCTGCAGGAACACGCCGACGAAGGGGCCGATGCCGGACTGCATGTCGGCCATGAAGAAATTGACTGCAAACAGCGGCCAGATGCGGGATGGTGAGGGACGCGATGTCATCGAGACGCTGAAGATGTTCCTGCCCGTCGAGTGTGTCTCGCGTGACACGGAGATGGCTGGCCCATTGTGCCGGTGCTGATGAGAACCTAACCTGCGCTGACAGCGTTGGTTCCTCCCCATCTGCGGCCGCGTCGCGGCCGCTATCGGATGCTGGTCATGCCTCTCTGGACTTGTGAAACCTGCGGCGCGCAATTCCCGGACAGCGGACGGCCGCCGGCCTCCTGTCCGATCTGCGAGGACGAACGGCAATTCGTGAACTGGGAGGGGCAGACCTTCCTGACGCGGGAGGCGCTGGCGGAACGTCACCGTGTGACTTGGCGCGACGATCTCGGCCTCACCGGTCTCGGGCTCGAGCCGAGCTTTGCCATCGGCCAGCGCGCACTGCTGGTGCCGCTCAGCGAGGGATGCATGATGTGGGACTGCGTGCCGCTGGCGACGCCGGAGGCGATCGCGCATGTGCGCGTGCTCGGCGGATTGAAAGCGATCGCGATCTCGCACCCGCATTATTATGGCGCGCTTGCCGACTGGAGCGAGGCGTTCGGCGGTGTGCCGGTCTATCTGCACGCAGACGATGGCCAATGGGTGACGCGTTCGCATCCGTCGATCATGCACTGGACCGGCGATCAGCATCGCATCTCCGACGACGTGCTGCTGCTGCGGACCGGCGGCCATTTCGCAGGCGCCGCCATGCTGCACTGGGCGCGCGGCGCGGCTGGCAAGGGCGTGCTGCTCACCGGTGATATCGCGCAGGTGACGATGGACCGCCGCTTTGTCAGCTTCATGTATTCCTATCCGAACTACATGCCGCTCAATGCAGCCGCGGTGCGGCGGATCGCTGCCGCCGTTGAGCCGCTCGCCTTCGATCGCATCTATGGCGCCTGGTGGGGCCGCAACATCGCCAGCGGTGCCAAGGCCGCGTTCGCAGCGTCGGTGGCGCGATATATCGCAGCCATCGCCTGAGACCCGGCCCGCTGATCGGATCTATCTTGCAGGCGTTGAATAAATGTACTAAACGTACACTTATTAAACGTGGCGCAATGGCGCGTCTGTGGCCGGCATGATCGGTGCATCGCCGTGTCTGCGGCGGCTCGTGGGGCCGCGTGAGTGAGGGGCTGACGCATGGTGGGTGAGCGCGACTACGAGATTTTCGAGGACGACGTCGCGCTCCAGTCCGGCGCCGTCTTCTCCAAATTGAAGCTTGCCTACAAGACCTACGGCACGCTGAGCCCGGCCAGGGACAACGTCATTCTCTATCCGACCTCGTTCAGCGCACAGCACTTCGATACCGAGTGGCTGATCGGGCCCGACGGCGTGCTCGATCCCACGCGCTATTTCATCGTCATCCCGAACCTGTTCGGCAACGGCCTGTCGTCCTCGCCGTCGAATTCCGCCGCGCCGTTCCCGGAGCTGACTTACCACGATGCGATCGCCGTTCAGCGCCGCCTTCTCACCGAGCGCTTCGGCATCACAAAGCTCGCGCTGGTCTATGGCTGGTCGATGGGCGGCATGCAGGCCTATCACTGGGCAGCGCTGCATCCCGACATGGTCGAGCGTGCTGCCGTGGTCTGCGGGAGCGCGCGCTGCGCGCCCTATAATCGCGTCTTCCTGGACAGCGTGAAGGCGGCGCTCACGACCGATCCTGCCTTCCGCGATGGCCGCTTCACCGAAAGGCCCGTCGCCGGCTACCGCGCGATGGGGCGGGTCTATGCCGGCTGGGCGATGTCGCACGGCTTCTATCGCGACGAGCTCTGGCGGGAGGGCGGCTTCACGTCGCTGGAGGATTATCTCGTCCGCGCATGGGATGCGACCTTCGCGCGGCGCGATGCCAATGATCTCCTGGCGCAGATCGGCATCTGGCAGCGCGGCGACATCAGCCGCTGTGCCGATTTCGGCGGCGATCTCGATCGCGCGCTGGCCGCGATAGATGCGCACATGCTGCTGATGCCGGGCGCGACCGATCGCTATTTCGACGTCCGCGACAACGAGGACGAGCTCGGCAAGCTGGTCAATGCAAAATCGGCGGTGCTGCATCCGATCCCGTCGCTGCACGGCCATCGCGCTGGCAACCCCGTCAACAATCCCCGCGACCAGGCCTTCATCAAGGCCGAGATCGCGGAGCTTCTCAGCAAGTAGTGCAGGGGTCTCGATCATGACCGAAGCGACCTTTTCAGAGTCCGGCCATCGCCTGAAGCCATTGAGCCCGGCCATGCTGCGGGAGTTGTCGGTGCGCTCGAACCTCAGGGGCTCTGCGCAGAGCCTCGGCCATTACGGCGTCATCGCACTGGTCGGCGCGCTGATCTGGTTGGTGACCTCACGCTACGGCGTGCTTTGGGCGCTGCCGCTGATGGCGGTGCAGGGCTATGTCGTCGCCTTCCTGTTCATGGCGGTGCACGAGACCGCGCACAAGACCGCGTTCAAAAGCCGCGGCCTCAATCTTGCGGTCGGTTATCTCTCGGCCTTCATCATCGGATTGCCCCACGAATATTACTGCCTGTTTCACTGGGACCACCACCGCTACACCCAGGACCCGGAGAAGGATCCCGAGCTGATCGTCGGCGTGAAACCGGCCTCGGACACCCAGCTCGCGATTGCCTATAGCGGCCTGCTCCAGGTCGCCGGGCGCCTGCGGCTGATGCTCGGCCATGCCGTCACCGGCAAGGTCGTCGTGCCCTGGATTCCCGAGAACAAGCGAGCCATTATCGTGGCTGAGGCGCGCGCCTATGTCGCGCTCTACGCCCTGCTGCTTGCGCTCTCGCTGTGGTTCTCGTCGGCGCTGCTGCTCTGGGTCTGGATCGCGCCGCTTGCCATCGGGCAGTTCTTCCTGCGGCCCTATCTCTATGCCGAGCACACCGGCTGTGATCGCACCCGCAGCGCCTTTCAGAACACCCGCACCACCTATACCGGCGCCATCGTCAAATGGTTCGCGTGGAACATGCCCTATCATGTCGAGCATCACGCCTATCCGTCGATTCCCTTTCACGCCCTGCCGAAGCTGAACGAGATCGTCGACGGCGAGATCGTCCATCGCGGGCGCGGCTACATCCAAACGACGCGCGAGACCTGGGCGTGGTTTCGCCGGCAGCGGCAAATCGGCTGACGAGTAGCTGGCCAAACGTAAAACTCCGGCCGCGATGCGGCCGGAGCTTTGTCGTGAGGCGGGGATATCAGTAGATCCCGTAGGCGCAGACGTTCACGACGCGGACGCGCAGGCCGTGACGGGTCTGGACGACGCGCTCCTGGTAGCAGTTGCTGACACCGGTGTTGACGTAGATGCCGCCGTAACCCCAGCCCGGGCCCCAGCCATGACCCCAGTGATGGAAGCCGTGAGCCGAAGCGGCGGTGGGCGCGAGAGCGGCAGCGCCGAGCGAGCCGGCAGCGATCAGACCAAGAGCAAGCTTACGAAACATCTTCATTCTCCAGTTTGGCGCGGGGCCGTTGTTGTGTCCCTGCATCTCCGTCGGTTCGAAGCGAGAATGCGTTCACGGCGGTCCTTGAGAATCGTGTTTCAGGATTGTTTCGTCGGCTGCGGCGAGGTGCGCCGCGGTCAGGCTTTCCGCGCCGCGCCATAGCGCGTGGCCATGGCCTGGGTCATCTCGGCCATCTTCTCGCGGAGATCCGCAGGCTCCAGCACTTCGGCCTCAGGGCCGAGCCGCAGCAATTCGGCTGCGGCGTGCCAGGACGTCTTGCCGGTCGGCACCCGCGCGATGCGCCAGCCATCCGCATCGGCGGCATCCTCGATCTCAGTGCGCGCCTTGACGTAAGGCTGGCTCAACGCGTCGAGCAGCTTGACGCCGAACGGCGACAGCCGCACGACCGCGACATTGGGATGCATCTCGGCCTCGAGGCGAAGTGTCGCGGCCTGCCAATAGGCGGCGAGATCGAAATCGACGGGACGCTCGAAGCGATCGTCGAGCGCGGTGCAGTCGAGCACGCGGGCGACGCGATAGGTCCGCACGCTGCCCTCCACTTGACCTGCGAGATACCAGCTGCCGCCCTTCAGCACGAGGCCGAGCGGCGCGACACGGCGCTGTTTTTCCGCGCGCCAGCTCCGGTAGCGGATCTTGATCAGCGTGCCGCGCAGGACCGCGCCCGCAATGGTGCGCAGATGCTTCGGCTCTTCCGCCTCGCCGAACCAGCCCGGCGCGTCCAGGTGAAAACGCTCCTGCATCCGCCCGGCGTCTTCGCGCAAATTGGCGGGCAGCGCGGCCATCAGCTTGTTTTGCGCGGCGATCATCGCCGCATCCAGCCCGAGCGCCGCCGCAGGTCCCGGGAGGCCCGCCAGGAACAGAGCTTCCGCCTCGTTCTGCGACAGGCCGTTCAGCCGGACGCGGTAGCCGTCGAGCAGGCGATAGCCGCCCTCCGCGCCGCGATCGGCATAGACAGGAACGCCGGAGGCGGCGAGCGCGTCGATGTCGCGATAGATCGTGCGCACCGACACCTCGCAGCTCTCCGCGAGCTCGGGCGCGGTGACCTGCCCTCGAGCCTGGAGGGTGGTGAGGATCGACAGCATCCGGCTTGCGCGCATGATCCCTTAAACCATACCTGACACAGGATGTCAGGTATGGGCCGCTACAAGATTCGTCTCGCCAGACGGCACCGAGGAGACCCCATGACCGATCCGAACCGCATCACGCTGTATTATTCGCCCCAGACGCGCGCCACCGGCACGCGGGTGCTGCTGGAAGAGTTGGGGGCGCCCTACGATCTCCACGTCCTCAACATGAAGGCCGGCGAGCAGCGCAAGCCCGACTATCTCGCCATCAACCCGCTTGGCAAGGTGCCGGCGGTCCGTCACCGCGGGGAGCTCGTGACCGAGCAGGTCGCCGCCACCATCTATCTCGCCGATCTCTTTCCGCAGGCCGGGCTGACGCCCGCCCTGAACGATCCGCTGCGCGGCCCTTATTTGCGCTGGATCGCCTATTACGGCTCATCCTTCGAGCCGGCCTTGATCGACAAGTTCATGCAGCGTGAGCCGGCCCCGATCACGCAATCGCCCTATGCCGATTACGATACCATGTTAGGGGCGCTCGAGGCGCAACTGTCGAAGGGGCCATATCTGCTCGGCGAGCGCATGACGGCCGCGGATGTTTTGTGGGGCGTCGCGTTCAGCTGGACCATGATGTTCGGCATCGTGCCGAAGAAGGACGCCTTCGTCCGCTATGCCGAGCGCATGACCGCGCGCCCGGCATTCCAGCGCATCACTGCGGCGGATGAGGAGATGGCCGCGCAGCATGCCAGGGCAGTGGGCGTGTAAACCCGCACGTCACATACGGTGTCGTCCCGGCGAAGGCCGGGACCCATACGCCGCAGCAATAGTTTCGCGAAGACTCGGAGCTACACAGCTTTCCTCCGTATCCACTCCCTGTGGCTATGGGTCCCGGCGTTCGCCGGACCCCACTGGGGGTGTAGCGCGCTCCGGCTCAAAACCGCGGCGCCCGCTTCTCCGCGAACGCCTTGATGCCTTCCTTGATCTCGTCGCCGCGCATGCTGTCGCGGTGACGCCGGTCGGCGGCAGCATCGTCGAGCTCACCGCGGGCGAATTCGTTGATGGCGCGCTTCATGCCGCGCATCGCCTGCGGCGCATTGCCGGCGAGGATTCCGGCGAGCCTGTCGACTTCCTCGTCGAGCATCTCTTCCGGCACCATGGCGGTGAGATAGCCGATGCGCAGCATCTCCGGCGCGGTGATCTTCTGAGCGGTCAGGAATAGCTTCTTGGCGTTGTCGACGCCGAGCCGCGTCACGTAGCGTTTGATGCCGCTCCGGTAATAGTGCAGCCCGAGCCGCGCCGCCGGCATGAACATCTCGGAGGTGTCGACGCCGATGCGGAAATCGCAGGCGAGCGCGAGGTCGGTCGAGCCGCCATAGACGCCGCCGTTGAGCCGGCAGATGGTCGGCACGCCCAGATCCTCCAGCCGGTTGACGACCACCTCGAAGGCGGAGCCCGCACTCTGCTGCTCGTTCGCGCTCGCCGCGCGCTCGGCGACCGAATTGAGATCGTAGCCGGCGGAGAAGGCGCGGCCCGTGCCTGTCAGCACCAGCACGCGGATGGCGGGATCGGCCTCGACGGCATCGAACAGTTTGACCAGATGGTCGAGGTCCTCGGCCTGGAGCCGGTTGAGATGTTTTGGCCGGTTGAGGCGGATGGTGGCGCGTGCGCCACTGATCTCGAGGACGGGGCTGGAAGCCGCGTCGGCTGTATCCGACATTCTTGTCTCCATTTACTTGTTTTCGAGCGCCCGGCGCCTGGCCTCGGCGTCGATGGTCTCGGCGAGATCGGGATGCCGCGCCATCAGCACGCGGAAATCGACGAGGTCGAGCACCAGCAGCCGCGACACCTTCGTGGTCGAGACGTTGGCGCCGCGCAAATTGTTGCCGAGCAGCGCCATCTCGCCGAAGAAGGCGCCTTCGCCGAGCTGCACCTTCTTGCCCGGAAGGTCGACCTCGACCTCGCCGGCGGCGATGAAGTACATGCAGTCGCCCTGTGCGCCCTTGCGGATGATCATGGTGCGCGCCGGCAGCTCCATGGTGCGCAGCATATGGGTGACGTCGGCGATGGCCGCCGGTCCCAGCGCGGCGAAGAACGGCACCTTGCTGACGGATTCCCAGGTCTTGAGGAAATTGTCGCGCCGGGTCTCCGCGGCAAAGCCGGTCGCCAAAATACCGGTCCAGAGGCCGAACACGCCGAGGCCGGAGATCATGACCAGCGCCGCCACCATGCGCCCGAGCGGCGTCACCGGCACGACGTCGCCATAGCCCGTCGTCGTCAGCGTCACCACCGCCCACCACAGCGCGGCCGGCACGCTGCCGAAGGTTTGAGGCTGTACATCCCGCTCCAGGAAGTATTCGGCAACAGAGGCGAGGAAGACGACCATCAGGAAGATCACGAGAACACTGACCAGCGGCCCCGATTCCAGCACCAGCACGCGGCGAAGCTGCCGCAGGCCCGGAATGCCCGGCACCACCTTCAGCACCCAGAGCACGCTGAGCAGCCAGGCCGTCTTCGACTCGACGCCGAGAATCAGCGCGATTGGTACGGCCAATGCGCCGACCGCGTCGACGATGCCGGCCGAGGAGGATATGTAGAGCGCCAGACGCCCCGTTCGTGCCATGTGGCGCAGCCGGACCAGCCACTCGAATACGAAGTAGAGGAGGCAGACCCACAGCAGGGCATCGACCCAGCGGTGCGACTCCTCATAGGCCGGGTTCACCGTCAGCAGCATCATGCTGAGGACGCCGACGGCGACCGCCACATAGGCCGCCTTGGTCATGTTGCGGCCGGCCGTGGCGGCCGCGAACTGGGCCAGAGCGGAGATCAGCGGCTTGGACATGCGGGAAGGCGGCTCGGTCTTTCTTTTGCGGTCCCGGCTGGGACGGCGGCGCCAAAGTGCCCGCCGGCGCCAGGGCCGTCAACGACGGCTGTGCGCACTGCAGCGTCGTCGAATCATGGGGACCGGCGGNGTGCCGAGCCGCTATCGGAAATGGGGCGGCTCGTCATAGCCGCGGCGGCTGCTGAAGAACAGCAGGATCATCAGGCCGAGGCCGACCACGATGGAAAATCCGGCCCCCAGCACCAGGGCTACATAGCCTTCCGTCGGAAGCGGGTCGCCTTCGACCGCCATCGCTGAATAAGCGAAATAGCCCACTGCTGCCAGCATTCCCAGGAGGAAGACCATCAGGAGTATACGCATGGTGCGTTTCTCCGGTTGTATCCGGAAACCAACGGTTGCGGATGGGGACGGTTCCCAGGGAGCCGGCCGTTAAGCGAGGCCGCGTTCGCCATCCCGGACTCGGCGGTAGGCGGCGCGCCCCTCGTTCCTCGAGTTGATGTTGCCACTTCAGCCCCGTGCCCCGGACGCAGCGCAGCACGCAGTGATGCGCTGCAGAGCCGGGGCCCACGCAGCAGCACACATTGCAGCTTCCTGGTCCCGGCTCAGCGCTGCAACGCCTTCGGCATTGCAGCTTGTCCGGGACACGAGAGGGCGGATCAGGCGCTTTGCGCGGTCTTCACTACCACGACTTTGCTGTCGTCGTGCTGGGCAGGGCCGGCCTCGCGGGCTGCTTTTTCGATCTCGGCGGCATGACGTTTCAGATAGTCGCGCCGCATGCCGATCTCGTCGCGGACGAATTCGTAGCCGAGCTTGAAGGTGTCGAGCCCGTCGGTACTGATCGTGCCGTCCCTGAGGCCAATGACCGCTCCGCGCAAGATGCCTTCGAGCTCGTCCTGGAGACATTCGAGCTGGTCGAGCGAGTGGGCGTGCTCGATGCGCTCGCCGATGTCGAGGATGGCGGTGGAGAGCTCACTGGCCTTCTCCGGTGCGATCCTCGTGATCTTGGCGTAGATCGCGGCGAAGATCGAGCCGATGACGCTGAGCGCGGCGGCGCTCAGATACATCATGTCGCTGTACTTATCCATGAACGACTTGGTGTCGTCGTTGATGTAGTCGGCCGCGCCCTGATGCGCCATCACGAAGGCGTCCTTCTCGACCGAGGCCGGCTCTATCCTGCTGGCGAAGCCGTTGTCGAGTCCGAGCGCGGACTTGTTCTCGTAGATGGTACGCGCCAGCTCGCCTGCCGTGGTCGCCGACATCCTGGATTGCGCGACCAGCAGCCATTCGAGCCCGATCGTCTCGAGATCGTCGTCGGGAACTTCAGGCGAGGCGGACAGCATGCCGGCCGTCAGCGTCTCGTCGGAAATGCCGGGGAATTTGCGGGCCAGCGCCTTGGCCTCGTCGATCGCGTTGAGCGTGAAGCCGCCTCGCTTGGCGACCTGCTCGTAGGCCTTGTCGCGCACGGCTCTGGAGGCGTGCACGATGGCGATCACCGCACCGAAGCCGTTTGCCGGCGCAAACAGCTTGTCGAGCGTTGTGCCCTGCGGCGCCATCTGGATCTTCGCGGCATCGGGTCCCTCGGGAATGTCGAGGATGCCGCGGACGAAGGCGAGCGAGGATTCGTTCTCGGCAAGGACCGCGACTTTCTTCTTCTTCAGCTCGGCGAGCGATTTGATCTTCTTGTTGCCGGGACCGAGCAGGAGCACGAGGTCGTGCTCGAGGATCGCGAGCGTGCGCGCCCGCAGCGGCACCTTGGCGTCGGTCCGCAAGACGGCGAGGTCGGCCTGCTTGCGGTCGAATTGTGCGATCGCCTTGGCGTTGTCGGGATTGTTGACGATCCTGATCCGGAAGCGCGAGGCATTGTTCTTCAACAACGTCGCCAGCTTGGCGGCGAACAGCGCCTCGTCGCTGTTGGGGGTGCCGACGGCAAAGGTCAGCGTCTCCGAATTGTGCAGCATGGCGCGACCGCCCCAGACGGTGGCAAGCGACAGCAGCAGGGTCAGCACGACGTAGAGCAGCACCTGCTGCTGATTGGTCTTGATCACCTTGGGACGCCGCGGCGGCGGTTCGGTCGGCGATGAATTGGGGCCTTCAGCACTCATGGCAGCACTCTTGGCCTTATTTCTGGGTGGCGGGCGGCTCGCAGGTGATCGCGGCAAACGCCCTGTAATTCGTAAACGCCTGAAAAAAGAACGATATTCTCTACCGACAATGATAGCGCGCAGGTTGTGGGATGCAAATTTCAAGCCGGAGGTAACCTTACTTGGGACCGGCGCGGCGATCCGTCATCCTATCACCAGTTAGCCACAGTTGGCGATTTTCCGGTTCCCCCGGCTGCATTCCGCCGCGGGAGATGTCATAAATTGCGTGTCCCGGCGATTTGACCGGTCCAAGAAGAAGTTGCGCTGAACGCTCCAATCTTTCTTGTCACGTCAATGAGGGCGTCAGCTTTGTCGTTTCCATCCATGTCATCGGCGGTTCCGGTCGAAGCGCTCATTGGCTGGATGCTGCTGCTTACCTTCAAGCACATCATCGCCGATTTCGTCCTGCAGACCGCGTGGATGGCGCATGGCAAGGATCAGAAGCACGGCTGGGCCTTGCCGCTGCTGGTGCATTGCCTGGTCCACCTTGCGGTCGCGCTGCCGCTGATCGTGATCGTCGCGCCGAAATTCTGGTTCGTAGCTTTCATCGACTTCGTGATCCACATCACGATCGACCGCGCCAAGGGCTTCGTCTCCGCCAATTTCGGGGTCGACCTTGCGCATCCCTGGTTCTGGACCCTGATCGGCGTCGACCAGGCACTGCATCACCTGACCGGCTTCGGCCTTTCCATCTTCATGGCGGCGAACTGATTGTCAGTCTTGCGCCGTCGTTCCGGGGCTCGCGAAGCGAGAACCCCGAATCTCGCGATTCCGGGTTCGGTCCTGCGGACCGCCCCGGAATGACGGAGCCAGAATCTTGAGCGCCCAAACTCTTGGGTCGTCTGCGGTCGCCCGGCCCTCTGGCCAGGGCGCAAGGACCCCGGGTGACTACCGCCCAGGGTGGTTAACCTTTCGTTAGAGAATTGCGCTGCATCTTCCCGACACGAGGGAGAACTGCAATGTTTTCAAGCCGCGACGCCTTTGAAAGCGATTTCTGCCCGGTTCGCGACGAGCTCCTTGGTGAAATGTATCGCGCCAGCGAGAGCGGCCTGCCGAGGCTGGTTGAGAGTGTTTCCCCTGACGCACGCGCCAGGTTGGCGCTGTTCTGCTATCGCCGCAGCCATCTGCACTCGCTGGCGATCGCGATCGCCGGCAGCTGCAGCGAGCGTGACCTGATCGAAAACGGCGGCCGTGTCGGCTCGACGCTCTACGCGTTGTCGCGCGAAAGCTCGGCCAAATCCACGCCATCGCTGTCGGGTGGACGCAAGCCGATCACGCTGTCGACCAAGCCGCTCTCGGTCCTCGCACCGCTCGATGACGAGATCGACGACGAGATCAGCGAAGCCGTTCCTGCTTAAGCAGACTGTATAACCGGCAGCCCGAACTTCCGCCGCGCCATCGCGCATTCGGCGTCTCCAGGCATGCAGGTGCGGCACACTTCCGGCCGCACGTCATAGATGCCGCAGGCCGTCATCTTTCCGATCTCTCCCCGCAACGCGGAGCAGCGATCGCCCTCGCAGCGCATGCCGGACTGGCGGTCGTTGACCAGCGCCTCCGGAATCGCGGCAAGCTCCTCGTCGCTCTCGATCGAGAAGCGCGGCCAGTTCTGCGAGTAGCCGCAGCAGGCGCCGCAACTCTGGCAACAGCTCGACAGATCGATCTCTTGCATCTCGCTCACGTGTCCTTTGGCGGGCCCCAGACCAGGCTCTGCCGCCATTTCGCGCGCAGCACGTCGCGCCGCTCCGGATATCGTTCGTCGAGATAGGTCGCGTCCACCACGCGGTCGGTGCGGAAGCTGCGGAAATCGCTGCGCAGCTCGCACCAGGCCGCGAGCAGACGCACGGCTTCGAGATAGCCGACCGAGATCGGCCAGATCATGCGCTCGCTGGCACGTCCCTGCTCGTCGCGATAGCGCAGCATGATCTTCTTGCCTTCGTGGATCTGGGTGCGCGTGCGCACCATGTCGAGGCGATCAGGCTCCCTGTTCCAGCTCGGCCGCGCCCGGCTCGCAGGCTCCAGCACGAAGGGACGCAGGCGCTCAGGGACAGTGTCGGCGATCTTGGCCATCAGGTCTTCGGCCGCGCGCGCCAGCGCCGAATCGGCATGGCCCGCGACCCATTGCGCGCCGAGCACCGCCGCCTCGATCTCGTCGGGCGTCAGCATCAAGGGCGGCAGATCAAAACCCTTTTCCAGGATGTAGCCCATGCCGGCCTCGCCGCGGATCGGCACGCGCTGGCCGATCAGCGTCGCGATGTCGCGATAGATCGTGCGCTTGGAGGTCTCGAGCTCCGCCGCGATCGCGTCCGCCGTCAGCGGCTTACGGGTACGCCGGAGCACCTGGATGATCTGAAACAGCCGGTCGGCACGTCTCATGACAATTCTCTTCTCGAACGACGGATCAGAAATCGGCGCGCGGCTGCTGACAGGATGTTGGCAGCAGGGGGGGTCTATACCGGGACAACACATCGACTGAAGAGGGTTTGTCCATGATCACTCCAATCCATCTCGGCCTGGCCGGCCCGCTGTGGCGGGCGCAGCTCTGGCAAGCCCGGGCGTTTGGCCGCCTCGTTTCGCTCGATCTCATGGCCGTTGATCTCCGATTCGCACTCGCAAGCGTGGTGGCACGCTCGCTGACCCAGGCCGCGGACGTACTGGTCCGCCACGTCATGACCCGCGCCTGGCGGGGGGCCCGTTTCGCAGAAGATATCACGGCTGCTGCCACCATGGTGGCAGCAGCCCGTCACTAGGTTCCGTCAAACTTGGCAGCTTCAGGAGAGCTCGCATGATCACGCTTTACGGCTTTGGCACCGGCTTCGGCCTGCCGGAAATCAGCCCCTTCGTCACCAAGACCGAGGTGCAGCTCAAGATGGCGGGGCTGCCCTACCGGAAGGAGCGCGCGATGCCGCCGGCCTCCCCGAAGGGCCAACTGCCCTTCATCGACGATGGCGGCGAGGCGGTGGCCGATTCGACCTTCATTCGCGCCCATATCGAGCGCCGCTACGGCTTCGATTTCGACGCCGGCCTCTCGCTGCAGGAGCGCGCGCAGGCCTGGGCGTTCGAGCGGATGATCGAGCATCATGTCTATTGGGCGCTGGTCGGGGCGCGCTGGGTCGATCCGGTCAATTTCGCCAAGGGCCCCGCGCATTTCTTCGACGGCGCACCGGAACACAACCGCGAGAAGCTGCGCGAGGACGCGCAGTTCCGCGTCGCCGAGAACTATCTGCTCTCCGGCCTCGGCCGCCATGCGCCCGATGACGACGTCGATCTCGCCGTGCGCTCGCTGTTCGCGCTGTCGGTGCAGCTCGGCGACAAGGCCTACCTGATGGGCAACAAGCCCTGCGGCGTCGATGCCACAGCCTTCGGCGCCCTCGCGGGGATCCTGACGCCGTTCTTCGAGTCCGCCTTGCGGCAGCGGGCCGAAGGATTTCCGAACCTCACGGCGTATGTCGATCGCATGATGGACAATTACTATCCGGAGTTCGCCTGGACCCCGCTGCGGCAGGCAGCATAGGCGCCCCCACTCGCAATGAAAAAGAGCCGGCCCATCGGGCCGGCTCTCGTCGTCTCAGAACTATTGCGGCGTCTTACTTCACCAGCGTGTACTTGCCGTTCTTCACGGTGAGCAGGATACGCGAGCGCTCGTCGAGACCGTAGCGGTCCTTTTCGGTGAAGTTGTAGACGCCCTGGCTTGCCGCCAGCTCCTTCTCGGACAGCAGCGCCTGGCGGATGGCTTCGCGGAATTCCGGCGTGCCGGGTTTTGCGGTTTTCAGTGCGGTCGGGATGACGCGCTTCAGGATCTCGAACGCATCGTAGGAGTGGCCGGCGAACTGGCTGCGGCTGTTCGGGCCGTACTTGGCCTCATAGGCCGAGTTCAGCGCGAGGCCGGGCTTCTTGGTGGCGGCTTCGTCCGGCTGGTCCTCGGGGTCCATGACGGGGCCGGAGGCCATCAGCACGCCTTCCGCCGCTTTGCCGGCGATGCGGATGAAGTCCATGCTGGCGGCGCCATGGGTCTGGTAGATCAGGCCCTGATAGCCGCGTTCGCGCAGCTCCGTCTGCGGCAGGGCGGCCGCGGTGCCGGAGGCGCCGACCAGGATCGCGTCGGGATTGGCGGCGACGAGCTTGAGCACCTGTCCGGTCACCGACGTGTCCGGGCGGGCAAAGCGCTCCTCGTCGACGATGGTCATGCCCATCGGCACGGCCTGCGCCTTCAGGTCGTTGAACCAGAGGTCGCCATAGGAGTCGGAATAGCCGATATAGCCGAGGGTCTTGATGCCCTTCGACTTCATGTGGTCGTACAGCACCTTGCCGACGATCGGGATCGGCTGCGGCATCGCCACCGACCACTTCATGCGCTCCGGCGTGATCGGAAAGGGGGCCAGGCCAAAGTGCGGGATGCCAGCTTCGTTGGCGACGTTGGACACCGCGATGGTCGGCGGCGTCAGCGCCGAGCCCATGATGATGTCGGCCTTGGATTCCGTCACGAAGCGGCGTGCGTTGGTGGTCGCGGTGGTGGGGTCGCCGCCGTCGTCGAGCACGATCACCTTCAGCGGCACGCCGCCGATCTCCTTCGGTACGAATTCCAGCGCGTTGCGCTCGGGAATGCCGAGGGCGGCGCCCGGGCCGGTCGTGGTGGTGGTGATGCCGATGGTGATCTCGGCGGTCTGGGCCAGCGCGGGCAGCGCCGGCGGGGCGAGCGTCGCCGCGGCAATGGCAGCGGTCAGGCAAAAGCGTTTCATCTATTCCTCCCTTGACGTGTTTCCTTGAAAGCAGAAATCGGGGGGTAATTCAGCCCCCTCTTTTGGCGATGCGGCGATTTAGCTTCCCGTGAATTTGGCGACCATCTCCGGCAGAAACGGCGCCGATTTCAGCTTGTCGGGATCGACAGGATCGCGGCCGACCAGGACGCGGGTCTCGAACCCCTCGATCGCCAGCGCCTCGCCCTTGTAGACGTTGTGCTTCACCTCGAAGCTCGAGCGCTTGATGCTCTCGATCTTCGTTTCGATGGTGATCCAGTCGCCATAGGTCGAGGGGATGTAGAACTTGGCCCGCGTGTCGACCATGGGGATGCCGACCAGTCCGTATTTGCGGACCAGATCCTGTTTGGAGAAGCCGGCGACCTCGAACAGGGTCGAGGTCGAATCGTCGAACATCGCGAAATAGCGCGGGTAATAGACGATGTTGGCAGGGTCGCAATCACCCCACTGGATCTGGACCTCGCGCCGGTTCACGAACATGTGTCGCGCCCTGTTCTACGAAGTTACTTGGGCGCCATGCGCAGCGAGCCGTCGAGGCGGACCACTTCGCCGTTCAGATAGGCGTTCTCGACCATGTGCAGCGCGAGCGCGGCGAACTCGTCGGCCTGGCCGAGCCGGCGCGGGAAGGGGATCGCGGCGGCGAGCGAGTCCTGGGCTTCCTGCGGCAGGTTCGCGAGCAGCGGCGTCAGGAACAGGCCGGGCGCGATGGTCAGCACGCGGACGCCGAACTGCGCGAGCTCGCGCGCGATCGGCAGCGTCATGCCGACGATGCCGCCCTTGGAGGCCGAATAGGCCGACTGGCCGATCTGGCCGTCATAGGCGGCGACGGAGGCGGTGTTGATGATGACGCCGCGCTCGCCGGTCGCCTGCGGCTCGAGCTTGGACATCTCGGTCGCGGCAAGGCGCAGCATGTTGAAGGTGCCGATCAGATTGACCTTGATAACCTTGTCGAAATCGGCGAGCGCCATCGGGCCGTCGCGGCCGACCACGCGTTTTGCAACGCCGATGCCGGCGCAGTTGACCAGCACGCGCGCCGGGCCGTGGGCCTTGGTCGCCTGCGCGATCGCAGCTTCAGCGGAAGCGGCGTCGGAGACATCGCAGGTCACGGCGACGCCCTTGATCTCGGCGGCAACGGTTTCAGCGAGCTTGGCGTTGAGGTCGCACACGGCGACCTTGGCGCCCTGCGCCGCCAGCTTTCGCGCGGTGGCCGCGCCAAGCCCTGATGCGCCGCCGGTGACGATGGCTGCCTGATCCTTCAACAACATGGCGTTCTCCTTTGGCGGTGGTTTCTTAGCCGACCGATATCACACGGTCCGACGGATTGGCAGCGTAGAGCTCGTCGATCAAGGCGGTACGATGCTCCAGCACCGCGCGCTGATTGATCGAGCCCTTGTCGGTGACCTCGCCCTTGTCGATCGAGAGCGGTGTATCCATCAGGATCGCGCGGGTGATCCGCGTCGAGGATCCCGTGGCTTGCCCGAGGAAGCGCGTCAGGCGCTCGCGAAATGCCTCGCGCACCAGGCGGTCGCGCGTGGCGGCGACGAGATCGTCCGCGGGCAGCGTCGGGTTGATCAAGCGGCAACCGTCGAGATCGAGCACGACCAGGGCGGAGATTTCGTCGCGGTTGATGCCGGCGATGACGACGTCGCGCACCAGCGGCGCGCAGGCCGCGGTGAGGCGCGCGCGCAGGGGACCGACGCTGACCCAGGTGCCGCTCGCGAGCTTGAAGTCCTCGCTGACGCGACCGTCGAAATCGAAGCCGGCGTTGAAATCATCGGGATCGGCGGGCTTGAGCGCATCGCCCATCTTGTAGAATCCTTCCTCGTCGAAGGATTTCGCCGTGATGTCCGGTTGGCGCCAGTAGCCGGGCATCACGTTCGGCCCCTTGGCGCGGACCTCCAGCTTGCCGTTGTTCGGCACCAGTTTTGCGTCGTTGCCGGAGACGGGCAGACCGACATGACCCGAACGGCTGGTGCGCGGATTGACCGACATGAAGAACGGCGCGGTCTCGGTCGCGCCAAGGCCGGTCAGCATCGGCACGCGATAGCCCTTCTCCTTCACCGCGAGCTCGTCGAGGCTGTTCCAGACGAACGGCGACAGCGCCGCGCCGGAGAAGAACATCGCATGCAGCCGGTCGAAGAACTTTGCGCGCAAACCCTGGTCGTCGCGCAAATAGGGCAGCAGCGATTCATAGCCCTTGGGCACGTTGAAATAGACCGTCGGCGAAATCTCCTGGAGATTGCGCACGGTCTCCTCGATGCCTCCAGGCACCGGCTTGCCGGCGTCCAGATACATCGAGCCGCCATTGTACAGCGTCAGGCCGATATTGTGGTTGCCACCGAAGGTGTGGTTCCACGGCAGCCAGTCGATGATAACGGGCGGCTCGTCCTTGAGGAAGGCGAGCGTCTCGCGCAGCATCACCTGGTTCGCGCAGATCATGCGCTGGGTGTTGATGACGGCCTTGGGATTGCCGGTCGAGCCCGACGTCAGCAGGAATTTCGCAATCGTGTCGGGGCCGATCTTGCCGTGCACTGCGTCGAGATCGCCGCGGATCGGCGTCGCCATGAGATCGGCGAGCAGGGTGACGTCGCGGCCCGGCACGGTGCCCCAGGATGCCGCGATCTCGGTGCCGAGCGAGACGTTGGCGGCAAGCGCGTCGGCGAACTTGTCGGCGTCCTCGGCGAAGACGAGACCCGGCGTCAGCAGCTTCATGAGATACGACAGCTTGCCGTAATCCTTGGACACCAGCGAATAGGCCGGTGACACCGGGCAGAACGGAACGCCGGCATAGAACGCGCCGAACGCCAGCAGCGCGTGGTCGATCGAGTTTCCGGAGAGAATCACGACCGGCCGCTCCGCCGACAGGCCGCGCGCGATCAGGCTCGATGCAATGTGCCGGCTCGCGGTGAGCAACTCGGCATAGGTGATCTTGCGCCAGCCGTGGCCGCCCTCGCGTTCGGCCATGAAGACGCGATCCGGCGTCGTCGTCGCCCAATGATGCAGGCGGTCGGTGATGCGGACCGGATAGTCGCCGAGCGGTTGCCTGGGCCTGAGGTAAATCGTGCCGTCGTCGCGGCGCTCGACATTGACGGCGGGATCGCCGAACGAAATGGGACGCAGCGGGGAAGTGCTCGCGCCGCGCTCCATGCTGGAAGAGGACGGCTGCGCGCTCATGATTTCGGCTTCACCTTGGCGGTCTTGTGCTCGAGGAATTCGCGGATCCTGCGCTTGGCTTCCTTGTCGCTCTGCGCGACGGTCGCCATGAGCGATTCCATCAAGAGACCCGTTTGGGGATTGGCTTCCGCGATCATCGGCAGCGCCTGGAGCACGGCGAAATTCGTCAGCGGCGCGTTGGAGGCGATCTTGGTCGCAAGCTCCAGCGCCTTGCCAAGCCCGTTGCCGGCCTCCGTGACATATTGGGCGAAGCCGTAGGAGGCGCCTTCGGTCGCGCTGTAGACGCGCCCCGTCAGCATCATGTCCATCATCCTGGCAACGCCGATCAGCCGCGGCAGCCGCACCGAGCCGCCGCCGCCGACGAAGATGCCGCGCTGCCCTTCCGGCAGCGCGAAATAGGTCGAGGGCTCCGCGACGCGGATATGCGCCGCGCACGCAAGCTCCAGCCCGCCGCCGATCACCGCGCCCCTGAGCGCCGCGATCACGGGCACCCGGCTGTACTGGATGCGGTCGAACACCCGGTGCCACATCTGGGAATGCAGAAGGCCGCCAGTGGCGTCGTGCTCGGTCAGCTCGGACAGGTCGAGGCCTGAGGAGAAATGGTCGCCGATGCCGTGGATGACAACCGCGCCGATATCCTCGGGCAGGGAGGCAAAACACTCGCCGATTTCCAGGATGATGCCATCGTTCAGCGCATTGCGCTTGGCCGGCCGGTTCAGACCCACGGTCAGAACCCGGTCCGCCCTCTCGATCCGGAGCAGCCCGGAGGCACCCGCGTCAGCGGTATCGGCGTTTCCCTGTGTCATTTGCGTCCTTATCAGAATAGTTATGTTGTATAACGAATTTCGGGCGAGTCAAGGTGGTGGGCGGGGCCAATATATGGCCATTGGGCGGGTTGCCGGGCGTCCAACTGATGGAGCGGCGGGCGGAAAAATGGGTTGTGGACGCAACTGCAGCCACATTCTCCGTCATTGCGAGCGCAGCGAAGCAATCCAGAATCTTGCTCGGGAGGGCCCCCGGATTGCTTCGCTACGCTCGCAATGACGAGGCGGCGTTCCTCACACCACCTGATGCACGTCGATCACGACGCGGTCCGCGTGGCGCGCGGCTGAGCCGACGAAAATGTGCTGCATCAGCCAGCGATACGTTTCGTGCCCGGTTTCGAATTTCGGCACGGTCCGGAAATAGATCAGCTTCGGATCGACCGGCTCGCCACGCTTGAGCTTTTGCAGGAGCTCGACGGGTCCGAAGCGCATGCCCTTGTTCTCGATATAGACGACGGCGCCGTCGTCGGTCTCGAAGGCGTATTTGGCTTCGAGGTCGA
Source organism: Bradyrhizobium sacchari (assembly GCF_002068095.1). Lineage (GTDB taxonomy): Bacteria > Pseudomonadota > Alphaproteobacteria > Rhizobiales > Xanthobacteraceae > Bradyrhizobium > Bradyrhizobium sacchari. Next base: position 253,139 of record NZ_LWIG01000007.1, on the reverse strand, counting down.
TCAGCTCGTTGGGACGGATCGTCTGGAAGTCGGCGCCGAAGGGGAGCACCTTGCCGGTGATCGCGCCTGTCACCTCGCCGCCGATGATCGGGATGATGCGGCGAACGCCGATGCCGGTTTCGCCGGCGGTGATGACGTCGCCGATCCGTGCGGTGATGGTGAAGACGTATTTGGTCTCGAGCGTCGGGGTCATCGCTTCACCTCATTGTCGATATAGCGCCGCCGCGAGCCACCCTCTCTCACAAGAGGGGAAGACAGCTCGTCGCTCTATCACGCACGCCTAATGCGCCATCATTCGTGTCGGCAGCCAAGTCGCCAGCAGCGGGAACGCGATCAAGATCACGAGCCGCACCAGATCCGTCGCCACGAACGGGATCACGCCCTTGAAGATGGTGGAGAACGACACGTCCTTCACCACGCTCTTGATGACGAAGACGTTCATGCCGACCGGCGGATGGATCAGGCCGAGCTCGACCGTCATGACGATGATGACGCCGAACCAGATCGGGTCGAAGCCGAGATGCATGATGACGGGGAAGATGATCGGCACGGTGAGGATGATCATCGCCATGGCGTCCATCAGGCAGCCGAGCACGAGATACATCACCATGATCAGGGCCAGCACGCCGTAGGGTCCTAGGCCGAGGCCAGTCAGAAATTCCGTCACCTTCTGCGGCGTCTGCGTCACCGTCAGGAAATAGCCGAAGATCAAGGCGCCGATCAGCACGGTGAACACCGCGGCCGCGGTGCGCGTCGCCTGCAGCAACGAGGCCAGCACCTTCTCGCGGTCGAGCCGTCCGGTGACCATGCCGATGATGAAGGCGCCGGTGGCGCCGACGCCGCCGGCCTCCGTCGGCGTGAAGCGCGGCAGGAAGGGCAGGCCGTAGAGGCCGCCGATCACGAATACGAACAGCAGCACCGGCGCCCAGATGTCCTTCAGGCCGGCAAAGCGCTCGCGCCACGGTAGCACCTTGCCCTTGGGCAGGAAGTCGGGCCGGAAGTATCCGATCAGGAAGATCGTGATCATGTACATGGTCATCGCCAAAAGGCCCGGGATGATGCCGGCGATGAAGAGCTTGCCGATGTCCTGCTCGGTGATGATGCCGTAGACCGCGAGCACGGTGGAGGGCGGCAGCATCGCGCCCAGCGTCCCGCCCGCCGCGATCACGCCGGTGGCGAACGATTGCGGATAGCCGAAGCGGCGCATCTCTGGGTAAGCGACCGCGGAGAAGGTCGCGGCGGTCGCGACCGAGGAGCCGCAGATCGCGGCAAAGCCGCCGCAGGCGCCGACGGTGGCGATGCCGAGTCCGCCGCGTAAGTGTCCGACAAAACCGTTGGCGGCGCGGAACAGCTCGCGGCTCATGCCGGAATTGGAAACGAACGAGCCCATCAGCAGGAACATCGGGATGACGCCGAACGTGTAGTCGGTGACCGTCCGCATCGAGGTCTGGCCGACCAGCTTCAGCGCCGGCGTGGCGCCGACCAGATAGGAGAAGCCGGAGACGCCGACGAGGCCCATGGCCATGCCGACCGGCACGCGCAGCAGCATCAGGACGAAGAGGGAAACGAAGCCGATAACGGCGACGGCATCGGTGCTCATGGTTACTCCGTCGCCTTCAGCTTGGGGTCGTGCATCTCTTCGGGATGGAAGATCAATCGGTAGGTGCGGATCGCGATCAGCAGCACGGCGGAAACGTCGCCGATCCAGGCGATCGCGAAGAACGGCCAGGTCGGCATGTGCATGTCGAAGGTCTGGACGTTGTCATTGTAGGTGCCGCGCACCTTGTCGAACAATGTCCAGGTCTGCACGGTGACGACGAACAGCAGCACCAGCGTTGCGAACACGTCGATCCAGCGCTGATAGCGCGGGCTGACATTGCCCCAGACCAGGTCGACCGTGATGTGGGTGCCGCGATAGGAGGTCGCCGCGATGCCCCAGAAGATCAGGATGCCGAGCAGCATGCGGCCGATGTCGAAACTGTCGGGGATCGAATAGTTCAGCGTATTGCGCAGCAGCACCGACAGGAAGATGTCGAGTGCGACGATGCCGACGAAGCCGGCCGCGATCCATTCGATCGTGTCGATAAAGCGATCCATCCAGGCGCGCTTCATGGGAGTGTCCTGTGTGATGTCATTCTCGCTCGACTCCAGCCGCGGTCCTTCGCCTCTCCCCGCGCTTGTCCGCCGAAGCCTTGGCGAAGGCGGATGCGGGAGAGGCCGGAATGCGCGCGGAACGCGCGAATTCCGGGTGAGGGGGACTCTCCGCGAGTCCATCTGTCAGCAACGTTGCGGACGCAGCCCCTCACCCCAACCCTCTCCCCGTAAGAACGGGGAGAGGGGGAGAGAGCCTGCCATCGCGCTACTCCGCCAGCGCGTTGTACTTCTTCAGCGACACCTTCAGCTCGCTAAGCGCCGCATCGGGATCGGCGCCCGCCTTCTTGGCGCCCTCGCCCCAGGACTTGACCAATGGCTCAGACGCCTTCTTCCAGGCGGCGGTCTGCTCGGGCGTCAGCTTGTAGACTTCGTGGCCCGATTCCGCCTTTATCTTGTCGATGCCGGCATCCTCGAACTTGCCCCAATGCTCGCCGACCACGCCCGCCATCTCGACCGTGCAGTTCTTGTCGATCGCGGCCTTCTGCTTGTCGGACATCGCATTGTACTTGTCCTTGTTGATCACGAACACGAAGGTCGTGGTGTAGAGCGGCGCCTCCATGTCGTACTTGGTCACCTTGTCGATGCCGAACAGCACGAGGGAGCCCCAGGGGAAGGTGACGCCGTCGGCGACGCCGCGCTCGATGATGTCGCGCACTTCCGGCGCCGAGGACTGCACGTTGGTGCCGCCGAGCGAGGTCACGAAGTTCGCCATGGTGGCATGCGCGGGGCGGATCTTCAGGCCCTTCACGTCCTCCGGCATCGCGATCTTCTTGGTCTTGGAGTGAAAGGAAGAGGGCGAGTGGACGAAGGCGAGGCAGTATTTGACGTCCTTCATCTCCTTCTCGGCATATTTGCGGTACCAGGCATCGAGCCCCATCGAGCCGCCCTTGGCATCCGAGATCAGGAACGGCAATTCGCCGGCGCCGATGATCGGGAAGCGGCCGGGCTGGTAGCCGGGATTGACGTAGGTGACGTCGGCGATGCCGTCGCGCGCCATGTCGTAATGATCGAACGCCTTGCCGAGCTGCTGGGCAGGGAACACCTTGCCCGTGATGGTGCCGCCGGAATCCCTGTTCACCGCGGCCACCCAGTCTTCCAGGGACTTCTGCAGCGGGTGCGATGCCGGCACCCAGTGCGAGACCTTCAAGTCGAAGGTCTTGTCCTGCGCCAGCGCAGGGCTCACGCTTGCTGCCAGCAGCAAAGCCAGACAGGCCTTTCTCATCACGCGTCTCTCCCTCTCTTCAAAGCCAGGCTTCGTTGGCCCGGGCTCTTTATTTAACATGTTATATAATTGGTCGGCACGTTCAAGCCGGAACTGGCGTGACATCTACGTCAGCCATGTTGCATGGATTTGTCGCTGCCCGGGGCGACCATCACTCCCTATTGTCCAACAATTATATGATATAATTATCGTCTGCGGATCAACGCGACAAGCGCGTCTCCGCCGCACCCTACAGAATCGCGAGGAGAAGGTATTGCGGACAAAAGTCGCAATCATCGGGGCAGGGCCGGCTGGTTTGTTGCTCGGGCAACTGCTGCATCGATACGGTATCGACAATGTCATCCTGGAACGGCAGAGCCCTGATTATGTGCTCGGTCGCATCCGCGCCGGCCTCCTGGAGGAGGGAACCGTCGCGTTGCTCGACCAGGTCGGCGCCGGCAGGCGGGCGCATGCAGAAGGCCTGGTGCATGAAGGCATCGAGCTTGCTTTTTCCGGCAGCCGGCACCGCATCGACATGAAGGGGGCGACCGGCAAGACGGTGATGATCTACGGCCAGACCGAGGTCACGCTCGACCTGATGAATGCGCGCAAGGCCGCGGGCCTCAACTCGGTTTACGAGGCCCGGGATGTGCAGCCGCATGATTTCGACGGCAGTCACCCGCGCGTAACCTACGTGAAAGACGGTGTCACCCACACGCTCGATTGCGACTTCATCGCCGGCTGCGACGGATTCCACGGCGTCAGCCGCGCCAGCGTTCCGGCCTCGGCGATCGAGGAGTTCGAGCGGATCTATCCGTTCGGCTGGCTCGGTATTCTCTCGGAGACGCCACCGGTCAGTCACGAGCTGATCTACTCCAACCACGCGCGCGGCTTTGCGCTCTGCACCATGCGTTCGATGAAGCGCAGCCGGTATTACGTGCAGTGCTCGCTCGACGATCAGGTCGACCAGTGGCCGGACGATCGTTTCTGGGACGAGCTGAAAAGTCGGCTCGACCAGGAGGCGGCCGATAGCCTGATCACGGGGCCCTCGATCGAGAAGAGCATCGCGCCCTTGCGCAGCTTCGTCGCCGAGCCGATGCGCTTCGGCAAAATGTTTCTGTGCGGCGATGCCGCCCACATCGTGCCGCCGACCGGCGCCAAGGGACTCAATCTCGCCGCCAGCGACGCGCACTATCTGTCGAGCGCGCTCCGCGAATTCTACGACGAGAAGTCGAACGCCGGCATCGATGCTTACTCCACCAAGGCGCTGGCCCGGGTCTGGAAAGCCGTGCGCTTCTCGTGGTGGATGACCTCGATGCTGCACAAATTCCCCGACACCGGCACCATCGGCGCCCGCATCCAGCTCGCCGAGCTCGACTACGTCACGCAGTCCCAGGCCGCGATGACGTCGCTGTCGGAGAACTACGTGGGGCTGCCGTTCTAGAGCGGCACCGCCATTCAGGACGGTGTCTCCAAATCGTCATTGCGAGCGCAGCGAAGCAATCCAGAAACTCTCCGCGGGTCGATTCTGGATTGCCTTGTCTCAAGGGCTCCCCGCAATGACGGCGGAGGCCGTTTCAAACACCCGCGCAAATCCCGTTTAAAACTTTGTAGGCGGTGAAACCGTCATCCACATCGCGTTCAATGGCGGCAGCCACACACACGCGAGACAGCCATGACCTTCATCGATATCCCGGCCGGATTCGAGCCGCTCTTTCGCAAGAGCCCTCTCACCGAGCCGTGGGAGCCGCTTTACGCGAAGAAGACCGACAAGGCCCTCATCATCGGCCTCCGGCTGGCGAGGCCGCATACCAACGGCCGCGGCCTGATCCATGGCGGCCTCATCGCCGCGCTCGCCGACAACGCCATGGGTTATAGTTGCGCGCAGGCGACGGGCTGGACCACGTCGTTCGTGACGGTCTCGCTCTCGGTCGATTTCGTCGGCTCCGCGGAGATCGGCCAGTGGTGTTCGATCGAGAGCGAGGTGATCAAGACCGGCAAGACGATCTGTTTCGCGCAGAGTCTGATCAAGGCCGACGACGCCGTGATCGCGCGCGCCAGCGGCACGTTCCGCGTGGTGCCGAAGAAGGGGTAGATTCGTGAGGTGGGCCGCGATGTCGCCCCTTGCTCCGTCATTGCGAGCGTAGCGAAGCAATCCAGACTGCCACTGCGGAAAGATTCTGGATTGCTTCGCTACGCTCGCAATGACGATGCGGAGATGGCGGTGCGGCACACTGCGCTCTCGTGCCCCGGACGCAGTGCTGCGCACCGCATCCGAAACACAGGCACTCACCCGAACCGCCACTCCGCGGTCTCCACCACCAGGTCGATGAACGCGCGCACCTTGGCCGAGAGCAGGCGCGAGGTCGGGTAGACGATATGGATCGGCAGCGCGGGCTGCTGGTATTTCGCCAGCACGATTTTCAGCCGCCCGTGCTTCAACCCCTCGGCGGCCTGATAGGCCAGCACCCGCGTTACGCCGCCGCCGGCCTCGGCATATTGCAGCGCCGCGTCCGCGCTGTTGCTGGTGAAGCGCGGGGTCGGCGTCACCTCGATGTCGCGGCCGTCCTGCACGAAGTGCCAGTCGGCCGAGGGCCCGAACTGGATGGTCTGGTGTTCGCGTAGCGCCTCCGGCGACTTCGGCTCGCCATGCCGCTTGAGATAGCCGGGTGCGGCCACCACGATCCGCCGCATCTCGCCGACCTGGCGCGCCACCAACGAGGAATCGGCGAGATGGCCGATCCGCACTGCGACGTCAACGGCATCTTCCACGAGATTGACGAGCTGGTCCGACAGCCTGAGCTCGGCGGCGACCTCGGGATAGCGCTTGAGATAGGCGGTCATGACCGGTCCGACGTGCAGCCGGCCGAAGCCGACCGGCGCCGAGACCACGAGGCGCCCGCTTGGCCGGTTGCGCTCCTCGCGCGCGGAGCCGTCGGCCTCCTCGACATCGGCGAGAATGCGCCGCGCGCGCTCCAGGTAGCGCGTGCCGACATCGGTCAATCTCACCTGCCGCGTGGTCCGTTGCAGCAGCCGGGCGCCGAGATGCTCCTCCAGCGCCGCGATCATCCGCGTCACCACCGAGGGCGACAGCTTGAGCTTGCGCGCCGCCGGCGCGAAGCCGCGCAGGTCGGCGACGGTGACGAAGACGTGCATGGCTTCCAGCCGGTCCATGACATTATTGCATATAGTGCAATGATGAAGTGTCAAGGCGATCAATTGTTCTAGATCCAGAAAGGTCCACATTAACGGCCGAAAGACGCAGCGATGCGCCGGAATCTCAGGAGACGTTCCGATGACTGCCGTACATACCTATGCCAGCGACGTTGCCTTTTCGCCGGCTGTGAAATCGATCCAGACCCGAAAGGGATCGCGCGAGGGGTATGCCCATGCCGAGCAGCGGGGATGGCGCACCGAGGTCGACGAGAACCTCGCGGCGTTCCTGGCTGACGCCAACAGCTTCTACTTTGCGACGGCTTCGGCCGATGGGCAGCCCTACATCCAGCATCGCGGTGGCCCAAAGGGGTTCTTGAAGGTGCTGGACAAGCAGACGCTCGCCTTCACCGACTATTCCGGCAACCGGCAATACATCACCCAGGGCAACCTGTCGGAGAACCCCAAGGCCTACATCTTCGTGATGGACTACGCCCACCGCCGACGGGTGAAGATCTGGGGCGAAGCCCGTGTCGTCGAGGACGACGAGACGCTGACGACGTCGCTGATGCCGAAGGGCTACCGCGCCCGGCCGGAGCAGGTGATCCTGTTCAAGATCGCAGCCTGGGACACCAACTGCCCGCAGCACATTCCGCAGAAGTTCGATGCCCCGGATGTCGCAGCCGCGCTGGCGGCACGCGATCAGCGTATCGCGGAGCTGGAGGCGGAAGTCGCGGCGCTGAAGGAGGAGAAGGCGGCGGGGTGAGCGGCGCTCTTTGCCTCTCCCCTTGAAAACGGGGAGAGGCAGAGGAGAGACTTAGATCACACTCGCGCCTTCGTGCTGGAAGCCGAGATAGCTCGCCGCCACCCGCTCGTTCGCGGCGATGTCGCTGGCCTTGCCGCTCAGCACGAACTCGCCGAGCTCCATCACATAGGCCTGGTCGGCGATCTTCAGCGCGGCCTGCGCGTTCTGCTCGACCAGCAGCACCGACACACCGGCTGCGCGCAGCTCGGTGACAATGCGGAAGATGTCGGCGACGATGATCGGGGCGAGGCCGAGGCTCGGCTCGTCCAGCATCAGGAGCTTCGGCTCGCCCATCAGCGCGCGGCCCATCGCGAGCATCTGCTGCTCGCCGCCGGACAAGGTGCCGGCGAGCTGCTTGCGGCGCTCCTTGAGCCGCGGAAACAGCGTATAGATGCGCTCGATCGAGGACTTCGCCCGGCTCCGTTCGATGCGGAAGGCCCCGAGCTCGAGATTGTCCTCGACATTCATGGTCACGAACAATTCGCGATGCTCGGGCACGAGGCCGAGCCCCATCGCAACGCGGTCCTCGATGTCGAGCCGCGCGAGATCCTGGCCGGCAAAGGCAACGCGGCCCTTCAGCGGCAGGATGCCCATGATGGCGGAGAGGAGCGTGGTCTTGCCGGCGCCGTTGGCGCCGACGATGGTGACGATCTGGTTGGCGCCGACCTCGAGCGAGACCGAACGCACGGCCTCGACCTTGCCATAGGCGACGTGGGCATCGGTGACGGACAACAGCGCGCTCATGCCGCCACTCCGAGATAGGCCTTGATCACTTCGGGATTGGTCTTGATCGTGGCGGGCGTGCCTTCCGCGATCTTGGTGCCGAAATCGAGCACGACGATGCGATCGGCGAGGTTCATCACGAAGCCCATGTCGTGCTCCACCAGCAGCACGCTCATGCCGCCGTCGCGCAAGTCCCGCAGCAGCGTTGCGAGCCGCTGCTTCTCCATGTGGCGCAGGCCCGCGGCCGGCTCGTCGAGCAGCAGCAGCATCGGGTCGACGCACAGCGCGCGGGCGATCTCGACGATGCGCTGCTGGCCGAGCGAGAGCGAACCTGCGAGCTGGTGCATCTGCTCGGCGAGGCCGACGCGCTCGATCTGGCGGGCGGCTTCGGAGAGCAGTTTTGCCTCGTCGGCGCGATCGAGCCGCAGCATCGAGGAAACGGGTCCGGAATGGCCGCGCAGATGCGCGCCGATCGCGACATTCTCAAGCACGGTCATGTCGGGCACCAGCTTGACGTGCTGGAAGGTCCTGCTGATGCCGAGCTTGACGATCTCCTGCGGCGGCGCCTTGTCGACCTTTCTGCCGAGCACCGAGATCGAGCCTGATGTGGCCGACAGCACGCCGGTGATCAGGTTGAAGGTGGTGCTCTTGCCGGCGCCGTTCGGTCCGATCAGCGCGACGATCTCCTTGGCCTGGACCTCGAAGGAGACGTTGTTGACCGCGACCACGCCGCCGAATTGTTTTCGCGCCTTTTCGACCTGGAGCAGGACACCGGACTGGCCGGTGGCGCGTGCACGCGATTCCAGCTTCAGCGAGGTGTCCGGCTTCTTGCCACTCGTGCGCTCGGGCAGGAAGGACATCAGCCAGGGCCACAGGCCGCCGGGGGCGAGTTGCAGCAGCGCCACCAGCATGATGCCGAATACAATGGTCTCGACCTGGCCGGAACCGGGCAGGATCAGCGGCAGATAGCTTTGCAGCACCTCTTTGAGCACCACGACGATGGCCGCGCCCAGCACGCCGCCCCAGACATAGCCGGCGCCGCCGACCACCGCGATGAAGAGATATTCGATGCCGGCCTGCGCGCCGAACGGCGTCGGGTTCACCGCACGCTGCAGATGCGCGTAGAGCCACCCCGAAAGGCCGGCCAGCACGGCGGCATGGATGAACACCAAGAGCTTGGCCCGCGGCGTGTGCACGCCGAACGCTTCGGCCGCGACATGGCCGCGCCGCAGCGCGCGGATGGCGCGGCCGGTGCGGGAATCCAGCAGGTTCATCGTCAGCAGCGCCGAGAGGATCACGGCGACCCAGATCGCGTAGTAGATCGAGCCGGGCGAGAGCATCTTGAACGCGCCGATCGACAGCGGCGGGATTGCCGAGATGCCGTCGTTTCTCCCGAGGAACTCCAGCTTGCTGAAGAGGTAGAACAGCCCTAGCCCCCAGGCGAGCGTGCCGAGCGGCAGATAGTGGCCCGACAGGCGGACCGTGATCAGCCCGAGCAGCACCGCCAGCGATCCGCTGACCAAGAGCGACAGCGGCAGCGTCAGCCAGGGCGACAGGCCATAGGATGTCGACAGCACGGCGGTGGTGTACGCGCCGAACCCGACGAAGGCCGCCTGCCCGAACGAGGTCAGGCCGCCGACGCCGGTCAGCAGCACGAGGCCCATGGCGACGAGAGCCGCAAGGCCGATATTGTCGAGCAGCACGATCCAGAACGGCGGCATGCCCGGAACGAACGGAATCGCAGCCATCAGAAGTGCGAAGACGATGATGGGAAGCCGGCTCTGCATGCGCGTCAGTCCTTCTCTTCCTCGACCGCGGGGGCTGCGAGCGAACGCAGCAGCAGCACGGGGATCAGCAGCATGAAGACGATCACTTCCTTGTAGTTGGAGGCGTAGAAGGACGAGAACGCCTCGACGATGCCGACGACCAGCGCGGCGACGGCGGTGAGGGGGTAGCTGACGAGCCCGCCGATGATCGCGGCGACGAAGCCTTTCAGCCCGATCAGGAAGCCCGAGTCATAGTAGAGCGTCGTGATCGGCACGATCATGATTCCCGACAGCGCGCCGATGACCGAGGCCAGCAGGAAGGCGATCTGCCCTGACAGCGTGGTGCGGATGCCGGCGAGCCGCGCGCCCAGCCGGTTCACGGCGGTCGCGCGCAGCGCCTTGCCGTAGAGGGTCAGGCCGAAGAACAGCCAGAGCCCGACGATGAAGGCGATGGTGATGGCGTAGACGGTGATGCTCTGGCCGGTGAAGCGCAGTGCGCCGGCGGTGAAGGCGCCGGACAGTACCGCAGGCCCGCGCTGGCCCTCGGCGCCGAAGAACAACAGGCCGAGGCCTTGCAGCGCCAGGTGAACGCCGACCGATGCGATCAGCAGCACCAGCACGGAGGTGTGCGCCAGCGGCTGGAACGCGATGCGGTAGAGATAGAGGCCGATCATCGCCACGATCACCAGCGACAGCGCGATGCAGACCGCCACCGGCGGCTTCTGCGCGGCGAAGTAAATCGTCAGCGCCAGCACGATCGCCGGCAGCACGATGTTGGTGATGAGGCTGCGGACGACCAGCCGCCCATGCAGCGCCTTGCGGGCCACGAACAGGTCGAACGCGAAGGCGCCGATGCCGAGCGCGAGCGCCAGCTTCGCCGTGCCCGGCATCTGGCCGGCGGCCAGCGAGGCGTAGGTCAGCGCGCCGTAGGTGACGAATTCGCCCTGGGGAATGAGGATGACGCGGGTGACGGCGAACACCAGCACCAGCGCGAGGCCGAGCAGCGCGTAGATTGCGCCATTGGTGATGCCGTCCTGCACCAGGAACAGCATGATAGTGGTGTTCAAGACCGGACGCTCCCCCTCAAGATTGGGGACCGGCCTCCGCAATTGCGGTGGATGGTCCCCTCACAGCCATTGAAATACGCTGACGATATTTGGTATGGTCCATAACAATTATCAAATATAACTTCAAGGGCGGGGAACGACCCGTCCTGAATTTAGCGGGATTACGAGCACGAGGCGATGACCGTTTCCAAAACCGCTGAAAAGTCCTCCGAAAAGCCTGCCGACGCGGCCAAGGGCCGTAAGGATACGGGAGAGCCGCAGGCTGAAGCCCTGCAGCTCGGCGAGCTGTCCGAGCAGCTCGGCTACGTCCTGAAACGGGCACAGCTCAAGGTGTTCGAGAACTTTTTGCGCTGCATGGCCTCGCTCCAGCTGACGCCGGCGCAGTTCTCGGTGCTGTTGCTGGTCGAGAAGAACCCGGGCCGTAACCAGACCGAGATCGCCTCCACGCTCGGCATCCTCAGGCCGAACTTCGTGGCCATGCTCGACAATCTGGAGAGCCGCGACCTTTGCGCACGGATCCGCTCCACCAACGACCGCCGCTCCCACATCCTGGTCCTGACCGACAAGGGCAAGGCCGTGCTGGCGCGGGCCAAGAAGCTCGTCGCCACCAAGCACGAGGCGCGGCTGAACGATCTGCTCGGCCCGGCCAACCGCGAGTCCCTGATCGAGATGCTCTCGAAGATCGCGAACGAGTTTTGACTCTTACCCTTCCAGGCAGGGGAATCGCATTTGAGACCGGTTCGTGCCGCCATCCTTCGAGACGCCCGCTTTAGGCGGGCTCCTCAGGATGAGGACGAAATGTGCGGCAGCAGTCTCAACGGGCAAGGTGCTGCTTAGCCTCATCCTGAGGAGACCGCGAAGCGGTCGTCTCGAAGGACGAGGCGTGCGGTCAGACGTTGCCGAAAGTCCGATGCAACGGCCCTACCCTCCAGGAGGGGGTAAGCGCCTCAATCCACCAAAATCACCCTGATGTCATTCACGTTCGTCAGCGTGGGGCCGGGCTGCAGCAAATCGCCGGTGGCCTCGAAGAACGTCGTCGCGTCGTTGTTGTCGAGATAGGCTTGCGGCTGCAGGCCTTTCGCCTTCATCTTCGCGAAGGTCGCCGCGTCGATCAGCGCGCCGGCGGGGTCGGTCGGGTGGCCGGCGCCGCCGTCGGCGCCGTCGGTGTCGCCGGCGAGCGCAGAGATATCAGGCGTATCCTGCAACAGCTCCGCGAGCGCCAGCGCGTATTCCTGGTTGGGGCCGCCGCGCCCGTTGCCGCGCACGGTCACCGTGAGCTCGCCGCCCGAGAGGATCGCGATACGCTTGCCTTGCGCGCGCGCCTCGAGCGCAAGCTTCGCATGACTGGCCGCGACCTCGCGCGCCTCGCCTTCAAGATCGGCGCCGAGATCGATGGTCTCGTAGCCCGCTTCCTTGGCGAGTTTCACTGCGGCATCGAGCGACTGCTTCGGCCGCGCGATCAGCTCGAAATGCGCGCGCGCAAAGGTGGCGTCACCAGGCTTGCAGCTTTCGTTTGCGGGATCGTCGAGCGCGCGGCGCACGGCATCGTCGATGTCGAGCTTGTACTTCGCCACGATCGCGCGCGCGTCGGCGAGCGTGGTCGGATCGGGCACGGTGGGGCCGGAGGCGATGGCGGAAGGGTCGTCGTGCGGCACGTCGGAGATCGCGAGCGTGACGATCTCGGCGGCGTTCCTGCCGGCGCGCGCGAGCCGCCCGCCCTTGATGCGCGAGAGGTGTTTCCTGACGGTGTTCATCTCGCCGATCGGCGCGCCCGAGCGCAGCAGCGCCTTGTTGACCGCCTGCTTCTGGGCAAAGCTGATGCCGTTGCTGGGTGCGATCCAGTTCGCCGAGCCGCCGCCGGTGAGCAGTACCAGCAGGAGATCGTCAGGGCCGGCTTCGCCTGCCAGCGTCAGCGTGTCGGCGGCGCCCTTGAGGCCGGCTTCGTCGGGTACGGGATGACCGGCCTCGACCACGCGGATGCGGCGCGTCGGCAGGCCATAGCCGTGGCGCGTGGTGGCGATGCCGACCAGCCGCTCCGGCGCGAGTTGCAACGTATCGAGATAGTGCCGCTCGGCGGCCGCGGCCATCGCGCCCGCGCCCTTGCCGGCGGCGAGGCAGATCACGCGCCCTTTGGGCGCGGGCCGCAAGTGTGGCGCCAGAATCGTATTTGGATGGGCTGCGGCAACGGCGGCGTCGTAGAGCGCGCGGAGCAGGGGACGTCGATCGGTCATGACGAAGGCCTTCGGCGGACGGAACAAGCTTGCGGCGAATGCGCCGGGTCACATGCCTAGCGCATCGGACGCGAAAGCGTAAGCAGGCTTTACCATCATTCGATTGTGCAATCGCGTGATCATAATCGGCGTGCAAGCAAAAGCCCCCCGCGATCGTCTCGCAGGGGGCCCGTGTCGTCGTGCGGGAAGCGATTAGCCGCCGACGTCGGCGCTGATGACGTCGCCGAACAGTTCCCAGCGCTCGCCCTTGAACTTCTCGAGCCGGAGTTGGCTGATCGGCGCGAAGTCGTTCGGCCCTGTGTTGATCTGGATGCCCGGCAGCAGCGCCTCGGTGCGGAAGTCCTTCAGGCTGGCCGCCTGCTTCATGACGTTCTCGCGGGTGAGATTGTCACCGCATTGCTTCAGCACCTGAACCAGCGTCTGCGCCACAGCGTAGCCGACGATGGTGCCCTTATCGAGCTTGTCGCCTTCGGGGAAGTATTTGGTCATGAAGGCGAGAAATTCCTTCATGCCGGGATCGTTGTTCCACTCCGGGTCCGACACGTCCTTGAGATAGTCGGCGGAGATGATGTCCTGGCCGTTCTCGAAGCCGGCGGGCTTCATCACGCTACCGACGGAGGCTGAGACGTTGTTGAGGAAGTGCAGCGGCTTCCAGCCGATCTCGGCATTCTTCTTGATCGCCTGCGCGGCAAATTTCGGCGTCGTGATGTTCATGAACACGTCGGCGCCGGTCGACTTCAGCTTGACGATGTGGTTGTCGATGGTCGGCTCGGAGGTCTCATAGCTCTCCTCGATCACGATCATCGAGGCGGCCTTGGCGCCGAGGCCGTCCTTCAGGCCCTTCAGATAGTCCTTGCCGTAATCGTCGTTCTGATAGAGCACCGCGATCTTGGCGTCCGGCTTGTTCTTCAGGAGCCACTTCGCATAGATCTGCGTCTCGCTCTGGTAGTTGGGCTGCCAGCCCATCGTCCAGGGAAAGTTCTGCGGATCGTTCCACTTGGTGGCGCCGGTGGCGACGAACAGCTGCGGCACCTTCTTCGAGTTCATGTATTTCTGGATCGCCGAGTTTGGCGGCGTGCCCAGCGAATTGAAAATGAACAGCACCTCGTCGCTCTCGACCAGCTTGCGCGCCTGTTCCACGGTCTTGGGCGGCGAATAAGCGTCGTCATAGCTGATGAAGTTGATCTTGCGGCCGTTGATGCCGCCCTCTTCGTTGATCTTCTTGAAATAGGCGGCTTCGGTCCGCCCGATGATGCCGTAGGCGGAAGCCGGTCCGCTGTAGGGCATGATGTTGCCGATCTTGATCTCGGTGTCGGTCGCGCCGGTATCGTACTTCTTCTGGGCCGATGCAGTGGAGGCCGAGGCCGCGATGAGCGCAAGCGCCAGTGACGCGGCCGCGAGTTTGCCGGTGACAGCGGGCATTCCTATCTCCCTATTTTCTTGGTGTGTGTGCGTCCCTTTTCTTGTGTTGCTTGTTCTTGGCGACGCCGCAGCAATTCAATACGATTTGACTGGGGCCTTCAACATAAAGCCCCTGCGACGGCATCGCGGGGGCTGCTCCTTTAGTAGTCAACGACGGCTCAAGGCCGTGTGCGCTGCAAGAAGATGTAACCGTCTTGAGTTGTCTTGATATCTTCCGTCAATTTCGAATTGCTGAAGCTCAGTGGCTCACCTCGCTCGAGATGACGTCGCCGAACAGCTCCCATTTCTTGCCCTTGAAGCGCATCATCTGGAGCTGCTCGATCGGGGCGAAATTGTCGGGTCCGGTGTTGATCTTGATGCCGGGCAGCAGCGTGTCGGGCTCGAAATCCCTGATGCTGGCGGCCTGCTTCATGACGTTCTCGCGGGTGAGATCGTCGCCGCACATCTGCAGCACCTTCACCATGGTCTGGGCTGCGGCATAGCCGAACACCACGCCGGCATCGAGCTTGTTGGCCTTGGGCGCGTACTGCGCGAGGAAATTGTAGAACTTCTTCATGCCGTCGTCGGCGTTCCATTGCGGGTCGGAGCCGTCCTTGGTGTAGGTGGCCGAAAGGATGCCCTGTGAGATCTCGATGCCCGCCGGCTCCAATACGCCGCCGACCGAGGCCGAGACGTTTGAGATGATGTGCATCGGATGCCAGTTGATCTCCGCCGCCTTCTTGATCGCTTGCGCGGCAAATTTCGGCGTGGTGATGCTGATGAAGACGTCGGCGCCCGAGGCCTTCAATTTCACGACGTGCTCGTCGATCGCGGGCTCGGAGGTGTCGTAGCTGTCCTCCAGTACGATCATCGAGGCCTTGGGTCCGAAACCCTCCTTCAGTCCCTTCAGATAATCCTTGCCGAAATCGTCGTTCTGGTAGAGCACGCCAATCTTCGCGTCCGGCCTCTCCTTCATGATGTATTTGGCGTAGATACGGGCCTCGCTCGCGTAGCTCGGCTGCCAGCCCATGGTCCAGGGATATTGCTTCGGGTCGTTCCACTTCGAGGCGCCGCTCGCCACGAACAATTGCGGCACCTTCTTCTCGTTCATGTATTTGCGGATCGCGCCATTGGTGGAGGTGCCGAGCGAGCCGAAGATCAAGAGCACCCCGTCGCTCTCGACCAGCTTGCGCGCCTGCTCCACCGTCTTCGGCGGCGAATAGCCGTCGTCGTAGGAGATGAATTTGATCTTGCGGCCGCCGATCCCGCCCTCGGCATTGATCTTGTTGAAATAGGCTTCCTCGGTCCTGCCGATCGCGGCATAGGCGGAGGCCGGCCCGCTATAGGGCATGATGTTGCCTATTCTGATCTCGGTATCGGATGCGCCGCTGTCGTATTTCTTCTGCGCCTGTGCGGGGCTGCCCATCGCAGTGCACAACGCGAATGCGGCCAGGACGGCCACAGCCTGAAATCGAACGGCGGTCATCTTTCTCCTACCCCGGCTGGATCGGCGCCGCATTGAACAAGATTGAGGGGCGGCGTCAACAAAAAGCCCCCGCGAGCGATCGCGGGGGCTTTCCGAGGCTTGGACTATGACATCAGCGTGTCACTCGGAGGCGACGTCGCCGCTGATGATCTCGCCGAACAGTTCCCACTTCTCGCCCTTGAAGCGCTGCATCTGGAGCTGCGCGATCGGGGCGAAGTCGGTGGCGCTGGTGTTGAGCTTGACGCCGGGCAGCATGGTGTCCGGTGCAAAGTCCTTCAGGCTCGCGGCCTGCTTCATCAGGTTGGCGCGGGTGAGATCGTCGCCGCACATTTCCAGCACCTTGGCCAGCGTCGAGGCCGCGCCATAACCGTAGACCATGCCGGTATCGGTCTTGTCGGCGCCAGGCATGTACTTGTCGACGAACTCGTTCCACTTCTTCATGCCGGGGTCGTTGTTCCACTGCGGGTCGGTGGAGTCCTTGGCATAGGCCGCCGACAGCACGTCCTGCGAGGCCTCGAAGCCGGCCGGCTTCATCACGCTGCCGACCGAGATCGAGACGTTGGTCAGGATCTGGAGCGGCTTCCAGGTGAGCTCGGCGGTCTTCTTGATGGTCTGCGCCGCGAATTTCGGCGTCGCGTAGATCAGCAGCACGTCGGGATTGGCGGCCTTGATCTTGACGATATGGCCGTCGATCGACGGCTCGGAGACCTCATAGCTCTCTTCCATGATGATCATGGAGGAGGCCTTGGCGCCGAGGCCGTCCTTGGTGCCCTTGAGGTAGTCTTTGCCGAAATCGTCGTTCTGGTACAGGATCGCGATCTTGGCGTTCGGCTTCTCCTTCATCAGCCATTTCGCGTAGATCTGCGCTTCGCTCTGGTAGGAGGGCTGCCAGCCCATGGTCCAGGGGAAGTTCTTCGGATCGTTCCACTTGGTGGCGCCGGTGGCGACGAACAGCTGCGGGATCTTCTTGGCGTTCAGGTATTTCTGAATCGCGGTATTCGAGGGCGTGCCGAGCGGGTTGAACACGGCCAGCACCTCGTCGCTCTCGACCAGCTTGCGGACCTGCTCGACCGCCTTCGGCGGCGAATAGGCGTCGTCATAGGTGATGAAGTTGACCTTGCGGCCGTTGATGCCGCCCTTGTCGTTGATCATCCTGAAATAGGCCTCTTCGGTCTTGCCGATGATGCCATAGGCCGACGCCGGACCGCTGTACGGCATGATGTTGCCGATCTTGATCTCGGTATCGGAAGCGCCGGTGTCGTACTTCTTCTGAGCGAGTGCTGCGCCGGAGGCGAGGGTCGCGACCGCCGTCGTGAGCGCGGCGGTTCGCAGTATTCTTCCGAAAAGCAATTGGGTCTCCTTGGTTAAACGACAGTCTGATGAAGGCTTTCAGCTCTTTCGGAGTTTGCCGGCGAGCTGCTGGCCGAGGATCGCGACCTGCCTTGCGCCGTGCGGCACGAGGTAGATGACGAGGAACAGGAGCACGCCGAACACCGCGCCGGAGAGGCCCTTGGAGATTCCCTCGGCGATGTTCGGCACGAAGATGATGAAGGCCGCGCCGACGATCGAGCCGGGCAGCCAGCCGACGCCGCCGACCACCATGCCGAGGAACAGCGAGATGGCGAGCGTGATGGTGTAGCTGTCGGGCGCGACGAATTGCACCGCGATGGCGCCGAGGGAGCCGGCGATGCCGGTGATCGCCGCCGACACGCCGAAGGCCAGCGTCTTGTAGAGCGCGACGTCGACCCCCATGGCGGAGGCCGCGATCTCGTTGTCGCGGATCGCCATGAAGGCGCGCCCCGAACGGGAGCGCAGCAGGTTCACCGCGAAGATGTAGATCGCGATCGTCACGGCGAGCGTGAAATAGTAGAGCCACATGTCCTGCGACATCGGCAGGCCGAACGGCGCGTCGGGCTTGGTGACGACGAGGCCCTGCACGCCGCCGGTCCAGTGCTCGAGGAAATTCAGCTTCAGAAGCTGCGGCATCGCGGTCGCGAGCGCGAAGGTCGCGAGCGCCAGATAGACGCCGGAGAGCCGCAGCGCCGGCTGCCCGAACAGGAAGCCGAAGCCGAAACAGACCACGCCGGCAATCGGCAGGGTCAGCGCGTAGTTGACGTTGAAGTGCTCCATCAGCACCGCGGTCGTGTAGGCGCCGACCGCGTAGAACGCGCTCTGGCCGAGCGAAAACTGGCCGCTTCCGCCGGTCAGGATGTTGAGCGCCAGCACCGCGAGCCCGTAGATCAGGAGCATCGTCATCTGGAAGATGATGAAGTTCTTGACGAAGACGGGCGCGATCACGAGCGCGGCGAGCACCACCAGCGAGGTGCCGGTGCCCAGCGTCATGGCGCGCTTCGGAACGGCCTCGACCGCCTGGTGGCCCTCTGCAACGACTTCTTCTGCAGCGCTCATGATCAAACTCGCTTGACGATGTGCCGGCCGAACAGGCCAGCGGGTTTGACGACCAGGACGGAGATGATCAGCGCGAGCGCGATCGGGAGCTTCAGCTCGTTTCCGACGCCGGGGATGTAGGTGCCGGCGAGGTTCTCGAAGATGCCGACCAGGAAGCCGCCGACCACCGCGCCGAACGGGCTGGTGAGGCCGCCGAGCACGGCGGCGGCAAAGCCGTAGATCAGGACGCCGCCCATCATGTTGGGCTCGAGGAACACGACGGGGGCGATCAGCATGCCGGCGATCGAGCCGATCGCGGAGGCCATGCCCCAGCCCAGCGCGATCATCCAGCTCGTGTTGATGCCGACGAGGCGCGCCGATTCAGGCACCGAGGCGGCCGCGCGCATCGCAAGGCCGATGCGGGTGTACTGGAAGAAGAAGTAGAGGCCGAGCAGCAGCAGCACGGTGACGCCGATCATGCCGGCCTGGTGGGTCGAGATCAGCTGGCTGCCCAGGAACGGCGCGGAGCCGAACGGGGTCGGGTATTGCTTGATGGTGAAGTCCCAGATCAGGCCGGCCGAGGAGTTGATGATCGCGAACAGCGCGATGAAGCCGGCGACGTTGGTCAAAACCGGCGCCTTCGCAAGCGGCTTGAACAGGATGCGCTCGATCGCGATGCCGCCGACGAAGGAGAACGCCAGCGTGATCACGAACGCCGCCCAGTAGGGCACGCCCCACTGCATCAGCTGCCAGGAGATGAAGGTCGAGAACATCGCCATCTCGCCCTGCGCGAAGTTGAGATGGTCGATCGCCTGGTAGATCATGACCACGGCGAGCGCCATGCAGGCGTAGATCGCGCCCGTGGCGATGCCGGCCAGGACCTGGTTGGTGAACAGCTCCATTGTCCCGGCTCCCTCAGTAACCCAGATAGGATTTGCGGATTTCTTCGTTGTTCGCGATGTCCTTGGCATTGCCCGACATCACGATGCGGCCGGTCTCGATCACGTAAGCCTGGTCGGCGAGCTCGAGCGCGAGCTGGGCGTTCTGCTCGACCACCAGGATCGACACCTTCTCCTCGCGGTTGATCTTGCCGAGGATGCCGAACAGGTCGCGCACCACCAGCGGCGCGAGGCCGAAAGAGGGCTCGTCGAGCAGCATCAGCCGCGGCCGCAGCATCAGGGCGCGGGCAACCGCGAGCATCTGCTGCTCGCCACCGGAGAGCGTGCCGGCCTGCTGGGTGTGGCGCTGCTTCAGCACCGGGAAATGCGCATACATGCGCTCGATGTCGGAGACGATGCCGGCGCTGTCCTTGCGGGTGATGGCCCCGAGCTGGAGGTTCTCCTCCACCGTCATGTTGGTGAAGGTGCCGCGGCCCTGCGGCACATGGGCGATGCCGAACCGCACGATGCTCTCGGTGGAGCGGTTGTTGAGCGGCTTGCCGTCGAACTCGATGCCGCCGGTGGAGCGCACCATGTTGCAGATCGCACGCAGCGTGGTGGTCTTGCCGGCGCCGTTGGCGCCCAGCAGCGTCGTCAGCGAGCCCTCGTTGAGCGAGAAGGACAGGCCGTGGAGCGCCTGGACCTGGCCGTAATAGGCGCGCAGGTCCTTGACGTTGAGCAGCGTCGTCATTGGTCCTTGCTCCCGAGATAGGCCTTGATGACGTCGGGGTCCGCCTGCACCTGGGCGGGCGTGCCTTCCGCGAGCTTCTTGCCGAAATTGAGCGCGACGACGTGGTCGGCGATCGACATGACGAGGCCCATGTGATGCTCGACCAGCAGCACCGTCATGTGGCGCTCATCACGGATTTTGCGGATGAGGTCGCCGAGCACATAGACTTCCTCGTGGTTGAGGCCGCCGGCGGGCTCGTCGAGCAGCAGGATCTTTGGATCGGCGGCGAGCGCGCGCGCCAGCTCGACGCGCTTCTGCGTGCCGAAGGGCAGGCCCGATACCACGGTGTGGGCGACGTCCTCGAGGTCGAGATAAGCGAGGATCTCGTGGACCTTCTTGTTCACGTCCGTCTCGCTGCGGCGAATCCAGGCAAGGCGCAGCGAGTCGCTGATGATGTCGCTGGAGGTACGGGCATGCGTGCCGACGCGGACATTGTCCATCACCGACAGGTTCGGAAACAGCGCCACGTTCTGGAAGGTGCGGCCGATGCCGATCTCGGCGATCCGGTGCGGCGGGCGCGACAGGATGCTCACGCCCTCCATCAGGATGTCGCCCGATGACGGCTGATAGAGCCGCGAAAGGCAGTTGAAGAGCGTCGTCTTGCCGGCGCCGTTGGGGCCGATCAAGCCGAGGATCTGGCCCTTGTGCATGTTAAAGGACACGCCGTTGAGCGCGATGATGCCGCCGAACACGACGCTGACGTCGCGAACCGCGAGCAGGGGCGATGTACCCTGCGCGAGCTGTGCCTGCGTCATCTCGTCTCGCCCACGATGTCCAGCGGGCGAAGGGGCGATGCGAACCGCTCCCTGTCATGACATAGGCTATCTGATCCCCTCGGCCACACGCGCAACTCTTCCTCCTGATTTCAGCTTTTTGCTGACTTCTTTTTTTGAATGCGGCATCAGACCACCGAGCGCCGCTTCGATGTTCCTTACCATCGCAAGCAGACGCGGTCCAATGTCGTTGATCAAACGCTCTTCCGTGAAGCGGAATGCAGGCGCGCCGCAATTGAATGCGTAGGGCCCGGTTCCGTCGTTGAGCTTGAGCGCGACACCGGCGGCGCCGATGTCGTCGTGCCAGTCGCCGACGGAGATCGCAAAGCCGTATTTCGCGACGGTCTCGCCGGAACGTTCGAGGCCATCGCGCATCTTGGGCCAGCGGCTGCCGTAATGTTCGCGCAGGATGCGCGACACTTCGGCACGATTGTCTTCGTCGAGCGACCAGAAATAGGCGCGACCCATCGCGCTGGTTGCAATCGGCACGCGCGAGCCGACGTCAAGTTGAACACCCACCGTCTCGCTGCCGCGGCTCTGCCCGAAATAGATCATGCTGTGGCGGTCGCGGCCACCGACCGCGACGGCGCCGCCGGTGGCGCGCATCACCTCCTCGCGAAACGGCTCGGACAAATGCCGAACGCCGAGATTGGCGAGGGCTGCGTAGCCGAGCGACATCGCGGCGGGCGCGAGCTGGTACTTCTCGAAGCGGGGAACCGGGGTCAGGTAGCCGAGCTTGGTCAGCGTGTAGGTCAGCCGCGACACGGTCGGCTTCGGCAGGTTGGTCCGCGCCGCGATCTCCTGATTGCCGAGCAGGCCGTCATTGGGTTGGAAGGCGCGCAATACGTCCAGTCCGCGGGAAAGCGCGACGACGAAATTCCGATCGGTCGCAGTCTTCTTTCCTGTACGCTTCATCCCTGATCTGCTTCTTGCGCGGAGTCGTTGACAACGTCCGTGCTTCAAAATAACCCTGCCGTCAAGATGCGGAATTAAATTCCGCACCGCGAAATCGAACAAAAGTAAATCCCCACCAAGGAGGGACACCGTGAGCGAAGTGGTCAAGCTTGAGCGTCATGACGAAATCGGGATCGTCACGGTCAACAGCCCTCCGGTCAATGCGCTGAGTGCCGCGGTTCGCGGCGGCATCCTGGAATGCATCAAGGCAGCGGTCGCCGATCCCGCCATCAAGGGCATCGTGCTGACCTGCGCCGGCCGCACCTTCATCGCCGGCGCCGACATCACCGAATTCGGCAAGCCGCCAAAGCCGCCCGCCCTCAACGACGTCCTGTCTGAAATCGAGAATTCGCCGAAGCCAGTCGTTGCCGCGATCCACGGCACCGCGCTCGGCGGCGGCCTCGAGGTCGCGCTCGCCTGTCATTTCCGCGTCGCGGTCAAGGAAGCCAAGCTCGGCCTGCCCGAGGTGAAGCTCGGGCTGTTGCCGGGCGCCGGCGGAACCCAGCGCCTGCCGCGTGCGGTCGGGCCCGAGCTCGCGGTCAAGATGATCGTCGGCGGCGACCCGATCGGCGCCACGGAAGCGCTCAAGAACGGCCTGATCGAGGAAATCATCGAAGGGCCGGCTTCCGGCGGCGAGGCTTTCGTCCGCAAGCTGCTGGCCGAGAAGCGCCCGCTGCGCCGCCTGCGCGACGACGATTCCAAAATCGCGGCCGCCAAGGCCGACCGCTCGATCTTCACCAACGCGGTCGCCGCCATGACCAAGAAGTCGCGCGGCCTGGAAGCCCCGTTCGCGGCGGCCGACGCCGTCGGCTACGCCATCGACCTGCCGTTCGACGAAGGTTTGAAGAAGGAGCGCGAGGGTTTCCTCAAGCTCGTCGCCAGCGATCAGTCCAAGGCGCAGCGCTATGCCTTCTTCGCCGAGCGCGAAGCGGCCAAGATCGCGGGCGTCCCCGAGGGCACCAAGCCGCGCCCCGTGAACCGCGTCGCCATCCTCGGCGCCGGCACCATGGGCGGCGGCATCGCGATGTCCTTTGCCAATGCCGGCGTGCCCGTCACCCTGATCGAGACCGGCGAGGAGCAGCTCAAGCGCGGCCTCGGCATCATGCAGAAGAACTGGGAAGCGACCGCCGCACGCGGCGGTATTCCCGCAGATGCGCCCGCCAAGCGCATGGCGCTGATCAACGGCGTCGTCGGCATCGAGAATGTCGGCGATGCCGACCTCGTCATCGAAGCCGTGTTCGAGACCATGGCGGTGAAGAAGGAGGTGTTCGGCAAGCTCGACCAGTTCGCCAAGCCCGGCGCCGTGCTCGCCTCCAACACCTCGTATCTCAACATCGACGAGATCGCGAAGTCGACCAAGCGTCCGCAGGACGTGCTCGGCATGCACTTCTTCTCGCCGGCCAACGTCATGAAGCTGTGCGAGATCGTCCGCGCCGACAAGACCGCGCCGGACGCGCTGGTGACGGCTGTCAACATCGCGCGCAAAATTGCAAAGGTGCCGGCCGTGGTCGGCGTCTGCGACGGCTTTGTCGGCAACCGCATGCTGGCCCAGCGCGGCAAGCAGTCGGAGAAGCTGCTGTTCGAAGGCGCGCTGCCGCAGCAGGTCGACGCAGTGGTGACAAAGTTCGGTATGCCGATGGGTCCGTTCGCGATGAGCGATCTCGCCGGCCTCGATATCGGCTGGCGCTCGCGGAAAGATCGCGGCATCAAATCGGAGATCGCGGACGCGCTGTGCGAAGCCGGCCGTTTCGGCCAGAAGACCGGCAAGGGCTATTACAAGTACGAAGCCGGCTCCCGCGCGCCGCTGCCCGATCCCGATGTCGAGAAGCTGATCGACGAGACGCTGCTGCGTCTCGGCCGCAAGAAGCGCATCGTCAGCGACGAGGAGATCCTCGAGCGGATGATGTACCCGATGATCAACGAGGGCGCGAAGATCCTCGAAGAGGGCATCGCGGCGCGTCCCTCCGATATCGACGTGGTCTGGCTCTATGGCTATGGCTGGCCGATCTACCGCGGCGGCCCGATGTTCTGGGCCGACACCGTCGGCCTCAAGCACATCGCCGATCGTCTGTCGTTCTACGCCAAGGAGACCAACGATCCGAGCCTGGAGCCTGCCCCGCTGCTGAAGAAGCTCGCGGCGGAAGGCAAGACCTTCGCATCGCTGGCGGCGGCGTCGAAAGCGGCGTGATTGGATCGGCTGTGGCTGCGATATCTCGCTCCGGGCAACGCTCCCTCCGTTCCCTCCCCCCTTGCGGGGGAGGGGCAGGGAGGGGGGTAGCCCCAGGCGAGGTCGGTGTTTGCGGCCACCCCTCTCCCCAACCCTCCCCCGCAAGGGGGAAGGGAGCCCGTGCGTCTGTGCCTGCCTTACGCGCAAAGTAACGAAGCGAAATGACCCATCCCGGCGAACAGTTCTATCCCGAGGGCGTGCGGTGGGACGATCCCATCGCCCAGGGCTCGCTGCCCGACCTCCTGGCGAAAGCCGCCGCCGATTACGGCCCGCGCACCGCGCTGGAATTCCGCGACCGTCCGATCACCTATACCGAGCTCGCCGCGATGGCCGAGCGCGCAGCGGCCGCGTTCCTGCGCGCAGGCATCGGCAGGAACAGTTCCGTCGCGCTGTTCCTCGGCAACACGCCGGACCACCCCGTCAATTTCTTCGGCGCGCTGAAAGCGGGCGCCCGCGTCGCGCACCTGTCGCCGCTCGACGGCGAGATCGCGCTGACCCACAAGGTCTCCGATTCCGGCTCGCGCCTGCTCGTCACCTCGAACCTCCAGGCCCTGCTGCCGACCGCGCTGAAATTGTTGGAGAAGGGCCTGATCGACAAGCTCGTCGTCTGCGAGGACGACCATTGGGGCAAGGTCGGCACGCCCCAGGCCGCGATCCCCGATGATCCGCGCATCGCCACCTTCAAGACCTTCGCCGAAGGCGCCGCCGCGCCGGCGCAATGGCCGTCCATCTCAGTCGACGACGTCGCGCTGCTGCAATATACCGGCGGCACCACCGGCCTGCCCAAGGGCGCAATGCTCAGCCACGGCAATCTCACCTCGGCGGTGTCGATCTACGACGTCTGGGGCAAGCCCGCGCGTGCCGCCCGCGGCGATGTCATCGAGCGCGTGATCTGCGTGCTGCCGCTGTTCCACATCTACGCGCTCACCGTGGTGCTCTTGTCCTCGCTCAGCCGCGGCAATCTGATCTCGCTGCATCAGCGGTTCGACGTCGAAGCCGTGATGCGCGACATCGAAATCAAGCGCGCCACTTACTTTCCGGGCGTGCCGACGATGTGGATCGCGATCGCCGCACTCCCGGACCTCGACAAGCGCGACTTCTCCTCGCTGGCGACGATCGGCTCCGGCGGCGCGCCGCTGCCGGTCGAGATCGCCAACTTCTTTGAGCGCAAGGTCGGCAAGAAGCTGCGCAGCGGTTGGGGCATGACCGAGACCTGCTCACCCGGCACCGGCCATCCGCCCACGGGGCCCGACAAGCCAGGCTCGATCGGCCTGATGCTGCCCGGCATCGAGCTCGACGTCGTCGCGCTCGATCATCCGACAAAAGTGCTGCCGCCGGGCGAAGTCGGCGAGATCCGCATCAAGGGTCCGAACGTCACCAAAGGCTACTGGAACAAGCCGGAGGGATCCGCGGACGCCTTCGTCGACGGCCGCTTCCTCACCGGCGACATCGGCTATGTCGACACCGACGGCTATTTCTTCCTCGTCGACCGCAAGAAGGACATGATCATCTCCGGCGGCTTCAACGTCTATCCGCAGATGATCGAGCAGGCGATCTACACCATTCCCGGCGTGCACGAGGTGATCGTGCTCGGCATCCCCGACCAGTATCGGGGCGAGGCCGCAAAGGCCTTCATCAAGCTCAGGCCGGACGCAAAGCCGTTCTCGCTCGAGGAGCTGCGCACCCAGCTTGCCGGCAAGCTCGGCAAGCACGAGCTGCCGGCCGAAGTCGAGTTCGTCGCCGATCTGCCGCGCACGCCGGTCGGAAAATTGTCGCGCCACGAGTTGCGCCAGCAGCAGAAACCATCACAATCCAAGCAACCAGGAGGTCGCTCTTGACCGACGCCGTCATCGTTTCCACCGCCCGCACCCCGATCGGCAAGGCCTATCGCGGCATGCTCAACGCCACCGAGGGCGCAACCCTGCTCGGCCACGCCATTGGTGAAGCTGTCGCGCGCGCCAAAGTCGATCCGAAGGAGATCGAGGACGTCGTGATGGGCGCTGCCCTGCAGCAGGGCGCGACCGGCGGCAACATCGCGCGCAAGGCGCTGCTTCGCGCCGGCCTCCCCGTCACCGTCGCCGGCACCACCATCGACCGGCAATGCGCGTCGGGCCTGCAGGCGATCGCGCTCGCCGCGCGCTCGGTGATTTTCGACGGTGTCGAGATCGCGGTCGGCGGCGGCGGCGAGTCGATCTCGCTCGTGCAGAACGACAAGATGAACGGCTTCCACGCCCAGGACCCGGCGCTGCTCAAGATCAAGGGCGAGGTCTACATGCCCATGATCGACACCGCCGAAGTCGTTGCCAAGCGCTACGGCATCTCGCGCGAACGCCAGGACGAATATTCGCTGGAGAGCCAGCGCCGCACCGCAGCCGCCCAGCAGGGCGGCAAGTTCAAGGACGAGCTCGCGCCGATCACGACGCAGATGGCGGTCACCGACAAGGCGACCGGCACTGTCTCGATGAAGGAGGTCACGCTGTCGCAGGACGAGGGACCGCGGCCCGACACCACGATCGAAGGCCTCGCCGGCCTCAAGGCCGTGCGCGGCGACGGGTTCTCGATCACGGCCGGCAATGCCAGC
This sequence comes from Bradyrhizobium sacchari, assembly GCF_002068095.1. Lineage (GTDB taxonomy): Bacteria > Pseudomonadota > Alphaproteobacteria > Rhizobiales > Xanthobacteraceae > Bradyrhizobium > Bradyrhizobium sacchari. Next base: position 226,561 of record NZ_LWIG01000007.1, on the reverse strand, counting down.
CAGCTCTCCGACGGCGCCAGCGCCTCCGTGATCATGAGCGACAAGGAAGCCTCAAAGCGCGGTCTTGCGCCGCTCGGCATCTTCCGCGGCTTCGTTTCGGCCGGCTGCGAGCCGGACGAGATGGGCATCGGCCCGGTCTTCGCCGTGCCGCGCCTGCTCAAGCGCCACGGCCTCACCGTCGATGACATCGGCCTCTGGGAGCTCAACGAAGCCTTCGCCGTGCAGGTGCTCTATTGCCGCGACAAGCTCGGCATCGACCCCGAGAAGATCAACGTGAATGGCGGCGCGATCGCGGTCGGCCATCCCTACGGCATGTCGGGCGCGCGCCTCACCGGCCACGCCTTGATCGAGGGCCGCCGCCGCAAGGCCAAATACGCGGTCGTCACCATGTGCGTCGGCGGCGGCATGGGCGCGGCGGGGCTGTTCGAGGTGCTGCAGTAAACGTCGTCCTGGCCTAGTGCGCAATTGCGCACGGGAGCCAGGACCCATACTCCGCGGCAGGAGTAAGGGACCAAGGCGGCAATTGCCTTCGCAAAACGAAGGCCGGTGGTAATGGGTCCTGGCTTTCGCCAGGACGACGAGGAAACAGGAGGATCCGATGGATCTCGCATTCACGAAAGAAGAGCAGGCGTTTCGCGAGGAAGTGCGGTCGTTCTTCCGCGACAACGTACCGCCGGACACGCGGCGCAAGCTGGTCGAGGGCCGCCACCTCACCAAGGACGAGATGGTGACGTGGTGGCGCATCCTCAACAAGAAGGGCTGGGGCGTCAGCCACTGGCCGACGCAGTATGGCGGAACGGGGTGGACCTCCGTGCAGCACTACATCTTCAACGAGGAGCTGCAGTCCTATCCGGCGCCGCAGCCGCTCGCCTTTGGTGTCAGCATGGTCGGCCCCGTCATCTACACCTTCGGCAACGAGGAGCAGAAGAAGAAGTACCTGCCGCGCATCGCCAATGTCGACGATTGGTGGTGCCAGGGCTTTTCGGAGCCCGGCTCGGGATCTGACCTTGCCTCGCTGAAGACGAAAGCCGAGCGCCGTGGCGACAAGTGGATCATCAACGGCCAGAAGACCTGGACCACGCTCGCCCAGCACGCCGACATGATCTTCTGCCTCTGCCGCACCGACAACAACGCCAAGAAGCAGATGGGCATCTCCTTCATCGTGTTCTCGATGAAGTCGAAGGGCGTCACCGTGCGCCCGATCCAGACCATCGACGGCGGCCACGAGGTCAACGAGGTCTTCTTCGACGACGTGGAAGTCCCGATCGAGAACCTGATCGGCGAGGAGAACAAAGGCTGGGATTACGCCAAATTCCTGCTCGGCAATGAGCGCACCGGCATCGCCCGTGTCGGCGTCTCCAAGGAGCGGCTGCGCCGCATCAGGGATCTCGCCGGCAAGGTCGAATCCGCCGGCAAGCCGATCATCCAGGACGCCGCCTTCCGCGAGAAGCTGGCCGCCTGCGAGATCGAGCTGAAGGCGCTCGAGCTGACCCAGCTGCGCGTCGTCGCCGATGAGGGCAAGCACGGCAAGGGCAAGCCCAATCCGGCCTCCTCGGTGCTGAAGATCAAGGGCTCCGAGATCCAGCAGACCACCACCGAGCTCCTGATGGAAGTCATCGGCCCGTTCGCGGCTCCTTACGACGTGCATGGCGACGACGGCTCGAACGAAGCCATGGACTGGACCGCCCAGATCGCGCCCAGCTACTTCAACAACCGCAAGGTCTCGATCTACGGCGGCTCCAACGAGATCCAGCGCAACATCATCGCCAAGGCGGTGCTGGGGCTGTGACCGTCGTCATTCCGGGGCGCGCGCCAGCGCGAACCCGGAATCTCGCGCCACAACCTCTGGATTCCGGGTCCCCGCGCTATCGCGCGTGTCCCGGAATGACAAAGCAAAAATTCCGGTTACGAGGAACCAAAGAACATGGATTTTGATCTGTCCGAGGAGCAGCGGCTTCTCAAGGAAAGCATCGACGGCCTGCTGACCGATTCCTACGATTTCGAGCAGCGCAAGAAGTACATGAAGGAAAAGGGCGGCTGGAGCCGGGCGGTCTGGCTCAAGCTCGCCGAGCAGGGCCTCTTGGGCCTGCCCTTCAGCGAGGCCGATGGCGGCTTCGGCGGCGGCGGTGTCGAGACCATGATCGTGATGGAGGCGCTCGGCAAGGCGCTGGTGCTGGAGCCGTATCTGGCGACGGTCGTGATCGGCGGCGGCTTCCTGCGCCATGCCGGCACCGACGCGCAGAAGGCCGCGCACATACCCGGCATCATCGACGGCAGCAAGACGCTGGCCTTCGCACAGCTTGAGAAGAACTCGCGCTATGATCTCTTCGACGTCGCGACAACCGCGAAGAAGAAGGGCGACGGCTGGGTCATCGACGGCGAAAAGTTCGTCGTGCTCAACGGCGAGAATGCCGACACGCTTGTCGTCACCGCGCGCACCAAGGGCGACCGCCGCGACAAGACCGGTATCGGCGTCTTCCTGGTCCCAGCGAATGCCAGGGGCGTCACCAAGAAGTCCTACCCGACTCAGGACGGCCTGCACGCCGCCGACATCACCCTCACCGGCGTCGAGGTCGGCGCGGATGCGGCGATCGGCAATCCTGAGGATTCACTCGCGCTGATCGAACGCGTGGTCGATGAGGCCCGCGTCGCGCTCTGCGCCGAGGCGGTCGGCCTGATGGACGAGTCGCTCAAGACCACGGTCGAGTACATCAAGACGCGCAAACAGTTCGGCGTCGCGATCGGCTCGTTCCAGTCGTTGCAGCATCGCGCCTCCGACATGTTCGTCGCCACTGAACAGGCACGCTCGATGTCGATGTTCGCCACCATGGCGAACGACTTCGAGAACGCCAAGGAGCGCTCCAACGCGATCGCCGCGGCCAAGGTGCAGATCGGCAAGTCACTGAAATTCGTCGGCCAGCAGTCGATCCAGCTCCACGGCGGCATCGGCATGACCATGGAGGCGAAGATCGGCCACTACTTCAAGCGCCTGACCATGATCGAGAACACGTTTGGCGACACCGACTATCACCAGCGCCGCGTCGCGGACGCCGGCGGGTTGGTCTAGGCACGACGCTGTCATCCCGCGCCAGAGCGGGACGATCCAAGCAAAAGCCCCGGAGACATCTCCGGGGCTTTCGTCGTTTGATCTTACCCAGGACCCCGACGGCGGATGTGGCGAGAGCGAGCTCTCCAACCTCGGTCTCTGGGATACTGGATCGCCCGGTCGAGCGGGGCGATGACACCTTCAACGCGGTCCGACCTCTCGGCTCACTGTCTCACGTCCGCGTGCGCATCCGCATCATGAAGCTGTCGTAGCTGAGCTCGGCGACCTGCATCCAGGCCAGCGATTCATTCCGGAAGGCCGACAGGCTCGCATACATCTTCTTGAAATGCGGGTTGGTCTTGCTGAGATCGGCGTAGATCTCGTTGGCGGCAGCGAAGCAGGCCTCGAGCACCTCCTGCGGGAACGGCTTCAGGATCGCGCCGGCCACCAGCAGGCGCTTCAGCGCCGGCGGGTTGACGTAGTCGTATTTGCCGGTGACCCAGGTGAAGGTGTCGCGCGAGGCCATCTCGATCGCGGCCTGGTAGTGCTTGGGTAGCGCGTTCCACCTGTCGAGATTCATGATGTTGTGGCCCTGGCCGGTGCCTTCCCACCAGCCCGGATAGTAGTAGAACTTCGCCACCTTCACGAAGCCGAGCTTCTCGTCGTCATAGGGGCCGACCCATTCGGCCGCGTCGATCGTGCCTTTCTCCAGTGCCGGATAGATGTCGCCGCCCGCGATCTGCTGCGGTACGCCGCCGACCTTGGCGATGATCGTGCCGGCGAAGCCGCCGACGCGGAATTTCAATCCCTTGAAATCCTCCATCGACTTGATCTCCTTCCGGAACCAGCCGCCCATCTGCGCGCCGGTCGAGCCGGTCGGAATGCCGACCGCGTTGTATTCCTTCAGCAGGTCGTTGAGCATCTCCTGTCCGCCGCCGAACAGCAGCCAGGAAATATGCGCGCGCGTGTTCAGGCCGAACGGCAGTGACGTACCGAAGGTGAAGGCGGGGTTCTTGCCCCAATAATAATACAGCGCGGTGTTGCCCATCTCGACGGTGCCGTTCGAAACGGCATCCAGCACCTGCAGGCCCGGGACGATCTCGCCGGATGCGAATGGCTGGATCTGGAATTTGTTGTCGGTGACCTCGGCGACGCGCTTGCAGAAATATTCGCAGCCGCCGTAGAGCGTGTCGAGCGCCTTGGGCCAGCTCGCGGCGAGCCGCCATCTGACTTCCGGGGACGATTGTGCGATCGCAGGCGCGGCGACGGCTGTGCTTGCTGCCAGCCCGGCGCCTGTCACTTTCAGGAATTCACGACGTTTCATACGTATCCCTCCGTTGCGCCGATGTCCTCGACTAAGGGAACGATCTTGGTGCCGTCTTGACTTCGCCGATCACCGACGTGGTGTTGTGACGATTTTTTTTGGCGTTTCCGAATGGCCCTTCAGGGCTCTTGGTGGATCCCGCACGTTGCGGTTCCGCTGCGAGGATGACCGTTCGCCTCACGATAAGCAAGCGCCGTCGGAACGCTCGCAGTTGCGAAGGCGCGCTCTTCCCCTCTCCCCTTGTGGGAGAGGGGGGCTCGCCGCGAAGCGGCGAGAAGGGTGAGGGGTTTTATCCGCCAGTCCAACTCGCATGTGAGTCCGCGGAAGCGACCGCTCATCCGGCGCTTCGCGCCACCTTCTCCCACAAGGGGAGAATAAGCAAGTTGCTGCCTAGTGGCAGCGGGTGTATAATACCCAAATAAGCCGTTGAAATCACTTAGTAACTAGGCAGGCACTATGCCGGCACTAGCTAGCGCTATGCCACCGCTGTCTTGAACACCGGCTTTACACCAAGAGACACCGATCCATGGCCAAGCCTCGCAAGATTGCGCTGGAGTCCGCGACCGCCCGCGCAAAACTCACGCCTCGGAAAGCATCATACTTCGTTCGGGTCGCACCGCACATCGCGCTCGGCTATCGCCGTAATCAGAGTGGCTTCGGAACGTGGAGCGTGCGATTTGCCGATGGCAGCCCAAGCGGATGGTTGAAGGCGTTTGGTATTGCCGACGACAAGGAGCCCGCGAACAACAACGGTGTGTTCAGCTACGACCAAGCGCTGATGCAGGCGCGCAGGCTCGCGCGGGGCAATGGCGATAGTGACTGCGAGCCTGCCTCAAGCTTCGCACCGGTTAATCTCGATGGCGCATTGGTCGCTTACGAGGCCGATCTCAAGGGACGCGGCAGCAGCACCTACAACGCCAGCAGTCTGCGAAAGCATTTGTCGCTTTTCTTGCTCGCCCGGCCGGTGGCGCTGCTGAACGCCAAAGAGTTACGGATGTGGCGCGATGGTCTGCTCGAGAAGGGCCTTCAGCCGTCCTCCGTCGTCCGCTACTGCAAGAGCCTGCGCGCGGCCCTCAATCTTGCCGCGTCGCACGACAAGCGCATCATGAACGCTGATGCGTGGGGCACTGGCCTGGAATCGCTGCCTGACGCTACCGTTGCTCGTAACATCATTCTCTCCGATGCTGATGTCAGCCGATTCGTCGCAGCGAGTTACGACCGGGATGGAGCGCTTGGTCTCTACACTGATGTGCTTGCGACGACAGGTGCGAGACCCTCGCAAGCCGCGCGGCTTTTGGTCGAGGATCTGCACGGCGGGGCAAAGCCGCGCCTGACAATGCCGAAATCGGCGAAAGGTGGATCCACCAACCGCGCAAAGCGTATGGGCGAGCGTATCAGCGTCCCGATCACGCCAGCCTTATTCGCCAAGCTGAAGCAGGCCGCCAAGGGACGGGCTCCCGATGCACCCCTGCTGCTGCAAACCGACGGCCTGCCGTGGAGCGGATCTGACGACTATCGCGAGGACGTCGCCGCGATCGTCGACGCGCTAAAATTGGATGAGCGTGCAACGATGTACGCTTTACGCCATAGCTCCATCGTCCGCACGTTGCTGCGCGGAGTGCCCATCAGGCTGGTCGCTGCGTCGCATGACACGTCAGCCGCCGAGATCGAGCGGACCTACAGCAAATACATCACAGACTTCAGCGACGACATCTCGCGCGCAGCGCTGTTGCATTACGAACCTCCGCATAACGTGGTCGCTGCAGGCCCCTGACCATGGCGGCACGCGCGAAAAAACAGCCGATCGTCCGCAAGCGGGCAACTCTTGCACTTGGCGATCCTAGATGGGTACTGCTCAGAAAGGGGCACGACACGATATCGAAGCACATCTCTGGCGCGCAGCTCTCGCCTTTAGCGAGTGCAGATGTCATCGAGGCTCTGAAGGAAGCGGATAAGAAGAAAAACCTGCGTTCTATGCGCCGAAGTCTGATAGATCCGAGCGTGCGAGAGCCCCTCGATGCGTCCTTTTGGGCCGACCTCCGAATTGACGTTGATCTTGAAAAGAACGCTCTGCGGATTCTGCCGACCGTTCCCATCCGAAGGTTCCGGGATTTTCGCAATATCAATGCCTGGCATTACTACGTCTGGGAGCCGGACATCGACCGGATGCTCGGGAAGCCAAGTCTCAAGCGAAAATCGCCGAGAAAAAGACGCGACAGACGCTTTGATGCAGAAAACCTAGGGAGCCCCGCGAGCCAATCTTCCGCCACCGCCGAGGCCCAAGCAAATGTCGCTGCGCGATCAGAGCAGTCGACACCCTTGCAAATGGTTGAAAAACGCAAGCGCGGCAGCCGACCGCCACTGCTCTCGCTAGAAGAAATCGCTGAGAGCAAGGAATACGCCCACCGGCAACTTGACGCTGATCCCGCTTGGCTTGTCGCCATAGGCGGCAAGCAGAATGCCTGCGTGGACATCATCGCCAATAAGATACCCAGGCTTGGCAGCCGCGCCGAAAAGTGCTGGCGCACCATCTCACGCAGAATCCTTGAGCCAGTGCTTGCGGAGCGCAAAACGATCGGCTGACAAATGGACGATGTCATTTGACAGTTTGTCAGCCGATCTGACAGCGGAATCGTCTGTTCAAGTGAGGGCATAGGTGTACCTTATCCGCGGCTTGCAACAGCGCAGCAGCGGAAAGGACGCAAACATCATGGCAACTCGCCCGGAAATCACGGGCCGGAAGACGCAATCAACCGTCACTCTGATGGCGTATTCGATCGAGCAATTTTGCCAAGCGCACGGGATAAGCATCGATCTGTACTTCAAGATGCAGCGGCAGGGTTTGGGCCCGGCCACGATGAAGGTTGGCTCTCGCACGCTCATCAGCGTTGAGGCGGCCGCAGCATGGCGCCGTGAGCGCGAGTCTGACGCGAAAAACTTCACTGCCGCCGAGTAGTCGGCGCGGGCACATCAAAATTTGGATCTGATTTCGCCGCGGCAATCGCCGCTCGGCTGCGGCGAACCATTGATTATCAGGAGCGGAGCCGATCCAGGTGCACCCGTGTCGCAAACCGATGCACCTGGTCGTTTAGGAAAGGAGGGCTTCATATGCCCAATTCCGCGACCGAAACTACTGCCGCTCGCTCTGCGGTAACGTTCCTCTATCCGCCTGTCAACGTCATCGAAAAGCTTTTGAAGCATATTTCGGGACGGGCCGACGAGATCGCCGATTGCATCGTTGCCGCCTGCGGCTCCGCTCAGGATGATCTCTTGGCGTTGGAGACTATCGATCTCGGAGATGAGCTCAACGTGCGCCGCAAGTCGCTGGAGGACCAGTTGCTCCAGATTGAAATCGCCGCGCACGACCTCGATGAACTGGTTGGCTTCGTCGGCAAGCTTGCGTCGGAGTAGCTCGGTTTGAGGGGCGCCATCGACTGATGGCGCCTCTTTTATTTGGGGAATATCCCTATGGACAAGAAGCTGAAACTGCAGACCGCCTTCATCTTCGATCTCATCGTGCGTGTGGCCGCGGGCCTCCGTTGTCCGCATTGCGCGTCAGAACTGCGCGCTTGCGACATGACGCTTGATCGCGCGGGCAACCGTGCCGGGCTGATCTGCTCCCGTTGTCATAGCGACATTCTGAAGATCGAGCCGAACATCTAGTTCCAGCCGAAGGACACCGGTCCTGCCGACAAAGTCACGGCATCTCCGACTTCGATCCGACCGGCCACCGTTTCCCGCGCAAGCGGCGCCACCTGGGGCGCAGCCCAGTTCGAAAAGCACAAGCGAAACAGATCGAATGGAGCAAAACATGACGAACGATATCACAATCCCTCAAGACGGACCTCCACAAGCCGACGACGGCTTCTCCAACTCCTCCCGAACGCACCGCGTCGGGAGAGGCGCTTACATCAAGTGGAACGACAAACAGGGTTGGGTCGACCGCGACGGTGTCACGGCGCCGTCGCCGCTGCTTGTGGTTGGTGTCAAAGAGATCTTGCGCCGCTGGAAGAACAATGAGGCCGAGGACATTGTCGAACAGCCTTTGCCCGATGCTGACGAATTGAACGCCAATATTCCCGCTCAGGATTGGGAAGTCGGTGTTGATGGTAAGCCGCGTCCCCCTTGGGCGCATACGGTGGTGGTCTACTTGGTCAATCTTTCGACCGGAGAGACCTATACCTATACGTCAGCGACCACAGGTGCGCACATCGCTTTTGATGCGCTGAAAGAGGCGGTCATTACGATGCGCGCGCTGCGGGGATCGCGCTGTATGCCGCTTGTCCATCTGACTGACGCACCGATGAAAATGAAGTATGGCCGCCACGGCAAGCGCCCCAAGTTCGAGATCATCGACTGGCGCGTACCGGGCGGCGGAGGAAATCCCGTTCCGGCGGTGCCCCCGACACCTCAGCTCTCTGGCCCCAGTGAAGCTGAAAAGGCAGCGAATGCGGCCACGGCGTCGATTTCCTCGGGCATCTCGACCGGCGCTGCTCAGCCGGCCCTGCTTCAGCTTCAGGCCACGCCGCATCAAGCGAAGCCGAAGCCGCCTATTGACGTCTCTACCGAGACGCTCGCCGCGATGACCGACGTGAAACCGGTCACCACAGCCGAAATGCTGAACGACAAAATCGTGTTTTAGGCCATCGGGCGGATCAGAGAGGGGCGTCAGTTCCTCTCTGGCCGCCGAGGGAAGGAAAGATGCCGACACTGTTCTGGGACATCGAGACGCGGAGCACTGCAAACCTGCGGGAGTGCGGCGCCTACGCATATGCCCTCGACGCCACAACCGAGCCGCTCTGCCTTGTCTACGCGGTGGACGGGAACGAGCCGGTGCTGTGGTTGCCAGACTGCCCGGTGCCGCATGAGTTTCATCGCGTGGCTTCGGATCCAGAACTCTGGCAGCTGGTCGCCCACAACTACGACTTCGAGCGCGCGATCCTCGAGAACGTCCTCGTACCTCGCTTTTTCTTCCCGACGATTCCGCACCATGTGCAGCACTGCACCCAGCGACTTGCGTTGGCAAACGCCTATCCCGCCGAGCTCGATCTGCTCGCCCAGGCGCTAAATCTTCCATACAGGAAGGATCCCGCAGCGCGGAGAGCGATGCTGGCTGTTTCGCGCCCGAAGTTGAGCCGCCAGCGCAAGGGTAGTTCGGTTCCGACCTGGGACCAAGATTCAGCAAAGCTCGCGCTTCTTTATGAGCGTTGCAAGCTTGACGTCATCACCACCCGCGCAGCTTGGCAGTCTCCGAAGCTGACGCCGCTGTCGGCGATCGAGCGCCGTTATCAGCTCGAGGACCTCGCCATCAATGATCGTGGTGTCCGGCTCGACCGGGCCTTTGCGACGGCGGCGCGCGATCTCGCAATCCAAGAGCGGACCGCCATCGGCCTCAGGCTTCAAGAGCTCACCCACGGGACCATTACGAGCGCCGACCAGGTAAAGCGGTTCCTCGAGGTGATCAACGCCCGCGGCCACGATATGACCTCCTTAAGCAAAAATGCGGTCGCCAAGATGTTGGCGACCAAGCCCGATGACTATGTCGTTCAACTCCTCGAACTTCGCCGCACCGCAGCGCGCGCGAGCGTGAATAAGTTCAAGCGGATGCTTGCCTACGCGCCAGTTACTGATGATCGGATGCGAGGCACGTTACGCATGTACGGTGGCGCGCCCGGCCGGTGGTCGGGGTTGGGGCCGCAGCTACAAAATTTGAAGAAGAACGAGGGCAATCTTCCACTTTCTTTGATCGATCACGTCCGCAATGGCGATCGTGCCGCCATAGGAGCTTACGGTAACCCACTCGCTCTACTTGGTGACATCTCGCGCGCGGCGCTCTGCGCTGCCCAAGGGCATGAGCTAAAGTCAGGCGACTTCTCGGCGATTGAGAGTGTCGTGCTGGCATGGCTTGCGGGCGAGCAGTGGAAGCTGGACGCCTATGCCACCTTCCAGAGGACAGGCGATAAACAGCTCGAGCCGTATCGCGTGATCGCTCGGAAGATGCTGCGCAAGACCTACGACGCAGAAGTCTCATCGGCAGAGCGCCAGCTCGGCAAGGCCGGCGAACTCGCCTCCGGCTTCGGTGGGTCCGTCGGTGCATGGCGCCGGATTGTTCCCAACGACCCGCGCAGCGACGAGGAGATCAGGGGGATTATCGGCCAGTGGCGCAGCGCGCACCCGGCTACGACAAAGTTCTGGAAGGACCTGGCGCGGGCAATCCGCATCGCAATGAAGACAGGAAAGCCAATTTTGGTCGCGCCTCCACCGCGACCGCCGATCATTGCGAACTTCGTGGATGGTAGTTTGACGATCACGCTCCCGAGCGGCCGCTCCATTACGTACCCGCAGGCGCGCCTCGTTCCGGCAAAGTTCGAGGACGCGGCTCCAGACGTAGAGTTTATGGACAATGCGCGCGGTCAATGGCGGGCTTATCGCGGCTGGTTTGGCGTCTTTGTCGAGAACGTCGTTCAGGGCACAGCGCGCGACCTTCTGGCCGCAGCGATCGACCGCTTCGAAGGCCGCGGTATCCCCGTGGTGTTTCATTGCCACGACGAGATCACGGTCGAGGTACCCTGCGGGTCACTATCAGATGCATCATTTCTGGCTGCGCTTCTTGAACTTCCAGAGTGGGCTGCCGCGTTGCCGCTGGGCGGCAAGGTGCATTCTGGCGAGCACTATCTTGAGCCGCCCGAGCAACCTGCCGAGCTCAAAAGTGAGTTGCCGGCCGACCCAGCAGAAGAGCAAGATCTCGAACTCGCCATCGAAATCTATGTTGAAGACAGTCGCCGGGATATTGGTACCATCGACGATCCGGTAAGTCTCGATCTGGACGACGATGTCGAATTCTTGGAGACGCTTCCGGACCACGTCGCGCCGCTGACCGAGATGGTCGGCCTACCGCTCTCTTCCGACAATAAAGTGGTATGCCCCTTCCACGAAGAGGTCGTGCCGTCGTGCGCGATCTATCCCGACCATTTCCACTGTTTCGGTTGCGGAGAGCACGGCACGCGCCTGGACTGGCTCACGCGCGTCGAAGGTATGACCACCAAGGACGCCATCACTTCCATCAAAGACTGGCCCTCAGCTCCAGCTGTGCACCCTTGCAACGATGACGCCGTTGCCAAGCTGTCGCAGGCGCAATCAATCTGGGCCTCGAGTGTGCCCCTCGCTGGCACTATGGCCGAACGCTATCTAGACGAGACCCGGCACATCGACGTCACCAAGCTGGCGGCTGACGTCCAAAAGTGCTTGCGCTTCCATCCCGATTGCATGTTTGGCCCCGGCCCTTCACGGCCCTGTCTGATCGCCCTGATGCGCGATCCCAGCACCGATGAGCTGATCGGGATCCAGCGTACCGGGCTGCTGGAGCGCGACGGCCGTATTCTGAAGGTTGAGCGGCGCATGCTCGGCCGGACCGGTGTGGTCAAGCTGTGGCCGGCTTCGTCTGATCTCGTGATTGGTGAGGGTCTCGAGACCGTGCTCGCCGCCGCGACCCGTATTCCTCACTGTGGCCGGCCGCTGACGCCGGCGTGGGCCGCTCTCTCCACCAAGAACATGGCCGCGCTGCCGCTCGTCGCTGGAGTGAAGCGTCTTTTCCTACTCATCGACAACGATTCCAACCAACAGGGCCAGATGGCGGCGGCGCGCGTGGCCGAGCACTGGCGTCGGCATGGCCGAATTGTCGTGCCGCTGATGCCATCGGCGCCTGATACCGATTTCAATGATCTCGTTCTGATGAGGGATCAGAATGTCCCTGCCTAAGCCGCCAGATCTCCGTTCGGCTGACGGTGCCATCAGCTTGGAGGATTTCTATGCCATCCCGGAATCTAACCGGTTCATGTTCATGCCGGCGCGCACGACGTGGCCGAAGGAAAGCGTCGATAGCATTCTGCCGAAGATCCTCGGCGAAAAGCGGAACGGCAAGTTTGTGAAGATCAAGCCGTCCGATTGGCTGAAACAACACCGTCGCGTCGAACAAGTTACCTGGATGCCGGGCTGGCCGGAAATCATCGAGGACCAACTGCTCTTCGATGGGGGCTGGAAGGACCGACCCGGAGCCCATGTTCTTAATCTCTACCAGCCCCCGCGGGTTTTTCCCGGCAATGCCGATCTGGCGGGTCCGTGGATCGAGCACGTGCGGCGCCTTTACCCAAACGACGCCGATCACATGATCGATTGGCTGGCCCACCGCGTGCGGTTTCCCGGTGAGAAGATCAATCATGCGCTGGTCATGGGCGGTGGTCAGGGCATCGGCAAGGATTGGATCTTGGAGGCGGTCGAGAAGGCAGTCGGAGAATGGAACTTTCACAACGTGTCATCATCCGAGCTGCTGGACAAAAACAACCCGTTCGTGAGGGCGGTGGTGTTGCGCCTGAACGAGGCGCACGATCTTGGCGAAGGTGGCCGTGCAAACCGATTTGCTCTGTATGAACGCATCAAGAGCTATGCGGCAAGCCCACCAAATGTGCTCTCCTGCGTAGACAAGTACGAGAAGCGTATTTACGTGCCGAATGTGCTCGGTCTCTGCATCACCACCAACCACAAGTCCGACGGCGTCTACTTGGACAACGATGATCGCCGCCATTTCGTCGTCTGGTCCGAGAGCAAGAAGGAGGATTTCAGCGCCGAGTTCTGGATCGAACAATGGCGTTGGCTGAGGAGTGGGGGCGCAGGCCACGTCGGCGCCTATTTGGCGCAGCGGGACCTGTCGACCTTCAACGCTGGCGCCGTTCCCCGCCAAACTGAGGCGTTCTTTGAAGTCGTCCATGCGAGCCAAGCGCCGGAGGATGCTGAGATCGCCGATGCCCTTGATGAGCTCGGTCGGCCCGACGTGGTGACGCTCGGCATGTTGGTCTCAACTCGGAATGGTGCTGCCTTGGAATGGTTACTGGACAAGAAGCACCGGCGATCCATTCCCTATAGGATGGAGACCTGCGGCTACGTTTCTGTCCGCAATCCTGATGCGGACAAAAGCGACGGGCTCTGGAAAATCGAGGGGCGCAGGCAGACACTTTACGGGCGGACCAAGCTTGCGCCGGAGCAACGGCAGCTGGCGGCGCGCGAGCACGTCGTGCGGCTGAAAAAGGCCACCAGCATCGTTTGAGAGGCGAGTGTCTGAACAGGCCAAACCTCTCGCTCAAATCACTGACATCAACGACTTCACTGACGTGACACAAGCTGAGAGGTACAAAGCCGCACGGTCAGTGATCAGTGATTGGTAGGTGGTCTACCTACGAGCAAACAATGTGTCTTCTTTTTATTAGAATATAGGGGCCTTATAGGCGAAACACTGCCGATCAGTGATCAGCACCAACCTCTTTGCGACGATCCTCATCAGCAAACACATGTTCAGCTAACATGGGGTGATCGCATACGGAGGTCGGAGATGCCGCGAACATCGGGATCAGGAAACGCCATGTGGCAAGCGATAGCCGTGAAGTACCGGTTCAGGCCGGGACGGCCAGGCTTTCCAACATGCATGGCCGTAAAAAGGGATGGCCATATCTGTGGGAACCTTGCCATGCGAGGCGTGAGCGTCTGCCAATGTCACGGCGGTCGAATGTTGATCGAGCGTTTGCGCTTCCGGCGTAAGGCCCATGGCCGTCGAGTTGCTTTTGGTTAGCTCCGACGGCAATTGCACGAGTCGAAACGTCCCCCAGCCAAGCGCCCGTAGAAAATTCTGCGTGTTCGGTCCCCCGCTCCTGCAATGGCCTCGCCAAGACTCTGAGGGAGTCGCCAGAGGGGTCTTGGTGGCCGCAGCCTAGCTGTCGGGCCGTTCGAAACCACGCCTCCTGAGCCATTTCTGTGGCTTGGAGAGGCCGCCGGCCCGTGACTGGGCCGTTGCTGTCAGGCGCGCCCATCCGCTATTGCAGTGCCCGCCAGACCGTCGCTTCACCGACTTCATACTCACGGGCAAGCTCCGCCATCGTCTCGCCAGCAGCGTAACGCTCCGCAACACGTCTCCGCTGGCTGGGGTCGAGTGCCGCCGGCCGGCCAAACTTCGTGCCCTTGCGTTTGGCTCGCTCAATTCCCTCGTCACACCGCTGTCGGATCAGGCTTCGCTCAAACTCACTTATGCCGCCCATGATAGTCATGAGCAGCCGACCGACATCCGTTGTGGTATCGCACCAAGATTCGCCGAGCGAGACAAAGCCACAGCCAATTTCCTTGAGTTCATGTAGGATATTTTGCAAGTCGCGGCTCGATCGGGCCAAGCGGTCCAATTTTGCGACAACCAACACGTCGCCGTCGTTGATAACTTTAAGCAACTTGCCGAACTCGGGCCGGCCCCTGATCGAGCCTGCTGAAGCTTTTTCGCTGTAGATCCGTTCGCAGCCTGCTGCCTTCAAGGCCTCGACCTGTGCCGCGTAGTCCTGTGTTTGTGAGGACACTCGCGCATATCCGTACTTCATTGCATTCCCCCGGTTTTGAAATCCTCACTTTTGGAATCCAAAAAGCGAGATCATGCAAGACCGTCTTTCGTCTTTCAGAAAGTAGAGTTTTTGAAAGACGCGGAGTCGTCTTGTGATCGTTTAGGCTAGGTACGGTGTGGGCCGATGGATGAACTGTGACGGTTCGCCGGGCGCAGTCTTAAGACCAAACACATCGGAGAGGCTCTAAAAGAACGCCCCGGCCGCGGTCAGAAGGATGCGTCGGCCGTGCGACATCCGCAACCGCCCCCTGCCAGCCCCCAAACGTTGCATCAAGAACGTTCGCAAAGCCCCGCGACAAAATTTTCCGCTCTCAGACTTCCGGAGCCGTACAATCGACACGCTGCAATGATCTGCTTGTCAGAGTGATCGCAAGCAACTGATCGGGATTGCGCAATGCCGCACCTGAAGGAAATTGCTCCCCAAACTGACCAACAGCTTGTGATGGCGCGCCTAGCAAGGAAGATTGGCTGGGGGCATGATGCGATTTATCACGGCACGCGCGCTCTTCCATCGGTTCTACGCGCAGGCGCGCTGCTTCCGTCTACCATAGGCGATATCGCGGTCTTCTTTACAAGGTCTCCTGAGGTCGCAGCGTATTGGGCCGACATGGTTGATGATAATATCAATAGCGGTATTCTTGTCCTCAACCGGCAAACACTCTGCCAATCCCATCGTCTGCAACCATCTCGCTACACCGAAGACTGGAACGATGAGCGCGAAGAAGCCGTGTGGGGAAGACGCATTAATTTCCGCCGCCACTTGCTGGGCATTGTCAGGCCTGCTGACGCGGATGCGGTTATCGGACGTCTTAGCTTGTCTGGGGCAGTGAAGGTCTCGCGCGAGCAAACCACGAAACGGTTAGCTATGAGCTTGGCGCGACAAGGCCGAACTCGGGTACGGGAGGTAATCGTTCGGCAGCGAGAAGCCGCTCTCCGACCAGTTTGAGGATCTTGCAGGCGAGCCGCCAAATGCGATTGAGGTCAAGTCTCATAGCTCTACTCGCGTTGGCGATGTGATCGAGCGCGTCAGGCGGCTATAGGCCTTACGTAGTTTTGCGGGTTCATGCCTCGTTCGCTTTTGGAAAATCCTTCTCCGGACCGACGCTGGATTTTGCGGGGTGGACCACGAACAATTTGTGGCGGCGGAGAAAAATCGTCTACGGTTGGGTTGAGCTAAACTCCAGCTTCAGCCTAGCTAGAGCGGCAAGCCGGAGCATTGGCGCGACTGCACGCCCATCTTCTCAACCGACGCGTCAGCTATCCGTCCGGCGAAATGCTGGATAAGCTTTCGTCGGATGGCTGAGGGGGCAGTCGATGCGTGATGAGACGACAAGATTCCTAAGCGGCGGAGGACGGATGGGCGAGCGCATCCGCCTGTTCGACTGGACGACAAATCCACTCGGGCCTCCGGAGTCGTGGCCGCAATCGCTTCGTTCGGCACTGTCCATTTGCCTGTATTCGAGCTTTCCAACGGCGATCTACTGGGGGCCGGACTTCAGGCTCCTTTATAATGACGCGTGGTCTGTCATCCCGGGCGAGCGCCATCCCTGGGCTCTCGGCCGCCCCGCCAAGGAAGTCTGGTCCGACATCTGGCACGTCGTCGGCCCGCAGTTCGAGAACGTGGTGGCCACGGGTGAAGGCTTTTCCACCTATGACGAAATGCTGCCAATGGTGCGTGGCGGCGGCCAGCAGGAGACCTACTGGAACTACAGCATCAGCCCGATCCGCGGCGAAGACGGCAAGGTTGCCGGCATCTTCAATCAAGGGAACGAAACGACCCAGATCGTTCTGGCCCGGCGCAACGCCCAGCAGGAGATTGCGCGTTTGTCCCTGATGTTCGAACAGGCGCCAGGCGCGACGGCCATTCTGCGGGGGGCCCGTCATGTCTTTGAAATCGCAAACCCCGCTTACCTGCAGTTGGTGGGCCGTAACGACATCCTCGGCAAGTCGGTCGACCAGGCCCTGCCCGAGGTGGCGTCGCAAGGTTTCATCGAGCTACTCGACACCGTCTACCAGAGCGGAGAGCCTTACGCCGGGCGCGCCATTCCGGTCGTCCTGGATCGAAACGGGATTTCCGAGCAACGGCACCTCGACTTCGTCTTTCAGCCGATCAGCGTCGGCGCGGGCGATCGGTACGGCATCTTCGTGCAAGCGACCGATGTGACGGACACGATCCGGGCGGTGGCAGCTCTTCGGGAGAGCGAGGAACGTTACCAGGCCATCGTGAACTCCATCGACCAGATGATCTGGTCGACGCTGCCCGATGGTTATCACGATTATTACAACGACCGTTGGTACGAATACACAGGCGTGCCCAAAGGTTCGACCGACGGTGAGGCCTGGAATGGAATGTTTCACCCCGACGACCAGGAGCGGGCCTGGAAAGTATGGCGCCACAGCTTGGCTACGGGCGAGCCCTATCACATCGAGTATCGGCTGCGGCACCGCTCAGGCGAGTATCGCTGGGTCATTGGACGTGCACAGTGCATCCGTAACGAGGCAGGCGAGATCATCCGCTGGTACGGCACGTGCACCGACCTGCATGACTTGAAAATGGCCGAGGAGGCTCGCCAACTGCTGATGCAAGAGCTGAATCATCGGGTGAAAAACCTCTTCTCGCTCTTCAGCGCCATGGTGTCCATGACGGGCCGATCGACCAATACGACGGCTGAAATGAGCGCCGCGCTTAAAGAACGTTTGCAGGCGCTATCGCGGGCACATGACCTTGTCCGGATCGGCGCAGCGGATTCGATGCCGGCGCATTCGGTGTTGCTCATCCATCTTGCTGAACAGATATTGGCACCGCATTTGAGTGACGCGCAACATGGCAAAGTGAGCTTGACCGGACCGGAAATCCTGCTGGGCGAGAAATCAGCCTCCGCTATGGCGCTCATCCTGCATGAGCTTGCCACGAACGCTATCAAGTATGGCGCACTGGGTCATGCAGACGGGAAGGTGATAATCGGCTGGGAATTTGCTGGAGACGTTCTGGTTCTGACGTGGAGCGAGAGCAATGTCTCTGCTGCGATCGCCAAGCCGACCTCGACCGGTTTCGGCAGCAGGCTCATTAAGTCTGCAGTCGAAGGGCAACTCGGTGGAAAGGTCGATATCGTTTGGAAGCCTTCTGGCGCACAAGTCCGTCTGCAACTAAGCCGGGCAAGGCTGCGCGACTGATCTGGTCGGCTCACTTCGTTCAACGCAGCCGCGCTCTGGATTGTGAGCCATGAACGGCGTACGGATGGCTGTACACGTTGGGTTCTGAAGCGCAGTCCTGTAGTGTCTTCTTACTAAAGCCGTCGGGCACCGCAAAGCGTAAGCCCGCACCTCTCAGATTTCGCAGCCGGATAAATTCAGTGCCTTGCGCAAGCCGCCAAACGCCGCGAGCCTACAGAACGCGGTTTCGCTGGCGAGCTTTGGACGCTCGGCAACGGCAGTTTGCTTGATATCGGTTACCCTCTTTGGTTTTGGACGTGCGGCGCCCGCGGCCGTCTTCGAATTGTGACGTTGGCGGGCGGTCGGCCTTGAAGGCTCGGGCGAAGTGATACGGGCATCGTTTGGGGGAGCAACAGGCGCTTCGGCCAAAGCGACCTCGGTCGGTGTCACGCTGCTCACCGGGGCGACGTCGAGGCGATCGCCTTTCGCCAGGGTGTCAGGCGAGGCAGATGAACCAGCGTCTGGCGCGGCAGGCGACTGGACGATCGCGACCGGGAAGCGCGGGGGAGCTCGCAGCTCCACGGCTGACAGGACTCCTACCGCCAATACGATGAGGAGACCCAGGAAGCTCGGTCTCAGCATGATGCGCCTCCAACCAAGGTTAGTGCTGCTGAAAAAGTCTCCGCTGCAATGAGGCGATCTGTCGGCAGCGGACGTGTCGCGTGCAGATCATTTGCCGACAGGGTTAATGCCGGCGAGCTCCAGCAAATGTTGAGAGGCCGCTCCTCGACGTGGTTCCGGCGAGCAGGCGGGACCTGGTTCAGGACACGGCGGATGGCGTCTTGGCGGGGAGGGGCCAACTTCAACGTCGCTCGTGCGACACCTGCTAGTGGCTACCGGCTCGGACGGAACGGCAAGATCCCATC
This sequence comes from Bradyrhizobium sacchari, assembly GCF_002068095.1. Classification (GTDB taxonomy): domain Bacteria; phylum Pseudomonadota; class Alphaproteobacteria; order Rhizobiales; family Xanthobacteraceae; genus Bradyrhizobium; species Bradyrhizobium sacchari. The sequence continues at coordinate 207,683 of NZ_LWIG01000007.1, read as the reverse complement.
TCGCGAGATAGCCGGGGCACACCGTCGGGATTGCGACGAGCCAAGTACCGGTTAATAGGCAATATGCCGCGCTGCTTGTTGAAGGGCAGCAAGCCGAAGCGTTGGCACGACTACATTCTCACCGTTGGGGGCAAAACACGAAAAACTCGGATTCAGCAGACTTGACTGCTGCAATGAGCGGACCCGCCTCAGATGCGGCGTGACGTCGCGTTTGAGCCATTAGTAGATTATGCAGTCATCTCCAGCCGTTGATCAATTTCCTGACGCAATAGTCCAAAATCGATCGGCTTGGATAGCAATCCAGCAGCGCCAAGTTCTCTTGCGCGCTTCACGGTTGCATCGTCTCCATAAGCGGTAATCATGATGACGGGCACGTTGGGACGTGCTTCTTTTACCTTTGGAAGCATTTCAAGCCCGCTCATGCCTGGCATGTTGATGTCCGACAGGATCAGAATTAGTGACGGGTCCGGTATCGCCTTCACCTGCTCAAGAGCCGCAGGAGCAGACAGGGCAAATTCCATGAGAAACCGCCCCGCCCGCAGGTCGCGGCGGAATTGCTGCCGGAACATGCTCTCAACATCGGGCTCGTCGTCTACGACAACGATGTAGGTGCTCACGACGCTCCTCCAGATCGGCTAATGCTTCCGTGACGCGGCAAGATGACCACGAACTCAGTAAACTTCTGCGGCTCGCTTGTGACTTCAATTCGGCCACCATGCTGTTTGACGATGATGTCATGGGCCATCGACAGGCCGAGGCCTGTACCTTCGCCGGCCGGTTTGGTCGTGAAGAATGGATTGAAAATCTTTTCCTTCACTTCCGGTGGGATACCGGTGCCATTGTCGCGAATTCGGATTTCGACTTGGTCCTCGTTTGCGTGTGTGCGGGCAATGACCAGGGGTTCGAAGTCGCCACGGCAATTAACGGCCGAACGACTGGCCACCGCATAAAACCCGTTCGAGATCAAGTTGAGCAGAACGCGGGTGATTTCCTGAGGAAACACCTCGACCATTCCGGCCTGCGGATCGAAGTCGCGCTGCAAGGTCACATTGAACTGCGGTTTCTCGGCACGCGCGCCATGATAGGCTAGGTTGAGGCTCTCTTCGACCAGTGCATTAATATCGGTCGGCCGGTGCTCTCCTGAGCCTTCTCGCGAGTGCAGCAGCATGTTCTTGACGATCGAATCGGCGCGCTCGCCGTGCTGTACCACCTTTTCGAGGTTTGACTTCAGCATCAACGTAAGTTCGTCAATCTCGCTGCGAACCTTATGGTCGAGAGGAGCCAGAGCCAGGGCCTCCTTGAGTTCGGCTGTCAATTCCGCCGAGAGCGCAGCAAAATTATTGACGAAATTGAGAGGATTCTTGATCTCGTGGGCGATTCCGGCGGTAAGTTGACCGAGAGAAGCAAGTTTTTCTGTTTGCACTAGGCGGTCTTGCGCTGTTCGCAGCTCATCCAACGATCTCGACAGATCGGCGGTACGCTGACGCAGTTCGCTGAGAAGCCGTGTATTCTCGATGGCAATGACCGCCTGCGCGGCGAACTGTTCTAGTAAGGCTGTTTGCTTCTCAGTAAAGGGGCTATTCTCCTGTCGGAAGATCATGACATTCCCAGCCACGCTGCCGTCTTTCAGCAAGGGAACCGCTAATACACACTGCGCGCCACCCAGCTCAACCAAGGCGCGGCGATTAGGTTCACCTTCGACTTAAGCTTTGGATTTGGCGAGGTCAGCGATGACTACGGAACGTTCGCCTTTCAACAAGCGCGCCGGAGCGGTGTCGGGACCGTAGTCAAGTGGCTGCTTCCTGCGGTACTCATCGTAAGCTGGAGGCAAGCCGAAGGTAGCCGCGGTATGGAAACGATGCCCATCGTAGGTGTTGAGCACTCCGAAATTCGCGTCGCAAAGCTGCATCGCCTTTCCAAGTATGGCATCAAAGACCGGCGCCAGATCCCCACCTGAGCGGCTGATTATGCTGAGCACCTCCGATGTCGCAGTCTGCTGCTCCAGTGCTTGCCTGGTCTCGTTGAAAAGTCGTGCATTTTCGATCGCAACGACGGCCTGGCTCGCGAAGCTCTCAAGCAGCGATATTTGCTCATCGGTAAATGGCCTAACCTCCTGCCGGTAGACGTTGATTACACCGACGATGTCTTCGCTCTTAATCATCGGCACATACAACACTGTGCGCGCGCCACCCAAATTTACACCGGCGACTGCATTGGGATTACCGCTGAGGTAGGCTTCGCTTTCCTGAGCATTATGGACGTGCGCCGGCTTCTTGGTTGCGCGCACTAAGTCAGCCGGAGTTGCCGCGCCTCCGGTATGCAAGTTCTGCCGTCGGTATTCAGCAAAGGCCGCTGGAACACCCGCTTCGGCAACTGCCCGCATTGCGCCTTGCTCCATCTGGTAGATGAAGCCGCAGTCCGCCTCGCACAGGCGCATGGCTTTGGCCAGCATCTGCTCAAATACCGGTTTCAGATCGCCGGGCGAGGACGAGATAACCTCAAGAACTTCGGCTGTAGCGGTTTGCCGCTCTAACGCCTCCTTCGTTTTGTTGAACAGCCGCGCATTCTCTATTGCGATCACGGCTTGGTCGGCGAAGCTTTGTTGCAGCACCAGTTCGTCTGCGGTGAAGGGTTCGAGCCGATCGCGTTGGACGACGAGTGCTCCGATCGCTTTGCCGTCGCGCCGTAATGGCGTACCGGCCACGGTTCGGATGCCAACCGTACGGGCCAATGTCACGGGCCAGTCGGCCATATCCGCATCGATATTATCGATATCGGGAATATGTATTTGTCGATTCTCACGGAAGACTACCGCGGGGAGGTTTCGGCCTCCTGGGCGGCGCTGCTCCTCCGGTACCAATGCGGTGATGCGCTCGATACCGGCGCCGAAACCGACTGAAAGACCCCACTCGTTGCCTGCGGCGATCTGAATAGCAACGCTCGCACCATGGAAGAGGCGCGCGGTAGTTTCGGCGATCTGCTGAAGTCCGCTTTCGGCATCACCGGAGGCACTGGCAATGGTGCGGAGGATGTCGGCACTGGCATTCTGCCTCTCCTGCAAATTGGCGAGTTCGTCGCGCAGACAAGCATTTTCGGCTTTTGCCGCATCATGCGCTGCGATGCTGGAAGCAAGCCGTTGCTCGAGATCGGCAACCAGCTTGTGGAGGTCGGCCACGGCGTCCAGAGGAGGCGCGGTCATTCACTCAAATCCATGTGCCGTTCAATCCGGCCGGCTAAAATCATCGCCTGTATAGAGCGATTATTCCATCCCAGCGGCGTCAACGCCAGCGGCTTCAGCCTGTTTTGGCTAAACGATAAGAGGATTTCGATATCGCAATTGGGTCATAGCCTGCCCTTAGCAGCCAGCACGCCATTGGTGGGGCATCTTTCGGAAGCGGTCACCGTCGTGTTCCGAGTTGCGTCAGCCAAGACCAGGACCTCCCGCACATGCCCTCGCTTCTTTGCCGAAAGAAGCGAGCCCGTCAGCACGACTACACCCCGTAAGGCATGCCGCCGTTCTCGTACTCTTCCTTAAGCATACGACCGAGCGGCGAGCCGCGGCGGATCGCCCGAGCCGTCGCTCGATCAGCTTGTATTAAGGGCCGTCATAGACAGGCACCCAACGGGCATGGTTTTACACTACCTCGCATTCGCTTGCGCTTCCAGTCCGAGGAGTAAGTCGTCACCCTCTCGATAGCCTCGCGCTCCACATGTGTTTAATCGTCCTTCAAGAACTCGAAGCCAGCCTTGCTCACACGCATTCTGATCGTGGTGAGCGCGGATGTCGTGACAGCCGTGTTCGGTTCTTCCTCGATGAGACGGTTCGCGATCAGTTTACAAAGTATGCGCGCCGAAACACGATCGCGCTCGCACTTCCAAAAGCTTCCATTCGGCCCGGAAACACGAAAAACTTTTTGGTCATTTGTCGCCACCATCGCCTGACGTATTGCAGGCGTGACGGTAAGTCTCTCTGGTCTGGCTGACCTCTCGGGCATTGCGCAACTGCTGACCTTTAAAAAGAAGGCCGCCAGCCTTGGGAAGCCGGCGGCCTTATCGGGTCGCGTTCGTAGTTTGGGGTCTACGAGGCTGAATTCAGCCGCACTGGCGTCTTGCCGCCTTTGATCTGAATCAAAGTCGTGGCTTTTGCCGGATCTGCATCGCCGCTGCGTTTCCTCGGTTCCTATTCAAGTCCAGCCGCCGCGTCAAACAGATATGCACGACGACGTGCATAACCTCTTAATCGGAATTAAGAATCTCCGCCAAACAAATGAGCGCAGTGTTGCTCCGTAACTACAGCAACCGTCAGGCGAAAAACATAGCGTGGATTCGGCAGGTGGGCATTCGTACGTATCCGAACTTGTGGGGAGATTGCTCGTAATGAAAAAGCTTCTGACAATCGCGGCCGGAGTAATTGCCGTGTCTGCGCCCGCGTCGGCCGCTGACTTGGCTGCACGGCCTTACACCAAAGCACCGCCGCCGATGGTATCCCCGGTCTACGACTGGACTGGTTTCTACATCGGCGCCAACGGCGGATGGGGCCAAAGCCGTGGATGCGTTGATTTCGTGACACCGGCGGGAACCGTCGCTGGGGGTTGTGCGACGCGCTCGGGCGGCCTCGCGGGCGGTCAAATTGGCTACCGGTGGCAGACCAATCAGTTCGTGCTCGGGTTAGAGGCGCAAGGCGATTGGGCCGACATCAAGAACACGCGGGTGACCTTGGTTGATCCGCTGATTTCGACCACAGGCAAGACTGATGGCATTGGCCTGTTCACGGCTCAGCTGGGCTGGGCATGGAATGCGTCGCTGCTCTACGTGAAGGGCGGCGCTGCTGTGACGCATAGTCGGCTTGACGTCTTTAACAATGTCACTGGCGTCGGTTTGGACTCTGCAAGTCACACCCGATGGGGCGGTGCACTGGGAGTCGGCTGGGAGTACGGCTTCACGCCGAACTGGTCGCTCGGTGTTGAATATGACCATCTCTGGATGGGCAACGACACTCGCACCTTTGCAGGTGCAGGTCTTGTCACGCCCGGTGGCGTTACTCTGCTGAGCGACCGAGTGAGCCAGGACGTGGACATGGTCACGGTTCGGCTGAACTATCGCTTTGGCGGCTACGGAGCTCCGATCGCCGCTCGCTACTGATTAGCGGTGCTGCGCAAACAAAAGCTCCGGCTCGCCGGGGCTTTTTAGTATCTATCGCGCGCCGAGCTGTCGCCTGAGGCGAATGGCGAGCCTCTCACAGCGCGTCCTTTCCTGAACGTCAATTAGGCTTATCCAAGGCCGTCAGCCGGTCATGGTCGAGCACAACGATATCGCGCTGCGTGTTGCTGCGGAAACTTATCACGCCATCAGCATGGAGTTGGGAGATCGCGCGGGATACGGTCTCTATGGTCAATCCCAAATAGTCGGCGATGTCGCGGCGCGACATCGGCAGCGACATCACACCTGCCGCTGTCGAGCGAACGCTCATGTCGTGCAGAAACGCGGCCACGCGCTCCATGGCGGTCTTGCGCCCGAGCAGGAGCAGGTGGTCTTCAACGTGCTGCAAGTTTGATGTGGTCATCGTTCGCAGGTTGCGCGCTACAACTGCATCAGACTCGGCGAGATGTTCAAGGGTCGTTCGCAGGATCAGGCGAACAGTAGTTTCCACCACGGCCTCAGCGGTGAACCGATGCAGAGCAGCGTTCTCCAGGCCGAAAATGTCTCCGATCAAATGAAATGCGCCGATCTGCCGTCGCCCATCCGAGAGCAACTTGTGCGTCCGCACGGCACCGAGTTTGACTTGGTAAATATATTTGGCAGGCTCTTTCTCACCAAATATCTCAGTACCCTTTTTGTATGTGAACTCATTCAGGCTGACAGCGTGATCTGTGCTGCTGGTGATCCCGAAATCTCTGAGCAGATTGGCGCGACGCGCCGCCTCTGTTGTTCGGACTAACATGGGCGCCCCCCACTAGGAGTGAGTGCGCCAAGGGTGGAGCGCCCGTGGCGTAACCTTAGCTGAGGTTAGTCTTCCGTCATGTTGAAGGTCAACAACGTCGCATCAATTCTCTAGGCCGTCCGAGGGGATGTCCTCTGGCACAAACTGCACATCACACCGAGCCCATAATGCATTACCGTCTAATCGTGGAAGACGGGGGTGCCATGATGGTGGACATCATCTTCAAGGTTAGCATCGTGGGGTTAGGCGTTTTTTCGACCGTCCTATTCTCCCTGCTCGTCTTCGGCCTCTAGAATTTTCAGTCGATAAGCGGCCCGGAGCCTCGGCCTGACAATCCTTGCAGCCGCCAGCCTGCAATGTCACTGCTCTTGCCGCACCCCTCACAGGTCAAATGTGTGCATCCCAGAGATCGTCCGCGCTTGACGTTCTCGCGTGAAGCTTCGCGTGCGCAACGCGGGCAAGCGAGCGCCGCGCGCCTCCCTCCAGGGGTGACGAGCAAGGAACTAGCAAAGGACGTTGTTCGATTGACGATCCACTTGAGCAATTGCGATATCCAGAACGACGGTCCCGGACTTGGGGGGCTGAGTTGGGGGGCCGGGACCGTCATCGAGGCGCGGGGGCGGACCCATCCGCGCCCGCCTAGTGACCTGGATCACGCGGGCACGAGCAATTGTCTTCTGGTACATCCCATGGCTCAGTCTTGCCCTTCAAGTGCCGCTCGAATTGTAGATGCTTAAACCGCCATTAACCGCGCACGATCATCATGGATCTCGGCTAGCGCAATAATCATCGAAAACTCACCCAGTGGAGCCGTCGCTGATCTCAACCCGGCGGCGGCCTTTTTTTCGGGGTTGTGAATGGATTATCGCGCATTCACGAACGACAGCCTCACCATGATGTACGAGAGCATTCGAGCAGCATTGGCGTCTGACAATGCGCAGAAGGCCGCCGGGGACAAACCTCGTTTCCGCGTTCGCGAAACGCGCGACTGGAAAGAACACGCCGCTAACCTCGAAGCGGAAATGCTGAACCGGGGCATGTACTTCGAGATCATTGACTGGACCGAGGATCAGGGACAACTGCCGCTGTAAGCCAGTGCGGGCAGGGTCGCCGCGAAGCGCTTACGACCACGCGCCGTAGCAGGCGTTCTTCAACCAGACCTGCTGAACTGTGATGCGCTACACCAAGTCGAAGACGTCGCCGAACGCGCCGCATGGCCTTTCATCGCCGTCTACTCTTGCAGCAGTAAGGTCACGCGGGGAAGATGCTGACCGCGATGGTAGGAGCGCGCACGAGCTACGGCCTCGCTATCTGCAAAATTGAGGCGATCTATTCCTCGTTGCAGCTCATGCCAATCACGGATGACAAATGTCTCCACCCAATGCGTCGGGTCACTGACATCACGCGATAAGGCCCAGCCGACTGCGCCGTCGCGATATCGAGAAAGTCGAACGTCTGTCATGGCGGCGCGAAACGGCGGGACATCAGACGGATCAATGCGGTAACTCACAGCAGCACGCAGTCTATGCCGAGAGCTGTGCAGAAGCGGTCTTATCTCTTCGGCAATCGATAACGAAGGCGGATCGGTTATCGCCGCGGCCGACGGATCGTCGATCTCAGGCGGCAGATGGATCGCCCGCGTGAGGATCGCAATGGCACCACCAGCGAGCCCGGCTATCAGGATCGTTTCTGTCAGACCGGCACGATCACCAAGCCAGCCCCAAAAGATGGCTCCCAAGCCCATGCCGCCGTTGAAGACCGCTTGGTACAGCGCCAGCGCGCGAGCTCGAACCCACGGCGCCGCTGCCAATTGTACCGTTGCCTGCAGGTTCGAGGCGCCGACGATCCAGCCCATGCCGAACACGAACAGCGCGATGTAGGCGATCGTGGCAGTTGGGACAAGAGCAAGAGGGACTAGTGAAAGGCCGCAACAAGCACCGGCCAAAAGGATCAGGTTGTTGCGTGGAAACAACCTATTCAGCGCAGGCATCATCAAGCCGCCCAGCACCGCGCCGGTGCCGATGACGCCCATCATCAAGCCGAAAGATGCGGAAGACAGTCCAAGCACTTCACGGACATACAATGGTAACAGTGCCCAGATCGCGCTCGCGCAGCCGAAGAACGCCGCTGATCGGATGAGCGTGCTACGCACCACCGGCTCGGCGAGTGCATAGGCGAGGCCGATGCGCATGGCCGACCCGAACGGCTCGGGCGGGACGTTCTTCGTCGCTTGAGTTCTCGGGAACGTCAGAAACACCCCGACCACGAGAGCAACGAAAGCAAAAGAAGCTGCGTTTGCAGAGAAAGCCGCAGCTGCGCCGAGAACGGCTAGTATCAAGCCGCCCATGGCAGGGCCGATGGCTCGGGCGATATTGAACCCGACCGAATTCAGAACGAGTGCCTGCGCCAGTGACCGGCGCGGCACGGTCAGTGGCACGGATGCGGCCCACGCCGGGTTATTCAATGCGGCGCCTACAGCGAGTAGGACGGTCAGCGCCAACAGCATTGCAGGATCGACGCGCCCCACGGCTGCGACGATCGCGAGGATGGCGGAAGCCACCAACATCAAGATGTTCGTAACGATCAGCAGGCGCTTGCGGTCCATCAAATCGGCAATGGCTCCGGCGGGCAGGGCGAGAAGCAGCACAGGAAGCTGAGCCGCCGTCTGCACCAAGCTGACCATCATTGGGCTCGGCGCCAGATCCGTCATGATCCACGCGCTGGCGGCGTTCTGGATCCAGGTTCCTAGCGCAGATACCGCGTTGGCGAGCCACAGCCAGACGAATGCCCGGCTGGCGAAAGGCGCCCAGACGGATGAGGACGCCGCGAAGTCAGGAGCGTTCGCGGCGACTTCATTTTGAGAGGACATCCAGAATTCCCGCTACTGGTGGTCGGTGCTTGTGAACCACAGGGCTGCTGACCGGCCCGGAAATCAAAGCGCAGGTGTCGGGCCGGTCTCACATCTCAATGCCTATAGATGACTTCTCCCCGCTGGTGGTGAGCCGGCGGATCTGGGTATGACGCCTCCACCGCGGGCCCAACTCTCATATGACGTGAACGTGAGGCCGAGCCGTTCATAGTAGACGCGCAGGTAGCCGTCTTCGCCGCGTGTAACTGCATCCGGTCTGACTTCCTGCACTTCTTGCGCGATCACTCCGACGTAGGCCTTATCGCTGCCATTGTACGCAAAGCGGTAATAGCCGAGACCATTGTCGAGCCGACCGAGAAGCACAACGTCGTGCTTCAAGTTGATGTCCGACCGGCGCCCGCCGCCACCTCGGCCCCCGCCGCCACGACCACCGCCCCCGCGGAACCCTCCACCGCCGCCTCCGTGAAAACTCCGGCCGCCACCGCCACCCCGGAATGCTGCTGCACGGTGTCCGCCTCCCGCGAATCTTGCGGCTCCCCCGCGGCCAGCGGCGGGNCCCGCCGCGATGCGCAACGCGATTCCCCGAGCGCGCGTGTCGGCCGGCGCTGGAGCGATTGCGGGCCTGTCGATTGCCGGCACCTCTGTTAACTGCCGCCTGCCGGTTTGCCGCACGGCCGCGGTCGGCGCGTTGCGAGCGGTCCCCGCGCTGCGCGCGATCGCCTGCATTCGGACGATTGGCATTTCCCAATCCTTGCCGCCCGCCTTGCGGGCGATTGGCGTTGCCAAATCTCTGCTGAAGATTGGAGTTGTTATAGCGTGCACCTTGGCGGTGCCTTGTGTCGTGGCGCCAGTGCTCGACGTGAGCCCCGCGGTTGATGTCGATCGCTCCGCCGCCCCAGTTGACGCGACTGCCGCCCCACCATCCGCCACTTCCCCAATAACCGCCCGTTGCCCATCGTCCGAGTGCGTAAGCAGCACCGAACGCCACGCCCGTCGCGATCAAGCCAGCTCCGATGTAGCCGGGGTAACCCCAATAGTAGGGGTATGCCGGATAGTCGGAGTAAGGCCAATCGCCGAACACGACCTGAGGCTCGTAATAGGGAACATAGATGCTGTCGGGAGCTGCCGGCTCGATATAAATGAATTGCCGGTTCTGGTCTTCTCTGACGGTTACCTTCTGCTCATTCGTCGTCACCAGCTTCTTGCGGTCGTAAGCCTTCGAGCGCAGCCGTTGCACTGCATCCATGACGTCCTGCTGTTGCGCCAAAAATGCCTCGCCGAGCTTCTGCGTCCATTCGAGATGCTCGTTCATCATCTGCAGGACCGAGGGTGTCGCGATCAGAGCCTTGACGCTCGCATCCCATTCCTGCTTCTCGGCCGCAGTCTTGAGGGCATCTTCCTTCAGGTCCTTGTTCTGGGTCAGCCAGCGCGCTGCGTGCACCACCTCGAGCGGATAGGTGGATGCCATGAGCACGTTCGACAGCAGCGTGTCTGGATATAAGGCGATCGGAGCAACCAGGGCTTCAAGCTCCGCGGGCTTGAGAGCTCCTTGGTCGGCAATTGGTGCGGACGCTGAACTCGGCGCCTGAGGGGGCTGATCTGCCGTTTGCGCCAATGCTGGCAAGCCGATGCTGAGCGATGCAAGGAACGCTCCCATGACGACCATTCTGCTCACTAACTTCATGCGCTGGTCCTCCTTCCTTACAGACGAGATCGCCGGGCGATGTCTGCGTTTGACGTAGATCAAGGAATGCGCGCGAAGGAGAAAGGCGAACGCGCGCATCATGAGCGCAGGAACCCAATCGGCAAACCGCTTTGGGCGTGGAACTTTAGTCAGCGGTTAGTCGTCGTCGTCTTCAGTCTCGAGACTATGCTCGATGGCGTCGCGCATTCCGCGCATGACAACATAAGATGCAAAGGACATTCGTCTCTTTTGGTCGTCGCTCAATGTTTTGTAGAGGGGCTCCCAGGCTGCAGCGAGCTTCTTTAAATCGTCGCCTCGCTGAATAAGCCGATCCGCTCTGCGTCGCATCAATTCGACCGGATTGCTGTCCTTGAGGGGGTCCACGGCGTCGTCGTGCAATTCGACTAAGCGCTGCAAACGGGCCTGTCTGTTCATCGCTCGGTTGCGGATCGCGTCCTCAACGGCTGGCCAATATTTTTCCTGATCGGTCGTCAATTGAAGGGCAGCCTTGATGATCCCGACGCGCATATCCGTCAGGCTTTTTAAGTCGGCCGCGCTAGGGCCGCCAGATCCCGCCGTCGGTGGCGTCTCTGCCGCGCGGACGAGAGGCGAGGTTGCCAGCAAAAAGGCAAGCACTGCGATGGCTGTCGTTTTCGTCATTGCAAACTCCCTAAGGCTGTACCCCCGACTGGAATGGACGCGTGCGAACCGATCGCAGTTTGATTTACGTCAACTAACCTTGAGATAAATGGAGAAACCGGCGACAGTCGCATTCATTCAACACGATTGTTCGGCGGCGCGTGAATGCGGAGTTCGTTGGAGATCAGAAGGCCCGACACGAGAGCACCGACCGTCGCCAGCGCGGCGCTCGACATAGATACTAGCGACTTTGTTTCCTCAGTCAGGTGTTGCTTTGGTAAGTGCTCTCTTGCTTCGACAACCGCGAACGCGACTACACGTATCGAAGCGAATGCAACTAAACCAATTAGAACAATGCTTGCTCATGAAGGCGCTTCTCGATGGACTCATGCTAACAATCAAGCCTATGAGGCGGCCTGGCTAAGGCCGCCCCACACTTTGATCAGTATTGGTATGGCGGGCAAACCCACTGACCATAGGCGTCGTAGTAGCAACGATTGTAGTAACCGTTGTAGTAGGCGGCCCCTGCCGCTGCTGCGCCAACAGCGGCAGCGCCATAGGCTGCGCCGCGATACGCCGCGCCTCTGTAAGCCGTACGGTATGCGCCTCGTCGCACTGCTGCTCGCGCGACTGGCCTGCCGGGGATTGGTCTGTAGCCGTATCCGCGTCCGGCGACTCCGACACGTCCGGCGTGAACTGCACCACCCCGAACATGAGCGCCGCCTCCGTGATATCCGCCGGCGCGATAGCCGCCGCCGCGCCGGGCGAATGCGTCATCAGGAGCAAGGCAAGCCAATATGAGAACGGTCGCGGCAAAGCCGATCAGCCCACGTTGAATCATAGGAGTTCTCCATCGCGTGTCGTCCCGTCTTTTCCATTAACGACGGGCTGCTCGGCTCAACCAGCGCTCCGGAGAACGAGCGCATTTGACGCAAATCAAGCAATCGAGTTCCACGACTTAAAATAGAGCGCTCTTCGTTCGGAACAACTTAGCGCGTCGAGCATGAAATATCGTCGGCGCTCTACCAACCCTATCCCATTTGGAATGAAGATGACGGAGAACTGCAATAACAACGCCGACACAGCGCTGCAGTAAAAAGCGGGGCGATCTGAAACGCGTAGGTCTCATGCGCAGGGCCCGGGAGGACTTGCTTGATAGCTCTGGGAATATTGCCGGAAGAGCGGCCCCTCCCGATCCTGCGGGCCGCGGGGCCGCGATCGACGCGCCCTCAGCACTACATCGCGGCGCATTCTGATTTTCTTTCAGTTCGCAGAAGCGGAGAGCGTAACAAATGTTAAGCCTGGCCAGCCACATCCCGCATCAGCGTTGCTTCTTTTAAACGCGTTCTCTGGCTTCCGAAACGTATTCGCCACAATACAGGTCCTGCTGCCTGTTCTCGCGACTTGATGGCTTCAGATTTGATGGAAGACCAATAGGAGGATCACCGCGAGTGCAACAACAAGGTTCCAGGCGAGCCACGCTGCCAGATATTGATTAATGGGATTCCTCATTTGCGCGATTTCTACACATCCAGCTAGAGTGCATAACAAACTGACGACTGCGGCTCAGGCCGCGAACACAAGGACCATGACCGAGCCCCAGGTCGTGAGCAGGATGTTGGCGATGGGATAGGCCGGCGTATAGCCGAGCACGGGCACGGGGCTTCCTGAGCGCTCTTGAAGGGCCGCCATCGCGGCCGTTACCGTTTGCGATCCGGTCAACCCCCCAAGCAGAAGGATTGGGTTCATCCGCAAGAGGAAATGGCCAACGCATAGTCCAACGATTTGCGGCACCAGGGTCACGGCCATGCCGCCGAGCAGTAGGCCGACGCCCGATTCTCGCAAGGCTGAAAGGAAGATCGGCCCTGCATGGATGCCGGTCAGCCCGACGAAAGCCGCCAACCCCAGGGAGGTCATCAGGCTGATGGCGCCATCGGGAATTTGACCGAACAGCGGAAAACGCGTGCGGAGGGCGCCGACAAAGAGCCCAGCCAGTAATGTGCCAACGCTCGTGCTGAGAGATATGTTGATCCCGCCGACCGAGAAGCTCAGCAGAACGCCAAACAACCCGCCGAAAAAGATCGCAAGGCCCAGCACGACAAAGTCGATATTGGTACTCGGCGCAACGATGGCACCGATGCTCTTGGCAGCGTTTTGCACGACCGGCTCGGGCCCGACGATCTTCAGCAGGTCACCGCGTTGCAGGACAACGCCGGCTCCAATGGGGATCTCCTGGCTTCCCCGCTTGAGCGAGCGCAGGTAGAGACTACGGGTCCAGCTCTCTTTGGAGGCAGCTTCCAGCGTCATGCCGGCGAGCTTCGAATTGATTAGAATGACGTCGGCGGAGATCAGAGGAATGTCAAGGAGCTCCCTGTCCTCGACTTCGTCGGCGCGAGCGCCGATCCATTCGACGATGAATTGTCGCGGAGCGGACAGTGCGATTAGGTCGCCAGTGGCGAGGACCGTTCCGGAATTTGCCTCGACAAGCTGTTCGCCACGACGGATCCGATGAATGAAAAGCCGATGGTCCGCAATGCGGGCCTCCGCAGCAGCGACCGTCATCCCGACGAGCGCGGAGCCCTCTTCAAGACGATAGGCGCGCAGTTCGAATTTACGCCACGCGGACGCCAGTCCCGGCTTGGTGCGCTCAACGCCCAACGCCTCCTCGAGCTTGAGTGCCTCCGCACGCAGATCGATTTTCAAGAGGGCAGGCGCAATCTGCGTAACAAAGAGAATGACGCCGGCATAGCCGAAGATATAGGTAACCGCATCCGCTACGGCGATGTGGGAGACGAAAAGGGCGCGTTGAGCTTCGGAAATCGCCAATCCGTTGATCGCGTCGGTGGCCGTTCCCATCGCGGCGCTCTGGGAAAGTGCGCCCGACATGAGGCCCGCGGCGAAGCCGGGATCCAGTCGCAGCACCTTCGCAGCAACAATCGCCATCGCCAGACCTGTCAAACAGACGATTACGGCGAGCAGTACTGGCTTCAACCCGTCGCGCTTCATGGTTTGCAAGAATTGCGGCCCAACGAGATAGCCGACGCCGAACAAGAATAATAAGAAGAGAAAGGACTTGGTCATGCTCGAGACGGGGACGTGCGCGAAGTCCCCGACCGCCAGTCCGGCAAACAGCGCTCCGGTTACGGGACCGAGGCTGAAGGTACCGATCTTAAAGCTGCCGATCCAGTAGCCCGCGGCAATCACAAGAAACAGCGCGAGCTCTGGATAACGGACGAGAAACTGCTCCAGCCAGGTCAGCATCGCGGTGACCTTGCTACGTCATCAACATGACAAGCACCATTCCCCAGATCGTCAGCAGCGTGTTCCCAACTGCGTATGTGACTGTATAACCCAATCCGGGAATCTGGCTTTTGGCACGGTCACAGACCATGCCGAGCGAAGCAGTGGTGGTGCGTGCGCCAGAGCAGCATCCGAGCACGATGGCGTCGTGGAAGCGAAACAGGTATTTGCCGACATACATTGCCAGGACCAGCGGCACGGTCGTCGCCACGATGCCCCACAGGAATAACCCGATGCCGAGCGCTTTTAGGCCTGCCACAAAGCCCGGGCCAGACGAGATGCCGACAATGGCAATGAAGACGTTCAGACCTACCGAATTCATGAACCAAACGGTTGGCGAGGGAATCCGCCCGAAGGTCGGACGCACCGAGCGCAGCCAGCCGAAGAAAAGGCCAGAGATTAAAGCGCCGCCGGAGGTGGACAGCGTCAGCGGCACGCTACCAATCTTGTAGACGATCGCGCCGATCAGCGCGCCGATGGCGATGGCGGCGCCGATGAAGGCAACGTCGGCTACGTCGGTTGCCTTGTCCGGGCGGCCCAGCATCTTAGTGGCGGCCGCAACATCGGGCGTGCGTCCGACGATGGTGACGATGTCGCCGCGGTTGATCTTGGTGTTGGGCAGGATCGGAATTTCGACCGCAATCGCCCCCCTCGTGATCTTGCGAAGGAATACGCCGCGCGAGGCCGGGTTTTGTGAAAGCTGGTCTAGAGTCTTGCCGTCTGCGTCCTTGCTGGTCACGTAGACGTCGACACCTTCGATCGGCATGGCGAGCAGCTCGCGATCGTCCACTTCTTCAGCCTGCTCTCCGATCAGCTGGACGAGCACGTCGCGCCGGCCCGCCACGGCGACGATGTCATTCGCATGAATCACAGCGTCAGCGGTGGCGTCGACCACCTTCCCGTCCTGGCGCATCCGCAAAATAAATACGCGATGATCGGGGAGTAGTCCCTCGGCTTCTCGCACCGTCTTGCCGACCACCGGGCCGCGCTCGCGAACGCGGAACGCGCGGACGTCGAACTGGTGCCATGCGGTGCCGGGACCACCCAACTGCTTCTTGCCGCCGTACTCTTCTTCATATTTCTTGCATGCGGTCTCAAGATCGATGCCGAGCAGGGCTGGACCAAACAGCGCAAGCACGATCGCCGATCCAACGGTGCCGAAGATGTAGGTGACCGCGTAGGCGACCGGCATGCCATCGAGAATCTTCTTGGTGTCTTCAGGGGAAAGTCCGAGACGATTGATGGCGTCCGTCGCCAGACCCATCGATGCTGAGATCGTTTGTGAGCCGGCGTAGAAACCTGCAGCCGAACCGACGTCATAACCGGCGATCTTGGCCGCCACATACGGGGCGAGAAGGCAAAACACGCATACGACGGCCGCGAAAATCGCTTGGGGCACACCGTCATGCGCGATGCCGCGCACGAATTGCGGTCCGACCCCGTAGCCGATGGCAAACAGGAACATCAGGAAGAAGAACGGCTTGAGGGGGCCGGTGATCGTAATCCCGATCTGGCCGATGATCACGGCGGCAATTAGCGTTGCGGTGACGGCACCGAGCCCGAGGCCTTTGTAAGTGAAGGAGCCAAAGTAGTAACCGAGGGCCAAGGATATGAAGATCGCGATTTCCGGATAGCTCTTGAGCGTCTGAAAGAACCAGTCGATCATGATGTCACCCCTACATGCATCGGCACGCGCCCAACCCGCTCCGCGCTTCGTCGGATGGGAAGATCCCGACAACGAGATCTGTCGCCGTATTGTCCGACATGAGGCGGTGAGCTGCACCGAACACGTTGATTTATATCAATGGCTAGTCTTGGGGCGAGCGCGTCGATAACTTCGCTGCGTTGCGAAAGGCAGAGGAGTCAAAGACCCTTGAGCTAGATCAAAGGTAGTCATCGGCCACCACGCATCTTGAATGCGACGGAGCACGCGCGACGCCTATTCTACCTCGCTTCCACAGATCACACCGTTCGGGAGTGTCACATGGCCGATATCTTGACGTTGAAGAAATTCGAGGCGCTGAGCCCGTTCGAGATCAAGGACGAGCTGATCAATCTCGCCAAGGCGACGTCAAAACGGACGCAGTCGGCGTTCCTCAATGCAGGCCGCGGCAATCCGAACTGGGTAGCCACCACGCCGCGAGAAGGCTTTTTCTTGTTGGGACAGTTTGCCATCACTGAAAGCAAGCGGGTCATCGACCACCCCGCCGGGATCGGCGGCATGCCCCAGTCCAAGGGTATTGCCGCGCGCTACGAGGCCTGGCTCGCCCAGCACTCGGACATGCCGGGCGCGAATTTTCTGTCAGAAATGCTGCCCTTTGCGGTTAAGAAGTTCGGCTTCGAGCCGGATGCTTTTGTCCACGAGCTCGTCGATTCCATCATCGGCGACAACTACCCGGTGCCGGACCGCATGCTGGTTCACAATGAGAAGATCGTGCACGAATACCTGATGTGGGCCGTGTGTGGCGAGCCGCGGCCCTCAGGCAAATTCGATATTTACGCGGTCGAGGGCGGCACGGCCGCGATGTGCTACCTCTTCAAGTCCCTAAAGGCCAACCGTCTGCTGCTTCCCGGCGATACCATCGCGCTGGGTACTCCGATCTTCACGCCCTATATTGAGATGACACATCTTGAGGACTATGACCTCAAGGTCGTGCAGATCAGGGCCCCGCAGGAGAATAAGTTCCAGTTCACCGACGAGGAGATCGCCAAGCTCGAGGACCCGAAGATCAAGGCGTTCTTCATCGTCAATCCCGCCAACCCCAGCGGGATGGGGGTGAGCCCGGAGACGATCGGCAAGCTGAGCAAGCTGGTCAAGACCAAGCGCCCCGATCTGATGCTGCTCACCGATGACGTCTACGGCACGTTCGTCCACGGCTTCCGCTCGCTGCTGGGTGAGCTTCCGCACAACACCATCGGCGTCTATTCCTATTCCAAGTATTTCGGCTGCACGGGATGGAGGCTTGGAGCAATCGCGATTCATGAAGACAACATCTTCGACAAGATGATCGCGAAGCTGCCCGAGGACGCCGTCAAGGCCCTGGACAAAAGATACGGTCCGTTAACGCTGGAGCCGCGCAAGCTGAAGATCATCGACCGCATTGTCGCCGACAGTCGCGATGTCGCGCTCAATCACACGGCGGGTCTGTCTCTGCCGCAGCAGGTGATGATGAGCCTGTTTTCGCTCTCGGAGATGATGGACACCAAAAAGGCCTATCAGGCCGCCTGCATGGAAATCGTGAATAAGCGGCTGTGGTCGCTGCTCGACGGTCTTGGACTTGCCGACAAGCTAACTCCCAACCCTAACTATGATGCTTATTACGGCCTGATTGACTTCGAATTCTGGGCGCGGAAGAACATTGGCGACGAGGCGGTCGATTATCTGAAGAAGAACGTCCATCCGCTCGATCTCGCATTTCGACTGGCTGAGGCCCACGGCATCGTACTACTCAACGGAGGCGGCTTCGACGCGCCCGAATGGTCGCTCCGCGTATCGCTGGCTAATCTGCCCGACGATGTCTACGACGATATTGGACGGGGCGTGCGCACCATTGCGCGAGGCTATCGCGATGCTTATGAAGCCTCGAAGAGGAGTTGATAAAAGCGCGGGCACGGGCGGCGTCAGGATAAAGGCATTGCCCGCGCCTCCGCTGATCGCTCTGACGATCCATACCGGTCCCGGCGCCAGGTTAAGTTGCGAGTGGCCATGCGCCAACCGTTAAAGCGCTTCACGACCGCGGCGTTGCTGCTGTTGGTCATAACTGCGGCTTCCGAAGCTGAGGAGAATGCCGAGCGAGACGCAACAAGCTACGTGACGCGTTTGGGCGATCTCATGGTAATCATGCAAATTCGACACGCGAAACTATTTTTCGCTGCTAAGCGCGGAAATTGGCCTTTGGCTGCGTTCGAACTTGAGCAGCTCTCCAGTAGCCTCAAGGAAGCTGGCCGCTACTATCCAAAAATCGTCTCGACCTCTGACTTGGCGGATGCAGCGGAGTTGAAAGAATCGGTTTCCGTGGCGATCAAAGCGAAAGATGAGGCAAATTTTGATCGGTCATTTGATAAGATGACCGCCCAGTGCAATGGTTGCCACAAAGTGGCTGACCGAGCCTTTCTTTTCATTAGGAGGCCTCTGTCGGCATCCGCTTTCAGCAATCAAGCGTACGGCGTGAGACGCCATCGGCGCGAGGACGATGTCCGATAGAGTGTTGTTCTTAATGGAGCAAAGGGATGGACATTTTTTGGATGATCGTAATTGGAGGCATCGCGGGGGTAGTCGCGAAGCTGATAATGCTCCGAGAACCCGAACCAACGGGATTTATCCTGATTACGACATTCGGAATTACTGGTGGGGTCGTCGCGGCTTACCTTGGTCCAAGTGTTGGGTGGAACGGCTTCGGAATAGGAGTTATTGTCGGAGCAACTGTCCTTCTTTGTCTGTATAGGCTTATCAAGCGCAGTCGGGGACGACGAATTCTCGGATGAGAGGGCCGTTTTCGACCAACCATACGCGCGCGGAGAACCAACCCGTTGGTGTGCTTTCCGGTTTCCAAACTGCCGTAGGGGTCGTTACCGACCGTTGGGGACTGCTCCATGGCCACGACTTATGCTCGTGTCTGACGGCGCGAATCGTCTCATCAAGGTTGGCTCGATATCGATAGATCGGGAGACAGAAGACATCGTAGGAGACTTATGCTGGTTAGTTTTTCAAATTGACGTCTATGCTGCATGGCCAAACTCGATTACAGCCCGCCCGCGCCGGTTCCTCCACAGAGCCGGCTGGGCCTTATCGACATCCTGATCCGGTTGAAGCGCAATCCGCTCGAGTGCTGGAGCGAAGACTTCTTCCGCGACCCGGTTTGCAGGCTTCGCCTTCCTTTCCTTGACGCGTTCCTGGTTCACGAGCCGAAAGCCATCAAGCGCGTGCTGATGGACAATGCGAAGAATTATCCGAAAGACGCGATCCAGCGCCGGATTCTCTCCTCGGGCCTCGCCGACGGACTGCTCAGCGTCGAGGGCGAGCGGTGGGAGATCCAGCGCAGAGCGCTCGCCCCGTTGTTCGCGCGGCGGACGGTGAATTCGTTCGCGAGAGCGATGCTGACGGCAGCAGACGAGCTGGTGGCGAAATGGTCGAAGCTGGGAGCAACCACGATAGACGTCGCTGCGGAGATGACGCTGATCACTCTGAGGGTGCTCACGCTGACGATCTTCTCCGACGGAATCGGCGGCGATCTCGACGAATTCAGCGCGGCGATGACCGCCTACTTCGACGTGGTCGGCCGCATCGGGGCGCTCGATCTGCTCGGGGTGCCCACCTTCGTGCCGCGTCCCGGCCACGGGCGCCTGCGGCGCACGATGGCCTATTTCGAGGGGATCATCGACAGGATCGTTCAGATGCGGCACGAACGGCTTGCCCGGGAAGACGCTCCTGACGATCTCCTGACGCTCCTGCTGAAGGCGCTCGATCCGTCGACAGGCCTGCAGCTGGATTCGACGGAGATCCGCTCGAACATCCTGACGTTTCTTTCAGCCGGTCACGAGACCACGGCAAATACGCTCACCTGGTCGTTGTTCCTGCTTTCACAATCGCCCGAGTGGCGCGCGCGCGCACGCGAAGAGGCCGAGCGCGAGCTCTCTTCGCTGGACGGCTTGGCCGATCGGCTTGTCGTAGCCAGAGCGGTCGTGGAGGAGGCGCTTCGCCTGTACCCACCGATCGCAGCGCTGAGCCGTTCTGCCCTTGAGAGCGACCTGCTGGGTGACGTCAAGGTCGGGCGGCGCTCGCTGATCGTGATCGCGCCTTACGTGCTCCACCGGCACAGGGCCATATGGGACCGGCCCGATGTTTTCGACCCTTCGCGCTTCCTGCCGGACGCGCGGTCCACCATTCCGCGCTTCACCTATCTGCCGTTCGGTATCGGTCCTCGGACATGCATTGGATCTTCTTTCGCGCTGCAGGAAGCCACCATTGTCCTGGCCGTCCTGATCCGCAACTTTGATATGAGCCTCTCAGCGGACGCCCACGTCTGGCCGGTTCAGCGGATCACGCTGCGAATGGCGAAGGGCTTGCCCATGTGGATACGTCGTCGTGATGGAGCGGCTGCTAACATCGGTTATCTACAGGACCCGCCTGAGCGCGTTGGAAATGTAGCGCTTTAAGGGTCTTGGCTATCAGTCTGCGCGGATGTCGCGAGCGGCAACATGTGCCGGTGTCGCTTGTCATCGCGAACCACGTGCGAGAGTTCCGATCCCTAACTTCTTGTCGCGAGGCGAGGCTTGATCTGCATCAACTGAATTCGTCGCGGCGTGTGCGAGCGCTCGTGGTTCAAGGAGCAATTGAGGAGAGCAACTCATGCCTGCGGCCTTCTTTGAGACCAAGCCTCGTGCGTTCAACCCGGTTTCCGCCTCGGGACTCACACCAGAAGCCCTTGATAGCGCCAATGAAGCCTTGAAGGAACTGATTGATTGGCGAAACGATATCGTCGAAATTAATCGGAACAAGGGCGAGCGTGTCCTTGACCATATGGCGGTGGCCACGAAGGCCCTCGGATGGCCAGGCCAGGTTGTAGATGCCGCTCGCTCGCAGCTAAAAAGCGTTGTCGAGCTGCAAGTCAAAACGTTGGATGTGACGATGGAGGCTTGGGAAGAAGAGCTAAAATCTCCAAGCCCCACGGCATCGTCCTCGCAGATTCTGTCGAAATTGAACTCCTTGTCGAGCTTTCCGGGAATGTCTTCGTCAGCGAACCCGATCGAGGTGTGGATCAAACTCATGGGGCCGTGGCAACGGGCCTGGGTCGAGATCTTCGGCGCGCTCGGAAAAGGACAATAGTGGCGCGCCGCGCTTCCGCTGAGCCCCGACGGCGGCCCGCTTGCACGGACCCTAATTCATTTGCGAACGTTGACCTAAGTCAACTGCGGCGCGGTGGTGAATGGCTGACGTGCTCTTAGAATAGGCTGGAGATTTGGTATGAGTGACCTCGTTGTCATCGCGTTCCCGACGGAAGCAAAGGCCGAAGAAATCCGCCAGAAGTTGCTGGCAATGCAAAAAGAGTATCTTATCGAACTAGGCGATGCTGTGATCGCGGTGAAGGATGCGCAGGGGCGCATCAAACTGAACCAGCTCATTAACACGACGGCCACAGGAGCGGTCTCAGGAACGTTCTGGGGAGCTTTGATAGGCTTGATCTTCTTAATGCCATTGGTAGGCGCTGCATTGGGTGCCGCGTCAGGAACACTCGGCGGATATCTCACCGATATCGGGATCGACGACAAATGGATGAAGGAAACTGCGGCGGCCATCCAACCTGGATCTGCTGCGCTGTTTGTTCTGGTACGCAAGGTCACAGCCGACAAGGTTCTCGAAGGTCTCAAAGGCGAGGGCGGAACTGTTTTGAAGACGTCGCTGGATCATACCAAGGAAGCTGCGCTTCAGGCCGCTCTGGCCGGCGCACAGGCAACCGTTTCTTCCCCGCCCTAGTGATCGACGTTTTCTCATCTCGTTGGTTGAGCGATTTTCTCTTCGGATTTGGTGCGCTATTTTCGATCATCAATCCGTTTGGCTTGGCATTTGTCTTCCATGACCGGACTTTGGGACTCACAGAGTCCGAGCGCGCGCGAGTCGCCGGGCGCGTTGCGATCTATGCATTCGCTATATTGTTGGGATCCCTATTCGCGGGGCACCTTGTTCTTCGCTTCTTCGGTATCTCCGTCCCCGCCCTTCGCATTGCAGGGGGACTTATCGTGGCTGTGACGGGCTGGACGATGCTCCACGCGATGCCCTCGTCGCCTGGCGGCCACCCGCGATCAGGTGCTGACTATGCCACTATAAAACGAATGTCTTTCTTTCCGCTGACGATACCGCTGACCGCGGGGCCTGGGACGATCGCAACGGCAATCGCGATCGGCACGACAAACCGCTCGGATGACCTGAATAGCATCGTCTATTCATCCATCGTGTGGCTACTTGTCGCATTTGCGGTGAGTTTAACGGTCTACGTTGCCTATAAGAGATCGGCTGCAATGGCCCGACTTATCGGGGAAGAAGGCACGAGTGTTGTAACCAAATTGTCGGCATTCCTTCTGCTTTGCGTTGGCGTCCAAATCATTATCACCGGCGTGGCAGAGGTCGTCAGCTCTTTGAAGTTGGTTGTCGGCTGAATTGGCCAGAGCGAAAACTCCGTTCACGGGGATCGCTACGTGGTGGCAGGCCGAGCTTGCCACAGGAGGCGCGTATTCGGGACAGGCTGATAGCGCAAGAGGGAAAACGGAGGCACTCAAATGAAATATCAGATTTGGTATATGAAGCCATCATTTCTCCGCGACACGGTTGGAAGCTCACCTGACCCCGATAACCTCGCGGCCACCCACGTTCATTTGAAGGATATCGAGGCGGAGGATAGGGAAAACGCATTGTATCGCATGAGAGCGGAAAACTGGTCGCCGAATGGTGAAGCTCGCGATTTGCTTCAAGCCAAAGGACTGCAGCACACGACCATGACAATCGGCGATGTCCTAGTGGACGAAGATAATGTCGTCTGTTTGGTCACGGGCATCGGATTCAGCGTGCTTTCGAGCTGAACCGGGGCCTGCGTACTCTAGGGGCGCCTCAATAAAGCTTGCTCGCAGGGCCTCGTTGGAGCCGCTGTTAGGTCTAAAAATGTGCGAGTGCGAAACTTCGACCTAGATGAGAGGCGACCCTACCTATTTCTGAAGGCATTCTACGTTGTACGCGATGATGACATGCGTCGGGTCAGCCTTGCCGATGCTCTTCAAGTCCTCCAAGCCGCTCCTCAGCTTGGCTCCCGCTTCCTTCAGGCTGTTCTCCAAGGCTCCCTTTGCCGTCCGACATCGTTCTTCGCTCGTGAATTCCTGAAATACGACATTGGGGAGGAGTCGCCATTCCGCTCGGTCGCTGCTTGCAGCCGGATTGATGGAATAAGAGAAGACGTACATCAGGATCCACATTGGTGACTTCCGCTTGTGCCTCGAACTGCCGCCGAATCTAGAGAGGAGCGCGGATCTACTTGAAGATCATGACCTAGATCAATGGACGGCGTGCGCAAAAAGAAAAGCCCCGGACAAGCCGGGGCTTCGCTCACGTCCTAGTAAAAACTCAGTATTTTGCAGCCACCGGGACGCCATATCCGCCGAAGCGGTAGTGCGCGTGCCTTGCCCAGCTCCTTGCCCAAAGCCTTTCGGTCGCCACCGGAGAGCGGCGTTGGGTGATGCTTCGGCGCCATCCGGGATGCGGGTGATCAATTCAGACAGGCTCGAAGGACGGCCAGCAGCCGTCCTCTTCATAGCGGCCGGTCCGGTTTTGGCACGTGTTGTCCAGCAGCCGTTGCCCGACCTCCTTCCAAACGGCCTGCTGCCCGTACAAGCGAACGGCATCGGCCTTCTGGATCTCGACAATGCGCTCGCATCTGCGGCAGGAAACGCGCAGGACGTGCTGCGGGAGCTCGGACAAGCGGAGCCCTGCACTCCGTCCCACTAGGTCGGCGTTGGCCGGGAGACCATCGAGGATGGCGTGCCAATATTCCTCCGGCATAGCGTCCTGTGGACCGGGGGCGTTTTCTCGCGCGGCCCGGCTACCCATCGACCTCGCTAGCTTTTCCATCTGTTTTGGGGTGGGCATCCGCCAACTCGCAGGTCGATCGCTCATGACAACGAATTAGAACATAAAGAGAACAAAAGTCGAGTCCGACCAAAGAGATTGGCCGAATTTTTTGACGCCCACCTTGTCGGAACTGGCGGCGTTCAATCGTCTTGAATCCGAGCCGCCCTAACGGAGTACTGCGTACATGGCCCCCCGCGCCAACTGGAAAGGCTTCCTGCGTCTGTCCCTCGTGACTTGCCCCGTAGCGCTGTACCCGGCGACATCCGAGTCCGAGAAGATCTCCTTCAATCAGCTCAATCGGCAGACGGGCCACCGCATCAAGTATCTCAAGGTTGACGCGGATACGGGTGACGAGGTGCCGAACGAGGACATCGTGAAGGGCTATGAGTTGGAGAAGGGCCAGTTCATCGAGGTTACCAAGGAGGAGCTGGAAGAGCTCGCGCTGGAGTCCACGCGCACAATCGAGATCGACGAGTTCGTCGATAAGGTTGACATCGATCCGCGTTATCTCATTCGCCCATACTATCTGCGACCTGACGGTAAGGTCGGCCACGATGCGTTCGCGGTGATCCGCGAGACAATCCGTGAAATGAACAAGGTCGCCATCGGCCGCGTGGTCTTGACAAATCGCGAGCACATCATCGCGCTCGAGGCCATGGACAAGGGGCTCGTCGGAACGCTGCTGCGTTACCCCTACGAGGTCCGCAGCGAGCAGGAATACTTCGACGAGATACAGGATGTCAAAGTCACCAAAGACATGCTCGACCTTGCCAAGCACATCGTGAACCAGAAGGCAGGCAATTTCGATCCTGAGAAGTTTGAGGACCACTACGAAAGCGCGCTGGTCGAACTGATCAACCAGAAGCGTGCCGGCAAGGTGATCCGGCCGAAAGAGCGGCCGAAGGGAGAGAACGTCGTCGATCTGATGGAGGCGCTACGGCGCAGCGTCGGAAAGGAAGCACCGTCCGAAGCCGCAACAGCAAAGAAGAAGTCGGAAAAGAAGCCGCGCAAGGCCGCGGCTGGTCAGAAGGAAATGCTGATGCCAATCGCCGGTAAGAAGCAGGCAAAGATGACAACAACTGCGAAGCCGCGGCGCCGATCTGCCTAAAACAGCAACAGCTAAAGGACGGGCAAGTTTATTTCAGCAAGCCAAAAAAGCTGATGATACTGCGCGAGGCCTTAACCGGACACAGTAGGGCGCTGATGCGTCCTATGTCGGACCAACCAAGTCGTCAAAGTTGACATAGGGCGGCGGACTTGCGTTACGTCGCGTCATCCTCTTCGTCTTCCTCCTCCTCCGTATCGTATGAGCTCACCCGATACTCAATGGCGCGCGGTATATCACCAAACTTTGACTCCTCGATCCCAGCGAAGACCCTGGTCAGCCTATTGCTATCGAACAGGTAAACAGGTGCTAGGGACATTTGTCTGATTGCCTCACTCTGAATGAGCTTCTGCACATCGCCGTGTCTATGCCACCCTGTGCCTGCCCATTCGAGAAACACTGGCCACATTGGACCTTCGGAGCTTTCAGAGCTGATTAAATCAAAGGCTGCCTCACAGATTGCTTTGCTCTGACTTGCCCACGAATTCATTATCGCAACAATAGAAAGTGCTCCGCAGTTCTTAATAATCGTATGTGCAATGGCTTCCGGTATCCCGGTTTGCAGGACTTCCGCGGCGAAAATCAGCCAGCAAACTTCGCTATCGTTGCCAAGGCGTCCATGCCGATCAAGTAGCGCGTGGATGATATTGCGCCATCGCTCATCGTCTAGGTCGTCCTTAGTAAGTTTGCGCCACACTAAGACACGCACGACATAGTCAAGCGTGTGCCCAAAATGTATCGCTGCACGCATAAGGAACGGCTGCAACGTACCCCACTCGTCCCACTGCTGGTCAGACCGATCCAATTGGCGAATGGCGTACTTCAATATGCCGTCGTCGCCACTGGTAACCGACATGTCGAACGCAAATTCCAGTGCCGCTCTAAGTCGCTCCTCCCGTCGATGTTCGGCGCTTCCCAACGCGAGCTCCAATCTGCTCGCGATATCCGAAGGCCACGCATCGGTAAATCGAAAGTTTGCGCCGTAGATGCGCGTCTTAGTTTCGTTTATGTCGAGTTCAAACTCTCGAAGGCAGTTTCGGTATAACCACACCGCCCGCTCAACGTCCGAGTGGGATTGAGCTCCAATCCAAACATCGTCTACGTGCCGTATGAAGCTGATATCGTCGTGCTTAACGCGCGTGATGAAGTCATCGTCTATAGCTGTGCAGATTAGCTCGGCTACATATCGTGAAGCATCTGGGCCGACCGGTATTCCTATGGTCTGGCCGTCTTGACCTTGCCGCAGCGTGAAGTCCAATCGGTTGAAAAATACATCGGAGGCATCAAACTTTCTTGTCTTCTTAGCTGCGGCCTTTCCGTGAAAAGCCCATGACACAGAGTGGGTGTATATCGAATGATAAAAGCGCGATATGTCGGTTTTTGCAATGAATCGATAGCCCGATAGGCGCGCGAGGCGTTCCACCTCAAGTTGGTTATGTGAGGCTATTTCGAGCGCTCGCTCGCCGCTTGGGGTATGTCGAGGCACAGAAAGGCTCACCGAATTATTCTGAAAGCGCTTGTCGAGTTCGGCGGCATGCAACTGGAGAAACTCGGCCAGATCGTGTGCGGTGATCGGGTGTATAGCTGAGAACGATCGACGCGATTCGCCTCGCTTGGACGCGTTGTATGCTGCAGCGCGCAAAGGCTGCTTAGGATCACACAGATAACTTGATGGGTTACTTGAAAAAAATTTTGCAATCTCTTCAGTGTGGAAGGGGGGCGGAAGGTTCTCAGGCAGATATCCCCTTCTCAATAAATCGTCCTTGAGCGACATGTGTGCCGATCTCTCTACGAATCAGTCGGGTTCACGATGCCACAACGCACGGTCGCAAGACGAGGATCTGGACATTTCTACCGATTATTCACAGAGACCGATTGAGCTTGGGTGATGTCTCGTGTCGGACGGCTAGCATCTCCACTCGACCTGCTAACGGCTAACCTTTTGACCCAAGACAGTCGGCCCGCCCAATGCTATTCAAGGTAGTAAGCGACCGTTTTCGGGGGGGCTATGCAGGAAGAAGTAAAGGTCGAAGTAAGACCCGATTTTCTCGCGCGGCAGGCAAAGGCGCAGCCCGTGCAGGCGCTTGCGGAACTTATCTGGAATTCTCTCGATGCTGATGCAACGTCTGTCAACATTGAGTTCGAACCGGACGGCGTCGGCGGCATCTCCAAAATCGTGGTAGCGGACAATGGAGATGCAATACCGCGCGCAGAGGCTCCGCAGCTCTTCAAAAACCTTGGGGGTTCTTGGAAGCAACTGAGGCTGACCACGCCTCGCCTGAATCGTATGCTCCACGGACGCGAGGGGCGCGGGCGGTTCAAAGCCTTTGCCCTCGGGGAAGTGGTCGATTGGAAGGTCATTTACGCGAAGGATGGTACTCCGTTCCGCTACGACGTGGCCGTGCTCGAGCAACAGATTGAGCGGGTCCGTATTGGCGATGAAGCACCGACTCCCGGCGCTGTCACCGGAGTAACGGTGGTGATATCCGAACTGAAGAGGCATTTCAGTTCGTTGCAGCCGCAAAATGCCGTTCAAGAGCTTTCCGAAATCTTCGCTATCTATCTCAAGGATTATCGCAACGTCACGATCACAATCGCAGGCGAGCGAATCGATCCGGATCGGGCAATCGCTGGTACATGGGACTTCGAATTAGCGCCCATAGCGGACGATGATGGAGAGCAGCACCCTGTCGATCTTGAAATAATCGAATGGCGAGGACAAACCCGCCGCACCCTGTATCTTTGCAATGAACAGGGCTTCCCGCTCTCGCAAGTGGAGACGCGTTTCCACGTCGGCGACTTCCATTTTTCTGCCTACCTGAAATCTAGCTTCATCAGCGAGTTGCATCAAGACGGACAGCTTGATCTCGCTGAAATGGTCCCGACTCTGGTTGCTTCAATCGAGGAAGCAAGGGCAAAGGTCAAAGAAGTCTTCCGAAGCCGCGCGGCTGAGCGGGCTCGGATCGTCGTTGACGAATGGAAGGAGAAGAAGGTCTATCCCTACGAAGGCGATCCGGTGACGCCCGTAGAAAAGGCCGAGCGCCAGATTTTCGACATCGTCGCCGTTACTGTTCAAGATGCCTCGCCAGAGTTCAGCGACACCGCATCGAAGCAAACCGCCCTACACCTGAGGCTATTGCGCCATGCCATCGAGCGCAGTCCGGCCGAGCTGCAGCTTATCCTCGATCAGGTTCTAAAATTACCGAAGCGAAAGCAGAAAGAGCTGGCGGAGCTGCTCAACGAGACGACCCTCGCCGGAATCATTGGCGCCACCACCCTTGTGGCTGATCGGCTGAAGTTCCTTGAGGCCCTGCGCTTTATTTTGTTCGACTACGAGGCTCGGCAGAAGCTACGCGAGCGTTCCCAGCTTCATAAGATTTTGGAGCAGAACACATGGATTTTTGGAGAGGAGTATAATCTCTGGGCAAGCGACAAGGACCTGACGACGGTGCTGAAAGTGCATCGGGATAAACTCGATCCCGATCTTGTCATCGATGAGCCTGTAAAGGTGATCAATAAGTCACGCGGCATTATCGATCTCATGCTGTCACGTGCGCAGCGACGACATCGTGCGGACGACCTTGAGCATCTGGTGATTGAGCTTAAGGCACCGAAGGTCACCATAAATGCAGAGCACCTAAACCAAATCGAGGGGTACGCCCTAGCTGTGGAGGAGGACGATCGGTTTAACCGCATTGAGGGCTTGCGCTGGCACTTTTGGATCATTTCGGATGCATACAACAAGCAGGTCGAGGCTCGCATCAAGGGTGGACCAGACCCTCAGCGTCGCCTGATCCTCCGGACAGATCGGGTCAAGATCGGTGTGAAGACTTGGGGTGAAATCCTTGAAGATAACAACGCTCGGCTACAATTCGTGAAGGAGAAGCTCGAACATCGCGTCGATGATGGCGAAGCGCTCGCCTTCCTGCAGGAGCGCCATCGAGAATTACTAGAAGGCGTGCTGATCAACGATGATGATGCCGCGGAAAGGTCAAGCGGTGCGACCCAAGGCGACCTAGAAACGTCGGCTGGCGAATAGCGGAGCAGTTCCTCGGGGGCAGAGCCGACCCATCCGCATAATTCCCACCTCGGAGGACGAATGCGGAGGCTTGAGGTATGGTTCGCGGACGGCCGGATGTCGGTGCGGTTCTTTTGAGACAATCTTGTCTCGCGGCGGTCGAACCCGCGCACCACGCGAAAAGACGCCATCAAGAAGGCCGCGGCGCTGGCCGAGACCGAAATGGATCAGCTGCAGAATTCGGAGTGGGGCAGTCGTCAATCGCGTTCGAAAAGCTGCGCTCGACCCGGCGCGATCGAAGTTTTCATGCTATTCGTTTGAGAATCGTCTTGGGGCCGGGATTATGTCCAGTAGCTGGTTTTATTTTGATAGAGACTTGGACAACTACGAACGGCAGCTCGACGCCGCCGAGTACGAGGGTGTCGCCAAGGATTTGTCTAAGCGACAACAGTATAGTCGCGGGTTCTTCACCGTCGAAGGGTTTGCAGACGGCCCGATCACGCCCGAACGCATAAATGGTTTGCTTGCTCAAATTAGGCCGCCATATGGCTACGGGGTGTTGGCGCCGCTGCCCCTGCCAGAGTTTCCGTCATTACCGAGTCGCCCGAATGATTTTATTCCGGCGGCTCCCCCGACAGGCCTTCGTTCGATATTTTCAAAGCCCCCGCCTCCTGCGCCAAGAGGCTTTTCTCCTGAAATTCTCGAAAAGGAAGCTAGGCTGATACAGAAAACCGCTGATAAGAGATCTGCGTTTCAGCGTAAGCATGAGGCCATCGCTCATCAACTTACTGAAGTACGGACGAGATGCGAGGCCGACGACCTTGATGCGGTCCGCTTCATGATGAATTTGGCGCATGCCCGCAATCATTTGCCTGCTGCAATTCACCGTCCAATTCAGTTCGATTTTGATCAATCATCGCGGGTTCTACTGTGTTCGATCGAGATCCCCGATTTTGCGAAACTACCCATCGTAAAAAGGCGCGGCAAATCCTATGAATACGTGCCTGTCGCTCCGAAGGAGCGGAAGGTCTTAAACGAGGCACTTCTTTACAGCCTTTGTATTCGGGCAGCTTTCCTTGCAGCTCAGTGTAACATTCGAAACTGGTTCGACGTTGTTGCGGTCAACGCCTCGCAGCAGTGGAACGACCGGGCTACGGGCTCTTCAAAGCAAGGAATAATCGCATCACTACAGGGCTCGTCGCGGGAATTTATGGGACTGCGGCCAGATCAAATCGATCCGAAGACCTGCTTTCGACATTTCAAGGGAATATCGACTCCATCGGTCGAAGATATCGCGGCAGTGCGACCGATCTTTATTTTGAACAAAGACGACAAAAGGGTCGTCGGCAATCGTGACGTCGACAGTGAGATGGACGTCGAAGCGAACATCGCGGCTATGCCTTGGGAAGATTTCGAACACCTTGTGCGTCAGCTCTTTGAATGGGAGTTTGGCGGGAAGGGTGTCGAAGTGAAAGTGTTTCGTCTTTCCAGAGATCATGGCGTCGACGCCGTAATGTACGATCCTGACCCGCTCAGGGGAGGAAAGTACGTGCTGCAGGCGAAACGTTACACCCGCACTGTTGATGTCGCTGCAGTTCGTGATTTGTATGGGACCGTCATAAATGAGGGCGCAAATCGGGGAATCCTGGTGACGACCAGCGGCTTCGGTCCTGATTCACGCGACTTTGTGAAAGACAAACCGATCACATTGATCGATGGATCTTATCTGGTTCAGATGCTGAGGAAGCATGGTCGCAACTACAGGATCGATCTTGCGGAAGCTCGGAAGCTGAACAAAGAGGGTAGCTAGGCTCGCTAGCGAACGCGGATGATCTCTGAGGCCTATTATCCTGCATTGCCAGCGATTTTTAGGATTTTTACACCCCCCATACACTCGGACGATTGCCGATTGATTTCGCTCGGCAATTCCCGCTGTTGACTTTCCCGCAAGGGGAGAAGGGAAGAACAGCATCACCGTGCCAAAGCAAGAACCCCGAAGATGTTGCCATCTCCGGAGCTTCTCATTCTTTAGTCGTGTGCGCCGCTTCAGCGCCTCACGTCTTCGTCCGCATCCGCATCATGAAGCTGTCGAAGCTCAGCTCGGCGACCTGGAACCAGGGCAGCGCCTCGCCGCGATAGGCGGTCAGGCTCGCATACATCTTGCCGAAATGGGGGTTGGACTTGGACAGTTCGGCATAGGTCTCGTTGGCGGCCGCGTAGCAGGCTTCGAGAACTTCCTGCGGGAACGCCTTCAGGACCGCGCCCGCCACCAGGAGCCGCTTCAGCGCCGGCGCGTTCAACGCGTCGTACTTGCCGGTGATCCAGGTAAACGTGTCGCGCGAGGCGGCATCGATCGCCGCCTGGTAGTGCTTCGGCAGCGCATTCCACTTGTCGAGGTTGATGATGTTGTGGCCCTGGCTCGTGCCTTCCCACCAGCCCGGATAGTAGTAGTACTTCGCAACCTTGACGAAGCCGAGCTTCTCGTCGTCGTAGGGGCCGACCCATTCGGCCGCGTCGATCGTACCCTTTTCGAGGGCCGGATAGATGTCGCCGCCGGCGATCTGCTGCGGCACCGCGCCGAGCTTCGCCATGATCGTGCCGGCAAATCCGCCGATGCGGAATTTCAGGCCCTTGATGTCCTCCAGCGACTTGATCTCCTTCCGGAACCAGCCGCCCATCTGGGCACCGGTGGATCCGGTCGGAATGCCGTAGCAATTGTGCTCCTTCAGGAGGTCGTTCACGAGCTCCTGCCCGCCGCCCCACAGCAGCCAGGAGATCTGCTGGCGCGTGTTCAGTCCGAAGGGCAGCGCGGTGGCGAAGGTGAAGGCGGGATTCTTACCCCAGTAATAGTAGAGCGCGGTGTTGCCCATCTCGACGGTGCCGTTCGAGACCGCATCCAGCACCTGCAGGCCCGGGACGATTTCGCCCGCCGCGAACGGCTGGATCTGGAATTTGTTGTCGGTGATCTCGGCGACTTTCTTGGTGAAATATTCGCAGCCGCCATAGAGCGTGTCGAGCGACTTCGGCCAGCTCGTGGCGTAACGCCACCTGACCTCAGGCGAACTTTGCGCGATAGCCGGCGCAGCAACAGCGCTCGCGGCCAGGCCCAATCCGCCTGCCGTCAGGAATTTACGACGTTCCATGCACTTCCCTCCGTTATGCCGATGCTTCGACGTCAGGGACTTTGGTGTCGTTTTGTCTTGGTCGAGATCGACGTTGTTTTGTTTGAGACTTGTGAGGCGTTTCCGAATGGCCCTGATGGGCTCTTGTTGTTGGAATTCCGATCATTGCGGTTCCGTCAGCGAGGATGACCGGTCAAGTAGCGATAATCAAGCCTCATGCCGTCCTCGCAATTGCGAACGCGGGCCAGACGAAAGTCGGAAAGGTCCGCGATCTGCCGCTTGATTGTGCAGCGGCCAGGAAGCTCCGAAGCCGGTGCGCTCCCTCCCCCGCTCGCGGGGGAGGGCTGGGGAGAGGGTGTTTCCGCAACGGGATGATCTCCTTGGAGGAGAGAACCCTCTCCCGCGCCTTAGCCGATGCGAAGCATCGGCGTCTTAAAGAACGGCGGCCAGAGGCCGCCTATGTCGACCTCTCCCGCAAGCGGGAGAGGTGCACCGACACCGCGGCCACCGACTCAACCCAACGCGCGCTACCCCTCCTTCGCGAACGCCGCCTCCATCGCCTTTCTTGTCCTGATCGTCTCGTTGTTCGCATCGAACTCGACGTCGCTCCAGCGCACGATCTCGCCATGGGCGACGTCGTGCTTCAGCTTCAGGCGATGCGCGAGGCCGATCGGAAGGGCGCCTGCTTTCAGGCTCGCGGCGGCCGGCACCAGCTTGCCCCACACCGTGTAGCCGCCTTCGCCGTCCAGCATCTCGCCGGCGCGCAAATTGCGCTTGGCGACGGCCGCGACGTCGCCACGGAAGCCGAAAGCCTGGCCGGTCGCCTCGCTGCGTAGAGCGGCCGACAGGATCGAGATGTTCAGCTCCAGCCCGATCAAGTGATAGGGCTTGTACATCGCCGCGAAGCGCCCGCTGGCATCGGTCTTCAGGCCGTATTGCCTGAAGCAGTCGGCGGCGTAGTCGTTCGGCGCCTCCAGCACGACATAGACGCCCCAGCGCAGGTCGCGAAATACCGGCCGCCCGTCGCGCTCAAGCGAAGAGACGACTTCCACCACGCCGGATCGCTCCAGCACGCCGCCGCGCGAGCGCGGCCGCATGATGTGCGGCAAATCGTCCACGCCGCAGGGCGGAAACAGCAGTCCCTCCGCGGGCACGTCGAGGCCGCAGGCGTTCGCAATTGCGGCCATCTCGATCGCGGACTTGGTGCCGTCGAGGAAGGAGTTGAACATCTGCGGGTTCATGCCGGCCGATTGCGCTTCGCCCGCGGTCAGGCCGTAATGCTGCCAGACGCCGTCGGGCGTCACGTCGTGATAGGCCGGCAGGTATTTTGTGCCCTTGCCGGCGGCAACGACGCGAAAACCGGTGGCGCGGGCCCAGTCCACCATCTCCGCCGTCAGCGCCGGCTGGTCGCCATAGGCGAGCGAATAGACCACGCCGGCTTTCCGCGCCTCCTCGGCGAGCAGTGGGCCCGCCAACACGTCGGCCTCGACATTGACCATCACGATATGTTTGCCCGCCGCGATCGCGGCGCGCGCATGGCGGATGCCGATTGCGGGATTACCGGTCGCCTCCACCACCACGTCCATCGCGCCGCCGGCGATGGCGCGCGCGCCGTCATCGGTGAAGACGGTCCGGGCGATGCGCTCAGCGTCCCAGCCCACGGTGCGGCAGGCCTCGCGCGCGCGGTCGCGGTCGATGTCGACGATGATGGGCACCTCGAGTCCCGGCGTGTGCGGCACCTGCGCGAGGAACATCGAGCCGAATTTGCCCGCGCCGATCAGTGCGACGCGAACGGGTTTGCCGGCGGATGCGCGGGCTTGCAGGAGGCGGAAGAGGTTCATGGGGATGTCCCTGATGCAACAATCAAAACTCGTCATTCCGGGGCGCGACGAAGTCGCGAACCCGGAATCCATTGATCGACTGTCTCTGCGGCTCGATGGATTCCGGGCTCGCGCTTCGCGCGCCCCGGAATGACAGGTTACTCCGCCGCCTGCCGCGGTGCCCGCGCCAGCCGCAGCAGCGCACCGTCATCCACCGTCCTGATCGGCGTAAAATCACGGTGCGCGATGTACTCCGGCCGCGTCGGGGTGCGGATGTAGTTCGAGACCGCGTTCAGCGTCAGGTACACGATCTTGCGCGGGTAGGGCGTGATGTTGCCGCTTGATCCGTGCACGAGATTGCCGTGGAACATCAGCATGCCGCCGGGCTTGCCGGTGGGCGCGACGATGCCGCCCTGCTTGACGAGGCGCGTCACGGTGTCCTCGTCCAGCGTCCACAGCGGATAGGAGGTGGTGGCGAGGTCATGCGAGGCTTCGAGATCGCCGGCGTTCTGGCTACGCGGCACCAGCATCAAGGGGCCGTTGATCGGCATCACCTCGTCGAGGAAGATCGCGATGTTCATCGCCCGCGGCTCCGGCATGCCGTCGTCGCGCTTCCAGGTGCCGTAATCCTGGTGCCATTGCCAGACGTCGCCGGTGAAGGCCGATTTCGCATTGATCTTGAACTGGTGCATGTAGACGGGCTCGCCGAACAATTGCTCGACTGGCTCGATCATGCGCGGATGCGCACCGAGAATGCGGAAGGCCTCGTTGTAGAGATGCGCGGCGAAAGCCGTGCGCGGTGCGCCGCTCTTCTCGCGCCACACCTCGGGCCGGTCGGCGTCGTAGATGCCGACCGCCTCGCGCGCGAGCAGGTCGACCTCCTCCGGGCTGAACAGCTCGGGCAAAAACAGCCAGCCCTCGCGGTGGAAGAACTCCAGTTGCGCCTCGGACAGTTTCATGGGTCGTCCTCCAGTTGTTTATTGTTGTCACTCCGGGGCACGCGAAGCGTGAACCCGGAATCCATTGATCCTCAGCGCTTGTCGCCTGATGGATTCCGGGCTCGACGCTGCGCATCGCCCCGGAATGACGGCTACGCCGCCGCGTCTTCGCCGGCCCTCAATCTCTCCTCGGTCATCCGTCCGGCCGTCTGCGCATGCGCGAGGGCGGCGCGTTCGGCGGCCTTCGCATCGCCGCGCAGAATGTGCCCGGCAATATCGGCATGCTCCGCCCAGGCGCTGCCGCGATAGTCGAGCTCCGACAGCACCGCCGCCATCGAACGGCGCATATGCGGCCATTGCGGCGCGATCGTCTCCTCGATCACGGGATTGCCGGCGAGCTGATAGATCGCGCGGTGAAATTCGACGTCGAGCGCGATGAGCTCGCCCAGCGGCGTGGTGCGGTCGATGCCGCGGCCGGCGGCGAACGCCGTCTCAAGCCTCGTGCGTCCCGCCGCATCGCTCGCCGCGCGCGCAGCGGCGAGCCGGGCGGCCAGCGCGTCGATGGCGCCGCGCACCTCGTAGAGCTGGCGGATGCGCGCGGGATCGAGCTGGGTGACTTCAAAGCCGCGCTTGCCGCTCTCGGCGACGAGGCCCTGTCGGTGCAGCAGATGCAGCGCGTGCGACACCGGCTGGCGCGATACGCCGAGCTTGTCGGCGAGTTCGTTCTGCCGAATGCGCTGGCCGGGCTCGAGCGTGCGATCGGAGATCGCCTCCAGGATGCGCGCATAGACCTGGTCGATCAGGTTCGGGAGTGGGTCGAGAGGAATCACGCCGGCAGCTCCAATAGACCAAAATGGAATACGGAATTCCGTATTCGAAGGTACTGCCGGAGGAGAAGGGCGTCAAGCGCGGCCATAGGCCCCGCCAGCCGCTCTTTTGGGATGCGCATAAGCTATTGATATTGCTTGGGCCGTCTACTGTGCATGGGGTTGTTTTGGAGGAAAAGGCCGGGCGAGGCCGGCCCAGCGCTCCAGCACCTCCACCTCCAGCGCGGCGATAGCGGCGCCCGCCTTACGAGGACCTACTCCGTCAGAAACGCGTTCACCACCTCGCCGAACTCCAGCGGCGCCTGCTCGAACATCCAGTGGCCGGCATTCGGAATGACTGCCGTCTGGCTGCCTGCGATATGCGCGGCCAGCACGCGCCACATCACCGACAGGCTGCCGGTGGTGGCGCCACCGCCGATCAGCAGCGTCGGGGTCCTGATCGCCTGCGCATCTGCAAGCGTATAGGGCCTGCGCTGCTCGTTGATCTGGCCGAGGAAGGTGAGCGCGTTGTCGCGCAGTTGCTGCTTCGCCGCCGCCGGCACCCGACGCCATGAGCCGTCGCCCTCGATGCCTTCATAAAAGTTCTGCAGCGCGCCCTCTAGGTCGCCGGCACGGATCATCTCGACCGAGCGCGCTGTGCGTGCGGCGAGCGGCGGATGCGCGGGCGTGCCTTCGGGCACAGGGAGGCTGGCGTCGAGATCGCCGCCGGGCTCGGCCAGCACCAGTTTGCGCAACAGATCAGGCCGCGCCTGCGCGACACGGAAGGCAATGTGTCCGCCGCGCGAATGGCCCATCAGGTCGACCGGCCCAGGCTTCACCTGCTCGATGAAGGCGATCGTGTCGGCGACATGCTGCGCCATCTTGTAGTCGTCGCCGACGGCGTCCCAATGCTCGGGAAAGAAATGCCGCAGGCTCACCGAGATCACCCGATGGTTCTTCGACAGCGGACCGAGCACCGAATACCAGGTGCGAAAGTCGCCGAGCGTGCCGTGCACGCAGACCAGCGGCGGGCCACTTCCCACTTCGAGATAGGCCATGTCGTAACCGTTGACGCGGAAGCTCTGCATGCTCAGCTCGCCAGGAAATCCAGGACCAGTTCGGAATATTTCTGCGGCGCCTGCTCGAACATCGGATGCGTCGCGTTCGGAATGATCGCCGTCTTGGAATAGGGCACATGCGCGGCCAGCGCATGCAGCACCTTCGGCAACAGCCCCTTGGTCCGCGCGCCCAGGATGAACAGCGTCGGCATCTTGATGGACTCTGCGTCCGCTTTCGAGAACGGCGGGCGGTTGTCGCGGACTTGCCCGATCAGCGTGTAGGCGTTGTCGCGCAGATTCTGCTTCACCATCGCCGGCAGCCGCGGCCAGGTGCCGGGGCCTTCCAGCGTGTCGACGAACACGGCGAGGCCGCCATCGACATCGCCGGCCGCGATCTTCTCGGCCGAGGCCGTGAAGCGCGCCAGCAGCGGCGAGGGGCCACCGACGTAATCGGGATCGAGGCTCGCATCGAGCTCGCCGCCGGGCTCAGCCAGGATCAGGCGGCGCAGCAGATCGGGGCGGCGCTGCGCCACGCGAAAGCAGATGTGCCCGCCGCGGGAATGGCCCATCAGATCGACCGGGCCGAGGTCGAGTTTTTCGATGAAGGCGGTGACGTCGTCGACATGCTGGGCGATGGAGTAGGTGTTGCCCACACCGTCCCAGCGTTCCGGGAAGAAATGCCGTAAGCTGACTGCGATCACCCGGCGCCGTTGCGTCAGCGGGCCGAGCACGCAGCCCCAGACTCGGAAGTCGTTGAGTGAGCCGTGCACGCAGATCAGCGGCGGGCCGCCTCTGTCTTCGCCCACGTCGAGATAGGGCATGTCGTATCCATTGACGTGGAGGCTTTGCATTCGGGGCTCTCGAGAGGGCTTGGAACTCCTGTGCAAGATTCCCGGAAACCGGGTGGATCGCAACTATTTCCAAGCCTAGATTTGGACCGAGATCACATTGGGGCATGCGACAAGGAATGCTAGCTCAGGAACCAAGCCATGAACGACCAGCATTTTGCCCTGTTCGACACCAGGATCGGCCTCTGCGCCATCGCCTGGGGCCCGCGCGGCATCAACGGCACGCAATTGCCGATGGGCGGCGAACAGAAGATCCGCACCCGCATCAGCCAGCGCCATGCTGATGCCACCGAAGCCGAGCCGACCCCAAAGGTGCGGGAGGCGATCGACCGCATGACACAATTGCTCGCGGGCGAGCCTGACGATCTCACCGACATTCCGCTCGATCTCGACGGCGTGCCCGAGTTCAACCGCGGCGTCTACGAGATCGCCCGTGCCATCCCGCCCGGGAAGACCATCACCTATGGCGATATCGCCAAGCAGCTCGGAGGCGTCCAGCTGTCGCGCGACGTCGGCCAGGCGCTCGGCCGCAACCCGTGCCCGATCGTCGTGCCCTGCCATCGTGTGCTGGCGGCCGGCAACAAGCCCGGCGGCTTCTCGGCGAATGGCGGCGTGGTGACCAAGCTGAAGATGCTGGAGATTGAAGGCGCGCTCGTGAACCACACGCCGAGCCTGTTTGATTGAGGCGGCCTGCTCCGGAATCGTCGGGCGGGTTAGCGAAGCGTAACCCACCGCTTCTGCTTCTGTGGAACCGAAGGAGGTGGGTTACGCCTTCGGCTAATCCACCCTACGATCCCGCCCTAAATCTTCGTCGCGGTCTTCGGCCAATACCGGTCGCGCAGATGCCGCTTCACCAGTTTGCCGGTCGGTGTGCGCGGCAGCTCGGCCTCGAAATCGATCGAGCGCGGGCACTTGATCGCTGAGAGGCGCGTCTTGCAGAACGCGATCAGTTCGGCCTCGAGCGCCTTGCCGGCACGCTTCATGTCGTGCGGCTGCACCACCGCCTTCACCTCTTCGCCCATCTCCTCGTTCGGCACGCCGAACACGGCGACGTCGGCGACTTCGGGGTGGGTGATGAGGACGTCCTCGGTCTCCTGCGGGTAGATGTTCACCCCGCCGGAGATGATCATGTAGGACTTACGGTCGGTGAGGAAGAGGAAGCCGTCCTTGTCGAGATAGCCGACATCGCCGAGCGTCGACCAGCCCTTGGCGTTGTAGGCCTTCTTCGTCTTTTCAGGATCGTTGTGATAGGTGAAGGCGGGCGCATCGGCGAAATAGACCGTGCCGATCTCCCCGACCGGCTGCTCCTCGTCGTTCTCGTCCAGAATCTTGATCTTGCCGACCACGGCGCGGCCGACGCTGCCGCGATGCTCCAGCCATTGTTGCGAGTTGCAGACGGTGACGCCGTTGCCCTCCGAGCCCGCGTAATACTCGATCAGGATCGGGCCCCACCATTCGATCATCTTTGCTTTCACGTCGACCGGGCAAGGTGCGGCGGCGTGGATGGCGCCCTTCAGCGTCGAAACGCTGTATCGGTTGCGGACCTCGTCCGGCAGCTTCAGCATGCGCACGAACATGGTCGGCACCAGCTGCGATTGCGTGACCTTGTATTTCTCGACCAACTTCAGGAACTCTTCGGCGTCAAAATGCTCCATGATGATGGAGGTGCCGCCGAGCACGATCGCCATCATGTTGAAGCGCAGGGGCGCTGCGTGATAGAGCGGCGCCGGCGACAGATAGGTGCTTTCGGCGTTCATGCCGCACATGTCGGCGCAGAGCACACGCAGGAACGCGTTCGGCACGTCGATCCTGTTGCCTTCGAAAGCCTTCTTGATGCCCTTGGGCCGGCCCGTGGTCCCGGACGAGTACAGCATATCGTAGCCCGCGACCTCGTCGGCGATCGGCGTGGTCGGCTGCGCGGCGGCTTCCTTGTCGTAGGAGCGGAAGCCGGGCAGCGGCTCGTCCATCATGTAGAAGATCGGCTCGCCTGGCGCGCCCTTGATCAGGGCCTTGATCTGCTCGGCGCATTTCGGCGTGGTGATCACGACCTTGGCGCCGCAATCGCCGATGATGTAGTCGATCTCGT
The DNA here is from genome assembly GCF_002068095.1 of Bradyrhizobium sacchari. Lineage (GTDB taxonomy): Bacteria > Pseudomonadota > Alphaproteobacteria > Rhizobiales > Xanthobacteraceae > Bradyrhizobium > Bradyrhizobium sacchari. The sequence continues at coordinate 167,836 of NZ_LWIG01000007.1, read as the reverse complement.
CCTGCTTCAGGTAGCGGCTGATCGCGGTGTAATAGAGCCCGCTGCGTTGCGCCGCCCAGCAGAGCTCCATGAAGGCGAGGCGGTTCTCCATCAACAGCGCGATGTGATCGCCGGCCTTGAGCCCGAGCGAGCGGAACAGATGCGCGCCCTGGTTAGAGAGCTCGTCGAGCTCGCGATAGGTGATTGCCTTGCCGGTGCCTGCCATCTGGTAGGCGATCTTGTCGGGCGTGGTGCGGGCGTGGATGGAGGGGTGAGTCATGTACGTTGGTCTCCCAACAATAAGGGTGTCATCCCGGCGAAGACCGGGATCCATAACCACAGGGCGTGGTTGTTGAAACGAGATGGAGCTCCGGCGCAGCGCAACACGGAGTCCTGTAGTTATGGGTCCGGGATCGGCGCGCGCTTTGGGCGCGCTGGTCCGGGACGACACCTTTAGTGTGGCGACGTCTCGGCTTTACAGCCGCTCCACGATCGTCACATTCGCCATACCGCCGCCTTCGCACATGGTCTGCAGGCCGTAGCGCTTGCCGCGCTGATGCAGGGCGTGGACGAGCGTCGTCATCAGCTTGGTGCCGGAGCCGCCGAGCGGATGGCCGAGCGCGATGGCGCCCCCGTTGACGTTGAGACGTTCCGGATCGGCGCCGGTGGTCTTCAGCCAGGCGGTTGGTACCGAGGCGAAGGCCTCGTTGACCTCGAACAGGTCGATATCGCCGATCTTCATGCCGGCCTTCTCCAGCGCGCGTTTGGTGGCGTGCAGGGGAGCGTCGAGCATGATCACGGGATCGCCGCCCATCATGGTCATGTGATGGATCCGCGCGAGCGGCTTGACGCCGAGCTGCTTCAGGCCTTTCTCGTTCACCACCATGACGCCGGAGGCGCCGTCGCAGATCTGGCTGGCGCTGGCCGCGGTGAGCTTGCCGTTCTCGGCGATCAGCTTGACGCCCTTGATGCCTTCGATCGTAGCGTCGAAGCGGATGCCTTCGTCGATGTGGTGGGTGTCCTTGCTGCCGTCGGCGCGGGTGATCTCGAGCGGCACGATCTCCTTCTTGAAGTGACCGGCTTGCGTCGCCGCGATCGCGCGCTGATGGCTGCCGAAGGAATATTCGTCGAGCTCGTCCTTGGAGAGACCGTAGCGCTCCGCCATCATCTCCGCGCCGGTGAACTGGCTGAACACGATGTTCGGATATTTCGCCTCGATGCCCGGGCTCTTGTAATTGCCAAAACCGTTCTTGGCCGGCAGCTGCGACGACAGCCCCATCGGCACGCGCGTCATGGATTCCACGCCCGCGGCGATCACGACGTCCATGGTGCCGGACATCACGGCTTGCGCAGCGAAATGCAGCGCCTGCTGCGAGGAGCCGCACTGGCGGTCGATCGAGGTGCCCGGCACGCTCTCCGGCAGCTTCGAGGCCATGATCGCATTGCGCGCGACGTTGTTGGACTGCTCGCCGACCTGCATCACGCAGCCCATGATCACGTCCTCGACCTGGGCAGGATCGACCTTGGTGCGATCGACCAGCTCGTCCAGCACTTTCGCGGCGAGATCGGCCGGATGCCAGCCGGCGAGACGGCCCCCCTTGCGCCCGCCGGCGGTACGCGCGGCGGCGACGATGTAAGCCTCGGCCATGTCGGTTTCTCCCTGGATTCTTCTGGTGGTTTGGTTGTCGGTGCGGATTAAAGGGGCGAGAGATCATTTAGTCAATCGATCAATTAACTCTTGTGATGAGGCGCTGCTTGCGCTTATCTGCGACCCGCTTCTCGCGGCCAAACAGGGATCTCCGTGGCTACCAGCGTACCGAACAGGCTCCCCAACGGAAAAAATTCCACGGCAGAGAAATTACTCGTGGCCGCCAGCGAGCTGATGATCGAACGCTCCTCGATCGAGATCTCGCTCTCCGACATCGCCCAGAAGTCCGGCGCCAACGCCGCGCTGGTCAAATATCATTTCGGCAACAAGGACGGCCTCCTGCTGGCGCTGCTCGAGCGCGATGCGGGGACGGAGATGTCCAACCTCGAATATCTGCTGGCCCAGCCGATCACGGCAACGGCGAAGCTGAAGCTGCATATCGGCGGCATCATCCGCGCCTATCACCGGTTCCCCTACATGAACCGGCTGATCCACTATCTTCTGCACGAGAGCGTTGCCGGCTCTGCCGACGAAGTCTCGAAATTCTTCGTCGCACCACTGCTCGATTTTCATCGCCGTTTGCTCGCCGAAGGCGAGAGCAGCGGCGAGTTCCGCAAGACCGATCCGGTGCTGTTCTACACCAGCCTGATCGGCGCCTGCGACCACCTGTTCTTCGGCCGGCACGCGATGTCCCGCGCGACCGGCGTCGGCCCGGTCACCGACGAGGTCTGCCGGCAATACATCAAGCACATGGAAACGCTGATCTGCGGCGGCATCCTCACGCAAGCCGGGGAAGCCGCTGCTGCCGGATAGTCCAGCCAACACTTCACAAAGTCTAGAGAAGAAACGTCCAAGGAAAGGTACAAGCGATGCAGTTGAAAGACGTAGCGGTCCTCATCACCGGCGGTGGTTCGGGGCTGGGTGCCGCGACCGCCCGCGCCATGGCCGCCAAGGGCGCCAGGATCGGCGTGATCGACCAGAGCAAGGAGAACGCCGAGAAGATCGCCGCTGAGGTGAAGGGCGTCGCACTGCACGCCGACGTCACCAGCGAGGAGCAGATCAAGGCGGCGATCGCGAAAGCGGAAGCCGCGCACGGCGTCGCCCGCGTGCTGATGAACTGCGCCGGCATCGGCGGCTCGCAGCGCATCGTCGGCCGCGACGGCGTCTACCCGCTCGACAAGTTCGCGCGCATCATCAACGTCAACCTGATCGGCACCTTCAACTGCCTGCGGCTGTTCGCCGAGCGCCTCGTTACGATCGAGCCTGTCGGCGAAGAGCGCGGCGTCATCATCAACACCGCTTCGGTTGCGGCTTACGAAGGCCAGATCGGCCAGATCGCCTATTCGGCGTCGAAGGGCGGCGTCGTCGGCCTGACCTTGCCAGCCGCGCGCGATCTCGCCAGCCAGAAGATTCGCGTCAACACCATCGCGCCCGGCCTGTTCTTCACCCCGCTGCTGATGGGCCTGAACGAAGAGGCCCGCAAGAGCCTGGGCGCCCAGGTGCCCCATCCCTCGCGCCTTGGTGACGCCAGCGAATACGGCATGCTCGCGGTGCACATCGTCGAGAACCCGATGCTGAACGGAGAGACCATCCGTCTCGACGGTGCCATCCGCATGGCGCCAAGGTAGACGCTTTCTTCCTGCTCCCCTGTAGGAGAAGGTGGCGCGCTTTGGAGCGCAATTGCGCTCCCGAGCGCGACGGATGAGCGGTCTCTATCCGCGGAAACAGACCCCTCACCCAAACGAGTATGTGGCTAGCGATTTACATGCCCTCTCCCACAAGGAGGAGAGGGCGCAGCAGTCGGCGCCGCGGCCCGCGGCAAGCACGAGGCTCCCATGTCCCAACCGCTGCTGATCGATCATCATGACGGCGTCGACCGGGTGACGCTCAATCGCCCTGACAGCCTCAACGCGCTCGATCCGGCGCTGATCGATTCGCTGAACGTCTATTTCCAGGGCCTGCAGCGCAACCGCGATACGCGCGTGGTCGTGCTCAAAGGTGCCGGCAGGAATTTTTGCGCGGGCCTCGACCTCAAGGCCGCGATGGCGCGTCGTGCCGGGCAGCAGGAACCGCCTGGGGTCACGGAGTCGCTGGACTCGCAGCGGCGCATCGCCGACATCGTGATGCTGATGCGGCGGTGTCCGCAGCCGATCATCTCTCTTGTGCAGGGCGCCGCGGCCGGCGGCGGCTTCGCGCTGGCGCTTGCCTCCGACATCCGCATCGCCGCGACATCGGCGCGGATGAACTGCGCCTTCATCAAGCTCGGCCTCGGCGGTTGCGATATCGGCACCAGCTATTTTCTACCGCGGCTCGTCGGCGTCTCCGTCGCGTCCGAGCTGATCCTCACCGGACGCTTCATCGGCGCCGAGCGCGCGCTGGCGGTCGGTCTGGTCTCGGAGGTCGTTGATGAGGATAAGCTCGATGACGCGGCCGGGCCCTATGTCGAGGCGATGATGACGGCTTCGCCGGTGGGCCTGCGCCTGTCGAAAGAATGTCTCAACATGAGCGTCGATGCCGGATCGCTGGAAGCTGCGATCGCGATGGAGGACCGCAACCAGGTCCTGTGCAGCCGCTCCGAGGAATTTTCGGAAGGCATCAGGGCCTTCCTTGAGAAGCGAAAGCCTGTCTATATCAGGCGCTGAAGCACGAAGATCCGTAAAGGACACTAATTCCGGGAGACGCAAAATGAGTGGAAGCGCGGCGGCGGTGATGACGAAGCCCGCCTTTCGCAAGGTCGAGTGGCTCAAGCGCGACATCGACGTCGAGCGCCGCGCCGACGGCACGGTGGTGCTGAAGTCGCGCATTCCGCTGCAAGCCTACGCCACTCACATTCCGGCGTCGTTGGCGAAATGGGCGAAGGAAGCGCCCGAGCGCGTCTGGCTTGCGCAGCGCGGCGGTCCCAATCGCGAATGGCGCAAAGTTTCCTACGCCGAAGCCAAGCGCACGGTGGATGCGCTGACGCAAGGTCTGCTCAATCTCAAGCTCGAGGGACGGCCGGTTGCGATCCTCTCCGGCAATTCGATCGAGCACGCGCTGATCACGCAGGCCGCGATGCAGGCGCGCCTTCCGGCCGCGCCAGTGTCGCCGGCCTATTCCCTGATGAGCCACGATCACGTCAAGCTGAAATATTTATTCGACCTGATCAAGCCGGCCGTGGTGATGGTGCAGGACGGCCCGATCTTCGAGAAGGCGCTGAATGCGCTCGATCTTACGGGCGTCACCGTTGTGCACGTCTTGCGGCCCTGCGATGGCATCAGCAGCGTGAGTTTTGCCGATCTCGCGGCGACGCCGGTGACATCTGAGGTCGATGCGTCGATCGCAAAAATCACGCCGCAGACCGTCGGCAAGCTGCTGTTCACATCGGGCTCGACCGGCATGCCCAAGGCCGTCATCAACACGCAGGCGATGATGTGCGCAAATGCCGCGATGATGATGCAGGTGCGGCCGCGCGCACCTGACGGCCCTGTCACGACCATGCTGGACTGGATGCCGTGGAACCATACGATGGGCGGCAATGCGGCGTTCCATCCGGTCCTGGTCGATGGCGGCACGCTCTATATCGATGATGGCCGGCCAATGCCGGGCCAGTTCGAGGAGACGCTGCGGAATCTGCGCGAGATCTCGCCGACCTATTACGCCAACGTTCCCGCCGGCTATGCGGCGCTCGCGGCTGCGATGGAGAAGGACGACGCGCTGTGTCGTTCCTTCTTCAAGAACCTCTCGATCATGGCCTATGGCGGCGCGCGGCTGCCGGACGATCTCTACGACCGCATGCAGACGCTTGCCGTGAAGACCACCGGCGAGCGCATCGTGTTCTACACCGGCTGGGGCTCGACCGAGACCGCGCCGACCTCGACCGGCACCTATTGGGACACCGAGCGCGTCGGCCTGATCGGCCTGCCGTTCCCCGGCGTCGAGTTGAAGATGGTGCCGTGCGGCTCGAAATACGAGCTGCGCCTGCGCGGCGTCAACGTCACGCCCGGCTATTTCGGCCAGCCCGAGTTGACCAAGAAGATGTTCGACGAGGAAGGTTTTTATTGCATCGGCGATGCCGGCATCTTCGTCGACGATGCCGATCCGGTGCAGGGCATCATCTTCGCGGGCCGCGTCGTCGAGGATTTCAAGCTCACCACCGGCACCTTCGTCCATGTCGGCTCGCTCCGCACCGATGCGATCGCGGCCGCGACGCCCGTCGTGCATGACGCGCTGGTTGCGGGACAGGATCGCGCCTTCATCGGCTTGCTGGCCTGGCCGAATTTGCATGCCTGTCGCCAGCTCGTCGGCAATCCCGATCTGAGCTTTGCGGATGCGGTGAGACACCCCGACGTGCTCGCCTGCTTCAGGCGCGGGCTGGAAGCTCACAACCGGGAGTGCGAGGGCGCCAGCAGCCGTATCATCGCGCGGGCGATGCTGATGGTCGAGCCGCCTTCGATCGACGGCAACGAGCTGACCGACAAGGGCTACATCAACCAGCGCGCCGGCCTCGAACGCCGCGCGACGCTGGTGGAGCGGCTCTATGCCGAGAAGCCGGATCAAGATGTGATCGTGCTGAAATGAAGACGACGCTCTCGCCCTTCGTCATTCCGGGATGGCCCGAAGGGCCAGGCCCGGAATCCATAACCCCGGCTGGTGGGTATGGATTCCGGGCTCGCGACTTCGTCGCGCCCCGGAATGACGGCAATAGATGACAACGAATAAACAAAGGTAAGCCGCCATGAACTTCGATTTCTCGGACGATCAGAAACAGCTCCGCGACCAGGCGCGCAAATTCCTCGCGGAAAAATGCTCGCCCAAGGCGGTGCGCGTCGTGCTCGACGGCAAGGCGCCCTACGACAAGGAGCTATGGAAGGGCCTTGCCGAGATGGGCTTTCTTGGCGTCGCGATCCCGGAAGAGTTCGGCGGCGCCGGCGCCGGCCATCTCGAGCTCTGCGTGATCGCGGAGGAAATGGGCCGTGCCAATGCTCCCGTGCCGTTCTCATCGACCGTCTATCTTGCCGCCGAAGCGCTGCTGATCGCAGGCAGCGACGCGCAGAAGAAAAAATGGCTGCCGGCGATTGCGTCAGGTGAGGCCATCGGCACGCTGGCGCTGTTCGAGGGCAAAGGCAATCCATCGCCGAAGAACGTCAAGCTGACGGCTGCGAACGGCGTGCTCAACGGGGTCAAGAAGCCGGTTGCAGACGGTGCGATCGCCGATTTCGCGGTGGTCGCCGCACGCACGGGACCGAGCGGACGCGAAAACGATCTCTCGCTGTTCCTGGTCGATCTCAAAGCTGGTGGCGTCGAGGTCAAAAGCCTCACCAATCTCGATCCGACCCGCGGGCAGGCCGAGATTTCGTTCAAGGACTGCAAGGCCGAGCCGCTCGGTGCGGCCGGCGAAGGCTGGAGCATCCTGACCCAGGTGCTCGACCGCGCCGCGGTGCTGTGCGCCTTCGAGCAGGTCGGCGGCTCCGACCGCGCTTTGGAGATGGGCCGCGACTACGCGCTCGACCGCGTCGCCTTCGGCCGTCAGATCGGCTCGTTCCAGGCGGTCAAGCATATGCTGGCCGACATGTATGTCTCGGCGACGCTGGCGCGCTCCAACTGCTATTACGGCGCCTGGGCGCTCTCGACCAACGCCGCCGAACTGCCGGAAGCGGCCGCCGCCGCGCGGATCAGCGCGACGCAGGCGTTCCAGCACTGCGCCAAGAACAACATCCAGGTTCACGGCGGCATGGGTTTCACCTGGGAGTTCGACTGCCACATGTACTACCGCCGCGCCAATGCCATGGCGCTCGGGCTCGGCAGCCTGTCCTATTGGGAGGACCAGCTGATCGACCGCATGCGGAAGAAGAACGCGGCCTAGTGTCATTCCGGGCCGCCGCAAAGCGGCGAGCCCGGAATCTGGAGATGAGTGAATAACGTCGAGATTCCGGGTTCGCGCTACGCGCGCCCCGGAATGACGGAGAGAAAGACCATGAACTTCGACGACACCCCGCAGGAAGCTGAATTCCGCAGCGTGGCCCGCGCCTGGATCAGCGCGAACGCGCCAAAGCAGTACGAGGAAGAGCTGCGTAAATCCTCGCTCGGCCGTACCGTGCTCAAGAATGCCAATATCCTGGAGGTCGCAAAGGCCTGGCAGAAGAAGAAAGCCGATGCCGGCTGGGCCTGCCTGCACTGGCCGAAGGAATATGGCGGCCGCGGCTCATCGCCGATCGAGCGCGTGATCTGGCAGCAGGAAGAAGGGCCGTTCGCCCAGCTGTCCCGCATGTTCATCATCGGCCACGGCATGTGCGGACCGACCATGATGGCGTTCGCGCGCGAGGAGCATAAGCGCAAATATCTGCCGCCGCTCGCGTCGGGCGAAAAAGTCTGGTGCCAGCTGTTCTCCGAGCCGGCGGGCGGCTCGGATGTGGCGGGCCTGCGCACGCGCGCCGAGAAGGATGGCGACGACTGGCTCATCAACGGCCAGAAGATCTGGACCTCGGGCGCGCATTATTCCGACTACGGCATTTTGCTCACGCGCACCGATCCGACCGTGCCCAAGCACAAGGGCCTCACCATGTTCTTCCTGGACATGAAGAGCCCCGGCGTCGAGGTCAGGCCGATCAAGCAGGCGAGCGGCGCCTCCGACTTCAACGAGGTCTATTTCACCAACGTTCGCATTCCCGATCATCAGCGCCTCGGCGAGGTCGGCGATGGCTGGAACGTCTCGCTGACCACGCTGATGAACGAACGCAGCGCGATCGGCGCGGCCGTCTCGACCGGTTTCCCGGAGCTGTTCGAGTACTGCTCCAGCCTGATGCTCGACGACGGGCCGGCGATCGAGAATCGCGCGGTACGCTCGAAGCTGGCGAACTGGGCGGTGAAGGCGAGCGGGCTGAAATACACCAGCATGCGCGCGATCTCCGCGCTGTCGCGGGGCGAGCGCCCGGGGCCGGAAAACTCCATCGGCAAGCTGGTCGCGGGCTCGATGATCCAGGATGTCGCAACCTACGCGCTCGATCTGCAAGGTGCGGCTGGCGTGGTCAGCGGCGCCGAGGATGCTGAACTCGCTGGCCGTTTCCAGGCCATGCTGCTGCGTGCGCCGGGCACCCGCGTCGAAGGTGGCACCGACGAGATCATGCGCAACATCATCGCCGAGCGGGTGCTGGGCCTGCCCGGCGATATCCGTGTCGACAAGGACGTGCCGTTCAACATGATCCCGACGAAGGGGAGATGAGTATGTGTCCCGGACGCGATGCAGTGCGTAGCGCTGCTTCGCAGAGCCGGGACCCAGCAGGCCGCAGATGGGCCCCCGCTTGGCAGCGCACCGCTCCGCGCTGCGCGGCGTCCGGGGCACGAGAGAGGAGAGCTCGAATATGAATTTCGACGACACCCCCCAGGAAGCCGCATTCCGCGAAACCGCGCGCAAATGGGTCGAGGCCAATGCGCCGAAGGAGCTGCATGCCGAGCTGTCAAAATCCTCGCTCGGCCGCATTCGGCTCGCCAAGCACGACATCGTCGATGTCGGCAAGGCCTGGCAGAAGAAGAAGTTCGAAGGCAACTGGGCCTGCCTGCACTGGCCGAAGGAATATGGCGGCCGCGGCGCAAGCCCGATCGAGCGCGTGATCTGGCAGCAGGAGGAGGGCGTCTACGGCAAGCTGACGCAGCCGTTCCAGATCGGCGAGGGCATGTGCGGCCCCACCGTGATGGCCTTCGGCAGCGAGGACGCCAAGCGCCGGTACTTGCCGAAGCTCGCCTCGGGCGAGGAGATCTGGTGCCAGCTGTTCTCCGAGCCCTCCGCCGGTTCCGACGTCGCCGGCCTGCGCACCCGCGCCGAGAAGAAGGGCGACAATTGGGTCGTCAACGGCCAGAAGATCTGGACCTCTGGCGCGCATTATTCCGACTATGGCCTCCTGATCGCGCGGACCGATCCGAACGTGCCCAAGCACAAGGGCCTCACCATGTTCTTCCTGGACATGAAAAGCGAGGGGGTCGAGGTGCGGCCGATCAAACAGGCCAACGGCATGCAGGAGTTCAACGAGGTCTATTTCACCGACGTCGTCATTCCCGATAGCCAGCGTCTCGGCGCCGTCGGCGATGGCTGGAGCGTGTCGCTGACCACGCTGATGAACGAGCGCATGTCGATCGGCGCGCGGCTCGCGACCGGCGTGCCCGAGATGTTCGAGTTCTGCTCGAACCTGATGCTGGAGGATGGCTTGGCCATCGACGATCCCGCCGTGCGCTCAAAGCTCGCGAGCTGGGCGGCAAAGTCGAGCGGGCTGAAATACACCAGCTACCGCACCATCTCGGCGCTATCGAAGGGCGATCGGCCGGGCCCGGAGAACTCGATCGGCAAGCTGGTATCAGGCATGATGCTGCAGGACATCGCGACTTACGCCATGGACCTGCAGGGCGGAGCCGGCGTTCTCACCGGCAGCGACGAGGAGACGGTGCAGGGCCAGTTCCAGCAGATGCTGCTGTCCTCGCCCTCGATGCGCATCGCCGGCGGCACCGACGAGATATTGCGCAACATCATCGCCGAGCGGGTGCTGGGTCTGCCGGGTGATATTCGTGTCGACAAGGACGTGCCGTATAACAAGATCCCGACGAAGGGGCGGGGGTAGCCGTCATTCCGGGGCGATGCGAAGCATCGAACCCGGAATCTAGAGATGAGTGAATAACTTCTAGATTCCGGGTTCGCGCTGCGGGCGCCCGGGAATGACAACGAAGAGAGCATGCTATGGACGCGAAAACACCGAACGCCCGCCACTCAACCGAAGACCGCATCGGCGTGCTCGAAGAGCTCCTCAACGAGCGCTACTCGGTTCGTGCTTTCCTTCCAAAGGAGGTCGACCGCACCACCATCGAGCACGTGCTGACCACCGCGCAGCGCACGGCGTCCTGGTGCAACAGCCAGCCCTGGCAGGTCATCATCGCCAGCGGCGAGGCCAAGGAACGCTTTCGCAAGGCGATCTACGGTGAGGCTTCGAAAGGCCTCGGCGACGATTACGATTTCATCCCGCCGCGCGAATATGTCGGGGTCTATCTCGAGCGCCGCCGCGAGAGCGGCTTCCAGCTCTACAACACGCTCGGCATCGCCCGCGGCGACAAGGCCGCCTATGCCAAGCAGGCGCTGGAGAACTACAATTTCTTTGGCGCGCCGCATGTCGCCATCATCCACACCAACGAGCCGCTCGGCATCTACGGCGCGATCGATTGCGGTGCCTATGTCTCGAATTTCATGCTGGCCGCGCAGGCGCTCGGGCTCGGCACGATTCCGCAGGCGGCGCTGGCGCGCCACTCCGGCCTGATCCGCCGCCATTTCAAACTGCCCGACGACCGCCGCGTCGTCTGCGGCATCTCGTTCGGCTATGCCGACCACGCCCACAAGGTCAACAGCTACCGCACCTCGCGCGCGAGCGTGCCTGACACAGTGACGTTCGTGGAGGAGTAAGGACGTACGCGAAGGCGGCCGCGCCAACGGCCGCCTTCGCACGTTTGCTGAGACCCGATGGCTGCGCTATCCGCCGCTGCCGCCGATCACGGCGCGCACGGTCTCGTCGGGCCCGAAGTCTTCGGCGCCGTCGACATAGAGCAGCGCGGCGAGCTTCGAGCGCGCGCGGTTGACGCGGCTCTTGATCGTGCCGACCGCGCAGCCGCAGATCGAGGCCGCGTCCTCATAGGAGAAGCCGGAGGCGCCGACCAGGATCAAGGCCTCGCGCTGGTCCTGCGGAAGCTTCTCGAGCGCCCCGCGAAACTCCTCGAACTCGAGATGCGCGTTCTGCGACGGCTGCGTCTTCAGCGTCTTCGCGTAATTGCCCTCGGCATCCTCGACCTCGCGCCGCCGCTTGCGATAGTCGGAGCGAAACAGGTTGCGCAGGATCGTGAACAGCCAAGCCGGCAGGTTGGAGCCGGGCTGGAAGGAGTCGATGTTGGCAAGCGCGCGCAACAGCGTTTCCTGAACCAGATCATCGGCGCGGTCGGCGTTGCCGCTGAGCGAGATGGCGAACGCGCGCAGACTTGGCACGGCCGCAAGGATGTCGTTACGCAGGGATTCCGTGAGAGGCATTAATCCCTCCCATTGTTGTTGTCGTTGGAGCCCCCATCCGTTTCCACTTGGGGTGCGCCTCCCGGCGCATCAAGTTTCTTGATCAGCTCCGCGAACCGGTCCGGAACCCCTTGCCGCACGACGTCGTCGTACATGGCGCGCAGTTGATGCCCGATCCGGGACTGGATCTCCGGAGTAAGGCCTCCCTTGCCGGGGGTCGTGCTTTTGCTGGCTTGAGACTTGAGATCTTTCATGACCTGTTCCACGTTTCCCCGAGTTAAGTTACTGTAAAATCGAGAAGTTTTCTCAACCGGGAGCCGTTCCCTGGATAGGCACAATTCGAGGTTCGTCAAAAAGTTCCCGCTCTCGCGGAACTTTTCTTGTCCTGGGGCGTAGTCAGCCAGCAGGGGAACCCGGGCCTCCCCTCGTTGTTCCTGTTCTCTGAGGCCGGCCCGAAGATGAATGGAGTGGGGATGTCCCGTTCACAGCTTGTCGCTGAACACTTGCCATTGCTGCGCCGGTACGCACGCGCCCTCACGGGCAGCCAGGCCTCCGGCGACGCCTATGTCGCAGCCATGTTGGAAGCCATGCTGGGAGATCCGTCGGTGCTCGACGAGAGCCATGGGCCGCGTGCGGGCCTGTTCCGGCTGTTCACCCAGATCTGGAATTCGGTTTCGGTCAACGACGATGCCGAGGTGACGACCCTGCCGATGCCGCCCGAGCGGCGGCTGTCGAACATCACGCCGCTGCCGCGGCAGGCATTCCTGCTGCTGTCGCTGGAGGGATTTTCGGAAGAGGAAGTCGCCTTCATCCTCAGCACCGACGTTGCCGAGACGCGGCGGCTCGCGGACGCCGCAGGGCGCGAGATGGCGGCCGAGATTGCCACCGACGTGCTGATCATCGAGGACGAGACCTTCATCGCCATGGATCTCGAGAGCCTGGTGAAGAATCTCGGCCACAATGTCGTCGGCGTCGCGCGCACCCATGCCGATGCGGTGGCGCTCGCCAAGAACAAGCGGCCCGGCCTGATCCTTGCCGACATCCAGCTCGCCGACGGCTCGTCGGGGCTCGATGCGGTCAACGAATTGCTGCGCACCTTCGAGGTGCCGGTGGTCTTCATCACTGCCTATCCGGAACGCTTCCTCACCGGCGAACGCCCGGAGCCGGCGTTCCTGATCTCAAAGCCGTTCCAGCCGGCGATGGTGTCGGCGGTGGCGAGCCAGGCGCTGTTCTTCCAGCGCAACTCGCGCAACCGCGCGCCGAAGGTGCCGGCGGCGTAAGGAAGCATCGATCGGACGAGAAAACGGCGCGTCGCAAGGCGCGCCGTTTTTCGTTTGCCCGCGCCCTGTGTCAGCAACCTCGACAGACGCTGTTGAGCTTGGCCTTTACCTTAGCTTCGTTCTCCCATGGCCCGAGCCCGCCGTTGCGTCGCATTCCGTCGAGGGTCATGAACACGGTAACCCTTTGCAGGTCGTCCTTCGCGTCAGAAGGCGGTTTCGGAAATGGCTCGCTTCGCTCCACCATCTTGAGAGCCGCCGCATCGAGCAGCGCGGACCCTGTGCTTTCGACGAGCGCGCTCGAGATCAATTTGCCCGAGCGGTCGACTACAAATGTGACGCCGGCATCGCCTCGCTGGCCGATTGCCCCCGGGGGAAACGTTCCGTTGCGCCATACACGCTCGGTGACCTCCTTGCGCCAGACTGCCACGGCATCGGGCGAGCCAGAGGCGGGATCCGGCCGGCTTAGCTCTATCCCCGGGGGACGGTACCTCGAATTGACGGCCATTGAAGACAATCGGCACGGTCAAGGTGAGCGAGGTCTCCAACTCCGGAGGCGGCGCCGGAAACGGTTGAGCGCGGGCGACGATGTCCAGCGCAGCAATATCGAGCGGCCGGGATCCAGCGCTCATAGCCAGTGCCCGCCAGATCAACTTGCCAAACCGGTCGATGCCGAATGCGACCTTGGCCTCACCGGTTTGTCCCCGTCCTTCAGGCAGCAAAACCCTGTTGCGGACAATGTGGGCCGTCAGTTGCGCCTTCCAGAATTTGACTCTCTGCTCTCTGACTCAGTCTGGCGTGCGTGGGGAAGGCTACCGGCAATCCGAGAAGCGCGGCCAGCAAGGGGAATTTCATCTGCACAACGGTGGATACCAATCGCGCTCCGGTTGATTGCAAGACTCGCTGCTCGGGTCGCGCTTGCACCATTGTGGGCAACTCGAACGGCCGCGAGACATCAGGCGCTTGACGCCACCATCATTGCCGCGTTGATACGTCGGGCCGATGACATTCATCGTAGCCTCAAGTCGCCGGGAGAGACGTACCATGGACCAGCAACTCCTCGACCGCCTCGCCATCCGCGACCTCGTCGAGAACTGGGCGGTCTGGCGCGATGCCGGGGATTGGGACCGCTTCGCCACGGTCTGGCACGAAGAAGGCTGGATGTCCGCCACCTGGTTTCAGGGGCCGGCGCGGGACTTCATGCGCGTCAGCCAGGAGGGGTTCGCCAAGGGCGTGCGCATCCTGCATTTCCTCGGCGGCACCAGCATCGACCTCGCGGGCGAGCGCGCGATCGCCCAGACCAAGATGACGATTTCGCAGCGCGCCCTGGTACACGACGTGCTCTGCGACGTCGTCTGCACCGGGCGCTTCTACGATTTCCTGGAGAAGCGCCACGGGAAATGGGGCATCGTCCGCCGCCAGCCGATCTATGAGAAGGACCGGATCGACCCGGTCGATCCCGCAGCAGAGCTTCAGCTCGACCAGATTGCGCTCGCCGCACTGCCCGAAGGCTACCGCCACCTCGCCTACATGCAGGAGCTGATCGGCTACAAGGTGAAGCGCGACATGCCAGGTCTCACTGGTGCCGAGGTCGAGAAGCTCTATGGCGAAGGGCGAGACTGGTTGGCGGGGAAGGCGAAGTAACCCCAGACAAAAGAAGCGCGACTGGCGCCGCAACTAGTCCGGAACTCCAGCCCCCCTTTGCGAGGCGCCTGCTTCCTGCGCGAAATGTGGAATCGTCCGAAAGCCAGACATTCTTCTAGCGAAAACGAGCCCGCCGAACGAAAGGACGGTGCCGGGATCGACGACCCGCAAAGACCCGTGAGTTGGCTGATCACGGCCGTCCCACGGTATGAGGTTGTTAGGGGCCATCATACTGATGAATGACGACGACGGGGGTATTTCCCGCTGTCGAACTGAGTAGAACACCGGATGATCCTTCCGGGGAATCTGATCCAACGTGCGAAGCGGTCTTTGGAAGCCGGCTCGGGGAGGATCTCATGCAGCTAACCCCGCGAGAGTTCGACAAGCTGCTCGTCCACATGTTGGCCGACGTGGCGCTGAAACGAAGAGCCAAGGGCATCAAGCTCAACTATCCGGAAGCCGTCGCCGTGATTTCGGCGGCCGCCCTCGATGGTGCTCGCTCCGGCAAGACGATCGAAGACGTCACCAACGAGGCGCGTACCGTTCTCACCAAGGCCGACGTGATGGATGGCGTCGCCGACCTCATCCCCATGGTGCAGGTCGAGGCAGTGTTCAGCGACGGCAGCCGCCTGGTCACGGTGCATACGCCGATCCAGTGAGCGCTTACAGGAGATCTACATGGCTGGACCAAAACTGGGCCCCAAGGTTGCCGCCGATGTCGATCCGGTCACATCACACGTACCGGTCGGCGGCTACGTCTGCAGCCCGGCAGCGATCACGTTCGACGCCGATCGGCCGGTGACGACGCTCAAGGTGCGCAATGCGGGGGACCGGCCCGTACAGGTCGGATCGCACTTCCATTTCTTTGAGGCCAATCCCGCCCTGGAGTTCGATCGCGCCGCGGCTTTCGGGCTGCACTTGAACATCCCATCGTCTACGGCGACTCGGTTCGAGCCCGGCGACGAGCGCGAGGTTCACCTCGTTCCCTATGGCGGCAAGCGCGCGGTCTATGGCTTCAACAACCTCGTCGATGGTCCCACCGCCGACACGAACGCCGCCACGGCGAAATCCAAGGCGATCGCGCTGGCAGCGCAGCGGGGCTTTCGCTCCACATAGAACAAGGCGTGAAACGCGCGAGGGCCGCAATGGCTACCATCTCTCGGCAAGAATATGTCGGTCTGTTCGGGCCGACGACAGGCGATCGCATCCGGTTGGGCGATACCGGTCTGTTCGTGGAAATCGAGCGCGATCTGCGCGGCGGTTATGGCGACGAAATCGTCTTCGGTGGCGGCAAGAGCATGCGTGAGGGCATGGGGATGGACAATCAGGTGACGCGGGCGGGTGGCGCCCCCGACCTTGTGATCACCAACGTGACCATCATCGATGCCATGCTGGGCGTCGTAAAGGCGGATGTCGGTATCAAGGATGGTCGTATTTGTGCAATCGGCAAGTCCGGCAATCCCCAGACCATGGATCGCGTCACGCCCGGTCTGGAGCTGGGATTGGCCACCGATGCTATTTCGGGCTCACATCTCATCCTCACGGCCGCCGGGATCGACACCCACATCCATTTCATCTCGCCGCAGCAGGCGGAGGCCGCGCTTTCAAACGGCACGACCACGCTGATCGGCGGCGGTACCGGCCCTTCGGACGGATCCAACGCGACAACGGTCACCTCGGGTCCCGGCAACATCAGTATGATGCTCCGCGCGTTCGAAAACTGGCCGCTCAATGTCGGGATTCTCGGCAAAGGGCACGGGCACGGCAAAGCAGCCCTGCTTGAGCAGATCGAGGCGGGTGCGGTCGGCGTCAAATGTCACGAGGACTGGGGCACCACGCCGGCCGTGCTTCGGTCCGCGCTCACCGTCGCCGACGAGACGGACACGCAGGTCTGCATTCACACCGACACGTTGAACGAATCCGGCTTCATTGACGATTCGATCGCAGCCTTTGAAGGGCGGACCGTGCACTCGTTCCACACCGAGGGGTCCGGCGGCGGCCATGCACCTGACATCATCAAGATCGCCGGCCTTCCCAATGTCTTGCCGTCGTCCACCAACCCGACGCTCCCCTACGGCATCAATTCGCAGGCGGAGCTCTACGACATGATCATGGTGTGTCACCACCTCAGCCCCGACATCCCTTCCGATGTTGCGTTCACCGAAAGCCGCATCCGCGCCGAAACCATCGCTGCGGAAAACGTTCTTCAGGATCTCGGGGTCATTTCGATGTTCTCGAGCGACTCGCAGGCGATGGGACGGATCGGGGAATGCTGGCTGCGCTGCATCCAGACCGCGGATGCCATGAAGACCGGACGCGGCAAGCTGCCGCAGGATGTGGCCGGCAACGACAATTTCCGGGTGCTGCGCTACGTCGCGAAGATCACGATCAATCCCGCAATCGCACATGGCATTGCGGACGTGCTGGGCTCGGTCGAAGTCGGCAAGATCGCCGACCTCGTGCTGTGGGAGCCCGAGTTCTTCGGCGCAAAGCCGAAGATCGTAATCAAGAACGGCTTCATTAGCTGGGCGGTGATGGGCGATCCCAACGCGTCGCTGCCGACGCCGCAACCCACCTATTATCGGCCCATGTTCGGTGCCTACGGCGACGCGCTGGCCGCCAATTGCATCACGTTCGTCTCCGGCCTCGCGCATGCTGCGGGCGTCAAGGAGCGGCTGGGTCTGCGCCGCCAGGTGATGCCGGTGAGAAATGTGCGCAAGATCGGAAAGCAGGACATGGTCCGAAATGCGGGGACACCGAAGATCGAAGTCAATCCGGAAACGTTTGCCGTGACTGTGGACGGCAAGCACGCCACGGTTCCGCCCCTGACGATGGTTTCGCTGAACCAAAAGTACTTCTTCAGTTGAGGAACCGCCATGATCATGATCGAGAGCGTTCTGGGCAATTCTGCCGATCCCGAATGGGCCAGCCGGCTGTCGGGTGCCGAGATAGACCTGGTCGAGATCGACCAGTGGGAGGCGCAGAAGAGCCGTTTCCGCAAAACCACCGCCAAGGGCGCACAGGTGGCAGTGTCGCTCGACCGCCATACCCACCTCTGCGATGGCGACGTTCTGCTTTGGAATGCGCAGGCGCTCTCGGCGCTCGTCGCGCGGATCGAGCTGCGCGACGTGATGGTCGTGCATCTCGGCGACCTGACGCGTGTTGCGCCCGAAATAGCGATGCGGACCTGCGTCGAGCTCGGCCACGCCATGGGCAACCAGCATTGGCCGGCGTTGGTCAAGGACAACATCGTGTATGTGCCGCTCACCGTCGACCGCAAGGTGATGGCCTCCGTCATGAATACGCACCGCTTCGAGGGAATCCGCTACGAATTCGTATCCGGACGCCAGGTCGTTCCCTACCTCGCTCCGCATGAATCCCGTCGGCTCTTCGGCGGGGCGGAAGGGCAGGTGCATTCGCACGCGCACGAGAGCCATGCCCATATCGAAGCAGAGGCAGGACGCGTGGCGCACATCCACGCCAAGCCGGCAACCGCCGACCACGAACAAACATCGCCGCTAGCGGCCGGCTCCGCACGTGACAGCAGGAAATGACCATGCCGAGGCATCGAGGACCGCGACATCGCTGTCGCGGATGCTGCAGTTTGGCGACTCGATGTTTCCCATCGGCGCGTTCTCGTTCTCTTCGGGGCTTGAATCCGCCGTTCAGGAAGGCGTCGTCACCGACGCGAGCACGCTTTGGGCGTTCGCGCTCACCGCGGTCGAGCAGGCAGCCCGCGGTGACTGCATCGCGTTGATCGCCGCGCATCGAGCGGCGACCGCCGGCGAGATCGATACCCTCGCTCGAATAGATGCGCAGGTCTACTCGCGCAAGCTCTCCGGCGAAGCGCGAGCCATGTCGGTTCGCGTGGGCAAGAAGTTCACGGAGATGGGTGTCGAGGTCGTGGGCGCGCCGCTGCTTCGCGCCTGGCGCGAATGCATCGAGACGTCCGTCACGCCCGGTTGTTATCCCGTGGCCCTGGCGATCCATTTTGCGGTGCAGGATCTGCCTGCCTATCAGGCGTTCGTCGTGCACCAGTATGGCGTTGCGACCACGATCCTCGGGGCGGCCCTGCGGCTGATGAAGGTCAGCCACATCGAGACGCAGAAGATTCTCTACGAGCTCACCGGACGAGCGGAGGAGATGTACGCGATCGCCGCGAAGACGCGGCTGTCAGACATGGCGGGCTTTGCGCCTCTGACGGAGATTCTGGCCGCCGTCCACACTCGCGCGCATGTGCGCCTATTCATGAATTGATATCGGATGGAGCCTGGGATGTCGAAGGGTATCACGCGGATCGGTATCGGCGGCCCGGTGGGATCGGGAAAGACCGCGATCGTGGAGGCAATCACGCCGCGCCTGCTCGATCTCGGCATCAAGGTGCTCATCATCACCAATGACGTGGTGACGACCGAAGATGCCAAGCACGTACAGCGTATGCTCAAGGGCATTCTGCTCCACGAGCGCATCATAGGCGTGGAGACGGGGGCTTGCCCTCATACCGCGGTGCGCGAAGACCCGAGCATGAACCTTGCCGCGGTCGAGGACATGGAACGGCGCTTTCCGGACAGCGATGTCGTGCTGATCGAAAGCGGCGGGGACAATCTGACGCTGACCTTCTCGCCCGCCTTGGTGGACTATTTCATCTATGTGATCGACGTTGCCGCGGGCGACAAGATCCCGCGCAAGAACGGACCCGGGATCACCTACTCCGACATCCTGGTCATCAACAAGACCGATCTCGCCCCTCACGTAGGGGCGAGCCTCGACGTGATGAGGCAGGACGCGAGAATGATGCGCAGCGCCAAGCCGTTTCTGTTCACCAATTGCAAAACCGGAGAAGGCATTGCTGAATTGGTTTCGCTGATCGAGCGGGAGTTCCTGTTCGATATCATGCCGCGCGAACGGCGGCCGGCATGATACCGGCCGCTGTCCATCCCTGGGCTCGCGCCGAAGCGCTCGGCGCATCGATGCCGGAATTCGCGCCTTTCCAGGACGAGCCGCCGCAGATGCGCAGCGGCGCGGTCGGGAAGGCGGGTTTCCTGCGCCTGGGCTTCGAGCGCCGCTCCGGAGAGACGATCCTGGCCAGCCTGCAGCGCCGCGCGCCTTACGTGGTGCAGCGCGCGCTGCATTGCGACGAGGCCATGCCGGAGTTGGCTTGCGTGTTTCTCATCACCACCACCGGCTGCGTGTTGCAGGGAGACCGGCTCGCTCTCGACGTCACCGTGGGACCGCGTGCGCAGGCGCATCTGACCTCGCAATCGGCGACCAAGGTTCACGCGATGGACGCCAACTATGCGGCGCAAAGCCAGACGATCACGCTGGCCGACGATGCCTATCTGGAGTTTCTTCCCGATCCCGTGATCCCGCACCGACACTCGCGGTTTCTCAGCGACACGCAGATTTCCGTCGCGCCGTCGGCAACGCTGCTGTTCTCGGAAATCATTCAGCCCGGCCGCAAGCACCATCATCCCGACGAGTGTTTCGGCGCAACCGTGTTGTCGATGTCGACGGCGGCCGCGCGGCCCGATGGCCGGACCCTGTTCGCAGAGAAGCTGGTGATCGAGCCACGGCGATATGAGATGCGGCAGACGGGCGTGATGAACTCCTTTGACGTGCTCGCCAACGTGATCCTGTGCACACCCGAGGACAAGGCGGAGCGTATCCACGAGCGCGTGCAAGCCGGGGTCGACTTGGCGGAAGGCATGGCGTTCGGTGCCTGTCGTCTGCCCAATGATGCGGGCCTGATCTTCAAGGTGCTGGGCCGGGAAACGGCGCAGGTGAAGGCCAAAGTGCGCGAATTCTGGGCGGTGGTACGTGAGGAGGCGATCGGCGCCGCGCTCCCTCCGCCCTATTTGTGGCGG
>NZ_LWIG01000007.1:45681-147400 GCF_002068095.1 Bradyrhizobium sacchari | reverse complement strand
CCCGCCAGCAGCGCGCGTCGCGTTCGAGGAGGCGGTAATGGAAAAGATATTGGCCGGTTGGGAAAGCCTCTGCGCCTCGTCGTCCACGTTGCGGTTTGTTGACATTAATCTGCGCAGCACGGGACAAGTGATGTTTCAGGACAACCCGCTCACCGGGATTCTCTTCCTGGCGGCGATCGCCTGGGGCTCCTACGCGGCTGGCGTGCCCCACGTGGCCATTGCCGGCGTCTTGGCGCTCGTCGTGGCAAACCTGACGGCGCTATGGCTTCGCGTCGACAGAACGGCGCTTCACGCCGGGCTCTTTGGCTACAACGGCATCCTGGTCGGACTTGCCTTGGCGACGTTTCTGTCACCGAACGCGCTCTTGTGGGTGTATGTCGTGATCGGGGGTGCGGTTTCGGCCATCGCGATGCTCGGGACCGCCAACGCCGTCAAGCCCCTCGGTCTATCCAGCCTCACGTTTCCATTCGTTCTCACGACGTGGCTCCTGTTGCTGGCAACGTATGGGTTTTCGGGGCTCGTGGGGACTGCGCTGCCGACCGGCAACGTCGTTGCGGCATTTCATTCCTATGAGGCCAGCCCGCTCAAGCTCATGGACCTCGTACAAGGCGTGCTGCAAAGCATCTCACAGGTTTTCCTGAAGGCGAGCGCCGTGGCCGCCCTGCTGCTGGTCATCGGCCTCGCCGTGAACTCGCCGGCGGCCGCCGCCTTCGCGATCGCGGGTGCGATCGTGGCCGTTCTGACGGCTCATCTTTTTGGAGCCGAGAGCGAGTTGATCACCGGCGGCCTTCTCGGTTTCAGTCCGGTTCTGACCGCCATCGCGTTGGGCGCGGTGTTCTACCAGACGAACTGGCGCGTCGCGATCTATGCCCTGCTCGGCACGGTGGTCACGGTCATCGCGCAAGCGGCGCTGAACGTTGCGTTGACGCCCTTCGCAATTCCCGCGCTGACCGCGCCCTTTGTGCTGGTCACATGGATCTTCCTTCTTCCTCGCCAATGTTTCGAGCCGGCCGCGGCCGGCACAGACGATGCCGTGAAAGCGCGCGCGACTAGGTAGGTACTCTTGGGAGGCGTGAACCATGGGATTGCTCGGAATATTGCTTGGTTTGGCTCTGCTCATGTGGCTCGCCTACAGGGGAGTAAGTGTGCTGCTGGTCTCTCCAATCGCGGCGCTCGTCGCAGCCGCGTTTTCGGGTGAACCGCTGCTCGCCCACTGGACTCAGACATTCATGAGCGGCGCGGCGCGGTTCGTCGCGCAGTGGTTCCCCATGTTCATGCTGGGCGGGCTGTTCGGAAAGCTCATGGGCGACAGCGGCTCGATCAGCTCGATCGCGCAGTATTTGACCGAAAAGCTGGGGACCAAGCGGACGGTTCTCGCGGTGGTAATCGCCTCGGCCATTGTGACCTACGGTGGCGTGAGCGTGTTTGTCGCGTTCTTTGTGCTGGTGCCCATGGCTCACGAGATGTTCCGCGCCGCGAACATCCCGCGCCGGTTGCTTCCGGCTACAGTCGGCCTCGGCGCTTTTACCTTTACGATGTCCGTCATGCCGGGAACGCCTTCAGTCAACAATGCCATTCCCATGCCGTACTTCGGTACCACCACCTTCGCCGCTCCCGGGCTGAGCATCATCGCGTCGGCGATCATCTTCATCTTCGGCATGTGGTGGCTCGGTCGTGCCGAGGCAGCCGCGCGCAAGGCAGGCGAAAGTTACGCTGGCGATGCAGACATTGCTCCCGTCGTCACCGAGAAGGTTCGCGAGCAGGCGGCGCCTGCGGGCGACTTCGATCCGGCCGAGTTGCCGCATGGCAAGCGCGCCGAGAGCGGACCCAGCTTCGCCATGGCCGCACTACCCCTCATCGTGGTCATCGTCACGAACTTCCTGATGTCGCTCTTCATATTTCCGCGACTCGATTTTTCGTTCCTGTCCAGCGAACAGTGGGGCGGAACGACGATCGGAGCCGTGTCGGGCGTCTGGTCGGTTGTCGTGGCACTCGCGGCGGCAAACGTGACCGTCCTACTCATCAACCTGCGGCGCTTACCATCCTTACGTGAAAGTCTCGATGCCGGCGCGAATTCTGCAGCCTTGCCGATGCTGATGATCGCCAGCCTTGTTGGCTTCGGCGCGGTCGTGGCCGCGTTGCCGGCCTTTGCGACGGTTCGCGACGCGGTGTTTTCGATCGGTGGTGGGCCGCTCGTCTCGTTAGCCGTCTCAATGAACGTGCTGGCGGGGCTGACCGGTACGGCTTCCGGCGGCATGGCAATCGTGCTCAACGCATTTGGTGACGACTTCCTGCAGCTTGCTGCCAAGCATGGCCTCGATCCGGAATTGATGCATCGTGTGACGACGATGAGCGCCGGCACCCTCGACGCCCTCCCGCACAACGGGACTGTGTTACTGCTCCTGCAAATTAGCGGTCTCACTCACCGTGAAAGTTATCTCGACATGGTGATGACCGTGATTGTCAGTTGCATCATTGCACTGGTGGCTGTCCTGATACTCGGCTCGATAGTCGGGTCATTCTGAGGTTCGATCCCTGCCGGCGCTGGTTGAGGGCGAACTGCCGGCTGTGATGACGGTGTGCCACCTTCCGACAGAGGGTTCTGATCATGTCGGGGATGCTGGAATCGGGGCTGTCGGGCCGAGGATACGCCTAGGAATGCTGGTGAGTGTCCCAGGGGTATGAGAGCCTGCGTCTTTCGGCCCTGGCCACCTCGCTCCAGGCGGCCCTGCACATCAACATCAAAGCTGGGGCGGACCCTAAAACGGCGCCAAAGCCGCAGACAAAAGCAAAACCGCAGACAAAAGTAAGGCGCGACTGGCATCACCACAGTCGCGCCCTACGTCGCCGGCTTATGGGGCAGGGGGGAATAGCCGGCTGTTGAGACGACTCCCGACTGCCGGAGTCGTTCCAGGCGGTTGCGAATTTTTTTGCATGGGCGCCCCGACCTTTTCGCACACGGTTAAGTGATCGTGACGGCCGAGAACTCCCGGTCGTCGGCTCGCGTTGTTCCCGTGATCGCCATGGGGCGAGGGATCGATAGCCATGTCACAGATTCAAAAGGTATTTTTGGGCGCCTTCGCGATTGCCACGACGCTCGGTGCCGTGCAACTGGCCTCCGGCCATGATCTGGCCGACCGCTGGCAGGCGGTCGCCGACAAGTCTGACAAGCCTGGTCACAACGTCAATCGCGCCGGCAAGGCCGACCGGCTGGCCGAGCTCAAGCCGACAGCAGTTCCCACCCGCACCGTCTCGATGCGGCTGAACGACCTCCCCGATACCTCTGTGCTGCTGCGGGTCCCCGCGGTGATCGAGACCGGCAACGCCAAGCCGCCGGTGCTGCTCCAGAACCAGAAGAAGCAGCAGGACCGCAACAAGCCGACGATTGCCTGCGAGCCGATGGTCAGCGCGCTGACCGAAGTCGCCAAGCTGCTCCAGCCGGGCCGTTGCGTCACCTGATCACCCTTGGTCCGTGGTCGGGATCGCCTCTGCCGCAGGCCGGGGCCAAACGCTTCACGTCCTCTTGATCCGTCCTCCCATCGCGTTATATCCGGGCTTTCCCCTTTGAATTGACCGGGTAAACGCATGACGACGTCAGATACGGCTGTGCATACGCAGCCCTTCCAGGCCGAGGTTTCCGAGCTTCTGCACCTCATGGTGCATTCCGTCTATTCGGAGACGGACATTTTCCTGCGCGAGCTCGTCTCCAACGCCTCTGATGCCTGCGACAAGCTGCGCTACGAGGCGATCGCAACGCCGGCCCTGCTGGGCGAGGGCGATGCGCTCAAGATCCGGATCATCCCGAACAAGACGGCCGGAACGCTCACGATTGCCGACAATGGCATCGGCATGGAGCGGCAGGAGCTGATCGACCATCTCGGCACCATCGCCCGTTCCGGTACCAAGGCCTTCGTGTCCAAGCTGAAGGAGGCCAAGGACGGCCTCGGTCTGATCGGCCAGTTCGGCGTCGGCTTCTATTCAGCCTTCATGGTCGCCGACAGGATCGTCGTCATCAGCCGCCGCGCCGGCGAGAGCGACGTCTGGACCTGGACATCCTCCGGCGGCTCCGGCTTCGAGATCGCGCGCGCCAGCGACGAGGACGCGGCGCGTGTCGCACGGGGCACCGAGATCGTTCTGCACCTGAAGGACGACGCGAAGAAATATCTCGAGACCTACGAGATCGAGCGCATCGTCGGTGCCTATTCCGACAACATCCTGTTTCCCATCGAACTTGTGCCGGAAGAGGGCGAGCCGCGCCAGATCAACTCGGCGAGCGCGCTGTGGCAGCGCTCGAAATCCGAGCTGACGCCGGAGGACTACAAGAAGGCCTATCAGCAGATCGCCTCCGCCTTCGACGATCCCGCGATGACGCTGCATTACCGCGCCGAGGGCCGCTATTCCTACGCCGTGCTGCTGTTCGCGCCCTCGACAAAGCCGTTCGACCTGTTCGAGCCGAACCGCAAGGGCCGCGTAAAACTCTACGTCCGCCGCGTCTTCATCACCGACGATGCCGATCTCTTGCCGGGGTACCTGCGCTTCGTCCGCGGTGTCGTCGACAGCGAGGATCTTCCGCTCAACATCTCGCGCGAGATGCTACAGAACAATCCGCAGCTGGCGCAGATCCGGAAAGCCGTCGCGACCCGCGTCGTGTCCGAGCTCGAAAGCCTCGCCGACAAGGACGCCGAGAATTTTGCCAAGATCTGGCACGCCTTCGGCGCTGTGCTGAAGGAAGGCATCTACGAAGATTTCGAGCGGCGCGAGAAGCTGCTGGCGCTGTCGCGCTTCACTACCACGACGGGCGAGAAGCGGTCTCTGAAAGAGGTCGTCGCCGATTTCAAGCCGAACCAGACCGAGATCTATTATCTCGTCGGCGACAGCATCGAGCGGCTGAAGTCCAACCCGCGGCTCGAAGCTGCGACCGCCCGCGGCATTGAGGTGCTGCTGCTGTCTGATCCCGTCGATGCCTTCTGGACCTCGATGCCGACGGAGTTCGAGGGCAAGCCGCTGAAGTCGCTGAGCCAGGGCGATCTCAACCTCGATCTCATCCCGCGCCTCGACGACAAGGATGAGGCGAAGAAGGACGAGCCCGTCGCCGATGAAGCCGCCACCATCGCCGTGATCAAGGCCGCGCTCGGCGAGCGCGTCAGCGACGTCAAGGCTTCGACGCGCCTGACCAGCTCGGCCTCCTGCCTCGTTGCCGACAGCCAGGGTCCGAGCCGCGAGCTCGAGCGTATCCTGTCGCAGCAGAATCGCGGCATGCGCACCAAGCCGGTGCTCGAGATCAATCTGCGCCATCCGATGGTGGGAGCGATCACCAGGGCCCAGGCCGGCTCCGGGGACGTCGATGATCTCAGCCTGCTTCTGCTCGAGCAGGCGCAGATCCTGGACGGCGAGCTGCCGGAAGACCCCGCCGCGTTTGCGGCGAGGTTGAACCGGCTGGTGCTGCAGGGGCTGGGCTAGCAGCGCGCCTCACCTTGCCGTCATCTGTCCTTGGGAACAGTCGCTTCCGGCGTGGTGTTATGCCATATGGGGCCGTCGGCATCAGAGCTGCCGACGCTACCGATTCGAGGATGTCTCCATGCGTTTGTCGATCCTGACCCTCACCGCGATTGTCACGCTGTTCGCTGCGGCAGATGCGCGCGCCCAGACCTATGATCCCCGCTATCCGGTGTGCATGCACGTGTACACGCCCGGCGGCTGGGGCGGTGGCGGCGACTATTACGATTGCTCCTTTACCTCGCTGCCGCAATGTCGCGCCACGGCGTCGGGTCGCTCGGCGAGCTGCGACCTCAATCCCTATTACACCTTCGATGAACCCCCGCCGCCTCCGCGCAGGCGTGTCAAGAAGGTGTATTGAGCAATCCGGAGCGTGGGAGCGTTCTTCATGCGTTTCTCGTTCGGCTTGGTCGTGATCGTCGGCGCGGTGCTCGCGGCCGCGCCGTCGCGTGCGCAGACCTTCGGCTCCGGTTTTCCCGTCTGCATGCATGTCTATACCGGCGCGAGTGGCGGCGGCGGAGAGTGGTACGACTGCTCCTTCACCTCGCTGCCGCAGTGCCGTGCCACGGCGATGGGCCGCGCGGCGACCTGCGATCTCAATCCATATTATCCCGTCAACGTGCCGCCGCGTTTGCGCCACGGGAGAAGCGGCTAGCACTCCCCGTTCGTTTGGCGCGCGATCCGACGCGGCATAGGACTAGGCGCCGTGAGACGCTTTGCTGGTCGCGTCCGCGATTGCGCCGGCCAACTGCCAGGTCATCTTGTCCGTGGTCCAGTCGCTGGCATGGAGCCTGGAATCATCGCCCGGGTCGACCAGGCGGTCGAACGAGATCTTCGCGACCTCGTGCCATCCCTCCATCAGCGCAAAACGGCGGAAGACGTTCATGTGCCTCTCGTGCGCGATCTGGCTGATCGCCTCGACCATGGCCTCCGCCTTCGGGCGCTTGGCCGGTGTCAGCACCGCGGGCACATATTGAAGGTCCATAAGGATCACGTCGATCTGCCCGGCGCGGAGCAGTTGGTCGACACCTTCACGGATGGCGTTCGTGGTGTCCTCGAACGAGGGGCCATCGGCTTGCCATACCGTATTGGTGCCGATCTGCCAGATGACGAGATCGGGCTTCAGGTCGAAGACGTCGTGTTCGAACCGCTTCAGCTCCGACGGCGCGTCTTCGCCGCCGACGCCGCGGTTGATCACCTCGATCGCGACATTTGGATATTTGATCCGGAGATCCGTCAGCAGCCGCTGCGGATAGGGCGCGATGCCGCCTTCGCCCGCCGTGGTCGATGAGCCGATCGCGACCACCCTGGCCTGTCCACCCTTCACGCGCCTGGCGAAATTCGTCAGCGGCTGCTCGAACGGTGCGACCTGGACCGGAAACTCCAAGGAATCAAGTGCCACGGGGCGCCTCCTCTTCAGAATCCAACAACGCAGGGTAGAAAAGAATAGCCCGTTTGCCCGGCATCGCCTAGCGGATGGCGAGGCCTACTCCTTCCTGATCCCCGACAGCTCGACCACCTTGCGCCAACGGTCGGTTTCCGCAGCCAGCATGCCGCCGAACTCGGCTGCGCTGCCATGCAGCGGGATCGCGCCGAGCTCGGCGATGCGGGCCTTGATCTCGGTGTCGGACAACGCGGCGTCGATCTCGCGGTTGAGCAGGTCGATGATCTCGCGCGGCGTGTCGTGCGGTGCGCCGACGCCGTAGAACGAGCTCGTCTCGTAGCCCGCAAGCGTATCGGCGATCGGCGGCACGTCGGGGAGGACCTCCGCGCGCTCGCGCGTGGTGACGCCCAGCGCGCGCAGCTTGCCGGCGCGCACAAGTTCGAAAGACGAGGTGACGTTGTCGAACATGCCCTGGATCTGGCCGCTCATCACGTCGGTCAGGCCCGGCGCCGAGCCGCGATAGGGCACGTGGGTGAACTGCACACTCGCAAGTGACTTGAACAGCTCGCCGGACAGATGCAGCGAGGTGCCGATGCCGGAGGAGGCGATCGACATCTTGCCGGGATTGGCTTTGGCATAGGCGATGAAGTCGGCAACGCTCTTCACCGGCAGGTCGTTGCCCACGACCAGCACCAGAGGAATCCGCGCGACACCCGCAACCGGCGCGATACCCTTGGCGAAATCATACGGCAGCGCCGGATCGAACGAGGCATTGATCGCGTTCGCGGTCGAGGTCAGCAGCAGCGTATAGCCGTCGGGGGCCGAGGCGATCACGGCCTGCGTTCCGATATTGCTGCCGGCGCCGGGCTTGTTCTCGACCACGAAGGACTGCCCGAGCCGGTCGGACAGGCGCTGGCAGAGCAGCCGCGACAGCACGTCGGTCGCGCCGCCCGGGGCATAAGGCACCACCCATTTCACGCTGCGCGAGGGATAAGAGGGGTTGCCGAGCGCAAACGTACGCGGCGCGGCGAGCGAGGCTGCGGCGCAGACGGCGGTCTGAAGGAAATGTCGTCTGGTGATCATCATCTTTATCCCCGCTTTTCTTCCCTTGTGGGATAAGGTGGCATCGGCGGGCCCTTGGCCGCCGTTCTTAAGAACGCCGAAGCAGGGCTTCGGCTATGGCGACGGATGAGAAGTTGTCTCCACTCGCGAGATTGTCTGTGCGGAGAGAGACCCCTCACCCATCGTGCTCGCGCGCCACCCTCTCCGCAAGGGGAGAGGAGTTAGACGTCCGCTCGGCTTCGTTACCTTGCTATCGCAAGAATCGCCCCAGGCCGCACGCCGTTCCCATCGGCTTGGTAAAGGATGACTAGAGTTAATCGCGCACTAACCGGCTTTTACCTTGTCTCTTAACACCTAGGCAGGCGCCGTGGACTAAGCTGCCGACACCAGCAGACACGTTCCGAAAGAATGAACGGCATGACCACCAGCGTCATCGAGCAACCGAAAGCCGCGCGCGCGCAATCGGCGTCAAAAATCTGGCTGAAGGCGATCGAGCTCACGGCGCGGATTGAGACGCTGCCGGGCCGTCTGTTCGCCGACGTCGTCGACGATTGGGCACGGCGCCAGCCCGACCGCGTCGCGCTGGTCACGGACGACTCAACGCTGAACTATGAAGAGCTGTCGAAACGCATCAACCGCTATGCGCGCTGGGCGCGCTCGGTCGGCGTGGCCAAGGGCGATACGGTCGGCCTGATCATGCCGAACGGCATCGATTACGTTGCCGCCTGGCTCGGCATCAGCCGCGTTGGCGGCGTGGTCGCGCTGATCAACACGAAACTCGTCGGCCAATCGCTCGCGCATTGCCTCGATGTCGGGAAGCCCCTGCACATTATCGTCGCGCACGATCTGGTGGAGATGCTGGAAAGCGCGAAGCCGCATCTGAAGACCGAAGCGAAGATCTGGACCCATGGCGATGCCCGCAGCGAGCGCGCCATCGACGTCGCGCTCGCCGCGCTCGACGACGCTCCGCTCCTGGCAGAGGAGCACGGTGACGTTACCATCGAGGATCGTGCGCTCCTGATCTACACTTCCGGCACCACGGGCCTGCCGAAGGCGGCCAGCATCAGCCATCGCCGCATCCTCAATTGGGGTTTCTGGTTCGCCGGTCTCACCGGTGCGAGCCCGCAGGACCGGCTCTACGACTGCCTTCCGCTGTTCCACTCGGTCGGCGGCATCGTCGCGCCATGCAGCATGCTTGCTGCGGGCGGCTCGGTGGTGATCGCGGAGAAATTCTCGGCGTCGAATTTCTGGCCGGACATTGTCCAGCACGACTGCACCCTGTTCCAGTACATCGGCGAGCTCTGTCGCTATCTGCTCAAGGCCCCGCCGTCGGAATACGAGAACCGGCACCGGCTGCGGCTTGCATGTGGTAACGGCCTGCGCGGCGACCTCTGGGAGGATTTTCAGGCGCGTTTTGCCATTCCCCGCATCCTCGAATTCTATGCGGCCACCGAAGGCAATTTCTCGCTGTTCAACGTCGAGGGACAGGTCGGCGCGATCGGCCGCATCCCGCCGCTGCTCGCGCATCGCTTTCCGGCTGCTATCGTCAAGCTCGATCCTGACAGCGGCGCGCCGTTGCGCAATGAAGACGGCTTTTGCCTCGCCTGCTCCCGCGGCGAGGCCGGCGAAGCGATCGGCCGCATCGGTACCGCGGACCAGGGCGGCGGCCGCTTCGAGGGCTACACCGATGCGGGTGAGACCGAGAAGAAGGTCCTGCGCGACGTCTTCGCCAAGGGCGATGCCTGGTTCCGTACCGGCGATCTGATGCGGCTCGACGACAAGGGCTTTTTCCATTTCGTCGACCGCATCGGCGACACGTTCCGCTGGAAGGGCGAGAACGTCGCGACCTCGGAGGTCAACGATGCCGTGCGCGATTTCACCGGCGTGGTCGACGCCACCACCTATGGAGTCGGCGTCCCCGGTACGGACGGCCGCGCCGGCATGAGCGCGATAGTCGTGAACGAGGGCTTTGATATCACGGCGCTGCCCGCGCATCTGGCGCAACGCCTGCCGGCTTACGCTCGTCCGGTCTTCATCCGCATCTCGCGCGAGCTCGATGCCACCGAGACCTTCAAGCAGAAGAAGGGGGAGCTCGCCCGCGAAGGCTTTGACCCTGGCGCGGTCTCCGATCCGCTGTTCATGCTCGAGCCGAAATCCGGGGCCTATGTTGCGCTCGATGGGAAGACGTATGCGCAAATCCTGGATGGTGGAATCAGGCTGTAACCGGTTGAAATCCGCCAGATAGGTCCAATTTTATCTGAATTGTCCAAGAGGCCATTTACTTCTGTCCGGTAAACACACGGGCATAGGGAGGCGGTCATCAAGAGCCGCCACAAGAAGCACGATCGATTAACTCAGCATGAGGCGATTAAGCCATGTCGGTACGGTCCAAGGTCATTGAGGCGATCCACCAGATCGCCAAGGAGCAGCACGTCACGCTTCCCGCGCTCTCGGACGATCTGTCCCTGCACGAGACGGGTTTCGACTCGCTCGCCTTTGCCATCCTGGTCGCCCGCCTCGAGGACGAGACCGGCGTCGACCCCTTCACCATTTCCGAGGACGCAGCGTTCCCCGCCACGGTGGGCGATTTCGTGCGAGCCTATGAAAATGTCCCCGCGTGAGATCTTCGCGCTTCGCGACCATCTCGGCGCGGAGCTGAAGGGCCGCACGATCTCCGATGCGCATGATGTCGTGTCGCTGACGGACATCCTGTCACACACGGTTCTGGGCGGTCGCCTGAACGAATTGTCGGGCCGCGCCGTGCTGCTCAAGCTGTCCGACCAGCTTCGGTCGGGCCTTGCCATGATCGAGCTCGATGGCATCGCCCGTCGCATGTTGCTGTGCCCTCCCGATCTCAATCCGGCGCATCTCGACGCCTTGATCGCGGATGCCGGGATCGATGCCGTCGTCACCGACGAGGCCGATCGCTGGGCGGGCACCGGCTTGCCGCTGGTCGTTACCGCACAATTGCCGCTTCGAGCCACACCGCCCGCCAGGACCGAGCGCGCCACCGAATGGCTGATGCTGACCTCGGGCACGTCAGGCGTGCCGAAGATCGCCGGCCATACGCTGGAAGCGCTGACCGGCGCGATCGTCGCCGAGGGCCCAGCGCGCGGACCCGCACCGGTGTGGGCCACGTTCTACGACATCCGCCGCTATGGCGGCCTGCAGATCTTCCTTCGGGCCGTTCTTTCCGGCGGCTCGATGGTGCTGTCCGATCCGCATGAGGCGCTCGCCGATCACGTCGCGCGGCTGAACGCGCGCGGCGTCTCGCACATCTCCGGCACGCCCTCGCATTGGCGCAAGCTGCTTATGAGCGGCTCGGCCGCGCAGTTCGCTCCCGGATATGTTCGTCTGTCCGGCGAGATCGCCGATCAGGCCGTGCTCGACGGCCTGAAGGCGGCGTTCCCGAATGCCTCCGTCGGCCATGCCTATGCCTCGACCGAGGCCGGCGTCGGCTTCGCCGTCAACGATGGGCTCGAAGGCTTTCCGGCCGACTATCTCGGCAACCGCAACGGCGTCGAGATGAAGGTCGTGGACGGCTCGCTGCGCATCCGCTCGACGCGCACGGCCCATGCCTATATCGGCCGCAATGCTGCAGCGCTCACTGATGCCGACGGGTTCGTCGATAGCGGCGACATTGTCGAGCTGCGCGGCGACCGCTATTATTTCGTCGGCCGCCGCGGCGGCATCATCAATATCGGCGGACTGAAGGTCCACCCCGAGGAGATCGAAGCGGTGATCAATCGTCATCCGGATGTGCGGATGTCGCGGGCGAAATCGCGCAAGAGTCCGATCACCGGCGGCATCGTCGTCGCCGACGTGATCCTCACTGAGGGCACGGATCAGGCGGGGGTGAAGGAAATTCGCGACCAGATCCTGGAGCAGTGCCGCGCCCAGCTCGCATCCCACAAGGTCCCGGCGGTGATCCGCTTCGTCGAGGCGCTCGACGTCACCTCCGCCGGCAAACTGGCGCGCACCGATGCATAATGTCCTCGTCACCGGCGGCAGCCGCGGAATCGGGCTCGCGATCGGCAAGCGCCTGGTCGCTGGCGGCTTCAACGTGATCGCGGCCGCGCGCCGCGAGAACGACGAGCTCAAGGCTGCCATCGCCGCCTCCGACGGCCGCCTGCATTTCCGCGCCTGCGATCTCGCCGTGATCGACGCGATCCCCGCCTTCGCAAAGCTCGTGCGCGACGAATTCGGCCCGATCTACGGCCTCGTCAACAATGCCGGCCTCGGCACCGAAGGCCTGCTCGCCACCATGCACAATTCCGAGATCGAGGCGCTGGTGCAGCTCAACGTGCTGTCGCCGATCATCCTCACCAAATATGTGGCGCGGCAGATGATGGCTGACGGCGCCGGCCGCATCATCAACATCTCCTCGATCATCGCGACGACCGGTTATAATGGCCTCTCCGTCTATGGAGCGACCAAGGCGGCCGCGACCGGCTTCACCCGGTCGCTCGCGCGCGAGGTCGGCAAGCTCGGCATCACCGTCAATGCGATCGCGCCGGGCTTCATCGACACCGAGCTCACCCATAATCTCTCCGACGAAGGCCGCAAGCGCATCGCCGGCCGCAGCGCGCTGCGCCGTTTGCCGGAGACGGATGACGTCGCGCGCATGGTGGAATATCTCCTGGGCGAGGGCGGCCGCAACGTCACCGGCACCGTGTTCACGATCGACGCCGGGAATACGGCGTAGCGGAACCCGACCTGCCACAATTGCGTTGATCCGGCGCAATGACAGCAAGCCGGATTTGGTCTTAAGATGCCTCGCAATCGATTGGGTTACGTCAATCGATCTGCCCTAATCGAAGGGGAGCAGTCGATGGCCACTTCAAACATGACCGCTGCAAGTCAGGCTCTGACAGAGCCATCGCGCGCGAAGCGGGACGACGTCCGCTGTCCGCCGATGTCGCATCAGAATTCCGGCGATCACGGCCATGAGATGTATCCGCAGCAATTCGTGCGTCTGGTCGGTTGCCACGACGTCCCCGCATCCGTGCTGCGCAATCGCCAGGACGAGAAGCTGCACTAGGTCCGATGCTGCTTTGGCAGGTCAATCCGCTCGTGTGAGAATTCCGGCGGCCCTTCGGTGAGGCGGCGGATGCGACGTTCGCGTTCGTCCTCAGGCAATGCGGGATCGAGCAGCCCCTCGATCTCGTGCACCGCGAGCTCCTCGATCCGGGTAGCATCGGATGCGATCGAGTGAGCTGATGCCGGAGCGGCGGGCGCGAATTGCAGGCCGAACTCGACCAGCTTGCAGATGGCATCCGAGCGCGACAGTTGATGAGCCTCGGCCCAGACATCGACGGCGGCGGTGAGCAGCTCCGGCATTTTCACCGCGCTGATCGCATCGAGCCCCGTGCGCCGGCGTACCGGCGAAGCGGAGTCCTTGCTGCCGAAATCAGACACCCCGATCATCCCCGCGCGCCGTTACAGATGGATCAACCGTAAACGTCATTTGCGGCCGGCTGTTTGATGCTGATCAATGACGAACTGCGGCATTGCGGCGCGGTGCGATCTTGTTGTCCGGCTCCATTTCGGCCAATGATCGGGAATCGAACCCCGACCGATCCTGCCACGTATCTGATTTCGGACGCTTCCCCAACCATCCGGCATCACTCGATGACATCTGGCGAATCCTTCTACGGCGGCATTCCCGTTTTCCGCGGCTTCACCAGCCTGATGGATCCCGCGCTCTATGCGCCGCTGCCGGACGATTGGAGCATCGGTGTCGCCGACATCGTCGATTCCACCAAGGCGATCGCGGCGCAGCGCTACAAGGCGGTCAACATGGCCGGCGCCGCCGTGATCGCGGCGGTGACCAATGCGCTGGAGGGGCGGGAATTCCCCTTCGTGTTCGGCGGCGACGGCGCGAGCTTCGCGGTTGCGCCCGGCGATCTCGATGCGGCGCGCGACGCGCTGGCGGCGACCGCCACCTGGGTGCGGGAGGATCTCGATCTGAAGATGCGCGTCGCGCTGGTGCCGGTGAGTGCTGTCCGGGCGCAGGGCCTCGACGTGCGCGTCGCGCGCTTTGGTCCGTCGCCGAACCTGTCCTACGCGATGTTCTCCGGCGGCGGGCTAGCCTGGGCCGATGCCGCGATGAAGCGCGGCGAGTTCGCGGTCTCGGAAGCGCCCGCCGGCACCCAGCCGGACCTCTCCGGCTTGTCCTGCCGTTTCGAGGTGATGCCGTCCGCGCGCGGTTTGATTCTGTCCGTGTTGGTGATGCCGGCGCGCGGCGCCGATCCGCACGCCTTCCGCAAGGTGATCGAGGACGTCATCTATCTCGTCGAGCGCAGCCCGGAGGGCGGCCGCCCGGTGCCGCCGCAGGGGCCGCCGCTGAAATGGCCGCCGCAGGGGCTGGACTTCGAAGCCCGCACCAAGCGCGGCGGTCCGCTGCTCGCGCGCAGAGCCAGCGTGCTGGCTTATACGCTGTTCGTCTATCTGATCATGCGTTTCGACCTCAAGGTCGGCGGCTTCGTGCCCGGCCTCTACAAGCGCCAGGTGGTCGAGAACTCGGACTTCCGCAAATATGACGACGGCCTGCGCATGATCCTCGACTGCACGCCGCAGCTCGAGCGCGCGCTGAGCGATCGTCTCGCCGCCGCTGCGCGCGACGGCATCGTGCGCTACGGCCTCTTTCAGCAGGACGCCGCGATGATGACCTGCTTCACGCCCTCGGCGCTGCGCAGCGATCACGTGCACTTCATCGACGGCGCGCGCGGCGGCTACGCCTCGGCGGCGACGGCGTTGAAGGCGATGATGGCGTGAAAGATTTGGTGTCACGGACGCGCTGCGGCACCGAAAGCGCGTTCACGCGCGTTTTCGACGCGCTATGGTGAGGCTGCGCCGAGCCGCGACCCAGACCGCGATGGGCCCCGCCTCTGCAGCGTATCACTTTGTGCTGCGCTGCGTCCGGGGCACGAGAGTTCGTCGATCTTACCGCCCCGCGCGCGTCCAGGTCTCGCCGCCGCAGAGGGCGCCGACGCAGCCTTCGACCCGCAGCGAATCCGCACCCGTGACCGAGACGCTGCTCGCATACGTGTTGCCGTCATCGGCGTTGTAGATCTGGCCCGACCATTTGCTTGGCCCTGCCGGCTGCATGCCGCTGAACAGCGCCAGGCCGATCATCGGCCGCTTGGCGAGCGCGGGATTGGGATTCTTGCTGTCGGTCGCGGGCTGGCCGGTATTGGTGTCCATGGGCTCACGCAGCCAGACGATGTGGCCGCAGATGCCGCCGCCGCATTTGCTGATTTTGACGCGCGCATCGCCGGCCTGGGTGAGCCAGGTCCCGTCGGCGCTCTGCGCATGAGCGGCTGTCGCGCCGAGCAGCGCAGTCAGGATGACGATGAGAGCAGCGAATCTGGAAGTCATGGAGGGAACCTCGAAAATGGAGCGCCTCCATAGCAGCCCGGCAGCATAGTGCAACGCCGGATTGAATCACATTCCTGCGCGCGATTGGCCTGCGCTCATTTGCCCCAGCGGACGAACGCGACCGAGGCTGCGGTCAAGAGCCCGAACACGGCCATTGCGCCGCCGACCAGCGCGAACAACGTCCAGGCCGGTGCTTGCGCCGTCATGAGGCCGATACCGCCGATCGCGACGATCAATAGCCGCGCGGTGGAGGCCAGCACCGGGCCGCCGACGCGTGCCGCGCCTTGCGAGGAAAAGTACAGCGATACGCCCATACCGAAGAACACGAAGGCGGGACCTGCCCAGTGGAAATAGCTGTGCGCCGCCGCCGTGACGCCGGGATCGCGCGTGAACAGCGACACCCACAGCGCGGGATCGAGCGCGACGATGAGGCCGATCGTGCCGACCGTGAGCCCCGAGGCCGCCGCGGCCGTCCACGCCACGTGCCGTGCGCGCGCGACATGTCCGGCGCCCATCGCCATGCCGACCATCGGCACCGATGCGATGCCGAAGGCGAAGGTGATCGGGATCAGCAAAAATTCCAGCCTCGAGCCGATGCCGTAGCCCGCCAGCATCTCGGTGCCGAAGGTCGCGAGAATTTTCGTGAAGATGAGGATGGTGAGCACGGTCTGGAGCGGCGACAGGCAGGCGACTGCACCCACTTTAAGGATGTCCAGGAACATTGCGCGCTCGAAATGGAAGGTGCGGAAGTCGAGTTGCAGCCGGCTACGGCCGGACAGGAGATACCAGAGGAAGAAGATCGCGGCGCAGCTGAATGCGATCAGCTGGCCGCTCGCAACGCCCGGCATGCCGAACTGCTTGACGCCGAACAGGCCGAGACCCAGCGTTCCGCCGAGCGCGATCTGGAGCACGCTCGCCCCGATCAGAATCATCGACGGCAGGCGCATGTCGCCGGTGCCGCGGATCACGGAGGCCAGCGTGTTGACGAGCCAGATCGCGACCGCACCGGAGAACAGCACCTGCGAATAGCCGCTGGCTTCCTCCAGCACGCGCTCGCGGCCGCCGAGCAAGGTGAAGAACGAGCGGCCGAACACCAGCATCATCACCGTGAAGAACAGTCCGCCGCAGAGACCGATGATGGCGGCATGGAGTGCCAGCGTCGCGGCACGCTCGCGATTCCCGGCGCCGAGCGCGCGGCTGATCGCCGACGAGACGCCGCCGCCCATCGCGCCAGCGCTCATCATTTGCGTCAGCATCGCGAATGGAAACACCAGCGCGATTGCGGCCAGCGGGATGGTGCCGAGCCGGCCGATATAGGAGGTCTCGGCAATCGCAACCAGCGTGCTGCCGACCATCGCGACCATGTTGGGGACCGCGAGTCGCAACAGCGTCGGCAGGATCGGCGCCGTCAGCAGGCCGGCGATGGGGGAGGCGACCGGGGCCAGGGGCGGCACGGCGTCTATCGGGGCGTCGATCGTCATGTGCCACGGTGCGGAATATTGAATGATGCTCGACATCTTATAGGGCGCGCGAGGCCCGCGCCAGCCCTCATCTCACGCAGGGCTCACCAGGGCAGCCCGCATAGGTCGATGGTGCCCAGCGTCGGCGCCCGGACGATCTCGAAGACGTACGGCGCCATGTAGTCGAAGCGATTGCGTCCCTCCGGCTGCTCGCAATAGACGTCGCCTTTGAAGGGTTGCCATTTGCGGGCCTCGTAAAACGCGAAATTGTGCGGCTCGCAGAACAGCAGCCCGAAGCGGACCGCCTCGTTGGCGCGCATGGTATGCACCGCCGCGTCGATGGCGATGGTCGCATAGCCGCGGCCGCGCTGGTCCTCGCGCGTGCAGACGCCGCCGATGCCGCCGACGTGAACCTTCTGTCCGTTCCAGGTGACGGTGCGGAAGTAGATGCCGACATGGCAGACGAGGCCGTCCTCGGGCGTCTCGAGCAGCACGCGAAGGTCGGCATTGGCCCATTTGACGTGAGCCCAGGGCTTGCCCGCGATCAACTGCGGTCCCCAGACCGCCTGATGCAGCGGCTCGGCGATCGGCCACGAAGCCTCGCCGTTCAAAATGTCGATTTCGATGCTCATGGCGTCGTCCTTCACAGCTCCGCTTCGTGGCGCGTTTGGTCTGTCTTAAGCGCTTCAAAGGCAATAATATTTTATGGCGAACCGCAGCTTTGATTGACCGCGGCCCGTTGCGTCGAATTTGTGCATTCGGGGAAGGCGCCACCATCACGCCTTTTCGCAAATTCAGAGGTATTTAATAGCGGCGGAACCTTCTATAAGGGGTGACCGTTAAAACGTTCCCCACCAGTTGCGGACAAGAAGCCATGACCTTTACGCTGCCCCCACTCCCTTACGCCTATGACGCCCTCGGCCAGTATATGTCGAAGGAAACGCTGGAATATCACCACGACAAGCATCATCAGGCCTACGTCACCAACGGCAACAACGCGCTCAAGGGGACCGAATGGGAAGGCAAGTCCCTTGAAGAGATCGTCAAGGGCTCGTTCGGCAAGAACCCCGCGGTGTTCAACAATGCCGGCCAGCACTACAACCACATCCATTTCTGGAGCTGGATGAAGCCCAATGGCGGCGGCACCAAGCTGCCGGGCAAGCTCGAGAAGAAGATCAACGAGGACCTCGGCGGCTTCGAGAAGTTCAAGACCGACTTCCAGGCGGCGGGTGTCGGCCAGTTCGGCTCCGGCTGGTGCTGGCTCCAGGTCAAGAACGGCAAGCTCGAGATCTCCAAGACCCCGAACGGCGAGAATCCGCTGGTGCACGGCGCCACCCCGATCCTCGGCTGCGACGTCTGGGAGCACTCCTACTACATCGACTACCGCAACCGCCGTCCCGACTATCTCAAGGCGTTCGTTGAGAACCTCGTGAACTGGGAATACGTCGAGTCGCTGTTCGACAAGGCGTAAGTTCTGCTCCGTCATCCCGGGGCGATGCGCAGCAGCGAACTATGGTGCGCAGTTGCGCACCCGAGGATCTCGAGATTCCGGGTTCGGCTTCGCCGTCCCGGAATGACAGACAAGGCGGTCGCATGCGCGGCCGCCTTTTTGCTGTGCGGAATTGCCCTGCGTGCTGCGCGCATCGGCCTGTGATCGTACCGTTTGCATCGCCCTGGCGGCGCCCTTAATCAGGATGGGCATCACCCTCGAGCCGCTCCACAGCCGTTGTCAGAACTTCCCTCGAAAGCCCCGGCGCCTGCCGAGGACGCGGAGTCCGAGCCGCGGCCTGGGCGCGTGCGCAAGCCGATCGGCTGGTCGACCATCATCATCGCGGCCTTGGTGGCAGTAAGCGCAGGCCTGGTCTGGCAGCGCGACGGCAGCGCCGGCGTTCTCGACATCCTCACCCACGATCTGTCGCTGTTCGGCGGCATCCTGCCGCGCGTGCTGGCCGGCTGCCTGTTAGGGGCCTTCATCTCCGAGATCCTGCCGCACGAAAAAGTCTCGCGCTCACTCGGGCCGAAATCCGGGCTGATGGGGCTTCTGATCGGCACCGCCTTCGGTGCGGTCCTGCCCGGCGGTCCCTTCACCGCCTACCCGGTGGCGAGTGCGCTGCTCGCGGTCGGCGCCGATTTCGGCGCCACCATCGCCATGGTCGTGAGCTGGACCCTGATCGGCTATGGCCGGGCGGTCGCCTGGGAAATCCCGATCATGGGCACCGATTTCACGCTGTGGCGGATCGTGATCTCGCTGCCGCTGCCGGTGCTCGCAGGCGCCCTCGGCCGCTTCGTCTATGTCCGGCTCTATTCGAAGCCGCTCGCGAAGGACGACGAGAGTTGAGCGCAGCGCTCCTGATCGACATCCTGCTGTGGGGCTCGGTGTTCGGCGTCGGGTTGATCGCGTTCCGCCGCGGCCCACCGGTGTTCAAGGCGTCCTTACGCGAAGGCGCGATGGACTTCATCAACATCGTGCCGCGGATTGCGCTCGGGGTGATCGGCTCCGGCTACATCGCCGCGATCATCCCGCAGGAAGTCATCACCGGCTGGCTCGGCCCGGACAGCGGCTGGCTTGGGGTTGCCACCGCCGTGGTCGCTGGGGCGGCCACCCCCGGCGGCCCGGTGATCGGCTTCTCCATCGGGACCGTCGCGCTGAAGTCGGGCGGTGGCGTGCCCCAGGTGGTCGCCTATGTCGTCGCTTGGGCGCTGTTTGCCTTCCAGCGGGTGATTCTGTGGAAAATCCCGTTCATGCCGGCCCGTTTCGTCTGGTTTCGCTGCGCCGTCTCGGTGCCGTTCCCGTTCGTGGCGG
Organism: Bradyrhizobium sacchari; assembly: GCF_002068095.1. Lineage (GTDB taxonomy): Bacteria > Pseudomonadota > Alphaproteobacteria > Rhizobiales > Xanthobacteraceae > Bradyrhizobium > Bradyrhizobium sacchari. Next base: position 127,815 of record NZ_LWIG01000007.1, on the reverse strand, counting down.
CCGCCATCGCCATGGTGATTGGGAAACCGTGAGCATTCGGACGTCATTCCGGGTTCGCCTCTTCGAGCCGCCCCGGAATGACACTCCCGGCCGTGGACAGTCGTGATGTTATAATATAACATTCCAAAATGGTTCCCGCCGCCTCCCACGCCCACCAGCACGACCATGCCCATGGCCACTCTCGTGGCCATTCCCATGACCACGCGCATGGGCACGCCCACGCCCACGCCCATGTCCATGATGCAGCCTCGCCGCATCCGGCCCAGGCGGCGCCCTGGTCGATCCTGCGGATGACCATGGCCGGCCGCCTCACGGCCGCGCTCGCCGTCTGCGCCGTGCTTTGGGGCGTGGTCTTCCTGGCGATGAGGTGAGGATGGCGGCGCTGCATTTCCACAACGTCACGCTCGGCTATGACCGGCACCCCGCCGTGCATCATCTCAGCGGCGAGGTCGCTCCCGGCGCGCTTGTCGCCGTGATCGGCCCCAACGGTGCCGGCAAATCCACCCTGTTGCGCGGCATCGTCGGCATCCTCAAGCCGCTCGACGGCAGCATCCATCTCGGCGGGCTCGATGCCCGCGACATCGCCTATCTGCCGCAGAGCGCGGAGATCGACCGCAGCTTCCCGATTTCGGTGTTCGATTTCGTCGGCACCGGGCTGTGGCGCGGTACGGGCCTGTTCGGCGGCATCGGCAAGGCGGCGCGAGAAAAGATCCTGCGCGCGATCGCGTCGGTTGGTCTCAATGGCTTCGAGAACCGCCCGATCGGGACGCTCTCCGGCGGCCAGATGCAGCGCGTGCTGTTCGCGCGCGTGCTGCTCCAGGACGCCAGCCTGATCGTACTCGATGAGCCCTTCAACGCCATCGACGGCAAGACCACCGCCGACCTGCTCGCGCTGGTCAAGCTCTGGCACGGCGAGGGCCGCACCGTGCTCGCCGCGCTGCACGACATGGAGATGGTGCGCAACCATTTCAGCGAGACGCTGGTGCTGGCGCGCGGTCCCGTGGCCTGGGGGCCGACGGCGGAGGTGCTGACGCCGGAGAACCTGATGGTCGCGATGCGGATGTGCGAGGCCTTCGACGATAGTGCTGCGGCCTGTGGCGAAGATGGGCGCTCGCAGGCGGCGTGACACCAGATGGTCTATGACGCGCTGATCGGTCCCTTCACCGAGTTCGAGTTCATGCGGCGGGCGCTTGCCGCCGTGATCGCGCTGTCGCTGGCGGGCGCGCCGATCGGCGTGTTCCTGATGCTGCGGCGGATGAGCCTCGTCGGCGATGCCATGGCGCATGCGATCCTGCCCGGCGCCGCTGTTGGCTTCCTGCTCTCCGGCCTCAATTTGTTCGCGATGACGGCCGGCGGCCTGATCGCCGGCTTTGCGGTCGCGATCCTCGCCGGCGTCGTCGCGCGCTCGACCGGGCTGAAGGAGGACGCCTCGCTCGCCACCTTCTATCTGGCTTCGCTGGCGCTCGGCGTCACCATCGTCTCGATCAAGGGCACCAATATCGACCTGCTCCATGTCTTGTTCGGCAACATCCTCGCGATGGACGACCAGACGCTGCTGGTGGTCGCCTTCAACGCCACGGTGACGCTGCTGGTGCTCGCGGTGATCTACCGCCCGCTGGTAATTGAGAGTGTCGACCCGCTGTTCCTGCGCACCGTGAGCCGCGCCGGGGGCCCTGCGCATCTCGCCTTCCTCGCGCTGGTCGTCATCAACCTCGTCAATGGCTTTCAGGCGCTGGGTACGCTGCTGGCGGTGGGGCTGATGATCCTGCCGGCCGGTATCGCAAGGTTCTGGTCGCGCGATCTCACCGCGATGATCTGCATCGCGGTTATCGCCGCCGCCGTTGCGGGTTATGCCGGCCTCGTGCTCTCGTTCCAGACCCGGGTGCCCTCGGGCCCGGCGATCATTCTGGTGGCGACGGTGCTCTACATCATCTCGGTCCTGTTCGGCCGCGTCGGCGGCATCGTCCGGCAGCTGTTTCCCGGCCGGCATCTGGAAGCGTGACGATGCGGCGTATCCTGGTTTGCGTGCTCCTGCTGATCGCCTCGCCGCTGCACGCCGCGGAGCGGCTCAACGTCGTTGCGAGCTTCTCGATCCTTGGCGATTTCGTTCGCAATGTCGGTGGCGACCGCATCAACCTGACCACGCTGGTTGGGCCCGACAGCGACGTCCATGTCTACACACCGGCGCCAGCCGATGCGAAGCGGGTCGCGGCGGCAAAGCTCGTCATCGTCAACGGACTTGGGCTGGAGGGCTGGCTGCCGCGCCTCGTACAGTCCGCAGGTAGCAAGGCCCAGGTGGTCACCGCCAGCGCGGGCATTGCGCCGCTCAAACTCGGCTCGGCCGCAGATCCCCATGCCTGGCAGTCGGTCCCCAACGCCAGGATCTACGTGACCGACATCGCCAATGCCTTGGCTGCCGCCGTCCCGGATGATGCTGACTTCTTCCGCGCCCAGGCCAAAGCCTATCTGGAAAAGCTCGAAACGCTGGACCGCGAGGTCCGCGAGACCGTTGGCAAAATCCCGCCGGAGCGGCGCAAGGTGATCTCCACCCACGATGCGTTCGGCTATTTCGCCGCCGAATACGGGATCCAGTTCATCGCCCCCCTCGGCGTCTCCACTGAAACCGAGCCCAGCGCGCGGGACATTGCGGCCATCATCGGCCAGATCAGGGCCCAGAAAATCCCGGCCGTCTTCCTGGAAAATATCAGCGATGACCGCCTGATCCGCCGGATCGCCGCCGAGACCGGCGCCAGGGTCGGCGGGACCCTGATTTCGGACGGTTTGACCGGCGAAAAGGGGCCTGCACCCACTTACATTGACATGGTCAGGCACAATATAAAGGCCCTGACCAGTGCGCTTGACCATTAGGGCAGGGGCCACCCCGCCTCGCGTCGCGCGAAAAAAGCCTTATAGTCCGGAGTTGTTATGTCTGAAGCGACCTCTCAGAAAATTCCCGTGACCGTCCTGACCGGCTATCTCGGCGCCGGCAAGACCACGCTTTTGAACCGCATTTTGTCGGAGAACCACGGCAAGAAATATGCCGTCATCGTCAACGAATTCGGTGAGATCGGCATCGACAACGACCTCATCATCGGCGCCGATGAGGAAGTGTTCGAGATGAACAACGGCTGCATCTGCTGCACCGTGCGCGGCGACCTCGTTCGCATCATGGACGGGTTGATGAAGCGCAAGGGCAAGTTCGACGCCATCATCGTCGAGACCACCGGCCTTGCCGATCCGGCGCCGGTCGCCCAGACCTTCTTTGTCGACGAGGACGTGCAAAAGAATGCCCGTCTCGACGCGGTCGTCACCGTCGCCGACGCCAAATGGCTGTCCGACCGGCTCAAGGACGCGCCCGAGGCCAAGAACCAGATCGCCTTCGCCGACGTGATCGTACTCAACAAGACCGACCTCGTCACCAAGCCCGAGCTTGCCGAGGTCGAGGCCCGCATCCGCGGCATCAACCCCTATGCGAAGCTCCATCGCACCGAGCGCTGTTCGGTCGCGCTGGCCGACGTGCTCGACCGCGGCGCGTTCGACCTCGACCGCATCCTCGACATCGAGCCGGATTTCCTGGAGGCCGACGATCATGACCACGACCATGATCATCACCACCATCACGGCCACGATCATCACCACCATGAACATGGTCACGGCCTGAAGCACTATCACGACGAGGACATGCAGTCGCTCTCGCTCAAGACCGACAAGCCGCTCGATCCCAACGTGTTCATGCCCTGGTTGCAGAACCTAGTGCAGGTCGAGGGCGGCAAGATCCTGCGCTCCAAGGGTATCCTCGCCTTCCACGACGATGACGACCGCTATGTCTTCCAGGGCGTCCACATGATGCTGGAGGGCAACCACCAGCGGAAGTGGAAGGACGGCGAGCCGCGCGAGAGCCGCCTCGTCTTCATCGGCCGCGAATTGCCGGAAGAGGCGATCCGGAAGGGTTTCGAGAGCTGCATCGTCTCGTGATGAAAGAGTTCACGCCGCCCCCCGATTCCGCTTCGATCGTCTCCGTCACCGACCGTGTCAAACAGGTGGCGCTCGGCATGGCGGTTACGTCCGTGCATTTCCTAGGCCCCCGCGCCGCCTTCGTCGGCGGTGAGGAGAACGTCAAGTTCGTCGACAGCGAGGGCGAGATCACGACGGTCGCCGTGCACAGCGGCGGCATTCTCTCCACCGCCTCCGACGGCAAACGCATCGTGATGGGCGGCGACGACGGCAAGGTCGTCTCGATCGACGCCAAGGGCGAGGTGACGCTGCTCGCCACCGATCCGAAACGGCGTTGGATCGACGCGGTGGCACTGCATGCCGAGGGCGCGTTCGCCTGGTCGGCCGGCAAGACGGCAACCGTCAAGATCGGCAAGAGCGAGGAAAAGTCGCTCGAGGTGCCCTCGACCGTCGGCGGTCTCGCCTTCGCGCCGAAGGGACTGCGGCTGGCGATCGCGCATTACAACGGCGCGACGCTGTGGTTTCCGAACATGGAGGGCTCGGCCGAATTCCTGCCCTGGGCCGGCTCGCATCACGCGGTCACCTTCAGTCCCGACAACAAATTCCTGGTCACGGCGATGCACGAGCCGGCGCTGCATGGCTGGCGGCTCGCAGACAACAGGCACATGCGCATGACCGGTTATCCCGGCCGGGTCCGCTCGATGTCCTGGAGCGCCGGCGGCAAGGGGCTCGCGACCTCGGGCGCCGACACCGTCATCATCTGGCCGTTCGCCAGCAAGGACGGGCCAATGGGCAAGGAGCCCGCGATGCTCGCGCCGCTGCAGGCACGCGTCTCTGTGGTCGCCTGCCATCCGAAGAACGATATCCTCGCTGCCGGCTACAGCGACGGCACCGTGCTGATGGTGCGTTTGGAAGACGGCGCGGAGATCCTGGTCCGCCGCAACGGCACGCCATCGGTGGCCGCGCTTGCCTGGAACGCCAAGGGCACGCTGCTGGCGTTCGCCGACGAAAATGGGGATGGCGGCCTGCTGGAGCTTTAATCTGTCATGGTTCCCGCCGTATAGGGGACCATGCGGTTTCTCACGACCTTCCAGCTTGCCGATTTCGCCGACACGCTGGTCAGCCTGACCACGGCCTTTGTGCTGGGCACGCTGATCGGCGCCGAGCGGCAATATCGCCAGCGCACGGCGGGCCTGCGCACCAATGTGCTGGTCGCGGTGGGCGCGGCCGCCTTCGTCGATCTCGCGATGCATCTGACCGGCGCCGATGGCGCGGTGCGGGTGATCTCCTACGTCGTCTCCGGCATCGGCTTCCTCGGCGCCGGCGTCATCATGAAGCAGGGCATGGACGTCCGCGGGCTCAATACCGCGGCGACGCTGTGGGCCTCGGCCGCGGTCGGCTCCTGCGCCGGCGCCGACCTCGTCGCCCAGGCCGCGGTGCTGACCGTGTTCGTCATCGCCGGCAACACCATGCTGCGCCCGCTGGTCAACGCCATCAACCGCATCCCGCTGAATGAGAAGGCGCTGGAGGCGACCTACTACTTCAAGCTCGCGGTCGCGACCGACGCCTTGCCCGACATGCGCGACAGCCTCGTCGACAAGCTCGAGGCTGCGAAATATCCGGTCGCGGATGTCGAGGTCGCCGAGATCGGCGAGGACAATCTGGAGATCGTCGCAAAGCTGGTCGCGACTGCGGTCGATCCGAACGAGCTGAACGCGGTGGCGACGGATTTGCAGCATCTGCCCGGCGTGCGTCACGCCACGTGGGAAGTCAGCACGACGGAGTGATTGGGTGCGTGATCGGGCGGTTCCGGCCTACCCGTCGCGGAACCGGCGCGCCCCAGTTTCGTTGATCCCGCGGATAAAGGCGGTGATCGACATGCCCGGCCCAAACGACAAGCGCAGATTGAAGCTCGACCTGACAATTGCCGGTTTGCTGTTCGCAGCAGGTGTTGTGGTGTCGGTGATGTCCCTGGCTCAGATCCGAGCGGAAAGCCGGACCGAGCTGGCGCAGGCGACGCAGCCGCTCCAGGGCACCCCGTCCGACGAGCAGAGCAAGACGCCCGCGGAAGCCAAGCCCGGCGGCGACCGGCCGACCACGCCTGCCCCCGAGCCGGCGCGGCCTGAGCCGCAGACGCAGGGCGCGGCGACCAAGCCGGCGCTGCCGCCGGCACCGGCCGAGAAGATCGCGCCGCCGATTGAGAAGAAGTAGTTTTCGCCGTCATTCCGGGCGCGCGCAGCGCGAGCCCGGAAGCTCGAAGCTACGCTTCGCCCCGGAATGACGAGTTACCTCACCGCACCAGGATATTCCGGAACTGCCAGGGATCGCTGGTGTCGATATCCTCCGGGAACAGTCCCGGACGATCCGTCAGCGGCGTCCAGTCGGTGTAGAAACCCTTGACCGGGCCGAGATACGGCAGCTGGATTTCCAGCAGGCGATCGAAATCCATCTCGTCGGCTTCGACGATGCCCTCGTTCGGGTTCTCCAGCGCCCACACCATGCCGCCGAGCACGGCGGAGGTCACCTGCAGGGCGGTGGCATTCTGGTAGGGCGCGAGCTCACGGGTCTCTTCGATCGAGAGCTGCGAGCCATACCAATAGGCATTGTTGTCGTGGCCGAACAGCAGCACGCCGAGCTCGTCGATGCCGTCGACGATTTCGTCCTCTTCGAGGATGTGGTGCTTCTCCTGCATCTTGCCGGCGCGGCCGAAGAGCTCGTGCAGCGACAGCACGGCGTCGTCGGCCGGATGATAGGCGTAGTGGCAGGTCGGACGGTAGATCGCCTTGCCCGATGCGTCACGCACCGTGAAGTAATCGGAGATCGAGATCGACTCGTTGTGGGTGACGAGGAAGCCGTACTGCGCGCCGCGGGTCGGACACCAGGTGCGCACGCGCGTGTTGGCGCCGGGCTGCATCAGATAAATGGCGGCGCCGCAGCCGGCTTCATGGGTATGCGCGTTCTCGGGCATCCACTTCTCATGGGTGCCCCATCCGAGCTCTGACGGCTGCATGCCCTCCGACAGGAAACCTTCCACCGACCAGGTGTTGACGAAGACGTCGGGCTCCTTCGGCTTCTTCGCGCGCTGGGTGTCGCGTTCGGCGATGTGGATGCCCTTGATGCCGGCCTGCCGCATCAGGTCCGCCCATTCGGCCTTGGTCTTCGGCCGGGGGGCATTGAGCTTCAGGTCGGCGGCGACATTGAGCAGCGCCTGCTTGACGAAGAACGAGACCATGCCGGGATTGGCGCCGCAACAGGAGACCGCCGTGGTCGAGCCGGCCGGGCGCGCCCGCTTGGCGGCCAGCGTCACTTCGCGCAGCGCATAGTTGGAGCGCGCTTCCGGGCCCTTGGAGGCATCGAAGTAGAAGCCGAGCCAGGGCTCGTTGACGGTGTCGATATAGAGCGCGCCGAGCTCGTTGCAGAGCTCCATGATGTCTGTCGAGCCGGTGTCAACAGAGAGATTGACGCAAAAGCCCTGGCCGCCGCCTTCGGTGAGCAGCGGGGTCAGCAATTCGCGGTAATTGTCCTTGGTCACGGCCTTCTGGATGAAGCGCACATTCTGCTTCTCGCAATGCGCCTTGCGGCCCTCGTCCTTGGGGTCGATTACGGTGATGCGCGACTTGTCGTAATCGAGGTGCCGCTCGATCATCGGCAACGTGCCTTTGCCGATGGAGCCGAAGCCGACCATGACGATGGGACCAGTGATCTTCGCGTAGATCTGCGAGGGAGGGCTCATGGGATGGTTTCTCCGGAACGTGCTGGCGGACAATTGGTGAGGGGTGATCAGGCGCTGCGGCGCTTGTCAGACGCTGCGGCGCTTGGCGGTGACTTCGATCTCGACCTTCATCTCGGGCTTGGCGAGAGCGGTGACGACCAGCAACGTCGCAGCTGGCCTGATGTCGCCGAGAACCTCGCCGCAGACGGCGAAGTGGGCGTCAATGTAGCTGGCGTCGGTGACGTAGTAGGTCGCACGGACGATATCGGCCATCTCGAATCCGCCCTCCTTCAGGGCGGCTGCGATGGTCTTGAAGCAGTTGCGTGACTGGCTCGTGACATCGGCCGGCATCGCCATCGTGGTGTAGTCATAGCCGGTGGTTCCCGCGACGAAGGCGAACTCGCCGTCGATCACGGCGCGGCTGTAGCCGACGGTCTTCTCGAGCGGGGAGCCGGTGGAAATCAGGCGACGGGACATGGTCATGGGCCTCGACTGAAGGGGATGTTTCGCGGGGTTAAAGGGTGTTTCCGGCGCCTGCGCAACCCCAAAGGAACGGGCTTGGCGCAGGCGGCCGGGCATTGCCGCTCGATGCGGATTTGGTCTTCGCTATCAGAGCGATCCGTTAGGCCGCGTGCGCCTGGAGGGCGCGAACCGACCTCCGTTTGGGCAGGGCCGCGCCGGTCGGGACGATCATCCCCTCGGCGCCGTCGAGCGCGCCTTCGGCGAACTCGATCGCCAGCAGGCGGTCGCGCTCGAACGGGCCGGGCAGCGAGAGCTCGGCCGTCTTCTCGGCCGAGAAGCCGAACCGGGCGTAATAGGGGGCATCGCCGAGCAGGACCACGGCGGCGTGCCCGCGCGCCCGGGCGGCGGCCAGCGCTTGATGCATCAGCGCGGCGCCGATCCCGAGCTCGCGGCAGGCAGGGTCCACCGCCAGGGGTCCGAGGACCAGAGCGGGCCTGCCTCCGGCGCTGACATGCCACAGCCGCACGGTTCCCACGAGCTTGCCCTCGCGCACGGCCGACAGGGCAAGGCCCGCGGCAGGTGCACGTCCGTCGCGCAGGCGCTGGCAGGTGCGGCCATGGCGGTCCTCGCCAAAGCTGGCATCCAGCAGCGCTTCACGGGCGGCGACGTCGACAGCACGTTCCGCACGGATCACGAACGGAGCGGCTTTCGAGGTGAGGGCGATCTGTGACTTCCGAAAAGCAGTCATGGCACATCAGTCCCCGCTTGAACCGGCGTGCGAGCAGCACGCCTGTCCAAGACGTCGTCAGAAATCGTAGATGTCAGGGAGGGAGCCGGCGGACCGGCTCCCGGGTTCGTCAGGCCTCAGACAAAGAGGCAGGTCAGATGTGATACGTCTTTAGCGGCGGGATGCCGTTGAACGCCACCGACGAGTAGGTCGAGGTATAGGCCCCGGTGCCTTCGATCAGAACCTTGTCGCCGATCTCGAGCGTGACGGGGAGCGGATACGGGTTCTTCTCGTACAGCACGTCGGCGCTGTCGCAGGTGGGACCCGCGAGCACGCACGGCGTCATGTCCGCGCCGTCGTGACGGGTGCGGATGGCGTATCGGATCGACTCGTCCATTGTCTCGGCGAGACCGCCGAACTTGCCGATGTCGAGATACACCCAGCGCACCTCGTCCTCGTCGCTCTTCTTCGAGATGAGCACGACCTCGGATTCGATGACGCCGGCGTTGCCCACCATGCCGCGGCCCGGCTCGATGATGGTCTCCGGAATCTGGTTGCCGAAGTGCTTGCGCAGCGCGCGGAAGATCGAGCGGCCGTAGGTCACGACCGGCGGCACGTCCTTCAGGTACTTGGTCGGGAAGCCGCCGCCCATGTTGACCATGGTGAGGTTGATGCCACGCTCGGCGCAGTCGCGGAACACCTGCGAGGCCATCGCCAGCGCACGGTCCCACGCCTTCACCTTGCGTTGCTGCGAGCCGACATGGAAGGAGATGCCGCACGGCTCCAGGCGAAGGCGCTTGGCGAGGTCGAGCACCTCGACCGCCATCTCCGGGTCGCAGCCGAATTTGCGCGAGAGCGGCCATTCGGCGCCGGCGCAGTCATAGAGGATGCGGCAAAACACCTTCGCGCCGGGGGCAGCACGGGCGACCTTCTCGACCTCAGCGGCGCAGTCGACCGCGAACAGCCGGATGCCGAGCGCGAAGGCGCGCGCGATGTCCCGCTCCTTCTTGATCGTGTTGCCGAAGGAGATGCGGTCGGGCGTCGCACCCGCGGCCAGCGCCATCTCGATCTCGGCGACCGTCGCGGTGTCGAAGCAGGAGCCCATGGACGCCAGCAGCGCCAGCACTTCCGGCGCCGGGTTCGCCTTGACGGCATAGAACACGCGGCTGTCGGGCAGCGCCTTGGCGAAGCTCTGGTAATTGTCCCGCACGACCTCGAGGTCGACGACGAGGCACGGCTCGGTGTCGAGGCCTTCGTTGCGGCGGTTGCGCAGGAATTCCTGGATGCGTTCGGTCATGGCACTCTCCAACGGTCCCAGCGACGGGAGCCGTATCAACGTGACGTCTGATGAGAGTGCTTCGGCCACATCGCGCGATGGAGGCGCGCTGAGGCCAAAAAACTCAAACCAGACTGTGCTGCCGTGGATTGGTTGGGAGAGTTTCCCGCCCGCTCACCTGGCAATGAAGGACAAGCCTTTTCAGTAGCCCGCGCCGGCGTTGGACTGCCGGTAGAGACCAAAAAAGCCCGATCCGTCGTTGCTTTAAGTCGCGTCCCCCGTTGAGAGCGGGGTGCGCCGGTTCGCCTCCGGCTGCCAGTCACGGTTGCAAAGAGCAAAGTCACCTTCGACAAGGCATCTCTTTGAGAGAGATGCTGGACGCTCCGGGTTTGCTTCGGTCGCTCGACCTTTCAGTCCTCGACGTCCGCACTTCCGAAGAGCCCCTCGGCTTCTTCACCCCTTGGCGGCTGTCCGGCCTCTTGTCCGGATACCTACCGACTGACACACGACCACAGGCACGTGCGAAATTGGGCAAGAGCGCACATAAGCGTTTTGACTCTGCTTCGCAAGAATTTTTTTAGGCTGCGGACAGAATTGCCTAACATCTGCTTGCGCAGTGTTGCGCGAGCGACGCGGAAGATGAACGGGCGTTAAGTTTTCGCTGCGCTGCGCGTGATGCTCACGCGCGTGGAGGGTCAGCCGCGCTTCGTGAAGGGCTCGACGCGTTGAGCGCCGCGGATGAACGCGGTCATCACGAGCACGCCGAGCGCAAACAGCACGGCCTGCAGGATGTGGGCGCCTTGATCGCCGAGACCGAACAGGATCGCGAGCGCCCAGCCGCCGGCAAAGGCCGCGCCGAACACCTCCGCGCCGATCAGGATGGCGGCGCTGATGACGGTGATGACGCTGGGCCAGACGATCCGGCGGGACGACGAGGAAGGCGCGTTCATGGGGCTCGGGGGTCCTGTCTTCGAGGGCCGCAATCTCTCCGAAAAGGCGGCCGGGAGCAAGGCCAAATGGCCCAAAAAAGCCCCATCGCGTGCTATAGCTGGCCGCAACAATCGAGCCACAAAAACTGGGACTTGCGATGTCAGAACCCCGCCAAACCACGGACTCCGGGACCAATCCGCTGCTGAAGGCCTGGGTGACGCCGTTTGCGACCCCGCCCTTCGACGAGTTCAAGCCGGAGCACTTCCTGCCGGCCTTCGAGCAGGCCTTCGCCGATCACTCCGCCGAGATCGCGGCCATCACCAATGATCCCGCTGCGGCCGACTTCGCCAACACCATCACGGCGCTGGAGCGCTCCGGCAAGCTGCTGAGCAAGGTCGCGGCGGTGTTCTATGACCTCGTCTCGGCGCATTCCAACCCGGCCATCCTGGAGATCGACAAGGAGGTCTCCTTGCGGATGGCGCGGCACTGGAATCCGATCATGATGAACGCCGTGCTGTTTGGTCGCATCGCCCAGCTGCACGAGAACCGCGCCAATCTCGGCCTCACGCCCGAGCAGCTCCGCCTGCTGGAGCGCACCTACACCCGCTTTCACCGCGCCGGCGCCGGCCTCTCGGAGGAGGCCAAGACCCGGATGGCCGAGATCAACGAGAGGCTGGCCCAGCTCGGCACCGGCTTCAGCCATCATCTGCTCGGCGACGAACAGGACTGGTTCATGGAGCTCGGGGAGGCCGACCGCCAGGGCCTGCCGGAGAGCTTCATCGCCGCCGCCAGGGCTGCGGCGGAAGAGCGCGGCATGGCCGGCAAGGCCATCGTCACGCTGTCGCGTTCCTCGGTCGAGACGTTCCTGAAGAGCTCGGCCCGGCGTGACCTGCGCGAGAAGGTCTACAAGGCCTTCATCGCGCGCGGCGACAACGGCAATGCCAACGACAACAACGCGACCATCGTCGAGGTCCTGAAGCTGCGCGAGGAGAGCGCCAACCTTCTGGGCTACCCGACCTACGCCGCCTACCGGCTCGAGGATTCCATGGCCAAGACGCCGGAGGCGGTGCGGAGCCTTTTGGAGCGGGTCTGGAAGCCGGCCCGCGCCCGGGCGCTCGCCGACCGCGACGAGATGCAGGCGCTGATCACGGAGGAGGGCGGCAATTTCAAGCTCGCCCCCTGGGACTGGCGTTTCTACGCCGAGAAGCTGCGCCTGCGGCGTGCCAATTTCGACGATTCCGCGATCAAGCCGTATCTCGCCCTCGACCACATGATCGCCGCGGCCTTCGACTGTGCCACGCGCCTGTTCGGCGTCACCTTCGAGGAGCGCAAGGACGTCCCGGTCTGGCACCCCGACGTTCGGGTCTGGGAGATGAAGGGGCCGGACGGCAAGCACAAGGCGCTGTTCTACGGCGACTACTTCGCCCGGCCCTCGAAACGCTCCGGCGCCTGGATGACCTCGCTGCGCGACCAGCAGAAGCTCGACGGCGACGTTACGCCGCTGGTTCTCAACATCTGCAATTTCGCCAAGGGGGCCGACGGCGAGCCCGCGCTGCTGTCGCCCGATGACGCACGCACCCTGTTCCACGAGTTCGGCCACGGCCTGCACGGCATGCTCTCCAACGTGACCTATCCCTCGCTGTCGGGCACATCCGTGTTCACCGACTTCGTCGAGCTGCCGTCCCAGCTCTACGAGCATTGGCAGGAGCGGCCCGAGGTGCTGCGGAAGTTCGCCCGTCACTACCAGACCGGCGAGCCGCTGCCCGACGACCTGCTGCAGCGCTTCCTGGCCGCGCGAAAGTTCAACCAGGGCTTTGCCACGGTCGAGTTCGTCTCCTCGGCGCTGGTCGATCTCGAATTCCACACCCAGCCGGCCGCCGCGGCGCAGGATGTCCGGGCCTTCGAGAAAAAGGAGCTGGAGAAGATCGGCATGCCCGAGGAGATCGCGCTGCGTCACCGTCCCACGCAGTTCGGTCACATCTTCACCGGCGACCACTACGCCGCCGGCTATTACAGCTACATGTGGTCGGAGGTGATGGACGCCGATGCCTTCGGCGCGTTCGAGGAAGCCGGCGACATCTTCGATCCGGCCGTCGCCAAACGCCTGCATGACGACATCTATTCGAGCGGCGGATCGGTCGATCCGGAGGCGGCCTACGAGGCCTTCCGCGGCCGTCCGCCGGAGCCGGACGCGCTGCTGCGCCGCCGCGGCCTGCTCGACGACGCCAAGGCGGCCTGATGCGGATGCGCGCCCTGTTCGGATGGCTGCTTGCCGCCGGCCTCACGCTCGCGGCGGGTGCGGCGCAGGCGCACCCGCACGTCTGGATCACCGCGACCAGCGAATTGGTCTACGCTCCGGACGGCAGCATCACCGGTGTGCGCCACGCCTGGACCTTCGACGACATGTTCTCTGCCTATGCGGTGCAGGGGCTCGAGAGCAAGACCAAGGGCACCTATACGCGCGAGGAGCTCGGGCCGCTGGCGCAGACCAATGTCGAGTCGCTGAAGGAATATGCCTATTTCACCTTCGCCAAGGCTGACGGCAAGAAGGAGCGGTTCAACGAGCCGGTCGACTATTTCCTCGACTACAAGGACACGGTGCTGACGCTGCACTTCACGCTGCCGCTGAAGAACCCGGTCAAGCCCAGGCAATTGGTGCTCGAAGTGTTCGACCGCTCGTTCTTCATCGACTTCCAGATGGCCAAGGACAATCCGGTCAAGCTGGTCGGCGCGCCCGCGGGCTGCCAGATGAAGCTCGATCGTCCCAGCGACGGCTCGGCCACCGCCCAGAAGCTCAACGAGCAGACCTTCCTGAACGGCGAGAACAGCAATTTCGGCATGATGTTCGCCAACAAGATCACGGTGGATTGCCCTTGAAGCAGCATCTCCCCCCGCTCACCCGCGGGCTGATCGCCTGCGCCGCCGTTCTGCTGGTCGTGATCGTGGCCGATGCCGCGTTTCACGATCTCTTCGCGCAAAATCCGTTCGGCGCACCGCGGCCCGGGCAGGCGGCCGAGCCTGAAGCGAGTGGCCTCATCGGCTGGCTTCTGGCGAAGCAGTCCGAATTCTATCGGCAGATGTCGTCGACCATCCGCGCGGCGAAGTCCGACGGCTCGGCGGTGTGGACGCTGCTCTTCATCTCGTTCGCCTATGGCATCTTCCATGCCGCCGGCCCCGGCCACGGCAAGGCGGTGATCGCCTCCTACCTGGTCGCCAACCGCGAGACCGCGCGGCGCGGCATCGCGCTGTCCTTTGCCTCGGCGCTGATGCAGTCGCTGGTGGCGATCCTGATCGTCGGCATTTCGGCCTGGATCCTGAATGCGACCGCAAAGACGATGTGCAAGGCTGAGAGCGTGATCGAGATCGCGAGCTACGCCCTGATCGCGCTGTTCGGTCTGCGCCTCGTCTGGGTCAAGGGCCGCACCTTCCTCCGCGCGCTGCAGGCGGTCCAGCCGGTGCCGGCGATGGCGGGCGTGCCGCATGACCACGATCACGGCCATCACCATCATCACGACGCGCATGATCATCATGGCCATGATCACCACCACCACGATCATGCTCACGCCCATGACCATCACGGGCACGACCACGTCCATGAGGAGCATTGCGGCCATTCCCATGGGCCGACCCCGAGCGAGCTGGCCGGCCCCGGCGGCTGGCGGCGCGGTTTTGCCGCCATCCTCACCGTCGGCATCCGCCCTTGCTCGGGTGCGATCCTGGTGCTGGTGTTTGCGCTGGCCCAGGGGCTGTTCTGGGCCGGCATCGCCGCGACCTTCCTGATGGGGCTCGGCACCGCGATCACGGTCGCGGCCATCGCTGTTATCGCCGTCTCCGCCAAGGACGTCGCCGCGCGCCTCAGCGCCGGCCGCGACGGCGGCGGCGCGCTGTTCATGCGCGGCATCGAATTCGGTGCCGCCGCGCTGGTGCTGCTGTTCGGCGCGGGCCTCTTGTTCGGCTACATCGCGGCCGAACGGACGACGTGTTTTTGAGGCGAAGGTCTCGTGCCCCGGACGCAGCGCAGCGTCCCTTCGACGGTGCGCTGCAGAGCCGGCCTTCTGGGTCCCGGCTCTGCGGAGCAGCGCAAGCGCGCTGTACCGTGTCCGGGACACACTGTCTCACATCGGCAGAAACCGCTTCAGCAGCGGCATGAAGAAGATCCCGAGATTGATCGCAAAGCCGATGCTCCAGAGGATCGAGCGCAGCGTCGGGCGGTTGCCGAGATAGGTCAGCACATAGGCGATGCGCACGATCAGGAACAACGCGGCGAGCTCGTCGATCAGGCGTTGCGGCGAGTCCCTGAATTCGGCGAGCAGCACCGCGAAGGAGAAGAACGGGAAGGTCTCGATGCCGTTCTGGTGGGCGCCGAGGGCGCGCTGTGCGATAGCGTCCTCATAGAAGGCGGGATCGCGCGGCCGTGAATTGTCGAAGCGGCGAAACCTGATCCATTTGATCGAGGCGATCGTGGACAGATAGAGCAGTAGCGCCCCGAATACGCACCATTCCGCGAGCGTCATCGTCCCTCCCCCGCTTGGGTGCGACCCTAGCGAAACCGCCCTCATCTTGACAAGTTCGGACCAACGCGCGACCCAACGAGCCATGAACAGCGTCGTCCCCCTCGAGACTGCGAACCCGGCCACCCGATCCGCCCTGCCGCGCGTCGGCGTGCTCCTGATCAATCTGGGCACGCCCGATACGGCTGACGCCCCCGGCGTCCGGGTCTACCTCAAGGAGTTCCTCTCGGATGCCCGCGTCATCGAGGACCAGGGCCTGATCTGGAAGCTGGTGCTGAACGGAATCATCCTGCGCAGCCGTCCCCGCACCAAGGCGCTCGACTACCGCAAGATCTGGAACACCGAGAAGAACGAGTCGCCGCTGAAGACCATCACGCGCTCGCAAGCCCACAAGCTTGCCGCCGCGCTGTCGGATCGCAGCAACGTCGCGGTGGACTGGGCGATGCGCTACGGCAATCCCTCGATCAAGGCGGGCATCGACGCGCTGATCGCTGAGGGTTGCGAGCGCATTCTCGCCGCGCCGCTCTATCCGCAATATTCCGCCTCGACCTCGGCCACCGTCTGCGACGAGGTGTTCCGCGTGCTCGCGCGGCTGCGCAACCAGCCGACCCTGCGGGTGACGCCGCCTTACTACGAGGACGAAACCTATATCGAGGCGCTCGCCATCTCGATCGAGACGCATCTGGCAACGCTTCCGTTCAAGCCCGAGCTGATCGTCGCCTCCTTTCACGGCATGCCGAAATCCTATGTCGACAAGGGCGATCCCTATCAGCAGCACTGCATTGCCACCACCGAGGCGCTGCGCCGCCGGCTCGGCATGGATGCAACAAAACTGCTGCTGACCTTCCAGTCGCGCTTCGGCAATGACGAGTGGCTGCAGCCCTATACCGACAAGACCATGGAGCGGCTTGGCAAGGAAGGCGTGCGCCGCATCGCGGTGGTGACGCCGGGCTTTTCCGCCGACTGCCTGGAGACGCTGGAGGAGATCGCGCAGGAGAACGCCGAGATCTTCAAGCACAATGGCGGTGAACAGTTTTCCGCGATTCCCTGTCTCAACGACAGCGAACCAGGCATGGACGTGATCCGCTCCCTGGTGCTGCGCGAGCTCCAGGGCTGGATCTAACGAGCCTGGAGGAGAGAGTGCCCGTGAATCGCCGCGAGCTCCTGGCGCTTGGGATGGCCGCGGCGCTGCCGTCATCGGTGCTGGCGCAGCAGCCCGCACGCCGGCTCGGCGTACTCTCGGTCACTGCCGCCGACGATGCCATCGGGCAGACGCGCAGCGCCATCCTGGTCGAGGCGCTCGCGGCCCATGGCTGGAAGGAGAGCGCGAATCTCAAGGTTGACTGGCGGAGCGGCGCAGGCGACCGTGCGCGGATCGCCGAGCTCGCCGATGAGCTGATCGCGCTGAAGCCCGACATCCTGCTCGCGGTCGGCACGCCCTCGGTCGAAGAGCTGCGCCGGCGCACCACGACGATCCCGATCGTGTTCGCTGTGGTCACCGACCCCGTCAGCCAGGGCTTTGTCAAAAACCTCGCGCATCCCGGCGGCAACATCACCGGCTTTACGGATTACGACGGCCCGCTGGCCGGCAAATGGCTGGAGATGCTGACCCAGGTCACGCCGAAACTGTCCCGCGTCTCCGTTGTCTACAATCCCGCCACCGCGCCGTTCGCCCCCCTGATGCTGCGCACGATCGAGGATGCTGCACGGACGCTTCACGTGGCGGTCGAACCTGCGCCGGTCGATGGCGCCGCATCGATCGCGGCGCTGGCGTCGCGGCAGGACGGCGGGCTGCTGATCCTGCCGGACTTCTTCACCATGGCCAACCGCGCGCAGCTCCTCGCGGCGATCGCGCAGGCGCGCGTGCCGGCGGTGTTCTGGAGCCGCACCTTCGTCGAGGAGGGCGGGCTGATGTCCTACAGCACCGACAGCGCCGAGCAGCTGCGGCGCGCCGCGGGCTATATCGACCGTATCCTCAAGGGCGCGCAGGCAGCCGACCTGCCAGTCCAGAACCCCACTAAGTTCGAGCTCGCGGTCAACCTCAAGGCGGCCAAGGCGCTCGGCGTCACACTTTCCCCGGGACTGCTCGCAGTCGCGAACGAGGTCATCGAGTGAAGCTGTTCGCGGCCGACGTCAGGTCCGAATTCGTTAATTTCCGCTGCTAGGTCTGCGGCTACACGCTTTCAAGAGCTGCCGGCAAATACATATCGTGTCCATCCTCTTCCCCAACGTCTTGTGCAGAATTGCGCTGATACCGACGTGAATTGCGACCGCTGAACCGGTAGGGTCGTGATCCCGACCAATGACAGCGCCGGAAAGGGCTTTTTCCCGGCTTCCTTTCCGCCTTGGAGGAGTTATGAGCGGTTTCGATATTTTTGCGATTGTTCTGGTGTTGCTCGTCATCGTCACGCTGATTGCCGGCGTGAAAACGGTGCCGCAGGGCTATGACTGGACCATCGAGCGGTTCGGCAAATACACCCAGACGCTGAGCCCCGGGCTCAATTTGATCGTGCCTTATTTCGATCGCGTCGGACGCAAGATCAACATGATGGAGCAGGTGATCGACATTCCCGAGCAGGAGGTGATCACCAAGGACAACGCCACGGTGACGGTGGACGGCGTCGCCTTCTTCCAGGTGTTCGATGCCGCGAAAGCGAGCTATGAGGTCGCCAATCTCAACCAGGCCATCACGGTGCTGACCATGACCAACATCCGCTCGGTGATGGGCTCGATGGATCTCGACCAGGTGCTGTCACACCGCGACGAGATCAACGAGCGCCTCTTGCGCGTGGTCGATGCCGCGGTCTCGCCCTGGGGCGTCAAGGTCAACCGCATCGAGATCAAGGACATCGTGCCGCCGGCCGATCTCGTCGAGGCCATGGGCCGGCAGATGAAGGCCGAGCGCGTCAAGCGCGCAGACATCCTCGCCGCCGAGGGCCAGCGCCAGTCGGAGATCTTGCGCGCCGAGGGCGCCAAGCAGGGCCAGATCCTCCAGGCCGAAGGCCGCCGCGAGGCCGCCTTCCGCGACGCCGAGGCGCGCGAGCGTCTGGCCGAGGCCGAAGCCAAGGCGACGCAGGCGGTGTCGGAAGCCATTGCCAAGGGCGACGTTGCCGCGTTGAACTATTTCATCGCCGACAAGTATATCAAGGCATTCGGTCAGTTCGCGGACGCGCCGAACCAGAAAATCATCATGCTGCCGATGGAAGCCACCAGCATGCTCGGCTCGCTCGCCGGCATCGGCGAGATCGCCAAGGCAACGTTCGGCGAAAGCGCGGCTTCGGCCGCAGCCGCGGCTCGCCGCGGCGGCTCGGTGCCGTCGTCCGGCCCGACACCGCCGTCCGTGCCGCAGCAGTAACGGATGATGCGCCGGCCAAAAAGGGGCCTGCGTCATTTCAAAGAGGTCGTGTCATGTCCGACATGTTCGTATCGCTCGGCACCTGGAACTGGCTGATCTTCGGCTTCATCCTGATGGCGCTGGAGACGATCGCGCCGGGCGTCTTCCTGTTCTGGCTCGGGCTCGCTGCCTTGCTGGTGGGCCTGATCTCGTTCGCCGTCCATCTGTCCTGGCAGATCCAGCTCGTGATGTTCGCGGTGTTCGCCGCCGCGGCCGTCCCGGTCTGGCGCCGCCTCGCGCGGCCCAAGGTGGATGAGAGCGCAAGCCCGTTCCTCAACAAGCGCACCGAGGCGCTGCTCGGGCGCGAGTTCACGCTGGAAAAGCCGATCATCGACGGCAACGGCACCGTGCGCATCGGCGATACGGTATGGCGCGTTGCCGGCCCGGATACGCCGGCGGGCACGCGGGTCAAGGTGGTGCAGGTGGATGGCGCGAACCTGACGGTCGCGGCGGCGTAGCCGCCGTCATTGCGAGGAGCTCTTGCGACGAAGCAATCCAGACTGCTTCCGCGGAGAGATTCTGGATTGCTTCGCTTCGCCCGCGATGACGAGTCTGTTGAGGCGACATCGCGAAATTCAGACACCGCTCTTGCTGCGCCACCTCTCCGCAAACCGGTGCAGTGGCATGAACGTCTCGCACAACTCCCGCCCCAGTACCGTCAGCCCATAGCCGCCGCCGTCGCCGAGTTCGACGAATCCCGCTTCGCGCAGCTCCGTCAGCCGCGCTTGCAGCACCGTCGGCGAAGCCTCGTCGCAGGCGGCGCGCAGGGCTCGCGAGGTGAGGGGCTCTTCGCGCAACTCCCACAATATCCGCAAGCTCCAGCGCCGGCCGAGCAGGTCGAGCAGCGCCATGATCGGCCGGCCCGTGCGCGAGCCGCGGACGCTGCGTGTCTTGGAGCTTGCCTGTTTCACTATCGTCGCCTCTTGCGTCGTGCTACATATAATGTAGCGTGCTGCTACGATAAATGTAGCAAGGGAATTGGCCCATGTCCGAAGCCATGCCGCGCATTGCCCCGCTCACTCCGCCTTATCCCCCGGAGATCCAGGCGCAGTTCGACCGCATCATGCGCGGCGCGCCGCCGCTGGTGCTGTTCCGGGTGATCGCCGGTCACAGTCGCGCCTGGGACAAGTTCCGCGCCGGCGGACTGCTCGATCCCGGGCCGCTGTCTCTGCGCCAGCGCGAGATCGTCATCGATCGCACCTGCGCGCTCAACAGTTGCGAATATGAATGGGGCGTGCATGTCGCGATTTTCGCCGGGCCGGCCAAGCTTACCGAGGAGGAGGTCCGTGCCACCGTGCAGGGCGATGCGACATCGGCCTGTTGGTCTCCGGCGGAGCAGGCGTTGATCGCGGCCGTCGATGCGCTGCATCACCGCGCGACATTCGCGGACGAGGAGTTCACCGCACTCTCGGCGCATTACGACGAGGCGCAGATCCTGGAGATCGTGCTCTTGTGCGGCTTCTACCGCACGGTGTCGTATCTCGCGAACGGGCTGCGGCTGCCGCTGGAGGAGAAGGCGGCGCGGTTTTCGGCGCCGCTCTAACCGCCGTCATTGCGAGGAGCTCTTGCGACGAAGCAATCCAGAGTGCTTCCGCGGCGGCAATCTGGATTGCTTCGCTACGCTCGCAATGACGAGGCGGAAATAGCGTGCCTTAAGCCACACCCGCGCGCAGCAGATCGTGCAGATGCACGATGCCCACCACCTTGTTCGCCTCGGTCACCAGCAGCGTGGTGATCTTGCGGGTGTTCAGCACCTCGATCATCTCGCTCGCCAGCATCGAGGGCGGCACGGACTTCGGTTGCCTGGTCATGATCTCGTCGACCGTCACGGTCAGCAGGTCGGGCCGCATGTGGCGGCGCAGATCGCCGTCGGTGATGATGCCGACGGCCTCGCCCGCGTCGTTGACGATGCAGACACACCCCAAGCCTTTCGCCGACATCTCGACGACGGCGTCCGACATCTTGGTGCCTTCGGGCTTGAGCGGGATCTCCGCGCCGGTGCGCATGTAGTCGCGGACGAATTTCAGCATCGCGCCCAGCTTGCCGCCGGGGTGGAAATGGGCGAATTCCAGCGCGGTGAAGCCGCGGCCTTCGAGCAGCGCGATCGCGATGGCATCGCCGATCGCCACCTGCATCATGGTCGAGGTGGTCGGCGCCAGATTGTGCGGGCAGGCCTCGCGGGCCTTGGGCAGCTCGATCACGATGTCGGCGGCCTGGCCGAGCGAGGACGCAGCGTTCGACGTCACCGCGATCATGGGAATCGCAAAGCGCGCCGAATAGTTCACCAGCGTCTTCATCTCCGGCTGCTCGCCGGACCAGGACAGCGCCATGATGACGTCATCGGTGGTGATCATGCCGAGGTCGCCATGGGCGGCCTCCGCGGTGTGGACGAAGAAGGCCGGCGTGCCGGTCGAGGCCAGCGTCGCCGCGATCTTGCGCGCCATGTGGCCGGACTTGCCGAGCCCGGTGACGATGACGCGGCCCTTGGCGTTGCGGATCAGGTCCACCGCCTTGGCGAAGCTCGCGCCCAGCGGGCCGCGCAGCGCGGCGGCGAGGGCGTTGATACCGCCGCTCTCCGTCTCCAAGGTGCGGAGCGCGGATACGACGCTGTCAGGGATGGAGCCGGATGATTGGGTCATCAGCGGTTTCGAACTCGGCATGTTCAGGTCCAGGGAGGAGGGGCGTTCGCCCGTTGGCGCCTGCTTAGCACGCCGCCGCGTTTGAGGCGACGAGCGCGCCAATGCCCTCAACCGGTCATTAACCATAATTGTTTTAACTCCATTAACGATGGGTTCCCGCCAGCCGGTCGGAGGCCGTCGTGAAAGTGCTTGATTTCGTTGGAGTTATTTTATCGTGGGGTCGTCTCCAGGCAGGGGCCGGAGCAAACGCGCGCATTTCCTGCGCGCCGCTTTGCCGTGCTTCGCGCTGACGGCCCTCGGTAGCGCCCCGGCGGCCGCCCAGAGCCTCACCCCCGACCTTTTCAATCCCAGCCGCGGCGGCTTTGCCTCACCCGACACGCTGCCGACGCGCCGTACCGCGGCCGTGCCGCAGGCGCCCTCGGATGCGCTGCCGACGCTGCCCGATCCGAATGCCGACCCGCGCAAGAGCCAGCAGGCGCCCGCGACCTCCCGTGTCGGCCAGATCCCGACCTACGGCCTGCCAGCCGCCAACGGGGCCAGCGGCTCCGGCTACGACTCGCTGAATCGCAAGCGGCAGCAGCCCAAACTCTATCCTGGCCAATCGAAGCCGAAGCGCCCGCTCGGCCCGGGTTCGCCGCCGCCGCCGGCAACGCCGGTCAGGACGCTGGGACCGCCGCGCATCGCGCCGCCGCCGTCCGAGAATGCGCACAAGACGCCGGTCGCCCCGGCGATGGCCGGCAACGTGCCGGGCCAGCCGCTGCGCCGCCGCCTCAAGGCCGATGACGACGCCTTCGGCGCGGTCGGCGATTATGCCGGCAGCTTCCTGATCAAGGGCGGGCTCGAGCTCTCCGCCGGCTATGACACCAACCCGGCGCGCCTGAACAAGCCGGTCGGCTCGCCGGTCTATGTCGTCGCGCCTGATCTCCTTGTCGCGTCCGACTGGGAGCGCCACGCGCTGGTCGCGGATCTGCGCGGCTCGTTCTCGGGCTACACCAACAACATGCCGGCGACCATCGACGGCTTCGCCTCGCCCTCGCCGGTCGAGATCGACCGTCCTGATTTCACCGGCCATGTCGACGGCCGCCTCGACGTCGACCGCGATCTCAAGCTGACCTCGCAGCTCCGTCTGCGGCTCGCCACCGACAATCCCGGCAGCCCCAACGTGCAGGCCGGCCTGCAGAAATATCCTGTCTACGCCGCCTACGGCACGACGATCGGCTTCGACCAGACCTTCAACCGCTTCCAGGTCGCCGCCGGCGCCACCGTGGATCGCACCGCCTACACGGACTCGAAGCTCACCGACGGCTCGACCTCTGGCAACAACGACCGCGACTTCAACCAGTATGGCGGCGTCGGCCGCTTCTCCTACGAGCTGAAGCCGGGGCTGAAGCCGTTCGTCGAGATCCAGGGCGACACCCGCGTCCACGACCAGGCCGCCGACCGCAACGGCTTCTTGCGCGATTCGAACGGCGGCTATGCGAAGGTCGGCTCGTCCTTCGAATTCTCGCGCATCCTCACCGGCGAGATCTCGGTCGGCTACTCCGCACGCAACTATACCGATCCGCGCCTCAGCCAGCTCTCCGGCTTCCTCACCGCGGGCTCGCTGATCTGGAATGCGAGCGGCCTCACCACGGTGAAACTCTTCACCGACACGCAGATCAACGAGACCACGATCCCCGGCTCATCCGGCGTGCTCGTGCACACCTACGCCGCCGAAGTCGATCACGACTTCCGCCGCTGGCTCACGGCAATAGGCAAGTTCACTTACGGCACCTACGATTACCAGAACCAGGGCCGCAACGACAAAACCTACTCGCTCGAAGGCAATCTGATCTACAAGCTAAACCGCAACGTCTGGATCAAGGGCACGCTGCGGCACGACATCCTTGATTCGAATCAGGCGGGGTCAAGCTCGCAGGGGACTGTGGTGATGCTGGGCGTGAGGCTGCAGAATTGAGGGGCAACGCTGAGGCGCGCTCGAGCGTATGGCCTAGTTGGCTCAGCTCTCTCTGCTCACTCCGCTGTCATGCCCCGGCTTGCCCGGGGCATCCAGTACGCCGTGGCCTATCCGGATACGTTTGACTTCTCTGGAATACTGGATCGCCCGGTCAAGCCGGGCGATGACACCGTTTGTTGAACTAGCAGCGGTGCGAGCCGAGTGCCTCGCTCAGCGCGGCAGATCCGTCTTCCCCATCAGGAACGTGTCGATCGACCGGGCACACAGCCGGCCCTCGCGGATGGCCCAGACCACCAGCGACTGGCCTCGGCGCATGTCGCCGGCGGTGAACACGTTCGGGCGCGAGGTCTGGTAGTCCAGCGTGTTGGCCTTGACGTTGCCGCGCGGGTCGAGCTCGACCGCGAGCATCTTGAGCAGGCCCTCGTGAACGGGGTGGACGAAGCCCATGGCGAGCAAGACGAGCTCGGCATCGAGCTCGAACTCGGTGCCGGCAATCGGCTTGAACTTGTCGTCGACGCGCACGCAGTGCAGCTTCTTGACCTGGCCGTTCTCGCCCGAGAACTTCTGGGTCAGCACGGCGTATTCGCGGACGGCGCCTTCGGCCTGGCTGGAGGAGGTGCGCATCTTCAGCGGCCAGTTCGGCCAGGTCAGGGCCTTGTTCTCACGCTCGGGCGGCGCGGGCATGATCTCGAGCTGGGTCACCGACAGCGCGCCCTGGCGCAGCGAGGTGCCGATGCAGTCCGAGCCGGTGTCGCCGCCGCCGATGACGACGACATGCTTGCCGCCGGCCAGAATCTCCTGGACGCCGTTCAGGGGCTCGCTGGAGACGCGGCGGTTCTGCTGCGGCAGGAAGTCCATGGCGTAGTGGATGCCCTGGAGATCGCGGCCGGGGATCGGCAGGTCGCGCGGAGCTTCCGCGCCGCCGGTCAGCGCCACCGCGTCATACTCGTTGAGCATCTCGCGCGGATCGACATTGCCGTCAGCGCCGACATGGCTGTTGTAGTGGAAGGTGACGCCTTCGCCTTCCATCTGCTTGACGCGGCGGTCGATGACGCCCTTCTCCATCTTGAAGTCGGGAATGCCGTAGCGCAGCAGGCCGCCGGCCTTGGCGTACTTCTCGTAGACATGCACGTCGTGGCCGGCGCGCGCGAGCTGCTGGGCGCAGGCCATGCCGGCCGGGCCCGAGCCGATCACGGCGACCTTCTTGCCGGTCTTCTGCGCGGCGACTTCCGGCTTCAGCCAGCCATTGTCCCAGGCGCGGTCGACGATCGCGCATTCGATGGTCTTGATGGTGACAGGGTTGTCGTCGATGTTGAGCGTGCAGGATGCTTCGCACGGCGCCGGGCAGATGCGGCCGGTGAATTCGGGGAAATTGTTGGTCGAGTGCAGATTGCGCGAGGCTTCTTCCCAATTGCCCTGATAGACGAGATCGTTCCAGTCGGGGATCTGGTTGTTAACCGGGCAGCCGGGCGTGCCCGGCGCGACCGAACCGGTGCCGTGGCAATAGGGAATGCCGCAGTTCATGCAGCGCGCGGCCTGGTCGCGCACTTCCTTCTCGCTCAAGGGAACGACGAACTCGTTGTAATGCTTCACGCGCTCGGCGACCGGGGTGTACTTGCGGTCGTGCCGTTCGATTTCCAGAAAACCCGTGATCTTGCCCATTAAACCCGAAGTCCCTGCCGCTTAATTCGTTTGTTGCTTCTTCAACCCTCATTGCGAGGAGTGAAGCGACGAAGCAATCCAGTCTGTTGCTCAGGAGGAAGTCTGGATTGCTTCGCTGCGCTCGCAATGACGGGCGCTGATACTCTTACGCCCCGATCGCGATTTTCGGCTCGGCGTCCGCGTTGGCGGCCATTTCGCGCAGCGCGCGCCGGTACTCGACCGGCATCACCTTGCGGAATTTGGGCAGCCAGTCCTTCCAGTTGGCAAGGATCTCGGTGGCGCGCTTGGAGCCGGTCGCCTTGGCATGGCGCGAGATCAGGACGTGCAGCCGCTCGACGTCGGAGGCGAGCAGGTTCTTGAACACGTCGACCCGGCCGTGCGCCTCGAGGTCACCGGAGTGATTATAAGTGCCGGCGTTGATCAGCTCTTCCGACAGCACCGGCTCGAGCTCGACCATCGCCATGTTGCACAGCTTGTCGAAGTCGCCGGTCTCGTCGAGCACATAGGCGATGCCACCGGACATGCCGGCCGCGAAGTTGCGCCCGGTCTTGCCAAGCACGACCACGATGCCGCCGGTCATGTATTCGCAGCAATGATCGCCCGCGCCCTCGACCACCGCAACCGCGCCCGAGTTGCGCACGGCAAAGCGCTCGCCGGCGATGCCGCGGAAGTAACACTCGCCCTGGATCGCGCCGTACATCACGGTGTTGCCGACGATGATGCTCTCTTCCGGTACGATTGCCGAGTTCGCCGGCGGCTTGACGATGATCTTGCCGCCCGAAAGCCCCTTGCCGACATAGTCGTTACCTTCACCCTCGAGCTCGAAGGTGACGCCATTGGCAAGCCACGCGCCAAAGGCCTGGCCGGCGGTGCCCTTGAGGCTGACGTGGATGGTGTCCTGCGGCAGGCCGGCATGGCCATAGATCTTGGCGACCGCGCCCGACAGCATGGCGCCGGCGGAACGGTTGGTGCTGTTGATCGTGGCCTCGATCTTCACCGGCGCGCCGCGGTCGAGCGCGGGCTGCGCCTTCTCGATCAGCGTGCGGTCGAGCACCGCCTCCAGATGATGGTTCTGGCGCTCGGAGTGATAGATCTTCTGGCCCTTCTCTTCCTTCTGCTTGACGAACAGCTTCGAGAAATCGAGGCCCTTGGCCTTCCAGTGCGCGACCAGACGGGTCTGGTCGAGCAGCTGAACCTGGCCGACCATCTCGTTGAAGGTGCGGAAGCCGAGCGAAGCCATGATCTCGCGGACTTCCTCCGCAACGAAGAAGAAGTAGTTGATCACGTGCTCGGGCTGGCCGGTGAAGCGCTTGCGCAGGACGGGGTCCTGCGTCGCGACGCCGACCGGGCAGGTGTTGAGATGGCATTTGCGCATCATGATGCAGCCGGCCGCAATCAAGGGGGCGGTGGCGAAGCCGAACTCGTCGGCGCCGAGCAGCGCGCCGATCACGACGTCACGTCCGGTGCGGAAGCCGCCGTCGACCTGGACCACGATGCGGCTGCGCAGCCGCTCGCGCACCAGGGTCTGGTGGGTTTCGGCAAGACCAATCTCCCACGGCGAGCCCGCGTGCTTGATCGAGGTCAGCGGCGAAGCGCCGGTGCCGCCCTCGAAGCCGGCGATGGTGACATGGTCGGCGCGCGCCTTGGCGACGCCCGCCGCGACCGTGCCGACACCGATCTCGGAGACGAGCTTGACCGAAACGTCGCCCGTCGGGTTGACGTTCTTGAGGTCGTAGATGAGCTGCGCCAGGTCCTCGATCGAATAGATGTCGTGGTGCGGCGGCGGCGAGATCAGGCCGACGCCCGGCGTCGAGTGCCGGACCTTGGCGATGGTGGCGTCGACCTTGTGGCCCGGCAGCTGGCCGCCTTCGCCGGGCTTGGCGCCCTGCGCCATCTTGATCTGCATCATGTCGGAGTTGACGAGATACTCCGTGGTGACGCCGAAGCGGCCTGAGGCGACCTGCTTGATCGCCGAGCGCATCGAATCGCCGTTCGGCATCGGCTTGAAGCGGTCGGCTTCCTCGCCGCCTTCGCCGGTGTTCGACTTGCCGCCGATCCTGTTCATGGCGATCGCGAGCGTGGTGTGCGCCTCGCGCGAGATCGAGCCGAAGCTCATCGCGCCCGTGGCGAAACGCTTGACGATCTCCTTGGCCGGCTCGACCTGCTCGAGCGGGATCGGCTTGCGCTTCTCTTCCTCGGCGTTCTTGATCCGGAATAGGCCGCGCAGGGTCAGCAAACGCTCCGACTGCTCGTTGAGGATCTTGGCGAAGGCGCGATAGCGCTCCTGCGAATTGCCGCGCGCGGCGTGCTGCAGCAGCGACACCGATTCGGCGGTCCAGGCATGGTCCTCGCCGCGGCTGCGATAGGCATATTCGCCGCCGACGTCGAGCGCGCCCTTGTAGACCAGCGCCTCGCCGAACGCGTCGGCATGGCGGCGCACGGCCTCTTCGGCGATCTCGGCAAGACCGACGCCTTCGACGCGGGTATGCGTGCCGGCAAAGAACTTCGACACGAAGTCCGCCTTGAGGCCGACCGCGTCGAAGATCTGCGCGCCGCAATAGGACTGGTAGGTCGAGATGCCCATCTTGGACATCACCTTGAGCAGGCCCTTGCCGATCGACTTGATGTAGCGCTTGACGATCTCGTAGTCGTCGAGCGAGCCGGGCAGGCGGTCCTTCATCGCGATGATGGTCTCGAACGCCAGGTACGGATTGATCGCTTCGGCGCCGTAGCCGGCGAGGCAGGCGAAGTGATGCACTTCGCGCGGCTCGCCGGATTCGACGACGAGGCCGACCGAGGTGCGCAGTCCGACGCGGATCAGATGATGATGCACGGCGGCGCAGGCCAGCAGTGCCGGGATCGGCACGCGGTCGGTGCCGACCATGCGGTCGGACAGGATGATGATGTTGACGCCCTCGCGCACCGCGCTTTCAGCGCGCGCACAGAGCTCGTCCAGCACCTGGTCCATGCCGGCCGCGCCGAGACCGGCGTGGAAGGTGGTGTCCAGGGTCCGCGACTTGAAGTGCGACTCGGCCACATCGGAGATCGAGCGGATCTTTTCCAGGTCCGCGTCGGTCAGGATCGGCTGGCGCACTTCGAGGCGCTTGGTCGTGGCCATGCCCTGGAGGTCGAACAGGTTCGGCCGCGGCCCGATGATGGAGACGAGGCTCATCACCAGCTCCTCGCGGATCGGGTCGATCGGCGGATTGGTGACTTGCGCGAAGTTCTGCTTGAAGTAGGTGAATAGCGGCTTTGCCTTGTCCGACAGCGCCGAGATCGGCGTGTCGTTGCCCATCGAGCCCGCGGCCTCTTCGCCCGTAGCCGCCATCGGCGTCATCAGGATGGTGATGTCTTCCTGGCTGTAGCCGAACGCCTGCTGGCGATCCAAAAGCGACAAGTTCGAGCGCACGCCGGTGGTCGGAACCTTCGGCAGCTCTTCCAGCACGATCTGGGTCCGCTCCAGCCACTCCTTGTAGGGATGGCTCTTGGCGAGCTCGGCCTTGATCTCGTCGTCGGGAATGAGACGACCCTGCTCGAGGTCGACCAGCAGCATCTTGCCGGGCTGCAAGCGCCACTTGGTGATGATCTGGTCCTCGGGGATCGTCAGCACGCCCATCTCGGACGCCATCACGATGCGGTCGTCCTTGGTCACGAGATAGCGCGCCGGCCGCAGGCCGTTGCGGTCGAGCGTGGCGCCGATCTGGCGGCCGTCGGTGAAGGCGATCGCGGCGGGGCCGTCCCACGGCTCCATCAGCGCGGCATGGTATTCGTAGAAGGCGCGGCGCTTCTCATCCATCAGGGGATTGCCGGCCCACGCCTCCGGAATCATCATCATGACGGCGTGCGGCAGCGAGTAGCCGCCCTGCACCAGGAATTCGAGCGCGTTGTCGAAGCAGGCGGTGTCCGACTGGCCTTCGTAAGAGATGGGCCAGAGCCGGTTGATGTCCTTGCCGTAGAGCTCGGAGCTCACCGAGGCCTGGCGCGCCGCCATCCAGTTGACGTTGCCGCGCAGCGTGTTGATCTCGCCGTTATGGGCGATCATGCGATAGGGATGCGCCAGCGACCACGCCGGGAACGTGTTGGTCGAGAAGCGCTGGTGAACGAGGGCGAGCGCGCTCTCGAAATCCTTCTCGTGCAGATCGGGATAGTACTTGCCGAGCTGGTCGGCGAGGAACATGCCCTTGTAGATCACGGTGCGGCAGGACATCGAGCACGGGTAATAGCCGGCGAGGCCGCGGTCGCGGCGCTGGTAGATAGCCTGCGAGATCGACTTGCGCAGGATGTAGAGCCGGCGCTCGAACTCGTCCTCGGTCTTGGCGGTGCCGTTGCGGCCGATGAACACCTGCATGCAGGCGGGCTCGGTCGGCTTCACGGTGACGCCGAGCGAGGAATTGTCGGTCGGCACGTCGCGCCAGCCGAGCAGGGTCAGGCCCTCTTCCTTGATCTGGTCGGCGATGATGCTCTTGATGACGTTGCGCCAGGCGGTGTCGCGCGGCATGAACAGCGCGCCAATGGCGTATTCCCCCGGAGCCGGCAGTGCAAAGCCGAGCTCCTTGGCCTTGCGGCTGAAGAAGGCGTGCGGGATCTGCACCAGGATGCCGGCGCCGTCACCGGCGCGCGGGTCAGCGCCGACAGCGCCGCGATGCTCGAGGTTGCAGAGGATGCTCAGCGCGTCAGAGACGATCTCGTGCGACTTCTTGCCCTTGATGTTGGCGATGAAACCGACGCCGCAAGAGTCCTTCTCGAGGCTGGGGTCGTAGAGACCTTCGGCCGGCGGGCGCGAATTGTGTTCCTGAATCGGATCGGTCGTTTTCGAGGCGACCGTCGCCGACAGCTCTTCTGCCACGATGTTTGCGCGCTCGAATTGCGACCCGTTCATTGTTCCTGTCCTCTCCGTGCGGCAAGCTGTCTCACCGCCATCTTCGGCGCACCTTGGGCGTTCCGCGGCACCCGCCTCTGGGTCACCGCTCGTCCGCTGCGAGCCGCATTTTCTTAAATTCAGGCCTAGGCGTTCTTCGTCCCCGAGAACGGCTTTGCCTGTTGCCTTCTTGGCGCTCGAGAGCACCAACTTTCGTTGCAATCCCTATGCCGGAATCGCAAGCAAAATTGAGACAGCTTTCCTGTCCTAACCATCACCTTGCCAAATTTTTGTCTACCACACAAGCGCGCGGAAGTCCCGATTCCCGATATGTCAATCAATCGCTTTCCGAAAGTTGCGCGGCCCCGGTTTTGAAGCAAACGCGCCCTGATCCGGCCCTGCGGACGCCGAATTCCCCAATGAAGCTTCGGATCGACCCTTCGGAAGGCGCGCCACGCCGCAAGAAGCGAAAGAGCGCGCCGCGTCCCGGGTCAGACAGGAGCGTCTTGACCATGAAGTTTTTCACAGGATGTGTGGCTGCCGCCGCGCTGGCACTGGCCATAAGCGCTGCTCAAGGGCAGGTTCCGGCTAACGGTATTGCGGGAGGGGCGGTGATCGCGGTGTCGGACTTCGACGGTCCCTATGCGCCGCCGGAAGCCGCGCTGCCGCCGCGCTACGGCTATGGCTATGACGAGCGTGGTCCGGCCCCGGCACTGCTGCCGCCAACGGAGGTCTACGCGGTCTTGCGCGACAACGGCTTCTCACCGCTCGGCATCCCGCGGCTGCGCGGCAGCGTCTACACCATCGCGGTGATCGACCGCCGCGGCGACGACGGCCGGCTCGTGATCGACGCCCGCGACGGCCGGATCATCCGCTTCATGCCGGCGGCCGATGCCTACGGCATGGCTCCGGCCTATGAGCAGCCCACGGTCGCGCCTTACGGCCCGCAAAGCGCGCTGCCGCCGCCAACCATGATCCGTNCGGCCTCGATCCCGAATGTCGCGAAGCGTACCGTGCCGCTGCCCAAGGCGGCTCCGCCACGCGGCGAGGCGCCGGTCGCGGCGGCGAAGCCGGTCGAGCCAGCGGTGCAGCAGGCCCAGGCGCCGCTGGCTCCGCCTGCGCAGCAAACTGCGGCCGTACAGGCCAAGCCTGCCGAGGCCGCGCCCCCAGTCGGACAGGCCAAGCCTGCTCCGACGATCCAGCCGACGCAGGAGATGCCGGCGGCGCAGGGGCTGGATTGAGCGTTGGACGCGAGAGCGTCACCTCACGAACGGTGTCGCCCCGGCGAAGGCGGGACCCATACCGCGAGGTGCATCGATTGGGCGCGGAGGGAGTACCGAACTCCGAAGCTTCGCCAAACTTCTCCCTGTGGTTATGGGTACCGGCCTCCGCCGGGATGACGTTGGGAAGAGAACAGGGCAAAACAAAAGGCGCCCGAACAACTCGGGCGCCTTTTGCATTCACGCAATCACCTCAACTCCGCGGATACCCCGCAGCGTCCAGGATCAAATTCGCCACCTCCTTCGGGTGCGACACCAGCGAGAGGTGGCCGGCATCGAGCTCGACCGTGGTGGCGTTCATGCGCTTGGCGAGGAAGCGTTCGAAGTCGGGATTGATGGTGTAGTCGTTCTTCGACACCGCGTACCAGCTCGGCTTGCTGTGCCATGCCGCTTCCGTGGTGCGGCCGGCGAAGATCGAGGCCGCTGTCGGCCATTGCACGGCGTAGAGCTCCTTGGCCTGCTCCGGCTTCACGCCATTGGCGAAATACTTCAGGAAGGCGTCTTCCGACAGTTTTGTGTAGCCGTCGCGCTCGACGATGCCGGCGCGTGCGGGGCCGGTCGGAAACTGCTTCGACAGTGCGACGAAATCCTCGTTCGCATCGGGCGCGCGTGCGGCCACATAGACAAGGCCGGTGACTTTCGGGTCGGTGCCGACCTGGCTGATCACGGTGCCGCCCCAGGAGTGCGCGACCAGCACGGTCGGACCATCCTGCTCGGCCAGCGCGCGTTTCGTCGCCTCGACGGAATCGGCAAGCGACGACAGTGGATTTTGCACGGCGGTGACGTTGAGGCCCGCGGCCTGAAGGATCGGGATCACCTCCGACCAGCTAGATCCGTCAGCCCAGGCGCCGTGCACCAGCACGACGTTCTTCGCTTTCACCGTCTGCGGTGTCTGCGCATGAGCAAGGCTGATGGGGGCCGCCAGCAGGCTCGCGGCGACGAAAAGGCTGCGCCAGAAAGTCATGATCGTTCTCCGTGTTCTTGGGTTCGATGCCCAAAGGACGGAGCAAGCGGCCGCGGCGTTACGCGGCTCACCAGTCTGTGATGCGGTGCAGCAGTGAAATGTCTGCAACAAGGTCGCACAGCAATCGGTGTCGTCCTGGCGAAAGCCAGGACCCATTACCCCAGGGAGATGTTTGGCGAAGACCATTCGTTCGGGATTCCTACCGGGCCCATCCGACAGACCTCGCGGTAGGGGTCCTGGCTTTCGCCAGGACGACGCTGGGGAGGCGCCGGGACGACGGCAAAAAACGCCCCGGGGCACCGGGGCGTTTTCGCAACCTGGAAGTCGTGTGCTGCTTAGGCGGCTTGCGCGGCCGAGCTCTCGATCACCTGCGCCTTCGGGGCGCTGGTGTTGATCGCGATCTGGCGCGGCTTCTTGGCCTCGGGAATCTCGCGGACGAGATCGACGTGAAGCAGCCCGTTCTCGAGCGAGGCGTCCTTCACCTGCACGAAGTCGGCAAGCTGGAAGGCGCGCTCGAAGGCGCGCGCGGCGATGCCGCGGTAGAGCACTTCGGATTTCGAGTTCTCGTTGGCGACCTTCTCGCCCTTGATCGTCAGCGTGTTTTCCTTCGCGACGATGGAGAGCTCGTCCTTGGCAAAGCCCGAGACCGCGACGGTGATGCGGTAGGCGTTCTCGCCGGTACGCTCGATGTTGTAGGGGGGATAGCCGGGGCTGCCGTCAGAGCTGGCCTGGTCGAGCAGGTTGAACAGACGGTCGAAGCCGACGGTGGAACGATAGAACGGGGTGAGATCGTAGCTACGCATGGTCAAGTCCTCCATTGAGCGACTGTTGGGTAACCCGCCCGCCATCGGGCCGGGCTTTAGTTCTGTGTGCAGCCTGATGTTCCGGTTCCGAAACACTGGTAGCGGCCTGCACGAAGGTGATATGGGTGGGGTGAGACGGCGTTCAAGAGGGCGGGATAGGCGCCTTTTCGGCGCTCCCGCCACTTGATTTGCAGCACTTTGCGCCCAAGCACCTCCAATCATGACGCTGCTCTCGATCCCGTCCAATCCCGTTCCCGAAAACGTCGTCAGCGGCACCATCAAGACCCCCGATGGCGCCGAGCTGCGCTTTGCGCGCTGGGCGCCGCCGGCGGGCCGCAAGGGCACGGTCTGTGTCTTCACCGGGCGCAGCGAGCAGATCGAGAAATATTTCGAGACCGTGCGTGACCTGCGCGACCGCGGCTTCGCGGTGGCGATGATCGACTGGCGCGGACAGGGCCATTCGTCGCGCCGCCTGCGCGATCCGCGCAAGGGCTATGTGCGCGACTTCTCCGATTTCGAGATCGACGTCGAGACCTTCGTGCAGCAGGTGGTGCTGCCGGATTGCCCGCCACCCTTCTTCGCGCTTGCACACTCCATGGGTGGCACGGTGTTGCTGCGCGTGGCGCATGCCGGCAAGCGCTGGTTCGACCGCATGGTGCTGTCGGCGCCGATGATCGATCTGCCCGGCCGCACCACCGCGCTTCCGGCGCGGACGCTGCTGAGGACGATGCGACTGATGGGAATGGGCGGCCGCTACGTCCCTGGCGGCAGCGATCGCATCACCGGGCTCGACCCCTTCATCAACAATCCCCTGACCAGCGATCCCGTGCGCTATGCGCGCAACGCCGCGATCCTGGAGGAGGACCCGACACTCGGGCTGGCGTCACCGACGGTCGCGTGGGCCGATACCGCCTTCCGCGCGATGCGCACCTTCAAGGGCATGAACTACCCCTCCGAGATCCGCCAGCCGATCCTGATGCTGGCGGCCTCCAACGACACCGTGGTCTCGACCGCGGCGATCGAGGAGTTCGCCTACCATTTGCGCGCCGGCTCGCATCTCGTGATCGCAGGTTCCAAGCACGAGATACTCCAGGAGCAGGACCGCTACCGCTCCCAGTTCTGGGCCGCCTTCGACGCCTTCGTGCCGGGCACGCCGCTGTTCAAGTGAGAAGGTAACGGTGCGCTCCCTCCCTTGAGAGGGAAGGGGCTCCGCGAGGGCGGTGAGAGTTGGACTTGCGCGGAATCCTCATTCTCCGTCATTGCGAGCGCAGCGAAGCAATCCAGAGTCCCTCCGCGAAAAGATTCTGGATTGCTTCGCTGCGCTCGCAATGACGATGTGCATGCAATCCGCCTCTCCCACAGGCGAGGAGAGGCGGCGGACAGCTCACAACGTCTTCAGATACTCGATCAGATCGTAGCGCTCGTTGTCGTCCCTGAACATGCGGCCGATCACGCCGTCGCGTTTCGGCTCGCCCTCCTTGCGCTCGAAGGAATGGCCGAGCACGCTGTTGCCCTGGACCGGCTTGCCGTCGGGGCCGGTCATCGAGAACTGCGTCTCGCCGGTCTTGCAGGGCTCGTCGGCGGTGACCGCGAAGCCGACGGTCACGGGATCATAGTCGCGGCGGCCCATGCAGAATTTTTGCGGGCGCTCGTTCTGCGGCTTCAGCAGCCAGTACAGCGACGGCACCGAGCCGTTGTGCAAATAGGGCGCGGTCGCCCAGATGCCGTTCAGCGGCCGCGCGCGATAGCGTGGCGCGGGCGTCGGATTGAGGCAGTTCTTGCGCGCGAGATTCCACAATTTCGCGCGTTCGGCCTCCGGCGCCTTCTCGTCGTCCATCCACTTGCGGGCGACGAGGTCGACGACGGTCATGAGGCCGAGCGCGTAGACTATCTCGGTCGGCGAGGTGCTGGCGGTCGAGACATCGCATTGCCACCACTTCTGGAGGTCCGCGGTATTCACCTTCAGGAAGCCGGGTACGTCCACGATCCTGTTGCCAAGCACGAGCGACTGTTCGGGATCCGTCTTGATCTCCTTGAGGGGAATCGTGACCGCGTTCAGGACCTTGCTGTCGCCGCTGGGCTCCCAATGCCCCGACGACCAGAACGCCGGGGTGTCGACGGCCGGCAAATGGCAGCCGGAACACATCTCGGCGTAGATCTTGCGGCCATTCTCGACCTTGTCCTTGTTGATCCTCCAGGCGTCGCCGAGAATCTGCGATGGCCATTTCGGCGACAGCAGGCCGCCGAATTTCGGCTCGGCCGCCTTGAACGGATCGGGCCCCCTGAGCATGTCCTCGATCCAGCCGAGCGTCCGGATATGAACGGAGGAGCCCCACAGCCGGTCCTCCGGATAGGCGTCGGACAAATTGAGCAGCGCCGTCACGCCGAGCGCTTCGCCGGCGTTCCGGATCAGCGGCTGCTCGATGGACGCGTCGTATTGGGCGAATTTGAACCACGGCACGGTCCAGATCGCGGGAAAGCTGACCGGCGCGTCCTGGGCATGCAGGTTCTTCTCGAATCCCTTGACCCCGCTCAGCGCGAGATCCTGCGAGAACACCTGGTTGCCGATGCGGTTGAGTGCGTCGAGCCTTCCGAAGCCTTCCTCGGTGTCCTGCTGCTGCCTGCCGTCCCAGGTCTCCTTGTGCTTGATCGTATCGTCGTACGTCTTCTGCCAGTCGATCAGGAAGCTGCCGATCGCACTCAGCTTCTGCTTGAGCGCAGCGCGGTCCGCCTTGCTGGCTTCGCGGCCGAGCACGCGATCGGCAAAGCGGTCGAAGCGGAACGGAACGTACAGCGTGTAGGCGATCGACAGGCCGGTCGCGAGCTCGAGCTTCTTCAGGTCGGTCATTGCCGGACCGCCGTCGAAGCGCACGTCGATGCCCTGATAGTGGATCTGGCCGGTATGGCAGGCCGCGCAGGTCAGCCCGATCTTGTCCTCCTCGCGGCGGCCGGTCGCGGGATCGACCACACCGGTCATCCGTGCGAAGCCGACCGGCAGGCCATCGACGTTCTCGGCAGGNCTCCCGCCTGCGTCGTCTCATAGACGTTGGCGTAGCCAAACTGGCGCAGCGTCGTTGCGTCGGTGTTGATCGATTTCGGGCTCGGGATGAAGCCGTAACGCTCGAGATAGGCGCTGTCCTTCATCATCCCGGGCTGCGAGAACAGGCGAAGGCGCGGCTGCTCCAGCGCCATGAACCATTCATAGGGCACCGGAAAGGTCGCGGTGCCCTGGCTGGCGTGGTGGAACCAGTGGCGGTCCTTCAAGGACCAGTTTTGCTCGAGCCAATAGGCTGCCGTCGTCTCCGGGACCGTGGGCAGGGGCGGCGGCAGGAGCTGCGCGAGGGTGCCCTTCTGCGGCAGCATGGCGCGAACCTGGTTGGGGAATTCGGCGATCGCAACGACGGCGACAAGACCGGCAGCGAGAACGGCCGTCACGATCCCGAGCGCCCAGCGAAACCTGAGTGCGCAGCTCGACAGCAGCGGCTGGGATACGATCCGCTGGTTGATGCGGTCGGGAAATCTCCGCTCGTTGAGCAGCGTGCGCACGTCGGCGACGCTGAGATAGCGCTCCTTCGCCCGATCCTCCTTGCCCATGATCTTCAGCAGGATCGGCCATTCGAACTTCATCAGCAGCGGGTAGTACCAGCGCGCGGCACTGCCGGCGCGCTTGAGATTGTCGCGCATGAAGGTCTTGATTTCCGCGGCGTTGAGGCCGGGCTCGCTGCTGCCGGTGTCGGGATCGGTGTAGCTCCGGCCGAAGCTCTGAAGGCGCGCGATCTCGGCCTCGTTGACCTTGCCATCAACCTCGAGGATGCGCGAGCCGGCGCCGTGCTTGTCAAGCGGACCGTTGCGCAATGCATCGAGCTGCGCTCCCGACCACATGCTCTTCAGGATGTGGCCAAATCCGTTGGCGATGAGCGCAACGCCACGGACCTGGATGCGGGCCCACGTCTTTTTCAGCCCCGTCTCGCCGCTCGCATTCGCGATGGTCTGCGACAGCGTGTTGAGCGGTACGGTCCCGCCGTCGACGAAGCCTTCGCCGACGAGGCCGCGCAGGAACGGACAGGGATTGTTCGGCGAGACCTGGATCGAGGGGACCGAGGGCTTCGAGGCGGGATCATGCATGGCCCAAAATCCTGAAAACGACGAATCGCGAAACGCGGATGCGCCGATCAAGCGCGGAAAGTCCTAACAAACCGACAGCAGGCTATACTACCTGAGCGTGTGACGAAATGTGGCCGAATTCACTGTCCTGTCAATAAGTGCAGGCGTGAGGTCGCAAAGGGATGTGTGAAAGGGGGTATCGAGGGGCCGCGGACCGCCGGTCACGACTCGGCGGCGCGCTTCACGTCGCTCTGGACCAGGGTCAGCTTGCCGAGCGGCACGCCGGCCTTCAGCAAGCCCTCGCGGTAATGGGCGAGATTCTCGGGCCGCTTCCAGTGGAAATTGCGCAGGTGACGGTCGACGTTCAGGGTCGGGTAGTTGGCCATGAGCACCTTGGTGGCCTCGTCAGCCTCGCCGGTCCGGCCCAGTTGCGCCAGCGCTGCGGCGCGGATCGCCAGCGCCTGCATGTGGTTCGGGTTGATGTAGAGCTGCTCGCGGGCCCATGACAGGGTCGCGTCATATTGCCTCAAGAGATAGTGGCTGAAGGCGTTCAGCGCGGCCCATTGGTAGCGCGGATCGCTGTTGTCGCGCTGCGCCGCCATCGAGAACAGCTCAATCGCCTCGCGGTGCTCGCCGATGACGAAATGGCAGATGCCGAGCACGCCGCGTGCGCCGTTGTCGTAGGGATTGAGCGCGACCGCGCGCTTGGCGGCGTCCATCGCGGCCTCGTAATGTCCCTCCATCGCATGGGCCCAGGACAGGATCGAGAACGCGAAGGAGGAGCGGGGGTCGAGCCGGACGCTGGTCTCGGCGAGATTCATCGCCTCGGCCCACATCTCCCGCGTGCCCTTGACCCAGCCGAACTGGATGCTCTGGATCTGGATGGTGGCGAGATAGGCGTGCGCGATCGACAGTTTGGGATCGAGCCTGATGGCCTCCCGGAACAGGTCGACGGCGGTGGCCAGATCTTCCTTGGTCTGCCGGTAGTAATGGGACAGCCCCTTGAGGAAGCGGTCCCAGGCGGTGACGTCGGTCGAGAGACGCGCCGGCGCCGAGGCCTCGGCCCGGACGATCTCGGTGGCGATGGCGGCGGAAAGATTGGTGGTGATCTCGTCCTGCATGGCGAACAAATCGCCGATGTCGCGGTCGTAGCGCCCGGTCCAGAGCTGCTCGCCGGTCTCCGGCGCGATCAGCTCGGCGGTGACGCGGATCTTGGCGCCGGCGCGCCGCACCGAGCCCTGGATCAGATAGGTGGCGTCGATCTCGCGCGCGATCAGGCGCGTGCTCAAATTCTTGCCCTTGAAAGCGAAGGTCGAGTTGCGGCTCAGCACGCGATAGAAGGATTGCAGTGACAGCGCGTGGATCAGATCCTCGGTGAGGCCGTCGGAGAAATATTCGTCCTGGGCGTCGCTGAGATTGGCGAAGGGCAGCACGCCGACGATCGCCGTGCGGTACTGCTGCGAGAGGGCCGACGCCTCCCTCAGCTCGGGCGCGAGCGCCGGCGCGCCTTCGGGCGTCCAGGTAAAGACCCCGACTGCGTCCTTGATGTTCTTGAAGCGGTGATTGCCGGCATCGGTCAGCGGCAGGTTGAGGTGCTTGCCGGCCTCGCGATAGGCCTTGGCCGAGATGGCGAAGCCGCCCGGGCTCGCCACGGATTCGAGGCGGACGGCAATGTTGACATCGT
Source organism: Bradyrhizobium sacchari (assembly GCF_002068095.1). GTDB lineage: Bacteria > Pseudomonadota > Alphaproteobacteria > Rhizobiales > Xanthobacteraceae > Bradyrhizobium > Bradyrhizobium sacchari. The sequence goes on along the minus strand of NZ_LWIG01000007.1, from coordinate 88,898 downwards.
CACCAAAGACCTCGTCCTCGTCGGCGATGACATCGCCCATATGGATGCCGAGCCGGAACTGCATGGCGCGATCGGCCGGAAGATGGTGGTTGCGCTCCGCCATCAGCGTCTGCATCGCGATCGCCGCCTCGGTGGCGCCGACGATGGAGGCGAACTCCAGCAGGAAGCCGTCGCCGGTGTTCTTCACGACGCGGCCGCCATGATTGAGGATGATGGGATGAATCGCGGCGCGATGGGCCTTGAAGGCGGCATGGGTGCCGGCCTCGTCGCTGCCCATCATTCGCGAATAGCCGGCGACATCGGCGCAGACGATGGCGGCCAGACGTCTTTCCATATCCACGGAGCTCCAAGGGACTTTATAAAGGACTTGGCAGGGGACCTGGGACCGGCCACGGCGTGGCCAGTCGCCTCGAATCCTGCATTTCAAGAACCCTGCCTTTATAGAGCAGATGATGCCGAGTGAAAGTATGATCCGCATTGCAAATTCGAAGTAAATCCTAGGCAGTCCTGGCGGTAGACGGGGACGGTCGAACCGACTAAGCCCGCTCCTGAGGGCCGCAAGGCGGGCCGGGCGGGGGCATTTCAGATGCTGGGCATTCACGAAATCTGGCTCTTCATCCTGTCGGGCATACTGCTCAACATCACTCCCGGGCCTGATAGCGTCTATGTGATCGGCCGCAGCATGCAGATGGGCTGGCGGGGCGGGGCTGCAGCCGCTTTCGGCATCAGTTGTGGCTGTTTTTTCCATGTCGCGGGCGCGGCGATCGGGCTTTCGGCCCTGCTGATGGCCTCATCGACCGCCTTCTCGATCCTGAAGCTGGTCGGCGCTGCCTATCTGGTCGTCACCGGCCTCCAGATGCTGTGGTCGCGCCCGGTGCTGGCTGCAGTCGGGGACCAGGGCGAGCGGAGCTCGCTGCGCCGGGTTTTCCTGCAGGGCGTCTTCACCAACGCGCTGAATCCCAAGGTCGCGCTGTTCTTCCTGGCTTTCCTGCCGCAATTCGTCGCAGCCGATGCGCCCCATAAACCGCTCGCCTTCCTGACGCTCGGCCTGGTCTTCATCTTCACGGGAATATTGTGGTGCCTGATGCTCGCCGCGTTCGCGGCCAAGGCCGCCCATCGCCTGCGGAGCTCTGAGAGTGTGATCGCCTGGGTCAACCGCGCGCTCGGCGGCCTCTTCATCTATCTCGGCATTCGCGTCGCCATGATGGAGAGCCGGTAACTCGTTCGAACGAATGAGGGAGCGGTCCGATCGAGGCTGGGCCCGGGAGGTTTCGATGATTCGTGGAAGCTGTCTGTGCGGCGCCGTGCGTTTCGAGATCGACAAGGTCCGGGCACTGACCCACTGCCATTGCGGCAATTGCCGCAAGCTGACCGGTGCGGCCTTTGCCACCTACGCCCATGTCGACGCCGACAAGTTTCGCTTCGTGGCGGGCGAGGACATGACGGTGTCTTACGAATCCGCGCCGGGCAGTTTCCGCCATCGCTGCAACACCTGCGGCTGCTTGACGCCGGGCAAGGCGAGCTATCTGCCGACCGTCAGCATTCCCGCCGGCCTGCTCGACGACGATCCGCAAGTCAGGCCCCGCCTTCACGTCTTCACCTCGTCGCGCGCGCCGTGGTGGACGATCCAGGACGATCTGCCCCAGCACGACAAATGGGTGCCGGGTTACGAGCCGAAACCTTGAACTTCTGAGGCGCCGCGCGGCTATTTGATTTGTGTGTTTGCGACCGGGAAGATCGACGCGACAAACCAGCTGCTTCCCTCGCGAACGAACGTTTGGCTGATCAGAAAAACGTCGTCCCGCGGCGGCTTGCCCGGAAGGCCGCGCGTGAAGAGGATGGGGACGAGAATCTGCATGACGTCATTTGACATCGTGGCTGCGTGAAACTGCGACATGTCGGGTTCCAGATGCCAGGTGCCCTCGTAATATTCCTTGAAGCGGGCGGCGACTGCGTCGGCCCCTTTGGTTTGGACGCCTCGCGTGACCGAAAGCATATCGGGCGAATTCCACAGCATCGCTCGCACGTCGCTCGCGTTATGTGCATTCTGCGCAGCCACGAACTGCAAAAAGACCGCGCGCGCCTGCGCTTCGTCGGCGGCCGCTGAGGCTCGTCCACTTGATGCTGCCGTCATGACGACAAGGAGCAGTGCCGCCACGGCGGGCCGAAAGCGACCGATGAGCGCAAAAAGCCGTAACACGGCAGCGATGATCGAATTCCTGGAATGGTTCATATTGGGCCCGTCCTGTTTTCGCGCGGGCCGAGCAAGGTCGTATCCCTGTTCAGCCAATCGGCCGGCGCAAGAGGCGCCCACGCCGCCACGATTGCAAGCTGGCGACTCTGTGTGATCGTTCGAACTTGAAAGGGCGTGAAGCAACGCGAGGCTAACCCAATTCGCGTTCTTCCTACGCGAACTCCTTCGCCAGCGCGCTGCCGGCGAGATAAAGGCCGAGCAGGATCATCGCGATCAGGAACCAGCGGCGAAACGCTTCGGCCGGCATCCGCGCCCGCACCGACTGGCCGATGAACATGCCGGCAAAGGCCATGGTGAGGCCGATGGCGCCGGGCACGGCATTGGCCGGTGTCAGCAAGCCGCCGGCGGTGAGGTTGAAGGCTAGCGCCAGCGTCGCTGTGGTGAAGAACACGCCGAGCGCCTGCACCAGCTCGTCCTTCTCCATGCCGATCGCCTGCATGAACGGCATCGAGGGGATCACCTGCACGCCGGTCGAGGCCGAGATCACGCCGGTGATGACGCCGACCACACCGCCGACCCATTTCTCGTTCCTGGGCGCGACGCGGAAATGGAACTTGTTCAGCCCGATCACGGCATAGATCACGAGCAGCACGCCGAGCACGACCGTGCCGTAGCGCGCATGTGGGCCGGTCAGCGCGCCGGCATTGAGCCAGCAGCCGATCACGGTGCCGATCATCAGCGGCCACAGCCGTCGCAGGATGTCGCGCAGATAGGGGCCGACGAAGGTCTGCCAGATATTGGTGACGATCGCCGGCACGATCACAATGGCGATGGCGCGGCTGGGCGCCATGTTCACCGCAAGCAGGCCCATGGAGACGGTCGGCAGCCCAAGCCCGATCACGCCCTTGACGAATCCGGCGACCAGGAAGACGGCGGCGATGACAATGAGAAGCGGGTCGATCATGCCGGCCACATTGACCGATGCCGCGATCCGGCACAATCTGGAGGTTACGGAGACAGCCTTCGTCAGCTACGAAGCCTGGAGCGCGATCCTGCAAAGTGTGGAGCGGTTTTCCGAAAGAATTGTGCTCAACCAACAGGGGTGGAGGCCTGCCATGCGTTTCGATCTCGTCGATCTCCAGCTCTTCATCGCGGTGGCCGACCAGCGCAGCATCACGCGCGGCGCGGAGCGGTCGCACCTGGCGCTGGCCTCGGCCAGCGCGCGCATCAAGGGCCTGGAGGACGCGCTCGGCGTCGCGCTGCTCAAGCGCGGGCGCCGCGGCGTCGAGTTGACCGCGGCCGGCGAGAGCCTGCTCGATCATGCCCGGCTCGTGATTCACCAGATCGATGCCATGCGCGGCGATCTCGCCGGCTATGCCAGCGGCGTGCGCGCCAGCGTGCATTTCCTCGTCAACACCTCGGGCCTTTCGGAGCACCTGCCCAAGGCGCTCGCCGGCTTCCTGCGCGAGCATCGCGACGTCGCCATCGACATCGAGGAGCGCGAGAGCACCGACATCGCGGCCGCGATCACCGCGGGGGCCGCTGATCTCGGCTTCGCCGCCGAGCACGCGCTGCCCGACCATATCGAGCGCTTCGTGTTCAGCGAGGATCACCTGACATTGGTGACGTCGCGGCGCGGCCCGTTCGCCGGCCGCCGCCAGATCGATTTTCAGGAGACGGGCGCTTGCGACTTCGTCGGGCTCACCAGCGCCACCGCGCTCCAGATGCACATTTCGAAGCACGCCGCCCGGCTCGGCATGCGCCCGCATTATCGCGCGCGCCTGCGCGACTTCGACGCGATCTGCCAGATGGTTGCCGCCGACGTCGGCATCGCGCTGGTGCCGATATCCGCAGCCCGCCGCTGCGCCAGGCTGATGCCGCTCGCCATGGTCCGCCTGCGCGATGCCTGGGCCAACCGCAAGCTCGTGATCTGCGCGCGAAGCTTCAAGACGCTGCCAAGGCCTGCGAAGATGCTGGTGGAGCATCTAAGGGCAGAGGCGGTGTGAGATGGGTGTGTGCTGATGTCACCCCCGCGCTGTGGCTGCGTGTCCCACTCTGCTCCCTCCCCCCTTGCGCCTGTCGTGTTGCGAGGTCGAGAGCTACTTCGCCGTCTCCACCCCGGCGTCCTTGATCACCTTTGCCCATTTCGCGGTCTCATCCGCGATGAATGAGCGAAAATGCTCCGGCTCGTCGCCGACCAGCGTCGCGCCTTGCGCGGCGAGCTTTTCCTTTACCGCCGGATCCGCCATCGCCTTCGTCGCCAGGGCATGCAGCGCCGTGACGATCTCCCTCGGCGTGCCTTTTGGGGCGACCATGCCGTACCAGTTCTCGACGCGCAGATCGGGAAAACCCGCTTCCGAAAGAGTCGGCACGTCGGGCGCCGTGGCTGCACGTTCGGCGGAGCCGACCGCGATCGGCCTCAACGCGCCCGCCTTGACCTGCGGCAGCAGCACGGGAAGATCGAGGAAGGTCATCTGCACTTGCTGGCCAAGCAGATCGTTTACCGCGGGCGCGGCGCCGCGATAGGGCACGTGCACGATGTCGATCCTGGCCGTCAGCTTGAACAATTCGCCGGCGAGATGCGGCAGGCTGCCGGGGCCGGAGGAGGCGAAGTTGAGTTTTCCCGGCTGAGACTTGGCGAGCGCAATCACTTCGCTGATGTTGCTCGCAGGCACATTGGTGGCGACCACAAGCATCTCTGGCACGGTCGCAACCAGCGTCACCGGCGTCAGGTCGGTTTGAGGGTCGTAGGCGACCTGCTCCATGCTCGGGCTGATTGCGAGCGCGCCGGCCGAGGAGATCGCGATGGTGTAGCCGTCGGGCGCGGCCTTGGAAACCGCATCTGTGCCGAGCACGCCGCCTTGGCCGCCGCGATTGTCGATCAGTACCGGCTGCCCTGACAACTCCGACATGCGCTGGCCGATCACCCGCGCGATGATGTCATTGGGCCCGCCCGCCGGGAACGGCACGATCAGCTTGATCGGTTTTGCCGGAAAATTCTGCGCCGACGCCAATGACGGCACTAGCAGGAATAATCCCAGAAACAATTCAACGAGAAGCCTGCGTGAGATGGTCATGCAAGCCTCCCGCTCGCGCTTGTTATTGATTGAGCAGCCTCAAGGCTTCTTCGTGAACTCTTGCGTCGCCGGCGGCGACGATGCGGCCGCCGCCCTGGGCCGGCTTGCCTTCCCAGGTGGTGACGACGCCGCCGGCGCCGGTCACGATCGGGATCAGGGCCGCGATATCGTAGGGCTTCAGTTCGGTCTCGACCACGAGATCGACATGGCCGGCCGCCAGCATGCAATAGGAGTAGCAGTCGCCGCCATAGCGCGACAGCCGCGCGCCCTGCTCGATGCGGCCGAAGATGGCGCGGTCACGCTCGTTCATCAGCAGCGGCGAGGTGGTGTAGGTGGTGGCCTCCGCGAGCGAAGCGCAGCGGCGGACCTGGAGCCGGCGCTCGCCGGAGGGTCCCCTGTAATTGGCGGAGCCGTTGTCGCCGGAAAAGCGCTCGCCGATGAAGGGCTGGTGCATCATGCCGTAGACCGGCGTGCCCTTGTGCAGCAGCGCGATCAGCGTGCCCCAGATCGGAAAGCCGCCGATGAAGGATTTGGTGCCGTCGATGGGGTCGAGCACCCAGACGTAGTCGGCGTCCTCGCGCTCATTGCCGAATTCCTCGCCAACGATGCCGTGCTGGGGGAAGCTCGCCTTGATCAGCCGCCGCATCACCGCTTCGGCCGCGCGGTCGGCCTCCGTCACGGGGTCGAAATCCTTGGTCTTGCTCTTGTCGTCGATCGACAGCGAGGTGCGAAAGAACGGCAGGATGGTTTCGCCAGAGGCGGTGGCGAGCCGTCCGATGAAGGCGGAGAAGTCGATCACCGTCACGGTGAGTTCCTCAAAGCGAAAGTCAGTGTGAAGCTCGCTCCTGCCTAGCTCAAATCGCCTCCCGCGTGCAGCGCTGACTTGATTTGCACCCTGGTATTTTGGATGCCGGAGGGGCTGCCCCAGGTCAGTCATATGCTGGACAAATATCGATCACGGAGTTGAAAACTTAGTTCCGAATATGCCTTGTTCGTATGCAAATGACTATCAACCCATTGAAATTCCTTATCAAAGAAACTGAATCCAGGTTTCTCTTAAAGCAATTGAGCCATGTGCGTATTGCATGGGAATCGGCGCAAAAGGCCTTGCACTTTGTGCGTCGCGGCCGCATATTGTTGCGGTGCGGTAGCGCTCTGCGTTACCGCTGCCCTCCTTGGGCGTTTCCTCCCTAGACTTGGGCCGCTTCTTCATCAGAAGCGGCCCTTTTTTCTGGGCCTCTGTTTTCATTTCAAAGCGCGAAGCGATACGAAGCGCAAACGCGTTTGCGCTCGATACGCGCGCCGAGCGCGCGCGAAGAAAAGCTGTCGTCTATTCCGCCGCGGCCTGGAACGGCCCGAGATCTCCGAACGGGATCGTGGTCGCCAGCACGTCGGCGAGCACCGCGAAGTCGGAGGCAACTTGCGCGAAGCGCGGACCGCGCTCGCGCCGCCGCTCGTCCATGTAGATCGCGCGGTTGAGCTCGAGCTGCACCGCGTGCAGGCCGCTTGCGGGGTTGCCGTAATGCTCGGTGATGAAGCCGCCGGCATAGGGCTTGTTGCGGCCGATCGAATAGCCGAGCCCCGTCATGGTCTCCTCGACCCGGTCGGGCAGCAGCGGCGTGCAGCTGGTGCCGTAGCGGTCGCCGATCACGACATCGGGCCGGCGCGGCTCGTCCCTGCTGACGCCGACCGACGGCATCGAATGGCAGTCGACCAGCACCACCGTGCCGAACATCTGGTGCACCTTGTTGATGAGCCGGCGCAGCGCGCGATGGTAGGGCTTGTAAAGCGTCTCGATCCGCCCCAGCGCATCGTCGACCAGGATGCGGTCGCGGTAGATCTCCTGGCCGTCGCCGACCACGCGCGGAATGGTGCCGAGGCCGCCGGCGACCCGCATCGAGCGGGTATTGGCAAAGCTCGGCAGGCGGCCCGTGAACATGCGGGGGTCGAGCTCATAGGGCTCGCGATTGACGTCGACATAGGAGCGCGGAAAGTTGACCCGCACGGTCGGAAAGCCCCGATCGCTCAAATGGCCGATCAGCTCGTCCATGAAGGAGTCTTCCGAGCGCCGCAGAGTCGGCAGGTCGATCCGCGATGCTGCCAGGAAGTCATCCGGATAGGTCGAGCCGGAATGGGGCGAGTTGAAGATGACAGGCGCGCGCCATTCTGCGGGCTCCACAATCTCGAATGCTGGCGACGTCTCGCCGTCAAACCGGGTCATCTTCTCAGGCTTCGTCCCTTACTCAGGCTTCGCCCCTTTGGCGGCGCACGATCCGGCATGTCCCCGGATCGAATGATTCGGCCGGTCGAGCGGCTCTTATGTGTCGTCATTGTCCGGAATCGCAACCATTCTGCCAAGCGAAAAGATGTGACGGACGCTGGAACATGTCTTAACCCTGCGGGCATCGGGGTGGGGACCGGCAGGTCCAGCGCGATTGATTCGGGGCCCATTCAGGTTCACAAAGAGCCGGCAGCGCAGCCGGCCCATGGTAAAGATTTTCACCCCAAATTTACCCTCTGTCGGGCTTAGTGACCTCTGCTGATATCCTCTGGGGATTCGACGTTTCCTGCCATGCCAAAGATCCTGCTCGCCGAAGACGACAACGACATGCGCCGTTTCCTGGTCAAGGCGCTGGAAAACGCCGGTTTTCAGGTCTCGTCCCATGACAACGGCATGGCCGCCTATCAGCGGCTGCGGGAAGAGCCGTTCGAGATGCTGTTGACCGACATCGTGATGCCGGAAATGGACGGCATCGAGCTCGCCCGCCGGGCCTCGGAACTCGACCCCGACATCAAGATCATGTTCATCACCGGCTTTGCCGCGGTGGCCCTGAACTCGGATTCGGACGCCCCCAAGAACGCCAAGGTGCTGTCCAAGCCCGTGCATCTGCGCGAATTGGTCAGCGAAGTGAACAAGATGCTGGCGGCCTAAATCGGCCCCGTTCCGTCCTTGCGCCGGGTCCCCTGAGCCGTTATAGGGACCCCACCGAGAAATGACCTCTAGGGCACGTAGCTCAGCGGGAGAGCACTACCTTGACATGGTAGGGGTCACAGGTTCGATCCCTGTCGTGCCCACCATCTTCTTCAATGACTTAGGCGCCCCGCGCCAGAGGCCTGAAGGGGTGGTTTCCAAGAGATTTCCACCTTGCGGTCTGCCGCTTCCTACAGGGCCCGCGGTAACGGGATGGCGGACGAGAAAACATTGTCCGGATCGTAGCGGTGCTTTGCTTCCATCAATCGTTTCGCATTGCTCCCATAACTATGCCGGGCGCGAGCGGGATCGTTGGGGCCGAGCAAGTTTGGATATCCGCCAGGCAGCGCCGCCGCGAACGTCTGGCGAGTGGTGCGCGCCCAGTGTCGATGCCTTAGCTCGTCATCAGCGTCGGTCCGGTCTGGAAACATCGCGAGCATCTCCACTAGCAGGTGATCGCGGCGGAGACCGAAAGCCGTCGCGGCCTCCGGGACATGGGATGCCGCGCCCCGGAACTCGTGGGTGAAAATGGCGCAGCCCGGCGACACCGCCGCTTCCATCGCATCGACGAACGTGTCGATGCATCTACGGTCGAACACCGGCAACGAGCACGTCTCCATCACTGCCCGCAATCCGTTGACGAGGTAGGGATCGAACACGCCGAGTAGAGCGCCGTAGGATTTTCTTTCGATCCGGCCGGCGAGCACGGTCCCAAGCCTGAGAAAGGGTTCGAGCTTCGCCTCGCCTGCTTCCAGTCGGCCGCTCCAGGTTGGAATCAACATGACCGCAGCCTGGCCCGAGGGATCGGCGACGAGCCCCGCCTGCACCGTCAACTCATCCGGTGCCGACGCCGTCAACGAAGCGCACCCTTCGAGTACGGCGTGCGCCTCGGCAAAGGGATAGACCAGCAGACCGGAAAGGACGTCCGGCAAGTCATGTACGCGGTGACGCATCTGCGTGACCACACCGAAATTGCCGCCGCCGCCCCGTAGCGCCCAGAACAGGTCGGCGTTGTTGTCGTCATCCGCAGACACGATTCGTCCGTCTGCCAGCACCACCTGCGCGGCGAGCATATTGTCGAGCGCGAGCCCGAAACGCCCGATCAAAGGGCCGTAGCCACCTCCGAGCGTGAGCCCGGTCATCCCGACGCAGGAGACGGCGCCCGCCACGACAGCAAGGTCGGCGGGGTCCGTCACCGCCGTGACGTCGGCAGCGCGGGCGCCACCGGCAATCGTGACGAAGCGATGGTCGGAGCCGAGCACCACGTGTCGCATCTTGCTCAAGTCAATTACGATGCCATTGCAGAGAGCCCGGCCAGCCCAGTCGTGGCCGCCGCCGCGAACCGAAAGCGGCAGCCCGTGCTCGCGCGCGGCACGAATGGCGGCCTGCACGTCGGCAGCGGATTCGCAGTGCACGACGGCCCGAGGCGAAACGTCGGTCTGTTTTGCCCAGAGACTGGTTGCGGCGACATAGCCTTCGCTCCCAGGCAACGAGACGCGCCCGGCGATTTTGCCACTCAGGCCCAGGAACGCGCTTTGGACGGAATCCGACATGGTCTTGCCTCCGTTGATTCGCGCGAGCGGAACACCTGGCGCGACTGACGGCCGGTTTACGGAGAAACGGACTGACGTTCGTGAAGATTCCTGCTCTTTTGCAGGAGCAATCAGGCAAGCTCAGAGGGCGCGACGCCGTGTACACGGCGGACCCACCGCGATAGATGGCTTTGATCTGCAAAGCCGGTCTCGGCGGCAATTTCAGCAAGTCCCATGCGTCCGTCGCGCATGTGCTGGATCGCCGCCTGAAGACGAAGATGGACCACGTAGCGATACGGCGTCATGCCGACGGAGCGCGCGAACACACGCGAGAAATGGAACTCACTGCGGCCGATCAGTGCGGCAAGCTCGGCCACCTGAATCGGCTCTGCGATGTGGGCAAACACATAGTCCCTGATACGTCGCAGCGCGTACGGGCCCAGCCTGCCGCGGGATGAAGGGAGCGGAATCGACGTATGGCCAGTCAGAAGACGATCGATGAGACGACTCGCAGCCTCATTCCAGAACAAAGGGCCGCGTGGATAGCCGTCCGCAACCTCTGATTCCAGCTGCCGCGCCGCCCGCAGAAGATATTCATCGTATCCAGAGACGCGCGCGCGCAGTTCTGCGTCCAGGACATGATCTTCTGCCGACGCCAGCGCGAGCCGACGCGGATCAACCGCGATGAGCAGCACGTCCATTGATTGGTTGCTTTCAGCCTCACAATAGATACCTGCGGGACCAATCGCGAGCGCGCCGGCCGTCGCGTTCTGTTTCGCGTGTAGCCCGTCCATGCGGCATTCAATCTGCACAGACGGCGACATTTGAAAGTAGATCAGATGCTGGTGCGCAGTCGCGCTGAAATGGACTCCGCCCTCAAACCGTGCGCGAAATGCAAGCACGCCGCTCTCGCCGCGAGATCGTTCAGTGTAGAGCAGTTGTGGAGGTTGGCCATCCTTCTGTGCCCAGCGAATCTTTCCGAGTTCCCTCATCGTAGCGAAAGCCCTGTTGAAAAGCGCAGCGAATATGCCCGCTAATTGAGGTGTGGAGACCTGTGCGGAAAGGTTCATGACGCACAAGTGAGAGCGCGTGATCGCCGCCGATCCGGATGTTGCCTCACAGCGCCGCTGACTCGGGGAAACCCAGTCGGTTCAGCCAAACACCAGCCGCTTTAGAAGGTCGCGGCCATTGCAGCGAGGTGTTGATGGGCCCTTGCGCGGGCGGCATCGATCGGCTGCTGCGGTCCTGTGGTCGGACCGATCGTTACGAACCGGACATTGCTGATGCCGATGAAGCGAAGGATTTCCCGCAGGTAGGGCGTCGCCATGTCGACGCAGCCGCGGTTCATGCCGGTGGCAAAATCGCTGCCGCTGGCGATGATCACCAGCGTCGGTCGGTCCTTCAGCAGCGGGAGATAGCCCTGCGACGGATCGAACTGAAAGGTGAGACCGGGCTGGACGATGATGTCGAACCACTGCTTGAGCTTGTAGGGAATGCTGAAGTTCCACATCGGGGTCGAGATCAGCACCCGATCGGCGAGCGAGAAGCGCAGCGCCATGCGCTCTGCCTCGGCAAAGCCGTCGCGCTGCGCATCGGTGAAGGCCTGAGCCTTCATGCGCGCGTACTTGGCCTCGACGATGGCGCCCGTGAACTCCGGCATCCTTTCCCGCCAGACGTCCACGACATCGACATCCCAATCCGGGCGAGCCTTGTGGAAGCCGTCAAGGAAGACGCGCGCGCCAGCGGCCGACTCGGACTCGGCGCGGGGCGAGCAGGACAGATGCAGGAGCTTCGCCACGGCTCATCCCAGCGCTCTGATGACGGTATCGGCCCTGGTCACGATCGCGACGTTCTGCATGGCAAAATTGATCGAGGCGTTGTGCCAGTCGGTATTCATGGTCGAGCAGCAATCCTCGGGCACGATCATGAAATAGCCCTTGTCGGCGCCGGTGCGGGCGGTGTGCTCGACCGACATGTTGGTCCAGGCGCCGGTATTGATGATCATGTCGCGGCCCGTGGCTTTCAGGATCGTCTCCAGCCGCGTGCCCTCCCAGGCGCTCATCCGCATCTTCTCGACGACGAAATCGCCGGGCCGCGGCTCGAGGCCGGAGACGGGCGCCGCGCCCCAGCTTCCCCGCACCATCGCCTTGCTGTCCACGAGCCCCTCGAACAGCGGGGCGTTGAGCGTGACGCCGGGCGCGCCGGGCTCGACGACGAACCAGACGTGGATGATGGCAACGCCCCGCGCGCGTGCGGCTTCCGCGAGGCGCCGGACATTCTCGACCACACGCTGCTGCTTCGCATGGTCAGGCGCGCCGGACTCGGCGAAGGCGCCGCCGTCCATGATGACGTCGTTCTGGAGATCCTGGATGATCATGGCGCAACGCTGCGGATCGAGCCGCATCTCGCCCTCGGCGAGAATCGGTGAGGCCGGTGACGAGCTTGGGCCTGCGCCGCCGCCGGCGCGCCGCCCGCTCATATAGGGCTCGTGACGCGGGCCGACCCGGGTCGGGATCGCGTACACCGAATGGGTCGATGTGAGATAAAGTGTGCGGAAATCCGGGCCGCCCCAGGCGAGGTTGGCGACCAGCTCCGGTACGCGGACCTTGCCGAGCAGTTCGCCGCGCGGCGAATAGACCCAGACGCCGCCGGGCGCGGTGACCCAGAGGTTGCCGTGCTGGTCACATTTCATGCCGTCGGGCAGGCCGGGTTCAAGCTCGGACTTGATGCCGCTCGCGAACACGCGTGCGCTCGAGAGCGTGCCGTCGGCATTGACGTCGAACACGCGGATCAGGGCCTGCACGGTGTCGTTGACATAGAGCAGCTTCTCGTCGGGCGAGAAGCACAGCCCGTTCGGCTGCTCGAACAGATTTCGCTCGACCACCAGCTTCGGCTCGCCGCCCGGCATGACGCGATAGACGCCCTGGAAGCCGAGCTGGCGCGGCCGCTCGACGCCATAGACAGGCATCCGCCCATACCAGGGGTCCGAGAAATAGATCGCGCCCGATGAGTGCACGCAGACGTCGTTCGGGCTGTTGAGCTCTTGGCCGCCAAAATGCGAAGCCAGCACCTCGCGCCGTCCGTCCGCACGTTCACGGACGAGCGACGAGGTCGCGTGCTCGCAGATGATCAAATTGAGCTCGGCGTCATAGGTCATGCCGTTGCACTTGTTCGACGGGCGCTTGACCTCAACCACGCCGCGCCGCGCATCCCAGCGCCGGCGCACGTCGCCTGGCATGTCCGAGAACAGCAGATAATGATCGACCGGATGCCAGATCGGTCCTTCCGTGAAATCGAAGCCGGTGCCGATCTGCGCGACCGGCGCGTAGGGGTCGATCAGGTTCTCGAATTCGCTTCGCAGGGTGACATGCGTCATCGGTCGATCCTCGGACGCATGATCCGGATCCGAAGGGCCGCGTTGGCGCAAAGTGTCGAGCGGTTTTCCGAACAGATCATGCGCAAAAAAGCCTCAGGCCGGGAACCAGTTGCGCTGGGGCAGGGACTGCACGATCGGCCCCGGGACCTGGTCGTGCAGACGCCCCACGACATTGCCGCCTTCGATCTTGGCGGGCCGATCGTGGACGGGCAGCAGGTAGCGTGAACTGCTCAATAGCTTCTTGATCGCCGCCTTCTCCGCGCGCTTGCTGGTGCCATGGTTGCCGGTGGTGCGCGGCTCCCAGTCGTGGATCTCGTGGAAGGGCGTGACGATCTGGTCGTTGAAGTCGTAGATGACGTCGCCGCAGATGGTCGCGATGCCGTCGGCGGTATGGACGATGATATTCATCGAACCTTCGGTGTGGGCGTTGGCGGCATCGCAATAGACGCCGGGCATCAACTCGATCGGGCCGGTGATTTCCAGATCGAGAAAGCGCAGAGCGCTCTTGGTGTGCAGGCGGTCGATCAGGTGCTTGATGTCGGGCGCCGGATATTGCGGATGCATCAGGCCGGAGACGGAATATTCGAGCTCCTTGCGGTTGAGCACGACGGTCGTGTTCATCGGGAACAGATCGTCCTTGCCGGCATGGTCGATGTGCAGATGGGTGTGGCAGACGAAGCGGACATCGCCCATGCGCACGCCGTGACGCGCGAGCTGGTTCTCGATCATGTGCTCATGATATTGCAGCCCCCGCATGCCCAGCGTCTCCATGATCTGGTTGGAGCGGTAGCCGGTGTCCACCACGACTGGGTAGGGGCCGCCGAGGATCAAAAAACCGAGCGTGAGGACGCGGCGGGTTCGACCGCAGTCGCGGCCGAGCACCAGAAAACTCGATTCCAGCTCGATATCGCCATAGTCCAGGATCTTGATCTCCAACGCCATTCTTTGCCCTCCCTGTCTCGTTTCTTATCTGTCAAAGTCGATAGACGCGCGTCGCCGTGGTCCGGAAGATGGCGTCTTGTTGCTCGGCACGCAGCGAAGCGGCCCCCGCGCGAAACGCGTCGACGAGCTCGCGATAGCTGGTCCACAATTTCTCGATCGGGAAGTTGGAGCCGAACAGGCAACGCTCGGCGCCGAAAATCGCGACCGTGTCCGTCAGCACAGCCGCGATATGCGCGGGATCGTTGCGATGGATGAAGGTGCCAAGCCCGGACAGCTTTGAGACCACGTTCGGGCATGTGGCGAGCCGTGCCATACCGGCGCGCCAGGCCGAGCGTCCTGCCGGCGAGAGATCTTCGAGCATGCCGGCATGCTGCAGGATGAATGTCACCTTGGGGCAGGACTCGGCGAGCAGCGCTGCGTCGGGCATCTGCGGCGTGAAGACCTGGAGGTCGAAGCTCCAGTCGTAATCGGCCAGACGCGCGACGTTGCGGCGGATCACGGGATCGGCGCAGAGGTCCGGGCGAGCCGCGAAGCGGTACAGCGGATTCTCGTGCCAGTGCAGCTGCATGCGCACGCCGCGCAGCAGCGGATAGCGTTTCAGGCGATCGAGCTGGGGACGGACGTCGTCGACCGCGAAATTGGCGTAGGCGACGATGGCATGCGGCCAGCCGTGCTCCTCGGCCGTGCGCTGCACCCAGGCTGCTTCCTCCTCGAAGCGCTCTTGCGCCCAGTTGGTCTGCACATAGACGGAGCGCGTGACGCCGTTGCCCTTGAGATCGCCGAGATATTCCTCGATCGGATAGTCGCGCCGGATCGGTTCATACGGTCCGAAGATGCGTGGCTGCATGGGGCCGATCAGCCAAGGCAGGTCGGCCTGCCGCCAGATGTGATGATGGCCGTCGACAATACCGTTCACGCGGCTCTCCTTCGTCCCAATGCCAGAATGTGCGCGACGATCGAGGCGCTCGATCCGCCGTCCACGAGGTCGTCGACGAAGCGCTCGATCGCGACGAGCGCCTCGGTCTGCGGGCGGAAGCCCGGGCCCGTCGCGAGCGGCGTCAGCCAGCTCACGCGCCAGGCGCGCCGCGACAATTTCGCGACGGCGTCGCGAAGCGCGTCCGGTTCGCCGCGCTCAAGCCCGTCGGAGACGACGATCACGGCGGCGCCGCGGGCATAGCCGCCGAACCGCGGCACCGCCAGGAATGCCTGCAGCGCATCGCCGATGCGGGTGCCGCCGTCCCAGTCGCTGACGAGATGCGCTGCCGCGCTCAACGCCTGCTCGCGGCGTTTCAGCCGCAGCGCGCGGGTGACACGGGTCAGCCGCGTGCCGAAGGTGAAGACCTCGACATTGGGTGCGGCCTGCGCCAGCGCATGCGCCAGCTTCATGTTCTCCTCGGTACGGGCCTTCATCGAGCCGGAGACGTCGATCAGCAGCAGCATCTTGCGCGGGCGCTGGCGCCGCTTCATGTGGCCGAGCCGCAGGATCTCGCCGTCGCTGCGCACGCTGTCGCGCAAGGTGCGGCGGAGATCGGCGAAGGGGCCGCGGCGTGTCCGCATGCGGCGGTGACCGCGCCGCCGCGGCAGGCGCCGCGGGGCCTCGCGTGCCAGGCGGCGGAGCGGATCGGAGGTGGAGAGCTGGGCGAAGCGGCGCTCGACCAGCGCCTCGGTGCGCGTCGTGGTGAGGCCGGACTCGTTGGCGTCATCGGAGAAGAGGGGCTCCTCGTCGCCGCGACCTTCCTCCTGGAGACGGACGGTCTCGTCGTCCTCGCCGTCGGCGGCGTACTCGATGGCCTCACTGCCACGGAAATGCAGGTCGAACAAACGGTCGAAAGTGGCGCGGCGCCCGGGCGGCGGGGCGAGGGTGGCGAGCGCAGATTGCCTGATGTCGTCGAGGTCGCGCGGGCCCAGCAGCGCGATCGCGGCGAGAAAGGCGGTGGTCTGCTCCGGCGCGACCGCGAAGCTGTTGGCGCGCAGCAGCGCGACGAAGGAAATGAAGATGCGGGCAGCGCGCGGCAGCATCAGCTCGGTGCTCATGCGGTCGCCTCCGCGAGCAGGGCATCGAGCCGGGGTGCGATGAAGTGCAGATCCTCCTCGTCCTTTAGCGCCACGCCGATCGAGCGCTTGAAGGCGTCGGGCCAGCGTGCGCCACCTTTGTTGAGGAGCGTCGCGGCCTCGGCCCAGTCGACGGCCTCGGCGATGCCGGGCGCCTTGCTCAACGGTTCGCGCCGCAGCTTCTCGACGGCGGCGACGACGGCGCGAGCCGTGGCTTCGGCGACGCTGGAGGCGCGCATCATGATGATCCGCGCCTCCCGCTCGGCGGTGGGATAGTCGATCCAGTGATAGACGCAGCGGCGGCGCAAGGCTTCGTGCAGATCGCGCGTCCGGTTCGAGGTCAGCACCACCACGGGACGCTCGGCGGCGCGCACCGTGCCGCGCTCGGGGATCGAGATCTGGAAGTCGGAAAGGAATTCGAGCAAAAATGCCTCGAACTCCTGATCGGCCCGGTCGATTTCGTCGATCAGCAGCACCGTGGAATCGGGCGCGCGCAGCGCCGCCAGCATCGGCCGCTCGATCAGGAAGGTTTCGCCATAGATGTCGATGCTGTCGTCGCCGGCCTGACGGATCGCCAGCATCTGGCGCGGGTAGTTCCATTCGTAGAGCGCGGCGGACGCGTCGATGCCCTCGTAGCACTGCAGGCGGATCAACTGCCGGCCGAGCACGGCGGCGATGGCCTTCGCCGCTTCGGTCTTGCCGACGCCGGGCGCGCCTTCCAGCAGCAGCGGCTTGCCGAGGGCAAGGCCGAGATAGGCCGCAGTCGCAAGGCCCTCGTCCGCGAGGTAGTAGGCAGCCCGAAGCGCTCTCTCCAGCGCCTCCGGACTATCAATGCCGACGATGTTGCTGCGAACCGCCACGGCATTTCCCTCAGCGCCGTGCCTGCGGCCGCGCGCCGCCTTGGGCTTTTATCGCCCGCAGCACCTTTTCAGGCGTGATCGGCAGATCGTCGATGCGCACGCCGACGGCGTTGAAGATCGCGTTGGCGACAGCAGGCAGCACCGGATTGGCGCACATCTCGCCGGGGCCCTTGGCCCCGAACGGACCATCAGGGGCAGGGCGCTCCAGCACCGCGATGTCATGCGGGCAGATGTCGCCGGGGCCGGGCATCAGATATTCGACGAAGTCGCGGGGCCCGTGAGCCGGGTCTGGGTAGTAGGGCTCGGGCGTCTCGTAGAGCGCATGGCTGACGCCCATCCAGGCGCCGCCGACGAGCTGCTGCTCCACCAGGCGCGGGTTGAGCGCGCGGCCGAGCTCATAGGCGGAGTCCATGCGGACCATCGCGATCTCGCCGGTCTCGTCGTCGACCTCGACCTCGGCGACGAGGCAGGCATGGGCGTAGCAGGTCGCCGGCGACATCTCGCCGGTCTCAGGGTCGACGTCGGAGAGCGGCACGAGGAAGATGCCGCGGCCGGAAATGGTCTTGCCCTGCTTGAACTGTGCCGCGATCGCGACATCCTTGGTCGAGATCGAGCGATGCGGCGCGCCCTTGACGTGGATGTTGCCGCGGCCGTCGGTTTCGAGATCGGCGGCATTGACCTCGAGCTCCTCGGCCGCCGCTTCCATCATCACGCCGCGCGCTTCGCGGGCAGCCGCCATCACGGCGTTGCCGACGCGATGGGTGCCGCGCGAGGCGAACGAGCCCATGCAGTGCGGACCGGTGTCGGAATCGGCGGTGTCGACATAGACGTCTTCGACCGGCACACCCAGCGTCTCCGCGCAGATCTGCCGCGTCACCGATTTCATGCCCTGTCCCAAGTCGATCGACGACAGCGCCACGGTGAACTTCCCGCTGGGGTTGGAATGGACCAGCGCCTGGCTCGGATCGCCGCCGAGATTCATGCCGATGGGATAGTTGATCGATGCCATGCCGCGTCCGCGATGCCTGGTCATATCTCAGCGTCTCCTGGTTCCGAACACCGACGAGAAGCGGGTCGCGCCATGCGATGGAGCGGCGGGGCGGGGCGATGGAGGCGGCGGTGCCGGCGAAGGTGGCTCGCGCGGCGGTTCGCGGGTAACAGTGGGCGGAAGCCTGTCATAGCTCGTGCGCTGCTGCGAGGGTACCGCCGGCCGTGCGCGCGAATCCGCCTGTGTTACAGGGATGGCGGCGCGGCTGCCGCCGCCGTCCTTGCGCGAGGAGGCGCGCTTGAACTCGTCGCGAATCGGCCACTTTGCCTTCTCGGCGGCGACCTGCACGCATTCGATCAGCGCGGTGTTCTTGGCCTCGCGCCGGTGCGCCTTCATGTCGCCGTCGCGATAGGCGTTGAGGATGCGGAACTCCATCGGGTCCATGCCGACGAGGTTGGCCAGCTTGTCCATCTGGCATTCGATCGCGAAGTCCATCGCGGTGACGCCGAAGCCGCGCATCGCGGTCGCGGGCGTCCGGTTGGTGAAGACGCAATAGACGTCGCCATAGACGTTCGGGATGGTGTAGGGGCCCGGCAGGTGCGCGGCGCATTTCACCGCGGCATAGCTCGACAGCCGCGTATAGGCGCCGCTGTCGAAATAGGCGCGGATCTTGCGCGCGACGATGCGGCCGTCGCGCATCACGCCGTCCTTGATGTAGATGCGCTCGGCGCCGCGCGGGGGGCCGTATTGCATCTCCTCCTCGCGGCCGAACACGTAGCGTACGGGACGCCCGGTCAGCATCGCGCCGAGGATCGCGAGCGGCTCGGTCAGGGTGTCGACCTTGCCGCCGAACCCGCCACCCACGGTGCCGCCGATGAAGTGGAAGGTGTTGGAGGGCACGTCCAGGATCTTGGCGCAGGTGTCGACCGAGAAGAACAGCGCCTGGGTCGAGGTGTAAACGACGTAGCGGCCGTTGGTGTCCGGGGCTGCGATCGCCCCGTTGGTCTCGGTCGGCGCATGCTCGATCGGCGACATCTGGTAGCGCTGCTCGAGCACGTGGTCGGCGGTCGCGAGCGCCGCGTCTGCGTCGCCGAAGCGCAGCCGCTGGTGGTCGTAGACGTCGTGATAGGTGAACGTGTTCTTCGGATAGGTCTCGTTGACCACGGGCGCGCCGGGCTTCAGCGCGTCCTCGACGTCGAACACGGTCGGCAGCGGCTCGTAGTCGATCTTGACCTTTGCGATGGCTTCGAAGGCCTCGCGCTCGCTGTCGGCGACGATGGCGAGGATCGGCTCGCCCTTGTAACGCACCTTGTCGACCGCAAGCGACGGCTCGTCGTCCTTGCCGAAATTGATGAGGCTGAGCAGCGTGTTGAGGTTGCGCGGCACGTCGGCGCCGCGGATGATGCGGCGGACGCCGGCCGAGCGCTCGGCCTCGGTGGTGTCGATGCGGCGCAGCCTTGCATGCGCCTGCGTCGAGCGCACGACTTTCAGATGCAGCATGCCCTGAAGTTTATGGTCGTTGAAATAGCTCGACGTGCCCGTGACATGGCCGAGCATGTCCTGGCGCTGGGTGCCCTTGCCGATTTCCTTCAGATTATCGTCGCGCTCGTCGGCGAAGATGTCCTTGCGCAGTTCCAGCATGTCGCGTTCCCTTACGCGCTGACCCGGCCGCCGGCGGCGGCGAGGATGGCGTTGATGATCGGCTCGTAGCCGGTGCAGCGGCAGATGTTGCCGGAGATCGCCTCGATGACCTCGTCGCGGCTCGGCGAGGGGTTGCGGTCGAGCAGCGCCTTGGCGGCCATCAGCATGCCCGGCGTGCAATAGCCGCACTGGGCGGCAAAATGGTCGGCAAAGGCGCGCTGCAGCGGATGCAGGTTCGGGCCCTGCCTCATGCCGTCGAGCGTCTCGACCGAGCGGCCCGCGACCGTCTCGGCGAGCGTCAGACAGGACAGGTGCAGCTCGCCGTCGATCAGCACGCTGCAGGTGCCGCAGCCGCCCTGGCCGCAGCCGAATTTCGGCGTCATGTCGCCGATCAGTTCGCGCAGCGCCACCAGCAGATTGGTGCCGCCGTCGACGAAGATCGCGATGTCGCGGCCGTTGTGACGAAATTGCAGGGGAATTTTTGACATGGCGGTCTATTCCTGTCCCGACAACAGACGCCGCAGATGCACGCCGACGATCTCGCGGCGATACCAGGCGCTGCCGAGCGCGTTGTCGGACGGCGATGTTCCTTCGCCCGCTGCGGAGGCGGCAGCCGCGATGGTCGCGGCGTCCAGGGAGCGGCCTTCCAGGGCGCGCTCGGCTGCGCGAGCGCGGATCTGTGTCGGCGCCATCGAGCCCAGCGCGATCCGCGCCCCCGCGATCCGTCCGCCAGAGACCGGCAGATGCGCGGCGAGCGTGATCACCGCGCCGCCCTTCGGCTTGATCCGCGCGATCTTGCGATAACGGAACGCGTCCGCGCTCGCCGGCCTTGTGCAGGACACCGACAGCACCAGTGTGCCGGCCTGCCGGTCGCGCCCCTGCAAGAATTCTTCGATCGGGATGTTGTGGGCGCCGAAGCCGCCCTGTACCGCGACGGTGGCGTCGAGCGCCAGCAGCGCCACGGTGAAATCGCCGTAGGGACTTGGCGCAAACAGATTGCCGCCGACGGTCCCCATATTGCGCACGGCGGGGCCGCCGATCGAACGGGCAGGGGCATGCAGGAAGGCGAGGTCGCGCTCGGCGAGCACGCGTGCAAAGGTGACGCCGGCGCCCAGCGTCACGCGCGGGCCGGAAGCATCGATCCGGGTCAGCGCCTGGTCGCTCGCGCGAACGACCGTCGATATCGAGACATCGCCCTCGTTCAGCGCCCGCATCACCAGCGTTCCGCCGCCGAGATAGCGCGCGCTGCGGTCCGAGGACAGCGCGCCGGCCGCCTCGCCGGCGCTGGTGAAAGTCTTCACTGTCACGGCCATCTATGCGGCCTCCTTCAGATGCCGGCGGATCGCCTCGAATCCGGCCTGATAAATGTCTTCGGCGACCATGTGGGTGATGCGCTCCCGGTCTTCAGATCTTGTCGTGAACCGCGACTCCCAGTGCCAGAAGGTCCGGTCGCCGTCGGTCACGGGCAGCAGGCGGACATGGGCGACGTAGTTGAACATCGGGATCGGCGTATCCAGCAGGCAATAGCTGAAGGTCTGTTCGAGGTCGGACAGCGCCAGCAACTGCTCGCGCAGTTCGGAGCCGTCATTCAGCTTGAACCGCCTGACGCAGCCGATCTTGTCGGCCGACTGCGCGCGTTCGATCGAGGATGTCGCGACCGCCGGATGCCAGTGGTCATGCCCGTTGAAATCGCGCAGCACGTTCCACACCGCCTCGGTCGGCGCGTTCAGGATCGTGCTCTTGACGACATGCGGCACGGCTAGCCTCCGAACACGCGCTTCAGCGCGTCGAAACCGCCCTGGAACACGCCGCCGCCGATATTGCCGACGAGCTCCGTCTCCCGCTCCGGCGCGCAGTCGAATTCCGCGGTCCATTCCACAAAAGTCTGGTCGCCGTCGGTGACGGGTGTGAGCCGCAGGGTCGCGACGTAGTTCTCGACCCCCATCGGCGATTCCAGGATCGAATAGGTGCAGAACATGTCGTAGTCGGAGAGGCCGAGCAGCTTCTCGCGGATGCGGTCGCCGTTGCGCAGGCGAAAATCCCGCACACAACCGATCTTGTCCGAGGGCTCGCCGCCCTCGATCCGGCTTTCGGCGATCGCCGGGTGCCAGTTCGGCAGGCCGTTGAAATCGCGCACCCGCGCCCAGACGCGGTCGTTGCGGGCGTTGACGACGGTGGAGACGTAGACGCGGGCCATGGCGCGACCTCAGCTCTTCTTCCGCGGACCGCGCTCGGCCGGCGGCTCGCCGCCGCCCTCGGCCGCAGGCGGGGAGGCCGCCGGCTTGTCGCCGCCACCGCCGCCCTTGCGCGCGGCATCCTTGATCCCCTGCATGTCGCGCGCCTCGCGGATCAGGCCGGGCATCTTTGCGAGGCTGCCGCCCTCGACGCCGATATCGGACAGGATGGAGTCGATCAGCGGTGCCTGGACGCGGTAGCGCAGAGCCGAGTCGATCACCTCGTCGGTGGCGCTGCGGCCGCCATTGCCGCCGCCGTGTCCATTGCCGTTGAGGCCGTCGACCTGGAGGATGCGGATGCCTTCGATCTTCTCCATCGGCTTGACGCTCTCGCGCACGATGCCCTCTACACGGTCGAGCAGCTTGCGGCGGAACAGCGAGTAGCGGGCCTGGTCCGTCAGCACGTTCTCGGCCTCGTTGAGCATCCGCTGCGCCTCGGCCTCGACGGTGGCGCGGATGCGCTCGGCCTCGGCCGCGATCCGGGTCTCCTCCGCCTGCTTCTCGGCCAGCAGCACTTCGACCGTCTTGCGGCGCTTGGCGATCTCGCTCTCGCGCGCGGTGACGACGCGCTCGGCCGCTTCCGTCGCGCGCATCCGGGCCTCCTCGGCGGCAGCGCGCGCGGCCGACTCCTCCAGCGATTTTTGATGAATGGCGATGGCCTTTTCCATCAGCACCGTCTCGACGTCCTTTTCGCGGTTGACTTCGAGCTTGCGCAACTCGCGCTCGCGGCCGATGCGGGCTTCGTCGAGACCGCGATCGGAGGCGATGCGGGCGCGCTCGACCTCCTCGCGGGCCGCGATCTCGGCCTCCTGGAGCGACTGCACGCGGGCGACCTCGAGCTGCTCGATCGCACGCCGCCGTTCGAGGCGGGCTGCCTCGAGCGCCTGCTCACGCGTGACGTCGGCGGTCTCGACCTCCTTGCGCGCGACGATCTCGGCCTGCTTGACCTGGCGGTCGGCATCGATGCGCTCGGAGCGCTTGGTGGAGAGGGCGATGACGCGGTCCTCGTCGGCGATCTCGATCGCCTTCTTCTGCTCGATGTTGAGCACCTCTCGCTTTTTGGAGGAATTGATGCGCTCGGCCTCGAGCGCCAGATCGACCGTGATGCGCTGGCGCTCGATGGAGTCGCGCCGCTTCAGCTCGGCCGCCTCCAGAATGCCGGTCCGCTCGATTTCGAGCGAACGGGTATCGCGCTCGGCCTGGATGCGCTCGGCCGCAACCGCCTTCTCCTGGGCGATGCGGGCCGCCTCGATCGCCTCGCGCGAGGCGATGTCGGCTTCCTCGACGGCGCGGTTGCGGGCGATCTCCAGCGAACGGACGCGCTCCTCCTGGGCAATACGCGAGGCTTCCGTCGCCTCGCGGGCAGCGATGCCGGCGACGTCGAGCGTCTGGTTGCGCTCGATCTCCAGCTGCCGGGTGTTCTGTTCGGCGGCGATGCGCTCGGCGGCGAGCGTCCGCTCGCGGGCGATGCGGGCGGCTTCGACGGCGCGCTGCGCCTCGATCTCGGCCTCCTGGATGGTGCGCACCTGCTGGATCTCCAGCGCGCGGGTGCGCTCGTCGGAGGAGATACGCTCGACATTGACCGTCATGGTCTGCGCGATGCGCGCTTTCTCGGTGGCTTCGCGCGCGGCGATCTCGGCTTCGTCCACGGCACGCGTGCGCTCGATCTCGCGGCGGCGCGTCTCCTCCTCGTTGGCGATACGCGCATCGGTGACGACCCGGTCCTGCTGGATGCGGGCCTTCTCGATGGCTTCGCGGGCGGCGATCTCGGCTTCCTCGACCGTGCGCATTCGCTCGATCTCGCGCTGGCGAACCTCGCGCTCGGAGGCGATGCGGGTGGTGTCGATCGCGCGCTGGTTGGCGATCCTTGTCTTCTCGATCTCCTCGCGCGCCAGTAGCTCCTTCTCCTCGATGGTGCGGGTCCGCTCGATTTCCTTCTGGCGGGTCTCGCGCTCCGAGGCGATGCGGGCTTCCGCGATCGCCTGGTCGTTGGCGATGCGGGCGCGCTCGATGGCCTCGCGCGCCGAGATCTGCGCCTGTTCGGCCTCGGTCTCGCGCAGCGCGCGCTCGCGGGCGACTTCCGTGCGCTGGAGTGCGCGGCGCATCTCGATGTCGCGTTCCTGCTCCAGGCGCGCGGTCTCGCTCTCGCGCTCGATCTCGAGCGCCTGCCGCTCGGCCTCCAGATTGCGGGAGCGGATCTTGATCATCGAGTCCTGCTCGATGTCGTTGCGCAGCTTGCGCTTGGCCTCGATGTCCTCCATCAGTCGGGTCAGGCCTTCGGCGTCGAAGCGGTTCGAAGGGTTGAAGAACTCGAGGTCGGTCTGGTCGAGATCGGTGATCGCGACCGATTCCAGCTCGAGACCGTTCTGCGCGAGCGCCTCGGCGGCATTGGTCTTGACCCGAGCGACATAATCGCCGCGACGCTCGTGCATCTCCTCCATGGTCATTTCGGAGGCGACCGAGCGGATCGCGGAGATGAACTTGCCGGCGAGGAGGGCGTGCAGCTGCTCCGGTTCCATGGTGCGGCGGCCGAGGGTGGCGGCCGCGATCGAGACGGCGTCGCGGGTCGGCTGGACCCGGACATAGAAGTCGGCCTCGATGTCGACCCGCATGCGGTCGCGCGTGATCACGGCGTCCTGCCGCGAGCGCACGATGCCCATCGGCAGCACGTTCATGTTGACCGGCGTGTAATCGTGGATGAATGGCAGCACGAAGGCACCGCCATTGATCACCACGCGCTCGCCGAGGAAACCGGTCCGGACGAACGAGGTCTCCTTGGAGGAGCGGTGGTAGAGCCAGTTCACGATGTAGACGCCGACGACGATCACGACGATCGCGACGATCAGCCAGAGGATCAATTCACCGACCAGCATCCCTGACATCTTTCCCTCCCTCGAACCTTCGACGTTACCGCGCGCCGATCGCCTTGAATTGACGCACCTGTTCCGTCAGCGCCCGCTCGACGGGCAGCCGCTCCATCGAGGAGGCGCCGTAGAATCCGTGGCAATGACGGGTGTTCTTCATGATGAAATCGGCATCAGTGGGATCCGCGATCGGCCCGCCATGGGCCAGCACCAGGATGTCCGGATTGACGCTGAGCGCAGCAGCGGCCCAGGTGTCGATATGCGCGGGGCAGTCCTTGAGCTTTGGCGCGGTCTGCGCGCCGATCGTGCCGCCGGTCGTCAGGCCCATGTGGCAGACGATGATGTCGGCGCCGGCGATCGCCATCGCAGCCGCTTCCTTCTCGCTGAACACGTAAGGAGTCGTCAGCATGTCCTTGTCGTGCGCCTTCGCGATCATGTCGATCTCGAGCGCATAGGACATTCCGGTCTCTTCGAGATTGGCGCGGAAGGTGCCGTCGATCAGCCCGACCGTCGGAAAATTCTGGACGCCTGCGAAACCAAGCGCCTTCAGCTGGTCGAGGAAGACGTCCATGTCGCGGAACGGGTCGGTGCCGTTGACACCGGCGAGCACGGGCGTTCCGGTCACCACGGGCAGCACCTCGCTCGCCATCTCCAGCACGATGGCGTTGGCATCGCCATAGGCCATCAGGCCGGCGAGCGACCCGCGGCCGGCCATGCGGTAGCGGCCGGAATTGTAGATCATGATGAGATCGACGCCGCCGGCCTCCTCGCACTTGGCCGACAGGCCCGTGCCGGCGCCCCCGCCGACGATCGGCTCGCCGCGCCTCGCCATGTCGCGGAACTTCTTCAGGAGGGCAGCGCGTTCAAACCTGGCCATCGGTCACCTCGCTAGTCTCCGTCGCGCACCGGTGCGGCCGAACAGCGTTCGGAACGCACTGACGATGGCGGCGGCGAAGTCGGGATCGTTGATGTTCTTGGGTGTGCGAATGAGCTGGCGGTTGCCGGTCTGTCGCACGTTGCGCTCCAGCGCTCGGAACAGCGCCGCATCAGCGTCCGGGTCCCAGAACGGCTGGCCGCGCGCATCGAGCGCGGAGACGCCGCCCTCGGGCAGGAAGAACCGCACAGGGCCGTCCATCCGGTTGAGCCGCTCGGCGATCCAGCGCCCCATGCGCTCGTTCTCCTCAGTCGTCGTCCGCATCAACGTCACCTGCGGGTTGTGGACGTGGAATTTGCGGCCGCGATAGCGTTCCGGGATGGTGTCGGGCGCGCCGAAATTGACCATGTCGAGCGCACCGACCGAGCCGACATAGGGCAGCCGGCTGCGGATGATCGCGCCAAGGCGATCCTCCGTCGCCGGGAACACGCCGCCCATCAGCAGGTCGCACACCTCGGTCGTGGTGAGGTCGATGACGCCGGCGAGCTGGCCGGACTCCACGAGCTTTTCCATGGAACGGCCGCCGACGCCGGTGGCGTGGAAGACCAGGCATTCGAAATCGTCGCGCAGCGCGGCCGCGATCTTCTGCACCGCGGGCGTTGTGACGCCGAACATGGTGATGCCGATTGCAGGCAGGCCGTCGGCATCGCGGGCCGTTGCCGCGCGTTCGTCGAGGCGCGCCTTGACCATGCCGGCGAGCGCATGGGCGCCATTGGCGAGCACCGCACGCGAGATCGAGTTCAGCCCCTGCACATCGGTGACCGAGTACATCATCGTGATGTCGGCGGGGCCGACATAGGAGCCGACGTCGCCGGAGGCAACGGATGAGATGATCAGCTTGGGCACGCCGACGGGAAGGCTGCGCATGCCCGGGGCAACCAGCGACGCTGCGCCCGAGCCGCCGGCCGAGATCACGCCGGCAACATTGCCCTGGCGCCGCAGCCAATTGGCGAAGGCGTCGGCCATCGCGGTCACGGCGGCACCGCGGTCGGCGCCGAACACGGCGGATCCGCCGCGGCCGTGATTCAGCGCGATCTCCTGCGCGGAGACATCGCAGCTGGAATGCTTGCCACTGGTTGAAACGTCGACCAGACGCGTGCGCAGGCCGGTTGCCGCGATGATGTCGCGGATGAAGCGCAGCTCGATGGCCTTGGTGTCGAGCGTGCCGACGACCAGGACAGCGGGAGGACCGGCGGTCTGCGCCGCCACCGGCTGGCGCCTGCGCTGCGTCGTCTCTTCCAGCCGCGTGACGTCTGTGGAGCGCGTGCGGGCCGCGGCCTCGATGCGGGCGATCGGCACCGGCTGCGACCATCGCGTCGGGGCTGTCGGGTTGGAAATGTAGATCCGGACGGGTCCGCCCGGGCGCGGCACCGGCGCCGGCTTCGCGCCGGCAGCGGTCTCGGATATGTCGCTATCGCCTTCGAGCTCGGCGTGAAGCCCGACCCCGAGCAGGCGCTGCTGCAGCTCGCGGTCGGCGGCAAGGCGCGCGGAGTCGATGATGCGGTTGACGCGGCCGTTGACCATGATCGCGACGTTGCGCGAGACCGCGGTGGCCACCCCGATGTTCTGCTCGATCACGAGCACGGACATGTCGCCGTCCTCGCCGAGGCGCAACAGCATCTCCTCGACCTGCGCGACGATGACGGGTGCGAGTCCCTCGGTCGGCTCGTCCATGATCAGAAGATGCGGATTGGTGAGCAGCGCGCGCGAGATCGCCAGCATCTGCTGCTCGCCGCCCGAAAGCTGGCCGCCGCCATGATCCTTGCGTTCGGCGAGCCGCGGGAAGGTGTCGTAGATACGCTCGACGGTCCAGGCGCCGGCGCGCATTCCGCCGGCAAGCCGCAGATGCTCGTCGACGCTGAGCGAGCGCCAGAGGCGCCGTCCCTGCGGCACATAGCCGACGCCGAGCCGGGCGATCTGGGCCGGCGGCCGCCGCGTGACGTCCTCGCCGCGAACGCGGATCGATCCGCCGCTCACGCCGACCAGCCCCATGATCGCCTTGCACAGCGTGGTCTTGCCCATGCCGTTGCGGCCGACGACGGAGAACACGCCGCTCTCCAGCGTGAGATCGACGCCTTGCAGCGCATGGGAGTGGCCGTAATAGACATCGAGGCCGCGGACCTCGAGCGCCGCGGATGGGCGGCGGACCTCATTCATGGCCGCCTCCGAGATAGAGTTCCTGCACCTCGGGATCGGACTGGATTTCCTGCGGCAGGCCTTCCTTGAACACACGCCCGTTGTGCATCATCGTGACGCTCTCGACGACACGCAGCGCCACGTCCATGTCGTGCTCGATGATGATGTAGCCGATATGCGCGGGCAGCGAGGTCAGGATCTCGATCAGCTCGGCCCGCTCGGTCGGCGACAGGCCTGCGGCCGGCTCGTCGAACAGGATGAAGCGTGGGGCGCCGGCGAGCGCGAGCGCGATCTCGAGCTGGCGCTGCTGACCATGTGCGAGCTCGGCTACGCGCTGGTCCTTCACGGCGGACAGATGCACGGCCTGGACGAGGTTGTCGGCCGCATGCATCAGGGCATCGTTCTGTCCCGGACGCAGGAACGAGAAGCGGCCGCGCGAGACGCCGCGGCAGGCGAGGTAGACGTTGTCCTGCACGGTCAGGCCCGGAAACAGCGCCGAGATTTGATAGGTCCGGCGTAGTCCGCGGCGGATGCGTTCGTAGGGCGGGAAGTGGGTGACGTCCTCGCCGAAGAAACGGATGGTGCCGGAGGAGGGCGGGAAGTCGCCGGTGATGCAGTTGAACAGCGTGGTCTTGCCGGCGCCGTTGGAGCCGAGCACGGCGCGCCGCTCGCCCGGACGAACCGTGATGGTGACGTCAGTCAGCGCGGCGAGCGCGCCGAACAGCCTCGTCACGCCGCGCAGCTCGAGCGCGGCGCTGGCGCCGACTGCGGAGAGGCGCTGGGCGACGCTATCCACGGCGGCGCCCTCCGCCGGAGCGCTCGGCCTCGCGGCGTTGATGCTGGCGCCAGCGCTGCCACAGGCCGACGACGCCGTCCGAGGACCAGAACACGATGGCGAGGAAGCCGAGGCCGATCAGCAGGCGGAAACGATTGCCGTCGAGTCCGATTCGAACCAGGAAGTCGAGCGCGAAGGTGCGCAGAAGCACGAAGATCAGCGCGCCGATGAACGGGCCGATCGGGCGGGTGATGCCCCCGACGACGGCAATGATCAGCACGTCGATGCAGGCGCTGACGCTGACCGAGCCCGGCGAGATCTGGCGGTAGTTCCAGACCTGGAGGACGCCGGCGAGTGCGGCCACGAAGGACGCGAAAGCATAGGCCGCGACACGATGGGCGTTGACGTTGAAGCCGAGCGCGGCCATGCGCCGCGGATTGTCGCGTACGCCCTGAAGCGCAAGGCCGAAGGGCGCGCGCGAGAGATACTCGACCGCGACGTAGCAGAGTGCGGCGACCGCGAGCACGACATAATAGAAGGGAATGTCGGCGCGCCAGTTGACGCCCCAGAAGTGCGGCGTGGCCACGGTGTTGATGCCGGTATGGCCGTTGAAGATCGCCCAGTTCTGGTTGGTGAAATAGTAGAACGCAGCGCCGATCGCGAGCGTGATCATGATGGTGTAGATGCCTTCGGTGCGCACCGCGAGTGCGCCGCCGAGCGTGCCGAAGGCGGTCGCCAGCGCCAGCGCCATAGGAACCGCAAGCCACCACGGCCAGCCCAGGCTGATATTGGCGTTGCCGCTGACGCCGAACACGGCGACCATGTAGGCCGAGAAGCCCGCGATGGTGAGCTGCATCAGGCTGACCATGCCGCCATAGCCGGCGAGGAACATCAGGCTCAGCGCCATGATGCCGAGGATCAGCGTGGTCGCGAAGATCTCGATCAGGAAGAAGCCGTTGGCGATCAGCGGCATGATCAGGAGAACGGCCGCGACGATCCAGGCGGCGGGGTTGTTGATCTCCGGCCATGTCCGCGCGGGGCGCTGTGCTCCTGCAGCGGGACGAACGGGGATGGGGACCTCGTGTGCGAGCGACATCTCAGCGCCTCGCCAGCAGGCCCTGCGGCCGGATCGTCAGCACCAGCACCATGATCAGGAAGGTCACCACGATGGCATAGGTCGGGATGTAGACCGAGCCGAGTTGCTCGGCGAGGCCGATGATCAGCGCGCCGAGCGCCGCACCGGGGATCGAGCCCATGCCGCCCACAATCACGACGACGAGCGAGGCGAGCAGGAAGCGGATGTCCTCGCCCGGCGACAATGACTGGAAGGTGCCGCCGACGACGCCGGCAATGCCCGCAAGCCCCGCGCCGAAGGCGAACACGAGTACGAAGACGAGCTGAATGCGCACCCCGGTTGCGGCGAGGATGTCGCGGTCGTCGACGCCGGCGCGGATGATCATGCCGATCCGTGTGCGGTTCAGCGCGAGCCACATCGCGACGCCGATCACGACGGACGCTGCGAAGATCACGAGCCGCACCATCGGATATCGGAGATAGACCGGCTCCCCTGAGGACTTCACCGCCGTGATCAGCGGCAGATCGACGGGCCCGATCAACCAGCTCGGGGTCTGGATCTGGTAGAAATCGCCGCCGCAGGCCCACAGCATGAGATCGGCAAACACGATCGACAGTCCGATCGTCACCATGGTCTGCCTGAGATCCTGGCCTTCCATGCGCCGGAACACGATCACCTGAAGCAGCACGCCGACGAGCGCCGTCAGGATGAATGCGACGATGAAGCTGAGTAGCCATGAGCCGGTCGCCGTGCTGATGGCGTAGCCGACATAGCCGCCGAACAGATAGAGCGAGCCGTGCGCGAGGTTGACATTGCGCATCAGGCCGAAGATTAGCGTGAATCCACTGGCGACGAGGAAGTAGAGGCCGCCGAGCGTGATGCCGTTGAAGACGGCGTTGAGGAAGACGCGCTTGCGGCCGATCGCCTCTTCGAGACCCGGCGGCCAAACTGCGAAGATCAGCCACAGCACGACGGCAATGGCAATGATCGCAATCAGCGCCCAGGCGGGATGGCGTTCGACAAAGCGGCTCATGGTCTCGCCTCGCCTCGCTTGCGGCAGGGCAAGCGCATACGGGGAGTGGGTTCTCCGCGGCCTATCCTTCGAGACGCCCGCTTTGGCGGGCTCCTCAGGATGAGGCCGGAGTATGCGGCGGCCGTTTCAACGGGGGCGATGCCGATTAGCTTCGTCCTGAGGAGACCGCGGAGCGGTCGTCTCGAAGGATGAGGCGTTTGCTCAGGCCGTTTCAAGAGATCATCTGCGATTGCCCTCACGCATGCGCGGAGGGATCGCCCTGAAGGCGCGGGTGCACCCCAGCCCTCACCCCGCAAGCGGGGCGAGGGGGCATGCAAGCCGTTGCCGGCTGCGAGCCCTGCCATCGACGTGCGTCCTCCCGGACCAGGCGATCCTCTTTTCGGGACCGCGTTGCCGATATCCTAGTCGGGCGGCGAGGGCGACGTTTGATCGTGAGTATCTTTTCGTGGCCCCGAGATCAGGCGCGCAAAACCTTGGCTGCGCGACGATAATCGGTGGGGGCCATCCCGACATTGGCGGCAAAGAAGCGGGTGAAGCCGCTCTGCGAGGAGAAGCCGAGATCGAAGCCGATGTCGGCGATCGGCGTTTCGCTCGCCACCAGCGCCTCGAGTGCCTGTTCCATGATCAGCGTGTTGAGATAGAGGTTTGGCGTAACACCGGTCTGGACACGGAACAGCCGGTAGAAGTGCGGCCGCGACAGGCCGGATTCTCGCGCGATCATATCGAGCTCGATCTCGGCGCCGGGACTCTCCGACATCATCTTGATGCATTTGCGCACGCGAAAATCAGTGACGGAACCGTTCGCGCGCGGATCGCGCGCGATCTCGGCCTGCTGCCAGCTTTCGTCGTAGCAGATGTCGATCAGCCGCCTCAGCTCGGAATCGAGACTGGAGAGCGATGGTGCGCCGCACACGAGTGCGGCGGTCCGTCTGATGTGCTTGTCGAGTGCGGGCGTGCGCCTGAACTGGGTGCGGCCGAAACGCATGCGCTCGGTGCCCGGAGCGTCGGGCGTAAACCATTCGGCATTGACGTAAAGCACGAAGAAGATGGCGCCGCCGTCCAGATCGGTCGGCAGGAAGTTGTGTGGCTCCCACGGATTGACGGCGACGACG
Source organism: Bradyrhizobium sacchari (assembly GCF_002068095.1). GTDB lineage: Bacteria > Pseudomonadota > Alphaproteobacteria > Rhizobiales > Xanthobacteraceae > Bradyrhizobium > Bradyrhizobium sacchari. Next base: position 57,102 of record NZ_LWIG01000007.1, on the reverse strand, counting down.
GAAGACTCGTTCAGATCGTAATGGCCGTCGGACACATCAATGCATGCGGGCATGCCGCCGACATGGAAGATCAGATGACCTTCACGATGGGCGTGGATATTGAAAGGGCGGTTCAACTGATAAACCGTCGCCCGGCCGAACCGGCCGTGGAAGACGGCGAGCGCACGGCTCATGCCTTCCCCTCCCGAATGTTCTTCTTTTCAGCCAGCGTTCAACAACGCCGCCGAGATTGCAAGAGCGGAGAGCACCCGCGTCAGCGAGTCGCTCCCCGGTTGCGTGCTGCCGATGTGATGCGTCAGTACTTCTTACATTCCGGCACGGTGCGGCTCGGCAGCCCGATCTTCGAGAACACGGCCGGATCATAGCCGAGCGTCTGGTTCACGTTCGGGATCACCTTCACGACCTTGCTGAACAGCGCGCCCTTGCCGTCATCGACGACTTCGGTGACGAAGTTGGTGCCGATCGCCTGGCGGTTGGAGTCGAGCTTGATCTTGCCGTTCGGCGCATCGATCTCGATCTTCGCCAGCGCAGCCTTGAACTTCGACTGGTTGTCGCTGAGATCGCCGTTGACCTCACGCAGCGCCAGGATCAGCGCCATGGTCGAACCATAATAGTTGGTGGCCAGCAGCGACGGGCTCGGGAAGCGCTTGTTGGGAGGGAAGGCGTCCTGATAGGCCTTTACGAACTTCTGCCAGCCTGGATCCTCCCAGGTGTCGGCCTGACCGCTCGCCGCGATGGTGCCGACGAGGGCATTCTTGGCATTCCCCTTCGACGACAGGATGGTCTGGTCGATCATGATGGAACCGCCCATCAGATGCGCCTTGCCGCCGGCCTGTTGATACTGGTTCAGGAAGTTGACGGCATCGGCGCCGCCAAGCCCGAGATAGATCGCATCGACGTCGTCGGGGAGGGCCGCGATGACGGAGGCGAAGTCCTTGGTGCCGAGCGGCACCCATTGCCGGTTGGTGACCTGTCCGCCCATGCCGCAGAACTCGAGCACGAGCCCGAATACCTGGGTGTAGATGAAGGAATAGTCCTCGCCGACGGTCGCGATCTTGCGATACTTCTTCTCGTCATAGGCGTATTTGCCGAGGCCGACCTGCCACTGCGCGCCGTCCATGTTGTAGCGGAAGAAGTTCGGGGCGGGATCGACATAGGTGGTTTCCTGCGCACCAGATGCCGCGTTGATGAAGGTCAGCTCGGGATGGGTCTTGGCGAAGTTTTTCACCGCGATGCCCTCGTCGCCGGAGAGCGGCGACAGCAGGATCTGCACCTTGTCCTGCTCGATCAGCTTGCGGACCGCGCGCACCGCAGAGTCCGGCGTCGCGTCGGTCGAGGCGACGATGAATTCGAGTTCCTTGTCGCCGATCTTCTTGCCCAGCACGTTGAGTGCCGTCTGGTGGCCGCGCATGCCGTCCTCGCCGAGCACCGTGTAGGTCCCTTCGAGAGTCGCGGTAACGCCCACCTTGATCTTTTCCTGGGCAATCGCCGCGCCCGAAAGAAACAGGCTGCTCAGCGCGAGCAGTCCAACACTGCATTTCGACATTGTGCTCCTCCCTGTGTCGTCGATCTGTTGCCGCGCCAAACCGGCGCGGCGCCCGTGGCTATCGAGCGGCCCGCGGCTTTTGGAGGGAGGCTAGCCGAAGTCGAATGCGGTGCCTGCGTGGACGCCTCGTCCGGCTTGACGGGCAGTCTCATTTTGAATGTTGCGCCGCAGATGGTTTCGCGGTGCAGCAGGCGAAAGATCAAATGCAACGGGATGACTTCGGTAGCTCCCGCGTCCGGTTGCTTCGACCATGCTCAAAGCGTGTCACACCCAGCCGCCATCGACGACGTAGTGTTGAGCGGTGCAGGCGGAGGCCTCGTCGGAGGCGAGGAAGACGGTGAATTTCGCGACCTCGTCGGGGACGAGCCTGCGCTTCAGGCACTGCCGCTGCATCAGCTCGGCCTCTCCCTGCGGCGTCATCCATTTCTCGAGCTGGCGTTCAGTCATGATCCAGCCCGGTGCTATCGCGTTGACGCGGATATTGAATGGGCCGTAATCGCGCGCCAGAGACCGCGTGAGACCGACGACGCCGGATTTGCTGGCAGTATAGGCGGCCATGCCCCCTTGTCCGGCCATCCACGACACCGAGCCGAAATTGATGATTGCGCCGCCATTCGCCGCCTTCATGTCCGGCAATACGGCTTGCGCGGCAAAGAACTGATGCTTCAGGTTCACCGCGATGCGGTCATCCCAGTATTCCGGCGTCATCTCCTCGGTCTTGTGCCGTTCGTCATGTGCGGCATTGTTGACGAGGATGTTGATCGGCCCATGCGCGTTGCGCGCATTGGCGACGCCGGCGCGTAGCGCAGCGATATCGGTGAGGTCAACGCGCTGGAAATGCGCATCCAGCCCTTGATCGGACAATTCGAGTGCAAGACGCTGGCCTTCATCGGCCTTGATGTCGAAGAACACGACCTTGCACTTCTGCTGCGCGAAGCGCCGCACGATCGCAGCGCCAATCCCCGATGCGCCACCGGTGACGAGAACGACCCTGCCGGCGAGGTCAGAATAAATGGCGGCCATGAACACCTCTCGACTTGCTTGCGGACAGTGCGAAGCGCCGCCCGTTTCCCACGTAAACCTTAGTCATTCCAGTCGTGAGGTTCATAGATCAGAATTTTAGTTGCGTACCTCAAAAATTGAAGGCAGGATTGCAGCCAAAGAATAGAAGAACCGCTGGGAGGACTGTGATGAGGCTGCTCGGGAAGCTGGGACTCGCCGCTGCCGCATGCCTGCTCGGGGCCAATGTGGCCGCAGCCGATACAACAGTGAAATGGCTCCACATCGAGGCCAACCCGGCCCAGGTGAAGATCTGGGAGGAGGTCGCGCGCAGCTACGAGGCGTCGCATCCGGGCGTCAAGGTCGAGATGCAATTTCTCGAGAACGAGGCCTACAAGGCCAAGCTGCCGACCATCCTGCAATCCAAGGATCGGCCGAACATCATCTACAGCTGGGCCGGCGGCGTGTTGAAGACGCAGATCGAGGCCGGCGTCCTCGACGACATCACCGATTCCGTCAAGGGTTACAGCGACAGCCTCACGCCGGCGGCGCTCGCCGCCTTCACGAGTGGCGGTCGCGTCTATGGTTTGCCGACCGCGCTGTCGCAGGTCGGCTTCCTCTGCAACAAGGAACTGATGGCGAAAGCGAAGGTCGATCCCGGCGCCATCAAGAGCTGGGATGACCTGCTCGCGGCCGTGAAGACACTCAAGGCTGCGGGCGTGACGCCGATCGTGGTCGGCGGTGCCGACAAATGGCCGCTGCACTTCTACTGGACGCATCTTGCGGTGCGCATCGGCGGCAAGCCGGCGTTCGACGCGGCGCTGCGCGGCGAGAATGGCGGCTTCGCCGGCGAGACCTTCCAGAAATCGGGCGAGCTGTTCAAGCAGCTGGTCGATCTGCAGCCGTTCCAGAACGGTTTCCTCGGTTTCAAGAATCCGCAGGCGGTCGGCTATTTCGGCGACGGCAAGGCGGCGATGACGCTCGCCATCAGCACCGTCTATCACCTGCAGCGCGCGCTCGCCGCCGACAAGACGGGCCTCTCCGAGGACAAGATTTGCTGGTTCGATTTCCCGGTCGTATCCGGCGGCAAGGGCGCGCCGAGCGATACGCTCGGCGGCATCACCGGCTGGCTGATCACCAAGGGCTCGCCGAAGGAGGCGGTCGACTTCCTGAAATACTTCGTCTCCAAGGACGTGCAGACGCGGCTTGCCGCCGGCAACTTCATCATTCCGGTGGTGCACGGCGCGGATGCCGGCCTCAACAATTCCTTCATGAAGCTGATCGCGGCCAATCTGGCGAAGTCGAACTATCACCAGAACTTCTATGACCAGAGCCTTGGTCCCTCCGTCGGCCGCGTCGTCAACGACGTCACCGCCGAGATCGCCGGCGGCAGCATGAGCCCGCAGGATGCCGCGAAAGCGATCGAGGCGGCCTGGAAGCAGGGCAATTGACGGTGGCCCGGCGGATCGCGAGTTCGCCGGCGATCGGCGTTGCAGAGGCACCGTTCGCGCCGATCGCGGTCCGCGGCCCGCGCTGGGACGGCCGCTTCACGGTCCTGATCCTGTTCCTGCCGCCGGCACTGCTGCTGTTCACGCTGTTCGTGGTGCTGCCGATCGGCGAAGCCGCCTGGTACTCGGCCTTCAACTGGAACGGGTTCGGCAGGCCGACCAACTGGATTGGCCTCGACAATTACCGTTTCGTGCTGGAAACGCGCGCGTTCTGGCTCGCCTTGCGCAACAACGGCCTGATCATCGCGGTCTCGCTGGCGATCCAGCTGCCGCTTGCGCTCGCTCTCGCCTTGATGCTCGCCGAGCGTTTTCGCGGTGCGGTGGCGCTGCGCATGCTGTTCTTCATGCCCTATATCCTGGCCGAGATCGCAACCGGGCTGATCTTCAGCTTCGTCTATGACGGCGATTACGGCCTCGTCGCCTCGATCTGGCGCACCTTCGGGGCCGAGCCGCCCCATTTGCTCGCCTCGACCGACACCGCGATGCTGGCGGTGCTGATCGTGATCGTCTGGAAATATTTCGGCTTCCACATGATGCTATTCATCGCGGCGCTCCAGGGCCTCGACAAGAGCCTCGTCGAAGCCGCGTGCATCGACGGCGCTACGCGGACGCAGACCCTGCGCCACGTCGTCATCCCCTTGCTCTATCCGACCATCCGGCTCTCGGTGTTCTTCGCCATCATCGGCTCGCTGCAGCTGTTCGATCTCGTCATGCCGCTGACGCGCGGGGGGCCTGCGGATTCCTCCAACACGATGGTGAGCTTCCTCTACAACAACGGCATCTCCCGGATGCGGGTTGGCTATGGCAGTGCCATCGGCGTCATTCTGTTCGTGATCTGCGTGACTTTTGCCTTCACCTACAAGCGATGGTTCATGCGCGATGAGTAGGACCGGCACCACCCGCGCGCCGTTCGATCCTGCGGCCCTGTTCAAGGCGCTGTTCCTTGCCACCATCGCCGTGTTCGTGCTGGTGCCTCTGCTCGCGACCGTGCTCGGCGGCTTCAAATCGCTCGGCGAACTGCGCGTCAATCCGTTCGGCCTGCCGCAGCACTGGGAGTGGCAGAACTATGCGGACATCCTGTTCTCCGCGCGCTACTGGCAGCTGCTCCGCAACTCGCTGATCATCTCGGCGCTCGCGGTGACGTTGACCCTGATCGTGGCCTCGATGGCGGCCTTCGCCTTTGCCCATGTCAGGTTCTACGGCAGCTCGATGCTGCTGAGCTATCTGACGCTCGGCCTGCTGTTCCCCGCCGCCACCGCGGTGCTGCCGCTCTTCATCAAGGTGCGCGATCTCGGGCTGCTCGATACCTATTTCGGCGTTGCGCTGCCGCAGGTGGCCTTCAGCCTCGCCATGAGCGTGCTGCTGCTGCGCCGTTTCTTCAAGGACATCCCCTACGAGCTGCTGGAGGCCGCGCTGGTGGACGGCTGCAGCTACATCAAATTCTTCCGCTACGTGACGTTGCCCTTGTCGAGGCCGATCCTGGCGACCGTCGGCACGATCACCTTCGTCAACAGCTGGAACGCCTATCTGTTGCCGCTGGTAATGCTCAACACCGATGCGCTGTATCCCTGGCCGCTCGGCATCATGGTCTATCAGGGGGAGTATTCCTCCGAATGGCACCTGATCCTCGCCTTCATCACGCTGACCATCCTGCCGACGGTCATTCTCTTCCTTCTGGCGCAGAAGCACATCGTCGCCGGCCTGACCGCGGGCGCGGTCAAGGGTTGAACGGCATCCCACGGAGACCATAATGAGAAAAATAGGCATCGGAATCGTCGGCTGCGGCAACATTAGTACCGCCTATCTGAAGGCGGCCCAGCGCTTCCCGGTCCTCGAGATCAAGGCGCTCGCCGACATGCGCAGCGAGGCCGCGGAGCGCCAGGGTGCCGCCTTCGGGCTTCCGGCGATGCGGGTCGATCAATTGCTGAAGCGCGACGACGTCGAGATCGTCGTCAACCTCACGGTGCCGCTCGCCCACACCGACGTCAGCCTCGCGGTGCTGAACGCCGGCAAGCACGTCCATTCCGAGAAGCCGCTCGGCATCAATGTCGCGGAGGCGCGCAAGGTCATGGATCTCGCCGCGCAGAAAAATCTGCGCGTCGGCTCCGCGCCCGACACGTTTCTCGGCGGCGGCCACCAGACCGCGCGCAAGCTGATCGACGACGGCGCGATCGGCACGCCGGTGGCGGGCAGCGCCTTCTTCGGCTGCCCCGGGCACGAGCGCTGGCATCCGGCGCCGGGTTTCTATTATCTGCGCGGCGGCGGGCCGATGCTGGACATGGGCCCGTATTACATCACCGATCTCGTGCAGTTGCTCGGTCCCGTCGCCAGCGTGATGGGCTCGACCGCCCGTCCGCGATCCGAGCGCGTCGTCACCAGCCAGCCGATGAATGGCGCGCTGATCCCGGTCGAGGTCGACACCCACGTCTCGGGTACGCTCGAATTCGAAAGCGGCGCGGTGGTTTCGATTGCGATGAGCTTCGATGTCCCGAAGCACCGGCACGCGCCGATCGAGATCTATGGCGACAAGGGCAGCATGCTGGTGCCGGATCCGAACCGCTTCGGCGGCGAGGTGCAGGTGGCGAAGACCGGCGGTGAATGGGAAACGGTGCCGCTCACGCACAATCACGTCGAGGGCGAATTCCGCTCCATTGGCGTCGCCGACATGGCCTCCGCGATACTGGGCAACCGGCCGCACCGCGCCAGCGGCGCGCTTGCCTTCCACGTGCTGGAGGTGATGGAGGCGTTCCAGACCTCCGCCGACGAAGGGCGGCGGGTCAAGATCGAGAGCCGCGTCGAGCGGCCGGCGATGTTGCCGGCCGGACGCGAGACCGGACAGATCGACTGAGGACAGAGACATGCGCAAGGCAATGATTGTTTGGGGCGGCTGGCCGGGACATGATCCCGATCTTTGTGCGTCGATGATCCGCGGCTGGCTCAAGGCCGAGGGCTTCGAGGTGCGGATCGAAACCACGACGGCGGCGTTCGCCGATCCCGCGATCCACGATCTGTCGCTGATCATCCCGATCTACACCATGTCGAAGATCGAGAAGGCGGAGGCGCTCAATCTCTGCGCGGCGGTGCGCAGCGGGGTCGGGCTTGCCGGTCACCATGGCGGGATGTGCGATGCGTTCCGCGATTCGGTCGACTACCAGTTCCTGTGCGGCGGGCAGTGGGTCGCCCATCCCGGCAACATCATCGACTACAAGGTCGACTTGACGAAGCCTGATGACCCCATCATGAAGGGTCTGAAGAGTTTCGAGCATCGTTCCGAGCAATATTACATGCATGTCGACCCCGCCAACGAGGTGTTGGCGACGACGACCTTCACTGGAGAGCACGCGCCCTGGATCGAGGGCGTGGTGATGCCCGTGGTGTGGAAGAAGCGCTACGGCGAGGGCAGGGTGTTCTATTCCTCGCTCGGCCACCGCGCCTACGAGCTCGACGTGCCGGAGATCCGGACGCTGATGACCCGTGGCATGCTGTGGGCGGCGCGCGAATGACGACCGGCGCGGCCCAGCCGATCGTTCGCGCCACGCTCGAGGACGTCGCGCGCGCGGCCGGCGTGTCGCTGGCGACCGTCGACCGCGTCGTCAACCGCCGCGAGGGCGTGCGCGCCAAGACCGTCGCGCGTGTCGAGGCTGCGGTGGCGAAACTCGGTTATCGCGCCGACGTCGCGGCGGCGCGGCTCGCGCGCGGGCAGAGTTTTCGCTTCGCCTTCGTGCTGCCGAGCGGCAGCAACAGCTTCATGACCAACCTGACCGAGCAGGTCCAGCGCACCGCGGAGTGGCTCGCCGGCCAGCGCGGCTTCATCGACATCCTCCATGTCGACGTGTTCGACCCGGACGTGCTCGCCGGCGCGCTGGAGACGCTGTCGCCGGCCTATCAGGGGGTGGCCGTCATCGCGCTCGATCATCCCAGGGTACGCGCCGCGATCGACGAGCTCGCATCGCGCGGGGTCGCCGTGGTGACGCTCGTGTCGGACGCGCCGAGCGCGCGCCGCCTCCATTACGTCGGAATAGACAATCCGGCCGCGGGCCGGACCGCGGCAACGCTGATGGGACGTTTCCTCGCCGGCGGCGCGGGGACGGTTGCGGTGATCGCGGGATCCTTGTCGCTGCGCGACCACACCGAGCGGCAGTTCGGCTTCCACCAGATTCTCTCCAGCGAGTATCCGAAGCTGCGCGCGCTGCCGGTCCTCGAGGGCCGCGACGACAGCGACCGTACGCGGGAGCTCACGGCCGCGCTGCTCGCGCGCCATGCCGATCTGCGCGGCATCTATTGCTGCGGGGCCGGGAACCGCGGCATCGCCGATGCGCTCGAGGCCTCGGGCCGCGCCCGCGAGGTGGTCTGGATCACCCATGAACTGACCCAGCACACGCGCCGCTCCCTGGTCCGCGGCACGCTCGATGCGATCATCAACCAGGATCCCGGCCACGAAGCGCGTTCCGCGGCACGCGTCCTGCTTGCGCACTGCTCGGGCGAGCCCATCAGCCCCGACCAGGAGCGCATCCGCATCGACATTTTTCTGCGCGACAATCTGCCGTAACGTCGGAGGGTCGGGCAGGTGCGAAGTGAATCCTCTCGGGCAGAGTCCCGGGGGCATGTTACGCTCCATCCCGGTTACGATCCCATCCCAGACGTGAGCCTGCCCATGAGCGTATCCGTCATCGAACAGGCAAAGATCCAGGCCCAGGTGCTGGTGCCGCTGGTCAAGGCGCTCCAGGCCGAGCTCGGCGAGGCCCGTGCCAACGCGCTGGTGCGCAAGGCGCTCGGCGATCTCTATCGCGGCTTCGGTGAGGAGTTCTGGAACGCCAAGAAGGAGCGCGATCTCGGCAAGGCCGTCTCGTCGGCGTTCAGGACCTATGCCCGCGACGATGCACTCGCCTATGACGTGATCGAACAGACGGCGGACGCCTTCGCATTCGATGTGACGCGCTGCGCCTATGCCGAGTTCTACAAGGCGCTCGGCGAGCCCGAGCTCGGCTTCCTGCTGGTCTGCACCGCGGACTTCGCGACCGCGGACGGGTTCGGCCCCGACGTCAGGCTCACACGCACGCAGACCATCATGCAGGGCGCGTCTCATTGCGACTTCCGCTACCGGCGCGATGGAGGCGGAGCACAGTGAGGGCAACGATGCAGGCGAGCTGTCTTGCCGTGACGATGCTGGTGCTGATCGCGTCGCGCGCCGACGCCGCGATGATCGACTGGCAGGCCGAGCTCCAGCGCTGTCGTGAGCTGCGCCAGACCATCGCGCCGCTGCTTCAAGCCGGCGAGGGGATCTCCGCCGTCGGCCGCTCCAGCAGATCCGTCCGCCGCTGCATCTGGATCCAGCGCATGGCCGTGCGGAAGAAGATTCCGGGCGCGGAGGTGTGGTAGCAGCCGCCGGTCAAGCGACGCTGTACACTCCGTCATTGCGAGCGTAGGGAAGCAATCCAGAATCTTTGAGCGCTTCGCTCAAATCCATAACCGTCACCCTGAGGTGGCCGCTTCTTCAGCGGCCCTCGAAGGGCGACGGCCCGACTGCATCAAGGCCGCTCATCCTTCGAGGCTCCCCATGGGACGCGCTGGGTCCCATGCCTCGCACCTCAGGATGACGGAGTTGAGGGTCTGCTCCCCAGCAGCAAGTCCTTCAATCCGGTCGGATAGAGGCTTGGCCCGCCATCCACATCGAGATCGGCAAGGTCGAACCAGCGTGCGACGATCTCCGCCCCGTTGTCCTCCCTGAAGTCGATCCGATCCTGATCGCGGAACGCAGCCTCGGGAAACCCGACCTCGGCGATGAACATCACCTCGTGCCCGGTCGATCCCTCGTGCACAAAAATGTTCTCCATGATCTGCGGTTCGCCCGTGATCGTGACGGCGATGCCGAGCTCTTCGTCGAATTCGCGCATCAGCGCGGCCCGCCAGCTCTCGCCGAACTCGATCGCGCCGCCGAGCGGACGCACGCCCTTGAGCCGTCCCGCATCGTCGCGCACCTCGGCCGCCAGCAGCCGCCCGTCCCGCCAGTGCAGGCCGATCGCGACGACGCGGATGTGGGGGTGAGGCCGCCATGTGGTCATGGGGGATCGTTATCGTGCTCGCCGCGGCTGCGCAATGCGTGCAGGCGAGTGGCGTCGGGCCAGGATCGCTTTCAGGCATGCAAAAAGGTTCGCAACCTTGATCCGTGCCGTCCTGCCTGCCATTGTCCAGCTATCCATCACGGCGAACGGGCGTGGTGAGACCCGGATTGTGGGCGTTCGGCGACAGGTGTCGCTTCACCGGACGTGAGGAAAAGGCAGGTTGGCGAGATGAGCAGTGTGAACAAGCCCGGCGGCAACTATCTGCCGGTGATCATCCATGCTGGAATTGCGTATGTCAGTGGTCAGCTCCCGCGTCGCGGCGAAGACCTGCTATACGCGGGAAAGGTCGGTGCAGGTGTCGACATCGCGGCCGCGCAAGAGGCTGCGGCCCTTTGCGCGGATCTCTGCATTGCCGCCATCAACCACGCCACAGGCGGGGAGGACAGGATCGTCCAGGTCCTGCAACTCGTGGGATACGTCGCAGGGGCACCTGGATTTACCCAGCAGTCGCAAGTCATGAACGGTGCCTCCGACCGGCTGATCGAACGCCTCGGCGATCGCGGTCGTCACACGCGTACGTCCGTCGGCGTCGCCGAGTTGCCGCGAGGGGCGCCGGTCGAGCTGAACATGATTGCCGCTGTTCGGGCCTAGTCAGTCTTATCCGACGAGATATTTCTTCACCGCCGCCTCGTCCCACGCAATCCCGTTGCCCGGCTCCTCGCTCGGCAGCGCAAAACCGTCCTTGATCTCCAGCCGGCTCGCCAGCACCGCGTCGGCCCAGTCGACATATTCCACCCAGTGCGCGGTCGGCGTCACGCAGAGCAGATGCGCGCTGACCTCCGAGAACAGGTGCGTGGACATCTCGATGCCGGCGGCGTGCGCGAGCGCAGCGGCGCGCAGCCAGCCGGTGACGCCGCCGATCCGCTGCACGTCGGGCATCACGTAATCGCAGGCCTCCGCGGACAGTGCGGACTGCATCGCAAAGGCGCTGTCGAAGTTCTCGCCGATCTGGACCGGTGTACGCAGCGCATCCGCGATGCGGGCACACCCCTCATAGTCATCGTGGCGGATCGGCTCCTCGATCCAGCTCAGGCCCTCGTCGTCGAGCATCTCGCCGCGGCGGATCGCTTCGGTCACCGTGAGCGCCTGGTTGTAGTCGCACATCAGCGTCACCTCATCGCCGACGGCCTTGCGCACCGCGCGCACCACGGCGAGGTCCTCCCGCGCATCGGGCCGGCCGACACGGATCTTGGCGGCGCGAAAACCCTCGGCCAGCAGCTTGTGCGCCTCCTCCACGGCAGCGCCC
>NZ_LWIG01000007.1:0-45598 GCF_002068095.1 Bradyrhizobium sacchari | reverse complement strand
AGGCCGCGTGTGCGGGCGAGCGCGTCCCAGGCCGCCATGTCGATGCCGGATTGCGCCAGCCGCTGCAGGCCGGCAAGGCCGAGCAGGGTGAAGCGCTGGGTCAGCTTGCGCTCGATCTCGAACGGCAGCAGCTCGTCGCCGGCGACGAGCTCCGACATTTCCGTGACCATCGCCGTCAGCGGCCGCAACGCCGACGGGGTGATCGAGAACAGGTAGGCATGGCCCACCGCGCCCTGGTCGGTCTCGCAGTCGATCAGCACCAGCGGCGCTCTGGCGACCGCCCCGGTCGAGATCTGGAGCGGCAGGTTCATCGGCACGATCACGGGGCGCGCATGGAAGCGCTTGATGCGGATGATCTCGGTCATGGGCACTGGTTCCGGAATGATCAACGCGGGTTGATGCCGATCTTAAACATTCGTCATGAAACGGAAAGGCGCCTGGCGCGACCACCATAAAATGGGGTTGCGCGGGCCTGCTTTTATTGGCTCTGTGCCGCCGCAGGCCGTGCCGCAAATCCGTGTGATTTGCGGCAAATTCGCACACAACGGAGCCACAGGGTGAAACAAGAGATCTCCGAAGAACAGCGCAAGAGCGGTGTCCTGACCGGTGTCGGGATTGCCTTCCTGCTGCTTGCCTTGCCGCTCGCGGTGTGGCTGGACCTGACCGAGCTCTCCAAGACCGCGCTGCGCCGGCAGGCCGCCGATCTCAATTCGGTGATCACGAGCGTGCGCAGCTATTACGCCACCAACGTGGTCGGGCGGGTGCTGGCCAATCCCAACGGCACGACCCGGGTCGTGCACAATTACGAATCCGTTCCCGGCGCAATCCCGATCCCGGCGACGCTGTCACTCGAGCTCGGCCGGGTGATCGGCGCGCAGCAGGAGAACATCACCTACCGCTTCGTCTCGGACTTCCCATTCCAGAACCGCGCCCCGCACCAGCTCGACAAGTTCGAGAGGGACGCCCTCGATGCGCTGCGCAAGGACCCCGAGCAGAAGATCGTGGAGACCGAGACCTCGCTGTTCTCCGACAAGGTCCGGCTAGTTGCCCCCGTCACCATGGGCCCGGCCTGCGTCAGCTGCCACAACAGCCACCCCGAGAGCCCGAAGAAGGACTGGAAGGTCGGCGACATCAGGGGCATCCAGGAGGTGATCATCGCCCAGCCGATCGCCGCCAACATCTTCTCGTTCAAGTTCCTGCTGGCCTATTTCCTGATCGCCGCCGGCAGCGGCCTGTCGTTCCTGTCGCTGCAGCGCCGTCAGGCTCGGCGCATCAAGACCATGAACAAGGAGCTGGAATCCGCCAACGACTTCCTGGCCTCGCTGTCGATGAAGATCTCGCGCTACATCCCGCCGCAGGTCTACAAGAGCATCTTCTCGGGCCAGAAGGACGTCACCATCCACACCGAGCGCAAGAAGCTCACCATCTTCTTCTCCGACATCCAGAATTTCACCGCGACCGCGGAGCGGCTTCAGCCGGAGCAGTTGACGCAGCTGCTCAACGAATATTTCACCGAGATGTCGGCGATCGCCCTCGAATATGGCGGCACGGTCGACAAGTTCATCGGCGATGCCATGCTGATCTTCTTCGGCGATCCCGAGACCAAGGGTGACCGCGCCGACGCGGAGGCCTGTCTGCAGATGGCCTGGCGCATGCAGCAGCGCCTTGCCGAGCTCAACGCGAAATGGCGCGCGTCCGGCATCGAGCAGCCGTTCCGCTCGCGCATGGGCATCAATTCCGGCTATTGCAATGTCGGCAATTTCGGCAGCAGCGACCGCATGGACTACACCATCATCGGCGCGGAGGCGAACCTGGCCGCGCGCCTGCAATCCATCGCCGAGCCCGGTGGCATCGTGCTGAGCTACGAGACCTTCGCCCTCGTCAGCGACATCGTCCGCGCCCACGCGTTGCCGGCGATCACCATGAAGGGTATCAGCCGCGAGGTGATTCCCTATTCGGTCGACGCGTTGAACGATTCTGCGGCCGAGAAAAGCGGGATTATCACCGAGCGCGCGCCGGGGCTCGAGCTCTATCTCGACCCGGCCGTGGTGAAATCCGGCGATGCCGCACGCGTACGTTCGCTGCTCGAGAACGCGCTGGCCTCGCTGAAGCCGGCGTGAGGGTGCTGCCTCACGTAGCGGCCTTCTGATCGAGAGAGTCCCCGTGCGGTACCCCTTTCCCTAACCCTGCCCCGCAACGGGGGAGGGAACGCACCTTTGCTGTGGCGGGAGTTCGCTCCGGTCAATTTGCGAAAGTCGGATAGAGGCGGGGTGTCGCCGCGCGCTCCGCTGTGCTCCCTCTCTCCTTGCGGGGAGGGCGGGGCTTCGCGAAGCGAAGCCGGGTGAGGGGTCTCTCTTCGCGAATCCAACTCTTATTTGAACGCGCTGAGACAGACCCCTCATCCGACGCTTCGCGCCACCTTCTCCCGCAAGGGGAGAAGGGAAGAGGAGCGTGCCGCGAGCTCGGTAGCTAGGAACGTTTCGCCAGAAACCGCGTGATCGCCCCACCGAGCTTCGCGCTGTCCATCGGTTCCGCCAGCGACGCCCTTGCCGTGGCCACGACATCCTCCGGCGCCTTGCCGTCGCGCAGGTCGCAGCAAACTCCCGCAAACGCGACATCGAACTCCGGGTGCGGCTGTACCGTCAGCGTTGCGCCATTGGCGTAGAGCAGGCCGGCATGCGGGGTGAACTCGGAGGAGAGGATCGTCAGCGCGTCGCTTGGCGGCTCGATCACCTGGTCCTGATGCGAGGCGGCGATCGCGACCACCTCGCCGTCGACGACGCCGTTCTCCGGCAGAACCTGGTAGACATGGCGGCCGATGCCCCAGCCCCTGTCGGATTTGCGCACGGTGCCGCCGAGCGCCTGTGCGATCAGCTGATGGCCGAAGCAGACGCCGACCATCGGCGTCTTGTTGGTGTAGGCCTTGCGGACGAAGTCCTCGAGCGGCGCAATCCAGTCGAGCCCGTCATAGACGCCGGCGGCCGCACCCGTGATCAGCACCGCTTCGAGCTTGCTGGGATCGGGAAGCGCATCGCCGTTGGGGATGCTGACGACCTCGACCGTCGCGGTCGGATCCTCGGTGCGGACCATGCGCTCGAACATGTCGGGGAACGAGCCGTGCTGCTCGCGATATTTTGGCGGGACCTGCCCGGTCTCGATGATGGTGATGCGTGCCATGTGCCCCCCAAAAGGTCAAAAGGACAAGGTCAAAGGGTTGCAAAGCTCAGTCGCTTTCTGCCCCATGTTGCTGGTGTGGCGCTGTGCGCTCCAGCAGCGCGCTTTCCTTGCGCACTTCGTTGAGGAACGCCTTGGCAAGGCGCGACAGCGGCTCGGCCTCCGACCATAGCATGTAGGCGACCGCGTGCGTCGTCGGCGTGAACGGCCGGACGATGAGGCCGCTGGCGCCGTTCTGCCGCGGCGAGAACGGGTCCACCACCGCGGCACCGACGCCGGCAGCCGCGAGCACGCAGGCGGTGTTGCAGTAGCGAACTTCGACGGTGGGCTGGAACGGCGCGCCAGCACGGGCAAAACTGTCGCGCACGGCTTCGCCGAGCCGCGTGCCACGCTCGAGCCCGATAAAGGGCAGGCCGGACAGGTCCGCGGCCGATATCACGGGCTTGCCTGCGAGCGGATGCTGCGGCGGCAGCACGCAGACCATCTCGCCGGTGTGCACGACCTCATGCGCGATGCCGGGATGATGTGTCAGTCCGAGCGCGAAGCCGAGCTCGGCGACACGGCTGAGCACGCCCTCGATGATGCCCTCGTAGCGCCGCACGTCGAAGAACACGCGCGTCTCCGGGCGACGGCGCAAAAAGCCCGAGAGTGCGGAGGGGATGATGCTGTAGGCGAGCGGCGGGGTCGCGACGATCGCAAGATGCCCGGAGCGGTTCTCGCGCAGATCGCGCACGCGGCTCTCGAGCTTGGCGTGCAGCGCGAAGATCGCCTCGCTCTCCTTGTAGAGCGCCATCGCTTCGGCGGTCGGAAACAGCCGGTTGTTGACGCGCTCGAACAGCGCAAAGCCCGCCTGCGCCTCCATCGTCTTCAGCGCGTTGCTGACCGCGGGCTGCGACAGCGCCAGCTCGTCCGCTGCCGCGACGGTGGTGCGGTGGCGGATGACGGCACGCAGGATCTCGAGCTGGCGCAGGTTCATATCACTGCCGATTATACTCAGGGCCAAAAGATCATAGCAGAACGAATTGATTTTGCAGCCCCGCTTCTCCGTAATGACAGCGGATTTGCGCGTTGCATCAATGGGTTCATTCGCCCATTGAGGCAGCATTGCGCACAGATTGGAGGCAATCTTGGTTCGTGTCCTTCGCGCCGCCGCCGCCCAGATGGGGCCGACGCAAAAAGCAGATTCGCGCGAGCATACGCTGGCGCGGATGCTGGCATTGCTGGAGGAGGCCGCCGGCCGCGGCGCCAGCCTCGTGGTGTTTCCGGAGCTTGCCTTCACCACCTTCTTCCCGCGCTGGCTGCTGGAAGGCGAGGCGCTCGACCAGTATTTCGAGCGCGGCATGCCGAACCCGGCGGTCGCAAAATTGTTCGACCGCGCGCGTGCGCTGCGCGTCGGATTCTATGTCGGCTATGCCGAGCTGACGCCGGACGGCCGGCGCTATAATTGCGCGATCCTGGTCGATCGTGACGGCGAGATTCTCGGACGCTATCGCAAGGTGCATCTGCCGGGCTCGGTCGAGCCGCGCGAGGGCGCGCGCTACCAGCAGCTCGAGAAGCGCTATTTCGAATATGGCGACCTCGGCTTTCCCGCCTTCCGCGCCGGCTCGGCCTGGGCGCACGCCATCATGGGCATGATGATCTGCAACGACCGTCGCTGGCCGGAATCCTGGCGCGTGCTCGGCCTGCAGGGTGTCGAGCTCGTCTGCATCGGCTACAATTCGGCGGCCTATGATCCCAACGGCGGCACGACGGAAGACGGCGCATTGCGCACCTTCCACTCGACGCTGGTGACGCAGGCCAATGCCTACATGAACGCGACCTGGGCGATCTCGGTGGCGAAGGCGGGCGAGGAGGACGGCTCCGGGCTGATCGGCGGCTCCTGTATCGTCGATCCCAACGGCCGCATCGTCGCACAGGCGCAGACGCTCGCGGACGAGGTGATCGTCGCCGACATCGACCTCGATCTCTGCCGCCAGGGCAAGGACAAGATGTTCAACTTCGCCGCCCACCGGCGGCCGGAGCAATACCGAGTGATCACCGAACGCGCAGGCGTCATAGAGCCGGCCGTTCTCGATGCCGACTGAGCAAGTGGCACGGCGCTGGCAAAGGAGCTGACATGGGCAAAGGAGCTGACATGACACGCCTCTCGCTTTCTCTCGGTCTCGCAGCATTGGCTGCCGCCACGTCCGCGCAAGCGGCGGAGCTGCCGGCCGAGATCAAGCAGGCTGGCGCGCTGAAGCTCACGGTCAACTCCACCTACGCGCCGATGGAATATCGCGATCCCGCGACCAACGAACTGGTCGGGCTCGACATCGATCTCGCGGGCGAGCTCGCCAAGCGGCTCGGCGGGCTCAAGATCGTCTGGAGCGAGACGCCGTTCGCCGAGCTGATTCCCTCGCTCCAGACCAAGCGCGCCGATTTCATCATCAGCGGCATCCAGGACCGTAGCTCGCGACGTGAGACGGCAGATTTCGTCGATTATCTGACCACCGGTCCGCAATTCTTCGTGCTGACCGAGAGCGCGGCGAAAGTTGCGACCGATCTCTGTGGCAAGAAGGTCGGGACCACGCGCAGCACCGCATTTCCGCTCGAGATCGAGAAATGGAGCAAGCAGAACTGCGAGGCGGCCGGCAAGCCGGCAATCCAGTATGTGCCCGGCGAGAATTCGATCGACGTCCGCAACCAGCTCAAGCAGGGCCGCATCGATGCCGCGGTCCAGGGCAGTGAGACCTTGCCCTATGCGCAGACCCAGGAAGCCGGAAAATACCGCGTCATCGGCGAGCAATTGTCCACGGGCTATCAAGGCATCATGTTCTGCAAGGACGATGCGGCCTTGCGCGAGGTCGTGACCGAGAAGCTCGCCGCCATGATCGCCGACGGCTCCTACAAGGCCATTCTCGACAAATGGGGCTTGGGGACGAACGCGGTGGCCCAGCCCATGCTGAACGCGGCGCCGCAATGAAGCCGGCGCCGGCACTCGCGGAGGGATTCCCCGATCTGTCGGGCGTGCGGATCGCGCGCGAACCGCATTGGTTTCGCTGGATCAGCGCGGCCCTGATCGTCCTCGTGCTGGCGGCGATCGTGCGCGCCTTTGCGAATGGCCAGATCGAGTGGTCCTATGTCAGCCGCTTCCTGACCGTGAAGGTCATTCTCGAAGGCATCGTCAACACCATGGTGATGGCGATGCTGGCGATGATGCTGGGCATCGTGCTCGGCATCGTCGTCGCGATCATGCGGCTGTCGCCCAATCCGGTGCTGAAGACGGTGGCCGCCGGCTACACCTGGCTGTTCCGCGGCACGCCGCTGATCCTGCAGCTGCTGCTGTGGTTCAACCTCGCGCTGGTATTCCCGACCATCGGTATCCCCGGCCTGTGGAGCGCGCGGGCCGTCGACGTCATGACGCCGTTCCTCGCCGCGCTGCTCGGGCTCGGCATCAACCAGGGCGCCTACACCTCGGAAGTGATGCGCGCCGGCATGCTGTCGGTGGACGTCGGGCAATATGAGGCGGCGCAGGCGATCGGGATGGGGCGGCTGCGCGCGCTGCGCCGCATCGTGCTGCCGCAGGCGATGCGCGTCGTGATCCCGCCGCTCGGCAACGAGTTCATCGGCATGGTGAAGGCGACCTCGCTCGCCAGCGTCATCCAGTACCCGGAGCTGCTGCATAACGCCGAGAACATCTACTACGCCAACTCCCGCGTCATCGAGCTCCTGATCGTCGCCGGGCTTTGGTACCTGCTGGTGGTCTCGATCCTGACTCCGCTGCAGATGCTGCTCGAACGCCGTTTTGCACGCGGCACATTGCGGCTGGCGCGATGACAAAACCCCTCGTCGCGATCCGCTCCGTCAGCAAGAATTTTGGAGAGTTCCAGGCTCTCAGAGGTGTCTCGCTCGACGTCTGGCCCGGCGAGGTGATGTGCCTGATCGGCGCCTCCGGCTCGGGCAAGACGACGTTGCTCCGCTGCATCAACCAGTTGGCTGCGATCGATGCCGGCGGCATCTGGCTCGACGGCGAGCTGCTGGGCGTGCGCGAGCACGGCGGGNCCGCCTCTCCGAGCGCGAGATCGGGCGGCAGCGGCTCAAGACCGGCATGGTCTTCCAGCGCTTCAATCTCTTCCCGCACAAGACCGCGCTCGAGAATATCACCGAGGGCCCGACCCAGGTTCAGGGGCGTAAGCTGGATGAGGTGCGCGCCGAGGCACTGGAGCTGCTCCGGCGCGTCGGGCTGGCGGCCAAGGCGGACTCCTATCCCGCGCAGCTCTCCGGCGGCCAGCAGCAGCGCGTGGCGATTGCGCGCGCGCTCGCGATGAAGCCGATGCTGATGCTGTTCGACGAGCCGACCAGCGCGCTCGATCCCGAGCTCGTCGGCGAGGTGCTTGCGGTCATGAAGGAGCTGGCGAAGAGCGGCATGACCATGATGGTGGTGACGCACGAGCTCGGCTTCGCGCGCGAGGTCGCCGACCGTGTCGTCTACATGGACCAGGGCGCGATCATCGAGCAGGGCCGCGCCTCCGACGTGTTGGGCGCGCCGCGCGAGGAGCGCACCAAGGCATTTCTTTCGGCAGTGATCTGACATTGGGGGTGGCGATGAAGAGGCTTTTGATTGCGGCGGCGTTGCTGGGCGCCATGAGTGCAGCGGCGATGGCGATCGAGCTGCCGCCTGATATCGCCAAGCGCGGCAGCCTCAAGGTGGCGCTGGTGCCGAACTATCCGCCGATGGAGTTCCGCGATCCCGCGACCAATGCGCTGTCCGGATTCGACATCGATCTCGGCGAGGCGATCGGCCGCAAGCTCGGCGTCAAGATCGAATGGACCGAGACCAGCTTTGCCGAATTCATGCCGTCGATTTCGACGGGGCGGGTGGATGCCATCCTGTCCGGCTTCACCGATTATGCGAGCCGGCACGAGATCGCGTCCTTCGTCGATTATCTGCGCAGCGGTCCAAAATTCTTCGTGCAGCAGTCCCGTGCGTCCGAATTCAAGGACATGGCTGCGTTCTGCGGCAAGAAGGTCGGTGCCAGCCGCCGGACCATGTTTCCGGCCGAGATCGACAAGTGGAGCCAGAAGAATTGCGGCGGCAACCCGATCCAGTTCGTCGGCACCGACGGCTCGGCCGATGCACGCACGCAGCTCCGGCAGGGCCGCATCGACGCCGCCGTGCAGGGCAATGAGACGCTGCCCTATCTGATGGACCTCGAGCCGGGCACCTATGCGCCGGTCGGCGAGCCCATCGCGACGCAGTTCACGGGCATCGCGCTGCCGGTCAAGGAAAAGGCGCTTCAGCAGGCCACTCTCGAGGCCGTCGACGCGCTGATTGCCGACGGCACTTACAGGACGCTGCTGGCGAAGTGGAAACTCAACGACAACGGATTAGAGAAGGCGACCATCAATGCTGGACAGTAAGGCACTCAAGAGCATCCCGCTCGTTCCGGCCAACACCGCGGATCCCGCGCCCGAATATCCCTGGCCGAAGCCGTATACATCCGCGATGTTCCTGTCATTCGACGTGGACGCCGAGAGCGCCTGGACCAGCAAGGACGCGATGCACGCGCAGCGGCTCATCACCATGAGCTATGGCGGCTATGAGGCGCGCGCCGGCACGCCAAAACTGCTGGAGCTGCTCGACCAGCTCGATCTCAAGGCGACGTTCTTCGTCACGGGTTGGTCGGTGGATGCGCATCCGGCGATGGCCGAATCGATTCTGAAGGCCGGCCACGAGATCGGCCATCACGGCTATCACCATCTCTTGCCCGATCCCGGTGATCCCTGGATCGAGGAGGAGCTGGAGCGCGGCTTCGAGGCGCTGAAGCGCCGGCTCGGCGTCAAGCCGACCGGCTATCGCGCGCCCTATGGCGAGTTCACCGAGGAGCTGCGCGTCGCGCTGGTGCGGCATGGCATCGTCTACACGTCCTCATTCCGCGATGATGTCAGGCCCTATCGCCATCGGCTTGCCGACGGCAAACCCGGCACCATCGAGCTGCCGGTCACCGCGAGCTATGACGACTGGATGCACGGCCTGTCCGCGCGCTTCAGCCCGCGCTCGATCTTCCCCAAGGAGCATGTGCTCTCGATGTGGAGGGACGAGCTGGATGAGGTCCGCGACTGGGGCGCGATGGTGACGACGGTGCTGCATCCGCAATGCAGCGGCCGTCCGATGCGGCTGCGCCTGCTACGCGAGTTCCTCACTTACGCAAAGTCGTGTCCCGACGTGTGGATCACCACCGGCGAGAAGATCGCGGGAAACTTCCTGCGCCATGAAGCGGCCAACCGCTGAGCCCAGCCATGACCCGTCGCCGTATCCTCGTCATCAACCCCAACTCTTCGGCGTCGGTGACGGCGGCGATCGACGACGCGGTGGCGCCGCTGCGCATCACCGGCGGGCCTGAGATCGAGGTGGTCGGCCTTGCCGAGGGCCCGCCGGGCATCAGCTCGCAGCGCGATGCCGACAGCGTCGTCATGCCCCTGGTCGATCGTGTGTCGCGCGACAAGGCCGATGCCTTCGTGCTGGCCTGCTTCAGCGATCCAGGCCTGCATGCGGTGCGTGAAGCCGCCGGTGGCCGCCCGGTCATGGGCATCGCGGAATGCGGCATCTTCCGTGCGCTGATGCTGGGCGAGCGCTTTGGCATTATCGCGCTGTCGCCGTCGAGCATTCGCCGCCAGCAGCGCATGACCCGCGTGATGGGCGTCGATGGCCGCTATGCCGGGAGCTGGTCGGTCGGCGCGAGCGCGGCCGAGACGGCAGGTGCAGACATCCGCGGCCGCCTGATCGACGCGGGCCGTGCGCTGGTCACCCAATGCCGCGCCGATGTCGTGGTGATGGGCTGCGCCGGCATGGCGTTGCACCGCGCGGCGATCGCGGAGGCGATCGGCGTGCCCGTCGTCGAGCCGGCGCAGCAAGCGGTCGCCGCTGCCATCGGCGCGGTCTTGTTGAACACGTAAATCCTTCAGGAGCCGCCTGTCATGCCCATCTCCCGCCGCTCGCTCCTCAAGGCCGCCGCTGCCATGCCGGCGCTGTCCTTGCCGGGCCTCGTGCGCGCCGAATCGCAGTCTACGCTGCGCTTCATTCCCGTCATCGATCTCGCCTTCGTCGACCCCATCTATTCGACCGCGCAGGTGTCGCGAAACCACGGCTTCATGGTCTACGACACGCTCTACGGGATGAGCTCATCACTGCAGGTTTCGCCGCAGATGCTGTCGGGTCATGCGATCTCCAGCGACCAGCTGCAGTGGGACCTCGGCTTGCGCGACGGCCTGTTCTGGCACGACGGCGAACGCGTGCTCGCCCGCGACTGCGTTGCCAGCATCCGTCGCTGGGCGGCGCGCGACGGTTTTGGCGGCGAGCTGATGGACGCGACTGTTGAGCTGTCTGCCGCTGACGACCGCACCATTCGCTTCCTTCTCAAGCGTCCGTTCCCGCTGCTGCCGCAGGCGCTAGGCAAGGCCGCGATCAATGCCTGCTTCATGATGCCGGAGCGGCTGGCGAGCCAGGACCCGTTCAAGCCGCTCACCGAGGTGATCGGCAGCGGCCCGTTCCGCTACCTCGCCGACGAGCGCGTGCAGGGCGCCCGCAACGCCTACGCCAGGTTCGAGCGCTACCAGCCGCGCGCCGACGGCAAGCCGGATTGGACCGCCGGGCCGAAGATCGTGCACTACGATCGCGTGGTCTGGACCACCACGCCCGATGCCGGCACCGGCGTCGCCGCGCTCCAGACCGGCGAGCAGGATTGGCAGGAGACCACGCCGCATGATCTCTTGCCGGTGATCAAGGCCGCCGGTGACATCGAGACGCGCGTCCTCGATCCCAGAGGCTATGCCTGCATGCTGCGCCTCAATCATCTGCAGCCGCCGTTCGACAAACCCGCCATCCGCCGCGCGCTGCTCGGTGCGATCGACCAGTCGGCGTTCATGACCGCAGTCGCGGGCACCGATCCGGCCTTCCAGGTCTCGCCGATCGGCTATTTCGCCCCTGATACGCCGATGGCGAGCAACGTCGGCCTCGACGTGTTCCGCGGCCCGCGCAACTACGACAAGGTCAAGGCCGACCTGAAGGCCGCCGGCTACAACGGCGAAAAGATCGTGCTGCTCGTGCCCACCAACTCGCTGGCGCAAAAACCGCTCGGCGAGATCGCGGTCGATAGCTTGCGCAAGGCCGGCA
The DNA here is from genome assembly GCF_002068095.1 of Bradyrhizobium sacchari. Taxonomy (GTDB): domain Bacteria; phylum Pseudomonadota; class Alphaproteobacteria; order Rhizobiales; family Xanthobacteraceae; genus Bradyrhizobium; species Bradyrhizobium sacchari. The sequence goes on along the minus strand of NZ_LWIG01000007.1, from coordinate 34,272 downwards.
TGAATGTCGAATATGCCGGGCTCGATTTCGCCGTCGTGCTGCAGCGCCAGTTGAAGAAGGACCCGATCGGGCAAGGCGGCTGGAGCGCGGCCGTCGGCAACTGGCAGGGTATCGACTGGCTCAACCCGGCCGGCAACACCAATATCCGCGGCGAAGGCAAGGTCGCCGGCTGGTATGCGAGCACGAAGATGGGCGAGCTGCGCAGTCAGTGGCTGGCGGCCTCCGAGCTTGCCGAGCAGCAGCGCGTCTGCCGCGAGATCCAGGCGGTCGCGTTCGAGGAAATCCCCTATATTCCGATCGGCCTGTACAAGCAGCCGACCGCCTATCGCAAAGCCATCACCGGCATTCTCGACGGCACCGCCGTGTTCTGGAACGTACGCCCCGCATGAGCACAACAGCGATCTTCGGCAGCTATGTGCTGTCACGGAAAGACGGCGCGCAGGACGTGCTGCGCGACCATTGGGTCCTGGTCGAAGGCAAGAGGATCGCCGCAGTCACGCGCGACAAGCCGCGCGCCGATGCAGTCTACGACCGTCCCGGCCGCTTCGTGCTGCCGGGTCTGTTGAACCTGCACAATCACTGCTTCTCCGAGGCGGTCGCGCGCAGTCACACCGAGGATGGCAACGGCCGCAAGAACAACCAGAGCATCGTCTACACGGTGCTGCTGCCGCTCACCAAGCGCGGCGCCGAGATCCTGTCGGCAGAGGAGCGCCTCGCAGTGGCGCGGCTCGGCATCCTCCAGCTCCTCAAGGGCGGCGCCACCACGGTGATGGAGCCGTTCCGCAATTCGATTCCCGAAATGTTCGATGCCGCGGACGAGATGGGCATTCGCTTCTACGGCGCGCCCTATCTGTTCTCGACGTCGGATGCCAAGGCCGGCCCCGACGGTGTGGTCCGCTATTCCGGCGATGATGGTGCTGCCGACATGGCGACGTGGGACGCGCTCTATCAGCGCTGGAACAATCGCGGCGACGGCCGCATCTCGCTCGCGATGAGCCCGCATGCCACCGACACCTGCGGGCCCGATCTGCTCAGGGCCTGCGCCACCCGGGCGCGCGAGCTCGGCGTCCCCATCACGACGCATATGGCGCAGAGCCGGGGCGAGGTCGAGACTATCGGCAAGCGCTATGGCGGCCGCACGCCGGCGCAATATCTGGACTGGCTCGGCCTACTCGCGCCCGACCTGATGGCGGCGCACTGCATGTTCAGCAGCGACGACGATCTCAAGCTGATGGCCGCGCGCGGCATGACCGTCTTGAACTGCCCGCGCGTGTTCGCGCGTGCCGGTGTCACCGCGGCGTTCAGCCGTTTCGCCGAGCACGGCGTCCGCACCGTGGTCGGCACCGACGGCTACAACATGGACCTGCTCGGCGAGCTCAATGCGGCTTCGCTGATCTCCAAGGTCACCTCCGCCCGCCCCGACGTCGCGAATTCACCCGAGCTGATCGAGGCGAACACGGCTGTCGCCGCCGACGTCATCAAGCGGCCGGATCTCGGCCGCATCGAGCCGGGCGCGACCGCCGATCTCACCGTCGTCGATCTCACCCATCCGCATCTTCAGCCGCTGTTCGACCCGCGCCGCGCGCTGATCGCGCTCGCCAACCGAGCCAATATCGACCAGGTCATGGTCGACGGCCGCGTGCTGATCGATGAGGGACGCTGTCTCGGTGCGGACGAAGCCGCGATCACCGCCGCCGGCAGCGCCGCGATCGGCAAGATCTGGGATCTGCCGGAAGCGCAGGCCGCGTTCAACGGCTGATCGCGACCTTCGGCAGAGCGTCGAACTCCACCAGCGCCTTGCGCACGGTCTCGACCAGATCCAGCGCCACCGGTGAGGGGCTGCGCTGTGCCGGAAAGACCGCGGAGAACTCGAAGTCGATGCGCGGCAGGAAGCGACGTACGACGACGCCCCGCGTTGAAAATTCCTGCGCGGTGAAGGGATCGCAGATCGCAACCCCAAGGCCTGACGAAACCATGCCGCACATGATCTCCGACAGCGTGGTCTCGACCCGGAGCACGCGGCGGACATCGTGACGGTGGAAGACCTGGTCGACGAGATGCCGGCTTGACGATCCCGCCGACAGCGAGATGAACGTCTCGCCTTCGAAATCGCGCGGCTCCAGCACCTCCTTCTCCGCGAGGCGATGACCGGTCGGCAGCACCGCGACGCGCGCCATTGCCGGCAGCCGCTGGCTCGGCAAGCCGGAATGCGCGATCGGCACCTCAGCAAAGCCGATGTCGCACTGATTGTTCAGCACCCAGTCGACCACGATCGGCGAGATCACGCCAAAGAAGGCGAGGTTGAGATTGGGCCGCTCCATCAGGAAATGTCCGGCAAGGCGTGGCAGATATCCATTCGCCAGCGCCGGCAGCGCGGCGATCCGCAGCGAGCCGGTGCGGCGTCCCCGGATTTCCTCGGCCGCGGCCGTGATGCGTTCGAGGCCGACAAAGGAGCGCTCCACTTCGGTGTAGAGCGCCATCGCCGCGGCGGTCGGCACGAGTCCGGTGCCGCGGCGCTCGAACAACTCCATTTTCAGCAGCGCCTGGAGGTCGCGCAGCAGCCGGCTCACCGCCGGCTGAGTCACCGCGATCAGCTTGGCCGCCTCGGTGACGCTGCCGGTCAGCATCATCGCCCGGAAGGCCTCTACCTGCCGCGAATTGATCCGCGCCATCCCCAATTCCAATCATAACATTTACGCATGCAAAGGGTGTCATTATTCATTGGACGATGGAAGTATAGGTTGCGATCTTTTTCATCAGGACTGGGGTCAGCCCGCTTTTTCGGCAGATTGGAGGGGGTCGAGCCTGCAGATCGCGCCAAAACCCGCCGAATGGGGGCCGGAGCCCTGATCGGAGACGGATTGGCGCGGAAGGAGATGCGGAAGGCACTTCAGCCAGCGAGACTCGTCGGCACGTCACCTCATTCCGGTATTGGAGATCGGTCCATATGAAGACACTTCGCCTTCTGACAGCGGTCAGCATTGCGGCGCTCATTGCCGCCCCGTCGGTCGCCTCGGCCCAGCAGAAAACGCTCTATGTCGCCGGCTACGGCGGCTCGTTCGAGAAAACCATCCGCGACGAGGTGATCCCGACCTTCGAGAAGGAGAACGGCGTCAAGGTCGAATACGTCGCCGGCAACTCCACCGACACGCTGGCCAAGCTCCAGGCGCAGAAGGGCAACCAGCAGATCGACGTCGCCATCGTCGACGACGGCCCGATGTACCAGGCGATCCAGCTCGGCTTCTGCGGCAAGCTCGACGGCCTGCCGGCCGATCTCTACGACACCGCGCGCTTCAAGGACGATCGCGCGGTCGCGATCGGCATCGTCGCGACCGGCCTGATGTACAACACCAAGGTGTTCAAGGAGAAAGGCTGGGCGCCGCCGACCTCGTGGAACGACCTCAAGGACACGAAATACGCCAAGCAGCTCGTGATCCCGCCGATCAACAACACCTACGGTCTCGAAGCGCTGGTGATGCTGTCGAAGATGAATGGCGGCGGCGAGACCAATGTCGATTCCGGCTTCAAGATCTTCAAGGAAGAGATCAATCCGAACGTGCTCGCCTATGAGCCGTCGCCGGGCAAGATGACCGAGCTGTTCCAGTCCGGCCAGGCCGTGATCGCGGTATGGGGCACCGGCCGCGTGCAGAGCTTTGCCAATACCGGCTTCCCCGTCGATTTCGTCTATCCCAAGGAAGGCGCCGCGACGCTGCTGACCACGGCCTGCCCGATCACCAAGCCCAACGCCTCGCCGCTGGCCTCGAGCTTCGTCAAGATGCTGCTTGACCCGAAGATCCAGCTCGTGATGCTGAAGGACTATGGCTACGGCCCGGTGCTCAAGTCGCTGGTGATCCCTCCGGAGCTCGGCAAGATGGCGCCGATCGGCGAGCGCGCGGCCAAGCTCTACAACCCGGACTGGACCATCATCAACGAGAAGCGCGAGGAGTGGACCAAGCGCTGGAATCGCGAGGTCGAGCGCTGATCGGTCGCAGCGGAGACGGAGTCATGGCCTATCTCGAGCTCGATCGGGTCGCCAAACAGTTCGGCGCACAGACCGTGGTCGACGACTTCAGCCTGTCGGTGGGGAAGGGGGAATTCATCTCCTTCCTCGGCCCGTCCGGCTGCGGCAAGACCACGACGTTGCAGATGATCGCGGGCTTTCTCGATCCCACGCGCGGTGCGATCCGTCTCGAGGGCAAGGACCTGACCGCGATCCATCCGGCCAAGCGCGGCCTCGGCATCGTGTTCCAGAGCTACGCGCTGTTTCCGCACATGACCGCGGCGGAGAACGTCGCCTTTGGCCTCGAGATGCGTGGCGTGCCGCGCAACGAACGGGCCGAGCGCGTCCGCGCCGCACTCGCGATGGTGGGGCTCGCCGGTTACGAGGACCGCCATCCGCGCCGCATGTCCGGCGGCCAGCAGCAGCGCGTGGCGCTGGCGCGCGCGCTGGTGATCAAGCCGAGCGTGCTGCTGCTCGACGAGCCGTTGTCCAATCTCGACGCCAAGCTCCGCGAGGAGATGCAGATCGAGCTCCGCCAGATCCAGCGCACCATCGGCACCACCACCATCCTCGTCACCCACGACCAGAACGAGGCGATGTCGCTGTCCGACCGCATCGTGGTGATGAGCCAGGGCAGGATCGAGCAGATCGGCTCGCCGCAGGAGACCTATGAGAAGCCGGCCTCGGCCTTCGTCTCGCAATTTTTGGGCAAGACGAATGACTTTGCCGGGACGATCGACAGGACCGTGTCGCCGACGCAACTGGTGGCGGGCTCCTGGCGTGCACCGGCGCCGGCCGGGCTCGGCGGTCCCGTGACCGTCAGCGTTCGCCCCGAAAGAATCGGCTTTGGCGATACGGGGCTCAGCGCAAAGATCATGACGCGCATCTTCCAGGGCAACCACTGGCTGTTCCAGTGCGACAGCGAGTGTGGCCCGGCGATCGTGATCCGCCAGAATGACGGCAAGGCCCAGCCGGCCGAGGGCGACGCGGTTCGCCTCACCTGGCGTCCCGAGGACATGAGCGTGCGCGCGAGGGCCGTCGTATGAGCATGGCCGCCGAGGAGCGCAGCGCACGTGCGCCGTGGGCACTGACGGCACCCGCCTTGATGCTGTTCGTCGGCGTGCTGCTGATTCCGCTGGCGATGACGGTAATGCTGTCGTTCCACGATTGGGGTCAGTACAAAGGCATCGAGCCGATCTTCATCTTGAAGAACTGGCACGAGATCGCGACCGATCCCTATTACGCCGAGATGTTCTGGCGGACGTTTCGCATCGCGATCCTGACGACGTTCCTCACCGCGGTTCTCGGCGCGCCCGAAGCCTACATCCTCAACCGCATGAGCGGCCGCTGGAAGAGCTTCTTCCTGCTCGTCATCCTCGGGCCGCTGCTGATCTCCGTGGTGGCGCGTACGCTCGGCTGGGCGCTGCTGTTCGGCGGCAACAACGGCCTCGTCAACAAGCTCCTGATGTCGCTCGGCGCGATCCGCTCTCCAATTCCATTCATGTTCACCGAAACCGGCATGGTGGTCGCGCTCGCCCATGTCATGATGCCGTTCATGGTGCTGTCGGTGTGGGCGGCGCTGCAGCGGCTCGATCCGCAGATCGAGAATGCCGCGATGTCGCTCGGTGCCGGACCCGTGACCATCATCCGCCGCATCATCATGCCGCAGATCATGCCGGGCGTGCTCTCGGGCGCGATCATCGTGTTCTCGCTTTCGGCCAGCGCGTTCGCGACGCCCGCGATCATCGGCGGCCGCCGGCTCAAGGTCGCGGCGACGCTCGCCTACGACGAATTCCTCAACACGCTGAACTGGCCGCTGGGGGCTGCGGTCGCCACGTTGCTGCTGGTTGCGCTGGTGCTGATCGTCGTCGGCAGCAACGCGCTGATTGAACGACGCTACGCGGAGGTGTTCCGATGAGCCGGAACGGCCCGCTCGCGCTGATCTTCCACACCGTCTTCGTCGTCGTCATGGTGGCGCCGATCCTGGTGGTCTGCCTCGTCGCCTTCACGCCCGAAGGCTTTCTGTCGCTGCCGACCAACGGCTTTTCGCTGCGCTGGTTCAGGACGATCCTGAACTACCCCGAATTCATCCATGCCTTCTGGGTCAGCCTCGGCCTCGGTGCGCTCTCGTCCTTCGTTGCGTTGCTGTTCGCTGTGCCGGCGGCGCTGGCGATCGCGCGCTATCGCTTCCGCGGCCGCGATGCGCTCGCGGCGCTGTTCCTGTCGCCGCTGATGATCCCGCATGTCGTGCTCGGCATCGCCTTCCTGCGCTTCTTCACCTCGGCCGGGCTCGGCGGCAGCTTCGCCGCGCTGATCATCGCCCATGTCATCATCGTGTTTCCGTTCGCGCTGCGGCTGACGCTGGCGGCCGCGACCGGCATGGACCGCACCGTCGAGATGGCCGCCGTCTCGCTCGGCGCCGGCGGCTGGACGCTGTTCCGACGCGTGACCTTGCCGCTGATCCTGCCGGGCGTGATCAGCGGCTGGGCGCTCGCCTTCATCCAGTCCTTCGACGATCTCACCATGACCGTCTTTCTCGCCGCGCCCGGCACCGAGACGCTGCCGGTGCGCATGTTCCTCTACATCCAGGACAACATCGATCCGCTGGTGACGTCGGTCTCGGCCTGCGTGATCGCGATCACCATGACCGCCCTCATTCTGCTCGACCGCTTCTACGGGCTCGACCGCGTGCTCGCCGGTAAGGGCGACACGGGACGATAGGAGAACTCATGTCAGGAGAATACGACGTCGCCGTCGTCGGCGGCGGATTGCTCGGCTCCGCCATTGCCTGGGGCCTCGGCCGCCTCGGCAAGAAGGTCGCCGTGCTCGACGAAGGTGACATCACCAAGCGCGCCTCGCGTGCGAATTTCGCGCTGGTCTGGGTACAGAGCAAGGGTCTGGGCATGCCTGCCTATACGGTCTGGACCGTGCAGGCGTCGCAGGCATGGGGTCGGCTCGCCTCCGAGCTGAAGCAGCAGACGGGGCTCGATGTTTCGCTGCAGCAGAACGGCGGCTTTCATCTCACGCTCGGCGAGGACGAATTCGGCCAGCGCACCGAGCTCGTCAAGCGCATGCACAACCAGGTCGGCGCGGCCGACTACAAGATGGAGATGCTGCGGCCCTCCGAGATCAGGAACGCGCTGCCGCTGATCGGACCCGAGGTCTCCGGCGGCAGCTATTGCCCGCTCGACGGCCACGTCAATTCGCTGCGCACGTTCCGCGCGTTCCACACCGGTTTCAAGGCGTTCGGCATCGACTATTTTCCAGAGCGTCCGGTCTCTGCGATCAGCAAGAGCGGCGGCGAATTCCGCCTGACGACGCCCGACGGCGAGCTGCGTGCCGCCAAGATCGTGCTTGCCGCCGGCAACGCCAACCAGACGCTTGCGCCGATGGTCGGCCTTTATGCGCCGATGGGGCCGACCCGCGGCCAGGTCGTCGTGACCGAGCGCACCATGCCGTTCCTGCCGCATCCGCTGACCACGATCCGCCAGACCGACGAGGGCACGGTGATGATCGGCGACAGCAAGGAAGACGAGTTGAACGATCGCGTGCTGAACCCCTTGATCAGCGGCGTGATGGCCGATCGCGCGCAGCGGATGTTCCCGCATCTGTCGCGGCTCAACGTGGTCAGGAGCTGGTCCGGCATCCGCGTCATGCCGCAGGACGGCTTTCCGATCTACGACCAGTCGGAGACACATCCCGGCGCCTTCGTCGCTTGCTGCCATTCCGGCGTGACGCTCGCCTCCAACCACGCTTTCGAGATCGCGCGCATGGTGGCGCAGGGTGCGCTCGAGCCGGAGCTGGTCGGCGCGTTCTCGGCCAGCCGCTTTGGCGGTGCGGGTGCTGCCAACGGCAGCGGCTATTAGAGATATCAAGGAGCCTAGAGGCATCCCCATGTTTAAGCGATCCGAACTGGACAAGCGGCCACAGGTGCAGATCTTCGTCGACGGCGTCGCTGTCGCCGCACGTCAGGGCGACACCGTCTCCGCCGCGCTGCTGGCATCTGGCCGCGACGCGCGGCGATCCACTGCAGTCAGCGGCGCGCCGCGGCTGCCCTATTGCATGATGGGCGTGTGCTTCGACTGCCTCGTCACCATCGACGGCGTCGGTAATCGCCAGGGCTGCCTCGTGCCTGTCGCCGAGGGCATGCAGATCGAAATCCAGATGGGCAAGCGGGAGATCGGAAAATGACTGTGGCTCCCAAGCGCGAAGACTATGACGTCGTGGTGATCGGTGCCGGGCCTGCCGGCCTCGCTGCCGCGGCGACCTCCGCCGAAGCCGGCCTCTCCACGCTGCTGCTCGACGAGAATATCGGCCCCGGCGGCCAGGTGTTTCGTGCCATCTCCTCGACGCCGGTCACCGACCGCAACAAGCTCGGCGCGGATTACTGGGTCGGCGCCGATCTCGTGCAGTCGCTGCGCGCGAGCAATGCCGAGGTCATCCATCGGGCGACGGTCTGGAGCCTCGACCGCAATCTCGACATCGCCGTTTCGATCGGCGGCGCCTCGGCCTTCGTCAAGGCGAAGCGCGTGATCCTCGCGACCGGCGCACTGGAGCGGCCGTTTCCGATTCCAGGCTGGACGCTGCCGGGCGTGATGACCGCGGGCGCGGCGCAGACCATGCTGAAGTCCTCGGCGCTGGTGCCCGACGGCCGCACGGTGATCGCGGGGCAAGGACCGTTGCTCTGGCTGCTCGCCGCGCAGATCTTGCGCCTCGGCGGCCGCATCGATCGCATCCTTGATACGACTGAACGCGGCAACTACGTCGCCGCGCTGCCGCACGCCTTCGCGTTCCTGACTTCGCCCTATTTCGCCAAGGGCCTCTCCATGATGCGCGAGGTGAAGGCGAAGGTGCAGATCGTCTCCGGCGTCACCGAGCTTGCGGCCTCCGGCGACGGCCAGCTTGCCAGCGTGAGCTATGTCGCGGGCGGCAAGCGCGAGACCATTTCCGCTGACCTGCTGCTGCTGCACCAGGGCGTCGTGCCCAACGTCAATCTCGCGATGTCCGCCGGCATCGAGCATCGCTGGGATGATCTGCAATTGTGCTGGTCGCCGATGCTGGACGCGAACGGAGCTTCCTCGGTCACCGGCATTGCGGTCGCCGGCGATGGCGCCGGCATCGGCGGTGCCAATGCGGCCGCGGTGCGCGGCCGCATTGCCGCGCGGGCCGCGGTCGAAGCCCTTGCGCCCGCTTCTGCCGCAAGACTTCCCGCAATGGCAACGCTCCGCGCCGATCTCGCAAAGGCGGAGCGCGGCCGCGTTTTCCTCGACACGCTGTTCCGCCCGGCGCCGCAATTCCGGATTCCCTCGGGCGACACCATCGTCTGCCGCTGCGAGGAAGTGACGGCCAAGGACGTTCTCGATTCCGTCGCGATCGGCGCGACCGGACCAAACCAGCTCAAGGCCTATCGCCGCACCGGCATGGGCCCGTGCCAGGGACGGCTCTGCGGCCTCACCGTCACCGAGCTGATGGCGCAGGCGCGCGGCAAGTCTCCGCAAGAGATCGGCTACTACCGGCTGCGCGCGCCGGTGAAGCCGATCACGCTTGCCGAGCTCGCCGCCGTTCCGAAGTCCGAGGCCGACGTGAAGGCCGTGGTGCGCGGATGAGCACGAACGTGGATGCGATCGTCGTCGGCGGCGGCATCCACGGATGCTCGACCACGCTGCATCTGTGCCTTGCCGGCCTGAAGCCGGTGCTGATCGAGAAGGACTATGCCGGCCGCCACGCCTCGGGCGTCAATGCCGGCGGGGTGCGTCAGCTCGCCCGGCACATCCCGGAGATACCGCTCTCGATCCGCTCGATGGGAATCTGGGAGAAGATCACCGATCTTCTCGATGATGATTGCAGCTTTGAGAGCTACGGCCAGGTCCTCGTCGCCGAGAACGAGGAGGAGCTTGCGACCTGTCGTGCGCGTGTCGCTGAACTCAACGCGCTTGGCTTCACCCACGAGGAGCTGATCGATGCGGCCGAATTGCGCCGGCTGGTGCCCGCGGTGGCCGAGACCTGCCCCGGCGGCGTGGTCTCGCGCCGCGACGGCGCCGCCAATCCAGCGCAGACGACGACGGCTTTCCGCCGAAAGGCCGAGCAGTTAGGTGCGACCGTGCGCGAAGGCGTTGCTGCCCGCAACATCCGGCACAGCGACGGTCTCTGGTCCGTCGATGCCGGCACTGAAACATTTGCGGCGCCGGTGCTGGTCAATGCAGCCGGCGCCTGGGCCGGCAAGATCGCGGCCGATCTCGGCGAGCCGGTGCCGGTCGAGACCGTGGCGCCGATGCTGATGATCACCTCGCGCGTGCCGCACTTCATCGACCCCGTCGTGATCCTGCGCGGGCGAAAGCTGTCCTTCAAGCAGTTCAAGAACGGCACCGTGCTGATCGGCGGCGGCCATCTCGCAACACCCTATCAGGACCGCAACGAGACGGTGCTGGACTGGAAGAGCCTTGCGACCAGCGCGCAGACCGTGTTCGAGCTGTTCCCGGTAATGCGCAGCGCGACCATAGTCCGTGCCTGGGCCGGCATCGAGGCGAAGATGAAGGACGACATCCCCGTGTTCGGGCCGAGCTCTCGCCACAGGGGCCTCTATCACCAGTTCGGCTTCTCGCTGCACGGCTTCCAGCTCGGTCCCGGCGCCGGCGCCGTCATGGCGGAGCTGATCGTCAATGGCGGCACCCAGACCCGCGTCAGCGATCTCGGCATCGACCGCTTCCATCCCGCCACGCTCTAAGAAGAGGAAATCATGAGCATCACCCGCAGCATCCGCACGCCCATCATGCACCGTGCGGTCGAAGCCAACGGCTTCGTCTTCGTCGGCGGCACCATCGCCGACGACACCTCGGTCTCGATGGGCGACCAGACCCGCAACATCCTCGGCAAAATCGCCGGCTACCTGAAGGAAGCCGGCACCGACAAGAGCCGAATCGTCAGCGCCTCGATCTTCGTCACGGATCTCTCCAAGAAGAAGGAGATGGACGCGGCCTGGACCGAGTTCTTCGGCGACAATCTGCCAACCCGCGCCACCGTCGGCGTCGCCGATCTCGGCGGCGGCGCGCTGATCGAGGTGGTGGTCACCGCGCTCAAGGCGTGATCGCGAAGGCCCAACAAAGGACGCCGGCGGTCTCGCGCCGTCGTCCCCGCGCCTTGATCTCGCCCTGGGATGGGACTACCTAGGGAGTTCCTCAACCTGGATATTCGCAGCCATGGATTTCACCCCGACCGCAACGCTCATCCGCCTTGCTCCCGGGGAATTCCATGCCTGCATCAATCATCCTGTCGAACCTGTCGCTGTCCACGCCTGACGGCCGTCCTCTTCTCAACAACATCGACCTGACATTCGCCGCCGAGCGCACGGGTCTCGTCGGCCGCAACGGCGTCGGAAAGACAACGTTGCTTGCGTCGATTCTAGGGGAAGACGTTCCCCGATCCGGGCGCGTTCTGATCAGCGGCACCATCGGGCTGCTGCGTCAGGACGTGCGGGTGCTCGCGGGCGCGACCGTGGCCGATCTGTTCGGTGTGCGGCAGACGCTGGCGTTGCTTCGCCGCGCCGCGCGGGGCGATGCCTCAGCCGACGAGATCGCTGCGATCGACTGGACGCTCGAAGCGCGGCTGGAAGCCGCTCTGGCGCGCGTCGGGTTCGATCTTGCGCCGGATACAGAGCTCTCCTGCCTGTCCGGCGGCCAGATCACGCGGGTCCGCCTTGCCGCGCTGGTGTTCGCCGAGCCCGACTTCCTCCTGCTGGACGAGCCCACCAACAATCTCGACCGGGACGGACGCAAGGCCGTGACCGATCTCCTCGCCACCTGGCGCGGCGGAGCGATCGTGGTCAGCCACGATCGGGATCTGCTCGACACGATGGATGCGATCGTCGAGCTGACGTCGCTCGGCGCCGCGCGATACGGCGGCAACTGGAGCAGCTTTCGCGCACGGAAGGCCGTCGAGCTCGCGGCCGTGAGGCATGACCTCGCGCACGCCGAGAGGCGCCTGTCCGAGATCGACAGCAAAGCGCAGGAGATCGCGGAGAAGAAAGCGCGCAAGGACAGCGGCGGCCGGAAGAAGCGCGCCAAGGGCGACATGCCACGCATCCTTGCCGGCGCGCGACGGGATCGCAGCGAAGACACTGGCGGCAGAGACGCGCAGATCGCCGAGCGGCGGCGCGCGGAGGCCCACGAGGCCGTCGACACGGCGCGCCGGCGCATCGAGATTCTCCAGCCGCTGTCGGTCAAGCTGCCCGCCACGAACCTGCCGGCGGGCAGGGAGGTGCTTTCGCTGGACCGGATCAGCGCCGGTTATCCGCCCGAGCCGCCGGTCTTGCGCGATCTTTCGCTCGCGATCGTCGGACCGGAACGGGTCGCGCTGGTCGGCCCGAACGGTTCCGGCAAGACGACGCTGCTGAAGCTCGTTGCGGGCGAATTGCGTCCGCTCGCGGGCACCGTGAGGGTCAGGCCGGACTTCGCGCTGTTCGACCAGAAGGTCAGCCTGCTCGATCCCGGGATCTCCATCCTGGAGAATTTTGGACGCCTCAATCCGAAGGCTGGTGCGAATGAATGCCATGCCGCGCTGGCGCGGTTCATGTTTCGCGCCGATGCGGCCTTGCAGATCGTCGGACATCTCAGCGGCGGACAGATGTTTCGCGCCGGCCTTGCCTGTGTGCTGGGCGGACAAATGCCGCCGTCTCTGCTGGTCCTGGACGAGCCGACCAATCATCTGGACATCGCGTCCATCGAGGCCGTTGAATCAGGCTTGAGAGCCTATGATGGCGCGTTGCTCGTCGTCAGTCATGACGAGGCATTCCTGCAGGCAATCGGGATCACGCGACGGCTCGATCTTGCCGCCAGCGTGCAGCGCGCCGATGGCGGGATCGTTTGATCCCGCCTCTCGATCCCAGCGCGATGATGATGATCAAAAACCCGACGCCCTGCCCCCAGCGCGCCGGGTGGAATGAATGAGTATCAATCAGTGATCCCAACATCGCTGTTGTGACTCGTGCCGCAGCAATTTTCTACTCCGGGAAACTACCGCGTCGGAACCGGGGTGCGGCAGCTCACGCGTTGCCGCCCGGTTCCAGCGCCTCGCCGACCTCCAGCGGATGTGCCATGGTCTCGTGCAGCGCCTCGCGATCGAGTTCGCCTTCGGAGATGCTGATGACGACGCAGGCAACGCCGTTGCCGATCAGATTGGTCAACGCGCGGCATTCGCTCATGAACTTGTCGATGCCGACCAGGATCGCGATGGACTGGATCGGGATGTCAGGCACGATCGACAGCGTCGCGGCGAGCGTGATGAAGCCGGCGCCGGTCACGCCCGATGCGCCCTTGGAGGTGATCATGGCGATGCCGAGAATGCCGAGCTCCTGCCAGATCGTCAGGTGCGTGTTGGTCGCCTGCGCGAGGAACAGGGTCGCCAGCGTCATGTAGATGTTGGTGCCGTCAAGGTTGAAGCTGTAGCCGGTCGGAATTACCAGGCCGACCACCGAGCGTGAGGCGCCGAGATGCTCCATCTTCTGGATCATCTGCGGCAGCACCGTCTCCGAGGACGAGGTGCCGAGCACGATCAGAAGCTCGTCCTTGATGTAGGCAATGAAGCGCAGGATCGAGAAGCCGGCGAGGCGGGCGATTGCACCTAACACGATCAAGACGAACAGCATGCTGGTGAGATAGAACGTGCCGATCAGGGCGACGAGGTTGAGCAGCGAGCCGAGGCCGTAGGCGCCGACGGTGAAGGCCATCGCGCCGAAGGCGCCGATCGGCGCGACCCGAACGATGATGCGGATGATGCCGAAGAACATCTTCGCCGCCTTGTCGATCGCCTCCGCAATGGGCTCACCGGCCTTGCCGAGAAAGGCGATGGAAAAGCCCGACAGGATCGAGATCAGCAGCACCTGGAGCAGGTCGCCGCGCGCAATCGCGCCGACATAGCTGTCGGGAATGATCGCCATCAAATGGGCGACGATGCCCTCTTCCTTGGCCTTGGTGACGTAGGTTGCGACCGATTTCGGGTCGATCGTGGCCGGATCGATGTTGAAGCCGTGTCCGGGCTGGAGAATCTCGCCGACCAGCAGGCCGACCGCGAGCGCGACGGTCGAGACCGTTTCGAAATAGATCAGCGACTTCAGCCCGACCCGGCCGACGCGCTTGAGATCGCCCATCGAGGAGATGCCGTGCACCACGGTGCAGAAGATGACAGGCGCGATCATCATCTTGATCAGCGCGATAAAGCCGTCGCCGAGCGGCTTCAGCGCCTTGCCGAGATCGGGAAAGAAATAGCCGATGAGAACACCGAGCGCGATCGCGATCAGCACCTGGATGTAGAGGATCTTGTACCAGGGCTGGTGCCGGCGGTGGACGGCTGGCTGGATCGCAATCTGTGTCATATGATGAGCCCCGGAACACATTGATTTTGCAAGATTGAATCTTGCATGACTTGCATCATGTGATGGCCGCCGCAGAAGCGACAATCACATTTTTGTCGGATCGCACGAACATCAATCGCTGCACCGCAACGGGGGGAACATGACGATCGCAACCGGCTCGGACGAGCAGGCACAGGGCTACTTTCCGCGTTGGAAGCTCAAGACCTCGGGCGTGATTATGCCGGAGGAGCGGCTGTCATGGGGCCAGACCATCGTCTCGGGTCTGCAGCATTGCGTCGCGATGTCCGGCGCGACGATCATCGCGCCGCTGCTGATGGGGTTCGATCCCAATGTTGCGGTGCTGTTCTCCGGCGTCGGCACGCTGATCTTCTTCGTCATCGTCGCGGGTCGCGTGCCGAGCTATCTCGGCTCGAGCTTCGCCTTCATCGCCGTCGTCATCGCCGCCACCGGCTATGCCGGGCAGGGGCCGAACCCGAACATCTCCGTTGCGCTCGGCGGCATCGTCGGAGCCGGGGTGCTCTACGGCGTGATCGCGCTGATCGTGATGTGGTCGGGCGTCGGCTGGGTCGAACGCCTGATGCCGCCGGCCGTCACCGGCGCCGTGGTTGCTGCGATCGGCCTCAACCTCGCACCCGTGGCGGTCAAGGCGGTGAGCGCCAATGCGTTCGACACCTGGATCGGGCTCGCGACCGTCCTGATCATCGGCGTGGTTGCCGTTGCAGCGCCCGGCCTGTGGCGGCGCCTGCCGATCATCCTCGGCGCGGTCGGCGGATATCTGTTGTATTTTCTGTTCGCGAACGGCCTCGGTTTCGGCAAGCCGATCGACTTCACTCAGCTCTCGGCCGCGTCATGGCTCGGCCTGCCGAAATTCACCACGCCGACCTTCCGGGCCGATGCGATCTTTCTGATCGCGCCGGTTGCGGTCATCCTCGTCGCCGAGAACCTCGGGCACATCAAGGCGGTCGGCGCTATGACGGGCCGCAGCCTCGATTCCTATCTCGGCCGCGCCCTGTTCGCCGACAGCCTTGCGACGATCGTGGCGGCCTGCGGCGGCGGCACCGGCGTCACCACCTATGCCGAGAACATCGGCGTCATGGCGGCGACGAAGGTCTATTCGACCCTGCTGTTTGCGTTCGCGGCCACGGTGTCGATCCTGCTCGGCTTCTCGCCGAAATTCGGCGCGCTGATCCTGTCGATCCCGGGCCCCGTCATCGGCGGCCTTTCGATCGTGCTGTTCGGATTGATCGCGGCGATGGCGGGCCGGATCTGGGTCGAGAACAAGGTCGACTTCGCAAGTCCTGCGAACCTGATCACCGTCGCCGTGGCGCTGACCGCGGGCGCGGGCGACCTCACGCTCAAATTCGGCGCGTTCACGATCGGCGGCATCGGCACCGCGACTTTCGGCGCCATCATCCTCTATCAGATCCTGACCTCGACGCTGGCGCGTCGCTCCGGATGAATCCCAGCAATGCGCGGACGGGATGGAACAAAACGTCGGTTCCATCCATGATGATGCGTCCCGGAGAGAACACATGCCGCAAACTGTAGGTTCGACCTCTTTTCCCTCGCGCCTCATTGACCACTACGCGCTGGTGACCGGTGCCTCGCAAGGCATCGGCCGCGCCGTCGCCATCCGGCTGGCGCAGGAAGGGGCGACCGTCGCCATCAACTATTTCGATCATCCCGGAAAGGCCGAGGAGACGCTCGCCCTTGCACGAACAGCTTCGAGCGACCGTGGCCACGGCCGGCTCGATCACATCATCGTCAAGGCTGATGTTGGCAGTGAGCAGGAGATCGCCGCGATGTTCGAAACCGTCCTGGCGCGCTTCAAGCGTCTTGATTGCCTCGTCAACAACGCCGGATTCCAGCGGGAGTCGCCGAGCGATGCGCTCGACGTGGAAACCTATCGCCGCATCATCGACGTCAATCTGAACGGCGCCGTGCTCTGCGCGCAGAAGGCGCTGGCGCATTTCGTCGCGCGCGGCGGAGGCGGCAGCATCATCAATTGCTCGAGCGTCCACCAGATCATCCCGAAGCCGGGCTATCTCGCTTATTCCATCAGCAAGAGCGGCATGGCCGGTTTGACGCGGACGCTGGCGCTGGAGTTCGCCGGCCGCGGCATCCGCGTCAATGCGGTCGGTCCCGGCGCGATCGACACGCCGATCAACGCAGCCTGGACGGGCGATCCCGAAAAGCGCGGCGTCGTCACCAGCCACATTCCCATGGGCCGCGTCGGCACGCCGGAGGAGATCGCCGCCGTGTTCGCTTTTCTCGCGTCGGATGATGCCAGCTACATCACCGGGCAGACCATCTATGCCTGCGGGGGCATAACGCTGTTCCCGGAATTTCGTGAGAACTGGGCAAGCTAACCCGATCCGCCACAGGCGGGTCCGCGCGGCATCTGGCAGAATCCGCCGGCGCAGACTACATCTGCGCCATGTCAGACTCCCCGCTTCAGGATTTCGTCGGCCGGCACGAACGCCTGTTCGTGCTGACCGGCGCCGGCTGCAGCACCAATTCGGGCATTCCCGATTACCGTGACAGCCATGGCAACTGGAAGCGGACCCAGCCGGTCAATTTCCAGGCTTTCATGACGGACGCGCCTACGCGTCAGCGCTATTGGGCCCGCAGCCTGATCGGCTGGCGGCGGTTCGGCCAGGCGAAGCCGAACGATGCGCATCATGCGCTGGCACGCCTCGAGGCGAACGGCCGCTGCGAGATGCTGCTGACCCAGAATGTCGACCGGCTGCATCAATCCGCCGGCCACCGGCAGGTCATCGACCTGCATGGCCGGCTCGATCTCGTCCGCTGCATGAGCTGCGGGGCGAAGACGCCGCGGACCGAATTCCAGGACACGCTGGGGCGCGTGAACGCGGAGTGGCTGACGCTCGATGCTGCGGATGCGCCTGACGGCGACGCTGATCTCGAGCACGCGGAGTTCTCCTCGTTCAAGGTGCCTTCTTGCGAAACCTGCGGCGGCATCCTCAAGCCGGACGTGGTGTTCTTCGGCGAGAACGTACCGCGCGACGTGGTCGCCACGGCGCAGGACCATCTGTCGCAGGCCGACGCCATGCTGATCGTCGGCTCGTCATTGATGGTCTATTCCGGCTTTCGCTTCGTGCAGGCCGCCGCGAACCGAAAAATCCCGATCGCCGCGGTCAATCTCGGACGTACCCGCGCCGACGATCTTCTGACACTGAAAGTCGAGGAGCGCTGCGAAGCCGCGCTTGCATTCCTGCTCTGATCGCGCAGGCGGCGAACATGCCTTGCCTATTGCATAGGTGCCGCGCAGAATGGCCTTGCGCAGCGTTGCCAGCATGCCTCATGGCATGGAAATTGCTGCGTTTTTGGACCCTGTCTTGACGATCAGCACGGAGAATTTGGAATGCTTGAGGGAGCCGAGGTGCGGCTTGCCGTGGATATCGGTGGCACGTTCACCGACATCGTGCTGGACGTGGGCCAGGCGCGCAAGACGCGCAAGGTGCTGACCACGCCGCAGCGACCCGAGCAGGCCGTGCTGGACGGCATGCGCCTCATTCTCGCCGATGCGCGCGCCCATATCAGCGACATCGACGTCTTCATTCACGGCACGACGCTCGCGACCAACGCGATCATCGAGCGCCGCGGCGCCAAGACGGCGCTGATTGCGACCGATGGCTTTCGCGACGTGCTCGATATCGGCACCGAGAGCCGCTACGACCAGTACGATCTCAGCATCGACAAGCCGAAGCCGCTCGCGCCGCGCAGCTTGCGCTTCACCGTGCCCGAGCGCATCGATGCCCACGGCGCGGTCCGGCTCCCGCTGGACGAGACGGCCGTGCGCGCACTCGCGCCGAAATTGCGTGAATTGGGCGTCGAGAGCGTCGCGATCGCCTTCCTGCACTCCTACGCCAACCCCGAGCATGAGCGCCGCGCGGCCGCGATCATCAGTGAGGAAATGCCCGGCATTTCCGTGACGGTGTCATCGGCCGTGTGTCCGGAGATCCGGGAATACGAGCGCACCTCCACAGCGGTTGCGAACGCCTATGTACAACCCTTGATCGAAGGTTATCTCGCCCGCATGGCCGATGCCTTGCAGGTCGAGCAGTTCCGCGGCGCGATCTACCTCGTCACTTCGGGTGGCGGCGTCACCTCGATCGAGACGGCGCGGCGTTTTCCGGTGCGTCTCGTCGAATCCGGCCCGGCCGGTGGGGCGATCTTCGCGGCGCAGATCGCGGCACGGCTCGGGGAGAGCAAGGTGCTGTCCTTCGACATGGGCGGCACCACAGCAAAGATCTGCCTGATCGAGAAATACCAGCCGGAGACCTCGCGGGTGTTCGAGGTTGACCGTGCGGCGCGCTTCCTGAAAGGCTCCGGCCTGCCGGTGCGCATTCCCGTGATCGAGATGGTCGAGATCGGCGCGGGCGGCGGCTCGATCGCCCATGTCGATGCGATGAAGCGCGTCACCGTCGGTCCGGAGAGTGCCTCGTCGGAGCCCGGCCCCGCGTGCTACGGCCGCGGCGGCCAGCGTCCTGCCGTGACGGATGCGGACGTCGCGCTCGGCATGATTGATCCCGACGCCTTTGCGGCCGGCACGATCAAGCTCGATCCGGAACTGTCGAAGCAGGCGCTGCTGCGCGACGTCGGCGAGGCGCTCGGCCTATCGGCGGAAACCGCGGCCTATGCCGTGCATGAAGTCGTCTGCGAGAACATGGCGAGCGCGGCGCGCGTGCATGCAGTCGAGCGCGGCGCCGTGGTCGGCCAGCACACGCTGATCGCCTTCGGCGGGGCGGCGCCGCTGCATGCGGCGCGCGTCGCCGAGAAGATCGGCGTCTCCCGCGTCATCGTGCCGTCGAATGCCGGCGTCGGCTCCGCCGTCGGATTCCTCGCTGCTCCTATCGCCTATGAGTTGGTGCGCAGCCGTCACGTCCGGCTCGACGATTTCGACACCAATTCCGTCTCCGATCTCCTGCAGGAGATGGCGACCGAGGCGCGTGCGCTGGTCGAGCCCGGTGCTGCCGGCGCGCCGGTGCGCGAGCGCCGCGCGGCCTTCATGCGCTATGTCGGCCAGGGCCACGAGATCACTGTCGAACTGCCGAACCGGCCGCTGACCTCGGCCGATCTCGCCGGCCTGCGCCAGAAGTTCGAGGCGGATTATGCGGCGATGTTCGAGCGTCCGATCCCGGGCGCGGCGATCGAGGTGTTGAGCTGGTCGGTGCTCGCCACCACCGACGCGCGCAACCCGCCCGCTGTTGCCGCGGTTGCGCGCAAACCGGCGGCCAAGGCGTCCGGCAGCCGAAAGTTCTTCGACGGCCGGGCCGGCGAAGTGATCGAGATCCCGCTCTATCGCCGCGAGGACATGGCGCCCGGCGCGACCATCGCGGGCCCCGCCGTGATCGCGGAGGACGAGACCTCCACTTTTGTCTCCACCAGTTTTGACGCGCATATCGACGGTGCCGGCAGCATCGTCATGGAACGGAAGGCGGCCTGATCATGAGCAAGGCAAAAGGCGCGAGCCTGATCGACCTCCAGATCATGTGGCACCGGCTGATCGCCGTGGTCGAGGAGCAGGCGCAGGTGCTTTTGCGCACCGCGTTCAGCCCGATCGTTCGCGAATGCGGCGACCTCTCGGCCGGCGTGTTCGACCTCAGGGGGCGGATGCTGGCGCAGGCGGTGACCGGCACGCCCGGCCACGTCAACTCGATGGCGGAATCAGTCAAGCACTTCATCGACCATTTCCCGATCGAGACGATGAAGCAGGGCGATGCCTACATCACCAACGATCCCTGGATGGGCACCGGCCATCTCAACGACTTCGTCGTCACCACGCCCTGCTTCAAGGACGGCAAGGTCGTCGCGCTGTTCTCCTGCACCAGCCACCTCATGGACATCGGCGGCATCGGCTTCGGGCCTGACGCCACCGACGTGTTCATGGAGGGACTCTACATCCCCATGCTGAAGCTGATCGACCAGGGCGTCGTCAACGAGACGCTGATGGCGATGATCCGCACCAACACGCGGCTGCCGATCGACACCGAAGGCGACACCTATTCTCTCGCCGGCTGCAACGACGTCGGCTGCGAGCGCCTGGTCGAGATGATGACCGAGTTCGGCATCGACACGCTCGACGAGCTCGGCGACTACATCTGCGACCGCTCGCGCGAGGCGGTGCTGGCCGAGATCGCAAAGCTGCCGAAAGGAAGCTGGCGCAACACCATGGTGGTGGACGGTTATGACGCGCCGGTCACGCTGGCGGCGACGCTGACGATCTCGGACACCGGCATCCACGTCGATTTCGACGGCACCTCGGCCGCGTCGAAGTTCGGCATCAACGTGCCCCTGTCCTACACCACGGCCTACACCGTGTTCGGTCTCGGCTGCGTCGTCGCCTCGCAGATTCCCAACAATGCCGGCTCGCTGTCGCCGCTGACGGTCTCGGCCCCTGCGGGCGCGATCCTGAACGCGCCGAAACCGGCGCCGGTCGCCTCGCGCCACGTCATCGGCCAGATGCTGCCCGACGTGGTGTTCGGCTGCCTGCGCCAGATCATTCCGGAGCGCGTGCCCGCGGAAGGCACCTCGTGCCTGTGGAATCTCAACGTGCGCGGCCAGACCCGCTCCGGCGTCGGCGGCAATTACGGGTTCTCGATGGCGGTGACCTCCAATGGCGGCACCGGCGCACGCTTCGGCAAGGACGGGCTATCGGCCACCGCCTATCCCAGCGGTGTGCGCGGCACGCCGGTCGAGATCGCGGAGACGCAGACCCCGCTGATCTTCTGGCGCAAGGAGCTGCGTCCGGATTCCGGCGGGGCGGGGCGCACCCGCGGCGGCCTCGGCCAGATCATCGAGGTCGGCAGCGGCGTCGATGCGCCGTTCGACATTCTCGCGGCGTTCGACCGCATCGATCATCCGCCGCGCGGCCGCGATGGCGGCCAGAACGGTGAGGCCGGCTATGTTGGTCTCAAGTCCGGCAAGAAGCTTCGCGGCAAGGGTTTTCAGCAGGTGCCGCCGGACGACCGGCTGGTGGTGATGACACCCGGCGGCGCCGGCATCGGTGCGCCGACGATGCGCGATCGTGCGGCGGTCAAGGACGACATCGACAGCGGTCTCGTGTCTTCGGACAACGCAGTCAAGGTTTATGGATACGCGCGCTGATGCGTCAGCGCGCTTGTTAAACGGAGGGGCTCGATGATCACGCGACGGAACTTCACCGCGGGCGCAGCGACCCTGCTGGCCGCGGGCCACATCTCCACCCGCGCGCGGGCGGCGACGACAAGCTGGGACATGTCGACGGTCTGGCCCGACGGCAATTTCCACACCCAGAACGCGATGGCTTTCGCCGAAGAGGTGAAGAAGCAGAGCGGCGGCTCCGTTGCGATCACCGTGAAAGCGGGCGGCCAGCTCGGCTTCAAGGGCCCCGAACATTTGCGGGCCGTGCGCGACGGCCTGGTGCCGCTTGCCGACGTCCTCAACATCCAGCAGGTCGGCGACGAGCCCTTCATGGGCGTCGAGAGCATTCCCTTCCTGTGCGGCTCGATGGACGAGCTCAAGGTGCTGCACAAATATGTCAGGCCCGAATACGAGAAGGTTGCCGCGCGCAACAACCAGAAGATCCTCTACATCGTGCCGTGGCCGACGCAATATCTGCACCTCAAGGTCAAGGTCGCCGCCGTCGACGGATTGAAGAACATCAAGATCCGCGTCCCCGACAAGAACGCGGTCGACATGCTGGCCGTGGTCGGCATGGCGCCGGTGATGATCCCCTGGGGCGAGACCATTCCGGCGCTGGCGTCCGGCGCGGTCTCCGGCGTCTCCACTTCGGCGGTGTCGGGCGTCGACGGCAAGTTCTGGGAATTCTTGAAATACATCTATCCGACGAACCACGTCTGGTCGTCGCAGATGCTCACCGTCAATCTGGATTCCTGGAAGGCGCTCAGCGCCGACCAGCAGAAGCTCGTGGCGGATGTCGCGGCGAAGATGGAGCCGGGCTTCTGGGTCAACTCGCTCAAGGCCGACGTCGACAGCCTCAATCGCCTCAAGGAAGGCGGCATGGAGGTGGTGCCGGTGTCGGAGGCCATGATCGCGGACATCCGCGCCAAGACCGCGCCGCAGTTAGATGCCTTCCTCAAGCGCGTGCCGGCGGCCGACAAGCCGGTGCGGGCCTATCTCGCCGAAATGAAGCGCGGTTGAGGGCGGATCCGTGGTGAGCGTTTCCTCCGAAGCACCGCAAAGCCTCAACGCAGCGGCGCCGGCGCCGCTGCGCATCGTCCTCGACGGCATCGATCGCCTCGGCAGGCTCGACGGCTGGATCGGCGGCGGCTGTCTGCTCACGCTGACATTGTTAATGCTGTGCGAGGTCGCAACCCGCTTCCTCTCGAACTTCCTGCCGTTCTTCCCGCCGACCATCTCGATCGCGTGGGAATATTCCTCCTATCTGATGGCGGCGTCGTTCACCTTCGGCGCCGCCATGACCTTGCGCGTCGGCGGCCACATCCGCGTCGTGCTGCTGCTGAAGAACGCTCCGGCGCCGGTGCAGCGCGCGCTCGAGATCCTTTCGGCGGCGGCCGGCTTCGCCTTCATGGCGTTCCTGACCTCGGCCATGGCGAAGTTCGCCTTTGCCGCGTACACGCGCGGCCAGGTCTCGACCTCGAGCGACACGCCGCTGTGGTTTCCGGAAGCCGTCGTCACCTTCGGCATGCTGCTGCTCACCCTGCAGTTCCTGGCGCGCGCGATCCAGGCCGTGCTCGGCCTGCCGCTGGAAGACCACCGCATGAAGGCCTCGCCCGTCGAATGACCGCCGCTTTGCCCGCACCCGGATTCGAGATCGCATGACCATCGAAGTCCTCGCCCTGTTCGCGATCCTGTTTGCGCTGCTGGCCTGCGGCGTGTGGATCGGCCTCACGCTGGCGCTCACCGCGACGCTGCTGCTCGCGATGTTCCGTTCGATCCCGCTCGACAAGCTGCTGCCGCAATACGCCTGGAATATCCTGACCACGCAGGAGCTGTTGGCGCTGCCGCTCTTCATCCTGATGGGCGAATTGCTGTTCCGCACCCGCCTGTCGCGCTCGCTATTCCAGGGCCTGGCGCCCTGGGCCGGGTTGCTGCCGGGCCGCCTGCTGCATGTGAACGTGATCGGCTGCACCATCTTCGCGGCAATCTCGGGCTCGTCGGCCGCGACCACGCAGGTGATCGGCCGCATGTCGCTCAACGAGCTCTTGCGCCGCGGCTATTCGCGCGACATCGCGATCGGCTCGCTCGCCGGCGCCGGCACGCTCGGCTTCCTGATCCCGCCGTCCAACATCATGATCATCTACGGCGTGCTCGGCGATGTCTCGATCCTGAAGCTGTTCACGGCCGGCGTGCTGCCCGGCCTGCTGCTGGCGGCGACCTTCATGGGCTGGGTGATGCTGCACACCAGCCTCAAGCCCGCGATGGTGCCCGAGATGGAAGCAAAGCTCTCGCAGGTGCCGTGGGGCGAACGCTTCGCCGCGTTGAAGGACCTCGCGCCGGCGCTGTTCCTGATCGCCTGCGTGCTCGGCTCGATGTATGGCGGGCTGGCGACGCCCTCGGAGGCTGCCGCCGTCGGCGTGCTTGGCGCGGGGCTGGTGGCCTGGGCGCAGGGTTCGATGTCGCAGCAGGTGATGCGCGACGTGCTGATCGGCTCGGTCGTCACCTGCTCGATGATCGCGCTGATCGTGCTCGGCGCCTCGATCCTCGGCAATGCCGCGGCTTTCCTCGGCATCCCTCAGGCGGTCGCCGCCTTCGTCAAGGGGCTCGGCCTGTCGCCCTTCATGCTGATCGTGGTGCTCGTCATCTTCTACCTGATCCTCGGCTGCTTCCTCGACGGCTTCTCGATGATCGTGATGACGCTGCCGATCGTGCTGCCGATCGTGAAGGGCGCGGGCTTCGACGAGATCTGGTTCGGCATCTTCCTGGTGCTCGCCGTCGAGATGGCGCAGATCACCCCGCCGGTCGGCTTCAACCTGTTCGTGATCCAGGGCCTGACCGAGGACGGCCTCGGCTACATCGCGCGCGTCACGATGCCCTATCTCCTGATCATGATCGGCTTCGTGCTGCTGCTGACGCTGTGGCCCGGCATCGTCACGATCCTGCCGCGGGTGCTGTACGGATAGAGCATGATCCGGAAAAGTGTGCGGCGGTTTTCCGAACAGATCATGCTCAAACAGAATCCACGCGCCGCTCCGGCTTTGCGGCCGGAGCGGCGTGCTTTGCTCAATCGAGTCTACGCCGCCGCCTTCTTCCGCGCGAGCTCGGCCTTGTACAGCTCGAACTCCTCGGCGATCGCCTTTGCGACCGACGGCCGCTCGCGCAGGCGCTCGTAATAGGCCTTCACGTTCGGCCATTTCGCAAGCTCGATCGGCGGCGTCGCCATGGTCCAGTTGATGACCGTGACGAGATAGGCATCGGCCACGCTGAAATGGTCGAGCAGGAAGTCGCGGCCCTTCAGGTAGTCGTCGAGATAGTCGAGCCGCGACAGGTTCTTCTCCAGCACATAGGCTTTCGCTTCCTGCGGCGCCTTGCGGTCGAGCACGGGAATGAACAGGCCCTTGTGCAGCTCGGTGCCGATGAAGCAGAGCCATTGATGCAGCCGGGTGCGCTCGATGCCTGCCGTGGCGCCGAGGCCGGATTGCGGAAAACGGTCCGCGACATATTGCAGGATCGCGGCGTTCTCGGTCAGCACCACGCCCTCGTCTGTGCGCAGCGTCGGCACCAGGCCGATCGGATTGACGGTGCGGAAGTCGGAGCCGTCTTTCAGCACGGTCTTGGTCGGCGGATCGACTTCGAGATAGTTCGCCTCGGCGCCGGCTTCATACAATGCGACGCGCGTCGCCATCGAGCAGGCGAGCGGCGAGAAATAGAGATCCATCTGTAGCCTCCTTGGGCAATTCCTCTTCGGGTGTCGCTCAACCTGGCCAGATTGATTTTTGTACCATCTTGCATAATATATCGGGGGTCAAGGATTATTTGCGAAATGGTACAAAAATCGAGGCCGCCATCTGTTGCCAATGAGCCCGGGCGCCGCGGCGAACCCGAGCGCCGCGGCGAACCTAAGCGCCGCGGCCGCCCCCGCGCCTACGAGCCCGAGATCGCGCTCGGCAAGGCGCTCGACCTGTTTCGCAAGCAAGGTTTTGCGGCCACCTCGCTCGACGATCTCAGCGAAGCCACCGGCATGAACCGGCCAAGCCTTTACGGCGCCTTCGGCGACAAGCGCGAGCTCTACATCAAGAGCTACCAGCGCTATCGCGAGGAAGCTGCCGCCTCCATGGTCGAGATCTTTCGCCAGGAGATGCCGCTGCGCCAGCGGCTGGAGCGCATCTATGCGTCCGCGCTGGACATCTATCTGTCCGGCGACACCGGCCCGCGCGGCTGTTTCACGGTTGTCACTGCAGCGTCCGAGGCCGTCGGCGATCCCGAGATCCGCGCCATGGTGCTCGACGGTCTCACCGGGCTCGACAAGGCGTTTGCAAGCTGCTTCCGCCGGGCGAAGGAGAAGGGCGAATTGCCGGAGAGCACCGATCCAATCGTGCTGGCGCAGATCGCCTCCGCCACCGTCCACACCATCGCCATCCGCTCACGCGCCCGCGTTCCGCGCAAGGAGCTCGAGGCGATCGTGAAGGGCGCGATTGATGTGATGGTGGGAGCCAAGCCCTAGCTGTCGAGCCGGCCTGGCGCGCAATTGCGCGCGGGGGGCCGGGACGACACCGAGAATGAGGCGCCAGCGCTAGCCCCGTTTACGCCGCGCGGATCTGCGCCAGGAAACGATCGACCTCATCGCGCAGCCGCTGCGACTGCTTCGCCAGCTCGATCGCCGAGCCCAGCACTTCTTCGGCGGCGGTGCCCGTCGCGGCGATGCCGTCGGTGACGCCTGCGATGTTCTGCGAGACCTCGCCGGTGCGGGCCGCGGCCTGCTGGACGTTCTGCGCGATCTCCTGCGTCGCCGTGCCCTGCTGCCCGACGGCCGCGGCAATCGCCGCGGAGATTTCGTCGACCTGCTGGATGGTCGTGCAGATCGACTGGATGCCGTCCACCGCGCCGCTGGTTTCGCCCTGAACGGCCGTCACTTGGGCGCCGATCTCCTCCGTCGCTTTCGCGGTCTGGGTCGCGAGTGCCTTCACTTCGGAGGCGACCACGGCAAAGCCGCGGCCGGCTTCGCCCGCGCGCGCCGCCTCGATCGTCGCATTCAGCGCCAGGAGGTTGGTCTGTCCCGCAATCCCGTTGATGAAGGAGACGACGTCGCCGATCTTCTGCGCCGCGTCCGCAAGGCTCTGCACGCGCGCGTTCGATTGCCGGCCGTCGCTGGCGGCCTTGCCGACCACCTCGGTCGCATGCGCCAGCCGCCGGCTGATCTCGGTCATGGACGAGGACAACTCTTCTGCGGCCGCCGCCACCGTCTGGACGTTCTCGGACGCGAGGGCCGAGGCCGACGACACCGTGCGGGTCTGCTCACGCGACTGCGCGACGATGGCCGACATCGAGCGCGCGGTGTGCTCCATCTCGACCGCCGCCGCCGACACCGTGGTGACGACGTCGCGGATGCTGGCCTCGAAATTGTCGGCCAGTGCAGCGAAGGCGCGGCGCTTCTCCGCTTCCGACTGCGCCTTGGCTTCGAGCTGCTCGGCCTGGAGCTTCGCAAAATTCACGGCATTGTCGCGGAACACCGCGACCGCCTTCACCATCGCGCCGACCTCGTCATTCGCCTTGCTGACGGGAACGTCAACGTCGAGACGCCCGTCCGCGAGCTCGCGCATCACGGAGGTAATCGACAGGATCGGCCGCGAGATGCTGCGGGCGATGACATAGCCGACGATGGCGGCGAGCACGAGCCCCAGCGCGGCGATGCCGATCGAAAGCCACCAGGCGCGGTCGGCCGAGGCTTCGTAATCGGCATTGTCCATCACCAGCTCGACGGCGCCGAGCGGTTTTCCGGAGAAATCCTTGATCGGCCCGAGCAGCGCGGCGACTGGCGTGGTATCGAGCTTTGCCTGGCGTACCGTGAAGTCGCCTGCGGTGGCGCGGGTGTAGTCAGCCGCCTCGAAGAAGCTCTTGCCCTTCAGCGTGCCGCCGAACAGCTTGAAGCCCGAGCCGTCGGCGAGATGGAAGGCGACGTCGACGTGGCGGTTGGTCTTGAAGTCGTCGAAGAAGGGCTGGCCGAAGGTCAGGCCGAATTCGACGGTGCCGAGATGCTTGCCGCCTTGCGCGATCGGTACCACGCCGCGGATGCCGAGCCCCGCCACGCCGCCCTCGAGCCCGATCACGACCTTGCGGTCCTGGTTGGCGGTGACAACGGTCTTACGGAAGCCGGAGAGGTCGTCGCCGAATTTCGCCGGCTGGTGCACGCGCAGGAAAGAGCTCGCCGGCGGCACGTGGAACTGGAACTGGTCGACGCCATAGTCGGTCTTGATGGCGGCGAACACCGGCCCGAACAGGCGTACCAGCGCCTCGCGGTCCTGCTTCGCCATCGCCTCCTGCGTCGCCGGCATGGCCGCGATCACGGCGCTCATCGCTGCGGCGCGATGCGATTCCTCCGCGATGCGCGATTGCAGGGCGTCGTAATGGCTGCGCAGCTCGCGCTGGTCGGCGCGGTCGATGATCCCCGCGATGATCCACATCGCGCCGAGCACTGCGATCAGCGCCGTCGCCGCCGCCGTCACCGCCAGCGCAACCGTGATCCGCATCCTGAGGCCGAGGCTCGCGCGCATGTCCGTCTCGTTGTTTGAGCGTTGGTTAACAACGCCTATCAACTTCTCGCTAAGAGAGGGTGAACGGGGCGGGGGCGCGGGTGGTTGCGGGGGCGGGGTGGCTACCAAAACAGCGGTGTCGTCCCGGCGCAGGCCGGGACCCATAACCACAGGGAGAAGTTTGGCGAAGACTAGTCGTTCGGTACTGCTACAGACCGCAGTCGATAGATCACGCGGTGGGTCCCGGCCTGCGCCGGGACGACACCGGGTGCGTAGAGCTAGCGAGGCCTCAATACCCCCGGACCCGGTCCACCACGTTCTCCAGCGCGCCGCCCGCCTCGAACCTTGCGATCTGCTCGGCGACATAGGCCGAGATCGCATCGGCATCGGTGTCGGCGGCGTTGTGCGGGGTCAGCAGCACCTTGGGGTGGGTCCAGAACCGGCTATCCTTCGGCTGCGGCTCCTGCACGAAGACGTCGAGCGAGGCGGCGCCCAGCGTGCCGTCATCGAGGCAGGCCAGGATGTCGGCCTCGTTCTGCAGGCCGCCGCGGCCGGCATTGATCAGCACGGGTGCGCCGAGCGGGCTGGTGCGGTTGAGTTTTGCAAAGACGTCGCGGTTGAGAATGCCGTGCGTGTCCGGTGTCAGCGGCAACAATGACACCAGAATGTCGGTCTTGCTCAGGAACGCGTCCATGCCGGCAGTGCCGTGGAAGCATTCGACGCCATCGATCGTGCGCGGGCTGCGGCTCCAGCCGGCGACGCGGAAGCCGAGCCGCCGCAGCACGTCGGCCGCGTCGGCGCCGAGGGTGCCAAGCCCCATGACGCCGACGGTGACGGCGCTCGCCGGCCACTGATATTTCGGCTCCCAGCGCTTCTCGCGCTGCGATTCCCGCAGGTACAGCTCCTGGCGGTGGTGCATCAGAACGTGCAGCACGACATATTCGGTCATGCGGTTGGTCAGGTCGGGCACGGCGACCCGGACCAGCGGCACGCCGGGCAGGCTCTTGTCGGCCATCAGCGCATCGACGCCGGCGCCGAGATTGAAGATGGCCCGGAGGTTCGGGAAGGAGCCGAGGTCGCCCGGCACCGGCTTCCACACCGCCGCATAGTGCACCTCGGCTGGATCGAGGGAGGCATCGGGCAGCAGCACCACGCGGCGACCGCCGCAGACCGCATCGAACCGGGCCTTCCAGCGCTCCGGCAGCCAGTTCTGCTGCGTGCTGTTGATCAGGACGGCCAGTGTGCCTTTGCTCATTCGAAGTGCCTCGTCGGGTTCCGCTTTTGGAGGCCCTCCTTGGCACGATCTGCCGGATTTTTCTTGCAAAATCTTTCCGCAGCCCTGTCGGGGCAGGGCATAGTGGATCGTCTTCAAAACAAGAGGTCAGGGAAGGTGCTGCCCATGCTTTATGCGATTCTTTGCTATCACGATGAGGACTTCGTCGGCTCCTGGAGCAAGGAGCAGGACGAGGCCGTGATGAAGAAGCTCGCCGTGGTGCAGGAGAAGCTCACGAAGCAGGGCCGGCTCGGGCCGGTGGCGCGGCTGCTGCCGACCACGGCGGCCGCGACCCTGCGCAAGGAGGATCCGCCATTGGTGCTCGACGGTCCCTATGCCGAGACCAAGGAGCAGTTGCTCGGCTTCTACATCGTCGACTGCAAGAATCTCGACGATGCGCTCGACGTCGCGCGTGACCTCGGTGCGGCCAATCCCGGCGGCGCCTATGAGGTGCGTCCCGTCGGCGTGTTCAGGCCCGGAGGAAACCTGACGTGAGCGAGACCGAAACCGCCTGGATCGAGACCGCGCTGACGTCGGCGCGACCCCAGGCGGTCGGCGCGCTGCTGCGCTACTTCCGCGATCTCGACACCGCCGAGGAAGCCTTCCAGAACGCCTGCCTGCGCGCGCTGAAAACCTGGCCGCAGAACGGGCCGCCGCGCGATCCCGCGGCATGGCTGATCATGGTCGGCCGCAACGTCGCGATCGACGAGGTGCGCCGAACCCGCAAGCAGCAGCCGCTGCCCGAGGACGACCAGGCGATCTCCGATCTCGATGACGCCGAGGGTGCGCTCGCCGAACGGCTCGACGGCTCGCATTATCGCGACGACATCTTGCGGCTGATGTTCGTGTGTTGTCATCCGCAGCTGCCGGCGACGCAGCAGATCGCGCTGGCCTTGCGCATCGTCTCGGGCCTCACCGTGAAGCAGATCGCGCGCGCCTTCCTGGTCTCGGAGGCGGCGATGGAGCAGCGCATCACGCGCGCCAAGGCCAGGATCGCGGAAGCCGGCGTGCCGTTCGAGGCGCCCGGTGCCGTCGAGCGCGCCGAGCGGCTCGCCGGCGTCGCGGCGATGATCTACCTGATCTTCAACGAGGGCTATTCGGCGAGCGGCGACACCGCGGCGATCCGCACTCCACTATGCGAGGAGGCGATTCGCCTGGCGCGGCTGCTGCTGCGGCTGTTCCCGAGCGAGCCCGAAATCATGGGGCTCACCGCGCTCATCCTGTTGCAGCATGCGCGCAGCGCCGCGCGCTTTGCCGCGGACGGTTCGCTGATCCTGCTGGACGACCAGGACCGCTCGCTGTGGAATGGCACCATGATCGCGGAAGGGCTGGCGCTGATCGACAAGGCGATGCGCCATCGCCGCAGCGGGCCGTACCAGATCCAGGCTGCGATCGCCGCATTGCATGCGCGCGCGGCAACGCCGGAAGAGACCGACTGGACCCAGATCGACCTGCTCTACGGCGCGCTCGAGCTGGTGCAGCCTTCGCCCGTGGTGACGCTCAACCGCGCCGTTGCGGTCTCCAAGGTGCACGGGGCCCAGGCCGCGCTCGACCTGATCGAGCCACTGGCGCCGAAGCTTGCCAACTATTTCCATTTCTACGGCGTGCGCGGCGCCTTCCTGATGCAGCTCGGCCGCAATGACGAAGCGCGCGTCGCCTTCGACCGCGCCATCGCGCTGGCCAACACCTCCGCCGAAGCCGCTCACATCCGCATGCATCTCGACCGGCTGATCCGGGACAGCCAGCCGAAGGCAAGGGAAAGCGCGAAGGCGAAATAGGCGCCCCGTCATTCCGGGGCACCCGAAGGGTGAACCCGGAATCTCGAGATTCCGGGTCTGGTCCTTCGGACCATCCCGGAATGACAATCGGAAATTTTGTCCCATCTCTTGTCGGCCGCCGCCGTTCCCCTTCGTCTTATTCCCGTGTCCAGGGAGCCATTCATGCTGAAAGTCTTTTCCATCATCGCCATCGTTCTCGCCGTCGGCATCGCCGGCGTCCTTGTCTTCGCGTTGACCAAACCCGACACCTTCCGCGTCGAGCGCAGCCTCGCCCTGAGGGCGCCGGCCGGCGCGATCTATCCGCTGGTCGCCGATTTCCATCTCTGGACGACCTGGTCGCCCTACGAGGATCGCGATCCCGCCATGAAGCGGACGTTTGGTGGAACTGCGCAAGGAAAGGGCGCGACCTATGCCTGGGACGGCAACAACAATGTCGGCGCCGGCCACATGGAGATCCTCGATGCGGCCTCTCCGTCAAAGCTCCGCATCAAGCTCGATTTCGAGCGTCCCTTCGAAGGCCACAACACCGCCGAGTTCACCTTTGTGCCGCAGGGCGAGACTACTCTGGTCACATGGGCGATGTACGGTCCGGCTCCGTTCATGTCCAAGGTGATGCAGGTGTTCATCAACATGGACAGCATGATCGGTAAGGATTTCGAGGCCGGTCTCGTTAGCCTGAAGAAGCTCACAGAGAAATAGAGAGCCTTACTGCCCAAGGAAGACAACAAGGAAGAGAAGAGGAGAGAAATGATGCTCAATCCCTATCTGTTCTATCAGGACACCTGCGAAGCGGCGTTCACCTATTACGCCAAGGTTCTCGGCGGCAATATCGACGCGATGATGCGTGCATCCGAAGCACCGCCGGACATGCCGGCCCCACCCGGCCGCGAGAAGACGATCATGCATGCGCGGATGTCGTTGCCCGACGGCAGTGTCTTGATGGCCTCTGATGCGCCGGGCGAACATTTTCACAAGCCGCAGGGATTTTCGGTCTCGCTGACGATCAAGGATGTCGCGGATGCCGAGCGCAAGTTCAACGCGCTCGCCGACGGCGGTTCGGTCACTATGCCGTTCAGCAAGACGTTCTGGGCCAAGGGTTTCGGCATGTGCGTCGACAGGTTCGGCATTCCCTGGATGGTGAACTGCCCGGCGGAAGGCATGTGACAGAAGCGGTCGCCTGACACGCTGGTGGCACGCCCCTCTCGATCGGGGCGCGCCCAGGCTGGGCACGTCATACGCCGATCGGCCTATGCGCCTCTCACCGGATTGATCCGGTCACGTCTTCAGCGGATGGCGGGGACTGAACGCAGCGCGGGCAGATCACGAGCTTGGTGCCGAGCTGCTTGTCCTTCTCCGCTTCGATCTCGTCGTGGACCGCCCACCACGCCTCGGAGTAGGGGCGCAACGTGCCGAGCACTCTTTCGCGCTCCTGGTTAGGATCGGCCTGTGCAGGTGCGGGTGGAGGCGCGGGATTCGTCACGCGCCGCTTGGTGAGGGCAGGCCGATTCGGATTTTGGCCGAGGCCGTCCCATGCGACCGGACGGCGCTCCTGCGCCGGGGCCGCCGTGCATCCCATGAGCGCTGCGCAAAAAGTAAGCAGGACGAAGCCGTGTCGCATCATGCCGGACCTTTGGTGCGGTACGCGACACGCAAACTCCGCGTGAGAAGCCTTGCATCGCGTCGATTAAATGGAACTTAAGGGAAACGACGTGGCCGGCATGGCCGAACATGAATCATGCTCTCGCATGACTTTGCGAGGGCAGTGAGGCCGCTTCGTGAAAAGGTGCGGCCCGCATCGCACAACAACTGGCGCAATAATAGGCTGTGAACTGAGCGTCAGAATCGCTAATCATTCCTTCATAAATTCTACAAACTGGGATGGACGTGACTTGGAAGGGGAGCGACCGATGGCTGCGGCGCTGCAGATCAACTTTGCACTATGGGGTATGCTCATCTGCGCGAGCATGGAACTGGCGCAGATGATCCAGAGGTTCTTCTAGAACCGACAAAGCGTGTGACCGGTGCAATGTCGCAGGCTCGCTTGCCCGTCAGCTCACGAGCAATGCGATGAGCTTGACGCTGACGCTTGCGATGACAAGCATCGAGACGATGTAGTTGCGCGGTCGCGCCGTCCTGCGACCATTGTGACGCCGCCGCTGCCTCAGTCTGGCCGCGGCGGGATTTCACCGAACTGCCCAATCGCCGGACAATGGCGGATCGATCGCGGTCAGATCGCCGCGGGTCATCATCATCGGCAGCGCGGATAGATCGCGGCGAGATCGCGCCCTTTCAGCAGCAGCAACCGCGAGGTAAGGCCGCCGCGGCGGCTGATCCAGTCGCGCACCGGCCCAGGATAGGCGGCGAGCACCGCGTCCGATGCTTCCGGTTCGGCATAGAAGCGCCCGCGCCGATCGACCGAGCGCGCGGCGTGGAAGCCGAGCACGGCGCGCCTCGTGACGCAAATGCGCTCGCCCGGCACGATGCTCAGCACCAGCGTGCAGGCGGAGAGGCAAGGACCGTCGATCACCACGCGCTCGCCGCTCTCGCGCACCTTCTCGAATAGATCGAGGAACGGCCCGACCTGTCCGCCCGGCGACTGGATGATGCGGATTTCGGCGGCAGCGGGCGTGGCGGCGACGAGCGCGGATGCGAGCATCAGGGCTTTGAGGAAGGCGATGCGTTGCATGAACTCTCCACCAACTCGGTTTGGTAGGTGGGTTAGCCCGGCGCCCGTGCTTTGCGCAGCCGCAGGGCTAACCCACCCTTGTAATAGCGCAATCGGATATTGTCTGGGTGTTCCGAGAGGAATGGCCTGCCGCAGCTGCAACCACGGCAGGCCGCTGGCGATCGGATCGCGCCCACCCTGAGCAGTTTATGGCTGCCCCGTAGCAGGATCGCGCCAGCACCTTCATCGGACCCGGATGGTTGCCGGAACAATTTGGTTCGCTTCACAAGGCAGGGGTCGACGAAGATGACGAAGACTAACATGATTGTGGCCGGCATTGATACGGCCAAAGACAAGCTGGACGTCGCGATTTGCGGTCAGGTTCTGTGTTTGCAGGTCGCAAACTCGATGCGGGGCTGGAAGCAACTGTGCTCGGAGCTGGCAAAGGCGGGCGTCGAGCGGGTCGGGATCGAGGCGACCGGTGGTTACGAGCGTGGGGTGGTCAGGCACCTGC
>NZ_LWIG01000006.1 GCF_002068095.1 Bradyrhizobium sacchari | reverse complement strand
GGACGGAGGCTTCGGATGGGATTGGACAGCAAAAAGGACGTCTATTTGGACGGCTCATCGGCGGGGTCGGTGAGCCGGCTGGAGATTCTTGAAGGGCCGTCAGGACGTCGTGTGCGGTCGGAAGCTGAGAGAGCGCGGATCGCCGCGGAGAGTCTGTCGCCCGGCGTCCAGGTATCCGAGGTAGCGCGCAAGCACGGAGTGACGCGCTGGCAGGTCTACGATTGGCGACGGCGGCTTCGACAGCGAGGTATGTTGCCGCCGTGCGAGGCGTCTCCACCAACGTTTGCGCCGCTGGTTGTGGAAGATGCGTTGAAGGAGCGTCAGGCTCCGGCGGTCAAGCTTGAGATTGCGATCGGCGATGTCGTGCTGCGGACTGACACAGCCATAGATGCTGACCAGCTATCCCGGGTGATCCGTGCGGTGCGAGCGTCACGATGATCGCGGCCGGTGCTGATCTGAAGATTTACGTTGCCACGCGGCCGATCGACTTCCGCTGTGGCCACGACGGGCTTGCGGCGAAGGTACAGGAGATGCTTCGTCTCGATCCGTTCAGCGGCGCAGCCTTCGTGTTCCGATCGAAACGAGCGGACCGGATCAAGATTTTGGTCTGGGATCGAACGGGTCTGGTGTTGGTGCACAAACGCCTCGAAGGTTGCAAGTTCGTTTGGCCAACGATCGCGGACGGAGTGATGCGCATGTCGCCGGCGATGTTCGCTGCCTTGTTCGAAGGGCTGGATTGGAGATTGGTCCGCCCGGAAGAAGCACGGCGCCCGCAGGTGGCGGGATAACTGCGGCAGAATGACTCGGCAGCTATTTTGATCGTGGCACGGGCGGCGGCGATGTGCTCGAAATAGCGCATGAGCATCGCGACACTGCGCGACGAAAACGAACGCCTAAAGGCGCTTCTGGCGCAAACGCAGGCGGCCTTGAGCGAGCATCAGGGGGCACTGGCGGCATCGGAGGAAGCGCGGCGTCGGCTGGAGGTCATTCTCGGCGAATTGCGACGCGACAAGTTCGGCTCGAAATCCGAGAAGCTACGACCAGATCAGTTCCATTTGCCGCTCGAAGACGTGGAGATCGCGCAAGGCATTCTGGACGCGGCGCAGGAAAGAGCCGAGAAGGTCATCCAGGGTCGATCGCGCAGCGATCCGGACGATCGAGGCTCCCATCGCAATCGCGGCTGTCTGCCTGCCCATTTGCCGCGAGTGGAACGGATCATCGAGCCTGCGAGCACGCTCTGTCCGTGCGGTTGCGGCGCCATGACGAAGATCGGCGAGGACGTCAGCAAGCGACTCGACGTGATCCCGGCGCAATGGCGCGTGCTGGTCACACGCCGCCCGAAATACATCTGTCGCCGCTGCTCGGGCCCTGTCGCGCAGGCGCACGCACCGGAACACGTCGTGCCCGGCGGGCTGCCGACCGAAGCGGCTATCGCTCATGTGATCGTCTCCAAGTTTGGCGACCACACGCCGTTTTATCGTCAGGCCGAGATCTATGCGCGTCAAGGCATTCGGCTTGATCGGGCGACTCTGGGCAACTGGTCCGGCCGCGCCTGCTTCCATCTTCAGCCCATCGCGGACCACATGCGCCGCCACCTGGCCATGGCGGATCGCCTGTTCATGGACGAGACCACGGCACCGGTGCTTGATCCGGGGCGAGGTCAAACGAAGAAAGGCTACTTCTGGGCGATCGCGTCAGACGACCGTGGCCACAGCGGTCCAAGTCCACCGATCGTGTTGTTCCGATATGCCCCCGGTCGCAGCGGCGCCTTCGCGGAGCAGTTCCTGGACGGCTTTGGCGGAAGCTTCCTGCAATGCGATGCCTACGACGGGTATGACCGGCTGACCGAAGTCGTTCGACCGCAAGGGCCTTGGACGCTCGTGCATTGCTGGAGCCATTTGCGCCGGCGCTTTGTGAAATTGGCCCGCAACAGCAAGTCGCCGATCGCCGAGGCCGCCATTCGGCACATCGCGCAGCTTTACGCCATCGAAGCCATGGCGCGCGGTGCATCGCCGGACATCCGGCTGGCCGCGCGCAAGGAGCACTCGCTGCCCATGGTCGCCGCGTTGAAGTCCTGGTTCGAGAAACAGCTGTCGATGATCTCCAGCGGTTCGACGCTCGCCGAGGATATCCGCTATGCGCTCAATCATTGGCAGGGGCTGACCCGCTTCCTCGAAGACGGGCGTCTCGAGCTCGACACCAACCCGGTCGAGAACGCCATCCGGCCGATCTGCTTGACCAGGAAAAACGCGCTCTTCGCCGGACATGAAATCGGGGCGGAAAACTGGGCTTTGCTCGCCTCGATCGTCGCCACCTGCAAACTCAACGACGTAAACCCTGCTGCCTACATCGCCGAAACACTCGAGGCGATCATCGACGGCCATCCCCACAGCAGGATCGATGACCTCATGCCGTGGCGATTCCGCAAAGCGTCAAGCCCGCATCAATAGGGTGACCGCTAAGCGCTTACGAAGCACCTCGTGCTGGCTCAGCCAAAGCTGTTGACCGTCGACAGTTACCTGCCATTGGAGCCCGACGCGCCGCATCTGTTCTTCCAGCTGGTAGCCGGCGCACGAAACCGGCGCCATGCTGATCACGTGGTTCGGCCGTACCCGCTGCCGACGTGCCCGCCAATGTAGCCTCCGGACCAGTTCCACACCGATGGACAAACGAGCGTCGACAGTCGTTATTGCGCGGCGAGCGTCGAAGGCCCGCGGCATATGCGACTTTCATGTCTTTAATTGAAGTTTGCGCGGACCCCTTCCGCTCTGAATGAATCGCGTGATTGCAAGTGCAATGTCTTTTCACCGCGCGAGCTGCCGTGATGACAAGCAACCGGTCATTGCAAGTTCCGTCATGTTAATTTTTGGGAGCGTGAGTACGCGCGAAAGCTAGGGTAGTGCCCGGACCGCTTTAGGACCGACGCGCCTGTCGTCTTGCGGCTTTCGTCGCCTTTCCGCGTCCTTGAGCGCGTAGGGATGGTTCCACCCGAGGGCAAGATCGGATGGACCTCGGCCGAAGAAATCGATCACTAGATAGTTGCTGATCTCCTAACCTAAAACAGATTTCGATACGGGAGTCGCACGGTCGCGACTGGATGGAAGGGATCCTCTCGGCATTGCGCCCGAAAGTAAATCGACGCGCAAAGAGCGAGCCGCAAGCGATCGTCATCAAGTGCGTTTGTGAACAGCACATCTGCAACCCTGACATCAAGCGGCACAATCTGCGTATGCTAAGATAATATCAGGATCAGCGTCCGGCCGTCTCAGCCGCGATTGGGAATTGATCGAGCGTCATCAGATTTCTAAAGTAAATACGAGGTCGGGCACGTCCGCGGAGATCTTGCCTAGAGTAGGCTCGACAGATGTTTTGAACTCCACGTCGGGGCTATACCTCATAAAGCACGTTCGCGACCGTACGCACCGCACTCCGCGCCAAGGTCTGTCGAACAAGGCTGGCGCTCGCAATAATCTTCAAGCTGGACGAGGCAGCCGAAAAAACCTGGTGTCGGTCGATGGCCTCAACGAGTTGCCTCAACCCTACCCGTGTAAATTCGCCGACCAATTAAGTCGTCAGACCGCAGACTCAATCCACTGCCGCCTAGCCCGTTGGGGCATCA
Organism: Bradyrhizobium sacchari; assembly: GCF_002068095.1. Lineage (GTDB taxonomy): Bacteria > Pseudomonadota > Alphaproteobacteria > Rhizobiales > Xanthobacteraceae > Bradyrhizobium > Bradyrhizobium sacchari. The sequence goes on along the minus strand of NZ_LWIG01000006.1, from coordinate 40,063 downwards.
ACATTCACGGATGGTTCTTTATTCCACGATAAGTCACACGTCGGATCGAAAAACAAGTAATTGCAAGTCAGTTCTTCACCAGGTTGTACGTCACGCGCGGTTAAAATTCGGCAATGATCGTCTTGATATGTGTTTGGCTGACTGCTGTGGTTCATGAAGCGGGCGTTGTCAGCATTGTACTCGATCACGCCATCGCTAACCCTGTAGTCTCTTGGATAGGCATGCTTATCAAGTAGCGCTTGAAATGTTGGAGCTAGAGTTTCGTACTGCTCAGGCGTCACCGCGATATCAACGATCGGATTGTGAATCCAAATCAGCGAACCTTTAGGCAAAAATGCAGCGGAGAAAAGTCCAATACCGCCAAACTGGTCTGGCTTCAAAATAGTTTCGACAATCAACACCGAGGAGGTCTCCCCTTACACCCAACAAGTTAACGGACCTGAGCCCCAAAATCTCCTGCACAAATCGGTAGGGTCGTCTAATCGCGCCTCCGTCCCAAATTGGAAGTTTTTGGCATTCGTTGCGGCAGCGGCTGCTGCGGATCGCCTTTAGCGGTACCGCCATCTTGGCGGTGCTGGAAGGAGGCTGCAAGTCAGTGGGATTCGGAGCAAAGATCCGCGTCGATCAAGGCGGCGAGTTCATGTCGCACGATCGTGACCTGTAAGCCTACCGGCGAGGCGATACGCTTACTTCCCGCGGTCCGGCAAGCCGCCGAGAACGGTTTCATCGAGACGTTCAAGAACCGCTTTCGCGCCGAATGCCTCAATGGCCACTGGTTCCTGTCCCTTGCGATGCCCAGGACAGAACGGGAGACATGGGCACATCGTTAGCGAAGGGCCACCCCGTGGGCGATCGGTAGTCGAACGCTGGTGTTGCCGCACAATCACGTCGGCGCAACCAGCGCGCCATCGTGATCTCGGGACAGAGCTCTAGTCTTGGGTGGTCTAAAGTTCGGTCTCACTGAAGGTCCCGAGATGCAACCGCCGCTGGATGAAAGTTCGGTGGCAGGTCAGGTGTAGGATAATTTCTCGGGCGTATCCACCGTACTGGCGGCACGTGAGCGATCTGGCGCTGGTGGCGTGCTCCTAGACTCCTGGTCATCTCCCGCGCTTCCGCTGCGACGCCGTCCTGTGAGGACGCCAAATCTGCACTAAGCGTTTGGCCGGATGCTTCCCCCTGTCTCGGGACAGAGGCCCCAATCAATGGCAATGCTGTAAAACGCAACGGCAATAACACCGTGGGTGTTCTTCGCAGCTTTGGCGTTCGCAAAGATCAAAGGGCGATGGCTGTGCGGCTCAACGTGGAGCCGCACAGCGATGATGCGCGCAAGTTAATCGGGCCGGGTTGCGCTCACCGCCTCCCAAGAACCGCGCCAGGCTCGCAAGACTCGCTGGAGCAAGCTCTGCTACATTCACAAGTCCAATACCGGACCTATGTGGACGGGTTCCTAGTTCCTAGCGTGGGGATTGTCTCTCGGCATCTACATGACTTGGGTGATGGATGAGCCGAACGTCATTGGGACCTCCCTGCCCCAAGAGGGCGGTGTAACGCTCGCCGCGAATGTCGTAGTTTATTTCCGGCTGCGCCTCGTTGGGCACGTGGCCCCAGCGGCGGAGCTTCGAGAGCATCGTCTCCGGGGCTGGTTGGGTGCCGTGCAAAAAATCCTCGGGAACGGCGAATGATGCAGCATAGGTCTCGCGGGGCGCGGGGAACGTCCTCTCAGCCCTGGAGGACGACGGAGCGCCTTGCTCCATCGACCGTCCAAGCCGCGATGATGAGGCTCGATTCGCTGGCTGCGCGCCGGGCTGCGGAATGTTTTCCGGTCGAGATCCCATAGGAATGGTAGCGCCTGGCGGATTGAGTGGGGTGCTTCGCCTCATCGCCGCCGCGGGCACAAACAGTGCCGTGTAACGGTCATTGTGAACGATAAAACTGTTGGGTCGGCTGTCCTGGCTCGGCGGGACGTCGCTCTGGTCAAGCGCAGCGGACGCGTGCTGGGCGCCCTGCCGGAATTTGATGGGAAGAACGGCCGATTCTGAATTCAGAGCTTGGTGATGACCCTCGGTTGGCTCGAGAGACGGCGATGGGCCGGCGTTTCCCACCATCGCCCACAGCAGATCCTGATCGTAGCCTTCGGCAGAAAGGACGAACTGATCGCTGGCCTGAAACGGTGCGCCGGCGTCTGCCATCAGTTCGCGAGCGACTGAACTGCCGGGCTCGCTCTCCGTGCGCCCGATCGCGTCCCCTCCCGTATGGCTTAGTGCTCTTTGCCTCTTCGCAGGCCTCAACTGCCCCGTGTAATCCTCACCGATGAGGGGATCGTGACCTGAAAGGGGAGCGCTCCCGATTAGCGCGTTCGGAGCCGGCAGGTAGTCGGCGCTCCAGTTGAACTGACGAACTGCTTCTTCGGGATCCGATCTCTGGTGATCGCGCGCGGTTGGGGGGCGAGATGATGCTAGCATAGCTTCGCCCATCATCCCTCGCCGCGGATCCTGATTGTGACCTTCCGCAGGCAGCTCGTTCGGCCAACTAAAAGCTTCCCGCGACGCGCTATGCTGCGCAGCGACGTTCCCGACGCCTCTGGTGACTGCGTCTTCGGGACGAGGACCGCGGGCCCCCTCGTGCCCAAGTTCCAAAGCCTCAATGAGGCTACGCTCTTCCTCAGACAGATGAGGATAGTAGCGATCTGAAGAAGCAGGAATCTCTGAAACGGCAGGGGCATCAAGCTGCGGCACTTCATCCAAGTACGGCTCAAACTCCGCTTGCTGCTGTTGCGGTACCGCGGGGTGGTCACGGTCGAATGGGTTGATGCTGTTAAATGGGTCCATGTTCACTCCCGAGGTTTGAGTCGGTTCGCAATGCCGAGCCGCTAGTATCACTCTCTCTCCCTCTATTAGGATCAGCTGTCGACAAGCTGACGGTTAGAGACTTACCGGATTGCGATCTCAGACTAGTCATTTCGCCCCTCTTAGCCGCGACTTGTGACGGAGCCGACAGGCGGCATGGCTTTGTGTGTTCGGGACGAGCTCAATGGCGTCGGCACTCTGACGCCGCGACAATCCCGGCAATCGATTGGGGCTCTTCAGTCAACTCGCGCTTTCGACGCCGCCTTGATCAGCTTGCACCATCGATCTTACAGCTTGTGGCGACAACGGTTCCTTGGCTCGCATACTCGTGTGCCGCACCGCGGCGGATTCTCTCGATCGGATTGTAGTTCTCAGCTGGCTCTGGTGCCCGCTAGGAAAGTCATAGAAAGCCAATAGGCTCTAGATTGGCGATCCTTGTCCGGTAATCAACGTCACGCACATATTGGTGGATCCTCGGCAAAGATAATCGAGTGCATACCCCGCGACCGCCCGGCGGGGCGCCATTGAGATCCTGCATGGCCTTCTTCTTGCCGCTCGAACCAGCTCCGGATCTCTTGGAGAGCGCTGACGATATTGTTCTGCCGGCGCTCGTATTCGCCCTGCGACAGGTCGTTCAGGCCCGAAATCACAAAGGCGAAAGCTTCGGCGCATCCTTTGCAGCAGGGCCGAGAGCGCCTCCTGGAATCGCCTGTCGACACACCGTGCAGCTAAGAGGTGGGCAACAAGGGATCTAGGCTCCTGGTCCGTCGGGCTCGGACTGGCGAAATCACCTATGTGAAGCTGATACAACCGGCAGGCTGCTCGCGCATCGGTCCTCACCTTGTGCCTAGCAGCCTCGATCGGGCCAATATCCGTTGCGGTGTTGCGCGCCGGGCCATAGCCGTGCCGCACGGCCGGCGCAACCATCCGGCGCGGCTTCGGCTTGCCGGGATCTCCGGAACGCATCGGTTTCGCCTCGATGGCCCTGGCGAACAGATCACGCGTTCTGTTGGGGAGAATTTGTACGAAATGCATGATCAACCGCAGACGACTGGGCGAAGGGCAGGATGTTGATCGTCTCTTAGGTGATTATGTGAATCAAGCTCACGAGTCCTGGCATGTCGATTGCTAGGAAGCGCCTGCTACATCACGCCACTGGACCAGATGCGAAGGCCGAGACAGATCTGCCGTCCAAACCAATTCTCTAGCATAGAAGCGGCGCTGTTAACTGCGGCTCCGCCAACGGGGCCAGGTCATGCCGATCGACACATCCAAAATCTTCGCCTCCATTCGCATTAACAAGAAGGAAGCGCAGGAGCGCCAGACCGCGGCGCTATGCGAATGGCCTGATTGCCAGAACAAGGCTACCCATCCCGCGCCAAAGGGCCGCGGCAATGCGCGCGAATATTGGCACTTCTGCATCGACCATGTTCGCGAATACAATCAGTCCTACAACTTCTTCTCGGGGATGGACGCGGAAGCGGTCGCGCGCTACCAGCAGGACGCGCTGATCGGCCATCGTCCAACCTGGAAGATGGGCGAGAACATCAGCGCTCGCACAATGACCGGCAGCGCGGCCGATTCCAAGGACGCCTGCGATGCCTTTTGCATGCTCGCCGAGCTGAGCGGACGCGCCAGTGCTCGCCCGCGCGCGGAGACCAAGCCTGAGGCGCGCAAGATTTTCAATGCCGAGCGGAAGGCGTTGCAGGTGATGGGCCTGAGTGTCGATGCGACGCTCGGAGATATCAAGGCGAGGTACAAGGCGATGGTCAAACAGCACCATCCCGATGCCAATGGGGGCGATCGTTCTACGGAGGGGCGCCTGGTCGAGATCATCAAGGCCTATCATTACTTGAAGACCGTGGTGCGCGAGAGCTAGCCCGCACACGACTTGAACGGCTTGTCTCCACCAGCCGCTACGTAGCCTTTCACCGTGTGAAGGCTGCATCCGAGCTGGCGTGTAATCCGCTTCAGACCGCCTCACTATTACGCCCGCGGGCGCAACATCTCTGCCACGTCACCCGGGGTCTTTATCAACTGCCCCCGGATCAATCCATGACGAGCCTTCCGTGATTCTTTCCTCTTTCATTCGCTATCTCCTCGGCTCTCGAAGGGGGGCAAGTCCTTATGACGCCGATGGGGCAGTTCGCAAGGCGCGCCACAGCGAGACGCCGAAAGCGCCGCTCCACGACTGCTCAAAGACCCCGATAGACTAAACTCCTGCTCCGCTGCTCGATTCAAGATGGGAAGACTAGTGTTGGATTTTGGTCGCGCCTTAGGACCGCACTCACAGGCAGTGCCCATCCGCGTTCCGCGTCAATCCAGGTGAGGCAACCGGCCTTAAATCACGCTCTTGATTTATATCAATTCGATGTCGTGCCTGAGACGATGTCGCATGTCTGACTTATGTCACATCGGCTCAAACATCTCAGAGGAGACCGCTTTTCTCTGGGTGCATCTCTTAAGGGGCCAATTTGCCGATCGGAATGTGGCGCGAGAATTGCTGTGCCCATCATCGTGGTTCTTGGAAAGGAGGATCGCATACACGCTGTCGTGCTCGCCAAGTAGATTTGCGAATGTCAGCGAGTGGCGGCCCAACATGCGCAAGCGCCTGAGGGGGCTGCTCCGGTCCGTAACCCGAGGTGTGCCGAGCTGTGCGAAGAGTTACGTGCCATGCTCATTTCTTTACGTCGGCGCTCCAGATGCGGGTATTTTCTTACGAGAAGTGCTGACCTTGGCAGCCGCAACCGTTGCATCATTTGCCAACCATTGTTTCGAGAGTCTGGATCCGCTCGCGACGATTTAGCACTCCCGGCAACGAACAAAGTCAGCTCCGCCTCGGCTCAACCTGCCGGCGCGTCGGGGTTTGCTCCACCTTTCACCTCGGTGCGCGCTGGACCGGGTCAAACATTCCGGGCCCGGCCTTTCCTTCGCGCGCGAGCGTTCACCTGCAACAAGCGGAGCCAACATCTGGGTACGCAAAAGGAAATAGAAATGTATGACCAATCGAAGGGTGAAATGCCAATCTCTCCAAACGGACGGAAAGGCGGCGGTCCCGACCTATTCAGCTTCGTCCAATGCGCGACGCAGACCAAATCAATCAAAGCGCTGTTCGAGCTTCTTGTGAATTACGCGAGCAATGAAGGGTTTGATAAAGTCGCCTACGGAGCACTCACCTGCCCGAATGAGCGTCGCCTGCCGGCGTATCTGCCGCCCCCGCCAACTATAAACTTTCCCTCTGATTGGTGCCAACGCTATGCTGAGCAAGCGTACAGAGCGATCGACCCGGTGGTCCGGCGGACAGCAACGCTGCTAAGGCCCTTTCTGTGGGATGAACTAACCCGTCGATATCAACTACAGCCCCGTGAGCTGCGCGTCTTAGACGAGGCCAGAGAAGCAGGTCTTAAGCATGGCATGAGCGTGCCATTGTTTGGATCGCAAGGTCGATTGGCTTTCGTATCATTTGCCTCTCCCTTCGATGATGCCGACCCACAGGCTCGCATGGCTCATCTCACGACGTTGGCGTCGGCGTTTCACAACGCTGTGGCGCAGATTACACCGCCCCCTGATGAAGCTTGCGAGACAGACATTCCGCTAACAGGGCGAGAAACAGAGTGCCTATACTGGGTCGCAGAGGGAAAGTCAGCCTGGGTGATCGGGCGGCTTGTTAACGTCAGCGACAACACCGTCAATTTTCACATGAAGAACGTCATCCGAAAGCTGGGGGCGGCGAACCGGATAAATGCTGTCGCCATAGCAATCCGACGCCGCCTCATTTAACAGCGTTCGCGTTTAAAGGAACGATCGGAGACGCCGACCTTGGGCCGGCTCTTCTGTTACCATTCATCTGCTGCGAATCGGGACACCGATCTCAAGTCGCTTCAACGGTGGACTTCAACGGAAGCGGCTCAACCAGATAACTGCGCGGGGAAGCGCATGAGGGGCGCGTATGTAGTGTCCTCCAGCAGTGCGCAGTGTGGATTTGGGCCGCCGTCGTTGCATGCGAGTCTCGTTGCATAAGACCGCCGACGAGCTCAATCCGCTCTCAGACCTTGAATTTCTTACCACGGACGATGCACGCCCTGCGTGCTAATCGCATGCCTTGTCGCTTCAATCACAAGATGCTGGCGGGATTGATGCGAAAATTCCATCCTTTTCAGATCGAGGATGTCGATTTGATTGCCGAGAATCGCGATGAAATTGGTTCTTGCGAGTTATTGTTGCTAAAACAGGCTGCTCAAACGAGATGGACGGGTTGAAGGGAGACACCGACATCATCATCATTCTCGCCACCAACCGTCCCTTGGTGCTCGAGGCTGCGCTGGCTGTCCCTCGCGGCCGTATCGATCACGGCAATAGAGGTGCCGCTGCCCGATACGACCGGCCGCGGCAAGCTGGTTCGAACCTATGGCAACGGCTTGCCGCCGGACGAAGCCATGGTCACTGACGCCGTGCGCCTCACGCCGCCGGACGGCGCCGCTTTTATCGAGGACTTGATGCTTCGCATTGCGGAATTGTGGCTTGCCAGCCACGGCGGCAATTGTTGCGCGATTTCCAGCAACCTGAAGCTATCTGCTCGTGCTGCGAGGTCAATCGCTCGATGAGCTTTGTGGTAAAGATTCTCCCGACATCCATCTTGCGCATGTTGATCTGGCCGAGGTGAGCAGGCCAAGGCGACATTGCCGCGGCGCCCGCTGACGGACAACACAGTCTTTATCTTGATTCGTCGCTTAAACTCCTCCGACCGCTCAATGGTGTGGTACCAGGTATGAGATGTCCCGGTACCAACGTGCCGCTGCGGTGTTCTGCAGCGTTGTAATGGTGCTACCATCGGAACAGAGGCAGCGGGAACACGAATTGCGTGCCCGGCGACAGGGGCAATGAGCCGGGAGTTCGAGTTGGGAGCTGGCCGCCCCCGCTGCTCGCTGCGTTGTGCCAAGAGCGCGAATTCGCACTCGTCGTGTCGCCGCAGCTCAGATGCCGATGAGACGAGTGATTGGAGCTGGCATCCACCGAAGCTTCGGAGAGGTGTTGTTTGGGGCGGCGGAAGGCTCCGCCGAGCACTGATATGACGCGGAGTGCGCTAGAGAGCTGGCAAGACCCCGCTGGCCAACGATGAGGTGGTGCTCGAGGTGACAGGCAACAGTATGGCGGTCTCGCCCGTGCGGACGCTTTTCGCGGTGCGTGTGATTATCGCAAGTCCGCTTCAAAGCGAAGCGACTCGCGCGGCTCTCGACAAAAACGACAAGATCGTCCCGGTCGCGACGACAAATTTGGAGGAGGAAGGCAACCTTCCCAGATCCGGATGCGTGAGAGCCCAGAAGCAACATCGCGAATACGTTGCCACCTTCGGGCAGGATAAGCCGAAGAGCAGGCACAATAGTGCCCGGTCTTCGATCTTCTGCCGATTTGCGACAGCAACCAGGACAAGAGACTCGTTCCCCACGCACACGGGGCAGACCGTCTAACAGGCAGCGGGCTTCAGGCAGCCGAACGCGGCGACAAGCTCGCAACCTCTTTGGCGCAACACCGATCTTACGGCCTGTTTAACCCCCCACCTCAACGATTTTTGACTGCCAGGCTTAGTGTCAATTTGTTTGGCAACGTCCTTCCACGATCGACTTCAAAGTTTCGTGCCAATTGCGAGCGTGCAGCAAGGCTCGACATTGATGGATTGTCTGAGCGGGCGGACACAGACTCTGAGCTCCGCGCACCCATGGCCGGCGGTCCTTCGGGATGGTGTAGGATCTTGGCTACTCGCAGAAGTCGCCGAAACTACCGCGGACTGGCGAAGTCCTTCATCGGAATCTCGCCACAGCGAAGCTGGCCCGTCGGTCATGCCCTCGGGTCACAGTGCACCTCCCAATCTTTAGTTCTCTACTTGTTTATTCCCGCGCGCGATGAGGCTTGATGAGCGAATTGCGACAAGTTTGTCGCCCTCCAGCTGTTCGCTTTCTTCATCAGCACTCTCATCTCGCATCTGCTTTTGCGCGACATCAAAGCGTGTAGATCAGCTCATGGCTAGATGAGCAAAACGCGGACCAACTTCAGCAGCGGTACTTGCTTCATGGCGCTCACGCAGAGATTAGAGTTTCGGCAGTCGCAGTCGTTAGTGATGTCGCCGCAGCTGATGCAGGCGATCAAGCTGCTGCAGCTATCCAATTTGGATCTCACGACCTTCGTGGAAGAGGAACTCGAGCGGAATCCCCTGCTGGAGCGGGCCAATGACGGGGCCGCCGGCGATGAAGCCCCGATTGAAGTCAATCAGGTCAGCGCCGAACAGTTGGCCGACGCCCAAGCGCACAACGCCCAGGATGGCCCCCTGACCACCTACACCGAATGGGGCGGCGGCGCTTCCGGCGAGGAAGACCACAATCTGGAAGCATTTGTCGCAGCCGAGATGACGCTGTCGGACCATCTGGCCGAGCAGCTCTCGGTCGCCTTCACCGCGCCGGCGCAGCGCATGATCGGCCAGTACCTGATCGACCTTGTCGACGAGGCCGGCTATCTGCCGCCGGATCTCGGCCAGGCCGCCGAGCGTCTTGGCGCATCGCAGAAGGACGTCGAGGACGTCCTTGCCGTGCTGCAAAAATTCGACCCGCCCGGCGTCTGCGCGCGCAACTTGAGCGAATGCCTGGCGATCCAGCTCCGCGAGCTCGACCGCTACGATCCCGCGATGCAGGCCCTGGTCGAGCATCTCGATCTGCTGGCCAAGCGCGACATCGCGAGCTTGCGCAAGCTCTGCGGCGTCGACGACGAGGACATCGCCGACATGATCGGCGAGATCCGCCGCCTCAATCCCAAGCCCGGCATGAAGTTCGGCTCGGCCCGTTTGCAGACCATGGTGCCCGACGTCTATGTCCGTTCGGGTCCCGATGGCGACTGGCATGTCGAACTCAACAGCGACACCTTGCCGCGGGTACTGGTCAACCAGACCTACTATTCCGAGCTGTCGAAGAAGATCGGCAAGGACGGCGACAAGTCCTATTTCACCAACGCGCTGCAGAATGCGACCTGGCTGGTGCGCGCGCTGGATCAGCGCGCCCGCACCATCCTGAAAGTTGCGACCGAGATCGTGCGCCAGCAGGACGGCTTCTTCACCCATGGCGTCGCTCATCTGCGGCCGCTGAATCTGAAGGCGGTCGCCGACGCCATCCAGATGCATGAATCCACGGTGTCGCGCGTTACCGCCAACAAGTACATGGCGACAAATCGCGGCACATTCGAATTGAAATATTTCTTCACGGCGTCAATCGCCTCGGCCGACGGCGGCGAGGCGCACTCGGCCGAAGCGGTGCGTCATCACATCAAGCAGCTGATCGATGCGGAAGAACCCTCGGCGATCCTGTCGGATGATACCATCGTGGAACGCCTGCGCGCCTTGGGCATTGATATTGCCCGCCGCACGGTCGCCAAGTACCGCGAAGCCATGCGCATTCCCTCCTCGGTGCAACGCCGCCGCGACAAGCAGTGGTCAACGATCAACAGTCGAGCATCGGGCGGAACTGGCCTCCGTGAAGAAAATCCCAGCCTCGATTTGGAATCCAGAATCGACGCTTTGTATTTACCTGAAAGCGGGCCTTTAGAGCGAGATTTGGAGATTGATAATTGACCGAAGCCGCTGGCGCGGCATTTGGTAGCAAAGGCCGACGCCGTCTGAGAGGATCTAACGTTCTCAGAGCCGACCTCTTCAGACAGGAGGGTCTCTGATGACCCAGCTGAGCCCTCTCCGCCGCCGCATGATCGAGGACACGGCGGTCGCAATTTGTCGCGGGGGACGCAGCCGATGGTATCTCAGCGCAGTATCGAAGTTTGGCCGATATTGCGGCCGACCGCCCGCTCGGAGGATGTTCATGCGTTCCAGGCTCAGTTGGTGGTGACGGGGATCTCTTGCCGGCCCTCAAGCAGATCATCTGTGCGTTGGGCTTTTTCGACGGCATTACGCTCGGCCACAGCGGATTGCCCAGCGGATCGCTTATGCGCGCGAGCTGCCGGTCACAAAGTTGAAGCGCGAATCATTACCATGACCAAAATATCTGGCACTAAATGTTGTAAAAGCTACACTAGAGGACCACATTTGGGAAATGAACAGGTTGTGGGGGCACAGCTGTAAGCCGCGGCCAACATCACTAGGCGGAGATCCGGCGGGACGCCAGCGTTGCACCAAAGGAGGACTGCTCAGGACTAGCGAGCTCATGGCGGCTTCAAGACAATCGACGAGGCTTCGGCAGGCACGACACCATGACCCTCGGCTGAGGATGGATGAATCTGCCGAATTACACGTCTTCTGAAGAGGCGCGTCCGAACTCGGCGACGGTCCAACGTAGTGACCGGGTCGGCGGCCAACGCCATCGCTCATAGCGTCTTGAGATACTCGACAAGCGCTCGCCGCTCGGCGTCGGTCAATTCTGGTCCGATGACGCCAGGCGGCAGTTTCCTTAAGTCGGTTTCCTTGCCCTCAAACGAATGCCCGCGATTGCTGTTCCCAAGCAGCGACACATCGAAGTTCGTGAGGCCGGCCGCACAGCTGTCGGTCACCTGTGCTTTCGTGACAAGCCCAACATTGACGGGATCGAACGCACGGCTGCCGACGCAAAACGACGTCGGCCGTTGGGCCTGCGGCACCAACATGTGTCTCAGGGTCGGAACGGACCCGTTGTGCAGATAAGGAGCTGTTGCCCAAACACCATCCAATGGGCGCGCCCGGTACTGAGGTTGAAGGGCGAGAACAACCTCGTCCTTGCCGTTGCGGCTCGCACGCGCCTCGACGTAGACCCGCTGGTTTTGGCAGTTCTTCCTCGGCCCCCACATCTGCCGCTTTGTTTCTTCAGAAGTGCCGTTCGTAATGGTCCATTGGTCGATCGTCTTGCCGACCACGTCCATGAGCGCGAGTACAAAAAGAGGATCTGTCCCTTTATCGACGGGAAGGCCGCAACCTCCGGCTTTGTTGAGGTCATCGGCAGGATTTAATGCGAGTGACTCGGGTAGGTGGACGCGCCGTGTCGTAAGGACGTCCGATTGTTGGCGGTCGGTGCCGATCGCCGAGACCGGCATCTGGACCACATTGAAATAATGGCGTCCGCCGATCTCCACCCAGTTCTTCTCGTTCTTGGCCGAACGATCGGGGTTCTCTGGGCGCCAGAACGAATCCTCCGGCCACTTTTTGTCGAAGGCATCATCGTTGACCGGGCCTCGGTGGCATTCAAAGCAGTGAGCGCGATAAAGATCGCGACCTTGTTCGACGAGCCTTTCATCAATCGCCCAGGCCGAGTCACCGCGGAATTTCTCCGCTGCGTCCTTCCATCGGGGCGCTACCAGCCCTGTGAATTTTCTGCCGGCTGCATCTCCCGTCGAAAAGGGATCGGCGCCGCGAAGAAGCTCTTCGAACCGCGCAATTTCGGAGAGATGTATCGACGAGGCAAAAAGCGGCCGTCCGGGAGCGGCCGCTGTCATGTTGATTTTCGCGCTAACACCAAGCGCCTCGCCTGAATTGCGAACGAGTTCGTTCAGAACAGAGGCGTCATACTGCGCCCAAAGGAAATACGGCGTGTCCCAGATCGGCGGAAAGCTCACGGGCGCATCGTGGCGCGCGAAGTTGCCCTTGAGGAGTGGGTCCCTAAGTTTGCCGGTCACGGGATCCAGTAGGTTGGTATAGAAAACCTGGTTGCCAATTCGGTTCAGCGCATCAAGTCGACCGAATCCTTCATCGAGATCCGCCACCCCCTGGCCCGTCAAAAGTCTGTCGGTCTCTGCCTTTTGATTCTTGATTTTTTGAAGTGCTAGCTCAAGTTCGCTTCGCAGCTGCTTTCGATCGACGTTCTGCCCCTTAATCTGCTCCAGCTTGCTGGCAAAACGCTCAAAACGCCATGGCAAAATCAGCGTGTAGCCGATCGACAGCCCGATGGCTCTTTCAACCTCGCCAAGATTGACCATCGCCGGACCGCCGTCGAACCGTATGCTGACATTCTTGTATTCGAGATGCCCCGTATGACAAGCGGCGCAGGTTAGTCCGATCTGATCATCATAAGGAGCGCCGGTCGTCGGATCTACACCGCCCTTGAGGATGGCAAAGCCGACCGGCAAAGCATTCGGATTCTCGGGTGCGCTTGGACTCCAATCGGGCTTCGCTGTGTCCCCATTCGGCGCATCCTCGTGATAACCGTATACGGGCGCATTACCGGCGAAGTCCTTTGAGCCTGGGCTCGGAATGAAGCCGAGGCGGCGCAGGTAGTTCTCGTCCGTCAATTTCGTGTAAGAGAACGACAGCTCCGGGCGTTCCAGGGCCAAAAACCACTGATAGGGGACAGGAATGGTCGCGGTCCCCTGCGATGTGTGGTGAAACCAGTAACGCTGGCGGGAGGTCCAATTTTGCGGCAGCCAATAGGCGCTTTCGATTTTTGATGACTCCGGCAGGGTCGCAGGCAGCAATTGAGCGACCAGATTGGCGTCGTTCTTGATTTTGAGAGCTGCATCGCGAACCCTCTCTGGGGCGAAATACACCACGCCGGCCGCCGCGATCACAACAACGACGATTGCCAATAGCAGGCTGGTGATATGAGGCCAGCGCAGCGCGGAGGAATAAATACGAGAGCTAAAAGAAGGTCTTCCCATAGCAAGCACTCCATAAATCTTTTCGCGCGTCCCAGCCGAGTCCGGCGGGGCCGCCGGAAACAGCGACGGCGTCTGCTACTTGTTCAGCAATTGGCTATTGATGAAGGCGACCACGTCGGCGGTCTCGGCTGCCGCGCGCCGGGTTATCGTCGCCGCTGCTGGGCCGCCGTGCAAGAACGACGGGAACCAACCGAAGTTGCGAACATTCCAATCTTCTTTCGGCCAGACAGCGCGGTTCACGCCAACCGCTGCGAAGTTTGGAATTTTCCTGGCGAGTGGCTGCGCGGTCTCGGTGTGACAGCTCACGCAATCGGTATTGAAGAAGTGGCTCTTCTTCGGATCTGCAATGGTATTGACGATCTCGATGATGCGGCTGTTGGACACATGCCCATCGATGAACTCGGCGGTTGAAACACCCTTGCGATCAGCCGCCGGCAAGGGCGGATTTTGCAACGCAGCGTGGCGACAGCTGATCGGATGTTGATTGTTCGTAGCCGGTTGCGGGACGACGTGTTTTCCGCCGATGATGCTGAACATCTGTGCTGCGTGCATACCATCAAGTGTCGGGCCGGGCACGGGTATCAAGCCGGCCTGCGGGACCCTTAACATCGACACGAAAATCCAGGGCTCGGGTGGTGCGATGCCCATCACTGCCATGGTGTTAAGGCGCTGCGGCGAGAGATGCTTCTCAAGCAAGGTCTTCAGCGCATCGCGAAACGCCTTCGCTGATGCCCCGACAAGACCCGGATGCACGTTCAAATCACCGGCAGTCGAGACCTTGACCTTACCAAAATCTCCGGCTGCGAGCTGATCGCGTAAGGTCGCGACGTCACGAACGATCGCCTTGAAGGCTTCGTCGTCCGGTTTGAATCGCGGGAACGGCGCGCAACCGCCCAGAGGCGGATCCGCGTCGAGAGTGAAGCTGAAGATAAGGTGGCCTGCGGTGTCGTGAACCTTGAAGCCGCCCGGCCCATTGGTCACCGGCTGAATGATGAGGCGGATTTGCGGTTGCCGGCCAAACTGGGCGATGACATCCGGCGACAACCCCGGCGCGCCCGGATCGATACGGATGCCGGCTACAAACCAGGCCTCGATCTTTTTCAAGGCATCCGGCAACTGAATGTGACCTACACCCGAGTCCGGCACGCCCGGACGCTCCGGATTTTCGGCGTTGGCGATGAATCGCGCGAAGTCCGCGTCGGAAAACAGCCGCTGCGGCGATCCCGTGGGGCCGGCGAGATCGGACACCGCGATCAGATTGGCGAGGTCGCCTTCCGACTTTGGCGGAGGAAAGAGAACGGACACATCATTGGGCGCAAGCGGCTTTGACGCAGCTTGCGCCAGAGCCGTTCCTCCATTCAAAGCCGCGGCGAACATGACCCCCGCCGCAAACAGTCTTGCAAGCCGCCGACGAACGATCGATCGGTGCATCTCACCACCCGCCACCATTGGCAATCCCCCTGTAAGATCAAAAGTTCAAAAATCAGCTGTCGAAAGCGGCGATCTCGCCACTACGCTCTCGCCACGGTGATGCGAGCTACGAGATCAAACGCCTCATTGCTCACCATAAAATTGGCTTTGCAAGGTCTTGAGTTTCGTCGGATGCAAGGTCTCCTCGATACAGCCGAGGAACATCTCACTTCTTGCATTGACCCGAGCGCTGTCAGCCGGCGCATGCGCCATGTCCGTTTGCAGCGCGCGCACGGCTGTCCAGTCGTTCGCACGATCTTTGAGCAACTCGAACAATGTTCGGCGATGGGTGGGCGCAGATAGCCGGTCGTCCTTATACTGGTGCAATCGGAAGTGAGCGAAAGTAACCTTGGCCGAGATCTTTGGATCCCTTAGCGCGTCGGGAAGCGTTAGCAGATCAAGTCCTTCCAGCTCGCCCAACTGCTGCATTTGGTCCTGCGCCTCCTGATATTGCTCGCGGCCGACCAGTTGATACATTCCTCGTGGGCGAAACAGCCAACCGTCATCGGTCCCGGGCTGGTTGCCGAACAGATTCCCGTCATAGCCAAGAACGAAGTTGGCCAATTCCTTGGGATGGTTGAGCAATGAACTCACGTCGACCGCGGGCTTGTTTGCGGCCATAAGCTTTGCGTTATTCTTCTCGATGCGATCATGCCATTTCTGCGGGAGCTGTGAAGCTGCGCTGTACGAGAAGTTCTCGCTGCTGCGGGTAAAGTCGGCACTGTCGTAGGAGACTGATCCAAGAATATAGGCCAGAATACGGGGATCCGTCTCCTCGACGCGATCCCATTCCTGCAACAAGGCTTTGACCTGCTCGGCCTGATAATAGGCCATGTAGCTCTTGCGATATGGCGGAAGGGGTGGCGGAGCAGGCGAAGGGTCCTTGCTCGACTCGGTCAACTGGTGCTCGTAGGCAGCGACGTTTTCCTGATATTTCTCATAACCGCGCGCTTGCAGCCAATTGCTCTCATAACAAGCAAGCAATGGCTGCGGCTTGACCTTTGAAGTTGGTTGATATTCCTTGGCTAGCTCGCCGGCGTAGGCAGCCCGTGCGAGTTTGGCGTCCTTTAGCGTTTCAAATGCGGACGCGACCGATCCATTCAGAAGATGGAACAACTTCACCTGCAGGCAATCAGCGTTGCTCTGCCTCTCGCGGGACTGATCGAAGTCGTCCTTCGGCACACAGTCCCAAAACCGGCCGCTGCTCAGTGAGATGATATCCTCGGTCTTCTGAGACAACGTCCAGCCGAGCGGAAGGCTATAGAACAAGCCCGTTATGTCGGTTCGGCCGAAGGTCGGAAATCGCTGCACGGTGGAAGTGACTTCGGGGTCCGGCCGACGATCGATGCTGGTTGCATGATTGAGCGCGACGTAGGTTCGGGAGGTTCGCGTGCTCAAGAGCGCGCGTACCGGCTCCATGAGCTCTCCGAACATGAATGAGCCATGATCACCGAATTGCCCGCTCACGAGGGACAGAAGGTAGATGCGGAATTTCAGCGCATCGGAGGTGCCCTTGATGACATTGAGCTTCTCAATCAGGTCGAGCGCGGTCTCGATGCCGGAGTTCTCGACATAGCCACCGTCCACGAGGCGCGCCTGCGCATTAGCGGTGATGCAGTCATTTTTGAGCGAGACGGTCGCCGCCGGCGTCACCCACGGGAAACGCGCGCTCGTGAAAGCGGCTGTGCTGAGCGGAATACGAAGCGAGTGGCTCTTGACCGTTTGGTCGGCCCCGGCCCCCGCGCGTTCAAGCGCCGCAAGAACACACAGGTCCGTGTCTTTCGGGTGCAGCGGATCGAAATCGAAGGGAGAGATGACGGCTCGTTTACCGCTGCCGGCATCTGTCGTGTTGAATAGCAGGGCCGGCATGTTGTTACCGGGCGCCCAATGGGACTGATAGTCGGCCCTTAGCAGATTGGATTGATCGCCGCTGCCCTTGTGGCTGCCGAGCATTCTATCACCGGCGTTCTCTAAAGTGTATTCGAGAAAGCGCGCGCGATCGAAGGCCGGGACCGCGAACGGTGAAAACATTTGAGTGAAATCGGTAAACAGAAAGCCGGCGACCAAAGGCGACAGAAAATCGTTCGCCAAGACGCTTGCAACGCGCTGCTCGACTGGCCCGGGAACATCAATATCTTGGACCCGTCCGACCCCAGCCAGGAAATCCGCGATTTTGGGGCATGTCTTTCCTTCAGCGGCATTCGAATCAATGGCTGCATTCTCGGCGTGAAGCGCAGCGGCGAAAATTGCAGAACCGACACTGCCCCCGGAGACAGCGCTTATCGCAAATAGATGTTGCCGAAATGCCGGACAGAGATCCTGCATCCTCGCAAGGAACCGCGCCGCATTATTGGCGGCATAGATACCTCCTCCTTGAGCCGCCACAATGAAGACGGGATATTCGCCGAGCCTCTTGGCTTCCTCGACCCGCGGCCTTTGTAAAAGCCACTCACGGAACGCCGTGGCGGCCGACATGCGCGCGTCTTCCGGCGGGCTGTTTACTTTAGCGACGGTGCGCAGTTCGTGGTCGTCGCCTCCCAAGAGGGAGGCAAGCAGAAACAAGCCACCAAAGACAACGGGAATAAACGGAAACGCAAATTCGATCGTCATCAAAGCAAAATGGACGGTGAGACCAACGACGCAAACCGCAAAGAGAGCGATCACGCCGAACGATCCGAAAAATTGTGAGAGCCTATCCGGCAGCAGGATGAATGCCGTCGTCAACAGTACTATGCCGCCGATCGTGAGCGCGAGAAACCTGTAGCGGATAAAGTAGGCGTTGTTGGCTCGACTCGCGAGATCGATCGAGCGATCTCTGGATCCGATCCGCCACGTAAATATGACGAAGCAGATGAGCATGATCAGCATGGCGATGGCGAGGATGAACAGCATGTTCCGCTCAAATGCGAGCGCCTGGTCCTGAATGCGGAAAATACTTCCGACTTCCTCGACCTCACCAATCTTTTGCGCCGGCCGCGAGGCGAATTGTCCTGCCGTCGCAGCCGCGATAGGCAGTGCCCCAAGCAGAACGGGCGCGAATCTTATGTAGAAGGCCAGGCGTCCCGTAGGGTGGGGAATTTGCGGCAGGGACGCAGTTGTCAGCTGAAACGCGCCTGCCCAGATCGTTATGGCAATCACGCCCAGAGAAGCGAACTCCCTGACAGTCACCCAACCAAGGTCGTCGGCGGCTATCCGGTAGAGCTCCTGAATCTGATCTGGCAGGTAGAGCAATAATGAGATCGCTATCGACAGAAAAATTATCCATCGAAGGTTGCGCAACAGGGTAAAGAGCTGCTCGCGCACAGTCATCGCGTCATATCCCCCGTCATATTGATAGAGATCGCTGGCAAGCCAGTGAAATGGCCTCGGGTACCAAGCATTGGCGCTAGCTCATATGAATGTTTTGAGCCCGTAGGCCTAAGGGCGACTTTGCAAGAAATGGGACACGCTCTTAGGTAGCGCGTTAATTATTTGCAGCTTACCTACAGTACTGTGCCTGACTTGTCGATATGTTCTGCACAGCGATCCGAGAGTTTTTCTCCGAATGACTTCGACGTCTTTCCACTCCTACCGCCCATCCCTCGCTAACGTGCGACTCGCGCCTTATCGCCAGGCCCGTACGAACGCACCGTTGCCTTGTAGGCGAAGCACGCGCTTGCCAGGGCGTGGTGTGAGTTGGTCTGTGACGAAGCTGCGATCAACGGGGCTTGATGGAAGCGTCTTGAGGCTTGAAAGCATGAGTTGGCGCTGTTGTTCGTCGCCGATGCCCATTAAAACGCGAAAAACCCGCGCCATTGATGAACTAATTTTATGGATTACGAAGCTTACGAAGCGCCGTTGGTTGGGCTCCCCTCTGGACGGCATCGCTGAAGGATGACAGCAATCGCAAGAGCGATTCTCTTTAGGCAATGATGATGCTCACCATCTGCCTTACGCGTTCGAACTTTTCGAGCAGAGGTGAGTTCAGTCGCGAGTTGAGTATTTGTGCTGCTCCCACCCGTTAAGCGTTCGTGGGCTTGGCTGGCGTAAGTTGGTCGGCGACCGACCGCTGTCCCATAGACATTTGCGCCGGACCGCGATGGGGCTGGCATTCCTTGCTTGTTCTGTATTCTTGGCTTTATTTCAAACAGGTGGCTCGAGGAGTAGTCACGCGGTATAGGTGGTCTAAGCACCTGGATGTTCGCTCGAAGTTCTTCAGCCAAGCATGGATTGAAACGCGACGGCAGCCAGTCTTGATCTGCATCAAGATGCTCTTGCTTGCGGGCTTTTGACCCATCTGGTGCGACAGGACGTTGCCCGAGGTGGGCGCGTCCGAGCTTGTGCAGTACATTCGTTGCGTAGGCCGACTGATCCAACACAAGGCCAACGCACTCTTTCGCTAGGAGGAGAGACCTCTCATTCCGCGCCTGAATTCTCCTGTACCTTGGTACAATGTTCCTTAGTACATGCGCCAATTACCCTTCTACTGGCAACTACGGTTCTACTGGAAAGTGCGATGGAGCTTAGCCGTGTTTCTGCGTACCACTCGAAACAGTAAGCCCCACATCAATACGCTCGACGACTTCGGTATAGCGAGTCATTCAGGCGCCGCGGTAAGCCTGAACGAAATCACCTATAGAAAAGGCACGGAAGTTTACGGCGAAAAGGAGCCGGCCGAATACGTCTATCAAGTTAAAAAGGGCGCCGTGCGAACATACAAGCTGCTCTCCGATGGCCGACGGCAGATTGGCGCGTTTCACTTGGTGGGAGATATTTTTGGTCTCGCCGATGACGATGCCCACCGGTTCACCGCGGAGGCAATCATTGAGACCACACTGCGTTTGATCAAGCGTCAGACGTTGGAGACGGTCGCCGAGACCAACAACCTCATAACTCGCGAACTCCTCAGCATGGCTACGCTGAATTTGAAGCATGTCGAGGACCATATGTTGCTCTTGGGTCGCAAGGACTCAGTTGAAAGGGTGGCCGCTTTTCTCGTGGAAATGGACGAACGTGTCGCTTCGCAAGTTATGGCTCTCCCTATGACGCGACGGGATATCGCCGATTATCTCGGACTGACACTAGAGACTGTATCTCGCGCCTTGTCCAAAATGCGCCGCGCGGGACTGCTCGACTTCGTGGGCTCGACGCAGCGTAAAATCATTATCCTGGATCGGGCGAGACTTCGCGCAGCTGAGTTCCAGCGTCAGTGAGGCGCCCGTCCGCTGCGGGTCAAAACCGGCAATACTCTGATGAGCAGAAAATATCTGCTGAGACCCGGAAAGCGGACCTCTTTGCCATTATGAGTGCACGCCCTAAGACTAGCATAGCTTGCGCGTTTTCCTTCCATGTTGCGAAGGATAATTGCGACTTCGGCGCGGCCGATCCTGTGAAATCGTCCACAGGCGAAACCGCAGGTCTCGGCTTATCGGCAAGCCGCGACTTCAGGCACGAGGACGTCAAGATTTTCCGTTGTCAGGGACACAGCCAAAGATCTTTTTGGAGAATAGCCAGCGGGAGTGTGGCCCGCGCTACGATTAGAGGTCTTCCAACTAAACCTGCCCGATTGCAGGGAAGATCGAGGTCGACGACCTGGTTTCGACGTTCTTTGGATCAATGAGATCGGTAATTTGTCCTAAGCAAGACGAGTGCGACGGCTTTTGCCGATACATTGGCATTCACCGCGACCATAGCCCGATCAGTCTCTCCGCACGTACCGTCGCGCTGTCGGGAAGCGGGTGAGGGGACGGCGCGCGCCGCACGCCTCGGCGTCTCCGGATCGAGGGTGGAT
The DNA here is from genome assembly GCF_002068095.1 of Bradyrhizobium sacchari. GTDB lineage: Bacteria > Pseudomonadota > Alphaproteobacteria > Rhizobiales > Xanthobacteraceae > Bradyrhizobium > Bradyrhizobium sacchari. Next base: position 19,366 of record NZ_LWIG01000006.1, on the reverse strand, counting down.
ATGCGCTGATCATTTGTCTGTCGCTCGACACGATGAACGGCTCCAGGCGGACGGATCAGAGCGCGGTTTGATGCTGTCACTCAAGCAGTCTCGACGCTTATCCTGATTGCCTTTTCGCCAAGCCAGAGCTCTTGTTCTTCGTCGCCACCACATCGAATGTCGTGTGCTTTTGAGCTGCAGGTCCGTTTTGAATCACAAGATCGTCAATCCCGGAGAATCTAGGATTGAACGTGGTTCCGTTGGGCGTCCTCGTCGCCTCCATCAAACTGGCCTACCTTGTTCCGCGAGACATGCTTGGGTTCATCAGCGTCGCATGAACACCACGCAAATCGCCTCATCTCGGGGCGCTGGTATTCTGTCATCCGCACTCTGTTTCTATTCTGAGTGCACGGCCATGAAACCAAAACGGCCGCGCTCCGTAGCGAAAATCTTCGGGCAGAACCAAAAACGCAGCTCACCGCCGAGGACGACCTGCATTCCGTGGCGAGTGCAAATTGTGAAAATTGATGGATTGAGTCCGTTGTTAGGGATCACTGGAAGTTGCAGTCTCCTAAATTTGCGCCGCTCTCCCGATCGGCAAAGTCATAGAGCAAACCCAATAGATTAGCTGACGAGAGAGGTCGCATAGAGCATCTCGAGGTCGCGAAAAGATGATTGGGAGCCCGTTGAGGTAGTCGTCCAGGCATGCTACATCGTTAAGTAGATTGATCCTTCTTGAGGCGGCGCGTCCTATCTGCCTCGCAAGCCCAGGCGCGAACCAGTTCCATTCTTCATAGCGAGGATGAGGGCGTGCGGGTCGTATGAGGTGACGACGCAATCGTTATTCGAGGATTTTCCAAGCACGAGTTCTGAGGCGAGGCGAACGTTACGCAAGCTCGAAAAGAAAGCTGGTTTCGTTTCATGGACTGGACATGGATTGCCTTTATGATCTGCGCTGTTGATCAGGCTGCAAATCGATCGAGTGGCCTTATATGCGAGTGCCCTTCTATGGGAACGGCACTGGTCGTGTCGTCACGCAGAGAGAGTCAGATCTTAAGATGCTGGTGGTGTGTATCAAAATTCAGCCGCCTGATTGTGCGGCGTGGTGACCCCCGCGCTCAGACAATTCGGATGTGTGTCCTTCGTTTGTCGCCGGACACGACCACCAAACTCGGAGCTTGTTTAGACACCCACAGAGAGAGGCACCGTCATGAGTGGCACAATGACCGTTGATAACGTCTTCCCGCGCGCAGACATCGTCAAACGCGCGGATCGGCTTGGTGCCGAAATCAAGAACATTAAACTGTCCGACGATTTGCCTGACGAGGTTATCATTGCCTTTAAACGGCTGCTGCTGGAGCATAAGGTCATCTTCTTCCGTAATCAGGGACATCTCGATGACGCCCAGGAGGAGCGTTTTGTGCTCCGCCTCGGCTCGCTGATGCCGAATCCCAAAATGGTGAACACAAGCGGCGGCTTAACAATCCGTAAGACGCTGCCTGGTCGCGCTTGCAGTCATAGGGACCAGATCGAGGATGAGGTCGTCTTCAACGCCGGCACCATTTCAGCGCTGCGGAGTGCAGCGATCCCGCCTTTTGGCGGGGACATCGCTTGGTCGAGCATGGCGGCCGCTTATCTGGACCTTCCCGAGTCTCTGCGGATGCTTGCAGATAATCTCTGGGCTGTGAGCTGCGTCGCATTCGATCTCACTGGGACAGAGGGGGCCGCCGAGGCCAACAAGAGGGCATGGCATGGCGTATCCACCGGAACGATCTACGAAACGGCACATCCGATCGTTCGTGTTCATCCCGAGACCGACGAACGTATGCTCTGGCTTGGTCGGTCAGTGCAGAGCTTCGTCGGCCTGCAGCGCTTTCCCAGCCAAAGACTATTTGAACGGCTGCAATCGTATCTCATCGCGCCGCGGAACACCCTGTCCTGGGATTGGAAATCAGGCGACCTCGTAATCTGGGACAATCGCGCGACCGAGCCGTACCCCATCAACAAAATTGGCAACCCTCAATGGAACATGGATCAGCTTGCGATTGACGCCGGCGTACCGCACATGAAGAGGCCGAAATCACGCACCGCTAGGGCTGCCTAGCACGTAGAGGCCCTGCCATGTCGAGCGGAGCCGTGCCTTCTAATTCGCCACGAGCGGGCTAACCGGCGCGGCGCTACGCTTGTTGTGGAACCTACGAGCTCGCACCTTCACGGCCTCAGATGCGCTGAGGTCCTGCGCCGCCTCGCTGTACGCTGGCGCCCTGCTCGACGTCTTCCAGGCCCAGCAGCTTTAATCTTCGGGCAGCCTTTCTGCCCGCTGGCCAAACTGATGCTGCTGCATTTCCTTGATGATCTGACGCAGCCGTTCGCTTTTCCTCGGTAAGTAGCATCGCTTTCAGCGTCTCGGGATCGTTGGGCAGGGGGCGCTCACACGCAATTCAGAACATACTCGCGCCATCTGTCGACGTTCCGATGAAGCTGATCAGCTAGCCCCGGCGTCCGCAGTGACTATCCCGAAGCCTTCGTGCCGTAAGCGTTCATTTCGAAGATGCTCGGCCTCATAACATTCGGCGCTGGGCGTTCTTGAAGCGGAACGTGCGCGCGGCACCGGCTCGAAATCGGCGGCCGCAGATTCGAAGCGAGCACGTGGGGAGATCAGGCTCGCTTGCTCCCGTCGTTAGCTCAAAGATGGCTCTCTCGAGCAACTACGTCCTGTTCCGATAGAGCCGTGCCGGCTTGCGTCCTCTAGACATCGGCTTGGGGGGCATCGCACCCTTGGCTGGCTCAGCGAACAATTCGGACAAGTGAATACCCAAGGTCGCGGCGATACGGTCCAGGAGATCAACGGTCGGGTTCTCTTTCTCCTGCTCAATGCGCCCCATATATGAGCGGTCGATCCCGGCATCATAGGCCAATTGCTCTTGCGGAATGCCGCGCTCTACGCGGATCCGGCGCACATTCCAAGCCACAAGCGCACGAGCGTTCATGCGCAAAGGCAGCCATTCAGATGACTATCAAACCACAGGTTATAGCCAGACTAATACGATAACCTCACACCCGATCAGTGGCTGTCCTCCTTCCCCAATTGCTTCAAGGAAGCAGGCTACGGTGCGATGCAGAGGCCCGTAGCGTTTGTCGTCTTCGAATGTCCTTGACCACCACATGCGTTCTCGGGGGGCGATAGCTTGCCATTGGCGGGAGAGCAGGCATTGACGCTCAGACTTAGCAGGGCGTTTTCCGATCACCGCAACTAAATAGGACAACCGTTCAACTGCACCTCGAAAGGGAAACGAATCTTCTCCGGTTGGCTGGGCCTGGCCAGCGCTTTTCATTGTGCGAGGGAGCCGGTCGCAACGGGCCACCATGCCTTTCCGGCAGGGAAGAGCAGAAACAGCCAAGTTGCAGGGCAAATCTGCGATCAGTTCCGGTGCGGACTGCGATGAACGAGGCAATGCGCAGGATGGAGACAGCAGGTCACTGTAAGCCGATATGCGATGGCGGTCTTGGCGCGAAACGGAGGTTGTCGCTGCATCCATTGGGCTGATACCAAAATGCGCCCAATTAGTTATCGTCGTTTGAATTTTGGTAGCTTTTTCAGTTTGGTAGGAATTTGAGGCAGTGCCGGCCGAGCCGAAGGTCGCAGAATCGGCGCGAAGCGGCCACGAGCTCACGTCATACGACAAGGAGTACGCTGTGACCTACATGCGCCTCCTTGATGCCGCGGCTGATAAGGCGGATTTGGGGAAATCGCGCGCTTTGTGCTTTATCTGACGGCTGTGTCGGATAGTGCGCGACGCACGTCCGAAAGTCATCTGGCTCGGGCAAATGACTAGCAGGTCACGGCTATTGCGATCTGCTGCGTGGCGGTTGGCCAAAGCAATGACCACCGCGGATGTCAGGATCCACGACATTCCTAGCAATCACAAAAGTTGATCATTCCATCGACCAGCTGCGTGCAAGGCGCGCAGCGCGACGCAAGCAACTCCAAACGGCCACAACCATAGGCTGCAGTTTGCCACGTGTGAAGATTGTGCGGAAATAGTGCGACGCCGGACTGCAGATCTGACGAAGCGTATAGCGGTCTCAAGAAGCCAGAGGCTGCCGACCTGGCCTGGGAGTTGCTGCGCCGAGAGAGTGACTACCAATTATAAGCGGCTATCTCGCCGCGAACATTCAAGCGCCGCGGCAGGCCAATTCTGGCGCAAGTGGGGGCTCTCGTTTTCCAGCTGATCCGCAAAAGACCTTCGACAAGCAAGCAGCCTTCTGGGCGCCCGAGGCGCTCTCGACCGTACTGGCTGTGCCGGCGCCAAGTGCATCGCGCCCAAAAGCTATCAGCTCGATTTCGTCAATCTGTGGGGCAGCGAGCTTCGCCGCGCGCCGGATGGGTGGCATGCGATCGTGCCGCTCGGGGGCGCGAAGCATCGCCTTTGGCTATCCATCACATCATTCGATCTCCATAGGAAGATTGCCGCATATATGGGGTCGGTTGCTCATAAATCCACGCCGAGCCATGATATTGGTCCGGTACCGCACAAGATCTGCGTTAACAATTCGGTGCCGTAACGGGGGCTATCTCTTTTTGCGGCGTGCCGACTTCGGCTTACGACCTTTACGTAATGTAGCGGGTAGCGGCGCACCCTTGGATGGCCGAACAAACAGCTCGGAGACGGCAACCCCGAGCGTCTCGGCGAGACGATCGAGAAGATCAATTGTCGGGTTCGCCTTTTGGCGCTCAAGTCCGCTCATATAAGAGCGATCAACACCCGCATCGTATGCCAATTGTTCTTGCGGAATACCGCGCTCGACGCGGATCCGGCGCACATTGTAAGCCACAAGCGCACGAGCTCTCATGCGCGAAGGCAGCCATTGCGCTGGTCATCAAACCACTGGCTATATCCGACATAAAAGCATTACAAAATTGCAGGCGAGAGTAAGAGCGCAAGCGGCGAGGCGTCGCGAAATGGATCCGTCACGATCAAGTCGTGCAGATGGCGACGCCTATCCTTCCATGACTTCTGAGCCTGAAAGGATGCACACTCAGGCCGGGTTGAGACTAGCTGGGCAATTTCGCCTTTCCTTGTCCGTACCAATCGAAAGCCGGGCGCCGGATACGCCAAGGAGAGACTTCGATGTTTCCCACGACGCGTCAAACGCGACGAGGGTGTCAGGAAAGAGCTTTTGCAGAAGACGGGGAGCTGCCCGGACGCGATTGGCGTCATGGGAGGCAATCCGATGCTGATCCTACTAGCCCGCAAATTAGCCCGAGTAGTTCGGCGCTCGCGCAGTGAATCCCTGAAAGCCTGTTCCTTGCAAATGCCGCAACCCTTTGTCGTCAACCAAAGCCGGCCAGCTTTGCTCTCGTGAGCGGCAGGCCCACACGATGCTACCAAGTGGTATCGTTGAGAGGTGCCGCAAGGTGGTGGGCAGGCCTTCAAAGACGACGCCGTCCGGGCCAACGACGTCAAAGGTTAGCGGCGACATGACTTGGCGCAGTCCTGGAAAGCGCTGTCCCTGCCACGCCGCTAAATTTGGTGCCAGCCTAATCCCATCCGGCGTCAAGGCTGACACTTTGCCTCCTCCAAGATGCCGCCAAATGTTTTTAGGCCCAGAACGATTGCCAATAATCCACCTGAGTTGGTCGGATCGTCTGCAGCTTTCTAAGCTGGTCCGCCGCCTTGTGAAGAAATCGATAATGCGCTGCATGCCAGAACCGTACGCTGCATGACAAAGGCCGACACGCTGCCGCTCAGGAGAGAAAATATAGACTGTTAGTCGGGTAACACGGGAGGTGATGGAAGCGATCGCATGAAAGACTACCCGCGCCGCTGACTTCAACATGGTCAGCCTCCATTGCAAAGGCCTGACCGGGCGTCTATCGCCGGGCAAGGCATACACTCATTTCAGGAGTGGTCGTGTCTCGCCACCGGGAGCAGCGCGGGCGCGACTCGGCGCCCGTCGGTTGGGCTGCATCGGCGCTGTCCCTGCCGCGCCTGCGCTGCAGATTGAGGTTAGCAGAAACGTGACTCGGCGCTGTCCCATTCTGGTAAGGCGCTGTCCCTGCCACGCGTCGCTAACCGCAACGCCTCTGTATCCAGGCTAGCTTTCTAAAAGCTGACGAAACCGTGCAGAAATTCACAGACGAAAAGCAGCTCGTGCGCCGCTTGCTGACGACGCTCACTGACGCCGCTGAAGCGTCTTGTCAGCGACTACGCCCGTATACCAAAAACGGACCGATCGCTCCCAAGCGATGGCACAAAGGACCCTCTCTGCAGTGGTAGGCGCGGCAAGGACAGATTTTGCCGCACGAGATCATGGCGAGCCAAAATCGATTGTAGACCATCGATGTGCGCACAGCACGGCGATCTGTTCAGCTGAAGGCATCGATCTCAGAAATTGGGTGGTGCGCAACGGATTGGTGTTGGCTTGGCCTCAATCTTCGTGACGGCCACACCAAGCTGCGCAACGCGCTGCCGGCCGCGCCCGACCAGTGTTATGAGCGGGCGGCTTTGGCGTACCTTGGCTGTACGCGTGTGCATCCGGTTTGCTGGCGGGCGAGCTAGTCGTTCGGGTGAGGCATACACATCGTTGACGCGCGTTCCCCACAGCGGCAGAAAGTCGCCGAGGATCACCGCGTACACAGAATAAGCCAGTCACGAGGAGCTGGCCTGATCAGGGGCGAGTGAAGCTCAGGATCTCGTCGGCTCTGGGCCTGCCCTCAGGGCCCACAACGTTTGCGAGGGCAGCCAACCCCATCGGGGCCGGCCGTTTCGATTGGCAGAGCATGGGGCCTGCCAGCTGTCGCGCGTCGACGCGTACTTATGGGACAAGTTGTCACTACCAGAGTTGGCGGTTGCGAAACGGTACTTGCGTCGTAAGGTTACAGAAAGGTCGGATGCACATAAGCGTGTTTTCATTCAGCTTCTCCAGCTTCGAACGCGCAAAACAATTCTATGGCAAACATGAATCCAGCTCCCAATCTTTTGTCTTTTGCCGATGCACGCGCGCGCCGGCGGGTCGTCACCAACCGAAAAACCACTAAATGGATGGCACTGGTCCCGAGACGCCCAGGTTTCCGAATGCGACGTGGCATGAAGCCGATAGCGCGGATGGCTGCAGCAATGAAGCGAGCGTGCGCGCTATCCGATCTCGAACGGTGCTGCGCAATCTGGTGGCTCTATCGCCTCCATTTCGGAATCACTCGCGACGTGATGTTGGGCCTTACCGCGGCCAAGCTGCCCAGGAGAAATCCCGCTGCAGCAATTAGAAGTCTTGACACCGACGGCCCATACGACCGAAGCGCAGCCCCACCGAGCTCGCCACAGGTCGCGCATTTGGCTGGCGAGCAAAAATGTGAGGCCAGCGCCAATCGTCTCAAGTCTCCCCCAGCCCACAAAGGTCGCAATCACATCTAGCACTGATGACCTGTCCAGGGGTTGGAATGGCTACGGCAAATTCGGTCAGCAGACCGCAACTAGTGCCCGCCGTTGCAGTACCGGCAGCCTGAAATTGATGGCGCGGATGATGCTGCTCATGGAGGTCCCCTAGCGTTAAACGACGGACCAGGCTAGCTGAGAGCCGGGAGCGTCAAAATCGGACCGCTTGGGTGGTAAAGTCTTGCGATCAGGAGCAAGGACGCGACGCTGGCATTCCGCCTGGAGATCTTTGGCGGCTACATGAAAAAAGGGATATGCCGCGCCCGCCGCGAAGCCATTGGAAAGGCAGGTCGAGCAGCTCGTCCAGCAAGCCTGGCCGAGCGCCTTCCGAGGATTGATCCGCGCGCAGAAGCTTATCGGCACGCTGCGTCCCTGTGGATTGACTTTCTCGGTGTGCCATTCGTCCTTGCATACCACTAAGCGTTCAGCCGTTCGCCACCCGCGAACTATGCCGTCGCCACCTATCGACAACGCTTGTGCTCGCCTCCGGGCGCGACGCAATGACAGGACGGTCTTAGCTTCCGGCTCGTTTGGACGCCCTCGCATGAAAGGCAGCCCGGCCGCCCGTGTCTTGCGGTGCCCCGAATGATCACGGTGGTAGATCGACGGATGCTGCAATCGTCGGCCAGTCCTTGCTTGGTCGAACCCGCTTCAGTTGTACGAGTGCAGAGGCGCCCCCAAGAAGACTGCGATTGACTCGACGCGCAGGAACCGCCTGAGGGCGGCACGGCCTTTCCCAACTTCGGCATGTAACCACAATGTTTTAGAAGAGGCTGCTGCGACATAGTATCTGTACGGCCGCGAACGCGAGATCAGGGTGAACGATGACCGACTGGATCCGCTTGGAGCGATTTTCCCCGCAGGTCCCGGGTGATCGTACGAAATGCCGCCTTTTACCCGTCATTCGCTTCGGAGATGGTCACAGTCGGAAACAGGACCGGCTATACCAAGTGACCGAGCACTCCTTCACTCCGTTGGCTTGTTTGACACACCTCTGCGGAAGCGACGAACGTCAGAGCGTTCGGGCTGAAACGCGTCCACCAGAACTGGCACAGCGTTGGCAGGATCACTGTCGCCACATACGAAAACATCGGCGGCCGCGTAGGACCTTTCAGGCCAAGTATGTAAGGTCAGGTGCGACTCAGCCAACAAGGCTATTGCGGAGACGCCGTGACCGGGACAAAACTGATGAACATGAAGGTGGAGCAGTGTCGCCCTCGCTGCACGAATGGCTTTTCGCATTGCGATTTCCGCATGGGCAGGATCGTCGAGATTCTTCGCTCCCCATAGCTCGATGAGCATGTGGGTCGCACCTTCGGATAGAGCCGGCGGGGTAGTCATTTAGAAATCTCCATTGAGTTATCGGCCAAATAGGTTGAGCTATTCGGATTAGGTGACGAGGTGATCAGGCGCTTTGATCGCCGGTGTCGGCGCTTGGATGGCCTCAATTCCTCCTTGAGACTGGCCACTTCGAGCTTCGATAACTCATCTGTACCGTCGAGCAGCCACCGAGTCCTTGAAGCGGCGATCACCGGCGTGAATACCATCGGGCTGGCGGTGGTTGGCGATAAGGAGCCGTCTCCCGTGCGATCCGGTATCGCCCAGTGGCGAACACGCTCTCGACGGGATGGGGCCGGCTCAAGTTCCGCGAAATCGGCAGGTCAATTGCGCTGATCACAAGCCGTAACGAGCCTGTGGGCGCGTTGATTGCCGGTGCCATGCAGACGATCGCAGGTCCACTACAAGAGTTGGTAGGCGCCAAAGTGAACTTGCGGTCGTAGCATCAGCCTCGTTTCTCTGCTGATCATCGGGCCAGAGGCGAACACCCCAGACGATAAGCTCATACGGACAGAACCTTATGATGCGGAATCAGGGTGGCTGCGCAATGCACACCTCGATGAACAGCTTTGGCGTTCCGATTTGGATGCCGCAGAAAGTCACGAATGGCGGGGCGCGTGCCTACGGCAAATCAATCAGACAAAAAGCAATCCGTGGGACGTCAACCGATTGACGCGATCACGGCGATCGATTGCCTTGCAGGATCGAATCCGGAAAGAGTTGCGCTGAGACACGGCGCAGACAAGCTCACATATGGGGAGCTACGATTAAGATCTGATGCCCTTGCAGGGACCTTACGAGAGCAAGGCGCTCACGGAGCGATTGTTGGCTATTGGGGGGAGCGGGACCTCGACTGGGCGACGGCCGTCGTCGCAATTTTGAAAGCTGGATCAACGTATCTACCGCTCGATCCATCGCTGCCGTATTCCCGTTCATCATTCATGATTGAGCAGAGCGGCTGCCGGCTGTTGATTGGTCGAGACCGGCCCGATACGCTGAGCCTGTTCCAGGGGAGCAGCAAAGGCACCACGCAATTCGTAGCTATAGCGGCGGCGCTGCGCCGGATCCAGACTTCATCTGTGGTGCCGGCGCCGAACGAGGACGGACTTGCGTACATTCTGTTTACGTCTGGTTCGACGGGCCAGCCTAAGGGCGCAATGATCGGGCGCGCCGGCCTAAACAATCATTTGGCGGCAAAGATCGATGCTCTAAGCCTCACCCGGGCGGATTGCGTTGCCCAAACGGCGTCGCACTGCTTTGACATCTCGCTGTGGCAGCTTCTGGCTGGGCTTTGCGTCGGAGCCTCTACAGCGATCATTGATGATACGACACTGAGATCGCCGTCATCCCTCCTCCAAGCAATTCGAGGATTCGGCGCCACCGTTGTCCAATTCGTCCCGTCCATGCTGGCAGTCTTTGTTGAATATCTGCAGTCGCTTCCTGCGGCGGAGCGAACCATGGACGATTTGCGGATTATTTCGACCGTCGGAGAACCTCTAACACCTGGATTGGCGCGCGCTTGGCTTGCCTTGTATCCCCGCGTTTCCATTCTCAACCACTACGGGCCGACCGAGTGCGCGGACGGCGTCACGCATCATCTGGTTTCCGTGCCGCCTTCCTTGGCTGAGCCGTACGTACCGATCGGCAGACCGATTCAAAACGTTGAGGTTTATATCGCGGACGGTCCACGGCTGTGCAACGTCGGAGAGGTTGGCGAAATCTGTGTTGGCGGTGCTGGTGTCGCTGCGGGTTACGTCAATGATGATGTTCGCACTAAGGATGCCTTTGGGCCAAACCCGTTCACAAGCAATCGGTCGTTTCGGTGCCTATACCGGACAGGTGATCTTGGGCGCGTTCGCACCGATGGCCTTTTGGAATGTCTCGGCCGGCGGGATCGTCAGGTCAAAATTCGAGGACACAGAATCGAGCTGGGCGAAATCGAGGCGCGACTGTCCGCTCATCACATGGTGCATGGCGCGGTTGCGGTCGCCTCTGTCTGCGCAGGTGTAAAGCTTACGGCTCGTGATATCGCTCGGGCCGAGACGCAAGCTGAATCGAGGCGACTATTTGCGTATGTGTCAGCACCAGCTGAGCTGGCGGAAAGCGAGCTCCAGAGCTTTCTTGCCGAGGCACTCCCCAGCTACATGCTTCCGGAAAGAATTATCCACGTCAACTGCATTCCACTGACCAGGAACGGAAAGGTCGATTTTGGAGCGTTGCCTGACCCGGCGAGTGTTCGTCCTCGACTGTCGACGCCATTCGAAGAGCCGCAAACAGACCTCGAAGTCCGGCTGCGTCAAATATGGGCCGGCATTTTGCGTATCGAGAAGATAGGTGTGAATGACCAATTCATGAGCCTCGGCGGAGACTCGCTCCGCGCAATGCTCGTATTAGGACAACTACAGACCTCCCTCGGAGTGAGAGTGGATTTCAGGCTGGTCCTGAATGGGACAATTCGCTCTCTTGCCGCTGCGATCGCGGCACGCGCCGAGCCCAATTCGTGCACAGCTTTGACATGCGAAAGGTTTAACCGGGCGCCTCTGACGCGCCTCCAGGAGCACCTGTGGTTTCTCTCGCAGCTCGATCCGTCTGCTAGGAACTACATCATTCAAGGCGGCTTGCGAATTAGAGGAATCATCGATTTAGCTCGGTTCAATCGCGCCTGGACGGATGTCATTCATTCCCACCAGGCACTTTGGGCGCGCTTTGTCGACGAAGACGGTCCGGTTCAATATTTTGATGCTCCGCCGTGCACCAGTCTTGAATTGACCGATGCATCAGATCTCACCTCGTCGCAGGCTGATGAGCTCATCGCACAGTTTCGGCGAACGGAGCTGAAAGACAGTTTTGATCTCCGACAAGGCCACCTGTTTCGTGCGCGCATGGTCCGGCTTGGCCCCGAGAACCATGTCATATTGATTACCGCTCATGAAATCATCCTCGATGCCTGGTCGATCTCTATTCTGCTCAGGGATCTTGAGCGAAGATACGTAGATGCCGGGGCGGATTGCCCGGAGAGCCGCGCGTCACTCTCGAGTTACGCGGTATGGGAGGCAAAATACGTTCCGCCAGAGGCGCTGGAGAGCCAACGTCACTATTGGCGACGCCAGATCGGTGATGATCCGCCGGTGCTTTCGCTTGGAACGGGAGGAGCGCGCCCACAAGCAAGTTCGTACCGCGGCGCCTCGCACGCAGTGCTGCTTGGCGGCGATCTCCCCAGTCGGGTGAGAGAATTTGCGCGCCGAAATGGCTGCACCACGTCGACAACACTGCTGGCTTGCTTCAAGCTGCTGCTACGGATGTACAGCGGTGAGGACGATATTGTCGTCGGCATACCACACGCGGTACGGGATCAACCCGGCAGCGCCGACATCGTCGGCTTTTTTCTGAACATGCTGCCAATCCGCACCGCGATCGAGGGCGGTCAATGCTTTGCTGCTCATGCCGCGCGCATCCAGGGCCTGATCAGCGATGCCATCGCAAATTCGGCCTATCCATTCGGCTGGATCGTCAGGGATATCCGGTTGTGTCGCGAAGCGGGGCGATCACCGATCTTCCAGGTCATGTTCAACATGTACTCCGAAGCCGCCGAGCCACTTGGCCAACACGAACTGGGCCTGACATTCCGCGAGTACGACACAGGCTATGTCAAGTTCGACCTGACGTTGTACGCGCAAGATCACGGCGATGAAATTGCGCTCCAGCTCGCGTACGCGGAAGATATATTCTCGAGCGATTTGGCTCTTCGTATGGCCAACAATTTGCGCTGTCTGATTGCCGCCTGCGTTGATAAACCGCTTGCGCCCATTGAAGAGCTGAGCTGCCTCAGCGCGTCAGACCTCACTATACTGGACTCCCTGGATGGGGCGAACCAGTCATATGAGTCTGAATGTCCGCTTGTTGAAGCCTTCGAGAAAATCAGCGTCTCCAATCACGGCACGGTCGCATATTTTGGCGAGTTCGGGGAGGTCACATTCGGCGAGCTGCGCGAGCGCGTAGCGGCTATCACGTCGTCGTTGCGGAATATGAAGGTGGGGGCCGGCGATCTGGTCGCCATCCTCGTTGACCGGTCCCCCGACGTTGCCGCCGTAACGCTTGCGGCGCGAGCCTTGCACTCTGTTGTTGTGCCGATAACGCCGGAATATCCACGCGATCGGATCCAACATATCCTGCGAGATAGTCAGGCAAAGCTTTTGGTTCACGCGAATATCACGGAGCCTGATTTTGACATACCCTCGATTTGTCTACTTACCTTAGAGAGGTACAGGGGGGCGGCGAATAATTTCGACTCCAGCGACACACCCTCAGATCCCCGAATTGCGAACCTAATATACACGTCCTCCTCAACAGGGCGGGCGAAAGGAGTTCTTATACCAGAATCGGCCATTCTTAATCGGCTGAACTGGATGTGGCGACGCTTTCCCTTCGATAGCACCGACGTGATGGTTGTCCAGAAGTCGGCTTGCCTTGTTGCGTCCGCTTGGGAGTATTTTGGGGGGCTTCTGAGAGGCGTGCCCACGCTGATCTTAACCCAGGAGCAGGTGGTAGATCCAGATCTGCTGTTGTGCAGTTTGGCAAAACATCGGGTGACACGCTTTTTTGCCTCTCCGCCAGTCCTGTCCGGTCTGATTAGGTCCCAGCAACAGCAACCGCAAAGGACCGCCTTGAGGTTGGTCACAAGCAGCGCCGAGCAGATGCCTTCCTCGCTGGCCGCTCGCTGGCGAGCGTCTTTTCCGGACGTGCCGTTGTGGAACTTCTATGGTGCGACGGAATGCGCATCGAATGCAGCCGTCTACGAAACATCGGATGCCTATGACAACTCGGCACTCGTCCCAGTGGGGCAACCAATCGACAACGTCAAAGTCTACGTGCTCGATACCCGATTGAAGAGAGTGCCTGTTGGAGCCCCCGGCGAACTCTGCATCGCGGGCCGCTGTTTGAGCGCTGGGTACTGGCGGGATCAAGATCGGACTGACCGCTGTTTCGTTCCCAATCCGTATGATAGCGGAAAATACGGCATGCTTTACCGAACTGGGGATATCGCACGCATCTCAACCAGTGGCCTTGTCGAGATTTGCGGCCGATCGGACAACCAGATCAAGCTGAGGGGATTTCGAATTGAGCCGGAGGAGGTCGAAACGGCCCTTGAATCTCATCCGGCAATCGCAAAGGCCGTAGTGTTCGCAGAAGGCATGGATGAGGGTCGTCGCTTAGCCGCTATCGTGGTACCCGCTCGCGACAATCTAAGCTCTAGCGAGATTCTCACCCACCTGCGCAACAAATTGCCATCGTACATGCTTCCAGCAGCCTTCAGGGCAGCGGACAGTATTCCCCTGACGACGAGCGGAAAGATAGACCGCACTCGCCTGTCCTCCGTTCCTTACCGCTACATCGAGACTAACCTATCTGCTGAGCCCCGCACCAGAAACGAGCAAGTTCTTGCTCGGATCTGGGAGGATCTATTAGGTGCCAAGGCGGTAGGAATCGACGGCAGTTTCTTTGATCTTGGCGGAGATTCTCTTCTGAGCGTACGTTGCGTCACGCTGGCGCGCAAAGCCGGGTTGAATCTCACCGTCAACCAACTTTATCGAACACCCACCATCAGGGACTTGGCGGCGGACGAAGCGCGCGGGGCATCCCATAACGTCCCTTCTGAGAACGGCTCACTGCCTGTGCCCCCGGCAATCGCGTCTTGGAACCATCTTGTCGGGTTTGATGAGCATTTTAACATGGGCGACCTGTTCTTCTTGCCCGGCCGCATCCTGAATATCCAGATCCTGGAACGGGCTCTCGCCCATGTCATGGAGCGGCACGAAGGCCTCAGGCTGCGCATTGCCAGAACCCAAGATGGACTACGTCTGAGGATCGGACCTTGCCTCGCCGAGCGCATCGTGGAAGAGATCAATCTCGTCGGAATGACCGGCCCAGACCAGCGCAGGGCAATCGAGAGCGTTTCGGCAAGACGTCAACATATGTTTCGGTTTGACGGCCACACGCCTCTTGTTCACGTCACGGCCTTCCGCACTTCGGAAAGCGGTGATTACTACCTGCTGGCATTGATCCATCACTTCGTAGCGGATGGGATAGGCTATCGCCTGTTCCTGGAAGCATTGGATGGCGCATACAACGCCCTTGCCGCGGGCGATGACGTGAATGGTTCCAAGACCCCACAAGGGCTCTCTCATTGGTTGAAGCGCCTCGAGCACTATGCGAACAGCGAAGCGCCAGGCGAACTCAAATATTGGGAGCAGATTGACTACGATCAATTCAATTTGCGTGTCAGCGACACGTCCTCGCGAGGCGCGAGTTTTGGCAAAGAGACCGCGAGAGAGCTTCACTATGCAAATCTCGGAGGTAGCCGGGAGGATGCGTGCTGCCGTTCGCTTTCGGAAGAGCAGGCCATGTATCATCTTGCGATGGACGAGGAAGCGACAGCGGGCCTCCTCAGCATTACAGCCAGATCAGCGCATTGTCAGGACGTTGATGTGTTTCTTGCCGCCCTGTCTGGTGCGTTTGGCGGGCTTTTCGGCAACTACTCGCTCTTCATTGATGGCCTTACCTCGGCACGAGGTGGGCTGTTTGACGATTTCGACTCATCTCAAATCATTGGCCATATCAGCGAGCTTGTTCCGCTTCCATTGATTGTCACCGGAAGGGAGCCGCGTTCCAACCGTGCCCGTTCAATATACCAGCAGCGCAATGCTCTGCCGCGCAGAGGAATAGGATTTCGCGCCCTGAAATTCCTGAACCGAGATCCAGCCGTGCGGAGTCGAATCGATCGTCTGCCGCTGCCCAGAATTGGGGTGAATTATCGAGCGGGTTTGCAGCGCCATTTCCCACGCCGTCTCCTAGACTCAGACCCTTCTCCACTTTCGATCGGCGACTACATGGATGAAGCGGCAGCGATTCACCTCTTCTGGTTCGATGTCGGATATCAATCCGGCCGTCTACAGATTGAAATGAGGTATGATCCGAGTGAGGTCGGTTATGAGGTGACGTGCCGTCTTTGCACGGTGTTGCAACAGGAGCTGCTACAGACGATCAATGAGTTTGGCAGAACTCACGACCGTACGAACCATGAATGAGCGCGATGCGGAGGTCGCCCTCGAGAGGGATCGCGATGCGATGCGCAAGAAGAGTCAGCACATTGATCTCTCGGATCAGAATCTTTTGAGCCTTCTCCTGCGGCTCGCCATCCCGTCTGTTATCGGCTTGTCGATCAACGCCCTACAGCAGCTCCTCAACGCGATTTTTGTTGGCTCACTTGGCGCGCAGGCGATCGCGGCTGTGAGCATGACCATGCCGATCGTGGTCTTTCTCGCATCGGTGGCAGAGGGGATCGGTGTTGGAACCGCCTCCTTCATCTCTCGTCATCTCGGTGCTGGCAAGGACCTGGAAGCGAGTCGAGGTGCGAGTACCGCGCTGGCGCTCGCCGCTCCGATCGGTGTCATTATGACCGTCGCCTTGCTTTTGGGCCTACGAGGCACCTTCATCGTCCTCGGGGCAACTTCAACCATCCTGCCCATCGCGCTCGACTACGCCACGCCCCTCTTGCTGGGGTCTACAGTGATGCTCCTAAACATCGTTAGCGGCTTCATCGCCAGAGCGGAAGGCAACACACGATTCAGCATGTGGACAATGCTGAGCGCTTTCATATTGAACGCCTTGCTTGATCCCCTTTTTATATTCTTACTTGACTTGGGTGTGCGAGGCGCAGCCCTAGCAACGCTGCTATCTCAGATCGCGGCCATAAGCCTCTACATCTCGTATTTTGCCAAGCGGCGCGGCATCGTCCTTGTCAGGATATCTCAGGTCTCGTTGCGAGTAGACCGGATCAGACAGCTCGCGTTCATTGGGGCGCCGGCGACAATGACGAGCATCTTATCCGCTCTTGCCGGTATGTTCTTGTACGCAGCAGCTGCGCGGTTCGGTGACGAGTTCATTGCCGCAGTGGGAATAGCCGTAAGAATCGTGACGATCGGCGCGCTGCCTATCACCGGCTTCTGTCTCGGCTCTCAAGCTCTCCTAGGGTTCGGCTGGGGCGCCCGCGACTTTGCCCGTGTACTGAAGGTAGCAAAGCTCATGCTCTCTATCACGGTCGCGTTTTCCCTTGCGTATTCCGCTGCCGTTATGGTTTTCGTCCGGCCTTTGGTCAGGCTGTTCAGCGATAGCGATCAGGTCACGAATATTGCCGTCTCGACCTGCATTGTCTTCCATCTGTTTTTTGGACTTTACGGTATTCAGAGTTTTGTGACAACAATGCTTCAGGCGCTAGGGAGAGCACGCCTCAGCGCGGTCGTGTCTTTCGCGAGGCAGGGGTATCTCTTCATACCGGCCGTACTGTTATTCCCTGTCATTTCGGGCTTTAACGGAGTGTTGGCCAGTCAAGCCATCGCTGAGCTGGGCGCCGCAATGATCGCGCTGTTTGTCATGTTCCGCCAGTTCGCCGAGCTCAGACAAGGGGACCGGCTCAATCAGCCAGGAATCGAAAGTGCTCTTTGATCTGATAGGGAGATCCTCGGAGCCGCATTTAAGCCTGCATGGCCGGCGAGGGGGGAGCCGGCTTCGGAAATCTGAACAAGGCGTTAAGTGGCGTTTCTGCCTGACGGCGGGCAAGATTGTCCCGCGAATCAGGAGAGACGATGAGCACACGAGACCGCCGGCGCCACGCACCGGCGTTCAAGGCCAAGGTGGCGTTAGCCGCGATCAAGAGCGAGATGACGCTGGCCCAGTGGAGACCTTGTTGCTCGGCGCCAGTCCCAGCCAGGAGGTAAAATGCTTTGGACTTGGCCACGAGGAGAGGTCGTCACCGCATTCAGCGATCAGCTTCAGCGAGAGGTAAGGACCGAGACGATCGTGGTGATGTCTTTTCCCAGTAACGCGAACAGCGCCTCGCGGACATCGAAAGCTAGAGCGTTCGCCTGATCGGTTCGATTCCGACGCAGGGGGGGCCGCGGTGCTGGTCCATGGCCTCCACCGCGATGGTTGCTCAGTTCCTTCAACACGGCTTCGATCCGGGCGTCGCAGGCAGATGCTTTCTCGTGGTAGGTGTCGTAAAGCGCAAGTGCCTGCTCGAGCGCAAACAGATGTTCGGCGCGGTAGCTCCCGGTGAGCGCCTTCGCAATCGTCTCCGCACTGGAGTGGCAACTGTAGTGGCGCAAGCACGCCAGCGCCTCGGGATCGCGCTCGCCGGCAAGGATCGCGCGTATGATACGCAGGCCGGTCGCGCCGGAGATGTCGGCGACGACGTGGTGGAGCTGAAGTTTCATCTCCGTCAAGGCCTTCTGCATATGCTGGATGTGTGAGGCCGCGTACTCCGGCAGACGCTCGCGCTGACGCACGTAGGCTCGCAGTTCGGCAATCTGCCCTTTGGGCTGAAAGCTGGCCCGCAGCAACCCGAATGAATGCAGCCGCTGCAGCCATTGTGCATCGCTGACATCGGTCTTACGCCCCGGCACGTGCTTGGCATCGCGCGCGTTGACAAGAAACACGGTAAACTTCTCGGCATCGAGAAGCTCGAAAATCGGAATCCAGTGACGCTGGTCGATTCCACGCCGACCGTCTCGACGCCGCATTCCGTAAAGCAGTCGACCAGCCGATGCAGATCCGCCGTGAAGGTACCGAAGCTCTGGCTCCGGTGCGCGATCTGCCCTGACGGCAGCCATATGTATGGTGGCGCCAACGTCGATGGCAGCCGCGTTCGGGTGCACCATGGGCATCTTACCGCCGTCCTTCGACTTCGATCTTTTGGGATTCATCTGTAGCTCCTCCTGACTCCGGCGGAAGGGCTGGGCTGCGCAATTCATTCACAATTCATAAACGGGATTGCCGAGATGGCGTCACCACTCTTAAGTGCGCGACAGCCCATGGACGAGGTGTTTTGACGGGGTCACGGGCCACCGGCCGCTCCCTTCCGGCTGCAGTCTAGCGGTTACCCGTCTATCCCACAGAGGGCGCGCAGCGCCGCGCTCAGTTTTTTAGAAGGCGCGCTCAGCAAAGCTGGCCTGCTGAGTGCAAAGCGATGATCGATCGCGAGCACGACCTGCCGATCACGAAACAGGCGGAAGTTTTGAAGATCAGCCGCGTCAGCGTTTATTACCTGCGGGCGACCAGTGCCGGACGCCGACCTCGCGATCATGCGGCGTCTCGACCGGCTGCATCTGCAGTTTCCCTTCGCCGGTTGGCGAATGCTGAGAGGCCTGCTGGCTGCCGAGGGGTGCAAGATCGGCCGCCGGCATGTCAAAACGCTGATGCGGCGGATGGGGATAGAAGCGCTCTACCGCCGGCCGCGTACCACCAAGCCCGGACCCGGGCACAAGGTCTATCCGTATCTGCTGCGCGGGATGCAGATCACACGCCAAAACCAGGTCCGGGCGATGGACATCACCTACATTCCGATGGCTCGCGGCTTCATCTATCTCGCACTGGTGCTCGATTGGTTCAGCCGCCGGGTGCTGTCGCGGCGCGTCGATCACGATGGAAGCCGCATTCTGCGTCAAGACGCTGGAGGACGCTCTGCTCGCCACGGCAAGCCGGACATTTTCAACACCGACCAGGGCTCGCAGTTCACGGGCGCCGCGTTCACCGGCGTGCTCGCCAGTCATGGCATCGCC
>NZ_LWIG01000005.1:4097-4814 GCF_002068095.1 Bradyrhizobium sacchari | reverse complement strand
GTCCGGCCCGAAGAAGGACGGACAGATGAAGCGAGCACGGTTCACGGAAGAGCAGATTATTGCGGTGCTGAAGGAGCATGAGGCCGGGGCGAAGACGGCCGAGCTGGCTCGCAAGCACGGGATCTCCGAGGCGACAATCTACAATTGGAAGGCCAAATTCGGCGGCATGGACGTTTCCGAGGCGAAGCGGTTGAGGGCCCTGGAGGAGGAGAACGGGAAGCTGAAGAAGCTTCTGGCCGAGCAGATGCTCGATGCAGCCGCACTTCGCGAGCTCCTTTCAAAAAAATGGTAGGGCCCGCCGCCAAGCGCGCTGCTGTCGCGCATCTGCAGGCCGTTATGAGCCTGTCGGAACGGCGGGCCTGCTCGATCGTGGGTTCGGATCGGAAGATGATCCGCTATCGCTCCAGCCGCCCACCGGACGCAGTTCTGCGTAGCCGATTGCGCGATCTCGCCAACGAGCGGCGGCGTTTCGGATATCGCCGCCTGTTCGTCCTGCTGCGGCGGGAGGGCGAGCCATCGGGGATCAACCGGATCTACCGGCTTTATCGCGAGGAAGGGCTCACCGTCCGCAAGCGGCGGGCTCGCCGCAAGGCCGTCGGGACCCGGGCCCCGATCCTGGTCGAGGCCAGGCCCAATGCCCGCTGGTCGCTGGACTTCGTCCACGACCAGTTCGCCAATGGCCGACGCTTCCGCATCCTCAACATCGTCGACGACGTC
>NZ_LWIG01000005.1:0-4047 GCF_002068095.1 Bradyrhizobium sacchari | reverse complement strand
CGACGCTTCCGCATCCTCAACATCGTCGACGACGTCACCAAGGAATGCCTGGGCGCCATTCCGGAGACGTCGAGGCTGAGGATCGATGCAGATTCTCGACGAAAGGCGAAATGTGACCAGCCGACTCAAATGTTGCAAGCACGAAAGGCGGTCTCTAGCCAAGAGACCACGGGCACAATTTTTTCGCAACGCGATCAATTCGAGAGCTTGGTAGCGGCCGTCGCGCGGCTGAATTGGCGCACTAAAATTTCCCGATGCAAGCCAGCAGGATCAGGGCGAGAAAGAACAAGTGGATGGCCAGCCAAGAGAACCGAACTCGAAACAATGCGCTGCGCCTGTCTTCTTCGAGATTATTCAGTCGGAAGAGGCGCGGCGAACATTCCAAGACGACGCAGCATTCACCTCACAGCTGCTCCGCGCGTCATCTGCCAAGCCGGTGAAGTCGGCCGAATCGAGCGCTCTAACTGTCCGACCACCATGTTCCAATGAGATGAAGCCAAAAGCTTCGATCCGGCTGAACCACTCACAGTCACCATCCCACTCTTTTGGTCCCTCGCACTTCAATCAATGCGTCGAACCGAGGTGGCATTGCTTCAACTGCGAACTAGCCCTCGCCAGAATGTCGCTCGGCGCCCCGCGTTTTCTGAACGTTAGCGATTTCGTTCATATCGATTGATGCAATCAGAAGGGTGTTGATAGGTAAATCCTGCGCGCGGGGACCAATTTGCGATGGATTTGATTGCTGGGCTGCTGTGTTACATCGCCCGTCAGTTTGCTCCAGTTATGACGGCCAGGAATTCAGCTAGCAATACTGTTGTCCCTGCATGGCGCATGCGGGCCTTTATCCCGGTTTTCAATCAACCATGAAGACCATCGGTACTCACACTCATGTCCACAAGCTCGACGCGGAACAACCAGGAGCGTCTCAGCTTCGGCAATTCAGCCCGCCTTTCAGACGTAGACGATCGTCTCGGCCAGTATCTGCGAAAGAAAGCCGCGGGCATGGCAGAAAGTTGGTGGAATGCTTCACCTGCTCGACGGTAAGTTCCCTGCGGGCTGACCAGCGACTCATGCTGCTCGGACACGGATGGCGAGACTATCGAGTGACACCCGCTCGAAGCCCCTACATTTCCGTAGCTGGGATTTGCCAGTAGGCTTGAAGCCCTGATGACCGATCAGACGCCGCTCTTAATTGCCTTGTGTGAGGGGGCTGCTTTTGAAGATCAAGTCCATCGCCATTAAGAATTTCCGCCCTCTCAAGGACGTCGTGGTTGATTTCGATGACTACACAGCCTTCGTTGGTCCAAATGGCGCCGGAGAATCCACGGTTCTTTGTGCGCTCAATATCTTCTTCCGACAGACCGAGGAAGCTCCAACAAATCTGATTGAGCTCGACCTTGAGGACTTTCATAACGGCAACATCAAGGATCCAATCGAGATTACATTAACCTTCCACGATCTTGAGCCGGAAGCGCAGGCGGAATTCGCCGAGTACTTTCGATCGGGCATATTGGTCGTGTCGGCGATCGCACAATTTAATGAATCCACACGCAAAGCACCGGTCCGGCAGTTCGTGAAACGAAGTGCAATGAAGGAATTCGGGGAGTTAATTCAATGACGGAGCTTCTGCAACTGAGCTTGGGGGCATCTATGAAGAAATCCGATCAAGCTAAGCTTGTGATCGTCTCCAACAAGAACTGCTCGGGCTCGGCAAAGAACTTCAGCAAGGATTCTCTTGACGTTTCGATTGAGCCGGCGAAAAAGCTCGACCCCAATCGGCGCGCAGTTTCCGGCAAACAATCCTTCCTCTCAGCGATCTCGGGCAAGGTTGTTTTAATTTGTGCCCTGAAATCGGCTGACTGATCACCCATCTTCATGTGGTTATAGAGAATCTGAGCTTTCTCCTGTGTGGAGAGCTCGTGGACGTCAATAATGATCTGACTCTTGCCTAGGATCGGCAGCGCCTGAAACTTCAGGTCGCTGCTTGCTGCCTGCCAAATATAGTCTCGAGAGGTTATCAGGAAACGCGCGCCCGAGGAGATCGCTGCCTGCATGAGCGGGAACACCTAATTCCAGGCCTCAGAGGTTTGCCGCTGATACTGAGTATTCCCCCAAGCATCATCAATCCAGAAAAATTGGCGATCTCCAGGTGCCAAGCGTTCTCTGAGCTCTTGGGGGGAAGTCACCTTGACTGTCTCCCTCCGGTGAGGGCCGCCTTGTCGGGTTAATACCAGTGCTGTGTAACAGCCCTTATGGACAGCAATAAGTTCAGTGCTCAGATTGAACGGTTCGAGGTTGTCGAGACTGGCCGTCGCCGTCGCTGGACCGATGATGAGAAACTCAAGATCGTTCTGGAGAGTTTGCAGGCCCCGCGCGCGGTCTCGTCGACAGCACGACGATACGGCATCTCGCGCTCGCTCCTGTTGACTTGGCGACGATCGTTTGGGACGCGGACGAGCAATACTGAACAACCTCAGCCAGCGTTTGTGCCAGCGATGGTGATGCCGGACCAACCGCCGGCGCCGCCAGTAACTTTAGCGGGGCCAGCGAGCGGACGCATGGAGATTGTCGTCGGCAAGGCCTGTCGGGTGATCGTGGACGCCGGCGTTGATATGACCGCGTTGTCTCGCGTATTGGATCTGCTGGAGCGGCGATGATCCCGATCGCGGCAGGGGCGAGGATCTGGATCGCAACCGGTCACACTGACATGCGCAAAGGCATGCAGGGTCTGGCATTGCTGGTGCAGGAGGGGCTGGGGCGGGATCCTTTTGCCGGCGACGTCTTTGTGTTCCGTGGTCGTGCTGGCACCCTGATCAAAGCCCTTTGGCACGACGGGATCGGGCTGTCGCTCTACGCCAAGCGACTGGACCGTGGCCGCTTCATCTGGCCGGCGACGGTGGATGGCGTGGTATCGCTGACCGCAGCTCAGATGGGCTATTTGCTGGAGGCGATCGACTGGCGCAATCCCCAACACAGCTGGCGGCCGCAGAGCGCAGGATAGGTTGCGCAATAGTCCCGTGAGATTGCAAAAAGCGCACGCCAAATCGTCGCTTTTGTGATTCCATCGGTGCATGGGTGACGGTCCCCAGAAGCTGCCGGAAGACATTGAGGCGCTGCAAGCGGCGTTGCTGGCGACGCGCGCCGAACTCGCCAGCGTTCGCGCCCAGCAGTCCGACGACCATGCTCTGATCGCTCACCTGAAGCTGCAGATCGAAAAGCTGAACCGTGATCGTTATGGCCCTCGCTCGGAGCGTACCGCAAGGCTGCTGGATCAGCTCGAACTGACGCTGGAGGAGCTCGAGGCCTCAGCGACTGAGGACGAACTCGCTGCCGAAATGGCCGCGGCCAAGACGACGAAGGTGGCCTCGTTCACGCGCAAGAGGCCGTCGCGCCAGCCGTTCCCGGACCATCTGCCTCGCGAGCGGGTGCTCGTGCCGGGACCTGTGGCGTGCGCCTGCTGCGGCGGAGCGAGGTTGTCCAAGCTCGGGGAGGACATCACCGAGACGCTGGAGGTGATCCCGAAGTCCTGGAAGGTGATCCAGCACGTCCGGGAGAAGTTCAGCTGCCGTGATTGCGAGAAGATCAGCCAGTCCCCGGCGCCGTTCCACGTCATCGACCGTGGTTGGGCCGGCCCCAGCTTACTGGCGATGGTGCTGTTCGAGAAGTTCGGCCAGCACCAGCCGCTGAACCGTCAGGCCGAACGCTATGGCAAGGAAGGCGTGCCGATCAGCCTGTCGACCCTCGCCGACCAGGTTGGTGGCTGCACTGTTGCGCTGACGCCCTTGTTCCGGCGCCTCGAGGCCCATGTGCTGAGTGCCGAGCGATTGCACGGGGATGACACGACGGTGCCGGTCCTGGCCAAAGGCAAGACCGACACCGGCCGCATCTGGGTCTATGTACGCGACGACAAGCCTTTTGGCGGGCAGGCCCCGCCGGGAGCAGTGTTTTATTACTCGCGCGATCGCGCGGGCGAGCATCCCCAGGCCCATCTGGCCGGCTACAACGGCATCTTCCAGGCCGATGCCTATGGCGGCTATGGCAAGCTTT
>NZ_LWIG01000004.1:143153-155476 GCF_002068095.1 Bradyrhizobium sacchari | reverse complement strand
ATCTTCACCACCGTCTTGCCGCTTGCGGCATCGACGCCGGTCTCCTCGACGCCCTTGCCGCGCCATTCGACGCGGCGGCCGACTTGCGCGAACGAGAGCTCGACCATCTCGCGCACCGAGTGCATCTCGCCGGTGGCGAGCACGAAGTCGTCCGGCTTGTCGGCCTGCAGGATCTTGTGCATGCCCTCGACGTAATCCCGGGCATGGCCCCAGTCGCGCTTGGCCTCGAGATTGCCGAGATAGAGCGTATCCTCGAGCCCGACCTCGATGCGGGCGACGCCACGGGTGATCTTGCGGGTGACGAAGGTCTCGCCGCGGATCGGGCTCTCGTGGTTGAACAGGATGCCGTTGCTGGCGAACATGCCATAGGCTTCGCGGTAGTTCACCGTGATCCAGTAGCCGTAGAGTTTTGCGACGCCATAGGGCGAGCGCGGATAGAACGGCGTCGTTTCCTTCTGCGGGATCTCCTGCACGAGACCGTAGAGCTCGGAGGTCGAGGCCTGGTAGAACCGCGTCTCCTTCTCCATGCCGAGGATGCGGATCGCCTCCAGCAGGCGCAGCACGCCGACCGCGTCGGCATTGGCGGTGTATTCCGGGCTCTCGAAGCTGACCGCGACGTGGCTCTGGGCCGCGAGATTGTAGATCTCGGTGGGGCGGATCTGCTGCACCAGGCGGATCAGATTGGTCGAATCCGTCATGTCGCCATAGTGCATCAGGAACGGCACGTTGCCGACATGCGGGTCCTGATAGAGGTGGTCTACGCGCCCGGTGTTGAATGAGGACGAGCGTCGCTTGATGCCGTGCACGATGTAGCCGAGTGACAGCAGATATTCGGCGAGATAGGAGCCGTCCTGGCCGGTCACGCCGGTGATGAGAGCAATCCGCTCAGCCATATGGACCCTTAGCTCCCGGTGAACCACGTGGCGCAGACGGTCCGCGCGTTCGTGGCAGATGACGCCCTTCTTTGACAGAACGGCCGCCGCGTCAACTCAGAGGGCGTTATGGAAATTTGGAGCGGGTGAAGGGAATCGAACCCTCGTATTCAGCTTGGAAGGCTGCTGCTCTACCATTGAGCTACACCCGCGTTGGGCGATCCCCTAACACGGCCGGGCGGCAGTCTCAACTGCCTCGGGCCGGTCTTTCCCATGTCAAGGACGCCCCTGTTCCCGCACTTTCGCCCCTCCTCTTAACGGCGGGGAGATTTCAACCTATATTGAGTCTCCCGAAACCAACGAAAGGAGGTGATCCAGTGTCTTATCCCAAGCGCTGTCACCTCGCTGGGATCGCCCGCTAGGCCTTGAAAAGGGCTCGGCATCGGGGCGCTCTCAGCCCTGGACCAGCGAGCAAGAAATCGGGCGCGACGGGGCCTCCCCGCCGCGCCTTTTCGTCCGCCGGCGCGCCTCAGGCTGGCGGCTCGCCCCTGAGCACCTCGCGAATCTTCTGCGACAGCTCCGACTTCCGGTATGGCTTGCTCAGCAGCGCCACGCCGGCATCGAGATGCCCTTCGTGAACGATGGTGTCGTCGGTATAGCCGGAGGTGTAGAGCACCCTCACCCCTGGCCGGCGGAGCCGGACGGCTTCGGCCAATTCGTGCCCGTTCATGCCGCCGGGCATGATGATGTCGGTGAACAGGAGATCGAATTTGGCGCCCTGGTCGACCAGCGCGAGCGCGGCTGCGCCGTCGCCGGCGGCGAGCGTGCGATAGCCGAGGCTGCCGAGCTGGGCGATGACGTAGCCCTGCACCAGCGGATCGTCCTCGACCACGAGGATGGTCTCATGCCCGCGCGCTGTGGCGGGTGCCTGAACCGGCGCCGTCTTGGCCGGCGCCTCGCCCTTCGATCGCGGCAGGAACAAGCGCACCACCGTGCCGCGCCCCTCCTCGCTCTCGATCGCGACGGCACCGCCGGTCTGGCGGGCAAAGCCGTAGACCATGCTCAGCCCGAGCCCGGTGCCGCGGCCGACGCCCTTGGTGGTGAAGAACGGCTCGAACACCCGCTCGCGGATGTCGGCCGGAATGCCGTGGCCGGTGTCGCTGACCGCGATCATCACGAAGGCGCCGCGCACGACATCGCCCTCGCCCGCGCCTTCGGTGCCGTCGAGCTCCCGGTTCGCGGTCTCCAGCGTCAACCTGCCGCCACCGGGCATCGCGTCACGCGCGTTGACGGCGAGATTGACGATCGCGGACGAAAGCTGCGACGGATCCGCCATCGCCGACCAGGCGTCGTCCGCAAGCCGGGTCACGATCTCGACATGCTCGCCCAGGCTCGGCTTCAGCAGCTTCGCGGTCTCCAAGACGAGGGCGTTGACGTCGATCTCGCGCGGCTCGAGCGGCTGGCGGCGCGCGAAGGTCAGGAGCTGCGAGGTGATCTCGGCGCCGCGCGTGGCCGCATCGTCGATGAGCTGCGCGATGGCGGCGAACTGGGGCCTGTCCGCGAGCCCCTCCTGGATGAGCTCGATGGTGCCGGTAATGACGGTGAGCACGTTGTTGAAATCATGCGCGACACCGCCGGTGAGCTGACCGATCGCGTCCATCTTCTGGGATTGGCGCAGCCGCTCCTCGGTTTCGTGTTGCGCGGTGAGGTCTGTGGCGGAGCCGCGATAGCCCATGAAGTGTCCGTCGGTCCCGAACACCGGCTGGCCGTTGACGCTGAAATGGCGGATGCGTCCGCTCGCATCACGACCGCGATACTCGAACTTCCGGAACGGCTCGCGACGGTCCAATGTCGCCAGGTGCGCGCGCCATTTCTCCGGCTCGGCGTCGTGGTCGAAAGCGGCGTCGATGCGGCGCTTGCCGATCAGCGCCCTGTGGTCCATGCCGAAGCCGCCGGCCCGCTCCGATATGTAGGTGAACCGATGATCCGGTCCGGTTTCCCAGAACCAGTCGGACGCGGTCTCGGCATAGTCGCGGAAGCGCTGCTCGCTCGCGCGCGCATCTTCTTCGGCGCTGCGGCGGATCTTCAGGTCACGTTCGAGAGTGGCGTTGGCCTCGCGCAGCTCGCCATAGGCGCACTCGAGATTGGCGCACATGGCGTTGAAGGCGACGATCACCTTGTCGAGCTCGTCGGGATCGGAGGGCGGGCTGCGCTCCAGGCGCAAAGGCGGCGGCGGCCGCGCCAGGCTGTATTTGCTGACGAAGTCGGCGATGGCGACCAGATGCCGCGTCACCAGCAGATGGAACACGTAGATGATGAACAGCGAGACGAGAAACGTCTTCGCCGCCTGGCTCGCCAGAATGACCAGGGCACGGTGCAGCAATTGCTGATAGACCTCGCTCAACGTCGCTTCGACGTGGAGCACGCCGATCGTGCGCACCACCCCCTGCACGGTGGTGGTCAGGGGATAGTTGCGCGTCACCATCGAAGGGGTGTTCGGCTCGCCGACCGCGACACGGATCGGATTGGGACGATCGGCGACCTCGCGCACCTCGGCGGCGCGGATGTCGGGCAGCCGCAGGATACCGTCGAGCTGGAGCCTGAGCTGGTTCTGGTCGAGATTCCACAGGCTCTCGCCGAGGCTGCCGGTGGTGCTGCGGCCGATCTCGTCGAGCCGCGTCTCGATGAGGCCGACCTCGCGCTCGTAGTCGAGATAAAGCTGCAGCGTGGTCAGCATCAGCGTGACGATGGAGCTGAACAGCAGCACGGCGGCCAGCAGGCGCGGCCCGACGCCGCTGCGCGACCAGTTGAAGACCCGAGACAGCAACGCTCCGATCATCGCCGGCGCAACCGCAACGCCGATCCCGCCCAAATCCTGCTTCGCGGCCGCCGGGGCAACGGCGCGGCTGCGCTTGGAGTCCTCATCGCCTGAGTTACCCATGCACCCTGTCCCGGGAATGGCGGCACCTGCTCCGGCCGGCCAGTCACGGCCAGGAGCAATTCGACAGTCGATATTCTCTTCACGCGAGGCGAGGCGTGGCGATCCTGTCGGCCCATGGGCGGCTTGAGGTCGGCGGGGTCATATCTTGCGCCCAGCAGCAGGATCCTGGCCCAAGCTACCACCTCGCGTGCTAGAATGACATCGGTGAAAGTCCGGAGCCGCCTCACATCGCGGGCGAACGTCGATTGCTGCGGCCGGCGCGCAGGCGCCACCCCGGGTAGATCGCGCGGGCCTCCGAACTCCAGCGGTAGTGGGATTCGACCAAGGAGAAGCGTGATGTGGCGGATTGCCCTCGCCTGGCTGTCTTTGCTCGCAGCCGCTCCATCGCAGGCGCAAGACCTGATCCGGCTGGCGCGCATCGCCGACATTCCCGATCAATATGTCGGCGGCGAGATGCTTCGGGCTGTCTACGCCAAGCTGAACATCAAGCTCGAATTCGAGGACGTTCCCGGCAAGCGGGCGCTGGCGCTGTCGAGCGCCGGCGAAGTGGACGGCGAGATCCAGCGGATCGGGACGCTCTCACGCGACTATCCGACGCTGGTCCAGGTCACGCCGGCGATCAATTACATCGAGCCCGCGGTGTTCACGACAAAGCTGCATTTCGATGTCGCCGGCTGGAATTCAATTCGAGACTACAGCATCGGCATCGTCCGCGGCGTCGGCTCGTCGGAGGCCGGCACGCGCGGCATGGCCCGCGTCACGGCGACGACCAGCCTGGAGAGCATGGTCAAGATGCTCGACGCCGATCGCTTCGACGTGATGGTCACCGACCTCTTCAGCGGGCTCGTCGCCGTGAGGAAGCTCAACCTGCAGGCCAGGATCTATCCGCTCTCACCTCCGCTCGAGCGCATCCACATCTATCACTATTTGCACGAACGCCATCGCGCTCTGGTGCCCGAGGTCGGCAAGGTGATCGCGCAGATGGAGGCGAGCGGCGAATTGGCAAATCTGCGGGAGGCGCTCGTCAAGCAGATCCTGAGCGCACCGTAACGGTGCCGGCTCAACTCGCGCGAAGCCGCTCGCGAAACGCAACGGCGGCAATCAGCACGCCGACACACCAGGCCACGACCGCCCGGTGAGGCTCTTCGCCGAGGAGCACGGTGAGGATACTCGCGACCAGGCATGGCGCGATCGCGTTGCCGTTCCGGCTCGCCAGCGAGAACAGGAACGGCAGCGCGGCGATCGAAATTTGCAGGAGGCTCATCCGCAAATACCGGTTACGCCCGGGACTTCAGAAGCCACAGACATTGAGCGCGCGCGGGCGCTTGCCGCGCCGGCTCTCGACAATGCGCTCGCCACCATTCTCGGCCGAGCTGCCGTAGTAGCGATGGTGGCCGCTCTGGTCGTGCAAATCGGCCGGCTCCGACTGGCCCGCCCGCCGCGCGTCGCAGATGATCTTGATGGTCTGACCCGACATAGCCGCCTCCGAATTCCTCAGCCTTCTTGGTGGTCATCAGTCGCATCGGCTTCAGGCGGCGTTCACATCAGCCCGTCGCAATCGGGTTTCAGAATGGTTTCGTCGAGGCCTGCACGACGCAATATTTTGTTGAGGGGGATTGTCGGCGCGTACCGCGGTGATACGTCCTTTGGACCTGTGCCCGAAATCAACGAGGTGACGATGTTTTATGCGATCCTGGCCTATCATGTGGAAGACGAGCTTTTGACCTGGACGCCGGAGCAGGATGCCGCGGTGGTGGCCAAGGTCATCGAGGTTCAGGCGCCCCTGCGCGCCAGCGGACACCTCGGGCCCGCCGCCCGGCTGGACGACACAAGAAAGGCCCGCACCCTGCGCGGCCCCGGCGCCGGCATGGTGCTGGACGGCCCGTTTGCGGAGACCAAGGAGCAGCTTCTCGGCTTCCACCTCGTCGAATACGACACGGATGAGGAGGCGATCGCGGCGGCGCGGAAGCTGCGCGAGGTGAACCCGACGGCGGTGTATGAAATCCGGCCGGTCAAGCTTTACGTGCCGGCCGACGGGTTTGGCGCGACAAAAGGATAAGCCGCCGCCCTAAACCTCCGCCTCGCCCTGCGCGACATAGAATCGCTGGATCAGTATCCCGCCGAAGGCGATGAACCACACGAAGGGTGCGATACGCGGCGCGAAGGCGGCAACGATCGTACCCGGGATGAAGACCAGCAGCGGAAACAACGACGGCATCATCTCGCGGACCGAACTGCCGACGATCGTCCACCACAGCCAGGCATTGAGCCCGGCAATGGCGGTCAGGTGCAGGCCGTAGAGCACGGCCACTGCGCTGCTCATGGCGTAATTGGTGTAGAGGCCGTTGGTCACCGGCAGCAGCACGATCGAGAGCAGGAAGAACAGGTTCAGGATCACCATGCCGCGGCTGCCGACCGGCTGGCGCGCCAGCCGGCGGTGATGGCTGATCCAGAACACGCCGGCGATGATGAAGCTGAGGGCAAAACCAGCGAGCTTGCCGGAATAGACCTGGGCGAGATCGCTCCAGCCTGGTGCGCTGGTGAACACGGCGGCCTTGGGCAGATCGTACGCCAACAGCGTCATGGCCACACCGAAAATGGTGTTGCTGAGCGATTCCAGCCGTCGCATCTCGAACTGGTCAGACTTGAGCTCGCTCATGCCGGGGGCACTTTTCGGGCTGGAACTTCGGACCGTCTTTTCCCTAGGTCTTAACATCGGTTCCGTCCAGCCGCATTGCGATTCGCTCCGGGATCGCCGACTCTCGGCCTTTCACCGGGGCGATTCGTGGCGACATATCTGGACACGCTCAATGCGGAGCAGCGCCGCGCCGTCGAGCACGGCGTGGCCGATGGCGCCACCGTGGGAAGCCCCCTGCTCGTCATTGCCGGCGCCGGCTCCGGCAAGACCAACACGCTGGCCCACCGCGTCGCGCACCTGATCGTCGCCGGCGCCGACCCGCGCCGCATCCTGCTCATGACGTTTTCGCGCCGCGCCGCGGCCGAGATGGCCGGCCGGGTCGAGCGGATCGCCCGCAAGGTCCTGGGCGAGAACAACGCCACGATCATGCGCGACGCGCTCACCTGGGCCGGCACGTTCCACGGCATCGGCGCACGGCTGCTGCGCGAATATGCCGAGCGGATCGGTGTCGATCCCGCCTTCACCATCCACGACCGCGAGGATTCCGCCGACCTGATGAACCTGGTCCGGCACGAGCGCGGATTGTCGAAGACCGAGAGCCGATTTCCGGCCAAAGGCACCTGCCTGTCGATCTATTCGCGCTGCGTCAACGCCGAGATGGAGATCGAGAAGGTGCTCGGCCAGCACTATCCCTGGTGCGCGGGCTGGGCCACCGAGCTGAAGGGCCTGTTCGCCGCTTACGTCGAGGCCAAGCAGGCCCAGCACGTGCTCGATTACGACGACCTCCTGCTCTACTGGTCGCAGATGATGAGCGATGCGCTGATCGCCGAGGAAATCGGCGGCCGCTTCGATCACGTGCTGGTCGACGAATACCAGGACACCAACCGCCTGCAATCCTCGATCCTGCTGGCGCTCAAGCCCGATGGACGCGGCCTCACCGTGGTCGGCGACGACGCGCAGTCGATCTATTCGTTCCGCGCCGCCACCGTGCGCAACATCCTGGAGTTTCCGCAGAGCTTCTCGCCGCGCGCGGAGATGATCACGCTCGACCGCAATTACCGCTCGACGCAAGCGGTGCTGGCCGCCGCCAACGGCGTCATCGGCCTTGCGCGCGAGCGCTTCACCAAGAACCTCTGGACCGACCGCACCTCCGGGCAGAAGCCGCAGCTCGTCACCGTGCACGACGAGGCCGACCAGGCGCGCTACATCGTCGAGGCGGTGCTGGCCAACCGCGAGCAAGGCGCGCTGCTCAAGCACCAGGCGGTGCTGTTCCGGACGTCCTCGCATTCGGGGCCGCTCGAGATCGAGCTGACCCGCCGCAACATCCCCTTCGTGAAATTCGGCGGGCTGAAATTTCTCGACGCCGCCCACGTCAAGGACGTGCTGGCCTTGTTGCGCTTCAGTGAAAATCCGCGCGACCGCGTCGCAGGCTTTCGCATCCTGCATCTCTTGCCCGGCATCGGCCCCGCGACCGCGCAGCGCGTGCTCGACCAGATGGCGGAGAGTACGGACCCGCTTGCCACGCTCGGCCGGTTTCCCGTGCCAGCGCGTACCGGCGACGACTGGACCGCCTTCGTCCGCACGGTGGAGAATCTGCGCTACTCGGAATGGCCCGCCGATCTCGAGCGCGTGCGGCTCTGGTACGAGCCGCATCTCGACCGCATCCACGAGGATTCCGAGACGCGCCGCGCCGATCTGATGCAGCTCGAGCAGATCGCCAGCGGCTATGCCTCGCGCGAAAAGTTCCTGACCGAGCTCACGCTCGATCCGCCGGATGCGACCAGCGACAAATCCGGGCCGCCGCTCCGCGACGAGGATTATCTGATCCTCTCCACCATCCACTCCGCCAAGGGCCAGGAGTGGAAGTCAGTGTTCGTGCTCAACGTCGTCGACGGCTGCATGCCCTCCGATCTCGGCGCCGGCACCAGCGCCGAGATCGAGGAGGAGCGCCGCCTGCTCTATGTCGCGATGACACGCGCCAAGGACGATCTGCACCTCGTCGTGCCGCAGCGCTTTTTCGTCCACGGCCAGGCCGCCAAGGGCGACCGCCACGTCTACGCCTCACGCACCCGCTTCATCCCGGAATCCCTGGTCTATCTGTTCGAACGCGCCGCCTGGCCGAAGGCCGCGCCAGGTGCAGCGCGCACCTCGGCGCAAGGGCCGAAGATCGACATCGGGGCGAAGATGCGCGGGATGTGGCGGTAGACACAAGAGGCTGGTCCAGGACCCGGTTAGAGTAACCGGAATAACAGGGATCCGACATGAAAGCCGTCGTCGTCGAACAATACGCGCCCATCGATCAAATCGAGCTGAAAGATATTCCTCATCCGCTCCTGGAGCCCGGCCAATTGCGCATTCGGGTGGAGGCAGCGGGAATCGGATTTGTCGATGGCTTAAAGATTCAAGGCCTCTATCAAACCAAGGACCCCCTTCCCTTCATCCCCGGAACGGAGTTCGCAGGGATCGTGGACGAAGCCCCGGGCAGGCCGGGAGGTTATCAACCCGGCATGCGCGTGATG
The DNA here is from genome assembly GCF_002068095.1 of Bradyrhizobium sacchari. Taxonomy (GTDB): domain Bacteria; phylum Pseudomonadota; class Alphaproteobacteria; order Rhizobiales; family Xanthobacteraceae; genus Bradyrhizobium; species Bradyrhizobium sacchari. Next base: position 146,506 of record NZ_LWIG01000004.1, on the reverse strand, counting down.
GGGATGACGCGCTCGGGCGCGCTTGCCGAAGAGATCGTCGTCACCCCAGCGGCGCTCTATCCCCTGCCGGACGGCGTCGCGGCCGAGGTCGCCGCCTCGTTTCGCGCCAATTACCTGACCGCGCTCTATGCGCTCAGTGCACGCGCCTCGCTCTGCGCAGGCGAACAGATTCTGGTGCTGGGCGCCGCTGGCGGTACGGGAGTCGCGGCAGTCCAGATCGGCAAACTGCTCGGCGCCCGCGTAATCGCCGCGGCATCGACACCGGACAAGCGCGAGTTCGCGCAACAACACGGCGCCGACGCTGTGATCGACTACACGCAGACCGGCTGGCGCGACAAGCTGAAGGAGTTGACTGGAGGACACGGCGCCGACGTGATCTTCGATCCGGTCGGCGGCGAAATCTCGGTGCAGGCATTTCGTTCGATCGCCTGGCGCGGACGCCATCTGGTGATTGGTTTCGCCGCGGGTGCAATCCCCGCGCTGCCGTTCAATCTGCCGCTGCTGAAAGGCGGTGCCCTGCTCGGCGTCGACCTCGCGCAGCTCCCAACGCGCGAGCCCGAGTTGCAGAAGCGCCTGATGTCGGAGCTGACGAACTGGCTCGCCAACGGCGAGCTGAAACCCGTGGTCGGCCGCGTCTTCGCGCTGGAAGATTTTCGCGAGGCGTTCAGGACCATGCAGACGCGCGGAGCGCTCGGCAAGATGGTCGTGCGCATCTCGAGATAGGAGCCGAAGATCGACATCGGGGCCGAGATGCGAGGGAAGCGGCGGTAGCTACGCGCCCAGCCTGTCGAACTGGACCTTGCCCGCCTTCATCACCAGCGGAATGTGCTCGCCCTGGCCAAGCAGGCAGGCTACGTCACGTAGCGGATTGCCGTCGACGACCAGCAGGTCCGCGAGTGCCTCGGGCGCAATCCGGCCAAGCTTGCCTTCCATGCCGAGCACCTCCGCGCCGATCACGGTCGCACTGGCGATGACCGCGCGCGGGCCGAGGATTTCGGCACGGATGCGGAATTCGTCGCTCTGCAGACGCTGGGACGGGCCAAGCAAATCGCTGCCGAATCCCACCTTCACGCCGGCGTCGCGATAGATCGCGAGCGAGCGCAGGCCGGCGTCGCGGACATCGGCGATCTTGGCGACGCTCTCCGCCGGCAGGCCATATTGCGCCCCCTCATTGGCCAGCGCCTCGTAGGTGACGAGTGTCGGCACCACATAGGCGCCCTTCTCGGCCATCAGCCGCGCGGTCGGCGCATCGACCAGATTGCCATGCTCGATGGTGCGTACGCCGCAGCGGACTGCGCGCTCGATGGCCGCGGCGGTGTAGGCATGGGCGAGCACATAGGTCTGGCGCCCGCGCGCCTCCTCGACGATGGCGCGGATCTCGTCCTCGGAGTAGCCGAAGGCGCCGACCGGATCGGTCGGAGAGGCAACGCCGCCGGAGGCCATGATCTTGATCTGGTCGGCCCCCATCTGGAGTTCCTCGCGCGCGGCCTTGCGCACGCCGTCGACGCCGTCGGCGACGCGCGCCAGCGCGCCGACACGGACGCAGCACGGGCACGGTGCGTCGCTCGCAAGATAATCCGAGCGCGCCCGCATGTCGCCGTGGCCGCCGGTCTGGCTGAGCGCGCGTCCCGAGACAAACAGCCGCGGGCCGTCAGTGAGACCGGTTTCGATCGCCTGCTTCAGCGCGTGACCGGCGCCGCCGGCATCGCGCACGGTCGTGAAGCCACGCCGCAGCATGCCGCGCAAGAGCAGCGTCGAGCGCAGCGTCACCAGCACGTTCGGCATGTGCACCTGCTGCGCCAGGTTGAGCTCGACCGCGATGGCATGCACGTGAAGGTCGATCAGGCCGGGCATCAGCGTCTTGCCCTTGAGATCGATGGTGCGGTCGGCGGTGACGTGGAGCGGCCGGTCGGAGACCTCCTTGATCAGATTGTCTTCGACCAGCACGTGCTGCCCCTCCAGCAAGTCCGGCTGGAGCGGGTCGAGCAGTGCGGCGTTCTTGAAGAGGATGCTGGGCATAGTCGTTTCCTGTCTGGTCAGGATGAGATCGCCATCAGCAGCGCGGGCAGCGCAAGCTGGGCAAAGGGAAGGCACGCGGCGGCATCGTCCTCGCCGTACCAGCCCGCCTCGTGAAGCAGGTTGAGCGAGCCGAGCGTACGCCCCCGCCAGCGCACGGGCATGTTGAGCACGCTCTCGCAGCCGAGCGAGGCGATCAGGTCGTGATCGGAGAAGACGGTGCGCAGATCGTCCCGCGTATAGCCGATATAGGCCTCGCCGCGGTCGAGCACCGCCTCGGTCCAGGCCCCCGGCGCAAGGCGCTTGCGTCCCCCCGTCGGATACGGCCGCGGGAGATTGGAATAGACCCGCGCCGCTTCGCCACTGTCGCCGTCATAGGTCAGGATCGTGAACAGCTTGTGCCCGATCGCCGACTTCACGGCTTCGTCCAGCGCCACGAACAGAGCCTCCGGCTGATCCACCTTGCCCTGCGCGGCCGCAACGGCGCAGAGCAACGGATCGGCCTTTAGTTTCGTCCGCGTCATGCAACTTCACCGGCCGCGATCTCTTCCAGCGAACGGCCGCGGGTCGGCACGCCCATCAGCACGACGGTGACCGCCCCGAGCAGCAGCACCGTGGTGGTGACGCCGAACACGCCGCCGAAGCCGAAATTCGGATAGAGATAGCCGACCAGGATCGGCGACACGATCGCGCCGATCCGGCCGATCGCGGAAGCGAGCCCGGCGCCCGTGGTCCTGACCGGCGTCGGGAACACCTCGGCGGTATAGGCATAGACGCCCGCATAGGTGCCGTTCATGAACAGCGACAGGAAGATTCCCGCCGCCATGATCTGCTGGTCGCTCTGCGCGAAGGCGAGCCCGAGCGCGCTGATGCCGCCGAGCACCATGTAGGTCGCGATCGTCGCCTGCCGGCCGATGCGTTCGTTGAAATAGGCGGCGCTGAAATAGCCGGGAATCTGCGCGCAATAAATTGCGATCGAATAGGCGAAGCTCTTGGTGATGCTCATGCCGTTCTGGACCAGCAGGCCGGGGATCCAGACGAAGAAGGAATAATAGCTGAAGGTGATCGCCAACCACATGATCCAGGTCATGATGGTGATGCGCGCCTGGCGGGCCGCAAGAAGCGCCGCGAAATTGGCGAGCAGCGTGCCGCCTGTGCCCGTGGGCGCTGCGGCTTCGACCACCGGCTGCGGCAGGACGTGGCCCTCGCGCGCAAAGCCCGCCTCGATCCTGTCCAGCAGGGCTTCGGCTTCCTTGCCCCTGCCCCGGCTTTCGAGCCAGCGCGGCGATTCCGGCAGCGCCCTGCGCCACCACAGCAGCATGACGACCGGCACCGCC
>NZ_LWIG01000004.1:116757-143119 GCF_002068095.1 Bradyrhizobium sacchari | reverse complement strand
GGCGGGAACGATGAAGTAGCCGAGCAAGGCAGCGGCAACGAAGCCGAAAGAGAAGAAGCCGGCGAGCGCCCCGGTGAAGCTGCCGCGGTAACGCCGCGCCACGAACTCCGCCAGATAAGGCGCGATGATCGCGCTCTCCGCGCCGGTGCCCATGCCGGCCACGACGCGGGCGGCGAAGAAGGACGGCCAGGTGTCGACCACGGCGCTGACGATCGATGCCGCACAATACAGCGCCAGCGCCGACATCATCACCGCACGGCGGCCGATCAGGTCGCCCAGCGTGCCCGCCAACAGCGCACCGAACAGGAATCCGATATAGGTGCTGCTGCCGAGCACGCCGATCTGCACGCTCGTCAGATTCCACGCCGTGCGCAGCACAGGCAGGATGAAGGCCAGCACCGCCGCGTCCATCGCGTCGAACATGTAGCCAAGCCCGCCCATCAGCAGCAGATGCATGTGGAAGCGTGCGAACGGAAGGCGCTCGATGCGCGCCGATATCATCGACATGAAAGTCCCCCTCTGATGTCACGGGCCCGGCGCGCCGCTCGGGAGGGAACCATAGACAAAGTGACATTATCGTCATAATTTATAATCATGATCTGATATATCACTGTGGTGAATGTCCGTGTCGTTCCGCGCACTCGACCTCAATCTCCTGAAAGTCTTCGAAGCGCTGATGACGGAGGGCAGCGTCACGCGCGCCGCGAATGCGCTGCGGATGACGCAGCCCGCGGTCAGCAACGCGCTGGCGCGGCTGCGCGAGGCGCTCGGCGATCCCCTGTTCGTCCGCGCCGGCACCGGTATCCGTCCGACCCAACGCGCCGTGGTGCTGTGGGGGCCGATCGGCGAGGCGCTGGAAAGCGTGCGCGGCGCGCTCGACGAGCGGGTGTTCGATCCCGCACGCGCGCAGACCGAGTTCAGCCTGTCGATGTCGGACTACGTCTCCTCGCTGGTGATGCCGAACCTGCTCGGCCATCTCGGCAAGATTGCACCGAAGTCGCGCGTCCACACCGTGCCCAATACCGTCATCGAGATCGCCGACCAGCTCGAGGACAACAGGGTGGACTGCGTGCTCAGTGTCTATGTCAACGAGGCGCAGCAGCCGGCCGCCATCCGCTCGCGCTCGCTGTGGACGGTCGATTATGCCTGCTTCATGCGGCGCGGCCATCCGCTCGCCGCGCAGAAACGGCTGAGCACCCGGACCTTCCTGAATGCAGGCCATGTTGACGTGAGCCTTGCCGGCAAGACCATGCCGTCCTACGACCTCTTCCTCGCCTCGCGAGGCCTGTCGCGCAACCTGGTCGCGACCGTCAATCACTACAGCGCCGCCTACGAGGTCGTACGCCAGTCCGACCTGATCGCGGTGCTGCCCAGCGACCTGCGCTCGCAATCGAGGCACGCGCCGCTCCTGCACGCGATGCCGCTTCCCCTCAAGGCGCCGCCGCGCATCGTCAGCCTGTTCTGGCACCAGCGCAACGACACCGTGCCGGCGCAGCGCTGGCTGCGCGAGACCCTGGTCGAGATGTTCGCCAAGGCCGGTTGAGCCGGCGCGGTGAAAAACCGGAAACCCAGCCTTTCCCGGAGCAGTCTTGTTGAAGCGACGGCCGCGACCTAGCTCCACGGCAAAACCATCCCTCCCCCGGTGGCAGGCGCCACCGGCTCCCACAGAGACCTGATCGATGACCGCACCGCTTCAATTCGGACTGGACACCTTTGGCGACGTCACCAAGGACGCGAACGGCGCCATGCTTCCTCATGCGCAGGTGATCCGCAACGTCGTCGACGAAGCCGTGCTGGCCGACGAGCTTGGTCTCGACTTCATCGGCCTTGGCGAGCATCACCGCGCCGATTTCGCGATCTCCTCGCCGGAGACCGTACTCGCCGCGATCGCCGCGCGCACAAAACACATCCATCTCGGCTCGGCCGTGACGGTGCTGAGCTCCGACGATCCGATCCGCGTATTCCAGCGCTTTGCCACGCTGGACGCGCTCTCGAACGGTCGCGCCGAGGTGATCCTCGGCCGCGGCTCGTTCACCGAATCCTTTCCGCTGTTCGGCTTCGATCTGCGCAAATACGAAGAGCTGTTCGAGGAGAAGCTCGACCTGTTCGCCGCGCTGTTGTCTCAGCAGCCGGTGAGCTGGCAAGGCAAGCTGCGTCCGCCGCTGAAGGATCAACTGGTCTATCCGCCGGTCGAGAACGGCCGGCTCAAGACCTGGATCGGCGTCGGCGGCAGCCCGCAATCGGTGGTGCGCGCCGCGCATTACGACCTGCCTTTGATGCTCGCGATCATCGGCGGCGACCCGACGCGCTTTGCGCCTTACGTCGATCTCTATCACCGCGCCTTCAAGGAGTTCGGCCGCCCGGCGCAGCCGATCGGCGTACATTCACCTGGCTACGTCGCCGCGACGGACGCACAGGCGCGCGAGGAGCTGTGGGGTGACTACAAGGCCATGCGCGACCGCATCGGCAAGGAGCGCGGCTGGCCGCCAATGGGCCGCGACGAGTTCGTGAACGAGGCCGAGCACGGCTCGCTCTATGTCGGCTCGCCGGAAACCGTGGCGCGCAAAATCGCCAAGACCGCAAAGGCGCTTGGAATTTCGCGATTCCAATTGAAATATTCGGCCGGCCCCCTGCCGCACGACAAGCTGATGAAGAGCATCGAGCTCTACGGGCGCAAGGTGGTGCCGATGGTCAGGGAGATGATGGAGTAGCCGCTCGAGCCAGCCGCTACTTCATCAGCCCAAGCCGGCTTGCGCCGACATAGAGCGAGAGCACGGCGGCGTTGGAGACGTTGAGGCTCTTGATCTCGCCGGGCATGTCGAGCCGTGCCACGACACTGCAGGTCTCGCGGGTCAATTGCCTGAGGCCCTTGCCCTCGGCGCCGAGAACCAGCGCAAGCGGCTCGCGCAGCGCGACGTCCGAAAGGTTCTCGGTACCTTCGCTGTCAAGGCCGACGGTCTGGAAACCGCGCTCGTTGAGCGCGGTGAGCGCGCGGGCGAGGTTCTGCACGGTCACAACAGGCACCAGCTCGAGCGCGCCGGAGGCGGCTTTCGCGAGCACGCCGGTGGCTTCCGGGCTATGGCGCGCAGTGGTGACGATCGCCTTCACCGCAAAGGCCGCGGCCGAGCGCAGGATGGCACCCACATTGTGCGGATCGGTGATCTGGTCGAGCACCAGCACCATGCCTTCCTGCTTCAGGGTTTCGATGTCGGGCGAAGGCAGAGGATCGGCTTCCGCGAGCAGGCCCTGATGCACGGCATCGGGCGATAGCATCCGGTCGATCTCCTGGGGCCGGACGATCTCGGGCGCGACGCGGGTCTGGATGTTGTCTTCCGCCAGCCGCCTTGCGGCGTTCTCGGTCAGCGTCAGCTTGCGGATCCGGCGTTTTGGATTGGCGAGCGCCATGGTGACGGTGTGCCAGCCATAGAGGATGACGGGCCCGTCGGATTGCGAATCGCGGTCGCGCCAAGCCGGGCGGCCGGCGGATTTTCCGGGCCGGTTGAAGGGCTTAGCCCCGCCGCGGGAGCCCTTGGGGGCGAATTTTCGTTCCTTCATGGCCTCGCTTGTGTCACGGGCGCCGGAATATGGCAATTTGGGTGCCTTCAAGGGCGATTTTAGCTGTTCGCCTCGGTTGACTTTGCCCCACCGCTTCGCCCATAAACGCGCCCGGTCGCGCCCCGATCCGGGCTGTCGCGGCCTTCACGTTCCATGGCCGTCTTCGGTCCGCCGGTAGGGTCCGGCCCGATTGTGCTGCCGTCGAGCGGGGGAGTGTCCCGAGTGGCAAAGGGAGCTGACTGTAAATCAGCCGCCTCATGGCTTCGCAGGTTCGAGTCCTGCCTCCCCCACCAGCCTTCGCTCGCTTCGCGAGCTACGGCTAGTTCAGAATATCATTAAGCGAAGCGAGCCAAGGCTGCCACGCCGTGGGCGTAGGCGGGCTGACGGCCAAAACCGATTCCGATCGCGGCCACGCGCACACCAATAAAACAAACGCCCGTCCGCATCGCGCGAACGGGCGTCTCGTAGCTCAACCGATCAGCGATCAATAATAGCGGCGCAGCACCCGGTGGCCGCCGTAATACGGCGCGTGACGGTGGGCGTAGCCATAGCGCGGGCCGTAGCCGTAATGCGTACGCGGCAGATAGCCGTAACGCGGGCCATAGCCGTAGCGATACGGACGATAGTACGGGCGGTGATAGGGGGCGGCGCGATAGCCATAGCCATAGCCGTAGCCGTAATTGGCGGGCGCAACGACCGCGTCCTCACGATAGGTCGGATACGGCGCGAAGGCGCCCGGGCCGGTGTAGGTCGGGCCCTGATTGACGTAATAATACTGCGTGGTCGGCTCGGCGAGACGCTCATAGGCGCCATAGCCATAGCCGTATCCATAACCATAGCCGCCGCAGCCGGTGTTGCAGCCGGTGTAGACCGGCGCAACGGGTGCGCACGTGCTGAACCCGCAGGCCGCGGCAGGCGCAGCCCCGACGAACATCACGGCAGCCGCCGCGACCAGTCCCGAAATCATTTGACGCATTACTCTCTCCTGTTGATTTCCGTTTGTTGGATTCTTGACGTCTCGTTAACCCGGCGGCTTGCCGGGGATTTCGATATGCGGCCGTGGCCGGGGGCGCTGGGGACGGTCGTTGATCTCTGGCGCGTAGATCACCGGCGGCGGATCGACGGGCACGTCCATCTGCGCCGGCAGCGGCGCGGACGACGCGCCCCAGCTCTGGTGGTAGCTCTCGGCGGGTTTTGGCAATTTGCGGTTCGCGGGCGGCTCGACCTCGAGCCGGCCGTAGCCGGGCCGCAAACCCAGCGTCGGATAATAATGGCCGACGTCGGAAGGCTCCCGCTCGGCGATATAGCGTCCGCCATAGATCGTCGGCTGCACCTGGACGTTCTTGCCCAGGCCCCAGACACCCTCGACGACGGCGTAGGACGCATCGATGTTGTTGATGATGATGGGCACGCCGGGACGGCCAGGCACGACAATGTCGAAGCCGCCCCCGGCAAACGCCGTCGCGGGCAGTCCGATCAGAAAGGCAGCGAGCGCCACAGCACGCATAAGAAGGCCCCGGTTATCCGGAACACAACCTAACCGATCACGACACCGAGAGGGTTAAGGCCCGCTCACCAAATTCCGGTAAGCCTAACGCGTAAGGATCGACAGCCGCTCAAATGCCGAAAGGCGCGCTAGCGAAGCGTTAACGCGGCGCAAACACCGCGCGTGCGCCGGAGCGAGCAAGGTTGCGTGGCCCAATTTCACATCCTGAGCGCGCTCACGTCGATGTGACCCTTCTGGCGAGAATTCGCGGAACGACTGCCAGAGGTCGCACTTAGCACATGTCTCAACAACATGGAGAAAATGCCATGACGAGCCCAAGGCTTCTTGGCTTCGCCGCGATCGTCGCGTCCACGCTGGCAACACCGGTCTTCGCGCAAACGACAGTCGACAATTCGGGCCGCTGCACGGGGCTATTCCAGGATCCGAATTGCCAGACTCTCGGTGCCGGCAATCCCACCACCGACCGCGCCTATCGTCGCCGCCACATGGCCCGTAACCAGGTCAATCCGGATGATAGACGGCAATCGGGCTTCTGGCCGCTCGACACGGCGGGCGCAGTAGCCGGCGCGGCCGTCGGAACCGCAGCAGCGGTCGCCGCCGCGCCGTTCCAGGGCTGGGGCAATTCCTATGCGAGCTACGACCGCGGCGGCCCCGGCTGGTACGGCAGTTGGGACGCCTATGCGGCCCGCAACGGCATCGTGTGCAGGCCCGGCACCTGGTTCAAGGGCGAAGACGGCCGGCGGCATCTCTGCCAGTAAGGCCTTCCTTCCATCGATTGAACGATTTCAGGCGGCCCAACAGGCCGCCTGTTTTATGCCGGCCGAACGCCGCCTTCGGGTTCTGGCACTTTCCATCCAAGTCTGATATTGCGGCGCGCACAGGCGGACAGCCCCGGCCCATGCCGGCCTGGCCCCGCTTCCCAAGCGTCGCCGGCTTAGCTCAGCGGTAGAGCAGCGGTTTTGTAATTAGACTTCGGCGAATTTGGCTCTGTTTGGCTCAGTCTAGCGACGATGATTTTAGCGGTGAAATTGCTGTTGATTCAGTAGTTTACGATTCCGTTGGGCGTCGGTTCGTGTATGGTTCGGTTTGCCACGATAAGGCCGCGGGAATTACCCCGCCGCTTACCCGGACAAACCGATGCTCCCCGCACAACACAAGCGCGCCGCTGCATTCATCAAAAATTTGAAGGCTACCGATGCCCGTCATGAAGTCCCTGACGACGCCGTGAGCGGCCTGTACCTGATTGTGCAGCCCTCTGGAGCGTTGTCCTGGGCCGTCCGTACCAAGGTGGACGGCAAGGCTGCCAAGATCACCCTAGGCCGCTACGACGAGGAAGGTTCCGGCCTAGAGCGGATCGAGCGGCCATCCAGCAAGCAAGTTCTAAACGTCACCGAGGCGCGCGCATTGGCCGCACGCGTGAAAGCCGATGCAAAGCGCGGACATGATCCACGCCAATCCAAAACCGAGCGCTTTAGCCTCGAATATTGGCTCGATGAATTCATCAAAACCGCCCGCTCGACCGGGTTCAAAGGCCGTCCAGTTAAAGCATCCACAGCGGATGAATACGAACGCATCATCGAAACGGACATCAAGCCGAACTTGAAGCATATCGGCGATATTCGAACGATCGATGATCGCGACATTAACAAGCTGCTGCAAAAGCTAACACCCGGCGCGCAGCGAAACACCTTCGCTCTGCTGTCAACCTTCTTCCGATGGAAGGCCGTTATTCGCACCATCGGCAAGAACGTGATCGAATTCGCGGACGCGCCTCCTAAACCGCAAAGCCGCGATCGGGTTCTTTCACACGACGAAATCAGAGCTGTATGGAACGCCGCAACGGCCTGTGACTATCCATTCGGGGCATTGGTCAAACTGCTCTTGCTGACCGGTCAGCGACGCGACGAAATCGCCAATCTCAAATGGTCCGAATTATCCGAAACATTCGATACGATCACGTTTGAAGGATCGCGCACTAAGAACGGACGCGCTCATATTGTGCCGCTTCCGCAATCGGCAACCGCGATCATCAAGACGTTGCCGCGAGTGGCAATCTCACCCGACAAGATGTCAGATTACGTTTTCACAACGATCGGCACCACACCGTTCAGCGGCTTCTCTAACGGAAAGATTGCCCTCGAAAAGCATTGCAAACCGGCGTTGCCAGATTGGCACCTGCATGATTTGCGTCGGACGGTCTCAACCGAACTCGCAAAACTACGGGTAACACAGGAAGTGACGGAAGCGATTTTGAACCACAAGTCCGGCAAGGTCAGCGGCGTTGCAGCGATCTATAATCGTTATGAATACGCCGATGAAAAGCGAGAAGCCCTGAAACTGTGGGCGGATCGATTGCAGGAAATCGTCATCGATCGCCCACGCCCGAGGCTCGTTGCGTCGCAATCATGAACGAGGGCGATGTCAGGTTCTGAGCGCCCAACGGAAATCTTCAGATGGACCGGAGCACTTCTGATTTTGAGCCAAAGTCCTAAGTTGACTACACTAGTGTCCTAATTTGTAGTGTTCACTTCGGAACCAAGTCCGCCCCGAGTGCATCTTAGTATTTGCGAGAACTCAAATCCTGCGGTTAGGACCCGCAAAACGAGGTCGTGTCATGCAGCGACGCCGCCGGTTCAAGCAAACCGTTTCTCTCGAAGAACGCCTTTCCCAGGAAGCCGAACGCCTCCGAGAAGAGGCCAAATCCCTTCCACCAGGCCCCCAGCGCGACGACGCCATTCGCAAAGCAAGACAGGCCGAGATCGGCTCGCACATGAGCGAGTGGTTGAGATCGCCGGGTCTACAGCCGCCAGATTAATTCGCTGTAATTTACACAGGTGAATGCGTGGGTGTCCTTTAAATGCGAAGGATGCCCCATGCAGAAGACCGTCGCCCAACGCTGGATCGACCACTACCTAGAAGCCGCCTCCTCACAGGCTGAGGAGGTCGGAGATCAGCGCAGCTTCGATATTATCGAGCGGGCGAAGAGAGAACTGGAAGCTACCCGCAAGGAACGAGCTCGCGCGAAGTAAGTCCGCCTCGGTCGGTGGCCGGCTGAAGCTGACTTCTGGGCCTCAGCCCGGAAGTCAGGCATCCTGCGCTCAATGAGTACACGCCCAAGGATCGGCACCGACAAGCCTTTTGAGCAGCGGTTATAGAATTTGGCAACGCGCGGAATCATCGCATTGAAATCGTTGCGGTTCGGCGCGGCGACGCGCTGCGGGGGAAGCCGAGGGGTAACCGATGCCCATTCCAACGCTGTTGATCATCACGCGCTGTAGCCTTGACGAACCATATTCGTTGAATCAGTTTATGTGAGCCGGGTGATGCGGATGCTCCCCGGTGCAAGGGTCGGATGACCTAAAGTCGCGGTAAAGACGCGGCGCGCGGCGGGCGGATGCCTGCAAATCCCTCACATCATCATCAGGTCATCCGCCATGACATCAACGGTCTTGCTCGTTGACGCGAGCACGCACGCGGCATTCGCACCCAGCGACATCCTCGTAAATTCCAAAGCTGCCAGGACAATGCTCGGCAACATCTCGCACGCGACGCTACATTGTTGGCAGCACGGCCTACACCATCGCACGCGCAACAAGATCATCCCTCCGCTGGCGGACTTCCCTGCCCCAGTCATGATCAGCGGTAGGCGCTACTGGCGTCGGTCCGACCTTGAGAAGTTCATCAGCGGCCGGGCCAAAGCCGCTTAGCAGGCAAAGAAAAAGGCCCCGCCAGCGCAACCCGGCGGGGCCTCTAATCATCGTCATTCAGGAATAAGCATCATGACTATACACGCCCGCGCAGCGTTTCTCAACCGCGCGCCTCTGACACTGCGCGCGTTCGATAGCGGAAAGCCGCCTGCAAGCCTCGCCGATCCTCTCGCGGGCCTGAAAGCCCTTCCGCAATGGGTGTTGTGGCGACTTGAGCAATACGATGGCGAACCGAAACCGCGAAAAATCCCATACGATCCGAAGACGCTTCAACGCGCCGACACGACCAATCCGGCCACATGGGCGAGTTTCGAAACAGCGGCGACGATCGCAGCCGTCAATCCGGCATACCGCATCGGCTTCGTCTTCACCTTGAACGATCCGTATATCTTCGTTGATCTAGATGGGTGCCGCGATCCGGACACCGGAGAATATAACGATGAAGCAACGCATATTTTCACGCGCCTGTTTCCGGGCGTAGCAGCAGAGGTTAGCCAATCGGGAACAGGTCTGCACCTGATCATGAGAGGCGACAAAACACAGTTCGGCAATCGTCGCAACAAATGGGGTGGCAGATTTGAGTTTTATCAGAACAACCGCTTTGTTGCGATTGCGGGCAATGAATGGGTTGGCAACGCCGATCTGGAGCAAACAGCGTCGCTGCAAACCTTCCTACCGGTGCGCGAACACGATCGCGACAATCAGGAAATCGAGACCATCCGCGACCCCCGATGGGCCGGGCCGGAAGATGATCAGGAACTATTAGCCCGCATGTTTGCATCTGACGACAAGCTTTCATCAGAACGAATTGCCGAGTTGAACGACGTGATTATGCGTGATCCGCGCAACTTTGTCGCGAAGGTCGAATTCGACAAATTGAGCAGGCGTGTCCCGTTCGCTGCGCTATGGAATGCTGATGCTCAAGCGCTAAATCATCTCTACCCGTCATCGACAGGACAACAATTCGACCACAGCGCAGCGGATTTGGCGCTGATGAACAAGTTGGCCTTTTGGACCGGCAAAGATCACGTCCGAATGCTCCGGCTTTTCAGCATGTCAGCATTGGGCAAGCGCGACAAATGGTGCAGCCGGGCATACTATCGCAACAGAACAGCTAGCAGCAGCAATGTGGCATGCCGCGACGTATATCGCGGGACCAATCAAGAGCGGCGCGAAAAGCAACGCAAAGAGAACGAACGCATAGGCGAGCGGCTTGAATTCGACATCACCACAAAGCTGATGACATTGGCCGAAATGGAAGCAAACCTATTCTTCGCTAAGACGGGCAACAGCGGTGCAGTTGCTAACGCTCTTAGTCGCGAAGTCCTATCACTGAGTGTCGCTCGCAATTCGTATGCGGCATCACTGGAAACGGTGAAAAACAAAGACGGCCGCAACGGGCAAGAAAAAGAGAGATTAGTTCCCGGCCTAGAACTGTGGTTGAAAAGTATCAAGCGAATGAATGTAGACGCAATCACTTGGAAGCCAGAAGGCGGCCCCATCTGCGAGCCGCCAGAGCGACCGGGAGAAAATGCATTCAACGTTTGGCGCGGACTGATCAAACCGACGTTCGCAGCCCACTTCGCCACCGATGCCGGGTTACGGGACCGTTGGTTGCCTGTATGGCACGAACACCTAGCCTATCTCGTTCCTATTGAAGCAGAACGAACGCGATTTGAACAATGGCTTGCTCACATTCTGCAACATCCCGGCGAGAAGGTCGAAACCGGATGGTGCTTCGTTGCAACTCAAACCGGCATTGGTCGCAACTGGCTAAGCGGCGTTCTGTCGCGCGTTCTGCGTGGCTACGTGCTCAACAATGCAATTTTGGATACGATCCTTGAGGGGAAATATAACGGTCGTATGTCGCGCAAGCTGTTGATGGTCGTAGACGAAGCGCGGGCAGGATTGCGCGGCGCAAACAGTTGGGGGTTGTCGGAAAAGCTCAAAACGATGGTGAATGCCGACTATCGAGAGATCAACGAAAAACACGGCTTGCAATGGGTTGAACATAACGCGCTGCGCTGGCTCGTGTTCAGCAACAATTGGGACGCGCTTCCGATCGAACAGAACGATCGTCGCTGGAACGTTGTCGAAAATCCGACGCAACCGCAATCGACGAGTTATTACAACTTCATCTATGAGAGAGCGAGACAAAATGAGTTCATCGCTGCGGTATGGGCGCATCTTTCCACGTTGCCGCTCGATGGCTTCAATGTTGGACATCGCAGCATGGAAAATGACGCACGCAAGCGCATGCTTTCAAACCTAGCGAATGAGGTTGAGCAAGCCTTGGCGGAATTTAGAGACCATTGGCAGGCGCAAGTGGCGCGTTTCGAGACGATCAAGCATTTTGTGAAGCACAGAATTCCAAACGTGAACGACACCGCCATTCGACGAAATCTCGCGAAGCAGGAAATGATCCTCTGCGAAAAACGCGTCACCAAAGACAATGTTCGCTTGGTGATCGTGCGCGAATTGAACGAGCAGCAGATTTACACCGACCCCGCACTGTATGTGCAATTCGCAAACGTCGAAGCAAACAGGCTGCGGACGAACGGGTTTCTCCCGTTCACAGTTGCCGTTGCTTCATAATTTGGAGCGGCGACACTGGCGACAGGGCCCTTATCCTTTAGGAGAAAAATGTACCCGCTACTACATATCTCTACAGGGCATAGAAGGGGTGTCGCCGCTGTCGCCGCGCTGCTAGGACGCGCGCTCATAAATCACCCCCTGAAATCCGACATTGCTGAATGAACAAAACCAAAAAGCCAGCTTAAGAAGTGGCTGGGCCTGCATCGCGCCGAAGCAAAGAGGACGCGGAGTATATGCGCTGCAATCTCGCCAAGGCAGTGCGAGTATGAAACAGAGCCTTTTCGTCGCCAGTCTTTTCGATCTCCTCGATCGCCCAAGTCAGAAGCTGGATGGCGGCGTCAGCGCTAGGTTTGTGGGCGCTTCCCATGCTGGATCATTCCCATCACGTACTCAACAATGTCCCAAGGGCCAGAGTTGTGCCCATCAGGCATACACGCTAGCACAAATGAGAGCTTCAGAATGTCCACTTTGGGTCACGACCGGGCATCCGTCATGTTCGCGGGTGGCGCGTCCGCTTCGCCCCTTCGAGCAGACCGAATTACCCCGCAAATCACCCCTACAAAAACGCGGTCGGTTATTGCGTTGATGTTGCGGGCGTTTGGCTCGTCGCAATTCTGTTTGCTGAACCGATGCTCAATGCGACTTGCGATGGCGATTGCGTTCATCGTTGTGATGGTCAAGCGATGATCGCGCGGTATTACTTGCCATGTTCGTCGCAATATTGATGTTGGTGCTGGTAAAGCGGTGATGATCCTGTGAAAACAAGTAATTACGATAGTATAGCGATGTTTATCGTGTTGAACGGCCCCCACGAATATGACTTGATCAGAACACAGGGCGCGCGCGCCGCGCATCAAGTCATCCGAAGGGGAAATCTCAAATGCCAGTGCTCCAGACGTCCATCTCCGACACCGGGCGGGGAAACATTCTAGGTCTTATCGACACCCGGACCGACCGACGCGCACACGTGTTCATCCCGACCGCATTCGCGAAGGATACTGCGCTCGCTGGGCCAGCCGCTGCCATTTACGTCGCGATTGCAGGCGGCAACGTGGAGATCACCCAGGCATCGGCCCGCTTGCTGCCGGAAGCGCTCACGGAGCACCTGAAAGCCTCCCTGCCCGCGATCCTGCGCACTCCCTTCAATACCTTCCGCAAGACCATCGGAGATTATTATGCGAGCAGCGAGACCGTTCGAGTTGATCTTTCTACGCCTGCGCCAGAGACGCCTATCACCCGTCCCATCCGCGATCGCACCGTGAAACTGTTCGATATTGCCATCGGGGCCAACGTCAATAGCACAGCGGCCGTCGCCGAGGTGAACCTTGAAAACCTCGCTAAGGACATGAACCTTGAACAACTGTCTGGGCTTGTCGCGGCGGGCTGTCTCTCGTCATTGCCGTCGGCGGTGGCAGGCGTCGTAATGGATCGCTTTATGGCCCTGCGTTTCGCTGCACGCCAAGGTCTTGCTGCAAAATATCCAGTTAAGGCGAGCGCAACGAACCCGGTTGCACTTTCCACCGACAACGACGCAATGATGCAAGAGGCAAACGCCTTTGTAACCGCGATGAAGGCCAACGCTCGCACCGTAGAGCAAGCAATTCAAATTTGTCGTGATGTAGTTACTTGGTTATCGCTCGCTTGCCAGTGCAGCACCGATGAAGCATTCGCGCTGTTGACCGCGTCGAAGAACAGCTAATGCGATTGCGTGGCCCACAGTTGCCCCCATGTGTGGTGCTTCGAACGGCACCACACATTGACGCGGTCGCGCTCTGCGCGGCGCTGCGGGCCACGAACGCAACGCTGTACTACTGGCGCACGGCGCACGGGATGCCGAAATCTGTGCGCTCCGGAAACGCCTCGTTGACTGATACGCAGGCTCTGGCGTCATGGCTCTATCTGCACAACGTTACTGTTCGATGGATTTGACAGCGATGTCCACACCGCCCAACAACTTCACACCCATAACCGGCGTTATTTCTAACGGTGCGCGCGACGGCAAAGGACGTTGGTTGCGCGGCCCCGGCAGGCCCCTAGGTAGTAAGAACCGCATTTCGTCGGAGCTAGCAAAGCAAATTCGAGCGCTAGGACCGCGCGCGGTTGAAGCCCTCGCAAGCGCGATCGATGAAAAGCAATCTTGGGCAGTCCAGCTTGTA
Organism: Bradyrhizobium sacchari; assembly: GCF_002068095.1. Lineage (GTDB taxonomy): Bacteria > Pseudomonadota > Alphaproteobacteria > Rhizobiales > Xanthobacteraceae > Bradyrhizobium > Bradyrhizobium sacchari. The sequence goes on along the minus strand of NZ_LWIG01000004.1, from coordinate 129,599 downwards.
ATCAAGCTTGTTGTACCCGGACGCCTTATTGAAATGCACGGCAGCGAACCGGCCGATATCCGCGACGCATTCGAGAGCGGCGAGATATCGGCCGACGAAATGAAGCAAATTTCATCGGGATTGGAAAAGCTCGCATCCATCGAGTCAATTCAAGAATTGCGCGACCGGCTCACTGAGTTGGAGGCGTTGATTGCCAATAAGTGATCGCGACCGCAGCAGGCTTGCTGCACTTATTGCGATTGTGAAGCCTGCTCACAGCCTCGCCGCAAGGCTGGAAACGCTAACCGATGAACAACGCGATTCTTACGCCAGATGGGAAGCACTTTATGAGCGATGGATCGAGTGGTGCAAAGCGCATCACGATGACGAAATCGAAGTTGATGCACGTCCATACGCTTACTTGCTTCAACGATGCCCGCCGCCGCCAACATTGCACCGCGACGTGCAAACCCCGCTTTTCGGCGAAACTCCAAAGATATTGAGGACTGACACCGAAGACGAGGCGGCCCGCAAATGGATGGATTATTTGCAATGCACATAGACAATTCACCGCTTCGCGATGTGCGACTTTACAAGGTGTTTCATCCGCACCCGATGCTCTACGCCTTCAATCGCGACGGCTTGATGCATTTTGCGAGCGCGACGGAATACGATCGCACGCACGGCAAATATGCATCGAACAACAACCGCGTCATAAAAAAGTGCGAGGCGCTTCATTTTGACGAACACCAGCGCGAACCGGCACGTGAGGTACAGTGGTTTGCCACACCGAATAGAGAGCCTGACCTTTCGATTAACAGCGCAACGCTGCTGCGGATCATAAATCAGCGCGTGTTGACCACGCCGGATCATTCGTTTGAAGCGCCGAAAGACTTGCTGTTGTTCTTTGAGAAACACACCAACTCGCTCAACAACGCCGAGCGTATGTTCAATAGCTATGTGGATCAGCTAGCAACGCGCTTTCCGGACAAGTGCCACGACCGGCGCAAACGGATCGGCTGATCGGACGGGCCGTCTTCATCGTCCGGACAACAACGAGGTACCCATGGCGACGAAACTCAGTGACAACGAGCACCGCGAAATTGGAGCACACATTTTCGAGTATATGCAGGAGCTGCTTGCACAGGACGGGGACAAAGCCACCATCATCTTGCACGCGGACCACATGCGCAGCCTCGATAGGTTCGTGATTTCCCAAATTGAATGCACCGGCCGTTAGTCGCTTTCCGGTCGGTTCATGCCCGGACGTGCTGTCGGATGTACACAGCACGTCCGGAAATTTCTACGCTGGTGGAAGGGCCTCTAGCTCTTCCTTGCCGTGATACCCAATAACCCGATACGAAACGACTTTTCCAGATGATCGCGAGACCACGACGTCTACAAAATAGATTGCTTGGTATGGATTATCTTCGTCATCGATCATCTGATTTTTGAGATGGCTCATTTCGTCGGTAAAGAAAACGGCGTGGGGCTTTTCATCGATCTCCTCGATAAGCGCCCGATCTGGGGTCGTCTTTGCGGCAGACTTTACAGAATCGCGATCAAGCCGCTTCCAAATCATCGGAACGCGCTGCACGATCTCTGCATTCGGATTTTGAAGCAAAGCCTTTTCTTGCGCGGCAGTTTCAAGGATACTCGCCGCTTCCTGTGCTGAGATAGTCAGTAATTGGACTGTCACCGGTCCATTGATCACATTGAAGGTCTGCGATCCGCCGTGGCTTGCGATGGGCTTAACGATATTCGTTGCGTCGTCGCAATCCTTGATCGTGATATTGTCGCCAGCCGTCGTTTCCCTCTTCTTCGCGAAAAGGTCGATTAGTGACTTAAGGTGTTTGCCGAACTTTTCGATCAACTCCAATTTGTCGATTAGAGGAGCCAGCAGCGGCCCCGCCATTACGACCATGGAAGTCAGATCGGGAACCAAGTTGATATCGATGCTGCCCGGCTTTACAGCCGACACCAAAAGCCGAGCCTCGGAGTTTTTGGAGGCTAGCTCGTTCTCGATGGCATAGGCTTGATATTGGCGCGCGATGGCTGTTAGCGCCCCGGTGAGTTCGGAAATTTCGATAGGCTCTTTCGGCTCCAAATGGAGCTGAAGGCTCGGCTCAGCAGCGGCCATCTACCCTTCCCCAGACTTGTGCCGCAGTATTGAACCGTAGGCGCCAGTCGTTGGCTACCGGAAAGGTTGAGGTGAGTTAATCGCTCGCGCGCTGTTCGTTGACGCGATCAATGGGGATGGTGCTGGCAGCAGGGATCGAACCCGCGACCCCGTGATTACAAATCACGTGCTCTACCAACTGAGCTATGCCAGCGACGGCTCGGTCATATCAGAACAGCGACGATCGCGGCAACCATACAGGCCGCTCAGTTTACCCCAGCGGTTACCCTCGCAACTATTTCTGAAATTATCGCATTGAAATTCATTGTATAATTCGTTCAAAGCCACGGTTTTGTAAACCGAAGGTCGGGGTTCAATCCCCTCAGCCGGCACCATGGGTGGCCGACACCGCGTCGTCGCCTGACGCAAGAACCAAATCGCCAGTTCGGCGTTATTCTTATTCGCCATAGAGCCGTCTCGCGGAGGTCTAGCGATGGACCCGAATGATCGAGCAGCCTTAGCCCTATCCGCTGTCGCCTTGGCCATCGCCATTGTGGTTGCTTCGACAGTCACGTTAGAGCGCGTCAATACCCGCACCGCCAGCAACGACGCACCTCCCGGAACGGCCGGACTCGCCAGGCCTCACCCGCCGCTGGACCGTGCTCCCGGTGAACCGATACAGACAACGGGAGCGCCGTCTAACGCAAGGCTGCGTCCCTGACCGAACACCGGCCGCGGACCCCCGCGCCTCAGCCTGAACCCTTCCGCACGCTGCTCTGTTCGAAGTGCTCGACAACCGCGCCGCCAATCTCGACCCAGGCATGTTTCGATTGCTCGAACACCGATCTGACGGGCGCCGGGAAATCGGGGTCAGCGATGGCGCCGACGGCGACGCCGATCATGTCGGGCAGATTGTCGGCTTGCCAATAGACCGTTGAACCGCAGTCGGGACAAAAATGGCTGCGGACCATGCCTCCGCTTGCGGCGGCGCGAACATACGCCTTCGGCGCGCCGGTGATCGTGACGGTTTCGACCGGATAGAACGCGCCGACCCCGAACGGTGCGCCGGTTCGCCGCTGGCAGTCGATGCAATGACAGGCCGCAACCAGCCTGGTCGGCCCCGGAAGCGAAAGTGAAACAGCGCCGCAACTGCATCTGGCCTCGATCATCGGATATCCTCCAGCCGCCACAGCCCAAGGCTCTTGTCGCGCCAGCCGCCATCGCCTTCCCCGCAGCGCTCGTTGATCAGCTCGTGCGGCGCCGGCCAATTGAACGGTGCCTTCGCCATGTTCAACGCGCGCCAGTCGCCGTCCTCGCAATCGCGATTGTCGTCCCATTCGGGAAACGTCGTGAGAAGCAGCAAGCGCGCGCCGCTCGCACGAAAATTCCTCACGGCCCGCGAGATGTTGTCGAAACACAAATGCACCAGGCAGTCGCGGCACAGGATCAGGTCGGCGCGCGGCAGCACATCGCGCGTGATATCCGCAACGAGAAAGCGACCCGAAAGCTCACCGCGCGCCGCGCGGTCGCTGTTGGCCGCGATCAGCGACGGCACGATGTCGATGCCGGTGTAGTCGAGATCGAGCTTCATCCGGCCGATCCAGCCTGCATCGCCGCAGGGCGCATCGAGCAGCGAGCGCACGCCGTGTCCTTGCAGCAGCGGCGGAATCGCCTCCCGGATCGCGCTCGTTGCGACATCCTCCGAGCCGAGACCGGACACCGAGCTCGCCGCGCCCCACAGGTTGGTCCGCTCGATCCGCTCGAACCGCGCGGCGAGATCGAGTCCCGCGAAATTGTCGCGGTCAGCGACGAAGCGTTCATGGGCAAGTACGGGTGGACGATCGGGGATCACCGGACGATTCCAAATCCAGATTCCATCGTGAGCGCAGTCTACACATGAACCGTCGCGCCAGAAATCACCGGCCTCGCCGCTCAACTCGGAGATCGATACAGGCGCCTGGCGCCGCGGGGATCGCTACTGACCACAGATTGGACCGAAGTTCAACATAAGGTAGCATGCGCATCCCATGCGCCCCACCACCGCCAAGGAAAAGGCCAGATTGGTCGCCGGTGCGGCTACGGCCGTCATCATGACAGCCGTGCTGTTCGTCATCGTGCTTGCACTACTGCTGCCGCAATAGGCGTTGTCGGCGCAGCGAACGGATCCCGCCGCGCGTCCTTACGCCGTGCGCACCGTGCGCAGGAATTTGCCGACCTCATCCTTCAAACGGTTGCTGTCGCTCGCCAGCATCTTGGCGGTCGAGAGCACCTGCGAGGAGGCCGAGCCGGTCTCGGCGGCGCCGCGCTGCACGTCGGTGATGTTCGAGGAGACCTGCTGGGTGCCGTGCGCGGCCTGCTGCACGTTGCGCGAGATCTCCTGGGTCGCGGCGCCCTGCTCCTCGACGGCCGCGGCGATGGTCGACGACACTTCCGAAAGCCGCTCGATGGTTGCGGAGATGTCGCGGATTGCGTTCACCGATTCCTGGGTCGCGGTCTGGATGCCCGAAATCTGCTGGCTGATCTCGCCGGTGGCCTTCGCGGTCTGCTCGGCCAGCGTCTTCACCTCGGAGGCGACGACCGCGAAGCCGCGACCGGCCTCGCCGGCACGTGCCGCCTCGATCGTGGCGTTGAGCGCCAGAAGATTGGTCTGGCCGGCAATGGTGTTGATCAACTCGACGACGTCGCCGATGCGGGTGGCCGCGACCGAGAGCTCGCTGACGCGCTCGGTCGTGGTGCGCGCCTGGGTGACGGCTTCGCCGGCCATCCGCGCCGATTCCTGCACCTGACGGCTGATCTCGTTCACCGAAGAGGACAGCTCTTCCGTCGCGGTCGCAACCGACTGCACGTTGCCGGTGGCTTCGCCCGAGGCGGCCACGACGACCGAGGTCAGCTCCTGCGCGCGTTGCGCCGTGGTTGCGAGCGTCGAGGACGATGCCTCGAGCTCTGTGGAAGCCGATCCCACCGTCTCGATGATCTCGCCGACCGCCCGCTCGAAGCCGTCGGCAAGGTTGATCATGTCGCGGCGGCGCTGATCGGCCGCCTGCTTCTCGGCTTCGGCCTGCGCCTCCTTGAGCCGCTCGACCTCGAGCCCGTTGGTCTTGAAGATTTCGACGGTCCTGGCCATGTCGCCGATCTCGTCGCGGCGCTCCTTCTCGGGCACCTCGGTCTTGAGATCGTTGCGGGCAAGGCCCTCCATGGCGAGCTTGAGGCGGGCGATCGGCCGCGACATCGCGTTGATGCCGATGAAAAGTGCGATTGCAATTCCGAGGATCAGGCCACCGCCACTGACACCGATTACGGTCCAGGTCGCGGACCTGGCATCGCGGTTGATGGCTTCCTTGCGCCTGGCCACCACCTGCGCTGTGTCGGTCACGAACTGGACGATGCGTGCGAGGGCCGCGTCCAGCACCGGATCGCACTCCTTGTGCGCGCGCTCGGCAGCCTTGGCGTTCTCCTCCACGCTGCTTGCCTCCGCGCCGGCCCGAAGCACCGGATCGCAGCCGGCGAAGGCGGCCTTCAGCTGGTCCGCGATGCTCCTGATCTGGCTCGCGCGAGACGGATCGTCCTTCTCCGCCGCGTCAAGGTATTGACCGATCTCGGTGCGGTTCTGGTTCGCGGTCTTCAGGCGCGCGGCGTTGCCCGCCTCCGTCGCCTCGGTGAGGACCGCATAGAGCGCCGCATGATAGGTCTCGGCACGGCGCTGGGCGCGGGTCAGGTTGAGGGCGGAGGATTGCGCGGCAGCGAGCTCGCTGAACCCATCGACGGTCGTGGAGAGTTCGCGCGCGCCGAAGCCTGCGACAACGATCATCGCGCAGCCCATCACCGCCACGATCAGCGCAACCTTCCACACGATCTTCAGATTGTTCAAAAAGCTCATCTCAGCCGTCCAAGGATTTTTCGACCGGGCCGTAATCCCAGCAACGTGCATTGGAACCCGGAGGACGTTAAGATTTGATGCTAAATGGCCGGGTGGCCTTACGGAAAAATAACCTTCCGCGCCCGCACGCAAGCCTCGCGCAAGCTTCAGCTTTTCTGACGGCATCGGAGGCGCTCTTGCGCTCCGGAACCAAGCGCCCGCGTCGACCGTTCCCTGCCTATGCGGATACACGAAGATAACAGAAACATGGTTCTGCTGGGGACGGTGGCGCTTTGCTGCACCATCGTGGCCGGCACGCTTGCGCTGCTCGAGCCCGTCTTCGGGCGGATGCCGGAGCGGCAGGTCGCAGAGAGCAAGCCGGTCGATGTCGCTGCATCTGAGGCGATCCGGGTGATCGGCGCGCCCTTCGTGCCCAACGTCAAACCGCGCGAGCGATAGCACTCACCTCGCCGGTTTGCCCTCGCCCTCCCCGGGCGGGGCATGAACACGGGCCAGCTCCTCGACGAACGCAATTACCTCTGCCCGCTTCTCGGGCGGCAGCGAGAGGAAGGCGCGCACAAGCCTCAGGCCCTCCACTTCGACCGACTCGTCTTTCCCGGCTTCCATCCGCGCACTGTCGGGCGACCGGGAAAAATATGCAATCCCCTTGCCGGATTACCTCCTTGATTCATGCCACCAGCTTTGATGGAATGGTCGCAACAGGGGTGGCCCATGAAGTGGATCAGGGAGCGCGACGAACTGATCGCGCAGACACTGGCCTTCGTCCAATCCGTAACCGGCAAGAAGGATGAGCTCCATCCGCCGGAGCACACACCTGCTGCACTCACGGTCACCGCGGAGATCTTGACCGTGCAGGCAGTTTCGGTCGAAGCCGAGCCGCCGCCCGTATCTCCGCCCGAACCCCAGGCTCGCCCCGTCCAGATCCCACCGCCCCGCCCCGGTGGCGATTTCCGCAGCGAGATGCAGGCCAGAATCGCGAATTTCCGCAAGCACCAGGAGCGGTTCGAACGCGAACGCGAGGAATATTGCGCGGCCACCCTGACAAAGCTTCGCGCCGCCCTGCGCGACTCCGGCCCCCTTCCACCGACCGAAAAATAGGGCCTCCCGTCCGTCAGGGACTTACAGCCAGGACCACACCAGCCAAAGGTTGGCCGCGCAGGCGCCGACCAGCGCCAGCGTCAGCGGCAGGAGCATGTGCCCGCAGGAGGTTTTCAGGTCGCTCGTCATGGCCAAAACATCCGCTGATTCCAGCCGGAGAGTCCCAGGGATTCTTTTTTTGGGGATTCAGGACTCGTTTACGACTCAAGGCCCCTGGAGGCCCTGATCACGGCCCCGTGATCGCCGTGCCGGCCGGAACCCTCGCCCGGGGGAAGTCGTTAACGCGCTTTCCCGGAGTGGAAAGAATGCCGTACGCCCTGTTCTGCAACGACGCTCAAATCAGCAAGGCCTACCCCGACGAGTCCGACGTCTGGAGATTGGCTCAGCGAAGTGGCTTGGTCGTCGATGTCAGCGCAGACGACGAGCGTGCCGGGCCGCGCCGCGTGCTCGACAACGACTACGAGATCCGGCCGTGCCGGGCCGCCCAGGGCGAGGACCCCGCCATGAACAAGGCCGAGGCCGAGCGTCAGTCCAGGATGGAGCTCGAGCTGAATTCCTAGGGAACGAAAGCCAGGAGGTCTCTCAGGGCGTCGCCGTCGCGAGCGAGGCCTGCTCGCCAGCCAGCACCACGCAGGCCTTGCGGCGATGCAGCCCGCGGATGGCACCGGTGACCTTCAGCACCTTGCCGGACGGGCAGGAGGCGTCCTTGACGAAGGCCACCTCATAGGGTGCCAACATCAGAGGCTCGGATTTGAGGATTGTTTGGGCAGAGCACGGCAGGGCGACGACGCACGAGAGCACCACTGCCGACATCAAGATACGCATGACCGTCGTCCCACCAGCCCGGGAGATCCCATAATAATAACGCGTTCCGGAGCGCGAGTTCCGTAAGCGGCAAAAATTATTTTTGCTTTACGCCAGCCCCATGACACGCATGAGAATGCGCGTGTCCGAATGTTTGCTTGCAAATGACGCGCCAGATGGTTCACGCAAGGCAAACGGCAGACCGGCGAGCCGGAGCCGGCAAAACAAAAGGCCGGCGGAGGCCGGCCTTTCGTCAGATCCTTGATCCTCCCGGATCGCCTTTGACGGGTCAGTAGCGCGAGCCTGCCGGACCGCCCCAGCCGAAGCGGTAGTTCACGCCCACCTTGACGGTATGCTCGTCTTCCCGGCCGCGAGCGCCGACGATTTCGGCCGGGCCGGAGGTGAAGGTCGTGCTGCCAAAGTTGTAGTACTGGTACTCCGCCTTGGCCGACCAGCTCGGCGCGAACATGTATTCGAGGCCGGCACCAACGGTGTAGCCGTCCTTGTTGTTGCCGGTGGCGGTAAAGGTTTGCGGCACGCCCGCGATGTTGACCCCAAGGCCGCCATTGCGCCAGGCGTAACCACCCTTGGCGTAGACCAGCGCCGGGCCCCAGGTGTAGCCGATGCGGCCGGTCACCGACCCGAGCTGGTCGGTGTTGGAGGTCACCTGCGTTCCGAGCGGGAAGGTGACACCGTTATTGTTGGTCGGTAGCCAGGAATACTGGGCCTCGACACCCACGACCCAGTTGGGCGCGAACTGGTAATCGAAGCCGCCCTGCACGCCGCCGAGGAAGCGGGCGTCGCTCGACTGGAAGCTGCTGTCGCCGGCAAACGCGCCGCCGACGTGGCCACCAATGTAGAAACCGGTCCAGTTGTAGATCACCTGCGGCGGCGTATAGGCCGGCGCCTTGGTGTAGGTGCGCGGCTGCATGTCAGCCGCTGCGGCCGGCCCTGCCAGCGCAAGCAAGGCGACAGCGCCCAGCAAAATCGTCTTCATATCCATCCCCGTTCTTTTCAAAATCGACCCTCAGCAAACAACGTGGCGTGAATTTGGTTGCTTCGCGGCGATGCCGGAACGTTGATCGTTCGCAACCGTGACGGGGCGGCAACATCGCGATTTTGTTCCGTCACGTCGTCTTGCATCGAGCGATTTTGTCATTCGCGCAAGGCCTGCCGTAACGATTGGTCGCAAGGCAATCCGCCCAGTTTCAAAGCTCGCCAAAATGTGATCCCGCGGGCTCCGGCGGCCGTCGTTCTAGCACCCGGCGATGAAGGCGGGCTTTGCGCTACCGCGTCATCTTTTCCAGTTCCGGAAAGGGTGCGTAAACCGCACCGGCGCAGAGCTCGCCGGCCTTGTCGACGACGCGATCGGCCCGTCCGTTGACGAAAATCACCGCGCGCTCACGTACGCCCTTGTAGCTGCCATCGGTCTCACGCGGGTTGAAGCGCAGACAGCTGACATAGAACTGCCGACCACCGACCGGCCGTTGCACGGGATCGGCCATGCTGGCCTCGCGCACGCCGACCGGATTGTTGAGATAGGTGCGCATCAGGGCCAGCGTGTCGCTGCGGAAATTGTCGGGAAAGGCCTGCGGTCCTCCGGCCTGAGCCCCATCCATCAGGCCTGGACGGTCCCCGTCGCTGCCGAGACACGCGGCGAGCACCAGCGGCAATGCCAGAACCAGTGCCGCACGCACCGCACGTTTTGCCGATCGCCCCACAGGTCACGCTCTCCGCTCGCCCAGACTCGGAAGACGTTCTAGCTCCAAGGTCGAGCGAAGGGAATTGCGCAACGCACCGGCCCGCCGCCGGCACCTCGCGCTGTCGCGCAAGGCACCGAAACGACGGGCCGGCCTGAACTCCGCGCGGCAGCAGGGCAATGCCAGGGATGCCGCCGCGCGGGATCAGTCGTTAGCTGCGCTTCTCGGTGGTCACCGGCTTGGTGACGTCCGGCTGCGTCTTCAGCGACTTCTTCACCGACAGATGCTTGTGGTGATGACGATGCGTCCGCACGGTCTTGTGCTCGTCGGGCGTGATGGCCGCGTTCGCATTCATCGCCTTCGACTTGCTGTCGACCTTGGCGTCCGCCTTGACGTCGGCCTTCCCGTCGGAAGCCTTCACGTCGGAAGCCTTCACGTCGGAAGCCTTGGCACCCGAAGTCTTGACGTCCGACGTCTTCGCATCGGCCTTGATGCCGGCATCCGGTTTCACGGTGGTCGACGCCTTGGTCTGGCTCTGGTCCGCCTTGATCACCGGCGCGGTCGTGGTGGTGGTCTTGGCGGTTTCGGCGGCGAAGGCCGGGGCTGCGATCACGGAGGCGGCAAGCAAGGCTGCAGAAATGGTCTTCAACATGGTGGTCTCCTCTTGGAAGGATCTTGAGGCGGCGCCCTCTCGCCGACCCTTCGATCGTAGGTGGGAGCCTAGGCCTCGCGCGCTGAACCCATTCTGAAGCCGATCGCAGCCTTCCGTTCATCTGGATGACAAGTTTGTCATGTGCGCCTGGAGGAATAGATCGTGCGAAGCGGGAATGTTTCCCACTCCTGGGTGTTCCGGTCTTCGGGCAATCGTGTAGGATCGCCACGTTCCATACGGGAGAACTTAGATGCGCAAACTCTCAATGCTTCTGCTGCCGGGCGTCGTTGCCATGTCGCTGGCGGCCGGGCCGGTGCTGACCAGCGCCTATGCCGCTGGCAGCGACGAGCCGTCCTCGCCGCCAAAATCGGACTCCTCGTCCAAGAAGGGCAAGAAGAAGAGCTCCTCCGTCAGCGATCCCAAATTCCTCGCGGCCTATCGCACGGCTTACACTACGATCTACGACCGCCACGACTACACGGGCGCGATCGACCAGTTGAAATCGCTCAAGCGTGACGACGTCGCCGACGTCGCCAATCTGATCGGCTACTCCTATCGCAAGCTCGGCGACTACCAGTTGTCGAAGGTCTATTACGAGCTGGCGCTGAAGGACGATCCGAACCACGTCCGCACCTGGCAGTATTACGGCCTCTGGCAGCTCGAGCAGGGCAACCGCGAACAGGCGCAGTATCATCTCAACAAGATCGCCTCGCTTGCGGGCACCGACAGCTCCGAATATCGCTCGCTTGCCGCAGCCCTCGACAAGCCGACCGGCGCGACGCTCGTCTACTGAAGACTGCGCATCTTCGAATGAAGCGAACGGGCACAACCGGGAGGCTGTGCCCGTTCTGCTTTCTTGTCTCGCCTTCGCGCACGAATCCTCCTCACAATCGGTGTGCAATGGATACGTGGCTGCGATCCGCGATCGACTACATCGGCTCCTGGATCGAATTCCAGCAGAGGACCATCGGGCAGCCAGACGTCATCGTCGCCTTCGCCCATCGCGGCGAAACCGTCGCCGAGCATGCGTTCGGCCTCGCCAATCTCGACACCGGCGAGAAGCTCACCCCTCGCCACCGCTTCCGCATCGCCTCGCACTCCAAGAGCTTCACGTCTCCGGCATCATGAAGCTGCGCGAGCAGCGCAAGCTCCGGCTCGCCGATGCGGCCGGCCAATATGTCAGCGGCCTCGCGCGCCGCCGAGACGACGATCGCACAGGTGCTCTCGCGCACCGCCGGGCTAACGCGCCAGCGCCAACATGAAGCCGGAAAAAGCCGTGGCCCGCGAGATCGCGCGCCGCTGTCCGCCGCGCAAGCGCGGCCTACTCCCGAATGAGCGACTCCACCTCGCCGCGCATGGCCTGCCGCGAGCCGTCGCGCGAATAGAACATGTGACCGCCGGGATAGACGGCGAATTTCACGCGCCGGGTCGCGAAGGCCGGCAACTGGTCGAGCACCCGCTTGGTCCCGAAATAGGGCGTGGCGAGATCGAACAGGCCGTGCGCGACCAGCACGTTCAGCTTCGCGTCGGTCGCAAGGATCTGGCGCAGGTCCGACACCGATTGCGGCGGGTTGATGCCGCGGCCGAAATCCCAATTGCCCTCGACGCTGCCGTTCAGCACCTCGTAGGAGCCGTCGGGCCGCCAGTTCAGCTTGCGCGTGAGGACATCGACCGCGGCGCTGGTCAGCGGCGCCTGGAGCGCATCACCCGAGGGATCGCCGAAACGGGAGTTGCCCGAATCCGGATAGGGATCGTAGCCGCGCACCGAGCCGTCGTAACGTCCCGTCACCTTGCCGTTCTTGCGGTCGAATTCGCGGCGGAATTCACCGACGTCGAAGCGGCCCGAGAGCCTGCGGCTCACCGCCTGGTCGATGCCGGTGAGCTCGGCGACTTTGTCGGCGAGGCGCATGGTTGCTTCCTTGTCGGCCTCGCCCTTGACGAGGTCGGCCAGGAATTCGCCGCGCGCATAAGCCTCGACATCGGCGAGATCGGCGCGCTTGACCGGCCCTTTGGCTTCGCGCGCCACCGCCACATAGCTCGGCAGCGTCGCGACATATTGCAGGAGGCTCGTGCCGGTGAACTCGCGGAAGTCCAGGAGCGGCGACACCAGGATCAATCCCCTGACGCCGACGCCGTGCTGGAGCTGCAACTGGCGCACGACCTTCGGCCCGCGGATGCCGCCATAGCTTTCGCCCGCGACGTATTTCGGCGAGGTCAGCCGGTCGTGCTTCTCGAGCCAGCGGCGGATCACAAGCGCGATCGAATTGACGTCGCCGTCGACGGAGTAGAAGGATTTTCGCGCGTCTTCGCCGCTCGCAACGAAGCGGCTATAGCCGGTGCTGACGGGGTCGATGAAAACGAGATCGGTGAAGTCGAGCCAGGTCTCCGCGTTCGGCTTCACCTCGGGCGAGGCCGACGGCGACAGCGCTTCGCCATCGAGCGGCAGCCGCCACGGCCCGGCCGCGCCGAACTGCAGCCAGGCCGAGGACGCGCCGGGTCCGCCGTTGAACAGGAAGGTCACCGGGCGCGTGGCGCGGTCGGCACCGTCGAGCTCGTAGGAGGTGTAGGCGATGTCGGCCAGCGGCTCGCCCTTGCCGTCGAAGACACGGATGG
>NZ_LWIG01000004.1:98092-116748 GCF_002068095.1 Bradyrhizobium sacchari | reverse complement strand
CGCCGTTGCGGCGAAGTTGAGGGTGCGGCCGGGCAGATCGAGCGTCTGCTTCGTGGTCGCATCCGGCGGCAGACGGTGCGGCTCGGCCGACGAGCTCTGCGACGCGTTCTGCGCGCCAGCGCCGCGACCGCCCTTCTGTCCGGTGGGCGCCGTCGTCTCGGAGCGCGGCTGCGGCGGATCGTCCGCGCGCGCAAAACCTGCGAGTGCGAAAGCCGACACCGCCAGGACCAGGACCGTGCGACGGACCGCCGGCAAACTCGTGACCATGTTCGTTCTCCTGCCCGGCAACGACAGCCGGTGAGGCCCAAAGGCTAGCGCGAAATTGCGACGGTTTGGGGGATCATGTGCCCGGCGGTGCTTGGCGAGCCCGATCGGGCGCGAAACGACCCGGTTCTGCCCGGATCCGGCGGCCGGTCATTTGCCTTGAAGGTGGTCATCCTCGACAATGGCGCCCCACCTCGTATAGACGAGCCCGGCGGAACCTTCTCGAGCCAGCGAGCCTGCCCGAAAAGCCATGACCAAGCCCTCGCGATACGAACGGATCGCCTTCGTCGCCAGCCCGAGCAGCGAGGCCCAGGCCGCGTTCGGCCAGCTCACCAGCGACTATGGTAATTGCGACCCGAAAGAGGCCGACGTCGTGGTCGCGCTCGGCGGCGACGGGTTGATGCTGCAGACGCTGCACCAGAACATGCACACGAGGAAGCCGATCTACGGCATGCACCGCGGCACGGTCGGCTTCCTGATGAACGAGTATTCGACCCACGATCTGCGCGCCCGGCTCGACGCGGCGCATGAATCCGAGATCAATCCGCTCTTGATGCGGGCGACCGACGTCAACGACCGCGTCCACCTGCACCACGCCATCAACGAGGTCGCCCTGTTCCGGCAGACCTACCAGGCGGCGCGGCTGCGCATCCTGATCGACGAGCGCGAGCGCATGCCAGAGCTGATCGCCGACGGCATCATGGTGGCGACGCCCGCCGGCTCGACCGCCTACAATCTTTCCGCCCAAGGACCGATCCTGCCGATCAACGCCGCCCTCCTGGCGCTGACCCCGATCAGCGCCTTCCGCCCGCGCCGCTGGCGCGGCGCGCTGCTGCCCAATACGGCCTATGTCGTGATCGAGGTGCTGGAGGGCGACAAGCGCCCGGTCGCGGCGGTCGCCGACCACGACGAGGTGCGCGACGTCCGCCGCGTCGAGGTGCTGTCCGACAAGACCATCTCGATGCGCATGCTGTTCGACCCCGGCCACAGCCTGGAAGAGCGCATTTTACGCGAGCAGTTCGGCTACTGAGCCTCCTGCCCGGCGCCCACCGGCAACCCTTCGTTAACCGCCGCCACGATATGGTTAACGAAGATTGACTGCTTCAGCCTGGGCGCCATGTTCCGCATCGACTTCAACAAGCTGCGCTTCCTCGTCTGCGACGACAATCCGCACATGCGCCGAATCCTGCGCACGCTGCTGCATTCGTTCGGCGCGCGCGAGGTCTATGAGGCCGAGGACGGCGCCACCGCGCTGGAAATGTACAGCCATTACGTCCCCGACATCGTCATCACCGACTGGGCGATGCCGATCTTCGACGGGCTCGAACTGGCGCAGATGATCCGGCAGCCGGAATCCAAGGGCAACCCCTACGCGCCGATCATCATGCTGACCGGCCATTCCGAGAAGCGCCGCGTCACGGTCGCGCGCGATGCCGGCGTCACCGAATTCCTGGCCAAGCCGATCTCGGCCAAGGGGCTCTACCAGCGCATCCTCAACGTCGTCGCCAATCCCCGCCCCTTCATCAAGACCAAGACCTATTTCGGGCCGGACCGGCGCCGCAACACCAACTCCGCCTATATGGGCCCCGAACGCCGTGTCGGCGAAAAGCACGAGGTGCTGCAGCAGCCCTCGCTGCTCGACAAGGCCCGCTCCTCCATCTAGCGCAACGTCTTAGACGAGGCAGGCATCATGGCGAAGAACAGCGCAAAGGACATCGAGGTCAAGGCCTGCGCCACGCATCAAATCATCACGCAGCCCAATCCGTTGCGCAAGGTTCTGCGCCGCGTCGAAGAAAAGGACATGGACGATCCGGTCAGCCGTGCCGAGCAGGCGCTCGCGGATCTCTCCGGTGAGTTCAAGGACTGGATGGCCACCGAGGTCAACCGCCTGTCGGCCGCCTACGTCGCCATCCGCAATGACGGCTTCACCAAAGAGCGGCGCGACGAACTGTTCCGCGCCGCACACGACATCAAGGGCGATGCCGCGACATTCGGCTTCCCGGCAGCGGCGGGAGTAGCCGAGAGCCTGTGCCGCGTCATCGAGCATGCCCCTGATCTGGAGAAGGTGCCGGCCGAGCTGTTCACGCATCATATCAACGCGATCCTGGCCATCGTGCACGAGAACACCAGGCTCGACCGCATCAGCGTCTCCGCCGAACTGAGCCGGCGCCTGCGCAAGGTTGCCGACGACTATCTCACCCAGGTCAACCGCGACCGCCCCGAGCATCTCGAAGCGATCCTGGCGCCCAGCATCGTGCCGGCCGAGTAAGCAGGCTGTCGTTCCGGCGAAGGCCGGAACCGATAACCACCAGCGGATATTATCGCAAAGAACGTCGACCACCTCGCTTCAATTGCGAGACCTCGCGGTATGGGCCCCGGCCTTCGCCGGGGCGACGCGAGATGGAATTCACGCCGCAATCAGATCATGATAGACCGGATCGATCGCGTCATCCGCGACGATCTCGTCGCAGAACAGCCGTGCCTCTTCGCGCGCGGACTCGGTGGCGAAGCGGCGGAGCAGGACCATCAGCGGTTCGGTGGCGCCGCGGTCGGTCTCGCAATGGGTCAGCACGCGCTCCACCATGCGACGGCGCAGCCGCGCCGCGCCATCATCGCTGTCGACAAAGCCCTGCTCGTGGCAGGCGTCGAGCGCGACCTGGAACGCCGCAAACGTTGCCTCGGGTAGCCCGGCGCGGCGCAGCAGCGCGTGCAGGCTGTTGCCGCCGCGGTCGTGCAGCAGCGCGGTGACGCGCGCCAGCGGCATGTCGGCAAGTTCGGCCAAGGCCGCATCGAACAGGTCGAGATTGCTCGACAGCAACGCGCGCAGAATGAGACCGGCCGTGAGCTGGCCAGTGACGCGCAGATGATGCACCAGGCCCTGCATGTCCTCGCCGCGCGAGCGCGCCGCGATATTGATCGTGGAGCGGTCGCGCGCCTCGATCGTCACGCGCTCGGCGCGGTCGGCGCTCAGCCAGTTCCGCGCCACGACGAATTGCGCCAGCGTCTCCGAAAGCTTTGCCACCAGTGCCGCGCGTGTTGCGGCCGGCAGGTCGTCCAGCACCAGCATCGCCTCGCGGATCGCTGCGAGATGGCCGTGGCGTTCAACGATGCGCGTCCAGGAGAACGGCGCGAGCTCGGCATGCGGATTTTCGATCAGCTCGAGCGCTGCGGCCGCGCAGCCGACCTCGGCGATGGCGGCGCAGACCGACACCGGCAGCGCGATGCGACGGGCGACTGCGCACTGCACCTCGTCATTGCCGGTCGCGACGATGTCGACGAGATCGGCGTCAATCAGCAGCGGGGAATGTTCGAGCACGGGCAGCGCGACGGTCGGCTGGTCCGCCGACAGCGCCCGCACGATCGACGCCGGCGCATCCGTGCTGCGCGCGAACGCCTCGGCCATCGCCTGCCGCACCAGCGGCGAGGGATCGTCGAGCTGCATCAACAGCGCGCCCTCGGCGGCGATGCGGTCGTCTGTGGAAAGATCCGAGATCAGCCAGGCCCGGGCCAATGCCCGGGTCGCCTCGGCCCGCTCGCCGGCGGGCGCCGTCCTGATCCAATTGATAAACTGCCGAACAATCATGCTGCTTCCGGCTTACACAACAAACGAAAACGGTGACGGCTCGTCACCTGCAACACAAAATAAACCACGACGCTTAACAAAGCGTTCACCATAACTGGCTGGTTTTATTGACGTTTTGTTAAGGGAACCAAGACGGCCAGGATGCGTGCCCCGACGCAGCGCAGCACGCGGTGGTGCGCTGCCGAGCCGGGCCCATCGTTCAGAGATTGGTGCTTGGGTGGGTCCCGGCTCTGCGCAGCAGCGCCTGCGCGCCGCAGCGCGTCCGGGACAGCCAAATCTCGACTAGCTCGAGAACGTGCCGCTACGATCGCTGAAGAGATCGAGCGGCTGCGGCGGGCGCACCTCCGGCGTTGCCGAAGTGAGCGAGGCGTTGTTGCCCCACAATTTCTGCACCATCGCCGAAACCGGCTGCGTGGCATCGCCCGGCTGATAGATCGAGCGAAACACCGGCGCACTCGGCGCATTGTCCGCGACCGTCGTTGACGATGTCGCACTGACGGGCGTCACGGCGCGCGTGTTGGGGAAGGTCTGGAGATAGGCCGCGTTGTCGACCACAGGCACCGTGGGCTGTACACCGTTGGCGCTCGCGACCTCCGTGGTCGAGGGCGTGCCGCCATACATCGCCATCGCGCTGCGCGTGACTTTCGAATTGGCCGCGCTGGCATAGCGCGCATCCAGCACCGAATAGACCTCGGAGACGCTGCGGGCGCGGCCGTCTTTGGCGTAGAAGATCGAGCGATTGGCCGAGGCCGCATTGGGGAACAGCCGCGCACCGACCGCTTGCGGATTGTCCTCGGCATTGGCGATGAGTTTTGCGGCTCCGCCGACGCCCATGAAATGCGCCATGTAGAGCTCGCTGTCGCTCGGCCTGCGGCCGAGCAGGCCGGTGAGCTTGAAACTGTTCGACTGCGTCAGCGCCGCCGCCATGCTCGATGCGGCCTCCGGATCGTCGCGCAGCTTCATGATCGACCGCTTCAGGAAGGGGTCGTCAACGGTATAGGTGCCCGACGAGCTCCTGGTGATGGCGTCGGCATAGTTGCCATAGCCGAGCTGGCTCCCCGCCTCTTTCACGGTGCCGAGCCAGGTCTGGTCGATGAACTGGTAGAGGCCGTGCGCGGACGAGGTGGTGGCGCCCGCCGTCGGATCGAAATCCGATTCCATCTTGGCGGTGGTCAGCATGTACTGGAAGCTGACGCCGGAGATGTTCGAGGCCTGCTTGATCGCGCCGGCGACGCGCGCCCGCATCGGATCGAGAACCGCCGCCCCTGAGGCACTGGAATTGTCGACCGACATGATGGAGTGCCCGCCCCGCGCGGCGTTAAGCAACGCCGGCAATTCGGCGCCCTGTCGTCTCACCGTGGGACAGGTATGGTTAACGCGGGGTTAATTCGGGCATCGCCGCCCACGCCGAGTCGTTTCGGGGCGCGCGAAGCGCGAACCCGGAATCTCGAGACTCCGGGTCGGCTGTTCGAGCCGCTCGGAATGACAGAGGACTACTTCTTGTAGACCGCGCTGGGATCGAACAGCCGCTCGGCGTCGGTGAAGACCAGCTTCGCTCCACCGCCCTCGGCCTCGACCTTGCGGTAGAAGCACGACCGGCGGCCGGTGTGGCAGGCCGCGCCGATCTGCTCGACACGGATCCAGACCGCGTCCTGGTCGCAATCCGTGCGCATCTCGACCACGCGCTGGGTCTGACCTGACGTCTCACCTTTTCGCCACAAGGCATTGCGCGAGCGACTGAAGTACCAGGCTTCGCCGGTCGCGATGGTCTTGCGCAGCGCTTCGTCATTCATGTGCGCGACCATCAGCACGTCGCCGGTGGCGACGTCGGTCGCGACGCAGGTCACGAGGCCGCTCGCGTCGAAGCGCGGCTGGAAGGAAAGACCTTCCTCGATCTCATGGGAGTGAGCAGACACGACGACCTCGCCGATCTATTCGCGAGGTCAGCGCTGCAAGCCTCGCACCAGGGACAGGAAACGGGCCTGCTCCGCCGGATTGTCTCGGAACATGCCGGTGAAGCGGCTGGTGAAGGTGGAGGCGCCATGCTTGGCGACGCCGCGCACCGACATGCAGGTATGCTCGGCCTCGATCAGGACGGCAACGCCGCGCGGCTTGAGGACCTCGTCGATGGCGGCGGCGATCTGCGCCGTCAGATGCTCCTGGGTCTGGAGCCGGCGGGCAAAGATGTCGGTGAGGCGCGCGAGCTTGGACAGGCCGACGACGCGCTCCACCGGGGTGTAGGCGATGTGCGCCTTGCCGTAGAACGGCATCATGTGATGCTCGCACTGCGAGGTGAACTCGATGTCGCGCACCAGCACGAAATCATCATAGCCGGCCGTCTCGCCGAAGGTGCGGTCGAGCACTTCGGCCGGGCACTGGTGATAGCCCTGATAGAGCTCGTCGAAGGCCTCGACCACGCGACGCGGCGTGTCCAAGAGGCCCTCGCGCTCGGTGTTCTCACCGATATAGGCGAGCAGCGTCTTCACCGCCTGTTCGGCTTCGGCGCGCGCCGGGCGCGGCTGGTCGGCACGGACGGCGGCCGCGAGGAATTCGGCAGGGTCAAGCTCGGCCGGGCGGCTCTCGAGCTGCTTATTGGGGCGGATAGGCTTGATTGTAGCGTCCATGTCTACTCCGTTCGACGGCCTTGTGGCCGGAGTGTCACCGGCAGACGGGGCGGCAAGCCGCCGGACGCCTGAAGAGAACAGTTTGGCGAAAAGGCCCTTCGGTCACAACGTCGATAGCGCAGACCTGGATCGCAGCCGACGCGCCGCTGGACTGTTTTTCCGCCAGTTCCGCCCCTATATAAGACCGTGGACGGCCCCCGCCAAGGCCGATCCGGCCCGGAAGTGGCTGTGGACGTGTTGGACTCCATCACATGCTGAACGACATTTACAACAAGCGGATCATCGAGCTGGCGGGGAATATTCCGCGCCTCGGGCGGCTGCCCGCCCCAGATGCCACCGCGACCGCCCACTCCAAGCTGTGCGGCTCGACCGTGAAGGTCGACCTCAAGATGGATGGCGACACCGTCACCGACTTCGCCCATGACGTGAAGGCCTGCGCGCTGGGACAGGCCTCTTCATCCATCATGGCAAGTCACGTAGTCGGATCGACCGCGAGCGAACTCCGTGAGTTACGTGAAACCGTTCGCAAGATGCTCAAGGAGAACGGCACGCCTCCTCAAGGCAAATGGGAAGAGATCAAGTTCCTCGAGCCGGTGCGTGACTACAAGGCGCGCCACGCCTCGACGCTGCTGACCTTCGATGCGGTGGTCGATGCGATCGGCCAGATCGAGGCCAAGGCCAAGCAGCCCGCCGCGGCGCAGGGCTGAGACCCTGACGTCGTTCGGAGGCGCGCGCCAGCGCGAACTGTGGTGTGCAAGTGCGCACCCGAGAATCGCGCGGGACTACATCTGGATTCCGGGGTCGTCGCTTTGCGACGTCCCGGAATGACAGCGTCGTGGGGATCTTACTTCTGCGCCGCCGTAGCCGGCGTTGCCACGCCGCCCGTGGGCGCCAGCGCTTCGGCCGTCCTGGTCGACTTGGCCGGCTGCTCCGGCTCCGTACCGAACCTTGCCTGCGTCTTGGGGGCGAGCTCGGCCATTGCCGGCGCCGTGATGTCCACATGCGGCAGCACGTCGGCGACGAGATCGGTCGTCACGAGATTGGTGAGCCTGAGCTCGCCGGCATCGAGCTCATGCAGATCTTCCCAGGGCGGCACGCTGAGCGCGAGCGACAGCAGGTCGCCGGCGCCGCCCATGTCGAAGGTGTATTTGGCGAGGCGGCCAATGTCGCGTTCCACGATCATCAGGTCTTGCGCGCTGTAGCTCGCCGCCTTGGCATCGTCGGCACGATCGCCCATCCAGATCTGGTGGACGCGGACATGGGCCGCTTCCGGCACGTAGCGCTTCTTGCCGGCCAGCAACAGGAACGCGCACATGGATTCGCAATAGGCCTCGGGCGCGACCGCCGGACGGGCCGATTGCCCGCCGCGGTTCTGAAGGCTGATCCCGACCGTGGTCAGAAGTCCGAGATTGCGAAAGCGTCGGCCGAGCGTGATCGCGTCATTGACGGAACCGCCGCTGGAATCGAGCACCACAGTGGCACCGCCGAGCTGGCGTCCGCGCGCGAACTCTTCGAACTCTTTGGGCGTGTCAGAGGTGATGATGCCGACCGCGCTGACCCAGCCGCGGCAGTTCGGCTCGCAGGCGACCCAATTGAACTTCATCGGCAGCTTGCGCTCTTCGAGAGCGTTCCCGGCTCGGGCCGATGACGATGACCCGAATGTCGCGACGGCGCCGGCCAGCGCGACTCCACAGACGGCGGTTCCCACCAGCAACCAACCGCGAAGATCGATGGAGTTCAGAAGTTTCAATCTGGTTCCTTCCCCAAAGCCCCAAGGTCGCCGAACAATCCCCGGTAGCGCCCTCTGAGTCCATCATACAGGCGTATGTTTCTACACACGGGCGTCATAAAAATGGTATCCGGGCGAATACAGATCGTCCACAGATACTTGCTGCACTGCTCCCAAAAAGCACGCAAAATATGGCGCGGAAACAACACCTTACAGTTCCCTGCACCGGAACCGTGCAACACTGGCTCAACGTCGCAGCAACTCGCCCATGAAGCATTCAGCCTGCGAGCATTGTTCCACTCCCGTCGAGGGCATCCTTCGCCTTCCGCGAAGATTTGGCCGCGCGCTGATCTGGCTCTATCGCCACACGCTCTCGCCGCTGGTCGGGTACAATTGCCGGCATCTGCCGACCTGCTCCGTCTATGGCGACGAGGCGATCGAGCGCTTTGGGCTGTGGGCCGGCGGCTGGATGACACTCGCGCGTCTGCTCCGCTGCAATCCGTACGGCACGTCGGGCATCGACAATGTGCCGCTGGCCGCCCCGCAAAACGCGCGCTGGTATCTGCCCTGGCGGTATGCGCGGTGGCGCGGGGTGAATCCGTCCTGAGTTTGCTGGGGCGCTTTGCGCATCACTCCCCCCGGGGAACCGGAACCATGCCCTCGCGTTGTTGTGATGCTCCCACGGGAGGAAACAAGAATGCGCTGGAAAATCAGCCCTCATCAGGTCGGGCCTGAGCCCAAGCCTGGTCCCAGGAAGCATCACGACCCCAGAACCCTCGATATGCTCGCCATCATCGCTCTGCTGGTGCTCGCGGCCGGATCAGGCTGGTATCTGGCGACGAGTTTTGCAACACCACCCAGCACGACAGCATTCGTCGTACCAAGCCAGAGCGTGCACTGGTAGATCAGAGATCCAGCACCAGCCGGTCGGCGTCTGATCCGGCGACACACACCATGAGATAGCGCTCGCGCTCGTAGGGCGTCAGGATGCGGTCGCGGTGGACCGGCCTACCCTCGATCCATCCGACCTTGCAGGCGCCGCAGATGCCGCCGCAGCAGGAGGTCGCGACGTCGATGCCGCCTTCCTGCAACGCGGCCAACATGGTCTGGCCGGCACGGACCTGGATCTCGGTGCCCGAACGCGCAAGCGACAATGTGAAGGGTTTGGCGTCGGGATCGATGATCGGGGGCGGCGCGACAAAGCGCTCGATGTGAACGTTGGCCTTCGGCCAGGCTGCGGTCAGACGCTCGAAATCTTCGGTCATGCTTTCCGGGCCGCAGCAGGCCACCAGCGTCTCCGGACCGGGATCGCCGACCAGCTCCGCCAGATCAGGACGTCCCTCTCGCGACGTCCGATGCACCACGACAATCCCCATCTCGATCAGTGAGCCGAGTTGCGCGGCGAGCGGCACTTCCTCGCGCACGACCAGATGCAGCGTGAATTCGGCCTGCGCCGTTCGTTGGAGATGCCGCGTAGCGGACAGGAACGGCGTCACGCCGATGCCACCCGCCACGAACACGTAGCGTGCGATGCGCGCATCGGGCTCCAGCCCGCCGCGCGGCAGCGAGACGCCGATGACATCGCCGACCCCGACGTCATCGTGAAGCGCACGCGAACCACCCCGCCCGTCCGCCTCGCGCTTGACCGCAATGACGTAGCGCGTGTTGTCGGCGGGTTCGTTGCACAGCGAGTAAGTGCGCACCAGTCCGTTCGGCAGATGCAGGTCGATATGCGCGCCGGGCTTGAACGGCGGCAATTCCCAATGATCGGGATCGGCCAGCGAGAACAGTTTGATGCCTGTCCCCGCCTCCGCGATGTCGGTAACGATCGTCCTGACCGTCGTGATCGGGCGCGCGCTCATGCCGCGTTCCGCACGGTGTCGCCGACCCTGACAATGCCGCCCTGCAGGATCTTGCAGTTGAGCCCGGAGCGATTGATCAGGGGATCGAAGATCGCCTTGCCGGTGATCTCCTCGATGTGCCGGCACGGCACCGACAGCCGGGTCGCTTCCAGCAGGGTCTCGCCCAGCCAGAAGCGCCGGCCGACGAGGTGGTTGAGCGGCACGCCTTCGACCGTGACGTTGCGCCGGTGCTCTTCGGGACCGAGCGCGATGCCGGCATCGCGCTTGAGCGCAACCAGCGTCTCGAGCTCGAACAGAGTGACCTGCCGGCCCTCTTCGGGCTTGTGCGAGTAAAACCCCTCCTCCTTGCCGATCATGTAGCGGTCGCCCTCGATCCCCCTGCCGGCAACGAGGGTGATCGTCTCGGCCGCGCGCATGGGCAGGAACGCACGCGGAGCAAGATGGAGGAAGCGCACTACGCCGGTCCAGCCGAGCTGTGCTGCGTTGTGCGCCGAGCCGGCGCTGACGGTATCGAGCATGTTGGAATCCTTGTCAGGAGCGATGGCCCGCCACTGGCGGCGCGCCGCGGGATCAGGTCAGTTCCTTGTTCGCCATCTCTGGCGCGAAAGTCGTCGCCGTTGCAGTGATGGCGGCGCACACGATCAGCAGCAGCGAGACCGGCCAAGTGGCACCGCCGCTCCAGGCCATCAGAGAGGCAGCGATCAGCGGCGTCAACCCGCCGCTCAGGGCCGCACCGACCTGGAAGCCGAGCGAGGCGCCGCTATAGCGCAGCCGCGCGGAGAACAGCTCGGAGTACCAGGGCGCGCCGATGCCGAACATCACCATCTGGCCGAAAGTGATCGCAACGACGATGGTGCAGACGACGATGGTCGGGTCGCGGGTGTCGAGCAGCCAGAACAGCGGGAAGGCAAACAGGGCCGAGAACAAGCAGCTCGCATAGAACATGGTCTTGCGGCCGATGAGGTCGGACAGCCAGCCGAACAAGGGAATGGCCAGCAGCGCGACCAGCGATGCCGCGAACGCGCCATTCAGCACCACCGCGCGCGGCAGCCCCAGACTGGCCGTGGCATAGGACATCACGAATACGCCGCCGATGCTGGCATAGGCGATCTCCGAAATCTTCAGACCGACAGCTGTGAAGAACGGCCTGCGGTGGTGCGTGAAGATCTCGACCAGCGGCAGCTTCGCGACGTCCTTCTTGGCCTGGACCTGACGGAAGGCCGCGGTCTCCTCCATGTTGAGGCGGATGTAGAGGCCGACGCCAACCAAGAGGATCGAGATCAGGAACGGAATGCGCCAGCCGTAAGCCATGAAGTCGCTTTCCGGCAGGCTCGCCACCAGCGCGAACATGCCGATCGCGGCGAGATTGCCGATGGGATTGCCGACCTGCACCATGCTGCCGAGCAGACCGCGGCGATGCGTCGGGCAGTTCTCGACCACCATCAGCACCGCCCCGCCCCATTCGCCGCCAAGGCCGATGCCTTGGAGGAAGCGCAGGCCGATCAGCAGCAGCGGCGCGGCGATGCCGATCTGCTGATAAGTCGGCAGCAGGCCGATCAGGAAGGTGCCGATTCCCATCACCATGATGGTGATCGCGAGCATCGCCTTGCGGCCCACCCGGTCGCCGTAGTGACCGAAGATCGCAGCCCCTAGGGGACGCGCCAGGAAGCCGACCGCATAGGTGCCGAACGCGGCGATGGTGGCGAGCGTGGGGTTGCCGGCGGCGAAGAAGACCTTGTTGAACACAAGCGCGGTTGCCGTGCCGTAGATGAGGAAGTCGTACCATTCGACCGCGGTGCCGATCACGCTCGACCACACGATCCGTCGCAAGCTCGCCGCCTCGTCCGGCGCTACGTTCAGGGTTACGTCGTCTGCTACGGTCATCGATCTCTCCAAAAGGTACCGGCGCCAGGGAAAAGCAGTTGGTTCGGTCGGCGGAGCCCATCGGCAGCCGCGACGGTAAAAATCGAACATGTTTACTATTGGAAATCAACGCCGCGGAACGCGGCATTTGCCGAACGGATCGGCAAAATGCCGTTTTTGCTCTATTTTTTGGCTAAATCTCGTGGAATACCAACGTACCTGCTTACAATATCCGCGGGCCTGCTCGAAATTTCCGCGCATGCGTTTTCTTTTGGAATACAGATGGCAGCCACCCGTTGCTGCCCTTGCCGGCCATCGGGCTGGCAGTCGGGCGGCATCTGTTGCAAAAGGGGCATCAGCAGTTCGGGAGACTCATGCGTGCTTGACGTCAGCAAAGCGACAGCGGTCGGGGCCAACATCCGCCAGGCGCGGATTGCCAAGGGCCTGACGCTGGACCAGCTTGCGCGGCAGAGCGATCTCACGCGTGGCTACATCTCGCTGGTCGAGCGCAATCTGAAGATCCCCTCGCTGGCCGCGCTGCTGCGGATGGCCGCCGCCCTCGAGGTCAATGTTGCGAACTTCTTCGACCCGAACGCCGAGCCCGCCCCGCGCTACACGCTGTTCCGCCGCGAGGACGGCAACGTGCCGCTGTTTCAGGACACCTTTGGCGTCGTGCCGCTGGCAACCGGCCGCACCCGCAAGATGATGGAGCCGTTCCTGCTCAGCCCGCCGCACAAATCGGCGACGCGCGCCTCGCATGCCGGCGAGGAGCTGCTGTTTGTCATCAACGGCAGGATCGCGATCAAGCTCGACGGCGAGGAACTCGTCCTCGGCAAGGGCGACTGCCTGTACTTTTCAGGCGAGACGCCGCACGAGGTCAGGAGCCTCGGGCGGCAGAAGGCGGAGGTTCTGGTCGTCGTCGCCCAGACTCCTTGACGCCGGTGCTCAGAGAGCAGCCTAACGGAACCAGAAGAAGCGCCCCGGTGGTGGCGGGATCGGCTCGGGCGGACGCAGCCGCTTCGGGCGCGGCGGCCTTGGCGTCGGCTCGGCGGACGAGGTTGTCTCCGCCGCCGGCGCGGTCTCGCTTCCCGGCACCCTCACCGACAGCAGCAAGTTCGATTCATGCATGCGCCAGCGATAGCCGACGCCGAAATCGATCGGCTGGGCGCGCGTGAACAGTTCGGCGTAACGCTCCTGATAGCGTCCGGGGAATTCGCTGATCGGTCCGAGGTAACGGCCAAACGGGAAGAACCGCCATTGCCGTGCGTTGTAATTGGCGAGGGGAATGCCGGAATCATCCTGGATGATGGTCGCGCTGTTGGCCAGCAGCCAGTCGCGGGTGACCGCGAAGTCGCCCTTGTGCAGAAGATAGGAGGCGCTCTTGAGCAGGCTGTTGCCGGGCCCGAGCGTCTCGCAGAATTTCAGGAATCCGGTGTTGCGCGCGCCGGCATTGGAGAGATCGGTCGAGAAATAATACAGCGTGCGTGCCTCGCCGTCGGGGCCTGCAAAGGTGATGCGGACACCGCGCGTGGCGTTCGGTCCCGGATTGTCGCTGCCGACATGCATCCCCCCCCTGGCATCGAGCGCGACCATCTCGACATTGCGAATGGTCTTGCCGGAACGGGCAAGGAAGACATAGAGGATCGGCAAGGTGCCGTTGACCTGGTTGGTGTGCAGGTCGACCTTCATCTGCTTGGTGATGAAGAAGGAGAAGCTCAGGATCGAGCCGAGCGAGCGTTCGACATTGTAGAGCGCGGCGCCGATCGAACCGCGCGGCAGCTTCGTCAGGTCGGGCACGGCACCGACCGGCTCCAGCGCGCCGAGCACGTAGGTGCTGGCCTTGGAATAGAAGGCATTGGCGTAGAGGAAGTCCGGGCCGCTGAACATGTAGAACATGGTCGGCCGGGGCGCAGCCAGATTGACGTCGGCCCAGTTGCGGATCTTCGAGATTTGCCGCTGCTCGAGCTGGGCGAAGGCGCCATCGAAGAATTTTGCGTGATGCTGCCAGCCGGGGTCCCTGGTCAGCGGCATCAGCGGCGAGTCCGCCGAAGGCTGCATGCCCGCAAGGAAGCGCGCGGTATCATCGAAGGTGACGTCG
The DNA here is from genome assembly GCF_002068095.1 of Bradyrhizobium sacchari. Taxonomy (GTDB): domain Bacteria; phylum Pseudomonadota; class Alphaproteobacteria; order Rhizobiales; family Xanthobacteraceae; genus Bradyrhizobium; species Bradyrhizobium sacchari. Next base: position 102,725 of record NZ_LWIG01000004.1, on the reverse strand, counting down.
GCGGCAGACGCGGACGAGATGGCCGCAGCCAGGAGGGCAACAGCGACGGCCGCAATTCTCATGGGTCGGAACATGTTTATTCGCGGTGTGATGAATTGCCAGCGGCGACCGGCCGCCTGCGGAAAACGGCATAAATCAATAGGCCCGAGAGCATGACGAGCATCCCCGAGAGCGACTGCACCGGCCGCTCGGTCAACAGGTAGTACATCATGAACCCGGTCACGAGCAGGAAAACGAGCGGCGTGAACGGGTATCCCCAGGCGCGATAGGGCCGCGGCAGGTCGGGATCGGTGATGCGCAGCTTGATGACGCCGGCGACCGTGAAGAACGAGCAGAACAGCAGCGCGAACTGGATGAAGTCGAGCACGGCCTCGAAGCTGCGCGTGAACAGCAAGAGGGTCGCGACCGCGAGCTGAAACAGGATGGCATAGGCCGGGGCGCCGCTGACCGATCGCTTCGAGAAGACGCGCAAGGCGGGAATGTCCTCACCCATCGTCATCATCACGCGCGGGCCGATCCACATCATCGCGCTGATCGAGGAGATCAGGCCGACGCAGATCATGGCGCCGACGATCCGGCCGCCGAGGCTGCCGAAGATGGCGGTGCCGGCGACACTGGCGACGTCGAGCTGGCCGGCGAGCGCACTGACCGGCGTGGAATAGAGGAACACCGCGTTCAGCGCGACATACAGCACGAGCACGATCAGCGTGCCCGTGAGCAGCGCACGCGGCAGGTTCTGCTGCGGCATGTTCATCTCGCCGATGATATAGGTCGCGGCATTCCACCCGGAGAATGAGTACATCACGAAGACGAGCCCGATCGCGAAGGGCGCGCTGACGATATGCGCGAGGTCGCCCGGCTGCGGCGTGAAGGCGATCGGCTGCGGCGCGCCGATGATGAAGCCGGCGACCAGGAAGGCGACGATCAGCACGACCTTCAGGATGGTCGAGATCAGCTGGAAGGTCGAGGAGTGCCTGACGCCTGTCAGTTGCACGATCGAGACCAGCCACACCACCCCGATGGCAAGCGGGATCGGCGGCAGATCGGGAATGACCGATTTGGCATACTCGCCGAAGGCCATCGCGGCGAGCGCGACGGGCGCTGCAAAGCCCACCGTCGCCGAGACCCAGCCGGCGAGAAAGCCGAAGGCGGGATGATAGGCGCGACCGAGGAAATTGTACTCGCCGCTCGAGCGCGGAAACATCGCCCCGAGCTCGCTGTAGGAGAACACCCCGCACAGCGCGACGATGCCGCCGACGGTCCAGAGCAGCAGGATCGAGAAGCCGGACGGGATGTCCTTGACCTGGAAGCCGAGACTGGTGAAGACGCCGACCCCGATCATGTCGGCAATGACGATGGCGGTCGCGACCAGAACGGAGACCCCCGCCTCGCTCCCGGTCAGCCGGCCCGTCCAGGGCGCGGTACCCGCATCTGATGCCGTCATCGCGTCCTTAACCTCAGGCGTCACGCCTCGTGGGGAGCATCGTGCAGTTTGATCCAGTCAATTCAAGCAGGGTTAACAAGGGTTAAATGAGGCAGAGGGAATAGGTATTGACGCACCTCTTATGCATATTCCCTGGCAATAAAGCGGCGCAAACGCCGGGGTATCCTGGTTCTCCTCCCCACAATCACGACACGATTGCATGGTCATTTTGAGCGTTCCGGATGTGGGGAAGTTTCTCCGGACGCTTAACGTCGCCTAAACGCGGGTCGGCTCAATTGTCTCGAAATTGCCGATGGACGTGACTTCGGGGTCATGGGTGGATGGTCGGGGCCGTTCCGAATATGAGAGCTGACATGCATGCCGACCGGACGACGTCCGGTCGGCGCGGTCGTGCGCTCCGGGTCGGCCTGATCTCAGCCTTGGTGCCGCTGTCGCTCACGCTGGTTCAATGCGGCAAGGCGCCCGATCCGGCAGCGCTCGCGGCGAACTCGCAGGCCAACGTTCAGGTGGTCGCCAAGACCAATCCCCAACAAATTGCCGGCGGCGACACCTTCGAGGATCGCTTCCCTGCCCCGCAGTTCAGGGAGCGCTTCCCGTCGCCGAGCGAGAGTTTCCTGCAACGGCAGATGACCGACTTCTCGCCGAAGCGCGCCATTCAGCAGCAGCCACAGCCCGAGCAGGCGCCCTACAAGGTCGCCTCGCTCGCGCCGCAAGTCCCCTACCAGCGGCCGCCCCGCGAAGACCTCACGACGCTCGTCAGCATGAAATCGTCGGCCTTCCCCTATTTCGGCAACAACCCCGCCTCCGACGCGCCGTTCCTCAATATCTCAAAGGGCGACCGCCGCGGCCACCGCAGCTATTCCGGGCGCGTCTACTGGCAGGACGAGACCTACAGCGACAGCCGCGTGCTGGTGCACGTGCCCGAGCATTTCGACGTGCGCAAGCCGGGCGTGATCGTGGTGTTCTTCCACGGCAATGGCGCGACGCTGGAGCGCGACGTGCGCGACCGGCAGCTGGTGCCCAGGCAGATCACCGATTCCGGCGCCAATGCCATCCTGCTTGCGCCGCAGATGGCGGTCGATGCCGCCGATTCCAGCGCCGGCAAATTCTGGCAGGCCGGCGGGCTCAAGCGCTTCATGGAAGAATCGGCGAACCACCTCGCCCGCCTCACCGGCGATCCCAACAGCGCGCGCGCCTTCGCCAACATGCCGATCGTTATCGTCGGCTACAGCGGCGGCTTTTTGCCGACGGCCTGGAGTCTCGAGGTCGGCGGCATCAGCGACCGCGTCCGCGGCGTGGTGCTGCTCGACGCCGTCTATGGCGAAATGGACAAGTTCGCCTCCTGGATCGAGAACCACCGCTCCGGCTTCTTCGTCAGCTCCTACACCCGTTACACCGCGCGGCGTGACCGCGAGCTGATGAGCATGCTCAGGCAGAAGGGCATCAGCGTCTCCGAGGACATGGACGGGCCCTTGCGCCCGGGCAGCGTGGTGTTCGTCGAAACCGGCGACGGCATCACCCACCGTGACTACGTAACCCGCGCCTGGACGCGCGACCCGCTCAAGGACGTGCTGGTGAAGATGTCGGCGACGCCGGCACTGGCCCTGACGCGCGTGGCGTCAAGCCGTTAGGATGTTGCGCCAGCCGGTATTTGCCCGCGCTTGCCTGCAATTACCTTATCCGCTGATCAAAATGTGATGTTGGTGGCCGACATTCCCGGGAGCGACCGGATTGTGTCCTCTGGCAGCGACCATAATTTGCTGACGCTCACCGGCCCGGAGGACGGCGATACGGCGGAATTCGAAGGCACCGCACTGCAAGTGCCGGGCGTTGCCTTCAGGGCTGCGCTGAGTTGGATCAGCGACTGAACGTCAGTCGATCTTCAGGTCTTGACGTTCAAGTCTTGGGCAGCTTCGGAATGCTCTCGGCGAAGCCGTTGAAGCAGGCCAGCCGCTCGTCCTCTTCCTTGAAGAAACGGCAATCGGCGTAACCCTTGGCCTTCGCCGGCTTCGGCTTCGGCGCCGGTGGGATCACCGCGTCGTAGCAGTTGAGACGGTCCTTGGTGCCGTCATCGATGTCGAGGCAGGCCTGGAGCCGCGCCGCGATCGATTGCGGCTTGCCCTTCGCTGCGGGCGTGGCGGTTGCGGCCGCCGCCTTGGCCCCCTTGGGCTTGACCTGCACCAGCGGCTTGTCCCCAACCATCGGTGGCTTGTCTTGCGCGAACGCGGAGGCTGAATAGAGCACCGCAGCAACCGCCAGAATCATCCTCATCTCAGTCAACTCTCTTTGGTCCCCATGACCGGCCTTCTAGCGCTGTAGCGCGCGGTTTGCCAAGCATCTTGCGTATACGAAAATGCGGGAATTCAGGCCGACGCGGCAGCAGCAGCCGGCCGCGGCCGGGTCAGGACCACCAGGATCAGCGCCAGCACGACGAAGCCGACCGCCACGAAGCCGATCGTATGCAGGAGCTCGCGGGCAAACAGCAGTCCGCCGGTGGCGGAGCCGACGGCCTGGCCGATGTAGAGGACGGACGTGTTGAGCGCGACGGTCGCCGGCGCCAGCGGCGGCGCGGCCGCGACCAGTCGCACCTGCTGCATCGAATTGGTGGAGGCAAAGCCGAGCCCCCAGATCGCGACCGCGATCGCCATCGACGCGATGGTGCCCGCGCTCAGCGCCCACACGGTGATGCCCGCAAGCACGAGGCAGGTGAACAGCAGCGAGGTCCGGTAAGGCCCCCAAGTGTCGACGATGCGTGTCGCGATGGCGACGCCGAGGAAGCCGCAGATGCCGTAGATGGCGAACACCATTCCGACCGCGTCGGGGCCCGCCCCGGTCAGCTTCTTCAGCAGCGGGCCCATGAAGGTGAACACCGCGAACTGCCCGGACATTTGCAGCATGGTGATCGCCAGCAGCAGCAAGATCGATCTGCTTCGGCCGACGTCGCTCCAGGTCTTCAGATCCACCGGCGTGCCCTTCAAGCCGGCCGGCAGGCGCAACAGCAGCAACAGGAAGCTGATGCAGCCGAGCGCGCCGATACCGCCATAGGCGACGCGCCAGCCATAGCGGCTGGCGATGAAGGTGATGAGCGGCAAACCGACCGCGGCCGCCAACGACCAACCGAGGAAGATATAAGCGATCGTGCTGCCGCGCCGCTCCGCCGGCACGATCAGTGCCGCCGTGCCCGCCGCC
>NZ_LWIG01000004.1:83039-97944 GCF_002068095.1 Bradyrhizobium sacchari | reverse complement strand
CCCGCCGGCGCCAGCACCGAGCAGCCGGTGACGAGATTGCCGAGCATCAGGGCGGTTGGCGCGAAACGGCCGGCGGCGGGGGCATTTTCCATGCAAACGCATGTAGCGGCGGCATGTGACGAGTTAAAGGGCACAACGTCAAATAGTTCGGGCTGCGCCGCGGGTTTTACGCGTCACTTTCTTGGAAATGCCGGATTGCACAGGCCGAATCGCCTGGTATATCGCTCGTTCCCGCTTACCTGCGCTCGTTCGCAGGAGTGAGCCTCAGGAGAAAAGCAATGACCGACCAGCCCAAATCCGAGTCCGGCTTCCAGTACAGCCTCTCCAACCTGAAGCCCGTGTCCCCAGCCGCCAAAGTTACCCTCACCTTCCCCGACGGCGCCCAGCGCCAGTATGACAAGAGCATCACCGGCCTCGATATCGCCAAGGGCATCTCGCCGTCGCTGGCGAAGCGCACGGTGGCGATGGCGCTCGACGGCGTGCTCGCCGACCTCAACGATCCCATTGAGGCCGACGCCAGGATCGAGCTCGTCAATCGTGACGACCCGCGCGCGCTCGAATTGATCCGCCACGACTGCGCGCACGTGCTGGCGGAAGCCGTGCAGACGCTGTGGCCGGGCACCCAGGTCACCATCGGCCCGGTGATCGAGAACGGCTTCTATTACGATTTCTTCCGCAACGAGCCGTTCACGCCGGAAGACTTTGCCGCGATCGAGAAGAAGATGCGCGAGATCATCGCGCGCGACAAACCCTTCACCAAGGAAGTCTGGGACCGCGAGAAGACCAAGCAGGTGTTCCGCGACAAGGGCGAGGCCTTCAAGGTCGAGCTGGTCGACGCCATTCCCGGCACCGAACCGATCAAGATCTACTACCAGGGCGACTGGTTCGATCTCTGCCGCGGCCCGCACATGACCTCGACCGGCAAGGTCGGCAATGCCTTCAAGCTGATGAAGGTGGCCGGCGCCTATTGGCGAGGCGACAGCAACAACCCGATGCTGACCCGCATCTACGGCACCGCCTTCGCCAAGCAGGAGGACCTCGACGCCTATCTGAAGCAGATCGAGGAAGCCGAGAAGCGCGACCATCGCAAGCTCGGGCGCGAGCTCGACCTCTTCCACTTCCAGGAGGAAGGTCCGGGCGTCGTGTTCTGGCATCCGAAGGGCTGGACCATCTTCCAGCAGCTGATCGCCTATATGCGCCGGCGACTGACCGGCGACTACAGCGAGGTCAACGCGCCGCAGATCCTCGACAAGGTGCTGTGGGAGACGTCGGGCCATTGGGGCTGGTACCGCGAAAACATGTTCGCGGCGCAGTCGGCCGGCGATGAGGCCGAGGACAAGCGCTGGTTTGCGCTGAAGCCGATGAACTGCCCCGGTCACGTCCAGATCTTCAAGCACGGCCTGAAAAGCTACCGCGACCTGCCGCTGCGCCTCGCCGAATTCGGCGTGGTGCATCGCTATGAGCCGTCCGGCGCCATGCACGGCCTGATGCGTGTGCGCGGATTCACCCAGGACGACGCGCATATCTTCTGCACCGAGGACCAGCTCGCCGAGGAGTGCCTGAAGATCAACGATCTGATCCTGTCGACCTATGCGGATTTCGGCTTCACCGGCGACCTCACGGTGAAGCTGTCGACCCGCCCCGACAAGCGCGTCGGCACGGATGCGATGTGGGATCACGCCGAACGCGTGATGGCCACCGTGCTGCGCGAGATTCAGACGCAGAACAATCACATCAAGACCGAGATCAATCCGGGCGAAGGCGCCTTCTACGGGCCGAAGTTCGAATATGTGTTGCGCGACGCCATCGGCCGCGACTGGCAGTGCGGCACCACGCAGGTCGACTTCAACCTGCCGGAACGGTTCGGTGCGTTCTACATCGACCATGACGGCGGCAAGAAGCCGCCGGTGATGGTGCACCGCGCGATCTGCGGCTCGATGGAGCGCTATATCGGCATCCTGATCGAGCACTATGCCGGCAACTTCCCGCTCTGGCTCTCGCCGGTGCAGGCGGTGGTCACGACCATCACCTCGGAAGGCGACGAATACGCCAAGCAGGTGCTGGAACTGGCGCGGCGCGCGGGGCTTCGGGTCGAGATCGACCTGCGCAACGAGAAGATCAACTACAAGGTCCGCGAGCACTCGCTGGCCAAGATCCCGGCCCTGCTCGTGGTCGGCAAGAAGGAGGCCGAGACGCATTCGGTCTCCGTCCGCCGCCTCGGCAGCGACGGCCAGAAGGTGATGACGACCGCCGAGGCGATCGCCGCGCTGGTCGACGAGGCGACGCCGCCCGACGTGAAGCGAGCTCGCGGCGCGGTCTGATCCCTGAAATTGATCTAAATTCGCTTCCGGTTGCGGGCGTCCATGCTTATGTCGGCATGGCGCGCCCGACGACCAGCCGAAGAGGATATCGCAGTGCCCGACGCCATCGAACTTCTGAAGACCCGCCGCTCGGTCAAGCCGCGCGAGATGACCGGACCCGGCCCATCCGCTGCCGAGCTCGAGACGATCCTCACCATCGGGGCACGCGTGCCCGATCACGGCAAGCTCACGCCCTGGCGCTTCATCATCTTCGAGGGCGACGCCCGCCAGCGCGCCGGCGAGGTGATCGCGAAGGTGTTCGCCCGGAAGAATCCCGGCGCGCCCGCCGCCGACGTCGAGATCGAGCGCAAGCGTCTCATGGACGCGCCGCTGGTGATCGGCATCGTCAGCTTCACCAGGCCGCATCCGAAGGTGCCGGCTTTCGAGCAGGAATTGTCGGCGGGCGCCAGCGCCATGAACATCGTCACGGCCGCGACAGCGCTCGGCTACGGCGCCTGCTGGCTGACCGGCTGGTTCTCGTTCGATCGCGACGTGCTCGAAGGGCTCGGCCTCAAGCCGGACGAGAAACTCGCGGGCTTCATCCACATCGGCACACCGACCAAGCCGAGCGAAGACCGTCCGCGACCGTTCCTTTCGGAAATCGTGACGCGTTTTTAGTCGATGTCTTGTTGACGCCTTCGACGTCTTGCGGCTTTGATCCCGCCGAGGGAGGAAGCCCGGATGAGACGCCGTGAATTTCTGGTCGGGGCCGCACTGCTCGCCGGCTCGATGGCGCGAAGCCGCGCCGCAGATATCCCTGCCCCGTCGCCCGAAGGGCTCGACCGCATCACCGCCTATTTCGACAACGAGGTGGCGAGTGGCCGGCTGCCGGGCGCCGTGATCCTGGTGCAGCAGCACGGCAAGCCGGTGTACCTCAAGACCTTTGGCGTGCGCGACACCAGGACCGGCCTTGCCATGACGCCGGACACGATCTTCGCCATCCATTCGATGACCAAGCCGATCACCTGCCTCGGCGCGATGATGCTGATCGACGAGGGCAAGCTCGCGCTCACCGATGCCATATCGAAATACGTCCCGCTCTTTGCCGACACCAAGGTGGGCATCGAGGTGACCCTGCCCGACGGCAAGCTGAAGCTCGACCTCGTGCCGCCGGTCCGCCCCGTCAACATCGAGGATCTGCTGCGGCACACCTCGGGCATCAGCTACGACTATATCGGCGCGCCATGGGTCGAGCAGGTCTACTCGGCCGCCGACATTTTCCAGGGGCAATTCAACAACAGGGAATTCGCCGACCGCATCGCCAAGCTCCCGCTCACGCGCCAGCCGGGAACGCTGTGGCGCTACGGCCATTCCACCGACGTGCTCGGCGCCATCATCGAGATCATCTCGGGCCAGACGCTGTACGACTACCTCAAGCAGCGTATCCTTGATCCGCTCGGGATGAGCAGTACCAAATTCGCCCTGGCGACGGAGGAGGAGCTGGCGCGGATGGCGCGGCCGCTGCCGAACGATTTCATCCTGCTCGCCGGCGAACGCGACCGGCTCGATCATCCCGAATGGCAGTCCGGCGGCGGCGGCCTGCTCTCGACCATCATCGACTATCAGCGCTTCTCGCAGATGCTGCTCAATGGCGGCGAGTTCGAAGGCAAACGCTACCTCAGCCCCTCCGCATTCAAGGCGATGACGACCGATCATATCGGACCCGGCTCCGGCGTCGGACGCGACTATTTCTATTTCCCGGGCGACGGCTTCGGTTATGGCTACGGCATCGGCGTGCGCACCGATCCCGGCAATGCGAAGCCGCCGCCGGCGGGATCGATCGGCGAGTTGAAATGGGACTCAGGGAGCGGTACCTATTTCGGCGTCGATCCCAAGCTCGACATGGTCTACCTGATGATGCAGCAGACCCAGAACGAGCGCAGCCGCATCACCCCTGCCTTCAAGGAGCTGGTCTACGGCTGCTACCCGGAAGGGCTACGCCGCCCGTGAGGCGCGCTGGCCGAACTCGGCCAGCAATGTTGCGATCTCGGCAGCGGGCCGCGCCGCGCTGAACAGAAAACCCTGCACCTCGTTGCAGCCTTCGGCGCGCAGCCAGTCGAGCTGATCCAAGGTCTCGACGCCCTCCGCGGTCGTGGTGATGTTGAGGCTGCGGCCGAGCCCGGAGATCGCGCGCACGATGGCGCCGCAATCGGGCCGCTGCGCCAGATCCTTCACGAAGGAGCGGTCGATCTTGATCTTGTCGAACGGGAAGCTTCTGAGATAGCTGAGGCTGGAATAGCCGGTGCCGAAATCGTCCATGGAGATGCCGACGCCGAGCTCGCGCAGCTGATGCAGGGTCGCGAGATTGGCATCGGTCTCGGCCAGGAAGATCGACTCGGTGATCTCGAGCTCGAGCCGCTTCGGCGACAGGCCGGACTGCGCGAGGGCCGAGATCACCACCTGGACCAGATTGCGGCTGCGGAATTGCGCCGGCGACAGGTTGACGGCGACCTTGACGTCGGCAGGCCATTTCACCGCTTCGGCGCAGGCCTCGCGCAGCACCCATTCGCCGAGCTGGGCGATCAGGCCGATGTCTTCCGCGACCGGAATGAACTCCGCCGGCGAGATCATGCCCTTGTCGGGATGACGCCAGCGCAGCAGCGACTCGAACCCGGAAATGCGGTCGGAGGCGATCGACACCAGCGGCTGATAGTGCAGCTCGAACTCGCCATTGGCGAAGGCACGGCGCAGGTCGAGCTCCATGTCGCGGCGCTTCTGCGCCTGGAGGTCCATCTCGCGCTCGAAGAAATGATGCACGCCGCCGCCGTCGGACTTCGCCCGGTACAGCGCCATGTCGGCGTTGCGCATCAGCTCCTCCGAGGTCATGCCGTCACCGGGCGACAGCGCGATGCCGATGCTGGCGCCGATCACCATCTCCTGCCCGTCGATCTCATAGGGCGCCTTCAGCATGTCGATCAGCAGGCTCGCACAGGCGCTGGCCTCGTTCGGCGACACGTCGGCGGCGAGGATCACGGCGAACTCGTCGCCGCCGAGCCGGGCCGCAAGATTGGCGCCGCGGACCGCGGTGGTCAGGCGCCCGGCGACCTCCTTGAGCAGGCGGTCGCCCGAGGGATGCCCGAAGGAATCGTTGATGTTCTTGAACAGGTCGAGGTCGATATAGAGCACGCCGACCCGTTTTCCCGCGGACTGATCGAGCGCCTGCTTCAACCGCTCCTGGAAATATTCGCGGTTCGGCAAGTCGGTGAGCCCGTCGTGATGCGCCATATGGGCGATGCGCGCCTCGGCTTTGCGCCGCTCGGTGATGTCGACCACCGCGACCAGATAGCCGTCACGATCATTGAATGCGACGCGGCGACCGAAGGTGAGCACCTCGATCTCGCTGCCGTCGGCGCGCAGATGGCGCCAGTTGCGCGAGGAGTGATAGGCGTCGCCAAGGCGCTCGAGGGCCTCGGCATGACTGTCCCATTCGTCCTCCGGCCAGATCTCGTGCAGCTTCATGCGCAGGAAGGTGGCGCGGCTGTAGCCGTAATGCTGGACCGCGGCATCGTTGACGCTGAGAAACTCCTTGCTCGCGGCGTCGAACACCCACATCGGCATCGGGTTGTTGTCGAACAGCAGGCGGAACGAAGCATCGCGCCGCTTCAAGGCGGTGACGTCGGAGATCGTCAGCGAGACCACGTCGGCGAAGGCGGTGGCGCTGAGGCGGAGATAGCGTCCCTCGTGCTCGATCTCAAGCTGCTCGCCACGGCCGCCGGAGACGATCGTGAGCAGGAATTCCATGATGTCGGGCGATGCCAGCAGCGTGCCGCCCTCGCCGATCCGGCGCCACAACACGCTCGCGCCCGCGGCCTCCAGCAATACGCCCGCGCTCTTGTTGTGGTGCACGATCTGGAGATCGAACGGCTTGCCGCCGGCGTCGCGCAGAGTCGCCAGCGAGATCACCGCATCGTCGGTCGCGGAGAAGATCGCATCCAGCAGATTGTATTGCGCGCCGCGCTCGTTGACATAGGCGCCGACCAGCGTGGCGCCCCAGCGCGAGGCGGTCGGCAGCGCCAGCACATCATAGGTCCTGACCATGCCGTCGCGCACGCAATGTGCGCTCGCCAGGTGCGGCCGTCCGTTCGCCAGCGCGCTCGCCGCCGCTTCCGCCAGCGCCGTGGCGCAGTCAGGGGACAGATCGGCAACGGGAATGTCCCAGCGCTCCTCGCCGAGCCATTTCTGCACGTAACGGCCGCTGCGCGACAGCTCGAGCGCACCGTCGTTCTTCAACAGCGCGATGTGGTCGGCGAGCCGGCCGAGGCTGCCGAGCATCACGTCCTCATAGCGCGGCAGCCGCTCACCCGGCTTCAACGCGGCACGCCATTTGCGCTGAAGCACCGGGATGTCGTCGAACATTTCGGTGGCCGGTTTCCCCGGCATCTTCTTCGCGGCAGTCATCGCAGTCCCCAACGCACTTTCCGGTCGCATCCAATGCAGATGCACTTAATGGCGTGTAAAGAGCGCATGCCTCCGGGTTCCGTTCGGCGATTATGACAGTTTTAAGTCAGGTGTTGGTTAGTAGCCGTTAGAGACTATGACGGTTGTGTTTTGCGCGCGTGTGAGTGGCGACACTCTCCGCGTCATCCCGGCGAAGGCCGGGACCCATAGCCACCGAACTATGTTTTGCGAACGCTCTTGGCCGCACTGAACTTTGACAACGCTGACCGGGGTAAGGGTCCCCTAAGCTCACAAACGAAGTGCAACACTTCCGACTGGAGGTGTTGCCATGGGGCGGACTTACCTGGCTTTCGCCAGGACGACGTTGTGGAGATGGTGTGTTCAACTGCATCCACACCGTCATTGCGAGCGCCGCGAAGCAATCCAGAATCCCGCTGCGGAAAGACTCTGGATTGCTTCGCTGCGCTCGCAATGACGGAGCTCGCGGTGACGGGCGTCGCTCTTCAATTCGCACCTCGTTCGCAGACACGCCTTCGCGTCCCCGCGGCATCTTCGCCCGAGGTTTGCTTGGCTACCCCCGGTGAAAGAGGGCGCAGGGAAGACCGGGTGCCGGCCGGGCACCCACGGTCCACTGTGCGTAAGGTGGCAACAAAGAATTTGCACAGCGGCATACAGGTGAAGCCAAACATCCGGCCTTCCCTGCGCAGTGGCTTTACGGCTTATGTCGCGCTCTCCCCGGGGAGCGATGCACTATTGCCCCCGTCGCCGTGCAGATGATCGATGCGCGGGCCCGGTCGGGCCGCGACATCACCGCACGACTTGGCGCACAGACCCCGGGCGCCAGGACCACACGATTTTGCCGTACGCTGATGGCATCGGTCGTATGCACGACGACTTTGCTCACGGTCTTCCGCCCTGCAAACCCGTACGCGCCAACGCCACCCCGCGTCCACCGCCGCCCGGCCCGCGTTCGTGACGATCGCGATACGCCCCTCTTCCTTGGGCCGGGTTGCACGGCAGATACGCCGTTTCCGAATTTCGGTAAAGTGGAATATTTTCGCAGCGGCAGATGGACCCACGGCTGGCGTGTTTTGCCCGACAGGCAACGCAAGAGTTTGTAGTCTAGTAGTCGCCTGGTAGCCCGGATGGAGCGAAGCGTAATCGGGGGTTTCTCGCCAGGGGACGCAGCTTCCCCGGATTGCGCTGCGCTCCATCCGGGCTACGGAGCAGCTAGTCCTTGCTCGACGCCGCAAAGGGGTTGCGCAGATAGGCCTGCGACAGCAGGAAAAACAAGGCGCGCTCGCCATGATATTTGGCGGCCGGCCGGGTGCGTTCGAATCCATCGGCAAAGATCTTGCCGGACTGGTCGCACACCTGCCACCGCCACCCGAACCGTTTGCGCCTGGTAAGGATCACCTCGAACATGCCGACGGGCTTGGTCCCTGCTCCCCCGGTCTCGCAGGCGCATGAGCCTGCTCCGGCGTCCCCCATTGGACGGATGCCCGACATATAACGCAGCAGGATGGAAAGAGAATAAAATTGATGATCGGAATTACGTATCTTCCACCGGCGATGACGACGTCGCAACGCCCGTGGAATAAGCTGGCGCGACCGGTGTTAACCGGCCTTCCGAAGCCGCAGGAAAGCGCTCGCATGCGTATTCAAACCGGAACACAAGAGGAGGAGCCCGGTAAGCAAACGCTCACCGGACCTGCATGCGGCATATGTCAGCGGCCGGCCCGCGCCGGAGGATGGACGGGACAGCCATCCTCGCCGCAGCGATCCCGCCGAGCAGCTCGAACAGCGTCTGATTGGCTTTTTGTGCGCTGAATGAGAAGCGCGGTACGATATTGCGGAAGTCGCTTTCGTGGAACGTCGTGCTCTCGGTGATTGCGCCACGAAACTAGCGCGCCACCACTTCCACTTCGCCATCGACACCGTTCACGACGTTGAAGCCGCGCTCGTAGACCTTGCCCTCGTTCTTGGCGATGGCGCGGTATTCGCCTTCGGACAGCACGACGCGCGGGAAGGCGCCGATCGATTCCTTGATGACGTCGCCGCCGGGCGTCAGCACCGACCAGGCGGTGTTGGCGAGCGCCTCGCCGCCCCGGTCGCTGACAAGCTTGAGCGTGATCACAGCGGCGCGGTGGGTGATGGTGACATCGGTGAGCTTGCCGGCCTGGACGCGGATATCCGAGCGCACCACCGAATTGGCATCGCCATAGTTGGAGACGATGTAGTAGGTGCCTTCCGGGATCAGGACGACGTCGCCGGCGGCGACGTTCGGCACCAGCGAGGCACGCTCGCCGGACTCGAACTGGCTGCCCTTGTAGATCGCGAACGAGATCTGGTTCTGAGGAATGCGGCTCGTGCCGACGCGGCCCTCGATGCGCAGGCCGCCGGCCGGCAGCACGAAGGATTCGCGGTCGGTTTCGGCCTTGAGGCTGACGGTGCGCACCGCACTGACGAGGCCGAAGGCGACGTGGACGACGTAGTTGCCGGGCGGCAGCACGATGTTCGGCGTCGCGCTGCGGTCCTCCTTGATCAGCTTGAAGGTGCCGTTCTCGTCGGGACGGTCGGCGAACACGCGCCAGACCAGGCCGCTGGTGATCGGGGCGGAGTCCTTGCCGTATTTCGCGGTCAGCGACAGTACGCCTTGGCCGGGCACGGCCGCATTGAGCGGCGCGGCCGGCGGCACGGTCGTGACCGCCGGCGGCGGCATGCTGGGCGTGGTCGGCTGGATCAGGGTCGGCGGCAGGCTCGGAGGGCCGGCGCCGGGGCCAGAGGGGGGCGCGAGGCTGACAGCTCCGCCGGGATCGGGCACGGAGGCCGGAGGCACCGGCGGCGGCCGGTCGGAGAAAAGCTGCGCCTGCGCAGCGCCTTGCCCCAGGGTCACGAGGCACGCGGCAAGGATCAGCGCCGGCAGCAGCCTGCCGCTGCGCCGCCATCCGATGATGCCGTCACCCCCGCGTGTCATGTTCCCTGCTTTTCACCGAAAACGCGGCAAATTCAAGCCTCGGATATCCCAGCAAATACGGTCCGATGCTATCTTTGGAACCCGACTGACGCCCGCGTGATTAGACTTAAGGCAACCGCCCCTCGCCATACTCCTGCCCAGCGCCTTTCCCAAAGCGGCATAAACCATGCCTCGCCCGTGATATGGCGGAGCGCAAGTGGGGTGCCTATTGTGGCGGTAGGTGGCCCCGGCGTAGGAGAGTTTTAGTGCTGGAGATCTTGAAGGGCCGCGGCGCGAACGGCTCCAACGGCGAGAAGGCCGGCGAAAAGGTTGGCGAGAAAGTCGGCTTGGGCAGCATCCGCCGGCCGGTCATTGGACTCGCACTCGGCGGCGGCGCTGCGCGCGGCTTCGCCCATATCGGAATCCTGAGAACCCTGATTGCCAACGGCATCGTGCCCGACGTCGTGGTCGGCACCTCGATCGGCGCGGTGGTCGGCGGACTTCATGCGGCCGGCCGGCTCGATACGTTCGAAGAGTGGGGACGCAGCCTGCAGGGCATGCGCAACATCCTCGGCTATCTCGACATCCGTCTCAACGGCTCCGGCCTGATCGGCGGCGAAAAGCTCGCAACCCAGCTCGAGAGGGCGATCGGCCAGACCCTGATCGAGGACCTGCCCGTGAAGTTCGCGGCGGTTGCGACCGAGGTCCGCACCGGCCACGAGATCTGGCTGACGCGCGGCCGCATGGTCGACGCGATGCGGGCGTCCTACGCGCTGCCCGGCATCTTCTCACCGGTCCTGATCGGTGACCGCTGGCTGGTCGACGGCACGCTGGTCAATCCGGTGCCGGTCTCGGCCGCGCGCGCGCTCGGCGCCGAAATCGTCATCGCTGCAAATCTTTCCAGCGACATCTTCACCCATTCCACGACGATCCATGCGCATGGCGCATCGCCCGCTTCGGTCGCCTCCGAGGCCGAGGCGACGCCGACCAAGCGGCGTTTTCCGCGCCTGTTCTCGCCCGAGAAGACGATGAAGCGCGAGTTCTTCGGCGGCGGCGGACGGCCCGGCATCTCCTCGGTGATGGTGGATGCCTTCAACATCATGCAGGACCGCATCTCCCGTGCGCGCCTTGCCGGCGATCCGCCCGATTTGTTGATCACGCCGCGGGTCGGCCATTTCGGCTGGTTCGACTTCCACCGCGGCGAGGATCTGATCGCGCACGGCACGCGCGCCGCCGAGCGCGCTCTGGAGTCGATCCAGGAGGCGATCGATGTGCTCGCGCCGGCGCCCACCGGTCACGCGCCCAAAGCGAGCGAGTAAAGCGGTGGCGTGAGGTCCGTCAGGCCGTCTTGATGTAGTCGCGCAGGGCTTCCTGCTCGGTCTCGTATTCGCGGACACGCCATTTGACGATGTCGCCGATCGAGATCAGGCCGACCACCTTGCCATTGTCGAGAACGGGCAGATGGCGGAACTTGCCCGTCGTCATGGTCTCCATCAGCTCGGCGACCGTGTCGGTCTCCTTGCAGGTGACGACCTTGCGGGTCATGACCTCCGCGACCGGCTCCTCCAGCACGCCGGCTCCGCGCTCGCCAAGCACGCGCACGATGTCGCGCTCGGACAGGATGCCTTCCAGCCGGCTCTGGTTCATCACCAGCACCGCACCGATCTTCTTCTCACCGAGCAGTTTTACCGCGGCAGCCAGCTTCACGTCCGGCTCGACGCTCATGATCTGGTGGCCCTTGGTGTTGAGAATGGAACGTACCGTCATTGTTGCCTCCCTGAATCGGAGCCGTCCGCCTGTTGGCGGACCGGGCTTGTTCCTCGAGTCTTCAACTAACAGTTTCAGCGCCGGTTTCACGCTCGTGCGCTTTGCGAAGCCCTGCCTCTATGGGCTTGTCGCTTCGGAACATTCTTCGCGGGAATGATGGATGAATTCGGGCCGCACCGCAAGCACAGCTTCAAATACGGTCTGAAACGTCCTGTGATGACGCATCCGCAACATCGCTTCGCACGCGCGGCACGGGATCGAACAGCGCGAACAGCAAGAGGCCGGCGAAGAAACCGCCGATATGCGCCTGCCACGCCACGCTGGTGGTCTCGGCATCGACGCCGATCGCGCCAACGCCGAAGATGATGTTGACGCCAAACCACACTGCGAGGAAGCCGACCACCCGCCCGTCGCGCAGCGCACGCGACAGCGGAAGCGCGGGAACTTTTGCGGCGGTATCGGCATCCGATCGGCTGAACGACAGGAAGCTGCCGCGGGCGAAGGCGAAGCGGATCGCGGCCGCCATCGCCCCCGACACCGAGGCCGAAGCGCCGATCATCGGCGCCACCGCGTGCTCGTGGGTGACGAGATGGGCAAGCGCGCCGGCCGCCGCCGTCACCGCCATGAAGACGAAGAACCTGATCGCGCCGAAGCGCCGCGCCAGCGCGCTGCCGAACGGCAGCAGCCACAGCACGTTGAAGCCGAGATGGGTCAGATTGGCGTGCAGCAGCGAATAGGTGACGAAGCTCCAGACCTTGGCCCCAGCGCCGCCGGGGATCTGCAGATTGAGCAGCGAGGAATCGTAGCGCTTCGGGATGAAGCCGAAGACGTCGATGGTCCAGTTCTCGAGTTCGGGCGGCAGCAGCACCCGCAGATGGATCAGCGCCAGCAGCAGGATGTAGGCGGTCAGCGCCGCGGGCAGCGTCAGGATCGGCTCGCGCGGAGCCTCCTCATGGAGGGCCGGCGGGCCCGGCTGAGGTCCTTGCGGCGACGAATCTTGCGGCGGGGAATCCAAGGCAGCTTCGCTTTCAGGCGCGATCGGAGCGATCCACTGGGAGATAGTCGCCTTTACCGGCCTTGCGCAAGTGCACCAAAGGAAATCGTCGATTGGGGAGTTGGTCTTGGGCGGCGAGACGCTGGGTCCCGGCTCGTGCTGGATTGAGTTCGCATTCTGGGCCCCGGTTCACTGAAGGAGTGCTGCGCTGCGTCCGGGGCACGAGAGACGGTGCATGACAAAAAGGAAAAGGCAGGGCCCTGGGAAAGCCCTGCCTATCCGTGTCGGCCTTCCGGTGCCGAGAGAGACAAGGTGCATCCCCACCCCTCCCCGCGGCCCGTGACCAAACTGTTTGACGCCTGTGTACAGGCCTCGCCGAGAACCTGGAGAAAAGCGGCAAGGCTTGCGACCGCGGTCACCATAGCAGCCGCGCGGCCGGCGCAAAGCGCATAGTTAACTTAACGTTAACGACGCAAAGGCGGCCTTAACAGGCGTGAAAACGCCCCTGCGGCATGGACGCTGCAAATCCCCTCCTGCACAACAACAGAAGGGATCGCGGGTGCACTGAAGCGGGACAGATCTGTCCCGCGAGGTTGCGCCCCGGGGTTAGCGTCAGCCATGAAACATCCGTCGAGCCGCGCATTTTTCGCGTATTGGGACAAGAAGCGCGGTACGGCGCGGGCCCCTGACCGGGCCGACATCGATCCGGCAGCGGTGCGCGGCCTGCTCGGCGACATCTTCGTGCTGTCCTGCGAGCCCAATCTCGGCTTCCCCTTCCGCGTTGCCGGTACCCGCGTCTGCGCGCTGGCCGGGATCGACCTCAAGGACAAGAGCTTCGCGGCGCTGTTCACGGCGGCCAGCCGCAGCGAGATCGAGGAGATCGCGGCCATCGTCGCCGACGAGACGCTTGGTGCGATCGCCGGCGTCACCGCGGCGCGCGAGGACGGCAGCAAGGCGCATCTCGAGCTCCTGCTGCTGCCCTTCAACACGCGCCCGCATACGCCGGTGAGCGTCACCGGCGTGCTCGCGCCGTTCGACGACGAATGCGGCAAGCTTTCGGCCTTCACCCTCACCTCCTGGCGCTACCTGCACCAGCCGGAGAAGCTCTTGCCGCGCGCGATCCGAAAATTGCAGATCGCTCGAGGGCTGATGGTGTATGAGGGGCTGCGCTAGCAGCAGCGCTCGCGTCAAACGCGCAGCTTGCGATCCAAGGCCTGATCGCGATCAGACGCGTCCGCGCGCGGCCTTGCCAATATGTCAGAGGAACCATAACTTTTAAGACGAGTTTATTTCGTTTGCCGTGGCAAGCGGCAGCGCAGCTCGATTGTGAAGATGCGTCTGCCGCGCGTCCGTCCAGGGACCATTCCCGTGATGGAGCACGCGACCAGAGTTGGCAATCGGTTGTTAGCTGCGTTACCGCCGGCCGATTTCGCGTTGCTTGCACCTCATTTGCGACAAGTGGAGCTTCAGCACGACGCAGTGCTGATTCGATCGGGCGACAAGATCGACCAGCTCTCCTTTCCCTGCAGCGGCGCCATCGCCCTCATCATGGAGTTGCCGAACGGACAGACGGCGGCAACTGCCGTGATCGGCAACGACGGCGCGGTCGGCCTCATGACGGCGCTCGGCCCAATCCGATCACCCATGACCGCGGTCGTCCGCGTGGCCGGGACGGCGCTGCAGATCTCGCCCGCACGATTTCAAAATGCGCTCGAACGCAGTCCCGCCATTGCAAGCTCGGTTCAGCTTCTCACCCGGACGCTGCTGACGCAATTCCAGCACGTCGCAGCTTGCAATGCCCTGCACTCGGTCGAGGCGCGCCTCGCCCGCTGGCTGTTGCACATCCACGACCGGACGGATGGTGGTGACATCCTGCACCTGACACAGGAGACGCTGTCGGAATTGCTCGGCGTCCGCCGCACCACGGTCACGCACGTGGTGAGCGCGCTGCGCTCGTCACGGGCAATCAAATCCAACCGGCGCGGCCAGCTGGAGATCGACAGGCACCGGCTCGAGATCATCGCCTGTGAGTGCTACAAGGTGATGAGCCGCAGGATCGATCGGATCGTTTCGCAGGATGCGCCAAGGCTCCTTCACGCCGCGCCGGCGCGGATTGGCTGCCTGCCCCCGGACCCGCCCTTCGCCAAGACCGACTCGTAGACCCAGGCCTCTCTGGCGAACCATTCGTGCGTCGCGGCGCACATCCTGCAATAGGTGCGCGAAAAGAATACCGCACTGCACCGAAACCTCTCGCCATCCATCTCGATGCCCGTCGGAATGGCGTTTCCCGTTTCCGGGCACTTGATCATCACCATACCCATCGTGATTTCCTCCAGCTTGGCATCACCTCAACAGTGAGGGAGGCCGCAATCGGCTGGACGGCTTCTCTTCTCGTGGAGATGCTCGTCCAGCCGATCCGCGCGGCCAACC
>NZ_LWIG01000004.1:72104-82997 GCF_002068095.1 Bradyrhizobium sacchari | reverse complement strand
GGCTCGGCCGTTTCGGTCGCGACCTTCTGGGCAAGGTCCCAGAGCTCGCGGTTCTGAGCCGAAGTTACTTCGAAGGTCTTGCGGCTGTGGGCGGTGGAGAGATTGACGAGATCGGCAAACGACCTCGCGTCGGCAAGCTGGGAAATGAAGTCCAGCGTGGAGGTGGTATTGATGTGGGATATTTCGGCGAGCTTGATGCCGTAGTCGGCGGCACGCTTGGCATTGGTCGAATAGGCATCGCAGAGAGCTGCGGTGACTTCCTCCGAAGTCGCCCTCACCTTCGCAAAATTTGCCTGGGCCCGCGTGGCGCCCTGCTCGGCGAAACTGCCGAACATCGTCTGCATGTTGAAGAACGGTACGTCGAACTGGAGCTTCGCACTTCCATTGGCCCCCACGTCTTGCGGAGCAGCGTTCGTCTCGACTTTCACATTGGCATCACTCACGGGCTTTCATCCTTTCAAGCGAAACTAGATAACGGATTGAAGACTCCCCGAGGCGCCGAGGTGCGTGCCACACCAGGACACCAATACTGCTACTTTCACTGCGGTGGAATGTTGCTGCGGATAACCGCCCCCGCCCCCTTGCAAAACCGACTATGACCGAAGACAGAGGCCGGTTCGGTTCGCTTTCAGACTCTCAGCGGGAATTTGTTCAGTTGATGCGGCGAAGCGGCGCAGACCGCGCTTTGCATCATTGAAGTTGTCGCGTTCGCATGCGCCAACTTGAGATGAGCGCGGGAGCGCCCCTGCTGCGAGGCGGATGATCGCGCTTGCGACATGATTTTTCCTGCGGGATTTGCGCCTTTCCCGCGCCGCTGCGGCCTGCGGCCCGGTGCGCCTGTCTCCGTAAGGCGGCGCACCGTGCGCGACCCGTTAGGGCATCGCCAGATGCCAGGCACCGTTCAAGAAGCCGTCGCCCGTGATGTCGCCGGGCTTCTGGTCCTTGGCGAAGGTGTAGAGCGGCTTGCCCTTGTAGGCCCATTGCCTGGAGCCGTCGTCGCGCGTGATGATGGTGTAGCCGTCGCCAGGGGCGTCGTTGGCCTCGGCCTTCAGCACCGGCCAGTTCGTCGCGCAAGGACCGTTGCAGGCCGATTTGCCGTCCGTATCCTTGTCGAAGGTGTAGAGCGTCATGCCCTTGGCGTCGGTGAGCACGTTGCCCTTGTCGGTCTTGCCGGTCTTGGTTGGCGGCGCGGCGAGCGCTACGGGAGCGATCGCGAGCGAGACGGCGAGCGTGAGCGCGAGGCGGATCGAGGACGTCATGGTGTCTCCTGTCATGCAATTGGCTTGCATGGGTAGGACGCCGCGCGAGACGCCGTATTCCTGCGGAAGCGGCAAAGATATTTTCGCTGCGCGCCCCCTAGCAGCGGAATAAACTGGAATGAGAGAAACGGAAAGACAGGATCAATATGAGCGAGCCGCATTGGCGTGACGCGCGCGCCTCCGACCTGGCCGCGATCAGCGCGATCGCGGCGCGCATCCATCCCGACCTTCCGGAACGTCCGGAGGTGTTCGCGGAGAAGATGCGGATCTTCCCCGACGGCTGCCGTGCGCTCGTCGCGGATGATGTGATCGCCGGCTACGGACTCGCACATCCCTGGAAGCAGCACCAGATCCCGCCGCTCGACGGCTTCCTGGAACGATTGCCCGACGATGCGGATTGCCTCTACGTGCACGACGTCGCCGTGCTGCCGGATCATCGCGGTGGCGCAGCGCGTGCCTATGTCGCAGCGATGGAGGAACTCGCGCGCGCATCGGGCATCGCCGCCCTCGCCCTGGTCTCGGTCTACGCCACGCAGCCGCTGTGGCAACGGCTCGGCTTTCGGCCCGTCACGGCGGATGCGGAATTGCGCGCAAAACTCGCATCCTACGGCGAAAGCGCCACCTACATGCTCCGCGAGCTCGCCGCGACGTAGCGCCTCCACTCAGCCGCGGCGCTTCTTCTTCGTCTTCTTTCCGGCCGGGCCCTTCACCGGCCATGGCGTGACCGAGGGCGACTCTGCATGGCCCGGCCTGTTCTTGTGCTTCTTTTTCTTCCCGAACGACGGAGCATCGCCGAATTTCGGCCCCCGCTCGCCGAACACCTTGCCGCGCGGCTTGAATTCCGTATCGCGCGGGCGATCGTCGCGCCGTTCATGATGTTCACTGTGACTGCTCTCGCGCCGCGGCGGCCGTGAACGCTCTTCCGAAGGCGCCTGAAGCTGGGGCGCATCCACCATCGGCTCGATGCGGATGCTGTCCTCCTTGTCGGGGCGCTTGATCTTCGCGGCAAAGGACTCCGCGACCCGCTCGGAGATCTCGAACTCGGTGGTGGTGTCCATGATCTTGATGGCGCCGATGTCGCGCTTGTCGATGCCGCCGCGGCGGCAGATCATCGGCAGCAGCCAGCGCGCCTCTGCATTCTTGCGCCGGCCGATCGCGGCGCGGAACCAGACGCTGCCCTCCGCCATGGTGTGCTTCGACGCCTTCCCGGATTTTGACCGAGGCTTGGCGGGACGATCATCACCGCCTTCAAACCTGTCGCGGCCGCGATCATCGCGCGGCCGGCCGCTGCGTTCGCCGGGATCGATGATGTCTTCCGGCGATGGCAGCCGCGCACGATAAAGCCGCGCCAGCGCCGCGGCGATGTCCTCGGCCGACCGCTCGGCGAGCAAGGCCTGCGCCAGCGTCAGATCGTCGGCCGTCGTCTCCTCGGTGAACAGCACGTCCTTCATGCGCTCGTGATCGAGCTTGCGGATTTCATCCGCCTGCGGCGCCGTGCCCCAGTCCGCGTCGATGCCCGAGAGGTTCAGCAACAGTTCCGCGCGCCGCCGCCGCGCGGGCGGCACCAAGAGGACGCTGGTCCCCTTTCGGCCCGCGCGCCCGGTGCGTCCCGAGCGGTGCTGCATCACCTCGGCGTCGTTGGGCAGGTCGGCGTGGATGACGAGATCGAGGCTCGGCAGATCGATGCCGCGGGCGGCAACGTCGGTCGCGACACAGACGCGGGCGCGTCCGTCGCGCAGTGACTGCAGCGCGAGGGTCCGCTCGTTCTGCGTCAATTCGCCCGACAGCGCGACGACGGCAAAGCCGCGCTCCAGCAGCGCCGCCTGCAAATGCCGGACGGCGTCGCGCGTGCTGCAGAACACCAGTGCGCTCGGCGCCTCGTAGAAGCGGAGCACGTTGACGACGGCGTGCTCGACGTCGGCGGGCGCGATGCGGATCGCGCGATACTCGATATCGGCGTGACCGCCCTCGTCACCGGCGACCTCGATCCGGAAGGCGTCGCGCTGATATTGCCGCGCGAGCGCAACGATGCCGCGCGGGAACGTCGCCGAGAACAGCAGGGTGCGGCGCGTCTCCGGCGTGGTCTCGAGGATGAATTCCATGTCCTCGCGAAAGCCGAGATTGAGCATCTCGTCGGCCTCGTCGAGCACGACGGCGGCGAGTTCGGAGATATCGAGGCGGCCGCGCCGCAAATGATCGCAGAGACGACCGGGCGTTCCGACCACGATGTGCGCGCCGGCGGCCAATTCGCGCTGCTCGCGCCGCGGATCCATCCCGCCGACACAGGAGACGACACGCCCGCCTGCATGCCCGTAGAGCCACGCAAGCTCACGCTGAACCTGAAGCGCGAGCTCGCGGGTCGGCGCGACGATCAAGGCGAGCGGCGCACCGGCCTGCTCGAACTGCTCGGCATCATCGAGAAGATTTTTGGCGATCGCCAATCCATAGGCGACAGTCTTGCCGGAGCCGGTCTGGGCCGAGACCAAAAGGTCGCGGCCTGCGGCTTCGTGCGCGAGCACCGCGAGCTGGACGGGGGTCAGTGAATCATAGTTCCGCTCGGCCAAAGCTCGGGCGAGCGGCGGGGTCAGGGCCGGAAGAGACACGGGATGGGGAACCTTGGTTAATTCAGGCGCGCAAATGGTGATCCGGCGGACCTGAGCTGGCATGCGCGGCAAACGGCCCGGCCGCACGCTGGCGATTTGATCTGGGCGCTCTTTACGCCAAGCGCGCGGAAATCACCATGCCTGTGATGCATGGCTTTCCAGAGAGAACCGCGCCTGAAGGTTGCAGGGGATTTTTGCGGCGACCTCCATTAACCTTGGGTGCAACCGGATCTGACGCTGTCCCCCTTGCAGCGCGCCCGGGACACCAGAGAGGTGGATTCCGCTGCCATACACTCCGTCATTGCGAGCGCAGCGAAGCAATCCAGAATCATTCCGCGGAGGGACTCTGGATTGCTTCGCTGCGCTCGCAATGACGACGTGGAGGCACCGCCGGGAATGACCGCGTGACGTCGGCGATGCGGAAACGGAGCTGCCCGCCGTCTATGTCACCAGACTGCGTGAAAATGAGATGACGGTCCTCACCCTCGGCGAAATCCCGGCGGACATTGCGCCACGCCGCGCCGCACAGGCGCGTCGGGGCGGATAGAACGCTTGCCGCACCGGCCATTCACCCCCAAATCGTGCCTCACGCGAAAGCAATGGGTGAAACATGGCCGACAGCATATCGCTTACCGACAAGCTCGCGACCTTCGGGGATTACTGGTCGCCGCGCACGATCACGACCTTCAACGAATGCGATGTGATGGTGGTGAAGGTGAAGGGCGAGTTCACCTGGCACAAGCACGACGACACCGATGATTTCTTTCTGGTCCTGAAAGGCAATCTGGACATCGAACTGCGCGATCGCACGGTGAGCCTCGGTCCGGGCGAACTTTATGTCGTGCCCAAAGGCGTCGAGCATCGCCCGGTGGCACGCGAGGAAGTTCATCTCATGCTGATCGAGCCGACCGGCACGCCGAATACGGGAGACAAGGCGACCGCGGCGGCGCGCAAGCTCGCATAGGGGTCAACGGGTCTGGCGCGGCCTAATCCTGGAGGCGGCCAGCTTGCTGAAGCGACCGACCAGCTTGGCTTTTGCGCGCGCAACAGTGTTCTTGGCGGCGCGAGCCAGGGCCCGGATGGCGCGCCAGGCTTCGGTCGCCTGCAGCCACGCCCTCGCCGCGACGTATTTTCCGTACGCCCAGGCAAAAGCAGGAATTCGCATCAACTTGTCGCGCGTGAGATGAAACAGGCGCTCGACCAGCACCAACTTGAGCAATTCGCCGACGATGAATGTCGCCGCGCCGCTGACGAACTGGCCGGTCGCAGCGAGGTAGGCTGCCAAGGGCTTGATCGGCTCCAGAATGATGACGGGTACGGAGAACAGGGCGAGCGAGGGATATGGCGGCAGCGATCTGATCCAGCCGCGCAATCGCCTGAATTCGAAATGCCGCCCGATCCAACGTGCGACGGGTCTTGCCACGGCCATGAATACCGCATCCACCAGGAAGTAGATCGCAGCCAGGACGTAAGTGACGGGTTTCAGGATTCGCTTCAAAATACCTCTCCAGCGAACTGAAGCCGAAACCCGGGCCTAGGTTTCACCCGGGTGTGAATAACTCGTGGATTCACCGTGGAACCTTTTGGGCGGCAGCGGCGCTGCACGTCAGATCTCAGCATAGACCTCCAGAAGATTGCCGTCAGGATCGCGGAAAAAGAGTGTGCGATGTCCGAACGACTGGTTGGTCGGCGGCGAGAGCAGCGCCACGCCCTGCCGCACGAGCTCGCCGGCGCATTGATCAACCTCGTCCGCGGAGACCTTGAAGGCCAGTTGCAGCGAGGCGCTGCCCTCCGGTGTCGGCGCGTCATTCGCGGTTCGGCCTGGCCGCGCCAAGGCCAGCGTGTTGGGCCCGATGCCGTACTCGATCCAGTTCGGCGAGAGCTCGCGCAACCGGGATAAGGCGAGCACGTCCTCATAGAAGCGGCACATCGCGGCCATGTCGCGCACGAAGATCACGGTGTAGTCGATCGCGCGGATGGCGCGGAAGGGGGAACGGCGGTTGGGGGCGGTCGTCTGCTCGCTTGTCATCTCGTCCTTCATCGCAAACTGCGGCGCGTAGCCCGTAGGGAGCGTAGCGGAATACGGGAAATCACGCGCGAGAATCCCGGATTACGCTGCGCTCCATCCGAGCTACACGCCCTCACTCCACCAATTCCGGCCACGGCACGATGGTCGACTTCACCGTCTTCATCGCCATCGCATCCTTCACCGCCTGCGCGACGCCCGCTTCCGTGAACGGATAGATCGTCTGCATCTTCAGCCAGGGATATTTGTCACGCGTGCGGTAGAGCATGTCGACGCCGAGCGGCAGATCGTTGCCGGTAAAGCCCCAGGATCCGAGCACGTTGAGATCCTTGGTGCAGATGCGATGCCATGACGTGTCGATCGAGCCGGCGTCGGTGAACTGGCCCATCTCGACATAGGTGCCGCCATCGCGCAGCATCTCGATGCCTTCGGGGCCGGCGGTCGGATGACCCGAGCAATCCATCACGAGGTCGGCGCCGAAGCCGCCGACAATATCGCGCACGCGCGCGATGCGCTCCTGAGGTGACTTGAGCGCCTCGATGTTGACGGTCGCCTCCGCACCGAACTCGCGTGCCAGCTTGAGCCGCGGCTCCTCTGGCGCGCCGACGCAGATCACGCGCCCTGCCCCCATCTCCCTGGCGGCGGCGACCGCGAGAATGCCGATCGGACCCGAGCCCTGGATCACCACGGTATCGCCCCAACTGAAACCGCCCGCGCGGGTGGCGCGATTGAAGGCCCGGATGCAGGACGTCAACGGCTCGGACAGCGCGCCGAGGCGCAGCGACATGTCGTCGGGCAGCTTGTAGATCTTGGTGCCCGGCAGCATCTCGAGATCGACATAGACATATTCGGCCCAGCCGCCCCACATGTGCGGCGCCTTGTCGAAGCCGAGATAGCGGCCGTAATAGACCGGCGTCAGGCACTTGTTCGCCGTCTGCGGATAATGGATGCAGTAGTAGCAGCGCCCGCACGGCATCAGCGGCGGAATCATCACCTTCGAGCCAACGCCAAGCGGCTTGCTCAAGAAGTCCTCGGAAAATTCCTCGCCGCATTCGACGATGACGCCGCCGAGCTCATGGCCGAGCGTGAACGGCCAGGGCAGCGGCTTCGGCCAGTGTCCTTTGAGGATGTGCAGATCGGTGCCGCAGACCCCGCAGGCGCCGACCTTGATCAGCGCCGCCTTGCGGCCAACCTTCGGCCACGGCACGGTGCGGATGACGGGCTCCGAGCCCGGTCCTGCGTGGGTGCAGACGCGGATTTGCTCCATGGGTATGTCCTCGCTGCCCGTCTGTTATGATTGATGGTGCGGGCTGATGAGAAAGCGTATGTGAGATGCGCGCTCGTGCCAAGATGCAGTTGCCCACATGAGCGAAGCGAGGGAGACAGTGGTCCCGGATATCGCTGCGCTCGGGCTACGCCGCTTACGACAACCACCGCCGCGGTGGTGGTCGTGGCGGCGCTGTATGGCTGATGTTCGAGCACACCCAAGTGTCTTGAGCATCCACCTGCGACCGTGTACGGACTGTTGAAGTCCCACCCCAGGTGCCCGCTTGAATCCCCTCCCCCAAAATCCCGTGGTCGCGTCCGGCTCGTTCGCGGCGATGAAGTCCGTGCCGTATCGGCTCCAGTTCACGGCCTATGTGCTGGCGATGATGGCCGACAATATCGAGCACGTGATCAGCTATTGGGTGGTGTTCCAGAAATTCCACTCGCCGACGTTGGGTGGTTTTGCCGTGCTGTCGCACTGGCTGCCGTTCCTCCTGTTCTCGGTCGCGGTCGGCGGGCTCGCCGACCGGTTCGATCCGCGCCGCATCATCCAGTGCGGCATGCTGCTGTTCATTGTCGCTTCCGCCGGATGGGGCTTCTTCTTCCTCACCGATACGATTGAGATGTGGCACGCGATGCTGCTGCTGGTGATCCATGGCTGCGCCGGCGTGCTGTGGCAGACGCCGAACCAGCTCTTGCTCTACGACCTCGTCGGACCGGCCGATTTGCCGAGCGCGGTCCGGCTGAACGCGATGGCGCGCTATCTCGGCATCCTGGTCGGCCCGGCTGTTGGTGGCGTCATCATGCTGACGCTCGGCCCCTCGCACGGCATCATCTTCAACACGCTGTTCTATCTGCCGATGCTGCTGTGGCTGTTCTGGGCGCCGGTGCGGGACAAGAGCCTGGCAGCGCGACGTTTCGCCGTGCGCGGCTTCGCCGACATCGTGCTCACCATCCGCGCCATCGGCAAGCAGCCTGTGCTGACGGCGATGACGTGGCTCGCCGGCCTCACCTCCTTCATGATCGGCAACGCCTATCATGCCCAGATGCCGGGCTTCGCCGGCGATCTCGGCCATGGCGATCCCGGCGTCTCCTACAGCGTGCTGCTCGCGGCGGATGCGGCCGGCGCGCTGCTCGCCGGCATTGCGCTGGAGTCATGGGGACGCCTCAAGGGCACGCCGCGCACCGCGATCACGCTCGCGATGCTCTGGAGCGTGGCGCTGCTCGGCTTCGCCGCGGTGCGGATCTATCCCGTCGCGATCGTGCTGCTGTTCTTCGCGGGCTTCTTCGAGCTGTCGTTCAACACCATGGCGCAGGCCCTGGTTCAGCTCAACGCGCCGCACGACATCCGCGGCCGTGTCGTCGGCCTTTATAATATGGCCGGGCTCGGGATGCGGGCCTTCAGCGGCATCACGGTCGGCGTGTTCGGCGCGGCGATCGGCATCCACTGGTCGCTCGGGCTGTCGGCCGCGGTGCTGCTGGCCCTGCTGGTCCTGCTGCATCGGCGGGGGGCACGGACGGCCTGACCGGTCACGCCCGCCCCGGGATGTGGCATTTCGAGCGCATTGTCTCTGTCCATGATCGACGCGCCCGATCCTAACGCGGCATTAACCTTGTGCACCTTAGGGTCGTGCCGGACTCCGCCCGGGCGGGGGGTCGGGTGTTGAAAATGGCGTTGGCGAACAAAAAATTTCTTCCGGCCGCCGAGGAGCGTCGGCGTTTCCAGCGGGTCAAGGTGCACCTGCTCGGCCGCTACATGCTGCCGGACCGCCGGGAATTCCCCTGCCAGGTGATCAACATGTCGCCGGGCGGCCTCGCCTTGCTCGCCCCCGGCATCGGCAATGTCGGCGACCGCGTGGTTGCCTATCTCGACCATATCGGCCGCGTCGAGGGCAAGATCACCCGCATCATCGACAATGGCTTTGCCATGACGATCGGCGCGACGCCCAGAAAGCGCGACAAGCTCGCGGCACAGCTGACCTGGCTCGCCAACCGCGACATCCTCAACCTGCCGGAGGATCGCCGCCACGACCGTATCGTGCCGCGCAACCCGATCGCGGTGCTGACGCTCGAGGACGGCACCAAGATGACCTGCCGCATCATCGACCTGTCGCTCTCAGGCGCGGCCATTGCCGCCGAGAACCGCCCGCCGCTGAAATCGATCGTCCTGCTCGGCCGCGTCCAGGGCCGCGTGGTCCGAAACCTCGAGGATGGCTTCGCGCTGGAGTTCATGCACGAGCAGCCAGCCGAGACACTCGAAGAGAGCGTTACCGCACGGTAAAGCGAAACCGCGCCAAAACCACTGTTTTTCCAGCCCTGAAGGCGGCCTCCGCAATGCGGACGCCGCCTTTTTCGTGCCTGGCCACGGCCCGGCGCGGGTTAACGCAGGCCGTCCGCGTGCGCGCAAAAGACGGTTCCGCCAGCGTTTCCGCGTTAATCCATAAAATTCGAATCAATTGCAGTCATTTCAAATTTTATGCGAATTTTATTCAAGTATAGATCGAATTCGCCGCGCCTTTTACTTGTATTCGTCTCGACTTGACTTGGCTGACTTAGCGGCAACTCAAAAGCTCCGTGCGAAATGTGGTCCCAACAAGAAACGGGGGCCGCAATGTTTGATTTCAGGGGACAGGGGAAGGGTCTGGCGATCGCCGCCATGCTCTTCGGGATCAGCGCGGCAGCGCAGGCCGGCGAAGGCCGTCTGCTCTACGCGAGCCTCGGCGACACCACGCGTGCGCCGATCGGCTGGGTCGAATTCTGTGCGGACAATGCCGCGCAGTGCCAGGGCGGGCCGACGCAGCCGCGCGACATCGTGATGTCGCAGACCGCGTGGCGCGATCTCGTCAAGGTCAATCGCTGGGTCAACGAGACCGTCAAGCCTTTGACCGACCAGGAGCACTGGGGCGTAATCGAGAAGTGGTCGCTGCCGTCGGACGGTTACGGCGACTGTGAAGACTATGTGCTGTTGAAGCGCAAGATGCTTATGGATGCCGGCTGGCCCCGCGAGGCCCTGCTCATCACCGTGGTGCGCGACAAGAAGGGCGAAGGGCACGCGGTTCTGACCGTGAAGACCGACAAGGGCGAGTTCGTTCTCGACAATCAGAACGAGAACGTCGTGGCCTGGACGGAGACCGGCTACCGCTTCGTCAAGCGCCAGTCGCAGAGCGATCCCAATGTCTGGGTCTCGCTCGGCGATACCAAGCCGGCGGTCTCCACCGCCAGCGCGAGAGATCAGTAGGAACGAGACAACAGGTTACGCGGCCCGGTCACATCCCCACCCCTCCCCGTCCCAGACCGGTTCGCGCGCGGCCAGCCATCCCCCAATGGCTGGCCGCAACTTTTTGGGGCATGCGATCAGCCCTGTGACGACCACGGCACGCGCGCGGCGGTGAAGTCCCGCCAGCCATCCTGCAAGGACTGCTGCACGCCGATCGATGCGCGCGCCTGCCAGCCGGCGATTGCGGCCGCCGCAATCGCGCTGTCGCGATCGTCAGAACCGAGCCCGTCGAGCAACGAGGCCGTCACCGCCATGTCGTTGAAGGCGCCGAGCTCCTCCTGCAGGCCTGCGAGCCTGCGGGCGAATTTTCGCGTGGACTTGCGATCGGCAAACAGCGGCAGCAGGAACTCGCCGAGATAGCGCAGGCGCTTGGCCGCGAGCCGAACCCGGTGCACCTCGTCGACCGTGAGCGACTTGAAACGGCGGCCGCGCTTGAGCACTTTTGCATGCTGCTCCGACAGG
>NZ_LWIG01000004.1:48523-72086 GCF_002068095.1 Bradyrhizobium sacchari | reverse complement strand
GCCGAGATCTTCCGCCGCGACGTCGTTGCGCCAGCCGCGCGTCTCGATCCAGCCGCCGAGACTGATCAGGAAGACGGCGCAGCGGCGATCATCAAGCGCATCGTGGGCCTTGCGATAGGCCTCCGACTGACGCTGCGCGGCGGCCCGCCGCAGCGCATCGAAGCCCGCGACCGAGGGACAGGCTCTTGCGATCGCCGGCAAGGTGTCGAGCTGGAACACGTCCCAGTCGCGCGCGGCGGACAGGTCCTGCGCCAGCCATTTGGCTTCCGAGCGCAGCGCATCGAGATTGGAGAGCGCGCCGGCCGATCGCATCAGGTCGAGCGCCGATCGCAATCGGCGCAGCGAGACGCGCAGCTGATGCACGCCCTCCGGATTGCGGCCGTCCTGGGCCGCCGGCAAGGACAGTAGCAGATGAAGGAAGCACGAGCGCAGGATCGTGGCGAAGGCCTCGTCGAGCGTGACGGAGGGATCGAGGCGAAGCTTGCGCGGCCGGACCGCGGGAGGCGCTGTGTCGGCGGCGAGGTCAAAACCGCGCGCGGACTTGCTGCGGATGGACGGCTTCACCGCTCCGTGCTCCGCAAGCCGCAGAGCGATCTCGTAAATCGTGCTCGCGCTGCCGCTCTTGAGCTCCAGCTCGATCTCGCTCACCGGCAGCGACCGGTCGCCGGCCGTCAGCTCGCCCTGGTCGAAGGCGATCTCGACCGTCCCGGTCGGCAGGTCGATCATCCGCGCGTGACGATGGACGTCGGCCGTAAAGACCGCTTCGAGCGGCTGCGTATCGAGCTGAGCGCGAAGCTTCTCCGGAATGAACGGCATCGCCAAAGCGAGATCGGGCGCAAGCGATGGCACGCTCGCTTCCCATTCGCCGCGGCGCAGCGGATCGTCGGCGGCGTCGGTCTTCACCGTCTGCACGAAGCGCGCGCCGCTCTGGCGCACGCGCAAGCTCAAGCCGGCGCGACGAAGCGTCCGCTCCGGCGTATCGTAGTAGATGGATTTCAGATGCTTGCGCGTGCCCTTGTTGCGGGCGTTCGCCGCGATGACCGGTGCAGTGATGAAATCGGCCATGCGATCGGCATCGACGAGAAGCTTGAGCTCGATTTCACCGGCGGGACGCGCGGCGAGGTTCGGCTCGGACCGTGTCGTCATCTGCGATGGCGTCTGATCGATCACAGCGCTCTCGACGATCGCAGCTTTCAAGCCGGGCCCGGCCGTTTCAATTTGCCTGAGGAACCCGGCGACGACTTGCGTCTTCTTGCGGTCTTTCGGGTCGAGATTCCCATCCAGCGCGCCGGGAGTCCTGCGGGCCGGCGTTGCGTCTGATTTGAGCATTTGCGGTAACATGACAGTTCGATGACAGAGCAACAGCATATAGCCGGAGCGCTCCGCGATGAACAGTAACGTTGCGCAGCAGTGCACGATCGTCCACATCACGTGTGGAGCACAGGATCCGGCAAGGCTTTGTCACAATTCGGCAAGACATCGCGAATTGGGTTGCCGTAAAACGCAGTAAGTGATGCAATTCAATAGCGACTCTCGCCGTTCTCCAATGCGAGACGAACGCGTCAGTGAGATTGACTCATGCTGGCCGAGAAATTCTTCCTGGTTCTGGAGACGCTTAGAAGTCACGCCGCCGGCGACGACCCCGGAATTGTGACAAGTCCTCTCGTGACAAGCCCCGCGCGGCCTGCCCCCGCTCCGGAAGTTGCAAAGGGTTCGCCGCGCAAGGTGCCGGTTCCCGACGATCGCGGCTAGAAGCGTTCCAATTTCGACGGATCGCGCCACGCGCTGCGTGTCAGTGCGCCAGACTGTTCTTGTAGATCTTGCCGCCCTTCATGATCACGACGAAATTCTTCGCGGGATCTTCGATGAGGGCGATGTTGTCGAGCGGATTGCCCTCGACGAGCAGGAGATCGGCCAGCGCGCCCTCCTCCACCACGCCGAGCTTGCCGGGATAGGGGTTGCGCAGGCCCGACAGGCTCAGCAGCTCCGCGTTCGCGGACGTTGCCATGGCCAGCGCTTCGGCCGGCGTGTACCAGCGCGTCAGCGCGGCCAGCATCGCGCCTTGCTTGTCGGCCAGCGCCTTCGAGAACAGCACGTCGGTGCCGAACGCGGTCTTGATGCGATACTTCTTCGCCAGCGCGTAGACGCGATCGGTGCCGGCAACCACCTGCCGCATCTTGTCCTGCTCCGCAGGTCCGAGCGTAGCGGCGCCGGACAGATCGAGGAATGGCTGTGTGCTGAGCCAGATGCCCTTCTCCGCGATCAGTTTCGCGCTCGCCTCGTCCATGAGGTGACCATGCTCGATGCATCTGACGCCGGCGACGATCGACCGTTGGATCGCGACCGGCGTGTAGGCATGCGTGGCAACGTAAGTGCCCCAATTGTCGGCGGCCTCGACCGCCGCGCGCAGCTCGGGCTCGGTGAAGGTGGACACGTCGAGCGGACTGAAGGGCGAGGCAACGCCGCCGCCGGCCGTGAGCTTGACCTGCGATGCGCCCTGCATCAGCTGCTCGCGCGCGCGCACGCGCACCTCGTCGGGACTGTCGGCGACCATGCTGCCGCCAATCCGCTCCATGCGGCTCAGCATGCCGCCGATCGTGCGCGGCAGATCGGAGAGCTGGCGGAAGTCGCCGTGACCGCTGGTGATGGTGATGATGGCGCCGGACGGATAGATGCGCGGGCCGGCGACGAGGTCCTCGTCGATGGCCTGCTTGAGGCCGAAGCTCGGGCCGCCCATATCGCGTATGGTGGTAAAGCCGCGCATCAGAGTCGCAGTTGCTTCGCTGGCGGCGAGAAGATTGTTGTAGCCGATGTCGCCTGCGAGCGCGGCCATCGGCGTCGGACGCACCAGCATCGCGTGCCAATGCGCATCGATCAGCCCCGGCATCAGCACACGCCCACCACCGTCGATGACCTCAGCGGTGATCGTGATGTCCGCGGTCGAGATCTTCTCGATGACTCCGTTCCTGACAAGGACGCTGGATGGGGCCGAGAGCGCGCTGCCTCTGCCGTCGAAGATCCGGACATTCCGGAACAGGACCGCAGCGTCCTGAGCCGGTGCGGATGACGAGCTGCCGAGCACCATTGCAATGCCGGCAAGCAATGCCGCGATGGCGAAGACCCTGGCCGACATCCTCAAACCCGACATATCAGCCTTCCACACAGATTCAGGCTACGCGAGGGGCGATGGCAGGCACGCAACGTCTGGCCGGAGTTGACGCCGACGTTCGGCTCCCGTCAACTTGCAACCTGACGGGAACATGCAACTCTGCCATCTGTCTCGATGAGTGCTCGGCTCGTCCGACGGCAATTGAATCAAAGCAAATGAATGGAAGAGGTCGCGTGTGACCTCAGGGTCCGGGGGCGCTCAGGCGCCCAGCACGTCGGCGAGCCGCAGCTCGTCGGCCGCGGGATCCTTCAGGAACAGCTCGGCTTCGATCTCGTTCAGATGCGAGAGCATCTGGGCACGCGCAGCCTGCTTGTCGCGCTTGCGGATCGCTGCGACGATACCGGCGTGATGATCCGTGCCGCAGGCCGGCGTATCGTGACGGCGGTAGAGCAGGATGATGAGCGAGGAGCGCGCGATCAGCTCCTTGAGAAAACCAAGATAGATGCTGTGGCCACTCATCTCGGCGACGAGACGATGAAACTCGCCGGACAGCCGGACGGAGGCCCGCGCATCGCCACGCAATTCCGCCTCGCGCTCCTCGGCAAGATGTTGCTCGAGGCGATCGAGCCAGGCCGGCGACCCCGCGTCGATCGCGTGGTCCACGATGGTGGGCTCGATCAGGCGGCGGGCCTCGAACACCTCGCGGGCATCGCCGGGCGTCGGGCGCGCGACGAAGGCGCCGCGGTTCTTCTCGATATTGACGATGCCCTCATGCGCGAGCTGCTGCAGTGCAGTGCGCACCAGCGTACGGCTCGCACCGTAGATATCACCGATCTCGTCCTCGCCGAGCTTCGTGCCCGGCAGCAGACGATGTTCGAGGATCGCCGCGGTCACACCTTCCCTGATACGGCTGACGCGATCGCTCGCGTCCGGCGCATCGGGTTTTTGGCGGGTCTTGGCGGCCATGGGTGTAAGGCTCGATCGGCGAACGTTCGGCCTCGAATGTTAGTCGACGAGCTGTATCCAATCACAGGCGAAAGTTTATACAATCCTCGCCCGTTTTGTGTGCAGGTGATTGCTCGAGCGGCGGGCGGCCCAATTGCCCCGGATTCGATCTAACGATCTGACTCCACTGCACAGTTTTGGGATTTTGCCGACCGACGGCTGTTGGCACGGACCTTGCGGAGAGAGGCGGCAGCACCGCCCTCCGCTCGGACACACCATGGCCACTCCCGCCGCTCTCGAACTGGTCGCCGTCACCAAGCGCTACGACACCACGCTGGCAGTCGACACCGTCAATCTGAAGATCCCGGCCGGCACCTATTGCTGCCTGCTCGGCCCATCCGGCTGCGGCAAGACCTCGACCTTGCGCATGATCGCGGGCCACGAGGCGGTCAGCGAGGGTGACATTATCCTTGGCGCGCAGAACGTCACCGACCTCGAGCCTGCCAAGCGCGGCACGGCGATGATGTTCCAGTCCTACGCGCTGTTTCCGCATCTCTCCGTTCTCGACAACGTCGCCTTCGCCCTGAAAATGCGCGGGGTCGACAAGCCGGCACGGCACAAGCGTGCCGGCGAACTCCTGGAGCTCGTGGCCATGAGCCCCTATGCAGGCCGCTTGCCGGCGCAGCTGTCCGGCGGCCAGCAGCAGCGCGTGGCGCTCGCCCGCGCGCTGATCACCGAGCCGCAGATCCTGCTGCTCGACGAGCCGTTGTCCGCGCTCGATCCGTTCCTGCGGGTCAAGATGCGGGGCGAACTGAAGCGGCTGCAGCGCGAGCTCGGCATCAGCTTCATCCAGGTCACCCACGGCCAGGAAGAGGCGATGGCGCTCGCCGACCACATCGTGGTGATGAACCATGGCAAGATCGAGCAGCAGGGCACCGCCCGCGACATCTTCCATCATCCCCGCACCGAATTCGTGGCGCGCTTCATCGGCGGCCACAACGTGCTCAGCGACGCCGGCAACCTCATCGCCGTGCGCGCCGATCAGCTCGGCATCATGCCGTTCGCCGACGGCGCGTTCGGCGCGCCGGCGCTGCTGACCCAGACCGAATACCAGGGCTCCTACATCGCCGTCTCGCTCACGCTCGACGACGGCACCGCCCTGTTCTCCCACGTTCCGGAAGCCACCTTCGACGTTCACCCGTTCCGTCCGGGCGACCGCGTGCTGGCGACCTGGGATCCCGCCAGGGCGCAACGCCTGCAATAGCGCCGATCGATCACTGGAATGCGCAACAGAGGAGTGACTGATATGACCGAGACCACTGGGACAAAGGGCGTCAGCCGCCGCACGCTGCTCAAGGGCACCGCGAGCCTCGCCGGCCTTGCCGCCGGCTCCGGCGCCATCACCGGCTTTCCCTATGTGAAGTCGGCCGATGCGAAGGTGCTGCGCTATCTCGGCACCGCCGTGAACGAGGGCGACGACATCTCCAAGCAGTGCCTGAAGGACACCGGCATCAAGATCGAATACATCACTGCGACCACCGACGACGTCACCAAGCGCGTGATGACCCAGCCGAACTCCTTCGACGTGCTGGACACCGAATATTTCTCGCTGAAGAAGCTGGTCCCCTCCGGCAACATCCTTGCCCTCGACGCCAAGAAGATCAAGGAATTCGACAACATCACGCCGGTGTTCACCAAGGGCGAGACGCCCGGCGGCAAGAAGATTGGCGGCCAGGGCACCGCGCCCTGGAAGGTGCTCTATCTCGAAGGCAAGGATTCCAAGAAGTTCGCGACGTCGGCGACCGAGTTCGTCACGCTGATCCCGACCGTCTACAACGCCGACACGCTCGGCATTCGCCCCGATCTGATCAAGCGTCCGATCAGCACCTGGGCCGAGCTGCTCAATCCCGAATTCAAGGGCAAGGCCTCGATCCTCAACATCCCCTCGATCGGCATCATGGATGCCGCGATGGTCGTGGAAGCCACCGGCAAGTACAAATACGCCGACAAGGGCAACATGACCAAGGAAGAGATCGATCTCACCATGAAGGTGATGACCGAGGCCAAGAAGGCCGGTCAGTTCCGCGCCTTCTGGAAGGACTTCAACGAGAGCGTCAACCTGATGGCTTCAGGTGAAACCGTGATCCAGTCGATGTGGTCGCCGGCGGTCACCAAGGTGCGCTCGATGGGCATCCCCTGCACCTTCCAGCCGCTGAAGGAAGGCTACCGCTCCTGGGCGTCCGGCTTCTGTGTCTCCAAGGGCGTCTCGGGTCCCAAGCTCGAATGGGCCTATGAGTTCGTGAACTGGTTCCTGTCCGGCTATGCCGGCGCCTATCTCAACCGTCAAGGCTACTACTCCGCGGTGCTCTCCACCGCGAAGGCGCACATGGAGCCCTACGAGTGGGCGTACTGGATGGAAGGCAAGCCGGCCGAGAAGGACATCAAGGCGCCCGACGGCTCGCTGCTGGAAAAGGCCGGCGCGGTGCGCGACGGCGGCTCCTACGAGGACCGCATGGGCGGCGTTGCCTGCTGGAACGCCGTGATGGACGAGAACGACTACATGGTCCGCAAGTGGAACGAGTTCATCGCGGCCTAAATTGATGGACACCTCAGAGGACATCCTGCAACAGGCATCCCCGGGATTGATCCCGGGGTCGGGCACAGCGCGCGCGGCAAAGCCGACGCGCCTGTCGCCGTCTTTCATCTCCTGGCTCCAGGCCGGGCCGATGATGCTGGTGTTCCTCGCCTTCTTCCTGATCCCGCTGGTGTTCGTCGTCATCGTGTCCTTCTGGGACTACAACGAATACCAGTTGCTGCCGGCCTTCTCAGGCCGCGGCTACACCGACACGTTCGAAGGCTGCATCGCTCAGCTTCCCGAGCTCTGCACCATCGGCAAGACCTATCTGATGACGCTGAAGCTCTGCTTCATGGTCTGGGCCATCACCCTCTTCATCGGCTTCTGGGTCGCCTATTTCCTCGCCTTCCATGTCAAGTCCAAAACCTGGCAGATGGGATTGTCACTGCTCTGCACGATCCCGTTCTGGACCTCCAACGTGATCCGCATGATCGCCTGGATTCCGCTGCTCGGTCGCAACGGCCTCGTCAATTCCGGCCTGGTCAAGACCGGCTTGATCAACCATCCGCTGGAATGGCTGCTGTTCTCCGAATTCTCCGTGGTGCTGGCCCTCGTCCACCTCTTCACCTTCTTCATGGTGGTACCGATCTTCAATTCGATGGTGCGCATCGACAAGTCGCTGATCGAGGCCGCCTATGACGCCGGCGCCACCGGTTTCCAGACCCTCGTCAACGTCGTCATTCCGCTGGCCAAGCCCGGCATCGTGATCGGCTCGATCTTCGTCATCACCATCGTGATGGGCGACTTCATCACCATCGGCGTGATGGGCGGCCAGCAGATTGCGGCTGCCGGCAAGATCATCGAGACGCGGGTCAACGCGCTGCAGTTCCCCGCCGCCGCAGCCAACGCCGTGATCCTGCTCGCGATCACCTTCCTGATCATCACCATGATGTCGCGCATCGTCGACATCAAGAAGGAGCTGTAGAGCATGAAGGAAGGACGCCCGCGCTCTTTCTACGTGCTCGCGATCTTCTTCGCGGCCTATGTGCTGTTTCTCTACGGGCCGATGATCGCGATCTACGTGCTGTCGTTCCAGGGGCCGCAGGGCGGCCTCACCTTCCCGATGAACGGCGTGTCGACCTTCTGGATCGCAAAGCTGTTCCAAGGCACCGGCATCGTCGATCTCGGCGCGGCCTTCCGCCGCTCGCTGCTGCTCGGCGTGATCGTGATGATCGTCACTGTGGTGCTGTCGGTGGCCGCCGGCATGGCCTTCCGCAGGAAATTTAGGGCGCAAAGCATTCTGTTCTACTCGGCGATCGCCAGTCTCATCGTGCCCTCGATCATCACCTCGCTCGGCATCTCGCTTGAATTCCGCATCATCGACGATCTGATCAAGGCGCATTGGAACGAGAATTTCGAGACCTCGATGGGCCTGCTCACCTCCGGGCTCGGCGCGCACCTGACCTGGACGCTGCCCTTCGGCCTGCTCATCATGTTCGCGATCTTCAACCGCTTCGACCCGCGGTTGGAAGAGGCCGCGCGTGATCTCGGCGCGACGCCGTGGCAGACCTTCCGTCACGTCGTGTTGCCGATCATCCTGCCCTCGGTGATCGGCATCGGCCTGTTCGGCTTCACACTGTCCTGGGACGAGCTTGCCCGCTCCAGCCAGGCGATCGGCGCGGTGAATACATTGCCGCTCGATCTGCAGGGCCTCACCACCACCGTGACCAACCCCGACATCTATGCGCTCGGCACCGTGATCTCGGCCGTCTCCTTCACGGTGATCACGCTTGCGCTCGGCACCATCCACGTGCTCAACAGGCGGCAGGCGGCCAAGGGCTCGGACGCCGGCAAAGGGCTCGTCTGATCGCGATGCGGCTTCACGTCGTCAATCCCAACACCACGGCGTCGATGACGGCGAAGATCGCCGCTGCGGCGCGCAGCATCGCCCTGCCCGACACCGTCATCGATGCGCGCCAGCCCGCGATGGGCCCGGTCTCGATCGAGGGCTTTTACGACGAGGCCTTCGCCGTCCCCGGCATGCTCGGCTGCATCCGTGACGCCGATCGCGACGGTGCTGACGCGCACATCATCGCCTGCTTCGACGACACCGGCCTCGATGCCGCACGTGCCGCGGCGAAAGCGCCGGTGATCGGCATCGGCGAGGCCGGATTCCACATGGCGAGCCTGATCGCGGCGCGCTTTGCCGTGGTGACGACGCTTGGCGTCTCCATCGTGCCGATCGAACATAATCTGAAGAAGTACGGCCTTGCCGAGCGCTGCGCCCGGGTCCGCGCCGCCGAGGTCCCGGTGCTCGCGCTGGAGGAGCGCAACACCGGCGCGCTCGGCAAGATCTCCGCGGAAATCACCGCCGCCATCCGTGACGACCGGGCCGAAACCATCGTGCTCGGCTGCGCCGGCATGGCCGATCTCGCCACGGAGCTTGCCGCCACCCACGGCCTGCCCGTGATCGACGGCGTCACTGCTGCGGTGACGCTGGCGGAATCGCTGGTGCGGCTGGGGCTGAAGACCTCGCGGCTGGGGCCCTACGCGGCGCCGCGGCCGAAGAGCTATTCCGGGCCGTTTTCGTCGTTTCAGCCCTGAATTCTGCCACCTGGCCTCACGGCCAGAGGTTGAAATCAAGCCTTGTCCATACCTTTTTTGGCCACCAGCCTCTTTTTGGTCCCAATTGTTGCTGAACAGTAACACTTTCGGGACATCCCGGTTGCCGTTCCAGGCAGCCGGTCTTCGCCACTCACCAAGTTTCAATTTGGGTTTTGTCAGCGATGATCGATCTCGCAGAGGACACACCGTCCAACCCCCTGCTTCGCCTTGGCGCCCAGCCGATTGCGCTGACGGCTGCCGCCCTTCTCCTGCTGATCGCCGGCGTGACGTCGATCGCGATCTGGCGCGCCTATACCGGCTCCGCGCCAGAGACCGACCGGGTGGTGGCCTCGCGGCAGCTCCAGGCCCGGACCGCCCAGGCATCCGAGCAGCTGGTCGAGAAGACCAAAGGGCTGGAAGCGACCCAGCAGGAATCGATCGACCAGCTCCAGGTCGTGCAGGACCAGCTACAGACGGTGAAGCGGCTGCTCGCGGCCCAGCAGTCCGATACCAAGCGCCTGTCGGAGCAGGTGGCGAGCCTGAACGAATCCATCGACAGTCTACGCCAGTCCTTCGCCAGCGCCCGGGCCACCGAGGCCGAAACGCCCTCGGTTACCCGCAGGAAACCGGCGCGTCACCGCGTCCATGCCAGCGCACGCAAGCGCTCGCGCGGCTGAGAGCCTTCGCCGGCGGCTTTAATTTCTCCACTTGTGAACTGGATCACATTCGCCCGTGTGATTCCGCGCGATGCTGGCCGTCACCGGATGGCGTGAGCCGATTTCAATATCCGGGGCTGGCAAGGTCGTTGACGGTATACTGCGTCAACGGCCTTGTTTTTTCGTGGGCCGGCGGATCTTCCCGCCTCACCCGTCGTCCCGCCTATTCGCAGACGTCGACGCGGCGGTATCGCCATCCCGAAGGCGTCATCACGCGCTTGCGCACGACGTAACAGCCGCCATAGCCACCATCGTCGTAGCCGGTGCCATAATAGTAGGGATCGCCGTAATACGGGTAGCCGTAACCGTAATAGCCACCGTAGTAGCCGGCGCCGGCGAGGCCCGCGCCGATGGCAACGCCAGGCCAGAACCCGCCGCCATGCCAATGGCCGTGACCGCCATGGCCCCAGCCGCCACCACCGTGACCCCAGCCGCCGCCATGTCCGAAACCACCCCGCGCCTCGGCCGCCTGCGGCGCCGATAGCCCGATTGCCGCCACGGCCAGCGCCGCCATCATCGTCTTCCGTAACATCACTCGATCCTCCGCGTGGACACGCTCCACGCTTCAAAGCGGGATCAAGCTAGCGTTGTCGGGCGAATTCGGACAGCCACGCTGTCTCACTTCCGCGCGAGCATCAGCAGCCGCGACAGATGCTCTTCATCTTCTTGTCGAGCTGCCGGTTCTCGGAATTGACGGTGGCGTCGGCGGCTCCGCCGGCACCGGAGCCTGTGGTGACACCGGAGCCCGGGCCCGATGATTGAGCCGTCCCCAGGCTGTTTGTGCCGGGCGGCGGCGCCGGCGCGTTGGCGACGCCTCCGGCCGGCCCCGACGAACTGCCGGTCGATCCGGAAGAGCCGCCCGTTGCTTGCGCGAAGGATACGGCCGGCATCGCCGCGAAGGCGAGGATGACCATCATGGTCCTGATCGAAGCGTTTGCTGACGCTGCCATCGGCAATTCTCCCTTTGCCGGTCAACCGCTGCCGCGAAGCCCGGTTCCGGAACAAATGCCGTCACATCAACTTGAAAGCGAGGAGGCGAAATCACGATGACCGATCGCGATCCCTTTGCAGAAGGCGAACGCGCCGCGCGCGAACGCATCCCGGCCGAAGCCAATCCTTACCTCGACGGCAGCGACGAGCATGCGCTGTGGGCGGCCGGCCACGAGAAGGTCGCACGCGCGATCGAGGCGAGCGAATCCGAGGGAAGCTGAGTTCAGCCGATCCGCTTCAGGCCTTTCTTGAAACGCGGACCGTTGGCCACGTAGAACCTGGCCGCGCTTCCCATCCTCTGCACCTGCGCATCGTCGAGGGTGCGGATCACGCGCGCGGGCGAGCCGATGATCAGCGAGCGTTCGCCAAACTCCTTGCTCTCGGTGATGACGGAACCGGCGCCGACGATGCTATTGCGGCCGATCTTCGCGCCGTTCATAACGATCGAGCCCATGCCGATCAGCGCGCCCTCCTCGATGGTGCAGCCGTGCAGGATGACGTTGTGGCCGACCGTGCAGTTGTTGCCGATGACAAGCGGAAAGCCGAGATCAGTGTGGCAGGTCGAACCGTCCTGCACGTTGGCGCCCTCGCCAATTTCGATCCACTCATTGTCGCCGCGCAGCACCGCGCCGAACCAGACGCTCGCCCCCGGCTTCAGGCGCACGCGGCCGATCACGGTCGCGGTCTCCGCGATGAAATAATTGCCGTCGGCGGGAAGTTCGGGCGCCTGCCCGTCGAGCTCGTAAATCGCCATCAAGGTCTCCTTTCGGGTTGACCCAGCCATAGCGAAACCACGGCCCCGGCGCAAAGGGCCGCGCAGCCTGCAAGCCGAGCGTCAGGCCAGGACGCCGGCCGCGCGCAAGGTCATCAGGAAGAAGGTGCCGCTCATCATGCTCCAGAAGCCGGCGATGACGGTTGCCATCATCACGAACTCGACACGGCGGCTTTCCACCCGCATGCCGCGCAGGGTGTTGCGCATGATGATGAAGGGCGCGGCGAACACCAGGAACGGCACCGCCGCGAAGGTCTTCGGCGCCACGCCGTCCTGCAAGAGGCCGAAGCCGGCCGGCCGCTGCGCGAACGCCTGGTATCCGTTCACGAGGGCGCCGGCGAGCGCGAAACCGATGCAGATCGCGAAGAAGGAATTGAGGGCTTCAGGTGTCATCGGAAACTGTCCGCACTTACGCAACGCCGGAGCCCTCCTGTGACAAATCGTGCCGGTTAACGCTACATTATCCTTAAGAGAAGGTTAACAGCGCCGGCCAATCCGCGCAGGGCCCTCCCCCTTTCCCGCGGGCGGCAAGACTGCGCGAATTCGCCGCCGCATGGCATATTCGCCGTTGATTCGTCGGCCATCGGCCGACTTCAGGTCTTTACGCGCGCTCGTTCATGACGGTGTTTTCGGCAGCTCCCCTCAGGTCCTCCACGACGCGCACCTGGACGCACATCGTCCCGATCGTGCTTAGCGGCGCTGCCGCGTTGGGGGCGGTCGCGCTGGTCGCCTATTTGTTGTGGCCGACCTGGGGGGCCGGCGGCGCCAGCGCCCCGGACAAGCTGCCGGTGAGCGTCGGCGGCACGTTGTTCAACCTGCCGACGACGGCGATCCGGATGAAGATCCAGCGCCACTCTGGGCCGCAGGAACGTATCGATCTCGACTTCCTCTATCCCTCGCTGGAGCCGCCCGGCGCGCCCAAGCACGTTACCGCCGACACGGTGGAAGCGACGGTGCAATCGATCGACCGCATCTTCCTGTCCATCGCGGCCCACCACGATGCGCTCTCGCCCGAGCAGCGAACAACCACGATCTATCCGCGCTATCTCGATCAGGCCGCCACCCAGCCCCAGGATGGTCTGACGGTGCGGACGTTCCGCGCCGACACGCCCTACGGCAGCGAGGATTTCTATTCCGCGACAAGCCCCGCGCTGACCGCGCGCTGCACCCGCGATGCGGCGACCCCCGGCATGTGCCTCTCCGAGCGCCGCGTCGGTGGCGCCGATCTCACCTTCCGTTTTCCACGCAGCTGGTTGTCGCAATGGCGCGAGGTGGCGGAGGCGATGGAGAAGCTGACGGCGCAGCTGCGCGGGCCGAAGAGCTGAGCGGGGCCATTCTGCCCCGCCGCAAGACCGGCTTGCAGGCATCGGGAGCCTCCCGGACAAAAAAATCGAAAACAACCCCATGCACAGTAGCCGGGCGACTGAGCAACTTCGTCTTTTTCGAAATCTGGTTGCTCCGTCGGGCAAAACAGGGGCATAATGCCATCATCGGGAAATCGGGTCGGATCAATCAACCTTCGATGTGGTTGCGCGGACCGACAGGGTGAGCGGAGGGGCGTCAGCCGGCCCTGAACCTCACGGGCGGGAATGACGACAAACAGGGCAAATTGTCCCGGGGTTTTCCGATGTCGACGTTGAGGGTGCTGCTGCTGGCTCTGGCCGTCGCCTTGTCCGCCCTGGCGGCTCTAGCCTTCTGGCTGGGGGCGACACCAGCCGCGGCCGACGATGTTCATACATGTGGAAAGGCATCTGGCGAAGAGGCAATAGCCGCGTGCACACGAGCGATCGATTCCGGTCAATACAGCGGTCGTCAGCTTGCCGCCCTTCTCAACAATCGCTGCTCCGAGTGGAACGGAAAGCACGATAGCGACAAGGCCATTGCAGATTGCAGCCAAGCGATCGGGCTCGATCCGAACTACGCATTGGCGTTCTTCAATCACGGCAACGCCTATTTTAATAAGGGCCAATACGACCGCGCCATCGAGGATTACGACCAATCGATCCGGCTCAATCCGAACTACGCACACGCCTTCAACAACCGCGGCAATGCCTATAGCAACAAAGGCCAATGGGGCCACGCCATCGAGGATTACAACCAGGCGATCCGGCTCAGACCGAACCACGCAGAAGCGTTCTATAACCGCGGCACCGCCTATGACGCCGAAGGAGAACACGACCGCGCCATCGAGGACTTCAACCAAGCAATCCGGCTCAACCCGAACCGCGCGGATATGTTCTACAACCGCGGC
The DNA here is from genome assembly GCF_002068095.1 of Bradyrhizobium sacchari. Lineage (GTDB taxonomy): Bacteria > Pseudomonadota > Alphaproteobacteria > Rhizobiales > Xanthobacteraceae > Bradyrhizobium > Bradyrhizobium sacchari. The sequence goes on along the minus strand of NZ_LWIG01000004.1, from coordinate 58,124 downwards.
ATTGCCCACAAGCGCAAAGGCCAATACGACCTCGCCATCGAGGATTATGACCAGGCCATCCGGCTTGATCCGAACTACGCAAACGCGTTCAACAACCGCGGCAACACCTACAACGCCAAGTGCGAATACGACCGCGCCATCGAGGACTTCAACCAGGCGATCCGGCTTGATCCGGGCCACTTCGAAGCTTTCAACAACCGCGGAGCCGCCTACAACGCCAAGGGCGAATACGACCGCGCCATCGAAGATGTGAACCAGGTGATACGGCTCAATCCGAACTACGCGATAGCCTTCTATAACCGCGGCATTTCATGGGAGCGGAAGAACGATCCGCAACGCGCGTTGGCGGATTTCAGAAAGTTCTCCGAATTGGCCCCGTCCGACCCGGACGGTCAAAAGGCAGTAGAGCGCGTCGCAAGGGCGGTGAGCGGTCGGTGATCGCCATGCTTTCGATGCATCGACCGATGGAGGGAGGCAAGATGCGAGCGCAAATCGCGGGCTGAAAGCAAGGCGGCCATGTCGAGACTCGGCCGCTGAGCCCCGTCGGCGTAGTCCTGGCTCCAAAGTCGCTTCTATCTGACGCTGCATGGGAAATGAGCCGGAGCGCCGACGGCAGAAGCGGTCGAAGCTGCGGCGCGCGTCGAATACACGAAGTTATTGGCTTGCCGCTGCAGCAGCAGTCGCCACATATTTCGCGTAGAATTCGGCGACCCGGCCGCGCCACATGCCGACGAACGCCTCTGACGTCACGTTGTCCACCGATTTCCAGGTGCGCTTGAAGGCCGGAAGAGCATTGCCCCAAATCGCGCGTTTGCACCACCTCTCACCCTTCTCCTTGCCTTCGCTGGTGGCGCACATTGATTTCCAGGCGGTGCGAGCCGGCCGGCTGATGTGCTCAGCGGCGCCCTCCCAGCCCTGCTGATGGATCAGGTAAAGATCGCTCATGTCCGGCGTCCGGTGAGTGATCCATCCGAACTGGACGCCTTCGGTAATGATCTTGTAGGCGGCCGCAACGGCGTTATCCCGCGGACTGCGAATCTGCCCGAAACCGAACTTCCCGAACTCATATTGGCTCAGCTGAAACAGCCCGATATACGAGCCGGTGCGTTGATTGGGGTTGAAGCCGGATTCGATCTTGGCAACCGCCATCATGAAATTGAAATCGAGACCAAACGCATCGGAAGCGCGCTTGATCTCTTCGGCCGGCGTTCCGACCGGAATGTCCTTGAACGCACGCAGGACGATCTCCGCCGGTTTCTCGGCGGGTGGCAGTTCGGACCAGACGTAGTAGATCAGATAACGGAAATCCTGCGTCGACGCCGCTTTCAGAGCATCGTTGGACGCATCGCGTTCTGGCGGTAGCGGTTGGACGACATCCTGTCCCAACGACGCCAATTTTGGCGCGACGGGTTCATCGACGATCTCGGCTTCGGTGCTCAACGGCACGGAACCTGCCGACGTCACCGAGCCAGGCTCTGCTCTTTCCGCCCGAAGCGCTGCCGCAAGTCTGGCGGATGCCTCTGCGTACAAGGCAGGCGTCACAATGTTCGCAGAAGCCGCCATGCTCGCTGCCGCTTCCGGCATGACATCCGGCACCGTCGCGGCCGGTCTGTTACCGGCGGCGAGATAAAATCCCACGGATACGACAACAGCCACGATGCAACTGGTCTGCCAAGCCTTCATTGCCCGAAGTCCACGGGTGGCTTCCGTACGAAGGCTGTTCGCATGTTCCTGCGCCCTGTGGGTGAGGAGTGTTCGTACATTCTTAAGGTTTAAATGTGGTGAACGAGGGCAGGCTTTCTGGCCTCGCAACTCGATGTGCCCCCCTTTGGCCACAAACGGCCGCGGGGCGGGAGGCGCTCGTGGGTTCGTTGGTGCGAACGAGCCGCACGGCAAAGAAACTGCTCGTAGTCGGCGGCCGAGCCATAGCCTGTCAGCGGGCCCCAAAATGCAAATTGAAGGGCGGCGATTGTCTTCGACAGACCCGACTCCTCGCTCAGGCGAGCAATTTCAAAAGACCTTACGTGCATATCGAGACAATGGATCTTGGGGCGCACCACTCTAGATGCGCACGATGACGCGCCCTACTCACGGATTGTTGCCAATGGCATCAGCGCCGGCAGGCCTTGCGCCGGATCGACTGCTTGGTACCCTCGCCTTCAAGGGAAGCGCTGGGTGACCGATGTGAGCGACGCGACAGCGAATCTGCCACCCGGCGCCCAATTGCTCGGACGCGAATGGCTCGGCTTCGACGAGGCCGGGCGAGCGTTGATCCGATTTCAGGCGCAGCCCGCGTTCACCAACAGGCACGGGACCGTTCAGGGCGGATTCCTGGCGGCGATGCTGGACTCCGCGACGGGGGTTTGTGCGCTCGCAACGCTCTCGCCCGATCTGACCGTGGTCACCAAGAGTCTGGATACGCGGTTCCTGAAACCTGCGGCGGTGGGACCCATCACGGCGCGGGCGCGGATGATCGAGCAGACAGAGCGCGACATGGTCGTGCAAGCCGAACTGGTCGATGCAGAAGGTATCACGGTCGCCGACGCAACGGCGCGGCTGCGTATTCTTGCGAAGAATAGAGTTATGGAGCCGTAACGCTAGCGTTCGTCATTGCGAGCGCAACGAAGCAATCCGGAATCCCCTCAGCGGAAAGACTCTGGATTGCTTCGCTTCGCTCGCAACGACGATGGGGAGAGACTATTCCTGATCGACGAGATCGTCCTCGAGGATCGCCATCTGGAACTGGAACGAGCGATCATCATCCTCGTCGTCGACGAAGAGCACGCCGATGAATTCCTCGCCGATATAGACCTCGGCGGAATCATCCTTCTTCGGCCGCGGCACGACGCGGATCTTGGGATTGCCGAATACGCGCTTCAGATACGCGTCCAGCTTTCTGACTTCTTTGACGTCCACGGCAAGTCTCCGATCGAAATTGGTCGGCGGGTTTTAGGACGAGATGCGACGAACCGCCAGCATGAATTGCCAAAGAATTTGGGGACGGCAAGGGCCGGAGATGCGGCCCTTCACAAATCTAAAGTCGGTCTCAAAGCCCCATGGCATTGATCATCTGATCCATGGTGCGCGACGGCTCGGCGCAGCCGGCTTCGCCGACGATCTTGGCGGGCACGCCCGCGACCGTGACGTTGTGCGGCACGGGCTTGACCACGACCGAGCCCGCGGCGATGCGCGCGCAATGGCCGATCTCGATGTTGCCGAGGATCTTCGCGCCGGCGCCGATCAGCACGCCATGGCGGATCTTGGGATGGCGGTCCTCGTTCTCCTTGCCGGTGCCGCCGAGCGTGACGCCGTGCAGGATCGAGACGTCGTCCTCGATGACAGCCGTCTCGCCGCAGACGAACCCGGTGGCGTGATCGAGGAAGATGCCGCGGCCGATGCGCGCGGCCGGATTGATGTCGGTCTGGAACACCGCCGAGGCGCGGCTCTGCAGATAATACGCAAAGTCCTTGCGGCCCTTCAGATAGAGCCAGTGCGCCAGGCGATGGGTCTGGATCGCGTGGAAGCCCTTGAAGTAGAGCAAGGGATCGATGAAGCGCGAGGTCGCGGGGTCGCGGTCGTAGACGGCGACCAGATCAGCGCGGAAGGCGTTGCCGAGATCGGGATCGTCGCGCAGCGCCTCGTCATAGGTCTGACGCACGAGGTCGCCCGACAGCGCGGAGTGATCGAGCCGGTCGGCGAGACGATGGATCACCGAATCCTCGAGACGGCTGTGATGGAGCACCGTCGAGTAGATGAAGGTCGCAAGCTCGGGCTCGCGATGGACGATGTCCTCCGCTTCGCTCCGGATCCGGTCCCAGATGGGATCGAGCGAGGCGAGCTTTCCTCCCGGATTGACCTGATGCACTGCCATGGGATTTGCTCTTTCGAATTGGCTTGTTTTGCGGGCTCTATAGCACAGTCTAGACGACAAAGTCCTGACCGGCTTGCCTGAGAGTGAACAGCACCTTGCCCCGCGAAAGCATGCCAACGCCTTGAAACACAAAGATTTATTCTGGCGCCCCCAGGCGGCAAGGTTGGCTCAAAGTGGTCAGGGTTTTGCCAAATTCAAGCCGGGCGGCGTCAAACTATTGGTGAATTCTCTCCCAAGCCTTATTGCGGGCATGGTCCGGGCGAGGACGGAGCGGTTTTGAGCATCACCACCGATCAATTGCGCGCAGGCGCCGCGGGGTCGCTTTGGCTGCGGCTGGCGGCCGTCATTCTGCCCCTGCTGATGATCGCGCCCGCGTTCTGGAACGGCTATCCGTTGTTGCAATGGGATACCGGCGGCTACCTGGCGCGCTGGTACGAAGGCTATCTCGTCCCCAGCCGATCCACGGTGTTCGGCCTCTACCTGCACTACGGCGAAAGCTTCGGCTTCTGGATCAATCTCGCCGTCCAGTCGCTGGCGGCGCTGTGGCTGCTGCAGCTCAGCCTGCGCGTGCTCGGCCTGATGCGGACGTCCCGCTTCGTCGCGATCAGCCTGCTCCTGATCGTGTCGACCGCGCTGCCCTGGCTCGCCAGCATGCTGCTCACGGACATCTTCGCCGGGCTCTCGATCCTGTCGCTGTTCCTGCTGGTCGTCGGCGGGCAACGAACGTCAACGCCGGAAAAGATCTCGCTGTTCGTCTTCACCGCCTTTGCCGCTGCAACCCACAGCGCCACGCTCGGCGTGCTGCTCGGCCTCTGCATCGCCGGCTGGATGGCGCGACCGTTCGTGGGCCGCAGGATTCCGCTGGCAGGGCTGGCGCAGGCGAGCATGACCATCGTCGCCGGCGCCGTGATGCTGGTTTCGGCGAACCACGCGCTGTCGGGGAAATGGGCCTGGACGCCCGGCGGCTACGGCGTTGCCTTCGGCCGCATGATGCAGGACGGCATCGTCTCGCGCTTCCTCAACGACCATTGCCCGCGCGAAAACTTCAAGCTCTGTCCCTACCGCAACCAATTGCCGGCGACCGCCGACGAGTTCCTGTGGGGCAAGAGCATGTTCAACACGCTCGGCCGTTTCGAAGGCATGAACGACGAGATGAGCTACATCGTCGTGCATTCGCTCGCGGACTACCCGGCCTGGCAGGCCGGCGCGGCGCTGCGGGCGATGGGACAGCAATTGCTGCATGTGGCGACCGGCGAAGGCACAAGCGGCTGGATCCCGCACACCTATGGCATCATCGAGCGCTATATCCCTGCACAGATCGCGCCGATGCGCGCTGCACGGCAGCAGCACTGGGGCGTCGATTTCGACTACGTCAACTGGCTGCATGTCCCCGTCGCGCTGGCATCGATACTGGCGCTGGTCGCGCTGCTCGCGCGCGCGCTCGCAAACCGCCGGCTCGACGATCTGACGCTGCTGGCGGCGACCGTGACGCTGGCGCTGCTCGGCAACGCCTTCATCTGCGCCGTGATCTCCGGCCCGCACGACCGCTACGGCGCGCGCATGGTGTGGGTCGCGACCTTCGTGGTGCTGATGGCGCTGGCGCGGCGGCTGGGCGATGATGCCAAAGCGCGATGAGAGGGGATGAAGCGTCATTGCGCCGGGTTGCTTGTTCAAGCATGATCTCGGCGCCGACGCGTGTTGGACGGGGCTCCTGCCCCGCGCTCTATTGGCGGGACGTCGCGTTTTGTTTTTCGAGCCGCGCGGCAGTGATTTCGGCGTCCCAACCGTCACTCGCGACTTCCCCGATCGAGCCTCCGAGCACGACGGCGGCCGTTATCGGCCAAACCGCTGCCATCGCTATGACAGCAGCCGTACGTTGATCCTGGCCGGGCCGGCTATAGCTTTGCATTGCCGTGAGCGCGAAGGTCGCCACAACGAAGCCGATCGCGTAGCACTTGAGCCACTTCACGTCGAATACCTCCAAGTTGCGATCGTTAGTGGCGGTTCCCTCTGGTTTGGTTCGATTGGCATGGAGCTCTAGCGACAGGTCAGCTGGGCAACAACCTCATCGCCTCAGACAACGGGCCTCAGCCGCGGCGGGAGAGGAAATCGAGCACGCCGGTCTTGTAGACCTTGTCGCCCACCGCGCGCATGTGATCGCGGTTCGGAATGTCCAGCACTTCCGAACCCGGGATGATGGCGCCGAGCGCACCGGCGGAACCCGCGACGTCGTCGGTGGAGCCGACTGCGATCAGCACAGGCACCTCGATCCGCGCAGCCTCTTGCCTGGTCATGAGATCGCGCGTGCCGCGCAGGCACGCGGCGAGCGCCCGGCGGTCGGACCGGGTCTGATCGGCGAATGCGCGAAAGGTGCGGCCGACAGGATCGGTGACGTCGTCGAGCGAGGGCACCTCCAGCGCCTTCGCCACGTTCTCGCCGGGGCCGGTCCCCTCGATGAGGCCGCCGATGCCGATGCCGCCGAGGATCGCCGAACGCAGGCGCTGCGGCTCGTTGAGACCGAGCCAGGCCGTCATCCGCCCGCCCATCGAATAGCCCATGATATCGGCCTGCGGGATGGCGAGATGGTCCATCAGCGCCAGCACGTCGCCGGCCATGGTCGGAATCGAATATTGCGCGGGCTCGTAGAGCTTGGCGCTGTCGCCATGGCCGCGATTGTCGAGCGCAATCACCCGGCGGCCGTTCTTGCGCAACTCGGAGACCCAGGTCGGATAGACCCAGTTCACGTTCTTGCTCGAGGCAAAGCCGTGCACCAGGATGATCGGATCGCCCTCGCCTTCGTCGAGATAGGCAATTTCAACGGCGCCGTTGTGAAAGCTCGGCATCATCAGTTCCGCGGTCTTGAGGGGGGACAACCGATCTTAGAGCATGATCCGGAAAAGTGTGCAGCGGTTTTTCCTCGCGACAAACGCGGAACGCGTTTGCGCTGAGATCATGCCCAAACAATAGCCCAAAGAGCGACGACGAATGACCTCAATCTCGTCGCGTTTCAGGCCGTGAGCGCCGCATCCGCCAGAGCGGCTTCGGCCGCGATCTGGGCGCGGCGGAGCCGGCGTGCCCTCCTGCGATCGCACCAGGCCTGGGTGAGGCGTTCGGTCGTCGCCTTGATCGAGAACAGCAGGCCGAGCAGCGACAAGGCCGCGCCGAAAAGCCACATCGCCAGATCGAATGCGCCGCCGATGAGCAACAGCGCGCCGCGGCCGAGCAGCTTCATGATCGCGCGGGTCTTGCTCCCTTGCGCCTCGGCCAGCCGCGCCGCGCGTGCGACGTCCTTAGGGCCTTCGGCGATGCGCAGCGTGTCCATGGCGCCGCGCGTGCCGGTCTTCTCGGCCACGCGCGTGACGTCCTTGCCGAGCCGGACCAGCGCACCGGCCTTCTCGGCACGGAATGCGGCCCTGATCGCGCTCACGGTTTCGCCCGGGCGGAACACGGAACCCCTGGCAACCGCGTTCTGGAGCACCGGGGTGTCCACGATCTCGCGTGCGGAACGGCCGGCCCATGCGGCTAACCCTTTTCCGAGCCGTCCGACCTTCCGCGCGTCCTTCACCAGCGTCAGCCCGGCCCGTACTGGCGCTGCGCCGCCGACGGAGACGTAGGTGGCCGCCGTCACCGCAAGGCCAGCGGTGGCAAGGCCCAGCACCAGACGGTCGGTCTCCTCGCCCATCGCCAGATGCTTGCCCTCGCGCACGACGTCCCTGACGTCGCCGATCACGAAGAGATCGCCGGCAACAGTTCCAGACAGGCTCGCGACGTCATCGGCATTGCCGGTGACGAGACCGGTTGCAAAACGTTTTGCGAATTGCGCGGTGGAGTTCTCCGTCTTGACCGCATCGCTTACGCGATTGAGAAGGTCGTCGGGAAGCGCGATGTTGCGGTCGCGCGCCAGCGCCACGAAACTGTCGGCGAGATCGGCGTCGCCGGCTGCGAGCGCGGCCTCGATGTTGTCCTGGACCAGGTGGTCGTTCTGCCGCAGCAGCGCATCGAGCCTGAGCTCGGACAGCGCGGCCGGATCGTCCTGGGCGGCGAGGACCGCGCCGGCGTCACGGGCCTGCGGCGCTACCTGCGCGAGCAGGAGGCTACAAGCGGCTATGCCGGTCAACGCTGTGGTGATTCGCAGCCATTTCATGCGGAAAGCCCGGACGGTCCTGGATCGGGGGCGCCTGATGATTTGTCTTTCGTCTCAAATTGCGCGCGTCCACAGACATAGTATGCCAAAATTGCGACACAACGTCCCCGACGAAAGAAGGGCTTCTCTCAGGCCGCAAGATTGTGTCGAATTTGCATGAGCAAATGAGCATGGGGCAATTGTGGGGCTTTCGGTTCCGCCGGACTAGCAATCATCTCCACCCGCCAGTATGGTCCGCGGCGCCTCAAAGATGCCGCGTCAGTTTTTGATTGTGTCTGCCGCCATTGCCACTCCAGGATGAACTACGATGTCCGACCATGTCGTCCCGCACTTCCATAACGATGCCGGTGTCCCCGTCATCGAGATCGGCTCGCAAGAGTTCATGTGCGTGGGCGCCAACCCTCCGTTCGATCATCCGCATGTCTTCCTCGACCTCGGCAACGACAACGAGATCATCTGCCCCTATTGCTCGACGCTGTACCGCTTCGCCGCCGACCTGAAGGCGGGCGAAGCCCGTCCGCCGGAATGCGTGCTGAAGGACAAGGTGGCCTGACCGCGCCCTTCGGTCAGGGGTGGCGCTCTCCCGAACGATTGTCGTCGCCGGGGCCGGCATCGGTGGACTGACCGCCGCGCTTGCGCTGGCCGCCCGCGGCTTCCGCATCGTCGTGCTGGAAAAGGCCGAGCGCCTCGAGGAAGTCGGCGCGGGCCTGCAGCTGTCCCCCAATGCCAGCCGCGTGCTGGTCGAGCTCGGCCTCACTGAGCGCCTCAAGCTGCGCGCCGTCGTCCCGGAGGCCGTCTCGATCATGAGCGCGCGGGCCGGTGGCGAGCTGCTGCGCATGCCGCTCGGCGAAGCCGCCTCCACGCGCGCCGGCGCCCCCTATTGGGTGGTGCACCGTGCCGATCTGCAATCCGCGCTCGCCGGCGCGGTCTCCGATCATCCCGACATCGACCTGAAGCTGGGGGCAACCTTCGAGGACGTCGCGCCTCACGCCAAGGGACTGACCGTCGTCCATCGCAGCGGCACGATCCGCCGCAGCGATCTCGCCAGCGCGCTGATCGGCGCCGACGGCATCTGGTCGACGGTACGCCAGCATCTGTTTCCCGAGGTGCAGCCAACCTTCTCCGGGCTGATCGCCTGGCGCGGCACGCTCGATGCCACGCAGCTGCCGAAGGACTATACCGCCCGGCGGGTGCAGCTCTGGATGGGGGCGAACGCCCATCTCGTCGCCTATCCGATCGCAGGCGGACGCCAGCTCAACGTGGTCGCGGTGCTGCCGGGCACCTGGAACAGGCCGGGCTGGAGCACGCCCGGCGATGCGCGCGAAGTGATGGACGCGTTCGCCGCGCCGCGCTGGCCGGCGCAGGCGCGGATGATGCTCGCCGCGGTCGACGGCTGGCGGAAATGGGCGCTGTTCGGCGTGCCCGACGGCTGCCCCTGGAGCAAAGGCCCGGTCGCCCTGCTCGGCGACGCCGTGCATGCGATGCTGCCCTTCGCCGCGCAAGGCGCCGGCATGGCGATCGAGGATGCCGCCGTGCTCGCGCAGCTTCTGAGCCTCGAGGCAGCCGAGAGCACCGCGGGCATCACC
>NZ_LWIG01000004.1:0-48447 GCF_002068095.1 Bradyrhizobium sacchari | reverse complement strand
GCAGCGGACCGCGCGGCAGCAGGGCCGCATCTATCATCTCACCGGGCCGCTCGCGATGGCGCGCGATCTTGCGATCCGTGCGCTTGGCCCGGACCGCATGCTGGCACGCCAGGACTGGATCTACCGCTGGCGGCCCTGAGGCTGATGCATTCGTGCCGGCTCAGCGCGCGACGCTGCCGGATCTCGGAGCGGGCTTGATCACCGGCGGCTGCGGACTTGAGGCCACCGGAGCTGCACCCGGCGGCGTCTCCCGGCATCTGTTGCGGCGCCAGGCGTCTTCAGCGAGCTGCGCCTGCCCGCGCACCGCGACGTAGTCGTTGCGATAGGCGAGCTCGGACACGACGGCCCCGCCGGCCCCCGTCTCCGCCTTGTCCATCAGCCTCTGCAAATCGGTCGTGCGGGCGGTGAGGGCCTTGCGCTCGGTCTCGAGCTGCTTGCAATCGTACAGATCGTACTTGGCGGGATCGGCAAAGGCCGGCGCGACCGTCTCGCTGATGCCGGCGCAGCCGGCCAGGGCCGCCCCGCCCGCGAGCAGCACGAGAAACGCGCCGCAGAAGCGCAGCGGAGATGAAAGCGAAGCAGCCATGCCGGATGAATAGTCCCCGTGGATTGAGAATGCCTAAAGCAGCAACAGATGTCCGGATTGAGGCTTTGCCTTGTGCGCCCGGCTCGCTTAAGGAAGGACACCCGCCGGGCCGCAAACGCCAATTCCAGACGGCCGCAGGTGGACTTAAGTGTTTGATCTCGTTGGATCAAGCGGGCATGGCGGAATTGGTAGACGCAAGGGACTTAAAATCCCTCGGCGCGCAAGCGCTGTGCCGGTTCGACCCCGGCTGCCCGCACCATGAGAGCTGACCGGGAATGGCGCGGCCGCACGATCATAAACAGACCCGCGGTCGCAAGACGCCGCCGGAGATCGACGCCGCGACCGGCACGCGGTCGGGCACTATCAGCCCCCGCCTTTGACACGGGGTTCGCGTGCCCAGTCATTGCGCTTTGAAATCGATCTCGAAGAAATGAACTTCCAGCTTCTTCTCCTCGAAGAGTGCCTTCCATGACCGCAAGGTGAAGTTTTGCGCGAACGCAGCACTGGTTGAGCTATTCGAGAAAATGATGAAATTATCGGGCTCATCCGCCAACGGCGTCCCCGTAATTCCAATATGCCCGGTTGCACTTCCTTGCGTGGGCGACACGATGATCATTCCGGGTTTCACCTTCGCGATCGGTTGCTCGATATGACGAGCTTTCAAGATCTCAAAGGTTGCGAGGATGCTCAACCCGTTATCGCCATTTGAAGAACTGATTGGCTTTCCAAGTGCAATCCGCGCGACCTCGTTGACCGACCATGCCGAAGCAAGCATCCCGCGACCTGTCCCCGGCACATTGGCCGTGGAATACCCGACTAACGAGGAAGCCGCCTCAAATAACTTCGGATTGACCTGATCCTGAGAAGTAGGAGGCTGCCCAGCCGGGCGTCTCTCGAACGGCACGGAAACGGTCGGTGGCGGTGGCGTAATCGAAGGATACTGACTCGCGCTGAGATTGACGATTTTCTGATCCGGGTCCTGAATGAAACCCGCATTCAAAAAGAATTTGAGGTTTCGAACCGCCTCGTCCCGATCCGGCGTTTCGATGGCCTTCAGGATGAGCTTTGTTTCAAATTCCCGCCTCGCCAGCTCGGTTGCCGCTGCCTGCTTCTGTCGTTCGATCTCCAGACTACCGTCGACCTTTGTCTTCTCGATGCTGAGGGCAGTTGACGACTTTCCCGCCTCAACGTCGCGCGTCGTCATTGATTGAATGAACGCGCCGCCAATGGCGCTAACGACTGCCAGGGCCGCCGCCGCAACGGTCGCTTGCGCCGTGGTAATTGCAAGGCCGCGCTCCTGCGGAGCCGATGACTGGGACGGTGTGTCACTCATTCTCGCCTCGATCTCGTAGCCCGGAGATATCAAGCGATAATTTTAGACAGAATGCCAGCAGTTTTCAGTGACAGATTGCTATAGTTTACCATTTCTCGCCCAGATTGCACCCCCGCCGACGCCTACCTTCACGCAAGCATTCGTTCACCAACTCGCCTGCATAGTGCAACCGACCTTTACCCGACCTTAGACCGTCCTCCCCTAAATCGAACGATGTCTGCCGCCGTTGCCGCAGGCTTCAAGGGAAACGCGGCAGCCTGCAGCGCCGGCTTCGATGGTGAGAGTTTTCATGGACGCGCGCGAGAATTGGTCCCGGACCGGGATTGGCGGGGCGCCCACGGCGTTCGGACGCCATTTGCACGGGCGCGAGATCTACCTCGTCCTGATCGCGTTCCTGTCGGTGTTCTACATTTCGAACGGTCCGGTCCAGCTCAGCCACTACGACCTCGGCTGGCACATCGCGGCGGGAGACCTGATCAGGGAGCGCGGCGAGATCCCGTTTCAGGATCCGTGGGCGTTCACGCTCGCAGACAAGCGCTGGTACAATCTGTCGTGGCTCTGGGACGTGATTGCCAGCGTGCTCTACCAGCACGCGGGCCTTGCCGGGATCGTCCTGCTGGTCGTCGCCTGCGGCGCGGTCATCGTCGCATACCTCACCTCATGCGGCCTGCGCAGCGGCGCATCGGTGCCGGCGGTCTGCATCACCGTCTTCGCCGCATGCCTGCTCTACCCCTGCTACGAGGCGGCGCCCAACACCTATCTGGCGGCATCGCCGAATATCGCGACCATGCTGTTCGCGGTGATCTTCTACGGCGAATGCCTGCAGCGGCGCAGCTGGTTCCTGCTGCCGGTGTTGATGGTGCTGTGGGTCAATCTGCACGGCGGCTTCATGCTCGCCTTTCCGATCATCGGCGTCTTCGCCGGCGTCGCCTTGCTGCGACGGGACTGGGCGAACTTCAGGAATTACTGCTTCGCGGGCATCGGGTGCGTTGCTGCGATCTTCGTCAATCCCCTGGGATGGCACATCTACGACGGCGTGATGGCGACGCTCGGCCATTTCATCCAGGCCAATATCGGCGAATGGCGTCCCTATCTCCACAACATGGAGCTGCCCGGAAGCATCCCCGGCATCGCCTATGCGTTGACGTTCATTGCGCTCGAGCTGCACTATCGAAACTCGAAACCCATTCCGGTGGAGCCGCGCCTGCTGGCTTGGCTGTTCCTGTTCCTGGGCCTCTACCAGTTCAGGTACATCGCGTTCTTCTTCATCTTCTCGGCAGTCCCGATGGCGCTGCATGTCGACCGGCTGCTGCCCGAGCGGCTGTCGCGGTTCGACATCCGCCGCGCGATGCTGGCGGCGGGGATCATCGGTGTGTTCGTGCTGCCGCTCAGCTTCCTGCAGGTGCGACCGGCGCTGGCGCTGCCGGACATGCTCTCGGATGAGGATGCCGGCTATTTGCTCGCGCACTCCACGCATTCGCGCGTGCTGAACCACTGGAATTCCGGCGGGCTCCTGATCTTCCGCACCCACGGATCGGTGCCGATGTTCGTGGACGGCCGGGCCGCGACCGCCTATCCGGACGAATTGCTGCGCGACTATCTCAAGCTGGTGCGCTGGGACATCGACGAGGCCGCCTGGGACTCGGTCATCAGCAAATACAGAATCGATGCGGTGCTCTGGGTCCGCGGACACGAGCAGCTCCGGCAGTTCCTCGTCGGCCGGCGAGGCTGGAAAGAAGACTACACGGGCGCCTATATGAGCCTCTACACTGCGCCGCCGGCGCCGAGATAGATCACATCCGCTGCGGTTCGCGCGGAAGCAGAATCCAGAAGCAGATCAGCGCGAGCGTGAGCTGGCCATACCCGCCCATGAAGGCGGTGACCGAGGCCGACGCCAGGACCGGAATGGCGACCGCGACCGTGAGTGCGGCGACCATCATCATCGCGGGCAGATCGGCGACGAGAATGGCCGCGTAGAGCGCCACCTGAAAAAAGGTATATTCCTTCGGTCTCGGCGTGCAGAGATAGAGCGCGTACATCGCGAGGACGGTGATGCGCATCGCCGCGCCCGGATGATTCACCAGCCAGTCGTCAAACGCCTGAAGCAGCGAGGCTGTCCGAGGCTCGCCCTGGCGCTTGAACATGCGCCACACCGAAAGCGCGAACGGCGCGAGCACAAGCGTGATCGCGATGACCCCGTAGAGGCCGATGACGAACACCTTGCTGCCGGCAAGTCCAATTTGGCCTGCAAGCGTCGACGCAATCAGCAACAGCGACGGATTGACCTCGCTTGCGGGTGAATGCTGTCCGGGGATCTGGCCGGTGATCGCGCTGAGCCAGCTCCGAGACAGATCCGGATATAACAGCAGCGAAACCAGGATCGGCAGGACGAACGCGCCCGCCGCCACCGCAACCAGAAGCAGCTTGCGGCGTCTCGGCTGCGGCAGGAAATAGAGCGCGGCAAGGACCGGCAAGAACACCAGCTTGAACGCGGTGACGAGGCCGAGCACGGCCGCCCCGGCGAGCTGCGGCATGAGGCTCACCTCACCCCGCCTGCCGGACGGCACAGAGCGCAGCAACAATGCGAGCGAGGCCGCCGTCAGCAGGCCGCTGAGGATCTCGAAATTACCGGTCGCAACGACCCAGTCGAAGCCGAGGAAACCACCGAGCACGAACACGCCTCGCAGCACGACATCCCGCCAACCCCGGCGCGCCGTGCCGAGACCAGGCAGCAGCAGCGCGCAGATCAACGCAAGGACGAGATAGGTCGGCTTGTAATGGGCGACCAGAAAACCGCCGGCGCAGAGCGGCCGAAACGCGTCGAGGGTGACCGGAAGATAGGGGTAGGAGAGTTTCGTATCCTTGAGGTTCTTGACGAAATAGGGATCGAGCCCCGCAAGGTGGGCATCCACTGCCGCGCAGTTGATCCGTACGTCCCAGCCGAAGGTGTCCTCTGCGGCGAAGTCGACGGTGACGGACATGGCGACAAGCAATGCCGCGACCAGGATCACCCAGGTCCGCCAGCGGCTTCCTGACGCGTTCGCGGCCAGGGATCGGGCATCTGCGGACGAGGCGAGGCTCGTCATCAACGCGCGTCCCGCGGCTCAAGTCGCATCGGCTCCGCGCGAAAATCCAGCAGCAGGATCCAGAAGGTTGCCAGCGCGACGATGAGGAGGATGAAGCCGCCCTCCACCGTGTGTCCCGAAATCGAGACCATGCCGGGAGCGAGCAGACCGACGCTGAGCATGGCGGCGAGTGCCAGGGACGGAAGATCGGCGATGAGAACCGCGGCATAGACCGCGAGCTCGAAGAAGGCATATTCCTTGAGGCGGGGCGAGCTGACATAGAGCGCAAACATCGCGAGCACGGTGACGCGCGTGGCGACGCGGGGATGCTCGATCAGCCAGCGATCGAGCCGCGCCAGAAGCGATTCCCCTTCCCGAACCGGTCCGCTGCCGACCTCGCGCAGGACGGACAGGACGAACGGCACGAGCACGATTGCGAGCGCTGCGATCCCATAGGTCGCGAACATCACCGGCTTGCTGTCGCCTAGCCCGACTTGCTCCAGGAGGCTGCGCGCCAGCAGCAGCAGCGACGGATTGTTTTCCATGAGCTCGACGACATGCTGATCGGGGATCTGCTTCGTCAGCACACCCAGCCAGCTCGAGAACAGGTCGGCGTAGAACAGCCTCGAGATCAGGATCGGCAATGCGAAGCCGAACGCGGCCACCGCGACCAGCGCCAGCTTGCGCGCGCGCGGCAGCGGCAGGAAATAGAGCGCGGCGATCACGGGACAGAACACCAGCTTGAAAGAGGTCACGAGACCAAGCAGCGCGGCACCGCCGACGCGCAAGGCGAAGCCGCGGTCCCATGCGCCGGAGGCCGGCGAAAGCAGAAGCCTCAGCGCGACTGCGGTCAGCACGCCGCCCAGGATCGCGAAATTCCCCGACGCCCAGACCCACTCGAAGCCGAGGAACGCACCGAACACGCAGAGCAGCCTGAGCGCAACATCGCGCGGGCTGGTGCGCGTCGGGCCAAGACCCGGAAGGGCCAGGGCGCAGAGCACGGCGAGCACGAGGTATAGGCTCATGTGATGAGCGACGAGGACACCGCCCGCGCAGAGGGGACGAAACACGTCGAGCGTCACAGGCAGATAGGGGTAGGAAAACCTGGTGCCCTTCAAATTCTTGACGAAATAGGGATCGAGCCCGTCGGCATAGGCATCGACCGCGGCGCAATTGACGCGAACATCCCAGCCGTAATTCAGGGGAATTGAGCCGTCGCTGACAAGATTGCCGAGCACCAGCAGCGCCGTCAGCCCGATGAGCCAGGCAAGCCAGGTGTTTCGCCCTGCGCTCGTGTCAAGCGAGGGGCCCAATCCTCGTGCTATGCCGGTCACGTCGGACATCGCGAAATACCTGCCTTGGTGGGTTCCCTCGGGGCGCCTGCGCGGCGCCCCATCGGGCCCACAATGGACAGGATGAGTTGCGGATTCATCTCCCCGATGCGGCGTCCGCGATCTTATGGTGAATGGCTGGTTGCCGGCCCCGGCTGAGACGGCGGCGAAACCGTCGCCACGCCCCCTACCGCGACGCGCGTGCGGCCAGCCAGGCGTCGAGCGCTTCGCGCGTATCCTGTGTCGCCGCCATGCGCGCGAACTGCTCCCCCTCGATGGCAAGGCCTTCGGAGATGGAGACGTTGAGGCCCCGCGTGGTGGCGGTGATGACCCGGGCGACCGCCAGCTGCGAATGCCTGACGATGCGACCCGCCAGCGCGAAGGTGGCGTCCATGAGCTGCTCGTGCGGCACGACGCGGTTGACCAATCCCATCTCGACGGCTCGTTGTGGAGAAAAGGAATCTCCCGTCAGCAGGTGTTCCAGCGCACGCTTCCGGCCCGCGAGCCGCGGCAGGCGCTGGGTGCCGCCAAAGGTCGGCGTGATGCCGATGGCAATCTCCGGCTTGGCGAAGCTTGCCCGCTCGCTCGCGACGGCAAGATGCACGGCTTCCGTGATCTCGCAGCCGCCGCCGAAGGCGATGCCGTTGACCGCAGCGATGACCGGCTTCGGAAACGCCTCCAGGCGCGCCGTCATCGCCTGGCCGCGCCGCACGAACGCCTTCACCGCGGCATCGGGCCCGGCTTTCACGCTCTCCGAGAATTCGGCGATGTCGGCGCCGGCCGAGAAGGCCCGGTCGCCTGCCCCGGTCAGCACGACGGCACGAACACTGGCGTCGTCCTCGATGCGGTCGAGGGTCGTCATCAGACGGTCGATGAGGGCGTAGCTCAGCGCGTTGAGCTTGTTGGGGCGATTGAACGTCAGCAGTGCAACGGCGCCGCGCGTCTGCGCGAGGACGAGATCGGACAAGTGCAGGCTCCTTCCAGGTCGAACAGGCGCGGAAGTCAGCCACAGCGGCCTTGCCGTGTATACTCACTAGGCAGTATACATTTGAGGCCATGTCGAGAAGCGGTGACAGCACGCGGGAGCAGATCGTCGTTGCCGCGACGCGCCTGTTCTATGGCGAAGGCATCAAGGCGGTGAGCATGGATGCCGTCGCCGAGACGGCCGGCGTCACCAAGAAGACGCTCTATTATCATTTCACCAGCAAGGACGAGCTCGTCGCCGAAACCATCGCGGCCAGGGACCAGCCGACGCTGGAGCTTTACATGCGCTGGTTCGCGGAGACCGACGGCGGCGCCGCCGACAAGGTCCGCGGTCTCTTCACCAAGCTCGGACGCTCCGTGAACACGCCGCGCTGGCGCGGCTGCGGATTCCTCCGCACCATCGCCGAGCTCGCGAACACCCCGGCACATCCTGCGGTCAAGGCCGGGGCGGCGCACAAGAAGCGCTTCGAAGCCTGGCTCGCAACGGAATTGCAGGGCCACGGCGTTGCCGATGCCGCGGCGCTCGCGCGCCAGATCGTGATCCTGCTCGACGGCGCCACGACCGTGATGCTGATCCATCGCGACCTGGATTACGTGGAGACCGCGGGACAATTGGCGCTTGGCCTGGTCGAATCAGCTCAGAACCGTCGGCCTTAAGCCGCCCTTAACCTCGACGCCGCGGCCGGAGTGGCGGGCGACCTCACCAACTCGTGTCCGCCGTCGTCCTGCCTGACAGCCATCCCGAAACATGGGTTGTGCGCCGCAGCATAACCGCTAGAAAAAGCCCTGAATTTCAGAGGTGAGCTTCTTGTCCGACGTCAATGCCGACGGTTGGGTGTCCTCGGGACACCGGCCCATGGGTTTTCCCGAATTCGTTATCGTGATTGCGTCCATCATGGCGCTCAATCCGCTTGCGATGGACATGATGCTGCCGGCTCTGCCCAATATCGGGACGGCGTTCAGCATTCCCGTCGCCAATCAACTCCAGCTCGTGCTGTCGACCTTCCTGATCGGCTTCGGCGCCGGTCAGTTCGTCATGGGGCCGTTGTCCGACCGCTTCGGTCGCCGTCCGGTGCTGCTCGGCGGCATGGCGGTCTATGCGGTGGCGAGCGTGCTCGCGGTTGCCGCGCCCTCGTTCGAGACGCTGCTGCTGGCGCGCGCGCTGCAAGGGCTCGGCACCTCGGCAACGCGCGTGATCGCGACCTCGATCGTGCGCGACTGCTATGTCGGCCGCCGCATGGCGAGCGTGATGTCGCTCGCGATGATGGTGTTCATTGCGGTGCCCGTGATCGCGCCGTCATTCGGACAGGCCGTGCTGCTGGTGACGGCCTGGCGCGGCATCTTCGTCGTGCTGATGCTCTATGGCCTGCTCGCGCTCGCATGGTGCGTGCTGCGGCTGCCTGAAACCCTTCCCGAATCGGAGCGCAGGTCGCTCGCGCCCGCCGATGTGCTCTCGGCCTTTCGCCAGACCGTGACCAACCGCCAGACCATCGGCTATGCGACAGCCGCCGGCAGCGTCATCGGCGCGCTCTTTGCCTACGTGTTCTGCGCCCAGCAGGTTTTCACCGGCATCTATCACCTCGGCCGCTATTTTCCGATCGCTTTCGCTGCGATCGCGGCCGGTACGGCTGTGGCGGGCTTCCTCAACGCGCAGCTGGTCGGACGGCTCGGCATGCGCGTGATCTCGCACGGCGCGCTGACGCTCTACACGGTCGTAGCGGGCGTGATGCTGCTGACGGAAAGCCTCGGTGTGCTGCCGCTTGCCCTGTTCATGGTGCTCTCGGCGCTGATGATGTTCTCGTTTGGCATGATGGTCGCGAACTTCACCGCGCTGGCCATGGAGCCGCAGGGCCACATCGCCGGCACCGCTTCATCGCTCTACGGCTCGATCACGACCCTGATCGGCATCGTGGTCGGCATGGCGATCGGCCAGAGCTTTGACGGCACGCTGCTGCCGTTCTCGATCGGCTTCTTCCTGTCGACGCTGGCTGCGCTCGGAATCGTGCTGGTGGTGGAGAAAGGACGGCTGTTCAAGCCGCATCATCGTCCCGTGACCTGAGGAACTTCACGGTGGCCTTGATGTTGTACCGCAGCAATTCGAAAGGCCGCAACAATGGAACTGGAACTCCGCAAAGACCGCCACGCCTCGGAGCCGACGGACGCAAAGCGGCCCGAGCCGAATGCGGAGCAGGCCGCGTTCACTGCACCTTTCGCCAGCGAAGGGCTCGAGCAGGTGCGCGACAGTCATTGCTGAGCGCGCGCCTACTCCGCAGCTCGCCTGCTCGCGCTGAAATCGTTGGCGGCGCTCTCGGGCGCGGCCCGCTCGCCGCGAGACGGCACCATCAGCAGGATCATCTGCCGCGTCAGGCCGGGTCGGCCCCACAGTGAAGCCTGCACAGTGAACTCGCGCCTGACCGAGGGTCCGGCCTGGGGTGACACCCACTCGATCCACCCGCGGCAAAGATCCTGGTCGTGGAAACAGAGCGCGGCCCAACCGCCATCCGCCATGGCTTTGCGCGGCACGCCCCAGGGGTATTGATACACCAGCGGGCGCGCATGCCGCGGATGGTCGGGGCTGTAGAATGCCGTGGCGAAGGTCAGCGCGTCGTCGCCGGTCACGATGCTGAGCGGCTCCCCGGTCAGCTCGCGCCACTCGTGCGTCGCCCTGTCAGCCGCCTGTGCGTAGAAATTCCGCCCTTCTTCGTAGCCGTGCTTGTTGCGGTAAATGGCATGGATCGGAGCCGCGACCAGAACTGCCGCGAGCGCGACGATGGCCACGATCACTGTGACGTTGACGGTGTGGAAGCGCTCGATCGGATAGCGGGCGCCGCAGACCACGAGCACGACCACAAGAAATAGCCCCTGCAACGCCCACAGCGACGGCAGATCTGTCCCCATCGCGAGCGACGTCAGCACCGGCAGCGCGATCGTTCCGATCGCGATGAAGAAGAGAAGTCGTAGGCCCGGGCTCATCGCGGCAAAATCCGCCGGAAACTGCTTCAGCCGCGTGCCGGCGATCAGCGCCCAGCACACAGCCGACACGCTCATGGCCGCCGCCAGCCCCAGCAGGAAGTTTCTGACCTCACCGAGCGAGCTCACGACGTTGCCGTTTGCGTGGGCCAGCGCATAGGTGAAGGTCGATGCGCCCGTCGTCGCGAGCCAATACAGATGCGGTGACAGCGCCGCGAGCCCGACGACGACCGAGATCCAGGGCGAAGCGGAGGAAAAATAGGCGCGCCGCCCCGGGTGCGCCAGCGCGGCAAAGACGAAGCTCGCGACGAGGAAGATCGAGTAATATTTGCCGATCATCGCCAGCGCCGTCGTGGATCCCGCCGCAGCCGCCCACAACGCGGCGCGCGTCTCGAATGCGCGCAGGAAGCAATACGTCGCCAGCGGCCAGGTCGCGAGCAGCACCGCATTGGCGTTGAAGCGCTGGGCATGGAATTGATAGGCCGGCGTCAACATCAACAGCAGCAGCACCAGCACGCGCTTGTGCCCGGTCACGAACTGCCGCGAGATCAGGTCGACGAAGAACAGCGCGAGCCCGGCATTGGCCATCGCCATCAATTGCAGCGACCAGTCGCTGAGCGGAAACACGGAGGTCCATGCCGCCGTAACCCACCCCATCAGCGGCGGATGTTTCTGATAGCCAAAGGCGAAATTCCGGCCAACGGCCCAGGCTTCGAGCGTATCCGGATGCAGGCCGCCGCCGGCATAAGCGATGACGAGGTAAAGCGTCCAGATCGCGACGAAGCAGGCGAGGAGAAGCGGCACGGCCCAGCCTGCCTCGACTGCGCTCAGCCAATGCAGGAACGGGCGGCGCCATCGCGCCGGCGCACGATCGGACCGTTCGGCCATCGCCTGGAATGCAAAATCGAACGGCACGGGACGCAAATGGGACAAGGAAAATGATGCGTTGAGACGCCACATCTATTTCAGGATGGAAACAAATAGCAACAATTAGAAACTGGAAGAGTTAAAAAGCGGCCCGCCATCTCAAGCCACGCAAGAGCAACAAACGAAAACGGCGCCGCTGACGACAGCGGCACCGCGGCGTAACGTTGGCGTAACGTTCGGAACGAAAGGCGCGAGGCCGCGCCTTCGCCCTACTCTGATTTGTCGATGTTCCAGAACACCGGGGTTGCCGGGCCGTCGAGCACGCCGGTGAGTGACTTCCGCCACGCGCTCGGTGCCTGATATTGACCCAGCGGCATATAAAGCACCTGGTCGTAAGCTTCCTTCTGGATCTCGGCCGCGATCTTCTTCTGATCCTCCGCCGAGGTCGCGCGAACGAAGGCGTCCTTGAGCTGCTCGATCTTGGCGTCCTCCGCCCAGCCGAACCAGCCGCCCTTCTTGCCCTGCCCGCCGACGGCGACGTTGGAGATCGGATTGTCAACGTCGGCGCTGACCCAGTTGGTGATGAACATGTTCCAGCCGCCCTCCTTCGGAGACTTCTGGCTGGCGCGGCGGCTCACCACCGTCTGCCAGTCGGTCGCCTGCAGGTCGACCTTGAAGCCGGCTTCGCGCAGCTGCTGGGCCACCACGATCGGTTGAGCCTTCAGCGTCAGCACATCGCCCGGCGCCATCAGCACGACCGGTGTCCCGTCATACCCGGACTCGGCGAGCGCCTTCCGGGCCGCAGCCATGTCGCCGCCCTTCGCAAGGGTCTCGCCGCCCACGTCCGTCGCGAACGGCGTGTCGCAAATGAAGGCCGCAGCACAAGTCTTGTAGTATTTGGGATTGCCGATCAGCGCATCGAGCACGTCCTTCTGCTTGACCGCGAGGAACGCGGCGCGGCGGACCTTGACGTTGTCGAACGGCGGATGAAGGAAGTTCATCCGTGCACCCGTCTGGAATCCGAACTTGTTCAGGATATCGATCTTGAGGTCTTTGTCGGCTTCAATGGCGGGCAACATTTCGATAGCGGGAAATTCCATGAAATCGACGTCACCCGACTGCAGCGCGTTCAACGCCGTCTGCGCGTCCGGCATCGTAAGCCATTCGACGCGGTCGACCTTCACCACCTTGCCGCCGGTGGTCCAGTTCGCCGGCTCCTTGCGCGGCACATAGTCGGTGTTCTTGACGTAGACCGCCTTCACGCCGGGCTGGAATTCACCCTGCACGAATTTGAAGGGGCCGGAGCCGATCTGCTCGGGGATCTGCTTGTCCACCGGCGTCTCGGCGAGACGCTTCGGCATCATGAAGGCGACCCGAGAGGACGGCTTGCCGATCGATTCCAGCACGAGCGCGTACGGCTCCTTCAGCTTCAGCGTGATGGTCTTGGGGTCGGTCGCCTCGATGCTCGCGGTGAACAGCATCAGCTGCTGCCCCATCCCATCGACGACGGCCCAGCGCTTCAGGGAGGCAACGCAATCTTCCGCGGTGACGGGCGTGCCGTCATGCCACTTCAGACCATCGCGGAGCGTGAAAATGTAGGTCAGCTTGTCGTCGGAGATCTTCCAATCCGCCATCTGCGGCTGAATCTTGAAGCTCGAATCCGTCGCGATCAGCGTGTCATAGACCATGTAGCCATGGTCACGCGAGATATAGGCGCTGGTGAAGATCGGATCGAGGATGCGCAGATCCGAATGCATCACGGCAGTGATGGTCTTGCCGGCGGCAAGAACTGGCGAGGCCAGTGCCGAAAGCGCCGCGACCGAGAGCGCAAGTTTGGAGGCGAACGACCTACGCCCCCGACGCATGAGTTCGAACATTGAAGTTCTCCTTGGCGAGCGGCTGGCTGGCGAGCGGCGCCGCTGATGACAGCGGCGCCGCGTAACGGTCGAAACGAAAGGCGCGCGATGCGCCTTTCCTTATCTAGGCCTTACTCCGACTTGTCGACGTTCCAGAACAGCGGGGTTGCCGGACCGTCGAGCACGCCGGTGAGCGATTTGCGCCAGCCGCTCGGCAGCAGGTACTGCCCGAGCGGGATGTAGATCACCTGCTCATAGGCTTCCTTCTGGATGTCGGCTGCGATCTTCTTCTGCTCCTCGACCGAGGAGGCGCGGACGAAGGCGTCCTTGAGCTGCTCGATCTTGGCGTCTTCCGCCCAGCCGAACCAGCCCTTCTTGCCCTGGCCGCCGATCGAGAGATTGGCGATCGGGTTGGCGACGTCGGCTGCGACCCAGTTGGTGAAGAACATGTTCCAGCCGCCTTCCTTCGGGGGCTTCTGGCTGGCGCGACGACTCACCACCGTCTGCCAATCGGTCGCCTGCAGGTCGACCTTGAAGCCGGCCTCGCGCAGCAGCTGGGCCGCCACGATCGGCTGCGCCTTGAGCGTGGTGACGTCGCCAGGCGCCATCACCACGACCGGGGTCCCATCGTAGCCGGACTCGGCGAGCGCCTTCTTGGCTTCGGCCATGCCGTTGCCCTTCACCAGAGTCTCGGCGCCGATTTCGGTCGCCAGCGGCGTGTCGCAGACGAAGAACGCGCCGCAGACCTTCTGGTACTTGGCGTTGCCGACGAGCGCGTCGAGAACGTCCTTCTGGTTCATCGCCAGGAAGGCCGCGCGCCGCACCTTCACATTGTCGAACGGCGGATAGAGGAAGTTCATCCGGCCGAGAGTCTGGAAACCGAACTTGTTGGAGACCTCGATCGTGATCTCCTTGTTCGCTTCAAGTACCGGCAGCATGTCGTAAGGAAGGTTTTCCATGAAGTCGATGTCGCCAGACTGCAGCGCGTTCACCGCGGTCTGCGAGTCCGGCATCGTGATCCACTCGACGCGGTCGACCTTCACCACCTTGCCGCCGGAGGTCCAGCTCGCCGGCTCCTTGCGGGGCACGTAGTCGGTGTTCTTGACGTAGACCGCCTTCACGCCCGGCTGAAATTCGCCCTGCACGAACTTGAAGGGACCCGAGCCGATCTGCTCGGGGATCTGCTTGTCCGGCGGTGTCTCGGCGAGACGCTTCGGCATCATGAAGGCGACGCGCGAGGACGGCTTGCCGATGGAATCGAGGACGAGACCGTAGGGCTCTTTCAGCTTCAGCGTGATGGTCTTGGCGTCGGTCGCCTCGATGCTCGCCGTGAAGTCCATGAGCTTCTGGCCCATGCCGTCGACCGCGGCCCAGCGCTTGAGCGAGGCGACGCAGTCTTCCGCCGTCACCGGCGCACCGTCATGCCACTTCAGGCCGTCGCGCAGCGTGAAGGTGTAGGTGAGCTTGTCGTCGGAGATCTTCCAGTCCGCCATCTGCGGCTGGATCTTGAAGCTCGAATCGGGGGCCACCAGCGTGTCGTAGACCATGTAGCCGTGGTCACGGGTGATGTAGGCCGTGGTGAAGATCGGATCGATGATGCGAAGGTCCGAATGCATGACCGCTGTGAGGGTCTTGCCGGCCGCGAGCACCGGCGAGGCCAGTGCCGTTGAAAGCGCGACGACCGACAGCGCAAGTTTGGAGGCGAACCCGCGAGGCCCCCGGCGCATGAAGTTGGACATAAAATGTTTCTCCTGACGTGAAACTGGTCAAAGGCAGGTTATTGGTTGGGCATCCGGTTCGTTCCTTGGGCGAACTAACCTCATGCAATGCCTTTATCTTTTCGAGACTTGCAGACAGTATTGAGCGCGTCAATCCGGTTTCGCTGCAGCCCCTCGCGGCACGTGCACGGGCTCCACAAAGATCGGTTTCGCTCTACAACGCTGTCCGCTTGTCCTGCCCCGCGCCAGTGCAATGCGCGTTCCATCTTTCGCAGCTTGAGAGACATTAAGATGAATCCAGCCAATCTTCCCTTCGATTCCGAGGCCATGCTCGAGGGCCTGCGTTCCTGGGTGGAATGCGAAAGCCCGACCTGGGACGCGGGCGCGGTGAACCGCATGCTCGATATCGCGGCGCGGGACATGGCAATCATGGGTGCGACGATCGAGCGCATCGCCGGCCGTCAGGGTTTTGGCGGCGTGATCCGCGCGCGCTTTCCGCATCCGAAGCAGGGCGAGCCGGGAATCCTGATCGCCGGCCATATGGATACCGTCCACCCGGTCGGCACCATCGAGAAGCTGAAATGGCGGCGCGAGGGCAACAAGTGCTACGGCCCAGGCATCTACGACATGAAAGGCGGCAATTATCTATCGCTGGAAGCGATCCGGCAGCTGGCGCGCGCCTCGTTCACGACACCGCTGCCGATCACCGTCCTGTTCACACCCGACGAGGAAGTCGGCACGCCTTCCACGCGCGACATCATCGAGGCGGAAGCCGCGCGCAACAAATACGTGCTGGTGCCCGAGCCGGGCCGCCCCGACAACGGCGTCACCACCGGACGTTACGCCATTGCGCGTTTCAATCTCGAGGCGACGGGACGGCCGAGCCACGCCGGCGCGACGCTGTCGGCGGGACGTTCGGCGATCCGCGAAATGGCGCGGCAGATCCTCGCCATCGACGCGATGACGACGGAGGACTGCACTTTCTCGGTCGGCGTCGTGCATGGAGGACAATGGGTCAATTGCGTTGCCACGACCGCGACCGGAGAGGCGCTGTCGATGGCCAAGCGGCAGGCCGATCTCGACCGCGGCGTCGAGCGGATGCTGGCACTCTCAGGCACCAGCAACGACGTCGCCTTCAAGGTCACGCGCGGCGTGACACGGCCGGTCTGGGAACCGGATGCCGGCACCATGGCGCTGTATGAGAAGGCACGCGGTATCGCCAAATCGCTCGGCGCGGAATTGCCGCACGCGAGCTCCGGCGGCGGCTCCGATGGCAATTTCACCGGTGCGATGGGAATCCCCACGCTCGACGGCCTCGGCGTGCGCGGCGGCAACGGCCATACGCTGGAAGAGTTCATCGAGGTCGACAGCCTCGTCGAACGTGGGCGTTTGATGGCGGGGTTGCTGGCGACGCTGGAATGACTGCAACAACTTCGCACTGCACAATGCGTTGGCAGTCGCGGTCTAAATTTAGCCTTGTCTAAAAATGAGGCGTATCGTACTGGTCGATTGTCCACGCGACGATGCGGGAGAGATCGCAACGAAGGTTTTCAGCTTTCGTCGCGGCGCCGACGGAGCAACCGCCCCGGAAACTCTCAGGCAAAAGGACTGTATCGTCAGGACAATCTGGAGAGAGGCGGCGCGATTTTAGGCAATCGCGACGTCCACCGAAGGGGATCGTCCGTTGCAGGAGCCGCAGCGGATCAAGCTCTCAGGTAACCGTGACAGATGGGGCGCCAACGGCCTTCGGCCGGTGGTTCGCCTATCCTAACTCACGGGAGCCCCGAGACCTGCCATGACTCATATCGCCATCATCGGCGCCGGCATCACCGGCGTGACGACTGCCTATGCCCTGCTCGAACGCGGCTTTGAGGTGACGGTGCTCGACAAGCACCGCTATGCCGCGATGGAGACGTCGTTCGCCAACGGCGGACAGCTTTCCGCCAGCAATGCCGAAGTGTGGAACTCTACCGCAACGATCCTGAAAGGCCTGCGCTGGATGTTCCGGCGCGATGCGCCGCTGCTGATGAACCCGCGGCCGAACTGGCACAAATATTCGTGGATGAGCGAGTTCGTCGCCAACATCGGCAACTACCGGGCCAACACCATCGAGACCACACGGCTTGCGATCGAAGCCCGCAAGCATCTGTTCGAGATCGCGGCGCGCGAAGGCATCGACTTCGATCTCGAACGCCGCGGCATCCTCCACATCTATCACGACAAGGAAGGTTTCGAATCCGGCCTGCGCGTCAACGCGCTGTTGCAGGAGGGCGGCCTCGATCGCCGTCCGGTGACGCCGGAGGAAATCCACGCGATCGAGCCGACGCTGCGCAAGGCGTATTATGGCGGCTTCTACACGCCGTCGGATGCGACCGGCGATATCCACAAGTTCACCCGCGGACTGGCGGACGCCTGCAAGCGGCGCGGCGCGACCTTCGTCCACGAAGCCGATATCGATTCAATCGCGCGCGCCGGCAGCGGCTTCGTGCTCGGCTGGGCCGAACTTGCCGCAAGGGATGCCGCAGCAACCACGCGCGGCATGCTGAAGGCGGACGGAATCGTGGTCTGCGCCGGCGTCGCCAGCCGCCACTTCGCCGCCCTCCTCGACGATCGCATCAACGTCTATCCGGTGAAGGGCTACTCGATCACCGTGCAGCTCGACACTGCCGAAAGCCGCGCCGCGGCGCCGACCGTGAGCCTGCTCGACGAAGCCGCCAAGATCGTCACCAGCCGGCTCGGCGCCGATCGTTTTCGCGTGGCCGGAACGGCCGAGTTCAACGACTTCAACCGCGACATTCGCGCCGACCGCGTGCAGCCGCTGGTCGACTGGGTGCGCAGCAACTTCCCCGACATCGAAACCTCGCGCGTCGTGCCCTGGGCCGGGCTGCGCCCGATGATGCCGAACATGATGCCGGTGGTGCGCGCGGGGCGGACACCGGGCGTGTTCTTCAACACCGGCCACGGCCATCTCGGCTGGACCCTGTCGGCGGCAACGGCGCAGATGATCGCCGAGACCATCGACGGCTGGCGCGGGATCAACGCGCCGGCGGCGGTGCCGTCACTTGGGGTTGAGCGTGAGTATCGCCATGCATCTTGAGTGGTTCCGATCTGATGCGGCGCGGCCCCTTGCGACCGCCCTGCCCTTGGCACACAATTTGCCCCGAAAGACCGGCATCTCCGGCCGGCCTTCCCAGCCCGAGTGACAGGCGCGCATGATAGACTCGTTCGAATCCACGGGCGCTCCAGGGCCCCACAAGTTCCGCAGCCGGAGATAGGTGCATGCTAGGTTATCTCATTCGCCGCGTTCTGGCCGCGGTGCCCGTGATGGGCGTCGTCGCGCTGTTCGTGTTCCTGCTGTTGCGCCTGACGCCGGGCGATCCCGCCGCGATCCTCGCCGGCGACAATGCGACACCGGAACGGCTCGAGCGCATCCGGGAATCGCTCGGCCTCAACGAGCCGCTGATCGTGCAGTTCATCACCTGGGTGAACAAGCTGCTGCACGGCGATCTCGGAACGTCGCTGATCTCCAACCTGCCGGTGATGAAGATGATCGGCCAGCGCGTCGAGCCGTCGATCTCGATCGCGCTGTGCACCATCATCCTCGCCGTCATCGTCGCAGTGCCGCTGGGCGTGATCGCCGCGTGGAAGCACGGCACCTGGATCGACCGTTTCGTGATGGGCCTGTCGGTCCTGGGCTTCTCGGTTCCGGTGTTCGTGGTCGGCTATGTCCTGATCGAGGTCTTCGCGATCGATTTGCGCTTGGTGCCTGTGCAGGGCTTCCGCAGCATCTTTAACGGCTTCGGCCCGTTCTTCGAGCGCATGATCTTGCCGACCTGCGCGCTGTCCTTCATCTACATCGCGCTGATCGCGCGCATGACGCGCGCGGCGATGCTCGACGTGCTCGGTGAAGATTACGTGCGAACGGCGCGTGCGAAAGGCATCAACGAGGTCGCCGTGATGATGCGGCATGCCCTGCGCAATGCCGCCGTGCCCGTGATCACCGTGATCGGCACCGGCTTTGCGCTGCTGATCTCCGGCGTCGTCGTCACCGAGAGCGTGTTCAACATCCCCGGCATCGGACGCCTCACTGTCGATGCGGTGCTGGCGCGCGACTATCCGGTGATCCAGGCCATGATCCTGCTGACGTCGCTGATCTATGTCGTCGTCAACCTTCTCATCGACGTCGCCTACACCCTGCTCGATCCCCGGATCCGGTACTGAGGCAAGGACAAGAACAAAATGTCGGTCGATACCCTTCCCCAGTCGTCCATTCCGATCACGTCGCCGCTGCGGCCGCGCTTCGGCTTCCTCACCTCGACGCCGATCATCGCGACCGCGACGTTCCTGCTCGCCCTGATCGTGGTGATCTCGATCCTCGCGCCGCTGATCGCGCCGCATGATCCGATCCAGCTCGCACCGTCACAGCGGCTCAAGCCGGCCTCGGCGCAATTCCTGCTCGGCACCGACGCATACGGACGCGACCTGTTGTCGCGCGTGGTCTATGGCGGTCGCATCTCGCTGCTGATCGGCATCGGCTCGGCGATCCTGTCGATCGTCATCGGGCTTTCGATCGGCCTCGTCTCCGGCTTCTTCAAGCTGGTCGATTCCGTGATGATGCGCATCATGGACGGCCTGATGGCGATGCCGAGCATCCTGCTCGCGATCGCGGTGGTCTCGCTCTCCGGCGCCAGCATCTGGACCGTGCTGATCGCGATCACCATCCCCGAGATTCCGCGCGTGGCGCGCCTGGTCCGCTCGGTCGTGCTGTCGGCGCGCGAGGAGCCCTACGTCGAGGCCGCGATCTCGGTCGGTTCCAGCCTGCCGAAGATCATGTGGCGTCACCTGATGCCGAACACGATCGCGCCGCTGATCGTCCAGGGCACCTATGTCTGCGCCTCCGCAATTCTCACCGAGGCGATCCTGTCCTTCCTCGGCGCCGGCATCTCGCCGGAGACGCCGACCTGGGGCAACATCATGGCCGAGGGCCGCCAGTACTTCCAGATCAAGCCCTCGCTGATCTTCTGGCCGGGCCTTCTGCTCTCGATCGCCATCCTCAGCATCAACCTGATCGGCGATGCCGCCCGTGACGCCCTCGATCCCCGCATGAAGCAGCGGGAGGGGAAGTGATTGTTTCGCCGGCCCATCCCCTTGTTCCGTCATTGCGAGCGAAGCGAAGCAATCCAGTCTGCCTCCGCGGAAAGATTCTGGATTGCTTCGTCGCTTCGCTCCTCGCAATGACGACGGAGTGACCTGATGACCAACCCCGTTCTCGACATCAACAACCTCGTCGTCTCCGTCGGCAAGAAGCCGGGCGGTGCCAAGATCATCGACGGCATCTCGATCCAGGTGCGCGAGCGCGAGACGCTGTGCCTCGTCGGCGAAAGCGGCTCGGGCAAGTCGGTGACCTCGCTCACCACGATGGGCCTGCTGCCGAAGGGCACGCTGGTGCCGACCTCCGGCAGCGTCAAGCTGGTCGGCGAAGAGCTGCTCACCGCCACCGATCGCCGCCTGCGCCAGCTCCGCGCGACGCAGATGGCTATGATCTTCCAGGAGCCGATGACCGCCCTCAATCCGGTGGTGCCGGTCGGCCGCCAGATCGACGAGGTGCTGCGCGCCCATACCAAGCTCGACGCGAAGGCGCGCAAGAAGCGCATCCTCGACATGATGGAGCAGGTTCGCCTGCCCCAGGTCGAGCGCATCTTCGCCTCCTACCCGCACCGCCTTTCCGGCGGCCAGCGCCAGCGCATCATGATCGCGATGGCCTTGGTGCTGGAGCCGAAGCTGCTGATCGCGGACGAGCCGACCACCGCACTCGACGTCACCACGCAGAAGCAGATCCTGACCCTGATCCGCGACCTCCAGCGCGATCACGGCACCGCCGTGCTGTTCATCACCCATGACATGGGCGTGGTGGCCGAGATCGCCGACCGTGTCGCGGTGATGCGGCAGGGCCGCCTCGTCGAGACCGGTCCGCTCGAGACCGTGCTGCGCAATCCGACCATGGAGTATACCCGCAACCTGCTCGCATCGGTGCCGAGCCTGGTGCCGCGGCCGCCGCGCGAGGAGAGCCGCGAACCTATCGTGCTGGAGGCCAACGAGCTCAGCAAGGTCTACAAGGAACGCGCGTTGTTCGGCAAAGGCCGCGAGGTCGTCGCCGCCGACAAGGTCACGCTGACGCTGCGCAAGGGCCGCACGCTCGGCATCGTCGGCGAAAGCGGCTCGGGCAAGTCGACGGTGGCGCGCTGTATCGTCCGCCTGATCGACCCGACCTCCGGCGGCGTGCGCCTTGCGGGCCGCGAGATCTCCGACATCTCCCGCCGCCTGCTGCAGCCGCACCGGCAGAAGATCCAGATCGTGTTCCAAGATCCCTACCGCTCGCTCAATCCGCGCGTCAGCGTCGGCGAGAGCATCGCGGAAGGGCCGATCAACTACGGCGTCTCGCATGCCGACGCGATGAAGCGCGCCCGCGAGCTGCTCGAGCTCGTCGGCCTGCCGGCCGATGCGGTCTCGCGCTATCCGCACCAGTTCTCCGGCGGCCAGCGCCAGCGCATCGCGATCGCGCGCGCGCTTGCGCTCGATCCGGACGTGCTGGTCGCGGACGAAGCGGTCTCCGCGCTCGACGTCTCGGTGCAGGCCCAGGTGCTGGAACTGCTCGACGAGATCCAGAAGAGGCTCGGCATCGCCATCCTGTTCATCACCCACGATTTGCGCGTCGCCGCCCAGATCTGCGACGAGGTCGTGGTGATGCAGCACGGCCGCGTCGTCGAACAGGGCCCCGCCGCCGAAGTGCTGACGCATCCGCAGGAGGCCTACACCAAGGCACTGCTGGATGCGGCGCCGGGACGCAACTGGGATTTTGCGAACTTCCGGCCGGTAGCGGAGGGTGTGGCGGCTACGGCTTGATCCGCATATTCCGTCATTGCGAGCGAAGCGAAGCAATCCAGACTGCCGCCGCGGAAAGATTCTGGATTGCTTCGCTTCGCTCGCAATGACGGTGAGCGCCGCAAGCATTCCCAAAACAGCTTGAGGCCATGCGTGGCGCGATTGTCTGCCTTGCTTGCGCTTGCCGCAAAGGCGGGTAACGTCGCGGCATTCTTTGCCCGGGACTGGATTGAATGACACGTATCGCGGTCGGCGGCTTCCTGCACGAGACCAACACCTTCGCGCCGACAAAGGCGACGTTCGCGGACTTCCAGCATGGCGGCGGCTGGCCGGCGATGACTGAAGGTGCCGACGTCCTGAAGGTGATGCGCCGCATCAATGTCGGCCTTGCCGGTTTCGTCGACAGCGCGGAGGCGAACGGCTGGGAACTCATTCCGACCATCGCCTGCGGGGCGAGCCCGTCGGCACATGTCACCAAGGACGCCTTCGAGCGCATCGTGAAGGTGATGGTCGACGGCATCGCGGCCGCGGGCCCGATCGATGCGGTCTATCTCGATTTGCACGGCGCGATGGTCACGGAGCATCTCGACGATGGTGAAGGCGAGATCCTGGCGCGTGTGCGCCGCGTCATCGGCAAGAATGTCCCGCTGGTCGCAAGCCTCGACCTGCACGCTAATGTCACGCCCGCAATGATGGAACATGCGGATGCGCTGATCGCCTACCGCACCTATCCGCATGTCGACATGGCTGACACAGGCCGCGCCTGCGCAAAGCATCTCGCGCTGCTGCTGAAGACGAAGCAGCGTTTCGCAAAGTCGTTCCGGCAATTGCCTTTCCTGATCGCGATCAGCTGGCAATGCACCAATGACTTTCCGACCAAAGGTATCTACGAAGAGCTCGCCGCGTGGGAGAGCGACGCGGTTCCAACCCTTTCTTTCGCGCCCGGCTTCCCTGCCGCCGATTTCCGCGATTGCGGGCCGAGCGTGTTCGCCTATGGCAAGACGCAGGAAGATGCCGACCGTGCGGCCGACGCCATCGTCAAGCTGATCGAAAGCCACGAGGACGATTTCGACGGCAAGATCTGGACGCCCGACGACGGCGTCCGCCACGCCATGGAACTTTCGAAGGGCGCCAGCAAGCCGATCATCATCGCCGACACCCAGGACAATCCCGGCGCCGGCGGCGATTCCGACACCACCGGCATGCTGCGCGCGCTGGTGCGCAACAAGGCCAGCGCTGCGACCGGTGCCATCTATGATCCGGAGTCGGCGAAGGCCGCGCATGCGGCCGGCGTCGGCGCCACCGTGACGCTATCGCTCGGCGGCAAGTCCGGTATTCCCGGCGATGAGCCCTATCGCGAGACCTTCGTCGTCGAAAAGCTCTCCGACGGCCGCTTCATCGCACCCGGCCCCTATTACGGCGGCCGCGAGATGGAGATGGGCCCCTCCGCAGCCTTGCGCATCGGCAACGTCCGGGTCGTCGTCTCCTCGCACAAGGCCCAGCTCGCTGACCAGGCGATGTACCGCTATGTCGGCATCGAGCCGACGCAGGAGAAGATCCTGGTCAACAAGAGCTCGGTGCATTTCCGCGCCGATTTCGAACCGATTGCGGAAAAGCTGATGATCTGCGCCGCGCCGGGCGCGATGCCGGCCGATACCGCCTCGCTGCCCTGGACGCGTCTGCGCCCGGGCATCCGCATCAAGCCGAACGGCCCCGTTTTCAATCCTCCCTCACGCTAACCGGACAGGACACATGCCCACGATCGACCGCATCGACGGCTATGCCGACGAACTCACCGCTATCAGGCGCGACCTCCACGCCCATCCCGAGATCGGCTTCGAGGAAGTGCGCACTTCCGGCATCGTCGCCGACAAGCTGAAGGGCTGGGGCATCGAGGTGCATCGCGGCCTCGGCGGCACCGGCGTGATCGGCGTCATCAAGGGCAAGGGCTCGGGCAGCAAGCGCATTGGCCTCCGCGCCGACATGGACGCACTGCCGATGGAAGAGAACACCAACCTGAAATGGAGCTCGAAGATCCCCGGCCGCTTCCACGGCTGCGGCCACGACGGCCACACCACCATGCTGCTCGGCACCGCGCGCTATCTCGCCGAAACCCGGAACTTCGACGGCACCGTGCATCTGATCTTCCAGCCGGCCGAGGAAGGCCTCGGCGGCGCCCGCGCCATGATCAAGGACGGTCTGTTCGAGAAGTTTCCGTGTGACGAGCTCTACGGCCTGCACAACGCGCCCGACCTCAACCACGGCGAGATCGCGATCCTGCCCGGCCCGGCGATGGCCAGCGCCGATTTCTTCGACCTGCGCATCACCGGCTATGGCGCGCATGGCGCGATGCCCGAGCGTTCCAAGGACGCGGTGATCATCGCAACCACGCTGGCGCAGGCGATCCAGACCATCGTCAGCCGCAACGTCGAGCCGTTGCAGGCCGCGGTGGTGTCGATCACCCAGATCCATGCGGGCTCCGCCTACAACGTCATTCCCGGCGACGCGCATCTTTGCGGCACCATCCGTACCTTCTCGAAGGAAGTCCGCACCCTGGTGAGCGAACGCATCCGAACCATCTGCGCCGGCATCGCAAACGCCTACCAATGCGTCATCGACGTCGACATCCGCGATACCTTCAACGTGCTTGTCAACCAGGTCGAGCAGTCGAAGGTGGTCGAGGACGTCGCGCGCACCGTCGTCGACCCCGCCAAGGTGATCACGCGCACCCAGCCGAAGATGGGCAGCGAGGATTTTGCCGACATGTTGGAGACCATTCCCGGCGCCTATTTCTGGGTCGGCCACGACGGCTCGGTGCCCGTGCACAATCCCGGCTTCGTGCTCGACGACAAGATCCTGCCGATCGGCGCCAGCATGTTCGCCCGCATCATCGAAACGCGCATGCCGGTAGGCTAGCAATGCATAAAAAGAGCGCCGAGGAGGCGGTCACCTCGCTGCACGATCTTTCCGCGGTCGACCTGATCGCGGGCTATCGCGCCAAGCAATTCTCGCCGAGCGAGGTGCTGGAGGACGTGCTCGCGCATGTCGCTGCGTGGGAGCCGCACCTCAAGGCGCTCTATGCATTCGATCCCGAAAGCGCGCGCGAGGCCGCAAAGGCCTCGACCGCGCGCTGGACCGGCGGCGAGCCGTCCGGCGCGCTCGACGGCGTGCCTGTGACGGTGAAGGACAACATCGCGACCAAGGGCGTGCCGGTGCCGCTGGGCGCGGCCAGCGTCAAGCTGGTGCCGGCAGAGAAGGATGCCCCGCCCGCCGCGCGGCTGCGCGAAGCCGGCGCGATCATCTTCGCGAAAACCACCATGCCCGATTACGGCATGCTGTCCTCGGGTCTCTCCAGCTTCCATGCGCTGGCGCGCAATCCCTGGGACCTCAGCAAGAACCCCGGCGGCTCCAGCGCCGGCGCGGGCGCCGCTGCCGCGGCCGGCTATGGTCCCCTGCATCTCGGCACCGATATCGGCGGCTCGGTTCGCCTGCCCGCCGGCTGGTGCGGACTCGTCGGCCTGAAGCCGAGCTTCGGCCGCGTGCCGATCGATCCCACCTATGTCGGCCGCGTCGCCGGCCCCATGACCCGCACCGTCGATGATTGCGCACTGATGATGAGCGCGATCGCAAAGCCCGACCGACGCGACGGCATGAGCCTGCCGGCCGAGCCGCTGAACTGGAAGGGACTGGAGAAGTCGCCGCGAAAGCTGCGCATCGGCCTGATGCTCGATCCCGGCTGCGGCCTGGCGCTGGAGAAGCCGGTGCGCGAGGTCGCGGTGAGGGCCGCGAAGGCATTTGAATCCGCGGGTGCAGTCGTGACGGAAGTCGACGGCATCCTCACCCGCGAGATGCTCGACGGCCTCGACAATTTCTGGCGCGCGCGGATGTGGGACGATCTGTCGAAGCTGACGCCGGGCGAGCAGGCCAAGGTGCTGCCCTACATCTTCAAATGGGGCGAGTCCGGTGCGAAGCTCTCGGGTGTGGATGTCATCCGCGGCTTCAACCAGACCATGGCGATCCGCGCCGCGGCGTCAAAGCTGTTCTGCGAGCTTGACTATGTGATCTCGCCGACCGCGCCGAACGTGAACTATCCGGCGGAGTGGGCCTCACCGACCAACGATCCCATGAAGCCGTTCGAGCACATCGCCTATACCGTGCCGTGGAATATGTCGGAGAATCCGGCCGTCTCCGTCAATGGCGGCTTCGACGCCAAGGGTTTTCCAATCGGCGTGCAGATCGTCGGCCGCCGCTTCGACGACATCGGCGTGCTCGGCATGGCCAAGGCGTTCGAAGGCCTGCGCGGCGCACAGAAACC
The DNA here is from genome assembly GCF_002068095.1 of Bradyrhizobium sacchari. Lineage (GTDB taxonomy): Bacteria > Pseudomonadota > Alphaproteobacteria > Rhizobiales > Xanthobacteraceae > Bradyrhizobium > Bradyrhizobium sacchari. The sequence goes on along the minus strand of NZ_LWIG01000004.1, from coordinate 22,540 downwards.
CTGGCCGAAGCCACCGGCTCGTTGAGCACGCATCCAGCGTCTCAGCACAAATCGTCATGCGCGGGCTCGACCCGCGCATCCATCCTCTTCAAAAAAGATGGATTGCCGGGTCGAGCCCGGCAATGACAGAATTGATTCAAGAATGACAGGGAAGGAAACCACCATGGCGTATGAGACGATCAAATATGAGGTCTCAGAGCAGATCCTCACCATCACGCTGAACCGGCCCGACAAGCTCAACGCCTTCAACGCGCAGATGCAAGCAGAGCTGATCGACGCGTTCGACGCCGCCGACAAGGACGACAATGTCCGCGCCATCATCGTCACCGGCGCCGGCCGCGGCTTTTGCGCGGGCGCCGATCTCTCCTCCGGCGCCGATACCTTCGACCGCGACGCGCGGCGCGGGCCGGTGAAGCGCTTCGCCGACGGCAAGGTCGATTACAGCGATCCGCAGGTGCGCGACGGCGGCGGCCAGGTGACCTTGCGCATCTTCAAGTGCCTCAAGCCCGTGATCGCGGCGGTGAACGGCCCTGCGGTCGGCATCGGCGTCACCATGCAGCTCGCGATGGACATCCGCATTGCCTCGGAGGCCGCGCGCTTCGGCTTCGTGTTCTCCCAGCGCGGCATCGTGCCGGAGGCCGCCTCGAGCTGGTTCCTGCCGCGCATCGTCGGCATCTCGCAGGCGCTGGAATGGTGCTATTCGGGCCGCGTCTTCCCGGCGCAGGAAGCGCTCGCCGGCCGCCTCGTCAGCAAGGTCGTCCCGCCCGACGATCTCTTGCCGACCGCTCGCGAATTGGCAAAAGAGTTCGCGGCCAAGACCGCGCCGGTGTCGGTGGCGCTGATCCGCCAGATGATGTGGCGCATGATGGGCGCCGACGATCCCATGGAAGCGCACAAGGTCGATAGCCGCGGCATCTACGCCCGCGGCCGCTCGGACGACGTCAAGGAAGGCGTGGTGTCGTTCCTGGAGAAGCGTCCCGCGCAGTTCAAGAACAAGGTGTCGACGGACATGCCGGACTATTTCCCGTGGTGGACGGAGCGGGAGTACAAGTGACGCGAAGCGTCATCCCGGGGCGATGCGAAGCATCGAACTATGGTGCGCACTTTCGCACCTGAGGATCTCGAGATTCTTTGGTGCGCAATTGCGCACCAGAGTTCGCCCTTTGGGCGCCCCGGAATGACTGTGGTGGAGGTCACTCCATCACCAGCGCCACGCGTCCGATCGCCTTGCGATCGATCAATAGCCGCATCGCCTTCGCAAACTCCGCTAGCGGCAGTCGGTGCGAGACGTTCGGGCGCAGCTTGCCCTCCTCCGCCCACCGCAAGAGCGCCTTCAGGCGCACTTCGCCGAGCGCGGGGTTTTTCCGTGCCGCCTCGCCGGCGCGCACGCCGAGAACGCTGGCGCCCTTGATCAGCAGCAGGTTGGTCTTCGCCGAGCCGATGCCGCCGGTGAAGCCGATCACCAAGAGGCGCGCGCCCCAGGCGATGCAGCGCATCGAGTTCTCGAACACCTCGCCGCCCACTGGGTCGAACACGACGTCGGCGCCGCGGCCGTTGGTGATGCGCTTGACGGCGTCGCGAAACGGCTCGCGATCGTAGCGGATGAGATGATCGGCACCGCGCGATTTCGCGATCGCGAGCTTGTCGTCGCTGGAGGCCGTTGCGATCACGGTCGCGCCCAGCAACTTGCCGATCTCGACGGCGGCAAGGCCGACGCCGCCGCCGGCGCCGTGCACCAGCAGCACCTCGCCCGGCTCGACCCGGCCGCGATCGATCAGCGCGTGATAGGCCGTGCCGTGACCGGCGAGATAGGTCGCAGCTTCCGCATAGTCGAAGGTGGACGGCTTAGGGGTGAGTTGCGACGGCGTCACCACGGCCTCGTCGGTAAACGCGCCATGGCGCATCTTGACGATGACTTTGTCCCCGACGGCGACGCCCCTCGCCTCCGCGCCCAATTCAGTCACGTCGCCGGCAGCCTCCATGCCGGGCGTGAACGGCAGCTCGGGCTTGAGCTGATATTCGCCGGCCGCCATCAGCACGTCGGGAAAATTGAGCCCAGCGGCGCGGATCGCGACGCGGACCTCGCCCGGCTTCAGGGCGCGCGACGGAAACTCCTCCAACCCCAAGGTCTCGGGCGCACCAAGCGCGCGGCAGACGACAGCGCGCACCATCAGGCCGCGCTCGCCTTGTTGCGCTCAAGGGCCTCGCGGATCAGCGGCAAGCGGTCATTGCCGAAATACATGTCGGTCTTGTTGACAAAAATCGTCGGCGAACCGAAGCCGCCGCGCGCCACGACCTCTTCGGTGTTGGCCTTGAGCTGGTCCTTGATGCCCTGCTCGGAGATGCCGGCAAAGAATTTCTGCTCATCGATGCCGACCTTGCTGCAGATCCCGGCCAGCACCGCGTCCTGCGAGATATCCTTGTCCTCGCCCCAATAGGTCTCAAACACGGCGGTCGCGAACGGCACCGTGTCCGCACCCAACCAGATGCAGCCGCGCATCGCCTTGACGCTGTTCACCGGAAACACCGTCGGCGGCATCTTGATCGACAGGCCCGCCGAGCGCGCCCAATCGGCGAGGTCCTTTTTCATGTAGCGCGCCTTCAGCGGCACCGGCTTCTCGCGCTGTGCATAGACGCTCGGATTGACGGTGTTGAAGATGCCGCCGACCAGGATCGGTCGCCAGACGATCCCGGCACCGCACTCCCTGGCCAGCGGCTGGATGTTGTGGAAGGCGAGATAGGTCCAGGGGCTGGAACAGTCGAAGAAGAATTCGATCATGGCGTTTTCCTTGTGTCTCGTGTGTCCCGCTCTCTCACCCGTCATTGCGAGCGAAGCGAAGCAATCCAGAGATGCATCCGTGGAAACAGCCTGGATTGCTTCGTCGCAAGGGCTCCTCGCAATGACGGTTGTGGCGAACAGCCTACCGCTTTCCCAACACTTCCTTCGCACGCTGGCCGAACATGATCTTGCGTGATTCCTCGTCGAACGGCTCTTTCACGAATTTTCCGATCGCAAGCCCGGCCTGCACCTGCGGCCGCGCCCGAACCTCGGCGTACCAGCGTTTCACGCTCGGATAGTCGTCGAGCGTAAAGCCCTGCGCCTTGTGGGTCATGGTCCAGGGAAAACAGGCGATGTCGGCGATGGAATAGTCGCCGGCGACATAGGCGCCGGTCTTGGCCAACTGCCGGTCGAGCACGCCGTAGAGCCGCGCCGCCTCGTCGCGATAGCGCTCGATCGCGTAAGGGATCTTCTCGGCCGCATAAAGCGCGAAATGGCCGTGCTGGCCGAGCATCGGCCCCAGGCCCGCCATCTGCCACATCACCCACTGGATGGTGGTGGAGCGCCCGCGCAAATCGCTGGCCAAGAAACGACCGGTCTTCTCCGCGAGATAGATCAGGATCGCGCCGGTCTCGAACGCCGAGAACGGCGCGCCGCCGTCGGCCGGCTCATGATCGACGATCGCGGGGATCCGGTTGTTCGGGGAGAGCGCCAGAAATTCAGGGCTGAACTGCTCGCCGGCGCGGATATTCACGGGGATCACCTTATAGGGAAGCCCGAGTTCCTCCAGCATGACCGAGATTTTCCAGCCATTCGGCGTCGGTGCGTAATAGAGGTCGATCATGACCTTTCCATTGACCTTTCCTTTTGCGCCTTCCCTGTCGCCGCCGCTGGAATAGAGAGCGACTTTCGTTGTTCTGTACCTCGACGTTAGGACATGGCAGGAAGGGGCGCAACTGAACCTGCCGGGAGAGCCGCCATGATGTTTCCAACCACGATCGCCGGCTCCTTGCCGAAACCGGAATGGCTCGCCGAGCCCAACATGCTCTGGGCGCCCTGGAAGTCCCAAGGCGACGAGCTCGCCCGCGCCAAGCGTGACGCGACGCTGATCTGGCTGAAGATCCAGGAGGACGCCGGCATCGACATCGTCACCGAGGGCGAGCAGGCCCGGCAGCATTTCGTGCACGGTTTTCTGGAGAAGATCGAGGGCATCGATTTCGCCCACAAGGTCGAGATGGGCATCCGCAAGGACCGCTACAAGGCAATGGTGCCGCAGGTGGTCGCGCCGCTCCGGCTGAAGGACCGCGTCCATGCCTTCGAGGCGCGCGTCGCGCGCACGCATACGAAGAAGAAGCTGAAATTCACCCTGCCCGGCCCGATGACCATCATCGACACCATTGCCGACCGCTATTATGGCGACCGCGTCAAGATGGCGTTCGCCTTCGCCGAGCTCTTGAACGAAGAAGCCAAGGCGCTGCAGGCCGACGGCGTCGATCTCGTGCAGTTCGACGAGCCCGCCTTCAACGTCTACATGGACGAGGTCAACGACTGGGGCATCAAGGCGCTGGAGCGCGCCGCGCAGGGCCTCACCTGCGCCACCGCCGTGCACATCTGCTACGGCTATGGGATCAAGGCCAACACGGACTGGAAGGAGACGCTCGGCGCGCAATGGCGGCAGTATGAGCAGATCTTCCCCGCGATCGACGCGAGTCCGATCCAGCAGGTCGCGATCGAGTGCCGCAATTCGAAAGTGCCGCTCGACCTGCTCGCGCTCCTGAAGACCAAGATCGTGCAGGCCGGCGTGATCGATGTCGCCAGCGATACGGTCGAGACCGCCGAGGACGTCGTCAAGGTGATCGACGCGGTGTCGAAATTCGTTCCCAAGAGCAACATCATCGCCACCACCAATTGCGGCATGGCGCCGATGCGGCGCGAGATCGCCGAAGCCAAGCTGATGGCGCTCGGCGCCGGCGCGGCGCTGGCGCGCGAAAGGCTCTCGTAGCGGCGATGATCCGGCCGGCAATCCTCGCCGCGGCAGTCGTTGCGACCGCGGCTTCGGCGCGCGCGGAGGACCGCTCCGTGCTCGTCAATTGCAAGGCGATGGTCGAACGGGCATCGACGGATGCGCATGCCGCGAGCGAAGCCGAGCTGACCCGCTGCCGACAGGTGATCCGCGAATGGGCGCTGCGCGATGCCCGGATGACCGTCGATGAAGAAGGCAAGTCGCTGCGCTAGCTGCGCGCCGTCGGATGCAGCACCGGCTGATATCCGGCGATGATCGCACGCAGCGTGGACGGCGGCGTCAGCAACATCGGACGATCGAGGGCGGGTGCATGCGGGGCGTAGCCCGCGAACGACCACCGCAACGCCTTGCCCTGCGTCACCAGAAAGCTCTCGTCACCCTGCTGCACCATTGCGCCATCAGGCAATTGCGCGAGCGGCATCGGCAATTCGTGCAGCCGTTTCCTGCCACGATCGAGCCGCTCCTGATGCAGAACGACATCCATTGCCTTCGCGCTGATGCCGCTCACACCATTGCCCTTCTCCCACGCGGCGCGAAAGCGCTTGGCATCGTCGCGGCGGCAAAAGAAGCAGGGCCGGTGCCCGGCCGCAAAGGCGGTGGCCTCGTCGAGGAAGAACAGCTCGGTCCAGCTCCGACGCGCCATCACCGGCCGCCGCCATCCCCGGAATTCGCATAGGCAGGTGATCCACGCCGATGTCGACCAGCGCTTCTTCAGCAGCGTCTTCGTCGCGGGATCATGGATGATGCCGCGGTTGCCGGTGAACATCCCGCGATGCGGCGTCGCGATGACGTCGCCGGTCGGCGTGACGCGGTTTTGCAGAGGCATGGCCGCCTCCGCCCGTCATTGCGAGCGAAGCGAAGCAATCCAGAAATGCATCCGCGCAAACAGTCTGGATTGCTTCGTCGCTTCGCTCCTCGCAACGACGGCGATCACGCCGCCCCGTCGCGCAGCGGCGGGTGGTAGGACAGCGCGGTGTCCCAGGGGAAGAAGATCCAGGTGTCCTGCGACACCTCGGTGATGAAGGTGTCGACCAGCGGACGTCCCATCGGCTTGGCGTACACGGTAGCGAAATGTGCGTCGGGCAGCATCTCGCGCACCATCCTGCCGGTCTTGCCGGTGTCGACGAGGTCGTCGACGATCAGAAGCCCCTTGCCGGTGCCGCCGCCGAGCTTCATCGCCGCCTCGGAAATGCCCTTGAGCACCTGCAGCTCGCCCTGCTTGTTGTGGTCGTAGCTCGCAATGCAGACCGTATCGATCACGCGCACGCCGAGCTCGCGCGCGACGATCGCGGCCGGCACCAGGCCGCCGCGGGTGATCGCGATGACCGCGTGGAACGGACCGACCTCGTTGAGCCGCCAAGTCAGCGCCCGGCAATCCCGGTGGAACTGGTCCCACGAGACCGGAAAGGCCTTGCCCGCCCGCTCCTGCGCACTCAGTTCCGGTGCTTCACCCGCCATCGTCGTCTCCTGCCATTCGTCCGCCGGCAACTTGGTGCTAGCGGGTGATGTTCAATCCCGCCAGCATTTCCTTCACTGCGGCCATCGCCGCCGCGAGCTTGTCGGCATCGCGCGATCGCACCACCAGGTTGGTGTTTGGCTTCTGCTCCTCGTCCATGAAGGGATAGCTGCCGATGATGGTGTCGGGATGGGCGGCGGCGATCGCCCGCAGCGGGCTGCCGATGTCACCCTCCCGCGCATTGGCCCGAACCGATTCGGAGAGCATGCGCACGCCCGATTTCAGCTTGGGCGAGACGATGTCCATCATCGCCTGCATGATCGAGGGCACGCCGGCCATCACGATGACATTGCCGATCTTGAAGCCGGGGGCGAGGATGGTGGCGCTCTGGATCAGCTCGGCCCCATCGGGGATGCGGGCCATGCGCAGGCGGGCCTCGTTGAGGTCCTGCTCGCTCCAGCGCTCGCGGAAGCGGGCGACCACCTCCGGGTGATGGTCGATGCCGACGCCGAAGGCCTTGGCGACGCTGTCGGCGGTGATGTCGTCATGGGTCGGCCCGATGCCGCCGGTGGTGAAGACGTAGGTGTAGCGATGCCGCAGTGCATTCAACGCGGCGATGATGTCGGCCTCGTCGTCGGAGACGACACGGACTTCCTTCAGGTCGATGCCGATATTGGTCAGATATTCGGCGATGAAGCCGATATTCTTGTCCTTGGTCCGGCCCGACAGGATTTCGTCCCCAATGACCAGAATGCCCGCCGTGACGATCTCGCTCATAAACTCTGTCCCTCACCTGTGGCACCGACTTTGCCGAGGTAACGCGTTGAAGTCACGCGGTTTTGCTGCCGAAATAAGCAGTCCTCAGCCATTTTTTCAGGCAAGCCGCCGTCCGTCCCCGCTAAATCCTGCCAGTCCATGCTTATCGCGCTGGCCCGGCCCTTGCTACCACATGAAAGTCATGCACTCTTGCCGCATGGCCAGGGAGACAAGTCGGGATCTATGGCAGTCGCGTTTGATGAAATGAATATTCCCGGCGGGGACCTTCGCCCCGCCTACCAGGAGCTGGCGCGCTGGCTCAAGGAGACGCCTCCGGAGGCGCTCGAATATCGCCGCCAGGAAGCCGAGCTCCTGTTTCGCCGGATCGGCATTACCTTCGCGGTCTACGGCGACTCCGAATCCACCGAACGCCTGATCCCGTTCGACGTGATCCCGAGGATCATGTCCGCCAAGGAATGGGCGCTGCTGGAGAAGGGCCTGAAGCAGCGCGTGAAGGCGCTGAACATGTTCCTGCGCGACATCTATCATGGTCGCGACATCCTCCGCGCCGAGGTTGTCCCCGACGATCTGATCTTCCAGAATCCGGTCTTCCGCCCCGAGATGAACGGTCAGCAGGTGCCGCACGACGTCTACGTGCACATCGCCGGCATCGACATCGTCCGGGTCGACGCCGAGGACTTCATTGTGCTGGAGGACAATGCGCGCACGCCCTCCGGCGTGTCCTACATGCTGGAGAACCGCGAGATCATGATGCGGCTGTTTCCGGACCTGTTCGCCCGCCACAGGGTGGCGCCGGTCGAGCGCTATCCGGACGAGCTGCTCGCGGCCTTGCGCTCGGTCGCGCCGCAAAGCGCATCCGGCGAGCCGACGGTCGCCCTGCTGACGCCGGGCGTCTACAACTCCGCCTATTACGAGCACTCGTTCTTGGCCGACAAGCTCGGCATCGAGCTGGTCGAGGGCCGCGACCTCATCGTCAAGAACAATGAAGTGTTCATGCGGACGACCGAGGGTGTGAAGCGGGTCGATGTGATCTACCGCCGCGTCGACGACGATTTCCTCGATCCCCTCACCTTCCGCCCCGACTCCGTGCTCGGCGTGCCCGGGCTGATGTCGGCCTATGCGGCCGGCAACATCACGCTCGCCAATGCCGTCGGCACCGGCATCGCCGACGACAAGGCGATCTACTCCTACATGCCGGACATCGTGAAGTTCTATCTCAGCGAGGAGCCGATCCTGAAGAACGTGCCGACCTGGCGCTGCCGCGAGCCGAAGGACCTCGCCTATGTGCTGGACAATCTCGGCGAGCTCGTCGTCAAGGAGGTGCACGGCTCCGGCGGCTACGGCATGCTGATCGGCCCGGCCGCGACCAAGGCGACCATCGAGGCCTTCCGCGAGAAGCTCAAGCGCGAGCCGGAAGGTTTTATCGCCCAGCCGACGCTGGCGCTCTCGACCTGCCCGACCTGCACGGCGTCGGGCCTTGCCCCGCGCCACGTCGACCTTCGCCCCTTCGTGCTCACCGGCAGCAAGAGCACCACGATCGTGCCGGGCGGCCTCACCCGCGTCGCACTGAAGGAAGGCTCCCTGGTGGTGAATTCGAGCCAGGGCGGCGGCACCAAAGACACCTGGATTCTGGACGAGTAGAGAGATGCTGTCGCGTACCGCCGAAAACCTCTACTGGCTCGCCCGCTATGTCGAACGGGCCGAATATCTCGCGCGCACCATCGATGCGACGCTGCGCGTCACCGCGCTTCCCGCCGCCTATATCGGCAAGACCAACGAATGGGACTCGGCGCTGCTCACGGCCGGCGTCGCCGCGAGCTTCTATCAGACCTATGAGGAAGCCAACGAGCACAACGTCGTGGAGTACCTCTCGTTCTCGCCGAACAACCCGTCCTCGATCCGGAACTGCATCGAGGCGGCGCGGCTGAACTCGCGCTCGGTGCGCACCGCGCTCACCAGCGAGATGTGGGACACCATCAACTCGGCCTGGATCGAGCTGCAGGCGGTCTGGAGCAAGGGCACCTCGACGCGCGAGGACCTCGCCAAATTCCTGCGCTTCGTGCAGGAGACCTCGCTGCGCTTCGACGGCTCGGCCTACCGGACCATGCTGCGGAACGACGCCTACTGGTTCTCGCGCATGGGCGTGCATCTCGAGCGCGCCGACAATACCGCCCGCATCCTCGACGTGAAGTACCATGTGCTCTTGCCTGAGGAAGAGCATGTCGGCGGGCCGCTCGACTTCTACCAGTGGAGCTCGATCCTGCGCTCGGTCTCAGCACTGACGGCCTATCACTGGGTCTATCGCGAGACGCTGAAGCCGTGGCTGATCGCGGATCTGTTGATCCTCAACGACACGCTGCCGCGCTCGCTCGCCAGCTGCTATGGCAATCTCGTGCGCAACCTCGACCAGATCGGCGTTGCCTATGGCCGCCAGGGTCCGGCCCAGCGCCACGCCCGCGGCATCCGCAACCGGCTGGAACACAGCAATATGAACGACATTTTCCAGCATGGCGTGCATGAATTCATTCAGGAATTCATTGCGGACAATTCCAGGCTGGGCGAAATCATCACGAAGCAGTATTTGATCTGATAGACGCCGTCATTCCGGGATGGTCCGAAGGATCAGACCGGAATCTCGAGATTCCGGGTTCGATGCTGGCGCATCGCTCCGGAGTGACGACGCCAGAACAATGGTCCACCATGCGCCTGCGAATCCAGCACACCACGACCTATCGCTACGAGCCGCCGGCCACCAGCGTGATCCAGATCCTGCGCATGACGCCGTGCAGCCATGACGGACAATATGTGGCGGAGTGGCAGATCGACGTCTCCACGGACACCAGACTCGACACCCATGAGGACGCCTTCGGCAACGTCACCCATGTGCTGTCCTGCGGGCCCGTCGGCGACATCAGGATCACCGCCGAAGGGCTGATCGAGACCCACGACACCGGCGGCGTGCTGCGCGGCGCCGACGAGCGCTTTCCGGCCGGCATGTTCTTGCGCGCCACCGACCTCACCTCGGTGAATCCGGCGATGGCGGCGGTCGCACGGCAGCTGCGCAGCGAGGCCGAGAGCGACACGCTCGGCTTCCTGCACACGCTGATGAGCGAGATCAGCGACCACATGACCTTCGACGAGGACCCGACCAACAGCGGCACCTCGGCGGCGGAGGCGTTCGCGCTCAAGCGCGGCGTCTGCCAGGACTACGCGCACATCTTCATCGCCTGCGCCCGCACCGGCGGCGTGCCGGCACGCTTCGTCTCCGGCCACTTCTTGCGCTCCGACGGCACGGTGCATCAGGATGCCGGCCATGCCTGGGCGGAGGCCTATGTCCCCGACCTCGGCTGGGTCGGCTTCGATCCCGCCAACTGCATCTGCACCACCGATGCCCATGTCCGCGTCGCCATCGGCCTCGATTATCTCGGGGCGGCCCCCGTGCGCGGCACCCGCTATGGCGGCGGCGCGGAGACGCTGACAGTCGCGGTCAAGGTCGAACAGGCCGGCCGCGGCGGCCAATCGCAATCGCAGTCCCAGCGCCAGAGCTAGCAGCGTTACAGCCGTAACCGACGACCGCCGCGTTGAAGCCGCGCCGTAGCATTGTCTGTTCAACCTCCGTTGCGATCCGTTCCCGCAACAGAGGTTGAGACAGATGCGGCTTCAAGAAAGACTCAGCGACCACTTCGCACTGCGCGATCCCCACAAAGCCATGCTTGTGGGCATCCGGGAATTGGCACCCGAGATCACGGCACGCACCGCAGAGATCGAAGCTGCACGCCGCATCCCGCCCGACCTCGTGGAACGGCTGCGATCGATCGGGATCTTTCGCATGTTCGTCCCGCGGAGCGAAGGCGGACTGGAGCTCGATTTTCCCGCCGGACTGGAGGTCATCAAGGCGCTCGCCCGTCTCGACGGCTCGATCGGCTGGATCGCGGTTGTCGCCGGAGCCAGCAGCCTCTTCGTCGCAGCCTCACCCGCGGAACTGTACAAGCGCATCTATCAGGACGGACCTGATACTGCGATCTGCGGCTCATCCCAGCCGGGTGGAACGGCAGAACGCGTGTCGGGCGGCTATCGGGTCAAGGGCCGTTGGCCGTTCGCCAGCGGTTGCACGCATGCCGACTGGATCGGCGGGTTCTGCATCGTCACCGAAAACGGCAAACCGATCCCCGGCCCACAGGGCAAGCCGCTGCTTCGCGTCGTTGCGCTGCCGGCGCGCGACTGGGACGTCGAGGACACCTGGCACGCGGCGGGGCTCAAGGGCACCGGCAGCCATCACGTCACGCTACGGGAGACGCTGGTTCCCGAGGCCAATTTCTTCGATCTCGAGGCCGCCCCGCGTCAGTCGGGTCCGCTTTATCAAGCACTACGGCAATGGCTGCCGTTGCTTCACGGCGCGTTCTCGGTGGGCCTCGCCGAGGGCATGGTCGATGACCTGCTCGCGCTGGCGCATACAGGGCGGCAGCAATTATATGCGGCGGTCCCGATGCGGGAGTCCGAGACTTTCCAGTACGAACTCGGCCGGATCTCCGCCGACCTCGGCGCCGCGCAGGGCTTTCACGAGGTCCAGGTTGCCGGCCATTGGCGCCACGCGCAGTCCGGCACGCTGAACAACGAAGACCTCGTGATCGAAGGGGCTCGATCGGCGACCTGGCTCGCCACGACCTGCGTCGGCATCGCGGATGCCTGTTTCGCGCTGGCCGGAAGCAGCGCGGTCTACGACACATCGCCGCTGCAGCGGCGCCTGCGCGACATTCACGTCGCAGCCCAGCACGCCCATGCGCAGCAGCGGCAGTATGTCGACGTCGGCAAGCTCGCCTTGCGCCGCTCGGCCGAGGATGCCGCCTGAGCGCATCAGCCGTGCTAAACTCGCGGGATCAGACCCGATCCCGCGAGGCCCTCATGGCAACTGTAAAACTGCTTTCGGACGACGAACTCTCCAGCGAGGTGCGCGCCGTTTTCGACGACATCCGCAAGGTGCGGCAGTCCGATTTCATCAACAATTTCTGGCGCGCGCTGGCGCATGATCCCAAGACGCTGCGGCGGACCTGGGACAGCCTCAAGGAGGTGATGGCGCCGGGCGCGCTCGATCCCAAGGTCAAGGAAATGCTCTATGTCGCGGTATCGGTCGCGCATGGCTGCAGCTATTGCATCCATTCGCACACTGCGAGCGCCCGGGCCAAGGGCATGACCGCGGCCGAATATGGCGAGTTGCTCGCCATCGTCGGCATGGCCGCGGAGACCAACCGGCTGGTCACGGCCCTCGGCGTCCCCGTCGATGCGGCGTTTCTGGTCGATAGCGCGGATTGAGGTGGGAAAGCCAAGCCGTTCCGTCCCGTCATTCCGGGGCGCGCGCCGCGCGAGCCCGGAATACATCGGACGGCAAGGTTAGTGGATGAATGGATTCCGGGCTCGCGACTTCCTCGCGCCCCGGAATGACGACCCTTTCCGCGGGAATCGGGGGTTTCATGCTTCCCTGAAATTCGCTAGTAATTCCGCGCAAACGCGTTCGGGGACTGGAAATGACCTATTGCTGCGGAATCCTGGTTCGGGACGGTCTGGTGATGATCGCCGATACCCGCACCAATGCCGGCCTCGACAACGTCTCGACCTTCCGCAAGCTGCATATCTTCTCCAAGCCCGGCGACCGCATCATGGCGATCGCCAGCGCCGGCAACCTCGCCATCAGCCAGTCGGTGCTGTCCACGCTGACCGAAGGCCTCGAGGACCCCAATACGGGCGAGATCGAGACGCTGATGAACGCGCCGACCATGTTCCAGGCCGCCCAGCGCATCGGCCGGGCGATCCGGGCGGTGCATGCGACCGAAGGCCCGGCGCTGAAGTCAGAGGACGTCTCCTTCGACGTCTCCTTCCTGTTCGGCGGCCAGATCAAGGGCGCGCGCATGCGCCTGTTCATGGTCTACACCGCCGGCAATTTCATCGAGTGCACGACGGATACGCCTTACCTGCAGATCGGCGAGCACAAATACGGCAAGCCGGTGCTCGACCGCGCCATGCATTACGACGTCGAGCTCTACGAGGCGCTGAAGACCGGCCTGATCTCGATGGACTCGACCATGCGGTCCAATCTCGGCGTCGGCCTGCCGATTGATGTCCTGGTGGTGCGCACGGACGCCTGCGAGGCCGATCTCAACCACCGCATCGAGGCGGGCGAGCCCTATTTCCACGATCTGCGCTCGCGCTGGTCGGCGGCCTTACGCGCCGCGCATCAGAACATCCCGCGCCCGCCCTATAAGAACGAAAAAGAACCCAAAACCTGACAGCTTAAGAGAAGAGGCAGGAACGATGAGTGAAGCAAAAAAAATCGCAGTGGTTACGGGCGCCGGCACCGGTGTCGGGCGCGCGGCGTCGCTGGCGCTGATGAATACCGGCTTCACCGTGGTGCTGGTCGGACGCCGAATTGAGATGCTCGAGGAAACCGCAAAGCTCGGCCCCGCGGGGAAGAGCCTCTGTATCACCGCCGACATGACCAAGCCGGACCAGATCGCCGCGCTGTTCGACAAGGTGAAGGCGACCTATGGCCGCCTCGACGTGCTCTTCAACAATGCCGGCATGGGCGCACCCGCCGTGAACTTCGAGGACCTCAGCCTCGAGCAGTGGCAGGCGGTGGTGAACACCAACCTCACCGCCCCGTTCCTGTGCACCCAGCACGCCTTCCGCATCATGAAGGACCAGAGCCCGCGCGGCGGCCGCATCATCAACAACGGCTCGATCTCGGCGCATGCGCCGCGGCCGTTCTCTGCCGCCTACACCTCGACCAAGCACGCCATCACCGGCCTCACCAAGGCCTCAAACCTCGACGGCCGCATGTACGACATCGCGGTCGGCCAGGTCGACATCGGCAATGCCGCGACCCCGATGACCGACCGCATGGTCAACGGCCCCGGCGTGCTGCAGCCCGACGGCACCACCAAGCACGAGCCGCGCATGGACGCCAAGGCGGTCGGCGATGCCGTCGCCTACATGGCCGGCCTGCCGCTCGATGCCAACGTGCTGACCATGACTGTCATGGCGACCAAGATGCCGTTCGTCGGACGGGGTTGAACAGAAAACTGCGAAAACAACCCCATGCACAGTAGGCGTCAAGTGGCGCCTGCTGCTGCTCGGCTGCGGGGGTGACGTGACCTAAGTCACCACGCTATCTCAACAATCGTCATTGCGAGCGCAGCGAAGCAATCCAGGCTGCCTCCGCGGCGAGATTCTGGATTGCTTCGTCGCAAGAGCTCCTCGTAATGACGTGGAGGGAGCGGGGGCCTACTCCAAGCTCTCCACCTGCCGCAGGGTCGGAAACAGTTTCATCCACAACAGCGCCACCGCGACCGTGCAGATGCCGCCGAGCACGGCGGCGGGCATGGTGCCGAACAGTGCCGCCGTGAGCCCGCTCTCGAACTGGCCGAGCTGGTTGGAGGCGTTGATGAACAGGAAATTCACCGCGCCCACACGGCCGCGCATCTCGTCCGGCGTCGACAGCTGCACCAGCGAGAAGCGGATCACGACGCTGATCGTGTCGGCCGCGCCGAGGATCGCGAGCGACAGCACCGACAGCCACATCCAGGACGACAGCGCGAACACGATCGTGGCAAGGCCGAACACGATCACGGCCTGGAACATGCGCAGGCCCACATGGCGCGAGATGGCGTGGCGCGCCAGCACCATGGTCATCAGCAGCGCGCCGACCGCAGGCGCGGCACGGAGCACACCGAGACCCACCGGGCCGGTCTGCAGAATGTCGCGGGCATAGATCGGCAAGAGCGCGGTGACGCCGCCGAACAGCACCGCGAACAGATCGAGCGAGATGGTGCCGAGGATCGCGGGATTGCTGCGGATGAAGCGGACCCCGGCGAAGATATTGTCCGCATCGTCCATGTCCTTGGCCACCGCCTGCGGACGCGGCCGGATGAAGCCGGTAAGGATCATCCCCACGATCCAGAACAGCAGCATCACGGCATAGGCGAGATGCGGCGCGATCGCGTAGGCGAAACCGCCAAGCGCGGGACCGGTGATGGTCGCGACCTGCCCCGCACCGCTCGCGACCGCCGTGGCGCGCTGGAGCGATCCCTGCGGCGCGATCAGCGGCAGCAGCGCGGCGGTGGTCGGGCTCTCGAACGCGCCGGCGATGCCGAGCACGAAGGTCGCGATGAAGATCTGCACCTCGCTGACCGCGCCGAGATAGGTGATGACGCCGAGATAAAGCGCCGTCAGGGCTTCCACGAGCTGGCAGAGCTGGACCACACGCTTGCGCTCGAAACGGTCGGCGGCGTGGCCGGCGACGAACACGAGCAGCGCCGTCGGCAGGAACTGCACGAGCCCGACCATCCCGAGGTCGAAGGCCGAGCCGGTGAGATCGTAGATCTGCCAGCCGATCGCGACCGCGGCGATCTGGCTGGAGAAGCGCGACAGGCTGCGCGAGAGCAGGAAGTACAGGAAGGCGCGGTGGGCGAGGAGCGCGCCGGCGCTGACCGGCGGATTTTGGGATATTGGCTGCTCTGGCATCGCCTTTTCGGTCACCTCGGGCGGTCCGCCCCCTTATCTCGATGGGTCTCCCCGCGTGGCTGAGACGGGTCCGCTTGTCAACAACGGGGCGCTTCCGCGGCCTGTCGGCATTGCCTTTGCAACGCAGGCGCGGCCATAATCATTGGGGGTTTGGGGACATCATGCTTCGCCTGCAATCGGCACTCGGCATTTTCGCATTGCTGCTGATCGCCTTCGCGCTCGCAGAGAATCGCCGCGCGGTCTCGCTGCGCCAGGCGGCGATCGGCCTCGCCGTGACCTTCGTCACCGCGGTCGTGCTGCTGAAACTGCCGGTCGTCGCCCATGCCTTCGGCACCATCAACGATGCGGTCGGCGCGATCTCGGCGGCCTCGCGCGCAGGCTCCGCCTTCGTGTTCGGCTATATCGGCGGCGGCACCCTGCCCTTCGACCTGAAGGTGCCCGGCGCGGACTTCATCCTGGCGTTCCAGGCGCTGCCGATCGTGCTGGTTATGAGCGTGCTGACGACGCTGCTGTTCTACTGGCGCGTGCTGCCGCCGATCGTGCGCGGCATGGCCTGGCTGCTGGAGCGGACGCTCGGCGTCGGCGGCGCGGTCGGGCTCTCGACCGCCGCCAACATCTTCCTCGGCATGGTCGAGGCGCCGCTGTTCGTGCGGCCGTATCTGGCGCAGATGACCCGCAGCGAATTGTTCCTGGTCATGACCGGCGGCATGGCCGGCATCGCCGGCACCGTGCTGGTGCTCTATGCGACGCTCCTTGCTCCTCTTATTCCTGATGCGGCCGCGCATTTCGTCATCGCTTCCGTGCTGGGCGCGCCGGCCGCGATCCTCGTCAGCCTGATCATGGTGCCGGAGACCTCGGACAAGCGCACCGGCGGCGCGCTGGAGGATCCGGAGATGGAGGTCGCGAGCACGATGGATGCGATCGTGAAAGGCACGAGCGCGGGGCTCGAGCTGTTGCTCAACATCGTCGCGATGCTCCTCGTGCTCGTGGCGCTGGTCTACCTCGTCAACGCCATCCTCGGCCTCTTGCCAAACATCGGCGGCGCCGCGATCTCGCTGCAGCGCCTGCTGGGCCTTGTCATGGCGCCGGTGTGCTGGCTGATGGGTTTGCCGTGGGACCAGGCGGTAACGGCCGGCAGCCTGATGGGCACCAAGACCGTGCTCAATGAGCTGATCGCCTATGTCGACTTCTCGAAACTGCCGCCCGATACGCTCGATCCACGCTCGCGCCTGATCATGCTCTACGCGATGTGCGGCTTCGCCAACTTCGCCAGCCTCGGCATCATGATCGGCGGGCTGGGTGTGATGGCGCCGGAGCGGCGCGAGGAGATCAACGCGCTCGGGCTGAAGTCGATCGTATCGGGGACGCTGACGACGTGCCTGATGGGGGCGGTGGTGGGGGTGCTGAGTTAGCTCTCTCCACCCGTCATTGCGAGCGAAGCGAAGCAATCCGGAAATGCGTCCCACGGAGATAGTCCGGATTGCTTCGTCGCAAGAGCTCCTCGCAATGACGAGTTGAGAGACCGGCGCGCTCTTTCCGCAGCCCCTTACGCCTTCAACTCCACCGTCTTGAACTCCGCCGGCAGGATCACCTCCAGCAGCTCCACATCGTCCGAATAATCCAGGATCATGTGCTTGATCTTCGGGGGCTGGGTCCAGGCGCTGCCTTGCTTCATCAAGGTCTCGCCCTGCCCGTCCATGTAGGTCTTCACCCAGCCTTTGAGCACATAGACCATCTGGAATTCGACGTCGTGGAAGTGCAGCTTCGAGACCTCCGCCGGATCGCAGGGGCCTTGCAGGCGTATCACGTGCGCCTGCGCCAGGCCATGGGTCGCAGCGGCAATGCCGAGGTCGCGGTATTTTGCGTAGGCACGCAGGCCGTCGGCCTTGAAGTCTTCTTCGCGATGATGGCTGATCGCGATGCGCTGCCTGGGGCGCGCCGGCTTCTTCGGTGCGGCCGCGCGCGCCTTTGTCTTCACCGCCTTGCGCGCCGAGGATCGCGCCGCCGCCTTGGTGCCGCTCCGCTTCTTGACCGCGGTCTTGGTTGCGGGTCTTGATGCCTTTTGCCTGGCCATTGTCTGTCTCCCTGATCTGAGCCGCGCCCGCCGGACGGGGACAACCCAACGGTAGATTAGCCAGTCCTGGACCGGGCAGCAATTGCGGGCCAGTCAACGCGATGACCACAACCGCTCGTAGCTTGCCCGAAGCTGTCGTCACGAACGGCCGTCGTCTCGTATTCGCGCCCTCGCCGACTTAATCTCCCATAAGAGATTCTGGGGGATTGATTGATGAGCAACAGCGTAGGTCAGCGTGCATTTCACAATGCCCGGCTTCAAAAGCGACAGAAAGCCGAAGTGCTGCCATTGCTCGGGCTGGCCCTCCAGCTGCACAAGCAAGGGCTTCTCTCCGAGGCCCGGGCCGGCTACCGCCAGGTCTTGCAGCTTGCGCCCAACCAGTTCATCGCGCTGCATATGCTCGGCAGTCTGGAGTCTGATGCCAAGAACTATCAGGAAGCCGAAATTCTGCTGAGCCGGGCGGTTGCCGTGGATCCGCAATCTGCCGATGCTCACATGAGCCGGGGCATCGCACTGAACAAGCTGCGACGTCACGACGAGGCCCGCGAGAGCTATCGAAGGGCCCTCGCCCTGCGCCCCAACTTCGCCGTAGCCCTGTCCAATCTCGGCAACGCGAGCGTGACCCTCGATCTTCAGCAAGCGCTCGATTGCTACGACAAGGCGCTCGCAATCGACGGAAAACTTGCCGAAGCCCACAATGGCCGGGGTTGGGTGCTCTGCCGTCTGCGCAATTACGACGAGGCCATCGCAAGCCTGAACCGCGCGCTGTCGATCAAGCCCGACTATGCCTCGGCGCTGGCGAACCGCGCCATCGCATTGCAGGAACTTCTGCGATTTGACGACGCCATGGCGGATTGCAATCGGGCAATCGCCCTGGCGCCCGACGAGATGAACGGGTGGCTCGGGCGCGCCTGTGTCTGGCTCCAGATCCCGCAAATCGCCGAAGCATTGAAGGATAGTGAGAGAGCTATCGCGCTCGATCCCGATGCCGCTCAAGCTCATTTGGTCCGGGGCATTTGTCTCTCCGCACTTGGGCGGGTCGACGAAGCCCTGGCCAGTTACGACAGAGCGCTCGAGATCGAGCCTGACTTCCCAGGCGCCATCTCCAACAAGATATTCACGCTCGATTTCGCGGCCGATGCCAGCGTCGAGCAGCATCAGCAGGCGCGGCAGGTCTGGTGGGAGCGGATCGGCAAGACGTTCGCTTCACGAGCGGTGGAAGCGTACGATAACAGCCGCGATCCGGATCGCCCACTGGTGCTCGGCTATGTCTCGGCGGACTTCAACGCGCATTCGGCCGCGTTCATATTCAAGCCGGTCCTGCAATACCACGACCGGACACAGTTTGAGGTCGTGTGCTACTCCTGTTCGTCGAAAGAAGATCCGGCGACCGCCGAATTCCGAAAGATCGCCGATCGCTGGCGCGATGCCTCGCAATGGAACGACGATCGCCTCGATGCCGAGATCCGCGCCGATGGCATCGATATCCTGATCGATCTGTCCGGCCACACCAAGGGAAACCGCCTCAGCGTATTTGCACGCAAGCCGGCGCCGATCCAGGCCCATGGCTGGGGTCACGGCACCGGCACCGGGCTGCCGACGATCGATTATCTGTTCTCGGACCCGGTCGCGATTCCTCCCGCGGTCCGGCATCTGTTTGCGGAAACGATCGTCGATCTGCCGTGCTTTGTGACGCTGGAGCCACTGCCGATCGAGCTTGCGCAGACGTCAACGCCGGCGATCTCGAACGGCTTCGTCACATTCGGTGTCTTCAACCGCATCAGCAAGATTTCGGACCAGGCCGCGAAAGCCTGGTCCCGGATTCTCGAGCGGGTGCCGGGGTCGCGACTGCTGATCAAGGATGTTGCGCTGGACGATCAACTGGTCCGCGACAATCTGCTGGCGCGGCTTGCAGCTTGCGGCGTGCCGGCCGAACGCGTCGATCTGCTCGGAACCACCTTGCGCATCGATCATCTGGCAGCGTTCAATCGCGTCGATATTGCCCTCGACCCGTTCCCGCAGAATGGCGGCGTCAGCACTTTGGAAGCCTTGCAGATGGGCGTGCCGGTGGTGGCCAAGCTCGGGCAGAGCCTGCCCAGCCGTGCCGCCGGCTCCATCCTTACCGCGCTTGGCCTGCCGGACTGGGTGACGGACAGCGAGGAGGCCTATGTCGACATCGCGGTGAGCCGTGCGGCTGAGCTCGGCGACCTCGACGAGTTGCGCCACGCACTGCCCGGACAGGTGCGCGCTGCGGCCGCCTGCAACCCGGTCGCCTACGCGCAAGCGGTGGACGAGGCCTATCGCGCGATGTGGAAGCGCTATTGCAGCAGCGGCGCTTGATGACCCTCAGGCACCGGTCGAGCAGATAGCGCGTTCACAGGGTTGGGCAAAGCGGCTTGTCCGCCATAGCTCGAAGAGCGACGCCGGATGCGTGCCCACCATCGCCAGCTGCGATCGCGGTGGGATGGTGGGTACGGCGCGAAGAGCGCGCCTTTGCCCACCCTGCGAGGCTGGTGCGACGAGATCGGGGCTCGCCCTCAATGCAGCCGGAACACGCCGTCGACGGCGCGCAGCTCGGCGGGCTTGATCAGCTTGGAATGGGCGACCGTCACCGAGAACAAGGGACCGTCGAGCTTCTCCTGCCAGAAGGCCAGAAAGTCGGTCAGCGCGGGAAATTTCGGAAACATGTCGTAGTTCTGCCAGACATAGGTCTGGAGCAGCGAGGGATGATCCGGCATCCGGTAGAGAATTTGTGCCGTCGTCAGCCCGTAGCCCAGCATCTGTTTCCGGAAGTCCTCGGAAACGCCCCCAACCCGCAGTCCCATGCCAACCTCCTTTGCAGGAGCGCATTCTGGGGGTGGCTTTCCGGTACGCTGCTTACGAGCCACCCGGTGGAGATGCGCTCACATGAGAGAAATGTGACGCAAACTGACAACCCATCTCAAGCTCAAAAGTTTAACAAGCTGTTGAAATTCAATGCGTTAGCAGCAGACATGCCCCCGTGCTAATACGGTCCCCGAGGGAGCCTCGAAGCGGTCTCCAAGGCTGGTTAACGATGGGAAAGAGATTCTGGCAGTCCCCGCTTCCGGGTGCTGATTTTTCTGCTAGAAGCCCTTGCCCCCGCAAAATTCCTGTCCTATTTCAATCTCGCTCGTGCTAGCACTCACGGGCATCGACTGCTAACAATTCAAAATCCTCAACTCGTGCAAATGTTTAGGAGGACTGCATGAAATTCCGTCCGCTTCACGACCGCGTCGTGGTCAAGCGCATCGACGCAGAAGAGAAGACCGCTGGCGGCATCATCATTCCCGACACTGCCAAGGAAAAGCCCTCCCAGGGCGAAGTCGTCGCCGTTGGCCCCGGTGGCCGCGACGAGGCCGGCAAGCTGATCCCGATCGACCTGAAGGTCGGCGACCGCGTGCTGTTCGGCAAGTGGTCCGGCACCGAAGTCAAGATCGACGGCCAGGACCTGCTGATCATGAAGGAGAGCGACGTGATGGGCGTTCTCGAAGTCAGCGAGTCCAAGAAGAAGGCGGCTTAAGAGCCCCTCTCCTCCCTCCAGTCAAACATCATCCAAGGAAAATTCGAGATGGCAGCCAAAGAAGTCAAATTCTCGGTTGAAGCGCGCGACAAGATGCTGCGCGGCGTCGACGTTCTCGCCAACGCGGTGAAGGTCACGCTCGGTCCGAAGGGCCGCAACGTCGTGCTCGACAAGTCGTTCGGCGCTCCCCGCATCACCAAGGACGGCGTCACCGTCGCCAAGGAGATCGAGCTCGACGACAAGTTCGAGAACATGGGCGCCCAGATGGTGCGCGAAGTCGCCTCCAAGTCCGCTGACGCGGCCGGCGACGGCACCACCACCGCAACCGTCCTCGCCCAGGCAATCGTGAAGGAAGGCGCCAAGTCGGTTGCCGCCGGCATGAACCCGATGGACCTCAAGCGCGGTATCGATCTCGCGGTCGAGGCCGTGGTTGCGGACCTGCAGAAGAACTCCAAGAAGGTCACCTCGAACGAGGAGATCGCCCAGGTCGGCACCATCTCGGCCAACGGCGACCAGGAGATCGGCAAGTTCCTCTCCGACGCCATGAAGAAGGTCGGCAACGAGGGTGTCATCACCGTCGAGGAAGCCAAGTCGCTCGAGACCGAACTCGACGTCGTCGAGGGCATGCAGTTCGACCGCGGCTACATCTCGCCCTACTTCGTCACCAACGCCGACAAGATGCGCGTTGAGATGGACGACGCCTACATCCTCATCAACGAGAAGAAGCTCTCCTCGCTGAACGAGCTGCTGCCGCTGCTCGAGGCCGTGGTGCAGACCGGCAAGCCGCTGGTCATCGTCGCCGAGGACGTCGAAGGCGAAGCGCTCGCGACCCTGGTCGTGAACCGCCTGCGCGGCGGCCTGAAGGTCGCGGCCGTCAAGGCTCCGGGCTTCGGCGATCGCCGCAAGGCCATGCTGCAGGACATCGCGATCCTGACCGGCGGCCAGGCGATCTCGGAAGACCTCGGCATCAAGCTCGAGAACGTCACGCTCAACATGCTCGGTCGCGCCAAGAAGGTGATGATCGACAAGGAGAACACCACGATCGTCAACGGCGCCGGCAAGAAGGCCGACATCGAGGCGCGCGTTGCCCAGATCAAGGCGCAGATCGAGGAGACCACCTCGGACTACGACCGTGAGAAGCTCCAGGAGCGTCTCGCCAAGCTCGCTGGCGGCGTCGCGGTGATCCGCGTCGGCGGCGCGACCGAGGTCGAGGTGAAGGAGCGCAAGGATCGCGTTGATGACGCGATGCATGCGACCCGCGCGGCTGTGGAAGAAGGCATCGTCCCGGGCGGCGGCGTCGCCCTGCTCCGTGCCTCCGAGCAGCTCAAGGGCCTGCGCACCAAGAACGACGACCAGAAGACCGGCGTCGAGATCGT
>NZ_LWIG01000003.1:6804-46733 GCF_002068095.1 Bradyrhizobium sacchari | reverse complement strand
TCGATCCTGCTGTGGGGATGGCCGTCGATGATCGCCTCGAGTGTTTCGGCGATGTAGGCAGCAGGGTTTACGTCGTTGAGTTTGCAGGTGGCGACGATCGAGGCGAGCAAAGCCCAGTTTTCCGCCCCGATTTCATGTCCGGCGAAGAGCGCGTTTTTCCTGGTCAAGCAGATCGGCCGGATGGCGTTCTCGACCGGGTTGGTGTCGAGCTCGAGACGCCCGTCTTCGAGGAAGCGGGTCAGCCCCTGCCAATGATTGAGCGCATAGCGGATATCCTCGGCGAGCGTCGAACCGCTGGAGATCATCGACAGCTGTTTCTCGAACCAGGACTTCAACGCGGCGACCATGGGCAGCGAGTGCTCCTTGCGCGCGGCCAGCCGGATGTCCGGCGATGCACCGCGCGCCATGGCTTCGATGGCGTAAAGCTGCGCGATGTGCCGAATGGCGGCCTCGGCGATCGGCGACTTGCTGTTGCGGGCCAATTTCACAAAGCGCCGGCGCAAATGGCTCCAGCAATGCACGAGCGTCCAAGGCCCTTGCGGTCGAACGACTTCGGTCAGCCGGTCATACCCGTCGTAGGCATCGCATTGCAGGAAGCTTCCGCCAAAGCCGTCCAGGAACTGCTCCGCGAAGGCGCCGCTGCGACCGGGGGCATATCGGAACAACACGATCGGTGGACTTGGACCGCTGTGGCCACGGTCGTCTGACGCGATCGCCCAGAAGTAGCCTTTCTTCGTTTGACCTCGCCCCGGATCAAGCACCGGTGCCGTGGTCTCGTCCATGAACAGGCGATCCGCCATGGCCAGGTGGCGGCGCATGTGGTCCGCGATGGGCTGAAGATGGAAGCAGGCGCGGCCGGACCAGTTGCCCAGAGTCGCCCGATCAAGCCGAATGCCTTGACGCGCATAGATCTCGGCCTGACGATAAAACGGCGTGTGGTCGCCAAACTTGGAGACGATCACATGAGCGATAGCCGCTTCGGTCGGCAGCCCGCCGGGCACGACGTGTTCCGGTGCGTGCGCCTGCGCGACAGGGCCCGAGCAGCGGCGACAGATGTATTTCGGGCGGCGTGTGACCAGCACGCGCCATTGCGCCGGGATCACGTCGAGTCGCTTGCTGACGTCCTCGCCGATCTTCGTCATGGCGCCGCAACCGCACGGACAGAGCGTGCTCGCAGGCTCGATGATCCGTTCCACTCGCGGCAAATGGGCAGGCAGACAGCCGCGATTGCGATGGGAGCCTCGATCGTCCGGATCGCTGCGCGATCGACCCTGGATGACCTTCTCGGCTCTTTCCTGCGCCGCGTCCAGAATGCCTTGCGCGATCTCCACGTCTTCGAGCGGCAAATGGAACTGATCTGGTCGTAGCTTCTCGGATTTCGAGCCGAACTTGTCGCGTCGCAATTCGCCGAGAATGACCTCCAGCCGACGCCGCGCTTCCTCCGATGCCGCCAGTGCCCCCTGATGCTCGCTCAAGGCCGCCTGCGTTTGCGCCAGAAGCGCCTTTAGGCGTTCGTTTTCGTCGCGCAGTGTCGCGATGCTCATGCGCTATTTCGAGCACATCGCCGCCGCCCGTGCCACGATCAAAATAGCTGCCGAGTCATTCTGCCGCAGTTATCCCGCCACCTGCGGGCGCCGTGCTTCTTCCGGGCGGACCAATCTCCAATCCAGCCCTTCGAACAAGGCAGCGAACATCGCCGGCGACATGCGCATCACTCCGTCCGCGATCGTTGGCCAAACGAACTTGCAACCTTCGAGGCGTTTGTGCACCAACACCAGACCCGTTCGATCCCAGACCAAAATCTTGATCCGGTCCGCTCGTTTCGATCGGAACACGAAGGCTGCGCCGCTGAACGGATCGAGACGAAGCATCTCCTGTACCTTCGCCGCAAGCCCGTCGTGGCCACAGCGGAAGTCGATCGGCCGCGTGGCAACGTAAATCTTCAGATCAGCACCGGCCGCGATCATCGTGACGCTCGCACCGCACGGATCACCCGGGATAGCTGGTCAGCATCTATGGCTGTGTCAGTCCGCAGCACGACATCGCCGATCGCAATCTCAAGCTTGACCGCCGGAGCCTGACGCTCCTTCAACGCATCTTCCACAACCAGCGGCGCAAACGTTGGTGGAGACGCCTCGCACGGCGGCAACATACCTCGCTGTCGAAGCCGCCGTCGCCAATCGTAGACCTGCCAGCGCGTCACTCCGTGCTTGCGCGCTACCTCGGATACCTGGACGCCGGGCGACAGACTCTCCGCGGCGATCCGCGCTCTCTCAGCTTCCGACCGCACACGACGTCCTGACGGCCCTTCAAGAATCTCCAGCCGGCTCACCGACCCCGCCGATGAGCCGTCCAAATAGACGTCCTTTTTGCTGTCCAATCCCATCCGAAGCCTCCGTCCTAACCGGAGGCTTCTTCGCACAGCCATCCCAGTCCCGAAGCAAGGGTTCCCGCTTAGCGCTTACGAAGATGCTGACGCCGGTGACGTCGCATTGCGCCTGGCTCGCCGCGATCAGTGTCATGTGGCGTCGTGGAGATAGCCCATGTTGGCACGAATTCAGCGCGCTGATCGGCGCTGCGGGATTTTCCGAGAGTGCGGCGAAATTCAGCGACCTTCGTGATGATTTGCAGGTCGAACTCTACATCAGGTTGGGTTGGACGGCGCCCAGTTGGCAACTGCCTCGCCGACTCCTTCGGGAAGTCGATAGGACTCTTGCGGTCCCGGAAATGCACCACCGCGGACATCGGCGGCCCAGCGCGAAAGCGCGTCATGCAACTGCTGAAAGCCTTCCGCATAGGCGCGAACGAATCTGGGGCGACGACCTTCAGTTAGGCCGAGCACGTCGTGAAACACGAGCACCTGCCCTGAACAGTCCGGGCCGGCGCCGATTCCGATCGTCGGTATTGTCAAGGAAGCGCTTGCTCGAGCAGCAAGCTCAGCCGGAATGCCCTCCAATACCAAGGCGAAACAGCCGGCCTCCTGCAGACGGTGAGCATCATCGAGCAAACGCAGCGCTTCATCCGCTTTCCGGCCCTGCACTTTGAAGCCGCCCATGACATTGACACTCTGGGGCATAAGGCCAAGGTGACCCATCACGGGAATCTCGCAATCGACAAGGGCACGTACCATCTCGATTCTCTTGCCGCCGCCCTCGAGTTTTACCGCAGCTGCGCCTCGCTGCAGGAATCCGCCGGCATTGCGTATGGTTTCCTCGACGCTGACGTGGAAGCTAAGAAACGGCATATCGGCGACGAGCAGAGCACGAGGCTTAGTGCGCGCAACGGCTTCCAAATGATGGTTCATCATCGCAACGCTCACTGGAAGCGTGTTTTCGAATCCAAGGCAAACGTTACCCACACTGTCACCGACAAGAATGATGTCGACGGAAAGATCCGCGATACGCGCCGCAACCGCGTCGTAGGCAGTCGTCATGACGAGACGCCGGCCGTCCTGCTTCCACCGCTGCAGCAGTGGAATTGTGATGCGATCGATCAGCTGCTCCGAGACGTGGCTCATTTGGACCTCAGTTCGATTTTGCGAGCGAAGTGGCAAAGCTTTGACTTCACCCAACTCGCCGACGATTTGGAAGAC
The DNA here is from genome assembly GCF_002068095.1 of Bradyrhizobium sacchari. Lineage (GTDB taxonomy): Bacteria > Pseudomonadota > Alphaproteobacteria > Rhizobiales > Xanthobacteraceae > Bradyrhizobium > Bradyrhizobium sacchari. The sequence goes on along the minus strand of NZ_LWIG01000003.1, from coordinate 43,141 downwards.
ATACCGATCCTCAGCGTTCGAAGCGATCGAGTATGTCAGGCGATCAGCAGTCTGGTTGCTGCGATCGGGCGTTAACTATTCGCTGCTGGTCTAAGAAGGACAACAGCAAGCAATGAGTTGGTCACGGGCTCGTCAGATTCGAGCAACAGCGCCGTCGAGAACCCAGCAACGCCAGCGGCGTGCGCCCAGAATGACATAGCTCGATATCCGCCCGCCGGAGTTCTCCTTCCAGATCTCTACTAGGTCCGTTGGTGGAACGGCCGCCTCGAAACAGTGATCTGGACCGAAGGTGCTGGAACCGTGGCATTGAAGATTGCCCTCCGTCACATCCTTTGCAGCGTCTACTTTTCTCATCTGAAAAACGTTGAAGCTTTGCATATCAGCACTTCCTAAGGAGCGTGGAAGAAGATTGTCAACCTGGAGAAGAAAAAAGAAATCGACGGCCCGAAAATGACCCGCTGATGGATGAAAATGCCATTGGTTGCGCCATCACCGCCAGGAGACTGGCTTGTGTTGGTGTTGGGGCGTGGTCGGCTTCGGTTGACCCGCTCCCCGGCTGTCGCGGTCGGCGAGCGGTCGGGCTGGTTCTAGAGCAGCTCATCAGTTGCATTCCCGCGGTGACGCCATACGCCGGCGTGACATAGATCGCGCTTGCAGGTGGGCGTAGCAGCAGATTTGGATCGCTAAAGAGCTCCTATAGGGGTTGGTGCGGGTATGCTTGAGATCGGGGCGTTTCCACGTTTTGCGCAAAAAAGGAATGTGTAGCATGATCCGAGGTCGGTCATGCCCGATCCGAGGTTGAGCCGAGGCTTGTGTAGTAGGCGATCGCAGCTTTTAGGAAGGTCACGGCACAGCCCGGTCGGTCGCTATTCACCAGCTCGCTGAAGGCAATCTGCGAGGCATCGTCGATACAGACGTCCATACTTCCAGCCATGTCTTTCGCCGCGAGCCCCCAAGCTGCTTTGTCCAGTCCGGTCAGCACCGATGTGATTGCCTACACGGTTGAACTTGCGGGGCTTTTTGATATCGATCCAGATCAGCACGTCGAGATGTTCACGTTCATAGCGCCGCACCTGCTCGGCCGGTTGCGGGATGCGCAATCGGTTCAATCCTAGCCGCCGCAGGATGCGGCTGACGGACTCCGGCGAGATGCCGACATTGATTGCGATTTGTTCGCCTGTGGCGCTGCCGGCGCACGCTCCGACTTCGGCGCCTGTGGCAGGCAAGGTTTGGCTTGGCGATGAAATAGGTCTTGTGGAGCGATCACGGCCCATCCAGGCCTTCCTCGCGGAAACGCTTGGCCACTTGGCGACGGTCTTCGCCAATATGAAATTGCGCGGCCGCAGCCTTCGTCAGGGCACCTACGATCAGGCTGCGCACCATGGCCTCTCTACCTTTCGGCGTCAAAGGGCCATTCTTATGGGTGTCCATTCGGTCCTCCGGGATAGGCTAAGCTTCGACAACTTCAGCTTTCTCGTTCAGGACCGGATGCACAACCCCGCTGAAAGCTGAGACCCAGTCGTCGTCTCACAGACATCCTATCCGAACCGGCTGACACCTATATGGCCCCTCTAGAATCGCGCGTATGCGCGCAGCGATCTGCCGTGCTTCCTCAGGCCGCGGGTTGGGTTTCATGCAATCGAGTATGGCTAGCATTGCCTGAACCTCGTCGACGTTAAAGGTCGCGGCTTTGCGATCTGATAGTCCCAGAGACTGATCAGCGGCACGGGCCTGATTGGCTGCAAGTACCACAAGCGCTTGCGACCGCAGGGACGTGATGTGCCGCTCGAATTTATGCATTTGTTCGACTGTAGCTGCCCTGTGGAGGGTGTCGCAAGAGCTGGTGGCCAACCCGGTCACGAAGACGAGGGCTGGCCACCTTTGCTCCCAAGAGGCTCAAATTCTCAAGGGCTACTAAGTTTATTCTCGAGAAGTACCGCAGGGCACCTACCAAAATCGGTCGGTCCCCTCCTCGTCGGCCACTCTCTAAGCTGGCTCTTCGCCTCAAAGAACTGGAGGCACCAGCATGTGTCCAGACACGTGTGTGCTGCATGAACCAGACTGACAGGCCAAGGCCCATCAGAGAAGTAACAATGTGGGCGGGGTAAACTCAGACTGAAGGCGATGGAAGCTAAGCGCTGGAAGGATCATCCGAGACCTCGAAAGCGCCGAGTGGGAGTACTACGTTGAAGGACCGATCACGCTCTCAGCGTCATCGTCGCCACGCATGGCGAATACGAGTGCATCAAGGCAACCACGGACGGCATTCAGGCAGACAATCTCCTTTCCCTCCCTGAGTGTTGGTGGTGATTAATCGCAAGCAGTGCGGGCGCAACCTGGCGCCGTTTCGTTGCGCTGGAGTAGACGCTGTCCATGCCCTGCCGGCACGGCCAGTTGAACTTAGCGGAACATGTCCCGGCGCTTATCCCTCACCATACACAGAGGCAGCGCTGATCCTGCCACGCCCCGCTAACTGCTCCAAGTAAGCCGCGGCAAGAAGCTGATCGGGAGCTTATCGCTCGCAAAACGAGCAAAATCGCCGGAACGAGGACTAACCCCGGAGTTGGTAGCAGCGCGGACGCGGCTCAGCGCCTGACGGCCTTTGGGGGGCAACATGAGGCACTGGCCCTGCCGCATCCGCACTGCCTATGAGCTTAAAGGAAGCGTGCCTCGGCGCATGGTGGTCCTTCAGCTCATGCGCCGTCCCTGCCACGCCCCGTTAAGCCCAACGAGTCTTTATCGGCGCTGCCTTACCGAAAGCTGACAGACCTGCGCAGCACAAACCAAAAGAGCGGCCCGTGTGGGACCGCTTGCTGCTGAAAACAATAACGAAGTTTACGCCTCAGAGAAAAGACGCTGGCGCGCTCGCGATCAGCGGCAGCCGCACCGGGGCGGCGGGCGGGATTGGCGATCAGCTAATCCACCGCCCGCCTATGACAATTCTTCCTACGACCTCACGTTGCCCGGCTCGTGCGACTCTTCGGCCGTGTTGGGCTGCACATTCGGATCGCGTATAAGTTGCGTCCTAATACTTCGCGCCGCTTACCCGGTGGCGCTCCACTCTCGTTTCGCGCGTCGAGGACGATTGCGTATCGATTCGTCAAGATGCGTCAAATACGCCCATCGGCCGGTAAGCCGTGAAAACTGAACGCAATTGACGAATCCAAGAGAAAACAGCGCGGATGCGACTCGGCGCCTATGTCCACGGGGGAGGGAGTGGCCAAATGCGCTATCTCTGCCGCATCCGCTTCGCCGGAAAGCTAGGGCGTCGTGACTCGGCCCCCTCCATTGGAGCAAGGAAGGCGCTGTCCCTATCACCCGCCGCTGGCTCAGTAGTCAGCCTCGGGATCACAAGGCTAACTCACCCGGCTTTCCCGTGAGGCCCGTCGCCTCCCGGTACAGTGGACTTTAGCGAGAGAGCGGCCGCGGGTCACCTACCAACGTTGGTGGTCATGCAGAGCAATCGGGAAACTGTTGGTCACCTCTCACCGGCTGCGAACGAGAGAGAATGCGTCAGAGACGGACATAGCGATCGACTGCCGAAAATAGAGGATCACGAACTATGTTGAGCCAACCAGGCATTCTTCTGCGCGTGGACTCCTTAGGGCCATTTATCTAGGCAGGGCCGCACTACGCAACGCCAGAAGCGTTACAGCTACGAAGCCGGTTCAGGACAAGGCGGGTCTATATCAATGCTGGCCAGAGCCTGGCTCAGGGATCAGCGGCGCGCCGCCAACCGAAATCGGCCCTTCTGGTTTAGAGGGCTGGACCGTTCTCTTGGCTGGCCTCAATACGGAATGGGCCGCAGGCGGCGAAGGAGCCGGCGCGGTGGCAGCAGCAGAGGCAGCAACGGGTGAACTCTGCAAGGTCTCGATCTTCGCAGTGAGCGCCTCGATCTGGGCTGCCATTCGTTTCAAATCGGCTTGCTGCGCACTGATATTGCGATTGAATTCTGCAATTTCATCGCTCGCCTTCTGTTGGCCTGATCGGATCTCCGACAGAGCTTCCCTATCCTCAGGTAACAAGCTGAGCATTGGCGCAGGCTCACGCTGCGACGATCTCTCCCAAATTGTCTCCATGTTAGTCCAAACATAGGCTGCCACGGCACATAGACCAAAGGAGATGACCACGAGGGCAAGAACCCAAGACAAGCGCCGTGAGGATTTGTGCAAAACGCGCGGTAACTCTGAGGCGTTCGCCTCATCAATCACGTCCATCATTCTCAGCTGCCATTCCCAGACTTTATTGCTTCTCGTGCAATAATAGGCAACGGTCAAGAGCTGCGGCCGGGCGCCGCCTAGGCAGACCGGCTGTAATTTCAGAGCCGCGAAGCTGAAGCGACGTCGAGATCCAGCATGAACTCGCACCTGTGCGCCGCAATCCTTCGCCGAATGCGAGATAAGAGCAGCGAACGTCACCTCAGATCGTATCAGACTGGCGATCCAAATTGCGACGTTTGGGCGAACACTTTCGGGGCTTCAATATGAAGAGACTTCTGGCATCTTTGCTGATCGCTTACTTTTTCTTGGCCATCGCTCAGGCCGGAGCGCAGGGGCTTCCCGCTCCCTCATACTGGAGAAATGAACGAGGGTCGGAGCTGATTGTGTGGTCCGCCAATGGCGGGGCCATACAAGGGACCTTCACTAACCATGCTCAAGGGTTTGCCTGCCAGGGTATGCCTTATCCCGCCACCGGAGCCGTTGGCCCAACCGGATTGTATTTTGTTGTTACTTTTGGTCAGTGCAATTCTTTCACCCGGTGGGTTGGAAAGCTCATCGGGCCTCAAATGCCAACGTCATGGACACTGTTCTACGTTGATAAGAATGGCAGGCCCAGCAAGTTGAAGGGGACCGATACATTCACGCGCGTATGGTAGACGCACCTTTGGTGCGACGCCGCGACCTTAGATCGAAAACTCGCTTGCGTGAATCGGCCTCTCTGCGACCCGCAAGCTCCGTTTCGCCAAGCTCTGGGCTGCCCTCGATCAGTCTGGCTCGATGCTTGAGAGCAAGCAAGCACCGCAGGAACGGTCGAGGAATATAGGATCAAAGGGCCTCCCCAGATCGGCAAGGATAGGCTAAGCATGCGTTCCAATTTGCCGGACCCACACCAGCAATTGTTTTCAGGTTCTTTTTTCGAAGTCGAGCGCGGGGTTCGGCAGGTGCCGCTAAGATATGCGGCTCGGGTGCTATCGCGTTTGGTTGGAGAAAGTGAGTTTTCAGGTCTCGATACTTAAAATTCTCGCCGGCCAACCGGAGGGCCGTGCGAGTCTGGCCGTCCTGAAGCATTACTTGGCGGTGTTCTACACCAGTGGTCCGGAGTGGACCGATCGTATGAAGCGATTTGCGGCGCGGGTGCCAGACCTCAATATTTTCGGACAAGGCCTGGTTACGCGCGAACCCGGACAATGGATCATCACGGAAAAAGGCCGGGCCTTTCTTGCTATGTTGGAACAGACGGGCCCACCGACCTCTCAGGATCGAACACCCGAATGCAGGGGTGGGGAGCCTGCGGCAGGTCAGCTTTCTGTGCTTCCCTCGAGCCGACGAGGCCACGGCACCAGTCGTAGGCATAGCCGACGGAAACGGCTGAGGGCGCGCGATGGCCGATCCACCTAGCCATTCTGTCAAGTTCGCGACCGGCGACGATGTGGTTTCATCGTGCCGCGGCAACATCGCATTGACGTACGCGCACGGCCTTGATGCCTCCGCAAACCATGCTTAGATCGCAATCGCTTGATATAAAGATATTGTAGTGGCAACCGGTATTGTGACGTGGTTCACGCGCAACAAAGGGCTACGGCTTTCTTAAGGCCGATGATGGCGAAGCCGACGTACTCGTGCACATGAGCGCAGCCGCACACCGCTCTTGCTGAGGGGCCCTGGATCAGCTTCGAGCGCAAGACGGGCAGGTCCGGCAAACTGTCCGGAGAAGATCTCCGGATAAGATGACTTACCTCGCGCGCGAGGGGAGCAATGGTTCATTAGGACCAAGTCACCACAATGCGAGGCGACTCCTTCCAAAAAGCGCGGGTTTGGTGCGGAGGGTGGGGGTCGGCCAATTCTGCGCAAGTCTGAACTGGCCGATTCGCGACATTCGCAAGCTGCATCTGGGGATTAAATGCGTATGAGGCCCAGCACAGACAGAACCCCCGCGAAAGATCTTGAGTTTTTGACGTATTTGATCACAACGATTGGATGAAGTTGCGTGGTACACTCGGGGCCGGGCTGGCTCATATCCTCCCAAACATCTAACCGGCACGAGTGGTCTGAGTGTGGCGACGATGGCGCTGATTGAACTGGAAGAGGAAGATGGTGTTCCCGTCAACGCTGTCGCGAAGCTGATGAGAGTTGAGTAGCATTCAGGAATTTGCCAGATTGGCTGGCTGCCTTAGTGGGCTAAGGTCGCGGTTGGAAAAGGCTCGGCTGCGCGCCGCCCTGAACTCTGAGGCGAACTGAGAGGAGCGCTCTTCCTGAAATTGCTCTCTGAGCACTACCCTTCGCCTCGGCCGGGAGGCTGATGCACACGTCGAGCCTTTCGGAAATGTCTATCGGCTGCCATGAATCGCGCCAACATCGGCGCGATTAGCTTCGCGGGATCCTGAATAGGCTGACCAGTCTCCTGCGCAAGAATTTCAGCGTAGGCGGCAAGATCCCGGTGGACGCTCGCCGGCAGCTCGTGCGCGACCTTGACCGGCTTATCGTCTTCGATCGCTCCGATTTTCAGCTTGGCCATTTCCTCATCCCCTATACGGCTCGAGCACCAAGTCACGATTGACAATTACACGGACGAGAAATCCCGGACGGATCGTCAACGTTGGCTGAATGTTGAGATTGCGGCGAACCAGCTGCTGGCCGGTTTGATTGGCGGAATCCCCCGCCCCTCGCCGGAGCGCCGCGATGAGGTCACTGTTGGTGCTACCCGTGTCCGCCCCCGAATTCACCTCCGTGCCGACGGCGAGCAGTGTTGACAGCGCAGCTGCTCCCAGCAACTCTTTCCAATGTTTATCGACCTGATCCTCAAGGCCGGAGTAACCTGCTGCATCGGCCCCCGGCTGGCGCTCGAGCACAATTGAACGCCCGTTCGGCATGATGAGCCGGGTCCAGACCAGGAGCACGCGAGACTGGCCAAATGCGAGCTGGCTATCGTAAGTGCCGACCAGCCTCGCTCCCTGCGGGATAAGGCGAGCTCGCCCTGTAGGAGAGTCGTACACCGCTTCTGTGACTTGCGCGGTAATCTGGCCGGGCAGATCGGAGCGAATGCCGGTGATGAGGGCGGCCGGAATGACCGTTCCCGCCTGGACCACGAAGGGCGAAGCTGGCCTGGCCAAGCGATCCGGGCTGGTCATCCGGCGGTCGACCGTTTCGCTTAGGAACGCAAGTTTTCGGTCCTGTCCATTCTGGGCGAGCGCTTCATCCGTCGCTGTCGCGGCATTCGACCGTGCTTCATTAGCCGCCGTCCTAGCGGCCGGCGGGCGGACGTTGGTGCTGACGAACACTTTGCTGGTGCGTGCCGCCTCGCTCTCTTGGTTGACCCGCTGCTGTTCCGCATCTACGCCAAGCGGACTGGAGCTCGAAGCGCCTTGCGCAGCGACGATTGGCCGGCCGAGATCGCCGGGCAAAGGGGGACCTAATCGTGGCACGCCCTTTGGGACTTCGGTGTAGTCTTTCGGCAGAGTTGCAAGCTGATCGGCGACGTTGTGGTGATTGGTTGCGTAGAGCTCCTCCGGGGCGGCATTACGCGATCGGCTCCCCTGCAGCGCCCAGTACACCGCGCCGGAGATGAGCACGAGCAAAAGCGCGCTACCACCCGCAAGCACTTTGCGCGACAGGCGCACCACCTGCGGCCGGTCTGGCCGAAGCCGCAGGCTTTGCGCATTCTCTTCCGCCGGCTTTATGCGAGGCGCATCGTTAGGGGTGTCATTCGCTTGGCCTGAATCGGTCACAGGGACCTCCCGTCGGTTCTTACGATCCTGACCTTCTGCTGGTGTTCCTCGCCGAGCTTCAGTTCCGCGGCCGCGAACAGCCGGTCGACGATCAGGAGGTTACCGTAAGCACGGTAGTTGACGAGCTCGGCCTTGCCGTCAGGCCCGATCACGAATAGCGGCGGCATCTCGCCCTGGACGATTCCGGGCGAGAACTCGACATAGACCTTGCGGCCATCATCATAGACGTTGACCGGGCGCCAGGGCGGGTTGTCGCCTTCGATGACATAGCGATAGCGACGCGCTGCCAGATCCGGGATAAAGGGCGCAGGCGGCAGAGCCCGGCCGTGCGCTGTCCGATCCTCTGGGTAGAACCACGCGACCGACGGCATATAAGGCTTCTCACGAGAGCGGAGCTCAAGGAGGTAGGTGCGACGGTCGGTGTTGATGACGAGATTGGTCTCGATCGACGGCCGCGTCGGCTTGACCATGATGTGAACCCGGCGTGTGTCGCCGTTGCCGCTTTCGGTATCGCCGACAACCCACCTTGCTGTGTCACCAGCGGCAACCGGTCCGGAGCCGATCAGCTGCTCACCTTGCTCGAGCGCAATATCCGTGATTTGTCCCGGGGCGGCATAGATCTGGTAGAGTGCGCCGGGGCTATAGGAAAACACCTGCACTGCGTTGAAGTAGCCGGTCTTACGCGGCTGCACGCGTGCTGCATCATTTGCGGTTTCGATACGCTCGATGGGCTCCTTGGCTTCCGCGCTCTTGCCGCCGTGTGCAGCTTTCCAGCCGGGCGGCACATGCAACGGCCGCGGACGATCGTCGCTGAGCGCCGGCGTATCTAGCGGAGGCGGAAGCTCGCTATCATAGCTGATTTGCGGCGGCTTGAACGTTGTGCAGCCGCCAAGGCTGGACACACCGACCAGAAGAGCCAGAGGCAGGCGCGGCCACACTTTCCGTGGCGCAAGGACAAGATCTGACAGCATTGTTAGCCCAGCTCCTTCGACCAGTTGATTGCGTTGACGTAGATCCCAAGCGGATTCTTGCGCAGCCGGTCGAGATCACGCGGCATCTCCACGACGACGCTCAGGATGGCGCTCCAGCGCTCGGTCGCGGCAAGCTGGCCGTTGTCGTAACGGCGTTCGATCCACGCCAGGCGAAAGCTCTCGGGCGAAGCCCGGATCACGCTCGAAACCTCGATTGCAATTTGCGTTTTGCCGAGCTTGGCGAACGGGTCATTGTTGCGGGCGTAGTCATTGAGGGCTGCCGCGCCCCGGTCCGTCGTAAAGTCGTAGGCGCGCAGCCAGTTTTCCCGCAAGACGATGGCGTCCATCGGCAAGCCCCGCACCTGCTCGATGAAGCGCGCCAGGTGAAACGATATCTGCGGATCGGTCGGCTGATAGGCGGCATTTGCCGGCGCCACGGTCTTGGCTTCGCCTAGCTGATCGACCTCGACTACCCAAGGTGTGATCGTGCCGTGCGCTGACTGCCAGACCAAAGCGCAAGCAAAACCTGCCGATAAGAAAAGACAGCCGAACGCCATTAAGCGCCAGTTCTTGGCCTGGACGCGCGCCGCACCAATGCGGTCGTCCCAGACCTGGGCGGCTCGTTGGTAAGGAGTGACGGGTTGTGGTGTGCGGCCATAGTGAACGGCCGATCGTTTGAACATCGTTTGCCCCCAAGAGATGGCTGAGTTGAAAGAGAGAAGGTCAGTGATCTCCTTGCGAAAGGTCGACGGATCCGCCGCCTCCGCCGTGATCACCCGAGCGGATCGCGTGTGTTGCCGCTGATGCCCCATGCTGGAGGGTCTGCGCCCGCTTCATTCGGCGAACCCATGCGGGGGTGCCGTCGTAAGCAGCAGAAGACTCCCCTTCCCCCTTCCCGGCATCGCTCGTTCTTCCGCCAAGACCACCTGCGAGCGAGCGCAGAGGACTTGCAGCAGTCGAGCCCGTCACCTCGGAGCCGGATGCCTGAGCGGCCCGAAATACGTTCCCGGCGCGACCGGCGATCGCGCCTCCGCCGCGCACGGCGCCCGCCATGACCCCGCCGGCGAGACCTGCGGCGCCTGCGGCAAGGCCGGCGCCAGCGACGACCGCACCACCGGCGGCCAGCCCAGTGCCAAGTGCACTACCCGCGCCAAGCTGCGGGCCGCCAGAGACGATACCGTTGGCAATGCCAGGCCCAAAGATGCCGAGACCAAGCAAGGAAAGAGCGCCGAGAACCAAGGCCATCGCATTCTCGATGGTCGGCTGATTGGCGCCGAAGCCGGCTGTGAACTGAGAGAACAAGGTCGACCCAATGCCGACAATGACCGCCAGAACCAGGACCTTGACGCCGGAGGAGACCACGTTGCCCAGCACCCGCTCCGCCGCAAAGGCAGTTTTGCCGAACAGGCCGAAGGGGATCAGGACGAATCCGGCAAGGGTCGTCAGCTTGAACTCGATCAGCGTGACCAAGAGCTGGATCGCCAAAATGAAGAACGCCAGCAGCACCACGATCCAGGCGAACAGAAGAACCGCGATCTGGACGAAGTTCTCGAAGAAGCTGACATAGCCCATTAGGGATGAGATGGAATCCAGGATCGGGCGGCCGGCATCGAGCCCGACCTGCGCAATGCGGCCTGGGCGCAGGAAATCTGCCGATGAGAGGCTCGTGCCAGAGGCTTTCAGGCCGAGGCCTGCAAAGCTCTCGAAGACGGTGCGGGCAAGGCTATTCCAATTGCCGATCAGATAGGCAAAGACGCCGACAAACAGCGTCTTCTTGACGAGCCGGCCAATGATGTCCTCTTCGCTCCCAAATGACCAGAACAGGCCTGCGAGCGTAAGGTCGATCGCGGCCAATGTGGTGGCGAGATAGCCGACTTCTCCACCGACGAGGCCGAAGCCTGAATCGAGATAGCGCGTGAAGGTTTCGAGGAATTGGTCGATGACCCCTGTGCCGCCCATGGCTCACTCGCTTTGGCTCGGAATGGATGGTAAGGCGGACGGGAGACGGCTTTCGTCCTTGCGCGGCAGAGGAGCTGCCGATGCACCGCAACCCGTCCGGCTCTCGGAGCCGTTTGAGGAGCCCGTTCCTCCCAAGAACCGGCTGCGCTGTTCGGCCCAGATCTTCCGGCACTCGAGGAAGGCCTCTTTCTGCGCCTCAGTGGCGGTGCGGCATTGATCGAGCTTTGCCGCAGCCGCTTCGGCCTTGGGAGCGAGCCCGGAAGCTCGGGGTGTGCTCTCATCGCCGCGCAGGCGAATGGCGCATGCCGCCACGACGACCACGGTGAGTGCCACTGCTGCCGTTCCCGGCAGCCGTTCAAGTCTGATCTTCATCATCAGTGAAACATCTGCACGGTTGTTGGTTGGTAGGCCTGTCCCTGGCTCAGGAAGCGCCGCAACTGCTCCCTTCCCTGGTCCTGCGCAGTTGCCCGCTGCGCGTCCTGAATTGATTGCGCACGGCCTTGCGCGGCCACGGCAGCGGTAAGGTCCGCGAGCTGCTGGGCTTGCAGCGCCAAGAGCTGATTGCCGGCCTGGCTCGCCTGGAGTGCGCCTGATGCGCCCTGGCTCGCGGTGACGAGGGCCGACGTCTGGGTCCTGTTGGTATCGAGGTTGCCGACAACGGTCGCCTGTACCCGCATGGCGTCCTGCAGCCCGGCTACCGAGTTCTGCCAGCGAGCTTGCGCGTTGGCGACCATGACCCCATCGGACATGCTCGATGATGCCGGGGCGTAAGTTGTCGAGAAGGCGCGATCGATCTGCTGGACGTCGTAGGCAATCCGCTGGGCCTGCGAGAGCAGCTGCTGAGTGCGCTGGATCGACCGCTCCAGCTGCTGCAATGATGAATACGGCAGGCTCGCCAGATTTTTCGCCTGGTTGATCAGCATCTGCGCTTCATTCTGCAGAGAGGTGATCTGGTTGTTGATCTGCTGCAGCTCGCGCGTGGCGGTCAGAACGCTCTGCACGTAATTGTTGGGATCGAACACGATCCACTGCGCCTTGCCCTCACGGGGCGCTTGCATGACGGCCACGGCGATCAAGCTGGCTGCCGTCAGCCAACGGAGACGGTTCATATTAGGTTTCCTTTCGCAAGCTGCGGAATGAGATTGCAGGCCCAGCCGAGACCTCGCGCTTTCAGCCAATTCGTGACGAAATCGTTGTTTCCGTGCTGTTCGAGGACTTGCTCGATCAGAGCCTGATCGGTCTTGGAAGACGCGGCAGCAAAGGCAAGCGCGATTTCGCCGAGGCCGAGCTCGAACAGCCGATTGCCCCGGCGCGACTGGCAGTAATAGTCGCGCTTGGGCGTGGCTCGGGCGAGGATTTCGATCTGGCGGTCATTCAGTCCGAACCGCCCGTAAACGCTTGAGATCTGCGGCTCGATCGCGCGATCATTCGGCAACAGGATCCGGGTCGCGCAGCTCTCGATGATGGCGGGCGCAATGGCTGAGCCATCGATATCTGCCAGCGACTGGGTCGCAAACACGACCGAAGCGTTTTTCTTGCGCAGCGTCTTGAGCCATTCGCGGAGCTTGCCGGCAAAATCGGCATCATCGAGCGCAAGCCAGCCCTCATCGATGATGAGCAGCGTGGGACGGCCATCAAACCGGTCCTCAATCCGGTGAAACAGATAAGAGAGGACCGCCGGCGCGACATCGGTCCCGATCAGCCCATCGGTCTCGAACACCTGAACGGAGGCGTCTCCCAGCCGTTCGCCTTCCGCGTCCAGGAGCCGCTCGAAAGGACCACCCAGGCAGAAGGGTTGCAAGGCACGCTTGAGCGCATTGGACTGGAGCAGAACGGAAAGGCCGGTCAGGGTCCGCTCCCCGGCTGGCGCGGAGGCAAGCGACGTCAATGCAGACCAGACATGGTCCTTGGTGTCGGGCGTGACGTCGATGCGCTCGCGGCTCAAGATCGAGGCGATCCAATCGGCGGCCCAGCCGCGCTCACCGACGTCCTCGATGCGCGCAAGCGGCTGAAGGGCGACAGGGTCGGCGGACTTGCCGGCAATCGCGCCGCCAAGGTCATGCCAGTCGCCGCCCATCGCGATTGCGGCTGCGCGGATCGAGCCGCCAAAATCGAAGGCGAAGATCTGGCTCTGCGGATAACGGCGGAATTGGAGCGCCATGAGCGCGAGCAGCACCGACTTGCCGGCGCCCGTCGGCCCGACCACCAGGGTATGACCGACATCCCCCACATGAAGTGAGAAGCGGAATGGCGTCGATCCTTCCGTTTTGCCGAAGAACAGTGGAGGCGCCTTGAAATAGCCATCCCTCACCTCTCCCGCCCAGACGGCAGAGAGCGGGATCATATGGGCAAGGTTCAAGGTCGAGATCGGAGGCTGGCGGACGTTGGCATAGACTTGTCCCGGCAGGCTGCCGAGCCAGGCCTCGACGGCATTGACCGTCTCAGCCATGCAGGTGAAGTCCCGGCCCTGGATTACTTTTTCGACGAGGCGGAGCTTTTCGTCGGCTGCGCGAGGATCCCTGTCCCAGACCGTGACGGTCACTGTTACGAAGGCTTCACCGATATGATCCGAGCCGAGTTCCTGGAGCGCGCTGTCAGCATCCATGGCCTTGTTGTGAGCGTCGGTGTCCAGAAGGGTGGAAGCCTCGCTCGTCATCACCTCTTTGAGGATCGCGGCGATCGACTTGCGCTTTGCAAACCATTGCCGCCGGATTTTCGTCAGAAGCTTTGTCGCATCGGTCTTGTCGAGCATGATGGCCCGCGTCGACCAGCGATAAGGAAAGGCAAGGCGATTAAGATCGTCGAGAATTCCCGGCGTGGTCGCGCTCGGAAATCCCACGAGCGTCAGCACGCGCAGATGCGCATCCCCCAGCATCGGCTCCAGCCCGCCGGTGAGCGGCTGATCGGCAAGGAGCGCATCGAGATACATCGGGATTTCCGGCACCCGCACACGGTGCCGCTTGGTCGAGACTGTCGAGTGAAGGTAAGTAAGCGTTTGCTCGTCATCGAGCCAGCCACATTCCGGCATGAAGCCTTCAATGAGCTGCAACACCCGGGCAGTCCGGTCCACAAAACCGGGAAGCACCTCTCGCGCGTCCGCTGCGGCACGGCGATGGCTACCCTCGTAGAGGAGACGCTCTGCCAGCGCCGCGCTCTCGGCCGGCGGTAGATAGAGGAAGGTCAGGTAGTAGCTTGATTCGTAGTGGCTGCCGGCTTCCTCGAATTGCGCCTTGCGCTCCGCATCCACAAGCGCGGAGGCGATATCCGGGAATGTATCCGGGGGATAGCGTCCCGCAGAATGCCGCTGCGCCTCCACGAAGACGGCCCACCCGGAGCCGAGACGCCGCAGCGCGTTGTTCAGCCGGGCGGCGATGGCGACGAGCTCAGCGGGCACGGCGCTGTCCAGATCTGGCCCTCTGAATCGGGCCGTTCGCTGAAAAGAGCCATCCTTGTTGAGGATGATTCCCTCATCGACCAGGGCGGCCCAAGGCAAGAAGTCGGCAAGGCGCGTGTTTGAGCGACGGTATTCGGCAAGATTCATCATGGACCGACTTCAGGCGCTGAGATGACCGGGGACGTGAACATGGCGGCGCACGACTTCCACGAATTCTGGATCACGCTTGGCGGCCCAGACCGCGGCCATGTGGCCAATGAAGGCGAGGAGAAGGCCAGCCAGCCACAAGCGCAGGCCGAGGCCGAGCGCTGCGGCCAATGTGCCGTTGAGGATGGCAACTGAACGCGGCGCGCCGCCCATCAGGATTGGTTCGGTGAGCGAGCGATGGACGGGCGCGGCAAACCCTGCGACTGGCTCATCCATCAGATCACCACCCCACCGCCGAACGAGAAGAACGAGAGAAAGAAGCTGGAAGCCGCGAAGGCGATCGACAGGCCGAACACGATCTGGATCAGGCGCCGGAACCCGCCGGACGTGTCGCCGAAGGCCAGCGAGAGCCCGGTGACGATGATGATGATGACCGCGATGATCTTTGCGACCGGGCCCTCAACCGATTGCAGGATCTGGTTCAGCGGCTGCTCCCACGGCATGTTTGAGCCGGCGGCCCATGCCGGTTCGGCTAGGAGGGAAAGCGCCGCGAATGCGGTGACTGAGAAGAAACCTCTCCCAAGAGATGATCGCGTTGTCATGACTGATCTCCGATTTTCGACAGGCTGTAATCACCCGATGGTCCGAGCGCGGTCACATAGGCTAGCTCGCTCAAGCGCCGCTCGGCACCACGGCCAGACAGCACGGCGACGACGTTGATGGTCTCCGCGATCAGCGCGCGCGGGACCGTCACCACGGCCTCCTGGATGAGCTGCTCGAGCCGCCGCAGAGCTCCAAGCCCAGTGCCGGCGTGAATCGTGCCGATGCCGCCAGGATGGCCCGTGCCCCAGGCTTTCAGGAGATCGAGCGCCTCGGCGCCCCGCACCTCGCCGACCGGGATGCGGTCAGGCCGGAGACGCAGCGAGGAGCGCACCAGGTCGGACAGCGAGACGACGCCGTCCTTCGTTCGCAGCGCCACAAAGTTTGGCGCCTGGCACTGAAGCTCGCGGGTATCTTCAATGAGGACGACCCGGTCTGACGTCTTAGCGACTTCGGCAAGAAGGGCATTCGTCAGTGTCGTCTTTCCCGTCGAAGTGCCGCCCGCGACCAGGATGTTCTTCCTTGCGGCAACTGCCTCGCGCAGCGCGCCCGCCTGCTCTGCGTTCATGATGCCGCGAGCGACGTAGTCATCGAGGCCAAAGACAGCGACTGCGGGTTTGCGGATCGCGAACGCCGGCGCGGTAACGACGGGCGGCAGCAAGCCTTCGAAACGCTCACCCGTTTCCGGGAGCTCGGCCGAGATCCGGGGTGAACCAGGGTGAACTTCAGCGCCGACATAGTGCGCGACCAGGCGGACAATGCGCTCGCCGTCGGCGGGAGGCAGGCTCTCCCCGGTGTCCGTCAGCCCGCCCGACAACCGATCGATCCACAGCCGGCCATCAGGGTTGAGCATCACTTCGACGATGGATGGATCTTCAAGGAAGCCTGCGATCGCAGGTCCGAGCGCCGTGCGGAGCATGCGTGCTCCGCGTAGCACAGCTTCTGAATGAAGTGAGTGGATGACCACGCCTGCCCCCAAAACAACCGAGACAGCTGACGATCAGCGGCCTCTGTGGGGATAAGTAGAAAAAGCAGAACCTGCGCTATCGCAACAACGGGTCCACCCCGTTCGTAGTCTGGCGTAGAAGAAGAAAGGTTCGGATAGAATGTTTCGACAGGCCGAAGACGGGGCGTTATGGCGTCAGCCCAATGATAGGCCGGCGTTCCCACGACTGATCTTCATCACGCCCGCAGGACGACAGAGCCCGCGGCTTGACCAACGCCATCCACGAGCTTGCGCCCCGCCTCGGCGTATGGCGGAAGCCGCAGCCGTTCCTGTCAGGCCCAAGAGTGAGGGCATAGCAGCCGAACGGTAGCCTCCCCTCACCACTCTCCGCCTTCACCCATCTCCAGGATGACAAGCTCAGCCGGCGGTACGATGACGTCATCCAGGATCCATAACCCAGATCCCTCGCCTACGAGCAATGCCCGGGTTTTCCCTGTCAGGCCTTCGAGCCACGGCACAGCAAACCAGAGAAGCGCTGCGAGCTGCAGCGACACGTTCGCCCCGAAAGCTGTCTGGTAGGCGATCAAGGGATAGTGCCCTGCGTCGAGAGGCCATTGCTCGAGAATCAGTCCCGTTCCGTATTGCACGATGAATGCCCAGCCAAATTGCAAGACGTTCAAAGCGCCGTTCGCCCGCGCCACCAGTGCAATCGGGAAATAATCTCCTATGATGGCGTAGGTCAGAGCTGTCGCTGACGCTGCGACGGAAACGGCGGACCAGGGCAGGAGCGAGGGCCAGGGAGGGTGCAGGATCAGCACGAGCTCAGCTCCGATCAACAACACCGCGACGAACGCAAAGAGAACTTCCGTTGCCTTGCTGCGGCCGCGAACCCCATTTGCAAGCAGGCCCAGGAACAGTGCACTGACGCTCAGCGCAACAGCCATCGTAAACAGTTCATCGACGAGTTTTGTTCGGTCCAGCCGCTCGACATCGCTCAGCCAGGGTGCCGCCCACAAGGATTGCAATGCCCAGGCTGATCCGATGCAGGTCGCCGACAGAGGCGCAATTCGCCAGAAGCGCGCATCCGAATAGATGGTTCTCAGTGTGGCAAACCTGGCGTGTGGTAGAGACGCCGCGGATCGTTCAGGAACCACAAGGTAAATCAGGACGGCAGCAAGCGCGGTCACCGCGGCCAGTGCCTCGAAGAGGCCCCTCCAGCCGATCCATTCCAGGACCACCTCGGCAGGGGCTGTTGCTGTCACCGCCCCCAATGAACCCAGCATAATCATGAGGCCATTGAGAAGCGCCATACGCTCCCTCGGAAACCAGAGGACGATGATTTTCAGGCCTGACATCAGTGCGGCCGCGGTCCCAAGCCCGATCATGGCCCGGCCAACGAGGAGCGACAGGACGCCTGAAGACAGCGAAAAGAGCGCGGCACCCGCAGCGGCAACGCCCAAAAGTGCGCTCTGAACCCGCCGCGGTCCGAAGTGGTCCAAACACATGCCGATGGGAATCTGGACCACCAAGACGATCAGAAAATAGATCGACGTAAGCAACCCAATATCGGCCGCGCCAAGGCCAAGAGCAGAGGTGAGGCGTTCAGCGAGCAGCGTGTTGATCGTCCGGAACAGGTAGGACAGGTAGTACCCGGCCGCAAACGGAAGAAACACGCAAGTGACGAGCCGCCAAGCTGGAAGGCGCTCGAGGGGTTTTCCGGACGCTATTTTGCTCGGCCTTTGTTCCGGCGCGCTTCTCCCGGCCCTGTCAGCCAGCTCAACAGAAGGAATTCGGCAGCTTGTGAAAGTTTAGATTGCTGCCGCCCTCCTCGGCGGCAGCGCGCGGCTCGCTGTCTGAACCCACGGCGGCTGCCGGCGAAGCTTCCTGATCTGATGGCTCCGAGGCCAGCATGCGTGCTGCACCATCAGATTCAGATGCAGGCGGGCTTGTTCTTGCCAGCCGCTGGATGGTCTTCCGTATCAATGGCTGTCCGAGCCGGACCCGGCGCTCGACCTGCTCGACCAATGCGTTGAAGCGCCGCTCGCCGAGCAGGCAAGCCTCGCGCTGCTCCGATGGTGGCATGGGCGGTGTCACCGTGAGGTGATAGCGCGCATGCAGACCGACCGTCTCGGCGATGATCGCAGTATCGCGCTCGATCCTTTCGATCTGGCCATTCATGCGATCGAGAGCCTCATGAACGTCCCCGTCGGTCGCCGGCCCAGGATCGAGGAAGCGCTCAAGTGCCGTCTTAACCACCGTGCTCTTTTCTGCCCCCGGGCGATTGCTGGCTGCTTCAAGGCGCTGGAACATGCTCTCGGAAAGCTCAACCGTGATTTTCCTGGTTTTCGAACCCTCGTTCGAGTTCGGCTGGGTATGGCTACCAACTTCATTCAACACCGAACTGGGGTAGCCTTCGAGCTCTTCATCGCCTTGCATATTTCTGGTTTTCCACTTTGTGACCGCACAGAGCCACGCCACAGCGCGTGCAGCGCGCGCCGTAGATCCGATCGATCCCGATGAATCGCCCCCAGCGACGATGGCTCACAGAAGAGGCAGGCCGAGCGTCACATCAACTGCAGAGACAGACTTGTCGTACTCTGGCGCAGGCAAAGAAAGGATTGGACGGCTTGGTCAAAGCCCAACCTGTTCGGCTGGCAGCAACATCACAAACTTGGCTATGGATGCGCTAGACTTGAACAAGGCGCCAGCCCCTCTCTTCCTTCACGGCAGCGTGCCGCTGCAGGAAACACCTATCTCTGGATGGGGCCCGCCGAAATCGGGAGCCGTTAGAGTCCCTCGATGGTACGGATAAGTCCTTTCACCCAGGCTTCTCAGAGGCATCAACGTCCATACTCACTTCTTTGAGAAGGGTCGATCCACTGGACAGCCGCCGTCCGAGCGCTTCAACAAAGCGGCTGTAACGCTCAGCTCCTTTGGCGCGCGCGGCCGCAGCTGACTGTTCTGGGAGCGCCGGGGTCGAGTTCAGCCAGAAGCGGATGAACAACGCGATCGTCTCGAGTGTTACAGCATCATTGCGCTCGAGCCGTTCGAGCCCGCGCGCGATCCGGTCGAGCCGCTTGGCGATGGCCGCCTCGCGCCGCTCGGAATCATCGGGCGAAAGGAATGAGGCGATCGCCGCCTCCGCGACCAGCGACTTAGGCTGGCCGCGATGATTCGCGAAGGTGTCGAGGTTCTTGGAGATCGCCGGATCGAGATAGATGCTGAGCTGAACTTTCTTCATCGACAGGCTCAAAGGTCCATGCCATCGTCAGGATCGAGGCTGACATTTCGCGCAACGCCCTGCATAGACTGGCTGAAGGCTTGTGCCTGGACGGCGTCAGCGTCGCCGTCATCCAGCCCCGCATCGAACTCGGTTTCGGCAAGCGGCACCGTCACCTCAATCTCCTCATGCCGCGGCAGTTCCGGCTCCCGGCGCAGGCCCCCATTCGGGTCCTCGCTCCTGCGCTTGCGGCTCGTGAGCAGCGCGGCCGAGGGAGCTATGGGCGCTCGTGATGACCAGTCATCGCCCTGCGCAGCCAAAGTGAGATGTTCGGGGAGTGGCGNCCCGCCGTTGGAGCTGCGGATCCTCGTAGTAGCGGACCTTGCTCGCCCGCACGGGGTGCACCCCGGAAACCATCACGATCGCATCTTTAGGCGAGAGTTGCATGACTTCGCCGGGCGTTAGCAAGGGCCGCGAGGTTTCCTGGCGGCTCACCATCAGGTGCCCAAGCCATGGGCTCAACCGGTGCCCGGCGTAGTTTTTCATCGCACGCAGCTCGGTGGCGGTCCCAAGCGCGTCAGAGACGCGCTTGGCTGTCCGCTCGTCATTGGTCGAGAATGCGATCCGCACATGGCAATTGTCGAGGATCGCATGGTTCGGTCCATAAGCGCGTTCGAGCTGATTGAGGCTTTGGGTGATGAGAAAGCTGCGGATGCCATAGCCGGCCATAAAGGCAAGCTGGCTCTCGAAGAAGTCGAGCCGGCCAAGAGCTGCGAACTCGTCGAGCATCAGGAGGAGCTTCTGCCTACGCCGGTCGGGATCCAAGCTCTCGGTCAATCGGCGCCCGATCTGGTTGAGGATGAGCCGCATCAATGGCTTTGTCCGAACGATATCGGACGGCGGAACGACCAGATAGAGCGAGACAGGTCGAGGTCCCTCGACGAAATCGCGGATGCGCCAGGCGCTCCGTGCGGTGATCTTGGCAACCACTGGATCGCGGTAGAGCCCCAGGAAACTCATTGCGGTTGAGAGAACGCCGGAGCGCTCGTTCTCGCTTTTGTTGAGAAGCTCTCGCGCAGCTGAAGCAACCACCGGATGCACGCTGGTTCCAAGATGGGCCGTTGCCAGCATGGCATTCAGCGTCGCCTCTATCGGGCGGGCAGGGTCGGACAAAAAATTTGCGACGCCCGCGAGCGTCTTGTCGGCTTCAGCGTAGAGGACATGCAGGATCGCGCCGACGAGGAGCGAATGGCTGGTCTTTTCCCAATGATTGCGGCGCTCAAGCGCCCCTTCAGGGTCGACAAGGATATCGGCGATGTTTTGGGCGTCTCTGACCTCGCAATCTCCGCGGCGGATCTCGAGAAGCGGATTGTAAGCGGCGCTGGCGGGATTGGTGGGGTCGAACACCAGCACGGGGCCAAAGCGAGCGCGCCAGCCGGAGGTCAGCTGAAAGTTTTCCCCCTTGATGTCATGAACAATGGTCGATGCGGGCCATGTCAGAAGGGTTGGGATGACAAGGCCGACGCCCTTGCCTGAGCGGGTCGGGGCAAAGCAGAGCACATGCTCGGGCCCATCATGCCGCAGATAATGACCTTGAAACCGGCCGAGCACGACGCCCTCATCTCCTAATAGGCCTGCGCGTCTGACCTCCCGCGAGTCGGCCCAGCGCGCCGAGCCGTAGGTGGTTACGTCCCTCGCCTCGTGTGCCCGAAGGACTGACAGCGCCATGGCTATGGCAGTTGCCGCGATGCCCCCGCTAGCAGCAATTGCACCGCCCTGCAGGAAGATAACAGGTGCGTAGGCATCGAATTGGAACCACCAGACGAAGAAGGCTGCCGGCTGGTAGACCGGCCAATCCCCGAGCTTGAACCAAGCAGGTCCAAGCTGAGGCTGAAACGCAAGCCGCCAGGCGGTCCACTCGGTCGCAGCCCACAGGAAGGCGAGCACGACCAGACAAACCAGGACCACTTGATGCCAAATGATTTTTGTCGCTGACATGGATTGAAAATGTGGTCATGACCGAGGGCTGCACACAAGAAAGGGCATCCCTAGGTCGCAATCACGCGCGTCCCAGCGCAGGATCGGCGGAGCCGTCCGGAAAGTTGGCTCTTGAACCCCAACGGACGTTGCCGACGTCCGCGATGCGCATTTCGCATCCTGCGCACTCGTGCCGGGTGCGCGCCAAAGGTATTAATCTTGCGAAAGACGATCAGCACCATTGTCCGAGCCAAGCCACCTCCACCCAGTTCAAGCAAGACAGGCAGCAGGAGCGGTTCGAGCGGATAACGGACGTTCGATGACCTTTTTGCGCCAGGCACACGCTCGATGCGCCGGAATCCGGCGATGCCGATCAGATAGTCTGCTGAGCGCCACGGCGCTCACCAACAATCAAGGTCGCGCCAAGCGCCATGACAGAGTTGCGCCTGCACAGATTGGCTTTTCGCCTCGGCTGCGCTGGGGTAGCGTTGCTCGCAGGTGTTGCCGTGACAAACGTTTCGAGCTGCAATCGGCGCGATGCGCTCGGTACGGCGCGGGTGCTCGCTGTAGATGCCGCGCTCTTCACGCGCGTCGGGCTGAAGAGGCTTTCCAGAGACGCTTCCTCTGGCGGACCCTGAAGTCGTCCTGACCTTTGATGACGGACCGCGGCCGCCGGAGACGGAAACGGTACTGGCGGCACTCGCACAGAAATGCGCGCGAGCCACGTTCTTTCTGGTCGGCAGATCCTCGGCGGAATTTCCCGAGCTCGTGCGGCGTGTGGCCGCTCAGGGCATACCATAGCGCACCACAGCTGGTCGCATCCGATGATGTCGACCATCCCGTTCGAGCAGGCGCAACACCAAAAAGCCCTCGACACGCTTCTTCCGGTTCCCCTGTTTCGACGCGACGCCAGCGACCCTCGATCTCTTGCAGTCGCGCGGAATCATCGTGTTCGGAGCTGACCTTTTGGCGAGTGACTGGGAGAACGTAACCCCAGAGCAGGAGCTCACGATCCTCATCGAGCGACTTGAAGCCGCTCGTAGCGGTATCATTCTTGCTACAGGATGCGCAGGCACGGACTGCGGCCATGCTGCATGCGTTCTGCGCTACCTGCATCAGAACGGGCACCGGATCGTGCATCTAGTACCGGATGTGGCCAAGAAGAGCGTTGAAGTGCCCCATTGACGTCTTGGCACCCCTTCGCGCATCAGGGCTCGCCACGAGCGGAGATCAACTGCTGCGGGGCAGAGACGGCTTCGGACGACTACGTGGCCTGATCGCGTTCGGTTTGCGACCCCTCAACGTGACAAACCTGTTCCTGCGGGATCGGCAATTCATGCCGCCTTGGACGCCCTTGCGCCAAAGCGAACTAAGAGCTGCCCCACCTCGGCGGCTGGCCTGGCGCCGCTGAACAAAAATCCTTGCACCTCGTTGCAGCCCTCGGCGCGAAGCCAATCCAGCTGCTCCGTAGTTTCCACCCCTTCCGCTGTCGTGCTGATGTTGAGGCTCCGGCCGAGGCCCGAGATCGCCCGCACGATGGCGCCGCACTCAGAGCGTTTCGCCAGATCCTTCACAAAAGAGCGATCAATTTTGATCTTGTCGAAGGGAAAGCTTCGCAAGTAGCTGAGGCTGGAATAGCCCGTTCCAAAGTCATCCAGCGATATGGAAACGCCAAGCTCGCGGAGCTGGTGCAGGATCGCAAGATTTGCCTCCGTCTCCGCCAGAAATACCGATTCGGTGATTTCAAGCTCGAGCCGCTTCGGCGCCAAACCGGAATTCGCCAGCGCTGAAATCACCACCTGAACCAGATTGCGGCTGCGGAATTGTACCGGCGACAGGTTGACTGCAACCTTGATCTCCGAAGGCCACTTGACCGCCTCGTTACAAGCGTCGCGCAGCACCCATTCTCCGATAGGCCCGATCAGCCCGATTTCCTCCGCAATGGGAATAAACTCAGCCGGCGAAATCATGCCCTTCGCTGGGTGAGGCCAGCGCAGAAGCGCCTCAAAACCTGAGATCTTGTCGCTCGCGATCTCGACCAGCGGCTGATAGTGCAGCTCGAATTCGCTACGGGAAAAGGCCCGGCGCAAATCAAGCTCCATCTCGCGCCGTCGCTGCACCTGTAGATCCATCTCCCGCTCGAAAAAGCGATGCGTTCCGCGGCCATCCTCTTTGGCGCGATAGAGCGCCATATCGGAGTTACGCATCAGCTCCGCGCTGCTCGTGCCGTCGCCTGGTGACAGCGCGATTCCGACCGAGGCACCGATAACGATCTGATTGCCATCAATATCGTAAGGAGCACTCAATGTCCTGATCAGGTCGGCCGCGAATTCGCTCACATGCTCCGGCGAGGTATCATCCGTGAGAATTATCGAAAATTCGTCGCCGCCAAGCCGTGCCGCCAAATTATTGCCGGCCACCCTGGACCGCAGCCGGTCGGCCACTTGCTCGAGCAGGTGATCGCCGATGGGGTGGCCGAACGAGTCGTTGACGTTCTTGAAGAGGTCAAGGTCGATACACAGCACCGCGACGCGTTTGCCGGTTGCATTTGCTGTTTCGAGCGCCTCACCGAGCCACCTCTGGTGGAACCCGCGGTTGGCGAGGTTGGTCAACCCGTCGTGCAGTGCCATATGGGCGATGCGGGCCTCTGCTTTGCGCCGTTCGGTAATGTCGACCACCACGACCAGATAGCCCTCGCGCCCCTCGATCATGAGGCGTCGCCCAAAGGTCAGCACAGAAATCTCAGTGCCATCAGCCCTGACATGGCGCCAGGGATGTTCAGATTGATAAATATCGCCCGCATCTCGGAGCGCCCGCGTATAGCTGACCCGCTCGTCGTCTGGCCAGATCTCCTGAACTTTCATTCGCAGGAAGGTCTCGCGAGCATAGCCATAGTGCTGCACTGCTGCGTCATTAACTCTAACGAAGTCCATTGTCTCGGCGTCGAACGCCCACATCGGCATCGGATTGCTGTCGAACAGCAACCTGAACGAGGCGTCTCGGCGCTTGAAGGACGTGACGTCGGAAATGACCACAGACACGATGTCGCCAAAGGCACTCACGCGCATGCGCAGGCTCTGATCACCGTGTTCGATCTCGAACTGGTCACCGACGTCATTCACGACCGTGGCGCCCAACCGCTCTATAACCTCTTGCGAGCAGAGCAGATGGTCTGAACTGCTGAGGCGCTGCAGCAACAGGTTGCCCTCTTCCACACCGAGCAGTCTTGCTGCTGCCTGATTGTGGTGCACAACTTGAAAATCAAATGGTCTGCCTGAGGGATCGCGAATGGTTGAGAGGGAGACGACGCCATCGCCGGTCTTGCAAAAGATTGCATCGATCAGATTGTATTCCGTAGCGCGCTCGTTGACATAGACGCCGACCAGCGTACCGCCCCAACGCGATAAGGTCGGCAGCGCCAACACGTCGTAGGTCCGTACCATCCCGGCGTGCACGCAATGAGCGGCTGCCAAATAGGGTTGGTTGTTTGCAATCGCATTCGAGGCCGCGCCGGTGAGGACGGTCGCGCAATCCGGACGCAACGCATCCAGTGGAATGTCCCAGCGCGCATCGCACAGCCAGTTCTGCGCATAGCGACCAGTGCGCGAAACGGCAAACTCGCCATTGTCACACCTGAGCAGCACAAGATGATCGGCAAGCCGCCCGAGGCTCCCCAGCAGCACATTTTCGTAGCGGGGAAGCGTTTCGCCGGGCTTGAGCGCAGCCTGCCACTTGCGCCGCAGGACCGGCATGTCATTGAACACCCTCGCATCTGATTTCACAAATTGCCTGTTGGCAGCACTCATCACACGCCCCGCTGACCTAAGCTTCCTGCCCGGGCGGCATCAAATCCAGCCTGGCTTAATTCGCTCTTAAAAGACGATACGGTCGCGATCTGGCCCTGCTGATTGATGGCGCCGCCAAAAACATCACGCGTGACCGTCTCAATACCTCACGACGCAGAAAGTTCGCAGCGAGAAGCAAGAATAAGACGAAAAGCGTTTCCAAGCGCCAGGGTGACGACGCGAATCTGCAGCAGAATATTCCGAAGGTCGCGCGCCCGGCAGGAGCGCTCGTCAATTTCGAGCGTCATTTTTTGTCGGATGTCCGATTTGTATGACTACATTTGCCGATCGGCGCAGGCGGCCAGCAAATCCGCAATGTTGATTTTGCTTGAGGGGCCGTCCCAGGGAGATGCGCTATAACTAAGCCCATGTTAAAGAAACGTGATGGCTGCCAGCGTGAGGAGGCAACCTATGAAAACGAGTGATGTAACATGCCCTCAATGCGGTGCCGGCTTTCGCCGTCTTGAGCTTACGTCTGAACGGGGCCTCCAAGGAAAGTACTACTGCCCTGCTTGCGGCACACTGATCGAGGAGCTCGGAACGGCTCAGCTTGTGCTTTATCGGCTGACGGTACAGCCTTCCACCAAAGCGATCCGCAATCAATGGCGTCGTCTTGATTGCTCCCGCTCTGGCTAAGGAGCTTGGGTGGGTTCGCTCAATTTGTTGGTGTCCTATAGCGAGATCAGCGCGACCGTTCCCTAAAGCCGCTCAAAGAGCATCCCTGGCGACTTTCAATGGTGACGCCGCGGGCTTCAGCTGCACTGATTTGCCTCGTTCGTGAACGGATTTGCGCCCATCCCGCTTGGACTGATGCAATAACCTGAAGCTCATCTGCGCCTTTTTTGGCTGAATCTCCCCAGTGCACCGTACAGACCGGCAGCTAACTCGGAGAGCGTACCTGACCCTAGCAAGACCCGCTCGTGCACGCGGCTAGACCCACCATTTCCTTCAGCAGCGCAAATTGTCTCGTTCGCCTCAATGCGCCTGGACCGGCGGTCGCCTTACGGGGCTTCCGGACGGATAACGTCCTGCTGCCTTTCGGCTCACCACCGCCTCACTCTGGCCAGGCACTCCAAACGATTGGCCTGCCGCTCGATCACAACCCCAATCCCAGCTTGCGGGTGAACGTCCAGTCGACACGGCCCCCTGGCATGACGATGCCGGAAATGTGCCGGCCGATCTGCGGCTCGAGGGCGTCTCGCCATGGCACGAGACTGAAACACAGACCGTCATCAAGCATTGCGAACCGGCCGCTGCTTAGCTGAGTGGCACCGACGAGCTGCCCGCTGACGCTGTCGCCGACGGCGGCCGGCCGCCATCGCAGGCCGCGTTCAGCCGCAAGCGCCTCGCCGGCGCGCGCGATGTCGGCGGCCTCAAGCCTCTGAATCAGGTCCTTTGGCGCCCGAATGTTGCCGTCACCGAGGTCTGTCACGTGGCCCGCGTCGATTAAGGCTAGCTTGCGCTTGGCCAGCGCCGCCCTGACCTCTTGGCCAAACCCTTCGCCCGCGAGCGGGATGCGCTGACGGGAGACCAGCTCGCGATCGAGCCATGTCGCGCCGTCGTGGCGAATCTGCTGATCAAGGTCGGTGGGAGACAGGATGCTAATGCGGATGTTGGCCCGGTCGCGAGCAAGATCGTAGGCTTGGCCGCGTTTGGTAAGATCGGTCGGGATGCGCCAGTGATCGGCGTCGATCCGCTCGACCTGGCCGGCCCGCCGTAGCGCCTCCAGGCGGCGAACGTGCGAGCGGACGAAGGCTTGCGGATCACCGCCGATACTGTCGATGGCAGCACGTGCCCGCTCAAGGTGTTCGGTCGGGCGATAGATGCCGCCCTCGCCTGCGACGTCGATGACGTTGCGGTCCGCCGCACGCAGCCCGGGAGGGGCGGAGCCGGCCGCGACGATCATGCCTCTGCCGACATCCTCCGCGCGGGCGGCATCCATCTCGATGTGATGCACGTGCCCGTCTACAGCGTCGATCAGCAGGCGGACCTTGTCACTCATCTCGTCGCCCCCAAGGCCCTTCTCGAGCACGCGGCCAACGATGCGCTCGGTTACCTCACCGCGATGCACCACATAGCGCGAGAGATGGCGGTCCTCCGCCAAACCGTCGCGCTCCAGCGCCCGGTGCATGGTCTTGATGATGTCACCGCGCTCCCCAAGCTCTCGTAGAACGGACTCCGTCTTCGAAGAGACAACCCAGTGCCCGCTCTCGACCTCACTTGCGAGCCCCATCCGCTCCAGCTTGCGCGCCCGCTCGATCAGGAGCGCACGATTCTGACGGAGTGCATCCCGCATGTCCCGACCGGGACGCAAATCGGAGAACTCCCTGCCTTGCTGTTCGGCGATGAGCATCCGGTCAAGCCGGGTGAAGCGGTCGGCCTCCACTTCCCGTTCGAGCTGCTTTGCCACCTCGAGCTCGGTCTGACGGCCGAGTTCCAGCGTCACGATCTCGCTCGCCCGCTCACGGATGCCATGAGCGATATAGTCGCCGGCAACATTGAGGGTTTTGCCGTTGTCAGTGATACCCCGCACGATGATATGGGTGTGCGGGTGGCCTGTGTTGTGATGGTCGACCGCGATCCAGTCGAGCCTGGTCCCGAGGTCGGCTTCCATTTGCTTCATCAGATTGCGGGTGGTCTCGCGCGGATCGGCAAGCTCCTCGCCGTCCTCGGCAGAGACGATGAAGCGAAACTGATGGCGGTCCTCGCGTCCCCGCTCGAGGAAAGCCCGGCCATCTTCGGTATCGCGGTCCGCCGAATAGACCTGACCCTTCTCGCCGTCCTTGGTCACGCCATCGCGTTCAAGGTAGCGCAGGTGGGCATCGACTGCCTTGGCGCTGGCGAACCCGCGCCCCCTGGTCCCGCCGCGCTGCGGGTTGAGCTTCACGATGCGAGCCTTGACTGCCACGCGTCGAGCCCGCGTGCGCGGCCCGCTTCCGTCCCGAGTCCACGCACTGCGTTCCTTCAGCATCAGCGCGACCGCAGCGCCCCTGCCGCGCGCATTGAAACGCCCACTTCCTTTGCCGGCCCTCCCAACGCGGTCGGGGTTGCCGCCGGCCCGGCGGATGGCCTGTTTGACGTGGCCTAGGAAGCTGGCCGGACGTGAACGCTTCGCGCGAATCGGACGCGGGCGCGTCTGTACACGACCACGATCCCGAACCTTCCCGGGACGGATGCGAAAGTCGTCTTCGCTGCTCGCCATCAGATGACGATCGGAGGTCGAACTACGGCAGACAAGAGCCGAACGCTGCCGTCGCACGATAGCGAAAGATTCCTGCCGCCAGCGTAAGTACTGCGGTCGCTCGGCCGGCGCACATTGCAGCCATTCGCGCTTCTGGCCATTGAAAACAAATCAGAAAGCGCCAGCGGGCGATGCGGGGCACACCTTGCCCGATATTCAGCGCGCTCGGCCAAAAACAATGTGCAGACAAACTCTTAGGAACGAAGTTCCAGCAGCGAGGTCACTCGCTTTATCTTGCCTTCCTAATCGGGCGGGCAAAGTCAACTCATTCCTAGGTTTTTCCTCGAGTCCTCGCAAAATAAGCATCGCTGCTTCCCTCCATCTACGACGCACAAACGTCACCACACCGCGTTGCAGTGGCCTTCACCAGGCGGGGTCCATGCGTTCCTTCGCGTTCAGCACTTCGGCCGTCGCATGCTCTTCATCAGGTTCGTGAACAGGGCTGTCCAAGCAGTCCGGCGCTCTCGTCCCCGAAGGGCGGCAGCAGGCAAGAGATAGCGGACATTCCCCGTTTCGCGGCCCCGCCAGGGGACGCTCACCGCGCGCGCGGATCTCTAATTTCGCTCCTCCTCAACAGGCCGACCCAGCGCAAATCCGTCATCATCTGCCTCGCGGCTACCGCGCTGGTTTCAACCGCAGCCGTTGCGTCACCTTGGCGCCGAATCCGACGTGGAAATCGGTCTCGCTGACCCACATCCGGTGCAGAATGCTGGGCGAGCTTGCGCGCCGCCGCGGTGATCGCGCACGGCATGCTCGACCGTTTGGCGATCCGCAAGCCCACGCCCGCAGTGCCGACCATTTCCTGACCCGCAGCAGCAGGCTTGCGGCCGCCTCGCAAAGCGCCTCGCGCACGGCGACGTCGCCCTGTTTGCTGATCCGCCCTTCGTAGTCGATCGACGTGCCGAATTGGTGCCGCCTCGGCGTCAAGCCAAATGCGCGCCGACCGTTCGCGATCGCGCAAAGCGCCGGGGATCGTCGACGCCCATACCGGTCGCGGTTTCCCAGGGGCCAGACTTCCAAGCCAACAGACTCTCGGTACTCGCGGCGTTTCGCGACAAAATGCAGTTCGGGTCATTGCGGTAGATCCTTCAATGGCGCCTGCCCGAACACGTTGGCTGGTGCCCGATTCATTCCGAAAAGCCACCGCGACTTGGCAGTTGACTTGCGAAGCACCCCTGTTTGCGAGCGTTTGCGATAGCGATCGTTACCCGAGTGGCCGAGACACCCGTAGGGTGGCTCGGTGAGGAGCGAAGCGACGAGTAGAGCGCGGGCCGAACGCATCGCCCGTATGCCATCAGAACGTTATTATCGCACTCCTCCGCGAACTCTTGCCCGCGTGAGCGAAAGTAGCAAACCCGAAAGTCCTAGCGTCATGATCGTGTTGCAGCGTTTCGAATGCAAACCGAATGTCGGCCTTGGGGGCGCCGGCGAAGCTGGAAAGTGGCGGCTGATATCACGAGCTACCCGATGTGCAGCCGCCGGACGCTTCCCCTACCCGTTCGCCCCATCTATGCCTTTCCGCACCGGCCCCAACTGTGTGCCGGAACTCGGAGCTTATTGCGATCGCTCATCGTTTCAGCAACGCGTCTGAACGAGGCACAAACAAACCATGCGAGCGAGGAGCAAGCATTGATCCAGACGCCGGGTCCGCGGGCTGTGATCCCATCACAGATTGATCACCCGAAGCCGATGGCCGGTTGCCGAATGAATTTGCTCCTCGTTGAGCAAACAGATTCGCATGCGATCTGTCGAAGATCTGGCTTGTAGCAGAGTTGTGATCGTTCCTGCCAATTTCGAGCAAGGCTGCTAGCCGCCGAACATAAGCCTGCGTTTCATCCGGAAGCGGCCGGCCTGCAACCAGATGCTCTTCAAATCGCTTTGGGCCTGCATTGTAGGCAGCGAGAAAGCCTTCGGTTCCAAAGCGATCGAGCATCTCGCGCAGATAGGCCGCACCCGCCACGATATTATCGTGAGCGTCGAACGGATCCAGTCCGAGATTGTAGCGAGCGCTCAGCTCAATCCAGGTCTGCGGCATGATCTGCATCAGGCCGAGAGCGCCCCGCGCCGATTTGGCGCTCATTTTCCCTTCGCTTTCGACCGCGATCACGCTCATGATCCAACGCTCCGGGATCGCAAATCGAACAGAAGCCTCGGCCACGAAGCTGGCATATGCAGCGGGTTTGGGTGAATCTGTTTGAGCGAGCGAAGCCGGTTCCGCCCTGCTGGCCGACGGCGCTCCGAGCATTTGCAAGATGCCGATAGAGCAAATCATTGTGGCTGTCACTGAGCGGCGCGCGATCACTGAGGACGGCACATTTCTGGCTCGGCATGGCCGAATGCAGCGGCAGGTATCCATACTGGTTCTCAGATCTATGGCTGAAGTGGAAGCCCTGGGCTCCGGATGCGAAAACGCCACCGCCGTAGGCGGGCGGCGCAAGACACGATTGTTCACTCTTCCTTGGTCCACACAGCGATTGCCTGCCCGATTACGGCGGATCTCGCGATCGGCCCAAAATATCGTCCATCGAGCGAGTCGGTTGACTGCCAGTTCATGAGAAAGACTTGGTCTAAGGGTATCGCCAGACAACCTTGCCAGACCGGCAACGGCCTGCCACGGCCGTCACGCTCGCGTGCCTCGCCCATTTCGATGTTGTCGACCGAGATCGTGAGCCCGGTTCTGCAGACGGTTTGTCCTGGGAGTGCCGCCACTCGTTTGAGCATCGGCACGCCGGCAGGCAAATAGCCGTTGAGGTCAAGGAAGCTGGACAGCGGCTCGGGTACCCGAACGGCCAGCAATTCAGTGACGTTCAATCGCCCGGTCTCTTGCAGGCGATAGAGGCCGATCGGAACGCTTTGCGAGGCGTTCCAGATGTAGGATGGCTTTGCTTGCTCGCCGGATGACAAGGCGAGCGCCGCGGCACCAAGCATGGCGGCAACGATTCTGAGCCGTGCCATCAGAATGTTATCCTTCGGCGATTGAGCCAGGCCCGGTGGCGCGCGAGGGTGTAGGTGCGTGGGCTTTCATTGACCAACAGACGGTTGTGAACGTGGTGCCAGTATTCCGGAGCAACATCAGAAGGATCGATGCCGAGCGACTCGACGGCTTCGATCAGTTGCAGTGCGCACTCGACCTTGGGCCAGCCGGAAAGCCGCAAAAAGCTCTCTGCACCGGGGCTGATCCCAGGTACCGTCGAGTAGGGCTCACCCGGTTCGACGGCACGCACAATGTCAATGCGAGATAGCACCGTCCCGAAGTCATTCGATGTCCATCGGACGTATGCGAAGATGCTGCCGGGCCGGAACGAAAGGATGCGCCGGTGAAATCCACGACCCTTTCCTCGACAGGTTTGCCGAACCGAATCCGGTTCTCGATGCGGTTCTCAAGCCACAGAAGCTCAACCTCCGTCAGTTCACTCATCTGCGATCTCCGTGTGCTGACCAGATGTTTTGAAGGCGCACAATTTGCTGGTGCCTGCCGCAGCAGGCGAAGATCTGAGCCTTTGGCCGTGGCGTCGTGTGGAGCGAATAAGCCCGGACAGCGTCAGAAGCCGCTCGGCAGTTTCGGCAACCGAACAGAGGTGCTGTTCCGTTAGAGGGAATCCGAAGGATTCCTGGTTACGGAAGTTACAGCAGCGAGAAGGACTTGCACCGCAACGAGTTGGCCGCCCTTTTGGCCCGTGATGGCAGGTGTACGCGGTGCTTGATCGCGCGACTATCACGGTCCCTGATGGCACGAGGCAATTCGCAGCCTGTTGTCCGCTCGTGACAGCAGCAGGCGCTTGCGCAATCGCCTGTTGTACGGATCGAGCGGGATCGGCGTGAAGTTCAATCGCTCTACGACATTCAGGTCTCGCGTGATAAGAAGCTGATAGCCCGGCAATGTTTGACGACGGACGATGTCGCGCACATCGCAGGCAAATTGTTTCAGCGGTGAGAGGCTGCCAGACTTGGCATGCAGGTGCACCAGATCGAAGCTCCAGCCGCCATGCCGACGGCCACCATGCTTCCGGACGAGGCGGTAGAGCCAGCGTTCCAAGTATAGAACCAGTCCGGTGTGACGAGCTCCAATCCACGTGACCGCCTGTTGGCATCTGCTGTCTCTTTCCATTCGTTGATCCAGGAAAAGCGATGCGCGCGCCGTTCGGTAGGCTGGCGAATCGACCTCAAAACGGTGGTTGATTGCAGCCGATCGAGCGCAGCTTTGAGGTGATCGTAGTCGTGCATGCTGGCCCCCCGGCCGATTCGACCGACGTGGGTCAGCGCCGCTCCTTGCCTGCGTAGGGGATGGGCGGCTGCCGCTTCGCCGGCAGCACGGCACCGTTGCCGGGATCGCTTGTCGATGTTTTGGCCCCACGATCTACCCATGCCTTGAGGTCCTCGAGCGCATAGACGACGCGACCGCCGAGCTTGCGGTAGGTCGGACCCGTGCCATAGGTGCGGTGCTTTTCGAGCGTTCGCCCGGATAAGCCGAGAAAGCGCGCAGCTTCGGGCGTGCGCAGGTAGCGTGGCGGCAAGCCGCCATCTGAATCGGGCATGTTAGGGGCTCCGTGACAATCTGGAGCGCAACCGAGTTAGGCCGCGCGTTCTCGGTCAGGATAGCGCAGCAGAGCAGCCTAGGGGGATGCCGAAGATGCCGGGATGATTTTCGGCACCCTGCCTTATTCCTTGCGGGACATTAGGCGGAGCAAGGCGCGATAGCCGCCGTACACCAGCTCAAGGCCAGTCTTCACCAGGCGGAGGGTCCGGCTGCGAAGGTCGTGCGTCTTCCAGGCGCGGCCGTTCCCCGAAAAACACATCAGCGATAGCACGGTAAGAGGCGCCATCCATGTGCCCGTCGAGCGCACGCAAGACCAACGCCAGTCGCTCCCGGTGCTGTGGCGAAAGCTGATGATAGGCCATCGATGGCTCGCCACAAACATTGCGAGGCATAGGCGCGGATTTCGTAGTCCGCGCCGAGCGGCAGTTCGGCGGAATAGCCCACCAGGTCGGGGTGGCTGCGGCACCAGAGGTGATGACGCGTCCCCCCGAATTCGCACGACGGCATGCCAGCCGTCGGCCGCTTTCTTGATGCTGTCCCGTGGAAGGTCAGAAAGAGGGAGCGGCGCGCGTTGATCCGTGAGGCTGGGGTGACCCGGACGACCGGAACTACGCTTGGGAAAGCCTCGGGCGCCCCGCGTGATGCATCGGCGCGATCACGAGAGAGATATTCTCTCATTCGAACGACAGAGGGAATGTTTACTGTTTGGCCGCGCCCCGCGAAGCAGATGGCGGTAACCCTGGTCCGCCATCCAATTCGCGCGGGCGAGATGAGTATCGAATGCAGTGCGTGCGCGGGCCGGTTCGCGATCCGGATCGATGCGGAGGACTTCCTTCCAATCGGCGCCTTCAGCCGCAGCATCGAGAAGGCGCCGGTAGATCACCAGATGCCGCTCATCATAGAGCGTGAGAACAGGATCGTCTGGAGCTGTATCGGCGACATCAGCATCTTGTGGCGGGGTTTGCATGGGTACTGCGATCAACTTTGTTGCCTAATATTACCCAATTCTCACAAGTGTCACCATGCGAGTGCCACAAAATAACGGTCGAGGATAACTTTCTCCAATGCCGAGCTTAAACGCGCGGCTCCTCGAAGAGGCTCAGCCGCAAGATAGCCACCTTCCGCGTATTGCCGATTTCGATTCGGCCTAGGCCTCAGTCGGGAGGCGGTCGCCGAACGCATGCGTGTCGATCGCCCATTCGTAAGCAGCATGGAGCGTGGACTGCAAAACGCGACGTTGCTGGCAGTTTGGCAGGTTGCTCAAGCGCTCGAAGTTCGGTCTGCAGAGCTGCTTAATGAAAAATCCTCCAGGATTCGCAGCCGATAGCTCACTTGTGCGCGGCAGGTAGCTGTTGGGTCGTTTGGCAATGCGCGCTAGCGGCTGTGTCGACTTTGGAGGACTAGCAGTGCCGCCACGAGGCGCACAGAGAGCTAGGAGAGGGTTGATCTGAGCGTCCGCGCAGGGAATGGGGCCATTCACGTCTTTGCCCGCCTTTTCTCGGTACGAAGCGCGGCGTATCGGCCGCTGGGCTCGGATGTGCTATGGTCAGGCGGATATTGCGCAGTCAAGCGGCCGGTTGTGGCCGGAACGGGAAGGGTCGTGCGACAAGCCGACCGTGTTTGGTGCTGGGCGACAAGGTTCCGCCGACGGCATTCTTGAGCCTTTTGAAGGCGCCGGTGCTTCCGCACGTGACGCCTTGGCCAGGTCGCCGCTTCGAGAGGAGAACCCCGCCCGAGCAACTCGGGCGGGGCTGGAGGTTGCCTCACTCACCGCTCTTGCGGGGCCGGGACCAGAGCAGCGTGTAGCCTTCGCCGCCCTCGTCATCGAACAGGTTCGCGTAGATCGGTGCGTTGAAGGAGGGATCGTCGAGCTTGAGTGAGAGATAGTCGCGGCCTTCCTCGGAGCGCTTCGACCAGGCTGCCCCGATCTCGGCTCGGCCCACATAGACGCGATGAGTCGGCGCGTTGTCGTTGGACCGGTTGGCCTCGGCGACGATGCGGACGCCTTTGGCTTGCAAGCTCAGGGTGATGATCTCGCCCTGGAAATCATTGCCGACCTTCTTGAAAGAACCGATGTTAGCCATGTCACTTCTCCTGTTGGGTTTCGAGCCCGCGACCACCGCGGCCTCGATGGCGACCTGAAGGCCGAGGACGATCGGCGACGCACCCGCGCTTTGAGGGCCGGAGCGCAGCGGAGGACGCCTTGGTTGAGACTTTCTTGTCTCGCGAGGAATGGGCGCAAGCCCAGGGGAAGAAAGTCTCAATCCATGGCGTTGCGGCTCGGACGATCGAGGCGCAGCCGGTCTCGGCCAGATCGAGCCATCAACGAGGCCACGTGAGTCCGCGTGCTAAACCGCAATGCAGAGATGACGTTGCGTATGTTGGTTCTCCTGAACAAGAGGTCCCAATGATTGGGCGTGCAAAGAGAAACAACTTGCTGCAAAAGGCGGTATCGTCTCCCATCAAGTGATCAAGAACCCGCCCGCCGCTCCAAATGTGTGCCCGAACTTCGTGCGGTTGGCGAATACGCCCAGAAAGTGCATCAGTCATCTCTTGCTTGAGCTCGGCGGTCGACCTGGACGCGCCTCTCCAAGCGAACAAGCTCGATCATGAAAAGGTCTGCCTGGCTATCGCTTGGACCTGGTCGCCGGAAGAGCTGGTTGCGACAGGTTGGCAGCTTGCCCATTCGGCTCGAACGAGCAGGTTTCGGCTGATGCATTCAAGCGCGCCCATGCCGTCCAGCAAGCGGACACTGCGCCCATGCAGGCAAAAACCTGACGCCAGGCTGGCAATGGCATGCCGATATGAGACAGTGCGAACGCTACCTGATAGCCGGCGACCGCGGCTGGAATAGAGAATGCGGCCGGGACGAGGATGCGCAATATGAGAGATCGGCCGGCGACAACGGTGAACTGGCCAATGACAAGCACAAGCCCCCCGCTTCCGATCCCGACAAGAAGTGCGCCAAGGAGGCCGGCACCGCCGTGGAATGCGACCATCCCGACATTCAATGCGACGAAAAACGGCAAAGCATAGACCGCCAGCGCGAAAATCGCCCAGCAGAACAAGCCGATGCCAAGCGTATTGAGAACAAGCCCAAGCGCGAGCATGGTGGAGGCTCCATCAATAGGTTTATGGGTTGCGCCTTCCACCACCACCGCGGCGCACAAGAGATGTTGGACGCAAACGCGGCGGAGTTGCGGCATACACAACTCCGTTTCATGGTTCGGTCGCCATCAGGGCGGCGCTCACGTGCCCCCGAACTTCCAAACGGGAATGCCCAGGCGCCTTGCCTTATCGGCGAGATTGTCCTGGATGCCCGTGCCCGGAAAGTGCATCACCCCGATCGGGAGGAGCTCCAGCATGGCATCGTTACGCTTGAACGGTGCGGCCTTGGCGTGCCTGGTCCAGTCGGGCTTAAAGGCGATCTGAGGCACCTTGCGATTGGTGGCCCATTTTGAAGCGATCAGTTCGGCGCCTTTCCGCGAGCCGCCATGAAGCAGGACCATGTCGAGATGCTTGGCGTAGACCTTGTCGAGGCGGTCCCAGATGAGG
>NZ_LWIG01000003.1:0-6783 GCF_002068095.1 Bradyrhizobium sacchari | reverse complement strand
CCCGCCAGTAAGTGCGATCTTCGGTCCCGGCGGCAACAAGACCTCGGTCTCCGCGCGACGCTTGGCTGCAATGAAGTCGCGGGAGTCGATCATGGCTGCTGTCAGAGTGCGGTGGTTCACCAGCGACCCCGACCGGGGACGCCAGGATGAGCCAGTATGAATCTCGAAGCGCTCGATCGCCTTGTCGCGGAAGAGCTCCAGGCAGTTGCGGCGCTCGATCAGGGTGATGCCCTCCGCCGTCAAGCGCTCGAGTTCGACTGATCGAACCTCAGAGCCATTCTGCTCGCGCTGGCTCTTTTGCTGCGCCTGTTCGTTGTTGTCGAGATCGCGCTCAATGCGATCGACGGCACGATGGAAAAGGTTGACTGTCGACCAGAGCAGATCGCCCAGGTCCGGCTCGAGCCGCGTGTCGCTCAACGTCCCGACCAGGGCGTCGAACACATCGGCGACCGCGCCGGCGATCATCTTGCCCTCGGGAAGGGGCCTCGGATCGGGCTCGTCGGCGGATGGTCGGTAGCCGAAAAGCTGCAATTCGGTGAGAATGTGGTCGATCGGAGAAGTGCTGGAGTGCGGTCCGTCGTCATCATGCTCGGTCATGGCTGGGATTCCTTTGCCGGATCGGCCGCGCCCATCGCGGCCTTCGTGGCGATCACTCAGACGGCGGGCGGAACGGGCCAGAACCCGAAAGGGCCGGAGCGGCAGCGGAGGATGGCGAAGGCCGGCTATTTTGCTTCGCGATGCAAAGCGCGCGGCTCAAATGGCTAAGGCGTCTCACCGCCGGCGCGCGGCGGAAAATAGCCAGGCGCAGCCATTGCCGGCCCGATCCGGTTGCCGTCCGATCGCCCTCTAGAAGGCCGAGGTCGCGTCCTCTTCCGGCAATGGCCTCGTTATGACCGACCTATCAACGACGATCGAAACACCGGCCTATACTGCGACTACCGTCGAGGAATGCAGAAAGCGGGCGACGTCCTCTGGCACGAGTTGAAGCCGCAACTCTGCTCGGAGGGCCTCGATACCGAAGATGTGCAGGTCTTCGTTGAAATCGCGCAGCCGGGGCGACAATGTGATCGTTTCAACGCCAGCGTCTTCAGCGCGCTGGGTGAGAGTAGCCTGCACCGCATCTCCGGCGGCATCTGCGTCGTGGGCGATATAGAGCCGACGCAGGCCAGACGGCAGCAACATGGCTGAGAGGTGATTGGCCGAGAGCGCGGCGGCCATGGGCATGGTCGGCAGCACGTAACGCAATGAAAGCATGGTCTCGATTCCCTCGCCAGCGGCGAGCACGTCGTCCACCACGCCGAAGCGAACAGCGTTGCCTAGCAGGTCGCCCATCGCCCGCCGTGGCGTGTCGATCGGAGCCTTGCCGAGACGAATGCGATCAAAACCGTCTGGATCGAGCCAGGTTCGGTGCGCTCCCGTAATCCGCCCATCGAGGTCCGTGACGCGGGCAATCATCGCCGGCCAGGTTTCGGTGGGCAAATGCTCGTCTGGCCGATAGTAGCAACGTGGGTGGAAGCGCAGGCTGCCACCATGGTGGATGCGGGTTATCCCGCGGTGCTGCAGGTATGTTTCGACACAAGTCCCCTCGATCGGGCCGGATATCGCAAAGAGCCGGCGGGCGGGTTCCTGCGATCCAGCCGGCGCAACCGAACGAACCGGTTTCGAGACCAGTTGCGGCTCAGGACGAGGCAGTTTCAGAAACCGCCGTGCTTCCTCGGCAACCTCGCTGAAATCGCGCAAACCTCGGCATTCGCGGATGATGTCGAGGAGGTCGCCATGCTCGCCGGTCGCAGCATCAGTCCACTTGCCGGCGGGGCCCTTAGGTGACTCCCGAAGCCGCACGAACATCGAGCGGCCCGGCGTGTTGCGGACGTCGCCGACCACCCAGTATCGCCCCGCCCGCTTGCCATTGGACAGATAGTAGCGGCACACCGCCTCGGCCTCGCGCGCGAGGCGGCGTGCCAGTTCGCAAGCCGCGGGGGACATCACGCGGCGGCCCGCATGGCAAACGGGAAATCGGCACCGCCCCAAAGGCGGAGGCGTTGCGCATAAGCGACGTTGTGAACGGTGATGGCGCCCGTCGCCGACACATAAACCACGCGAGCCTTGGCCAAGGCGTGCGGGAGCCTCAGGCCCGCGCCCTGCTGAGAGGCTGCCTGGTCGCCACGCTCGCCTTTGCCCGCGACCGCATTCTGCATGGCATGGTTCTCGTCGAAGACGATCACTCCGTCGAAGTCGGAGCCCAACCATGTAACGATCTGTTCGACACGCGAAAGCTTCTCGCCACGCTCGTCGGTGCCTAGCGTGGCGCAGGTGGTAAATAGGAGTCCTTCCGAGAGTGGGATCGGTGTGCCCTGGCGAAACCGGGATAAAGGCGTAACGAGCAGTCGCTTCATGCCGAGCGTGGACCAGTCGCGCTGGGCATCTTCGATCAGCTTGTCGGATTTGCTGATCCAGACCGCACCGTGGCGACCCTTCAGCCAATTGTCGAGAAATAGCCCGGCGACCTGCCGTCCCTTGCCAGCGCCGGTGCCATCGCCGAGAAACCAGCCGCGACGAAAGCGGACAGCATTCTCAGCGTCGTGACGCGCGGCAGCCACAACATCAAAGGTCGCACCGACCGACCAGGAGCCCGCCAGGAATTCGGAATGAGCCTCGCCCGCATAAATGATGCTGTCGATTTGGGCGTCCGACAGAACTCCCTCTGCCACCAGACTTGAAGGCAGGTGCGGACGGCAGGACGGCTTCGGCGCAACGGACGCCGTGGCCGCGGACTGCACAAGCTTGGTCGGATGTGCGCACGATCCGGGAATACGGATCGGCAATCCGTATTCCTCATAAAGAGCATCGGTGAGGCGGGCGCGTTCCGGCGGCAACCATTCGACCGTCTCGTACGTGAGTTCGACGCCATTTGGCGCTGCGCTTTCCGAAGTGGACGACAGACGTGATGCGGAAGCGCCCACCGATCGGGACCTCGTAGGGCGTCTAATCAAGTCGGCCCCGACCGGCGCGACGATGGGCAGCATCGCGGTCGTCGAGCCAGCCTTGGCGCGCATGGCCGGGCCGAACTTGCGCAGGAAGAGAACGGTTGCCGCCTCGCAAACGTCATAGGCG
The DNA here is from genome assembly GCF_002068095.1 of Bradyrhizobium sacchari. GTDB lineage: Bacteria > Pseudomonadota > Alphaproteobacteria > Rhizobiales > Xanthobacteraceae > Bradyrhizobium > Bradyrhizobium sacchari. The sequence continues at coordinate 3,669 of NZ_LWIG01000003.1, read as the reverse complement.
GCCTTCCAGTTCCAGGGGCTGGCCGCGTCCGAGGCGCTGAACGCCGCTTCCATGGCTCCACGCAGGACGGCGGCATCGATGGGACAGCCGCGTTCCAGATCAGTAAAGAGCTGCCGGGCCACCCTGACGGCGGCGGAGGTGAGAGTTGCAGCGGCACGCATCGAGAGCGGCGCGGCGGCAGCGCCGCCGACGAGAGATTCGGTCATGATAGGATTTCTCGGGAGAGCAGGATCAGGTCGAACCATCAGGCGCTCTCCTTTGACCCGACGGCTCAAACCCTCCCCGGCCCTACTCTCCCTCTCAGCCCTCCCTCACAAAAATTGGGACCGGCGTTGCACAGCGGTCCCAAGCAACTGCAGTATGGGCTGGAGCCATTCCGCTCGATGTGTTCACTCAGCCGCCTCGAGCTGTTGCGGATCATCGTTGCCGGCGGCCTCCCGGTCCTCGTCGTCGGCGAGGAATTCCGGCAGCTTGCCCGCGTCGCTCTCCTGCTCGACTGACGACGCGCTGGAGTCGACGGAACGCGGCGGCTCTGGCAACCAGCCCGAACCATCGAGTAGACGCGCGGCCTCCTTCCTCACGTGGGCCTTCTTCAGGTGGTCGATCAGTTGCGCAGAGGATTCGCCTCTTGCTTCTCGCACTGCCTCCAGAATACGAGGCTTGGTGACCCGCCGAGATAGCTGTCGACGGTCGGTCGCCAGCCGGCTCGCACCATGAGCCCGACCGCGCGCGCCAGCACGTTGATGGGTCGAGACGCGTGCGGACACCATGGGCGGAGACGCGGCCCTGATCATCGATCGGTCTTCGAACGCGACCAGTGCCGCCTCGATTTCGCCAAGCCACTGGTCGACCTCGTCGGGCAGCTCGTCGGCATCCTGATAGTTGGATTCAAGCCTGGCCGGGAGCCTCTCTCTCGGCCTTCAACGCGCCGCGAAAAACGACCCTGCCTCTCACTCTCTTACCGCAGCGGCCGAGGATAACCTCACGCCGTTTCCTGCTCCGCTGTCTCCGTCGTCATGTCGACGAATTTTTCGGGCAAGAACCCAAGGAGATAATCCGCAACCTTGCTGGCTTGCGAGGCAGCTCGCACAATCGCGCGATTGTCCTCTCGCAGCACTTCGAGCCAGGAGCCGATATAGTCTGCGTGCCGCACCGTCGGCCCGATGCCGAGCGACGCGCAACCGAATGCGGACGATATCTCCGCGATCAATTCCTCGAAGGCGTACTTCTTGGTGCCATAGCCGCCTGACAAATCGCGGTTGAGACGCGATACGTGGCCGCTGGCATGCGCCAACTCGTGCAAGGCCGTTCGATACCAGTTGATCGGCTCGAAATAGGCTTGCGGGGGCGGCACCTGCACATAGTCTTCTGCCGGCATGTAGAAGGCGCGGTTGCCGCCAATGCGGAAGTCGATCCCCGTCGCCTTGATCAGGTATTCAACCTTTGGCTCGATCAGGCCCGGCGGCGGAGGCGGCGCCGTCGCAGCGATCTCCGACGGCAAGTCGTCGCACTGATCGGTATTGAACACCGTGAAGCGCTTGAGGAACGAGATGGCCTGCGCCTCGTCGCCTGTTTCGGTAGCGCGCCGCTTTTCGTCGGCTGGCACAAAGCGGTGGGCATAGACAACTGTAGTCCCTCGCTCGCCCTTGCGGACGTGACCACCGACCGACAGCGCCTGGCGGAAGGTAAGCCAGCTTTGACCTGTAAATGCGCGTTCGGTCGCCGCCCCCCAGAGGATTAGAACGTTGATGCCGCTATAGTGACGGCCGGTCGCGGCGCTTTTCGGCATGGCCAAGGACGCCTGCGAGGCTGCGGTGCCCCAGGGCTGCACCCATGGCACTCGGCCGGCCTCAAGTTCAGCTATGATCTTCTTGGTGATTTCGTCGTAAAGGCTTGTCCGGTCCTCACCGGTGCGCGCCCGAAGATAGTGTCTGGACATCGCGGGTCTCCGCGACGGGCGCCGCGAGCCTCTCTCGCAGCCTGTAACCCGTCACTGCAAAACCCGGCCGGCACTCTTACTCTAAGGCTCTTCAGGCGGAAACGACGCCGCGTGATTTGCGAGAGCGCCGCACGCGCACAAATGACAGAATGCCAAATCCGCGACGTGCTGAGCCTTCCATTCCATTCAACGGGACTTGGTCTCGAGGTGCGCTAGGGCCGCAGGTCCGACCAGGCGTGCGCCAAGGCCGCATCGCCTCAACGCAAAAATGGCACCCGGAGAGCGTGAGCATAGCGCCCGAAGGGGCACGCGGGTCCGAGTGCAGCGACGAGACCGGTTCAATAGCGGCACCCGGGAACGGGGCAGTGATAGCGATCGGCGCAGGCGAGCCCCTTTCCCGAGTGCCCCCGGCGAGGAGCTCCGCAACTCCTAGCGCGAGCTGAGGTATTCCGATCCCTGGCCTTTGCGGCCCTGGTCTGGGACTGATTCGGTCCAGCAAGGGACACGCAAAATTGCTTTTTCGCTGGATCTGATGTTTCACTCAAAACAACATCGATCTGTGTCGTCGAAGCGGATGGCTCGGCGGTATGGGAAGGTAAAGCCGAAAGCGAACCGACCGCGCTTATCAAAGTTCTCATTGGATGGCGCGAGCAGATTGCGCTGATTGGGATTGAGGCTTGCCTCTGTCAGAATGGCTCTATAGCGGATTGGTTGAGAGTGGTCTTAACACCGTTTGCATAGAGAGCCGACCATCTAATCACGGATTCGATGCAGGGCTTGAAGATCGACCTGGCCCTCCTCCTTTACAGCGACAAAGCGCATGGTCGGTCGCGTCCCGGCCTCAGCGATCGCCTCGGCGTCGATGATATCGTTCTTGTTTGACTTCACGTAGGGTTTCACGAATTGCGCGGGGATCAGGCGCACCTTGTGACCAAGTGCCTGTATCTTGCGGGCGAGCCACTGTGAACCGGCGCAGGATTCCATGCCAACTAGGTTGTGCCAGAGCAAGAACTGAAGAAGAGTGTCCCGTCGAAAACGAACTTTCTGAACAGGTGTGCCGTCGCAGCTCAGGCCAACGACGTGGAACAGGTTCTTGCCAATGTCGATTCCTAGTGACCTGCCACTGAGCATTTCCTCCAGAAAGAGTTAGGGTCCGGCCCGAAGAAGGACGGACAGATGAAGCGAGCACGGTTCACGGAAGAGCAGATTATTGCGGTGCTGAAGGAGCATGAGGCCGGGGCGAAGACGGCCGAGCTGGCTCGCAAGCACGGGATCTCCGAGGCGACAATCTACAATTGGAAGGCCAAATTCGGCGGCATGGACGTTTCCGAGGCGAAGCGGTTGAGGGCCCTGGAGGAGGAGAACGGGAAGCTGAAGAAGCTTCTGGCCGAGCAGATGCTCGATGCAGCCGCACTTCGCGAGCTCCTTTCAAAAAAATGGTAGGGCCCGCCGCCAAGCGCGCTGCTGTCGCGCATCTGCAGGCCGTTATGAGCCTGTCGGAACGGCGGGCCTGCTCGATCGTGGGTTCGGATCGGAAGATGATCCGCTATCGCTCCAGCCGCCCACCGGACGCAGTTCTGCGTAGCCGATTGCGCGATCTCGCCAACGAGCGGCGGCGTTTCGGATATCGCCGCCTGTTCGTCCTGCTGCGGCGGGAGGGCGAGCCATCGGGGATCAACCGGATCTACCGGCTTTATCGCGAGGAAGGGCTCACCGTCCGCAAGCGGCGG
>NZ_LWIG01000002.1:175885-177314 GCF_002068095.1 Bradyrhizobium sacchari | reverse complement strand
GCGGGGCCGGGCGGCGGCAGCGAGGCCTGCGGCATGGCGTCGTCTTCGTCGTCCAGCGAGTCGAAATTCGGCATGCGGTCGCCGGGGCGATATTCGGCCGGCGCGCCATAGCCCGGCGCCTGCTGGACCGGATAGCTCTGAGCCTGCACGAGCGAGGTTCCCGCCGCAGCGACTGTTGCGGCAGCGCATATCGTCAGAAAATGTTTGATCATCATCGCTCTTGTATAGCCCCCGGGCCCCATCAGGACCGTTAACGGCCAGATGACCGAAGATAGCGGCACATTCAAGACATATCAGGCCGATTTGCGCCGGATTTGCCGATTTGTGATCCGCAAGACTACCGTTGCCCCGTTGCATCACGGGGCGGAAATCGCATCGCGCCGTCAGTTGCCGGAGCTTCGGCCCCGATTTTAAGGGAACGGGCCGAAATCGTTGCGGTATGTTCGAATCAGCCTGATTCGTCACCGCTTTGCGCTCCAAACTCCGCGTGGCGAACGCGGCAAGCAGTACCGTCACCGCGTTCAGATGGCTCTTGGGTCCCGGCCGCCACCCGCCGGGGCGGAAATTCGTAACCCGTCCGATGCTTCCCGGCTTTCGCTTCCTGCTTGCCGCGATCCTGCTGTCAACCTCCATCCTGGTGTTCGGCCTAGGGGCTGCCGCGCTGCTGCGGGCGACCCATGAGCAGTATGTCAGCACCCCCTCCTGGCGGAACGGTCCGCAGGAGCAGGTCTTTGCGCAAGCTCCCGAGCCGGCCCAGCCGGTGCTCGCTGCGCTGCGGGCGGATCCGGAGGCGGCTGCCGAGCCCATGCCGTCACTGCGCGACTGGATGCCGACGATCGGACTGCCTGCGAGCGAGTCCGAGCAGGCCGCTGCGGCGACGACCGAGACCGACACTCAGCCGCAGCCCCCTCAGGCCACCCCTCCGGCTGCCGAACCGGCCAAGGCTGAGATCGGGGCTGAGATCGGGACTGAGATCAAGGCTGAGGTGAAGGCCGAGACCAAACCCGAGATGATCGTGGCGGCCGCCGCGCCGACCGACACGCTCACCCCCGCGGACAGCACGGCAACGATCCCCGAGGCCAGACCTGCCGCGACCGTCCCCGAAGCACCGCGAACCGCAACGACGGTGCTGGCATCGCGTGTGGCGGACATTGCCGCGGCCAGGATGGCCGCGCTGAACGATCTCACCCGGGCAAAGACCAAGGCCGACAGCAACGCGTCCAAGCCCCGTGCGAGCAAGCCGAAGAAGCGCCACCGCATCGTGCGGCGTCCGCCGCCTCAGCAGATCAACCAGGCGCTCGATCCGTTCGGACGGCCGCAGCAGACTTTCGCAACGACGACCACCGCGCGCGCACGCTGAACTTCACCTCTTGCGGGGAGACAGCCCCCTGCGCGATTATTTCACGCCGGCCCGGTCGCGACCGGCGGG
>NZ_LWIG01000002.1:165946-175816 GCF_002068095.1 Bradyrhizobium sacchari | reverse complement strand
GAGCCGGTACAGCGCGAGCGTCAGCACGCCCGCGGACACGCCCGAGCCGCAGCTCGTCACGATCGGCGCATCGAGCTTGACGCCGGCGCCGGTGAAGGCGGCGCGCAGATCGTCGAGCGGCTTCATCTCACCGGTCGCGGCATCGAACAGCAGATTGTAGGGCACGTTGCGGGCGCCCGGGATGTGGCCGGAGCGGATGCCCGGCCGCGGCTCGGGCGCGCGGCCCTCGAAACGATCGGCGGCGCGCGCATCGATCACCTGTTCGGCCCGGCTTTCGACGTTGGCGATCAGCTGCTGCATGCTGCGCACGCGCTTGGAATCGTAGGTCGCGTTGAACGTCGCAAGCTTGGGCTTCACCTCGCCGCTCTCAACCGGACGGCCTTCGGCACGCCACTTCTTCAGGCCGCCATTGAGGATACGCACATCCTTGTGGCCGAAGGCCAGGAACATCCACCACGCGCGCGGCGCGGCGACCCAGCCGCCGGCATCGTAGAGCACGACGGTATCGGCGTTGGAGATGCCGAGACCACCGACATCGCGGCCGAACTGCTCGGCGCTCGGATACATGTGCGGCAGCGGGTTGGAGTGATCCGACACCGCATCGACGTCGAAGAACACAGCGCCGGGCAGGTGCGCGGCGAGGTAATCGTCCTTCGGCAGCGGCAGCACGCCCGGCAGCTTGAAGCTGGCGTCGAGGATCTTGACGTTGGCGTCGCCCATGCGGGCGGCGAGCCATTCGGTGGAGACGAGGGGGTCGGTGGCGGTCATCGATATTTCCTTGTGGTCATTCCGGGGCGCCGGACGGGAGCCCGGAATCCATCGTGCGGCTGATGTGAGTCGGTGGATGAATGGATTCTCAGATGCGCAATTGCGCATCATAGTTCGCGCTTCGCGCGCCCCCGAATGACGACGGGAGAGAGTTAGCCCTTCTTCTTCGGCTCCCACGCTTCAGTCGGCCCACCGGCATCGCGCCAGGCGGCGTAGCCGCCGGCGATGTGGGCGACGGGCTTGAGGCCCATGTCCTGCGCGGTCTTGGCGGCGAGCGCGGAGCGCAGGCCCCCGGCGCAGTGGAAGACGAACTTCTTGTCCTCCTGGAAGATCGGCTTGGCGTAGGGACTCTGCGGATCGATCCAGAATTCCAGCATGCCGCGGGTGCAGGCGAAGGCGCCGGGGATGCGGCCGTCGCGCTCGATCTCGCGGGGATCGCGGATGTCGACGATGACGACGTCGCCGTTCTTGGAGATCTCGATGGCATCCTTGGCGGTGAGCGTCTCGATCTCTGCATTGGCCTCGTCGATCAGCGCCTTGATGCCGCGAGTGATGGTTTGGGGCATATGGTTCTCCCTCTTGTCTTCCGTCGTTCCGGGGCGATGCGAAGCGTCGAACCCGGAACCTCGAGATTCCGGGTTCGCGCTGCGCGCGCCCCGGAATGACAGCAATCAGTGCGTCAATTCCTTCATCGCGCCCTCCAGCCCTTCGATGGTGATCGGGTACATCCGGTTGGCGAAGATGCGTTTGATGATGGTGGTCGATTCCGAATAGTCCCAGTGCTTCTGCTGCACGGGGTTCAGCCACACCGCATGCGGATAGGTGCGGATGATGCGGTCGAGCCAGACCGAGCCGGGCTCCTCGTTGACATGCTCGACCGAGCCGCCGGGCACCATGATCTCGTAAGGCGACATCGAGGCGTCGCCGACGAACACGACCTTGTAGTCGTGCGGATATTTGTGCAGCACGTCCCAGGTCGGGGTGCGGTCGGTGAAGCGGCGCTTGTTCTGCTTCCACACGCCTTCATAGAGGCAGTTGTGGAAGTAGAAATACTCCATGTGCTTGAACTCGCTCTTCGCCGCCGAGAACAGCTCCTCGACCTGCTCGATATGCGCATCCATCGAGCCGCCGATATCGAAGAACACCAGCAGCTTCACCGCATTGCGCCGCTCGGGGCGCATGTGCACGTCGAGATAACCGTGATTGGCGGTCTCGCGGATCGTGGTGTCGAGATCGAGCTCATCGGGCGCGCCGGTGCGCGCGAATTTGCGCAGGCGCCGCAGCGCCACCTTGATGTTGCGGATGCCGAGCTCGACATTGCCGTCGAGATCCTTGAACTCGCGCTTGTCCCACACCTTCACGGCGCGGTTGTTGCGGTTCTTCTCCTGGCCGATGCGCACGCCTTCGGGATTGTAACCGTGGGCACCAAATGGCGAGGTGCCGGCGGTGCCGATCCACTTCGAGCCGCCCTGGTGCCGGCCCTTCTGCTCCTCGAGGCGCTTCTTAAGGGTCTCCATGAGCTTGTCCCAGCCCATGGCCTCGATCTGCTTCTTCTCTTCTTCCGTCAGGTATTTTTCCGCGAGCTTCTTCAGCCATTCCTCGGGGATCTCCGCCTTCTCCATAGCGTCGAGCAGGCTTTCCAGCCCCTTGAACACCGTGCCGAAGACGCGGTCGAACTTGTCGAGGTTGCGCTCGTCCTTCACCAGCGAGGCGCGCGACAGGTAGTAGAAATTCTCGACCGTGTAGTCCGCGAGGTCGGCGTCGAGCGCCTCCATCAGCGTGAGGTATTCGCGCAGCGTCACGGGGACCTGCGCGTCGCGCAGAGAGGTGAAGAATTGCAGGAACATGGGTGACAGATTGCCCGTCGGGTCGCCAACGTCAAGGGGCGCAGGCCGTCCTTGAGCGCTGGACCGCGAGGCTTTTTGCTCTAGAATTGACCGCCTCAAGGGGTTGTTTTGGGGACGTTTGCAATGGGAATTCTCGCAGCGCTCATCATCGGCGCGATCGCAGGCTGGCTTGCCGGCAAGATTGTCCACGGGGCGGGATTTGGGCTGGTCGGCAACATTGTCGTCGGCATCATCGGCGCTCTGGTGGCGAGCTGGGTGCTGCCACAGCTGCACATCGGCCTGGCCACCGGCACGATCGGCGCCATCGTGGACGCCACGATCGGCGCGGTGATTGTGCTGGTCATCCTTTCGCTGATAAAACGGGTCTGAAAGCCTGACCGAACCAGGAACGGCCGCCGCGAGCGGCCGTTCGCTTGTCGTGACCAGGGCGATGCAATTGGCAACCGCCTCGCGACGACGACCAACAAGGACGCCCAATGAAATTTACCGGCACCAAGGACTACGTTGCGACCGACGATCTCAAGGTCGCCGTCAATGCCTCGATCGTGCTCGAACGCCCGCTCCTGGTGAAGGGCGAGCCCGGCACCGGCAAGACGGTGCTGGCGGAGGAAGTGGCGAAGGCGCTGAACGCGCCGCTGCTCACCTGGCACATCAAGTCCACCACCAAGGCGCAGCAGGGGCTCTACGAATACGACGCGGTGTCGCGCCTGCGCGACAGCCAGCTCGGCGATGCCCGCGTCTCCGACATCAGGAACTACATCAAGCGCGGCAAGCTGTGGGAGGCCTTCACGGCCGAGCAGCGCCCGGTGCTCCTGATCGACGAGATCGACAAGGCCGACATCGAATTCCCGAACGATTTGCTGCTCGAGCTCGACCGCATGGAATTCCATGTCTACGAGACCGGCGAGACGATCAAGGCGAAGCAGCGCCCGATCATGATGATCACCTCCAACAACGAGAAGGAGCTGCCGGACGCTTTTCTCCGCCGCTGCTTCTTCCACTACATCAAGTTCCCCGACGCCGACACGATGGGCCGCATCGTCGACGTCCACTTCCCCGGCATCAAGAAGCGCCTGGTCGAGGAAGCGCTGCGTATCTTCTTCGAGGTACGGGAGGTGCCCGGCCTGAAGAAGAAGCCCTCCACGTCCGAGCTTCTGGACTGGCTCAAGCTGCTGCTCAACGAGGACATGAGCGTCGAGCAGCTGCGCGAGCGCGACCCGCGCAAGCTGATCCCGCCGCTGCACGGCGCGCTGCTGAAGAACGAGCAGGATGTGCATTTGTTCGAGCGGCTGGCGTTCCTGAGCCGACGGGAAGTGTAGGGGCGGGTTCGCTCGCGATAGCGCTCCGCTGCGTCCCCACCACCGGTGTCATGCCCCGGCTTGACCGGGGCATCCAGTACGCCGCAGCTTCTCGGCTCAATCACAAGCGCCTCTGGAATACCGGATCGCCCGGCCGAGCCGGGCGATGACAGTGAGGATGTGGCACGCGCCTGCTTCCCCATCGTCATTGCGAGCGCAGCGAAGCAATCCAGAATCCCTCGGCGGCGACAGTCTGGATTGCTTCGTCGCAAGGGCTCCTCGCAATGACGGAGCAAGCGGCGCAGCCGCGGCCCATCAACTCGCACGCTGACCCGCAGACACGCCTTCGCATCCTCGCGGCGCATCTCGCCCGAGCTTTGCATCTATCCTCGTCCTCCTGTGAAAGAGGGCGCAGGGAAGGCCGGGTGCCGACTGGCACCCGCGGTCCGCTGCGCGAAAGGTAGCGCAAAGGAACCGCACAGCAGCATACAGGTGTCGCCGATCACTCGGCCTTCCCTGCGCGATGGTCGGACGGCTTATGCCGTGCTCTCCCGGGAGCCGAATTCCCTCTGGCCTCCCTCGCCTCGCGAATTGACGATGCCGTCTGCCCGGTTGGGCTCGCGCGCATCTCCGCGAAAGGCTTGACCGTAGCAACGACGGCCAGGACCACACGGTTTTGCCGTACGCATTCAGCGCCGTTCGTCCGCACGCGGTTTCGGGCTCACAGGGACTACCCGCCCTGCCCGCACTCAATCGTGCCGACGCTGCCGCGTCCACCGCAACCCGGCCCGCGTTTCGAACGACTCGCGAACCGCCCCTCTTCGTGGGCCGGGCTGCTTCGACTTATGCCGCAATTCCGAATTTCGGTAAAGTGGAATATTTTCGCGGGGCGGGGTTGACGGGATGCGGGTGTTTTGCCCGACGGGACACGTCGGGACTGCATCCAGCGCTCTCCGTGTCCCGGGCGCGCAGCGTGCAGCGCTGCTGCGCAGAGCCGGGACCCAGAAGGCGACGCAGATTGCTCGGAGACATGGGCCCCGGCTCTGCAGCGCACCGCTGAAGAAGCGCTGCGCTGCGTCCGGGGCACGAGACCATCCTACGCCACCGCCGCGTCCGGAATCCGCGCGGCTTCCATCGGCTGCTTGCCGCGGATCAGGTCCGAGGCGCGGTCGGCGATCATCATTGTTGACGCATTCAGGTTCGCCGAGATCATGCGCGGCATGACCGAGGCGTCGATGACGCGGAGGCCTTCGAGGCCGTGGACGCGGAGCTGGTCGTCGACGACCGCCCAGGTCGAATCCGCCGGGCCCATGCGGCAGGTGCAGCCGGGGTGGAAGGTGGTGGTGCCGCGCTCGGTGGCGGCGTGCAGGAATTCGTCGTCGGTGTTGACGTTGGGGCCGGGGAAATCCTCGTAGGCGTAATAGGGCGAGAGCGGCGCACTCTTCAGCAGGCGCCGCGCGAGCTTCATGCCGCCGACGATGACGCGGCGGTCGAGCTCGGCGTCGAGATAGTTGGTCTGGATGATCGGCGGCGCGAACGGATCGATGGAGCGGATGCGGACATAGCCGCGGCTCTCGGGGCGCTGCTGCCACGAGGCGACCGTCATGCCCGGCTCGTCCTCGAGCTGGCCCTGCACGCCTTCCTTGTAGGACGCCGGCGTGAAGGTGAGCTGGAGATCGGAGCTCTCCGCGCTCTCGCCGGAATGCCAGAAGCAATAGACCATGGTCGGCGACAGCGACAGCAGGCCGCGCCGCGCGGTCGCCCATTTCGCGGCTTCGACCCAGAGCCGCCAGCCGCGGCGGAGCTCGTTGATGGTCTTGATGTCCTTGACCCGCGCCACCGTGCGCGGGGCGTAATGGTCCTGAAGACCTTCGCCGACGGGCAGCGCGTGACGGACGGCGATGCCGTGCTGCTGCAGCAGATCCGGCGAGCCGATGCCGGAGAGCTGCAAGAGCTGCGGCGAATTATAGGTGCCGCCGGAGAGGATCACCTCCTTGTTGGCGCGCACTTCGACCGGCGTACCGCCGCGGCCGCCCTTGCTGTAGCGCACGCCGACGGCGCGCTTGCCCTCGAAGATGATTTCGGTCGCATGCGCGTGCGTGTGCACATGCAGGTTGGGCCGTTTCATCGCCGGCTTGAGGAAGGCGGTCGCGCCGGAGACGCGCAGGCCGTTCTCGATGGTGCGCTGGCAGTAGGAGACGCCTTCCTGGGTCTTGCCGTTGTAATCGGGGTTGCGCGGAATGCCGAGCGAGACCGCCCCTTCCATGAAGGCCTCGCAGAGCGGATCGCGCCAGTCCATCGTGGTGACGATGAGCTTGCCCTCGCGGCCGCGATAGGTGTCCTCGCCCTCGCCCACGCGCTTTTCCAGCCGCCGGAAGTAGGGCAGCACGTCGGCATAGCCCCAGCCGCGATTGCCCATCTGCGCCCAGGTGTCGAAGTCCATGCGCTGGCCGCGGTTGTAGATGTGGCCGTTGATCGAGGACGAGCCGCCGAGCGTCTTGCCGCGCGGCGCGTAGATGCTGCGACCGCCGGTGTAGGGTCCGGGCTCCTGCTGGTAGGCCCAGTTGATGCTCTTCATGTGGAAGGTTTTTATGAAACCCGCCGGCAGATGGATGTAGGGGTGCCAGTCGGAAGGGCCCGCCTCGAGCACGCAGACGCTGACAGCAGGGTCTTCGCTGAGCCGGCTGGCAAGCACGCAACCGGCGGAGCCCGCGCCGACGATCACATAATCAAATCTATCCATGGTCCCTCGGCCGCCCCTAGCGCGGCTTGTCGTTGAGTTGATATTCGAGATGCGCCTGCACCGTCGGCCATTCGGCGGCGGTGATGCTGTAGACGACCGTGTCGCGCAGCGTGCCGTTCGGCGCGACCTGATGGCTGCGCAGAATGCCGTCCTGCTTGGCGCCGAGACGCTCGATGGCCCGGCGGCTCTGGTGGTTGAAGAAGTGCGTGCGGAACTCGACCGCGATGCAGTTCAGCGTCTCGAAGGCGTGCCGGAGCAGCAGCAGCTTGCACTGCGTGTTGAGCGGACCGCGCTGCGCGCTCTTGCCGTACCAGGTCGCGCCGATCTCGACGCGGCGGTTGGTGGCATCGATGTTCATGTAGGTGGTCATGCCGACGATGTTGCCGCCGGCGTCGAACACGGTGAAGGGCAGCATCGAGCCGGCAGCCTGCAGGCCGAGACGGCGGTCGATCTCCTTGCCCATGTTCTCCGGCTGCGGGATCGCGGTGTACCAGAGTTTTGACAGCTCGCCGTCCTTGACGGCCTCGACCAGCGCCTCGCGATGCTGATGCGACAGCGGCTCGAGACGGGCGTGCTGTCCACGCAGGGTGATGGGATCGGGCCAGGGCATTGAAGTCTCTCTCCGTATGTCATTGCGCGGAGCGAAGCGACGAAGCAATCCAGACTGTCACCGCGGGGGCATTCCTGGATTGCTTCGCTTCGCTCGCAATGACGGTCACTAGCACCGTTTACTTGTTTAGGAAATTAAGAGGCAAACCGCCGCGCGGCCAGTCCATGGCGACCAGCTCACCCTTGCCCGACAGCGTGATGTAGGCGGTCTTCAGCCCAGGGCCGCCGAAGGCGATATTGGTGGTGACGCGGTCGCCGGTCGGGACCTGCTCGACCAGCGTGCCGTCGGGTGCGATCACCGAGATGCAGCCGGAGACGAGGGTGGCGACACAGACATTGCCATTAGCCTCGACCGCGAGCGAATCGAACATCTGGTAGCCGCCGAGGCCGCAGATCGGTTTTCCGCGCTCGCCGCGATAGATCACCTCGCGCGGCTTCAGCGTACCCGGCGCGGAGAGCTCATAGGCCCAGAGACGGCCCGTCGGCGTCTCCGCGATGTAGACGGTGTTCTCGTCCGGGGACAGGCCAATGCCGTTGGCCGGCAGCACGCCGTGCACGATTTCGACGATCTCGGTCATGCCGGGCTTGAGGTAATAGATGCCGCCGACATCCATCTCGCGCGCGCGGCGCTTGCCGAGGTCGGAGAACCAGAGCCCGCCCTGCCTGTCGAACACGAGATCGTTCGGCCCGCGCAGATCGTGCTCGCCGCATCTGGTCACGACGGTCTCGACCTTGCCCGATTGCAGGTCGACGCGCTGGATCGAGCCGCCGAGATAATCCCCCGGCTGCGGGCCGGGCATGATCATGTTGCCGGTCGGGATCCAGGAGAAGCCGCCATTGTTGCAGATGTAGATCTTGCCGTCGGGGCCGAGCGCGGCACCATTCGGCCCGCCCGGGATTTTCGCGACGATCTCCTTGCGGCCGTCGGGGTAGACGCGGGTCAGGCGCTGGCCGCGGATCTCCACCAGCACCACCGAGCCGTCCGGCATCACGACCGGCCCTTCGGGAAATTCGAGGTCGGTGGCGAGGACGCGGACGTTGGACATGTGAGACCCTCCCGGCTGCTTGTTATGGCTTGCACGGGATGTCCGGCACGGGCCCCACACGCAAGATTTGCCAGCGGTTATGACAAAGTCACCGGGGCTTGCCAAGCAAGCGGAATGGTATGCCAGCCTTGCAGCTTACTCTCTCACTGGTATCCAGATTTCGAAGCCGCCATTGCCGGTCGCGGGATCGAATTTCTCGTCGTAACGCTCGAAACTCGGCGCGTCCGCGGCCTTCAGGCGAGATGCGGGCAGCCATTGATTCCAGATCGTGTTGACGGTGCGCCGGACCGAGGCGACGTGGTCGGTGTGAGTGAACACCGCGTAGCGCTGCTCAGGGATGCGGACACGACCGAAGCGGCGCGGCAGGTCGGAGAAGTCGGCGATCTCGACGCCGGCGATGTAGTCGAAATTGCCGGCATCATCGCCATTGCAGCAGACGCCATAGGCGACGTTCCCAACACGCGCGGGAATGTCGGCAACCTCCTGATGAAAGCGTTGCCACAGGCCCGGGATGATGGCGCCGTTGTCGCAGGAGATGCGCTCAGTGGGGCCGGCGACGAGGAAGGCCTTTGCGGTTTCGAAACGCGGTGCAGCAAGGGTGTCGGATATGGTGGAGTCCATGAGGATCGGCTCCTGTAGATTGAGATGGCCGGTGCTGGTCGCGGTCCGCACCGCTTCGGGCGTGGTGCCGAACTGGTCGCGGAACGCGCGGGTGAATGCCTCGTGCGAGCCGTAATCCGCCTCCAGCGCCAGCGACAGGATGTCGGGCGCGCCGTTGGCAAGGCTGCGCGCGGCCTCCGTCAGCCGCCGCGCGCGCACGTAGCGCATCGCCGGCAGGCCGGTGGCTGCGGCAAACGCACGCACCAGGTGGAACCGTGACACGCCCGCGACCGCAGCGATCTCGTCGAGCGTCATCGGCTCGGCCAGATGACTCTCGATGTACCAGAGCGCGCGCTGGGCTGGATTCATGATGGTCGGACCTCGTTCGAAGCAGGGCCATGATGCACGGAAGGCCGGCGGCTTCGCTTGATCGGCGTTGCGGTCCTCGAGGAGGATAGCGCCGGAACTGCCGCTGGCAACGTGCGGGCGTTCGTGCCTACATTCGACAACTCAGAACCGCTCACAAGAAAGCAGGAGGAACCGCAGCATGAAGATCACCGATGTGCGGGCGCACCATATCCGCATCCCCTATGACGCCGGTGTTGCGAGCTTCCGCCAGGGCGCCTCCGCCATCACCGCCCTCGACATGGTGATCGTCGAGGTCACGACCGATGCCGGGCTGACCGGCTGGGGCGATGCCTTCGCCTATGTCAGCCCCCGCACCACGCGCAGCGCCGTCGAGGAGATGATCGCGCCGCAGGCCATCGGCCTCGAGGTTCCTGACGCCGCCGGCATTCCCGCGGTGATGGAGCAGATCCAGCGCAATCTGCATCTGTTTGGCCGCTACGGCATCACCATGTTCGCGATCTCCGGCCTCGACATCGCGCTGTGGGACCTCGCCGCGAAGATCAAGGGCCTGCCGTTGCACCGTCTGCTCGGCGAGATCAGGCGCCCGGCCG
>NZ_LWIG01000002.1:160446-165900 GCF_002068095.1 Bradyrhizobium sacchari | reverse complement strand
GGCTCGCCCGACAACATCGCCGGCGAATGCCGGAAGGCGCTCGCGCTCGGCTATGGCGCGATCAAGCTGCACGAGACCACGACGCTTGCGGTGTTTGCCGCGCGCGAGGCGATCGGCCCCAATATTCCGCTGATGGTCGACATGAACTGCCCGCTGTCGGGCGAACAGGCGATCGCATTTGCGAAAGCATGTCGCGACGCGCGGCCGATGTTCCTGGAGGAGCCGGTCTGGCCGCCCGAGGATTTTGCGACGCTGGCCGAAGTGCGTCGCAAGGGCGAGCTCGGCATCGCCGCCGGCGAGAATGCCTGCACCGAATATCAATTCCGGCAGATGATGGATGCGGGCGCGGTTAGCCACGCCCAGCCGTCGGTGATCAAGGTCGGCGGCATCACGGAATTCCTGAAGGTCGCGGCGCTGGCGGATCGGCTCGGCGTCAAGATCGTCCCGCATTCCCCGTATTTCGGTCCGGGACTGTTGGCGACGCTGCACCTGCTCGCGACGCGCGACGACGGGCTGGTCGAGATGTTCTATCTCAAGCGCGAAGCCTGCCTGTGGGGCGGCCGTGCCGATGTCGATGCCACCGGCCATGTCGCAGTGCCCTCGGGGCCCGGGCTCGGCTATGAGCCCGATCGCAGCGTGATGCAGCGCTATTGCGTGGCGTGACCGCCACGCTCATTTCGCCGCATCCTTCGGCGGCGTCGCGTCCTGCTTCTTCTTCAGATCCTCGGCCGTCTTGGCCTGTGCGGCCTGGAGATCACTGATCGTCTTCTGCAGGCCGGCCAGGCTTGTCTTCAGCGCGTCGATCTGGCGACCCGCCGCATCCAGCTTCTGCTGGTGGTCGAGGTTGAGCTTGGTGATCGTCTTCTGCAGGAAGTCGACATTGCTCTGGAGACAGCTGGTGCGGCGCTCCCAGGTCTTCTCCACGGTGCAGATCTCGATGCCCGGCACGTCCTGCGCGCGGACCGGCGCGTTCGCCAGCGTGGCGAGCAGCAACATCACGAAACAAACGCCGGCGCGTCGAAGCGGCATGCGGGGTTCCTCGCCAAATGATCACAGCAATGTGCGCCGATTGCGCGCAGCGGCTGGAGGCTACCACACTCGTACCGCATTCTCGCGTTGAGCTTGGCTTGTTCCCTGGGACGGGGAGCAGTGAACCGCGCGCGAAGGAAGTGGGCGCTCTTTCGCGGCTTTGTTTAGGGGAGATTTTTACAATGGCAACGCGTGATAGACGTCTGGCGGAGTTCGATGGCGCCGGGGAGCCGCCACCCGGCCTGCCTGTCGAAGTGCTGTGCGAGGATCACAGCGGAACGTATCAGCTGCCGTTCGCCTGCCGCTACGTCGGAGGACGCTGGCAGAACCACGAGGCCGGCATCGCGGTCGAGGCGACCGTCATCGGCTGGCGCCTGCCCCGGGTGAAGCAGCCGGGCGTCGCCTGACGGCGGCTCCTGTTCCAAAATGCGACGGGGCCGCGCTCCGCCTTAACCAACGGAACGCGGCCCGAACGAATCACGTCCGAATCAGCGGAGCAGCCGTGTACGCGGTTGTTCACGGCTAGATGTCGAAACCGGCCGCGGGGTCCCTACAATATCTGCGCAGCACATGAGCCCGCCGCGTCCCCCGACCAGCGCCAAAAGTTAACGGCTTGAATGACATGGCTGACAGGAGCGGCGGCAAGCCGCCTCGCTCCCAAAACAGGCAAGGCGACGCCACCCCTGCCTAATATTCGACCTCGAGCTCCTCGATCTCGGCCGGCTCTTCCCTCGCCGCCGCGATCCATTCCTTCATCTCGGGCATGGCCATGATGGTATCGGCATAGGCCTTCAGGCGCGGCTCGAGCTTGACGTCGTAGGTCATGAAGCGCGTCACCACGGGGGCGTACATCGCATCCGCCATGGTGCGCCGTTCGCCGAACAGGAACGGGCCGCCCGACGTCTCCAGGCAGTCGCGCCAGATGGACCAGACGCGGTCGATGTCGGCCTGCGCGCGCGACCAGATCTTGAAGCCGGGGAAGTGTCCCTTGAGATTGACCGGCAGCGAAGCGCGCAGCGTGGTGAAGCCGGAATGGATTTCGCCGCAAATCGAACGGCAATGCGCGCGCTGGATGCGGTCATCGGGCAGCAGCCCGGCTGACGGCATCACCTCGTTGAGATATTCGGCGATCGCCAGCGTATCCCAGACCACGGCGCCCTCGTGCCGCAGGCACGGCACCAGGATCGAGGACGACAGCAGCAGGATCTCCGCGCGCGCCGACGCGTCGTCCGGCGCGGTCACGACTTCCTCGAAATCGAGTCCGGAAAATTTCGTCAGCAGCCAGCCACGCAGCGACCAGGACGAGTAGTTCTTGCTGCTGATGGTCAGTGTCGCTTTCGCCATATGGCCCCTTCCCTCACGCCTGTCACCCGCACCCCGCCCGGCCCCGGACGTGCTCATTCGCTGAGCTTCCCTCAAGTCATCACCCCGCTCCAGGAGCAAGCGATGTGCCAATTTTGCGGGCGGCCCTGCTCCCGTCTGGCTTCGATATTGCATGACGGCAGGGAACAGGGTGGGCGTTTCAGTATGATGTCGATGTACTATCAAGCCTTTCAGAACCATATGGATCTGACGGCGCCGTGGCGGGCGGGAGCCTCGTCCGCGCTGAAATTCCTCAATCTGGTGCCCCAGGGCATGTCGGATCAGGTGGTCGGCCGGCTCTCGGCGGCGCTGGAGCTGATCTCGCGCTCCACCCTCACCTATGACCGCCCGGCCTACAGCATCGACAGCGTGATGGTCGGAAACCGCGAGGTCGGCGTCCGCGAGGAGATCGCCTACGCGACGCCGTTCGGCTCGCTGCTGCATTTCAGGAAAGACGACGGCCCCGAGCAGCCGCGCATGCTGCTGGTGGCGCCGATGTCCGGCCATTTCGCCACGCTCTTGCGCGGCACCGTGAAGACGCTGCTGCAGGACCACGACGTCTACATCACCGACTGGCACAATCCACGCGACATTCCGCGCAGCGAGGGCCGCTTCGGGCTCGACGACTACACCGAGCATCTCATCGACTTCCTGGGACAGCTCGGCCCGCGCCCGCACATGGTGGCGATCTGCCAGCCCTCGGTCTCGGCGCTCGCGGCCGCGGCGATCATGTGCGAGGACAATCATCCCTCGCGCCCGGCGACGCTGACGCTGATGGCAGGTCCCATCGACACCCGGATCCAGCCGACCAAGGTCAACGACTTCGCCAAGAGCAAGCCGATCACCTGGTTCGAGCGCAATTTGATCAACTACGTGCCGATGCAGTGCCGCGGTGCGCTGCGCAAGGTCTATCCCGGCTTCGTGCAGCTCACTGCCTTCGTCTCGATGAATCTCGAGCGTCACATCAAGCAGCATCTCGACCTCGCCAACCACATCGCCAAGGGCGAGAAGGAGAAGGCGGCGACGATCAAAACCTTCTACGACGAATATTTCGCCGTGATGGACCTGCCCGCGGAGTTCTACATCGAGACCGTGCGCGACGTGTTCCAGGAGCACCTGTTGCCGCAGGGCAAGCTGATGCACCGCGGCCGTCCCGTGAACACCAGGGCGGTCAGCCGCATGGGGCTGATGACGGTCGAGGGCGAGAAGGACGACATCTGCTCGATCGGACAGACGCTCGCGGCGCAAGACCTCTGCACCGGCGTGCGCGCCTTTCGCCGCGTCCACCACATGCAGGCCGGCGTCGGCCATTACGGCGTGTTCTCGGGAAAACGCTGGAACAACGAGATCTACCCGCTGCTGCGGGATTTCGTGCACGTGAACTCGTAACCGTCATCCCTGCCGCCGGGACGGCCGGCCAGGAGAAGCGGCACGAGCCTCATGCGCTTGCGTGAGCAACTCTTTCGCTTCCACGAGTTCAGGAAGATCTCGCTCGGCCTCGAATCCGGCGAGCACGGGGGCGAGCAGTTCGGATATCGCACTTGGCCGGCCATTCGTCCTGTACAGGCGGGCAAGTCCAAGAGCGCTGCGCAGCTCGAAGGTCTTCGTCTGCTGGTGTCGCGCGATTGCCAGCGCTTGCTTGAGGTCGTCTTCGGCGCCGGATTCGTCCGACGAACCATGGCGGGACAAAAGCTTGGCGCGGACGCGATGCAGCTCGGCATCGAGCCAATGCTGGCCGGACTGTCCGGTCCGGGCGATCAGTTCGTTCAGGATGTCCAGCCCGGTTTCGACCTGGCCGACCTCTGCATTCGCCACGGCGACATGCATCCCCCAAAACGGTTCGCAGAGGTAGCAATCGTTCTCGTGCAGCAAGGCCCAGCCGTGACGCATGTCCGCAAGTCCCGCCATTCGGTCGCCGGCACGCCATTTGGCGAGACCGTTCAGATAGGTGCCCGCGGCGACGTACAACGGCATCGTGTGGTCGCGCGCGAGACCGAGCGCCAGGATCGTCTCTGTTTGCTGCAACATGCCCCCGCAGACCCCGTCGAACACGGCGCGATGAACCAGCGCGTTGGCCCGGGACAGCGCCCGCTCTTCTCGCGAAGCGCCCACCGCTTCGGCAGCGAGCTTGCGCGCGCGAGCGATGACGCCGAGCGGCCAGAGCACCAGCGCAAGGAATCTCATGATCACGAACGGCAGATCCAGCGCCGACGCCCTGAATGTCGCAGGGTCCGGTTCGGCACCATAGATCGCCAGCGCCTGCTCGAGATGCGTTCGCGCGCTCAAGTAATCGCCGGCGAACCAGCAGGTGACGCCGCCCGTCCAATGAGCGACGACGGCGGCCACCGGCGAGTCCGGCCGTCGATCAGCCGCGCTCCTGATGGCATCCGCCAGCTCCCGCATCGGAGCGAGTTCGCCGTGTGTCAGGCAGGCATTGAAGAGCCCGGAATGGATCGGCGCAAGTTCAACGGGATCATCGATGTCGGCTGCGAACTGGCGCGCACGCGTCCACGCCGCGACCGTTTCGGGAGCGCTGTGCCCGAGGCTCCCCCGCAAGGCACGGCCATATGAGATTTGAAGATGCAGCCGGCTGATCATCCGGCGGGGATCGTCAGGCAACTCGTCGACGGTCGCAATGGCCTTGCCGAGATGCGCGATCGCCTCGGAATAGGCAGAGCGTTTCAGCGCCTGCTGGCCTGCCTTGCGCCACCATTCGAGCGCGACCTCGCCCAGCCCCGCTTCAGTGAAGTGGTGCGCGAGAACCTCCGGCTCGGTCTCGGCGACGACCGGGAATTTCTCGCGCAGGACCTCGCCAATTCGCGTGTGAAGCAGCTGCCGTTTGCTCTTGAGCAGGCTCTCGTAGGCTGCTTCCTGAACAAGGGCATGCTTGAAACTATAGCTTGCTTCGGGCGGAGCCCCGCGGCGAAGCAGCAGTTCGGCTTCTTCAAGTTGTCCCAGCGCAGCGCTCAGCGTCAGATCATCGCGGCCCGCCACGTATTTCAGCAGCGCGTATGAGAAGTCGCGGCCGATGGCGGCGCCTATCTGCGCCACCTCCTTGACCGG
>NZ_LWIG01000002.1:144490-160380 GCF_002068095.1 Bradyrhizobium sacchari | reverse complement strand
GGCGGGAGCGGACTATTCAGGCGATAGCGCCCGGCCTCTTCGACGAGCAGGCCGGACTCCAGCACCATCTTGGTCAACTCCTCGACGAACAGCGGAACGCCGTCGGTCTTGTCGATGATCTGCTTCATCATCTCGCGCGGCAGCTGGCGACCGACGACCACCTGTTCGACCAGCGCGCGCGTGTCCTGCCGATCGAGCCGGTCGAGCCGCAACAGACCGACATTGGCAAGGCCCGACCAGGAGGGCTCGAACTCCGGCCGGGATGTCATGAGCCCGAGTATCGGCAGCGCCCGGATCCGATCGACCGCGAGATCGAACAGTTCAAGCGTCGTGGCATCGGCCCAATGCAGATCCTCGCAGATGACCAGCAGAGGCTGATCTCGCGCCAATCCTTCGAGCTGATCGAGCAGCGCGGCAAATGTCTGTCGCCGCTGCTGCGCCGGACTCAAGCCAAGGGGCGGGCAATGGTCACCGGTTGGAATCGACAGCAGCGCCGCAATGAGCGGCGTTGCCCGGGCGACCTGCCGGGTTCCAAGCGCCAGCATTGCCTCGAGCTTGCCGAGCTTCTGGTCCGGCGTGTCGTGCGAGCGGATTCCGGCGGCGCGCTCGAGCTGCGCGACAAAGGGATGCAGCGCGCTGTTGGTATGGTAGGGCGAACACTGATATCGCACCCGACGGTGCGCCCCCAACGAGGGGCTTTCGGACAACGTTGCGACAATGCGCGACTTGCCGATGCCGGCTTCGCCGGAAATCAAGACGATCTGGCCCTGGCCCTGCCATGCCTCGCGCTGGCGCGAGAGAATGAATTCGATCTCGTCCTTGCGGCCGACAAAGCCGATCGAGCGCGCGGCGCGGACCGCCTCGAAGCGGCTCTCGGACGCGGTCGCTCCTTCCACCGCCCATACCGCGATCGGTTCGCCTATCCCCCTGACTTCGCGGCGGCCGAGATTGCGAAAGGTGAAGAGATCCCCAAGCAGCCGGCGCGTCGACGACGCAACGACGACCACCCCCGGTTCAGCCAGGCTTTGGAGCCGGGCAGCGAGGTTGGGCGTATCGCCGACGGTTGCGTGCTCCTCCGACGCGTCTCCGCTGATGAGGTCGCCGACCACCACAAGCCCGGTCGCAATTGCGATCCGCAGCTCGACCCTTTCGCCGGCGCCTGTCTTGAGCTGGCGAATCGCGGAGATGATGTCGAGGCCCGCTCGCACTGCGCGTTCCGCATCATCTTCGTGGGCGCGCGGATAGCCGAAATAGACGAGTATCCCGTCACCGACGAACCTGGCTATCCTGCCGTCATAAGCTGCAATGACGCCCGCGCACGCAGCGCGGTAGGCCCGGATCACTTCCCACATATCCTCGGGATCGAGACGCGCCGAGAGCGCAGTCGAGCCGACCAGATCGCAAAACATGACGGTGAGATGGCGTCGCTCGGCGTCATGAGGAGGAGCCGGCGAGGCGATCAACGCGGCTGGGTCGAGTTCGGCGATGGCACGCAGCATCTTGCGGCGATGACCGAGCAGGACTCCGAGCTTGTCAAAGTCCTCGTCCATCAGCTCGGGGAGGACGCCCACGTCGATCCCATTCTGGACAAAACGCTCTGCGTATTGCCCAAGCCCCAGCTTCCCGAGCCACTCCGCAATCTGCATGGCTCCACCGATGTTGTGGCTGGCAGTTAGCAAAATCCTGGACCACCGCCGCGCCGAGACGATATCCCAACGTCACCATGATCGCACGTCTTGTTTGCTGCGCGAAAATTTCGGTTACTCGATACCGACGAGGTTTTCGGCCGAGACACTGCTCGAAGCGAATGGCCGCGCTACCAAACATCGCCGGCGCGTAGCGTTGGACGGCAGAGGTTGCGATGAGTGGTCAGTGCTCACTCCAGAAGAAGCCGAACCAACACTGCGGCTTGCGCTCACGTATGACGCCAAACGGGCGTTTCTTTCGTGAGCGCAGTCCTTCATTGCTCCTTCATCGGCGCGTCGTGGTTGCGAGCCATCGTGCCCGCCACAACCTGAAGCGAGGAGCCAACCACCCAACAGCCGGCGACAAAGCCGATCAGGCCGCTCGGCAGATTCTGATCAAGGACAAGGATGCTGACGGACAGAGTTGCGGCAATGGCCGCGCCGAACGTCCCGGCCGCACTCATGATCTCGGCCGGCTCGGAGCCGTTCCATTCCTCCGAGATGCTCGATGTCGGCTTCCGCGCGACATTGCCGGACAAATCAATTCCGACGTAACAGCTGATAGCTCCGTAGAGCATTGTCAGAAGCACAATCCAGCCGCTTTCGAACAATCCGCCTTTCTGACGCAACAGGGTTGCACCGACATAGAGGCCGCAAGAGGCCCCAACGGCCGCCAGCCCGATTCTTTCAAGGATATGGGCCGACTTGATCAGACTGGAACGAGCGATCCCAAGACTGCCGACGTGCCTCTTGAGGGAGAATGCGCTGGAAATTGCGCTGCTAATCTTCATTGGGGGGCTCCTTCTGAGTAATTGGCAGCCTACTGGCTGAGCCCAAATAGACGCTGCCGAGACGCGTTTCTCGATGCCCTTGATTCCCACTTCTGAAAAATCTTTGCTGAGTGATGGGGCTGGCTTGCTCGTGCGCAAGACGAGGAGCCAATCCAAAGCTGCGCGCACGCGGCTGCGCAGGCATTGCATCTCACCCGTATTTGTCGAATTGAAGTCCGGGTGCGGCAATTTCTTGCCGGAGTGATAGTTCAAAACGCGAGGGCTGAACTATGAAGCGGTTCACATACAGCTGTTTCCTGCCGCTCCATCCGGTCACGATTTGCGGAGGACGTGAGGCTCGCAGTCAGGCCGACCACTCCTCGCCCCAGACCTGGACGACGTGGCCCGGCGACACCTCGCGATACTGCCGCACCGGCGGCTGGTAATCCGGTGCGCGCACCGGGCTTCTGATCTCATCGTTCGAGGTTTCGCGACGAGTGCCGCGGCGCGACGGGTCAGGCACCGGCACCGCGGCCATCAGCTTCTTCGTATAGGGATGCTGCGGATTGCCGAACACGGCAGCGCGCGGACCGATCTCGACGATCTCGCCGAGATACATCACCGCGACCCGGTGGCTCATCCGCTCGACCACCGCGATGTCGTGGGAGATGAAGAGATAGGCGAGGCCCATGCTGGCCTGGAGATCGAGCATCAGATTGACCACCTGCGCCTTGACCGAGACGTCGAGCGCAGAGACCGCCTCGTCGGCGACGATCAGCTTCGGCCCGAGCGCGAGCGCGCGCGCAATACAGATGCGCTGGCGCTGGCCGCCGGAGAATTCGTGCGGGAAACGTGCGGCCATATCCGCAGTGAGGCCGACGCGCACAAGGAGGTCAGCGACCTTGTCGCGGGCCTGTGCAGCCGTGGCGAGCCCGTTGGCGAGGAGTGGCGCGGCGATCGCCGTTCCCACCGACATGCGCGGATTGAGGCTCGCGAACGGATCCTGGAACACGATCTGCATGTGCTTGCGGAAATCGCGCAAAGCTCGGCCGTTCATCGCCAGCACGTCCTGGCCGTCGATCAGGACCGTGCCGCTGTCGGGCTCCGTCAGCTTCAGGATGGAGCGGCCCGTCGTGGATTTGCCGCATCCGGATTCACCGACCAGCGCCAGCGTCTCGCCGGCGCGCAAGGTGAACGAGACGTTCTCGACCGCGTGAACACGGCCCGAGACTTTTCCAAACAGGCGCGAGCGGATCGGAAAGCGCGTGGTGAGGCCTGAGACCTCGAGCAGCGGCCGCTCGGCCGTCGAGACCGTCTCGGGCGTCTCTATCGGCTCGTCCGATGTGCCCGTCACCTTGTCGACGATGGGAAAACGCATCGGCCGCGGGCGTCCGTCCATCGAGCCGAGGCGCGGCACGGCCGCGAGCAGCGCGCGCGTATAGGGATGCGCGGGCGCGGCGAAGATGCGCGAGGTGGCGTCAGTCTCCACCGCCCGCCCGCCATACATCACCACGGTGCGATCGGCGATCTCGGCGACCACGCCCATGTCGTGGGTGATGAAGAGGATCGACATCCCCTCCTCCTGCTGAAGCTCTTTCAGGAGCTCCAGGATCTGGGCCTGGATGGTGACGTCGAGCGCCGTGGTCGGCTCGTCCGCGATCAGAAGCTGGGGCTTGCAGGCCAGCGCCATCGCGATCATCACGCGCTGGCGCATGCCGCCGGAGAAGCGGTGTGGATGCTCGTGGAAGCGCGACTTCGCCGCCGGGATGCGGACGCGGTCGAGCAGACGGATGGTCTCGGCCTCTGCTGCTGCGCGCGACAAGCCGCGATGCTGGATCAGCGCTTCCGCAATCTGAAAGCCGATGGTGAGCACGGGATTGAGGCTCGTCATCGGCTCCTGGAAGATCATGGCAACGTCATTGCCGCGGATGTCCTTCATGCTCGCTTCGGGCAGCGACAAGAGATCGCGCCCGGCGAGATTGATCCGGCCCTCGATCCGTCCGATCTCCTTCGGGACGAGCCGCATGATCGAGAGCGCCGTGACGCTCTTGCCCGATCCGGACTCGCCCACGATCGCCACGGTTTCGCGCGGCGCAATGTCGAACGAGACGTTGCGGACGACGGGAACCCATTGCCGCTCGAGCATGAAGGAGGTGGTGAGCCCGGCAACCGACAGTACCGGCGCCTGCGCTTCGGCGATATGTTGATCAGGTGCCTTTGCGCCAATGCTCATGCGAGGGTCCTAATATCCACGTGTACGATCGACCCGCCCCGGCAGCTCTTCGCCGCGGCGGTGACGTGCGATGACGTCGAGCACATGGTCGACGGCCGTATCGGGCGAGGTCATGCTGGCATTGTGCGGCGTCAGCAGGATGCGCGGATGGCTCCAGAACGGATGGCCTGCCGGCAGCGGCTCGGGCTCGGTGACATCGAGCACCGCACCCGACAGCGCACCGCTGTCGAGCGCCGAGAGGAAATCGGCTTCGACGAGATGCGGACCGCGGCCGACATTGACGAGCCCCGCACCGCGCGGCAGGCGCGCGAACAGTTCGGCGTTGAGGATGCCGCGGGTCTCGTCGGTCAGCGGCAGCAGGCAGACGAGGATGTCCGTCTGCGCGAGGAAATCGGCTAAGGCCTCGGCACCCGCATAGCAGGTGACGCCGTCGATCGCGCGCGGCGAGCGGTTCCAGCCGAGCAGCTGAAAGCCGAACGTCTTGAGCCGTTCAAGCACGGCCTGGCCGAGCTGCCCAAGCCCCATCACGCCGAGACGCCGGCGTTTGGCCGGCGTGATCCGGATCTCGCGCCAGACCTGTTCCTTCTGCTGAGCGATGAAGTGCAGGAGATCGCGATGCAGCGCGAGCACGGCCATGCTGACATATTCGACCATGGTCTCGGCGATGCCGGGCTCCAGCATGCGGACCAGCGGAATGTGCGCCGGAACTTTCGTGGTGTCGAACTGATCCACACCCGCGCCGACCGAAAAGACGAGCTCAAGATTGGGAAACGTCGTCGCGATATCGTCAGGCGGCACCCAGGCCACGAGATACCGCACCGCGGCGGGATCACCGATGTCAGGCCACAGGCGGAACGGCACCTCGGGCGCGCGTTCCGCGAAGAAGCGCGCCCACTCGGCGCCGCGAACCATGTTGGCCTTGTAGAGAACCGTCATGGAAGCGCTCAGAACGGGCTGACCGGCGCGAGCCGGCGGCCGTCGATCATGCGCTTGTGGCTGTAGGCGGCAGGATCGACCAGCGGCTTCGCGCCGGTCACGATATCGGCGGCAAGCTTGCCGGCCGCGGGGCCAATGCCGAAGCCGTGGCCCGAGAAGCCGGTCGCAAGGAAGAAACCCGGCAGCGCATCGACGGGCGAGATCACGGGAATGGTGTCCGGTGTACAGTCGATCGTGCCGCCCCAGGCTTCCGCGATCTCGATGTCCTTCAGCTCGGGGTTGGACTTGATCAGCGCGGCGAGCGCGGCGGTGACCAGCGACATGTCCGGCGCCGGGTCACGCACGCGCTCGGCCTCGAACGGCGACGGCTTGTCGAAGCTCCAGCTCGTGCCGCGCATGAGCTGGTCGAAGAACGACCTGCCGAACGACAGCTTCAATCCGTTCTTGCGATGCTGATAGGTCGGCCAGAAGGTGCGCGCGTAACGGAACAGGTCGGGCGACAGCTCGACCGTGCCGCGGTTGCGCAGCGCCAGCGTAAAACCGCCGTCGAGGCGGCGGCGGATGCAGTAGAAGTCGGTGCCGAGCGCGCCCGAGGTGATCTCCGGCCCCGGCGTGGTCCGGCAGGCCGTGGCATTGACGAGGCCGATCGGCAGCTCGATACCGTGGCGGCGGCAGAACAGCGATGACCAGGCGCCACCCGCCAGCAGCACGGATTGGGTGCGAATGGTGCCCTTCTCGGTGACGACGGCGCTGACCTGCCCGCCGGTCGTCTCCAGCCCGCGCGCGGCGCAGCCCTGATGAATGGTGACGCCGTGCTTTCGCGCGGCAGTCGCAAGCGCGGGCACGGCCATAGATGGCTCGGCGCGGCCATCGCTCGGCGTGTGCAGGCCGCCGACCCATTTGTCGGCATTATCAGGCATGCGCTCGGCAACCTCGGCCGGCGTCAGCACGGTGGAGTGAACCTGCTGCTCGCGCGCGATCGCAGCCCAGCGCTCCCAGCCAGCGAGCTCGTCCTGGCTCTTGGTGAGGAACAGGACGCCGGTGCGGCGGAATCCGGCATCGACGCCGGCGTCGTTCTGCATGTCCTCCCAGAGCCGCAGCGCCTCGCGGGCGAGCGGGATTTCCTCGCGCGCTCGGCCCTGCTGACGGCACCAGCCCCAATTGCGGCTCGACTGCTCGCCGCCGACACGGCCTTTCTCGACGAGGGCGACGGAATGGCCCTTCTTCGCCAGATGATAGGCGGCGGAGACACCGATCACGCCGCCGCCGATGACGACGACATCCACCTGCGCCGGCAGGCGTTCGTCGCTGTTTATACGGTTGAGCGGCGGGGACATGGGACACTCCTGGACTTCAATTCGATCGAGATCTTGCTCGTCATGGGATGTTCATTCGCGGATCGAGCGCATCGCGCAGGCCGTCACCGAGGAAGTTGAGGCTGGTCACCGCAAGCGTGATCGCGACACCCGGCACGATCGCCAGCCACGGCGCGCTGGTGAGATAGATCTGCGCATTGTTGAGCATGTTGCCCCAGCTTGCGGCCGGCGGCTGGATGCCGTAGCCGAGATAGCTGACATAGGATTCGAGCAGGATCGCCTTGGCGACGTTCAGCGTCGCCGACACCACGATCGGCGCGATCGCGTTGGGCACGAGTTCGCGGAACATGATCCGCAGGTTCGACGAACCGAAGGCGAGCGCGGCGACCGCGAATTCACGTTCGCGCAGCGAGCGGACTTGCGCCTCGACGACGCGGGCCACCGCCATCCAGGCGGTCGCCGCGATAAGGATGGTGGTCGTGACGAGACCCGGCTCGGTGAGCGCGGCGAGCGCGAGCAGCAGGAAGATGGTCGGAAAGCACAGCACGGCGTCGACCAGCCGCATCAGCACCGCGCCGACCACGCCGCCATAGAAGCCGGCGAAGGCGCCGACGACGATGCCGACCGCCATCGCCATCACCATCGCGACGATGCCGATCGAGAGCGACACCCGTCCGCCCATCATCAAGCGCGCCAGCACGTCGCGGCCGAGTTCGTCGGTGCCGAGGATATGCGCGCCCGACAGCGGCGGCGCGAACCGCTTCATGATATCGATATAGGTGTCGTCGAACGGCAGCAGATAGGGACCGATCGCCGAGCCGAGCACGAGAACCAGGATGATCACGGCGCCCGCGAGGGCGAGGCGATGCCGGCGGAAGCGTCGCCAGGCCGCCTGGCCAGGCGCGAGCTGAACGGTGGAGAGACTAGCAGTCGCCATCGCCTAGCCCACCCGGATGCGCGGATCGACGACGGCATAGAGGATGTCGGCGAGCAGCGAGCCGATCAGCACCATGGTCGCCGAGAACATCAGGATGCCCATCACCACGGGATAGTCGCGGTAGCCGATGGAATCGAGGAACAGCCTGCCCATGCCAGGCCAGGTGAACACGGTCTCGGCCACCAGCGCGCCGCCGAGCAACGTCGGAAACTGCAGGCCGGCCACCGTGATCATCGGCAGCAGCGCATTGCGCAGGCCATGCACGGTGAGGATGCGCCATTCAGGCAGGCCCTTGGCTCGCGCGGTGCGGATGTAGTCCTGGCTGATGACCTCGAGCATCGAGGAGCGCATGAAGCGCCCCCACATCGCAGTCTCGACCAGCGCCAGCACCAAGGCCGGCGCGATCAGATGATGCAGCAGGTCGAGGAAGGAGCCGTCGCCGACGGTCTGCCGGTTGCCGGCCGGCAACCAGCCGAGCTTGACCGAGAACACGTAGATGGTGACGAGGCCGAACCAGAAGGTCGGTATCGACAGTGCGATCATGGCGCCGACGGTGGCGAGCGTGTCGAACAGCGAATAGCGACGCAGCGCGCCAAGGATGCCGATCCAGCAGCCGAGCAGCACCGCGATGATGGTGGCCGTCGCCATCAGCTCCAGCGTGGCGCCGAGATGCGAGGAGATCACCGACAGCACCGCCTCGCCGTCGCGATAGGACTTGCCCCAATCGCCCTTCAGCATGCGGCCGAACCAGTCGAGATACTGGATCGGCAGCGGGCGATCGAGCCCCAGCTGCTTCGTGACGCGATCGAGATCGTCCTGCGTCATTTGCCCGGAGACGGCAAACTGCGAGAGCGGTCCGCCCGGCGCCATGTGCAGAATGGCAAAACCGATCGCCGAGACGATCACGAGCAGCATGAACGCCTGCGCCAGGCGATTGACGACGTAACGGGCCATCTCAGCTGATCCAGCGTACCCGAGACATCAGGCCCAGTACCATTCGCGGATGTTCCAGCAGTTGATGGAGGTGTTGATGTTGGGACGGAAGCCCTGCAGCCCTTCCTTGACGCCTTCGGCGATGAAGCCCTGGAACATCGGCAGGATCGCAAGGTCGTTGCGGATCAGCTTCTGCAGCTCGCCATAGGTCGTCTTGCGCTGCCCCAGATCGAACTGCTTGGCGCCTTCGGCGAGGAAACGGTCGGCCTCGGGATTCTTGTACTGATAGGTGTTGTAACCGCGGCCGCCCTGGGCGGGAATGGCGCCGGAGCCGAAGCGCGGCGTCACGTCGGGGTCGCTGCCCAGCATGAAGTTCACGGATACCAGCACCGAGTTGAACTTCGACTGCTGCCAGAAATCGCCCCAGATCACCGCGGCCGGCATGTTGTTGACGCGCATCGCTGCACCGATCGCGCGCCAGTCCTGAATCAACAGCTGCTGGGTCTGCTCACGCACCGCATTGCCCGACGTCGTCGAGTTGGTGAATTCGAGCTTGACGCCGCCCTTCTCGCGAATGCCGCCGGAGCCGCGAACCCAGCCCGCAGCATCGAGCAGCGCGTTGGCCTTGGCAGGATCGTATTTGTGTTGCGGCAGGCCCCTCTGGAACGACCATGCCTGCTGCGGCACGAAGCTCTCGGTCTGGGTCGGCAGACCGTAATAGAGCGCATCGATGATCGCCTGCTTGTTGATCGCGAGGTAGAGCGCCTCGCGTACCGCGCGGTCGGCAAAGGGGCCGAACTCCAGGTTGGGCGCGATGTGCTCCACCGAGGAGGTCGCGGAGACGAAGATCTTGCGCCCTTTCAGCGTCTTCGCCTCCTGCACGAAGTTCGGCAAGATGCCTTGCAGACCGGTGTAGTCGACCTGGCCGGTGCGGAACTGGGTGTAGAGTACGGTGAGATCAGGGATGTATTTGAAGACCACGCGTTCGACGTACGGCCCCTTGCCGTGATAGCCGGTGTGGGCATTCAACTGGATATGATCGCCGGGCACGCGCTCGCCCCAGCGGAATGGGCCAGTGCCGACAGGCGCGTTGTGGAACGGCGAGGCGTTCGGGTCGGTCACCTTCTCCAGGATGTGCTTTGGCACTATGAAGGTCAGCGATCCCAGGATCGACATGTAGGGCGAATAGGGAGCTTCCATTCGCCAGTGGATCTCGTCCGCGGCGACGACCTTGATGTCCTTCACAAGGCTATGACCGACGCGGCTGCGCGCGCGGAAATTGGAATCGTTGATCAGATCGAGCGAGAACTTCACGTCCTCGGCCGTGAACGGCATACCGTCATGCCACTTCACGTCGCTGCGCAGCTTGATCTTCCAGGTCAGGCCGTCGGCCGACAGGCCTCCATTCTCGATGGTCGGGACTTCGCGGGCGAGGTCCGGAACGAAATTGCCCTCGGGATCAATGTACCAGAGAAGCGAGAACACCTGCCACCAAACGCCCTGATCGACCTCGATGCCGGGCATCAGCGGATGAAAGACGGTCGGCTCCTGCGACAGCGCCGCGATCACCTGGCCGCGCGGCTTGTCCGGCGGATTGGTCGGGCGTTCGGTCTGCGCGAAGGCGTTGCCTGCGAGGCCCCATCCTGCCGCCGCACCGGCACCGAGCTGAAAGAACTGACGGCGATTCGGACTACCGAGATGCACTGCCCCAACGCCGAACTTGCCGGTGTCGCTTGCCATGACCCACTCTCCGTTGTCGCACGCGGCACCGTCTCCCGCGCCCCGAAACCCCGGCAAAGGGACAGGAGTGGGCTTTAGTGCTTCTAAATTTTTCGATCAAAAGTTCATCATGACTAAATACAACTGTCAATCGCATTGCTAGTATGCGCGACCTTTTCACGGTGGCTGAACTTCGGATCGATGCGGTCCGGGGCAAGACGATGCATGGAGAGCGACATGGATGGTCGCAGCGATACGAACGGCACCAAGGACACCCCGGCGATCGAGGCCGAGGATGCGGTCGACCAGCGCCTCGGCGAGACCGTGCGGCTGCTGCGCCAGCGCGCCGGCCTGTCGATCCAGGACGTCGCCAACAAGACCGGCCTCTCCAACGGCATGATCAGCCAGCTCGAACGCGCGCGCGCCATGCCGTCGATCCGCACGCTCCGCCTGCTCAGCATCGCGCTCGACGTCCCCATCTCCTATTTCTTCGAGACGACCGACACCGCCGACGTGCAGCGCTACATCGTGCGCAAGAACGCGAGGCGCCTGCTGCGGCTCACCGCCAGCGGTGTCGTCAAGGAAGCCCTGACACCGGAAGGCAAGGGCCAGCTCGAGCTCTACGAGCTCACGCTCAATCCCGGCGCCTCCTCAGGCACCGACTTCCTCCAGCACACCGGCGAGAAGGCGGGCTACATTCTCTCGGGAAGCCTGCGGCTGTGGCTCGACAACCAGGCCCATCTGCTCGAAGCCGGCGACAGTTTCCGCTTTCCGAGCATCGTGCCGCACATGTTCGACAACCCGACCCAGCAGGTGGCGCGCGCAATCTGGGTGACGACGCTGCGCCAGACCGAATCGCCGGCAGGTTGAAGCCCGCTCGCTGTTCCCGGCGCCCCGGTGCCGCAAATTGACCCGCGACGGAGAGCCGGGCAGTCTGTAGCTCACATGATGCCGGGCCCGTCGAGATGCGCGGCTGACGTCTTTGGTGTGAGAGCATGAAAATCAGGGGGGTGCTGACACTCGCGATGGCCGCGCAGGTCGTCGTGACCGCGACGGCTCTTCTCGCCTCCTATGCCGTGACCGGAACCGCCGGCGGCTTCGGCACTCCCCAAATTATCGCGCTGCTCGCAAGTG
Source organism: Bradyrhizobium sacchari (assembly GCF_002068095.1). GTDB lineage: Bacteria > Pseudomonadota > Alphaproteobacteria > Rhizobiales > Xanthobacteraceae > Bradyrhizobium > Bradyrhizobium sacchari. The sequence goes on along the minus strand of NZ_LWIG01000002.1, from coordinate 148,717 downwards.
CCGCCATTGCGGCACTGATCGCGCGTCTGTGCATGCGTGCGATCGAGACGACGCAGGACAAGCGCACGGATGCTGCCCTGGCCGATCAGGCGAAGGTCATCGCCGAGCGTGCACAGATGACTCAAGCCATCATCAAGTCCGCGCTCGACGCCTTCGTGCAGACCGACGAGCGCGGCATCGTCCTGGACTGGAGCTTTCAGGCCGAAGCGCTGACCGGGTGGTCGCGACAGGACGCGCTCGGCGCCGACGTCGTCGACCTCCTCGTCGCCGAGCCGCTCCGGGCCGGCTTCCGGCAGCGCATGATGCGGCTGTTGCCGGAATTGACCGATACGCCGATCGGCATCCGCTTCGAGGCAAGCCTGCTGCACCGGAACGGCGACGAGATCCTGATGGAGGCATCGAGCACGGCACTGCACCTCGGCGGACGCACCATCATCAACACCTTCGTCAAGGACGTCACCCAGAAGCGCGCCGCCGAGGAGCAGCTGATCCAGGCCCAGAAGATGGAGGCGGTCGGGCAGCTCACCGGCGGCATCGCGCACGAATTCAACAACATGCTCACCGTGATCACCGGCACGATCGAGATCCTCGCCGACGCCGTGAAGGACAATCCGCCCCTTGCGACCATCACCAAGCTGATCAGCGAGGCCGCCGATCGCGGCGCCGCGCTGACGTCGAGCCTGCTGTCCTTTGCCCGCAAACAGGCGCTCCAGCCGGCCGAGATCGACGTCAACGAACTGCTGGAGGAACTGGCAAAGCTGCTGCTGGCGACTTTCGACAAGAAAATCGAGGTCGCGACCAAGCTCGACGCCAACGTCTGGCTCGCGTTCGTCGATCGCGGCCAGTTGAGCTCGGCGCTGCTCAACCTCGCGATCAACGCGCGCGACGCGATGCTCGACGGCGGCAGGCTCACGCTGACGACACGCAACGTCGTATTCGGCGTCCGCGAGGCCGTCGCGGTCGGCGCCGGCTATGCCGGCGACTATGTCGAGATCGCAATCGCCGATACCGGCACGGGCATTCCGCGGGCCATTCTCGAACGAATCTTCGATCCGTTCTTCTCGACCAAGGAGGTCGGCAAGGGCACGGGGCTCGGGCTCAGCATGGTGTTCGGCTTCGTCAAGCAGTCCGGCGGCGGCATCAAGGTCGCCTCCGAGGAAGGACGCGGCACGACATTCACGATCTACCTGCCGAAAGCCGAGACCAGCACGCTTCGCCCGGCCGGCTATGACGAGCGCAAGATCGTGGGCGGACAGGAAACCATCCTCTGCGTCGAGGACGACCGCGACGTCCGCCAATACGTCACGGTGCAGCTCGAGAGCCTCGGCTACAAGGTCATCCCGGCCGCCAACGCCACCGAAGCGCTCGCCATCGCCGCGCAAGGCAAGGCGTTCGACCTGCTGTTCACCGACATCGTGATGGCCGGCGGCATCAACGGACGTGAGCTTGCCGAGCAGATGGTGGCCGCGCGGCCCTCGCTGAGGGTGCTGTTCACCTCGGGCTATGCCTATGACTCGCTGCACATGCAGGGTCGCACCACGACGGGCGTACCGCTGCTGACGAAGCCGTACCGCAAGGCCGAGCTCGCGCGCATGCTGCGCCGCTCGCTCGACACCGCCGTCGATTCCGCGGGCGATGCGATCCCGACGCCTTACTCGGTGCAGGCGGACGTCGAAGCCTTCTTGCGCAAACAGGCGGCTGAAGACAGCGGCACGACACGATCGCGCAAGTAGTTCCGCCTCAAGCGCGATGAATCACCATCGCGCTTTAGGTTGTTGCTTGAGCATGATCTTTTCGGAAAACCGCTGCACACTTTTCCGGACCATGCTCTAGCTCATCCTCCGCCGCAGCGTCGCCGACGGCGTCTCGCCGAATTTCTCGCGGTAGGCGCCGGCCATGCGGCCGAGATGGGTGAAGCCGAGATCGAAGGCGATCTCGGTGATGGAGGCATCGGGCGCGGCCTGCGCGAGACGCGCGTGCAGGCCGGCAAGGCGCATGTCGAGCAGCATCTCCGAAATCGACACGCCGAAGTGTCGGCGGAAGCCGAGCTGGAGCGCGCGGATGCCGATGCCGGAGGCGCGGGCAAGCTGCACGAGATCGAGCGGCTCGCCGGCATTGTCCTGGAGATGGTCGCGTGCGGCGCGGAGTGCGCGCGGCAGACGCTCGGCTTGCCCCGAGAACGTCCGGATCGCATCCGACAGGCCATGCCGCTGGCCGTTGAGGAGGTGATCCAGCAGCGCCTCGCGCCAATTGGCCGTTGCGACCGGTGCCAGGCTGCCGGACGGCCCGAGGCCTTCGGCCATCAACATCAGCTCGGTAAGGCTGGCTTGCAGGCGTCGCCCGGCCGGTGCGTCCAGGTCGATCGCGGGATCGAACTCGACCACGCCAGCCGCCCTGCCCGACAGCGCCGCGGCACGCTGCTCGACCAGGCGGCGGTCGAGCAGCAGGATCGCCTGCGCGCAATCGGTCCACGTCATCCGGGTCGGAATGGTCGGCGACAGCAGCGACGCCGTCCGGCCCGGACTGGCATCGATCTCACCGGCGCCGGCACGAATGCGGGCCGAGCCCGCGAGCGGGACCTGCACCAGGAAGAATCGCTCGAGGCAGCCGGGATCAATGCTGACCGATCCGCCATAGGCGACGTAGTTGATGGAAAATCCTGCGAATGCCGCGCAATTGTGCCGGGCGGAGAAGCCGGCGGCCCGCGGCCGTGTCGGCGCGAGATCGTGCGGGCAGAAGATGCGCCCGATCTGCTCGGCCGCCTCGTCGACATCGTCGGTGGTGACGCGGGCGAAATCCGCAAGCCGTTCGGCTGCGGACGCCCCTGCGCTCACCTCCAGCACGGCTGCGGACATCGTCGACCACGCTTCGCGTCACGGAATTGCTTTAAGCCTATAATAGTTCCCCTGATACGAAAAGGGCAGCAACCGGCAAAATCGTCGTGCTGCGCGGCAATAGCTGCAGCCGGATTCGTTTAGCGGATAGACAGGCGGCCCAGGGCTGGCCGAAGCTCCCTCCCCGCCGGCATCTCTAGGAGCAAGCCATGACTGCACTCGAAAAAGGCATTACCGCCAACGGCACGGGCTATGGCGGCAAGAGCTGGAACATCCTCGGCCAGGTCTATTTCCCCAAAGCCGTCACCGATTCCACTTTCGCATTCGAGACCAACAGCGATCCCGGGCAGTTCGTGCCAGTGCACATTCACCCGACCCAGGACGAGTTCATCCTGGTGCAGGAAGGCACGCTCGACCTCAAGCTCGATGGCCAATGGGTCAAGGCCCATGCCGGCGACCTCGTGCGCATGCCGCGCGGCATCCCGCACGGCTATTTCAACAAATCCGACAAGCCGTGCCGCGCGCTGTTCTGGGTCTCGCCGATGCAGAAGCTGGAGGCGCTGTTCAATCAGTTGCACAATCTGACCGATCCCGCCGAGGTCGTTCGCATCTCGGCGCTGCACGAGGTCGACTTCCTGCCGCCCGAGGCCAACGACTAGCCGCACCAGCTCTTTCATCTGCTTGCAGGCCCGTTGGCCGCACCTTGCGGCCGAACGCAGCCGCTTGCGCGCGAAACACATCGATTGCGAGCAACCCCATGGTCAGCATCAAACATGTCTGCGTGATCGGCGCCGGCGTCTCCGGCCTCGCTGCCGCAAAGGCGTTCGCCGCCCGCGGCCACCGCGTCACCATCGTCGAGCGCAGCGGCGATCTCGGCGGCGTCTGGGAGCCGGCGCGCTCCTATCCTGACGTGCAGACCCAGAGCCCGAAGGATCTCTACCGTTACACCGATCGCGCCATGCCGGACGCCTATCCGGAATGGCCGACCGGGCCGCAGGTCCACGCCTACCTCGCCAATTATGCCAAGGGCTTCGGCCTCGACCGCATGTTGCGCCTCAACACCGAGGTCGCCGGCATGGCGCGTCGCGCCGACGGCAGCCCGGGCTGGACCCTCACCCTGACCAACAAGGCAGGCACGACGAACGAAGATTTCGATTTCGTCGCGGTCTGCACCGGACAGTTCAACGAACCGCGCGAGCTGCATTGCCCGGGCGAGGACGGCTTTCTGGCGCGGGGCGGCCAGATCCTGCACTCGTCGAAATATGGTGATCCCAAGCTCGCGAAAGGGCGCCGCGTCGTCGTGCTCGGCGGCTCGAAATCGGCGACCGACATCGCCGTGAACGCGGTGAAGTCAGGTGCGCGCGAGGTCACGATCGTGATGCGCGAGCCGGTC
>NZ_LWIG01000002.1:137301-144466 GCF_002068095.1 Bradyrhizobium sacchari | reverse complement strand
GCGGGCTCGTGAACTTCAAACGCATCCTCTACATCCGCGCGCAGGAGGAGATGTTTCCGGGCTGGGGCGCGAGCACGATGGCGCGCTTCGCGCATCGCATCGCCGCACCGCTGGTCTGGGCCAATTGGCGCGGGCTGGAGAGCCTGCTCAAGGCGCAACTCAAGCTCAAGCAGTGCAAGATGGTGCCGGCGGAGCGGATCGAAGACGGCGTCAACTGCTCGGTGCCGATCGCAACGCCAGGCTTCTATCCGATGGTCGCCGACGGCCGCATCAAGGCGGTGTTCGGCTCGTTCGATCATTATGAGGGCGACGGCATCGTGATGAGCGGCGGCGAGCGCGTCAGTGCCGATGTCGCGGTGCTCGCGATCGGCTACAAGCTCGGCGTGCCGTTCCTGCCCGAGGCCTATCGGCAGAAGCTGGTCGATGCCGACGGGCAATACCGTCTCTATCGCCTGATCGCCAATCCTGACCTGCCGGAGCTCGGCTTTGTCGGCTTCAACTCCTCGTTCTGCACCGTGCTCTGCGCCGACCTCGCGGCCAACTGGCTGGTGCGCTATGCCGACGGCCAGCTCGCGAAGCAGCCAACGGCGCAGGCGATGCGCGACAACATCGAGATGATGCTGCACTTCAAGCGCGTCGAGCGGCCGGCGGCGGGCGTCTATGGCGGCCTCTGCGTCGCGCCCTATNCCGCCATTTCGACGAGCTGATGGCCGATATCGGTGCGAAGGAGCAGAAGCGCGGCGGGCTCAAAGGCCGCTTCCAGCCGCCGGACGCCGATGCCTATGCGAAATTCCTGGCGACGGCGCCGGACTACCGGGCGGCATGAGAGGAGAATTGCGGCGGCTCGCATCTGATGTTTACGATCTCCCTGGCCATCGAATCGACGGGAACCGCCATGGGATCGAGACGACTTGCCGCCGCGACTTTTGCGGCTGTTGCCTTCTTCGTCACGGCGCCCGCTGTCGCACAGCAGGGCACGCCCACCGCACGACAATCGGAGGCGCTCGCCGCCTATGAGCACGCGCTCGGCGACTTCAAGTCGATCCTCGCCGAGCGCCGGCGCCAGATCGAGGCAAAGGAGCCACTGCCGAACCTGCCGGGTCAGGCGCTGTACCTCGCGCGCGTCGCCGTGATCAGCTCTTACAAGGATCTCACCGACGCCATGCCGTCGCGGATCGGCAAGCCCAACAAGTTCGAGATCCCTCCGGCCTATTTCGATGCCGACATCGAGCCGCTGATCGACGAATACGGAAGACTGTTCGACATCATGGAGGCGCCGCCGGCCAATGCGCAGAACTCGGCGACACCATTCAAGGACGTCGTCGATCTCGCGGCCGCGATCGCACGCGCCAAGGGGCTTGCACCTGTTCATGCCGAAGCTGCGGGACGCATCAGCCTCGGGCTGTTCTTCGCCGAGACCAACGGCAAGCAGAATGTCCGTAATGGGCGCTCGAACACCTATATGGGCAGCTTCCAGACCGGCCCCTCCGAGGACCGCAACGGCCGCAGGAAATGGGAAGCCATCAAGGGCGAGATCGCAGCGATCGATCCGGAGTTGAGCGCGCGTGACGACAAGGAAGAAGCGCGCGCCCGCGGCACCGATCACCGCTTCAACCACTGGACCAATGTGCGCGACGGCCTGATGAACGCGCATGCGGATATCTTCCGGGAGATCCCGGCCATCGTGAAGACGCTCCCCGACCCGATCGATCAGATGAAGCTGTTCGAGCTGATCCAGATCGTGCCGACGCCGACGAGGTCCGCGCTCAAATCGGGCGATCTCCTGAACTACCGGGTGTCCAGCCCGGCCATCATGAAGCACCTGCGCAACAACAGCATTTTCGCGTTTGGGCAGGCCGACCGGGCGCGCACTTCGACCAGCTTCCGCGAGATCCTCGCGGCGATGTGGCTGTTCAATCGGAAGTTCGAGCGCGCCATGGCGAAATATGCCGAGATCAAGGGGCGCTAAAGGAAGCGGTTTGCAACTACCATCGGACGTCGTAGGCTCCCTCTCCCACTCGTCATCGGGAAGGAAGCGTCACGATCATGCGCCTGCTGATCCTCGGCGGCAGCCAGTTTCTCGGGCGCGCGATCGCCACCCATGCCTGCGCGGCCGGGCACGACGTGACTTGCGCGGCTCGCGGCCTCGCGGGACCGATCGCGCCGGGCGCCCGCTTCGTGATGATCGACCGCGACAGCGTTGACGGGCTTGCGCCGCTTGCGGGCGGGACGTTCGATGCCGTGGTCGATGTTTCGCGTCATCCCGGTCAGGTCCGCCGTGCGGTGGCGGCGCTGAAGCGACCGGGCGTGCACTGGACTTTCGTCTCGACCGTCAGCGTCTATGCGGACAATCGCACGCCCGGTCAGCGCGCCGACACGGCATCCCTGCGCGAGCCCGCAACGGCGGATATCGAGCAAAGCACCGACGCCATCTATGGCGCTGCCAAGGTCGCCTGCGAACAGGCGGTCGGCAATGATGCCTTCATCTGCCGGGCCGGCCTGATCGTCGGGCCGGAAGATCCGACGGGACGATTTTCGTACTGGCCGGCGCGGCTGGCGCGCGGCGGCGAGGTGCTGGCACCGGGATCGCCTGATGACGCCGTCCAGTTCATCGACGTGCGCGATCTCGCGCAATGGATCGTGCATGCGGCAGAGATTGGCCTTAAAGGTATCTATGACGGCATCGGACCGGTCCTCACGCGCGGCGAAGTTCTGGCCGAGTGCGCATCCGCGCTGAACCCGTCCTGCAAATTCACCTGGGTCGATCGCACCTTCCTTGAAGCGCACGACGTGCGGCGCTGGGCCGGCCCGCGGTCGCTGCCGATGTGGCTGCCCCTGCCCGACTTCGCCGGCTTCATGACGCGCGACACTTCGCCTGCGCGGAAGGCCGGGCTGACCGCGCGACCACCTGCGGTCACCGCGCGCGATACGCGCGCCTGGCTGCGCGCCAGCAACGGACCTGTCGTCGGACTGACGGAGGATGAGGAGCAGGCCGTGCTTGCCGCGTGGCACGCGGGCAAGGCGAGCCAGTAATCCGGCCTGCGGCTGTCGGCCGGCGTCGTCCTCGCCAAACAGGCGCGTGTTCCCATGCCCGCCGGGGCCCTCCATGTCCTTTTATTCCCCGCGCCCAGGCAAAATGACCGCGGTCAAGTTGTTGCATCCCGCGCCCGGTTGCATTTAGCTTTGCCGGACAAGAACAAATCTCGTGGGGGAAACATGACAGCCGCTTTTCGCATATGCGTGCGCCATGCCGCGTCGGCCCTGGTCGCAACGTCCCTGGTTGGCCTTGCCAATTTCACCGCCCATGCCGAGATCGTCGTCAGCGCCAATGACGGCAAGATGGTGCTGGAGAACGGCAGCGCCGTCGTGCGCAAGCAGCCGCTGCCGGATACGGTCAGCGTCATCGACTTCACCGACGGCGCCTTGAAACTGCTGGGCGAGGTGGCGGCACCCGCCAGCGTCGTCGGCCCGCCGCCGAGCGTCGCGATTGCGCCGGACGGCGCCTTTGCGCTGGTGACGGGCGCGATGAAGCTCGATCCGGCGGATGCGAGCAAGACGGTGCCCGACGACAAGCTTTCGGTCATCGACCTCAAGTCCTCGCCGCCAAAGGTGCTCGCAACCCACCAGGCCGGTGCGGGCGCGGCCGGCGTCTCGATCAACCGCGCGGGCACGCTGGCCCTGGTCGCCAATCGCAGCGAAGGCACGGTCTCGGTCTTTGCGATCAGCGCCAACGCGCTGACGCCGGCCGGCAAGATCCAGCTTGGCGACGCCAAGTCGGGCCCGAGCCACGCCGTGTTTTCGCATGACGGGGCGACCGCGCTGGTCACCCGTGACGGCGACAGCAAGATCTCGCTTCTCTCGGTTGACGGAACCAAGGTCGAGTACGCCAAGCGCGACCTCTCCGCGGGCGTCCGTCCCTACGACATCGACCTCACCGGCAGCGCCGCCGCCGTCGTCGGCAATGTCGGCGCAGGCAGCGGCGACAACGACACGATCAGCCTGATCGACATGACCGCCAAGCCGATCCGCGTCGTCACGACGGTCAGCGTCGGGCAGACACCTGAAGCGGTGAAGATGTCGCCGGACGGCAGCCATGTCGCCGTCACCGTCATGAACGGCTCGAACAAGCCGTCCGCCTCGCCGTTCTTCAACGATTTCGGCCTGCTCAAGGTTTACAAGATTTCAGGGACCGACCTTGCGCCGGTGGCGGAGGCCAGGATCGGCCATTGGTGCCAGGGCGTGGTGTGGTCGAAGGACTCCAGATATCTCGTGGCCCAGTGCATGGTCGAGAATGAGCTGATCGCCTTCTCCTTCGACGGCAAGGCGCTGACCAGGACGTCCACGCTCAAGCTGCAGGCGAGCCCCGCGGGGATCCGAACCGCGGAGCCGTAAGGTCTGCGGGCGGCGCAGCCCTCCTGCGCCGNCCGCCTATTCGGTGCGGATCGGCGTGTCCTTCAGGCCGTTGTTGTCATAGGCCTTGCGCAAGGTGCCGTTCGTCACCGCTTCGTTCATGAATTTGGTGACGAAGGCCAACGCCTGGTTGTGGCCGAGCGGGACAGCGACGGCGGTCACCGTCTTCTTGAAGGTCTCGTCGAGCACCTTCGTGCCCGGAATCTTCTGCGCCATCTTGTTGAGCTGGTCGCGCGACAGCGCGAAGGCGTCGATCTCGCCGTTCTTCAGCAGGCCGAAGATTTCATCATAGGTCTGATAGCCGGTCACCTTCGCGTTCTTCAGATGGGCGATGGCGCCGCGCATGGTGGTGGTGGCGTTGACGGCTGCGACCTTGATACCGGGTTGGTCCAGCGTGGCGAAATTGGTGATGCTCGAACCCGGCCTGACGATATAGGTGGCGTCGGCGACCTCGTAGATCGGGCCGAACAGCATTTTGGTCTCGCGCTCGGGATCCTTGGGCAGCCATGTGACGTCCCAGCTGCCCTTGCCGGCCGCGTCGGTGATCTGGCCGGAATTCTGGTGCACGACATATTCGACCGGCACACCGAGCTGCGCCGCCATCTCCTTGCCGAGGTCGACCGGCACGCCGGCGAAGCCCGCTTCCGTCCTGGTCGACCAGAACGCGCCCCCCGCCGGACTGATCGCGATCGCGACCCGCAGCCTGCCGGTCGGCGCGATCTCGTCCTTCAGGCCATCGGCTAGCGCGGGCATGGCGAGGGCCGCTGCGAGAACGAGGCCGCCAAGGGCCGATTGGAGCAACGTTGGCATGTCATGCTCTCCTCGCTTTTCTTCTCTCAGCTAGTCTGCCTCGTTGACACAATTCTGGTCGATCGTGCGCGCGCTGAAAAGCGCCTTGTCATGACAAATCTGTCAAAGGCCACGGCGCGGTTTGCAGTGCAAGGCCGGCGACTGCCCAGAGACTGCCATGCCTATGGTGTTCCACGGCCGGATGTTTGTTGATAGCCTGCCGCACCGACAGACAATAATCGGGGGCCACCGAATGACCTGCGCGAATCCCGCATCTCTCGCCCATCGCTTTGGCGCGTGGAGACATGTCGGACGGGCGCTAGCCGCCGCGAGCGCCGTGATCGCGCTCGCCGGCTGCGAGGACAAGAACGCCTACGTGGCCCCGCCCCCGCCCAAGGTGGACGTGGCAACGCCCGTGCAGCGGCCGGTGACACGCTATGTCGAGGCCACCGGCAACACCGCGCCGATCAAGAATGTCGACCTCGTGGCGCGCGTACAAGGCTTCCTGCAATCGATCGACTACCAGGACGGCACATTCGTCAAGCAGGGCACCCAGCTGTTCACGATCGAACCCGAGACCTACAAGCTGAAGCTCGAGCAGGCCCAGGCGGCCGAGGCCGGCGCGCAGGCCACGCTGAAGCAGGCGGAGGCCGACTTCAAGCGGCAGACCGAGCTGGTGCAGCGCCAGGCGGTCTCGCAGTCGACCCTGGACACCTCGACCTCGACCCGCGAAAACGCGCAGGCCAATCTCCAGCAGGCCCAGGTCAACACCAGGCTCGCCGAGGTCAATTACGGCTACACCAAGGTCACTGCGCCATTCGACGGCATCGTCAGCGCGCACCTGGTCTCGGTCGGCGAGCTCGTCGGCGTCTCCTCCCCGACCCAGCTCGCGACCATCGTCGCGCTGGACCCGATCTGGGTGAACTTCACCGTCAACGAGCAGGACGTGCTGCGCATCCGCGCCGAAGCGGCCCGCCGCGGGCTGACCGTGGCCGAGCTCAGACAGTTGCCGGTCCAGGTGGGCCTCCAGACCGAGACCGGCTATCCGCATGAAGGCCATCTCGACTACGTCTCGCCGACCCTCAATACATCGACCGGCACGCTCGCCGTGCGCGGCGTCATCCCCAACGACAAACGGGTGCTGCTGCCCGGTTATTTCGTCCGCGTCCGCGTGCCCTTCACGCAGGAGAAGGAGGCTCTGCTCGTCCCCGACACCGCGCTCGGCAGCGATCAGGGCGGCCGCTATCTGCTGGTGGTCAACGGCGACAACGTGGTCGAGCAGCGCAAGGTGCAGATCGGCCCCACCGACAACGGCCTGCGCGTGATCGAAAGCGGGCTGAAGCCGGACGACCGCGTCGTGACCGCAGGGCTGCTGCGCGTGATCCCGGGCCAGAAGATCGACCCGCAGGTGACGAAGATCGACCAGTCCCAGGCGTCCACCAAGTAGGAGCCGCCGGCCATGATCTCAAAGTTCTTCATCGAGCGGCCGGTCCTCTCGAACGTCATCGCGTTGTTGATGATCCTGATCGGCGGCGTCGCGCTGTTCAACCTCGCGATCGCGCAATATCCTGACGTGGTGCCGCCGACGGTGCAGGTCACCACGCGCTATCCCGGCGCCAGCGCCAAGACCGTGATCGACACGGTGGCCTTGCCGATCGAGCAGCAGGTCAACGGCGTCGAGGACATGCTCTACATGCAGTCCTACAGCGGCTCCGACGGCACCTACACGCTGACCGTCACCTTCAAGATCGGCACTGACCTGAACTTCGCACAGGTGCTGGTGCAGAACCGCGTCTCCAGCGCGCTCGCGCAGCTGCCGCAGGCGGTGCAGAACCAGGGCGTCACCGTCCAGAAGAAATCGACATCGATCCTCCTGTTCGTGACGCTGACCTCGCCCGAGGCCAAATATGACAGCCTCTACTTGAGCAACTACGCCACTATCAACATCCGCGACGAGCTCTCCCGC
>NZ_LWIG01000002.1:125536-137223 GCF_002068095.1 Bradyrhizobium sacchari | reverse complement strand
ACCCGAGCAAGCTGCAGGCGCGCGGACTGGTGCCGCAGGACGTCATCAACGCAATCCAGCAGCAAAGCCAGCAGGTCTCCGCCGGCCAGGTCGGCGCGCCGCCGACACCGCCGGGCCAGGCGTTTCAGTACACGCTCAACGTCAACGGACGGCTCGACGACACCACCCAGTTCGAGAACATCATCGTCAAGACGGGCACCAGCGGCGACGTCACGCGGGTGCGCGACGTCGGCTGGGTCGAGCTCGGGGCGCAGACCTACAGCCAGATCTTCTCGCTCAACAAGCAGCCCGCCACCGGCATCGGCGTGTTCCAGTCGCCCGGCGCCAACGCGCTCCAGGTCGAGCAGGCGGTCGAGAAGAAGATGGCCGAGCTCGCCAAGCGCTTCCCCGAAGGCATCAAATACGACACGCCGTTCGACACCACCAAATTCGTCGAGGCCTCCGTGCACGAGGTCTACACGACGCTGATCGAGGCCGGCCTCCTGGTGCTGGTCGTGATCCTTGTTTTCCTGCAGGACTGGCGCGCGATGCTGGTGCCGGCGACGACGGTGCCCGTCACCATCATCGGCGCCTTCGCCGCGATGGCGGCGCTCGGCTTCACCATCAACATGTCGACGCTGTTTGCGATCGTGCTCGCGATCGGCATCGTCGTCGACGACGCCATCGTCGTGGTGGAAGGCGCCGCGCACAATATCGAGCAGGGCATGAACGGCCACGACGCCGCGATCAGGGCGATGGACCAGCTGTTCGCGCCGATCGTCGGCATCACGCTGGTGCTGATCTCGGTGTTCCTGCCGGCCTCGTTCCTCGCCGGCCTGACGGGCCGCATCTATTCACAATTCGCGCTGGTGATCGCGGCGACCGCGCTTTTGTCCGCCATCAACGCGGCGACCCTGAAGCCGACGCAATGCGCGCTGTGGCTGCGGCCGGCGGTGCCGCCGGAGCAGCGCAATTTCTTCTATCGCGGTTTCAACAACGTCTATAACCGGCTGGAGCGCGGCTATACGCGGCTGATCACCTTCCTGGTCAGGCACGCCACGGTGTCGGTCGCGGTCGCCTTGGTGCTGATCGGGATCGGCGGCTACGGCCTGTCACGGGTGCCGACCGGCTTCCTGCCGATCGAGGACCAGGGCTATTTGATCGCCGCCATCCAGCTGCCCGACGGCGCCTCGCTGGAGCGGACCCAGAAGGTGCTCGACCGTGCGAGCGAGATCATCAAGGACGCGCCCGGCGTCCAGCAGGTCATCACCATCGCCGGCATCTCCGCGCTCGACAGCAGCGCGAGCCTTGCCAATGCGGGCGTTGCCTACATCATCCTGAAGGATTGGGGCGCACGCAAAGGGCCAGGCGAAGATCTGCGCTCGCTGGTCTTTGGCCTCAACGACAAGCTCGCCGTGATCATGGAGGCGCGCACCATCGTGCTGCCGCCGCCGCCGATCCAGGGCATCGGAAACGCCGCCGGCTTCTCGATGCAGGTCGAGCTGCGTGACGGCAACAGCGATTTCGCCAAGCTGCAGGCGATCACCGGGGCGATGGTCTCCAACGGCCAGAGCCAGAGCGCGCTGCAGCGCGTGCAGTCCTCGTTCCGCTCGTCGGTGCCGCAGTTCAACGTCGAGATCGACCGCATCAAGACCCAGACGCTGCACGTCACCACCGACCAGGTGTTCTCGGCGCTCTCGACCTATCTCGGCTCGTCCTATGTCAACCAGTTCAACAAGTTCGGCCGCGTGTTCCAGGTCTACACGCAGGCCGATCCCGCCTTCCGCGTCACCGAGCGCGACATCGCCAACATGCAGGTGCGCAACTCGAACGGCGACATGATCCCGATCGGCACCGTCGCCACCATCACGCCGGCGACGGGGCCGTCGCTGATCAGCCTCTACAATCTCTATCCCTCCTCGACCATCATCGGCCTGCCGGCGCAGGGCTATTCCTCCGGCCAGTCGCTGAAGCTGATGGAGGAGATCGCGGACAAGACGCTGCCGCCGGGCACCGGCTATGAATGGACCGCGATGTCGTACCAGGAGAAGGCGGTCTCGAATCAGATCTACTGGGTGTTCGGGCTTGCCATGCTGCTGGTCTATCTCGTGCTCGCCGGTCAGTATGAGAGCTGGTATGCGCCGATCTCGGTGATCCTCGCCGTGCCGCTGTCGCTGATCGGACCGATGCTGATCCTCAATGGCCTCAAGATCGACAACAACCTCTACTGCCAGATCGGCCTGATCCTCCTGATCGCGCTGTCGGCCAAGAACGCCATCCTGATCGTCGAGGTCGGGCTGGAATTGCACGGCCGCGACGGCAAGCCGATCCTGGAGTCGGCGATCGAGGCGGCGCGCGCCCGCTTCCGCCCGATCCTGATGACGTCGTTCGCCTTCATCCTCGGCGTGGTGCCGCTGGTGCTCGCGACCGGCGCCGGCGCCAGCGCCCGCAAGTCGATCGGCATCACGGTGTTCTCGGGCATGCTGGCCTCGACCTGCCTCGCGGTGCTGTTCGTGCCGGCCTTCTTCGTGGTGGTGCAGCGCTTCGAGAACTGGCGCGCCTCGAAGAAGGAGCCGAAGCCGCAGGCGGCGGAGGTAAAGCCTTAGCTTTTTTGGGCCGCTCAAACAAAAAGTGCGAAAACAACCCCATGCACAGTAGAGACGGGGTTGAAAAAGCTTCAGAAATTTCGGTCTTGCCGAAACGACTTGCTCCGTCGGGCAAAACAGGAGCATAATGGCATGATCGGCAGGCGTCGGGTGAAGCACCCATTCATCCTCCGGCATTGCGAGCCAACGGGTCTCGCGAAGCGCGGCCGGATGACAGGCTCCGCGAAGCAATCCAGAATCCCTCCGCGGAAAGACTCTGGATTGCGTCGTCGCAAGGGCTCCTCGCAACGACGATGTGGAGCGAGTGCCGCCCTCACGCCGGCTGCGGCGTCCGGATCTCGCGCGGCAGAATCAGCGCGGCGGCGATCGCCAGCAGGCAGAGCGCGGCGAAGGCGTGCAGCATGGTGACGAAGCCGCCCTGCTCGTAGAGCCAGGCGACCAGGCCCACCGACGCGCCGGCCGCGGTGAAGCCGACGAAATAGCGCACGGCATAGGCGCGTGAGCGCCATTCTTCCGTGGTGTACTTGCCGACCATGGCATCGTTCACCGTGACCTGCCCGAAAGCGCCCATGACGATGCCGATGGAAACCAGGATCAGCGGCAGATTGCTCAGGCTGGCGGCGAGATACAGGAACGGCGCCAGCATGAAGGACAACGGCAGCGCCACCGTCTTCAGCGAGTAGCGGTCGAGCAGCCGGCCGATCGTGTACTGCGTCATCGCGCCGAACACGTAGACGCAGGCCGCGATGACGCCGAGCAGCGCCGGGCTTTTGGTGAGATCGGCGAGCCGCTCGGCGAACAGTTTTGGCAGCGCGACGGTGACGGCGTTGAAGGTCGTGGAGATCGCGATCACCACGATCAGCAGCGCCAGGATCACGCGCCACATGTCCTGCTTGGCCACCCGTGCCTGCGCCGCCGCCTGCTTCGAGCCCTTGCGGTCCTCATGCACGACGCTCATCGCGAAGGCGATGCCGATCAGGATCGTCACGACGCCCGGGACGATGAAGGCGAAGCGCCAGCCGAGATATTGGCCGATCACGCCTGTTACCAGCGCCGAGGAGGCGACGCCGAGATTGCCCCAGACGCCGTTGATGCCCATCTCGCGGCCGAGCCGGTCGGCATAGGACACGATCATGGCGGTGCCGACGGGATGGTAGATCGAGGCGAAGATGCCGATCGCAAGCAGTGCGGCGCCGAGCTGCACCGGCGTCTGCACGAAGCCGACCGAGATCATGGAGGTACCAATGCCGACGAAGAAGATCAGCATCATGTGGCGGCGGCTCCAGCGGTCGCCGAGCCAGCCGGTGAGCAGCGAGCCGGCGCCGAAGGCGATGAAGCCCGGCGTCGCGTAAGGCAGCAGCTCCGAATAGGCCATGCCCAGCGCCGGCCCCATGATGATCACGGCGGCGGCGAAGATCAGCATCGAATAATGGTCGATGAAATGGCCTGCGTTGACGAAACTGATGACCCGGCTGGGGCTGTTCATTACGAATCCTCTCCTGCTCCGAAATGAGTTATATGTCGGACCCATGACGGGATGCTGCCAATGACTGTCTTGGAAACGCCAATCTTGGAAACGCCAATCCTGCGGGAGGTCCGGAGCAACCACCGCTCGCCCGCGGGCGTGCATCTGGTCGCGCGCGACTATCCCAAGGGCATGCGGATCGACCTGCACATGCACCGCGAGGCGCAGCTGATCTATGCGGCACGCGGCACCATGCAGGTGACGACGCCCGGGGGACGCTGGCTGGTGCCGCCGGACCGGGCCGTCTGGGTGCCGGCCGGGCTGGAACATGCCATCGACCTGCTCGCCGACATCGAGATGCGCACGCTGTATTTCGACCTGTCCTGGCTCAAGCGTGAAAAGCGCTATGCGGGATTGACCCGGGAGTTCGTGGTGCGGGTGTCGCCGCTGCTGAACCAGGCGATCCTGGCGCTGTTCGACGCGCGCAATACGGAAGAGCGCACGGAGCTGCTGGTGCGGCTGGTGATGCTGGAACTGCGCCAGGCCGAGGATTCCGCGACCTTCGTGCCGCTGCCGCGCGAGCCGCGCTGCCGCCGCGCCGCGATGATCGTGCTCGACGATCCCACCGGCCTGCACGACATCGACCCCCTCGCGCGCGAGGTCGGCACCTCCGCCCGCACGCTGTCGCGGTTGTTCTCCACGGAGACTCAACTGAGCTTCAAGAGCTGGTGCCAGCGCGCGCGGATTGCGGCGGCGATCCAGCTTCTGTCGACGGACGCGAGCATCTCGGTGAAGCAGCTCGCGACCCAGCTCGGTTACGCCAGCGTGCCGGCATTCTCGGCCGCGTTTCGGCAGGTGACGGGGCGGACGCCGACGGAGTTTGCGGGGAAAGGGTGAGGTACCGTGCGCTCCCCACCCGTCATTGCGAGCGCAGCGAAGCAATCCAGAATCTTGCTGAGGTGGCAGTCTGGATTGCTTCGCTGCGCTCGCAATGACGGTGTTTGAGGCAGCTTGCCCCTTCTCCCAATGTCACCGCATGACCGCTCCCCCGGCATGTCGGCATTCTCCAAACGCACGCCCCAACTAAAGATGCCGCATTCGCCTGCTTGATTGTGATCGGCTTCTGCCTAAATCCCGTGTAAGCTTCCCGCACCGCACAAACCCGGATTCGAAAAGCCCAGATGGCCAATGCCTTCTTCTCCGACCTGCTCGCCACGATCTCTGAGCGCGGCCGAACGCTGCTTCGGCGCAGAGACGGGTCTGACACCAAACAGGACGCAGACGGGCTGATCGAGCTCTGCGACGCGTTGCTGTCGGGCCGGGGCGAAGCCTCCGGCACGGCGATGGCGCGGGAGGTGCTCGATCTCTACAGGGAGCTGGATGCGGCGGGACGCCGCGCCTTCTTCGAGGCGCTGGTGCGCGATTTCGGCCCGGACCGGGAACGTCTGTCCCAGGCGATCGAGAAGTGGCGCGCCAAGCCGACCGACGAAGACGCAAGCTCGCTGCATTTCGCCTCGGAGCCGCGGCGGCAGGAGCTGATCCGCCGCCTGAACCGGGCGCCCGGCGGCACCGGCGATCTCGTCGCCATGCGCGCCGACCTGCTCGGGATGATGAACGGGCACGCCGATCTCGCCGCGCTCGATCGCGACGTCTCACATCTTCTCTCTTCGTGGTTCAACAGGGGGTTTCTCGTGCTGCGCCGGATTGACTGGTCGACCCCGGCCAACATCCTCGAAAAGATCATCCGCTACGAGGCCGTGCACGAGATCAGCGACTGGGACGATCTGCGTCGCCGCATCGATCCGGTCGACCGCCGTTGCTACGCCTTCTTCCATCCGGCCATGGTCGACGAGCCGCTGATCTTCGTCGAGGTGGCGCTGACGGAGACGATCCCCGGCGCGATCGCGCCGCTGCTCGCGGTCGACCGCCAGCACCTTCCGATCGAGCGCGCGCGCACCGCCGTGTTCTACTCGATCTCCAACACACAGCGCGGCCTTGGCGGCATCTCCTTCGGCAGCTTCCTGATCAAGCAGGTGGTGGAGGAGCTGCGCCGCGAGACGCCCAAGCTCGACACCTTCGTGACGCTGTCGCCGGTGCCCGGCTTCATGCAATGGGTGAAGCAGGACAAGGATTTGCCGCTGGCGGACGAAGACCGCGAGGTGCTGAAGCGCCTCGACGATCCCAAATGGTTCGAGAGCCCCGAGACCACGACGCTGCTGCGCGGCGTGCTGGAGCCGCTCGCCGCCCATTATTTCCTGAAGGCACGCACGCCCAAGGGCCGGCTGATCGATTCCGTCGCCCGCTTCCATCTCGGCAACGGCGCAAGACTCGAGCGCATCAACTGGCTCGGCGACCTTTCGCCGAAGGGCGTGCGCGAGTCCGCTAGCGTGATGGTCAATTATCTCTACCGTCTCGACGACATCGAGAAGAACCACGAAGCCTACGCCAATGACGGCGAGGTCGTGGCCTCCAGCGCGGTGAAGAAGCTGCTCAAGGGCGAAGGGCGCCGGCTGCTGGACATGCGGCTGTCGTAGGGGCTCTCTCCACCGTCATTGCGAGGAGCCCTTGCGACGAGGCAATCCAGACTACCGCTGCGGGAAGATTCTGGATTGCTTCGCTGCGCTCGCAATGACGGAATGTGTGGCGGCAGCTTGAGTACCCCAACCTGCCGTTCGCCGCGGATCAGGATGTCGGCAACGGCGCTCGCTCTGTCCACCGTCATTGCGAGGAGCTCTTGCGACGAAGCAATCCAGACTGCCGCCGCGGAAAGACTCTGGATTGCTTCGCTGCGCTCGCAATGACGGAATGCGTGGCGGCAGCTTGAGTACACCAACCTGCCGTTCGCCGCGGATCAGGATGTCGGCAACGGCGCTCTCTCCACCGTCATTGCGAGGAGCTCTTGCGACGAAGCAATCCAGACTGCCTCTGCGGAGAGAGACTGGATTGCTTCGCTGCGCTCGCAATGACGGAGTGTGTGGCGGCAGCTTGAGTACCCCAACCTGCCGTTCGCCGCGGATCAGGATGTCGGCAGCGGCGCTCGCTCTCTCCACCGTCATTGCGAGGAGTACTTGCGACGAAGCAATCCAGACTGTCGCTGCGGAGAGACTCTGGATTGCTTCGCTGCGCTCGCAATGACGGAGTGTGAGGCGGCAGCTTGAGTACCCCAACCTGCCGTTCGGCGCGGATCAGGATGTCGGCAGCGGCGCTCGCTCTCTCCACCGTCATTGCGAGGAGTACTTGCGACGAAGCAATCCAGACTGTCGCTGCGGGAAGATTCTGGATTGCTTCGCTGCGCTCGCAATGACGGAGTGTGTGGCGGCAGCTTGAGTACCCCAACCTGCCGTTCGCCGCGGATCAGGATGTCGGCAACGGCGCTCGCTCTCTCCACCGTCATTGCGAGGAGTACTTGCGACGAAGCAATCCAGACTGCCGCCGCGGGAAGATTCTGGATTGCTTCGCTGCGCTCGCAATGACGGAATGGGTGGCGGGCGCCTCGCGCGATTCCACCCCGTGCGTTCCGGGCCTATGAACGACCCTGCTCCCTCGTCCGTCATTGCGAGGAGCTCTTGACAAGGCAATCCAGACTGCCTCCGCGGAGAGACGCTGGATTGCTTCGCTGCGCTCGCAATGACGGAATGGGTGGCGGGCGCCTCGCGCGATTCCACCCCGCGCGTTCCGGGCGCCTATGAGCGACCCTGCTCCCTCGTCCGTCATTGCGAGGAGCTCTTGCGACGAAGCAATCCAGACTACCGCCGCGGGAAGATTCTGGATTGCTTCGCTGCGCTCGCAATGACGGAGTGTGTGGCGGCGCCTTCCGCGATCCCGCGCGTTCCGGGCGCCTATGAGCGACCCTGCTCCCTCGTCCGTCATTGCGAGGAGCTCTTGCGACGAAGCAATCCAGACTGCCTCCGCGGAGAGAGACTGGATTGCTTCGCTGCGCTCGCAATGACGGAGTGTGAGGCGGCGCCTCGCGACTTGTTACTGCCGGTCAGATTAGCGTTTCGTACAAGTCCATCCAGTCTGGATTGAGGCTCTCGATCAGCGCAAGCTTCTTTGCCCGGCTGCCGCCCTTGATCTGCTTCTCGCGTGCAATCGCGTCGATCATGGTGTCGTGCAGTTCGTACCAGACGAGGAGTTTGCAACCGTACCTCGATGAAAAGCCCTTTACCAATCCCTCCCGATGCTCGAACGCTCGGCGCGGCGGATTGGAGGTGACACCTGTGTAGATCGTCCCGTTGCGGCGATTGGCGAACATGTACACGCAGGGTTGCTTCATGATCACACTCGGCTAAGGATAGGCCTCCACGATATCACAACCAGGAGATGATTGCTAGGATTTCGCCACCTCGTCATTGCGAGGAGCTCTTGCGACGAAGCAATCCAGATTGCCTCTGCGGAGAGAGACTGGATTGCTTCGCTGCGCTCGCAATGACGGAATGCGCAGAAACGCCTGACGAGTGAAGCACGCCTCTCTCCTTCGTCATTGCGAGGAGCTCTTGCGACGAAGCAATCCAGACCGCCTCCGCGGAGAGACGCTGGATTGCTTCGCTGCGCTCGCAATGACGGAATGCTCAGAAACGCCTGACGAGTGAAGCACGCCTCTCTCCTTCGTCATTGCGAGGAGCTCTTGCGACGAAGCAATCCAGACTGCCTCCGCGGAGAGAGACTGGATTGCTTCGCTGCGCTCGCAATGACGGAGTGTGTTGCACCAGCGCACCCCTACTCCGCCAGCGCCTTCATTTCCTTGTAGAGATCGGACTTGCCTTCGAAGCCGATGCCGGGGAGATCGGGCATGGTGATGTGGCCGTTCTCGACGCGGACGCCGTCGGGGAAGCCGCCATAGGGCTGGAACAGATCGGGGTAGCTTTCGTTGCCGCCGAGGCCGAGGCCGGCTGCGATGTTGAGCGACATCTGGTGGCCGCCGTGCGGGATGCAGCGGCTCGGCGACCAGCCGTGGGTTTTCAGCACGTCGAGCGTACGCTGGTATTCGCAGAGGCCATAGGACAGCGCGCAGTCGAATTGCAGCCAGTCGCGGTCGGGGCGCATGCCGCCGTAGCGGATCAGATTGCGGGCGTCCTGGTGGCTGAAGAGATTCTCGCCCGTCGCCATCGGACCGGGATAGAACTCGGCAAGCGCGGCCTGCAGCGCGTAGTCGAGGGGATCGCCGGCCTCCTCGTACCAGAACAGCGGATAGTCGCGCAGCATCTTGGCATAGGCGATGCCGGTCTCGAGATTGAAGCGGCCGTTGGCATCGACGGCGAGCTGCGCATCCTTGCCGATCTCCTTCAGCACCGCCTCGATGCGGGTGCGATCGTCGTCGATCGGCGCGCCGCCGATCTTCATCTTGACGACGTTGTAGCCGCGATCGAGATAGCCGCGCATTTCAGCCCGGAGCATCGAGAGATCCTTGCCGGGATAGTAATAACCGCCGGCGGCGTAGACGAAGACGCGCGGATTGGCTGTGACGCCGTGGCGTTCGGCGAGCAGACGGAACAGCGGCTTGCCGGCGATCTTCGCCACCGCGTCCCACACCGCCATGTCGATGGTGCCGACCGCGACCGAGCGCTCGCCGTGGCCGCCGGGCTTCTCGTTGGTCATCATCGCGGCCCAGACCTTGTCGGGGTCGAGATTGTCGCCGGCCGCGTTCAGCAGCGACTTCGGATCGGCCTCCAGGATGCGCGAGGCAAAACGCTCGCGGATCAGACCGCCCTGCCCGTAGCGGCCGTTGGAGTTGAAGCCGTAGCCGACGACGCGCTTGCCGTCCGCTACGGCATCAGTGACGACCGCAACGAGGCTGGTCGTCATCCTGGTGAAGTCGATATAGGCGTTTCGGATCGGCGAGGAGATCGGTTTTGTGATCTCGCGGACGTCGACGATGCGGACGGACATGGGGATGGCCTTTCACTTTCGTCATTGCGAGCGCAGCGAAGCAATCCAGACTGCCACCGCGGAAAGATTCTGGATTGCTTCGCTTCGCTCGCAATGACGAGGAGAGAGTGCGTTCCTCGCAATGACGAGGAGAGAGGGTGTGCCCTCGCAATGACGAGGAGGGAGCGCGCCGCGCTTATTTCTTATCCCTGAAATACGGCTCCACCGGCCCGTGCACCTTGATGGTCAGCGGGTTGCCGTAGCGGTCCTTGGCGTTGCCGGCGGTGACGCGGACCCAGCCTTCGCTGATGCAGTACTCCTCGACATTGGTCTTCTCGATGCCCTTGAAGCGGATGCCGACGTCGCGCGCCAGGATGTCCGCGTTGTAATAGGGGCTGTTCGGGTCGACCGACAGGCGGTCGGGAAATTCGTCGCTCATGATTGTCTCGCTCACAACAGTGTTTCGATTTGCTGCCGCAATCCTTCCGGCTTTGCGGTCGGCGCGTAGCGCGCGATGACCTTGCCGGCACGGTCCACCAGGAATTTGGTGAAATTCCATTTGATGGAGGCGCCGAGCAGGCCGGATTGCTGACGTTTCAGGTACTCATACAGGGGATGCGCATTGGCGCCGTTGACGTCGATCTTTTCGAACAGGGGGAAGGTGACGTCGTAATGGGTGGAGCAGAATTCCTGGATCTCGCTCGCCTGTCCCGGCTCCTGCGCGCCGAACTGGTTGCAGGGAAAGCCGAGCACCGAGAAGCCGCGCGGCGACAGATCGCGATAGAGATCCTCGAGCCCGCGATATTGCGGCGTGAAGCCGCATTTGCTGGCGGTGTTGACGATCAGCAGCACCTGTCCCTCGAACCGGCGCATCGGCACCTCCTCGCCGAGAAGCGAGTTGGCCTTGAAGTCGTAGATCACAGACATCGCTAACCCACGGGATCGATCGGCGACGGCGGCACGCCGCCCGCCTCGATCGCTTCGCCTGCGAGGAGACAAAGGTCCTCGCGGTAGCGGCCGGAGACGATGTGCACGCCGACCGGCGCCTTGCCGACGAGGCCGGTGGAGACCACGAGGCCCGGCAGGCCCATGAAGGGAATCGCGATCTGCGGCAGCTGCGCTTCCCAGACCCGCTTGAAGGACTCCTCGTCCTTGCGGTCGAGATGATCGGGGAACGGCAATTCGCCGGAGACCGGCGTCAGCAGCACGGCGTATTGCTCGAAGAACAGCATCCAGTCGCGCGTCAGCGTGGCTCTTCGGGTCAACGCCTTGGCGAAGTTCGCCTGGTCCATCGGCGTGACCCTGCCGCGGTTGCCGCGCAGGCAGGCTAGCGCGCCGGGATCGCCCTCGCGCTCGGCCATTTCCAGCTGCGCCTCATAGCCGTCGCCGAGCCACAGCTTGATCTGCCACTCGACCGCCTCGCGCATCGGTGGGGCGTTCTCGATCGTCTCGACGGTCCAGCCGGCGCGCTCCAGGCGCTTGCCGGCATCGATCACGGCCGCCTTCACCTCCGGCGTCGTAGCGAGGCCATCCGGGTTGAGGCAGAGCGCGGCGCGCTTGGGACGCGCGGGCCCTTGCAGCGGCGCCGGCACGAACCAGGGATCGCGGATGTCACGGGCCGACATCGCTTCGAGTGAGATGCGCAGATCGTTCACGGTGCGCGCGAGGGGTCCGGAGACCGCCATGATCTGCGGGCCGATCGGGCGCTCCGGCAGCGCCGGGTTGAAGGCGGGAATGCGGCCGAGCGTCGGGCGCAAGCCGTGCACGCC
>NZ_LWIG01000002.1:69287-125442 GCF_002068095.1 Bradyrhizobium sacchari | reverse complement strand
CCGCCGAGCCGGCGCCGCCGGAGGAGCCGCCCGGGGTCAGCGAGGCATCGCGGGGATTTTTGGTGTCGCCATGGACCAGATTGGTGGTGAACCAGCGATAGGAGAAGGCCGGGCAATTGGTGCGGCCGAGCAGGATGGCGCCGGCCTTGCGGAAATTGGCGACCACCGGATTGTCCTCGCGCGCGATCAGGTCGCGCTGCAGCTTCAGGCCGTTGGTGGTGGCAAAGCCCTCCTGGTCGACATTGGCCTTGATGGTGACGGGCACGCCGGCGAGGACGCCGGGGTCCTCGCCCCGGGCGATGGCGGCATCGACCGCATCAGCCTGCTTGAGCACGTCCTCCGGGCGGTGGTCGATCACGGCATTGAGGGCGGGATTGACGGCATCCAGACGGTCGAGGCCAGCCTTTGCCGCCTCCCGGGCGGACACCTTTTTGGCCTTGACGAGGGTGGCGAGGTCGGCGGCCGACAGGCGCCAGAGATCTTGCATGGCTTGCTCCGTATGACCGGCGTCTTTTAGCGCCGGGAACGCGGCAAAGCCATGCGGATTTCGCAGGGGCGAAGGGCGACGGGAGGCCCAATTGCCGCATCTTTCGTCATTGCGAGCGAAGCGAAGCAATCCAGAGTCCCTCAGCGGAGACAGTCTGGATTGCTTCGTCGCAAGGGCTCCTCGCAATGACGGGGAGAGAGCGGCGGACCGCTCTAATGCCTTGTTGCCGACTGGTCCGGCATGTCCAGCAGGGCCTCGGTGAAGGGAAACTCCAGCACGATGTCCCCGTCGGAATCGGTGACCTCGATGACCGCCTCAAGCAGCGCCGGCTGGGTTCCTTCCGATTTGAGGACCTCCAGGATCATCTGTCGGGCGACCTCCCAGGCGCGATCGGGATTGCGCAGGTCCTCGCCGTCAGGATCCACGATCAATTCCTCGCCGATACGGGTGTTGAAGAAATATCTGGGCATGCCTGATCCAATGGGGTCGCCTGTAGCCGATTGAAAGCCGTTCCATACTCACAACTGGTTTATCCCGACAGGGATCACGACCCATCGGCCATTTTGCGTATGTCATTCGCTCATCTTTACGGCCGCAATACGCTCTCTTTGCAGCGCAACAATTCGCCGGTCTACTACCTAGGTCGGGAAAATTTCACTGGCGAACTTTTCGGCCCGCATTACTTTATCAGCGGGCGGATACGTCCGGTTTCGCGAAAATGGAGAGCCAAATGGCCTGGAAAGCCCCGAAGATCGTCGAAGTGCCCTGCGGCATGGAGATCAACATGTATGTGAGCGCCACCCGCAAGTAAGCGGTTGGTGTGTACACGTTCTGCGCAGGTGGTTCTTGCGGTCGAGCACTTTCGGTCACGACGCATGTCCGGAAGATGGATTTTTGGCCTGAGATCCACCTCGCGACGTTGCCTCCAGGAGACGGATCATGCTTCGCGTCGTCGTCCTGGGCGCCGGGGCCGGCGGCGGGGTGCCGCAATGGAACTGCGGCTGTGACGGTTGCCGCGCGGCCCGTGCGAATGGACAAGAGCTGTATCGAACCCAGGCCTCGGTTGCCTTCAGCGGCGACGGTGAGCACTGGTTTCTGATCAACGCCTCGCCCGACCTTCGCCAGCAACTGAACGCCACGCCGCAGCTGCACCCGAAGGCGGGCGCGCTGCGCCATACGCCGATTGCAGGCGTGATCCTGACCAACAGCGAAGTGGATGCCGTGGCGGGCCTGCTCTCGATGCGCGAAGGCTCGCCCTTCACCATCTATGCGCATGAGAAGGTGCTGGCGATCCTTGCCAGCAACAGCATCTTCAACGTTCTGAATGAGAAGAACGTCAAGCGTCAGCCGATTGGCATCGGTGAGCCGTTCGAGCCTCGACTGACCGGTGGTGCGCGTTCGGGGCTGGAGGTGCTGCCCTTTGCCGTGCCCGGCAAGTCGGCCTGGTATCTGGAGGGCAAGGCCCATCCCGGCGGCGAGACCGGCGACGGCGATACGCTGGGGCTGAAGATCACCGACAAGGCCTCCGGCAAGTGCTTCTATTTCATCGCCGCCTGCGCCGAGGTCACCGATGCGCTGAAGGCCGAGATCGACGGCGCCGCGCTGGTGTTCTTCGACGGCACCGTCTGGCAGGACGACGAGATGATCAAAGCCGGGCTCGGCCACAAGACCGGCAAGAGCATGGGCCATGTCGCGATGTCCGGCGCCGATGGCGCGATCGCGCGGCTCGCCGACCTCGATATCGACAGGAAGATATTTCTGCATGTCAATAACTCGAACCCGGCGCTGCTGCCCGCCTCGCCGGAGCGGAAAATGGTCGAACAAGCGGGCTGGCAGATACCTGGGGATGGAACGGAGATCGTGCTGTGAACGCCGCGTCAATGACTGGAATGACTGCGCTCTCGATCGGCAAGGATATCAAGCTCACCAGCGCCGAGGAGCTCGAGGCGACGCTGCGCCATATCGGCGCGACGCGCTATCACAGCCTGCATCCGTTCCATAAGCTCTTGCATGGCGGCAAGCTGAACAAGGGCCAGGTGCAGGCCTGGGCCCTCAACCGCTACTATTACCAGAGCACGATCCCGATCAAGGACGCGGTGGTGATCTCACGCTTCCGCGACCGCGCCACGCGCGTCGAATGGCGTCATCGCATCGAGGACCATGACGGCGATGTCGGCAGCGAGGGCGGCATCGAACGCTGGCTCAAGCTGACCGAAGGGCTCGGGCTCGATACCGCCTACGTGGAATCGACCGAAGGCATCCTGCCGGCGACGCGCTTCGCGGTGGAGGCCTACGTGCACTACTGCCGCGAGAAGAGCCCGCTGGAGGCGATCGCCTCCTCGCTCACCGAGCTGTTCGCGCCGAACCTGCATGAAGAGCGCATCGCCGGCATGCTGGAGCATTACGACTTCGTCAATCCGGACATCATGAGCTACTTCAAGCGCCGCCTGACGCAGGCGCCGCGCGATGCCAATTTCGCGCTCGACTATGTCAAGACGCACGCCACGACGCCGGAGCAGCGCGCGCAGGTTTGCAACGCGCTGATCTTCAAGACCAACGTGCTATGGGTGCAGCTCGATGCGCTGCAGCACGCCTATGTCGAGGGCCACATTCCGCCGGGTGCGTTCGTGCCCAAAGCGAGCTGAGGATTAGAGCAATGGCCGGGCCGCGGAACATCAGCGTCAGCGAGGCAAGCCGCCCCGTGCTGCCGCGGCATGCCAGGCTGAAATACGACGAGACGCGACAAGTCTGGGTGATCCTGGCGCCGGAGCGGGTGCTGGCGCCGGATGAGATCGCGGTCGAGGTCTTGCAGCTCTGCAACGGCGAGCGCAATGTCGGCGACGTCGCGGATCGATTGGCGGCGAAATACGCCGCGCCGCGCGAGGCGATCCTGGCTGACGTCATCGCCATGCTGCAGGATCTCGCCGACAAGGGCTTCCTCACCGAGGCCCGGGAGAAGACGTCATGAGCGACGTGCTCGGCAACATCCCGCCCGAGACCAGCGACAGCCTCGCCGTGCTGGAGAAACAGCGCTCCACGGCCGAGACGTTCGGCATCCCGCTCGCCGTGCTGCTCGAGATCACCCATCGCTGCCCGCTGCAATGCCCCTATTGCTCCAACCCGGTCGAGCTCGACCGTTCGGGCAAGGAGCTGACCACCGAGGAATGGAAGAAGGTGCTGAGCGAGCTCGCCGAGATCGGCGTGCTGCAGGTGCATTTCTCCGGCGGCGAGCCGACGGCGCGGAAAGACCTCGTCGAGCTGGTCAAGCATGCCAGCGACGCCGGCCTCTATACCAACCTGATCACCTCGGCGGTGCTGCTGACGCGCGAGAGGCTCAGCGATCTCGCGGATGCCGGGCTCTGCCACGTGCAGATCTCGTTCCAAGGCGTCGAGGACGGCCTCGCCGATCGGGTCGCCGGCTACAGGAACGGCCATCGCAAAAAGCTCGAGGTCGCAAAGTGGACGCGCGAGCTCGATCTGCCGCTCACCGTGAACGCGGTGATGCACCGGCAGAACCTGCATCAGCTTCCTGAGATCATCCAGATGGCCGTGGATCTCGATGCCGACCGGCTCGAGGTCGCCAATGTGCAATATTATGGTTGGGCGCTGAAGAACCGCGCCGCCTTGATGCCGACCGTGGCGCAGTTAGATGAGTGCACCCGCCTCGTCGAGGAGGCGCGCGAGCGGCTGAAGGGTACGCTCGCGATCGACTATGTCGTGCCGGATTATTACGCGCTGCGGCCGAAGAAGTGCATGGGCGGCTGGGGCCGGCAGTTCTTCAACATCTCCCCCGCCGGCAAGGTGCTGCCCTGCCACGCCGCCGAGAGCATCACCGGGCTCGACTTCTTGTCGGTGCGCTCCAACCATTCGATCGCCTGGATCTGGCAGAACTCGGAGGCCTTCAACCGCTATCGCGGCACCGGCTGGATGAAGGAGCCGTGCAAGTCTTGCGAATTCCGCGAGATCGATTTCGGCGGCTGCCGGTGCCAGGCCTTTGCGCTGACGGGCGATGCCGCCAACACCGATCCGGCCTGCGCGCTGTCGCCGCTGCACGAGACCATCTTCAAGCAGGCCGAGCGCGAGGCCGAAGGCGAGACCAACCGCTTCCTCTACCGCAACTTCGCCGGCGGCACGCTGGAATCCGAGAATGACGCCTGACGCCGACGCCGCCAGCTCGGTCAGGCGGGCCGATCCCTTTGCGCCACTGACTTCCGACATGTTCGATGTCGGCGACGGCCATGAGCTCTATGTCGAGAGCGTCGGCCGCGCCGACGGAATCCCAGCGGTCTATCTGCATGGCGGGCCCGGCAGCGGCTGCCAGCCCGATCATCGCCGGCTGTTCGATCCCGAGCGTCTCCATGCCGTGCTGTTCGACCAACGCGGCTGCGGCCGCAGCCGTCCCAAGGGATCGCGCGAGCACAACACGACGGCGCACCTGATCGCGGACATGGAAAAGATCCGCGAAAGATTCGGCTTCGAACGCTGGATGGTGGTCGGCGGCTCCTGGGGCGCGACGCTGGCGCTGGCGTATGCAGAGGCGCATCCGGAGCGCGTCCTGGGTCTCGCGCTCCGTGCAACCTTCCTGGGCACGCGGGCCGAGGTCGTGACCGCCTTCACGAGCCGCCTGTCGCAATTCTATCCCGCCCTCTACGAGGATTTCCTCAGTGTGCTGCCGCCAGAAGAGCGGGACCGGCCGGTGGACGCCTGTTGGCGCCGCATCCTCGCCGCCGACCCTGCCGTGCATGGCCCGGCGGCGAAGGCCTGGCACGACACCGAGCGCATCCTGTCCGAGCACAAGCCCGCAAGGACACGGCTCGACCTCGCCTCGCTGAACGTCTGGCGCACATTGCCGGCGACACCGTTCATGGAAGCGCATTACTTCCTCAACGACAGCTTCATGACCGCAGACCAGCTGCTGCGGAATGCGGGGCGGCTCGAAGGCATTCCCGGCATCATCGTCCAGGGCCGCTACGACCTCCTGTGCCCACCCGAGACATCGCATGCGCTTGCGAAAGCCTGGCCCGGTTCCGAGATTCGCGTCGTGGAAGAAGCCGGCCATTCGCTCTATGATGGTGGCGTGCGGGACGCGGTCATGAGGTCGATCGCGGACCTTGCTTCGAAGGCCGCGCGCTGAGGCGCAATAAAGGGACAACAAGAAAATGCCGCTCGCCGGAAAAGGCATGCTGCTGACGTCGATGAACATCGACGCTTCAGACGAGGCCGATTTCAATCGCTGGTACGATCGCGAGCATCTGGAAGAGCGCGTCGCGATCGAGGGCTTCCTGGAGGCGCGGCGCTATGTCGCGCACGCCGCCAATCCCAAATATCTCTGCCTCTATTCGACCGCGACACTCGACGTGCTCGACAGCCCCGCCTACAAGGCGCGGCTCGCCAATCCGACCGACTGGTCGCGGCAGACCATGGCGCGCTTCAAGGACATGCTGCGTGTCGTGGCGCGCATCACGATCAGCAACGGCACCGGCCGCGCGGCTGCGCTCGGCGTGGTGCGGCTGCGGCCGACGCTGGACAATGCCGCGCCATGGCGTGATGCACTGCAAGAAAGGCTGGCACCGGAAAAGCACGCCGGCATCATCTCGATGCATCTGCTCGAGAGCGAGCCGGAATTGTCGGGCACAACGCCTGAGATTCCGGCAGTGCGCAACGAAGGTGCACGCGACTGGTTCGTGCTGATCGACGGCACGCATATCGGCGCGGTCTCGGCAGTCATCGCCGAGCGCTTCACCGGTCCCGCAGCATCCCCCTTCCCGCCTCCGGTCTCCGTCGGCACCTACAGCCTGATGTGGGATCTCGCAAAGAGCGATATCGCGCCGAGCTAACGTGGGGCTATGCTGCGCTGCCCGCCAAGCCCGTCATTGCGAGCGCAGCGAAGCAATCCAGGCTTGCAGCCGCGGCGGCACTCTGGATTGCTTCGTCGCAAGGGCTCCTCGCAATGACGAGGTTCGAGCGCATCGCAACATATTGCATCGCCGCATGTCGCGCGCGGCGCGTTAATGCTGTGCACGCGCAGCTCCCATGAAAGCCGGTGATCACCCAAATTTGCCGTTGTGCTTCGGAACGGTTCTAATAAGCTAACCCAATGACGTCATTCAGAAACCGGATCGAAGCGCGCTAAAGCGCTCGCCAAGCTCAAGAAAAGGCCGCGGGGGTCTTTGAGCCTGCGCGGACAGGGTAGGAATGAAACCGACCGATATTGCGGCCCCCGACTACTTTCACAAAGTGGTCGATTGCCAGTGGGCCTGTCCTGCACACACCCCGGTTCCCGAATACATCCGACTGATCGCACAAGGCCGCTACAGCGACGCCTACATGATCAATTGGAAATCGAACGTGTTTCCCGGAATCCTGGGACGCACCTGCGATCGTCCGTGCGAGCCGGCATGCCGCCGCGGACGCGTCGAGGAAACGCCGGTGGCGATCTGCCGTCTCAAACGCGTTGCCGCCGACTTCAAGGACGACATCAAGCAGCGCCTGCCGCGCCCCGCGCCGAAGAACGGCAAGCGCATCGCGCTCGTTGGCGGCGGCCCCGCCTCGCTGACCGTTGCGCGCGATCTCGCGCCGCTCGGTTATCGCTGCACCGTGTTCGATGGCGATCCCGACGCCGGCGGCATGATGCGCTCGCAGATCCCGAAATTCCGCCTGCCCAATTCGGTGATCGACGAGGAGACCGGCTACATCCTCAACCTTGGTGTCGAGTTCAAGGGCGGCCACCGCATCGAGAGCATGAAGTCGCTGCTGGCGGAGAAATACGACGCGATCTTCGTCGGCTCCGGCGCGCCGCGCGGCCGTGAGCTCGACATTCCCGGCCGGAAAGAGGCCGCCGCCAACATCCATATCGGCATCGAGTGGCTGGCCAACGTGTCGTTCGGCCATGTCGACAAGATCGGCAAGCGCGTGATCGTGCTCGGCGGCGGCAACACCGCGATGGATTGCTGCCGCACCGCGCGCCGGCTCGGCGGCGAGACCGTCAAGGTGGTCGTGCGTTCCGGCTTCGAAGAGATGAAGGCCTCGCCCTGGGAGAAGGAGGACGCGCTCCACGAGGACATCCCGATCCTCAACTACATGGTGCCGGTGGCTTTCAAGCACGTCGCCGGCAAGCTGATCGGCGTCACCTTTCAGAAGGTGAAGGCCGAATACGATGCCAAGGGTCGGCGCAACCTGGTGCCTTCGGGCGAGCCCGACGAGACGATCGTATGCGACGACGTGCTGGTCGCGGTCGGCCAGGAGAATGCCTTCCCCTGGATCGAGCAGGATTGCGGCATCGAGTTCGACAAATGGCACATGCCCAAGGTCGATCCCAAGACCTTCGCCTCGACCAACCCGAAAGTATTTTTCGGCGGCGATGCCGCCTTTGGGCCCAAGAACATCATCTGGGCGGTGGCGCACGGCCATGACGCCGCACTGTCGATCCACAAGATGCTCTCCGGCGAAGACATCACCGAACGGCCGCTGCCGGAGGTGCAAATCTCCTCGCAGAAAATGGGCATCCACGAATGGAGCTATGACAACGACATCTCGGTCGACAAGCGCTTCAAGGTGCCGCATCGCGACAAGGTCGTCGCGCTGAAGGACATCCGCGCCGAGGTCGAGCTCGGCTACGACGTCAAGCTGGCGCTTGGCGAAGCGCATCGCTGCCTGAACTGCGACGTGCAGACCGTGTTCTCGACCTCGCTCTGCATCGAGTGCGATGCCTGCGCCGACATCTGCCCGATGGACTGCATCACCTTCACGAACAATGGCGAAGAGAATGACCTGCGCCAGCGCCTGAAGGCGCCCTCGCCGCACCCGGACCAGGACCTCTACGTCTCCTCCGACCTCAAGACCGGGCGCGTGATGGTGAAGGACGAGGATGTCTGCCTGCATTGCGGGCTGTGCGCCGAGCGCTGTCCCACCGGCGCCTGGGACATGCAGAAATATTTCATCGATATGACCCACGCAGGTTCGACATGTCCGACAAAAAGCCGATCAGCAGCGTAAGCGACTTCGTCGTCCGTTTCGCCAACGTCAACGGCTCGGGCTCGGCCAGCGCCAACGAGATGTTCGCGCGCGCGATCCTGCGCCATGGCGTGCCGGTGTCCCCGCGCAACATTTTCCCCTCCAACATCCAGGGCCTGCCGACCTGGTACGAGGTGCGCGTGACGGAAGCCGGCCATCTCGGCGCCCGCGGCGGCGTCGACATGATGGTGGCGATGAACCCGCAGACCTGGGACAAGGACGTCGCCGGCATCGAGCCCGGCGGCTATCTGTTCTACGATTCCACCAAGCCGATGCCGTCGACCAAATTCCGCGACGACATCACCGTGATCGGCGTGCCGCTGACCGCGATCACCAACTCGACCTACACCGATCCGCGCCAGCGCCAGCTGTTCAAGAACATCATCTATCTTGGCGCGCTCTCGGCGTTGCTCGACATGGATCCGAAGCTGATCGAGCAGTTGATCGGCGAACAGTACAAGGGCAAGGAGAAGCTGCTCTCCTCCAACGTCCACGCGCTGCATCTCGGCCGCGACTGGGCTTTGCAGAACCTGAAATGCCCGATCGGGCTCAGGGTGAAGAAGTCCGACAAGGTCGGCGACCGCATCTTCATCGAGGGCAACAGCGCCGCCGCGCTCGGCGCCGTCTATGGCGGCGCCACCGTGTGCGCATGGTATCCGATCACGCCGTCATCGTCGGTGGCGGAGGCCTTCACCGCCCATTGCAAGAAGTACCGGCACGATCCGGAGACCGGCAAGGCGAAATACGCGATCGTGCAGGGCGAGGACGAGCTCGCCTCCATCGGTATCGTTATCGGCGCCTCCTGGAACGGCGCGCGCGCCTTCACCGCGACCTCGGGCCCGGGCATCTCGCTGATGACGGAATTCATCGGCCTCTCCTACTTTGCCGAGATTCCCGCGGTGATCATGAACATCCAGCGCGCCGGCCCCTCGACGGGCATGCCGACCCGCACCCAGCAATGCGACATCATCGCCTGCGCCTACGCCTCCCATGGCGACACCAAGCATGTGCTGCTGTTCCCGGAAGACCCGGCCGAAGCCTTCGAGTTCGCGGCCGCAGCGTTCGATCTCGCCGAGCGGCTGCAGACCACGATCTTCCTGATGCTCGACCTCGACATCGGCATGAACCACCGGCTCTGCCGTCCGCTGAAATGGGATGACGCAAGGCAATATGACCGCGGCAAGATCATGACGGCGGAGATGCTGGAAGAGGGCCGCGACTTCGGCCGCTATCTGGACGTCGACGGCGACGGCATTCCCTACCGCACCTACCCCGGCACGCATCCGACCAAGGGCTCCTATTTCACCCGCGGCACCTCGCGTGATCGCTACGCGCGCTACTCCGAGGAAGGCACCGTCTACGCTGACAACATGCAGCGCCTGGTGCGCAAGTTCGAGACCGCGCAGGACCTCGTGCCGCGGCCGCTGCAGGCCAATGCGGAACGGCCGACCAAATATGGCGTGATCTATTTCGGCTCGACCTCGCCGGCGATGGACGAGGCGATCGGACTGCTGGAAGCGCGCGGGCATCAGCTCGATCGCCTGCGCATCCGCGCCTTCCCGTTCCATTCGAGCGTGGCGAGCTTCCTCGCCGAGCATGACTTCGTCTACGTCGTCGAGCAGAACCGCGACAGCCAGCTCCGCCAGCTTATCGTCAACGAGAACGGCATCGATCCGGTCCGGCTCGTTCCGATCGTGCATTACGACGGCACGCCGATCACCGCCCGTTTCATCGCAAAAGCCATTGGCGACCACCAGGATCACCTCAAGGTGACCCCGCTCCGCAAGGCCGTGTCATGATTGTAGACCGCATCAACATCGTCATTGCGAGCCAACGGGTCCGCGCGACGCGCGGCCCGATGACAGGCTCCGCGAAGCAATCCAGACTGCCTCCGTGGAAAGACTCTGGATTGCTTCGCTGCGCTCGCAATGACGAAGTGCGGTTGCGACAGCCCGGCCATGTGCAAAGAGACGTCGGATTGCGGTAAGGGAGCAGAGAGAAACGGTCATGACCTACATCGCAAAACCGAAATTCCATCATCCGGGCCTGAAGAAGAACGAGCTCGGCTACACGCATCGCGACTACGAGGGCAAGATCTCGACGCTGTGCGCCGGCTGCGGCCACGATTCCATCACGGCCTCGATCATCGAGGCCTGCTACGAGCTCTCGATCGAGCCGCATCGGGTGGCGAAGATCTCCGGCATCGGCTGCTCGTCGAAGACGCCCGACTATTTCCTCGGCAATTCGCACGGCTTCAACTCCGTGCACGGCCGCATGCCAAGCGTGCTCACAGGCGCCAACCTCGCCAATCGCGATTTGATCTATCTCGGCGTCTCCGGCGACGGGGATTCCGCCTCGATCGGATTCGGCCAGTTCGCGCATTCGATCCGGCGCGGCGTCAACATGACCTATATCGTCGAGAACAACGGCGTCTACGGCCTGACCAAGGGCCAGTTCTCGGCCACCGCCGACCGCGGCTCGAAGAGCAAGAAGGGCGTCACCAACACCGACAACGCCATAGACCTCGTCGCCATCGCGCTGCAGCTGGGCGCAACCTTCGTCGCGCGCTCGTTCTCCGGCGACAAGGGCCAGCTGGTGCCGCTGATCGCGGCCGCGATCGGCCACAAGGGCGCATCCTTCATCGACGTCATCAGCCCCTGCATCGCCTTCAACAACCACGCCGGCTCGACCAAGAGTTTTGACTATGTCCGTGAACACAATGACGCCGTCAACCGGCTCGACGTGCTGGTCGGCCGCGATCCGATCGCGGTCGACTACGCGCCGGGCACGGTGCAGGTGGTCGAGCAGCATGACGGCAGCAAGATCGCGCTGCGCAAGATCGACGCCGATTACGATCCGCATGACCGGCTGGGGGCCCAGACCTTCCTCGCCAAGCACGCCGCCAAGGGCCAGATCGTCACCGGCCTGCTCTATGTCGATCCTGATGCCGAGGATTTGCACGAGCATCTCAATACGGTCGAGACCCCGCTCAACACGCTGGAAGCCGACACCCTGTGCCCGGGCTCGGCGGTGCTCGACAAGATCAACGCCAGCCTGCGCTGATCACTTGGCGGCAAGCGGTTGCCTGACACGGATGGTGATCTTCTCGGACACGATGGGTGGTTCGAACGGATAGTGCTTGGCGTCGCCGAGCACCAGTTGCAGCGTGTGAGTCCCCGGTGGGAGCTCGAGCATAGTTTCGGTCTGCCCGGCTCCGAAGTGCAGGTGCGACTTGTCCTGCGGGATCGGCTCCTTGGAATCGATGACTTCGTTGACGTCGACCAGCAGATGATGATGGCCGGCGTTCTGGTAATCGTCGCCGGCATGCGTCACGCCCATGTTGCGCAGACCGAACCGGACCCAGAACCCGCCGCGAACCTTCTGCCCGTCACGCGGGCTGATGAAATAGAGCTTGGCGTCCTTGGGCGCGGTCTTGCCCTGCGCGTAGGCCGTACCCGGAGGCAATGCGATCGCCGCCGCCAATGCGGCGCAAAAAATGATCTTCATCAAACCCACTCCAGCACCTACGGACTGAGCGCGACCCGAAATCCATGCGTGGGGTAACGGACATTGGTGTCGTAACCATCACGGTTGGACGGCCGCACATATCGCGAATCGTTCTTCCAGGAGCCCGAGCGCAGGACATGCGAGGAGCAGTCGCCGCCGGCCCATGCCGAGCCGTCGCCGGGCGCCCCTTGATAGCTCTTGTGCCAGCAATCCTCGACCCACTGGTCGATCGCGCCGCCCATGTCGTACAGCCCGAACGGATTCGGCTTGAAGCTGCCGACCTTCGCCGGCTGCTCGGCCCCGAGACTGCCGCAATCCTTGCAGCCGGCCATGCCCGGCTGGAGCTTGTCGCCCCACCAATACTTGCTCTGCGTTCCGCCGCGCGCCGCATACTCCCATTCGGCTTCGCTCGGAAGCCGGTACGGCTTCTTCGTCGCCTTGGAGAGATACGCTACATATTGTTGCGCATCGGTCCAGCTCACATTGCTGACCGGCGCATCGTCCTTGCCGGTGGCCGTGAAAGAGCACGCCTTTGCAGCGGCGCATTCGTTCCACTCCTGCACCGTCACCGGATATTTGCCGATCGAGAACGGCTTGATCGCGACCTGATGGACCGGGCGTTCCGTCGGATCGTCATTGCTTCCCATGGCGAAGCTGCCGCCGCGAATGGCGATCATCTCGGGTTCTCGGACCGCCGTCACCGATGGAGCGGATGCCGGGGATGGTGAAGGCGATGCTGCGGGCGATGGCGCCGTCGTGGGCAACGGCGACGCCGCGGGTGCGGCTTGTGGCGCCGGTACCGGCGGGCTCGGTAACGACGGAACGGATTGCGGCATCGGCGAAGCCGACGGCGCCGCGATCGGAGGAGCGGCAGCCTGTTGCCCCACCTGGCTGCGGTGCTGCGCCAGCACGTACCAAAGCACGTAGCCGGCAATCACCAGCAATGCCGTGATCAGAAGAAAGAGCAGGACACTCTCGCGCCGACCACGCGTCCTGCCGACTGCGTCTGCGTCCGGCAGCACGCGATAGACGCGTACGGGATCCGTGATGTTCTTGACCTTGCGATCGCCGAGCGACTCGTAGCCGCATACGACCTTGTGCTTGATCTGCTCGTAGATCGCACCCGAGATATAGACCTGACCGGGCTCGGCAATGCCTTCGATACGTGTGGCGATGTTGACGCCGTCGCCGTAGACGTCATCCGGCTCCACGATGACGTCGCCGAGATTGACGCCAATCCGGTATTCGAGCCGCGAATGCTTGGGAAGCGGGGCGTTGCGGCCGATGAGATTCTGCTGGATGACGATGCTGCATCGAACGGCCTCGACCGGGCTATCGAAGATGGCGATGAAGCCATCGCCCGTCGTCTTCACCAGCGTGCCATGGTGCTCGACGATGCTGGGCTGGATGATATCCCGCTCGATCCGCTTGACGCGGACATGCGTTCCCTCCTCGTCGGCCTGCATGATGCGACTGTAGGAAGCGATGTCGCCGACGATGATCGCCGCGAGACGACGAGGCATGGGGCCGTGTGGAGGCGGCTCGTCCTGATTTCCGGATCTGAAGTTGCGAATTTCGCCCATTGCGGGGACTCCACGCGCGACGAGAGGCGGCCCCACTCTACGACTGCCAAGAGCAATCGCCTGTGAAGGCTATCACATCGACGAATGGGGACAATGTCGAATGGTCGACGGCATCGAGTTCCCAAAAAACGAAGGGTTCGCGGCGATTGAACCTTCCTGGCGTGAGGTTCGACTAAGGCCGCCCATGGAACCAGTCCGCCCGCTCCGCTCGGCGCGTGTATGCGGGGTGAGCGCGGCACGCTCGCGGCGACTGCCAACACGCGGTGTTTCGTAAAAGCAGCGCGATCCGCCCGGCTGCGGCCTGGACTAGCTGACAGGCTCGGGCTCAGCTGCGGCGCGACCCGTATAGGCCAGCCGTCCGGCCGTCCAGTATTGCTTGCAGGTCTCGAACAGCGTTTCGCCGTCCATGGTCAGGCCGCCCGTGACGAGCACGCCGTCCGCGCCAATCGGCTTGTTCAGCAGCGACAAGACGCGCTTCAGAAAGCTGCCTTCGAACCGCTCGGCAAGAAGAGGATCGACCTGAAGAACGACGATCCTCTGGCTGCGATACCGAAAGATCGAGATGTCCCTCACAGATCTCCACGAGATGGTGTCATCGGCGATCCTGGTGTCGCGAATGCCGATACGGGTGATGAAGAGGACCGGCTCCCTGGCGGAGATCAACGTCCAGAGCGTCCTGCAGGTGGCCAGGCCGAAAAACACGACGCCGAAATAGCTGAGCGCGATCTGGATCGTGGCGATGTCCTTGCCATAGTGCCAGCTGAATGCGAGCGCGCCGCACAGCAGCGTCGCCAACAGGCCGGCCGCCAGCAACTTGAACAGCCGCGGAAGGGAATAGCCGATCGCAAGGTTGGGCAAGCTCTGACTTACGGACATTTTGACCGCCACCAGTCATTTGCAACAACCAGGGGCTTACCAAGGCCCCTCCTTCCAAATTGTTAAAGCGGGAACCTTGCGCGAGGCTGCCCGCAAGGCGTGCCGCCGGTGCGCTTGAACGCGCCGTTCGCTGCCTGCGACTAACAGCCAGTCGGCCCGCAGGTGGACGACGGTTCACGCGCCCGGTGCGATCATGAAGCTTGCTGTTGTCATTGCGACGATCCTTGCCGCGTTCGCCGGCGCCGCCCATGCACAGGACGACGTCCATATCCGCGAGGCCACCAAGGCCGAGGCCGAGGCCTTCAGCGAGCGGGTGTTCGCCGGTCCACCCGGCAGGAAGCTTTATGCCTGTTTCGTCCGCCGTTACGATGCCGATCACCTCGCGCGGCACCCGAAGCAGAAGGTCGCTTCGATGAAGCTGTTGATGTCGGCCGAATACGATAGCGAGGTCAAGGACCTCGGCTATTCCTTCCGCCTGGGCTTCAAGTACCGTCACCGCTCCGGCGATTTCGATTCCAGCGGTTCGTGCAGCCACGCCGTGTTCGAAGACAGCGGCAACGAGGTTCGCTTCGGCTGCGGCGTCGACTGCGAGGGCGGCGGCATCGGCGTTGCGCTCTCCAAGGACGACAAGTCGGCGATCGTGCGGCTCGAACGGGTCAGGGTCTGGCAGAACAACAAGCCCGATGACGACGCCGAACAGTCGCTGGTGGGCGGCGCCGACGACAGGATCTTTCGGCTCGACCGTGTCGACAACGGCGAGTGCGCTTCGCTCGTGACCGACCGCAAGGAACTCGCGGCGCTGCGGCACAAGTGATATCTGTCTGGCAAGTCAGGCTAGGGAGATGTCATGAACCGCAGGAACATGTTGTGGAGCGCCATCTCGGCATCGGGCGCCGCGCTTGGCGCCTCCAGTGTGAAAGCTGCGAGCGAGGCCGCGCCGTCGAACAAGCTGAATGTGGTCTATCACCTCAGCGACGCCGATAAGGTCAATTTCGTGCTCGGCAACATCCAGAACCACATCGACGGCGTCGGTGGCCCCGAGCACGTGACGATCGCGCTTGTCATCCACGGGCCGGCGCTGAAGGCGTTTCACTGGGCGCAGGCCAATCCCGATGTCAGCAAGCGCGTCGGCGATTTCTCCAAGGACGGCGTCGAGCTCGCCGCCTGCGGCAACACGATGAAGGCGCAGAACGTCACGCTGAGGGATCTCTTGCCCGGCTTCGTCAGCGCGGAGAAAGGCGGCGTGGTTCGCCTGGCCGAGCTGCAGTCACAGGGGTATCTGTATCTGCGGCCTTAGGGTTGCGGAAGGCATTCTCTCTCCACCGTCATTGCGAGCGCAGCGAAGCAATCCAGCCTTCTTCCGCGGGGGCGGACTGGATTGCTTCGTCGCAAGGGCTCCTCGCAATGACGGTGGAGGGGGTTGCGCGCCATAACGACTACCCTCCCTAGCCCTTGACTTACCCATAACTCTACGGTTATGAATTATCCATAACTTCCAAGTTATGGATTACCCATGTCCGCCGCTCACGATGTCCTGTTCAGGACGCTTGCCGATCCGACCCGGCGGGCGATCTTCGAGCGGCTGTGCCGGGAGGGTGAGCAGACGGTCGGGGCATTGACGGCGCGATCGGGCGTTTCCCAGCCGGCGGTCTCGAAACATCTCGGCGCGCTGAAACAGGCGGGCCTGGTGCGCGACCGGCACGAGGGACGCCAGACGCATTACAGCGCGCAGCCCGGCGCGCTCAATCCGCTGGTCGACTGGACCAGCCAGATGGCCGGCTTCTGGCAGAACCGGCTCGACGCTCTCGATGATCTCCTGAAGAGGATGGACCAATGACCGAAACACGATCCGTCGTCGTCGAGCGCGAGTTTGCGTTTCCGGCGGAGCGGCTGTGGCGGGCGCTGACGCAGCCGCATCTGATCGAGGAATGGCTGATGAAGAACGACTTCAAGCCCGAGGTCGGCCATCGCTTCAACCTGCGCGGCGAATGGGGCGGCGTGCTGGATTGCGAGGTGCTGACCATCGAGCCGCAGAAGTCGCTCGCCTATACCTGGAATTTCTCGCATGAGGACGCCGCCTTCGACCTGAAAAGCGTCGTGACGTTCACGCTGACGCCGACGGGCGCGGGCACGCATCTGCGCGTCGAGCAGGCCGGCTTCAGCCCGACACAGAAGCAGGCCTATGGCGGCGCGTATGCGGGCTGGAAGCAGTTCTTCAACAAGCTCGATGAGCTGCTGGCGCGGACAGTCTAGCCCGCCGCCGTCTCTCTTCCGATCATTCCCAAAGGAGGTCCCAATGAGCACGAACATGTGGATTCGGCAGATTCATCGCTGGCTGTCGATGGCATTCACGGTTGCGGTCATCGCCAACATCGTCGCCATGATCATGCAGGTGCAGGCCGTCTGGATCGGCTTCCTGGCGCTCGTCCCGCTGATCCCGCTGCTCGCGACCGGGCTCTACTTGTTCGCGCTGCCCTATGTCGGCCGCCGCGACGGCGCGCGGCAAGAGGCGTGATCATGAAGAAGGCGGTGACAGCAAAGAAGAGCAGCGCGACGAAGACGGAGGGTGCCTCGCCCTCCAAACTGATCGACGGCAGGATCAGGGAGCTCGGCGACTGGCGCGGCGAGATGCTGGCGCGGGTCCGCGGCCTGATCAAGCAGGCCGATCCCGACGTGGTCGAGGAATGGAAATGGCGCGGCGTTCCCGTCTGGGAGCATGACGGCATCATCTGCACCGGCGAGACCTACAAGGAAGTGGTGAAGCTGACTTTTGCCAAGGGTGCGGCGCTGGCGGATCCGACCGGCCTGTTCAACTCCAGCCTCGAGGGCAATGTGCGCCGCGCGATCGATATTCGCGAGGGCGAGACAATCAACGAGAAGGCGCTGAAGACGCTGATCCGCGCGGCGGTGGAGCTGAATGCATCCAGGAAGAAGCCGACGAAGCGCTAGATGGCAACGCTCTCTCCGTTCCCTCCCCCCTTGTGGGGGAGGGTCAGGGAGGGGGGCGCCACACGGGGATTGTTTCCGTCGCGCACCGTCATCGGCGCATCGTCAACAACTGTCACCTGTTGCTGAGCTACCCCTCTCCCTAGCCCTCCCCCACAAGGGGGAGGGAACGCACCTTCGTCGGCGCACTAAGCAGAGACTCACCATCAAGCGCCAAGCGCAATCAGCCGCCCTCAGGCCACCGCGGCCGGGATCGGGCGCGGGCTGACGACATATTCGCGCAAAACCTTGTCGTTGGCGTCGACCTCGATCAGCGCGACGTCGTAGGTCCAGAGATCGGCCAGGTGCTGCAGCACGCGCTTGGCGTCTGTCTCGTTGAGCTGCGAGCCCTTGATGACGTGGTGGTGCAGGATCAGCCGGCGGTCGCCCGAGAGATCGACGTCGACCACCTCGATATTGGCGTCGATATAGCCGACATCGTGCTGCCGCGCCAATTCGCGCCGCACGCGGCGGAAGCCGCGCTCGTCGTGGATGGCATCGACGCGGATTCCCGCGCGCTCCTCGGGATCGTCGTGGAGATGGAACATGCGGAAGTGCCGCATCAGCCTGGGGCTCAGGAACTGACCGATGAAGCTCTCGTCGCGGTAGTTGGCCCAGACGTCGCGCAGCACGCCCATGACGTCGTTCTTGCCGGCGATGTCGGGGAACCACTCGCGGTCCTCGTCCTCCGGACTGGTGACGATGCGCTCGATGTCCTGCATCACCGCGAAGCCGAGCGCATAGGGATTGAAGCCCGAGAAGCGGGGATCGTCGAATTCGGGCTGGAACACCACGTTGGTGTGCGAGCCCAGGAATTCGAGGAAGTTGCCGTCGGTGATGCGGCCCTGCTGATGCAGCTGGGTCATGATGCGATAGTGGACGTAGGTCGCCGTCCCCTCGTTCATCACCTTGGTCTGGCTCTGCGGATAGAAATATTGCGCGATATGGCGGACGATGCGCAGGAGCTCGCGCTGCCAGGGCGCCAGCCGCGGCGCGCTCTTCTCCAGGAAATAAAGCAGGTTCTCCTGCGGCAGGCCGAGCAGCTTACGGCGGCGCTCGATGCTGAGCGTCGAACGGCTCTTGCTCTTGCCTGCCGGCACGGTGCGCCAGAGGTCGTTGAAGACCTCCTCCTCGTGCTGGCGCCTGCGCCCCGCCCGCTTCTCCTCGGCGCGCAGGTCAAGCTTCTTCTTGCCGGGATAGCGATCAATGCCGTGCGACATCAGCGCATGCGCGGCGTCGAGGGTGCGTTCGACCTCGGTGCGGCCGTAGCGCTCCTCGCATTGCATGACGTAGTTCTTGGCGAAATCGAGATAGTCCAGGATGCCGTCGGCGTCGGTCCACTGCTTGAACAGATAGTTGTTCTTGAAGAAGTGATTGTGGCCGAAGGCGGCGTGCGCGATCACCAGCGTCTGCATCGTCGCCGTGTTCTCCTCCATGAGATAGGAGATGCAGGGCGAGGAGTTGATCACGATCTCATAGGCGAGGCCCATCAGGCCCTTGCGGTAGGAGGCCTCGTGGAAGGCGAAATGCTTGCCGAAGGACCAGTGCTTGTAGAACAGGGGCATGCCGACCGAGGAGTAGGCGTCCAGCATCTGCTCGGCGGTGATGACCTCGATCTGGTTCGGATAGACGTCGAGCCCGAGATCCTTCAACGCAACCTCCTCGCAGGCATCGGTGATGCGCTGCAAGGTGCGAAAATCCCAATCCGCGCCTTCGAACAAACGTTCAGTCATGGAGCGGCTTTCTCCTGAGCAGTTTCGCGGCGCTGGAACAGGTCGTGGAACACCGGGAAGATCTCGCTGCGCTCGGAGACCTTGCGCATCGAGAGCGGTGCGCCGCTGTTGCGCAGGCGCTCGTAGAGGGTCCAGAGCGAGGAGTCGGAGAGATCGAAGGCGCTGCCGCCGGATTCCCCAACCTCGAGATAGGCGAAGAACTGGCAGACCGGCAGGATCTTGTCGGTCAGCAGCAGCCCGGTGAGCTCGCCGTCGGAATAGGAATTGTCGCCGTCGGAGGCCTGGGCGGCGTAGATGTTCCAGTCCGACGGATTGAAGCGCTCGCGCACGATCTCGTGCATTGCCTGCAGCGCGCTGGAGACCAGCGTGCCGCCCGAGGCCGGGCCGTAGAAGAAGGTCTGCTCGTCCACCTCCTCGGCGCGGTCGGTGTGCCGGATGAAGACGATCTCGACATGCTTGTAGCGCCGCTTCAGGAACACGTAGAGCAGCATGTAGAAGCGCTTGGCGAGATCCTTCATGTGCTCGGACATCGAGCCCGAGACGTCCATCAGGCAGAACATCACGGCCTGTGCGACGGGCTTCGGCACCATCTCGAAGCGGCGGTAGCGGATGTCGAGCGGATCGATGAAGGGAATGCGCTTGGATTTCGCCTTCAGTGCGTCGAGCTGGGCGACGAGCTCAACCCGCTCGTCCTCGTCCGTGCAGGCGGCAATCGCCGCCTCCAGCTCCTCGATCTCCTCCTTGCGGGGACGCTTGAGCGCGATGCGGCGCGCCAGCGCGAGTTTCACCGTGCGGCTCACCGAGATGTTGGCGGGCGAGCCCGACGTGGTGTAGCCGGCACGCTGGATGCCCTCGCTCTCGGTCTGCGCGATCTTGCGCTTGGCAAGATCCGGCAGCTCGAGGTCGTCGAGGAAGAGATCGACGAACTCGTCGCGGGACAGGACGAAGCGGAAGGCGTCCTCGCTGTCGCCTTCGCCGGGACCGGAGTCCTTGGCGCTGCCCTGGCCGGAGCGCTGCAGATAGTCGCCCTCGATGAATTTCTTGTTCCCGGGCAGCACCATGTCCCGCGTCCCGCCTTCGCGGCGGAAACGCGGCTCGTGCATCCCGTCGAGCGGGATCGTGACCTCACCACCCTCCAGGACGTCCTTGATGTCGCGTTCCTGCGAGGTCTTCTTGACGGCGCCCTGCACCAGGGATTTGGCCCGACGCAAGAACCGCTGCCGGTTCTCAAGACTCTTGCCGCCTGGGTTCAGGCGCCTGTCAATAATGTGAATGGCCACTTTCCCATCCGCCTCAACCGGCCTGCTTCACGCGCATGTACCATTCGACGAGCCGGCGAACCTGACGCTCGGTGTAGCCGCGCTCCACCATGCGTGCGACGAACTCGCCGTGCTTCTTCTCCGTCTCGCCGTCCTTCTTCGACCCGAAGGAGATGACCGGAAGCAGGTCCTCGACCTGGGAGAATATCCGCTTTTCGATCACGTCGCGAATCTTCTCGTAGGATGTCCAGGTCGGATTCTTGCCGCCGTTCTGGGCCCGCGACCGTAACGAGAATTTGACGACCTCGTTGCGGAAGTCCTTGGGGTTGGCAATGCCGGCCGGCTTCTCGATTTTGGTCAGTTCCTGGTTCAACAATTCGCGATCCAGCAGCTGGCCGGTGTCGGGGTCCTTGAAGTCCTGATCCTCGATCCAGGCGTCGGCGTAGTCGACGTAGCGGTCGAACAAGTTCTGGCCGTAATCCGAGTAGGATTCGAGATAAGCCTTCTGGATCTCGTTACCGATGAACTCGGCGTAGCGCGGCGCCAGTTCCGCCTTGATGAATTCGAGGTAGCGCTTCTCGACTTCCTCGGGCAGCTGCTCCCTGCGGATCGACTGCTCCAGCGCGTACATCAGATGCACGGCGTCGGCGGCGACCTCCTGCGGATCGTGGTTGAAGGTCGCGGCCAGGATCTTGAAGGCAAAGCGGGTGGAGACGCCATCCATGCCTTCGTCGACGCCGGCGGCATCGCGGTATTCCTGGACGCTGCGCGCCTTGGGATCGGATTCCTTCAGGCTTTCGCCGTCGTAAACCCGCATCTTGGCAAACACCGTGGAATTCTCGTGCTTGCGCAGGCGCGACATCACCGAGAACCGCGCCAGCGTCTCCAGCGTCGAGGGCGCGCACGGCGCGGACGCGAGCTCGGAGCCCTGAATCAGCTTCTCGTAGATCTTCTGCTCTTCGGTGACCCGCAGGCAGTAAGGCACCTTGATCACGCAGATGCGGTCGATGAAGGCCTCGTTGTTCTTGTTGG
The DNA here is from genome assembly GCF_002068095.1 of Bradyrhizobium sacchari. Taxonomy (GTDB): domain Bacteria; phylum Pseudomonadota; class Alphaproteobacteria; order Rhizobiales; family Xanthobacteraceae; genus Bradyrhizobium; species Bradyrhizobium sacchari. The sequence continues at coordinate 103,967 of NZ_LWIG01000002.1, read as the reverse complement.
CCTTGAAGCTCGCCCACTCCGCCTCGTTGGAATGCGCGAGGATGACGCCGGTGAACGGGATTGCGCCGATGTTCTCGGTGCCGATGTAGTTGCCCTCCTGCGTTGCGGTGAGCAGCGGGTGCAGCATCTTGATCGGTGCCTTGAACATCTCGACGAATTCAAGGATGCCCTGGTTCGCACGATTGAGTCCGCCGGAATAGCTGTAGGCGTCGGGATCGTTCTGCGCGTAGGTCTCGAGCTTGCGGATATCGACCTTGCCGACCAGTGAGGAGATGTCCTGGTTGTTCTCGTCACCCGGCTCGGTCTTGGAGACCGCGATCTGGCGCAGCCGCGACGGCTGGATCTTGGCGACGCGGAATTGCGAGATGTCGCCGCCGAAGGCTTCCAGCCGCTTGTAGCACCACGGGCTCATCAGGCCGGTGAGACGACGACGCGGAATGCCGTATTTCTCCTCCAGCATCGGCCCGAGATGATCGGGATCGAACAGGCTGAGCGGGCTTTCGAACACGGGTGAGAGTTCATCGCCGGCCTTGAGCACGTAGATCGGCTGCACTTCCATCAGCGACTTCAGCCGCTCCGCGAGCGAGGATTTGCCGCCGCCGACCGGACCCAGCAGATACAGGATCTGCTTGCGTTCTTCGAGACCCTGGGCCGCGTGCCGGAAGAAACCGACGATGCGCTCGATGGTTTCTTCCATGCCGTAGAAGCCGGCGAAGGCCGGATAGGTGCGGATGGTGCGGTTCAAAAAAATACGGCCAAGGCGTGGGTCCTTGGCCGTGTCAATCGTCTGCGGATCGCCGATCGCTGCTAGCAGTCGTTCGGCCGCGTTGGCGTATTTCATGGGATCGCTTCGACACGATTCCAGATATTCCGCCATCGACATGTCGTGCTGGCTTCTCGCCTCGAACGACCGAGCGAAAGCGTTGAATAGAGAATCGTTGTACATGATCCCTCTCCGCGTGAGTTCCGCTACAAGCTGAAACGAAAGCAGTTGCCGGACCGTTCCTCAGGCCGTTTCGAATCAGCGTGAGCACATGACGATCATTGGACACCCGGGGGCCGACTCCACGCAACGCACAACGTAGGCAACCGGGTGAGTTACGAACAGGCACCTGCCTGTTATTTATGCGAATCTATGTATATCTTCGCTCATTTCCAGAAAATGTCACTCGGCCGCAACATCCGGGCATTACCGGGGATCAGATCATCCGGCGGTGCAGCATAGGCGCCTGGCGGCGGCAGCTTTATGACGCTTGTACGGCCAAGCCTTGTGCCTCTGAGTCTCGCATGCCTTGATCGCGCTCCGCCGCAATGTCTCAAAATCGGTCGCCTGTCCGTCGGGCGAATGAGGATGCGATCGTCCTGCACGCCGCGCGATGTCTCTCGCAGCCGGGTCCCGACGCAAGAGAGCTATCGCCGCAAGGCCGGTGTCGGCGCCAGCGCGATCATCCTGTGCCCGCGGCGCGGCTCGGTCGAAATCCCGGCAATCGACTCCAAAAGGAGAAATTCATCATCGCAACGCCCACCGCGACCAGCAGCCGCAAACGTGTCGCGCATGGGGATTTCGAGATCGTCCGACGCCACGGTCCGCAGGATCGATTGCGGGCTTTCGAAGATGGCGAGCGAAGAGCCGTCAGGATGCGGGTGCATGTATTCCCCCAGCTTCGCCATCCGCGACCGGGCCAGCAAGGATTCGGTCGGACCGGAAGCAGCTGACGACCCGCGGTGCGGCGGCCGATAGCCGTTACGCAAAGAGCGCAAGGAAACCTCGGCCGCACCTCTTCCGGTCAAGCAGATTTTTACACAACACAGCCGCTGCCGCCTGGATCGCCATGATCGCGGCAGAGTTACACCGGAGGGTATGACTCGCACGCCCTTGATTGGTTCCCTCCCGGGAGCATGTAAGCTAGAGGATAGCGCGTCAGGACCGGCGCGGAAACCCCTCGCCCGCAGGCTTGGAGATAAATAAGCATCATGAATCCCGTCAAAGAACTGGAAAAGCACGGACAAGCCGTCTGGCTGGACTTCCTGGCCCGCGGCTTCATCGCCAAGGGCGACCTGAAGCGGCTGATCGACACCGACGGCGTCAAGGGCGTCACCTCCAACCCCTCGATCTTCGAGAAGGCGATCGGCAGCTCGGACGAATACGACGCCCCGATCGGCAAGGCGCTGAAGCGCGGCGACCGGACCGTGGCCGATTTGTTCGAGGCCGTCGCGATCGAGGACATCCAGAATGCCGCCGACGTGCTGCGACCGGTCTATGACCGCCTCGAGGGCGGCGACGGCTATGTCAGCCTGGAAGTGTCGCCCTATCTGGCGATGGACACCGCCGGTACCGTGGCTGAAGCGCGGCGGCTGTGGAAGGACGTTGGTCGCAAGAACCTGATGGTGAAGGTGCCGGCGACGCCGGAAGGCCTGCCGGCGATCGAGACGCTGATCGGCGACGGCATCAGCATCAACATCACGCTGCTGTTCTCCAAGGCGGTCTATCTCGAGGTTGCCGAGGCCTATCTGGCGGGTCTCGAGAAATACGTCGCCGGCGGCGGCGATCCATCGCATGTCGCCAGCGTCGCGAGCTTCTTCGTCAGCCGCATCGACTCGGTCGTCGACAAGCAGCTCGACGAGAAGATCGCGCGCGCCAACGATCCGTCCGAGAAGGAGCGGCTCGCCGCGCTGAAGGGCAAGGTCGCGATCGCCAACGCCAAGGTCGCCTATCAGGATTACAAGCGCCTGTTCGCAGGCCCCCGCTGGGAGAAGCTCGCCGCCAAGGGCGCCAAGCCGCAGCGCATGCTGTGGGCCTCCACCGGCACCAAGAACAAGGACTACAGCGACGTCCTTTACGTCGAGGAGCTGATCGGCCCCGACACCATCAACACCGTGCCGCCCGCGACGCTGGATGCATTCCGCGACCACGGCAAGCCGCGCGACAGCCTGGAAGAGAATGTCGAGGACGCAAGGCGCGTGCTGGACGAGCTGGAGCGCTCCGGCATCTCGCTGGAAGCTATCACCGAGGAGCTCGTCAAGGACGGCGTCAAGCTGTTTGCCGACGCCGCCGACAAGCTCTACGGCGCGGTCGCGCACAAGCGCGCCACCGTGCTCGGGCCGGCGCTCGACCGCCAGCAGCTTTCGCTGGGCGACGGGCTCGGCAAGGCCGTGGCCAAGAGCACCGAGGAGTGGCGCGCGGCCGCAAAAATCCGCAGGCTCTGGCAGCGCGACAAATCGATCTGGACCGGCACCGACGAGGACAAATGGCTCGGCTGGCTCGACAGCGCGGCCAAGGCCGATGTCGCCGACTACGAGGACTATGCGGGCCGCGTGAAGGGCCAGAAATTCTCCGACGCCGTGGTGCTCGGCATGGGCGGATCGAGCCTCGGACCCGAGGTTCTGGCCGAGACCTTTGGCAAGAAGCCGGGCTTCCCGAAGCTGCACGTGCTTGACTCCACCGATCCCGCGCAGGTGCGGGCGATGGAAGACAAGATCGACATCGCCAGCACCGTCTTCATCGTCTCCAGCAAGTCCGGTGGCACCACCGAGCCGAACGCGATGAAGGACTATTTCCACGAGCGCGTCGCGCAGGCGGTCGGCCCCAAGGTGAAGACCGGCCATCGCTTCATCGCGGTGACCGATCCGGGCTCGTCGCTGGAGAAGGCGGCGAAGAAGCTGAACTATGCCCGCATCTTCCATGGCGAGCCCTCGATCGGCGGACGCTATTCGGTGCTCTCGCCGTTCGGCCTGGTGCCGGCGGCAACCGCCGGTATCGACGTCAAGACCTTCGTCAGGCACGCGCTGTCGATGGCCCGCTCCTGCGGACCGGACGTGCCGCCGTCCGAAAACCCTGGCGTGCAGCTCGGCCTTGCCATGGGATTGGCCGCGCTCGAAGGCCGCGACAAGGTGACAATCCTGTCCTCGAAGAAGATCGCCGATTTCGGCGCCTGGGCCGAGCAGCTGATCGCGGAATCGACCGGTAAGGAGGGCAAGGGCCTGATACCGATCGACGGCGAGCCGCTGGGCGATCCCTCGGTCTACGGCAACGACCGCTTCTTCATCGACATCCGCATCGAAGGCGAAGCCGACGCTGCACACGACCCGCAGCTTGCCGCGATCGAAGCAGCCGGCCATCCGGTCGTGCGCATCGTCATGAAGTCGATCGAGCATCTCGGCCAGGAGTTCTTCCGCTTCGAGATGGCCACGGCCGTGGCGGGCTCGATTCTCGGCATCAACCCGTTCGACCAGCCGGACGTGGAAGCTGCCAAGATCAAGACCCGTGAGCTCACCGCCTCGTTCGAGAAAACCGGCGCGCTGCCGGCAGAAGAGCCGGTGGTCAGCACCAAGGAAGCCGATCTCTTCACCGACGAGGCCAACGCCGCCGCGCTCCGCGCCGCCGGCGCAAATGGCGACCTCACCTCCTGGCTGAAGGCGCATCTGTCGCGATCCAGCGAGGGTGATTACGTCGCCCTGCTCGGCTACATCGCACGTGACAAGGCCACCATCGATGCGCTCCAGGCGATGCGACTGGAGGTGCGCGAGAAGCGGCATGTCGCGACCTGCGCCGAATTCGGCCCGCGCTTCCTGCACTCGACGGGACAGGCCTACAAGGGCGGCCCCGACAGCGGCGTGTTCCTCCAGATCACGGCCGACGATGCCAAGGACCTGGCCGTGCCGGGCCAGAAGGCGAGCTTCGGCGTGATCAAGGCGGCGCAGGCGCGCGGCGATTTCGACGTACTCACCGAGCGCGGCCGGCGCGCATTGCGGGTCCACCTGAAGGGCGGGCTCAAGAAAGGTCTCGCCGCGCTCAACGCGGCGCTCAACGACGCACTGAATTAGAGGAATCTCTCACATGCAACTCGGCATGATCGGCCTCGGCCGGATGGGCGGCAACATCGTTCGCCGCCTGATGCGCCACGGCCATTCGACCGTGGTCTACGACAAGGAGGCCAAGGCCGTCGCTGGCCTTGCCGCAGACGGCGCGGTGGGCTCGGCAACGCTGGAAGAGTTCATCGCGAAGCTCGAGCGGCCGCGCACGGCCTGGGTGATGCTGCCTGCCGGACACATCACCGAGACGACGATCGACACGATCGCGGGCGTGATGCAGGAGGGCGACGTCATCATCGACGGCGGCAACACCTTCTGGCAGGACGACGTCCGCCGCGGCAAGGCGCTGAAGGCGCGCGGCATCCACTATGTCGACGTCGGCACGTCAGGCGGCGTCTGGGGACTCGACCGCGGCTATTGCATGATGATCGGCGGCGAGAAGCAGGTGGTGGACCGGCTCGATCCGATCTTCGCCGCGCTGGCGCCCGGCGCCGGCGACATTCCGCGCACAGAGGGACGCGAAGGACGCGATCCCCGCATCGAGCAGGGTTACATCCATGCCGGCCCCGTCGGCGCCGGGCACTTCGTCAAGATGATCCACAACGGGATCGAATACGGCTTGATGCAGGCCTATGCCGAAGGCTTCGACATCCTCAAGAACGCCAATATCGACGCCCTGCCGGCAGATCACCGCTACGACTTCGATCTCGCCGACATCGCCGAGGTGTGGCGGCGCGGCAGCGTGATTCCGTCCTGGCTGCTCGACCTCACCGCGACGGCGCTCGCCGACAGCCCGCAACTGACGGAATATTCCGGCTTCGTGGAGGATTCCGGGGAAGGACGCTGGACCGTGAATGCCGCGATCGACGAGGCCGTGCCGGCCGAAGTCTTGACAGCGGCGCTCTACACACGTTTCCGTTCCCGCAAGGAACACACCTTTGCCGAAAAAATTCTCTCCGCGATGCGCGCGGGTTTCGGCGGCCACAAGGAGCCGAAGCAGCCGGGCGCTTCGAAGCCGAAGTAAGACCTGACGCAACGAGCAACAGAGCGAAGGCCGACAGTTCGTGACAAAAGACCCGCAAGCCAAGCGCAAGCCGGAAAATTGCGCCTTCGTCATCTTTGGTGTCACGGGCGACCTCACCCATCGTCTCGTGATGCCATCGCTCTACAATCTGGCGGCCGAGCATCTGCTGCCGGAAAAGTTCTGCGTCGTCGGCGTGGCCCGGAGAAGCCAGTCGGATGACGAACTGCGCAACAGCCTGCTGAAGGGCCTGCGCCAGTTCGCGACGCGGCCGGTGGATGACGACATCGCCACGAGGCTGCTGGAATGCGTGACCTTCGTCGAGGCCGATCCGAAGGATCCGCCCTCCTTCGACCGCCTGCGCGAGCATCTGGATTCGCTGGAATGCGCGCAGGACACCGGCGGCAACCGGCTGTTCTATCTGGCAACGCCGCCCGCCGCGTTCGCGCCGACCGCGCGCGAGCTCGGCCGCACCGGCATGACGAAGGAGAACGGTGCCTGGCGACGGCTCGTGATCGAAAAGCCGTTCGGCACCGACCTCGCATCGGCCAAGGCGCTGAATGCCGAGCTGCTGAAGATCATGGACGAGCACCAGATCTACCGGATCGATCATTATCTCGGCAAGGAGACGGTGCAGAACATCCTGGTGCTGCGCTTTGCCAATGGCATGTTCGAGCCGATCTGGAATCGCAACCACATCGACCACATCCAGATCACGGTGGAGGAGAAGCTCGGCGTCGGCCATCGCGGCGGCTTCTACGATGCCACCGGCGCGCTGCGCGACATGGTGCCGAACCATCTGTTCCAGCTGATGTCGCTGGTGGCGATGGAGCCCCCTGCGCGTTTCGACGCACATTCCGTCCGCTCCGAGAAGGCCGACGTGCTCACATCGATCCAGCAGCCGAGCCGGGAGGAGGCGCTGAGGAATTCGGTGCGCGCGCAATATCTCGCCGGCCGCATCGGCGACGACGCGATCACGGACTATCGCAAGACCGAGGACGTCAAGCCCGACAGCACCACCGAGACCTTCGTCGCGCTCAAGCTGATGATCGACAATTGGCGCTGGGCCGGCGTCCCCTTCTACCTGCGCACGGGCAAAGCGCTGGGTCACAAGCGCACCGAAGTCGCGATCAAGTTCAAGCAGGCTCCGCTGTCGATGTTTTCGGGCACCGACGTCGACCGCCTGTCGCAGAACTTCCTCACCATCGGCATCGCGCCGACCGAGACGATCGAGCTGCAGTTCAACGCCAAAATCCCGGGGCCGAGCATCACCATCGACGGCGTCGAGATGAAATTCCGCTACGGCGACTATTTCCGCGCCGATCCCTCGACCGGTTATGAAACGCTGATCTACGACTGCATGATCGGCGACAACATCCTGTTCCAGCGCGCCGACGGCATCGAGGCCGGCTGGCAGGCGGTGCAGCCGTTCCTGGATGCCTGGAAGAGCGCGGGCACCAACGGCATCGAGACCTATGAAGCCGGCAGCGACGGCCCGGCCTGCGCCGACGAGCTGCTCCGGCGCGACGGACGAAGCTGGCGGAAATCTACGTGATGGCGGACGGGCAGCGGAAGCTGATCGTCGCGGCCGATGCCGAGGCGCTGGCGCAGGCCGCGGCCGAGCGGGTGATGGCGCGGGTCGGCGCCAATCCCGGGCGGCTCGCGATCTGCCTGACCGGCGGCTCGAGCCCGAAGAAGCTCTATCAATTGCTCGGCAGCGATGCCTGGCGCGGCAGAATCCCGTGGGACCGCGTGCATTGGTTCATCGGTGACGAGCGCTTCGTGCCACCGAACGATCCTCTCAACAACATGGCGGTGGCCCGGGCGACATTTCTTGATCGCAATGCGCCTGCCGGCCATATCCACCCGATCCCGACCACGACCGAAAATCCCGATGCCGGTGCGCAGGCCTATGCGCGCGAGCTGCAGGCCTTCTACGGCGCAGACCGGCTCGATCCGGCGCGGCCGCTGTTCGACCTCGTCCTGATGGGCGCAGGCCCGGATGGCCACACCGCCTCGCTGTTTCCCGGGTACCCCGAGATCGAGGAGGCTCGGCACTGGGTCGTCGGCGTTCCCAAGGCCAACGTCGCACCCTTCGTGCCGCGGGTCTCGCTCACCCTGCCCGCTCTGGCCTCCTGCCGCGAAATGCTGTTTCAGATTGCCGGGCACGACAAGCAGCCGATCTTGACGCGCCTCCTCAATGGCGAGAATCTGCCGGCCTTACGCGCGCGCTCGAATGGTGAGACCGTCTGGCTGGTCGACAGGGCCGCGCTTCCGGAGGAAATTCGTGGGCCGCGTTGAAGCACCTTGTGCGTTGATCGTGATGGGCGTGTCGGGTTCGGGCAAGAGCACGGTTGCGGGGGCACTTGGCGAGCGGCTCGGCTGGCGCTTCGAGGACGGCGACAGCTTCCACCCCGCCAGCAATGTCGAGAAGATGCGGGCCGGCCATCCCCTCACCGACGAGGATCGCTGGCCCTGGCTCAACGCCATCGCCGACGAGATCGAGCGGGTGTGCGGACGCGGCGAGCACGTCATCATCGCCTGCTCGGCGCTGAAGCACACCTATCGTGACGTGCTGCTGCGCGGACGCAGTGACGTCCGCTTCGTGTTCCTGAAGGGGACGAAAGAGCTGATCGCCGAGCGGCTCGCGCAGCGCAAGGGCCATTTCATGCCGCCCGGGCTGCTGACGAGCCAGTTCGACACGCTGGAGCCGCCGGAGGCGGGCGAGCACGTCCTCACCGTCTCGATCGACGAGACTGTCGAGGCAATCGTGGACGGCATCGTGCGGCAATTGAAGCTCGGCGGGGCAATATCCAAGGTTCTGCCATGACGCAAATCTCACTCGTGGTCTCCGACGTCGACGGCACGCTGCTGACCAAGGACAAGACGCTGACCGAGCGTGCGCGGAGCGCGGTGCAGCGGCTGCACCAGGCCGGCGTCGGCTTCACCATCACCTCCAGCCGCCCGGCGATCGGCATGCGCTTCCTGATCGAGCCGCTGGCGCTGTGGCTGCCGGTCGGCCCGTTCAACGGCTCCTCGATCGTCGATACCGAGATGAGGCCGGTCGAGCAGCACCTGATTCCGCCGGGCGCTGCCGAGCGGTCGCTAAAGATCCTACGGGAGTTCGGCGCCGACATCTGGCTGTTCACCACCGACAAATGGCTGATCGACAATCCAAGCGGCAAATACGTCGCGCACGAGCAGCATACGATCCGCTCCGACCCGACCATCATCACTGATTTCTCGCCGTACCTCGCCAGCGCCTGCAAGATCGTCGGCGCCAGCGCCGATGCCGCGGGCCTGGAGCGTTGCGAAAAAGCGATGCAGGAGGCGCTCGGCAGCGAGGCCACCGCGGTGCGCTCGCAGACCTATTATCTCGACATCACCCCGCCCGGCTTCAACAAGGGCACGTTCGTCGAGGCCATGGCCAAGCGCCTCGGCATCTCGACCGACGCGGTCGCCACCATCGGCGACATGCAGAACGACCTCGCCATGTTCCGCGTCAGCGGCACCTCGATCGCCATGGGCAACGCCGCCGACAACGTCAAGGACGAAGCCACCCACGTCACCGCAAGCAACGAGCAGGACGGCTTTGCCGAGGCGATGGAGATGATCTTGAAGCGGAATGGGGTGGGCTAGACGGGCTGCCAGTTGTGTCACCTCTCCCGCTTGCGGGAGAGGTCGCCGCGTAGCGGCGGGTGAGGGTTCTCTCCTCTTGGGGGTTCTCGCCCAGCGGAGACACCCCCACCCCAACCCTCCCCCGCAAGCGGGAGAGGGAGTGCACCGTCCTCGTGGAGGCAAAAGAGCCTGACGGCTCTTGCTACTGCTTCGACCGCTGCATCGCCGGCTTCTCGCTCTTCTGCCTTGCCGCCGACAGGTTATGCGCGGTGTTGACCAGCGCGATGTGGGTCAGCGCCTGCGGGAAGTTGCCGGTCTGGCGGCGGGCCACGGAGTCGTATTCCTCGGCGAGTAGCCCGACATCGTTCGCAACGCCGACCACGCGATCGAACAAGACCTGCGCCTTGTCGAGATCGCCCGACAGCACACAGGCATCGGCGAGCCACAGGGTGCAGGCCAGGAACGCCCCTTCGAGCGGTGGCTGGCCCGCGGCCAGCTCGCGCGGATCGTGCCGCAATACGAAACCGTCGCGCATCAGGCATCTCTCGACAGCCGCGATGGTGCCGCTAATACGCGGGTCCTCCGCCGGCAGGAAGCCGACGGCGGGCAGCAGCAGCACGCTGGCATCGAGCAACTTTGCGCCATAGGACTCGACGAAGGCGTTCTCCTCCGCATCGAAACCGTTGTTGCAGACGTCGCGATGAATGGCTTCGCGCAAGGTGCACCAATGCAACAGCGGCGCCTTGAAGCCAAAGGTCTCGGCGCTCTTGATGCCGCGGTCGAAGGCGACCCAGGTCATGACCTTCGAGAACACGTAGTGCCGGGGCTGCCCGCGCCGTTCCCAGATGCCGTGGTCGGGCCGGTCCCAGACCTCGGCGAGATGGTTGAGCACCGCGCATTCCAGTGCCCAGCTCTCCTCGTCGAGCTTCAGCCTGGCCATGCGCGACTGGTGGAAGGCGTCGATCAGCTCGCCATAGACGTCGAGCTGGAGCTGCGCATGCGCGGCATTGCCGATACGCACCGGCTGCGCGCCCTCGTAGCCGGCGAGCCAGCCCGCCTCCCATTCCAGGAGCCGCCGCTGGCCCCAGATGCCGTACATGATCTGCATGTTCGACGGCGAGCCTGCGGCGGCGCGGAGCAGCCAATTGTGCCAGGCGGAGGCTTCCTCGGTGTAGCCCGAGTTCATCAGCGCCAGCAGTGTGAAAGTGGCATCGCGCAGCCAGCAGAAGCGGTAATCCCAGTTCCTGCTGCCGCCGAGCTTTTCCGGCAACGACGTCGTGGGTGCGGCGACGATGCCGCCGGTGGGGCCGAAGGTCAGCGCCTTCAGCGTGATCAGGGAGCGCACGATCAGATCATGATAATCGCCATTGCGGGTGCATTGGCGGCACCAATCCTTCCAGAACGTTTCGGTCTCCTGAAGCGCGACCTCCGGGTCGATCGGCTCGGGGGGATCGAGGTGCGAGGGCCCATAGGTCAGCACGAAGGGGATACTCTCGCCCGCCCTCACCTCGAAGTCTGACACCGTGGTCAGATCCTCGCCGCGCGTTTCAACCGGCGTGCGGAGCACCGTCATGTCCTGGCCGCAAATCGCGAGCAGCGAATGGTCGATCCGTCGCACCCAGGGAATGTCCACGCCGAAGCCGAAGCGGATGACAAGCTCCATCCGCATCTTTACGGTACCGCTGACGCCGCGGACCAGACGCACGATGTCGGACGCCTTGCCGCGCGGCGGCATGAAATCGATCAGCGCAACGGTGCCGCTTTTGGTCTCAAACCGCGTTTCGAGGATGAGGGTATCGCCGAGATAGCGGCGCGAGGTCGCTGTGACATCCTCGGCGGGCGCGACCAGCCAGCGGCCGTTCCTGTGCGTGCCGAGGATGGCGGCAAAGCAGGCGTCGGAATCGAAGGCCGGCCAGCACAGCCAGTCGATCGAGCCGTTGCGCCCGACCAGCGCCGCGGTCTCGCAGTCGCCGATCAGCGCATAGTCCTCGATCCTCTGCGTCAATGTCTTACGAGCCTGGGAAGCCCCGGCTGCTCAACTTCCGCCGGTCAGCGAACGTTCCCGCGTCGCCGCTCTCAAGGCCGTGAGATCAACCTTCGAGGCGATCTTGTCGAGCGCGACAGGCAGGCGCTGGCGCCAGTTCGGGTGCTCGTCGATCGTGCCGGGGATGTTAGGCTGATCGATCACGCCGAGCAGGTCCTCCATGGACACCGCAAGCAGGCGCGAGGGCGTGCGCGACAGGAAGGCGAGCACCGAATAGAGGTCGTTGGCAGTGATGCCGTTCTGGCGCAGGATCTCGTCGAGCGCACCGAGCGCGTCCCAGCGCGCCTGATCGTCCTCGCCGGGATCGAGTCCGAGCGAGCGCTTCATCGTGAGATCGCTGAAGGAGCGCCAGCCCGCATAGGTGCAGAGATCATGCGTGTTCAGCGTCACTAGCGCGTTGGGCCGGTAATGATCGATATTGCGAAAATGGCCGGCATCGTCGCGCTCGAACATCATGACGAGATAGGACCAGATGCCGAAATCCTGCATGGTCTCGCGGAAGCCTTCCGGCACGGTGCCGAGGTCCTCGCCGATCACGATGCATTTGTGGGCCGCGCTCTCGCGCACCACCGCGGCGAGCAGCGCCTCGAACGGCATCTGCACATAGGCGCCGTTGTCGGGCTTGAAGCCGCGCGGCACCAGATAAAGCCGCTTCAAGCCGAGCACGTGATCGAGCCTGATGGCGCCGGCATGGCGCATCGACGCCGCCAGCATGTCGGCGAACGGAACGAAGGATTGCGCTTCCAGACCGCCGGCATTGAAGCCGGCGAGGCCCCAGTCCTGGCCGATGGTGTTGAGCACGTCCGGCGGAGCGCCGACGGCGAGGTGGCGGGAAATCGCGGTCTGCTCGTTCCAGGCATCGAAGCCGTTCGACTGCACGCCGACGGCAACGTCGAGATAGAGCCCGACGCGCATGCCGAGCTGGCTGGCCAGCTCCTTGGCGGCATGCAATTGGCCGTCCGCCGTCCATTGCACGAATTCGACGAATTCGACCTCGCGCTTGTCAGGCCCGTTGCGCAATTCGGTGCATTTGGCCTCGTCCGGCTGCTGCCATTCGGATGGCCATTCCCACCATGGCCGGTTGAAGCGATGTCGCAGCACCTCGAAGCAGGCAAAGCGGGACAATAGCGGCGCGCGGGCGGCGCGGAAGGCGTCAAACGCCTGGCGGCGCGCCGTACTGGCGCTTGTCACGAAGCTGTTGAAGGCGGCGCGCAAGGCCGGCCATTTCAGCGCCGCCATGTCGGCATAGGGCACGCGGTCGCCTTCACGCAGCCGCGCGGCGGTCGCGGCCGCATCAGGGACGAGATCGGCGGAAAATTCCGGGATCGCTTCGACGTCGATATAGAGCGGATTGAGAAACAGCCGGCTGTTCGGCGAATAGGGGCTGCAATCGGCCGGCTGGTCGTCGAACAGCACGTGCAGCGGATTGAGGCCGACGCCGTCGGCGCCGAGCTGCTTGGCGAGCCGGACGAGACCGGCGAGATCGGTAAAATCGCCGATGCCCCAATTGCGGTCGGAGCGGACGCTGTAGAGCTGCACGGCGAGCAGCCAGCCGCGATCGAAATCGCCGCCGAAGGCGCGCTCGGGCGCCACGATCATCGGCACCTCTTCGCTCGCGCCCGCTGCATCCGTCAGCGTCAGACGATGATAGCCGAGCGGCAGGCCGTCAGGCCAGGCAATGACGGGCTCACGCGTCTCGCCTTGCGCGATCACATGGCCGTTGCCGTGGATTTTCCATTGCAGCGGCGGCCTTCCGGTCGCCGCCAGTTCGGTGCGTGGATGTCCGAGGGCGCGCACCACGACAGGCCCGCTGACGAAGCGGTAGATCCGCTTCTCCGGCAGGGCATCGAGGATGGATTTGAGCGCCTCGGGCGCGGTGACCCGCAGCTTGCCGAGGGCGTCGACGAATTCGGACTGAACGCCCTTGATCCGGGCTTGAGCTAAAAGATCCATTCGGCACGCAGCTTGCAGGCCATGATTTGGCCGGGGGCAGGGATTTTAACGAGGTCGCGGAAGAGGTTAGTCAGGGGTAACTCGCAAACTGCGCTCGCCGTTCCCGAGGGAACCAATGACACACAAGCGGCTTTCTATAATGGTACCAAGCGTGGGTTCCCGACAAGGGAAACGGGCTCCTGCTTTCTTGTCAATGGCATCACCGTGAACAAGACAATTCAAACTGTCGAGAGTGCCGCAGCCGGCAGCGCTTTCCTCATCGAAGACGTCTATCCCTTGATCGACGGCGGCCGCTTCGCCGTGAAGCGGATCGCGGGCGAGCGGGTCGAGGTCTGGGCCGACATCTACCGCGACGGTGAGGCCGTGATCACCGCCGCGCTGATCTGGCGAGCAGAGCAGGACCGCGAATGGCAGAGCGAGCCGATGATCCATCACGGCAATGACCGCTGGTCCGGCGCGTTCACGCCCGTTGAGCCTGGTCGATATGTTTACGCGATCGAAGCCTGGACCGACGCGTTCGCCACCTGGTCGCACGCAACCGCGCGAAAACAGCGCACGGGCGCCGATGTCAGCCTCGATGCCATCGAGGGCGCCGCGCTGCTGACCAAGGCGCATGGCGCGCGGCAGGACGCCGCAGCGATCATCATCAAGCGATGCGAGGATTATCTCCAGACCGGCGACGTGACCCCGCTGCTGGCGACCGAGCTTGACGCAGCCATGGCGGAGAGCCAGTCGCGGCCCGACCTGACGCGCTCGCCGCTCTTCCCGCTGATGATCGATCGCGACAGAGCGCGCTTCGGCGCCTGGTACCAGATGATGCCGCGCAGCCAGAGCGAGATCCCCGGCCAGCACGGCACGCTCCGCGACTGCATTGCGCGGGTGCCTGATATCGCCGCGATGGGCTTTGACGTGCTCTACTTCACGCCGATCCACCCGATCGGCCGCACCCACCGCAAGGGCCGCAACGACGCGCCGGTGGCGAGCGAAGGCGATCCGGGTTCGCCCTACGCGATCGGCGCCGCCGAAGGCGGGCACGATGCGCTGCATCCCGAGCTCGGCACGGTCGAGGACTTTCGCGCGCTGGTCGCCACATGTCTCGAATACGGGCTCGAGCTCGCGCTCGATTTCGCGGTGCAGTGCTCGCCGGACCATCCCTGGCTGACGCAGCATCCGGAATGGTTCAAATGGCGGCCGGACCGCTCGGTGCGGGCGGCGGACGGACCCTATTCGGACATCGTCATCCCCGATTTCGGCTCGGTCGATCGAGCCGGGCTGTGGAACGCGTTTCGCGACGCCATGCTGTTCTGGATCGACCATGGCGTCACCATCTTCGCCATCGACAATCACGACACCGCGCCGCTGCCGTTCTGGGAGTGGCTGATCGCTGACATCCGCCACCGGCATCCCGAGGTGATCCTGTTCTCCAAGACCTTTGCACGGCCGAAGCTGATGAAGGGCCTCGCCAAGCTCGGCTTCGCGCAGTCCTTCAGCTACTTTCCCTGGCGCACGACGAAGGCAGAGCTGGAGCAGCATCTGGGGGAGCTGACAGCCTATCCCGAGCGGGACTTCTATCGTCCGAACCTGTTCGTCAACACCGCCGACCTGTTGCCCTATCATCTCCAGAGCGGCGAGCCCTGGGTGTTCAAATCGCGGCTCGCGCTGGCGGCGACGTTGTCGGGCAATTACGGCATCTTTGCCGGGTTCGAGCTCCTGGAGCACGAGGCGGTGCCCGGCCGTGAGGAATATCTCGATTCCGAAAAATACCAGATCAAGCCGCGCGACTGGGACAAGCCCGGCAACATCAAGCCCTACATCGCCGCGCTCAACCGCATCCGCAACGACAACGCGGCGCTGCAGCAGACAGCAAGCTTGCGCTTCCTCGGCGTCGAGGACGGCGAGACGATCGCTTTCGCCAAGGAGGCGGCCGACCCGGCGAACACCGTCGTCGTCGTGGTTGCGCTCTCCCGTCATGTGCGCGAATTCTGGTTGTCGTTCGGCGACCTCACCACCGACGTCGGCGGCGAGCGCCGCCACGTCACCGCACTCGAAAACCTCCTCACCGGCGAACAGTCCCGCATCGAATGGGGCGGGATCAGGTTGCGTATCGATCCCGACCGCGATCCGGCGCTCCTGTTCCGCTGCCTGGCGTAAGGGTTCACGCCATGAACGTATTGTCTTCCGTCGATACCAAGAAGGCCGAGGCTGCCGACGTCGTGGATGAGCTCTGGTACAAGGACGCCATCATCTACCAGCTCCACGTCAAGGCCTTTGCCGACAGCAACAATGACGGCATCGGGGACTTCGCCGGCCTGACCGAGAAGCTGCCCTATCTCCAGGAGCTCGGGGTCACCGCGCTCTGGCTGCTGCCGTTCTACCCCTCGCCCGGCCGCGACGACGGTTACGACATCGGCGACTACGGCGCCGTCAATCCCGATTTCGGGACGATGAAGGACTTCAAACGCTTCATCCAGGAGGCGCAGAAGCGCGGACTGCGCGTCATCACCGAGCTCGTCGTCAACCACACCTCCGACCAGCACAAATGGTTCAAGCGCGCGCGCCGCAGCCATCCGGGCTCGAGCGCCCGCAACTGGTACGTCTGGAGCGACACCGACCAGAAATACCAGGGCACCCGGATCATCTTCACCGACACGGAGAAGTCGAACTGGACCTGGGATCCGGAGGCCGGCGCCTTCTACTGGCACCGATTCTTCTCGCATCAACCCGACCTCAATTTCGACAATCCGCGCGTAGTCAGCGCCATCATCCAGGTGATGAAGCGCTGGCTGGATGCCGGCGTCGACGGCTTCCGGCTAGATGCCATTCCCTATCTCTGCGAACGGGAAGGCACCTCGAACGAGAACCTCCCCGAGACGCACGCCATCATCAAGCGCCTGCGCCAGGAGCTCGACGCTTATTCCAAGGGCAAGCTGCTGCTGGCCGAAGCCAACCAATGGCCGGAGGACGTGCAGGAATATTTCGGCCGCGGCGACGAATGCCACATGGCCTATCACTTCCCGCTGATGCCGCGCATCTACATGGCGATCGCGCAGGAGGACCGCTTTCCGATCACCGACATCCTGCGCCAGACGCCGGACATTCCGGCGAGCTGCCAATGGGCGCTGTTCCTGCGCAACCATGACGAGCTGACCTTGGAGATGGTCACCGACGTCGAGCGCGACTATCTCTGGACCACCTACGCCAACGACCCGCGCGCCCGCATCAATGTCGGCATCCGGCGGCGCCTCGCGCCGCTGATGGACAACGACCGCCGCAAGATCGAGCTGATGAACTCGCTGCTGCTGTCCTTCCCGGGCACGCCGATCATCTATTACGGCGACGAGATCGGGATGGGCGACAACATCTATCTCGGCGACCGCAACGGCGTGCGCACGCCGATGCAATGGAGCCCGGACCGCAATGGCGGCTTCTCGCGCTGCGACCCCGCGCGTCTCTATGCGCCACTGATCATGGATCCGGTCTACGGCTATGAATCGGTGAACGTGGAAGCGCAGTCGCGCAGCCTGTCGTCGCTGCTCAGCGCCACCAAGCGGCTGATCTCGGTGCGCAAGTCGACGCTCGCTTTCGGGCGCGGCTCCATGACCTTCATCCGCCCGGCCAATCGCGCCGTGCTGGCCTATGTCCGGCAGTATCGCGACGAGGTGATTCTGTGCGTCGCCAATCTCTCGCGCGCGGCGCAGGCGACCGAGCTCGATCTGTCGCCGTGGAAGGACCGCATCCCGCAGGAGATGCTGGGCCGGACCCGTTTCCCGGCGATCGGCGAATTGCCCTACATGATCACGCTGGGGCCCTATGGCTTCTACTGGTTCCAGCTTCAGGAGCGCGACAAGTCCGAGCCGGTGGCGCCGCGCGCGGTGCCGGAGTTCGAGACCCTGGTCGTGCCGGTGAATTCGAACTGGGTCTCGCTCGCCCGCGAGCGCGGCGTGTTCGAGCGCGACGTGCTGCCCGGATTCCTGTCGCGGACGCGGTGGTATCCCGATCACAATCCCAAGCACATCCAGACCGCGTTGACCTCGGCGGTGCCGTTCTGCGACATCGGCGACAACCGCCCCTGGATCGCCTTCTTCGAGACCAGGCAGGGGAACACGGCGGCACGTTACGTGCTGCCGCTGCAGATCGAGTGGGTGCGCTTCGACCGCGAGCGCTTCAACCCGAAGGCGCTCGCCGCCGTGCGCCAGGGCGCACGCGAAGGCACGCTGCTCGACGTTGCAACCGATCAGATCTTCATCGGCCTGTTCCTGCGCAATCTGTCGCAGAACCTGGTGGTGGAAGAGAACGATCTGCGGCTCGAGTTCAAGGCGACCAGCCGGTTCGCCGACTACACCATCAAGGAGCCCGAACGCATCCGCGCGATCGAGCAGTCCAACAGCACCGCGCTCGTGGACAATCAATATGTCGTCAAGATCTATCGGCAGCTCGAAAGCGGCACCAGTCCCGAGATCGAGATCGGTCACTACCTCACCGAAATCGCCCGCTTCGCCAACACGCCGGCGCTGCTCGGCAGTGTCGAGCTGGTCGAGGACGATCAGCGCAGCGCGCTCGGTGTGCTGCATGCCTATGTCGAGAACCAGGGCGACGGCTGGACCGTGACCAACGGTTACCTCGATCGCTATATCGACGAGCAGCGGATCTGGCCCGCGGGCGAGGCGCCCCGCGACACCCAGGAGCAGGCACCCTACCTGCATTTCATCGCGCAGATCGGCCGGCGGCTTGCCGAGCTGCATGTCGCTCTGGCCGCGGCAAAGCCGGACAATCTCGCTCCGGAAGCGATCGAACCCGAACACGCCAGGCGTTGGGTCTCCGACCTCAAGGCGCGGGCCGAGCGCGTTTTCGAGCAGCTGGCCGACAGCCGCGACGGCCTGCGGGAGGCGGACCGGCCGCTGATCGACCAGCTCGCCGCAGCGCGCGCGGCCCTGACCGACCACCTCAATGCACTATTGCCTTCCGCCATCGGCGGGTTGAACATCCGTCATCATGGCGACTTCCGCCTCGGGCAGACTCTGATCGTGAAGGACGACATCTTCATCATCGATTTCGACGGCAATCCGCGCCGGCCGTTGGCCGACAAGCGGCGCAAGCTGCCTGCCGCGCGCGACGTCGCCGGCCTGATCCGATCGATTGATCTTTCGGTTAATGTCGCCCTCAACCGGGCGCTCACGGGCGCCTCCGACGAACAGGAGCGCCTTGCGGCCGCGCTTGGCGAATGGCGCGAACGCGCCACCACGACGTTCCTGCACGCCTATCGCGAGGCCATGACCGACCGGCGGCTGTGGCCCAAAGATCCGCAAGTCGCGCAAGGCCTGTTAAGGTTTTTCCTGCTTGATCAAGCGTTCGACGACGTAGAGTACGAACTGTCCCACCGGCCCGAGGGGCTCCATGCGCCGCTGACCGGACTGCTTCGCATTCTGTCCAGTGCCGAGAGCGAAGCCCATGCCTAAACTGCCAGCCGAAGCCTACGCGATCATCGAGGGCCGCCACTCCGACCCGTTCCACTATCTCGGGCTGCATCCCGAGGGCGGCAAGAGCGTGGTCCGTGCCTTCCTGCCCGAGGCCTCCAATGTCGAGGCGGTCGGCGAGCATGGCGAGATCGCGCCGCTCGACCGCGTTCATGACTCCGGCCTGTTCATCGGCGCCCTGCCCAACGGCTCGAAGCACTACCAGCTGCGCGCGAAATTCGGCAACAACGTCGTCGAGTTCGAGGATGCCTACCGCTTCCCGCCGATCCTGACCGATTTCGACCTCTACCTGCTCGGTGAAGGCACGCACCAGCGCCTCTACGACAAGCTCGGTGCGCACCCGATGCGGCTCGATGGCGTCGACGGCATCGGCTTCGTGGTGCTGGCGCCGAATGCGCGGCGCGTATCCGTGGTCGGCGATTTCAACTTCTGGGACGGGCGGCGTCATCCGATGCGGGTGCGCGGCAGCGGGTACTGGGAGCTCTTCATCCCGCATGCGAAGATCGGCGATCACTACAAGTTCGAGATCATCGGCCCGCACGGCCATCTGCTGCCGCTGAAATCCGATCCGCTCGCGTTTGCGAGCGAGGTGCGGCCGAAGACCGCCTCGATCGTGTTCGACGAGGCGCATCTGCCGCGGCCGCGCTCCGCGCCCGACGGCATCAACGCGCTGTCGGCACCGATGTCGATCTACGAGGTCCATCTCGGCTCGTGGCGGCGCAAGGGCAACAATGAATGGCTCACCTATCGCGAGCTGGCCGAGCAATTGCCGGCCTATGCCCGCGACATGGGGTTCACGCATCTCGAATTCCTGCCCGTCAGCGAGCATCCTTTCGACGGCTCATGGGGCTATCAGCCGACCGGCCTCTACGCTCCGACCAGCAGGTTCGGAAGCCCCGAGGATTTCGCCGCGCTGGTCGATGCCTGCCACCGCGAAGGCATCGGCGTGCTGCTCGACTGGGTGCCCGGCCATTTCCCCGACGATCCGCACGGGCTCGGCAGTTTCGACGGTACGGCACTCTATGAACACGCCAACCCGCTCCAGGGCCGCCACCTCGACTGGGGCACGCTGATCTACAATTACGGCCGCACCGAAGTGACGAACTTCCTGGTGTCGAATGCGCTGTTCTGGCTCGAGCGCTATGCCATCGACGGCCTGCGCGTCGATGCGGTAGCGTCGATGCTCTATCTCGACTACAGCCGGCCGCCCGGGGCGTGGATTCCGAACCAGTATGGCGGCCGCGAAAACATCGAAGCGATCAACTTCCTGCGCCGTTTCAACACCGAGCTGTTCGCGCGCTTCCCGCAGGCCACGACGGCGGCCGAAGAATCCACCGCATGGCCGCAGGTGTCGCGCCCCGTCGAATTCGGCGGGCTCGGCTTCGGCTACAAGTGGAACATGGGCTGGATGCACGACACGCTGAACTACATCAGCAAGGATCCGATCCACCGCAAGCATCATCACGGCGAGATCCTGTTCGGCCTGCACTACGCCTTCTCGGAGAACTTCATCCTGCCGCTGTCGCACGACGAGGTCGTGCACGGCAAACGCTCGATCCTCGGCCGCATGCCCGGCGACGAATGGCAGCGCTTTGCGAATTTGCGGGCCTATTACAGCTTCATGTTCGGCCACCCCGGCAAGAAGCTGCTGTTCATGGGCGCCGAGATCGCGCAGAGCCGCGAATGGAATCACGACCAGTCGCTCGACTGGCACCTGCTCGAATACAAGGTCCATTCGGGCATCCAGGCGCTGATCCGCGACCTCAACCGGCTCTATCGCGCGGTGCCGGCACTGCATCAGATGGACTGCGACCAGGCCGGCTTCGAATGGCTGATCACGGACGACGCCAACCGCAACGTGTTCGCTTGGCTGCGCAAGGGCTTCGACGAGCACGCGCGGTGCCTCGTCATCGTCAACTTCTCCCCCAATGTCTATCGCAACTATCGCGTTCGCGTGCCCTTGCCCGGCAAGTGGAAAGAGGTGCTCAATTCCGACTCCGCCCATTATGGCGGCAGCAATGTCGGGAACATCGGCGAGGTCCAGACCGTTGACGGCAAGACGCCCGAGCTCCGCCTCACCATTCCGCCGCTCGCCGCGATCTTCCTCGTTCCGGAAAGCTGACATATGCGCCTGACCGCCGGATCGCCCGCACGCCTCGGCGCAAGCTGGGACGGACGCGGCACCAATTTTGCGCTGTTCTCCGCCAATGCGCAGAAGGTCGAGCTGTGCCTGTTCGACACCCAGGGCCGCCGCGAGCTCGAGCGCATCGAATTGCCTGAAAGGACCGAGGACGTCTGGCACGGCTATCTCAATGACGTCTCGCCCGGCCAGCTCTACGGCTACCGGGTGCACGGTCCCTACGAGCCCGAGCACGGCCACCGCTTCAACGCCAACAAGTTGCTGCTCGACCCCTATGCGAAGCGGCTCGCGGGCCGGCTGGTCTGGAGCGACGCACATTTCGCCTACCGCACGGGCTCGCCGCGCGAAGACCTGTCGTTCGACCGGCGCGACAATGCCCGAGGCATGCCCAAGGCCGTCGTGGTCGACGAGACCTTCAACTGGGGCCGGCGCGAGATCCGGCCGAACATCCCCTGGGAAGACACGATCATCTACGAGGCCCATGTCAAGGGCCTGACGCAGAAGCGTGACGACGTGCCGCCGAATTTGCGCGGCACCTATGGCGGCCTGTCTTCGCCGGCGATGATCGAGCATTTGAAGAAGCTCGGCGTCACCACGATCGAGCTCTTACCGGTCCACAGCTTCGTCGACGACCGCATCCTGGTCGAAAAGAAGCTCGCCAATTACTGGGGCTACAACACGCTGTCCTTCTTCGCGCCGGAGCCGCGCTACGCCCAGGACAACGCGCTCGATTCCTTCCGCACCACGGTGGCGCGCCTGCACGATGCCGGCATCGAGGTGATGCTCGACGTCGTCTACAACCACACCGCCGAGGGCAATCACCTCGGCCCGACGCTGTGCTATCGCGGCATCGACAATGCCTCCTATTACTGGCTCAACCGCGAGAACCCGCGCTATTACGACGACTTCACCGGCTGCGGCTCGTCGGTGAACCTCACCCATCCGCGCGTGCTGCAGATGGTGATGGATTCCCTGCGCTACTGGGTCGAGGTCTGCCATGTCGACGGCTTCCGCTTCGACCTCGCCACCACGCTCGCGCGCGGGCCGAACGGCTTTGATCGCGGCATATCGTTTCTGACCGCGATCCGGCAGGATCCTGTGCTGGCCGCCGTGAAGCTCGTCGCCGAGCCTTGGGACCTCGGCCTCGGCGGCTATCAGGTCGGGGCATTCCCCTCGCAATGGTCGGAATGGAACGACCGCTATCGCAGCGCCATGCGCCGTTACTGGAGCGGCGAAGGCAGCCTGATCGGCGACATCTCCAGCCGCATGACGGCGTCGTCCGACCTGTTCAACCACGACGGCAGGCGGCCGCGCGCCAGCATCAACCACATCACGGTGCATGACGGCTTCACGCTGGCCGACCTCTTCAGCTACAACGAGAAGCACAACGAGGCCAATGGCGAGGACAATCGGGACGGCTCCAACGACAACCACAGCAACAATTGCGGTGTCGAGGGCCCGACCGACGATCCGACAATCCTCGCCCTGCGCCGGCAGCTTCGCAGGAACGTGCTGGCCTGCCTGATGCTGGCCCAGGGCATTCCGCTGATTCTCGCGGGAGACGAAGTCGGCAACTCACAATCAGGCAACAACAACGCCTATTGCCAGGACAACGAGGTCGGCTGGATCGCCTGGGACAATCTCGGCAAGGAGGGCGAGGACATGGTCGACTTCGTCGCCGACCTCGCCGACATCCGCCGCCGCTTCTCGCAGCTTCGCAGCCATCGCTGGCTCGACGGCCGCCCCAAGGACGGTGTTTCCTACGGCGCATTGTGGCTGACGCCCGAAGGCAACGAGATGACGGAAAGCGACTGGACGTTCCCGGATGGGCGGTTTCTCTCCTATGTGATGGGGCCGATGGAACCCGGCAGCGCCGCGATCTTTATCGTATTGAACGCCGCGCCCGAAGAGATCGCATTCAAATTGCCCAACATGTCCGAATACAAGAGCTGGCAGCAGATCCTGAACACGACGGATGCCAAGCTGAACACCATCGACTTCCCGTCCGGAAGCGACAGCAAGGCGCCGCCGCGCTCCGTGCTCGCCTTCGCGGGGGCGCCATGAGGCCATCCTTCGGGGCGCGGCCGACCAAGGACGGCGTGTCGTTCCGGCTGTGGGCGCCCGGCGCGCGCCGCGTCGATCTCCTGCTCGAGCGAAGGCACGCGATGCAGCGACGGCAGGACGGCTGGTACGTGGCCGAGATCGCCGGCCTCAGCACCGGCAGCCCCTACAAATTCAGGATCGACGACGAGATCGATGTGCCCGATCCGGCTTCGGCTTTCCAGCCCGAAGATGTGTTCGGCCCGAGCGAGGTGATCGACCACGACGCCTTCGACTGGCGCGCGCGCGACTGGCGCGGCCGGCCCTGGGAAGAGACGGTGCTGATCGAGACCCATGTCGGCACCTTCACTGCCGAAGGCACCTACCGCGCCATGATCGACAAGCTCGATCATCTCGCCGCGACCGGCATCACCGCGCTGGAATTGATGCCGCTGGCCGATTTCGCCGGACGCCGCGGCTGGGGTTATGACGGCGTGCTGTGGTATGCGCCCGATAGCGCCTATGGCCGTCCCGAAGATCTGAAGATGCTGATCGACGAGGCCCATCTGCGCGGGCTGATGGTGTTCCTCGACGTCGTTTACAATCATTTCGGCCCGGAAGGAAACTATCTCGGCCGCTATGCGCCGACCTTCTTCACCGAAGCGCATACGCCCTGGGGCAGCGCGATCGACTACCGCGTGCCGCAGGTTCGCGCCTTTGCCGTCGAGAACGCGCTGTCCTGGCTGACTGACTACCGCTTCGACGGACTGAGGTTGGATGCCGCCAACCACATCATGGCTGTCCCCGGCGAGCAATCGATGCTGCAGGACCTCAGCGTTGCCGCCGGCGAGCTCGCCAAGGCGACGGGGCGGCACATCCATCTCGTGCTGGAGAACGGCGACAATCGCGCCAGCCTGCTCGACGCCGCGCAGGAGCCGCCGAACGGAAAATACCGGGGACAATGGAACGACGACTACCACCACGTCTGGCACGTGATGCTGACCGACGAGCTTGCCGGTTACTACGGCGATTACCAGACCCCGCGCATGGATCTCGCACGCGCGCTCGCCTCGGGCTTCGTCTACCAGGGCGAGATCTCGGAGTTCTGGGGCAAGAAGCCGCGCGGCGAGCCGAGCGGCCAGCTGCCGCCCGCAACCTTCGTCAATTTCCTGCAGAACCACGACCAGATCGGCAATCGCCCGCTCGGCGACCGGCTCGAGAGCCTGGCATCGCCGCAGCAGATCGAGGCCGCGCTCGCAGTCACCCTGCTCGCGCCGATGGTGCCGATGCTGTTTCAGGGCGAGGAATGGGGCTCGAAGGTCCCCTTCCCGTTCTTCTGCGATTTCCAGGGCGGACTTGCCGATGCGGTGCGCAAGGGCCGCAAGCAGGAATATGCCTGGGCCTATGAGACATACGGCGACGAGGTGCCCGACCCGCTCGATCCGGCAACGCTGCAGTCGGCGGTGCTCGACTGGACCGGCCGCACGCCGGAACAGAACAACCGGCTCGCTTTGGTGCGTGACCTGCTCGCCCTTCGCCGTAAGGAAATCATGCCGCGGCTGAAGGGCGCGAGCTTCGGCGATGCCGACGCCGCCGACAACGGCCTACTCAGCGCACATTGGCGCATGGGCGATGGCAAGACGCTGCGCCTCGCCGCCAATCTGTCGGACCACGAGATCACGCCCAATGTCAGCACGGGCACGCCGATCTGGGGCGGCGTGATCGGCGATCTGCTTCCGCCCTGGTCGGTGGTCTGGCGCCTCGGAGGTTGACATGCCTCTCGCCACTCCCGTTGCGACCTACCGGCTTCAGCTCACCGCTGATTTCGGCTTCGACAAGGCCGCCGAAATCATTCCATATTTGAAAGAGCTCGGGATCACGCATCTCTATGCCTCGCCGGTGATGAAGGCGCGCAAGGGCTCGACGCATGGCTACGACACTGTCGACCACGGCCAGCTCAGTCCCGAGCTCGGCGGCGAGGCCGGTTTTGCGCGACTGAGCGAAGCACTGGCCAAGCACGATCTCGGCCTCATCATCGACTTCGTGCCGAACCACGTCGGCGTGCATTTTTCCGACAATCCCTGGTGGCTGGACGTGCTGGAATGGGGCCAGGCCTCTCCGCATGCCGCCGCCTTCGATATCGACTGGGACCTCTTGCCCCACCGCGCCCGCGGCGGCGTGCTGCTGCCGATCCTCGGCTCATCCTATGGCGAGGCGCTGGAGCGCGGCGAGATCGAGCTGCGCTACGATTCCGATGAGGGCAGCTTCTCCGCGTGGTATTTCGAGCATCGCTTACCCGTCGCGCCCGAGCGCTATGGCGAAATGCTGCGCGTGATCGTGAAGGAGGCGGACGCCGCCGAGACGGAGGCCGGCAAACGCCTGCTCGCGCTTGCGGCGCGCTACACGGGATTGCGCCGGCCCAATCGCAAGGAAGCGCCCGGCTTCAAGTCGGAGCTGAAGGAGATCGCGGGCGCCGCCGACATCATCGGCCGCGGTCTTGCCGCCTATCGCGCCGCAAGCGACCGTCCCGCGCAGACGCTGGCGCTGCATCATTTGCTGGAGCGCCAGAACTACAAGCTCGGGCACTGGCGGCTCGCCTCCAGCGACATCAACTATCGTCGCTTCTTCGACGTCAACGGGCTCGCGGGCCTCCGCGTCGAGGACCCCGACACGTTTGCCACCACGCACCGGCTGGTGAAGCAGCTCGTCGCCAACGGCCAATTGCAGGGCATCCGCCTCGATCACATCGACGGGCTGCGCGATCCCGCGCAATATTGCCAGCGGCTGCGCCGGCTGGTGCGCGATGCGCAGGGCAAGACAAAGCCGTTCTATACGGTGATCGAAAAGATCCTCTGCGAGCACGAGAAGCTGCCGCATTTCGCCGGCGTCCAGGGCACCACCGGCTACGAGTGGATGAACGTCATCACGCAGGTGCTGGTCGACGCCAGGGGGCTGGAGGCACTGGACGAGACTTGGCGCCAGATCAGCAACCGGCCGCCGCGGCTTGCGCCTTACGTCAAGGAGGCCAAGCGCCGCGTGCTGGAGACGCTGCTGACCAGCGAATTCACCGTGCTGACGCGCCTGCTCGCGCGCATCGCCAACGGACACTATTCGACGCGCGACTTCTCGGCCGACAGCCTGCGGCAGGCACTCGAGCTCTACGTGCTGCATTTCCCGGTCTATCGCACCTATCTGACCACAGCCGGAGCAACGGCGCACGACCGCAAGCTGATCGAGGACACCATCGCGCGCGCCCGCGCCGAATGGTTCGCCGCCGACGAGGGCATCTTCGACTTCCTGCGCGATGCCCTGACCATGGATCTGCTCAAGCCCGGCCGGCCCCCGCACAGCACACCGCGCGTGCGCCGCTTCGCGCTGAAGGTGCAGCAGTTCACCGGGCCGATGATGGCGAAGTCGCTGGAGGATACCGCGTTCTACCAATTCCATCGGCTGCTGGCGCTGAACGAGGTCGGCGGCGATCCCGCGAGCACCGGCCTCGCCATTCCCGCCTTCCACGAGGCGATGCGGGCGCGGGCCAGGGAGTGGCCGCAAGGGATGACGGCGACCGCGACCCACGACACCAAGCGCGGCGAGGACACCCGTGCCCGGATCGCGGCACTGAGCGAAATTCCCGGCGAATGGACCAGCGCGGTGTCGCGCTGGAAGGTCCTGAATGCGCCGCATCTTGCGCTCCACGGCCATCTGCGCGCGCCGTCGGCAACGTTCGAATACATGCTGTACCAGACCCTGCTCGGTGCCTGGCCGCAGCAGGGTCCGCTTGACGCAAGCTTCGCCGAGCGCATCCAGGCCTATGCGCTGAAGGCCGCGCGCGAAGGCAAGGAGGAGACGAGCTGGCTCAACCCGCATGAGGCCTATGAAAGCGGCGTCAAGAGCTTCATCGAGAAGATCCTCGACCCCGCGCTGTCGGGCGAATTCCTGGAGGCGCTGCAAACCCTGGCGCGCCGCGTCGCGCTGCTCGGCGCACTGAACTCGCTGAGCCAGCTCACGCTCAAGGCGACGCTGCCGGGCGTGCCCGACTTCTACCAGGGCACCGAATTCTGGGACCTGTCGCTGGTCGATCCCGACAACCGCCGCCCCGTGGATTTTTCCGCGCGCCACGCCACGCTGACGGCACTGGAAGCGCCGGACTGGGCCGGGCTGAGCAGGAGTTGGCCGGACGGCCGGCTCAAGCTCGCCTGGACGCGACAACTGCTCAGGCGGCGCAACGAGCTCGCCGACGTTTTCGCGCAAGGCGACTACCAGAAGCTGGAGGTGCGCGGCGCGCACGCCGACCACGTCATCGCATTCGCGCGACGTCGCGGCCGCGCTGCAGCCATCGTCATCGTCGGACGCCAGTTTGCGCCGTTCACGCAGGCGGGCCGGGAATGGCCTGCACTCCAGGGCTTCGACGCGACCGTCGATATCACGGGCTATGCCGCGGCGGGCCTTGCGGGCAACGCACTGCCGATCGCACGGGCTTTCCGGGATCTTCCGGTGGCCGTCATTGCGGCCCGCGCGGTAAGCGCCGTCAGGCCCGCGCGGCAGCGCGTAAGCGCCTGAAGCTCACTTTCCGTCGTCCTTGGTCAGCAACAACTGCCCGCGCTTCCTGATGGTCGCCTGTGCCATCTCGGCAAAGCGCTGCAGCAACCACGGCAAGACCACCTGAACCTTGACGTGATCCTCGGCGACGTCGACCTGGCCGGTCGCGATCTGCCCAAGCGCGCGGATGCGAAAATTCATGCTGTCGCCGCTCCAGCGCTCCTCCTCGACCTGCAGCACGGGAATGCTGGCGGCGGCGCGGCCAAGCCCGGTCTTGAGCCGGCGCACCGCCTCCTCGCGGCCGAGGCGATGCGGAATGGAAACGACAAGCGGTGCTGACATGGCCCGGCCCTTGCTGATTGATCCTCACTTAGTGATGCCGTCTGCGGCCATAAAGGTTCCATGCAACTTGCACCTGTCGCCCCGTTTCAAAACCGGAACTTTAAAACCTGCGGCAAGTTGCCCTCGCACACGGGACAGGTGCAAGCGACCCTTTCTACAAGGGCTGGAGGAGACACGCATGTCAATCGGCACGATCATTCTGATCATTCTGGTCATCGCCCTGCTCGGCGGCTTCAGCGGCATCGGCGGCGGCCCGTTCTATGGCACCGGCTATTACGGCGGCGGCGGCCTCGGGTTGGTCATCGTCGTCCTGCTGATCCTGCTGCTGATGGGACGGATCTAGCCCGGGCGCTCATTCCGGGGTGCGCGAAGCGCAAAGCCGGAATCTCGCGCCACAAACCTCTGGATTCCGGGTCTGCGCTTCGCGCAGCCCGGAATGACGTTCTGGAAAGCGCCTACTTCTTCCTCCCCGCCAGCTTCTTCATCGCCGCCTTGATCGGCGCAGCCGCATCGTCATAGCCCTCCCACGCCTTCGAGCGCGCCAGCAGGCCGGGTACGGTCCTCACCGTGTATTTCTTCGGGTCGAGATCGCTCTTCACCTGCGTCCAGGTCACGGGCATCGACACGGTCGCGCCGGCACGCGCGCGCGGCGACAATGGCGCAACCGCCGTCGACATGCGGTCATTTCGCAGGTAGTCGAGGAAGATCTTTCCGTTCCGCAGCTTCTTCGACATGTTGAGCAGATAGCGCTCGGGATCGTCGTCGGCCATCCACTGGCAGACGCCTTGCGCGAAGGCCTTGGCCTCCTTCCAGCTCACCCTGTCTCGCGCGCCGTGAAGCAGCGGCACCACCACGTGCAGGCCCTTGCCGCCGGTGGTCTTGCAGAAGCTCTCCATGCCGATGTCGGTGAGGCGCTGCCGCATCTCCTTGGCCGCCTCGACGACGTCGGCGAAATCGACGTCCGGCGCGGGATCGAGGTCGAACACCAGCCGGCCCGGCGTGTCGTAGGCGTAAGGCGCGCAATTCCAGGGATGCAGCTCGACGCCGCCGATCTGCGCCACCGCGGCAAGCCCCTCGATGCGGTCGATCTGCAAGTAAGGCTTGCGGTCGCCGGAGACCTTGGCGAGCTCCAGGAGATTGGACGTCCCCTGCATGGCGTGGCGTTGGAAGAAACATTCGCCCTTGATGCCATCGGGCGCCCGGATCAACGAGCATGGCCGGCCGTTGAGGTGGACGATCATCCATTCCCCGACCGCTTCGAGATAGCGCGCGAGATCCAGCTTGGTAACGGGCTCGCCCTCGCCGTCGTCGGGCCACAGCTCCTTGTCGGGCTTGGAAATGACGACGCCCATGACCTCGGCGGTGCCGGCGTCCTTCCGCTTGCCCGTCTTCGGCACAACGCGCTTTCTGGCCGACGGCTTTGCCAGCGCGGTGTCGACAGGCGTTTCCGCCTCGACCTCCTCGGCCGGCTTGTCCTGCCGCAAGCCCTTGAACGCGGCCTGGCGGATGTTGCCGTCGGCGGTGAAGCCGGCGAATTCGATCTCGGCGACGAGCTCCGGCTTCAGCCAGTGCACATCGCGCGTCTTCTTCGGCGCATTCTTGCCGCCGAAGGGACTCTCCTTGCTCTCCATCGCCTTCAGCGACGGCATGATGCGCTTGACCTTGTCGGCGCCAAAGCCGGTGCCAACCATGCCGACAAAGGCGAGATGGTCACCGCGATGCACGCCGGCCATCAGCGAGCGGAATTTGCCGTTGGTGGTCTTGTAGCCGCCGATCACGACCTCATGTCCGGCGCGGCATTTGGCCTTGGTCCAGCTCTCGGTGCGGCCGGAGCGATAGGGCGCATCGAGCTTCTTCGACACCACCCCTTCCAGCTCGAGCTTGCAGGCCGATTGCAACACGGCATCACCGCCACTCACAAAATGCTCGACATAGCGGATCTGGGCCGACTTGCGCTTGCGCGCCCCGAGTAGCTCCTTGAGCCGCGCCTTGCGCTCGCCGAGCGGCAGGCGGCGGCAGTCGAGCCCTTCCGCGAACAGGAGATCGAACGCGAAGAAGATGAGATCCTCGGTCTTGCCGTCGGACAGCGCAGCCTGGAGCGAGGAGAAATTCGGCGCGCCGTTGTGATCGAGCGCGACGATCTCGCCGTCGATCATGACGTCCGGCAGCGCGCCCGCCTCCTTCGCGATCGAGGCGAATTTGTCGGTCCAGTCCAGCCCCTTGCGCGTCTTCAACGTCGCCTCGCCGTCCTCGACCCGAAGCTGCACGCGATAGCCGTCGAACTTGATCTCGTGGCACCAGCCCGCACCGGACGGCGGCCGATCAACCGGCGTGCAGAGCTCCGGCGCCACGAAATCCGGCATCGCCGAGACCTTTTTGGCATTCGTGGCCGTCGTCGCCTTCTTCGCCGCCCTGCCGGCCTTCAACGCCGTGCGCGGCGCCGGCTGGACAGTCCTGCCTTTCGTCTCCTCGGTCCGATTGGACTGCCACACCGCATCGGCTTTGCCCTTGGCGCCCTTCGCGAGCATGAACGGCTTTGGCGCGCGGCCCTTGCCTTCGGCGATCTGCCCCATCGCGCGGCCCGAGGCGACCGAGGTGTCCTCGTCGAGAATGTCGTTGTCCGAACCCTCGCGGGCATATTCGTCGCGATGCTTGATCAGCAGCCAGTTGGTGCGCTTTTCGCCGCCGCGGTTGCGCATGCGCACCAGCACCCAGCTGCCATGCAGCTTGTCGCCATGGAGCGTGAACTTGAGGTCGCCCTTCTTGAAGCCGGCTTCCGGATTCTCCGCCTCCCACGTGCCGCGGTCCCACAGCATCACCGTGCCGCCGCCATACTGGCCTTCCGGGATCGTGCCCTCGAAATCACCATAGTCGAGCGGGTGATCCTCGACCTCGACCGCGAGGCGCTTGTCGTGCGGATCGAGCGAGGGCCCTTTCGTCACGGCCCAGGACTTGAACACGCCGTCGAATTCAAGCCGGAGATCGTAGTGCAGGCGCGTCGCGTCGTGCTTCTGGATCACGAAACGCCGCTGTTGAGATGGCGCCACGGCGGTCTTGCCGGATGGCTCCGGCGTCTTCTCGAAGTCACGCTTCCGTCGGTAGGTGGAGAGTTTTTGCAGCACGACCGGTCCCGCTTCTCTATTGGTTTTCAAAGCCTATCACGGCAAAAGTCCCACCCGGAACCAAAACCCGATGGCGAGGTTGGGGTTCCAAAACGTCTTGAGAACGCTGGAGAATGCAATGGCCCCCCGTGCCTATTGGAAGGGAACGCTGAAGCTGTCGCTGGTCAGTTGCCCTGTCGTGCTCTATCCCGCCACGACGGCCGCCGAGAAGACCCGGTTTCACATGATCAACCGCGAGACCGGCAATCGTCTCAAGCAGCAGATGGTCGATGCCGAGACCGGCGACGTCGTCGAGAGCGACCAGAAGGGGCGCGGCTACGAACTGCGCAAGGGTAAATATGTCGAGATCGAGCCCGAGGAACTCGAGGCGGTGCAGATCGAGAGCAACCACACCATCGACATCGAGAGCTTTGTACCGAGCGAGGAAATCGACAAGCGCTATCTCAACCATCCCTATTACATCGCGCCCGACGGCAAGGCCGCCGTCGACGCTTTCGCGGTGATCCGCGATGCCATGAAGGATCAGGATCGCGTGGCGCTGGCCAAGATCGTGCTCACCAACCGCGAGCACATCATCGCGATCGAGCCGCTCGGCAAGGGCCTGCTCGGCACCACGCTGCGATTCCCTTACGAGCTCCGCGACGAGGACCAGTTCTTCGACGGCATCAAGACTCCCAAGGTCACGAAGGACATGGTCGAGCTTGCCGGCCACATCCTGCACACCAAGGCCGCGCATTTCGACCCCGGTGAATTCAAGGACGAGTACGAGACCGCGCTGAAGGCGCTGGTGAAGCGCAAGGCCAGCGGCAAGAAGATTGAATTGCCCGAGCCGGAGGAGCGCCCGAGCAACGTCGTCAGCCTGATGGACGCGCTGAAGCAGAGCCTGAAGGGACGTGGCGGGAAGAAGACATCGGCGAAGTCACATGCACGCCGCGCGACAGGGCGCCAGCGCAGCGCGCGGAAGACGCACCGGGCAGCGGCGCGGCACCGGAAGGCGGGATGATCCGTCATTGCGGGCGCAGCGAAGCAATCCAAACTCTTTCCGCGGAGGGACCCTGGATTGCTTCGCTGCGCTCGCAATGACGATGTGGGTACGACCTCCCGTCAAAGCTCCCGTCGTGGGGGACGGAAGCGCCTAATCCCCCGCCTTCAGCCGGTACCCGATCCCCGTCTCGGTCAGCACATATTGCGGACGCTCCGGATCGGCCTCGATCTTCTGGCGGAGCTGACGGACATAGACGCGTAAATATTGCGCATCGGTCAGCTCGTCCCAGAGCTCCTTGAGCAGGAATCTGTGGGTCAGCACCTTGCCGGCGTGCTGCACCAGGACACGCAGCAGGTCATATTCCTTCGGCGACAGTTTTATGTCGCGCTCACCGACCTTGACGATGCGGCGCACGAGATCGACCGAGAGATCGCCGGTGCGGAACACCGGGCGCTCGCCCTGGACCTGGAGCTGGTGCCGCAGCGCGGCGCGCAGCCGCGCCAGCAGCTCGTCCATGCCGAACGGCTTGGTCAGGTAATCGTCGGCGCCGAGATCGAGCGCCTGCACCTTGCCGGCCTCATCGCCGCGGCTCGACAGCACCACGATCGGCACGGCCTCGTTGCGGGCCCGGATGGTGCGCAGCAGCTCATGGCCCTGGATGTCGGGCAGGCCGAGATCGAGGATGATCAGCGCGGGCCCTTCAGCGAGCTTTTCCAGCGCCGACTTGCCGTTCGGTGCTTCCAATATCTCGTAGCCTTGCGTCGTCAGCCCCATCCGCAACAATTTGCGGATCGGCGGCTCGTCGTCGATGACCAGGACCTTGATCGCGGCGGCACTCATGCGGCGGTATCCAATGCGTTGGTCTGGGCCGGAACCGGCAGACGGATGGTGAGGACCGCGCCGCGCCGGTCATTGCGGTTGGCGGCCGAAATCGTGCCGCGCATGGCCTCAATGAAGCCGCGGGAGATCGCGAGCCCAAGGCCCGTGCCGGGGCGGACATGATCACCCTTCTGCGCGCGGTAGAACTTGTCGAACACGCTCTCGAGCTCGCCAGGCGGAATGCCGTCGCCCTCGTCGGCAACCTCCAGCACGACTTTGTCCCGCTCGCGCCAGCTCCGGATCGCAATCGTGGTGTCGGACGGCGAGTATTTTGCGGCATTGTCGAGCAGGTTAAAGAGCACCTGCTCGAACAGCACCGCGTCCAGCTGCAGCATCGGCAGATCGGCGGCCAGCACCAGCTCGACCTTGTGCGCGGTCAGGATCTTGCTGGCGCGGCGAAGCGCGCTGCCGACGATCTCGCCGAGATCGTGCAGCGCGGTGTTGGGCACGATGGCGCCGGATTCGAGCTTCGTCATGTCGAGGAGATTGGCGATGAAGCGGTTGAGCCGCTCGGACTCGTCGATCACGGTCGCGAGCAGGTCGCGCTTCTCGGTGTCGGACAAGGCACCGGCGAGATCGCGCATGGTCGAAGCCGCGCCCAGCACGGAGGCGAGCGGCGTCTTCAAATCGTGCGAGATCGAGGTCAGGAGCGCCGAGCGCAGCCGCTCGGATTCGACGGTGCGCTTGACCCGGTCCATGTCCTCGACCAGCAGCACGCGCTCGATGGCGAGCGCGCCCTGGTCGACCAGCGCGTCCAGCAGCCGGCGCTGATCCGGCGTCAGCAGCGGACCGGTGCGGTCGTTGTCGATGCCGATGACGCCGATCAGGCCGCGCCCGGTGCGCATCGGCAGGAACAGCCGCTTTGCGCCGGGCAGCGTGTCCGAACCGCGGCCGGCGGAACGGTCGTTGCTCCAGGCCCAGTTGGCGGCGGCAAGATCGGCCTGATCGAGCTCGTCCTCCGGCGGATAGCCGGATTTGACCGTCAGCAGGCCCTCTTCCGGCAGCAGCAGCACCACGCGAACCTTCAGCATCAGCGCGATCTGGTAGGCCGTCGCCCACAGCACGTCGTCGAGCGTGGCCGTGCCGGCGAGCTTGCGGCTGAAAGCATAGAGCTGCTCGGTCATCCTGATCCGGCCGATCGCCGCATCGGCCTGCGTGCGCACGCGTCCCGCAACGTTCGACACCACGAACGCAATCAGCATGAAGAAGAAGAATGCCGCGACGTTGGTCGGATCGGTGATGGTGAACGTATAGACCGGCGGCAGGAAGAAGAAATTGTAGGCCAGCGACGCAGCGACACTCGCAAGCAGCGACGGCCACAGCCCGTAGCGCACGGCAACGGCCACTACCGCGGTGAGGAACATCAGGTCGACGTTCTCGACACCGAAATGCGGCTTGATGAGCATCGCCGCCGCAAGGCCAAGCGCCGTGATCCCGAGCGCCTTCAGATAGGGACGCGCATCGAACGGCTCGGATCGCGCTGCGGTCTGCACCGCGGTCTTGGGCGCCGCCTCTGCGGAGAGCTCGTCGCCGGGGATGACGTGAACGCTGATATTGCCGGCGCGGCGCACCAGATCATGCACCACCGAGCCGCGCGTCATCTCGAACCAGCGCGAGCGGGTCGATTTGCCGATCACGATCTGGGTGACGTTGTTGCCGTGTGCGAAGTTGATGACGTCGTCGGCGATGCGGCGGCCGACGGCGGGAATGG
>NZ_LWIG01000002.1:0-69263 GCF_002068095.1 Bradyrhizobium sacchari | reverse complement strand
CCGCGAGCCGCAGCGTATCGGCGAGGCGATCGCGCTCCTCGTCGGACAATTGCAGGGATCGCCGGGTCTCGATCGAGATCGCGGTGAATGGCGCATGCAGCCGGTCGGCCAGCCGCTTGGTGTAGCGGACGAGGCCGGCCGCCCGCGGATCCTCGCTGACGCAGACCAGGATGCGCTCGCCTGCGGCCCAGGGGCCGGCGATCGCATTCGCCTGCATGTGGTTGAGCAGCTGCTCGTCGACCCGCTCGGCCGTCCGACGCAGCGCCAGCTCGCGCAGCGCGGTCAGATTGCCAGGGGAGAAATAATGCTCCAGCGCCCGCTCGGCCTGCTTGGGGACGTAGACCTTGCCCTCGCGCAGCCGCTGGATCAGATCGTCGGGCGTGAGGTCGATCAGCTCGATGGCGTCGGCGCGGTCGAACACCGAATCCGGCACGGTCTCGCGTACCCGCACATGGGTGATCTGGGCAACGACGTCGTTCAGGCTCTCGATGTGCTGGATGTTGACGGCCGTGTAGACGTCGATGCCATGGGACAGCAGTTCCTCGACGTCGAGATAACGCTTGGGATGGCGGCTGCCCGCCGCGTTGGTGTGGGCGAGCTCGTCGACCAGCGTGATTTGCGGCCGCCGCGCGATCACCGCGTCGAGGTCCATCTCCTCGACCGTCTGGCCGCGGTAATCCAGCCTCTTGCGCGGGATCACTTCCAGGCCCCGCACGAGCGCCTCGGTCTCGGCGCGGCCGTGGGTCTCGACGAAGCCGACCACGACGTCGATGCCGGCCTTGCGCCTCGCGTGGGCGCTCTGCAGCATCTCGTAGGTCTTGCCGACGCCGGGGGCGGCGCCGACGAAGATCTTCAGCTTGCCGCTCGCGCTCTCCTCCCGCCGCACAGCTTCCAGCAGCGCCTCGGGAGACGGACGGTGTTCGGGATCGCGGCGCTCTCGGACCATGTTGTCAATATAATCATCTGCGCACCGCGGGCCTAGACCGCTACCTGGCTGCAGCGCGATCGAGGGCGAGGTTCAGCGCCAGGACGTTAACGCGGGGTTCGCCCAGCAGGCCGAACAAGCGGCCCTGGACGTTGGCAGCCACGATCTGCTTCACGGCGTCCTGCGGCATATTCCGGGCCTTGGCGACGCGCGGCACCTGGAATTCCGCGGCTTCCGGCGAGATGTCGGGATCAAGGCCGCTGGCCGACGTGGTGACCAGGTCGACCGGCACGGCCGCATTCGGATTCTCGCTCCTGAGCTTGTCCACATCTTCCTTCAGCCGGTCAGCCAGCGCCTTGCTGGTCGGGCCGAGGTTGGAGCCACCCGAATTGGCGGCGTTGTAGGGCGCCGACACCGTCTTGGTCGAATCATTGGGGTCCGGCGCGACCGTCGCCGAGGGACGGCCGTGGAAGTACTTGTCCTCCTTGAATTCCTGCCCGATCAGGGCGGAGCCGACCACCTTGCCGTCCTTCTCGATCAGGCTGCCCTGTGCCTTGGCGGGAAACAGCGCGCCGGCGATGCCGGTCATGGCGAGGGGGTAGGCCACGCCGGTGATGGCGGTGAGCACCAGCAAGAGGACGATGGCGGGGCGGATTTCTCTGAACATGTTGGGTCTCCTAGGTCTTCGTCATTTGCGAGGAGCGAAGCGACGAAGCAATCCAGGCTTTCGACCGCGGACGCATCCCTGGATCGCTTCGCTTCGCTCGCAATGACGGGGTTAAGCCAGGTGCAAGGCGGTCACGACGAGGTCGATCGCCTTGATGCCGATGAAGGGAATGACGATGCCGCCGAGCCCGTAGATCAAGAGGTTGCGGCGAAGCAGCGCGCCGGCGCCGACGGCGCGATAGGCGACGCCCTTCAGCGCGAGCGGGATCAGCGCGATGATGATCAGCGCATTGAAGACGATCGCCGACAGGATGGCGCTCTGCGGGCTCGAGAGGTTCATGACGTTGAGCACGTTGAGTTGGGGGTAGAACGCCAGAAACATGGCCGGGATGATCGCAAAGTATTTTGCAACGTCGTTGGCGATCGAGAACGTGGTCAGCGCACCGCGCGTCATCAACAGCTGCTTGCCGATCTCGACCACCTCGATCAGCTTGGTCGGGTTGGAGTCGAGGTCGACCATGTTGCCGGCCTCGCGTGCGGCCTGCGTGCCGGTGTTCATGGCGACGCCAACGTCGGCCTGGGCGAGCGCCGGCGCGTCATTGGTGCCGTCGCCGCACATGGCCACCAGCTTGCCCTTGGCCTGCTCGTCGCGGATCAGCTTGAGCTTGTCCTCGGGGGTTGCCTGCGCCAGGAAATCGTCGACCCCGGCCTCGGCCGCGATGGCGGCGGCCGTCATTGGATTGTCGCCGGTGATCATGATGGTGCGGATGCCCATGCGACGCAACTCGGCGAAGCGTTCGCGGATGCCGCCCTTGACGATGTCCTTGAGCTGGATGACACCGAGCAGCTTGCCGTCCCTGGCGACCGCCAGCGGCGTGCCGCCGGACTTCGAGATCTCGTCGGCGATGGTCTGGATCTCGCGGCCGACCTCGGAGAGCCCGGCAGGCTGAATGGCCCGCGCGGTGTTGCCGGAGGCAATCGTCAGCGGCGCGCCGCCGCCGACATAGTTGAGCATGGCATCGACCGCGCCCTTGCGCACCGACGAGCCGCCGGCATCGACGCCGCTCATGCGGGTCTGCGCCGTGAACGGGATGAAGGTGGCATCCAACTCGGCCAAGTCGCGGCCGCGGATGCCGTACTTCTCCTTCGCCAGCACGACGATGGAGCGGCCCTCCGGGGTCTCGTCGGCGAGCGAGGCGAGCTGGGCGGCATCCGCCAGCTCCTGCTCGGTGACGCCGCGCACCGGGCGGAACGCCGTCGCCTGGCGGTTGCCGAGCGTGATGGTGCCGGTCTTGTCGAGCAGCAGCGTATCGACGTCGCCGGCGGCTTCGACAGCGCGGCCGGACATGGCGAGCACGTTGAAGCGCACCAGTCGGTCCATACCGGCGATGCCGATCGCCGACAGCAGCGCGCCGATGGTGGTCGGGATCAGCGTCACGAACAGCGCGACCAGCACGATCACCGAGATCGAGCCGCCGGCATAGGCGGCATAGCTCGGGATGGTGACGGTGGCGAACACGAAGATGATGGTGAGGCCGGCGAGCAGGATGTTGAGCGCAATCTCGTTCGGAGTCTTCTGCCGCTCGGCGCCCTCGACCAGCTTGATCATGCGATCGATGAAGGTCGAGCCTTGCGCCGCCGTGATGCGCACGCGGATCCAGTCGGACAGCACCTGCGTGCCGCCTGTCACTGCCGAGCGGTCGCCGCCGGACTCGCGAATGACCGGCGCGGACTCGCCGGTGATGGCGGCCTCGTTGACGGAGGCGACGCCCTCGATCACCTCGCCGTCGGAGGGAATGGTGTCCCCGGCCTCGACCAGCACGAGGTCACCGACCTTGAGGCTGGTGCCCGGGACCAGCTTGAAGGCCTGCCCAGTGCCGGTCAGCAGCTTGGCCTGGCTCTCGGTGCGAGTCTTGCGCAGCGATTCGGCCTGCGCCTTGCCGCGGCCTTCGGCCACCGCTTCGGCGAAATTGGCGAACAGCACCGTGAACCAGAGCCAGAGGATGATCTGGAAGGTGAAGCCGAGGCTCGACCCGCCCGTGGCGAGGTCGCGCAGGAAGATCACCGTGGTGAGCGCGGCTACGATCTCGACCACGAACATCACGGGGTTCTTCACCATCAGCCGCGGATCGAGCTTGGTGAAGGACGCCCGGATCGCGGGGACCACGATCCTGGGATCGAGCATCGCCGACATGGGGGCACGCTTTTGCAGTTTCATCGTATCCATGGAGGTCACTCCAAACCAATCAGAGTCAGAACACTTGGCCGGCGTTCATTGCGAGCTGCTCCACGATCGGGCCGAGCGCGAGCGCCGGGAAGAAGGTCAGGCCGCCGATGATCAGGATCACGCCGACGACGAGGCCGACGAACAGCCCGCCGGTGGTCGGGAACGTGCCCGCCGACGGCGGGATGGATTTCTTGGCCGCGAGCGAGCCCGCGATCGCCATCGCCGGGACGATCATGAAGAAGCGGCCGACGAACATCGCGGATGCGAGCGTGAGGTTGTAGAAGAAGGTGTTGCCGGTGAGGCCCGCGAAGGCCGAGCCGTTGTTGCCCGTCGCCGACGTGAAGGCGTAGAGCACCTCGGTGAAGCCGTGCGGGCCGGCATTCGCCATCGATGCCACCGCCGCCGGATAGACCACGCCGACCGCGGTCCAGCCGAGATACATCAGCGGCAGCACCAGGATGGCGAGCATCGCCATCTTGACCTCGCGCGCCTCGATCTTCTTGCCGACATATTCGGGGGTGCGGCCGACCATCAGGCCTGCGACGAAGATCGCGAGCACGACGAACAGCAGCATGCCGTAGAGGCCGGCGCCGACGCCGCCGATGATGATCTCGCCAAGCTGCATGTTGATCAGCGGGATCATGCCGCCGAGCGCGGTGAAGCTGTCATGCATGGCGTTGACCGCGCCGCAGGACGCCGCCGTCGTGATCACCGCGAACAGCGAGGACGCGACGATGCCGAAGCGGACCTCCTTGCCCTCCATGTTGCCGCCGGTCAGGCTAAGCGCGTGGAGGGTCGAGGTGCCGCTCGCTTCCGCCCAATAGGTGATGCCAACGCCCGCGACGAACAGGACGCCCATGACGGAGAGGATCGCCCAGCCCTGGCGCTGGTTGCCGACCATGCGGCCGAACACGTTGGTGAGCGCCGCGCCAATCGCGAAGATCGACAGCATCTGCACGAAGTTCGACAATGCGGTCGGGTTCTCGAAGGGATGTGCGGCGTTGGCGTTGAAGAAACCGCCGCCGTTGGTCCCTAACATCTTGATCGCAACCTGCGAGGCGACCGGGCCGACCGCGATGGTCTGTTTGGCACCTTCGAGCGTCGTGGCCTCGACGTAATCGCCGAGCGTCTGCGGCATGCCCTGCGAAACCAGGAACAGCGCGTAGAGGACACAGATCGGCAGCAGGACATAGAGCGTGCTGCGGGTGACGTCGACCCAGAAATTGCCGACTGTGCGCACCGAGGCGCGCGAGAAGCCGCGGATCAGGGCCACCGCCAGCGCGATGCCGGTCGCCGCCGACAGGAAGTTCTGATGCGTCAGACCCACCATCTGCACAAGATACGAAACCGTGCTCTCGCCGCCGTAGTTCTGCCAGTTGGTGTTGGTGATGAAGGAGATCGCGGTGTTAAAGGACAGATCTTCCGCGACCGCGCCCTGCCCGGCCGGGTTGAACGGCAGCACGGCCTGGAGCCGCATCACGCCGTAGATGATGAGGAAGCCGCCGACATGGAACAGCAGCATCGCGACCGTATAGGTCAGCCAGTGCTGCTCGCGCTTCTCATCGACGCCGGAGATCCAGTAGATGCCGGCTTCAATGGGCCGCAAAACCGGCGACAGGAACGTGCGCTCGCCGTTGAAAACGCGCGTCATATACCAGCCGAGCGGCTTTGTGAGCGCGACGATGATCGCGCAGTAGAGAATGATCTGGATCCAACCGATCAAAGTCATGGCATTAACCCTTCAGACTTTGTGTCTGGCGCAACAGCGGCAGGAGCACCGCAAGCAGGCCGGCGACGAGCGCGGCCTCGGCCATCAGCAATTCGAGAAGCAGCAGCACGGGTCAGAACCGCTCGGGCCGCAAGAGCGCGTAGGTGAGGTAGACCAGGAGGCCGAACGAGACGGCGCCGGCGAGCGCATAATCGAAGATCATGGTCCGCTCCGTCACAGCCGTTCGCAGGCATAGGTGTAGCCGATCGCAAGGGCGAAGAAGACGAAGCCCAGCGCCAGCATCAGAATGTCCATCATGGCGATACTCCTCAATACGAGACGATATCCGGCATTGCCTGTCGCTTGATTCCCGGCAGG
Organism: Bradyrhizobium sacchari; assembly: GCF_002068095.1. Taxonomy (GTDB): domain Bacteria; phylum Pseudomonadota; class Alphaproteobacteria; order Rhizobiales; family Xanthobacteraceae; genus Bradyrhizobium; species Bradyrhizobium sacchari. The sequence continues at coordinate 63,359 of NZ_LWIG01000002.1, read as the reverse complement.
CCGCCTGCTGCGAGCAATGCAGCACGTATCTCTTCCGGCCGGGAACTTCACCGCGCTGAAGTGCCATCGCGCACATAGGTTTTCGAGATGAGGCCTATGGCGACGTTATAGGAATCTCATAAAAGCCGGCACGTCGTGCCGCCCGCCATGTGACAACGACAACGCATTCCGGGAACACGCGCCTTGCAGGCCGTGCAGCGACGCAATCCACCGACGCTCTTGCGTCTCGTTGGTACGGCAGGCCGCGGCCATGGTCTTTTCAAAACGCCCTGCTCCCATAAGCCTCCGCCTTCGGCGGAGACGGCCGCCATGAATCTGTCGGTCCGATCGGCAAGAACCCGGGCACTTATGAAATCCCTATATCTCTCGCCCGATCCCCATCTCGCTTTCAAACACCCTTCCAGCCATCTTGGAGAGGCCGGCCGACTGACCGACGCCAATTCCAGGAGGCCTGACATGACCGCCGCTCTCCGTCACAACCATCCACCATCGCTCTGCGCGCGCCTTCATCACGCACAGGCCATGACGCGGGCCTTGATGTTCGACATCATGCATGGCTGCCGGCGCTTGCCCTCCCTCGGCCAGAGCGAGCGCACGGCGCGCGTCATGCGCCTGATCGATGCGGAGGCCTGGACCGACGCTGCGCTGGCGCTCATGGAGCTCGAGCTGCCGCTGTGGCAGGTCCGCCGCATCGCCTATGACGAGGGTGAATGGCACTGCGCGCTCTCGCGCGAACGCGAGCTGCCGGACTGGCTGGACGCCGCGGTCGAGGCGCATCATGCCGACCTCGCGCTCGCTTTGCTGTCGGCGTTCGTCGAGGTGCAGGTGCTGGCTGTGGAGGTATCGCGGCCGAGTGTTCCCACCGTGCGCCCTGCCCCGGATTCGCTCTACGAGCCGGTTGCTTGCGAGAATTTCAGCTAGGCCGGCCGGACAGGTTCGCGCCTTGCCGCAACCTTCGAACACATCGCAGCCCCTGAGCCAGGCGCGCGTGATCGCGCGCTTTGCCGTGCGCGTCGTCCTGCTCGGAGCCTTTGCAGCGTTCGGCAGCATCGGCTTCGGCCGCAGCCTCGCCACCCTGCTCTGGATGTCGATCATCCTCTGCGCCGCCGTCGCTGTTCTCAGGCGCGAGCAGCTGTTTGGTGCCGTCCTCAATCATTGGGACGAATGCGCCGCGTTCGGCGCGCTGTTCGCGCTGGTTCAGCTTGTCAATGCGCACAGCTGAAATACGAAGCTTTATGAGCTTCCTATGAGATCGCCGCAGTGCCTCACTCGAAATCATATTCGCTCGAACTGATATTGACCGGACGGTTGCGGGCTCGCGCCGGCCACCGCCGTCAATCGGAAGGAATACGTCAATGAAGCTCGTCGAACCCCCCTCGTGCAGTTCCCCCTCGACCATCGTCTTCGTCGGCCGCAACCGCCGAGGACAATGGGTCGCGCAGGAGCAGAACGGCCTCTATGGCGGCCTGTTCGTCAGCCGCGCCCAGGCCGTCAAATACGCGCGGTTCGAGAACGGACAGCACCCGGGAACCATCATCGAGCTGCCGCGCGAGATCGAGCTCGACATGGGCAAGCGCCCCCACACCATCGTCTCGCAGCGCGCCGCCTGAGCCGGCGCCAACAGGCAAAAGACCATGTTCACCCCTCCCTCAGCCTGGTTCACCGGTTTCATTCCGGACCTGCCGACGCCGTTCGACGCGGCTGACGCTGTCGATCTCAAGGCGTTCGCCGCGCTCTGCGAACGCCAGATCGCGGCGGGCGTCCCCGCGATCGTGGTCTGCGAGACGGTCGGCGAAGCACCGACGCTCTCGCCCGCCGAGCAGGAGCTCGTCATCCGCACCGCGGTCGATGTTGCCCGTGGCCGTGTGCGGATCATCGCCGGCGCGATGTCGAATGCCACCAGTCACGCCATCGAGCTTGCGCGCCGCGCGGAAGCCGCCGGCGCCGACGCCGTGATGGCGGTGGTGCCCGCCTACAACAAGCCGATGCAGGAGGGGATGCTCGCGCATTTCCGCGCCATTGCCGGCGCGATCGGCCTGCCCGTGATCCTGCACGACGTTCCCGCCCGCACGCTGCGCCCGCTCGCCGACGAGACGCTGCTGCGTCTTGTCGAGACCCGCCGGTTCGTGGGTTTGCGCGACGCAGGCGCCGACATCACCCGTCCGATGCGGCTCGCCCGGCAGCTGCCGGCCGGCTTCCGCCTGCTCTCCGGCGACGACGTCACCGCGTTCGGATATATCGCGAGTGGCGGCGACGGCGCGATCTCGGAAATCTCCAACATCGCGCCCGATCTCTGCCGCATGATCTTCTCGCAGATCAGGCAAGGCCGCCTGCAATCGGCACGTTACCTGCACAAGCGCCTCATGCCGCTCATCACCTGTCTCTCCAAGGACAGCCCTGCCGCGCTCAAGAGCGCTCTCGGCGTGCTCGGCCTGATATCGCCGGCGACGAGGCTGCCGATCGTGCCGCTAGACGCCGCCACGCAGAGGGAGATGATACGCGCCTTCGCCGCGATCGCCGACGAGGAGCTGATCGACAGCGTCGGGGCCTAACGCTTCGCGGACACCGCTTCTGCAAGCAGATCGACGAGCCGCGGCTACAGCTTGCCTCCGCCGACGCCGTCGGGCTCGCGCGATCGAAGCGGCACGATTCAGGCCCCAACTGAAACGCGACCCAAATCTCTTCAGAGGACTGCCGGCGCGGCCGCCGGCGCCTTTATGACTTTCCTATACGGCAGCCGCGGCGGTCACCTCGCAATCATACGCAGCGGTGGCCATCATACGAGACAGATCGGAGCGGCCATCTCGCCGTACTGGATAAGGACTGAAGACATGTCGATTCTGACCCATGGCCTTGACCGCCCCTTCGCGCGTCCGGCGCGCATCTCCGGGGCGCGCAAGGTGCGGCTCAGAGATTTTGCTCTCGGCGCACTCACGCTGCTCTCGATGGGAAGCGTGCTCACTGCGCTGATCGCCCTGAGGACCGCAATCTATGTATGGCACATGCACGGCTGACCCGCAGGGAGGCTCCTATGACCTTGCAGATGTGTGAAGAGGCCGTCATGGCCGCAATTGCCCTTCGGGCCTCCCGTCGCCAATCCGACACCAGGCAAGCGGCAGCACTCAGGCCGCTCGATCCGGATGTCGTCAGTGCCGCCATCCCCGCCTTCTTCATTGGACAAAATCGCGCCGGCCTCTGGGTGGCGCGCGACGCGAATGGACGCGTCGGTGGCTTGTTCCTGTTCAAGAGCTCGGCGGTGGATTTCGCCAGGCGCCAGAGCGCACCGGCGCGCTGCGCCTTGGTGTTCCCCAGCGAGACCTTCGAGCTCGACATCGAGAACCGCGGCAATCCGCTGATCCTGCTGGCTCAGCGAGCCAGGTGGCTCTTCGCGCGCAGCGCAACGTCCGCCGCGGACAAGTAGCGTGCAGCTGTTCAAGGGAAATCTCGAACACGCGGTCACCACGACGATCCTGACCTTGACGCTGAGCCTGGTCTGGGGCGCGGTCCTGGCGATCGCGATCACGCTGATCGCACGCGGGCTCGGCGCCTGACCTCACCCTTTCTCCATCTCGACCAGCCGCGCCAGCTCCGCCGCCGTGGCCTCGATCGGCCGGCCGCTGCCCTTGCGCGATCCACAAGCCCTCGCATGCGACCGCCAAGAAGCGCCTGCGCCCGGGGGACGATGGACGCCATGCGGGCGGCGATCGGCCGTGAATTGATCATGGCTGCCTATGAGGCAAGCAACCGGCCGCGCAGCGCGGTCGCGATGTCGGCCTGAGGCCGCGTATCCCGCGGAAAAAGGCTTGAACGAACGGACTTGCCGATCTGGCGCAATTTCACGGAACCGTGTAGATCGGTTTCATGAGCACAAGCAGCGTCAACGTCGTCGCCCACCCCCTGGTCCAGCACAAGCTTTCCCTCATGCGGGAAAAGGACCGCTCGACCAAGAGCTTTCGCGAGATCCTGAACGAGATCGGGATGCTGCTCGGCTACGAGGTGACGCGCGACCTGCCGCTGGAGCTGGTCGAGATCGAGACGCCGATTGCGGCGATGCGGGCGCCGAAGATCGCCGGCAAGAAGCTCACGCTGGCGCCGATCCTGCGCGCCGGCGTCGGCTTCCTCGACGGCATGCTGGCGCTGATGCCCTCGGCGCGCATCGCCCATATCGGGCTCTATCGCGATCCCGAAACATTGCAGGCCGTCGAATATTACTTCAAGGCGCCGCAGGACCTGTCCGACCGCACCGTGATCCTGATGGATCCGATGCTGGCGACCGGCAACTCGGCCTGCGCCGGCGCGTCCCTGCTCAAGGATCGCGGCGCCCGTGACATCCGCTTCGTGTGCCTGCTGGCTGCGCCCGAAGGCATCGCCCGGTTCCAGAGTGAGCACCCCGACGTGCCGGTCTGGACCGCCGCGATCGACGAGCGTCTCAACGACCACGGCTATATCGTGCCGGGCCTGGGTGATGCCGGCGATCGGATGTTCGGCACCAAGTAGACAGCCACGAAGTAGACAGCCATCAAGTAGACAGGTTTGCGCGATCGCGTTACTCCGGTTGCCATGAGCGCCGACGACTTTTCGCTGCAATCGCTGGTCCGGGCCGAGGCAGCCGCCGATCCCGCCTTCGTGCTCGACGGCGTGCCGGTCTCGCGCGCGGAATTCCAGGGGAAGATCGCGCAGACCGCGGCTTGGCTTGCGGCCCAAGGCATCGGCAAGGGCGATGTGGTCGCGGTCTGGCTGGTCAACCGGGTCGAGTGGATCGCACTGCTGTTCGCCGCCGCCCGCCTCGGCGCCGTCGTCGCCGCCGTCAACACGCGCTACCGCAGCGCGGAGGTCGCGCATCTGCTCAAAGTGTCCGGCGCCAGGTTGATGGTGGTCGAGGCCGCGTTCCGCTCGATCGATTTTGCCGCCATTCTCGCCGATGTCGCCAGCGCCGAGGTGCCGGCGCTGCAAAAGCTTGCAGTCGTCGGCGCGGATTCGATCCCGGCGCACTGGCCCAGTGTGCGGTTCGACGCGTTCGACAAGCCCTATCCGCCAGCACGACGCGCCGCGGACGATATCGACCTGCCGGTGCTGCTCTACACGACATCGGGCACGACCAAGGGACCAAAGCTCGTCGCGCATTCGCAGCGGACGCTGGCGAGCCACGCCGTCTCTGTCGCCACGGCGCTCGAGCTCTCGCCACAACGTCATTCGCTGCTGGCGATGCTGCCGTTCTGCGGCACCTTCGGGATGACCAGCCTGCTCGGCTTCATCGCAGCGGGCGCGACCGTCCATGTCCTCGACGCCTTCGAGGCCGCGCCGGCCCTCAAAATCCTCAGCGAGCACAAGATCACCCACTCGTTCGGCTCCGACGAGATGTTCCGCCGCATCCTCGCCCTCACCGACGCGCCGCGGCCATTTCCGCATCTCGAAGTCTGCGGCTTCGCCGCGTTCCAGCCCGGCTGGCGCGAGCTCGCCGCAGAGGCCGAGGCCCGAGGCCTGCCGCTGTTCGGCCTCTACGGATCGAGCGAGGTGCAGGCGCTGTTCTCGATTGGCCGGACCAGTGACGCTTTCGCCGATCGCATCGAGGGTGGCGGCTGGCCGATGTCACCCGAGGCCAAGGTCCGTGTGCGCGACACGGAGACCGGCGAGCTCGCAGCCAGAGGCGTCTCCGGCGAGATCGAGATCAGCGCGCCGTCGCGCTTCCTCGGCTACTTCAACAACCCAGATGCAACCCGCGATGCGATCACGGCCGACGGCTTCTTCCGCACCGGCGACATCGGCCGGCTGCGCGGCGATGGCGCCTTCGTCTACGAGACCCGCGCCGGCGACGCGATGCGGCTCGGCGGTTTTCTCGTGGCGCCCGGCGAGATCGAGGACGAGCTTAAATCCTGTGCCGGGGTCGCCGATGCCCAGGTCGTCGCGGTTGATCTGAAGGGCCAGGCGCGCTGCGTCGCCTTCGTCATCGCAGCCAAGGAGCCGCCGCAGCAGGAGGCCTTGTCCGCGCGCCTGCGCGAGCGGCTCGCAGGCTACAAGGTGCCGGCGCGGATCTATGTCGTCGACGCCTTCCCCGTCACCGACAGCGCCAACGGCGTCAAGATCCAGCGCGCCCGGCTTCGCGCCATGGCGATGGAACGGATCGCTGCGGAATAGCGCGCGCCCGTTTGGCGTGGGTCACAAGCCTCGCTCAGTACGACTTCGCCAGCCCGAGCACCTTTTCCGCGATAAAGCTGAGCGCCAGCTGCGGGCTGACCGGGGCGATGCGCGGGATCAGCACTTCACGCAAATAGCGCTCGACGTGGAATTCCTTGGCATAGCCGAAGCCGCCATGGGTCATCACCGCCTGCTCGCAGGCATGGTAACCGGCTTCGCCCGCGAAATATTTCGCGGCGTTCGCGCCGGCGCCGCAGGGCAAGCCCTTGTCGTATTGCCAGGCCGCCTGCATCACCATCAGCCAGGCCGCCTCGAGCTCGACCCAGTTCACCGCGAGCGGATGCTGGATCCCCTGGTTCTTGCCGATCGGACGATTGAAAACAACGCGCGTCTTGGCGTATTCGGTCGCGCGCGACAGCGCGAGTTTTCCCAAACCGACCGCCTCGGCGGCGATGAGAATTCGCTCCGGATTCATGCCTTCGAGGATATACTGGAAGCCTTTGCCCTCCTCGCCGATCCGGTCCTCCATCGGAATTTCAAAGTCCTCGAAGAACAGCTCGTTGGAATCGACGATCTTGCGGCCCATCTTCTCGATCTCGTGGACCTTGATCCTGTTGCGGTCGAAATCAGTGTAGAACAGGCTGAGGCCGTGGGTGGGCGAGCGCACCTCCTCCAGCGGCGTGGTGCGCGCCAGCAGCAGGATCTTGTGCGCGACCTGTGCGGTCGAGATCCACACCTTCTGGCCGTTGACGATGTAGCGGTCGTTCTTGGCGACGGCACGGGTCTTGAGCTGGGTGGTGTTGAGACCGGTGTTGGGCTCGGTGACGGCGAAGCACGCCTTCTCGCGGCCCTCGACCATCGGCGGCAGCATGCGCTTGCGCTGTTCTTCCGTGCCGAACACGACGACAGGGTTTAGCCCGAACACGTTGATATGCACCGCCGAGGCGCCGGACATGCCGGCGCCGGATTCCGCGATGGTGCGCATCATGATCGCGGCCTCGGTGATGCCGAGCCCGGAGCCGCCATACTCCTCCGGCACGCAGATGCCGAGCCAGCCGGCGTCCGCGAGCGCCTTGTGGAAGTCATGCGGGAAGCCGCCGTCGTGGTCCTTCTTCAGCCAATAGGCGTCGGGAAAGCCTTCGCAGATCTTGGCGATGGCATCGCGGATGGCTTCCTGCTGGTCGGTGAGCGCGAAATCCATGGCCTTGATCTCCTCCTCGGGAGCCGCGACCGCGCCATCTCCCCTCTCTTTCCGCGTTCCCCACGCAAAGGCCGCGTCCGCTTGTTGCGCCCGGACGTGCCTGTGCCTGCGTTCTTTAGCTCGAAAAACCACGTGCAGATACGTGAATTTGCCCGCGAAGTGTGTCTACCATGCATAGGGTCATGCGGCGCGACGTACGAGCGCGCCGTTATTTCGCAGGGAGGAAACCGCGATGGCCGGGCTTTATTTCGAGGACTTTTCCGTGGGCCAGGAGTTCAGGCATCCACTGACCCGGACGGTCACGGAGATGGACAACACCATGTTCAGCCTGCTGACGCTCAACCCGCAGCCGCTGCACATCGACGCGCATTTCGCCGAAAAGACCGAGTTCGGCCAGCGCATTTTCAACAGCCTTTACACCCTCGGCATCATGATCGGCATGACGGTCTATGATACGACCCTGGGGACAACCGTCGCCAATCTCGGCATGACGGACGTGACCTTTCCGAAACCGGTCTTCCATGGCGACACCTTGCGGGCGACGACGAAAGTGCTTTCGTTGAGGGAATCCAAATCGCGCCCGAGGGCGGGCATCGTCGAGTTCGAGCACCACGCCTTGAACCAGAACGACGAGATCGTCGGCAAATGCCGCCGCATGGCGATGATGCACAGGAGGCCGGTGTGATGCGTTCGATGCTGTTCGTGCCGGGCGATTCCCCGCGCAAATTCGAGAAGGCCAGCGAAGGCAAGGCCGACGCGCTGATCATCGACCTCGAGGACTCCGTCGTCACCGAGAAGAAGTCGGAGGCACGCGGGTTGACGCTTACGATGCTGAAGAGCCGTCCCGGCCCGCACCAGCTCTATGTCCGCGTCAACGCGCTCGACACCGGCATGACGCTCGCCGATCTTGCCGCGGTGATGCCGGGCGGGCCCCACGGCATCGTGCTGCCGAAATCGCAGGGCGGCGACGACGTGCGGCTGGTCGCGACCTGGCTCGAAGCTTTGGAGGCCGCGTCCGGCATCGCGGTCGGCTCGACCCGCATCGTCTGCGTCGCGACCGAGACTGCCGGCTCGATCTTCGGGCTCGGCAGCTACAAGGGCTGCTCCCCTCGCCTTGCCGGATTGATGTGGGGTGCGGAGGATCTCTCGGCGTCACTCGGCGCCACCGAGAAATCCTCGGGCGGCGTGTTCCACAGTCCCTACCGCCTCGCGCGCGATCTGTGCCTGATGGCCGCGGCCGCAGCCGAGGTCGCGCCGATCGACACCGTCTATACCGACATCGACAACCTCGCGGGCCTCGAAGCCGAGACGCGCGCGGCGCGGCGCGACGGCTTTTCGGGGAAGGCGCTGATCCATCCCAAGCATGTCGATGTGGTCAACGCGGCCTTCGCGCCGACCGAGGCCGAGCGCGCCTGGGCGGAGAAGGTCATCGCAGCGTTCGCGAGCAATCCGAATTCCGGCACGCTGCGGCTCGACGGCCAGATGATCGACAAGCCGCATCTGCGCGCCGCGAAGAAGATTCTCGGCCAGCCCTAGACCGGAACGCAAGCGTCTCTGCACCCCCTCACCCGAATTCGATCCACGATCGAATTCGACCTCGCCCCGCAAGCGGGGAGAGGTGAAGGCGGGCCTGGCCTTAATCGAATCCCTGAGCGGGCGGCGGCGTGGTCTCCGCGGGCGCAGCAGGAGCCGGAGGAGCTGCCTGAACGGGCTGCGCCGAAGGTGCGGCCTGAGCCGGCGCATTGCTGGCGGCTCTCATCTGACCGCTGGCATCCATTGCCTGCCGCGTGCGCGGCGGCGCGCCGGCTGCGCGATAAGCCTCGCGACGCTGCGGCTGCCGGGGTCGTGCCGCGCGCTGGCCTCCCACGCCCCATGACCGGGCGATTGCAGGTCCGGCGGTATAACCAACCACTGCGCCGGCGACGGCACCGATCGGTCCCAGCACCACGGCGCCTGACACGGCTCCGATTGCTGCAGCGCCAGCACGTTCCTGTGCGGCCGCGCCCGCAGGCAAGCCCAGCAGCAGAACGACGGCAGTGATCAGAGCTTTCTTCATCGGAAGTGCCTCCCTCAAGCGGAGATCACTCTTATCCAAATATGGCCACAGGACGTTTGTCCGTTGCCCAACACGGGGCAATCGCCGATGGAACTCCGGCAATTCAAGGGCAAAGCCCCAACAGGGGCGATCGGCGCAACCACTCGCGAGACCTGTACCCCTCACCCGGATCGCGCCGGACGATGCTTCGCATCGCCGGGTCAATCCGAGGTGAAAAGAGCAGCAGCCGCTACACGATCTTGATCGACATGTCCGGCAAGCCTTCGAGCTTGCACAACAGCACATCGCCTTTCACGACGGGGCCGACATTTTCCGGCGTGCCGGAATAGATGATGTCGCCGGCCTTGAGCTCGAACGCTTCCGAGAGCTTCGCGATCTGCTCGGCGACGCTCCAGATCATCTTGCTGAGATCCGAGCTCTGCTTCACCGTGCCGTTGATTGCGAGCGAAATGGCGCCCTTCTCGAAATGGCCGGTCTTGCTCGCGGGGTGGATCGGGCCGATCACCGCGGCGTGGTCGAAGCTTTTGCCGATCTCCCACGGCTTCTTCTCCGCGGCCATGCCGTTCTGAAGATCGCGCCGGGTCATGTCGAGGCCGAGCGCGTAGCCGTAGACATGGTCGAGCGCCTTATCGACCGGGATGTTGGTGCCGCCGGATTTCAGGGCCGCCACCAGCTCGACCTCGTGATGATAATTCCTGGTCAGCGAGGGATAGGGATGGTCGGCAACCTCGCCGATCGCGACATTCTGGATCGCGTCCGTCGGCTTCTGGAAGAAGAACGGCGGCTCGCGGTTCGGGTCCGAGCCGCGCTCGATCGCGTGCGCAGCGTAGTTGCGCCCGATGCAGTAGATGCGGCGGACTTGAAACACCTGGGTCTCGCCGACAATCGGGATCGCGACCATCGGCACCGGGAAGATCGGCTTGGGTGCGGCCTGCGCGGCGACCGGAGCGCTATCGGCGATGGAAGCCGCGGTCACGGCGGCGGCCGTCGCGAGCAGGTCCCGGCGCGTGGTCATTTTCATGTTTCGTGCTCCCTTTGAGTTTCGTTGGGCGGCGTTCATGCGCGCCGAGTCGCTGATAGTCGATATTCAGCATGCCAGCAACGCTGGACGGACCAGCCTCGTCCTTGTTGATGAGACTCCGCGTCGATTGAGCTTTCCTGAAACGTATCGCGGAGGTGGTCAAAAATACCCCCCGAAGACGAGCCCGACTGCGACCACTCGGTCAGGCAGTCGGACATTGCTCGGCGTCTGCCTTGATCTCCGTTTTTGATCCATTTCACAGGTACGCCCTAGTCCAGCAGCGGCCCCTTATGCTTTGATGTGCTGGGCAGGAACCGAGACGCAAAGGGGCTGGCCTGATGTTCATACTCATTCGAAAGTACACCAAGGTTCGTTCGGTCGCGGATGCGGCCCGCCGCGCCAAAAGCGGCGTCGGTCAGATCCTGAGGGAGTCGCCCGGCTTCAAGTCATATTATGTGCTGGACGGCGGCGAAGGCGTCGGTGTCGCCGTGATGATATTTGAGGACCGCGAAAGCGCCAATGCGGCGAACGCCAAGGTGATGGGGTTCATTCAAGCGAGCTTGCACGACCTCGAACTTGGCGACCCCGAAATCGTCGCCGGAGAAGTTTTGGTGAACATACAATCTGCTGCATAGATGCTCGCAGGACAGGGCGTGTGTGCAGGGAGGCCGACTGGACGATGCGGCAACGTCCGCATCGTCAGCATGATCGGCGCCGCATTGCTCGTTGCGGCGCCTGCTCGCGCAGCGTGCGCGAGTGAGGCCGTGATCGCGCCGTCGCGCATGAAGGCCATCGGCACGATCGATGCGCGCTTTCAATCCTACAATGTCGAGATGGTGGAGGTGACGGGCGGACGCTTCTGGAAGCCTTACGCGCAAGGCGGGATGCGGGCCGATCGCTACAGCGACAGCCCTCCGATCGATCTTACCAACTCCCGCCTGCGCAAGCTCGCTGCGGCCCTGTCGCCGGCCTTCATCCGCGTCAGCGGCAGCTGGGCGAACGCGACCTATGTTGCGGACACTGAGAGCGCGCCGGCCGCAGCGCCCGCCGGCTTCAACACCGTGCTCAGCCGCGCCCGGTGGCGCGGCGTCATCGACTTCGCCCGCACGGCCGATGCGGAGATCGTGACGTCCTTCGCGGTCAGCCCCGGCAGCCGCGATGCAAGCGGCGCGTGGATGCCGGACCAGGCGCAGCGTCTCGTCGATGCCACGCACTCATTCGGTGGCCGCATTGCCGCCGCCGAGTTCATGAACGAGCCGACGCTTGCGGCGAACAACGGCGCGCCGCCGGGATACGACGCAAGCGCCTACGGCCGCGACTTCAGGATCTTCCACGCGTGGATCCGGCGGTCGTCGCCGGAGACGTTGATCCTCGGCCCGGGCTCCGTCGGCGACTCTGCGGCTCCGGGCGCCAGCGGCCTCCGCGCGCGCGATCTGCTCGCAGCTTCAGGACCGGGTCTCGACCGCTTCTCCTACCATCACTACAATACGCTCTCGCCCCGCTGCGGCGTCCATGACGATCCGATGCGGGCCCTGTCCGACGAGTGGCTGGCCCGCACCGACGCGACGCTCGCCATCTACCGCGCGCTGCGCGACGCCTTCGAGCCCGGCAAGCCGATCTGGCTGACGGAAACCGCGGATGCCGCCTGCGGCGGCAGTCCTGGGGATGCGACCTTCCTCGACACGTTCCGCTATCTCGATCAGCTCGGCCGTCTGGCGAAAGCCGGCGTGCAGATCGTGATGCACAACACGCTCGCGGCCAGCGACTACGGCCTGCTCGACGAGCGGTCGTTTCGTCCAAGGCCCAACTATTGGGCCGCCCTGCTGTGGCGGCGCCTGATGGGCACGATTGTGCTCGAGACAGAAGCCGCCTCGATGCCCGGCCTTCACACATATGCGCATTGTCACCCCGGCACGAAGGGCGCCGTGTCGTTACTTCTCATCAACACGTCGCGAAGCGCGCCGCATGTCGTGACGCTCGCAGGCGCTGCCGAGCGCTACACGCTGCAGGCCGATCGCCTGCAAAGCGCGACCGTCCGCTTGAACGGCGAGCCCCTCGAATTGACCGCCAACGACGACTTGCCTCGCCTTGCGGCGCGCGCCGCGCCGGCAGGCCGGCTGCGATTGCCGCCGGCCAGCATCACCTTCCTGGTGATGCCGGACGCTGCGGCCTGTCGCTGAAGCAAACGCTTATTTCAGCGCATCGCGCGCCGTCTCCGGCGCCAGCAGGGTCGCGATGATCGTGATGATCGAGAGCGCGATGATGTAGACCGACACGGCCCAATAGGATCCCGCCCATGCCAGCAACGCGGTCGCGATCAGCGGCGAGAAGCCGCCGCTCAACGCGGCCGCGACATTGGCGCCGAGCGATGCGCCGCTGTAGCGCACCTGGGTGCGGAACAGCTCGGGCATGAACGCAGCCTTCGGCCCGAACAGCAGCGCATGGGTCAGCGTCATCGTGACGACGAGCGCAAGCGCGATCAGCGCCGGCTCCCTGGTGTCCAGGAACCAGAACAGCGGAAACGCCAGCGCCACCGAGAACACACCGCCGGCAAGATACAGCGCCCGGCGGCCGAAAATATCGGAGAGCCAGCCGGCGAGCGGCAGCGTCGCGAACTCGACGATCGCGGCATAGACCACCGCCTCCAGGATCACCTGCCGCGGCAGGCCGAGTTTTGTGGTGGCATAAACGACCGTGAAGACGGTGAGAAGATAAGCAAGACCCACCTCCGACACCGTGATCCCGATCGCCAGCAGAAAGCTACGCCAGTCGCGGCGAAGCACTTCCCAGACCGGCTGCGCCAGCACTTCCTTGCGCTCCACCACCTCCTTGAAGTGCGGCGTCTCGGCGAGCTTCAGCCGCACGACAAAGCCGACGCCGACCAGGAGGATGCTGATCAGGAACGGCACGCGCCAGCCCCAGCTCAGAAAGTCGGCTTCGGGCAGCTTGGTCATCAGGGCGAAGATGCCGGTGGAGGCGGCAACGCCGACGGGAAAGCCGATCTGCACCAGGCTGCCGTAGAAGCCGCGGCGATAGCCCGCATGCTCGATCACCATCACGACCGCGCCGCTCCACTCGCCGCCGAGGCCGATGCCCTGGACGAAGCGCAGGGCGATCAGCAGGATCGGCGCCCAGACGCCGATCTGGCTGTAGGTCGGCAGGCATCCGATCAGGAAGGTGCCGAGCCCCATCGCGATCATGGTCGCGACCAGCATGGTCTTGCGGCCGAGCCGATCGCCGTAATGACCGATGATCGCACCACCGATCGGCCGCGCCACGAAGCCGACCGCATAGGTCGAGAACGCGACCAGCGTGCCGACGAAGGGGTCGAAGCTCGGAAAGAACAGCTTGTTGAAGACGAGTGCGGCGGCCGTGCCGTAGATCAGGAAATCGTACCACTCGATCGCGGTGCCGAGCGCACTCGCCCACACCACATGCGCCGTCGTCGACCTCTCCGTCGCCGTGGCGACGCCCGTTGCTGCCGTCATGCCATGCCCCAAAAGATTCCGGGTGGCATCATGGCCAATCGCAGGGAGGCATGCAACCTGCGGGAGCATGATTGCTCTCGTGCCCAGGACGTTGCGCAGCACGAAGTGATGCGCTGCAGAGCCCGGGGGCAGCGTCGTCAAGCGATCCCGGCAGCATGGGTCCCGGCTCTACGCTGTAACGCTAAGAGCCGTTGCAGCGCGTCCGGGACACGAGAGCATCGGGTGCGGCTGCTTCAGCGCCCGTCATTGCGAGGAACCCTTGCGACGAAGCAATCCAGACTGCGTCCGCGGAAACATTCTGGATTGCTTCGCTGCGCTCGCAATGACGGTGGTGAGGCAGGTGGGCGCCCTGCCCCTCCATCGTCGTCCTGGCGAAAGCCAGGACTCGTCACCCCGGTCGGCGTTATCAAAGACGCTGCCAAAGCGTCCGAAACAACAGCTTGCGGTGGTTATGGGTCCTGGCTTCCGCCAGGACGACGCCGAGGATTGGGCACCGACGTTCCAACTCACCGCTCCAGGCCGTTGTCCCGCGGAACCGTTTCACCCTTAAATTCACGATTGACAAACTTATTAGCTAATATCTAATTCACCCTCAGAACAAACCGCCGCACCAAGCGGCCCATAAGACGTGAGGGAACGACAATGAGAGGCTTTTGGGCCTGCGCCATGCTCGCGGCCATGACTTCGACTGCCATGACCAATGTTGCGAGTGCGCAAGTCTCCGACGATGCGGTGCGGATCGGCGTGCTGACGGATTTGTCGAGCTGGGGCCGCGACAACAGCGGGCCGGGATCGGTCGAGGCCGCGAAGATGGCGGTGGAGGAGTTCGGGCCGACCGTGCTCGGCAAGCCGATCGAGATCATCAGCGCCGATCACCAGATGAAGACCGATGTCGGCGTGCAGATCGTGCGCGGCTGGTTCGACAACGGCAAGGTCGACGCGGTCGTCGACATCCCCAATTCCGGCATCGCCATCGCCGTGCACAACATGGTGCGCGAGCGGGGCAAGATCGCCCTGCTCTCCGGCCCGGGCGCGAGCTCGCTGACCGACGAGCTGTGCAGCCCCAACACCGTGCACTTCACCTACGACACCTATGCGCTGTCGAAGGTGACGGCCTCCGCCGTGATCAAGGAAGGCGGAAAGTCCTGGTACTTCATCACCGCGGACTACGCCTTCGGCCAGCAGCTCGAAAAGGACGCGACACGCTTCGTCAACGAGATGGGCGGCAAGGTGCTCGGCGGCGTCAAGCATCCGACCAACACCGCCGACTTCTCCTCCTTCGCGTTGCAGGCGCAAAGCTCGAAATCCGACGTGGTCGCCTTCGCCAATGCCGGCCAGGATACCGACAACGCCATCAAGCAGTCCGGCGAATTCGGCCTGGTCCAAGGCGGCCAGAAGCTGGTCGGCTTGTTGATGTTCGACACCGACGTGCACGCGATCGGCCTCAAGGCCGCGCAGGGCACCTACATGACCACGGCCTCCTACTGGGCCATGGACGAGGCGACGCGCGCATGGTCCAAGAAGTTCTACGAGCGCACCAAGGTGATGCCGACCATGATCCAGACCGGCGTCTATGGCTCGGTGCTGCATTATTTGAAGGCGATCAAGGCTGCCGGCACCGACGATTCCGCCAAGGTGATGGCCAAGATGCGCGAGCTGCCGATCGAGGATATCTTCGTCCATGGCGGCAAGTTGCGCGAGGACGGCCGCGTCATTCGCGACATGTATCTGGCCAAGGTGAAAACGCCCGAGCAGTCGAAGGAGCCATGGGATTATCTGGATATCGTCAAGACCGTGAAGGGCGAGGACGCCTTCCGTCCGGTCTCGGAGTCCAAATGTCCGCTGCTCAAGAAGTGAGGTGAGCGATGACCGGCAACGAGCACACCGCAATTGAGACTTACGAGTGCGACGTGCTCGTGGCCGGGTCGGGTTGCTCCGGCATGTCGGCCGCGATCACCGCGCGCTATCGCGGCCTCGACGTGCTGATCGTCGAGAAGGAGCCGCGCTTCGGCGGCACGACCGCCCGGTCCGGCGGCTGGCTGTGGATTCCCGGAACGTCGCTAGCCAAGGCCTACGGCATCGAGGAGACGCCGGAGCAGGCGCGCAATTACTTGCGGCACGAGGCCGGCAACAATTACGACGCCGCCCGGGTCGATGCCTTCCTCAGCGCCGGCCCCGAGGCGGTGGATTTCTTCACCACCAAGACCGCGCTGCGCTTCGACATGCCGCTGGTGTTTCCGGACTATCATGCCGAAGCGCCCGGCGGCGCCCAGGGCGGCCGCTCCATGGTGACGCGCCCGTTTGACGGCCGCGAGCTTGGCGAGCAGATCAAGACGCTCGGCATGCCGCTGCCCGAGCTCACCGTGTTCGGCATGATGCTCGGAAGCGGCAAGGAGATCATCCATTTCATGCGCGTGACGAAGTCGCTGACCTCGGCGGTCTATGTCGCAAAACGCCTGTCGCGCCATTTGATGGACGTGCTGCGCTACGGCCGCGGCATGACGCTGACCAACGGCAACGCGCTCGCGGGGCGCCTTGCGAAATCCGCACAGGATCTGAAGATTCCGATGTGGCTGTCCTCGCCTGTGCGCGAGCTGACGGTCGAGAACGGCGCTGTGATCGGCGCGATCGTTTCGCGCGAGGGACGCGACGTGCGTGTTCGCGCGCGGCAGGGCGTCGTGCTCGCCTGTGGCGGCTTCCCGCACGATGTCGAGCGGCGCAGGAAGATGTTCCCGCATGCACCGACCGGCAACGAGCATTTTTCACCCGGCCCCACCGGCAACACCGGCGACGGCCTGCGCCTTGCGGAAAGCGCCGGCGGGCATGTCGAGGATCGCCTGCCGAATGCGGCGGCGTGGGTGCCGGTGTCGCTGACGACGCGCAAGGACGGCTCGAAGGGCGTGATGCCGCACTTCATCGACCGCGCCAAGCCGGGCGTGATCGCGGTGATGCGTGACGGCAAGCGCTTCGCCAATGAGGGCAATTCCTATCACGATTTCGTCCAGGCGATGATCAAGGCCGCAAAGCCCGGCGAGGAGATCGCCGCCTTTCTCGTCTGCGATCACCCAACGCTGCGCAAATACGGCCTCGGCTGCGTGCCGCCCTTCCCGATGCCGCTGGGTCACCATCTCGATACCGGCTATCTCATGCGCGGCGATACACTTGAGGCGCTGGCGGCAAAAGCCGGCATCGATGCGAGGACATTCGTCGAGACGGTCAAACAGTTCAATGCGACGGCGCCCCAAGGCCAGGACGCCGCCTTCGGCAAGGGTTCAAAAGCCTATAACCGCTACCAGGGCGATGCGCTGCATGGCCCGAACCCCTGCGTCGCGCCGATCGAGAACGGCCCGTTCTACGCCATCAAGATGGTGATCGGAGACCTCGGCACCTATGCCGGCATCGTCACCGACGAGAACGCGCGCGCACTCGACGGCGAAGGCCGGGTCATTCCCGGCCTCTATGCCGCCGGCAACGACATGGCGAGCATCATGGGCGGCAATTATCCCGGCGCCGGCATCACGCTTGGGCCGGCGCTGACCTTCGGCTACATTGCCGGCCGTCATCTCGCCGACAGCGCCGCGAGGCGCAACGCGGCGTAGCGCATGATCCGGAGAAGTGTGCAGCGGTTTTCCGAAAAGTTCATGCTCAAACGAAAACTCAAGCGCATCGGAGGCGCATGAAGAGAGAAAGCCGCGGCATCCAGTCGATCGAGGTCGGCGGAGAATTGCTTCGCGCGCTTGCCAAGAGCGGCGAGCCGATGATGCTGCGCGATCTCGCGCGCGAGGCCGGCATGACGCCGGCCAAGGCGCATCCGTACCTCGCCAGCTTCTCACGCATCGGGTTGATCGAGCAGGACGAGACCACCGGCCGCTACGAGATCGGCGCGCTGGCGCTGGAGCTCGGCCTGATCAGCCTGCGCCGCCTTTCCGGCGTGCGCATCGCCGGGCCTAGGATCGCGGCGCTTGCCAGCCAGATCGGACACGCGGTCTCGCTGGCGGTCTGGGGGACGCACGGGCCGACCGTCGTCCAGCTCGAAGAGCCCGGCCAACCCGTGCATATCGTGATGCGCGCGGGCTCAGTGATGGCGCTGCTGGAAACCGCGACCGGCCGTGCGTTTGCGGCCTTCCTGTCAGAGAAGACCATCAATGCCGCACTGGAAAGCGGCCTCGACCGTCACGGCGTGGGTTACAATCCGAAGCGCGCGGTGAAAGGCGCCAAGGTCGCCGACATGCTCGCTGAGGTGCGCAAGCACGGCCTCGCCCGCGCGCTCGGCGATCCCCTGCCCGGCGTCAACGCGTTCTCGGCGCCGGTGTTCGACCATGCCGGCCACGTCGCGCTGGTCATCACCGCGATGGGACCGGAAGGAACGTTCGACGCGCGCTGGGACAGTCCGATTGCGCGTGCCCTGCGCGATTGCGCCGGCGGCATCTCGAAACGCTTGGGCTATGGGATGACGGTTGCGGCGGAGTGAAGGGCAAACTGCCCAACACGACCACCGCTGTCATGCTCCGCGAAAGCGGGGCATCCAGTACGCCGCGGCCTATCCTCTATCACTGCCGTCACGCAGTACTGGACCGACCGCCTTCCCGGCGAAGACAGCGAGTGTGGAGCGCTTTCGCCCCTTACTTCTCCTTCACCGGCACCGTGTAGTTCAGGATCAAGCGCCCGCCATCCGGGTAGATCGTTTGCCCGGTGATGTAGGACGCATCGTCACTGGCAAGGAAGGCGACGACGGACGCAACCTCGCTCGGCTCGCCACCTCGGCCGGCTGGCGTGCGTGACATCACTGTCCTGCGCGCATCCTCGGACGTGTAGATCGACGACGCCACCATGTCGGTCAGGATCGTGCCCGGCCCGACCGCAACGACACGAATGTTGTGCGGGGCGAGCGCGACGGCCGCGACCGAGGTCAGCTGCTTCATGCCGCCCTTCGACATCGCGTAGGTCGCAAGCGCCGGGATCGCCAGCAGCGCGTTCACCGAGGACATGTTGATGATGACCCCGCCGCCGCCCTGCGCGATCATCTGCCTGGCCGCCGCTTGCACACCGAAGAAGGCGCCTTTCAGGTTGATGCCGATGATTTCGTCGAATTCCTCTTCGGTAATGTCGAGGATGTCCCGGTTGCGGGCGACGCCGGCGTTGTTGACCATGATGTCGAGCCGGCCGAACTCCTTCACGGCGGTCGCAACGAGCTGATCGACGTCCGCGCGCCTGGCAACATTGCCGACGACGGTGCGCAGCGCATCCGGCCGCCCAAGCTCGGCGGCCGTCGCGGCAAGGCCTTCGGCATCGATATCCGAAATGACGACCTTGACGCCGTCATCGAGGAATCTCTTCGCGCAAGCCTTGCCGATGCCGCGTGCCGCTCCGGTGATGGCGGCAACCTTGTCCTTGAGCTTCATGTGTGCGCCTCCTGAAAGCAGGACGCCGTGTCCGGCGTCAATTCGCCGCCGATCGTGCCGCGGCCGGCATGTAGATCTGCGCGTAGCCTTCCTTGATCGCGGCGGTGATGCGGTCGAGGCGACGGTCGATGTGCTTTTCCAGCACCGACACGCAGGCCTCCTCATTGCGCGCCTTCAGGCCTTCGACGACGGCGCGATGCTCGGCTTGCGTGTTGGAGCGGTTGATGCGGTCCATGTCGATCCAGCGCACGAAGCGAATGCGGGCGTTGACATTGCGCAGCACGCGCAGCATCTCGGCATTGTTCGACATCCCCATCAATCGCTCGTGAAAGGTCTCGTCCAGCTCGACCAGTTCCACCGAGGTGCGCTCGCCTGGGTCGGGGCCGGTGGCTTCGAGGAATTTCAGCAGCGCGTCGATGTCCTCGTCCTTGGCGCGCTTGATGGCGAGGCGGATCGCGGCGACCTCGATCGACTTGCGCAGCTCGTAGAGGTCGAAGATCTCGTGCGCGTCGAGCTCGCGGCAGAAGAAGCCCTTGCCAGGCGCGAAGCGCAGGAAGCCCTCGGTGTTGAGGCGGTTGAGCGCCTCGCGCAGCGGCGTACGGCTGACGCCGAGGCGCTTGGCCAGCTCGCCCTCGTTGAGCCGCTCGCCCGGCTTGAACTCGTAGCTCACGGCCATCGCCTTGAGCTGCTCATAGACGCGATCGACGATACTGTCGGAAGCCAGTTCCACGTTGCTCATCATCAGCTGCATTCATGCCCGAACACAGCCCAATATACCGGGGCTGCTTGGCCGATGGCAATGCAAACCGGCGTTTAGCAGAGCTTGTTCAAAGCTTTGCGGCAGCCGGAATCAGGCGAAGGCGCGCGGGCGCAGTCCAGCATGAAACCAGGTGATCATGGAATAGATGTCGTAGACGGGCAAGCCGACCTCAGCCTGCAAGGCGGCCGCATAAGGCGGCATGTTGGTGCATTCGAGCACGATAGCGCCGACGTCAGGGTTTTTCGCGACAAGCTCCTTGCCGGCCTCGACCACGTCGCGCTCGGCTTGCGCGATGTCCATGTCCTCCTTCTCGGCCTTGATCAGGACGCGGAAGAACTCCTTGCCGTGCTCGGTGCCGACCAAAGGCGTATCGAGCGGCACGCCGGCGCCCTCGAGATGGGCCGGTGTCAAGGTCGAGCCCGACACCGTGACGAGCCCGACGCGCTTGCCGGGCGGCAGCGTCGCCTGCACCCACGGCACCTGCATCAGTGACGAGGTGGCGACGGGAACGCCGACCGCAGCGGCGATCTCCTTCTGAAACAGCGAGAGGAAACCGCAATTGGTGGTGATGGCTTCGGCCCCGAGCCGCACCAGGTCTTTCGCAGCGTCGATGAAATCAGGCAGCAGGCCAGCCGCGCCCTTCAGCACCACCTTCTCGGGCGAGGCGCCACTCACCACGCGATAGAGCACGGGGAACGGCCAGGTCGTGCCATTGCCCATGTCGCCGGGAATGCGGGGGAAGCGCGCTTCCAGCATCAAGATGCCGAGCGGCGCGCCATAGACGGCCTTGCCGCCGCGGGCAATACGAGAACGCGAGTTGGCAGGAGTGGTCATGGGCGCAATCTCAGAGGAAGCGAGTGGGCGCGAACGGCGCCAGCGGAATCTCCGGCTGCTTGCCGCTCAGAAGCTGGGCGACGAGACGGCCGGTACGGGCCGAGCCGACCAGGCCGACATGGCCGTGGCCGAAGGCGTAGACGATGTCGCGCGAGGCGCGTGCGTGACCGATGCAGGGAAGTCCATCCGGCATGCTCGGGCGATGGCCGAACCAGGTTTTTATGCGCGAGGCCGGAATGTCCTTCGGCAATTTCGGGAACATGCCGAGGAGGTGGTTGCGCAGGATCTCGGCGCGCTTCCAGTTCGGCGCGGCCTCGAGACCGGCGATCTCGACCGTGCCGGCGGCGCGCAGCCCCTTGTTGGTCCAGTTCACCACCATCTTGGCGTCGGAGGCCATCATCGAGCTGCGCGGCCCTGATTCCGGGTTCTCGATCATGACGTGATAGCCGCGCTCGGTTTCGAGCGGCAGGGGATCGCCGACCGATGCGGTGAGCTGTTTTGAGCGCGCGCCTGCGGCGACGACGGCAGCATCGCAAGGGATCTCGCCGGTCTCGGTGACAACGGCCACGAGCTTGTTGCCGGACAGCTTCAGCCCGGTCGCCTTGGCCCGCACATGCTTGGCACCGCTGGCGATCGCATGATTGGCGAGAGCTGCGACATAAGCGCCGGGGTCGCGGCAGCGCCCGGCCTCCTCCACCACCACGCCGAAAGTGTAGCGCGGATGCAGATCCGGCTCGCGCTGGCGCATCTCGTCGGCGTTGAGCTCCAGCCATTCGACGCCGACCTTCTTGCGCAGGCGCCAGCCGAGATCGTTGTCGAAATTGCCGCGCGACGGGAACACATGCATCACGCCGTTGCGCTCGACCAGTTCAGGGACGCCCGCCTCTTCCGCGAGCTTCCGGTGCAGCAGCGGCGCGTCCTTCAACAGGTCGCGCAGCGCAAACGCCGTCTTCTCGACCCGCGCCGCGGTCCAGCCCGAGAGCAGATACTTGATCAGCCACGGCAAGGCCTTCGGCAGGTAAGACCAGCGGATCGCGAGCGGACCGAGCGGGTCCATCAGATAGCCCGGCACCTTCTTCCAGACGCCAGGCTCGGCCGGCGGGATCACCGAATGCGACGCCAGCCAGCCGGCATTGCCGTAGCTCGCCGCCTGCTCGCCGCCCGGCTCGCCCGGATCGATCAGCGTGACGCGATGACCTTCGCGCAGCGCCTCGATGGCGCTGATCACGCCGACCGCGCCGGCTCCGATGATGGCGACGTGGCGGCCTCCTGACATCGGCTACGCCTTCACCTGCGGCACAAAGTCCTTGCCGACCGAGATCGCGCGCGGATCAATGATGCAATGGAGGATCGACGGCTTGCCTGAGGCGAGCGCCCGCTCGAACGCCGGCGCGAACTCCTCGGTGCGCTCGACGCGCTCGCCATGGCCGCCGAACGCCTTAGCGTACATCGCAAAGTCCGGGTTCTTGAGCTGGGTGCCAACCACGCGGCCGGGATAATCGCGCTCCTGATGCATGCGGATGGTGCCGTACTGCGAATTGTCGACGACGATGACGACCAGCGGCGCGTCGTACTGCACGGCGGTCGCGAATTCCTGGCCGTTCATCAGGAAGCAGCCGTCGCCGGCAAAGGCGACGACGACGCGATCCGGATATTGCCGCTTGGCCAGCACGGCCGCCGGCACGCCGTAACCCATCGAGCCCGAGGTCGGCGCGAGCTGCGAAGCAAAGCTGTGGAAGCGGTGATGGCGGTGGATCCAGCCGGCATAATTGCCGGCGCCGTTGCAGACGATGGCGTCCTTCGGCAGCCGGTCGCGCAGCCAGGTCATGACCTGGCCGTACTGGAACGAGCCGGGCAGCTCGCGCGCCTTGTCGGTCCAGGCGAGGTAATCGGCATGCGCCTTGGCCGCTTCGCCCTTCCAGGCAACCGCCCCGGAGGGCTTCAGCGCCTCGACCGCGGCGGCGAAGGCGGCGGGCGTCGCCTGGATCGCCAGCGCCGGCTGGTAGATCCGGCCGAGCTCTTCCGCGCCCGGATGCACGTGGATCAGCTTCTGCTTCGGCGAGGGAATGTCGAGCAGCGTGTAGGACGAGGACGGCATCTCCGACATGCGGCCGCCGATCAGCAGGATGACATCGGCGCTGTCGATGCGCGCCTTCAGGCCCGGGCTTGGCCCGATGCCGAGATCCCCGGCATAGTGCGAATGGTCGGCGTCGATCAGCGAGGCGCGGCGGAACGAGGTCGCAACCGGCAGGTCGAAGCGCTCGGCAAAGCGCGCGATGCTCTTGGTCGCTTCATCGGTCCAGCGCGAGCCTCCGAGAATGACGAGCGGCGCCTTGGCGCTCGCGAGCATCGCACCGACGCGCTCGATATCCGATGGAGCCGGCCAGCTTATCGCCGGCTCGATGCGCATGGCATCGGCGACGGCAGCGGTCTCGGTCAGCATGTTCTCCGGCAGCGCGATCACGACGGGGCCGGGGCGGCCCTGCATGGCGACGCGGAAGGCGCGCGCGACCAGCTCCGGAATGCGGTCGGGACGGTCGATCTCGACGGCCCATTTCGCCATGGAGCCGAACACGGCCTTGTAGTCGAGCTCCTGGAACGCCTCGCGCTCGCGCATGCCGGTGTCGACCTGGCCGACGAACAGGATCATCGGCGTCGAATCCTGCATGGCAATGTGGACGCCGTGACTGGCATTGGTGGCGCCGGGGCCGCGCGTGACGAAGCAGATTCCGGGCCGGCCCGTGAGCTTGCCATAGGCCTCCGCCATCATCGCGGCGCCGCCCTCGGCGCGGCAGATCACGACGTCGATCGGGCTGTCATGCAGCGCATCGAGGGCCGCGAGATAGCTCTCGCCCGGCACGCAGGTGACGCGCTCGACGCCCTGGGCGACGAGCTGATCGATCAGGATCTGGCCCCCGGTACGGGTGTTGCGAATGGTCATGACGGCTCCCTGCAGGCTTTGGCGATGCGCATCACGGCCTCGCGCGAATTTTGTTCCGGGGTGGCGTAGGACAGGCGGACACAAGGCGCAAGGCCGATGCAAACAGTGCAGCCGGCATCGGCGCGCATGTCAGCCGCGCGCGGCAATTGCGATCACCTCGATGCGGCGGGTGTCCTGGTCGATGCGGGTGATGTCAGACATGGGATGTCCCCTTACTTGCCCGTGGCGATGATTCGGCGGCAGTGATCGAGCGCGGCGCCGATGAGATTGTCGCTCGCCTCCGGCGTGCGGAACGCCGAATGCGCCGACAGCGTCACGTTCGGCAGCTTTGTCACGGGATGACCCGATGGCAGCGGCTCGACGGTGAAGACGTCGAGGCCGGCATGCGCGATGTGGCCCGAGCGGAGCGCATCCAGCATCGCGTCCTCGTCGACAATGGCGCCGCGCGCGGTGTTGATCAGGATGCTGCCCTTGCGCATCTGCGCGATGCGCTCGCGCGACAAAAATCCCTTGGTCTCGTCGTTGAGCAGAAGATGCAGCGAGACGACGTGGCTCTCCGCCAGCAGCTTCTCCAGCGAGACGAACGCGACGCCCGGATGCGTCTTCGGCGTCCTGTTCCAGGCGATCACCTTCATGCCGCAACCCGCCGCCATGCGCGCCGTTTCCGCCGCGATGCCGCCGAAGCCGATCAGGCCGAGCGTCTTGCCCGTGAGCTGCATCGCGTCACGGCGCAGCCAGTTGCCCTCGCGCATGCCGCGATCCATCTCGCCGAAGTTTCGCGCGGACGCCCACATCAGCGCGATCGCGCATTCGGCGACCGCGGTGTCGCCATAGCCCTTGATGGTATGGACGGAGATGCCGCGTTGGCCAAGCTCCTCCGGATTCATGTAGCTGCGCGCGCCGGTGCCGAGGAACACGACATGCTTGAGCGCCTTGCACTTCTCGGCAATCGCCGTCGGCAACGCGGTGTGATCGACGATCATGATCTCGGCATCGCCGAGCAGGCCGGGCAGATCGTCGGGCTTGATCGAGGGGTTGCGGTTGATGTCGACCGGCAGATGGGCGGCACCCAGCAGCTTCCCGGTGACCGCGGCCAGCGTGTCGTTGGCATCGACGAAAACAGCACGCACAGACTTATCTCCTCTCAAACCCCGGGGACCCGCGGGCCCGGCATTCGCGCCCGATCTCACGGAGTTTTCTCTCGCTCCGCCAACGGAATAGGCTCCCGGCCTCATCGCTCAAATCGCCGGCACGGTGGCAATACCATATTGCATTATGGCCTGAATACAGAAATAGTCCACGAGCCGGAGCTGTTGATCATTTCCCAGGGAGCACTGACCATGAACCGCAGGGACGCACTCACCACCGTGGCACTGGCGGGCGCCGCAATGGCCGCGACCGCATCAGTCAAGGCCGACACGGCACCGACCTCCACGCTCGAGCGCATCAAGAAGAGCGGCGTGCTGCGCGTCGCCGTCATCGCCGGCCAGGATCCCTATTTCCACAAGGATCTCGCGACCAATCAATGGTCGGGTGCCTGCATCGACATGGCGAACGACATCGCGGGCAAGCTCGGCGCCAAGGTCGAAACGCTGGAATCGACCTGGGGTAACCAGATCCTGGATCTGCAGGCCGAGAAGATCGACCTTGCCTTTGCGGTGAACCCGACGCCCGAGCGCTCGCTCGTCATCGACTTCTCGACGCCAATCCTGGTGCACTCCTTCACCGTCATCACCAAGAAGGGCTTTGCCAAGCCTCAGACCTGGGCCGAGCTCAACAAGCCCGAGGTCAAGATCGCCGTCGACATCGGCTCGACCCACGAGACCATCGCACGGCGCTACTGCCCGAAGGCGAACATCCTCGGCTTCAAGGAGCGCAACGAGGCAATTCTCGCCGTCGCAACCGGTCGCGCCGACTGCAACATCTCGCTTGCGGTGCTGTCGGTCGCGACCCTGAAGAAGAACCCGACGCTCGGCGAGCTCGCGGTGCCGCGGCCGCTGCTCACGCTGCCGACCAACATGGGCATCCGCGCCGAAGCCGACCGGCGCTACAAGGATTTTCTCAGCGCCTGGGCCGACTACAACCGCTCGCTGGGCCAGACCCGCGAATGGATGCTGAAAGGCTTCGAGGCCGTCGGTCTCGGCGCTGACGACATTCCCGGCGAAGTGCAGTTCTGACGGCGGTCTAGAGCGGAATGGGATTTGGATGAAGCGTCATCGCGCTTCGCCTGATTGAATGCGGCTCGATGAGCCGCCTCGACGGAGGCGCCGTCCCTTCCCCCTGGTGCGGAAGGCTGTCGGGGATGCGCCCTACCGAGGTTGTACCAATTGCGGACATCCGGATCGCGATACGGTGAACCAACAGGTTGATTTATCTCAAGACTGCAGTCGGAACGCGAGCTAGCTTTTCTTCGCAAGGCAGCGATACGTCCGGACAATCGGGAGGTAGAGCATGTACCGGCACATTCTCATTCCGACAGATGGGTCTAAGCTAGCGGAGCGCGGGGTGGCGCACGGATTGGCGCTGGCGAAATCCCTTGGAGCCACGGTTTCCTTCATCTTCGTTGTGGAACCATTTTCCGAAGTGTCAGGCCGGTTCCTCGAAGCAGTCGCAACATACGCCGAGTTGCGCAAGGAGCAGGCCGTGAGCGTATTGGAGGGCGCGGCAAATGCGGCCAGGACGGCCGGCGTTTCCTGCGAGACGATTCAAGCGGAGAACGGCCAACCCCATCAGGCCATCATCGCGGCAGCAGCGGACAAGGGCTGCGATCTCATCGTCATGTCGTCGCATGGGCGCAGCGGACTTACCGCGCTTCTCATCGGGAGCGTCACGAACAAGGTGCTGACGCAGGCAAAGACCCCCGTTCTGGTCTGTCCATGAACGCGGGCCCCAAACAAAGCAGACCTACGTGACCTCCCGTTCGGCCCACCCCGTTGCGATCGCGCTCGCCCAGATGGGCATACCCTTGCTGCGCGCCAGCGCTGCCATGGCGGCGTTGTCGTAGGGCACGTAACGGATCGTCGCCGACCAGTCGCCACCGGCATGCTCCAGGATCGCGTAGCACGCATGGGGCGTGCCGACCTCGACCACGTAGGGAACGGGCACCTTGCCGTCATAGCCCGGCAATCCGACGCTTCCGGGATTGACGACCAGCCGTCCGTCTCTCAGACGCACGACGCGCGGAATGTGGGTGTGTCCGCACAGGATGATCCGGGCGTCGATCCCCTCGGCGCCGGCCTCGATCGTATCGATCGCGCTCGGGCGCACGCTGCCGTCGGCCGTGACCCGGTCGAGCCAGAAAGCGGCGTCATCCGCTGGCGATGCGTGACACAGGAACGCCCGCTCGCGGTACATCAACGTGGATGGCATGCTTGCCATCCATTCGAAGTGCTTGCGCTCGAGCTGTCGGAAATCGCCGCGCGCCGAGCCGCCTGCGTGCCAGAGTTCGACGAGAATCCGGTCCTGATCGCCGCGCACCGACGGAAAGCCGCGCTCGATCAACAGGTCCGCGGTTCGCGCCGCTTCGAGCGGCCCGCTGACGTGATCACCGAGGTTCACGATCTCGTCGATGCCGAGCGTCGCAATATCCGCGAGCACGGCTTCGAGCGCCGGACGATTTCCGTGCACGTCCGCGATGGCAGCAAACTTCATGGGGCCCTCTCCGTTCGAGATGGCCGACGATTCACGCGATGCGGGACGATGCAGGAATAGCGGGTCTCTTTAGCTGCATTTTTAGAAGCGCCCGCAAGCTGAGGATCAAATCGGCGCCGCAAGAACGGTTATATGACCGCGCTCCGGCAATCAAGCGGTCGTCGTCCCATGGCGGGCTGGATTGGGCCAGCACTTTGTGGTTCTGGTTGCCACAATTTTCGTTTGGCTCCATCATGTACGACGAGTACGTTTTTGGATGCGCGTTGGATCAATGCCCGAGCGCGTGAGATTTACCTTCACCTTCAATGCGATCCATGGAAACTGGCGGGAGAAACAGCAATGCTCGAGCGCATGCCGCCCCCATCGAAGCGCACCAACGACCCCGAACGCACCAAGCGCGATATCCTCGAAGTGGCGATGGCCGAATTCGCCTCGGAAGGCTATTCCGGCGCGCGCGTCGATGCGATCGCGGCGCGGATGCGCACGTCCAAGCGCATGATCTATTACTATTTCGGCGGCAAGGAGCAGCTCTACCTCGCGGTGCTGGAGGAGGCCTATCGCAGCATCCGCGCGCTGGAGGACCAGCTCGACATCGCAAGCTGCGACGCCCGCGAGGGCCTGCGCCGGCTGATCGAGGCGACCTTCGACCACGACGAGCGCAACCCGAACTTCATCCGCCTCGTCTCGATCGAGAACATCCACCACGGCAAGCACCTGAAGCAGAATGTGCAACTGCGCCAGCTCAACGCCAGCGTGATCGCGACGCTGGACGGCATCCTCAAGCGCGGCCGCACCGAAGGCGTCTTTCGCGACGACGTCGACGCCATCGACCTGCACCTCGCCATCTCCTCCTACTGCTTCTTCCGCGTCGCCAACCGCCACACATTTGGGGCGCTGTTTGATCGCGACCTCAGTGAGCCGAGTGTCCTGGCGAAGAGCCGGGCGCAGATCGTGGAGATGATCCTGGCGTGGCTGGGGGCGAAGGGCTGAGGAAGCGACGATTGCGCGCTGCAGCCGAAAGTAGCCGCTACATATTCGGTGTCGTCCTTGCGAAGGCCAGGACCCATAACCACCGAACATCGTTTGGCGAAGACTCGGGGTTACCAGTTGCCCGCCGCAACATCTCCCCCGGGGTAATGGGTCCTGGCTTTCGCCAGGACGACATTTGGGGACGCGGTGTGCGCTCGCAAGGACGACAACATCAGTCCCGTCCTTCCTAAGGGGCGAGGCGAAGAGTCTCACCGATGCTCGATGGCCCGGATCGCGCCGCGCAGCTCGGCGAGGCCGCGCAGGCGGCCGATCGCGGTGTAGCCGGGATTGGTGCGTTTGGTGGCGGCGAGATCGTCGAGCATGCGGTGGCCGTGATCTGGGCGGAAAACGATTTGCTTGTCCGGCGCACGCCGGGCGTTCTCCTTCAACAGCGCCTTGAGCACCGCGACCATGTCGACGTCGCCGTCGAGATGATCGGACTCGTAGAACGACAGGCCATCCGCCTCGCGCTTGGTCGCGCGCAGATGCGCGAAGGCGATGCGCGGGCCGAAACGTTCGGCCATCTCAGGCAGATTGTTCTCAGCCCGCACGCCGAGCGAGCCGGTGCACAGGCAGATGCCGTTCGCCTTCGACGGCACGGCATCGAACAGCGCCTGATAGTCGTCGGCGCTGGAGGCGATGCGCGGCAGGCCGAACAGCGGCCGCGGCGGATCGTCCGGATGCAGCGTCAGGGACACCCCGAGCTGCTCGGCGACCGGTGCGACACGCGCAAGGAATTCGGCGAGGTGCTGCCGCAGAATCTTCGGCGTGATGTCACGATAGGTCTCGAGCCGGTCGCGGAATTGCGGGATCGTCATCGGCTCGGTGGTTGAGCCCGGCAGCGCGCTGGCGATGACCATGACGAGATAGTCGATATCGGCCTGGCTCATCTTGTCGAACAGCGCCTTCGCGCGCGCCTGCTGCTCGGGCGAATAGTCCTGCACGGCCGCCGGGCGCTTCAGGATGTGCAGCTCGAAGGCGGCAAAGCGGTCCTGGTCGAAGCGCATGGCGCGGGCGCCGTTCGGCAGCTCCCATTCCAGATCAGTGCGGCACCAGTCCACGACCGGCATGAAGTTGTAGCAGATGATCTTGATGCCAGAGGCGGCGACCGCCTCCAGGCTCGCGATCCAAGCCTCGATGGACTTCGTCGCCTTACCGCCCAGCCGCTTGACGTCGTCAGGGATCGGTATCGATTCCACCACCGACCAGGTCAGCTTTGAGCGGCCGGGCTGGCCGTTCTCGATGAAATTCTTGCGCTCCTCGACCGCCTTGCGCGTCCAGGCTTCGCCGATCGGCACCTGATGCAGCGCCGAGACAATATCGCTCGCCCCGGCCTGCCTGACGTCGTCGAGCGAGACGGGATCATCGGGCCCGTACCAGCGCCATCCCTCCAGCATCATCGAAATTCTCCCAGGGTCAGTTCGCGGTCAGCACGACCTTGACGCTCTGCGAGCGGTCGAGCGCCAGCCGCAACGCGTCCGGCGCGGTCGAGAGCGATCGCTCCGCGGTGACCAGCGACAGCACATCGACGCTGCCGGCGGAAATCAGTTCCACCGCGGTCATGAACTCGAAGCCGAAGCGGAACGAGCCGCGCAGGTCGATCTCCTTCGCCATCACCGCATTCGACGGCGTCGGGATCTGGCCGCCCGGCAAATTGCCGATCTGCACGACGACGCCGCCGCGCCTGACGATACCGATCGCGCTGGCAAGACCCGCCGCCGTGCCCGAGACCTCGAAGGCGACGTCATAGGGACGCGCGGCGGCCTGCGTCTTCAAGTCCTCCTCGCCGGCGGAGACATTCTCCACATGCGCAGCGCCGAGCTTGGTCGCAAAGGCCAGCGGCGCCGGCGCGATATCGGCCACCGTCACGTCGGCCATGCCGGCGCGGTGCGCGGCCAGCATGGTCAGAAGCCCGATCGGGCCGGCACCGAAGATGATGCCGCGCTTGCCCTCGATATTGCCGGCGCGCGCCACCGCGTGCAGGCAGACCGAGAGCGGCTCGGCGAGCGCCGCGGCCTGGTAGGACACATGGTCAGGGATCTTCACGCACTGCGCCGGGATTGCGTCGAAGTAATTGGCGAAGCCGCCCTGCATGTGCGGCGTCTTCGAGGCCGAGCCCATGAAGTAGATATTCTCGCACAGATTGGGCCGGCCCTCGCGGCAGGCGACGCAATGGCCGCACCAGCGTGACGGGTTCACCGCGACGCGGTCGCCGACCTTCAAGTTCGCGGCGGCGCCGGAGATCTCCACCACTTCGCCCGAGATCTCGTGGCCGAGCACCAGCGGCGACTTCACCACGAAGTCGCCGGTGCGGGCATGGCGGAAGTAATGCATGTCCGAGCCGCAGATGCCGCCGGCACCGAAGCGGATGCGCACCATGCCGGAGGCCAACTTGTCGAGCGGATGCTCGATCATGCGCAAATCTTCGGGGCCGAACAGGGTTGCGGCGAGAGCGGTCGAGGTCATTTGGAGAGTCCCATGTATTTAGGCAGCCAGAGGGTCAGTTCGGGAATGTAGGTGATCGCGATCAGCGCGAGCATCAGCGGCACCAGCCAGGGCAGAATCGCGACCGTGGTGCGCTCGACCGAGAGCTTTGCGACGCGGGCGAGCACGAACAGCACCATGCCGAGTGGCGGATGCAGCAGGCCGATCATCAGGTTCAAAGTCATGATCAGACCGAAATGGATCGGATCGATGCCGAGCTTGAGCACGATCGGCAGCAGGATCGGAACCAGGATGGTGATCGCGGCCGTGGTGTCGATGAAACAGCCGACGAACAGGATCAGCACGTTGGCGAGCGCCAGAAACACCCATTTGTTGTGGGTGATGCTGAGCATCCAGTCCGAGAGCATTTGCGCGGCCTGCGACACCGTCAGCAGCCAGGCGAAGATCGAGGCGGCCGTGACGATGAACAGCACCGAGGCCGTGGTCTCGATGGTGTCGAAGGTCGCCTTTGCGACCGTCTTCAGCGTCATGGTGCGGTAGCGGATGAGGCCGAGGAACAGCGACCAGATCACGGCGGCGACCGCGGCCTCCGTCGGCGTGAACCAGCCCAGCGTCATGCCGCCGATCAGGATCACCGGCGCCATCAGCGCCATCACCGCCGAGAAGTCGAAATACCAGTCGATAATGAGCAGCGTGCCGAGACCGATGACGACGGCCATGTTGACCGAGAGGCCGGCGAGCACCATCAGCCAGATCGCCATCGGGAAAGCGAGCACGATCGCGATCTCGAGGCCGGCCGAGCCGAGCTGCGGCCAGGAGAACGGCGTGTCGCTGCCCCATTTGTTCTTGTGCGCGAAGTAGGTGACGGTCGCCATCATCAGCAGCGTCATGACGATGCCGGGAATGACGCCGCCCAGGAACAGCGCGCCGATCGAGACGTTCGCCATCATGCCGTAGATCACGAAGGGCAGCGATGGCGGGATGATCGGCCCGAGCGTTGCGGACGCCGCGGTGACGCCGACCGAGAATTCGGTGGAGTAGCCGTGGTCCTTCATCGCCTTGATCTCGATGGTGCCGAGGCCCGCAGCGTCCGCGATCGCGGTGCCGGACATGCCGGAGAAGATCACCGAGCCGATGATGTTGACATGGCCGAGCCCGCCGCGCATCCAGCCGACCAGCGCGACGGCGAATTTGTAGATGCGGCCGGTGACCCCGGCGATGTTCATGAGATTGCCGGCCAGGATGAAGAACGGCACGGCGAGCAGCGGAAAGCTCTCGACGCCGGCGATCATGCGTTGCGCCAACGTGACATCAGGGGTCACGCCGCTGACCAGGATATAGAGCAGCGACGACGCGGCCATGGCGATCGCGACGGGAACGCCGAGCAGCATCAGGACGAGAAAGCCTCCAAGCAACAGCAACATGGGATTATCCTTCAAAACCGTCGTAGGCGCCGGGACGTTCGAGGATCGAATAACCCTGTCGCAAATGTTGAATGGCCACCTGCACCGAGCGCGCGAACATCAGCACGAAGCCGGCCAGCACCGCGTAGTAGACGTAGTCTTTGGGAAGATTGATGGTGGTCATCGATTCATCGCCGATGATCTGGATGTAGACCCAGACGAGCTTGATGGCGTAGCCGAAGAAGGCGACCCGGATCAGGTCGATCGCGGTGGACAGCACGCGCCCCACGACATGCGGCAGATAGCGGTAGATCAGGTCGACCTGGATGTGCCGCGACAGCCGCACGCACATCGAGGCGCCGATGAACACCACGCCGATCAGGCAATAGGTCGCGATCTCCTCGGTCCACGCATAACTGTCGTTGAGCACGTAGCGGGTGAAGAACTGAAGAAAGACGGCCAGCGCCATCACCCAGAAGATCGCCAGCGCCACCCAGTCCTCGAAAGCGTATACGCCGAGATCGACCTTGGGCGTCGCCTCTTCCTCGAAAGTGTGGGCGATCTCGTCGGCGGTGATCTGCCGGTGTATTTCGGCGGTCGACATGGGTATGCTCCTCAAAACTTGCTCACGTGATTGACTCACGTCATTCCGGGGCTCGCGAAGCGAGAACCCGGAATCTCGAGGTTCCGGGTTCGACGCTTACGCGTCGCCCCGGAACGACGGTGTGTTAGTTATTTCACGTCCTGGATCCGCTCCCAATCGACCTTGCGGTAACCGAACGTCTCGAACGGAACGTTCTTCAGCACGATGTCGCGGAACTCGTTCTTGTCGACCTCGGTCACGGTCAGGCCCTTCTCCTTGAAGAAGGCGACAAGCTTGGCCTCGTTCTGCTTGATCTCCGCGGTTGCTTTCGCGGCGGCCTCCTGGGCGACGTCGGTGAAGATCTTCTTGTCCTCGTCGGAGAGCTTCTTCCACAGCGCGCCCGCCACCACCGTGTTGAGGTGGTCGACGATATGGCCGGTCAGCACGATGTGCTTCTGCACCTCGTAGAACTTCTTGGCCTCGATCGTGGTCAGCGGGTTCTCCTGCGCCTCGACGGTGCCGTTCTGGAGCGCGAGATAGACTTCGGCGAACGCGATCGGCGCGGTGTTGGCGCCGCAGGCGCGCGGCATGGCGAGATAGGCCGGCACGTCGGGCACGCGCATCTTCAGGCCCTTGAGGTCGGCGCAGCTCTTGATCGGCTTGTTCGACGAGGTCTGGCGCACGCCGTAATAGGTCACGGCGACGATGTGATGGCCGCTCTTGTCCTCATAGCCCTTGGCGAGCTCCTTGAAGATGTCGCTCTTGGTGTAGGCGAGGAGATGGTCCGAGTCGCGGAAGGTGTAGGGATAATAGGTCACGCCGATCGGCGCAAAGCTCTTGGCCGCGAAGCTCGAGCCGGAGATGATGATGTCGACCGAGCCGAGCGAGAGGCCCTGGTTGATGTCGGCTTCCTTGCCGAGCTGAGAGGCCGGATAGACGTCGACCGTGTAGCGTCCGTTGGTGCGCTTGCCGATCTCCTGCGCGGCCCAGACCGAAGCGGTGTGGAACGGCTCCGAGGTCTCGTAGACATGGGCCCATTTGAGCTTGGTCTGCGCCATGCCCGCATGGGTCGTGGCAAGCATCGCCGCGGCGGACACCGCGAGCATCATCGTCATCTTCTTCAACACTGACTTTTCCTCCATCGTTCAAGTCTGCTTCTTGTTCGCCCGCACCTTTCGGATGCGGGCCGCCCAATCTCATCGCCGTCGCGCGCTGCCGCTCGCGGACCGTTTCTTCGTCGATGCCGGTTTCGGCTTCGACGTCTTTGCCGGAGCTCGCACCGCAGGGCCGTGGCCCGAAGCCGGGCCTGCCGCGCTCTCGGCACCAAAGTTTTGCGCAAAGCGCTCCTGGGAGCGCGCCAGATGATCGCGCATCGCCTTGCGCGCGGTGCCCGGATCATGCGCCGCGATCGCATCGCGCACGGCGCGGTGCTCGTCGAGCGCGGTCCGCCACGTGCCCGGGCTCTCGAAATAATGCGCAAGCTTCGCGAAATAGGGATTGAGACGCTGGTCGAACAGCTCGCCGACCACGCGCACCAGAACGGCATTGCCGAGGCTTCCGGCGATCGCGACATGGAAGGCGCGGTCGTGCACCATCGAGGCTTCGCCGGGATGCTCGACATTCTCCATCGCCAGAAGCGAGGCGTCGATGCGGGCGAGATCGTCTTTGGTCGCGACGCGCGCGGCCTGCTCGGCGATGGCGCTTTCCAGGAATTCGCGGGCGCGGAGCAGCTCGAACGGCCCCTCGATGACAGCGGCGGCTGCAGGCGCGGCAATCGCGGCAGGCTCGATCACATAGATGCCGGAGCCGACGCGGATGCGGAGGCGCCCTTCGACCTCGAGCGCGATCAGGGCTTCGCGGACCGTCGGCCGCGACACCTTGAGCTGCTCGGCGAGTTCGCGCTCGGTCGGCAAGCGGCTGCCGACCGCGTACTCGCCGCTGTCGATCAAGCTTCGTAATTGATCGGCGACCTGGCGATAAAGCCGTCTCGCCTCCACAGCTTCCAGCGGCACGCTGGTCCTCCCAGAAGGATCGCGCGGGGCCGTCCAGACCCGCGATCCGCCAATTTTTGGAAAATTGGTCTTACCAATTGACCGGAGCATTGACCGAGGACGGGCGCCATGTCAAGCAGCGGCAAAGCAAAGGGGAGACGCCTTATGCGCCTTGGCCGCGCCAATCTCGACCGGCTGCCAGCTGGCATCCGCCGCCCGGCCTATGACCGCTCGCGCGTCACGCCGGGCATCGTGCATCTCGGCCTCGGGGCCTTTCACCGCGCCCATCAGGCCGTCGTCATCGACGATTGCCTTGCCGGCGGCGGCATGTCCTGGGGCATCGTCGGCGCGAGCCTGCGCAGCCCCGATACGCGCGACGCCCTCGCCCCCCAGGATCATCTCTATACTGTTGCGGCGCGCGCGGCCGAAGGCACCGAGCACCGCGTCATCGGCGCGCTGCTCGACAGCGTCGTCGCGCGCGAGAGGCCGGCGGCGCTGGTCGAGCGGATGGCCGATCCCGCCATCCGCATCGTCTCGCTGACGGTCACCGAGAAGGGCTATTGCCACACGCCACAGACAGGCGATCTCGACGAGCGGCATCCTGACGTCGTGCACGACCTCAACAATTTCGACGCGCCGCGTTCGGCGCCCGGCTTCATCGTGGCTGCGCTGGCGCGCCGGCGCGCACAGGGACTGGCGCCTTTCACGGTGCTGTGCTGCGACAACCTCGCCGCCAACGGCCACACCGTGCAGCGGATCGTGACGCAGTTCGCCGCGCTCCGCTCCAAGGATCTCGGCAAGTGGATCGTGGACAACGCCGCCTTCCCCTCGACCATGGTCGACCGCATCGTCCCGGAGACGACGGACGCCGACCGCGATGCGGCGTCATCCGCGCTTGGCATGCGCGACGCATGGCCGGTGATGACCGAGCCCTTCACGCAATGGGTGGTCGAGGATCGCTTCACCGCGGGCCGGCCCGATCTTGCCGCCGCCGGCGTCGAGCTCGTCAGCGACGTCAAGCCGTTCGAGCTGATGAAGTTGCGGCTGCTCAACGCCAGCCATTCGGCGCTCGCCTATCTCGGCTATCTCGGCGGCTACGAGACCATCGCCGACACCATGCGGGATCCACACTTTGCACGTCTCGCCGCGCGGGTGATGGAAGAGGCGGCGGTGACTCTGACGATGCCTGCAGGCACCGACCTTGCCGCCTACCGCGCCTCGCTGCTCAAACGCTTTTCCAATCCGGCGCTGCACCATCGCACCTGGCAGATCGCGATGGACGGCTCGCAGAAGCTGCCGCAGCGCCTGCTCGGCGCGACGCAGGATCGCCTTGCCAGGGGTCTGCCGATCGCAACCCATGCGCTCGCGGTCGCCGGCTGGATGCGCTACGTCACCGCAACGGACGAGCACGGCCGCGCCATTGACGTGCGCGATCCCCTTGCCGCCGAGCTTGCGGGCCTGGCGCGCGAGGCCGGGCCCGTGGCCGAACGGCTCGCGCCGGCCCTGCTCGGGGTCGAGAAGGTGTTCGGGCCCCTGGGCACCGAGCCGCGCCTGCGCGAGGCCGTCACGGCGGCGCTCGGACGTCTCTATCAGGATGGCGCGCGACGGGCGGTGGAGACGCTCATTTCAGCCTGATCACAAAGCAGGCAGCGGCCTCCTCAATGCTGCACTGCGGTCAAAATCGGACGCAGAATCAAACGCAAGTCGCGCTTGATTTTTGCCTGTCATTGCCGCACCCGAGAGGCATGGCAAAGGACAGCAAGGTCATCGCCGCAAACGCGGCCTTCTATGCCGCCTTCTCCACCGGCGACTTCGCCGGCATGGAGCGGATGTGGGCGGACGACGACGGCATTTCCTGCATCCATCCCGGCTGGCCGGCCATCATCGGCCGCGCCACGGTGATCGGAAGCTGGCGCGACATCCTGCAGAACCCACAGCGGCCGCAGATCGTCTGCGCCGAACCGCAGGCCATCGTCGATGGCGACAGCGCCCGCGTGCTCTGCATCGAGATCGTCGACGGCACCGCTTTGGCGGCTTCGAACCATTTTCGGCGCGTCGGCGACGGCTGGCGCCTGGTGCATCACCAGTCGAGCCCAATTGCCCAGATTGTCGAGCAGGCTGAAGACGATAGAACGAGCCGCCGCGTGCACTGAACGGAGTGAACACGCAGGCGTGATCTACTGTGCATGGGGTTGTTTTCCGACTTTTTTGTCGGCGACCTCATCCAAGCCCCGACAGATCGTCCAGCACGACCCGCGCCGCGCTGAAATCGTCGTCCCGGAAAAACACGCTGCGCGTGATGAGAACGGGAATTCCGGCGCGCGAGGCCGCGATCAGGCCGTTGGCGGAATCCTCGATCGCGAGACAGTCGACGGCATCGAGCTTCAGCCGCGCCAGGATCTCGAGATAGACGTCCGGCGCCGGCTTCTTGTGCCTGACATCGTCGCCCGCGACGACCGCCTCGAAGTCCGCGGCCCAACCCTTGCCCAGCGCCTGCGATAGCAGCGCATCGATGTTGCCGTGCGAGGTGGTGGTCGCGATCGCGAGCCGCTGGCCGCGCGCCTTCGCCGCTGCGAGCAGATCCACCACGCCCGGCCGCAACGGGCAGCAGCCTGTCTCGATCAGCTCGGCGTAATACGCGGTCTTGATGCGGTGAAGCTCGGCGATGTCGGCCTCCGCCAACGGCGGAGCGATCTGCTGCCTGCCGTGATAGACGCGCATGCGCTCCTTGCCGCCCGTCACCCGCAGCAGATCCTTGTAGACCGCGCGGTCCCATTGCCAGGCGAGACCGGCGCGGGCAAAGGCGTGATTGAAGGCCTGCCGATGCAGTTCCTCGGTCTCGGCCAGCGTGCCGTCGACATCGAAGATCAGCGCGACCGCGCGCCGGATCAGATCGGCGGCATCCATTGGTGCCAGAGCGGACGCTTCTGCCTGCATGATCGATGCCTCCCTGTGCCAGGCGACCATCGCCCGCAGTGGCAAGCGAGTAAAATCGCAATATCTTTTGCCGGACCCAAAAATCTCTTATGAGCGACTGGCGCGCAGCTCGCGCGCACGGGAACTCCGGACCTGCACGGGAGACGCATGCGGCTCTTCATCCTCGGCCTCGGCTACAGTGCCGGGCATTTCGTCCGCAAGTTCGGCGGCGCCTTCTCGCATGTCGCCGGCACCGTGCGCGATCCCGCAAAGCGGAACGATCTCGCTGGCATCGAGGTGCATGCCTTTTCCGGCAGCCGTCCAGGCGACGCCACGCTCGAACGCATCAGCGAAGCAGATGTTCTTCTGGTGTCGATCCCGCCCGGCAACGGTGGCGATCCCGCCATCGCGGCCTTCGCAGACGTTCTGGCGGAGCGTCGCCGCAAGATCATCTATCTCTCGACCATCGGCGTGTATGGCGATCATGGCGGCGCGTGGGTGGACGAGAGCACGCCACCGCAGGCTGCCTTCGAGCGCACGCGCCTGCGGCTCGCGGCGGAGCAGGCCTGGACCAACAACGGGTCCGGCCATGTCGCGATCCTGCGTCTTGCCGGCATCTATGGTCCCGGCCGCAACGCGCTGGTGACGTTGCGCGCCGGGACGGCCCGGCGCATCGTCAAGCCGGGGCAGGTCTTCAACCGCATCCACGCCGACGACATCGCGAGCGCGATCATGGCCGCCATCCTGCACGGGCGCGGCGGCACCTGGAACGTCTGCGACGACGAGCCTGCCCCGCCGCAGGACGTGATCGCCTATGCCGCACAGCTCATGGGCGTTGCGCCGCCGCCGGAAGAAGCGTTCGAGACGGCCGAGATGTCGGCGATGGCGCGCAGCTTCTATGCCAGCAGCGCCCGCGTCTCCAATGCGAAATTGAAATGCGAGTTCGGCGTCACGCTGGCTTATCCGACCTATCGCGAGGCGCTGGACGCGCTGTGGCGCGCAGGCGAAGGCCGCTAGGTTCCGGGTACATCCGACGCTTCCCAGACATGCCCTGCCCCCGCTTGACTTCGCCCCGGCGCGGTCGTGATCTAGGCATGAGCGAGCCAACCGCATAACGAGCTCGCCTGGGAGGATCAAATGAACAAGACAATCGCTGTGATCGCGGCGGCGGCCGCCATCACGCTCGGTGCAGCGCACGCCGCGCCGCTGCCCGAAGCCAATCCCGATGACGCCGGCTTCTCGAAGCAGGGTCTGGCGCGGCTCGACAGCTTCTTCGCCCGCGAGATCGCCGCCAAGCGCGTGCCGGGGGCAGTCGTCGCCGTCGCGCGGGACGGCAAGCTCGTGCACTACAAGGCCTATGGCATGCTCGATCCGGACAAGGGCACGCCGATGCCGGTCGATGCGATCTTCGCGCTGGCCTCGATGACCAAGCCGATGGCGGCGGTGGCAGGCCTGACGCTGATGGAGAAGGGGCAGCTGCCGCTCCAGGCCAAGCTGTCCGATTATTATCCCGGCTTTGCCGACATGAAGGTCGGCGTCCCCCAGGCCGACGGCTCGCTCAAGCTCGAGCCGCAGGCCTCGCCGATCTTCATCCACGATCTCTACCGGCATACGTCCGGACTGATGTACGGTGGCCGTCCGGACTCATCGAGCCCGGTGGCGCGGCAATATCCCGATGGCGTCGCGCCGGCGATCGAAGGCGACACCCAGGCCTTCATCGACCGCATCACGAAGCTGCCCCTGGCCCATCAGCCCTCGACCGAGTTCGAATACGGCTTTTCGATCGACGTGCTCGGCGCCGTGGTCGAGAAGGTGAGCGAGCAGAAGCTCGGCGACTATCTCGCCGCCAATGTCTGGCAGCCGCTCGGTATGAAGGATGCGACCTTCCACCCGACCGACGCGCAACGCCCTCGCCTCGCCCGCCCGTTCGCGAACGATCCGCTGACCGGCAAGCCGCAGGCCATCAAGCTGCTCGACGCGCCGACCAAGTTCGATTGCGGCGGCGCCTGCTCGTTCGCGACGGTCGGCGACTACGTCCGCTTCGGGCAGATGCTGCTCAACGGCGGCGATCTCGAGGGACAGCGCATCCTCGGCCCGAAGACCGTCCATCACATGACGACCAATCACCTCGGCCCCGAGATCAAGAACAACGTGGCGAATGTCGAGCCGCATCGCGGCGGCTTCGGGTTCGGCCTTGCGGTTGCGGTTCGCACCAGTGAGGGCCTGTCGTCGGTCCCCGGAAATCCCGGCGAGTTCACCTGGAACGGCGCCTACGGGACGCAGTTCTTCTGCGATCCGAAGGAGCGCCTCGTCGTGGTGGTGGGAACGGCGGCGCCGGGCGAGCTCCGGAAATACTATCGCGAGCAAGTCCAGGACATCGTCTATGGCGCGATGGTGAAGTGACCACGTCCCGATAGAGGAAGGGCGGCCACTCGGGCCGCCCTCAAATTCGACGTCAGCTCAGCACGCCGTATTTCTTAAACCAGGCCTCAGCCTGCTTCCACGCATCGTCCGCCGCGTCCCTGCGGTAGCTGCCGCGATAGTCGGCATGGAAGCCGTGCGGCGCATCGGGGTAGATCTTGAACTCGGCCGTCTTCTTGTTCTGCTCGAGCGCCGCCTTCATCTGCTCGACCTGGGCGACGGGAATGCCGGTATCGGCACCGCCATAGAGGCCGAGCACCGGCGCCTTCATCTCCGGGGCCAGCTGCATCGGGCTCTTCGGCCATAGCGGATTGGCGGGATCAACGACCGTCCCGTAGAAGGCGATGCCGGCCTTGAGCGCGCTGCCGTGGGCGGCATATTCCCAGACCGTGCGCCCGCCGCGGCAGAAGCCGATGATGCCGAGCTTCGCCGTGTCGCCGGCTTGCGATCCCGCCCAGGCCACCACGGCGTCGAGGTCAGACATCAGTTCGGCGTCCGGC
This sequence comes from Bradyrhizobium sacchari, assembly GCF_002068095.1. Classification (GTDB taxonomy): domain Bacteria; phylum Pseudomonadota; class Alphaproteobacteria; order Rhizobiales; family Xanthobacteraceae; genus Bradyrhizobium; species Bradyrhizobium sacchari. The sequence continues at coordinate 22,582 of NZ_LWIG01000002.1, read as the reverse complement.
TTCGAATTGACGATCGGGAGCAAGTCCTTGATCTCGGTGATCCTGGTGAGGTCGGTGCCCTTGCGGAAGTAGTAGTCCGGCGCGATGGCAAAGGCGCCGAGCTTAGCCAGGCGCCGCGTCACGTCCTTGATGTATTCGTGCAGGCCGAAAATCTCCATCGCCACGATGATGACCGGCGCCTTGGTGTTGCCTGCAGGGCGGGCGAAATAGGCGGGCATCTCCTCCGAGCCGACCTTGATCTTGGCATCGCCGGCCTGCAGGCCGTTGGTATCCGTCGTGATGATGTCGGCACGGACCGGACCGGCCGCGAGCGTGTATCCGGCGGCGACGGCCGCGGTGGCGCTCATGAATCCGCGGCGCGAGAACGGGGCGACCTTCGTCAGCCCGACGACGTCGGATGTCATGGTGGTTTCAAAGCTCATCGGTCCTTCCCTTCCTGCTTCCCATGCTGATGCCCCTGGGGCGCCGCATTCCGCCAATAGTTGCCGGGCAAACGCAAGTCACCAGCCTGCGAGCACCCGGTCGGCAGTCTCATCCCTTCGTCGACGCGGACATCAATCTCCATCGGCGGTGTCCCCGACTCCAACGAGAGACGGCCGATCGGATCGGCCACCCGCCAACCGTTCGGGTTGGATCGTGTGCGGGCTTTAACCGCGTGGTCACACCGCGGCGCAACATCCATTAACCCAAGATTGTGGTTCTCCCGCCTCACTCCACGCGGTCCGAAGTTGCGGCCCCGCCGCCGCTTCGCGCAATTCGAGGCGCTCCACCGCAACAAATGGGCTTCGCAGTGGCCGCAACGACACATCATGTTGCCGGAATGCTGCGCGCCATCGGATTCGGCGCGTGAAGCGCAGTCATTTGACTGAAATTTTCGGAAGAGTTGAGCCGTGCAGTTTACTCGAACTTTCTTTGTGACGCTCTAGTTCCACGGCCGGAAGTTCCATCTCGGGCAACGGAGAAGCGTCCTCCCAAGGCGCGCTCCACGGTCCAACCCGGCGACGAGGGATCGCCCGAGAGCTGCAGCATTGTCGTCCACCAGATTGCGCTACCCAAGGCTCAATTGAATAAAGCTTTATCCGATCCGGAATTGAAATGAATTTGGCTCGCGAATCGATTGAACTGGTGGAGCAGGTCGCACGCATCCTGTGGTTCGAAGGCACCAAGCACGGCTTGCGCGACCGCGAGTGGATGGCGCTGCGTTTCCTCTTCCGCGCCAACCGGTTTTCCCGCACGCCCTCGGCGCTGGCGAGTTACGTCGGCACCACCCGCGGCACCGCTTCGTTCATCATCGGCGAGCTCGAACGGCTCGGCTATCTCGAGCGGAAGCGCTCGGCCAAGGACAAGCGGTCGGTGATGCTGAGCGTCACCCAGCAGGGCAAGAAGTTCCTGGCGCGCGACCCCGTCAACGTGCTCGTCGAGGCGATCGACGTGCTCGACGATGAGGCCAAGATCCGCTTCCGCGACGCGCTGCGCCATGTGCTGGATCAGTCCGATGCGGCCGAGCAGCGGCACCATACCGACGTCTGCAAGCGCTGCATCTTCCTCCGGGAGGATCGCACCAGCGCGGACGGCAAGACGACGGTCGAGTTCTCCTGCCGCCTGTTCCGCGCACCGATCGCGGAGCCCGAGGTCGAGCTGCTCTGCACCAGCTTCGAGCACCACCGCCAGTAGAAGGCGCCATCGATCAGGGCGTTGTCTTGCGCGACGAATAGACGACGCCGCCGCTGGTCTCCACCACGAGGCGCCCGTTCTCGTTCCGGATCTCCTCGATGCGGCCGAGGCCGGGCACCTGCTGTCCCAATACGGCCTCGATGACGCCATTCGGGCTTTGCAGGATCGCGATCCCCTCATAGGCCTGCCGCACCGACCAGCCCTTGACCACTTTACGCGGCGCCGCCGTGCGTTCCGACGCAGGCACCGACCCCGTGTATTCCGGCGCGGCGACCGAGGCCATCATCGGCATCGTCTGCGAGGGCGGCTGCGAAGCAACGGTGGCCGGCGCCGGAGTCTGGGCTTGCGCCTGGGCGAGCTTGTCGAGCTTCACGGTGGAGGACGAACTCACCCGTTCAATGCGGTCGAGGTTCTCGGCGAACCTGCCGAACCGGTCATTGGTGGCCTTGCTCGATTGGTCGACCGCGGTGCGCAGGCCGTCGAGATTTTCGGACACGCCCGACACCTGCTTGCGCAGCTGGGCGACCGTCTCGCGCAGGTTCCTGATCTCGGTATTGGCCGCGACATTGTTCTGAGCGGGCTGCGTGGTGAGATAGGCGATCACGCCGGTGCAGGCGCAGACCACCAGGACGGCGGCGACCGCCAATGTCGCGAGCGGCACCACCCAAGCCGGACGGGGCGGCGGCGGCTTGGCGACGATCACGGCCGGCTTGATCACGGTTGGCGTCGGCTTGGGTATCGCCATCTTGTCGAGGCGCGCCTTGGCGCGAATGCGCTTCAGTCCCTCGAGCGCCTCTTTCGCCAGCGTTTCGTCGTTCGCCGCAGCCGACATGCGCTTTGCACTTGCTGCAGGCTTGGTCGCTTGCGTCGCATTGTTCTTTACATCGTTCTTTACGTCGCGAGGCTCCGAAGCCGGCTTCGCTGCCGTGGGAGCATCGGCGGTTGCGCTGGGACGAGCTTGTCCATCGGACAACATGTGAAAATGCTCCGTTCGCTTCGGTCTATCGAACGGCGAATTTATTTGCCCAAGCTTGCCTGAAACGTGCGCATCGAAAACGTTTCATCGCGCCCGAGGCGACACCCGATGAGTCGAAAGCGGCACGCACGCGGCGAGAGTGCGACTCGAAAGACACACACTCGCCAAGATTTCGCCAAGCTGGAGTCTCCGCGCCACACGTGAGTCGAATTGTCGCATGTGGAAAGACGGTGGATAGAGTCAATCCCGGGTTGAAAACCCCTCCATATGCGTGGCCCGCAGCACCACCCAAAACAGCTGTGATTATACAGGGATGCGGAACTATAGACCCTGTGCGACGCAAAATTAGTTCGGCATCCAAATCAACTGGTGCTGGTTGATGTATCAAGAATCAGCTCGAAACAAACCAACAGCATCAAACACGCATAGCAATCACTTTGTTCCGCGCGCTTGATCGGGAATCGGCAATTGTTACGGTCCTACTCAAGTGATTCTCGCCAGTTGGCGAGGAGACCGGCAAAGTTCAGTAGCGTTCGGACGCGATAGGCAACTTGGCGCAACTGTTCTAGGTCGCTGTCTCAATCCGCCCCGCGAGGTGAGCCGTAAGACACCCGCCGGGCCTCACGCAGTAAGCGTTCAGTATCGAGTCGAAGTAACAGGCCCGCGGAAAACGCAGGCACTGAATGCGTAGGGCTGCCCGCGAATATCGAAACCATAACAACGGTTCGCGGGATGGAAATATCGTCAAACAGCATGATCGCCGAGCCGGTGCATCACAAACAACCAGCCGGTCGCGACAAGTGCGAAACAGGGGCGAAAGACTGATGTATATTATCGTTGATGATCGCGAGAGCGTCACGAACAGCTACGTTGGAGGGCTCGTTCGCGAAGGCGTATCGTCGATCGGCTTCTCCTCGGGAGAATTCTGGGACTGGCTGCAATCCGCGAGTGAATCGGACCTCGCGGCGGTCGACGCCTTCCTCCTTGGGGATTGCGACGGCCGCGGAGCGCTGCCAAGGGCGATGCGCAAGCGCTCCTCGGCTCCGATCATTGCCATGAGCGGCCAGAAGATGCTCAAGAACACGCTTGAGCTGTTCGAATCGGGTGTCGACGATGTCGTGCACGTGCCGATTCATCTGCGCGAGATCCTGGCCCGAACGGCGGCGATCGCGCGCCGCCGGGTCGGCGAGCTGCCGAGGCCCTGCGAGACCAGGATCCAGGTCTTCTTCAACGGGCGTGACCCCGAGATCGCCGGCCACGCTCTCACCCTGCCCCGCCGCGAACTGCGCATTCTCGAATACATGGTCAGCAACCACGGCAAGTGGATCACCAAGACGCAGATCTTCAACGCGGTCTACGGCATCTTCGAGTCCACCTTCGACGAGAGCGTGATCGAGAGCCACGTCAGCAAGCTGCGCAAGAAGCTCCGCGACCGCCTCGGCTTCGATGCGATCGTGGCCCGGCGCTACGTCGGATACCGCCTGAACATCCCGGCCGGCGAGACCCTCGACGAGCCGATGCAGGACCTCGACGAGGTCGGCATCCTCCTCAACAGGGCGCACGTCGCACCGACCGCGTATCCGGCCGGAAACTGACGCCGTCGGCGCCACGAAACCGACAACGGCCTCCGCGAAGTATCTTCGCGGAGGCCGTTGCACTTTCAGGAGCTGGAAGGCCAGAACAAAGGCCTCGCAGGGCGGGCACAGCCCGCGGCAGGGCGAGACGAGACTGGCGTCTCAGGATCTCAGCGGAAGGTGCTTCGCGGAAAGCCGCGTCACGCCTGTCCGGCGAAAGCCTACGGCTTCGACTGGAATTCTTCCTTGGAGACGTAGTTGAAGTCCTCGACCAGGACATCCTGGACGACGTCGGCCTGCATCCGCTCGTTGACGCGCTGCTTGATGGCCGTGGTCAGGATCGAGAGGTCATAGCGGGCGAGCTTCCTGAAGTCGAGGCGATCGTCCGCATAGATCCTGCGGAACGCCTCGTCCACCACGAACGGCTCCGGCGGAACATTGAGTTGGTGCATGGTGCGCGCCTCCACGGTGTAGACGAAGCGCGCGACGATATAGCCCTGCACATTGCCGTTCTCGACCATGGGCACGCTCAGCGCCCGCGTCTTCTGATATTGGAGGCCGTCGAGATATGCGTCCTTGGCGGGCAGCAGGCTGCCGTTTTCCTTCCAATAAGCCACGGCGTAGCTCGTGCCCGCCGTCAGGATGCAGACCCAGAGCCCCGCCAGCACGAGTCTGATCATTTTCCGTCCTGCGCTGCACGACCGGTGTAGGTGCCGTCCGACTCCGCATCCTTGATCGCCTTGACGATAATGGAGGCGACTTCACGCACCGCGTCGTAATGCATCTCGAGGAGCGACCGGTTGCGCTCGAGCTTCTCGCGCAGACGCTGGATCTCCTCGGTGACCTCGACCTCGGCGCCGAGATGCATCCGCGCCCGCATCAGGCGGACGAATTCGAGCATGCTCCGGCTCTTGCGGGCGCTGAAGTCGTCGAAATCGATCTTTTTGCGCGTCGCGAGCGCAGCGGTTTCCTCCTCGACAATGCTTTCGAGCCGACGGATCGCCGCCAGCAGGCCGCGCACCTCGTCCGACCTGACCGCATCGGCGCCGTCGATCACCGCCTCGCCGCCGACATTCGGCAGCAGCACCGGCAACAGCGCATCGGCTGATGCCGCTGCAATCGTCATCGTCTCGGTGTCCACGACCGGCTGCTCCACCACCAGGGCTGCCGCGCCTTCATGTGCCTGCATAAGAAAATCACCCCTCAACTTCTGTCACCCATTCCCGGATCATCATCCGGCCTTCCCGTCACGTCCGGCCCCGCCGGGTGTGCACTGGCGAGCTGCTTCGCAATGCCGATGCCCTTGCCCTTTGCCAGTTGAGCGCCCAGTTGCTCCGCCAGCATCGACTTCCAGACGCCGCCGGCCGTGCCCTTGCCAAAGACCGCCTCCGACTCCTTCGGCAACATGGTCTCGACGAAGGTCTGGAGGATGAATGCCTCGAACTTGCGGTAGACCTCGCCGGATCCCGGCGCCTTGATCACCTGCACCGGCGCCCCGTTCACCGTGCCCGACTGTGCCTCGGCGACCTTCGCCGCGGATTGATCGGCAGCCGCCGCGGCCTTGCCCACCTCGGCGTCCATCGTGGCGGCGAAATCGGCGTCGGACGATTTCAGCGCATCGAGCTTCGCGGTCGCCGCGCGCTGCGTCACGGGATCGGCCGCCTCGAGGACGTCGAGGACGAGGTCGGGCGTCGCTGTCACGATCATGTCTTGTTCCGGCTGGCTGGCCGTGGCGTCCAAGCGCGCACGGTAAGGCTTGTTCCCTTCATCTCTTCGAGCGAGCGCTTTTCGGCGTCGCGAAGCTTCTCCGCGAGCGCCGCCTTGGCAATTTCCTCGAGCTGCTTCACCCGGCGGGTCTCGAGGCGAACCTTGTCGAGCTGCTCCGAGGCCTGCTCCGTCACGACGCGCGCGCTCGCGCTCGTCCTGTTGAGCCGCCTTGCGATCGACTCGCTCGACGAGCCCGCCGGCGGCCTGCCCTCGTTCAGCGCCCCGACCAGCCATTCCTGCTCGTCCTGCAAGCTGCGCTCCTGCTGCCGCAGATGCGCGAGCTGCCATTCGGACAGCCGGAGCTGGAGCTTCACCAGCGAAACCATCCGACCAAGCTTGTCCGCGCGCGACTTCATGATCTATCACTCCGCCAGCCACGACGAGACGCCGAGAATGAACTGCGTCAGAAGCTCGTCGCTGGTGAGATAGAGCAACAGGAAGCCGCCGAACAGCACGAACGGCACCGAGATGAAGTAGACCGGAATCGCCGGTGTCAGCTTGTTGATGAGCCCGACGGCCAAGTTGACGATGACGGAATAGACGATGAACGGGCTTGCGATCCGCAGCGTCAGCACGAACGCTTCGGAGAGACGGCCGACGAGCTGGTCGAGCGCCATGCTGCCGCCGATCCTGCCGCCGGGATGCCAGACGTCGTAGGAGTTCATCAGCCCACGCAGCACCTGCCAGTGCTGGTCGGTCATGAAGAACAGCGTGGTGACCGATGCCATGATCAGGGGCACGAGGGCCGGCGCCGGATCGGTGTCGGCGACGGGCGTTCCCGGGATGTTGCTCAGCCCGATCGCGCTCGCCATCACGGTTGCCATGGTCTGGAGCGCGAGAAAGAACACGCGCCCGCCGAGGCCGATGACGCTGCCGACCAGGATCTCCGAGCCGATCAGGAGCGCGAGCGACAGCGGCGCTGCGTTGTCCGTCAGGGGCTTCAGCACCGCGATCAGGATCGGTGTCAGCGCGAACGTGGTAACCAGCGCGATGAACAGGCGGACCTGGGCCGGGAGGTTGACGCTGGAATAGCCGGGCACGAACATCAGGCAGGCGCCAATGCGGCAGAACACGATGAACGTCACCAGCACGCTGTCGGCGAGGCTGCTGATCACGATATGGCTCCGAGCGCACGGATCTCGGCGCTGCGCGCCACTTCGACGTGCGACAGGATCGGCAGCGTCGGGAACACCCGCTCCAGGATCATCCGGACATAGGGGCGCGCTTCGGGGGTCACCGCCAGCACCACGCTGGTGCCGTTCTCGGTGAACTTGCGGATCGCGGCGCTGGCTTCCGTCGCGAACTGCTCGATGAGACGCGGATCGGCATCGAACTCGACGACGTCACCCTTGGAGTCCCGCTTCAGGCTCTGGTGGAAGGCGAGATCCCAGCGATTGCCGAGGCGAACCACATTGAGCACGCCGTTGTCGGAGAGGTCGCCGCAGATCTGCTGGGCGAGGCGGGTGCGCACGTGCTCTGCGACCTGCTCGGAGCGCCGCACGTGAGGCGCGATCTCGGCGATCGCCTCGAGGATCAGATGCAGGTTGCGGATTGAAACGCGTTCGGCCAGCAGGATCTTCAGGATCGCCAGCAGGCCCGAATAGGAGATCTGGGACGGGCAGAGGTCCTCGACCAAGCGCTTGTATTCGGGATCGAGCCGGTCGAGCAGCGCGCGCATGTCCTTGTAGGACAGGAGCTGGGCGAGGTTGGCCCGGAGCACTTCGCTCAGATGCGTGAGCAGCACCGACAGGTTGTCGACCGGCTTGCAGCCCTGCCGCCTGACTTCGTCGGCGAAGGCTTCCGTTACCCACAGCGCCTTCATGCCGAAGGCGGGCTCGATCACCTCCTCGCCGGGCACGTCCGGCTTGCCGTCCTTGTCGACGAGCACCAGCACCTCGCCGAGCCTGAGCTCGCCATGGGCGATGCGGGTGTCGTGGATGCGGATCTGGTAGCCCTTGGGATCGATCGAAAGATTGTCGCTGAGCTTGATCTCGGGAATCACGAAGCCGTATTGCTTGGCGAACTTCTTGCGGATCTTTGCCACGCGGTGCGCAAGCTCGGTGCGCGAGCCCAGGAGGTGGACCGAAAGATGGCCGCCGAGCGCCAGCTCGATCTCCGCCGTCTTGAGCGATTCCTTGACGGATTCCTTCGCCTCGACCTGGGCACGCTCGTTGGCCTTGCGCGCCTCTTCCTTCTGCTTCTCAGCCGCCTGCCGCTTGGGCAAGGTGTAGCCGACGAAGGCCATGACGCCGCCGAGCAGCACGAAAGGCGCCATCGGCAGCCCCGGCATTAGCGCGAGCACGAACATCATCAGCGCGGCGGCCGACACCGCGCGGGGATAACCGCCGAGCTGCCGCAGCACGGCCTGCTCCGCCGAGCCCCTGGTGCCGCCCTTGGAGACCAGCAGGCCCGCGGACAGCGACACGATCAGCGCCGGCATCTGCGACACCAGACCGTCGCCGACGGAGAGCTTGGTGTAGACGTCGGCGGCGCGCGACAGCGTGAGGCCGTGATGGGTGACACCGATCACGATGCCGCCGAAGATGTTGATCGCGGTGATGATCAGACCGGCGATGGCGTCGCCGCGGACGAATTTCGAAGCACCGTCCATGGCGCCGAAGAACGCGCTTTCCTCTTCGAGCTCGCGGCGGCGGCGCTGGGCTTCCTTGTCGTCGATCAGGCCCGCGGACAGGTCCGCGTCGATCGCCATCTGCTTGCCGGGAATGGCGTCCAGGGTGAAACGGGCGCCGACCTCGGCGATACGGGTCGCACCCTTGGTGATCACGACGAAGTTCACCGTGACCAGGATCGCGAAGATGATCAGGCCGATGACGAAGTCACCGCCCATGACGAATTTGGAGAAGCCGGCGACGACATAGCCGGCGGCCTGCTCGCCCTCCCCGCCGCGCGACAGGATCAGGCGCGTGGTCGCGATGTTGAGCGCCAGGCGCAGGATCGTCGCAATCAGCAGCACGGTCGGGAAGGCCGAGAAATCCAGCGGCCGCTGGATCCACAGCGCGACCATCAGAATCAGCGCCGACAGCGCGATCGAGAAGGCGAGGCCGAGGTCGATCAGGATCGGCGGGATCGGCAGGAACAGGATCGTGAGCATGGTCACGATGCCGGCCGCAAAGAAGGCGTCCGCCCCGAATCGGCGGGGGCTGGGCAGGCTAGCAGCTAACGTATCGGCCATGGGTCACCGGCAGGGGGTCCGCCCCACTAGTCTGCCGCGCAAAGCTTACGCGAGGGTGGTGGCCGCCTCGCGGCTTAGAAGCCCCGCTCGATGTGCGAATAGACCATCTCGGTGAAAGTCGAGAGATGGGCGCCGATGAACGAGCCGGAGACGGCGACAACCACAAGAATGACGATGATCTTCGGAACAAAGGTCAGCGTCACCTCCTGGATCTGGGTCAAGGCCTGCATCAGTGCAATGATGGTTCCGACCAGCATCGCCGAGCCGACAGCAGGCCCGGAGGCGACGATGATGGTCCAGATCGCCGCTTGGACGATGTCGAGGGCGTCCCGCTCGTTCATGACTGGCTGATGGTGAGGCCGGGCCCGACGGCGACCTTCGTGCCGCTCTCGAGGGTCGCGACGGCGCCGTCGTTGTTGATGGAGACCGACTTGACCTTGCCGGAGAAGCTCGCGCCGGTCGCGTCGGTGAAGCTGACCGTCTTTCCGATCAACGAGTCGGCCTGCGACAACGACTGCGAAGACAGCAGCGCGTCCAGCTTCGCATTGGTCTGCATGGCCTGCTCGACCGTCGAGAGCTGGGCGAACTGGCTCATATATTGCGAGGTATCCATCGGATTGGTCGGATCCTGGTTCTTCATCTCGGCGACGAGAAGCTGAAGAAAGGTATTGTAATCGACGGTGTTGCTCGACGTGTTCGTCGTGTTTCCGGTCGACTTGCTGGTGCTGTCGGTCACGCTGGTGACGTTCATGTGCCTCTCCGCTGTCAGGCAGCCTGGAATGGGGAAACGATCGTGGCGCCGGCGAGGATGGCCTGCTCCACCGGAAACAGCGCCCGGATCCGCTTGAGCGCCTCGAAATAACGCGTCGCCCCGACCAGCTCGTCGACCGCGGCAAGCCCCTCCAGCATCTCGTGGCTTTCGCACACTGCGACCAGAGCGGCGTGATGCTGCCCGTAGAGCGCCGAGGCATCGCTGACGTCGGTCGGGTTCATCAGCATGAGCTGGACGATGAAATAGAGCTGCCGCATCGCCGTGGTCGCATCCGACGCCTGCATGATCTGCCCTTCGAGCAGGAACATGACGTCGTTGACGAGCTCGACGGAGACCTTGCGGTCCACGCGCAGCACCGCGCCGTTGATGTAGATCCGTTCGCCGGCCCGCAGGGAGATCTTCATCAGAGAGCATCCCGGATCAGGCGGTTGATCTCGATAAGCTGCATCACGTCGGCCGACTTTTCTTCCCGAAGACGATCGGCCTCTTTGATCACCCACAAGCCGATCGAGATGATGTCGGCGCGCAGCTTGTCCGGAAGGCCGTTTTCCGGATGCGAGAGATCCTCGATGAAGATCGTCCACAGGCGCCGCACATAGAGCAGGCTCTGGATATGCTCCTCGAGACTGAAGCGACCCTTCTGGAGCCGCTCGAGGCGGTCGATGCCGAGACTGAGCGCCTGACGCTCGCGCCCCCTCGCCTCATAGCCGCTCTCGTCGACGACCGCTGCATAGGCTTCAAACGTCATCAGGACCACTCTGTGCAGGAAACGGAATAACAGGACAAAGTTCGTAAACCCCGGAAACGAGCTCTGGCTCAGAGATAATTGATGAGGCTGATCTTCTGGAGCTGCGAGGTCAGCGCCAACGCTGTCTGGATCTGGGTCTGCAGGGTGTTGACCCGGACCGAAGCTTCCGTCGGATCGACCTTCTCCATGCCGACGATCTGATTGTTCAGAATGTCCTGCTGCGTCTTGAGCTTGTCGGTTGCGGAGGTGATGCGCTGCTGGACCGTACCGACGCTGCCGCCGAGCGTAGCGAGATCCGAGATCGCACTCCCGACGAGGCCGATGGCCTTGTCCACGACGACCTGGAACGTCTCCTGGCTCAGCTTCGCGTTGCCGAGATCGGCCATCATGGTGTAGGCCTCGGCGAGCTTGCGGAAGCCGGTCTGGTTGGCGCTGACGGACGTATCGACGACCTCGGTCGTGGAGATACGGCTTTGCATGACCTGGTCAGTCGCCGATGACCAGTTGGTGTTCCAGGTCGGGCTCGCGAACTCGGCATCGAAGCTGGTGTTGAGAAACGTCTGCATCTGGGCCGGGGTTATGCTGCTCACGCTGGCCGAGGACTGCGAGAAGCCGAAGGCCGCAAGGAAATCGGCGTCGACCCGGTTCTTGCTGGCCGAGCCCGTCGCATAGGCCGTGATCGGCATGTTCTGCGTGTTGATGCCCGAGAAGAGATACGATCCGTTGTAGGAGACGTTCAGCGCGCCGATCAGATCCTGGAGGTTGGCGGACGCAGGCGGCAGCACGACCCGCCCGCCGTTATCGGTACTGCGGGCCGCGATCAGGTCCTTGAGGAAATCCGTTGCGGTCTTGCCGAGCTGGGTGATCCGGTTCTGCGTCACGTCGAGGCGCCCCGAGACGAGCTCGTTGGTATCGACGAGCTGATCGGCGAAGCTCCAGTCCGCCCGCAGGGTGAGGTCGCTTCCCGTCGTGGCACCAAGCTCGAGGCCAACATCGGAGAAACGGCCGGTGGTGGCTTCCTTCGATGCCTTGCTGAGCGCAGCCTGGTTGTTCGTGATCGAGGTCCTCAACGACGAGGACAGCATCAGGGTCGAGATGTAGTTCGCGCTCATCATGGCTTAATTCCCCACGGCGGACAGCAGGCTCTGCAACATTTGGTCGACGGTCGAGATGATCTTCGACGAGGCTGAATAGGTGCGCTCGACCTGAAGCATCAAGGACATCTCGTCGTCCATGTTGACGCCGCTGACGTTGGACAGCGCCGCGGTGCTGCGGTCGAGCAGCGTCTTCTGGTAGGTGACGTTGGAGTCCGCGGTTTTGCGCTGGTTCTCGATCCAGCTCGTCGACGACGAGGCGTAATCGATCAGGCTGCCGCTCGGCTTGCCTTGCGTGGTTGCATCGAACGGCTGCGCCGCATCCATGCCGCCGATGAGCTGCTGCAGCCGGACCGAGTAGCCGCCGTTGCCGGCGGTGTTGTATCGGTATGCAGGGTTGCCGCTGATCGCGCCGTCGCGCAGCAGATTGGGGTTGCCGCCCAGGGCCGGATCGACCGATGCCGCGACACTGATCAGGCCGGCAAGGCCGACCGAGACGGTGGCGCTCGCCGGCATCGCCGGCGCGCCGGGATAGGTGAAGAGACCGGGAACGTCGGGCAGCGCCGCGGCGGTCTGATCGCTCTCCCTGAAGGTGTTGATCAGGCCGCGTGCGATTTCGTCGAGCTGGCTCTGATAGGTGACGGAGTCCTTGTCGCGCAGCTGGGCGAGACCTGCGAGCTTGCCCGACTTCAGCGGCATCACCGAATTGGCGCCGGTTACCGGCACGCCGTCGATATAGACCGCGTTGCCGGTGGTACCGGGCGAATAGATGTTGGTCGCCGTGAAGCTGACCGTACGCGCCGTCTTGTCGAACAGCACGACGCCGCTGTCGGTGTAGAGCGCAGCATCGCCGTTGGTGCGGATCGACATCGAGACGCCGACCTCCTCCGACAGCTTTGAGACGATGCTGTCGCGCTGGTCGAGATAGTCGGTGATGTCGTCACCGGCAATCGTGCCTCTCACGATCGCATTGTTGACCTTGTCGAACTGGGAGAGGAGCTGGTTGATGTTGGCGACCGAGGTCGCCATGTCGGCATCCGCCCCCTCGCGGACCGATTGCACGGTCTTGGTCGCCTGATTGAGCGCCGTCGCCATGTCCTTGGCAGACGTGACAGCCGCCTGCGCCAGGGTGGTGTTGTCCGGGGCGTTGGCATATTGCTGCAGCGCCTTCTTCAGCGCATTGAGCTGCGAGGTCGGCGACTGGTCGAGCTGCGGATCGTCCACCGTGGTAGATGCGATCTTCTGCAGGCCGTCATAGATCGCGCTTTGCTTGGCCGACGACGAAGTCGCGGTTAGAACGTTGTTGTAGAGACCCGAGCTGGCGGCGCGCTGGATCGCCGCCACATAGACGCCGGCCCCGGGAAGATTGTCCAGCACGGCGATCTTGCGCGAATAGCCGGCCGCGCTGGCACCGGCGATGTTGCGCGAGATCGTCGAGGACTGGATGCCCGACGCCATAAGCGAAGCGCGGGCGGAGTCGAGAGCGGCGGTAAGCGACATGATTTGCTCCTGCCCGGAACGGATGCTGAAGAATTCAGCGCTTCAGGTTGACGACGACGTCGAGCAGGTCGGAGCCGGTCTGGAACGATTTCGAGTTGGCGGTGAAGCCGCGCTGAGCCTCGATCATGCCGGTGAGCTCGTCCGCGAGGTCGACGTTGGAGTCTTCCAGGGCGCCGGACTGAACCGTGCCGAGGCCGCCGGTGCCGGCATTCCCGGCCTGCGCGTTGCCGGAGTTCATGTTGGTCGAGTAGACGTTGCCCGGCTCCGGCGTCAGGTTGTCCGGGCTCGCGACGTTGGCGAGCATGATGGTGTAGAGCGTCAGCTGCTGCCCATTCTTGAGGACGGCCGTCACGTGGCCGGCGGTGTCGACGTCGACCTTGTCGATGGGAGAGGGAACGCTGCCGTTGACGGTGGCCTTGAAGCTGAAGTCGGTTCCGACCTGCGTCAGGTTCGACATGTTCAGGGTCATCGCCGCACCGCCGGGAACGGTAAAGGTCATACCGGTCGGGCTCGCCGCGGCCAGCGTGCCCTTGCCGGTTGCGGTCGTATCGAAAGTGAAGGTCGTGGGGGCCGCGAGCGCCGTACCTGTCGCGGAGTTGTAAGCCTGAACCTGCCAGGTGTCCAAGCCCGCAGCCGTCGCCGTGTGGGACATGTAGACGTCGATCGTAACAGCCTGGCCGATATTGTTGTAGGCCACGATCGAGCTCTTCGATGAATACGACGCCGGGCCGGGCGGACCGGCGATCACGGCCGCCTTCGGATCCAGATTGCCGGTCGTGAGCGTGCCCGCCGTCGACGGCACGGGCACCTGCGATACCTGGGCGATGTTGACGATCTGCATGCCGGACAGGCTGTTCTGCGAGAAATTGCTCACGTTACCGGGCTGGCCCAGGAGGTAGTAGCCGGCCGCGTTGACCAGATTGCCCTGGGCGTCCGGCACGAACGAGCCGGCGCGCGTCAGATATTGCTGCGTGTTGTTGGCGTTCGACACCACGAAGAATCCGTTGCCCTGGACGGCGAGGTCCGTGGTCGACGTGGTGAACTGCGTATGTCCTGCGTCGCTGATGGCGTAGCGGACCGTCGTTTCGACGGCGCCGGAATCGTAATTGCCCGAACCGCTCTTCAGGATCAGCGATGAGAATTCGGTCGAAGCCCGCTTGTAGCCGGTCGTGTTGACGTTCGCGATGTTGTCCGAGACCGTCGACAGCTTGTTGGATTGCGCAGACATGCCGGAAACGCCGGTGCGCATAACACCATACAGGCTCATGAAATGGGCTCCTTTGGTAGGTTGCAGCTACAATGAGGGTTCTTGCTTGCGCGGGGCTGATGGTCGGGAACCGTGCACAACTTCATGTTGTCAGGTCGTTTTCGGCTGGCAGAACGAGCGCGCCTTGTCGGTCCACGCACCGAAGCCGCTCGAGACGAGATGAGCGACGATGTGACAGACATAGCGCTTCTGCGCCGGCTGGTTGTTGGGGCCCGCATTGTAGCGCGCGACCGCCATGGTCCAGCTGCCTTCGCGCTGCTTCAGCTCTTTCAGGAAGCGCGCGGCGTAGTCGACGTTCCGGGCGGGATCGAACATCGCCTGCACGGAGGCAAACTTGTCACCGTGATAATAGTGGTTGATCTGCATGCAGCCGAGGTCGATCAGCTTGATGCCCTTGGCTCGCATCGCCTCGAAATTCGCGATCGCATCGTTCATGTCCTTGGCGAACACCGTCTGGCCGTCGGCGCCGAGCGCATAGGGATAGAGCGCGCCGCGCCGTCCGGTCTCGGTGAGGCCGACGGCATAGAGAATGCCGAGCGGAATGCCGTGCTGCTGGGCCGCGCGCGCCATCTCGCGCTCGCAGGGGCGCGCGCTGTCGGCGGCTGCCTGGGCAGCGCCGGCGTTACAGATAAACAGGGCCGCGACGAATCTGCGGCGCCACGTCCTGGTCATGACGCGTCTCCTGGTTGGACTGGCGCTCCTGCCGGGTCTGTCTCGCGCCGCCGTCAGATTGTCCCGACGACGTGCCGGCGCCGTCGAACGTGCCTTGCGACTGTGAGGATGATTGTTGCTGGCCGGAGACCTGCGGCTGTGGCTGGGACTGCGACTGGCCGGAGCCGCCCTGGAATCCGTCGAGCGAGCCGTGCTGGACGGGCGCGACGTCGGCGACGTAACCGGCGGACTGCATCAGATCGCGGATCGAGTCGCGCTGCTGGTCCAGCATCTGGCTGGTGTCCTTGCGCTCGGCCGCAAGGTGGATCGAGACCTCGGAGCCGACCAGGCGGAGGCGCACCGTGACATTGCCGAGCGCCGGCGGCTCCAGATTGACGGTCAGGATCTTGAGCGGCTGATCCGGCGCATTGGTCTGGGACCCGGCGAGATCAGGGGCTGCGGACGACGCCGACGGCGCCGTGGATTCCTTCAGTTCCGCGACCACCGCATTGGCGACCTGTTGTGGAGCGTTGAACTGAGCGGGAGGCAGATGGGTCTCCTGCTGGACCACGGTGACCTTGATGGCCTCGGGCAATGCATCCCGGGCGCTGGCCTTGACAGCGCGTTCGACATTGGCCGTGACGGCCTCGAAGCCCGACGTTGCGGGCAACGCCTTTGACGCATCCTCGTTGTCCTGCTGCGCGGCTGCTGCTTCCGGCGAACGCGCGCCGATCGGAGCGGCAGGGGTGGGGGCGGAATCAGCGGTTGCGATCTTCGCCATGCCCGCAGCCTGAACCTCGCGCTTCGACGTCGAGGAGCGCTCGTCGCGCGCGGATGCATCCCTCCCGCCATCCGCCTGCGATTGCACTTGTGACTTCACGGCCGGCACGGCGGCGAGTTCCTGTCCGACGATCGTGGGCATGCTCGACCCGCTCGAGGCGTCCGCCTTCGCAGCATCGTCGACCGGACCTTGCGTCTCCGAGGCGTGATCGGTCTTCTGGCCGGACTTGTGACTGGGGCCGGCCTCGTCGCTGACCTCGGTGCGTTCCTGTCCCGTTTCGTCCTTCCCGGCCCGATGCGCGAGGCGCGCGCGGAGCGTTCCAGTTTTAACACTCGTGTCGCTGCCTTCGTCGTTGAGTGCCCGCTTCGCCAGATTCGAAACGGTGTGAAGCAGATCGTTGAACGAATCCGCCTGCGATTTCGTCCCCGTCGCTTTCGCCGAACGCGACGCGCCGCGCATATTGAGGCTCTCGGCGAGGCCCGAGAAGAGCTGTCCGGAGGTTCCGCTGAGTTTGGTCATGGGCGGCGATCCTTGGCGAGGAGTTCGAGTTCGCCGAGCTGCTTCTGCGCGCGCGCGAGCGTCGCGTTCGATGCGGCGAGATCGAGGCGCGCCGGCGTAGCCGGGGGCTTGTCGGCGGCGGCGGCGGGGCCGCCTGCAAAAGGCTTGCGCACGTCGAGCGCGAGCTGCAACGTTGCGTTCAGCAGCGCGACATCGCGCTCGGGCAGCTTCGACCGGTCGAGCGCCTTCAGCTCGGCAAGTCCGCCGTCATATTCGTCGGTGAGCGCGCGCGAGGCGCCGCGGAAGAAATGCGCACGCTCGCGCTCCGCGGAGGCGTCGGCGCTGAGCGTCAGCGCACGCTCGGCCGAGAGCCGGGTCACTTGCATCAGTCCGCGCAGCATCGCGTTGCGCGCGATCATGAGGTGAAGCTTGAGACGGCTCGCGCGTTCGATCTGCTCGAGCAGCGCGGCGATCCGCGCGAAGCGGCGCTCGTCGAGAGCCAGGCTCGACTGCGTCAGGCCCATGGAGAAGCGCTGCCAGAAATCGCCGGCATAGACCGAGTTGCGGTAGTGGCGGATATAGGCCAGCGTCAGGAACTCGAACTTGTCGAAATCCTCGGCCTGCCCGACCAGCAGGATCTCGCGCCGCAGCGCCGCCTCTTCCACCAGTGTACCGGGCAGGAGCAGACGCGCATCGTCCAGACGCTCGATCGCGAGCGATGCCTCGGTGCGCGCGAACAGCGCGCCCTGCACCAGCGCGACCTGTCCGCCCAGGCCCGACGGAAGTGTCCGCGGCTTGATGTCCTTGAGCAGCTCGCGCGCTTCGTCCTGGCGGCCCTCGACATAGGCGAGCGCGCCGTCGAACAGCCGTCCGTCGACGTTCATCTTCTCTCGCGGCAGCTTGCGGACCAGCTGCGGGGCGCCGCCGCTGAGCAGGTAGATGACGACGGCCTGGCCGTTCTGCGGATTGCTCCACACGTTCGCATCGGCGGCGAGAAACTTCTCGCCGACCTGCCGGATCAGCGCGATGTGACTGCCATGCGCCGCGGTGTCCCCATTGGCGATGCCATCCTGCACCGCCTGCAAGGCACGCACGAGCTCATACGGTTCACTCGACGTCGAGGCCGGAGCCGCTGCCGGCTCGGCAAACGCGGGCGCCGCCGTCGGCGGCAACACCATCAACAGGGCAGCGCAGAGAAGCGGCCTGATCACGTGCGCTTCTCCCGGATCAGGATCTCGATCCGGCGATTCTGCGCGGCCGCCGGATCGCTGGGAAGTTTCGGCCGCCGGTCGGCATAGCCTTCGACGTGCTCGATCCGCTGCGCATCGACACCGGAACGGACCAGCATGTAATAAGCCATCTGCGCGCGGGCGGTCGACAGCCGCCAATTGTCGTAGTTCTCCGACTTGTACGGCCGATTGTCGGTGTGGCCGCGGACGATGATCACGCCCTGCCGTTTCGCCACCAGCGGCCCGATCTTGTCGATCACCCGGATCAGTTCAGGCCGCGGCTCGGCCGAACCAACCGCGAACATGCCGAAGCTCGCATCGTCGGTCAGGCTGACCAGCAGGCCTTCCTCGACCTGGCGCACCTCGGCCACCGGCCCGGCGCCGGCCTTGATGTCCGACAGCGCATCCGCAATCGCGGACTGCAGCTGCTTGACGGTCGGCTGCTGGGTTTGCGCGGCCTCGCGCGCTTCGGAATCCTTCTTCGCGTCGTTGGGACGCGCCTGCGTGCCGGGCTGCGCGTTCGCCTGGACGCTGCCGTCGCGCGACGACTGCGACGGCGCAGGCCCCGGAGGCAACAGGGGCGACAGGCTCGCGGACGGCGCATCCGCGTTCGGAGCGATGCTTCCGCCGGCATCGTCCGTCCTGGCGCGGCGCGCCTGCGGCCCGCCCTGACCGGAGGCGGTGTCGCGGGCGGGTGGGTTCGGCTTCGGCTCGCTCTCGATGATGCGATCCGCATCCTTCGACGCCTGCGGCGTCAGCTTCCAATAGCCGGGGTCGAAGGGATCTCGATAGGCATCGCCGCCCTTGAGGCCATCCTCTTCCGCGGACGTCAGCGAGCCGGCGCGGCGCTGGCCCGAGGCCTCGTTCGCATTGTTGGCGATCTCGGCAAGCGTCGCGTAGGGATCGCGGAACAGGACCTTCTCCTCGTAGAACGGCGGCTTCTCGGCCGTCGGCGAGTCACCGCGACGCTCCTCGCTCGGCCCGCCCGGCTGACGCCGACCCTCCTGACCGTCGAACGTGGTCGGCTCCTTCTTGGTGAGATCCTTCAGACCTTTCGGCGCCGGCGCATTCTCGGCGAGCTTGATCGGGTTGAAGTAGCTCGCGACCACCTGCTTCTGGTCCTGGTTGAGCGCGTTGAGCAGCCACATCACCAGGAAGAACGCCATCATCGCGGTCATGAAATCCGCATAGGCAATCTTCCATACCCCGCCGTGATGCGCCTCCTCGGCGAAGGCGCTGCGGCGGCGGACGATCACGAGCTCTTGCTTGACCTCTTCCACCATGGCTACTACCGGCGCGCTTCCTTCAGGCGTTCGCCCCAGGCCGTGATCTGCGTCTCGATCACGGTCTGGTCGGCGACGACGCGGACCTCGGTAGTGTCAGCGACCTCATACTCGACTCCCGTGCGCCTGCTGGCCTCGAGCTGGGTCCTCACGAGGTCGAGCAGCTCGCTCGGGCCGGTGACCTTGAACACCGGCACCGGCGAATTGCCGGTCAGGGCCGCGATCTGCTCGACCAGCGATCCAACCGCCTTGTCGCGGACGGCATCGGCGAGGAAAGGCAGCAGGATGCGCGCGACGGAGCTCGCGATGTTGGTTTCGATCTCGCGGCAGGCCGCCTCGAAGCCGCCGACGATGGCGGCCGCCTGCTGGTCGGACCACTTGGCCCGCTCCTCGCCGAGCCGGATCGCGCTGCGGACGCGCTCCTCGGCGACCCTGGCGTCGCCTTCGGCAATGCCGGCGGCATGGCCGCGACGATAGGCGTCATCGAGAAGATTGACCGGCGGAGCTTCCGCCTCGGGCGCCGGAGGCGATTGAACCTGCGGCTGCGATTGAGGCTGACGCTGCGGCTGGGCCGGCGGTTGCGGCTCGCGCCGGGCCTCCTTCGGCCGCGTCAGCACGTCCTGGATCTTTGGCGGCGGAGGCGGCGGCGACTTGACCCGGCCATTCGCGTCGAACTGCGTCAGGAGTTTTCCGATTGCCGCGTTCATGCCGCCTCCTCGCGTCGCATCCAGTCTTTAAGGATCGCTGCCGCTTGGCCCTGATCGAGCCGGACGATCTGCTCGAGGCGCTTCTGCGGCGTTCGCTGCATCTTGCCTTCGAGATCCTCGACGAGGTTGAGCTCGGGATCCTGGCTCTCGGTTAATGCAAGGGCCGCGGCGGCTTCGAGCTCGGCAGCCTCGGCTGCCTCGGTCTGCTCCTGCGCCGCACGATGGGTCAGAATGCCGTTGACCGCCGGCCGAAGCCCGAACCAGACCAACATGGAAGCGACCGCCAGGATCGTCACCGCGTTGATGACGCTGCCGAGCTGCTTGTTGATCATCTCGACGAAGCTGATCGGCGGCACCGGTGCCAGCTCGCGCGAGCCCTCGATGAAGTCGACGGCCGTGACCTGGATCTGGTCGCCGCGAGCCTTGTCCAGCCCGCCGGCCGTCGCCGCGAGCTGGCTGATCTCGGCGAGCTTGCTGTCGATGATGGCCTGGTTACTCTTGTCGCCGAGATCGGCGACCAGACGCGCGCGGTTGACCAGCACGGCGATGAAGAGCTTCTTGACCAGATAGCCGTCGCTCACCGTCGTAGTGGTCTTGGACGAGACCTCGAAATTGGTGACGTCCTCGCGGCGGGTCTTGTCTTCGCTGGAGTTCTTGCCACCGCCGGAGTTCACCTGCTGATCGGGGAGGTTCTGCTGCACCGTGGTCGGCTGCGAACGGTCGGCATTCTGCGAGGATTCCTTCTCGCGGACGTTGCGCACCGAGCGTTCGGCCCGGCTCTCCGGATCATAGACGGTCTCGTTGATCTGCCGCTTGTCGGTGGAGAGCTGCGGGGCGACGCTGACCTCGAAATTGTCGAGGCCCAGATACGGCGTCAGCGCCTTGCGGATGTTCTCCTGCACCATCCCGCCGACCGTCTTCTGCAGGCTCGCCATCTTGGTGGGCGCGGCGCTCGCCTCGTCCTCCTCGGCGAGCAGCATAGAACCGTCGGCGTCCAGCACCGTCACCTTGTCGCGGCTCATGCCGGGGATCGCGGCCGCGACGAGATGACGGATCGACTGGGCGGTGCGCGCCTCGATCGCGCCGTCGGTGCGCAGCACCACGGACGCCGAAGGCGGCTGTTGTGTCGCGCGGAAGGATCCGCGCACCGGCAGCACGATATGCACCCGCGCCGCCTTCACGCCCTTCATCAACTGGACGGTGCGCGCGATCTCGCCCTCGAGTGCGCGCAGCTTCGTCACTTCCTGCATGAACGAGGTCAGGCCGAGCGAGCCGATCTTGTCGAACAGCTCGTAACCGGAATTGGCGCTGGTCGGCAGGCCCTTTTCGGCAAGGAGCATGCGCGCCTGCATGGTCTGGCTCGGACGCACCGAGACGGCGTCACCGGCGGTATTGACGTCGAAGGCGATGTTCTGCTCGCGCAGCGCTGCGCCCATGCGCGTCACGTCTTCGCGGGTGAGGCCGGTATAGAGCGTCTCGAATTCAGGGCGGCTCAGATAGTAGGCGCCGCCGACGACGGTGACGAGAACGGCAAAGCCGATCACCCCCAAGGCCATCAGCCGTCGTGGCCCAAGCTCCAGCAGATTGTTGAGCAGTTGCTGTATCTGCGCACGACTGAACAGCATATGACCTCGTACCAATGCGAACATGGAAGACACTCCGCTGCCAACCTTGTCTGAAGGTTGCGCGAGGCCACGAATGTGTCGGTTCGCGGGAGAGGCGTGGTAAATTTACAAGAATTCGGCCACGCAGCCACGCGTATCGGCAGCAGGCGCACAGCCGGTTGTATCGGGGCGTGCTCGGCTGCGGCGTACTGCTTCAAGTCTGGCGTCGGGAGGTCGATTGCCGGCACGTCATGCGCCGTCACATCCGCCGTTCATGGCGGAGACCGTGCTCCCTTGGGAGCACGGTCGTTTGCAAAGCCGAGGCCTACTTGAACAGCGACAGGATGCTCTGGCTGTTCTGGTTGGCGATCGAGAGCGCCTGAACGCCGAGCTGCTGCTGGGTCTGAAGCGCCTGCAGGCGCGTCGATTCCGCGTTCATGTCGGCGTCGACGAGCTGGCCGATGCCGCGATCCACGGAGTCCATCAGGTTCTTGACGAATTCCGTGTTGGTCGCGATGCGGTTCTTGACGGCACCGAGATTGGCGGCAGCCGAGGCAACCGTGTTGATCGCCGCGGTGACCTGGTTGATGTAGCCGTCGAGCTTGGCCTGGTCAGTCGCCGCGTCGGTCAGCGAGCCGATGGCGATCGTGTCGACCGACGCGAAGCCGGTCGTGCTGTTGCCGGTCACCGTATCCAGGATGCCGGTCTTGGTTGCGCCGTTGACGGTGTAGAGCGCGAAGGTGGCCGTCGTCACCGTGATGGAGCCGATGGTGGGCGTACCGCCGACACGCGAGTACGACGACACGAGGTTGAAGCTCGTCGGCGTCGCCGTGGTTCCGGTCGAGGTGTCGATGCTCAGCCAGTTGATGCCGTTGATCGTGGCCGAATTGGCCTTGAGCTTCATATCCTGCTGGATCTGGGTGACTTCCGACTGGATCTTGGTGCGATCGATACCCGCGGTCTTGGCCTCGACCAGCAGCGCCTGGAGCTTGGTCAGGCCGGATTCCTTGTCGCCGATGACCGTGTTCAGAGCGGTGTATTCGGTGTCCACCATCGCGGCCGACAGACCGAGCGAGTCGGAGACCGCGGAGAGCGCGGCGTTGTCGGAGCGCATCGAGGTCGCGATCGACCAATAGGCCGAGTTGTCCGCGGCAGTCGAAACACGCTGGCCGGTCGAGATCCGGTTCTGCGTGGTCGCGAGCTGCGAGCTGACGTTGCGGAGGGTCTGCAGCGCGGTCATTGCAGACGAGTTGGTGAGAAGGCT
>NZ_LWIG01000001.1:872973-961371 GCF_002068095.1 Bradyrhizobium sacchari | reverse complement strand
GGCACCCGGTGGCACACCGACGCCGCCGCCCGGACGTCCGGGAGCCGCGGCCCCCGCTCCCGGCGCGACCCCAGCGCCAACGGCGACGCCTGCCCCTGGCCAACAGGGTGGAACGACACCTCCTGCCGGCGCACCCGCTGCCGGAGCTCCGCCCACCTCGCCGCAAGCCGGGGCCCCGGCGCGGCCGCCCGCGCCTCCGGCCGGCGCGGCAGCTCCGACGGTCGTCCCCGGTTCGGCCGCGGCAGCGCCACCGCCGAACAGGCCGCAGTACGCGCAGCCGACGGTTGCGCCGGCCTTCCGCGCCGCGCCGACGGTCGCTGCACCCTTGCCGCCTCCGCCGCGTCCGCCGCAGCGTGACCTGACGCCGCTCGCGATCGGTGCGGGCGTGGTGGCCGGCGCCGTGATCGGTGCCACCATCGCCGACTACCGCAACCAGCGGCAGGAGATCGTCGAAGGCGGCCGCACGGTCTACACTGAGCCGGACCGCATCATCATCCGCGATCCCGGCGGGCAGGCCTATGTCCGCGGCAATGATCTCTATCGCTTCCGTTATGGCGCCCGCGACATCCGCACCGACACCATCGGCGGCGAGACCCGCACCGTCGTGATCCGTCCCGATGGCAGCGAGGTGATCACCGTGGTCGGTCCCGACGGCTCGCTGCTGCGGCGAATCCGCAGGGACCCCGGCGGGCGCGAGATCGTCATCATCGACAACAGCTACCGCGATCCGCGGTCGGTCGGCGGCTTCTATGTCGACGTGCCGCCGCCGGTCGTGAACATTCCCTACGATCGCTACATCGTCGATGCCCAGGAAGCATCGCCGGACGTGATCTACGCGACCATGCAGGCACCGCCGGTGCAGCGGATCGATCGGCGTTACTCGCTCGACGAGATCCGCTACAGCCCGAATGTTCGCATGCAGATGCCGAGCATCGACGTCAACACGATCAACTTCGAGACGGGATCGTGGACCATCCCGCCGGACCAGGCGGCCCGGCTGCAGGTGATCGCCGACGGCCTCAACCAGGCGATCCAGCGCAATCCGCGCGAGGTGTTCCTGATCGAGGGCCACACCGACGCGGTCGGCAACGACGTCGACAATCTGTCGCTGTCGGATCGCCGCGCGCAGGCCGCGGCCGAGTTGCTGACGCAGCAGTTCAATGTGCCGGCGGAGAACCTGACGTCGCAGGGCTACGGCGAGCAGTACCTGAAGGAGCAGACGCAGGGACCGAGCCTGATCAACCGGCGCGTCACGATCCGCCGCATCACGCCGCTGCTCAACGGCGGGCAGGCCTCGCTGCCGCCGCCCCCGCCCGGCACCGCGCCGCCGCGGTAACGGCACGCATCAACGCAAATGGCCGGGAGCGATCCCGGCCATTTTTTCGTCATTGCGAGGAGCGAAGCGACGAAGCAATCCAGACTGCCGCCGCGGAGAGATTCTGGATTGCTTCGCTTCGCTCGCAATGACGAACGAAGCTATCGCTTGTCGCCCGGAGGAGCGGAGCGACATCCGGGGTCTGTCGGCTTGGCGAGAAAGTCCCGGATATCGCTTCGCTCATCCGGGCCACGATGACGTCAATCAGCCCTTGTCGCTCTCGAGCTTGAAGATCTGCGAGCCTTCGCTGCCCGAGAGCAGACCGGTTTTCGAATAGAGACCGAGCTTCGTCCGCGTATCCGCGATGTCGAGATTGCGCATGGTGAGCTGGCCGATGCGGTCGGCCGGCGTGAAGGCGGCGTCCTCGACCTTCTCCATGCTGAGCCGTTCCGGCGCATAGGTGAGGTTGGGGCTCTCGGTGTTGAGGATCGAATAGTCGTTGCCGCGGCGCAGCTCCAGCGTCACCTCGCCGGTGACGGCGCGCGCGACCCAGCGCTGCGCGGCCTCGCGCAACATCAGCGCCTGCGAATCGAACCAGCGGCCCTGATACAGCAGACGTCCCAAGCGCATGCCGCTGATGCGGTATTGCTCGATGGTGTCCTCGTTGTGGATGCCGGTGACGAGGCGCTCATAGGCGATGTGCAAGAGCGCCATGCCGGGCGCCTCGTAGATGCCGCGGCTCTTGGCCTCGATGATGCGGTTCTCGATCTGGTCGCTCATGCCGAGACCGTGGCGACCGCCGACGGCGTTGGCTTCGAGGAACAGCGCGACGGGATCAGCGAAGGTCTGGCCGTTCAGCGCAGTCGGCTGTCCCTCCTCGAACCGCACCACGACCTTCTCGGCCTTGACGGCACAGTCGTCGCGCCAGAACGGCACGCCCATGATCGGGTTGACGATCTTGATGCCGCTGTCGAGGCTTTCGAGATCCTTGGCCTCATGCGTGGCGCCGAGCAAATTGCTGTCGGTCGAATACGCCTTCTCGGCACTCATCTTGTAGGCAAAGCCCTGCGCGGTCATGAAGGCCGACATCTCGGCGCGGCCGCCGAGCTCGTCGATGAACTGCTGGTCGAGCCAGGGTTTGTAGATCTTCAGGCCCGGATTGGTGAGCAGGCCGTAGCGATAGAAGCGCTCGATGTCGTTGCCCTTGAAGGTCGAGCCGTCGCCCCAGATGTTGACGCCGTCTTCCTTCATCGCCGCAACCAGCATCGTGCCGGTGACGGCGCGTCCGAGCGGTGTCGTATTGAAATAGGTGATGCCGCCGGTGGAGATGTGGAAGGCGCCGGACTGGATCGCGGCGATGCCTTCATGGACGAGCTGCGTGCGGCAATCGACGAGCCGCGCCTTCTCGGCGCCGAACGCTTCCGCCTTGCGCGGAATCTCGTTGTAGTCGGCCTCGTCGGGCTGGCCGAGATTGGCGGTGTAGGCATAGCAGCGCGCGCCCTTCTGCTTCATCCAGAGCAGCGCCGCGCTGGTGTCGAGACCGCCCGAAAAAGCGATGCCGACTTTCTCACCCTTGGGCAGGCTTTTCAGGATCGTGGTCATGGGGCTTCCAATCGGGTCTCAGAGGGTCGGATGTCGGGACGAACTTGACCGCGCGAATATCAAATTTCGCAGGGCTCGGCACGCATTTAATGGCTCAAATCGACGGCGCGGGGCCGGTCTTGCGGCCGAACAGGCGCTGGCGGAGCCGATAGCCGGGCAAGGCCAACCGGGTCAGCGCGGCGTCCACCGCCTCGTCCGAAAACCGGGTCCGTGGCCAGCGGTAGATCAGCGCGTAGGCGAACCAGATCACCACGAAGGTGACGAGGCCGGCGATCGAGACGTCGGTAAAGAAATGCCCGCCAAAGGCCATGCGCAGCCCGCTGGTCACCGCGCCGAACACCACGGCACCGGCGTAGGCCAGCGGCCGCCACGCCGGCGGCGCCAGTGCAGCAGGGGCCAGCGTCCAGAACGCGGTCGCGCCCTCGCCCGAGAAGAAGGAACAGTTGCGCGTGCAGCCGCCGCGCGGATCCCACCACGGCACAAACTGCTGGTCGCCGGCGAACTCCATCACCACCACCGGCCGCGGCCGGCCCCAATAGGTCTTGAAGGTGAGGTTGGTGAGGATGCCGGCCGACAAGACGATCGTGGCGAGCAGGAACACGACCGCGCGGCCCGACACCATCAGGGGCCGGTCGGGCCGGATCATCTTGACCACGAGCGCGACCAGCGACGGCAGTACGAAGGCCCAGGAGACCCACATCGCAGCGTCACGCGCGAAGCCGGCCCAGCCGTTCAGCTTGAGCGGAAACGTCTTCGTTTCGGGGTCGAAGAACAGCGAAGCCAGCTTGAGGTCGAGCTCTGGATAAAGGCCAAAAACGACGCCGATCAGCAGCCACAGCGCCAGGGCAATGAAGAGTCCAGTCCGGTTCATGACGCGCGGTTTAGCGGAGTGGGGCGGGGATGGAAACCCTTGCCATGGTCATTCCGGGGCGGTGCGCAGCACCGAACCCGGAATCTCGAGATTCTGGGCCTGGTCCTTCGGACCATCCCGGAATGACGGCGCAGCCTATCTTGCATCCGGCCGCGAATGCGCCGGCAGCGGCGGAGGCGGCTTGCGCGGGGGTGGCGGTTCGCGCCAGGCGCCGGCGTTGCGGCCGGCGATCAGCCAGTAGACGACGCCGGCAACGATGCCCGCCCCCGTCATGATCTCGAGGTGACGCCGCACGATGCCTTCGAACTGCAGCGTATCGGAATGGAAGGGAACGAGGCCGAGGTAACAGGCGAGCCCGACAAGGCCGCCGCCGACGGCATAGGCGAGCGCGCTACGGATGTAGAGCGCTTCGGTGATGGCGACGATCACCGCAGCCGGCACCAGCGCGAACCCCGAGACGAAGATGAAACCGAAGCCGAGCAGGATGTCGATCGCGCCCTGATCGACGGGACCCGCGCCGAGATCGGCAAATTCCGGAAACAGCAGCGCCATCACCACGATCATGCCGCCGACGAAGCAGGCCGCGAGGAAGCCGATGAAGATGACGACGAGGCGGCCGATCAGGGACATGCCAAAAATGCCAACTCAGTCGTCATTGCGAGCGCAGCGAAGCAATCCAGAAATGCGTACGCGGAGACAGTCTGGATTGCTTCGTCGCTACGCTCCTCGCAATGACGGGGAGGCGAGAGCGCGTGCATCGCAAGCTAATCCGTCATCGCCATGGCGCGCAGCGCCTGGCGTTCGCGCGCCGAGAGCTTTTCGGTCTCCGACTTGAGCTGGCCGCAGGCGGCGAGGATGTCGCGGCCGCGCGGGGTGCGCACCGGAGAGGAATAGCCGGCGTTGAAGATGTATTCGGAGAATTTTTCGATCTGGTCCCAGTCCGAGCATTCATAGGCCGTGCCGGGCCAGGGATTGAACGGGATCAGGTTGATCTTGGCCGGAATGCCCTTGAGCATCTTCACCAGCAGTTTTGCGTCGTCGAGCGAATCGTTGACGCCCTTGAGCATCACATATTCGAAGGTGATGCGGCGCGCGTTCGAGGCGCCGGGATAGTCGCGGCAGGCCTGCAAGAGCTCCTTGATCGGGTATTTGCGGTTGAGCGGCACCAGCTCGTTGCGCAGCTCGTCGCGAACCGCGTGCAGCGAGATCGCGAGCATGACGCCGATCTCCTCGCCGGCGCGCACGATGTTCGGCACCACGCCCGAGGTCGACAGCGTGATGCGGCGGCGGGAGATGCCGATGCCCTCATTGTCGCCGACGATGAGCAGCGCATCGCGCACCGCGTCGAAATTGTAGAGCGGCTCGCCCATGCCCATCATCACGATATTGGTGACGCGGCGTGTGCCATCCTCCCGATCGGCCCAGTCATTGAGACGATCGCGCGCGACCATCACTTGGCCTACGATCTCGCCGGCGGTGAGGTTGCGCACCAGACGCTGCGTGCCGGTGTGGCAGAAGGCGCAGTTGAGGGTGCAGCCGACCTGCGAGGAGACGCAGAGCGTGCCGCGGTCGGTCTCGGGGATGTAGACGCACTCGACTTCATGCGCCTTCTCGACATTGTCGCCGCTCGGCAGCCGCAGCAGCCATTTGCGGGTCCCGTCATTGGAGATCTGCTCGGCAACGACTTCGGGACGGTCGACGGTGAAATGCTCAGCGAGATCGGCGCGGATGCCCTTCGAAATCGAGGTCATGTCGTCGAAGCTCCGCGCGCCCCGGAAATAGAGCCAGTGCCACAGCTGTTGCACACGCATCTTGCGCTGCGCGGGCGCGACGCCGATCTCGCCGAGGCGATCGGCAAGCTCGGCGCGCGACAGGCCGATCAGCGACGGTTTTGCCGGCGGCACATAGGTTTCGAGCGGAGTCTTCTCCACCAGGATTGCGTTGTGCGGCTCGGTCGTCGGTTGCATTGAATGGACCTGATTACGTGGTCGTTCCGGGGCAGCTCGAAGAGCTGAACCCGGAACCTCGAGATTCCGGGCCTGGTCGTTCGCACCATCCCGGAATGACGGAAAAACTCGGAACCGCCCCTATATAGCAACCGAAACCGCGGATTGCGACCTTGTCGCCCTTGGCCTTAACGGCCAGGTGTTATCGCCTACAGTCCTGCGCGATCTTGTCGAGCGCCTGGGCGAGACCCTTCAGCGAGAACGTGTCGGTCGTCTCCGTGCCCTTGGCCGAGACGCCCTTGACCACGAGATCGGCGGATTTGCGCATCGCCTCGACCATCCGCTCCTCCTCGGCCGCGTTCTTGATCCAGAGGCCGTCGCCCTGCGTATACATCGCAAAGGCGGCGCCGCCGACCTCAACCGAGGATTCCGAGCCCGGCTTCAGCGCGTAGCCGATCATGACCGAGACTTCGTTGTTCACCTTCTCCGCCGGCCGGGTCGAGACGAAGGCATAGGCGGGATCGCGCGGCCTGTTCGGCGGGTTGGTCTTCGACGACGAGGGCTTGGCCAGCGCGAAACAGACCTTCTTGCCGTTGGGTGTCGCCGAATAGGCGCCCCAGGTGCCGAACTGGCCGATCAGGGTCGGCTCGGCGCCGCCCGCGACCGCCGCCGCCGGGGTTGCCGGTTTGCTCTCCGGCTTTGTGGCCGTCTTGGCCGCCGGATTGGCGGCCGGTGCTGCCGTCTTCGGTGCAGCTTTGGGCGCCGGTTGCGCCGGTTGCGCCGTCTGCGCCCGCGCGGAATCAGGGATTCCCCACGCCACAGCGCCAGTCGTCAAAGCCAATAATAGCACCCGCCACATGCTGGAGTGGTTCCCTCAATATTGTGACTGGAAGATGGCCCGGCCGCGCTTTGTCCCCGGGTAGGGATAGCCGGGAAAGTCCAATTTGGGAAGGCAGTTAGCGGACGTGAGGCGATCAGGTTCGGGATCGCGCAGTGCGCTGGGCGGCCCATTGCGCCTCGGTCCAGCCGAGCAGGTCCTCGGCGCCGGAACTGCGCAAATGCGCGCCGCCGTCGATCACCACCATCTCGCCATTGATGTAACCGGCGCGGTCGGAGACGAGGAAGCTGGCGAGGTCGGCGAGCTCGCTGTGCTCCCCGGTGCGGCCGAGCGGGTTGCGCGCGGTCCAGCCTTGGTCGCGGCCCTCCGGGCGGAGCTGCCCCGATGCGCCGGCGGTCGGGAACGGCCCCGGCGCGATCGCCACGGTGCGGATGCCCTTCGGGCCCCATTCCACCGCAAGGCTTTTCGTCATCGCCAGCACCGCCGATTTCGCCATCGCCGACGGCACGGTGAAAGCGCGCCCCGTGATGGTCGAGGTCGAGAGGATCGAGAGCACGACACCCCCGTGGCCGCTCTCGATCCAGCGTTTGCCGGCGGCGAGCGTGCAATACATCGCGCCGTGCAGCGTCGGTGCCAGGATGGCGTCCGCGGCGCGGAAGGACAGATGCTCGCTCTGCGCGATGAAGGTTGCAGCGGCATTGTTGACGAGGATGTCGAGCGGCGCCTGACGCCAGATCTGATCCATCATGCTGTCCACAGCGGCACCTTCGCGGATGTCGCACGCGACGGTGGTGACCTTGCCACCGGTCTGTTCGCGCATCTCGCTCGCCGTTGCCTCGAGCCGGTCGAGCTTGCGGCCGCAGATCACGAGCTCGGCGCCGAGCGTCAGGAAGCGGCGTCCCATCGCGGCACCGAGGCCCGAGCCACCGCCGGTGACGAGGATGCGCCTGTCCTTGAGGAGGCCCGTTTCAAACATGGTTTGAATCCTCGCTGTTTCAACACACGGCGTCATTGCGAGCGCAGCGAAGCAATCCAGACTATTTTCCGCAGGACGGATTCTGGATTGCTTCGCTGCGCTCGCAATGACGCAAGGATAGGCCTTCGTGCTGACCTAGGCAAAGAATCCGGATTGTCGCCCGTGCCTAAATCCGGCAAAACCGACCCAACGATAATTCCATTCGAAACGCCTCAAGGTGCTGCCATGAAAGCCATCCTCTGCTCGCAATATTGCCAGCCCGACGATCTCGTTCTGGCCGACGTGCCGGATCCGGTGGCGGGTCCCGGCGAAGCGGTGATCGCGATCAAGGCGGCGGCGCTGAACTTCTTCGACATCCTGATGATCCAGGGCAAGTACCAGATCAAGCCGCCGTTCCCGTTCTCGCCCGCCGCCGAAGTCGCCGGCGTGATCGAGAGCATCGGCCCCGGCGTGACTGACCTGAAGGTCGGCGACCGCGTCGTCGCCTCCTGCGGCCACAATGGCGCGCGCGAGAAGATCGCGCTGCCGGCGGCGTCGATCGTCAAGATCCCCGACAATCTCGACTATGACCGCGCGGCCGGAATCATCATCATCTACGGTACCGCGCTGCATGCGCTGGAGGATCGTGCCAGCCCGAAGCCGGGCGAGACGCTCGCGGTGCTCGGCGCCGCCGGCGGCACCGGCCTTGCGGCTTGCGAGCTCGGCAAGCTGATGGGCCTGAAGGTGATCGCCTGCGCCTCCTCGGACGAGAAGCTCGCATTTGCAAAAGCGCATGGCGCCGAGCTGACGCTGAACTACGGCAAGGAAGATTTGAAGGAAGGCCTGCGCAAGCTCACCGACGGCAAGGGCGTCGACATCATCTTCGATCCCGTGGGCGGTGCGTATGCGGAAGCGGCGCTGCGCTCGATCGCCTGGGAAGGCCGCTTCCTCGTGATCGGCTTTGCCGCCGGCGACATTCCGAAGATGCCGCTGAATCTCGCGCTCTTGAAAGGCTGCGACATCCGCGGCGTGTTCTGGGGCGCCTGGACGAGACTCAACCCCGCGAAGAACCGCGCCAATCTCGAGAAGCTCGTGAGGTGGACTGCGGAAGGCAAGATCTCATCGCATGTCGATCGCACCTTCCCACTGGCGCAAACGGCGGACGCACTGAAGGTGCTGGCGGGACGCCAGGCCATGGGCAAGGTGATCCTGCATCCGTGAGGATGCCGTAGGGAAGACTCTCTTCGCGTCATGGCGAAAGCCGGGACGACGTCGCAGCGCGCCATCGCGCCCCTGAACGCTGAATCCATTCAGGCGCCGCCCGGAAAAAAATCCCTCAACCATCGCGGGCAAAATTGCGGTGCATGTCGCCGCGCCGCCGCAATCAAACCCAAATATCTCCAGATTCGCGCAAACCGCTGTCGTTTTTTGGGCTGAATCGGACGGCGATTTACCGGTTCCAGTTTGCGGGGCACTTCTGGACAACAACAAGAAGACTGAAACCGGGACTGCCCCTGCGTTGCGTCAGTAATGGGGAGCATCACACCATGGAGACGACGGCCTACCGTCCGTCGAAGGAGTCGCTTGCGCTCGACTCCGATCGATCAGCGTCACTTCCGTCCACCGCGGACTACATCCGTGCGCGCGCCAGGCGCGCCGAACTTCCACAAGACGATCCGATTCCACTGTTTCTGTCCGACCCGCGCGGAGCACCCACCCCAGGGGAATATGCGCCGCTGGCGCTGCGTCCCAGAACCAGGATCGTGCCTCGTCTCCTCGTTGCCGGGCTTGCGATATCCGCCGCGGCGATTGCGGCCGTACTGTTTCAATCCGACCTCGGCAGCCTCATCGCCGACTATGCCGGCAATCCGGCGGAGGCAGCAGCCGCGGCGGTCGCCAGTCCGCCCGTCGCACGCCAAACCCCGCTCAAGGATCCGACCCGCGTGACCAACGCGATGCTGGCGAGCGCCGACAAGCAAGAGCTTCCGGCGCCTTCGACACCAAGCCGCGAAGCGATTGCGACCGCCTATCAGACTGCGCTGCAGGCCCAAAGCCAGGTCCAAGTCCAAGGCCAAGGCCAAGCCCAAAGCCAAGTCCAAAGCCACGTCGAAGCGGCGCCGCCGCCCGTCGCGGCACAACCCGCCCCGCCCGAGCCTGCCAGGACGCTCGATGCCGACACGCTGGCAGGACTGATGACGCGCGCCAGACGCCTGATCAGCGTCGGCGACATCGCCGCCGCGCGCCTGCTGCTCGAACGCGCCGCCAACGCGAAGGACGCAACGGCCGCGCTGCTGCTGGCGCAGACCTATGATCCGGCGGTGCTCGGCACCAGCGACGCACGGAGCGTCATTGCTGACGCAGCCGCCGCGCGCGACTGGTACCAACGCGCCGCCAGCCTTGGATCGGCTGAAGCGCGCAAGCGCCTCGCTCAGCTCTCGAACTAGACCATCTCAGGGGACATCATGCGTAATGCTTTGAAAATGGCGCTCGCCGCCATCATGACGATCTATGCCTTCGCGGCTCGTGCCGAGCAGGGCGAATACGATCCGGCCAAGGTCTCCGACAGCCTGAAGGCCATCTTCCAGTTCGGCTCGAGCTCGACCAAGCAGTCGCTGAACGCCAACACCGTCACGCTGATCACGGGCACGATCGGCGGCACCTATGTGCAGTTCGGCGCCGACCTCGCCTCGGTGCTCGACGACGGCAACAAGATCCGTGTCTTGCCGATCGTCGGCCGCGGCTCGGTGCAGAGCGTCGCCGACATCCTGTTCCTGCAGGGCGTCGATCTCGGCGTCGTGCGCGCCGACACGCTCGACTATCTCGAGCGCAAGGGCTTTGCCAAGGACATCAAGAAACAGTTCACTTACGTGACCAAGCTCTACAATGAAGAGATGCAGGTCATCGCGCCGAAGTCGATCGCGACGCTGAAGGACCTCGAGGGCAAGAAGGTCAGCGTCGATCTGCCCAATGGCGGGACCTTCGTCACCGCACTGACGGTGTTCGAGCGGCTCGGGATCAAGGCGAACTTCGTCTATGTCGAGCAGCGCATCGCGATGGAGAAGCTGAAGGCCGGCGAGCTCGACGCCGTCATCGTGGTCGGGGGCAAGCCGTACAAATCGGTCTCGACCTTCGGCAATGACGGCCGCTTCCATCTCGCCAGGGTCGACTACGCCAAGCCGCTGCAGAGCGACTATCTGCCGGCGACACTGACCGCGAAAGACTATCCGAACCTGATCAAGGAGGGCGAGAGCGTCGACACGATCGCGGTGCCTGCGGTGCTCGCGGCCTATAATTGGGCGCCCAACACCGAGCGCTATCGCAAGCTCGCGCTGTTCGTGGACGCCTTCTTCACGAAATTCCCCTCGCTGCAGAACCCGCCCTTCCATCCCAAGTGGAAGGAGGTCTCGCTCGCGGCGCCGCTCTCCGGCTGGAACAGATTGCCGGTGGCGCAGCAATGGCTCGACAAGCACGGCGTCGAACCGGTGACACGCCAGCGCTTCGAGGCATTCCTGAAGCAGACCCCCACGGCGGCGAACGTGTCCGACGCGGAGAGGGAGACGCTGTTCAAGCAATTCCAGGCCTGGGACGCGGAGAAGGCACGCGCGGAGGCGGGGAAGAAGTAGCGGGCGGCGTTGCGATCAATGGTGTCGCAAGCACTATCCACACCTCGGTGTCATCGCCCGGCTTGACCGGGCGATCCAGTACTCCGTGACGCCGGTGATTGAATCGAGAGGCCGCGGCGTACTGGATTCCCCGCCTTCGCGGGGAATGACAGCGGTGGGCGGCCACGACGTGCCGTCAACAACGCCTAGTGCGCCCCGTCCTCCTCCACGCCGCGCTTCAGCGCGGCGCGGGCGGCTTCGCGGTGCTCGGTGGTGATGTGAGTGGCGACCATGCGGATCGCGGTGGCGAGCACGGCGGCGTCATCGGTGAAGCCGAGGATGGGCATCACATCGGGGACGAAGTCGAACGGCAGGATGAAATAGGCGATCGCTCCCAGCAGCGATGCCTGGACATGGCGCGGTGTCTGCCGGTCGAACGCACAGTAATAGGCCGCAAGCAGATCCTCCGCGAACGGCAGTTGCGCGGCGACGCGCTTCAGCTTGCGCCAGAAGCGGCGGCGCACGCTCTCACGATCTTCCGCGAGCCGATCGGCCGGCTCGAAGCCGACGCTTTGCTCGGCAGCCATGCTCCAAAACTCCCCGTTCAGCCAGGAGCGGCGGATCGCCGCACGCCTGTCGATCACAACATGGGGATGCGGCCCGGCGCTGCAAGATGTCAGGCTGGTGTCAGCTTGGCGATGGCGTTCATGGCCCTGGCAAGCTCGACGTCGAGCGCCGTGACGCCGCCGGCATCATGGGTCGACAGCACCACCTCGACAGTCTTGTAGACGTTACGCCATTCGGGGTGATGGTCCATCTTCTCGGCGACCAGCGCGGCGCGGGTCATGAAGCCGAACGCCTCGTTGAAATCCTTGAAGACAAAGGTTTTCGCGATCGCGTCGCGACCCGCGACCTCGCTCCAGCCGGGGATACCGCCTAGTGCCTGCTTGCGCGCTTCGGCCGCCAGCCGTTCTGCCATGATCGCCTCCATGCTTCAGGGGAACTTTACCCTAACACCGTGCTTACGGTCCGGGTTCACACGGGGATTTTCCTCCATCCGCTAACCATGACGGAGATGTAACCCTGACGGACAAGAAATTTGCTATAATTGCCGGCGTAAATCGCCGGCCGAGATGAAGCTGAGCCTGAAACGCCTGTTTGGGAGATCGATGACCGGGGGTCTGGACCTGGCCGAAGCGCCCACTCCGCCTTCGCCGCGATCAGCGGCGCGGAAGACGGCTCTCGTGTCCCTCGCGCTGGTGCTGGCGATCATCGGCGCCCTTGTCGGCGGCTATTATTTCGCAATGCGTCCGGTGACGCTGAAGGTTGCGGTCGGCCCCGCCAACAGCGACGACGTCAAGGTCGTGCAGGCGCTGACGCAGGCTTTTTCCCAGAATAAGAGCTACGTGCGGCTGCGTCCGATCCAGACCGACGGCGCCACCGCCAGCGCCCAGGCGCTCGCGGAGGGCAAGGTCGACCTCGCCATCGTACGCGGCGACGTCGACGTGCCGAAGAACGCGCAGGCGGTCGCGACCCTGCGCAAGAATGTCGTGGTGCTGTGGTCCGTGCCCGGCAAGGGCAAGAAGAAGGGCGCCAAGATCACCAAGATCGCGCAGCTCGCCGGCCACCGCGTCGGCGTGGTGGGCCGCACCCAGGCCAATGTCAATCTGCTCAAGGTGATCCTGCAGCAATACGGCGTCGATCCGGCCAAGGTCGAGATCATCCAGTTTCCGGCCAGCGAAGCCGCCGAGGCGATCAAGGCCCAGAAGGCCGATGCCTATCTCGCCGCCGGCCCCGTCAACAGCAAGATCACGGCGGACGCGATCGCCGCCTCCGCCAAGGATTTCGGCACGCCGACCTTCCTCGCGATCGATTCCGCCGATGCAATCGCACAGAACCATCCGGTCTACGAAGCCTCCGAGATTCCAGCCGGCACCTATGGCGGCTCGCCCGATCGTCCCGATGACGAGGTCAAGACCATCAGCTTCTCGCATCACATCGTGGCGCGCAAAGGCGTATCCGAGACCACCATCGCGGCGTTCACGCGCCAGCTGTTCGCGGTACGGCAGCAGCTGGTGACGGAATTCCCGCTGGCCGCCAAGATCGAAACGCCCGACACCGACAAGGACGCGGTGATCCCGGTGCATCCGGGCGCTGCCGCCTTCGTCGACGGCGAGGAGAAGACCTTCCTCGACAAATACAGCGATTACATCTGGTGGAGCCTGATGGCGCTCTCGGCCATGGGCTCGCTCGGCGCCTGGTTCGCGGGCTACCTGAAGAAGGACGAGCGCGACAATAACAGCCATCTGCGCGAACGCCTGCTCGACATGATCGCGGCCGCCCGCAAGAGCGAGACGACGGACGAGCTCGACCAGATGCAGGCCGAGGCCGACGTGATTCTGCGCGACACGCTGCGCTGCTTCGATCACGGCGCGATCGAGGAAGGCGGACTCACGGCCTTCAACATCGCGCTCGACCAGTTCCACGCCGCCGTCGCCGACCGCAAGGCGGTGCTGATGAGCCTGCCGCAAAACCTGCAGCGCGCGGGCGCGCAGTTCAGGGCCGCCGGCAACGCGTAAGGGCTTGCCCGCGTTATTGCTGCGTCACATTGTCTCAATATAGCTTCCGCTGTCATTCCGGAGCGATGCGACAGCATCGAATCCGGAATCTCGAGATTCCGGGTCTGCGCACCATCCCGGAATGACGGCGCGAGGTGCGCCAGCCAGCGAGCCAGCCATGAACATCAAATTCTCCCGCCGCCGTTTCCTCGCCACCGGCGCCGGCGCGCTCGGCACCATCGCGATGCCCTATTTGTCGCGCGCGGCCGACCGGCCGGCGGTCACCCACGGTGTGCAGTCGGGCGACGTCACCGTCGACGGCGGCGTCGTGTGGGCGCGTGCCGACCGTCCATCGCAGATGCTGGTCGAGGTGGCGACGACCGAGTCTTTCAAGGACGCCCGTGCATTGCCGCCGATCGCGGCGCTGCCCGAGAGCGATTTCACCGCAAAGATGCTGATCGAGAACCTGCCGGGCGGACAGGACATCTTCTACCGCGTCCGCTTCCGCGATCTCTCGCATAGCGCAGTCGAGGGCGAGGCGGTGACCGGCCGCTTCCGCACCGCGCCGGCGGGCCGCCGCGACGTCAGCTTCGTCTGGGGCGGCGATGTCGCCGGCCAGGGCTGGGGCATCAACCCCGACGACGGCGGTATGTTCACCTTCTCGGCGATGCGCAAGCACCGGCCGGATTTCTTCCTGCATTCCGGCGACACGATCTATGCCGACGGACCCATTGCATCCGAAGTGAAGCTCGCCGACGGCAAGATCTGGAAGAACGTCACGATCCCTGAGAAGGCAAAGGTTGCCGAGACGCTGGACGAGTATCGC
This sequence comes from Bradyrhizobium sacchari, assembly GCF_002068095.1. GTDB lineage: Bacteria > Pseudomonadota > Alphaproteobacteria > Rhizobiales > Xanthobacteraceae > Bradyrhizobium > Bradyrhizobium sacchari. Next base: position 946,858 of record NZ_LWIG01000001.1, on the reverse strand, counting down.
GCCGCGCACAAATACAATCTCACCGACGACAACCTCCGCGCCTTCAATGCCGAGGTGCCGATCTTCGTGCAGTGGGATGACCATGAGGTGACCAACAACTGGTCGCTGTCGAAGGAGCCGCCGGCCGCCTACAAGGTACGCGACATCTCGCTGCTCGCGGCCCGCGCGGGTCGCGCCTTCCACGAGATGTACCCGATGCGCGAGAGCATCGTTGAGCCCGGCCGCGTCTATCGCCAGATCTCCTACGGCCCGCATCTCGACGTGTTCGTGCTCGACGAGCGCAGCTATCGCGGCCCGAACGGCGCCAATCTCGAAACCGCCTATGGCCCGGCGAGTTACTTCCTCGGCCCGGACCAGATCGCCTGGCTCAAGCGCGGCCTTCTGAATTCGCGCGCGACATGGAAGGTGATCGCCTCGGACATGCCGATCAGCCTGATCGTCTCGGACACGCCGCAAGGCGGCTCGGAAGCCATTGCGCAGGGCGATGGCCCGGTGCGCGGCCGCGAGTTCGAGATCGCCGACATCCTCCGCTTCATCAAGATGGCGCCGATCAGCAACACGGTGTGGCTCACGGCGGACGTGCATTACGCCGCCGCGCATTATTACGATCCGAACAAGGCGCAATTCCAGGAGTTCGAGCCGTTCTGGGAATTCGTCTCGGGCCCGCTGCACGCCGGCACGTTCGGTCCGAACACGCTCGACAACACGTTCGGGCCCGAGGTGCGCTTCGTCAAGGCGCCGGGCAAGGACAGCCAGAACCTGCCGCCGTCAGCCGGAATGCAATTCTTCGGTCACGTCAAGATCGACGGCGCCTCCGGCCAGATGACGGTGACCTTGCGCGACCGCGCCGACGTCGCGCTCTGGTCGACCACGCTCGACCCCAAGCTTGCGTGACGGCCAACTCGGCGCCGGATGATGGTGAACCATCCGGCCGGCCCGGACGACAATTGCAGGCGCCCGTGCATTTTCGCGAGCCTGATGCCGTCCGAGCCATTTTCGAGTTGAAGCCGTGCCGTTAACCCGCCGAACGATCGTGATCGCGCTCCTGCTGAGCGCAGCATCCCCCGCATATGCGCAGTCCCAGGACAAAGCGACGCTGGTGCGGGAAGCCTTCACTTCGCCTTACGGCAAGGCGCTGACTGCCGAGCTCGGCAAGTCGCTGCGCGCAAGCGCCGACCCGGCATGCCTCGCCGACAAGGCGCTCGCTGCCGACCAGCTCGAACCGCGCAGCCGCGATATCGTCGTCACATGGGGCACGCGCATGCTGGAAGGCACGGGCGCGCTGATTGACCGGCAGACCGCGGAGAATTCGTTCGCCGGCGCGGCGGAATTGGAAAGCCTGAAGAGCAATGCGGATGTGAAGCGCTATCTGGCGATGGAAGAGCCGATCCGTCAGGCCAGGATCCTGGACCTGATCTTCGAGCATTTCGACCGCTACAATTTGATCAGCCGCGTGAAGCTCGGAGCGGTGTCTCCATCGGGCACCGGCAACGAGGCTCTGCTCCGCCTCAATCCGACCGATGCCACGGAGGAGAAGCTGGATGCGTTCGCCGGCAAGAGCCGGTCGAAAGCCCTCAAGCGCTTCCTGCAATTGTCGGAGCAGGCGGGAGCCGCGCAGGCCGCGGCGATCAAGACAATTTCGTCGCCGTCGCCGCTTCCGCACACATTCTTCAAGGGCGTCGAGACCGACCTCGCCGAGCTCTGCATTCGCTCCGGCAAATAGGTCAGGTGCCGCGCGCCTGGAGCGCAGCTTCCAGCGCGTCGCTCGAGCACGGTTTCTGCAAGCGCGGCTGGCCGGCGAATTCGGGCGGAATGCGCTCGTCGGCACCATAGCCGGTGACGAAGACGAACGGAATCTTCAGCGCGACCAGCCGCTCGGCGATCGCAAAGCTCGTCTCGCGGATCAGCCCGACATCGAGCAGCGCGAAGTCGGGAGCCCGCCCCGCGATCGCCTCCAGCGCCTGCGTCACCGAGCCGACGGTCCGCACGCGCGTCACGCCGAACCCGATGAGACGGTCCTCGAAATCGATCGCGATGATCGGATCGTCCTCGACGATCAGAACATCGGCAGGCCGGCCAGAGCCGTCGGAAAATGCGGGTGCCATGATCACATCTTCGGCGTGAGGTTTTTCGGATCAGGACTGCCGCGACACGATGCCTGCGCCCAGCGCATCGAAGGGTTCCCGGAACGAAACCCACCACATCGCCGTTCTCCAGTCTGTCCACTTGTGCACACAGGAGATGGACGGACCTCGCTAATCTGGAGGGAAGGAACAAAGGGGGTCACGATGGATGCGCGCATCGACAGGACGAGCGAGGTCGAGAGCCGGCCGGCCAACAATCTGCTGCGGCGCTTGAGCCAGGTGGACTATGCGCTGCTCGCGCCCTACGTGACCGTCGAAGACTCCGCCGCAGGCCAACTGCTCTACAATCCCGGCGACGACGTTCAGGTGGTCCACTTCCCCTGTGGGCCGGCGCTCGCGACCTTTCTGGTGCCCAACGAGGACGGCCGCGACGTCGAGACCATCCTGGTCGGCCGCGAGGGCGCGGTGGGTGGCATTGTGAGCGAGGGATATCTGCCCGCCTACACCCGCATCTGCGTGAAATTCGGCGGCCCCTTTGCACGCATTCATGTCGCCAAGCTGGAGGCCGCCAAGCTGCGCTCGGCGTCGCTGCGCAACATTTTTGTCCGCTATGCCGACTGCATGCTGGCGCAGATCTTCCAGTCCACCGCCTGCAACGCCATCCACTCGATCGAGCAGCGCACGGCGAAATGGATTTTGGCCGCGATGGAGCGGACCGGCGACGAAAGCAGCGTGCCGCTGACCCATGAGCAGCTCGCGACGCTGCTCGGGGTCGGGCGCAGCTATGCGAGCCGCGTGCTGCAGTCGTTCAGGGCCGAAGGCGTGCTCGACACAAGGCGCGGATCGATCCTGGTCCGCAACCGCGACGGACTAAAGCTGCGTGCCTGCCTCTGCAATGACGCCGTGAAGATGCATTTCGAGGAGGTGCTGCGCGGGGTCTATCCGACCGAGGAGCGGGAGGCGGGGTAGCGGCCGGTTTTTCCTTCTCCCATTGTGGGAGAAGGTGGCGCGAAGCGCCCGATCAGGGGTATCTCTCCGCGAGTCCCACGGTCGTTGAGTTCGTGGAGAGATACCCCTCACCCAACTTTGCTTGTGGCCAATAGCGGAGCTGCCCTCTCCCACAAGGAGAGAGGGCACAAAAATGCGCGGCGCGCTTTTCTGAACGTGAGCGTGCTATACTCTGCCCCGCATGAGCGGGGCATTCCTTCACACGGTCTTGGACATCGCGGCGTGGCTAGCGGCGGCAGCGGCGCTCACCTGGCTGTCGCGGCGGGGCTTGCGGTTTCCGGCGCAATCCTTCGAGCTGCCTTATATCGCCGCGCTGGTGTTCGGCGCCGGTCTTGGCGCCTATCTGTTCGGGTCCGCCAATCTCTGGCTGTCGGGGCGGGGCGGCATTGCGCGCTCGGTCGAGGGGGCGCTTGCCGGCGGCATCGTGGCGATCGAACTCTACAAATGGTCCGCCGGGATCACGCTGCGAACCGGGGCGCGCTTTGCGCTGCCGCTGGCGCTCGGCATCGCGATCGGCCGGCTCGGCTGCTACTTCGCGGGCCTCGACGACTTCACCTATGGCACGCCGACGGCGCTGTCCTTCGGCCATGATTTCGGCGACGGCGTTCTCCGCCATCCCGTGCAGCTCTACGAGAGCGCGGCCATGGCCGTGTTCGCGCTTGGCTATGTGCTGGCCGTCGTGAACCGGAACGGGTTTGTGATCACCAATGGATTCTACCTGGTGCTCGCCTATTACGGAGCGCAACGCTTCCTGTGGGAATTCCTCAAGCCCTATGGCCCGCTGATCGGGCCCTTCACGCTGTTTCACCTGCTGTCGCTGTCCATCCTGCTCTATGCGGCCGTCATGCTGGCGACGGCACCCAAAGCGAGACGCTTGCAAAATGAGTTACTTGCATGAACGCGCCGTTGCGTAAGTCGCGTCCCTACACCTTCTGGGGCCAGACCCAATCCCTCTGCGAGACCTGCCTGAAGCTGGTGCCGACCAAAATCCAGATCCTCGACAACGAGGTCTGGTATGAGAAGCGCTGCCGGGAGCACGGCGTGCAGTCGACGTTGGTGTCCACGGATGCCGCCTATTGGCGCCTGTGCAAGGATTTCATCAAGCCCGGCGATCGGCCGCTGCAATTCCAACACCGCACCGAATTCGGCTGTCCCTATGATTGCGGGCTTTGTCCCGACCACGAGCAGCATTCCTGCCTGGCGCTGATCGAGATCACCGAGCACTGCAATCTCACCTGCCCGGTCTGCTTCGCCGAATCCGCGCCGGCGCGGACGAAGTTCACGCCGCTCGCGACGGTGGAGAAGATGCTCGACGCGCTGGTCGCCAGCGAAGGCGAGCCCGACCTCGTGCAGATTTCCGGCGGCGAGCCGACGCTGCACCCTGATTTCTTCGAGATCCTGGATGCCGTGCGCGCCCGCCCGATCCGCCATGTCATGATCAACACCAACGGCCTGCGCATCGCCCGCGAAAAGGATTTTGTGGCGCGGCTCGCCGAGAACAGACGCGGGCTCGAGGTCTATCTCCAGTTCGATTCGCTTCAGCGCGACGCGCTGATCAACCTGCGCGGCGCGGATCTACGAAAGATCCGCCAGCAGGCGCTGGAGAATCTCGAGCATTACGGCGTCTCGACCACGCTGGTCGCGACCATCAAGCGCGGCGTCAACGATGCCGAGATCGGCGACATCGTGCGCCACGCGCTGACCTGGAAGTGCGTGCGCGGCGTGACGCTCCAGCCGGTGCAGGATGCCGGCCGCAACGAGAATTTCGACAAGACCACTGACCGCATCACGCTGTCGGAGATCCGCAACCGCGTGGTCGAGACCGGCGTGTTCGGCGACAAGGACATGATCCCGCTGCCCTGCAACCCCGAAAGCATCTCGATCGGCTATGGCCTGCGCAATGGTGAGAAGGTGTTGCCGCTGACCTCGCTGATCCCGCAGGAGCAACTGGTTGCGGTGATGCCCAACACCATCAGCCCGGAGAAATATCCGATGCTGCGGGAGAAATTTGTCGATTTGTTCTCGCTGTCGTCAGGCCCGCTGAACACGAGCGAGCGCGTCTGCGAATTGCTGTGCTGCCTGCCGAGCTTCCAGGTGCCGGAAGGGCTTTCTTATGAGAACGTCTTCCGCGTCACCATCGTGCAATTTCTCGACCGCTTCAATTTCTGCGTCGGCAACGTCAAGCGAAGCTGCATCCATTTCGTGACCGAGCAGGGCGCGATCATTCCGTTCGACACCTACAATCTGTTCTACCGGAATGGAACGATCGATGGCATCCGCGCGGCGCTGGCCGGGCAGACCTTTGGGGATGCGAGGCAGGGCGAGGAGGCGCCGCGGTGAGCGAGACGCCTCCATCCCCACCACAGCGCAGCGGTTGCGTAACCGCTTTCATGGTGATCGGCGGGCTGGTGCTGCTGTTGCCGGGCATGTGCTTCCTGGCCATCAGCAGCAACTCTTCCGGATTGGCTCTGATCGGATTGACGCTGAGCGTCGCAGCCGCGGTCCTGTTACTTTCCGCCGCGATCAGAAAATGGGGAGTGGGGCCACCGCCATCATGAGCAACCCTGACAGCCAGCAAGGAGCTTCGGCCGTTCCGCCTCCTCCGCCACCCGCGCCACGCAGCGGCTGCCTCACCGCGTTCATGGTGATCTCGGGGGTGATCCTGCTGCTGCCGGGTCTGTGCGCCCTGCTGTTCGGCGGGGCCTCGGTGATCGACGGGGGCAAGATCGATTCCGACATCGCCCCGCTGGTCTTCCTGGGGCTGGTCGTCGGCATCGGGGGCGTCGTCCTGATCTGGGCGGCGATCAAGGGGCGCAAGGCCCCACCCCACCCCGGAACCCGGCCGTAAGCCCCGGGAATTCCCGGACAAAATTCAGTCAACCAACGGCCAAAGAACACATTGTTTTTTGGCGGTTTTTGCATATATTGCGCCGCAAACGCGCAGGGTGCCCGGTCGAGCTGACCGGGCTTCCTTTTTGGGCGAAGCAGGCCCCGTTTTCCACGTTTCCAGCGTTGTCCGTGAAGAGGTCCCGGTCTGACCGGCGAGATCGCGCTTAACCCATTGTTCGACCGCAAAGAAGCTCACACATGAACCTTCGCAACGTCGCCATCATCGCCCACGTCGACCACGGCAAAACCACGCTGGTCGACAAGCTCCTCCAGCAATCCGGCACGTTCCGCGAGAACCAGAAGGTGACCGATCGCGCCATGGACTCCAACGACCTGGAGCGGGAGCGCGGCATCACCATTCTGGCCAAGGCGGCTTCGGTGCAGTGGAAGGACACCCGCATCAACATCGTCGATACCCCCGGCCACGCCGATTTCGGCGGTGAGGTCGAGCGCATCCTCAACATGGTGGACGGCGCCCTGGTGCTGGTCGACGCCGCCGAAGGCCCGCTGCCGCAGACCAAGTTCGTGGTTTCCAAGGCGCTCAAGGTCGGCCTCAAGCCGATCGTGGTCATCAACAAGGTCGACCGCCCCGACGCGCGCCCCACTGAAGTCATCAACGAAGTGTTCGACCTGTTCGCGGCGCTGGATGCCAGCGAGGAGCAGCTCGACTTCCCGATCCTCTACGGGTCGGCCAAGCAGGGCTGGATGGCGGATAGCCCCGAGGGTCCGCAAGACAAGGGCATGGAGCCGCTGTTCGACCTGGTCCTGCGCCACGTCGCGCCGCCGAAGGTCGAGGAAGGCCCGTTCAAGATGATCGGCACGATCCTCGAGGCCAACCCCTATCTCGGCCGCATCATCACCGGCCGCATCTCGTCCGGCACGCTCAAGCCGAACCAGCAGGTCAAGGTGCTGAATGCCGACGGCAAGCTGGTCGAGTCCGGGCGCATCACCAAGATCCTGGCGTTTCGCGGCCTCGAGCGCACCCCGCTCGATGAAGCCGAAGCCGGCGACATCGTCGCGATTGCCGGCCTCACCAAGGGCACCGTCGCCGACACTTTCTGCGATCCGACCGTCGAGGTGCCGCTGCCGGCGCAGCCGATCGATCCGCCGACCGTGTCGATGTCGTTCATCGTCAACAACTCCCCGCTCGCCGGCACCGAAGGCGACAAGGTGACGAGCCGCATGATCCGCGACCGTCTGCTCCGCGAAGCCGAGGGCAATGTCGCGCTGCGCGTCGTTGAATCCGCCGACAAGGACGCGATGGAAGTGTCGGGCCGTGGCGAACTCCAGCTCGCGATCCTGATCGAGACCATGCGCCGCGAAGGCTTCGAGCTCTCGGTGTCGCGCCCGCGCGTCGTATTCCAGAAGGACGAAGCGACCGGCGCCACCATGGAGCCGATCGAGGAGGTCGTGATCGACGTCGACGAGGAGCACTCCGGCGTCGTCGTGCAGAAGATGAGCGAGCGCAAGTCCGAGCTGATCGAGATGAAGCCGTCCGGCGGCAATCGCCAGCGCCTGGTGTTCTACGCGCCGACCCGCGGCCTGATCGGCTATCAGGGCGAGCTGCTCACCGACACCCGCGGCACCGCGATCATGAACCGTCTGTTCCACGGCTACGCCCCCTACAAGGGCGAGATCCAGGGCCGCCGCAATGGCGTCCTGATCTCCAACGACCAGGGCGAAGCGGTGGCCTACGCCATGTTCAAGCTGGAAGACCGCGGGCCGATGATGATCGAGCCGGGCTGGAAGGTCTACAAGGGCATGATCGTCGGCGAGCACACCCGCGACAACGATCTCGAGATCAACGTGCTCAAGGGCAAGCAGCTCACCAACATCCGCACGACCTCGAAGGACGAAGCCGTGCGCCTGACCCCACCGATCCGCATGACGCTGGAAAAGGCGCTCGCCTATATCGAGGACGACGAGCTCGTCGAGGTCACCCCGAAATCGATCCGCCTGCGCAAGAAGCACCTCGACCCGAACGAGCGCAAGCGCGCGGAAAAGGCCAAGGAAGCAGTGGCGTAAGGCCACTGCTCTTTCCGTGCCCCGGGCGCAGCGAAGCACGATAGTGATGCGCTGCTGAGCCGGGGCCCCAGGCACCCTCACCGCCCGTACATCACCTTGGGTCCCGGCTCTGCCTAGCAGCGCAAGCGCGCTGCAGCGCGTCCGGGACACGAGAGCTGCAATCTACCCGGCTTCAGCACACCCGGCGAACGTGCTAGAGCCCGCCCATGACCTCACTCCCCTCCTCCGTGGACGTCGCGATCATCGGCGCCGGTGCCGCCGGCCTCGGCGCAGCGCATGCGCTGCACGGCGCCGGCCTCTCCGTGATCGTGCTGGAGGCGCGCGACCGGCTCGGCGGCCGCGCCTGGACCGTGCAGGCCTCGCCCGAGGTGACCTTCGACGTCGGCTGCGGCTGGCTGCACTCGGCGGACAAGAACTCCTTCGTCACGATCGCCAAGCAGCTCGGTTTCGAGCTCAACAAGGACCTGCCGCCCTGGCGCGAGCGCGCCTATGGCAATGCGTTTCCGCAACATCAGCGCGACGATTTCATGCGCGCGATGGACGCGTTCTACGAACGCATGTGGAAAGCCGCACAAAAGGGCAAGGACGAACCCGCGAGCCAGAGTCTCGAGCCCGGCAATCGCTGGAATGCGATGATCGATGCGATCTCGACCTATATCAACGGCTGCGAATTGAAGGACATGTCCACCCTGGACTGGGACGCCTATGAGGACACAAACCTCAACTGGCGCGTCCGCCGCGGCTATGGCGCGCTTGTGACGGCCTATGGCGCGCCCTGCCCGGCGGCGCTGACCTGCAACGTCACGCTGATCGATCATTCGGGAAAGCGCATCCGCATCGAGACGTCGCGGGGCACGCTGGATGCCGGCAAGGTGATCGTCACCGTGCCGACCAATCTGATCGCTGATGAAGCGATCCGCTTCTCGCCGCCGCTCCCCGCCAAGGTCGATGCCGCCGCCGGCCTGCCGCTCGGCGTGGACGACAAGGTGACGCTGGCGCTCGAGGATGCCGAAGCCTTCCCGACAGAGGGCAATTTGCGCGGTGCAACCATGCGCACGGAGATGGGCACCTATCACATCCGCCCGTTCGGCCAGCCCTGTATCGAAGGCTTCTTCGGCGGCAGCTTTGCCCGCGCGCTGGAGCACGCCGGCGAAGGCGCCATCGCCGCGCACAGCATCGACGAGATCGCGGGTTTTCTCGGCAACGATGTCAGGCGCAAACTGAAGCCGCTGTACGAGTCGCGCTGGGCGCGCGATCCGTTCGCGCGAGGCTCCTATTCGCACGCGCTGCCGGGCCACGCGGGGGATCGCGCGGTGCTGGCCGCGCCGGTGGATGGGCGGTTGTTTTTTGCCGGAGAAGCGACGTCGCCATCCTTCTTCACGACGGCCCACGGCGCGCGGGACAGCGGCGAGCGGGCGGCAAACGAAGTGCTGGCGGCTCTGCGCAAGCCGTAGCTCCGCGCTCCGCCATTGCGAGCGCAGGGAAGCACAGACTGCCACCGCGGGAAGACTCAGGATTGCGCTGCGCTCGCAATGACGGACTACTCGATCACGCGCGCCCGCAAATCGGCATCAGGCACGAAGCACGCGTCGTACTTGCCGAAAATGCGATAGCGGTTGCGCGCGATGAGGCTGTAGATCGCGTCCCGCAGCGGCTTTGGCACGGCGAACAATGCGCGCACCCAGCTCCAGCCGGGGAGCTGTGACAACACCGTCAGCGCAGCATCCGACTTCGTGAACACTTCGCCGCCGTGGACGGCCGCGTTGGTATCGGGGTCATCCGGATCGATGCCGAACGTTCGCGCCAATCGCGCCCCATAGTCCGACTGGATCGGCGTGAAGCGAAATCGCTTCGTCGTGTCGCGTCTGGCGACGAACCGCACCCAGCGCGAGCAGAAGATGCAGACGCCGTCGAACAGGATCACGTCATCGTCGGGCCACTTACTCATCAGCGATTGTCCAGCATCATAAGTGCCACCAGCATCAGCACGATCGCCGGCCCGGTCTTGACCAGCGCGCCGAGCGGCTCGATCCAGAGGTCTGGCGTGAGAATCGCCGCGCCGAACATATAGCCGAGCGAAGCGGCGATCCCAGCGACGAGCCCGACCGCCGCGGTGCGGCGGAAGGCGATCAGCACACCGATGCTCATGTCCATCAGGCTGGTGCCGATGGTGATGGGATCGACCAGCGTGGGCGGAAAATTGTGCGCGCTCAGGATGCCGGCGGCGGCGCGGTAGGACACGAACAGCGCGATGAAGCCGGAGACGAGCCAGAACGCGACCAGGCTCGCGACAATCAGGGCCTTGACCAGAAACAGCCGCGCGAACCATTTGTCCTGGATGGTGGCTGGATGGCGTCCGATCGTCTCAGCCAGCGTCTTCGGCACGATGGCTGTCGCCGCGATCCAGGCCGAGGGATCGCCTCGCACACCGCGGCGAAGCTCGGCAATGGCCGTAGAGCGCATCGGCGGCATCCAGCCGAGATAGCTCGCAACGTCGCCGAGTTTCGCGCCGAGATCGAGCATGAAGGTCGGCATCGCGATGCGCGACCAACCCGCCGTGCCGAATGCGAGGCGAAACTGCTTGATGACGCCGGCCATGGTGACCGGCTCGACCTGCATCAGGTCCCAGCTCACCGCTTTGACGGCGGCATCGTCGATATCACGCGCGGCGAGCCACGCGATGGTGGCCGAGATATCCTCGACCGCGAGGGGCTGAAATGGCGTCGCCATCTCCTTTCCCGGCAGGTCCAGCGGACAGGCGGCAAGCGCGCGCAGCATCGCGCTGCCGCCATAGGCGGACGGTGCGACCACGAAGCCCGGACGCAGGATGGCGTGGGGAATGCCGGACGCCGCGATCAGCCGCTCCGCCTCGCGCTTGGTCGTCGCAAAGGCAGTGCGATCCGCCTCCGCGGTGCCGGGAATTGAGATGTGCACCAGCCGCACCGCGCGACCGCTGTCGGCGATGGCCTGAAGCAGGCGCGCGACGAAATCGCGGTGCACGGCGCCTGTGTTGCTGCCCGGACCATCCTGGAGCACGCCGAGGCAGTTCACGACGACATCGACGGAGTACTCGCTCAGGAGCCGTTTCAAGGCGGCCGGGTCGAGCGAGAGAATCGGCAGCTCGATGTCCAGCCCGCCCCTTGCCTGCCCCGGCGACAGGCTGCGCGCAACGCCGACGACGCGAAAGCCTCGCGCGCGCAGATCGTCGGTGACGACGCGGCCGATCAGGCCGGAGGCGCCGAGCACCAAAATGGTTCTTGGGTTCATCGCGTCTCTCAAAACGGCTTGGCGACCATCAGCCACAGGATCGCCATCGTCGCGCCGAAGCCCGGGAAGCCGAACGCGAACCAGCGGCGGAACAGGATGAAGTAGCGCTCCGGCAAAGCGGCGCGCTGATCGGCAGCCTTGCGCGCGAGGTCGCGCATCTCGATCTGCATGAACACCACGGGAATCCAGAACAGGCCCGCGACAGCGTAGAGCGCGAGCGAAGCGAGAATCCAGCGTTCGGCGATCGACGTTGCCGACAGCATCATCAGCAAGCCGCCGCTGACCGGCTGGAGGATCACCGCCGACAGCGTGAAGATCGCATCCGCGATCACCACCACTGAAGCGGTGCGCGCGATGAACTCGGCATCGCGCGTGCGATGGGCCATCAGCATGAAGAAGGCGATGCCGGTCCCGGTGCCGAGGATGACGATGGCGCCGAACACATGCAGATATTTGACCAGGAAATACAGCGTCATGGCTTCTTGGTCGCCATTGGCTTCGATGGGTTCAGCGCACGTTCGAGTTCGGCGCCCGCGGCTTTCACGCCGGCTTCCGTCTCGATCATCCCATGCCCCTCGCCGCCCGCGGCGGGCAATGTGCGGAAATCGACCTTCCCGCCGGCGCGGCGAAAGGCCTCCGCGAGCGAACTCGAGAAAGCCGGGGCGAAATAGCTGTCATTGCCTGCGACGAGCCATGTGACGGGGATTCGCGCGGCTTTGCCAAAGTCGGTCGCCGCCGCCACAAGCGCATGCGGCGCACAGATCCGGTTCGGCTCGCCATTGGCGTGGCCGCCGCGCCCGGCCGCAAACGCGATGATCGCGGAAATCGCCTTTGGATCGGCAGTCGCAAGCGCCAGCGCGCCCCAACCACCGGCGGAATGGCCGATCACGATGGCGGCATCCTTGCGGACGAAATCCTGCTTGCGCAAATAGTCCAGCGCGAGCGAGATTTCTTCGGCCGTCGCCCGGCCGGAACGCGCATAATCCGCCTCGTCACAGCCGCCCTGGTCCTCGAGATAGCGGCCACCGGTCGCGCCGTGGCCGAGCCGCTCCGGCACCAGCACGGCAAACCCGCGCGCGACCAGAAACGCCGCGAGCGCGCGGTATTCCGGTTGCGGCATTTGCGCACGACGCAGCGCATTCTGCGTCGAGGCATGCGCGATGATCGCAAGCCGGAATGGACCGGCGCCGGTGGGGCGAAACAGCAACGCATGCGCGGCGAGGCCGGCTTCCGGCGAGGGCACGCGCCATTCCTGCCGGCGAAACGGCTCGCCTTCCACACCCGATGCACCGAACGTGACCTGGGCGCACAGAGGCGACGCGGTCAGCAGGGTCAGCAGAGGCAGGAGCGCAAGGATGTTGAAGAGCCGCATGAATGGCCAAAGGCGAGCACGGACAGCACCGCCAGACTAGTAGGAACGAATCATTCTGGGCGGACTTTCTGCGCTGCCATTGCCGTTCGTTGGTTGCCACAACACAGGTTTTGCACCGACGTATGGCAGGCGGTTGCCGTTCAAGGCAGCGTCCTGTCCTCTTTCGGGACAACACGGCCATATTACTGATGCAGAAAGTCCACAGGTTAACCGATAATTAACGATAGGTCTTGCCGCCGGCGCGGCGACTTGGTTTGATCGCGTCTATGAGCACAACCCTGATCGAGGTCCGGCCGGCCAAGGCCGCAGATGCAACTGCGGTGGCATCGACGCATGACGAAGCCTGGCGTTCGGCTTATCAGGGCATCATTCCCGGCGCCGAGCTGGAGAAACTGATCAACCGCCGCGGTCCGCAGTGGTGGGACAGCGCGATTCGCAAAGGCAGCCGCGTCAGCGTGCTGGTGTTCGGCGACAAGATCGCGGGCTATGCCAATTACGGTCGCAACCGCGCGCGCAGCCTGCACTTTGACGGCGAGATCTACGAACTCTATTTGCGCCCCGAGTTTCAGGGCCTCGGCTTCGGCCGCCGCCTGTTCGCCGCCGCCCGCCGCGACCTGATGCAGAGCGGCCTCAAGAGCATGGTGGTGTGGGCGCTCTCGGACAACGATCCGGCCACCGAATTCTACCGTGCCCTGGGCGGCCGCATGGTGGCGCGCTCTTCGGAGCGTTTCGGGCCGAAGTCGCTCGACAAGGTTGCCTTCGCTTGGACCAATTGAGCTGCTGAAGTCCAGCCGGCAGCGCTTTCCTTCCTGCGATACCGCCCGCCTTTTGCGCCGGTGATCGCTGGATTCATTATTTCAAAAAACACGATGGATTGACGGGCCAAGCCCGCGTATGACAGCGCCAAAATCGCTGCCGGGCGCGATTTAACCTCGGCAATAACGGAGCCTTGAATGCGTATCGATGCTATCTCGATCGGAAAAAACGTCCCCCAAGACGTCAACGTCGTCATCGAAGTCCCCGTGGGCGGTGAACCGATCAAGTACGAGATGGACAAGGAAGCCGGCACGCTGGTGGTGGACCGCTTCCTGTACACGCCGATGCGTTACCCCGGTAACTATGGCTTCATCCCGCACACGCTGTCCGACGACGGCGACCCCTGCGACGTGCTGATCATCAACACCCGCGCCATCATCCCCGGCGCCGTCATGAGCGTGCGCCCGGTCGGCGTGCTGTTCATGGAGGACGAGGCCGGCGGCGACGAGAAGATCCTGGCGGTGCCATCGTCGAAGCTGACGCAGCGCTACGACAAGGTGAAGTCGTACTCTGACCTGCCCGACATCACGCTGCAGCAGATCCAGCACTTCTTCGAGCACTACAAGGATCTCGAGAAGGGCAAGTGGGTGAAGATCCTGCGCTGGGGCGGCCCGGAGGAAGCCCACAAGCTGATCCTCGAAGGCATCGAGCGCGAGAAGAAGAAGAAGGGCTGAGCTTCCCCCTCGCCCCGCTTGCGGGGAGAGGGTCGGGTTGAGGGGGACTCTCCGCGAGGACGGTGACAGCTGACTCGCGGAGAGTCCCCCTCAGCCGGATTGCTTCGCAATCCGACCTCTCCCCGCAAGCGGGGTGAGGTGAAGAAAGCCTACACCGCCGGCTTCGGCAAACCGCCGATCGCGCAGGCCGCGCGCAGCGTATTCACCAGCAAGCACGCTACCGTCATCTGGCCGACACCGCCCGGCACCGGCGTGATGGCGCCGGCAACGCCAAGCGCTTCCTGGTAGGCGACGTCGCCGACAAGGCGCGTCTTGCCATCCTCCTTCGGGATGCGGTTGATGCCGATGTCGATCACGGTCGCACCCGGCTTCAGCCAGTCGCCGCGGACCATCTCCGGCTTGCCGACCGCGGCATAGACGAGGTCGGCGCGCTTCACGAGATCCGGCAGATCGCGCGAGCGCGAATGCGCAATCGTCACCGTGGCGTTCTCGTTCAGCAGCAACTGCACCAGCGGCCGGCCGACCAGATTGGAGCGGCCGATCACGATGGCATTCATGCCCTCGAGCGAGGCATGCACGCTTTTGGTCAAAATGATCGAGCCGAGCGGCGTGCAGGGCGAGAGCGCCTCGAAGCCGCCCGCAAGCCGGCCGGCATTGTTCGGATGCAGCCCGTCGACGTCCTTGGCGGGATCGATGGCGTTGATGACGGCCTCGGTGTTGAGGCCCTTCGGCAGCGGCAGTTGCACCAGAATGCCGTGCACGGCGGGATCGCGGTTGAGCTTTGCGACGACGGCCAGCAAGTCCGCCTGCGAGACATCGGCCGGCAGCTTGTGCTCGAACGAAGCCATGCCGGCGGCCTGGGTCTGGGTGTGCTTGGAGCGGACATAGACCTCGCTGGCAGGGTCGTTGCCGACCAGGACCACCGCCAGGCCCGGCACCAGATTGTGCTCGCGCTTGACCCGGGCGACCTCGTCGGTGACGCGGGCACGCAGATCCGCGGCAATGACTTTTCCATCGATGATCTTGGCGGTCATGTCAGTTCCTCAGTCTGTCGATTTGGCGTCTGCCGCTTTGGCTCGGACGAGCTGGCGCAGGGCTTCACCCAGCCGCGCCGGATCGCCGTCAACCGCGATCTGTTTCAGCCGCGACGTCGCCCCCGACAGGAGCCTGACGCTGGCCTTGGGCACGCCAAGCGACTTCGCCAACAGCACCAGAACGGCCTTGTTGGCCTCGCCGCCATCGGCAATGGCGCGCACCCGCACCTTCAGCACGCTGCGGCCGTCGGCCAATTGCTCGATCCCGTCGATGTCGTCGCGGCCGCCGCGCGGCGTCACCCGCAGCGCGATGCTGATTCCCGAGGCCGAATAGCGCCAGGGTTCCTTGCCAGCCTCTTTCGCGACCAATGCGCTCCAGCCTGCTCAGATCACGTTCGGGTAGATGTAGTACAGGATCACCCGCTCGATGAACATGATGATCAGGATCAGGATGATCGGCGAGATGTCGAGGCCGCCGAGGCTGGGCAGGAAATTGCGAATCGGCGCCAGCAGCGGCTCGGTGATGCGGTACAGGAACTCCGCCACCGCCGACACGAACTGGTTGCGCGTGTTCACGACGTTGAAGGCGATCAGCCAGGACAGGATCGCGGAGGCGATCAGCAGCCAGACGTAGAGGTCGAGCACGATGATAACGATGTCGAGAACGGCACGCATGGCTTATGAGGCCTCTGGCTTATGAAAACTCTGGCTACGGTCGGGAGTGACGCCTTTTGCTAGATATCGGTTCCCCCTGGCCCAAACAAGGGAAGTTCGGGCACCGGAATGGCTAAAACCGGGTTACGCCCGTCCTTGACTTGACCTCGGCAGGGACTTAAATGGCGCCCGGTTGTCGGCCGCGTTTACCAGAGCGGCCAGCAAAGGGGCCATAGCTCAGCTGGGAGAGCGCGTCGTTCGCAATGACGAGGTCGGCGGTTCGATCCCGCCTGGCTCCACCAGCCCTACTCTCCCGTAGCGAAGTGAGCGAAGGCTGTCCCGCCACAGCCCGAAGGGCGACTGCGGACTTGTTCCGCAAATCTGCCCCCTACCTCCCTGTAAACCTTGGCGGCCGCTTTTCCAGGAAGCTTGCCACCCCCTCCCGGAAATCGCTGCCCGCCAGCGCCACCATCATTGCCCTGTTGGCCTCCATCGTCGCCTCGGCCAGGGTCTGGAACGGCACCTCGTACAGCTGGCGCTTGATCACGGCCATCGCGCTCGGCGAGACGAAATCGGCGAGGTCGCGCGCATAGGCATAGGTCTCCTCGCGCAGCTTCTCGGGCGAGCAGAGCCGGTTGACCAGTCCGATCCGCAGCGCCTCCTCGCTCGAAACACGACGCGCCGAGAGCAACAGGTCCATCGCGTTGGCGTGGCCGACGATGCGCGGCAGCATCCAGCTGATGCCGTGCTCGGCGATCAGGCCGCGCCGCGCGAAGGCCGTGGTGAACACGGTGTCGTCGGCGGCAAAGCGCAAATCGCAATAGAGCGCGTGGACGAGACCGATGCCGGCGGTCGCGCCGTTGAGCATGGCGATGACGGGCTTTCCGATCGACGGATAGAAGCCGTAACGCGTTTGCCAGTCGGGCCGGCGATTCATGTCGAACGGCGGCAAATTCGATGCGCGCCTGACGTCATCGGGATCGAGGCCCTTCAGCGCATCCATGTCCGCGCCGGCACAGAAGGCGCGGCCCGCCCCTGTCAGCACGATGACGCGGACATTGTCGTCCGCGCTCGCAGCCTCCATCGCGTGACGCACATCGCGCTCCATGATCGGCGTCCACGCGTTCATGCGGTCAGGACGATTGAGCGTGATGGTCGCGATCTTCTCGCTCACCTCATAGAGAATGTGTTCGTAGGCCACGGCGCTCTCCCTTTGCTGCCGGCACGCGTTTGCGCGCGCTCGTTAGGAACGAGCCTAGCATATCCAGGGATGAGAGAAGGACTTGCGCCAAGGCCTTATGAAGGACCTGCGCGGGGGCGCGGGTTACTCGGCGGCTTGTGCCAGCACCGGGCGGCGCGCCAGCCAGCCGTCGATGAAATGATCGAGCCAGGCGCGCTCCGCCGCGTCATACACGGCGCGGTCCGCAAAGTGATGATGCCGCTCGCGCGCACCGGGCGCGCTGAGGCCGTCATAGCCGCGCGTGGTCCAGCAATGCATCATCGCGTAGGTCACGTCAGGATGAAATTGCACGCCGAAGGCATTGCCGGCGCGGTAGGCCTGGATCGGAAAGTCGTCGCCTTCCGCAAGCAGCTCGGCACCAACGGGCAACGTGAAGCCCTCGCGGTGCCAGTGATAGACCTGCGCCGGCCAGTCCGGGCAGAGCGCGTGTCCCGCCGCCGTCGGGCGGATCGGGTAGTAGCCGATCTGGGTGAGCGCCTGCGCATGCGGCGCGACGCGGGCGCCCAACTGCATCGCGAGCATTTGCGCACCCAGGCAGATGCCGAGGAACGGCCGCTGTTCGCGGAGCGGGATTTCGATCCAGTCGATCTCGCGGCGGATGTAGTCGTCGGGATCATTGGCGCTCATCGGGCCGCCGAAGAACACGGCGCCGGCATGCCGGTCGAGGGTCTCGGGCAGGGGATCGCCGAAGCGGGGACGGCGGATGTCGAGGCGATGACCGAGCGCGCGCAACGCATTGCCGACGCGGCCGGGTGTCGAGGATTCCTGGTGCAGGACGATCAGAACCGGCAACTTCGTTTCGGAGGCGGTCGCGCCCGGCGTCCTTCCTGGGAAGGGCACCACCTCTGCGCCACCAATCCTGTCCGTCCGGAACGACATGGCCTCTGCGAGTACTATCGGTTCAAGCCGCCAGCATAGCTAAGCGAAGGTTAATATCGTGTGAGTTTGCGCACACACGCCCCTCGATTGAAGCAAGCTCCGGGCCACTACGGGCGCGAAGGGCTGTCTTCAAAGCGTTTTCAAGCCAAGTGGATACCGGTTCGCGCAAAGAAAACGCGTCAAATCAAGAAATCTAGTGCCGCTGCCGCTGAAACCGGCTGGTGGCCGACAGGATGAAGTCGCGCGGGAAGAACCGCAGCGCGAACGGCACAATCTTGATACCGAGACCGGGCAGAACTGCCCGTTTGTTGGCCATCAGGCCGCGATAGGCCTGCTGTGCAACCACGGCGGCGGAGACATTGAGCAGGGCCGTATCGTGTCCGGACCCGACGCCGGCCCGCGCCTGGAATTCGGTGGGAACCGGCCCCGGGCAAAGCACGGTGACGCGAACGCCATGCGGCGCAAGCTCCGCTCGCAGGGCCTCGGTGAAGGAAATCACATAGGCCTTGGAGGCGTAATAGACGGCCATTCCGGGGCCCGGCAGAAAGCCGGCGACCGATCCGACATTCAGCAGTCCGCCCTTGTTCCTGATCAGTTGATCGGCAAAGCGCAGCGACAGATCGGTCAACGCCCGCACGTTGACATCGACGATCCCGATCTGATCGGCGCGGTCGCACTCAACGGCATCGCCGAACACACCGAAGCCGGCATTGTTGACGAGATGATCGAGCTCGACGCCTTCGGCTTTGAGCGCTGCGGCGATCTTGTCGCCGGCGTCGGCATCCTGCAGATCGCAGAGGATCACGATCGGCTTCTTGCTGCCCTTGGCGGCGAGCTCGTTCGCAAGCGCCTCGAGCCGGTCCGCGCGTCGCGCCGTCAGCGCGAGACGATGTCCATTGGCGGCAAACACACGCGCCAACTCCGTGCCGATGCCCGCCGAGGCACCGGTGATCAACGTTACCCGCTCAGTCACGATCAATGTCTCTTGAATGACGTTTTTTGGCCCCGCAATGGGCGGAACGAGAGCATAGGCCGTGCGCGACAGGCAAGCGGCGCCGGCAGCATGGCCGCTTGAGCGAATATCAGGAGTGCGGAAAACCCGGGAATTTACGGGCGAATCCGGATGGTGATCGCCTACATTAAAGTTTCGTCATGTGATCCGACGACCGGTCATTGGCCGGCTTACGGGGATCAGCCACCGACGGCCCTGTCATTGACCTGACCACCGGCGCGCTCCGCGACAGCGTGCTTGAGATCGATCCGGTCGCGCTGGGAGATGCCGAGCAGGTCGGAGGCGCGCCAGACCACGTTGTCTTCGAACTCGCTGACCTGGCCGTCGGCATAGACCAGCTCCCACATCATCTGCACGATGCGCTTGCGGCCCGCTTCGTCGAGCGAACGCATGATGACGCTGGTGAAATGATAGAGATCGACCGCATCGCCCTCGACCTCGGTCGCATCAGCAATCAGGCGATCCGCGGTGCCGCGATCGAGCCCGAAATGGCTTTCGATCAGGCTGTGCAGCTTGCGCTGCTCGGCCGCGCTCGGCTGGCCATCCAGCGAGACCACGTGGACCAGCAACGCGGTCGCCGCGAGCCGATAATCGCTATCTCCGAAGGTGCGATCCCCGGCCTGGGGACCAACAATGTCGGCGATGAATTGGCGCAGGCCGTCGAGCATAGGGTCCTACCGAGATCGACGCCGCCGCGGAGTGCGGCAGCTACCAGCATTATATGAGCGGGAAACCAAACCGGCGCAATGTGCATCAGTTCGGCGCGCGTATTACGTTTCGGCAATCTGCTGGTGGCGGACATCGCCGGAGCTGACCGGGCCACGCTGCAGGATGTAACATCCATCTACCTCCACATTTTCATTGCGAGCACAGCGAAGCAATCCAGAATCTTTCCGCAGAGGCAGCCTGGATTGCTTCGTCGCAAGGGCTCCTCGCAATGACGGAGAGTATGGCAAGTATGGCAATCGCCTTCCGCCCCTCACGGTATCTCGTACACCACCATCTTGTCGGCGATGCCGCGCAGCGCGGCCTGTTTCTGGATCGGCTTGATCTCGCGTTGCTGGAGGAGTTCGGCGACCGCCGGCGCATCCGCCACCGGCCCGGTGATGTGGATCTCCTGCGCCGTCGACAGGCTCTGCACGCGGGCGGCGATGTTGACGGTCTGGCCGAAATAATCCTGTCGCTCGTTGAGCATGACCGCAAGGCACGGCCCTTCGTGGATGCCGATCTTGACGATGAGGTCGGCGGTACCGCGCTGCTTGTTGAGCTCGTCCATTGCCGCGCGCATGCGCAAGCCCGCGACGATCGCGTGCTCGGGACGGACGAAGGTCGCCATCACGGCATCGCCGATGGTCTTCACCACCGCGCCCTTCTCGGAGGAGATGATCTCGAGCAGCGCATGGAAATGCGCGCGCACGAGGTCGAAGGCGGCGAGATCGCCGACGCGCTCATAGAGCGCGGTCGAGCCCTTTAGATCGGTGAACAGGAAGGTGAGCGAGGTAATCTGCAGCCGCTGGTCGAGACTGAGATTGTCCGCCTTGAACACATCGCGGAAGGTCTGGTTCGATAGCATCCGCTTGGCGGTGAGGAACGGCTTGCGCTTGCCGATCAGGTGGTGAAGCGCCTCGGCCGCGATGAACACCGACGGCAGCACGCGCACGCCGGCCTGGTTCTCCAGCGACAATCGCAACGGGCCCGGCCGCATGGTCGTGGTCCCCGTCGGCGCCTGCACCTTGTTGTACATGATGGCGAGCTGCTGGCGGTCCTTGGTCGGCTCGCCCTGGACGTCGATGAAATGGGCGGCGTGCGTCACCGGCTCGAAGATGATGACGAAATCGTTCGGCAGTTGCAGCGACATCGTCGCCTTCTCGCCGGCCGGCAGCTCCATCGTATCCAGCGTCACCTCGTTGGCGAGTGTCGCAAACGATTCCTTGTTGAAGTCGACGCCCGAGCTCCAGAACACCTGTTTGAAATATTCCCATACCGGAAGCGTATCCGGATCGTGCGCCGCGATGTGCCGAACGCGCGGGTTCACGGTGAAGGACACCTCGACCTGGTCGTCGACGGAAGCCTTGTAGCCGCAGGCGCAGAGCGCGCAGTGGTAATCATCGGGCTTGAGCGCCTTCAGGGTCGAGTGCGCCCCGAGCACGCCGCCGCAGCCCGGACACAGCACGTTCCAGCCGAGATCGAACAGCCCGAGCCGCGCCGAATGCAGGAAGGCGGAGATCGCGCGCTCTTCGTCGACACCATGCTGCCTGGCGAAATCGAGGACATTGACACGGTTGAGCTCGTGATCCTCGCCGTCCTTGATGAGGCGCGCAATCTCATCGACCGCCTTCGGATCGGCGGTCTGCTTCAGAACGGAAAACTGGGCCTGGATGTCGCTCATGGCGGGGCTCTATCTCTGTTGGATCACGCCGTCGTCCAGGCAATCGCCTTGTCATCGACGCGTGATGCGGAACATGGGTGAGTGATCCGGCTGCGTCGTGACGACGCCATGCGGAATCACGGGATTCGTCGCTTCGGCAAGCTCGACGCGGAAGGCGCCGATCAGCCGGGCCAGCGCCAGCACGGATTCGGCCTGCGCAAACGGCGCGCCGATGCAGACCCGCGGGCCGGCGCCGAACGGCAGATAGGCGAAACGGTCGGGCTCTTTCGACATGAAGCGTTTTGGAATGAACGCGTTCGGCTGCTCCCACAGCTTCTCGTGCCGGTGCAGCAGCCAGGGCGCGATCATGATAATATCGCCCTTGGCGATCTCGACGCCGGCTGCATTGTCCTTCTCGCGCGCGGCGCGCGCGACCAGGAAGGCGGGCGGATAGAGCCGCATCGTCTCATCGATCACCGCGCGGGTGAATTTCTGGCGGTCGATATCGGCGATGCTGTCGAGATGCTCGCCCCGCGTCTCGAAGGCGACCTCCTCCTGCGTCTCCGGATCGAGCGCGAGCAGATAGAGCGCCCAGAACAGCGCCGTCGCCGTGGTCTCGTGGCCGGCGAGGATCATGGTCGCGACCTCGTCGATGAGCTGCGCGTCGGAAAAGCCCTTGCCGGTTTCGGGATCGCGCGCCTCGTCCATGAGATCGAACAGGTCGCGCGGCGGTGCGCCGTCCTTCTTGCCCATCTTGCGCCGCTCGGCGATCAACGTCGCAACGAACTCGGTCCAGCGCTTGCGGAAGCGAGCACGGGCACGATCCATCGGGGTCGGCCAGGACACCGGCAGCAGCATGTCGAGGAAGTAGGGCCGTCCGAGCCGCTCGCCGTACTCCACGACGAAATTGCGCAAAGTCGCGCCGTGCCGGTCCATGCCAAACGAGAACATCGTGCGCCCGGCGATCTCGAGCGTCATGCGCTGCATGATCTCGCGCAAGTCCACCGGCTCGCTCGTGCGCGCATCGAGCTTGGCGATGGTCTCGTCGAGCACCGCGGTCATGTGCGGAACGAGGTTCGCTGTCGCGCGCGGCGTGAAGGCCGGCGCGAGCGTGCGGCGCTGGAACGTCCAGGAGTGGCCTTCTGCGATCAGAAGACCTTCGCCGAGCACGGGACGCAGCATGCGGATGCCGGCCGGCGTGCGCGTGTAGTTCTCGTAGTTGGTGAGCAGGACGTGCCGGATCGCATCCGGCTGGTTCAGGATGAAGCTGTTGCGAAGGAAGAACCGGCCCTTGACGACGTCTTCCTCATAGGCGCGCTGGCCCCAGGTCGCGATCATGTTCCGGCGGATCACCGCGACGCGGCCGAGGAACGACATGTCGTCGGGCGCACGCGGCGGCGCCGGGGGGACGATGGGCCGACGCACGCTGGCGATATTCATGGCTCCCTCCCGAGGATGTGACGCAGGCAAATAGCTAGTAAGTCATCTCAGTGATCGCAATCCTGTTCTCGGCGGTCGGCCAGGCGCGTGCCACAATCCGTTCTTCGCCGAACTGGGCCACGATGTTACGCCCGATCCCGGCCGCCGGAAGCCGCAATGTCGCTGCCGCATCCGTGGGCACGCCCGACTTGACGTCGGCGGGCTCCTTGCCGTCGAACAGCACCACGTCCCGCGGCAGGCCGAAATAGCCGCGCGGACGCGACATGATCACGATCCCACCGGCGTCCTTGTCCGAAGGTCCCAGCGGGCGCGCGGGCCGCAGATGCACGACGTCGGACGAGCGCGGGAAGGGCGAACGATAGATGTGCGTGGTCGGCGCCTCCGGCGCCCTCAGGACGAATTCGAGCGACCAGGACGGATCGACCTGCGCCGGCCCCCAGCGGCCGTCAGCGCCGGTCTTCGCGCTGTGCACGGCACTGCCCTTGCGCTCTCCGGTATCGGGATCGACGCGAAATATCTCGACGGTTGCGCCCGTGACCGGGCGATTGGTCGGCACGCCGCCGGGCGTGCCGGTGACGAGGCCGTTCAGGCGGACACTCTGCTCCGGGACGATCGCAATTCGCTGGGGCTCACGCCCCGCGATGAACTTGTAGATTTCGCGGAAGGCGCGCGGGTGGAATGCCACCTCGCGATGGTCGAGCGCGCCGAGCACGAGATTGGTGGCGCCCTTCAGCTCCGGTCCCTCGGCCGTGACATTGGTCGGCGTTCCCGGCTTGCCGATGAGGCGGCCGTCGCTCTGCGCATATTTGTCCAGGCCGTCGCTGCGCAGGGTGAGGAAGGCAACACCCGGCGTCACCTCGCTCTCGCCCTCGTTCAGGCCGCGCAGGAACGGGCCGCGGCCGTTGAACTCGTTGTTGGGCTGGTCGTCGGTCGCGAACACGCCGTGATTGGGCGTGCCGCACAGGACGGCGTGGCTGACATCGCCCGCGCCGCCATTCCTGATGACGTTGCGGATCGCGTTGCCGCCGCGCGAGCTGCCGACCAGCGCCACGCGCGGAGCTCCAGTCCGGCGCTTCAGTTCAGTGATGGCAGCGGCGAGCTCGCGGCGCTGGTCCTCGGTCGAGGAGCGGTTCGGCTGCTCGACCTTGTCGTCGCTGCGCGCGAGCGGATCGGTGAAGTTGATCGCCATCATGCGATCGCGGGCGATGCCGTTGGATTCCATCCGCCACAGCGCCGTCATCCAGAGCGCGTCGTAGTCGCCATTGCCGTGGACGAACAGGATCGGCGGCACTTCCGCGTTTTGCGCTGCGGGCGCCGTCTGGGCCAGCACGCTTGTCCGCAAGCTCGCACCCGCGAAAGGCAAGCTGCCCGCCCCCAGCAGGATCGTCCGTCGCGACAGCCTCATCTGTTCCTCCCGGCAAAACCTCAGTCTTTGCACCGCTTATAGCGGCCTAAGCACTGGACAGCGAAGGACTTTCGCGGGCATCACTGGCTTTGCCGGAATCACCCGAAGACCACTCCAAGACCACTTCTGCCAGCCCATTTGGAAGGGGATATGACCGAGCAGCCGAACCGTCAGACATTCGCCGGCGAGGGCATCACCGCCCCCCTGCGGTTCACTGTGTTCCGGCGCATCTGGCTCGCCAGCCTGCTCTCCAATCTCGGGCTCTTGATCCAGGGCGTGGGCGCGGCCTGGGCGATGACGCAGATGGCGGCTTCGGCGGACAAGGTGGCGCTGGTGCAGACCGCCTTGATGCTGCCGATCATGCTGATCTCGATGCCGGCCGGCGCCATCGCCGACATGTATGACCGTCGCGTCGTCACCCTGGTCTCGCTCGCGATCGCGCTGACCGGCGCGAGCGCGCTGACGATCCTCGCGGGCCTCAAGCTCATCACGCCGGAAACGCTGCTCGCGTTCTGCTTCGTGGTGGGCAGCGGCAACGCGCTGTTCGGACCTGCCTGGCAATCCTCGGTCAGCGAGCAGGTGCCGCCGGAAGCCCTGCCGTCGGCGGTCGCTCTGAACGGCATCAGCTACAATATCGCGCGCAGCTTCGGTCCCGCGGTCGGCGGCGTCATCGTCGCCGCGCTCGGCGCAGTCGCCGCCTTTGCCTGCAATGCGATTCTCTATCTGCCGCTGCTGGTGGTGCTGCTGCTCTGGCGCCGTTCGGTGGAGCCGTCGCGGCTGCCGCGGGAAAAGCTCAACCGCGCCATGGTCTCGGGCTTCCGCTACATCACCAACTCGCCGCCGATCAAGATCGTGCTGCTGCGCACTCTGGTGATGGGCCTGATCGGCGGCGCCGTGATGGCGCTGATGCCGCTGGTCGCGCGCGACCTCTTGCATGGCGGCGCGCAGACCTACGGCATCATGCTCGGCGCCTTCGGCATGGGTGCGGTGGTCGGCGCGCTCAACATCCACGAACTCCGCAAACGCATGAGCGGCGAGGCCGCGATCCGCGCCTGCACCATCTCGATGGCGTTCGCGATGGCCGCGCTCGCCGTGAGCACGGAGCCGGTGCTGACGGCCACCGCGCTGGTGCTCGCCGGCGCGGTCTGGATGGCGGCGGTCGCGCTGTTCAATATCGGCGTGCAGCTCTCTGCGCCGCGCTGGGTCGCGGGCCGCTCGCTGGCAGCGTTCCAGGCCTCGATTTCCGGCGGCATCGCGATCGGCGCCTGGGGCTGGGGCCATCTCACCGACTATGCCGGCGTCGAGGTCGCGCTGCTCGTTGCCGCCGGCTTGATGCTGCTCTCGCCGCTGCTCGGGATCTGGCTCACGATGCCGCGCGTCGGCGCTCGCAACGAGGATGCCGAAGTGCTCGCCGATCCGGAAGTCCGGCTGTCGCTCACCGGCCGCAGCGGACCGCTGGTGGTCGAGATCGAGTATCGCGTCTCCCAGGAGAACGCGCGCGCCTTCCACAATGTGATGCAGGACGTGCAGCTCTCGAGGCAGCGCAATGGCGCCTATGGCTGGTCGATCGCGCGCGACATCGCCGACCCCGAATTGTGGACCGAGCGCTATCACTGCCCGACCTGGTTCGACTACTTGCGCCAGCGCAACCGCTCGACCCTGTCCGAACGCGCGCTGCACCAGCAGGCGATCGATTTCCATATCGGCCCCGAGCCGGTGCGCGTCCGCCGCATGCTGGAGCGCCCGTTCGGCTCGGTGCGCTGGAAGGACGAGACGCCGGACCGCGCGAAGGACGAAGTGCTGCCGGTGGTCGCAGCGGGAAGCAGCACGTAGCCCCGCTGTCGTCCCGGCCTGCCGGGACGACCGAGATCACTGCCCGTGGTCCGTCAGCACCTTGTCGCAGGCCTTGCTGAGGCGGGTGCGGTTCTGCTTGAGGCACGCCAGCACGGCGCCATCGCCATTGTTCATCACGGCGCGGCAGAACCGGCTGACATCGCGCGCGCAGGCGTCGTGTCCGGGCTGCTGTTGCGCGGACGCGGCGGATGCGCACAGGAGCAAGGAAACAATAAAAAGAAATCTGGTCATCGCGTAATGCCTCTTACCCGGACGAAAGTGCGGGCGAAGCTAGTGCGACGATCACTCAGCCGCAACGGCTTTATTTTCAGGCTGCATCACACCGCCGCGTGGCCCCGGCTTGACGCCGGGGCGCATCGCGAGGGGAGCTCGTCGAACGCAACGCCTGCGGCGCTGCGCGTTCTCTTACTGTTTGTCTCTTACTGCTTGTCCTGCGCGTCAGCGACCTTGCGTGAGGCGCCCTTGGCGAGGTCCTTGTCCATCACCGCGCGGCAGCCGGCGCTCAGATCCGAGCGATGCTTCATCATGCACGCGGTGATCTTCGGGATGTTGGGGATTTCCGACGAGCACAGGCGGAAGGCATCGCCGGTGCACTGCTGCTGCGCCTCGGCCGAGAAGGCGAAGCTCGAACTCGTCGAGACGATCGAGACGAGGGCGGCGAAGCCCAGCGCGAGGCCAGTGTCGCGGATCTTGCTACTCAGGGACTTGGTGGTGCAGGACGTGGTCATTTGAAGCTCCCATTGGCACCGCCATCGCGGGCCCGTTGTTAATGGGAACTACGATGCTCCGCCAAAACAGTTTCCACTGTGATGACGGTCACGAGAGCCCTGCGCTCTGTGACCTCGGTCACTTTGGCCCACCCTGCTGAAATTCCTCCGCATCCGCTGTCGTGTTGGTGTCACGTTAACTGTTCCTTCGCATTAATGGCTCGTCGCGCGGGAGATTCCGCCGGTTTGGTTGCGTAATTGGAAAGAGTAGCGATGCGTAATGCGTTGGGCCTGATGCTGGCCAGTGTAGTTGCGGCGGTCGTGATCGCCGCCGGCGGTTGGTTTTATTATTCCGCGAGCGCCGATCAGGGCGCCCCCAAGACAGTTGCCGCCCGTGCCGCCGATCCATTGCCGGCACAGGCGAAAATCGCCGCCAAGGACGACGTCGCCACCACCGCAACGATCGCGGCGAAGCCGACGGCCGTTGCCCAGGCCCAAGCGCCTGCGCCCGCTCCGGCCACGCCAGTTCAGCCGAAGCAGGCCTGCGCCAATCCGAACGCCCTGGGCGTCTCCCGCGTGGTCGAGATCGACACCACCGGCGGTCCCGGCTTCGGCTTCGACCATTTCAAGCAGTTCGACTTCCTCACCGAGAAGGAAGTCGTGTTGACCTTCGACGACGGTCCCTGGCCGGTGAACACGCCCGCCGTGCTGAAGGCGCTCGCGGATGAATGCACCAAGGGCCTGTTCTTCTCGGTCGGCAAGCATGCGACCTATCATCCGGAGATCCTGCGCCAGGTGCTGGCCCAGGGCCATACGGTCGGTACGCACACCTGGTCGCACGTCAATTTGAACGGCAAGAAGATGACCGAGCAGATGGCCAAGGACGAGGTTGAAAAGGGTATCAGCGCGGTGAAATTCGCGCTCGGCGCCAACCCCGCGCCGTTCTTCCGCTTCCCGCAGCTTCAGCACAATCCGGCGATCGTCAGCTATTTCGGCACCCGCAACGTCGCGATGTTCTCGACCGACATCGACTCCTTCGACTTCCGGAAGGGCGCGACGCCGGAGAAGATCATCGAGACGGTGATGACGCGGCTCGACAAGCTCGGCAAGGGCATCATCCTGATGCACGACTTCCAGAAGCACACCGGCGAAGCCATGCCGGCGCTGCTCGCGCGGCTCAAGGCCGGCGGCTACAAGGTCGTGCAGATGAAGGCCAAGACGACGCTTCAGACGCTGCCGGAATATGACGAGGCGCTGATGAAGGACATGAAGGTGCCGACCGCGGGCACGAACACGCGCCCGATCTCGAGCGTGGTGCAGACGGTCTCGCAGTAAGCTCGCTCGAAGGCTTCCTCAAACGTCATGGCCGGGCCTTTGCCCGGCCATTTGCTTTTTGAAGGGCCGCCTACCAGTAGATGCCGTGGCGATGCAGCTCGCTGATGATGCGCCGTTCGGTCCAGCCGCGCTTGTGCTTCGGCTTGTCCGCCCTTGCAGTCTTCGCGGGCTTGGTCGCCGCCGGTGCGGAGGCGGTTGTGGCCGTGGTGGGAGCAGTCACCTCAGCAGGCGCCGAGACTGCCGGCGGACGATCGACATGTTTCGGAGTCTCGGCAGCTGGTGCGACATCGCTGACCTGCGCCGTGGTGATGGTTGTCGCCGGTGCTGGCTGAGAAGAGGTCTGCTCGGGCGCCGCAGCGAGCGACAGGCTGCGGTCGCTAGCCTCGGCAGATGCGGAAGCCAGGACCATGGCGGCGACCAGAATGATCTTGCGCATGTGAAATCTCCCCGTGTTTGCGTGAGGCGGACACTAGGGATGGCCGGCGCGAGATTATGTGAGAGACGTCACTTGGACTGGGTCGAGCCAGTGTCGCTGGTGACGGGGGTGCCTGGGATGAACAAGGCGGATTGCAAGGTAAGCCCGCCGTCGCCTTCAGCTATGGCGTAGCAGCTTCGCTACGAAAAGGCTTGCCCGGCCGAAGCTGGCAAGCCAGCGAAGGCTGGTGCCGCAAGAGGGATTCGAACCCCCGACCCCGTCATTACGAATGACGTGCTCTACCGACTGAGCTATTGCGGCGAACCCTGCCGGGACCCCGGCGATGCCGGTCCCGATACGCGCGCTCCTGATATCGGGCATGGCCCGAATTGGCAAGGACAAGCGGGGCGCGAAATGCGCCTCACGCACCCCAGCGGGACCAGAATCCGCGCCAGCCGCCGGCCTGGGCCTTTGCATGGGCCTTGGGCGTGCCGATTTGTTCCGTAAATTCATCGCTCGGACCCTCATCGTCGATCCCGGGATCGTCGGGGGCACGGACGATCGGGATGACGGCGGGGATCGGGGCAGGTGCGGGCTTGCCGAGGTCGGCGCGGGTCCGGAACACCGGTGTTTCCGGCACCGGCGATGATTCGGCCGGCTCGGGGGCCGGATTGACCGGCTCGGCCGGTGCCGCCACCGGCTCGTCCTTGGCGACTTCCTTGGCGATTTCCTTGGCGATTTCGTTGGCCTCAGGGGGCGAATTGTCCTGGGCCGCCGGCGCCGGGGCTGGTGCCGTCACGGCTGGTTCCACCGGACTCTGGCTCGGGGCCGCTGCCACCCGCTTCGACGGCGGGGCGGCCAGCATGGCTTCCTCGAAGGCGGAGGCTTCGATCGTGGCGCCCTTGTCGGAAGGAAGGCTCGCGACCGGCGTCTGCCACTGGAAGGCGTCGAGGCGGCCGGTGACCGGAGAGACGGGGCGCCAGCGGTCGCTGACATAGCCGTCCGCGGTCCAGGCCGGATCGTGGCGGGCGCGCACGGCACGCAAGGTCCAGGCGCGGGCACGACCGCTATCGCCATGCTCGGCGCGCTCGATCTCGGCCATCAGCAGCGCCACGCGCTGGGTCGGGTCGTTGACATAAGGCGCCAGCACCTCGCGTGCGCGGGCGAACTCCGAGGCATCGATCGCGGCGCGCGCGATCGCGAGCCGGCCCTCGATATGGCCGGGCTTGTCGGCCGACGTCTTGGCCGCGAGCGTCTCGACCCGCTGCAGGCGCTGCCGCGCGGAATCGCCGAGCCTCACATGGGCATAGGCGTCGGCGAGATCGGGATGCGGATTGGCGAGCCAGGCGACCTCGACCAGCTTCATGGCGCGACGCACCTGATGCGCCTCGCTCTCGAATTTTGCGGCGAGCACCGCGGCGGGCACCAGGGTCGGCGCGAGCTTGATCGCCTCCGTCACGCTCTCGCGCGCGACGTCGCGGTCCATGGTTTCCAGCTCCAGCGCGCGCGCCGTGAGCAGCACGCCGCGCTGGCGGCGATAGGCCGGCTTGTCGATCAGGCCCGCAGACAGATTCGATTCGAGGATCGCGAGTGCGCCGCTCCAGTCGCCGCGGGCGCAGCGGAAGCCGAGCACCGCATGCGAGGCCCAGGTCGAGGACGGCGACAGCTTGAGCGCTTCCTCGGCGATCATCACGGCGCCGACCGCGTCATCGGCGCGCTGCGCCTCGATGAACAGGCCGCGCAGGCCAAGCAGCCGCGTATCCTCGCGCTCGGCCATGGCGCGGAAGACGCGCTGGGCCTCGTCGCGCTTGCCTTCGAGCTGGGCGGACTGCGCGTGCAGCAGCAGCGCGAGCGGATCGTTGGGGGCATGCCGCCGCGCCGCTTCGGCGTGCCGGCGGGCGAGCGCGGTGTCGCCATGCCCGATCGCGAGCAGGCCATGGGTGATGGCGTGGCGGCCGCGCGCATGGCGCTTCTCGTGACGGCGGCGGCGCATGCGGCCCGGCATGCGCCAGACCGTGGTCAGGATGCTCCACACCAGCACGACGGCGGCGGCAAAGAGGCCGAGCAAGAGCACGAACCTCGGCAACGTCGTCGAAGCCCGGAAGCCGCCCGCGGTCAGGACGAGATCCCCGGGTTGGTCGGCAACCCAGGCCGCGCCGGCCGCCGCCAGCGCAATCAGGACAAGGAAAAGGACGATGCGAAGCATGGCGATCCCTATTACGCGCCGATTGTTGCGCGAATCTTATTGAGCAGATTTGGCGAGATCCGCCATGGCATCGTCGGCGAATTTGCGGGACGCTGCGAGCGCGGCGTCGCGGGCGTCGGCCTTGTCGAGCCAGGCCTGCGCCGGCGCGCGATCGGCCTGAGGCAGCGTCTTCAGCTCGCGCCGCGCCTCCACGAAGTCGTTGCGGAGCGCCGCGGCCGTCACCCGCGCGACGATGGCACCGCGATCGTTGCCGACGCCGTCGGTGCGCTCGATGCGCACGAGTTTCGACGCTCCCGCCTGAAGGCGCTCCACGATGCCCGCATTCGCGGGTGGGGCTTCCGCCGGCGGCGACAATTTCGGCACGATGTTGAGCAGCTCGCGGCTCAGCGCGACCGGCGTCGGGATGCCCGACGATGCAAACGCATCGAGCGGCTTCAGCATGTCGGGCTTGGTGGCGAGCGAACGCGCCGTGGACAGTTGCGACTGATAGGGATCGCCATGGCGCACGGCCACATCGAGCAGGGCCGCCGCCACCACGAAGCGCAGCGGCTTGTCATCTCTCGCTCTTGCATCGGCGATCTTCTCGCCCTGCTGCGCGAGCTCGGCCCGCTCCGTCTTGCTCGCGCGCTCGAGCTGCGCGAGGCGCTCGGTGAGCGCGGCAATATCAGGCGCATTGGTGGGCGGCGCGGATCTGGTATCGTTCAGTGCGCTCGCGGTCTTGTCGGACTGCGCGCGCAGATTGGCGATGTCGCTGCGCAGGCCGCTCGCCGACTTCTCCAGCGCGTCGATCCGCGCGGCCATGGCCGGATCGGCGACGGGCTTGCCGGCCTTGGCCTCGACCGCGGCGACACGACCGCTCAGCGCATCGACCGTCGCGCTTGTCACTTGCGGCGCGGCCGGCGGCGCCTGCACTGCGGGCCAGCCCAGCATCCAGCCGACCCCGATCACGATTGCGGCGGCCACCGCGCCGGAGAACGGCGCGATGACCCACGGTGAAATCGGCCGCGAGGCGGGAGCAACGGACGGCTGCTCCTCGGCCGACTCGGGTTGCGACTCGGGCTTGGCCTCCTCGACATTGGCCTGCTCGTGCGCGGCTTGCTCGGTCGCCGGCTGAGCCTCGGGCTCGCCCACCGCCTCCTGCGGCTGGGTCGAGACGTCCGTCGCCTCGAGGTCGATAGTGGGCGGCGTGCGCTTGGCGCGACCGGTGTCGGGGGCCAATCCTGCGTCTTCAGGCTTGTCGTCGGCCATCGTGACGGTTCCTCACACTTCCATACCTTGCACAGATCCCTTGCACAGATCACTGGAACAGATCTCGGGCGGACCCAAATGCGTCGGATTCGGCCCGACCTCTTACGCCAAACGGGTCCGCAAAGCACGCTCCAAGGTGTCAAATAAGGCAATTTCGTCCGGCGTCGCGGCCACCAGAACCTGCGACGCGCCGGCATCGCGCAGCACGCCGGCGATCGTCTCGGACAGGCAGCATTGCGGGATCGCCAGCGCCGAGATTTCGACACCTTCATCCCGCGCCGCCTCCAGGAAGGCCCGCGCGCTGCGCCGGGAGTAGTGCAGCACCGCCTCGACCCCATGGGCGGCAAAGCCCTCGCAGACCTCGCGCGGCAGGTGCTTGATCGGCGCCATGCGATAGGCTGTCTGCGTCACCACGTTGAATCCTTCCGCGCCGAGCTCACCGCCGAGATCGCGCGACAGATCCGCGCCCGCGAGATAAAGCAGCGTGCTTTTCTTCTTCAGCACCTTGTCGCGCGCACTTTGGATGACCTTGTCGCGCAGGGAAGCGGCATCGCCGCCGGCGACGATGACCTCGCCGAAGCCGGCGTCGCGCGCAGCGGAAGCGGTATGCTCACCGACCGCGAACAGCGGCAGCTCCACGAGGCCAAGGTCGCGCAATTGCGGCGCGACGGCGCGGATCGCATTGGCCGATGTGACGATGACGGCCCCGTATCCCGCTTCACTCTCGTCATGGAAAGCGACCGGCTCGAACTTGAGCACCGGCGCGAGCAGCACCGCATGTCCCCGCGCGCGCAGATTTTCCGCGGTCGCCTCATTGTCGGGATGCGGCCGTGTGACAAGAATGGACATCGCTCGTGTTCCCGGACCGCGTGACGGTGACGCTTTCGCCGGAATGGCCGCGCGTGACGATTGCGCAAGCCGACCCCGGAATGCTACCGGACGTACCAGAACTCTGCTTTACGGATGAGCGCAAGGGCGCAAATTGGATAACAATTCGCCAATGCTGGTATTGGGCATCGAAACCACCTGCGATGAGACCGCCGCGGCGGTGATCGAGCGCGCGCCTGGCGGCAGTGGCAAGATCCTATCCAACATCGTGCGGTCGCAGGTCGAGGAACACGCCCGCTTCGGCGGCGTGGTGCCGGAGATCGCCGCGCGCGCGCATGTCGACGTGCTCGACGGGATCATCGACCGTGCCATGCACGAGGCCGGCATAGACTATGCCCAGCTCGACGGCGTGGCCGCGGCCGCGGGGCCCGGGCTGATCGGCGGCGTGATCGTCGGGCTCACCACCGCGAAGGCGATCGCGATGGTGCATGACACGCCGCTGGTCGCGGTGAACCATCTGGAGGCGCATGCGCTGACGCCGCGCCTCACCGATGGAATCGATTTCCCCTACTGTCTCTTCCTCGCCTCGGGCGGCCACACCCAGATCGTCGCGGTCACCGGCGTCGGCCAGTATGTGCGGCTCGGCACCACTGTTGACGACGCCATCGGCGAAGCCTTCGACAAGGTCGCGAAGATGCTGGGGTTGCCATATCCCGGCGGCCCGCAGGTCGAGCGCGCGGCGGCAAGCGGCGATGCTGCGCGGTTTGCGTTCCCGCGGCCGATGCAGGGACGTCCAGATGCCAATTTCTCGCTGTCCGGATTGAAGACGGCCGTCCGCACCGAAGCGAGCCGATTGCCTGAGATCGCGCCGCAGGACATCAGCGATCTCTGCGCGAGCTTCCAGGCCGCGGTGCTGGATTCGACCGCCGACCGGCTCAGCGTTGGCCTGAAGCTTTTCCGCGAGCAGTTCGGCGCACCATGCGCGCTCGTGGCCGCCGGCGGCGTCGCCGCCAATCAGGCGATCCGCGGCGCGCTGCACGACGTCGCGCGGCAGGCCGGAACGCAATTGATCATGCCACCGCCTGCGCTCTGCACCGACAATGGCGCGATGATCGCCTGGGCCGGCGCCGAGCGCCTCGCGCTGGGACTAACCGACACGATGGAGGCGCAGCCGCGCGCGCGCTGGCTGCTCGACGCCAATGCGACGGCACCAGCCGGCTACGGCAAGACGCGGGCGGGATACTGACGATGGCCACGTTCCAATCCGTCGCGGTGATCGGAGCGGGCGCCTGGGGGACGGCGCTGGCGACGGTGGCGGCGCGGGCTGGACGCAGCGTGACGCTCTGGGCGCGCAACGCGGAGCATGCGACGCGAATTGCATCGACGCGCGACAACCCGCGGCTACCCGGCGTGCGGCTCGCGCCGGAGATCGTGGTGACGAGCGATCTCGCGCAGGCGTCGCGCGTGGAGATGCTGCTGATCGCGACGCCGGCGCAGCACCTGCGCGGCGCGGTCAACATGCTGGCCTCGCACATCACGAAGCCGGTGCCGATCATCGCCTGCGCCAAGGGAATCGAGCACGGCACCCACAAGTTCATGACCGACGTGATCGCCGAGGCTGCTCCGCATGCGCTGCCGGCGATCCTGTCAGGCCCGAGCTTTGCCGACGACGTCGCGCGCGGCCTGCCGACGGCGGTGACATTGGCAGCCAAGGATGAAGCACTGGCGAGCAGCCTGGTGCAGGCATTGGGCTCGCCGACATTCCGCCCCTATCACTCCACCGACATCCGCGGCGTCGAGATCGGCGGCGCGGCCAAGAACGTGCTGGCAATCGCGGTCGGCATCGCGGTCGGGCGCAAGCTCGGCGCCTCGGCCCAGGCCGCCCTGACGACCCGCGGCTTTGCCGAGCTGACGCGCCTCGGCCGCGCGCTCGGTGCGCGCAGCGAGACGCTCACCGGCCTGTCCGGCCTCGGTGATCTGATCCTCACCTGCTCGAGCCCGCAGTCGCGCAACTTTGCGCTCGGCCTCGCGCTCGGGCGCGGCGAGCAGCCATCTGCCGGCAAGCTCGCCGAAGGCGAATTCACCGCGCCGGTGCTGATCGAACTCGCAGCTTCGCAAAACATCGAGATGCCGGTATCAGAAGCGGTCGCTTCGATCCTGAGCGGCCGGAGCACGATCGACGCGGCGATCTCGGGATTGCTGACGCGTCCCTTCAAGGCAGAGGAATGAGCATGGCGTACTGGCTGGTGAAATCGGAACCATCAGTGTGGTCCTGGGACCAGCAGGTCGCGAAGGGCGCCAAGGGCGAAGCCTGGACAAGCGTGCGCAATTACACCGCGCGCCAGAACCTCGTGAACATGAAAAAGGGCGACAAGGCGTTCTTCTATCACTCCAACGAGGGCAAGGAGATCGTCGGCATCGTCGAGATCATCAAGGAGGCCTACCTCGATCCGACCGACAAGACCGAAAAATTCGTCTGCGTCGACATCAAAGCCGACAAGCCCTTGAAGACACCGGTGACGATGGCCGCGATCAAGGCCGACAAGAAGCTCGCCGACATGGCCCTGGTGAAATATTCGCGCCTGTCGGTGCAGCCGGTGACAACAGAGGAATGGAAGCTCGTCTGCAAGATGGGCGGGATGTAGGCGCTGCTGTTCCGCCGTCGTCCCGGACAAGCGCGCTCTTAAGCGCGCGCAGATCCAGGACCCATGCTCCGCAGCAATCGTTTTGCGAAGACTCGCTGTTGCCAGCTGACGCAACAATGCAGTTTTGTGGTTATGAATCCTGGCTCCCGTGCGCTATTGCGCGCCAGGCGAGGGCGACACCGAGAGTTTGGCGCGGCCATCACGTAACGACCTGCAATATCCGGCCTCACGTCTCCGCCAGCGCAAACACCTCGCAAGGTGCGGCAATGCCGCGCAGCGGATGCGACCCGAGCGCGATCAGCGGCGTCTCCGTCTCGGCGGCGAGCGCGCCCGACACCAGCACCGTCCGGCCGAGCCGTTTGCACAATCCCTCGAGCCTGCTGGCGAGATTGACGGCGGGACCGATCGCGGTGAAATCGAGCCGGTTGGCAGCGCCAATATTACCCCAGAGCATCTCGCCGAGATGGAGCGCGACGCCGAACGCGAGCGGCGGCAAGCCTTGGGCCTGGCGCTCGGCGTTGAGATAGGCCATGCCGGCTTCGGCCGCGCTTGCGGCACGCAGGGCGGCATCGCAGGCGCGGCGCGGGGATGCCTCGACCACCGGAAAGATCGCGAGAACGCCGTCGCCGATGAATTTCAGTACCTCGCCGCCGAAGGCATGAACGGCGCCGGCGGTGCGGTCGAACCAGGCGTCGAGTGCCGCGATGACCTGGGCTGGCGGTGCGGTTTCAGACAGGGTCGTGAAATTGCGCAGATCGGCATAGAGCAGCGCGGCCTGGATGGTCTCGCCGAGATCGCGCCGCAGGGGTGCCGCCAGCACCCGCTCCGCGCTGCGCTTGCCGAGATAGGCATCCAGTGTCGCCCGCAACGTGGCACGCGCAGCGAGCACGGCAAGAGGCGTCGCCGCGAAGCGAGCAGCCTGGCGCAATCGTTCGATGTCATCGGCGCTCAACGGACGCGATCCGGTCCAACCGAGCAAGGGCCCATCGGCCCGTCCGACGGCATCTTCGTGCACTTCGCCGCCTGCGACCTCGCGCAGCCAGCGGCGGCCGGCATCGTTGGGCAGGTCGGGCGCAAGGCCACCCGGCGCGAAGCCGAGCGCTTCGATGACGCTGCCATTGTCGGCGCGCCATAGCCAGGTCCGCTTCGCGATCAGCGGATGCGGCACCTCAAGCGTCAGGGCACCTGCCGCGAGCGGCACGCCGTCGGCGATCAGATGCGCGCCGAGTTCCGCGAGCAGGCGGTCCGCCCCCGGGCAATCCGAGGCGACATCGACGAGCCAGGCGAGGGTCGGGAACAGATGCATGGCCCGATGATGACGAAGCAGGGCGGTGTTTGTCACGGGCAATCCTTGACGGAGCGCAGGGCCGCCGCCATGTCCCATCGTCAGCCCAGGGATGATCGCCGATGACCGAATCCTTCGTAGTGCGACGCGAAACCCAGATCGCGGCCCCCCGCGCCACCGTCTTTGCCTACCTGACCGACCCCGAGAAGATCCTGAGCTGGATGGGCTCTGATGCGACCACCGAGCCGCATCCCGGCGGGCTCTACCTGCTCAAAGGCGTCGGACCGCGCGGCGGCGTCGGCCGCGGGGCCTTCCGCGAGGTCGTGCCGGTGCACCGCCTGGCCTACACGTTCGGCTGGGAGGGTGGCCAGGAAGTGCCGCCCGGCTCGAGCCTGATCGAGATCGACCTGATCGAACGCGACGGCGGCACGCTGCTGCGCATGACCCATAGCGGCTTGCCGACCGAAGCGCAGGCGGCCGCGCACGCGAAGGGGTGGGCGCATTATCTGGAACGGCTCACGAGCGCAGCGGCTGGCCGCGACCCCGGCCCGGATGAGGGTGTGTCAGATAAGACGTAGCTCTCGTGGAGTGAGCAAAGGCGCACTTGCGCCGTGCCCACCATCGATCCCAGCGCCCAGCAGAAATGGTGGTCACGCTTGCGCTTTGCACACCCTACGGCAGTGTCCGTTACACCGCGGCGGTCGCCACCACCTGCGCCAGCAGCTGCTCGCGCCGCGCCTGCGAACGCTGGCCCTTCATCGTCGCAGCAAAACGCTCCAAAATGCCCTCCTCGAAGGCGGTGACGATGGTGTCGTGGACGTAGCTCTTGCGGCAGATCGCCGGCGTATTCGAGAGCTTGTCGGCAGCGGCGCGGATCGCGTCCAGCACCTGCTTCTTGCGGCCGCGCTGGCTGGTCGCCGGCGTGATCCGTGACAGCGATTCCACCACGACCGCGGACGCCATCAGCGTACGGAAATCCTTCAGCGAGATCTTGATGCCCGCGATCTCGCGCAAGAACGCATTCACCTGCGTGGTGTTGACGGCACGGACGATGCCGTAGGCATCCCGGTACTGGAACATGCGCTTGCCGGGGACACCCTGCAAAATGCCGATGGCGCGCACGAGCTTCGCCGCGTCGCATTCCTTGCGTACCGCCTTGCCGCCCTTGGCCTTGAAGGTCAGCACGAAGCAGTCGTCTTCCAGCGTGACGTTGGACTTCAGCAGCGTGGTGGCGCCGCGCGTGCCATTCAGGCGGGCATAGGATTCATTGCCGGGACGGATCGCGGTGCGGGCGATCAGCTCGATCACGGCCGAGAGCGCGAACTCGCGCGTCGGCTCGTCGCCCGACAGGAACGCCGAGACCTTGCGCCGGATCTTTGGCAGCGCGCCGACGAGCTTCTCCAGGCGATGCGCCTTGCGGTGCTCGCGCACCTTCTCCCAATCGGCGTGATAGCGATATTGCAGCCGGCCCGCGGCATCGCGTCCCACGGCCTGGAGATGCGAGCTCGGATCGGCGGAGTAGCGCACCTCGCGATAGGCCGGCGGCACCGCCATGGCGTGCAGCCGACGGATGGTGCGGGCGTCGCGGATGTGGGCGCCGTTGGGGTGGACGAAGGAATAGCCCTTGCCGCGCCTGATGCGGCGGATAGTCAGCTCATTCTGGTCGCCGAGCCGGAGACCCAGCTCCTTGGCAAGCGCCTCGACCGTCGCCGGGGAGGCCGTGTCGAACACCTTTTTCGGGCTGGGACGGCTGGATGGGGCCGGTTTCGGCCATTGTCCGAGGGCCTTGGCCAGCGCAATAGCGGCAGGATCGGCTGAAGCGGGCCGCAACGTCCCGAGATTCTGCTGATCCATCATAGCCTTACGCCTTAGCCCTGCCTGTTACCGGTCAATGCCGCTGTTGTGATTTTTGTTCCCAAGGGTCTCTTCGGACCCGGGTTGGCCATTTAGGGTGTTCCGAACCGTATTGCGAGTCCCGAATCAGTGAAGAACGGTTCCCAAGTACCGCCGTTCCGCGCATAGGGCTCTGCGCCGGTCTGTTCCGGCGATTGGGGTAAAGGCCGAAAGGGGCCTGTCGGCTTGTTTCAGATTTGCGACAGCCCGCCCCGCGCACCTTGATCCTCCGCATGGCCGGCGGCTCTCCGAAGGTCCAGCTTGTGCTCCTTGTCGGGTCCGGTTAGCCCGACGCATAATCATTCAAATGATGATGTCGGCATGGCCTGAGCTTGCCGCATGTGGAGGGAAATATGTCCGAGAAGATCTACGACGTGCCGGCGGAATGGGCGAAACGCGCCTGGGTCGACCAGGCCAAGTACAAGGACATGTACGCGCGCTCGATCTCGGACCCGAACGGCTTCTGGGCCGAACAGGCCAAGCGCATCGACTGGATGAAGGCGCCGACTAAAATCGAGAACGTCTCCTTCGCGCCCGGCAACATCTCGATCAAATGGTTCGAGGACGGCATCCTCAACGTCGCCCACAACTGCATCGATCGGCACCTGCATACGCGCGCCAACCAGACCGCGATCATCTGGGAAGGCGACGATCCCTCACAGTCGAAGCACATCACCTACAAGGAGCTGCACGACGAAGTGTGCCGGATGGCGAACATCCTGCGCACCCGCAACGTCAAGAAGGGCGACCGGGTCACGATCTACCTGCCGATGATCCCCGAGGCAGCCTATGCGATGCTGGCCTGCGCGCGGATCGGCGCGATCCACTCCGTGGTGTTCGCGGGCTTCTCGCCCGACAGCCTCGCCCAGCGCATCAACGACTGCAAATCCAAGGTGATCATCACTGCGGACGAAGGCCTGCGCGGCGGCAAGAAGGTGCCACTGAAGGCCAATGTCGACGCGGCGCTCGCTAAAGCCGACGGCGTCGACTGGGTCGTCGTGGTCAAGCGCACCGGCGGCAAGATCGACATGAACCCGACGCGCGACCTCTGGTACCACGAGGCGGCGGCGATGGTGACGACCGAATGCCCGGTCGAGCACATGCACGCCGAGGACCCGCTGTTCATCCTCTACACCTCGGGCTCGACCGGCCAGCCCAAGGGCGTGCTGCACACCACTGCGGGCTATCTCGTGTTCGCCTCGATGACGCATCAATACGTCTTCGACTATCACGACGGCGACATCTACTGGTGCACCGCCGACGTCGGCTGGGTCACCGGCCACAGCTACATCCTCTACGGGCCGCTCGCCAACGGCGCGACCACGCTGATGTTCGAAGGCGTGCCGAATTACCCTGATAATTCGCGGTTCTGGAACGTCATCGACAAGCACAAGGTCAACATCTTCTACACCGCGCCGACCGCGATCCGCGCGCTGATGCAGAGCGGCGACGAGCCGGTGAAGAAGACTTCGCGCGCGAGCCTGCGCCTGCTCGGCTCGGTCGGCGAGCCCATCAATCCCGAAGCATGGGAGTGGTATCATCGCGTCGTCGGCGATGACCGATGCCCGATCGTGGACACCTGGTGGCAGACCGAAACCGGCGGCATCCTGATCACGCCGCTGCCGGGCGCAACCAAGCTGAAGCCGGGCTCGGCGACGCAGCCGTTCTTCGGCGTGGTCCCTGAAATCGTCGATGCCGACGGCAAGGTGCTGGAGGGTGAGACCACCGGCAATCTGTGCCTGACGCGCTCTTGGCCGGGCCAGATGCGCACGGTCTATGGCGACCACGCTCGCTTCGAGCAGACCTATTTCTCGACCTACAAGGGCAAGTATTTTACGGGTGACGGCTGCCGACGCGATGCCGACGGCTATTACTGGATCACCGGCCGCGTCGACGACGTCATCAACGTCAGCGGTCACCGCATGGGTACCGCGGAAGTCGAGAGCGCGCTGGTCGCGCATGAAAAGGTGTCGGAAGCCGCCGTGGTCGGCTTCCCGCACGACATCAAGGGCCAGGGCATCTACGCCTATGTCACCCTGATGGCCGGCGTGCAGCCGACCGACGATCTTCGCAAGGAGCTCGTGACCTGGGTGCGCAAGGAGATCGGCCCGATCGCCTCGCCCGACCAGATCCAGTTCGCGCCGGGCCTGCCCAAGACCCGCTCCGGCAAGATCATGCGCCGCATCCTGCGCAAGATCGCCGAGGACGAGCCGGGCAGCCTGGGCGACACCTCGACCCTCGCCGATCCCGCCGTGGTCGATGATCTCGTGAAGAACCGGCAGAACAAGAAGTCGGCGTAAAGCCAAGCCGGATGTCCCGGATGCAGCGCAGCGCTCCTTTAGCGGTGCGCTGCAGAGCCGGGGCCCGGCCACGGCAGAACGTGCGGCCTCCTGGGTCCCGGCTCTGCGTCGCAACGCCATAGCGCGTCGAAGACGCGCGTAAACGCGCAGATGGCGCTGCGCCGCGTCCGGGACACGAGACTTGGTCGCGCGCTAATGCCCCTTCCAAAACAATGGCCATTCGCATCCTCACGCTCTTGTCAGAGCGCGTGCCGGCACAGCCGTATCTTTCCCGGCAAGTGTTGTTTTCAGGTCATTTACTTTATTTCGAACATTTCCTTTGTTCCCCCTGCTGGCTGGCCCTTGCCGACGGCGCCTGGAAACCATCCGGTTAACGGGCGCGGTTAATACTGCGTGGGCGAGCGGGCAATTGCCGGGTTTTGCGTAGATTTGGACGACCCGTTCGGGGCAACGGAAGGGAAGCATTGATGTCGATGAGGATTGCGGCGGCGCTGGCCGCCACCATCGGGGCAGGGGTCTTGGTGTCGACGGCAGCCGAGGCACGGCCGGAGCTGGTGGGCACGCATCCGGGCGACTATTCGCCGGGCACCATCGTGGTGAAGACCAACGAGCGCAAACTCTACCTCATTCTCGATTCCGGCCACGCCGTGCGCTACCCGGTCGGCGTCGGCAAGTCCGGCAAGCAGTGGGCCGGCACCACCCGCATCGACGGCAAGTACCGCAACCCGGCCTGGTCGCCGCCCGCAGAGGTGAAGCGCGACAAGCCGCAGCTTCCCGACGTCATTCCCGGCGGCTCGCCGCGGAACCCGATGGGCGTTGCGGCGATGACCCTGGCCGGCGGCGAATATGCCATCCACGGCACCAACGTGCCGGGCTCGGTCGGCGGTTTCGTCTCCTATGGCTGCATCCGCATGCTCAACGACGACATCACCGATCTCTACGGCCGCGTCTCCGTCGGCACGACGGTGGTCGTGACGCGCTGATCGTCGGAACGAGAGAATTGAAAAAGCCGCGTGTTGGACGCGGCTTTTTTTGTCACCAGAAGCGCCAGCTCCGTGCGCACCAGCCGTCGCGATGGCCGCCATTGTAGCTCCGCACGTAACCGCCGGCGAGCAGCGCCGCCGAAACGTTCGCGGTTTGCCGGGTTGCGACATCGGCGAGGACGCGCCCATACTTGTCGGCGCCGAGATTGGTGAGCGTGACGCCGCCCTGGCCGAGCAGCCTGCGCAGCGCGTCGGTCGCAGCTTCAGCCTTGTTCAACTCTTCCTGACAGGACGCCTTCATCTCGGGTGCATCGATGCCGCGCAGGCGAACGCGCGCGACGAGATCGCGGCCACCCTGCTGATGCACCCGCGCGAGGAAGGTGTCGCCATCGATGGTGCGGATGACGTCGACAGGCTGGTGCAGATCGGTCTTGCCGGACTGCTGCAAGATGATCTCGGCGTCCTGCGACCGGCCGTCGACACTATGTGAACCTGGCCAATCCGCTCCGTGCCGGAAGGCGAGCACGATCGCCGCGACGACGCCGACCACGAACATCCACGGCAACAATCCGGAGAAGCGGCGGCCGAACGGCGAGCCGAAGAACCGCGGCCGATAGGCATTGGGGCGATCCTGAAAGCGCATCGGGCCCACGCTAAAGCGTGATCCGGAAAAGTGCGAAGCGGTTTTCCGCAAAGATCATGCGTAAACAACAACCTAAGCGCGATGATGATTCATCCCAATCCCATCGCCTTTTAGGACTGAGTCGGGGAGGCCGACAAGGCATGCCTCGCGGGCCGCAGATGGCGGGCATCGCCTCATAGCCTCGCCGGATCGGGAAACCGTACCTATGCGTGGCGCGCTGTTCCAAGCACTCTCCGTTCGATACCTCCTGTAGTTGTACGGAGTTTGATATTCACGCGCTATTTAGTATTAAGGAGGAGTACTCGGTCTGCGTGTGGGGAGCGGTTGAGCATGGCATCGTTCAAGTTTCGCATCGGTACAAAGCTGGGGCTGACCGCGAGTGCGGGGGTTCTTCTGGTCGGCGGCATGCTCGCCAACCAGCTCATTCGCAACGAACAGATCGCCGAACTGAGCCGGCTGGTGGTCATCAACACCGCGAACAAGGCCAACGCCCAGGGCGCCGAACTCGCGGTGACCCGGGCACGCCTCGCCATAGCGGAAATCGGATCTGCGTCCTCCGCCGACGGCCTCGCCAAACATCTCGAAACATTGCGCGGCTCCATCGCCAGTGCCACGACCGAAATCGACGCCGCACTGGAGCGGTCCAGGCGTGCCGAAGCCAAAGAGCTCTGTCGCGAGGTGAAGATCCTGCTCGGCACCTCTCTGAAGGCCGGCAACGATCTCGCCGAGGCCCGCGCCACCGCCGTCGC
Source organism: Bradyrhizobium sacchari (assembly GCF_002068095.1). Taxonomy (GTDB): domain Bacteria; phylum Pseudomonadota; class Alphaproteobacteria; order Rhizobiales; family Xanthobacteraceae; genus Bradyrhizobium; species Bradyrhizobium sacchari. Next base: position 903,600 of record NZ_LWIG01000001.1, on the reverse strand, counting down.
CGAATTCGCCACGGCAAGCCAGATCGAGGAGGCCTGGAACAAGGCGCTCGAGAAACTGCTGGCCTCGCCCGCCATGGCCGCATCGCAGAACCGGCTCAACATCGAGGTCGAGCTGCGCGAAGCCGACGCCTTGTTCAAGGCGGTCAGCGCGGCCAATTGGCATTTCACGGCGACCAGCGACGGGGAGCAGAAGAATCGCCTCGCCGGACGTGCCGACGCCATGATCCGCGTGCTCAAGAACGCGCGTCAATCCGCCGCCGACAAAGAGATCGCGGACGGAATCGACGCACTGGCGACGCTGGCGGGACGTTACAAGGCGGCGACTGCCGCAGCGGCGAGGGCCGAGGAAACCAAGACGCGCGTGTTCGAAGAGCGGATCGTTCCGGCCGCCAAGGAAATCACGACGCGCGTCGACAAGCTGGTTGCCGCCAACAACGAGTTCGTGACCCTGCGCCAGAGCCAGCTCGTGAATGCGCTAGAGCAGGCGACCCAGGTCAGCCTTGCCGTCGGTATCCTCGTGATTCTGGTCCTGGCTGGCTCGGCGCTGTTTTCGGTGCTGAGCATCGCCCGGCCGATCCGCCGCATCGGCGACGTGCTGCTGCAACTCGCCGGGGGCAACAAGGCCGTCGAGATTCCCTACACCACCCGCGGTGACGAAGTCGGCGACAATGCCCGTGCGGCCCGTACCTTCAGGGACAATCTGATCCGCCTTGGGCAGATGGAAGCCGAGCAGAAGGATCAGGAGGCGGCTGCCGCCGCCCGGCGCAAGCAGGAGATGGTCAGGCTCGCTGGAGCGTTCGAAGCGGCCGTGGGCGGCATCATCAACTCGGTTTCGGCCGCCTCCCAGCAGCTCGAAGCCGCCGCCGGCACGCTGTCCGGCACCGCCGAGGAGACCGAGCAGCTCTCCGGCATGGTGGCCGCCGCCTCCGAGGAAGCATCTGCCAACGTCGGCGCCGTGGCGTCTGCCGCCGAGGAGATGAGCGCGTCGGTGGTCGAAATCGGCCGCCAGGTCCACGATTCGAGCCGTATCGCCGGCGAAGCCGTGATGCAGGCGAAGCGGACCGACGCCCGCATCAACGAACTGCTCAAGGCCGCGGGCCGCATCGGCGACGTCGTCAAGCTGATCACCGCGATTGCAGAACAGACCAATCTGCTGGCGCTGAACGCCACGATCGAAGCGGCCCGCGCCGGCGAATCCGGCCGCGGCTTCGCCGTGGTGGCGAGCGAGGTCAAGGCACTCGCGGCCCAGACCGCGCGGGCGACCGAGGAGATCGGCGCGCAGATCGCCGGCATGCAGACGGCCACGGAAGATTCCGTCGGCGCGATCAAGGAGATCGGCTCGACGATCTCCAGGATTTCGGACATCTCGACGACCATTGCGGCCACCATCGAGGAGCAGGGCGCCGCGACCGCCGAGATCGCACGCAACGTCAGTGAAGCCGCCAAGGGAACGGTCGAAGTCGCAGACAAGATCGCCCAAGTCAGCCATGGCGCCAGCGCCACCGGCTCGGCTTCGACACAGGTTCTGGCATCCGCGCGCTCGCTCTCGACCGAGAGCGGCCGCCTCAAGGACGAGGTCGCAAAATTCCTCGACACGGTGCGGGCCGCCTGACGCCCCGCGCCTCCTGCGGCCGACCCGAGGCCGGCCGCACCCCAACTTTCTGACGCGTCGATCAACCAACGGCTTTGGGAGGCCCCCACGCCGAGCGCCTGCTCGCGCCTGGGTCAAAACAGGGGAGTGAGCGATGATCATCAGCATTGTCGGCGGTGGCGCGACAGGCATCACGGTGTTGCGTCATCTGGCCGAGCTCATCGCGGCTAAGCGCCACCAGGTCACAATCAGCGGAATTCAGCTCTTCGACAAATCCGGCTTCGACGGCGGAATTGCTTATCGCACGCAGAGCGACCGCCATCTGCTCAATATGAAGCCCTCGACGATGTCGACCCGCCCGGGCGACGCGGAGGAGTTCCTGCGCTGGCTGCGGGCCCGCGGCCTCTCCTGCCACGGCGACAAGCATCTGCCGCGGATGGTCTATCGGGACTATCTCGACTCGGCGCGGATGGCCGCGATGGCGCAATGCCGCAGCGCCGGTGTGCCCGTTCATGTCGAACAGGCGGAGGTGGTGCGGGCGCGGTTCTCGCCGGACCGCGATGTGCTGCTGACGACCGACCGCAACATCACGCATATCTCGTCCGTGCTGATCCTCTGCACCGGTCACAAAGCGCCCGACGATCATTACGGTCTGGCCGGCCACCCGGACTACATTCGCGATCCCTACGCCCAATTCACCTTCGAAGATCGCGACAGTATCGAGGTTGGCATCCTCGGAAGCGGGCTCAGCGCGGTCGACACCGCTGCGGCACTGGCCAAGACCCATCAAGCCGTCAGGATGACCTGCTTCTCAAGAAGCGGCCTGTTTCCCACCGTGCAGACGGCGACGATTCCTGCGATCGCGAGCAACTTTCGCGACGCACTGCATCGCTACGTGGCCGACCGCGAGCGAATCGAAGCGGACGCCTTTGCCTCCCGCCTGTCTGAACTGCTGCTGGAGACCACGGGGATTCGCTGCGATCTGTCCTGCCGGAACATCGATGGCGACGCATTGACCGATCTCGAGCACAACATCGCGCGAGCCGAGACCGGTGAGCCCAGCGTCCATTCCTACCTCGTCAGTATCATCGACGTGATGTGCGAGGCCTGGCGGCGGATGAGCGACGCCGAAAAGACGCAGTTCATGGACGTCTACAATTCCGGCTGGCTTCGCAACCGTTCCGCGATGCCGCTGGAGAACGCCATCCGGATCCGCGATCTGATGCGGTCGGACAGGCTCTCGACCCGCGCCAGGCTGCGCGACGTGACCGCCACCGGCAGCCGGTTTTGCGCAATCATGGGCGACGGTGATCGTCACGACATCGATTACGTTATCGACGCGACAGGCCCGTCCTACCGGACGGACACAAGCCCGCTCTATCAGGACATGCAGCGACAGGGGCTCATCGCGTTCGACCCGCTCGGCGGAATCCGCTGCAGTTACGACGATGGCCGTGTCCACGATCGCCACGGCACGCCCTATCCGAACGTCTACGCGGTCGGCGGCCCCACCAAGGGCACGCATTTCTATGCTGCCGCCGTCGATATCAACATGCGCCGCGCGCAGATCGTGGCCGATTCGATCCTCAACGCGAAAGGTCAGCAGATGAACACCATCACGACGTCAGTCGAAGACACCGACCGCCTCGCCGATCTCGTGCGCCGCAACCACGCCGCGCTCGACACGATGGCGCTCGCACCGGACGGCAAGTACCAGACCAGGCCGGCGGCGCTCGACGAATTGATGTGGGAGGTGCGGGATTGCCTCGGCGAAGCGTTCCGGCGCTGGGCTCCCGAAGACTTCCCGACGCTCTACTGCGCGTGGGGCCGCTGCCGTGTCGGCTCGACCGCGCTCACCAATCTGTTCGGGGTCGCCGGAATTCCCTCCTACTTCCAACCGGTGAAGGGCGTTCTGCGGCATCGGCTCGTCGGAGATGCGGGCGAGCCCTGGGCGGTGCCGGCCGCGGCGGAGCAGCCGCATGTGTTCAGCAAGGAGATGGCCGGACCTTATGTGCTGGCCGAGAGCCTGTTCCTGCCGCTGCAGCCGCTGATCGAGGCCGGCTGGCCGGCCGACAAGCTCCACATGATCATGCTCGACCGCGATCCCGCCAGCTCGCTCGCATCATGGCTGGAGAAATGGTCGGACCGCGTCTCCGAGGACCGCCTGATTCAGAACTACGTGATCTCCACGCTGAACGCGCAGCGCGTCGAGAGCTATGCAAGGCGGCACGGCGTTCCGGTCACGCACTATGTCTATGAAGCCAGCAAGGACGCGACCGGATCGGTGCGAAAGCTGTTCGAACGGCTCGGCCTCGCCACCCGCTTCACCGAGACCGCCGTCACCGATTGGAAGGAGCGCGGGCAGATCGAGTCGAAGGGTTCGGGCGTCACATTCCTCAACGAGCCCAAGATCTACACCGTGGTCGGCCTGCACGGATCGGACACCGCCTATCGGTACCGGAGCCGCAAGACGGCGTCGCTGAGCGAGGCGCAGCTCGAGGTCATCGGACGCTACGGCATCGACGACATCTACCGCGCCTCGGTCGACGCCTGCATTCGCGACCTCTCGCTGGACGCCGACACCGCCGCGCGCCTGTTCGGCGATTGCCTGGGTACCGCCGCATGACCGGACAGATCGTCTCGATCATGGAGCCGTCGCCGGCGCGCAACGCGCCCAATGAGGCCCCGGCGGCCCGCAACGCCCCCAGCCATCTGCGGCGCCTGGAAGCGGAGAGCATCCATATCCTGCGCGAAACCGCGGCCGAATTCCGCAAGCCGGTGATGCTTTATTCCATCGGCAAGGACTCCTCGGTGCTGCTGCATCTGGCGATGAAGGCGTTTCATCCCGGCAAGCCGCCGTTCCCGCTGCTCCATGTCGACACGACATGGAAATTCCGCGAGATGATCGCGTTTCGCGATCAGCGCGCACGCGAGCTCGGCCTCGATCTGATCGTCCACACCAACAGGGACGGATTGAGCCAGGGCATCGACCCCTTCACCCACGGCTCGGCCCGCTACACCGACGTCATGAAGACGCAGGCGCTGCGGCAGGCGCTGGACCTCCACAGCTTCGACGCCGCAATCGGAGGGGCGCGGCGCGACGAAGAGAAGTCGCGCGCCAAGGAGCGCGTCTTCTCGCATCGGAGCGCGGCGCATCGCTGGGACCCGAAGAACCAGCGGCCGGAGCTGTGGAGCCTGTACAATACGATGCTCGCACCCGGCGAGAGCATGCGGGTGTTTCCACTCTCGAACTGGACCGAGCTCGACATCTGGGACTACATCCTGCTCGAGGACATCCCGATCGTTCCGCTCTACCTGGCGGCTTGCCGTCCCGTGGTCGAGCGCGACGGCGCGCTGATCATGGTGGACGACGAGCGAATGCCGCTGCGTGCCGGCGAAGAGCCGCGATGGCGCTCCGTCAGGTTTCGCACCCTCGGCTGCTATCCCCTCAGCGGCGCGACGATCTCGACGGCGGCGACCCTGCCGGAGATTGTGTCGGAGATGATGGCCTCGCGCACCTCCGAACGGCAAGGACGCATGATCGACCGGGACAGTCCCGCGTCGATGGAACGCAAGAAGGCGGAAGGATATTTCTGATGTCCTATCACGAGGCCCCCACGATCGCCGCCCCCGACGCGCCGCGGCTGGACCAGGACGACAGACCGACGCTGCGTTTCGTCACCTGCGGCAGCGTCGATGACGGCAAAAGCACGCTGGTGGGCCGCCTGCTCTACGATTCCAAGACATTGCTCGACGACCAGCTCGACGCGCTCGCCTCCGAGAGCAAGACCGCCGGCACCACCGGCGGCGATCTCGATTTCGCGCTCCTCGTCGACGGCCTGCAGGCCGAGCGCGAGCAGGGCATCACCATCGACGTCGCCTACCGGTTCTTCGCCACGAAGCTGCGCCGCTTCATCGTCGCCGACACGCCGGGGCACGCGCAGTACACGCGCAACATGGCGACCGGCGCCTCCAACGCCGATCTCGCCGTGGTGCTGGTCGACGCCCGCAAGGGCGTGATCACGCAGACCCGCCGCCACAGCCACATCCTGTCGCTGCTCGGCATCCGTCATGTCGTGCTCGCCGTGAACAAGATGGATTTGATCGGCTTCGACGGCGACCGCTTCGCGTCCATCACCGCCGAATATCTGACCCTGGCCGGACAGCTCGGCATCTCCCGGGTCCAGTGCATTCCGGTGGTGGCGCCTGACGGCGACAATATCGTCGCCGCGAGCACGCGCATGCCCTGGTACGCAGGGCCGACCGTTACGGCCTATCTGGAATCCGTGGACGTTGCCGGCGATGTCTCGCAGCGGCCGTTCCGGCTGCCGGTGCAATGGGTCAACCGGCCGCATGCGGATTTTCGCGGTTTCTGCGGACGGATCGCGAGCGGAACGATCGCGACCGGAGAGACGGTCACCGTGCAGCCGTCAGGCCTTCGCACCCGCGTTGTGCGTATTCTCACCCCCGCCGGCGAGCGCGATCGGGCCAAGGCGGGCGAATCGGTGACGCTCACGCTGGCCGACGAGATCGACGTCAGCCGCGGCGACGTGCTGGCCGCCGGACCCACGCCGCTGGTCTCGGATCAATTCGCAGCGCATCTCGTCTGGTTCGATGATGAGGCCATGGTCGCGGGCCGGCGCTATGTGCTCAAATGCGGCACGGCCTCGACCGGCGCGGTGATCACGACGCTCAAGCACCGGATCGCCATCGACACCATGGCGCAGGAAAGCGCCACCACGCTCGAGGTCAACCAGATCGGCTACGTCCATCTCAATCTCGACCGCCCGCTGGTGTTCGAAGCCTATCGCGACGACCGCGACATGGGCAGCTTCATCCTCGTCGATCCGATCAGCCATCGCAGCGCTGCGGCGGGAATGATCGGCTCGTCGCTGCGCGGCTCCGCCAACATTCACTGGCAACGCCTCGCTGTCGACAAATCGGTGCGCGCGCAGCTCAAGCAGCAACGGCCCTGCGTGCTCTGGTTCACCGGGCTCAGCGGCGCCGGCAAGTCGACGCTGGCCGATCATGTCGACCGGCGGCTCGCCGAGCTCGGACGCCATGCCGCGCTGCTCGACGGCGACAATCTCCGCCACGGCATCAACCGCGACCTCGGTTTTTCCAGCGCAGAGCGGACGGAGAACGTCCGGCGCGTCGCCGAGATCGCGGCCCTGTTCGTCGAGGCCGGCATGATCGCGCTGGTCGCGCTGATCTCACCGTTCCGCAGCGAGCGCGAGCTGGCGCGCCTGCGGGTCGAGGCCGGCGAGTTCATCGAGATCCATGTCGCGACCCCGCTCGCCGAATGCGAACGTCGCGATCCCAAGGGGCTCTATCGCAAGGCCCGGGCCGGCGAGCTGCCGGCGTTCACCGGCATCGACCAGCCCTACGAGGCGCCGCAGGCGCCGGAGATCACGATCGATACATCTGAACTGTCCAGCGAAGCGGCCTGCGAGCACATCATCCGCTACTTGCGGGAGCACAATTACCTCTAGCCGACTATCGCCACGACATAGCTGTGCTCCCTCTCTTCCGCTTGAGGGAGAGGCTAGGAAAGATCGAGAGCTCAGAAGTCGGAGGCGATGCCTTTGGTTTCCCAATCGCCGTAGCGGGTGGGCTCGGGTCCCTTCGGTCCCTGAAGCTCCTTCGGCCGCGCTTTGGCCTCCGCGGCCGCGGCCTGACGGCGCGCCTCGGCCTCGGCCAGCGCGCGCTGGGCGGCCGGCGACAGCGGCTTGCGATCGGGAATGGGAGGCTGGTCACTCATCGTCGGGCTTTCTAGCCCAGGACGCGCCGTGAGGCGACGTCCAATAACGCATTCCTGAAATCAGGCCCGCAGGGCTGAAAAAACCGGAAGCGATTCTTACATTTGGCATATTCGCGTGCCACAGATTGAGTTCTCTAGGCATGCGCCCATAGCGGCGGAACTGCCGCTCGCTCAGAACCTTGCTCCCGCATGCCATCTCAACGTTTCGCCCCTCCGTCCGAAGTGCCTGGTCTTGCGGCACGGCGGATTGCCGCCGATATCGTCGACGGCGTGCTGCACAAGCACCGCACGCTCGACGACCAGCTCGACGGCGGTGGTGCCCATCCCGGATTGAAGACGCTGGCCGACCGCGACCGCGCGCTGATGCGCCGCCTGGTTGCAACCGTGCTGCGCCGGCTCGGCACGCTCGGCCATGTGCTGTCCCGCCTGCTCGACAAGGGCATTCCTTCCGACGCGCCGCGCGCGCAGAGCGCGCTGCTGATCGGCGCCGCCCAGATTCTCTGGATGGACGTGCCCGATCACGCGGCCGTCGATCTCTCCGTCCGCCTCGTGCAATCCGACCGGCGCGCGGCCCGCTATGCGGGCCTCGTCAACGCCGTGCTGCGCCGCTGCGCGCGCGAGGGCAAGACGCTGGTCGACGAGGTCGCCACGCAATCGCTGGACCTGCCGCCCTGGCTGCTGGCGCGCTGGAGCGCGCATTATGGCGAGAAGGCCGCGCGGGACATGGCGCTGGCGCTCGGCCATGAACCGTCGCTCGACCTCACCGTGAAGTCTGATGCCGCACAATGGGCGAGCCGCCTGCATGGCGAGACGCTGCCGACCGGAACGGTGCGGATGCTGCTGCACGGCTCGGTGACCATGCTGCCCGGCTTCGCCGAAGGACAATGGTGGGTGCAGGACGCCGCTGCCGCATTGCCGGCCCGGCTGTTCGGCGACGTCAAGGGCAAGTCCATTGCCGATCTCTGCGCCGCGCCCGGCGGCAAGACCGCGCAACTGGCCCACGCCGGCGCGCAGGTCACGGCGATCGACCGCTCGCCCGCCCGTGTGGCCCGGCTGCGCGAGAATCTGGCACGGCTGTCGCTCCAGGCCGAGACCGTCGTCGCCGACGCCGTGGAGTGGGCCGGCCCTGCCGAAGGTTTTGACGGCATCCTGATCGACGCGCCCTGCACCTCGACCGGCACGATCCGCCGTCATCCCGATGTCGCCTGGCTCCGTCAGGACTCCGACATCGCCGCGCTGGCCGCGCTCCAGCAGCGGCTGCTGAAGAAATCCGTCTCGCTGCTCAGGCCGGGCGGCACGCTGGTCTACTGCACCTGTTCGCTGGAACCCGAGGAGGGCGAGCAGGCCATCGCAACGCTGCTGGCCGCGGAGCCCGCACTTCGCCGCGTCCCGATCGAGCCGCCGGAGGTCGCGGGCCTTGCTGAAATCATCACCGCCGATGGCGACCTGCGCACCCTGCCCAGCCATCTGCCGAACGCCGATCCCAAGCTCGGCGGGCTCGACGGATTCTTCGCAAGCCGGCTCGTTAAATCCTGATTTTGCACTGGTTTTTGCAATCCCGACGCTGATTCGCGCCGTTCAGGGTGGTGTCAGGAAGCCGATTTTGGGATTAATAAGGATTCGTCGGAATCCTCTCTCCCCCTTCAAGGCAAGGCGTGTCGGTCGCTCAACGCAGACGTATCTCGACGCTGGTCATGAACCGCTTCGCGCGGAACATGCTCGCACGCGCGAGCGGCGGTTCGGTTGCGCTGTCTCGGGTCTGGCCCGGCCGCACCGACCGGCTGATCATCGCGCCGCATGATCTGCGCACGGCCGATGCGACCCGCGCCGCTGAGATCTATGCCGGCCGCTTCGTCTTCGCCGGCAAGATCGTCAATTGCCACGGCCGCTCGATCTTCGATCTCGAGCCGCCGTCGGAGGATTGGGAGGTCGCGCTGCTCGGCTTCGGCTGGCTGCGCCATTTGCGCGCCGCCGACACCGCGCTGACACGGGCCAATGCGCGCGCGCTGGTCGAAGACTGGATCGCCAACCCCGCCAACAAGCGCCGCCCCGTCGCGCGGCGCGCCGACGTGCTGGCGCGGCGCGTGATCTCGCTGCTGTCGCAGGCACCCCTGGTGCTCAACGACACCGACAACAAGTTCTATCGCCGTTACCTCCGCGCGCTCGCGCGCGAGATCCGCTTCCTGCGCTACACCATGGTGAACATCCCCGACGGGGTGCCGAAGCTGCAGGTGCTGATCGCGCTGTGCTACACGACACTCTGCCTCGCCAACCAGGCGCGGCATATCCGCAGTGCGTCGAAAAAGCTGTCGGACGAATTGCAGCGGCAGATCCTGCCCGACGGCGGCCACATCTCCCGCAACCCCGGCGCGCTGATCGAATTGCTGATCGACCTGTTGCCGCTGCGCCAGACCTTCGCCGCGCGCAACATCGCGCCGCCGCCGGCACTGCTCAACGCGATCGACCGCATGATGCCGATGCTGCGTTTCTTCCGCCACGGCGACGGCAATTTTGCGCTGTTCAACGGCATGAGCGCGACGCCGTCCGACCTGCTCGCGACGCTGCTCGCCTATGACGACACCCACGGCGCGCCGATGGCGAACATGCCGCATACCGGCTTCCAGCGCCTCGATGCCGGCCAGACCACGCTGATCATCGATACCGGCCCGCCGCCGCCGGCCGGCGTCAGCCACGACGCCCATGCCGGCTGCCTGTCGTTCGAACTGTCTTCCGGCATCAGCCGGATCGTCACCAATTGCGGCATGCCGACCACGGGCCGCGACAATTGGCGGCCGTTCGCGCGCAGCACCGCGGCGCATTCGACGCTGACCTATCACGAGGCCTCGTCATGCCAGTTCGTCGAGATGTCGGCGATGAAGCGGCTGTTGCACGGCTCGCCCGTCACCAGCGGCCCGGTCGAGGTCGAAAGCTATCGCGAGGTCGTGCAGAACGGCACGCTGCTCACGACCTCGCATGACGGCTATCTCAGTAAATTCGGCGCGATCCATCGCCGCGTGCTGATGATTGCCAATGACGGCGCGCGCATCGACGGCGAGGACACGCTGTCGCCGCCGCAGGGCGGACGCTTCAAGGGCGCGGATGCCGATTTCGCGCTGCGCTTCCATCTGCATCCGGCCGTGAAGGCGAGCCGGCTGTCGGATGCCCGCGGCGTGATGCTGGTATTGCCGAACCGCGACGTCTGGACCTTTGAAGCCCTGGACGACAAGGTCGACCTAGAGGACAGCGTGTTCCTGGCCGGCAATGACGGCCCGCGCCGCACCGCCCAGATCGTGATCCGGCAGGACGCGCGGCAGGCGCCCTCGATCCGCTGGAGCTTCATCCGCTCCACGGCGTCGCCTGCGGTCACCAATGCCCGCCGCAACGCCCGGCGCGAGCCGGAACTTCCGCTATAGACGCGCTCGCTTCGGCCCCATCTCGTCGTTGTGAAAACGGCTGAAAGCTGCTATCGAGCCCTCGCTCGCGCGACTGGCGACCTTGGATGGAGCACCATCGGGAAGCGCGGGACATAGACGCCGCGCGCCTGGGCATAGACACTCCCGTAGCAGAGGATCTTGCTCATGACTGACCATCCCCGCCGCGTGACCCGCGCCCTTCTCTCCGTCTCCGACAAGACCGGCCTGATCGAGTTCGCCAAGGCGCTTGCCGCCCATGATGTCGAGCTGGTCTCGACCGGCGGCACTGCCAAGGCGATCGCCGCCGCCGGCCTCAAGGTGAAGGACGTCTCCGACCTCACCGGCTTCCCCGAGATGATGGACGGACGCGTCAAGACGCTGCATCCGAAGGTGCATGGCGGCCTGCTCGCGATCCGCGACAACAAGGAACACGCCGAGGCGATGAAGGCGCACGGCATCGCGCCGATCGACCTGCTCGTCGTCAATCTCTATCCGTTCGAGGCGACCGTCGACAAAGGCGCGGGCTTCGAGGATTGCATCGAGAACATCGACATCGGCGGCCCCGCGATGATCCGCGCCGCCGCCAAGAACCATGACGACGTCGCCGTGGTGGTCGAGGCCGAGGACTACAAGGCCGTGCTCGACGAGCTCGCCGCCAACAAGGGCGCGACCACGCTGAAGCTGCGCCGGCGCCTGGCCGCAAAGGCCTATGCGCGTACCGCGGCCTATGACGCCGCGATCTCGAACTGGTTCAACCGGCAGCTCGAGATCGACGCGCCCGACTTCCGCGCCTTCGGCGGCAGACTGATCCAATCCCTGCGCTATGGCGAGAACCCGCACCAGACCGCGGCGTTCTATGCCACGCCGGACAAGCGCCCCGGCGTCTCGACCGCGCGACAGCTCCAGGGCAAGGAGCTCTCCTACAACAACATCAACGACACCGATGCGGCCTATGAATGCATCGGCGAGTTCGACGCCAAGCGCACCGCCGCCTGTGTCATCGTCAAGCACGCCAACCCTTGCGGCGTCGCCGAAGGCGCGAACCTCGTCGACGCCTACCGCAAGGCGCTGGCCTGCGATTCCACCTCGGCCTTCGGCGGCATCATCGCGATGAACCGCGCGCTCGACGCCGACACCGCGCGCGAGATCACCAAGATCTTCACCGAGGTGATCATCGCACCCGACGCCAGCGAGGAGGCGATAGCCATCATCGGCGGAAGGAAAAACCTGCGCCTGCTGCTCGCCGGCAGCCTTCCCGATCCTCGTGCGCCGGGCCTCACCGCCAAGACGGTGGCCGGCGGCCTGCTCGTGCAGAGCCGCGACAACGCCGTGGTCGATGACATGACCTTCAAAGTCGTCACCAAGCGCGCACCGACGGACGCGGAGATGCGCGACCTCAAGTTCGCGTTCCGGGTCGCAAAACACGTCAAGTCCAACACGATCATCTACGCCAAGGATCTTGCCACCGTCGGCATCGGCGCTGGCCAGATGAGCCGGGTGGATTCAGCGCGGATCGCGGCGCGCAAGGCGCAGGATGCGGCCAATGAGCTGAAGCTCGCCGAGCCGCTCACCAAGGGCTCGGTCGTGGCATCCGATGCGTTCTTCCCGTTCGCCGACGGCATGCTCGCCTGCATCGAAGCCGGCGCCACCGCCGTGGTGCAGCCCGGCGGCTCCATGCGCGACGACGAGGTGATCAAGGCCGCCGACGAGCACGGCATCGCCATGGTGTTCACGGGGACGCGGCACTTCAGGCATTAAGCCGACGGCAGAGCTGGCCGCAAGAGCCACGACGATCCTGTCGACCTCGTCATTGCGAGCGCAGCGAAGCAATCCGGAATCTTTCCGCCGAGGAAGTCTGGATTGCTTCGTCGCTTCGCTCCTCGCAACGACGGGGTGAGATCGCGTCGTGCGCCTAATCCCGTACCCGCATCAATAGCCCCAGCCCCGCGACGAAGAACACCACCAGCACGGCCATGCCGGCCTTCTGGCTCGCGGTCGCGGCCGTGATCATGCCGATCAGCAGCGGACCGATGAAGGACGTCACCTTCCCGGTCAGCGCGAACAGGCCGAAATACTGCGCGATGCGGTCCTTTGGCGCGAGGCGGATCAGCAGCGTGCGTGAGGCGGCCTGCAGCGGGCCACCGGCGGCACCGATGAGACAACCCAACACCAGGTAGGCGCGTTCGGCCGCGCTCGAGAACAAGGGTGCGCCGGCTTGCGGGGGCGCCACGGCGACGAACAACACGCTGTCCTTGTCGACCAGGAGGATCGCCGCCACCGACAGCAGCAGGACCAGCAGGCTGCCGGCGATGACGCGCTTCGGCCCGATGCGATCATCGAGCTTGCCGCCGAGCCATGCGCCGAACGTACCGGCAACGGCGAGCATGATGCCGAAGCTGCCGATCTGGATGGTGTGCCAGCCGAACGTGCCGGCGGCATAGATGCCGCCGAACGCGAACAGCGACACCAGGCCGTCGGTGTAGATCATGTTGGCGAGCAGGAACGCCGCGAGCGACTTCTGCTGTGGCAAGCTTCTGATCGACTGCTTCAACTCGGCAAGGCCTTCGCGCAAGGCCTCGCGCACCGGGAGCTTCGCCGGGTAGTCCGGCGTAAACAGGAATAGCGGCGTCACGAAAACGATGAACCAAAGCCCGGTCAGCGGCCCGGCGGCGCGATCGCCCTGGTGTGTGGCGGGATCGAGCCCGAACAGCGGCGCAAATCCGAGCAGCGTGCGCCCGGTCTCGGGATTGGCGGCGAGGAAGCCGAGCACGAGGATCAGGCTGACGATGCCGCCGATGTAACCTGTGGCCCAGCCGGTGCCGGAGAGCCGGCCGATCCGCTCCGGCGGCACCAGGGTCGGCATCATCGCGTTGTTGAAGACGGTGGCGAATTCGGCGCCGACACTGGCGAGCGCGACCGCCGTGAGCAGCGGCGGAATGACCGTGGGATCGCCGGGCTTGCCGATCCACAGCGCGCAGGACGCCAGCACCAGCAAGGTGCCGAACCCTGCGATCCAGGGCTTCCTGCGCCCGGACGCATCCGCGATGGCCCCGAGCACCGGCGACAGCAGCGCGATGGCGAGACCCGCCGCCGCCATCGCAAAGCCCCACAGTGATTGGCCCGTGGCAGGATTCGGCGCAACGCTGGTGGCGAAATAGGGCGCGAACACGAAGGTCGTGATCAACGTGAAATAAGGCTGCGCGGCCCAATCGAAGAAGATCCAGCTGACGACAGCCGCGCGCGGCGGATAGGTCCGTTGCACGCCGGCCATGCGCACATCGGGGGCGATCGTCGTCATTCCGAAGTCCTCATCACGAACAGTTTTGTCCCACTTGGCGCAGACGGTATAGCATTAAGGAGAGGCGTGTGAACCGGCCCGAGGCCGCGGCGGAAATTTGATAATGTCGTCATATTGGACCCGGCGGACATTTTTCGCCGTCATCGCCACTCTGGCATTTGGACTTGCGCCCGCGACCGCGCAGGATGCCCGGCGGGCCTATGTTCCGCCGCCGCTCGACTTGGTGCATTCCGTTGCCGCCGAGCACGGCATGGTGGTGGCGCAGGAGAAGATCTCCGCGCAGGTCGGCGCCGATATCCTGCGACGCGGCGGCAATGCGGTCGATGCCGCGGTCGCAACCGGCTTTGCGATGGCCGTGACCTATCCGCGCGCCGGCAATATTGGCGGCGGCGGCTTCATGGTGATCCATTCCGCCGAGCGCAACGAGGACATCGCGATCGACTATCGCGAGACCGCGCCGGCAGCGACCACGCCGCAGATCTTCCTCAGTCCCGACGGCAAGCCCGATCCGGCGAAGTCGCGCGATTCCGCGCTCGGGGTCGGCGTGCCCGGCACCGTTGCGGGCCTTGCCTTGGCGCTGGAGAAGTACGGCTCGGGCCGCTTCACGCTGGCGCAGCTGCTCGAGCCGGCGATCGCGCTGGCCAGCGACGGCTTTTTACTTGGCGACGACATGGCCGACACATTGCCCGGCTGGCACCGGCGACTCGCACGCTGGCCTTCTTCGGCCAAAATCTTCTCGCGCCCCGATGGCACACCGCTCGGTGAAGGCGATCGGCTGGTGCAGAGCGATCTCGCCGAAACGCTGTCGGCTGTTGCTGCGCAAGGTGCGCGCGGCTTCTATGAGGGGCCGGTCGCGGAGAAGCTCGCCAAGGCCGTCGCCGATGCCGGCGGCATCATGACGCCCGCGGACCTGAAATCCTACGAGGCGGTGATCCGCGCGCCGGTGCGCGGCACCTATCGCGGCTATGACATCGTCTCGATGCCGCTGCCATCCTCTGGCGGCGTCGTCCTGGTCGAGACCCTCAATATCCTCGAAGGCTTTCAGCTCCGCGACCTGAAGCAGGGATCGCCGGCCTCACTGCATCTCCTCATCGAGGCCATGAAGCGCGCCTATGCGGATCGCGCGCGCTATCTCGGCGATCCCGCCTTCGTCAACGCGCCGATCGAGACGCTTACGTCAAAGGACTATGCCGCCAAGCTGCGCGCAGGCATCTCCACCGATCGCGCCACGCCGTCGAGACAGATCGTGTCCGCCCCTCCCGCGCCGCGCGAGGGCACCAACACCACGCATTTCTCCGTCGTCGACAGCAGCGGCAACGCTGTCAGCAATACCTATACGCTGAACTTCAGCTACGGCGTCGGCCTCGTCGCCGACGGCACCGGCGTGCTGCTCAACAACGAGCTCGACGACTTCACCGCTGCGGTCGGCGCCTCCAACGCCTACGGCCTGGTCGGCTATGAGGCCAATCTACCGGGGCCCGGCAAGCGGCCGCTGTCCTCGATGTCGCCGACCATCGTGCTCAGGAACGGCAAGCCCGTGCTGGTCACGGGGTCGCCCGGCGGCAGCCGGATCATCTCCACGGTGCTCCAGGTGGTCGTCAACGTGCTCGACTACAGGATGGACGTCGCGACCGCCGTGGCGGCGCCACGGCTGCATCATCAATGGCTGCCGGACGAGGTGCGCGTCGAGCGCGGCTTTCCCGAGCAGGTCCTGTCCGAGCTGAAGGCCATGGACCATGTCATCGTCGAGCCGATGGGGCAGACGTCGGCCAATTCGATTCTCGTGACGCCGAATGGTCCCCTCGGCGCGCCCGATCCGCGCACGCGCGGCGCGGAGGCCGCGGGACAATAAGCGCGTCACTGCATGGCAAGGGCGCGCGCACCGGCTTGCGCCGGCCGGCGCGCGTGCTACCACCGCGGCGACAACAAACTGCCGGGGAACGCACATGACCACCACCGATCCGAACCAGCGCATCGAACGCGCCGAGATCGAGGACACCAGCCTTCTCGCCTTCTACCGCGACATGAACACGTCGGAGCGGCGGACGTTCTGGGCCTGCGCCGCAGGCTGGGCGCTCGACGGCATGGATTTCATGATCTACCCGCTGGTGATCGGCACCATCATCGCGCTGTGGAAAGTCGATGCGGCCTCGGCCGGCCTCGCCGGCACCGTGACGCTGCTGGCCTCCGCAATCGGCGGCTGGCTCGGTGGCTATCTCTCCGATCATATCGGCCGGGTCAGGACGCTGCAGATCACCATCATCTGGTTCTCGTTCTTCTCACTGGTCTGCGCCGTGGTGCAGAATTTCGACCAGCTGCTGATCGCGCGCGCCGTGCTCGGGCTCGGCTTCGGCGGCGAATGGGCGGCGGGCGCCGTGCTGATGGGCGAGGCGATCCGGCCGCAATATCGCGGGCGCGCGGTCGGCTCGGTGCAGTCGGGCTGGGCAGTCGGCTGGGGCCTCGCCGTACTGTCGCAGGCGATCCTGTTTTCGCTGATGCCGGCGGAAACCGCATGGCGCTGGATGTTCGTGATTGGCGCACTGCCGGCGCTGCTGGTGTTCTATATCCGCCGCTCCGTCACCGAGCCGGAGATCGCGGCCGAGGCGCGCGCGAAGCAGGCTGCAAGCGGCGATCGCCCCGCGCTCTGGGAAATCTTCTCCGGCCCGATCCTGAAGACCACGGTGCTTGCGTCGCTGATGGCGACGGGCTGCCAGGGCGGCTACTACGCCATCACTTTCTGGGTGCCGCAATTCCTGACCAAGGAACGGCATCTGTCGATCGTCGGCTCGACCGGCTATCTCTCGACGCTGATCATCGGCTCCTTCATCGGCTATCTAACCGGCGCCTGGCTCGCCGACCGGATCGGACGGCGCAATCTGTTCCTGATCTTCTCGATCGGCGCCATGGCCGTGGTGCTGCTCTACACGCAGCTGCCGCTGACGAATGAGATCCTGTGGCTGCTCGGTTTCCCGCTCGGCTTCTTCGCTTCGGGCTATTTCTCCGGAATTGGCGCGTTCCTCACAGAACTCTATCCGACACGGCTGCGCGGCTCGGGCCAGGGCTTCTGCTACAATTTCGGCCGCGGCATCGGCGCGCTGTTTCCGTTCCTCGTCGGTGCCCTGTCGGCATCGACGTCGCTCGCGAACGCGATCGCGATCTTCGCGGTCGTGGCCTATGCGGTGTTCTTCATCGCCGCCTTTGCGCTGCCGGAGACGCGCGGACGCGTATTGCACGCGGATTGACTACTCGGCGTCATCCCGGGGCGGCTAGCCGAACCCGGGATCTCGATATCGTGGCGCGCGATTCCGGGTCTGGTCCTTCGGACCATCCCGGAATGACGGTGCTAGTAGCTACCTTCCCACCTGGTAGGGCCCGCCCTTTTCCAGCGCGCGGGCATAGGCCGGCCGCGCGTGGATGCGCTCCAGGAACGCCATCGCCTTGGGATGGCCCTGCTCGAGCCCGCCGCGCGCCTGTGCGGCTTCCAGCGGGAAGCTCATCTGGATGTCGGCGGCGGTGAACTCGCTGCCGGCGAACCACTCGCTCTTCGCAAGCTCGCCCTCCCAATAGTCCATGTGCTGCTTGAGCTGCGGATTGACCAGCGCGGTGAGGGCCTGGTTCGAGACCTTGCGCACCAGCGGACGCAGCAGCGCCGGCGCGCGCTTCGGCATCAGCGTGAACAGCAGCTTCAGCAGCAGCGGCTGCATCGCCGATCCTTCCGCATAGTGCAGCCAATAGGTGAAGCGCAGCCGCTCCGGCGTGTTCGGCGGCGGGATCAGCCGGCCGTTGCCGTAGGTGGCGATGAGGTATTCGATGATCGCACCCGACTCCGCGATGGTGTTGCCGTTGTCGGTGATGACCGGCGACTTGCCGAGCGGGTGGATGGCGCGCAGCTCCTTCGGCGCCCGCATGTCCGGCTGGCGCTGATAGCGCACGATCTCGTAGGGCACGCCCAACTCTTCCAGCAGCCACAGCACGCGCTGTGAGCGCGAATTGTTGAGGTGGTGAACAGTCAGCATCGTGGGGTCCCCGGGGCTTGGCATGGTCGAAACGGCCGCGCCGTTCGTGCCAGCCCGGAAACGCATTGTCGAGCCGCCGGATGCAGATATTTTCACCCGGGTATATTGACGTCGTCAATTCACCCGGGTATTAAACCCGCCAACACGGTCAAAAATGGCAATGATTCCAATGCAGAAGATTTTCACCGCCTTTCAGGGCTTGCGCCGGCTTGTGTCCGGGCCGGCCGGCGAGGTCGCGCTGGTGGTCAAGCGGGTGGCGCCGCGGCCGGACGAGCCCATCGTCATCTTCGAGGACGCGACGGGCCGATCGATCGACTTCGATCTGCGCGGCGGGGATCGCGAGGTGCTGGCACGGCTGGCGAAGCTTGTCCCGCCCCCGGTCGAGGAGAGTGCAGAACCGGCCGAGCCGCGCGGCCGCGGCCGGCCAAAACTTGGCGTGGTCGCGCGCGAGGTGACGCTGCTGCCGCGGCACTGGGAGTGGCTCAACGCTCAACCCGGCGGCGCCTCGGTCGCTCTGCGAAAGCTGGTCGACGAAGCCCGGCGCGCCAGCGGCGACAAGGACCGCGAGCGGCAGGCGCGCGATGCGGCATATCACTTCATGTCGACCATGGCGGGCAATCTGCCGCAATTCGAGGAGGCCTCGCGCGCGCTGTTTGCCGACGACAGGCGACGCTTCACCGGACTGATCGCAGACTGGCCGACTGACATCCGCGACCACATCGTCAAGCTCGCCTACAGCGACCGCGCTTAAAGCGCGTTCTCTCTCAACCCATCGACGGCCCAAGCCGCGTGCCTGGCGCGGCAACGGCTTCGCAGGCCCTGATGAAAGGCCAATCTTATGTCCGCCCCAAAGCCGCTCTGGACTACGTTCCTCCGCTTCCTCGCACCACTCATGCTCGGCAACGCGCTGCAATCGCTGTTCGGTACCGTCAGCAATATCTATCTCGGCCAGATGATCGGCGTTGACGCGCTCGCTGCCGTGTCGGCGTTCTTCCCGGTGATGTTCTTCCTGTTCGCCTTCGTGATGGGCCTGAGCACCGGAGCCACCGTGCTGATCGGGCAAGCGTTTGGCGCGGGCGAGCAAAACAGGATCAGAAGCGTGGTGGGAACGACGCTTGCTGTCGGCCTGCTGCTCGCGATTGCGATTGCACTCGTCGGCGGACTTTTCAGCCGGCCGTTGATGGTGCTACTCGCGACGCCCGCGAACATTCTGGACGAGGCCAGTCGCTATGCGCGCATCATGCTGCTCACGATGCCGCTCGGCTTCGTCTTCCTGCTGACGACGGCGATGATCCGCGGCGTCGGTGACGCACTCACACCATTGTTGGCGCTGGCCTTGTCGACGGCGATCGGCCTGATCCTGACGCCGATTCTGATCCGCGGCACGTTTGGATTGCCCGCCCCCGGTATCACCAGCCCGGCATGGGCAGCGGCGATCGCCAACGCGCTGACGCTGGTCGTGCTCGCCGCCTATTTGCTGCGGAAGAAACATGCGCTCGCACCGGACGCTGCATTGCTGCGTCACCTCCGCCTCAACAGTGCCGTGCTCGGCAAAATTCTCGGCGTTGGCCTGCCGAGCGCGATCGGCATGGTGGTGATGGCGATCGCCGAGCTGGTGCTGCTCGGTCTCGTCAACGATTTTGGCTCGAACGCCACCGCGGCCTACGGTGCCGTCAACCAGGTGATGGGCTATACGCAGTTCACCGCGATCTCGATTTCGATCGCGGTCTCGATTCTCGGCGCCCAGGCCGTCGGCGGCGGCGACAGGGCCCGGCTCGACGGCATCGTGCGGACCGGTCTTGCGTTCAACATCGTCCTGACCGGCGGGCTGGTGGCGCTGATCTATCTCGCGCCGCGCGCCGTGCTCGGCATCTTCATCACCGACGGCGCCGTGCTTGATCTGGCAAAGGGAATGCTCGACATCGCCTTGTGGAGCTCGGTGCCGTTCGGCCTCGCCACGGTGTTTTCAGGCGTAATGCGCGCGGCCGGTGTCGCCGTCACGCCGATGCTGCTGTCGATCTTCGCCATTGTCGCAATCGAGCTGCCGGCTGCGGTCATTCTCAGCCGCACCGTTGGCCTCGCGGGCGTATGGGCCGCCTATCCCATCGTGTTCTGCGCCATGTTTGTTTTGCAGATGGGCTATTACCTCCTGGTGTGGCGCAAGGGCGCGATCCGGCGCCTGATCTGACCCTCAAAGTATTATGACCATCATTAAACGGTAGACCCGCGGCGCGCCCTGCGCCACAATGGAGGAAAGCGAGATCAGGGAGATGAGAATTTGACCCGCACAGCTCCGCAGTTCCTGTTCGATTTCGGCAGCCCCAATGCCTATCTCAGCCATCTGGCGATCCCGGCGATCGAGCAGCGCATCGGCGTCAAATTCGACTATGTGCCGATCCTGCTCGGCGGCATCTTCAAGTCGACCAACAACAAGTCGCCGGCCGAGACGCTCGCCGGCATCAAGAACAAGCGCGAATTCCAGCAGGTCGAGACCGAGCGCTTCAGCAAGCGCTTCAAGGTCCAGCCTTACGTCATGAACCCCTTCTTCCCGGTCAACACGCTGAACCTGATGCGCACCGCGATCGCGGCGCAGATCGAAGGCGTGTTCGAGAAATATGTGGACGCCGCCTTCCATCACATGTGGCGCGAGCCGAAGAAGATGGACGATCTTGAGGTCGCGGCAAAGGCGCTGGCATCCTCCGGACTCGACGCGCAAAAACTGTTTGCCCGCGCGCAGGAACCGGAGGTCAAGGCCAAGCTGATCAAGAACACCGAGGAGGCGGTCGCGCGAGGCGCTTTCGGCTCGCCGACCTTCTTCGTCGGCAACGAGATGTTTTTTGGCAAGGAGCAGTTGCGCGAGGTCGAGGAGATGGTGCTGGGGACGTAGTCCCTTCATTCTCCGGCGACAGAATGTGATCGCGGCGCCATTCTGGATTGCTTCGCTTCGCTCGCAATGACGACTATAGATGGACCGCCAATAGCAACAAAAAGGAATATCCCATGCGTATTCTCGTGGTCGGCGCCGGCGCCATCGGCGGCTATTTTGGTGGCAGGCTGTTGCAGGCCGGCCGCGACGTCACCTTCCTGGTCCGGCCGCGCCGCGCCGGCGAGCTCGCCAGCGCTGGCCTCGTCATCAAGAGCCCGAATGGCGACGTGACCCTGAAAAATCCGCCGACCGTGCAGGCCGACGCGCTCAAGGACAAGTTCGACGTTGTGCTGCTCAGCTGCAAGGCGTTCGACCTCGACGACGCCATCAAGTCGTTCGCCCCGGCCGTCGGCCCTGATACGTCGATCATTCCGATGCTCAACGGCATGAAGCATCTCGACATCCTCGATGCCAAATTCGGCAAGGACCGCGTCCTCGGCGGCCTCTGCGCCATCGCCGCGACGCTGAACGAGAAGCGCGAGGTGGTGCAGCTCCAGCCGATGCAGTCGCTCAATTACGGCGAACGCGACGGCAAGCCGTCGGAGCGCGTCAAGGCGATCGACGAGGCCTTCAGAAGCGGCATCAATGGCGCTACCGCCAGCCAGAACATCATGCAGGACATGTGGGAGAAGTGGGTGTTCCTCTCCTCGCTCGCCGCAAGCACCAGCCTGATGCGCACCTCCGTCGGCAACATCCTCGCCGCCCCCGGCGGCCGCGACTTCCTGCTCGGCATGCTGGATGAGACCAGCGCCATCGCCACGGCGTCCGGCTATCCACCGGGCGGCCCGTTCTTCGAGCGCGTCAAAGGCAATCTCACCACCGAGGGATCGCCGATGACCGCGTCGATGTTCCGCGACATCAAGGCAGGCCTGCCGGTCGAAGCCGACCACGTCATCGGCGATCTCATCACTCGCGCCGATGCGGCGAAGGTGCCGGTGCCGAAGCTGCGCATCGCGTATACGCATTTGAAGGCGTATGAGAGGCAGCGGGCGGGGTAGCTCGCGCTCCGCACACCGCTGTCGTCCCGGACAAGCGCGCCCAAAGCGCGCGCAAATCCCGGACCCAAAGCCACAAGAAGGACATGGCGTGCGACGACGTCACTTCGAGCCCCGTAATCACGTCTTCGGTGATGGGTCCCGGCCTTCGCCGGGACGACGGCGGAGTTTGCCGCTTTCCGTTATTTGAAGTTCGCCAGATAATGCGAGACTGCCGTGATCTCCTCGTCACTCATGTGATAGGCGACATCGGCCATCGCGGCGACACCGCCGCCGACGCGCGCGCCCGCCTTGTAATCATGCAGCGCCTTGACGAGATATTCCTCGCGCTGCCCTGCGAGCCGCGCCACCGCCTTGGTGCCGGCAAAGCTGTCGGTATGGCATGAGGCACAGCGGAGGCCGACGGCAACCTGCGCGCCTTTCTTCGACAGGTCCGGATCGTTGTCGTGCGCGGCCTTCGCCGGCGTCATTTGCGAAAAATAGGCGCCGAAATTGCGGATGTCCTCGTTGGTGATCTCCTCGGCGATCGGCTGCATCTGGTCGTTCTTGCGCGAACCGGCGCGGAAGAAGACGAGCTGCCACTGGATGAACTGATCGGGCTGGCCGGCCAGCGAGGGGATGTTCTCCGTCTGCGAAATGCCGTTCTCGCCGTGACAGCCGGCACAGACGGATGCCTTCTCCTTGATCGCGGAATCGTCGGCGGCGCTGACTGGAAGGGCGCCGAGCGTCAGGAGCGCAATCGCGCCGATTGCGTGCGAGGTGAACTTCCGGCGCATGATGGGAATTCCGATCTGTCGTGTTCGTCATTCGGGGGCGCACCGCTCGGCGCGAGCCCGGAGTCCATAACCACCAATCGGGGTTATGGGTTCCGGACCTGCGCGCAAGTAGCGCGTAATCCGGAACGAGGGCGTGGGACGTTGAAATGAATGAGGCCGCGGCCATCGCGCGGTCGCAGCCCCTTCGTTACGTCGCGCTACTTCTTGCTGTAGCTGATGCGATAGATCGCGCCGGCCCAATCGTCGGCGACGAGGATCGAGCCGTCCTTGGCGAGGATGATGTCGTTGGGACGGCCGAGATAGCCTTGGTCACCCTCGATCCAGCCGGAGGCGAACACCTCCTGCTTGGCGTTCTTGCCGTCGGGCCCGACGATCACACGCATGATGCGGGCGCCCTGGTACTTGTGCCTGTTCCAGGAGCCGTGCTCGGCGATCAGGATGTTGTTCTTGTATTCGGCGGGGAACTGGTCGCCGGTGTAGAACTTCATGCCGAGCGGAGCGACGTGGGCGCCGAGATTCAGCACCGGCGGCGTGAACTCGGAGCACTTGTGGCCCATCGCGAACTTCGGATCCGGCAGGTCGCCCTGGTGGCAATAGGGATAGCCAAAGTGCTCGCCGATCTTGTTGATCATGTTCAGCTTGTCGGAGGGCAGATCGTCGCTGACCCAGTCGCGTGCATTCTCGGTGAACCAGAATTTGCCGGTGCGCGGATCGACATCGCCGCCGACCGAGTTGCGGACGCCGAGTGCCCAGATTTCGGCGTTGCCGGTCTTGGGATCGACGCGGCGGATCTGCGAGACGCTGGTCGGGGGAATGCCGACATTGAAGGGCGGCCCGAACGGCAGGAAGAACCAGCCCTCCTTGTCGACCGCGATGTACTTCCAGCCATGCGCGGCATAGGACGGCATGTCGTCATAGACGACCTTGCCGTCGCCGAGCTTGTCGAGATTGGCCTCGGCGTCGTCGTAGCGGATCAGCTTGTCGACCGCGATGACGTAGAGCGCGCCGTCCTTGAAGGCGAGACCGGTGGGCATGTTCAGCCCCTTGAGGATGGTCTTGACCTCCTTCTTTCCGTTGTTGTCCTTGATGGCATAGACGTTGCCGAGGCCGAACGAACCGACGAACAGCGTGCCCTTGTCACCCCAGGCCATCTGCCGCGCGGCAAGGACGCCGGGCGCATAGACCTCGATCTTGAAGCCTGGCGGCAGCTTGATCTTCTTCATCATCGCCGCGAGCTCGGCCTCCGAAGCGCCGGTCGGCGGTCCCGACGGCGGCGCAAGGCCCTTCTGCGCCTCGGTCTCGTCGCCGAGGAACCAGTCATCCGGCGGATGGGTCCAGAATTCCTTGGTGCCGGATTCGTATTTCTTCAGTGCCCGGTTTTGGTCCTGCTGCTGCGCATTGACAACGCTGGTCCCGGCAAGAAGGGCCACGGCCGCAAGCGCCAACACGGATCGATGGAACATCGATGTCATCGCGTCACTCCCCTAAGGCAGCCGTCAGGGCTGCGATTTATTTTGTTTTGCTAGTCGAGAGGCGAAGTTGGAGTCGGCCGACGAGGCCAACGCAAAAAGGTTAGCACATCTGCGAGCGGTGAGAAGCGCATCGCATGCGCTGCGCTTGCGCTCAATAAAAGTTGAGACGGATTACTCTGGATGCCGGCACGGCAGCCGCAATGATCTCGCTGCAACGCGGAATCCAGATGGCGCGCGGCTCAATTTGCAGGCAGCGGGAAGGGCCCACATAAAAAATGCGAAAACAACCCCATGCACCGTAGAACGGCTGTGGCTGCATCGCGGCCGGTGACACCGCGCAGGCGTCTGGCGCGTCGTGCAAAACTGCAAAAACGGTGATCAGGAGGCGACGGGGTAGGGCCCGTCCTCAAACACCGCATCATGATAGCCTTTCGACCCGACCTCGCGGGAAAGCGCGCTGCGAAAATCATGGTCCGTACGAAGGCTCCGCAGCACATGCGCGAAGTCGAATTCGGGCCGCCAGCCCAGCTCGCGCCGGGCGCGCGCGTTGACATAGACGCGGTCGATCTGCGGAAACAGACGCCAGCCGCGCGCCGCGTAGAGCTGCGCGCAATCCGGATAGAGCGCGCGCACGACACTTGCGGCGTCATCCGCCAGCGCCGCGAGATGATGCGGCTCGAACGGGCTCGTGGCCGAAACGATGTAGCGGGCGAAACCGATTTTTGGCGCACGCTCGACGGCGAGCAGATGGGCGCTCACCGCGTCCGCTATATCCAGCCGGCGATAGAGCAGCTCGTTGGCTTGCGCGTTGTCCAGCGGGTAGGCCGACCGCATCAATGGATCGTCATCCTCCTCCGGAAAGAAGCGCGAGGTCCGCAAGACCACCATCGGAAGCCTGCGCTCGCGAAAGAACAGCTCGCACAGCGTCTCCGCCATCAGCTTGGTGGTGCCGTAGATGTTCTTCGGCACCGGCGGCAGATCCTCGGTGACCCACACCGCCGCCTGTCCCGCGTCCGGCCGCAGTTGCGAGCCGAACGCGCTGGTGGTGCTGGTGAAGACGAAGCTCTTCACGCCGGCGGCCGCAGCCGCCTCGAGCAGATTGAGCGTGCCGGTGACGTTGGTGTCGACGAAGTCCTGCCTGGAATGGGTCGCCACGTGTGGCTTGTGCAACGTCGCGGTGTGGATGACGGCGGAGACGCCGTGCATCTGTTCGCGCACGAACGCTGGATCGACGATGGAGCCGACGGCCTCGGTGAAGGGCGATGCCTTCAGATCGATTCCACGCGCAAACGAACCGCGTGCCCGAAGTGTCCGCAAAAGGGCCTCCCCGAGATGCCCTGCGCTGCCCGTAACCAGAATTGTCATTGCAACCCCAAGATAGCCCCAAGACAGCCGCCAGCGGCGTGGAAGACCACGGCCCGGTCTGGTTTAGCTGGATGCTCTGGGAAAAAATTGGAGCGGGCGAAGGGGCTCGAACCCTCGACCCCGACCTTGGCAAGGTCGTGCTCTACCACTGAGCTACACCCGCATCCTGTGTCGGTCGCGTGACGCGCCGGCAACGGCTGTCGTATGCCAAAAGCGGGAGGGGAATGCAACAGCTACCGGCAGCATAGATTCGCAATTGCGGGCCCTAAATCGACCCTTAATGCGACAGAATCGCCGGAAAATGGCCCGGAACCACCGAATCGGCCTTGATGGATTGAAATTCGGCCCTTTCGGCCCAATTTAGGAGCCGACAACAAGCACAGGCATTGGCGACGTGCTAAAGAGCCGCCATTCCAGACATCAGACGAGGGGATCCCGTGACGATCATCGACCAGGGTAACGGAGCCGCCAACCCGGCTGCGGCCGATCTGATCAAGGACACCACCACCCAGAGCTTCATGAAGGACGTCATCGAGGAATCGAAGCGCCAGCCGGTGCTGATCGACTTCTGGGCGGAGTGGTGCGGC
Source organism: Bradyrhizobium sacchari (assembly GCF_002068095.1). Classification (GTDB taxonomy): domain Bacteria; phylum Pseudomonadota; class Alphaproteobacteria; order Rhizobiales; family Xanthobacteraceae; genus Bradyrhizobium; species Bradyrhizobium sacchari. Next base: position 877,400 of record NZ_LWIG01000001.1, on the reverse strand, counting down.
CCCTGCAAGCAGCTCACCCCCATCCTGGAAAAGGCGGTCAAGGCCGCCAAGGGCAAGGTCAAGCTGGTCAAGATGAACATCGACCAGCATCCGGCGATCCCGGGCCAGATGGGCATCCAGTCGATCCCGGCAGTGATCGCCTTCGTCAACGGCCAGCCGGCCGACGGCTTCATGGGCGCGGTGCCGGAGAGTCAGCTCAACGCCTTCATCGAAAAGCTGACCAAGGGCGTCACCGCCCCGGGCGAGGTCAATGTCGCCGAGATCGTGCAGGAAGCCGACGCCGTGCTCGCCGAGGGGGATGCCGCGGCCGCCGCGCAGATCTATGCCGAGGCGCTGCAGCATGATTCGACCAACATCGCGGCCCTGGCCGGCCTTGCCAAGTGCTACGCCGTCTCGGGCGCGATGGAGCAGGCCAAGCAGACGCTGGCCATGGTGCCGGAATCCAAGCGCAACGATCCCGCGGTGAAAGCCGTGCAGACCACGATCGATCTCGCCGAGCAGGCGGAGCAGCTCGGGCCCGTGGCCGAGCTGGAACAGAAAGTCGCCGCAAACCCGCTCGATCATCAGGCCCGCTTCGACCTCGCGACCGCGCTCAACGCGCAGGGCAACCGGGCGGCGGCCACCGAGCAGCTGCTCGCGATCATCAAGCGCGACCGCAAGTGGAACGACGACGGCGCCCGCAAGCAGCTCGTGCAGTTCTTCGAAGCCTGGGGCGGCACGGACGATGCAACGGTCGAAGGCCGCAAGCGCCTGTCGACGATCCTGTTTTCGTAAGGGAAAGCGTATAAGCGTCAGCGGGGACCAGATGCCGATCAACATCGAATATCGCGGGCCCGCCGATCTTCCGGAAATCATTCCGGTGTTTCCGCTGCCGGGCGCGCTCTTGCTGCCGCGCGGCCAGATGCCGCTCAACATCTTCGAGCCGCGCTATCTTGCGATGGTCGACGACTCCCTCCGCGACGGCCATCGCCTGATCGGCATGATCCAGCCCGACGTGGCGCACTCGCCGAAGAATTCTGACAAGCCGGCGCTGTTCCGGGTCGGCTGCGTCGGCCGCATCACCCAGCTCGCCGAATCCGGCGACGGCCGCTATATCCTCGAGCTCACGGGCGTTGCGCGCTTCAAGGTGGTCGAGGAGCTCGAGGTGCTCACCGCCTACCGGCAGTGCAAGGTGGATTTCTTCGCCTTCGTCGACGACTTCACCGCCCGCATGGGCGAGGACCAGGTCGACCGCGAGGCGCTGCTGGCGGTGCTCGCCGACTTCCTGAAGGCCAACAATCTCAAGGTCGACTGGGAGGGCGTCGAGAGCGCGCCCAACGAGGCGCTGGTCAACGCGCTGGCGATGATGTCGCCCTACGGCCCCGCCGAAAAGCAGGCCATGCTGGAGGCGCCGGACCTGAAGACCCGGGCCGAGATCCTGATCGCGGTCACCGAGATGGACCTCGCCAAGAAGCGCACCAGCGGCGATCCGCCGCTGCAGTGAGGGTCTGAAAGCTCACGCGGCGCGGATGGCCGCTCCGTCGCGCCGCAGCATCCGGGCGACGTCGGATGCAGGCATCGGCCGGCTGAAATAGTACCCCTGCGTTTCCATGCAGCCCTCCTCACGGAGGATGTCGAGCTGCTCCTCCGTTTCGACGCCTTCGGCGGTCGTCGTCTTGCCGAGGCTGACTGCGAAACGAACCACGGCTCGTGCGAGATGGCGCGCTTCGGCCCGCGTGCTGGACAGTTCATCGACGAAACTGCGGTCGATCTTGACCTTGTCGAACGGGAATCTCTGCAGAAAGCTCAGCGACGAATAGCCGGTGCCGAAATCATCCAGGGCGATCCGCACCCCGAGCTCGCGCAGCTGGGCGAGCACGGCAAAAACGGCTTCGCTGTCATGCATGATCACCGTCTCGGTGACTTCGAGCTCGAGCCTGTGCGGCGCTATTCCAGAACTCGCCAGCGCGCCGACGATGACCGGAGCGAGCTCCTTGCTCCTGAATTGCGCGGGAGACAGGTTGATTGCGATACCGACCTCTTGAGGCCATTTGGCAGCTTCCGCGCAGGCGGTCCTCAAGACCCATTCGCCCAGCGGCACGATCAAGCCGGTTTCCTCCGCAAGCGGGATGAATTCGCCCGGCAGGACCAGTCCTCGCTGCGGGTGACGCCAGCGCAGCAAGGCCTCGAAGCCACGGGTCTCGCCGGTCGCGGCGTTGACGAACGGCTGGTAGTGAAGCTCGAATTGACGCTCCGAGAGCGCATCCCGCATGTCGCGCTCCAGATTGCGCCGCGCATGCATGAGCTCGTCGAGCTCCGGTTCGAAGAAGCGGAATGCACCACGTCCACCGCTCTTGGCCGAATAGAGGGCAAGATCCGCGCTCTTCATGATCACGTCGGAATCGTTGCCGTCGCGCGGCGCGATGGCAATGCCGATGCTGGTGCCCACCGTGACGCGGTGATCGCCGAGATCGAAGGGTTCGCAAAGCGCCTTTCTGATGTTCTCGGCAAGGGCGGCGGCCTCGACGGCCGGATTGGTCACGTAATCGATCACGGCGAACTCGTCCCCGCCCAATCGCGCGATCAATGCGGTGTCCGTGACGCATTCGCGCAGACGCGCGGAGACGGCGCGCAGCAGGGAGTCGCCGGCCGGATGGCCGAGCGTGTCGTTGACCTCCTTGAAGCGATCGAGATCGAGCATGAGCACTGCGAGATCGACGCCGCCGTTGCGCGTCACCGCGATCGCATGCTCCATCCGCTCCCTGAGCAGCACGCGATTTGGCAGATCGGTCAGCGCGTCGTGCTGCGCCATATGGGTGATCTTGGCCTCGGACCGGCGCTGCTCGGTGACATCGAGATGCGTGGCCACCCATCCGCCACCGGCCATTGGCTGTCGCGTCACGCAGATCAGCCGGCCATCGGCAAACTCGTCGATCCTGCTCGAGACGGCATCGAACGGCAAGGCCGCCAGTTTCGAGATGAATTTCTCGGCAGCGCCCTCGCTGCTGTCGCTCTTGAGGATACCGGTCATGACGCGATGCCTGATGATGTCGGCGTGAGGGGTCCCTGTTCTCAGCAGTTCCGGCGGCAACCGATAGAGCAGGGCATAGCGCTCGTTGCTGACGACGAGCCGCTTCTCCGCATCGAACATGCAGAGCGCCTCGACCATGTTGTTGATGGCCGTGTCCAGCCTGAGTTTCTGCTCCTGGATTTCCCTTTGCGAATCTTCCACCTGCTGCCTGGCGAGCGAAAGTTCGCTGATGATTTGCTCGAACCTGCTGGTTCTGGTCGCAAGGCGGCGATCCGCGAGCACGCCGACGAAGCTCATCCCGAGCACCGATAGCGCCACACCCGCAATTGCGACGGCAAGGAAGCTCGGCGAAAGCGACAACGTATCGTGTGCCAGCGTCGGGTCTGGAACGATCTGCACCGCCCCCATGGCCGTGAAATGATGCGACACGATGGCGAGCGTCAGCAGCAGCGCCGCGGCGAAGGTCCCCCATCTGTTCTTGCGGCCCAAGGCAACCGCGAGCGCGACGTAGCCCAGGACCATGCCGAGGATGATCGAGATGAACACCAGCTCCGGCGACCAAATCACACGACCCGGCACTTCGAGGGCCCACATGCCGATATAGTGCATGCTTGCAATGCCGGCGCCGATGATGCCGCCACCGGCGGCTGCGCGCCACCGGCCGGAATTGTTGACGGCAACGCCAAAACCGCCCGAGGTGAGAATCATTGCCGCGGCGAGCGACAGCGCCGTCAGGACGAGGCCATAACCGGTCGGGACGCCAGGCTCGTAGGCGAGCATCGCGACAAAATGCGTTGCCCAAATTCCGTAGCCGATGGCCGCGCCGGCAATCGCAATCCAGAGCGACCGCGTCCAGCCTCGCGAGGCGACTGCCCGATGGAAGATGCTGACGGCTACAATGCTTGCAGCGAAGCAAACCAGGCCGGCCAGCATGACAAGCCGCCAGTCGTGCTCCGCCGAGAGGCAGTTGAAAACGCGGAACATTCAATATCGCTCCCTCGTCAATACTATCGAGGATTGAGCCGATCAGACTTTGTCCGCGTTAATTTTCTGCAATGCCCAGTTGCATGCCTATCGCGAGGTAAATGATTCCCGGCGAATGACGCCAGTTGAGGTAGTGGTGCGGGTTTAGGATGGTTCCGTCCCGTGAAACTACGCGGTCGAGCGGAGGCTATGGTTGGTCGGGAACTCTACCGGTTCCGCTTAGGGATGATGCCGGATGCGCTTGCGGCCGCTGATCATCGCGCGGATCAGGTTCTCGCGCTGAAGACGTCCCATCAGCAGCACGCCCACGACGTGCAGCACGACCAGCACGATGACCGCGTCCGATGAATAATGGTGGGTGTCCTCGACCCACCAGACGCCGAAGAACGTCACGGTCACCGACATCGCGCCCGTGATCGCCGAAACGGCAACC
>NZ_LWIG01000001.1:867662-872943 GCF_002068095.1 Bradyrhizobium sacchari | reverse complement strand
GCGGGATTGAGCCCGATATAGCGGCCGGTGAGGCCGCGACGCAGATTCAAGAGATAGCGCGGCGCGGCACGAAGCCTGACGCTCATCAGGCGGAAGCGAGAGTAGCGACTGCCCCAGAAACCCCAGACCAGACGGAAGGCGAGAAGCCCGAGCACCGTGTAGCCGACAATGCGATGAACCCGGTCGTAGACGGTGGGCGTGAACCACGCGGCGAGGATGCTGGCCGCGAAAGCCCAGTGCCAGAGGCGGAGCGGGAGATCCCAGACTGCGACCGTCCGCGAAACGGTTCGATCCGCGGGGGTCCTGTCGGACGCCCCGCGCGCTTCTGGCACCGCTTCCTCGATCAAGCTGGGACCACCTTCGAGCCTCACTCTGCGCGGACGATTTCGCGCAGCCTTGCTTGGCAAGCCTAGTTGGCGGGTTTACTTGGCAGCCTTACTTGGCAGCCTTACTTGGCAATCGTGTGCTTCAGGCTGAGGTCTTCCGGGCTGTAGAACAGCTCAAAGAGCTTGCCTTCCTTGACGCCATAGACTTCGTAGCACGAGCCTTCGATCTTGGAGCGCCGCACCTCGTAGCCCAGCGCCTTGGCCTTGGCTTCGGCTTCGCTGGCCGGCTTCCACGACGCCTTGTCGAGTTTGGTGCAATCCTTGAAACCGTCGGCCATGGCCGTCGATCCCGCGCCAATCCCGATCGTCAGTGCAATGGCAACAACACGAATGACCTTCACGAACGTCTCCTTCTCTGTCGTGGGTGCTGCGCGGAGCCGCGAGCGGGACCGAAGGAAGCAAAGGAGGAGGTGAAGTCAATCCGGTTCAGCGGCGCCGCGCCTTAGATTTATTCTAACGATCCGAAAAACATCAGTACGCTCCGCAGGGACCGCGCATTTGAAGACCCGCTGCGGCCTTACGTCTCACGGCCGGGAGCGCGTTGTCAGTAGCCGGCGACCGCCAGCATGACGACCGCGCTGAGCATCATCCAGCCGAAGTGCCGGCCGCGCGTCGCCCATGCGTTGGCGAGAGCGGAGAGACCGAACACGCAGGCCATAGTGCCGACGATCCAGTGGCGCGCCAGCTCCGAACCCATGCCGGGCACCGCGATCAGGAGCACCCCACCGCCGATCCAGGCAACGGTCGAGGCTTGCCAGACAAGGCGGATCAGGGTGCGAAGCCGTTCCGGCTCGATGCGCGCGCGGACAAACACCTTGGCCTCGCCGAGGTAGCCATGGACGAGGGCCACGACGATGGTCAGCCCACCGGCGCACTGGAGCAGGAGATCACGCATCGTCAGGCTCCCGGAGGCTTCCATACATCTATGTATGGTGAGATAAGCGCTGGCCCGCGACCTGTCAATACACTAGTGTATGGCCGGATCTGGAAACCGACATGACCGAACAGCTGGCCGCCGACGATTGGATCAGGGAAGGGCTGAAGGCACTCGCCAAAAGCGGCTTCACGGCGCTCAAGGCCGATCCGCTCGCGAAGGGGATGGGCGTGTCGCGCGGCAGCTTCTATTGGCACTTCGCCGATCTCGGCGCCTTCCACACCGCGGTGCTGAAGCGCTGGCGCGAGATCGCGGCGGAGCAGATCATCGCCGACGTTGAGGCCGCCGGCGACGAGCCCTTGCAGGCGCTGCTGCGCAGGTCGTTCGGTGCCCGGCTCGATCTCGAGCGCGCGGTGCGCCACTGGGCGGCGTTCGATGCGGGCGCGCAAGGCGCGGTGCGCGCGATCGACCGCCGCAGGCTCGACTACATCGAGCAGCTGCTGGCGATGCGCGGGCTTGCTCCGGCGACGGCGACGGCCCGCGCGCAGATCCTCTATTGGACGTTTCTCGGCTTTACCCTGTCGGGGGCGCCGGTGCCGGCGGCGCGGCTTCAGGGCATGCTCGACGAGCTCCTGGCGATGGTCTCGGCGTGAATCGGCGCAATGGGCGGAGGCGGATTTCTGTGCTAGAGGCAGCCGAACGCCGGAGACAATGATGAACGCGCCCACCGAACGTCCCGAAGCCAGTGTCGATCCCAAACTGCTGGAGATTCTGGTCTGCCCATTGACCAAGGGTCCGCTGGAGTTCGATTCCGCCAAGCAGGAGCTGATCTCGCGCAGCGCCAAGCTCGCTTATCCGATCCGCGACGGCATCCCGATCATGCTGCCGGAAGAAGCGCGCAAGATCGATTGAGGCTTTCGTAGCTCGAATGGAGCAACGCAACGCGCCACGCGCTCGGTGTCGTCCCGGCGAAAGCCGGGACCCATAACCACCGAATTGCGTTGTTGCGCGAGCAGTAACTCCGGTCTTCGCAAAACTGATGCTGCGGCGTATGGGTCCCGGCCTTGGCCGGGACGACGCCTTACAGCGCCTCGCCCTTCAGCAGCCGCGGCACTTCGCCGGTGAGACCGGCGGCCTGGCGGATGAAGAGGTTCTTCAGCGGCGGGGCGCGGTCGACAAGGCCGAGGCCGATGTCGCGCACGGTGCGCAGCAAGGTCGACTGGTTGGAGAACAGGAAGTTCAGCGAGTTGGTGGCAACGCCCATCGCCATGGTGTCGAAGCGGCGCCAGCGCTGGTAACGCTCGAGCACGTCGGCGCCGCCGAGATCCATGCCGAGCCGCGCCGCGTCGACCACGACCTCGGCCAGCGCCGCAACGTCCTTCAGCCCCATGTTGAGGCCCTGGCCGGCGATGGGGTGGATGACATGGGCGGCATCGCCGACCAGCGCGAGGCGCTCGGCGATGAAGGAACGCGCGACGAAATAGGACAGCGGAAACGCGCGCGGCTTGTCGAGCGCCTTCACCTCGCCGAGATGCAGGCCAAAGCGCTGCTCGAGCTCGGCGTGGAATTCCTCGTCGCTGAGCGCAATGATGCGCGCGGCCTCGACCCGGCGCTCGGTCCACACCAGCGATGAGCGCTTTCCCGAAAGCGGCAGGATCGCGAACGGGCCCGCCGGCAAAAAGTGCTCCTCGGCGCGGCCCTCGTGATCACGTTCGTGGCCAACGGTGACGACGATGCCGGACTGGTCATATTCCCAGCCATGGGTGGCGATGCCGGCGCGCTCGCGCAGTCTCGACCGCGCGCCATCGGCGGCGACCAGCAGGCCCGCCGCGATCACACTGCCGTCGCCGAGCGTCACGTCGATGCCCTCGGCGCGCGCATCGTAGGATGCAACGGTGGTGGCGCGAAGATCGATGCCCTCGGCCTCGGCGCGCACCACCAGCGCATCGATCAGACGGCGGTTCTCGACCATGTGCGCAAACGGCTCGCCCGGCGCGACGTCGCCGGCGAAGTTCAGGAACACTGGACGCGTGGCGTCCTCCAGCTTCGAGTCGGTGACGACCATGTCGAGGATCGGCTGGGCCTCACCCCTGACGTCGTCCCAGGCGCCGATCGCCTCGAACAGGCGGCGGCAGGCGGCGACGATCGCGGTGGCGCGCGGATCCCGGCTCGGCCGCGTGCCGAGCGCGGGATCGGCGACGATGACCGGGATCTCCGGACCCAGCCCCTGGCGCAACGCCAGAGCCAGGGCGAGCCCGGCAAACGCGCCGCCGCCAATGACAATGCTTCCCTGTACCGACATACCAAGCTTCCCAGTCAATTCTCGGTCTTGCTAGCAGACTTGAGCTGGGCGAAACAGTGCGGTGAAACAAGGGCGGAACGGCCCGGTCTGTCATTCCGGCGCGCAAATGCGCGAACCCGGAATCTCGAGGTCATGAGCTCGGGATTCCGGGTTCATCGCTGTCGCGATGCCCCGGAATGACAGTCCTTTGAAAGCGAACTCCATGTCCAAGAGCCTGATCGACCTGATCTCGGTCCTCGACCTCGAGCAGCTCGAGGTGAACCTGTTCCGCGGCAACAGCCCGAAGACGAGCTGGCAGCGGGTGTTCGGCGGCCAGGTGATCGGGCAGGCCATGGTTGCCGCCTGCCGCACGGTCGAGGGCCGGCTGCCGCATTCGCTGCATTGCTATTTCATCCTGCCGGGCGATCCGCAGATCCCGATCATCTACCAGGTCGAGCGCCTGCGCGACGGCAAGAGCTATTCGACCCGGCGCGTCACCGCGATCCAGCACGGCAATGCGATCTTCTCGGTCATGGTGTCGTTCCACGCCGACGAGGAGACCGCGTTCGATCATCAGGACAAGATGCCCGACGTACCGCCGCCGGAAAAGCTCACGGCGGAGGAAGTTGCGAAGCAGCCGATGTTCCGCGAGATGCCGGAGTTCATCCGCCGCTACTACGAATCCGATCGCCCGATCGAGTTGCGCCCGGTCGAGCTCGGCCGCTATTTCGGCCAGAAGATCGACGACGGCCGCATCCATGTCTGGATCAAGACGGCTGCAAAGTTGCCCGACGATCCGGCGCTGCACATGTGCGCGCTCGCCTATGCCTCGGACTTCTCGCTGCTGGATGCGATCATGGCGCGCTACGGCCGTACGCTGTTCGACAAGCGCATGATGCCGGCGAGCCTCGACCACGCGATGTGGTTTCACCGCCCGTTCCGCGCCGACGAATGGCTGCTCTATGCGCAGGATTCGCCGAGCGCGCAATCAGGCCGCGGCCTGACCCGCGGCTCGATCTTCAAGCCGGACGGCACGCTGGTCGCCTCCGTCGCGCAGGAAGGCTCCGTGCGCGAACGGAGGTAGCGCTCAATAGGCGCGAGCGGCGGCTCCGCGATCGACCAGCGCGAATTGCGACACGAACCAGCGACCGTACCAGCGCAGCATCCACGGAATTGGGATGATGAAGCTGCACGCCAGCGACAACACCACCGACCGCCATAGCACCTGCCAGCCGCTGCCGTTGAAGACGACCTCGCGCCGCGTGCCCTCGATGTTGCGGCAATTCCAGCGCATCCAGAACGCGATCACCCAGGCCCAACCGATGATGGTGATGGTCGAGATCATCATCAGCAGGTACCAGCCGACATAGCCGATCGCGCTGCCCTGAAACGATAAAGGCAGACGCTCGCCGTTCGAGGTGAGGTTGGCGACGATCCAGCGCAGGATCACCCAGGCGAGGAACGCATTGGCGATCACGGCAAGGAGCGGCGCGAACGATATGCCGGTCGCGCCGGCGTAGGTCAGGAGCGCGTTGAGCATCAACGCCCACCAGATGTCCATCGGCTGGCCGGCGAAACCAAAATTCGGGCGGCCCGGCACCTGGATGTGCGATGTGATGTATTTGTAGAACCAGACGGTCACCCAGGGCGCGGGGATCACCAGCAGGATGCCGATCACGAACACGATGCTGCGGCCGAGCAGACCGAACGCGCTGAAATCGGCCGTCAGCGACCCGCCGG
>NZ_LWIG01000001.1:802613-867618 GCF_002068095.1 Bradyrhizobium sacchari | reverse complement strand
GGCGGGCCGCCGGCCGGGATCATCGGAGGTGCACCGCCGCCGAGCAGGCCGGGAATCTCGGCGGCCTTCTGCCAGCCGGCCATGCCCTCGGACCACACCAGCGTGTCCGGGCGCACGACGCCCTGGGCGATCAGGTCGCGGAATTGCCCTTCCGGAAAGGGCCCCTGCTGCTTGCCCTCGGATGCGTAGAACCAACTCGCCATGAACCGTCCCCCAAAATACTTATGTACCGCTCGGCCGGCGCGGGTTCACCGCATCCATGCCAAAAATGCATTGTGGAGGATGAACTGTTGCCCTGTACAGAGGCGGCCATTCACATGACCTCCCTTGGCCAGACGTTTTTCCGCTTCAATCTGCAACTTTTTTGTGCCATTTGCCCGGAAAGATGCCAGATTGACGCGGCGCCGGGGACATACGGCGCGGCGCATCCCGGGGAACAGGCCTGACCATGAAACTTGTCGTCGCGATCATCAAACCCTTCAAGCTCGATGAGGTCCGCCAGGCCCTGACGGCGATCGGCGTCCACGGCATGACCGTGACCGAGGTGAAGGGCTATGGCCGCCAGAAGGGCCACACCGAGATCTATCGCGGCGCCGAATATGTCGTGAACTTCCTGCCCAAGCTGCGCATCGAGATCGCGGTCGCCTCCGAGGTCGCCGACAAGGCGGTCGCCGTCATCACCGCGACCGCCCGCACCGGCCAGATCGGCGACGGCAAGATCTTCGTCACGCCGATCGACCACGCGCTGCGCATCCGCACGGGCGAAACCGACAGCGACGCGCTCTGAATCAAGAACGACTGCTTCGATTGCACCGGGCAACGACGCCACAGCGTGCGACGCAATTTCTATGCTGGGGGAAATGACATGGCGGGATCGTTGCGCCGCGCAGCCGCTTGGGCTGCGCCGATCGGACTTTCATTGGTCATGGCCGCGCCGGCGCACGCCGCAGGCTCGGAGATCAACACCGCCGACACCGCCTGGATGATCGTCGCCACCGCGCTGGTGCTGATGATGACGATCCCCGGTCTGGCACTGTTCTATTCCGGCATGGTGCGCAAGAAGAACGTGCTGGCGACCATGGCGCAGAGCCTTGCGGCGGTGACGATCATCTCGATTCTCTGGGTCGCATTCGGCTACTCGCTCTGCTTCGTCGGCGACGGCCCGTGGATCGGCACGCTCGACCGCTGGTTCCTCGCAGGCATGACGCTCGACAGCGTCAACCCGGCGGCGAAGACGATCCCGGAAGCGCTGTTCATGCTGTACCAGATGACGTTCGCGATCATCACGGTGGCGCTGGTCGCCGGCTCCGTCGCCGACCGCATGCGGTTCTCCGCCTATCTCCTGTTCTCCGTGGCCTGGTTCATCTTCGTCTATATTCCGCTGGCGCATTGGGTGTGGGGCGGCGGCTTCCTCAACAGCATGGGCGTGCTGGATTTCGCCGGCGGCCTCGTCGTGCACCTGTCGGCCGGCACCGCCGGCCTCGTCGCCGCCAAGGTGATGGGACGCCGCCATGGCTACGGCACCGAAAATCTCTCGCCGTTCGATCTCTCGCTGGCAGTGATGGGCACGGGCCTTTTGTGGGTCGGCTGGTTCGGCTTCAACGGCGGCTCGGCGGGTGCGGCCAATTCGCGTGCGGTGATGGCGATCATCGCCACGCATCTGGCCGCCTGCTCCGGCGCATTGACCTGGGGCGCGATCGAATGGTCGACGCGGCGCAAACCCTCCGTGCTCGGCATGATCTCCGGCGCGGTCGCCGGCCTCGGCACCATCACGCCGGCCTCCGGGTTCGTTGCGCCCTGGCACGGCATCGTCATCGGCATCGCCGCCGGAGCCATCTGCTACTGGGCCTGCACTTGGCTGAAACACCGCTTCAACTACGACGATTCGCTCGACGTGTTCGGCGTCCACGGCATCGGCGGCCTGACCGGCACCCTGCTCGCAGGCGTGTTCGCAACCAGCGCGATCGGCGGCACCGCCGGCCTGATCGAAGGCCATCCGCAGCAGCTTCTGATCCAGCTCTACGGCGTCGCGGTCACCTTCGTCTGGGCGGCTGGCGTGAGCTTCATCCTGCTCAAGCTGGTCGGCCTGTTTGTGCCCCTGCGCGTATCCCGTGAGCACGAGCTCGAGGGATTGGATATTTCTCAGCACGGCGAAGCCCTGCAATAAGCGTCCGCACTACTTTAATACCGTCCTGCTGCCCGACACGTGAGCAACATTGTGTCGGCAGCCTGTCGTGCCTGCTTATTGAGCATGCATGACCAGCTTTTGAGCGCGACGTAATAGCGCACCGCATCGCAATACGCACCAGGCGCGAAAACACCCGTTTTCATAGTCCGTTAGGCAATACGCCCGATCTGGCACGGCATTTGATTCTAGGGGTCCGGCTGTGCCCGCGTAGTGAAACTTCTCCCTCGTGGCGAACCAGTCGAGAAACGCCCGGCCACGTCCGGACCGGGCCCAAGCGGGGATAGGACCCATGAAAATTGTTATGGCGATTATCAAGCCATTCAAGCTGGAAGAAGTCCGTGACGCCCTGACCGCCATCGGCGTTCATGGTCTCACAGTGACGGAAGTCAAAGGGTATGGCCGCCAGAAGGGCCATACGGAAATCTATCGCGGCGCCGAATATGCCGTGAGCTTCCTGCCCAAGATCAAGATCGAGGTCGCTGTCGCCTCCGACCAGGTCGACAAGACCATCGACGCCATCACGTCCGCTGCGAAAACCGGACAGATCGGCGACGGCAAGATCTTCGTCATCAATCTCGACCATGCGGTTCGCATCCGCACCGGCGAGGCCGATGCCGCGGCCCTCTGATTTCGCGCTCAACCTTATCCAATCAGGAGTAAACAATATGACGTTCAAGCGTCCCTATGGCGCGGGATTGGCGGCTCTCGCAGTCGGCCTGTTCGCTGCGACCGCAGCCTACGCCGAGCCAACGGTCAACAAGGGAGACAACGCCTGGATGCTGACATCGACAGTGCTCGTGCTGTTGATGACGATCCCCGGCCTCGCGCTGTTCTACGGCGGCCTCGTCCGTTCCAAGAACATGCTCTCCGTTCTGATGCAGGTGTTCTACACCGTCTGCGTCGTCACCGTGATCTGGGCCGTGTACGGCTACAGCCTCGCCTTCACCGGCGGTTCCGACTTCATCGGCGGCTTCTCCAAGGCCTTCATGATGGGCGTCACCACCGATTCGAAGGCCGCGACCTTCTCGGTCGATGCCAACATCTCGGAGCTCATCTATATGTGCTTCCAGATGACCTTCGCGGCGATCACGCCCGCCCTCATCGTCGGCGCCTTCGCCGAACGCATGAAGTTCGCGGCGATCGCGCTGTTCATCCCGCTCTGGGTCACGCTGATCTACTTCCCGATCGCGCACATGGTCTGGTACTGGCCGGGCCCGGACGCGATCCAGGACGCTGCCAAGGCTCTGGCTGCGGCGGGTGATGCGGCGGCGAAGACCGCGGCGCAGGCCAAGCTCGACGAGATCAACGCCGACGCCGGCTGGATCTTCAAGAAGGGCGCGATCGACTTCGCGGGCGGCACCGTGGTGCACATCAACGCCGGCATCGCAGGCCTCGTCGGCGCCCTCCTTATCGGCAAGCGCGTCGGCTACGGCAAGGAGTTGATGGCTCCGCACTCGCTGACCATGTCGATGATCGGCGCCTCGCTGCTCTGGGTCGGCTGGTTCGGCTTCAACGCCGGCTCCAACCTCGAAGCCAACGGCGGCGCTGCGCTCGCCATGACCAACTCCTTCGTCGCCACCGCAGCCGCCGCGCTGTCGTGGATGTTCGCGGAGTGGATCGTGAAGGGTCATCCGTCGGTGCTCGGCGTCATCTCCGGCGCTGTCGCGGGCCTCGTGGCCGTCACGCCCGCCGCCGGCTTCGCCGGTGTGATGGGTGCGATCGTCCTCGGCCTGGTCGTCGGCGTGGTCTGCCTGTTCTTCTGCACCGTCGTGAAGAACGCGCTCGGCTACGACGACTCGCTCGACGTGTTCGGCGTGCACTGCATCGGCGGCATCGTCGGCGCCCTCGGCACCGGCATCCTCGTCAACCCGGCGCTCGGTGGTGCGGGCATCATCGACTACACCGCCATCCCGCCGAAGGTTGCCGATTACGACTTCGCGGCGCAGATGATCTCCCAGCTCTGGGGCGTCTGCACCACGCTGGTGTGGTCGGGCATCGGTTCGGCGATCCTCTACAAGGTCGTCGATGTGATCGTTGGCCTCCGCGCCAATGTCGAGAGCGAGCGTGAAGGCCTCGACATCACCGAGCACACCGAGCGCGCCTACAACATGTAACCTCTCCTCCCGGACGCGGTCTCTCCGGAGATCGCGTCCACAACTACGGTTTGGGCACATACCCGGCAATGCCCCGACCGTTGAGGGGCTCCAGCGCAAGTTGGAGCCCCTTTCTTTTTGGGTTGCCGGACTGCATCGCAGTGGCTGAGACACCGTCCTAAGTTAAATTGCAATGTCCCGAGCCTCGCGAATATCATGCGCAGGCTGGGAGTTGAATTCATGCGGCTGTCGCAATACTTGACTCTGTGCTTTCTGCTGCTTGGTTTCTCGAGCCTCAACGCTCATGCAGACAAACGCGTCGCATTGGTGATCGGAAACGGCGCCTACCGGAACGTTCCCGCGCTTTCCAATCCAACCAATGACGCGGCCGACGTCGGTGCGGTGCTGAAACGATCCGGGTTTGATCCCATCGTCGCAACCGATCTCGACCAATCCGCGATGCAGGAGGCAGTTCTGCGTTTTGCGCGGGAAGCGCGCGGCGCCGACGTCGCCTTGTTCTATTACAGCGGGCACGCGCTTCAATTCGCCGGTGTCAACTATCTGGTGCCGGTCGATGCGGTCGTGCGCGACGAGGTCGATCTGCGGCGCCTGGTGCGGGCCGACGAGATTCTGGCGGACCTGCAACAAGCCAAGAATCTCCGGATACTGGTGCTCGATGCCTGCCGCGACAATCCATTTGCTGAAGAACTGCGGAGAAACGTGGGGCAGGGGCGGAGCGTGACGGTATCCCGCGGGCTGGCGAAGATGGAAAGCCCGGATGGCACGATCATCTCTTACGCGACCCAGGCGGGTCGAACGGCAGACGACGGCGACGGCCGCAACAGCCCCTATACGAGTTCGTTCTTGGAGCACATACGCGATCCCGGCAATGTCAATTCGGTGTTTCAGACCATCAGCGCGGGCGTGTACCAGCGCACCAAGGGCACGCAGGTGCCCGAGCTCTCGTTGTCGTTCTTCGGCGAGTACTATCTCAACGGCAAACCCGAGATGGCGGCTTTATCGCCAGCAACAGCGCCTCAGGCCGATCCTTGCGCGGATGCCGGAGATCATTGGCGCAGCACGGAGGCGCTTGGCACGTTGGCAGCCTTCAAGGATCATCTCGTGCGCTTTCCGGCCTGTGCATTCGCGGACCTTGCCCGATCCCGTATTGCGGCCCTGGCAAAATCTGCCGATGAAGCGAAACAAATCAGTGCTTTCGACGGAACCTGGATAGGACGGGAACGCTGTCAGGCCGAAGGTCCCTTCCCGGAGTCCTATTATCAACATGCCCTACGGATAAAGAACGGGGTGCTTCACGCGGCCTTTGGCGACGACGGCAAGCCGGGTTCGTCTATTTATGACGGAAAGATCGAGGCCGATGGCAGCGCCAGCATTAGGGTGAGAGGTCTGTTACCCGAGAATGATCCGCTGCGGCGGCCCGCCGGCTCTCCGTATCAGTACAAGATCGTCCTTGCGCTGAAAGACGCGAGCGGATCCGGCGTTCGCACCGAGACATCGCGGCCGTGCCAAATGGAATTGACAAAACTGGTACCGCAAAGCCCGGGTGCGAACCCGGCCGAGATCGATGCAAAGCGGACCAACCGGCACGACGACAAGACCGCAGTGATCCCGCCCGAACAACGGGGAGACGGCAAGGCGCGGCAGACCGGAGGACTGACCTGCTCGACGATGCGCGGCAGGTGCGCCGCGGCCTGCGCGGGGTTCACCGGCAATGCAAATTGCGCCTCAACGGTCTGCCCTCGTCTGGAAGCCGAGTGCATGAGCAGCGGATGCTGGCATGGCCGAGGGTTCAGTGGTTGCGGACTCGCCAAGCGGTGAGTGCCGGGGGCTTTGCGGCGAGACGTTTTGGCCACCGCGAAGAAAAAGATTGCCATTCCGAACCGCCCGCGCAGAAATATCGACCTCAAGAACAACAAACGGGAGGTCGTCATGCGTTTGGAAGGCGGATGCTATTGCGGCGAAGTGCGCTATGTGGCCGAGGGCGACCCGATGATGCAGGCGCAGTGTCATTGCCGCGAGTGCCAGTACATCTCGGGCGGCGCGCCCAACACCTTCATCGCGATGCCGGCGGCCGGCTTCTCCTACATCAAGGGCCAGCCCAAGCAATTCATGCGCAAGGATCTCGAACGCGCGGTGACACGCGAGTTCTGCGCCGAATGCGGCACGCACCTGGTGACCAAGGTTCCGGGGCTGCCGGCCGCGATCCTCAAGGTCGGCACCCTGGACGACCCGAAGCAATTCCATCCGCAGATGGCGATCTACACCTGCGACATGCAGGAGTTCCACGCGATCCCCGCGGGCATGAAGACGTTCGAGAAGCTGCCCGGGCACTGAAGCCGCAATGACGGTGGGCTCCCTCTCCCGCTTGTGGGAAGGGCTGGGGTGGGGGCGCCATCGAGAGCCCCAAGAGAAGAGAACCCTCACCGCCGCGCTTCGCGCGACAAACCTCTCCCGCAAGCCGGAGAGGTGAGAACCGCCATGCATCCCGTTGTTATCCGGGCCCATTATTCCCGCTCTGGACGAGAGCGGCGGCCGATGGTTAATCGCGTCTTAACCTCGCCCTATCTATGGTGAACTGAACCGCTTCCCGCCGGCGCCTTGGTGCGACCGGCTGTTCCAAGAGTGCTGGCGTCCAGAATGGCTATGACCGCTTCATCCCGTGCGCCGCAGGCCAGTGGAAGCTCCGATTCCGCGCGCTCGCCCTTCGTTCGGCTGAACGAGCTGCTGGCGCCGCATCAGCCCGGCAAGCCCTTGATTTCGCTCGCGGTCGGCGAGCCCCAGCATCCCGTGCCCGATTTCGTCGGCCCGGTGCTGGCCAAGCACATCGCCGATTTCGGCCGCTACCCGATGAATCAGGGCACCGACCCGTTCCGCAACGCGGCCGGTGCCTGGCTGTCGTCGCGCTTCAACCTGGCGCGGCCGCTCGACCCCAAGACCGAGATTCTCGTCCTCAATGGCAGCCGCGAGGGGCTGTTCCTTGCCGCGATCGCGGCCGCGCGCTATGTCGGCCCGCGCCCGGGCAAGCCCGCCATCCTGATGCCGAACCCGTTCTATCCGGTCTACGGCGCCGGCGCCCGCGCCGCCGCCTGCGAGCCGGTCTATCTGCCGACCACCGTCGAAAACGGCTTCCTGCCCGATCTCGATGCCATCGACGAGGCGACGCTGGCGCGCACGGTGGCGTTCTATCTGGCCTCGCCCGCCAATCCGCAGGGCTCGGTCGCGAGGCCCGACTATTTCCGGCGCTTGAAGCAGCTCGCCGACCGCTACGGCTTCGTGATCCTCAGCGACGAGTGCTATTCCGAGATCTACACCCGCGAGGCCCCGGGTAGCGCGCTGGAATGCGCCGGACCCGACTTCACCCGCGTGGTTGCGTTCCAGTCGCTGTCGAAACGCTCCAACCTGCCGGGCCTGCGCGTCGGCTTTGCCGCCGGCGACAAGAAGCTCATCGGCATGTTCCTCGAGCTGCGCAACATCGCTGCGCCCCAGGTGCCGGTGCCGCTCCAGCATGTCGCAACCGTTGCCTATGGCGACGAGACGCATGTCGAGGAGAACCGCAGGCTCTACCGGATCAAGTTCGATCTCGCCGACCAGATCATCGGCAACCGGTACGGCTATCGCCGGCCCGATGGCGGATTCTGCGTCTGGCTCAACACGTCGGAGATCGGCGACGACGTGTCGGTGACGCTCAGGCTTTTCAAAGAAGCCGGCGTGCGCGTGGTGCCCGGCAGCTTTTTGGCGCGACAGCAGCCTGACGGATTCAATCCAGGCGCAGGCTACATCCGACTCGCGCTGGTGCAGGATGGCGAAACGACGGCACAGGCGCTGCACCGTCTGGTCGAGACTCTGGGTTAGGCGGGGCCCGTGAGCATGTCGGCAATCGAACGTGTCATTCCACTGGTCGGCCATCTGCCGCCCTCGATCCGCGAGGGGCTGGCGCGGCGCATGCGCGAACTCACCGGTTTCGGCCTGATCGCATTGTCGGGCGTCGCCTCGGCGGCGATGATGACCTGGTCGGTCCAGGACCCCAGCCTCAGCCACGCGACCTCGCGGCCGATCCGCAATATCCTCGGCTATGCCGGCGCGATCGGCGCCGACCTTGCGATGCAGATCCTCGGGCTCGGCGCGATCATGCTGGCGCTGACGGTGGCGGTCTGGGGCTGGCGGATGATGACGCATCGTCCGTTCGATCGCGAAGCGCTCCGGCTTGGCTCCTGGATCCTCTGCACCGTCATCGCGGCGGGCTTCGTCAGCTGTTGGCCGCATGGCGGCGCCTGGCCGCTGCCGACCGGGCTCGGCGGCGTGGTTGGTGACGCGCTGGTACGCGCGCCCGCGGTGATTTTCGGACCGCCCGGCACGATCTATCGCATCGTGCTGGGCACCATCCTGTTCGGCGCGATGGCGGCGACCTTCCTGATCGCCTGCGGCCTCGGCGCACGCGAGCCCGACGAGGAGCTCGCCGAGATCGAGGATGACGACAAGCCGCTCGATGAGGACGAGGAGAGCGATCGCGGCTCGGTGTCGCTGGGCTGGCTGTTCCATGCGCTGATGAGCACGAAGGCGCGGCTGATCTGGCTGCTTGGCGCGGCCTACCGCTCGCTGGTCTCGAGCGGACCGAAGCCCAAGGCCGTCGTGTTCAGCCGCCAGGAGCCCAATCTCGGCGGCGGCCGCGCTGCACCGTCGATCTCGCCGCAGTCCGAGGACGAGGACTACGAGGACGAGCACGAAGAGGAAGTTGAAGACGAGGAGGAGGAAGAGGAGGAGCCGGCCGCGCGCGCCCCGAAGAAGAAGGCTGTGCCGAAGGCCGCTTCCAAAAAGTCCTCCGACAAGTTCGACCTTCCCTCCGTCTCCATGCTGGCCGCGCCGAAGGCCGGCGACCGCCAGCCGCTCAGCAAGGCGGAGCTTGAGACCAATTCCCGTTCGCTCGAGGGCGTGCTGCAGGATTTCGGCGTGCGCGGCGAGATCGTGAAGGCCAATCCGGGTCCCGTGGTCACGCTGTACGAATTGGAGCCGGCGCCCGGCATCAAATCCTCGCGCGTGATCGGCCTTGCCGACGACATCGCCCGCTCGATGAGCGCGCTGTCGGCGCGTGTCGCCGTCGTGCCGGGCCGCAACGCGATCGGCATCGAATTGCCGAACGCGCATCGCGAAAAGGTTTACCTGCGCGAATTGCTTGTGGCGAAGGAAGCAACCGACACGGTCGCGAAGCTGCCGCTGTGCCTCGGCAAGACCATCGGCGGCGATCCCGTCATCATCGACCTCGCGCGCACGCCGCACATGCTGATCGCCGGCACCACCGGCTCCGGCAAGTCGGTCGCCATCAACACCATGATCCTCAGCCTGGTCTATCGGCTTCGCCCCGATCAGTGCCGGCTGATCATGGTCGATCCGAAGATGCTCGAACTCTCCGTCTATGACGGCATTCCCCATCTGCTCACACCCGTCGTGACCGACCCGAAGAAGGCGGTGGTCGCGCTGAAATGGGCCGTGCGCGAGATGGAAGAGCGCTACAAGAACATGGCCAAGCTCGGTGTGCGCAACATCGACGGCTACAACACGCGCCTGCTCGAACTGAAGGCCAAGGGCGAAGAGCCGACGCGCACGGTGCATACCGGCTTCGACAAGGAGACCGGCAAGGCGATCTACGAGGAAGAGAAGCTCTCGCTCGATCCGCTGCCCTACATCGTCATCATCGTCGACGAAATGGCCGACCTGATGATGGTCGCCGGCAAGGACATCGAGGGCGCGGTGCAGCGCCTGGCGCAGATGGCCCGCGCCGCCGGCCTGCATGTGATTCTGGCGACGCAGCGCCCGTCGGTGGACGTCATCACCGGCACCATCAAGGCCAACTTCCCAACCCGCATCGCCTTCCAGGTCACGTCCAAGATCGACAGCCGCACCATTCTGGGCGAGATGGGCGCCGAGCAGTTGCTCGGCCAGGGCGACATGCTCTACATGGCAGGCGGCGGCCGCATCAGCCGCGTGCACGGACCGTTCGCGTCGGACGAGGAAGTCGAGAAGGTGGTGCGTCACCTCAAGACGCAGGGCCAGCCGGAATATCTCGAAGCTGTTACCGCCGAAGAGCCGACCGAGGACGAGGACGGCGGCGCCGTGTTCGACGCCAGCGGCATGGGCGCGGATGGCGGCGGCGACCTCTTCCAGCAGGCTGTCGCGATCGTCAAACGCGACCGCAAGGCCTCGACCAGCTACATCCAGCGCCGGCTGCAAATCGGCTATAACCGCGCCGCATCGCTGATGGAGCGGATGGAACTGGAGGGCATCGTCGGCCCCGCCAACCACGCCGGCAAGCGCGAGATTCTGGTCGAGGAAGAAGACAGCCATATGTGAGGCGAGGCGCCTCAAATCATAATTTTCACGCGAAATCGTTATCTGCTTTTGCCCGAAATCACGCTAAAAAGGCGCCCAGCCATACAGGACGACGCGTTGATCAGACATAAGGACATTCGATTCGCTGCCACCTTTGCCGCGCGGGGCGCACGCATGGCCAGCGTGCTTCTCGTCACCGGCGCGATGGTGACTGCGTCCTCGTTCGCACAGACCGTGTTCGCACAGAGCGTGCCGGTGCCGAAGCCCGCGCCGAAGGGGCGCGACGGCGGCGCCTCCGCCGGCGGACCGGCCGTCACCGGCGCGACGCAAACGCCGCCGAATCCGGTCATCCCGGATCCGCGCCGCAACGTGCCGAGCAGCATCTTCCAGACCTTCGATGCCAACCAGAAGGCACAGGCGGCCAAGGTCAGTGCCTACCTGTCCTCGCTCCAGACCCTGGTCGGGAATTTCGTCCAGGTCGGCCCCGACGGCAGCAAGACGCAGGGCGATTTCTACATCCAGAAGCCCGGCAAGGTACGCTTCGAATATGACGCCCCGAGCCCGATCGACATCGTCGCCGACGGGTCGTCCCTGGTCGTGCGCGACCGCAAGCTGGCGACCCAGGACGTCTATCCGCTGTCGCAGACGCCGCTGCGCTTCCTGTTGTCCGATCGCATCGACCTGATGAAGGACACCAATGTCGTCAACGTCTCGGCCGACGACGTCTTCGTCAGCGTCACCATCGAGGAGAAGCAGGCTCTCGTCGGCACCAGCCGCCTCCTGCTGATGTTCGGCGCCAAGGACGGCCAGCTCAAGCAGTGGACCGTCACCGACCCGCAGGGCTACGACACCACCATCGCGGTCTACAATCTGGATTCGAGCAAGAAGCTCGATCCCAGCATGTTCAAGATCGATTTCACCAATTACGGCCCGTCGCCGGGCTAGTCCGGACTCGTGTCCCAGGACGCGATGCAGCGCATGGCGGTGCGGCGCGGAGCCGGGACCCGGTGTGCCGCGAGATGGCCCCGGTTCAGCAGCGCGTCACTGACGTGCTGTGCTGCGCCCGGGGCCTGAGAAAGCTTGTCCCGCCATTCTTAGCCAAAAGGCGGTGGGCATGGCGCTTTGCGCCTTTGCCCACCCTGTGAGAGCTTGCTAAGACGCATTTCCCATGCGTTTTTCCCTGACAACCTGGAACATCAACTCGGTGCGGCTGCGCATCGACCTGGTCGCGAAATTCCTCAAGAGCGCGCGGCCGGAGGTGCTGTGTCTGCAGGAGACCAAGTGCATCGACGACGCCTTTCCGCTGAAACGCTTCAAGCGGCTCGGCTACGAGTATGTCGCGCTGAATGGGCAGAAGGGTTATCACGGCGTCGCCATCGTCTCGAAGGTCCCGTTCGAATCGAAGGACATCCGCACCTTCTGCGACAAGGTGGATTCGCGCCACATCTCGGTGTCGTTCGGCGAGAAGGCAGGCATCGCACAACCGCTGGTGCTGCATAATTTCTACGTGCCTGCGGGCGGCGACATTCCCGATCCCGCACTGAACGAGAAATTCGACCACAAGCTCCGCTTCCTCGACGAGATGACAGCGTGCGAGCCGCTGCATCCGCGTGGGCAAGATCGCCACATCCTGGTCGGCGATCTCAACGTCGCCCCGCACGAGAACGATGTGTGGTCGCACAAGCAGCTTTTGAAAGTGGTATCGCACACGCCTGTCGAAACCGAAAAACTGAAGGCCGCCCTGGCAGCCGGCGAGTGGGTCGACGTCGCGCGCGATCGCATCCCGATGTCGGAGAAAGTCTACACGTGGTGGAGCTACCGCTCCGCCGACTGGACCGTCGGCGACCGCGGGCGCCGGCTCGACCACATCTGGGTTTCGCGCGCGCTGAAGGACGCGGTCAGCGATTTCAAGATTCTGCGCGATGCCCGGAGCTGGGAGCGTCCGTCGGACCATGTGCCTGTCACGGTGACGCTGGAGGTATAAGCCCCCCATCGTCATTCCGGGGCGCGCGCAGCGCGCGCCCGGAATCCATCGGACGGCGCAGACGGTGGATGAATGGATTCCGGGCTCGCGACTTCGTCGCGCCCCGGAATGACGCGCGGCTACGACGTCAGCTTCGCGCCCGCCATCAGGATATCGCTGGCGATCTGGCTCGCGCGCACCGCGAATTCGTCACGCAGGCGAACCGCGGCGGCGGGATCGCTTTCCAGCACGCGCTGGAACAGGCTGCGCGCGACGCGGATGACGGAGGAATGCTCCAGCGCGATCGCGCTCGACGGCCGCTTCATCGGCACCACCAGCGCGAGCTCGCCGATCAGCGCGCCGGGTCCTGCGATCATCTCGGCGCCGGCGCCATCCTCGACCCGAAAGGCGCCGCGCTGGACCACGAAGCCGGCATCGGCGTCGTCGCCGAGATTGAACAGGACGTCGCCGCGGACGAAGTCTCGCTGCTCGGAGCCGATCGCCAGCATGCGCAACGAGGCGTCTCCCAACAGGCGCAATGTCGGGACTCGCTCGAGAAGCGCTACGTCGTCGTCGATTGACATTCAGGTCCGAGGCTCAAAGGCACGCCATCTAAAACGATTCGCGCGCCCCTGAAGCGTATCACGGCACCAGCTTGTAGCCACCGGCTTCCGTGACCAGGATCTCGGGGTTGGCCGCGTCCTTCTCGATCTTCTGGCGGAGGCGGTAAATATGGGTCTCCAGCGTATGGGTGGTGACACCGGAATTGTAGCCCCAGACCTCCTGGAGCAGGGTCTCGCGCGACACCGGCATCTGGCCGGCGCGGTAGAGGAAGCGGAGGATCGCGGTTTCCTTCTCGGTGAGCCGCACCTTGCGCGCATTGGCCGCGGTCAGCATCTTCGAGCCTGGGCGGAAGGAGTAGGGGCCGACCGAGAACACCGCGTCCTCGCTGGCCTCGTGCTGGCGAAGCTGGGCGCGGATGCGAGCCAGCAGCACGGCGAAGCGGAACGGCTTTGCGACATAGTCGTTGGCGCCGGATTCCAGGCCCAAAATCGTATCGGAATCGGTGTCGTGCCCGGTCAGCATGATGATCGGTGCCTTGAAGCCGCCCTTGCGCAGCGAGCGGACAACTTCGCGGCCATCGGTGTCGGGCAGGCCGACATCCATCAGAACGAGATCGGGGGAATTGGCCTTTGCGGCGCTCGCGCCCTTGGCGCCGGTATCGACAGCGGAGGCTTCGAATTCTTCGTGCAGCGATAATTGCTCCACCAACGTATCGCGCAGATCGGTATCGTCATCCACGATCAGGATCTTGCGGGCATTGGCCATGGGGTATCATCCTTTTGGAGTCCGGCTCGGCGCGCATGCATGCCGCGCCCAGCCGCGAGGGGAAGTTTAGGGGGTCGCCGTTATTATTGTTGTTCGTGTTGAAGTAGTGGGCTGTTACCGATTCTCAAGCCAGAACCACTCTAACCCAGAATAGCAGGGCGCTTTGATGAATGTCCTGTAATGAATTCGACATCGCACGTGCACATGAAAAATAACGTCGTTTCAGCTACTTACACCAGAAATCGGAGCTCCGGACCGCTCTCGGCGATCCGCGTTAAGCCTGCTGCCGGCAATCCCCGCCGGGGCTGGCTGACAGCCGGACAGCTGACGATACCGGTGGCGCTGGGGCGGGGCGGCATCCTCGCCAACAAGCGCGAGGGCGACGGCGGTACTCCGAGAGGCAGTTTCCGTCCCAGGCGCCTGTGGTGGCGCGGCGACCGGCACAGCCGTCCGCAGACTTTCCTGCCGGCGCGGATCATCACCGGCGCGGACGCCTGGTGCGAGGATCCCCGGGATCGTCACTACAACCAGGGAATCCGGCTCGGCGAGGGGCAGGGCGGTGACCGGCTCAAGCGCGCCGATCATCTCTATGATTTCATCATCGAGATCGACCACAACACGCGGCCGCGCATCGCCGGCCGCGGCAGCGCCGTGTTCCTGCATCTGGCCCGCGACAATTTCGGCCCGACCGCAGGCTGCGTCTCCATGACCAAATCCGCGATGCTGCAATTGCTGCGGCGGCTGGGACCAAGAACAAGAATCATCATCGGGTGAGGGCACATGCTCGAGAAAGATCAGATCGCCGCCGCATCGCGCGTTCTCTTTCAACATTGGCGCGACGGCACCAAGCTCGAGGCGCTGGAGGCGAACTTGCGGCCGCAGAGCCGCGCGGAGGGTTATGCGGTTCAGGCGGGCCTCGAAACGCTGTCGCGTGGACAATTGTTCGGCTGGAAGATCGCGGCCACGAGCGTATCCGGACAGAAGCACATCAATGTCACGGGACCGCTGGCCGGGCGCATCATGAGCGACACCGTGATCGCCGATGGCGGCACCGCGTCGATGAAGGGCAACGCGATGCGCGTCGGCGAGCCGGAATTCGCCTTCCGCATGGGCCGCGATCTGCCGCCGCGCGCGGTGCCATACACGGTCGACGAGGTTCTGGCCGCCGTTGGCAGCTTCCATCCCGCGATCGAGATTCCCGATTCGCGCTTTGTCGATTTCGCCGCGGCCGGTGAAGCGCAGCTGATCGCCGACAATGCCTGCGCGCATCTGTTCGTGCTGGGCGCGGCAACATCCGCGGACTGGCGCGCGATGGATCTCGTCGAGGAGCGGCCGCAGATCACGTTGCGCGGTGAGCGCCATGTCGGCCACGGCAAGAACGTGCTCGGCGATCCCCGCGTTGCGCTCGCCTGGCTCGCCAACGAGCTGCGCGGGCTTGGCCTCACCTTGCGGGCAGGGGAGGTGGTGACGACAGGCACGTGTCATCCGCCGCTGCCGATCCAGGCGGCGGATCATTTCGCGGCGGATTTTGGCGTCCTGGGCAAGGTGTCGGTGGGGTTTGCGTAGGCGCGGCGCACACCGCTGTCATCGCGAGCCCATCTCTCTCCACCCGTCATTGCGAGCGCAGCGAAGCAATCCAGGGTCCTTCCGCGGAAAGATTCTGGATTGCTTCGCTCCGCTCGCAATGACGAATTCGAGAGCGGTGGCCAGGCACGCTCTCCGCTTACGGCAATTACCGATGCCCGAAGATCGCGCTGCCCACGCGGACATGGGTGGCGCCCAGCATGATCGCGGTCGCGAAATCCGCGCTCATGCCCATCGAGAGATTCTTCAGGCCGTTGCGCTGCGCGATCTTGGCGGTCAGCGCGAAATGCGCGGCCGGCGGCTCGTCCACCGGCGGGATGCACATCAGCCCGGAGATGGTCAGCCCATAGGTGTCGCGGCAGCTTGCGAGGAAGGCATCGGCCTCGCCGGGCGCCACGCCGGCCTTCTGCGGCTCCTCGCCGGTGTTGATCTGGACGAATAGCTCGGGACGCTTTTTCTGGGATTCGATTTCCTTGGCTAACGCCTGGCAAATGCTCGGACGGTCAACCGAATGGATGGCATCGAACAGCGCGACCGCCTCTTTCGCCTTGTTGGACTGCAGCGGCCCGATCAGGTGCAGCGCGATGTCGGGGTAAACAGAGGTTAACGCCGGCCACTTGCCTTTGGCCTCCTGCACCCGATTCTCGCCAAATACGCGCTGTCCGGCGGCGATAACCGGGGTAATTGCGCCGGCGTCGAACGTCTTGGACACCGCGATCAGCGTGACGGAGTTGCGATCACGCCGCGCATCCCTGCAGGCGCGTGCAATTTCGGCTTCGACCGCGGCGAGTGCGTTTGGTGAATCGCCGGTTACCGGCGCGGCGCTTTTATCTGTCATGACGTTGGATCGGCTGTGATCGTGACGGAGGTAAGTCCAATTTTACCGAGTTCAAGAAAGAGTTTTTGAACCCTTCGCTTTACCTTAGCCCGCGGGTGGGCAGCGAAGATGGCAAACGTCAGTTTCAACCGCAAACGAGCGAAACTCAAGCGGGTTCTCGGAATCCGGGCGCGGCTTGCGTTGCTCGCCGTCATTCTGGTTGCGCCCCTGATGCTCGAGCGCATTCGTTCGCTCGAGGATGCGCGCACGCGGCAGATCGCACAGGCTGCGGCAGAATTCACCACCGTGGCGCGGCACAGCGCCGATGCGCAGCGCGAGGTGATCTCGTCGGTCGAGACCATCCTGAAATCGGAAGCCTTCATCCGCGCCTCCGCCGGCGGCATCAGCAAGAGCTGCGACGTGCTGCGCGCGAGCCTGCCCTCGAACCTTCCCTGGATCCGCACGCTTCTGATCGCCGGCCAGGACGGACGCATCCAGTGCGCCACCAACAACATGTATGTCGGCCTCGATCTCAGTGACCGGCCCTACTTCCAGCAGGCGCAGGAAACCGGCCGTTTCGTGCTGAGCGATTTCATCCTGTCGCGGCCGGTGCCGTCCCCGACCGTCATGGCCGTCTATCCGGTGTCGGCATTCAGCGGCGTCGCGGATGCCGTCGTGCTCGCCACCGTCAACCTCGACTGGATGTCGAAGGTCATGAACAATCTCGGCGGCCGCGCCGGCATCACCGCGGTGCTGGTCGACAGCGCCGGCACCGTGCTGGCGGCTCCTGCCGACCAGTCCAGCGCGGTCGGCCATCCGCTCGACAACATGCCGCTGATGTCCGCGATCGCCGACAAGGCGCTGCGGTCGAACCAGGACGAAGGCTCGCTGTCCTTCCTCGCCGCCGACGGCTCCCGCCGCGCGGTCAGCTACATCCGCATCGCCGGCACCAATGCCCGCCTGATCGCCAGCATCGACGAGGACAAGGTGTCCGCGGCGGTGAACCGCGACATCCGCACCGCCTATCTCCAGCTCGCTTTCGTCGTCGTGTTCGTCCTGCTCGGCGCACTCATCGCCGCCGAGAAACTCGTGATCAAGCCGATCGAGATGCTCGCCGACATGGCCAAGCGTCTCGGCGAGGGTGATCTCTCGGCGCGCGCGGCGCGTAACCGGCTGCCGGCCGAGTTCGTGCCGCTGGCCCGCGCCTTCAACGCGATGGCCGCGCAACTGAGCCAGCGCGAGCGCGAGCTGATCGCGAGCAACGACCGCCTGACCGTGATGGCCTCGATCGACATGCTGTCGGGCCTCGCCAACCGCCGCGGCTTCCAGAGCCGGCTCGATTTCGAATGGATGCGCGCGCAGCAATATGGCAGCGACCTCGCGCTGCTGATGATCGACGTCGACCATTTCAAGCTGTTCAACGACACCTACGGCCATCTCGAAGGCGATTCCTGCCTGACGCGGCTCGGCGAATCGCTCTCCGGCATCGCCGCCGACACGATGGGCTTTGCCGCGCGCTATGGCGGCGAGGAATTCTGCCTGCTGTTGCCGAACACCGACGTGAACCGCGCCGTCGAGATCGGCGAACAGGCGCGCGCGGCGGTGCTGAAGCTGTGCCTGCCGCACATCACCTCCGCCCACATGATCGTCACCGTCTCGATCGGCGTCGCCGCGACCAAGCCCAACGAGACCTTGCGTCCCGGTGATCTCATCGAAGCTGCAGACGCTGCGCTCTATGCCGCCAAGCACCGCGGCCGCAACAACGTCGTCGAGCACGGCGTGCAGGCGATCGAGACCAGCGCGGCTGACATCATGATGGCGGCGAGCGCCTAACCTGCGCGAATAACCTCCGCCGCTATTTCCACCTCTCCCCGGAAGCGGGGTGACGGAGCACACCGTCGCCTCACTCGCTATCCGGCGGCCCCCGCGCGATCGAGCTCGATCTCGGTCACCACGCGATTGCGGCCGCCGCCCTTGGCGAGGTAGAGCGCGCGGTCGCAGCGCTCGATGAGATCGGAGATGGCTTCACCGGAACGATACTGCGCCACGCCGATCGAGACGCTGATGGAGGGCAAGGTCTCACCGGTCGAGCGGCGGGTGATGGTGCATTCGGCGATCGCGCGCCTGATGCGCTCGGCAAGCTCGGCACAGGTGGCGAGATCGGCGCCCGGCAGCACCGCGATCAGCTCCTCGCCGCCATAGCGCGCCGGCAGATCCTGCGCGCGAACCTTCTCGCGCAACACCCTGGCCATCAGCCGCAGCACCTGGTCGCCGACGCCATGGCCGAAGCTGTCGTTGAAGGTCTTGAAGTGGTCGATGTCGAGCAACAGCACGCTGAGCGGCTCGCCCCAATCCGCCGTGACTTGCGCCTTGCGCAGGAATTCGTCCAGTGCCCGCCGGTTGGCGAGGCCCGTCAGCGTGTCGGTCCGCGCGCGCTCCTCGGATTTGGAGAGCGAATCCCGGATCACGTCGAGCTCGCGGGCCTTTTCGGCAAATCCCGCTTCCAGCCGCGTCGCCCTCGTGGCCGCGCGGGCCAGCTCGTTCATGAGCTGGGCGACCAGCGCCTTCGGGTCGAGGCCGGATTTGCCCTGGTCGGCGACCTCGCTGATCGCCTGCATCTGCGAATGGTTGTCGGCGATCGCGGTCGCCAGAAACTCCTTGGCCGCACCCATCACGGCGTGCAGCCGCTCGGAGGTGTCGACGACAGCGGCACTCACCTGGGGCGCGATATAGGTCTCGAACAGGTTCTGATTGGTCCGGGCATCGAACGGACGATTGTGGTCGATCAGAAGGTCGATGGCGTTGCGCAAGTCATCGTGGCTGCCTGCGAAATACTGGAACCAGACGGCAAAATTGATCGGCGTCGGCGCGATCTGCTGCTCGGCCATGCTCCGCATCGCCCGTCCGGCGATGGACGCGGCATAATCGTAGTCGGGATCGTCGAAGCTGGCGTCCATTGGAAGTATTTTTGGGTCCCTGGCCAGCCGCAACCTCGCATCGACCCCTTAATCACACCCCAACAGCGACCTAGGTAGTTATGCGGAGCGGCCCGGCAGGTTCCTGCCCCCCGCGGCAACCCATTGACCCCCCGACGACTTCTATGGCCTAGTCCGCCGTCTTTAGACGGCCGAACCCAAGAAAAACCAACGATTCCATGACCTCCGAACGCTACAACGCCCGCGATTCCGAACCGCGCTGGCAAGCTGCCTGGGACCAGCAGGCGATCTTCGTCTCCAAGAACGACGATCCGCGGCCGAAATACTATGTGCTGGAGATGTTCCCCTACCCGTCCGGGCGCATCCATATCGGCCATGTCCGCAACTATACGCTCGGCGACGTGCTGGCCCGCTTCATGCGCGCCAAGGGGTTCAACGTGCTGCATCCGATGGGCTGGGACGCGTTCGGCCTGCCGGCCGAGAATGCCGCCATCGAGCGCAAGGTCGCGCCCAAGGCCTGGACCTACGACAACATTGCCGCGATGAAGAAGCAGCTCCGCTCGATCGGGCTGTCGCTGGACTGGTCCCGGGAGATCGCGACCTGCGATCCCTCCTACTACAAGCACCAACAGAAGATGTTCCTGGACTTCCTGCGCGCTGGCCTTGCCGAGCGCGAGAAGCGCAAGGTGAACTGGGACCCCGTCGACATGACCGTGCTCGCCAACGAGCAGGTGATCGACGGCCGCGGCTGGCGTTCGGGCGCTGTGGTCGAACAGCGCGAGATGAACCAGTGGGTCTTCAAGATCACGAAGTACTCGCAGGAGCTGCTGTCGGCGCTGGACGGCCTGGACCGCTGGCCCGACAAGGTCAGGCTGATGCAGCGCAACTGGATCGGCCGCTCGGAGGGCCTGCTGGTCCGCTTCGCGCTGGATCAGGCGACGACGCCGGCCGGCGAGAGCGAGCTGAGGATTTTCACGACGCGTCCGGACACGCTGTTCGGCGCGAAGTTCATGGCGATCTCGGCCGATCATCCGCTGGCGCAGGCAGCGAGCGCCAAGAACCCTGAGCTTGCGGAGTTCATCGCCGAGATCAAGAAGATCGGCACGGCGCAGGAGATCATCGACACCGCGGAGAAGCAGGGTTTCGACACCGGCATCCGCGCGCTGCATCCGTTCGACCCGAGCTGGACGCTGCCGGTCTATGTCGCCAATTTCGTGCTGATGGAATACGGCACCGGCGCCATCTTCGGCTGCCCCGCACACGACCAGCGCGACCTCGACTTCGTCAACAAGTACAATCTCGGCAACACGCCCGTGGTGTGTCCGGAAGGACAGGACCCGAAGACATTCGTCATCACCGACACCGCCTATGACGGTGACGGCCGCATGATCAATTCGCGCTTCCTCGACGGCATGACCATCGATCAGGCCAAGGAAGAGGTCGCGAAGCGTCTCGAGGGCGAAATGCGCGGCAACGCGCCGGTCGGCGAGCGGCAGGTGAATTTCCGCCTGCGCGACTGGGGGATTTCGCGCCAGCGCTATTGGGGCTGCCCGATTCCCGTCATCCACTGCCCGAAGTGCGACGTGGTGCCGGTGCCGGATGCGGACCTGCCCGTAAAGCTGCCGGATGATGCGACTTTCGACAAACCGGGCAACGCGCTCGATCATCACCCGACCTGGAAGCACGTCACCTGCCCGCAATGCGGCGGCAAGGCGCAACGCGAAACCGACACCATGGACACCTTCGTGGATTCGTCCTGGTACTTCGCGCGCTTCACCGATCCCTGGAACGAAAATTCGCCGACGACGCCTGCCGTCGCCAACCGCATGCTGCCGGTCGACCAGTATATCGGCGGCGTCGAGCACGCGATCCTGCATCTGCTCTACAGCCGCTTCTTCACCCGGGCCATGAAGGCGACCGGGCACGTTGCGCTGGACGAGCCGTTCGCCGGTATGTTCACGCAAGGCATGGTGGTGCATGAGACCTACCAGAAGGCCGACGGCACCTATGTGCAGCCGGCCGAGGTGAAGATCGAGGTTGGCGGCAACGGCCGCCGCGCGACGCTGCTGTCGTCGGGCGAGGACGTCCAGATCGGCCCCATCGAGAAGATGTCGAAGTCGAAGAAGAACACGGTCGACCCCGACGACATCATCGAGACTTACGGCGCCGACGTCGCCCGCTGGTTCATGCTGTCGGACTCCCCGCCCGACCGCGACGTGATCTGGAGCGACGAGCGCGTCCAGGGCGCCTCGCGCTTCGTGCAGCGGCTGTGGCGGCTGGTGAACGATTCCGTCGAACTCGGCAAGGCCGCGCCGGCGGCCCGGCCCGCCAGCTTCGGCCCGGATGCGACCACCCTGCGCAAGGCCGCCCATGGCGCGCTGGACAAGGTCACCACCGGGATCGAGCGGCTGCACTTCAACGTCTGCCTCGCCCATATCCGCGAATTCGCCAACGCCTTCTCGGAAGTGCTCCAGCGCTCCGGCCAGCCGACCCCCGACCTCGCTCCAGATTTGGCTTGGGCGATCCGCGAGGCCGGCCAGATCCTGGTCCAGCTGTTCTCTCCGATGATGCCGCACCTCGCTGAGGAGTGCTGGCAGGTCCTGGGCCAGACCGGGCTGGTTTCGGAGGCCGATTGGCCCCAAATCGAACGCGATTTGCTGGCTGAAGACAGCGTGACCCTGGTGGTCCAGGTCAACGGCAAGAAGCGGGGTGAGGTCACAGTTGCAACAGCGGCCCAGAATCCGGAAATCGAGGCTGCCGTTTTGGCCCTCGATGCGGTAAAGCTGGCCCTGGACGGCAAGCCCGTCCGCAAGGTGATCATCGTCCCCAAGAGGATCGTGAATGTTGTCGGCTAGGATCCGCATCGCAGCCCGCCTGCTGGCAGTCGCCGCACTGGCGGCGCTGACGGCCGGCTGCTTCCAGCCGATGTATGCCGACCGCGGCGACGGCACCCCAGGCCTGCGCGAGAAGCTGATGGGGGTCGAGCTGCCCCCGGTCGACAAGCCGAACGCCTCGCGCGAGGCCCGCGTCGGCGTCGAGGTCCGCAATGCCCTCGCCTTCAAGCTGTACGGCACGGCCACCGGCATGCCGCCGACCCACCGCCTGGTGATCCGCTTCAACTCCAGCCGCTCGTCCCTGATCGTCGATCCCAACACGGGTCTGCCGAGCAGCGAGAATTACGGTATCGACTGCCAGTACAATCTGATCGAGATCGTCAGCGGCAAGTCGGTCATGACCGGCACCACCTTCTCGCGCGTGTCCTACGACATGCCCGGCTCATACCAGCGCTTCTCGCGCAACCGCGCCGTTCGCGATGCCGAGGATCGTGCCGCCAACGAGATCGCCGACAACATCAATACCCGGCTCGCCGCGTTCTTCACTGCGGGCACGTAGTTCATTCCCGTCATTCCGGGCACGCGGAGCGTGAACCCGGAATCTCGATCCCCAACCTCTGGACTCCCAGGTGCGCAATTGCGCACCGTAGTTCGCCTCTGACGAGGCCCCCGGAATGACGATCTAGCTCAATGGTCGCGCTGCGCGGAAAAGAGATCGACGCCTTCCTCGCCCGCCCCGATGCGGGCCGGCCGATCATCCTGCTCTACGGTCCCGATGCCGGCCTCGTGCGTGAACGCGCCGACGCGCTGATCGCCTCGGCGGTCGATGATCCCAACGATCCGTTCTCTCTGGTGAAGCTCGACGGCGACGAGCTCGCCGCCGAGCCGTCGCGGCTCGTCGACGAAGCCATGACGGTGCCGCTGTTCGGCGGCCGCCGCGCCATCCGCGTTCGCGCCGGCTCGCGCAGCTTCGCCGGCGGCATCGACACGCTGGCCGAGATGAGCGTGAAGGATTGCCGCATCGTGATCGAAGCCGGCGAGCTGCGCCCGGAATCGCCGCTGCGCAAGGCCTGCGAGAAGGCCAAGACGGCGGTCGCAATCGCCTGCTATCCCGACACCGAGCGCGACCTCGCCAAGCTGATGGAGGACGAACTCCGCGTCGCAAACTTGCGCATCGCGCAGGATGCCCGCGCGGCGCTGATGTCGTTTCTCGGCGGCGACCGCCAGGCCTCGCGCAACGAGCTGCGCAAGCTGACGCTCTATGCGCATGGCAAAGGCGAGATCACGCTGGAGGACGTGATGTCCGTGGTCGCCGACGCCTCGGAACTGAAGCTCGATCCGATCGTCGACGGCGCCTTCGCCGGCCGGCCCGACATCGTCGAGACCGAATTTGCAAAAGCCATGATCGCCGGCACCTATCCCGGCGTGATCATCTCGGCTGCACAGCGCCAGGCCGCGTGGCTGCACAAATCCGCACTCGCGATCGCGGACGGCCAGCCTGCCTCCGCCGTGCTGGACGGCGGCTATCCGCGCCTGCATTTTTCACGAAAGCCGATGGTCGAAACCGCGCTGCGCAATTTCAGCGTGGCGCGGCTCGCCGCCATCATCGAGCAGCTCGCCACCGCCGCGCTCGACACTCGCAAGCAGTCGACGCTCGCCGCTGCCATCGCCCAGCGCACGCTGATGGCGATCGCCGCGAATGCGAAGCGGCGGGGCTGAGTCGCTCCACGTCATTGCGGGCAAAACTCTCTCCACGCGTCATTGCGAGCACAGCGAAGCAATCCAGCGTCTTTCCGCAGATGCATTTCTGGATTGCTTCGCTGCGCTCGCAATGACGATGTGGATACAGACGCGCGCCACATCCCCAGCCGTCGTCCCGGCGAAGGCCGGGACCCATAACCACAGGGAGAAGTTTGGCGAAGATTCGTGGTTCGGTACTGCGACCTTCCGCGATCGAGAGATCACGCGGTATGGGTCCTGGCTTTCGCCAGGACGACACCGTGAGAGTTACAGCCCGCCCTTGGCGAGCCGCTTCATGACCTCGTCGAGCTGATCGAGGTTGCGGTAGTTGATCTGGACGGAGCCGCCGGGGTCGCGGTGATTGACCGTGACCTTGAGGCCGAGCGCGTCACTGACGCGCTTCTCCAGATCGATCGTATCAGGGTCCTTTTCCTTGCCGCCGGTAGCGCGCGCCTTCTGCGGCTTGCGCTCCGGCACGCCCTCTTCATGTGCGAGTGCTTCGGCCTGGCGGACGTTGAGGCCTTCCTCGACGATGCGCTTGGCGGCGGCGAGCGGATCGGGCACGCCGATCAGCGCGCGGGCGTGACCCGCCGTCAATTCCCCGCTGGCGATTAAGGCCTGCACCTCGGCCGGCAGCTTGGTCAGCCGCATCATGTTGGCGACATGGCTGCGGCTCTTGCCGACGACTTTTGCGATGTCGTCCTGGCTGCGTTTGAACTCGTTGGCGAGCGCGTGATAGCCCTGCGCCTCTTCCATCGGGTTGAGGTCCTCGCGCTGCACGTTCTCGACGATCGCGAATTCCAGCGCGTCGCTGTCGCTGATGTCGACCGGGACGATCGGCACCTCGTGCAGACCGGCCATCTGCGAGGCGCGCCAGCGCCGTTCGCCGGCGATGATCTCATAGCGGTCCTGCGCGCCCTTCATGGGGCGCACCACGATCGGCTGGATCACGCCGTGCTGCTTGATGGAGTCGGAGAGCTCCTTGAGCTCGGTGTCCGAAAACGTGCGGCGCGGATTGCGCGGATTGGCCTTGATGAACTCGATCGGCACCTTGCGCTGCGCGCGTGGACGATCGACATGCTGGGCCTCGCCGCCGACGTCGCCGATCAGACTTGCAAGACCCCGGCCCAGTCGCGAACGCGCTTCGTCGGCCATTGCCAACTCCCTTGGATTCAACTCGAACGCTCCTGCTACTCTGTTCCCGTCATTCCGGGGCGCGCGCACGCGAACCCGGAATCTCGACGTAGTTCAATTTCAAATCTCGGGATTCCGGATCAATCCGCGTGCCGCGAATTGCCCGGAATGACATCATCAGGATTCAATGCGTCGTACGCAGCTCGCGCTCGCGCTGGATCACTTCGGTGGCGAGGCGCAAGTAAGCTTCGCTGCCGACGCATTTGAGATCGTAGACCAGCACCGGCTTGCCGTAGGACGGCGCCTCCGAGATGCGCACGTTGCGCGGGATCATGGTCTTGTAGACCTTCTCGCCCATGAACTGGCGGACGTCGGCGACGACCTGGTTCGAGAGGTTGTTGCGCGAATCGAACATGGTCAGCACGATGCCGTGGATCGACAAATTCGGGTTCAGCGTCGAGCGCACCTGCTCCACCGTCTGCAGCAATTGCGACAGACCTTCGAGCGCGAAGAACTCGCATTGCAGCGGCACCAGGATCGCGTCCGACGCCGCCATCGCGTTGACCGTGAGCAGGTTGAGCGACGGCGGGCAGTCGATCAGCACATAGGTGTAGTCGGCATCCGGCGAGACGTTGTTGTTGAGCGCGCCGATCGCGTCGCGCAGCTTGAAGGCGCGGCCGGGGGTGGTGCCGAGTTCGAGCTCGAGGCCGGAGAGATCCATGGTCGAGGGTGCGATGTGCAGCCGCGGCACCGCGGTCGAGACGACCGCTTCGCGCAGAGGCGCTTCACCGATCAGCACGTCATAAGTCGAGCAGGAGCGATTGCGGCGATCGATGCCGAGGCCGGTCGAGGCGTTGCCCTGCGGATCGAGATCGACGATGAGGACGCGCTCGCCAATCGCGGCGAGCGCCGTGCCGAGGTTGATCGCTGTGGTTGTTTTTCCCACGCCGCCCTTCTGATTCGCCAGCGCCAGGATGCGCGGATGGCCCGGCGGGACTTCAGCAGTCTGTTCTTGCTGCGGCTCGTCAATCACGGTCATCGAAATTCCCCAATCAACCCCTGAACGCCTCACCCGCGCCGTTCAACTGATGTCAGCTCGACGACCCAACCGTCGCCGGTGCGGCTTTGATGGAGCTGCGGCCGAATATTCCAATATTTAGCGGCTTCGGTCAATTCAGCCTCTACATCTTGACCCTTGAGAAACAACGCTTTTGCACCTTGGCGCATCAGCGGCTCCGCAAAGCCGATAAGTTGATGTAGCGGAGCCAGCGCACGCGCGGTGACGCAATCGACGGGGCCGGTGATTCTATCCACATTATCCCCGATCTCAGCGAGATGTACGACTCCCGGAGATGTGGTGACGCGAATCGCTTCACGCAGGAAGGCCGCCTTCTTGGCGATTCGCTCGACGAGATGGACGCTGGCGCCCGGCCTCCCAGCCATGGCGCAGGCGAGCACGACGCCAGGAAAGCCGCCGCCGCTGCCGAGGTCGGCCCAGCGCCGTGCGGTCGACGCGAGATCGACGAGCTGGAGCGAATCGGCGATGTGCCGGGTCCAGAGGTTTGGCAGGGTCGAGGGCGCGACCAGATTGGTCTTGGCCTGCCACTCCCGCAGCAGCGCGATGTAGCGATCGAGCCGGTCCTCGGTTTCACGTGAAACGGGCGCGAGCTTCAGCGCCTCGCGTTTGTCGGCGGCGATGATGGAGTCGAGTGCCTGATCGTTGGCACTGGCCTTGTCGATCTTCCGTCGGGCCGGCGCCGGTTCGGATCGACGACCCGCGCCCCCCGCTCCGGGTCGTCGCGATAGCGGCCTGTCCCCGCCCGGTCCGCGCTGTTTCACGTGAAACGCCTATGCGATTGCCTTGGAAGTCTTTCGAGCCTCTCGGCGCAGATAGGCCGCGAGGATGCCGAGCGCCGCGGGCGTCATGCCGTCGATGCGGCCGGCCTGGCCGACGGTGAACGGCCGTGCCTTCTCCAGCTTGGCACGAACTTCGTTGGAGAGACCTGGGACGAGGCTATAGTCCACATCCGACAGCACCATCCCCTCATCGCGCCGGAAGGCTTCGACGTCGGCGCTCTGGCGCTCCAGGTAGACGTCGTATTTGGCGTCGATCTCGAGATGGGTGGCGATGACCGGATCGATGCTGGACAGCTCCGGCCAGATCGCGCGGACCTGGCTCCAGCCGATCTCCGGATAGGCCATCAGCTCGAAGGCCGAGCGGCGCTGGCCGTCCCGGTTCAGGGACAGCCCGCGCTTGATCGCTTCATTCGGAGTGATGGTCAGCGACTTCGACAGCGTCCGGGCGGCGTTCAGGGCGTCCATCTTGGCGCGGTGATGCCGGGCGCGGGCGCTGCCGACGCATCCGAGCGCAATGCCCTTCTCGCTCAGGCGCTGGTCGGCATTGTCCGCCCGCAGCGTCAGCCGGTACTCGGCCCTGGAGGTGAACATCCGATAGGGCTCACTGATGCCGCGGGTGACGAGGTCGTCGATCATCACGCCGAGATAGCCATCGGCACGATCAAACACCGTCAGAGCGGCTCCACTGGCGGAGAGTGCAGCGTTCAGGCCCGCCACGATACCCTGCCCGGCGGCTTCTTCATATCCAGTGGTGCCATTGATCTGTCCGGCGAGGAAGAGACCACGAAGGCGCTTGGTCTGCAGGGTCGGATCGAGCTCGCGGGGATCGATGTGGTCGTATTCGATGGCGTAGCCCGGCCGTACCATCTTCACCCGCTCCAGCCCGGGAATGCTGGCGAGGATCGCGAGCTGGACCTCCTCCGGCAGCGAGGTGGAGATGCCATTGGGATAGACGGTGCTGTCGTCGAGCCCCTCCGGCTCCAGGAAGATCTGGTGGCCGTCGCGGTCGCCGAAGCGGACGATCTTGTCCTCGATCGACGGGCAATAGCGGGGACCGGAGCTCTTGATCTGGCCAGAGTACATCGGGGAGCGATGGACATTGGCCCGGATCACCTCATGGGTCGCGGACGTGGTCCGGGTGATGCCGCACTGAATCTGTGGGGTCGTGATGCGCTCGGTCATGACCGAAAACGGCTCCGGCGGCTCGTCTCCAGGCTGCATCTCGACCGCGGACCAGTCGATCGTGGTGCCGTCCAGACGCGGCGGCGTGCCGGTCTTGAGCCGTCCGAGGGTGAAGCCGGCCCGCTCGAAGGCGCTGGAAAGGCCCATTGCGGGCGCCTCTCCAACCCGTCCCGCGGGCCAGTTCTGCTCACCGAGATGGATCAGACCGCGTAGGAAGGTGCCGGTGGTGACGACAACGGCCCCTGCCCGTAGCTCCCGGCCGTCGGCCAGACGCAGTCCGGTGACCCTGCCATCGACGACGATCAGCTCATCGGCCTCGCCTTCGATCACGGAGAGACCGTCGGTCTGGCGGATCGCCGCCTGCATCGCCGCCGCATAGAGTTTTCGGTCCGCCTGGGCTCGGGGACCGCGCACAGCGGGACCCTTGCGGCGGTTGAGAACGCGAAACTGGATGCCGCCGGCATCGCCCACACGTCCCATCAGACCGTCGAGCGCGTCGACTTCGCGGACCAGATGACCCTTGCCGAGGCCACCGATGGCGGGATTGCAGGACATCGCGCCGACCGTCGAGAAACGGTGCGTCACCAGAGCGGTCACAGCACCCATCCGGGCAGCGGCGGCCGCGGCTTCACAGCCGGCGTGGCCGCCGCCAATCACGATGACGTCGAAACTCTCTCGCTCTGTTCGCATGAGCCGACTTCTATCCCAGAGCGGAAAAAGCCGGAAGTAGAAACTGGGTTAGGCGGCGTTTCACGTGAAACAGGCGGCCGAGAGCGCGATGCATTTCGCGAAAACAACCCCATGCACAGTAGAACCGGCGTTGAAGACGCAGGTGTTTCACGTGAAACGAAATGGGAGGGAACAGGAAGGGATACCTGCCGAACTCGACGCTGCTTTCAACGCGGTAGAGCGGGGCCAATAGCAACGGCCCCTCCTCCGTCATTGCGAGCGAAGCGAAGCAATCCAGAATCCCTCGCAGAGGCAGCCTGGATTGCTTCGTCGCAAGGGCTCCTCGCAATGACGAGGCGCGGCCGCCGGCCTCAATCCTTACTCCTGTGAAGCGATGCTGGATACCCAGCGGGCGGCCGAGACAGGTTGGCAGGCGCCGTGGGAGTTTCACGTGAAACAACGAGAGCTCATAGCGGGACGCGCCGGAATCATTCCAGGCGCTGTTTCACGCGAAACGCAAGGAATGGAACAAGGCCTAGTTCTACATTGAAGAACTAGCTCTACTTTCCGATGCAGAATTTCTGGAATATGGCCCCGAGGACGTCTTCGACATCCACCCGGCCCAACAGCCGGCCCAGGGCATAGGCGGCCGCACGTAGCTCTTCGGCGGCCAGCTCTTCGCCCTCTTCTACAAGGTCCAGACTCCGGCGCAAGCTGTCTGCGGCCTGGCGCAACAAATCGCGCTGCCGGGTCCGGGTCACCAGGGCGCCCTCGGTCGTCCCGAAGAAACTGGCGGCGAAGGCCACGAGGGCATCGACCAGCTCAGGGATGCCGTCGCCGCGGCTGGCCGAGATCCCGAACTCGCCTGCCGGCCCCGCTCCCCCAGGCCCGGCAAGGTCGATCTTGTTGCGCACGATCCAGACCGAGCTGCCGGATCGATCGCCTCCGTCGCCGGACGTCCACAGCGACGATCTTCCGTCCGGGTCAACGGCGCTCCCGCCCTCCACCAGCCACAGCACGAGATCGGCGTCCTCGGCTCGCGCGCGCGCGCGGCGCACGCCTTCCTGCTCGACCGGGTCATCGGTCTCGCGAATGCCGGCGGTGTCGATGACAGTGACCGGATAGCCGTCGAGATCGAGCTGCACCTCGATCACGTCACGCGTCGTGCCGGCATGCGGCGAGACGATCGCGACCTCGCGGCGCGCGAGCTGATTCATCAGCGTCGACTTGCCGACATTCGGCTCGCCCGCGATCGCAACCACGAGGCCGTCGCGCAGGCGTTCGGAATGTCCCTGTGCCACAAGGACTTTCACGATTTCGTTGTGAAGCGCCTCGATCGCCTTCACCGCCGGCGCCCGCAGCTCCGCCGGCACGTCACCCTCATCGGAAAAATCGATGCCGGCCTCGATCAGCGCCGAGGCCGCGATGATGCGCTCACGCCAGTCGCGCGCGCGGTCGCCGAGCAGGCCCTGCAACTGGCGCAGCGCCTGGCGACGCTGCCGGTCGGTGTCGGCGTGTATGAGATCGTCGAGACCCTCGGCCTCGGTGAGGTCGAGCTTGCCGTTCTCAAAGGCGCGCCGGGTGAATTCGCCGGGCTCCGCCGCGCGCGTATTCGGAATAAAAGAAATAGCGGCGAGGACGGCCGACAGCACCGCGCGGCCGCCATGGACGTGAAATTCGGCAATGTCCTCGCCGGTCGCACTGCCCGGCCCTGGAAACCAGAGCACGACCGCATCGTCGATCGGCTGGCCGGAGCCGTCCCGGAGCAGCCTGCGGCTCGCCTGCCGCGGCGCCGGCAGTCTGCCCGCGAGCGTCGTCAGCGCCAAGCCGGCCTGCGTGCCCGACACGCGCACCACTGCAATCGCGCTGGGGGCCCGGCCGGATGACAGCGCAAAAATGGTCTGGTCTCGCGGATGCATGGCCTATTTGTGCGGCTGCCAGTGAAAAGGCAAATATCCGTTTTCACGCCGCGCGGCGGATGGATTTTGCTGCAGCAAATCTTGCAGCAAGTCACTTATTGCATTGCAATATATATCAGCATTCGTGCTGCAGGAATGGCCCTTCGGCAAAGAGTTCGGCCAAGCCGAATTCCATTATTAGTTTGATACATCAACACGTTAGTGGAGTAGAGCAACCAACCTGCGCGGCGCCATTCGTGCTGCGAAATCGCTGCAGCAAAGCTGCGCAACAAAAAGGGCGCCCGAAGGCGCCCTCTGATCCCTTGCTGCACTGCACTCAGGTGTTCATGGAGTCGAAGAACTCCGAATTGCTCTTGGTCGAGCGCAGCTTGTCGAGCAGGAAGTCGATCGCGTCCATCGTGCCCATCGGATTGAGGATGCGGCGGAGCACGTACATCTTCTTGAGCACCTGCGGATCGGTGATGAGCTCCTCCTTGCGAGTGCCGGAGCGCGAGATGTCGATCGCCGGGAAGGTGCGTTTGTCCGAGACCTTGCGGTCGAGGATCAGCTCCGAGTTACCGGTGCCCTTGAACTCTTCGAAGATGACTTCGTCCATGCGGCTGCCGGTATCGACCAGCGCGGTCGCGATGATGGTCAGCGAGCCGCCCTCCTCGATGTTGCGGGCGGCACCGAAGAAGCGCTTCGGGCGTTGCAGCGCGTTGGCGTCCACACCGCCGGTCAGCACCTTGCCCGATGACGGCACCACGGTGTTGTAGGCGCGGCCGAGGCGGGTGATCGAATCGAGCAGGATCACGACGTCGCGGCCGTGCTCGACCAGGCGCTTGGCCTTCTCGATCACCATCTCGGCGACCTGGACGTGGCGCACCGCCGGCTCGTCGAAGGTCGAAGACACGACCTCGCCCTTCACCGAGCGCTGCATGTCGGTGACTTCTTCTGGACGCTCGTCGATCAAGAGCACGATCAGATAGCATTCGGGATGATTGTGCGTGATCGAATGCGCGATGTTCTGCATCAGCACGGTCTTACCCGTGCGCGGCGGCGCCACGATCAGCGCACGCTGGCCCTTGCCGATCGGGGCGACGATGTCGATCACGCGTGCAGACAAGTCTTTCCGCGTCGGATCGTCGATTTCCATGCGGAAACGCTGATTCGGAAACAGCGGCGTGAGATTGTCGAAATTGACCTTGTGCTTGGCCTTTTCCGGGTCCTCGAAATTGAGCGTGTTGACCTTCAGCAGCGCGAAATAGCGTTCGCCCTCTTTCGGGCTGCGGATGTGGCCTTCGATGGTGTCGCCGGTGCGCAGGCCGAAACGGCGGATCTGCGAGGGCGAAACGTAGATGTCATCAGGGCCCGGCAGATAATTGGCATCGGGCGAGCGGAGGAAGCCGAAACCGTCGGAGAGCACCTCGACGACGCCTTCGCCGACGATGTCGGTCTCGGCGAGCGACAGCTGCTTGAGGATTGCGAACAGCAGCTCCTGCTTGCGCATGGTGCTGGCATTCTCGACCCCGTTCTCTTCCGCGAACGAGACCAGCTCGGCCGGGGTCTTCGACTTGAGGTCCTGGAGTTTAATTTCCCGCATTGGGGTGGTCCTGTGGGGTAA
The DNA here is from genome assembly GCF_002068095.1 of Bradyrhizobium sacchari. Taxonomy (GTDB): domain Bacteria; phylum Pseudomonadota; class Alphaproteobacteria; order Rhizobiales; family Xanthobacteraceae; genus Bradyrhizobium; species Bradyrhizobium sacchari. The sequence continues at coordinate 835,425 of NZ_LWIG01000001.1, read as the reverse complement.
CCTTAGGGAGGGGGTGCGAGGAGGCTCTGAAATGCGGACGTGAGAAGATTAGGTCCGCAGGTCTGGCAAGGAGAGTGCCGGTGAGGCTTCAAACCTGATGCGGTGTCCGGCCTCTGGAAAGCTCAGACACAACCACATCCGCCTGCGTTGGGTGGGATATCGATAATATAGAAAATCGCTCCCGGCTCCGCAAGCCGAAGCGCTGAGCGATTCCGCGCGGGGCCTGCCTAGAACGGCTTCACGATCACCATGACGACGATGAGAATCATCAGGACGGTCGGCACCTCATTGATAATCCGATAGAATTTCTGGCTCCGCGGACGCCGGTCGGCAGCGAAGTCCTTCAGCCAGCGCGAAAAAAAGCCGTGGACCGCCGACAGCGCCAGGACCAGTGCCAGTTTTACGTGCAGCCAGCCGAACGAGAACCAATGGCCGGACCAGGCGAGAAACAGGCCGGCGAGCCAGGTCACGATCATGGCGGGATTGATGATCGCCTTGAACAGCCGGCGCTCCATGACCTTGAACGTCTCCGACTGTTTCGAGCCGATCTCGGCGTCGCAGTGATAGACGAACAGCCGCGGCAGATAGAGCATGCCCGCCATCCAGGAGATGACGGCGATCACATGCAGCGCCTTGATCCAGAGATAGACGTCTTCGAACATTTTCGCGGCCCGGATTGCTGCCCCGCGAAAGGGGCTGGGGATAGTAAGAACTCGTTAAGGTCTCACCCTGCACACATATCCGTCCGTATTGCCTTCCTCAAATCTAGAATCTTAGATTCTTAAGGTTTGAGTCTGAGTGACCGTGGATTGGACTCACGCAATTCCGTCCGCCAGTTCGCGCACGCTTGTTCACATCCATCAACATATCCTGCGCTGGCTGGGCCGGTTCCGATAAGCCGTCCGGACTCAAAGGCTTGCGTGCGCCTGTCGGCAGCTTATCAAGGTGGTTGTCCGCGCAATCCCGCTTCCCGCATCGTGAGGCGTTGGACTTGTTCTGGCGGGCAGCGGTGTGAAGAAAATTGGCACTTGTCCCGTCCCTGGTGTCGCGCAACCCTTTCCGAGGGGTTAAGCTCCACAGAAATCCACAAACCGCCCCGCCCTCATCCCAAGAGTTTTTGTGCCGACCTCGAACAATTATTTCCATCTTCACCTGGTCTCCGACTCCACCGGCGAGACGCTGATCACCGTCGCACGCGCGGTCGCCGCGCAATATGCGAACGTGACGCCGGTCGAGCATGTCTATCCCTTGGTGCGGAGCCAGAAGCAGCTCGACCGGGTGCTCGACGAGATCGAGGAAGCGCCGGGGATCGTGCTGTTCACGCTGCTCGAGAAGGACCTCGTCGCCAGGCTCGAGGACAAGTGCAAGCAGATCAATGTTCCGAGCCTCTCGATCATCGGGCCGGTGATGCAGCTGTTCGAGGCTTATCTTGGCGCTGCGACCACGGGCCGCGTCGGCGCCCAGCACGTGCTCAACGCGGAATATTTCAAGCGCATCGACGCACTTAACTACACGATGATCCATGACGACGGTCAGCATGTCGAAGGTCTCGACGACGCCGACGTGGTTCTGGTCGGTGTGTCCCGCACCTCGAAGACGCCGACATCGATCTATCTCGCCAATCGCGGCATCCGCACCGCCAACGTGCCGCTGGTGCCCGGCATTCCCGTGCCGGCCCAACTGGAGACGCTGACGCGGCCGCTGGTGGTGAGCCTGCATGCGACGCCGGAACGCCTGATCCAGATCCGCCAGAACCGCCTGCTCTCGATGGGCGCCGAATCCGGCAGCGACACCTATACCGACAAGCAGTCGGTGACCGAGGAGGTCGCGTTCGCCCGCAAGCTGAGCGCCAAGCATGACTGGCCGCTGCTGGACGTCACGCGGCGCTCGATCGAGGAAACCGCCGCGGCGATCATGAAGCTCTACAGCGATCGCCAGCGCAACCGGCCGCCGGAATAGTCTCCACAATGGCTCTGTGGCGCGGCACATCTCCGCTGGTTCTGGCCTCGCAAAGCAGTGCGCGAAAAATGCTGCTGGCCAATGCCGGGCTCGCATTCGAGGCGGTCACGGCTGATATCGACGAGCGCGGCATCCAGGCGAGTTCCAATCTCAGCGATCCGCGCGAGATCGCGCTGCTCCTGGCCCGCGAAAAGGCCAAGGCGGTCTCCGCCGATCGTCCCGGAAGTTACGTGATCGGCGCCGATCAGACGCTGGCGCTCGGGAGCCGTCTCTTCAACAAGCCCACCGGCCGCGCACAGGCGCTGGCGCAGCTGCGCGATCTCGCCGGCAACAGCCACGAGCTGAATTCCGCCGTGGCCGTGGCCCGTGACGGCACGATCGTTTTCGAGGACGTCTCGGTGGCGCGCATGACCATGCGGCCGATGAGCGAAGCCGAGCTTCCGGCCTATCTCGACGCCGCCGGCGATGCCGTGACCAGAAGCGTCGGGGCCTACCAGCTCGAGGGCCTCGGCATCCATCTGTTCGAGCGCATCGAGGGCGACCACTTCACCATTCTCGGCCTGCCGCTATTGCCGCTGCTTGCGTTTCTGCGGAGCCAGCAGCTAATTGCGGTGTAGATGCGAGAGAAGGCTGGGCGCTGATGCGGATCCTGGGACTGACCGGCTCGATCGGGATGGGCAAATCCACCACCGCGAAATTGTTCGCGGAGGCCGGCGTGCCCGTCTACGACGCGGATGCCGCCGTGCATCAGCTCTATGAGGGCGAAGCCGCACCGGCGATCGAGGCCGCCTTCCCCGGTACTACCGTCAACGGCAAGGTGGACCGAACAAAACTGTCGGCGCGCGTGGTGCACGATCCCGCCGCGATCAAGCAGCTCGAGCAGATCGTCCACCCGATGCTCGGCGCATCCCGGCAGAAGTTCTTCGCCGATGCGGAGGCCGCCAAGGCGCCGGTCGTGGTGCTGGACATCCCGCTGCTGTTCGAAACCGGCGGCGAGAAGCGGGTCGATGCCGTCGTCGTCGTCTCGACCTCGCCGGAACTGCAGCGCGAGCGGGTGCTGGCGCGCGGCACGATGGACGCGGCGAAGCTCGATGCCATCATCGCCAAGCAGACGCCGGATGCCGAGAAGCGCAGCCGCGCCGATTTCGTGGTGGATACCTCGCACGGACTTGAACCGGTGCGCGCCCAAATCGCGCACATCCTGGCCGAGGTCGTTAAGATGCCGCAGCGGCGGGCCTGATTCGCCGCTTCTAAACGGCATCCCAAAATCATGCGCGAAATCGTTCTCGATACCGAAACCACCGGCCTCGATCCGCTCCGCGGCGATCGATTGGTCGAAATCGGCTGCGTCGAGATTTTCAACCGCATGCCGACGGGACAGACCTATCACGTCTATATCAACCCCGAACGGGACATGCCGGCGGAAGCCTTCGCCGTGCACGGGCTGTCGGCCGAGTTTCTCTCGACCAAGCCGCTGTTCCACGAAGTCGTCGATGCGTTTCTGGAGTTCATCGGCGATGCGCCGCTGGTGATCCACAACGCCTCGTTCGACATCAGCTTCATCAATGCCGAGCTCGACCGGATCAAGCGTCCCGCAGTGCCGCGCGAGCGGCTGGTCGATACGCTGCTGCTGGCGCGGCGCAAGCATCCCGGCGTGTCCAACCGGCTCGACGATCTCTGTTCGCGCTATGCGATCGACAATTCACACCGCACCAAGCACGGCGCTCTGCTCGACGCAGAACTGCTTGCGGAAGTCTATGTCGATCTGGTGGGAGCGCGGCAGTCGCAATTGCTGCTGGCTTCGGAGCGCGAAGAAATTCGCGTCAATTCCGCCGGCGATGCGCCGCGGCGGCAGCGGTCAGTGCCGCTCGCGCCGCGGGTTTCGGATGCCGAGCGGGAGGCCCATCGCGCCTTCATCGCAACGATGGGCGAAAAGGCGATCTGGAACGAGTATCTCGCCGCTCCAGTCGCTCCTCCGGCCGGTTAAGCCTGGCCGGTCTGGCCACCCTGGGCGGCCATCTGCCGTTCCATGTTCTGGCGATAGAGACCGACGAAATCGACGGGGTCCAGCATCAGCGGGGGGAACCCGCCGTCGCGCACGGCGGTGGCAATGATCTCGCGGGCGAAGGGGAACAGCAGGCGCGGGCACTCGATCATGACCAGCGGGTGCAGGTTCTCCTTGGGCACGTTGACGATCCGGAACACGCCGGCATAGGCGAGCTCGAACGAGAACATGACCTTGCCGGCGGTCTCGGCCTTGCCCTCGACCGACAGGGTCACCTCGAACTCTTGCTCGCTGAGGTTATTGGCGCCGACATTGATCTGGATGTTGATCTGGGGCGGCTGGCCCTGCTGCTGGAGCGAGCTCGGCGCATTCGGATTTTCGAACGACAGGTCCTTGGTATATTGCGCCAGAACGTTGAGCTGGGGAGCCTGGGCCGCCTCGGGAGGGGTGCCGTTACCGTTGGTCATAGAAGTGTCTCCTTACCCGATTGGGGGCTGAATTTCGCGGCGGTTGGCTAACATAGGGCCGCCTCGTTCCACAAGGACGAACGGTCTCAAACGGGGAATCCAGACCGTGCCCGCAACTGTGACCCTTGGGGCGGCCTTTCGCCGAAATCGCGCCTTAAACGATTGAAGATACGCGATTTCCAGCCAGGATCGGGTTTCCCCTTAAGCATAAAACGCGCTACACTCGCCGCTGTGCCAAAAGGCGCCATTGGCCGGGCAAGATTTCGTGCCTACATCCCACGGACCAGACGCGCGGACCTAAAATGGTGATGTAGACTTGCCGTTCCCGTATGGAACGGTCTACTGGCCGGATTGATTTTCCCGGCAACGACCCCGAAGCGAAGACCCAGAGCAAAGACCAGAAAGCGAATACGACGTGGACATCTACACCATCATCTTCCTGGCGCTGGCGGTCTTTATCTTCCTGAGGCTGCGCAGCGTGCTGGGGCAGCGCACGGGCAACGAACGGCCGCCGTTCGATCACACGGCCGCCCGCAATGCGCTGGGGGGTGCACAGGACAAGAACGTCGTGACCATGCCGGGCAAGGTGATCGACCAGGCCCCGCTGGCGCCGACGGCAGAGCCGGCCGCGCTCAGCGACCGCTGGAAGGGTCTGACTGAACCGGGCACGGCACTCGCCCAGGGTCTCGATGCCATCGTCGAGAGAGACTCCACCTTCGATCCGCGCCATTTCATCTCGGGTGCCCGCGGCGCCTATGAGATGATCGTGCTGGCCTTCGCCAATGGCGATCGCCGCGCGCTGCGCGATCTCTTGTCGTCGGAGGTCTATGAAAGCTTCGACGCCGCGATCAAGGAGCGCGAGAAGAACGAGCAGAAGACCGAGACGCGCTTCGTCTCGATCGACAAGGCCGAACTCGTCGGTGCCGAGTTGCGCGACCGGACCGCACAGCTCACCGTGCGCTTCGTCTCGCAGATGATCTCGGCCACCCGCGACAAGGCCGGCAACATCGTCGACGGCAGCGCCGACACGGTTGCCGACATCACCGATATCTGGACTTTCGCCCGCGACACCACCTCTCGCGATCCGAACTGGAAGCTGGTTGGCACCGGAAGCGCGAATTAAACTCTTCCTGAAGAACAGCGCGACGGCGTTCTGCGCGGGTGCCGTCGTGCTGTCGACGTTTTCGCTCGGCGCCGAGGCGGCGCGGCGGCACTATCGCAGCCATCATCACCACGCGCCGCAATTGGCAGCCGCCCCGCCGCGGGCCTTGCCCTATCCGCAGCTCCCGCTGCCGTTCGAGATCTCAGGCGCGCAATATCTGCCGCTGGCCTGGACTGATGTGAAGGGCTGGGGCGACGACAATCATCTCGCCGCCTACAGGACGTTTCGCGCCAGCTGCAAGTCGATCAGCGCACAGACCGGCGCGCCCGAGCCGAAAGCGCTGGGGGCATCGCTAAGCGAGCCCTGTCGTGTCGCCAAATCGCTCGAGCTCAGCGACGACGCCAAGGCAAAGACCTTCTTCGAGGAGAATTTCGCAGCCCTGCGTATCTCCCGCTTAGGAGAGCCAGATGGTTTCGTCACCGGCTATTACGAACCGGTGCTGGAGGGATCGCGCACGCAGACCGACGTCTTCAATGTCCCGGTCTATCGCCGGCCCTCGAACCTGTTCGTGCGCGGCTACAAGCAGGACGCCGTCAGCCTGCCCAACAAGGGCCCGGTCTACCGCAAGATCGGCCGCCGCAAGCTGGTGCCCTATTACGACCGCGGCGAGATCGAGGACGGCAAGATCGCCGGCCGTGGTCTCGAGATCGCCTGGCTGAAGGACCCGACCGATCTGTTGTTCGCGCAGATCCAGGGCTCGGCGCGGATCAAGTTCGACGACGGCACCATGCTCCGGCTCAATTACGACGCCTATAACGGCTATCCCTACACGGCGGTGGGACGCATCCTGATCGAGCGCGGCATCATTCCGAAGGAAGAGATGTCGATGCAGAAGATCAGGGAGTGGATGGCGCAGAATCCTGATGGCGCCAAGGAGCTGCGCCGCCAGAACCGCGCCTACATCTTCTTCCGCGAGGTCAACCTCTCCGACAAGGACGAGGCGGTGGGCGCGCAAGGCATTCCGCTGACCGCGGGACGCTCGATCGCGGTCGACAAATCGCTGCATGTCTATGGCACACCGTTCTTCATCGAGGGCGAGCTGCCGATCGAGTCCGAACGCTCCAAGACGCCGTTCCATCGCCTGATGATCGCGCAGGACACCGGCTCGGCGATTATTGGACCTGCGCGCGCCGATCTCTATTTCGGTGCTGGTGCGGATGCAGGCCGCGTCTCCGGCCGGCTGCGCCATCCCATGCACTTTGTCATGCTGGTGCCGAAGAGCCTCGATCCTGCGACGCGTGCCGCACGGCTGCCGGTACCGGATCCGCGTCCCTCGGAGAAAATCGCGAAACTGTTTCCGCAGACTGATCCCGCCAAGACGGGCACGCCTGCTGCCGCCACGCCGCAAGCCAAGAACGAAACGGTTGCCATCGCCGGCCCCGTCCCGCTACCGGTGCCGCGTCCCGCGATCGAGCCTGCCCCCGAGCCGCGGCGGCCCGTGAAGAATCGTCCCCATCGGCAGCAATGAAGCGATCGTCCCGTCCGCCCGTGCTGGAGCCTCGCCCCTCGCCGCGCCGCCGCGCGCTGAGCGAGGAAGAGCGCGTGCTGTGGGATACGGTCGCAAAGCAGGTCAAGCCGCTCAGGAAGCATCGCGTGGCCAAGGCGCCTGCCGCGCCGCCTGCCGGGCCATCGCCCGTGGCACCCCAGGCGACTCGGATTTCGCCAGCGGCAAGGCCGGTTGCTGCAGCACCGGGGCCGCGCATGGCCAAGCCGTCTGTTCCGCCTTTGGCGCCGCTCGGCAAGCGCGAGCGCACGAAACTGTCGCGCGGCCGCAGCGAGATCGAGGCGCGGCTCGACCTGCACGGCATGACCCAGATGCGCGCCCACCGCGCGTTGACCGGCTTCCTGCACCGCGCCCATCACGACGGCCTGACCTTCGTGCTCGTCATCACCGGCAAGGGACGCAGCGGCGGCGAAAGCGGCGTTCTCCGCCGCCAGGTGCCGGAATGGCTGAGCCTGCCGGAATTCCGCGCGTTCGTGGTGGGCTTCGAGACCGCCCATATCGGCCATGGCGGCGAGGGCGCGCTGTACGTGCGGATCAGGCGGGCGAGGGTTTAGCGAGTTCGATCCGGAAAAGTTGGTACCGGTTTTCCGATCGGATCATGCACAGCTAAAACGGCCGAACGATTCCGACGCACGATCGCGAACAGCGCAGCCAAAGCTACGAACGGCAATGAACCCGCCGGCATCAGCAGCAGGACAATCGCCAGCGCGCAGCCATAGATGTCGAAATGGCCGAGCGTGTGCATGAAATTCTTCAGGAAGAACGACGAGCCCGCGATGAAGACGAACAGCGGCAGCGTCTTCGGGGTGAAGCCGAAGGTCCTCTGGACCAGTTTTGCGTAGAGCCCCAGCGTCACCAGCCATGTCGCGCCGCCGAGCGCGAACACCAGCCAGACCGGCACCTTGTCGGTGAACAGCGCGATAACCGCCCCGATCAACGCGCGCTTGATGAAGCCGAAATGATAGTCGACGAGGAGGTGGATATAGGGAACGTAAGGCGGCAGCGGATCTTGTGAATGAGGACGCCGCCGATGATTGCGGCGTCGATTGCGAGCAGCAGGCGCCAGGGGTTTTGGCCGAGACTAGCGGGCACGTGGCACCTGCGGCGCGTCAAACTCCGCCGTCGTCCCCGGCCTGGTGCGCAATTGCGCACCAGGCCGGGACGACGGATAGATAGCCGACCTTCAAAAAACTACAAAATGAACCGGCTCAGATCCGCGTTCTTGGCGAGGTCGCCGACGTGTTTCTGTACGTAGTCGGCGTCGACCTTGATGGTCTCGCCGTTGCGGTCGGGGGCGGTGAAGGAGATCTCGTCCAGCACCCGCTCCATCACGGTCTGGAGCCGCCGCGCGCCGATGTTCTCGACGGTGGAGTTGACGGCCACCGCGACGTCGGCCAGCGCGTCGATGGCGCTGTCGGTGATGTCGAGCGTCACGCCCTCGGTCTGCATCAGCGCGACATATTGCTTGATCAGCGAGGCCTCGGGCTCGGTCAGGATGCGCCGCATGTCGTCGCGCGTCAGCGCCTGCAGCTCGACGCGGATCGGCAGGCGGCCCTGTAATTCCGGCAACAAGTCGGACGGCTTTGCGACATGGAAAGCGCCGGAGGCGATGAACAGGATGTGGTCGGTTTTGACCGCGCCGTGCTTGGTCGAGACCGTGGTGCCCTCGATCAGCGGCAGCAGATCGCGCTGCACGCCCTCGCGCGAGACGTCGCCGCCGACGCGGCCGTCGCGGGCGCAGATCTTGTCGATCTCGTCGAGGAACACGATGCCGTTGTTCTCGACCGCGCTGATCGCCTCCAGCGTCAGCTGCTCGGTGTCCAGCAGCTTGTCGGATTCCTCGTTGACGAGGATCTCGTGCGAGCCTTCCACGGTCAGCCGCCGCGTCTTGCTGCGGCCGCCGAGCTTGCCAAAGATATCGCCGATCGAGATCGCGCCCATCTGCGCGCCCGGCATGCCCGGGATCTCGAACATCGGCATGCCGCCGCCGGACGATTGCGTCTCGATCTCGATTTCCTTGTCGTTGAGCTCGCCGGCGCGCAGCTTCTTGCGGAAGGATTCCCGTGTCGCCGAGCTCGCATTGGCGCCGACCAGCGCATCGAGCACGCGCTCTTCGGCGGCGAGCTGGGCCCGCGCCTGCACGTCCTTGCGCTTCCTCTCGCGGACCTGGGCGATCGCGACCTCGACGAGATCGCGCACGATCTGCTCGACGTCTCGGCCGACATAGCCGACCTCGGTGAACTTCGTCGCTTCCACCTTCAGGAACGGCGCATTCGCGAGTTTCGCCAATCGCCGCGCGATCTCCGTTTTGCCGACGCCGGTGGGGCCGATCATCAAGATGTTCTTCGGCAGCACCTCCTCGCGCAAGGAGCCCTCGAGCTGCTGCCGCCGCCAGCGGTTGCGCAACGCGATCGAGACGGCGCGCTTGGCGTCGCCCTGGCCGACGATGAAACGGTCGAGTTCGGAAACGATTTCGCGGGGAGAGAAGTCTGTCATGGCACCTTAGCTAGGGTCAGATGCGGGCCGGGACAAGCGGCTTTTTTCAGCGATCAGATGATCGGCGGGCCCGACTGCCATTGTTTCACGGCCTCGATCGGATGGATCAGCATCAGGATATTCAGCGTCAGATTGTCGCGAATATGGAGCGCCAGCATGATCTCGAAGGCGAGGCCAAGCAGGACAGTCGCAGATACCGGCAACACGCGCGCGACGAGGAACCCGAGCATCATGGCCAGATTGTCCGACACCGAATTGACGATGCTGTCGCCGTAATAATCCAGCGAGATCGTGCCGGCGCGGTAGCGCTCGATGATGAAGGGCGAGTTCTCGACGATCTCCCAGGCGCCCTCGATCAGCATGGCGATGATCAGCCGAGCCGGCCATGAGAGCGGCAGGAACGGCAGCCGCGCGAACAGCAACCAGGTCAGGCCGTAGAACAGGAAGCCGTGCAGCACGTGCGAGAAACTGTACCAGTCGGCGATGTGCTGGGAATTCTCCGAGCTGTTCACCACGCCATGCCAGAGCTTGACATAGCCGCAGCTGCAGATCGGCACGCGCCCCATCGCGAACAGGATCGCCGCTTGCAGCGCCAGCAGCAGCAGCACGAGGCCGGCCCAGCCGAGCGGCGGAAATGCGACCTTGCTCTCGCGCGCCTGGACCAGCGTCATGGCTCGCGTACCATCAACGACGCCGCCCCGTCCGGCGTCTCGACCAAGCGCAGGCGGACGAAGCCGGCCTTCTCGTAAGCGCGCAGGGCCCGCACATTGAGCGGGTCGGGATCGGTGACCATGCGCGGCAGTCCCTGCCGGAAGCACTCATCGACGAACTGGCGGATCAACGCCGAGCCATGGCCGCGCCCGATCATGTCGCTGTCGCCGATGAACTGGTCGATGCCACGCGTGCCCTCCGGTTGCGGCCCGAAGCCCGTATTCCAGGCGGTCAGGCGATAGCACTGAAGATAGCCGAAGGGCCGGCTGCCAGCCAACACGATGAACTGGTCCATCGCCGGTTCAGTGAGGTCGCCGCTGACGAGTGCAAGCTGCTCTTCCGGATCGCCCCACCATTCCCGCACATGGGCTTCGCCCAGCCACTGCCGGATCAGCGGCAGGTCGGCCGTGCTCAACGGGCGGAAGGTGTAGGCGGGCGCCATGTCCTGTTCGGTCTGCCCTAGCCGCTCGGCAGGCTCTCTATGGTCAGGTTGCGGTTGGTGTAGACGCAGATGTCGGCGGCGATGTCGAGGGAGCGGCGGACGATGGTCTCGGCGTCCTTATCGGTATCGAGCAGGGCGCGGGCGGCCGCCAGCGCGTAATTGCCGCCGGAGCCGATCGCCATCACTCCGGCCTCGGGCTCGAGCACGTCGCCGGTGCCCGTCAGCACCAGGGAGACGTCCTTGTCGGCCACGATCATCATGGCCTCCAGGCGCCGCAGATAGCGGTCGGTGCGCCAGTCCTTGGCGAGCTCCACGGCCGCCCGGGTCAGCTGCCCCGGATATTGCTCGAGCTTGCTCTCCAGCCGCTCAAACAGCGTGAAGGCGTCGGCGGTGGCACCGGCGAAGCCGCCGATCACGTCGCCCTTGCCGAGCTTGCGGACCTTCTTGGCGTTGGACTTGATCACGGTCTGGCCGATCGAGACCTGGCCGTCGCCGCCGACCACCACCTTGCCGCCCTTGCGGACGGTCAAAATCGTGGTGCCGTGCCAGCCCGGCGAGCTGTTCTGGGAATCCTGCATGAAATACCTCGTTGTCCGGCCTGATTTAGGGGGTCGAGCGCTGGGGCACAACGGGCCGTTCCGGGCCGAATTTCGCTCACCATAGGCAGAAGTAGAGGCCCGGCCGGCCGTTCCCGCAGTAGCGAAGGTGTCATTTGGCTGTTAAGAGACTGGCGTTTTCGGACCGAACCACAGCGAAAGCTTTCAATGCGCACCGCGACGATCAAGCGCAAGACCAAGGAAACCGACATCGAGGTCTCCGTGAACCTCGATGGCACCGGCGTGGCCAAGATCGCGACCGGCATCGGCTTTTTCGACCATATGCTCGATCTTCTCGCCCGCCATTCCCGCATCGACCTCACGGTCAAGGCGGTGGGCGACCTGCACATTGATTATCACCATACCACCGAAGACACCGGCATCGCGCTCGGCCAGGCGGTCAAGCAGGCGCTCGGCAACATGGCGGGCATCACCCGCTATGCCGGCGTGTANGTACATGCCGATGGACGAGACGCTGACGCGCGTGGTCATCGACATTTCGGGCCGCCCGTTCCTGGTCTTCAAGGCCGACTTCCCCCGCGACAAGATCGGCGAGTTCGATACCGAGCTGGTGCGCGAGTGGTTCCAGGCCTTCGCCATCAACGCCGGCGTGACTCTGCACGTCGAGACCCTATATGGCGATAACAGCCATCATATCGCCGAGTCCTGCTTCAAGGGTCTGGCGCGGGCGCTGCGGGCGGCGGTTGCGATCGATCCGAAGGCGGCGGGCGAAATCCCGTCCACCAAGGGCTCGCTCGGCGGCTGACATCTCCGTTTTGCGGCGAACGCTGCTGGCGGCATCACTGAATTTCGAGAACGAGGCATCACCATGCCTGTCTACACAGTTCATGCTCCCTCCCCTGGCGGAGCCGATCTGCGTGCGACCGACAAGTTCGTCTTCGTGCGCGACGGCTTCCATTTCTGGGCGATGGTGCTCGGCCCATTCTGGCTGCTCTGGCACCGGCTGTGGCTGGCGCTGATCGGCTGGATCGTCTTCTTAGGAGCGTTCGATGCCGGGCTGCACAGCATCGGCATCGGCCGCAGCTCGATCTTCTTCGCCAACGTGATCGTCGCGCTGCTGATGGGGCTCGAGGCCTCCAGCCTGCGGCGCTGGACGCTGTCGCGCGGCAAGTGGCGGCAGCTCGACATCGTCGTCGCAGACAACCGTGACACCGCCGAGCGTCGCTTCTTCGAGCGCTGGAGCCAGAAGCAGCACGGCATCGTCAACGATCAATGGGCCGTCGACCGCGGCGGCCCGCCGCCGACCCGGGGTGTGCCGGGAGAGCAGTTTTCGAACCCGCCGCCGATTCCGGCCGGCGGCATCATTGGATTGTTTCCAGAACCGGGAGGGTCAAGATGAGCGTCGCCATCATCGATTACGGTTCCGGGAATCTGCATTCCGCCGCTAAAGCCTTCGAGCGCGCCGCGCGCAGCCTTGAAAATCCGCAAAAGGTTTTCGTCACCAGCGATCCCGATCAGGCCTACGAAGCTGACCGTCTGGTGCTGCCGGGCGTCGGCGCCTTCGCCGATTGCCGGCGCGGGCTGGACGCCGTCAACGGCATGGTCGAGGCGATTACAGAGGCGGTGCGGGTCAAGGCGCGGCCGTTCTTCGGCATCTGCGTCGGCATGCAGCTGATGGCGAGCCGCGGCAAGGAGCACGTCGTCACCGAAGGCCTGAACTGGATCGGTGGCGACGTCGAGAAGATCACGCCGCGCGACGAGAGCCTGAAGATCCCGCACATGGGCTGGAATACGCTCGAGCTGCTCAGGGAGCATCCGGTGCTGAACAAGCTGCCGCTCGGGCCGAAGGGGCAGCACGCTTATTTCGTGCACTCGTATCACCTCAATGCCGCCAGCGAGGCGGACGTGCTCGCACGCGCTGATTACGGCGGCCCTGTCACCGCGATCGTCGCGAAAGACACCGCTATCGGCACCCAATTCCACCCCGAGAAGAGCCAGCGTTTCGGCTTGGCCCTGATCTCGAACTTTTTGCGATGGAAACCGTGATCCTCTTTCCGGCAATCGACCTCAAGAACGGCCAGTGCGTACGCCTCGAGCAAGGCGACATGACGCGCGCGACCGTTTTCAACCTCAATCCCGCCGCCCAGGCGCAGAGCTTTGCCGCGCAGGGTTTTGAGTATCTCCACGTCGTCGACCTCGACGGCGCCTTCGCCGGGAAGCCGGTGAATGCCGAGGCCGTCGAGGCAATGCTGAAGACGATCAAGATCCCGGTGCAGCTCGGCGGCGGCATCCGCGATCTCAAGACCGTCGAAGCCTGGCTCGCCAAGGGCATCAGCCGCGTCATCATCGGCACCGCCGCGGTGCGCGATCCTGAATTGGTGAAGTCTGCCGCGAAGAAGTTTCCCGGCCGCCTGGCCGTGGGCCTCGATGCCCGCGACGGCAAGGTCGCGGTCGAGGGCTGGGCCGAGACGTCGCAGGTCACGGTGCTGGAGATCGCCAAGCGTTTTGAGGATGCCGGCGTCGCCGCCATCATCTTCACCGACATCGCACGCGACGGCCTGCTCAAGGGCCTGAACCTCGACGCGACCATCGCGCTGGCCGAGGCGATCTCCATTCCGGTGATCGCCTCCGGCGGCCTCGCCTCGATCGAGGACGTCAAGGCGATGCTGACGCCGCGCGCGAAAAAGCTCGCCGGCGCGATCGCCGGCCGGGCGCTGTATGACGGCCGGCTCGATCCCGCCGCCGCCCTCACTCTGATCCGCGACGCGCGCAGGAGCTGACACATGTTCAAGGTGCGCGTGATCCCCTGCCTCGACGTCAAGGACGGCCGCGTGGTCAAAGGCGTCAACTTCGTCGATCTGCGCGATGCCGGCGATCCCGTCGAAGCCGCGATCGCCTATGACGCCGCCGGCGCCGACGAGCTGACCTTCCTCGACATCACCGCGACCCATGAGAACCGCGGCATCATGCTGGACGTGGTCCGGCGCACGGCCGAGGCCTGCTTCATGCCTGTCACCGTCGGCGGCGGCGTGCGCGAGGTCAACGACATCAAGACGCTGCTGCGCGCCGGCGCGGACAAGGTCTCGATCAACAGCGCCGCGGTGTCGCGGCGCGAATTCGTCAAGGAAGCTGCCGAAAAATTCGGCGAGCAGTGCGTGGTGGTTGCGATCGACGCCAAGCGGGTCAAGCGGCCGGGCGGTGACCGCTGGGAGATCTTCACCCATGGCGGCCGCAACTCCACCGGTATCGACGCCATCGAGTATGCCCAGGAGGTGGTCTCGCTCGGCGCCGGCGAAATCCTGCTCACCTCCATGGACCGCGACGGCACGAGGCAGGGCTTCGACATCCCGCTGACCCGGGCGATCGCCGACAGTGTTACCGTTCCCGTGATCGCCTCGGGCGGCGTCGGCAATCTCGACCATCTGGTTGACGGGATCCGCGACGGGCACGCCACGGCCGTGCTGGCGGCCTCGATCTTCCACTTCGGGGAATTCACCATCCGCGAGGCCAAGGAGCACATGGCCCGCCGCGGGCTGCCGATGCGCCTCGATGCCTGACGACTCCCGCACGTAAAAATGCTAAACAAGCCAGCGGAGAATGGCCTCCGTGGCCGTTTGCTGACAAGTGTGTTCCCGAGCAAGTCCGATGCCGCGTTTCACGATCCACGATCTGGCCGAGACCATTGACGCCCGCGCCGCGGCCGGGGGCGAAGCTTCCTATACCCGCAAGCTGCTGGACAAGGGCGCCGAGCATTGCGCCAAGAAGTTCGGTGAGGAAGCAGTCGAAACCGTAATCGCAGCAGTCGAAAACGATCGCGCGCATCTGATCGCCGAGAGTGCCGATCTGCTCTATCATTTCCTTGTGCTTTTGAAGGCACGCGGCATAAAGCTGGAAGAGGTCGAGGCGGCGCTGGGCAAGCGGACCTCGATGTCAGGGTTGGAAGAAAAGGCGTCGCGCAAAAGCGATTAGGGCACGATCCGGAAAAGTGCGAGGCGGTTTTCCGATAAGATCGTGCCCGGGTTTCAGAGACTGGCAACGGAGAAGGCGGCGTCATGGATATCCGCGCACCCGAGCAGCAGTATAATCCCTACCGCGTCTACACGCGCGAGGAGTGGGCGCGACTTCGCGACGACACGCCGATGACGCTGGAGCCGGGTGAGTTCGACCGGCTGCGTTCGCTGCACGATCGCCTCGACCTCCAGGAGGTCGAGGACATCTATCTTCCACTGTCGCGCCTCTTGTCGATCTATGTCGATGCGATGCAGCGCCTGTATTACGCCGAGCGCCAGTTCCTCAACATCCGCGACCGCAAGGTGCCCTACATCATCGGCGTCGCCGGTTCCGTCGCGGTCGGGAAGTCCACCACCGCCCGCGTGCTGCAGGCCTTGCTGGCGCGCTGGTCGCCGCGTCCGAAGGTCGAGCTGATCACCACCGACGGTTTTCTGTACCCGAAGGCCCTGCTCGAGCAGCAAGGCATCCTGCAGAAGAAGGGCTTTCCGGAGAGCTACGATCTGCCGCTGCTGCTCAGCTTCCTGTCCGACATCAAGTCGGGCCGCCGCCATGTGCGCTCGCCGGTCTATTCGCATTTGACCTACGACATCGTGCCGAACGAATGGGCGGAGGTGGACCAGCCCGACATCCTGATCGTCGAGGGTGTCAACGTGCTGCAGACCGGCAAGCTGCCGCGTGACGGCAAGGCGGTGCCTGTCGTTTCCGACTTCTTCGACTTCTCGGTCTATATCGACGCCGACGAGGCGGCGCTGCGGCGCTGGTACATCAAGCGCTTCCTGGCGCTGCGCGACACCGCGTTCACCAACCCGAAATCCTACTTCAACCGCTACGCGCTGCTGTCGGACGAGGAAGCAACCGCCACCGCCACCGCGATCTGGGAGCGCACCAACCTCGCCAATCTCGAGGACAATATCCTGCCGACCCGCCCCCGCGCGACGCTGATCCTGAAGAAGGGCGCCGATCACGCGGTGGAAAGCGTGGCGCTCAGGCGGCTGTAGCCGCCTCCTATTTGCCGGCCTTCGCCGTCCAATCCGCGGACTTCACGCGTGCGACAAAGGTCGCGGGTCCGGCGCCGTTGGCCCGGTAGACGAAGGCTTCGCCCTCCTGTACGTCCCCGGCCTCCTTGCCGAAGGCGTCGGCAATGTTCGTCTTGTGAGTGACGAGGACGGTGTTCGTGCCGGGCGCCGGCAATTGATCGACGAGCTGGCGGACGGCCGCTGCGGCCTTTGCGTTCGCAGCGGTGGGGTTTGCCATTCCCGATGCGCTGGCGTTGCTGCTGTCCGTCAATGCGTCGACCGGCTTGCATTCCTTGCCGGTGATCAGCCTGCCGGTTTCGATCGCGCGGTTCAGACGGCTTGTGTAGACATCGCCGATCGGAATCGCGCGCTCCTGGATCGCCGCTCCGATCTGACGCGCCATGTCCCTGCCCTTTTCGCTCAGCTGGCGCTGGGCACTCATGTCGTCGAACTTGAAGGGATAGACGTCCTTCTGACTGTCGTCGGTCGCGGTGTGCCGAAAGACGAGAACGTATCCGCCTTGCTTCAGTGCGGCGACGAGCTCCGACGTATCCGCTGCGGCGGCCCGGGAGCAAATGGCGAGACAGACAATGACGGAGAGCCGGTAGAGCACATTCATGCGATACCCTCGTCGGAAACCGAGCCCCCGAAGGATGATGACGCGCAGCGGGTTCGATTTCAATCGCAGATTGTCGGTCGGAAAGGCGCACCTATCACCACATCGTCATTGCGAGCGCAGCGAAGCAATCCAGATTGCCTCCGTGGAAAGATTCTGGATTGCTTCGCTGCGCTCGCAATGACGGCGAGAGAGCTGCAGGCTGCGGCAGCGTTGATTGCTGCTACACCGCCAGGTGCCGTGACGCAGCCAGCCCCGCCAGCGCCTCGTCCAGCTTCTCCCGGTCGAGCGGCTTGATCAGAAACCCGTTCATGCCGGCCTCGAAGCAGGCATAGCGATCCTCCACCAGCGTATTGGCGGTGAGCGCCAGGATCGGGGTGTGATGGCCGCCGGTGGCGGCCTCATGGGCGCGGATGCGCTTGGTCGCTTCGATGCCGTCGAGCTGCGGCATCTGGATGTCCATCAGCACGAGATCGTAGGGCGTGCCGGCGGATGACGCCGCCAGCCAGGATTCCAGCGCGGCCTCGCCATGGACGGCGATGACGACGCGGTGGCCAAGCTTTGTCAGCAGCGAGCGCATCAGCAGCGCGTTGATCTCGTTGTCTTCGGCAACGAGGATCGACAGGGCTTTGGCCGGCGCTGCGCGCGTGGATTCAGCCGGGGGCTCCGGCGCGAGGTCGGGCGAGGCGATCTCCGGCGTCAGCGCCAGGCGTGCGGCAAGCGAGGCCGCGCGCAGCGGCTTCACCAGAAAGCCGGTGAAATCAGGCGCGAGCTTTTCATGGCGGGAGCTCGACGTCAGCAGCACCAGCCGCTGCAGCGCATGCGCGCGGGCGGCTTCGCCCAGCCGGTCGGCGATCGCAGGACCGATTGCGCGATCGACCAGCACTGCATGCCATGACCGTTCCGGCAGCAGCGCCTCCGCGACGGTCGCGTCCGTCACGAGGCAGGTCTGAGCGCCCCAGCGCTCCAGGCGCCGCGTGATCAGCGAGGCCTCGATGCCCTCGGCGATCACGAGGATCGACTTGCCGGTGAGGTCGGGGCTCGGGAAGGTCGTCTGCCCTGTGCTTGCTTGCGACGGCGCGAGCGGCACTGCGACCTCGAAGGTCGCGCCCTTGCCCGGCTCGCTGGTCAGCGTGATGCGGCCGCCCATGCGCTTGACGATGCGTTCGCTGATGGCGAGGCCAAGTCCGGTGCCGCCATAGGTGCGGGCGACGCGCTCGTCGGCCTGCTCGAATTCGCGGAAGATGCGCTGCTGTGCGTCGGGCGCGATGCCGATGCCGGTGTCGCGGACCAGGAAGCTGATCTCGTTCGGCCAGATGCCGGGTTCGACGATCAGCGCGACGCCGCCGTTCGCGGTGAACTTGATGGCGTTACCGGCGAGGTTGAGCAGCACCTGACGGAGCCGTGCGGAATCGCCGACGACTTCCAGCGGCAGGCGCTCGTCGACATAGGCGGCAATTTCGAGCTGCTTGGCTTGCGCGCGCGGCGCCAGCAGCTCGGTGATCTCCTCGATCAGGGTCGAGAGCGCGAACGGGCGCTGCTCGAGATCGAGCTTGCCGGCCTCGATCTTGGAATAGTCGAGCAGCTCCTCGATCAGCGCCATCAGCGCTTCGCCCGATGTCTTCACCGCCCTGGCATAGGTCGCCTGCTCCGGCGTCAGATGGGTGTCGAGCAGGAGGCCGCCCATGCCGATGATGCCGTTCAGGGGCGTGCGGATCTCGTGCGAGGCCATCGCGAGGAAGCGAGACTTGGCGCGGTTGGCGGCATCGGCCTGGTCGCGCGCCTCCGACAGCGCGCGCTCGGTCTCGGTACGGTCGGTGACGTCGCGCCCCACGCTCTGCAATTCGGCCGCCTGGCCGGCGTCGAGCCGCACGTAACCTTCGCGCCAGGCGATCCAGCGCGCGCCAAGCGGCGTGGTGATCCTCTGGTCGTGGATGCGCGTGCCGTTGCTTTCGCGGGCGCTGTCGCCCTGCTCCAGCACGTCGAAATCGAAACGCGTGCCGACCAGCGCGCCGCGGTCTTGTCCGGCGAGCGCGCAATAGGCGTCGTTGGCGAAGGTGATGCGGCCCTGATGATCGCGCAGCACGATCAGATCGCCCTGCTGCTCGAACAGGCTGCGGGCGCGCTCCTCGGCTTCCTTGAGCTCCCAATTGCGGTCGATCAGCGTCTCGTTGTGCGCGGCAAGGGTCCGCAGCCGCTTGTTGACGAAGCGCAGGCGCATGCTGAGCGTGGCAAGGCCGAGGCAGGCGAGGGCGAACAGGAAGCTCGCGCCGATCGCGAACGCGTTCGGATCGTAGCCGGAATTTTCCGAGCGGCTGCCGGAGATGAAGCCATAGGCGCCGCCGAACGTCGCCGAGAAGATCATGAAGGAGCGGATCGCGAAGGCGATGCGGGGGTGCTGCCGCCTGAAGCGGCGCATGCGCACCTTGATCCGGAACATCCGACCCATCGCAACCCTGACTCTTGTCCGAAACCCCACCGCCGCTGCGTCCGACGATGTCGCGCCGACCTTGCGAACAGCTTGAGGCTTAGGTTCTGCCTCCAAACAGGGTTAGCGAGGTGTTAATGACTCAGAGCGAGGCCGCCTGGACCGGGAGCGGGCGGTGACCGCCATGGGCGCCGACGATCAGCGCTGCCGCGTCTCGCTGCGAGAACGTCCTTGAGCGCACATAAATGCGGTAATCGGCCGGGCCATCGGTGGAGAGGTAAATGACCGGTCCGCCGTCGACGGGCTGTGCGGCAATCGTGATGAGGCGGGTTGCCGGATTGGCTTGGCAGGAGTCGGTCTCGGAGCCGAGACCATCGTCCACGACCGCGAAGTCAGCACCGTTCGCGTCGTCAGTGATCTGAACCCGAACCGTGGCCCGATCCGGGTTGTCGGTGAAGGCGACATGGACGCCGGCGGTCCAGAACAGGGTCGTCAACTCGACGGAGGTGTCGCCTACAGCGATGCAGGGATGCGAGACCGATCCGATCTCGCCGCGGGCAAAAACGGCTGCCGCCAACAGGGGAACAACCGAGGCCAGGATCTTGAAACGCAACATGACACTCTACTCGCCAGGCCCGAGTGAACGACTCTTGGAGAACTCGTTGGGCCTTATGGTTTGCAGAGCGTAAAGGAAACTCGTTACCGCCGGGTTGATGCGCGGAAGGATCAGGCGAGCTGGCGCACATCCTCCGCGAGTGCGCGGTAGGACAACGCCTCGGCGAGATGCAGCCGGCCGATCTTGTCGGCGTGATCGAGGTCGGCGAGCGTGCGCGCGACCCTCAGCACGCGGTGATAGCCGCGCGCCGACAGCCGCATCGTCTCGGCGGCATCGCGCAGCAGCTTGGCGCCTTGCGCATCGGGCTTTGCGACTTCCTCCAGCACGGAGGCCGGCGCTTCGGCATTGGTGCGGATGTTGGGCAGGCCGGCAGCGGCGTAACGCGCGAGCTGGATGTCGCGCGCGGCCGCCACGCGTGCGGCGACCTCGGCCGAGCCTACGGCTGGCGGCGGCAGGATCAGATCGGCGGCGGTCACGGCCGGCACCTCGATGCGCAGGTCGATGCGGTCCATCAGCGGGCCGGAGATGCGGGCCTGGTAGTCGGAGGTGCAGCGATCGATGCGGCCGCGCTTGCAGGCGTAGCCGGGCTCGAAGGCGTTGCCGCAACGGCAGGGGTTCATCGCCGCGACCAGCATGAAGCGCGCAGGGTAGGTGACGCGGTGATTGGCGCGGGAGACCGAGACCTCGCCATTCTCCAGCGGCTGGCGCAGCGAATCCAGCACGCGCGGATCGAACTCCGGCAATTCGTCGAGGAACAGCACGCCCTGATGCGCCAGCGAGATCTCGCCGGGTTTTGCGCGGATGCCCCCGCCGGTGAGTGCGGCCATGCTTGCGGAATGATGCGGCGAACGGAACGGCCGCCGCGACGTCAGCGCCCCGCCCTCGATCTCGCCGGCGACGGAGGCGATCATCGAGACTTCCAGAAGTTCGCTCGGCGACAGCGGCGGCAGGATCGAGGGCAGGCGCGCCGCCAGCATCGATTTGCCGGCGCCGGGCGCGCCGATCATGAGCAGGTGATGGCCGCCGGCGGCCGCGATCTCCAGCGCGCGCTTGGCGCTTTCCTGGCCCTTGATGTCGCGCAGGTCGAGCGGGGAGGCGGCGGCTTCGTGCACCCTGGGCACGGGCCGCGACAGCACCTGCGTGCCCTTGAAATGGTTGGCGATCTGGATCAGCGATTGTGCGGCGATGATCTGGATATCCGGGCTCGCCCATGCCGCTTCCGAACCGCAGGCGGCCGGGCAGATCAGCCCTTCCTCGCGCTCGTTGGCGCCGATCGCAGCGGGCAGAACGCCGGCGACCGGCGCGATCGAGCCGTCGAGCCCGAGCTCGCCGAGCACGGTAAAGCCGGTCAGCGCATCCGGCGGGATCGCGCCGATCGCCGCCATCAGCCCGAGTGCGATCGGCAGGTCGTAATGGCTGCCTTCCTTGGGAAGATCGGCGGGGGCCAGGTTGACGATGATCCGCCGCGCCGGCAGCGCCAGGCCCGAGGCGATCAGCGCCGAGCGCACCCGTTCGCGCGCCTCCGACACCGCCTTGTCCGGCAGGCCGACGATGGCAAAGGCCGGCAGCCCCGGCGCGACCTGCACCTGCACGTCGACCGCGCGGGCCTCGATCCCCTCAAAGGCGACGGTAGAAACCCGTTGAACCATGCCGAACCAGCCTGCCCTCTTGCACAATCGAGGGTAGCAGGAGGTGCGCCGCTTCGCAAGAACAATACGGGAACATTTCCAGCGGGGGAGGACCCTAACAAGCCGTCAACGCGATCCCGACACTACGCCTCGAATGCGAGCTTCTGTCCTCAGCACATTCCAACGAATGTCCGCTACTCCTAGGGCTGCGGGATGGGCCGTGGTCTAACGGGTGAACAATTCAAATGCTGGTAAATCGCCGGAGAAGCGAACGTCGGGTATGCAGCCGGCTCGCCAAGATTCATTTTGGCGCGGGCTCGCTGCCCAGGGACTGCACGATCACGGATATCTCGGACGGGGGCGTGAAGGTCGTCGCGGAATTCCTGGAAGTGCCGCCGCAATTCACCATCATCTTCGCGCCGGACTATTCCCGCCAGTGCCGCCTGCGCTGGCGCATCGGCTGCGAATTCGGTGCCGAATTCGTCGACTGAGTCTCAACAGCAGCGCGTCCTTAACGGGACTTTAGCGTTAATCGGTAAGCATCCCTGATCAGTTGCCGAGTGATCAGAGTATGCCCAAGCGTCCCTCCCTCGCCTTTCCCCCGGCGAGATTTCTGCTGTCCACGCTCATCGTGCTCGCCCTCGGCGGCTGTCAGACGACGAGCCTCGAGGACGTCACCGGCGCGCTTGGCGGCAAGTCGGAGACAGCCGGCAAATCCGATGCCAGATCGGACATGGACGGCTTGCGCGAGCGCTATCGCGCCAAGCCCAGCGATCCCGCCATTGCCATCGAATACGGCAAGGCGCTGCGCGACAGCGGCCAGCGCGCCCAGGCGGTCGCGGTGCTCGAGCAGGCCGTGCTCGCCCATCCCAAAAACAGGGCGCTGCTCGCCGGTTACGGCCGCGCGCTCGCCGACAACGGCAATTTCCAGCAGGCTTTCGACGTTCTAGGCCGCGCGCATTCGCCCGAGGATCCCGACTGGCGGATACTGTCGGCGCAGGGCGCCGCGCTCGATCAGCTCGGCCGCAACGAGGAAGCGCAGCAATATTATGCGAGCGCGCTGAAGATCGTGCCTGATGAGCCGCAGGTCCTGTCCAATCTCGGCCTGTCCTACATGCTGCAGAACAATCTGCCGCGGGCCGAACAGGTGCTCGGCCGCGCCCATCAGCGCAATCAGAACGATGTGCGAATCCGTGCCAATCTCGCGCTCGTGCTGGGATTGCAAGGCCGCGAGGCCGAGGCCGAGATCCTCGTGAAGGCAGATCTGCCGCCGGAGCAAGCCGCGGCCAAGGTCACCGCGCTGCGCCAGTTGCTGGCGAAGAAGCAGCAGCAGCGGACGGAGAAGTAGCCCGCGCGCCGCGTTTCCTGGACGCGAACCCTACGACGCCTTGCGATGCGGGGCGGATCCGCGGCCCGCGCGGCCTTTCAGCTTCTTCAGCAGCGGCGCGAGCAGCGAACGCTTCGGCTTCTTCACCTCGCCGCGCCCGGCGAGGCGGTTGGCCATGGTCTGGAACAGCTCGGTGGTACGGTGGTTCCTGGAGACCTCCGCGATCATCTGACCGTTATTGGCCGCGGTCGAGAACAGTTTCGAATCGAACGGGATCACCGCGATCGGCTGGCTCTCCATCGTCTTGGCGAATGCCTTGACCTCGATCTCCGCCCGCTTGTGCATGCCGACCTGGTTGATGCAGTACAACGGCGGCCGGTCGTTCGGCCGCGCCGCCTTCAGTACGCTCAGCATGTTCCTGGTGTTGCGCAGGTTCGCGAGATCGGGCTCGGCCACGATCACGATGTCGTCGGCATTGACCAGCGCGCGCTTGGTCCAGGCGGACCATTGATGGGGAACGTCGAGCACGATGCAGGGCGTGGTCATGCGCAGCGTGTCGAAGATCGCATCGAACGCTTCGGCGCCGAAATCATAGACGCGGTCGAGGGTCGCGGGCGCGGCGAGCAGGCTGAGGTGGTCGGTGCATTTGGCGAGCAGGCGCTCCATCAGCGCGGTGTCGGGACGGTCCTGCGACAGCACCGCATTGGCGATGCCCTGCGCCGGGTCCTGGTTGTAGTCGAGACCCGCGGTGCCGAAGGCGAGGTCGAGATCGATCACGACGGAATCGAGCGAGAGGTCGCGGGCGATGGTCCAGGCCACATTGTGCGCGACGGTGGACGCGCCGACGCCGCCCTTGGCGCCGACCACGGCGATGACGCGGCCGGTGATGATGGCTTCGGAGGCCGAGAACAGGCTGCAGATCGAGCGGACCACGTCGAGCGTTTCGACCGGGCCGACCACGTAGTCGTTGACGCCGCGCCGCACCAGCTCGCGATAGGGCGCGGTATCGCTGGGGTTGCCGATCACGACCACGCGGGTGCCGGGATCGCAGACGCCGGCGAGATCGTCGAGACCTTCGAGGATGTCGCGCGTGCCGTCGGATTCGATCACGATCACGTTCGGCGTCGGCATCGATTCATAGGCTTCGATCGCCGCAGCTAAGCCGCCTTCCTTGGCGGTGAGATGCGCCTTGGCGAGCCTTCGGTCCTCGCCCGCCGCGGTCACCGCCTTGAGCGTCTGGTCGGTCTCGCAAAAGGCCTGCACGGAGATGCGAGGAACCGGTGCAATGTGTTCCTCGGGGTGCCGCGGATCGTCCGCCTCTTCGTCGTTGAAGCCTGTCATTTGCCTGTATCGCTGAGTTTGGCCTTCTCGGCGTCGGGATTGGGGCTCGCGATCGGCGTGCCCTTGCGATAGTGGTCGAAGGCGATATCGCGCCGCGCGGTGTAAACCGGCGTTTCCGAACGCGGCTGCTCGAGGTCCGCGGGATTGTCGATCATCGCCGCGAGGTTGCGCTGGCTGGCGCAGCCCAGATTGAAGTACGGGTGGTTCTCGTTGTAGCCGGGGTCGAGAATGGACGGCCCGACGTCCTCCGGCCACAGCCCGCAGGGGCCGGCGACCGCAGCGATCCTGGAATAGCTGAGGCGGATGGTGGGCAGCAGGCCGGGATCCTCGGGCCGATAGGGATGCCTGACGATGGCGCGCGACGGCACGCCGCCGGAGGCCAGCACGGAACGGATTTCCTGATAGGTCGCCGCCGCCGCGCGCGAATTGGCGGTGTCTACAGGCACGTCGACGACCACGGAGCCGCTGCCTTCGCGAACCCAGTCCCGGGCGATGCCCGCGACGTCGGAGTGCTGCGCGTCCGAGAGACCTCCGCGCGCCTTGCCGACGAAGATCACGATCGACTTCTTGCCTTCCTGCACCGCGATCGGGTGGCGCTGGCGATAGTCGGTCGGCACCGTCTGGGTGACGATCTCACCGGTGGTGTTGCAGGCGCCGAGCATGACGGAGAGCCCCGTCAGCGCCAGCGCGACGCTTAAGCCGCGACGTCGATCCGCTGTCGTCTTCGTCATCGCTTGATCCCCTCTTGCCCCGTTTCCCCAAGCCGTCCGGTCGTCTCAGTCGATGATGAAGCCGAAATCGCCGGGCGCGCCGTTGATCGGGTCGACGCGCCGCGTGGTGCCATAGAGGCGGTTCATGCGGCCGAGCAGAGCGGTCTGCGCGTCCGAGGCCGGCGCGAAGCCGTCGTCCGGCCGCGACAATTCCTTCTGGGCGACCGCGCGCACGACATAGGGCGTCACGATCACCATGAGCTCGGTCTCGTTGTTGACGAAGTCCTGGCTGCGGAACAGCGCGCCGATGATCGGCACCTGATCGACGCCGGGCAGGCCGTTGATCGCCTGCTTGGTCTGCTGCTGGATCAGGCCGGCCATCGCCATCGAGCCGCCCGAGGGAATTTCCAGCGTGGTCTCGGCGCGGCGGGTCTGGATCGAGGGGATGGTGATCGAGCTGGTCTGGCCCGCGGACACCGCCTGCGTCACCGAGATGGCGTTCTGATTCGACAGCTCCGAGACTTCGGTCATCACCCGCAGGCTGATGCGTCCCTCGCTGAGCACGACCGGCGTGAAGTTCAGGGAGATGCCGAACTTCTTGTAGGTGATCTGGGTGGTACAGACATGGGTGACCGGATCGCAGGAATAGCCCGCAGGGATCGGGAATTCGCCGCCGGCGATGAAAGTGGCGGACTCGCCGGAGATCGCCGTCAGGCTCGGCTCGGCCAGCGTCCGCATCACGCCGGCGCTTTCCATCGCGCGCATCGTGGCGTTGACGGTGGCCACGCCTTTTGCGAGTCCGGTAACACCGAGCCCGTTGCCGCCGACCAGCGGGCCGCCGGAGACCGAGAACGGGTTGGAGTTGTTGAAATTCACGACGGCGGTGCCGGCGTTCAGGCTGGCGCTGAGATCGACGCCGAGCTGCTTGACGATGTCGCGGCGCACTTCGCCGACGACGACCTTGAGCATCACCTGGTCACGGCCGCGCACGACGATGTTGTTGACGACTTTCTCGGCGCCGCCGACGAGCTTGGCGGCGACGTCGCCGGCCTGCTGGGCCTCGACCGGGCTCGAGACCGAGCCGGTCAGCATCACGCTGTCGCCGACGCCTTCGATCTGCACGCCGGGCAGCGACTGGCGCAGCGCCGAACGCATGCCGTTGAGGTCGCGTTTCACCGCGATGTCGTAGGAAGCGACCTGCTGGCCGTCGGCGGTGAAGAACACGACGTTGGTCTGGCCGACCTGGCCGCCGATGATGTAGGCGCGCTGGGCCGAGCGGATCACCGCATTGGCGATCTTGGGATCGGCCACCAGCACGTCCTTGACCTCGCGGGGCAGGTCGATGACGACGGATTTGCCGACGCCAAGCGAGAGAAAACGCGTCTTCGCCGGCGGGATCGAACCGACCGACGACAAGGCGAGATCCGGCATCTGCATCGGTGCCTGGTCGCCGACCGGCGCATCTGCAGCAGCGCTGACCATGCGAGGGGCCGCGAGCAGCCCCAGCATCAGCATCGCCCCCGTCCAGAACGTGCGTGCGCGATTCCCCCGAATGCGCAGGCCCGTCCGATCATCCCCATAGTTCATGCTATCCCCATCACTTCTGTGACGTCAGTTGCCGCACCTGCACCCCGTAGCGGATCACGTTGACCCCGCCGGAACGCTTGGCCGCCTGGTCCTCGACCGTGAGTTCGGTTGCGTTGACGTCGACGATGCTGCGCAGCGCGAGCTGGAGCGTGCCGCCCTGGCGCGCGGCCGACAGCGTGGCGACCTGATCGGGCTTGAGCTCGAGCGTGACGGTCTTGCCGATCACGGCGGTCTGGCCGTCCTTTTCCTTCGGCGCCTGGTCGATCGCGAGCACGCGGATATTGGACAGGATGACCTCGGACACGATGAGGTCGTTGCCGCCGGTCGGGCCGTTGGTGTCGGGGTTCTTCAGGCGGCGCGTCAGGACGACGTCGACGCGGTCGTTCGGCAGGATGAAGCCGCCGGCGCCGGTCTCGGCTGAAATCTCGGTGGAGACGGCCCGCATGCCCGAGGGCAGGATCGCGGCCATGAAGCCGGAGCCTTCGGCCCGCACCAGCTTCTGCTCGCGGATCGGCTCGCCCTGCATCAAGGGGACGCGTGCGATCGCGCCGGCGATCTGCATCTGCGCGTCGGGCCTCGCATCGCGGCGGATGAAGGCGTTGCTCGCGGTCCCGGCCGGCCAGGACTGCCATTGCAGGTCCTCGGGCTTCACGGCCTGACCGAGCTGGATGTCGTTCTTGGCGACCAGAACCTCGACCGTCGGCAGCTTCTCTGCGACGGGCAGGACGGGCGCGGGCGCATTCTGATAGCCGCTCGCCAGATACGCAGCGACGCCGCCGGCGCCCAGCGCGATGACGAGAACGACAATGCGTGCGGTGTTCATACGCTTTTACTCTTACGCGGGGCACTCGAACTGCACCTGGCGGGTTCCCCTGCGTCGATGAGTAGGGAGTAAAAGTATAAGGGGTGTTGCGAGGCCGAATGCGCCGGCCGGTCACGCTGCTGGTTTTCGGCAGATGGTGAACGTGGCGTTAGTCAGTCGGCCAGCGGCCCCGTAGATTCACGCATGCCGGCTCCGGTGTTTGGATGAAGCGCGGAGCGTCATGGTGAACGGGTGGTTAGTGACGCGTAGGTTGGGCGCCGTAGGCTCACGGTCGCGAGATGGAAGCCTCACGCGACATCACCAGTGTCGTCCCGGCCTGGTGCGCTATTGCGCACGAGGGCCTGGACCCATACCGCGTGATGTTTCGATTGTGCGCGGCAGGAGAACCAACGACGAGTCTTCGCCAAACCCCCGCCTGTGGTGATGGGTCCCGGCCTTCGCCGGGACGACTGCGGAACGCTGCGGCTTCGTAGCCCGATGCGCTGCCTCCAGCGCCTACTGGCAAGGATACCGCCGGCCGTCCTTTGCCGCGTAGGTGTTCGATGCCGGGTCGTAGGAGCGGTAGCGCTGGGCGCATGAGGCCGCGTGCTGCTGGGCGGCCGCCGCTTCCTGCTGCGCGGCGGCGGTGGCGGCAGCGGCCGCGATGGCGCCGCCGATGAGGCCGCCGACCAGTCCGCCGACACCGGCGCCGTTGTCATAGCACGGTCCGTAACGGCACCAGACCTTCTCGGTCAGCGCCGGGACTTCGCCCGCAACGCCGGCGACGCTCTGCAACGGAGCCGCCATCGCGGAGACCGAAAGCATCACGGCACCGCTGGCGGTCATCAAGACAACTTTCAAGACATGATCGATGCGCATTGGATTTCCTGTTTCATCGCAAATTCACGGGTGGGCGGAGCTACCGGCCGGCCGCATCCACGACGCGGCAGAGATTGTTGCTGATGCCTGGCGCGACCTGGCCCGGCGGCATGATGAAAACCGCATCGACGCGGCTGCCTCTACCCTCCTTGCGAACGACGACGCGCAATGTCTGCGGCCGTCCGGAGCCGGTGGTTTCCTGCTGCGTGGTCAGCGTGCCCAGCGCCTTGTCTATGTTCACGTCGACAAAGCCCTCCGCCAGAACGGCGCGGAAGACCTTGTCGAGAGCGACGCCGGGACTGGCGGACGGAAAAATCATCCAGACCTTGTGGGTCGTGCCCGTCACCAACGGCACGCCGCTGCTCTGGTAGTGGTCTGCGCAGCTCTCGGCCCGCGCCGGCATCGACGAAAGGGCCATGAGCGCGACCGCGCAAATTGTTCTTGTCAGCATGTTTTCATTACCTGTTTGAGGCAGTCGGGGGGATTTAGGCCAACCGCGCCGCAAGTCCATGCTCGGCGCCGCATTCGGGATGGAGGCGTTCGCATTCTGGCCTGACTGCCACGGCGCGATTACGCGATCTGGATGTTTGGTGCGGCAATCGGATATCGGGCGCGGGCACCGGACCTGAATTCACCCAAATCGTGGTAGCGTGGTGATGCATCTACCGCACGATGCGCGCGCCCCGAACGACGGATATCGCATGGTCGAAGACATACTCGCCGCGCCTCCCGCACGATCAGGCTCGTCGTTTCAGGATTTGCTCGAGATGCTCCAGCCGCACGGGATCAATGCTCATTCCGTGCCGAAGCCTGACGGACCATTTCGCTGGCAGGCCGACGTCGCAGTCGGAGCCGGCATGGATGTCGTGCGTGCGGAACTGTCCGCAGGCTGGGACTGGCGCTATTCATACGGCAGTTCGGGGGGCGAGCTTGCGATCAGCCTGCTGAACGCCGGCAAAGCCGACATGCTCATCGCGGGAAAGAGCGTGCAACGAACCTCCTCCGAGGTGGCCGTCGTATCGCTTCCGATGCTGCAGGAGCAGAGCGTCGAAGCGGTGGACGGCAGATATTCCAGTGTCACCCTGACCTTGCATACCGATGTGGTGACCAAGGCGCTGTCTGCGACGTTCGGAAGCGCGGCACTGGACGATCTCGATCTGACGCCAAAGATCGATTTGTCGACCAGCGCCGGGCAGATCCTGCTTCAGCTCGTTCGTGCCAGTGCGGCCGGCCTGTATGACGGCATCCTGGCGCGCTCTCCGAAAGCCAGCGCCCTGCTCTCGGAAGCAGCGATGCAGCTAATCCTTGAAAATGTCCCGCATCGGCTGATCGACCGCTTGAGCCGCCATCCACCGGATGCGCCGCCTCGCCACATCAGGCGTGCCGTCGAGTACATGCGGGCCAACCTTCATCTGCCGCTGACGGTCGCCGATATCGCCGGGAATGTCGGCATCAGCAGCCGGTTGCTGCAGTCGGGGTTTCGCAGGATCCACGGGACGACGCCCGTCGCCTATCTGCGGCGAATTCGGCTCGAGGCGATCCACGACGAGCTGTCGCGACCGGAGAATCTGCTTCCGGTCAGCGAAGTCGCATTGAAGTGGGGCTTTACCCACATGGGCCGGTTTGCTGCGTCTTACCGCTCGGCATTCGGGCTGTATCCGTCCGAGACGGTTCGCCGTGCCCGGGGATTCTGCGGCTGAAAGAGCGAGAAGGCTACGAAGCTACTTCTTCCGCTTCTGCTCGATCACGTCCCAGATCTTCGCCGCGACATCGGGCCCGCCGAGCCGCGCGATGGCGCGGATGCCGGTGGGCGAGGTCACGTTGATCTCGGTGAGATTGCCGTTGATGACGTCGATGCCGACGAACAGCAGGCCCTTCTCGCGCAGCGCCGGACCGACGGTGGCGCAGATCTCGCGCTCGCGCGGAGTGAGCTCGGTCTCCTGCGCGGCGCCGCCGCGCACCATGTTGGAGCGGAGATCGTCGGCGGCCGGCACGCGGTTCACCGCGCCGGCGAACTCGCCGTTGACGAGGATGATGCGCTTGTCGCCGTGCTTAACCTCGGGAATGAACTGCTGGATCACCCAAGGCTCTTTGAACGTGACCGAGAACATGTCGAACAGCGAGCCGAAGTTCATGTCCTGCGGCATCACGCGGAACACCGCCGCGCCGCCATGGCCGTGCAGCGGCTTCATCACGACGGCACCGTGCTTGTCGCGGAACGCGTTGATCTCGTCGAGGTCGCGCGAGATCAGCGTCGGCGGCATCAGCTGCGGAAAGTTCATCACAAAGAGTTTTTCGGGCGCGTTGCGCACCGAGGCCGGATCGTTGACCACCAGCGTCTTCGGATGGATGCGCTCCAGGAAGTGCGTCGAGGTGATGTAGGCGAGGTCGAAGGGCGGATCCTGGCGCAGCAGCACCACGTCAAAGCCGTTGAGCGCCTCGCGCTTGGGTTCCCCCAAGGTGAAGTGGTCGCCGGGCTCATCGCGCACGGTCAGCAGCTGGACGGGTGCGACGATCTCCTCGCCGACCATCGAAAGCTTGTCGGGCGTGTAATAGGACAGGCCATGACCGCGCTTCTGCGCCTCCAAGAGCAGCGCAAAGGTGGAATCGCCCTTGATGTTGATGCGGGCGATCGGGTCCATCTGGACGGCGACGTTCAGTTTCATGGTCTGCCTTTCAGGTCGAGGCGTCGAATGCCGCCAACACATGGCGCGGAAGCGAGCGCGGCGCAATCAGCATGGCGTCGAATCGCAATTCGAATTCGGCATGCTCGGGATGCGCCACGAGCCAGCCTTGGGCGGCGTTGATGATGCGCTGCTGCTGGCGTGGGGTTACGGCGAAGGCGGCCTCATCGAGGTTCGCGCGCGCCTTGACCTCGACGAAGGCGATCAGGTTGCGGCGGCGCGCCACGATGTCGATCTCGCCATGCGGGGTGCGGTAGCGCTTGGCGAGGATGCGATAGCCCTTGGCCATGAGGTAGGCGGCGGCGCGGCTCTCCGCCGAGATGCCGGTGCGGAACGCGGCGACGCGCTCGGGCGAGGCGACTTTCGGTTCCGCCGGCGCCTCAGTCTTCGCCATCGCCGCCCCGCGAATCTTTTGCGAGCTCGAGCGCGCGGGCATAGACCTCGCGGCGCGGCCGGCCCGAGAGTGCGACGGCGTGTGCAACAGCATCCTTGACGCTGTGCGCGGCAAGCTGCGCGCGCAGGAGCTCGTCGAGCGCATCCGATGTCAGCACCTCGGCGTCGGCCGCGGGTGGAGCGATCACCAGCACGAACTCGCCGCGCGTCTCGAGCGTTGTAGCATCGCGCGCCAGCTCGGAAAGCGTCGCGCGCGAAATCTCCTCGTGCAGTTTTGTCAGCTCGCGGCAGATCGCGGCTTCACGGTTGCCCATGATCTCGGCGAGCTCGGCCAGCGTATCCTGCACCCGGTTGCCGGATTCGAACATCACCAGCGTCGCGTCGATGCGCGCGAGGTCGGTGAGGCGCGATTTTCGCGCGGCAGATTTCGCCGGCAAAAAGCCCTCGAAGAAAAAGCGGTCGGTCGGCAGTGCCGCGACGGACAGCGCCGCCAGCACCGAGGACGGGCCCGGCAGCGCGTAGACGGCGTGGCCGGCGGCGCAGACCTCGCGCACCAGCTTGAAGCCGGGATCGGAGATCAGCGGCGTGCCGGCATCCGATACCAGCGCCACCGAACCGCCTTGCGCCAGCGCCTCCAGTATCTTCGGGCGCGCGGCCTCCGCGTTGTGCTCGTGATACTGCCTGAGCTGCGCCGAGATGTCGTAGCGCTCGGTCAGGCGCCGCGTGATGCGGGTGTCCTCGCAGGCGATGACGTCGACGCCGGCGAGCGTCTGCAGCGCGCGCAAGGTGATGTCGCCGAGATTGCCGATGGGGGTCGCGACCAGATGGAGGCCCGGCGCCGCCTTCGGGGCCGGGAGCCGGTGGGCATCGATGGAGAAGCCGCGCGGGGCGGCGTCTGGGTCTTCAGGCGTATTTATCGGGGCCGGCTTTGCGCGCATAATGAAGCCAACTTAGGCACGATCCGCGGGGCTGGGAACTGCTCTTGGAAAAGATCGTGCCGAGGTGAGGGGGCGGGAACGGACGGGAATGTGATCGATCCGGGATCACGTCGCGAGGGAGTGAGGGCCCTCGCGCCATATTCGCGACGGAAACGCCCCCTTGATGCTAGGCGACGAACGGCGAACAGCTCGCCAGGACGGGAAGGCGGCCGCGTTAAGCGGTCATTATCCTTTTGTTTTGGTTAACTATTTGCCGACAATATGCCTGAATCCGCGGCTTCCGTCGCGGCAAAGAATGGTGTGACCGGCTGGCGACAGCAGGTCGGAAGAGAAGCTGTCATGCTGGGCCCGCGTCATCCAAAATCTCCCGTTCCGGGGCCCCGATCGTCGGGTGCGACCCGGCGGAGCGCGCTCGGCCTGTTGGTTGGCGCGCCGCTGCTGTCGGCCTGCGCCGGCGTCCAGCAGAGTCTCAGCCAGTTCTCCAATCCGTTCTCCAGCTCCTCCGCGCCGCCGGCCCAGCCGGCCGGCCCGCC
>NZ_LWIG01000001.1:752294-802583 GCF_002068095.1 Bradyrhizobium sacchari | reverse complement strand
CCTGCCGCTCTCGGCGGCCGGCAATGCGGGCCTTGCCGCCCAGTCGATGCGCAACGCCGCCGAGATGGCGCTGGCCGAGTTCCAGAACCCGAACATCCAGCTGCTGATCAAGGACGACAATGGCAGCCCGCAGGGCGCGCAAGCCGGCGCGCAGCAGGCTGTCGAGGAGGGCGCCGAGATCATCCTGGGGCCGCTGTTCGCACAATCGGTGCCGGCAGTGGCGCAGGTCGCGCGTACCCGCAACATCCCGGTGATCGCGTTCTCGACCGACTCCAGCATCGCCGGCCGCGGCGTCTATCTCCTGAGCTTCCTGCCGGAGTCCGACGTCAACCGCATCATCGAATATTCGGCCAGCATCGGAAAGCGCTCCTTCGCCGTGCTGGTGCCCGACAATGCCTATGGCAATGTCGTCGAGGCCGCGGTGAAGGTGGCGGTGCCGCGGCGCGGCGGGCGCATCGTCGCGTTCGAGAAATACGGTGCCGATCGCGCCACGCCGGCACGCACCGTGGCGCAGCAGCTCGGCAGCGCCGATGCGCTGTTCATCGCCGACGACGGCGATGCGGTGGTGACGGTGGCCGATGCGATGACCGCGGCCGGTGCGAATTTGCGCAACATCCAGCTGCTCGGTACTGGCCTGTGGGACAGTCCGCGCGTCTATGCCAACGCGAACCTGCAAGGCGGCCTCTATGCCGCGCCCGATCCGGCCGGTTTCCGCGCCTTCTCCGGCCGCTATCGCACCAAGTACGGCGCCGACCCCATCCGCACGGCCACGCTCGCCTATGATGCGGTCGCGCTGGTCGCAGCGCTCGCGCGCACGCAGGGCACCACGCGCTTCTCCTCCGACGTGCTCACCAACCCGTCGGGCTTCGCCGGCATCGACGGCTTGTTCCGCTTCCGCCCCGACGGCACCAACGAACGCGGCCTTGCGGTGATGAAGGTGACGACGGGCGGCGGCGTTGCGGTCGCGGGCTCGCCGAAGAGTTTTGGCGCGTAGTTGTTTCTCCGCCATCGTGCTGGCGAAAGCCAGGACCGATACCGCGTGATCTATCGAGTGATTACGGTGTGAGTACCAGCAAAGAATAGTTGGGAGTCTTCGCCAAACTCTTCCCTGTGGTCATGGGTCCTGGCTTTCGCCAGGAGGGCGATGGGAGAGAGTTCAGGCCGCCAGATCCGCGACCACCGCATCCAGCACCGGAAATCCGCTGCTGGTCACGCGCAGCCGGCCCGTCGCATCCACCGTGATCGCGCCTTCCTCGCGCAGCAGCGCGATGCGCTTGGGATCGAGCGGGCGGCCGGAGAGCGCCTTGTAGCGCTCGGGGTCGATGCCTTCGGCGAGGCGCAATCCCATCAGCAGGAATTCGTCGGCGCGCTCCTCGCTGTTGAGGAGATCGTCGGTGACGACGCCATGGCCGTTGGTCTCGACCCGCATCAGCCAGGCTTCGGGACGCTTCTCGGTGGCGGTGGCATGGCGCACGCCGTCGATGTCGAGACGGCCATGGGCGCCCGGACCGATGCCGGCATATTCCTCGCCGCGCCAGTAGACCAGATTGTGCCGGCACTCGGCGCCGCGCCGCGCGTGATTGGAAATCTCGTAGGCTGGCAGCCCGAGCTTGTCGCAGGTTTCCTGCGTGACGTCGTAGAGCGCGCGCGCAACCGCTTCGTCCGGCGTCTTCAATTTGCCGGCCTGGTGCAGGCCGAAGAACGGCGTGCCTTCCTCGATCGTCAATTGATAAAGCGATAGATGCTCCGCTGCTTCATCGATCGCGAGACGCAGCTCATCGGCCCACATCGCCGGCGTCTGGTCGGGGCGGGCGTAGATCAGGTCGAACGAATAGCGGTCGAACGAGCGGCGCGCGATGGCGACGGCATCGAGCGCCTCGCGCGCGCTGTGCATGCGGCCGAGCGCCTTCAGCGAGGAATCGTCGAGCGCCTGCACGCCGAGCGAGACGCGGTTGACGCCGGCGGAGCGATAGCCGGCAAAGCGCGTGGCTTCGACGCTGGTCGGATTTGCTTCCAGCGTGACTTCGACGTCTTTCGCAACGGTCCAGTGCTTGCCGATGGCATCGAGCACCGCGCCGACGGTGGCCGGCTGCATCAGCGATGGCGTGCCGCCGCCGAGGAAGATCGAGGTCACCTCGCGGCCGGGCGCGCGCTCGGCGGTCGTTGCGATCTCGCGCGCGAAGCCGGATGCGAAGCGCGCCTCGTCGATCGCGGCATGGCGGACATGGCTGTTGAAGTCGCAATAGGGGCACTTCGACAGGCAGAACGGCCAGTGCACGTAGACGCCGAAGGCTTCGGATTCTGGTTTTGACGCGTTTTCCTGGCGCGAACCGGTATCCACTTCGCTCGAAAACGCTCTAGCGCGGCTCAAGGCAGATCTCCGCCAGTTTCACGAAGGCGCGGGCGCGATGCGACAGGCCGAGGCCGTGCGGCGGCAGGCCGTGCTTCTCGATGCTTTCCATCTCGCCGAAGGTGCGGCTGTGGCCATCGGGCAGGAACATCGGATCGTAGCCGAAACCTGCGGTGCCGCGCGGCGGCCAGGCCAGCGTGCCGTCGACACGCGCCTCGACCTCTTCGAGATGATCGTCAGGCCAAGCCACGCAGAGTGCGGAGACGAAATGCGCCCTGCGCTTGTCGGGCGTGGTCGCGCCGCGCTCCTGCAGCAGCCGCTCGATCTGGGCCATCGCCGCGTTGAAATCCTTGGTCGGACCGGCCCAGCGCGCGCTGTAGATGCCGGGCGCGCCGTCGAGCGCGTCGACAACGATGCCGGAATCGTCGGCGAAGGACGGAAACCCGGTCGCACGCGCTGCCGCGATCGCCTTGATCGCGGCGTTGCTGCGGAAATCGTTGCCGGTTTCCTCGGGCTCATCCAGGCCGAGTTCCCCGGCCGACACCGCCTCGATCCCGTACGGCGCAAGCAGCTCCTTCATCTCGGCGAGCTTGCCGGGATTGTGGGTGGCGATGACGAGCTTTCCGGTGATTCGGCGGTGCATCGGCCTATTGACTACGCCACAGCCAGTTTCTGCAAGTCCACCAGACGCGCGACGCCCTTGCGCGCCAGCGCCATCAGCGCCAGGAACTCGGCTTCCGTGAACGGCTCGCGTTCCGCGGTGCCCTGTACCTCGATGATGCGGCCATCGCCGGTCATGACGAAATTGGCGTCGGTCTGGGCCTCCGAATCCTCGGCATAGTCGAGATCGAGCACCGGCGTGCCGTTGTAGATGCCGCAGGAGATCGCGGCGACGTTGTCGCGCAGCACGTTGGCCTTGATCATGTTGCGCGCCTTCATCCAGTTGATGCAGTCGGCGAGCGCGACCCAGGCGCCGGTGATCGAGGCCGTGCGGGTGCCGCCGTCGGCCTGGAGCACGTCGCAATCGACCGTGATCTGGCGCTCGCCGAGCGCTTCGAGATCGACGATGGTGCGAAGCGAGCGGCCGATCAGGCGCTGGATCTCGACGGTGCGGCCGCTCTGCTTGCCGGCCGAAGCCTCGCGGCGGGTGCGTTCGGAGGTCGCGCGCGGCAGCATGCCGTATTCGGCGGTGACCCAGCCGCGGCCCTGGCCCTTCAGCCACGGCGGCAGGCGGTCTTCCAGCGTGGCGGTGACCAGCACATGGGTGTCGCCGAATTTCACCAGGCACGAGCCTTCCGCATATTTGACCACGCCGCGCTCCAGCGTCACGGGGCGCAATTCGTCGGGCGCACGGCGGCTTGGCCGCATGGGAAATCCTCCAAAACTTTCGGAAAAGGGCTGTTCGCGGTGCTTGTAGGTGGGGTGAGGGTATGCGGCAAGGCTTTTTCGGTCCCCAGGCCCGTGCAAAACCCGGCTTGTCAGCCGCCTCCCGGATGGACAAATTATGAGCATCTGAGAGGAGTTACCGTCTGTGGCCCATCACGATCCGATCCATCTGATCGCGCCGCGCGCAGGCCTTGCCCAGCTCAACGAGCGTTCCCGCGACATCTTTCGTCAAATTGTCGAAAGCTATCTCGCGACCGGTGAGCCGGTCGGCTCGCGCAACATTTCCCGCCTGATCGCCATGCCGCTGTCGCCGGCCTCGGTCCGCAACGTCATGGCCGATCTGGAACAGCTCGGCCTGATCTATGCCCCGCACACTTCGGCGGGCCGGCTGCCGACGGAACTCGGCCTGCGCTTCTTCGTCGACGCCCTGATGCAGGTCGGCGATCTCAACGAGGCCGAACGGCAGTCGATCCAGAGCCAGCTCGCCACGGTCGGCCAGGCCCAGTCGGTCGAGGCGGCGCTGGACCAGGCGCTGACGCGGCTGTCGGGCCTGACCCGCGCCGCGGCGGTGGTGCTGACGCCGAAATCCAATGCCCGGCTCAAGCACATCGAATTCGTCCGCCTGGAACCGGAAAAAGCGCTGGTGATCCTGGTCGGCGAGGACGGCCAGGTCGAGAACCGCGTGCTGACGCTGCCGCCGGGAGTTCCATCCTCGGCGATCACCGAGGCCGGGAATTTCCTCAATGCCCGGATTCGCGGCCGGACCCTGGCCGAGGCGCGGCTCGAGCTCGAGACCGCGCTCGGGGAAGCCCGCGCCGAACTCGATCAGCTGACGCAGAAGGTGATCTCGGCCGGTATCGCCAGCTGGTCCGGCGGCGAGAACGAGGACCGCCAGCTCATCGTCCGCGGCCACGCCAATCTGCTGGAAGATCTGCACGCGCTGGAGGATCTGGAGCGGGTGCGCCTTCTGTTCGACGACCTCGAGACCAAGCGCGGCGTCATCGACCTGCTCGGCCGCGCCGAGACCGCCGAGGGCGTGCGCATCTTTATCGGTTCGGAGAACAAACTGTTTTCCCTCTCGGGCTCCTCCACCATCATCTCGCCGTATCGGGATGCCGCCGGCCACATCGTCGGTGTTTTGGGCGTGATCGGGCCGACGCGGCTGAATTATGCTCGCGTGATCCCGACTGTGGACTACGCTGCCCGCATCGTCAGCCGCCTTCTGGGGGGCTGACCGGCATTTGCGCCGATCACGGGCGCTTGATTTTCGTGCGCTTAGGCACGATATCCGGGCCAACAATCCCGCCCAACAGTTCTTGGAAACGAGTTCGAGATTAGAGCCGATGACCGATCGAGACCGGCAACCCGAAGACACGACCACGCCGACCGGCGAGCCCGTGGTGTCGAAACCCTACATCATGCCCGACGATCCCGAGCCGGGCTCGGTCGAGCTGCTGCAGAAGGAAGCCGCCGAGGCGCGCGACCGCATGCTGCGGACGCTGGCCGAGATGGAAAACCTGCGCAAGCGCACCACCAAGGAGGTCGCTGACGCCCGCCTCTACGGCATCACCGGCTTCGCCCGCGACGTGCTCGAGATCGCCGACAATCTCCAGCGCGCGCTCGATGCGGTTCCGGCCGAGGCCCGTGCCACCGCCGATCCGGGCCTGATCTCGCTGATCGAGGGTGTCGAGCTCACCGAGCGCTCGTTGCTCAACGCGCTGGAAAAGCACGGCGTGAAGAAGCTCGATCCGCTGGGCCAGAAGTTCGACCCGAACTTCCACCAGGCGATGTACGAGGTGCCTGATGCGTCGGTGCCGTCGGGCACCGTGGTGCAGATCATGCAGGCCGGCTACACCATCGGCGACCGCGTGCTGCGCCCGGCCCTGGTCGGTGTCGCCAAGGGTGGCGCGAAGGCCGCGCCCGCGGCCAACAACAACGAACAGAGCAGCGCGCCGAACTGATTGTTGGTGTCATTCCGGGTTCGGCTCTGCGAGCCGCCCCGGAATGACGGCCATCTGGCCTACGCGCTCACCGCAATGTCGCTCGACTGAATTCGCTTCACGCCGGCCTTGGCCATGTCGGCCCAGGCCTTTGCCAGCGAGCCCTGAGTGTCGATGCCGCGGCAGGCGTCTTCCACGACATAGACTTCAAAACCCGCCTTGCGTGCGTCCAGCGCGGTCCAGGCGACGCAGAAGTCCGTCGCAAGCCCGGCGACGAAGACGCGCTTGATCTTGCGGCCCTTCAGGTAGCCGGCGAGCCCGGTCGAGGTCTTGCCGTCGGCTTCGAGGAAGGCCGAGTAGCTGTCGACGTCCTTGTGAAAGCCCTTGCGGATGATGAGCTCGGCGTGCGGGATCGCAAGGTCCTTCGACAGCGACGCGCCGTCGGTGCCCTGCACGCAATGGTCCGGCCACAGCACCTGCTTGCCGTAGGGCAGGTCGATGGTCTCGAACGGCTTCTTGCCGGAGTGGACCGACGCAAACGAGACGTGGCCGGGCGTGTGCCAGTCCTGCGTCATCACCACATTCGCGAACGCCTTCGCCATCTTGTTGATGACGGGCACCACCTGCTCGCCTTCCTTCACCGCGAGGCTGCCGCCGGGCAGGAAGCAGTTCTGCACGTCGATCACCAGCAGCGCGGATGCGTCGTCCGGCTTGATCGATGCCGCTGCGAACAGCGCGGTTGGCGCCAGCGTCGCCAGCGCCGTCGTTCCGAGCGCCGCGAGGATTTGTCGTCGATCAAGCATCGTTTGCCTCCCTCCAGGATGATCCAACCGGGGGAAGCCTAGTTCCGCGCGTATACGAACAGAAGCCCGAAAATGCAGCCGGTATTGGTGAGGGGGTGGGCTCGCTCTTGTCGTCCCGGCCTCCGCCAGGACGACACCGAGTATGCAGCGCCCGCTTTACCCCTTCGGCTGAATTCCGTCGCGCACGGCGCGGAAGCGGGTGAAGGCGGCTTGCCACTGGTCGCGCGGGGCGCTGGCGATGATGCGCAGCGAGGCGCCGCCGCTCGAGAAGCGGATCCACTGCACCACGGTCACCGGCGTCTTGTCCTTGCCGCTGACGCCGTCGATGCGGGTCTCGAAACCCTGCTGGCCATTGATGCGGATCGGCTCCGACATGGTGACGCGGGATTCGCGCACCCCGGGGATCTGGAGCGCGGCCTCCTGGGCGAAGCGGGCGCGGTCATCGGGGGCTTGCGGGGTGGCGCCGATCAGGCCGAGGATCATGAACGGCTTCGACTCATAGCCTGCGGCCTCGTTGCCGTCGGCGAGGATGATGCTGGAGCCCGGCGCCAGCGTGCGGATGTCCTTGAAGTCGGCGAGATCGGTGATCTTGAACGGCATCAGCGCGATCTGCTCTTCGGCCGAGACCTGCTTGCGGGTGGTGGCGCTCGCGAACATCTGCCGCACCGCCTCGTCGGTGTAGATCTTGGTCGCATTCTCCGGGATCTGCACCGCGACGTAGCCGGAGAAGCCGGCGCCCGGCACGATCATCGAATAGCGCTTCACCGGGGTCTCGCCGGCCTTGCCGTTCTCGGTGGTGAAATAGGCAAGGCCCGCGGGCGTCTCGATCTTGTCCTGCTTGACGCCATTGGCGCCGGCCGGGTTGGAATTGAAGGCGCTCACGACCTCGCCATAGGCCGCCGGCGGCAGCTCGGTGATCAGCACCTTGACGCTGCCGTCCTCGCTCTCGAAGCCCGGAAAGGTTTTTGCCGTGTTGAGGCCGACCAGCGGCACCATGCCGAGGCGCAGGCCCGGCGGGAAAACGGCGTCGGCAGCCAGGGCCGGAAACGCGGAGGCAATGAGAAGGGCGAGCGCGGCGAGGGGGCGGATCAGCTTCATGGGCACTCTGATTGGTTCACATTGAGGCCGTTCGATGGTCGGCCACCGGGCGCTTTGTCGCGCGAAGCAGCCCTTGGCGCGGCTGTCGGCCGGCCCGCCTTTTAGCGGGTTTGGCCCTNNNCGGATTGCGGAGGCGGGGTGGCGGATCGCCGGACCTGTTAATATTTCCTCACCCGCAAGGGCGGTTGAGCCCGGATATGATCTCTTAAAACCCAATGTTTTCACGGCCGAGACTTGGTTTCGGTCCTTGCGGCCCCCTCCCCCCCTCCTATATGAGCCTCAATCATCGCAATATCGCGGATGTTTGATCTTAGGGGGTTTCGGTTCGGGTGCCTTCTGGGCCCAGCCAACCTGCCGCAAAAAGAAGGATATCAGGACCATGGGAAAGGTCATTGGGATCGACCTCGGCACCACGAATTCGTGCGTCGCCGTGATGGATGGCAAAAACGCCAAAGTTATCGAGAATTCCGAAGGCATGCGCACGACGCCTTCGATCGTCGCCGTGACGGACGACGGTGAGCGCCTCGTCGGCCAGCCTGCCAAGCGCCAGGCCGTTACCAATCCCGAGCGTACGTTCTTCGCAGTGAAGCGCCTGATCGGCCGCCGCTACGACGACCCGATGGTCGAGAAGGACAAGAAGCTCGTTCCGTACAAGATCGTGAAGGCTTCCAACGGCGACGCCTGGGTCGAGGCCGACGGCCAGACCTACTCGCCGTCGCAGGTCTCGGCGTTCATCCTGCAGAAGATGAAGGAGACCGCGGAAGCCCATCTCGGCCAGAAGGTCGACCAGGCCGTCATCACCGTTCCCGCCTACTTCAACGACGCGCAGCGCCAGGCGACCAAGGATGCCGGCAAGATCGCGGGCCTTGAAGTGCTGCGCATCATCAACGAGCCGACCGCGGCCGCGCTCGCCTATGGCCTCGACAAGACCAAGGCCGGCACGATCGCCGTGTACGATCTCGGCGGCGGCACCTTCGATATCTCCATTCTCGAAATCGGCGACGGCGTGTTCGAGGTGAAGTCGACCAATGGCGACACCTTCCTCGGCGGTGAAGATTTCGACATGCGCCTCGTGGGCTATCTGGCCGACGAGTTCCAGAAGGAGCAGGGCATCAACCTGCGCAACGACAAGCTCGCGTTGCAGCGCCTGAAGGAAGCCGCTGAAAAGGCCAAGATCGAGCTGTCGTCGACGACGCAGACCGAGATCAACCTGCCCTTCATCACCGCGGACCAGACCGGCCCGAAGCATCTGACGATGAAGCTCACCCGTGCCAAGTTCGAGGCGCTGGTCGACGACCTCATCCAGAAGACCGTCGAGCCCTGCCGCAAGGCGCTGAAGGATGCCGGCGTCACCGCCGGTGAGATCGGCGAAGTCGTGCTGGTCGGCGGCATGTCGCGTATGCCGAAGGTCCAGGAGGTCGTGAAGCAGCTGTTCGGCAAGGAGCCGCACAAGGGCGTCAACCCGGACGAGGTCGTGGCGATCGGCGCTGCGATCCAGGCCGGCGTGCTCCAGGGCGACGTCAAGGACGTGCTGCTGCTCGACGTGACCCCGCTGTCGCTGGGCATCGAGACGCTGGGCGGCGTGTTCACCCGCATCATCGACCGCAACACCACGATCCCGACCAAGAAGAGCCAGGTGTTCTCGACGGCTGAAGACAATCAGAATGCCGTCACCATCCGCGTCTTCCAGGGCGAGCGTGAAATGGCGGCCGACAACAAGATGCTCGGCCAGTTCGACCTGATGGGCATTCCGCCGGCTCCGCGCGGCATGCCGCAGATCGAGGTGACCTTCGACATCGACGCCAACGGCATCGTCAACGTCTCGGCCAAGGACAAGGCCACGGGCAAGGAGCAGCAGATCCGCATCCAGGCCTCCGGCGGCCTGTCGGAAGCCGACATCGAGAAGATGGTCAAGGACGCCGAGGCCAACGCCGAGGCGGACAAGAAGCGCCGCGAGGCCGTCACCGCCAAGAACGAGGCGGATGGCCTGGTGCATTCGACCGAGAAGGCGCTTGCCGAGCACGGTTCGAAGGTTGCCGAGACCGAGCGCCGCGCCATCGAGGATGCCGTCAGCGACCTCAAGGAAGCGCTGAAGGGCGACGATGCCGAGGCGATCAAGGCCAAGACCCAGACGCTGGCCCAGGCTTCGATGAAGCTCGGCGAGGCCATGTACAAGCAGCAGGCCGAGGCCGACGCCAAGAAGGACGCGGCCAAGGACGACGTCGTCGACGCGGAGTTCACCGAAGTCGACGACGACAAGAACAACAAGAAGTCCGCCTGAACCCCAAGAGGGTGATGATGCGGACGACTTGGACCCCACACGCGCTACCGGCCTCCTCCCTCGCGGGGGAGGCCGTCGTGTCGGGCTCGTCGGGCCAAGGCGTCTTTCAGGACTCCTTTGGAATCGGCCCCGTTACGATCGATCAATTCCCAGCCGTTATTCTCAGCGCTGCCATGCCGCCCTCTGCCGCAAGGCTTAAGGGTGCCTATATCGTTGCGTGGCAACGTTGTTTCGCTCCAACTTGAATCGCGATTGGATTAGACCGAGCTCAGCATGTCCACGTCCACCAAGCGCTGCTATTACGAAACCCTCGAAGTCGAACGCGACGCCGACGAATCCAAGCTGAAATCGTCGTTCCGCAAGCTGGCGATGAAGTTTCATCCCGATCGCAATCCCGGGGACGACACCAGCGAGGTCAAGTTCAAGGAAATCAACGAGGCCTACGAGGTCCTGAAGGACAAGGACAAGCGCGCGGCCTATGACCGCTTCGGCCATGCGGCCTTCGAGCAGGGCGGTCCCGGCGGCGGTGCCGGTTTCGGCGCCGGCTTTGCCTCCTCCTTCTCCGACATTTTCGAGGATCTGTTCGGCATGGCCGGACAGCGCGGCCGCGGCGGCCGCGAGCGCGGCGCCGATCTGCGCTACAACATGGAGATCACGCTCGAGGAAGCCTTTGGCGGCAAGACCGCGCAGATCGAGATCCCGGTCTCGGTCACCTGCGAGGCCTGCTCGGGCGTCGGCGCCAAGGCCGGCACCAAGCCGAAGACCTGCTCGACCTGCGGCGGCGCCGGCCGCGTGCGGCAGTCGCAGGGCTTCTTCACGCTCGAACGCACCTGCCCGGGCTGCCAAGGTCGCGGCCAGATGATCGAGGACGCCTGCCCGTCCTGCTCGGGCCAGGGCCGCGTCACCCGCGAACGCACGCTGTCGGTGAACATTCCCGCCGGCGTCGAGGACGGCACGCGGATCAGGCTCGCCGGCGAGGGCGAAGCCGGGGTCCGCGGTGGTCCGCCCGGCGACCTCTACATCTTCCTGTCGCTGGCCCAGCACCAGTTCTTCCAGCGCGACGGCGCCGATTTGCATTGCCGGGTGCCGATCTCGATGGTGACGGCTGCGCTTGGCGGCGAATTCGAGGTGCCGACCATCGACAAGGCCAAGGCCAAGGTGAAGGTCCCGGCCGGGACCCAGTCCAACCGTCGATTCCGCATTGCATCAAAAGGCATGCCGGTGCTGCGTTCGCGCCAGACCGGCGACATGTATGTTCAGGTCGTGGTCGAGACCCCGCAGAACCTCACCAAGAAGCAGCAGGAATTGCTGGCCGAGTTCGAAAAGCTCTCCTCTGGCAACACCCAGCCGGAATCCGAGGGTTTCTTCGCCAAGGTCAAGGACTTCTTCGGTAATCGGGCGAACTGAGTCGGCTTGACCGTATCGCCTGCGGCCTATACCTGTTTATGACCATTTTCTGACACGCCGCGGTCCCGCGGTCCCGTCCGGTCCAGACATGCCATTGCCATCGTCCGCGCGTGCGTTGAAGAAGCCCCGTCTCGACGACGAGGTGCGCTTTCTCAGATCGTGGATCGAAAAGCCCCTCCACATGGGCGCGGTGATGCCGTCGGGCAAGCTCTTGGCCCGGACCATGGCTCACTATGTCGACGTCGATTCCGACGCCCCCGTGGTCGAGCTCGGGCCCGGGACCGGCGCCATCACCTCGGCGCTGATCGAGCGTGGCGTCGACCAGAAGCGTCTCGTTCTCGTCGAATACAATCCCGG
The DNA here is from genome assembly GCF_002068095.1 of Bradyrhizobium sacchari. Taxonomy (GTDB): domain Bacteria; phylum Pseudomonadota; class Alphaproteobacteria; order Rhizobiales; family Xanthobacteraceae; genus Bradyrhizobium; species Bradyrhizobium sacchari. The sequence continues at coordinate 790,961 of NZ_LWIG01000001.1, read as the reverse complement.
CTTCTGCGCGCTGCTGCGCGACCGCTACCCGCAGGCCAAGGTCGTGCAGGGCGATGCCTACCGCCTCCGCGACACGCTCTGGAACGTGCTGAGCGCGCCCGCGAGCGCGGTCGTGTCCGGCCTGCCGCTCGTCACAAAACCGATGCTGACGCGGCTGCGGCTCATTCGCGATGCCTTCACGGCGCTCGCACCCGGCGCACCCTTCGTCCAATTCACCTATGCGGTGGTGCCGCCGATCCCGAAATCGCTGCCCGGCGTGTCCACAGAGGCCTCGGAACGGATCTGGATGAACCTTCCGCCGGCCCGCGTCTGGGTGTATCGCAAGGACTAATTCCGCCGGCATTTGCTTTTGCGCGGCGGGCTCGTTTCGCCGAACGCATGGAAGCGGATGTCCGCACCCAAAATCCTGGTCATTCCCGGCTCGCTGCGCACCGGCTCGCACAATGCGAAGCTGGCGGCGGTCATCGCCTATGAGTTCGCCCGCACCGGCGTCGATGTCACCCGCATCTCGCTCGCCGATTTTCCGCTGCCGATCTACGACGGGGATCTCCAGGCCAAGTCCGGCGTCCCCAAGAACGCGATCAATCTGAAGCGCATGATCGGCGCGCATCATGGCGTGCTGATCGTCTCGCCCGAATACAATGCTTCGGTGCCGCCGCTCCTGAAGAATGCGATCGACTGGGTCAGCCGCGTTCACGATCTGCACGAAGAGCGCGGCGCGGTGTTCCGCAATCGTACCTTCGCGCTCGCCGGCGCTTCACAGAGCCGGTTGGGTGCCGCCCGCGCGCTCCAGGCGCTCAGGCTGATCCTGACCTCCTGCCACGCCAATGTGATTGCCAGCCAGCTCGCCCTCGCCTTTGCCGACCAGGCCTATGACGATATGGACAGGCTGAAGAACGAGGGCGATATCGCCGCCTTGAAGGAGCTGGTAGCGCAGTTGATCGACGTTTCCCAACGCATGATGTGAGGTGACATGACGCCAGCCGAGATCGCCCCGAAAGACCGCCTGATCGTTGCGCTCGATCTGCCGAGTGTTGATGCCGCGGAGGCGATGATCGCGAAGCTCGGCGACAGCGTCGCGTTCTACAAGATCGGCTATCAGCTCGCCTATGCCGGCGGCCTGCCGCTGATCGGCAAGCTCGCCGACAAGGGCAAGAAGGTCTTTGCCGATCTCAAGATGCACGACATCGGCAACACGGTGACGCGCGGTGTCGAGAGCGTGGCGAAGCTCGGCGCGACCTTCCTCACCGTGCACGCATATCCGCAAACCATGAAAGGGGCCGTCGAAGGTCGCGGCAGCTCGAAGCTGCAGATTCTCGCCGTCACGGTGCTGACGTCCTACAACGACGATGATCTTCACGCCGCCGGCTATCGGCTCAGCGTATCCGAGCTGGTCGAGGCACGCGCGCAGCAGGCGCAGGTGCTCGGTGTCGATGGCCTGGTGTCGTCGCCCGAGGAGGCCGGAGCCTTGCGCAAGATCGTCGGCCATCGGATGAGCCTCGTCACCCCCGGCATCCGCCCGGCGGGTTCGGCCAGCGGCGACCAGAAGCGCATCATGACGCCCGGCCGCGCGATCGCCGCGGGCGCCGATTATCTCGTCGTCGGCCGGCCGGTGGTGGAAGCCGCGGACCCCAAGGCTGTCGCAGACGCCATCCACGCCGAGATCGCGCAGGCGCTCGGCTAACCACCAACAACAAGGGAGAAGAACAATGGCAAAAGCCTACTGGATCGGACGCGTCGACGTGCACAATGACGAGGGCTACAAACCCTACGTCGTCGCCAACGGCCCGATCTTCAAGAAATGGGGTGGCCGCTTCGTCGTCCGCGGCGGCAAGTTCACCACCGTCGAAGGCGCCAGCCGCACCCGCAACGTCGTCATCGAATTCCCGGACTACCAGACCGCAATCGCCTGCTACAACTCGCCGGAATACCAGGCCAACATCAAGGTGCGGCAGCCGCACTCGATCGCCGACCTCATCATCATCGAGGGCTATGACGGCCCGCAGCCGCAGGACGGCTGAGGCGCAATCTGCGCGCACGCCTCGTCCTTCGAGACGACCGCTCCGCGGTCTCCTCAGGATGAGGCTAACTGGCAGCGGCCCGGCGGCGAAATTGCCGCCGCACGCTCAGCCCTCATCCTGAGGGCCCGCCGCAGGCTGGGCGTCTCGAAGGATGGCCGCAAGCGACCTGCCTCCAGGGGAAGGAGCGAGTGCGTCTGTGCCTGCCCGATCCCCTCGGTTGCCGGAACTGCATCCCCCCGCTACAACGGCCCTGAAGAGGATCACACCATGTCCGACATGCGCTTGATTGTTGCAGGAGCCGGCGGCCGGATGGGCCGCGCGCTGGTGCGGGCGATTGCCGAAAGCAAAGGCGCGGTGCTGGCGGGTGCACTGGAGGCGCCGGGCTCCGAGCTGCTCGGCAAGGATGCCGGCGTGCTCGCAGGCCTCCCGGCCAACGACATCAAGCTCTCCGCCGATCTCTGGGCGATGTCCAAGGACGCCGACGGCATCCTCGATTTCACCGTGCCGGCGGCGACCATCGCCAATGTCGCGATCGCCGCCCAGCGCGGCATCGTGCATGTCGTCGGCACGACGGGGCTTTCCGGCTCCGACAACGCCGTCATCAAGAGCGTCACCAACCGCGCGGTGGTGGTGCAGTCCGGCAATATGAGCCTGGGCGTCAATTTGCTCGCGGCCGTCGTCAAGCGCGTCGCCAAGGCGCTCGACGAAAGCTTCGACATCGAGATCGTCGAGACCCATCACCGCATGAAGGTCGATGCGCCCTCGGGCACGGCGCTGATGCTGGGGCAGGCCGCGGCCAGCGGCCGCGGCGTTACCCTCGACGAACATTCCGAGCGTGGCCGCGACGGCATCACCGGCGCGCGCCGGCCGGGCAATATCGGTTTCGCCTCCTTGCGCGGCGGCACCGTGGCCGGCGACCACAGCGTAACCTTCCTCGGCCCGTTCGAGCGCCTGACGCTGTCGCATCAGGCCGAGGATCGCATGCTGTTCGCCCATGGCGCGCTCAAGGCGGCGCTGTGGGCGCATGGCAAGCCGCCGGGGCACTACTCCATGGCCGACGTGCTCGGCCTGTCCGACATCTGAACAAGAGCATGATCCGGACCCGGAGGGCTGCGTTAGCGCAAAGTGCGAAACGGTCTTCCGACAAGGTCATGCTCGGAACAAAAACGAGATGGAAAGCAGTTGATGAGTGAACGTCTCCTCGTGCTCGTGCGCCATGGCCAGAGCGAATGGAATCTGAAGAACCTGTTCACGGGCTGGAAGGACCCCGACCTTACCGAGCTCGGGGTGACCGAAGCGAAGGAAGCAGGCCGTAAGCTGAAGGCTCAGGGGCTCGTGTTCGACGTCGCCTACACCTCGGTGCTGACGCGCGCGCAGCATACGCTGGACCTCATCCTCGACGAGCTCGGCCAGAAGGGTCTGCCAACTTCGAAGAACCTCGCGCTGAACGAGCGCGACTATGGCGATCTCTCCGGCCTCAACAAGGATGACGCCCGCAAGAAATGGGGCGAGGACCAGGTGCTGATCTGGCGCCGCTCCTACGACGTACCGCCGCCCGGCGGCGAAAGCCTGAAGGACACGCTGGCGCGTGCATTGCCGTACTATGTGCAGGAGATCCTTCCCGGCGTGCTCAACGGCAAGCGTACGCTGGTCGCCGCCCACGGCAATTCGCTGCGCGCGCTGATCATGGTGCTGGAAAAGCTCTCGCCCGAAGGCATTTTGAAGCGCGAACTCGCCACCGGCGTTCCGATCATCTACCGGCTGAATGCGGATTCGACGGTGGCGTCGAAGCTGGATCTGGCGGGCTGATCTCTTCGCCTCTCCCCGCGTGCGGGGAGAGGCCGGAATGCGCGCGTAGCGCGGATTCCGGGTGAGGGGGATTTTCCGCGAGTCCGACTGTCACCGTCCCCGTGGAGACTCCCCCTCACCCGACCCTCTCTCCGCAAGCGGGGCGAGGGAGTAGACCTACTGCATCCCCACCCGCCCGGCTTCCCAGCCCAGCATCGCCTGCTTGCGGGTGACGCCCCAGTGATAGCCGGTGAGCGTGCCGCTCTTGCCGAGCGCGCGGTGGCAGGGCACGACGAATGAGACCGGATTCTTGCCGACGGCTGCGCCGACGGCGCGCGAGGCCTTCGGGCTGTTGATGTTGCAGGCGATGTCGGAATAGGACACCGCGCGGCCCATCGGGATCTTCAGCAGCGTCTCCCACACCCGTACCTCGAAATCGGTGCCGATCAGAACCACGCGCAGCGGCTGGTCCGGCCGCCAGAGTTTGGTATCGAAGATGCGTGCGGCGAGCGGTGCGGTGCCCTCGTGATCTTCCACATAGGTCGCGTTCGGCCAGCGCCGCGTCATGTCGGCGAGCGCGATCTTCTCTTCACCGTGATCGGCGAAGGCGAGACCCGAGAGACCGCGGTCGGTCGCGATCACGATGGCGGTGCCGAACGGCGAGGGGTGGAAGCCGTAGCGCAGGGTGAGTCCCGCGCCGCCGTTCTTCCATTCGCCGGGCGACATCGCCTCATGGGTGACGAAGAGATCGTGCAGCCGGCCCGGGCCTGACAGCCCGGAGTCGAGCGCGGCATCCAGAATGCTGGCGGAATCCCGCAGCAATCCCTTGGCATGATCGAGCGTGAGCGCCTGCATGAAAGCCTTCGGCGTGATCGAGGCCCAGCGGCGGAACAGATGGTGCAGCTCATCCGGCGTGACGCCGGCGGCATCCGCCATTGCCTCGATGGTCGGCTGCGCGCGCCAGTTCTCCGAGATGAACGCAATCGCCCGGCGCACGGAATCATAGTCGCGCAACGCGGCGTTCTGGGGGCCCGGCTTGGCCAGGCGCTGGTCATGGATTGCGAGTGTCATCATGACCGGAAATGTAGGAGAGGGGCGGGTCTGAAACCACCCGATTTCCGACTGGGATCAGCTGATCGGGTTATAGGTTGGCCCACGCTTGGCGGCGTTCAGGGCCTCAACTAAGCCTTTGTAAAAACTTGCCTTTTCCTCGGGCCCGAGGAACCTTGCGATCTGAATCTGGTGGCCGCGCGAGATCAGATAAAGATGCTCGATGCCGAAATCCTCGTCGACTTCCATGTCGAGGCGGACCCAGAGCGGATTGAAGGTCCATTCGGCGACCTGGCCGCGATGGCTGATGCGCTTCACCCGCAGTTCGGAGGTCGTGACGGTGATTTGCTCGCGCGCCCGGGCGGTGCCGAAATTGACCCTGAAGGCCCACCAGACCACGAGCACGTCGAGACCGAAGAAGCCGAGCACGGGCCAGGCGCCCTTCAACAGGAAGGCGAGGCCGGTGGCAAAGCTGACGATACTCAGGAACAGCATCACGGCGAGGAAGCCGGTGCGGTTCAGCGAGCGGTGCGGCGTCAGCAGCGCGGAGAAGATCTGCACCTCGTGCTCGCGCTCAATTTCGTTGCCTGTGCTCATCGTCCCTCAGTATATCCCGATCATGGCGAAAATCACCCGCAAGCCGGTCCCGCGCAAAGCCGCCGTGCCGAAGAAAAAGGCAAAGGCGGCTGTCACCAAGCCCAAGCCCGCCAAGAAATCGGCGCCGGCCAAAAAATCACTCAAGGCCACGAGACCCTGGACGCCGGCGGAGATTCACGAGGTCTTCAGCCGTTTCCGCAAGGCCAATCCGGAGCCGAAGGGCGAGCTCGAGCACGTCAACCCGTTCACGCTGCTGGTCGCCGTGGTGCTGTCGGCGCAGGCGACCGACGCCGGCGTCAACAAGGCGACACGCGCCTTGTTCGAGGTCGCCGACACCCCGCAGAAGATGCTCGACCTCGGCGAGGAGCGCTTGCGCGAATACATCAAGACCATCGGCCTCTATCGCACCAAGGCCAAGAACGTCATCGCGCTGTCGGCAAAAGTGCTCAGCGATTTCGGCGGCGAGGTGCCGCGCACGCGCGCCGAGATCGAGTCGTTGCCCGGTGCGGGCCGCAAGACTGCAAACGTCGTGCTCAACATGGCCTTCGGCGAGCACACCATGGCGGTGGACACCCATGTCTTCCGCGTCGGCAACCGCACGGGGCTTGCGCCCGGCAAGACGCCGCTCGACGTCGAGCTCGGTCTCGAAAAGGTGATCCCGCCCGAGTTCATGCTCCACGCCCATCATTGGCTGATCCTGCACGGCCGCTATACTTGCCTCGCACGCAAGCCGCGCTGCGAGGTGTGCCTGATCAACGATCTCTGCCGCTGGCCGGAGAAGACGGTGTGATGGCAATGCCCGTCATTCCGGGACGGTCCGAAGGACCCGGCCCGGAATCTCGAGATTCCGGGTTCGATGCTGCGCATCGCCCCGGAATGACGAGAACGAGAGAACGCGATTTTGGGGTGATATCGTGAGTCAGCAGGAACAAATTTCGCCGTCGCCTGCCGCAGCCCCAACCGCCCCGCCCAAGCCGACACAGCCGCCAGCGCCCTCGCTCTGGAGCCGCCTCGCAATTCCGCTGTTCGCCGTCATCGTCGCCCTTGCCTTCGTCGCGCTGGCAACGCTGCGCTTCGATGAATGGGTCGGCAATGCCGCGGTCCAGACCACCAACGACGCCTATGTCCGCGCCGAGCTGACGCGGCTTGCAAGCCGCGTCTCCGGCGAGGTGCTGACCGTTGGGGTCACCGACTTCCAGCGCGTCAAGGCCGGCGACCTGCTGATCCAGATCGATTCCGCGGATTACCAGGCCCAGGTCGCACAGGCCGATGCCGCGGTCGCTGCGGCGCAAGCCGTGCTCGACAATCTCAGCAACCAGATCGAGCTGCAATACGCGACGATCGCGCAGGCCGAAGCCGCGCTTCTGTCGGCGGAGGCGCTGCAGGTCGAGGCCAAGCAGGAGCAGGAGCGCCAGCAATCGCTCTCGCAGACCGAGGCCGGCACGCGGCAGCGGCTCGAACAGGCGGTTGCGGGTCTTGCCAAGGCGCAGGCGGATGTGCGCGCCAGCCGCGCCGTGATCGCGGCCCAGCAACACCAGCTCGAGGTTCTACAGGGCACCAGGAAGCAGCGCGCCGCCGATGTGGAAGCGGCCAAAGCGACGCTGGCGAGCGCAAAGCTGAAGCTCGGCTACACCAGGATCACCGCACCGTTCGACGGCGTCGTCGGCGAGCGCCAGGTGCAGCCCGGCGACTACGTCAATATCGGCACCAATCTCATCAACGTGGTGCCGTTGCCGAAAGTGTACGTGATCGCGAACTACAAGGAGACCCAGCTCACCCATATCGCGCCGGGCCAGCCGGTCGAGATCACCGTCGACAGTTTTCCGCGCGAGAAGCTGCGCGGCAAGGTCGAGCGCATTGCGCCCGCGACCGGCGCGCAGGTCGCGCTGCTGCCGCCGGACAACGCCACCGGCAATTTCACGAAAGCCGTGCAGCGCATTCCCGTCCGCATCCAGTTCGATGACGATCAACCGTTGCTGGCGCGGCTCGTGCCCGGCATGTCGGTCGTCACCAGCATCGATACGAAGGGCGGCAATGGCGGAAAATGACGATGCCGGCCGCGGACCAGTCTCGCGCGGCGGCATCGCGCCGCAGCCCTTGTTTGCCGTCGCGGCGGTGCTGCTCGGCTCGTTCCTCGCCAATTTCGACAGCCGGCTGACCACGGTCGGCCTGCCGGATCTGCGCGGCGCATTCGGCCTCAGCTTCGACGAAGGCGCCTGGCTCTCGACCGCCGGGATCGGCTCCCAGATCTTCATCGCACCCGCGGTGGCCTGGCTTGCGACCGTCTTTGGCCTGCGGCGGGTGCTCGCCATTCCGAGCCTCGTCTATGCGGTCGTCTCGCTGATCATCCCTTTCCTGCACGACTATCCGACGCTGATCGCGCTCAGTGTCGTCCATGGCCTGTTGCTCGGCACCTTCGTGCCGGCAACGTTGATGATCATCTTTCGGAACTTGCCGATGCGCTGGTGGTTGCCGGCGATCGCGCTCTATTCGATCCGGGTTGGATTTGCGCTGGATACGTCGAGCTCGCTGGTCGGCTTCTATGTCGAGCATCTCGGCTGGCAGTGGCTGTACTGGCAGAGCGTGATACTGGCGCCGGTGATGGGTCTGATGGTCTATCTGGGCACGCCGAGCGAGCCGGTGAACCGCACGTTGCTGCGCGAGGCCGATTGGGGCGGGATGCTGCTGCTCGGTGCGGCCGTCGGCATGATCTACGCCGGTCTCGACCAGGGCAATCGCCTCGACTGGCTCGGCTCCGGCACGGTGATGGCGCTGCTCGTCGGTGGCGGCGTGCTGTTCGTCGCCTTCCTCGTCAACGAGTCGCTGGTGCGCCAGCCCTGGGCGCATGTGAATGTGCTGTTCTCCCGCAATATCGGCCTGGCGCTGGTGGTGATCCTGCTCTACACGCTGACCTCGCTCTCCAACTCGTCACTGGTGCCGAACTTCCTCGGCAACGTCGTGCTGCTCAGGCCGGAGCAGAGCGGCCTGTTGCTGCTGACCTATGGTGCGCTACCGATGTTCGTTCTGGTGCCGCTCTCGATCTGGCTGCTCCGCCATTTCGACGCGCGCGGCGTCGTGACGCTGGGCTTTGCCTGTTTCGCCGCCGCCAACCTCTGGGGCACCCAGCTCACGCACGAATGGGCGCGGGAAGATTTCATCGGCATCGTGCTGCTGCAGGCGGTCGGACAGTCGCTGACGCTGCTACCGCTTATCATCACGGCATTGTCGAACGCCGATCCCAGTCGTGCGACCGCCTTTGCCGCCTACATCCAGATCATGCGGCTCGGCGGCGCCGAGATCGGCGTGGCGCTGATGGGAACCTGGCTGCGCGTCCGCGAGCAGGTCCATTCCTTTTATCTCGGCCAGAACCTCGCGGTCGGCGATGTCGACGTGGTCCGCATGCTCAAGCAACTGACCGACCATTTCGCTGCCCATGGTGCCGGTCTCGCACAGGCGCGTGCGGTCGGGACGCTCGCCGGCTTCGTGCAGCGCGAGGCCAATGTGCTCGCCTATATCGACGGCTTCTGGCTCTGCTTCTGGCTGGCGATGGCCGCGCTCGGCTTCGTCGCCCTGATCGCCCGCGCGCCGCCCGGTCCGTTCACGCCGGCACCGTTCGGCTTCGCCAAGATGCTGTTGCGCAAATGCGGGGTGCGGGTGGCTTGAGCCGGGTTACCGCATCTGCCGCGCCGGCTCGATCAGTTCGGGCCGCGGGCCTGACAGGCGCTTGTGCATGTGGACCATGAAGGCCATGCCGAAGATCGGCGTCGCCAGGTTCACGATCGGGATCGAGACGAAGGCGGCGATGAACAGGCCGGCGGTGAAGATGGTCGCGGCATTGTCGCGCCGCATCGCCTTGGCGTCGTGCGGGGGGCGGAAGCGCATCGCGGCGAGCTCGAAATATTCGCGACCCAGCAGCCAGGCGGCGGCGAGGAAGAAGATCAGGAAGCCGGCGCCGGCGAAGAACACCAGCGGCAGCGCGGCGAGATAGACCAGAATGGTCAGCAGCGCAGTCTTGACGCCTTCGAGGATCGCCTGGCTGAACGGCAGTGCAACGCCCGGCTGCTCGGCAGGATAATGCTCGCGCTCGACGATGTCGGCGACGTCGTCGACGAACAGGCTCGCCACCAGCGAGGTGATCGCCGGCATCAGGAAGACGCCGCCAAATACGACGCCGAGGCCGGCCGCGATCGAGACGATCCAGGAGAGGACCTCGAGCGAGGAGTGCCAGCCCGGCCCGAGCAGGCCTTCCAGCCAGACCTCGCCATAGGTCGCAAACCAGCTCAAGAGCCTCTGCAGGCCGACCGCCAGCACGGTGATCAGCACGAGCGCAAGCCCGATCGATCGCCACAGGATCGAGCGCATCGGCGGCGAGATCATTTGCGACAGCGCCTTGACGGCGGCATCCAGCATGGGGGACCCTCTGAGGTGGATTATCGGCGAGAGGTAGACACCGAATACGGCTTCGGCAAGGGCGGGGGACTTTCCTTCTCCCCTTGGGAGAAGGTGGCATAGGCGGCAGCCGTTCTTAAAAACGCCGAAGCAAAGCTTCGGCTACGGCGCCGGATGGGGGGTTCTATCCACGAATTCAAACAAGAGTTGGAGTCGCGGAGAGAGACCCCTCACCCGTCTCACCGCTCCGCGGTGAGCCACCCCTCTCCCACAGGGTCGGCACCGCGTGTGCGCCTCGTGCCTACTCGTGCCGGTGCCCGTGCTTGCGCGCCTTCACCTGCTTGCCGTCGCCGGTCGGAATCATCACCACGCGGCCGTAGCGCACGCCGCGCTCGGCGATGATGTGGTCGGCGAAATGCCGGACCTCGTCGGCGGCGCCGCGCAGCGCCGTCATCTCCATGCAATTGTCGTCGTCGAGATGGACGTGCAGCGTCGCCAGCGCGAGGTCGTGGTGGCCGTGGAACTCCTGCACCAGCCGTTTCGACAGATCACGCGCGGCGTGGTCGTAGACATAGACGAGACCGGCGACGCATTGGCCGGTCTGCGCCGTGTCCTCCGTGCTCTGCTGCAGCCCGGCGCGCGCGAGGTCGCGGATGATCTCGGAGCGGTTCTGGTAGCCGCGCGCCTCCGCCGCGGCGTCGATCTCCGCCAGGAGGTCGTCCTCGATCGTGATCGTAATCCGCTGCATCAGGTCCTCTCCGCGCATATCGCCGAATGGACCTGTTTTACACGGATTTTGCGACACTCACAGCCGCGTCGCACGCAGCCGCAACGCGTTGCCGACCACGCTCACCGAGGACAGCGCCATCGCCGCCGCGGCTATGATCGGGGAGAGCAGCACGCCGAAGGTCGGGTAGAGGATGCCGGCGGCGATCGGAATGCCGGCGGCATTGTAGATGAAGGCGAAGAACAGGTTCTGTCGGATGTTGCTCATGGTCGCCTGCGACAGTTTTCGCGCCCGGACGATGCCGGTGAGGTCGCCCTTGAGCAGGGTGACGCCGGCGCTTTCCATGGCGACATCAGTGCCGGTGCCCATGGCGATGCCGACCTCGGCGGCGGCCAGCGCCGGCGCGTCGTTGACACCGTCGCCGGCCATCGCGACGCTGCGGCCGGCGCTTTGCAGCTTGGTCACCACCGCGCTCTTCTGGTCCGGCAGAACTTCGGCCTCGACCTCGGCGATGCCGAGCCGGCGCGCCACGGCTTCTGCCGTCGTGCGGTTGTCGCCGGTCAGCATGATCACCTTGATGCCTTCGTCGGCCAGTGCCTTCAGCGCCTCCGGCGTCGAGGCCTTGACCGGATCGGCGATCGCGAACAGGCCGGCAATAGCACCATCGACGGCCATGTTGATCACGGTGGCGCCGTCGCCGCGCAGCCGTTCGGCCTCGGCGTCGAGTGCCTTGGTGTCGATGCCGATCGAGGCGAAATATTTGGCGTTGCCGAGCACGACGGTCTTGCGGTCCACCTTGCCGGTCGCGCCCTTGCCCGTTGGCGAGTCGAACTCCTCGACCTGGCCGAGCGCGAGCTGCTTGTCCTTTGCCGCGCGCACGATCGCGTCGGCCAGCGGATGCTCGCTGGCGCGCTCGACGGTGGCCGCCATGCGCAGGATGTCGTCTTCCGCAAAGCCGGAGGCCGGCACGATTCCAACCACCTTGGGCTTGCCCTCGGTCAGCGTGCCGGTCTTGTCCACCACCAGCGTATCGATCCTCTCCATCCGCTCCAGCGCCTCGGCGTTCTTGATCAGCACGCCGGCTTGCGCGCCGCGGCCGACGCCGACCATGATCGACATCGGGGTTGCCAGGCCCAGCGCGCAGGGACAGGCGATGATCAGCACGCTGACGGCGGCGACGAGACCGAAGGCGAGCCGCGGCTCCGGTCCGAACCAGGCCCAGGCGGCGAAGGCGGCGACGGCGACGACGATCACGGCCGGCACGAACCAGCCGGCGACCTGGTCGGCCAGTCGCTGGATCGGCGCGCGCGAGCGCTGCGCGTCTGCGACCATCTGCACGATCTGTGACAGCAGCGTCTCGCGTCCGACCTTGTCGGCGCGCATGATGAAGCTGCCGGACTGGTTCAGCGTGCCGGCGATGACCTTGGCGCCGACCTCCTTGGTGACCGGCATGGATTCGCCTGTCACGAGGGACTCATCGAGCGCGGAGCGTCCCTCCAGGATCGCGCCGTCGACCGGCACCTTCTCACCGGGACGAACGCGCAAGCGGTCGCCGGCATGGAGCGTGTCGATCTCGACCTCATGCTCGCTGCCATCGGCATCGACGCGGCGCGCGGTCTTCGGCGCAAGCTGCAGCAGCGCCTTGATCGCACCCGACGTCGCATCGCGGGCGCGCAGCTCCAGCACCTGGCCGAGCAGCACCAGCACTGTGATGACGGCTGCGGCCTCGAAATAGATCGCGACCGCGCCGCCATGACCGCGGAAGGTCGCAGGGAAGATCTGCGGCGTGACCGTTCCGAGAATGCTGTAGATGTAGGCGACCCCGGTGCCCATCGCGATCAGCGTGAACATGTTGAGATTGCGCGTCAGCAGCGACTGCCAGCCGCGGACGAAGAACGGCCAGCCGGCCCACAGCACCACGGGCGTGGCGAAGACGAGCTGGATCCAGTTCGAGAGAGTCTGGTCGATCCAGTTGTGCGGACCTGCGAGATGGCCGCCCATCTCCAGCACCACCGCCGGCAGCGCCAGCGCGCCGCCGATCCAGAACCGCCGCGTCATGTCGGCGAGTTCCGGATTGGGGCCGGTCTCCAGGCTCGCCACTTCGGGCTCCAGCGCCATGCCGCAGATCGGGCAGGTGCCGGGACCGACCTGCCGGATCTCCGGATGCATCGGGCAGGTGTAGATCGTGCCTGCGGGCATCTCAGGCTCGGGAGCCGTTTCCTTGGCGAGATATTTTGCGGGATCGGCCGCGAACTTGGTGCGGCAGCCGGCCGAGCAGAAATGGAAGGTCTCGCCGTGATGCTCGAAGCGATGCTTTGATGTCGCAGGATCGACCGTCATGCCGCAGACGGGGTCCTTGACCCTGGTCGCGGCGTCGCCCTGGTCATGGCCGTGATGGTGGGCATGGCCGGAATGATCGCCGTGACCGCCGCAGCACGAGGATGCCGTGGGCGTCGCCGCCGGCGCCGCCGCTGAACAGCCGCATCCGGAAGGCGTTGCCGCGTCGTGATGATGCTCGTGTTCGTTCTTGTTCATTCCCATGCTCCGGCCTTCCAGCAGGTCCTTGCAACCCATACCCGGTAGGGGTATATAAACCCCATGCGCAAGGACATCAAGGCATCTGTCGGAAAACGTCTCGGCCGGATCGAGGGCCAGGTTCGTGGCCTCTCGAAAATGGTAGAGGAAGACCGCTACTGCATCGACATCGTGACGCAGATATCGGCCGTGCGCGCCGCGCTGCGCCGGGTCGAGGAGGAGGTCCTGAAGGACCACGTCGCCCATTGCGTCGAGCACGCCATTTCGAGCGGCGACAAGGCCGACCAGCGCGCGAAGATCGCGGAGCTGATGGCGGTGATCGGACGGGCGGAGCGGTAGGTCTTCACGTCATTGCGAGCGCAGCGAAGCAATCCAGACCGTTGCCGCAGAGGCCGTCTGGATTGCTTCGTCGCAAGAGCTCCTCGCAATGACGGCGGAGAGAGACGCGCAGTATCTCCTCTAGCGTCGTCCTGGCGAAAGCCAGGACCCATACCGCGGAATCCATCGATAGCGCTCGGTAGGCGCACCGAACGACAAGTCTTCGCCAAACTGCTGCTTGGGGTAATGGGTCCTGGCCTTCGCCAGGACGACGTTGGGGAGGACGTGACCTAAGCCGTCATCTCCCGCGCCCGCGCGCGGTACGTCGCGAGCTCGCTCAGCAGCACGAAATGCTCGGAGAACGCGACGCTGGCCTGCGCGTTCACTTCCTCAGCCGGAATTTCAGCCGGCGTTTCTTCGTCAGCCGCTTCAGGAACGAGCGGCGGCGCACGGAGCGTTTCTGGAAACACACTGAAAGTGCCCGCCACCTCCTCGAGCGGCTTCTGCTTGTCGGCCCAGTGCAGGGCGGTGTAGTCGAATCCATTGACGATGGTCGGCTTGACCACCTCGAAATAGGGCGAGATGTCGAAGTCGCGGGGCATGTACAGCGAGGAATCGCGGATGTGCAGGATCTCGCGCCGCGCGGCGCGGCTGCCGGCCTTGGTGATCTTCGGCAGGATCGGGTAGCGCACGGCGTCGAACGCCTGCGCGATCAGCGCCGAGCAGATGATCTTGGTCGGATCGCCCGAGCCGAGCGCGATCATGCGGCGCCGCCAGCGCTGCGGCACCGGCAGCGGGAACAGGAAGCGCATCAGGTCGAGGATGTTCTTGGTATCGTAGCCGAAGCCGATGCGGTTGATCGCATAGCGGCAGACCGTGGTGCGGTCCTCATAGGACAGCCCGACCGGGCGGCAGACGCGGGTGTGATACGGGAAGTATTTCGACAGCGGGGCCGAGGTGACGCCTTCGCCGATATTGGCCTCGATCAGCACATGCGGCTCGCCGTTGGGCTCTGTGGCTCCCTCGACCGGACCGACATAGAGCGCGGCGTGCGACCAAGTCGACTGCGTCAGATATTTGATGATGCCGGAGATACGGTTGTTGCCCTCGACCAGCAGCACGTCGCCGGGCTCGATGATGCCGCGCAGATGCTCGGGGTCGCTCGGCGTGAACGGCTCATAGCCCGGCACCTCCTTCGAGAGGTACGCGGCAATCAGCTTGCCGACTGAATCAAGGACCGTCCCCATGTCGAACTCCCCCACGGCCTTTTCCGGCCGTCTTTTTTCCTTTCTCTATCATGGTCGAAACGTCTTGCAATTCGGTTCATCACTCTGTGAGATCAAGCACGATTGATTCACCATGATGGTTGCCGTGCAACATCAGATGCGGCAAGGTTCGCGGGCTGTTCCCGTTCGCCGCAAGTCTCCGGAAACCATGACATGACAATCACGCGCCGCGGTTTCCTTGTCGCGTCGGCGGCCCTTGCCGCCACGCCGGTGCTGCGGGCAACCGCCGCACCCCTGCCGCGTGAGGCCGACATCGTCGTGATCGGCGCGGGCGCCGCCGGAATCGCTGCGGCGCGGCGTATCCTGGCAGCCAATCGCAAGGTCGTGGTGGTGGAGGCGGCCTCGCAGGTCGGCGGCCGCTGCATCACGGATACCACGACCTTTGACGTGCCGTTCGACCGTGGCGCGCGCTGGATGCACAATCCCGAGACCAATCCGATGATCCGGCTGGCGCGCAGCGCCGGTCTCGACGTGCTGCCGGCGCCATCGGGCCAGAAGATGCGCATCGGTCGCCGCAACGCACGCGCGGGCGAGACCGAGGAATTCCTGGCGGCGCTGGTCCGGGCCAACCGCGCCATCGACGAGGCCGCGCGCGGCAAGCTCGATACCTCCTGCGCCTCGGTGCTGCCGAAGGACCTCGGCGACTGGGCCGGTGCGGCCGAGTTCATGCTGGGCCCGGGCTTCGCCGGCAAGGATCTGAAGGAGCTGTCCGCGATCGACAAGGCGCGCGCACAGGACCGCAATGCGCCGATCGCCTGCCGCCAGGGGCTGGGGACCCTGATCACGAAACTCGGCGAGCAGGCGCCGATCGCGCTGTCGACGCCGGCGAGCCGGATCACCTGGAGCAATCGCGAGGTCAGTGTCGAGACGCAGTCCGGCAAGATCGCCGCGCGCGCCGCGATTCTCACGGTCTCGACCAACGTGCTGACATCAGGTGCGATCAAGTTTGCGCCCGACATCCCCAAGCGCACGCTGGACGCGGCCTCAAAGCTCACGCTCGGCAGCTACGACCACATCGTGCTGCAGCTCCCCGGCAATCCACTCGGCCTGTCGCGTGACGACATCCTGATCGAGCAGAGCAATTCGACACGTACGGCGCTGATGTACGCCAATATCGGCGGCTCCTCGCTGTGCTCGATCGACGTCGGCGGCTCGTTCGGCCGCGATCTTTCCGAGCAGGGCGAGAAGGCCATGGCGGCCTTCGCGAAGGAGTGGATCACGAAGCTGTTCGGCAGCGAGGCCGCGGTCGCCGTGCAGAAGACCAGCGTCACGCGCTGGAATGCCTCGCCTTACGTCATGGGCGCGATGTCGGCGTCCGCGCCCGGCGGCCAGCTCTCGCGCAGGATCCTGAGCGAGCCTATCGGCAATGTCTTCCTCGCCGGCGAAGCCACGCACGAGACCTTGTGGGGCACCGTCGACGGCGCCTGGGAAAGCGGCGAGCGCGCCGCGGACGCGGCGCTGCGCAAGATCGGCGCGATCAGGGACGAGCCGGCGGATGTGCCGACGCAATCGACGAAGAAGCGGCGGGCAAGGCCGCAGTAGGGCAACTGAATCTTGTCGTCGTCCTGGACTAGCGCTGCGAAGCGGAGCGCAGATCCAGGACCCAATACCCCAGGGAGTAGTTTGGCGACGGCTGGTGGTTACCAGATCGCGCGACAAGCGCTGACCGGGGTAATGGGTCCTGGCTTTCGCCAGGACGACCCGGAAAAAGCTATCGGAGGACCCCATCCAGCGCCGGCAGCCCGAAAACCACCGCCATCGCGATCAGCGCATAGCAGATGCCGCGAAACACCTTTTCGCTGGCGCGGCCGAACAATGAGGCGCCGAACGCAACGCCGAGGGCATAGACCGGGCCGACGATCAGCGACAGCACCAGCGATTCGCGGCTGACCAGGCCCGTCGTCGCGTAGCTGACCATCGAGAAGAAGTCGGAGGCACCGAAGAACAGCAGGATGTTGGCGCGCGCGACGATGGGCGCGATCGGGCGGCCGAGCCAATAGCCGACAATCGGCGGCCCGCCAGTCTGTGCGAGGCCGCTGCAGAAGCCGGAGAGGCCGCCAATGCCGACCGAGAGCCAGGCGTGGTCCTTGCCGCGATAGCGCCAGCCCGACAACAGCAGAAGCAGCAGCGCGGTGACGAAGCCGGAGATGATCCAGCGCGTGGTGACGGGCGCGAGCACGCTGAGGAAATAGGTGCCGACGGGCACGCCGATCAGCGCGCCCAGCACGATCACGGCGGTCGCCTTGCGATCGGCCTTCCGCCACGCATCCGGCAGCAGCGGCGCGGCCGCGACGAAATCGATCACGAGCAGCAGGGCGGCAACGAGCCGCGGCGCTGCGATGCTGCTCGCCAGCGGCATGAAGATCAGCGCCGAGCCAAAGCCGGAGAAGCCGCGCGCGGTGCCCGAAACGAAAGCGACGGCGCAGAGCGCCGCCGCGACAGTCAGGCTGATATCCTTCGGAAGGAAATCCGCGAGCGTCATGCCTTATTTCCGGAGCATGATTTCGTCCGAAAACCGCTTCACACGTTTCGGCTTCATGCTCTGAGCGTGCCGCCGGTCTTCTTGGTCACCTCGGCGACGATCTTCGCCGCGACGGCCTCGATCTCCTGGTCGGTCAGGGTTTTCTCGCGCGGCTGAAGCGTGACCGCAACCGCGATCGACTTCTTGCCGTCGTCGATGCCCTTGCCCTCGTAGACGTCGAAGACGTTGACGCCGGTGATCAGCTTCTTGTCGACGCCTTGCGCGGCGCGGACGATGTCGGCAGCCTTCACGCTGCGATCGACGATGAACGCGAAGTCACGCGTGACGGGCTGGAAGGCCGAGAGCTCGATCACGGGTTTTGCGCGCGTCGGCTTCTTCTTGGCCTCGGGGATGCGGTCGAGGATCACCTCGAACACCATCAGCGGCCCGTCCGCACCGAGCGCCTCGAGCGCGCGTGGATGCACCTCGCCGAAGTAGCCGAGCACGTTCTGCGGCCCGATCTGGATCGTGCCGGAGCGGCCGGGATGCAGCCAGCCGGGACCGCCGGAGACGATCTGCAGCGCCTGCATCGGCGCGCCGGCCGCAGCCAGCACCGCCAGCGCGTCGGCCTTGGCGTCGAACACGTCGGCCTGTGCCGATCCGGTCCAGTGCCGTCCGAGACCTTCGGTCGAGGCAAAGCCGCGGCGAACGCCGCTCGCTGCCATGAACTGGTCCTGCGGACGATCTCCCTTGAACACCTGACCGACCTCGAACAGCGCGACATCGCTCGCGCCGCGATTGGCATTGGCCTGCGCCGCCGCGATCAGGCCGGCAAGCAGGGTCGGGCGCATATCGGAGAGATCGGATGCGATGGGGTTGGCCACTTCGAGCCCGCGCTGGCCGCCGCCGAACAATTCGGCCGCAGGTTTTGCGATGAACGACCACGTCACGGCCTCGACCATGCCGCGGCTCGCGAGCGCGCGCCGGGCGCGGCGCGTGCGCAGCTGCAGCGGCGTCAACACCGGCTTGCGCGCGTCCTCGCCGCGCTCGAACGGCGTCATCGGCACCTTGTCGACACCGAAGACGCGGACGATCTCTTCGACGATGTCGGCCTTGCCGTGCACGTCGGAGCGCCACGACGGCACCGCGACCTTCACCACCGGGCCGGGGCCGGCCATCATGAAGCCGAGATGGGTCAGGATGCGCTTCATCTCCACCTGCGGCACCTCGATGCCGGACAGGCGCTTCACTTCAGTGACCGGGAAATCGATCACGCGGTCGTCGCCAAAGGCCTTGCCGACAACGACGTTCTCGGACGGCGTGCCGCCGCACATCTCCATCACGAGCTTCGTCGCGAGCTCGAGGCCGGGCACCATGAAGGCCGGATCGACGCCGCGCTCGAAACGGTAACGCGCATCGGAATTGATGCCGAGCTTGCGGCCGGTCTGGGCGATGTTGATCTCGTTCCACAGCGCCGATTCGA
This sequence comes from Bradyrhizobium sacchari, assembly GCF_002068095.1. GTDB lineage: Bacteria > Pseudomonadota > Alphaproteobacteria > Rhizobiales > Xanthobacteraceae > Bradyrhizobium > Bradyrhizobium sacchari. The sequence continues at coordinate 772,306 of NZ_LWIG01000001.1, read as the reverse complement.
TCAGCACGTCGGTGGTGTTCTCGTCGCAGCCCGAGGCTTCGCCGCCCATGATACCGGCGAGCGATTCGACGCCGTGCTCGTCCGCGATGACGCAAATGGCGGGATCGAGATTGTAGGTGCGGCCGTCGAGCGCCAGCAGCGTCTCGCCCTCGCGCGCGCGACGCACCACGAGATTGCCCTTCACCTTCTTGGCGTCGAACACGTGCAGCGGACGCGCGCGGTCGTAGGTCATGAAGTTGGTGATGTCGACCAGCGCGTTGATCGGGCGCAGGCCGATCGCGGTCAGCCGCTTCTGCAGCCATTCCGGCGACGGCGCGTTCTTCACGCCGCGCACGAGGCGGAGCGCAAAACCCGGGCAGAGCGTGGCGTCCTCGACCGTGACCTTGACCGGGCACGGGAATTCACCCTTGACCGGCTTGATCGTGGGGTCCTTGAACTTGCCCATGTCGGCGGCGGCAAGGTCGCGCGCGATGCCGTGCACGCCGGTGCAGTCCTGCCGGTTCGGCGTCAAATTGATCTCGACCACGGGATCGCCGAGCGCAGCCCATTCGGCGTAGCCCGCGCCGATCGGCGCATCCGCCGGCAATTCCATGATGCCGTCATGGTCGTTGGAGATCTGCAGCTCGGCCGCCGAGCACAGCATGCCACGGCTCTCGACGCCGCGGATGGTGCCGACGCCCAGCGTGATGTCCTTGCCGGGAATGTAGGTGCCGGGCGGCGAGAACACGCTGACGAGGCCCGCGCGCGCATTCGGCGCGCCGCACACGACCTGCACGGGCGCACCACCGTCGCCGGTGTCGACCATGCAGACGCGCAAGCGGTCCGCATTCGGATGCTGCTCGGCCGAGATCACCTTCGCAATGGTGAAGGGCTTCAGCGCCTTCGCCTTGTCCTCGATGTTCTCGACCTCGAGCCCGATCATGGTGAGCTTGTCGGCGAGTTTTTCGAGCGGCTCGTCGGTCTCGAGATGGTCCTTCAGCCAGGAGAGGGTGAATTTCATGGCTGTTTCTTCTCCCCGGAGACGGTCTGCTCCCTCTCCCGCTTGCGGGGGAGGGCTGGGGTGGGGGCTCTCTCCGCGACGGTGGTCGCGATTATTTCGAGAACGCCGCCACGATTGGTCATGACGTCGAGATTGCTGAAGCGGAGCACCTTGAAGCCCTTCGCTTCGATCGCGCCAGAGCGACGCGCGTCGGCGCGCTCGCCTTCGTCCGAGAAATGTTGGCCGCCATCGAGTTCGATGACGAGCTTGGCCGCGTGGCAGACGAAATCGGCGATGTAATTTTCGATCGGGACCTGGCGGCGAAAGCTCGCGCCGTTCAGCCGCCCAGCGCGCAGCTCAGACCAGAGGATGCGCTCTGCATCGGTCGAGTTGCGTCTGAGCGCGCGCGCATTGGCGTGGAGCCTGCCGGATATTTTCCAATCCGGATGTTCAGGATCGACCATCGGCAACCCCATTGAGGAGACACCCTCACCCCAACCCTCCCCCGCAAGCCGGGGAGGGGGCTCGATCCGTCGAGCCGACAGAGCATACGTACCCATGAGACGAGCGCCATGCGCTCGCTCCATCCATTCCCTCCCACGCTTGCGGGGGAGGGTCAGGGAGAGGGTTGTCTCCGCCCAGGGAACGGAGAGGACCTTTGCGAACTCCTGCTTGAGTGCGAGCATCACGTGCTCAATCCCCCCGCAAGCGTTGGCACTTCGAGCGGCTTGAAGCCGTAATGGGACAGCCAGCGGACGTCGCTGTCGAATAGCTGGCGCAAATCGGCGATGCCGTATTTCAGCATGGCGATACGGTCGATGCCCATGCCCCAGGCAAAGCCTTGGTACTCGTCGGGATCGATGCCGCAGGCGCGCAGCACGTTGGGATGCACCATGCCGCAGCCGAGAATCTCCAGCCAGTCCTCGCCCTCGCCGAAGCGGATCTCGCCCTTGTCGCGGCGGCACTGGATATCGACTTCCAGCGACGGCTCGGTGAACGGGAAGAACGACGGCCGGAAGCGCATGTTGATGTGGTCGACCTCGAAGAACGCCTTGCAGAACTCGTGCAGGATCCATTTGAGGTGGCCGAGATGCGAGCTCTTGTCGATGACGAGGCCTTCGACCTGGTGGAATTGCGGCGTATGGGTCGCGTCCGAATCAATGCGGTAGGTGCGGCCCGGGCAGATCACGCGGATCGGCGGCTTCTGGCTCAGCATGGTGCGCACCTGCACCGGCGAGGTGTGGGTTCGCAGCAGCATGCGCGAGCCGTCCTCCTTCGGATGGAAGAAGAACGTGTCGTGCATCTCGCGCGCCGGATGGCCTTCCGGAAAATTCAGTTTGGTGAAGTTGTAGTCGTCGGTCTCGATATCGGGACCTTCGGCGACCGAGAATCCCATGTCGGCGAAGATCGTGGTGAGCTCATCCCAGACCTGGCTCAGCGGATGGATGCGGCCGGCCTCGGCCGCCGTATCGCGCAGCGGCAGCGTCACGTCGATGGTCTCCGACGCGAGCCGCGCATCGAGCGCCGCCGACTTCAGCAGGTCGCGCCGGGCCGTGAGCGCCTGGGTGACCTTGTCCTTGGCGAGGTTGATCGCGGCGCCTCGCGTCTTGCGTTCGTCCGGCGACATCTTGCCGAGCGTGGCAAGCAGGGCCGAGATCGAGCCCTTCTTGCCGAGGGCCGCGACGCGCACCGCTTCGAGGGCGGCTTCATCGCCCGCGGCGGCGATCTGGTCGAGGATGGATGTTTCGAGCGTTGCGAGGTCGGACACAGTCAAATCCTTGGCTCTAAATTCGGCTGGGTTGTCGCCGCCCGAAGGCCGTAACGTCAAGCAAAAAGCCGGTCATTTCGGGCGCATGGCCGGCTGGGTTGAACCCTGCGCGGGGAGGCGGCACCAAGGGGAATACGAGGAGACCTTTGCGATGCTTTCGAGACCCTGTCTTGCCGTTCTGGCTGTCGTCCTGTCGGTCGCAGGCACCCCTGCGCACGCCATGGTCTGCATGGAGACATCCATGACGCTGGATGAGGTCGTCGACACCATCAACAAGCAGAAGAGCTGCGAAAGCGCGATGAAGGTGTTTCAGGATTGCCAGTTGACCGCGAGCGGCGATGTCCAGCTTGGCGCCGCCGTCGAGAAGAAGTGCGAGGCGGACTTCATGCCCGGCCTCAACACGGCGCAGCAGCAGGCTTACAAACGCGAGATCCGCGTCTGCGACCAGAAATACCGGAACAAGTCCGGCACCATGTATCTCTCGTTCGCGGCTTTTTGCCGGGCGGAGGTCGCCCAGCGCTACTCGCAGCGCGCGCTGAAGGCTGCGGGCCCGACGGCCCGCTAGCGCAAGCCTTAAGCAGCCAGAGCGGCTTTGGCCTTCTCGGCGATCGCCTGGAACGCGGCGGGCTCGCGGATCGCGAGATCCGACAGCACCTTGCGGTCCACGGTGATGCCCGACTTGGCGAGACCGTCGATAAATCGGCTGTAGGTCAGGCCGAACGGACGGACGGCAGCGTTGAGGCGCTGGATCCAGAGCGCGCGGAAGGTGCGCTTGCGACGCTTGCGGTCGCGGAAGGCGTATTGCTGGGCCTTCTCCACGGCCGGCTTGGCGGCGCGGATGGTGTTCTTGCGGCGGCCGTAGAAACCCTTGGCGGCCTTGTAGACTTTCTTGTGCTTGGCGTGGGCGGTCACACCGCGTTTGACGCGAGACATGACGGAATCCTTCAGAGATGACTTTGGTTATCGGATTGCCGCACCGAATGCGGCAGGGATGGCAGTGATCGTGGACGCGATCAGGCGTTCGGCAAGAAGTACTTCTTGACGTTGTCGCCGTCGGTCTTGAACAGCACGCGGGTGCCGCGGAGCTGACGGATCTGCTTCTTCGTCCGCTTGATCATGCCGTGACGCTTGCCGCGCTGGGCGTGCATCACTTTGCCGGTGGCAGTCACCTTGAAGCGCTTTTTAGCGCCCGATTTGGTCTTCAGCTTGGGCATTTGGCTCTCCTAATGGCCATAGCGATCCGCCCGCGAAGGCGGCTGGCCGTCAAAAATGCTCGTTAGAGCGTTGATTGTGCTCAGGTTTTACGAACAAGCGCGAAACCCGCACGAACACCGCCACGGCAGCCCTTAATCAGCCGGGCGATGAAGGCCGGGCTTATGACAGAGAACGGGCGAATTGGCAACGATGAACCGCCGAAACCTGGCGAGCGACTATCCGGAATTGCTACCATCCTTGTCCAAGTCGTGTCGCCTGAAGCAGGGACCAAAATGGCCCATTTCCCTCAATTTCTCTCTTCGCTGGCAGATTTCGCCCGTCCGCGCCATCTGGCGCTGGTCGCCGTGCTCGCCACGGCTGCGCTGCCGTCAACTGCAGATGCCCGCGGCGGCGGTTATGACGGCGTCTGGAACGTCACCTTTGCCACCACCCGCGGCAATTGCAGCTCGGGCTACAGCGTCCCCTTCACCGTAATCGGCAGCCGGGTCTCGTCCGCTGGCGGTGGCCGGGTTTCGGGCCGGGTCAGGCGCTCCGGCGCCGTCGCCGTCCAGGTTTCGGTCGGCGCCTCCCATGCCAGCGGCGGCGGCCGGCTCGCCGGCGTGACCGGTGCCGGCTCGTGGCGCGGTATCATTTCCGGCGACCGCTGTAGCGGCACCTGGCAGGCGACAAGGAGCTGACACACAAACGGCCCGCCGGAGATCCGGACGGGCCGTTGAATACTTGAAGTCCTAACGAGCTGCTGTCAGCGCGGCGCCAGCACCATGACGACCTGGCGACCCTCGAACCGCGCGTCCTGCTCGACCTTGGCGAGCTCGGCGACGTCGGTCTTGATCTTGTCCAGCAGCTTGGTGCCGATCTCCTGGTGCGCCATTTCGCGGCCGCGATAGCGCAGCGTGATCTTGACCTTGTCGCCCTCTTCGAAGAACCGCTGCATCGCGCGCATCTTCACGTCGTAATCGTGGTCGTCGATCATCGGGCGGAGCTTGATCTCCTTGATCTCGACGGTCTTCTGCCGCTTGCGGGCTTCAGCGGCCTTCTTCTGAGCGGAATACTTGTACTTCCCGTAGTCCATGATCTTGCAGACGGGAGGGCTGGTATTCGGCGAAATCTCGACCAGATCCATGCCAGCTTCCTGGGCCATCCGGATGGCGACGACGGTCTCGACCGTGCCTTTGTTATCACCGGTCTGATCGATCAGCTGGATCTGCGCATTGCGAATATCATCATTGATGCGCGGCCCGTCTTTGCTGGCAGCGGGCGGAGCTTTATTAGGACGGCGAATGGGTGGTTCTCCAAAGTTGTGAAAGAAGCGGCTATTTTGAAGGAAGATGCGATTGCCGGCAAGCAAGTCGCTCGCGCAGGAAAGGAAAAACCCTCAAATGCGAGGCATTTTGGCCACGCCTGTCGGCACGCTGCACGACATAGACACCTTGCTTCTGTTCCGCAAGCGTCCCAAGGGCCAATGCTAGGGCCAATGCCGATGTCCGGCGTCCTCGCGGGAATGTTCCGGACAGCTCAAACCGCACAGACAGAGTAAACGTTCCATGACCGATGCGATTTCCGATGCCGTGCTCGACTTCGTTGAATTGGGCGAGGGGCCGTCCGCGCGCCGGATCGCGGTGCGTCACCGCGCCGGAACGGGACCGGGCCTCGTCTGGCTCGGTGGCTTCAAGTCGGACATGCTGGGCGGCAAGGCCGTGGCGCTGGACGCCTGGGCCAGGGATCACGGCCGCGCGGTGGTCCGGTTCGATTATTCCGGCCACGGCGAATCCAGCGGCGATTTCGCCAATGGAACCATCGGAAGCTGGCTCGAGGACAGCGTCGCCGTGTTCGAGCGGTTCTGCGACGGCCCGCAAATCCTGATCGGCTCCTCCATGGGCGGCTGGATGGCGCTGCTGCTCGCGCGCGAGATCAAGAAGCGTTCTGGCAAAGCATCGCTCGCCGGGCTCGTGCTGATCGCGCCGGCGCCGGACTTCACCGAGGAGCTGATGTGGAAGAAATTTCCACCAGCGGTGAAGAAGGAGATCGAAACCAAAGGCTTCTGGCTGCGGCCGTCGGACTATGGCGATGGGTCGCCCTATCCGATCACGCGCACGCTGATCGAGGAGGGACGCAATCATCTCGTGCTTGGCAGCGCGATCGATCTCGGCTGCCCCGTCCGCATCCTGCAGGGCGCGCAGGATCCCGATGTGCCGTGGCAGCACGCCTTCGCGCTGACGCATCGCCTGCCGGCCGACGACGTCGTGCTCACCATGATCCAGGACGGCGACCATCGCTTGTCGCGCCCGCAGGACATCGCGCGCATTCTTGCCGCGGTCGCCGAGATCGGGTGAAGTGTCCTCTTCCTTCTCCCTTGTGGGAGAAGGTGGCTTCGCGAAGCGAAACCGGATGAGCGGTTATCTTCGCGCGCTCAAATGAGAGTCGCACTCGCGGAAGCAACCCCTCACCCGTCTCAATCGGGCCAAGCGCGATTGATCCACCCTCTCCCGCAAGGAGAGCGCAAAAAGAGCACCGGGAGACACGCCGATGACCACCACCGCCATGCTGCGCGCGTTCTGCGATGCCGTCGAGCAGCGCAACGGAAAAGCCTTCGCCGAGCTGTTCACCGAAGACGGCGTCTATCATGACGTCTTCTACGGCGCCTTCGCCGGCCGCGAGAAGATCGCCGCGATGATCGACGACTGGTTCTATCGCACGGCGACCGACTTTCGCTGGGACATGCACGATCCCGTGTCTGATGGCACCACGCTCTATGCGCGCTACACCTTCAGCTACACATCAACCCTGCCCGAAGCGAACGGCGCGCGGGCGATGTTCGAGGGCGTTGCGATCATGACGTTGCGTGACGGCAGGATCGCTGACTATCACGAGGTCGCCAACACCGCGCCGGCGTTCGTCGACCTGAAGTTCGCGCCTGAAAGAATCGCGAAGATCGTCGCCAAGCAGGGCGCGGAATTGAAGGCGCGGCCGGAGATGCAGCGGCATTTGGGGTAGTCGTCATTCCGGGGCGCGACGAAGTCGCGAGCCCGAAATCCATCGGGCGGCAGTCCGAGAGGTGAGATGGATTCCGGGCTCACGCTTCGCGTGGCCCGGAATGACAACTACGGCGGCGACACCTTCGGCATCGGCTTGCGCTGTGCGAGCGCCGCGACCGTCGCGGTGCCGATCGGGCCCTGTTCGTCATAGAGCCAGCATTCGCCGATCGCGACGCCATCGGTGGCCTGGTGATTGACCACCTCGAAGCCGATCCAGTTCGTCACCGGCAGGCGGTGCAGATAGATCGTGACGTCACTGTTGATGTAGCCGAGCCCCTTGTCGCCGGCATTGGCAAAGGGGCTCGCGAAATCGGCGCCCACGGCGACATGGACGAACGGCGTCATGGCAACGCCGGCAACGAGCTCGCGCACCTCGCTCATCCACAATCGGCGCGGACCGAGCGAGCCCATATGGCCGACAATCGGGCGCGTCGTCCATTTGCCGTTCATGCCGAGCCTGGGGTCGGTCGGTTTCGGAATGTCTGATGGCTTCGGCACCTCCCAGTTCGGCGGCGACCAGACATTGCCGTCCGGATTCTGCGTCTTGCGCAGCAGCTGGCAGGAGGCGCGCGCCATGCTGACGCCGCCGGAAACAAATTCTGCTTCGACCACGCGGATGCGCAGTCCGTCGCGGACGAGCCGCGTCGCGACTTGAATCGGCTTGTCGATGGTCGGCAGCCGGAACATGTCGACGGTCAGGCGGGCCGGCACGAATTCAGGGCCGGAATGGCGCTCCTCGATGGCGAAGCCGAGCAGGCCGACGATCACGCGTCCGTGCAGCGATTTCGGGTCCCACGGGCCATTGGCGACTTCCGTCGGATGGAATGTATCGCCCTCGCGGGTGAAGAAAGGCATGTCTGTCATGACGCGCGACTTTGCGGGAACGCGCGGGGAAATCAAGGGTGGTGCTCGCACGGCGGTCAGGGGCGCGCCGCTCCAGCCACAACAACGCTGTCATCGCCCGGCTTGATCGGGCGATCCAGCATTCCGAAACGGCAGTGATCGAGTCGAGAAGCCGCGGCGTACTGGATGCCCGGTCAAGCCGGGGCATGACATTGGAGAGCTAGGAAGCGGCCTGCCACTCCTCGCGCACACTCTCATCGTGCTCGTTGGCAATTGCACTGGTCATGAGCGCCTCAAACTCGTCCCGCGCCACCAGTTGCGCCAGCGCCCACACCGCAGCCCCCCGCACCAGCGGGCTCCCATCGTCCAGCAGTCGCCGCGCCTCCTCGGCCAGCGTTGCCTCTCCAGAGTTGCCGATCGCGATCAGCACGTTGCGCAAGAACCTGTCGCGGCCGATGCGCTTGACCGGCGACTTCGTGAACAGCGTACGAAACGCCGCGTCGTCGAGCCGTGCGAGTTCGGCAAGCGATGGCGCGCGCAGTTCATCGCGCGCCGCAAGCTTCGCCTCGCGCCCTTCCTGCGCAAACTTGTTCCACGGGCAGGCGGCGAGGCAATCGTCGCAGCCATAGATGCGGTTGCCGATGCTCTTGCGAAACTCCTGCGGGATCGGCCCCTTGTTCTCGATGGTGAGATACGAGATGCAGCGCCGCGCATCGAGCCTGTAGGGTGCGGGGAATGCCGCGGTGGGGCAAATGTCGAGACATGCCCGGCACGAGCCGCAATGGTCGATCTCGGGATCGTCGCGCGGCAGCTCCAGCGTCGTGTAGATCGCGCCGAGGAACAGCCAGGAGCCGAAGTCGCGCGAGACGAGATTGGTGTGCTTGCCCTGCCAGCCCAGATGCGCGGCCTGCGCCAGCGGCTTTTCCATTACGGCGGCAGTGTCGACGAACACCTTCACGTCCGACGGCGCGGTCGCGACCAGCCAGCGCGCCAGCGCCTTCAGCCGCTTCTTGATGAGGTCGTGATAATCGTCGCCCTGCGCATAGACCGAGATCGCCGCGCGCGTACGCTGCTTCAGGATCGCCAGCGGATCGGAGTCGGGGCCGTAATTGATGCCGAGCATGATGACGCTGCGCACGTCGGCCCACAGCCCGCGCGGATCGACGCGTCGCTCCGGCTGCGCCGCGAGCCAGTCCATGTCGCCATGGCCGCCTGCGGCGATGAATTCGAGGAAGTGCTTTCCGGCCGCCTCGATCGTGCCAGGCGCCGTGACGCCGATGCAGTCGAAGCCGAGCGCGCGTGCCTCGCGTTCCAGCGCCGCCTTCAGTTCAGTCGGATCGGCGTTCAGAAATCCAGGTCCACATAGGTCCGCGACGCCGGCACGCCGGCCAGCCATTCGCTCAGCAGCGGGCGGAACGACGGGCGGGATTTCACCCGCGCGTACCACGCCTTTGCTGCGTCGTCCTCGCTCCATGGCACGTCGCCCAGATAGTCGATCGCCGAGAGATGCGCCGCGGCGGCGAGATCCGCGTAGGTGAGCCGGTCGCCGGCGAGGAAGTTGCGCGTCTGCGCCAGCCAGCCGATATAGGCGAGATGATAGCGCACGTTGGCCTTGGCCGCCCGCATCACGTCGGCCGAAGGCGGACCGCCGCCGTTCTCCTCGCTCATGAAGCGCTTGTAGATGCGCTCGGTGACCAGGGGGTGCGAAACCTCCTCGAAGAATTTTTCGTTGAACCAGGCCATCAGCCGGCGCACCTCGACACGCTCGCCGATTGTTTCCGGCATCAGGCGCTTGGGTCCCATCTCGACGCCATAGGCCTCGTCGACATATTCGGCGATGATCGCCGCGCCCGGGATCGGCGGCTGCTCGTCGTCGACCAGGACAGGCGTCGTGCCCGCCGCATTGAGCAGCAAAAATGCCTCGCGCCGTTCCCAGCTACGCTCTTCGACCAGTTTGAGGTCGAGCCCGTATTCGCCCGCGATCAGGCGGATGAAGCGCGAATGCGGGCAGAACGGATGATGAAACAGCGTAAACATGAAGCCTTTGATTATTTGATGGTGCTTAAGAATCCATCAATGTTTGTGCGGCGCCACACTAGTCCTTCAAAACCGCGAAGCAAGAGCGTGATGCCGCATTTTGCGATTGCAGCATTGGGGGGAATAGGCGAGAAGAGCCCCGCTTTTCCAGCCGAAATGGACCGTAAATATGTCAGACGCAATACGGGCAGTGATCCTCGGCATCATCGAGGGTGTGACCGAGTTCCTTCCCGTGTCCTCGACCGGCCACCTGCTGCTCGCCGAGCGCTTCTTCCATCTTGGTGAAGGCGCCTTCTGGGATTCGTTCACCGTTCTGATCCAGCTCGGTGCGATCCTCGCGATCGTCGGGCTGTATTTCAGGAAGCTCTGGGACGTTGCGATCGGCTTCTTCACGGGCGATGCCTATGCGCGTCGTTTCGTGATCGGCGTGCTGGTGGCGTTTCTGCCGGCCGTCGTCGTCGGCCTCGTTGCCGGCAAATACATCAAGAGCGTGCTGTTCAATCCCTGGGTCGTCTGCTTCACGCTGATCGTGGGCGGCGCCATCCTGCTCTGGGTCGACAAGCTCGACCTCAAGCCGCGTGAGCACGACGCCACTAGGTTCCCGCTGCTGATGTATCTCTATATCGGCATCGCGCAGTGCGTGGCGATGATCCCGGGCGTGTCGCGCTCCGGCGCCAGCATCGTCGCGGCGATGCTGCTCGGCGCCGACAAGCGCGCGGCGGCGGAGTTTTCCTTCTTCCTCGCCATCCCCACCATGATCGGCGCGTTCGCCTACGATTTCTACAAGAACCGCTCCGAGATGACGATGGACCACATGGGCATCGTCGCGATCGGCTTCATCGTGTCGTTCATCACCGCGATCATCGTCGTGAAGACGTTTTTGACCTACGTCACCCGCCACGGCTTCGTGGTGTTCGCCTGGTGGCGCGTCATCGTCGGCACGCTCGGCCTGATCGCGCTGGCGCTCGGGCGGTAGGAATCTCTGATCGGGTCCTGCTGGCCAAGACTCTCGTTCCCACCTCTCCCCGCTGGGGCGAGGTGGGCACCGAGACTTCCCGCTGGACCCACGCTCTCAACGCAAAATAAGCTTTTGACCGGTAGGCAGTTTCCGACGCGGGGCGGCCCTCGCCCGGCACAGGAGCTGAACCATGACCCTCGTCTCCGGTTGGGGGCGCTTCCCGGTCGTTGATACCGATCTGCTGCGTCCGCGCTCGTTCGAGGCCGTGGGCGAAGCCGTCGCTGATGTGACCGGATCGGTGGCACGGGGCAACGGCCGGGCCTATGGCGATGCCGCGATCGGAACTGCCAGGACCGTCGCGATGACCGGATTCGACCGGATCAGGTCGTTCGATCCCGTGACGGGCCGCATCCGTCTCGAAGCCGGCGTGCTGCTGGCGGACCTGATCGACACTTTTGGTCCGCGCGGCTTCCTGCCCTTCGTCGTGCCCGGCACGCGCTTCGTCTCGGTCGGCGGCGCCATCGCGGCCGACGTGCACGGCAAGAACCATCATTGCGAGGGCGGCTTCGGCCGCTATGTCGACAGGATTCAGCTGGCGACCGGCGAGGGCGAGACCATCGAGGTCTCGCGCGAACAGAATTCCGACGCGTTCTTCGCGACCGTCGGCGGCATGGGCCTCACCGGCGTGATCCTGGAGGCGTCGATGCGATTGCGGCCGGTCGAAACGGGCTGGATCCGCGAGCGCGTGATCGCCGCCTCCGATCTCGATGCCGCGATGCGCGCGCTCGATGCGGGCGATACCGCGACCTATTCGGTGGCGTGGATCGATTGCGCCGCGCGCGGGCGAAGTCTCGGCCGATCGCTGATCTATCTCGGCGAGCATGCCGGCAAGGATGAGCTTGCGGACGGTGCCGACGCATTTCCGCTCGGCAGGAATCCCGGCCTCGCCGTGCCGATCGACATGCCGTCGATGACGCTGAACCGCTACAGCATCCGCGCCTTCAACGAACTCTATTATCGCTTGGGCGCGCGGCGCGCCGGCGGCAGCCAATTGGTATCGCTCTATCCCTATTTCTTCCCGCTCGACAGCCTTGCCGACTGGAATCGCATCTACGGCAAGCGCGGTTTCCTGCAGCACCAATGCGTGATCCCGGAAGCCGGTGCGCGCGACGTGCTCGGCGACATCCTCGATCGCGTCGCGCGGCGCGGCGACGCGTCCTTCCTCGCCGTGCTGAAGAAGCTCGGCCAGGGCGACGGCCTTCTGTCGTTTCCGCTGCCCGGCTACACGCTGGCGCTGGATTTCCCGGTGAAGGGCGGCATCCTGGAGTTCCTCGACGAGATCGACCATCTGGTCGTCGCGGCCGGCGGCCGGCTCTATCTTGCCAAGGACGCGCGCCAGTCGCGCGCGACGTTCGAGGCCGGTTATCCTGCTCTGCCGCGCTTCAACGCGATCCGCAAATCGCTCGATCCCAAAGGCAACATCCGCTCGAAACTTTCACAACGCCTGTTCGATGAGGTCTAGGCCGTGACGTCACGCAAGTCCGTTCTGGTGCTGGGTGGCTCCTCCGATATCGGCCGCGCCGCCGCGCGCGCCTTTGCCAGGAGCGGATACGATGTCGGCCTCGCCGGCCGCGACGTTGCCGTGCTCGAGCCTGACGCCGCCGATCTGCGCGCGCGCTACAGCGTCGAGGTCGGTGTCTACAGGTTCGACGTGCTCGACACCGCCGCGTTCGAGAGCTTTGTCGGCAGTCTGCCGGCGCTGCCCGATGTCGTCATCTCGATCGTCGGACTGCTCGGCACGCAGGAGAGCGCGCAGAGCGACCTCGCCCACGCCACCACGATCATGCGCTCCAATTACGAGGGACCGTCGCTGATCCTCGGCCTGTTCGCGGAAAAGTTTTTGACGCGCGGCAGTGGTACGCTTGTCGGCGTCTCGTCGGTCGCCGGCGATCGCGGCCGCGCCTTGAACTACATCTACGGCTCGGCCAAGGCCGGCTTCTCCGCCTTCCTGTCGGGCCTGCGCGCCCGCGCCAGCCGTGGTGGCGTCCACGTCGTCACGGTGAAGCCCGGCTTTGTCCGGACGAAAATGACCGAGGGCATGAAGCTGATCGGCCCGCTCACCGTCGATGCGCCCGTTGTGGGCGACGCGATCCTGCGTGCCGTCGAGAACAAGACCGACGTCGTCTATGTCAGCGGCAAATGGCGCCTCGTGATGCTCATCATCAAGACGCTGCCGGAAGCGGTGTTCAAGAAGCTGAAGTTTTGACGCTGCTGTCGCCGCGCGGTCGGTGCGCTCTCTCTCCCGCTTGCGGGAGAGGTGAAACTCACACGCTCATGCGCTGGAACTGCCCCGCCGCGCGGAAGCGCCAGAGATATTGCGGGGCGATCGCCTCCAGCGAATCGGCCGTAATGCCGAGGCCCTCCAGCGTCAGCCCTGCCGCCTTTGCCGCATCCGACACCACATTGTCGCGCTGAAGCAGCGTGACCTGGTCCGGCGTCAGCTTGAACGCGCCCGGCGCGAATTGCAGGAAGTTGGCCTGGAAGCGGGCGAGGCCGAACGGCAGCGGAATCAGCGTCGGCTTGCGGGCGGTGATGGCGAGGATCGCCTCGATGATCTCGCGCATGGTCAGCACTTCCGGCCCGCCGAGCTCGTAGGTCGCGCCGGCCTTGGCCTTGCCGTCGACGGCATCCGCGATCGCGGTGGCGACGTCGCCGACATAGACCGGCTGCATCCTTGTGTCGCCGCCGATCAGCGGCAGCACCGGCGACATCCGGGCCAGCGCCGCGAAGCGGTTGGTGAACTGGTCCTCGGGCCCGAACATCACGGAGGGGCGGAAGATCGTGGCCGAGGGCACCGCGGCCAGCACCGCCGCCTCGCCGGCCGCCTTGGCCCTGGCATAGCGTGAGGGCGATTCGGCGTCGGCGCCGATCGCGGAGACATGCACGAGGCGCGCGCCGGCAGCGGCCGCCGCCTTGGCGACGGTCTCGGCGCCCTTGGCCTGGACGGCGTCGAAAGTCTGCGCGCCGCTTTCGGCCAGCACCCCCACGAGGTTGATCACGACGTGCGAATCACGCAGCGCCGCCTCGACCGAGCCCGGATAGCGCAGATTGGCCTGGACGACGTGGACCTGGCCGACCTTGCCGGACGGCTGCAGGTATCCGGCTAGTTCCGGCCGCCGCACCGCAACACGGACCCGGTAATCCCGCCGGCACAGCGCGCGGACGACGTTCCGGCCCAAAAACCCCGATCCGCCGAAAACCGTGACGAGAGTTTCCAGATTCGATGCCATGGGAGCCATTCCTGCGGGAAGATTGCGTGATATCAGGCTTCTACCGGGCCGGTTTGCGATGCGCAATCCGCATCGCCAAAACCGGCCAAGCATGAATTGACAACGGCGTCACCGAACCGTAGTAACCGCCTCCGTGCCCCAAACGGCATGCCCAGGTGGTGGAATTGGTAGACGCGCTGGCTTCAGGTGCCAGTGGCTTAACGGCCGTGAAGGTTCGAGTCCTTTCCTGGGCACCATTTTGCGGGATTTGGTCCCAAAATAGACCTACCTTCGATCGGTACAGATGGCAGGGCGGCGATCCCGGTATCGCAGCGCCCTCGGCGCCTTGATGGGCCCTCCCGTCACACCACCCGCTTCCCCGTCCGCTCCGCCACCGCCTTCTGCACGAAATACATCGCGACCAGGGTGATGATCGTCGTCGCGACGACGACGTAGCCGATCCGGTCGAAATGGATCAGCGCGCCGTCGGGCGCCTGGGCGATGATCGCGCCGGCGAGCACCGAGCCGAGGCCGCCCGAGAGCTGCTGCAGTGAGGCGCTGACCGCGCTGAATGAGCCGCGCTGGCTCTGATCGGGGATCGCCGACATCAGCGCCTGCGACGGGATCATGCGCGAGAAGATGCCGATGAACATCAGCACGTTGACGATGATCGCGGTCGTCAGCGAGACGTGGCCGAGATGGGTGTAGATCAGCACCATGACGGCGGTCATCGCGCAGCCGAACACGAAGGTCGGATATTTGCCGAAGGCATCGCTGGCCCGGCCGACCAGCGGCCCGGTGACGATGCTGAACAGGCCGGAGACGAGATAGATCGTCGGCAGATGCAGCATGTCAATGCCGAGATTGTGCACGGTGTAGGCGCTGGAGAACGGCATCAGCATGTAGCCGCCGGTCGCAAGCAGCGTCGTGACCGCGAAGGCCAGCGTGTAGCGCGGCTCGAACACCGTCGTGATCAGATGGCGGAACGGATTCCTGTCCTGCTTGAGCCGGAGATGCGCATCCACCGGCTCCATGACGAAGGCGATGATGGCGATCGTCACGATCGACAGAACGACGATCGCGACGAAGCAGACCTGCCAGCTCCAGTGATTGGCGAGAAACAGCCCGGCGGGAACGCCGAGAACCTGGCTCGCGGCGAATGCGGTCTGCACGAAGCCCATCACGCGGCCGCGCAAATGCAGCGCGAACAAATCGGTGACGATGGCCAGTACGACCGAGCCGATCACGCCGCCGAACAATCCGGTCACGATCCGGCCGATCAGCAGCACATGATAGTTTTGCGCCATTGCGCAGAGCAGGGTGCCGAGCGTGAAGCCGACATAGAAGAACAACAAGAGGCGCTTGCGGTCGAAGCGGTCGGCAAAGCCGGCAGCGAGGATGCCCGATAGTCCTGCGCTGAACGCGTAGGCCGACACCGCGACGCCGAACTGGCCGGCCGTGATGTCGAGCGCAGGCATCAGGATGGCGCCGAGCGGCGACATGATGATGAAGTCGAGGATGATCGTGAACTGCGTGAACGCCAGCAGCGCGATGAGGAGCGCCTGGTAGCGCGAAAAGCCGCGCTGGCGTTCCTGTTGGTCGTCGATCGGCGCGGCGAGCGCTTGTTCAGTCATGGCCACCTGATTCAAGGGCGAGCGAGGCAAGGGAGCAGAGGAATCTGGCAGATAGGATTGGCCGGGACGATTTTCACGGGCGGGACGGCACAAGCCCTGCCGGAACTGGAAGCCCGCGCCGGGTTGTGGGATCCATGCAACACCCGGATGCCGACATCCCCCGGAGGCCAGCGGACCTGCTCCGGACTGAATTAAGCCGCCCTTAGCGAATGCTCGCATAGGGTTCCGGCCATCCATTTCCCTGCTCCCCGGTCCTCCCCAGTGCCTGGGGCCGGTCATGTCGCGGCAGTTAAGAGCGTTTCGGATGGAGCAGCCTGCCTTTCAGTACGATCCTGCAGTGCCCGAGCCGTCGGTGGTCCCGGCGGCGGCGCGGACGCTCGTGATCGATCTCGAAGGCGCCCTGCTGCGGTCCGAGCTGCTGATGGAGGCGCTGTTCTCCGGCCCCGGCCGCATGCTGGCCCGCTTCGGCGCCGGCGGACGCGCGGGGATGGCGGCGCTCACGGACGTGCTGGCGCGGGCCAGGATCGACTACGCCCATCTGCCCTATGATCCAGACGTGCTGAACCAGGCGCTGGCGGCGCGGGCGCGGGGCTGGCAGATCTATCTCGTCGCGGGACGCTTCGCACAGCATGCGGCTGCAATCGCCGCGCATCTCGGCTTTGACGGCGTCGTCAGCCCGGCCGACCTTGCCGCCGGTGGCCTGCCATTCGATCGTGCCGCGATCGAGCGCATCGACACGCGAAACAGAAGCCGCGCGAGCCTCAAGACCTGGGTGAAGGCGCTGCGCGTCTATCAATACGCCAAGAACACGCTGGTGTTCGTGCCGGCGCTCACCGCGCACCAGATGAATTTGCCGACGCTCGGCTACGCACTGCTCGCGTTCCTGGCGTTCTCGGCCTGCGCCTCCGGCGCCTATCTGATGAACGACCTGCTCGATCTCGCCGCCGACCGGCAGCATCCGACCAAGCGCCACCGCGCGCTTGCGGCCGGCGATTTGCCGATTTCGTCGGCGCTGTCGGCGATCCCCGCGCTGTGGCTGTTTGCGGTCGTCGCCAGCCTTTGCATCTCGCCGCTGTTCCTCGGCGTGCTCGGCGCCTATCTCGTCACCACGATCGTCTATTCGCTCGTGCTCAAGCGCAAGATGCTGGTCGACGTCGTCACGCTCGCCGGGCTCTATACGCTGCGCATCGTCGCCGGCGCGGTCGGCGTCGGCGTCGTGCTGTCGGAATGGCTGTTGATCTTCTCGCTGTTCGTGTTCACCTCGCTGGCGCTGATCAAGCGCTTCAGCGAGCTCAGCATGCGCGAGGGCGCAGGTCTCGCCGATCCCTCCAACCGCGACTACCGGATCACCGATCTGCATGTCATCGCCGCGATGGCGGCGGCGAGCGCCATGAACGCGGTGACCGTGTTCTCGCTCTATGTGTCCTCGTCCGCGGTGATGCCGCTGTACAGCCGCCCCTGGATGCTGTGGCTCGTGAACCCGCTGCTGCTGTACTGGTTCGGCCGGGCCCTGATGATGGCGCATCGCCGCCAGATGCCGGACGATCCGATCCTGTACGCCTTCCGCGACGGCCCCAGCCGCATCACGGTGGCGGCGATGATCTGCATCATGCTGGCCGCGATGTGAGCCGGCAGCCGCTTGCGCGGCCCGCCCCGAGTGGATACATCGCGGGCAATCCGAAATCAGCCTATTGTTCCAAAAGACCGATTCGACGCGAGGTTTTGAAACGCCATGACCGTACGCCTGCACCGCGGTGACCTGCCCGACCTCTCCCGCTACGCCGGAGCGGTGGCGATCGACACCGAGACCATGGGGCTGAACCCGCACCGTGACCGGCTCTGCGTGGTTCAGCTCTCGCCGGGCGACGGCAGCGCCGACGTGGTGCAGATCCCCAAGGGCCACACCGACGCGCCGAACCTGAAGGCGCTGCTGGCCAATCCGGCCATCACCAAGATCTTTCACTTCGCGCGGTTCGACGTTGCGGTGCTGTACCAGACCTTCGGCGTCATGACCGGGCCGATTTATTGCACCAAGATTGCCTCCCGCCTGACCCGCACCTATACCGACCGCCACGGCCTGAAAGACCTCGTGCGCGAGGTGCTCAATGTCGACCTCTCCAAGCAGCAGCAGTCCAGCGACTGGGGTTCCGACAGCCTGACGGAGCCGCAGCTCGCCTACGCCGCCTCCGACGTGCTGCATCTGCATGGCTTGCGTGAGCGGCTCGACGCCATGCTGGTCCGGGAGGGCCGCACGCAGCTGGCAAAGGCCTGTTTCGACTTCCTGCCGACCCGCGCCCTGCTCGACCTCCAGGGCTGGGAGGAAGAGGATATCTTTGCGCATTCGTGAGCCCGCACCGGGCTCCAGAATGGGCCTGCGCCCCGTTTCGGACACTTTCCTGCGGCCTCTCGCGGGCTGCACTTTCGGTCGCCGCCGGGTACAATGGCGCGGCCTTCAACCGGACAAGGCGAGCGACCCTCTGGAGCAGTGGTGAATTCGGCCCAGAATCCCACCTACGACGCCGCGCTCGCGGCGAAGTTTGCCAGCGCGGCCCGCCACAGCCGCCTGGTGCGGATTCTGCGCGTCGCGGTGCCGGCGACGGTGGCCGCGTCCATCGCCGCGATCGTCGCCGTCTCGACCTTCCTCAATCCCTTCACGATCCCGATCAAGCTCGACTCCGGAAATCTCGTGGTGACAGGCACCAGGATCACGATGGAAACGCCGCACATGTCCGGCTTCACGCCGGACCGGCGGCCCTACGAGCTCTGGGCCAAGACGGCGACGCAGGACATCACCGATCCCGACCATGTCGATCTCGCCGATCTGCGCGCCAAGGTGCTGATGGAGGATCAGTCGACCCTGTTCCTCGATGCCCGCACCGGACGCTTCGACAACAAGCAGCAGCAGCTCGACCTGCACAAGGACATCTTCCTGCGCACCTCGACCGGCTATGAGGCGCGGCTGAACTCCGCCTTCGTCGACATGGGCAAGGGCACCGTCTCGTCGGACGAGCGTGTCGACGTCAAGCTGACCAACGGCACGCTGAGCGCGGATCGCTTGCGCATCACCGAAGGCGGCGATGTCATCCGCTTCGAAGGCAATGTGGTGATGCATCTGGACAAGCTGGATGACGGTGCCGCCGCCCAACCTGCGCCGGCCGAACCTGCGTCGCCGGCCAAGTCAAAGAACAAATCGGCCAATTCAAAGTGATTTTCATGATCAGGTTTTTTCCGCGCAACGAGGACAAGCGGTGCGCCATCATCGGGACCGCGCTGGTTTTCGGCGTCGCGCTGGTCGCTGGTGGTGCGGCCATCGCGCAGAGCACGATGCAAGGCGTGCCGAACGCGATGCAGGGCTTTTCGCAGAACCGCGATCAGCCGATCCAGATCGAGGCCGCCTCGCTCGAGATGCGTGACAAGAAGAAGGAGGCGACCTTCGCCGGCAATGTGAAGGTCGTGCAGGGCGACACCACCATGACCTCGAAGACGCTGGTGGTGTTCTACGAGGCGGGCGGTGACAAGCCCGCGCCGGCGCAGCCTGCGGCGAAGGGGGCCAAGGAGGGGGGCAAGGAGGCAACCAAGGGCGCGCCGATGCAGTCGGCAACACCAGGGCCCGGCGGCAGCTCCGCGATCAAGCGGCTGGAAGCGCGTGGCAATGTGGTGGTCACCCAGAAGGACCAGGTGGTGACCGGCGAGACCGCCGTGTTCGACACCAAGACCAACCTCATCACCATGTTTGGCGGCGGCTCGGGCCCGGTGGTCATGACGCAGTGCAAGAACGTGATGCGCGGCGACCGGCTGACGGTCGACATGACGACGGGCGTATCCCGCGTGGAATCTGATAGCGGCCGGGGAGTCCAGGTTCTGCTGCCGCAGGGCGCCGGCAGTGACTGTGGCCAGGGCGGCAAACCCGGTGCAGCGCCGCCTTTGGCGCTGCCCGGCGCAAGTAAACCAAAGTAAATTCAACGGCTTGTTTCGGGTGCCCCCGATCCGAGGTTGAAGCTTGCCCGGCGAGACTGTATCTAGCGCGCAGGGCTTTCGAGGCGGGGTCCGCCGCTTACCGGGCGTGTTTCACTGGGCATGAGACATCCCTTCACTCATGTTGCGTCGGCGAATCGATGAAGCCGGGGCGGCAGATCGCGCGAATGCCGCGAAAAGCTAGAAGGCGGGGATGGTCGATCTCTTCAGCATGTTTCGTCGGCGCCCCGCCAAGCGCGGCCGGCCGGGATTTGCACGTCAGGACATCACCGCCCTCGGTGACAGCATCGGCGGGCTGG
>NZ_LWIG01000001.1:740676-752289 GCF_002068095.1 Bradyrhizobium sacchari | reverse complement strand
TGGTGGCGAGCCCGGTGCGGGATGCTCCGCCGATCGCCCGTGACCAGCCGATGCACGCGCCCGACCAGTTCCAGGGAGACTATCAGGTCGATTACCAGGCCGACTACCAGGCAGAGGCGCCGCGTGCGCAGGCGGTTCACCCGGTCAGGGCGGCCGCCAAGCCGAACGGCGCCAGCGGGCCGCAGCTGCTGAAGCGGCCGGGCTTCCTGGCTGTGCATAGCGTGGAAAAGAGTTTTGGCAGCCGCCAGGTGGTGCGCGGCGTCAGCATCTATGTGCGCCGCGGTGAGGCGGTCGGCCTGCTCGGCCCCAACGGCGCCGGCAAGACCACCGTGTTCTACATGATCACCGGCCTCATCAAGGCCGATCGCGGCGCGATCGAGCTCGACGGCCACGACGTCACGAAACTGCCGATGTATCAGCGTGCGCGGCTCGGCATCGGCTATCTGCCGCAGGAAGCCTCGATCTTCCGCGGCCTCACCGTCGAGCAGAACATCCGTGCCGTGCTCGAAGTGGTCGAGCCGTCGCGCAAGAAGCGCGAGCAGCAGCTCGATTCGCTGCTCGACGAATTCAACATCACGCGCCTCAGGAAATCACCGTCGATCGCGCTGTCGGGTGGTGAGCGTCGCCGCGTCGAGATCGCGCGCGCGCTGGCGACGCGTCCGAACTATATGCTGCTCGACGAGCCCTTCGCCGGCATCGATCCGATCGCGGTCGGCGACATCCAGGATCTCGTCCGTCATCTCACCAATCGCGGCATCGGCGTGCTCATCACCGACCACAATGTGCGCGAGACGCTCGGCCTCACGGATCGTGCCTACATCGTCTATGCCGGTGAAATCTTGACCGAGGGCAGCCCGGATGAGATCGTCGCGGACCCGGATGTCCGCCGCCTTTACCTTGGCGAGGAATTCCGCCTCTAGCCCGTTTTTGCGTTTCGTCAAGACGTGTACATCGGGCCCGGACTAGGATAAGCAAAAATCGGACCAATTTTGGGAACGGTTCTTGCTTCATGGCGCTTACGCAGAGATTAGAGTTCCGGCAATCGCAGTCGCTGGTCATGACGCCGCAGCTGATGCAGGCGATCAAGCTGCTGCAATTGTCCAATCTCGATCTCACGACCTTCGTGGAAGAGGAACTCGAGCGTAACCCGCTGCTGGAACGGGCCAGCGACGAGGCCCCCGCGGGCGAAGCCCCGGCCGAGGCTGGTCAGTTCAGCGATGGCGACGATTTCGGGGGCGGCAGCAGCAGCGACGAGCCGGGCGGCGGTCCGGGCGACGCCTTCGAGCCGGGCCAGGAAGAATGGATGAGCAAGGATCTCGGCACCCGCGCCGAGATCGAGCAGACCCTGGATACGGGCCTGGACAACGTCTTCTCCGAGGAGCCGGCCGAGGCCGCGGCGCGCAACGCCCAGGACGCCGCGCCGACCACCTATACGGAATGGGGCGGCGGCGCCTCCGGTGACGAAGACTACAATCTGGAAGCTTTTGTCGCGGCCGAGACAACGCTGTCGGACCATCTCGCCGAGCAGCTCTCGGTCGCCTTCACCGCGCCCGCGCAGCGCATGATCGGCCAGTACCTGATCGACCTCGTCGACGAGGCCGGCTATCTGCCGTCCGATCTCGGCCAGGCCGCGGAGCGGCTTGGCGCGTCGCAGCAGGAGGTCGAGGACGTCCTTGCCGTGCTGCAAAAATTCGACCCGCCCGGCGTCTGCGCCCGTAGCTTGAGTGAATGCCTGGCGATCCAGCTCCGCGAACTCGACCGCTACGATCCCGCGATGCAGGCCCTCGTCGAGCATCTCGATCTCCTCGCCAGGCGCGACATCGCGGCCCTGCGCAAGCTCTGCGGCGTCGACGACGAGGACATCGCCGACATGATCGGCGAGATCCGCCGTCTCAATCCCAAGCCGGGCATGAAGTTCGGCTCGGCCCGGCTCCAGACCATGGTGCCGGACGTCTATGTCCGCCCGGGTCCGGACGGCGGCTGGCATGTCGAGCTCAACAGCGACACCTTGCCGCGCGTGCTGGTCAACCAGACCTATTATTCCGAGCTGTCGAAGAAGATCGGCAAGGACGGCGACAAGTCCTACTTCACCGACGCGCTGCAGAACGCGACCTGGCTGGTGCGCGCGCTCGACCAGCGCGCCCGCACCATCCTGAAAGTTGCAACCGAGATCGTGCGCCAGCAGGACGGCTTCTTCACCCACGGCGTCGCGCACCTGCGGCCGCTGAATCTGAAGGCCGTTGCCGACGCCATCCAGATGCATGAATCCACGGTGTCGCGCGTCACCGCCAACAAGTACATGGCGACAAATCGCGGCACATTCGAATTGAAATATTTCTTCACGGCCTCGATCGCCTCGGCCGACGGCGGCGAGGCGCATTCCGCCGAAGCCGTCCGCCACCACATCAAGCAGCTGATCGATTCGGAAGCGCCGTCCGCGATCCTGTCGGACGACACCATCGTGGAACGGTTGCGCGCCTCGGGCATTGATATTGCCCGCCGCACGGTCGCGAAGTACCGCGAAGCCATGCGCATTCCCTCCTCGGTGCAACGCCGCCGCGACAAGCAGAGCGCTCTTGGTAACGTCCTCTCCGCCGCATCGTCCGATCGCTCCCGCAACACCGAGCCGGCCTGATTGCGCTGGCGCCAAATCGCGCTACTCTCAATCCCCCATCGAGACGATCCAAGCATGCGCATGATCCGGACAAGTGCACCGCGGGTTTCCGAGCGGACCATGCGCAGGGAGCATCCCCAGCTGCGATGACACGTCATCGCAGCTCGGCGTAACCAAGCGAGGCATCACATGACCCTTCGAATTTCGGGAAAGAGTGTCAGCGTCGGCGAGGCCCTGCGCGGCCGCGTTAGCGACCGGACCGAAGAGGTCCTGCGCAAATATTTCGACGGCAATTATTCCGGCCACATCACGCTCTCGAAGGATGGCTTCGGCTTCCGCACCGACTGCGCGCTGCATCTGGATTCCGGCATCACGCTGGAGGCCGATTCGAACGCGCCCGACGCCTATGCCAGCGCCGACCAGGCCCTCCTGATGATCGAGAAGCGCCTCAAGCGCTACAAGAGCCGGCTCAAGGATCGGTCGGCCCGCAAGGCCCATGTCGCCAATGCGGCTCTGGCCGCGCTCGATGCCACCAGCTACGTGCTCGAGGCTCCGGGCGAAGGCGAGGACGAGGACGAGATCACCGGCTACAGCCCCGTGATCATCGCCGAGGCAACCACCTCGCTGCGGCAGCTCTCAGTCAGCGAAGCCGTCATGGAACTCGACCTCAGCGGGGCACCCTGCCTGGTATTCCAGCATGGCTCCAGCGGCCGGGTGAACATCATTTACCGCCGCGCCGACGGCAATGTGGGCTGGGTCGACCCGCCCGGCGCCAAAGCCGACGGCAACGCGGGCGGTTAGGGCGGAAAATCGGGCCCCGTATCAACCACAGGCCTTAACAATGACCGGGGCAAAGCCGCACGCAGGAGTTGGCACCGGGATTGCGTTGGAGTAGAAGCGCCCCACATCAGGATCGGGGCTAAGTCCCCCTCCTGCTTCACCTTCTTGACGCCGGCCCGGCGTGGTTCTTTCCAAGCTGGCCAATTCGGAACCTGACGGTTTAATTCACCTCGGAAACCTTCCATGCCGATTACCGATCTGGTCGCACCCGAGGCGATTCTCCCGGCATTGAAGGTCAACAGCAAGAAGCAGGCCTTGCAGGAGCTTGCGGCCAAGGCCGCCGAGCTGACCGGGCAGAACGAGCGCTCGGTGTTCGAGGTGCTGCTGCAGCGTGAGAAGCTCGGCACCACCGCGGTCGGCTACGGCGTCGCCATTCCCCACGGCAAGCTGCCCAAGCTGGAAAAGATCTTCGGCCTGTTCGCGCGCCTCGATCGCCCGATCGATTTCGAGTCGATGGACGGCCAGCCGGTCGATCTCGTCTTCCTGCTGCTCGCCCCCGAAGGCGCCGGTGCCGACCACCTCAAGGCGCTCGCCCGCATCGCTCGCCTTTTGCGCGACCAGGACATCGCCAAGAAGCTCCGCGCCTCGCGCGATGCGCAGGCGATCTATTCGGTGCTCGCCCTGCCGCCGGCGACCGCGGCGTAAGCGCTCCTCTGCGATCCATCGATCGTCCGCGCGTCGAAAGACCGCGCGGTCAGCAGCTGTTCCACTCAGCGCTTGCGGCTGAGCCGTTCCAGACGGTATCTGTCTCGTCGCCGGCGGTTGATGGGTTGAGGGGGTTAGGAGTGAACAAAGTGCCAGATCTCCGCTTTGGAGATCTGATCCTAGACGAGACGTGCCTCTTCGCGCGCCGTAACGAGCAGACGATCAAGTTCACCAGAAACGAGCGCGCACTGCTGCTGGCCCTCACGCGCAATCCGCGTCGCCTCATGCGCCGTGGCCGACTGCTTGACGAGCTCGCCTCCGAATCGGACATTTCCGATCGCAACATCGACTTTCTGGTAAACCGGCTGCGGTCCAAGCTTGGCGATAGCGCAAGATCGCCAAAGTACATCGCCACGCAATATGGCGAAGGCTACGTCTGGATTGCTGCACCGTCTTCCGGAACGATCGCTTGCTTCCTCGCCATTGCGCCGACGTTCGGACCACAGGGCCATCGCTTCGGTCAGCAGGCGTCGTCCCTGGTCGGGCAGATCAGGGACATGATCGCCGGCGGCCTCGGCCGCGATGTCGTGGTTGTCGAGGACGGGTACGCCGCTGCATCCAGCGCGCGCTATGTCCTGCAAATGAGCTTTCTTGCCGGCAACGAGTCTCTTGATTGTGCCGCGACCTTGCGGGACATGCCATCAAGGCGCATCGTGAAAGCATTCCGGCTGCATTTCGACATGGCGGACGCCGGATCGTTGGCGACGGAGGTGAGACGGATTTCGGACGGCGTCGTCGATGCGCTGTCGCAGGCGCTCATTGAGGCCTCCACCGGCCTTGGCACGCCCGCGGATGAACCGCTTGAAACGCGCTTCCACAAGGCCGCAAGCCTTCTGTCAGCCTCGAATCGCGCGTGGTTGGCAAGCGGTGAGCAACTCGGCAAGGACCGCGCGCACGCCCCCCTCAATGCAGACATCGCCCTGCAATGGTGTTTGCATCTGTTCGCGCGCCTGGTCCACACTAGTCCATTCGGCGAGATCAGCCTGGAAGAACGCTATCGCATCGAGAGCGAGATCGACGCCACGGTGCTGGAGTGCCTGCCCGCCGTCGAGGCGAATCCGCTTCTGATGCTGGCGGCTGCCAAGCTGCTGTACTTCATCGACCGCGGTCACCTCGACCTCTCGGAGGACATTGCTGGTCGCGCATTCGCCCGGACGGCCGATTCTGGCGCAGCCCTTCCGGTGATGGGGCAACTGTGCCATGCGCGCGGCCGTTTCGACGAAGCAATCGGATTCTTCGATCGCGGCATCGAAACGTTCGAACCGGACTGCGACCTGCATCTTCATATGCGGGTGCTGAAGGCGATCTCCGTGCTTGCGTCCGGAGACCGCGCTGCGCTGGACACCAGCGTCGCCGATGCAGCGAGGGAAAATCCGCGCTGTCCGCGCGACATCGGCCTGACGATCGGCTGGATGGTCGCTGCCCCGGAGCAGGAATTGCCGGCGGCGTCGGCGGATGCACTGGCCGCGATCGGTCCCGCGGGCGCACGCAATGCGATCGAATATCTCTATTTCACCTCGGCACGTCACCTCATCTCGGAAGCGGCACGCGCCAATGTCATGCGCGGCCTGATCGCGCATGTGATGCGGCTGCACGGCAATGAGGCCGTGCCAGCCTTCGTTCTCAGGAGCATCGGTCCGATCGCGGCCTGAATTGTTGCCCGCGTGCCGCATTAGCGGGACGATCTGGCTCGCCCATGCCCGGCAGCAGCCTGCCCGGCGATCCCTCAAATATTGACCAAACAATTGCCTGCTAGCGACGGCCGACCGGCTCGATTTTGTCGGCCAACGTGCAAGGCGGGGTATGTTCGTTCGTTCAGTCCTGAAAAGTCGGCTCTCGAATTTTGAAAGGAGCCGGCCGGCGACCGGCGGTCCGCTCTCCTCGTGGCTGTTGCAGGTTGCCGCCCTTGTCCTGATGGTGCTCGCTGCCCCGGCTACGGCTTTTGCCGTGACCTCCCTCAGCCCGGCTTCGGGCGCCGTGTCGTCGGGAGCCGTGGGAGATGCGTATACCCCCACACAATTCTCCGGCGTTGGGGGGACTGGCGGGTGCTGCACCTATGCGGCATCGGGCGCTGTTCCGCCTGGACTGACGCTCAGTCCGTCCGGTCTGTTGTCGGGCACGCCCACGGCCGCCGGATCGTTTTCCTTCACCGTCACGGCGACCGACACGGACACCACCAGCGCCTCGAACAACTATACGCTCGTGGTCAACAAGGCCGCCACCACCGTCAGCGTGACCTCCTCGGCCAATCCTGGCCCGTACGGCTCGTTCACCTTCACCGCGGTCGTCTCGTCCACCCCGGGGGCGGGAACGCCGACCGGCAGCGTGACCTTCAGTATCTCCGGCGACGGCTCGGGGTCGGAATTGGCGACGTTGAGCGGGGGCATCGCCAGCTTCACGACCTGGCTGAACCCGGGCTCCTACACGATCTCGGCGACGTATAGCGGCGATGGCAATTTCAACAGCAGCCTCGGCTCGATGAACACGTCTCAGATCGTCACCCGGGCGAACAGCACGACCGCTGTGACCTCTTCGGCCAATCCGAGCGTGTTCGGCCAGCCCGTCACTTTCACCGCGATCGTCTCGGGGGGTATTTCGATCCTGACCGCAGACTTCTTCGACGGCGGCACGTCGATCAGCCCGGGTCCATTCCCGAACGGCGGTACACTGACAATTTCGCCGCTCGCTGTCGGCAATCACACGATCACGGCCTCCTTTGCTGGTGACAGCTTTT
This sequence comes from Bradyrhizobium sacchari, assembly GCF_002068095.1. Classification (GTDB taxonomy): domain Bacteria; phylum Pseudomonadota; class Alphaproteobacteria; order Rhizobiales; family Xanthobacteraceae; genus Bradyrhizobium; species Bradyrhizobium sacchari. The sequence continues at coordinate 745,396 of NZ_LWIG01000001.1, read as the reverse complement.
ACTACGGCAGCACGGGACCGCTCACCGGCAATCCGCAAGTGGTCAACAAGGCCAATACGACGACCTCCGTGACGTCCTCGGTCAATCCGAGTGCGGTCGGCCAGTTCGTCACCTTCACCGCCGTCGTTGCGCCCGTCGCGCCCGGGGCCGGAACTCCGACCGGCACGGTAACCTTTCTCGACGGCGGCAGTCCGATCGGCACTGCAGCGCTGAGCGGAGGCTCCGTCAGCCTTACCACCGCAGCGCTTGCCGCAGGCAATCACACCATCACCGCCAGCTTTGGCGGCGACGGCAATTTCAACGGCAGCACGGGCGCGCTCACCGGCAATCCGCAGGTGGTCAACGCACCGTTGTCACCGCCTGTCATCGACGCGAGCTTTGCTCCGGCGGCCATTGCGGTCAATGGCACCACCAGGCTCACATTCACGATCACCAACCCCGGTGCTTCGACTGCACTGACCGGCGTTGCGTTCAGCAGCACGCTTCCGCCGGGCCTGGAAATCACAGCGGCTAACGCCCTCGCTACGACATGCGGCGGCGTCTTTACCGCAGCGGCCGGCAGCGGCCCCATCACTCTTTCCGCGGGAACGGTTGCGGGCGGCGGCTCCTGCACCGCCGCGCTGAACGTCACCGCCACCTCCGTCGGCGTCAAGACCACCACGAGCGGCCCCGTCAGTTCGACCAATGGCGGCACGGGCAACGCGGCGTCGGCCGTCCTCACCGTGAATACGACGACGACGACCACCGCCTTGACCTCGTCGCCAAACCCGAGCGGCTTGGGGCAATCGGTGACGTTCACCGCGACGGTCACGGCTCCGTCGGGCACGCCGACGGGAATGGTGACGTTCAAGGATGGCGGCACGACACTTGGGACAGGGGCACTCGCCGGCGGCGTAGCGACATTCTCCACGTCGGCGCTGGCGGCCGGACCGCATTCAATCATTGCGGTCTATCCTGGAGATGCCAACAACGCGGGCTCGACATCGGCGGCTCTGACGCAGGCGGTCAATCAGTCGGCGACCACCGCGGCCGTAACCTCATCGCAAAATCCGAGCCCGGCAGGCCAGCCGGTGACGTTTACCGCGACGGTGTCGAGCGGTGGCGGCACGCCGACCGGCACGGTGACGTTCAGCGACGGCGGTGCTGTGATCGGCACGGCGACGCTTGCCGCGGGCATCGCGACCTTCACGACCGCGTCGCTGACGCTCGGCAGCCACACCATCGCTGCAAGCTACGCCGGGAACGCGACCTTCACGGCCTCAACGTCCGCACCCATGATCCAGAGCGTCAGCACGCCGGCGGACAGCCTGAAACTGCGTGCCATGCAGACTCTGGCGGCGCCGATGGCGGCACAATTCTCGGGCCAAGCCATCTCCGGCGTGGTCGATAGCGCAATCGGTGAAGGCTTTGGCGACGGCGGGCCGCTCGTCACACCCAACAGCAGCGGCGTTCGCTTCAACTTTGCCGCGGATCCCGGCGCAGCAGCAACAGATGCAGTTCCGCGCGGCGCCGGCAACGATCCCGCGTCGAGCCGCGATCGCGCCTCGGGCATGCGACCGGGATCGCCGTCTGGCTCGCGCGTCGACGATGCCTTCGCGGCGCTCGATCATGCGGTCGCGGCCAAGGCGCCGCCCAAACGCATCGTCGAGCCGCGCGATTGGCTGGCCTGGGCGGAGGTGCGCGGTGCGACGCTGGATCGCTGGAGCGTCGCGCCGCTTGGCAGCGCCACCACGGTGCCGATGCTCTACGGCACCCAGGTAAATGCGCTCGCCGGCGTCACGCGCAAGCTGGCACCGAGCTTTCTAGCCGGCGTGCTCGGCGGTTACGAAACCTTCGCCTATCGCTCCGACGTTCTCACGGGGCGCCTGAAGGGCGACGGATGGACAGTCGGCTCCTATCTCGGCTGGCGCATCACCGACACCGTCCGTTTCGACGCGGCGATCGCCTATTCGGGCATCGGTTATAACGCAACTGCAGGCACGGCCGCCGGCTCGTTCACGGGCAGCCGTTGGCTGGCTTCCGGCGGGCTCACGGGCACTTATCGCTATCTGGGCCTCCTCATCGAACCGTCGGCGAAAATCTACGCGATGTGGGAGCACGAGAGCGCCTACACCGATACGCTCGGGACGTTGCAGGCCGCGCGCGATTTCACCAGCGGCCGGGCCAGCGGAGGCGTGAAGCTCGCTTACGCGGTCGCATGGCTGTCCCGTGCGACCGTCATTCCCTATGTCGGCTTGTACGGCGACTATTACTTCAATGGCGACACGGCTGCGGCCTCGGCGTTGGCCGCGGCCACAACACCACCGGCATTTCTGCTCGACGGCTGGTCCGCACGGGTCACCGCTGGCGTCGCCGCGCGCTACGACAGTGGCGCGCAGATTGCTGTCGGCGTCGAGCGCGGCGGCATCGGCGGCGACGTTGGGCTGTGGACCTATCGCGCGCGTGCCTCGATGCCGTTCACCGCGCAGTAGCGGCGCTTGCCGGCGCCGATTTCGCACTTTCGCCGACCGACAAATGGGCCATGGACACGGCGCGCGAAGGGCTCGGTTTTTGAAGTGATGCGAGAGTTGGGTACGCTGCAGCCTCGCGCGCCGTCATTGCGAGGAGCTCTTGCGACGAAGCAATCCAGACCGCCTCCGCGGAAAGATTCTGGATTGCTTCGCGGAGCCTGTCATCGGGCCGCGCTTTGCGCGGACCCGTTGGCTCGCAATGACGATGAGGAAGCATCGTCTTCCAAAATAAAAACGGGCATGCCTCCGTGCGAGGCATGCCCGTCTGAAACTCTATCCGTGCGACGCGCGCGCTTTAGTGCACGCTCACCGCTTGCAGCTCGTTGCTCCAGGCGTTGGCGATCGCGGCTTCGCGGCTGTCGGTCAGCATGATCGGCGTGCCGTCGGCGGCGTGGAGCGCGAAGAGCTTGAGGCCCGGCGCGATCTTGGGCGCTTCAGGGAACAGGTCCGGTACGTCCTCGGAACGGATCTGCTTCACATAGGCGATATGGCCTTCGCCGAGGGTTGCCAGCGTCTCCGGAGAGACGTTCTTGGCTTCGTATTCGAACGCAACGTGACCTTCACTCATGGTCTCGACTCCTTCACAGAAACTAAGCGGTCGAGTCCGCTACTCGTTCCATTATTCGTGCTCATTGATAGCGATTGTCTTAACGATCCTCTCCGGTTCAGGCCGGGCCAGGTCGATCGACAACAACCCGTTCTTCAGATCCGCACCCAGTACCAGCATCCCCTCCGCCAGCACGAAGGTGCGCTGGAAGTGGCGCGCGGCGATGCCGCGATGGATGTATTGCCGGGTCTTATCGTCCTGCTGACGCCCGCGGATCACGAGCTGGTTTTCCTCAATGGTTACATCGAGTTGGTCGCGGGTGAATCCGGCGACCGCCAGCGTGATGCGCAGCCGCTCGGGCTGGTTGTCAGCGCCGCTGCACCTCTCGATATTGTAGGGAGGGTAGCCGTCGGCGCCTTTGACGACGCGGTCGAGCACGCGCTCGATCTCGTCGAAGCCCAGCAGGAACGGACTGGATAACGTGGGAACACGAGACATAGTTTACAAAGTCCTCTCGAAGCGACTTTGGTGTTTCGGGGCCCGATCAAGGCACCCCTTGGTCAGCAATATGGGCATATCCCCGTTGTGGTTCAAGGACGTAGCGGGGGCTGTGGATGGGACGCTTCGGCCCCTTACCGGCTCTGCCATCGCACAAAATGCTTACAATTCGTCATGGCCGCGGGAAGTCCGGGCATCACGAATCTGCGGGCGAATTATCCCAATGAAAACAGAGCCCCTTCTACTGTGCATGGGGTTGTTTTCGCGGTTTTGATCGACGGCCCCTCGGAACCGCTCAGGCCTCGATCCGCTTCCGCCCGTCGCCGCTGAACAAATGCAGCTTCGCCCGCGCCGCCGCGACGCGAATCTTCTGGCCGATGGCGGGGGCGTCGGTTCCGGGGATGCGGACGATGACCTCGCCGGGCGGCAGCTCGCCGGGGGTGGCGGCGACGCGCTGGTCTTCCTGCTCGCGGGAGCCGTAGACGAAGGTTTCGGCGCCGACGCGCTCGATGGCCTCCACCGTCAGCGGCAACGCGACGCCGCCGGTAGGCGTCTGGTCGGTGATGACGAAATCCTCCGGGCGGATGCCGACGATGCCGGCTTCGCTTGAGGCGCCGCCGAGCTGCGACTTGATCTCCTCAGGACGCGTCGACATCAAATTCATCGGCGGCGCGCCGATGAAGGAGGCGACAAAGGTCGTCGCCGGCCTCTCGTAGATCGCCAGGGGATTGCCGACCTGCTCGACCTGGCCGCCGTTCATGACGACGAGGATGTCGGCGAGCGTCATCGCCTCGAGCTGGTCGTGGGTGACGTAGATCGACGTCGTGTTCAGCCGCCGCTGCAATTTGCGGATCTCGACGCGCATCGCGATGCGCAGCTTGGCGTCGAGATTGGAGAGCGGCTCGTCGAACAGAAACACCTTCGGCTGGCGCACGATGGCGCGGCCCATGGCGACGCGCTGGCGCTGGCCGCCGGAGAGCTGGCGCGGCTTGCGCTCCAGCATGGCCGAGAGCTCGAGCACGCGCGCGGCTTCCTCGACGCGGGTCTTGATCTCGGCCTCGGCCATGCCGCGGTTGCGCAGGCCGTAGGCCATGTTGTTGTAGACGCTCATATGCGGATAGAGCGCGTAGTTCTGGAACACCATCGCGATGTCGCGATCGGCGGG
>NZ_LWIG01000001.1:680995-740627 GCF_002068095.1 Bradyrhizobium sacchari | reverse complement strand
GGCCGCCGATGTCGATCTCGCCGCCGGTGACGGTCTCGAGCCCCGCGACCATGCGCAGCAGCGTGGACTTGCCGCAGCCGGAGGGGCCGACCAGCACGCAGAACTGTCCGTCGGCGACGTCGACATTGACGCCTTTGATGGCTTCGAAGCCGCCGGTGTAGGTCTTGCGGACGTTGCGCAGGGTGACGTTAGCCATGAAAACTCGCTTGTTACTTTTCCGTCTCGACCAGGCCGCGCACGAACAGCTTCTGCATGGCGACGACGACGAACACCGGCGGCAGCATGGCCAGCACGGCGGTCGCCATCACGATCGGCCATTCGGTCAGCGCGTCGGTGGTGGTGATCATCTTGCGGATGCCGACCTGGATGGTCTGCATGTCGTCGCGGGTGGTGATGAGCAGCGGCCAGAGATATTGATTCCAGCCGAGGATGAACAGGATCACGAACAGCGCCGCCATGTTGGTGCGCGACAGCGGTAGCAGCGTATCCCAGAAGAAGCGCAACGGGCCCGCGCCGTCGATGCGCGAGGCTTCCAGCAGCTCGTCCGGCACCGTCATGAAGAACTGGCGGAACAGCAGCGTCGCCGTCGCCGAGGCGATCAGCGGCAGGGCGAGGCCCGCATAGCTGTCGAGCATGTGCAGGTCGGCGACGATCTTGTAGGTCGGGTAGATGCGCACCTCGACCGGCAGCATCAACGTGATGAAGATGATCCAGAAGATCGCCATGCGGAACGGGAAGCGGAAATAGACGATGGCGTAGGCCGAGATGATCGAGATCGCGATCTTGCCGATCGCGATCGCCAGCGCCATCACCAGCGAGTTGAGCATCATGTTGCCGACGGGCTCGCGCGTCGCGCCGCTCGTGCCGACGAAGATGGTCTGGTAGTAGACCTCGAAGAAATGGCCGCCCGGCAGCAGCGACATCTGCCCGTTGGCGATCAGCGCGTTGTCCTGGGTCGAGGCGACGATCGCGATGTAGACGGGGAAGGCGACGATCGCGATCCCGATCCAGAGGATGAAATGGGCGACGTAGCGGCGGATGCCCTCTTGCTCGACCATCAGTAGGTCACCTTGCGTTCGACGAAGCGGAACTGGATGCCGGTCAGCACGATGACGAGGATCATCAGGATCACCGACTGCGCCGCCGAGCTGCCGAGATTGCCGCCGAGCAGGCCGTCCGAATAGACCTTGTAGACCAGCGTCACCGTCGAGGTTCCGGGACCGCCGCGGGTCATGGTGTCGATGATGCCGAAGGTGTCGAAGAAGGCGTAGACGATGTTGACGACCAGCAGGAAGAAGATGGTCGGCGACAGCAGCGGGAACGTCACGGTCCAGAACCGCCGCATCGGGCGCGCGCCGTCGATCGCGGCGGCCTCGAACACGCTTTTCGGGATCGCCTGCAGGCCGGCGAGGAAGAACAGGAAATTATAGGAGATCTGCTTCCACGCGGCGGCGAGGATGATCAGCGTCGCGGCCTGGTTGCCGTCGAGCAGCGGATTCCAGTCGATGCCGGCGCCCCGCAAGTAACGCGAGATCACGCCGAGCGAGGGGTGCAGCATGAAGATCCAGAGCACGCCGACCACGGGCGGCGCGACCGCATAGGGCCAGATCAGCAGCGTGCGGTAGAGCGTCGAGCCACGCAGCGGCTTGTCGGCCATCACCGCCAGCAGCAGCGCAACGGACAGCGACGAGACCGCGATGGCGAACGAGAAGAAGAAGGTGCGGACGATCGCCTCGAAATAGGCGGGGTCTTTGAACAGCTCGATGTAATTGTCGAACCAGACGAAGCTCGTCGAGAGGCCGAAGGCGTCCTGGAGCAGGAACGATTGAACCGCCGCCTGCAGGGCCGGCCAATAGAAGAAAATCAGGACGACCGCGAGCTGCGGTGCAACCAGCGCGTAGGGCAATAGCTTCGATTGGAAAATGGCTTGCTTTTGCATGATGCCCCGGAAGCGGCAGGCCGGGCATCCGGCCTGCCGCCAGTCGCCTTACTTCACAGCGGTCTTTTCGAACTGGCGCAGCATGGCGTTGCCACGTTCGACCGCGGCGTCCAGCGCCTGCTTGGCGGTCTTCTTGCCGGCGAGCGCCTGCTCGATCTCCTCCGACCAGACGTCGCGGAGCTGCACCATGTTGCCGAGGCGCAAGCCCCGCGAATTGTCGGTCGGCTCCTTGTTGGTCAATTCGAGCAGCGGCGTTTCGAGATAAGGCTGATCCTTGTAGAAGCCCTCGGCCTTGGCCTTCTCATAGGCGGCCTTGGTGATCGGCAGATAACCGGAGGCCTTGTGGATCCAGACCTGGCGGTCGGTGTCCGACAGGAACGTCAGGAACTTTGCCACGCCCTTGTATTCGTCGGCCGACTTGCCGCCCATGATCCAGAGCGAAGCGCCGCCGATGATCGAGTTCTGCGGCGCGCCCTTGGCGTCGGGATAGTAGGGCATCGGGGCGGCGGTGAAGGCGAACTTGGCCTGCGCCTTGATGTTGGCGAACAACGACGAGGAGCTCAGGTAGATCGGGCACTCGCCGGAGGTGAAGCGACCCTCGCCGGTGTTGGTGCGGCCGGCATAGTCGTAGGTCTTGTCCTTCTGGAGCTCGACGAGATTTTCGAGATGCTTGACCTGGAGCGGACCGTTGAACTGAAGCACGGTGTCGAAGCCGTCGAGGCCATTGGCCTTGGTCGAGAGCGGGACGTTGTGCCAGGCGGAAAGCTGTTCGAGATTGACCCAGGTCACCCAGGAGCCCGAGAAGCCGCAAGTGGTGTAGCCGGCGGCTTTCAGCTTCTTCGCATCGTCGAAGACTTCCGGCCAGGTCTTCGGCGGCTCGGTGATGCCGGCCTTCTTGAGCGCATCGAGATTGATCCACGTGACGGTGGATGAAGAGTTGAAGGGGAACGACAGCATCTCGCCCTTCGAGGTCGAGTAGTAGCCGGTGATCGCGGGCAGGTAGGCCTTCGGATCGAACTTCTCGCCGGTCTCGGCCATCAGCTTGTAGACCGGCTTCACGGCGCCGGTCGCGGCCATCATGGTCGCGGTGCCGACTTCGAACACCTGCATGATGTGCGGAGCGTTGCCGGCGCGGAACGCGGCGATGCCGGCGTTCATCGTATCAGGGTAGCTGCCCTTGTAGGTCGGGACCACCTTGTAGTCGGTCTGCGACGCGTTGAAGTCGTTGGCGAGCTTGACGATGACGTCGTTGTTGGCGCCGGTCATCGCATGCCACCACTGGATTTCGGTCACCGCCAGGGCCGGCGAGGCGCCGAGGCCAACCGCAAGTGCAACAGCAGCCGTCGCGCCAAAATGTCGAAGAGCCATCAAGAAAACCTCCCTTGCCCGTCACTCAAGAAGCGCTTGCGCTAGCAGCGCCATATGACGTTCACATGACTGTGTAAGCGGCCGAAACGAAAGCGGCAAGCGCTCGAAAAGGGAAGCCGTCAAATAGGCGAATGCGGAGCGGACGGCCACTGCCGTTCGCGCCGCACAGGCGTGGGCGCGCCGCAGTGCGGCATTATCGAAGGCGTGACGGCGAGGGGTCTAGCGCTTGCGCTCGGGGCCGCAGACCGTGCCCTTCGCGACCATCGCGTCGATCTCGGACTTGGAGTAGCCGAACTCGCCCAACACCTCGGCGGCGTGCTGGCTGAATTTCGGGGGCAGGCGCCGCAGGCTCGGCTTGCTGCGATCGAGCCGGATCGGCGAGGCCACGCCCTTGTACCAGTCCTTCTCGATGATATCGCCGCGCGCGATCGTGTGCGGGTTCGTCAACGCCTGGTCGATCTTCTGCACCGGACCTGCGGGAAGGCCCGCCGCGAGCAGGCGATTGCACAGCGGCTCGGCCTCGTGCTGGCTGAACACCGCGGCAAGCTCGGCGCGCAGCGCCTCGCGGTTGGCGATGCGGTCCTTGTTGCGGGCAAAGCGCGGATCGGTGCCGAGCTCGGGCTTGCCGATCTCCTTTGCGAGCTTGCGGAAGGTGCCGTCATTGCCGACGCCGATGAAGATGTTGTCGGTCTTCGTCGGGAAGATCGCATAAGGCACGAGGTTCGGATGCTCGTTGCCGGTGAGGCCGGGCGGCTTGCCGTGCATGAAATAGTTCGCGGTGTGCGGATGCATGATGGCGAGGCCGGTCTCGTACAGCGTGGTCTCCAGGAACTGGCCCTTGCCCGAACGCTGCCGCTCCGACAGCGCCATCAGGATGCCGATCGCGGCATAGAGGCCCGTGGTGATGTCGACCAGCGGCACGCCGATCCGCATCGGCCCGCTCTCGGGCGAGCCGGTCGCCGCGATCATGCCGGTCATGGCCTGGATGATGGCGTCATAGCCGGGATTGCCGCCGCGCGGCCCGTCGGCGCCGAAGCCGCAGATCCGGCAATGCACGAGGCGCGGGAATTTCTGGCTGAGCACATCGTTGCCGATGCCCCATTTCTCCAGCGTGCCCGGCTTGAAATTCTCGATCAGGACGTCGGCCGTCTCCAGCATCTTCAGCAGCACGACACGGCCGCCCTCGGAGGCGAGGTCGAGGCCGATCGAGCGCTTGTTGCGGTTGATGCCGACGAAATAGGCCGCGTCCTCCTCGTGGAACGGAGGGCCCCATTCGCGCACCTCATCGCCCGCGGGCGGCTCGACCTTGATGACGTCGGCGCCGTGGTCGGCGAGGATCTGGGTGCAGTAGGGACCGCCGAGCACGCGCGTGAGATCGATGACGCGCAGTCCGCTCATTGCGCCCATTGCTGCTTCGGTCATGCCTTCGCTTCCCTGTGTCGGTTGATGATCACAGGCCTAGCGAGGTTTTTTTGCGCCAGCAATGGGCCCCCGCGTGGAGCCGTATGCGCCGCCGCGCGGCCATCCCGCGAGGTGGCAAATTCCAGCGGAAGCGGCCGGCCCGAGGGGGATCCCGGGCCAGCCAATCCGCATCTCCGATCAGACGACCGTCAGGCGAACGTCGACATTGCCGCGCGTGGCATTGGAGTACGGGCACACCTGGTGGGCCTTCTCGACCAGCGCCTCGGCCTCCGCCCGGGCAAGACCCGGTAGCGAGACGGCGAGGTCGATGTCGAGGCCGAAGCCGCCCTCGGAGCGCGGGCCGATGCCGACGGTCGAGGTGACGGAGGCGTCGGCCGGAACCTTCGGGCCGCCCTGCGAGGCCACGAACTTCATCGCCCCGATGAAGCAGGCGGCATAGCCGGCCGCGAACAGCTGCTCGGGATTGTTGCCGGCGCCGCCGCCGCCACCGAGCTCCTTCGGCGTGGTGAGCTTGACGTCGAGCGCGCCGTCGAGGGTCGCAGCATGGCCGTCGCGGCCGCCGGTGGCCTTGGCGCTGGTCTTGTAGAGCACGTTCACGGACATTGTCGTCTCCTCGGGTGTTTCCGGGTTGGGATGCGATCCTTATCGCAGGCAATTAGATTGTGCGCAATCTAATTCGGCATGCCTCACATTTAATTGTTCGCAATTGAATATGCCGCCGGCCAGCCCCAGAATGGGAGAAACCCGTGAGATTCTCCATGGCCCGGAAACTATCGACCCTCGACCCGCAGCGGCTCGACAACCAGATCTGCTTCGCGGTCTACTCCGCCGCGCATGCCTTCAACCGCGTCTACAAGCCGCTGCTCGACCGGCTCGGCCTGACCTATCCGCAATATCTGGTGATGCTGGTGCTGTGGGAGCGCGACGACGTGCCGGTCAAGGACATCGGCGAAAAGCTGTTTCTGGATTCGGGCACGCTGACCCCGCTGCTCAAGCGGCTCGAGGCCGCTCATCTCGTCAAGCGCACCCGCTCACGCGAGGACGAGCGTCAGGTCATGATCGCCCTGACCGCGCAGGGCCATGCACTGAAGGAGAAAGCGCGTAGCGTGCCGCAGTCGATCCTGGCGGCATCGGACTGTTCGGTGTCGGAGCTGGTGACGATGAAGGACGAGATCGTCGCGCTGCGGGATCGGCTGAATGCGGTGATCGGGGAGTAGTTGGGATTCAAAGCCCGTCTTCGCCCTTCGGGCCATGGCGGGCAGCCTTCGCTCACTTCGCTACGAGGGACTTCCGTAGGTTTGCCCAGCCGAAGCTCGCGAAGAGAGCGAAGGCTGGTGGAGCCAGGCGGGATCGAACCGCCGACCTCTTGCATGCCATGCAAGCGCTCTCCCAGCTGAGCTATGGCCCCTTAAGTCTTCCAGTTGGGAGGATCCTGGGGGATCCATCCGGCCGGCGAGCCTTCCGACTCGCGCGGTGCACCCTTTTTCACAGATCAGGACTGATCTCAAGTCTCTTCATCACCTCCGACATCACCAATGATGTCGGTCACGTCCTCATCGCCCTCTTCCTCGTCAGCAATGAAGGTCGAATCATCGTCATCGTCGTCGTCGAGGGTCTCGTCGACCTCGATATCGTCCTCCGATTCGGGGACGACAGCCTTGACCTTGCCGGTGTTCTCCTCGGCATCGGCCTCCTCCAGGGAGACCATCTCTTCGGCCTCCGCCGGCTCCGGCGTCGTGTCCTGGGCCATGCTGCGGGCTTCGGCGCCACGGGAGGCACGCGCAGGCGCGATGGGGGCGATCGGCACCACTTCGCCGGTATAGGGCGAGATCACCGGATTCTTGTTGAGGTCGTAGAATTTCTTGCCCGTGGTCGGGCAAATACGTTTGGTTCCGAGTTCGGACTTGGCCACGGCAGGAATCCTGGGAATGTCTGAAAAGCGGTGCTTCACTTGGCTAGTTGGCGGGCCGCTGTCAATAGCGCATTACGGGAGAAAGACATGCCCGTGACGGGGCGCAGACCATGTGGTACCTGCGCGGCTGCCCGCAGGGCCCACTCAAGGACACAATCTTGACCCATTCCGACCAACCGAGGCCGCTCCAGTCTCGTGCCAGCGGTCCCCTGACCGGGAAAGTACGGGTGCCCGGGGACAAGTCGATCTCCCACCGCGCCCTCATCCTGGGTGCGCTCTCGGTCGGCGAGACCAGGATTTCGGGCCTGCTCGAGGGCGAGGACGTCCTCAACACCGCCAAGTCGATGCAGGCGCTGGGCGCCAGGGTCGAACGCACTGGCGATTTCGCCTGGAAGGTCAACGGCGTGGGTGTCGCCGGCTTCGCCCAGCCCAAGGTGGCGCTGGATTTCGGCAATTCCGGCACCGGCTGCAGGCTGGTCATGGGCGCCGTCGCGGGCTGCCCGATCTCGGCGGTATTCGACGGCGATGCCTCGCTACGCAGCCGCCCCATGCGCCGGATCCTCGATCCCCTCGAAAAGATAGGTGCCAAGGTCACCTCCGGAAGCGAGGGCGGGCGTCTGCCGCTGACCCTCCAAGGCGCGCGCGATCCGCTGCCGATCACCTACAAGACCCCGGTCGCCTCGGCGCAAATCAAGTCGGCTGTGCTGTTGGCAGGTCTCGCCGCGCCGGGCATCACCACGGTCATCGAGACCGAGGCCAGCCGCGACCACACCGAGCTGATGCTGAAGCACTTTGGCGCCGACGTCACATCAGTGCAGGAAGGCCAGCACGGCCGCCGCATCACGCTGGTCGGCCAGCCCGAGCTGCATGGCGCCAATGTCGTGGTACCGGCCGACCCCTCGTCAGCGGCGTTCCCGATCGTTGCCGCACTGATCGTCGAGGGCTCCGACGTCGTGCTGTCCGACGTCATGACCAATCCGCTGCGCACCGGCCTGTTCACCACGCTGCGCGAAATGGGCGCCTTCATCGAGGAGAGCGAAGTTCGCGGCGATGCCGGCGAGCCGATGGCGCGCTTGCGCGTGCGCGCGTCAAAACTGCGCGGCGTCGAGGTGCCGCCGGAACGGGCGCCGTCGATGATCGACGAATATCTGGTGCTGGCGGTCGCGGCATCGTTCGCCGAAGGCACGACCATCATGCGCGGCCTGCAGGAGCTGCGCGTCAAGGAATCCGATCGCCTGGAGGCGACCGCCGCGATGCTCCGCGTCAACGGCGTCAAGGTCGAGATCTCCGGCGACGACATGATCGTCGAGGGCCGCGGCCACGTCCCCGGCAGCGGCACTGTCGCCACCCACATGGACCACCGCATCGCGATGTCGGCGCTGGTGATGGGCTGCGCCTCCGACCAGCCGGTGACCGTCGATGACACCGGCTTCATCGCCACCAGTTTCCCGGATTTCATTCCGATGATGCGTTCGCTGGGGGCCGAGTTTTCATGATTATCGCCATCGACGGGCCCGCGGCCTCGGGCAAGGGCACGCTCGGCAAGCGTCTCGCCCACCATTACGGCTATCGTCATCTCGATACCGGCGTGATCTACCGCGCGGTGGCCTATGCCCTGATGCAGTCCGGCCATGATCTCCGGGACGAGGCGGCCGCGGTGCAGGCCGCGTTGGAGCTCGATCCCGAAAAGTTCGGCAATCCCGCCCTGAAGACCCAGGAAGCCGGCGAGGGCGCCTCGATCGTCTCGGCGATCCCCAGGGTTCGCGAGGTCCTGGTTAATTTCCAGCGGCAATTCGCCGCCGATCCGCCGGGCGCCGTGCTCGACGGTCGGGATATTGGAACCGTGATCTGCCCCCATGCCGACGTGAAGATCTTCGTCGTGGCCGACCCCAAGGTGCGCGCCCGCCGGCGCACCATGGAGGCCAAGGCCAGGGGCGAGGAGGCCGACGAGGCGGCCGTGCTCGCCGACATCATCCGGCGCGACGAGCGTGACAAGAACCGGCCGATTGCGCCTTTAAAACCGGCCCCGGATGCTTACTTGCTAGATAACTCCCAACTGGATATAGAAGGCGGCGTCCGGGCCGCCATCGACATTATCGAGGCCGTCCGAGCGGGCCGGTCGCGGGGTTAAGCCGCCGCCGTCATTGGAGGAAGCGCCCGCTCCCGCTCTTTGAGGTCGATACTCTCGGTCCCTGTTTCGGGGCCGGCGCGATCCAGGCTCCGGACAAGATTTTCACGTATCGAATGCGCGGGCCTCTGCCGGCCCGCTTCCGCTGTTCCGCCTTTAGGGTCGGAGCAGCAAGCGGTCGCTCGAAGGTTTTGCGGACCTTCCGACACTGCGTGTGCGATGCGCCCATGAACCCAACGGCCGGCAATACATCCGCAACTGGAGAACAAATGGCTTCGACTTCTGCTGATACCTATAGCCCGTCGCGTGACGATTTCGCCGCGATGCTCGACGAGTCCTTCGCAGGTGGCAACCTGCAGGAAAGCTCCGTCGTCAAGGGCAAGGTGGTTGCAATTGAAAAGGACATGGCCGTCATCGACGTCGGCCTGAAGACCGAGGGCCGCGTTGCCCTGCGCGAATTTTCCGGCCCCGGCCGTGACTCCGACCTCAAGGTCGGCGACGAGGTGGAAGTGTTCCTCGATCGCATCGAGAACGCCCTCGGCGAGGCCGTGCTGTCGCGCGACAAGGCGCGCCGCGAAGAGAGCTGGGGCAAGCTCGAGAAGGCCTTCCAGAACAACGAGAAGGTCAACGGCGTCATCTTCAACCAGGTCAAGGGCGGCTTCACCGTCGACCTCGACGGTGCCGTGGCCTTCCTGCCGCGCTCGCAGGTCGACATCCGTCCGATCCGCGACGTTGCGCCGCTGATGAACAACTCGCAGCCGTTCCAGATCCTCAAGATGGACCGCCGCCGCGGCAACATCGTGGTGTCCCGCCGCACGGTTCTCGAAGAGACCCGCGCCGAGCAGCGCCAGGAGCTGGTGCAGAACCTCGAAGAGGGTCAGGTCATCGACGGCGTGGTCAAGAACATCACCGATTACGGTGCGTTCGTTGACCTCGGCGGCATCGACGGCCTGCTGCACGTCACCGACATCGCGTGGCGCCGCGTCAACCACCCGACCGAGGTGCTCTCGATCGGCCAGACCGTGAAGGTCAAGATCATCAAGATCAACCACGAGACGCACCGCATCTCGCTGGGCATGAAGCAGCTGCTGGACGATCCGTGGCAGGGCATCGAAGCCAAGTACCCGCTGGGTGCCCGCTTCACCGGCCGCGTCACCAACATCACCGACTACGGTGCGTTCGTCGAGCTCGAGCCGGGCATTGAAGGCCTGATCCACGTCTCCGAGATGTCGTGGACCAAGAAGAACATGCACCCCGGCAAGATCGTATCGACCTCGCAGGAAGTCGACGTGCAGGTGCTGGAAGTCGATTCCGTCAAGCGCCGCATCTCGCTCGGCCTCAAGCAGACCATGCGCAACCCTTGGGAGGTCTTCGTCGAAGGTCACCCGACCGGTTCGGTGGTCGAGGGCGAGGTCAAGAACAAGACCGAGTTCGGTCTGTTCCTGGGTCTCGAGGGCGACGTCGACGGCATGGTCCACCTCTCCGACCTCGACTGGAAGCTTCCGGGCGAGCAGGTGATCGACAACTACAAGAAGGGCGACATGGTGAAGGCCGTGGTGCTCGATGTGGACGTCGAGAAGGAGCGCATCTCGCTCGGCATCAAGCAGCTCGAAGGCGACCCCTTCGCCGAGCCGGGCGATGTCAAGAAGGGCGCTGTCGTGACCTGCGAAGTGCTCGAAGTGAAGGAGAGCGGTATCGAGGTGAAGATCGCCGGTACCGACTTCACCACCTTCATCAAGCGCTCGGAGCTCGCGCGTGACCGCAACGACCAGCGCGCCGAACGCTTCGCCGTCGGCGAGAAGGTCGATGCCCGCGTGATCCAGTTCGACAAGAAGGCCCGCAAGGTCCAGGTGTCGATCAAGGCGCTCGAAGTCGCCGAAGAGAAGGAAGCCATCGCGCAGTACGGCTCCTCCGATTCGGGTGCGACGCTCGGCGACATCCTCGGCACCGCCCTCAAGAACCGCGATAACAAGTAAGCGAAACTTCCGTTTCGCGGGCAATCGAAGCCCCGGCGTAAGCCGGGGCTTTTTTGTTGCGGCATACTCAACTGTCGTCCCGGGGCGCGCGAAGCGCGAGCCCGGGACCCATAACCGCAGGGAGTGGTTTGACGAAGACTCGGCGTGAGCGTCTCGCGTCATGCTCCTCCCTGTGGTTATGGGTCCCCGCCTTCGCGGGGACGACATCTGAATGTGGCGGCCTCCTGCTCACGCCGCCGGCAAGCCTTCATTTCTTCAAAATGCGCCGCAATTGATGTATCCAGACAAGCCAATGCTTACGTTGTGACGGCACAACGCGCCCGGCCTTTCATTTGGAGATATTTCGATGTCGCTCGATTCGGACATCATCGTCGATCGTCGCAGGATCCGCCGCAAGCTGACGTTCTGGCGTGTCATGGCGGCACTGATCGTGATCGCGGCGATTGCGAGCTTTGCGCTGATCGCAACGCCGGGTGCGCGCGGAACGTTCGCGTCCGCCGGCTCGATCGCGCGGGTCCACATCGAGGGACTGATCCGCAGCGATTCCGATCGCACGCAGGCGCTGGAGCGGCTGGAGAATTCGCAGGCGGNCCGCCGTTATCGTTCACATCAACTCGCCGGGCGGCACCACCGCCGGGTCCGAGCAGCTCTATGACTCGCTGGTGCGGTTGAAGGCGAAGAAGCCGCTCGTCGTCGTGGTCGAAGGTCTCGCCGCCTCCGGCGGCTACATCACCGCGATCGCGAGCGATCACATCATCGCCCAGCAGAGCTCGCTGGTCGGTTCGATCGGCGTGCTGTTCCAGTACCCCAACGTCACCGAGCTCTTGAAGACCATCGGCGTCAAGGTCGAGGAGGTGAAATCCTCGCCGCTGAAGGCTGCGCCCAACGGATTCGAGCCGACAAGCCCCGAAGCGCGCGCCGCGCTCGATGCGCTGGTGAAGGACTCCTACGCCTGGTTCAAGGGACTGGTGAAGGAAAGGCGTGGCATGGATGACACGCAGCTCGAGAAAGTGGCTGACGGCCGCGTCTTCACCGGACGCCAGGCCATCGACCTCAAGCTGATCGACCAGATCGGCGATGAGAAGGCTGCGGTGACCTGGCTGGTCGAGCAGAAGGGCGTCAAGAAGGGGCTTTCGGTTCGCGACTACAAGCTGCAGCCGCGCTTTGGCGATCTGCCGTTCCTGAAGACCGCGGCCGTCGTGACGCTGGAAGCGCTTGGTTTGGGCTCGATCGCGCATCAAATCGGGCAAACCGGCGTCGCGCAGGCCGTCGACCGGCTCGGAATGGATGGAATGCTGGCGTTGTGGCAGCCGGCCGCATCAAATTGACTGGGGCAGGCGAGTTCCCGAAGTTTTTCTCGCACTGCGAGTGTCGGGACAGCCCGCTTTTTCGGCATTTGTCACGCATTTTCACGGCGCTCAACCTTGATTTAGCGTCTTGACAGATCACAGTATTTTCACGGAAATGGTCATCCGCACGCTTCCGGGTCCTATCTCTCGATGATCAAATCCGAACTTGTTCAGCGTATCGCCGAGCACAACCCGCATCTGTACCAGCGGGATGTCGAGAACATTGTGAATGCGATTCTCGAAGAGATCGTAGCGGCCCTCGCACGCGGTGACCGCGTCGAGCTGCGCGGTTTCGGTGCCTTCTCGGTCAAGCATCGCCCTGCACGCGCCGGGCGCAACCCGCGCACCGGCGCCCATGTGCCCGTCGACCAGAAGAGCGTACCGTTCTTCAAGACCGGCAAGGAAATGCGTGAGCGGTTGAACCGCGACCATCCGGATCCCGGCGCAGCAGACTAGGGCCGGCGCCAGGATTTTTTGCGGTCGCGAACGTTGCGGCCGACGGCTTGATTCAAGGCGAGCGAAGCGAGATGCGAAAGTTCCTGACCGCGCTGATCGTGATTCCGCTGGGCCTGATCCTGGCGACCTTCGCGGTGGCCAACCGGCATTTCGTGACCGTCTCCTTTGATCCCTTCATGGAGAATGATCCGGCCCTGTCGCGCACAATGCCGTTGTTCCTGCTCCTGATCCTGGTGGCGGCGCTGGGCGTCGTGGCGGGCGGCTCAGCCGTCTGGTTCGCACAGCGGCGCTGGCGGCGGGCCGCGCGCCGGAATGAGGCTGATGCCCGGGCTGTGAGGGGCGAACTGGCCGATCTGCGGGCCCAGGTGGCCGCGGCAAGGCCCGAGGCGCAGCGCCTCCCCGTGCCCTCCGGGGTCGGCCTTTACGGGCCCATCGGGCGAGACAAGCAGCGCGCGACGTTGTAGAAGCGGCCCCGACCGAAAACCCTGTTTTCCGGCCGCACCTTGCGGCCGCTACCCGCTTTGAGACCATGTCCCTGCTCGTCAAAATCTGCGGCCTGTCCACGCGCGAGACGCTTCAAACGGCGCTCGACGCGGGCGCCGACATGGTGGGGTTCGTGTTCTTTCCGCCCTCGCCGCGGCATCTCTCGCTGGAGCTTGGCCGCGACCTCGGCCGCCAGGTGAAGCAGCGCGCGCTTAAAGTCGCACTCACGGTCGATGCCGACGACGCCACGCTCGACAACATCATGGACGCGCTGTCCCCCGACATGTTCCAGCTCCACGGCAAGGAGAGCGTGGCGCGGCTGCGCGACATCAAGCAGAAGTTCGGCCGCCCGGTGATGAAGGCCGTCCCGGTCGCAACCGCCACCGATCTTGCCGTGCTGCCGGGCTATGCCGCGGTCGCCGATCGCATCCTGTTCGATGCCCGGGCGCCGAAGAATGCGACGCGGCCCGGCGGCTTAGGGGAGCCCTTCGACTGGCACCTGCTGGAAAATCTGGATCTGAAACTGCCCTACATGGTCTCGGGCGGGCTGGACGCCGGCAACGTTGCGGAAGCACTCCGCGTCACCCGCGCCGGCGGTGTCGACGTGTCCTCGGGTGTCGAGAGCGCCCCTGGCGTCAAGGATCCCGAGATGATCAAGGCCTTCATTCGCGCCGCGCGCGCCACCCAGGATGCAAGTCAAGAGCTGAGCGTTCGATGAACATCGCCAAACCCAATTCCTATCGCAGCGGCCCCGACGAGCGCGGTCATTTCGGCATTTTCGGCGGACGCTTCGTCGCTGAAACCCTGATGCCGCTGATCCTCGATCTGGAGAAGGCTTACACCGCGGCCAAGGCCGATCCGGCGTTCCAGGCCGAGATGAACGGCTATCTCAAGAACTATGTCGGCCGGCCCTCGCCGCTCTATTTCGCCGAGCGTCTCACCGAGCATCTCGGCGGCGCAAAAATCTACCTCAAGCGCGAGGAGCTCAACCACACCGGCTCGCACAAGGTGAACAACGTGCTCGGCCAGATCATGCTGGCGCGGCGCATGGGCAAGAAGCGCATCATCGCCGAGACCGGCGCCGGCCAGCACGGCGTCGCCACCGCGACGCTGTGCGCGCGCTTTGGCCTCGAATGCGTGGTCTATATGGGCGCCGTCGACGTCGAGCGGCAGCAGCCCAACGTCATCCGCATGGAGATGCTGGGGGCAAAGGTGTTCCCGGTGCAGTCGGGCACGCGCACGCTGAAGGACGCCATGAACGAGGCGCTGCGCGACTGGGTCACCAACGTGCACAACACCTTCTATTGCATCGGCACGGTGGCGGGTCCGCATCCCTATCCGACCCTGGTGCGCGACTTCCAGTCGATCATCGGCAACGAGACCAAGGCGCAGATGCAGGAGGTCGAGGGACGCCTGCCGGATTCGCTGGTTGCCTGCATCGGCGGCGGCTCGAACGCGATGGGCCTGTTCCATCCGTTCCTCGATGATTCCTCCGTCGAGATCTTCGGCGTCGAAGCGGCCGGCCATGGCCTCACACAGCTGCATGCGGCCTCGATCGCGGGCGGCCGTCCCGGCGTGCTGCACGGCAATCGCACCTATCTCTTGATGGACGCGGACGGCCAGATCCAGGACGCGCATTCGATCTCGGCCGGCCTCGACTATCCCGGCATCGGCCCCGAGCATTCCTGGCTGCACGAGGTCGGCCGCGTCAACTATCTCTCCGCGACCGACGACGAGGCGCTCGCCGCGTTCCAGCTGCTGTCGAAGCTCGAGGGCATCATCCCCGCGCTCGAGCCAGCGCATGCCATCGCCAAGGTGATGGAGCTCGCGCCGAAGCGGCCGAAGGACCACCTGATGGTCGTCAACCTCTCCGGCCGCGGCGACAAGGACGTCCCGCAGGTCGGCGACATCCTGAGGGGCAAGAGCAAGTGACCACGCGTATCGACACCCGTTTTGCCGAGCTGAAGAAGCAGGGCCGCTCGGCCTTCGTCACCTATGTGATGGCCGGCGATCCCGATCTCACGACGTCGCTCAATATCGTCAAGGCGCTGCCCAAGGCAGGCGCCGACGTCATCGAACTCGGCATCCCCTTCACCGATCCGATGGCGGATGGTCCCTCGATTCAGGCCGCAGGTCTGCGCGCGCTCAAGATCGGCACGACCTTGAAGAAGACGCTGGAACTGGTACGCGACTTCCGCAAGGACGACGACGTCACGCCGCTGGTGCTGATGGGCTATTACAATCCGATCTACATCTACGGCGTCGACAAGTTTCTGGCGGACGCCAAGACATCAGGCGTTGACGGTCTGATCATCGTCGATTTGCCGCCCGAGGAAGACGACGAGCTCTGCATTCCCGCGCTGAAGGCGGGCCTGAACTTCATTCGCCTCGCGACCCCGACCACTGACGACAAGCGCCTGCCCGCGGTGCTCGCGAACACGTCAGGCTTTGTCTATTACGTCTCCATCGCCGGCATCACCGGCGCAGCGGCGGCGGACGCCAACGCCGTTGGCGAAGCTGTCGCGCGCATCAAGCGGCATACCAAGCTGCCGATCTGCGTTGGTTTTGGCATCCGCACGCCGGAGGCGGCGCGCGCCATTGCCGAGAAGGCCGATGGTTCGGTGGTCGGCACGGCGCTGGTCGATGCGCTCAAGAACAGCCTCGATGCGGAAGGGCGGGCAACCGCCAAAACCGTTAACGCCGTAGCCGAGCTGACCGCGGCTCTGGCCCAGGGCGTCAAGGGCGCGCGGCAGGCGGCGGAATAGGCCATACTTCCGCTTCCGGAGCGGGCGAGACGACGGCTTGCCGGGGCAGGGTCCGGCGGCCATATATCCTTTCAGGCGATCCTCACGCGAGATCGCACATCGGAGCAAACCATGAACTGGCTTACCAATGTGGTCCGGCCGAAGATCCGCAACATGCTGCGGCGGGAGACGCCGGAGAATCTTTGGATCAAGTGCCCGGATTCCGGACAGCTCGTGTTCTACAAGGACGTCGAGGCCAACCAGTTCGTCATTCCCGGCTCGAACTACCACATGCGCATGGGCGCGGTGGCGCGTCTGAAGTCGATCTTCGACAACGAGACCTGGTTCGACGTCGCGCTGCCCGACGTCACGCCAGATCCGCTCAAGTTCCGCGACGAGAAGAAATATGTCGACCGCATCAAGGATGCCCGCGCGAGAACCAACCTCAACGACGCGATCAAGGTCGGCTACGGCAAGCTCGAAGGCGCTGCCGTCGTCGTCGCCGTGCAGGATTTCGATTTCATGGGCGGCTCGCTCGGCATGGCCGCGGGCGAGGCCATCGTGCGCGGGCTGGAGCTCGCAGTCGAGAAGAAGTCGCCCTTCATCGTGTTCGCGGCGTCGGGCGGCGCACGCATGCAGGAAGGAATCCTTTCGCTGATGCAGATGCCGCGCACCACCGTCGCGGTACAGATGCTGCGCGAGGCAAAGCTGCCCTACATCGTCGTGCTGACCAACCCGACCACCGGCGGCGTCACCGCCTCCTACGCGATGCTCGGCGACGTGCAGATCGCCGAGCCCGGCGCGCTGATCGGCTTTGCCGGCGCGCGCGTGATCGAGCAGACCATCCGCGAGAAGCTGCCGGAGGGTTTCCAGCGCGCCGAGTATCTGAAAGAGCACGGCATGGTGGACATGGTCGTGCATCGCCATGAGCTGCGTCCGACGCTCGCCCGGCTCTGCCGCCTGCTGACCAAGGCGCCGGCAACGGAGAACGCATCGAAGCCGGCGCAGCCGGTCACGAGCCCGGCGCAGATCGTATCGGCCGCCGAGACGGCGCCGGCCGCGCCGCACGCGTGAACGCCTCTTCTGACAGAGCAACGACACCGCTCGGCGAGTTGATCGGGCGGCTGTCGGCCCTGCACCAGAAGCGCATCGACCTCGGGCTGGAGCGGATGCATCGCCTGCTCGAGCGGCTCGGCCACCCCGAACGCAAGCTGCCGCCGGTGATTCACGTCGCCGGCACCAACGGCAAAGGCTCGACGGTCGCCTATCTGCGCGCGACGCTGGAGGCCGCCGGCCTGCGCGTCCACACCTACACCTCGCCCTATCTGGTCCGTATCAACGAATGCTTCAGGCTCGGCCGCGTCGGTGGCGGCGTTCTCGTCAGCGACGACGAGCTGCGCGCGGCGCTCGAAGAGGTGGAGCGCGTCAATGCCGGCGAGCCCGCGACCGTGTTCGAGCTGAAGACCGCCGCGGCGTTTCATCTGTTCGCGCAGAACCCGGCCGACGTCGTGCTGCTGGAAGTGGGTCTCGGCGGCCGGCTCGACTCGACCAATGTGGTCGACACGCCTGCGGCGTGCGTGATCACGCCCGTCAGCATGGACCACATGGATTTCCTCGGTGATACCCTGACATCGATCGCCGGCGAGAAGGCGGCGATCATCAAGCGCGGCGTGCCCGTGATCTCGGCCGAGCAGTTGCCGGAGGCGATGGCCGTGATCGAGGCGCAGGCCAAGCGCATGCGCGCGCCGCTGTTTGCCGCGAACGAGAGCTGGCACGTCAATGTCGAGCACGGACGGCTGGTTTACTCCGACGAGCGCGGCCTGATGGATCTCGCCGCGCCACGGCTGTTCGGCCGCCACCAGTTCGACAATGCCGGGCTTGCGATCGCGACGCTGCGCGCGATTCCGACCTTCAAGGTCAACCACGCCGCCTTCGAAGCCGGCATCGTCGGTGCCGAATGGCCGGCGCGGATGCAGCGCATCACCGCGGGCGCGCTGCTCGCGTGGGGGCCGCAGGGCTCGGAGATCTGGCTCGACGGGGGCCACAATGCCGAGGGCGGCCGCGTCGCAGCCGCGGCGCTCGGCGATCTCGAGGAGCGGGTGTCGCGGCCGCTGGTGGTCATCGTGGGCATGATGGCCAACAAGGACGCGCAGGGCTTTCTCGCCAATTTCGCCGGCCTCACCCGCCATATCATCGCGGTGCCGATCCCCGACACCGAGAACGCGATGCCGGTCGATCGCCTCGCCGACGCGGCGCGCAGCCTGGGCATGCGCGTCGAGATCGCGCCCGGCATCGAGGCCGCGCTGCGCGCCCTGTCGAAGCTCGCTTACGAAGTGCCGCCGCGTATCCTGATCACCGGCTCGCTTTATCTTGCCGGCCATGTGCTGGGGCTCAACGGCACGCCTCCTGCATAGGTGGCCTCGTCCCGGGCGCGGCGCGGCATGAAATGACGCGACGCTGAGCCGGGTCCCAGAATGCCGCAACCTGGGCCCCGGCTCGGCGGCGCACCACTACGCCCTGCGCCGCGTCCGGGGCACGAGGGAGAGAGACTGCCAATGCGTTTTGCCGCGATCGCCGACGTCCACGGAAACTACCTCGCGCTGGAGGCGGTGCTCGCCGACATCCGCGCGCATGATATCGTCGACATCGTCAATCTCGGCGACATGCTGAGCGGCCCGCTCGATGCGCGCCGCACCGTCGAGATCCTGATGCTGCTCGACGCCGAGCATGTGCTCGGCAATCACGACCGCTATCTGCTCGATCGCCCGCCGGAGAAGATGGGCTCGTGGGACCGTCCCGCCTACGAAGCGCTCGATGCCGCGCAACTCGACTGGCTCCGCACACAGCCGACGACGCGCGTGTTTCGCGGCCAGGTGTTCCTCTGCCACGCCACGCCTGGGAATGATGAAGTCTATTGGCTCGACACCGTGCACCCCGACGGCACCGTCGCGCTATCGCCGCTCGACCGCATCGAGCAGTTCGCGCAAGGCATCACGCAATCCTTGATCCTGTGCGCCCACACCCATCTCGCCCGCGCGGTACGGCTGCGTGACGGGAGGCTGGTCGTCAATCCCGGCAGCGTCGGTAGTCCCGGCTATCGCGACAAGCATCCGTTCCCGCATGCCGTCGAAGCCGGTACGCCGCATGCGCGCTATGCGATCCTCGAGCTGGCCAATGGCGCCTGGCAAGTGACGTTCCGCCAGATCGCCTACGATCACGAGGCGATGGCCGCGCTGGCGCGCCGCAATGGTCAGCCGGAGCTGGGACACGCGCTCGCGACGGGCTGGATCAACTAGCTGCGCTCATTTCAGCAGCTTCATCGGATCTGCCACTTTCTGCTTCAACTGCACGAAGCTGCATTGCCGCGGCGCCTTGTCCGGGCGCCAGCGCAGGATCGAGGTGCCATGGCGGAAACGCTCGCCGCTGAAATGGTCGTAGCACACCTCGATCACCAGCTTCGGCTTCAGCGGACACCATTTCGCCGAGCGCTCGGTCGACCAGCGGCTCGGTCCACCCGGCGCGTTGCCGGTGAAGCCGGGCTCACCGATCAGCGCCTCCAGCCGGTCGGTCAATGCCGGCTTCTCCCCGGCCTTGATCGCCGAGGTGAAGCCGACATGGTGCAGCAAGCCTGCGTCATCATAGAGCCCGAGCAGCAGCGAGCCGACCACCTTGCGGCCGGCCAGCTTGTTGGTCGCGTAACGGAAGCCGCCGATCACGCAATCGGCGCTGCGGAACTTCTTGATCTTCTGCATGCCGTCGCGATTTCCGGCCTGGTACGGCAGGTCGATGCGCTTGGCGATGACGCCGTCCGATCCGCCGCCGGATTGCGCCAGCCATCTTTCGGCCGTGGCGTAACTCGTTGTCGCCGGTGAAAGACGGAAGAGGCCGCCTTTGAGGTTGGCTTTCGCGAATGCTTCCAGCGCCGGGCGCCGCTCTTTCAGCGCCTTTTCAGCCAGACGTTTCTCGCGGGACGTCGCCAGCAGATCGAAGACCAGGTAGAGCGCCGGCGTCTCTTCTGAGAGCTTCTTCACGCGGCTCGCCGCTGGATGAATGCGTTGCAGCAGCGCATCGAAGGAGAAGCTCTTACCTTGCGGCACCACGATCTCGCCGTCGAGCGTGAAGCGATCCGCCTGCAGCCTCAAGGCGGCGTCGACTACTTCCGGGAAATAGCGCGCAAGGTCCTCGCCCGACTTCGAGCGGAGATCGATGTTGCTGCCATCGCGCGACAGCAGGCAGCGGAAGCCATCCCATTTCGGCTCGTATTGCCAGTCCTTGCCCCGCGGTATTCCATCGACCGAGCGCGCCTCCATCGCGACGAGAGAGCTCGATTTTCGGGCGCGCTTCGCGGAAGAGGTTGGCAAGAGCGGGACTCGTCATTTGCTGAACACCTCCCATCAACGCAAACGGCCGGCATTTCGCCGGCCGTTGTCGAAAATAATCGGATAGGAAAACGGATCAGACCGCCGACGTGATCCACTGCTGGAGCTTCGCCTTCGGCGCGGCGCCGACCTGCCGGGAGGCCATCTCGCCGCCCTTGAAGATCATCAGGGTCGGGATCGACATCACGCCGTACTTCGACGCGGTCTTCGGGCTCTCGTCGACATTGAGCTTCACGATCTTGACCTTGTCGCCCATCGCGCCGGCGATCTCGTCGAGAGCGGGGGCGATCATGCGGCAGGGGCCGCACCATTCGGCCCAGAAATCGACGACCACGGGGCCGTTCGCCTTGAGCACTTCGGCTTCGAAATCGGCGTCGGAAACCTTGCTAACGGCCATTGGAGTACCTCACTCGGTTGAAAGAGAATCGGCGCGACATGGAATCGCGCCCGGGATCATGGGGTGAACCTATGAACGGCTCCTTGCCGGGTCAAGGACGCTCACACCGAGATGAAGGGATGCCAGCGCCGCGTCCAGCGCGGGGGCCGAAATCTCCATATATTCAAGGGCCTCGGTCCAGAGCAGCACGGCGCGGATGGGCTTTTGGGGATAAAGCCGGGCCAGCACCGCCCGGTACAGCGCAAGCTGCCGGATATAGGCCGCCGGGGCCTCGGCGGCGCTCTTCGGCGTGGCCTGATTGGTCTTGAAATCGACGATCAAAACCTCGTCCGGACGAACGACTAGCCGGTCGATCTGCCCCGACACCAGCGCTGGGCTGCGGCCCGGCCGCTCCAGCCGGCCGGCGATGGCGACCTCCGCCCGGCTGCCGGCGGCAAAGACCGGGGCAAAACGCGGCTCCGTGATCAAGGCGAGCACCTTGTCGGCGAGCGCAATGCGGTCGGCCTCCGGCCAGTCCGCGGCGTTGCGCGCCATGAAGCCATGCGCGGCCTCGCGCCGGCGCTCAAGGGCGATGTCGGGCAGGGATTGCAGCAGCCGGTGCACCAGCGTGCCGCGTTGCAGCGCCAGCGCCCGGGACTGCACCGATTCGCCTGTCCGTACGCTGCGGCCGTCCTC
Organism: Bradyrhizobium sacchari; assembly: GCF_002068095.1. Classification (GTDB taxonomy): domain Bacteria; phylum Pseudomonadota; class Alphaproteobacteria; order Rhizobiales; family Xanthobacteraceae; genus Bradyrhizobium; species Bradyrhizobium sacchari. The sequence continues at coordinate 719,399 of NZ_LWIG01000001.1, read as the reverse complement.
GGTCGACTGGCCGGACGGACGCACGAGATCGTCGTCGATGGTCTCGCGCGGTGCCGGTGTCCGCAGCCAGTCCGGCAGCGCGATGGTCTGGAGCACTGACGTCGCGGGCGTGCCTGGCGCGGCGATATCCTCCGGCCGGGCGAATCGGGTGACCTTGCCGAGCGGCGTCTCGATCGTCTCCTTGTCGAGGCCCGCGCCGGAGAGGCCGGTGTCGATGAGGTCGTACCAGCTCAGCTTGCGGACGGTCCTCATGTTGCCGGGCATGCAGCCGCCGACGATCAGCCGGTCGGCGGCGCGCGTCATCGCGACATAGAGCAGGCGGCGATATTCGTCCTCGGTCTCCTCGATCATCGCCTTGCGCGCCTCAACGACGGGTTTTGGATCGTCCGCCTTGCGGCCGGCCCAGACCACGACCTCGCCACCATTGCCGCGCGGCACCTGGATCAGCCGCAGCCGCTGCGAGTCCGCGGGCGACGATGTGGTGTCGACCATGAACACGACCGAGGCTTCGAGGCCCTTGGCGCCGTGCACCGTCATCACCCGGACCTCATCGCGCGAGATCTCCATGTCGCGCTTCACCTCGGTGTCGGCCGAGCGCAGCCAGGCCATGAAACCCTGAAGCGAGGCCGGCGCCTTGCGCTCATAGTTCAGCGCGAGCTCCAAAAATTCGTCGAGTGCGTCATTGGCCTCGTGGCCGAGCCGGCGCAGGATGCGCGCACGGCCGCCGTCGCCCCCGAGCAGCCAGGCGTAGAAGGCGAACGGCGTCTCCTCGCGGGCGCGAATCTCGCAGGCTTCCAACCGCCGCAGCGCTGTTGCGAATTTTTCGCTTGTCGATGCATGCTCGCCGAGCGCGCGGCGCAGTGAGCCCTTGCGATCCCAGGCGAGCTGGAACAGATCGTCGTCGTCGAGCCCGAACAGCGGGCTCTTCAGCGCCACCGCCAGCGCGAGGTCGTCCTGCGGCAGCAGCAGCGCGTCGGCGAGGTTCATCAGGTCGATGATGCCGATGTGCTCGGTGAGCTTGAGCCGGTCGGCACCGGCGACGGGAATGTTGGCGTGCTTCAGCGCCTGGATCACGGCATCGAACGCGTTGCCGCGCCGTCGCACCAGGATCAGCATGTCGCCATAGCGCAGCGGACGCCGCTCACCCTCATGCCCCGTCAGCGTGCCGCTTTCGACCAGCCGCTTGATCTCGGTTTGGATGCGCCGGGCAAGCTTGACCTCGGGGCTGGTGACCGCGACGCCGTCGAACGGCGCGCGCCAACCTTCTATTTCTTGTCGGTCGTCGGCCTCGGCGAGATCCCAGAGCTCGACGACGCTTGGACCTGCATCGCTAAGCGAATTGTGCAGCGGATGGCCGATGTCGATCGAGTGGATGCTCTTGTAGATCTGGGGCTCTCGGAAGACATGGTCCACGGAGTGCAGAATTGCTGCGCCCGAGCGGAAAGAATAGGTGAAATCGACCGGATCGAATTTCAGCCCAGCCGCAGTGAATTTGCGGTTTAGCTCCCGCTTGCGTGCGTCGAATTCATGTGGGTCGGCACCCTGGAAGGAGAAGATCGACTGCTTCTCGTCGCCGACAGCGAATACCGTGCGGTTCAGGCCCTCGCGCGCGCCTTCGCCTGCCGTGAACTCGGAAATGATGTGCGCGACGATGTCCCATTGCCGGGGGCTGGTGTCCTGGGCCTCGTCGATCAGCACATGATCGACGCCGCGGTCGAGCTTGTAATGCACCCAGCCCGAGGAGACGCGGTTGAGCATCGCCAGCGTCTTGTCGATGAGGTCGTCGTAGTCGAGCAGGCCGCGCTCCTGCTTCTCGCGGCGGTAATTGGCCGCAGCCGCGATCGCGATGTGCAGCAGGGCTGCCGTGCGGTCACGCATGGTCACCGCGCGGCGCTTCTCGATCAATCCGGCGAGGCGCTGGACCTCCGCCTCGAACAGGCGCGCGACGGATGGGTTGTTGTCGCCAAATTTCTTGGTCAGCACCGCCTTGCGCGGCAGCTTGTCGTCCGTGAGGAAGACGGACAGGTAAGCATCGACCTGCGCGCTACCGGAAAACACTTTTGCTTCGCGAAGCCGGCTGGCCTGGTCGTTGTCGGACTTGCTGCCGTCCTCCAGCGCGAAGGCGATGTCGTCCCAGCGCGAGCGCGGCAGGAACGGTCCGTCGAGGATCTCGGTCTCGACGTTCTCGATGCGATCGGTTGCGTCGACGCCGAGCACGGCAGCCATCTGCGCCGCTGCGGCTTTGGCGTTGCCGGCCTCATCTGTCCAGGCCATGAAATGATCGCGGCTGAGACAGGCTTCGCGCACGACCTCCTTGAAGGTGACGTCGGCGGCACTCGCCATCGCGGTCAGCAGCGCGCGGCCGGTGACGCTATCAGGGTCGCGCGCGGCCTCGAGCAGCACCTTCAGATTGGCGCGCTCCATCATGTCGGTCTGGTCGCGCTCGTCGATGACCGAGAAGCGCGCGGGCACGTTGGCCTCGAACGGAAACTGCTGAAGCAGCCGTGTGCACAGCGCGTGGATGGTCTGCACCTTCAGTCCGCCGGGCGTCTCCAGCGCGCAAGCGAACAGCTTTCGCGCGTCGCGGCGCAGTTTTCGATCAGGATGCGGGATGCCGACGGCGCGGATCGCGGCGTCGAGCCCGGCATCATCAAGCGTCACCCAATGCCCGAGCGTCGTGAACACGCGCTCGGCCATGTTGGCGGCGGCGGCCTTGGTGAAGGTGATGCAGAGGATCTTTTCCGGCGGCACGCCCGACAGCAAGAGGCGGATCACCCGCTGCACCAGCACATGCGTCTTGCCCGAGCCGGCATTGGCCGACACGAAGGCCGAGGCGGTCGGATCGGAGGCGCGCGCCTGCCGCGCGCGCACCTCGTCGGGGATAGGACGCGGCAGCTTCACCATTCCTCGATCCCCAGGCCGCCGGCCGCGGACCATTCCTTGATGCGGGCGAGGTCGTCATAGGTGCCGTAGCGGTTCGCCCACATCGGTAGGTTCAGCGAGGTGTAGGGCTGGTTCTCGTCCTCGAAGGCCCGGATTAGCGCCTCCAGCTTGGCGCGCGCCTCGGCGGCTGCCGTGTCCGGCGGCTGCGCTTCGTCGCCCTGCTTGTATTTGAGCTCGAGGATGCGCTCCTCGCCGGGCGGATTGTTGCCGCTGAGGCGGACATAGACGAGCTGGCTCACCGATGCGCCGGCGTCGATATCCGGGAAGCCGCCTTCGCGCAGGATCGCGGCCTCCAGCGTCAGCTGCGGCGACAGGCCCATGCGGACCTGCTTGCCGGTCGGCGGCTGGCCGGTCTTGTAGTCGAGGATGGCATAGCTGCCGCCCTGGCGCCGCTCGATGCGGTCGGCGCGGGCAGAGAGAGAGAAGCTGCGCTCGTTGTCGAGCCTGATTGAGATCTCGCCGCGCGTCTCCGCCGTGATCCCTTCGATCGCTTCGCGCCGCACCGTCTCCCATTCGCCGAACCAGCGTGCGATGCGCTGGAAGCGCGGCCACCACAGCGCGCGGGCCTCGGGCCGCTCCATCAGCGGAGCAAAATGCTTCTCGCCGATGGCGCGCAGTACGCGCGCGGGATCGTCGGGCAGACGCGTTGCATAGCTTTCGGTGAATTCGCCGATCGCATCGTGGATTGCGGACCCGCGGTCGGCGGCCGACAGCGGCATGTCGACGGGATCGAGCGCCGCGAGCTTCAGGATATACTTTGCGTAGATCGTGTAGGGATCGCGCAGCCAGTCCTCGATTGCGGTCACCGACATGCTTGTCGGCCGCGTCGCGCGCGGCGGACGCGGCTCGGGCTGCTTGATCGGCGTGACCTCGTCGGGCTGGTCCAGCGCGCCTGCGAACTGCACGTATTTTTCGCCGGCGCGAACGGCCGCCTTCCAGAGCTCTTCGCCCGCGACCGCCTCCAGCCGATGCAGGAAGCGCGAGGCCACAGCCGGCGCGCCGCCGGCCTTGGCGGAATGCGTGAGGATCACCTCGCCGCCGCCGAGCAATTGCGCGAAGTCGTGGGCGGACAGGCCGATACGGCGCTCCGGCAGATCGAGCCCGAGTTCATGCCGCATCGGCCGGCTGAGCCAGGGATCGATGCGCGGCGCCGGCGGCCAGACGCCTTCGATCAGGCCGCCGATGATGATGCGGTCGGCCTGCATCAGGCGCGATTCCAGTGGGCCGTAGATCTGCAAGCGCGCGCCGGGTCTGTCGCGACGGCGCACGGCGCGGTCGCCGAACGCGGTCTGGAACACGTCCGCGTAGTCCGCTAGCTGTACCATCAATCCACTGGTCGTGCCGCCGCGCAAGAGATCGTCGAAGGCGCTGGCGAGCGCGAGGCCTTCGCGCTCCTCGAAGGCGAGCGGGAGGCCCTGTTCGTCGCGCGACACTTCGATCATGATCTCGCGGTGCCGGTGGGCGAGCTCGGCGAAGTCATATGGCTTTGGCGGCGGCAGGCTCTCGATCGGCGCCAATGCTTTTTGCAGCGTACCGATCAGCGCCTGGATGCGATCGAGAGCCTCGGCCTTGAGGCGCGCGCGGGGCTCGGCCTTGTGGAGCGCCGAGACCTCGCTGCGCCACAATTTTGCGAGCTCGTCGCGAAAACGGTTGAATTCGCGCAGGAGGCCAGCCGTGCCCGCGGGCGGACGTGTGCCGCGCAAAACCGCCAGCTCGAGGTCTTCGATCGCAGCCTTCCATGCGCCGGGCGCGCGGCCGAGCCGGCACAGCGGATGCTTCAGCATCGCCAGCAGCGTCGGCGGCTCCAGGCCTTTGGTCGTGGCCTCCGCGACAAGGCGCGCAAAGACGCCGGCTGAGGTTTCCATCAACACGTCGCCGCCGGAATCGTCGAAGGCAAGGTCCCATCGCGTCAGCGCGGCCATCACCCGCCGCGCCAGAGCGCGGTCAGGCGTCACCAGTGCTGCTGATCTGTCGAGATGCCGCGCTTCGCGCATCGCAATCGCGATCGCAAGCGCTTCCATTTCAGGATTGGGCGCCTCGACGACCGCGAGATTTCCCATGCCGCCCGCGATCTTCGCGGCGACATCAGGCTGCTTCAGCCGGTCGTGCCAGACCTCCGTCTTGGCGGAGGGCCGCATCGATTCGGATGCAAGCAGATCGCGACCGCCTGCGGCCTGCGGCTGGAGGATCTCGACGTCGCTGCGCTTGATGCCGAAGCGTTGCAGCAGCGCATGCATGGCATATTGCGGATGGTTCGACGCCGGATGCTCGGCGAACTTGCCGAGCGCATCGCGCACGCCGCCGATGGTGCGCCAGGCGTCGTCGTCGAGGTCGGTGTCAAGGCCCGGCAGCACGACCGCGCCATGCGGCAGCGCGGCGACGGCATGCAGGAATTTTGCGGTGGCCGGCATCGAGCCGGTCGAACCCGCTGCGATCACCGGCCCGTGCGGATGCGCGATCAGCCGCCTCGCTTCCGCCGCGATCAGGAGGTCGCGCCGTGCTGCGGGCTCGATCCGGTTGATCTCGGCGAGATGATTGGGCCAGGCGATGCGCGCGATGCGCAAAAATTCGAGCGAGTGCTGCCAGTAGCGGTCGAGGTTGTCAGGCACGAGGCCGTCGAGCGCGCTCCAGTCGACCCCGCGCGTGACCATGTCGTCGATCAGGCGCGCGAGATCGGCAGCCAAGGCCAGCGTCGAGGCGGGGCCGCCGACCACCAGCGGCGCCAGCACCGGGCCCTTGGCCCAGGCGGCGACGAGTTGCGCCAGCGTCAGCCGCCGCTCCAGCTCGCCGAGCCGTGGCGGAATGTCGAGCGGGGCGGCGGCCGAGAACTGTTCGCCTTCGTCGGCAAAGGCGAGCTCGTCCTCGTCGATGTCGCCGAGCGCGACGATGCGCGGCAGCACGACGGCGTCGGCCTTCATCTCGTCGAGGAAGATCTCGCGGACCACGCGCATGGCGCGGCGCGTCGGCAGATACAGCGTGGCATCGGCCAGCCGCGCCGGTTCCTTGCGCGCCTCGAAGCCGTCCACCAGCCGGCCATCGAGCAGGGCCGTAACGACCGTGCGCAGGAACGGAACTGAGATGGGAACGCTGAAAACGCGCATGGGCTGCCTGATTCGGGAATCACGGCAATATAGGCAGGCGGACTCGAATGGTCATGGGTGCGGATGGGGTCTTTCCCCGCTCTCCCACTGTCATTCCCGGGCGATGCGAAGCATCGAACCCGGAATCTCGAGATTCTCAGGTGCGCAATTGCGCACCATAGCTCGCGCTTACGCGCGCCCCGGAATGACGGGGAAGCTTACGCCACGCTCTCCAGGAACGCCTCTTCCGCGGCGTGCACGGCGTCGGGCGTGCCGACATGCATCCAGACGCCGTCGAGGCGGAGGCCGAACAGCCGCTCCTGTTCGTTGGCGCGGTCGAACATCTTTGTCAGCGAGAACTCGCCCTTGGGCGCATCCGCAAAGATCGCCGGCGACATGATCGCAGCGCCGGCATAGACGAACGGGACGACCTCTTTCTCCTTGCGCTTGCGCAAGGCGCCGTCGGACAGCATGCCGTAGTCGCCGCGGCCGCCATAACCGATGCTGGTCGCGGTCGGCGCCATCAACAGCAGGATATCCATCCGCTCGGGGTCGAAGTTTTCCGCAAGGCGCGTCAGATTGGATCGCACGCCGTCGATCCACAGCGTGTCGGAATTGACGTGGAAGAACGGCGCGTTGCCGAGCAGCGGCAGCGCCTTGACGACACCGCCGCCGGTGCCGAGCACCTGGTCACGCTCGTCCGAGATGGTCACGCGCGGAAGCTGACGCGATGCGACGTGGTCGATGATCTGGTCCGGCAGATAGTGGACGTTGACGACCGCCTCGGTCACGCCGGCATGGCCGAGCTTGTCGAGCACGTGGTCGAGCAGCGGCTGGCCGGCGACCGGCACCATCGGCTTCGGCATCTTGTCCGTCAGCGGACGCATGCGCAGGCCGAATCCTGCGGCGAGCACCATGGCTTTGGTCGGCTTGACGGACATCCTTTGCCTTCTCAGAACTCTTTCTCTAACCCACTGGTTTCGCGTTTGCAGCAAATCCTAGCACGGGACTTGATTAGCCGCACCGCGTCTCAACCGCCTTAACCACCCGCCGTGACGGTTGTACGACGGGTGTTGCCGTTACGCCCCAATCGATGCGGAACGCGCCTTTTTCTTTTTGTCGCCGATCTTGAGAAAATTGACGCCGATCTGGTCGCCATTGACCCAGGCCAGCTCGCAGCGCCGGTACGCTAGTCCCGTGGACGACAGCAGCAGGAAGAACTCCTTCAGGTGCAGGCCCTCGACCGAGCCGTCGATGGTCAGCTTGGCGCCGCTCTCGGAGACGTCCTCCATGGTGCAGTCGCGCCGCCAGGTGCCGTCGATTCCCATCATCTGGGCCGGTATCCCGCGTTCGAAAACAACCCGGCTGTTGCCGCGCTGGTCCGTCTTAGCCGCCATCTGCCCGCTCCAGCCCCGTATTTATCGGCTGCCTCGCCGTCAGAATAGCGAGGTCTTGGCTAACAGCCGGTAAATCGGGCCCGAATCAGGCCTTCGGCGGCGTTTGGGGCGGCGGCACGTTGGCCAGATACCAATCGCGCAAGTGGACCAGCGCCGGATGTGCCAGCGAGCGCTGGAGATAGGTCCAGATCCGCGGCTGGTGGCGCAGATAATGCGGCTTGCCGTCGCGGCGGTTGAGGCGGGCGAAGGTGCCGAGCAGACGTGTGTTCCGCTGCGCCGACATGATGGCGTAGAGCTCGGCGAAGCCGGCCGCATCGAAGCCCGCGTCAGCCGCGCGCCGCGTCTTGATGTACCGCGACAGCAGCGTCAGCTCGATGGTCTCGGGCACGTCGATACGGGCGTCCTGGAGCAGCGACACCACGTCGTAGGATTGCGGCCCGAGCACGGTGTCCTGGAAGTCGATCACGCCGACGCGCTCGATCCCGCTGCGCTCCGCGAGCCAGATCAGATTCGGCGAGTGATAGTCGCGGATGATCCATGTCCTCGGCGCGGCGTGTGCCTTCTTCAGCAATTCGCGCCACATCGCGAAGAATTCGGCGCGTTTCTCCGCGCTCAGCGGCGCGTTGCGATCGGGCAGATACCATTCCGGCATCAATCCGATCTCGATCAGCATCGCCTCGATGTCGAAGGCGGGAATGTCGTAGGTCTGCCCGTCGAGCGGCAGCGTCTCCGGTAGCGTCTTGCCGTGCAGCATCGCCAGCACGTCGATCGCGGCCTCGTAACGCTCGGCGATCGGGCGTGGCGGATCGCCCTCGATCACGCCCTCGCTGCCGAAGTCCTCGCTGATCAGAAAGCCGTGGTCGAGATCGAAATGATGGATCGCGGGCGCGGAGATTCCCTGCGCGCGCAGTCCTTCGTCGATCGCGATGAACGGCCTCACGTTCTCGGCGAGATGCACCGCGGCGCTGTAGGATTTTCCGTTGTAGAGGGCCACACCATCGGGCCGCTGCGGGAAGTTCATGAGGATGACGATCCCGTCGCCGCGCAGCAGCCGCGCATAAGAACGGGTCGAGGCATCGCCGTTCATGCGCCGTCGCGTCGCGTCGATGTAGCCGGACGCGTCGAGGAATTCCCGCAGTGCCTTCAGCCGCGCAACCTGCGCGGCGCCCTTGCCGTAGCCAGTGATGTCGGCGGCGCGTGCATTCGAGCCCAGGGCCGGCCGGTGAGTGAGTGCGATGTCGATGCGATCCGTCGGCATGGCCGACAGTGCGCGCTCCGGCCATTCGATCAGGACCAGCGTCGCCTCGGGAAGCGGCGACAGCCCGATCTCCTCGAGCTCGCCCTCGTCCTCGACGCGGTAGAGGTCGGCATGCATCACCGGGAAGGGCGGCAGCTCGTAGCCCTGCACCAGCGTGAAGGTCGGGCTCGGCACCTCCAGCTCCTCGTCGCCGGCGAGGTAGCGGATCAATGCGCGGGCGGCGGCGGTCTTGCCGGCACCGAGATCGCCGGTGAGGGTGATGACATCGCCCGGTCCGACCAGCAGGGCGAGATCGGCCATCAGTTGCGCGGTGGCCGTCTCGTTGTGAAGCGCGACGGAGAATGTGGTGGGCGCTGTCATTCGGCGGCGTCGCGATGCGCCGCCTGGTCGGTCGGGAAGTCGCAGATCACGACCGTCCCCCGGCCGACGATCGAATCCACCCGCACCTTGCCGCCATGCAGCTCGACGAAGGAGCGCACCAGCGACAGGCCGAGCCCGGCGCCGCGGTGACGTGAGCCCTGCGAGCGGCTTTCGAACCAGTTGAACACCTTGTCCTTCATGTCGGCGGGTATTCCAGGTCCGGAATCTGTCACAGTGAAGACCACACTGCGATCGGTGCGGCGTGCGCTGATGCCGACGGTGGAATCCTGTGGAGAAAACCCGACGGCGTTGGCAAGGAGGTTATAGAGCACCTGCACCACGCGCTTCTCGTCGCCGACGAAGCTGCCGACATCGGGCGCGATCTCGACCTTGAGGCGGATGCGGTCGGTGGCGAGGCGGTCCTGGATGCCCTCGGCGGCAAGCTCGATCGTCTTGCTGACGTCGACCGGGCCGAGTTCCAGCTTCATCGCGCCGGCGTCGATGGTGGCGAGATCGAGGATGTTGTTGGTCAGCGCCAAGAGCGCGTTGGTCGATTTGGTGACGTAGTCGAGATATTCGGCCTGCTTCGGCGTCAGCGGCCCGGTCGAGGGGTCGCTGAGGAAATGCGCGAAGCCGATGATGGTGGTGAGCGGCGAGCGCAGCTCGTAGGAGACGTGGTGGACGAAATCCACCTTCATCTGGTCGGCAGCTTCCAGCGCCTCGTTGCGCTCGCGCAGCGCGCGCTCGACATTCTCGGTGTCGGTGATGTCCTGGAAGGTCAGCATGGTGGCGCCGTCATGCAGCGGGCGGATCATGCCGTCGAGCACGCTGCCGTCCTTGCGCTCCAGCTTCAGCGGCACGTCGGCGCGGTTCTCGATCGAGGTGATGGCCTCGCGGATCTGGCGCCAGACTTGCGGATCGTCGAACAGCTGATGGCACCAGCCCTCGACGGTCTGGATGTGCGGCTCGTCGCGCATGGCGTCGGCGGACAGCTTCCACATCCGCACGAAGGCCGGGTTGAACAGCTGTGCCTTGCCGTTGCTGCCGAACACCGCAACGCCCTCGGCGAGACTGTCCAGCGTCTCGCGCTGGACCCGGATCATGCCGTCGAAGCGGCGGGCGAGCTCCAGGCTCTCGGTGACGTCGTCGAACAGATAGGTGACGCCGCCTTCCGGGTTCGGCGTGGTGACGACGGAGAGCGCGCGGCCGTCGGGCAGGTACCAGGTGTCCTTTGCGGTCTCGACCGCGCGGTAGGCCTCGTGCAGCTTGGCCTTCCAGGCGCGGAAATCCGGCTGCTCCGGCAGTTTTCGCGCGGCACGGAGCTGGTCCAGCACGCTGGAATCATCGGGATTGGCGTCGAGGAAGGTGCGGTCGAGGTCCCACAGCCGACGATAGGAATCGTTGTAGAAGGCAAGCCGGCGCTGGCCGTCGAACACGGCAACGCCGGAGGAGAGCTGGTCGAGCGTGCGGCGATGCGCTTCCGCCATCCGCACCAGGGCCGAGCTCAGCGCATCCGCCTCGCTGGCATCGATGGCGACACCGACGCTGCCGCTGCCGACATTGACGGCGCGGACGTCGTACATGCGCCGCTCGCCGCCGGTCACGATCGGCAGCCGCGAGGTGAAGCTGGCGGCATCCTTCAGTCCCCGCTCCATCGCGGTGCGGTCGGCACTGTCGAGCAGCTCGAGCTTGCGATCCTGCGCGTCGGTGACGCTGTTCGCCTCGGTGGCGCGGACATAGGCCGGGTTGGCGAAGGTGAGCGCGCCGTTCTCGCCCTTGGCCCAAATCGGCCACGGCGCGGCGGCGGCGAAGCCGCGCAGCATCTCGGTCTCGTCCGAAAGCGCCTTGTAGCGCAGATGGATCTCGGCCAGATCACGCCGCAGTCCGGAGAGCTCGCGAATCCGGACGATGGCCTGGCCGCCGATGGCGCGGCCGATCGCCTCCAGCGTATGGCCGTGCGCGGTGGTCAGCGTCAGCTGGAACCCGTCACCGCGGTTACGCAGCGCGTCAACCGCGTGGTCCATTTTCAGCGCGGGTTCCGGCGGCAGCCAGGTTCCGAACGCCAGCACGCGCTGCGGCGAGGAATCGCGCGGCAGGACCATCGAGATGTCGCCGGAGATCTGCGCGCGATTGTCGCCCGCCGGCCAGGAGATCAGGATCTGCGGCTCGGCGAACAACAGCGCGCCGAAGCGGTCGGCCTGCAGCTGCAGCTCCCCGATCCGCGCGCGCAGCCGGGCCTCGGTCTTCGCCCTGCCGACGCGCGTGCGCATCAGCAGGATCGCGGCCACGACCGAAAAGCCGAGCAGGGCCAGCGCGGTGGCGAGCACCGCGAGTTCCTGCCGGTTGAAGTCCAGCAATATGGAGAGCGTGTCGACGAGGTCGGCGGCCTCAGCCGGCGCGGCCGGCAGCAGCGCTGCGAAAGCGCCGCCCAACAAGCCGTTGCGCGCCAACGATGTGCACGACAGCAGCGTCCGACGCATCGACACGATCACGCCTGACATAGTTGCCCCAAGACCGCACGGATTTACGCGCGGCGACCCCCGCCGCACGCGAATCAAAAGACAATACCCCCACCGCGACTCCGCCGGTAAGAGTCCAGATCGTGAACGCAAGGGCGGCCCCAAAAAAATGCCGGCCGCGCGGTTCCATACGCACGTAATTCTGCGGGAGATTCGGCTGGTATTGCCGCGCGTTAGCGCCCGGTGGAGCCGAAGCCGCCGGCACCGCGATCGGTCGCGGACAAGGTCGCCACCGGAACCAGCGCGGCCTGCACCACGGGCGCGATCACCATCTGCGCGATGCGCTCGCCGCGCTTGATCACGAACGATGCGGCGCCGTGATTGATCAGGATCACCTTGATCTCGCCGCGGTAGTCGGCATCGATGGTTCCGGGCGAGTTCAGCACGGTGACGCCGTGCTTGGCGGCAAGCCCCGAGCGCGGCCGCACCTGCGCCTCAAAGCCGGGCGGCAGGGCGATCGCAAGGCCGGTCGGCACCAGCGCATATTGGCCGGGCGCGAGCGTCATCGGCTCGGCCTCAGGCACCGCGGCCATCAGGTCGAGGCCGGCAGCTTCCGCGGTCTGATAGGCCGGCAGCGGCAGGCCTTCGGCATGGGCGAGGCGCTGCAGTTCGACCGTGACTTTCGTGCTCAAGATGCGGACTCCAGGGATTTGCCGGTCACGCTTTTGGCGACATGCGCGACCAGCTCGATGGCGACCTGTTCCTTGGTCATCACCGGCCAGGAATCAACCGTGATCTCGCCGTTCTTCGCAGCATTCTTGCTGATGAGGTGGACCGTGTTGCGGTCGCCGCCCATCACGCCGGTGGCCGGCGAGACGTCGTTGGCGACGATCCAGTCGCAGCCCTTGCGGGCGAGTTTTGATTTGGCGTTGTCGATGAGGTGCTCGGTCTCGGCGGCAAAGCCGATCACCAGCGGCGGGCGCTTCTCGGGGAGCTTGGAGATCGTCGCGAGGATGTCGGGGTTTTCGACCAGCTGAAGCGGCGGCATGCCGGCTGAGGTCTTCTTCAGCTTCTGCTCGCCCTCATTGGCAACGCGCCAGTCGGCGACCGCGGCCGCGAAGATCGCGATGTCGGCGGGCAGCGCCGCCTGGACCTGCTCAAGCATCTGCCGCGCCGATTCCACGTGCCTCACCGTCACGCCCGGGGGATCGCCGAGATCGACCGGGCCGCTCACCAGAATCACCTCGGCGCCGGCGGCCTGCGCTGCGGCTGCGATGGCAAAACCCTGTTTGCCGGAGGAACGGTTGGCGATGTAGCGGACGGGATCGATAGGCTCGTGCGTGGGACCGGCGGTGATCAGCACGCGCTTGCCGGCGAGCGGTTTCGGCACAGGCGGCCGCAGCAGGCGCTCGGCGGCGGTCGCGATCTCGATTGCTTCCGACATGCGGCCGACACCGGCCTCGCCGGCCTCGGCCATCTCGCCGGAATTCGGCCCGATCAGCACCACGCCGTCGCGCTGCAGCTGCGCGACGTTGCGCCGGGTTGCCGCGTTGTTCCACATCAGCGGATTCATCGCCGGCGCCAGCAGGATCTTTCGATTGGTGGCGAGCAGGATGGCGCTGGCGAGATCGTCGGCATGGCCGTTCGCCATCTTCGCCAAGAGGTCGGCGGTCGCCGGCGCCACCACGATCAGATCGCAGTCGCGCGCGAGGCGGATATGGCCGGCGTCGAACTCGCTCTGGGGGTCGAACAGGTCGGTGTAGACGCGCTCATGCGAGAGCGCGCTCACGGCCAGCGGCGTCACGAATTGCTGGGCCGCCTTGGTCAGCACGCAGCGGACCTCGACGCGGCGTTCCTTGAGCCGGCGGATCAAATCCAGCGACTTATAGGCCGCGATCCCGCCGCCGATGATCAGGGTGACGCTGGCCTCGGGGACGGCGCCGGTCCGCTGGGGTGTGGAGGCGGTGGATGGGGCCGGGGGCGCCGAAAACGGCGTCAGCGGCTCCTCGCGGCCCTCGATCAGCTCCCGCAGGATGACTCGGACCTCTTCCTCGACCGACCTGTGGTTCTTGGCCGAGCGCAGCCGCAAATAGGTTTTGACGGCGTCGTCGAGCTTGCGGATGGTCAGGCTTGCCATGACGCCCTCCAGCACGGGATGATAGCGATGCTATCACCCTCATGATTGCAGTGCAATCAAAGATTCCGGACGGCGATCAGGATCCCGATAAAGGTCGCCGCGATGATCCAGAGCGCCACGGTGCGCCAGCGGTTCTTGCGGCCCTCGCTGCGGCCCATCGCCGCGATGCTCTCCGGCGACAGTCTTAAACCCTCCCGGGTCATGGTCTCGAGCTGCTCGAGGACCTTTACCGAGCGCTCCGCGATCTCCGGAAGGCGCATCAGCACGCGCGCAATGTCGCCGGTCCCGGCGAGCGCGCCCTCGATGCGACCGATCGGACCAAGATTGCGCTCGATCCATTCGCGCACCACGGGGTCGGCGACCTTCCAGATGTCGAGCCTGGGATCGAAGCCGCGCGCCACGCCTTCGACCACGACCATGGTCTTCTGCAGCAGGATCAGTTCGGGCCGCGTCGTCATGTCGAATAGGCCGGTGACCTCGAGCAGCAGCGTCAAGAGCCGCGCCATCGAGATTTCCTCAGCGGTGCGGTTGTGGATCGGCTCACCGATGGCGCGGATGGCCTGCGCGAAATTCTCCACCGAGTGGTGCGAGGGCACATAGCCCGCCTCGAAATGCACTTCCGCCACGCGGCGATAATCGCGGGTGATGAAGCCGAGCAGGATTTCGGCGAGGAAGCGCCGCTCCTTCATCCCGAGCCGGCCCATGATGCCGAAATCGACCGCGACGAGGCGGCCGGCCTCATCGAGGAACAAATTGCCGGGGTGCATGTCGGCGTGGAAGTAGCCGTCGCGCAAGGCGTGCCGCAGGAAGCTCTGGATCACCTTGCGGCCGAGATCGGGCAGGTCGACCTGCGCCTCTGCAAGGCGCTTGTGATCGTTCAGCGCGATGCCGTCGATCCACTCCATCGTCAGCACGTTGTGCGTGGTGCGGTCCCAATCGACGGTCGGTACGCGGAAATCGGGATCGTCGCGCGTGTTCTCCGCCATCTCGGACAGCGCGGCTGCTTCGAGCCGCAGGTCCATCTCCATCGCGACCGAGCGCGACATGGTGTTGATGACCTCGACCAGGCGCAGCCGGCGCGCCTCGGACGAATAGGCCTCGGCCTTGTGCGCGACGAAGAAGAAATCGGAGAGGTCGCGGCGGAAACGCGCGGCGACGTTCGGCCTCAGCACCTTGATCGCGACCGGCCTGCGAATACCGTCGCGCAGCACCTCGCCGCGATGCACCTGCGCGATCGAGGCAGCCGCGACCGGCGGGCCGAAGCTCGCGAACACGTCCTTCAGCGGCCGCTCAAGCGAGGTGGTGATCGCGGCTTCCGCCTCGGCTTGCGAAAACGGCGGCAGGCGGTCCTGGAGGCTTTCGAGGTCGCGCGCCATGATGACGCCGACCACGTCGGGGCGCGTTGCCAGGAATTGGCCAAGCTTGAGATAGGCCGGGCCCATCCGTGTCAGCGCGCGGGAGATTCGTGGACCGTGCCTGGTGCTACGGCGCTCAACGATGCGCGCAAGCTTCAGCGCGAGCTGTCCCGGCGGCGGCACCAGGCTCGGATCGACCGAGCCGAACACGCCTTCGCGCGCAAATACGAAGGCGGCGCGGATCAGGCGCGCAATGTGGGTGATGGCAGAAATCACAAACGCCAGCCCGAATGCAGTGCGACGATGCCGCCGGAGAGCGTCTGCCAGCTGACGCGGGAGAAGCCGGCCTCGCGGATCATGTCGGCGAAGGCGGCAGGCTTCGGAAACTTGCGGATCGATTCGACGAGATATTGGTAGGATTCGGCGTCGCCCGTGACCATGCGGCCGAGCGGCGGGATCACCTTGAACGAGAACAGATCATAAAGCCTGTCGAGCCCGGGCATCTCGACGGTGGAGAACTCCAGGCACAGGAAGCGGCTGCCAGGTCTCAGCACGCGATAGGCCTCGCGCAGGGCAAGGTCGATCTGGGGCACATTGCGAATGCCGAAGGCGATCGTATATGCGTCAAAGCTGCGGTCGGCGAAGGCGAGCGCCTCGGCGTTGCCTTCGACGAAATCGACCTGGGTTTCGAGATGGCGCTTGGCGGCGCGCTCACGCCCCACCGCGAGCATGTCGGAATTGATGTCACAGACCGTGGCGTGGAAGCCGGGGCCAGCCGCCTTGGCGGCACGGAACGAGATGTCGCCGGTGCCGCCGGCGACGTCGAGCAGGGCGAACGGCCGGTCGCTCCGCGGCGGGTCCAGCGCGTTGATCATGATGTCTTTCCAGATCCGGTGCAGGCCACCGGACATCAGGTCGTTCATCAGGTCATAGCGCGACGCAACGCTGTGAAACACATCGTTCACCAGCGTTTGCTTGTCCCCCAGGGGAACGTCTTTGAAGCCAAAATGCGTGGTTTCGCCCGGCCGATCCATTACTCTACTCCACGAGGCGGACCATAGCCTGCCCGCCGCAATGGCGCTATCACACCGCCCTCATAAGGTGAATGCCTGACCATGCCTGAATTGCCCGAAGTCGAGACCGTCCGCCGCGGCCTTCAGCCCGTCATGGAAGGTGCGAAAATCCTTGTCGCGGAGGCCCGCCGGCCGGACCTGCGCTTTCCGTTCCAGCCGGATTTCGTGGCCCGGCTCAAGGGGCAGGTCGTCACGGGGCTCGGCCGCCGGGCAAAATATCTCATGGCCGATCTCGCCTCCGGCGACGTGCTGCTGATGCATTTGGGCATGTCGGGCTCGTTCCGCGTCATCAAGCCAGACAACAAGGCCGCGCCGGGCGAGTTTCACTATCCAAAGGGCAAGGACTCCGCGCACGACCACGTGCTGTTTCGGATGTCCTCCGGCGCGGACATCGTCTTCAACGATCCGCGCCGCTTCGGTTACATGAAAGTGATCGCGCGCAACGCGCTTGAGGACGAGCCGCTATTGCGCGGGCTCGGTCCCGAGCCTCTCGGCAATGCGTTCGACGCCGCGATGCTGGCCCGATCCTGCGAAGGCAAGAAGACGAATCTGAAGGCCGCGCTGCTCGACCAGCGCGTGGTCGCCGGCCTTGGCAACATCTATGTCTGCGAGGCGCTGCATCGCTCGCATCTGTCACCGCGGCGGATCGCCGCGACGCTGTCTACCAAGAAGGGCGAGCCGACCGATCACGCGAAGAGATTGGTCACTGCGATCCACACCGTGCTGAACGATGCCATCAAGGCCGGCGGCTCCAGCTTGCGCGACCATCGCCAGACTTCCGGCGAGCTCGGCTATTTCCAGCATTCGTTCAAGGTCTACGACCGCGAAGGCGAGAAATGCACGACGCCACGCTGTGACGGTACGATCAAGCGCTTCACCCAGAATGGCCGCTCGACCTTCTGGTGTCCGAAATGTCAGAAGTAACCGTCAGGCCTGCCGCCGCGAGACCGTGAGTTTCAGCGAAGGCGACGATCTAACCACGCCCGTCATTGCGAGCGCAGCGAAGCAATCCAGAACCCCTCCGCGGAAAGACTCTGGATTGCTTCGCTGCGCTCGCAATGACGAGGAGGATGGTTTCTCGTCCTCAAACACGAAGCGAAGCAATTCGGCCGGGCTGGGGGCGGATTGCTTCGTCGCTGGGGCCCTTCCGGATGGTGAAGGACCTGCTGTCGTTAAGCGATCGCCCGCTCAGCACGCCAGTGTCGTGGTCTCGTCCGCCGCAAGCTCGGTGGCGACGTGCAGCATGCCGTCTGCAGCCGAGATGACCTGGTCGATCAGGACATTGGTCGTGGCTTTGAGCTCGAGCCGGGTCTCGATCCAGCGCCAGAGGCCGCGGATTTCGGCGGCCGACTTGCCGTGCGGCGCGAATTCGCTGACCGCGAGGCCGCTGGCGAGCGAGTCCTGGTGGTCGTTACGCATCACGATCAGGGGACGTGCGAGCACGTCCGCGAGGTCGAGCGCGGCTTCCTCGGCGAGGGTGTTGGCGGCGTTGTCGATACGCTGGCCGCGGATCGGGGTCTGGTTCAGCACGAAGCTGTAGGGACGCCTCCAGGCGCGCGCGACGCTCAGCGTCGAGGCGGTGGCCTCGATGTCGGCGACGCTTGGGCGGGCCGGGATCAGGCAGAGATCGGAATGACGGATCGCGGCGGTGGTGGCGGCGGAAAGGCCGGCTGCGGTGTCGACGATCGCAAGCTGGAGGCCGCTGTCAGCGAGCATCTTCAGGCGCGGCCCGATATCGGCGGCGTGATAGATCGGCTCGACCACGAGATCCTCGGTGGTGCGGCGGCGCTGCCAGTTGGACAGGGTGCCCTGCGGGTCGGTCTCGATCAGGCGGACGGTGAAGCCGGCCTGCTTGGCCGCCAGCGCGAGGCCGATGGCAAGCGTGCTCTTGCCACTGCCGCCCTTTTGGGTGGCCAGTACGATCGTATGCATTTGAAGATCAATCCTTTGGAGTGCTGGGTCTTAGGGAAACGCCACGCGAACGTGCATCGCTTCTCGATGCTGAGCTCTTCTCGCTCAGGACGTGCCCTGCCCGATCCAAAGGGGATCGCGGATGTCCGAATCAACGGTAACGATGATGGCCGAATCGGGAATGCCAGCTAATCCGTACCAATACTGAACCCGTAGTCGTACGTGCGATGTGTGCCGATCGACACGAGAGATTGTGATTGTCGCCCGGTTTACTTCCGCACGCAGATGACACGCACGACGGCGGCTTTCGCATCGGCCGATGTGCCGTTCGCGGTCACGCCATTTGCTTTCAGGAAATCGCGCGCCGTCTCCGCCGAGACCATCACCGCCTGCGATGCCGGCACTGCTGTCGCGGGCCCCGCGACTATCGCCGGCTTCAGCAGTGCGACGCCGGCGAACTTGCCGTCGGCGTCGATGGCCGGGCCACCGGAGAATCCGACCGCCGGCGGCGGAGCCAGTGCGGAATCGCTCGATGTGACCGGCGCCAGCGCGCCCTTGACGCTCGACACGCCGGCCCCGCCGCCCTGGCTCTGGGGATCCGCGATACCGACGACATCGACACTCGTCTTCGCTGCGCCACTGGCGAGGCTGAGCGGCTTCAGGCCCCGCGCACCGTAGATGTGCAGCAGCGCGAGATCGTGCTCCCTGTCCTCGGCGAGCCGGTCGGCGCTGCCGAAGCCTGCGATGGTGATCGCAAGGCAGCTATCGGTGACGAGGCGGTCGGCCAGAATCGCGCCGTCCTCGCTGACGACGAGGCCGGTGCCGTATTCGACATTCTTGCGCGGCGGCGGTCCGGCCACCGGGGTGGACGGAAACGCATTGAACGCGCTCGACATCGCGATCACGACCGGCTCGACCGTATTCTCCATCGCCTGGTCGTAGAGGATCGTCATGACGCGGACCTCGTCGCCCTTGAAGGTGCCGCGCACGTAGAATTTCTTCAGACCTTGCAAACCCGACAGCACGAAGAAGTCGGGCTTCACCACGGTGTAGTCGACCTTGCGGCCGGTGGGCTCCTTCTTCTCGGCGTCCGCGAGTTTTGCGGTGCTCGGGTTCGCTTCCTTGCGGCGGCTGAGCAGCACCTGCACTGTCCCGGTCGGTGAGGTCCATTTCGAGCCGTTGGCGTCGGTCGCCTGCTGCGGCACCAGCTTTGAGGGAATGCCGAGCCGCGCGCCGCTGGTCATCTCGGTCACGATCTTCCAGCCGACGCCGTCCTGCTTCCGCCGTGCGGTCTCGGCAAGCGCGGCGCGCTCCTGCGGGTTGAGCACGCCGGTGGGCTTGCCGCCCTTTTTCTTCTGGTACTCCTTGATCGCGTTGACCATGCGCTCGCTGACGTCGCCGGTGATGGCGCCGTTATATTCGCCGACCCAGGCGAGGTCGGACTGCAGCGACAGGCGCTCGGCCTGCGCCATGGCATCGGCGGTTTCCGACGCCGTCTGGACTGCCGGCGGGCGGACCGGGACGGTCTGGACCGGCTTCGGCCTGGTGCCGGGGACCTGCGGCGCCGTCATCTGGGCGTTGGCGCCTGTGGCGGCCGCCAACATCAGTGTTGCCGCAAGCATCGATCTCATGACAAATCCAGCCAGCCCATTGAACGCAATGCCATTCAAGCACATCTCGTTGGTCGCGAACAATGTTGCGGTGGTTCAGGTGGCGAAGAGGCCAGGACCGCAGGCTCCCATCCCGAGGAGCGGCCGAAGGCGCCTCTCGAAGGATGGCTGCAGGCGAGATCGGGGCCTTCATGGTTCGAGACGCGCGTTCCGCGCTCCTCACCATGAGGGTTTGAGAGAACGAAGGACGACGATGCTGAGCCCGGACGAACTCGAACGCTATGCCCGCCATATCGTGCTGCGCGATGTCGGCGGCCCGGGGCAGGCCGCGCTGAAGAAGGCCTCCGTGCTGGTGATCGGCGCCGGCGGTCTCGGTGCGCCCGCCCTGATGTATCTGGCCGCGGCCGGCGTCGGCACGCTCGGCGTGGTCGATGACGACGTGGTGTCGCTGTCCAATCTGCAGCGCCAGGTGATCCACACCACGCCAGATATCGGCCGGCACAAGGTCGAGAGCGCCGCCGAGCGCATCGCCGCGCTCAATCCGCATGTCCGCTTCGTCGGCCACGCCACCTGGCTCAACGCCGACAACGCGCTCGACCTGATCGGCGATTACGATCTCGTGCTCGACGGCTCCGACAATTTTTCGACGCGCTATCTCGTCTCCGACGCCTGCTTCTTCGCGAAGCGACCGCTGATCACGGCGGCGCTCGGTACATTCGACGGCTCGCTCACCACCATCCGCGGGCATGAGAGGAACGAGCAGGGCGAATTCAACCCGACCTATCGCTGCCTGTTTCCGGAGGCGCCGCCGCCCGGAACGGTGCCGGCCTGTGCGGAAGCCGGCGTCATGGGCGCGCTCGCCGGCGTGCTCGGCTCGATGATGGCGCTGGAAGCGATCCGCGAGATCGTCGGTTTCGGCGACGGCCTGGTCGGCCGCCTGCTGATGATCGATGCGCGCGCGATGCGCTTCGAGACGCTGCGCTATGGGCGCGATCCCGCCAATCCGCTCAACGGCGACGGGCCTGTGTTCGAGGATCTAAGCGCGCACCGCGAGTAGCGCGCGGCCCCTCTACAGCATGCTCGGCAGCACGCGATCCGGCGGCTTGTGGGCGTCGAGGAAGGTGCGGATGTTGATGATCACCTTCTCGCCCATCTCGACGCGGCCCTCGATCGTGGCCGAGCCCATATGCGGCAGCAGCGTCACCTTGCCCGCCTTGGCGAGCCGCACCAGTTTTGGATTCACCGCGGGCTCGTGCTCGTAGACGTCGAGGCCGGCGCCGCCGATCTCGCCGCCTTCGATCAGCTTGATCAGCGTGTCCTCGTCGGTGACCTCGCCGCGCGCGGTGTTGACGATATAGGCGTCCTTGCGGATCAGCTTCAGCCGCCGCGCCGACAGTAGGTGATAGGTCGCCGGCGTATGCGGACAGTTCACCGAGATGATGTCCATCCGCGCCAGCATCTGGTCGAGGCTTTCCCAATAGGTCGCGCCAAGCTCCTCGGCGATCTTGGGGGCGACGGGACGGCGGTTGTGATAGTGGATCTGCAGGCCGAAGGCGCGGGCGCGCCNCACCGCCTGGCCGATGCGGCCCATGCCGATGATGCCGAGGCGTTTTCCCCCGATGCGGTGGCCGAGCATCCAGGTCGGCGACCAGCCCGGCCAGGGTTTTCCGTCGGTCAGGATCGAGGCGCCTTCGATCATCCGGCGCGGCACGGCCAGGATCAGCGCCATGGTCATGTCGGCGGTGTCCTCGGTCAGGACTTTTGGCGTGTTGGTGACCGTGATGCCGCGGGCGTGTGCGGCCTCGACGTCGATATTGTCGACGCCGTTGCCGAAATTCGCGATCAGGCGCAGCTTGCAATCGGGCTGGTTCACGACATCGGCGCTGATGTGGTCGGTGACGGTCGGAACCAGCACGTCGGCGGTGCGCGCGGCTTCCGCGATCTGCTCAGGGGACATCGGGGTGTCGTCGAGATTGATCCGCGCGTCGAACAGCTCGCGCATCCGCGTCTCGATCGAATCCGGCAGCTTGCGGGTCACCACGACGAGGGGCTTTTTCTTCACCGACATGTCCTGCTCTCATGAGGCGCCGCACGCCGCCTCTGTCGCCAAAGGCCGGCCGTTCAGGCCTCATTAACCCGGTTGTTCGACACTGCCCTTGCCGTGTCGTCCCCGGCGTTTCCTTCAAGCTCTCCCGACATTTCCAGGCTGGAAAATCGGGGCAAACTGGTTGTTCAAGCGTCCGTCCTCTCTAGCAGAAGGCCGGGCCAAGACAAGAACCACGGGCAAGGCTTGGCGGAACACCCGCGTGGGGCGGGTCAGGAACCGACGCGGCAGGGTTTTTGGAGTTTTGGGGTGGGGGTCCGGCGTGCCGGGTCCTCGACAGGAGGCGGGTTGATGGCGTTGGGGCGTTTTTGTTCGGTGATGGCGCTCGTTTGTACCTGGTTGAGTGCCTCGGTCGGCCCCTCGCATTCGGCGAAGGACAACACCCCGCAGACCGCCAGCGGCTTGCCCGTGCCGCGCTATGTCAGCCTCAAATCGGATCACGTCAACGTCCGGGCCGGCCCGACCAAGGACAACGACGTGGCCTGGGTCTATACCCGAGCCGGCCTGCCGGTCGAAATTACCGCCGAATTCGAGAACTGGCGCCGGGTGCGCGATTCCGAAGGCGCCGAGGGGTGGGTCTATCACTCGCTGCTGTCGGGCCGCCGCACCGCGGTGGTCACCATGAAGCACAAGGACGACCTCGCACCGATCTACGACCGCGCCGATCCCGACAGCGCGGTTGCGGCCAGGCTCCAGGCCGGTGTCGTCACGCAGGTGAAGAAGTGCTCTGCTAACTGGTGTCGCGTCATCGGCAACGGCTTTGACGGCTGGATCCAGCAGGAACGCCTCTGGGGCGTCTATTCGGACGAGCAGGTGAATTAACCCGAAGGATCATCCCGGGGCGATGCGTTAGCATCGAACCCGGGATCTCGAGATTCGCCGGTGCGCAATTGCGCACCTGAGGTCTGGTCCTTCGGACCATCCCGGAATGACGGTGCAAACGACAATGGCCGAGACGAACCCGGCCATGACGATCCAATCAGCGATGTAGATCGATCTCAGCGCTTCTTGCGCAGGCGCACGACCATGTCGATGCGGGAGATCTCGTAACCCTCGGGCACCTCCGGCATCTTGGACAGCGCCAGATGCGGATCCTCGATGTCGACCAGCTCATGGCTGTTCTCGAGGTAGTAGTGGTGGTGGGTGGTGACGTTGGTATCGAAATAGGTCTTGGTGCCGTCGACGCTGACCTGGCGGAGCAGGCCGGCATCGGTGAGCTGGTTCAGGGTGTTGTAGACGGTCGCCAGCGACACCGGGACCTTGGCGAGCGTCGCTTCCTCGTACAGCATTTCAGCCGTGAGGTGGCGCGCACCCTTGCCGAACAGGAGCCAGCCGAGCGCCATCCGCTGGCGCGTCGGACGCAGCCCGGCGGACTGGAGCATTTCGTTAACGTCGTGCCAAGGGCAGCCGGTCAGGGCCGGCTGGCGGCCGGACAGGAGGGCCGCGGCTTGGACGTCATCGTCGTGATGGGGCGCGGTATTCTCGCTCATTTCCAGATTTCGGGCACGCGTGAACAATATCTCTTTGCAATATAAGAACAGAAAGATGCAGATGCAAGTTTCTCGCAACTAGAGAGGTTCTAATCAGCTCTGGAACCGGGCGAGGGACCCGTCATTTTACCTTCATGAGAGCGCTTTGCCACTGAAATAGCCTGTGTTAGAGAGCCCGCGGTTCCGCTTAGCCGATTTTGGCGCAACGGGCATGGAAGCCCGGTCCGCCGTTCATCCGGGGCTTGCGGGAGCTGCGCCTGACGACGGCCATTGGCGTTGCTCTTCGACCGAGACGGGGCCCATTTTCGCCAAAGAACGCCGCTCAACCGGAATTTGAACAGAGGCTCGTGCATGCTGAACAGGCGCAACGGTTACGAATACGAGGATTTGCTGGCATGCGCGCGCGGCGAGATGTTCGGCCCGGGCAATGCCCAGCTGCCGCTGCCGCCGATGCTGATGTTCGACCGCATCACGGAAATCAACGACAACGGCGGCGAGTTCGGCAAGGGACTGGTGCGCGCCGAGCTCGATGTGAAGCCTGACCTCTGGTTCTTCGGCTGCCACTTCAAGAACGACCCCGTCATGCCCGGCTGCCTCGGTCTCGATGCGCTGTGGCAAATGGTCGGCTTTTATCTGGGCTGGATCGGCGGCGAAGGTCGCGGTCGCGCGCTCGGCCTCAACGAGCTGAAGTTCAGCGGCCAGGTGCTGCCCGAGGCCCGCAAGGTTGTGTACAACGTCGACATGAAGCGCGTGATGCGCTCAAAGCTCGTGCTCGGTATCGCCGACGGGTGGCTTTCGGTCGATGACCAGATTATCTATCGCGCCAAGGATCTGAAGGTCGGCCTGTTCAAGCAGGGCACGAGCCTGGGCTGAGGCGCATCACCAAGAAAGACAACGATTTAGGCGAGGCTGTCATGAGGCGGGTTGTGGTCACCGGAATGGGCATCGTTTCGTCCATCGGAAACAACACCCAGGAAGTGCTTGCGAGCCTTCACGAGGCGAAGTCGGGCATTTCGCGGGCTGAGAAATATGCCGAGCTCGGCTTCCGTTCGCAGGTGCAAGGTGAGCCGACGCTCGATCCGTCCACGGTGGTCGACCGCCGAGCGATGCGTTTCCTCGGTCAGGGCGCGGCGTGGAATCACGTCGCGATGGAGCAGGCGATCCAGGATTCCGGCCTGTCGGCTGACGAAGTCTCCAACATCCGCACCGGCATCATCATGGGCTCCGGCGGTCCGTCCGCCCGCACCATCGTCGAATCCGCCGACATCACCCGCACCAAGGGACCGAAGCGCGTCGGACCGTTTGCAGTGCCGAAGGCGATGTCGTCGACGGCCTCCGCGACGCTCGCGACCTGGTTCAAGATCAAGGGCGTGAACTATTCGATCTCCTCGGCCTGCGCGACGTCGAACCACTGCGTCGGCAACGCCTATGAGACGATCCAGATCGGCAAGCAGGACGTCATCTTCGCGGGCGGCTGCGAGGAGCTGGACTGGTCGCTGTCGGTGCTGTTCGACGCCATGGGCGCGATGTCCTCGAAATACAACGACACCCCCGCCACCGCCTCGCGCCCCTACGACGTCAATCGCGACGGCTTCGTCATCGCCGGCGGCGCCGGCGTGCTGGTGCTGGAAGAGCTCGAGCATGCCAAGGCGCGCGGCGCGCGCATCTATGGCGAGATCGTCGGCTATGGCGCGACCTCGGACGGCCACGACATGGTCGCGCCGTCGGGCGAGGGCGCCGAGCGCTGCATGCGCATGGCGATGTCCACGGTGAAGACCAAGGTCGACTACATCAATCCGCACGCGACCTCGACGCCGGCCGGCGATCCGCCGGAGATCGAGGCGATCCGAAGAGTGTTCGGCGTCGGCGAGAAGTGCCCCCCGATCTCGGCGACCAAGGCGCTGACCGGCCATTCGCTGGGCGCGACCGGCGTGCAAGAGGCGATCTACTCGCTGCTGATGATGAACAACGGCTTCATCTGCGAGAGCGCGCACATCCAGGAGCTCGATCCTGTGTTCGCCGACATGCCGATCGTGCGCAAGCGCATCGACAACGTCAAAATCGGCACCGTCCTGTCGAACTCCTTCGGCTTCGGCGGCACCAATGCCACGCTGGTGTTCAGCCGGCTGGATGTGTGAGCCCCACACCGCGGCTTCTCGGCCTGTAATTGCTGTCTCTTGAATACTGGATCGCCGGCATGCGCGGGCGATGACGTGGGAATGATAGGAGCCGCAAGGCAATGGAAGGTTTGATGAAAGGCAAGCGCGGTCTGATCATGGGCATCGCCAATGATCATTCGATCGCCTGGGGCATGGCGAAGACGCTGCATGCCCACGGCGCCGAGCTCGCCTTCACCTTCCAGGGCGAGGCTCTCGGCAAGCGCGTCAAGCCGCTGGCGGAGCAGCTCGGCGTCGATCTGGTGCTGCCTTGCGACGTCGAGGACATTTCCAGCGTCGATGCCACCTTCGCCGTGCTCCGCGAAAAGTGGGGCAAGCTCGACTTCGTGATCCACGCCATCGGCTTTGCCGACAAGAACGAGCTGAAGGGCCGCTACGCCGACACCAGCCGCGAGAATTTTTCGCGCACCATGGTGATTTCCTGTTTCTCGTTCACGGAAGTCGCAAAGCGTGCCGCCGAGCTGATGACGGAAGGCGGCAGCATGATCACGCTGACCTTCGGCGCCTCGGAACGCGCGATGCCGAACTACAACGTGATGGGCGTCGCCAAGGCCGCGCTGGAAGCCTCGGTGCGCTACCTCGCCTCGGATTTCGGACCGCGCGGCATCCGCGTCAATGCAATCTCCGCCGGTCCCATCCGCACGCTCGCCGGCTCCGGCATCGGCGAGGCGCGGGCAATGTTCGCCTTCATGCAGAAGCATTCGCCGCTTCGCCGCGGCGTCACGCTCGACGAGCTCGGCGGCTCGGCGCTGTATCTGCTGTCGGATCTCTCCGGCGGCGTGACCGGCGAGATTCATTACGTCGATTCCGGCTACAATATCGTCCTGATGCCGAGGCCGGACGATTTGAAATCGCCAGACTAGCCCGCCGCGATCTTCTCGGCGCGCTGGAACGCCGGCCGCGCCATGCAGCGCGCGAGGTAGGCATCGAAGGCCGGGCGCGACGGCACCATCTTGAACAGGCGCACGGCAAAATTCAGGCCCGAGCCGATCGTGACGTCGGCGGCGGAAAATTTTTCGCCGAGAATCCACGGTCCCTTTGCAAGCGCGGCTTCCAGCACGTCAAACACCTGCGTCGCGCTGCCCCAGGCTGCGGTCGAGGTCGGGATCTCGATCTTGGTAAAAATCTGGATGATGGCGGGCTCGATGCAGCCGGGCGAGAAGAACAGCCACTGCAAATAGCGCGCGCGCTGCGGATCGGTCACGGCAGGCGCGAGCTTCGTCTCCGGATAGCGGTCGGCGATATAGGCGCAGATCGCTGCAGCCTCGCCGAGCGCGGCATCGCCGTCGGTCAGCGCCGGCACCTTGCCCATCGGATTGATCTTGAGATAGTCCGGCGCCTTCTGCGCGCCGGTCGAGATGTCGGTCAGCACGCGCTCATAGGGCAGCCCGCTCTCCTCCATCAGCCAGAGCGTCGTGAACGAGCGCGAACGGGGCGACCAATAGAGCTTGATCATGGCGCGGGACCTTTCATTGGCACGAGGCATGGCAAGGCCGCATTCATTGCCTGTCCGCCGCGGATTCGCAATGTAAGAGCCGATAGGCGCACGGATGCTCTGCCGACAACATCCAGGTCGATTGGCTCAAGGCGGCAAGTAGCTTGGTCCTCTCCTCTCCTATGGCCGTTTCCACCGATAGCACTTCATCATGAAGCCGGTTGCCGTCGCGACCTCCTCCTTCTCGAACACAAAACCTTCGCGCTCATACCAGCGCCAGGCTTTTTCGTTCTCGCGTACACAACGCAGGTAGATCTCATCAGGCATTTGCGTGCGGGCGAAGGCGAGCAATTGCCGGCCGAGCGATTGGCCCTGGTAACCAGGCGTGACAAAGAGCTGGTCGAGATAGAGGTTTGGCAGATGCAGGGCCAGCATCGCGGCGATGGTGCCATTGTCGTCGGCGACGAATAGGGTCCAGCCGTCCTCGATCTCGCGCCTGACACGCGCGCGCAGGTTCGCGAGCAGGAAGTTGCTGGCTTCGGCAAGCCCGGTCGAAACCCAACTCTCCATCCACACGCGACCGACCTCGTCATACTCGTCGGCGCGTGCGAGACGGATGATAGGTTTCGGCATCTGAGCCTAAGCCCGGTGGCTGCGCACGGTCTGCCGTGCACGCACCTTGCCGGCCGACAGGCACACCACCTCGGAAATCTGCAGCAGCTGCCGGGCCAGCGGGCTGGTCTTGCGCCAGACCATGCCGATGGTGCGTGAGGGCTGCGGGTCGCGAAAGCGCGTCAGCGAGACCGAGGCCGATCGCGTCTCCACCGGCACCGCCATCTCCGGAATCAACGTCACGCCGATGCCGGCGCTGACCATCTGCACCAGCGTCGACAGCGAGTTGGCGTCCAGCATCTCGCGCGGCGGCGCGGACTGCATGTTGCAGAACGACAGCGCCTGATCGCGGAAACAGTGTCCCTCCTCGAGCAGCAACAGCCGCATCTCCCGCATCATCTCCCGCGACGGTGCCGGCGTTCCCTCATCTGCGCCCGGCCGGACCAGCAGGAATTTCTCCTCGAACAGGGCGACCTCGGTGAGCGAGGGCTCCGACACCGGCAGCGCGACGATGGCAGTGTCGAGCCGGCCCTCCACCAGCTCCTGGATCAGCCGCGGCGTCATCGTCTCGCGCACACGGATGTCGAGCTCCGGATGCATGCGGGTGAGGTTCTTGGTGATCTTGGGCAGCAGATACGGCGCGATGGTCGGGATCATGCCGATGCGCAGGCGGCCAGCGAAGCGGTCCCGTGAGGCGCGAGCGAAATCGCCGAGCTCGTCAACCGAGCGCAGGATCTCACGGACGCGCTGGGCAAGCTCCTCGCCGAACCGGGTCAGCGTGACCTGCCGCGCGCTGCGCTCCAGCAACAGGCCGCCGAGCGTCTCCTCCATCTCCTTGATCTGCATCGACAGGGCCGGTTGCGAGATCGAACAGGATTCCGCCGCACGGCCGAAATGACCGTGGCGCGCCAGCGCATCGAAATACCGGAGCTGGCGCAGCGTCAGGTTTATCATAAGAAAATCCTATCGCAGCGATCACTAAAGTCAACTTCCCCTGATCGGAGGCGCCGCTTAGAGTGCTTCCACCTGGTCAAAGGCGCCGTCGGACGCCACCAGAGGAGGTAATCATGGATGACACTTCGAAGTGCCCGTTTTCGGGCGGAAAACCCACGCGCGTGAACCGCGACTGGTGGCCAACCCAGCTCAGCATCGAGATGCTGCACAAGAATTCCGATCTGTCCGATCCGATGGGCGAGGAGTTCGATTACGCCAAGGAATTCAAGTCGCTCGACCTGAACGCGGTCATCAAGGACCTGACCGCGCTGATGACGGATTCGCAGGAATGGTGGCCGGCGGACTTCGGTCACTATGGCGGCCTGATGATCCGCATGGCCTGGCACAGCGCGGGTACCTACCGCATCACCGACGGGCGCGGTGGCGCCGGCGCCGGTCAGCAGCGCTTTGCGCCGCTGAACAGCTGGCCCGACAACGCCAACCTGGACAAGGCGCGCCGCCTGCTCTGGCCGATCAAGCAGAAATACGGCCGCAAGATCTCCTGGGCCGATCTGATGGTGCTCGCCGGCAACGTCGCGCTGGAATCGATGGGCTTCAAGACCTTCGGATTCGCCGGCGGCCGCGCCGACGTGTGGGAGCCGGAAGAGCTTTATTGGGGGCCGGAAGGCACCTGGCTTGGCGATGAGCGCTATAGCGGCGAACGCCAGCTCGCCGAGCCGCTCGGCGCCGTGCAGATGGGCCTGAT
The DNA here is from genome assembly GCF_002068095.1 of Bradyrhizobium sacchari. Classification (GTDB taxonomy): domain Bacteria; phylum Pseudomonadota; class Alphaproteobacteria; order Rhizobiales; family Xanthobacteraceae; genus Bradyrhizobium; species Bradyrhizobium sacchari. The sequence goes on along the minus strand of NZ_LWIG01000001.1, from coordinate 690,299 downwards.
CTACGTCAACCCGGAAGGCCCGAACGGCAAGCCGGACCCGGTTGCCGCGGCCAAGGACATTCGCGAGACCTTCGCCCGCATGGCGATGAACGACGAAGAGACCGTGGCGCTGATCGCCGGCGGCCACACCTTCGGCAAGACCCATGGCGCGGGTGATCCCTCGCTGGTCGGACCGGAGCCGGAAGCCGGCGCACTGGAGGATCAGGGTCTCGGCTGGAAGAGCAAGCACGCTTCGGGTCTCGCGGGTGATTCCATCACCAGCGGTCTCGAGGTGACCTGGACGACCACGCCGACGAAGTGGAGCAACAACTTCTTCGAGAACCTGTTCAAGTACGAATGGGAGCTGACGAAGAGCCCCGGCGGTGCGAACCAGTGGACGGCGAAGGGCGCCGAGGCGATCATCCCCGACGCCTTCGACAAATCCAAGAAGCATCGGCCGACCATGCTGACGACCGACCTGTCGCTGCGCATGGATCCGGCCTACGAGAAGATCTCGCGCCGCTTCCTCGAAAACCCCGATCAGTTTGCGGACGCCTTTGCCCGCGCCTGGTTCAAGCTGACCCATCGCGACATGGGCCCGATCCAGCGCTATCTCGGCCCGCTGGTGCCGAAGGAGCCGCTGATCTGGCAGGATCGGATTCCGGCCGTGGATCACGAGCTGGCCAACGACCAGGACATCGCTGCGCTGAAGACGAAGATCCTGGCTTCAGGCCTGTCGGTGTCCGAGCTGGTCTCGACCGCCTGGGCGTCGGCCTCGACGTTCCGCGGTTCGGATAAGCGCGGCGGCGCCAACGGGGCGCGCATCCGTCTTGCTCCGCAAAAGGATTGGGAGGTGAACCAGCCGGCTCAGCTCTCGAAGGTGCTCGGCAAGCTCGAAGCGATCCAGAAGGACTTCAATGCGTCGTCCGGCGCGAAGAAGGTCTCGCTCGCGGACCTGATCGTGCTCGGCGGCACCGCCGCGGTCGAGAAGGCCGCCAAGGATGCCGGCGTCGACGTGAAGGTCGGCTTCACGCCGGGCCGCATGGACGCCTCGCAGGAGCAGACCGACGCGGAGTCGTTCGCGCCGCTCGAGCCCCGGGCCGATGGCTTCCGCAACTACGTCGGCAAGCGTCAGCAGTTCCTGCAGCAGGAAGAAGCCCTGGTCGACCGCGCGCAGCTGCTCAAGCTCACCGGCCCCGAACTGACCGTGCTGGTCGGCGGGCTGCGTGTGCTCGGTGCCAATGCGAACGGCTCGAAGCACGGCGTCCTCACCGCCAAGGTGGGAACGCTGAGCAACGACTTCTTCGTCAACCTGCTCGACATGAGCGCGCAGTGGACGCCGGTTGCCGATGGCACCTATGAGGCACGCGACCGCAAGACCAACGCGGTGAAGTGGACCGGCACCCGCGCCGATCTCATCTTCGGCGCGCACTCGCAGCTCCGCGCCTTCGCCGAGGTCTATGCGACCTCGGACGCCAAGGAGAAGTTCGTCAAGGACTTCGCCAAGGCCTGGACCAAGGTGATGAACCTCGACCGCTACGATCTCGCGGCGTGAGCTAGCCGGATCTCGCCTCGGGCTTGGTGCAACCTCTCCCGCAAACGGGAGAGGGAGCGCTCCCCGGGCACAAACAAAAAGGGCGGCCTTTCGGCCGCCCTTCTTTTTTCGGATCGTAACGAAGCTTACTCGCCAGCCGCTTCGCGCGGGGCCTTCTCGCCCTCGGCGGCCTTGTCCTTGGCCTCGAGGTCTTCGCCAGTGGTCTGATCGACCACCTTCATCGACAGGCGGGTCTTGCCGCGGTCGTCGAAGCCGAGCAGCTTGACCTTGACCTTGTCGCCTTCCTTGACGACGTCGGAGGTCTTCTGCACGCGGCTCGCCGCGAGCTGGCTGATGTGAACGAGACCGTCCTTGGAGCCGAAGAAGTTCACGAAGGCGCCGAACTCCATCACCTTGACGACGGTGCCGTCATAGATCTGGCCGACTTCGGGCTCGGACGCGATCGACTTGATCCACTTGATCGCGGCCTTCATCGCCTCGCCGTCGGAGGAGGCGACCTTCACGGTGCCGTCGTCCTCGATGTTGACCTTGGCGCCGGTCTTCTCGACGATCTCGCGGATCACCTTGCCGCCGGTGCCGATCACTTCGCGGATCTTGTCGGTCGGGATCTTGAAGGTCTCGATGCGCGGCGCGTATTCGCCGAGCTCGGCGCGGGCGTTGGTGAGCGCCTTGGCCATCTCACCGAGAATGTGGATGCGGCCTTCCTTGGCCTGGCCGAGGGCGACCTTCATGATCTCCTCGGTGATGCCCTCGATCTTGATGTCCATCTGGAGCGAGGTGATGCCTTGCTCGGTGCCGGCGACCTTGAAGTCCATGTCGCCGAGATGATCTTCGTCACCGAGGATGTCCGAGAGCACCGCGTAGCGCTTGTCCTCGAGGATCAGGCCCATCGCGATGCCCGCGGTCGGCCGCTTCATCGGCACGCCGGCATCCATCAGCGCGAGCGAGGCGCCGCAGACCGAAGCCATCGACGATGAGCCGTTGGATTCGGTGATCTCCGAGACCACGCGCACCGTGTAGGGGAACTCGTGATGCGGCGGCAGCACCGGATGGATCGCGCGCCAGGCCAGCTTGCCGTGGCCGATCTCGCGGCGCTTGGTGCCGCCGAGGCGGCCGGTCTCGCCGACCGAGAAGGGCGGGAAGTTGTAGTGCAGCAGGAACGTTTCCTTGTACGTCCCCGACAGCGCGTCGATGTACTGCTCGTCCTCGCCGGTGCCGAGCGTGGTCACGACCATCGCCTGGGTCTCGCCGCGGGTGAACAGCGCCGAGCCGTGGGCGCGGGGCAGCACGCCGACTTCGGCGACGATGTTGCGCACGGTCTTGACGTCACGGCCGTCGATCCGCTTGCCGGTGTCGAGGATGTTCCAGCGAACGATCTTGGCTTCCAGCTCCTTGAACACGGCGGCAACGCGGAGCTTGTCGTATTTCGGCTCCTGCCCTTCGGGGAAGTAGTGGGCGATCACCTTTTCCTTGACCTTGCCGACCGCGGCGTAGCGATCCTGCTTGACCGGAATGGCGTAGGCGGCGCGCAGCTCCTGCTCGACGAGGCCCAGCATCTCCTTCTCGAGCGCGGCGTTGTCGATCACGGTGACTTCGCGCGGCTCCCTGGCGGCCTTCTCGGCGAGCTCGATGATCGCGTTGATGACCGGCTGGAAGTGGCGGTGACCGAACATCACGGCGCCGAGCATGATGTCTTCGTTCAGCTCCTTGGCTTCCGATTCCACCATCAGCACGGCGTCGGCGGTGCCAGCGACGACCAGGTCGAGCTGGGTGTCGACCATCTCGTCGAGGGTCGGGTTGAGGATGAACTCGTCATTGGCGAAGCCGACGCGCGCAGCGCCGATCGGGCCCTTGAACGGTGCGCCGGAGAGCGTCAGCGCAGCCGACGATGCCACCAGGGCGACGATATCGGGGTCGTTCTCCATGTCGTGCGACAGCACGGTGGCGATCACCTGGGTCTCGTTGCGCCAGCCGTCAACGAACAGCGGACGGATCGGACGGTCGATCAGGCGGGAGACCAGCGTCTCCTTCTCGGTCGGACGACCCTCGCGCTTGAAATAGCCGCCGGGAATGCGGCCCGCAGCGTAGGTCTTCTCCTGGTAGTCGACGGTCAGCGGCAGGAAGTCGACACCTTCGCGCGGCGCCTTCGCCGCGACGACGGTGGCGAGCACCACGGTCTCGCCATAGGTGGCGATGACGGCGCCGTCTGCCTGGCGGGCGATCTTGCCGGTTTCGAGCTTGAGGGGGCGTCCGCCCCAGTCGATCTCGACTGAATGCTTAGTGAACATAGAGGTCTTCTTTCATGGGTTCTCGAAAGAAGGGACGCTTCGAAAAACAAAAACCATGCGCAAGATTGCGGGGCGCTGATCGGAGCGGGTGATCAGCGTCCTGCGATCCTGCCATGGTTTTTGGATGTCGGATGGCGTCCATCCTTTCGGGTCATACGGGCGCCTTGCCCGTTGTGCCCAGCCGCCGGATTGCTGCTGGACTGTCAGTCGGCACGAACGCGAACACCGAACCGTGGTCTTCGGTCGTGCCCCGGATGCGAAGGATTGTTGGCTCGCACCCGACGCGCACGCAGCCTCGATCAAAAACCTTTAAGCAAATGCTTTCGTTCGAAGCCACGCGCGAAAACGCGCGCCAGTGGCGCGCGCAGGAACTGTTAACGACGAATGTTGTGCTTCTCGAGCAGCGCCTTGTACCGCGCCTCGTCCTTCTTCTTCAGATAGTCGAGGAGCGAGCGGCGGGTCGAGACCAGCTTCAAGAGGCCGCGACGCGAATGGTTGTCCTTCACGTGGGTCTTGAAATGGTTGGTGAGGTTGTTGATGCGTTCCGACAGGATCGCAACCTGAACCTCGGGCGAGCCGGTGTCGCCGGCCTTGGTGGCATTCGTCTTGATGACTTCCGCTTTGCGTTCTGCGGCAATCGACATCGTCAATTTCTCTCGTTGCGACCGGTTGAGGCAGTCAAGCCGGTCAGGTTGAACACACGCTTGGGGATGATTTCGCCATTGCCAACTTCGGCAAGCGCCAAAAGACGGCCTGCCACCGTGACATAGACTGTGCCGCTACAAGTGGGCGCATCCCGTCCGCGCAACAAAACGGCTTGGCCCCGATGGAGCCTTGCCGCATCAGCCCGAGTGACGGCCAGTGCCGGGATGTCGTCCAGCGCGGTCTCAACGGGCAAAAGCGCGTCGGCGAGGCTGCCCTCGCCGGACGCGGCTCTATCGCACAAAGCCTCCAGCTGATCCAGCGGAATCATGTCGTTTTCGCCAAATGGGCCGACCAGGGTCCGCCGGAGCGCGCAGATATGGCCGTAAGTGCCGAGAATCCGGCCCATATCGCGGGCGAGCGCCCGGACATAGGTGCCCTTGCCGCACTCGGCCTCGAATACGGCCCGGTTGTTATCTGGTTGATTTACAAGAGTTAAATGGTGAATCTCGACCGGGCGGGGGGCCAGCTCCACGACCTCGCCGTCGCGGGCGAGGTCATAGGCCCGCTCGCCCTGGACCTTGATGGCCGAATAACGCGGCGGGATCTGCTCGATCACCCCGGTGAAGCGGGGCAGGAGGGCCAGAATGGCCTCCCGGGTCGGTCGTTGGTCTGAGGTCGCGGTGACCCGGCCCTCGATGTCGTCGGTGTCGCGCTCCTCGCCCCAGCACACGGTGAACTGGTAGCGCTTGCGGCCGTCCATCACAAAGGGAACCGTCTTGGTGGCCTCTCCAAGCGCAATCGGCAGGCCGCCCGAGGCGAGCGGATCGAGCGTACCGGCGTGTCCCGCGCGCTTGGCATTGAACAGGCGCTTGAGCACCGCGACAGCCTGCGTCGAGGTCATGCCGATCGGCTTGTCGAGCACGACCCAGCCATGGACGTCGCGCCGGTCGCGACGCGGCTGGTTGCCCTTCTGCTGCTTGGCGCGCGGATCGTTGTTGACGCGGCGCGGCTCCTGATGCGGCTGAGAATTGCCGCCCATCTCCGCAAAATTATTTTTCTGCACATCGCGCTGATCGGCGTCGTTGCCGTCGATCGTGCCGTGAGCCGGGTCCATCGTCATTGCTCTTCTTCCCGATCCGAATCCGGATCCTGTTCCAGGTCGTTTTCGAGGTCCTTCTGCACCGCAGGTGTTCGCAAAAGCTTCTCGATCCGTTCCGCTTCGTCGAATCGCTCGTCGACGCGGAAGCGAATGTCAGGTGCAAATTTCAGGTTAACGCGCCGCGCGACTTCGCCGCGCAGGAATTTCTTGTTGCGCTCGAGCGCAGCGATGACGATCCCGGTGTCGCGGCCACCGAGCGGCATCACGTAGATTGTTGCGAGCTTCAGGTCGGGCGACATCCGTACCTCCGGCACGGTGATGATGTGACCCTCGAGATCAGCATCATGCACGTTGCCTTGCGCCAGAATCTCGGCCATCGCATGGCGAACCTGCTCGCCGACGCGCAACTGACGCTGCGAGCCGCCGGGCGCGGAACTCTTCTTCTGGTGGTGGCGGGGCATAGTCTGGAAATCACCTCGTCGTGCCCGCGTTTGGGACACGAGCATTGTCATTTGCCTGTTGAAACGAAGAGGCGTGGATGGCCGGAAAAAATCCGGCCATCGCACTCCCGCAATTTCAGTTCAAAAAGATCCGAACGCTTCGGTAAGATTTGGACTTACAGGGAGCGCTGGATCGTCTCCACGCGATAACACTCGATGACATCGCCTGCGCGCATGTCGTGGTAGTTCTCGAAGGCCATGCCGCACTCCTGGCCGGCCTGGACTTCCTTCACTTCGTCCTTGAAGCGCTTCAGCGTCGACAGCTTGCCTTCGTGCACGACGACGTTGTCGCGGATCAGGCGCACATTGGCGCCGCGTTCCACGGTACCGTCGGTGACGCGGCAGCCGGCGACCTTGCCGACCTTGGAGATGTTGAAGATCTCCAGGATCTCGGCATTGCCCAGCATGGTTTCGCGCAGGGTCGGCGCGAGCAGGCCGCTCATCGCCTTCTTCACGTCGTCCACGAGGTCGTAGATGATGTTGTAGTAGCGGATCTCGATGCCGTTGCGCTTGGCGGCCGCGGCAGCTTCCTTGTTGGCGCGAACGCTGAAGCCGATGATCGCGGCGTTGAAACCTTCCGCGAGCGTCACGTCGGATTCGGAGATGCCGCCGACGCCGGCATGCAGGATGCGGGCGGCGACTTCGTCGGTGCCGAGCTTCTCCAGCGAGCCGAGAATGGCTTCCAGCGAGCCCTGCACGTCGGCCTTGACGATCAGCGGGAATTCCTTGCGGCCCGCCGTCTTCAATTGCGACATCATCTGCTCGAGCGAGCCGCGCATGCCGGAGATCGAGGCCGCCGCGTTCTCGCGCTTCTGGTGCGCACGGTAGCTGGTGATCTGGCGGGCGCGGGCTTCGTTCTCGACCACGGCCAGACGATCGCCGGCTTCGGGCGGACCGTTGAAGCCGAGCACCTCGACCGGCACCGAGGGACCCGCCTCCTGCACGGTCTCGCCCTGATCCGAGATCAGCGCGCGGACGCGGCCCATTTCGGCGCCGGCGACGATGATGTCGCCGACACGGAGCGTGCCGCGCTGGACCAAGACGGTCGCGACCGGACCGCGGCCGCGGTCGAGCTTGGCCTCGATCGCGGTGCCTTCGGCCGGACGCTGCGAGTTGGTCTTCAGGTCGAGGATTTCGGCCTGCAGCGCGATCATCTCGAGCAGCTTGTCGAGATTGGTCTTGTTCTTGGCGGACACCTCGACGTCGACGACGTCGCCGCCGAAGGATTCCACCTGCACGTCGTGCTGGAGCAGCTCGGTGCGCACGCGCTCGGGCTTGGCATCCGGCTTGTCGATCTTGTTGATGGCAACGATGATCGGCACCCGCGCCGCCTTGGCGTGGTTGATGGCTTCGATCGTCTGCGGCATCACGCCGTCATCGGCGGCGACCACCAGCACGACGATGTCGGTGACCTTGGCGCCGCGGGCGCGCATCGCGGTGAACGCGGCGTGGCCGGGCGTGTCGATGAAGGTGATCTTCTTGCCGCTTTCGGGCGACACCACCTGATAAGCGCCGATGTGCTGGGTGATGCCGCCGGCTTCGCCCGAGACCACGTTGGCGTGGCGAAGCGCATCGAGCAGCGACGTCTTGCCGTGGTCGACGTGACCCATCACGGTCACGACAGGCGAGCGCGTCTCGGTGTCGGTGGAATCATCGACCGTGTCGAACAGGCCCTCTTCGACGTCCGATGCCGCAACGCGCTTGACGGTGTGGCCCAGTTCTTCGGCGATCAGCTGCGCGGTGTCGGCGTCGATCACATCGGTGATCTTGTGCATCGCGCCCTGCTTCATCAGCATGCGGATGACGTCGACCGCGCGCTCGGCCATACGGTTGGCGAGCTCCTGGATGGTGATCGCTTCCGGAATCGTGACCTCGCGGACCAGCTTTTCCTTCGGCTCGTTCGAGGCATGGCCCTTCAGGCGCTGGGTGCGGCGGCGGAACGAGGCGATCGAGCGCTCGCGCACCTCGTCGGCATTGAGCGCGGTGACGACGGTCAGGCGGCCGCGCTCCTTCTGCGGGCCGGGCTTGTGGGTGGTCTTGGGGGCCGCCGCAGGACGCGCGGCGCCGCCGGGACCGCGACGGATCTGGCGCGGAGCCTCGTCCTCGTCCGGTTCGGCCGCAACTGCGGGGCCGCGACCTGCCGGTCCACCCGGACGCTGCGCGGTCGTCGAGGCGGGACGTGCCGTCGTGGTTCCCGGGCGTGATGCCGGGGTTCCGGGGCGGGGCGTGGGGGCGCCGGGGCGCGGCGCAGGCGCGGCCGGCGCCGCGGTTGCGGGGCGCGCGGCGGAAGATGCCGGCTGCTCGCCCTCGCCAAAACGCTTCTTGGCCTCGGTCTCGGCCTTCCGCTTGGCTTCGTCCTCGTGACGGTGGCGCTCTTCCTCGGCCTTGCGGCGCGACTCGGCGGCCTCGCGCTCCGCGCGTTCGGCGGCCTCGCGCACTGCGCGGCGCTGGGCCTCTTCCTCGGCCTGGCGGCGTTCCTCGACCTCGCGCAGCTTGGCATCGGCCAGCGCGCTGGCACGGGCCGAGCGCTCGTCCTCGGTCAGGGTGCGCAGAACCACACCGGAACCGGCATTGCGGGGCGGGGGCGGCGGCGCCGGACGCGACGGAGCAGGCGCAGCCGGCGCCGGCTTTGCAGCAACCTCAGGCGCGTGCGGCTCCGGGCCGTCGCCGATGCGGCGCTTGCCGCGCTTTTCGACCACGACCTGCTTGCTGCGGCCATGGCTGAAGCTCTGGCGCACGGTACCCGTTTCGACGCGCGGCTTGAGCGATAGCGTCTTGCTCGGAACGCTCAGCTTCTTGTCGCCAGGGGTCTTGGTATCAACCATTCAGCAGTCCTAATCCTGATTTATCAGTGTTGTGCGTTGCCGCACCGTCAGATCGGTTCGTCGGTGTCTCTCAGAAATCCTGGCCGTGCTTTTCGGCAATCTTGTCATCGTCCGCCATCCGGTATCGGACCAGCATCTGGCTACGTGACAGGAATGACCTGCTCGCCGGGCCCGCGAGCAGCGCAGCATGTATCACATTTGACCGGGTCAGTGCCAAATCCAATTCTAACGATTTCAGTGCGGTGACGACGGGAATCTGCGGCCTGGCGCCGCGATTCCCGGCGTTTTGACGCGCCAGCATGTCCAATTTGCGGATTCCGTCCGCAGCCCCGTCACTGGCGTGGATCAGGACCTCGGCCGTGCCTTCCCGCAGGGCGCTTTCGACCTTGCCGAAGCCGGCCACGACCTGCCCC
>NZ_LWIG01000001.1:669228-680955 GCF_002068095.1 Bradyrhizobium sacchari | reverse complement strand
GGCGGGAAGCGACTGAGGGGTGCGCAGCTCGCGCTTGAAGGCCTTGCTAAATTGGTGACGCCGCACGGCTTCCGCAACCACCTCGCACGAGGCGGTGACCCACATGCCGCGCCCGGGCAGCTTGCGCTTGAGATCGGGAACTATGTCGCCTTGCGGCGAAACGACGAAGCGGATCAGCTCGTCGATCGGCCGGACCTGCCGGCTGACCGCGCACATCCGCATGGTCGCGGACCTTTCGGTCCGCGGCCCATGGTCGAGTTCGCTGTCAGTGCTGGCGAGCATCCGGGCGACATCCTCCGTCGCCCTTAAGCCGGCTGATCTTCGGTCGCCTCAGCCTCTTCAGCGGGCTTGGCGAGATCGGCCTCGGTGATCCAGCCGGCCTTGACGCGGGCCTGCATGATCATCGCCTCGGCATCGTCACGGGAGATGTCGATACCGTCGAGCGCTCCCGGATATTTGGTCTGCTCGCCGCCTTCCTTGCGCTCGGTCCAGCCGACCAGATCGTCGGTGGCGCAGCCGGCGAGGTCGTCGACAGTCTTGATGTCGTTCTCGCCGAACTTCACCAGCATCTTGGAGGTGACGCCGGGCACGTCCTTGAGGGCGTCCTCGACGCCGAGCTCCTTGCGCCTCGCCTCGAGCTCGGCTTCCTGCTGCTCCAGATATTCGCGGGCGCGGTTCTGGAGTTCCTGCGCGGTCTCCTCGTCGAAGCCTTCGATGCCGGCGAGCTCCTTGACGTCCACCATGGCGAGTTCCTCGACCGAGGTGAAGCCTTCGGACGCCAGCAGCTGGCCGACCACCTCGTCGACGTTGAGCGATTCCATGAAGACGCGGGTGGAGTTCTCGAAGTCGGCCTGGCGGCGCTCCGATTCCTCCTGCTCGGTCAGGATGTCGATGTCCCAGCCAGTGAGCTGCGAGGCCAGACGAACGTTCTGGCCGCGACGGCCGATCGCCAGCGAGAGCTGGTTGTTGGTGTCGGGCACCACGACCTCGATGCGCTCGCGGTCTTCGTCGATGACGACCTTGGAGACTTCGGCCGGGGCCAGCGCGTTGACCACGAAGGTCGCGATATCGGGCGACCACGGGATGATGTCGATCTTCTCGCCCTGCAGCTCGTTCACCACCGCCTGCACGCGCGAGCCGCGCATACCGACGCAGGCGCCGACCGGATCGACCGAGGAATCACGGGAAATCACGCCGATTTTCGCGCGCGAGCCCGGATCGCGGGCGACAGCCTTGATCTCGACAATGCCGTCATAGATCTCGGGCACTTCCTGCGCGAACAGTTTTGCCATGAACTGCGGATGGGTGCGGGAGAGGAAGATCTGCGGGCCGCGCGTCTCGCGGCGGACGTCGAAGATATAGGCGCGGACGCGGTCGCCGTTGCGGAACACTTCGCGCGGCAGCATCTCGTCGCGGCGGATGATGGCTTCACCACGGCCGAGATCGACGATCACGCTGCCATATTCGACGCGCTTGACGACGCCGTTGACGATGTCGCCGATGCGATCCTTGAATTCCTGATACTGCCGGTCGCGCTCGGCCTCGCGCACCTTCTGCACGATGACCTGCTTGGCCGACTGCGCGGCGATGCGGCCATATTCCAGCGGCGGCAGGGTGTCGGCGATGGTGTCGCCTACTTGCGCGCCCGGATTGGCGCGCTGCGCGTCCACCAGCGAGATCTGGTTGGAGTGATTCTCGACCTTGTCGACGACAAGCATGTGCCGCGACAGCCGCAGCTCGCCCTTCTTCGGGTCGATCTCGGCGTGAACGTCAGTCTCGCTGCCGTAGCGGGCCCGCGCGGCCTTGGCGATGGCGTCTTCCATCGCCGCGATGACGATGCCGCGGTCGATCGATTTCTCGCGGGCGACGGCATCGGCGATCTGAAGCAATTCAAGTCGATTGGCGCTGACTGCCATGGCTAGTCTCCTTGGTCAGGCTCGATCTCGCCGCGCCGCGCGCGCTCGGCGGCAAGGCGATGTTTCTTCGTATTGGTCGGGGCCGGCTTCTTTTTCGGCTTGGTGTTCTTGGCGGCTTTTTCGCTGATTTTCGCGTGCGGCGCCTGCGGCGGCGCGAGGCCGAGATCCCGGCGCATCTGGCGCTCTTCGGCCTTGCCGCGGCGCATGGATTCGGCGATCAGCTCGTCGGTCAGCACGAGGCGGGCCTCGCCGATATCCTCCATGGTCAGGAGAACGTCGGCATCGTCGCCCGCCTTGGCGTCGTCGCGATGCAGATGGACGCGGTCACCTTCGACGGCACCGAGCGTGCCGCGGAACCGCTTGCGTCCCTCGTGGGCGACCGCCATCTCGACCTTCACCAGATGGCCGGAATAACGCTCGAAATCGGAGCGCCGCACCAGGGGGCGGTCGATTCCCGGCGAGGAGATCTCCAGCCGGTAGGCGCGGTCGATGGGGTCGGCGACATCGAGCACGGGCGACAGCGCCCGCGAGATCGCCTCGCAATCCTCGAGCTGCATCGAACCGTCCGGCCGTTCGGCCATGATCTGCACGGTACAGCCGGCTTCCCCGGAGATGCGGATCCGCACCAGGCGATAGCCCATGCCCTGGAGCACAGGGACCGCAACCGCGGACACCCGCGCCGCGACGCCCGGCTCGACCACGAGCCTCGGCTCGGCCAGTAGTTCGGCATCCGTGGAACCAGTGTTCGGTTCGGTCATATCGAGGGTCAAGGCGCTCGTTGGTTAACGCTTGGGTTAAGGCTTGGTTAAGACGTCAAAGCCCACTTCGGAACTTTCCCGACAGCGGTCGGGCCGGATCTTCCGCCAACCCGCGTTCAAGTAATAAAAAAGAGCGGGTCCTTTCGGGCCCACTCTCACTACGCGGATCGTATGAGAAGATGAATTGGCGTTGATATAGCCCTTTCCGCCCTCCCGGACAAGGCCCATCGGAGGCGAGGTGAGGCTTTTTGAGGCCGGTTTGCGGCCCGCCGCGCAACGCTTCCTTCATTTCCGAGGCCTAAATTCCCTGATTGTGGGGCGGCTTGGACCTAGGGCGCACCCGCGGCGTGCCCTGTACGAGTTTGCGTTTTCATGACCGTTGCCACGTCGCTCATTCCCGGACTGGACGATATCGTCAAACGCGGCGACCCGCGCCGTCGTGGCGAGATCGCGCGCGCCATCGCCGACCTCTACTTCCAGGATCCCGCGCGGCTCCGTCCCGAACTCATCGATCTCTTCGACAATCTCCTGATCGATCTCGTCCCGCATGCTGAGCTCGCCTCGCGCGTCGATCTCGCCGAGCGCTTCTCGCGTCTGAACAACGCGCCGCGGCATCTGGTCAATCAGCTCGCGCGCGAAAACGAGATCATGGTCGCAGGTCCCGTGCTGCGCCGCTCGCCCGTACTCGATGACGCCGCTCTCGTCGAGATCGCGCGGCTGAAGGGACAGGGGCATCTGCTGGCGATGACCGAACGCCCCGTCTTGCCGGCCATCGTCACCGATGTGCTGGTCGAGCGCGGCGACCGTGATGTCGTGCGCCGCGCCGCGGGCAATGCCGGCGCGGTGTTTTCGCCTGCCAGCTATTCCGAGCTGATCAAGCGCTCCGCGCAGGACGGCGTGCTGACGCTCAAGATTGGTCAGCGCCCCGATCTGTCCGGCGAGCACCTGAAGGAGCTTCTCAACGGCACGCTCGACGTCATCCGCCGCCGCCTCTCCAGCGTGGTCAATCCCGTGCGCCAGGTCGAGATCAAGCGTGCGATGGCGGCGATCGAGGAGGCGGCGCTGCCGCCGGGGCCGCGACGCGATTTCTCGGCTGCCCAGCGCACGGTGCTCACCTTGCATCGCGAAGGCCATCTCGGCGAGAGCGCGCTGCTTGGTTTTGCCAAGGCACACAAATACGAGGAATCGATCGCCTCGCTCTCGGCGATGGCCGGCATCCGCATCCCGATCCTCGACCGCTTGATCGCAGGTGACCGCTACGATCCGATCCTGATCCTCGGCCGCGTGCTCAATCTTGGCTGGCCCACGGTGCGCGCACTGATCCTGCTCTGGTACGGCGCCAATCGCACGCCCGCCGATGCCGACATCGAGGCCGCGCGCATGAACTTCACGCGTCTGATGCCGACGACGGCCGAACGCGTCGTGAATTTCTGGCGCAACCGGCAGACGATCTAGCTCCCCACTTCGTCATTGCGAGCGCAGCGAAGCAATCCAGAATCTCTCCGCGGAAACACTCTGGATTGCTTCGTCTCCCACGACAAAATTGCTTCGCAATCTTGTCGCGGGGCTCCTCGCAATGACGGCTAACCGACCCGCCTGAACCGCAAATAAGCCGCCTTGCGGCCTTCGCGCGCCGCCTTGCGGCCGTAGCGCGTCATGGTGTAGCCGGGCCATGGCTGCCGGAAATCGTCGGCGCGCTCCGCGAGCCACTTGAAATCCGGCGAGCGCGCAAGATGCGACAGCGTCCAGGCGCAGTAATCGTCGATGTCGCAGACGAAGCGGAATTCACCGTTCGGCTTCAGCACGCGCGCCATCGCGGCGATCGTCCTGTCCTGGACGAAGCGCCGCTTCCAGTGCCGTCGCTTCGGCCAGGGATCCGGATGGATCAGGTCGATGCGCGACAGCGAAGCCTTCGGCAGCCAGGCCAGCAGCTCGGCGGCATCGCCGGCGAACAGGCGGATGTTGGCGATGTTGGCGGCCTCGATCTGCGCGAGGATCTTCGCCATGCCGTTGACATAGGGCTCGCAGCCGATGAAGCCGGTCGTGGTGAAATTCTGCGCCTCTGCGGCGAGATGCTCGCCGCCGCCAAAGCCGATCTCGAGCCGCAAATCATCCGCCGCGGGATCGAAGATCTCGCACGCATCCGCCGGCGCATCGCGATCGATGTCGAGCGCAAGATGCGGCAGCAGATGATCGATCAGCTCGGCCTGGTGCTGCCGGAGCTTGTGGCCCTTGCGGCGCCCGAAGAAGGCGCGCTCGCTGTCGTCGCGATCGGGGTCTGACTTGCGCTCGCTCATCGCAGTGTCTGATACAGCCGATAGAGCAGCCGCGCGCGCGGCGCGAGCGAGGAGACGTAGAGCTGCTCATAATGGGTGTGTGCGCCCTTGCCGTCGACGCCGAGCCCGTCGAGCGTAGCCGTGTGGGGCGCGGTGAAGTTGCCGTCCGAGCCGCCGCCGGTATAGGTGTCGATCAGCTCGAAGCCGATCTCGGTGGCGAGCGTCCTGGCGTGCTCGTAGAGCGATGCGCCCGCATTGCCCTTTTCGTACGGAGGACGATTGAGCTCGCCCGTGACCGTGACTGTGACGCCGTCCGTCTTCGATCTCAGCCCGAGGATCCTGCCGACGAATTCGTCCGCGTCAGTGAAGCTCGGAACGCGCAGGTCGATTTCGGCATAGGCTTCTTCCGGCGTTACGTTGGGGCGCGTGCCGCCGCGCACCACACCGACATTGACGGTGACGCCGCGCTTCAGGTCGTTCATTCCCTCTAGCGCGTGGATGATGTTGGCGAGCTCGCGGATGGCGCTGCGGCCGTCTTCGGGCCGCGAACCGGCATGCGCCGGCACGCCCTTGATGAACACCTCGAAGCGTCCGACGCCCTTGCGTCCGGTGACGATCTTGCCGCCGTCGCGCGCCGGCTCCGTCACCAGCACGTATTTGGCCTTGCGTCCTTCCTTCTCGATCAGCGCGCGCGAGGTGGGGCTGCCGATCTCCTCGTCGGAGGTGAACATGTGGGTGATGCCGAGCGGCGAACGCTTGCCATCGGCGCAGAGCGCGGCAAAGGCGTGGTGGGCGATGTAGGCGCCGCCCTTCATGTCGTAGATGCCGGGGCCGAACGCGCTGTCGCCCTCGACCTTGAACGGCAGGCGCTCGATGAAGCCGAGCGGGTGCACGGTGTCGAGGTGGCTCAGCACCAGGATGCCCGGCTGCTCCTGCCCCCATGTCGAGCGGACCAGGAGATGATCGCCGCAACCGTCGACGCCGGCGATGCGCTCGAGCGTGACCGGCAGATCGCGGTGTTGATCCGCGACCAGCGACACGAGTTTGTTGACCTGTTCGGGCGCCTCTGTCGGTGTCTCGATCTCCACCCAGCGCCGGATGCCGTCGAGAATAGTTTGGCTATCGAACCAGTTGGAGTTCGTCATGGGCGCATCTATGCCTTTGAATCGCATCATCCGGGAAGGCGCACGTCAACGCGCGGCCGCAAATGACGACATAGGCCAGATTTGGCGCAGCCTCAAATCGGATTGCGCTGCGTCAGCGCTTGTCGGGGCCTTCGCGGGCGGCGATCTGTTCGACGAGATCGACGATCGAGCGGCGCATCTTCGAATCGGTGATTCGGGTGAACGCCTTGGTCAGAGCGAGGCCTTCGGAGGTCGCGAGGAAGTCCGAGACGTAGGAGGGCGAAGCACCTTCAGCGAAGCCGTCCGGGCCGGCCACACCGCTCGGGCCGCCCTCGAACAGGAACGATACAGGCACCTGGAGAATCTCGGCAATCTGCTGGATGCGGCTCGCGCCGACCCGGTTCGTGCCCTTCTCGTATTTCTGGATCTGCTGGAACGTCAGGCCCAAAGCTTCACCGAGCTTTTCCTGACTCATGCCCAACATGATGCGGCGCATACGCACACGGCTGCCGACATATTTGTCAACAGGGTTGGGCGCTTTCGACATTTCCTCAGCCTCCAAACACCACCTTCAGCGCAATCGACCGGGATGCCTCAGGTGCCAGCAACGTAAAAATCAAACCCTGTTATTGGGAAACATTGCGGAGAAATTTAGCAACGCCCACTGTCTTTCGCAGCGGGTGCAGAATGAGGAACCCGCGTGCAATCTGTCAACCGTGGGACTACGGTTGTCAAAGGATTCCGGCCGCCTCGCTGGCTGCGGCGCAATCAGGGGTGCCGTTTGGCAACACGTCGGCGGACCGCGAGTATCACGCCGAGCGCGACGAGCATGGCTGCGGGCACATCGCCCAGCCGCGCATAGACGGTCGGCGGGATTGCGGCGGGCAGGTTTGCATCCAAAATGCCCTCGATGCCGAGACCGAGGCTTGCGACGGTGCGTCCGACCGGATCGATCACCGCGGAGATGCCGGTATTGGCGGAGCGGATCAGAGGCAATCCGAGCTCGATCGCGCGCATGCGTGCCTGCTCAAGATGCTGGTATGGGCCAGTCGAGATGCCGAACCAGCCGTCGTTGGTGAGGTTCACGATCCAGCCGGGACGTTCGTTGCGTCCAGCTACCTCGCCGGGAAAGATGGCCTCATAGCAGATCAGAGGCAGCGCGGGCGGCGCGCCGGCGACCGGCAGCGCATGCCGCACGCTGCCGGCGATGAAGCCGCCGCGCACACGCGTCAGCTGCTCGAAACCGAGCTTCTCCATCAGCTCCTGATAGGGAAGAAATTCGCCGAAGGGCACCAGATGCAGCTTGTCGTAGACCGCGAGCACGCTGCCGTCATGATCGATCACGTAGATCGAATTGTAGGCGCGCGTGATCGGAGTTCCCCGCGGCAGATCGGGCGCGCGCACTGAACCCGTGATCAGTACCGTGCCCTTCGGCAAAAGCTCGGCGATCTCAGCCATCGCGTCGGCTTCGCGGGTCAGGAAGAACGGAAATGCGGATTCCGGCCAGATCAGGATGGTGGCATCGCGCACGCCGGTCGATTGCGGTCCGGAGGCGCGGTCCGACAATGCGAGGTATTTCTTCATCACCTCCGCCTTGGCGGCGTAGTTGAACTTGGCGTCTTGTTGCAGGTTCGGTTGCATCAGGCGCAGCTTGGCGCCGGCGACCATCGTGGTCGGATGCAGCGACAGGCGGATCGCGCCGAAAACGCTCATGACAATCAGAAGCGCGATTGCCGCGGCCGGCGCGTGCCACGCCAGGCGGCGATCGGGCGTGCGGTCGATCAGCGTCGCCGGGCTCGCAAAGATCGCAACCGTCAGGAAGGTCATGCCCCACAGGCCGATCAGCGAGGCCGTCTGCGCCAGCGGCAGCGGCTCGGACAGCGCATAGCCGAACGCGTTCCAGGGAAAGCCGGTCAGCGCATGGCCGCGCAGCCATTCGGCAACGGTGAGGCTTGCCGCGAGGGCGAGAATGCGCGTGGCGTTCTTGGTCCAGAGCAGGCGCGCCAGCGCAAAGCCGATTGCCGTGAAGATCGAGAGATAGGCCGGCAGGCCGAGCACCGCGAACGGCGTCAGCCAAGCGAAGATATCGGCGTCGACGAAGAAGGCGTAACCGATCCAGTAGAGGCCGGGGACGAAATAGCCGAGCCCGAACCAGTAGCCGGTCAGCGCCGCGGCGGGGACGCCGCCATATCGTCCGGCGCCGGCGCCGTCGATGAGCCAGACCAGCACCGGGAAGCTGACGAACAGCACCGGGAACAGGTTGAATGGCGCCAGCGCCAGCACCGACAGCGCGCCGGCTGCCATGGCGATGACGGCGCGCTTCCATCCCCAGGCGAGGATGATGGCAAGCGCGATCTGCCGAAGTCGCTGCAATGCGCTCACTGCGGGCCGGTTCCGTCGCTCGGCGGCGGGGTCGGCGTGTCATTGGCCGGCGGCGGGTTGCTCTCAGGGGCTGCCTCGCGGCGCCGGCTCTCGCGCTGGGTGCGCAGCGCGGGACGCTCCTTCCGCGTCGAGATGCGCAGCCGCTTGACGCGGCGCGGATCGGCATCGAGCACCTCGACCTCGTAATTGCCGGGGCCCGAGATCACCTCGCCGCGCACCGGCAGGCGTCCGACGAAGCTGACGAGATAGCCGCCGAGCGTCTCGACCTCCTCGCCGGCCTCGCCGGTGACGAAATCCGCTCCGATCACTGTGCGGACGTCGTCGAGGCTGGCGCGCGCATCGGCGATGAAGGCATTGTCGGGCAGGCGCACGATCGAGGGCGGCTCGTCGCTGTCGTGCTCGTCGTCGATCTCGCCGACGATCTGCTCGACGATGTCCTCGATCGAGACCAGTCCGTCACTGCCGCCATATTCGTCGACGACCAGCGCGAGGTGGATGCGCGTGGCCTGCATCTGCGCCAGCAGGTCGATCGCCCGCATCGAGGGCGGCACGTAGAGCAGCTTGCGGATGATGCGCGCGTCCTCGAGCGGCAGCGCCAGATCGACCGCGCGCAGATCGAGCCCGGCGGGCAGCGGCTTCTTGCGCTTGGTCTTGGTGGCCTCCGACACGCGCGCCCTGGCGGTCATGAAGGCGAGCAGGTCGCGGATGTGGACGATGCCGACGGGATCGTCGAGCGTCTCGTTGTAGACGACGAGGCGGGAATGGCCGGCGCTCTCGAAGCGGTCCATCAATTCGCCGAGCGGGATGTCGCGCTTCACCGCGATGATGTCGGCGCGATGCACCATGACGTCGGCGATGCGGCGTTCGTGCAGGCCGAGGATGTTGCGCAGCATGGTGCGCTCGACGGCGGAGAAGCCGGTGTCGTCGGGCGTCGTCGCGTCGAGCACGACCTGCAGATCGTCACGCACCGATCCCGCCTTCCAGCCGAACAGCGTGCGGATGGCGCGCAGCAGCCAGCCTTCGGCGGTCGGACGCAACACCTCGCCTGATGTCACCACCGCCGGCAAATTCGGCGTGTTGCGCGGATTGTCGTGGATTGGTTCGGAATCCGGCATCTCAATGCGTCCCCGTGCGGTCGGCATAGGGATCGGGGATGCCGAGATGAGCGAGGATCTCGGTCTCCAGCGCTTCCATTTCCTCGGCGTCGTCGTCGTTCTCGTGGTCGTAGCCGATCAGGTGCAGGAAGCCGTGCACCGCGAGGTGGCTCAAATGATGATCGAACGGCTTGTGTTCCTCGTCCGCCTCGCGCCGCATGGTCTCGTAGGCGATGGCGATGTCGCCGAGCATGCGCGGCGCATCGCCTTCCTTCCATTCGCCCTCGGGCTGCAGCGCCGGAAACGACAGCACGTTGGTCGGCTTGTCGATGCCGCGCCAGTTGCTGTTGAGGGTGCGGATGCCGGCATCGTCGGTCAGCATCACGGCGACTTCCGCGTCGGCGACATCGTCGTCGACGCTCTCGGCAGCGGCGGCGACCGCGCGCTGGATCACGGCTTCGGAATCGGGCTCGCGCTGCCAGCAATCGGCAACGACGAGGACCTCGGTCATGGGAAGGTTCGGATGTGACATTGTCTTTGTTAGGAACGATCAGGCGCCGCGTTCGCGCCCGTCTGGTCCGGCTGTTGTCCCGTCAGGATTTATCGGCCGCCGGCCGCTGCGGCGAACCTTCATAGGCGGCGACGATCCGCGCCACGAGCTCGTGGCGGATCACGTCCTCGGCTTTGAAATGAACTTGGGCAATGCCTTCGACGCCGCTCAGCAGGCGCGTCGCCTCGGCGAGACCCGAGGTCTGGCCGTTCGGCAAATCGATTTGCGAGGGATCGCCCGTCACGATCATGCGGCTGTTCTCGCCGAGACGGGTCAGGAACATCTTCATCTGCATCGACGTGGTGTTCTGCGCCTCGTCCAGGATGATGGCGGCATTGGTCAGCGTGCGGCCGCGCATGAAGGCGAGCGGGGCGATCTCGATCTCGCCGGTCTGCAGCGCGCGCTCGACGATGCGCGCGTCCATGAGATCATAGAGCGCGTCGTAGATCGGGCGGAGATAAGGATCGACCTTCTCGCGGAGATCGCCGGGCAGAAAGCCGAGCCGCTCGCCGGCTTCCACCGCCGGGCGCGACAGGATGATCTTGTCGACCTCCTTGCGCTCGAACAGTTGCGCGGCATGCGCGACCGCGAGCCAGGTCTTGCCGGTGCCGGCGGGGCCGATGCCGAACACCAGCTCGTGGCGCTTCAGCGCGCGGATGTAGGAGTCCTGCGCAGCGGTGCGGGCGCGCACCGGGCGCTTGCGCAGGTTGATGCTGTCGAAGGTCGATTTGGCCGACTTGGCGTCGAACTCGAACAGCGAACCCTGCGCGATCACGGCGCGGATCGCGCCTTCGACCTCGCCCTGGTCGAGGTCCTGCCCCTTCACGGCCTGCGCGTAGAGCATCTCCAGCACCCGGCGCGCGGCATCGCAGCCGTCCCGCGTGCCGCCGATGGTAATGTGGTTGCCCTTGGAATCGACGACGACGCCGAGCCGCCGTTCGATCTGCGCGAGGTGCTGGCCGTAAGGGCCGACCAGGGCGGAAGCGGCGCGGTTGTCGTCGAAATCGATGACGACCTGGGTCTCGGGCGGAACTTGCATGTCGCGGTCAAATTTGCGGCTGGGAGCGAGAGAAGACGAATCCGATGCGCTTTTTGGCAAGGGTTCAGGCTCCGATGGCTTGCGATAAAGCGGGCTCGTGCGCGGTGCGCGCTGTGGCGAGCTCGCCGAGGAAGCTGTAGCGCTCGAGGCTGTCGATCCTGACAGGCAGGATCTGTCCGATGATGTCGGGCGAGGCCATCACATGGGCAGGCTGGAGGAAGGCGGTGCGGCCGACGATCTGGCCCTCCTTGCGCGCCGGACGTTCGAACAGCACATCGACCGTTGAGCCAATCGCAGCCTTGTTGAAGGCCGATTGCTGGCTGTCGATCAGTTCCTGGAGCCGCTCCAATCGCTGGTCCATCTCGGCGGGGGACACCGTCTCCTGCATGTCCGCGGCCGGCGTTCCCGGCCGGGCGGAGTATTTGAACGAATATGCCGCAGCGTAGCCGATTTGCGTGACAAGCGCGAGAGTGGCGAGAAAATCCTGCTCGCTCTCGCCGGGGAAGCCGACAATGAAATCTGATGAAAAAGCAATATCTTGGCGGGCGGTACGAAAACGGTCGATGACACGCCGATAATCATCGGCGG
>NZ_LWIG01000001.1:560670-669174 GCF_002068095.1 Bradyrhizobium sacchari | reverse complement strand
CCGACTGCACCGGCAGGTGGACGAACGGCATCAGGGCTTCGAGATCGCGATGGGCCGCAATCAAACTGTCATCGACATCGCGGGGATGGCTGGTCGAATAGCGCAGCCGCGCGATCCCCGGAATTGCCGCAAGGTGTTCGAGCAACCGGCCGAGCGGCCAGGTTTTTCCGTCAGGCCCCTCGCCGTGATAGGCGTTGACGTTCTGCCCGATCAGGGTCAGCTCGCGCACGCCGTTGTCGGCGAGCCGCTTCACATCATCGACGATCTTTGCCACGGGGCGGGAGACTTCCGAGCCTCGTGTGTACGGCACGACGCAGAAGGTGCAGAACTTGTCGCAGCCTTCCTGCACGGTGACGAAGGCGGAAATGCCGCGCGCGCGGATCGCGGCGGGCTTCGGCTGGGCCAGGAAGCCGAACTTGTCTTCGGCCGGGAATTCGGTCTCGATCGCGCGGCCTTCGTTGCCGGCGCGCTTCAAGAGCTCCGGCAGATGATGGTAGCTCTGCGGTCCCACCACGACGTCGACGACCGGCGCCCGGCGCACGATCTCCTCGCCCTCGGCCTGCGCCACGCAGCCGGCGACCGCGATCTGCATCGCGCGGCCCCCGCGCGCGGCCTCGTCCTTGGCGACGCGCAGCCGGCCGAGCTCGGAATAGACCTTCTCGGAGGCCTTCTCGCGGATATGGCAGGTGTTGAGGATGACGAGGTCGGCGTCCTCGGCGCTCGCCGTCTCCACGAATCCTTCCGGAGCCAGCGTGTCCACCATGCGCTGGGCATCGTAGACGTTCATCTGGCAGCCATATGATTTGATGTGCAGCTTGCGCGGCGGCGTCATGGAACCCGAAATGGCGGTGGAGGACGGCCCTCAGATATAGGCTGCAGTGGCGAAAATCCAGCGAATGGGGGCATTTTCGGCCGTCATTCCGGGGCGCGTGCTAGCGCGAGCCCGGAATCCAGAGGTTTTGGCGCGAGATTCCGGGTTCGATGTTCCGGGCTGCGCTTCGCGGTCCTGGCGCATCGCCCCGGAATGACGGCCAGAGGCTAGCCTGCCAGAGCGTCAGCCCCGATCCGCCGGACCAGTTCAGGCAATTGCCGCATGTCGTCGAAGGTCAGTCCGGCGCCGGCAGCCCGCAGCCGTTCGGCATGCCCCGGGGGGCAGTGACTGCCGCCGTGAAAGCCCAGCACGGTCATGCCGGCGGCGTGCGCGCCGGTCACCCCGGGGACGCTGTCCTCGATCACGAGACATCGTTCCGGCGCGACCTTCATCTGCGCGGCGGCGAACAGGAAGAGGTCGGGCGCGGGCTTGCCGCGCGCGACCTGGCTCGCCGAAAAGATGTGCGGTGCGAGCAGGTCGTGGAGCCCGGCGCAGGTCAGGCCATGATGAATCTTGTCCGGCGTGCCGCTCGATGCCACGCATCTCGGCAGATCGATCGCGGCGATCGCGGCGGCGACATGGGTGATCGGCTGCAGATCGCTGGCGTAGAATTGCAGCGTGGCCGCATTGACTTGGCTCTCCAGGTCGTCGGGCAGGCTGCGGCCGATTTCCTGCTCGACCATCCGCCGCGCATCTTTCTCCGATACGCCGAGAAAGCGGACCAGCACCTGCTCCGATGTGATCGGATAGCCGTGCCGCGTCAGCACATCCGCATGCGCGCGACAGGAGATGACCTCGCTGTCCACGAGCACGCCGTCGCAATCGAAGATGATGAGATCGATGGGCACGAAACTCAAGACGTCGGCTTGTCGTCGTCGAGCGGGACGCAATAGAGCTCGAGCCGATGATCGACCAGCTTGTAGCCGAGCTTGCGGGCGATCTCCGCCTGCAGTTTCTCGATCTCTTCGGAGGTGAACTCGATCACCTTGCCGTCGCGCAGATTGATGAGGTGGTCGTGGTGGCTGTCGCGCATCGTCTCGTAGCGCGCGCGGCCTTCGCGAAAATCATGGCGTTCGATGATACCGGCATCCTCGAACAACTTGACGGTGCGATACACGGTCGAGATCGAGATCTTGTCGTCGACGGCAACGCAGCGCCGGTACAATTCCTCGACATCGGGATGATCGACCGCCTCCGCGAGCACCCGGGCGATGACGCGGCGCTGCTCGGTCATGCGCATGCCGGTGGCGGCACAGCGCGCCTCGATGCCGGTCGCCTTGGATGCAGAAGAGGGTTTCAGTGCGGTCATGATTGTCTGCCTGACGGGGCGCTTATTGCCATCGATGTTACGACAAGTCACGTCGCATCAGAAGGGCGTTCAATTGTTCCCCGTTCGGCTGCTTATAGTAGCGTTCGCGGCGTCCGACCACTATGAATCCGGCCCGGTCGTAGAGCCGCCGCGCCGGCTGGTTATTTTCCTCAACTTCAAGAAATATCGTGCGCACGCCGCGGCCCGCGAGATGGCCGAGATGGGTCATCAGCAGCGCGCGGGACAGGCCGCGGCCACGATGGGCCTGGTCGACCGCGACCGAAAGGATCTCCGCCTCGTCCGCGCCGATCCGCGAGACGGCAAAGCCGATGATCTTGCGGCCGAGGCGCAAGCGATGCACGAGCGTGTTGCGCTCGCTGATCATGCTCTCGAACTCCGCTTCGCCCCAGCCATGCGCGAAGGAGGCGCCATGAAGCTCAGCCAGCCGTGCGGCATCGCGCAGGGAAACCGGCTCGACGGCGGCCGTGCCGCCGCGCCACCATTCCAACAGCCATCCCATCATGAGCTTGCGGCTTGTGCGAACGGCGGAGTTGCGGCCGGCTTTGCGTCGGGCGCCTTCAGATAGAACGGCCGCGCCGGATTGGTCTCGGGGTCGGCGGCTGCGCCGAGCCATGCGACCCAGCCGATGTCGGGC
Organism: Bradyrhizobium sacchari; assembly: GCF_002068095.1. Lineage (GTDB taxonomy): Bacteria > Pseudomonadota > Alphaproteobacteria > Rhizobiales > Xanthobacteraceae > Bradyrhizobium > Bradyrhizobium sacchari. Next base: position 666,339 of record NZ_LWIG01000001.1, on the reverse strand, counting down.
GCGGGCTGCGCGTCGACCGCGATCGGCTGCGGCATATCCTTCGGCCAGCGATCGGCGAGAATATTCGCGGCATTGCCGACGAGATGCGGCGCGCCGAATTGCGAGGCCGCGATCGCATCATTGATGGGCGCGATGCCCGGCCGCACCAGCTGACTGCCGTCGCCAGCGACGATCTGGAAATAGACGTGATCGTGCCGCGCATCGATCGCGGAAATCACCGGTGCTGATTTGCTCTGGGCGACGACGGTGGCGGCATAGGCTGACAGCGTCGTCAGCCCGACGGCCGGCCGTTTCGCCGCAAGCGCGAGGCCGCGCGCCGCCGAGATGCCGACACGCAGGCCGGTGAAACTGCCGGGGCCGACGGTGACGGCGATGCGGTCGAGCGAGGTGAAGGCGAGATTGGCCGATCGCATCACGCGCGCGACCATCGGCATCAAGGCCTCGGCGTGGCCGCGCTTCATGAGCTGCTGCTCCTGCGCAAGCAGCTCGCCGGCGTCGGTGTCGAGCACGGCCGCCGCGCACGCTTCGAGTGCAGTATCGATGGCAAGGATCAGCATGAAACAGCGGCTGGCGGGTGGCGAATGCAGAGCAGTCTAGCGAACCGAGCGCCTATCCGCCATTCATCACGCACGATTTGCAGGCCCCCAAATGCCACCCTACCACAACCGTCATTCCGGGATGGTGCGTTAGCACCAGACCCGGAATCTCGAGATTCTCAGGCGCGCAACCGCGCGCCGGAGCTCGGTCCTGCGGACCGCCCCGGGATGACGACTTCGTCGTCACATCGGCCGGACTTCGACCACATCGGGCACGAAGTGCTTGAGCAGGTTCTGGATACCGTGCTGGAGCGTTGCGGTTGATGACGGGCAGCCCGAGCAGGCGCCCTTCATGTTGAGATAGACGATGCCATCCTTGAAGCCGCGGAAGGTGATGTCGCCGCCGTCATTGGCGACCGCCGGCCGCACGCGGGTCTCGATCAGGTCCTTGATCATGTCGACCGTCTCGGCATCGGCCTCGTCGAAGAACTCGTCCTCGTCGTCGAGATCGACATCGCCCTGCGCTTCGCCGCCGGCGAGCAGCGGCGCGCCGGACATGTAGTGCTCCATGATTGCGCCGAGAATCGCGGGCTTGAGCTGCTGCCATTCACCGCTCGCTTTCGTCACGGTGATGAAATCCGATCCGTAGAACACGCCGGTGACGCCGGGCACGTCGAACAGCTTTTCGGCCAGCGGCGAACGCGCGGCCGATTCGCGGCTCGCAAATTCCATCGGGCTGCCGTCGACGACGACCCGGCCGGGAATGAACTTCAGCGTGGCGGGATTGGGGGTGGCTTCGGTTTGAATGAACATGGTTTTCTCCAGACGTCGCCGGTTCAAGGCCGGCGCGTGCTCTATCACCTAGCAGATGGCGACGGGGAACGCACGATCAAGGGGGCGGAGGGGCGTTCTGCAATTATATCAGCAGGTTAGGGGCTTCGTTCCGCTCTCCCCGCAAGCGGGGCGAGGTGAAGACAGCGGCCTACACCAGCGAATCCACGCTCTGGTCGCTCAGCGCGCCCGAAATGATCGTCACCGGCACCGGGAACGTGCCGAGCGCATGCGCGAGCAGCGCGACCAGAGGTCCAGGACCCTCCGCGCCGGGACTGGCGGCGAGCACCAGCATGGCGATATCGGGGTCCTCGTCGATGACGGCGAGCAGCTGTTCCATCGCGGCCCCTTCGCGGATCACCCGTTCCGGCGTGATCGCGGCGATGCCGTTGGCTCTGCCGGCGGCGCGGTCGAGCGCGGCCTCGGCCGCCTCCTGCGCCTCGGCGCGCATGATATCGGCGACGCCGAGCCACTCCTGCGTCTGCTCCTCGGGCTCGATGATGCGCAGCATCACCACGCCGCCGCCGGCCCGGATCGCCCAGCGGCTGGCGTAATAGACCGCGCGATCCCATTCGGCGCTGTCGTCGACGACGACGAGGCATTTGGGCTTGTGACCCGGCTCGAAGCAAAGTCGCTTGCTGGTCATGCATGTCCCGGCATGTGCACGGCCGGCATGCTGCCACACTCCCGCAATGTTTGGGAGGGGCGAAGCGGCCGGCGCCGTGGCGCCAGCCGGTCTCGCGATTGCGCCTTAGCGCCGGCGGATGAAGCCGACGATGTCCTTCGACAGCTTCATGGTCTCGTCGGCGATGGCACGGGCCCGGTCGGAACCCTCGTTCAGGATCGAGTCGATATGGCCGGGGTCGGCGACCAGGCGCTTCATCTCGCCGGCGATCGGGGCGAGTTTTGTCACGCACAGCTCCGCCAGCGCGTTCTTGAAGCTGGAGAACTGGCCGCCGCCGAATTCACGGAGCACGTCGGCCTTGGAGCGGCCGGAGAGCGCGGCGAAGATGCCGACGAGATTGTCGGCCTCGGGGCGGGCTTCCAGGCCTTTCTCTTCAGTCGGCAGCGGCTCCGGATCGGTCTTCGCCTTGCGGATCTTCTGCGCGATGGTGTCGGCGTCGTCGGTCAGGTTGATGCGCGAATTGTCGGAGGCATCCGACTTCGACATCTTCTTGGTGCCGTCGCGCAGGCTCATCACGCGCGTCGCCGGGCCCGTGATCAAGGGTTCCGGGAGCGGGAAGAACAGGCCGTCGGGGGTGCCTTGGCTGCGGATGGAGTCGCCGAAGTCATTGTTGAACTTCTGCGCGATGTCACGCGACAGCTCGAGATGCTGCTTCTGGTCCTCGCCAACGGGAACGTGGGTGGCGCGGTACAGCAGAATGTCGGCCGCCATCAGCACGGGATAGTCGAACAGGCCGACGGAGGCATTCTCGCGGTCCTTGCCGGCCTTCTCCTTGAACTGGGTCATGCGGCCGAGCCAGCCCATGCGCGCGACACAGTTGAAGATCCAGGCGAGCTCGGCGTGTCCGGAGACCTGGCTCTGGTTGAACACGATGTGCTTTTTGGGATCGATACCGGCCGCGATGAACGCCGCTGTCACCTCGCGGGTGTTGCGCGCGAGCTCGACCGGTCCACCCCAGACGTCCACGCCCTGCGTGATCGCGTGCATGTCGACGACGCAATAGATGCAGTTGTGGGTTTCCTGCATCTTCACGAAGTTGACGATGGCGCCGAGGTAATTGCCGAGGTGCAGATTGCCCGTCGGCTGGACGCCCGAAAAGACCCGTTCAACGAATGGCATGGTCAGCCTTCCCATAGGTATTCGGCCGTCGTTTCCAACAGCGGCGCTGCCCCGTCAAGGGTAATTCGCTTGTCCCACGCCGGGCCGGGCTAGGCAGGCCGCTTCAAGGCGGCAGCCGCCTCGCGCCAGGAGGCGGCGCCGAGGGTTTGCAGCAACAGGCCATAGACGGCGATCCCGGCCGCGATCTGCACGCCCAGCACGATGGAGCGGATCAGGCCATGCGCCCCGGCGGGCACGAGATCCGCGGACAGCCAGAGCAGGGCGCCCATGGCGGCCGCAGCGAGCACGATCCGCGGCAGCCGTTTTCGCGCGGCCGCGTCCACCGAGAAGCCGAACTCGCTGGTGCCCTTCCGGAGCAGCGAGAGCGCGCTGCTCCAGGCTCCGGCCGCGATGCTCGCCGCGATCCCGCTGGCGCCGAAGACATGACCGAGCAGCACGGCGAGCGCGACCGCGACCACAAAACCTTTGGCCGTCGCGAGCAGCGGCGCCATCGTGTCGCTGCGGGCGAAGAACGCCGGCGACAGCGCCTTGATCATCACGTGGGCCGGCAGGCCCAGCGCCAGCCACATCAGCGCGTGCGCGGTCGCAATGCTGTCCCCCGCACCGAAAGCGCCATGCTCGAACAGCAGCCGCACGATCGGCTCGGCCAGCACGATCAGGCCGAGCGTCGCCGGCAGCGCCAGCCCGGCCGCGAGCTCCAGCGCGCGCGATTCCGCGTGCGCCACCGCCTCGCGGTCGCCGCTGCTGACGGCCCGCGTCAGCTCCGGCACCAGCACGGTGCCCATGGCGACGCCGACGATGCCGAGCGGCAGCTCGATCAGGCGATTGGCGAAATAGAGCCAGGAGACAGCAGAGGGCGTCGCCGACGCAATGATCGCGCCCGCGACCATCAGCCATTGCGGGCCTGAGCTCGCGATCATGCCGGGAATGGCCTTCGCGAAGAAGCCGCGCATCTCCTTGTCGAAGCTCACCCGCAGCGGTGTCGCAAGATTCGCACTGCGCTGTGACAGCAGCATCAACAATTGCAGCAGGCCGGCGATGCCGACGGTCGCCGCCAGCATCCACGCCGCGAACGTCGCGTCGGGATGTCCGACGAGCAGCACCGCAATCGCGGCGATCAGCGCGATGTTGAACAGCAGCGGCGAGAAGGCGGTCAGCGCAAAGCGCGCTTGCGCATTGAGCAGCCCCATCAGCACCGTAACGGGCCCGGCAAAGGCGAGATAGGGCAGCATCAGCCGCGCGTTCGCGACGGCGAGATCGAGCGTGCTGCTGCCGAGAAAGCCGGGCGCGATGATCGTGATGATCAGCGGCATCACCAGCGCAACGACGGCCGAGATCGCGATCAGGGCCGCGCTGACCGTCGCCAGCACGCGTCCTGCGAATGCGGAAGCGGCTTCCTCGCCATCGCGGTCGCGGACGCGCAGCCAGGCCGGGATCAGCGCCGCGTTCAGTGCCCCCTCGCTGAGCAGCCGCCGCACCACATTGACGAGCTGGAATGCCGCCAGAAAGGCATCCGCCACCGCGCCGGTGCCCAGCAGAGCGGCAATCATGGAATCGCGCGCAAAGCCGAGCAGGCGCGAGGCCAGTGTTCCCGTCGAGACTGTCAGGAAGGAACGGATCATGGGCCTTTAATAATACCGTTGCTTGCCCGCGAAGGCCCGGTCGTGATAGGCCGCGAGCCAGATTCCAGTCCGACAGGAAGCGGATTTCCGCAGGGATCGCAATCCGCCAAACAGGATCAAGGTGAATGGCTGACGTGAAATATGACGTTCTCGGGATCGGCAATGCGCTGTTCGACGTGCTGGTCAGGACCGACGAAGCCTTTTTGGCCAAGCACGGGATGACCAAGGGCAGCATGTCCCTGATCGACGAGGCGCGCGCCGCCGCCATTTACAAGGACATGGGCCCGGCGACGGAAGTTTCGGGGGGATCTGCCGCCAACACCATCGTCGGCATCGGCAGCCTGGGGGCGCGCGCTGCCTATGTCGGCAAGGTCAAGGACGACCAGATCGGCAAGCTCTACGTCCACGACATCCGCGCTGCCGGCGTCGCCTTCAACACACCCGCCGCCAAGGACGGCCCCGCCACCGGGTGCTCCTACATCCTGGTCACGGATGACGGCGAGCGCACCATGAACACCTATCTCGGCGCGGCGCAGGATCTGTCGCCCGCCGATATCGACCCGGCCGAGATCGCGTCCGCCGGCATCGTCTATCTCGAAGGCTATCTCTGGGATCCCAAGAACGCCAAGGACGCCTTCGTCAAGGCGGCCAAGATCGCCCATGACGCCAGGCGCAAGGTGGCGCTGACGCTGTCGGATTCGTTCTGCGTCGATCGCTATCGCGACGAGTTTCTCTCGTTGATGCGGGGCGGCACCGTCGACATCGTGTTCGCCAACGAGTCCGAGCTGCACTCGCTCTACATGACCTCGGATTTCGACACCGCGCTGAAGCAGCTGCGCAACGACGTCAATCTCGGCGTCGTCACCCGCAGCGAGAAGGGCTGCATGGTGGTCTCGTCCGAAGACGCCGTCGCGGCCCCGGCCTTCCCGGTCGACAAGGTCGTCGACACCACCGGCGCCGGCGACCTCTTCGCCGCCGGCTTCCTCTACGGCCTTGCGCGCAACCTCGCGTACAAGCAATGCGGCGAGCTCGGCGCGCTCGCGGCGGCCGAAGTGATCCAGCACATCGGCGCGCGGCCGCTGGTGTCGCTGAAGGAGCTCGCCGGCCAGCGCGGGCTGACGGTTTAAGGCTCGCTCTCTCCCCGGTCATTGCGAGCGAAGCGAAGCAATCCAGAATTTTTCCGCGGAGACGGACTGGATTGCTTTGCTTTGCTACGCTCGCAATGACGAGTTTGCGGCGCGCGCTTCCCACATTCTCCACTTTCATCGCCCGCGAAGGCGGGCGATCCAGTACGCCGCGGCTTCTCGATTTCTCCCTACCGTCTCTGGAATACTGGATCCCCCGCCTGCGCGGGGGATGACGGTCGTCGCGCCGTGAGAGACGTGCTAGCTCACGCTGCCTTCTGTCCGCTCCCCGCATCGAGCCCGGCATAGACCCCGCGCTCGAATCCCGTGAAGGCCTCGATGCACTTGGCGTCGATGAACGGCAGCACCTGCATCAGGATCACGCCGGAAACATCGCGCGCCGGGTCGATCCAGAAATAGGTGTTGGCCAGACCAGCCCAGGCGAGGCTGCCGGCACTGCGGCCCTCCGGCGTCTTGGCGGTATTGATCAGGAAGGACAGCCCCCACTTCTTCACCATGTCGGGGAAGAGATCGACATCGTTGGTGTACATGGGCGCAACCGTCGTCATCTTGCCGATGGTGAGATCGCCGATGTGGTTCTGGCCCATCAGCGCGACCGTCTCGGGCTTCAGAACCTGGTTGCCGTTGCCGCGGCCCTTGTTGAGGATCATCTGGGTGAACTTGATGTAGTCGCCGGCAGTGCCGTAAAGGCCGCCGCCACCCATGCAAAATTCCGGATTCTGCTCGATCTCGAACGGGATCGGCGCCAGCGATCCATCCTCGCCGCGAGCATGGGTGGCGACCAGCCGCTTGCGCATGTCGTCGGTGATCTTGAAGCCGGTGTCGCTCATGCCGAGCGGGGTGAAGAGATTGTCGCGCAGATAGGCATCGAGCCGCTTGCCGCTGGCGGCTTCCACTGCCTTGCCGACGAAGTCGATGTTGATGCCATATTCCCAGCGCGTACCGGGATCAGACATGATCGGCGTCTTCAGCGCGATGTCCTGGCAGGAGAAGATGTTCGGGGTTCCGGTCTTCTCCAAATAGAGCGCGAGATCGCCATTCCACACATTGTAGGCAAAACCGGCGGTGTGGGTCATGAGCTGGCGCAGCGTGATCGCGCCCTTGGCCGGCCGCAGCTTCGGCTCGCCCTTGGCGTCGAAGCCTTCGAGCACCTGCGGCTTGGCGAGATCGGGCAGCACCTCGCCGATCGGCGCATCCAGCGACAGCTTGCCCTGCTCGACCAACTGCATCGCGCCGGCCGACGTCACCGCTTTCGTCATCGAGGCGATCCAGAACACGCTGTCCAGCGTCATTGCATCGGGCTTGGAGAGGTCGCGCTTGCCGAACGCGCCCTGGTACAGCACATCGTTACCGCTCGCGGCGATCGCGACCACGCCGGGAATCTCCCTGGCATCGCTGGTCTTGCGCAGAATCTCGTCGATCTGGGCCTGGCTCTGCATGCGCGTTTCCTCCGGTTTGATTATTGTTGGAAGTGATCGATTGTCCTCCTGCAGGTCGCATACGGCAAGCGGCCCAACCTGCGGGCTTCGGTCGCGATGTCGTGACTTGACGGCCCGCCCCCCAGGCAGGACGACAAGGCTGCTGAACTGCAACACTCCGTCACAATCTGCGGTGGATGACCGCGACGAACCGTGACCGTGGATGGGGCCTGCCGATATGTTTCGCGTGTTTGAAGCACTTGAAACATTTTGTGCGTTGCGACGTTCAGCACTCGGCCAATCGTCGGCCGACGTTAAGACTTGATGCAAATTTGGCGGCCGACACCGGCCGCGAGGGGGCCTCAGATGATTTCAACCTGGAGCGAATGGAAGCGCTATCCCCGTCCCGGACGGGGCGACAACCTCGAAGCGCCGATCTCGCCCGGCATTTACGAAGTCCGCATCGCCGGTACCGGGGCGCTCTATTCGTTCGGCGCGGTCGACAATCTGGCGCAGGCCCTGGCGCTGCTGCCGGTCGGCTCGAAGAACTGGTTCAGCCGCCGCGACACATCCGACGCCCCCGATCTCGAATACCGGACCTGCGCAACCTCCTCGAAGGCCGATGCAAAAGCCGCCGCCGAGCGCATGATCGGACGGCGCGAGACTTATATGAGCGGCGCGGCGTAACCACGCCGCTGCCACTTTAGCTCCCATCAGATGTGCGTTGCCGGACGGTGCATTGCGCGCGGTCCGTCCTTATATTCCGGGCCGATCAGACCGACCCAGGGAGCAACGCCTATGACCCCCACCGCCGCCGCCCGCGCACCGCAAGCCACCGCCACCCTGCGTGACCGGCTGAAGGACCCTTCGCTGCTGAAGGAAGCCTGCTACATCGACGGCGCCTGGATCGGCACACCGGTCTTCGCGGTGAACAATCCCGCCACCGGCGTCGCGCTCGCAAAGGTTCCGCAGCTTGGCGCCGAGGAGACCACCAAGGCGGTCGAAGCCGCCGAGCGCGCCTTCCCGGCCTGGGCCAAGCACACCGCCAAGCAGCGCTCCAACATCCTGCGCAAATGGTTCGAACTGATCACCGCCAACCGCGAGGACCTCGCGTTGATCCTCACCTCCGAACAGGGCAAGCCGCTCTCTGAAGCTCTTGGCGAGGTCGACATCGGCGCCGCCTATATCGAGTTTTTCGCGGAAGAAGCCCGCCGCGTCTATGGCGAGACCATCCCGAGCCAGCGGCCCGATGCACGCCTGCTCGCGATCAAGCAGCCGATCGGCGTCTGCGGCGCGATCACGCCGTGGAATTTCCCGAACTCGATGATCACGCGAAAGGTTTCGCCGGCGCTGGCGGCCGGCTGCACCGTGGTGCTCAAGCCCGCCAACGAGACGCCGCTCTCGGCGCTCGCCCTGGCCGTGCTCGCCGAGAAGGCCGGCATTCCCAAGGGCGTGCTCAACATCATCACCGGTGATGCGCCGCCGATCGGCAAGGTGCTGTGCGAGCATCCCGCGGTGCGCTTCGTCGGCTTCACCGGCTCGACCGCGGTCGGCAAGATCCTCTATCAGCAGGCTTCCGTCGGCGTGAAGCGACTTGGCCTCGAGCTCGGCGGCAACGCGCCATTCATCGTGTTCGACGACGCCGACATCGATGCGGCGGTCGAGGGCGCCATCGTCTCGAAATATCGCAACATGGGCCAGACCTGCGTCTGCGCCAACCGCATCTATGCCCAGGACAAGATCTACGACGAGTTCGTGCAAAAACTCTCGAAGAAGGTCGCGGCGATGAAGATCGGCGACGGCACCGAAAGCGGCGTCACGCAAGGGCCCCTGATCAACATGAAGGCGGTCGACAAGGTCGAACGCCATATCGCCGACGCGGTGAAGCGCGGCGCCAAGGTCGTCACCGGCGGCAAGCGCAGCGAGCTCGGACGCTCCTTCTTCGAGCCGACGGTGCTTGCCGACGTCAAGCCGGACTCGCTGGTGTCGCAGGAGGAAACCTTCGGTCCGCTCGCGCCTGTGATCCGCTTCAAGGACGAGGCCGACGTCATCGCGATGTGCAACGCTTCCCCCTTCGGTCTCGCCTCCTACTTCTACTCCCGCGATCTCGGTCGGGTTTGGCGCGTCGCCGAAGCGCTGGAGTCCGGCATGGTCGGCGTCAACACCGGCCTGATCACCACGGAAGTAGCGCCCTTCGGCGGCGTCAAGGAAAGCGGCCTTGGCCGCGAAGGCTCGCGTCACGGCATGGAAGAATATGTCGAGATCAAATACGTGATGATGGCGGGGGTCTAACCGCCAGGGGGCGGCTCGAAAGCCGCCTCCCACTCCTGAGCCTGCGACTTTACTGGCAGCGATACATCCGGCCGTCTTCCATTTTGGTCATCGTGCCGGGCGTGCAGACGAAGCCGTTTCGCCTGCGCCAGTCGTCCGGCGAGTAGGCGTAAGAGGCGTAAGGATCCCTATTCGCATAATAGCCCGTACCGAAATAGGGGCCGGTCCCCCATCCCGGTGACGTTGCGGCAACGGCGGCGGCCGTGCCAGCGGCTGCAACACCTGCCCCGACTGCGGCGGCACCGTATCCATATGCGGCTCTCCGTGTCTGTCGACGCGCCACGCCGGCAACGCTCACGGGAGTCAGCGGGCGACCGACCCGCGCCTGCGCACTGTCGACCGACATCGAGACGCCGTGCTCCTCAGACCAGGCGAAGGAGAACAACGCCGCGCAGGTGAACGTCGAGACTGCAATTGCAATTCTTGTCGCTCGTGTACGTGTCATGTTTCGTCTCCATGGCTATCTTCCAAAAGGGCTGTCTTCCAAATGCGCTTTCGCTATTCAGGGGCCGCTGCGCGGTCCCTGGAGTCTTCCTCGCGCTGGTCTAGAGCGGCGTGCAACCGAAGCGTTTGCGTTGAGCGCAAGCGGCGGCATGAGCGATTGCGATAGAAGAAGCTTCATCGGAAGCACGCCCGGCCGTGCTTGGAGAACCAATTGCGCGCAAAATCATACTGGAAACCGACGCCGGGAGCCATTGTCCCAACGCACCCGCAATGGGTCACGCCAACTGCCTTATCATGGGGCCTGATAGCGTAAATCCTTACCGCCGCAGCACCGCGATCGTCCGGTTCGCAAACGTCAGCCGCTCGGCCATGACCGACACGAAATAGGTCAGCAGCTTGTGGCTGAGCGCGGGGGCCTCGATCTTGATCGCGTCGAACTGGTGCGCGTTGAGCACGTAGAGCACGCTGTCGACCTCGGCCTGGATCGTGGCGCTGCGCGGCGTGCGTGACACCAGCCCCATCTCGCCGATCGTGGTGTAGCGCCCGAGGCTTCGGACCCGTGTCATGCCGTCCTGTTCCGCGGGGATCATGATCCCGACCCGGCCATCGAGGATGAAGTGCATGGAATCGGCGGGGTCGCCGGCCCGCACGATGATCTCGCCGGCCCTGACCTCGAGGCGCTCGCAGCAACGGCTCAGTTGCGCAGCGTCATCCCCGTTGCCCAGGATCTGGGTAAGCCAGTCGCGCAAGGAGGCTTCCTCCTGCGCGTGGCCGCGATGCTGGGCGATGATCTCGTTCTCGCACCATTCAAGGGCATGGTCGAGCTCCTGCACGATCCGCACTTCGGGCGAGACGAATCCGTTGTCGCGCAGCGCCTTGGTGGCGCCGGGCGGAAGATGCACCAGCACAAGGTCGATGCCACGGTCCAGTGCCGCGCGCTTGATCTGGTCGAAGCTGTAGGCGGCCGAGGAATCGATTCCGGTCACGAGCTTGAAGTCGAAGACCAGGAAGCGGCATTCCGGATGCCGCTGCAGCAGTGCCTTGACGTGCTGGTAGAGACGATTGGCCGAGCCGAAGAACAGATAGCTCTGCAGCTTCAGGCCCTGGATCTCGCTGCCATGGGTGGACAGGAGCGCCTGTTCATCGCGCGAGCGGTCGAGGGAGGAGCGATATTCGGTGCCGTCGAAGCCGAATTTGATAGAGCTAGCGCGCGAGGCGCTCAGCGCGAAGATCGTGCAACCGATCACGACGCCGATCAGGATGCCGGCGACAAAGCCCCATTTGAGGATGATGAGGATGATCGCAAGCAGCGACAGATATTCCGGCATCGTGAGGCGGCGTCGCGACTGCACGATCCATTTGTGCAGCGTGTCGCTGCCGAGATAGACCAGCAGCCCGCCGAGCACGAGCTTCGGCATGAAGCCGAGCAGCGCCGGCGCGACGATCAGCATCGAGGCCGAGATCGCCGCGGAGGTCAGACCGGAGAGGCGGCCGCGCCCACCGGCCGAAAAGTTGAGGATAGAGCGGCTGACCGAGATGCAGCCGGGGTACCCGCCCAGCGCGCCGCAGAGGATATTGGCGAGGCCGGTGACGTTCAGCTCGCGCTCCAGATCGGCCTCGCGAAGGGTCGCGACCTCGACGCCGGTGGTGTTGAACAGCGTGCTCGATGCCGTGACGAAGATCACCGCGATGAGATTGCCGGACAATTCGGGCAGCGTGGACCAAGGATAATGAACGATCGCCTGCGCCGTCCACGGCCAGACCAGTCCGATCTGCTCCGGCGGGTGAAAGGTCCATCCCAGCCTCTGCGCCTCGGCGGGAGAAATGCCGGCAAGCCAGAAGGCGAGATGCGCGGCGAGCGTCCCCGCGACCAGGATGAGCGGCAGTCCGATCGGTGTGCGAGAGCGGTGCCAGGTGAGATAGAGCACTGCGGCCATCGCGCAGGCGGCGCCGAGCTCGAAGAGCGTCGTCGTGTTGGCGAAGCTTCCGAGCGTTGCAAGCTGAAGCGGCTGCCCGGTGATGACCCTGATGGCACCCAGCAGGATCAGGCAGCCCGTCGCGCCCAGAAAGCCGCCGACCACCGGATAGGGAATATATCGAATGGCGCGGCCGATCCGCGTGACGCCGAAGGTGCAGAGCACGAGGCCGGTGGCGATGCTGACGAGGCCAAAGGTGACGAGCACCGGAGCCAGAAGCGGTGACGAGGGATCCGCTGCCGTGATCCGTTCGACCAGTGACGAGGCGACAATCCCGGTCATGGCCGCGGTCGAAGCTTCCGGCGCGGCGATCGCAAAGCGCAGGGAGCTTCCAACCCCGATCACGAGGGCGAGGACCGCCGATGCCATGAAGGTGACACCGACGCCGGTGCCGAGGTCCGGCGCCAGCGGGCCGGCGAAGATCAGCACCGCATAGGAGAGGCCGAGAGTGACGGTCAGAACGCTGGCGGCGGCTCCGCCGAGCACGTCATTCAGCGCACGCGCGATGACCGGGCTGAAGCGGAGGAACGGACTGAGATGAACGGTTGAATCTGCCACGCGACGACGCCCGCCTCACGCTCTCTGCTCGAGTGGTGGAGGGCGGTGACCCTAGCGCAACCGGGGTCCCCGGTCCTTCAACGGCCATTGATAAAGGGCGGTCAGGATGGGAGAGGTACGTCAGCCCCTCCACGTCATTGCGAGCGCAGCGAAGCAACCGCGCTAGATCTTCAGCTCTTTCCCCGTCACGCGCCGATACGCTTCCAGATACCGCTTGCTGGTCGCCTCCACCACGCTCGCCGGCAGGGGCGGCGGGGGAGCGTCGCCGTTCCAGCGGCCGGCGCGGCGCTCGACATCGAGATAGTCGCGCAGCGGCTGCTTGTCGAAGCTCGCCTGCGGCTGGCCGGGCTTGTAGGCATCGACCGCCCAGAAGCGCGACGAATCCGGCGTCATGACCTCGTCGATCAGGATGATGCGGCCGTCCTTGTCGCGGCCGAACTCGAATTTCGTGTCGGCAATGATGATGCCCTGCTCGCGCGCCAGCTCCTCGCCGAGCGTGTAGATCGCACGCGTCATGCTCTCCAGCGTGTAGGCGACTTCGTCGCCGACCACGGCGCGCATCCTGGCGATGGTGATGTTTTCGTCATGGCCGGTCTCGGCCTTGGTTGCCGGGCTGAAGATCGAAGGCTCCAGCTTCTCGCTTTCGACGAGGCCGGCCTTCAGCTTCTCGCCCGCAAGCGTGCCGGAGCCGGCATATTCCTTCCAGGCCGAACCCGAGAGATAGCCGCGGATCACGCACTCGATCGGGAACACGGTGGTGCGCTTGCACAGCATGGCGCGGCCGAGGATCTCGGCCCGATGCGGCCTCAAGGCCGGCACGGCCGCGATGATCTCGTCGGTATTCGCGCTGATCATGTGATGCGGCACCACGCCCTCGAGCTTGCCAAACCAGAACGCGCTGATCTGCGTCAGCACCGCGCCCTTCATCGGAATGGTCTCGCCCATCACGACGTCGAAGGCGCTGATGCGGTCCGTGGTCAGCAGCAGCAGGCGGTCATCGTCGACGGCGTAGATATCGCGCACCTTGCCGCGACCGATCTTGGTCAGGGGCAGGTCGCTGGAGAGCATGGCGGTCATCGGCAGATCTTTCGCAGGCAAATCTTTTGCAGGCATGGCGTCGGGAGTCCGGACGCGCCAAATGGCGCGGCCGGAGACCGGATTAGCCTATTCCGGCAGCGGAATGAACTCATGTTCCTGCGGAACCGCGGCGAAGCGGCCGGTTTTCCAGTCCTGCTTGGCCTGCTCGATCCGCTCCTTGCTGGAGGAGACGAAATTCCACCAGATGTGGCGCGGGCCCTCCAATGCATCACCGCCGAGAAACATCATCCGCGTCGGCCTCAGGGCCTTCACGGTGATGCGGTCGCCGGGCCGGAAGATCAGCAGCCGCGGCCCCTCGTAGCGCTCGTTAGCGATCTCGACCTCGCCGTCGACCACGTAGATCGCGCGCTCCTCATGATCGGGGTCGAGCGGCACGCTCGCGCCCTCCGCGGCCGTGACCTCGGTGTAGAACCAGGGCGACACCATCGACACGGGCGAGGCGATGCCGAAAGCGGAGCCTGCGATCACCCGCGCCGTGAAATCGCGCTCGGAGATCATCGGCAGATCGCCTGCGGCGTAATGCTGGAACGACGGCGCGATCTCTTCGGAGCCGGCCGGCAGTGCGATCCAGCTTTGCAGGCCGAGCATCTTCTGGCCCGAGGCGCGCTGCGCATCCGGCGTGCGCTCGGAATGGGCGATGCCACGCCCGGCGGTCATCAGATTCATCGCGCCGGGCGCGATCTCCTGGACGTTGCCCTCGCTGTCGCGATGCATGATCGCGCCGTCGAAAAGATAGGTGACGGTGGCAAGCCCGATATGCGGATGCGGCCGCACGTCCATGCCCTTGCCGGAGACGAACTGCACCGGGCCGAAATGGTCGAAGAAGATGAAGGGCCCGACCATCTGCCGCTTGCCATGCGGCAGCGCGCGGCGCACCGCAAAGCCGTCGCCGAGGTCGCGCGTACGCGGCACGATGACGAGATCGAGCGCATCGCAGGATTTGGGGTCGCCGAGCACGGGATCGTTGTCGGGCATCCAGCTCATGGTGAACTCCTGTTTCTTACTGATAGGATCGTAGCAGAACATCGTTGGGAACGGGAGGAGAGAGATGATTCCGCCGCTCAAGCCTGGCGCGAGGTTGCTCGAGGTCAGGGGTCCCCAAATCGAGACAGAGCGTCTGATTTTGCGTCCGTGGCGCGCCAGCGACATCGCGCCCAATTCGGTGATGCTGAGCGATCCCGGAACGGCGCGGTTCATCGCAGCCGACGGCAAGCCGGTGACCACTGAGATCGCCGGCTGGCGCAACGCCGCGGTGATAGCAGGGCACTGGGCGCTCTATGGCTTCGGCATGTTCGCGGTCGAGGAAAAGGCGAGCGGCAGGTATGTCGGGCGCGTTGGACCCTGGTGCCCGCCGGGTTGGCCCGCCTTCGAGGTCGGCTGGGGCATTGCAAAGGAATATCGCGGCAGAGGTTATGCGGTCGAAGCGGCCCGCGCGTCGATCGACTGGTCGTTCGACAGCTTTGAGATCGACGAGATCATGCACTGCATCGAAAGCGGGAATGCGCCGTCCCAGGCCGTGGCGCGCAGGCTCGGTGCGCGGAAGGATCGCGAGATCGATCTGTTCGGAAAGCCCGCCGATGCCTGGATCACGTCGCGCGCCAATTGGCAGTGAAATTGAAGCGCCGTCCCGCCGTAACGGCGAGAGGGGAAGAGAGAGTTATCTCCCCAATTCCGTCGCCTTGGCCACGCGGTCGAACCGCTCCAGCGTCATGATCGCATCCGCGAATTTTTCAGCGCGCGCGTTCAGCACCGGGCGCGCCAGCGTCAAAAACTTCTGCTGCATCGCCTGCGTGTCCGGGAACGAGGTCGGCTCGCCAGAGGGATCGGCATAGAGCCGCTCATGCACGCCATCGTCGGTGGTGATGCTGACGCGCGCGCCGAAGGGGTGGGTGCGGCCGATCTCGAGCCGGTCGTCCTGCACCACGTCGAATTTGTCGGCGAGCGCGTCGATGGCGGCGTCGCCGAGGCGGTTGTAGTCGTCCCAGCCGAACGAGCCCTGGTCGAGCGCGAGCGCGCCGGTGAAGAACATCGAGAACTGGCCGCCGACGATCGAGCGCGGGTGGCGCTTGGTCGCGGCATCGCCGGTCAGCGTGATCCCGTTGCGGTGCAGGCCGATCTCGACACGCTTGACCTGGTCCGGCGTCAGATTGTGCTCGCGCCGCATTGCGATCAGCGCATCGATCGCGGCATGGGTGTAGCGGCAGCTCGGATAGGGTTTTACGCCGATCTTCATGGTCTCATAGGTCTTGCCGAGCCCGGCGACCGCCTTGTCGGGGTGCGCATCGTCGGTATAGCCGGCGAGCAGGCCGTGCTTGCCCTCGACCGACTCGGTCGCGCCGACGAAATCGTTGCGCGCCAGCGTCGCGGCGATCACGCCGTTCATGGCGGCGGCGCCGACCTGGTAGCGCTTGTTCCAGGCGCCATTGACCAAGAATTGCAGCGAGCCCGCGGCCTGGCTGCCGGAGACGCCGAACGCGGCGATCAGCTGCTGCTCATTCAGGCCGAACAGCTTGCCGGCCGCCGCCGCTGCGCCATAGGTGCCGGCGGTCGCGGTCGGATGAAAGCCGCGCGCATAATGCGAGGTCGGGTCGAGCGCATTGCCGAGCCGGCAGCACACCTCATAGCCCGCGACGATCGCGGTTAGCACGTCGCGGCCCGATGCGCCGACCATCTCGCCGACGGCGAAGGCGGCGGGAACCACCGGCGCGCTCGGATGCAGCGAGGAATCGGCGTGAGTGTCGTCGAAGTCGAGGGAATGGCCGAGTGCGCCGTTGAGGAGAGCTGCGACCGCCGGCGTCCAGGTCTTGGCATCGCCGAACACGGTGGACTCGCCCCTGGTGTCGAGCGCCAGCGCCTCCAGCATCTTCAGCATCGACGGGGTCGATTCCGCCTCGCGCCGCGCCCGGATCGCACTGCCGAGAAAGTCCAGCGTCAGCACTTTCGCGCGCTCCAGCACCTCCGCCGGAATATCCTGGTATTTCAGGTTGATGACATAGGCGGCGAGCGTTGCGGTTTCGTGGGCCATCGTGTTTCCTCGTTTTGGCGCGCAGGTTAGGCGGGCTGATTTGGCCTTTCAAGCGGGCTTGGGGTTGCGGGCATCAGCTATGCTTTTGTCCGCCGCGAGAGGATCGGGATATTCCGTATGACGCGCGCAAAGCACCTGTTTGAGCGGATCCGGGCGCGGCGGACGCAATTGGGGCTGGCGATCCGGGTCACGGTGGCCGCGACCGCGGCCTATGCCATCGCCACCGCGCTGCATCTCTTGCTGCCGCTCTGGGCGGTGCTGACCTCGCTGATCGTGACCCAGATGAGCGTTGGCCGCTCGCTGAAGGCGACGCGCGACTACGTGCTCGGCACCATCGGCGGCGCGATCTATGGCGGCGCCATCGCGATCCTGATTCCGTATTCCACCGAGGCGGGCCTGTTGGGGCTGCTGGTGCTGGCGGTTGCGCCACTTGCTTTCGTGGCCGCGATCAATCCAAGCCTCAACGCGGCGACGGTGACCGCGATCATCGTGCTGCTGGTCCCGACCATGCACCATTCCGATCCCATGACCTCGGCGATCGACCGCGTCAGCGAGGTCGGCGTCGGCGCCATCACGGGCTTGCTGGTCTCGTTTCTCGTTCTGCCGTCGCGCGCAGTGCGGCAGATCCGTGCCGCTGCGGCACAATTGCTAGAATTGATCGCCGATGCGTTCACCGAATTGCTCGCCGGCCTCACGCGCGGCCGCGACAACGACGCGCTGCACCGGATCCAGGACGGCATCGGCACGGCGATGGTCGGCATGAATGCGATCGGTGCCGAAGCCGAGCGCGAGCGCGCGGCGCGGCTGTCGAGCGGGCCCGACACGGGCCCCTTGCTGCGCACCGTGCTGCGGCTGCGCCATGACGTCGTGATGATCGGCCGCGCCACCGTGGTGCCGCTGCCGGTCGAGGTGCAGATGCGGTTAGCTGCGCCCTTGAATGAGGTCTCGACCGTGATCGCGCGCTTCCTGCGCTCGGCGGCTGGCGCCTTGCGCGAGGGCGCCGGCGCGCCGCCGATCCAGCCCGTCCACGTCGCGCTCCAGCACTACGCCGAGGCGGTCGCTTCCGTCCGTCATGACGGCCTGATCCGCGGTCAGCCCGGCGACACTGCCGAGCGCTTCTTCGCCCTCGGCTTCTCCTTGGAGCAGATGCACCAGAATCTCTGCGACCTCGATCGCGTCGTCGGCGAGTGGTCGGAGGCAGCCAGCGACAAATCCGTGCGTGTTGCGGAATAAAGCCAAAGCGTTTTCAAGCGAAGTGGATGCCGGTTCGCGTAAAGAAAACGCGTCAAAAGAAGCTCTAGAGATCGAAGAACGCGAGCTGCTCCGCCTCGCGCCGCTTGATGCCGTCGGTCAGTCTCTTCAACGCCACGTCAAAACCCGGCTGCTGTTGCTCCAGCTCCCATGCGCCGTCATGGTCCCATCGGAAGCACCAGCCGTAGCGCTCGCCCTCCTCGACATGGAGCAGCAGGCAGCGGCTGAGCTGCGACGGCTCGGCGATGGGCACCAGGTGCTTTAACGAGACGCCGTATTCTTTTCGGAAATAGGCGCAGGCCTCTTCGAGCTCGTCCTCGGAATGGGCGATGAAATCGAGGACATTGCGCTGCTGCGTGGCGAGCTCGCCCGGTGCATAGAAGCGGAGCTCGGATGACGACTTGGGCAACCGAACCAAGAGCTCGGTCTCGCCGCGGGTCAGCAGGAATTTGCGATAGTCGTCGGGCAGCCGAACGCCGAGCGCCTGCTCCGCGGCGCTGATGCCTGCTTCGCTCGCCGGCTTGCCGCGCTTCCAGCGCCAGCCTTTGGCGGATTTGCTTGCCTTGCGCCGCGCCTCATATTCGGCATAGCCGGGCAGCGCCATGATGTCCTCGAAGCCGCCGAACTGCGACCATTGATAGGCATCGTCGAAGGCTTCCTCCCGCCGCTCGGGGAAATAGCCGCAGAGCAGCTCGGCGCGCTTGACGATCCGGCCCTGACTCGGGGCGATCTTGCAGACATGCTCGATCGTCTTCAGCGCCTCGTCGGGATTGTCGGCCTGAAGATAGGCATCGCTCAGCAAGTCCAGGATGCGTCCCTCGAGGTCGTTCTCATAGATCGACCATGCATAATGCGGCTGCCCGGCAGCCCGCCGTGCAATGAGCGTATCGCGCGCCTGTTCGGCAAGGCGCACCGCTTGCGGGGGATTTCCACCGTCGACCTTGCTGCGGCGAGCGGCGTGCCAGAGATACAGCGGCTCATGCTCGGCCGGCGTGCCCTTGAGCGCGTCGAGCTGCCTCGCCTGCTCGGCCATCGGCGCGCTGAGCGCCAGGATCATCAGCTCGTCCAGGCCTCTCTGCCAGTCCGGCTTGGCTCGCGGACCGGGTCCGAGGTCGCGCAGCGTGTAATTGGTATGGTCCGTCTCGACATAGCCGGAAGCGACGAGCTCGCCGACATGGCGGCGGAAGGCCGCGGCAGCGTCGGCGATGTTGGAAAACTCCTTGCGCAGGAATTCTTCCGCGTCCGGATCGCCCGTCCAGTTCATGTGGATGCCGAGCACCAGGGGATCGTGGCCCGGGATCAGTATCAGCTCGCGATCGTCGTCGCCGGGCGGGCGATGGAAGAATTTTGCCAGATGCATGCGACCTCCGACCGTGCCGCCGGCATCGGGGCACCACGTCTCAGTCGCGGCTTCGGCGAAACCGGTTCATGCCTGGCGCTTCGACAGCCCCTTGCCCTGCATACGCCAGACCAAGAGATCGATGCGGTCCTGCCCGAAGAACGGCTCGTTCTCGAACACGAAGGTCGGCACGCCCCAATGGCCTGACGCGGCGTGGTCCTTCTCGTTCTCCGCGATCACCTGCTCATAGCGGCCCGGATCAGCGGTGATCGCTTCATCCATCGCGGCAAGATCGAAGCCCGCTTTCTCCGCGGCGCGCGCGAGATGGTCGCCTTCGTTCCACCCCGAGACCGAACCGTCCCACAGCACGCGCGCGATCGCATCTGTAAATGCGAGCGAGCGTCCCTCGAGCTGCGCCATGGCGCCCAGCCGGGTCAGGCGGTGGATGTAGGGCTGCTCGGTCGCGACATCGAGCGTCACCTTGTCCTGTACGATCGGATCGGGCCTGGGAAAGCGGAACGGAATGCCCTCGTGCTGCGCCACGCGCGTGCTGTCGAGCACGATGTAGCGAATGAAGTTCGGGCTGGCCTTCTTGAAAAAACCGGGCACGCGGACCGCGAGCGGATAGACCGGCCGGAGGTTCACCGCGAGGTCGTACTCCGCGACCAGCTTCAGCGTCTTCGGCAGCGCCAGATAGCTGAAGGGGCTGCGGTAGGAGTAGAAGAGGTCGACGGACAGCGTCATCGGGCCGGCTCCGCGATGTCTCCCATCATGCTGCGGGCCACAAGCTTGTGGAACGGTACGATCAGCCTGAGGTAGGTGCGCCCGAGCAGATTGTTGGTCCGCACCAGCGTGGTCAATGTCACCCGCCGGTCCGCCGCACCGCCGGCGATGTCAACCACGACGCGGAAATCGAGATGGTAGTCGTCAAACCCGGCGATGAGCTGCTCCGGCGTTTCGCTCAGCACTGGAAACAGGCCGATCATCCCGTAAGGAGCCGGAGCACCGTCGCCCGACGTCTTCAGTCCGAAGGGTTTCACCAGGACGTTGCGCAGTCGCGTCAGTGTGTCGATCCAGCGCGGCCCGTGCAGCACCATGCGGGTGCAGGCCTCGCGGGCGCTCAATTGCGTCGCACCGACCTCGACGCGAAAGGCATCGATGAACTGCGCGCCGGCGAGCACAACGCCGGCGTCGACATCAGGAGTGACTTCGCGGACCGTTCCGATCATCCCGCCAGTTTGCGCGCTAGCATCTGGAAGCGCAAGATCAGGAGCCCGGCATAGACGAAGGTGCCGACCGAGAACCCGATCCAGACCCCGACCGCGCCCAGCCCCGTGTGGAAAGCAAGAATCCAGGCGATCGGAAAGGCCACGCACCAATAGCCGATCGCCGCGAACACCAGCGTCATCCTGGTGTCATTGATGCCGCGCAGCGCGCCGCCCATGATGGTCTGGAGGCCGTCGGCGACGAAGAAGCTCGCGCCGACCAGCAGCAGCGTTGCCGTCAGCTCGACCGTCGCCGCGCTGGCCTCGCTGCGGCCGAAGAACAGCCGTCCGAGCTCGTAGCGGCCGAGGACGATCGCGACGGTCAGGGCGGACACGAACGCGATCCCGAGCACGGCTGCGACGAGGCCTGCGCGTCTCACCGCGACCATGTCGTTGCGGCCGAAGGCATGGCCGACGCGCACCGTCGCTGCCATGCCGACGCCGAGCGGCACCATGAACAGCACGGCGGTGACCTGGAGCGCGATCTGGTGCGCGGCGAGCGCCGTGGTCGAGATCAGTCCCATCAGCAGCGCGGCGGAGGAGAATAGGCCATATTCCAGCAGCAGGGAAAACGAGATCGGCGCGCCGACCGCGATGAGCTGGCGCATCAACGGCCAGTCGATCCGCCAGAGATGGGCGAGCGGGCGGTAGTCGGCAAACGGCTTGCGCAGCCCTGCGATGGCGAGCGCGGCGAGAAAGGTGCCGAGATTGACCAGCGTGGTGGCAAGGCCCGCGCCGAACAGGCCGAGCTCCGGCAGGCCGAGCAGGCCGTGGATCAGGACATAGACCAGCGCGGCGTTGATCGGGATGGCCGCGAGCGTGATCCACAGCGGTGCCTGCGGCCGGTTCACCGCGCTCATCATGCTGCGCAGCGCGATGAAGCCGAGCGCAGGTGCGATGCCCCAGGCGAGACCGTTCAGATAGCGCTGGGCGAGCGCGGCGGCTTGCGGCATTTGGCCGAGCGCGAGCAGGATCTGTTCGCCATAGAGCGGCGAGGCCATCATCGGCAGCGAGATCAGCAGCGCGGCCCATAGCCCGACGCGAAGAGAGCGGCGGATCCGCCTGACATCGCCGGCGCCGAACGCCTGCGCGGCCAGCGGCGACACCGCCGACATCAGTCCGAGCCCGAAGGTGAAGCTGACGAAATAGACCGTATGCGCCAGCGCCGCAGCGGCCACCGCATCCTCGCCGAGCCGCCCGATCAGCGCGAGATCAGTGGTGATCATCGCGATCTGTCCGAGCTGTGTCAGCATCATCGGCACGGCCAGCCGCAGCGTCTCGCCGAATTCTTGCGCGAGATGATTTTGCGGCACGCCGGCTTGCGGCTGCGCATGCTGTTGGACGGTGTCGAGCATGGCGGCTCATTAGCACAACCGGGCGACGAAAACATGGCCCATGTGTCCCGGACGCGCGAAGCGCGAGCCGGGACCCAGGAGCCACAGGCGTAGCTCGCAGTCGCATGGGCCCCGGCTCAGCAGCGCACCGCTGAAGAAGCGCTGCGCTGCGTCCGGGGCACGAGACCATTTTCAGGGATCGTAGGGTCGGCAAAGGCGCGCTTGCGCCGTGGCCACGTCTATCAATGATTTAGAGAGAAATGGTGGGCACGCTGTGCTTTGCCCATCCTACGATACTGTGCGTGGCGCGGGCTTCTTTTCCCTCTCCCCTTGTGGGAGAGGGTGGCTCGCCGCGATAGCGGCGAGACGGGTGAGGGGTTCTGTCCGCGAGTCCAATTCTCACTTGAATTCGTGGAGAGAACCCCTCATCCGGCGCCATAGCCGAAGCTTTGCTTCGGCGTTCTTGAGAACGGCGGCCGAAGGCGCCTATGCCACCTTCTCCCGCAAGAGGAGAAGGAAGAAAGCTGCCTCAGCTCTTCCTTTCCGGTACGCGCTTGATCTTGGCGCCCAGCGCGTTCAGCCGTTCCTCGATGCGCTCATAGCCGCGTTCGATCTGGTCGGCGTTGTTGATGGTAGAGGTGCCCTCGGCACACACGGCCGCGAGCAGCATCGCCATGCCGGCGCGGATGTCGGGCGAGGTCATGGTCGCGCCGTGCAGGCGGCTGGGACCGGCGATGATGGCGCGGTGAGGATCGCAGAGGACAATACGCGCGCCCATCGCGATCAGCTTGTCGACGAAGAACATCCGCGACTCGAACATCTTCTCGAACATCAGGATCACGCCCTCGCATTGCGTGGCGGTGACGATCGCGATCGACATCAAATCGGCCGGGAAGGCCGGCCAGGGCTGGTCCTCCAGCTTCGGCACGTGGCCGCCGAAATCGTCCTGGATCTTCAGCGTCTGGTTCGACGGCACGATGAGATCGTCGCCCTCGATGCGGCAGACGATGCCGAGCCGTTCGAAGCCCATGCGGATCGAGCGCAGGTGCTCGACGCCGGCGCGCACGATGCGCAAGGGAGAGCGCGTCACGGCGGCAAGGCCGATCAGCGAGCCGACCTCGATATGGTCGGGCTGGATCCGGTAAGTGGTTTCCCCCAGCGTCGCCGGCCCGTGCACGACCATGGTGTTGGTGCCGATGCCCTCGATCCTGGCGCCGAGCGCGACCAGGAAATTGGCGAGATCCTGCACATGCGGCTCGGAGGCGGCGTTGCGCAAATAGGTGACGCCGTCGGCGGCGACGGCCGCCACCAGCGCATTCTCGGTCGCGGTGACGCTCGGCTCGTCCAGGAACACGTCCGCCCCGGCGAGCTTCGCAGCGCGGAATTCGAGTCGGTCGGTCGCCGTCACCTTGGCGCCCAGCTGTTCGAGCGCCAGCACGTGGGTGTCGAGCCGGCGCCGGCCGATGACGTCGCCCCCGGGCGGCGGCAGCATCACTTCGCCGCAGCGGGCGAGCAGGGGGCCGGCGAGCAGGATCGAGGCCCGGATGCGGACGCAGAGCTCGGGGTCGAGATCGGCGGCGCGGATGCTCTTGGCGTGGATGTGGAGTGTGTTGCGCCCGGTCCATTCCGCGGACGCCCCGACCGAGCGTATCAGTTCGACCAGCGTCTCGGTGTCGCGAATCCGCGGCACGTTCTCCAGCGTCACCGGATGCTCGGTGAGCAGGGCGGCGGCGATGATCGGCAGTGCCGAATTCTTGTTGCCGGACGGCTCGATCGAGCCCGAGAGCCGGTGACCGCCCTCGACGATGTACTGGATGGGCGCCAAATGAATTCTCGCTGTCCTGATGAGTGGGGCGGGCCTGTTTCGGGCGGAACCTACAGAGATTTGAGCAGGGGAGCAATTGCGCTGGTAGGCCTGGGGAGACCGCCAATTCCTCATGGTGAGGAGCGCGGAACGCGCTCTGAGGACGATACCCGCATTGCCTGGCGGACCATGCAGGCACGTATGTCACCCGCGGCCATCCTTCGAGACGCCCGCTGACGCGGGTTTCTCAGGATGAGGTCGGAGCTTGTGACGAACGGCCCCTGCAGCAGCCCGATGCGCTCCCTCTGGGTTACACCGCGCTTCAATTCCGGAACAAATTGATGGCTCCGCCCTCGCCTTTGACTTCGAAGTACATGAGATCGATGTAGATCGCAGCTGCGAGAACCAGCGCTCGCTCATCTTCCGTCAGGCTGCGTTCGAGATACTCCACCAGAAAATTATCGCGGTCGGTGAACAGTTCAGCACCGAGGCCGGACCATTTCTTCGCAACGCGCGCGTGTTCTCGCCCGCCGCGCATGAACGGAAAGGTCCATACGCGCCAAAATGGCGAGCTGACTTCGAGCACCACTCTCCCCTGCGCATCGTGCACATGGAAGGTCTTGGTGAGAATCGAAAACTGACGCTCGATGGTTCCGATGAGGCGGCCGTCGCGCGAACGCAGCTCCAGGCACTGAAAGAACCAGCGGAAGGGATGAATCCCGCGCATGACCGGCTGGCGGGCATTGTCGAAAAAATGAACCTCAAAAGAGCGCCAATGCCCGAATGCCTGGCGCCCCAGGAAGCCGAGAATTCCCTTTTGCTGTTCGGCCGCATAGAGCAGATCGCGGCCATTTTGATCGCGAATACGATACTTGTTGCGGGTCTCGAAGCCGAAGAGCTCGGCCATTTCGAAGACCTGCTGCACGTACATTTGGCGATGGTCAGCTAAAATCGGCAACATGTCGCTCGGACCTCATCCGTGATCTGCCCTCAGGTCCATCGCGCCGGCTCGCACTTCGGCTCCGGCGCTCTCGTCCAGCGTGCTCGGTGACATTCGCGTCGGCAACGCGGCAGCGGCCCGTGGGGCACGCTACTTCGTCGCGGGGGAGGGTGGCGAGGTTCAGGGGATTCGATCACCTCTCCCTGCGGGAGAGGTGATCTGCGTCCATGGTGGCCGATCAAGCCAACCCGCCTCAGATATCGATGGTCGCGCTCAGCGAATGTTCCTGGATGAAGTCGCGGCGCGGTTCGACCACGTCGCCCATCAGCTTGGTGAAGATGTCGTCGGCCTCGTCGACCTCCTTGACCTTCACCTGCAGCAGCGAGCGCACCTCGGTGTCGAGCGTGGTCTCCCAGAGCTGCTCCGGATTCATCTCGCCCAGGCCTTTGTAGCGCTGCAGCGTGATGCCCTTGCGCCCCGAATCGGTGACCGCCTCGAACAGGTCGGTCGGGCCGTGGACCACGTGCTCCGAGTCCTTGCGCCGCAGCTTGCCGGAGCGGGCGTAGACGTCCTGGAGCTTTGGCGCGTACTCGTCGAGCTTGCGGGCCTCGGCGGAGCCGAGCAGCGCGTCGTCGATAATGGCCGCTTCCTTGACGCCGCGCACGGTGCGCTCGAACAGGAAGCCCTGGCCCTCGACGAACTGCCCAATCCAGCCGCGCTCGACCTCCTCGGCCTGGCTGTCCAGCCGGGTCGCGATGTACTGAGCCGCGGCCGTGGCGTTCTCGGGGTTACCGTAGACCGACTTGTTCAGCACACCGGTGATGGCGGCCTGCTCGACCACCTTGCGGTTGTAGCGGCTGTGCAGGTTGCGCAGGATGCTGCGGACGACGCGGGCATCGTCCACCAGCGCGCGCAAATCGCGGCCGGACCGGTCGCCGCCGGTGCCGGGGATGTACACGCAGTCGTCGAGCCCGGCGTCGATCAGATAGTCCTCCAGCGCCCGCTCGTCCTTCAGATACTGCTCGGACTTGCCGCGCGAGACCTTATAGAGCGGCGGCTGGGCGATATAGAGATAGCCGCCGTCGATGATGTCGCGCATCTGCCGGTAGAAGAAGGTCAGCAGCAGCGTGCGGATATGGGCGCCGTCGACGTCGGCGTCCGTCATCACGATGATCTTGTGGTAGCGCAGCTTCTCGACCGAGAATTCGTCGCTGATGCCGGTGCCGAGCGCGGTGATCAACGTGCCGATCTGCTCGGACGACAGCATCTTGTCGGGGCGGACGCGTTCGACGTTGAGGATCTTGCCGCGCAGTGGCAGCACTGCCTGGAATTCGCGGTTGCGGCCCTGCTTGGCGCTGCCGCCTGCCGAGTCACCCTCGACGATGAAGAGCTCGGACTTGGCCGGGTCCTTTTCCTGGCAGTCGGCGAGCTTGCCGGGCAGCGAGGAGACCGACAGCGGGCTCTTGCGCGTCAGCTCGCGCGCCTTTCGCGCAGCTTCGCGGGCGGCGGCGGCCTGGATCACCTTGCCGACGATCATCTTGGCCTCGGACGGGTGCTCCTCGAACCAGGCCTGGAGCGCCTCGTTGAGGACGTTCTCGACCACGGGGCGCACTTCCGAGGACACCAGCTTGTCCTTGGTCTGCGACGAAAATTTCGGGTCCGGCACCTTCACCGACAACACGGCGGTGAGGCCCTCGCGGCAGTCGTCGCCGGTGAGCGCGATCTTTTCCTTTTTCGCATTGGCCTCGGCATAACCGTTGACCTGGCGCGTCAGCGCGCCGCGGAAGCCGGCCAGATGGGTGCCGCCGTCACGCTGCGGGATGTTGTTGGTGAAACACAGCACGTTCTCGTGGTAGCTGTCATTCCACCACAAGGCGGCCTCGACGCCGATGCCGTTGGCTTCCGAGCGCACCATGATGGGCGCCGGCACCAGCGCCTTCTTGTTGCGGTCGAGATATTTGACGAACTCCTCGACGCCGCCGGAATAGTGCATCTCCTCGCGCTTCTCGACCGCATGGCGCATGTCGGAGAGGATGATGTTGACGCCGGAATTGAGGAAGGCGAGCTCGCGCAGGCGATGCTCGAGGGTGGCGAAATCATATTCGACGTTCTTGAACGTCTCGGTCGAGGCCAGGAACGTCACCTCGGTGCCGCGCCGGCCGGGCGCATCGCCAACGACCTTCAGCGGTGCCACGGCATCGCCATGGGCGAACTCGATGTAATGTTCCTTGTCGTCGCGCCAGATGCGCAGGCCGAGCTTGCTCGACAGCGCGTTGACGACGGAGACGCCGACGCCGTGCAGGCCGCCGGAGACCTTGTAGGAATTCTGGTCGAATTTTCCGCCGGCGTGGAGCTGGGTCATGATGACCTCGGCCGCCGAGATGCCTTCGCCCTTGTGGATGTCGACGGGAATGCCGCGGCCATCGTCGCGCACGGTGACGGAATTGTCGGCATTGAGGATCACGTCGACGCGCGAGGCGTGGCCCGCGAGCGCCTCGTCGATCGCGTTGTCGACGACCTCGTACACCATGTGGTGCAGGCCCGAGCCGTCATCGGTGTCGCCGATATACATGCCGGGGCGCTTGCGGACGGCATCGAGACCCTTGAGCACGCGGATCGATTCCGCACCGTATTCGCTCGGATTGGAGGGCTCGTTTTCGGCAGCGGGCTGCCGAGCAGGTTCTGTCATGAGAGGCCTTCGAGATGTCGCCCGAATCAGCGGCGCAAAAGGCGCTGATTTGCGAGCCTATTTGTGCCATGAAAGACCGCTTGCGCCTAGCGCAAAGTATCCTCCGGCAACCCTTTGAGCAGATAGGGTTTTTCTGCCGGTTTTCAAGGCTTTTGAAGGCCGATTCGGAGGCTCGCGAAAAGGCCGATTCGAGCGCCCGTTTCGGACCCCTAAAGGCGTGGATTTTGCGGGGGTGCGGAGGCCTGTTCCGAGGCGCTGTGGTGCCTCCGAACAGGCGACGGGTTCAGTAGACCCGGTCCGACTTGCTCTCGTCGTCACTCAACCTGAGGGCCCAGGCCTCGTCCGCGGCCACAGTGATGGAATCGGTGCGCACCGGATGGCCCGACACGAGCAGCTGGTAGGAATAGGTGCCCGGCGGCAGATCCAGCATTTGCGGGTGATTGAGGCCGCCTTCGATCTTGACGATTTGATCATTGATCGCGAGCGAAGCGACATCAGGCACGAGATAGCCGAATATCAGCCGCGCTTGTCCTGCGATCGGCAGGAAATTGGCCTTGGCCGCGGCTTCCGTATTTCGCTGCACCAGCTCGACGGTGGTCTCGTCCTTCGAGCGGTCAAGCTTCATGCTGACGGGCCCCTGCGGGGATGTGAACGAGAGCTCCGCGTGCTCGGCTGCGACCATGGGCCCACCTGCCACTTCCTGCCAGCCGAGCTTCGGCAGCTCGGCACGGTAGAAGGCGAGCACGTCGCTGAACTCGGCAGGGATGCTGGCGCTGAGCGTACGCCGGATCGGAGCCTTGACGCCATCAGCATATTGGGTGGTGAAGTGCCTATGGCTGATCCGGGTCGGCACGGGCAGATCGACATCAGGATCGAGCTTGAGCGGCCCGGGCCACAGCCGCGCCAAATACAGCCGCGCCATGTGGGGCACCGCGCCCTCGGCGTGCGCCGGAAGCGGGCAGCTCGCGAGAAGCAAGAGGCCGCACACCACCAGCCGCCATCCCGTCGGAATATTTGACGCGCGTTTGACCATCGTCTTACTCACACTCCAGGAATGTCGCGCGTTGTGATTTTCGCGCCATGCGGCGGCTGCGACATGGTCGCCATCGCCTCCAGGCGTCTAGTCGCCTCAGGAACCCGACTGGTTCAATCTCGCCATGACAGGCCCAGGCGGGGGGCTCAATACATCTGCAGCGGCAGCACCTCGCCGGTCGGCCCCACCATCAGGCCCCAGGCATCGCCCGCGGCGACCGTGAGGGTTTCGGTGCGGGCCGGGCGCCCCGGCATGCGCAGCGCGTACTGGTATGTCCCGGGCGCCAGATCGAGCATCGGACCTTTCGGCGATTGCGGGCCGCCGGCGCCGGCCGCGATCTTGACGGTCTGCTTGTTGATCGTGAGCGAAGCTTCCTTGTCGCCCATGTTGCCGATCATCACCCTGGCCTGGCCCGGCTTGGGCATGATGTCTGCTTTCGTCGCGGCCTCCGGATTCTTCTGCGCCAGATTGACTGTGGTCTCGCCCTTGTCGCGGCCGAGCTTGAGCACGGCCGGCCCTTGCGGCGAGGTGAAGTCGATCTGCGCGCGCTCCGCGGACACGGTCGCGCCGTGGGCCTTTTCCTGCCAGCCGAGCTTTCCGAGCTCGGTGCGGTAGAACGCCAGCACGTCGCTGAGCGGGGCGGGGATGCGGGCTTCCAGCTCGCGGCGGAACGGCGTCTCCGTGCCCGGCAGTTTCGATGTTGCGATCGAGGTCGACGACCGCTGCGTCGGCACGGGCAGCTGGGATTCGGTGTCGGGCTTGAGCGGCTCGGAGGATTTCGCCTGCACCTCCGGCAAGGCTGCCGGCAAGGCTGCCGGCTTGGCCGCGGCCATCACCAGGCCCGATCCGCTGGCGCTGACATTCACCTTCGGGCCCATCTGCATCACCGTCATCGAAATCGACTTGCCGCTCCTGGAGAATTCCATCACCGCCATATTGGGCTGGTTGATCACGGAGGGCTGCTCCTTCCAGCCGGCAGGCTTGAGCGATGCACGATAGAACGCGGTGAGCGCCTTGACGCTCGCGGTCGAGGAGAATTCGAGGTGGCCGCCATTGCCTTCGAACCTCACCCCCTCGGCGTTCTCCGGCAGCGGCACCGGCGTGTTGCTGTTCGCGAGCGCGTTGAGCGGGGCATCGGACAGCGCGGCTGCCTGCACCTTCCGGCGTGCCTCGTCGGCGGCGATGACCTGCTTGGCCGCGATCTCGGCATCCCTGAAGAACTTCTCGTCGGCTTCCTTCTTCGCCTTGATCCGCGCCGCGATCGCCGCGTCCGTCAGCTGCGTGGCGAGGCTGACCATGGTGAAATCATATTTGCGGCCAAGCCGCAGCACGCCGGTTTCCTCCGCCGTGGACACCTTGATCGCCACCTCGTCGCCGGGGTTGAGCGCGGCATTGCCATCGTTCCGCCAGCCGCGCGCGCTGAGCTCGCGACGATAGAAGGCGAGCACGGCGGGCAGATCGGCCATCACAGCGGCCGACATTTCGCGCTTGGCGGTGGTCGCGTTGCCCTTGCCCATGGACGTCTTGGTTGAGTCCGGCCGTGGAAAGCCTGCGGAATCGCCGTCGAGCTTGAGCTCGGCCGGCAGGGCGAACAGGGCCGTCCGGATCTCGACATTGGTCTTGCCGTCGTCGCGGCGCGTCATCGTCAGCATCACGGGCTTCTGCCTGTAGAAGCCGGTCGCTTCGCTGTCGGGATGCTCGTAGTACACGCGCGCGCCGTTCGGAATGGTCTCGTCGAGGCTGGCATTGGTCCATCGCGCGGCCGTTTCCGGCGTGAGCTTGCGCCAGCCGATCGCGGCCATCTCTCTCGTGTAGAAATCCAACGTCGCCTCGAGCGTGTCAGGCGCAATGCAACCGAGATAGGGCCTGGTGCCATCGAACACGATGCCGAGCGCGCCGTCGGGGAACGGCACGTTTCCGTAGATACGGTCGTGCGAATAATGAACCACTGACTGGTCGGGCCGGCCCAGGGCCTGTGTGAGAAAGACCGAAAGGCCCTGCCGGCCCTTCTTGAAATTCAGCGTGGCGCTCTTCTCCTCCAGCGGGCGCACATAGGGCACCCAGCCGTTGGCGCTCAGGAGCTTCTTCACGGCCGGCGCCGTCACCGCCTCCGGCGTCGGCATGCGATATTCGACGCGGTCGCTCTTTCCGAGCGAGGTATCCGCCACCGCGCCCTCGAGCTGCGGCAGCGCGTGGACGTCGACGATACCGTCGTCGGCGCGCGCCGGCAGCGTCGCGCTCGCCATCAGCAGAAGACCGCAGGCAAGCAGCCGCCAGCGTGCCGGGACCTGCGTCCCGCGCTTGATCATCGACATCGCCAAAACTCCTGGATTTCGCGCAGGGCAATCCCTCGCGCGATTGCGGGCTGCGACATCGTCGGCGCGGCCTCGGATGAGAAGTCGCGGCGGGGACCGGGCAGGTTCAACCGGGTACCGTGGTAGCGGGCGCAGAGGGCTGACCCAGGCTCAATACAGATGGAGCGGTGACCACGCGTCGCCGTTGCGTCCGACCGTGAGCTCCCAGGTATCACCGGCCGCGACGACGAGGGTGTTGGTATGAGCCGCGCGGCCCGGCACATTCACTTGGTAAGAATATTTGCCGGGCGGCAGATCCAGCGCGACGGCGTTGGCGCCACCCGCGCGCGTGATGGTCCGCGCGTCGATCGTCAGCACGGCCTCGGTCTCGCCGATATTGGAGAACACCACCTTGGCCTGGCCGGGTTCGGGCATGACGTTCGCCCTGGTTGCCGTGTCCGAATTCTTCTGCACGAGCTCGACTGCGGTGCTGCTGTCCTTGCGGTGGAGATCCAGCAGCGCCGGTCCGAGCGGGGAAGCGAAGGCGAGCTGGACGTGATCGGCGCCGATCACCGCGCCATCGGGCTTTTCTTTCCAGCCGAGCTTGTCGAGCTCGCTGCGGTAGAAGGCGAGCACGTCGCCGAGATCGGCAGGGACGGTCGCCTCCAGCCTGGTGCGGAGCGGGGCCTCGATGCCGCTCACCACGGTGGTGTGGATGCCCCTGTAGCTGTAGCGGGTCGGCGCGGGCAGCTTGGTCCCGGGATCCGGCGTGAGCGCGGACGAGAACAGCACTGAGATATGCGGCGCCCAGGCGCTGGCGCTTGCCGCGAGCATGCAGATCGCGAGGAAAACGAGGCCGCACACAAACGCCCGCCATCGTGCCGAGGCTTGCGCCCCGGGCATTACCGTCCGCATCTCACTCTCCAAGAAACTTGCCAAGAGATCTGCGCGTCATTGATCGCGCGGTAACGGCTGCGACACCGTCGGCGCGGCCTCTGGCAACTAGTCGCGATCGAAATCGGTCGGGTTCAATGCGCCGGCTTTGGTCGGGCCGAAACCCGTCCGCTCTCGACGTCAAACACCTCGCCGCCGGCGCCGATCTCCGCGAAGGCGGCCGGGTCCGCGCCGGTCAGCCAGACCTGCGCGCCGAGCTTGCGCAGCTCGTCGAACAGCGCGGCGCGCCTGCTAGGATCGAGATGGGCGACGACCTCGTCGAGCAGCAGCAGCGGCACGATGCCGGTCATCTCGGCGACCAGGCTCGCATGCGCCAGCACGAGCCCGATCAGCAGCGCCTTTTGCTCGCCGGTCGAGGCGTCGCGCGCCGGCATGCTCTTCGGCGCGTAGATCACCTGGAGGTCGGTGAGATGCGGGCCGTCGGTGGTGCGGCCGGCGATGGCATCGCGCGGACGGTTGTCGCGCAGGATCTGGCGGTAGCGGTCCTCAACCGAGGTCGCGGTCTCCTGGAGCAGCGCATTCTCCATCCAGCCGTCGAGCGCGATCTGAGCGGATGGAAACGCGGAAGCTTGCGCGCGCGCGTTGAGCATGCCGGTCAGCCGCGCCGCGGTCTGGCCGCGCGTTGCGGCGACCGCAACCGCAAGCTCGGCGGTCTCGCGCTCGATCGCGTCACACCAATGGTCGTCGTAATTGCGCGTCTCGAGCAGCCGGTTGCGCGAGCGCAGGGAACGTTCCAGCGCGTTGATGCGGCTGGAATGCTCGTTGTCGATGGCGAGCACCAGGCGGTCGAAGAAGCGCCGCCGCTCGGACGCGGCGCCCATGAACAGCCCGTCCATCGCCGGCGTCAGCCAGACCATGCGGATGTGGTCACCGAAGCTGGCTGCGGAATTGACCGGCTCGCGATCGATGCGGCAGCGCCGGCTGACCGGGCTGTCTGCACGCGGCGCATCGATGCCGGTGCCGAGCGTCGCCAGCCCCAGCGCGCCCTCCACCTGCGCCGACACCGCCCAGGAGCCGTCGCCCTGGTTGTCGGCGACATCCTCCAGCGTGGCGCGCCGCAGGCCCCGGCCCGGCGACAGGAACGAGATCGCCTCGATGCAATTGGTCTTGCCCGCCCCGTTCGGTCCGACCAGCGCCACCATGTCAGCCGCCGTCTCGAGCCCCGCCGCCCGGTAATTGCGAAAATGCGTCAGCGTCAGGCGATGAATGCGGGAGGGGGTCATGAGTTATTCGTCGTGAACGCGGTTCTTCCCCTCTCCCCTTGTGGGAGAGGGTGGCGCCTCACGAAGTGAGGCGACGGGTGAGGGGTATGTTACCGCCCGGCAAGCTTTGCAAGGATGTCCTCCAATACAGAGGTGGGCTGTTGCAGTACGTCATTGTTCCAATAGCGGGCGATGGCGAAGCCTTCGGCGGCAAGTGCGGCATCCCGAACTGTGTCCCGCCGCGATTCCGCGTGTTGACTGCCATCGATCTCGATCATGAGGCGCTTCTCGAAACAGACGAAGTCGAGGATGTAGTTCTTGAACGGCACCTGTCGGCGAAACTTGAAAGTGGAGAGCCGACGATCCCTCAGCAAGCGCCACATTGCGGCTTCCGCATCCGTCGGTTCGTGTCGCATGTTCTTCGCGAATTGGCGGAGCCGCTTGGCGACTGGCCGATGGGATGGCTCCTGCGGCACGAACCCCTCACCCGACTGAGTGTTTATCCGACAGCGGAGATGCCCTCTCCCACAAGGGGAGAGGGCACAGCAACGTGCATCGCGCTTGTTTCGACGGGGAAAGGGGGAGGCTTCACCCTCTCTCCTTGTGGGAGAGGGTGGCTTCGCGCAGCGAAGCCGGGTGAGGGATTGTCTCCACACGGAAGGTATCGCGGGAGGAGGACCACGCCCCTCACACCCGCATCGGCATCAGCACGTACAGCGCGCTCTTGTCGTCGCGGTCCTGGACCAGGGTGGGCGAGCCGGGGTCGGCCAGTCTCAGCGTCGCGACCTCGCCTTCGATCTGGGCGGCGATGTCGAGCAGATAGCGGGAGTTGAAGCCGATATCGAGGGCGTCGGAGGCGTATTCGACCTCGAGCTCCTCGGTCGCGCTGCCGGAATCCGGGTTGGTCACCGACAGCACCAGCTTGCCCGCCGACAGTGACAGCTTGACCGCGCGGCCGCGCTCGCTGGAGATGGTGGAGACGCGGTCGACTGCGTTCTCGAAATCCTTCTTGTCGACGACGAGCTCCTTGTCGTTGCCTTGCGGAATGACGCGGCCATAGTCGGGGAAGGTGCCGTCGATCAGCTTCGAGGTCAGCACCACATTGCCGATGGTAAAGCGGATCTTGGCCTGCGACAGCTCGATCGTCATCTCGGCGTCGGTGTCCTCGATCAGGCGCTGCACCTCGCCGACGGTCTTGCGCGGCACGATCACGCCGGGCATGCCCTCGGCGCCCTTGGGCTGCACCAGGTCGAGCTGGGCGAGGCGGTGGCCGTCGGTGGCAACGCCGCGCAGGGTCGCGGCCTTCGCGGTGCCGGCGGCGTGCAGATAGATGCCGTTGAGATAATAGCGCGTCTCTTCCGTCGAGATCGCGAACTGGGTGCGATCGATCAGCCGCTTGACGTCCTTGGCGGCGAGCGAGAAGGAGTGCGACATGTCGCCGGCGGCCAGATCCGGGAAATCATTCTCCGGCAGCGTCTGCAGCGTGAAGCGCGAGCGGCCGGCGCGGATCGCCAGCACGGCGCGGTCGCCGTCGGCCTCCAGCACGATCTGCGAGCCGTCAGGCAGCTTGCGCACGATGTCGTAGAACATGTGCGCCGGCACGGTGGTGGAACCGGCGGTGGCGGTTTCCGCCGCCAGCGTTTCCGTCACCTCGAGGTCGAGGTCGGTCGCCTTCAGCGACAATTTGGCGTTATCGGCGCGGACCAGCACGTTGCCGAGGATCGGGATGGTGTTGCGGCGCTCGACCACGCGGTGGACATGGCCCAGTGACTTCAGGAGTTGCGCGCGTTCGACCGTAACCTTCATTGCACTACTCGCCCGATCCCCAAGGAAAACTCAGCGTTTGAGAAGGCCGGGCAGCCGAAAAGCGCCGCGGCACCGAAGACCCCGAAAAGCCGGATCATCCAGCCGATATGACCAAAGCCGTCAGGGTCGCGCAAGGTGGCTCGGATGGCCCCCGGATTCAAGGGATCGGGGGGCAGTTCCGCACGATTCCCACGATTTACCGCCCAAACGAAAACCGCCGCCCGGGCGTGGCCGGGGCGGCGGGAGAATGGCAGGAGGCCTAGGCCTTTATTCCTGAAGCTGGCGCTTCAGCGATTCCACTTCCTCCGACAGCGCGGTGTCCTTGGAGACCAGTGCCTCGATCTTGCGCACGGCGTGGAGCACCGTGGTGTGGTCGCGTCCGCCGAAGCGGCGGCCGATCTCGGGGAGCGAGCGCAGGGTCAGCGTCTTGGCGAGGTACATCGCCACCTGGCGCGGGCGGACCACATTGGCGGTGCGGCGCGAGGACAGCAGGTCGGAGCGGCTGACGTTGTACTGCCGTGCCACCACGCGCTGGATGTCCTCGATCTTGATCCGCTTCGGCTCCTGCGGCCGGACCAGGTCACGCACCTCGCGCTCGGCCATCTCCAGCGTCACCGGCTGGTTGTTGAGCTTGGAGTGCGCCAAGAGGCGGTTGATCGCGCCTTCGAGATCGCGGCCGTTATGGGTGATGGTGCGTGCGAGATAATGCAGCACCTCCTCGGGCACGTCGAAGGTCGCATGATGGGTACGGGCCGCGGCGACGCGCGACTTCAGAATGCCGTGGCGCAGCTCCTCGCCGAGCGAGCCCATCTCGACCACGAGGCCGCCGGCAAGGCGCGAGCGGACGCGATCATCGAGGCTCTCGAGATCGGACGGCGGACGGTCGGCCGCGATCACGACCTGGCGGCCGGCATCGATCAGCGCGTTCAGCGTGTGACAGAACTCGGCCTGGGTCGACTTGCCCTGCAGGAACTGCAGGTCGTCGATCACGAGCACGTCGATGCCGCGCAGCGCTTCCTTGAAGGCGAGCGCCGTCTGCGTCTTCAGCGCGGCGACGAAGCCGTACATGAATTTCTCGGCCGTGAGATACAGCACCTTGCGCTCGTTGCCGGAATTGCCGGCCCAGGTCACGGCCTGCAAGAGATGCGTCTTGCCGAGGCCGACGCCGGCATGGATGTAGAGCGGGTTGAACATCACGGGATCGCCGCGGCGTCCCTCGGCGACCTGGCGCGCGGCCGCATGGGCCAGCGTGTTGGAGCGGCCGACGACGAAGCTCGCAAAGGTCAGGCGCGGATCAAGCGGCGAGCCGCCGAGCGCGTCATGATTGGCCGACACCGGCGCGGTCGCGGTCGAGCGCAGCTCGGGGGCGGGCGCGCGGCGTGCCTCGACCGGCGCGGGCGCTTCCTTCGCCTGCACCACCGGGCGCACGGCGGAACGGACCGTGAGGTCGATGCGATGCACTTCCGGCATCTCGGCCTGCCAGCACGACAGCACGCGCTCGGCATAATGGGCCTGGATCCAGCTCTTCAGGAAGCGGGTCGGCACCGACAGCCGCACGCTCTCGTCCTGCACGCCTTCGAGATCCATGCGTGCAAACCAGCTCGTATAGACGTCTTCGCCAACGCTCGAGCGCAGCCGACCCTTCACGCGTGACCAGCGATCCTGTTCCGATGTGTTCATCGTTAAAAACTTCTCTTGAGAGCTCAGATTGAATCGGTGAGCGCCATGCAGGGTTCCTGCCGAATCCCGGCAATGACGCGACCTCAAGCGAGTCCATCGTCGGGCATAGCTCGACCATTCGGCGCGAAGCGCCGCGGGTCAGATCAGCGATGTCCTTGATGGAGGGGTCGCGAGGTCAGCGCGTACTCGACGCGCCCGTGCATGTAGGAGGCTGAACGCAGGACGGATCGGAAACGGCATCGTCGAGCGATGGAACTTGAATCAATACCGCATTGAATCCGTAGGACATGATACCTCCCCGTCCTGCCGTGATTGCTCACGGCAAGGTCCTGCGTAAAAGACAACCGCGTCGTACTCCTGTCGCGGATGTCCTGCCCGTCTGCACTAGTCGTTCGTTCGGCTCCGCCATCGCGCATGTCGGGGTAGCTGCAAGATGTCTCTCATATGCGCTTGGCGCGAGCGGGATGCTAGAAATCCCGCTTGGAGACATTCAGACAAAAAGCTACCGTTCCCATATTGCTATGGGTTTCGAACCGACAATCGCTTGTTGAAGCGTCGCCAACGTGCACACCGCCGCCGATTTGCACGCTCGCCCCGTTTCCGATACCGCGCTGGTCTCAAGATCGTGGGCGCCGCGAACGACTTAAGGAATACACTATGCGGAAAGACTCGCAACGAAATTGATTCACACTTGAGGCATCAAAAATCTTGACCTCGGTTAACGTCGCGCGGGACTTGTGCACAGGCTCTGAAGCAAGTTTTTGGATTCGTGCACAGAATCGAAAATGCGGCGCTTCATGTGACAATTCTCCGCCACCGCCAAAAATTTTTTACAAAAGCGTCACGCGAGCGACGCGCCAGCGAATTTTCCAAATGCTTGCCGCAGCTATGTCGATAAGTGATTAGCGAGACATCGTTTTTTGAGTCTCGTTTCACAGGGTAACTCCACCTGTGGCAGCGTTCCAGTGAATCTACGGTGTGTAGAACTTTCTCGCGCGCCAATTCATCTTAGCCCCGCGCCGCAGGGGTTTTTCGCAACGCGGTGAAAGTTTCCGCTGTTGCAAAATCATCCGCAGGTAGAATTGCGGAACGCCATCATAATGCGGACAGCGCAAATTCTTCCATGCGGAGATCGTGAGGCGCGTGACTGCTTGCGTGAATATGACAGGCAACAAAAAAGCCCGGCACGATGCCGGGCTCATTGTCGTGCCGACCGGATCAACCGATCAGATGATAGGCCGAGATTACTTCGCGAGCTTGGCGATCTGCGCGGTGAGGCGCGAGACTTTGCGGCTGGCGTTGTTCTTGTGAATGATGTTGCGCTGCGCGGCGCGCATCAGGGCGGGCTCGGCAGTCGCCAGCGCCTTCACGGCG
This sequence comes from Bradyrhizobium sacchari, assembly GCF_002068095.1. Taxonomy (GTDB): domain Bacteria; phylum Pseudomonadota; class Alphaproteobacteria; order Rhizobiales; family Xanthobacteraceae; genus Bradyrhizobium; species Bradyrhizobium sacchari. Next base: position 628,586 of record NZ_LWIG01000001.1, on the reverse strand, counting down.
GCGGCGCGATCGCCGGTCGCGATGGCTTCCTCGACAGTGCGCACGGCGCCGCGCATCTGGGTGCGGCGCGACTTGTTGACGGCGGTGCGGCGGGCGATCTTGCGCGTCGCTTTCTTGGCGGAAGTGGTATTGGCCATGGTCTCAATATCCTTTGCGGGTACCGGTCGCGTCTTGGTCGGGTAGCGCCGGCTTGCTTGACCGCGGAATCGACGCTCGGATTTAGGGTGTTCGGTTGCGGGCCGTTCCCGGAACATGAGGCCTAAAGAGCCTGCAACTGCTCAAAGAACAGCGGCGGCAGGATTGCGCCCGCCGCCAGTTGGCGCCCTTATAGAGAGGGTCGGCGGCACCGTCAACGCTTTCCGGGCCGGAAAACCGGCCTCAGGCGGGCCAGACGCGGGCCGTAACGCCCTGAAGAGGTTGAATTTCTGCCGCCTCCCGGCTATTGGCTGGCGGCGTCTCGTCGGCGTTTAGTCGGCGTTTCTTGGGCCCGTCCGACCGGACGAGCGTATAGGGTGAGGCATGATCCGCGGCTTTTTCCGACTGATTGGGCTGTTGCTGCTCGCCGGCGGGTTCATCTTCATGGTCTATGACGGCGCCCGCTGGGTCGCCGACCAGACCCTGCGGTTCACCCGGTTTGGCCAATTCTGGAACGACATCAACCAGACGAGCCAGACCGCGTTCCGGACCTGGGTCGAGGCCAAGGCGCCCTGGCTCTGGACCTCGGTGATCCGCCTCGTGCTGGACCAGCCGGTCTTTGCCGTTCTCGGCCTTGTGGGCATTCTCCTGATGATCCTGTTCCGGCCGCGCAAGCCGCTGATCGGCTATTCCCGGGATTGATCTTTCAATTCCCGCCGGGATTAATCTTTCAATTCCCGCCGGGATTGATCTTTCGCGCCGGGATTGAAGCACCGCACTGGGCGCGGCGTAACAAGGCTGCCCCTTCGTGCGTAAAGACCTATATTCCCACCTGATCGCGAGCACGCCGCCTGAGCAACTGGCTCACGCGACGCACAGCTCGTTTCGGAGATCCGATCATGCTGTTCATGCGCAAGACCACCGCATTGCCGAGCGCAGCTGAAGCGCTGTCCGGCCGTGCGCAAGCCATCCCGACCGCGACCATTCATTTCGTCAACGGCAGCAAATTGCAGCCGCCTTACCCCGCTGGCCTCGAGCAGGCGGTGTTCGGGCTTGGCTGTTTCTGGGGCGCCGAGCGCAAGTTCTGGCAGCTCGGCGACGGCATTTACACGACTGCCGTCGGCTATGCCGGCGGCCACACGCCGAACCCGACCTATGAAGAAGTCTGCTCGGGCCGCACCGCCCACACCGAAGTGGTGCTGGTCGTGTTCGATCCGAAGAAGATCTCTTACGAGAAGCTTCTGAAGACGTTCTGGGAGAGCCATAACCCGACGCAGGGCATGCGTCAGGGCAACGACGTCGGCACGCAGTACCGAAGCGCGATCTACACTTACTCGGATGCGCAGAAGAAGGCGGCCGACGAGTCGAAGGCGCTTTACCAGAAGGCGCTTGCCGCAAAGGGGCTCGGTGCCATCACCACCGAGATCGCGCCCGCCGGCGCGTTCTATTTCGCCGAGGACTATCATCAGCAATATCTGGCGAAGAACCCCGCCGGCTATTGCGGCCTCGGCGGTACCGGCGTGTCCTGCCCGATCGGCGTCGGCGTGAGCGCGTAGTCGTCTCGGTCCGTCGTTCCGGGGCGCGCGCCAGCGCGAACTACGGTGCGCAATCGCGCACCTGGGAAGCGCGCGCCACAATCTCTGGATTCCGGGGTCGTCGCTATCGCGACGCCCCGGGATGACGACGCGGTAGCGGAGCGGCGGCCCCAGCTCAACGCTTTATTAACCATAACCGGTGCATCACTGGAGCCGTCTCGTTTCGAGGGATAGGTCCGGTGCCGGTTGCACGCGCGTTTCGATGGTCGATCTTGGCAGCGTCCGCCGCGCTGACCCTGGGCGGCTGCATGCAGACCGCCGGTCCCGTCGCCATGGTGCAGCCCCGCCCCGATCTCGACGCGATGGCCTATGGCCAGCCCTATAGCGCGCCGCAGCCGGTTGTCGTCGCCGACGGCGGCGGCGCCATCGGCGCGCTGCGCAACTCCTTTGCCTCCGCGCCCGCGCCCATGCCGGTCGGCTACGCCGCCCCGATGGCGGCGCAGGGGCGTTACGACGCCTCCTATCATCTCGACGCCGGCGACAAGCTCCGCGTCGTGGTCTACGGCCAGGAAGGTCTCACCAACAGTTACGCGATCGATGCTGGCGGCTCCATCACCATGCCGCTGATCGGCGCGGTGCCCGCGCGCGGCCGCACCACCGCAGGGCTGGCCGGCGAGATCGCGGCGCGCCTGCGCAACGGCTACATCCGCGAACCCTCGGTCGCCGTCGAGATCGACACCTATCGTCCGTTCTTCATCCTCGGGGAAGTCTCCGCGCCGGGCCAGTATCCTTATGTGCCGAACATGACGGTCGAAAGCGCCGTTGCGATTGCCGGCGGCTTCTCGCCGCGCGCCAAGCGCGATGTGGTCACCGTGACGCACAGCGAGGCCGGCGGCTCCATGCGCGCCGTGGTGCCGCTCGGCACACCCTTGGCGCCGGGCGACACCGTGTTCGTCGGCGAGCGCTGGTTCTGAGGCCAGAGCCCAACTCTCTCCCCTCGTCATTCCGGGGCGCGCGTAAGCGCGAGCCCGGAATCCATCGTGCCTCCAACTCTGACGCCCCATGGATTCCGGGCCTGCGCCTTGCGGCGAATCCCGGAATGACGAGAAGAGAGAGGGGGCGCGCCACGTCCGCTCTCACCGCCTGAAATCCAGCCGTCCATTCGGAAAGCATCCGTCGATCCTGCGGGCATCGACCACGCGCCCGACCCACGGCCGCATGATCGCAGGGTTGGTCAGGTTGATGTACTTGCCGACCAGCCGGCCGGTGTCTTCGCGCGTAGCATCGATCAGCCCGTGCCGGCGGCCATGGTCCCAATCAAACCGCAGGTAGATGCGATCGCCCGTGATCCGAACTTCAGCGCGTCCCTCTTTCCACGTCTCCGGCGTATCACCCGCAATGGTCGGATCGGCACCACCGTTCCAGCGGCTCGCCCAGATGCCTTCGAGTGGATCGGATGATGCGGCAACGGACGCCCATTGCGCCGCGTTGACGTCGGCGGCATCACCGGCAAGCGCGGTGGAAGCGGCATAGTCCATCACCTCGGAGTCATTGGGCGCCGGAACGTCCATGGTTCCGAACGGATTGCGGATGACGAGGTTTGTATCGGCCTGCTGCATGGCGATCTCCCGGCGTGAGTTGATCGGCCAGCTCTATCGCCGCGCGCCATGATGCAGCCACCCGATTCCTGCTTGACCGGCGGCGCACCTTCGCTCCTTCATTCCGGGATGCGCCGCGAAGCGGTGCAGGCCCGCAATCCATAACCACGAACTCGGGTTATGGCTTCCGGGCTCGCGACTTCGTCGCGCCCCGGAATGACAAGCGGAGAGAGACGCGCGCTATCTCAAATGCTTCGCGAAAAATTCCATGCTGCGCGGCCAGGCGATGTCGGAGCTCGCCTTGTCATAGCTCGGCCGCTCGTCGCAATGGAAGCCGTGCTGGGCGCCGGAATAGATGAAGACCTCGACGTCCGGCCGCCTGGTCTTGATCGTTTCGACGTCGGTCAGCGGGATGCCGGTGTCCTTCTCGCCGAAATGCAGCTGCGTCGGAACCTTCGGTGTCTCGTCGGCAAAGCGCACGACCGCGCCGCCGTAATAGCCGATCGCGGCCTTCAGCCCCGACAATCGCGTCGCCGCGACAAAAGCGATGCTGCCGCCGAGACAAAAGCCGATGATACCCACCGGGCCGATGCTCTTCACCGCATCGATCGCGGCTTGCGTGTCGCGCAGCATCGCGGCCCAGTCCGGATTGGCAACGAACTTGCGTGCTTCGGCGATCTCGTCGGGCGTGTAGCCGGACTGGAAGTTCGGCGAGGTGCGGTCGAAGATCGACGGTGCGATCGCCACATAGCCTTCAGTGGCGAGGCGATCGCAGACCGAGCGGATGTGATGGTTGACGCCAAAGATCTCCTGGATCACCACTACGGCGCCCTTCGCCCCGCCCGCAGGATCGGCGCGATAGGCGCCGAGCTGGAAATTGTCGGAAGCCGTCAGTTTGATGTCTTGTCCCACGCGGGTTGTCCTTCTTGGTTGGCCGTCAATCCAATCTATCCCCTCATCCTGAGGAGCGCGCCTTCGCGCGCGTCTCGAAGGATGAAAGGCCGAGATGCAGCAGCCGGGCCTTCATCCTTGGAGACGCTTGCTGCGCAAGCTCCTCAGGATGAGCGTCAGCACCTACTCCCACATCCAGTTCTCGCCATAGTCCTCTTTCCATCCCGCCAGCCGCCCGTGGCGGAATTGCAGGAACAGGCGGTGGCGGTAGGGGATCAATCCGCTGCCGCCGAGATTGCGTAGCGCGAGATAGATCTCGTTGCCGGGACGCCCGCGCACATATTGCAGCGGCTGCCCGAGAGCGCGAGCGGTCTGCTCGGCATCCATGCCGAAGGCGAGCGGCGTGTTGTTCGACAAGGTGGTGACGAAAGGCTGGCGCGGCGGCACGGTGCCGAACGGCTCGGCCTGCGCAGACATCGACAGCAACACCGCGCCCGCAACCACCATCGCCCGCTTCATTGCCCAACATCCTTCTGGCCTATCCCGGCAAGTTCTTCAGGAAAGGCGCGACCGCGTCAACAAAAGCCTGGGGCTGATCGATGTTGACGGCGTGCCCGGCGGCGGGGATCACGACCTTTTGCGCGCCCGGGATTTTGGCTGCCATGTAGTCGGACGCGGCGAGGAATGGTGTGTCGTCGGCGCCGACCACGACCAGCGAGGGCACCTTGATGTCGGGAAGCAACTCGATCACGCGCGCATCGCGCTGGGTCAGCATGCCGCGCGCGGCCATAGCAAGCCCCTTGGCGTTGCGATGGCTCGCCGTCGCGCGCTCGCGCGTTGCGGATTTCAGCATGTCAAGGCCTTCGCGGTCGAGCCTGTCGGCGGTGGCCAGCGCCCGCGCGTTCCAGGCCTTGCGCGCATCATCCTTCTTGAAGCCGGGGCCGGTGTCGATGATCAGCAGCGCGCGAGCGCGTTGCGGATACGCGCGATAGAAGGCGAGCGACATGTAGCCGCCAAGCGACAGACCGCCGATGACGGCACGTGTCGCGCCGACGGCATCGAGGATCGCCGCCATGTCGCCGACCGTGAGCGCTTCGCTGTAGGCCGCGGGATCATCGGGATAGTCGGACTGGCCGTGGCCGCGCATGTCCCAAAGGATCAACTTGTGGTGCTTCGCGAGCGCATCGACCTGGCCATGCCACATCGCCGAGGTCGAGGAGTAGCCGTGGGTCAGCAGCAACGGCGGACCTTCGCCGTGAACCTCATAGTAGATCCGGACGCCGTCCCGATTGATCCCAGGCATTGTTTCCGCCCTGCTTGTTTCCGCTTCATTCTAGCCGGGATGATTTCGGTCGCGCGACATGCCCTTGCGCATGGGCCCGATGTATCCCGATAGCCCCGCTCCGGCCGCGCCGCGCACTGCGAAAAAGCCCAGCATTTTCAATGGCCGTTCTACTGTGCATGGGGTTGTTTTCGTGGTCTTGTTTGTTCAGTTCCCGGAGCTCGAGTCCGGTAAAATTGCGCGCAATTGCGAAGGGTTCCATTGAGCACGCCTCTTAAGGGCCAGAGAACCTGATCCGGCTTAGGCTGATGCCAAATCCAGTCCCGTGCTTTGGGGAAGCCATGAACGCGCCAGCCAAAACCACTGCCAAACGCCGGCTTCTGCTCGCCTCCGACCGGAGTGACGAGAGCACCGAGCTCGCCAGCATCCTGAAGGCGGTCGGCGAGGTCTCGACGGTGACCACCCAGGACATCCCCGAGCAGCCGTCGCGCGATCTCTCCGGCCTCGTCGTCGACATCAACCTGCGCTCGCCCGAGAGCGTGCAGCGGGTGCGCAACAAGCTGCGCGGCGATGCCTATCGCTCGATGCCGCGGCTGTTCGTGCTCGCGGACGCCCTGCATCACGGTACCATGCAGGCCTGGGCGCTCGGCGCCACCGACACGATCTCGCGCCCGCTGCAGCCCGACGCCATCCTCCAGCGCATCCGCGCCGCGTTCCCCGACACCGCCACCTATGACGCGACCGATCGCGGCAAGACGCTCAATCGCGGCGTCGAGGCGGCGCATGCGGTGCTGAAGAAGATGTTCGAGAAGCTTCCGCTCGGCGTGCCCCTGACCTTCGACGACGTCATCGCCGCCGAGAGCAAGATCCTGAAGGCGATCAAGCATTCCTCGCTGCGCGAATGGCTCACCACGGTTGGCTGCCACCATGTCGGCAGCTATCGTCACTGCCTGTTCGTCACCGGCTTTGCAGTTTCGTTCGCACAGCATCTCGGCATGCGCGAGGACGACCAGCGCCGCCTGACCCGTGCCGCGCTGCTGCACGACGTCGGCAAGGCCTTCGTTCCCTCCGCGCTGCTCGACAAGCCGGGCAGGCTCACCGACGAGGAGATGGCCGAGGTCCGCCAGCATCCGCGCCGCGGCTATGACGCGCTCGCGGCCCAAGGCGGCTTCCCGCCGGAGATGCTGGATGTCGTGCTGCATCACCACGAATTCCTCGACGGCTCGGGCTATCCGAACGGCCTGTCATCGAACCAGATCAGCGACATCGTGCGCCTGACGACGATCGTCGACATCTACGCCGCCCTGGTGGAGAAGCGCGCCTACCGCATGCCCTTCACCCACTCCCGCGCCTTCACCATGATGGAAGGCATGGGCGGCAAGCTCGACCAGCAGCTGCTCCAGGCGTTCCGCCCGGTGGCGCTGGGGTCGTTCTGATAATCTCATCCGTCATTCCGGGGCGATGCGAAGCATCGAACCCGGAATCTCGAGATTCCGGGTTCAACGCTGCGCGTTGCCCCGGAATGACATCACTCACTCACCCCACCATCTTCCGTAGCTCCGCCTTCGCCACCTTCTCCAGCGTCGAGCGTGGCATGTCGTCGACGAGCCTGATCTCGCGCGGCACCTTGAAGTCGGCGAGGCCCTTGCGGCAGGCGGCCATCACGCGGTCATGCAGGTCGGGCTGCGCAGCCGCGACGCCGCCATGCGGGATGATGAAGACGACCGGCACCTCGTCCAGCATCGGGTGCTTCTTCGCCACCACGGCCGCCTCGCGAACGCCCGGGACGAGCGCGATCACCTGCTCGATCTCGGAGGCCGCGACGTTCTCGCCGCCGACCTTCAGCATGTCCTTGGCGCGGTCGCCGAACTTGATGAAGCCGTTTTCCAGTCGCTCGACGCGGTCGCCGGTGAGGAAGAATCCATGCTCGTCGAAGCTTTCGCGCGTGGCTTTCTCGTTGTGCAGGTACTCGGCAAACAGCGACAGGCCGGGAATGCCCTTGATCGCGAGATTGCCGGTGTCGCCGACCTCGGTCGGCCGGCCGTCATCGCCGGTGATGCGGATCTGATATTCCGGCGCGGCGCGGCCGATCGACATGGGTATGTTGGGCTGGTCGACCTCGCCGATGATGCCGTGGGTGATGGTCTCGGTCATGCCCCACCAGCCGATCATCTTGACGCCGAAGGCGGCAAAGGCAGGCGGCTCGTTGATCGCGGTGCCCCACAGGCGGAATTTGTGGTCTTTCGGGATCTCCTGCTCGAGCAGCGCCTTCATGCAGAACGGAATGGTCGAAGTCCAGGTCGCGCCGTGCTCGCGCGCGACGCTCCAGAACCGGCTCGCGGAGAAGCGCGGTTGGATCACGCAGGTGGCGCCGACCCACAGCGTCGCCAGCATGGAGTAGGCCAGCGCATTGGTGTGGAACAGCGGCAGATAGGCCTGGTGCACGTCCCCTGCATGGAGGTCCTCATGCGCCGCGTTGATCTTGGCGCCCCACAGTGCGTTGGCATGAGTCCACAGCACCGCCTTCGGGCGCGATGTCGTGCCCGAGGTGTATTGCACGCTGCACGGTGCCAGCGGATCTGCCGCGCGTCTGGGACGGTCGGCGCTGTCGGCAAACAGCGATTCAAAACTGTCGCCGCGCGAGAGAGCTTGCGCGGGCGCAGCACCCGCATCATGCGATGTCACCGCCATCCAGCGGATGTTGCGGCAGTTCTGCGCGACGATCTCCGCATAGGCCGGCTGCGTGATCGCGGCGACGGCGCCGCAATGATTGGCGAAATATTCGATCTCGGCCGGTGCCGAGCGCGTGTTGGTGGTGACGGCGATGGCGCCCAGTTCGACGCAGGCAAACCAGGCCAGCAGCGCCTCGATGCAATTGTCGAGATGAATGAGCACATATTCGCCGGGCCTGACGCCGCGCCCTGCGAGCCCCGCCGCGAGCGCGCCGACCCGCTCATGGAACTCGCCATAGCTCCAGCGCCGCACCGGTGCGTCGAACGGCGCCCAGATCAGGAACGAATGATCACGCCGGACCTCCGCACGCATCCTCAAGAGCCAGGGCACGTCGAGCCCGTCGAAGGGTCCGACGATTCCGGTGGCGGTCTGTTGATATGACATGGATCCTCCCCGTGCAGCCCGCATCTTGCTGGCGGCTGCCTTTTGATTATTGCGTCTTCCTGCCATCGGATGACGCGGGGCGCAAATCGGGGGATGCGGAAGCGCCCGCGCTCTCCCCCGTCATTGCGAGCGCAGCGAAGCAATCCAGACTATCTCCGCGGAGGCAGTCTGGATTGCTTCGTCGCAAGGGCTCCTCGCAATGACAATGCGACAGGCAGCGGTGGCCGGGCGACCTCAATCCTCGTACGACGAAATCTCGATCAGGCTGCCGTCGGGATCCCGGCAATAGACCGAGCGCAGCGTGCCGCGGGCGCCCTGCCTCGGTCCCGGGCCTTCCTCGATCGCGACGCCATGTGCCTTCAAATGCGCCACCACCTCGTCCGGAGCGGAGGAGGTGAGGAAGCAAAGATCGTCGCTGCCGGCGGTCTGGTGATCTGCTGTGAACCACTCGACCTTGTCGGCATCGCGCGGCCGGACGTTGATCTTCTGGTTACCGAATTGAAGGGAAGTCCGCGGCGCTTTGCCGCCGCCGGGGTCGAACACCTTGACTTCCATACCGAGAATCTTGCGGTACCACTCCGCGGTCACCGCGACATCGGCGACGTTGATCACGAGATGATCGAGGGCTTCAACCTTGACCGTCATGCCTTATCCTTTCGTCGTGATGCGCCCCGCGCACTTTCCGCCTGCGGCAAGCTTTGTTACAACCGCATCGACGCCGCTTTCAAGCTATCCGGCTTGCAAGAACAACACTGGGAGAACCCTTGAGATGATCACTCGCCGTACCGCGCTGGGCCTGCTTGCCGCCAGTCCGCTTGCAGCCACCCCGCTGTCGAAGGCTCTTGCCGCCGATTATCCGGCCCGGCCGGTGAAATGGGTGGTCGGCTACCCGCCGGGCGGCGCCACCGACATCCTGGCACGGCTGATCGGACAGCGGCTGTCGGAAAAGCTCGGCCAGCAATTCGTGATCGAGAACAAGCCTGGCGCCGGCAACAATATCGGCACCGAATCCGTCGTCAATGCCGAGCCCGACGGGTACACGCTGCAGCTTGTCAATCCGGCCAACTACATCAACGCCTCGCTGTACAGCAATCTCAAGTTCAACTTCGTGCGCGACATCGCGCCGGTCGCCTCGTTCCAGCGCGTGCCGAACGTGATGACCGTCAACAAGGAAGTGCCGGCCAAGAACGTCGCCGAGTTCATCGAATATGTGAAGGCCAATCCCGGCAAGGTGAACATGGCCTCGTCCGGCAACGGCACCTCGGTGCATCTGTCCGGCGAGATGTTCATGGCCATGACCGGCTGCAAGATGCAGCACGTGCCCTATCGCGGCGCGGCGCCCGCGATCACCGACATGCTCGGCGGCCAGGTGCAGGTGATCTTCGACAACATGCCCTCGATCATCCAGCACATCCGTTCCGGCTCGCTGCGCGCGATCGGCGTCACCACCGCGGAGCGCTCGCCACAGCTGCCCGACGTGCAGGCGATTTCCGAGACCGTGAAGGACTACGAGGCCAGTGCGCTGTTCGGCATGGGCGCGCCGAAGAACACGCCGAAGGAGATCATCGCCAAGCTCAACAGCGAGATCAACACGCTGATGAAGGAGCCCGACATGACCAAACGTCTGGTCGAGCTCGGCGGCGAGCCGCGGGTGCAGACGCCGGAGGCGTTCGGCGAGGAGATCAAGGCCGAGACCGAGAAGTGGAAGAAGGTCGTCGAGTTCGCCGGCCTGAAGGTCGAATAGCGATCTTGTGATGACCGGAAATTGGAGCCCTGCCGTTCGGCAGGGCTTTTTTCTTGCGCGCGTTGTTTCGTTGATCTGGAATAAAACCCGCCAGCGAAACCTGATGGTAGATGGCGCGTATCTCGCGCCGCGAGCAAAGGAGTTGGGACCATGCGCAGGACGCAATTGGCGCTGCTGACGTTGGGTGCGACGATCCTTGCCGGCGTTGTCACCGTCGCGCCCGCCGCTGCCGGCGACTATCCCTGGTGCGCCCAGGGCGGTGAATATGACTATCCCGGCGAATGCGCCTACAGCACCTATGGGCAGTGCCTGGCCAGTGTCTCCGGCCGCTTGCTGTATTGCGGCCCCAATCCTCGCTCTGCCTACGGCCAGCAACGGGTGCCGCCGCCTCGCCCGCCGCGGCGCACGCGGCCCGTCGCGCCGTACTGATCGCGCTTCATACATTCGCCGCCTGATCACGCAGTCGTGCGACCCCGTGCCCGCGGGTTGCGGCTTGACGCATTTTCGTTTGCGTCTATACTAAACCAAATGGTTAAGTATCAGGATGAGACGCTCGACCGGACCTTTGCGGCACTCTCCGATCCGACGAGGCGCGCATTGCTCGCGCGCCTCGGCGAAGCGGACAGTCTGTCGGTGAGCGAGCTGGCCGCGCCGTTTCCGGTCTCGCTTCCGGCGATCATGAAGCATCTGGACGTGCTGACGGATGCGGGCCTGATCGCGCGCGACAAGAGCGGCCGCACGGTCTCCTGCCGGCTTACCGCGCGGCCGATGGAGCAGGCGATGAATTGGCTCAATCGCTATGCCCAGTTCTGGTCCGACAAGCTCGACCGTCTTGCCGCCTTCGTAGAGGAAGAGACATGCCCAACGCAGCCACCAGCGCCGCCGAACGATCCGCGGAACGCCCAAGCCTCACGCTCACGCGCCGGCTCCGCGCGCGGCCGGAAAAAGTCTTCGCCGCCTGGACGCAAGCCGAACAGCTAGTGCAGTGGTTCGGGCCGCCGAACATGAAGCCGGCGACGCTGCAAGCCGACCTCGACGTCCGCACCGGCGGCCGCTTTCGCGTCAGTTTCGTCAGCGGCGACGGCGAGTATTTCGAGGCCGGCGGCAGCTATCGCGAGGTGGTGCCGAACGAGCGTCTGGTCTTCACCTGGGCCTGGCACTCGACGCCGGAGCGCGAATCGCTCGTCACGATCTCGTTCAAGCCGGACAGTGCAGGCACCCTGCTGGTGTTCCATCACGCCCAGTTCGCCGACGAGACCGCGCGCGACAACCATCAGCGCGGCTGGAGCTCGTTCCTCGACAAGCTCGATGCCTTCGTCACCTGAATTCCAAAGGAGAATGCCATGCCGCAACATCAGATCGTTTCGCGCGAGCAGTGGATTGCGGCGCGCAAGGCTCTTCTGGCACATGAGAAGGAGTTGACGCAGGCGCGCGAACGGCTTGCCGATCAGCGCCGCCAGCTTCCTTGGGTGAAGGTCGACAAGACCTACGCCTTCACCGGGCCGAACGGCAGGGTCACCCTCGCCGATCTCTTCAAGGGCCGCCCGCAGCTCGTGGTCCAGCACGTGATGTTCGCGCCCGACTGGGACGCAGCCTGCAAGAGCTGCTCGTTCTGGGCGGATGGGTACGAGCGCATGGTGCCGCATCTGGCCGCGCGCGACACGTCCATGGCCGCGGTCTCGCTCGCACCGAGCGCAAAGCTCGAGGCCTTCAAGACGCGGATGGGCTGGACCTTCGACTGGGTCTCCTCAGGCGACAACGATTTCAACCGCGACTTCGGCGTGACGTTCTCGCCGGACGAGATCGCGACCGGCAAGCCGATGTACAATTTCGGCACCACGCCGATCTATGGGCCCGAGCTGCCCGGCATCAGCGTGTTCTATCGCAACGAGGCCGGTGAGGTCTTCCACACCTATTCCTGCTTCGCCCGCGGCCTCGACATGATGAACGCCGCCTATCAGTATCTCGATCTCACCCCGCTCGGCCGTCACGAGGACGGCCTGCCCTATCCGATGGACTGGGTCCGTCTCCGCGATGAGTATGAGCCGCAGGCGGCGAAGGCTATGTGCTGCCACGGGTGAGGGGAGCGGTCGGTTCCTCAATGTCGTCCTGGCTTTCGCCGGGACGACGACATCCGAGGTGAGGCGCGGAGGGCGCCCTCCTCACCGCTTCGCGTCCGCCTGTTCCGTCGCGTTGCACGAGATCAGCATCGTATACGGCCGGGCATTGCCGGCGATATCGGTGGTCTTGAGTTCGCTCTTCGGCTCGGCGGTCTGATAGGGCACCACGGAGTTGTCGAGGAAGTCGCGCAAGGCGCCGGTCTTGATGGCGAAGTTGATGTTTTCGGGAATGTTGCCGGTCGCGACTGCGATTCGCAGGCTGTCGAGCTTTCCCGTGACCACGCCGACGATCTGTCCGGTGGTGTCGAACAGCGGGCCTCCGCTGTTGCCGGGCTGCACAGGCGCACTGATCTGCAGGAAACGCGAATCGTTGCGCATGCCGCTGAGTGAGCTCACGATACCGGTGGTCACGGTGAAGTCCGAGCTCAGCAGCCCGTGATAGGGAAAACCGATCGCGACGACGGAATCGCCGGAGCGGATCGAACGGTCCCGGATCCGGGCAAACTCCTTGAACGTCACCGTCGACGGCGCCTGCAAAAGAGCGAGATCGTTGGTTGCATCGCTCGACACGACGCGCAACACCAGCGGGGCTTCGCCCGTGAGATTGCCCTTGATGTCGCCGACGCAGCCGTCGATCACATGGTTGTTGGTGACGACGTGGCCGTTCGCGCTGACCACGAAGCCGGTACCGCTCTTGGCCTTCGCAGGTTTACCGCTGGCCGGCGGTGACGCCTGCTTCTCTGCCGTGGCCGCCGGCTTGGCTGCTCCCTTGGTGAAATCACCAGCCTTTTCGAGCCCGTCGGCTTTCACCCTGGTCACGCAGTTCGCCAAGGCGGCGATCACCGGCCCGGTCGAGGTCAGATCGAAATTCAGGACGGAGCGGCCGGCTGTCGCCACCATCAGGCTCGCCTTCTGAAACGTACGCACGACATTGAGCGGCATGATGGCCGTGAGCATGTTGGATTGATATGCCGTGGCGTACAGCCTGGCCTGCTCCTGTCCGTCAAAGGTCACGTCGATCGCCGCGTTCTCTCCCTTGTTGAAGCGGTAGCTGGGGCTAGCAAAGGCGAGCGACCATGTGCCGGCGGCATTTTGGCTCACGACGAGGATCACACCGTTGGCATAGGGCGTCGTCGCCGCGCAATGGGAGAAGGTGCCCGTCTCGTCGTTGCTGAAGGCGCCGCCAATCCAGTTGCCGACATTGACGCTGCCGAACGGTCCTTTCGCGTTCGCGGTGCCCGCGATGATCACCTGCACCAGAGCCGCGGCAACAAATGACTTACGCCACATACTTCTTCCTCCCGAATCCTTCGAATCCATCTTATCCGCGGAAGAAGGTGTCGTGCAACCGACAGTTGTCCCATCGAGGCAATCTCTTAGCGGGCGACATGGGCCTTGCCATTGCTTTGCAATCCGATATACTTTGCAATACAAAGTAAGAGGGCATTCGCCTTCGCAAATCCGGGCGGAGCGAGGTTTTGGCGTTGCCGATGCGCGATCTCGACAAGGCACTGGCCGACATCGTGGCGATCCGCAGCCAGATCGCGGCGGGCACCGCGTTTCGCGGCTATGGCCCGGCGACGATGGCGGCCACCGGCGCCGTCGCGCTCATCACCGCGATCCTGCAATTCTTGCTGCTTGGCGATCCGACCAGCGAACCGCTCGGCTTCTTCTTCGGCTGGCTCATCGCCGCCGTGCTGTCGGTCCTGATGATCGGGATCGAGATGCGCGCGCGCTCGCGGCGCCATCATTCCGGTCTTGCCGATGCCATGATCTACCAGGCGGTCGAGCAGTTCCTGCCGGCCGGCGTTGCCGGCGTGCTGCTCGCGGTGGTGATGTGGAAGTTCGCGAGCGAGACGCTATGGCTGCTGCCGGGCCTGTGGCAGATCCTGGTCTCGCTCGGCATCTTCGCCTCGGTCCGCTCGCTGCCGCGCACCGTCGCGCTGGCCGGGGCCTGGTATTTCGTGTCGGGCTTCGCGGTCGTGGTGCTCGCGAGCCGAACCCACACGCTGTCGCCATGGACCATGGGGCTGCCTTTCGTGATCGGGCAGTCGGTGATGGCGGCCATTCTGTTTTTCGCGTCCGGAGCCAACGATGTCGAAGACTGACAGTGCGCCTTTTTCTTATGAAGGCCTCGACCGCGTGATCCATGAGAAGGCGAGGCTCGGGCTGCTGACCTCGCTGATGGCGCACCCGAAGGGGCTGGCGTTCGCCGACCTCAAGCAGCTCTGCGGCCTCACCGACGGCAATCTCAGCCGGCATCTCGCCGTGCTCCAGGAAGGCGGCCTCGTCGAGGTGACCAAGGGCTATGAGGGCAATCGCCCACACACCACCTGTCGCCTGACCAAGGCCGGCCGCCGCCGATTCCTCGATTATCTCGCCGTGCTCGAGCGCCTGGTGCGCGACGCGGCGAAGGCCGCCGGCCGCGAGGCGCCGCCGCTCGGCCGCCTCGGCATCATCTCGACCTGATCCTCCCTTTTTTGACCGGAGACTTTGCAATGCAAAGTGAAATCACGTCCCGCAACGAGAAGCTTCATGTCGGCATCATCATGGACGGCAACGGGCGCTGGGCCACGCGGCGCGGCCTGTCGCGCGTGCGCGGCCACGAGGCCGGCGTCGAGACCATCCGCCGCATCGTCGAGGCCGCGCCCAAGCAGGGCATCGGCACGCTGACGCTCTATGCCTTCTCCACGGACAATTGGCGGCGGCCGAAGGCCGAGGTCGCCGCACTGATGACCCTACTGCGCTTCTATCTCGCCAACGAGGTGCAGAGCCTCGTGAAGAATGGCGTGCGTCTTTCCGTGATCGGGCGCCGTGACCGGCTGCCTGACGGCATCGCCAATGCGATCACGCGCGCCGAAGAGGCGACCGCTCATGGCAGCACGCTGCATCTGCGCATCGCCGTCGACTACTCCGCGCGCGATGCCATCCTCAACGCGGCCGCCAAGGCGGCGGCGCTGACCAGTCTCACCCGCGAGGCATTCTCCCAGCTCGTCACCGGCGAGGCCGGCTTGCGCGACGTCGATCTCATCATCCGCACCTCGGGCGAGAAGCGGCTGTCGGACTTCCTGCTCTGGGAAGGCGCCTATGCCGAGCTGCACTTCACCGAGCGGATGTGGCCCGAATTCGAGGCGGGCGATCTCGCCGACGCGCTCGCCGCCTTCCACAACCGCGAGCGCCGCTTCGGCGGCCTGCAGGCGATCCTGCCCGAAGAGGTGCCCTCGCTCTCGCGTGTGTGACGTGCGGCCCGGGGAAGCGAGCTGTTCGTTTTCAGCCGCATGATTGGCAGTGATGTCCAAGCCGCAGGGACGCGGCCTCGGTTAGGTGTGCGGTCCACGCAACCTGCCGAGAGCATAACGCAATGCCACAGCTGTTTCCGGAAGCCGTCGCCCGGCCGCTTGAACTGGCCGAAGCGAATGGGATGGTCCGCATCAGGTCCGCCTGCGCATCCGACGTGGAGAATCTGTCGGTGTATTTCACCGGCCTCTCCGTGACGTCGCGCAACAAGCGCTTCATGGGCGCGCGCACCGATCTCGCCTCCGTCGCGGCCGAATGCGTGGCGAAAGCCGGCCGTCCCGATCATTTCACCTTGCTCGCCGAGTTCGGGCAGGAGGGACAGCGCAGGATCATCGGCGAAACGCACTATGCATATGACGCGGCCGCACGGCACGGCGAGTTTGCCATCTCGGTCGCCGATGCCTTCCAGCGCATGGGCCTCGGCTTCCAGATGATGAATGCGATGGAGACGCGCGCCATCGATCTCGGCCATGAGATGATCGCCGGCGAGACGGCGCGGACCAATGCCGAGATGCGCGGCCTCGCCAAGAAGGCCGGCTTCAGCGATACGGGGCTGGGAGACTGGCAGTCGGTCCACCTCGCAAAGCGCCTCTCGCACCCGCGTTGATTTGCGGCCTGGCACGGATCGTGCTCTAGTATCGAGCGGGTACCCCCAGCGATGGGAGCTTTCGCAAGATGCGCGCAGTCCTGGATTATTGCACCGGCGGAACTGAACGGCAGGTTGCTGCCGGCACGCTCGTCGTCACCGAGGGTGGCACCAGCGGCCATCTCTACGTGCTGATGCAAGGCAAGCTCGAGGTGCTCAAGGGCGAAATGGTGGTTGCCACCGTCACCGAGCCCGGCGCGGTGCTGGGTGAAATGTCGGTGCTGCTGGGCCTGCCACATACGGCGACGGTGCGCGCCTGCTCCGATTCAGTCATCTACGAGTTCGAGGATGCCGCCTCGTTCCTGAAGCAGGAGCCGGGCATCGCGTTGCTGATCGCTAAGATGCTGGCGCAGCGGCTCAACGTCGCCAACACCTATCTTGCCGATCTCAAGCGGCAATATGCCGGCCACGGCACGCATCTGGCCATGGTCGGCGAGGTGCTGCAGAGCATGATCAACCTGCCGCCGCTTGAGGTCTCGCCAGGCTCGGATCGGCAATCCGATCCAAGGATGTGAGCCAGTCGGGCGCCGCCTCGATGGGAGCTGCCGGCCGCTTCAGCGGCGCGGCAAGGTCGATCCACTGCGCTTCGCCGGCCGCCAGCCAGAACGCCTTGTCCGCATCGAAATCCAGCACGATGTAGGTCGGGGGACGGCCGGGCTGCAGGCCGGTATTGAAAACCCAGGTCTGGCCCAGCCGGTCGAACCACGATCCATCGGTGATGAAGGGCGATTGATGCACATGGCCCGAGATCACCATCGAGGGCTGGTATTGCATGATCCACTGCACCAGCTCGACATCGCCGAAGAAGCGCTTGCCGCCCCAGCTCGTCGGTGAATCCGCCGGCGGCGCATGATGCGCCCAGATCCAGCGCGGCGGGCGGCTCGCGGCGGCATCGCGCAACTGCTCGACGAGACGCTGCTTGACCAGCGGCCCGTCCCACCATGGGCACACCGTGAACAGCATGTCGCCGATGGCGAGGCTGTCGCCGTCACAGGCAATGCCGAGCTCGCGCACCTCCGAGATCCAGCGCGAGATCTTTTCACCCTCCGCATTGCGTTCGTCGAGGTCGTGATTGCCGGAGCAGAGGATCACGCGGGTCTTTGCGGCGAGTAGCGCGAGGTATTTCTTCACCACCACGATCTGTGCGCGAAAATCGACCATCGAGCCGATGTCGAGCGCGTCGCCGGCGAAGATCAGGAGGTCAAATTGCGGCGCCGCGCTGACCAGCCAGTCGAGCTGCGGCAATGAGTAGTGCAGGTCGGCCACGACCAGGCAGCGCATGGAAAATCCGTCGGCGAGAGATCAAAAATGTCAGGGAATTCCAAAACGGCATAAGGCAAGAAGCAGACCAGCCCGGCCGCTCCTTCGCGTCAATCCAGCGGGCGACAGCATGCTGCGGCGCGCCGCAGAGCGCAAGGGGGCAACGCGAGGACTGGACCGGATCGTCGAATTCTGGTGTCGTGGCCTCCCCTCAACATTTGTGTCCACATGACCTCCTTCAAGACCATTCGTGCCCGCGCCGAGAAGCGCAAGGGCGGGCCCAAGGCGCTGGACAAGCTGATGCCAGACAAGCCCGACCTGAAGCGGCTGGCGAGGCTCGGCGACGACCGCATCCTTGCCGAGATGACCAGGCGGGTGTTCTGCGCGGGCTTTGCCTGGAGCGTGATCGATGCGAAATGGGACGGCTTTGAAGACGCCTTCCTGCACTTCCAGCCGGCCAAGCTGAGCTTCCAGCCCGAGGACTATTGGGAAGGCCTGCTGCGCGATGCGCGCATCGTGCGCAACGGCGCCAAGATCATGTCGGTGCGCGACAACGCCGCCTTCGTGCAGGAGATCGCCAAGGAGCACGGCAGCTTCGGCAAGTTTCTGGCGAAGTGGCCGCCGTCCAACGAGATCGACCTGCTCGACCTGCTCACCAAGCGCGGCAGCCGCCTGGGCGGCAACACCGGCCAGATGCTGCTGCGTTTCGTCGGCTGGGACGGTTTCGTCACCTCCAAGGACGTCGTCGCATGTCTGCGCGATGCCGGCCTCGACATTGCCGAGGAAGTGAAGTCCAAGGGCGATCTCGCCAAGGTGCAGGCGCAGTTCAACGCCTGGGCCGACGAGACCGGGCTGCCCTACACATATCTGTCACGCATCTGCGCGCTGTCGGTCGGCGAGAACCGCAGCGACTAGCAGGTTACCGAAGCCGCCGAATAGCGCCGTCAACGCCGGATCGTGTGCATCGTGTGGCGATCTCGTGCCGCAGGCGCGGCAGATGAACCTTACGATCACGAAATGCATTTCGCAGGAACATTTGTGCGAAGCACCTGTTCGGAAGGGAAGCCAGGCGGCGCAGGCGCAGGGAACGCCCGTTCTGGCCCACGCCGATGAACCCGGACAGGACAGCAACGGAGCAGCACATGAAGCTAACAACCGAACAGGTGAAGCAGACCGTTCATCAACTCGGCGCCCAGGTGCTGCCCGACGAGCATCCCGCCATGCCGCAGCTCAACAGCATGTTCGGCGAGCACACCTTCTTCGTCGACGAGATGGGCCTCAAGGTGCTCGAACCCACTCCATCACTCGGAGCGGACCGCCAGAGCGGCGAGGTCGTCAGTCTCGCCGACTGGAGCGATTCGGACCTGACGCGCCTGATGGCGCACGAGCCCGAGCCAACCGGCGTGATCGTGGTATTCGAGCAGATGAAGCATTGATCGGTCCGCCAGGACCGGCACTTTCGTCGGTGACGGATTTACAAAATCCGTCACCATCAGCCTCGCTCAGATGCCCAGAGTGAGCTGCGGCTCGGCATCGTCCCCGTCCTGCAGGGAGGACAGCGACACGCCCAGTAGCCTGACGCGCTTGGGCAGCGGCATTTCGACCTTGAGCAGGCCACAAGCCAGCCGCGCCAGTTCGTCCCGGCCGGCAACCGCTGCCGGGACCGACCTGCTGCGCGTGATGATCTCGAAGTCGGCGAACTTGATCTTCAGGGTGACGGTGCGGCCGCGGTTGCCGGTCGTCTCGCAATGGCGCCAGACCTTGTCGACGAGCGGCTTGAGCTCGGCGACCAGCGCGTCGAATGCGTCGAGGTCGGTCGAGAAGGTGGTCTCCGCCCCGATCGACTTGCGGATCCGGTTGGCCCGGACCGGCCGCTCGTCGACGCCGCGCGAGATCCAGTAGTAATACGCACCCGACTTGCCGAAATTCGCGTTCATGAACTCCAGCGACTGGTTGCGGATGTCGAGGCCCGTAAACAGGCCGAGCGCGTTCATCTTCGCAGCCGTTGCCGGACCGATGCCGTGGAACTTGCCCACGGGCAGCGTCTCGACGAAGGAAGGTCCCATCTCCGGGGAGATCACGAACTGGCCGTTGGGCTTGCGATGATCGGAGGCAAGCTTGGCCAGAAACTTGTTGTAGGAGACGCCGGCCGAGGCGTTGAGGCCTGTCTCGGCCTTGATCTTCTTCCGGATCAGCAAGGCGATGTCCCGCGCCAGCGGGATGCCTTGCAGGTTTTCGGTCACGTCGAGATAGGCTTCGTCGAGAGAGAGCGGCTCGATGATCGGCGTGTGCTCGGCAAAGATCTCGCGGATTTGCCTCGAGATCGCCTTGTAGACCTCGAAGCGCGGCCTGACGAAGATCAGGTCGGGGCATTGCCGCCGCGCCGTCACCGACGGCATCGCCGAGCGAACGCCGAACTTGCGCGCCTCATAGCTCGCGGCCGCAACGACGCCGCGTTCGGCGGAGCCTCCGACCGCGACCGGCTTGCCACGCAGCTCCGGATTGTCGCGCTGCTCCACGGACGCATAGAAAGCATCCATGTCGATATGGATGATCTTGCGCACGGGCGAGGCGTCGCCCGTCACCGTGTCGGAATCGCTCATGCAGGGATGATACAGTCACGCAAAGCGAAGCGCGAGGTGATGGATGCGTCAGGTGTCGTTGTTCGTCGTCGCCGCAGTCGCGTTTTCCGGCGTGCCCAATGCGGCCATCTGACGTTTGAATTGAGGCGTTCAGTCTCGACGGGTTCAAAGAGCAATCTCGCCCTTGTGAGTGGCAAGCCTTGGGATCTGGTCCCATATGGGCGTGCGGAGGACAGCCCATGCAGTACAGCTTCGAGCTCGTTCAGACAATGCGCCGGGCACTCGAGACCGTGATGGCGAGCGTGCCGGCCCATCAATCGGTCTTCGGCCTGAAAGCAGCCGTCGCCGAATCAATCCTGAAGGCTGCCGCGCATGGTCAGACGTCCTATGACGGGCTGGTGGCGTCCGCCTCCGACCAGATCCAGGCGATCATCGCGATGCTGACGTGAGCGCCGGTTGAGTCGCGCCCATCTGTGCGGGTTCGACCTTCAAGGTCTCAGGATGACCTGAATCGTTCCCGAGGTCTCGCAAGATCAGTCGTTGGCCATTGCGCTCGCCCTCGCGATGGGGCCGCTCTTGCTGTCATCCGAGCAAGGTCCCGCGGCGGTCAGCAATTGTGCGGACGCCCATGCCATCCCGCGGCAACCGCGGCCACGTTGAGTGTGATGTCCGGCACTGACTAGCGGCCGGAAGCGTTCGCATGGTCTGAGCGATGTCGCTTTTGGCATTCATTCGACAGCACAAATCATCAGCATCAGAGGATACATGCAACGCGCAGCGCTGAGCCTTGTTTTCACGGGTTTGATGTCCCTTTCCGCCACGGCACAAGATCTCCCCAAGTCAGGAATTCTGGATGTAAAGGTCCAGGTGACCGGTCATCACGACGATCCGAACAAGTCTTTTCAGGGTAAGGAAGCGAAGCCCTGGCGTGATTTCGACTATAGCCGCGAGGCCCACGTGGAAATTCCGTTGGTGGCAACCGAATACAACGGCATGGTCCAGAAGGACTTGGAAGCCCAAAATAAAGCGGCCGACGCCATGCTCGCGCAGAGCGGCCTGACCAAAACGGATATGGCCGGGATGGGCAACGCGATAGCTGCATGCGCACAGAAATTCGAGGCCTGCGGGGAATCCGCTGCCTGCGAGCGGCAAATGCAGGCTTGCGCGCAATCGGCGGCGCTGGCGAGCGCGAAAAACTTCAAGCCGCCGACGGCGACCGTGAAACCTGATTTGACGAGGTTTGTCGATTTCAACACACCGTTCGTTGCGGATGTGCGCAATCAGCACGGGTGCGTTGGGAGTGGCTATGTCCGCGTGAGGGACCGCCTCAAAGGAAGAGAGCTGGATTCCGTCAAAGGCTGGTTCGACATCAACGGGGAGATCGCCGGAGATGCTACCCTTCCCGTTCTCGAAAAGACGAACGACACCAACGATTTCTGCGGCACCAAGATCAGCGTGAACACAAAGGACAAGACTTACAACATCCATCTGCGCTTCTTGGCCGAGGCGAACACGACGATCGATATCCGCAGCATATTTGCACCCCTGACAAAGAATAACGGCAGATTGAGAATCCTCGGGAGCGACCTCGCCGAATTGAACTTCGCAGACATTCCGTTGCCCTCGACAGGCTCCATAAGCGGTCAGGAGACCATTCAGTCCGGTGCGTATACGATTGCTGTGAGCTGGATCTTGAAACCAACGTCATCGGCGATCGAAGCTGCGCCCACGACAACACCCGCGGTCATAGAAAAACAGCCGCTTCCTGTATCGGCGCCAGGGCCGGGATGTCTTTTGGACAAAGACAAGAAGAAATGCCTCAATGACAAGGGCGTAAATACCTTGCCGAAGCAAAACTGAGGATCAAATCGGCGAAGGATACTGGACGGGCGCGCCGGGCGCCGTCGTACGCAAATGGCGCACCCGACACGATTCGAACGTGTGACCTTTGCCTTCGGAGGGCAACGCTCTATCCAGCTGAGCTACGGGTGCTAATGGAGGTCATTTAGCCGATTGGCGCGGGGTGGGCAACCGCTTCTCGTCGCGATGCGCTGGGCTGATTTGCGCCGGAAAGGGCCAGGAACCGCCGCCCGGCCGAGGGCCGCGACGCGGCCGGCACCGTTTCGGCGCGGATGGCGCGGTTGCGGCACAGGAATTCGCGGTGTCGGCGGCCCTGGCCGACGGCTTGCCCGGCTTCGCCATCTCAGGCCACCGCGGCCACGGGTGCGGCATCACCGCGGCCAAACAGTTTTCGCACCTCGGTGGCCGGCTTCGGCGCGCTGAACAGATAGCCCTGCATCTGGGTGCAGCCGAGGTTACGCAGCATCTCGCGCTGGGCCTCGGTCTCGACGCCTTCGGCGACGGTGGTCATGTTGCTGGCGGCGGCGATGTTCACCACGGCTTGAACGATGACGGGTGCGCCGCTCGTTTCCGCGATGTCGGCGACGAAACAGCGGTCGATCTTGATCTTGTCGAACGGGAAACGCTTGAGATAGCTGAGCGAGGAATAGCCCGTGCCGAAATCGTCGAGCGCGATGCGCACGCCGATCGAACGGAGCTGGTGCAGGATCGAGAGCGCGGCCTCGTCGTCGCGGATCAGCACGGCCTCGGTGATCTCGAGCTCGAGCCGCGAGGGACTGAGCCCCGAGGCGGCGAGCGCGCTGGCGATCCTGAGCGCCAGCGTGTCGCATTTGAGCTGCACCGGCGAGACGTTGACCGCAACCCGTATATGCGCCGGCCAGGTCGCGGCTTCGTTGCAGGCCATGCGCAGCACCCAGTCGCCGAGCTCGTTGATCAGGCCGGTGTCTTCGGCGATCGGGATGAACTCCGCCGGCGACACCATGCCGCGATCGGGATGCCGCCAGCGCAGCAGTGCCTCGCAGCCCGAGACCTCGCCCGAGCGCAGATCGACCAGCGGCTGATAGTGGATCTCGAAGCCGCCGTTCACCAGGGCCTGGCGCAGGTCCTGCTCCATGGTCAGGCGCGCCTTGGCGCTGGCGTCCATCTCCGGCTCGAAGAAGCGGTGGGTGCGGCGGCCTGAAGCCTTGGCGCCGTACATTGCGAGGTCGGCATTCTTGATGAGCTGGTCGAGATCGGCCCCGTCCTGCGGCGCCAGCGCGATGCCGATGCTCGCGTCGGTGGAGAGCTGGTGGCCGAGGCAGTGATAGGGCTGGCGGATCGCCTCGTAGATCCGCGTCACGAAGGACAGCACGTCAGCGGAGGACTGGACCGCGGTCTGGATCACCGCGAATTCATCGCCGCCGAGCCGCGCGATCAGATCGGCCTTCTTGAGGCAGCCGCGCAGGCGGGTCGCAATCGCCTTCAGCAGCTCGTCGCCGACGTGATGGCCGAGCGAATCGTTGATGCCCTTGAACTCGTCGACGTCGATATAGAGCAGCGCGAACTGCGCGCCGCTCGCGACCTTCGCCAGCTCGCGCTCGATCTGCTCGCGGAACAGCGTGCGGTTCGGCAGATCGGTCAGCGCATCGTAATGCGCCATGTGCGCGATCTTCTCGTGGTCGCGCCGCCGCTCGGTGACGTCCTCGACGACGTTGATGATGAAGCGCGGCTCGCCGGACTTGTCGCGGATGCCGATCCGCCGCGATGTGATGTAGCGCCGTCCGACGGTCGGGGTATTCCAGATGTGCTCATCGAGGAATAGTCCGTCCGGCGACTGCAGGAGCCTGTCGTCGTCCCGGGTGATGATCTCGGCGGTCGCCGTGGGGTAGAGGTCGAACGCGGTCTTGCCGACGATCGTCCCGGTGGATTCGGCGAGCTGTTCCTCGGCCACCCGGTTGGCCAGGAGGTAGCGCCGCGTGCGGGCGTCCTTCACGGAGATTCGCGACGGGATATGGTCGATGATCTCACGCAAGAAAGTGTAGTTGCGATCGCGCTCCTGTTCCAGGTTGCGACGCTCGGTGATGTCTTCGATGGTAGCGACCCACCCGCCCTGCGCGAGCGGGGTGTTGATGACCTGGAAGGCGCGGCCGTCGGCCAGCTGATGAGTCAGCGTGGCGACCTTGCTTTCGGCGACGCCTCTCATGAGGTCGGCGCAAAACTTCTCGACGTCGCCGTCGTACATGCCGCGTTCCTTGCGGTGATGCATCGCCTCGAGGATGTGACAGCCGGGCTTGATGATGTCGTGGGAGAGGCCGAACATGTCGGCGTAACGGCGGTTGCAAGTGACGATGTAGCCGGCAGCGTCGTACAGGACCAATCCTTGCGACATGTTGTTGAGGGCGGTGTCGAGCCGTAGCCGTTCCGCCTCGATCCGCTCCTGGGCCTCGCGGTTCTGGCGGTTGATCTGGCGAATGATCAGATAGAGCATCAGCGCGATCACAACGGCCGAAAGCGCCGCTGTGGTGACCATGAAGCTGGTCTGCTGCCGCCAGTCCGCAAGCGCCGCAGCCGTGGTGTTGGTGGCGACGATGACCAGCGGGAAATGCGTCAGCGACGCCGCCGAGCCGAGCCGCTCCTCGCGATCGATCGGGCTGGTGACGCGAAGCGTGTGCTGACCGCCCCTGGCCAGCACCTTCCGCATCAGCGGTGCATCCTTGAAGCTCCTGCCGATCAGCTCCTCGACATGCGGGTAGCGCGCCAGCATCTTGCCTTCGCGGTCGAACAGCGAGATCGCCGTGCCCTCGGCAAGCGCCACGGATGCGAAATAGTTCCGGTAGCTGTCCGGATCGATCCGCCGGACCATCGCGCCGAAGAAGGTGCCATCGGTGCCGTTGAGCCGGCGCGCGACGACCGTGGTCCATTTGCCGATGATGAAGCTGCGGACCGATTCCAGGATGACCGGCTCGGCCATCGGATCGGATCTGAGCGTCTGGAAATAGGTGCGCGAGGAAATATTGATCTTGGGCAGCGGCTGGGCCCGCGACCAGTTGATGAGTTCTCCGTCGGCATCGTAGATCGCGATGTCGCCGAGATAGGATACGGAGCTGACCTTGCTCCGCAGCATCTGGTTCGCCGCAAGGCCCGACATGCGCTCGCGGAACATCGCGGGCGAGGTGATCTCCGGCAGGTTCATCTGCCCGATCAGATCGGCGGCAATGACATCGGAGTCTTCAAATTGCTGATCGAAGTGCCGCGCGATCAGCTGCACCGTGTTTTCCAGCTCGCGTTCGCGATTGGCCAGGGTCCGCTCGCGGAATTCGCCGACGGCCATGGCGGTCACGGCGAAGATGCCCGCGACCAGCAACACACCGCTCAGGGTCAACCATAGAACAGGGCCACGACGCGCCAAGGCCGCCCAGCCGTTTTTCACGGCTTGGGACATTCCGGCTGCCATCGTGGAAAAGACCTGGCGCATTCCCCCTCCCTGGAGAAACACGAATACACCGCACAAATGGCCCAAACCTTAGGAAAACCAGTTACCTAAGCATTAATCAGGTTGCGCTGCCGCGGCCGCGTGCCGCTGGGCGCGAAGCACGTCGCGGTTGCATTGCGCCCGAGGCAGCCGCTGCGCTGCATCATTAATCAATGCTTAATGCGAGGCGTCTGCAGTTTTCTTGCCGCCGCCATGGCGCAATCGTCCGACCACGCCGGTCGGGAAAAAATAGACACTGGCAATGAAGAGCAGCCCGAGCCACAGCAGCCAGCGGTCGGGATGCAGGAGGCCCGGCAGCAGCGGCAGGCCGGCTTCCGAGGCGGCCTTGGAGGCAACGCCCATCAGCGACTGCAGATAGTTTTGCGCGAGGATAAAGATGGTGGCGCCGATGATCGCGCCGTAGATCGTGCCCATGCCGCCGATCACCACCATCAGCAGGATGTCCAGCATGATGGAGAAGCTGAGCGAGGTGTCGGGACCCGCATAGCGCAGCCACAGCGCGTTCAAAATGCCGGCGCTGGCGGCGACGAGCGCCGCAAGGCAGTTCGCGTAGGTCAGATGGAAGACGGTGCGGAAGCCGAGCGCCTCGGCGCGGAAGCGGTTCTCGCGGATCGCCTGCAGCACGCGCCCGAACGGCGAGTTCACGACGCGCAGCAGCCCGAGGATCATCAGGGCCGAGATCGCGAACACCAGATAGAAGGTCAGGATGCGGCCGTTGACCTCGAAGCCGAACATGTTTTTCGAGATCAGCACCGTGCCCGGCCGGAGCAGTTCGGGCAGTTGGAAGCTGCGCCCGTCCTCGCCGCCGGTGAGCCAGGACAGCTGCGAGGCCAGCACCTGGAAGGCGGAGGCGACAGCGAGCGTGATCATGGCAAAGAAGATCGCGGCCACCCGCAGCGAGAACAGGCCGATGGCGAGCGCGAGCAGGGCCGCGAGCGGCAGGCCGATGACGATGCCGGTCGCGACCGCGGTCCAATTGGGACCCATGCCGTAAAGCGCGATGGCGACGGCATAGCTGCCGATGCCGTAGAACATCGTGTGGGCGAACGACACCGAGCCGGTATAGCCGAGCAAGAGGTCGTAGGACGCGACCAGCGCGGCGAACACGCAGATCTTGGCCGCGACATTGAGCGCCTTGGCGCCCGGAAACAGGAACGGCGTCGCCGCCAGCGCCAGGATGATGAGGACGAGGAGGAGCGTGAGGACGCGGCTGCGCGGCGGATCGCCGGAGAGGATCATCATCGGCTGGTCACCGCATAGAGGCCGCGCGGCCGCCACATCAGAATGGCGACCATCAGCAGGATGTTGGAGACGAGGGCGAGTTTCGGCACCAGGAAGCCGCCGTAATTGGCGACCATGGCGACGAGGATCGCGCCGATGAAGCAGCCGCCGATCGACCCCAGGCCGCCGATGATGACGACGATGAAGATCAAGACGGTGAGGTCGTCGCTCATGGAGGCGTGCACCTGCTCGCGATAGAGCGCCCACATCACGCCGCCGAGGCCGGCCAGCGCCGATCCCGTCATGAACACGCCGAGGAACAGGCGGCGGATGCGATAGCCGAGCGCCTCGACCATCTCGCGGTTCTCGACGCCGGCGCGGATCAGGAGGCCGAGCTTGGTGCGGTTGAGCACGAGCTGGATCGCGATGAAGACGGCGAGCCCGATCAGCATCGCCAGCACGCGGTATTTGGCGATCGCGACATCGCCGAGGATGAAGGAGCCGCGCAGCGAGGCCGGCAGCGGCATCGGGATGATCTGGGGTCCCCACAGTGCATAGAGCGTCTGTTCGGCGACGATCAGCCCGCCCGTGGTCATGAGGATCTGCTTCAGATGCTGGCCATAGACCGGCAGGATCAGCACGCGCTCGACGATCAGGCCGAGCGCACCGGAGACGGCCATCGAGAGCAGCGCGGCCGGGGCAAGCACCGCGAGGTTCATCCAGAGCGAATCGGCCTGGATCGACGCCGCGAACGGCGCCAGCACCAGGGTTGCGACATAGGCGCCGACGGCGATGAAGGCGCCGTGGCCGAAATTGAGCACGTCCATCAGGCCGAACACCAGCGTCAGGCCCGAAGCCATGATGAAGATCATCATGCCCATGGCGAGGCTCGCGGCGGTCAAGGTCAGCCAGGAGCTGGTCGATCCGATCAGCGGGATCATCAGCAGGGCGAGTGCGATCGGCAGCAGCACCGGCGCGATGTCGCGCTTCGGCTTCGGCAGCGGATCGTTTGCGGCAAGGTCAGTCACTGATGCGCCTCCAGGCTCAGGCCGAGCAGCCGCTCCTGCAGCGGCACGTCGGCGGCGAGCGCCGCCATTTCGCCGCGATGAACGATGGTGCCGTTGTCCATCACCAGCACGCTGTCGCCGAGCTCGCGGGCGGCAAAGAAATTCTGCTCGACCAGAAGGATCGTCGCGCCCTTGCGCTTGATCTCCTTCAGGCACTCGATCAGCGCCATGACGATGGCCGGCGCCAGCCCCTTGGTCGGCTCGTCGATCAGCAGCAGCTTGCGCGGCTCGATGATCGCGCGGGCGATGGACAACATTTGTTTTTGCCCGCCCGAGAGGCTTCCCGCGCGGGACAGCCAGAACCGGCGCAGCGCCGGGAAGAAGCCGAAGATCCAGTCGAGCTGGGCATCATCGAGCGGCCCGTCGCGGGCTGCGAGCACCAGATTCTCCTTCACCGTGAGGTCGGAGAACACCGCCATGCTCTCCGGCACGTAACCGACGCCGCGCCGCGCGATGTCAGGCGTCGTGCGGCTCTCGATGTGCTCGCCGGCGAGGGTGATCTCGCCTGATGAGGCCTGCCACAGGCCCATGATGGTGCGCAGCGTCGTGGTCTTGCCGGCGCCGTTACGGCCGAGCAGCATCGTGACCTGTCCTTGCGGCACAGTGAGATCGATGCCCTGGAGGATGTGATAGCGCCCGATATGGGTGTGCACGCCGGAGAGTTTCAACAGATCGCTCATGCTGCGCTCTCTGCAGTGCTCTTGGGTGCGACGCCGAGATAGGCTTCCTGCACGATCGGCGAGGCGATCACCTCGGCCGGCGGCCCATCTGCAACGAGTTGTCCGTTATGCAGCACGATGATGCGGTCGGCGAGCGAGCGCACCACATCCATCTTGTGCTCGACCAGCAGGATGATCTTGCTCCTGTCCTGCTTGAGCTGCGCGATCAGGTTGAGCACGACAGGCACCTCGTCGATGCTCATGCCGGCAGTCGGCTCGTCGAACATGAAAACCTTCGGCTCCAGCGCGATCATCAGCGCGACCTCGAGCTTGCGCTGGTCGCCATGCGACAGCGCGGTCGCGGCGACGCCGCGGCGATTGCCGAGCGCGACCTGGTCGAGGATGGCGTCGGCGCGCGCGATGAGATCACCGCGCACCATCCAGGGCCGCAGCATGTCGTAATGCGTGCCGCTGGCAGCCTGCACCGCGAGGCGGACGTTCTCCTCCACGGTGAGGTTCGGAAAGAGATTTGTCAGTTGGAACGCGCGCCCGAGACCCGCACGGGTGCGCAGCGGCGCGGAGTGCTGGGTGATGTCGGTGCCGTCGAACAGGATGCTGCCGCTGGTGGCGCGCAGTTGGCCCGAGATCAGATTGAAATAGGTGGTCTTGCCGGCGCCGTTCGGCCCGACGATGGCGGTGAGCTCGCCCGGGCGAAAGCTGCAGGTGACGTTGTTGACCGCGACATGCCCGCCGAAGCGGATGGTGAGGTCGCGGGTTTCAAGAGTGAGAGACATCCGATGTTTCGATCGAGTTTGGATGGAGCTGTATCTGCGATCGCGCTGCGCTCCCTCCCCCGCTTGCGGGGGAGGGCTGGGGAGAGGGTGTCTCCGCGGGCGAGAACCCCCAAGAGGTGAGAACCCTGTCCCGGCCTCTCCCGCACGCGAGAGAGGTGAAGCGATCACCGCTTGTTCTTGACCGGAACGTCCATGTCCTCGATCTTCAGCTCGCGCACCGGCTCGAGCACGGCCCAGGCGACGTTCGGATCGACCTTGACCTTGAAGTGATACATGCTCTGCAGCGCCTGATGGTCTTCTTTGCGGAACACCATCTTGCCCTTCGGCGTATCGAACTCCAGGCCTTCCATCGCCGTGATCAGCTTCTCGGTGTCGGTGGACTTCGCCTTGGTGACGGCGGCGACGACGGACATCGCGGCCGCGAAGCCGCCCGCGGTGAAGAAGTCCGGCGGCGCGTTGAAGCGCTTCTGGTGCTCGGCGACCAGCCAGTCGTTCACCGGGTTCTTCGGGATGTCGTAGAAGTAATAGGTCGCGCCTTCCATGCCGGGCAGGCCCTTATAGGCGGCGAGCGCCGGCAGGATGTTGCCGCCGGTGGAGAGCTCGATGCCGTAACGCTTCGGATCCATGTCCTGCAGTTTTGCCAGCGGATTGCCCGCGCCGGCCCAGATCACCCAGATGATCTTGCGGCCCGGCTTGTCCTTGAGCGCGTCGAACAGGCGCTGGCCGACGGCGGTGAAGTCGGTGGTCGAGGTCGGGGCATATTCTTCCGCAGCGAGCGTCGCGCCGGTCTTGGCCAGCGCCTCCTTGAAGGCGGCGACGCCGTCGCGGCCGAAGGCGTAGTCCTGTGCCAGCGTCGCCACGGTGACGCCCTGCTTGCCGATCGCGACCGCGTTGGAGATCGCGTCCTGCGAGGAATTGCGCGCGGTGCGGAAGATGTAGCGATTCCACTTCTCCCCGGTAATCTGGTCCGCGACGGCGGGCTCGACGATCAGGATCTTCTTGTTCTCTTCGGCGACCGGGAGAATCGCCAGCGCCGCAGCCGACGAGGTCGTGCCGATCGCGATGTCGGCCTTGTCGTCCTGATAGGCTTCCGCGAGCGCGGCCTTGGAAAGGTCCGGCTTGCCCTGGTCATCCTTGGTGATGACGACGATCTTGCGGCCGTCGAGCGTCATGGTGCCCTTGGTGGCGTATTCGAAACCCATCTGCAGGCCGGTCTCGGTCTGCTTGGCATAGGCTTCCAGTGGACCGGTCTTGCCGTAGATCAGCGCGACCTTGAGGTCGTCGGCCCGTGCGGAGGTACTCGCGGCAAGAGCAAGGATGGTTGTTGTTATGATGAATGATCGACGCACGATGGTCCCTCCCGATTCAACGTTTCTCGGCAACAGCGATTTGCACAACACTACGAACATTGCAATTGAACCTCTGGCCGAGCGTGTCGGCTCTTTTCGAGCATGCATCATTTTTGGGCTTGCCGCGCCGTGCCCGATACGGCGGCCCCCTCGGCCTGACGTCGATCCGACTGCGCTTCCTCCGCGCTCTCGAAAATATGCGGCGCGACGCCGCGCTTCTGCAAGGCTTCGCCGAGCTTGATGCGCAGGAAGCCCGACGTGGTGTAGCGCGATACGCCGGAATAGAAGCGGTCGACCAGGCTGCGCACCATGGCCGAATAGTCGTCCATCAGCTCCGGCAGGATGGAAAAATTGTCATAGTTGACGATGGCGTAGACCCGGCGGCCGAGCGGTGCGAGCCTCGCCTCGACGATGGCGGCGATGGTGTCGATCTCGGCCTTGCTGCGCAGCGGGTAACGCTCCAGATTGACGAAGAACAGGTTCTGCTGCTCGTCCAGGGTGAAGCGCTGGTCGAGCGGGATCGTGAGCAGGCGCTCGCGCAGCTCCATCGGGCCGTCGCGGAAGATGCGGGCGTCCATCAGGGCAGGGTCGCGCGGGATCAGCGGCTTGAAGTCCATCAGGCGCAGGATGTCGCGCTCGATGTCGATGCCGGGCGCGACTTCGGTGAGCTCGAGCCCGTCCGGCCTGAGCTCGAGCACGCAGCGTTCGGTGACATAAAGCGTGCGCTGCTTGCGCGCGGCGGCGAACGGACCGCTGAAGGTGACGTGCTCGACCTTGTCGACGAACTTGCGTGACTTGGCTTCGTCGAGAATGACGAGCTTGCCGTCGTTCACCGCGATGCGCTGCTTGCCCGCGCCGAACGTGCCGACGAAGACGACCTCCTTGGCGTTCTGGCTGATATTGATGAAGCCGCCGGCCCCCGCAAGCTTCGGCCCGAACTTGCTGACATTGAGATTGCCGGCGCGGTCGACCTGGGCGAGGCCAAGGAAGGCGGCGTCGAGACCGCCGCCGTCGTAGAAGTCGAACTGATAGGGCTGGTCGATCACCGCCTGGGTGTTGATCGCCGCGCCGAAATCGATTCCGCTTGCGGGGATGCCGCCGATCACGCCCGGCTCCGCCGTCAGCGTGATGAGGTCGATGATCCGTTCTTCATTGGCGACCGAGGCGATGCCTTCGGGCATGCCGATGCCGAGATTGACGACGCTGTTGGCCTTGAGTTCTAGCGCGGCGCGCCGGGCGATGATCTTGCGCTCGCTGACCGGCATCGCCGGCAGGGAGGCGGCGCGGACGCGGATCTCGCTCGAGAACGCCGGATTGTATTGCGTGCCGAAGGTCTGCCAGTGGTTCTCGGGCCTCGACACCACGACGCAGTCGACAAGGATGCCGGGAATCTTGACCTGGCGCGGATTGAGGCTGCCGCTTTCGGCGACGCGCTCGACCTGGGCGATGACGATGCCGCCGGAATTATGCGCCGCCATGGCAATGGCGAGCGCCTCCAGCGTCAGCGCCTCCTTCTCCATGGTGAGGTTGCCGTCGGGATCGCCGGTCGTGGCGCGGATGATCCCGACATTGATCGGGAACGTTTTGTAGAGCAGGCACTCCTCGCCGCGCAGGGTGATCAGCTCCACCATGTCCTCGGTGGTTCGTGCGTTCAGCTTGCCGCCGCCATGCCGGGGATCGACGAAGGTGCCCATGCCGACGCGGGTGACGTGGCCCGGCCGGCGCGCCGCGATGTCGCGGAACAGGTGCGTGATCACGCCCTGCGGCAGGTTATAGGCCTCGATCTGGTTGGCGATAGCGAGCTGCTGCAGCTTGGGAGCAAGGCCCCAGTGTCCGCCGATCACGCGCCGGACCAGGCCTTCATGCGCGAAATGGTTGAGGCCGCGATGCTTGCCGTCGCCCTGGCCGGCCGCGTAGACCAGCGTCAGGTTGCGCGGCTTGCCTTGCGTGTAGGGCGCGTCGCCCTCGTTGGAAAGATAGAGCTCCTCCAGTGCAATTGCGATCTCCTCGGCGAAGCCGATGCCGACGAAGCCGCCGGTGGCCACCGTGTCGCCGTCGCGGATCAGCATCACGGCCTCCGCCGCCGTGACGACTTTGCCCTTCTCGGCATTGCGCAAATAGGGCAAGGCAGGATGCTGGCTCATGGCATTCCCTCCCATGTCTGTTGCGGACCGCATGCCCGTTCTTCTCGTTTGCCTCTATTCGTATCGCGTGGAGCGGCTGGCGACCAGCCGCTCCGGCGTCGCGGGGGCCGCGCTCAGCCCGTTCAGGGCTGGGCGACCTTGCGCGTTTCGGTGGCGAAATAGACCGAGACGACGGTGATGAGCGCCAGCGCGATCATGTAGAGCGAGATCGGCCAGGTCGCCGGCGCGTAGGCCGTCATCAATCCCGTCGCGATCAGCGGCGACAGCGCGCCGGCGAAGATCGAGGCGAGGTTGTAGCCGAGCGAGACGCCGCTATAGCGTACCTTGGTGCCGAACAGCTCCGACAGGAAGCTCGCCTGCGGCCCGTACATCGCGGCGTGGCCGACGGCGAGGCCGAGCACGATCGCGATCCAGGCATATTGCGGGTTCTTGGTTGCGAGCAGCATGAACAGCGGGAACGACATCAGCGCCGAGAACACCGCGCCGAAGATGTAGATCGGCCGCCGCCCGAGCCGGTCGGAGAGGGCGCCGAAGGCGGGGATGGTGAAGGTCTCGATCGCCGCGCCGATCAAGACGCCGTTGAGCATGTCCTGCTTGTTCATGCCGAGCGATTGCGTGGCATAAGCGAGCACGAAGGTCGCGTAGATGTAGAAGAAGCCGTTCTCGGCGAAGCGCGCGCCCATCGCGAGAAGGATGTTCTTCGGATACATCCTGATTGCCTCGAGGATCGGCATCTTCACTTCCTGCTTGGTGTCCTTGACCTTCTGGAACTCCGGCGATTCCGCGATGGTGAAGCGGATCCACAGGCCGACCAGTACCAGCGCGATCGAGAACAGGAACGGGATGCGCCAGCCCCAGGCATAGAGCTGCGCGTCGGTCAGCATCGCCGATACCACGGAGAAAACCAGCGTGCCGAGCACGAGGCCGAGCGGCGCGCCGAGTTGCGGCCAGCTGCCGTAAAAACCCTTCTTGTCCGCGGGCGCGTGCTCGACCGCCATCAGCACTGCGCCGCCCCATTCGCCGCCAAGACCGAAGCCCTGGATCAGCCGGCAGGTGACGAGCAGGATCGCGGCCCAGATGCCGGCGGTCTCGTAGGTCGGCAGGAAGCCGATCGCCGCGGTCGCCGCGCCCATGATCAGCAAGGTCAGATAGAGCATGGTCTTGCGGCCGATCTTGTCGCCGTAATGCCCGAACACGACGCCGCCGAGCGGGCGCGCGATGAATCCGAGCGCGTAGGTCGCGAACGCCAGCAGCGTGCCCATCATCGGGTCGAAGGTCGGAAAGAACAGCTTGTTGAAGATCAGCGCCGCGGCGGTGCCGTAGAGGAAGAAGTCATACCACTCGATCGCCGTGCCGATCAGGCTCGCGGTGGCGACCGTGACGTGCGAGGGCTGTCTCGTCTGAAGCTGATGGACCGAGATCGCTTCACTCATCTTGCGTCCTCCCTGGTTGCGAATGCGCATGTGCAGCATGCGTCATTGTGCAAAAGCGAAGAGCAAGGTCCGCGCCAGATGCCACAGCTTTGCGCAAATTGGCTGAAAACCCAGCAGATTCAGCAAAGGCTTCGGGAAAGCGCGGCGAGATCGCGTGTCAGGAATCCGAGACTCTGGACAAAGCGAGTCTCGAAACTCAGACGGAGGCCGGTCCCGTGGCGAGGCCGAACTTTGCGAGCTTCTTGTAGAAGGTCGCGCGCGAGATGCGCAGCATCTTGGCGGCCTCCGAGATCTGGCCGTTGCTGGCAGCGAGTGCCTGCTCGAGCGTGTGTTTCTCGAACTCCGCCTCGGCCTCGGCATAGGGCACCACCGCTGCGGCCGGGCGCGCGGGCGGTGCAAGCCTGACCTCGGTGCCGACGGGGAGGATGCGGACGAAATCGTCGCCGGTCAGCCGCCCGGAATCGCTGAGAATCAGCGCGCGCTCGAGGATGTTGCGGAGCTCGCGGACATTGCCCGGCCAGTCATAACGGGCGAGCGCGGCGAGCGCGCTCGGCGTGATCTTGGCCTTGACGTAGTCGCCGGACGCGCTGATGTCGTCGAGCAGCCGGGCGCAGATGTCGGGGAGATCGTCGAGGCACTGACGCAGCGGCGGCAGGTCCACCGAGAGCACGTTGAGGCGATAATAGAGATCGGGCCGGAATGCGCCATCGCTGACACGTTTGCGCAAATCCACATTGGTCGCGGCGATGACGCGAACGTCGACCTTGCTGATCTTGTCCGAGCCGAGCGGCTCGATCTCGCGCTCCTGCAGCACGCGCAGCAGCTTGGCCTGCAGCTGCAGCGGCATCTCGCCGATCTCGTCGAGGAACAGCGTGCCGCCGTCGGCGATCCGGAATTTGCCTTCGCGCCCTTTGCGGTCGGCGCCGGTATAGGCCCCGGGCGCGGTCCCGAAGAATTCGGACTCGATCAGCGTTTCCGGTATCGCGGCGACGTTGACGCTGACGAACGGCTTGTCGGCGCGGGAGGAGGCGTTGTGGATCGCCTGCGCCAGCATTTCCTTGCCCGTTCCGGTCTCGCCGGTGAGCAGCACCGTTACGCTCTGCCGCGCGGCGCGGCCCGCGAGCTCCTTGGCCTGGGCGATCGCGGGCGTCGTGCCGACGAAATCGGCGAAGGTGAAGCGCGCGGCGCGGGCGTTGGACAATTGCCGTCGCGCCAGCCGCAAATCGCTCTCCAGCTGCGCGACGCGGGCGAGCAGGGGTTTCAGGCTCTCCAGATGGTCGTACAGCACGAAGCCGATCGCGCCGATGACTTTCCGGTTCTCGTCCTCGATCGGCATGCGCGTCACCACGAGCTGCTCGCCGCCGAGCTCCATGATGTCGAGCAGGATCGGCTCGCCGGTCTCGGCCACCTTCCGCATCAGGCTGTTCGGAATGATCTCCTCGATCGGCCGGCCGATTGCCTCCGCGGTATGCCTGAGGCCGAGCGAGGCCAGATATTTCTCGTTGACGTAGACCACGCGCCCACCGCGATCGATCGCAATCGCGCCCTCGCAGAGGTTCTCCAGCCGCTCGAACAGCGTCACCATCGCGCGGGCGCGGAGATAGGCGGGATCGCTGACGGCAGAAGTGGGAACGGACATGGCGTGCCTCGCGGGAAGCCCGCCTGTGTATTACCAAAAGGCCAGCAATTTCAAAGGGGGAATCGGTCGACGGAAGTGCGGCCTTTCCCGGTGTCGTCCCGGCGAAGATTGGCGAGGCCTACCTTCGATACCCGCTCGCCCGCGAATAGCCCTGGCGGTTCTGCTGCATCGGGCGGCTGGCCACGCTGGCGCGGGCTTCGCTGGAGACCGGTGTTGCGAGCTTCAGCTCCTCCAGGAAGATCGGGCGGGAGAAATAATAGCCCTGCGCGTAGCGGATCTTGGTCGCGGCCTGCAGATAAGCCAGCTCTTCGAAGGATTCGAGGCCTTCGGCGATCACCGTCATGCCTAGCGCTTCGCTCAAGGACTCGATCGCGCGCAGAATGCCCTGGCTGCGCGGGCGCTTGTGGATGTCCGTGATGAAGGAGCGGTCGATCTTGATCTCGTCCGCCGTGATGTCGGCGAGTGCCGAGAGCGAGGAATAGCCGGTGCCGAAATCGTCGATCGAGATGCCGACGCCGAGCTTGCGGAACATCGGCAGGATCTCGGCCTGGAAATGATTCTTGGCGACGAAGGCGTCTTCCGTCACCTCGATCATGAAGCGCTGGGGAAAGCCGGTTTCCTCCAGGGCGAGCGCAAAGCTGCGCATGAACTCGGGGTTGCCTGCCTGCTTGGCGGCGACGTTGATGCTGATGGTCGCTTCCGCGCCGAAGGTGTCGTTGATCAGGTCGATCGACTTGACGATCTCGGCGAGCACGAGGTGGGTCAGCTCGTCGATCAGTCCGAGCTCGCCGGCGAGGTTGATGAACGAGCCCGGCGCCTGGATCACACCTTCGTCGTCGCGCAGGCGCACCAGGGCCTCGATGCCCTTCACCGCCTGCGTGCGGATGTCGACTTTGGACTGGAAGGCGCAGCAGAAGCGCTTTTCCAGGATGGCGAGCCGCAGCGACTGCTCGACCTTGATTCGCGCCTGCGCTTCGCGCTCCATGCTCGCGTCGAAGAACGCGGCCAGTCCCTTGCCGTTGTTCTTGATGCGGTACATCGCGATGTCGGCGTTCTGCCGCAGCGTCTCGAAGCTGCGGCCGTGGTCGGGATAGAGGCTGATGCCGACCGAGGTCGAGGCGAAGACCTCCGAATGGTCGATGAAGAACGGCGCGGTCAGCCGCTCCAGCGTCGATTGCATGAACTCGGCGACTTCCTCCTGGCTCTGGATCGGGGAGAGCAGCAGCAGGAATTCGTCGCCGGAGATGCGCGACAGCATGTCGGAATCGCGCAGGTCCCGCCCGAGCCGCTTCGACAGCTCGACCAGCAGCGCATCGCCCACCGCGTGGCCGTAATAGTCGTTGATGTGTTTGAAATTGTCGACATCGAGAAAGGCGAGCGCGAATCGTTCGCGATCGCGGGCGAGCAGGCTGTTGGCGCGATGTTCGATCACGCGGCGCGAGGGCAGGCCGGTCAGCTCGTCGAAATAGGCCGAGCGGAACAGCTGGTCCTCGAAATTCTTCTGCTCGGTGATGTCGGAGGAGGCGGAGATCAGGAGCTCGCGTCCGGCGAGGCGAACGGGGAGATGGGTCGTGAGCAGCACCTGGCGCGCGGCGCCGTCGTGAAGCGCTTCCTCGGTGACGACGGGCTGGCCGGCGCTCAGCGCCTTGCGGCAGGCTTCGCGGCGCGGCGCAAGATCAGGCGAGGGACGGCTGCCGTCCATGCCGAGCTGGGCGGCTGCGGCATCGTTAACCAGCAGAAGCTCGCCATGGGCATCTTGCACCGTCAGGCCGGCCGGCAGCATTCTAACGATTTCCTTGAGAAATCCGAGTTCGGCTTCACTCGCGCCGGAATATTTGTTGTCGTTCATAGAAGTCATGAATCTTCTTGGTTCAGCGCGCCTTTGCAATGCACGCTATCATGCGCAGTTCCCTCTTAAGTTTGGTTAAGCAGTGCGGAGAAATACGGGGATGTTTTGCGGCGATGCGGCGCGCAGAAAATCGTCATTAACAGAGCGTCAATCTCACGCGCGAAAAGCGTGCGTGACCTTCGCGCTTCTCTTTCGTTTGTTTCGAGTCTAGCCGCCTTTGGGGATGCGGCATTGCATGATGCAATGCAGACCGGTCTCCAGATAAGAGACCTCGGTCTTGCCGTCGAAGGCGGCGAGCGCGGACTTCAATAATTTGGTGCCGAAGCCAGGCGGCGACACTTTGCCTATGCTCGGACCCTCGGTCTCGTCCCAGGTGACGGTCAGGCGGTCGCCGCTGACGGTCCACGACACCTGCAGCAGTCCGCGCGGCGCGGAGAACGCGCCGTATTTTCCCGCATTGGTGGCGAGTTCGTGAAACATCAATGACAGCGTGACCGCGAGCTTCGGCGGCAGGAACAGCCGGTCGCCGTTGAGGGTGAAGCGGACATGGCCGTAGGGCCCGAGCTCGGCGATCAAGAGGTCGCGGATGTCGCAGCCGCCCTTGTCGATCCGCGAGATCAGGTCATCGGTCGTGGCCAGCGAGCGCAGCCGCGGATCGATCCGGGCCCAGACCTGCGGCTGGTCGTGCAGCACCTGGTGAATCACGGCGTGCACGGTCGAGAGCTTGTTCTTCAGCCGGTGCTGGAGCTCGTCGACCAGAAGCTTGCGATAGTCTTCCTCCTCGGTCAGGCGTTTGGAGATCCGGCGCTGCTCCATCAGCAGCGTGCGATAGTGCTCGACACCCCAGATGGTGAGCGCGCAGACCGCCCAGTACAGAGCCAGCAGGGCAAAGCGCGCGCGATCGGCAAAGGCATCGCCGAAATTCACGACGACGCCGAGCACGCCGCCGACGATCGCGGTCACGATGCCGATCCGGAAACCGCCGAAAGCGGCAGCAAAGAACACGGCCGGAAAATAGGGGGTGAAGTAGACGTCGGGCCGGACATACGCGAGGCCCCAGCGCGCCAGCGTCGCAACCAGCAGGCAGGCGATCGCAAAGGCGATGCTCAGGCCGAGCGACGGAGGTGCCACGCCCTGCCAGCCCTTGCGGAACTCCTCGATCAGCCTCTCCATGCGCAGCCCGGTTGCGACGTGCATCCGCCTTGAATGTTACGCATGTCGGACGCGCAAGCAAAGCTTGCCTTGTCGGAAGCGGGCAGGAATAGTGACCGTCGCGGCGCCTTCTGTCGCGGCGCCGTCGTCGATCGGTGTTCGCCATTTGGCGTCAAGGGGTTCGAAAGCAGGGACATTCCATGGGCAGGCTGGACGGCAAGGTGGCGGTGATCACGGGCGCGACGAGCGGGATCGGATTGCGGACTGCGGAAGTCTTCGTTGCCGAAGGTGCCAAAATTGTGATCGCCGGGCGGCGCATACCGGAAGGCGAGGCGCTGGCGAGGCAGCTCGGGGCCGACTGCGTTTTCCGCCAGACCGACGTGACCGTCGAAGCGCAGATGCAGGCGCTGATCGCCCTCGCGGTGGAGAAGTTCGGCCGGATCGACTGCCTGTTCAACAATGCCGGCGGCCCGGCGCAGACCGGCGGCATCGAGGGGCTCGAGGTCGAACGGTTCGACGCGGCGATGGCGACCTTGGTGCGCAGCGTCATGCTCGGCATGAAGCACGCCGCGCCCCATATGAAGAAGCAGGGGTCCGGGAGCATCATCAACAATGGCAGCATCGCCGGCCGCCTCGCCGGGTTTTCCTCGTCCATCGTCTATGGCGCGGCCAAGGCCGCGGTGATCCATCTCACCAAATGCGTGGCGATGGAGCTCGGCGAATCCAACGTCCGCGTCAACTCGATCTCGCCCGGCGCGATCGCGACCGGCATTTTCGGCAAGGCGCTGGGGCTGTCGACCGATGCCGCGGAGAAGACGCCCGCGGTGATGCGCGAGGTCTACAAGACCGCGCAACCGATCCCGCGCGCAGGTCTTCCCGACGACATCGCCTATGCCGCGGTGTTCCTGGCCAGCGACGAATCCAGCTTCATCAACGGCCACGACCTCGTCATCGACGGCGCCATGACCGGCGGCCGCAACTGGAGCCAGCAGCAGCAGGGCTTGTCGGCGCTGCGCAAGGCATTTGATCAGGGGACGTAGGGACGGATGATCTGTCGTCGTTCCGGGGCGATGCGAAGCATCGAACCCGGAACCTCGAGATTTCGGGTTCGCACTTCGTGCGCCCCGGAATGACGGTGGACTAATTCACACCGCCTTCACCCTGACCCTTAGCCCGTCCCGCGGCTTCGGGATCGGCCACATCTGCCAGTCCGGCTTGTAGCCCGGCTCCAGCGACACCTCGATGTTCTGCAGGAAGTGTCGCGCGAAGCACTTGGCCTGCATATAGGCGAAGTGCAGGCCGAGGCACATATGCGCGCCTCCGCCGAACGGCACGAAGGCGAAGCGGTGGCGGCCACGCTGGGCTTCCTCGGTGAAACGCAAGGGATCGAAGCGGTCCGGCTCGGGCCAGATGTCCTTCATGTGATGGGTGTAGAGCGGATTGACGCCGATCGCGGTGCCGGCGGGAATCATATAGCCCCTGAAGGTGAAATCGCGCATGGCGCGGCGCGGCATCGAGGGCACCGGCGGCTTGATCCGCAGCGCTTCCTTGAATGCCATCTCCGACAGCGGCATCTTTTCGAGATCGTCGAAGCTGCTCGGCGCATCAGGGGCGAGCCCGAGCGCCAGGACCTCCGCGCGCAACCTGTCCTGCCAGTCCGGGTTGGCGGCGAGCTCGCCGATGAAGGAGGTCAGCGAGGAGGTCAGCGTGTCGTGCGCGGCCATCATCAGGAAGCTCATGTGGTCGATGATGTCCTGCTCGGACAGCAGCGCGCCATCCTCGTGGGTGGCGCGGCAGAGCTGCGAGAACAAATCGTCGCCGCCGTGATTGCCGCGGCGGAGCGGGATCTGCTGGCGGAAATAGGCGACGATGCGCTTGCGTCCCTTCACCCCTCGCGACATCTGGCTGCCGGGCAGGGGGCGGCGAACC
This sequence comes from Bradyrhizobium sacchari, assembly GCF_002068095.1. Taxonomy (GTDB): domain Bacteria; phylum Pseudomonadota; class Alphaproteobacteria; order Rhizobiales; family Xanthobacteraceae; genus Bradyrhizobium; species Bradyrhizobium sacchari. The sequence continues at coordinate 587,811 of NZ_LWIG01000001.1, read as the reverse complement.
GGCGAGACGGAGGCTGCGACCATGTCGACAAAGGCGCGGTTGATCTCGTCGACCTCCGGGCCGATATCGGCGCCGAGGAAGGACGCCGCGGCGAGATCGAGCGTGAGCTGCTTCATCGCCGGATAAAGCCGCATCTCGCCGGGCCTGGCCTTCCATTGTGCGACACGCGCGGCAATGCCGCGATCGAGATCGCCGAGATAGGATTTCATCGGCCCGGACTTGAACGCGACCGACAGCGTCTTGCGATGCAGCCGGTGCTCGTCGAAATCGAGCATCATCAGCCCGCGCGGAAACAGCCGGCCGAGCACCTTGTTCCAGCCATGGGTCGAGGAGAACAGCTTCTGCTGGTCGAACATCACGAGCTCGTTGGCCTCGGGCCCGAGCAGCACGACGTTGGTCTCGCCGAAAAAATGCGTTCGGTAGACCGGTCCGTATTTGGCGCCGTTCGCCTCGATATGCCCCTTGGGGTCGGCGAGCACCTGAAAGGTCTTGCCGATGATCGGCCAGCCTTCGTCGCCGGGGATGTGCGTCAGCTCGTTGCGCTTGGGGGCGGTGAACGGAAGCGCAGGGGCGACATTCTGCATCGACATGAGGATTGCTCCGGTAGGCTGACCCGGCCTGCATAGCACATCGGGGTCGTCTTGCGCGCAATCACGCCATCGTCATCCCGGCCACCGTGCGCATTTGCGCAGTAGGCCGGAACGACAGAGGCCGCCTACCGCTTTGCCGCTTCCTTCTGCAGGTCCGGAGCGTTGACCGCGGGAATCGCGACGCGGCCCGGGCCGGTCACCTTCAGCGCCTCGGCGGCCTTCTCGTTCTCCATGATCTTGGCCATCACGGCCTGGCCCGCGCGCTCGAAGATCGCACGGTTCTCGATCACGAATTTCTGCGACCTGCGCAGGCCGTCGATGTAGCCGTTGATCTCCGGCACGACATAGCGCGCCACCATGTCCCAGCTCCGGCGCGTGGCTTCCGGATTGGCCCAGTCGTGCACGAAGCCGATGATGGCGCCGACGCCGCCGGAGACCTGCATCACGTTCTTGATGGTTTTGACGAGGTCCTCGGGCGTGCCGATGGTGGACGCGGCGCCTTCGACGAAGGCGGTCTTGTCCACGGCCTCATCCGGCGAGGAGAATGCGGTCAGGCCGGGCCGTTGCAGCGTGCCGACATTATATTCGTTGTGCCAGCGCATCAGCCCGGCGCCGGCCTCCTTGCGGGCCTGCTCGCGGCTCTCGGCGATGTGGAAGGTCAAGAGCACGCGCCAGTCGGCGCGGTTGACCTTGGTGCCGTGCTTCTTCGCGGCGTCTTCGGCGAACTGCCATTGCTGTTGCAGCGACATCAGGCCCTGCGTGGTCATCGAGCCCAGCGAGATGATGCCGATGCCGTATTTGCCGGCGAGCGTCATGCCTGACGGCGAGATCTGCGAGGCCACCACGAACGGCATCTCCTCCTGCAAGGGGAGGATCTGGAGCGCGGCATCGTTCATGGTGAACCAGTCGCTCTTCGCGGTGACGCGCTCGCCGTTGAACAGGCGGCGGATCACGCCGATCGCCTCGTCCTGGCGGTCGCGCTGCGTCATCGGGTCGATGCCGAGCGTGTGCGCGTCGGAAGCCAGCGCGCCGGGGCCGGAGCCGAAGATGGCGCGGCCGCCGGTCATATGGTCGAGCTGCACCATGCGCTGGGCGACGTTGAAGGGGTGGTGATAGGGCAGCGAGACCACGCCGGTGCCGAGCTTGATCCGCTTGGTGCGCTCGCCGGCTGCGGCCAAGAACATCTCGGGCGAAGCGATCATCTCCCATCCGGAGGAATGGTGCTCGCCGCACCAGAACTCGTCATAGCCGAGCGCATCCAGCTGCTCGACCAGGTCGAGATCGCGCCGGAACTGCAGCATCGGATGCTCCCCGATCGGGTGATGCGGGGCAAGGAAGGCTCCGAACTTCAGGCGCGCCATGGCGTTCTCTCCGGTTGAATTTTCTGTTTGTTGAAGCGATCAGGCTACGTGGTGGCGAAAGCGAACGCAATCGCGTGATGTCCCGCGCAGTGGAATGCAGGCATGCGCTGACGCTGCCTCTTCTCCCTCTCCCCGTTCTTACGGGCAGAGGGTTGGGGTGAGGGGCTTCTCTCCGCGAGAACGGAGGTCATTGTGTTTCCGAGGTGCTGCAACCGTCATTGCGAGCGCAGCGAAGCAATCCAGAGTCTTTTCGCGCAGGGATTCTGGATTGCTTGGCTGCGCTCGCAATGACGTGTTGAGAAGGCGTCATTGCAATGGGCGTACGACCCGCGGAGACTCCCCCTCACTCGGAATTCAAACTGCGTTTGAATTCCGGCCTCGGGCGAAAGATCACCGCGTCATCCTGTTCCACGCATCCAGCCCGGCGATCTTGTACGCTTCCGCCAGCGTCGGATAGTTGAACGTGTTCTGGATGAAATAGTCGATTGTGCCTTTGAGGTTGAGCACGGCCTGGCCGATATGGATCAGCTCGGTGGCGCCTTCGCCCAGAATATGCACGCCGAGCAGGCGGCGCGTTTTGGTCGAGAAGATCATCTTCATCATGCCGCTGTTCAGCCCCATGATGTGGCCGCGCGAGGTCTCGCGGAAGCGGGCGATGCCGACCTCGTAGGGAATGCCGCGCGTGCGCACCTCTTCCTCGGTGAGGCCGGCGGTCGAGATCTCCGGCACCGAATAGATGCCGTAGGGAAAGAATTCCGGCGGCGCCAGGGGCTCCATGCCGAGCGCATGGCAGGCGGCGACGCGGCCCTGCTCCATCGAGGTCGAGGCAAGGCTCGGAAAGCCGATCACGTCGCCGGCGGCGTAGATGTGCGGCACGCTGGTCTGCAAGGTCACCGGATCGACCGTGATACGGCCGCGATGGTCGACGGCGATGCCGGCGGTCTCGAGATTGAGGCGGNCCCGCCGCGAACAGCAGCATTTCCGTCGTGACGTGCCGACCGTCGGACAGATGCGTGACGATGTGGCCCTGCGCCGTCTTCTCGATCGAGGTGACCTTGGAGCCGAGCCGCAGCGCGACATTGCGGTCGCGCAGCTCATGCATGAACTCGTCGATCAATTCCTTGTCGATGAAATCGAGGAAGGTCGGCCGCGGTTCGATCAGCGTCACGGGAACGTCGAGCGCGCTGAAGATGGTGGCATATTCGACGCCGATCACGCCGGCGCCGATCACAGCCAGGCTGCGCGGCAGCTTTGGCAGCTCGATGATCTCGTCGCTGTCGAGCACGGTGGTGCCGTCGAACGGCACATAGTCGGGCCGGAACGGCCGCGTGCCGCAGGCGATCAGGATGAAGGCGGCGGACACGGTCTTGGTCTCGCCGATCGCACTGGTGATCGCGACCTCGTGCGGCGAGACCAGGCGCGCCTCCCCGTTGGCCGTGCGCACGAGGTTACGGCTGAACTGATGCTCCAAGACCTCGACCTCGTGATCGAGCGTCTTCTGCAGCCGGGTCATCAGGTCGCTGGCCGCGATGTCCTGCTTCACCCGGTAGGAGCGGCCGTAAAAGCCGCGCTCGCGCCAGCCCGACAGGTTCAGCACGGTCTCGCGTAGCGTCTTCGAGGGAATGGTGCCGGTGTGGACGGAAACGCCGCCGACCCGCCGGCCCTTCTCCACCACCAGCACGGACTTGCCGAGCTTGGCGCATTGCACCGCGGCCCGGCGCCCCGAGGGGCCCGATCCGATCACCACCATGTCGTAGTCGTACATCGGAAGACTTCCGAACCCCTGCAAATCCAGCGGGAACCGACATGCAGCAATCGGGCCAATGCGGCAAGGGGAAAGCACGTCCTACCTCCGAGGTAATCGCGCGGATGACGGCGATCTGCGAGTTTTGCCTGCAATTGAATCGCCGAAGGTTAGCGCCAAGATGCATCAAACCGTCACAAAGCCGATCGATTCGACCCGCCGCTGGTGGGTGCTCGCCATCGTCGTCGCGGCCCAGTTCATGTTCGGCGTCGATGCCTTCATCGTGAACGTCGCCATTCCCACCATCGCCGTCGACCTGCATGCGACGCCGGCGCAGATCGAATCAGTCATCGCGATCTATCTGATCGCCTATGCCACGCTGGTCGTCACCGGCGGACGGCTCGGCGACATCCACGGCACCAAGACTATCTTCCTTGTCGGCGTCCTCGGCTTCACGGCAACCTCGCTGTGGTGCGGCCTTGCGCAATCCGGCGTCGAATTGATCGTCGCGCGGCTGGCGCAGGGGGCGACCGCGGCACTGATGGTGCCGCAGGTGCTGGCGACGCTGCATCTGCTGTTCACCGACGAGTCGCGCAACCGCGCCTTCGCCGTCTACGGCATCGTGCTCGGGCTTGCGGGCGCCGCGGGCTTCCTGCTCGGCGGCCTCCTCGTCACGCTCGATCTCGCCGGCACCGGCTGGCGCTCTGTGTTCTTCGTCAACGTGCCCTGCGGCCTGGCCATCGCCGCGGCCGCCTGGCGCATCATGCCGTCGGTGCCGCGACGGGCGGGCACGCGGCTCGACGTCAAGGGCAGCGTGGTGTTGTTCGCAGGGCTGCTGTGCCTGATCGGGCCGCTGCTGTTCGGTCATGATGTCGGCTGGACGCCGTGGCTAGGGGCGGTGATGGTGATCGGCGTCGCCATCCTGCTGGCATTCCTGAAGCTCGAGCATGGCGTCGCGCGCGCCGGCGGCATGCCGCTGATCGATCTGATGCTGCTGGCGGACACCGCCTTCCTGCGTGGCCTTGGCGCGGCGTTCTTCTTTTTCCTCGCCAATCTCTCGTTCTATCTGGTCATGACGCTATTCATGCAGCGCGGCCTGAAAATTCCGCCGCTCGCCGCCGGCATGGCCTTCGTTCCGCTCGCGGTCGCCTTCGTCGTGGCCTCGCGCCACAGTGGCGCGCGGGCGCGGCATCGCGGCACCAAGGTCCTGATCGAAGGCTGTGTGCTGCAGATCGCAGGTCTTGGCGTGCTTGCACTTGTTGCATTCTGCGTTGACGCGCCGACACCGCTCGCGCTTGCGCTCGCCATGATCATCTTCGGCTATGGTCAGGGACTCGTGATGGCGCCGTTATCAGGTGCAGTGCTCGCGACGGTAAGACCTGTCGCCGCAGGCTCGGCCTCCGGCATGTACGGTACGACAGCACAGATCGGAAATGCGGCCGGAGTGGCCGCAATCGGCGCGGTGTTCTTTGCCATCGAATCTTTGCAATCAGCACGCGCAGGATTTCTCGTCTCGCTCGCGTTGTTTGTGACGTTAATCATGATCTGCACCGCATTTCTGACGTGGATGCGCCGCGCATCTGCATCAAGTTGAGGCATTGCGGTTAATACGTGCGGATTCCTGCTGAATTTCCAGTGATTTTCGCGCGATCGACAGCATACGGCCTTTTTATTTCGCAATGCAGCAACTATCTGGTTGGGCTGTACGTTGAACGTCGCCCACCAGGAAGCTGCCGTGTCGTTAGCCAGAAATGTCGAATTGTTGAGACGTCTGCCGAAGCTGGACAGTCTGCGCTTTGCCGAGTTCGGCCGCAGCCCGGATTCATCCAGCCCGCTGCAAGAGGTCACCGGTTTCGGCGACAATCCCGGCGCCTTGCGCATGTTCGCGTTCGTGCCGGCGCAGTTGCAGAAGCCGCGCGCGCTGGTCGTCGTGCTGCATGGCTGCGGCCAGACGGCAGCGGCCTACGATCTCGGCGCCGGCTGGTCGACGCTCGCGCGGCATTACGGCTTCGCGTTGCTGATGCCCGAGCAACAGCGCATCAACAACGGCAACACCTGCTTCAACTGGTTCAATCCGGAAGACACCGCGCGGGATAGCGGTGAGGCGCGCTCGATCCGCGAGATGATCGCGCACATGGTCGAGGCACATCGCATCGATCCCCGGCGCGTCTTCATCACGGGCCTCTCGGCCGGCGGCGGCATGACGTCGGTGATGCTCGCGACCTATCCGGAAGTTTTTGCCGCAGGCGCGGTCATTGCCGGCCTGCCCTACGGCATCGCCTCGAATCTGCGCGAGGCGCTGGAGGGCATGTTTCATTCGCCGGCGCGGCCCGCACGCGAGCTCGGCGATCTCGTGCGCAACGCCTCCGATCATCGTGGTCCCTGGCCGAAGATGTCGGTATGGCACGGCAGCGCCGACCGCACCGTCAATCCCGGCAATGCCAACGAAATCGTCAAGCAGTGGCTCGACCTGCACGATCTGCCGGCGGTGCCGATGGCGGAGACCCATGTCGACGGCTATCCGCGCCAGGCCTGGTGGAACAAGGACGGCGAGACGCTGGTCGAATCCTACGCCATCACCGACATGGCCCACGGCACGCCGCTTGGCCTTGCCGACAACGACCAGCGCTACGGCATCGAAGGCGCGTTCCTGATCGAGGCCGGCATCTCCTCGTCCTATCACATCGCAAAATTCTTCGGCCTGACGGGATGGATTGCGGACGCGAAGAAGAGGGCGGAGGCAAAGCCCGCAAAGCCGGCGCTGACGCCCGCGCCGCATCTTGCCCGCTCGATCCGCTCTGCCGTTGCCGAGCAGACGGCCGAGCCGAAGCACGAGCAGGCTCGCGGCTTCGATCTCGGCCAGATCATCACCCGCGCGCTGACCGCCGCGGGATTGATGAAGTAGCCCCGCGTCGTCCCGCAAGCGACACAAATCCTGCCGTCATCCCGGATCTGCGCTGACGCTTGTCCGGGACGGCACAGTGCGTGGCTACCCGGTCGCGTCGATCACCTCGATCGGCGTCACCGTCACCTCGCCGCCGGCGACCTTTCGCGTCATCTCCTGATAGGCCCTGAAGAAGTCGCGGGACTGCAGAGCTTTCTGCGCGGCATCGTCGCTGACGCTGGCAAGATGAAAATAGGCGCCGTCGTCGCGGGCCTTCAGGACGCGATAACCGATCCGCCCCTTCAGCTCCGGATCGCCGTCGATCGCCTTGATGAAGCGGCCGATCTCCTGGTGCCAGGCCTCGGTTGTGCCGTTCTTGAATTGGTAGCTGATCATGAAATGCTTCATGTGACGCTCCCTGTTCGTCATGTGCGTCATCATCTGCGCGCCGGATACGATCCTGCAAGTACGGACAAAATTGATAGTATGGACTTTTTCGCCGTTGCTCCTATCCTCATCGCGCACATGGAGGAAACGACATGGCAAAGACTTCACCCGCACGCACCTGTCCGGTTGCGGCGTTTCAGAAGATGATCAGCGGCAAGTACAAGCTGCGCATTGTCTGGGATCTCAAGGACGGCCCGCGCCGCTACGGCGAGATCAGGAGCGGCCTGCTGCGCGGCGCTGAAGGCAGTGCCGAGATCACCCCGCGCGTGCTCAGCCGCGAATTGAAGGCGCTGACGATGAGCGGCCTGATCGACCGCAAGGATTTCGGCGAGGTGCCGCCGAAGGTCGAGTATCGCCTGACGCGGAAGGGAAAGAGCTTTGTCCCCGTCGTCGCGGCGATCCGCGAATGGGGCGAGCGAAACCTCGGCGAGCCCGTGCTCACCGAGGCTGCTGAATAGGGCATGATCCGGACCTGAAGGGCCGCGCTAGCGCAAAGTGTGAAGCGGTTTTCCGATCAGATCATGCTCAAGCAAGAAAGCGCCTACGTCTCGCCGGTGATGAACGGATTGGTCATCCGCTCCTGGCCGATGCTCGAGCCGGCGCCGTGGCCGCAGATGAAGCCGACATCGTCGCCGAGCGGCAGCAACTTCGTCAGAATCGAGTTGATCAGCGTGGCGTGACTGCCGCCGGGCAGGTCCGTGCGCCCCACCGAGCCCGCGAACAGGACGTCGCCGACATGGGCAAAGCGCAAGTCCTTGTTGAAGAACACCACGCTGCCCGGCGAGTGGCCCGGGCAGTGCAGGATGTCGAACGACAGGCCGCCGATCGACACGCTGTGGCCTTCCTCGAGCCAGCGGTCCGGCGCGAAATTACGCACACCCGTCATGCCGAAGCGCGCGCCGCTCTCGACCACGTTGTCGAGCAGGAACTTGTCGGCCTGATGCGGCCCCTCGATAGGCACCTTCAGTGCATCGCGCAAATCCGCCGCGCCGCCGACATGGTCGATATGACCGTGGGTCAGCCAGATCTTCTCCACGGTGACGCCGGTCTGCTTGATCGCGTCCAGGATCTTCGGAACGTCGCCGCCGGGATCGATCACCACGGCCTTCTTGCTCGGCTCGTCCCAGATGATGGTGCAGTTCTGCTCGAACAGCGTCACGGGGACGATGATCGCGCCCGCCTTGGGCATGTTGTCATTTTGCTCGGTCATGGCGCCACAATGCCGATTTTTGCCATGCCGCCAAGCAAAAGATTCGCCCGCCGGCGCGGGGAACAGGTCACACGGCCGTCCCAATTGGCTCGCCAATCTGAACCGGGGCGTTGCTCCCGCGTTCTCTTGCGCGAGAGGCAGTCTTTGGATGGCATTCCGACATGGCTCACGGCGAAAACTGGTGGCGCGACGGCATCTTCTATCAGATCTATCCGCGCTCCTTTCAGGACAGCGACGGTGACGGTGTCGGCGACCTCGCCGGCATTCTGAAGCGGCTGCCATATGTGAAATCGCTCGGCGTCGACGCGATCTGGCTGTCGCCGATCTTCCCCTCGCCGATGGCCGATTTCGGCTACGACATCTCCGACTATGCCGGTATCGATCCGCTGTTCGGCACGATGGCGGATTTCGACGCGCTGCTCGCGGCGGCCCATGACAACGGCCTGAAGCTGATCCTCGACCTCGTGCCCAACCACACATCAAGCCAGCATCCCTGGTTCGTCGAGAGTCGCGCCTCGCGGGACAATCCCAAGCGCGACTGGTACATCTGGCGCGATCCCAAGCCCGATGGCAGCGCGCCGAACAACTGGCTGTCCGAATTCGGCGGCAGCGCGTGGCAATTCGACGAGACCACGGGGCAATATTACTACCACGCCTTCCTCGCCCAGCAGCCCGATCTCAACTGGCGCAACCCGGATGTTCGCGCCGCGATCTACGACGTGATGCGGTTCTGGCTGGAGAAGGGCGTCGACGGCTTTCGCGTCGACGTGATCTGGCACCTGATCAAGGACGCCGAGTTTCGCGACAATCCGCCGAACCCGCATTACGTCGAGGGCCGGCCGCCGCATGAAAAGATCCTGACGCAATATTCCACCGACCAGGACGAGGTGCATGACGTGATCGCCGAGATGCGGCGCGTCACCGATGCGTATTCTGCCCGCGTGCTGATCGGCGAGATCTACCTGCCGCTGCACCGCCTCATGGCCTATTACGGCAACGATCTCACCGGCGCGCAGATGCCGTTCAATTTCGCGCTGCTCTCGACCTTCTGGAGCGCGCGCTCGATCGAGACGATCGTCGAGGATTACGAGAAGGCACTGCCGCGCGGCGCCTGGCCGAATTGGGTGCTCGGCAACCACGACCGTCCGCGCGTGGCGAGCCGTGTCGGCCCCGAGCAGGGCCGCGTCGCCGCGATGCTGCTGCTGACCCTGCGCGGTACGCCGACGCTCTATTACGGCGACGAGATCGGCATGCACCAGCTTGCGATCGCGCCGGAGGATGTGCGCGATCCCTTCGAGAAAAACGTCCCCGGCATCGGCGTCGGCCGCGACGGCTGCCGCACGCCGATGCAGTGGGACTCGTCCAACTTCGCCGGTTTCTCGGAAGCGAGGCCGTGGCTGCCGCTGCCCGAGGATCATATCCGCGACAACGTCGCCAATCTCGAAGCCGATCCGCGCTCGATTCTCAGCCTCTACAAGCGCCTGATCGCGTTACGGAAGAATTGCCCGCCGCTGGTCGCCGGCGACTACCACCCGATCGCCGCGCAAGGCGACCTGCTGATCTATCGCCGCGTCGCCGGCGGCAAGGCGGTGATCGTCGTGCTCAATCTCGGCCCGGAGCCGATCGCCGTGACGACCAGCGCAATCCGCTTCGGCAGCGAAATCTTGCTGTCGACGTTCCTGGATCGTGAGGGGGAGAGGCTGGAGGGTGTGCTGGATCTGCGGGGGAATGAAGGGGTGCTCGTGCAGCCGCCGGCCTGATCTCGGCCTTCGCCAAGAGAACGGCCGAGGAGAGGGCCACCGCTATCTCCCCGCCATTGCGAGCGCAGCGAAGCAATCCCGACGGTCAACGCGGAATGATTCTGGATTGCTTTGCTGCGCTCGCAATGGACCGTTGAAACGGCGGAGCAAATTACGGCACCTCGACCTACCCCGGATGCTTCTTCCCCCGCGCCGTGTTCTCGTCGATATCACTCCGCTTCAGCAGATAATCCAGCCCGCCGACGCGATACCAGCGATAGCCATACGGCTCCAGCACGACGCGGTGCTGGCCGCGCTTGTCGGCGTGGCTGTGGTCTTCCGCGAGCAGATTGATCAGATGCGCGCCGGCCTCGCCCGATAACCCTGCCGAGAACGCGATCTCGCGCGGCTTCTCGTCGAGATTGTGCACGAACAGCACCGAATTGTTGCGCCAGTCGTAGCGCATGATGAACACGGCGGGATCGCGCATCGGGATCACCGTGAAGTCGCCCCAGCCGACCTCCGGCACTTCTTTCCGCATGCGCACGATGCGTTCGGTCCAGTTCAGCATCGAGTTGGGATCGCGCCGCTGTTTTGCGACATTGACGTGCGGAAAGCCGTAGGGTCCCCCGTCGATGACAGGGCAGGCCGGCTTGTCGCTCTTGGTGAAGCCGCCATGCGGTTCGGTCGACCATTGCATCGGTGTGCGCGCGCAATTGCGCTCGGGCTGCGAGAGATCGTCGCCCATCGCGATCTCGTCGCCGTAGCGGATGACGGGCGTTCCCGGCAGCGTGCACATCAGGCTGTAGGCGAGCTCGAGCCGCCGGCGGTCACCGCCGAGCATCGGCGCGAGGCGGCGGCGGATGCCGCGGTCGTAGAGCTGCATGTCCTTGTCGGGTCCGAAGCATTTGAACACGACCTCGCGCTGCGCCTTGGTCAATCGTCCGAGATCGAGCTCGTCGTGATTGCGCAGGAACAGGCCCCACTGCGCCGAGGCTGGGCGAGGCTTGGTCGCCTTCAGCGCCTTAGCCAGTGGACGCGAGTCGGCCGAAGCCAGCGCGTAGAACAGATGCTGGTTGACGTGGAAGTTGAACATCATGTGCATGCGGTCGCCGTCGCGCCCGAAATATTCCATGTCGGTTTTCGGCAGCACGTTGGCTTCGGCGAGGATGATGGCGTCGCCCTGTCGCCATTGCAGGAATTCGCGGAACGCGCGCAGCATGTCATACTGCTCGACCGGCTTCTTCACCTCCGCGCCCTTGGTGGCGATGATGAAGGGCACCGCGTCCATGCGGAAGCCGGAGACGCCGAGCTGGATCCAGAAGCCCATGATCTTCAGGATTTCGGCCTGCACATGCGGGTTCGAGGTGTTGAGATCGGGCTGGAAGTCGTAGAAGCGATGGAAGTAATACGCGCCGGCCTCCTTGTCGCGCGTCCAGGTCGATTTCTGCACGCCGGGAAACACCATGCCCTTGTTGGCGCCGGCCGGCTTCTTGTCCGACCACACATACCAGTCGCGATAGGGCGAGTTCTTGTCGCGCCGCGCTTCCTTGAACCAGTGGTGCTGATCCGAGGTGTGGTTGACGACGAGGTCGATGATGATGCGGATGCCGCGCTGCTTGCAGCCATGGGCGAACTCGACGAAGTCGCCGAGCGTGCCGTAGCGGGAATCGACGCTGTAATAGTCGGCGACGTCGTAGCCGTCGTCGCGGCCGGGCGAGGTCTGGAACGGCATCAGCCAGATCGTGGTGATGCCGAGCCCGTGCAGATAATCGAGCCGGCGCAACAGCCCCTTGAAGTCGCCGACGCCGTCGCCGTCGGCGTCCATGTAGGAGCCGACGGACAGGCAGTAGATCACGCCGTTCTTGTACCAGAGATCGTCGATCATGCGCGCGCGGCCGTTGGTTCCGCCGAGGTACGGCGGCTGCGTGATAAGTGCGTGGGGAAGGGGAGGTTCCCGCGCCTCACACTGCTGTCGTCCCGGGGGCGCGCTACTTGGCGCGAGCCCGGGACCCAGCCACAGGATTGAGTTTGGCGAAGATTCTGAGTTGCCGCCTTCGCTCCACAACCGCTTCCTGCGGTTATGGATTCCGGGCTCGCGCTGCGCGCGCCCCGGAATGACGGGCGAAATGGAATCGGCTATCCTCCGCCCATGGACAACACCGCCCGCATCACCCTCGTGCCGCCGCCTGACCGTCGCCAGTCCGAAACGGCGCTCGCTATCGCGCGCGGCACGGCGCGGCTGCTCCGTTCGCTCGACTTCTCTTGCATCAGCGAATTGCCGCTGCCGTCGGGCCGGCGTGCCGATCTCGTGGCGCTGAACGAGCGCGGCGAGATCTGGATCGTCGAGATCAAATCGTCGGTCGAGGATTTGCGCGCCGACCAGAAATGGCACGAATACCGCGCCCATTGCGACCGGCTGTTCTTCGCCTTCACGCAGGATCTGCCCTGCGAGATTTTTCCTGAAGACACCGGCCTGATCATCGCCGACGCCTACGGCGCGCACATGCATTGCGAAGCACCCGAGCACAAGCTCGCCGCCGCTACGCGCAAGCAGATGACGGTGCGTTTCGGGATGGCAGCGGCCTTGCGGATCAACCGCCTGGTCGATCCGCAGGGACACGCGGATTTCTGGGGGTAGGCCGGGTTCGTGTCCCGGATGCGCCTGCAACGCCGCGCTGCTGCGCAGAGCCGGGACCCGGAAAGCGGCGATTCAAGCTGAGGCATGGGCGCCGGCGCCGCAACGCATTACTTCGTGCTGCGCAGCGTCCGGGGCACGCGGCCGCCCTACGACACCGTTACCTCGGCGCGCGCTTCGCCAAAATGCGCTGCAGCGTGCGGCGGTGCATGTTGAGCCGGCGCGCCGTTTCCGAGACGTTGCGGTTGCACATCTCGTAGATGCGCTGGATGTGCTCCCAGCGCACGCGGTCGGCCGACATCGGGTTGGTCGGCAGCTCGGATTTCTCCGCGCTGGTTGAGAGCAGCGCGGCGACCACGTCGTCGGCATCCGCGGGCTTCGATAGATAATCGATCGCGCCCATCTTCACCGCGGTCACGGCGGTGGCGATGTTGCCATAGCCGGTCAGCACGATCGCGCGTGCATCCGGACGCTTCTTCTTCAGCGCCGAGACGACGTCGAGGCCGTTGCCGTCACCGAGCCGCAAGTCGACGACCGCGAATGCTGGCGCTGCCTTGCCGATCTGCGCAAGGCCGTCCGAGACGGTGTCGCACGACGTCACCGCAAAGCCGCGGGTCTCCATCGCGCGCGACAAGCGCTCCAGAAACGGCTTGTCGTCCTCCACGATGAGAAGTGAGCGGTCGGCCTGTTCATTCAGTTCGGCGATGGCGTTCAAGGTTTTGTCCTCTCTCCTGCACATCTACATATGGCGCCGCAATCGGGCGGCGCCAAGGCCGCCAATGGTCGATCGGGCCTCGCGTGCGACGCAAGGTCGCGGTCTATCCTATTGTTTCTTCGACCGTCTCGATAGCCTCAAAACGGTCTCGCGGCCACGTGATCTGGACCACCGCGCCGTGTTCCGGAAAGATCCGGTTGGTAAACGAGACCTTGGCGCCGGTGCGTTCGAGCAGGGTGCGCGCGATGAACACGCCGAGGCCGAGGCCGCGCCGTTCGCCACCGCCGTCATCCAGGGTACGCCGCCGCGACAGATAGGGCTCGCCGATCCGGTTGAGGATATCGGGCGGAATGCCCGGGCCGTCATCGGAAATCAGCAGCTCGATCGTGTCCTTGTTCCACCAGGCGTTCACCTCGACAGTGGTATGGGCGAAATCGACGGCGTTCTCGACGATGTTGCCGACGCCGTAGAGGATCGCCGGGTTGCGCGAGCCGACCGGCTCGGCGACCGCGGCCACCGCGATCCGCACCTTGATCTCGACGCCGAAATCGCGGTGCGGGGCCACCACCTCCTCGATCAGCTCCGACAGCTTCATGCGGTCGAACGGTGCGCCGGTGGAAGACAGCTGGGTGATCTTGCTGAGGATGTCGCGGCAGCGCTGGGTCTGCTCGCGCAGCGTCTTCAGGTCGGCGGCAAAGCCCGGATCCTTCACCGTCTTTTCCAGCTCGCGCGAGATCAGGAAAATGGTCGCGAGCGGTGTGCCAAGCTCGTGCGCGGCCGCAGCGGCAAGGCCGTCGAGCTGGGTCAGGTGCTGCTCGCGCGTCAGCACCAGCTCGGTCGCGGCCAGCGCGTCCGCGAGCTTGCGTGCCTCCTCGGTCACCTGGAACGAGTAGAGGCTGGTGACGCCGATGGCGAGCACGATCGAGAGCCAGACCCCGACCAGATAGATCGGCGGCAGCACCAGCGGATCGTCGGAATCCCAGGGCAGCGGCAGGTGGAAGAAGAACAGCACCGAGGCGCAGGCGACAGCGAGCAGGCCGAGGCCGAAGGTGAAGCGGGCCGGCAGCGCCGTCGCGGAGATCAGCACGGGCGCGAGAAACAGGAACGAGAACGGGTTCTGCAGGCCTCCGGTGAAGAACAACAGCCCCGCCAGCTCCACGATGTTCAGCGCCAGCAGGCCGGCCGCCTGCATCGGCTCCAGCCGCCGCATCGGATTGGCAACGGTCTGCAGGCCGAGATTCAGCGCGGCCGACAGTGCGATGATGCTGACGCAGGGGACGATCTCGACGTTGAACTCCAGCCCCTGCGCCACGATGAAGATCGCGGCGAGCTGGCCCAGCACGGCGAGCCAGCGCAGCCGCAGGATGGTGTCGAGGCGGATATGCCGCTGCGCGGGGCGAAAGTCGGAAGCGGCAATTTCGGTCATATCGGCCAATGTGGCGGTGCCTTCTCGATCACAAACGCTGGGCCTGCGGAACCACTCCGATTACAAGCCTTGCGCTATCGGCTGCAATAGCAGAAGAACGGCCCAGCATGACCGAGAATGACAAGGCTTCAAGTCGGCCGACTGTCGCGGAGCACGTTTCCTCCGCGGCGATCGCGGTCGAGCACCTCGTCAAGGTCTACAAGCAGACTCTTGCTGTCGACGATATCTCCTTTTCGCTGCCGCGCGGCAGCATCACCGGCCTACTGGGCGGCAACGGCGCCGGCAAGACCACGACCATCGCGATGATCATGGGTCTGGTGCTGCCGACGTCCGGTCGCGTCGAGGTGCTCGGGCATCGCATGCCCGAGGAGAGCGCTGCGGTGCTGGGGCGGATGAATTTCGAGAGCCCCTATGTCGACATGCCGATGCGGCTCACGGTGCGGCAGAACCTCACCATCTTCGGCAAGCTCTATGCGGTGAATCATCTCGCGGACCGCATTGCGAAGCTCGCCGACGATCTCGACCTCAGCGATTTCATCGACCGCGCCAACGGGAAGCTCTCCGCGGGACAGAAGACCCGCGTCGCACTGGCGAAAGCGCTGATCAACCAGCCCGAGCTGCTTTTGCTGGATGAACCGACCGCCTCGCTCGACCCCGACACCGCCGATTGGGTGCGAGGTCACCTGGAACGGTACCGCCGCGACAACAACGCCACCATCCTTCTCGCCTCGCACAACATGCTCGAGGTCGAGCGGCTCTGCGATCGCGTCATCATCATGAAGCGCGGCCGCATCGAGGACGACGACACGCCGGAAGCGATCATGGCCCGCTACAACCGCACCACGCTGGAGGAGGTGTTTCTGGACGTCGCCCGCGGCCGGGTGAACGGTGCGAAGGAGGCGGCAAGATGAGGGAGAAACGGGTGCTCCTTTCGTCATTGCGAGCGAAGCGAAGCAATCCAGAATCGTTCCGCGGAAGGACTCTGGATTGCTTCGTCGCAAGGGCTCCTCGCAATGACGTCTTGGATGGACCGTGCGCGGCATTTCTATCCATGTGCGGAAGGGCGCCATGACCGAGCTCTCCCTCCACCGCGGCATCTCCATCCACCGCATCGGCGCGATGATCCTGCGCTACTGGTACCTGCTGTTGTCGTCCTGGCCGCGGCTCCTCGAGCTCTTGTACTGGCCGGCGCTGCAGGTCATCACCTGGGGCTTCATCCAGTATTACATCGCGCAAAATGCCAGCTTCTTCGCGCGCGCCGGCGGCACCCTGATCGGTGCCGTCATCCTCTGGGACATCCTGTTCCGCGGCCAGCTCGGCTTCTCCATCTCGTTTCTGGAAGAGATGTGGGCGCGCAACCTCGGTAACCTCATGATGAGCCCCTTGAAGCCCATCGAGTTTCTGTTGTCGCTGACGGTCATGAGCCTGATCCGGCTCGCCATCGGCATCGTCCCGATGACGCTGCTCGCACTGTTCCTGTTTCACTTCAACGTCTATGCGCTCGGCCTGCCGCTGATCGCCTTCTTCTGCAATCTGATCTTCACCAGCTGGTCGGTCGGCATCTTCGTTTCGGGGCTGGTGCTGCGGCACGGTCTTGGCGCCGAGAGCATCGTCTGGACCTTGATGTTCGCGATCATGCCGCTCGCCTGCATCTACTATCCCGTCAGCGTGCTGCCGGTCTGGCTGCAATATGTCGCCTGGGCGCTGCCGCCGACCTATGTGTTCGAGGGAATGCGCGCGCTGCTGAGCGAGAACAGCTTCAGGATCGATCTGATGCTGGAGGCGTTGGCCATCAATGCTGTACTTCTGGTTGCTTCTTTTTGGGCATTCCTTGCCCTTTTGCGCAGCGCCAAAAAGCACGGCTCACTGCTTTCGGCCGGTGAATAACGTCACTTTCTCGTGGATTCAGGCTGATTTAGCCGCCTCCGTTCCGTAGATGTACGGAACCATGCATTGACGCAATATTACGCATTCGGCAGTATGCTGCGATGCGAAGAGGATACTAGCGATGCCTATTGGTGAGTTTGGCGGCGCCCCGCCCCTGGCTGCAGAAGGCAGTCCGGTCCTGACGACGCCGATGTACTGGATGTACGAGATGGCCCACGCCTCTCTCAATCCGGCCCGTGCAGTCACCGACGCGACGAAGCTGCTGTTTCAGAATCCCCTCAATCCCTGGGCCCGTACCGAGGTCGGCAAGTCGGTCGCCGCGGCCTGCGAATTGTTCGAACGCACCACGCGCCGCTACGGCAAGCCGGAATGGGGCCTCGACGACACCGAGGTCAACGGCCTCCGCGTCCCCGTCGAGATCCGTTCGGTCTGGGAAAAGCCGTTCTGCCGGCTGCTCTACTTCGATCGCAAGTTTACCCGCCCGCTGCGCAGCCCGCAGCCGCGCGTGCTGATCGTGGCGCCGATGTCCGGCCATTACGCGACGCTGCTGCGCGGCACGGTCGAGGCCTTCCTGCCGGCGCATGAGGTCTACATCACCGACTGGGCCGATGCCCGCATGGTGCCGCTCAGCGAAGGCCGCTTCGATCTCGACGACTACATCGACTACATCATCGAGATGCTGCACGTCCTCGGCGGCAACACCCATGTGATGGCGGTGTGCCAGCCCTCAGTGCCCGTCGTCGCCGCCGTCTCGGTGATGGAAGCGCGGCGCGATCCGTTCGTGCCGACCTCGATGACGCTGATGGGCGGCCCGATCGACACCCGCCGCAATCCGACCGCGGTGAACAACCTCGCCCAGGAGCGCGGCATCGACTGGTTCCGCAACCATGTCATCACCAAGGTGCCGTTCCCGCATCCGGGCATGATGCGCGACGTCTATCCGGGATTTTTGCAGCTGAACGGCTTCATCAGCATGAATCTCGACCGGCACATGGACGCCCACAAGCAGCTGTTCGCCAATCTGGTGAAGGGCGATGGCGACCTCGTCGACAAGCATCGCGACTTCTATGACGAATATCTCGCGGTGATGGATCTCTCGGCAGAGTATTACCTGCAGACCGTCGACACCGTGTTCGTGAAGCACTCGCTGCCGAAGGGCGAGATGACCCATCGTGGAACCCTTGTCGATCCTTCCAAGGTCACGCGCGTCGCGCTGATGACGGTCGAAGGCGAGAACGACGACATCTCCGGTCTCGGTCAGACCGAAGCGACGCACGGTCTGTGCAGCTCGATCCCCGATCATCGCCGCGTTCATTACGTCCAGAAGGGCGTCGGACATTACGGCGTCTTCAACGGATCGCGTTTCAAGTCGGAGATCGTGCCGCGGATTCATGACTTCATGGTCTCGGCCGCGAATCCCAAGAGCTTGCAGGCTCTCGCAGCCGAATAATCCTGAATTTCGGCTTTCCCGTCGAAATTTCCGCCCCTGTCGGAGCGTCCGGCAGGGGCAAGTTCCCTCCAGATTCGCGGTATTTAGGTAGCGCTATAGGAGTGAGTCCGCCCTCACCCCTTGGGGGTGTCGCATGCGTTCAGCGGGGGCGAAAAAAGCCGGTTCCAACCCCAGTCTGTAGGGTCTCCCGGACGCCAGACCCCTGTATATTGGGCAAATGATTTGTTTTTGCGCCGAGCGCTTTCCCTGGCGGTGGTTATGGCAGAATCCGGGCGAACTCCTGCCCCCCGGACTGACAGACATGGCCACTCGCGCACTCCTTTATCGGCGGCCCCACGAACCGAAGACCCTCGTCATCACCCATGGATCGCAATTCTTTGCGATTCGCTTGCGAAGACACCGCCGAGCCCGTCGTTACACGCTCCGAATTCATCCGAGTGATCGCGAAGCCATCCTCACCATGCCGCCGCGCGGCACGCTGGCCGAGGCAAAAGACTTCGCGACGCGTCACGGCGCCTGGATCGCGGCACGTCTCGGCCGGCTCCCGAAGGCTGCGCCGTTCCAGCCTGGCACGGTGATACCGCTTCGCGGCACGCCCCATCGCATCGTCCATCGTGCCGGTCAGCGTGGCACGGTGTGGACCGAGACGCGCGACAGCGGCGAGCGCATTCTCTGCGTCGCCGGCGGGGTCGAACATGTCGATCGCCGCGTCAGCGATTTCCTCAAGCGCGAGGCGCGCCGCGACCTGCAGCGCTCGGCGGAGGCCTATGCCGCCGAACTCGGCGTCCGCGTCAAGCGCCTGTCGATCCGCGACCAGTCCAGCCGCTGGGGCTCCTGCACCTCGGCCGGTTCGCTGTCGTTCTCCTGGCGCCTGATCCTCGCGCCGCCCTTCGTGCTCGACTACCTCGCCGCGCACGAGGTCGCCCATCTCGTCGAGATGAACCATTCGGCGAGGTTCTGGCGGGTGTGCGGCAAGGTCTGCCCGTCGATGGAACGCGCCAAGAAGTGGCTCGATACACATGGCAACGACCTGCACCGGTATGGGGTCGAGGATTAGGCCTCGCTCGTTTTGTGTGCGGGCGGCCGACTTTCTTTCGTCGTCCCGGCGAAGACCGGGACCCATAGCCGCAGGGAGAAGTTTGGCGAAGGCCAGTTGTTCGGCAGGCCTTCTTTCCGCGATCGATAGATCATGCGGTATGGGTCCGGCCTTCGCCGGGACGACACTGAGGCTGGAGCAAGAGATCGTCTCCACACTCACGCACTGAAATCCGCACTTGTCCCCGCTTGCGCGCGTGAGGCCGCATACGACGCCTGCTGCTGCGCGGTCGCCCTTTGCCCCTCGGCCAGCATCGCCTGGAACGCGGCGTCGAGTTGCTCGCGGCTATAGGTCGTGGAGCTGCTCTCACGCGGTGTCCATTGTGATTGCGTGATTGCGGTAGGTGCCTTCTCGACGGTGCCGCCGAGCAGCCTCGCGTAATTGTCGGCCCGCCACTGCGCCAGGTCAGGTCCGCTGAGACCTGGAGGGTCCTCGAGCCTGCCGATCTTGGCGGCCGCTTGATTGGTCATCGCCGAGGACCCGGCATTGTACAGAGTGGCCACCACTTTGCCGTCGACTTTGACCTGAGCATAAATGTTTTGCGGTGCATTGTCGGCGACGACATCTTGGGGTGCATTCGTCTCGTGGGCGATTAGCCAGTGCGTTGCCATGAGGTCGCGCAGGACGGGATCATCCGCCGCTGATATCGGCTTGGCAGTCAGCGGCTTGACTTGGGAGACGTCAATCCGGAAGCCGCTTGTCTCGGCTTGGGTCGTATCCTCTACCACTGGCTGGAGAGCCGGTTTCGCATCTGAAGTGGACATCGATGCGGGCCGCAGATGCGGCAGCGCCGCGCTGGATACACCTGAAATCATGGAACGTTCCCCCGGTGACTCACTCAACCTAGGAGAGCAAAACCCGGGCCGCCGACGGGAGCTTGAAGAGACTGGTGTTTTTGCATTCAGCGAGCTGCTGGCCCCGGCCGATCTTGCCGCGCTAGGCAGGACTTGCCGAAGCGGTGGCACGATATGCGCGGGCGATGACAGCGGAGAGCGAGGCAGCATTTCGCGCGCTTCTTGTCGGACGCCGCGACGATTGCGCCGGCCGCCTGATTCGTCCCATCGCATCAAGCGCTTCGAACGATCAACCCAACGTCACGCCTGACGTCGCGTTCTACTGTGCATGGGGTTGTTTTCGCAGTTTTTGTTTTGGGGCCACGGAAGCCTCGAACCGAAGCTAGCGGTTCCCGCCAAATAGCCGGTCCATCAGCCAGCCATCGAGCCCGGCCGCGGCCTCCGGCCGCGCATTGGCGCGCGTGGGCGGCGGGCGATAGCCGCCGTTGCTCGCCGGTGCCGGTCCGGTCGCTGGCGCAGCCGGCGGCGACACCTGCGAGGCCGCCTGCGCGAGGTTCGACAGGCCCCAGCCGCCCGGTGAGCTCGGTAAGTTCGCCACCGGCACGCCCTCGTGCGCCGTCTTCATGAAGCGCGACCAGACTTCCACGGGCAGGCCGCCGCCGGTGGCCTTCTTGGTCGGTGAGTTGTCGTCATTGCCGAGCCAGACGCCGGTGACGAGGTTGGCGGTGTAGCCGATGAACCAGGCGTCGCGGTAATCCTGGCTGGTCCCGGTCTTGCCGGCCGCCGGCCAGCCGGGGATCTCCGCCTTCTTGGCGGTGCCTGAAATCAGCGTCTCCCGCATCATCGCATTCATCATGCCGACATAGCGGGGGTCGATGACCGGATTCCGCTCCTCGGGCTGGCGCATGTAAAGCAGCTTGCCGCCGAGCGTCCGGATCCGCGTGACAACGTGCGGGGCCACCGCAAAGCCGCCATTGGCGAACGGCGCATAGGCACCGACCAGCTCGACCACCGAGACTTCGGAGGTGCCGAGCGCGATCGAGGCGTTGGGCTCGAGCTTGGAGGAGATGCCGAGCCGGTGCGCGGTGCGCACCACGTTCTTCGGCCCGACCTCGAGGCCAAGGCGGATCGCCACCGTGTTGAGCGACATGGCGAGCGCCTGCGTCAGCGTCACCGCGCCGAAATATTCGTGGGTGTAGTTCTCGGGCTTCCAGCCCTTGACCTCGATCGGTGCGTCCTGGCGCACCGTGTCGGGCGTCAACCCCTGCTCGAGTGCGGTCAGGTACACGAACGGCTTGAATGAGGAGCCCGGCTGGCGCCTGGCGGTGACCGCGCGGTTGTACTGGCTCTCGGAATAGTTCCGCCCGCCGACCATGGCGCGCACGGCGCCGTCGGGCGTCATCGCCACCAGCGCACCCTGGCTGACATTGAACTTCACGCTCTTGGCCGCGAGCTCGTCGATGATGGCGGCTTCCGCCACGCCCTGCAGCTTCGGATCGATCGTGGTCTCGACCTTGATGCTCTCGTCGATCTGTCCGACCAGATCGTCCAGCACCTCGCCGATCCAGTCGGCGACGTAGTTGACCGTGCCGGCGCCGGCCGGCTTCACATTGTAGGAGGGGTGGCCGATCGAGGCCTGCGCCTGCGCTTCGGTGATGAACTTCGCATCCGCCATCGCCGTGAGCACGATCTGCGCGCGCGCTTCGGCGCCCTCGGGGTTGCGGTTGGGCGCAAGGCGCGAGGGCGATTTGACGAGGCCGGCGAGCATCGCGGCCTCAGCGACGGTGACGTTCCGCGCCGACTTGCCGAAATACTTCTGCGCGGCGGCCTCGACGCCGTAGGCGCCGGAGCCGAAATAGACGCGGTTGAGATAGAGCTCCAGGATCTCGTCCTTGGAGTGCTTGCGCTCCAGCCAGATCGCGAGCTCGACCTCCTGCAGCTTGCGCTGCATGGTGCGCTCCTGGGTCAGGAACAGGTTTTTCGCGAGCTGCTGCGTCAAGGTCGAGCCGCCCTGCGACACGCCGCGATGGAGCACGTTGGTGACGAGCGCGCGCAGGATGCCGACAGGGTCGATGCCGAAATGCGAATAGAAGCGGCGATCCTCGATGGCGATGAACGCCTTTGGCAGATACGGCGGCAAATCCTTCAGCGCGATATTGGCCCCGGCCATCTCGCCGCGTTGGGCCAGCAGGCTGCCGTCGATGCCGACGATCTGGATCGTCGGCGGCCGCTTGGGAATTTCCAGCGACTGGATCGGCGGCAGGTGGGCGCCGACATAAATCACGACGCCGATCACGGCGATGACGCCCCACAGGCTCAGCACCGCGCCCCAGTAGACAAGGCGGCCGAGGCTGGCGCCGAAGCGCGACTTCGAGCGCCGCTTGGCGCCGCTACGGCTCGGTTGCGCCTTCCGCTCGCGCGGCGGCTCGTCGTCAGGGTCTTCAGCTTTGCGCTTGGCGGATGATTTCGTTGATTTCTTCGGCTTGTCCTCGCCGCCGGGAATGCGGTCCGCGGCCGTGAGGCGCAGCTCGGCGAGCGCTGCAGGCAAGCCGAACAGCGGCTCCTTCCGCCCACCCTTCTTCTTTCCCCACGCCATACGCAAATACGCCCGGTCAGCCCGCCCCGCCGCACGCTAGCGGTCGCTGTTTAAGGCCGGGTTACCCCGGCGTTAACGCGCGATTAGGAGATGCGGCATTCGCCCGCCGCAGTTCCGCTTGCAGGGCGGCAAGGATAGGATCGCCGGCATATAGCAAGAGGGAACTCACGAAGGGAGCACGCATGGGTCACATCGATCCGACCAAGGAAATCTTCGCGCAATTCCGGGAGAACGATCGCCCGGGCCCGATCCACATGCTCAACCTGGTGCGCTTGCGGAAGCAAGCCGCCTACCCCGACGGCCGCAAGGCCAGCGGCGCGGAAGCCTATGCCGCCTATGGCCGCGAAAGCGGCCCGGTGTTCGAACGTCTCGGCGGCCGCATCGTCTGGCAGGGCAAATTCGAGCTGATGCTGATCGGTCCGCAGGACGAGCGCTGGGACCATTGCTTCATCGCCGAATATCCGAGCGTTGCCGCCTTCGTCGAGATGATCCGCGATCCCGTCTATCGCGAAGCGGTGAAACATCGCCAGGCGGCGGTGGAGGACTCGCGGCTGATCCGGCACGCGGTGCTGCCGGTCGGCAAGAATTTCGGGGAGATACCGACCTGATTGCCGTGGAGGGAATCTCGCTGTCATGGCCGGGCTTGACCCGGCCATCCACGGTCTCTTGCTCAGTCATTCCGGGGCGGCTCGAAGAGCCGAACCCCGGAACCTCGAGATTCTCAGGTGCGCAGTTGCACCATAGTTCGACGCTGTCGCATCGCCCCGGAACGACCGCGAGAGAAACTAACCCGCCGGTCCCCCATCCTCGAGGATCGGGCCGAACAGCTCCCAGCGCTCGCCGTTGAACATCATCATCTGAAGCTGCTTGTTGACGCGGTCGTCGGTCGCCGAGGTGTTGGCCTTGATGCCGGGCAGGGCGATGTCGCTGGTGACGTCCTTCGAGGACGCCGCCTGCTTCATGACGTTCTCGCGCGTCAGATCGTCACCGCATTGCTTCAGCACGTGGGCGAGGAGCTGGCATAACCCACCGCTTCTGTTGCCACGAAAGATAAAGAGGCGGGTTGCGCCCCGGCGGATCGCGCTTTGCGCATCCGCGGGGCTAACCCACCTACCAATCGCTAACCCGACGGGCCGGTGTCCTCGATGATCGGGCCGAACAGCTCCCAGCGTTCGCCGTTGAACTTCATCATCTGCATCTGCTTGTTGACGCGGAAGTCGTTCGGGCCAGTGTTGATCTTGATGCCGGGCAACGCGAGGCTTGGCGTATAGCCCTTGATGTTGGCGACCTGCTTCATGACGTTCTCGCGCGTGAGGTCGTCGCCGCATTGCTTCAGCACCTGCGTCAGCAATTCGGCCACCGAATAGGCATAGGTGTTGACGGTGTTGAGCTTGTCGCCCTCCGGGAAATACTTGTCCATGAAGGCGAAGAAGGCCTTCACGCCCGGATCGTCCTTCCACTGCGGATCACCCGGCTCTTTGCCGTACTGGGTCGAGATGATGCCCTTGGAGATGTCGAGGCCGGCCGGCTTCAGTGTCGCCGAGATCGGGCTCGCATTGATGTCGAGGATGTGCACCGGCGTCCAGCCGAGGTCGGCGAGCTTCTTGATCGCCTGTGCCGCGAATTTCGGCGTCGAGGCATCGAAGAACACGTCGACCCCCATCGACTTCAGCTTGACCACCTGCGAATCGACCGTCGGGTCGGTGACCTCGTAGGAGACTTCGCCGACGATCATGCTGGCGGCCTTGTCGCCGAGGCCGCTTTTGAGGCCCGCGAGATAGTCGCGCCCCATGTCGTCGTTCTGGTAGAGCACGCCGATCTTGGCGTTGGGATGCTCCTTGAGGATGTATTTGGCGTAGATGCGTCCCTCGGACACGTAGTTGGGATTGTAGGCGATGGTCCAGGGATAGTTCTGCGGATCGTTGAAGCGCGCCGCGCCCGTGGAAGCCAGAAGCTGCGGCACCTTCTTGCCGTTGAGATATTTCTGCACGGCGGCGTTGGCCGCGGTGCCGATCAGCTGGAACGTGAACAGGACCTCGTCGCCTTCGACCAGCTTGCGCACCTGTTCCACCGTCTTCGGCGGTGAATAGGCGTCGTCATACTGGATCAGGTTGATCTTGCGGCCGTTGATGCCGCCCTGGTCATTGATCATCTTGAAATAGGCGGCCTGGGTCTTGCCGATATTGGCATAGACCGAGTAGGCGCCGGAGAATGGCACGGTCTGGCCGATCTTGATCTCGGTGTCGCTCGCGCCGGTGTCGTATTTCTTCTGGGCGAGTGCCTGGCTGGCGGAGAACGCGAAGGCAAGCGCCACCGTGGCAGCTAGAAAGACTCTGCGATTGCTCATGTTGGATTGTTCCTCCTGACGGAATTTTCGACCGATGGTCTTTTCCGTTGATTGCAACGGTCGCCATCGCTGCCGAAGATTGTGGAGGAAGGGCAGCCGCCGCGCAAGGATCGCGGCGCTGCGCCGAAGCGTCTCAGGCGAGAAACAATGCAACCAACGCGAACGCCGCCGGCATTGCCTGCACGATCAGGATGCGCGTGCTGACGGTCGCCGCACCATAGGCGCCGGCGACGATCACGCAGAGCAGGAAGAACACCTTGATCTGGAATGCGAAGGCCGGGTTGCCTTGAACGAGGCCCCAGATCAGGCCAGCGACCAGGAAACCGTTATAGAGGCCCTGATTGGCGGCTAGCACCTTGGTGATCTCGGCCTTCTCAGGCGTGTTGCGAAACACTTTCAAGCCCGTCGGCTTGTCCCAGAGGAACATCTCCAGGATGAGGAAGTAGGCATGCAGTGCGGCGACCAGCGCCACCAGGACATTGGCGATCAGATTCAAAGTGAGCTCCCCCAAAAGCGTCAGCTTTCGGGTGGACGCTAGCATGGCCGCCATGGCAAGTGCGATGGCTGTGTTTCGATTGCCTGGTGCCGCAATGCCCGCTCGATCAACCAAGATGCCTGAACGCCTCGGCCTCGACCGCATCGCGAC
Source organism: Bradyrhizobium sacchari (assembly GCF_002068095.1). GTDB lineage: Bacteria > Pseudomonadota > Alphaproteobacteria > Rhizobiales > Xanthobacteraceae > Bradyrhizobium > Bradyrhizobium sacchari. Next base: position 562,241 of record NZ_LWIG01000001.1, on the reverse strand, counting down.
GCCGATCGGGACCGCGCTGTTGGTCACCGATGCCGATGGCAATCTACGGGCGCTCGACTGGCATGATTACGAGCATCGCATGCGCGAGCTGCTGCGCCTGCATTACGGTCCTGTCGATTTGACCGACCAGCCGGCGCCGGCCGGGATGCGGACTGCGCTGTCGAGCTATTTCGAAGGCGATCTCGGCCAGCTTGCAGGCGTCGCATGGCGCATCGCCGGCACGCCGTTCCAGCAAAAAGTCTGGACCGCGCTTGCCAAAATCCCCGTTGGCACCACGCTGAGCTACGGCACGCTCGCGGCAAAGATCGGCATGCCAAAAGCCATTCGCGCCGTCGGCCATGCCAACGGCTCCAACCCCATTAGCGTGGTGCTGCCCTGCCATCGCCTGATCGGCGCCGACGGCTCGCTGGTGAAATATGGCGGAGGCCTCGAGCGCAAGCGCTGGCTGCTGCGGCACGAGGGTGTCGAGGTTTGAAGACTCGCCCCGGAATGACGGCGGGGTTCACGCCGCCGGCTGAACCGCCTTGTCGCCGGCCATCACATGGGTCAGCGCGCTCTTGATCGCGGACTGCCGCGTCGGCGCGTTGATCTGCGCGCCGAGGAGATCGGTGACGTAGAACACGTCGCGGGCGCGTTCGCCGAAGGTCGCGACATGGGCCGAGGCGATGTTGAGATTGAGCTTCGAGATCGCGGTGGTCAGCTCGTAGAGCAGGCCGGGGCGGTCGAGGCCCGAGACCTCGATCACGGTGTAGCGGTCCGACCATTGATTGTTGATGGTCACTTCCGGCTCGATCACGAAGGGCTTTGCCTTGCTGCGCACGGTGCGCCGCGCCACCACTTCGGGCAGGCGGAGCTTGCCTTCCAGCACGTCCTCGATCATCTCGCCGATGCGCGTGGCGCGCCGTCCCTCGTCCTCGTCGCGGTCGTATTCCCTGGAGATCGAGATGGTGTCGAGCGCACGGCCGTCGGTCGTGGTGTAGATCTGGGCGTCGACGATGTTGGCACCGGCCGAGGCGCAGGCACCCGCAATGATCGACAGCAGCCAGGGATGGTCGGCGGCGAAGATCGTGAGCTCGGTGACGCCGCGCACCTCGTCGAAGCCGACATTGATCGCGAGCTTGTGGCCGGCCTGCTCGCTGGAACGGACGAAGCGGGCGTGACGGATTTTCCGCGGCAGCTCGACCTTGAGCCAGTAGGCCGGATAGTGCCGGCCGATATAGGCATCGAGCTCGTCCTTCGGCCATTCGGCGAAGGCCATGCGGAATTCGGCATGCGCGGCCGCGAGGCGTTTGCCGCGGTCGACTTCCGAGAAGCCGCCGGTGAGCACCGGCTCGGTCTCGTAGTACAGCGAGCGCAGCAGCTGCGCCTTCCAGCCGTTCCACACGCCGGGGCCGACGCCGCGGATGTCGGCGGTGGTGAGGATCGTCAGCAGCTTCATCTGCTCGACCGACTGCACCACGGCGGCAAAATTCTCGATGGTCTTGCGATCCGACAGGTCGCGCGACTGCGCGACCGTGGACATCGTCAGATGCTCCTCGATCAGCCAGGCAACGAGCTCGGTGTCGGCGGGG
>NZ_LWIG01000001.1:550906-560664 GCF_002068095.1 Bradyrhizobium sacchari | reverse complement strand
GGGGCTGAAGCCGAGCCGCGGGCACAGCCGCCGCGCCACCTTGGCGCCGGCGATCGAGTGGTCCTCGGGCCGGCCCTTGGCGACATCGTGCAGGAGCGTTGCGATGTAGATCACCGCGCGGTGCTCGGGTCTCGTTTTGCGCATGAGGTCGCTGGCCAGCGCAAACTCCTCGATGCCGCCGCGCTCGATGTCCTGCAGGAAGCCGATGCAGCGGATCAGGTGCTCGTCGACGGTGTAGTGATGATACATGTTGAACTGCATCATCGACACGATCTTGCCAAAGGCGCGGATGAAATGGCCGAGCACGCCGGTCTCGTTCATCCGGCGCAGTACGGTCTCGGCGTCGTTGGAGGTCAGGATCTCCATGAACAGCCGGTTGGCTTCGGGATTTTCGCGCAGCTGCGCGTTGATCAATCCGAGCGAGCGCGTCACGTCGCGCATCGCATCCGGATGGAAGGCGAGGTTGTTCTTCTGCGCCAGGCGGAAGATGCGGATCAGATTGACCGGATCGTGCTTGAAGACGTCGGGCGCGGCGACGTTGATGCGGTTGTTGTCAACGATGAAGTCGTCGCTGTCGGGGACGCGCCGCTTCACTGCAGTCGGCCGCAGCCGCGCCATCACCCGGCTCAGCACCGGCGCGGGCTTGGCCTGCTGGTCCTCGAGCTTGGCGCAGAGGATGGCGGTGAGGTTGCCGACCTCCTTGGCAACCAGGAAGTAGTGCTTCATGAAGCGCTCGACGTCCTGCATGCCGGGATGCGAGGTGTAGCCGAGCCGCACCGCGATCTCGCGCTGGAGGTCGAAGGAGAGGCGCTCTTCGGCGCGGCCGGAATAGAAATGCAGATTGCAGCGCACCGACCAGAGGAAATCGGCGCAGCGGCGGAAGCTGCGATATTCCTGCGCGTCGAACACGCCGCGCTCGACCAGCTCGTCGGTGTCGCGCACGCGGTAGACGTACTTTGCGATCCAGAACAGCGTATGCAGGTCGCGCAGCGCGCCCTTGCCATCCTTGACGTTCGGCTCGACCAGATAGCGCGACTGGCCGCCGCGGCGATGTCGCTCCTCGCGCTCGGCGAGCTTTGCCGTGACGAATTCGGACGCGGTGCCCTGCACCACTTCCCTGTCGAAGCGCTCGACCAGCTCGTCATAGAGCGGCTGGTCGCCGGTGAGGAAGCGCGTCTCCAGGATCGCGGTACGGATGGTCATGTCGCCGCGCGCCTGGCGGATCGATTCATCGACCGAGCGCGTGGCGTGACCGACCTTCAGCCCCATGTCCCAGAGGCAATAGAGGATGGCTTCGGCGACCTGCTCGCCCCAGGCGGTCTGCTTGTAGGGCAGGATGAAGAGCAGATCGATGTCGGACTCGGGCGCCATCAGGCCGCGGCCATAGCCGCCGGTCGCCACCACCGCCATGCGCTCGGCGCCGCTCGGGATCGGCGAGCGGTAGAGATGGCGGGTCGCGGCCGAATAGAGGATGCGGATGATCTCGTCCTGCACATGGCACAGCCGCTCGGCGCAGCGGCGCCCGTGGCGGTCCTTCAGCAGGATCGCCTGCGCGGCGGCGCGCGCCGCGATCAGCTCGGCCTTGAGCAATTGCGCCATGGCGGTGCGGAACGTGTCCTCGCGTCCCTCGTGCTTCTCGGCAAGCGCATCGACGGCGGCGGTGATCCGCGCGGTGTCGAAGCGATCGTCCAGCTCAGGCTTCTGCTCAGTTGCGACGCTATCCATGTCTCACCGGATATAAGAGGTGACAGGCGCTGTCACCCGTCATTCGCTGGCAATAGTCGTTCCGTGCTGGAAAAGGCCGGCTTCGGGCAAATCTGTTCTCAGCCGGCACGCTTTCAAGGGGCGGATTTTCTCGTTGACCTCTACATATAACTCATTGAAAAACAACGAAGTTTTGGAGGAGGCCGGGCATGACCAGACTTACACGACGCATTCTGCTGGCGGGAGCTGTGGCGCTCGCAATCACCCCCGCGGCTCGCGCCGCCGATCCGCTCAAGGAAATCCGCATCGACTGGGCGACCTACAATCCGGTGTCGCTGGTGCTGAAGCAGAAGGGGCTGCTGGAGAAGGAGTTCGCCAAGGACGGTATCACCATCACGTGGGTGCAGTCGGCCGGGTCCAACAAGGCGCTCGAATTCCTCAACGCCGGCTCGATCGATTTCGGCTCGACTGCGGGCTCGGCGGCGCTGGTGGCCAAGATCAACGGCAACCCGATCAAGTCGATCTACGTCTATTCGCGCCCCGAATGGACCGCGCTGGTGACGGGCAAGGACTCCGGGATCGCGAGCGTTGCCGACCTGAAGGGCAAGCGCGTCGCGGTGACGCGCGGCACTGATCCGCACATCTTCCTGGTGCGCGCGCTGCTGGGTGCCGGCCTGACTGAAAAGGACATCACGCCGGTGCTGCTCCAGCACGCCGACGGCAAGACCGCGCTGATCCGTGGCGATGTCGATGCCTGGGCAGGGCTAGATCCGATGATGGCGCAGGCCGAGGTCGAGGAAGGCGCCAAACTGTTCTATCGCAAGGCCGATGCCAACACCTGGGGTATCCTCAATGTGCGCGAGCAGTTTCTGAAGGACTATCCGGACGCCGCCCGCCGCGTGCTCGCGGTTTATGAAGAGGCTCGCAGATATTCGCTGGCCAACTACGACGAACTGAAGAAGACCTTCATCGCGGTCACCAAGCTTCCCGAGGCGGTCGTGGACAAGCAGCTCAAGGAGCGCACCGAGCTCACCCACAGCCGTATCGGCGCGCCGCAGCGCGAGTCGATCCTGGCCGCCGGCCTCGCGCTGCAACAGGCTGGCGTGGTCGATGCCAAGGTCGACGTGAAGGCGACGCTCGATGCCCTGATCGACGACCAGGTCCCGCTGCCGACGAATTAGTTCGGCCAGCGCGCAAACTCCCATTGTCGTCCCGGCGAGGGCCGGGACCATAATCCCAGAGAGTAGTTTGGGGCGAAGACGGTCACTCCCAGTCCCCGTAACCACGTCTCCCTGTGGTTATGGGTCCCGGCCTTCGCCGGGACGACAGCGGTAGGGGCGGCGATAGTAGTGTTGCATTCCACAACCAGACGCGCTTCCTACCGGCCATGATCTCCGACGCGCCAGTTCTGCAACAAACTTCGGAACCAGCCGAAAGCACCGCCGCACCGTCGCGGTTGTCGCGTTATGCCCGGCCGGTGCTGGGGCTGCTGCTGCCGGTCACGCTCGCGCTCGGCTGGGAGCTCGTGGTCTGGTCCGGCTGGTCGAGCGGCCGGCTGGTGCCGCCGCCCTCGCGTGTCTTCGCCACCATCACCGGGCTCGGCCGCTCGGGCGAGCTGGTTCGCCATATCGCCGCGACGCTGTGGCGGGTCTCGCTCGGCTTTGCCGTCGGCGTGGTCGCGGGCACGCTGCTGGGCGCGATCTCCGGGTACTGGTCGCTGGCGCGGCGGCTGCTCGATCCGACCGTGCAGGCGCTGCGCGCGATCCCGTCGCTGGCGTGGGTGCCGCTGTTCATCCTCTGGCTCGGCATCTTCGAGACTTCGAAGATCGCGCTGATCGCGGTTGGCGTGTTCTTTCCAGTGTATCTCGGCGTAATGGGCGCGATCCTCTCGGTCGATCGCAAGATCGTCGAGGTCGGCCGCACCTTCCGTCTCTCCGGCCCGGCGATGATCCGTCGCATCCTGCTGCCCGCGGTGCTGCCGGCTTACGTCGTGTCCTTGCGCGTCGGCCTGGGTCTCGGCTGGATGTTCGTGGTCGCCGCCGAGCTGATCGGCGCCTCCGAAGGCCTTGGCTATCTCCTGCTCGACGGCCAGCAGCTCGGCAAGCCTGCGCAGATCCTCGCCGCCATCGTCATCTTCGCCATCCTCGGCAAGCTCACCGACTGGCTGATCGAAGTCGCGGCTGCGCCGTTCCTACGCTGGCAGGACGCCTTCTTCCGCGCGAAGGGAGCGTGAGGCGATGCTGGCGCTCGACCGGGTCAGCAAGACCTATCCCAATGGCGTTGAGGCGCTGGCGCGCTTCTCCGCCGAGATCAGGCAGGGCGAGATCATCGCTATCATCGGCGGCTCCGGCTGCGGCAAATCCACATTGCTTCGTGCCATCGCCGGCCTCGACCGCGCCAGCTCCGGCACGGTGACGCTCGATCACGAGGCGATCGCCTCGCCGCACGCCAAGATCGGCATCATCTTCCAGGAGCCGCGGCTGCTGCCTTGGCTCAGCGTCGCCGACAACATCGGCTTCGGCCTCGCCGATCTGCCCGCCACCGAGCGGCGCGCGAAGGTGGCGCGCGCACTCGAGCGCGTCGGGCTTGCCGACAAGGCACAGGCCTGGCCGCGCGAGCTCTCGGGCGGGCAGGCGCAACGCGTCGCGATCGCCCGCGCACTGGTGCCGCAGCCCGAGGTCTTGCTGCTCGACGAGCCGTTCTCTGCGCTCGATGCGTTCACCCGCAGGGATCTGCAGGATCATCTGCTCGATCTCTGGGCCGACACGCGGCCGACCTTGATCCTCGTCACACATGACGTCGACGAGGCCGTGGTGCTGGCCGATCGGGTGCTGGTGATGCGACCGCGGCCGGGCCGGCTGTTCGATCAGATCGAGATCAATCTTGGCCGGCCGCGCGAACGTAATTCGCCGCTGTTCGAGACCTTCAAGCGGAGTGTGCTGACGTCACTCGATCGTTCGCTCGACCGCAACGTGCCCGACCGGGACGCAACCCAGGGTCCCGGTCAGGCCATGTGGTGGTGACAATGTCTCTCCGAGCCGGTACATCGAGGGGCGATTTTTCCGGGAGAGAACGACAATGGACGCCGCCGAACTGCGCCAGATGCAGGCCCCGATCAAGGAGCGCTACAAGGCCGATCCGAAGGCCGCGCTGATCACGTTGAAGGCCAAGGGTTCCACCGACAGCGAAGGGATCGCGTGCAAGGTCGAGACCGGCCGCGCCATCGCGATGGCTGGTCTGCATCCCGCCACCGGCGGCTCGGGCCTCGAGCTCTGCTCCGGCGACATGCTGCTTGAAGCGCTGGTGGCCTGCGCTGGTGTCACGCTGAAATCGGTCGCAACCGCCATCGAGGTGCCGCTCAAGACCGGCAACGTCTATGCCGAGGGCGATCTCGATTTCCGCGGCACGCTCGGGGTCGACAAGGAGACGCCGGTCGGCTTTGCCGAGATCCGCCTCCGCTTCGAGGTCGATACGCCGGCGCCGCAGGACAAGCTCGACCTGCTGCTCAAGCTCACCGAGCGCTATTGCGTGGTCTACCAGACCATCAAGAATGGTCCTAAGGTCTCGGTGTCGATGCAAAGGATGTAGCTCAGATAGCGGTGTCGTCCCGGGGAAAGCCGGGGCGCATAACCGCCGCGGCTTCTGGTTTCCGACGCTGGTAACGACGACCGTCTAACACAGCGAAGCCTGTGGTTATGGGGCCCGGATCTGCGCTTCGCTTGTCCGGGACGACAAACAAGAAATGCCCCTCGACCTCCACTTTCTCCTCTTCCTTCTTCTGCGCATGGCGATCGCGGCTGCGTTCGTGGTGACGGCCTCGATCATCACCGAGCGCTCGGGGCCGGTGATCGGCGCGCTGATCGCGACCTTGCCGGTGTCGGCCGGTCCTTCCTACGTCTTCCTCGCGATCGACCATGACGCCGCCTTCATCGCGCAGGGCGCGCTGGCGAGTCTCCCGGTCAATGCGGCCACGATCTTCATGTGCCTCACCTATGTTGTGCTGTCGCAGCGGCACAATCTCCTGGTGAGTTGCGGAAGCGCTTTCGCGGTGTGGATCGCGATGGCCTCGATCATCCGCCAGTTCGAGTGGTCGCTCACCGCCGGTCTTGCCGCCAATCTGATTGCGTTCGGCATCTGCATTCCGCTACTCGCAGGCTATCGCCATGCGAAAATGCCGCTGGTGACGCGCCGTTGGTACGACGTCCCGATGCGGGCCGCGCTGGTCGCGACCCTCGTCGCCATCGTGGTCTCGACCTCCGGCTGGGTCGGTCCCCGCATCAGCGGCATCATCGCGCTGTATCCGGTGGTGTTCTCCAGCATCATGGTGATCCTGCATCCGCGCATCGGCGGTCCACCAACGGCCGCGGTGCTCGCCAATTCCGCCTGGGGGCTGCTCGGATTCGGCATGGCGATTGCCGTCATGCACGTGGCGGTGGTGCAGTTCGGCTCGGCGGTCGGTTTGACTCTTGCACTCGGCACCTGCGTCACCTGGAATCTGACGCTGTGGGGGATTGGACGACGCGCGATGCACAAGGCGCGGCAGGAGCCGTGAGACTACGGACAATCGCGACATGGCGCCACCCGCTGCCGCTTTCCGACATTTCTATTAGAACTTTGTTCGACCTTTTCCCGTACGAATCGATTTGCATACCCGCTTCCGACACCATCTGCGCGTATTTTGGCGGATCTCTCGTAAAGTGATCGGACCGGCGGGACCCGTTGATGGAAATACGGCATCGTTGCCGCGCAGTCACATCCCCTGGTTCCGACGGGCACGTCCCCATCGGTGTTATTTCGAGATGGAGATTCTTTTGATGTTCGGTCGCAAGTCCTACAGCGATGCACAGGCGCGGCTCGATGCTATTGGCCGCTCGCAGGCCATGATCGAATTCAACCTTGATGGAACGATCATCACGGCCAACAAGAATTTTCTCGATGCCCTCGGCTATCGGCTCGACGAAATCCAAGGCAAGCATCACTCCATGTTCGTGCCGGCCGACCAGCGCGGCACCGCCGAGTACAAGGCGTTCTGGGCCGCACTGAATCGGGGCGAGTATCAGGCGCGCGAGTTCAAGCGAATCGCGAAGGACGGCCACGAGATCTGGATCGAAGCATCCTACAATCCGGTCCTCGACGGCAACGGCAAGGCGGTGATGGTCGCCAAGATCGCGACCGACATCACTGAGAAGAAGATCCGGAGCATGACGGACGCTTCGAAGATCGCTGCCAACAGCCGTGCCCAGGCCGTGATCGAGTTCAAGCTCGACGGCACAATCGTCACCGCCAACGAGAATTTCTGCAAGGCACTCGGCTATTCGCTCGACGAGATCCAGGGCAAGCATCACAGCATATTCGTCGCCCCCGCCGAACGCGATGGCGCCGCCTATCGCGAGTTCTGGGCCAAGCTGAACCGCGGCGAATATCAGGCCGGCGAATTCAAACGTATCGGCAAGGGCGGCCGCGAGGTCTGGATTATCGCTTCCTACAATCCGCTGCTCGACGAGAAAGGCAAGCCTTTCGGCGTCGTCAAATATGCAACGGACATGACGGCGGAAAAGCTGAAGAACGCCGATCTCGCCGGTCAGATCGCGGCGATCGACAAGGCCCAGGCCGTGATCGAGTTCAACATGGACGGCACGATCATCACCGCGAACGCCAACTTCCTCGCCACGCTCGGCTATTCGATGGCCGAGATCAAGGGCCACCATCACAGCATGTTCGTCGAGCCCGCCGAGCGCGACAGCGCCGCATATCGCGAGTTCTGGGCCGCGCTCAATCGCGGCCAGTACCAGGCTGCCGAATACAAGCGCATCGGCAAGGGCGGCAAGGAGGTCTACATCCAGGCCTCCTACAACCCGATCCTCGATCTCAACGGCAAACCGTTCAAGGTCGTGAAATATGCCACCGACACCACGCGGCAGGTGCTGGTCCGCATGGGCAACGAGCGCGTCCGCGGCATGATGGAATCGGTCGCCGCGGGCTCGGAGGAGCTGAACGCCTCGGTGCGGGAGATTTCCGAGGCGATGACCAAATCGCGCGAGACCGCGATGAGCGCGGTGGACCAGGTCGCCGCCGCCGATGCCCAGGCGCAGCGCCTCACGGAGGCCGCGCAGGCGATGAGCGGCATCGTCGAGATGATCAACAACATCACCGGTCAGATCAACCTGCTCGCGCTCAACGCCACGATCGAATCCGCGCGCGCCGGCGAAGCCGGCCGCGGCTTCGCGGTGGTCGCCTCCGAGGTGAAGAGCCTCGCCAACCAGGCCAAGCAGGCGACCGACAAGATCGGCCAGGAGATCGGCAGCCTCAACGGCATCTCCGGCGACGTCGTCAGCGCGCTCGGCTCGATCAAGCAGGCGATCAACAATGTCAGCGAATACGTCACCTCGACCGCTGCCGCCGTCGAGGAACAGAGCACGGTCACGAACGAGATGTCGACCAGCATGCAGCGCGCCGCCGCGGAAGCAGCGGCGATCGCGGCGAGGGCGTAGCCAGGCGCGCGGAAGCGCAGGGTGGGTTAGCACAGCGTAACCCACCACCTCTGTCGCCGGGAAACCAAAGAGGTGGGTTACGCCTTCGGCTAACCCATCCTACGGTTTCGTCAAGCTTTCGGCAGCCTGGCCTTCAGCGCATAGAGCGCATCGAGCGCCTCGCGCGGGGTCATCTCGTCCGGGTGCAACGCCTTCACCGCGTCCATCAGGAGCTCGGCCTCGCTCGGCGGCGCGGCTTCCGCGGCGGCGCGGGAGGGCACGGCGAACAGTGGCAGATCGTCCACCAGCGCGCGCGCGGTCTGACCGCGGTCCTGCGCCTCCAGCTTGGAGAGCACGGATTTCGCGCGCGTGATCACCGCGGGTGGCAGGCCGGCCAGCTTCGCCACCTGGATGCCGTAGGAGCGGTCGGCCGAGCCCGGCAGCACCTCGTGCAGGAACACGACATTGCCCTGCCACTCCTTCACCCGCACCGTCGCATTGAACATGCGCGGCAGTTTTGCCGAGAGCGCGGTCAGCTCGTGATAGTGCGTCGCGAACAGGGTGCGGCAGCGATTGCTCTCGTGCAGATGCTCGATCGCGGCCCAGGCAATCGAGAGGCCGTCGAAGGTCGCGGTGCCGCGGCCGATCTCATCTAAGATGACCAGCGCGCGCTCGCCGGCCTGGTTCAGGATCGCGGCGGTCTCGACCATCTCGACCATGAAGGTGGAGCGGCCGCGGGCGAGATCGTCGGCCGCGCCGACGCGCGAGAACAGGCGGTCGATGATGCCGATGCGTGCGCGCGTCGCCGGCACGAAGCTTCCGATCTGCGCCAGCAGCGCAATCAGTGCGTTTTGGCGCAGGAAGGTCGATTTACCGGCCATGTTCGGGCCTGTGAGCAGCCAGAGCTGGCCTGACTTTTGCGCCGGGGTAGGTGAAAGATCGCAGGCATTGGCGATGAACGGCTCGCCATTGCGCTTCAAGGCCTGCTCGACCACGGGATGGCGGCCGGCCTCGATCGCGAAGGCGAGCGAGGAGTCGACCTCGGGCCGCACATAGTTCTCGTCGATCGCCAGCTTTGCCAGCGAGGTCGCGACATCGAGCAGTGCGAAACCTTGCGCCGCCGCGCGCAGATCGTCGCTGATCTCGAGCGCCTTGGCGCAGAGCCGCTCGAAGATCTCGAGCTCGAGGCCGAGCGCACGGTCGCCGGCATTGGCGATCTTGGCCTCGATCTCGCCGAGCTCGGAGGTGGTAAAGCGCACCTGGCCAGCCAGCGTCTGGCGGTGAATGAAGGTCGCGTTCAGCGGCGACGACATCAGCTTGTCGCCGTGCTGCGCGGTGACCTCGACGAAATAGCCGAGCACGTTGTTGTGGCGGATCTTCAGGCCCTTCACGCCGGTGTCGTCGGCATAGCGGGCCTGCATCGAAGCGACCACCAGGCGCGAGGCGTCGCGCAGGTTTCGCGCTTCATCGAGAGCGGGCTCGTAGCCCTGGCGGACGAAGCCGCCATCGCGCTTGATCAGCGGCAGTTGCTCGTCGAGCGCCGCCGCAAACTCGGCCGCGAGCTCGCGCGATGGCCGCTGCAAC
>NZ_LWIG01000001.1:477011-550846 GCF_002068095.1 Bradyrhizobium sacchari | reverse complement strand
GCCGGTCAATCTCGCCAAGCCGCGCCAGCGCCTGGTCGGCGGCAAGGATGCCGTCGCGCAAACCCGCAAGATCGCGCGGGCCGCCGCGGCCGACCGAGAGACGGGCGAGCGCGCGCGACATGTCCGGCGCGCCGCGCAAGATGCTGCGGATGTCCTCGCGCGCTGCGGAATCGGCAACGAAGGCGCCGACCGCGTCGAGCCGCCGCGCGATCGCTGGCGCACCGGTCAGTGGTGCGGCGAGGCGTTGGGCGAGCAGGCGCGAGCCGGCCGAGGTCACGGTGCAGTCGATGGCGTCGAGCAGCGAGCCGCGGCGTTCGCCGGCGAGCGTCCGCGTCAGCTCGAGATTGGCGCGGGTGGCCGGATCGATCGCCATGGTCGCGCCCGAGGCCTCGCGCGCGGGTGGCGACAGCGGCGGATGCTTGCCGACCTGGGTGCGGTCGACATAGGTGACGGCGGCGGCGGCGGCCGTGGCTTCCAGGCGCGTGAGCTGCGCGAGGCCGTCCATGGTCGCGACGGCGAAATAATCGCAGAGGCGCTTCTCGGCGGTGGCGCCGTCGAAGACGTCGCGGGTCAGCGGCGTCACTGCCGGCAGCTCGCGCAAGGTCTGGTCGAGTTCGCTATCATTGTAGAGTGCGTCGGTGACGATCGCCTCGTTCGGGTTGATGCGCGCCAGCGTCGCGGCGAGCTCGCCGCCAGAGCATTCGGTCACCATGAATTCGGCGGTCGAGATGTCGATCCAGGCAAGGCCGAAGCGGTCACCGCCTGCGGACGAACGCGCGCGCGCGATCGCCAGCAGGTAATTGTTGGCACGCGCGTCCAGCAGCGTGTCCTCGGTCAGCGTGCCCGGCGTGACCAGCCGCACCACGCCGCGGCGGACCACGCTCTTGTTGCCGCGGGCTTTCGCGGCCGCAGGATCCTCGGTCTGCTCGCACACCGCGACCCGGTGGCCGGCCGAGATCAGGCGGTGCAGATAATCCTCGGAGCGCTCGACCGGGACGCCGCACATCGGGATGTCGGCGCCCTGATGCTTGCCGCGCTTGGTCAGCACGATGCCAAGCGTCCTGGAGGCGATCTCGGCGTCCTCGAAGAAAAGCTCGTAGAAGTCGCCCATCCGGTAGAACAGCAGCAAGCCCTGATGCGCGGCCTTGATCTCGAGGTACTGTTCCATCATCGGCGTCACGCGCGCGGCGGCTTCCGCCTGGGGCGCTGGCGCTTCGTCGGACGGCGGTACGGGTATCGGCTGCTGCATGGTCATGGGCGGCGCAACCTACAAAATTTCGCCCTCTGCTCCTATCGGTTTGGCCGGCGAGGGGAGGTTTTCCACGTTGTCCGTGTGGCGGAAGCGGCTGCCACATTTTCTGTTGTCATTCCGGGCTCGCGCCAAAGGGCGCGCCCCGGAATGACGGCTGCCCCGCGAAACCGTCAATTGACCTGCCGCGGGCGCCCTCCTAAAACTCCGCCGACATTGAAGAATTTGGCCGGATCGCGGCATTCAGGGAGAACAACGATGCGTGACGTCTTTATCTGCGATGCCGTGCGGACCCCGATCGGCCGTTTCGGCGGCTCGCTCGCCAAGGTGCGCGCCGACGATCTCGCCGCAGCGCCGATCAAGGCGCTGATGGCCAAGCATCCCAATCTCGATTGGGCGCAGGTGGACGAGGTCTTCTTCGGCTGCGCCAACCAGGCCGGCGAGGACAACCGCAACGTCGCGCGCATGGCGCTGCTGCTGGCAGGCCTGCCGGATTCGGTTCCCGGCCAGACCCTGAACAGGCTCTGCGCCTCCGGTCTCGACGCCGTCGGCGCGGCCGGCCGCGCCATCCGCTCCGGCGAGATCGAGCTCGCGATTGCCGGCGGTGTCGAATCCATGACCCGCGCGCCCTTCGTGATGGGCAAGGCGCAGGAAGCGTTCTCGCGCTCGGCCGAGATCTTCGACACCACCATCGGCTGGCGCTTCATCAATCCCCTGCTGAAGGCGCAGTATGGCGTCGATGCGATGCCCGAGACCGGCGAGAATGTCGCCGAGGAATTCCAGGTCTCGCGCGCCGACCAGGACGCCTTCGCGATCCGCTCGCAGCAGCGCGCGGGTGCGGCGATTGCGGCGGGTTATTTCGCGGAAGAAATCACTCCCATCACGATTCCTGGCGGCAAAGCCGGTCCGATCACGGTCGACAAGGACGAACATCCGCGCCCTGAGACCACGCTGGAAGGTTTGGCAAAACTGAAGCCGATCGTGCGCAATCCGGGCACCGTCACCGCCGGCAACGCCTCCGGCGTCAATGACGGCGCCGCCGCGATGATCCTGGCCTCCGAGGCAGCGGTGAAGAAGCACGGCCTGACGCCACGCGCGCGCATCCTCGGCCTCGCCTCGGCCGGCGTGCCGCCGCGCATCATGGGCATCGGCCCGGTGCCGGCGACCCGCAAGCTGATGGAGCGTCTCGGCAAGAAGATCAGCGATTTCGACCTGATCGAGCTCAACGAGGCCTTCGCCTCGCAGGGTATCGCCTGCATGCGTCAGCTCGGCGTTGCCGACGATGCCGATTACGTCAATCCGCATGGCGGCGCCATCGCACTCGGCCATCCCCTCGGCATGAGCGGCGCGCGCCTCGCGCTCACCGCCGTGCACGGCATGCAGAAGCGCGGCGGCAAGCTGGCGCTGGCCACCATGTGCGTCGGCGTCGGCCAGGGCGTGGCCGTTGCGATCGAGAAGGTGAATTGACGGTCCACGCAGTGGACCGTCATCCCGGGGCGGTGCCTTTGCACCGAACGATGGTGCGCAGTTGCGTCCCTGAGGATCTCGAGATTCCGGGTTCAGCCCTCTCGGGCTGCCCCGGAATGACAGGGAGAAGATAGCAGCATGATCATCGAGCGCGAGCAGGACGTCACGGCCGCGGCCCTGGCGGTGATGGAGCGGACGTCCGATCCACGGCTCCGCCAGATCATGGTCTCCCTGGTCAAGCATCTGCACGCTTTCGTCCGCGACGTTCGCCTGACTGAGAAGGAGTTTCGCGATGCCACCGCTGTCATCGCCGAGCTCGGCCAGCTGACCACCGACACGCACAACGAAGTCGTGCTGATGGCGGGCTCGCTCGGCGTCTCGCCGCTGGTGTGCTTGCTCAACAATGGCGATCAGGGAAATACCGAAACCGACCAGTCGCTGCTCGGGCCGTTCTGGCGGCTGAACTCGCCGCGGGTCGAGAATGGCGGATCGATCGTGCGCTCGGAGACGCCGGGGGCGCCGCTGTTCGTGTCCGGCCGCGTCGTCGACAGGGACGGCCGTCCCGTCGCGGGCGCGGAGGTCGATGTCTGGCACGCTTCGCCGGTCGGCCTTTATGAGAACCAGGATCCTGAACAGGCCGACATGAATCTACGCGGCAAGTTCATGACCGACCAGGACGGGCGCTTTGCCTTCCGTTCCGTGATGATGGTCGGCTATCCCATCCCGACCAACGGTGTGGTCGGCCGCCTGCTCGAGGCGCAGAGCCGGCACCCGTATCGCCCCGCGCATCTGCACGCCCTGATCTTCAAGCCCGGATTCAAGGTGCTGATCTCGCAGGTCTATGACCCGGCCGACCCCCACATCGACAGCGACGTGCAGTTCGGGGTGACGCAGGCGCTGATCGGCAAGTTCCAGCGCCATGATGCTCCGCATCCGACCGCGCGGGACGTCGCGGCGCCCTGGTACTCGCTCGACCACACCTACCGGCTCGAGGCCGGCGAGGCCGTGCTGCCGCGTCCGCCGATCAAATAGCGCGCCTGCCGGACGCAGGAAGCCCGCCAAACCCGCTTCCCCAAATTAGTTATGTCATATAATGATTGGCGGATGCGTTGACCGGCCGGATCTAAAATGGCCGGGGAGGAGTTCGCCAATGACATTCATCTATCCCACGGGCAGCAACAAGGCGCATCCGCTGCCGCTGTCGCCCGAATACAAAAGCTCGATCAAGCGCGCGCCGAACAAGCCCTTGATCCCGATGCGTCATACGCTGTCGGAACTGACCGGCCCGGTCTACGGCCACGAGACCGTGCGCGAGGGCGACAACGATCTCACCACCCAGCACACCGGAGAGCCGATCGGCGAGCGCATCATCGTGCACGGCCATGTGCGCGACGAGGACGGCCGCGGCGTGCCGAATTCGCTGGTCGAGATCTGGCAGGCCAATTCCTGCGGCCGCTATGTCCATGTCCGCGACCAGCATCCGGCGCCGCTCGATCCGAATTTCACCGGCGCGGGCCGCACCGTGAGCGATGCCGCCGGGTACTACCGCTTCGTCACCATCAAGCCCGGGGCCTATCCCTGGGGCAATCACCACAACGCCTGGCGTCCCGCGCATATCCATCTTTCGGTGTTCGGCCATTCCTTCGTCACGCGGCTGGTGACGCAGATGTACTTCCCGGCCGACCCGTTGTTTCCATTCGACCCGATCTTCAACTCGGTGCCGGACGAGAAGGCTCGCGCGCGGATGGTCTCGTCGTTCGACTTGGAGAATACCCAGCCCGAATGGGCGCTGTGCTACCGCTTTGACGTCGTGCTGCGCGGCAAGAACGCCACGCCCATGGAGAACCACTAACGTGCAGGATTCTGTAAAGCCCGACGGGATCACCCCGTCGCAGACCGTCGGTCCGTTCTTCAAATACGGACTGACGCCGACCGGCGAGTACGCCTGGAACGACGCGTTCACCAACTCGACGCTGACGCCTGACGTCACGGGCGATCGGGTTCGCATCGAGGGGCGCGTGTTCGACGGCGACGGTGCCGCCGTTCCCGACTGCATGCTGGAGATCTGGCAGGCCGATGCGCAAGGCCGCTTTGCCGATCCGCAGGACAAGCGCGCGCTGCCGAATGCCAGCTTCCGCGGCTTCGCCCGCTGCGGCACCGACAAGGACGGCAATTATTCCTTCGACACCGTCAAGCCGGGCGTGGTGCCAGATCCCGACGGCAAGCCGCAGGCGCCGCACATTGTCCTGGCTGTGTTCGGGCGCGGCATGCTCAGGCATCTCTATACGCGGATCTATTTCAGCGACGAGGCCGGCAATGCTGCCGATCCCGTGCTGGCGCTGGTGCCCGCCGAGCGCCGCGCCACGCTGACCGCGGTGCGTGAGGCCGGCAAGCCGGTCTATCGCCTCGATCTGCATTTGCAGGGCGACGACGAGACGGTGTTCTTCGACATGTGAGGCAATGCGTCGCGGTGACTGCGGGTCGCCGCTACGCGTTTCTCAATCAGCAGAATCGCGGCGGACGCCGTGCCGTACCGGGCAAGAAGATGCATTTCTGCGTTTGAGCGTCAGTCTCACTGACCTAAAACCGGCTGGGTGTGACAGCCTAATCCCGTAGTCCCGCGGGGCTTTTTCTTCGGCAACTTACCCGCGAAGAAAGCCCGTATTTACCGTAATGATCCAATCTCGGTGCGGATTTGATTCGCGCCTGGATTGCTTTATGAAAATTCGCCTGTCGCTGTCTTCCGCGATCATTGCGTTCGGTGTCGTGCTCGCCATCGGCTTCACCGCGGTCGTCTCCACCAGTCTCTACGCGCTACGCGAGCTCAAGGTCGGCGGTCCCCTCTATTCCGACATCAAGCTCGGCAACGACCTGATCGCCGACATCCTGCCGCCGCCAGAGTACGTCATCGAGGCCTATCTCGAAGCCACGCTCGCGATGCGCGAGCCGGATCAGCTGGCGGCTCATGGCGAGCGCCTGGTCCAGCTGCGCAAGGACTATGACGAGCGCAAGGCTTACTGGGTCGCCTCCAGCCTCTCGGCCGAGCTGAAGTCTGCGCTGGTGTCGAAATCCGACGCCGAGGTGCAGAAATTCTGGAGGGCGTCCGACCAGCTGCTGCCGGCCCTCAAGGCCAAGGACATGGTTGCCGCCGAGCGCACCTATGCGCAGCTCAAGGAGGCCTACACCGCGCATCGCGCCGTCATCGACAGCATCGTCGAGAGCGCCAACAAACAGAATGCCGATATGGAAAAGCTGGCCGCGGACCGCGACAGATCGATCCTCTATATCCTGCTCGGTGTCTCCGCCGCGGTTCTGGCCTTCATTGCCGCCGGCCTGCTCGGCGTTGCCCTTGGCGTGGTCCGTCCGATCGTGCGCATGACCGGCACGATGCAGAATCTTGCGACCGGCGATCATGCCGCCGACATTCCCTTCGCGCATCGGCGGGACGAGATCGGCTCGATGGCGGGCGCCCTCGAGGTGTTCAAGCAGGGGGCGATCGAGAATTCCCGCTTGCGCGAGGAGCAATTGCAGAACGAGCACGAGGCCGCACGCGCCAAGCGCTCCGCCCTGCATCAGATGGCCGAGACGGTGGAGCGCGAAACCGGCCGCTCGGTCGATACCGCGAGCGCGGCGAGCCAGGGCGTGGAACGGGTCGCCTCCAGCCTGTCCGAGATCGCCCGCTCGCTGTCCACGGAATCTCAGGCTGTGGCTGCGGCCTCGACGCAGGCACTGGGTAGCTCGCAGACCGTTTCGGCCGCAGCCGAGCAGCTTAGCGCCTCGATCCGGGAGATCGCGACCCAGGTCGCACGCACCTCGACCGTCACAAGATCTGCCGTCGCAGGCCGCGAGCAGGCGCGCTCGACCATCCAGACGCTGGCCGGATCGGTGAAGAAGATCGCGGAAGTCTCCGATCTCATCGGCGGCATCGCCGGTCAGACCAACCTCTTGGCGCTGAACGCCACGATCGAGGCGGCGCGGGCCGGCGAGGCCGGCCGCGGCTTTGCGGTGGTCGCAGCCGAGGTGAAATCCCTGTCCGATCAGACCGCCAAATCCACCGAGGAGATCACACGCCTGATCGCCGAGATCCAGGCCTCGACTCAGTCGGCCGTGGATGCCGTCGAGGCAATGGGAGGCCACATCGTCGAGATCGACGGCGTAGCGACGTCAATTGCCGCCGCGATGGAAGAACAGGACGCGGCAACGCGGGAGATCGCGCGGTCGATCTCCGAATCGGCTTCCGCCGCTAAGGACGTCTCGGCCAAGATCGCCAATGTCAGCCGCGACGCCACTTCCGTGAACGAGCGCGCCGCGGAAGTCAGACAGGCGATTGCCGGCATGGCAGCCAATCTGGAACAATTGCGGGCGGTCGTGGTCCGGACCGTTCGGGATTCGACCGCGGCGGCGTAAGGCTCCACGTCGGATCTGACGCTGGTGCGTGGAGGCGCGATCGTGCAGGATGGCGCGGGACAGGGGCATCGTGAATTTCATGACACCTCCACAACTGCCGGATGTCGTTGAGCCGGCCCGGCTGACGGCTGCGCTGCGCCGGGGCGGCGTGCTGGACGCTGGCGCGGTCCGCGAAGTGAAGGTTCTGCATCAGCGTGACACCGTCGTGTCGCACATCATCCGCCTTGGCCTGCGCTATGTCGGGGAATCCGGCGGTGCGCCGCAATCGCTGATCCTGAAGACCGCGAATGCCGCGTTTGCGCAGAAGCTTGCCAATGGCGGCCGGCGCGAGGTGGCTTACTACACGCAGCCCGCGCCAAAAATGCCGCTGGGACTCGTGCCGCGCTGCTTCCATGCGGATTTCGACGAGGAGAGCCTCGCCTGGCATCTGCTGCTCGAGGATCTCACCGACAGCCATGAGGTCGCGACGCAATGGCCGCTGCCGCCGTCACGCGAGCAGGCGAGCGCGATCGTCACGACACTCGCGCGCTGGCATGCGGCCTGGTGGGACCATCCCGATCTTGGCGACACCGTCGGCAGCTGGGCAACGCCTGAAGACAGTGCGCAGCGCATGGAGACGTTTGCGGGCCATTATGACCGCTTTGCCGACCTGCTCGGGGATCGCCTCAGCGAGGAGCGGCGCATCCTCTACCGTCGCCTGATCGATCAGTCGGAACGGCTGTCGCAGCGCCACCATTCGCGCCGTCATCTCAGCATCACCCATGGCGACGCCCATATCTGGAATTTCCTGCTGCCGCGCCCAGGCGTCGCCGAGACCGTGCGCATCTTCGATTTCGATCTCTGGAGCATCAACGTTCCAACCCACGACCTCGCCTATATGATGGCGATGCAATGGTACCCGGAGCGACGGCAGGCGCTCGAACGCCTGCTGCTCAACCTCTACCACGAGACCCTGACTGAAAGCGGCATCACGGGCTACACGCGTGGTGCGCTCGATCGCGACTACCGCTGGTCGGTGCTCTGGCACATCACCAGGCCGGTCTGGATGTGGAGCATCAACATCCCGCCGCTGATCTGGTGGAACAATCTGGAGCGGGTGATGATGGCGGTCGAGGATCTCGGGTGTGAGGAGCTGTTGGGGTAGGGGCCGCGACATGCTCGATGCAGTGTGAGGCGCGATGACGGCTCAAAGGGCTCTCGTGCCTACTCCATCACCGCATGCTCCGGCCCCGCCGCCTGCTTGCGTAGCGTAGCCTTGGTCGAGCCGATCATCAGCGCCAGCGGGATGGTGCAGAGGATGAAGATCATCACCAGCGTGTAGTCGTGGGCGAAGGCGATGATCTGCGCCTGCACGCTGACCATCCTGTCGGCCATGGCGCGGCCGGCGTCGGTGGAGAGGTTGATGATGCCGCGCACGTCGGGCATTTGCAGGGCGTGATTGAACGGGTTGATGTGCTCGGACAGGATCGCATAGGTCCGCCGCGTGCCCTGCGTCAGCTCAGCGATGACGACCGAAATGCCGACTGAGCTCGCGACGTTGCGCATCAGGGTCAGCATGGCGGTGCCGTCGGTCCGCAGATCGTTCGGCAGGGTCAGGAACGCCACTGTCGAGAGCGGCACGAAGACGAGACCGAAGCCAAAGCCCTGGATGATGCTGACAGTCACGATCTCCGGCACCTGGGTCAGGTCGGTCCAGCTGGTCATCTGGAACAATGAGCCCGCGGTCAGCGTCAGGCCGGTGATGATCAGCGTTCGTGCCTCGAAATAGCGCATCATGCGGCCGACCAGCATCATGGCGAAGAAGGTGCCGAAACCGCGGCTCGCCAGCAGCAGGCCGGCGGTGATGATGGGATAGCCGATCACGTTCTGCATGTAGGGCGAGGCCAGCGCCATGGTCGAGAACAGCACGAGGCCCATCACGATCATGAACATGCAGCCGGTGACGAAGTTGCGGTCCCGGAACAGCGCAAAGCGGATGAACGGCGTCGAGGTCGTGAAGGAGTGGGCGAGAAAGAAGTAGAAGGCGACGGCCGAGACAATGAACTCCGCCATGATCTCGTTGGATTCCAGCCAGCCGAGCTGCTCGCCGCGGTCGAGCGCGAGCTGGAGCGAGCCGATCGCGATCGCCAGTGCTGCGAAACCGAGCCAGTCGAACTTGAGGCTGAGGTTCTTCTCGGTCTCGTCCATGAAGACGATCAGCCCGAGCACGGTGATCGCGCCGAACGGCAAATTGACGAAGAACACCCAGTGCCAGGAATAGGTCTCGGTCAGCCAGGCGCCGAGGGAAGGGCCCATGATCGGGCCCATCATCACGCCCATGCCCCAGATCGACATCGCCTTGGCGCGCTCCTGGAGCGTGTAATAATCGAGCATGACCGACTGCGACAGCGGCACCAGCGCCGCGCCGAACACGCCTTGCAGCAGGCGGAACAGCACCATCTGGTTGATGTCCTGCGCAAGGCCGCACAGCACCGACGCCATGGTGAAGCCGGCCGAGCAGATGATGAAGATGCGCTTGCGGCCGAAACGGTTGGCGATCCAGCCCACCGGCGCCGTCATGATCGCGGCGGCGACGATGTAGGAGGTCAGGACCCAGTTGATCTGGTCCTGCGAGGCCGACAGCGTGCCCTGCATGTAGGGCAGTGCGACATTGGCGATGGTGGTGTCCAGCGCCTGCATGATGGTCGCGGTCATGGCGCAGATCGTCACCATGTTCCGGCGCAGGCCGGGGACCATCAGGCTGGCATTGGGGCCGGACATCGCGTCAGTCCTTACTCTTTGTCCTGACTAGCCGTCGCCGACAGGCCGAGCAGGCCGGCGAGCGAGCGCCGATGACCAGTGTCGATGGTGGCATAGACGCTCATGCCGGCCTTCAGCTTCCGCACGTATTTGTCGGTCTCGTCGAAATAGATCCTGACAGGCACCCGCTGCACCACCTTGACGAAATTGCCCGTGGCATTCTGCGGCGGCAGGATCGCGAATTGCGCGCCGGTGCCGGGCGAGAGCGAACCGATCTTGCCCTTGAAGACGTGGTTCGGGAACGCGTCGACCTCGAGCGTCACCGGCTGGCCTTCCGTGACATAGGTGAGGTCGCTCTCCTTCGGATTGGCGTCCACCCAGGGATGCGCGATGTCGACGATGGAGAACACCGCGGTGCCGGCGGCAACGAAACGCCCGAGCTGAATCTGCTCGACCTGCGTCGCGACGCCGTCCATCGGCGCGCGCAGCACGGTGTGGTCGAGATTGCGCTGGGCGTCATCGAGCTTGGCCTTGGCCTGGGCATAGGGAGGGAACTGCTCGAGCGGCAGGTCGGGATTGCCGAGCAGTTGCGTCCTCGCGTTGGACAGCTGCTGCTTGACAAATTGCGTCTGTGCGCCGGCGGTCACCAGCGCGTTGGCGGCATTGTCGAGATCGAGCTGCGAGCCGTAATTGTTCTTCACCAGCGCCTGCTTGCGCTCGACGTCGCGCTGCTTCAGGTCGACGCCCTGCTGGGCGAGGTTGAGCATGTCGCCGTAGATCTTGATGTTGGCGATGAGATTGTCGTAGGTCGTGCGGGCCTGGGCGAGCTGTGCCTTGGCTTCATCCACGGCATGGCGGAACGGCACGGGGTCGATCTCGAACAGCTCGTCGCCCTGCTTGACGGACTGCCCTTCTTTCACGAGGACCTTCTGGATCTTGCCGGAGATGTCGGGAGTCACCAGCACCTTCTGCGCGCCGACATAAGCATCGTCGGTGCCGACATAGCGGCCCCCATGGAGATAGAAGGTGACGCCGCCGATGGCGGCGATGACAGGCAGCACGACCATCAGCAGGAAGCGGCGATAGCGGCGCAGGCCGGCGAGCACGCGGCGGCGTGGATCGGTGCCGGCCTTCTTGGTGGGCTTGCCGCTGTCGTTCTTCTGCTCGGGCTGGAACTTGAGAACCTGATCAGCCATAGCGCTGCTCCTTGCGTGCTTGCTCCGCGCCTGACGTCTGGGCCGCGTTACGCACGTTTTCCTTGATTGTTTCGAGTTGGGTGAGGAGACGGTGGGCGTCGGCCGGGCTGATGCCGTCGAGCGCGTTGGCCGTGAGCTCCGACTTCAGGCCGCTCATGCGGCCGAGCAATTGCCGGCCGGCCTTCTTCAGATAGAGGCGCTTGACGCGGCGGTCCGAGGAATCGCTGCGGCGCTCGATCCAGTCGCTGTCGCAGAGCTTGTCGATCAGGCGCGTCAGCGTGATCGGCTGCACCTCGAGCAGCTCGGCCAGTTCGGACTGCTTCATGCCCTCGCTGCGCTCGACCTTGGACAGCACCGCCCATTGCGCGCGGGTGATGCCGAAGCGCGAGGCCTCCTTGTCGGCATAGACGCGCAGCAGGCGGTAAAGCTCGGCGAGAGTAAACAGGAAGTTCTGATCCACGGACCCGCGGCTCATAAGCTTGGTCTCCAATAAGCTTTGGATATTATAAGCAAGCTTATGATTATTATGTGGCAGATTATCGGGACGCTGTCCCGCGGCAAGAGCATGGCTGGCAGCCCCGCCGCGGTGATGCTTTGGGTTCCATCGCCAAAATGCTAGAAGGCAGGCCGCATGACCCTCGCAAAGCCGGCATTTCCCGCGCCCGACCATGATCACGGCCGCTGCACTGCGGACGCGCTGGCGCGTGCCGAGGAGGTTTGCGAGCAGCGCGCGCAGAAATTCACGCCCATCCGTCGCCAGGTGCTGGGGGCGCTGCTCTCCAGCCACCGCCCGCTCGGGGCCTATGAGGTGATCGACCAGCTGGCAAAATCGATGGCGCGGCCGGCGCCGATTACGGTCTATCGGGCTCTCGATTTCTTGATGGCCAACGGCCTCGTGCACCGCATCGAGAGCCGCAACGCCTATCTGGCCTGTGCCGCCCACGACCACGAGGCGACCTCGGCGGTCGCATTCCTGATCTGCGAGCGCTGTGGCCTTGTCGGCGAAATTCCGTCGGCCTCCTTTGCGAAAGATCTCAATGTCGCGGCGCGCAGCTCGGGCTTCGCACCAAAGCTGTCCGTGGTGGAGATCACGGGCGTCTGCGCCCATTGTCAGAAAATGTCTTGAAGCAACAACGGCGCAAAGCCGGATTTTTGGGAAGAAATGTCCGCACCTCAAGCCAACCCGTCCGCCGGCCGTCCTCTCAGCGCCGGCGCCATCGCCCTGATGCTGATGCTGTGCCTGACCTGGGCTTTTAACCAGATCGCGATCAAGCTGGTGCTGCCGGATGTCCCGCCGATGCTCCAGGCGATGATCCGCTCGATGGGCGCGCTGCCGGTCCTGTTCATCATCGGCAGCCTGCGCGGCGTGAGATTCTTCGAACGTGACGGGACGTGGAAGCCGGGCCTGATCGCCGGGCTGATGTTCGGCATCGAGTTCGTGCTGATCTTCCAGGGCCTGCGCCTCACCTCCGCCTCTCGCGCGGTGGTGTTCCTCTACACCGCGCCTTTCTTCGTCGCGCTCGGCTCCTACCAGGTGCTCGGCGAGCGGCTCGGCGGCTCGCAATGGCTGGGCCTCGCGATCAGCTTCGCCGGCGTCGCGCTCGCGATCGGTGTGCCGCAGCCCAACGTCGATTCGCACGTCCTGCTCGGCGACCTCCTGATCGTCGGCGGCGCTGGGTTGTGGGCGGCGACCACGCTGGTTGCCAAGGGAACGCGATTGCGGTTCGCGGCGCCCGAGAAGGCGCTGGGCTACCAGGTCGCGACCTCGATCCCGATCCTGGGGCTGGCGGCCTGGCTGTTCGGCGAATCCATCACCCACACCCCGTCGCCGCTGTCTCTCGCCCTGATGGCCTTCCAGGCGGTCTGGGTGGTGGGAACCACGTTCACGCTTTGGTTCGCGCTGGTGAAGGCCTATTCGGCCAGCAAATTGTCGGCTTTTACCTTCATCACCCCTTTGTTTGGCGTGGTGGGTAGCTATTTCATCATGCACGACACCCTGAGCCTGACATTCGGGGCCGCCGCGGTCCTTGTAATTGCTGGGCTTTTTCTGGTTAACCGTCCCAGCTCATCGGCTGCGGCGCCGCGCGATGCATTGCTGAACGTCACCAAAACCTGATATTTGGACGCCATGAACAAGCTCGAAAACCCTCTCGATTCAGACATCGCGGGCCCCGCGCCGCGGCATCGCACCACCCAGGTCAAAGTCGGCAACGTTGCTGTCGGCGGCGGCGCGCCGATCGTCGTGCAGTCGATGACCAACACCGACACCGCCGATATCGACGGCACCATCGCCCAGGTCGCAGCGCTCGCGCGCGCCGGCTCCGAAATGGTCCGTATCACCGTGGACCGCGAGGAGGCTGCAGCCGCCGTGCCGCACATCCGCGACGGCCTTGCCAAGCGCGGCATCACCACGCCCCTGATCGGCGACTTCCACTATATCGGCCACAAGCTGCTCGCGGCCTATCCGGCCTGCGCCGAGGCGCTCGCCAAGTACCGCATCAATCCCGGCAATGTCGGCTTCAAGGACAAGCGCGACACCCAGTTCGCCGACATCATCGAGATCGCGAACAAGAACAGCAAGCCGGTCCGCATCGGCGCCAATTGGGGCTCGCTTGACCAGGAACTGCTGACCAAGCTGATGGACGAGAATGCCGCCTCGCCGAACCCGCGTGACGTGCGCGCGGTGACGCGCGAGGCCATGGTGCAGTCCGCGCTGCTCTCGGCCGCGCGCGCCGAAGAGCTGGGCATGCCCAAGGACCGCATCATTCTCTCCGCAAAGGTCTCGGCGGTGCAGGACCTCATCGCGGTCTACCAGGATCTCGCGTCTCGTTCGGACTATGCCATCCATCTCGGCCTCACCGAAGCCGGCATGGGCTCGAAGGGCATCGTGGCTTCCTCGGCCGCGCTCGGTATCCTCCTGCAGCAGGGCATCGGCGACACCATCCGCATCTCGCTGACGCCGGAGCCCGGCGGCGACCGCACCCGCGAAGTGCAGGTCGGCCAGGAATTGCTCCAGACCATGGGCTTCCGCACCTTCGTGCCGCTGGTTGCAGCGTGCCCCGGCTGCGGTCGCACCACCTCGACCACGTTCCAGGAGCTGGCGCGGTCGATCCAGGATTTCATCCGCGACGAGATGCCGACCTGGAAGACCAAATATCCGGGCGTCGAAGAGCTCAACGTCGCGGTGATGGGCTGCATCGTCAACGGCCCCGGAGAATCCAAGCATGCCAATATCGGCATCTCGCTGCCCGGCACCGGCGAAGCGCCGGCCGCGCCCGTGTTCGTCGATGGCAAGAAGTTCCGCACGCTGCGCGGGCCCACCATCTCCGCCGACTTCAAGGCGCTCGTGATCGACTACATCGACCAGCGCTACGGCCAGGGCGCCAAGATGCCTGCGCCCGCGGCGGAGTAGTCTTGCTCCGCTAGCGCCTCATAGTCGCTGTCGTCCCCGCCTAGTGCGCAATTGCGCACGGTGGGCGGGGACCCATAACCACAGGGAGTGGTTATGGCGCGAGCTAGTCGCTACGAGTCTTCGCCAAATCAAGGCCTGTGGTCATGGGTCCCGGGCTCGCGCTTCGCGCGCCCCGGGACGACGAGCTGTGTTTGCGGCGCAGATTGCGTATCTGTCACCGCGCGCTACGATGGCTCCTAATCAACAACGATCGGGAGACACGCCATGAGCTCACTCGCCGGCAAGCAGGGCCCGCGCTATCGCCACACAGCGGACGACGGCACGCCGTACGAGACGCTTCAGGTCGAAAAGCTCACCCCCATCATCGGCGCGGAAATCTCCGGCGTCGACATCGGCAAGCTCGTCTCCGATGATTCTCGGTCCAATCAACAGATGGACGAGATCCACCGCGCGCTCGCCGAAAACCTCGTCATTTTCTTTCGCGACCAGCACATCACGCCGCAGCAGCATCTCGCTTTCGGCCGCAAGTTCGGCGAGCTGCATTTCCATCCCGCAGCTCCCCACGAGGACGAAGATCCGGCGCTGATGAAGATCTACGCGGACAAGAATTCACCGCGCGCCAATGGCGAAGGCTGGCACTCCGACGTGTCCTGCGATCTCGAGCCGCCGATGGGCTCAATTCTCTACATTAAGCAGTGCCCGCCGCGCGGCGGCGACACGCTGTTCGCCAACATGTACGCGGCCTATGAGGTGCTGTCGGACCGCATGAAGGTCTATCTCGATGGTCTCACCGCGCTGCATGACGGCGAGCCGATCTATCGCGGGCTCTATGCGAATTATGGCGTTGCCGACAGGCCGAGTTACCCAAACGCGGAGCACCCGGTGGTACGCACCCATCCGGTCACGGGTAAGAAGGCGCTCTACGTCAACCGCGGCTTCACCCGCCACATCAACGGCATCCCGCGCGACGAGAGCGACGCGATGCTCGCCTATCTCTACCAGCACGCCGAGAACCCGCTGTTCCAGTGCCGTTTCCGCTGGACCGAGAACGCTATCGCCTTCTGGGACAACCGCTGCACCCAGCACCGCGCGATGTGGGATTACTGGCCGCACACGCGTTCAGGCACGCGCGTGACTGTGAAGGGGGAGCGGCCGGTCTGATCCCTCTCGTGCCCCGGACGCAGTGCAGCGCTTCTTCAGCGGTGCGCTGCAGAGCCGGGGCCCATCCTTGCGGCGAGCCGGGTCCCAGCTCTGCGTCGCGTCATTTCATGCCGCGCCTCCGGGACACGAGGTCATCCTTGCGTTGACGTCTTCCCGCTCCCGCGCCAATCTTCCTAAAAACAATCGGGAGGATTTTCATGCTCCGCGCCGAGGACAACAAGTTCCTGACCGAATCCGGCCGCGGGACCGGCATGGGCGAGCTGCTGCGCCGCTTCTGGATTCCCGTCCTCCTCTCAGAAGAGCTCCCCGAACCCGACGGCGAGCCGAAGAAGATCGTCGTGCTCGGCGAGGAACTGCTCGCCTTCCGCGACTCCCGCGGCGTTGTGGGCATCATCGACCAATACTGCCCGCATCGCGGCGCCAATCTCTGGCTCGGGCGCAACGAGGAATGCGGCATCCGCTGCGTCTATCACGGCTGGAAGTTCGACACCGACGGCCGTTGCGTCGACATGCCGACCTCCTATCCCGATCTCAACGCCAAGGATCTCATCCGCATCAAATCCTATCCGGTGCGCGAATGGGGCGAGATGATCTGGGCCTATATGGGACCGGCGGAGGAGATGCCTGAGCTGCCCGATCTCGAAATGGCGCTGCTGCCGGCATCGCACCGCTACGTCAGCAAGAAATGGCAGGATTGCAACTGGGTGCAGGCGCTGGAAGGCTCGATCGACACCGCGCATTTCACCTTCGCCCATCTCTCCTTCGACAAGGAGGAGAACGAGATCCTGGACATCAAGAAGCATTTTGTGAATCCGCTTCAGCGGATGTCGAGCGACCACATGCGCTGGATCGCCGAGGATCCGCGTCCCGTGATCAAGGTCGCTCCGCACGAAGCGGGGCTGACCATTGCCGGCGGCCGTCTCACCGGCAGCGACAATATCTACTGGCGCATCGCGCAATTCCTGATGCCGTTCCACGCCTATGCGCCGAGTGCGATGCCGGGCGAGAACATCTTTGGCCAGACTTTTGTACCCGTCACCGATACCAATTGCTGGATCTACACTTATGTCTGGAATCCGGAGCGGCCGCTGACGCAAGCCGAGCGCGACGCCTATGATCGGGGCAACGGTGTGATCGCGGAGGTCGACGACAATTACGTGCCGCTGCGCCACAGGGGCAACGACTATCTCATCGACCGCAAGCTCCAGAAGACTCGCAGCTACACCGGCATCAAGGGCGTCTCCGAGCAGGACGCCGCCGTGCAAGACAGCCAGGGCCCGATCGCCGACCGCACTCGCGAGCATCTCGGACCGACCGATCTTGGCATCATGCATTTCCGCAAAACCGTGATGGAGCTGGCGCGCGCACTCCAGCAGGGCGAGCCGCCGCCACAGGCCGCGCATCAGGATCGCTACGCGGTGCGCTCCGGCGCCTGCGTCACCAGCAAGGCCAAGGATTTGCCGGCCGTGATGCTGGAGCGTTTCGGCGACGTCGCCGGCTTCGTCGGCCGGCCACGAATCGCGGCAGCGGAGTAGCGCTTGAGGCAGTCGCGCAGCATCATCGCAGCTCTCGTTTCGCCGCTGGTCGCGTCGATCCTGCTGTCGTCGCCGGCATCTGTCGGCGAGGTCAAGGCCGCGGCAAAAATTGCGAAGGCCAGGCTGAAGCCGCTGCAGTCAGCGGCCAAATGCGAGATGCCGAGATTCCGGATCGTCGTGGATGTCGGTCACACCCCGGAGTCCTATGGCGCGTTGAGCGCACGGAACGATCCGGAGTTCGGCTTCAATTTCAGGCTCGCAAGGCTCATCACGGCGAAACTCAGGTCCGAAGGTTTCGCTGCAACCCGCCTGTTGGTCACGGACGGTAAGGCGCGGCCGAGCCTGTTCAAGCGCGTCAGTGTCGCAAATGACGGCAAGACCGATCTCTTCCTGTCGGTCCATCACGATTCGGTGCCGGACAGGCTGCTCGAGACCTGGGAGTTCGACGGCGCGAACAGCTATTTCAGCGACCGCTTTTCAGGGCACTCGCTGTTCGTCTCCGAGCGCAATCCGCACTTCACCACCAGTCTGACGCTGGCGCGGATGATCGGCAGGCAGTTGAAGGAGCAGGGCCTGCATTATGCCAGCCAATACACCTTGCCGGTGATGGGCCGCTACCGGCGCCAGTTGCTCGACAAGGATGTTGGCGTCTATCGCTATGACGGACTCGTCGTGCTGTCGCAAACGAGAAGCGCAGCCGTGCTGCTCGAAGCCGGCTCGATCATCAACCGCGACGAGGAGATGGCAATGAACTCGTCAGAGCGGCAGGACCTGATTGCAGGGGCTGTGGCTGCAGCGGTGGGGGAATTTTGCGCGAGACGGTAGCCGGCCCCGGTGCTTCAGCCTGTCATTGCGAGCGCAGCGAAGCAATCCAGGGTCTTTTCGCGGCGGTAGTCTGATTGCTTCGCTGTGCTCGCAATGACGGGAAGCTACAGCGGCCCCTCCCGATACTCCCGGTTCGCCAGACTCGCCTCCTCAAGATCCAGATCCCGCTCGATCCGCCGCCGCGTCTCGTCGGTGATCTGGCCGTCGCGCAGCAGGTCGTGGATGAATTTCCGCTCGGCATCGATCAGGCTCCGGGTCAGCGCAGTGCCGGCGGCGGAGACGTCATGATGGGCGGGATCGAGTGAATCCGGCAGCTGGTTGACGCGGATCTCGTGGCGGGCGCGCAGGAGCCGCATCACCTCGTCGGAGATCTCCTTTTCCGCCGTCAACGCGTCGAGCGATTTCAGCGCGGCGTCGAGCGCCTGGCGGCGCGCGGCGATCTCGGCCTCGTGCTCGGCGACATGCTCGGTACGGCCGGCTTCGGCGACGCCGAGCCAGCGCACCACCGGCGGCAGCGTCAGGCCGACGCCGATCAGCGTCACGAAGATGACGCCGAAGGCGACGAACAGGATCAGGTCGCGATACGGGAAGGCTTCGCCGCCCGGCAAGGTGAACGGCAGCGCCAGCGCAGCCGCCAGCGACACCGCGCCGCGCACGCCGGTGAAGGCGAGCACGAACGGCCATTGCCAGGGCGGCGACGGGTCGCGCTCGCGCAGCGATTTGGAGAGGATACGAGGCAGATAGGTCGCAGGATAGAGCCAGGCGAAGCGCGCGATCACAATGATGGTCAGAACCACGGCGGTCGCGAACAGGATGTCGTCGAGCGGAAAGGTTTTCGACTTTTCGTAGAGCGCGCGCATCTGGAAGCCGGTCAGCAGGAACAGCAGGCCCTCGATCAGGTAGATGATGAGATCCCAAAAGAAGATGCCCTGCAGGCGTGTCGCCGATGAGATCAGCAGCGGGCCGTTCCAGCTGACATAGAGACCGCAGGCGACGGTGGCGATCACGCCTGAGCCCCCGACATGCTCGGGCAGCCAGTAGGAGACATAGGGCGTGATCAGCGACAGCGTCAGCTCGACCTGCGGATCCCTCGACCATTTGCGGAAGCGGAGGGAGAGCCAGCCGACGCCGATGCCGAAGGCGATTTCGCCGGCGACGATGAGGGCAAACTCGCCGGCCGCCAGCGGCAGCGAGAAATGTCCGACCATGATCGCGGCCAGCGCGAAGCGGTAGAGGATCAGCGCGGTGGCGTCATTGGCGAGCCCCTCGCCTTCGAGGATGACCACGAGTCGGCGCGGCAAGTTGAGCCGCCGTGCGATCGCGAGCGGCGCTACCACGTCGGGCGGCGCGACGATGGCGCCGAGCAGGAAGCCCACGGTCAAGGGCAGGCCGATCAGATAATGCGTGGCGGCCGCCACCATCGCCGCGGTGAAGATCACCGCGCCGACCGCGAGCAGCACGATCGGCCGCAGATTGTTTCTGAACTCGCGCCAGCTCATGGCGACGCTCGCCGAGTAGATCAGCGGCGGCAGCACCATCAGCAGCACCAGTTCCGGCGGCAGCTCGACCGGCGGCATGCCCGGCACGAAGGCGAGGCCGACGCCGGAGAGCATCAGCAGGATCGCGGGCGCGATGTTGAAACGGCGGGNCCCCGCCAGCACCGTGAGCAGGATCAGGAAGGTCTGGAATTTCGCTGCGATCATGGCCTGTCTTCGCCCGGAAGCGGCCATGAGGTCAATGCGGTGGCTCTACGCCAGCCGGTCCGCCACCATGCGTCCGATGCGGGCGAATACGGCTTCAATCTGCGGAGCAGTCGGCGTGCCGCCCTGGGTATAGGCCGCGATCAGGACCGGCGCATCCGGCTTCGGCCAGGCAACCGCAATGTCGCCTGCTGCGTCCTTGCCGTTGTAGCCGGTCTTGTCGCCGATCTTCCAGTCAGCCGGCAGGCCGCCGCGCAGCCGGTTTGCACCGGTCTTGCAGTTCACCATCCAGTCGGTGAGCCGCCTGCGCGACGCCGGCGAAAGCGCCTCGCTTGTCACCAGCCGCCGCAAATTGCCCGCCATCGCCGCCGGCGTCGTGGTGTCCTGGGGGTTGCCGGGCGGGGAGCGATTGAGCTCGGGCTCGTTGTGGTCGAGCCGTGAGGTGGTGTCACCGAGCGACCGCCAGAACGCCGTCAGGGCGGCGGGCCCGCCGATCCGCGCCAGCAGCAGATTGGCGCAGGTGTTGTCGCTGAGTTCGACGATCGCCTTGCACATTTCGGCGACCGACATCTTGCCGGCCGCGAGATTTTGCTTGGCGACCGGCGCGTAGTCGAGCAGGTCGGCCTCGCCGTAAGCGATCATGGCCGCAAGCTGCTCCTCGCCGCGATCGACCCGCGCCAGCACGCTAGCCGCGAGCGAAGCCTTGAAGGTCGAGCACATGACGAAGCGCTCGTCGGCCCGCCAGGCAAGCTTTTTGCCGGTTGCGAGATTTTCCGCATAGAGCCCGATCCGGCCGCCGCTGTCGCGCTCGTAGGATTCGAGCTCCGGCGGCGCCTCCGCGGCAAGCGCGGGGGAGGCGGCCATCCAGCAGAGCGAGGCGAGCAGGGAGCGGCGGTCGAGAAGCATGGCGGCACTTTCAGTGAGGGGAGGTGGGACATGAGCGGATGCTGCATCCGCATCGTCATTGCGAGCGCAGCGAACCAATCCAGCCTGTCTCTGCGGAGAGATTCTGGATTGGTTCGCTGCGCTCGTAATGACGGAGAGTGGGGGGTAAGCGCGTCCGAACTTGGGCAGCGGAAGTTTTGCCCCTCACTCCTTCAGGTCATACCTGTACGATTTCGACACGATCTGCCAGCCGTCGGCGAGCTTCATCGCCACCAGATAGTCGGTGAAATAGCGCGGCGGCAGCTGGCATCGCACCTTGATGAAGGCGGTTTTGTCGTCGGAACGGTCGATGGTGACGATGAAATCCTCGCGCGGCTTGCCTTCGGCCTTGGCGGAGGGGCGCTTGCGCACCCAGGCGAGCCAGTCCGGCACGGTCAGGATCTTCAGCTCACCCTTTTCCACCCAGCGCAGATCGGCGGACGGATGGAAGACGGCGCCGAGCTTGTCGGCGTCACCCTCATAGAGTCCGTCGAAATAGGATTGCACGACGGCTTCGACGCTCGAACGGTTCTGGCTCATGGGTCATCCCTTTGCATGATGGCTTGGGCGAAACTTAGTCGTACACTTAGAAATGCGCTATGGGTGTGTCAGTCATTTGCGCGCAGGCCTCGTCATGACCGGATCAGAAAATTCGAACGCTCGTATCCTGGTCGGCGAATGCTATTGCCGCACGGTCCGCTTCGAGGTGGCCGACGCCTTCTCCTACGCGATGAACTGCCACTGTTCGAACTGCCGCCGCACCACCGGCTCGGCCTTCAAGCCGTTCGCCGGGATCGAGCAACACGAGCTCCGTATCGTCCATGGCGAAGACCAGCGGCTGATCTACGGCGATGACACCACCCATGACGCCCACTGCGCCCGCTGCGGCTCGCTGCTTTATTCCCGGGTGCGGGAGGGACAATGGGTGCATGTCGCCATGGGAACCCTGGTCGATGCCCCTTCGATCCGGCCGAGCGCCCATATTTTCGTCGGCTCGAAGGCGCCCTGGCACGAGATCACGGACGATCTGCCGCAATATCGGGGGCATATCGGCGATCCCTAGGGGAACCCAGCCCGCGCCCGCTTATGTCGCCGAACCCCGACCGCGCTGGCGCGACAAACATAGAGGGTCTTTCGGCCTGTCGTGGTGCCGCCATCGTGACCTCCATCACAAGCGCTGGCGATTGGTCCTGCTAAAGCGATCCCAAAGGGCCCCGGATGGCCCTGAACTTCGGAAGTCCTGTCATGCGCAACCTGCTCAGACTTTGCCCGCTTCTCCTTGCTGCCGCGCTGCTGTTCGGCGCCGGGCCCGCTTTTGCCGGAAAGCGCGTCGCGCTGGTGCTCGCCAACTCGGCCTATCAGCACGCGCCCTCGCTGGCCAACCCCGTCAACGACGGGGCGGTGATGGCGAAGACGCTGAGGGAGGCCGGTTTCGACGTGGTCGATTCCCGGCACGATTTGTCCGCCCAGGATACGCGGCGTGTGCTGCGCGATTTCGCCGACGCGACCCGCAATGCCGACATTGCCGTGGTCTACTATGCCGGTCACGGCATCGAGGTCGAAGGCTCCAACTATCTGATCCCCGTCGACGCCAGGCTCGAGCGCGATACCGACGTCTACGACGAAGCGCTGTCGCTCGACCGCGTCCTGGTCGCGGTCGAGCCCGCCAAGCAGCTCCGCCTGGTGATCCTGGACGCCTGCCGCGACAATCCGTTCGGCAAGACCATGAAGCGCACCATCGCCTCGCGCGGCATCGGCCGCGGCCTCGCCCAGGTCGAGCCGACCAGCCCCAACACCCTGATCGCCTATTCGGCCAAGGCCGGCTTCACGGCGCAGGACGGCGACGGTGCCAACAGCCCGTTTACGGTCGCGCTGTCGAAGCATCTGACGACGCCGGGCCTCGATGTCCGCCGCGCCTTCGGCTTCGTGCGCGACGACGTGCTGAAGTCGACCGGCAACAAGCAGGAGCCGTTCGTCTATGGCTCGCTCGGCGGCGACGACGTGCCGCTGGTGCCGGTCAAGGCGGTGGCTGCAGCGCCCGCGGCACCTGTGCCGAACCCGCAGGCCGAAATCCGTCGCGATTACGAGCTCTCGCTGCAGGTCGGCAACCGGGCGGCGTGGGAGGCGTTTCTCGCCCAGCACCCCGATGGCTTCTATGCGAATCTTGCAAAGCTTCAGCTTGAGAAAATCGGCGCCGAGCAGGCTCATGCGGCGGCGATCGAGAAGGCGAAACAGGCCGAGGCCGAGCGCGACCGTCTTGCCGCCCTCGGCGCGCAAAAAGATGCGCAGGCCAAGGCTGCTGCCGATGCAAGGGCGGCCGAGCAGGCCCAACTCGCCGCGCAGAAGGCGAAGGAACAGGCGCAGCAACAGGCCGCCGCCGCCGAACAGCAGCGCGTCAATCTCGCCGCCGCGGCGCCGAGCACCGCACCGGCCAGCACCGCGAGCCCGGCCGGCACCAATGTTGCCTCGCTCACTCCGGCGGCGGCACCGGCCGATCTCAGCCGCTCGGTGCAGACCGAGCTTGGCCGGGTCGGTTGCTTCTCCGGACAGGCCGACGGCAACTGGAACACGTCCTCGCAGCGATCACTGTCGCAGTTCAATCGCTATGCCGGCACCAAGCTCGACGTGAAGGTCGCGAGCAGCGACGCGCTCGACGCGGTCAAGTCCAAGCCGTCGCGGGTCTGTCCGCTGGTTTGCGAGCACGGCTTCAAGGCCGACGGCGACAAGTGCACGAAGATCGTCTGCCGTGAAGGCTATGCGGTCAACGACGACAATGAATGCGAGAAGCAGCGCGCCGCAAAGCCGGCCAAGCCTGCAACCGCCAAGCGCGACGACAGTGATGAACGCCCCGCCGCCCGGCAGCGTCGTCAGGCCGGCGGTGGTGCGGCCACTGAGGCGGCAGGCGGCTACGGTGCGGCTGCGGGCATCGCTGCCGCCGCCGGCCGTCGCTCGGGTAGCGGGCAGGTCTTCTGCAACAGCAGCGGTTGCCGCCCGGTCAGTCGCGGCTGCCATCTCGAATATCGCGGTGGCGGCGGCCCCGGCAACGATGCCAATGCCGAGGTGTGTTATTGAGGCGACTGAGTCGTCCCGGTCCCCGTGCGCAAT
Source organism: Bradyrhizobium sacchari (assembly GCF_002068095.1). GTDB lineage: Bacteria > Pseudomonadota > Alphaproteobacteria > Rhizobiales > Xanthobacteraceae > Bradyrhizobium > Bradyrhizobium sacchari. The sequence goes on along the minus strand of NZ_LWIG01000001.1, from coordinate 527,126 downwards.
TGCGCAACTAGACCGGGACGACGTCAACCCGAAATCGCGCTCGCCGCGATGTTGACCGTCAGCGCCAGCAAGGCCGTGTTGTAGATGAAGGACACGATGCCGTGGGCGGTGGCGGTGCGGCGGATGGTCTTGTCGGTGATGCCGACGTCGGAGACCTGGGCGGTCATGCCGATCACGAACGAGAAATAGACGAAGTCCCAATAGTCGGCGTGGTCCTCCTTGTCGCCGCTCGGGAATTGCAGGCCGCCCGGCGTGGCGTCGCGGTAATAATCATGCGCGTAATGCAGCGCGAAGGTCGTGTGCACGGCGGCCCATGACAGCGCGATCGTGGTGATCGCGATGGTCAGCTCCAACACCCCGCGATGCGACGTGCCGAGTTCGGAGACGATCGCCGCGATGCTGGCGAAGGCGCCCGTCGCCGTCACCAGCAGGATCACGAAGCGGCCGTCGTCCTGCATCGCGGCGGCGCGGCGGATGTGCTGGTGGTCGTTGCACAGCATCATCGCATAGACCAGCACGAGATAGACTGCGATCAGCGCATCCCAGCCGAACAGGAACCGCGTCACCAGCCGATGCGAGCCCGGCAGCAGCAAGCTGACCAGGATGCCGGCCGCGAGTGCGATGAAGGTCCGCGGCCGTGCATAGATCAGCCGCACTGGCCGCGACATCTTGCGGAAGCGGGCGAGAACGGGATCTTCTTTGTCGGTGACCATGATGGCTCCAGCCCTCGCTCAACTCTCGTTGTCGCCGCGTCGCAGGTGCGCTCCCTCCCCCCTTGCGGGGGAGGGGCGGGGAGAGGGTGCCTCCACAAGCGAGAACCCCCAAGAGGAAAGAGCTTTCACCGGCGCTGCGCGCCGACCTCTCCGCAAGCGGGAGAGGTGAGGGAGCCCGGAGCTACTAGTTCTTCCGCTCGGCGACGAAGCGCGCGGCGGCCTGCAGCACGGCGGCGCGGTCGCCGAAGATCGAAACGGCACTGTCGGCGCGCGCGAGCAGGTCGCGAACGCGCTGCTTGGCGCCTTCGATGCCGAGCTGGGTGACGAAGGTGGTCTTGCCGAGCGCGGCATCGGCCCCGGCCGGCTTGCCGAGCGCGGCGGCATCGCCTTCGACGTCGAGCAGATCGTCCGCGATCTGGAAGGCTTCGCCGAGCGCGCGGCCGTAATCGTCGAGCGCCTGATATTCCTTCTGCGAAGCCTGGCCGAGGATCGCGCCGGCGATGCAGCCGTAGCGCAGCAGCGCGCCCGTCTTCATCTGCTGAATGCGGGCAACGTCGATCGGCTCGTTGCCGCCGAAGCGGCCTTCGCCGGCAAGATCGAGGATCTGTCCGCCGACCATGCCGCCGATGCCGGCGCAGCGCGCCAGCGCGCGCGTCAGCAGCAGTCGCACATTGGCGTCGCGATGGATCTCGTCACGGGTGACGATGTCGAAGGCGAGCGTGAGCAGGCCGTCGCCGGCGAGGATCGCGGTGGCATCGTCGGTCTGCTTGTGCAGGGTCGGGCGGCCGCGGCGCAGGTCGGAATTGTCCATCGCCGGCAGATCGTCGTGGATCAGCGAATAGCAGTGGATGCATTCGAGCGCGGCGCCCACGAGCAGGGCCGCCTCGCGCGGCACGCCGAACACCGCTGCGCTTTCGACCACCAGGAACGGCCGCAGGCGCTTGCCGCCGTTGAGGCTCGAATAGCGCATTGCGTCCATCAGTCGCTTGGGCCGGGCGATCTCATCGTGCAGGATGTCGTCCGACAGCAGACGCCCGAGCAGGGCCTCGGTATCATCAGCGGTCTTGTCCAGACGTTTGGCGAAATCGGACGGGGACGTGCCGGTCATCAAGAAGGGCTCCAGAACTAAAATTCGGCGGGACAATCCTTTATGCGCCCGCCTCAGTCAATCGTTTGGAGGGCCTAAAAAGTGCTGGAAAAGGCCCGAATTATCACAGACTTAATGGCCCAGCCCATGGCCGCGCTTCAGCTTGCGCCGGAAAGGTCGATTTGCGCATCGTCAAAATCCTGCTGGTGGTGCTCGCGGTCGTGGTCCTCGCGCCCTATGTGATCGCGCCGTTCTACCGCACCGGCCACCCTGTTTCGACGCTGATGGCCTGGCGCAGCTTGCGGGGCGCGCCGATGCAGCGGGAGTGGATCGATCTGGTGGATATGTCCCCCTATCTGCCGCGCGCGGTGGTGGCGGCCGAGGACGCCCATTTCTGCAAGCATCGCGGCATCGATTGGGGCGCGCTGCGCGAGGCAATCGACGACGCGAGGGAGGACGGCACCGCCTTCCGGGGCGCCTCCACCATTACCCAGCAGGTGGCGAAAAACCTGTTCCTCTGGCAGGGGCGGGATTTCGTCCGCAAGGCGCTCGAATTCCCGCTGGCGATGTGGATCGACCTGGTCCTGCCCAAGCCGCGGATCCTCGAAATCTACCTCAACATCGCCGAGCTCGGCCCGCAGGGGCAGTTTGGCGTCGAGGCGGCCAGCGCCTATGCCTTCGGGAAATCGGCCGAAAACCTCTCGCCCCGGGAGGCTGCCCTTCTGGCCGCGATCCTGCCGAATCCGGTCAAACGAAGCGCCCGGCCCCCCGGGCCGGGCGTCCGCCGGCTGGCCGCAACCTATATGGCGCGGGGGCAGGCGAGCTCACTTGTCACCTGCTGGCGGGAAAATCGCTGATTTCGGGCCCTTTTCGGACGTATTTTCCAGTCCAAAAGCCTAGCTTTACGGCCAGCCTTCCTCTATAAGCCCGGCCTTGATCGGCATTCAGCTCGCCTCGTATTGCGGGTGCTGAGCCGTCCCCTCCCGGACGATGCCCTGATGACACCAATCCCTAGAGGATATTGAAATGGCCGTTCCGAGAAGAAAAACCTCGCCGTCGCGCCGTGGCATGCGCCGCTCGGCAGACGCCATCAAGAAGCCGACCTATGTGGAAGACAAGGACTCCGGCGAGCTCCGTCGTCCGCACCATCTCGACCTCAAGACCGGCATGTACAAGGGCCGTCAGGTCCTGAAGAAGAAAGAGTCCTGAGCACGGACTGTTTCTTCAGGCGGGTTATCCTCAATCAGGATGACGTGACCCGCCTGATTTCGGCCAACCCATGAGATATGACAGTGACGGCGGCGGAGCAAATGCTTCGCCGCTGCATTGTTCTGTCCGGATATCTTGATCGAGAAGGCATTTCGCCGATGGTCGGTTTCCCGCTGCTCCTGATTCCGCTCGCGGTCTACAACATCATCGCCTTCCTGATGCCCAGCGTGTCCTTCTCGGACGTGCTGTTCAAGGTGCCGATGATCACGGGCGAGACCTGGCCGGTCACGCTCGCCGACCTCCTGCTCGCGCTCGGCGTGGTGCTGCTGCTGCTCGAGGTGGTCAAAGGCGCTCGGCCCGGCTCGAAATTCCTGATGGATCATCTGCTGTCGCTGATCATATTCGGCGCGGCCGCCGCCGAATTCGTGATGTGGCCCAAATTCGGCAACTCCACCTTTTTCCTGCTGGTGCTGCTGGCGATGGCCGATTTCTTCGGCGGCATCGCCCAGCGTACGCGCCGCCGCGTCACCTATGTCGCCGAGACGACAGTGCCGGCGCCGCGCAAGGCCAAGCGCCGGCCTGAGCCGCCGGCGGAGGATGTCACCTCCGAACCCAAGTTCGAGCCGGTTCCGGCGCCGGTAGTGCCGCCCGCGCCCTCCGCGCAGTCGGTCGCCGAATCCGTGCTGATGGATCATCCCGCGCCGAAGCCGGTCAGCCCGCCGTCGCCGGAAATCCCCTCGCCGCATCTGCAGCCGGGCAATGGCACGCCGTCGTCCCCTGACGCTGCGCGCTGATCGGTCTCAAACCACCTGCCGCGTGCGGGCGCTGACGCTTCCGAGCGGGCGCTTGCTGCCATAGGCCATCAGCGCATCCTCGGACGCGGCACGGCGCAGCCGGCTGGTCTGGGGCAGGTGCTCGGCATTGGCGATCAGCTGCGTGACGAAGCTCGGATCGGGGCGGGGCAGCGGCACCTTGTGGAGCCATTGCACAGTCGGGATCAGCGGCACCAGGGCCGTGCCCATGCTGCCTGCCGCCTCATCCGATCCATCAGTACTCAACATCGCGATCACCGTTGGTCCGGCGGACATTGTCGCGTTTCGGGACGCGAACCGCCGGTGCGTGTCAGTACTCGCAAGGCCTATGCCGGGCGGGCCGGTTTGGTTCCCCCCTTGCTTCACAACGTGGTTTCCAAATTGTTTATCAACTTTGCCTAGGGTCAAAGCCGAATCTGGCTCTATCCTGTGCCGGCTCAGGACTCCCGTTGTCCCGAAATGAGGCGATTTTGACCCCTGCATTGCCGCAAGCCTCCGACATCCTGGCCGCGCTCGGTCAGGCCGTGTTCGCCTGGGACCTCGTCAGCGATGCCATCGTCTGGGGTGAGCAGGTCAGCGCCGTCTTCCCCGGCATCCCCGCCGAGCGGCTCGCGACCGGCGCCGAATTCGCCAAGCTGATCGAGCCCGCGCACTCGGCGCGGACCGCCGCGCTGGCGCAGACCTCCCCCGTGCACGGCGCCGGCGGCACGCCCTACCGTGTCGAGTACGGCGTGCGCATGAGCGCGTCCGATCCCGTGGTCTGGATCGAGGAGACCGGCCGCTGGTTCGCCGGCCCCGATGGCCGCCCGACGCGTGCGATCGGCTCCGTCCGCATCAACAACGAGCGCCACGCCCGCGACGAGGAACTGACCAAGCTCGCCCGGCTCGATCCGCTGACCGGCGAGCTCAACCGCTCCTATCTGATCGCGGCGCTGGCCGAGGCGATCGAGGAGACGACCCGCTTCCGCTCGACCGCGGCCTTCATGCTGGTCGGCATCGATCACCTCGCCCGCGTCAACGACGCTTTCGGCTTCGATGTTGCCGACGCGGTCATCCTCGACATCGCCAAGCGCATCCGCGCGCGCCTGCGCGGCGGCGACGTGCTCGGACGGTTCTCCGGCAACAAGTTCGGCCTGATCCTGAAGAACTGCACCATCGACGACATGAACGTCGCCGCCGAGCGTTTCCTCGCCGGCATCCGTGACGAGGTGGTGCCGACGAAATCCGGCCCGGTCTCGGTCACTGCATCGATCGGCGCGGTCAGCCTGCCGCGATATGCCCGCAACACCGACGAGGCCGTGAACCGCGCCCATGAGACGCTGGACGCCGCCAAGCGCCGCCGCGCCGGTTCGTTCGCGGCCTGGCGTCCGGACGCCACGCGCGATGCGCAGCGCCGCGTCAACATCCGCGTCACCGACGAGATCGTCACCGCGCTGAACGAGCGCCGCATCAAGCTCGCTTATGAGCCCGTCGTGTCGGCCGTCTCGCGTCAGCGCGCATTCCACGAATGCCTGGTGCGGATGGACCAGGGCGACGGCCAGGTGCTGCTCGCGCCCGACATCGTGCCGGTCGCCGAACGGCTTGGCCTCATCCGCCTGGTCGATCACCGCGTGCTCGAGCTCGTGGTCGCCGAGCTCGCGGCCGCGCCCGATGTCAGTCTCAGCCTCAATATCTCGCCGGACACCACCATGGATCCGGACTGGTGGGCGGGAATCGAGTCGCTGATGCTGGCCCATCCCGGCGTCGCCGAGCGGCTGATCGTCGAGATCACCGAGACGGTCGCGATCCAGGATATCGACGACGTGCGCGGTTTCGTCACGCGGCTGAAGAATTTCGGCAGCCGCATCGCCATCGACGATTTCGGCGCTGGCTACACTTCGTTCCGCAACCTGCGCAAGCTCGGCGTCGACATCGTCAAGATCGACGGCGCCTTCGTGCAGAACATCACGCACTCCGCCGACGATCGTGCCTTCGTGCAGACCCTGATCGACCTCGCCCGCCGCCTCGACATCAAGACCGTCGCCGAGTGGGTGCAGGACGAAGAGGCCGCCAACATGCTGCGGGACTGGGGCTGCGACTACATCCAGGGCCGCCTGATCGGGCTGGCGTCTGCCGAGCGTCCGTGGGGCGCCTCGGCGGATAGCGTATTGCCGGCGGCGGGCTGAGACATCGTAGAGTGGGCAACGCGACTTGCCCGCAGGAGCTCGGAGAGCGAAGGCGGAAGCGGGCCCACCATTCGCGCTGCATGGCTGGCGAGATGATGGGGGCGGCGCAAGCGCACCTTTGCCCTCCCTACGATTGCTCTCGTGGGCTCGACTCTCTCCTCCGTCATTGCGAGCGCAGCGAAGCAATCCAGAATCTTTCCGCGGCGGCAGTCTGGATTGCTTCGCTTCGCTCGCAATGACGATGCGGCTACGCCACACAAATCCCCGCCACCGCGACCTTCTGAAACAGGTGCGGACTTGCGACGGCGGATGAAGGGTAGTCCGCGATCTTCGCGCGGAATTCCGGGTGGGTGAAAGCCGCGCGGAAATGCGCATTGGACTCCCAGACCGCGTAGTTCAGATAGGTCGAATTGTCGCCGATCGCGCGGTGGAGCTGGGTCGAGATGAAGCCCGGTTGCCGCTTCATGAAGGCGGCATCGTCCTGCCAGTTCTTCAGGAACCGTTGTTCATCCGCGGCATCCAGCGTGAACAGGTTGACCAGCACCACGGGCCCGGCATCGAGCGCGATCTGGCGGTCGATCGGGAAGGCCGGGTTGAGCGGACGCATCTGGGGCATGACATCACTCCCTGTAATTGGTATCATCATGTCAATTCGACAATATCTGACATAGATATTTGACATGATGATGTCAATACGGAACAATCGCGACAAATGAGCAAGACCAAGCGGACCCCGGCGGGCGAGGCCCTGACCGGCTTCATTCTCGAGCTGTTCCGGGCCAACGGCCTGCTCCTGACCGCCGGTGACCGGTTGGTCGCCTCGCTCGGCCTCACCAGCGCGCGCTGGCAGATTCTCGGGGCGATCGTCGATGCCGGTCGTCCCGAGCCCGTCGCCTGGCTCGCACGCAATCTCGGCGCCAATCGTCAGAACGTGCAGCGTATCGTCAACGACCTCGAGCGGGATGGACTCGTTGTGTTCGAGGTCAACCCACATCATCGCCGGGCGCAGCTCGTCGTGCTCACCGACAAGGGCAGGCAGATTTTTGACGCCGCTGGCCGCTTGCAGACGCCGTGGGTCAACGGCTTGGCGGACGGCTTGTCAGTGAAGGAGATCGAGGCGGCCCATCGCGTGATCGGCGCTCTGCGTGACCGGCTTGAGGAAAGCGGCGAGCGCTGATCGCGCCGCCCCTGTTGCGCAGGCGCCGTAGGGCGGGCAAAGCGAAAGCGTGCCCACCACCGCTCTCCAGCTCAGGCAGATCGTGGGCACGGCGCTTGCGCGCCTTTGCTCACCCTGCGAAATTTGAGCGGAGTGGCGAGGGCGCGGCGCGTCAAGCCCCCTCATCCAGCGCCACCAGCTCGCGCTTCTTGCGCAGCGACGGCAGCAGCGGCGCGATCAGCAGCAGCAGCGCCAGCGTCAGGCACGCTGCCGAGATCGGCCGCTGCACGAAGGTCCAGAGGTCGCCCTGCGACAGGATCAGCGACTTGCGCAGATTGTTCTCCAGCATCGGTCCGAGCACGAAGGCGAGCACCAAGGGTGCCGGCTCGTAGCCGAGCTTACGCATGAAATAGCCGATGATGCCGAACGCGATCATCACATAGACGTCGAACACGTTGTTGCTTGAGCAGTAGACGCCGAGGATCGTGAACAGGATGATCAGCGGGAACAGGATGTTGTACGGCAGCTTCAGGAGCTGCACCCACATGCCGATCATCGGCAGGTTGAGGATCAACAGCATCACGTTGCCGATATACATGCTGGCGACGATGCCCCAGAACAGGCCGGGGTTTTGCGTGATCAGCAGCGGGCCCGGCTGCAGGCCGTGGATGACGAAGGCCCCGAGCAGCAGCGCCATCACCACGTTCGGCGGAATGCCGAGCGTCATCAGCGGGATGAACGCTCCGCCGGCCGCGGCGTTGTTGGCGGATTCGGGGCCTGCGACGCCCTCAATGGCACCGTGGCCAAAACGCGCCGGCGTTTTCGACAGCCGCTTTTCCAGCGCATAGGACGCGAACGAAGCCACCACCGCGCCGCCGCCCGGCAGGATGCCGAGCAAAAAGCCGAGCAGCGTGCCGCGCGCCACGGGGCCGGCGCTTGCCTGCCAATCCTCCTTGTTGGGCAGAAGCTGGGTGATCTTGGCGTTGATGATGTCGCGCCTGAGCGCCTGCTCGGTGTTGAGCAGCACCTCGGCCACGCCGAACAGGCCCATCACCACTGGCACGAGACCGATGCCGTCGATCAACTCCATGCGACCGAAAGTCAGGCGCGGCTGTGCCGTGATGCTATCGAGCCCGATCAGCCCGAGCACGACGCCGATGCAGGCCATCAGCAGCGCCTTGGGCATCGAGCCCTGGGTCAGGAAGGTGAGCACGACGAGGCCGAGTACCATCAGGCTGAAATACTCGGCCGGGCCGAACGCGATCGCGATGCTGGCGAGCCGTGGCGCCACCAGCATCAGCGCGATGAGCGCGAACGTGCCGGCGATGAAGGAGCCGAACGCGGAGATGCCGAGCGCAGGGCCGGCGCGGCCCTGCTTGGCCATCTGGTGGCCATCGATGCAGGTGACGACCGAGGCCGCTTCGCCGGGGATGTTGACCAGGATCGACGTGGTCGAGCCGCCATACATCGAGCCGTAATAGATGCCGGCCATCATGATGATGCCGGATTCCGGCGTGCCCGACAGCGTCACGGGCAGCAGCAGCGACATCGCCGAGATCGGTCCGATGCCGGGCAGCACGCCGACTAGCGTGCCGATGAAGACGCCGATGAAGCAGTAGAGCAGGTTGATCGGCAGCAGCGCGACGCCGAACCCATGTGCGACGTTGAGAAGCGTATCCATGCGGTCAGCCGATTCCGAACAGGCCCGAGGGCAGCTGAATCAGGAGAAGGCGCTTGAGCACCCACCACATTCCTGACGGCACCAGCACGGCGACCGGGATCGCCAGCGTCCAGCGCACGGGATCGATCAAGCGCAACAGCAGAAGCATCAGCGGGATCGACGACAGCAGGAATCCCAGCGGCTCCAGCGCGAAGGAGAACGCCGCAAGGCAGGCGATGACGAGGAGCGGCTTGCTCCAGCGCACATTCTCCCAGCGCGAGGCCAGGGTCGGCCCGCCCTCGGTGACGGCCGAGACGATGATGCTGCTCGCGAACACGCACATCAGGATGCCCGTGTAGAACAGCACGTAGCCGGAACCGGGATCGTTGATGGTGCCGAGCTTCAGCTTCAATGCCTGCCAGGTCACGAAGCCGCCGAGCCCAAGCCCGATCAGCCCGCCCCAGAGTTCGGAATTGGAAAGGCGGAGCTTGATGTTGGTGTCGGTGTCGTTGTTCATCGCTATCCTCTCGTGCTCCGGACGCAGCGCAGCACCATAAGTGCGGTCACGCACGGCTTCGACGTCCTATGGTGATGCGCTGCAGAGCCGGGCCCATGAGTGTGGACGAAAAAGATGGGTCCCGATTCAGCGGTGCACCGCTGAAAAAGCGCTGCACCGCGTCCAGGACACGAAAGTGGCTCAGTTCTATTTCTTCGCCAGCCCGAGCGTATCGATAACCTTGCGCTCGGACTCTGTGACCTCGACGACGAACTTCTTGTAGTCCTCGGTGTTCTTGTAGTTCGGCACCATGTCGTATTTGGCGAGCGTGGCTATCACCGCGGGATCCTCGACGGCCTTCTTGAAGGCGTCGTGCAGCTTGGCGACAATTTTGGGATCCATGCCCTTCGGCCCCGCAATGCCGAACGGGGAATCATAGACCATGGGATAGCCGAGCTCCTTCAACGTCGGCACGTCGGGATAGTTGGGCGATCGCGCGCCGGTCCACACCATCAGAAGCCTCAGCTTGCCGGCGTCGACCAGCGGTCGCCAGCCCGTCGAATCCGCCTGGAGCATCGTGTGCTGTCCCAGCACGGCTGCGTTGGTCTCGGCGCCGCCCTTGAACGGCACCTGGGTGAGCTTGATGCCGGACATCGCCGCGATCTGCTCCATGCCGATATGGAGCGAGGTGCCGGTGCCCGGCGTCGCATAGGTCACCTTGCCCGGGTTCGCCTTCGCGAACTCGACGACGTCCTTCCAGGACTTGAACTGCGACTCCGCGCTGGTGGTCACGCCGAAGGTATAGCCGGTGAGGTGGACGATATAAGTGAAGTCCTTCGCCGGATCCCATGACACCTCCTGCATCAGGGGCAGGCGAAACACGGTGATCGGAATCTGTGAGATGGTGTAGCCGTCCGGCTTTGCAGCCGCCGCCATGGTCGCCGGTCCGACCGTGCCGCCGCCGCCGGCCTTGTTGTCGATCACGATCGGCTGCCCCAGCACTTTCGAGGCGCTGTCGGCGATCGCACGCATCGAGATGTCGGTCGAGCCGCCGGCCGGCCATGGCACGATCAGCGTGACCGGCTTGCTCGGATAGTCCTGCGCGCCGGCCGCGGTCGCGAGCAATATCCCCACGGCCTGCATGGCGGCAAAGGCAATCGTCTTCAGCCCGGATCGCGACATCGAAGCACCTCCCTCGCAGCGGTCTCGCTGGACCGCCGTTTCTCGTTGTTATGACAAGATTGTCCCCGAAATCATGAGAGAAGAAAAGCGCATTGAGTGGACCGCCCGCCTGGACGAGGTCAGCGCCCCCCGCGGAAACGAGGCGTGCGACAATCGGTCGTTTGGAGGTGTGCCGAGAGGCGGAATTTGAGGAGGTCTAAAGGCCTTACGCGACCCGTCGGACCGCTTTCAGCGTTTCGATGGTGCGGCCGACATCGGCCGCCGGGCAGGGCTTGCCGAAATAATATCCCTGCACCGCAGTGCAGCCGCATTCGCGCACGAAGGCGAGCTGCGCCTCGGTCTCCACCCCCTCCGCCGTGGTCTCGACGCCGAGCACGGAGCCGAGGCTGGCGATGGTGCGGACGATCGCAACGCTTTCCGGGCTCTCGCCGAGCGTGCCGACGAAGGAGCGGTCGATCTTGATGCGGTCGAACGGAAATTTGCGCAAGTAGCTCAGCGAGGAATAGCCGACCCCGAAATCGTCGAGGCTGACGCGTACGCCGAGTGCGCGGAGCTGATGCAGGATCCCGATCGTCGCCTCGCTGTCGTCGAGCAGCGCCGTCTCGGTGACCTCGAGCTCGAGGCGCTGCGGCGGCAGGCCGGCTTCCGCAAGCGCGCTCGTGACCAAAGTCACCAGCCCGCGCGAGCGGAACTGCACCGGTGACAGGTTCACCGCGACCGTGACGTCGGGCCAGGACGCGGCGCTGGCACAGGCCGTGCGCAGCACCCATTCGCCGATCGGAACGATCAGCCCGTTCTCCTCGGCGATCGGGATGAACTCGGCGGGCGAGACCAAGCCGCGCGAGGGATGCTTCCAGCGCAGCAGCGCCTCGAAGCCGGTCAGCTCGGACGAAGCGAGCCGCACCTGCGGCTGGAACACCAGATGGAATTGGTTGGACTCCAGGGCGCCGCGCAGATCGTGCTCCAGCGCGTGCCGGCTGCGCGCCTCTTCCTCCATCTCCGGCTCGAACAGCTGGTAGGCGCCGCGCCCCCTGGCCTTGGCCTGGTACAGCGCAAGGTCGGCGCATTTCATCAGCTCGTCGGCGTCCAGGCCGTGATCGGGCGCGATCGCGATGCCGACGGAGACGCCGACATGGATCGCCTGGTTTTCCAGCGGCGGCGGGTGACCGATGATCTCGACCAGGCGGCGGGCGAGCTGTTCGGCCGATTGCGGCTGCGGGCCGCGCTGGAGCACTGCGAATTCGTCGCCGCCGAGGCGCGCAACGGTGTCGTTCTCGCCGACATTCTCCTTCAGGCGCGCCGCGACCCAGCGCAACAGCCGGTCGCCGGCGGCATGGCCGAGGCGGTCGTTGACTGTCTTGAAATTGTCGAGGTCGAAGCACAGCACCGCCATCGCGCCGCCGGCAATCGCCACCTGGTTCAGTCCCTCGCCCATCTTCTCGCGGAACAGGGTGCGGTTGGGCAAGTCGGTCAGGGAATCGTGCCGTGCCATGTGCGCCACGCGAGCCTGGGCCTTGTGGCGCTCGGTGACATCCTCATAGGTGACGACCCAGCCGCCATGTTCCATCCGCTTGTGATTGAGCTTGATGATGCGGCCGTCGCTCAAATGACGATGCAGCGTGTGCTCGCCCTCGCGCAGCCGCTCGACATAGTCGGCATAGAGCTTGGCGCCGGTCATGTTCGGGTGGATGCCGAGCGCGCAGCTGTGCTCCATGATCTCGCGCATCGAGACGCCGGGCTTCACCACGTCGGGCGACAGGCCGTACATCTCGATGTAGCGGCGGTTGCAGACGATGACGCGCAGACCCGAATCGAGCATGCACAGACCCTGGCTCATGTTGTTCAGGGCCGCATCGAAGCGGCGATACTGTTCGCTCAGCTCCTCGACCGCGTGCTCGCGTTCGGTGATGTCTTCATAGGTGGCGACGAAGCCGCCTTCGGCCAGCGCGCAGTAGCGGACCGAGATCACGGTGTCGTTCGACATGCGCCGGCGCATCGGCGAGGAATCGCGGTTCGCGATCCGTGCGCGGGCGGCTTCCAGGATCTGTTGCGGGGTGTATTCCGAGACGAACGCGCCGTTCGCCATCGATCGTTCGATCAGCTCGCCGAGATGCGTGCCGGGCTTGGTCTCCTCCAACGAGAGCAGATAGATCCTGCGGTAGGTGGTGTTGCAGACGCGCAGGCGCATGTCGCTGTCGTAGAAGGCGAGCCCGTGCGCCATGTTCTCCAGCGCCGCGTCGAGGATGAAGTTCTGTTTCCGCAGGGTCTCCTCGTATTGCAGCCGCTCGTTGACGTCCTCGTGTACCGTCACCCAGCCGCCGTCGGGGAGGAAGCGGGAGACCGCCTGCACCATCCGCCCGTCGTAGCGCGTCACCAGCTGGGTCTTCGCCTTCCTGGTGCGCACGTCCTCGAGCCTGGTCTCGTGGAATTCCTCCGCCGACATGCCCGGCATGTTGCCGCGCGAGAGCCAATGGTCGATGGCCGTGCTGTGCGTGACGCCGGGCTTCACGATGGCGGGGTCGAGGTTGTAGATGTTCAGGAAGCGCTCGTTGCAGAGGACGACGCGGCTGTCGGCATCATACATGATGAGGCCGTGCGACATGTTGGCGAGCGCATGCTGGCTGCGTTCGGTCTGCACGTGCAATTCCGCCTCGAGCCGGGCGAGGCGGCTGACATCGTCGCAGATCGTCATCCAGCCGCCGCCGGGAAGCGGCTTCAGCTCCAGCGACATGACGAGGCCGCTCGCCAGCCGCTGCTCGGTCCGGAACGGCTTGCCGCCGGCGATCTGTGCGATCCGCGCCGAATACAGCGCGTCGAGCTCGCTCTGCGGGAAGTTGCCGCGGCTCGCACTGTGCGCGAGCACCTCGCGGTAGCTCGTGCCGACGCGCACGACGTCGGCGGACAGGTCGAACAGCGAGAGGTAACGCTGGTTGACGAGCATGATCCGGTTGTCGGCGTCGTAGACGCAAACGCCCTGCTCCATGCGATCGAGCGCGAGCTGGCTCAGCGCGACCAGGGCCTCCGGGCTCTGCTCGCGGCGTGCACCAAGCTCGTTGTCGCGGATCGACGTCATGGGGTCGGCGGGTCTCGGCGGCAATAGACTTAAAGCAACGTAATTCCGCTGCCGAGGGTAGCGAAGAGGCCGGAAAATTCCCTTAAGCGCAGTAGTTTACGGAGGGTGACCGGCGATAAAGAGCGTGTCGGAAATGCCAAGGCGCCTGCTGGAGTTGGCCGAGAGGGCGCAACAAATCAAATCAGGTGTCGTCCCGGCGAAGGTCGGGACGACTACCTACGGCCCATACAGCACCAGTTCCGTATCCGTGAGATCGGCGAGCTGGGGACGGTGCGGACCCTTGAAATATTTGCGGCCGCGCCGCTCGGTATAAATACCGGCGAGGCCGGGAATCGGGCCATTGGCGTCGACCGCCACCGAGATCTTGCCGAGCCGCAGCAGCAGCCGGCCGATGCGGCCGGCACATTCGGCATATTCGGCGGCGCTGCGGCAGTAGATCAGTTTCATCGCGGGTGGTGCGACGAAACCGCGACGGATGCGCACCGGTTGCAGGATGAAGGGAAACGTTCCCTTCGGCGTGCGGCAAACGAGGCTGAGGCAATTGTAGCGCGCATGCCGCGTCAGGAGCTCGGTCTCGTCCTGGGAAAGCCCCTCGATCGTCTTGGCGTGCTGCGAGATCACCTCGATCTTGCTCCAGCGCGGGGCGCGCGACAGCGCCGGCACCGAGAAGAAGATGCCGCGGCAGTAATTGCGGAAACCCTGCGCCTCGATGATCGGCCAAGTCCACGGCGCCGGGCTGATGTTGAGATAGGTGACGTCCTTGTGCCGCTGCGCGACCTTGGTCAGGAACGAGGCGTAGTTGCGGTAAGCCGGATCGACATACCAGCTCGACAGATTGCACTGGATGGCGGTCTCTTCGCCGTGCTTCCGCGTCGTGTAGATCAGCAGCAGCACGCCGACGGGCTCGCCGTCATTGTCGAGCATGTAGCCGAAGCGCGGATAGCCCTCCGGCACGGGCCGGAAGGCCTGTCGGCGCAGGCCCTGCATCCAGTATTCGCGCGAGCGGCCGACGAAGCCGCGCGTCAGCAGATCCGCGATCTTCTCGACGTCGGACTCGGTGATCTCGCGGCAACGGACCTTGGTATGGATCACGCTCGTCTTGCCCGTGGAAATGGTCGGTCTCGTTCGGTCTATCGTTTCCATGATCTCGTCGGAGAACCGCTTCGCGCCTTGCGCCAACGCGGCCCTTCGGGGCCGGGTCGTGCTCTAGCGCCAGCCTTCACCATGCGCCTCGGCCGCTGTATGCGGCTGCAGGCCCAGCATGCCCCGCACCTTGGCGGGCCAGGTGGAGAGATCAGTGCCGTGGGTGTGGAACATGGCGACGGCAAGGCGGTCCATGCCGAAGGCGACGCAGCCGGTGTGCGCCGGCTCGCCATTGGCGTCCTGGATGCCCCAGGTCGTGCCGAAATGCTCGCGGTGATAGTTGAAGCTCATGCAAGCGGTCGGCTGCTCCTCCGAGCGCAGCGGGATCAGAAGCTCGAACTTGAGCTGCTGCTGCTTCTGGCTCACCGCCTTCATCTGGCCGACACGGCCGAAGAAGGGATCGCTGGCATAGTCGACGCGGAAGGTCAGGCCGAGGTCGCGGGCGATCGCCTGTGCGCGCACCATCCAGCGCTCACGGAAATCGGCGACGTCGTCGGGCGTGCCGATACAGACATATTCGCGCATCCGGAACGATTGCAGCCGGTCAAGATGCTTTGAGGGCTCGCGGCGGAAGCAGTCGGCCGCGACGTCGAAGCGCAGGCCGCCCTTCGGCAACTGACCGCGGCTCGCCGCGATCGGATAAACGGGATAGCAGGCCGCCGGCGACAGCACGAGGTCGGCGGGCGACAGTGACGTGGTCCAGTCGCCGCCGGCGTCGAAGCGGCTCACCGCCGCGTTGATCTCGCGCTCGGTGCCATGCAGGCCGCAGACGCAGCCGAGCAGGTTCGGGAAGCTTTTGAGATAGCCGGACTTCTCCAGCTGGGCGCGGCTCATCACCGGCGGGAAGCGCAACGCTTCGGTACCGGCTTCGCGATGGCTGGTGATCAGCGCGGCGAGTTTCTCGACGATACCCTCATAGAGCGCGGTGCGGGCGTAGACGCCGTCCGAGCCCATGCGGTGGAACAGCTTGTCGGCGAGATGGTCGAGCGGATCGACGATTTGCGGCGCGGTTTCCGGTGAATTTGGGAGGACGGCAATATTCATGGGTCGATGTCCTGCTATCTCGAAATTGTTCTTGCTGATCTCGTCGGAAGGCACGTCAGTCGTGAAGGCTCGACGGCACGCCGCTCATCAGCGTCGAGGTGGCGGCGTTGGCCAGAATACGGTCGTTGTTGATCATGATCGGCGACGACAGCACGTCGCGGAGGTGACGGCCCATGGTGAACTCGCCGTCGTTTCGGTAGCCGGAAAGGCCGGCGGTGCGCATCGCATGCATCACGGTTTCGACCGCGAGCTCGGAGGCCTGCACCTTCAGCAGAGTGATCGACGATTGGAAGTCGAGCGAGCCGAGCGCCCGCTCGTCATGTTCGGCACGGGCGAAGGCGTCGATATTGGCCGAGATCAGCGCGCGCAGTTTTGCCAGAGACATCTTTGCGGCGGTGAAATGCGCGGCCGCCGGCGGCATCTGGCCGCCGGACGAGCGGGCCGCCTTGCGGATGAACGCTTGCGCGCGCGTCACGGCCGCGGCGGCGATGCCAGCCCAGGCCGACGACCAGCACAGATGCGCGAAGGGCGTCATGGTCTGGGCATGGATCTTGTCGTAGGCCTCAGGGAAGACGCGGTCGGCGGGGCAGTCCACCTTCAACTCGAAACCGGTCGAGCAGGTGCCGCGCATGCCGAGTGTCTCCCAACCCTGCGTCTGCTTCAGCGAATAATCGTCCTTGGCGAGCGCCAGCAGCACCTGGTCCGAGGCTGCGGCATCGGTGGCGCGGCGGGCGACGGTGACGAGACCGTCGGCTTCGGCGCCGTAGGAAATCACGGTGGCGCCGCGCACCAGCGAGACGGTGTCGCCGGCGTGGTCGACGGCCGCGGCGCTGGCGCGGATGTTGCCGCCATTCTGGCCCTCGGTGGTGGAGGAGGCGAGCAGCCACTGGTCGCGGGCGACCCGGCGCATCATGGTTTCCATCCAGGGGATGCCGTGACCATGCCTGATGACGCAGGCAACCTTGGTCTGGTGCATCGCGTAGATCATGGCCGTGGACGCGCAGGCGCGTCCGAGCGTGTAGCAGATGTCGGTGACGTCGTGGATCGAGGCACCGAAGCCGCCGAATTCGACCGGGATCATCACGCCGAGCAGCTTTTGCTCACGCGCGACGTCGAAGGCCTTATGAGGGAAGCGGGCGTCGCGATCGACCCCGTCTGCGTCAGCCGCGGCTGCCGCGGCGGTCCTGGCCGCGCGCTCGATCAAGGAAGGACCTTGCTCGAGGAAGCTCGTCTGCGTTTCGTCGACAGTGAGAACCGCTTCACGCACGTTCATACTCGTCCGCCTCCGGTTTGTCGTTCGGGATCACTGGCATCATTCGCGATGCCGCTTGACGCGATCCTCCGACCATCTTTGCTTGTGAGACGAGGCTACGGATTTAATTCAAATTCGTCGATGAAATAGAGGGTAAACGAAGCCCAATTCCAAATGGACAGTTAAGGTCCGGTTTTTCGCACGCCCCGGATTTCCGCGATCGCGTTAGTGAACTGGAAGAGGCATGAATTTCCGACAATCTGAGTCATCGTTTACTAAGAAACGCGAAGTAATGGTGACGCCCATTGCGGGCTCGGCCGTCCCTGCCCATCGTACCCGGCAGTCCGGCCGAACCTTTTCATAGACAGATGGGAATTTACCGATGCAGTCCTTCGAACCCGAATTGCGCAATCGCATCATCAAGCTGGTGAAGGGCATCCTCGCGCAGAATTCGCTGTCCGCCGACGTCGCCCCGTCGGCCAAGCTCGTCGACGTCGGCCTCACCTCGATGGACATGGTCAATCTCATGCTCGGCGTCGAGGCCGAGTTCGACTTCACCATCCCGCAGTCCGAGATCACGCCGGAGAATTTCCAGTCCGTCGAGACCCTGGAGCGGATGGTCGCGACGCAGCTGCGGCTCGCGACCGCGGCTTAACTAAAACTGTCGGGGTCGTCCTGGCGAAAGCCAGGACCCATGACTCCGGGCAGGAATTTGGCAAAGGTTGGTCGTTCGGTATTGGTCGCGTTCCCATCGATAGACCTCGCGGTATGGGGCCTGGCTTCGCCGGAAGACAGCGGGTGCGTGGCAGGCGCCTTCGCCCCTCACAGTCCCGCCATCACCGCACCACCCCGTTCCAAAACCGCCGCAAAACTGGCATAGCTTTAACCATGCCGCACGTGGCGGACAGGGTGGAGCAGACATGACGCAGGCAGTATTGGGCATCATCGGTGGCTCCGGCATCTACGATCTGCCGGGTCTCGAGGGTGCGCGCGAAGAGGTGATCGAGAGCCCCTGGGGCGAGCCGTCGGCTCCCCTGAGGCGCGGGTCCATCGCCGGCCTGCCGATCGTGTTCCTGCCGCGGCACGACAAGGGCCACCGGCTGTCGCCCTCCGACATCAACTACCGCGCCAATATCGACGTGCTGAAGCGCGCCGGGGTCACCGACCTGATCTCGCTCTCGGCCTGCGGCTCCTTCAAGGAGGAACTGCCGCCGGGCACCTTTGTCCTCGTCGACCAGTTCGTCGATCGCACCCACAAGCGCGAGAGTTCGTTCTTTGGCCGGGGCTGCGTCGCCCATGTCTCGATGGCGCATCCAGTTTCGCCGCGGCTGCGCATCCATCTTGCCGCGGCCGCCGAAGCGGAAGGCATCGCGATCGCGCGCGGCGGCACCTACGTTTGCATGGAAGGGCCGCAATTCTCCACCTATGCGGAAAGCATGACCTACAAGGCGCTGGGCTATTCGGTGATCGGCATGACCAACATGCCCGAGGCCAAGCTCGCGCGTGAGGCCGAGCTCTGCTACGCGACGGTGGCGATGGTGACGGATTTCGATTGCTGGCATCCCGACCACGATGCCGTCACCGTTCAGGACATCATCCGAGTGCTGACCTCGAACGCCGACAAGGCCAAGGCGCTGGTGGCGCGGCTGGCGAAGGATTTCCCGCGCGAGCACGAGCCGTGCCCGATCGGTTCGGACCGCGCGCTCGACACGGCTTTGATCACGGCGCCCGAGGCGCGCGATCCCGAGCTCCTGAAGAAGCTCGACGCGGTGGCAGGGCGCATCCTGCGGGTGTGATAGGAAAGGCAGAATGCCATGAAGGTCGACGGCAAGCATTTCCGCAGCATCTGGCGTGAGCGTGACGGCTGGTCGGTCGGCGCGATCGACCAGCGCCGGCTGCCGCATGAATTCGTCATCGCGCGGCTGACCTCATGCGAGGATGCGGCCGTGGCGATCCGCGACATGCTGGTGCGCGGCGCGCCGCTGATCGGCGCGACCGCCGCCTACGGCATGGCGCTTGCCATGCGCGAGGATGCCTCGGACGCCGGTCTGACGCGCGCCTACGACACGCTGGTCGTGGCGCGGCCGACCGCGATCAACCTGAAATGGGCGCTGGACGAGATGCGCAGGACGCTCGCGCCAATTGATCCCGTCGAGCGAGCGGAAGCGGCCTATGCGCGTGCCGACGAGATCGTCGAGCAGGACGTCGAGATCAATCGCGGCATCGCGGCCAACGGCCTGAAGCTGATCGAGGCGATCGGATCGAAGAAGCCGGGTGAGGTGGTCAACGTGCTGACCCATTGCAACGCCGGCTGGCTCGCCACCGTCGATTGGGGCACGGCGACCGCGCCGATCTATCTCGCGCATGAACGCGGCATCAAGGTCCATGTCTGGGTCGACGAGACGCGACCGCGCAACCAGGGCGCCTCGCTCACCGCCTGGGAGCTCGGCCATCACGGCGTGCCGCACACGGTGATCCCCGACAATACCGGCGGGCATCTGATGCAGCACGGTATGGTCGATCTCGCCATCGTCGGCACCGACCGCGTCGCCGCCAATGGCGACGTCTGCAACAAGATCGGCACTTACCTCAAGGCGCTTGCGGCGCACGACAACAACGTGCCGTTCTACGTCGCGCTGCCATCGCCGACGATCGACTTCGCCGTCCATGATGGCATCAGAGATATCCCGATCGAGCAGCGCAGCGGCGTGGAGGTCACCGATATGACCGGCCGTACGGCCGACGGCAGGCTGGAGACGGTACGTGTCGTGCCGGAGGGATCACCGGTCGCCAATTATGCGTTCGACGTGACTCCGGCGCGCCTCGTCAGCGGCCTCATCACCGAGCGCGGTGTGCTCAAGCCGGACCGCGCTTCACTGGCGGCGGCTTTTCCGGAGCGGATTGCTGCTGCGGCGGAGTAGTCAGTTCGCGAGGCTAGATCGTTCCACGCCGTCATTGCGAGCGCAGCGAAGCAATCCAGAGACCTTCCGCGGAGATAGTCTGGATTGCTTCGCTGCGCTCGCAATGACGGGACGCCCTAGCCCAGCTTCAGCGCCGTCGCCTTCTCCAGCTCCGCGATGGCCTGCGCCCCGCTCGTTACCTTGATCGTGGTCATGCCCATCTCGCGCGCGGGCTTCAGGTTGACGCCGAGGTCGTCGAGATAGACGCAATTCTTCGGATTGACTTTCAGCGTCTCGACCATCAGCCGGTAGATGCGCGGATCGGGCTTGCGCAGGCCGATCTTGGCGGACTCGATGACGTGATCGAACAGCACCATCACCTCGGCGATGTAGAGGGAGCGTCCGGTCATGCTGCCGATGGCGTTGGCCGGCAGATTGTTGGTGATGCAGCCCGTCCTGAACTGCGCCTTGATGCGCTTCAGGGCTTCGACCATCTCGGGCCGCAGATCGCCCTGCAGCAGCGGCAGCACGTCGAGGCCGCGCACCTCGGCGCCGAGTGCGCGTGATTCCTCGGCGAACAAGCGATCGAACGTCTCGATATCGACTTCGGCGCGCTCGAACCTGGCCCAGGCGTTTTCCAGATGATTGGCGGCATTGGTGCGCCGGATGATGTCGGCAGGCAGGCCGCGCTCGGTCTCGAACCGCGTGAACGCCTCGAACGGCGAGCTCGTCAACACCCCGCCAAAATCAAAGATCACCGCCTCGATCGCCACTATCCGGCCCTCGTCAATTCCTTTCCAAGAGGGCTAGCATGCGCTATCGCCAAGGGCCAGTCCGAAGCAGCCCGCCGTCTCCCTCCGATGCCGAAGCGTGTTCCCATGACGAAGCTTGCCACGTTCATCGCAGCCGCGCTGCTGCTCACCACGCCCGTTTACGCCATCGTCGGCGGCGGCACGCCGCAAGCCGATGGCGTCGCGCGCGCCGTCGTCACCATCGTCGGCTCGCGCGGCAATTTCTGCACCGGCACGCTGATCGCGCAGAAACTGGTGCTGACGGTGGCGCACTGTGTGCAGCCTGGCGCGGACTACAAGATCGTCGATCGCGGCGCCGACGGTGCGCCGCAACTGCTCAACGTCCGCACCGTCGCGATTCATCCGAACTTCAACATGCAGGCGATGCAGGCGCATCGCGCCACCGCCGACGTGGCGCTGCTGCAACTGGAAATTCCACTGAAGGGAAAATCGACGGTGCCGGTCGGCATGCCGACCATTCCGATTCAGGTCGGCAGCCGCTTCGTCATCGCCGGTATCGGCGTCACCGTGAGCGGTGACGGCAAGAGCGGCGGTGTGACGCGCGTTGCCGGTCTTGTGGCGACGGGGCAGCCGGGCACGCTGCAGATCCGGCTGGTCGATCCCCTAACCAACGGAGTTCGCGACGGAATTGGCGCCTGCACCGGCGATTCCGGCGGTCCGGTGTTCGAGGACAAGCCGAATGGCACCATGCTCGTCGGGCTCATCAGTTGGTCCACTGGACCGAACGGCGCCGCTGGCTGCGGCGGCCTGACCGGCGTCACGCCGCTGACGCTCTATCGCGACTGGATTTTGCAGACCGCGCGGAGCTGGGGTGCGGCGTTGTAGTTTGATCGCGAATTGAACTATGTCATTTTAATACGGAAGCGCGATGGGCGACGTGCCCGTCGCGGAGGAAACGCGTCGTCCGGTCAAGGGCGGCCACAAAAACAAGCAAGGCATAGAAGCAACAATGAATGTCGCTGTTCGCAGTCACGCCTCCACCAAGCAGGCCTCGGAACATTTCGACGTGCTGATCGTCGGCGCCGGCATCTCCGGTGTCGGCAGTGCCTATCACATCGAAAAGCAGCTGCCGGGTACGAGCTATGTCATCCTGGAAACGCAGGCGACGTTCGGCGGCACCTGGAGCACGCATCGCTATCCCGGCATCCGCTCGGACAGCGATCTCCACACCTTCGGCTACAGCTTCAAGCCCTGGGTCGGCCCGCCCATCGCGACCGCTGAGGAGATCCTCTCCTACATGAAAGAGGTGATCGACGACAACGATATCGCCCGCCACATCCGCTACAAGCACAAGATCAATTCCGCGAACTGGTCGAGCGAACGGAATCTCTGGACCATCGAGGCCACGACCACCGATACCGGTGAAGCAAAGACCTTTACCGCAAACTTCCTCTGGATGTGCCAGGGTTATTACCGCCATTCGGAAGGTTATACGCCGGAATGGAAGGGCATGGATCGCTTCAAGGGCCGCATCGTCCATCCGCAGACCTGGCCGGATGATATCGATCTCACGGCTAAGAAGGTCGTCGTGATCGGCTCGGGTGCGACCGCGGCGACGCTGGTGCCGAATATCGCCGGCAGTTGCGCGCACGTCACCATGCTGCAGCGTTCGCCGACCTATTTCCGTCTCGGTCGCAACGCCATCGAGATCGCCGAGGAGCTGCGCCGGCTTCAGGTCGACGAGGAATGGATCCACGAGATCGTCCGGCGCAAGATCCTGTTCGAGCAGGATGCGTTTACGAAGCTCTGTCTCGCCAAGCCCGAGCAGGTGAAGAAGGAGCTGATCGGCCAGATCAGCGCGGTGCTCGGCCCGGACTACGATGTCGAGACGCATTTCACGCCGTCCTATCGTCCGTGGCGGCAGCGCATCGCCTTCGTGCCGGATGCCGATCTGTTCAAGGGCATCGCCAGTGGCAAGGCGTCGGTCGTCACCGACGAGATTGAGTGCTTCGTCGAGAACGGCATCCAGCTCAAATCGGGCAAGCTGCTGGAGGCCGATGTCATCGTCACCGCGACCGGTTTCAATCTCTCCGCGCTCGGCGACATCGCTTTCGAGATCGACGGCAAGCCGCTCGCCTTCGGCGACACCGTCACCTATCGCGGCATGATGTTCACGGGCGTGCCGAACATGGTCTGGGTGTTCGGCTATTTCCGCGCCAGCTGGACCTTGCGCGTCGATCTCGTCGCCGATTTCGTCTGCCGTCTGCTCGGCCACATGAAGGCGAAGGGCAAGAAGAAGGTCGAGGTCAAACTGCGGCCAGAAGACCACAACATGCCGATCCTGCCCTGGATCGATCCTGAAAACTTCAACCCCGGCTACATCATGCGCAACATGAACCTGCTGCCCAAGCGCGGCGACAAGCCGGAATGGCAGCACAGCCAGGATTACTGGACCGAGAAGGACGAGATCCCGAAGACGGATCTGGACGACACGGCGTTTGTTTACGGGTGAGGGGCGTCGATGTAAGGGACGGGAAGTATAGCGATACACTCAACTGTCGTGCCGGGGCGCGGAGCGAGCCCGGACCCATACTCCCAGGCAGTGGTTGTCGGGTGAGCGGGTCACGCCGAGTCTTCGCCAAACATCTCCCTGTGATTATGGGTCCCAGATCGGCGCTTCGCTTGTCCGGGACGACATCGTTGGCTGAGCGACGGTGTACCAACTCATCAGCAGAGTAAGTTACGAATTCCGCCGCGTCGCATTCGCCGCAATGGCCGCCGCAGCCGTCCGGTTTTCCACGCCGAGCTTGGCGTAGATCTGCTCAAGGTGCTTGTCGACCGTGCGCGGGCTTAATCCGAGTATCTGCGCGATGTCGCGGTTGGTCTTGCCCTTGCTGAGCCAGGCGAGCACCTCGCCTTCGCGCGTGGTGAGGCCGAGCTCGCTGGTGAACTCCGGCGGCAGCGCGGTGCCGGCTTCCTTGGACAGCCGCAGCAGGAATTCGTTCGGCGCGGTCTCGCCCATGTAGTAGAAGCGGAGCTGCGGATTGTCGGGCAGGGATGCGGCTTGCGACTTCGAGCTGCCTTTGCCCTTTGCCTGCTCCAGCCATTGCAGCAGCGACGGCGGCAGGACGAAGTCGTCGGCCTGCGTGCCATGGTGATCGGCCAGCAGCTTCTGTGCCTGCGGCGTCGCCCAGAGCAAATGGCCCTGGCGGTCGACCGCGAACAGGAAGCGGCCGGAGACGTCGAGCGCGGCACGCGCGCTCTGCGTCAGCCTTGCATTGCCGAGATGGACGCGGATGCGCGCCAGCATCTCTTCGATCACGATCGGCTTGGTCACGTAGTCGACGCCACCGGCGTCCAGCCCGCGTACGATGTGCTCGGTTTCGGCAAGCCCCGTCATGAAGATCACGGGCACATTGGCAAGGCCCGCATCGCGCTTGAGCCGGCGACAGGTCTCGAACCCGTCCATGCCGGGCATCACGGCATCCAGCAGCACGATGTCAGGGGTAATCTGGTCGACGATGCGCATCGCGCTCGCACCGTCGAGTGCCACCATCACAGTCATGCCGGCGCCGTCCAGCGCATCGGTGAGCAGCCGCAGCGTTTCGGGCGAGTCATCGACAACGAGCGCCACGTCGCGCTTCTTTGGTTCAATGCTCATAAGCATGCAACGTCTTCAATGTGGCCATGTACTGGTCGAGATCGAAGCGATCGACCAGCGACCGCATCTGCGCGACGAAATCGGCATGCTCCGGATGTTCGCTGCCGATC
The DNA here is from genome assembly GCF_002068095.1 of Bradyrhizobium sacchari. Lineage (GTDB taxonomy): Bacteria > Pseudomonadota > Alphaproteobacteria > Rhizobiales > Xanthobacteraceae > Bradyrhizobium > Bradyrhizobium sacchari. Next base: position 502,711 of record NZ_LWIG01000001.1, on the reverse strand, counting down.
TCGTCCAGCTTGAGCTGGATGCCCTTGACGTAGCCGATCTGGCCGAGCCCGATCAACGCCTCGATGTGCCGCACCGGCGGCTTCGATCCGCTCTCCGGCCGCCAGAACGGCACCGCGATCTCGTCAGCGCCGTACTGCCATTCGATCTTGAGGAGCTGGCGGATCATCTCCAGCAGCCGCGGAATGTCGATCGGCTTCATCAGATAGCCGTCATGGAACGGCTGCGCCAACGGCGTGCCATGAGCCTCCAGCGCGCTCGCCGACACCATCAGGATCCGCGCCTGGTGATGGCCGCTGGAGCGCAAGGCTTCTGCGACGGCCCAGCCATCCATGGCCGGCATGGAGATGTCGAGCAGGAATAGATCGGGGCGGCAATGTTGCGCCAATGCCAGGCATCCGGCGCCGTCGGGCGCGCTGAGCAGGATGAAGCCGAGCGGTGTCAGCACCTCGCGCAGGAGGTCGCGATGCACGGGGTCGTCGTCGGTGATCAGGATGGTCTTGCGCGCGCCGTGATAGCCGGAGACCGCGGCCTCCACCGGCGCGATGCGCTGCGGATTGGTGACCTCCGACAGCAGGATCTTGACCTTGAACGTTGAGCCGGTGCCGACCGTGCTCATGACCTTGATGTCGCCGCCCATGACGCCGGCGAGAAGCCGGCTGATCGTCAGCCCGAGCCCAGTTCCGGTCTGCGGCTGCGCGACACCGAGCGCGCCGCGTTCGAACGGCGCAAAGATGCGCTCGAGATCGTCGCCCTGGATGCCGGGCCCGGTGTCGATCACCTCGAACTCGGCAACGGGGCTGCGGTAGTGCACGACGAACTGCACGCTGCCGGTCTGGGTGAATTTTATGGCGTTGGAGAGCAAATTGATCAACACCTGGCGCAGCCGCTTCTCGTCGGCATAGACCACGGCCGGCAGATGCGCCGGCCGCCTGAACACGAAGTCGATGCCCTTGGCGGCGGCCTGGAGGCGGAACATGCCGACGAGCTGGTCCAGGAACTCGCTGAGCCGCACCTCGTCGCGCGAGAGATACAGCCGCCCAGCCTCGATCTTGGAGATGTCCAGGATGCCGTCGATCAGGCCGGAGAGGTGGTCGGCACTGCGGCGGACGACCCGGACCTGGTCGCGCGGCTTGGTGCTGAGCGTTGAGTCCTGCTCGAGCAGCTGGGCGTAGCCGCTGATCGCGTTGAGCGGCGAGCGCAGCTCGTGGCTGAGGCCTACGACGTAGCGGCTCTTGGCGAGGTTGGCGGATTCGGCGACCTCCTTGGCGCGCTGGAGCTCGGCGTCGGTGCGCTTGTGCGCGTCGATCTCCTGGATCAGCAGCGCGGTCTGCCGCCGCGTTTCCGCTTCGGCCGCGCGGCGGCTCTGCTGCGCCAGCACGAACAGCCAGGCCACCACGCCGATGATGATGCTGAGCGAGAAGAACACCTTCCACAGCACGTTCGAGACGAGCAGATTCTCGCCATGCACGCTCGCCGAGGTCTGCAGGTAGATCAGTCCGAGCACCAGCGCGACGAGGCCCGCGGAGACCACGAACACGCCGACGTAATGGCCGAACTGCGAGTTGATCCGCGCGTAGATCGGTTGCGGCAGGATCTTGCCGAGTGCCTCGGAGAACTGGACCTGCGCGCGTCCGTGCGGCTTGCAGAGATCATGGCAGCGGGCGTCGAGGGAGCAGCACAGTGAGCAGATGGGGCCGGCATAGGCGGGGCAGGAGGTGGTGTCCTCCGGCTCAAAGCTGTGCTCGCAGATACAGCATTGGATCGATTCGATATTGGCCCAGCTCCGCTTTGGCTTGCGTGCGATGTAGAACTTTCCGTCCGTCAGCCAGGCGATCACCGGCGCCGTGACGAAAGCGACCGTCAGCGCGACGAAGGCGGCGAGCGCCTTCATGGTCGGGCCGAACAGGCCGTAGAACGCCGCGATCGAGACGATGATCGCGAGCGTCATGGCGCCGACGCCGACCGGGTTGATGTCGTAGAGATGCGCGCGCTTGAACTCCATCTGCGGCGGACGCAGGCCGAGCGGCTTGTTGACCACGAGATCGGACACCAGCGCGCCGACCCAGGCGATGGCGACGTTGGAGTAGAGCGCCAGCGTCTGCTCCAGCGCCTTGTAGACGCCGATCTCCATCAAGAGCAGCGCCACCGTCACGTTGAATACCAGCCAGACCACGCGGCCGGGATGGCTATGCGTCAAGCGCGAGAAGAAATTCGACCATGCGATCGAGCCGGCATAGGCGTTGGTGACGTTGATCTTGATCTGCGACAGCACCACGAAGATGCCGGTCAAGGCCAGCGCGAGGTCCGGCTCGGACAGCACATATCGAAACGCCACGAGATACATATGAGCGGGCTCGGCGGCCTCCTCGGGCGGCACGCCGTGGCTGAGCGCAAAGAAGGCCAGGAATGAGCCCGCCAGGAGCTTCAGCGCGCCGAGCACGATCCAGCCCGGTCCCGCGCTCATCAGCGCGATCCACCATGATGCCTTGGATGCGCGGCGATCGCGCGGCAGAAACCTGAGGAAGTCGACCTGCTCGCCGATCTGCGCCACCAGCGAGAACACCACGGAGGACGCGACGCCGAACAGCAACAGATCGAAATGTCCGCTGAGGTCGCCATGCTCGCCGGAGAATTTGCGCCATTCCGTGAAGGAGTGGGGGTTGGCCCAGGCGATCGCGACAAAAGGCAGGATGTGCAGGACGACCCAGACCGGCTGCGTCCAGAGCTGGAAGCGGCTGATCAGCGTGATGCCGTAGGTCACGAGCGGGATGATCGCCACCGCGCTGATGAGGTAGCCGATCGGGCGTGGAATCCCCAAGCACATCTCCAGCGCGGTCGCCAGGATCACGGCCTCGACCGCGAAGAAGATGAAGGTGAAGGAGGCGTAGATCAGCGACGTCACGGTCGAGCCGATATAGCCGAAGCCGGCACCGCGGGTCAGGAGGTCGATATCGATGCCGCATTTGGCGGCATAATAGGCAATCGGCACGCCGCAGCAGAAGATGATGGCCGAGACGACGAGGATCGCGGCGGCGGCATTGGTGACGCCGTAGTTGAGGGTGATGGTGCCGCCGATCGCCTCGAGCACCAGGAAAGAGATCGCGCCGATCGCGGTGTTGGCGACGCGGGCGGCGGACCAGCGCCGCGCGCTCTTGGCGGTGAACCGCAGCGCGTAGTCTTCCAGCGTCTGGTTGGCAACCCATTGGTTGTACTGGCGCCTGACGCGGTCTATTCGCTGCCGCCCTGCCACTCTTTACCCCACTCCCGATACCGACCCAGAGCCCTCGCAAATCCCGTACCAAAAGCCTACGTCGGTATTTTGCGGTGCAGTATACGCGATCTTGCGTATGCTTGCGCTGCACAAATTCGAGCCATCCTCACGGCACCAATCGCGTGTCCTCGAACAAAAAGTGGGGTGCTCATGTCAGACGAAGCCAACAAGGGCCTGTTGTCGCCGCTCCGGCGCAAACTATTGATGGGAATGGCGGCCGTGCCGGCCATCACGATGCTGCCGCGGGCATCTTTCGCGCAGGCCCCGGCGACCTCGGCGGTCAATACCACGGGTCTCGCGGTCACCGACACCGAGGTCACGGTCGGCATCCTGCACTCGGCCACCGGCACCATGGCAATTTCGGAGACCGGCTCGATCGAAGCCGAGAAGCTCGCCATCGAGCAGATCAACGCCATGGGCGGCGTGCTCGGCCGCAAGATCAAGTTCATCCAGGAAGACGGCGCCAGCGACTGGCCGACCTTTGCGGAAAAGGCAAAGAAGCTGCTGGTCAACGACAAGGTCGCGGCGATCATGGGCTGCTGGACATCGGCCTCGCGCAAGGCGGTGCTGCCGGTGATGGAGCAGTACAACGGCATGCTCTACTATCCGACCTTCTATGAAGGCCTCGAGCAGTCCAAGAACGTCATCTACACCGGCCAGGAGGCGACCCAGCAGATCCTCGCCGGCCTGAACTGGATCGCCAAGGAAAAGGGCGCGAAGACCTTCTTCTTCATCGGCTCCGACTACATCTGGCCGCGCACCTCGAACAAGATCGCGCGCAAGCACGTCGAGAACGTGCTGAAGGGCAAGGTCGTCGGCGAGGAATACTACGCGCTCGGCTCGACCCAGTTCAACTCGGTGATCAATAAGATCAAGCTGACCAAGCCCGACGTGATCTTTACCGACGTCGTCGGCGGCTCCAACGTCGCCTTCTACAAGCAGCTCAAGGCCGCCGGCATAGACCTCGCCAAGCAGCCGCTCTTGACGATCTCGGTGACCGAGGACGAGATCGACGGCATCGGCGGCGAGAATATCGCGGGCGCCTATGCCTGCATGAAATACTTCCAGTCGCTCGACAATGCGAACAACAAGACCTTCGTGCCCGCGTTCAAGAAGACGTGGGGCGAGAAGACGGTGATCGGAGACGTTACCCAGGCAGCCTATCTCGGCCCGTGGCTGTGGAAGTTGACGGTCGAGAAGGCCGGCTCCTTCGACGTGGACAAGATCGCGGCGGCCTCGCCCGGCGTCGAGTTCAAGGGTGCGCCGGAAGGTTATGTGCGCATCCACGAGAACCATCACCTCTGGTCGAAGACCCGTGTGGGCCGCGCCAAGCTCGATGGCCAGTTTGAGCTCATCTACGAGACCGCCGATCTCGTCGAGCCGGATCCGTTCCCCAAGGGCTACCAGTAAGCAGCGACATCACTCGCGCTTTCCCCAAAGGCAAACCGCTCCCTGGCGTGGATCGCAAGTCCATGCCCAAGACCCCGCGTCGCGACTCTGCATCGCGACGCGGGACCCTTTCCCCGACGGAGGACATCGATGTTCGGCGACTACTCGCTTGGTGACCTTGGCTCCATCTTCGTCATGCAGGGCTTTGCAGGACTGATCCTGTTCTCGGTCTATGTCCTGATGGCGCTCGGTCTTGCGATCATCTTCGGCCAGATGGGCGTCATCAACATGGCCCATGGCGAGTTCATGATCCTCGGGGCCTACGTCACCTGGATGACCTCCAATCTGTTCCAGACCTACATGCCGAGCTTGTTCGGCGGCTACTTCTTCCTCGCGATGATCCTGGCCTTCGTCGCGTCAGGCGCGCTGGGCATGCTGGTGGAATGGGCGCTGATACGGCATCTCTACAAGCGCCCGCTCGACACGCTGCTTGCGACCTGGGGCCTCAGCCTGATGCTGCAGCAGGCCTATCGCTCGGTGTTCGGCGCCCGTGAGGTCGGCGTCGAGCTGCCGCAATGGATGCTCGGCTCGCTGCACGTCACCGACAGCATCGAAGTGCCGATCAACGGTGTCTTCGTGATGGGTCTCACCGCGCTGATCACCATCGCCGTCGCCTATGTCATGTTCAGATCGCGCTGGGGCCGCCAGGTGCGCGCCGTGGTGCAGAACCGCGTCATGGCCGGCGCCGTCGGCATCAACACCGAGAAGGTCGATCGCTACACCTTCGGCCTCGGTTGCGGCATCGCCGGCATCGCCGGCAGCGCCTTCACCATGATCGGCTCGACCGGGCCGACATCCGGACAGCTCTACATTGTCGACACCTTCCTGGTGGTCGTGTTCGGCGGCGCCGCCAGCCTGCTCGGCACCATCGCCTCGGCCTTCTCGATCTCGCAGACGCAATCCACCCTCGAGTTCTTCATGTCGGGCTCGATGGCCAAGGTGCTGACGCTGCTCGCCGTGGTCGGAATTCTGATGCTGCGGCCGCAGGGGCTGTTCGCCCTCAAGGTCCGCAAGTGAGAAAATGGGGCTGATGCAATGACCGACAATCGGTTCTTCAATCGATCGGAGCTGATCGGAATTCTGGTGCTCGCGGTCTTCCTCGTCGTGGTTCTGCCGCTCTCGCTCGATGTCTTCAGGCTCAACCTGGTCGCCAAATATCTGACCTACGCCTTCGTCGCGCTGGGCCTCGTGATCTGCTGGGGCTATGGCGGCATCCTGAGCCTCGGGCAGGGCGTGTTCTTCGGGCTCGGCGGCTACTGCATGGCGATGTTCCTCAAGCTCGAGGCCTCAAGCGTGGAGAACACCAAGATCCAGTCCACTCCCGGCATTCCCGACTTCATGGACTGGAATCAGATCACGGCGCTGCCGTTCTTCTGGAAGCCCTTCAACAGCCTCACCTTCACGATCGCCGCCATCATCCTCGTGCCCGGCATCTTCGCCCTGATCATAGGCACCGCGATGTTCAAGCGCCGCGTCGGCGGCACCTACTTCGCCATCATCACCCAGGCGGTCGCGGCCATCATGACGATCTTGATCGTCGGCCAGCAAGGCTACACCGGGGGCATCAACGGCATGACCGACCTTCGCACGCTGAAGGGATGGGACATAAGGCCCGACCACGCCAAGATCGTGCTGTACTTCTTCGAAGTCGGCTGCCTGCTCGTCTGCATCATGATCGCGCAGTTCGTCCGCCACTCCAAGCTCGGGCGCATCCTGGTCGCGATGCGGGAGAAGGAGGACCGCGTCCGCTTCTCCGGCTACAGTGTTGCCAACTTCAAGATCTTCGCTTTCTGCATCGCCGCAGTGTTCGCCGCGATCGGCGGCGCCATGTTCGCGCTCAATGTTGGCTTCATGTCGCCGTCCTTCGTCGGCATCGTGCCCTCGATCGAGATGGTGATCTACACAGCGGTCGGCGGCCGGCTCTCGATCCTGGGCGCGATCTACGGCACGCTGCTGGTCAACTTCGCCAAGACCAGCCTGTCGGAAACTTTCCCTGAATTGTGGCTGTTTGGCCTCGGCGGCTTGTTCATCGCCGTGGTCCTGGCTTTCCCGAACGGGCTTGCCGGGATCTGGGGCGATTATGTGCAGCCGCGCATCGATCGCCTGATCGCCTCGCGCAAATCGAAACCCGATGGCTGGACGGACAGCTCGGTCGCCGACGGCGCCCCGGCGGAGTGAGGAGATCATCATGCTCGTCGGTCATCACGATGCCGATGCTGCGCTGGCAATGAGGAAATAGGTCATGCTCGTAGGTCACCAGCCCAAGGAATTTCTGCTTGCCGTCGAAGCGCTCACCGTGTCGTTCGATGGGTTCAAGGCGGTCAACGATCTCTCCTTCTACGTCGATGAGAACGAGATTCGCGTCATCATCGGCCCCAACGGCGCCGGCAAGACCACGGTGCTCGACCTGATCTGCGGCAAGACCAAAGCCACATCTGGCTCGATCCAGTTCCGCGGCAAGGAGCTGACGCGGATGAAGGAGAACGAGATCGTCAAGACCGGGGTCGGCCGCAAGTTCCAGAATCCCTCGATCTACGACGACCTCACCGTGTTCGAGAATCTCGAGATCTCCTATCCGCGCGGACGCTCCGTGTTCGGCGCGCTGACCTTCACCCGCGATGCCGCCGTGCGCGACCGGGTGCACGAGGTCGCCGAGATGATCTTCCTCAAGGACCGGCTGCATATGAATGCCGACCTGCTCAGCCACGGCCAGAAGCAGTGGCTGGAGATCGGCATGCTGCTGATCCAGGATCCGGACCTCCTGATGCTGGACGAACCCGTCGCCGGCATGAGCGTGTCCGAGCGCGCCAAGACCGCCGAGCTGCTCAATCGCATCATCAAGAACCGTTCGGTGCTGGTGATCGAGCACGACATGAAGTTCGTCGAGGACATCGCGCACAAGGTCACCGTGCTTCACCAGGGGCAGATCCTCTCGGAGGGCACCATGGAGAAGGTGAAGAACGACCCCAAGGTCGTCGAAGTCTATCTCGGGCATTGAGATGACGAAGTCGCTTGAGTCCGTAGCGGTATTGACGGTGCACCTCTCTCCCAGTGGGAGAGGTCGGATCGCATCGCAAGATGCGATCCGGGTGAGGAGTCTCTCTCCGCGAGTCCAGCTGCCTTTTTCACTTGCGGATGGAGACCCTTCATCCGCCGCGGGCTTCGCCCGCGCCACCTTCTCCCGCCAGGGGAGAAGGAAGGCATACCGAGCCTAGGAGCGCGCATCATGCTGGCAATTTCCGATCTTCACGTCGCCTATGGCCAGAGCGAGGTGCTGCACGGGCTCAATGTCAAGGTCGCGCCGAACGAGATCGTCGCGATCATGGGCCGCAACGGCATGGGCAAGACCACGCTGATGAAATCGCTGATGGGCATCCTGCCGACCAAGAGCGGCTCGGTGACCATGGACGGCGCCGAGCTCGGCTCCTTGCCGAGCTACGAGCGCGTCGCCAAGGGCCTCGCCTATGTGCCGCAGGGCCGCATGATCTTCTCGACCATGACGGTGAAGGAGAACATCGAGACCGGGCTCGTCGTCTCCGGTGGGTCCGAGGTGCCTGAAGACATCTACGAACTGTTTCCGGTGCTGCTGGAGATGAAGGGCCGCCGCGGCGGCAATCTCTCCGGCGGCCAGCAGCAGCAGCTCGCGATCGCACGTGCGCTCGCAACCAAGCCCAAGGTGCTGCTGCTGGACGAGCCGACGGAAGGTATCCAGCCCTCGATCATCAAGGAGATGGCGCGCACGCTGAAGCGCATCCGCGACGAGAAGGGCCTCTCGATCGTCGTGTCCGAGCAGGTCCTGAGTTTCGCGCTCGACATCGCCGACCGCGTGCTCGTGATCGAGAACGGCGAGATCGTGCGCGACGATCCTCGCGACGCCGTCGATGCCGCGCAGGTCTCGAAATATCTGTCCGTCTAATCAACCGTAGTAAAATGGGAGCATCTCGATGCCAGAGACACTGATCAAGGTCGATCTCACCAAGTCGGCTTACGAAAATGACATGGTGCACAACCGCTGGCACCCCGACATCCCGATCGTGGCCTGGGTCAATCCTGGCGACGATTTCATCATCGAGACCTATGACTGGACCGGCGGCTTCATCAAGAACAACGATTCCGCCGACGACGTGCGGGACATCGATCTCTCGATCGTGCACTTCCTGTCCGGCCCGATTGGCGTCAAGGGCGCCGAGCCCGGCGATCTCCTCGTCGTCGATCTGCTCGATGTCGGCCCGCTCAAGGAGAGCCTGTGGGGCTTCAACGGCTTCTTCTCCAAGCAGAATGGCGGCGGTTTCCTCACCGACCATTTCCCGCTGGCGCAGAAGTCGATCTGGGACATCAAGGGCCTCTACACCTCGTCCCGCCACGTGCCCGGCGTCAACTTCGCAGGTCTCATCCATCCCGGCCTGATCGGCTGTCTGCCTGATCCGAAGATGCTGGAGACCTGGAACAAGCGCGAGGCGGAGCTGATCTCGACCAATCCGACTCGCGTGCCCGGCCTTGCCAATCCGCCGTTCGCGGCGACCGCCCATGGCGGCCGCGCCAAGGGTGACGTCAAGGCCAAGATCGGCGCGGAAGGAGCGCGCACCGTGCCGCCGCGCGAACACGGCGGCAATTGCGACATCAAGGATCTCTCGCGCGGCTCGAAGATCTACTTCCCGGTTTACGTGCCGGGCGCGGGTCTGTCGATGGGCGACCTGCACTTCAGCCAGGGTGACGGCGAGATCACCTTCTGCGGCGCGATCGAGATGGCCGGCTGGCTGCATCTGAAGGTCGAGGTGATCAAGGACGGCATGTCGAAATACGGCATCAAGAATCCGATCTTCAAGCCGTCGCCGATCACGCCGAACTACAAGGACTACCTGATCTTCGAAGGCATCTCGGTGGACGAGGCCGGCAAGCAGCATTATCTCGACGTCCACATCGCCTATCGTCAGGCCTGTCTCAACGCCATCGAATATCTGAAGAAATTCGGCTACTCCGGCGCCCAGGCCTATTCGATCCTTGGCACCGCGCCGTGCCAGGGTCACATCTCCGGCGTGGTCGACGTGCCCAATGCCTGCGCCACGCTATGGCTGCCGACCGAGATCTTCGACTTCGACGTGATGCCGTCGGCAGCAGGACCCATCAAGCACATCACCGGCGACATCCAGATGCCGATCTCGCCGGACAAGTGATCCCTGCGCGACGGGATGCGGGACGGCGCCTATCTGCCGCCCCGCATCCGCCAAGTGTGTTGAACAGGCCAAATGCGTGGGAGTGAATGCGATGCCGGTCTACGAATATCTCTGTGACGACTGCGGTCCCTTCAAGGACCTCCGCCCGATGGCGGAATGCGATGATCCGCAAAACTGCCCGCACTGCGAGACCATGGCGCCGCGCGTCATCCTGACCGCGCCGAACTTCTTCTGCATGCCGGCGGAGAAGCGCAAGGCGCACGCCGTCAACGAGCGCAGCACACATGCGCCGCAGACGCTGGCGCAATACAAGGCCTCGCATGGTCCAGGCTGCGGCTGCTGCTCGTCCGGCAAGACCGTGAAGGACAAGATCGGGTCTGACAAGAAAAAGCCCGCGCGGCTGATGACCAAGACCAGAAGCGGCGCCAAGGGTTTTCCGACGGCGCGGCCCTGGATGATCAGCCACTAACCCGCGCGATGACCTCAAACCAATAAAAGACAGGAGCGCTCAAAATGCTTCACGGTGATATCTCCAGCAGCAACGACACGGTTGGCGTCGCAGTGGTCAACTACAAGATGCCCCGCCTGCACACCAAGGCCGAGGTGCTCGACAACGCCCGCAAGATCGCCGACATGATCGTCGGCATGAAGGTCGGCCTGCCCGGCATGGACCTCGTGATCTTCCCGGAATATTCCACGCAAGGGATCATGTACGACTCCAAGGAAATGTACGAGACGGCGTCCGTGGTGCCGGGCGAAGAGACCGCGATCTTCGCCGAGGCCTGCCGCAAGGCCAAGGTGTGGGGCGTGTTCTCGCTGACCGGCGAGCGCCACGAGGAGCATCCGCACAAGGCGCCCTACAACACCCTGATCCTGATGAACGACAAGGGCGAGATCGTGCAGAAGTATCGCAAGATCATGCCGTGGGTGCCTATCGAAGGCTGGTATCCCGGCAATTGCACCTATGTCTCCGAGGGGCCGAAGGGCCTCAAGGTCAGCCTCATCATCTGCGACGACGGCAATTATCCCGAGATCTGGCGCGACTGCGCCATGAAGGGCGCCGAGCTGATCGTGCGTTGCCAGGGCTACATGTACCCGGCCAAGGAGCAGCAGGTCATGATCTCCAAGGCCATGGCCTGGGCCAACAACGTCTACGTCGCGGTCGCCAATGCCGCCGGCTTCGACGGCGTCTACTCCTATTTCGGTCACTCCGCGATCATCGGCTTCGACGGCCGCACCCTCGGCGAGTGCGGCGAGGAGGATTACGGCATCCAGTACGCCCAGCTCTCGAAACATCTGATCCGCGACGCGCGCCGCAACGGCCAGTCGCAAAACCATCTCTACAAACTGGTCCATCGCGGCTACACCGGCATGATCAACTCCGGCGACAGCCCGCGTGGCGTCGCGGCGTGCCCATATGATTTCTACAGGAACTGGATCAAAGACCCCGAAGGCACGCGCGACATGGTGGAGGCGATGACCCGCTCGACGCCAGGCACCGACGAGTGCCCGATCGAAGGCATCCCCAACGAGGCCGCGGCCAGCAATTACTGAGGCGTTGTGAATAGCGCCGTGTGGCAGGCGCTACCGTTTCTTCTGCTCGGGCTGGCGCGGCGGCCGCGGCGCCACGGGCGTGCCGGCCATCTTGTTGGCGGTCTCGCTGACGTCGAGCAGGGAGCGGCGGATGTCCTCGAGGTAAACAGCCGATTTCTTCTTCATGGTGTCGGCGAGCTCGCGCAGCCCCTGCACCTTCTCAAACAGCTCGTCGGGCTTGCCGTCGACGAAGCCGGGCACCACGCTCTCGATCTTCGTGACCGCCTTGTCGAAGCCCGCAAAGGCGCTGTCGACCTTGGCCATCACGGAATCGATTTCGCCGCCCTTGCTCCTGAGATCGGCGGTATGGGTTTCGAATGTGCGCAGCCCCTCCTTGATCGCGGGGGCGTTGCTCACGATGCTGCGGTCGACACTATGCAGGGTGTCGACGATGGATTCGACGTCGCTGAGATCGGCAGTGAGCACGGGAATGCCGTCCGCGTCCAGCGGTACTGGCGGCGCGGAGGGCGCGCCGCCGATCAAGGAGACCGCGGCGACGCCGGTGAGACCCTGGAACTCGATTCCTGCCACGGTGTCCTTGCGGATCGGCGCGGCGTTGTCGAGCATCACGAGCGCCACGACCTTGCGGGGATTGTCCAGCTTGATCGACAGGATCTGGCCCGCGAGAACGCCGTCAAAATTGACCGGGCCGCCGCGGCGCAGGCCGCTGGCGGAGCCGCCCTCGAATACCACGCGCAACTGGCTGCGGCTCTGGATGGTGCGCCATTTCTGCACGCCGAGCAGGCCGCCGAACGCCACGGCGATCACCGCCAGCGTCGCCGTTCCGATCACAAGATTGCTCGCACGTGCCATGCGGCTGAGTTTAAGGCCAAAGCGGGGAAGTTGGAAGAAGGCCGCGATCCTAAGGTAGGGTGGGTTAGCGAAGCGTAACCCACCACCCTCTCTCGTATGCCTGGGGATGAATTGGTGGATTACGCCGCGCTAATCCACCCTACGGTACCAAGCGACGTCAATGCCCCGCCGCGCGTTTTGCCGCAGCGTTGTTCAGAACGATCAGGGCATCGACGGCCACACCTGTCTTGGCATTGATCAGGAACGGGTTGATGTCGATCGAGGCGATTCGGTCTCCGGCATCCGCGATCAAATTGGACAGGCCGACCAGCGCCTTCACTGCGGCGGCCTCGTGCAAGGCCGGCTTGCCGCGATAGCCGCGCATCTTGGCGCCGGCCCTGGTGCGGCCGATCAGGAGCCGTGCCTCGGCCTCGTCCAGCGGCGCGCCGGCGAGGGCTACGTCCTTCATCAGCTCGATATCGATGCCGCCGGTGCCGAACAGCACGACAGGGCCCATCTCGGCGTCGAGCGAGGCGCCGATCACGAGCTCGAGCTCGGCCTTGACCTGCTGCGCGATCAGGATGCCGTCGAGCTTCGGCTTGCCCTTCAGCTTCGCCACCCGCGCGGAAATGTCGGTGAACGCCTTCTTCACCTCGGCCGCGCTGTTGAGGTTCAGCACCACGCCGCCGATGTCGGACTTGTGCAGGATCTCGGCGCTGACCACTTTTGCCACGACCGGGAAGCCGATCTGCCTGGCGATCTTCACCGCCTCCGCCGCCGTCTGCGCGATCGCCTCGTTCGAGATCGGAATGCCATAGGCCTTAAGCAGCTTCTTCGAGGCAACCTCGTCGAGCGCCGCGCCATTCGCCGCGTTCAGGGCCTTTTCCAGCACGGCACGTGCGGCCGGCTTCGAGCTCGAGACGATGTCGGGCACCTCTTTCCGCAGCTTCGCATAGGCGAGCAGCGACTTGATCGCGGTGACCGCGCGGTCCATGCCCTGCATGACCGCAAGATGCGGCAGCGATTTGCGCAGGTCCTTGGTGAATTCCGTGAAGCCGATCGACATCGCGCTGATGTAGATCACGGGCTTGGCCGCGCGGCTCGCCATCTCGTTGACGATACGCAAGTTGCGCTCGCGCACCTCGTGCGGCGCCTTCGGCAGTTCGGCATCGATGATGACGATGTCGATGTCGGGGTCGTCGATCATCAGCTTGATCGACTTCATGTAGACGGACGGGTCGACCACTGCGGCAAAGCCGGCGTCGAGCGGATTGCCGACGATCGATCCCGGCCCGAGCATCTTTGCCAGCTCCGCGCCGACATGCGGACTCGGCGGCGCGAAATTCAGGCCTTCCTTGTAGAAGGCGTCGATCAGCATGCCGCGCTTGCCGCCGGACAATGTGACCGCCGCGAGCCGGTCGCCCTTGGGTACGGCGGCGTGAACGAAACATTCGGTGGTCTCGATCAGCTCGTCGAGGCCGCCGACCCGGATCACGCCTTCGCGCGTGGCGATGGCGTCGAACGTCTCGATCGAGCCTGCCAGCGCGCCGGTGTGGGCCATCGCCGCGGCGCGGCCGCCCTCGGATGCGCCGAGCTTGAGCGCGATCACGGGCTTGCTGGCGGCGCGCGCCGCCTTGCAGGCATCGCGGAACGCCTTGGCGTTGCGGACGCCTTCGAGGTAGACAACGATCACCCTGACGCTCGGATCCTCGGCGAAATAGCGCATCAGGTCCGGCGTCTCGAGCCCGGCCTCGTTGCCCGTCGTCACCATGTAGCCGACCCCGACGCCGCGATCTTCCAGCGCCTGGCGGATCGCCATTACGATGGCGCCGGATTGTCCGGCGATCGCCACAGCGCCCTGTTCCATGGTGACGACGCGGTCGTCGATATTGGTGAAGAGCTTTTCGCCGGCGCTCAAATTGCCGAGGCAGTTCGGACCTGTGACGGCGAGGCCGGTCTCGCGCACCGCTGCCTGCAATTCGGCGGCGAGCTTCTGGCTCTGCTCGTCCTGCAGCTCGCTGAAGCCCGAGGTGACGATGGTGGCCGAGCGCGCGCCGGCCGCGGCCGCGTCTCGGATCACCTGCACCGCGAAGCGCGCCGGCACCAGCACGAGAACGTGATCGGGCCTTTCAGGCAGGCTGGCAAAATCCTTGTAGCAAGGCACGCCCCAGATCGTCTCGCGCTTGGCGTTGACCGGATAGAGCCCGCCCTCGAAACCGTATTTGACCAGATTGTTCCAGATCCGCTCGGCATAATTGCCGGGCTTGTCGGTCGCGCCCACGAGCACGATGTTTTGCGGGTGCAGCATGGCGTGGATACGCTTGACGATGTCGCTGGCATCGGGCGGCGGGGACCATGGACGGGACGCGAACGCTGCAGACACATGGGCTTCCATGGCGTGACCTCACCTCTTGTTCTTATTTGGTGGCGCGTCACTCTGTTCTATGGCGACTCCTTCGGAGTGGCAACCATGTGGGTTTCATGCCGTGTGGTGGAATGAAATGCGCACCCCGGTGGGCGATTTATCTGTCGGCTTCAATCAATGTTGCATGCAGGATGTAGCGCTCGGGGCCGGAGGTGACAGCGTCGAACGGCCAGCAGGTCGCGAGGATGAGCTCGAAGCCCGGTGCCGTGGCGTCGATACCCGATTCATCGAAACGGACCACGTTCGAGGAATCCGCGCGATAGCGAAAATTCCTGCCGTCGCTGCGTGTGACATCGATGACGTCGCCCATGACAACATTCCGTAGGAAGTGGAAATGAGTGTCGCGATGCGCGGCATACACCGCAGTTCCGCGTTCGCCCGCATCAGCCGTTTGTTGAATGTGACCGGGTCCGAAAGCGAGCGCCTGTCCGCTCGCGCCTTCCAGCACGATGGCGCTGGCGCCGATCCGCTTCACCTCGATCCGCGCCACCGGCCAGGTGTCGGCCCACGACCACGGCTTGACCGGCTGGCCCGTCGCAACGCTTCGGTCGAACGCCCGCTCCAGCAGCACCTGCGCGAGCCATGCCTTGGCGTGGATGTAGGCGCCGTCGCCGAACAGGATGAGGCCGATGAGTGCCAGAGCGAGAGGGGAGATGAGGCGGGGCATTGTGCTTCCCGTCATTGCGAGTGCAGCGAAGCAATCCAGAATCTTTTTCGCGGACGCAGCCTGGATTGCTTCCTTGCGCTCGCAATGACCTTGTCAAAAAAGGCGCGCGCGGCCGTTTTACGGGACGGGCAGCCGCGCGCGCTAACAGAGGAGTTCGGGGGGCTCCTCTCTCAAGCGGCGTCGGTGAGCAAGGGCCGACGCCGGTTGAACATGAACAGGATCAGGGCGAGCACGATCAGGACCAGACCTGCGATCAACTTCAGCTCGGCCGAGGTCGCCGTCTTGGGCAGCCGGATCGCATCGGGCGCCGCGGGCGTCGGCCGTCGCGTCGTCGGCTGATTGCGCGCATCGGCATGGCGTTCGCGCAACTGTGTCGGGGTCAGATGCGGCCGTTCGCCAAAGACCTTCTCGAAATCCCAACCGGCCGGCAGATTGATCGGCAATTCGTCGAGCTTGAGCGGTTCGCCTTCGGGCCGGCTCGGGGTCTTGTCGACCGCGACGAGGCTGGTGAGCCGCGTGACGAGTTGGTGGTCGAGCGCCAGCGCCAGGATCGCCTTGTCGGACTCATCCGGCGTCATCTCGCGCAAGGTGCGTGCGACCTCCGCATCGCCGATCTTGCGCCTCGCCCAGAGTTTTGACAGGCCCTTGCCTTCGGCGGCATTTTGCAGCGGCAGCGTCACCGACCACGGACGGTCGCCGACGCGGCCCTTGATCTCGAGCGAGCCCGAAAGCTTGTCGAGCCTCGCCGCCACCACTAGCGGCTCGTCGCGATAGACGTCGGGAATGATCGCCGGGGTGATGTCGGCCCTGGCGTCGGAGAATTTTGCGCTGAGGCCGGTTACGACCGGGTTCTCCAGCTTGGCGAACAGGCCGCGCATGCGCTCCTCGACCTGCTCGACCGAGCCGATATGGGTGAAGGCGCCGCGGCCGAGCTCGGCGGCACGCGTCATCAGATAGGTGTTGGGCGCGGAGCCGATTCCGACCATGAATATGCGCGAGCGGCCGCGCAGCGTCGTGATGGTCTCGAACAATTGCTGCTCGTTGCCGATTGCGCCGTCGGTCAGGAACACGACCTGGCGAACCATGCTGGTGTCGCCGAGCTTATCGGTCAGTGCCGCCCGCATCGCCGGCACCATCTCGGTGCCGCCGCGCGCCTGCAATCCATTCACGAAACCGAGTGCTTCGCCGAGATGCGCGGCGTCGGCCGGCATGGAGGCCTGAAACAGCACGTCCATGGTGTCGTCGAAACGGATCACGTTGAAGCGGTCATTCGGCTGCAGGCGCCCGAGCGCATAGAGCAGACTCGCCTTGGCCTGAACGATGGAGGTGCCGCCCATCGAGCCGGAATTGTCGATCACGAACACGACTTCGCGCGGCAGCGGCTTCTGCATCGCCTGCTCGGCGCTCGGCGGGGTGACGAAGGCGAGCAGATAATCGGCATCGCCGACATGCTCGCGGAACAGCCCGACCGACGGCGCCTTGTCGGCGGCCGGCTTCCAGGTCAGCTCGAAATCGCGGTCGGCGGGGACAGCGCCGTCGGCGAGCGTGATGATGCGCGTGGCATTGTCAGGGCTTTCCGTCTTGACGTTGTGATGGTGGCTCTTGACCTCACCGAGGGCAAAGCCGGCCTGCAGGCGCACCGTGATGCTGGTCGGATTGACCGGCGCGTTCCTGGCGGGGTCCAGCACGGGCGGCAAGATGCGATCGCGATCCGGCACAGGATTCGACGTCGTCGCGCCCCAGCCGGAGCCGTCCTGGCGGAAGTCGACGCTCTGCACGATCGGCGCCGGATTGTAGCGCGGGGCGACCGCCAGCGGCAGGCGCAGCGAATATTCATTACCGGATTGGTGCACCGGCTCCTGATATTCGATCTGCACCAGCACGGTCTCGCCGGGGCCGATATTGGCGACCGAGTTGGTGAAGATGTTGGGCCGCTCCTGCTCGGTTAGCGCGGCCTTCTGGCCGGCGCTGCGCGCCTGCTCGTAGATCACGCGAGCCTGCTGCCGCTCCTTGATGTCGCCGACGATGACGCGGTCGCCGACCACCATTTTCAGCGTGTCGACAGCGCCATTGGTCGCGAGCGGATAAACATAGGTCGCCTCGACCCAGTCCTTGCTCGGATTGCGGAAGATTTGCGTGACACGGGCGCGCAGTGTCGGGCCCGATACCGTGATGTCGATATCGGTGCCGAGGCGGATCGCCTCGGTGGTGGCGCCGTCCTCCTTCAGCAGCAGACTGCCGGACCTGGCATCGCCGGGCCGAAGCAGGCTGGCTTGCTCGGTCGTTGCCGACCAGCCCGTTCCGAAGCTCACCAGCAGCGCCACGAAGGCGACCAGCATCACTGCGATACCCTGCGCGAGGAGAAACAATCCGATCTTGATCAGCCGGCTCAACAGGGGATGTTCGTCGCTGTCGGCGGTGTCGTAGGTGCTCATTTGGCCTGCTCCCGAAGCGTGTTTGCTGGCCTTCAGCATCCGCCGGGAGGGCGTGATTTCGCGAGCAGAATGATCGGCAATGTTCCGCCGCGGTCGGCCCGGGCAGGCGGCCGCCCGGCGGCCATGTGCGGTTTTGTGCTGGTTTGTCCGCCCTGCTAGGATGGCGCTTCCAAGGCAGGGTTGACGATGCAGACGCAGGCCGACAAGCAGCTTTCAGACGAGCAGAGCCGCGAGATCGCGGAGACCATTCGCGAGGAGCTGGCCAGACGCCGGATCTCCCGGCAGGCGCTGGCCGAGCAGGCCAAGCTTAGTCTGTCGACGCTGGAGAAGGTTTTAGGCGGCCGCCGGCCGTTCACCTTGGCGACGACGGTCCGGCTGGAGCAGGCGCTGGGCGTGTCCTTGCGCAAGAGCGCCGCCGTGGCGACGCCTCCGGCCGCAAACGACGTCGCGCCCGACAGCCTCGGCTCCTATGCGCATCGCGCGGTGACCTGGCTCGAGGACGTCTACATCACGCTGCGGCCGTCCTTCGGCGACAAGGACGCGATTTTCGCCTACCGCACCGAGATCGTCTGGGAGCCGAAGCTCTCATCGCTGGTCTTCCGCGAGGGTGAGCGGACCGATACCGCCTATGAGCACACCGGCGAGGTCGCCGTTCCCCACCAATCCGGCTTCATCTATCTCGTCATCATCAAGCACGGCCAGCATCGCGTGATCACGGTGTCGCGGCCGACGGTCGCCGGCGAGATGTACGGCATCATCTCGACGCTTCGCGCCGGCCCCGGCTCCCAGCTGACGCCGATCGCCGCGCCGATCGCCTATGTGCCGATCAGGAATATTCCGAAGCCATCTTTGGGACGGGTTGCACCCAACGACGCCAATTATGAGGTGTACCGGAAGCACCTGCGCCGGACGGTGGAAGAGCCGTTTGCGCTGTTCCTGCCGGCATAGGTTCATCCCCGCGGATAAAGAGATGGCGGGCTCGCAGCCGCCATCTCCCGGACACGGACCGTTCGCCGCGCGCTAGCCGCTCGGCTCCGCGCTGATGATATCGCCGAACAGCTCCCACTGGCCCTTCTTGAATCGCCACATCTTGAGCTGCTCGATCGGTGCGAAGTCCGTGGACGAGGTGTTGATCTTGATTCCCGGGATCAGCGTGTCGGGGACGAAGTCCTTCAGGCTGGCAGCCTGCTTCATCACGTTCTCACGGGTCAGATTGTCCCCGGACTGCTTCAGCACCTGCACCATCGTCTGGGCTGCGGCATAGGCGTAAACCAGATTGGCGTCGGAGATGTTTGCGCCGGGCATGTATTTGTCGATGAAGGTCATGAACTTCTTCATGCCCTCGTCGTCCTTCCACTGCGGATCCGAGGCATCCTTGAGATAGCCGGCCGACAGCACGCCTTCGGAGGCCTCGAGGCCGGCCGGCTTCATCACCGCGCCGATCGACACCGAGACGTCGGTCATCAGATGCATCGGCTTCCATTCCAGTTCGGCGATCTTCTTGATCGCCTGGGCCGCGAATTTCGGGGTCGCGATGTTGACGAACACATCGGCGCCGGTGCCCTTGAGCTTGACGATGTGGGCGTCGATCGACGGCTCCGATGTCTCGTAGCTCTCCTCGGCCACGATCAGTTTCGAGGCCTTGTCGCCGAACACGTCCTTGATGCCGGCGAGGTAGTCCTTGCCGAAATCGTCGTTGGCATAGAAGATCGCAACCTTGGCGTCCGGCTTCTCCTTCAGGATGTATTTTGCGAAGATCTGAGCCTCGACCCGGTAGCTGGGCTGGAAGCCCATGGTCCATGGAAAATTCTTCGGGTCGTTCCACTTGCTGGCGCCGGTGGCGAGGAAGAGCTGCGGCACCTTCTTGGAGTTGTGGTATTTCTGCACGGCGGTCTGGGTCGGCGTGCCCAGCGCGTTGAACACCAGGAAGACCTCGTCGCTCTCGATCAGCTTGCGGACTTGCTCAACGGTCTTCGGCGGCGAATAACCGTCGTCATAGGAAATCCAGTTGATCTTGCGGCCATTGATGCCGCCCTGGTCGTTGATCATCTTGAAATACGCTTCCTCGGTCTTGCCGATGATGCCGTAGGCGGAGGCGGGGCCTGAATAGGCCTCGACATTGCCGATCTTGATCTCGGTGTCGGTGACGCCGGTGTCGTATTTCTTCTGCGCCTGGACGCCTTGAGTCGAGAGCAACGTGAGGGCCGCTGCCGCGGCGAGCAGGGAGAGTTTCTTGTTCTTCATGGAAATTCCTTGGGGTTCTTGTTGGTTGGGGCAGGCACTTCAAAACAAAAGCGCCCGCGAGGGGCGCTTCGATCAGGCGTTGGCGGCTTTCCTGTCGACCTCCGAGGCGACGGAGAACTCTTTTCGCAGCGTCGGCTTGTGGATCTTGCCGGTGGCGTTGCGCGGTAACGCATCGACGAATCGGATCTGCCGCGGACATTTGAAGCGCGCCAGATTGGCCGCGCAATGCGCGAACACATCCGCCTCAGTCAGCCGCTGGCCCGGTTTGACCGCGACGATGGCAAGGCCGACCTCGCCCCATTGCGAATCGGGGATGCCGATGACGGCCGCTTCCGCGATGGCGGTGAGCTGGTGCAGGACGTTCTCGACCTCGGCCGGATAGACGTTCTCACCACCCGAGATGTACATGTCCTTCCAGCGATCGACGATGTAGTAGAAGCCCTCCTCGTCGATGCGCGTCGCATCGCCCGTGTGCAGCCAGCCGTCGGTGAAGGAGGTCTTGTTCGCCTCCGGCCTGTTCCAGTAGCCCGGCGTAATGTTCGGGCCCTTGACCCAGAGCTCGCCGAGCTCACCGACATCGGCGTCGCTGCCGTCGGGCCGCACGATCCGCACCTCGGTGTGCAGCACAGGCTTGCCGGCGGAGCCTGCCTTGCGCGCCGCATCCTCGCGGTCGAGCACCAGCACGGCCGGGGAGGTCTCGGTCATGCCGTAGCCCTGCTGCAGTGCGACGCCGCGCGCCTCCCAGACCTTCAACAGTGGCACCGGCATCGGCGCGCCGCCGACACCGCCGACGATCAGCCGGCCGAGATCGGTCGTTGCGAACGCCGGATGCTGCGCCATGAACTGGTAGATCGCGGGCACGCCGAAGAACACGTTGATGCCCTGCGCCGGATCGTTGATCAGGCCAAGCGCTGTGCCGGGATCGAAGGCGCGCATGATCATCACGGTGCCGCCGGCATGCAGCACCGGATTGGTGTAGCAATTCAGCCCGCCGGTGTGGAACAGCGGCAGCACAGTGAGCAGCACCGAGGACGGCCCGATGCAGGCGGGGCCGCCCAGATTGACACAATTCCAGAAGGTCATGCCGTGGGTGATGGTCGCGCCCTTCGGATGCCCGGTCGTGCCCGACGTGTACATGATGGTCGAGACGTCATCGAGCGTGACCTCCTCGATCGCCTCGAGCAGCTTTGCGGCGGCGATGCCGGCCTCATAGCTGCCGCCCGGGCCAAGCAGCAGGGTGGTCCCAACGTTGCAGAGCTTGGCGACGCTGAGCGCCGTCTCGGCCAGGTCCGCGTCGTGGATCATCACCTTCGGCGCGCAGTCGGCGGTGATGAACTGGAGTTCGGGGACGGTGAGGCGGGTGTTCAGCGGCACGAAGATCGCGCCTAACCGCCCGCAGGCGAACTGTACCTCCAGCGTATCGGTCGTGTTCAGCGCCAGCACGGCGACACGGTCGCCGCGGGCGACCTTCAATGTGTGACGCAGGAAGGAGGCGAGGCGGGAGACGCGGGCGTCGAGCTGCGAATAGCTGAAGCGGCGCTCGCTCGCGAGATCGATGACCGCAACCTTGTCAGGTGTGCGGCGGCCATGGTGGGCGATCCAGTCGTAGTAACGAACGGCCAAATATCCCTCCCTCGGCGGTCTTGTGCCGACAGCCCTGTTGCCGTGCACCATGCCCGGCATGGCCCCAAGGGCCAGCCGGAGTTTGTGCACCACGTCTTTTTTGATTTGGAGTTGGCCTGCGAGGAGCGAAAATCGTCTTGCGTTGAGTTGCTAGGACATACGCTGCGCTGGAGCGGTTCCCCGGTCAGCCACTCTGCGCAAGTGAACGGCAGATGTTCCAGCCATGGTGGACGCGACGAATCCGCCAGCAGGGCGAGACTGTAATGAAGAGCCCGTTCTATACCGCCGAGCACGACGCCTTCCGCGACCTCCTGCGCCGTTTTGTCGAGAAGGAGATCGCCCCGTTCGCTCATGAATGGGACGAGGCCGGCGAATTTCCGCGCGATCTCTATCGCAAGGCGGCCGAAATCGGCTTGTTGGGACTCGGATTCCCCGAGGAATATGGCGGCATCGCCGCCGACCAGTTCATGAGGATCGTGGCCAGCCAGGAATTGGCGCGGGCCGGCGCCGGCGGCGTCAGCGCCAGCCTGATGAGCCACACCATCGGCTCGCCGCCGATCGCGCGGGCAGCGCGACCGGAGGTGAAAGCGCGCGTGCTGCCGCAGGTGCTAGCAGGCGAAAAGATCTCCGCGCTCGCGATCACCGAGCCGGGCGGCGGCTCCGACGTTGCAAACCTCCACACCAGGGCGCGGCGCGATGGCGATCACTACGTCGTGACCGGCGAGAAGACCTTCATCACCTCGGGCGTGCGCGCCGATTATCTGACCGTTGCGGTACGGACCGGCGGCGAGGGCGCCGGCGGCGTCAGCCTGCTCCTGATCGAGGGCGACACGCCCGGCCTGTCGCGCACGAAGCTGAAGAAGATGGGCTGGTGGGCTTCCGACACCGCGACGCTGCATTTCGACGGATGCCGCGTGCCGGCCGAAAACCTGATCGGCGAGGAGGGCCAGGGCTTCAAGATCATCATGCGAAACTTCAACAGCGAGCGGATGGGCATGGCGGCGAGCTGCACCGCTTTCGCCCGCGTCTGCCTCGATGAGGCGATCGCCTACGCAAAAGAGCGTAAGACCTTCGGCAAGCCGCTGGCCCAGCATCAGGTCATCCGCCACAAGATCGTCGACATGGCGCAGAAGGTCGCCGCCAGCCAGGCGATGCTGGAGATGCTGGCCTGGCGTCTCGAGCAGGGCGAGAGCCCGGTTGCCGAAATCTGCATGATGAAGAACCAGGCGACCCAGACCATGGCGTTCTGCGCCTCGGAAGCCGTGCAGATCTTTGGCGGTGCAGGTTTCATGCGCGGCATCAAGGCCGAGCGCATCTACCGCGAGGTCAAGGTCAACGCCATCGGCGGCGGCACCGAGGAGATCATGAAGGATCTGGCGTCACGGCAGATGGGATTGTGACAACCATCGTCCCGGGGCGCGCGTAGCGCGAACCCGGAACCCAGAGATGAGTCGAACATATCGAGATTCCGGGTTCACCCGCGTTGCGGGCGGTCCGGAATGACAGGAAACAAAATGCTATTCACCGCCGACCACGACGACATCCGCCGTTCCCTGCAAAAATTCATCGCCAACGAGATCAATCCTCATGTCGATGCATGGGAAAAGGCCGACATCTTCCCGGCGCATGAGCTGTTCAAGAAGATGGGCAGCCTCGGCTTCCTCGGTTTGAACAAGCCGGTCGAGTTCGGCGGCTCCGGCCTCGATTACTCCTTCGCGCTGATGATGGCGGAGGAGCTGGGCGCCATCACCTGCGGCGGCGTGCCGATGGCGATCGGGGTGCAGACCGACATGGCGACCCCGGCGCTGGCGCGGTTCGGCTCCGACGAGGTGCGGCGCGAGTTTCTGGCGCCCTCGATCTCCGGCGACTATGTCGCCTGCATCGGCGTCTCCGAGCCCGGCGCCGGCTCCGACGTCGCCTCGATCAAGACCAATGCGCGCTCCGACGGCGACGATTACGTCATCAATGGCGGCAAGATGTGGATCACCAACGGCACCCAGGCCGACTGGATCTGCCTGCTCGCCAACACCGGCGATGGTCCGGTCCACCGCAACAAATCGCTGATCTGCGTGCCCATGAAGAGCAAGGGCGTCACGGTCGCGCGAAAGCTCGACAAGATGGGCATGCGCTCGTCCGACACCGCGCAGATCTTCTTCGACAATGTCCGCGTGCCCAAGCGCAACCGGATCGGCGAGGAAGGCAAGGGCTTTACCTACCAGATGATCCAGTTCCAGGAGGAGCGGCTCTGGGGCGCGGCGGCCTGTTTGAAAGCGCATGAATACATCATCGACCAGACCATCGAATACACCCGCAACCGCAAGGCTTTCGGTCACAGCATCCTCGACAACCAGGTCGTGCACTTCAAGCTTGCGGAGATGCAGACCGAGGTCGAGCTGCTGCGCGCGCTGATCTATCGCGCGGCCGAGCAACTGGTCGCCGGCGAGGACGTGACGCGGCTTGCGACCATGGCCAAGCTCAAGGCCGGCCGGCTCGGCCGCGAGCTCACCGACGCCTGCTTGCAATATTGGGGCGGAATGGGCTTTACCAACGAGACGCCGGTCAGCCGCGCCTATCGCGACAGCCGCCTGACCTCGATCGGCGGCGGCGCCGACGAGGTCATGCTGATGGTCCTGTGCAAGATGATGGGTACGCTGCCGGGTAGTAAGGGGAAGGCTTGATGATCACGCTCTATCACTGCGAAGCTGCGCGCTCCTTCCGTCCGCTCTGGATGATGGAAGAGATGGGGCTGCCCTACGAATTGAAGATGCTGCCATTCCCGCCGCGCGTTTTCGCAAAGGAATATCTCGCGATCAATCCGCTGGGCACCATTCCGTTCATGACCGACGGCGAGACCCGGATGACGGAGTCCTCCGGCATCTGCCACTACCTCGGTATCAAATATGGCCCGACCCCCTTGATGGTCAGCTCCGAGGATCCCGCCTATGGCGCGTTCCTGAACTGGATGTATTTCAGCGATGCCACGTTGACCTTCCCGCAAACGCTGGTGCTCCGCTACAGCCAGCACGAGCCGGAGCAGCGGAACAATAAGGTCGTGGGCGACTATGCGAAATGGTTCCTTGGGCGGCTGCGCGCAGTTGAGGCCGCGACTGCAAATGCCGATACATTGTGCGCAGGCCGCTTCACCGCCGCCGATATTGCGATCGGTTTTGCGCTCCGGCTGGCCGAAACCACCGGTCTGGCGAAGGATTTCGGGCCAAATGTCGCGGCCTATTGGACCCGCCTGCAGCAGCGCGACGGCTTCAAGCGCGCCGTTGCTGCGGAGCAAAAGGCCGGGATCGAGCAGAATGTTGCGTCGCGGGTGAGGGCGTAAGGGACGCCGTCATTCCGGGGCGCGCAAGAGCGCGAACCCGGAATCTCGCGCAGCAATCTCCGGGTTCCGGGTTCGGTCCTTCGGACCGCCCCGGAACGACAGCGCGCGTGTTCATGACAGCGCTATCCCGTCGTGACAGCGCCCAAATTTCCGCTAAGGTGACCTCCGTCCGCAGCGGCCAAAGAGCCGCGCGAGGAGGAGCCCAATGGAAAATAACGGTCGCGAATCCGACCATCTGATGCTGATCACGCCGGAGCGGGTGTTCTATGCCGGCCTGCTCGGCCGCCCCCGCAAGCGGACCCCGGGCTGCTGCCACGTCTATGTGGCTGTGAAGGGCAATCTGCACCTGACCATCGACGACACCCTCGCCACCGGCGAGTTGTTCGTCACCCTGCCGAACCAGCGGCATTCCATCGCCAGCGACTATCGCACTGCAATCAGCGTAACGCTCGAGCCCGAGAGCATGCCGGATGGCGTCATCGAGACCCTGGCCGAACGGCTCACGGGACCTGATCGCGCCGTCTACGCCCGCAAGATCCTCGCTGCCTACGCGCTGCTGCGGCAGCGCCGCTACGGCGACATCACCACCGCCGAGTTCGACGAGATGTGTTTTGGCGAGGCGCTGCCGCGCCGCGTCCTCGACCCGCGCGTGATGCGCGCGGTCGCCCGCATCGAGCGCTTCTCCGGCGAGCCGG
>NZ_LWIG01000001.1:449740-476990 GCF_002068095.1 Bradyrhizobium sacchari | reverse complement strand
TACCTGTGCCACTGAGGCGGGCCTCTCGGCCTCTCGCTTCCTGCATCTGTTCAAGGAAGAGACCGGCATCTCGTTCCGCTCCTTCCGGGCCTGGAAGCGCGCGCGGCATCTGCTGCACTTCGCCAACCAGGACCTCAACCTCGCCCATCTCGCGCAGGACATCGGTTATCCCGATTCCACGCATTTCAGCCACTCGATCCGCCGCTTCTACGGATTGAAGCCGCGCGCGATCTTCGTCGGCTCGCGGGATCTTGCGATTTATCGCAGCACCGAGACGGTGCGGATGGCTGAGGCGAGCTAGCACCGCTGTCGCAGGGTGGGCAAAGGCGCTCTTGCGCCGTGCCCACCACCTCTCGGCAATTGACAAAGATGGTGGGCACGCTTCGCTTTGCCTATCCTACGAGAGCTCGTTTTTAGCTAGCTTCTCCGCGCAAGAAGCCGCATGTCGCGCGGCACATGATCGCAAGCGTTGAATTCTCAACGTGCGAGACATCATGAGCGACAAGGCCGTCATCACCTGCGCGCTGAACGGCGTGCTCACCGACCCGAAGCAGCACAATGTGCCCGTGACGCCCGAGCAGATGGCGCGCGAGGCCAGGGCTGCGTTCGATGCCGGCGCGTCCATCATGCACATCCATTTGCGCCAGCAGGCGCCGAACAAGGGGCATCTGCCGTCCTGGGAGGTCGCGGTCAGCAAGGAGATCCAGCAGGCGATCCGCGAGGCCTGCCCCGGCGTCATCATCAATCACACCTCGGGCGTATCGGGGCCGAACTACTCCGGCGCGCTCGACTGCATCCGCGAGACCAGGCCGGAGATCGCCGCCTGCAACGCCGGCTCGCTGAATTATTTGAAGGTGAAGGCCGACAACAATTGGGCCTGGCCGCCGATGATGTTCGACAACGCGGTCGAGAAGGTGAAGGACTATCTCGACGTCATGAACGCGGTCGGCACCATCCCCGAGTTCGAATGTTTCGACGTCGGCATCGTGCGTTGCGTCGGCATGTACCACCAGGTCGGCATGTACACGGGGCCGCTCGAATACAATTTCGTCATGGGCGTCGCCTCCGGCATGCCCGCTGATCCTGAATTGCTGCCGATCCTCATCAAGCTCAAGCGCCCCGAGGCGCATTGGCAGGTCACCGCGATCGGCCGCGAAGAGATTTGGCCGCTGCATCAGCGCTGCGCCGAGCTCGGCGGCCACTTACGCACCGGCCTCGAAGATACCTTCTATCTCGCCGACGGCACGAAGGTGACCTCGAACGGCCAGCTCATCGAAGCGGTTGCCGCCTGCGCAAGGCGTGCGGGCCGCCAGATCGCGAGCCCTGCCGAGGCGCGGAAGATCTTTGGGACGAATCGCTGAACCATCGCCTCACCCGTCATTGCGAGCAAAGCGAAGCAATCCAGAATCTCTCCGCGGAAATACTCTGGATTGCTTCGTCGCTTCGCTCCTCGCAATGACGAGCAGGATTGAGTTATGTCCATTCTCGAAAACACCATCTCCGCCGGCAGCGCCGGCTACCACGCCAACCGCGACGGCATGCTCGGCTTGATCGATCGCATGCGCGCGCTGGAAGAGCGCACGCGTGCCGCGTCGGCTGCAGCGAAAGACCGCTTCCACAAGCGCGGCCAGCTGCTGCCGCGCGAGCGCGTTGCGCTGGTGCTCGATCCCGGTGCCCCCTTCATCGAGCTGTCGACGCTCGCCGGCTACATGTTCGACGTGCCAGATCCCAGCAAGAGCGTGCCGGGCGGCGGCGTCATCGCCGGCATAGGCTTCGTCTCGGGGATCCGCTGCATGGTCAGCGCCAGCGATTCCGGCATCGACGCCGGCGCGCTGCAGCCCTACGGCCTCGACAAGACGCTGCGGGTGCAGGAGCTCGCGCTGGAGAACAAGCTGCCTTACGTCCAGCTCGTCGAAAGCGCCGGCGCCAATCTCTTGCGCTACCGCGTCGAAGATTTTGTCCGCGGCGGCAACATCTTTCGCAACCTCGCGCGGCTCTCCGCCGCGGGCCTTCCGGTCGTGACCGTCACGCACGGCTCCTCCACTGCGGGCGGCGCCTATCAGACCGGTCTGTCCGACTACATCGTCATGGTGCGCGGCCGCACCCGCGCCTTTCTCGCGGGCCCGCCGCTGCTGAAGGCCGCGACGGGCGAGATCGCGACCGAGGAAGAGCTCGGCGGCGCCGAGATGCACACGCAAATCTCCGGCCTCGGCGATTATCTCGCCGAGGACGATCGCGATGCCTTGCGCATCGCGCGCGAGATCATGGCGGCGACGGAATGGGAGCGGCCGGGCCGGGCGGCTTCAGAGTTCAGGCCGCCGCGCTACGACCAAGAGGAGCTGCTCGGCATCATGCCGATGGACCACAAGCGTCCCGTCGACATGAAGCAGGTGATTGCGCGCATCGTCGATGATTCCGACTTCACCGAGATGGCGCCGAATTATGGCCCGGCCACCGTCTGCGGCCATGCCCGCATCGAGGGCCAGGCGATCGGCATCATCACCAATAACGGCCCGCTCGATCCCGCCGGTGCCAACAAGGCGACGCACTTCATCCAGGCCTGCTGCCAGACCCGCACGCCGATCCTCTATCTCAACAACACCACCGGCTACATGGTCGGCAAGGCCTACGAGGAGGCCGGCATGATCAAGCACGGCTCCAAGATGATCCAGGCCGTGACCTCGGCGACGGTGCCGCAGATCACGATCTATTGCGGCGCCTCGTTCGGTGCCGGCAATTACGGCATGTGCGGGCGCGGCTTCCATCCGCGCTTCTGCTTCTCCTGGCCCAACGCCAAGACCGCTGTGATGGGCGGCGAGCAGGCCGCGGAGACCATGGCGATCGTCACCGAAGCCGCCGCCGCCCGCCGCGGCAAGCCGATCGAGAAGGATAAGCTCGATGCCATGAAAGCTGAGATCATCGGCGTGTTCGACGGCCAGATGGACGTTTTCTCGACCAGCGCGCGCGTGCTCGACGACGGCGTGATCGATCCGCGCGATACTCGCGCGGTTCTGTCGGAGGTGCTCGCGATCTGCCGTGAGGCCGACGCGCGCTCGCCCCAGCGCATGCAGTTTTCGGTGGCCCGCCCATGAGGAACGGATCAGTGCAGCACCGCCCGTTCTTTAAGGTATTGGTCGCCAATCGCGCCGAGATCGCATTGCGCGTGATGCGAAGCGCGCGGCGGCTTGGCCTCGGCGTCGTCGCAGTCTATTCGGATGCCGATCGCGATGCGCTCCATGTGAAGCAGGCCGATCAAGCCGTGCGCATCGGCGAAGCTTTGCCCGCGCAATCCTATCTCAACGTTCCCGCGATCATTGCTGCGGCGAAGGCCAGCGGCGCGGATGCAGTGCATCCCGGCTATGGCTTCCTTGCCGAGAACGAGGAGTTTGCGCAAGCCTGCAAGGATGCCGGCCTCGTCTTCATCGGCCCGTCGCCGCAAGCGATCGAGGCGATGGGCAACAAGGCCGGCGCCAAGGAGATCATGAAGAAGGCCGGCGTGCCCATCGTGCCCGGCTATCAGGGTATCGAGCAGGGCGACGAGGTCATGTTCGCGGAAGCCAAAAAGATCGGCTTCCCCGTCATGATCAAGGCGGTCGCCGGCGGTGGCGGCCGCGGCATGCGGCTTGTCACCGATGCGGCGTCGTTGCCCGATGCGCTGCGCAGTGCGCGCTCGGAGGCGAAGGCGGCGTTCGGCGATCCCACCGTCATTCTCGAGCGCGCCATCCAGAATCCCCGCCACATCGAGATCCAGGTGTTCGGCGACAGCCACGGCAACGCCGTCCATCTCGGCGAGCGCGACTGCTCGGTGCAGCGGCGTCACCAGAAGCTCATCGAGGAGGCACCATCGCCCGCTGTCACCCCCGAGCTGCGTGCGAAAATGGGCGAGGTTGCAGTCGCCGCGGTGAAGGCGCTGCGCTATGAGGGAGCAGGGACGCTGGAGTTCCTGCTCGACGAACGCGGCGAGTTCTACTTCATGGAGATGAACACCCGCCTTCAAGTCGAGCATCCCGTCACCGAGGCGATCACCGGGCTCGATCTCGTCGAGCTGCAGCTGCGCGTGGCGCGTGGCGAGCCATTGCCTTTGAAGCAGCAGGACATCAAGTTCTCCGGTCATGCCATCGAGGTGCGGCTTTGCTCGGAAGACGCCGGGCGGGATTTCATGCCGCAGTCCGGCCGTATGGCGCGCTGGCAGGTGCCTGACGGCATCCGCGTCGAGCACGCGCTGCAATCGGGTTCCGAGATTCCGCCGTTCTACGATTCCATGATCGCCAAGGTGATCAGCCATGGCGCGACTCGCGAGGAGGCGAGGGGGCGGCTGATCGTTGGTCTCGAGCGACTCACCGCGTTCGGCGTGACCACCAACCAGGCGTTTCTGATGTCGTGCCTGCGCCATCCCGGCTTTGCCAAAGGCGAGGCGACGACGGACTTCATCGGCGCACATCGCGACGAACTGCTGGCACCGCGTGCGGATGCGATATTTGACGTGGTGCTGGCTGGGCTTCTGCTCTACGTCACGAACTCGCGCGCGCCATCATGGCGGATCGGGCGGAGCCTGTCGGCAACGTTTCCGCTGCCTGCGAAGATCGAGGTCGCCGGCCAGAGGTACGAGCTCGAAATCACCCGAGAGCGCGATGGCAGCTACATCGTCATAACTGACGGCCGACAAGACAAGTTTGAGATCGACCAGCTCGATCCCGACGCGATTCGCTTCCGCCACGATGGCGTGATGGACAGTGCTAAATTCCTGCGCGACGGCGATCAGCTCTACCTCCAGCAGCGCGGCATTCCGTTCGCCGTCACCGATCTCACCCTCGCCGCGCCGAAAGTGGCGGCAACGAATGGCGGCGACGGCAAGGTTCGCGCCGCCATGAACGGCCGCGTCGTCGCGGTCCTCGTCAAGCCGGGCGACCGCGTCACCGCGGGCCAGCCGGTGCTGACACTGGAGGCGATGAAGATGGAGCACATCCACAAGGCCGGCAGCGATGGCGTGATCGCCGCGATCGACGTTGCCGAAGGCGAGCAGGTGACGGCCGGCAGGATCGTCGCGGAGATCGGGGCGGGGTAGCGCGACAAGCCCAACTCGTCGTCCCCGGCGAAGGCCGGGATCGATAACCGCAGGGTTGGGTTTGGCGACGACTCCGAGTTACCAGCTCGCATCATAACCAGTCCCTGTGGCTTGGTCCCGGCCTTCGCCGGGACGACGGCAGTGCTATTGGCTTCTTCCCGTCCCCGCGTTCAGCAGGCACGCCACCTGATGCCCATCACCGGCATCCAGCAATGCCGGCCGCTCCGTCTTGCACCGCTCCATTGCATACCGGCAGCGCGTGTGAAATGCGCAGCCTGACGGCGGATTGACGGGGCTGGGGACATCGCCGTCGACCAGCGGCGCCAGCCTCTTCGCGAGCGGGTTGGCGATGGGCACGGAAGCGAGCAGGGCCTGCGTGTAGGGATGCCTGGGATTGCGGAACAGATCGTCCTTGTCGGCGATCTCGACGATGCGGCCGAGATACATCACCGCGACGCGGTGGCTGATATGGGCGACCACGGCGAGATCGTGCGCGATGAAGAGATAGGAGAAGCCGTGCTCGCGTTGCAGGTCGATCAACAGGTTGATCACCTGTGCCTGGATCGAGACGTCGAGCGCGGACACCGGCTCGTCGCAGACGATCAGGCGGGGCCCCAGCGCGAGCGCGCGTGCGATGCAGATGCGCTGACGCTGGCCGCCGGAAAACTGATGCGGGAAGTTTTTCATCTGGTCGGACCGCAGGCCCACTTGCTCGAATAGTTTTGCGACGCGCGTCTCCAGCTCCTTTCCGGTCGCAAGCCCATGCACGGCGAGCGGCTCACCGACGATGTCGCCCGCGGTCATGCGTGGGTTGAGCGAGGCAAACGGGTCCTGGAACACGATCTGCATCGAGCGGCGGTGCGGGCGCAGCGCCGTCTTGGACAGGTGCGTGATGTCCTCGCCGTCGAGACGGATCTGGCCCGAAGTCGGCTCGACCAGCCGCAGCACGCTGCGCGCCACCGTCGATTTGCCGCAGCCGGATTCGCCGACAAGGCCCAGCGTCTCGCCGGCGCCAAGCGAGAACGAGACGCCATCCACCGCATGCACAGTGCCGATCTGCCGGCGCAGCACGCCGGCGCGCACCGGGTAGTGCTTCTTGAGTTCGGTGACTTCGAGCAGCACTTCGCTCATGCCACCTCCGCCACTTCTTCCGCGCGCCAGCACGCCGCGAGATGGCCGCCGCCCCAATCCGCAAGCGGCGGATATTCTGCTTCGCAGCGCTTGATCGCGAGCTTGCAGCGCGGCGCGAAGGCGCAGCCTTGCGGCAGCCGCACCAGCGAGGGCACGGTGCCCGGAATTTCGTTCAGACGCGCCGGTGCCGGCACACCGGATGCAGGGACGGCCGGGATCGAGGCCATCAGCCCGCGCGTGTAGGGATGCTTTGGTGCTGCGAACAGCGCCTCGACGCTGGCTTCCTCGACCTTTCGTCCCGCATACATCACGATGACGCGCTGCGCGGTCTGCGCGACCACGCCGAGATCGTGCGTGATGAGGACGAGGCCGGTGCCGAGCTCCTTCTGCAGATCGAGGATCAGCGCCAGAATCTGTGCCTGGATGGTGACGTCCAACGCCGTGGTCGGCTCGTCCGCGATCAACAGCGCCGGCCGGCATGCCAGCGCCATTGCGATCATCGCGCGCTGGCGCATGCCACCGGAGAGCTGGTGCGGATATTCTTTTGCACGTCTCGCAGGCTCCGGGATGCGCACCAGCCGCAGCATCTCGACCGCGATGCTTCGCGCTTCCTTCGACGAGATGTTCCGGTGCAGCCGCACGGCCTCGACGATCTGATCGCCGATTCGCATCACCGGATTGAGCGAGGTCATCGGCTCCTGGAAGATCATGGAGATGCGATTGCCCCTGACCGCGCGCATCTGCGCTTCATCCAGCGCCAGCAGATCGGTGCCTTCGAGCGTCACGGAGCCGCCAACGATGCGGCCGGGCGGATCGGGCACGAGCCGCATCAGCGACAGCGCGGTGACGCTCTTGCCGCACCCGGATTCGCCGACGATCGCCAGCGTCTCGCCGCGCGTCACGGTGAAGGAGACGTCGTCCACCGCCTTGAACAGGCCGGAGTTCGTGAAGAACACCGTCTTCAGGTTCTTCACCTCGAGCACGATATCGGATTTCTGTGCCATCAGCCGCGCTGCCGGGGATCGAGGATGTCGCGCAGGGCGTCGCCGAACAAATTGGCGCCGAACACGGCGAGGCTGATCGCGATGCCGGGGAAGATCACCAGCCACGGCGCGGTGCGGACATATTCGGCGGCGGATTCGGAGAGCATGCGGCCCCATGACGGATAAGGCTCGGGAATGCCGAGGCCGAGGAAGGAGAGCGAGGCTTCGGTCAGGATGGTCGAGCCGAGCTGGGCGGTGGCGAGCACGATCAGCGGCGCCAGCGTGTTCGGCAGCACATGCCGCAGTGCGATGCGCATCTCGCTCATCCCGATCGACTTGGCGGCTTCGACGAAAGGCTGTTCGCGCAGCGCCAGCGTATTGGCGCGAATGACGCGCGACACCGTCGGGATCAGCGGAATGGCGATGGCGATGATCACGTTCGGCAAGGACGGGCCCAGCGCCGCGGTCATGATCAGGGCGAGGACCAGCAGCGGCAATGCCTGCAGCACGTCGGAGACGCGCTGGAACACCAGATCGACCCAGCCCGAGAGATAGCCGGAGGTGAGGCCGACGATGACGCCGATCGTGCCGCCGAGCGCGGTCGAGCCGATGCCGACGGCGAGCGAAATGCGCGCGCCGTGGATGATGCGGCTGAACACGTCGCGGCCGAAGGAATCCGTCCCCATCCAGTGCGCGAGAGTCGGGCGCGCCAGCGCGCGGGCCGAATCGACGGTGAGGGGATCGTAGCGCGCGATGAAATCGGCAAAGATCGCGGTGAGCACGAACAGGGTCATGATGACGAGCCCGGCTGCGCCCAGCACGTGCCGCTGCGCCATGAACAGCACGCGCCGCCACCCGCCGGTCGCATGCGCCCCGGCCCGCCTCAGTTCAACGTCAAAGTCGATCGCGGCCAAGCGGCTCTCCTAATCCGTGTACCTGATCCGCGGATCAAACACCGCGTAGAGCATGTCGACTGTGAAATTCGCGAACACCACCACCACCGCAATGAACATCACGAGGTTCTGCACGATCGGATAGTCGCGCCAGCGGATCGCCTCGACCAGGAAGCGTGCGACACCGGGGATGTTGAATACGGTCTCGGTGACGATCAGGCCGCCGATCAGGAACGCGGCCTCGATGCCGATCACGGTGATGACGGGCAGGATCGCGTTTTTCAGGGCGTGGTGATAGTTCACGGCGGCATCGGAGGCGCCCTTGGCGCGGGCGGTGCGGATATAGTCCTGCCGCAGCACCTCAAGCATCGAGGATCGCGTGATACGCATGGTCAGCGCCGCGCTGCGGAAACCGACGGCCGCGGCCGGCACGGCGTAGGTCGCGAATGCCTCAAGCCATGTCTTCGGATTGGGATTGAAGATCGGCATCTGGCCGAACATCGCAACCGACGCGGTGAGGATGAGCAGGCCGAGCCAGAACGAGGGCAGCGACAGGCCGCTGAGGCTGATGACGCGCAGCGTGTAGTCGAGCTTTGTGCCCTGCTTCACCGCGCTGATGACGCCCAAGGGAATGCCGATGGACGCGGAGAACAGCAGCGCGAGCCCGGCGAGCCGCGCGGTGATCGGAATCCGCGGCAGGATCTCCTGCAGCGCCGGCTTTTCGGAGACGTAGGAGTAGCCGAAATCGCCGCGCAGAAATCCAATGATCCAGTGCCAATATTGCACGATCAGCGGCTGGTCGATGCCGAGCTCCTTCTCCAGATTGGCCTTGTCGGCGGGATCGACATAGCCGGCGGCGGCAAACAGGATGTCGACGATGTTGCCGGGCACGATGCGCAGCAGGAAGAAGATGACGACCGAGATCCCGAACAGGGTCACGAGCATCAGGAACAGGCGCCGCACCAGATAGGCAAACATCCCCCGCGCCCTCCCGTCGAGCCGTTAGCGCGCTACTTGTCCATCCAAACGTCTTCGTACCGGTATCCATTATACGAGCTGTTCGACATGATCGTCACGCCCTTGACGTATGGCTGCCAGCAGCTGCCGGTGCGCGCGTGGAAGATGATCGGGCGCGCGACGTCCTCCTGCAACTTCTTGTCGATGTCCCACACCAGCTTCTTGCGTTTGGCGATATCGGTCTCCTGCGACTGCACGTCGAACAGCTTCTCGATCTCCTTGTTGCAGTAATTGGTGTAGTTGCGCTCGGAACCGCAGGAATAGTTCTCGTAGAAGGACTGATCGGGATCGTCGACGGCGTTGCCGGTCAGATTGAGCCCGAGCATGTAGTCCTTGCGCGCGATCTTCGAGAACCAGTTCGCGGTCTCGACCACATCGAGCTCGCCGTCGATATAGATGCTCTTGAGCTGGTCGATCAGGATCACCGCGGGGTCGCGATAGACCGGGATGTTGCGCGTCGAGACCTTGACGGCGAGATGCTTGTCCGGCCCGTAACCGGCCTTCTGCATCAGCTTCTTTGCTTCCTCGCGATTGGCGTTCACGTCGGGACCATAGCCCGGAATGGTCTCGAGCATCTCCTTCGGCATGCCCCACAGCCCGTTCGGCGGCGGCAGCATGGTGCCGCCGACATCGCCCTGGCCCTCGAACATGATCGAGATGAACGCTTTGCGGTCGAGCGCCAGCGCCATGGCGCGGCGGATGTCGATGTTGTCGAAGGGCGGGGCGGACGAATTGACGATGATGTTGGTCGCGACGTTGTTGGGCTCGACCACGCAGACCGCGTTCGGCGCCTGCGATTTCACGTCTTTCAGCAGCGGAATGCTTACCTCGGTCGGGAACGTCATGTCGAACTTGCCGGCGACGAAGGCGAGAATCGCGGTCGAGCGATTCGGGATGATGGTGAACTCGATGCCGTCGAGATAAGGCCGGCCTTCGCGCCAATAATCCGTGTTGCGCGTCAGCTTGATCGATTCGTTGGCCTTGAACTCGACGAATTTGAACGGCCCGGTGCCGATCGGGTGCGTGCGCATGTCGCCCGGCGAGACGTGGCAGGGATAGACCGGCGTATAGCCCGAGGCGAGCAGCGCCAGCAGCGAAGGCTGCGGCCGCTTCAGGTTGAACGAGACCTCGAAATCGCCGTTGGTCGAGATGTCGTTGACCTGCTCGTACCAGGTCTTGCGCGGGTTTTGCCGGAACTTCTGCTGCGACTTGCCCATCAGCATGTCGAAGGTGCATTTGACGTCCGCCGAGGTGAACGGCTTGCCGTCATGCCATTTCACGCCCTGGCGCAGCTTGAAGGTCAGAGTCTTGTTGTCGTTCACCCAGGCCCAGCTCTCGGCGAGTTCCGGAATGATGTTGTCCATCCTGTTCTGCGCCTCGTCCTGCTTGTAGATGACGAGGTTGTTGAACACGGGCATGAAGGGAACGTTGAGCGAGTAGGTCGCGCCTTCGTGGATCGAGGCATTGCCGGGGCTGTCACGATGATACATCCGCAGGATACCGCCCTGCTTGGGCGCGCCGGCGAATGCAATGGTCGAAAACGCCAGCAAAGATAGCACCGCCGTCGCGGCGAGCGCCCGCACGCTCCGCATCCTCGTCCTCCCTGGGCAACAGCCTTTCCGGCCTGTTTGTCAGGACGATAGCCGACGCGCGTGGAGGGAGGCAACCGGCAAGGGCAGCCGCGCTCTCGGCAATTCGGATGACGGAAGGTCGCACGCGGCGTCCCTCATAATGTGAGGGTGCAGGTGCGAAGGGTTCCCCCGCAGATGTTGTGCGAAGCTACACCCATAAACTTCGCCGGGACGACACCGAATGTCGCGGAGAGGTCTCACACGATCCTTGACGTCTTGTTCCCCCAGTACCGGTCCCGCAGCAGCCGCTTGTACAGCTTGCCCGTCGGCAGCCGCGGCAGCTCCTTCTCGAAATCCACCGAGCGCGGCACCTTCTGACGTGACAGCGATGTTCCGCAAAAGGCGATCAGCTCCTCGGCGAGCGCTGGGCCCGGCACCACGCCGGGCATCGGCTGCACCACAGCCTTCACCTCTTCGCCGAGATCGGGATTGGGCACGCCGAACACCGCGGCGTCCGCGACCTTCGGGTGGGTGATCAAGAGGTTCTCGCATTCCTGCGGATAGATGTTCACCCCGCCCGAGATGATCATGAAGGTCGCGCGGTCGGTGAGATAGAGGAAGCGATCGGCGTCGACATAGCCGACGTCGCCCACCGTGCTCATGCTGCCGTCGGCCGAGCGAGCTTCCTTGGTCTTCTCCGGATCGTTGAAATATTCGAACGGCGATGCCGTCTTGAACCAGACTTGGCCGGGTGTGCCGGTCGGGCACGGGTTCATGTTCTCGTCGAGGATGTGCAGATCGCCGAGCAGCACCTTGCCGACGGTGCCGCGATGGCTAAGCCATTCCTCGCTGTTGCAGGCGGTGAAGCCGAGCCCTTCGGTCGCGCCGTAATACTCGTGGATGATCGGCCCCCACCATTTGATGATGTCGTCCTTGACCAGGGCCGGGCAGGGCGCCGCCGCATGGATCGCGATCTCCAGCGAGGACAGATCGTAGCGGCTCCGCACCTCCTCCGGCAGCTTCAGCATGCGCGAGAACATCGTCGGCACCAGCTGAGTGTGGGTGATGCCCCATTGCTGGACGAGCTGGAGGTAGCGTTCCGGATCGAA
This sequence comes from Bradyrhizobium sacchari, assembly GCF_002068095.1. Lineage (GTDB taxonomy): Bacteria > Pseudomonadota > Alphaproteobacteria > Rhizobiales > Xanthobacteraceae > Bradyrhizobium > Bradyrhizobium sacchari. The sequence continues at coordinate 465,221 of NZ_LWIG01000001.1, read as the reverse complement.
GCTCTCCATGATGATCACGGTGCCGCCCATGCGGATCGTGAGGTTCACGGCTGCCTGCGGCGCCGAATGGTAGAGCGGCGCCGGCGAGAGATAGACCATGCCCTCGCGGTAGTGCCAGAGCGTGGTAAGGAAATCGAACAGCGGCAGATTGTGCCTGGGCGGCTCCTCCGGCAGCGGCCGCAAAATGCCCTTCGGCCGTCCCGTCGTGCCCGATGAATACAGCATCGCCGTGCCGAGCCACTCATCCGCGATCGGCGTCTTCGGCAGATCGGCAGTGACGTCCGCGAGGCCGACGATGCGCTCGCTCTCGCCGGGACCATCGGCCACGATGCAGAGCTTGACATCGGGACAGGCCTTGATCGCCTCGCGCGCGATGTCGAGCTTCGCCACCGACGTGATCAGGATCTTCGACTGGCTGTTGACGAGGAGATAGGCGAGCTCGCCCGGCGTCAGGAAGGAGTTGATGCAGGTGTAGTACAGCCCGGAGCGCTCGCCGGCCCCGCAGGCCTCGAGATAGCGCGAATTGTTCTCCATGAAGATCGAGTAGTGGTCGAGCCGCTTCAGGCCGTGCCTGCGGAACAGATGTGCCAGGCGGTTGCTGCGCGCCTCCAGCTCACGATAGGTGACGGCCTCGCCGGTCGCAGCCATGATGAAGGCGGGCTGCAACGGGCGCAGGCGGGCATGGTAACCTGTATACATCTATCCTCCGGCTTGGATCATGCGGCGAGCAGCAGGATTTCTTTGATGTCGGCGGGGCCGTCGATCCTGCGCGGGTTGCGCGGAATCCAGTTCGTCCGCATCGCCTGCTCGGCGATGGCGTCGAAATGCTCCGGCGCAACGCGGACATCCGCGAGGCTGCGCGGCATGCCGAGCGCGCGGATGAAAGCATCGAGCACGTCGGCGGCATCGCGGCCGGGAAAGCCCATTGCGGCGGCGACGATCATCTGCCGCTCGGCATTGTCGCGCGCATTCCAGCGCATCACTGCCGGCAGCATGACGCAGGAGGTGTGGCCGTGCGGCACGCCGAAGGCCGCGCCCAGCACGTAGCCGATGCCGTGGCTCGCGCCCATCGGCACGCCGGCGGCGAGCGCGCCCATCGACAGCCAGGTGCCGATCTGCGCATCCATCCGTGCCTCGAGATCGCCGGGGTCGGCCTTCACCCGCGGCAGCGCATCGGCAAGCATGGCAAGGCCCTTGACCGATTGCGCGTCGGCATAGGGATGCGTCTCGCGTGAGCAGATCGCCTCGACGCAATGGTCGAGGGCGCGGATTCCAGTCGAGAGGAACAGCCATTCCGGCGTGTGCACGGTGATGCCGGGGTCGAGGATGGTCGCGCGCGGCACGGCGAGCGGATGCCGCAGCATCTGCTTCACGTTGGTGCTGCGGTCGGTGACGCCGGCGATGGAACTGAACTCGCCGCCGGCAATGGTGGTCGGCACACTGACCTGGCGCACGGTCGGCGCATTCATCTCGGGCGCGACGCCCTTGTGCACGCGGATGCGCTCGATGCCGCCGATCGTGTCGATGCCGTTGGCAAGGCAGAGCTGCACCGCCTTGGCGCCGTCGGTGATCGAGCCGCCGCCGACGGTGACGATCAGGTCGGCGCCGGCCTCACGCGCTGCGTTGGTGGCCGCGATCACCGCCTCGCGCGGCGTGTGCGCCGGCATGGCATCGAACAGGCCGGCGCAGCGCTCCCCGAGCGCCTCCTTGATCTTCGTGATCTCGTCGGTCTGCCGGTTCAGTGTTCCTGAGACCATCAGGAAGGCGCGGCGGGTTCCCAGCCGGTCCATCTGCGCCACGATCGCGCTGGCCGCGGGATGGCCGAACACAACCTCCTCGATCGCGCCGTAAACGACACGTCCCTGGTGCACGCCGGTCCTCCCCGGACAATTCGCTTGTTTTGTAAGGAGAAGTCTAGCCGAGCAGTCGCTGCTCGTCATGTGCGAAGACGCTGGCGCGGCTCTCTCTTCTCCCTCTCCCCGTTCTTACGGGGAGAGGGTCGGGGTGAGGCGCTCTGTCCGTATTCCCCGTGAGAGTTGGACTCACGGAGATTCCCCCTCACCCGGATCGCATCTTGCGATGCCCTCCGGCCTCTCCCCGCACGCGGGCGGAGGCGAGGAAGGCTCCGCGTGCGCGGCCATCTCCTTCTGTCAACCCGCCATCCGGCCAGGGCGCTCGTGCAAGCATTGCACGCGCATTGGTCTTGAACTGTTCATCATTGCCGCCCATCTTGTGTCCCCCGCGGGCAGGCGCCCACCCTGCATTTTCCGCGGCTTTTGATGCGAGGACCTGGGATGACTGGACCGGACGGAAGCGAGCGACTTGTCAAAAAGCACGATTTCGTCCAGCCACGGCATTATGCGATAGCGGGTCTCCTCGCCGCATCATTCGCGCTGACCGGTTGCGGGCAGCCGACTTCGCAAGCATCTGCGCCGCCGCCCGCGCCGGTGACCGTCGCCCAGCCGGTCAAGCGCACCGTTACCGATTGGGATGAGTTCACCGGCCGTTTCGAGGCGGTCGAGGAGGTGCAGGTGCGCCCGCGCGTCGGCGGCTTCGTCAACTCGGTGGAGTTCCAGGACGGCGCCATCGTGCGTCAGGGCGATCTGCTCTACGTCATCGACCCGCGCCCGTTCGAGGCAGTGGCCGAGCAGGCCGACGGCCAGCTCTCCGACGCGCGCGCCAAGGTCGAGCTTGCCAAGCGTGAGCTCGACCGCGGCCTCAACCTGGTCCAGACCAGCGCGGTCTCCGAACAGGCCGTCGACCAGCGCCGCCAGGCCTTGCAGGCCGCGCACGCGGCAGAGACGCAGGCCGCAGGTGCGCTGAAGGCCGCGCGGCTCAACATCGAATTCACCCACGTGACCGCGCCCCTCACGGGCCGCGTCAGCCGCCATCTCGTCAGCCCCGGCAATCTCGTGCAGGGCAGCGATACCGGCTCCTCGACGCTGCTCACCTCGATCGTCGCGCTCGATCCGATCTACGTCTATTTCGACATGGATGAGGCGACCTTCATCAAATACAGCAAATTGTGGTTCGCAGGTAAGCGCCCGAGCTCGCGCGATACGGCAAACCCGGTGCAGGTGACTCTCGCCGGCGAGACCAAGCCGTCGCATGAAGGCACCATCAACTTCCTCGACAATCGCCTCGACGTCTCCACCGGCACGCTGCGCAGCCGCGCCGTGATCAAGAACACCGATCTGTCGATCCTGCCCGGCCAGTTCGGCCGCGTCCGCCTGATCGGCAGCGCGCCTTACGAGGCGCTGCTGATCCCGGATGTCGCTATTGCGACCGACCAGTCCCGCAAGATCGTATTCGTGGTCAAGCCGGACGACACCGTCGAAGCGCGCCCCGTCGTACTCGGGCCGCTCGACGAAGGCCTGCGCGTGATCCGCGAAGGCCTGAAGGCCGACGACCGCGTCATCGTCAACGGCATCCAGCGCGCTCGCGTCGGCGCCAAGGTCGCTCCGCAGACCGCTCCGGCCGGTGGCAAGTCATGAATCTCGGCCGTCTCTCCATCAACCAGCCCATCCTGGCGATGGTGCTGTCGATCGTGCTGCTGATCGTCGGCGCGCTCGCCTATACCACCCTGCCGGTCTCCGAATATCCGCAAGTGGTGCCGCCCACTGTGGTGGTTACCACGCAATATCCCGGTGCCTCCGCGCAAACCGTATCCGACACGGTCGCCGCGCCCATCGAGCAGGAGATCAACGGCGTCGAGGACATGCTGTATCTCTACAGCCAGGCGACCTCGAACGGCCAGCTCACCATCACCGTCACCTTCAAGCTCGGCACCGATCTCGACAAGGCCCAGGTGCTGGTGCAGAACCGCGTCGCGATCGCGCAGCCGCGCCTGCCTGAGGAGGTCCAGCGCAACGGCGTCACGACCCGCAAGAACTCGCCCGACATCCTGATGGTCGTGTTCATGCTGTCGCCGGACGACACGTTCGACCAGCTCTACATCTCCAACTACGCGCTCCTCCAGGTCCGCGACCAGCTCTTGCGCATCGACGGCGTCGGCGACATCCAGATCTTCGGCGCGCGCGACTATTCGATGCGGTTGTGGCTCGATCCTGACCGCATCGCCAATCTCGGCCTGACGTCCACCGAGGTACTCGCGGCCATCCGCGCCCAGAACGTGCAGATCGCTGGCGGCCAGATCGCCGAACCGCCGATCGCGGACCGCGCCTTCCAGCCGAACCTGACGTTCACGGGGCGGCTGAAGGACCAGAAGCAGTTCGAGGACATCCTGATCAAGGCCGGCTCCGATGGCCGCACGGTGCGGCTGCGCGACGTCGCCCGCATCGAGCTCGGTGCGCTCGCATATTCCACCAACAGCTTCCTGCTGCGCAAATCGGCGGTGGCGATGCTGGTGACGCAGCGGCCCGGCTCGAACGCGCTCGCGACTGCGAAGCACATCTCCGACACCATGACCAAGCTGAAGGAGAGCTTTCCGAAGGGCCTCGACTACAATATCGGCTACAACCCGACCGAGTTCATCGCACAATCGGTCCACGAGCTGATCAAGACCATCTACGAGGCGATGCTGCTCGTGGTGATCGTCGTGCTGGTGTTCCTGCAGGGCTGGCGGCCGGCGATCATTCCGATCATCGCGATCCCGGTCTCGCTGGTCGGGACCTTCGCGGTGATGGCCGCGCTCGGCTTCTCCATCAACAACCTCACCTTGTTTGGTCTCGTGCTCGCGGTCGGCATCGTGGTCGACGACGCCATCGTGGTGGTCGAGAATGTCGAGCGGCATCTCGAGCATGGCCTGAGCCGCCGCGATGCGGCGCTCAAGACCATGGAGGAGGTCGGCGGCGCGCTGGTCTCGATCGCGTTGGTGCTGTGCGCCGTGTTCGTGCCGACCGCGTTCATCGGCGGCATCTCCGGGCAGTTCTTCCAGCAATTCGCCGTCACCATTGCGGTCGCGACCGCGATTTCGTGCTTCTGCTCACTGACTCTGTCGCCGGCGCTGGCCTCGCAGATCCTCACTCCGCACGAGGAGAAGCGGCCGCCGGCGAGCTGGAACGTCATCGCGCGGGCGTGGGGTGCCTTCACCGGCGTGTTCAATCGTGTGTTCGACCGGCTCTCACACGGCTACGCCGGCCTTGCCAATTTCGTGATCCGGCATTCCGTGGTGATGCTCCTGATCTATGTCGTGCTGATCGGCAGCGCCGGCTGGCTGATCGTGACCACGCCACAGGGCTTCATCCCGGCGCAGGATCGCGGCTACGTCATCATCTCCGTGCAATTGCCGGGCGCGGCCTCGTTGGCACGCACCACCGAGGTCGTGCGCGAGATCGAGCGGATCTCGCTCGATACGCCGGGCATCATCCGTGTCGCCGCTTTTGCCGGCTTCTCCGGCGCGACGCGCACCCAAGCGGGCAATGCAGCCGCGCTGTTTCCAGTGTTCGACGAGCCCGAGGTGCGGCTGAAGAAGGGCCTGACGGCGAATGCCATCACGGCCGAGCTGCGCAAGCGCCTCGCCGCGATCCAGGGCGCCTTCATCATCGTGATTCCGCCGCCCGCGGTGCCCGGCATCGGCACGGGCGGCGGCTTCACCATCCGCATCCAGGACCGGCAGGGTCGAGGCGCAGAACTGCTGGCTTCGGCGACCGACGAGCTCGTAGCCGCCGCGCGCAAATCGCCCTCGCTCTTTGGCCCCTCGGTGTTCTCGCCATTCTCGGCAAGCACGCCGCAGCTCTTCGTCGATATCGACCGCACCAAGGCGCAGAAGCTTGGCGTGCCCATCTCGAATATCAACGACACCATCCAGACCTATTTCGGATCGACCTACGTCAACGACTTCAACCTGTTCGGCCGTACCTATCACGTCACGGCGCAGGCTGATTTCCCGTTCCGCAAAGAGCCCAGCGATCTCTCTCGGCTGCGCACGCGCAACGCCTCCGGCGACATGGTGATGCTCGGCAGCGTCGTCGACTTCAAGGATGTCTCGGGGCCTGACCGCGTCGCGCGCTACAATCTGTACGCAGCGTCCGAACTCCAGGGCGAGCCGGCGCCGGGCACGAGCTCGACCACCGCGCTCAACGCCATCAAGAAGCTCGCGGACGATACGCTGCCGAGCGGCTTCACCTTCGAGTGGACCGACCTGTCCTATCAGCAGGTCACCGGCGGTAATGCCGGCCTCTACGTGTTCCCGATCTGCGTGCTGTTCGTCTATCTCGTGCTCGCCGCGCAATATGGCAGCTGGACCTTGCCGTTCGCGGTGATCCTGATCGTGCCGATGTGCCTGTTAGCTGCCACCATCGGCGTCCGGATCATGGGACAGGACGTCAACATCCTGACCCAGATCGGCTTCGTCGTGCTGGTGGGACTGGCGGCGAAGAACGCGATCCTGATCGTCGAGTTCGCGCGTGACATCGAGAACGAAGGCAAGCCGCGGCTGGAGGCCGTGATCGACGCCTGCCGCCTGCGTCTGCGCCCGATCCTGATGACCTCCTTCGCCTTCATCCTCGGCGTGCTGCCGCTGGTGGTCTCGACAGGCTCCGGTTCGGAAATGCGCCAAGCGGTCGGCGTCGCCGTGTTCTTCGGCATGCTCGGCGTCACCCTGTTCGGGCTTCTGTTCACACCGATCTTCTATGTGGTGGTGCGGAACCTGGCGGAAGGGCGGCGCGACAAGAAGCCGGAGGTGGCGGCTTCCTAGGTGTTGGTGGTGGCCGCCAGCATATCCTCAATCGCGGCGTCGTCCCGGCCTAGTGCGCAATTGCGCACTAGGCCGGGACGACAGCCGTTGTTTGGCGTGCGGAATCCCATACTAACGACCAACATGAAATGGATGGGCATGCGCGGGGTTCTTCACTACTATCCGCGCGATTTCAAAACAGAAAACTGCTGGGAGCTAACAGATGAAATCAACCCTTTTGGCCGCCGTCGCAACCTCGGCCCTGCTGCTGGCAGCGCCGGCCTTTGCGCAGGGCGTCAAGATCGGCATCCTCAACGACCAGTCCGGCGTCTACGCCGATTACGGCGGCAAATGGTCGGTCGAAGCGGCCAAGATGGCGATCGAGGATTTTGGCGGCGAGGTGCTCGGCCAGAAGATCGAGCTCGTCACTGCCGACCACCAGAACAAGCCGGACCTTGCGAGCTCGATCGCGCGGCGCTGGTACGACGTCGAGAGTGTCGACATGATCACGGAGCTGACGACCTCATCGGTCGCGCTCGCGATCCACGAGCTTTCCAAGGAAAAGAAGAAGATCGACATCGTCGTCGGTGCCGCGACCTCCCGCCTGACCGGCGATGCCTGCCAGCCCTACGGCTTCCACTGGGCCTATGACACCCGCGCGCTCGGTGTCGGCACCGGTGGTGCGCTGACCAAGGCGGGCGGCGACACCTGGTTCTTCCTCACTGCGGACTACGCTTTCGGCTACGCGCTGGAGAAGGACACCAGCGAGATCGTCACCGCCAATGGCGGCAAGGTGCTCGGCTCGGTGCGCGTGCCGCTCAACTCCTCGGACTTCTCCTCCTTCCTGCTGCAGGCGCAGAGTTCGAAGGCCAAGATCGTCGGCCTTGCCAATGCCGGCCTCGACACCACCAACTCGATCAAGCAGGCGTCCGAATTCGGCATTGTCGCCAGTGGTCAGAAGCTCGCTGGCCTCCTGATGACGCTCGCCGAAGTGAACGGCCTCGGCCTGCAGGCCGCGCAAGGCCTGGTGCTCACCGAGGGCTATTACTGGGATCTCAACGACAAGACCCGCAATCTCGGCGAACGCTTCCTCAAGCGCACCGGCCGGATGCCGAGCATGATCCACGCTGGCACCTATTCGGCGACGCTGAGCTATCTGAAGGCAGTCAAGGCCGCCGGCACCAAGGATCCCGATGCGGTCGCCAAGAAGCTGAAGGAGCTGCCGGTGAACGACGACTTCGCGCAGGGCGGCAAGGTGCTCGAGAACGGCCGCATGGTCCACGACATGTACCTGTTCGAAGTCAAGAAGCCCTCGGAGTCGAAGAAGCCCTGGGACTATTACAAGCTGCTCGCCACCGTCCCCGGCGACAAGGCCTTCTTCACAGCCAAGGAAAGCGGCTGTCCGCTGACGAAGTGAGGAAAGGAGCACAGCGAGCGCCACACCCTCGCCGTCGTCCCGGATCTGCGCTTGCGCTTGTCCGGGACGACGGCGGAATATGTGTAGCCGCAGCCCGCCTCACACCAGCCGCAACACCGCTCCCAGTGCCCCCGCCCACAGCGCAATCGCGGCGATGCCCTGGATCATGAAGCCGGGGCCTCGCTTGGCCGCCGCCTGCGAATAGCCGATGAAATAGACGATGCGGCCGATGATCCACACCGCGCCAATGCCGGCAGCGACGGCGTCGCCGACATAGATCGCGAACAGCCAGAGTGCTGGCAGGAAGATCGGCATCCATTCCAGCGTGTTCATCTGGATACGGAACGCGCACTCGAAATCCGGGTGCCCCGACGTCGCCGGCACCTTGACGCCGGTTTTGGTGCGCGAGCGCGAGACGTTGATGCAGGTAAAGAAATAGAACGCAATCGCCAGCAGCGTGACGAGGGCGGTGAGACGATACATTGCGAATTTCCCCAAAGCGTTTTCGAGCGAAGTGGATACCGGTTCGCGTGAAGAAAACGCGTCAGACCGGAATCCAGGAAACCGCGCTTCAATACCCCGTCAGCTCGAGATAGCCAACGCCGTCATGCGTGCCGGCAAAGCTGATCGGCCCCTCCCAATAGGAGAACCCGGTCCCCATCCAGGCGTTCGGATTGAGCGGCCTGCACAGGATCGAGAACGCGCGCGAGGGGATCGCGATCTGCCATTCCACCGGCAGCTTGCGCCCCGCAACCTCCGCCGTCGCCTTCGGTGCCATCTGGATGTCGCCGCCTGCAATCATCTGGGTCTCGCCGGCGGCGCTGATCCAGTTGCCGAACGGATAGTTTTGGCCGTCCTTCTGCCGCAGCCGGTACAGCATCAGCTTGTCGCCGCTCGACAGATGCAGCGACAGCCAGTCCCAGCCGGTCTGGTCGGTGTCGAGAGGCTGGCTGCTCCATTCGCGGTCCATCCAGGCCTGACCCGTGACATCGACCGGCTTGTCGTCGATGTTGAGCGTGCCGCGCGCGCGGTAGAACGGCTGGCTATAATAGTAAGACGCCTGGCCGCGCTCCGACTTGCGGCTGAAGCCGCGGTCACCCTGCAGCACCACCGGCCGGTCGGCCTCCAGCGTCAGCGCGTAGCTAAAGTCGGCGCCGGACGCTTTCAGCGTCAGCGGTGCCAGCTTGCGATCGTCGGTGCGTTCAAGACCTTTCATCTCCCAATCGTCGATCCAGGCCGCGAACGGTTTTGCCGTGACGCCGGCCTGCCCGATGCCGCCGCGCGAAAACAGCTCGGTAAAGCGATGCGTGCCGGCGCGCGTCGCCGCTGCATGCGCCATCCAGATCTGTTGATTGGCCCAGCCCTCGCCTTGCGGGCCCGGCTGCGCCGCCTGACGGAATAGCGTCCATTGCAGGCCGCAGGCCGCGCCGCTGCTGTCCGTGAGATTCGCCGTGAGATACCACCACTCGATGCGAAACTCCGGATGCGGACCGTGATCGCCGGGGAAGTTGAATGTCTTTCCCGGCGTCACCTTGGCAAAGCCGTCGGCGGCCTCGCCGAGCCCGGCATAGCCTTGCGCGCCGGCGCGGCGCGCGAGAGCGAGCGCGGCGATGCCGCCGGCAAAGGCGCGCCGCGAGATATTGTCAGCGCTCATTGGCAAACACCTTGACGAGATTCCCCGGCTGCATCCGCGCCAGCCGCAGCATCGGCAGCAGCGCGGCAAGCAGCGAGGCGAGCAGTGCGACCGCGACCAGCTCGACCAGCTGCAGCGGAAACACATGGAACGGCAGCCGCCAGCCGAACGCCTTCACGTTCACGATCGCAATCAGGCACCACGCCACCACCAGTCCGAGCGGCACGGCCAGCAGCGCCGTGAATAGCGCGACCGACAGCGTCTTGGTCAATTCGATCGCGGCAAGCCGCGGCCGCGTCAGGCCGATTGCCCACAGCGGCGCAAGCTGCGGCAGCCGGGAATTCGCCAACGTCAGCAGGCTGGTCAGCAGTGCGATGCCGGCGACGCCGAGCGTGAACGCATTCAGTGCGGAGGTGACCGCAAAGGTGCGGTTGAAGATGCGGATCGATTCCGCCTTCACCGTCGCCTGGTCGGCGACGCTGCGGTCGTCGAGCGCAAACTGCTTCTGCAACGCCGCGATCAGGCCGGGGATGTTCTCCTTTGCGACGATCAGGCCGATCCGCGTCTGCGGCGTTTGCGGAAAATGCCGGATCAGCGCCGCGACGTTGACGGCGAGCTGCCCCTTGGGATTGCCGTAATCGGCATAGATGCCGACGATGTCGAGCTCCCAGGTCCCGCCCGGCGCGGGCACCTCGATCACGTCGCCGACGCGGACGTTGAGGCGGCGGCTCAGCTGCTCGCTGATGAAGGCGGCATTGCCGGGCACCAGCTGGGTCCAGGCACGCGGCGCAGCCTCGAGTAGCGGCCAGCGCTCGCGATAGAGCGCGTGATCGGGCAGGCCGAACAATTCCACCGGCTGGCCCTGAACTTGAGTCTCGGCGCGCCCTCCCGACAGGATCGCCTGCACCTCGCTGCGCTCCTTCAGCCAGTTGCGGACCGCCGTGCCTTGCGCATTGTCGGAGGCGCTGATGTAGATGTCGGCCGCGAGCCGCCCGTTGAGCCAGCCGATGAAGGTGCGGCTGAAGGTTTCCACCATGGTGGACACGCCGACATTGACGGCGAGCGCAAGCAGCAGCGCCATCAGTGCCAGCGACAATCCGGAGAGCTGCTGCCGGCTGTCCGCCCAGAACCAGCCCGCAAGCGGGCCCCGGGCGAGGCGCTGGCCCGCGAGCAGGATGCTGTCGAGCAAGGCCGGCAGCATCAGCGCCGCGCCGAGCATGAGCGCCGCCAGCACGCCGAAGCCTGCGATCAGCGATTGACCGTAGTGCAGCAACAGCAGCGCGACCGCGAACACGGCGCAGGCCGCACCGCTCTGCAACACCAGCCAGCGGCGTTGCCGCTGTTGCCAGGCGTAGGGCTGCGCGACCGCCAGCACCGGCATCCGGATCGCCTTGACCAGGCTGGTCGCCGCCGCCACAAGCGCGCCGGCAACGCTGATGCCGATGCCGGCGAGCCACCATTCTGGCCGCAGCGTAAGCTGCCCAGGAATCTGCGCGCCATAGAGCCCGCGCAGCGAGGCTGCGACGTCGGGTAACAGAGCTGCCGCAATGAAATAGCCGCAGACGAGCCCGATCAGGCCTGCGACCAGCGCCAGCGCCACCAGCTCGATCACCAGCACCGTGTTGACGAGGCGGGCCGAGGCGCCGCAGGCCCGCAAGGTGCGCAGCATCGGCAGCCGCTGCTCGAAGGCGAGGCCGACGGCCGAGTTGACGATGAACAGGCCGACGAAGAACGACAGCAGGCCGAAGGCGGTGAGGTTGAGATGGAAACTGTCGGTGAGACGCTCCAGCTCGGTCTCCGCGTTCGGCTCGACCCGCTGCAACTGCTCGCCGACGACGCTTGCGAGCGGCACCGGCTTGCCCTTCGGTTTGCCGATCAGGAGCCGCGAGACCTGATCCGGCTTATTGAGGAGCCGCTGTGCCACGCCGATATCGACCACGAGAACGTCGGGCACGAGCTGCGGCAGCACGCGCAGCGGCGGCAGCTTTGCGCCGCTGCTGATCGGGGGTGACGCGCCTTCGGTTTCCTCAAAATCGCTCAGCGTCTCCCGTGCCACCAATGTCTGGCCGGGCGGCGCAACGAAGCTGCCGAGATCCGAGGCACCAAGGCGCGGCGCATCGCCGACATCGGCCGGCAGCGTCACCGGCTCGATGCCGAGCAGCCGCACTGAGCGTCCATTGATCTGGACGCGGCCCTCCAGCACCGGCGACACCGGCCAGCCCGCGCGGCGCAGTTTTACGAACAGCTCCTGGGAGAAAGTTGCCGCATTCGGCGCCACCAGCATCGCTGTGCGCACGCCGCCAAAAGTCGCCGCGGCGCGGTCGTAGGCGTTGCGGGCCTGCTGGTTGATGGCCTGCACGCCGCTCCACAGCGCGGTCGCCGCGATCAGCCCGATCAGGAGCGTGGCGAACTGCATCCCGTGGCGCCGCCAATGGCTCAGGAGCACCGCGAGCACCCAGAGCGCGCGCCTCATGCGATTCGTCCTGCGTGCAAGGTGAGATGCCGGTCGAGCGTGCCGGCCAGATGCAGGCTGTGCGTCACCATCAGGAAGCCGCAGCCGGTGCGCGCGACGAGGTCGCGTGTCAGCGCCAGCACGTCCTCGGCGGTGTCTTCATCCAGATTGCCGGTCGGCTCGTCCGCCAGCAGCAGCGAGGGCTTTGTCGCGAGCGCCCGACCGATCGCGACCCGCTGCTGCTGGCCGCCTGATAATTGCTCTGGATAACGCTTGAGCAGGCCGCCGAGCCCGAGCCGCTCGACCAGCTCCTTGGTCCAGGCCGCATCATGCCGGCCGGCGATCCGTGCCTGGAAGGCGAGATTGTCCGCAACCGACAGGCTCGGAATCAGGTTGAACTGCTGGAAAACCAGGCCGATCCGGTCGCGCCGCAAGCCGGCGCGGCCGGCGTCCGACAGCTTGGTGATCTCGGTGTCCTCCAGCCGGATCGAGCCATCATCGGCAGCGTCCAGCCCGGCGATCAGGTGCAGCAGCGTGCTCTTGCCGCTGCCGGATTCCCCGGTCAGCGCGACGCGCTCGCCGGCCCGGAGGTCGAGATCGACGCCGCGCAGCACATGGACCGGCTCGCCCGCCGAGGAGAAGGTCTTTGAGAGGTTTCGGATGCTCAGCAAGATCAATGCGCCGGACGGAATTTAACTCAATGTTGCGTAGCACACCTGCCGCGGAAATGCCGGGGTTGCGTTGGCTTTCAAGCCGTTGTTAGCTCCGAGGACGGCCAAATCAAAAACTGCCGACAATAAAGACATACGGGGAGAATGATGAGCGCTCAGGGAACGCCCGAAATGGGCAGGACGGCAGGGGACTCCAAGGGTTTGGCAAAGCCAACGCCGAAGGGCGCCTGGACCGTTACATTTCTCCTCTTTCTCTTCATGGTGGTGAACTTCGCCGACAAGATCGTCGTAGGTCTCGCCGGCGTGCCGATCATGACCGACATGAAGCTCAGCGCCGAGCAGTTCGGCCTGCTCGGCTCCTCGTTCTTCTTCCTGTTCTCGATCTCGGCCATCGTGGTCGGCTTCATCGTAAACAAGGTGCCGACGCGCTGGGTGCTACTGACGCTGGCGGTGATCTGGGCGCTGGCGCAGTTCCCGATGGTCGGCACGGTCTCCTTCACCACGCTCCTGATCTGCCGCATTGTGCTGGGCGCCGGCGAAGGTCCGGCCTTCTCGGTCGCCGCACACGCCATCTACAAATGGTTCCCTGACGAGAAGCGCACGCTACCGACCGCGATCCTGTCGCAAGGCTCGGCCTTCGGCGTCATCCTGGCGGTGCCGGCGCTGAACTGGGTCATCGTCAACCACTCCTGGCACTACGCCTTCGGCGCGCTCGGCGTTGTCGGCCTGATCTGGGTTTGTGCCTGGCTCGCGCTCGGCAAGGAAGGCCCGCTGGAGGACACCCAGGTTCTCGCCGTCACCGAGCCGAAGATTCCCTATGTGCAGCTACTGACCTCGCGCACCTTCCTTGGCTGCGTGGCCGCGACCTTCGGCGCCTATTGGGCGCTGTCGCTCGGCCTCACCTGGTTCACGCCCTTCATCGTCAAGGGGCTCGGCTTCTCGCAGAGCCAGGCCGGCTTCATCTCGATCCTGCCCTGGGTGTTCGGCGCCACGATCGTCATCCTCACCGGCTGGATCTCGCAGGTGATGATGGCGCGCGGCTACACCACGCGTATCTCGCGCGGCGTGCTCGGCTCGGTGCCGCTGATCATCGGCGGCCTGATCCTGGCTGCGATGGGGCATGTCGAGGGCGCGGGCCTGCAGATCGCGGCGCTGGTCGTCGGCTCCGGCCTGTGCGGTGCGATCTATGTGGTCTGCCCGCCGATGCTCGGCGAGTTCACGCCGGCCTCGCAGCGCGGCGCCGTGATCGCGATCTACGGCGCGCTCTACACGCTCTCGGGCATCATCGCGCCGAGCGTGATGGGCACCGTGATCCAGCGCGCCGGCAGCATGCTCGACGGCTACCTGACCGGCTTCACCATCAACGCGGTCGTGATGGTCGGCTCCGGCGTCATCGGCCTGCTGCTGCTATGGCCGAACACGGAAAAGGCGAGGCTGACCCGCGGTGCGGCGGTACAGCCCGCGCCATTGAAGGGCGCGGTATCGCCGACGTAAGGGGGCAGTGCTCGCCCAATCCACAATCGTCGTCCCGGCGAAGGCCGGGACCCATACGCCGCAGCGATCGTTTTGCGAAGACTCGGAATTACCAGCGTCGCCTCAAACCACGCCCTGTGGTTATGGGTCCCGGATCTGCGCGCGCTTTAGGCGCGCTTGTCCGGGACGACACTGAATGTGTGGAGAGCTCTCGCGCCCCAGGCGCTACTGCACCCCCTGCGCCCCGCGAACCAGCTTCCCCGGCCGCCGGCCCGTCGCCTCGCCCTGCCGCCGCGTCACGACGCCCGAGACGATCGTCGCCTCGTAGCCGTCCACATCCTGCAGCAACCGCCGCCCGCCAACCGGCAGATCGTAATGCACCTTCGGCGGATGCAGATGCAGGCGGTCGTAGTCGATCACGTTGACGTCAGCCTTGTAGCCGGGCGCAATCAGCCCGCGATCGGTCAGCCCGACCGACAGCGCGGTCTTGCGCGATTGCGCCGCGACCACGAACGGGATCGACAGCTTCTCGCCGCGGGTGCGGTCGCGCGTCCAGTGCGTCAGCAGATAGGTCGGGAAGCTCGCATCGCAGATGATGCCGCAATGCGCGCCGCCGTCGGACAGGCCCGGCACCGATTGCGGATCGAGCAACATCTCGCGCGTCGCATCGAGATTGCCGTCGGAATAGTTGAGGAACGGCACGTAGAGCATGCCGCGGCCCTCGTCCGACAGCATTGCCTCGTAGGCGAGTTCCTCCGGCTGCCTTCCCTGCCTGCGCGCCTGCGGCCCCAGCGCGTTCTCCGGCGGCTGCTCGTAGTCGGGGGGATCGCCGAGCAGGAACATCTTGTCGTAGTTGGGTCGGAAGAACAGCGGATCGTCGGTCGCGGTCGCCGTCTCGCTCAGGATCGCCTTGCGAATTTCAGGCTGGTGCAGCCGGGCCAGCCGCTGCTGCAGCGGCAGATGCGCGATCGCCTTGTAGCTGGGATGGGTCTGGAACGGATTGCGCGACAGCTCGAGGCCTAGCAGCAGGCCGACCGGCCGCGCCGCGATCTGCGCCGTGATGGAGAGGCCGCGCTGTGCGGCTGCGTTGATCTCGTCCAGCGTCTGGCGCCAGCGGTTGGGCGATCTGTCGTTCTGCGTGATCGAGAATGAGATCGGACACTTCGTGCTGTCGGCCACCCGCAGCATCATCGGCAGG
>NZ_LWIG01000001.1:432471-449699 GCF_002068095.1 Bradyrhizobium sacchari | reverse complement strand
TGGAGAGGTCGAGCACGAATTGCAGCACGCTGCGCCCCTGCCGATGCATCGCGCCGGCAATCGCGGTGAGCTCGTCCTCGCCGGCCTTCAGGGTTGGCGTGAAATCGCCGGTCGAGGTGCGGTGGTTGAGCGTGCGCGAGGTCGAGAAGCCGAGCGCGCCGGCGCGTACCGCCTCGCCCGCGAGCCTCGCCATCGCCGCATTGTCCTCAGGCGTCGAGGGATCGCGGCGCGCGCCGCGCTCGCCCATGACATAGACCCGCAGCGCCGCATGCGGCAGCTGCGCGCCGACATCGATGTCGAAATCGCGCTTGCCGAGCCAGTCCATGTAGTCCGGAAAGCTCTCCCATGCCCAGGGAATGCCGGCGCTCAGCACTGGTTCGGGAATGTCCTCGACGCCTTCCATCAGCTGGATCAGGCGGGTGTGGTCGGCGGGCTTGCACGGCGCAAAACCGACGCCGCAATTGCCCATGATCGCCGTGGTGACGCCGTTCTGCGAGGACGGCGTGATGTCCTGGCTCCAGGTCACCTGGCCGTCGTAGTGCGTGTGCACGTCGACAAAACCCGGCGTCACCAGTTTTCCGCGCGCGTCGATTTCCTCGGCACCCTTGGCCGAAACCTTGCCGACCTCGCTGATCCTGCCGCCGGTGATGGCGACGTCGGCCTCGAACAGCTCGCCGCCGTGGCCATCCGCGACCGTGCCGCCGCGGATGACGAGATCAGGATTGCTCATGTGTTTCGTCCCGTTTTGTTGTTCTCACGCGTTTTATGTTGCCCGTCGCCCCGGACAAGCGCGCCCCATGCGCGCGCAGATCCGGGACCCATAACCACAGGGAGGAGTTTGGCGAAGACTCGGAGTTATCAGCTTGCCCTAGCACAACTCCCTGGGGTTGCTGGTCCCGGCCTTCGCCGGGACGATAGTTGAATTCTTGGCTACGCCTTGATCCGCCGTTCCGTGAACGGCGACAGAACCACCGTCGCCAGCATGAAGATCACGGACGCGCCGAATACCCAGTGCGGTGCGTTCTGGTCCATGATCCAGCCGAACAGCAGCGGTGAGACGATGCCGCCGAGATTGAAGCCGGTGGAGACGATGCCGAAGGCGCGCCCCGCAGCGCCCGCAGGCGCGGCATTGCGCACCAGCATGTCGCGCGACGGCGCGATCACCCCGGAGAGGAAGCCCGCGGTTGCCATCATCGCGGTGAGCGCCCAGCCGGGCAGCGTCACCAGCGCGATCAGCAACACGATGGCCGCATTTGCGGCGAAGCAGGCGGCGGCGACATAGCCGTGGCGCTCGGTGTGGTCGGCGAGGAATCCGCCCGCGAGCACGCCGGCGGCGCTGCAGCCGAGGAACGCGGTCAGTGCGACATTGGCGATCGAATAGGAGGTGCCGTAGCCGCTCATCAGCGCCACCACGCCGAAATTGTTGATGCCGGCGACCGACAGGCTGAGCAGCATGAACAGCGCGGTGAGCGTGATCAGCGCCGGGGTGATGACCGCCTGCTTCGGCGCGCTCTCGCCGCCCGGTTTCTTCTTGTGCGCGCCCGCCTCGGGGATGCTCATGGCCACCAGCAGCAGCGCGACCAGAATGGCGATCGCGCCGGAGGCGATCAGCGCGCCGGTCCCACCCGACACAGTGACGAGCGCGGCGACGATCGCCGGCGTCACCGCGCCGCCGAGATAGCCGGCAAAGGTGTGCACAGAGAAGGCGCGGCCCATCCGCGCCTCGTCCATGTGCTCGGCCAAGATGGCGTAATCGGCGGGGTGATAGACGCTGTTGGCGAGCCCGAGCAGCACGGCGCAGGCAATCAGCGCGGCGTAGCTCAGATGCACGCCGAGCAGGATCAGCGCGAAGCCGCCGAGCGTCAGTCCGGCCAGCAGGATTTTGCGCGCGCCAAAATGATCGACGAGATAGCCGGTCGGCGCCTGCGTCAGGGCCGAGACGACCGCGAGCGTGGTCAGCGAAAAGCCGAGCTCGACATAGCCGACGCCGAGCCTGTCCTTCAGGAACGGGAACAGCATCGGCAGGACCAGGAGATGGAAATGGCTGACCCAGTGCGCGATCGAGATTCCCGTCAGCGTGCGTAGTGCGCTGTCCGCCTTGCCTTGCTGCGGTGCGGCGAGAACGTCGACCATTGCAGTTCCGTGTTACTCCCGATGGACGAGCAAACTATCGGGGAGAGCGGTTATTTGTCCATGAACGCGGGCGCATGGCAGGTAGCGGGGGCGGAAGTGAGGGGCGCTATGGTGCCTCCACATCGTCGTTCCGCCGCAGGCTGGGACGCATACCGCGCGGTCCCTCGATTGTGATCGATCGCAGTACCGAACGGCGGCTCTCCGCCAAACTGCGCCCTGTGGTTATGGGTCTCGGCCTGCGCCGGGACGACGGCGGAGGTTGTTGCGCTGGCGCGACCCGGCGTGCAGACCCTCACAACGGCTCGTCATCCGGGCCATACCGATCGCGCTTCGGCGTTGCGATGTCGCCGTCCTCGTCATCGTCGTCGCCGACGTCGCGCGGCGGCGGTGGCTTCTTCGCCTTGTTGTCTGCTGATTTGGGCGGCTCGCCCGGCTTGGCAGTGTTGTTGGCAGGCTTGGCCATAGCTGGTCCCGGATGGTGATGCTGCATCCGAATCTATCCGCACAATATGTGCGGCCCCTGATTTTTCTCAAGGGACGCGATCGTCAGTGCACGATCGGTCCGCCCGCCTTCTTCCAGGCATCGATGCCGCCGGCGATATGGGCGGTGTTGAGAAGACCAGCCTCCTTGGCGGCTGCAACCGCCATCGCCGAGCGCTCGCCGAAGGCGCAGAAGAACACCACGCGACGACCCGTTGCAGCGGCCACTTCCCGCAGCATGCCGCCGGGCTTCAGGCTCTCCTCGACCGACGGATAGGGCGTGTGCAGCGCGCCTTCGAGCATGCCGTGCTTCATCCGCTCGTTGGACTCGCGCAGATCGACCAGCAGGATATCGGGTCGGTGAAGCGAGCGGATCGCCTCGCTCGCACTGAGTGCGCGGCCCTCTTTCTCCAGCTCTTCCTGGTGCAGGCCGACCCGCATGTTGGCGGGCACTGCCACGTCCATCATCTTCGGGTTCGGCAGCTTCAAGTTGGCCATCAGCTCGATATATTCGTCGACCGAGCGCACCTGCAGGCGGGGGTTGTAGCGCCTCTCCTCACCGATGGTGGAGACGGTGTCGCCCTTGTAGTCATGGGCCGGAAACACCATCGTCTCGTCAGGCAGCTTGAGCAGGCGATTGAAGATCGAATCGTATTGCGCGCGCGACGAGCCGTTCTGGAAATCGGTGCGGCCAGTGCCGCGGATCAGCAGCGTATCGCCGGTGAAGACGCGGTCGCCCATCAGATAGGAATAGGAATCGTCGGTGTGGCCCGGCGTGTACATCACGTCGAGCGACAGGCCCTCGATCGTCACCTTGTCGCCGTCGGCAACCCGCATCGCCACCACGTCGGCCTTGGTCTGGTCTCCCATCACGGTCATGCAATGGGTGCGGTCGCGCAGCTCGCCGAGCCCGGTGACGTGGTCGGCATGCAAATGGGTGTCGACCGCTTTCACCAGCTTGAGGTCGAGCTCGCGCAGCAATTGGCAATAGCGGTCGACCTTCTCAAGCACGGGATCGAGGATCAGCGCCTCGCCGCCGGGGCGGCTGGCGAGGACGTAGCTGTAGGTGCCCGAAACACTGTCGAAGAGCTGGCGGAAGATCATGGCAGGACCCGGCTTGGAACTGACTTCCAAGATTCTACTACGATGAGGGGCGCAAAGAGAAGCAATTCACTGTGTGAATGGTAATATTTGGAAGATTTTTATTGCAGGTGAGGCGGAGAGGGAGCGGCTGAGGCTTGAAGCCGGTCGGGAAAACTCAGTGTCGTCCCCGCGAAGGCGGGGACCCATCACCACAGGGAGTGGTTGCGGGCGTAAACTGGTAACTCCGAGTCATCGCCAAACTCCTCCCTGTGGTTATGGATCCCGGACAACGCGCGCTTGAGGCGCGCTTGTCCGGGACGACAGGGGAGTGTGACGCCACGGCGCCGCTACGGCCGCACCAATGTGTACCCATTCTCCGCCAGGAACAGGATCTGCCCGACCCCCACCTGCACCGGCGTCGCGCCCGGAATGAACTCCGGCCGCTTGCCCGTCTCGCGCTCGAGCGTATCCACCGTGTTGAGGCAGATGTCGAAGCGTACGCCCTGGGCGATCAGGCTTTCGACCTGCTTGCGGCGCTCGCTGCCTGTCAGCAGCAGGTCGATGCCGGGGCCGAAGGCCACCACCTCGATCGCGACCTTGTCGGGGTCATAGGCCTTCAGCAGATTGTTGGCGACGCTCAGCACCAGCGCCTGCTTCTTCGCATCGCCGTCGGAGAGCTGCAGCACGATCTTGTGCTCGGCGAACGGCTTGTCCTGGAGCGGCACCTGCTGCGCAACAGCCTCTGGCACCGCCGGCGAGGCCAGCAGCGCCAGCAGCATCGCGCAAAAGACCTGCAGCCGCATCACCCCTATCCCGCGATGCCCGGGTTGCCGTCGACGCCCTTCAACGCGACGCCGGTGCCGAGCCGCTCCTGAAGCATGCGGCCCGAGCGCAGATATTTGCCGACGACGTCCCATACCGGTGCGCCCTGCCGGCCATTGACCGAGGCCCAGCCCGCGACCTTGTAGCGATGGCTGGCGCTGATCGCCTTGCCGCCATTGAGGGTCAGCTCGGAGATGCGGCTGCCCATCGCCTCCGTCGGCGTGCAGGTGTAGCTGAGGCCGCCGGCGCGCACCATGTCGCCGCCCTGCTGATAGTAGGGATCGGCGTTGAACAGATTGTCGCAGACGTCTTCCAGCACGGTCTTGATCTCCGCGCCGGTCATCTCCTGCACATAGGTCTCGGGATAGGTGATCGCGGTTTCCGCGAGGAGATCCTCCATGGTCAGCGCCTGGCCCGACAGCGCGGTGACGCCCCAGCGGAAGCCCGGCGACAGCGCGATCTCGGCATCGAGCTCGGTGCGCAGCGCGGTGCAGATCAACTCGTCCATCGGGCCGGTGAAGTTGCCGCGGCGATAGAGCAGGCGGTCGGGCGTCGCGATCTTCTCCGACCAGTCGGCGACATGCGGCGCGCGGACCCGTCCGATCAGCTCGGCCATCGCCGGATCGGGTTTCAGGAGCTCCGAATAGACCGGCAACAGGCGATATCTGACGTCATTGACCTTGCCCCTGTCGAGCGCGAGATCGAGCACGCCCAAAAATTTCCCGTTGGAGCCGGCGTTAGTGACGAGCGTGGTGCCGCCGGCGTTCTTCACTGGCATAGGCTGCGGCACGGCATCATGGGTGTGACCGCCGAGGATGACGTCGATGCCAGTGACGCGGCTGGCGAGCTTGAGGTCGACATCCATGCCGTTGTGCGACAGCAGGATGACGGCATCGACCTTGTCGGTGCCGCGCAAGGCGTCGACATGTTTCTGCAGCTCTTCCTCGCGGATGCCGAAGGTCCAGTCCGGCGTGAAGCGCCTGGGATGCGCGATCGGCACGTAAGGGAAGGCCTGGCCGACGATCGCGACGCGATGACCGCCGAGCTCCTTGATGAAAGAAGGCTTGAACACGCGCCCGGTCGCGGGGTCGAAGGCGCGGGCGTCGTTGAACGCGGCTTCCTCGGTCAGGAAGACGTTCTGCGCCAGGAACTCGCCCTTGAAGCGTTCGAGATTGTCGCGCAGCGCCTGTTCACCATAGGTGAATTCCCAATGACCGGTCATCGCCTCGATGCCGAGCAGATTGGCGACCTCCACCATGTCGCGGCCCTGCATGGTGTTGGCAAGGCCGGTGCCCTGCCAGAGGTCGCCACCGTCGAGGAGCAGGGAGTCTTTCTCGCCGACATCGCCGCGCAGGCGGTCGACCAGGGTTTTCAGATGGGCAAAGCCGCCGAGCTTGCCGAAGCGGCCGGCGGACTTCTCGAACTCGAAGCAGGTGAAAGCATAGGCATCGGCGCTGTCGGGCCTGATGCCGAACCGCTCCAGGAAGGCGCGGCCGACCAGATGCGGCGGCCGTCCCGCCATCTCGCCGATGCCAATATTGACGCTGGGTTCACGGAAATAGACCGGATTGAGCTGCGCATGCGCGTCGGTGATGTGTAGGATCCGCGCATTGCCGAACCGTTCGAGCTCGTAGATGCTCGCGGTCTCGGTGCCGCGCGCGAGACGGGGCAGGCTGAGCGATGCGGCGGCAAGGCCTGCACCTTTCAGGAAATCGCGGCGGCGGATGGCCATCTCCAATCTCGAATTCTCCGCGCCCCTTCAACGACGATCCGACAGTTCCAACAGGTCCAGTCTAGCGGATTTCCATCGCCTTCCAGGCTTCTTTTTCGGACGTCGCCTGGAAGATCGACGCCTTCGCCAGCGCTTCGGCCTCCCTGGCTGCCGCAACCGCACGATCGAAATCGCCGCCGTCGCCCGCTTTCTTCGCGGCCGCCAGTGCCGAGACGGTCACGGTCCACTGGTTGCGCATGCCGGCTGCCTCCTTGGAGGCTGCTTCGGCGGCGGCATAGGCCGCCTTGTAGTCCGCCTCATTTGCCGCGCGCGCGGATGGCGCAAGGCTCAGGGCGAGCAGCATGGCGAGGGGAAGTGACAGCTTCATGGCCGCGCTCCCGGTCCCGAGATCGGCAGGCCGTTGGCGACGTAGGAGAGGAAATATTCGACGTCGCGATATTCATCCGCCTGCGGCTCCAGCGGAACCGCGCGGGTCTGGCTGTTGCAGGTGACGAAGCGCCGGCTGGTCGTGCCCATGCCGCTCCATTCGGAGCGGTAGATCGGCATCGCGTTCAGAATGCCGAGGGCCGGCGCCAGGATCTCGGCGCGGATGCGCTCGCCCGGGCTCTGCACATGGCAGCTCGCGCAGGAGAAATTCATCTGGCCGCGGCGGGTGTAGAAATAGCGCTTGCCGTTCTCGAACGCCGCCAGCGCGCGCGGATCGTCGGGGATCTTGATGTCCATCAGCTTGCCGCGCGAGGTGTACGCCATGTAGGCGGTCAGCGAGGCCATCTCGTCCTTGACGTAGGAATAGGGGGCTTCTCCGTTGGCCTCGCGGCAGCGGTTGAGCGCGAGCTCCAGCGTGACGACCTTGCCTTCCTTCTCGTCGAAATAGGGATAGTTCTGGCGAATGCCGATGCCGCCGTTCGGGAAGCAGTCGGCATAGGTCTTGCCGTTCTTGAACGGCGTCGCAAACATCTCCTTGCCGGCATCGAGCGCGAACTCGTAAGGCGGGAATTCTTCCTTCTCCTGCCACTGCCGCTTCATGTCCTCGTTCATGGAATAAGGACCGTTGACGAAATCCTCGTGCTTCACGTTCGGAAACTTCTGGAAGAAGAAGTTCCGGAACGCCTTGGCGTCGGCAACCGGATCGACCTTGTCGGCCGCGATCACGCGCGGAGAGGTCAGGGCGAACGCAACCAGCGCGGCGCTGAGCGAGCCTAGCAGGAGGTGGATGCGGGCCTTCATTACGAAATCTTCGCGGTGGTCGTATCCGAGCCACCCTTGTTGTCGATCCAGGAGATCTTGAGCTCGTCGCCCTTCTTGGCGCCCTTGAAGCTGAACTTGACGTAGGGGTCCTTCGAGACCGCCGTGCCCCAGTCGGCGACGAACACGTCCTTGCCGTTACATTCGAACTTCAGCTGCTGGATGAAATGCGCGGGGATCAGCTCGCCCTTGGAATCCTTGACGAGGCCGGTGTCCATGGGGTGCTGGATCAGCGCCTGCACCTCGATGGTGTCGCCGTTGGATGTTGCGCGCACGCGAATGCTGGATGCCATCTCCGTTCTCCTTAGCCGCCGCAACCGCCGACGGTGACCTTTACTTCCTTGGTCGCGCTGTAGAGCTTGCCGTCGGCTTCAACGATCGCCGTCACGTTGGTGGTCTTCGCCATCTTCAAGCGGTTGGCAACGCTCGGGATCGTGCCGTCAGGAATCCTGTAGGAGGCCGCCAGCGCGAACGGGTTCTCGGCGACGAGGAACGAGATCGAGGTCACCTTGTCGAGCGTTGTCGTCACCGAGATCGGCACCACGCCGCCGTTCTCGGCGATCTCGGGTGCGTCGAGCTTGACCTTGTCCGAAGGCTCGGCGGTCTTGCCGTAGAGCGCCTTGATCGCGTCGGCTTCGCTCTTCAGCTTGAACGCCTCTTCCGGATATTTGTCGTTTGCCGCCGCATGCGCCCCTGCGAACGGCAGATTGCCGAGGCCGAGCAGCGCGACGGAGGCCGCGCCCTGAAGGATCAGCCGCCGCGTCGGATGAAGCCTGGTGGTCGTCGTCATCTCGAATCTCCTGGGCCGCCGTCCGTTACAGGGTCTGCAGGAAATCAACGATTGCGCTGATCTCCTGTTCGGTCAAAATCCGGTTCCGGCCGAACGGTGGCATCATGGTCTGGGGATTGCGCTTGGTCTCGTCGAAGATGATCGCGACCAGCTCGTTGCGATCAGGGTATTTTGATTTGATGTCCTTCAGCTCCGGACCGATCGTTCCCGGCAGGTCGCCGCCTTTGATGACATGGCAGGTCAGGCAATTGCCCTTGCCGCGGTCGAAGGCGAGCTTCTGGCCGTCGGCGACGGTGGATTGTGCCCGCGCCGGGCTGGCGAGGCCGGCGGCGATGGCCAGAAGGAGGAACAGGAGGGGCGTCCGGAAAAGGGCGGTCAAGGCGTCATTCCGAGGCGTTATGGCGATGGTCTCGATCGCGAAATAGAAGCGTTCCAAAGCACAAAGGGCAGCCCCTGACAATCAAGACTATGCATGCGGCAAATTGGAGTTAATATCTTCCGCATTGCAACTGAAGAGATTATCTGTCGGTCGATTTGGCCCCAAGAGTCGCAAAGTCCCCATGGGTTAGGGGCAATGGTCGCGGGCCGGCTGTTTCCAGGGCGTTTGGGCGCTCCTCCTGTTTTCAATGCGTTCTCGCTTTTTCAAGGGGACCTCACTTGGCTGAATATGTCGTCGAATTTGGCAGGGACGGCGGACGGGTCGAGCCTGACGGCCGGCTCGATGCACCGGCCTTCCATCGCAATCACGAGCCGATCTGGACGGCGCTGGAGAAGCATCTGGCAGGCGCGACCGGCAACGTCGTCGAGGTCGGCAGCGGAACCGGCCAGCACGTGGTTCATTTCGCCCGGCATACGCCCGGCCTGATCTGGTGGCCGAGCGACCTCAATCAGCGGCATGTGAAGAGCATCGAGGCCTGGCGCGTCCATTCGGGCCTGCCGAACATCCGCTCGCCCTTGCGGATCGACCTCACCGATCCCGACTGGTGTCCAGAGATGAAGAGCGGGCAGGGGCCGACCAGCCTTGCCGCCGTGTTCTGCGCCAATGTCATCCACATCGCGCCGTGGGCCGTGGCCGAAGGCCTGTTCGCCGGCGCCGGCCGCTATCTGCGTGCTGACGGCAAGCTGTTCCTCTATGGCCCGTTCAAGCGCGACGGCAAGCACACCGCGCTCAGCAATGCCGTGTTCGACACGTCCTTGCGCGAAGGCAATCCCGACTGGGGCGTCCGCGACGTCGTCGATGTCGAGAAGCTCGCAATGGCGGCTGGCCTCGGCCTCGTCGATACCATCGAGATGCCCGCGAACAATCTGACGCTGGTGTTTTCGCGCTAGCTACGCAGACGGTGCGGATCTAAATCTTAGTGCGCGCTGCGAAGGCGGTGCGCTCCCTCCCCCCTTGCGGGGGAGGGCGGGGCAGAGGGGTAGCCCAGCAAATGGTCTATCCATCTGCGATCACGCCGTGCTCCCGCACATCGAGGGTATCCCCGTGGGGACCCCTCTCCCTGCCCCTCCCCCGCAAGGGGGGAGGGAATGAAAGGGCGGTGCCTCCCTCACGTCGTGATGGTGAGAGCGCGAAGCGGCAGCGCTATCGCGCCCGTCCATCTCATCCCGCATGCCGGGCGACGAATTCGGAAATGAGAGCCGTCGTTTCGGCCGGGCGCTCCAGGCTCGGCAGATGCGCTGCGCCCGGCATTTCGCGCCCCTCCGCGCCAGGCACGACCGCCGCGACGTGGCGGCAGCGGTCCTGGACATAGGGGAAGTCGAGGTCGCCCCAGGCTACGAGGGTCGGCACCGCGATATCGCTGAGCCTGTCGAAGAAGGGGCGAATGTCGACGTCCGACCCGAACGGCGGCGAACGAAGTGCGATGCTGTTCATGTCGAGCAACAGGTCGCGCGCAGGACCCGTGACGCGTCCTTCGCCCGCCAGCGGGCCATCCAGCCAGAGACGCGCCTTCATTGCGTTCAGCCGATCGAGGTCTCCGGACGCCTCGGCCTCTTTCGATTGCGTCATCAGTTTCTCGATGTCGGGCGTGTAGGTCGGATCGGGCGCGCCGGCGACATTGGGGGCGATCAATAGGAGAGCGCGAACACGCGAGGGGTGTCTGATGGCGGCATCGAGCGCGATGCGTCCGCCGAGGGAGCAGCCAACGAGAATCGCAGGCTTGCCGCCTGCGGTCGCGTCCAGCACGGCGACGAGATCAGCGAGGGCGGAGAAATCCTCCGGCTCGGCCTGCGTTTCACCGAACCCGCGTCGATCGTAAGCGATCGCCTTGCGGGTGGCGCCGATCGCATCCAATTGGGCACGCCACATGCGCCGGTCGCACACATTGGCATGAAGAAAGACAATCGCGGTGCCGTCGCCCACGATCTCGGTCGCGAGCCTGGCGCGACCGGACGCTATAAATTGCATGTTCGCCCCTTCAGCCCTCGCCGTCCTGCCAGCCGATTTTGTCCTTCAAGAACCGATAGCCCAGCACCTCGAAGCCGGCGCGCTCCTTGTTGTCCTTGCCGTAGCCATGGCCGCCTGCGGCCGGCTCGTAGAACCAGGCCTCATAGCCCATCGCCTGGAGCTTTGCCGCCATCTTGCGGGCATGGCCGGGGTGGACGCGGTCGTCACGCCGTGTCGTCGCGATCAGGATCGGCGGATAGGCCTCGCCGGCCTTCACATTGTGATAGGCGGAGTAGGTCTTCAGCCACTCCCACTCCTCGGGCTTATCAGGGTCGCCGTATTCCGCGATCCAGCTCGCGCCCGCGAGCAGCTTCGTGTAGCGGCGCATGTCGATCAGCGGGATGGTGCAGAACAGCGCGCCGAAGCGCTCGGGATAGCGCACCAGCATGTTGGTGATGAGGATGCCGCCGTTCGAGCCGCCCTGCGCGGCGATGCGCTTGGCGCTCGTCACGCCGCGGCGGACGAGATCGGCGGCCACGGCCGCGAAATCGTCGTGCGACAGCCTCTTGCCGGCGAGCCGCCCGGCATCGTGCCAGCGCGTGCCGAACTCGCCGCCGCCGCGCAAATTCGCCTGCACTGTCGTGCCGCCGCGCTCCAGCCACAGCCTTCCGAGCGATGAGTTGTAATACGGCTTCACGGAGACGGCGAAGCCGCCATAGGCGGTCATATAGACCGGCGCATCGCCGGTCTCCTTGGCGGGGCCGGTCTGCACGTAGGGAATGCGCTCGCCGTCGACAGAGATCGCCTCGTGCTGCGTCACTAGGAGGCCGTCGGCGGTGAACGTCTTCGGCGCCTGCTTCAGCACGGTCGGACTTGCGACGCCGCGCTCGATCAGCAGCAGTGAGGGCGGGGTGAGCGGGTCCTGCACATTGGCGAGCAGATCGCCATTGCTTTCGGAGGGATGGGAATCGAGCGGCCAGACGTCGACGACGCCGATCTGCGGCAGGCCGGAAAGCGTCTCGCGGCTCCAGCCGGTGGCGGATGGCGTGCAGATCTCGAATTGCGGTTTGAGCTCGTCGAGAATCGATAGCACCAGCTTTCCCGCGGCCCAGAACAGGCCCTGCAGCGCGCGCCGCGGCGCAGGCTCGAACAGGACGACAAAATCGCGGCTGCCGGCGAGGAACGCGGAGAGCGAGATGCCGAGCACGGTGTCGGTGGCGTAGGTGCGATCCTGGACCTGCCAGTCCCGGCGCAGCTTCATCGCGAACCAGTCGCCATGCGCCTGCATCCAGACGCCGGTCGGCAGATCGAGCTTCGTCGTTGTGCCGGCGGCATCGCGCAGCCAGATCGCGTGATTGAAGAAGTCGATCTGGTCGACGATCCAGACCCGCGGCGCAGATCCGGTGTCGTCCGTCATGCCGTAGATCATCATGTGATCGGCGGTGGTCTCGATGATCACCTCTGCCTGATCGACTGGCTGTCCGCGCCGCCACAGCCGCACCGTGCGCGCATAGCCCGAGCTCGTCGTCATGCCCTCGCCATAGGCGCTCGACAGCAGCAGCGTGTCGGCATCGAGCCAGTCGACGCCGCCCTTGGCTTCCGGCAGCGTAAAGCCGTCCGTCACAAAACTCTTGGCGTGGAGGTCGAATTCCCGCAGGGTGACGGCGTCGCTGCCGCCGCGCGACAGGCTCAGGATCGCGCGCGAGCCGCCTGGCATCGTGGCGATCTGGCTCGGCAGCCAGTCTTCGCCTTCCTGTGCCGCGAGCTGGTCGATATCCAGAATGGTCTCCCACGCCGGTGCGGCCTTGCGAAATTCCGCGAGCGTGGTCCGCCGCCACAGGCCGCGCGGGTTGGTGGCATCCTTCCAGAAATTGTGCAGGTCGGTGCCGCGCCGGCCGACATAGGGAATGTTGTCGGGACGGTCGTAGATTCCCGCGAGGATGTCGCGGTCGCGTTCGAACGCCGCGCCGCCGAACGCCTGCAGCGTTAGGCTGTTCTGCCGCTCGACGAAATCGAGCGCCTGCCTTCCTTCGATCTCCTCCAGCCACAACCAGGGATCGTCGTCGGGAGCGCTGAGCGTGGGCCTGTCGTCGACGGACATGAACGAAACTCCGGTAATTGGCGGCGGATAGGATTTGATCGAGCGCAAGCCGTCAAGGGCGCGCGCCGCTATCATCGCATCGATTGCGTCAGAGGCATGGCCCGCGCCCGTTTGCGCCGGTTGCCCGCCCTTCGGCGCCCCTCCATAGTGCCGCGAATCAACAAAGCTCTTGAAAGTCCCTTGGGGCGGAAGTGCCGATGCTGGACGTGACGACAGCCCATGAGATCGCCGACGACGCGCGCGTGCGCACCAACGTGGTGCGCCTTGCCGCCGCGCAGGCGCTGACCGGCGCCAACTCGGCGGTCATCTTCGCCACCGGCGCGATCGTCGGCGCCACGCTCGCACCCGACATGTCGTTCGCGACCGTGCCGATCTCGATGTATGTGGTGGGCCTCGCCGCCGGTACGCTGCCGACCGGCGCGATCTCACGCCGCTTCGGCCGCCGCGCCGCCTTCATCATTGGCACCGGTCTCGGCGCGCTCACCGGCCTGCTCGGTTCGTTCGCGATCCTGCACGGCTCGTTCGCGCTGTTTTGTCTGGCGACCTTCCTCGGCGGCCTCTACGGCGCCGTCGCACAGTCCTATCGCTTCGCGGCCGCCGACGGCGCCAGCGCCGCGTATCGCCCGAAGGCCGTGTCCTGGGTGATGGCCGGCGGCGTCTTTGCCGGCGTGCTCGGTCCCCAGCTCGTGCAATGGACCATGGATGTCTGGCAGCCCTATCTGTTCGCCTTCAGCTTCCTGGTGCAGGCGGCGGTCGCGCTGATCGCGATGGGCATCGTCGCTGGCGTCGACATGCCAAAACCAGCGCCGGCCGATCTGCATGGCGGGCGGCCGCTGCTGACGATCGTCAGCCAGCCGCGTTTCATCGCGGCGGCGCTGTGCGGCGTCATCGCCTATCCGATGATGAACCTGGTGATGACCTCGGCGCCGCTCGCCATGAAGATGTGCGGCCTCAGCCTGTCCGATTCCAATTTCGGCATTCAGTGGCACATCGTCGCCATGTACGGTCCGAGCTTCTTCACCGGTGCATTGATCGCGCGTTTCGGCGCTCCGATGATCGTCGCCGCCGGCTTGCTGCTGGAAGCCGGCGCCGCCACCATCGGTCTCTCCGGCATCACGGCGATGCATTTCTGGGGCACGTTGATCGTGCTCGGTGTGGGGTGGAATTTTTCCTTCATCGGCGCCTCCGCACTGGTGCTGGAGACGCACCGCCCGCAGGAGCGCAACAAGGTGCAGGCCTTCAACGATTTCCTGGTGTTCGGCATGATGGCGATCGGCTCGTTCTCCTCCGGGCAATTGCTTGCCAATTACGGCTGGTCCGCGGTGAACATGGTGGTGTTCCCGCCTGTTATGCTCGGCCTTGCCGTGCTCTCGCTGGTTTCCTGGGCTAGGCGCCGCAAGGCGCGCCTGGAGGCGGCCATGGGCGAGTTCCCAGACGCGGTCTAGATTGGCGGGAGGCTGTCAGTAGCGTTGATACTTCGACCCAACTCGAAGTGATTTTCGAGTCTTCAGTTGTTACATGATGCTCGTCATCGACAGGCGAGCGGAGAGCCCGGCGCTCGCGGGGGAACTTCACGGAGAAGCGCAAATGCTCGACAACCCCCGCCACACCGTTCCCATCGACGAAACCTCGTTCCGCTACGAAGGCTGGCGCATCGTTGCCGTCTGCTTCCTGCTCGCGACCTTCGGCTGGGGGCTCGGCTTCTATGGCCAGAGCGTCTATGTCGCCGAGCTGCAGCGCGCGCGGGGCTGGCCGGCCTCGCTGGTCTCATCCGGCACCACGTTCTTCTATCTGTTCGGTGCGTTGCTGGTCGTGTTCGTCGGCGAAGCCGTGCGGAAATACGGCCCGCGGCTCAGCCTGATCGCGGGCACGCTGGCGATGGCGGCGGCCGCGGTCGCGATCGGCGCGGTGCGCGAGCCGTGGCAGCTCTATCTCGCCGATGCCGTGCTCGCCTTCGGCTGGGCCGGCACCAGCCTCGCCATGATCACCAATACGATCAGCCTGTGGTTCGACCAAAAGCGCGGCATGGCGATCAGCCTTGCGCTCAATGGCGCGAGTTTCGGCGGCATCGTCGGTGTACCGCTGCTGGTGATGCTGATCGGCCAAGCCGGCTTTGCCGGTGCGATGTATGCCGCCGCCGGAGCCATGCTGGTTCTGCTCGTGCCGGTGATCCTGCTTCTCGTGGGCAGTCCGCCCGACCTTCATGGCTGGCAGGCGGCAGCGAAGGAAAAGCCGCGATCGTCGACCGAGATCCGCGGATGGGCGCTGCGCGACGTCGGCTTCCTTACGGTGACGATCGCATTCTCGCTGGTGCTGTTCGCCCAGGTCGGCTTCATCGTGCACCTGATCTCGTTCCTCGATCCCATCATCGGCCGCGAGCGTGCCGCGGTGGCGGTCGCGGTGCTGACCGCGATGGCGGTGGTCGGCCGCGTGCTGTTCTCGCTGGTGATCGACCGCCTCAACCAGCGACTGGCCTCCGCGATCTCATTCCTGAGCCAGGCCGCCGCGCTGCTCGTCGTCATCAACCTGCACAACGACCATGTGCTGATCGCGGCCTGCGCCGTGTTCGGCTTCTCGGTCGGTAACCTCATCACGCTGCCGTCGTTGATCGTGCAGCAGGAGTTCGATTCAGCTTCATTCGGCGTGCTGATCAGCCTCAACACCGCGATCAACCAGGTGACCTACGCGTTCGGTCCCGGCGTTGTTGGAGCTTTGCGCGATTGGTCCGGTGGCTATGTGCTGCCGTTCTATCTCTGCATCGCGCTGGAGGTGATTGCGGCAGCGCTGATCATGGTGCGGGGCAAGCCGCGAGCGAAGCTCTCGTAGAAGCGCGACGGCGCCTCCACACACTCCGTCATTGCGAGCGCAGCGAAGCAATCCAGAATCTTTCCGCGGAGATAGTCTGGATTGCTTCGTCGCAAGAGCTCCTCGCAATGACGGGGAGAGAGCGGAGTTCACCCCTCCCGTTGCCTCAGCAGCGCCTCCACATCCAGCCGCTTCGTGAACATCGCGAGCTTCCCATCCGGCCCAAACGGCCATTGCTCCCGTGGCTTGTCCCAATACAGCTCCACGCCATTCTCATCGGGATCGCGCAAATACAGCGCCTCGCTGACGCCGTGGTCGCTCGCGCCGTCCAGCGCAATGCCGGCCGTGAGCACCCGGTGCAGCGCATCCGCGAGCGCCGGGCGCGTCGGATAGAGGATCGCGGTGTGGAACAGGCCGGTCGCATCAGGCGGTGGGGGCGAGCCGCCCTTGCTCTCCCAGGTATTGAGCCCGATGTGGTGATGATAGCCGCCGGCCGAGATGAAGGCCGCACCCGAGCCCATGCGCTGCATCAGCTCGAAGCCGAGCACGCCGCAATAAAAGCCGAGCGCACGATCGAGATCGGCGACCTTGAGATGGACATGGCCGATCCGGGTGCCGGCGGCAACGGCTTGGGTTTGCGACATGGGAATGCTCCGTTTCACAACCCCACTTAAGTCCGGGCCCGGGACAGCGCTACTGGCCGATCCCGAAACCCTGCGTTTCCGGACGCGAAGCTATGATAGCTCCGACACCTCGCCTCCGGGCAGGCCGAACTCGAACGTGTTCAGCGTCATCGACACCAGCGTGTAATAGCCGCACAGCCCGATCACCTCGACGACGCCGCGTTCGCTAAGCACCTTCACAGCCTCGTCGTAGAGGCCCTTCTCGATGCCGTGCCCCTCATGCAGCGACTTCGCGACGTCGTAGATCATCTTCCCCTTGGGATCGTCGAACTCCGGCGTGCGGCGGTCGCGGATCGCGTTGATGATATCAGGGTCCATGCCGCCCGCGAGCGCGAGGCGCTTATGCGCATACCATTCGTAATGCGCTGTCCAGTGCCGCGCCGTCACCAGGATCGCGATCTCCGAGAGTTTTGCGGGAAAGATCGTGTCGAAGCGCAACACCTCGCCGAGCCGCGTCGCGTGGCGCGCCATCTCGGGGCTGCTCAGCCAGGCCATCATCGGGGCCGGCGGCTTGCCGCGCTTGCCGGCAATCGACTCGTCATAGATCTGCCGCTGGCTATCGTTCATTTCGCCAGGCGAAAGAAGCTTCAGGCGCATTGTCGTTTCCTCTTTGTTTTCAAGCACCGCCGTGAGCTGCGACTATAGCCGAATGCAGCTCGCGGAAGTGGTTGAATTCCGCAGGAGCTTGGCCCAGAGTCGCCGCCAACAAGTCGATTTGATTGATGGAAACGACCATGAGCGATTCTGAAGCCGCTGATCTCGAAACATTCCGCAGCGAGACACGCGCCTGGCTGGAAGCCAATTGCCCGCCGGAGATGCGCAAGCCTGCGACGTCGGATGCCGACGTGTTCTGGGGCGGTCGCAACGCAAAGTTCTCGTCCGAGCCGCAGCGCATCTGGTTCGAGCGCATGCGCGACAAGGGCTGGACCGTGCCTGACTGGCCGAAGGAGTATGGCGGCGGGGGCCTC
>NZ_LWIG01000001.1:391761-432466 GCF_002068095.1 Bradyrhizobium sacchari | reverse complement strand
GCGAAAATGGGCGCGCGGCCGCCGTTGTCGAGCTTCGGCATCTGGATGCTTGGACCGGCATTGCTGAAATACGGCAATGATGCCCAGAAGAAGGAGCATCTCCCGAAGATCGCCGCGGGCGAGATCCGCTGGTGCCAGGGCTATTCCGAGCCGAATGCCGGCTCCGATCTTGCCTCGCTCCAAACCCGCGCCGAGAGCGACGGCGATGACTTCGTCATCACGGGCTCGAAGATCTGGACCTCCTACGCCAATTACGCTGACTGGATCTTCTGTCTCGTCCGCACCGATCCCACTGCGAAGAAGCACGACGGCATCAGCTTCATCCTGTTCGACATGACCTCGAAGGGCGTGACGACCAAGCCGATCCTGCTGATCTCCGGCTACTCGCCGTTCTGCGAGACCTTCTTCGACGGCGTCCGCGTGCCGAAGTCGCACGTGGTCGGCACCGTCAACCGCGGCTGGGATGTCGCAAAATATCTGCTCCAGCACGAGCGCGCGATGATCTCAGGCATGGGCGAGCGCGGCGTCGGCCGTCCGCTCGGCCAGATCGCGGCCGATTCCGTCGGCACCGATGCGCTGGGGCGGCTTGATGATGCCATGCTCCGCGGCCAGATCGCGAGCTTCGACGTCGATGAGGCCGCGCTTGCAGCCTGCGCCGAGCGTGCGGTCGATCTTGCCAAGGCGGGACAGGCGCATCCGGCGTTCTCCTCGGCGATGAAATATTACGGCACCGAGCTCAACAAGCGCCGCTACGAGATCCTGATGTCGGCCGGCGGTGTCGATGCGCTGGAATGGGAGAGCGAGCGCTCCAGGCAGGGCGCCCGCCCGCGCGCCTGGCTGCGCACCAAGGCCAATTCGATCGAGGGCGGCACGTCCGAGGTCATGCTCGGCATCGTCGCCAAGCGCATCCTGGATTTGCCGGGGGCCTAACTCCGCCGTCGTTCCGGGGCGGTCCGCAGGACCGAACCCGGAACTTCGAGATTCTCCGGAGCGCAATTGCGCTCCGTAGTTCGATCCTTCGCATCGCCCCGGAATGACACCAACGAATTTCCAGACGTTAGAGACTTTGCACATGGCCCTCGTCCTCACCGAAGAACAATCGATGCTCCGCGATTCCGCGCGCGGGCTGATCAGCGACAAGGCGCCGGTGTCGCACTTGCGCCATCTGCGCGACAGCAAGGATCCCACCGGCTTCTCCAAGGAGCTGTGGCAGTCGTTTGCCGAGATGGGCTACGCCGGCCTGCTCGTGCCGGAAGAGTTCGGCGGCAGCGGTCTCGGCTTCATGGAGGCCGGTATTGTCACCGAGGAGATCGGCCGCACCTTGATGCCGTCGCCCTTCCTTGCCACCAGCGTGGTCGCGGCCTCTGCGCTGAACCGCGGCGGCAGCGCCGCGCAGAAGTCGGAATATCTGCCGAAAATTTCCAATGGTTCGCTGCTTGCGACGCTGGCGATCGACGAGGGCGCAAAACACCGCCCGCTGCAGACGAACTTGCAGGCCGTGCGCGCCGGCAACGGTTTCAAGCTATCCGGCGCCAAGGCGCTGGTGGTCGACGGCCATGTCGCCGATCTCTTCATTGTCGCCGCCCGCACCGCGGGCGCTGCCGGCAAGCGCGAAGGGCTGACGCTATTCCTGGTGAACTCCAAGGCCAAGGGGGTTGCGATCGAGCGCACCATCATGGTCGACGCGCACAATGCAGCGCGGATCGAGTTCGCGAATGTCGAGCTCACCGCCGACAGCGTGCTCGGCGAGGTCGATCAGGCAGCTGGCCTGCTCGACGGCATTCTCGACATCGGCCGCGGCGCGGTCGCCGCCGAAATGGTCGGCCTCAGCGACGAGGTATTTGGCCGCACGGTCGAGTACCTCAAGAACAGAAAGCAGTTCGGCAAGCTGATCGGCGAATTCCAGGCGCTGCAGCACCGCGCCGCCCAGCTCTATGTCGACATCGAGATCACCCGTGCCGCCGTGATGAAGGCGCTGCAGGCGCTCGACGCCGACGTCGCCAAGGCCGCCTCAGCCGTCGCGGTCGCAAAAGCCCGCGCCGGCACCACCGCCACGCGCGCGGTGCAGGAAGGCGTGCAGATGCATGGCGGCATGGGCATGACCGACCAGTTCGACATCGGCTTCTTCATGAAGCGCGCGCGGATCTGCGAGGAGCTGTTCGGCGACGCCAACTACCACACCGAGCAGCTGGCGCGAGCGCGGGGGTATTGAGGCGCCACTCGTGCAACACGGCACCCTGCGCTCCCTCCCCCCTTGTGGGAGAGGGCGGGGGAGAGGGGTAGCTCAGGAAAAGGTCTGTCCGTTGCGAGAGAGTCGCGTAGCCCGGATGAGCGCAGCGACATCCGGGAATGCCGCGGGCACCGACCCCGCATATCGCTTCGCTCATGCGGGCTACGGCGCTATCGCCTCGCAATCGGTGTCGTCGCCCGGCTTGATCGGGCGACCCAGTACGCCGCGGCCTCTCCGTATCCGATTGACGTCTCTGGAATACTGGATCGCCCGCTTTCGCGGGCGATGACAGTTGAGGGTGTGGGGAGTGCTCGCCCCAAGCCCGTGTTTGCGAGGAGCGCTTGCGACGAAGCAATCCGGACTGTCGCCGTGGAAGGATTCTGGATTGCTTCGCTTCGCTCGCAATGACGGTGGTTAGGCCGTCTTACCGCATCGGCGGCGCGTACTGCACGCCGCCGGCATTCCACAACTGGTTCATGCCGCGCGGAATCTTCAGCTTGGACTTCTCGCCGATGTTGCGCTCGTACATCTCGCCGTAATTGCCGACGTGGCGGATGACGCGGACGACCCAGTCCTTGGTGAGGCCGAGCTGCTCGCCGTAATTGCCCTCGGTGCCGACGAGGCGCATCACTTCCGGCTTCTTCGACTTCAAGGCCTCGTCGATGTTCTCCGAGGAGACGCCGAGCTCTTCGGCGTTGATCATGGCGTAGAGTGTCCACTTCACGATCATCATCCAGTCGTCGTCGCGCTGGCGCACGACGGGGGCGAGCGGCTCCTTGGAGATCATGTCCGGCAGGATCATGTGATCGCCGGGCTTTGAGAGGTTCAGCCTCAGCGCATAGAGCTGGGAGACGTCGGCGGAGAGCGTGTCGCACTTGCCCGTGTCATAAGCCTTCAGCACGTCGTCGAGCTTGTCGAACTTCACCTCTTCATACTTCATGTTGTTGGCACGGAAGTAGTCGGAGACGTTGAGCGCCGTGGTGGTGCCGGCCTGCACGCAGACCTTGCTGCCGGTCAGGTCCAGGGAAGTCTCCTTGTTGCGCGAACGCGGCAGCATGAAGCCTGCGCCGTCGTAATAGGCGACCGCGGGGAAATAGAGGTCGTAGTCGAGCTCGCGTGCCATGCTCCAGGTCGAGTTGCGCGAGAGGATGTCGACCTTGCGGCTCTGCAGTTCCTTGAAGCGCTCGCTGGCGTCGAGCGGAACGAACTTCGCCTTGCTCGGGTCGTTGAAGATCGCCGCCGCCACCGCGCGGCAGAAATCGACGTCGAAGCCGGTCCAGTTGCCCTTGTCATCGGGGATCGAGAAGCCCGGCAGCCCCTTGTTGACGCCGCACAGCACCTCGCCGCGGCGAACCGTGCGCTTCAGGGTGCGGGTATCGTAAAACTCATAGATCACCGCCAATACGCCGACCAGCACGGCGACCGCGAGCCCGATCAGCAGGCCGGCTCGAAAAGTGCGCATGATGTCTC
This sequence comes from Bradyrhizobium sacchari, assembly GCF_002068095.1. GTDB lineage: Bacteria > Pseudomonadota > Alphaproteobacteria > Rhizobiales > Xanthobacteraceae > Bradyrhizobium > Bradyrhizobium sacchari. Next base: position 428,766 of record NZ_LWIG01000001.1, on the reverse strand, counting down.
TCTCTCGAAAAAATCGGGAAAAGGATAATGGAAGGAGGGGGAGAGCATGATCGGTGCGATCATGCTCGAACCATCGCCCTTAGAGTTCGGGCTTTTGCCGGATCACGACCTTGGTGCCGACGGGGACGCGGTCATAGAGATCGGCGACGTCGTTGTTGACGAGACGGAAGCAGCCCGAGGACACTTTGGTGCCGATCGTGTCAGGGCGGTTGGTGCCGTGGATGCGATAGACCGTGGTGCCCAGATACATGGCGCGGGCGCCCAGCGGATTGCCGGGGCCGCCGGCCATGAATCGCGGCAGGTAGGGCTGGCGTTGGATCATCTCCGGCGGCGGCGTCCAGTCCGGCCATTCCTTCTTGTTGGTGATGGTCACCAGGCCCTGCCACTGGAAGCCGTCGCGGCCGACGCCGATGCCATAGCGGATCGCGCGCCCGCCCGGCTGGACCAGATAGAGGTGCCGTTCGGCGGTCGAGACGATGATGGTGCCCGGCGCTTCCGTGGTGCGGAAGTACACCACCTGCTTCTGCCATTCCGGCTCGAGCTGATAGGCGTCGTCGGCGATCAGGCCCGGCTCGTCGCCGCGGTCGGGCTGCTGAGCGGAGGCGTATGAGGTGGTCAGGACCAGGCTGAGGGCCGTCATGAACGCCCCGGTCAGGCGACGATAATCCGTCATTTCAAGCTCTCCCCGCTGCCACAGCGCAAATCATTCGGAACCATCAAATCTCAGGGGCATGTTCATGGCAAGTTGATGGCGCGCGCGGCTGATATGTCACGAGAATGCTTTGGTTTTTTGACGGGGCCGGGGCAATGCCACAAACAGGGGATGGCGCGAAAAGCACAGTTTGCTGTCGCTGTGGTGGTGCGCTCCCTCCTCCGTCGCCCGCCAACTGCGACCGGCACTTCACTCCCCCGTTTGGACAAGCTCACTCATCCGGGTGACGTCTGTAGTAGTAACGTGCCGCTAGGTAATGGATCGGGCACTCCGCCAATCCGGCGGCACCAAAGATCGCGGCATAGAACCATCCTCCGCCTGTGGCGAGGCCGACGAGCGCCCAAAGCACTCCGAGCCCAAGGGCGAACGGAACTAGCTCTAGAAGAGTGTCATCTTTAGTCCATAGCCTCGGTTTCATAGGCTGGGATAGTAACGAGACAGGCAGCGTTCCCCCAAACAAGGCTCGGTGAGTTTGCTACCTAAATGCCGCTCAGACGCATCGGCGCCCGTCGAACATAGCTGCCGCGTTCTCCGCCCTCATCCTGAGGGCCCGCCGGAGGCAGGCGTCTCGAAGGATGGCTGCGGGGTACCTTGTCAGCTCTCTTTCAAGTGCGCCCACAGCGCTGCAAGCGGGGAGAGCTAGATCTTGTTGCTCTCCGCCCCGATCCCCAGCCGCCGCACGATTTCGGTCCCGACCGCCCGGGCCTCGACCCGCGAGCCGATCCGGGGGCTGCGAAACCGCTTTCCCCAGCGCAGGCGGATCGTGACGATGCAGTGCTCGTCCTCCGACCGGCCGCGGCGGTCGACGGTGATCGTCTTGACTTCGTGTCCCTCGATGCTGTCCGTGCGCGGCGTGCCGTCGCCCCAGAGACGTTCGACGCGAATATCGTTCTCCCGGATGATCCAGAACGCGCCGGTCGCGAGGTTGGCGTATCTGTAGACCGCGATCGCCGCGAGCACGCCGAGCGGCAGCAGCAGGATATCGACATGGCTGGGCGGCCAGCCGCGCCAGAGCTTGTAGGCGTAGGGCACGGCGGACAACGCGACGGCAATCAACGCGACGATGCGAATGTCCCGCGCGGAAAACGCCTCGAGCGGCTCGCCAAGATGCATCTCGGGATTGCTGGCATCGAGCGGATTGCTGGGGGCCTCGACATTGGGAACGTCGAACTGCGCGGCGATCCGCGCCACGGTGTCATGAACATGCGTGACGTCGGAGATCGGTGGCGACGTCAGGCGCTCCCCCGAGACCAGCGTGAAGACGAGTTGAAAGCGGGCCTTCACCCTCTTGCTGCCGGGAACTTGCAGTCCGCTGATCTCGTCCTTCGTGACGATCCGCGTCTGCAGTTTCCCGAACGGCCGTTGCTGCCCGATCAGGATCTCGTCGGGCGTGATGATCCACACCACCGCCGGCGCCATCAGGATGCCGACGACGAATCCGGCTCCCACCAGCAGCGCCACCACCGAGATGATGATCTCCAGCGTATCGTGCGTGAACAGACCCGGCGTGAAGCACAGCGCAACGGCGGCCGCGAAGCCGGACATGACCAGCCGCTGCGCGATCGAGGAGCCTTCACGAAGGCGGATGTCGGTGCTGGTGTGCGCGTCGTCCATTGCGGGCGGCTGATTCCGATGGCGCGAAACTCCACGGACGGGTCCGTGGAGTCAAGCAACAACGCGCGGGGAGGCAATCCCGCTTCAGCTGCTGACGTTCAGCAGCTTGGCCACGGTGCGGTCGATCTCGTCGTAGCGGCCTTCGCCGGCGTGCTGGAACACGATCTTGCCGGTCTGGTCGATGATGTATTGCGCCGGCCAATACTGGTTGCTGTAGGCGTTCCAGGTGCTGGAATCGTTGTCCTGCGCCACCGGATAGGTGATGCCGTGGCGCTTCAGCGCCGCCTGCACGTTCGAGGCCGAGCGCTCGAACGGGAATTCCGGCGTGTGCACGCCGACCACGACGAGGCCCTTGTCCTTGTACTTGGCATAGAGGTCGGTGACGTGCGGCAGCGTGTTGACGCAGTTGACGCAGCCATAGGTCCAGAAGTCGACCAGCACGACCTTGCCGCGCAGGTCGGCAAGGCTCAGCGGCTTCGAGTTGAACCAGTTGGTGATGCCGGTGAAATCGGGCGCGGTCTGCTGGCTCGCGGCGGCGGTGACGATGGGCGTCGCACGCGCGGCCTCGCCGCAGATGCCGGGGATGACGGCGCCGGTGACGGTGATGCCGATCAGTGCAGCAGACATTGCGAGCAGTTTGAGCGTCATGGAAGCGTCCTTTCGGTGAAGTGTTGGGATGATCACAGGCCGATCTGGCCGGTGGGATAGAATCCGGTAAGCCACGCCACGATCAGCGTGTCGTATTGGAAATAGGCGGCGACGGCGAAGGCGATCACGACCACGCCAAACCCCTGCTGCAGGCGCGGCGAGATCCGCGCGAGGCTGCGCACGCGCGTGGTCGCGGCCTGTCCGCCATAGGCTATTCCCAGCATCGGGATCGCAGCGCCGATGGCGTAGGCGACGAGCAACGTGCCGGCCCAGCCAAGGTTCTTCGAGGTCGCCACCAGCGTCAGGATCGAGCCGAGCACGGGACCGGCGCAGGGCGTCCAGACCAGGCCGAGCGTGGTGCCGAGCACCAGCCCGCCGAGCGCGCCCTCGCGCTGCGTGCTGCCGGCATTGCCGAGATCGAGCCAGCCATTCAGCCGGATCGAGAGCCATTCGAATGGCGCCGGCCACAGCATCAGCAGCCCGAAGCCGAGCAGCAGGATCGACGCCGCCTCCCGCAGCACGTTCGGATCGAAATCGAAGGCCCGCGTCAGCGCGCCCAGCAGCAGCGCCACGGCGGAGAAGGAGACGACGAAGCCGAGCGCGATCATCGCGGGGCGCAGCTGCGAAGAGTGCCCGACCGAGGCGCCAAGCAGGATCGGCAGCATCGGCAATGTGCAGGGCGCGGCGATCGTGAGGATTCCGGCAAGGACGGCGAATAGGAGTTCAAGCATGGCGCACTCGCAATGACGGTCACGAGGCAGTTCGGAATGGATGTGTCAGGCGTTACGGGGCGTCACGGCTTCGTGACGGGCACTTTCCGCGACGGAACACGCCCCAGAGGAAAGAACCCTCACCCGCCGCATTCCGCGAGGGCTTGGGCTCCAAATACAAAACGACCCGGACGGGGCATCGTCCGGGTCGCTGGAAGTCTTGGGAGGTTTAACGAAACCGAATGGGGGCTTTATAGGGGAGAAGTTTTTCCGCCTGATGTTGTCGTTTGTTTCAATTGTTTCGTGGGCGGTAACGCTTCCGTGTCCGGTGACAGGGCCGGAAGTCCGACCCTATCACTTTGAAATCATTTAACTTACGCGGCAAAACGATCGACGCCGGCGCCCTTAAGCAAATCGGCCAGTTGCTTGCGGGCATAGAACATCCTCGTCTTTACCGTGCTCTGGGGGATGCCGATGATCTGTCCGACCTCCTCCACCGACTTCTCGTGGTAGTAGATGAGGTTGATGATCTCGCGATGCGCGGGCGACAGCTTTGCCACACAGGCGCGCAGGATGGCGCTGGTGTCGCTGCGGTCGAGCGAAGTCTCCGGCGTGTCGCAATCGTCGGGGATCTGGCGCACGTCTTCCTGGTCGATGTCCTCGAAACGGCGCTGGCGCATCGCGGTCAGCGCCTTGAAGCGTGCGATCGAGAGGAGCCAAGTCGAGACCTGCGAGCGGCCCTGGAATTGGCCGGCGGTCCGCCACACGTCCAAAAACACCTGGCTGACCAGGTCTTCCGCCGTGGTGGCGTCGCGCACGATGCGCAGGATGAAACGGTAGACCCGCACATTGTGCCGGCAATAGAGGATGTGCATCGCGGTCCGGTTGCCGTCGGCAATGCTTTCGAGAAGCATGTCGTCCGAAGTCGCCTGAGCGGCAATGATGCTCTGGCTGGCCTGGGCGTTGATGGCGATGACGTTCGGCATGGACTTGGCTCCCCGTAGCGCCGCAACTGAGCGGCGTTTCCTTGGAGCAAAGTGTTAATCAGCCAACGTTTCGGGACGTCTGCTCGAAAAGCGGAAAATGGTTTCGTGCGCCGCCAAATTGTTTCGTCCCAGAGGGCGCGACGAAACATTCGGAGCAAAAAGTCGTGGAATTTCAATATACGGAAAATACGGGGTGGGGATTTTGAGGCGGACACAGGCGAGGGGAACGTATTTCGGGCGATTGCGTTTGGTCGCGCGACACCCAGCGCCGTCGTCCGGGGGCGCGCGCCGCGCGGCCCCGGATCCATAGCCGCAGGATATAGTTTGACGAAGACCCGCAAGTTACCAACCTGGGTCATAACCACTTCCTGTGATTATGGGGCCCGGGCTCGCTTCGCGCCCCGGGACGACAGCGCTGGGTAGGCGCGCGCCCCTACGCCTTCTCGCCCTGCGGCGAGAACAGATAGCCGCCGCCGCGGATGGTGCGGATCACGGCGGGCTTTGCCGGATCGGGCTCGATCTTGCGGCGGATACGCATGATGCGCAGATCCACCGCGCGGTCGAAGGCTTCGGCGTCGCGCGCGTTGGCGAGCTCCAGCAGCCGCTCGCGCGACAGCACGCGCTTTGGATTGGCCGCGAACACCTTGAGCAATCCGAATTCGGAGGCGGTCAGCGGATGCTCGTTGCCTTCGTCGTCGCGCAGCGCCTGTGCTTCGAGGTCGAGCCATTTGGTGCCGAAGCGCACCAGCTGGTCCTTGTCGGATTTCGCCGCCGCAGTCTCCGCTGCCGCCTTCGCCGGCGTGCTCCGCCGCAGCACCGAGCGGATGCGCGCCATCAGCTCGCGCAGCTCGCAGGGCTTTGCCACGTAATCGTCGGCGCCGAGCTCGAGGCCGACGACGCGGTCGATCGGGCTCGCGGTCGCCGTCAGCATGATGACGGGCACGTTGTTGCGACTCTTGAGGTCGCGGATGATCGAGAGCCCGTCTTCCTCGGGCATGTTGAGATCGAGCACGACGAGATCGGGCATGCCGCCTTCGATCGCGGCGCGCAGGCTCTTGCCGCCGTCGCACAGCGTCACGGTGAAGCCGTGCATCTTGAGGTAATCGCCGACCATCTCCCGGGCTGGAGCTTCGTCGTCGACGATCATGATGTGCTGGCTTTGGGTCATGGTCTTCAGGTCACGGCATCTCGGTCGCGGGGAGGGTGATGGTGAAGGTCGAGCCCTTGCCGGGGCCGTCGCTGTCGGCGGTCACCTCGCCGCCGTGCATGTCGATGATACGCTTGACGATGGAGAGGCCAAGCCCCGTCGAGCTCTCGCCGGCGGTCGGCTTGGCGGACAGCCGCTGGAACCGGCCGAACAGGCGGCCGAGATCCTCCGGCGACAGGCCGGCGCCCTCGTCGCTGACGCGGACGATGGTTTCGCTGCCCTCGTGGATCACGGCAACGCCGATCTTGCCGCCGATCGGCGAGTATTTGATGGCATTGCTGATGAGGTTGTCGATCGCCTCGCGGATGCGGTCGGTGTCGCACATGGTGACGATGTTGGGCGGCGCGGTAACGCTGATCGCCTGCTGCTTGTTGACCGCGAGCGGCTGGTTGGCCTCGGCGACCTCCTTGACCAGCGCCGCGACGTCGACCGGCTCGCGCCGGATGGTGATGTCGAAGGCATCCGCCATCGCGTCCGAGATCAGATGGTCGACCATCGTGGTCAGGCGCTTGGTGGCGTCGCGGATGTGATCGACCTGGGCGACCACGCCGCTTTCCGATGCGCCGGTCGATATCAGCTCCTTCAGCATCTCGGTGCGGCCGAGGATGACGCCGAGCGGATTCTTCAGATCATGCGCGACGGTGCCCAGGATCTCGTTCTTGAAGCCGTTGGCGCGCTGCAGCCGCAGCCATTGCGCCGACAGGCGGCGGTTGGCCTGCATCAGGGCGCGGGTGCGCTGGGCGACGCGGTCTTCCAGCTGGGTGTTGGCGTCCTGAAGCTGCTGGTAGAGGATGACGTTGTCGAAGGCGATCGAGAGCCGGCTGGAGAAGATCTCCACCAGCGAGCGGTCGGTCTCCGACAGCTCGCGCTCGGCCTGCAGCAGCACCACCACCTCGCGGCCGGATCCGGTGCGCAGGTAGATCACGCTGCGATGGTCGGCGAATTCGTTCTTGCGGCCCTGGAAGGCGGCCTCCACCATCGCGCGCAGATCGGGGTCGAGTGCCTTGGATGACGTCGTGCCGATGAAGCGGCTGTAGCAGCCGCTGCCCGCGAGCACCGAGAGCTCGGGGTCGATGCCGCCATTGTCGCGCAGGACCAGTATACCGGCACAATCGGCATTGAGCAGCGAGGCGAGCTGGGTCAGCACGCCCTCGGCGAGCCGCTGCATCGACTTGAAGTCGTACAGCGTGGACGCAGCATCGATGATGATCTCGAGCCCGCGCCGCGTCTGCACCATGCGCTCGAGCTGCTGGTAGGAGCGCAGCGCCGCGGTCAGCGAGGTGAACAGCTTGTCCGCGGTGAGCTCGGTCTTGGCCTTGTAGTCGTTGATGTCGTACTGCACGATCACCCGCCGCTCCGGCGCCTGGCCGGGCTGGCCGGTGCGCAGGATGATGCGAACGGTCTCGTTCTTGATCTCGTTGCGGATGAACTCGACCAGCTCGAGGCCGGCGACATCCGTCTCCATGATGACGTCGAGCAGCACGGCGGCGATGTCGCTGTGCGCGGCCATCAGCTTGCGGCCTTCCGCCGCCGAATAGGCGGACAGGATCTCCAGGCTCTGGCCGTTGAGGCTGTAGTCGGACAGCGCGAAACGGGTGCCGTCATGCACGGCCGGATCGTCGTCGATGACGGCGATCTTCCACTTTCGTGCGTTCTGGTCCTCCGACGCGGTACCGGTGTCGTCGATCAGGTGGAGGACATCGTCCTGTTCGGCCATTGAGAAGTCCCGTCAGTCTCTGTGCTTTGCGCGCCGCCCTTGGCGACCCGGGGCATGATAATGCGAAAAGTGGTGCCTTGTCCCAGCTTGGATTCCAGCATCATGCGACCGCCGAGCTGCTGGGTGACGAGGTTATAAACGATATGCAGCCCGAGTCCCGTACCACCTTCATTGCGCCGGGTGGTAAAGAATGGGTCAAAGGCCTGGCGCTGCACGTCCGGGGTCATGCCGGCCCCGTCGTCGGCGAAGATGATCTCGATATCGTCGGCCCCGCGCGGCCGCGCCGAGATGGTGATGGTGCCGGCCCGCCCGTCGGCGAAGGCGTGGTTGGCGGCATTGAGGAACAGGTTGGTCAGGATCTGGCCGTAGGAGCCGGGATAACCGTCGAGCAGCAGCCCCTCGGGCACGTCGACGGCGAGCGTGATCGGCGAGCGCTTCAGCACGGGCCTTAAGCTCGCGATGATCTGGTCGGTGGCTTCGCTGAGCGAGAACTGCCGCCGCTCGGCATGGGAGCGGTCGACCGCGACCTGCTTGAAAGACTGGATCAGCTCGCCGGCGCGGGTGAGATTGGCGACGAGCTGCTGCGAGGCGTCGCGCGAGGACTGTACGAACTCCTCCAGCTGCGAGCGGCGCAGGCCGCCATCGCCCTTGAGCTGGGCCTCGAAGATGTCGGTGCGCCGGGCAAAGCTGGAGGCGACCGTCAGGCTGATGCCGATGGGATTGTTGACCTCGTGGGCGACGCCGGCGACGAGACCGCCGAGCGCGGCCAGCCTCTCGGCGTCGATCAGGTTCTGCTGTGCGGTATTGAGCTCGACCAGCGCGCTCTCGGCCTTCTCCTTCGCCGCGCGCAGCTCGTCCTCGGTCTCGCGCTTGGCGATGGCGTTCTCGCGGAACACTTCCACCGCGCGCGCCATGGCGCCGACCTCGTCGCGTGCCTTGGTGCCCTGCACCTCGCGGTCGAGATTGCCGAGCGTGATCGCGCGCATCGCGGCCATGATCTGCTGCAGCGGCAGGCGGATCGACAGCGCGATCAGGACGCCGGCGGTGAGGATGATGCCGAGGAAGATCACCGCGATGGACAGCACGCGGCGGGAGATGTCGGCCAGCGTGTGGTCGAAGGTCTCCTGCGCCTTCTGCTCGCGCTGGCGCATCTTGGTGGAGAGATCGTCGATGGCGCCGATCGCCTCGGCCTGGCTGGCGTCGATGGTGTTGCGCAAGAGCTCGGTGCGGCTCGTCAGCTGCTCGGAGAGTTTTGCAAAGCCCTCGCGCAAGGACGCGGTGCGGGCGGCGAGCCGTTGCAGCGCCATGCGCTGAAGGTCGTTGTCGGCGAGATCGATCATGACCGGAATGGTCTTCTCGATCGTCTCGGTGTGGCGGCGCGCGTCGTCGGCGGCGCCCGATGACTGCGACAGATAGTAGGAATTGGCCGCGACCAGCATCGCGGTGAAGGCCTCGCGGGATTTTCCCAGCGAGGGCCAGATCAGCGCGTCGCGATGGCCGGTGGCGCCCTCGATGATGGAATAGAGGCCGGCCATGTCCCTGGCCGGGCCCTGCACCTGCTCCTCATAGGTCTTGGCGATCGTGGCCTGCACGCTGCGCAGCTCGCCGAAGCCGTTGAGAAAGCGCTCGGTGGTGCGCTCGAGCTCCTCGACCGAGCCCGACAGCATCGGGTCCTTGGCGGCGCGGTTGCTCAGCGTGCCCAGCACCGCCTCGCGCAGCAGCAATATCTCGGCGAACAGGTCCGGGCTCGGCTGGTTGATGTAGCGGTGGATCAGATTGTGCAGCCGCCCGGTCTCGCTTTCGAGCAGCGCCAGGATGCGGTCCGATTCGCGCACCTGGCGCACGTCGTCCCAGGCGGAGCTCAGCACCTGCGAGCCGTTCCAGATCAGCGCGACCAGCACCACCACGACGGCGGAATTCAGCGCCGCGATCGACAGGATGCGCCACCGGATCGGCACCGCCCGGAGCACGCCGACGAGCCGCGCGCGCAGCCGCCCGATCGGGCCGGGCGGCCTGTCTGCGTGCTCGCTGTGTCCAAGCGCGGGCAACTCGACTCACTCCACCTTGCGAATGCGTTCGATCAGCGCGGCCGCGGCGGGGTCCTGGGCGGCCTTGGCGTAGATCGCCGCCATGGCATCCTCGAACGGCTTGCGGTCGATATCCCTGACGATGCTGACGCCGGCCGCCCGCGCTTTGAGCTGCGACTGCTCCTCGAGGTCGCGCCACTTCTCGCGCATGAACAGGCTGGAACGCTGCGCGGCCTCCCTGAAAATGCCCTGGTCCTCCGCCGAGAGGCTCCGCCAGGCCTTCAGCGAGATCACCAGCACCTCGGGGCTCATCGTGTGCTCGGTGAGCGTGTAGTGGCCGGCGTGCTTGTAATGGTCGGTGGTCACGAAAGATGGCCAGTTGTTTTCGGCGCCGTCGATCAGGTGATTGGCGAGCCCGGTGAGCACCTGCCCGTAGGGCATCTCGACCGGCTCGGCGCCGAGCGAGCGGATCATCTGGCTCATCAACTCCGACTGCTGCACCCGGATCCGCAGGCCCTTAAGGTCTTCGATGCTCCTGACAGGGCGGACGCCGTTGTAGATCGAGCGCGCTCCGGAATCGTAGAAGCAGAGCCCGACGAAGCCGTAGGGCTCGAAACTGTTCAGGATCTCGCCGCCGATCGGCCCGTCCAGCACCTTCTGCATGTGCTCGATGGACCGGAACAGGAACGGCATGGCGAGCACGTTCATCGCCGGAACGAAATTGCCGATCAGGGCGACATTGGTCCGGTTGAGGTCGATCGCGCCGGCCCGGGTCTGCTCGATGGTCTCCTTTTCCTCGCCGAGCTGGCGGGAGTGGAACACCTTGATCTCGTGCCGGCCCTTGGTGCGCTCGGCGATCAGCGCGCCCATGTAGCGCAGCGCCTGGACGGTCGGATAGTCCTCGGTCTGGGTGTCGGCGGCGCGAAATTCGCGCGCCACGGCGCTCGTCGCGCAGATGGCGAGCAGAAGCGCGACGAAGATCACCCCGGTCCGCGAGAGTTCGGCACGGTTCAGCACTGGCACACTCAACCCCTCAGTGGTGGAGTCTATGGCGGGACCAAAAGGTTCAATGCAATCTAGAGCGTTTTCGAGCGAAGTGGATACCGGTTCGCGTAAAGAAAACGCGTCAAATTAAGAATTTAGAGCCTCTTCCGATCGGGACTGGTCTCTGGCAGAGGCCATCCCGGGCCCGGCCCGCGGGCGATTGTGCGGCGCGGCCGGCTTCATTCCCGGTTGAAACCGCAAATGTCGCGCCTTAAGCAGGACGGGTCGCCTTTTGCCCCGCGAGACGGGAAGCCATCTGATGTCAGCTTTGCGCCTTTTGCAGGTCCTCGCCGCCATCGCCTCTGTGGCGCTGGCCGCGCCAGCGCGCGCCGCCACCGACATTGCGCTGTGGCACGCCATGTCCGGCGAACTCGGCCGGCAACTGGACAGGCTCGCCGCCGACTTCAACGCCTCGCAGCCGGATTACCGCATCGTCCCGGCTTACAAGGGCACCTACACCGAGACCGTGACGGCCGCGATCTTCGCGTTCCGCTCGCGCAGCCAGCCCGCTATCGTCCAGGTCAACGAGGTCGCCACCGCCACCATGACCGCGGCCAAGGGCGCGATCTATCCGGTGTTCAGCCTGATGCGGGACCAGGGCGAGCCGTTCTCGCTCAACGACTACCTTCCCGCGGTCTCCGGCTACTACACCGACGCGGCCGGCAACCTGCTGTCGTTCCCGTTCAATTCCTCGACGCCGATCCTGTACTACAACAAGACCATGTTCCGCGACGCCGGCCTCGATTCGGAGACGCCGCCGAAGACCTGGCCGGAGCTCGGCGCCGCCGCAAAACGCCTGCGCGACCGTGGGGCGCCGTGCGGCTTCACCACGTCCTGGCCGTCCTGGATTCACGTCGAGAATTTTTCCGCCTTCCACAATCTGCCGCTCGCCACCCGCACCAACGGCTTTGCCGGCCTCGATGCCGAGCTGACGATCAACAATCCCGCTGTCGTCAAGCACGTCGCCCAGCTCGCCGAGTGGCAGAAGAGCAAGGTGTTCGACTATAGCGGTCGCGGCCAGTCCGCCGAGCCGCGCTTCCAGAACGGCGAATGCGGCATGTTCATCGGCTCCTCGGCGACGCGCGCCGACATCAAGGCGAATTCGAAATTCGAGATCGGCTACGGCATGATGCCGTACTGGCCGGACGTGAAGGATGCGCCGCAGAACTCGATCATCGGCGGCGCCACGCTGTGGGTGCTGCGCGACCGGCCGCGCGAGGAATACAAGGGCGTGGCGCGGTTCTTCGCCTATCTGTCGCAGCCCGGCGTGCAGGCCGCTTGGCACCAGAACACCGGCTATCTGCCGGTGACCCGCGCCGCCTTCGAGCTGACGCGGGCGCAGGGCTTCTACCAGCGCAACCCGGGCTCGGCGATCTCGTTCGAGGAGATCACGCTGCACCCGCCGACGGAGAATTCGAAAGGCATCCGGCTCGGCTCCTTCGTCTTGATCCGCGGCGCGATCGAGGACGAGCTGGAGCAGGCCTTTGCCGGCCAGAAGAAGGCGCAGGAAGCGCTCGATTCCGCCGTTGAGCGCGGCAACAAGCTGCTGCGCCAGTTCGAGCGCGCCAGCCCGGAGCGGTAGCGGCGTGTTGCGATTGGACCTCGCTGTAACCGCGAGCGCGGTGCGCTCCCTCCCCCGCCTGCGGGGGAGGGTTGGGGAGAGGGTATCTCCGCAACGGGACAATCCCCGAGAGGAGAGAACCCCCACCCGGCGCTTCGCGCCGACCTCCCCCGCAAGCGGGAGAGGTGCACCGTTTGCCAGGCTTGCATTGCATCAACCAAGCCTACTTGGCTGAGCGAGCGCGCGTGACCAACGTTACTTTTCGAGAATTCCCTCACTTCACCGACGCCCAGTCCTTCTGCGCCTTTCGCTCCAATCCTTCGCAATGGCTGCCGGTCGCACTCGACATCGCGCGCAGCCACGGCTTCGGTGTCAGCGCGCCGCACGTGTTCGCGACCGGCACCAATCTCGTGGTCGGGCTCGGCGAGAAGCTGATCCTGAAGATCTTCCCGCCGTTGCTGCGCGCGCAGTTCGTCTCCGAGCGCGACTCGCTGAGGCAGCTCAACGGTCGTCTCCACCTGCCGATTCCCGAGATCGTCGCAGAAGGGGTGCGCGACGGCTGGACCTATCTCGTCATCACCCGCCTTGCCGGCACGCTCGGCTCGGAGATATGGCCGCACCTGGCCGAAGATCAGAAGGAGCGCGTGCTGCGCCAGATCGGCGAGACTATCGCGTCGGTGCAGCGCGCGCCGCTCGGTCCGCTCGTTGCGATCGAGCCGCGCTGGGACGACTTCATGCGCATCCAGATGCAGGGCTGCCGCGCACGACACGAGCGTCTCGGCCTTGCTCCGAAATTCCTCGCAGGCCTTGACGATCTCCTGCGCGATGCGGCCGCGCTGATCCCGTTGGATGCACCTCCGGTGATCCTGACCGGCGAATACATCCCCGAGAATTTCCTGCTCGGCTGCGATGACGGGCAATGGTCGCTCACCGGCCTGTTCGACTTCGGCGACGTCCGCGCGGGATGGCGCGACTACGACCTGCTCGGCCCCAGCGCCTTCATGGCCGCGGGCCGGCCAGGCAGGGTGCGCAGCCTGCTCGAAGGTTTTGGCTATGGAAGGCCGGACTATGCGCTGAAGCGCCGCCTGATGGCCCTGATGCTGCTGCACCAGGCCAGTGATCTCAATGCACACATCTGCATTGAGGGCTGGCAGGAGCAGGCGGATGATCTGGTCGAGCTGCAGGAGTTGATCTGGGCGGAGTGATTGCTCCGTCGCCCGTCATTGCGAGCGCAGCGAAGCAATCCAGACTGCCCCGGCGGAAAGACTATGGATTGCTTCGCTGCGCTCGCAATGACGGGGTTGAGGCAGAAGTCTCGATCCTCTATGGCCACTTACGTTTGCTGGTGACAAATCAGGCTGCCGAGCTTGTCAGCCTATTTTGTAATCAAGATCGTATCTTTGTATGCAATGGCTGGGTTTTACTCGGGAAGGGTTCCAGTGGGCGTGCCGTGATAATCCAGTTATGTATCAATAGCTTAGGCTCGGCGTAAACGCCTCTTAAGCCTTGGCACGAACCTTGCGAATCCCGTTCCAACCAGAAACTTTTGTGTTGGAGCGATTTCATGAAGCGCCGCGATTTCCTCAAGTCCGTTTCCGGATTGGCCGCTGGCGCGGCGCTTCCGGCCATGCCGTCGGTGGTCTCCTCGGCCAGGGCCGACGCCCGCTCGGAGACGCTGCTGATCGTCTCGGAGGGCGGCCCCAATAATCTCGACATCCACGGCGTCGGCACCAACGTGCCCGGCTATGAAGTGTCGTGGAATTGCTACGACCGGCTGATCAGCCACGAGATGAAGGTTGGCCCCGGCGGCGTGCCCTATTACGACCGCGACAAGTTCAAGGGCGAGCTCGCCGAGGACTTCAAGATCGACGACATGTCGGTCACCTTCAAGCTGAAGAAGAACGCCAAATTCCACGACGGCGCGCCGGTCACGGCGAAGGACGTGAAATGGTCGCTCGACCGCGCCGTCAGCGTCGGTGGCTTCCCGACCTTCCAGATGAGCGCGGGCTCCCTCACCAAGCCCGAGCAGTTCGTCGTGATCGACGACTACACCGTGCGCGTCGACTTCCTGAAGAAGGACAGGCTGACCGTCCCCGATCTCGCCGTCATCGTGCCCTGCATCGTCAATTCCGAGCTGGTGAAGAAGAGCGCCAGCGAGAAGGACCCCTGGGGTCTCGAGTTTACAAAACAGCAGACCGCGGGCTCCGGCGCCTACAAGGTGACGAAGTGGACCGCCGGCACCGAAGTGATCATGGAGCGCAACGAGGATTGGGTCGGCGGTCCCCTGCCCAAGATCAAGCGCGTGATCTGGCGCATGGTGCCGCAGGCCGGCAACCGCCGCGCGCTGCTGGAGCGCGGTGATGCCGACATCTCCTACGAGCTGCCGTTCAAGGACTTTCAGGAGATGAAGGCGAACGGCAAGCTCAACGTGGTGTCGCTGCCGTTCTCCAACGGCATCCAGTATATCGGCATGAACGTCACCAAGCCGCCGTTCGACAACGTCAAGGTGCGGCAGGCCATCGCCTATGCGCTGCCATATCAGAAGATCATGGACGCCGTGCTGTTCGGTCTCGGCAATCCCATGTTCGGCGCGCCCAAGGACAAGGCCACCGAGGTGGCCTGGCCGCAGCCGCACACATACAACACCGACATGGAGAAGGCCAAGGCGCTGCTGACGGAAGCCGGCTACGCCAACGGTTTCGAGACCACGATCTCGTTCGACCTCAACTTCGCCGGCGTCAACGAGCCGCTCTGCGTGCTGGTGCAGGAGAGCCTCGCCCAGCTCGGCATCAAGACCACGATCAACAAGGTGCCCGGCGCCAACTGGCGGACCGAATTGAACAAGAAGGAGATGCCGCTTTTCACCAATGTGTTCTCGGGCTGGCTCGATTACCCCGAATACTTCTTCTACTGGTGCTATCACGGCAACAATTCCGTCTTCAACACCATGAGCTACAAGTCGGCGGAGATGGACAAGTTCATCGACGGCGCGCGCACCGCCGCCGCCACCGGCGACAAGTCGACCTACGACACCGACGTGAAAGGTTTCGTCGATCTCGCCTTCACCGACGTCCCCCGCATCCCGCTCTACCAGCCCTTCGTCAACGTCGCGATGCAGAAGAACATCAGCGGGTATCAGTACTGGTTCCACCGCAGGCTCGATTATCGCGCGATGGCGAAGGGGTGAGGCGATGATCGGCGCGAGCGACATGGTCGCGTCTCTCGATGTCTCGTGGTCGAGTGAGGTGAGCGCACTCTTCAGGCTGCCTCCCCCCTTGCGGGGGAGGGTCGGGGAGAGGGGTAGCCACGAACTCAGACCTCTCCCGCGGCCACCCCTCTCCCTAGCCCTCCACGCAGCGGCGCAAGCCGCGCAAGCCAGTCTCCAATTGCCAAGCAGGAGAGCGCTTCCATGCTGTCCATGATCGGCAAGCGCCTGATGTTCGCGATTCCCTCGCTGATCGGCGTCGTCATCGTCACCTTCCTGCTGACGCGCGCGCTGCCCGGTGATCCCGCGGCCTACTTCGCCGGCCCTGCGGCAACGAAGGAGGCCGTCGAGCAGATCCGCAAGAAGCTTGGCTTCGACAAGCCGCTGGTCGAACAGTTCTTCCGCTACGCCAACGATCTTGCCCATGGCGATTTCGGCAACTCGCTGACCACGGGCCAACCGGTCGCGACCGAGATCCGCAACCGCCTGCCAGCCTCCGCTGAATTGACACTGCTCGGCCTCATCGTCTCGATCGCGATCGCCATTCCGCTCGGTGTGCTGGCGGCAACGCGGCCGGGATCATGGATCGATCATCTCTGTCGTGTCACGACGACGGCCGGCGTGTCGTTGCCGGTGTTCTTCACCGGTCTCGTGCTGGTCTATGTCTTCTACTTCCGGCTCGGCTGGTCGCCGGCGCCGCTCGGCCGTCTCGACGTGTTCTACAGCGCGCCGCCGACGGTGACGGGCTTCTACCTGATCGACACCCTGCTCGCGCGCGATGTCGAGGCGTTCCGCTCGGCGCTGAGCCAGCTCATCCTGCCCGCAACGACGCTCGCGATCTTCTCGCTGGCGCCGATCGCGCGCATGACGCGGGCTTCGATGCTGGCGGTGCTCGCATCCGAATTCGTCCGCACCGCGCGGGCCAGCGGCCTATCGCCGGCGACCGTCATCGTCACCTACGCCTTCCGCAACGCGATGCTGCCGGTCATCACCACGCTCAGCATGGTGTTCTCGTTCCTGCTGGGCGCCAACGTGCTGGTCGAAAAAGTGTTCGCCTGGCCCGGCATCGGCTCCTATGCGGTGGAAGCGCTGATCTCGTCGGACTTCGCGCCGGTGCAGGGTTTCGTGCTGACCATGGCAGTCATGTACGTGCTGCTCAATCTCGTGATCGACATTTTGTACGGCGTGATCGATCCGCGCGTGCGGCTAGAAGGCTAGGGGGCATTCATGAGCTCTGTTGCGCCTGCTGTTGAACCGGTCGGCCCCGCGCGGACGTCGGGACTCACCGCGATCCTCGAACAGACCCGCTACGTCCTCAGCGAGAACAAGGTTACCGGTTTTGCCTTCGCGCTGCTGATCGTGATCCTGATCGCTGCGACCTTCGGTCCCTATGTGGTGCCGTATGATCCGCTCGCCTCCGACACGGCCGCCGCACTGAAGCCGCCCTCGGCCGCGCACTGGTTCGGCACCGACCAGTTGGGGCGTGACATCTTCAGCCGTGTCGTCGTGGCGACGCGGCTCGATACGTTCATCGCGATCGCCTCCGTCGTGCTGGTGTTCCTGATGGGCGGGCTTGCCGGCATCGCCGCCGGCTATTTCGGCGGCTGGACCGATCGCATCGTCGGCCGCATCGCCGATACCATCATGGCCTTCCCGCTGTTCGTGCTCGCCATGGGCATCGTCGCCGCGCTTGGCAACACCGTGCAGAACATCATCCTCGCCACCGCCATCGTGAACTTCCCGCTCTATGCCCGCGTCGCGCGCGCCGAAGCCAACGTTCGCCGCAATGCCGGCTTCGTGCAGGCCGCGCGGCTGTCAGGCAACGGCGAGTTCCGCATTCTGCTGGTGCATATCCTGCCGAACATCATGCCGATCATGATCGTGCAGATGTCGCTGACCATGGGCTACGCCATCCTCAATGCTGCGGGCCTCTCCTTCATCGGCCTCGGCGTCCGCCCGCCGACGGCCGAATGGGGCATCATGGTCGCCGAAGGCGCCGGCTTCATGGTGTCGGGCGAATGGTGGATCGCGCTCTTCCCCGGCCTTGCCCTGATGATCGCCGTGTTCTGCTTCAACCTCCTCGGCGATGGCCTGCGCGACATCGTCGACCCGCAGCGGAGGACGTGATGGTTGTCGATGTCAAATGCGGGCAAGGGAGCCTCACATGCGAGGCGGGCACTGCTCTCTCATTCCCTCCCCCCTTGTGGGGGAGGGGAAGGGAGGGGGGTAGCCACGAACTCCGACCTCGCTTGGGGCTACCCCCCTTCCCAACCCTCCCCCACAAGGGGGGAGGGAGCGAGACAGCGGTGCCGCTCTCACACTTGAAATCCTCCAATGATTCCAGTCCCCCTTCTACTGTGCATGGGGTTGTTTTCGACCTTTTGAGTGCCGGGAGGTCTGCATGACCGCCCAGCCCCTGCTCGACGTTCAGGACCTCACGGTTGAATTCTCCACCCGCCGCGGCATCGTGAAGGCCGTGCAGCACGTCAACATCTCCGTCGCCAAGGGCGAGACGCTCGCCATCGTCGGCGAGTCCGGCTCCGGCAAGTCGGTGACGTCCTATGCGGTGATGCGCATCCTCGATCGCGCCGGCAAGATCGCCGAGGGCTCGGTGATGTTCTCCGGCATCGACGTGAAGGCGGCGACCGAGGACCAGATGCGCGACCTGCGCGGCCGCGAAGTCTCGATGATTTTTCAGAACCCGCGCGCGGCGCTGAACCCGATCCGGAAAGTAGGCGACCAGATCGAGGACGTGCTGCGCACCCATGTGCAGCAGGCCCAGGTTGCCGATCACGGCGAGAAGGCGATCGAGGCGCTGGAGCAGGTCAAGATCGCCCGCCCGCGCGAGCGCTATCACGCCTATCCGTTCGAGCTGTCAGGCGGTATGTGCCAGCGCGTCGTCATCGCGCTCGCGCTCGCCTGCAATCCGCAACTGCTGATCGCGGACGAGCCGACCACCGGCCTCGACGTCACCACGCAGAAGGCGGTGATGGACCTGATCGTCGAGCTCACAAAACGTCGCGCGATGTCCACCATCCTGATCACCCACGATCTCGGCCTTGCCGCGGCCTATTGCGACCGCGTCGTGGTGATGGAGAAGGGCCGGGTGGTCGAGACCGCGAAAGCCGCCGACATCTTCGGCAATCCGCAGCACCCCTACACCAAGAAGCTGATGCGCGCGACGCCGCGGCTTGGTGTGAGCTTGCGGGATCTTTTGCCGGAGGAGGAGGGCCCTGCTGTCATGGCCGGGCCTGACCCGGCCATCCATCACGCGTCGCAAGATTCGTCTCAGTCGAGGGACCCCCGGGTCAAGCCCGGGGGTGACGAGACAAAGCCCCTCCTCCGCATCGAAAAGCTCGTGAAGGAATACCCCCGCCAAGGTGCCACCGCCGTGCTGGGAAAGCTGTTCAGCCGCAAGCCGCCGGTCGAGCCGGACGTGTTCCGGGCCGTTGACGGCATCAGCTTTTCGATCGGCCATGGCGAGAGCGTCGGGCTTGTCGGCGAATCCGGCTGCGGCAAATCGACCACCTCGATGATGGTGATGCGCCTGCTGGATCAGACCTCCGGCCTGATCCAGTTCGACGGCGAGGACATCGGCGCCACCGCGCCATCAGCCTTTGCGCGGCTGCCGCAGCGCAGCCGCATCCAGATGGTGTTCCAGGACCCGACCGACAGCCTCAATCCGCGCTTCACCGCCGCGCGCGCCATTGCCGATCCGATCATGCAGCTCGGCGACATCCGGGGGCGCGATGCGCTCCGCGCCCGCTGCGAGGAGCTGGCGACCATGGTCGGCCTGCCGCATAATCTGCTCGACCGCTTCCCGCACCAATTGTCCGGCGGCCAGAAGGCCCGCGTTGGCATCGCCCGCGCCATCGCGCTGCATCCGAAGCTGGTCATCCTGGACGAGCCGACCGCGGCGCTGGACGTCTCGGTCCAGGCGGTGGTCCTCAATCTGCTGCAGGACCTCAAGGCGCGGCTAGGTATGAGCTATCTGTTCGTCTCGCATGATTTGAATGTAGTGCGCTTGCTGTGCGATCGTGTCATTGTGATGCGGACGGGGCGGATCGTCGAGGAAGGCTCTTCCGAGCAGGTCCTCAGCGATCCCAAGGACGACTACACCAAGGAGCTGCTGACGGCGATCCCGCATCCGCCGTTGCCGGTGCACTGAGATCAGCTTGAGAGAGTGATGGCCGAGCCGCTGGACGACTACATCGACGCCGTATCGAAAGCCCTGGCGCTGCCGGTCGAGGAAGCCTGGAGGCCCGCGGTGCGCGCCAATCTCGAAGTGTCGCTGCGGCTCGCTCGCCTGGTCGATGACTTCGCGCTGCCGGACGAGACCGAGCCGGCGCCGATCTTCACCGCCTGNGCCATGACCGCCAAGCCAGAGATGAATGCTTCCGACATCGCCAAAGCGGTGGCCTGCGGCCAATTGTCCGCGCTCGCCGCCACGGAAGCCGCGCTCGCGCGCATCAAGCAGCACGATGGCATCCTCAATGCCTTCACCGACGTCACCGCCGAACGTGCCCGTGCGAAAGCGCGCGCGATCGATGCGGACATCGCCGCGGGCAAGAAGGTCGGCCCGCTCGCCGGCGTGCCCTTCGCCGTGAAGAACCTGTTCGACGTCGCCGGCCTTGCCACGCGCGCCGGCTCGAAGATCAACCGCGACCTCGCGCCCGCCGAGCGCGATGCGACGCTGATCGCGCGGATGGAAGCCGCCGGCGCTGTCCTCGTCGGCGCGCTCAACATGGGCGAATACGCCTACGACTTCACCGGCGAGAACATCCATGACGGCCCCTCGCGCAATCCGCATGACACCACGCGGATGAGCGGCGGCTCGTCGGGCGGCTCGGGTAGCGCCGTCGGCGGCGCGTTGGTGCCGATCGCGCTCGGCTCCGACACCAACGGCTCGATCCGCGTGCCCTCGTCCTTCTGCGGCATCTTTGGGCTGAAGCCGACCTATGGCCGGCTCTCTCGCGCGCGCTCCTTTCCGTTCGTGGCGAGCCTCGATCATCTCGGCCCGTTCGCGCGCTCCGTCACCGATCTCGCGCTCGCCTATGACGCGATGCAGGGACCTGATGCTGATGACGGCGCCTGCACCACGCGTGGGTTGGAACCGACGCTGCCGCTGCTTGCCAACCCGATTTCGGACCTGCGCGTCGCCATTGCCGGCGGCCATTTCCAGAAGAACGTGTTTCCGGAAGCGGTCGAAGCCGTCGGCCGTGTCGCCAAGGCGCTTGGCGCGACGCAGGTGGTCGATGTCCCCGAAGCCTCGCGCGCGCGCGCGGCGGCCTATGTCATCACCACCACCGAAGGCGCCTCGCTGCATCTCGATCGCCTGCGCAAGCGCCCGAACGACTTCGATCCCGCTGTGCGCGACCGGCTGATCGCCGGCGCCATGGTCCCGGCGTCGCTGGTCGATCGCGCGCAGAAATTCCGCCGCTGGTATCGCGCGCAACTCGCCGAGATCTTCAAGACGATCGACGTGCTGATCGCGCCGGCGACACCTTGCACCGCGCCAAAACTTGGCCAAGTGAATTTCAATCTCGACGGCGTCGAGCTGCCGGTGCGCGCCAATATCGGCATCCACACCCAGCCGATCTCCTTCATCGGCCTGCCGGTGGTTGCCGTGCCGGTGCCGCTCGAGCCGCTGCCGATCGGCGTGCAGATCATCGCCGCGCCCTGGCGCGAGGACGTCGCGCTCCGTGTCGCGTACGCGCTGGAACAGATGGGCGTGGTGTCCGCGCCTGCCCCAAGGGGACTATAAGAGGATTCTGAAATGGAGATCGATCTCCCCGAGGTGATCGCGGAAGTGAAAGCCGCGTTCGAGCGCTATGAGCAGGCCCTCGTCAGCAACGACGTCGCCGTGCTCGGAGAGCTGTTCCGCAACGATCCCCGCACGCTGCGCTACGGCATCGGCGAGAATCTCTATGGCTATGAGGCGATCTCCGGCTTCCGCGCCGGCCGCTCGCCGGTCGGGCTGAACCGGCGCACCGCCAAAACCGTCATCAGCAGCTATGGCCGCGACACGGCCGTGGCCTCCACCTTGTTCTATCGAGACACGGCGCCTGGCAAGGTGGGCCGGCAGATGCAGACGTGGATTCGTTTCCCGGAGGGCTGGCGCGTCGTCGCCGCTCATGTCAGCATCATCGACGAGCCGAAAGAGGCCGTATGACGCTTGACGACCTTCCGCCCGGGACACTGCCGGCCGAGCCGGTGGTGCCCCGCGTCGACCGCGCGCCGCCCTCGCTGCAGAAGGTCACGCGCGCCGAGGAGTTGCGTCTTCAGCTTGCCGACGAGATTGTGCGCGGAACCCTGGCGCCGGGCTCGCCGCTGGACGAGACCGACATCGCGCGGCGCTTCAACGTTTCGCGCACGCCGGTGCGCGAGGCGCTGCGGCAACTGGTAGCGAGCGGCCTGGTCGAGGCACGGCCCCATCGGGGCGCGGTGGTGGCACAGCCTTCGATCGAGCGGCTGAAGAGCATGTTCGAGGCGATGGCGGAACTCGAGGCGCTGTGCGCGGGCCTTGCCGCCGAGCGGATGTCGGCGGCCGAGCGCCACGGGCTCGAGGCCATCCACGAAGAGTTGCGGGTCCTCAGCTACACCGGCAATCCCGATCGCTTCCACGAGGTCAACGAGCGCTTCCACAACGCGATCTATGCCGGTTCGCAGAACGGTTACATCGCCGAGATCACGCTCGCGACACGCGTCCGCGTGCAGCCGTTCCGCCGCGCCCAGTTCCGCAACCTCGGCCGTCTCGCCAAGTCGCAGGCCGAGCACGATCGCGTCGTCGTCGCCATCATGCGGGGCGACAAGCAGGGCGCCGCCGCCGCCATGCGCGCGCATATCGAGCTGGTGCGCGGGGAGTACGAGATCTACGCGGTATCGGTTTGAGTTCCCGGCCGACCTTTACGCGTTCACTGTGAGGTGACGCAGCGGTGGCGACTGCCAGGAACCCGGCTTTGCCCCGATCGTTTCCTCCTATCTGTCCGATGAGGAGAAACATGATGGCATCCTCCGAGAAAGATCCGCGGCATCACACCCAGAAGATGAAGCAGCGTCTGCAGGAGACGGTGACACATCTGCGCGAAGACATTCGCAAGGTCGACGAGCCGCAACTCGCGGCGATGTTCGAGACCTCGGCCGAAGTCCTGTCCGGCCTCGTCAAGGCATTCGACGACTACGAGAAGAAGAACGAAGCCGCGTGGCGCAAATCGGCGTGAGAGTGCGGTCGGCGTCTACGCCGTCTCTGCCATGAACTTCCGCCAGCCACCGTACTCGGTGATGTCCCGCGCTTCGCCCAGCACCTCCGGCTCGACGAGGAATCCCTTCACGCCGCGCCCGTCGGCAAGTCGCACTGTGCCGATCGCCATCGGTGCGGGAATCGCGCTGACGAATTTGCCGAACGCAGCCGCCGACAGCGACCAGATCTCCAGCTCGATCGCCGCGCCCTTGCCGGCCTCGACGCGCAGCATGCCCGGCTTCGGCGGCGTGGTCTTGAGCGCATAGAGCTTGTAGTCGGGCGCGGTCTTTGACGTCTCGATCAGCTTTGCATCCAGCGCCTTCAATTCGCCGTTCAGGGCCATACCGGAGAGATGTGCGCCAACCACCGCGATCGGGATATCGTCGCCACCGCCCGCAGGCAGCGCCGCGAGCGCGGGCTGCGCCACGCCCTTGGCGCCAACGCTCAGCTTCGTAGCCGCATGGAACACGCGTCCGATGCTGGCGAGCAGCGCATCGCGTCCGGCAGGTGCCAGCAGCGTGATGCCAAACGGAACGCCGTCACTGCGCATCGAAGCCGGCACGGCGAGGCCGCAGAGGTCGAGCAGGTTGACGAAATTCGTGTAGGTGCCGAGCCGGCTGTTGAGCTCGACCGGATTGGCCAGCACCTGCGCGGTCGTGTAGGCGGTCGGGGCGGTCGGCAGCACCAGCGCGTCGATATTGGCAAACGTGCGCTCGGCGATCTTGCGCAGGCCCTGCAGGCGATAGAGCGCCGAGAAGGTCTCCGCCGCGGTGAGTCGCGCGCCGGCCGCAGTGATCTCGCGCGTGACCGAATGGATTGCGTCAGGCGCTGACGCCAGCAGATTCTTGATCACGAGATAGCGCTCGGCGACCCATGGCCCCTCATAGAGCAGCCGCGCCGTCTCGTAGAACGGCTCAAGATCGAACTCGACCAGATCGGCGCCAAGCGCGGTCCAGCGCTTCAGCGCATCGGCATAGCCGGCTTCCGCTTTCTTGTCGCCGAAGAAGATCAGCTGTCCGTTGCGCGGCACGCCGAGGCGCAAATTCGCAGGGAATTGCGTGAGCGGCCCCAGCGGCCGGTCGCGCGAGAACGGATCGGCCTGGTCGGGCCCCGCCATCACCGACAGCGCGAGCGCGGCATCGTCCACCGTCAAGGCGAACACCGAGATGCAGTCGAGCGTCCGGCACGCCGGCACCAGGCCCGCGGTCGAGATCATGCCGAGGCTCGGTTTCAGTCCGACGATGTTGTTGAGCATCGCCGGCACGCGGCCACTGCCGGCCGTGTCGGTGCCCAGTGACAGCGGGACAAGGCCGGCGCCGACGGCGGTCGCCGAGCCCGAGCTCGATCCGCCGGGAATGAGATCCTCGCGGATCGCGTTGCGCGGGATGCCGTAGGGCGAGCGCACGCCGACGAGGCCGGTCGCGAACTGATCGAGATTGGTCTTGCCGACGATGATGGCGCCCGCGGCGCGCAGGCGCTCCACCGCGGTCGAGTCGTGCGTCGGGGTGTAGGAGAAGGCGGGGCACGCCGCGGTCGTGGGAAAGCCCAGCGCGTCGATATTGTCCTTCACCGCGACCGGCACGCCGTACAGCGCCAGGCTGGTAGCATCCGCGCGGGCTGCGAGCCTGTCGGCTTCCGCGATCGCGTCCTTCTCCTCGCGCAGGCTGATGAAGACGGCCGGATCGTTGTAATCGCGGATGCGCTGATAGGTCCGCGCGATCGTCTCTGCCGGCGTCATCGTGCCCGCGCGATGCGCGGCCACAATCGCGGCGATCGTTTCAGGCTGCTCAGCCCCCATGGCGTCCAAACTCCGGCAACATGCTTCACCCGGATTGAAGCAAGCGATGTGCCATTGTGTACAGAATCCGGGCAGGGCGGCCCTGCCGGATATTGTCGCGGGATCAGTGGGTTGGGAGGTGTTTCGGCGGCACTTCAGGTCAACGTGCCAGCGCCCTGTTACGGGCATCTGCATAAATATTGGGCGGCCCGGCTCAGGTGAAGCCTGCGAGGATCCGAAGCAGCTGCTCCCTGTTCTCCTTGCCGATCTTGGCCTCGACATTCCGCTCGTGCTCGGCGGCCAAGCCCTTGAACTTGGCCAGCGCCGTCTCGCCCTGTGCGGTGAGGTGCAGCGCATGGGAACGCCGGTCTTCTTTCGACTTGATCCGCTTCACGTATTTGCGCTGCTCCAGGCTGTCGAGCAGATGCACCAAGCGGGCGCGCTCGATGCCGAGGCGCTTTGCCACTGCCATCTGCGACAGGCCGGGATTGGCGCCGATCACCGTCAGCACCGAATATTGCGTCGGCCTGATCTCGACATCGCCAAGCGTCCTGACGAAGTCCTGGAAGATCCAGATCTGGAAGCGCCGCACCGCATAGCCGGCGTGCCCGACCAGCGCGTCGAGGCCGATCTCGTCGGCCTCGCTCCGCCGCGCAGCGCCGTTGCTCGCTCGTTTGCGGGGGGGAGTGCGGGCTGCGGTGGCGGTCACGTCGAGTCTCCTGCCGACCAACCTTAGCGCCTCGGCGGCCTGAGCGAAAGATTGTTGTTGACGACAACAATTGCCCCGACCAACATTATGTTCAAGGCAGCCCGGGACGAGGCGGCCGTCGATCCCGATGCGGGCGAGGAGGAAACCATGACAGCCGCCCCACGCGGTGAAGCTTCGAGCCTGTTCGCAGCGCCCAAGACCGCCGCGGAGCATCGCGCGGACGGCAGCATCGTGCTGCGTTCGCCTGAGCCGCTGCGCCAGAGTGCGCGCTGCGTCGGCGACTGGCTGGAGCATTTTGCGCGGCAGACGCCCGACACGATCTTCCTCGCCGAGCGTGATGGCGCCGATGCGCCCTGGGCCACCATGACTTACGCAGTTGCCCTGCGGTGGGTCCGCGCGGCAGCGTCGTGGATTCTGGCGCAGGGACTTAGCGCGGAGCACCCTGTCGTCATTCTCTCCGACAACAGCATCGATCACGCGCTGCTTGCGCTAGCCGCCCAGCATGTCGGCGTTCCCTCGGCCGCGATCTCACCTGCCTACTCACTGATGTCGAAGGATTTTGACAAGCTGAAAAGCATGATCGCGCTGCTCGAGCCGGGCGCGATCTATGTTTCCGGTACCAGGCCGTTCGCGGCGGCGCTGGCTGCGATCAAACCGCTGCATAGCGCGCAGATCATCAGCGGCAATGCTGGCGATGCCGATGCGCTCGCCTTCCGCACCATCGCAGCTACGCCCGAGACGCCGGACGTCACAAGAGCCTTCGCGGCGCTCACGCCCGACACGATCGCAAAATTCCTGTTTACGTCCGGCTCGACCGGCACGCCGAAAGCCGTCATCAACACCCAGCGCATGCTGACCTCGAGCCAGCAGGCCAAGGCCCAGACCTGGACCTTTCTCGATCAGCGGCGCGGCGATCTCGTCATCCTCGACTGGCTGCCCTGGAGCCACACGTTCGGCGCCAATCACAATTTCAATCTCGTGCTGCGCAATGGCGGCTCGCTCTACATCGACGGCGGCAAGCCCGCGCCGGGCCTGTTTGCGACGTCGCTCGCCAATCTGAAAAGCGTGATGCCGACGGTCTATTTCAACGTGCCGCGCGGTTTCGACATGCTGATCGCGGCGCTGCGCGGTGACGAGGAGCTGCGCCGCCGCTTCTTCAGCGAGGTGAAATTCGCCTTCTACGCCGGCGCAGCGCTGCCGCAGAATCTCTGGGATGCTCTCGAAGAGCTCTCCGTCGCGACCGTCGGCCGTGCGCTGCCGATGGTCTCGGCCTGGGGCTCGACCGAAACCTCGCCGCTCGCGACCGACTGTCATTTCCTCGCCGAGCGCTCCGGCAATATCGGCGTGCCGATCCCCGGCACGGAGCTGAAGCTCGTCGCCTCAGGCGACAAGCTGGAGGTGCGCGTGCGCGGTCCCAATGTCACGCCCGGTTACTGGAAGGCGCCCGAACTGACAAAGCAGGCGTTCGACGATGAGGGGTTTTATCTCATCGGTGACGCCGTGAAGCTTGCCGACAGTGCGCGGCCCGAGCGCGGGCTGTTCTTCGACGGCCGCGTCGCGGAGGATTTCAAGCTCAATTCCGGCACCTGGGTGAGTGTCGGCACGCTGCGCGTTGCCGGCATCGCCGCGCTGGCGCCGCTGGCGCAGGACATCGTCGTGTCGGGGCATGGCGGCGACGAGGTGCGCTTCCTGGTGTTCCCGAATATCGCGGCCTGCCGCGCTCATGCCGGCTTGCCCGAGACGGCAGCCGTGAGCGATGTGCTGGCGCATGACAAGGTCCGCAGCGCGATCGCGCAGGGCCTCGCAAAGCTGAAGCAACAGGGCGCCAACTCTTCCGGCCATGCCACGCGCGCGCTGCTGCTTGCCGAGCCGCCGTCGGTGGACGGCGGCGAGATCACCGACAAGGGCTACATCAACCAGCGCGCCGTGCTGACGCGGCGAGCGGAAGCAGTGAAGCGGTTGAATGACGATGCGTCGGGGGAGTGGGTTGGGGTGTAGCCAGTCGATGATCTCGCCCAAGCTCCCGCCCTCTTCAGCTCTCCTCGCTTGCGGTGAGAGGTCGGATCGCTCCTGGCGATGCGACGCATCGTCGGGTGCGATCCGGGTGAGGGGGTACAGGTCTCACAACGATCTCTGCCGGGGAGAGAGGCTCCTCACCCCAACCCACTCCACGTAAGAACGGGGAGAGGGAGTGAAACAGCCCCGCCCAATTAAGCCAGCCATCCTGCCGCAATATCCTGCCGATTCTTTTGTTGCCTAAGCAACTAATTTATGCGAACCGTTCCAGGGAAGGACGACGGCGGAGGAACTGCCGCGTCCGATCTCGGAGGAAACAATGCTCGGCAGGAGAGGTGCCGCGTGCAAACGCGGGCGCATGCCTGAAGGCGCCGGAACGACGGAGCTGCGGCGCGGCGCGTCAGGTGTAGCTATCCGTTACCGCGCCGAGATTTTCGTGCAGGCGGCGGAGCAGGTCGATCAGCACCTCGCGCTCGTCCTTGCTGAGGCAGGACAGCAGGCGCCGTTCGCGCTCGAATGCCGCCACGATCACCTTGTCATGGGTGGAGCGGCCCCTTGCGGTCAGCGAGATCGAATGGGTGCGGCCGTCGTTAGGATCGGTGCGGATCGCGATCAGCCCGCGCTTCTCGAGGCCTGCGAGCGTCCGGCTCACCGGTCCCTTGTCGAAGCCGATGACATGGCAGATGCGCGAGGCGGGAATGCCCGGCTCGATCGCCAGCAGCGACATGATCCGCCATTCCGTGACGTTGACGCCAAACTGCTTCTGATAGAACGCGGTCGCGCTGTTCGAGAGCTTGTTGGCGATGAAGGTGATGAAGGCCGGCACATAGCGCTCGAGATCGAGCGTCGGCCCCGCATCAGCGGGCGCGGGCTTTTGGCGGGCTCTGGTCGAAGACGGCGGCATATCGGGTTTCTGACTCGCGGCGTGCCGAAAGACCTAAGGGCATGCGCCGCCCTTTCACAAGATCAAAATGAGGGAGGACTTCAATGAGCGCACCCGGCTCCGCTTTATCAGGCGTCCCGCATCTCGACGTCGATCCCTTCGACATGATGTTTTTTGCCGACCCCTATCCCACGCATGAGCTGCTGCGGGAGGCGGGTCCGGTGGTCTATCTCGACAAATGGAAGGTCTACGGCGTGGCGCGCTATGCCGAGGTTCATGCCGTGCTGAACGATCCCGCCACCTTCTGCTCCGGCCGCGGCGTCGGCCTGTCCGATTTCAAGAAGGAGACGCCTTGGCGGCCGCCGAGCCTGATCCTGGAGGCTGATCCTCCCGCGCATACCCGCACTCGCGCCGTGTTGTCAAAGGTGCTGTCGCCGACCGTGATGAAGCAGGTGCGCGATCGGTTTGCCGCCGCGGCGGAGGAACGGGTCGACGCGCTGCTGGACAAGCGCAGCTTCGATGCGATCACCGACCTCGCCGAGGCCTATCCGCTCTCGATATTTCCCGATGCGCTCGGGCTTAAGCCCGAAGGTCGCGAGCATCTCATTCCCTATGCGAGCGTCGTGTTCAACGCCTTCGGTCCGCCCAACCAGCTGCGCCAGGAGGCGATCGAACGTTCGATGCCGCACCAGGCCTATGTCGCCGAGCAGTGCCAGCGCGAGAACCTTGCCCCCGGTGGCTTCGGTGCATGCATCCACGCGCAGGCCGACGAGGGTGCCATCACGGCCACCGAGGCGCCATTGTTGGTGCGCTCGCTGCTCTCGGCCGGCCTCGACACCACGGTCAACGGCATCAGCGCGGCCGTCTATTGCCTCGCTCGCTTTCCCGATCAGTGGCAGCGCCTGCGCAATGATATCTCGCTGGCGCGCGGTGCCTTCGAGGAGGCCGTGCGATTCGAGAGCCCGGTGCAGACTTTCTTCCGCACCACCACGCGCGAGGTCGAGCTGTCGGGCGCGAGGATTGGTGAAGGCGAGAAGGTGCTGATGTTCCTTGCCGCTGCCAATCGCGATCCGCGGCGCTGGGACAAGCCCGACAGCTACGACATCACCCGCCGTACCTCCGGCCATGTCGGCTTCGGCTCAGGCATCCACATGTGTGTCGGCCAGCTCGTCGCCCGCCTTGAAGGCGAGGTGATGCTGACCGCGCTGGCGCGCCGCATCGCGAAGATCGAGATCGCGGGCGAGCCCAAGCGCCGTTTCAACAACACGCTGCGCGGGCTCGACAGCCTGCCTGTCACCATCACCCCGGCCTGACGAGGAGTTTTGATGCCTGCCATCACTTTCATCCATCCCGACGGCAACTCCGATCGCATCGAAACCTCTGGCGGCGAGAGCGCCATGCAGGCCGCGACCCGCCACGGCCTCGACGGCGTCCTGGCCGAATGCGGGGGCAACACCATGTGCGCGACCTGTCACGTCTATGTCGACGAGGCCTGGCTCGCACGCCTGCCGGCGATGGCCGACGACGAGGACGCGCTGCTCGACGGCACTGCCGCCGCGCGGCTGCCGAACAGCCGGCTGTCCTGCCAGATCAACATCACGCCTGAGCTCGACGGGCTCGTGCTGCGACTGCCGGAACGGCAGGTCTGAATCTCGGTTGGCCGGCAACGACCGGCAATCAAAATACAGGGGAGGGAATGATGAAGCATCTGAAGTGGACGCTCGCGCTGGCCGCGAGCCTGGTGACCGGCGCGGCGAATGCCGAGATCTCCGACAATGTCGTGCGAATCGGCGTGCTCAACGACATCTCCGGCATCTTCCAGGATACCAACGGCATGGGCTCGGTCGAAGCGGCGCGGATGGCGGCGGAGGATTTCAACGGCGGCGGCAAGGGCATCAAGGTCGAGATCGTCTATGCCGACCACCAGAACAAGGCCGATGTCGGTAATGCCATCGCGCGCAAATGGCTCGATGTCGAAGGTGTCGATGCCATCGTGGACGTACCGAACTCGGCCGTCGGTCTTTCCATCAACTCGCTGCTGCGCGACAGCCGCATGACTTTCCTGGCCTCGTCCACGGCAAGCTCGGATCTTACCGGCAAGGCCTGCTCGCCCAATACCATCCAGTGGGTCAACGACACCTGGGCGACCGGCAATACCACCGCTGCCGCGATGATGTCGCGCGGCGGCAAGGAGTGGTATTTCCTCACGGTCGACTACGCCCTCGGCAAGGGCATCGAGGCCGAGGCGCAGAAATACATCGAGTCGCATGGCGGCAAGGTGATCGGCTCCTCCAAGCATCCGCTTGGCACCTCCGATTTCGCCTCCTTCCTGCTGCAGGCGCAGAGCTCGAAGGCGCAGGTGATCGGCCTCGCCAACGCCGGCGGCGATACCATCAACGCGGTGAAGCAGGCCGCCGAATTCGGGCTTCAGCAGAGCGGCCAGAAGCTGGTGGCCTTTCTGCTCTTCATCAACGACGTCCACGGCATGGGTATCAAGGTCGCGCAGGGTCTGCAGCTCATGGAGGCCTTTTACTGGGACATGGATGACGACACCCGCGCCTTCGCCAAGCGTTTTGCCGCGCGACCCGGCATGAACGGCAAGATGCCGAGCGGCAACCAGGCCGGGGTTTACGCGTCCACCCTCGCCTATCTCAACGCGGTGGCGGCCACCGGCAGCGACAACGCCAAGGAGGTCGTGCCGGCGATGAAGACGTTCAAGGGCAAGGACAAGCTGTTCGGCGACACCACGATTCGCCAGGACGGCCGCGTCGTGCATCCGATGTACCTGTTCGAGGTGAAGAAGCCCGAAGAGTCGAAATATCCCTATGATTATTACAAGCTGGTCTCGACGATTCCCGCGGACCAGGCGTTCCGCCCGCTGGCGGAAGGTGGGTGCGAGCTGGTGAAGTAGCTGCTTTTCGCCTCTCCCCGCCTGCGGGGAGAGGCCGACGCGCGCAGCGCGGTGGGTGAGGGGGCTCTCCGCGAGCCAGATGCCTGCGGGAACCGCGATCTCTCAACACGTCATTGCGAGCGCAGCGAAGCAATCCAGAATCCCACCGCGGCAGACTCTGGATTGCTTCGCTGCGCTCGCAATGACGATGGCGGAATATTGACAGATCCAAACTCTCACCGACCCCGCGGAGACTCCCCCTCACCCCGGCCCTCTCCTCGCAAGCGGGGAGAGGGAGAGGACCGTCCCTACGCCACCTTGCTGCTGCCCTGCGTAATCAACCGCGCCGCGCGCTGATCTCGCGCGTAAATCCAGAGCCAACTCAAGGCAACGCTGAGGCGGTGACGCAGACCGATCAGGAAGTAGATGTGGGCGATGCCCCAGATCCACCACGCGATGGTGCCGCGCAGCTTGATCTTGCCGAAGTCGATCACCGCGAGGCGCTTGCCGATCTGGGCGAGGCTGCCGGCGTGCTTGTAGCGGAACGGTTCCGTCGCAGCGCCGCGCAGCCGCGCCTTGATGGTTTCGGCGACATGACGGCCCTGCTGCTTGGCGGCAGGTGCGATGCCAGGCACCGGCTTGCCCTCCCATGCGTTGATATTGACGGTGTCGCCGATCGCGAAGATCTCGGGATGGCCGGGAATCGTGAGGTCCGCCTCGACCTGCACGCGCCCGGCGCGATCGCTGGGGGCGCCCAGCCATTCGGCGGCGGGCGAGGCGCGGACGCCAGCGGCCCAAATCCTCGTCTTTGCCTCGAGCAACTTGCCGCCGAACACCACGCCCTCGCGGTTGATCTCCGTGACAGCCTGTCCCAGCACGACCTCGACGCCGATCTTTTCCAGCGAGGCCTGCGCGTAGGCCGACAGCTCGTCGGGAAAGCCGGCGAGCACGCGCGGGCCGGCCTCGATCAGCACGACGCGCGCCTTGTGGGTGTCGATGTTGCGGAAGTCGGCGGGCAGGGTGTGATGCGCCATCTCGGCGATGGTGCCGGCGAGTTCGACGCCGGTCGGGCCAGCGCCGACGATGACGAAGGTCAGCCGCGCTGCACGCTTCGCCGGATCGGTCTCGCGCTCGGCGCGCTCGAAGGCCACCAGGATGTGCCGGCGCAAGGTGGTCGCATCCTCCAGGGTCTTCAGGCCGGGCGCGAATTGCTCCCATTCGTCATGGCCGAAATAGGCGTGCCGCGCGCCGGTCGCGAGCACCAGCGTGTCGTAGGGCACCTCGCTGCCATCGTCGATCAGCACGCAGCGCCTGTCGGCATCGACGCCGCTCACCGTGGCAAACAGCGTCGTCACTTCCCGCCGGTCGCGCATCAGGTGCCGGATTGGCCAGGCGATCTCGCTGGTCGCGAGCGAGGCAGTCGCGACCTGGTAGAGCAGCGGCTGAAACAGGTGATGGTTGCGGCGGTCGATCAGCGTGATCTCGACCGGAGCGCCCGCAAGCCGGTGGGTCGCCTCCAGCCCGCCGAAGCCGGCGCCGACGATGACGACGCGATGGGGATTTGCGGCCATGATGCACCCTCGAATCTTGCTGCTTCTCACCTTCATTTAAGTGCGGATCGGGCTTCGCAGTCCAATAGCGCTCATCAATCGCAGCATAGGCCGGGTGTATCGACATGCCGCGAAAAAGCGCCGCAGCCTTGGCTAAATTGAGCAGAATTATATTTCTTGCCATCGCCGATTGGAGCGAAATATGGTGCAGGGGCAGGCGCTGAGCCATTGGCGGCTCGACAGATTTTGCGTTCAATAGAGACAGGCCCGGGGCGGCGATCACCCCGTTTTCGGGATCGATAATACAAGGAGGGGAGTGATTATGAGGACGTCATTCTGGCTGGCGGGCGCAGCGGCGCTGGTGCTGGCAAACCCGGCATTCGCTGGCGACACCATCAAGATCGGTTTCGTCTCGACCTTCAGCGGCCCGACCGCCGTGATCGGCAACGACATGCGCAACTCGTTCGAACTCGCGCTGGACCATATGGGCCGCAAGATGGACGGCAAGCCGGTCGAGGTGATCTACGAGGACGACGGCCAGAAGCCCGACATCGGCAAGCAGAAGACCGAGAAGCTGGTGCAGTCCGACAAGGTCGACTTCATCGTCGGCTATATCTGGTCGAACGTCCTCCTGGCTTCGCTCAAGACCGCGGTGGATTCGCAGACCTTCCTGATCTCGGCCAATGCCGGCCCGTCGCAGCTCGCCGGTGAGTTGTGCAGCCCTTACGTGTTCTCGACCTCCTGGCAGAACGACCAGACGCCGCAGGCCATGGGCCTCTACATGAATCAGAAGGGCGTCAAGAGCGTGTTCCTGATCGGGCCGAACTACGCGGCCGGCAAGGACATGCTCGCGGGCCTCAAGAACACTTTCAAGGGTGAGATCAAGGGCGAAGAATACACCGTGTGGCCGAGCCAGCTCGACTTCTCCGCCGAGCTCTCCAAGGCGCGCGCTTCCGGCGCCGAGTCGATCTTCGTGTTCTATCCCGGTGCTGCCGGCGTGCAGTTCCTCAACCAATATGCGCAAGCCGGGCTGAAGAGCACGATGCCGCTCTATACGGCGTTCACCGTCGACGAGCTCTCGCTGCCGCTGCAGAAGGAGAACGCGCTCGGCGTTCCCGGCGCGCAGGAATGGGTGAATGACCTGCCCAACGAGCAGAACAAGCGCTTCGTTGCCGACTATCGCAAGAAGTATCCCGGACTGCGTCCGACCTACTACGGTGCCCAGACCTATGACGCCGCCCAGCTCATCAACAGCGCCGTCGTCGCGGTGAAGGGCGACACCAGCAAGAAGGACGCGATGAAGGCCGAGATGGAGAAGGCCAACTTCAAGTCGCTGCGCGGCGCGTTCAAGTACGGCAAGAACCACATCCCGGTGCAGAGCTTCTATCTTCAGGACGTGGTCAAGGACGCCGAAGGCCAGCTCGCGCTGAAGACGGTCGCGACGATCGTGGAGAATGATCAGGATCGTTTCCACGACAAGTGCCAGATGAAGTGAGGCTGATGCTCTTCCCCTCTCCCCGCTTGCGGGGAGAGGGTCAGGGTGAGGGGGGTGTCCGCGGGGGCGGTAGACGTTAAGTTCGCGACTACTCATCACATCGTCATTGCGAGCGCAGCGAAGCAATCCAGAGTCTTTCCACGGAGGGATTCTGGATTGCTTCGCTACGCTCGCAATGACGTGTTGAGGGAGCGTTACTCCTGACTGCGAGGTGACTCGCGGAGAGTCCCCCTCACCCGGAATTCAAGCTGCGCTCGAATTCTGGCCTCTCCCCGCATCCGCCTTCGCTAAAGCTTCGGCGGACGAGCGCGGGGAGAGGCGAAGAGCCCACAAGGAGAGCGGGTTCACACCCGCGGCATGCTCGACGGCCGCACTTCGCGCGCCTGCGCTGCCAGCCTGATGCCGGCATTCGCCGCGCCAAAGCCCTGATAGTTCCTGCGTTCGACGATCTCGAAGAAGAAGCGCTCGTCGAAGATGTGGGTGTAGACCTGGAAGAATTCGCTGTCGCCCTCGCGGTCGTAGAGAATGTGGTTGGCGCGCAGCTGCGCCATCAGCTCGGGGGCGAGATCGTATTTGGCTTCGATGTCGTCGTAGTAATTGTCGGGGATATCCAGGAAATCCGCGCCGCGCCTGCGCATCGCGGCGACCGCGGCGAAAATGTCCTGGCACGCGAAGGCGACGTGCTGCACGCCTGAGCCGAAGAATTCCGAGATGAAGCGCGCTGGCAGCGTGCGGTTGGCGGAAGAGCCGTTGAGGACGAAGCGCAGGCTCTGGTCTGCGTTGATGATGGCCTGGCTCTGCACGAGGCCCCTGGGATCGGCGATTTCCATCTGCGGCAGGCGCTTGAGGTCGAGGATCCCGGTGTAGAACAAGAGCCAGGACAGCATCTCGTCATAAGGCATCGACTGCGCGATGTGGTCGACGGCGAGCAGGGCATCCGCGCCTGCATCGCTCACGACTGGTTCAAAATCGGTGTCCCAGTTCTTGCCGGCCTGGTCGAGGAAATAGAGGAGGCTGCCGCCGACGCCATGGATCGCGGGGATCTCGAGTTCGCCCGGCCCGACCGGCTGGTAGAAGGTGCGCGCTTTCAGCGTCTCGGCGCGCTGCATGGCAAGGCCGGCATCGTCGACATCGAGCGCGATCGCGCAAACCCCGGGACCATGGGTAACGTAATGCGAATGCGCAAAACCGTCGGTCTCGCAATTGATGACGAGCTCGACCTTGCCCTGCGACCAGCGCTCGACCGCCTTGCTGCGATGCTTGCCACTCTTGCGGAAGCCGAGCTGCGAGAACAAGCGGGCGAGCTCGCCCGCCTTGGTCTCGTTGACGGCGAATTCGATGAAACCGGTGCCGCGGCTTTTGGCTTTGGGCGCGAGCGGCTCGCCGGCAAATTTCGGCCAGTCCGGTGCCAGCTGGTCCTCCAGCAGGATCAGCGACCGGAGTCCGTCGATCGCGGTCTGCGCGGCTGAGCCGGCGCGGAACTGGTCGTTGAAGATTTCCAGCGACAGCGGCCCGGCATAGCCGGTCGCGGCGACCGCCTTCATGAAGTCGCCGACCGGCAGATCGCCCTGGCCGGGGAAGGAGCGGAAGTGCCGGCTCCAGGACAGGATGTCGAGCTCGAGCTTCGGCGCATCGGCAAGCTGCACCAGGAATATCTTGTCACCGGGGATCGAGGCCATGGCGCGGGTGGGAAATCCCGGCGCCAGCGCGTGAAAGCTGTCGAGGATGACGCCGATCGCGGGGTGATCGGCGCGGCGCACGATCTCCCAGGCGTCGCGGTAGTCGTTGACATGCCGTCCCCAGGCCAGCGCCTCGTAGCCGACGCGCAGGCCGCGCTTCGCGGCGTGCTCGCCGAGCTCGCGAAAATCGTCCGCGGCGCGGTCGATGCCGCCGAGCGCGGCGGGCGACACGTTCGAGCAGATCAGCAACAGGTCAGTGCCGAGCTCCTGCATCAGATCGAATTTACGCATCGCGCGCGCGAAATTGCGCGTGCGCTGCGGCTCCGGCATGCCCTCGAAATCCCGGAACGGCTGGAACGCGCAGATCTCGAGATTGAGATCCTTGCACAGCTTTGCGATGTCGCGCGGACCGGCGCCGAACGACAGCAGATCGTTCTCGAAGATCTCGACCGCGTCGAAGCCGGCGGCGGCGATGGCGCGGAGCTTTTCGTCCAGTACCCCTGAGAGAGAGACGGTCGCGATCGAGCGCTTGTTCATGCTGCTTGCTCCATGATCCGCCCCGGTGAGATTGTCTGGCCCGTGCGCGCGGCCTCGCTGACGGCTTCGACGACGGCGAGCGTTCCCATCGCATCCTCGGCCGTGATCAACGGCTGTTCCTGGCCCCTGATGACCGCGCAGAAATGCCGGAGCTGCTCGACCAGTGGATCGAAAGCGGGCGGCGCAATGATCTCGCGCGACAGCGGTGCGTACCAGCCGGGCTCCTCTGCGTAGGACCACAGGTCCATATTCGGCACGGACAGCGATCCCCCGGTGCCGGAGAAGATGTAGCAGGGCTGATCCTGCTTGGGATAAGCGGGGTTTTCCCCCGAAGACAGTTCCCAGCTCCAAGGTGCCGGCGTCGTGTCCGACACGGTCACCGTTCCCAGCGCGCCATTGGCAAAGCGCAGCAGCAGCGCCGCGGTGTCTTCGACGGCGAAGCCGCGCGCCCTGTTCGAGGTCAGCGCCTGCACCTCGGTGATCTCACCGCAGATGAAGCGGAGGTTGTCGATGTCGTGGATGAGGTTGATGAGTAGCGGACCGCCGCCCTGCTCGCGCCGCCACGCCACCTCGAAATAATCGTCGGGCTTCTTCAGCAGCCACAACCCGACCACGGCGGTGAGCAGGCCGAGCTTGCCGGTTGTCACCGCTGCGCGCGCGGCCTTGATGATCGGATTGTGTCGGCGGTGATGACCGACCAGCATCGGCACGCCGGTTCGCCCGACGGCGGCGCACAGATGCTGTGCGCTGGCAACCGTCTCCGTCACCGGTTTTTCGATCAGCGCCGGCACGCCCGCC
>NZ_LWIG01000001.1:317890-391749 GCF_002068095.1 Bradyrhizobium sacchari | reverse complement strand
CAGGTGCAGCGTGTTGGGGGAGGCGATGACGAGGCCGTCGGGCTTGTCCTGCGCCAGCAGCGCGCGATGATCCGCATGCCATGGCACATTGTGTGTCTCCGCGAGATCCTTCGCGGCAGGCGAGGGGTCGGCGATGCCTGACAGCACGCAGTCCGGCGACGTCTCGATCAGCGCGACATGGCGACGGCCGATCAGGCCGGCGCCGGCGACCGCGATGCGCATTGGCGCGCTCATGCCGCACTCTCCTCCATGGCGCCGCCGAGGAAGAGTTGTCCGATGCGCGGATCGTTCAGGATGCGCTCCGCCTTGTCGACCATGCGGGTCTGGCCGAGCTCGAGCACGATGCCGATGTCGGAGATCTCCAGTGCCGAGCGCGCATTCTGCTCGATCATCAGGATGGTGACGCCGCGGTCGCGCAAGCTCTTCAGGATGTCGAAGGTCTGCTGCACCATCAGCGGCGACAGGCCGATCGAGGGCTCGTCGATCAGCACGAGCTTCGGATCGAGCAGCAGCGATCGGGCGATCTCGAGCTGCTTCTGCTCGCCGCCCGATAATGTCGAAGCCTGCTGTGCCGATTTGCGCCGCAGCGCGGGGAACAGGTCGAGCGCAGCCTCGATCCGATTCGGCAGGTCGATGCCTTTCCCGGCCGAAACACCGCCAAGCTCGATGTTGCTGCGGACTGAGAGCTCCGGAAAAATGTTGCGGCCCTGCGGCACGTAGCAGATGCCGGTGTTGAGCAGCGCGCGCTGGCTCAAATTCGTGACGTCGCGGCCGGCAAAATTGATCTTGCCGTCGCGCAGCTTGAGCAGGCCGAAGATCGCCTTGAACACGGTGGATTTGCCGGCACCGTTGGGGCCGATGATGGTGGTGATCGTGGCTGCCGGCACTGAAAAAGTCGTACCGTTCAAGATCGTCATCTTGCCGTAGCCGCCGACGAGGTTGTGAACCGAGAGAATCGGATCGCTCATGGTCGGCTCCTCAATGCCCTAGATAGGCTTCGATCACGGCGGGGTTCTTGCGGACCTCGTCGGGGCGTTCCATCGCCAGTACCTTGCCTTCCGCCATCACCATCACCCGTGAGCAAAGCGACATCACGAACTCCATGTTGTGTTCGATCACGACGAAGGTGGCGTTCTTCTCGCGGTTGATCGCGACCAGGCGCTCCTTCAAATCCGCCAGCATCGACGGGTTGACGCCGCCGGCGGGCTCGTCGAGCAGCACCAGGCGAGGGCCGCCCATGAAGGCCATGGCGGCATCGAGCAGCTTCTGCTGGCCGTAGGACAGGCCTCCGGCGGGCTCGTCGGCGAGATGGTCGAGCTTGAAGAAGCCGATCATCTGGTTGGCGGCTCCGGTCAGCCCCGCATCGGAGCGACCGACCAGGCGCGAGGCCATGTTGCCCTGGTGCTCCTGCCCCGCAAGGATCAAATTCTCGCGCACCGATAGTTTTGGGAATACCTGCAGCAGCTGGAAGGTGCGGCTGACGCCGAGCTTGTTGAGCTCGGAGGGGCGCAGGCCCGTGACGATCTGCCCGTCGAGCTTGACCTCGCCGCCCGATGGCGTGAGCTGGCCGAGGATGCAGTTGAACAGCGTGGACTTGCCGCAGCCGTTGGGGCCGATCAGGCCGAGGATCTCTCCTTCGCGCACGTCGAAGCTGACGCCGTTGACTGCGTGGATGCCGCCAAAGCTCTTCTTGATGTCAGTGACTTCGAGGACCGCGCTCATTGCACCGTCTCCAGGCGCGACTTGGCGACGGCGCGCAGCGCGGAGGCCGCCTTGGTCCGCCGCGCCGCCATGGTGCGATCGAGGATTCCCAGAATGCCGGTCGGCGACCAGATCAAGAGCAGCATCACCGCGACCGCATAAAGCATCAAATAGTAGCCTTCGGTGAAGCGCAGCCATTCCGGCAGCAGCACCGCGATCATCGCGCCCAGGAAGGGCCCGAAATAG
This sequence comes from Bradyrhizobium sacchari, assembly GCF_002068095.1. Lineage (GTDB taxonomy): Bacteria > Pseudomonadota > Alphaproteobacteria > Rhizobiales > Xanthobacteraceae > Bradyrhizobium > Bradyrhizobium sacchari. The sequence continues at coordinate 389,802 of NZ_LWIG01000001.1, read as the reverse complement.
AAGCCGGCGCCGCCGACGATCACCATCATCAACAGGTCGAGCGAGAGCGACAGGTTGAAGGGGACGGGATCGATATATTGCGTCAGCGGCGCATAGAGCGCGCCGGCCACGCCGCCGAGCGCCGAGCCGATCGCGAACGCCATCAGCGTGTAGCGCCGCGTGTCGATGCCGAGCGATTGGGCGCGCAGGGGATTCTCGCGCAGCGCCATGAAGGCGCGTCCCCAGGGCGAGCGGATCAGCCACCACACCGCCAGCGACACGATCGCCAGCAAGCCGAGGCAGACGTAGTAGAACGGCAGCGGCTTGTTGGTGGCGATGCCGAAGATATGCGGTCGAGGGATGTTGGAGATCCCGTAGATGCCGCCGGTGAGCCAGCTCTCGTTGCGGAACACCAGGAAGGCGAGGGTGGAGAAGGCGAGCGTGACGAAGGCGAGGTAGTGGTGCTGCACGCGCAGCGCGGGATAGCCGAGCACCCAGCCGACCGCGAAGCTCAAGGTAATCGCGACCAGGATCGCCGCCGGCAACGGCCAGCCATGGGTCGTCATGATCGCGGCGGCATAGGCGCCGATGCCGACGAAGGCCCCCTGCGCCAGCGAGACCTGGCCGGCATAGCCGAGCGTGAGGTTCAGCCCCATCGCGGCGATGCTCATCACCGCCCATTGGCTCAGGATGAACAGGCCGTAGCGGTTGAAGTTCATGGGGACCAAGATCAGGCCGGCGATCACGGCAAGGCCGAGCGCGATCTTCAACGGTTTGGCGAAGGCGCTCATACGGTGCGCTCCTCGGCGCGGCCGAGCAAGCCCTGCGGCCGGAACAGGATGACGGCGATCAGGAAGATCATCGGCACGGCGGCGCGGTACTGCGTCGAGACATAGGCGGCCGCGAGATTGTCGAGCACGCCGATCAGCAGGCCGCCGGCGATCGCGCCCCGCACCTGGTTGAAGCCGCCGACGATCGCCGCGATGAAGGCGGCCTGGCCGAGCACCTCGCCGGAGGAGAATTTCGCAAGGTAGATTGGCGTGATCAGCAGCGAGGCCAGCGCGACCAGGAAGGCGTTGATCAGGAAGGTCAAGAGAATCATGCGCTCGACGGGAACGCCGATGATGCGTGCCACCGTCGGGTTCTGCGCCGCGGCCTGCATCTGGTGGCCGAGCGAGGTGCGATTGAGCAGCGTGGTCAGGCCAAGAACGGCGAGAATGGCGACGACGAGGACGCCGATGCTCTGCAGCGAGACGGCATGGCCGAGGATGGAAATGTCGCCGGTCGGTACGATCGAGGGAAAGGGCGAAGCTTCCGCGCTGAAGAACTGTTTGACCGCTTCCTTGATGCCGATCGCGAGCGCCATGGTGGCGATCGCCAGCGGCAGCACGCCATGGCGCATCATCGGGTCGACCAGCAGCATCTTGAAGGCGAGGCCCAGCAGGATCATCGACAAGAGGATGCCGAGAATGATCGCGAGCCAGAACGGCGCGCCCGCATGCATCGCCGCCAGCATCAGGAACGCGGGCAGCATCACGAACTCGCCTTGCGCGAAATTGATGGTCTGAGAGGTCTGCCACAGCAGCGTGAAGCCGACCGCGACCAGCGCATAGATCGCGCCGGTGGCAAGTCCTGCGACCAGAAGATCGAACAGATTGGACATGTACCCCTCTCGTGTCCCTCGGCCCGCTCTCTCGTCTCCCTCTCCCCGCGAAGAGCGGGGCGAGGGAGAAGGGCGGCGCCTCACTTCACCTTGGGCAGCACCTGCTTCACGACCTGCTTGCCTTCGACCACCTCGACCAGAAAGCTTTGGCGGTCGATATCGCCGGTGTCGCTGAAGGTGACGTCCATCAGGATGCCCGGCTCGTCCGCGGCCTTGATGGTCAGGCCGTGCAGCGTGTCGGCGAAGGCCTTGGAATCGACCTTGCCCATCTTCTCGGTGGTGGCTTTCACCATGTAGACGGCGAGGTAGCCCTTCAGGCCGTTATGGTCAGGAACGTAATTGTACTTCTTCGAGAACTTCTCGCGGAATGCCTTGATCAGATCGACCGGCGCGTCCGTTGTGAGGCCGACATGGCCGCGCGCACCGTTGGCGGCGTCGCCGGCCAGCTCGATCACCTTCTGGCCGATCAGCGTGGTCTCGCCCATCAGCGGCGCGGTGACGCCCTGGCGCTTCAGCTCCTTCAGGATGCGCGCGCTCTCTTCCTCGTTGAGATAGACGAACACGGCGTCTGGATTGGCAGCCTTGATCTTGCCGACATCGGCGGCGAAGTCGGCTTGGCCGGCTTCGGTCGACAGATCGGCAATCACCTTGGAGCCGAGCCGGTCGAGCTCCTTGACCACGACGTCGCGCCCGCCGCGGCCAAAATCGTTGTTGACCCAGACCACCGCGACGGTCTTCGCCTTCATTTCGTCGTGGATGTACTTTGCGACCTTCGGCATCGAGGATTGCTGGCCGAACGAGGTGCGGAACAGGAACTTGTTGCCGGCTTGCGTCAGCTCGGCGGCTTCGCCGCCCATGATCTGCGCGATGCCGGCTTCGGCCGCGAGCGGCGCGGTCACCTTCACGGAGCCGGAATAGCCGGGCCCGAGCAGCACATAGGGCTCGGCGTCGAGCGCCTTCTGCACCTGGGCGCGGGCGACGCCGGGGTTGGACTGCGAATCGGCGTGGGTGACTTCGAGCTTGCGGCCGAGCACGCCGCCCTTGGCGTTGATCTCCTCGATCGCGAGGTCGATGCCGTTCTTCCAGTTGGTGCCGACGGTGGCGCCGCCGCCCGACAGCTCGGCGACGTCAGCGAGCTTGATCGCCTGGGCGTGGACGCCGGTTGCCGTCGCGAACGCAAGCAGGGCGCCCGCCAGAATGGTTGATTTCATGATCTCTCCTCCCATTTTCGTTGATGTTGTCCGCGGCCTTGTGTCCGGCCGCTTCCGTTACGCCGCGTGATAGGCCGAACTTCGTGCCGCCATCACCTCGTCGAATGCCTCTCCCATCACTTCGGTCGATGGGGCAAGGCCGGTGAACAGCTCGAACGCATCGGCCGCCTGATAGATCGCGAGCTCCCGTCCGGTCATGATCTTCGCGCCCTTGGCCCGCGCCGCGGCCAGCAGCGGCGTGATCAGCGGCGAATAGACGGCGTCTGCGACCCACAGGTTTTCGCGCAGCAGCGACGCCGGGACCGGCGTGTCCCGGTTCGGCAGCATGCCGACCGGCGTGCCGTTGACGAGGCCGGTTGCACCGTCAAGCGCGTCTTCCACGCTCGGGGCTACCCGTGCGCCGCCATGCCCGGTCAGCAGCGTGGCGAGCCTTTCGGCGCGCGCCGGCTCGCTGTCGAATATTCGTAGATCGGCCACCTTCAGGCTTGCCAGCGCAAAGGCGATCGCCTTGCCGACGCCGCCGGTGCCGATCACGGCCACTGCATTTCCGGAAGCGGCCAGCAGCGGCGCGACCGCGCGCGCAAAGCCCGTCGTGTCGGTGTTGTGGCCGATCAACCGGCTGTTCCTGACGACGACGGTGTTGACCGCCGCCATGGCCGCCGCCGCCGGTGCCAGCTCGTCGAGCAGCGGGACCACCGCCTCCTTGTAGGGGAAGGTGACGTTGACGCCGGCAAAGCCGAGCCGCCGAACGCCTTCCAGCATCATGGCGAGGCCGGCGGCACCGGCGCCGGCCACCTCGATGAGCTGGTAGTGGCCGCGCAGGCCGAGCGCCTCGGCGGCGCGCTCATGCATCGCGGGCGACGCGGAATGCGCGATCGGCGCGCCGATCAGGCCGGTGAGGAGCTTTTTGCTGGCGGGATATCCGCGCTTTGACATGGTTTGCCATCGTCTCGTTGAGAGCGTTCGGTCCCGGCCATTAGCGGGGAAATCCGCGCAATTCCAAGGGGCTTCCGCGGGGACGATAATCTTTCCCCCGCCTAACACAATTACCCTTTTGTCCTGCAAACCTAACATCGTGTTATTTCTTGCGTCCGCGTGCCGGAGCGGCCTTGCCGTTGTCGCGCGACGGCTCGACCGCGCGCATCTCGGCACGCAGGGCTTCGATGAAATGTTCGACGTGAAGCGACAGCGGCGCGCCGCGCTTCACGGCGACATAGGTGTCGAACCGCGTCGGCTCGGTGATCTTCAACAGCTCTATGCCGGGATAGCCGCCATGGGCGACCGTGAACTGGTCGATGATGGCGATGCCGAGCCCCGCCTTCACCAGCGCGCAGACCGTGGTGCCGAAGCGGGCGCGGATGGTGATGTTGTAGTCGAGCCGGTGGCGCGCGAACATCTCGGCCATGATGCGGCCATAGGGGTCGTTCGGGTCGATGCCGATCAGCGGATAGCGCGTGATCTCGGCGGCCGAAACCTGCTTGCGGCGGGCGAGCTCGTGGCCCGTCGGCACGATGCAATAGAGCTCGCCCGAGGCGAGCGGCATGAAGTCGAGCCCGGAATGCTCCAATCTGTAGCTCATCGCGACGCACTCGCCGCGGCCGAGCAGGAGATAGTCGATGGCCTCCTCGAGCTTGAGGATGTTGATGTCGATGCCGAGATCGGGATAGCGGCGGCGGACGCGCTCGATCGCGCGCGGCACCATGACCTGCGAGATGCTCGGCACCGAGCCGATGCGCAATTCCGAGAGGCCGCCGCGCCCGATCTTGGAGATGATCTCGGAGAGATCGTCGACCTTCTTATAGACGCCGTTGATCTGCTCGAAGATGTTCTCGGCTTCCGGCGTCGGGAAGTAGCGGCCGTTCTGGCGCTGGAAGAAGCGGATGCCGAGCGAGCGCTCGGTGTATTTGACCAGCCGGCTGATTCCCGGCGCAGAGACGTTCAGCAGCTTCGCCGCGCCGCCGATGGTGCCCGTCACCATCACGGCACGGATCACTTCAACCTGGCGCAGCGTCATCATGGTCCTGAAATATCCCTGGCATCCGGAAGACGATCGTGGCGACGATCATCTCACGAGAGGCGTTATGTCATCCAGCGGCAAGTGCGTCGATGTGGTGGGATGGTGCAGCCGCTCGCGTGCTGGGTTCATCCACTCCCACAAGGGGAGAAGGAAAGTTGAACTTCGCGGTCAGAGTGTTTCGACTAAAATCTGCGCGTTCAAATGGAAGGACGACGGCGTCGCGCGATCTGTTGTATCGGCGTCGTTTGCTGCGACGACGTGCTAGCTCGCCGGACCCTCGGGCAAAATACTGTCCACCAACTCCGCGCGCTCGCTTTGCAGCACCTCGCGCGCGAACTCGATGATCTTCTGCTTGTTTGCCGTCTCGCGCACGGCGAAAAACACGCGGTTCAATTCCAGGCCGAGCACGCTGTTGAGGGCGATGTTCTCGTCGTCCATCGTGGTTTTCCCGCTTTCTACGCCTTGAGGTGTAACTTGAGGTCACTTCTTCCACAAGTAGATTACGGCTTCGGAGCAGGTCGTCACCGGTAAACTACGGGACCAGCGAATTGAGGCAGCCCTCGAATACGTGTTATACGGGACGGTGCAAGTCAGGAAAGGCACCGATGTCCGCCGTAGACTATGGCCGGGAGGCGCTCGACTTCATTGAAGGTCTGGGGACCTATCGCAAGGTTCCGGATGCGATGAGCGCGCTTGAATCGGCCTTTGGTCGCTTTGGCTTCGAAACCATCATCGTGACAGGCCTGCCGAATCCCGATCAGCGCTTTGCGCAGATGGTGCTCGCGAAGCGTTGGCCCGCGGGCTGGTTCAGCCTGTATACCCAGAACAACTATGACCGCTTCGATCCTGTGGTGCGGCTGTGCCGGCAATCGGTCAACCCGTTCGAGTGGTCGGAAGCCCCTTATGATGCCGAGCTCGAGCCCAATGCGGCCGAGGTGATGAACCGCGCCACCGATTTTCGCATGTCGCGTGGCTTCATCGTGCCGATCCACGGGCTCACCGGCTATGAAGCCGCGGTGTCGCTCGGCGGCGTCCATCTCGATCTCAATCCCCGCAGCAAGCCGGCATTGCACCTGATGGCGATGTACGGCTTTGATCACATCCGCCGTCTGCTCCAGCCGGCACCGTATCCAACGACGCGTCTCACCCCGCGCGAACGCGAGGTGATCTCATGGGCCTCGCAGGGCAAGTCGGCTTGGGAGATCGGCGAGATCCTGCACATCACGCAGCGCACGGCCGAAGAGCATCTTGCAACCGCCGCGCGCAAGCTCGGTGCGGTCAACCGCACGCATGCGGTGGCCCTGGCGATTCGCGGCAAGATCATCAATCCCTAAGCGACGTACTGGGAAATTTCCCAATATCGAACCTGCGTCTTTTCGCAGATTCTGCCCCCATTGAGGCTGAATGGGGGTTTTCATGATTCACGCAATTTCCTCGATAAATCGCCACCTTTACGAAGACGTTCTCGAACAGCATTTCCGGTTGCGCCACGACATCTTCGTCGATGAGCGGCGTTGGGAGACGCTGCGACGGCCCGATGGCCGCGAGATCGATTCCTATGACGACGAGGATACCGTCTACCTGCTTGCGCTGGAGGGCCGGCGTGTCGTCGGCGGTCATCGGCTCTATCCGACGACCAAGCCTTCAATGATGAGCGACGTCTTCCCGCATTTGGCTGCGATCCGCGGCTGCCCCGTGGATCCGTTGATCTGGGAATGGTCACGCTACTTCGTCGTCCGCGATCGCCGCGACGGCGCTCTCAACCTGCAACTGATGGCGGCGGTGCAGGAGTTCTGCCTCAATCAGGGAATTGCGCAGGTCAGCGCGATCATGGAAACTTGGTGGTTGCCGCGCTTCCACGAGGCCGGCTTCGTCGTGAAGCCGCTCGGCCTGCCGGCGCTGGTGGAGAATGCGTGGACCATGGCGGCCACCATCGATATTCGCCGGGAGACGCTCGATGCCCTGCATGATCGCATCGGCATGACTTCGATCGTGCGCCAGCACGGCTCCCGTCTGGACGCCGTCGCCCGTGCCAACCTCTGCGGTCTCGCCACCGCGCAACGAAAGAGCGCCTGAGATGTCGAACATGATGCGGGACAGCCAGATCATGGCCTTAACGAAGGACGAGAACCTCGGATACATGTCCGACATGGCGCTCGAATTGGCGCAGATGGCGGACGACTCCGGCCTAACGACGCTCGCCTATCTGTTCCGGATGGCGGCGCTGGAGGCCTCGACGGTCAACAGCGTGCTCGCCGGGCCGGACGATTTTCCCCAGCAGCTGACGTCGCACTAGACGCATCCTTCCTTCATTCAACGACGTTCGCACCCTCTCCCCGCAACCGGGGGGAGGGTAATGTCATTTGGGTGCGGCAGGTTGCCCCATCCTGCGCGGCAGCCTTTTTGCATTGCGAGGCGCATCCCGGCCGCATGTGCCCGGATGCAACAAAGTGCATGTTAGATGTGGAATCGCTCTTGCCTCGGAACGATACTGCCATTACCCATTTTTCGGCCTTGAATAGGCAGGGGGAGCTCTTTCACTGATGGCGACTGTGTTCGAACATCGGCGCGACGCTGCATGCGCCTGAAAGAGTTTTGATGCTGCTCGTCGTCGAACAGTTCTTGAACGGATTGCAGTTCGGCCTGCTGCTGTTTCTGCTCGCCGCCGGCCTGACGCTGGTGTTCGGCATCATGGATCTCGTCAACCTCGCGCACGGCTCGCTCTACATGATGGGGGCCTATTTCGCCGCGACCTTTGCGGCCTGGACCGGCAGCTTCCTGCTCGGCGCGCTGATGGCGCTTGGCGCCACGCTCGTGCTCGGCATCGTGCTCGAAGTGACCGCGCTGCGGCATCTCTACGGCCGCGACCATCTCGACCACGTGCTTGCGACCTTCGGGCTGATCCTGTTCTTCAATGAAGCCGTGCGGCTGATCTGGGGCCCGGCCGGCCTTGCGCTGCCGCTGCCGGCCTGGCTCACCGTGCCGGTGCCGATCCTGCCCGGCATTCACTATCCCGCCTATCGACTTGCCATCATCGCGGTGGCGCTATTGGTCGCGCTGATGCTCTATCTCGGCGTGATGCGCACCCGCATCGGCATGCTGATCCGCGCCGGCGCCTCCAACCGCGAGATGATCGGCGCGCTCGGCATCAACATCAAGTTGCTCTACACGCTGGTGTTCGGCCTGGGGGCCGCGCTCGCCGGCCTTGCCGGCCTGATGCAGGCGCCGATCCTCACCGTGCAGATCGGCATGGGCGAGAACATCCTGATCCTCGCCTTCGTCATCATCGTGATCGGTGGCATCGGCTCGATCCGCGGCGCGTTCCTGGCCGCGATCTTCGTCGGCATGATCGACACGCTCGGCCGCGCCTTTCTGCCCAATCTGCTGCNGGCAGGTGCTGAGCGGCGCCGCTGCCTCCACCGCCGCGCCCGCGCTGTCGTCCATGCTGATCTATCTCCTGATGGCGATCGTGCTGGTGGTGCGGCCGGAGGGGCTGTTTCCGGCCAACCGTCGATGAAGAGTTTGACTGTGAGCAAGGCCGTCACGGCCCTGATGCTGGCGGGCCTCGTGCTGCTGCCGCTCTATTCGCAGCTTAGCGGGAACGTCTTCATCCTGACGCTGTTCACCCGCATCGTCATCCTGGCGCTGGCGGCGGCGAGCCTCAATCTGATCATGGGCTTTGGCGGCATGATGAGCTTTGGCCACGCCGCCTATCTCGGCATCGGCGGCTACGCCGTGGGCATGCTCGCCCAGGAGGGAGTCGGAAGCGGCTTCATCCAGTTCCCGGTCGCGCTCGCGGCCTCCGCGATCTATGCGCTCGTGATTGGCGCGCTCTCCTTGCGCACCCGCGGCGTCTATTTCATCATGATCACGCTCGCCTTCGCGCAGATGGCCTATTATGTCGCCTCGGGCCTCGCGCGCTACGGCGGTGACGACGGACTCACCGTCTACAAGCGCAGCGACTTCTCCGGGCTGATCAACCTGTCGAACCGCACGCAGTTCTACTATCTCTGCCTGGCCTGTCTCTTTGGCGTGATCTTCCTGATCTGGCGCATCGTCAATTCGCGCTTCGGCCTCGTCGTGCAGGGCCTGCGCTCCAACGAGCAGCGCATGCAGGCGATCGGTTTTCCGGCAAAACGCTACCAGCTGGTCTGCTTCGTCATATCGGGGACGATGTGCGGCCTTGCCGGCGCGCTGCTCGCCAACAATACCGATTTCGTCAGCCCGGCCGTGATGTACTGGACGCGTTCCGGCGACCTCATGGTGATGGTGATCCTGGGCGGCATGGGCACGCTGTTCGGCCCGGTCATGGGCGCGGTGGTGTTCCTGCTGCTGGAAGAGTTCCTGTCGCAGATCACCGAATATTGGGCGCTGATCATGGGGCCGCTGCTGCTGCTGATCGTGCTGTTCGGCCGCGGCGGCATCATGGGCATGCTCGGGAGGGCTGGCCGTGGCTGAACCTCTGCTCCGCGTCGAAAAGCTGGTGCGCCGCTTCGGCGGCATCGTCGCGACCGACAACGTCTCGCTCGACGTCGCCAGCGGTGAGCTGCACGCCATCATCGGCCCGAACGGCGCCGGCAAGACCACGCTGATCAGCCAGCTCACCGGGCATCTCGAGCCGCATTCCGGCAGCGTCTCGCTGGCGGGACGCGACATCACCTATCTGCCGGCCTACCGCCGCTGCGCGCTGGGCCTCGCCCGCTCGTTCCAGATCACCTCGCTGCTGCTCGACTTCACCGCCGCCGATAATGTCGCGCTGGCGGCGCAGGCGCATGCCGGCACCTCGTTCCGCTTCTTCGCCGACGCACGCAAGGAGAAGGGCCTGCGCGATGCCGCCCACGCCGCGCTCGATCGCGTTGGTCTTTCCCACCGCGCCGATGTCGTGGTGAACAGGCTCAGCCATGGCGAGCGGCGCGAGCTCGAGCTTGCGGTTGCGCTCGCGAGCAAGCCGAAGCTCTTGTTGCTCGACGAGCCCATGGCGGGCCTTGGCGTGACTGAATCGCAGCGCATGGTGAAACTGCTCCAGGAGCTGCGCAAGGAGGTTTCGATTGTCCTGGTCGAGCACGACATGCCCGCGGTGTTCGCGCTGGCCGACCGCATCTCAGTGCTCGTCTATGGCCGCGTCATCGCCTCCGGCGATCCCGCCGCGATTCGCCAGAACGAGGATGTCAAACGCGCCTATCTCGGCGACCAGCATGTGGTGACGCACCATGGCTGACACGCTGCTCGAGGTTGACGGCATCGAGACCTGCTACGGCCTGTCCCAGGTGCTGTTCGGCCTGTCGCTGTCGATCAGCTCGGGCGAGATGGTCTCGCTGATGGGCCGCAACGGCATGGGCAAGACCACGACCATCCGCTCCATCATGGGGCTCACGCCTGCACGCTCCGGTGCGATCCGCTTTGCCGGCGCCGAAGTGCGGCAGTTGCCGTCCTACAGAATCGCAAAACTCGGCGTCGGCCTCGTGCCTGAGGGGCGGCAGATCTTCCCGAATCTCACCGTGCGCGAGAACCTGGTTGCAGCCGCCGCCGACCGCTTCGGCAGCCCGAATCCGTGGACGCTGGCTGCGATCTACTCGCTGTTCCCGCGGCTGGCGGAGCGCGCCGCCAATATGGGCAACCAGCTCTCCGGCGGCGAGCAGCAGATGCTCGCGATCGGCCGCGCGCTGATGACGAATCCAAAACTCCTGATCCTGGATGAGGCGACCGAAGGCCTCGCGCCGCTGATCCGCGAAGAAATCTGGCACTGCCTGTCGCTGCTCAAGAGCCGGGGCCAGTCAATCCTTGTTGTCGACAAGAACGTCGACCACCTCGCCCGCATCTGCGACCGCCATTACATCATCGAGCGCGGCAAGACGGTGTGGAGCGGCACATCCAACGAACTGATGGCGGAGCCGGATCTGCAGCATAAGTATCTGGGGATTTGAGCACCGCTCCAGCAGCGCTCGCAATGACTGAAGAGACAGACCTGATCTCTCACCAATAGATGCCGTGCCGATGCAGCTCGCGGATCACGCGCGCCTCGGTGGAAGGCTGCCGGCGCTTCGGCTTGGCGGTTTCTGTCGTAGTCGCCGCCGGCCTTGCAGCGGGCTGGGCGGGCGTTGTGGCGGCCGGCGCTGTCGCTGGCGCCGTCGTCGGCGTTGACGTTGGTCCAGTCGTTGCCGTCCGCACATTGGTTGGGAGCTGTGCCGACGGGGCTTGATTGGTCTGTGGCGCCGCCGCTGCGGTAGCCGGCTGCTCCATTACCTGCTGGCTGGCATTGCTTGCCGCCAGGCTCAGGCTGCGCGGGCCGCCGGCATACGCTTCCGTTGCGAGCAGCGAGATCGCTGCGATCAGGATCAGCTTGCGCATGGCAACCCCGTCATCTGGTCAGTCCGTCTTACCTAATACGCAGGTCCCCGCCGCTAGCGCGCGAGGCGGTGCGTACCGATCTCGATCAGGGTGGTCCGGCAGGACAGGTGATAGATCAGGCTGAACAATTGACCCCACATGACCGAACTCCGTTGTTGATCATCGGACGAAAGTCTAGACCCGTCGTCTTTCCGGCGGTTTTCGCCGGATAACGAAAATGGCTTCGTGGAGCTTGCCGGTATTTCGTCGAGGCGGGCCGCGACGAAATCGTCTCACGCATGCGTGAGGCCGGCGGCTGCGGCGTCCTGCGCCGATCGCGCGAACCAGACGATGTCCGTTGCGATCAGCCCATATCAGAGGTAGTAAAGGCTGGGGGTCTTCGCGGAAGATCATTTGGGAAAATGTCACCGCGCCAGCATGACATCGCAACCTGACGGGAATTCTCATCGTCTCCGCTGGAGAGCGGGCTTGTTGCTGCTCGTCGTCTTCCCCTTCGTTCCGGAACTGGTGATATTGCTCACCTCTCTCTTCGCCGGACTGTCGGGATGCCGTCCCGGCAGCGATACCGGCTGTCCCGTCGGCTCTTCTGCCGCAGAGATCATCCGTCATGCGCTGGAGGCGGGCTTCCTGGTGGGCTCTCGCTTTGGAGACGGGCTTGCCGCGCTATGGCTGGCGGCCTGCTGCTGGCTGATCACGTTGGGCTGGCTCCGGCTATGGACCCGATTACTGCTGGCGTTCGCGGTCAGCCTGATCTGTGCATTCGTCCCCTATTTCGGCCCAATGCTGTCGATCAGCCATCTCGTCAATCCCAAATGCTCACCCAATGAGGGAGGCGTGGGCGATTGCTTCGTCTATGGCAACGACGTCGGCGGTGCAGCCCACAAGGTGGTCAGCCTGGGCTGGAGGATCATCGAAGGGGCTCCGATCGCGATCGGAATATTCGCTGTCTATGCGATTGTTGCGGTGATCATCGAGCTGCGCGCGAGGAGACAGGCTCCCCGTCCCATGGGCTGACTGTCGCGGCCGGCGCCCGTCGTCGGCTCTCTCTCGATATTGTCAAGAAAGCGCGGCTATGGTCTCATGCAGCCATAGATTGTCGTTGATATTTGGAGATGTTGCCATGCGATTTCGTTTCGCAGCATTCCCGCTCATTCTTGCCAGCGCGGCGGCCGCTATCTGGTGTTCGGCCGTCCAGACGGCCTGGGCCCAGTCCAATAGTGATCCCGATATCCTGGCGGCCTATGTTTACAGATATGCCGACTATTATTTGCCTTATGCCATCCAGTCGTCCGCCGCCTACAAGCCTGTCGGCACGCTGAACACGATGCGCGATGCCGGCCTCGGCGAGGAAGTCGATTACGCGGTGCAGAATGCGATCCCTGCATCGCAGGAGGACCTGAGGGAGCACGCGCGAAAAATCTTCAAGCCCTGGCGCTATCAGTTTGGCAGCGACTCCTATCTCGATTGCATCGATTGGGCGGATGAAGCGTGCAAGGCAGCTTATGCGAGGCGCGGCTGGAATTTCGGCAGCGGCCCGACATACCAGGTATGGGCGCGCACGCGCGCGGCTGCCGGCCGTTCCTGCAGCGAGGTGAGCATTGCGTTCCGCGGTACCGTGGGGCTGTCCGGAGGCGACTGGTTCTCGAATTTCAGCCGGTTCGGCTCGCCCTATGACGATTATTATCAACAACTGCAGCGCAACGTCGACACGATCATGAAGCAGATCCAGAACCTGGATTGCTACAAGCGCGCGGCGAGGAAACCGCAGATCGTTTCGACAGGGCATTCTCTCGGCGCCGGACTTGCCCAATTCGTCGCACTGGCCACCAAGTCGGGCGGCCCGCGGATCGCAAAGGTGCTTGCGTTCGATCCGTCCCCGGTGACCGGCGCGCACCTCGTCAACAAGGCTCTTCTGGCCGAAAACGTCCAGCGCCTCGTCATCGACCGTGTCTATGAGACTGGCGAAGTGCTGTCGTATGCTCGCGCGGCCGTTCAGGAATATCCCCAGGCGAGATCGCGCTGCAATCCGCAGGTGCGAACGGTCGAGGTCAAGGCTGCGCGCGGTTCGGCAATTGGCCTGCACGGAATTGAGTTGCTTGCAACCAACCTTGCAGATCTCACCTACAATGAGGGCAATCCATTGGGTTACCGCGCTCCGGCCACGCTGGTCGGCGGTTGCGATGTCATCTATCGGCCGGACTCCGACGAGCAGCTGATTGCACGGAATGGAAACCAGCGGTTTGCCGCGCTTCGTCGCATCTACGCGCGGAGTGCCGGGCGTCTCGTCGCGTCGAACCCCGCCAATTCGGCGCTGCGCGCGGGAGTGACACGGTCCGGCCTGCGTCAGCCGGACTCCCGCAGGGCGACCGGTCCGGCGTCAAACGCCTTTGCGCTTGCGGCCGGAGGCGCATTAGGCTTCACGCCGCTACCTCGCGCGGAATGATCGAGGTCGATTGCCGTGCTCAGAACATCTCGAAATATTCGCGGTGTTCCCAGTCGGTGACTTCGGCCAGGAAGCGGTCGATCTCGGCGTTCTTGATGTGGGTGTAGTAGTCGACGAACTCTGCTCCGAACTTTTCGCGGAAGAACGGGTCGTCCTTCAGAGCGGCGACCGCATCGCGCAGGCTCTTCGGCAGCAACGGTGCCTTGGTCTCGTAGGGCGTGTCGGCCGATGGGCCGGGATCGAGCTTGCGGTCGACGCCGTCGAGGCCTGAGAGGATCTGCGAGGCCATGTAGAGGTAGGGATTGGCGGCGGGCTCGCCGATGCGGTTCTCCAGGCGCGTGGCGGCATCGCCGGCGCCGCCGAGCACGCGGATCATCACGCCGCGATTGTCGCGGCCCCAGATCGCGCGGTCGGGCGCCAGCGAATAGGAGCGGTAGCGCTTGTAGCCGTTGATGGTCGGCGTGGTGAACACGGTGGAGGCGCGGGCGTGGTCGAGCAGGCCCGCGAGGTAGGACTTGCCGAACGCGCTGAGCGGCTCCGCACCGTCCTTCGCCATGAATTGGTTCTCGCCGTTCGTGCGCGAGACGATCGACTGGTGCAGATGCCAGCCGCTCGCGAACACGTTCGGCAGTTTCGGCCGGCACATGAAGGTGGCGTGATAGCCGTGGCGGCGGGCAATCTGCTTCACGGCGCTGCGGAACAGCACCATGTTGTCGGCAGGCTCCAGGCCCCTTCTCGGCGCGAAGGTGAATTCGCACTGGCTCGGTCCGAACTCCACCTCGACCGAGCGCAAGGGCAGTCCCAGCGCGACGATGTCGCGCCGCAGGATCTCCAGCACCGGCTCCATCTGATCGAAGCGCTGCTCGGTGAGATATTGATAGCCGTGGCTGAGCAGGCTGACCGATGGCGGCGTGCCGGGCTGGCCCGCGTCTTCCGGGCGCATATGCGGGTCATCGAGCCTGAAGATGTGGAATTCGACCTCGAGCCCCGCGACGAAATCGCAGCCGCGGCTGCCGAGCTCGTCGAGCACGCGCTTGTAGAGCCCGCGAGTCGCGAACGGCACCGGACGGCCGTCATTGAAATAGAGGTCGCACAGCACCCAGCCCGTGGTCGGCGCCCAGGGCAGCACGCGAAAGGTGGTGGGATCGGCGACCATGAGAACGTCGGCCGCGCCCTCCATCTCCTTCATGCCGAAGCCGCCGCCCGACGTGAACACCGGAAACACCGTGCGGTGCGAGGTGTCCTTGGCGAGCATGGTGGTGGTGATGGAGCAGCCGCTCTCCAGCGACGCGATCGCTTCAGTGGCGATGATGGTCTTGCCGCGCAAAACGCCGTGCTGGTCGGGAAAGGCGAGGCGGATGACCTCCAGATTCCTGTCCTCGACGATGCGGCGCATGCGCAGTGCTGCGTCCCTCTGCTCATCCGACCACAGCGCATGGCGCGCGACGAAAGTCACTTTGCTGCTCCTCCAGTCGTGAGGCGCGAAGCATGCGCCACATTCTCCGTCATTGCGAGGAGCTCTTGCGACGAAGCAATCCAGAAATGCATCCGCGGTGACAGATTGGATTGCTTCGCTTCGCTCGCAAGGACGAGGATAGACGTCACTCCGCCGCCGTCAGCCGATGCACGTTGTCCGCGATCTCCTTCGGCACCGGTGCGGTCCACGGGGCGCCGCGGCGGCGCTTGACGTCGACCTCCATCCAGTAGGTCTCCCAGCCTCGCGTCGGCCCGATGCCGTCCATGGTCGCCGGCCCCTGAATGCTGCGTGCGTTGGTCTCGTCCAGGAACAGCATCGGCTTCTCGCCGCCCTGAACCTTCTCGATCTCCTGCCGCAGCAGGCGGCGATATTGCACGATGGCCTTATCGCTTTGGCCGAGATGCTCCTTGGTGCGGTCCTGGATCGCCCCCATCGATTCCACCGCCCACTGGTCGTGGACGTTGATGTCGCTGCCCATGCCGGTATAGGTCGCGGTCTGCTGCTCGTGCGGATCGAAGCCGTAGTCGTTGCTGCGGTTCTTGCGCGAGACGTAGTCGGGCAGCTCGTAGAGCTCGAGCCGCTGGTCGCGCATCTTCTGCTTGTCGACCGGGTTCGTGTAGCTGGTGAAGATCGCGTACCAGTAGCAGTTCTCGTCGTCGACCGGCACGTGCCACTGCGTGATCGTCATCTCCGTGCTCATGGGGATGACGAAGCCGTGCGGGAAGAGCTGGTTGGTGACGCGCACATGGGTCCGCTCCTCGTCGATCTCGCGCAGCGCAATCAGCCGCAGGCCGTATTCGGTGTGCTCGACGTTGATGATCGGCCGGTCGTATTCGCGCAGGATCTTCGTCATCGGCAGGTCGGAGCCGGCGGAGGCGCCGCGGAACTGCTTGCCGTAGGCGGTCGAGGTGTCTTCGTCCTCGAAGAAGCGGTGCAGATAGGAGGCGTGGGCGGGATCGATGCCGACCTCCAGCGCCTGCAGCCAGTTGCAGGCCATGTGCCCCTTGAACGCAAACGTATGAGTGCCGGGCGCGACGAAGCAGTCGAGCTCCGGGAACGCGGGCGGGGCGCCTTCGCCGAGATAGGCCCAGAGGATGCCGCTCTTCTCCACCACGGGATAGGAGCGCTGGCGGATGTTCTGGCAGAGCTTTGAATCCTTCGGCTCGGCCGGCGTCTCGATGCACTGGCCGGTGGCGTCGAACAGCCAGCCATGGAAGGCACAGCGCAATCCGCCATGCTCGAGCCGTCCGAAGGCGAGGTCGGCGCCGCGATGGGCGCAGTGGCGGTCGATCAGGCCGTAGCGTCCGTTCTCGTCGCGAAACAGCACCAGGTTCTCGCCGAGCAGTCTGACGGGACGGATCGGCCGCGCGCCCTCCAGCTCATCGACCAGCGCCGCCGGCTGCCAGTAGCTCCGCATCAGTCGGCCGCAGGGGGCCTTCGGCCCGGTGCGGGTGATCAGGTCGTTCTGCTCCTGGCTCATCATGGCGATTGCATCCTTTGTGGAGTGGCGTTTGTTCGCCTGTTGAACGAATGGGCGAATTATGACATGCCTTGGATCGGCAGCAAGCACTATTTTGCAGGATTGTCCCGGCACCATGCCCAAGCTGAAGCGGAGTGAGACTGACGAGCGCGCGACGGACTTCGTCGAAGCGCTCGATCGCGGCCTGCGCCTGCTCCACTGCTTCGGCACGACCGCGGGGCCGATGACGCTGAGCGATCTCGCCCGCGCTGCCGATCTCCCGCGCGCGACCGCGCGGCGCATGCTGTTCACGCTCCAGCGCGGTGGCTACGTCTCTGGCGATGGCAAGCTGTTCTCGCTGACGCCGCACGTGCTGACGCTGGCGGCGTCCTATCTGCGCTCCAACCAGGTCGTCACGGTGCTGCAACCGGTGCTCGATCGCGTTGCGACCGCGGCCAACGAAATCTCCTCACTCGCAGTGCTCGACGGCGACGACGTCGTGTTCATCGCGCGCAGCAGCCCGGCACGCATGTTCTCGGGTGGGCTGGAAATCGGCTACCGCCTGCCGGCCTTCTGCACCTCGGTCGGCCGGGTCATGCTCGGCCGGCTCGACGAGGCCGATCTCGCCGCGCGCCTCAAGACGATGAGGCGGCAGGCGCTGACGCCGCAGACGGTGACCGACCCGAAGGCGCTGCTCGCGCGCATTGCCGCCGATCGCGCGCAGGGCTATGCGCTGGTCGACCGCGAGGCCGAACCACATTTCCGCTCGATCTCGGTCCCCGTCCGCCGCTACGACGGCGTCATCGTCGCCGCCATCAACATGGGCGCCCATGTCGATCGCGTGCCGGCGCAGGAATTGATCGACCGCTTCCTGCCGCTGTTGCGGGAAGGGGCGGAGTCGGTGCGGTCGCAGCTTCTGTAGCTGCATTCCCCCCGCCTCGAAACCGGTGCTATAATGTCGCAAGCACAAGAGACGAGGGAGGACAACCATGAACCACACCATGGTTCCCAGTGATCGTGTGCAGCACGTCGCCGTCTATGGTTGTGACGGCACGAAGCTCGGCACGATCGAGCGGTTGATGCTCGACAAGGTGAGCGGAACGGTCGCCTACGCAGTGGTCAGGACCGGCGGCCTGCTCGGCACTCATCACCATTATCCGGTGCAGTGGAGTGCGCTGAAATATGATCAGAACCGTCAGGCCTTTCAGGTCGATCTGACGCCGGAGCAATTGAGCAGCGGTCCATGCGAGTTCGATGGCGAGGCCTTCGATTGGGGCGACCGCTCGCGGCCCTACCAGCATCCGAATTACTGGTCGGTCTAGCGGCGTCGGAAGTACGGGCTATGTCCGGTTGCGCATCCAGTCGGCGAGGCCAGATATCGCCTTGTTGAGGTCCTGCCGCGCAGCACCATCTGTCACGGTCTCCTCCATAGCGCCACGCATGCAGAGCAGCCACGCGTCGCGCTCGGCGTCGCCGATGGCGAAGCCGAAATGGCGCTGGCGCAGTCGCGGATGTCCCTTCTCGGGCGTATAGAGCCGCGGCCCGCCGGTCCATTCGGTGAGATAGCGCTTCAGCACGTCCCTGATCAGGCCGAGATCATCCGCATGCATGGCGCGGATCATTTTCGCTTCCGGCAACGTGTCCATGCGGTCGTAGAAGCGATCGACGAGACGA
The DNA here is from genome assembly GCF_002068095.1 of Bradyrhizobium sacchari. Classification (GTDB taxonomy): domain Bacteria; phylum Pseudomonadota; class Alphaproteobacteria; order Rhizobiales; family Xanthobacteraceae; genus Bradyrhizobium; species Bradyrhizobium sacchari. Next base: position 371,531 of record NZ_LWIG01000001.1, on the reverse strand, counting down.
TCGATCGTGGCGCTGCCGCCGATCCGCTCGAACATGGAGATGGTGACGTCGCTATCGGTCATCATGGGTCCCAGGGCTTGGTGCTTGCGTTGATATAGTGTTGCTGAAGGCCGCGCAAAACCCTCGCCGTCCCGGATCTGCGCTTACGCTTGTCCGGGACGACAGCGGAGAGCTACAGCGCCACACTGCGCAGCCCGAAGCTGCGCGCCTCGTTCTGCAGCACCGGCCGCACCGCGTCGATCAGCCGTGCCGCCGCGGCATCGACCGACAGCCCTGCGGTATCCACCACCGCGGTCGCGCGCGAATACAGCGGCTCGCGGCTGAGCAGGATGTTGCGCAACTCTGTCATCGCGGAGCGATCGTCGGCCATCGGGCGCAGGTCGCCCTGGCGGCGCACGCGGGCCATGTGCTCTTCCGGCTCGGCCTTCAGCCAGATCGTGTAGAACGAGGTCAGGATCTGGTCGAAGGTCAGGGGCTCGGAGACGATGCCGCCGCCGGTCGCCAGCACCATCAGCTCGTTGCGCGCGAGCAGCTGCTGCAGCGCCGCCTGCTCCATGCGGCGAAAGCCTTCCTGGCCGTAGAGCGCGATGATCTCGGCGACCGAGAGCCCGTTCTGCTGCTCGACCTCCTTGTTGAGCTCGACAAAGCTCCAGCCGATCTTCTTTGCGAGCATCCGCCCGAGCGTGGACTTGCCGGCGCCACGCAGGCCGATCAGCGCAATGCCGCAGAACGGCGCGCGCCGCTGCGCGGATGCGTTACCTCCCGTGAGCAGATCTTTTGCTTGCGCGATCTGCGCCGGCGTCGCCTTGCGCAAGAGGTCGCGAAACATCTGCCAGTCCGGCGTCGGGTCGGCCGAGGGAAGCAGGTCTTCGAGATGCGCGCCCATCGCATCGGAGACGCGGCGCAGCAGCACGATGGAGACGTTGCCCTTGCCGCTCTCGAGCTGCGCGATGTAGCGCTCGGAAATCCCTGATACTTTGGCGAGCACTTTTCGTGACATGCCCCGCAGCGCGCGCATGGTGCGCACGCGCTGGCCGAGCTGTTCGAGGAAGCGGGATTCGGCGTCGGGACTGTCGGTCATGAGCCTTCTTTACGGATGCCTTCTTTAAAGAAGGTCTTGCGGCGCGTTTTAATGAAACATAATGCCTGCTGGCATTGACAGCAAGCCGCCGGAGTGTCTTTCTATGAATTATAATTCTAAATTCGGGAGAGATGTCCGTGAGCGAGGGATCCTATAACGCGGTGACCTGGCTGCTCGACCGTAACGTCGAGGAGGGGCGTGGCAACAAGCTCGCCTTCGACGACACCGTCTCGCGGCTCACCTATGGCGAGCTCCAGCAACAGACCCGGCGCGCCGCCAACATGCTGCGCCGGCTCGGCGTCCGCCGCGAGGAGCGCGTGGCGATGATCATGCTTGATACGGTCGACTTTCCGATCGTGTTCCTGGGCGCGATCCGCGCCGGCATCGTGCCGGTGCCGCTCAACACCCTGCTGACTGCGGACCAGTACGCCTACATCCTCGCCGACTGCCGCGCGCGCGTGCTGTTCGTGTCGGAGGCGCTCTATCCCGTCATCAAGGACGTGGTCGGCCGCATGCCCGATCTCGAGCATGTCGTAGTCTCCGGCGCCAAGCAGAACGGCCACAAGCAACTCGCTGAAGAGATCGCCGGCGAGAGCGACCAGTTCACCACGGCCGTGACGCATCCCGATGAGCCAGCATTCTGGCTCTACTCGTCGGGCTCGACCGGCATGCCCAAGGGCGTGCGTCATCTGCATTCGAATCTGCAGGCGACCGCGGACACCTACGCCAAACAGGTGCTCGGCATCCGCGAGAGTGACGTGTGCCTGTCCGCCGCAAAGCTGTTCTTCGCCTATGGCCTCGGCAACGCGCTGACCTTCCCGATGTCGGTCGGCGCCACCGTGATCCTGAACAGCGAGCGGCCGACGCCGGCGCGCATGTTCGACCTGATGAACCGCTACAACCCGTCGATCTTCTACGGCGTGCCGACGCTGTTCGCGGCCATGCTCAACGACGAGACCATGAAGGCCGCGCGCGGCGGAAAGGCCTTGCGCATCTGCACCTCCGCCGGTGAGGCGCTGCCGGAATCGGTCGGCAACAGCTGGAAGGCGCGTTTCGGCGTCGACATTCTCGACGGCGTCGGCTCCACCGAGCTGCTGCACATTTTTCTCTCGAACGCGCCCGGCGACATCAAGTACGGCTCTTCAGGCAAGCCGGTGCCCGGCTATGCGGTGCGGCTTGTCAACGAAGCCGGTCAGGATGTTGCCGACGGCGAAGTCGGCGAGCTCCTGGTCGATGCACCCTCGGCCGGTGAGGGCTACTGGAACCAGCGCCACAAGAGCCGCCGTACCTTCGAGGGGCCGTGGACCCGCACCGGTGACAAATACATCCGCAACGCGGACGGCCGCTACACCTTCTGCGGCCGCGCCGACGATATGTTCAAGGTCTCCGGCATCTGGGTCTCGCCCTTCGAAGTCGAGAGCGCGCTGATCACGCACCCCGCGGTGCTGGAAGCCGCTGTCGTGCCCGAAGCCGATCCGGAAGGGCTCCTGAAGCCGAAAGCTTTCGTCGTTCTTCGTCCCGGTGCAAAGACGACGGAGCTGCAGGAGATGCTGAAGGAGCACGTCAAGCAGAAGATCGGCCCGTGGAAATATCCGCGCTGGATCGATGTCGTGGAGTCCTTGCCGAAGACGGCGACAGGCAAGATCCAGCGCTTCAAGCTGCGGGAAGGGGCGAATTAACCGCTCGTCATTCCGGGGCGATGCGAAGCATCCAACCCGGAATCTCGAGTCTCCAAACGATCTCGAGATTCCGGATCACCTCGCGCGGCGAGCTGTCCGGAATGACGGAATGAACGGGAACGACAGCATGACCAACCTCACCCCCACCGGCTTCCTCAGCGTCGATGGCGCCAGCCTCGAATACAAATGGCTCGCACCCGCATCTGCCGATGCCCCTACCATCGTGATGCTGCACGAAGGCCTCGGCTCGGTCGGCCTCTGGGGCGATTTTCCGGAGAAGCTGCAGCAGGCGACCGGGGCCGGCATCTTCGTCTATTCGCGCGCCGGCTATGGCCAGTCGAGCCCGGTCATGCTGCCGCGGCCGCTCGATTACATGCAGCGCGAGGCGCTGGACGTGCTGCCGAAAATCCTCGATGCGATCGGCTTCGAGCGTGGCCTTTTGCTCGGCCATTCCGACGGCGCCTCGATCGCGACGATCTATGCCGGGGCGCATCAGGATCACCGCCTGAACGGTCTCGTGCTGATCGCGCCGCATTTCATCGTCGAGGATATCTCGATCGAATCGATCGCGGCGATCAAGGCCGCCTTCGAGACCACCGACCTGAAGTCAAAGCTCGCACGCTGGCACAAGGACGTCGACAACGCCTTCCACGGCTGGAATGGCGCCTGGCTCGATCCGAAATTCCGCGACTGGGACATCTCGGAATATCTCGCCTACATCCGCGTTCCCGTCATGGTCCTGCAAGGTACGGGCGACCAATATGGGACGCTGCGCCAGGTCGAAATCGCGCAGGAAGAGTGTTATTGTCCGGTAGATTTGAAAATTATTCCAGACGCGGGCCATTCCCCGCATCGTGAAGCGCCGGGGGCGACGCTTGACGCGATTGAGCAATTTGCAAAAGCGGCCCTGCGCGACGATCAGGGACTTCAGGGACGCGCCGCATGATTCTGCGGAGGCGCGGCTCTCATGAGTGCGCCACCGAATGCGGGCGGGCCACTGCCGTGGCCGCAATGGGCCTATGTGCCGGGTGAGACCGGCGGCGTCGATGCCGACTACGTCGCGCTCGACATGGCCAAGGCACTGGTGCCTTCGGCCTTCCGCGGCCATGTGCCGGCGCGCCATCCGGCGCTGCGCTATGGGCTCGCGCTCAACGACCGCGGTTATTTCTGGGAGGCGCAGGAGGTGCTCGAGGCCGTGTGGGCAGCGGCTCCCCAAGGTGGTCGCGAGCGCATCCTGCTGCGCGCCTGCATCCACATCGCCAATGCGAATCTGCGCTTGCGCATGCAGCGGCCGCATTCGGCCGCGCGCTTGTTTGGAGATGCGCTGACGGAGCTGCGGGCCCTGAGCTCGCGCAAGGCGGCTGCGGCCGGCGACGGCCTTGTCGAGAGCTTTCCGGTCGCGGCCCTTGTGGCGCTGGTCCAGGCCAAGCTTGGCCGATCCCAGCTTTCCAAAGCCGACTGGATCGCACTCGGGGCGACCGTACGGTCCTGACCCTCCATGAAACAAAGTGCATGTGCCGCCGATTAAGCACTAGACGCGCCCCAAAAGATGCACTATTGTGCATCTAAAGGTAAACGCCAGAACCATATAACCAAGCTCAAGGGTGGGCCCATGGCCGGGGAAGATCGGCGCCTCGCAGGCGGCGCGACATTCATCGATTTCCAGACCGAACCGTCCCGCTACAAGCACTGGAAGCTCGCGGTCGATGGCGACGTCGCGACGCTGACCATGGACGTCGACGAGAACGGCGGCCTGTTCGAGGGCTACCAGCTCAAGCTCAATTCCTATGATCTCGGCGTCGACATCGAGCTCGCCGACGCGATCCAGCGCCTGCGCTTCGAGCACCCTGAAGTGAAGGTCGTGGTGATGCGCTCGGCCAAGAACCGCGTGTTCTGCGCCGGCGCCAATATCCGCATGCTCGCTGGCTCGACCCATGCGCACAAGGTGAACTTCTGCAAGTTCACCAACGAGACCCGCAACGGCATGGAAGACTCTTCGGAGAATTCCGGCCAGCGCTTCATCACGGTCGTGAACGGTTCGGCCGCCGGCGGCGGCTATGAGCTTGCGCTCGCCACAGACCACATCATCCTCGCCGACGACGGCGCGTCTGCCGTCGCGCTGCCCGAAGTGCCCTTGCTCGCAGTGCTGCCCGGCACCGGCGGCCTCACCCGCGTCGTCGACAAGCGCAAGGTGCGCCGCGACCACGCCGACTTCTTCTGCACCATCGAGGAGGGCGTGAAGGGCAAGCGCGCGGTGCAATGGCGTCTCGTCGACGAGATCGCGCCGAACTCGAAGCTGGAAGGCAAGATTGCCGAGCGCGCCAGGGAATTTGCGGCGGCCTCGAAGCGCAAGGGCAGCGGCAAGGGCATTACGCTGACGCCGCTCAAGCGCATCATCGGCGAGACCGGTATCCAATACGGCTTCGTCAGCGTCGATATCGACCGCGCTGCGCGCATTGCCACCATATCGATCAAGGCGCCGGAGGCCGCGCCGCCCGCTGACATCGATGGCATGATGGCGCAGGGCGTTTCGTTCTGGCCGCTCCAGGTCGCGCGCGAGCTCGACGACGCCATCCTGCACCTGCGCATCAATGAGCTCGAGATCGCGATGCTCGTGTTCAAGAGCCATGGCGACCGAGCCCTTGTGCTCGCGCACGACGCCTTCCTCGAAGCCAACAAGGCGCATTGGCTGGTCAACGAGATCAGGCACTACTGGAAGCGCGTGCTCAAGCGCATCGACGTCACCTCGCGTACGCTGGTGACGCTGGTCGAGCCCGGCTCCTGCTTCGCCGGCACGCTCGCCGAGCTCGTCTTCGCCGCCGACCGCTCCTACATGCTGATCGGCACCCGTCAGGGCGACAACCGTCCGCCGCCGTCCATCGAATTATCGGCCATGAATTTCGGCCCCTACCCGATGAGCCACGGGTTGACGCGATTGGAGTCGCGCTTCCAGGCCGATCCGTCCGATGTGGAGCGCGCGGAAGCAACGCTCGGCACTGCGCTTGACGCCGAGCAGGCCGAGGAGCTCGGCCTCGTCACCTTCGCGCTCGACGACATCGACTGGGACGACGAGGTTCGCGTGTTCCTGGAGGAACGCGCCAGCTTCTCGCCCGACAGTCTCACCGGCATGGAAGCGAGCCTGCGCTTCGTCGGCCCGGAGACGATGGAGTCAAAGATCTTCGCGCGCCTCACCGCCTGGCAAAACTGGATCTTCCAGCGCCCGAACGCGGTCGGCGAAGAAGGCGCACTGCGCCGCTACGGCAGCGGCCAGAAGCCGAAATTCGACATGACGCGGGTGTAGCTATCGTGTCCCGGGCGCGGCGCAGCGCGAAGCGGCGCGACGCAGAACCGGGACCCACACAGACCGAGCAATAGGCCCCGGCTCAGCAGTGCAGCACTTCACGCCGCACTGCGTCCGGGACACGAGACGGACCAAGGAGCACGGCCATGAACATGAACATCATGAACGTCGACTACTCGACCAAGATTCCCAACAACGTGAATCTCGCCGAAGACCGCCAGGTGCTCAAGGCGCTGGAAGGCTGGCATCCCGGCTATATGGACTGGTGGAGCGACATGGGGCCGGAAGGTTTCCAGGAATCGCTGGTTTACTTGCGCACCGCCTATTCCGTCGATCCGCGCGGCTGGGCCAAGTTCGACTATGTCCGCATGCCCGAATATCGCTGGGGCATTCTTCTCGCTCCCCAGGAGGAAAATCGCGTCGTTCCGTTCGGCGAGCACTATGGCGAGCCTGCCTGGCAGGAAGTGCCGGGCGAGCATCGCGCCATGCTGCGCCGCCTGATCGTGATCCAGGGCGACACCGAGCCTGCGTCCGTCGAGCAGCAGCGCCATCTCGGCAAGACCGCGCCCTCGCTCTACGACATGCGCAATCTGTTCCAGGTCAATGTCGAGGAAGGCCGTCATCTCTGGGCGATGGTCTATCTGCTGCAGAAATACTTTGGTCGTGACGGACGTGAAGAGGCCGACGATCTGCTGCGCCGCCGCTCCGGAGATGCCGACGCGCCGCGCATGCTGGGCGCCTTCAACGAGGCGACGCCGGACTGGCTGTCCTTCTTCATGTTCACCTATTTCACCGACCGCGACGGCAAGATGCAGCTGCATTCGCTGGCGCAGTCGGGCTTCGATCCCTTGTCGCGCACCTGCCGCTTCATGCTGACGGAAGAAGCGCACCACATGTTCGTCGGCGAGACCGGCATCACCCGCGTCGTCCAGCGCACCTGCGATGCGATGAAGGCGGCCGGCATCACCGATCCCACCGACATCGCGAAGGTCCGCGCGCTCGGCGTGATCGATCTTCCGACCATCCAGAAGAAACTGAACCTGCACTACACGCTGTCGCTCGACCTGTTCGGCTCGGAGGTCTCGACCAACGCGGCCAACGCCTTCAACGCCGGCATCAAGGGCCGCTATCACGAGACCCAGATCGAGGACGATCACCAGCTCAAGAACGCCACCTATCCGGTGCTCAAGTTCGTCAACGGCGAGATCAAGCTGGTTGACGAGCCGGCGCTGACCGCGCTCAACATGCGCCTGCGCGACGACTACAGCCAGGATTGCGTCAAGGGCATGCTACGCTGGAACAAGGTGATCTCGACCGCGGGCTACGACTTCAAGCTGACCTTGCCCAACGTCGCCTTCCACCGCCACATCGGCGAGTTCAAGGACGTCCATGCGACACCCGACGGCATTTTGATCGACGACGCCACCTGGGCGAAGCGCAAGGACGAGTGGCTGCCCTCGGCCAGTGACGGCGACTTCATCACCTCGCTGATGCAGCCCGTTACCGAGGTCGGCCAGTTCGCCTCCTGGATCTCGCCGCCCAAGGTCGGCATCGACAACAAGCCGGGCGATTTCGAGTACGTCAAGATCGAGTCGTAAGGGCTGCGGCGGCGCCTCATACTCCCTGTCGTCCCGGATCTGCGCACGCTTTGCTCGCTTGCCCGGGACGACGCTGAATAAGAGGCGAGGGCGTCGCGTCTATCAACCAGCGCGCTCGCTCTCCTGGCCACCCGTTCAGCTACCCCGCAATCTCCAATCCCGCATTCGCATACACAACGCCTCCATCGACGGCGATGGTGTTGCCGACCACGTAATCGCCGGCACGCGAGGCGAGATAGATCGCCACACCGGCCATATCCTCCTCGGCGCCGATCCGCCGTGCCGGAATGCGCTTGGCGACCTCGTCAGCGTGGTCGCGCGCGGCGCGGTTCATGTCGGACTTGAACGCGCCCGGCGCGATCGCGGTGACGTTGATGTTGTCCTTGATCAGCTTCGTCGCCATGCGCCGCGTCAGATGGATCACGGCGGCCTTGCTGGCGGCGTAGGAATAGGTCTCGCTCGGATTGACGAAGATGCCGTCGACGGAGGCGATGTTGATCACCTTCGCGGGCCGTTCCGCGCTGGCTGCCGTGCGGAGCGGCTTTGCCAGCGCCTTGGTCAGGAAGAACAGCGACTTGACGTTGAGGTCCATCACCTTGTCCCAGCCGCTCTCCGGGAATTCGTCGAACTCCGCGCCCCAGGCCGCGCCGGCATTGTTGACGAGGATGTCGAGCTTCGGCTCCAGCTTGATGATCTCGCCGGCGAGCCGGTTGCACCCTTCGACGGTGGAGATGTCGATCGGCAGCGCGATGCATTCGCCGTCATATTGCGCGGTGAGCTCCTGCGCGGTCGCCTCGCACGGGCCGGCCTTGCGCGCGGTAATGTAGACCTTCGCAGCTCCGGCGCTGAGGAATCCCGCCGCGATCATCTTGCCGATTCCGCGCGAGCCGCCCGTCACGAGCGCGATGCGGCCCTTGAGCGAGAACAGATCGTTGAACATGGTGCCTCCCTTGGTTGGCGCCCGTTGTGGGCGGGGCGGGGAGGGGAGTCAAGGAAGGGCGAGCGTGTGGTGCGATAGCCGTTCAACCAACTCAGTGTCGTCCCGGCTTTCGCCGGGACGATGTTTAAGGCCTACGCCGCAGCGATCCTTCGAAAGCCGTTCCACATCGCCGTCGCCGCGCCCGAGGTCAGCACCGGCAAAATCCGCGTGTCCTGGTAGTTGCCGTTGAGTGAGACGCGCGGCAGGGCGGTCATGTGGCCGGCGTTCTCGGCGAACAGCATGCCGGGCCGCGTCGTCACCGCGGTCTTGAAGCCGGCCGAGGCGGCAATGGTGAATTCACGCTCGCCCGCCGCGTCGCGGTCGCCATAGGGATAGGCGAAGTGCAGCACGGGGCGCCCCAGCGCTTGCTCGATCCGCGCGCGGCTCACCGCCATCTCCTGCGCGGCGATCTGCTCGCTCTGCTTGGCGAGATTGCAATGGCTGATGGAGTGCGCGCCGATCGTGACAAGCGGATCGGCGGCCAGCTGCTTCACGCCGTCCCAGGACAGGCAGAGGCTGCGGCACAGCGCTTCCATGTCGACGCCATGTCGGGTGCAGAGCGTCGTGATCTCGCGCATCAGGTCATGCTCGCCGGGCAGCGCGCGCAGCCAGTCATGCAGGCGGTCGAACGTCGCCTGCTTCGCGGCCGGCGTCGTCGCATCGAGTCGCAGCGCGGATTGGCCGATCTGCACCTCGATCTGCTCGGCCCTGGCGATCACGGCCTCCAGTGCGGTCCACCACAGCCGTCCGGTGCCTTCCGCGAAATCGCTGGCGACATAGACGGTCAGAGGCGCGTCAAATTCGCGCAGTACCGGCAGCGCATGCTCGAGATTGTCGCGATAGCCGTCGTCGAGCGTGAAGGCGGCGAAGCGGCGGTCGAACCGGCCCCGCACCAGCCGCTCGTGCAGCTCGTCCATGCTGACGATGTCGATGTCGCGCGAGCGCAGATGGCTCAGCGTCGCACGGAGGAACTCGGGGGTGACTTCGAGGTGCCGGTTCGGCTGGAACGCATCCTCGCGGGCCGGCCGCACGTGGTGCAGCATGAAAATGGCGCCGACGCCCGCCAGCAGCGGGCGCAGCAGATGGTGCGCACCACTGAAGTAGAGCGCCCCCAGCCCGGCGCGGATGACGTTGTTGCGGAGTTGTTTCATTGCAGGCTGGCGGACCCCCGGGCATTCCGCCCTCAATTTACGGACCGACCCTTGAAGAAAAAGTTATTCCAATTGTCCACGCAGCGCCCCCGGAAGGGCACGATTTCCGGTTTGACAGCCCGCCAAGGGTTTGTTTTGTCTCCGGTTCCAGAGTTCGGGTCGTCGAATGCAGAAGCTTTTCACGTGGGCCAGCAAATGGTGGCCGGGGCTCATCCCCCTGGCCGTCATGTGGGGATTTGCGGCCTGGAATAACACCTTGCCGGTCGAGGCCGATTTGTCCGCCCGCAGCTCGGCGGCGCTGAAGGATACCGTTCTGGACAAGACCCGGATCGCGGTGGACGGCCGCGACGTCAGTCTGGCCGCGGACGCCTTTTCCGAGGAGGGCCGCCGCGACGCGGTGATGGCGGTCGAACTCGTTCCCGGCGNCCCGCCTCGTTCCCGAGGCAAAACCCTTCGTCTGGAATGCCGAGCGCGACGTGGTGCGGGTGACGCTGTCGGGGTCCGCCCCTCTGCCGTCGATGAAGGCCCGCCTGACCGAGGCGGCGCGCAAGGAGGTCGGCGGCGTCGAGGTGGCCGATCAGATGGGTCTTGCGCGTGGCGCGCCGCCGCGCTTCGAGGCCGCTGCGATGCTGCTGCTCGACCAGATCGGCAAGCTCAAGGACGGCAAGATCACGATATCGGACACCAAGGTCAATCTGTCGGGCATGGCGCGTGAGCTTGGAGGTCGCGAAGCGATCGCATCCGCGCTGAAGAATCTGCCCGAGGGGTTCTCGATCGCCGCCAACGAGATCAAGGCGCCGCCCTACATCTTCCAGGCCTACAAGGATCCGGTGGCCGCGACAGTGACGCTGACCGGCTACGTACCTGACAACAACGTGCACGCGGCGATCGCCACCAGCGCCTCGCGAAAGTTCTTCGGCGAGAAGATCGTCGACAGCCTCAAGGCCAGTATCGGCGCGCCGGCCTCGTTCAACCCCGCCGTGGTCGCGGCGCTCGGGGCGCTGTCGCGGCTGTCGACCGGCACGCTCGTGGTGTCCGACCGTGAGGTGAAGCTGTCGGGCGATGCGCTCTACGAAGGTGCCGCCAACGATATCCGCGCCGGCCTCGGCAAGGATTTTCCAAAGACCTGGCAATACAAGCCGGAGATCACGGTGAAGCCGGCGGCGGGGCCGGTTGACGGCACGGTCTGCCAGCAATTGTTCTCCGAGCTGCTCGGCAAGGGTAAGATCCGCTTCGCCACCAAGCGCGCCGACATCGATCCGGACTCCGCCGGCATCCTCGACCATCTGATCGAGACGGCGCTGCGCTGCCCCAATGCCAATATCGAGGTTGCAGGTCATACCGATGCCGACGGTGAGGATTCCTTCAACCAGGCGCTCTCCGAGAAGCGGGCGCAGGCGGTGATCGACTACCTGGTCAAGGCTGGCCTGCCCGCCAGCCGCTTCAGCGCGGTCGGTTATGGTGCGACGCAGCCCGTCGCCGGCAACGACACCGACGACGGCAAGGCGCAGAACCGCCGCATCGAATTTCTGGTGAGGTGACGATGCCCTATCTCGTCTCGTTCCATATGGGCTGGCTGATTGGTTCGGTGCTGCTGGGCTTCTGCATGGGCTGGATTTCAGTGGTCCAGCGCGGCAACGGCACCTCGAAGGTCACCGCGCGCTGGCTCGCTTTGCTCGCTGCGGGACTGGTCGCGGCCTCGCTCGCGCATGTGGTCCCCGGCCGCTTCGGCTACTGGCTCGACCTCGGCCTGATCATGTTCGCCTGCTATCTGGTCGGCTGCACCATCGGCGCCTGGCTGCGCGACCGGGTGGTCTCGCGCAGCACGCCGCCCGGCTGAGGCGCCAGCTCGCCCGCATCGACATCGCGTAGAGGCCGATTGGAGCCAAATTCCGGGGAGAACGACTTTACGCTTGACTTTAATACGTACGTACGTATTATATGCGGCATGCCAAAGCCCTCACTCAAAGACGCTATCCTCGATGCCGGCCTCAAGGTCATGTTCCGGACCGGTTATCACGGCACCAGCGTGCGCGACGTCACCGCTGCTGCGGGCGCGCCGCAGGGGTCCTTCACCAACCATTTCCGTTCCAAGGAGGCGTTCGCCTCGGAGGTGCTCGACCGCTATTTCGACGTCACACGGGGGCTGGTCGCCGAGGCGCTCGAGGACACCTCGCTGACGCCGCGCGCGCGGCTGCGGCGCTACCTCGACATCATCACCGGCCGTCTTGAGGCCGATGGCTATGCCCGCGGCTGCCTGATCGGAGATCTCAGCCTGGAGGCATCAGGCAGCAGCGAGCTACTGCGCGTGCGTCTCACGGAAATCTTTGCGGAGTGGCGCGTGCCCTTTGCCGCCTGCATCGCCGAAGCGCAGACACGCGGCGAGATCGCGTCCGACTTCGAGCCCGAGGAGCTCGCCGACTTCCTGCTCACGTCGTGGCAGGGCGCGATCCTGCGCATGAAGGTCGAGCGAAATCCCGACGCGCTCGAACGCTTCAAGACCATCGCCTTCAAAACCGTGTTCAAGGAGATGACATGACCAAGCCGGCCGAAATCGCAATCCGAACCGCATCAGTCCTGGGAAGCAATATGGCCTATCGCGAGGCGGGCGCAAAAGATGCGCCGATAGCGCTATTCCTGCACGGCAATCCGACGTCCTCGCACATCTGGCGCAACATCCTGCCGCTGGTGTCACCGCTCGCGCGTTGCGTCGCGCCCGACCTGATCGGCTTCGGTCAGTCCGGCAAGCCCGATATGGCCTATCGCTTCTTCGATCACGCCCGCTATCTCGATGCGCTGATCGACGAGCTCGGCATCTCCTCGGCCTATCTCGTCGCGCAGGACTGGGGCACCGCGCTCGCATTTCATCTCGCCGCGCGCCGGCCGGACTTCGTGCGCGGACTTGCTTTCATGGAGTTCATCCGGCCGATGCCGACCTGGCAGGACTTTCACCACACTGAGGTCGCGGAGGAACAGGACCACGCCGAGGCGGCGAGGGCCGTATTCCGCAAGTTCAGGACGCCGGGCGAGGGCGAGGCCATGATCCTCGAGGCCAACGCATTCGTCGAACGCGTGCTGCCCGGCGGCATCGTGCGCAAGCTCAGCGACGACGAGATGGCGCCGTATCGCGCGCCGTTCCCGACGCCGGCGAGTCGCCGTCCCGTCCTCGCCTTTCCCCGCGAACTGCCGATCGAGGGCGAGCCTGCCGACGTCTACGAGACGCTGCAATCCGCACATGCCGCGCTCGCTGCATCGTCTTATCCGAAGCTGCTGTTCTCGGGCGCGCCCGGTGCACTCGTCGCGCCGGAATTCGCCGGGCAGTTCGCCAGCTCGCTGAAGCATTGTGCGCATGTTCATCTCGGACCCGGGCTGCACTACCTCCAGGAGGATCACCCCGAGGCGATCGGCCGCTCTGTCGCGGGCTGGATCGCCGGCATCGAGGCTGCGCGCCCACAGCTTGCGGCCTGACGCGGCCGTAATGGAGTGTACCCGGCAAGGGCGGGTATTCCAGGCCAAGGTCGGTAACGGCATTGTTGGTTGCCGCCTGCCGCAAGGCACTTTCCCGGTACCGACGAAATCGTGGCCGCCGTTGCCGCAGCGCGGCACTGATCCGGAACGCTCCGAAAGGTCGCTGCTGCACCGCGGCCTTTCGGCACAGGCGAAATCCGTCAACGAAGCTCCGGGATCTCCCCCTCTTTCAACAGGCCGGCGCGGCCCATAGATTGATTTCGGCTTAAGGCGTGACGGAACATTGTGCGGCCGAAATCATCAAACCTTCATGCCGACTGCGCAGGATCACCACGGAGATTCGCGTCAGGCCTTGCCGCCGAAAGCGCCAAATCGTGCATCCGGAGCCCGCAACCTGCCTAAAACATTGAAGGCACGTGTTTTTGTTCGAATTGCCGAATTCCACTCCGCGCCAAAACGCGCTAGTGGAGAGACGGGGGGCGTGGGTGATGCCGGAGCCGGCGGTGAGGGGCCGTCGCGTGCCAGTGTGTCGTTCGCCTGTTCGCCGGCCGTCCTGGCCGCTGAAGCGTTGTTCGAGGTCTAGATGCTGGAAGCCATACGCAGGGCGATGACGTTTCTGCGCCAGAAGCAAATCCTGCATAAGCTTGGAGTTGTGATCAGCGTCGCGGTCATCGGCATCGCTTGTTATGTGCTCTATCACATGCTGCGCGGCATCGATGTCAACGAGGTCCTCGAAGCGATCAAGAGCACCGAGCCGAGCCAGATTGCGATGGCCGCGCTGTTCGTCGCCGCGGGCTATTTCACCCTGACCTTCTACGACCTGTTCGCCACGCGCGCGATCGGCCATGCCCATGTGCCCTACCGCATCAACGCGCTTGCCGCCTTCACCAGCTATTCGATCGGCCACAATGTCGGCGCCAGCGTCTTCACCGGCGGCGCGGTGCGCTATCGCATCTATTCGGCCTACGGCCTGAACGCGATCGACGTCGCAAAAATCTGTTTCCTCGCCGGCCTGACCTTCTGGCTCGGCAATGCCGCCGTGCTCGGCCTCGGCATCGCCTATCATCCGGAGGCCGCGGCTTCGATCGACCAGTTGCCGCCCTGGCTGAACCGGACGCTGGCGCTGATGATCATCGTGGCGCTGGTCGGCTATGTGGTCTGGGTCTGGACCCAGCCGCGCGTGGTCGGCCGCGGGCCCTGGACTGTGGTGCTGCCGGGCGGACCGTTGACGCTGCTCCAGATCGCGATCGGCATCATCGACCTCGGCTTCTGCGCGCTGGCTATGTATGTGCTGGTCCCGGACGAACCCAATCTCGGCTTTGTCGTGGTCGCGGTGATCTTCGTGTCGGCCACCCTGCTCGGCTTTGCCAGCCACTCGCCCGGGGGCCTCGGCGTGTTCGACGCCGCCATGCTGGTCGGCCTCTGGCAGATGGACCGGGAGGAGCTGCTGGGCGGCATGCTCCTGTTCCGCGTGCTCTATTATCTGTCCCCCTTCGTCATATCTGTAATCTTGCTGACGTTTCGCGAAGTTATAATCGGCGCCCGATCGAAGCGCTTGCAGCAGGCGGCGCTCAAGCTCGACCCCGGCCCGGCGCCGGAAGCCGCCTATGTGAGAGAGCGCAGGGACGGCGGCGTCTGACTGGCGCCAGTTCCTTAAAAGAAGTCCCTCCAGGAGAAGCCCGCCCCGATGGCGATCGACGCCCCTTCTTCTCCCGCCGCCCAGCCCTGGTCCGACCGGCTGCGGCACTCGACGATCATCCTGATCGCCGCTGCGCTGGCGCTGTCGGTGGTGGTCTCGCTCGGCGAATTGTCGGCGCTGCACGCCATCGCCGTGTTCCTCTGCATCGCCGCCGCGGCGCTGATTCCCTGGCGGCTGCACGATACCGCCGCCTCGCGCGACGATGTCCGGCGCATCAATCCGGTCGAGAGCGCTGCGGTGGCCGCGGTCGTCGCCGGCATGCCGGATCCGGCCGTGCTGCTCGACCGCGCCGGCCGCGTCATCCATCTCAATGCCGCAGCCGCCCAGCTCGCGCCGGCGCTGCGCCGCAACGAGCTCGCCCAGTTCGCGCTGCGCTCGCCGGAGATCATCACGGCGCTGCGCGAGTCGATCGCGACCACGGAGCCGCGCCGCGCGACCTATCTCGACCATGTCCCGGTCGATCGCTGGATGGAGCTGATCATCACGCCGGTGCCGGTGCCGACCTCGTTCGGTGGCGCCGACAAATGCATGCTGATGACGTTCCACGACCAGACGCCGCTGCGCCGGGTCGAGGAGATGCGCGCCGACTTCGTCGCCAATGCCAGCCACGAGCTTCGCACACCGCTCGCCGCGCTCTCGGGCTTCATCGACACGCTGCAGGGCCAGGCCAAGGACGACCCCAGGGCGCGCGAGCGTTTCCTCGGCATCATGCACAACCAGGCGAGCCGCATGGCGCGCCTGATCGACGATCTGTTGTCGCTGTCGCGGGTCGAGCTGTCGGCCCATGTCCGGCCCGACACCCTGGTCGACCTGCAGCCGATCATCCGTCAGGTCGCCGACGGGCTCGAGCCGCTGGCGCGCGAGCGCCAGGTCGAGGTCGATATCCATCTGCCGGAGCCGCCGGTGATGATCGCGGGCGACCGCGAGGAACTGCTCCGCCTGTTCGAGAACTTGATCGAGAATGCGCTCAAATACGGTGCCTCGGGCGGACGCGTCATCGTGTCGCTGACCTCGAGCGCCGCCACTGACGGAACTCAGGAAATCCGGGTCATGGTCCGCGATTTCGGCCCCGGCATCGCCCCGGAGCACCTGCCGCGGCTGACCGAGCGCTTCTACCGGGTCGATGTCGGCGACAGCCGCTCACAGGGTGGAACCGGGCTCGGATTATCGCTGGTGAAACATATTCTTAACCGTCATCGCGGCCGACTTCTGATCGAGAGCGTGCCGAAACAGGGCGCCACCTTCACGGCCTGTTTTCCCCAGGTGAAGACTTCAGCGCAGAGCTGAAACCGAAGTGATTTCAGCCGCTTGGTTGTGTCATCCAGCTGTCACGAAACCTTCGTAAAAGCACAGCCGACTGCTCCTAAAGGGGCGGCGCGGGGAGCGCGATCGGGCGCGGATGGCGCTTCGCTCCCCTGTATGGAGACCAGCATGAATTTCATCAAAACGATCGTCGCTGCCGGCTTGGTCGCCGCAACGACGACGGCGGCCTTTGCTGCCGATATCACGGGCGCCGGCGCGACCTTCCCGTTCCCGATCTATTCCAAATGGGCTGACGCCTACAAGAAGGAGACCGGCAACGGTCTGAACTACCAGTCGATCGGCTCGGGCGGCGGGATCAAGCAGATCCAGGCCAAGACCGTGACCTTCGGCGCCAGCGACGCGCCGCTCAAGGCCGAGCAACTCGAGAAGGACGGCCTCGTCCAGTGGCCGATGGTGATGGGCGCCATCGTCCCCGTCGTCAACATCGAGGGCGTGAAGCCGGGCGAGCTGGTGTTCGACGGCGAAACCCTGGCCAGCATCTATCTCGGCAAGATCACAAAGTGGGACGACACCGCGATCAAGAAGCTCAATCCGAACGTGAAGCTGCCGTCGGACGCAATCACCGTGGTCCGCCGCTCGGACGGTTCGGGCACCACCTTCAACTTCACCAACTACCTCTCCAAGGCCAGCGCCGATTGGAAGAGCAAAGTCGGCGAAGGCACGGCCGTCGAGTGGCCGGTCGGCGTCGGCGCCAAGGGCAATGAAGGCGTGTCGGGCAACATCAGCCAGACCAAGAACTCGATCGGCTATGTCGAGTACGCCTATGCCAAGCAGAACAAGCTGACCTACACCGGTCTCGTCAACAAGGCCGGCAAGCCGGTGCAGCCCACCGTCGAAGCCTTCCAGGCGGCCGCTTCCAACGCCGACTGGGCCAAGGCTCCCGGCTACTACGTCATCCTGACCGACCAGCCCGGCGACAAGTCCTGGCCGATCACCGCGGCGACCTTCATCCTCATGCACAAGGAAGCCACCGACAAGGCGGCCTCGCAGGAAGCCATCAAGTTCTTCCGCTGGGCGTTCAAGAACGGCGGCAAGGCGGCTGAGGAGCTCGACTACATCCCGATGCCCGAGGGCGTCGTGACCCTGATCGAGAAGACCTGGGCTGCCGAGATCAAGAGCTAAGGCGCTCCTGGCCCGGTCCTGATGCCGGGACGATCCAAGACTTCCGCTCCGGATCGGCCGCACGCCGCATCCGGAGCGCGCCACCAACAACAAGCGTATATAAATAACGGGTACAGGGGATCGGCGTGGCTGAGATGGCTGTCGAGAGCAACGTAATAGATGCCGCCGGACCGTATGATCGCGCCAAGGCCTTGAGCGCGTTCAAGCTCGGCGATCTCACCTTCTACTGGATCACGCGGCTGTCCGCGATCTCGGTGCTGCTCATCCTCGGCGGCATCATCATCTCGCTGATCGTCGGCGCCTTCCCGGCGATGAAGGCGTACGGCCTCTCCTTCCTGTGGACGCAGCGCTGGGCGCCGTCGGCCGATCCGCCCGTGCTGGGCGCGCTCGGGCCGATGTACGGCACGCTGGTCACCTCCTTCATCGCGATGCTGATCGCCATCCCGGTCGGTCTCGGCATTGCGATCTTCCTCACCGAGCTCTGCCCGCAATGGCTGCGCCGCCCGATCGGCATGGCGGTCGAACTGCTCGCCGGCATCCCCTCGATCATCTACGGTATGTGGGGCTTCTTCGTGCTGGGCCCGTTCCTGGCCAACACCTTCCAGCCCTTCATGATCAAGATCTTCGACGGCGTGCCCGTGCTCGGTGCGATCTTCGCCGGCCCGCCGTCTTATCTCAGCCTGTTCAACGCCGCGCTGATCCTCGCCATCATGGTGTTGCCCTTCATCACCTCGATTTCGGTCGACGTGTTCAAGACGGTGCCCCCGGTGCTGAAGGAGGCGGCCTACGGCGTCGGCTGCACCACCTGGGAAGTCGTGCGCAGCGTGGTGATCCCCTACACCCGCGTCGGCATCATCGGCGGCGTCATGCTGGCGCTGGGCCGCGCGCTCGGCGAGACCATGGCGGTGACTTTCATCATCGGCAACTCGTTCCGGATCTCCTCGTCGATCTTCGCGCCCGGCACCACGATCTCGGCGGCGATCGCATCCGAGTTCGCCGAGAGCGACGGCCTGCACCAGTCCGGCCTGATCCTGCTCGGCCTCCTGCTGTTCGTGCTGACGTTCTTCGTGCTCGCAGGCGCACGGCTGATGCTGCTGCGTCTGGAAAAGAAGGCGGGGAAGTGACATGAACCCGATTTACGCACGCCGGCGCCGCAAGGACATCGTCATCCGCGGGCTCTGCATCGGCGCCGCCGCCTTCGGCGTCACCTGGCTCGCGCTGATCCTGATCACGCTGCTCTACAACGGCATCGCCGGTCTGAACCTGCAGATCTTCGTCGCGGACACGCCGCCTCCGGGCTCGAGCGAAGGCGGCCTGCGCAACGCGATCGTCGGCTCGATCATCATGACCGTGCTCGGCGTCGGCATCGGCGCGCCGCTAGGCCTGTTCGCCGGCACCTATCTCGCCGAATACGGCCGCAACGACAAGCTGACCTCGGTGATCCGCTTCATCAACGACATCCTGCTCTCGGCGCCCTCGATCATCATCGGCCTGTTCATCTACGGCGCGGTGGTGGTGCCGATGCGCGGCTTCTCGGCGATTGCGGGGGCGCTCGCGCTCGCCGTCATCGTCATCCCGGTGGTGCTGCGCACGACCGAGGACATGCTGCTGCTGGTGCCGAACGCGCTGCGCGAGGCGGCCTCCGCGCTCGGTCTGCCGCGCTCGCTGGTGATCAAGCGCATCGCCTATCGTGCGGCACGCTCAGGTCTCATCACCGGCGTGCTGCTCGCCACCGCCCGCGTCGCCGGCGAGACCGCGCCGCTGCTCTTCACCGCGCTGTCGAACCAGTTCTTCAGCCTCGGCCTGAACAAGACGATGGCGAACCTGCCGGTCACCATCAACAATTTCGTGCAGAGCCCCTACGCCTACTGGAAGCAGCTCGCCTGGAGCGGCGCGCTGCTGATCACGATCACCGTGCTTGCCCTGAACATTGGCGCGCGCATCCTCGGCGCCGAGAGGACTGCAAAATGACCGACCTTTCCGTATCCGTGAGTTCCAACGCCCATCTCGCCTCGCAGCAGCCGTTGCCGGAAGCCCCCGCCAAGGTGACGGTGCGCAACCTCAACTTCTATTACGGCGAGCACCACGCGCTGAAGAACATCAACCTGACGCTGGGCACCAACCGCGTCACCGCGTTCATCGGCCCGTCGGGTTGCGGCAAGTCCACGCTGCTGCGCATCTTCAACCGGATGTACGACCTCTATCCGGGCCAGCGCGTCACCGGTCAGCTGATGCTCGACCAGACCAACATCCTCGATCCCAAGCTGGACCTCAACCTGCTGCGCGCCCGCGTCGGCATGGTGTTCCAGAAGCCGACGCCGTTCCCGATGACGATCTACGAGAACATCGCCTTCGGCATCCGCCTCTACGAGAAGATCTCGAAGTCCGAGATGGACGACCGCGTCGAGAAGGCACTGCGCGGCGGCGCGCTGTGGAACGAGGTCAAGGACAAGCTCAACGCCTCCGGTCTGTCGCTCTCCGGCGGCCAGCAGCAGCGCCTCTGCATCGCCCGCACCGTCGCGGTGCGCCCTGAGGTGATCTTGTTCGACGAGCCCTGCTCGGCCCTCGACCCGATCTCGACCGCCAAGGTCGAAGAGCTGATCCAGGAGCTGTCCGAGAACTACACGATCGCGATCGTCACCCACAACATGCAACAGGCGGCGCGCGTCTCCGACAAGACCGCCTTCATGTATCTCGGCGAGCTGATCGAGTTCGACGACACCAGCAAGATCTTCACGTCGCCGAGCGATCGGCGCACGCAGGATTACATCACCGGCCGGTTCGGCTGAGGAGACAGGACATGGGTTCTGAACATACTGCAAAAGCCTTCGATACCGACCTTCAGGAGCTCACCCGCCTGGTCGCCGAGATGGGCGGCATCGCCGAGCGCATGATCGTCGATTCCGTCGACGCGCTGATCCGCCGCGACGTCGCGCTCGGCCAGCGCGTCGTCACCACCGACGCCGAGCTCGACGCGCTGCAGAAGAAGATCGAGGAGCGCGCCGTGCTCACCATCGCCCGCCGCCAGCCGATGGCGGTCGACCTGCGCGAGATCGTCGGCGCCATGCGCGTTGCGACCGATCTCGAGCGCATCGGCGACCTCGCCAAGAACATGGGCAAGCGCGTCGCCGCGCTGGAGACCGATTTCCATCCGCTCAAGCTGTTCCGCGGCCTGGAACACATGACCGACCTCGTGCAGCAGCAGGTCAAGTCGGTGCTGGACGCCTATGCCGCGCACGATCTGCCGGCGGCGATGGCTGTGTGGAAGGGCGACGAGGAAGTCGACGCCATCTGCACCTCGCTATTCCGCGAGCTCCTCACCTACATGATGGAGGATCCGCGCAACATCTCGTTCTGCATCCATCTGATGTTCTGCGCCAAGAACATCGAGCGGATCGGCGACCACGCCACCAACATCGCCGAGACCGTGTTCTACATGATCGAGGGCCAGGCGATCACAGACAAGCGGCCGAAGGGCGACATGACGACCTTCGCCACGACGGTTCCGAATACCTGAAGACTTAAGGAGCGACGACACCATGGGCGCACGCATTATGGTGGTTGAGGACGAGGAAGCTCTCACCGAGCTTCTTCGCTACAACCTCGAAGGCGACGGCTATGACGTCGAGACGGTGATGCGCGGCGATGACGCCGACACCCGCCTCAAGGAACACATTCCCGATCTGATCGTGCTCGATTGGATGCTGCCGGGCCTGTCGGGCATCGAGCTGTGCCGGCGGCTGCGGACCCGTCCCGAGACCAAGCAGCTCCCGATCATCATGCTCACCGCGCGCGGCGAGGAGAGCGAGCGGGTGCGGGGGCTTGCGACCGGCGCCGACGACTACATCGTCAAGCCGTTCTCGGTGCCCGAGCTGCTGGCGCGCGTGAAGGGCCTGTTGCGGCGCGCCAGCCCCGAGCGGCTCGCCACCGTGCTCGCCTATGGCGACATCGAGCTCGATCGCGACAAGCGCCGCGTCGCGCGCTCGGGCCGGCCGATCGATCTCGGCCCGACCGAATATCGCCTGCTGGAGTTCTTCCTGGAGCATCCCGGCCGCGTGTTCTCGCGCGAGCAGCTGCTCGACAGCGTCTGGGGCCGCGATATCTACATCGACGAACGCACCGTCGACGTCCATATCGGCCGCCTGCGCAAGCTGCTCAATCTCGGCCGCGAGCAGGACCCGATCCGTACCGTCCGCGGCGCCGGTTATGCGCTCGATGACCGGTTCGCGAAGGCTGAGCAGACGTAAGCTGGTTTAGCGAGCTGCGGCCACAATCTCAGTTGTCGTCCCGGGGCGCGCGCAGCGCGAGCCCGGGATCCATAACCACAGGATCACGTTTGGCGAAGACTCGGAATGACCATCTCGCGCAACGATTGCGCCCTGTGGTTATGGATCCCCGCCTTCGCGGGGATGACACCGAGTGATTGAAGCGGCCATCGTGTGATGGCTGCAGTCTTCGATGAAGCTTGGCGACCAGGCTTGGCGATCACCTAATTCCGTGCGCTCACCGCGTGCCCGGCTTCGCCGGTGCGCGACGGCGATCCGCCGCGGGCTGATAGGCCACGCGCGAATGCTGGGCGCAGTAGGGCAGGCCCGAGAGCGCCTTGCCGCCGCAGAAGAAGAAGTCCGGGCTCGAGGGATCGCCGACCGGCCAGTGGCAGGTCGCCTCGTTCAATTCCAGCAGCGACAGCCGCTGGCTCATCGGCACCACGTTGTCGTAGGTCACGGGCTCAGCCTCGACCTCGACCTCGAAGGCCTGTGCCAGCGCGGTGTTGCCGCGCGCGATGGGGCGGGTCACCCGCATCATGTGCTGCGCGGGACGCGCCTTGCGCGGTCGCGGAGCTGCCGATGACGGGCTCTTGGCGCGGCCGGACAGGCCGAGCCTGTGCACCTTGCCGATCACGGCATTACGGGTCACGTTGCCGAGCTCGGCTGCGATCTGGCTGGCCGACAGTCCGGCCTCCCAGAGCTTCTTCAGCTGCTCGACGCGATCGTCGGACCAGGTCAAAACCGTCATTGCACCCTTTCCCTCGCCGTGCGGCTGCCGTCCTGGCGCCTTGCGGCGAATGCCTAAGCCTCGAAAAACCCGTGCCGCCAGAATCCCTTAAGGCTCGCCGGGCGTAACCAGAACGCCCGAACGTCTACGCCGGTACATGAGGACTTAGAGGATCAGAACTGCTGCACGAGATGTCGTATCTGACAAGCCAAACGCTACAATATGGCGTGACTCACGCGCAAGAGTCAGCCGACTCGCTTCCACATGTTCCGTGGCAAAAACCCCGCAAATCCGGCACCGCAAGACTACGGATTCAGCGTTTCGCGGAGCTTTCGGGCGGCATTGACACCCGTTCTACCCGGCATAAGATAGTGTCACGTGCCGCCCTTAAAAGGCGGCACGTTTCGTTTTCCGGGCCGGTCAATGGTGCGCTGCATGAGCGTGTTCAGGCCGTCCGCAACATCAAGTGATCGTCATGACGAACAGCGCCGCGCCGCATTTGCTCCCCGTTTTCGCCAGGGCCGACCTCGGTTTCGAGCGCGGCGAAGGCTGCTGGCTGATTGCGACCAATGGCGATCGCTATCTTGATTTTACCTCCGGCGTCGCTGTGAACGCGCTCGGCCACGCCCATCCCGCGCTGGTCAAGGCGCTGCAGGAGCAGGCGACCAAGCTCTGGCACATGTCGAACCTGTTCCAGAGTCCGGACGGCGAGAAGCTCGCCGCGCGCCTGTGCAAGGAAAGCTTCGCGGACTTCGTGTTCTTCTGCAATTCCGGCGCTGAAGCGCTGGAAGGCGTGATCAAGCTGGTCCGCCATCATCATTTCTCGAAGGGTCATCCGGAGCGCTTTCGCATCATCACCTTCGAAGGCGCCTTCCATGGCCGGACCCTGGCGACGCTGGCGGCAACGGGATCTGCAAAATATCTCGAAGGGTTCGGTCCGCCGATGGATGGTTTCGACCAGGTGCCGCACGGCGATATCGAAGCCGTCAAGAAGGCGATCGGTCCGCAGACCGCCGGCATCCTGATCGAGCCGATCCAGGGTGAAGGCGGCGTGCGTTCGGCGCCTCCAGGCTTCCTCAAGGCGCTCCGCCAGCTCTGCGACGAAAAGGGCCTGCTGCTCGCCTTCGACGAGGTGCAGACCGGCATGGGCCGCACCGGCGATCTGTTCGCGCATCGCCGCACCGGCGTTACGCCTGACGTGATGTCGCTGGCCAAGGCGCTCGGCGGCGGCTTCCCGATCGGCGCGTTCCTGGCGACCGCCGACGCGGCGGCCGGCATGGGCCCTGGCTCTCACGGCTCGACCTTCGGCGGCAATCCGCTGGCGATCTCGGCGGCGAATGCCGTGCTCGATGTCATGCTCAAGCCCGGCTTCTTCGACCACGTGCAGAAGATGTCGCTGCTGCTCAAGCAGAAGCTCGCCTCCGTGATCGACCGTCACCCCGATGTCGTCAGCGAGGTGCGCGGCGAGGGCCTCTTGATCGGTATCAAGGCCGTGGTTCCCTCGGGAGATCTCGCTGCGGCCTTGCGCCATGAAAAGCTGCTCACGGTCGGCGCCGGCGACAATGTCGTGCGTTTCCTGCCGCCTTTGATCGTCACCGAAGCCGAGATCGAGGACAGCGTTGCGCGGCTGGAGCGCGCCTGCGCTGCGATCTCGTCCAGTCAGACCAAGCGGGCGGCAAGCTGATGAGCAAGTCACCGAAGCACTTTCTGGATATCAACGAGCTACCCTTGTCGGAGCTCAAGAGCATGCTCGACGCCTCCTCCGCCATGAAGGCGAAGCAGAAGGCGCAGCAGCCGGTGAAGCCGCTCGAAGGCAAGACGCTGGCGATGATCTTCGAGCGTCCCTCGACGCGCACCCGCGTCTCGTTCGACGTCGCCATGCGCCAGCTCGGCGGTGAGCCCATCATGCTCACCGGCGCCGAGATGCAGCTCGGCCGCGGCGAGACCATCGCCGACACCGCGCGCGTGCTGTCGCGCTATGTCGACGCCATCATGATCCGCATCCTCAACCATGATGCGCTGCTCGAGCTTGCCGCGAATGCGACCGTGCCGGTCATCAACGGCCTGACGCGCCGCTCGCATCCCTGCCAGGTGATGGCGGACCTTTTGACCTATCAGGAGCATCGCGGCTCGATCGAGGGCCGGACGGTGGCCTGGACCGGCGACGACAACAACGTGCTGGCGTCCTGGGCGCACGCCGCCGAGCGTTTCAAATTCCAGCTCAATGTCGCAACGCCTCCGGAGCTCGCGCCGAAAAAGGCGATGCGCGACTGGATCAAGGCGACGGGCGCGCCGATCATGCTCGGCACCGATCCCGAAGCCGCCGTGAAAGGCGCCGACTGCGTCGTCACCGACACCTGGGTGTCGATGGGTGACAAGGAGGGCGAGCACCGCCATAACGTGCTCAAGCCCTATCAGGTCAATTCGAAGCTGATGTCGCTGGCCAAGCCCGACGCGTTGTTCATGCATTGCCTGCCCGCCCATCGCGGCGAGGAGGTCACTGACGAGGTGATCGATGGCCCGCAATCGGTCGTGTTCGACGAAGCTGAAAACCGCCTGCACGCGCAGAAGGGCATTCTGGCCTGGTGCTTTGACGCGGTGAAGTAGGTATTGGCTGGCATCGCGCCGGCCAAAAACACTGCTCGTCATCCCGGACAAGCGCGCCAAAAGTGCGCGCAGATCCGGAGTCCATGGCCACCGGACGTCGTGTGGCGATGACTCGGAGTTGCCGTCTCGCGTTGTGACGTAGTCCTGTGGTTATGGGTCCCGGCTCTGCGCTTGCGCTTGTCCGGGACGACACCGAGTTTGAGGTGGCTTGGTATGGTTCGACTTGCATCCCGCGCCTCGCACCCCTTCCATTCCTCACCATCCGACCCCAGATAGAGCGCCATGGTTTCCCAATCCCCTGACATGAAAACCGGGCCTGAAGGCCCGGTTCGCGCGCCATCCGCCGTTCCGGTCGACGACGCTGTGCTGCCTTACGAGGTCGATGCGCTCGACGTGCGCGGCCGCCTGGTGCGGCTTGGCCCTGCGCTCGACGACATCCTGACCAAGCACGATTATCCCGCGCCCGTCGGCAAGCTGCTCGGCGAGGCTATCGTGCTCGCGACGCTGCTCGGTTCGGCACTGAAATTCGAGGGCCGCTTCATCCTGCAGGCCCAGACCGACGGTCCGGTGTCGTTCCTGGTGGTGGACTACAAGGCGCCGGACCATCTGCGCGCCTATGCCCGCTATGACGCCTCGCGCCTGGGCACGGCAAAGGATTCCGGCACGCTGCTCGGCCGCGGCCACCTCGCCATGACGATCGACCAGGGCCCTGACATGAGCCGCTACCAGGGCCTGGTCGCGCTCGACGGCGGCAGCCTGGAAGATGCCGCCCACGAATATTTCCTGCGCTCCGAGCAGATCCCGACCAAGGTGCGCCTTGCGGTCGGCGAGGAGTGGCGCTCGAGCGACGGCGGCAAGCATCGCTGGCGCGCCGGCGGCATGCTGATGCAGTTCTTGCCGAAGGCGCCGGAGCGCGCGCGGCAGGCGGATCTGCATCCCGGCGATGCGCCTGAAGGCGTCGAAGCGCACAGCATCGCTGAAGATGACGCCTGGGTCGAGGCGCGCTCGCTGATCGAGACCGTCGAGGACGTCGAGCTGATCGACCCCGAGCTCTCCGGCGAGCGGCTGCTCTATCGCCTGTTCCACGAGCGCGGCGTGCGGGTGTTCAATCCGCTGTCGCTGAAGGCGCAATGCTCCTGCTCGCGCGACGCCGTCGCGTCCATGCTGAAGAGCTTTTCGTCCGATGACCGTGCGGCGATGGTGAAGGACGACAAGGTCGTCGTCACCTGCGAGTTCTGCTCGTCAGTCTACCAGTTCACGCCGCACGAGGCGGGCGTCGAGGACGCGTAAGTCCATCCTCCGGTCATTGCGAGCGCAGCGAAGCAATCCAGGATTCCTCCGCGGAAAGACTCTGGATTGCTTCGCTGCGCTCGCAATGACGATAGGCAGGCAGGTTGCCCACCTCACGGCACCGCGCTAATTCAACACCCGTTTGTAGTCAGGGCTGTCCAGCGAGAACGTCGGCACGTCGATCTCGAATCGCTCGCCGGTTTCGCTGACCATCTGGTAGCGGCCGGTCATGAAGCCGGAGGCGGTCGTGAGCGGCACGCCGGAGGTGTATTCGAACCGCTCACCGGGGGCGAGCGTCGGCTGCTCGCCGACCACGCCTTCGCCCCTGACCTCCTGCTGGCGGCCGGTGGCGTCGGTGATGATCCAGTGCCGCGTCTTGAGCTGCACGGTCTCCTCGCCGGAATTGGTGATGACGATGGTGTACGACCAGAAATAGCGGGAGCGGTCGGCCGACGACTGCTCCGGAACAAAGTTCGGCTCGACGGTCACTTCGATCTGGCGGGTCACGGCGCGGTACATGGCTGCCATCATACCGAATCCGGTGCCGGAACCAAACCCTGAGGGCGGTTTTGGTGACATCGTGCCGCCAGAATTGGCGGAGAAGTACACGCCTGAGGGGAAGACACTCCGAAGACACCCCCATGTGAACCCCCATGTGATCCGGTCGCTTTGCGAGATGACGGCCGGACCGGTACACTCCCTTAACGTCGCGATTTGGGTGAGGGTTTTTAGGCCCCGATGACCATTGCCGACCAAGTGACGGGATCAACCATCGCGGGAACCGCGGGGGCCAAGCCGCGTGCGGCCGCGCCGGCCATCTCGCTGCCCGCCATCGGCGAGCGCGAGCTCCGGCTCGACCTGTTCCGCGGGCTGGCGCTGTGGTTGATCTTCATCGACCATCTGCCGCCGAGCCTGCTGACCTGGTTCACGATCCGCAATTACGGCTTCAGCGACGCCACCGAGATCTTCATCTTCATCTCAGGCTACACCGCCGCCTTCGTCTACGGCCGCGCGATGCTGGAGAGCGGCGTCGTCATTGCCACCGCGCGCATCCTGCGCCGGGTCTGGCAGATCTACGTCGCCCACGTCTTCCTGTTCACGATCTTCCTCGCCGAGATCTCCTATGTGGCGACCAGCTTCGAGAACCCGCTCTACACCGAAGAGATGGGGATCATGGACTTCCTCAAGCAGCCCGACGTCACCATCGTGCAGGCGCTGCTGCTGCGCTTCCGTCCCGTCAACATGGACGTGCTGCCGCTGTACATCGTCCTGATGCTGGCGCTGCCCGTGATCCTGTGGTCGATGAAATGGAGGCCCGACCTCACGCTCGCCTTGTCCGTCGTGCTTTACGCGGTGACCTGGGAATACGACCTCTACTTCTCCGCCTATCCGAACGGCTTCTGGGCCTTCAATCCGCTGGCCTGGCAATTGCTCTTCGTCTTCGGTGCCTGGTGCGCGCTCGGAGGTGCGCGGCGCATGTCGCGTATTTTAGCGTCGCCGGTAACGATGTGGATCGCGATCGCCTATATCGTGGCGGCGTTCTATGTGACGCTGACCTGGTATGTGCCGCAGCTGTCCCATCTGATGCCGAAGCGGCTCGAGCAGTGGATGTATCCGATCGACAAGACCGATCTCGACGTTCTGCGTTTCACGCATTTCCTGGCGCTGGCCGCGCTGACCGTGCGCTTCCTGCCGCGGGACTGGCCTGGCCTGACATCGCCGTGGCTGCGGCCGCTGATCCTGTGCGGCCAGCATTCGCTCGAGATCTTCTGCCTCGGCGTCTTCCTCGCCTTCGCCGGCCATTTCATCCTGGCCGAGGTCTCCGGCGGCGCAGCCATGCATGCGCTGATTAGTCTCTCCGGAATCCTGATCATGTGGGGCGTTGCGTGGGTGATTTCGTGGTACAAGCGCGTGGCTGAGAAGAGCGGTGCGAAAACCAAAAACGCCGTCGGCAACGCCGATCTGGCGGGAGGGGGCTGATGAAGGCGAAGGTTCTCCTGAGCCTGGTCCTGCTATGCGGTTACCTCGCCGCGCCCACGGCGCGCGCGGACGATGCTGCGCCTGCCGCTCCAGCGGTGCCCCCGGCCTGCGAATTGCCGTCCTATCTGCTCACCAGCGAAAGCAGGCTTCCCAAGGTCGCCGAAGCCGTCAAGGCGGGCAAACCGCTCGAAATCCTCGTCATCGGCAGCCGTTCGACCACGATTCCGGCCTCGGAGGATGCGTCCTATCCGGCGCGCATGCAGGCCATCTTGAAGGACAAGCTTCCGGCGTCGGAAGTCGTACACGTCTCCGTAGAAATACAGAGCAAGAAAACGGCAGAGGAGGCGGCCACCACCTTCGTTAAGCTGGTGGAAGCAAAAAGACCTACTTTGGTCATCTGGCAGACCGGGACCGTGGATGCTATCCGAGCCATCGATCCCGACGATTTTCGTGGCGCGGTGACCGGGGGGGTTACCGCGTTGCAAAATGCAGGGGCTGACGTCGTGTTGATGAACTTGCAGTACAGTCCGCGGACCGAAACCATGATCTCGGTGCCGCCCTATCTCGACAATATGCGGGTGGTGGCGCAGGAGCACGACATCCCGCTGTTCGACCGTTTCGCGATCATGCGGCAGTGGAATGACCAGGGGCAGTTCGACCTGTTCAGCCCGTCCCGCGGCCCCGAGCTGGCGAAACAGGTTCATGATTGCCTGGGCCGGGCCTTGGCCCAGTTCGTGATTGACGCGGCCCATCTGGGGCCGGCCCAGCAGCAAAATTGAGGTCTAGCGTTAATGAGTTCTCTCCGCCCTTTTTTCCCGACGGCATGGCTGGCTGTATCAGCGGCAGCGCTGCTGTTGCTGATGCCGGTGTCGCAGTCGCGCGCGCAGGCACAGGCCGCGCAGGCAACGCAAGTACCGGCGCAAACCGTTAATCCCGCGCCCGCATCGCCTTCCCAGACCACGGTCGCCGTGTCGTCCCCCGAGCAGCGCGGCATCACCTCGCGCGCCATCGACAAGGTGAAGCAGGTCGCGAAATCCGCCGGCGACATCTTCAGCCGTGTACCTTGCCTGCCGCCGAAGGACGGCTCGAAGACGATGGGCTCGCTGCCGCATGTCGCCGCCAAGCTCGTCGCCGGCCAGCCTGTCGTGATCGTCGCGTTCGGCTCGTCCTCGACGGCCGGCTATGGCGCGAGCTCGCCCGATTTCAACTATCCGAACCGTCTGGCCGCACAGCTGCGCCGGCACTATCCGAGCGCTGACATCACCGTCATCAATGCCGGTGTCGGCGGCGAGGACGCGCCCGAGATGATGAAGCGCCTTCAGACGCAGGTGATCGACGTGCATCCGGACATGGTGATCTGGCAGGTCGGTACCAACGCCGTGCTGCGCAATCTCGATCCCGGCGACACCGCCAAGCTGGTCGAGGAGGGCATCTCCCACATCCAGGCCGCCGGCGGCGCCGACATCGTGCTGGTCGATCCGCAATATTCGCCGGCCGTCAACCAGCGCAAGGAGAGCGCCGGCAAGATGATCAAGCTGCTCGGCAAGGTCGCCGAGCTCCGCCACGTCGGCATCTTTCCGCGCTTCGAAGTGATGCGCGACTGGCACGAGAACCAGTCGATCCCGGTCGAGAGCTTCGTCATCTCCGACGGCCTGCACATGAACGACTGGGGCTACGCCTGCTTCGCCCAGCTCCTCGGCGACGACATCATCCGCTCCGTCGGCCAGATCAAGCTCGGGGTGAACGTCCCGGCGGATGTGCGGACGTATCGGCCGATGTAGAGGCGCGGTGCCGCAGGGGGGCAGATGCGCGCTCTGCGCCGTGCCCACCATCTATCGGCAGTGTACGTTTGAACGGTGGGCACGCTTCGCTTTGCCCGCCCTACCATTCTATCCGCTGTCGTCCCGGCCTTCGCCGGGACGACAACAATCTCACGCCTTTTCCAGCGCCGCTGTCAGATCCTCGATCAGATCATCCGCGTGCTCCAGCCCCGCGGAGAAGCGGATGAAGCCTTCGCTGATGCCGAGCGCGGCGCGGTCTTCCGGCTTCAGGCGCTGATGGGTCGTCGTGGCCGGATGCGTCACGAGGCTCTTGGCGTCGCCGAGATTGTTCGAGATCTTCGCAAGCTTCAGCTCGTTGAGCACGCGGAACGCCGCCGCCTTGCCGCCCTTCACCTCGAAGCCAACCAGCGTCGAGCCGCCGCGCATCTGCTTCTTCACCAGCGCCGCCTGCGGATGATCGGCCCGTCCGGGATAGACCAGCCGCGAGATCTTGGGGTGGCTCGCCAGCACCTCGGCGACGCGCCCCGCTGTATCGGTCTGCGCGCGCACGCGCACGCCCAGCGTCTCCAGGCCCTTGAGCAGGACCCAGGCGTTGAACGGCGAGATCGACGGGCCGGTCTGGCGCATGAAATTATGCAGGTGCTCGGCAATGAAGGCTTCCGAGGACAGGATGATGCCGCCGAGGCACCGGCCCTGGCCGTCGATGTGCTTGGTCGCGGAGTAGACGACGACGTCGGCGCCCAGCGCCAGCGGGCTCTGCCAGATCGGCGTTGCGAACACGTTGTCGACGACGAGCCGCGCGCCGCCCTTGTGCGCGATCTCGGCAATGCCGGGAATGTCGAGCACATCGAGCGTCGGGTTGGTCGGGCTCTCCAGGAAGAATGTCTTGGTGTTCGGCCTGAGCGCGCGCTGCCATTGGTCCAGATCGAGGCCGTCCACCAGCGTGGTCTCGATGCCGTAGCGCGGCAGGAGGTCCTGGATGACGTAGAGGCAGGAGCCGAACAGCGCGCGGGAGGCAACGACGTGATCGCCGGCCTTGAGCGGGGCCAGGATCGCGGTCGTCACCGCCGCCATGCCCGTTGCCGCCGAGCGGGCGGCCTCGGCGCCTTCGAGCTCGATCATGCGGCGCTCGAACATCGCAATGGTCGGGTTGGAGTAGCGCGAATAGATGAAGCCGGGATCCTCGCCCTTGAACCGCGCCTCGCACTCCTCGGCGCTGTTGTAGACATAGCCTTGCGTCAAAAACAGCGCCTCCGACGTCTCGCCATATTGCGAGCGCAGGGTGCCGGAATGGACCAGGCGGGTTTCGGGGCGGTAGTTCGCAGGCGACTTCGACATAGGACCCTCCGACATGACCGTTTCGTCGAAAACGGTCACAAAAAAACCGGCCTGGACAAAACCACGGGCCGGGATCACAGAGGTCCCCGGCCTGTTTAGCGACTTATTTAACGTGGCTGCAAGCCGGCCGGCTCAAATCACCACGGGATAAGTGATGCTCATATTCCGCAATGGCCTTTCCGTCAAGGCGTCCATCGGATAGCCGTAAAAGGCTAGTATTTCCCGCATGTCCGGATGCGTTTGACCCCTGACGAGGACCCCCGGTTGAGCTTTTCGATCGCCGCCGACGCCAATGGTATCCTGCCCGACCGCATGATCGCGGCGATGGCGGAGGCAGGTCTCATCCTGCCCGCATACGATTTCGTCGAAAGCCAGATCCAGCCGGCCAGCCTCGATCTGCGCCTCGGCGACATCGCCTATCGTGTCCGCGCCAGTTTTCTGCCCGGGCCCGGCGCCACGGTCGCCGAGCGCATCGATGAACTGAAGCTGCACGAATTCAGCCTCGCCGACGGCGCGGTGCTGGAGACCAACTGCGTCTACATCGTGCCGCTGCTCGAGAGCCTTGCGCTGCCACCGGAGATCGTCGCAGCTGCCAATCCGAAAAGCTCGACAGGTCGTCTCGACGTCTTCACCCGCGTCATCGCCGACGGCACCCGCCGCTTCGACATGATCGGCGCCGGCTATCACGGCCCGCTCTATGCCGAGATCAGCCCGAAGACCTTTCCGGTGCTGGTGCGCGAGGGCTCGCGCCTGTCGCAGGTGCGCTTCCGCACGGGGGACGCCATTCTCAACGCCGACGAACTCGATGGCTTGCATGCCGCCGAGCGCCTCGTCGACATCGACGATGCCGATCTCTCAGGCGGCGTTGCCGTCTCCGTCGATCTCTCCGGCGAGAAGGCGAACGGCTTCGTCGGCTACCGCGCCAAGCGCCACACCGGCGTCGTCGACGTTGATCGCCGCGCCGGCTATGCGGTGGAAGATTTCTGGGAGCCGATCTCGGCGCGGCCCGATGGCAGTCTGATCCTCGACCCCGGCGAGTTCTACATCCTCGCCTCCAAGGAAGCTGTGCAGGTGCCGCCCGACTACGCCGCGGAGATGGTGCCGTTCGATCCCTTGGTCGGTGAATTCCGCGTGCACTATGCCGGCTTCTTCGATCCCGGCTTCGGCTATGCCGGCGCCGGCGGGCAGGGCGCGCGCGCCGTGCTCGAAGTGCGCTCGCGCGAAGTGCCCTTCATCCTCGAGCACGGCCAGATCGTCGGCCGTCTCGTCTACGAGAAGATGCTCGCGCGCCCCGATGCGATGTACGGCCAGCGCATCGGCTCCAACTACCAGGCGCAGGGCCTGAAGCTCTCCAAGCATTTTCGGGTATAGCGCTAGCCCCATCCTCCGCTGTCATTCCCCGCGAAGGCGGGGAATCCAGTACGCCCCGGCCTCTCGATTCAGTCACGACCGTCTCTGGAATACTGGATCGCCCGGTCTTCGCCGGGCGATGACACCGAGCGCGCGGTTGGTTGCGCAGCCCCTTCCGCGATGACACACTCCGGCAAAACAACAAGCCGGGAGCGAACATGACCGCCGCATCAGATCTCGCGCAGGAAGCGCAATGGAAGCGCTGGCGTGCGGTCGCCGATCTCTATCACGCCTATTTCACCGGCCTCATCCTCACCGTGGTCACGCGCCGCGGCACGGCGGATGCGGCGGAATTCGTCTTCCGCGTGTTTCGCCGCCAGCAGCAGGAGCGCTTCCTGCCTGGCCTGCAAAAGCTCGGGCTCGACCATCTGCCGCCGGCGGTGGCTGCCGCGCAATATCACTATCTCTCCAACTGGATCGGCGGCGTGCATGTCGAATACATGTACGAGAGCGACACCAAAGCCTGGATCCGCTATCCGCCGCCGCGCTGGATCTGGAAGGGCACCGCGATCTGCGGCGTGCCGGGCGAGGTCTCACGCGCGATGCTGCGCGGCTGGCACGCCAACAACGGCGTCGCGCTCGGCGATCTCAGGCTTGGCTTCGTCTGCACCAAGCAGAGCGTCGACGGCCAGGACGGCCTCGAAGGTTACTATCACCAATACGATCATCCGCTCGAGCTGGACCAGCGCCTCGTGTTCGCGCGACATCTGGAGGCGCCGCTGTTCGATGCCAAGACTGCGCCGGCGCTCCCTGTTGCGAGCTGGCCAAAACCGCGGCTGGAAAAAGCCTA
Source organism: Bradyrhizobium sacchari (assembly GCF_002068095.1). Classification (GTDB taxonomy): domain Bacteria; phylum Pseudomonadota; class Alphaproteobacteria; order Rhizobiales; family Xanthobacteraceae; genus Bradyrhizobium; species Bradyrhizobium sacchari. Next base: position 337,939 of record NZ_LWIG01000001.1, on the reverse strand, counting down.
TCGCAACTACGCCATGGAATATGTCCGCACCGCCGCGCCCGTCATGGTGCAGCTGTTCGGCCCGGAAGACGCCGGCTATCTCCTGCATCTCACCGGCAAGCTGATCGGGATGCAGTACTTTGATGATGTTGCAGCAGCGCTGTCGCTGACCCGCGGCGGCGCAAGCGAGTTTGCATCATTCGTGACTGCGCTGTTCGCCGCGCAGGATGACGCGGCCGAGACGACGCAGCCCGAAGGCGCGTTCGAAATCCGCCAGCAGAACTGGAAGCTGATGGACGAAGTAGCCGACTATCACCGCGCCTGCGCAAAGGTGCTGGAGGGATTGTTCGAAGGCCTTGCTGCTGGATGTGGCCGGCACATCGGCGTACACCTGCGCACCGCTGCAGGCGGCCGTCCGCCACTGGTGTGGACCATCGAGTAGATCGACGGTATTGCAGCGGGCACCTCTCCCCGCAAGCGGGGCGAGGGGAGTCTCCGCGAGTCCAATTCTCACCGTGCGGGCAGGGCCCCTGCAATCCGTAAGAATGCAGAGAGGGAGAAAAAACGAATTCCACCCATCGGAATGCGCTGCCGCAGGGCACGCCTGCATGAAGCGCAGGAGGAATCGGCAATCGCCGTGCTAACAAGCCTCTCGCCGCGCCTTCACGCGAATAAGGTTATTGGCACACCAGGTGATTGCCGCGCTGCAAATGGCGCCTGTGTCCGGGGGAGGACATGTCCGACATCGCCGAGATCCCGGTCGATGAGCAAGAACGCCCGCCGCCACCGCCGCGTCCCCTAAGGAGCGCGCTGATCGACGGGCCGATCCTGCGCACGCTGCTGGGGCTCGCCTGGCCGACCGTGATCGGGCTGTCGGCGGGCACCTGTACGGTGATCGCCGAGACCTCCTATATCGGCCGTCTCGGCGTCGAGGCGCTGGCCGCGATGGCGCTGGTGTTTCCGACAGTAATCCTGACCATGACGATGTCGGGCGGCGCCATGGGCGGCGCCGTGGCGTCCGCCATCGCACGCGCGCTCGGCGCCGGCGACCGCGAGCGTGCCGGCACGCTCGCGATGCATGCGATGCTGATCGGCATCAGCTTCGGCCTCGTCTTCATGCTGGGCATGCTGATCTTCGGACCCAGGGTGCTCGAAATGCTCGGCGGCCGCGGCGACGTGCTCACCCATGCGATCGCCTATACGCAGGTGTTTTTCGGCGGCGCCGTGCTGCCCTGGCTGCTCAACACCATGGCGGGCATCTTGCGCGGCACCGGCAACATGAAGCTGCCGTCGTTCCTGATCCTCAACTCCGCAGCCTGGCAGATCCTGCTTGGCGGCGCCCTCGGCCTCGGGCTCGGTCCGGTGCCGCAGTTCGGCATGCGCGGCGTCGCGGCCGGCGCGCTGATCGCCTACACCATGAACATCTGCATCATGGGCTGGTACCTGTTCTCCGGCCGCGCGCGGATCGCACCGAAGCTGCGTGGCCTTCGCATCCAATGGGCGATGTTCTTCGACATCCTCAAGGTCGGCGCCATCGCCTGCTTCTCACCGCTGCAATCGGTGCTGACGATCTCGATCTTCACCCACATGCTGGCGAAGTTCGGCACCGCCATCCTCGCCGGTTACGGCATCGGCGCGCGGCTGGAATTTTTGCTGACCTCGATCGCGTTCTCGTTCGGCATTGCCTGCGTGCCGATGGTCGGCATGGCGATCGGTGCGGGCCGCATCGCGCGCGCCCGCCGCGTTGCCTGGATCGCCAGTGCCGCCGCCTTCGTGGCAGTCGGCATGCCGGCATGCCTCGTTGCGATCTTCCCCGATCTCTGGGTCAACATCTTCACCGACAGCCCGGTCGTGCGCGCGGCGAGCCATCAATATCTCTCGACGGTCGGGCCGTTCTACGCGTTCTTCGGCCTTGCAACGACGATGTATTTCTCCTCGCAAGGCGCGGCGAAGGTGATTGGCCCGGTGCTGGCGCAGACCGCGCGGCTTGTCTACATCTCGGCGGTCGGCTGGTGGCTGCTGACGCACGAGGCCACGGCGCAGAGCTTCTTCTGGCTGGCCGCGAGCTCGATGGTCGTGCTCGGCCTGCTGTCCTGCTCCAGCGTCGTGCTGACGCGCTGGGGGCCGCGCGAGGGCAAGCCCGCGATCAGGCCGGCGCTGTCGGCCGCGGCGGATTAGCGATGCCGGTGACGGCGATGACCGCCGCCGGCATTGGCGAGCCGCATCAATTGCGGGATCATCGCCATCATGTCGCTGCCACCGGAGCCGCCGAGCATGCCCATGATATCGCCGCCGCCCATGCCGCCGAGCCCGGCCGGCAGATAGCCGCTTCCGCCCATCGGGGTGGTGCCGCCGTAAGTGGGCGCGCCGAAACCGCCGCCGAGGCCACCAAGGCCACTGCCCCCGCCCATCATGCCGCCGTTCTCCATCATGCGGCTCATCATCGGACCCATGGTCTGCATCAGCATGGCGAAGCGGCGCTTGCCCAGCTTCGCCTTCATCATTTCCAGCATCGGCGCCATCTGCGTCATCATGTCCTCGCCGCCGGCGCTCCCGCCGCCGAGGAACTGCGCCTTTGCCGGCACGCTCGACATCGAAAACAGCAGCAGCACGGCGGCTGCCTGGCAGATCACCTTGTCCGCACCTCTCATGGCATGCTCCTCGCGTGCGCGGCGCCGCCGGGAGAGCGGAGCCAACCGGACGCACGCGGGGCATGGTTACGGCCGGCGAGGAGGCCGCTCTGTGAAAAAGATCACGCAGAAGCGGGCGGGAATGCCCGATGGATGGCGGCGACGGCCTCCCTCGTCTGCCCCTGAACATACGGCGCGAGCTCGTTCGGCAGCATGTCGATGATCCAGACCAACCGGCACCGCGCATCGCCCTCGGCGATCACCTGCACCGAGGCGCTGTAATGCTTCAGCCGCTCGTTGTTGATCGCATAGACGAGACGCTGCCGCGCGTCGTCGCAATCGACCAGCACCTCGCGCGCGACGGAGCCGTTGGCGAAGGTGACGATGCGCGCATCGCCGTCGAGCGTGCAGGCCGTGACGAAGCCCGGTGCCAGCCGCTGCGGCAGCGCGCCGAAATCGCGCACCGCGTCCCAGACGTCGCGGGCGGGCACGGGCAGGGGGATGTCGTTGTGGATGGAGGCCATGAAGGTGTCCTTGATTTTCATTAAGTGGTCGCCACAAACACCGTCATTGCGAGCGCAAGCGAAGCAATCCAGAGATGTTTCCGCAGAGACAGTCTGGATTGCTTCGTCGCAAGGGCTCCTCGCAATGACGAAGGAGAGAGCTCACACACAAACCGCCTCGACATTGTTGCCATCAGGATCGATCAAGAACGCCGCATAATAGGTCGGGCTGTAATCCTTGCGCGGTCCGGCGCCGCCATTGTCGCGGCCGCCGCTCTTCAGCCCTTCGCTGTGAAACGCCTTGACCGCGTCGTGATCCTTGGCACGAAACGCGATATGCGCGCCGTCGGCCTTGCGTCCCTTATTCAGGTGCAGCCACAGCCCCGGCTCGCCCTTCGGCCCGAAGCCGGCATAGCCGTCACCACTGGAGCAGAGGACGTAACCAAGCGGCGCCAGCACCGCGGTGTAGAAGCGCGTGGCGGCGTCGAGGTCGGCAACACGCAATCCGATGTGGTCGTACATGATCGTCTCCATTGCAAAGCGCGCCGCAACTGGCGCGCGCCGGAGACGAGCCTAGTCAGTTGAGGGCGAGCTGCTCTTGGAGAATCTTGCGCTCGCCCTTCGCGGCCTGCCGGAACTTCGTCGGCGACACGCCGGCGGCGCGATGAAACGTGCGGACGAAGTTGGAGAGGTCGCCGAAGCCGACGTCATAGGCGATGTCGGTGACGGCGATGTCCTCGTCGGCGAGCTTGCGCGCGGCGTGCCGCAGCCGCGAGCGCACCAGATATTGATGCGGGGTGACGCCAAGCACGGCAGAGAACAGCCGCAGGAAATGGAACGGGCTGAGGCCTGCCTGCTTTGCCGCCTGCTCGAGGTCGAGCTCGGCATGCGAATTGTCGTCGATCCACAGCGCGGCCTCGACGGCGCGGCGGCGGTCGCGCGCCGTCGGCGTCGCCTGCTTTCGCGCCTTGCCTGAAACCACATCAATGAAACGGCCCGCAAGAATTTGACCGATCTCGTCGAGACCCAAGTCGCTGTTGCCATCTGCTGCCGTCTGGGCCAGCTCGCCCAGCACCATCAACTCGGGCAGCGGCGGCGTCGCGCCGATCTGCCAGATTTCGCGCTGTCCGCCGAGGGCATCGACGAGGTCCTCACTGAAGAAGAAGCCGAGGCAGACGTCGCCCGAGACATGCTCGTGCGTGCAGGTGTATTCCTCACCGGGGGCACCGACCAGCATCGAGCCCGCCACCAGCTCGAAGAAGCCGGCACGGCAATGGCAGCCGAAACTGCCCGAGCGGACATAGGCGATGGAATGGCCGGTGCGGCATTCCGCAAACGGCGTGTCGTCCGGTCCCGCATCGCAGCGAAATTCGGAGACGATTATCGATCGTGTCGTCAGCAGCGTGGTCGCATCCATGCGACCTATCTAGGCATGATCCGGACAAGTGTGTAGCGGTTGTCCGATGAGATCATGCCAAAAAACCAAGCTAAGGTGCGATCAGGATCGCGCCTTAGCTGGGCGCGCGGGGCGGAGCAACGGGCAGCAGGACCTCGAACAGCGTCTTGCTGGCGACCGGATGGGCGCCCTCCAGCGACAGCAGCCGCCGCTTGGAGATCACCCCGCCGTAAGGCGAGATCCGGTCGGCGTAATTGCCGGCCTCCAGCACGCGGTGGCACGGCACGATCAACATGTAGGGATTTTTTGCGATCGCCTGCGCCACCGAGTGCGCCGCGCCGGAAGCGCCCAGGGCCCGGGCGATCTCATGATAGGTGCGCGTCTCCCCGCGCGGGATCGTGCAGGTGTATTCATAGACCCGACGGTTGAAGGCGAGCACGGCGCCGGCATCCAGGCTGACGTCGGAAAAATCGGGATCGCTACCCTGCAGCAGGCCCACGATGCCCTCGATCGCGAGCTCGGTATTGAGCGGCGGCTGCTGCTCCCGCGCCTCGGGATGGACCTGGAAGATCCGGCGGCGGGTGTCGATCTCCCGCGCCTCCGGCAATTGCACGGCAACGACGCCGGTGCTGCTCCAGATGATGCCGCAGCGCCCGATCGCCGTGTCGAATATCGTGTAGCCACGCCCCGCCATGCACACGCCCCACTCAGTGCACGTTTCTCCCCCGACATTCGATCATAACACCGCCACAATCCGGCGCACCCAAAATCTTGCCAAAACGTTAAGAAGCGTCCGGCCGGCCGCGCCAAACCGCTTGGCGAGGCGCGCCGTCTCGGCTAATCAGGATGAGCGCGAGCAGCGCATAAGCGGGCGTAGTTCAATGGTAGAACGGCAGCTTCCCAAGCTGCATACGAGGGTTCGATTCCCTTCGCCCGCTCCAATACTTAGCCCGGCAGGCTCCGCAAGAATTCCACGAGCGCCGCATTCACCTCCGCGGGCCGCTCCTGCTGCGTCCAGTGTCCGCAGCCGGGCAGCATCCTGATCTCGCGCAGCTGCGGCACCCATTGCTTCATGTTGGCGAGGTGCTCGGCGGCACCGGGAAAGGCGATGACCATGTCGTGGTCGCCGGCGATGTAGAGTGCGGGAACGATCACCTTGATGCCCTCGAAGGCCCCCATCAGCTCCCAGTTGCGATCGATGTTGCGGTAGTAGTTGAGCGGTCCGCGAAACCCGCTGCGGGCAAATTCACCGGCGTAATAGTCGAGATCGGCGGCGCTCAGCCACGATGGTCGCGGCACCTGCACCTTCGGCAACATCCCCTCCTTGCGCGAGACCATGCCGACGCCGACGGTTCGCCCCTGACGCTCGGCATTGGCGCGGATCGCCGCTGCTCCTTCGCCGGAGCCGCCATAGAGCATGGCGCCGAGCGTTGCGCGCGGATCCCGCTCGAACTCCGCTTCGGCGACCCCCGGCTCCTGGAAGTACAGCTGATAGAATTGCGCATCCGCCGTCTGCGGCATGACGCTGGTCGGACGCACCTCGCTGCGCGGTCGATAGGGCACGCTGAGGATCGCGGCAGCGCGGAAACGATCAGGCCGCAGGCGCGCCGTGTGCCAGGCAATCGTCGCGCCCCAGTCGTGCCCGACGATGACGGCGTCCTTTGCCTCGAAGGCGTCGAGGACGCCGACGAGATCGCCGACCATGTGGAGGATCGTGTACTGGTCGATCGCCTCGGGCTTGTCGCTCTTGCCGTAGCCGCGCATGTCGGGCGCGACGGCGTGGTAGCCGGCCGCCGCCAGCGCCTCGAGCTGGTGGCGCCAGGAGTACCAGCCTTCCGGAAAGCCGTGGCAGAGCAGCACCATCGGCCCCTCGCCCTGCTCGGCGACGTTGAGGCTGATGCCATTGGCCTTGATCGTCCGCTGCGTCGGCTCGCCCATCTCGTCGCCTCCAGGTCGTCATCGGCGTCGGACGCATCCTAATCGGCCCGGCGGGCCTCGCAAGATTCTAATATATTAGCTCCTCACGCCCCGCACGCGCGCCTCGCCAGCCTTAAGCTTCTCCCGCCCTGTCGGATGGGTCCTCGTGTCGGGCAATGTTCGGATCAAGGACAGGACCTGCAAAGAGATGGACCAGCAGAAACTGGATCGCGCGATCGGTCGTCGCTTGAAGACGTTGAGGACGCAGGCGGGCATGACGTTGAACGAACTCGCAGGGCGCTCCGGCGTCAGCCGGGCCATGATCGGGCGGGTGGAGCGGGCGCAGAGCAGTGCGACGGCGGCGCTGCTCAACAAGCTCTGCGCGGCGCTCGACGTCACGCTCAGCGACGTCGTCGCGCTTGCGGAGAAGCCGCCGGAGCGCCTGATGCGGCTTGCCGACCAGCCGCATTGGCGCGATCCCGACAGCGGCTATCGCCGGCGTCATGCCTCGCCGCCTGATGCGGCCAGCGGCATCGAGATCATCGTCGTCGATCTGCCGGCCGGCGCGCGCGTCTCCTACAGCCCCTGGGGCCGCAACGCCTTCACCCAGCAGCTCCTGATGCTGGACGGCGCGGTCTGCGTGCATATCGACGCCAAGACGGTGCGCCTGCGCGATGGCGACTGTCTCGACTTCGACGTGATGCGTGCGGTGACATTCGAGAACGAAACAAAACAGGATGCCCGCTACGTCATCATCACGCGGCGCGGCACCTCATACGGGAAGATGTGATGCCGCTGATCGTGCGCGACGCCACGCTAGAGGATGCCGAGGATATTTTGGCCATCTACAATTACGCCGCGGTCAACACCACGGCGGTCTGGACCGACGGCCCGGTTGATCTCGATTCGCGGCGCGCGTGGATCCGCGCGCGACGGGACGCCGGCTATCCCGTTCTGGTCGCCATGAAGGGTAGGGATGTGGTCGGCTTCGCCTCCTTCGGCGATTTCCGTCCCTGGCCCGGCTATCGCCACACGGTTGAGAATTCCGTCTATGTCGACGAGCGGCATCATCGCGCGGGCATTGGCCGCGGCCTGATGGCTGCGCTGATCGAGCGCGCCACGGCACTGAACAAGCACACGATGGTCGCCGCGATCGAGGCCTCGAATTCCGCCTCGATCGCGCTGCACGCCTCGTTCGGCTTTGCCGAGGTCGGCCGTATGCCCGAAGTTGGCTGCAAGTTCGGCCGCTGGCTCGATATGGTCCTCATGCAGATGCGGCTTTCCAGCGATGTGAGGCCGAAGATGCAGATCCGCCCCGGCGACACCTTCGATCCCCGCGTCATCGCGCTGCTCGACCATCACGTCACGGCGGCGCGGGCGCAGACCGCGCCGGGCAGCGCCCATGCGCTCGATCTCGCCGGCCTTCGTGCGCGCGACATCGCGTTCTGGACCGGCTGGGACGGCGAGACGCTGGTCGCCACCGGCGCGCTGAAGACGCTTTCGCCTCGCCACGGCGAGGTCAAGTCGATGCATACGCTGCAGACCGCGCGGCGGCGCGGTTATGGCGGCCAGATGCTCCGCCACATCATCGCGCAAGCCCGTGCGCGCGGCCTGCAGCGGCTCAGCCTCGAGACCGGCTCGTGGGATTATTTCAAGCCCGCGCATGCGCTCTACCAGGCGCACGGCTTCGTGCCCTGCGGCCCGTTCGAGGGTTATGCCGAGGATCCCAACAGCCTGTTCCTGAAGCTCGATTTGAGAGGCTAGTTCCGGGCCGGCGCTACCGGGGCCGAAAAGACTGCCCTATCCCTCAAAATGAGTTGCGCACCTCAAAACACCTCTGCTAGCCTTCAGCCATGGCCGAGACGCTCACCACCGTCGCCCTGACGCTGAAGGACATCGCCCGCGAGGCGGGCGTCAGCCTGGCGACAGTGGATCGCGTCCTGCACAACCGGCCGGGCGTGCGGCCGGATATGGTCAGGCGTGTCAGGGAAGCGATCGAGCGCAATTCCTTCCAGCCGCATGTGGCGGCCGCGGAGCTCGCGCGCAGCCGGGCCCGCCGCTTTGCCTTCGTGATGCCGTCAGGGCCGAACCCGTTCATGCAGCAGATCGAGGCCTATCTCGGCGAGATGTCGGGCTGGCTCTCGGCGCGTCGCCTCAAGGTCGAGATGATCGCCACCGACGTGTTCGACGCCTCCGTGCTGGCCGCCTCGCTGGAGGCGCTGTCGGGGGATTACGACGGCGTCGCCGTGGTGGCGCTGGATCATCCCGCCGTCCGCGCCGCCATCAACGACCTCGTCGACGCCGGCGCCAAGGTCGTGACGCTGGTCTCGGATGTGCCGTCGGCGCGCCGCCACCACTATGTCGGCATCGACAACATCGCGGCGGGCCGCACTGCGGGCGCGCTGGTCGGACGGCTGGTCGGCGGACGCTCCGGCAAGGTTGCCGTCGTCGCGGGATCGCAGGGCCTGCGCGACCATGCCGAGCGTATTTTCGGCTTCAATCAAGTGATGGCTAGCGAATTCCCCGACCTCAGCGTGCTGCCGGTGCTGGAAGGGCGCGACGAGGACGCGCGCTCGGAGCAGCTGCTGGCGCGGCTGTTGGGGAAGCATGCCGACATTGTCGGCCTCTATAACGTCGGCGCCGGCACGCAGGGCGTCGCCAAAGCGTTGAGCGAGGCCGGCCGCGACAAGGTCGTGTTTGTCGGACACGACGTCACCGCACTGACGCGCCGGTTGCTGCTCCAGGGCGTGATGGATGCCGCGATCTCGCAGAATCCGGGACATGAGGCGCGGGCCGCCGTGCGCGTGCTGCTCGCGCTCGCCCGCGGCGAGCCGATCCTGCGCGAACAGGAGAAGATCAGGATCGACATCGTGATGCGGGACAATCTGCCCTAGCGGCAGGTGGATTTGAAAATCGGCCCTTGCGGCGAAGGCGACATGAAGCTCGCGCACCGCAACAGGCAAAAGGGAGGATGGCGTGTATCTCGGACTGGACATCGGCACATCCGGTGTGAAGGCGGTGCTCGTGAACGATGCCGGCGCGGTGGTCGCGACGGCGGCGCGCGAGCTCGCGCTGTCGCATCCGGCGCCGCTATGGTCCGAGCAGGATCCTGACACCTGGGTCGAGGGCGCGATCGGCGCAGTCGACGATCTCGCCAGCCATCATCCGCGCGAGGTGGCGCGGGTCGCCGGCATCGGCCTGTCGGGCCAGATGCATGGCGCGACGCTGCTCGGCGAAGACGGACGCCCGCTGCGTCCCGCGATCCTCTGGAACGACGGCCGCTCGCAGGCCGAGTGCGCGATGCTGGAGCGGCGCTGTCCGTCGCTGCACGCCATCGCCGGCAATCTGGCGATGCCCGGCTTCACCGCGCCGAAGCTGCTCTGGGTCGCGCGGCACGAGCCGGAGATATTCAAGCGGGTCGCCAAGGTGCTGCTGCCGAAGGCCTATGTCCGCTACCGCCTGACCGGCGAGATGCTCGAGGACATGTCGGATGCGGCCGGCACGCTGTGGCTCGATGTCGGCGAGCGGCGCTGGTCGGCCCTGCTGCTGCATGCCACCGGCCTCGATCTGCATCACATGCCGCGCCTCGTCGAGGGCAGCGCGGTGAGCGCAACGCTCGCGCCGGAATACGCGCAACGCTGGGGCATGACGAAAGATGTCGTCGTGGCCGGCGGCGCCGGCGACAACGCGGCGAGTGCGATGGGGCTCGGTGCCATCGCGCCGGGCGATGCCTTCCTGTCGCTCGGCACCTCCGGCGTGCTGTTCCGCGTCACCGACCGGTTTGCGCCGGCGCCGGCGTCGGCCGTGCATGCCTTCTGCCACGCGCTGCCCGGACTCTGGCACCAGATGGGTGTGATGCTGTCGGCCGCGGCTTCACTGGCCTGGCTGTCCGGTGTGATGGAGACGCCTGCGGCCGCGCTGCTCGCGCCGCTCGGCGAGCGCGTCGATGGGCCGAGCCCCGTCAAATTCCTGCCCTATCTCGATGGCGAGCGCACGCCGCACAACGATGCCGCCGCCAGCGGCGCCTTCGTCGGTCTGCGCGGTGCGACCGGGCGTTCCCAGATGGTCCAGGCCGTACTCGAGGGCGTCGCCTTCGCCGCGCGCGACAATCTGGCGGCGCTGAGCGCGGCGAGCGGACCGATCGGTGAAGTCGATCTCGTCGGCGGCGGCTCGCGCTCGCCGCTGTGGGCGCAGATCTGCGCCGACGTGCTCGGCATTGCCGTCCACCGCGTCGAGGAAGGTGAGGTCGGGGCCGCCCTCGGCGCCGCGCGGCTCGGCCGCATCGCCGCCACCGGCGAAGATCCCGCTGAGGTCTGTACCCGCCCGCGCCGGCTCGCGAGCTTTGCGCCGCGCCCATCCGTAACCGCAGCCTATGACGAGGCCTATCGTCGCTGGCGCGCGCTTTATCCCGCATTGAAGGAGACTGTTTAAGTGAACGCGCCAGCCAAATTCTTCGATGCAACGACGCCGGTCGCCTTTGCCGGCAAGGATGCGGCGAACACGCATGCTTTCCGCTGGTACGACAAGGACCGCATGGTCCACGGCCGCCGGCTCGAGGATCATTTGCGCTTTGCGGTGTGCTACTGGCATTCGCTGTGCTGGCCGGGCGGCGATCCCTTCGGCGGCGAGACCTTTCTGCGGCCCTGGCATCACGGCACCGATGCGATGGCGATGGCGCGCGCCAAGGCCGATGTCGCCTTCGAGCTGTTTCGCCTGCTGGACGTGCCCTTCTTCACCTTCCACGACGTCGACGCGGCGCCGGAAGGAGATTCGCTCAGGGAGTCCGTCGCCAATCTCAACGCGATTGCCGATCTGTTCGAACGGAAGATGGCATCGAGCAAGGTCCGCCTGCTCTGGGGTACCGCAAATCTGTTCACGCATCGCCGCTACATGGCGGGCGCGGCGACCAACCCGGACCCCGACATCTTCACCTATGCCGCCGGCCAAGTCCGGGCCGCGCTGGAGGTGACGCACCGGCTCGGCGGCCAGAACTATGTGCTGTGGGGCGGCCGCGAGGGCTATGAGACGCTGCTCAACACCGACCTCAAGCGCGAGCTCGACCAGCTCGGCCGCTTCGTCTCGCTCGTGGTCGAGCACAAGCACAGAATAGGTTTCAAGGGCCCGATCCTGATCGAGCCCAAGCCCAAGGAGCCGACCAAGCATCAATACGACTTCGACGTCGCCACCTGCTACGGCTTCCTCGAACGCTACGACCTGCTCAAGGACGTCAAGCTCAACATCGAGCAGAACCACGCCATCCTCGCCGGCCACTCCTTCCATCACGAGGTCGCCCTGGCGGAGGCGCTCGGCGTGTTCGGCTCGCTCGACATCAACCGCGGCGATGACCTGCTCGGCTGGGACACCGACCAGTTCGCGATGAATGTCGGCGAGCTCGCGCTGGTGTTCCACGAGATCCTCAACCGCGGCGGCTTCACCTCGGGCGGGCTCAATTTCGACGCCAAGATTCGCCGCCAGTCGATCGACCCCGATGATCTGATCCACGCCCATGTCGGCTCGATGGATGCCTGCGCGCGCGCCTTCCTCGCCGCCGCCGACATGCTCGATGCCGGCGCGCTCACGACGCCGATCGCCGCGCGCTACGAGGGCTGGGCCGGGCCCGAGGGCCGCGCCATTCTCGGCGGCCAGCGCTCGCTCGCTGATCTCGCGGACCGCGCGATGAGTCCCGGCTTCGATCCGCAGCCGCGCTCGGGCCGGCAGGAATATCTGGAATCCCTGGTCAACCGCTATGTCTAAGGAACGCCGCTGATGGCAAGTGCTGAAGCAAGTCCGGTGCTCGAACTCACCGGCATCGGCAAGGAGTTCGGCGCGATCCGCGCGCTGCACGACGTCGACATGCAGGTCTTCCCTGGCGAGGTGGTCGGTCTGATGGGCGACAACGGCGCGGGCAAGTCGACGCTGGTCAAGATCATCGCCGGCAATTTCCGTCCCACCCATGGCGAGATGCGCTTTGCCGGCAGCGCGGTCCATTTCAGCCGTCCCGTCGACGCCCGCGCCGTCGGCATCGAGGTGGTCTATCAGGACCTCGCGCTATCGGACAATCTGACGGCGGCCGCCAACGTCTTCCTCGGCCGCGAGCTCAAGCGCAAATTCGGGCCCATCGCCTTGCTCGACCACAAGGCGATGGCGGCGCGCGCGCTGGAATTGTTCGGCGAGCTGCGCTCGGAGACGCGGCCCGACGATCTCGTCAAGCAGATGTCGGGCGGCCAGCGCCAGGCCGTCGCGATCGCGCGGACCCGGCTCTCCAATGCGCGGCTGGTGATGATGGACGAGCCGACGGCGGCGATCTCGGTGCGCCAGGTCGAGCAGGTGCTCGGCCTGATCCACCGGCTCAAGGAGCAGGGCGTCGCCGTGATGCTGATCTCACACCGCATGCCCGACGTGTTCGCGGTATGCGACCGCGTCATCGTCATGCGCCGCGGCGAGAAGCGGGCCGACAAGCCGATCCACGAGACCTCACCGGAGGAAGTCACCGCTCTCATCACCGGCGCGAAGGAGGCGGCGTGATGGCCATGCCCATGGAATCCCCGATCAGCTTCACCAATGTCGGCAAGATCAGGTGGTGGCAGCGCGGCATCTTCGCCTCCCAGACCGGCTATGTGCTGCTGGCGCTGGCGGTGCTGCTGGTGATCATGCATTTCGCCAGCCCGTACTTCTTCACCCAAGGCAACATCCAGAACGTGGCGAAGAACTTCTCGTTCATCGCCATTGCCACGCTCGGCGTCACCTTCGTGATCATCATCGGCGGCATCGACCTCTCGGTCGGCTCGATGATGTGCTTTTCGGCCATGATCACCTCGATGGTGATGACCGAGCTGTCGACGCCGGGCGGGCTCGGCGCCTCGCTGTTCGTGCATATGGCGGCCGACGGCAAGACCGTGCTCGCCAACGTGCCCGGCCTGATCCTGCTGGTGTCGATCCTCGCCGGCCTCGGCGTCGCGCTGATCGCGGGGCTCGTCAACGGCTTCTGCATCGCCGTGCTCGGCCTGTCGCCCTTCGTCACAACGCTCGGCATGCTCTCGATCGTGCGCGGGCTCGGCTACGTCGTCTCCAACGGCCGCGGCAGCTTTCCGGGTGGGCCCGATGCCGATTATTTCTACGCGCTGACCTCGGGCGACGTGCTCGGCGTGCCCGCGCCCTTCATCTATCTCGTGATCCTTGCCCTGACGATGGCCGTGGTGCTGCACCACACCTCGTTCGGCCGCCACGTCTTCGCGCTCGGCGGCAACGAGAAGGCGGCGGAGCTGACCGGCATTCCGGTGGTGCGGGTGAAGATCGAGGTCTACGTGATCTGCGCGCTCGCCGCGGGCCTTCAGGGCATCATCATCTCCGGCTGGCTCGGATCTGCCCCGGCGAACATGGCGACCTCCTACGAGCTCAACGTGATCGCGGCGGCCGTGATCGGCGGTGCCAATCTCGCCGGCGGCATCGGGGGTCCGCTCGGGGCCATCGTCGGCTGCGTGCTGCTGGAGGTGATCCGCAACGGCCTCGTGCTGGCGCAGGTCTCCTCCTACTGGCAGCAGACGTTGGTGGGCGTGATCATCATTCTGGCTGTGCTGGTCGACCGCATCCGTTCGCGGATGACCTGACGTGACGTCATCTCGGGAAGGCAACGAAAATGCCGCCTGTCCGCTTCCCGGGCGCTTTGCAGAGGATAGGCATCAAACAAGGGTGGAGGAGACTATGAGGAAACTGCTTCTTGCCGGTATCGCCGTTGCGATGATGGCGACGCCGGCGTTCGCCGCGAACTACCGCTTCGTGATCGTGCCCAAGGCTATGAACAATCCGTTCTTCGACTTCGCGCGCGACGGCTGCCTGAAGCGCGCCAAGGAGCTCGGCAATATCGAGTGCATCTACAAGGGACCGGTCGAGCACGAGCCGGCGACACAGGCGCAGATCATCCAGGACTTCGTCACCCAGAAGGTTGACGGTCTCGCCATCTCAGTCGCCGACGTCGCGGCCATGACCAAGTCGATCGAGGCGGCGACGGCGGCCGGCATTCCCGTCATCACCTTCGATGCCGATGCGCCGGGCTCCAAGCGCATCGCCTATATCGGCACCAACAACAAGGAGTTCGGCCTGGCCCTCGGCAAGCAATTGCTGAAGATGCGCCCCGATGGCGGCAAATACGCGATGGTCTCGGGCGGTCCAGGCGCCAAGAACCTCGCCGAGCGCGTCGACGGCGTGCGTGAGGCGCTGAAGGGCTCGAAATGGACCGAGGTCGCGGGCTCCCCGACGTTCTGCAACGACGATCCCGCGCTGGCGGTCCAGCAGATGACAGACATGCGCACCGCAACGCCCGATCTCGCCGCCATCGTGCCCATCGGCGGCTGGCCGATGTTCGCTCCCGAAGGTTTCAAGGCCTTCGCCTCGAGGAACAAGAAGGACATCGATTCCGGCAAGTTCACGCTGGTCGTCGCCGATACGCTCAAGATGCAGCTCGAACTGCTGCGTGACGGCTATGCCAATGCGCTGGTCGGCCAGCGTCCGTTCGAGATGGGCGAGAAGGCGATGGACACGCTGCTCGCCATCAAGAAGGGCGAGAAGGTTCCGGAGATCGTCTACACCGGCCTCGACCTCGTCACCAAGGACAACGTCGCGCAGATGCTGAAGTAGGAGCGCCGCCAGCCCCGCGCTCCTGCGTGCCTCTCCCGCTTGCGCTTGCCGCAAGCGGGAGAGATGATGTCTGGACTGCTGGAAGAAGACTATAAGGCAATGGGAATGAAACGCGCGCGGCTCGGCTCTCTCGACGTCACCTCGATCGGCCTCGGTTCCGCTCCGCTCGGCGGATTGTTCAGTCCCGTCAGCGATGCCGATGCGGAGGCGACCCTTGCAACTGCATGGGCGGCGGGAATCCGCTTCTTCGATACCGCGCCGCTTTACGGCTTTGGCCTTGCGGAGCGACGGCTCGGCGCGTTCCTGCGGCAGCAGAAGCGCGACACCTATGCCATCTCGACCAAGGTCGGCCGCCTGCTGCGTGCCCCCGATGGTGGCGCCGCCGAGGACGAACACTACAAGGGCACGCCGCGCGAGCGACCCGTGTTCGATTTCAGTTATGATGGCGTGATGCGTTCTGTTGAGGAGAGTCTTGCCCGCCTCGGGCTCGATCGCGTCGACGTCCTGCTCGTGCACGATCCCGACGATCACTACGACGAAGCCGTCGCCGGTGCCTTCCGCGCGCTCCAGCGCCTGCGGGACGACGGCACCGTCAAGGCGATCGGCGCCGGCATGAACCAGTCGGAAATGCCGGCCCGCTTCGCCGAGGCCGTGCCGGTGGACTGCTTCCTGCTCGCCGGCCGCTACACGCTGCTCGACCAGGGCGCGCTGGATGCACTGTTTCCGGTCTGTCAGGCCAGGAATATCGGCATCCTGCTCGGCGGCATCTACAACAGCGGCATTCTGGCCAATCCGCACGCCGGCGCGAAGTTCAACTACCAGGACGCTGATGCCGCGCTCGTCGCCCGTGCGCTCGCGCTCGACGAGCTCTGCCGCAAGCACGGTACCGAGCTGAAGGCCGCCGCGCTCCAGTTCTGCATGGCCCATCCGGCCGTGACCGTCGCCGTGATGGGCGCGCGCAATGCCGGCGAGGTCGCCGACAACATCGCGATGTCGGAGACGACCGTGTCGCCGGCGTTCTGGCAGGAGCTGCGCGCGCGAAACCTCGTCGACGCTCGCGCGCCGCTGCCGGGTGGAGTGTGAGCCATGATCATCGACGCCCACCAGCATTTCTGGGATCCCGCGCGGGCCAACTATCCCTGGATGGAGGCGCCCGAGCTCACGCCGATCCGCCGCGCCTTCGGCCCGGCCAATCTCGCGCCGCTGCTGAAGGCGAACGGCATCGACGCCAGCATCGTGGTGCAGTGCCGCTCCGCGCTGGAGGAGACCGAGGAATTCCTGCGCATCGCGCATGCGACGCCGTCCGTCATCGGCGTGGTCGGCTGGGCCGATCTGACCGACGGCGACCTCGGCGACACGCTCGACCGGCTGCGCACCTTGCCCGGCGGCGACAAGCTGGTTGGTATCCGCCATCAGGTCCACGACGAGCTTGATGCGGATTGGCTGCTGCGCGAAGACGTCCAGCAGGGCCTCACCGCGATGTTCGCCCGCGATCTCACCTATGATTTCCTCGTCCGTACCCGCGAGCTGCCCGCCGCGATCGCAACCGCACAGGCCTTCCCGCAAGCGCGCTTCGTGCTGGATCACGCCGCCAAGCCGCCGATTGCCGGTGGCGGCTGCGACGAATGGACCAACCACATTGCAACGCTCGCTGCGTGCGGCAACGTCTGGTGCAAGATCTCAGGCCTCGCGACGGAAGCAATCTGGAACGACTGGGATGCCGAGCGGCTGTTCCCGTTCGTCGCGCACGCCGCAAAATGTTTCGGCGAAGACCGCCTGATCTTCGGCTCGGACTGGCCGGTGTGCCTGCTCGCGGGCAGCTATTGCGAGATCAAGGACGCGCTGGAAGCGTGTCTGGCGAGGCTAGGTGGGCAGGTACGGGAGAAGGCGTTCGGGGTGAATGCGATGGCGGCGTATCGGTTGGTGTAAGTTAGAACGCAGCCGCGGACTCGCACCCTCCCCTGGAGGGGGAGGGTCGATCGCGCGCAGCGCGAGCGGGGTGGGGTGATCTCTCCACGCGGGCACTGTTCGAGGTGGAGAGACTGTCACCCCACCCCGTCTCACATTTCGCTACGCTCAATGTGAGCCGACCCTCCCCCTCCAGGGGAGGGTAAGATAGCCTTCACGCCCCTGCAGGCACCTGATCGAGAAATCCCGTCACGCTCTGGATGCGCCCGTCCTTCAGCACGGCGAAATCCGTCCCCTTGATCGGGCTGTCGACGCCGTCAGGACCTAGCCCCCACGAAAAGCGCACATGGTCGCCGTAGCCGTTGGGCTCGCCGATCAGCTTGAATCTGAAATCGGGAAAACGCTGCTGCACGCCCGCGATCAGCGCGTCGATGCCATCGGGGCCGTCGCCCTTCATCAGGGGATCGACATAGCTCGCGTCCGCCGTCCAGGTCTCGCTCAGCAACTCACGCCGGCGGCTCGTCGTGCGCTCGTTCCACAGATCGATATAGCAGTGGGCGATGGCGGTGTGGTCGGTCATGTTGCTCTCCTTCGATGCGCCGTGTTCGGCTGGGCGTCACTATCGAAGGACTGCGCGTGCCGATCGATTACCTCGGAGGTCATCGGCACACATAAAAATGAAGCGCGATGATGGCCTCATCGCGCTTCATTCACATGTCGGTTGTTTCGCGAAGATTACTTCGCCGCCGTCACCATGATCTCGACGGTGTATTGCGGCGCCGCCAGCTTGGCCTCGACGGTAGCGCGGGCCGGGGTGTTACCCGGCGAGACCCAGGCGTCCCACACCGCGTTCATCTCGCCGAAGGTCTTCATGTCGGTGATGTAGATGGTGGCCGAGAGCAGCTTCGACTTGTCGGTGCCGGCCTTGGCGAGGTGGCCGTCGATGGTCGCCAGGATGTCCTGGGTCTGCTTCGTGACGCTTTCACCGGCGGCCTTGTTCGCGACGACGCCGGCGAGATAGACGGTGTTGCCGTGCACGACGACCTGGCTCATGCGCGGGCCGGTTTCAAAACGCTGAATGCTCATTTGGGGATCTCCTGGTGGAATGGCGGCCCTGTCTAGCGCAGCGTCTCGCGGTCAGCCACCCCCGGCACGCATGCGTTGCCCGGCACGCATGCGTTGCCCGGCACGCATGCGTCGCCGCCAACGCACGTGCCGATTCACGGGAATTGACTGAAGAATGCCCAGATCGTCTCGGCGCCGTCGATGTCGCCGTTCTGCGGCCCGAGCAGCCCCGCCGCGACCCTTGGGAAGCGCGCATCGGGCGAGAATCCGGGCATGCGGTGGCCGCCGTGGTTGACGCGATAGAGCACGACGTCGTGGCCGGCCGGGCAGCGCGAGGTGATACGGGTGACCGTCGACTGGTCGGCGGGATTCTTCTCGGGCAGATCGACCGTGGCCGCATCGTCTGCCTCGCAGCCGTTGAGCTTGCGCCAGAAGGCCAGCGTCTCCTCGGTCGACCAGAACCCGTCTGCGGCAAAATAGCTCGATCCGCGTCCGCCGGCGTAGGGGACCAGCGGGTCGGCCGTGCCGTTCATGAGCAGCATCGGCAGCGGCCGTGACGGATGGCATGTGACCGCGGTCTCTTCGGTGAGATTCATGATCACGCTCGCGCCGGCCGCAAACAGGTCGGCGCGCGCGCAGAGAAGCGTCATCGCCATGGCACCGCCGTTGGAGATGCCGGCGACATAGATTCGCTTCGGATCGGCAGTGCCATTCACCACCAGCTTCTCGACGAGCTTTGCGATGAAGGCGACGTCGTCGGTGCCCTCGGGCGGGCCCCGGAGCGCGGGTCCCGCTTTCGTTCTCGCATCGGCCCAGGCATGGTTGAGGCCATCAGGGAAAACCACGGCGAAACCCTCGCGTTTTGCGACCTGGGGCCACGCCGTCCGCGCGATCATGTCGGCGCCGCGCTGGGTCTTGCCGTGCAGCACGATCACCAGCGGCACAAGCCGCTTCGTCGGCAGTTGCAGAGTGTAGGAGCGCTTCACGCCGTTGATGTCGATGGTGTCGGCGGATGCGACCGAGGCTGCGGTCAATGCCGCAAGAAACATCCCGATCTGCATCCACTGCCGCATGATCTATCCCACCGCTTTCGCCGCCGCGCGTCCGGCATTGCGGCCGGAGAACAGGCAGCCGCCGAGAAAGGTTCCTTCCAGCGAGCGATAGCCGTGCACGCCGCCGCCGCCGAAACCTGCGGCTTCTCCGACCGCGTAGAGGCCGGGAATGATGCTGCCTTCACCACCGAACACGCGCGAGTCGAGATCGGTTTCGAAGCCGCCCAGCGTCTTGCGGGTGAGGATGTTGAGCTTGACCGCGATCAGCGGCCCCTGCGCGGGATCGAGGATGCGATGCGGGGCGGCAGTGCGGATCAGCCTGTCGCCGATATAGCGGCGCGCATTGTGGATGTTCATGACCTGCGCGTCCTTGACGTAAGGATTGACGATCTCGCGGTCGCGCGCCTCGATCTGCATCCTGATGTGCTCGAGCTTGAGCAGGTCGTTGCCGGCAAGCTTGTTCATCTCCGCAACGAGGTCCTCGATCCTGTCGCGCACGATGAAGTCGACACCATGGCTCTTGAAGGCCTCCACCGGCGCAGGCGCGCCCTTGTTGGTGGCGCGGCGCAAGGTCATGCGCCAGCTCTTGCCGGTCAGGTCGGGGTTCTGCTCCGAGCCCGACAGCGCGAACTCCTTCTTGATGATGCTCTGGGTCAGGATGAACCAGGAATAATCATAGCCGGTGGACATGATGTATTTGAGCTGGCCGAGCGTGTCGGAGCCGGGGAAGAGCGGCGCCGGCAATCGCGTGCCCGTGGCGTCGAACCACATCGACGAGGGCCCGGGCAGGATGCGGATGCCGTGGCGCGGCCAGATCGGTGACCAGTTCTGGATGCCCTCGACATAATGCCACATGCGGTCGCGATTGATCAGCCGCGCGCCGGTCTTTTCGGTGATGCCGATCATGCGGCCGTCGACGTGTTCGGGCACGCCGGAGATCATGAAACTCGGCGGGTCGCCTAACC
>NZ_LWIG01000001.1:310133-317852 GCF_002068095.1 Bradyrhizobium sacchari | reverse complement strand
GGAGGCGACGATCACCGCCTGCGCCTTCAGCGCGAACTCGCCGACCACGTTGCGCGAGGAGCTCTTGCCGCGCTCCACATTGTCGGGCGCGAGCACGGCGCCGCTGACGCCGTCCACGGTGCCATTGGTGAGGGAGAGCGCGTCGACGCGATGGCGGAATTTGAAGGTCAGGCGGCCGCTCTTCATCGCCTCGCGCGCGCGGCGCTCGAACGGCTCGACGATGCCGGGCCCGGTGCCCCAGGTGACGTGGAAGCGCGGCACCGAATTGCCGTGGCCCATTGCGTCATAGCCGCCGCGCTCGGCCCAGCCGACCACGGGGAAGATGCGATGGCCCATCGCGCGCAGCCAGTCGCGCTTCTCGCCCGCCGCGAACGCGACATAGGCCTCGGCCCATTTGCGCGGCCAGAAATCCTCGTCGCGATCGAAGCCGGCGGTGCCGAGCCAGTCCTGCATCGCGAGGTCGAACGAATCCTTGATGCCGAGCCGGCGCTGCTCCGGCGAATCGACCAGGAATAATCCGCCGAACGACCAGAATGCCTGGCCGCCGATCGACTGCTCGCCTTCCTGGTCGACCACGATCACGCGCTTGCCGGCATCGGCGATCTCGGTGGCTGCCACGAGCCCCGACAGCCCGGCGCCGACGACGATGACGTCCGTTTCCTCAGCCATGCGTTTCCCCCTCCAAGTTTCTTCCCCTCTCCAAGGGTTCCCCCCTGTAGTTGCCCGGATTGAAGCCAGCGGTCGTAACTGAGATCAAGGGCGCGACGCGTAAGACCTCATTAACTTGTTCCAGTTTGGGATAGAGACCGACAGAAGTGCAGCGCCGACGCAACACTGGATTTGAATTTGTTTTGAGCGAGCCGGTCTGCCTAGACAAAACCGCGGTTACGACGGACGCTAGCTGAGCATCACCACCTGACACGCAGATTCGAATTCGACTGGGGCGGGGGACAATGAAGTTTCTGACGGGGTTGCTTGCGGCGGTACTCTTGATCGCGGGCATGGGAGCTTCCCACGCGGTCGTCCGGATCGCGGATGACCGCGGTGGCCGGATTGGAACCTACGTCGACAAATACCAGGACCTCAGGCAATCGGGCGAAACCGTCATCATCGACGGCCTCTGCGCCTCGGCCTGCACCATCGTCCTCGGCGCCATCCCGCACGACCGCATCTGCGTGACCTCGAGCGCGACGCTCGGCTTCCACGCCGCCTGGGATTTCGGCGCCAATGGCCGCGCCATCACCAATCCCGAGGCGACCCAGATGCTCTATGCGATGTATCCCTCGCAGGTGAAGCGCTGGATCAGCCAGCGCGGCGGCCTGACCCCGCACATGCTTTTCCTGAAGGGCAGGCAGCTCCAGGCCATGTACAAGCCCTGCTACATGGACGCCCAGGCTTCGGCGATCAAGCCGGCACGCCGGCCTCTGCCGCAGGCGGAACAGCTCGAATCCGCCCGGGGCCAGCTGCTTCACTGACATCAAGGCGTGACGGGATCGTCGAGCCCGCCAGCGGCGCTGTGCCTGCTGGCGGCGCCTTGACTACTGGCGGCGCCTTGCCCGCGGGCGGGCTAAAGCCTATCTGAAAGCCAGGGAACCTGGGGCCTTCGCCCCCGTCGTTGTCATGGCTCAACCACTGCATCCGGCCCATCCTGTATCGGACAATTCGCCCACTGCCGGCCGGACGCCGTCCGTGCTGCTGTGGGCTGGCGCAGGCATCGGCGGTCTCGTCCTGCTCGGCGCGCTGGCGCTGTGGTTCCACTACGGCACCCAGGTGTTCTTCGAAATGATCAGGACCGGCTTCGCCGCCTGCTTCTGACCCGACAGGAAGTTTCAGTCCATGAGCTCCGCCGCCCGCCCGCTGGTGATCGCGACAGCCTTCGCCGCAAGTCTCGTCCTCGGGCTCCTGATCATGTTCTGGGCCATGGGCGGGGTCAGCAAGGTGGCGCAGCCGGCGGCGATCGGCGGCCCGTTCCAGCTCACTGACCAGAACGGCAAGGCTGTCACCGACAAGAGCCTGAAGGGCAAGCCGACCCTGATCTTCTTCGGCTACACCCACTGCCCCGACGTCTGCCCGACCTCGCTGTTCGAGATCTCGGAGGTGCTGCGCGCGCTGGGCAAGGACGCCGACAAGGTCAACGCCGTCTTCATCTCGGTCGACCCCGAGCGCGACACGCCGGCGACGATGAAGGACTATCTCTCGAGCTTCGATCCGCACCTGGAGGGCCTGTCCGGCGATCCCGCCGAGACCGCCAAGGTGATCACCTCCTACCGGGTCTATGCCAAGAAGGTCCCGACCAAGGACGGCGACTACACCATGGACCACACCGCGCTGATCTACCTGATGGATCGCGACGGCCGCTTCGTCTCGCCGTTCAACCTGAAGCGCACGCCGGAAGAGGCCGCGACGGACCTGAAGCGGTATCTCTGAGCTTCACCCTGACCGCAATCGGCGCTCGCGTTCCCGGGTGGATGGTCTATAAGGCCCTCTGATCCCAACGAAATTCATTGCTTTCGGCCGATGGCTCCATCGCAACAGGCGAAATCGTTCAAATCTGTCCGTGGCTTGCTGGCAGGGCTTGCAGCCGGCCTCTGCCTGTTCGCAGGCCTCTCCGGCGCCAACGCCCAGGCCCCGGCCAAGCAGCCTCCTGCAGCCCCCCAGGCGACGCCGCAAACTTCGCCCCAGGGGGCCCCCCAGGCCGTGCCCGGCTTCTGGGACCCGCGCCGGCGGCCGGAGCGGCCGGACCTGTCGCGCTTGACCGTGATCCGCTTCCTGACCGAGACCGACTATCCGCCGTTCAACTTCACCGGCGCCGACGGCAACCCGGCCGGCTTCAACGTCGATCTTGCCCGCGCCCTGTGCGAGGAGATCAAGGTCACCTGCACGGTGCAGATGCGCCGCTTCGAGACGCTGGTCGATGCACTCACCTCGAACCGAGGCGATGCCATCATCGCCTCGATGGCGGTCAGCCCGCAGTTGCGCGCCCGCGTCGACTTCAGCGATCCCTATTATCGCGTGCCGGCGCGCTTCGTCTCGCGCAAGGACGCGGTGATGCCGGAGATCCGCCCCGAATATCTCGAAGGCAAGAAGGTCGGCGTGATCGCGGGCTCCGCGCATGAGGCTTATCTGAAGGCGATGTTCACCGACGCCGAGCTGCACCCCTATCCGAGCGACGACGCGATGCGCGCCGCCCTTCGCAAGGGTGAGGTCGACTTCATCTTCGGCGATGCCATCTCGCTGGCGTTCTGGATCAATGGCACGGATTCCGGCGATTGCTGCGCCTTTTCCGGCGGCCCCTTCGTCGAAAGCCGCTTCTTCGGCGAAGGCATCGGCATCGCCGTCCGCAAGGGCAACGACGTGCTGCGCCAGGCCCTGAACTGGGCCCTGTTTCGCGTCTGGGAGAAAGGTCGCTACACGGATCTGTGGCTGCGCTATTTCTCGGTGAGCCCGTTTTAGCTTCTGCTCCCTCCGGCGTCATTGCGAGGAGCCCTTGCGACGAAGCAATCCAGACTGTTTCCGCGGAAAGATTCTGGATTGCTTCGCATCGCTCGCAATGACGGCGTGAGAAGCCACACCGCCCACAAAATTGCATTCTGCCCGGAAATCGCTATTTTCCGCGGCCCGGAGGCCCCTTGATGTCCGTTATCGATCCCAGCATGAGCCCGAGCGACCTGCGTGCGCTCGCCGAACAATCCAACGCCTGGCCGTTCGAGCAGGCGAAGGCCATTGTCGCGCGGCTGAAGAAAAGTCCGAAGGACGAGGTGCTGTTCGAGACCGGCTACGGCCCGTCAGGCCTGCCGCATATCGGCACGTTCGGCGAGGTCGCGCGCACCTCGATGGTGCGCCATGCCTTCCGCGTGCTCACCGAGGACAAGATCAAGACGCGCCTGCTCGCGTTCTCCGACGACATGGACGGGTTTCGCAAGGTGCCCGACAACGTCCCCAACAAGGAGATGCTGGCCGCTTATCTCGGCAAGCCGCTGACGCGGGTGCCGGATCCGTTCTCCAACGAGTACCCTTCGTTCGGCCACCACAACAATGCGCGGCTGCGCGCCTTCCTCGATCATTTCGGCTTCGACTACGAGTTCGCGAGCTCGACCGACTACTACACGTCCGGCCGCTTCGATGCGACGCTGCTCAAGATGTTAGCTGCCTACGACAAGGTCATGGCGATCATTCTGCCGACGCTGGGGCCCGACCGCCGCGCGACCTATTCGCCGTTCCTCCCCATCAGCAAGACCACCGGTGTCGTGCTGCAGGTGCCGATGATCCGCCGCGACGTCGCGGCCGGCACGGTCACCTATGTCGATCCCGATACGAACCAGGAAGTCGAGACGCTCGTCACCGGCGGCAACGTCAAGTGCCAGTGGAAGGCCGACTGGGCGATGCGCTGGGTGGCGCTCGGCGTCGACTACGAGATGGCCGGCAAGGACCTGATCGACTCCGTGAAGCTTTCCGGCGCGATCGCGAAGGCGCTCGGCGGCACGCCGCCGGAAGGCTTCAACTACGAGCTCTTCCTCGACGAGCAGGGGCAGAAGATCTCGAAGTCGAAGGGCAACGGCCTGACCATCGACGAATGGCTGCGCTACGCCTCGCCGGAATCGCTGTCGCTGTTCATGTACCGCGAGCCGAAGGCGGCCAAGCGGCTGTATTTCGACGTCATCCCGCGCAATGTCGACGACTATCAGCAGTTCATCGATGGCTTCCCGAAGCAGGACGGCAAGCAGCAGCTCGGCAATCCGGTCTGGCATATCCACAACGGCAAGCCACCGCAGGGCGATATGCCCGTCACCTTCCAGCTGCTGCTGACGCTGGTATCGTCGTCGAACGCGGAGAACGCCGAGACGCTGTGGGGCTTCATCGGCCGTTATCGTCCTGGCGTGAGCCCGCAGACGCATCCGAAGCTGGACGCGATGGTCGGCTACGCCATCAACTATTATCGCGACTTCGTCGCGCCGACGAAGCAGTTCCGCGTGCCGACCGACATCGAGCGCGCCGCGCTGCAGGACTTGCGTGATGCGCTCTCGCAGCTTCCGCAGGAAGCGTCCGCGGAAGACATCCAGAACGTCGTCTACGAGATCGGCCGCCGCGAGCCGTTCCTCGACCAGGTCAAGAAGGGCAAGGACGGCCGTCCCGGCGTCACGCTCGACTGGTTCAACATGCTCTACCAGGTCCTGCTCGGCCAGGAGAAAGGCCCGCGCTTCGGCTCCTTCGTCGCGGTGTACGGCGTGCAGAACGCGGTCAACATGATCGACGGCGCGCTGGCAAGGAGCGCGTGAGGCCGCAACTCTCCCGCGCCGTCCGGCCCCCGTGCGCAATTGCGCACTAGGCCGGGACGACGAGTTATTCCTTCAAATCGACCGCAGCACGTAGCGCCTGTTATCCTTCTGCACCGGGCGCGCGTTCATCGGATAGAGCTTTGCGAACGCCGCGACGTCGGCAGCCGACACCTGGACCGGGGTGGTCAGCAGCAGCCACTCCACGACCTCGGAGCAGGGCGGCGTCGTCAGCGAGCCGGGATAGCGGTAATAGCTGAGCTTCGTTGGCAACATGGCGTGCGGATCGATGCTCGCATCGGCCTTCACCGCGGGGCCTTCGGCCGCCGGCATGGTCTTGACGATCTTGCCGAACGCCGCATTCGGCTTGCCTTCCTCCATCAGCACGCCGACCACCGCGAGCCCGCCGGCATCGTTGCGGTGGACGAAGTGCGCCTCCATCGGAAAATTCTTGCCGCCGATCATGTGCTCGCTCGGCCGGTGGAAGTGCACCTGGAGCAGCTTGTACTTGACGTCGCCAAGCGCGAGCGTGCTGCCTTCGGCGAAGTTGAGCTGGATCGTGTGCCCGTTGTTGACGATGGTGTCGGCGCTCTTGCCCCAGTTCAGCTTCAGTGCGGGCAATTGCGATTTCACCGTCGTCTCGATGTCGATCGGCGATTGTTGCAGGCCGACCGCGCAGGCCTTGTTGGCGGCATCGAGCTCGCCCCATTTGCCCGGACCGCCGGTGCCCTCATAGCTCCAATGCGCGCCTTCGGCGGCAAAGGCTGGCTTGCACAGCGGGCAAAGCGCAAGACCCGCGAGCGCTTTCAATGCGTGACGGCGATTCATCGTATCCCCCTCGGATGAATTTGATCGGCAATTTCGCGCGCAACCTAGGCGAGAGGGATGGTGAGTCGCAATGGCAATCGCGCATCGAACTATTGGCGGGCCCAGACGATCCGCGCGATCCAGCCGATGTCGCCTGTCGCCATCGTCCGCTCGGCCTGCGAGGCATCGAGCGGCTGCAATTCCAGCGCCTTGGCCGTGCGGCGCTTCACGGTTGCGATCGTCACCTCGCCCGCACTGGTCTTCACCACGACGCGATCGCCCTTGCGGATCGGTGCGCCGGGTGAGACCAGGATGACGTCGCCGTCGCGATAGGCGGGCGCAAGCGCATCGCCCGCGATCTCCAGCGCAAACGTCTGGCTGTCCTCGGCGGTGGGAAGCGCGACTTCGCTCCAGCCCTTGCCCGACGGAAGGCCGGCCTCGTCGAAAGCGCCGCTCGCGCCGGCCAGCGCGAGGCCGAGCAGCGGTACCGAGCGGCCGTCGCCTGCGTTCTCGTCGACCAGCCTTGCAAAGGTGTCGATCGAGTCGCCGGTCGCCGCCAGCGCCTTCGCGATCGATTCGGTCGAGGGCCAGCGCTCGCGGCCATCAGGGGTGACGCGCTTGGACCTGTTGAAGGTGGTGGGATCGAGTCCGGCGCGCTTGGCAAGGCCTGATGGCGACAGCCCGGCACGCGCCGCCAGCCGATCCAGCGCGACCCAGATCTGGTCGTGAGTTAGCATCCTCTGCGCTTTGGCCTGTCTGACCATGGAAGGTCCAGCCTGTCGCAACTCAGGAAAACTGTCCTCAAATCAACCGGTTTTCCGTTTTTCGCGCAAGGGGTGGCGGAAACGCGGCTGCCGGGCGAAGCAATCCCCGTGCGTCGCAAGGAAAACGCGTCAAAACAGAAATCTGGAGTCGCGTTCCGGTTTCATCGAGACTGAATAGGCTCTAAGTCTTGAGTTCGGAAGGAGCGGCCTTTACGGTCGCGCCCGGGGTTTAAGGGACCCCAAGAGACGAAAAAACCCAAGAGACTCAAAGAGCTGTCTCAAAGGGCAAACAGGGCTGCGTAAGCGGTGGTCAAGATCTACAAAATCTGTCCGGCCTCGGCCTGGCGCGAGGCGGAACGGCAGGGCGTGTACCAGGGCAGCGCGGACGATGCGCGCGACGGCTTCATTCATTTCTCGACGGCCGCCCAGGTTCCCGAGACCTTGCGCAAGCACTTTTTCGGGCAGCGGGCGCTGTTCCTGGTCGAGGTCGACGGCGATACGCTGGGCCGCGAGCTGCGCTGGGAGCGCTCGCGCAATGACGAGCTGTTCCCGCACCTCTATGGCGAGCTCGATCTTGGCGCCGTCATCTCCGTGATGAATCTCAACATGCGCTCCGATGGCGGGCATGACGTTCCGGAGCTCGCGCCGTGATCCGCGCTTTCGACGCCTTCTCGCTGCCGGTGCTGCGCTGGCTCGATCCGGAGGACGCGCATCGCCTCGCGATCCAGGGCCTCCGTTTCCTGCCGCCGGTCAAGCCGCGCCCCGACGATGCCAAGCTCGCGGTGCGCGCCTTCGGCCTCAACTTCCCCAATCCGATCGGCATGGCCGCGGGCTTCGACAAGAGCGCCGAGGTGCCGGACGCGCTGCTGCGGCTC
>NZ_LWIG01000001.1:240150-310093 GCF_002068095.1 Bradyrhizobium sacchari | reverse complement strand
AAGCCGGCAACCCGCGCCCGCGCCTGTTCCGGCTCGAGCGCGACGAAGCCGTCATCAACCGCATGGGCTTCAACAATGACGGCGCGGAAATCGCGCTGCGCAGGCTCGCCGCCCGCGCGCAGCATGGCGGCATCGTCGGCGTCAATGTCGGCGCCAACAAGGATTCAGCCGACCGTGTCGGCGACTACGTCAAGCTGATCGAGACCTTCGCGCCGGTCGCGAGCTATTTCACCGTCAACGTCTCCTCGCCCAACACGCCGGGCCTGCGTAATTTGCAGGAAGGCGCGCTGCTCGACGATCTCCTCGCGCGCGTGATCGATGCGCGGGAGCGGGTGCGGCAGAAGGCCGGCGACACGCCGGTGCTGCTCAAGATCGCGCCTGATTTGAGCCTCGCCCAGCTCGACGATGTCGTGCAGGTCGCGCGCTCGCGCAAGGTCGACGGCATGATCGTGTCGAACACGACGATCGCGCGGCCGAGCACGCTGCGCGAGGAGACGCGGGCCAAGGAGCAGGGTGGACTGTCCGGCCGGCCGCTGTTCCGTCTCTCGACGCGGATGGTCGCGGAGACCTATGTGCGCGTCGAAGGCGCATTCCCCCTGGTCGGCGTCGGTGGTGTGGACTCCGGCGGTGCGGCGCTGACCAAGATCCGCGCCGGCGCCAGCCTGATCCAGCTTTATTCATCGCTGGTCTACAAGGGCCTCGGCCTCGTCGA
This sequence comes from Bradyrhizobium sacchari, assembly GCF_002068095.1. Lineage (GTDB taxonomy): Bacteria > Pseudomonadota > Alphaproteobacteria > Rhizobiales > Xanthobacteraceae > Bradyrhizobium > Bradyrhizobium sacchari. The sequence continues at coordinate 309,381 of NZ_LWIG01000001.1, read as the reverse complement.
GGAGATCAAGCGCGACCTCACCTCGACGCTGCTGCGCACGGGCCGGGATTCGCTCTCCGAAATCGTCGGCGCCGATGCGGCGACGCTCACGGCGGAAGACTGGCCGGGGATGTGAGCTCTTTGCCTCTCTCCGCCTGCGGGGAGAGGCCGGAATTTGCGAGAGCAAATTCTGGGTGAGGGGGACTCTCCGCGAGTCCAAATCTCACCGTCCTTGCGGAGACTCCCCCTCACCCCGACGCTCTCAGGGCGAGCGTAGCTCGTCCCGACCCCGCAAGCGGGTCGAGGGAGAAGAAAACGTCGCCCGATACAGCGCCGGATACCTTGCGCCCTGCAAGCCGCCGCGCGCCACATAGAACGCGATCAGCGCGCACCACAGTCCGGTATTGCCGAACGACTGCAGCGCCAGCCAGACGCCGAAGAAGATCGCGAGCGAGGCCAGCATCAGATTGCGCATCTCGCGCGCCCAGGTGGCGCCGACAAAGATGCCGTCGAAGCCGAAGGCGAACACGCCGGGGATCGGCGCGAGCACGACGAACGGCAGGAAGTCGCGCGCGGCGCGGCGGACATCCTCGCTCGCGGTCATGACGTTGATCAGGTTCGGCCCGAACAGCGCGAACAGCACCGCGACGACCAGCGCGAAGCCGAGCCCCCACAGCAGGACCAGCCGGGTCGAATTCGAAAAACCATGCGCATCGCGCGCGCCAAAGGTGCGGCCGCAGAGCTGCTGGGCCGCATTGGCGAGCCCGTCGAGGAAGAAGGCGCTGACCAGCAGGAAATTGTTGAGCACGGAGTTCGCGGCAAGCGTGACGTCGCCGGCGCGCGCGCCCTTGGCTGTGAAGAACAGGAATACGGCGATCAGTGCCGCGGTGCGGATCAGGATGTCGGTGTTGACGGCCAATAGCCGCATCAGTTTGGCACGATCGAACAGCGTTGCGCGGGGCACGGCAAAGCCGCCGGCGGCATGGCGGCGGCAGACGATCACGCCGAGCACGAAGCCGATCGTCTCCGACAGCAGGGCGGCGATCGCCGCACCCGCGATGCCGGTGTCGTAGACCAGCACCAGCAGGATCGTCGCCGCCATGTTGATGAGGTTGATCACGACCTGCAGCGCGAGCGCCGGATTGGCGCGGGCCTGCCCCACCAGCCAGCCGAGGATGACGTAATTGGCGAAGGCGAAGGGCGAGGACCAGATCCGGATCATGAAATAGGTCTTTGCGGCCCGCGTCACGCCCTCGCTGCCGCCCATCAGGTCGAACAGCACGGCGGAGAGCGGCAATTGCAGCGCGATCAGCGCGGCGCCGATCAGGCCGGCGACGATGAAGCCGCGCACCAGGATCACGGTCTGCTCGCGCGTCTCGCCGGCGCCGAGTGCCTGCGCGGTGAAGGCCAGCGTGCTCATGCGCAGGAAGCCGAACAGCCAGAACAGGCAGTCGAAGATCACGGAGGCCATCGCGACGCCGCCGAGCAGCGCCGCGTCGTCGAGCCGGCCGATCGCGGTGGTCGAGACCACGCCGATCAGCGGCGTCGTGAGGTTTGCGACCATCGCGGGACCTGCGATGGCGAACACCTGCCGGCTGCCGACGCCGGGATGGACGGGTGCGTGCATCTTTCAGAACACCAGCACCATGCCGTCTTCGGCGGCAAGGTGCGGCACGTCATCCAGGCGCGCCAGCATGTCGTCGCTCATATGGGTGAGGACGAGGCGTTTTGCGCCGATTGCTGGCAGATGCTGCTCCAAGGTCTTCAGGCTGAGATGGTTCTTGACCACCTTCTCGTACATGTAGGCCTCGGCGATGAAAAGGTCCGCGCCATGCGCCAGCGGAATGAGCGTCTCCGTCCATTCGGTGTCGGCGCTGTAGGCAAGCGTGCGACCCTCGGCCTCGACGCGATAGGCGAGGAAGGGGCCGCCGGATTCGCCGTGCACGACCGGGTAGGGCGTCACGGTCACGGCACCAAAGGTATGGCGTTGCTCGGGCGCGAGCGCGACAACACTGAGTTCGAAACGCTGCCTGGTCCTGGAGGAATGCTCGAACAGCGCTTCCATCACCTCGACGAGCCGCGTCTCGATGCCTTGCGGGCCTGCGATCGTCAGTGGCCGCGTCCGCCGCGCGAATTGTGCGTCGAGCAGGAAGAACGGCAGGCCGGCAAAATGGTCGCCATGGAAATGCGTGATGAGTATGAGATCGATGTCATCGCGCTCGATCTCGAGCCGCTTCAGCGCCGGCAGGGCCGACGCACCGCAATCGATCAGGAAGTTCGCTTCGCGCCCCGAGACGTGGAAGCAGGTGTTGAGCCTGCCGCCGGAGCCGAAGGCGTCACCGCAGCCGACGAAACGCAGTTGCATCGGCTGCGCACTCCCTAACCACATCCTTAACGGTTGCGCGGCGCGCCGAAGACGCGCGACAGCAGCCAGATCGGGATCACGATGACCGCGCCGAGCAGGAAGTAGCGCCACAGCCAGTTGATGGTATCGAAGCCGAGATCCCAGAGCCGCTGGAACAACAGGCGGATGCTGTAGATGATGTTCCAGGGATCGAATCCGATCGCGGCCAGTATGACGCCGACCAGGATCGAGAGCAGGATCAGGCGAAACGCCACCGCCAGCGGCGAGCCGCCGAGAAAGCGGTTCAGGCCGTCGCTGCGGCCGGCCGGCAAATCTCTGACATCTTGGACCATCGCAAACTCCCTGGACGGATTCGACCCCATTATAGGGCACGGCGAGGCACATGGGGAACCCGCAACGGGGCGTCAATCGGGTTACGGGAGTTTAATTCGGGCGGCCACGGGCCACCTCCTGGCTCGGCACACTTTCACACCTCGATCTCCGCCGGCTCCGCCTTCAACATCCTCTCCAGCGTTTCCAGCCGATCCGCCTCCCGCGGCGGCTTATCCCAGCGCAGGCGGCTGATGCGGGGAAAGCGCATGGCGATGCCGGATTTGTGCCGCGGCGAGCGCTGCAGGCCCTCGAAGGCGACCTCCAGCACCAGCCCTTTGTCGCCCTCGTGCACGACATGGCGGACGGGGCCGAATTTTTCCGTCGTGTTGCGGCGAACGAAGCGGTCGATCTGCAGCAGCTCCTCGTCGGTGAAGCCGAAATAGGCTTTTCCAACCGGCACCAGCTCGTCACCGCCATCGCCTGCCGTCCAGACGCCAAAGGTGTAGTCGGAATAATAGGACGAGCGTTTGCCGTGGCCGCGCTGCGCGTACATCAGCACGGCGTCGATGATGTGCGGATCGCGCTTCCACTTCCACCATTGGCCCTTCGGTCGCCCCGGCAGATAGGGCGCATCGCGCCGTTTCAGCATCACGCCCTCGACGGCGTCCGCATCCTCGCCGGCGCCGGCACTCGCGGGATCGGCGCGTGCGGCGGTCAGCGCCTCCCAGCTCGCGAAGGGAACAGTGGGCGACAAATCGATGCGGGGATCGTCGAGCTTCCTGACGAATGTCTCCAGCCGTTCGCGACGCTCGGCGAACGGCAGCTCGCGCAGATCATTCTCGTCGTCGCCGAGCAGATCGTAGGCGCGCAAATGGATCGGAAATTCCTTGATCAGTTTCGGCGAGACGACCTTGCGGTTGAGGCGCTGCTGCAGCACGTTGAAACTCTGCACCCGGCCTTCGCGCAGGATCAGCAGCTCGCCGTCGATCGCACCCGGCAGCCGCAGCGACGGCACGAGATCGGGAAAGCTCCCCGTGATGTCCTCGCCGGTGCGCGAATAGAGCCGCGCCGTGATGTGGCCGCGCTCATCGCGCCCCGCGACCGCCTGCACGCGGATGCCGTCCCATTTCCATTCGGCGATGTAGTCGGCGGGATCGAGCGCGGCGAAATCGCTGTCCTCGATCGCATGCGCCAGCATCACCGGCCGGAACGGCGCGGGATCGCGATTGACCGGCTTTTCGCCGCGGCCTTCGAGCCACGCGAACAGATCGAGATAGGGCGGGCTGAGTCCCGGCCAGATCAGCTCGATGTCGTGCGGATCCTTGTCGCCGAGCGCGGCGGCCGCGGTTTTCGCCAACCGCGCGGAGATGCCGATGCGCAGCGCGCCAGTGACGAGTTTTAGCAGCGCCCAGCGCCCGGTCTCGTCGAGCTCATCGAGCCAGCGTTCGAGCTGCTTCGGCAGCTCGGTCTTGCCGAGGGTGCGCAGCGTCGAGACAACCTCGGCGAGGGTCGGGGGCGGTGGGTTGTTGTGGTTGCTTGGGTGGAATGCATCGCTAGTATCTCGCCCGCGGTTCCCCTCTCCCTGCCCCTTCCCCGCAAGGGGGGAGGGAACGGAGAGAGCAGTGGGTCCATCACTCGCCAGATGACTGTTAGCCGTAGTGCTCATCGGCCGCTGCGCGCTCCGCTGCGCTCCCTCCCCCCTTGCGGGGGAGGGCGGGGGAGAGGGGTGGCCCGGAAAAGACTCGTTGTTGTTTGCGCCGCGCTTCGGCCACATCAGCGCGACCGTCTCCGAGAGGTCGCCGACGTAGTCGTAGGACAACCCGAACAGCACCTCGTCGGTGCGCGATGCGATGAGATCGCGGATCAGCGCCGGCTTGGCGTGCTTGAAGCTGAGCGCGCCGGTCAGCGCGGCCAGCGCATAGCCGCGATCGGGATCGCCGACCTCGCGGAAATAGCCGGTGATCAGTCGCAGCTTGTTGTTGCGGCCGGGCTCGTAGGCGAGGCGGTCCAGGAGTTCGGCGAAGCGGTTCATGCTTCGGCCTCGTCCGTAAGTGGCGTCTCGCTCTCCTCCTCGTCGCCATAGCCGACGAGATCGAGCGGCTGCGCTTTCAGGCCCTTGCTCCGGCACCAATGCACCAGCGCATCCTCCTGGCCGTGGGTGACCCAGATCTCGCCGGCGCCGGTCGCCGCGATCGTGGCGGTGAGGCCGTCCCAGTCGGCGTGATCGGAGATCACCAGCGGCAGCTCGATGCCGCGCTGCCGCGCCCGGGCGCGCACACGCATCCAGCCCGAGGCGAATGCGGTGACGGGATCGGGAAAACGACGGGTCCAGAGATCGGATGTCGCCGACGGCGGCGCCAGCGTGATGGTGCCGGCGAGCGCTGCCTTTTTCACGCCCTTCACCGACATGAGATCGCCGAGGTCGATGCCGCGGCTCTGGTAGTATCCGGTGATCGTCTCCATGGCGCCATGCAGGTAGATCGGCGCGTCGTAGCCGGCCTGCCGCAGCAGCGCGATCACGCGCTGCGCCTTGCCGAGCGAATAGGCGCCGACCAGATGCGCGCGCTCCGGAAACAGTGCGACCGAGGCCAGCAGCTTCTTCACCTCGTCGCTCGCATCGCCATGCCGGAACACCGGCAGGCCGAAGGTGGCCTCGGTGATGAAGACGTCGCAGGGCACCAGCTCGAACGGCGCGCAGGTCGGATCCGGCGCGTCCTTGTAGTCGCCGGAGGCGACGATGCAGGTGTCCTTGCATGTCACTGCGATCTGCGCCGAGCCCAGCACGTGCCCGGCCGGGTGGAATTTCACACTGACGTCGCCGAGCCGGATCTCCTCGCCATAGCGGATGGCTTGGGTCGAGCCGGCAAAATTCTCGCCATAGCGCAGCCGCATCATGTCCAGCGTTTCCTGCGTCGCCAGTACGGCGCCATGGCCGGCGCGGGCATGGTCGGAATGGCCGTGAGTGATCACGGCCCGCTCCACCGGGCGGACAGGATCGATATGGAAGCCGCCGGGCTTGCAGCACAGGCCGGCAGCAGCTGGCAGCAGGATGTCTTGCGGACGCATGCCTGATATATAGGTTGCGACCCCGCATCTTCGAGTCACCCACACGCTACCTGGTTCCTATGCCGCTCCGCTTGTTCCTGACCTCCGGCGATCTCATGGCCGACCGCCGTTTCGAGTTCGCGCGCGACCTCCAGCTCAAGGGCGACCTGGCCGCCGCCGCCGACCTGCTGGAGCAGGCGATCGAGCTCGCGCCCAACTTCACCTCGGCCTGGTTCACGCTCGGCGAGATCCGGCAGCAGCTCGGCGAGCGCGACAAGGCGATCGAAGCCTTCCGCAAGGCGCGCGACTTGGATCCTGGGGACCAGCACGGCGCCGGCCTGCGTCTGATGCGGCTCGGCGATACGCAAGTTGCGGAGATGCCCAAAGCCTATGTGCAGGCCCTGTTCGACCAGTACGCGCCGCGCTTCGAGCACGCGCTGATCAACGATCTCGGCTATCGCGCCCCTAGCCTGATCTTCAAGGCCGTGCTCGCCGCGCGCGTCGCCGCAAAGAAGCCGGCTTTCTTCAAGCGCACCATCGACCTCGGTTGCGGCACCGGGCTTGCGGCCGCGGCCTTCGCCAAGCAGGTCGATCATTTCATCGGCATCGATCTGTCGCCCGGCATGATCAAGGAAGCGCGCGCCACCGGGCTTTATGCCGAGCTCGAAGTCGCCGACATGATCGAGGGCCTGCGCACCAAGAGTGACGCGAGTGCCAACCTCGTGGTCGCCGCCGATGCGTTCGTCTATCTCTCCGATCTCGCGCCGGTGCTCACCGAAGCCAGACGCGTGCTCGTATCGGGCGGCGTGCTCGCCTTCACGCTGGAGACGCATGACGGCGATGGCATCGTGCTCGGCGAAGGCCTGCGCTATGCCCATTCGGCGGAATATGTGCGCAGTGCGATTGCGAAAGCCGGGCTCAAGCTTCTCACGCTGGAGCCGGCCTCGCCGCGCAACGAGAACAACGAGCCGGTACGCGGCCTCGTCGTCGTCGCAGAGAAAACTTGAGTCTAGGCGCTAACGCTCTGGCGATTCGAGCGTCATTGCGTCGCAAAGCTGCGACTTCTCACTTGCGAGCCGTGCTGCGTTCCCAGCACAATGCGCGCACCAGGGAGAAAACAACAATGACGAAAAATCCATCGCGGCGCGATTTCAGCGCCGCCGCGCTCGCCACCATCGCCGCATCGACATTGCCCGCGCCTTACGTCTGGGCCGCGGAGAAGAAATACGATGCCGGCGCCAGCGACACCGAGATCAAGATCGGCCAGACCGTGCCGCATTCCGGCCCCGGCTCGCTCTACGGCGTGCTCGGCCGCGTCGGCGAGGCCTATTTCCAGATGCTGAACGAGAAGGGCGGCATCAACGGACGCAAGGTCAACTTCCTCACGCTCGACGACGCCTATAGCGCGCCGAAATGCGTCGAGGCGACGCGGCGCCTGGTCGAACAGGAGGAGGTGCTGGCGCTCTACGGCTCGCTCGGCACGGCGCCGCAGACCGCCGTGCACAAATACCTGAACTCCAAGGGCGTGCCGCAGCTGCTGCTCAACACCGGCGCTTCAAAGTGGAACAATCCGAAGGAGTTCAAGTGGACGATGGCGGGCCTGCCGCTCTATCCGACCGAAGCGCGCATCCTGGCCAAGCATGTTCTCGCGGTGAAGCCGAACGCCAAAATCGGCATCCTCTATCAGAACGACGATTTCGGCCGCGACTTCCTTGGGCCCTTCAAAAAGGTGCTGACTGACGCCGGCGGCACCGCGCAGGTGATCATGGAGCAGACCTACGATCTCACCGATCCGACGGTCGATTCACAGCTGATCAATCTCTCGAAATCGGGCGCGGACGTTTTCTACAACATCTCCACCGGCAAGGCGTCGTCGCAGTCGATCCGCAAAGTGGCCGAGCTCGGCTGGAAGCCGCTGCAGTTGCTCTCGGCAGGCTCGACCGGAAAATCCATCCTCAGCGCCGCGGGCTTCGAAAATGCCAAGGACATCGTCTCGATCAGCTATGCGAAAGATGCCGGGCCGGGCCGTTGGGAAAAGGACCCGGGCCCCATGGCGTTCGAGGAGCTGCGCAAGAAATATTTGCCGAATGTCGCTCCCGACAACACGATCGCCTATGCCGGCTACGGCCAGGCCGTCACCATGGGCGAGATCCTGCGCCGCTGCGGCGACGAGCTGACCCGGGCCAATGTGCTGAAGCAGGCGTCTAACCTCAACGGCTTCCACTCGCCCTTCTTCCTCGACGGGGTCACTTACAGCTACACGCCCGACGACTACACGCCGATGAAGACTCTGTTCACCCAGATCTTCAACGGCAAGGACTGGGAGGTCTCGGACAGGCCTGTGGTGGAGTAGCGGGTCTCCTGTCTCTTTCCCTCTCCCGCAGGCGGGCAGAGGGGAAAGGAAGCCCCCTCGACGAACCCTTTCCCACGGCTTACCTGTGATGCCGTGCCGCCCCGCATCCTCAAAATCCCGGCCGAGCCGGCCACGCTGCTGCCCGACCGCTTCAAAGCGTGGTTCGCGGCCCGGGGCTGGTCGCCGCGCGCGCATCAGCTCGCGCTGCTGGAGAAGGCGCGCGAGGACGCCAGCGCGCTGCTGATCGCGCCGACCGGCGCCGGCAAGACGCTGGCCGGATTTCTGCCGACGCTGGTGGAGCTGTCGACGCAGGTCGCCGGACGCGACGCCGGCACGAAGAAGAACCTGGTCTCCACCGGCCGCAGCGTACAGCGCGCCGGCGGACTGCACACGCTCTACATCTCGCCGCTCAAGGCGCTCGCCGTCGACATCGCGCGCAACCTCGAGCGTCCCATCGCCGAGATGGGGCTGCCGATCAAGGTCGAGACCCGCACCGGCGACACGCCGGTGTCGCGGCGCCAGCGGCAGCGGCGTTATCCGCCGGATATTCTGCTGACGACGCCCGAGCAGCTCGCCCTCTTGCTCTCCTCCGACGACGCGCCGTTCCTGTTCTCCTCCTTGAAGCGCATCGTGCTCGACGAGCTCCATGCGCTGGTGACCTCCAAGCGCGGCGATCTGCTGTCGCTCGGCCTGGCGCGGCTCTGGCGCCTGGCACCGCAAATGCGCGCGATCGGCCTCTCTGCGACCGTCGCCGAACCGGACCAGCTCGCGCGCTTTCTGGTGCCGCAATCCGGCGGCAGGGAAGTTGCCGCCGACATCGTCGTCGCCGGCGGCGCGGCGCCGCCGCTGGTCGAGATGCTCGACACGCGCGAGCGGCTGCCCTGGGCCGGCCACAGCGCGCGCCATGCGCTCCCCGAGATCTACGAGCTGATCAAGGCGAACAAGACGACGCTCGTCTTCGTCAACACCCGCAGCCAGGCCGAGATGCTGTTCCAGAATCTCTGGAGCATGAACGACGATGGCTTGGCAATAGCGCTGCATCACGGCTCGCTCGACGTCGCCCAGCGCCGCAAGGTCGAGGACGCGATGTCCGCGGGACGCCTGCGCGGCGTTGTCTGCACCTCCTCGCTCGATCTCGGCGTCGACTGGGGCGACGTCGATCTCGTCGTCAATATCGGCGCGCCAAAAGGTTCCTCGCGCCTGATGCAGCGCATCGGCCGCGCCAATCATCGCCTCGATGAAGCGTCGCGCGCGGTGCTGGTGCCGGCCAACCGCTTCGAGGTGCTGGAGTGCCGCGTGGCCATCGATGCCATCGCCGAGAACGCGCAGGACACGCCGCCGCTGCGGACCGGCGCGCTCGACGTGTTGGCCCAGCACGTGCTCGGCTGCGCCTGCGGCGAGCCGTTTTTCAGCGATGAGCTCTACGGCGAGGTCCGCACCGCCGCGCCTTACGCAGACCTCTCGCGGCAGGATTTCGACGACGTCGTCGATTTCGTCGCCTCGGGCGGCTACGCCCTGAAGACCTATGAGCGGTTCGCGCGCATCAAGCAGGACAAGGAGGGCCGCTGGCGCGTCGCCAATCCCAAGGTGCGGCAGAGCTACCGCATGAATGTCGGTACCATCGTCGAGGACGACATGCTGAAGGTGCGTCTGGTGCGCTCCCGCGGCAGTGGCAGGGGAAAAGCAGGCGGATCGACCGGCGTGATCGCGCGAGGCGGCCGGTTGCTCGGCGAAATCGAGGAAGCCTTCATCGAAGGCCTCAGCCCCGGCGACACCTTCGTGTTCAGCGGCGAGGTGGTGCGCTACGAAACCCTGGTCGAGGACCAGGTCTACGTCTCCCGCGCCAACGACAAGGACCCGAAAGTGCCGTCCTATATGGGCGGCAAGTTTCCGCTCTCGACCTATCTTGCCGAGCGCGTGCGCCGTCTGCTCGACGACGGCCGCGCTTGGGGCGGCCTGCCGGAGCAGGTGCGCGACTGGCTGTCGCTGCAAAAGGACGTCTCGCGGGTCCCGGCGGTGCGCGAGCTCCTGGTCGAGAGCTTTCCGCGCGCCAACAAGCATTATCTGGTCTGCTATCCCTTCGAGGGCCGCCTTGCGCACCAGACGCTCGGCATGCTGCTGACGCGCCGCCTGGAGCGCGCCCGCGCGCGGCCGCTCGGCTTCGTCGCCAACGAGTATGCGGTTGCGATCTGGGGGCTCGGGGATCTCTCCTTCATGATCCGCCAGGGCCGGATCGATCTCAACGCGCTGTTCGATCCTGACATGCTCGGCGACGATCTCGAAGCCTGGCTCGCCGAATCCGCCCTGATGAAGCGCACCTTCCGCAATTGCGCGATCATCTCCGGCCTGATCGCGCGCCGCCACACCGGCGAAGAGAAGAGCCGCCGCCAGGTGCTGTTCTCGACCGATCTCGTCTACGACGTGCTGCGCAAGCATCAGGCCGATCACGTCCTGCTGCGCGCCGCGCGCGCCGATGCCGCTACCGGTCTGCTCGATCTGCGTCGCCTTGGCGATATGCTCGCCCGTATCCACGGCCGCATCACTCATCGGGAACTCGACCATGTCTCGCCACTCGCCGTCCCCGTGATGCTGGAAATCGGCCGCGAGTCAGTTTATGGCGAAGCTGCAGACGAGCTGTTGGCGGAAGCCGCCGACGAGCTCGTCAAAGAGGCGATGGATAGAAGCGGGTAAGACGTGACGGCAGGCGCGCTGGTTTCAGGGGATGACGAGGACATGCGCGTTTCCAGGGTCACCATCAGCGAAGTGACCTTCGCGGCCGATCTTTCCGGCGCGCTGTTCTGGGAAGAGCAGCGACTGCTCGTCGTGTCCGACCTGCATCTCGAAAAAGGTTCGAGCTTCGCCACCCGCGGCGTGCTGCTGCCGCCCTACGATACCATTGCGACACTTGGCCGGCTCGCTGCTGTCATCTCCCGCCATGATCCCAAGACCGTCATCGCGCTCGGCGACAGTTTTCACGATCGCACCGCGCATGAGCGGCTGTCGGCGGAGGACCGCGACATTGTAGCCGCACTCCAGACCGGCCGCGACTGGATCTGGATCTCGGGCAATCACGATCCCATGCTGCCGCGCGATCTCGGCGGCACCGTCGCCGACGAAGTCGCGATCGGCCCGATCACCTTCCGCCACGAGCCGACCGGTGCCGACGGCGAGATCGCCGGCCATCTGCATCCGAAGGCGCGCATCTCCGCGCGCGGCCGTTCGATGGAGCGCCGCTGCTTCGCCAGCGACGGCATGCGCGCCGTGATGCCCGCCTTCGGTGCCTATGCCGGCGGCCTCAGCATCCGCGACGCCGCCTTCGCAAAAATCTTCCCGCAGAACGGCTTTGTCGCGCATCTGCTCGGCGACCGCCGCGTCCACGCGATTGCAGCGTCGCGGTGTTATTGAGGGCGCGCTGCGCGCCACGCGCACGACTGCGCTCACTCCCCGCTTGCGGGGGAGGGCGGGGGAGAGCGGTAGCCGAGGAAGCGGTCTATCCATCTGCGATCGTGCAGGAGGCGCGGACCGAGGGAGTCCCCGTGTGGACCCCTCTCCCTAACCCTCCCCCACAAGGGGGGAGGGAACAGATCGACCTCGTGGCGACTACGCCGCCTTCGCCTGCACGTTGTCGCAGAACTCCGCCAGCCGGTCCGCCAGCCGCAGCGTTGCAGGGCTCGCATCCGGCGAGGCCATCAGCGCCACTTCCGTCTTGTTGATCGGCGCAAAGCCCTCCTTGGCCGTCAGTACGCGATGGTCGGACTGGATCGACATCTCCGACAGGATGCTCAATCCCATTCCGGCGGCGACCGCGGCCTGGATGCCGGAGAGACTCGATGATGTGTAGGCGGTGTGCCAGGCGCGGCCCGCGCTTTCCAGCGCGTGGATGGCGCCGGCGCGATAGACGCAGCCGAGCGGAAAGCCGATCAGCGGCACTGACGGCACGTCGACGTCGACCGGATGGCTCTTGCTGGTGACCCAGTGCACCCGCTCCGGCCACACCGCGATCGCACCCTTCTCGCCGGCTGCGCGCTTGTAGAGCGCAAGGTCGAGCTCGCCGCGTTCGAGATCGCGGGCGAGGTGCTTGCTCTGGTCCGCGCGCACGTCGAGGCGTAGCCGCGGATGCGTACGCGAGAACGCACCCAGCAGCTTCGCCAGCCGGTAGGCCGCGAAATCCTCGGGGATGCCGAGCCGGATCGCGCCTTCGCCGCCCGGCTGCCGCAGCACGTCGCGCGCCTCTTCCGCGAGCGAGAGCAGCCGCCGCGCATAGGACAATAGCCGTTCGCCGGCCTCGGTCGGGCGCACGTCCTTGCCGTCACGGTGCAGCAGCACCTGGCCGACATCCTCCTCCAGCCGCTTGATCTGCTGGCTCACGGTCGATTGCGTGCGGTGGACGCGCTCGCTCGCACGGGTGAAGCCGCCGGCCTCGACCACCGAGACGAAGCTGCGTAGCAGCTCCAGATCGAGCATGGACGCCTCCATTCGAAAATCCACTGATGCGCAGTTAATCATTTAATTTCCAAATGACAAGCGGCGTTCCTAGATCGAGGCTTCAGGAGAATGCCTCATGTCCCTCGCGCCTTCGATTTCGGTTCCCCGCACCCGCTTCAACACGCTGCCGCTCGCCATCGGCGTGTTCTGCCTCCTCTGGAGCTATGCCTTCGTCGCCGGCAAGATCGGCGTCACCCATTGCCNGCCCGCCACTGATCCTGCTCGCCGCCCGCTTCTCGCTCGCCGGCATCCTGATTCTCGGCGCCACGCTGATCCGCGGCGAGGCCTGGTCATTGTCCTGGCGCGATGCCGCAATCTTCGCGGTGCTCGGCATCGCCAACAACGCGCTCTATCTCGGGCTCGGCTACACCGGCCTGCAATCCGTCTCGGCCGGCCTCGGCGGCTTGATCGTCTCGGCCAATCCCGTGTTCACGGCGGCGCTCGCCACGCTTTTGCTCGGTGAAGGCATGACCTGGCGCAAGGCGGCCGGCCTTTTGCTCGGCATCGTCGGCGTGACCGCGATCGTCTGGCACCGCCTCTCGGTCGGCACCGACTCTGCTCATGGCATCGTCTTCACGCTGGCTTCGCTCGCCTCCATCGTCACCGGCACCATCCTGTTCAAGCTGCTCGCGCCGAAGGGCTCGTTGTGGATCGGCAATGGTGTGCAGAACCTTGCTGCGGGCATCGTGCTCGCGCCGGTCGCGTTCACCTTCGCTGATGTCCGCGCGATCGACTTTACGCCGGGCCTGATCGGCGCCTTCGCCTTTCTCGTGCTCGGCGGCTCGATCCTCGCCTCCTGGCTCTGGTTTCATCTCCTGAAGGTGTGCGGCGCCATCGCCGCCAGCGCCTATCACTTCCTGATGCCGCCGCTCGGCATATTGTTCGCGTACATCGTGCTCGGCGAGCACGTCGAGGCGCGCGATTTGCTCGGCATCATCCCGGTCGCGCTCGGCATTTATCTGGTGACGCGGCCGGCGAAGGCCGGGGCGTAGGCCCCGCTCTCTCCACGTCATTGCGAGCGCAGCGAAGCAATCCAGAATCTTTCCGCGGTGGCAGTCTGGATTGCTTCGCGGAGCCTGTCATCGGGCCGCGCTTCGCGCGGACCCGTTGGCTCGCAATGACGGAGTGCGCAGCTAGTCTTTTCTGAACACAATCGACGCCATCCACCCCGTCATCAGCGCCATCGCCACCGTGGCGAGGCCGTAGACGAACCCGTTCTGCCTTGCCGTCGTCGCGACGAACTGCTCGAAGCCGACCTTGACGATCTCGAAGGCGGTCTCGGTCTTGGTGATCAGCGCGCCGTTCGCGAACAGCTTGATCTCGACCTCATAGGTGCCGATCGGCACCTCCGCGGGGAGCGGAATGCCGGTGCGGAACAGCGTCGGCGTCAGGAACGTCACGGCGCTGGGGTCTTCGCGATAGAGCCCGCGCTGGGTGCGCAAGCGAATGAACGCGGACCGAAAAGCGTCGTTCGGCACCACGTCGGCAAAGTCGCCGCTGACCCGCTGCGTCAGCAGCACGTTGTTCAGCCCGATCTGCTGCCGCCGCGCGATCTCGGGCGAGGTGATGGCCTCGAACGGACGGTTGGCGAACAGCGCCAGATAGGTCGGCACCTGCAGGAATTGCCGGTAATCGGTGTTGATCCAGATGCCGAAGGCGCGTTCTTTCCGCCGCGTCACCATATCGGCGCGCGGACCCATCACGGTGACCACGAGATCGTAGGCAATGCGGTCGGCGGGCGTGGTCGCGTCCCGCTCCACCGAGCCAAACAGCACCAGCTCCTCGCCGGAATAATTCGGTGTCACCGTGACGCGATGGTTGGAGACCGACACGATCAGCCGCTCGGCGCGCGCGACGGATCCGAGCAGCAGGACGAGCAGCACTGTGAGGAGCGTGCGCATCATGTGCCCACCCCCAGTTCGCGGATGGTGAAGAGATCCTCAGGCCGGATCACCAGCTCGATCGCGAAGCGGACGCCGACGGAGAGGATCAGGAGACCCAGCAGCAGCCGCAGCTGCTCGCCGCGGATCTTCTGTCCGGCACGTGCCCCGAATTGCGCCCCGGTGACGCCGCCGACCATCAGGATCAGCGCCAGCACGGCATCGACCAGGTGGTTGGTCGCCGCGTGCAGCATGGTTGCGACCAGCATGGTGACGAGGGTGAGGACCATCGAGGTCCCGATCACCGTCGAGGTCGGCACCCTCAACAGATAGATCATGATCGGCACCAGGATGAAGCCGCCGCCGATGCCCATGATGGCGCCGATGAAGCCGATCATGGTGCCGACGATGAGCACGGGGATCACCGAGAGATAGATTTTCGAGCGCTTGAACCGCATCTTCAGCGGCAGGCCGTGGATCCAGCTGTGCGTGCGTCGCGGCGGCACCGCGCCGCGCCGGGTCCGCATCAGGGCGCGCAGGCCTTCGGAGAACATCAGGCTGCCGACCGTGGTGAGCAGCACCACGTAAGAGAGCGCGATCATCAGATCGAGCTGGCCGAGCGCGCGAAGCTGCGTGAAGGTCCACACGCCCAGCGCCGTGCCGGTGATGCCGCCGCTCAACAGGACACTCGCCAGCGCCGGATCGATCGCGCGCCGCCGCCAGTAGGTCAGCGCGCCGGAAAACGAGGAGGCCGCGATGTGGCTCGCCACGGAAGCGACCGCGACCGCCGGCGTGATGCCGATGAAGATCAGCAGCGGCGTCATCAGGAAGCCGCCGCCGATGCCGAACATGCCGGAGACGAAGCCGACGGCCGCGCCCATCGCCAGCACCAGGAAGACGTTGACCGGAAGATCGGCGATCGGGAGATAAAGTTGCATTGAACCTGCGCACCGGCGAGACGGATCGACGAACGCGGAATGCTCGCGGAAAGGACGGAACGATTGCCGCGTCCTTCAATAGCGGAATTTGCGGGGGAGCGGGACCGGGAATTTTGCGGCGCGGTGAACAGTCGTGACGAGAGCGTGAAGATATCCGTGATCGTTGCCACAACGCAGGTGCGCTCCCTCCCCCGCCTGCGGGGGAGGGTTGGGGAGAGGGTGTCTCCGCGCTGAGACTCCCCCAGAGGAGAAAGCCCTCACCCGCGCCTTCGGCGCGACCTCTCCCGCAAGCGGGAGAGGTGCACCGAGCCCGTGGCTCGTTCCGTCTGCTTAAAGCTATCCGCCCCTCAATGCGCCGCCGACGCCGAGCGCTTGGCGGCGACCGGCTTCGGTGCGGGCTTTGCGGTCGTCTGCGGCGCGTTGTCCCAGCCGCCGTTCGGAGCGGGAACGTTGACCGCATCGTCGGGCTGCGGCTCGGCGCTGAAAGTCTGGATCGCGAGCTTGGCGGCGGCGAGCGATTGCGGGTCGAGGCGCTTGGCGACATCGTCACGCTTGCCGGCGGCATCCGCATCGCCCTGCGCGGCCGCGAGGCTGAACCATTTGTAGGATTCGGCGAGGTTCTGCTCGACGCCGATACCGCGGGCATAGAGGATGCCGAGGTTGAACTGGCTATCGGCGACGCCGCGGTCGGCGGCTTTGCGGAACCACTGCGCCGCGCTCTTGTAATTGGCGCCGCGTCCCCCGCCGTCGGCGTCGAGCACCGCGAGATTGTGCATCGCCTTGGCGTTGCCGCGCTCGGCGGCCTGGGTGTAGTAGCGGCGGGCGATGTCGGCGTCCTTCTTCACGCCGAGACCTTTCTCGTAGAGCGTGCCGAGGCGGAAGGTCGCGGGCACCACGCCGGCCTGCGCCGCGCGGTCGTACCACTTCGCCGCTTCGTCGTAATTGGTGGCGACGCCCTTGCCTTCGGCAAAGCGCACGCCGATCTCGTAGGCCGCGGTCGCATCGCCCTTCATCGCGGCGGTGCGCAGGGCCGCGCCGCCGATGCCGTCAGGCAGCTTCTCGCTCGGCGGCACCTGGATGAGGCCCAGCCGAGCGCGGCTGGTGCCTGACAGCGCGCCGGTGACGTCGCTGCTCGCGGCAGGCGGCGGCACTGCCGCGGCAGGCGCCTGCGGGATTTCGACCGAGGCCGAGCCGCCGGAATTGGGAAGGGGCACCGGCGCAGCGTTGTTCTGCGATTGCCGCCCGATCGGCGTCGGCGAAGTCATCGACGGCGTGATCTGCTCGGGCGCGGCCGGCTTGGTCTCGACCGGCGGCGGTGGGGCCTGCGGTGCCGGCTGGCTCGGAATATCCTGCATGGCCTGCGGCGCCGGCGGCGCGCTGCCGCCCTCGAGCAGGTTCATCGCCATCTTGAAGGTGCCGAGCACGATCACGACCACGCTCGCGCCGACCAGCAGCGAGCGGATCTTTGAGGTGATGGTCGAGCCACCTTCCTGGCCCTTGTCCTTGGCGCGGGCGATCGCGGCCTTGGCGCCACGGGCCGGCTTCTCGGGCGGCTGCGCGGCGGCGGCTTGCGCCGCGCGGCGTGCGGCCGCGATGAAGCTCGACGACGACACAGGCTCCTTTGGAGCTGCGGGGATTTCGCTGATCGCGCTTTCGGAGGCGGCAATCCGCTCCGACGGCGTGGCGGCACGGCCGCCCGGCCGCGTGCCCGGCTCGAGCGGATGATCCGGCGGCAAGTCCGGTGCAATCGCAGCGCGTGCCGGCGCCGTGTGCGGCTCCAGGATCTCGCTGATCGCGCGCGGCGGCAGGGGTGGTGCGGCCGGCGGCACCGGTGGCGGCGCAGCGGGTGCGGCGGCATGGAACTCACGCGGCGCAGCGACGAAGGCGGAATGCGGCGGTTGCTGCATGGCGGCCGGGTTCGGCAGCTCGGGCTTCGGATCGTATTTCGGCGGCTGCGGCTCACGCGCCATCGGCGCGGGCTCAATCGGCGCGGCCATCGGCATCGGCGCAGCGGCCGGCGGCGCGCTGCGCACCGCGCGCAGATCGCCTTCGATCATGGAGAGGCGATCGACGACGTGGCCGAGCGCGCTGTGCACGGCGTCGAGCGAGTCCTGTGTGCTGCGGTTGGTCTCGGCCTGGCTGAAGCGGATGTCGGAGAGCTCGCGCTTGACGAGATCGACCACGCCTGAATCGACCGGCGGCGCCGCGCTGCGGCTCTCGGCGAGGGCCGAATAGGTCGCCTGCTGCCGTTCCAGGTGGCGGAGGATGTCGTGCAGGCCGTCCTCGACGCGGCTCAAATTGCTGTTGCGCGGATCGGCGGCGGCCTCGATCCGCTCCAGCAGGTACGAGACGCGCTGTTCGAGATGCGCGAAGGTCGAGGCGGAATCGTTGCCGACCTGTATGCGGTCGAAGCGGTCTGACAGCGCGCGGATCGCGGCTTCCAGATGCTCCGTGCTCTCGGACGGCTGCGGCCGCTCGCGGGTTTCGAGCGCGGTGGTGAGCGCGGCGATGCGCTGCTCCAGCACCGCGAAGCTGTCGCTGTGGCCGGACGCGCGGGTGATCTGGTCGACCTTGGACGACAGCAGCTGCACGTCTTCAGACAGCCGTGCCAGCGCCTCGTTGGAGGCGACGTTGGAGACGATGCCGCGCAGCGCCGCGATCGCGCCTTCGAGCTGGCGCACCGTCGAGGGATCGTCGTTGGCGCGCAGGATCAGATCGAGCTTGGCGCCGAGATTGCGGATCGCCTCGTCGTAGCCGGTGAGCTGCTCGGCCGGCGTCAGCGTGCGCAGCACCTGCTTGATGTCGGACAGCGCGCGCTCGATGCCTGACAGAACCTGGGCATCGGTGCCGTTGGAGCGGGTCTCGTCGATGCGACGATGCAGCGAGCGGATCTCGTTCTCGATCGATTCGATCGCACGCCGCGGCATCGCCTCGGTGATGGCGTGGCGGATCTCGGCAAGCTCGCTGCGGAACGCATTGATCGCCTGCTCGGTATTGTCGGGCCGCTGCAGCGATTCGATCTGGCTCGTGATCTTGAGCAGATGGCGCTCGAGCGCCGAGAAATCCGGCCCCGGCTGCGTTGGCGGCGGAGCGTAGGCCGGCGCCGGCGGCGCCATGGACGGGGCGTAAGGTGCTGCGGGTGCAATCGGGGGCGCTGAGCGCGGCGGCATCTGCCGGGGCGCAACGCCGTCGAGCTCGCTCTGGCGCGCGGTGATCTCGGCGACCGCAACGTCGAACGACGCGGGGCTCAGGGGGGGTGAGCTGCGGTAGACTTGAGCTGCCGCACGCTCGACCGCGTCGGCCTGACGCTGGCGCGTTTCAACGGGCGAGGGCGCAGGGGCTGGCCGCGGGGCCTGAGATTGCTGCGGCTGCTGCGGACGGGAGATTTGCGACAGGCGCGCGTCGAGCCGCGAGATCGCGTCGTTGAGCTGGCGCGCGACGCCCTGCTCGCGTGAGACGTCTCTTTCACGAGAAGAGTCTTGGCGCGGGGCGGGTTTTGAAATCCGTTCGATCTGCTGGGTGATCGCGTCGAGCCGCTGGTGGATGTCCGCGACTTCGCGGCTCTCCCGACTCGGCATGTGTTGCGGACGTTGATCCTGACGCTGGTCGTAGGGTCCGCGAAAGTTTGGCGGGGCAGTCTCGCCGAGCGTGGAGTTCAGCCAATCGTTGAGCGACATCCCCGCGCGACGCGCAGCAGCTTCGGCCCGCTCCCTCACGGATGGATCGATGCCGTCAACACTCCACGATACGCGCGAATTCATGACTCTGTCCGGTTCCGACTCCGGCGCCCCACCCGACGCCTCCAGCCACCCCACGCGTGCCGGTTGCAAAGACAATCGAATTTGGCGCGGGTCGTCTGCCTCGAAAACCGACTTTTTCCTGTTACGGTAAATAACGGGTTAAGGAACGCGGACCCGGTGTCTTAAAGTTGGGCGAGGGGAACTTGGGGCGCGACGTGGTCGCCACGTAACCGGTGCGCTCCCTCCCCCGCGTGCGGGGGAGGGTCGGGGAGAGGGTGTTTCCTCAATGAGACAATCCCCAAGAGGAGAAAGCCCTCACCCGCGCCTTCGGCGCGACCTCTCCCGCAAGCGGCAGAGGTGACAGCACCGCCATCGCAGCTCAAGCCTTCCCCTCGCGCTTGCCATCCTCGATCGGCACCACCGCCGCCTTGCCGCTCATGGTCGACAGTGCCGCGAGCGCCTCTTCGCAGAAATCGGCCACCATCTGCTCGTGCCGCGCGCCGAGCTGGAGCAGGAGCAAATTGCCGAGGTCGAGCCGGCCTTCCGCAGTGCCGTCCGGAAAACGTTTCTTCAGGATGCGCTCGTAATTGGCGTGGCGGTCGCGATGGTGCTCCAGGCGGGCCATCAGATCGGTGCGCATCGGCTCGATGTCGATGCTGTCGAGCGCATGCAGCCGGACCAGCAGGTCGTCCTTGATCGAGGGGGGCGTGCTTGGCCGCGCGGCCCAGTGCCGCAGCGCTGTTCTACCCTCGGGCGTAAGCGTATAAACCAGCTTGTTGGGCTTGCCTGACTGCACGACCTCGCGGCCCTGGATGTAGCCGCGGTCGCGCAGTTTGGAGAGTTCGCGGTAGATCTGCTGGTGGTCGGCCTTCCAGAAGAAGCCGATCGAGGAATCGAACGTCTTGGCGAGCTCGTAGCCCGTCATGGGGCGTTCCGTCAGGCATGCGAGGATTGCGTCGCCCAGAGCCATGGCACCAGCTCCCTTTTTAGAGGTCCCGACCAATTGACTTGACTTTATGCGTATTGGTGCATATGCGTCAATGTGCATATGAGGTGGCCGAGGTCGCGGCTCATGATTCGACCGAAAAAACGCAGCGGAATCAATCTCCTAGCTACTGTGCATGGGGGTTGTTTTCGCGGTTTTTGCCAAGGGCCGTAATTCAAGATGGCCTTGATTGAGGGAGGCAAGCTGACAATGACCGGCCTCGATTCCTGGTACGCCGTCATGAAGTCCCAAGATCGCAGCGAAGCTGCGAAAGCGCTCTGGGACCTCTTGCATCCTGACGCCGTGTTCGAAAGCCCCGTGGTGCATTCGCCCCAGCGCGGCCGCGACATCACCTTCAAATATCTCGCGAGCGCCGAGAAGGTGCTCGGCGGCCCGGGCTTCACTTATGTCGGCGAGTGGAAGAGCGAGAGCGGCGCCGTGCTCGAATTCAAGAATGTCATCGACGGCATCGAGATCAACGGTGTCGACATCATCACCTTCGATGCCGAGGGGCGCATCACCCATTTCAAGGTGATGGTGCGTCCGCTCAAGGCCATCAACATGCTGCACCGCCTGATGGCGGAGCAGTTGGCCGCCGCCCAGTCCTAAGCCAACATCATCACTTCAGACCGCCTGCCGGGAGACCACCATGCCGATCTACAAAGCCCCCGTCGAAGACGTGAACTTCCTGCTCAACGACGTCTTCCAGATCGACCGCTACGACAACCTCGCCGGCTTCTCCGATGCGTCGAGCGACGTGCGCGAGGCGATCCTGGGCGAAGCCGCCAGGCTCGCCGAAGAGGTGCTGCAGCCGCTGAACCGTGTCGGCGATCTCGAAGGCTGCAAGCGCGCCGATGACGGCAGCGTCACCACGCCGAAGGGATTCAAGGGCGCCTTCAAGCAGGTCGCCGAGGGCGGCTGGCTCGGCCTGTCGGCGCCGACCGAGTTCGGCGGCCAGGGCCTGCCGGTGACGCTCTCGCAAGCCGTCAACGAATTCCAGATCTCCGCTAACATGGCGTTCTCGATGTATGGCGGCCTCACCATGGGTGCGACCGCCGCGCTGCTCGTTCACGGCTCGCCGGAGCAGAAGCGGACCTACGTGCCGAAAATGATCGCGGGCGAGTGGACCGGCACCATGAACCTGACCGAGCCGCATTGCGGCACCGACCTCGGCATGCTCCGCACCAAGGCGGTGCGGCAGGCCGACGGCAGCTTTAAGATCACCGGCACCAAGATCTTCATCTCGGCCGGCGAGCACGACCTCGCCGACAACATCATCCACCTGGTCCTCGCCCGCATCGAGGGCGCGCCCGCCGGCATCAAGGGCGTGTCGCTGTTCGTCGTGCCGAAGTTCCTGGTGAACGCGGACGGTTCGGTCGGGCAGCGCAACGGCGTCGTCTGCGGCTCGATCGAGCACAAGATGGGCATCCACGGCAATTCGACCTGCGTGATGAACTACGACGGTGCCACCGGCTGGCTGATCGGCGAAGAGAACAAGGGCATGCAGGGCATGTTCGTGATGATGAACGAGGCCAGGCTCGGCGTCGCCGTGCAGGGCCTCGCGCAGTCCGAGGTCGCCTATCAGAACGCGGTCGCCTATGCCCGCGAGCGCATCCAGGGCCGCGCGCTCACCGGCGCCAAGGCGCCGGACAAGGCGGCCGACCCGATCATCGTGCATCCCGACGTGCGCCGCACGCTGCTCTCGATTCGCGCCTTCAACGAGGCCGCGCGCGCGTTCGTGATGTGGACCGCGCTGAAGAGCGACGTCGCCCACCGCTCCGAAGACCCGAAGGACCGCCAGGCCGCCGACGACCACATGGGCCTGATGACGCCGGTGCTGAAGGGCTTCCTCACCGAGTACGGCTTTGCCAACGCGGTGCAGGCACAGCAGATGTACGGCGGCCACGGCTACATCGCCGAGCAGGGCATGGAGCAGTTCGTGCGCGATGCGCGCATTGCCATGATCTATGAAGGCGCCAACGGCATCCAGGCGCTCGACCTCGTCGGCCGCAAGCTGCCGCGCGACGGCGGCCGCGCCATCATGGCCTTCTTCGGCGAGGTCATGGCGTTTGCCAAGGAGAACGGCGGCGACGAGGCGATGAAGCCGTTCATCACCCCGCTCTCGACCTCGCTCGGCCATCTCCAGCAGGCCACCACCTGGCTGATGCAGAACGCGATGATGAAGCCGGACAATGCCGGCGCCGCCGCGACCGACTACATGCACCTCTTCGGCTTCGTCGCGCTCGGCTACATGTGGGCCAAGATGGCCAAGGTGACGAACGCCAAGATTGCCGAGCAGGGCGCCACGCCCTATCTCTCCACGAAACTCGTCACCGGCCGCTTCTTCATGGAGCGGATGCTGCCGGAGACTGCGGCCAATCTCGCGCGCATCCAGTCCGGCTGCGCCACCATCATGGAACTGCCGGCGGAAGCGTTCTGATCCCGCTGTCGCTTCCCAAGAGCTTTCAAACATCACATCAGGAGGGCGTCATGCCTGAGGCATTCATCTACGATCACGTCCGCACCCCCCGTGGACGCGGCAAGTCGGACGGCGCGCTGCACGAGGTGACCGCGCTCGCGCTCGCCACCGTGCCGCTGAAGGCCCTGAAGGACCGCAACAACCTGCCGGAAGATTCGGTCGACGACGTCGTGCTCGGCGTGGTCGATCCCGTCGGTGAAGCCGGGTCCGACATCGCGCGCTTCGCCGCGCTGAAAGCCGGTCTCGGCGAAGCCGTGCCCGGCGTGCAGATCAGCCGCTTCTGCGCCTCCGGCCTCGACGCCGTGAACTTTGCCGCAGCCCAGGTGATGAGCGGTCAGCACGAGCTGGTGATCGGTGGCGGCGCCGAATCCATGAGCCGCGTCGGCATCGGCGCCTCTGGCGGTGCCTGGCCGATGGACCCATCGATGGCGGTGCCGGCCTATTTCATGCCGCAGGGCGTTTCGGCCGATCTGATCGCGACCAAGTACGGCTTCTCGCGCGACGACGTCGATGCCTATGCGGTGCAGAGCCAGCAGCGTGCGGCCAAGGCCTGGGACGAGGGCCGCTTCAACAAGTCGGTCGTGCCGGTGAAGGACATCAACGGCCTCACCATCCTCGCCAAGGATGAACACATGCGCCCCTCGACGACGATGCAGTCGCTGGCGCAGCTCCAGCCCTCGTTCACGATGATGGCGCAGATGGGCGGCTTCGACGGCGTCGCGGTGCAGTCGCATCCGGAGATCGAGCGCGTCAACTACGTGCATCACGCCGGCAACTCCTCGGGCATCGTCGACGGCGCCGGCGCCGTGCTGCTTGGCAGCAAGGAGGCGGGCAGCAAGTACGGCATGAAGCCGCGCGCAAAAATCCGTGCCTTCGCCAATATCGGCTCGGAGCCGGCGATGATGCTGACCGGCCCGGTCGACGTCACCGAGAAGCTGTTCGCGCGCTCCGGCATGAACAAGTCGGACATCGACCTGTTCGAGCTCAACGAGGCCTTCGCCTCCGTCGTGCTGCGCTACATCCAGGCCTTCGACATCGACAACGCCAAGATCAACGTCAATGGCGGCGCCATCGCGCTCGGCCATCCGCTTGGCGCCACCGGCGCGATGATCCTCGGCACCGTGCTCGATGAGCTCGAGCGCACCAACAAGTCCACCGCCCTCGTCACGCTGTGCATCGGCGGCGGCATGGGCACCGCGACCATCATCGAGCGGGTCTAAGGGTAGGGAGCAACCACCATGTCGTACAAGAATTTCAAGGTTGAGACCGATTCCGACGGCATCGCGCTCGTCACCTGGGACATCCCGGGCCGTTCGATGAACGTGCTCGACGAGACCTCGACCAGCGAGCTCGACGCGATCGTCAAGGCGACCACGGCCGATGCGGCAGTGAAGGGCGTCGTCATCACCTCGGCGAAAGAGGCGTTCTGCGCCGGCGCCGACCTGTCCATGCTCGAAGGCATGAACCAGGCTTACGCCAAGGTGTTCAAGCAACAGGGCGAGACTGCCGCGAACCAGATGCTGTTCGACCAGAGCCGCCGCTTCTCGCAGGTGCTGCGCTCGATCGAAACTTCCGGCAAGCCATGGGCGGCCGCGATCAACGGCCTCGCGCTCGGCGGCGGTTTCGAGATCACGCTGTGCTGCCACTATCGCGTTGCGGCCGAGAATCCCAAGACCCGTCTCGGCCTGCCCGAGGTCAAGGTCGGCCTGTTCCCGGGCGCCGGCGGCACGCAGCGCGTGCCGCGCCTGGTGCCGCCGCAGGATGCCATGACCATTCTGCTCAAGGGCGATCCTGTCACGGTCGATAAGGCGAAGCAGCTCAATTTGATTCACGCCATCGTGCCGGCTGCCGACCTGATCAAGGCCGCGAAGGAGTGGATCAAGGGCGGCGGCAAGGCCGTCGCGCCCTGGGACGAGAAGGGCTTCAAGCTGCCCGGCGGCCCGGTGTTTTCCAAGGCCGGCATGATGATGTTCCCGGCCGGCAACGCGATCTATCGCCGCGAGACCTACGACAACTATCCGGCCGCGCGCGCCATCATGAGCTGCGTCTACGAGGGCCTGCAGTTGCCGATCGACGCCGCGTTGCGCGTCGAATCGCGCTACTTCACCTCGGTGCTGCGTTCGAAGGAAGCGGCTGCGATGATCCGCAGCCTGTTCCTGTCGATGCAGGAGCTCAACAAGGGCGCGCGCCGTCCGAAGGACGTTCCCGCGACCAAGGTGAAGAAGATCGCCGTGATCGGTGCCGGCTTCATGGGCGCCAGCGTCGGCTACGTCTCGGCGCGTGCCGGCCTCGACGTCGTCCTGATCGACCGCGACCAGGAGAGCGCCAACAAGGGCAAGGCGCATGCGCAGAAGGTGATCGAGGAGCAGATCAAGAAGGGCCGCGCCAAGCCCGCGGATGCCGAGGCACTGCTCGCGCGAATCACGCCGACCGCAGACTACGCCGCGCTGAAGGACGTGGACCTCGTCATCGAGGCCGTGTTCGAGGACCGCAAGGTCAAGGCCGAAACCTTCGCCAAGGCGCAGCAGTACCTGAAGCCGGACGTGATCTTCGCGTCGAACACTTCGACGCTGCCGATCACCTCTCTTGCTGAATCCTTCAAGGACCAGGGCAAGTTCGTCGGCATCCACTTCTTCTCGCCGGTCGAGAAGATGATGCTGGTCGAGATCATCCTCGGCAAGAACACCGGCGACGTCGCGCTCGCGACCGCGCTCGACTATGTCCGCCAGATCGGCAAGACGCCGATCGTGGTCAACGACTCCAGAGGCTTCTTCGCCAATCGCTGCGTCGGCCGCTACGTCGCCGAGGGCAACGAGATGTTCCTCGAAGGCGTGCCGCCGGCGATGATCGAGAACTGCGCCAAGATGGCCGGCATGCCGGTCGGCCCGCTCTCGCTGTCGGACGAAGTCGCGCTCGATCTCGGCCTCAAGATCATGAAGGCGACGGAAGCCGACCTCGGCCCCAATGCCATCAATCCCGATCAGAAGAAGCTGATGGTGGAGATGGTCGAGACCCAGGGCCGTCTCGGCCGCAAGAACAGCAAGGGGTTCTACGATTACCCCGAGAAGGGCAAGGGCCAGAAGAGCCTGTGGCCGGGTCTCTCCGCGCTGCAGCCGAAGCAGCTCGACCCCGATGCGCTCGATATCGAAGAGCTGAAGCAGCGCTTCCTGGTGGTGCAGGCGGTGGAAGCTGCGCGGACGGTGGAGGACAACGTCATCACCGATCCGCGCGAAGCCGATGTCGGCTCGATCCTCGGCTTCGGCTTCGCGCCGTTCACCGGCGGCACGCTGTCCTACATCGACTTCATGGGCACGAAGAAGTTCGTCGAGCTCTGCCACAAGCTGGAAGCGAAGTACGGCTCGCGCTTCACGCCGCCGAAGCTGCTCGAGGAGATGGCCGCGAAGGGCGAGACCTTCTACGGTCGCTTCGCGCCGAAGAAAGCGGCTGCTGCCTGATCGTTCGACGGGCTGCGTACTCGAAACAGAAAGGCCGGATCACCGATCCGGCCTTTTGCATTTTCAGACGAGCGCATCACGGTTGTGCAAGATTTGTTCCGGGTTGTGGAACCGCCCACAGAATCGGGATAGGAACCGTGCAAGAGTCCCGTTGCCGCAGGCGTCGCGCAATTGTCATAGGCGCGCCAAAGCGGCGCCGTTCTTTTGCTTGGCCCCGGCACTAGTCTTGCTGCGGGTCAGGGTCACGAATCGCGTTGGGACACTTGCCGATCCCGTCGGCAAGCCGAAGACGAAAAGAAAGTTGTCCTTGATGAACTCCTTGGTGCTGCGGAAGACCGCGCTTGGTCGTGATCTTGCCGCGAAATATGCTGTTGCCTCCGCAACTGTCTCTCCCTCATCGCAGCAGAAGCCGGCGCGCCTGCGCCGCAAGGGCCCGGCGCTCTGGGGCGCGTTGGCGCTACTTGTGCTGGCGGCGGATTTTTTGCTCGCCTATCTCGCCTGGCTCGCCGTCGACCTCGTCGTGGGATGAGACCTGGCGAGCGTGCAGCAGATACGACGCCGCCAAATAGGCGAGCTGGGAGACCGCAAGACAGATGGCGATGACGGTCACGCCCCCGATCAGTCTGAAATCGTACGTGCGAAGAACGATCGCCGAGACAATCGCGATCAACGGCGAGATCACGACCAGCGCCCAGATCCTGAAAACGTGACCTGTCGCGATTCCCACCAGCGCGCTTGCAACGATCAGGACGATGGCAATCGTCAACTTCAACCTCGGCGAAAGTGCAAATATTCTTCAATCAAAGCATCAAGTTCGCCCGCTTTGCGGGTGCTGACAAGACAGCACTACTTACGTTTGGCGAACAGTAGTTCATAAGTCTAATCAAGGTACGATGATCCGGCGGACGATCGATCCCTGCGGTGCTGTGATGCGGCAACACAAGGGCCGGATCATCGATCCGGCCCTTGGGACATCGATCGCTGTCGCGTCTCAGGCGGCCTGGATCAACCCTTCCTTCTTGAGCGCTTCCTGCACCTGTGGGCGCGCGGCGACGCGGGCCTTGTAGGCGGCAAGATGCGGCATCGCGGTGAAGTCGAACTTCATCCGGTCGGCCCAGGTCAGCATCGTGAACAGATAGCCGTCGGCCACTGTGAACTGCTTGCCCATGAGGTAGTCGCGGCCGGCGAGCTGGCTGTCGATGTATTTCAGCTTGCCCATGACGCGCTCCCTGAAGAAGGCCTTGGCCTCGTCGTTCAGCGCCGGGGCGAACATTGGGCCAAAACTCTTGTGGACCTCGGAGGTGAGGAAGTTCAGCCATTCGAGCAACTTGTAGCGCTCGGAGCTGCCGTGGGCGGGCGCCAGCGCCTTGGCGGAGGCGTGGTCGGCGATCATCTGGACAATCACCGGACCTTCGGTCACGATCTCACCGCTGTCGAGGCCCAGCGCAGGGACCTGGCCCTTGGGGTTCAGCTTCAGATAATCCTCACCATTTTCGAGCTTCTTGGCCCGGATATCGACCTTGACCAGCTCATAGGGCAGGCTGGCTTCCAGGAGCGCGATGTGGGGGGACAGGGAGCAGGCGCCGGGCGAATAATAGAGCTTCATGGAATTTCCTCCTCTTGACGCTTGGCTACGGCGAAGGAACGCCTACATGCACCTGCATGCAATAGTCAAGATTGATGCAGGTGCATCGAGTGAGGTAAGAGACGGGCGACGAGCTTGAGCGGGACCATGAAACGCAAACCATCGATCGAGGCAACCTCCGCCTGGATCCGCCTGATGCGGGTGCAGAGCCGCGTGCTCGACTGCGTCGAGCAGGATCTGAAGAAGGCGGGATTCCCGCCGCTGGCCTGGTATGACGCGCTGCTCGAACTGTCGCGCGCGCCCTCTGGCGAGCTGCGGCCGGTGGAACTCGAGCGGCAGATGCTGATCCCGCAATACTCCACCTCGCGCCTGATCGACCGCCTGGTCGACGAGGGGCTTGCCTCCCGGCGCGAATGCAAGATCGACAAGCGCGGCCAGTTCGTGGAGATCACCGAGGCCGGCCGCGAACTGCAGAAGCGGATGTGGGGCGCCTATTCCGCCGCGATCGAGAAATATGTCGGCTCGAAACTGTCCGATGCCGATGCCGTCAAGCTCAGCGGTCTGCTCGACCGGCTGGGCTGCTCGTGCGGCGAAATGAAGCTGCCGCCTGCCGCCAACGTCAACGAAAGCACGCCGTCGCGATGATCGCGCGGCAAATCAGCACGTCCGCGCACCCAGTGGTCCGCGGACGATCCCCTTCACCCCGCGCGCATTCGGTCGAAGCGCTTTTGATTAGAGTTTGATATGGCGCGAGACCAGATCGACATGACGCCACTGCAGTCACGCGACGAGCTCGTGGCGTGGTTCGAGGCCGGCTGCAAGGACCCGTCCGAATTCCGCATGGGTACCGAGCACGAGAAGACGCCGTTCACGCTCGAAGGCCACCGGCCGGTGCCCTATGAGGGCGCGCGCGGCATCGGCGCGCTGCTCGAAGGCATGAAGCTCCTGCTCGGCTGGGAGCCGATCATGGAGAAGGGCAACATCATCGGCCTCTACGACGTCACCGGCGGTGGCGCGATCTCGCTCGAGCCGGGCGGGCAGTTCGAGCTCTCCGGCGCGCCGGTCGAGAACGTCCACCAGACCCAGAGCGAGCTGATGGCGCATCTTGCCCAGGTGCGCGAGATCGCAACGCCGCTCGGGATCGGCTTCCTCGGTCTCGGCATGACGCCGTCCTGGTCGCGCTCCGATATCCCGGTGATGCCCAAGGGCCGCTACAAGATCATGACCAATTACATGCCGAAGGTCGGCCAGTACGGCCTCGACATGATGTACCGGACCTGCACGGTGCAGACCAATCTCGACTTCTCCTCCGAAGCCGACATGGTCAAGAAGCTGCGCGTGTCGCTCGCGCTGCAGCCGGTCGCGACCGCCTTGTTCGCCAACTCGCCCTTCACCGAAGGCAAGCCGAACGGCTTCCTCTCCTTCCGCTCCGAGATCTGGCGCGACACCGACAATGCGCGCTCCGGCATGATGCCGTGGGCGTTCGAGGACGGCATGGGTTTTGAGCGCTATGTCGACTATGCGCTCGACGTGCCCATGTATTTCGTCAAGCGTGGCGAGGAGTATATCGACGTCTCCGGCTCCTCGTTCCGTGCCTTCTTCGACGGCCGCAACAACAACCTTCCCGGCGAGCGTCCGACGCTGTCGGACTGGGCCAACCATCTCTCGACGATCTTCCCGGAAGTGCGGCTCAAGCGCTATCTCGAGATGCGCGGCTCCGACGGCGGACCGTGGGGGCGCCTGCCGGCGCTGCCGGCCTTCTGGGTCGGGCTGCTCTATGACGATGTGTCGCTCGATGCCGCCTGGGACATGGTGAAGCACTGGAGCGCGCATGAGCGCCAGGCTCTGCGCGACGACGTGCCGCGCTTCGGCTTCAAGTCCCGCATCAAGGACCGTTATCTGTTCGAGATCGCCAAGGAATGCCTCGTTCTGGCACATGCGGGCCTGCGCCGGCGCGGCCGGATCGACCAGCTCGGACGCGACGAGACCCGGCATCTGGAGCCGCTCGACCGCATCATCGATTCCGGCCGGACGCCGGCCGAGGAAATGCTCGAGAAGTTCAACGGCCCCTGGAAGGGCTCGGTGGAACCTGCCTACGCGGAATACGCGTTCTAATTCGATACGCGACAACGCGGATTTCGGCCGTTCATCGCCCGTACAGGTTTGCGGCGATCAAATGATCGGCTGAAAAAACCTGAGCGTCGTCAATAACTCGAAAGCTGTTCCGATGAGGAAGGGCCACCTGTCCGGGGCCGTCATGGCAAGCCTCGTGGCCTGTGCCGCGTTGCTTTTGCTCGCGCTTGCGGGCGTGCCGGCGCGCGCCCAGACGGCGTTCGACCGGCCCGGCGGCGACTATTTCAGCACGCCGGTCACATCGGGCGACCCCGAGGATTGCGCGCTGCTGTGCGAGCGCGACCGCCGCTGCCGCGCGTGGAGCTTCAGCTATCCCGATATCGACGGCGCCGCGGCCGTCTGCTGGCTCAAGAACACCGTGCCGCCGCGCGTGCCCGGCAGTTGCTGCATCTCCGGGGTCCGCGGCGCCGGCGTGATCGAGCCGCGCGTCGAAGGCGTGGAAACGTCGATCGATCGCCCCGGCGGCGACTTGCGCAATTTCGAGCTCAAGGACGGCGAGGGCGAGGAGGCCTGCAGGGCTGCCTGCACCGCCGACAACAAATGCCGCGCCTTCACCTACGCCCGCCCCGGCTACACCGGCCGCGAGGCACGCTGCTTCCTGAAAAAGGAAATCAAGCCGCCGCGCCGGAAGGCGGGGTTCACCTCGGGCGTGGTGCGGTAGGCGCAACTCTTTCCACCGTCATTGCGAGCGCAGCGAAGCAATCCGGAGTGGTTCCGCGGAGGGATTCTGGATTGCTTCGCTGCGCTCGCGATGACGGGGAAGATGTAGCGGCATCTCACTCTGCGGCAATCACCGAGATCTCCGGCCACAGCGCCTTCCAGCGCGCGGCTTTCACCGCGTAACTCGCCGCCGAAAAATTCGGGCCTGGATTGGGCCGTGCGATCAGCCCCGCGACATCACCAAAGCCGTGCGGCGCGTAGACCTCGTAGCCGTCGCTCGCGCGCCTGACGCCGAATTGCGTATTCCGGGTGAGGAAGCGGTCGATCCCCTCCGTCGAGCTTCTCAAGGGCGGATAGGGCAGACCGTGCTTGCCGGGATACCACAGATGCACGCGCGCCTGGTTGCGGATCTCGATCTTGACGCCGAGATGCCCGAGCCGCTCCTGCAGCTTGCGGATCGCCGCGTCCTCCGCCTCCCACGACGTGTCGGGATCGAAATAGAACACGTCGTAATCGGCGATGCCGTGATCGATGGCGCGGCCGGTGAGCACGTTCCACACCGTCTGCACCAGGCATCCCGAGACCAGCCAGGCGTCGGGAAGCGCGAGATGCGCGAGTTCGTCGACGATCCCGGCATTGACCGGATTGCGCAGGACGAGAGCGAGAAATTCGTCCTGGCGCATCCTCCGATCCCGTCAATGCACCGCGGTGAAGAACCGCGCGAGCCGGAAGCCGGACAGCCAGGTCCATACCGGCTGACTGCGCATGCCCAGATCCCAGGAGCCGACCACGGCGTCGGCGCGCCCGATCAGATTGTCGATCGGCAGCATTCCGACGCCGCCGGAGCGCAGCGGCACGCGGCTGTCGGCGGAGTTGTCCCTGTTGTCGCCGAGCACGAAGAGATGGCCTGATGGCACCGTCACCTCAGGCGTGTTGTCGAGCGGGCCGTTGTCGCGCATCTTGAAGATCAGGTGCGAGACGCCGTTCGGCAGCGTCTCGACGTAGCGATAGGCGGGCTCGCTGCCGCCATTGTCGTCTTCGGCAGAGCCGACGCCGTCGGGCTTCAGCTCGGCGGGGCGGTCGTTGATGAAGAGCTGACCCTGTCGCATCTGGATGCGGTCGCCGGGAAGTCCCACGACGCGCTTGACCCAGGCCTGCGAGCGATCGCCGGGCCAGCGGAACACGACCACGTCGCCCTGCTTGGGCGTCTCCGCGAACACGCGGCCGCTCTCGGGCAGGTTGATCTGGATCGGCAGTGACGAGGTGCCGTAGCCGTAGGGGAATTTCGAGGCGAGCAGCGCATCGCCGATCAAGAGCGTCGGCTCCATCGAGCCCGACGGTACGTAGAACGGCTCGGCGAGCGCGCCCTTGGCGATGAACACCGCGGCGACAATGCCGGCAAGCTGAACGATCTGCCCACCCCAGCCGCTGCTCTTGCGCTTGGCGGGGACGGTTACCTTCTCGACACTCATGCGCCTGTTCCACCCACGGTGATGCGTTCCATCAGAAGCGACGGCTGGCCGACGCCGACAGGCACGCCCTGGCCGTTCTTGCCGCAGGTGCCGATGCCGGTGTCGAGTGCGAGGTCGTTGCCGATCATGCGGATGCGATGCAAATCGGTCGGCCCGTTGCCGATCAGCATCGCGCCCTTCAGCGGTGCGCCGATCTTGCCGTTCTCGATCTTGTAGGCCTCGGTGCACTGGAACACGTATTTGCCCGAGGTGATGTCGACCTGGCCGCCGCCGAAATTCGCGGCGAAGACGCCGTTCTTCACGGAGCTAAGAATCTCGGCGGGATCGCGGTCGCCGGCGAGCATGTAGGTGTTGGTCATGCGCGGCATCGGCACATGGGCATAGCCCTGGCGGCGGCCGTTGCCGGTCGGCTTCATGTTCATCAGGCGCGCGTTCTGGCGATCCTGCATGTAGCCGACCAGGATGCCGTCCTCGATCAGCACGGTGCGGTTGGTCGGCGTTCCCTCGTCGTCGATCGACAGCGAGCCACGACGCGAGGCAATGGTGCCGTCGTCGACCACGGTGACACCCTTGGCGGCGACCTGCTGGCCCATCAAGCCCGCAAACGCCGAGGTCTTCTTGCGGTTGAAGTCGCCTTCGAGGCCGTGGCCGACCGCTTCATGCAGCATCACGCCGGGCCAGCCGGCCCCGAGCACGACGTCCATCTCGCCGGCGGGGGCCGGAATGGACTCGAGGTTGACCAGCGCCTCGCGCAGCGCGCCGTCGGCGGCGTCGCGCCAGTTCTTGCTCTCGATGAATTCGGCATAGCCGGCGCGGCCGCCATAGCCCTTGCTGCCGCTCTCCTGGCGGTCGCCCTGGCCGGCGACGACGGAGATGTTGACGCGCACAAGCGGACGGATGTCGCGATAGCTCTCGCCGTCGGGCCGCAGGATCTCGACGACCTGCCAGGTCGCCCCGAGACTCACGCTGACCTGCCGCACCCGCGGATCCTTGTCGCGCAAATAGGCGTCGATCTCGGCGAGCAGTTTTACTTTGGTCTCGAAACCGGGGGCGTCGAGCGGATTGTCGTCGGCATAGAGCCGGACATTGGTGTGCGGGGGCGGGGCCGCGAAGCTGCCGGAATAGCCGCCGCGGACGGCGGCGACCGCGTCGGCGGCGCGAATCAGCGCCGGCAGCGACACGTCGGACGAATGCGCGTAACCCACCGCGTCATCCTTGACGGCGCGAAGCCCGAAACCCTGCGAGGTGTCGTAGGTCGCCTGCTTCAGCCGCCCATTGTCGAACATCAGCGCTTCGGTCTGGCTGTATTCCAGGAACAGTTCACCGTCGTCGGCGCCGGCGAGCCCGCGCGCGACCTCGTTGCGAACCTGGTCGCGGTCGAGATTGGCACGGTCGAGCAGGGAGGTTGTGGCGGGGTTGGTCATCGATCACCCATTGTCGGAGAGATGTCGGGCAAGATAATGGCTTCCCAGCCGTTCGGCGAGAGGGCGGACCGTCACATTACCGAAACGACATGATTGAAATCATTGTCATATCCGAAGCGCAGATCGAAAGCTTTGCTCCATCAGCGTTACCCGCGCAACGGCGGAGCCGTTGTCGCTGGAGGTGCTCGCCTCTTCGGCGAGCCTCGAAGGATGACGGGATGGCAGCGTGGTGTCCGAAGCTGTCGAGAAAGCCCTACGGCAGCTTGTCGTAGCCCTCGCCGAGCCCGTTCAGGCTGAGCGGGAAGCCGATGCCTTCTTCCGGGGTCTCGAAGATAATGAAGGTCGCGGTCTTGGCGTTGCGGAGCTGGCCAAGCAGCTTGTCGTCCATCACGACCTCGGCGACGCAGCCATTGGGCAGGCAGCGGACGAAGCCGGCGCGGCCGACGTCCTGGTTGTCGAGCTTGAGGCCGAGGCCGGAGGGCAGCAGGACCCCGAGCGGGGCGACCACGCGCATCAGGCGGCTCTTCTGATCGGCGGTCTTGAGCACGATTACGGTCAGGCCGGCATTGGAGCGGTCCTCCGCCACCACGCTCTGGATCAGGGCGCATTGCTCGGTCTGGGCCCCCGGCGGGGTGTCGCAACGAATCTGCCAGTCGCCATGGACGGAGCGCACCGCGCCCTGCGCATGGGCGAGGCCCGGAAGCGCCAGGAGAACCACCGCAGCCAGCAGGGCCGCCAGCGCCGTGAGGCCGTCAGCCTGCCTAGCCAAGCCCTTGCATGCCATGCATCTCGAAAGCCCCATCGGGGTCGGTCCCTCTGCTCGCCTGGGTCGCTTGCGCGGGTGGACTGATACGGAAATGACGGCGTCTTGAAGGCAATTCCCAAGCAAATTCCGCGCCGCCGAGGCCGCCACCGCCGGCACGAATCAGGTTCCTGTGCGGCCGTTCGCAAGTGCCTACAGCGGGCAATTCCGCTGTCAAGCCGCGGCATCCCGGGAAACGGTATTTTTGTCTGATGTTACTAGGAAATATCTTGCGGGTGATCGCTGGCAGACCGGCCTCAAGACTGCATTGCGATAGATCAAGAATTATGGTTTGAGAGGCTTGATTTCGGCGTTCTAGCGATCTGGCCCCAATTCCTCTTAGAGGTATTCTTGAGCGGCGGTTTGTCAGACGGACGGATCGAATAAGCGTTTCCCGGAAACAGGGGGATGCACTTGGGGTGATTTCGTAAGGGGAGCGCGAACGGCATGAGGATGTCGATGGGCCGGGTAGGCCGGCATTTGCTGGGATTGGCCGTTGCTGGCCTGACGCTGGCGACGGGCGGCGCGGCATTTGCCGAGCTGGGGCAGCCGGCGCCGTGGGAGTGGACGCTCCAGCAGTCCGGCTCGCCGGTGATGGACAACATCGTCTGGTTCCACAACTTCCTGTTCGTGCTGATCGCCCTGATCACGCTGTTCGTCCTGGCGCTGCTGGTCATCGTGGTCATCAAGTTCAACGCGAGGGCCAACCCGGTGCCGTCGCGGACCACCCACAACACGCTGATCGAGGTGGTGTGGACCCTGGTTCCGGTGCTGATTCTGGTCGGCATCGCGGTGCCGTCGTTCCGCCTCTTGTTCCTGGAGCTCGACGTGCCGAAGGCGGACCTGACCATCAAGGCGACCGGCAAGCAGTGGTACTGGTCCTACGCCTATCCGGATAACGGCAAGTTCGAGTTCGACTCGCTGATGGCCCAGGACAAGCAGCCCCGCCTGCTCGGCGTCGACAACGAGATGGTGGTGCCGGTCAACAAGGTGATTCGTGTTCAGGTGACCGGTGCAGACGTCATCCACGCCTTCGCGCTGCCCGCGTTCGGCGTCAAGATCGACGCCATTCCGGGGCGACTGAACGAGACCTGGTTCAAGGCCGCCAAGACCGGCATGTTCTACGGCCAATGCTCGGAGCTCTGCGGCAAGGATCACGCCTTCATGCCGATCGCCATCCGCGTGGTCAGCGACCAGGAGTTCGCCTCCTGGGTCGAGACGGCGAAGAAGAAATTCGCGAGCGGCGGCACCAGCACCTACGCCTCCGCGGGCGGCCCGACGCAGTAAGCGCCGGGCAGAGCTCGAGGGGACTGAAAGCGACATAAAGGGCGGGACCTCCAAAGGTCCGATTGGGACGCAAGGCAGGATTTGAAAATGGCAACGAGCGCAGCGGCACACGGCGATCACGCGCAAGACCACGGACATGACCATGAGCACGCCCATCCGACGGGATGGCGGCGCTACGTCTACTCGACCAACCACAAGGACATCGGCACGATGTACCTGATCTTCGCGGTCATCGCCGGCATCATCGGTGCAGCGATGTCGATCGCGATCCGGGCCGAGCTGATGTATCCGGGCGTGCAGATCTTCCACGAGACCCACACCTACAACGTGTTCGTGACCTCCCACGGTCTGATCATGATCTTCTTCATGGTCATGCCCGCGATGATCGGCGGCTTCGGCAACTGGTTCGTGCCGCTGATGATCGGCGCGCCCGACATGGCGTTCCCGCGCATGAACAACATCTCGTTCTGGCTGCTGCCGGCCTCCTTCGCGCTGCTCTTGATGTCGACCTTCGTCGAGGGCGAGCCGGGCGCCAACGGCGTCGGCGCCGGCTGGACCATGTACGTTCCGCTGTCGAGCTCCGGCCATCCGGGCCCGGCCGTCGACTTCGCGATCCTGTCGCTGCATCTGGCGGGCGCCTCGTCAATTCTCGGTGCCATCAACTTCATCACCACGATATTCAACATGCGTGCGCCGGGCATGACCCTGCACAAGATGCCGCTGTTCGTGTGGTCGATCCTGGTGACGGTGTTCCTGCTGCTGCTGTCGCTGCCGGTGCTCGCCGGTGCGATCACCATGCTGCTCACCGACCGCAATTTCGGGACGACGTTCTTCGCGCCCGACGGCGGCGGCGACCCCGTGCTGTTCCAGCACCTGTTCTGGTTCTTCGGCCACCCCGAGGTGTACATCCTGATCCTGCCCGGCTTCGGCATGATCAGCCAGATCGTCTCCACGTTCTCGCGCAAGCCCGTGTTCGGCTATCTCGGCATGGCCTACGCCATGGTCGCGATCGGCGGTATCGGCTTCGTGGTGTGGGCGCATCACATGTACACGGTCGGCATGTCGTCGGCGACGCAGGCCTATTTCGTCGCGGCGACGATGGTGATCGCGGTTCCGACCGGCGTGAAGATCTTCTCGTGGATCGCCACGATGTGGGGCGGCTCGATCGAATTCCGCGCCCCGATGATCTGGGCGGTCGGCTTCATCTTCCTGTTCACGGTCGGCGGCGTCACCGGCGTCGTGCTGGCGAACGCCGGCGTCGACCGCGTGCTGCAGGAGACCTATTACGTCGTCGCGCACTTCCACTACGTGCTGTCGCTCGGCGCGGTGTTCGCGATCTTCGCCGGCTGGTACTACTGGTTCCCGAAGATGACGGGCTACATGTACAACGAGACGCTGGCGAAGGCGCACTTCTGGGTCACCTTCATCGGCGTCAATCTGGTGTTCTTCCCGCAGCACTTCCTCGGCCTGTCGGGCATGCCCCGCCGTTACGTCGACTATCCCGACGCATTTGCGGGCTGGAACCTGGTCTCGTCGGTCGGCTCCTACATCTCCGGCTTCGGCGTCCTGATCTTCCTCTACTGCGTGATCGACGCTTTCGCGAAGAAGGTGCC
Organism: Bradyrhizobium sacchari; assembly: GCF_002068095.1. Lineage (GTDB taxonomy): Bacteria > Pseudomonadota > Alphaproteobacteria > Rhizobiales > Xanthobacteraceae > Bradyrhizobium > Bradyrhizobium sacchari. Next base: position 272,389 of record NZ_LWIG01000001.1, on the reverse strand, counting down.
GGCGGGCGACAATCCCTGGGGTGCGGGTGCGACCACGCTGGAGTGGACGCTGCCTTCGCCGCCGCCCTTCCACCAGTTCGAAGTGCTGCCCCGCGTGCAGTAATCGATCTCCCGCGGCGCCCGTGACGGGCGCCGCGGCTCTATAACGAAGCGAGTTGAATTAGTGTCCGTCCTCGACCACAACGCCGTCGACATCAATCCCCGCATCTCCGAAGCGGAGGTGCGCGACTACATTGCTCTGCTCAAGCCGCGGGTGATGTCGCTGGTGATCTTCACCGCGCTGGTCGGCATGGCGATGGCGCCCGGGCATTTCCACTGGGTCCTGGCGATCACCTCGCTGCTCTGCATCGCGGTCGGTGCCGGCGCTTCCGGTGCGCTCAACATGGCGCTCGAAGGCGACATCGACGCCAAGATGTCGCGCACGGCGAACCGGCCGATCCCGCGCGGCCGCATCACCCGTCCCGAGGCGATGGCGTTCGGCATCACGCTCGCCTTCTTCTCGGTGATGACGCTCGGCATCCTCGTCAACTGGATCGCGGGCGCGCTGCTCGCCTTCACCATCTTCTTCTACGTCGTGATCTACACGATGTGGCTGAAGCGCTGGACCGCGCAGAACATCGTGATCGGCGGTGCCGCCGGCGCGCTGCCGCCGGTGGTGGCCTGGGCTGCGGTGACGGGCACGGTCGACGTCGAGCCGCTGCTGCTGTTCGCCATCATCTTCTTCTGGACTCCGCCGCATTTCTGGGCGCTGGCGCTGTTCCGCTCCGACGACTATGCCCGCGCCGGCATTCCGATGCTGCCCAACGTCGCCGGTCCCGACGCGACGCGTCTGCAGATCCTGCTCTACACCATCGTGCTGATCGCGGTTGCCGCCGCGCCCTGGGCGCTCGGCTATTTCGACGCCGTCTATGGCGTGGTCTCGCTGATCCTCGGTGCCGGCATGCTGGTGCTCGCCATCAACGTCTATCTGCGCCGCGAGCGCAGCCAGTCGCTGCGCGCGACGCGAAAATTGTTTGCTTTCTCGATCCTGTATCTGTTCGCGCTGTTCGCGACCCTGCTGGCCGAGGTCGTGTTCCGGGCGCTTGCTCCGATGGTTGGGGGCGCATGAGGCAGGAATGGCTGACAAACCCGAGCCAGATGGAATCGTCCTCACCGAGGCGCAGCGGAAGAGTCGTCGTCAGCGCTCCATTGCCATTGCGCTGGCACTCGGCGTGCTCGTGGTGTTGTTCTTCGCCGTCACCTTGGTCAAGGGGCCGGCAGTGCTAGTCCGGCCGATGTAGGAAACATGGATCACGAGCCGACCATATCGCGCGATCGCAGTCGGACGGCCACGAAAGGCCCTTCCAAGGGCCTCGGCCGCGACGCGCTGGTCGCCTCGATCTGCGGCGGCGTGGTCGCGCTGATGGTCGGCGCCTCCTACGCGGCGGTGCCGTTCTACAACTGGTTCTGCCGCGCCACCGGCTTCAACGGCACGACGCAGGTCGCGACCTCCGCACCGGCCACCGGCCCGATCGCGCGGAAGATTGCGGTGCGCTTCGATTCCAACGTCGCGCCCGGCCTGCCCTGGAAGTTCGAGCCGGAGCAGAGCGAGATCGAGGTCAATATCGGCCAGGTCGTCACCGTCTTCTACACCGTGACCAACCAGGCCGCCCGCACCACCGCAGGGCAAGCGGCCTACAACGTCGCGCCGCTGACGGTCGGCTCCTACTTCCAGAAGATCAACTGCTTCTGCTTCACCGAGCAGACCATGGCGCCGGGCGAGAAGCGCGAGATGCCGGTCGTGTTCTACGTCGATCCCGCGATCGCCGACGATCACGAGAACGACGGGCTTGGCACGATCACACTGTCCTACACGTTCTATCCGGTGAAGGATCCAGTGGTGAAGCCGCTGGCATCGGGCGAAGCTGACAAACGCAAGGGAAATCTCTGACCGCCGGGCTTGTCGCTCAGGGGTTGGACACAAGGGGATAAGTGCCTGATAGGCACGGGATTGAGGAGAGAGACGGAAATGGCTACGGCGCAAGGCAAGCATCACGACTATCACCTCGTCGATCCCTCTCCGTGGCCTGCAGTCGGCTCGCTCTCGGCCTTCATCATGGCGGTCGGCGCGATCGCCTGGATGCACCACATGTTCGCGGCCGCCCCGATCGTGTTCGGCGTCGGCACCGTCGGCGTGCTCTACACCATGGCAAGCTGGTGGGGCGACGTGATCAAGGAAGCCCAGTACAAGGGCGACCACACTCGCGTCGTGCAGCTGCATCACCGCTACGGCATGATCCTGTTCATCGCCTCCGAGGTGATGTTCTTCGTGGCCTGGTTCTGGGCCTATTTCAACGCGGCGCTGTTTCCGGCCGATGCGGTCCACGCCACCCGCGATGCCGTGTTCGGCTGCGGCCTCGGCACCCAGGCCGGCGCCTGCGCGGTGCCCGGCACCTGGCCGCCCCACGGTATCGAGACCTTCGATCCCTGGCACCTGCCGCTCCTCAACACGCTGATCCTGCTGACGTCGGGCACCACCGTGACCTGGGCCCACCACGCGCTGCTCGAGAACGACCGCCAGGGCCTGAAATACGGCCTGATCCTGACCGTGGTGCTCGGCGCGCTCTTCACTTGCGTGCAGGCCTATGAGTACAGCCACGCGGCATTCTCCTTCGCCGGCAACGTCTATGGCGCGACCTTCTTCATGGCGACCGGCTTCCATGGTTTCCACGTGCTGGTCGGCACCATCTTCCTGATCGTGTGCCTCGCGCGCGCCTATGCCGGCCACTTCACGCCGAAGCAGCATCTCGGCTTTGAGTTTGCCGCCTGGTACTGGCACTTCGTCGACGTGGTCTGGCTGTTCCTGTTCCTCTGCATCTATGTCTGGGGACACGGTGCCGAGACCATGGCGCACGGCGCGCACTAAGCTGCAATGACTGGTTGGAAAGGGCGGCCGCAGGGCCGCCCTTTCGCTTTCCGCCGCCGAAAGACTCGGCGGAAACTGTGATAAAGTACGCCATCATGAACGATACCGCCGCTCCCTCCGGACCTGAGATCACCGTCCTGCAAAGCGCGATGCGCGGGCTTGCCTGCAAATGTCCACGCTGCGGCCAGGGCAAGCTTTATGCGGGTTTCCTCAACCTCGCCCCCGCTTGCGACCGCTGTGGCCTCGACTATGCCTTCATCGATTCCGGCGACGGTCCGGCGATCTTCATCATCATGCTGGCCGGCGCCATCGTGGTCGGCTGCGCGCTCGTCGTCGAGGTCAAGTACCAGCCGCCGTTCTGGCTGCATGCGGTGCTCTGGCTGCCGCTGATCCTCGCCACCACGCTATTGCCGCTGCGTTCCATGAAGTCGCTGCTGATCGCGTTGCAATTCCACCACAAGGCGGCGCCGGGCCGGCTGATCGACCGCGCGAAATGAACGCCACTGCGCGCAAGCCCCGCGTGGCCGGCTTCGCGCTGTTCACGCTTGTGCTGACGGCCGTGTTCGTCGCGCTCGGTGTCTGGCAATTGCAGCGCCGGACCGCCAAGCACGAGCTGATTGTGGCGCTCACCGAGCGTCTGGCGGAAGCTCCCGTGGCGCTGCCGCCGCCGGCACAATGGGCGGCGCTCAATCCCGCCCGCGATGAATTCCGCCGTGTCAGTTTCACCGCGACCTATGCGCCGCTGCCTGATGCGATGGTCTATTCGTCCGGCTCGGCCGTCCGCAAGGACGCTTCAGGTCCCGGCACCTGGGCCTTCCTGCCGGCGCGGCTTGCGACCGGCGAGATGGTCGTGATCGATGCGGGCTTCGTCGAGAACACGATGCAGGACCGCAGTGTCGAGGACCGCGCGGTGAAGAAGCTCGTCACGGGGCAGCCCGTCGCGCTCACCGGCTATCTCCGCTTTCCGGAAGGCCCAGGCTGGACGACGCCGGCGGAGAATCGCGACAAGCGGCTCTGGTTCGTGCGCGATCATCTTGCGATCGCAAGCGCGCTTCATTGGGGCGCGGTGGCGCCGTTCTATGTCGACCTGGAGCAGCCGGCGCCTGAAAATGGAGTTCCGCGCCCCGGTCCGCTCGACGTGCATCTGAAGGACGACCATTTGCAATACGCCGTCACCTGGTTCGCGCTCGCGGGCGCCGTGTTGATCGCCTTTGGCGCCTGGGCGAGAGGACGTCGGCAAAGCTGAGAAGTGCCCGTAGGTTCCCGGGAGGAACCCGGAATCTTCCGGGGTTTATTATTCAGCGCATATTCACGAGTGTGATCCTAAGCCGCGCTCCAGCTTTTCCGCGGCGGACAGGATTGCGGCGTGAGTGATTTCGATCAGATGGGAATCGTCGTCGACTGGGTGGATGCCTGCAGGAAGGGCGACCTTGCGATGTTGCTCGACCTCTATGCGGACGATGCGCAGGTCGAGTGCACCTGTAACGGCACGCAGCGTTATCGCGGCCGACACGAGCTCGAAAGCTATTGGAGATCGCGGCTCAGCACCTTCTCGTCGGCGGGTTTCGGGCTGGAAGAGATCATGCCGGCGCCGCACGGCGTCGATCTCGAATATTCCGTCGCCGGCGTATTGCGTATTCACGCCTCATTTCGCTTCAGCCCGGAAGGCAAGATCTACAGCACGCTGTGCACGCCATCGCTACAGAACACCCATGACGGCTGCGCGTGCTAGAGCCCTTCCCGTTCCGATGGAATCGGAACGCGGCTCTGGATTCTTGTTTTGACGCGTCTTCTCGACGCGACCCGGTGGTATCCACTTCGCTCGAAAACGCTATGAGGCACGATCCGGGTCCGGCTCAGCCTCACGCTGACGGGTTTCGCCTTATCTCGACCGGCAGACGGCAGCGCACATAGGTTCGTCCATCCGCGCGCAGCAATGACAGCGACCCGCTGAGTGCGCGCACGCGCTCATGCATGCCGGTCAGGCCCCTGCCGAACACATTGCCCTCGGGAAATCCGCCGCCATCGTCGGAGATCTCGATGGCGAGCGTCGCATCGGCGACGATCGCCCGAACATCGGCATGGCTGGCCTTGGCATGGCGCAGCACGTTGGTCAGCCCCTCCTGGATGACGCGATAGACGGTCTGGGCCAGCGGCGCGTCGATCGCGTTGAGGCCGGGATCGATCGTGGCCGTCAGGTCGATATGCGGTGCCTGCTTGCGAAAGTTCCGAAGCAGCGTCTGCACGCTCGCCTCCAGCCCCAATCTCTCGATATAGAGCGGGCGCAGCCGGTCGAGGATGCGGCGGTTGGTCTGCTGGAGCGCCTCGACCGATTGCAGCACGTCCTCCACCGAATTGCCGAGATTTCCTATCGGCGGCGAGGCCTCGATCAGGGAGATCGCGCCGGCGCGGATGCTGAACAGGAGCGGTCCGAGTTCGTCATGCAGCTCGCGGGCGAGATCGCGCCGCTCGTCGTCCTGGAGTGATACCAGGCGGTGCAGCAGCTCGCGATTGTCCTCGCTCAATTGCGCAAGTGTTGCGGCCAGGGCATTCGCTTCCTCGCAGCTCTGCCGGATCTCCGTCGGCCCTCCGACCGGAATTGGCTTTGCGTAATCGCCGCGCCGTATCCGCGTGAGCCCTTCGCCGAGATATTGCAGCGGGCGCAGGGCTGTTCCCGCGAAGACATAGGCGATGATGCCGGTGAGCAGCATCAGCGCGACGACGAGACCGATGAGTGCGACGAAGCCGATCCACTTCTCGAACAGGTCGGCTGACAGGTCAGGAACGAACACGATATTGCCGACCGGTCGGCCGTCGATCACCACCGGCGATGCAGCATCCATGTCCGGTATGGTCAGAAGGTTGATAAACCACTTCGGAACCGCCTGCAGGTTGCGTAACCCGTCCTTCGGGGAGGGCGCGGGACCCGCTTCCACCGCCCGGAATTGGATATCGGAGGAGCTGTCCAGGGATTGGACAAAGGCCTCGAGCGTCCTCTGCGGATTGTCCGAGACGCGCAGCGCATTGTTGAGCGCGGCGGCGATCGTCCTGGTTGAACGTCGAGCTGGTTCGTTCTCGTCCGCGAGCTGACCGGTTGCAAATATTTGCAGCAATATGCCGGCCAGGATCAGCGCGACGAGAAAACTCGCGCCAAGCGGAAGAAACAGTTGCGTCCGGAAGGAAAGTCGGTGCCACATTAGGTCAATTCTAACGCGCATCGGCGGGATTATCTCTTTCCATTTGTTNCCCGCCGGTCTATGAGTTGCAAAACAAGAGAGCGCGCGATGCAAGATATTGCCAAGCCGGCGACCAGGGTCCTCATTGTCGACGACCATCCCGTGGTGCTGTCCGGCTGCCGCACCCTGTTTGCCTCCGACCATTCGATCCGGATCGACGAGGCAAGCGATGCCAAATCCGGTCACCGGGCCTATGTCAGCAGGCGGCCCGACGTCACCGTGATCGACATCAGCCTGCCCGATGTCTCGGGCTTCGAGCTGATGCGACGCATACGCAAGGACGATCCCGGCGCCAAGATCATCATGTTCAGCATGAACGAGGATCCGGCCTTCGTGGTACGGGCGGTCGAGCTTGGAGCGCAGGGCTATGTCTCCAAGGGCGACGATCCCAGGATCCTGCTGAAGGCGGTGCGCAAGGTGGTCGCGGGCGACAATTTCATTTCGCCACAGCTCGCCGAAGCCGTGACCTTCTCCGGCGCTGCGATCAAGGCCAATCCGGCCTCGCAGATGACGCCGCGGGAGCTGGAGATTCTCCGCCTGCTCGGGCGCGGCGACAAGATCGTCGAGGTCGCCGAGGCACTCGGCATCTCCTACAAGACCGTCGCCAATACCACCTCGCTGCTCAAGCAGAAGCTTGGCGCCAAGAACCATTCCGACCTGATCCGGATCGCCGTGGAAATCGGGATGAACTGACGTGCCGCCAGCGACCGAACCGTCTGCTCCAGGATGCAAGCGGTTCGGCCGGCGGATCGGCGCCTCCGCAGACCGGGCAATGCATGGCCGGCGGCGGACGTCATCCGCCGACACAATGGGTTTCGGCGGCGTTCGTTCCTGCCTCGACCGGCAGCCAGGAAGAAGCGGCAAATGCGCTTTTGATTTGCGCGCCTCCAGTCCGGCTGCATCCAGGTCAGCAGTATTCACGTGCGTCGGGAAAAACAGGAACATTTGTCGGCGGGACCGGTTTTGGCTCTTGACGATTTCGTGACAGGCGCCGAAAGCTTGCGCCAACAGTTTTAACGGGCAAGCGCCGCGAACGAGGCAAACCGGTCTGCACATATCAACGACAGACCTTCCAAGAGAGGGCTGCGGCATCGCCGCAGCCCTTTTTCCTTGCAAAGATCCGCCGCTGGAAGCGGTTTCCCGATGCCGCAAAACACTTTATGGTGGCCGGAAGCCTCTGGCTGTTGACAAGTAATTTCGTAAAATCAAAGGCTTGCGGATCTGGCTCAGGCTTGGCCGGCCTTTGGAGGGCAGTTTGACTCGTTATATCTCGACCCGGGGCGAGGCCCCCGAACTCGGCTTCTGCGACGTGATGTTGACCGGGCTTGCCCGCGATGGCGGTCTGTATGTCCCCGCGACGTGGCCGCAGCTCCCGGCCGAGACCATCGCCGGCTTCTTCGGCCGCCCCTATTGGGAGGTCGCAGTCGACGTGATCCGTCCCTTCGCCGGCGGCGAGATCTCCGATGCCGAGCTCGGCCGCATGGCCAACGAGGCCTATGCCACCTTCCGCCATCCCGCCGTGGTGCCGCTGCGCCAGATGTCGCCGCACCAGTTCGTGCTGGAGCTGTTCCATGGTCCGACGCTGGCCTTCAAGGACGTGGCGATGCAGCTGATCTCGCGGCTGATGGATCACGTGCTCGCCAAGCGCGGCCAGCGTACCACCATCGTCGTCGCGACCTCTGGCGACACCGGAGGCGCGGCGGTCGAAGCCTTCGCAGGCCTAGAGAACGTGGACCTCATCGTGCTGTTCCCGCACGGCCGCATCTCCGAGGTGCAGCGGCGGATGATGACGTCGACGGGCGCGGCCAATGTCCATGCACTCGCCATCGAAGGCACCTTCGACGATTGCCAGGCCCTCGTGAAGGGCATGTTCAACAACCATCGCTTCCGCGATGCGACCTCGCTCTCCGGCGTCAACTCCATCAACTGGGCGCGCATCGTCGCCCAGGTGGTCTACTACTTCACCTCGGCCGTCGCCGTCGGTGCGCCGGCGCGCGCGGTGGATTTCGTGGTGCCGACCGGCAATTTCGGCGACATCTTTGCCGGCTACGTCGCCAAGCGCATGGGCCTGCCGGTGCGCACCCTGCGCATCGCCGCCAACGTCAACGACATCCTGGCACGCACGCTGAAGACCGGCATCTACGAGGTGCGCGAGGTGCACGCCACGGTGTCGCCGTCGATGGACATCCAGATCTCCTCGAATTTCGAGCGGCTGCTGTTCGAAGCGGGCAAGCGCGATGCCGCCGGCGTCCGCCGTCTGATGGACTCGCTGAAGCAGTCCGGCCGCTTCGTGCTGCCCGACGCGACGCTCGCTGCGATCCGCGAGGAGTTCGACGCCGGCCGCGCCGACGAGACCGAGACGGCCGCCGCGATCCGCGCCGGCTGGCGCGAGGCGGGCGAGCTGGTCGACCCCCATACCGCGGTGGCGCTCGCCGTCGCCGATCGCGACACCACCGACACTACGGTGCCGACCATCGTGCTCTCCACCGCCCATCCCGCCAAATTCCCCGATGCGGTCGAGGCCGCCTGCGGCCAGCGGCCGCAACTGCCGGCGTGGCTCGAAGGTCTCATGACCAAATCCGAACACATGAAGGTGATGAAGAACGATCAGGCCGAGGTCGAGCGGTTCGTGTTGTCGGTCAGCCGCGCCGCAAAGCAGGGAGTTGCCGGATGAGCGTCGAGATTTCCAAGCTTGCGTCCGGCCTCACCATCGTCACCGACAAGATGCCTCATCTCGAGACCGCCGCGCTCGGCGTGTGGGCCGGCGTCGGCGGACGCGACGAGAAGCCCAACGAGCACGGCATCTCGCATCTGCTCGAACACATGGCGTTCAAGGGCACGACGAAGCGCTCGTCGCGCGAGATCGTGGAGGAGATCGAGGCGGTCGGCGGCGACCTCAATGCCGGCACCTCGACCGAGACCACGTCCTACTATGCGCGAGTGCTGAAGGCCGACGTGCCGCTCGCGCTCGATGTGCTCGCCGACATCCTGGCCAATCCCGCCTTCGAGCCGGACGAGCTGGAGCGCGAGAAGAACGTCATCGTGCAGGAGATCGGGGCTGCGCAGGACACGCCCGACGACGTCGTGTTCGAGCATCTCAACGAGCTCTGCTATCCCGACCAGCCGATGGGCCGTTCGCTGCTCGGTACCGCCAAGACGCTGCGCAGCTTCAACCGCGACATGCTGCGCGGCTATCTGTCGACGCATTATCGCGGCCCGGACATGGTGGTGGCGGCCGCCGGCGCGATCGATCACAACCAGGTGGTCGCCGAGGTCGAGAAGCGCTTTGCGAGCTTCGAGGCGACGCCAGGCCCGAAGCCGCAACCCGCCCAGTTCGGCAAGGGCGGCGCCAAGGTGGTGCATCGCGAGCTCGAGCAGGCGCATCTGACGCTGGCGCTGGAGGGCGTGCCGCAGAACGACCTGTCGCTTTTTTCGCTTCAGGTTTTCACCAACGTCCTCGGCGGCGGGATGTCGTCGCGGCTGTTCCAGGAGGTGCGCGAGAAGCGCGGTCTCTGCTACTCGATCTACTCGTTCCATGCGCCCTATAGCGATACCGGCTTCTTCGGCCTCTACACCGGCACCGATCCTGCCGACGCGCCGGAGATGATGGAGGTCGTGGTCGACATCATGAACGATTCGGTGGAGACGCTGACGGAGGCCGAGATCGCGCGCGCCAAGGCGCAGATGAAGGCAGGGCTCCTGATGGCGCTGGAGAGCTGCTCGTCCCGCGCCGAGCAGCTCGCCCGGCACGTGCTGGCCTATGGCCGGCCGCAGACGGTGCAGGAACTGGTCGCCCGGATCGACGCCGTCAGCGTCGAATCGACCCGGGACGCGGCGCGGGCGCTGCTTTCGCGTAGCCGGCCTGCGGTTGTCGCATTAGGCAGCGGCAGGGGTCTGGACACGGCGGTGTCTTTTGCGGAAGGATTGACCCGGGCACGTGCCAAGGCGCGGTTGCATTAGGAGCCGCGCGTGGGCTGATCTGCCCCCGGAAGCATCACCATGGCCCTCTTTCGCCTGCCATCCAGTGGACCTGCCGCCCTCGCGCCGCGCGGCAACGGTCTGTTGCTGCGCGCGCCGCAGATGTCGGATTTCCTGCAATGGGCCAACCTGCGCGAGAGCAGCCGCGACTATCTCACGCCCTGGGAACCGATCTGGCCGTCGGACGACCTGACGCGCTCCGGCTTCAGGCGCCGCCTGCGCCGCTATTCCGAGGACATCGCCGCGGACCGCTCGTACCCCTTTCTGATCTTCCGCGAGCTCGACGGCGCCATGGTCGGCGGCATCACGCTCGCCAATGTCCGGCGCGGCATCGTGCAGGCCGGCACCATCGGCTATTGGGTCGGCCAGCCCCATGCCCGTCGCGGCTACATGACGGCGGCGCTGCGGGTGCTGCTGCCGACGCTGTTCGGCGAGCTCAATCTGCACCGGGTCGAGGCCGCCTGCATTCCCACCAATGCGCCGTCGATCCGGGTGCTGGAGAAGTGCGGCTTCTCCCGCGAGGGCCTTGCACGCCGCTATCTCTGCATCAACGGGGTCTGGCAGGATCACCTGCTGTTCGGCCTGCTGCACGAGGATTTCCGCGGCTGAGCCGCCTGATGCGTGCGGCCAATTCCATTGTTTTGCTGCCTTGGGTTCGCCGATTTTGGCGATATAACCCGCAAGGCTGGCCGATTGGCCGGATATTGTCATGGAGTACGGGTGTTGATGGTGAAGGAGCTTCGGTCATCGCGGACGACGTGGCGGCGAGGGGCGGCGCTCGCGCTGGCATTGTCGGTCGCGCTCGCCTCCGTCTCGCCGGTGGCGGCCCAGTCGTTGAGCGACCGCTTCAAGAGCCTGTTCGGCGGCAAGTCCGACGAGCCGGCCCAGCCCAAGCCGGCGCCCGCGCCCGGCCAGCCCGCAGCCGACGACGACGTCGATTGTCCGCAGGTTACGGTGCGTGCCGGCGCCTCCACCTACGCGGTCGGGGCTGGCGGTAAGCCGGCCACCGGTAATGAAATACGTTTCCAGGCCACCATCACCAAGATGGCGCGCGAATGCTCCCGAAGCGGCGGCGACATCACAGCCCGGATCGGCATCCAAGGCCGTGTCATCGCCGGTCCCGCCGGGGCGCCTGCCATCGTCGAGGTTCCCCTGCGCGTCGCCGTGGTGCACGGCGGCGTCGGCGAGAAGGTGATCGCCTCGAAGGCCTACCGGACCACGGTCGAGATGTCGGAGGGCGGCAGCGTGCCCTTCACCTTTGTCGCCGAGGATCTGGCCTATCCGGTGCCGTCAGCTGCGGTCGCCGATTCCTACATCTTCTACGTCGGCTTCGACCCGCAGGCGCTCTCGCCCGAGCCTAAGGCGCGGGGAAAGAAGAAGTAGGCGCGACAAGCGGGCGAGCGCAGCGGGGTATGAGGCGACCGAGCGCAGGACCGCGCGCAGGACCGCGCGCCTTATGCGAAATATCGCGTCAGGATCCCGCGATACACCTTCGTCAGTGTCTCCAGATCCTTGACCGGCACGCGCTCGTCGACCTGGTGCATGGTCTGGCCGACCAGGCCGAATTCGATCACCGGGCAATAGCTCGAGATGAAGCGGGCATCCGACGTGCCGCCCGAGGTCGACAGCTCGGGCTTGCGTCCCGTCACTTCCTCGATCGCGGACACCGCGAGATCGGTGAACGGGCCGGGCTTGGTCACGAACACGTTGGAGTTCGACGGCTCCCAGACGATACGGGCGCGGATGCGGTTGCCGCAGGCTTTGGCCAGGCGCTGTTCGACCAGCTCGCGCAGGCTCGCCTGGGTGTGGTTGTCGTTGTAGCGGATGTTGAATTTCGCGCGGGCCTCGCCGGGGATGACGTTGTAGGCCTTGTTGCCGACGTCCACTGACGTGAATTCGAGATTGGAGGCCTGGAACTGGGCGCTGCCATGGTCCAGTGGCTCGTCGGAGATCGCCACGATCAGGCGCGAGATATCCGGCACCGGATTGGCGGCGCGGTGCGGATAGGCGACATGGCCCTGCACGCCGTCCACGTAAAGCGTGCCGGACTGCGAGCCGCGGCGGCCGACCTTGATGGTGTCGCCGAGCGTCTCGACGTTGGAAGGTTCGCCGAGCACGCAATGGTCGAATTCTTCGCCGCGCTCGGCGGCCCACTTCAGCAGCTTGATGGTGCCGTTGATGGAGACGTCTTCCTCGTCGCCCGTGATCAGGAACGAGATCGAGCCTTTTCCGTCGGCGCGCGGCTTGCCGCCATTGGCGGCGAGATGCTCCAGCACGGCCGCGACCGAGCAGGCGATGCCGCCCTTCATGTCGACCGCGCCGCGGCCGTGCAGGACGCCGTCCTTCACCTCGCCGGAGAATGCGCCGACGCTCCAGGCGCTCTCGTCGCCCGCCGGCACCACGTCAGTGTGGCCGGCAAAGGTGATATGCGGGCCATCGGCACCGATCCGCGCATAGAGATTGTCGACGTCGGCGGTGCCTTCCTCGCTGAAGGTCACGCGGTGGCAGGTGAAGCCGGCGGCGCCGAGGGCCTTTTCAAGCACCCCGAGCGCACCGGCGTCTTCAGGAGTTACCGAGGGGCAGCGGATGAGATCGCGGGCAATCGAGAGAGCATCGGTCATGCGCCCCGCTTAACATGCATGCCGCCGGGTGGGCTAGCGCTGGGCGACACAAATTCGAGCTCGCGACTCTGGTCCCAGCCGTTCGCGGACGCCGCGGCGGCGCCGTCCCGGGTCTCCGCCAGCGGATCAGGACCGAACCGGTTTTCGCCCACACTGCCGGGGACGCAGAACGTCTCGACGAGGCCCCACAGCGACAGGGCGTCCTCGGCCAGGCTGAAAGGGAGCATCCAATAGGAGACAGGCAGCAGGTCGGAGAATTGCCTGAACAAGCCCGGCGCGATGAAGAAGGCAACGACCCACCAGCCGCTTTTGTCGCGATCATGCAGCCGCTTGATCACGGTTGCGAGGAAAATCCATGAGAACAGTGCCAGGCTGAACGCCTTCAGGATCAGGTCCGTTCGACCAAGAGATGCCAGCGAACGATAGGTCCGGGGATCGGCCAGCTTGAAGAGGTCGTCGAGGCCGAAGTCGAAATCGAGTTTCAGGCATAGCTTCGATGCCCCCTCGGCGCCGATGAGGTGAATCACCTGACCGATCACCCCCAGCAGGGCCGCCAGCAGCGCGACGATCAGCAGCGCCTGCCACAGCAAAGCGCGGTTGATGCGACCGTCGAAGCGGAAGAGGTACCAGGTCCAATTCATGTTGAAGGGCTCCGGGCGGAAGGAGCCGCCCGGAAGTTGGTCGCGATCGACGAAGCCTGGGTTCGAACCGGTGCTAACCCGTCAACCCCGCGCGCCAGGCGGGAAGGGCCCGGAACGGCGCACGAGAAAATCCGGAACATCTTGCGGCTCCGGCCGCGAAGCGACGGCAGCAACGGGAGCGGTGCGCGTCGGATCTGGCCCGAACCGATTGGGCCCATCGGTCCCTATCACGAAAAACAGCTCGATGACGACCCAGGTCTGAAGCAGGGACAGGACAACGGCAAACATCACGAGCAGCATCTCCCTGGCGGTCGAGATATCGACGCCGAACGAGAGCCCGAAAAAGAGCCCGTAATACAGGTAGGAGAGGCGGTTGACGACGAAGACCGCAACCGCCCACCAACCGCTCCGGTTGCGATCGTGAAGCCGTTTGGCCGTCGTGGCCATGTTGATCCAGATCATCGGGATCGCGACGAGCCAGCTCGAAGTCTCCGGTGACGAGACCAGAAACGAGGACCCGTACAAGGCCACGACCCAGACCGCGAGGAGAGCCAGCTCCACAATGAGGTATCTGGCGCGGTTGAGGCGGCCCTTGAAGCTGAACAATAGCCAGACGAAGTCCATCGCAACCTCCAGACCGCCAGTGGGCTCGCGGTCTGGAATATTGGTCGCGCCCGGTCGAGTTCGGTTCGATTGGCGCGTTGCCGCGGATCAATCCCGCAGCAGCTCGTTGATGCTGGTCTTCGACCGCGTGCGCTCGTCGACGCGCTTGACGATCACCGCGCAGGCAGTGCTCGGGCCGATCTGGCCGTTCTTCATCGGCTTGCCCGGCAGTGCGCCGGGCACCACCACCGAATATTCCGGCACCTCGCCCATGAAGACCTCGCCGGTCTCGCGGTCGACGATCTTGGTCGAGGCGCCCAGGAACACGCCCATCGCCAGCACCGCGCCCTTGCGCACGATCACGCCTTCGGCGACTTCCGAGCGCGCGCCGATGAAGCAGTCGTCCTCGATGATGACGGGCTCGGCCTGCAGCGGCTCGAGCACGCCGCCGATGCCGGCGCCGCCGGAGATGTGCACGCGCTTGCCGATCTGCGCGCAGGAGCCGACGGTGGCCCAGGTGTCGACCATGGTGCTCTCATCGACATAGGCGCCGAGATTGACGAAGGAGGGCATCAGCACGACGTTCTTGGCGATGAAGGCCGAGCGGCGCACCACCGCGCCCGGCACCGCGCGAAAGCCGGCATCGCGAAAGCGATTCGGGCCCCAGCCTTCGAACTTCGAGGGCACCTTGTCCCACCAGCTCGCCTTGCCGGGACCGCCAGCAATGACGTCCATGTCGTTGAGGCGGAACGACAGCAGCACGGCCTTCTTCAGCCACTGGTTGACCTTCCACTTGCCATCAGCACCGCGCTCGGCGACGCGCGCCTCGCCCTTGTCCAGGGTCTCCAGCGCCTGGTCCACGGCCTCGCGCACCTCGCCCTTGGTCGTGGTCGAGATGCCGTCACGCGCGTCGAAGGCGCTGTTGATGGTGGATTCGAGGGCTGCAAGGGACATCGGGATTTCCTCTTCGAGGCGGGAATTTTGACGGATTGGGGCGCTTTTTCGGGATTTGGAGGGGCTGAGTCAAGGCATACTCCGCCGTCGTCCCGGGGGCGCGCGAAACGCGAGCCCGGGACCCGTAGCCACAGGCAGGTGTTTGGCGAAGACTCGGAGTTACCAATCCGGCGCTACAACCGCGTCTTGTGGTGATGGGTCCCGGCCCCGCTTCGCGCCCGGGACGACAGCGGTTATTTGGGCGATAACTTCGCCAAGAACCCCGCGAGGTCATCCGTGACGTGATCCACATGGGCCGCGTCCCGGCCCTCCAGCTCCCAATCCTCGCGCACCACTTCTTTCGTTCCGTCCGGCACCACCAGCACGGTGGTCATGCCGAGCTCGTGGGGAACGGTGAGGTTGCGGGCGAGGTCCTCGAACATGGCGGCGCGGGTCGGGTCGACCGCATGATCCACGAGGAATTTCCGGTAGGTCTGCGGCGCCGGCTTCGGCTCGAACTCGGCGGCGATGATGTCGAACACGCCATCGAAATGGCCGGCGAAGCCGAGCCGCGCCAGCACCGCATCGACATGGTCGACCGAGCCGTTGGTCAGGATCAGCTTGCGCCCCGGCAGTTTTGCGATGGCCGCGCCGAGTTGCGGGTTCGGCTCGAGCGGCGAGTGGTCGATCTTGTGCACGTAGGCGAGGTAGTCGTCGGCGCGCACGCCATGCAGGGTCATCATGCCGCGCATGGTGGTGCCGAAGCGGCGGTAATAGTCCTTCTGGATGTTGCGCGCTTCCGCGGGCGTCACGTTCAGCCAGTTGCACACGAACTCGCCGATTCGAGCATCGACCTGCTGCCACAGATTGACGTGATGTGGATACAGCGTGTTGTCGAGGTCGAACACCCAGGTGTCGACGTGGGAGAAGGCGCGGGGGGAGGTCATCAAAACTCTCTATCTGTTGAGCGAGGTAGCGGCCCCGCCCTCGATCGTCGTCCTGGCGTAAGCTAGGACCCATACGAGTATGACGGCGTCTTCAAATCAAAACTCACGGCACGGCAAACCGCAACGTCTTGCCGCCGCTCGACATGTCCACCGCGCCAAAACCCGCCGCCGCAAATCCGCGCGCGGCGCAATCGGTCTGCTCAACGGTCTCGAACTTGGTCTCGCGCGTGCAGAGCTGCTTCTCGCCGCCCCAGTTCAGCGGCTTGTCCTTCAGCTTGATCGCGCGATTGTCGCCATCGACCGCTTCGGCGAAGCTGAAGATCTGCTTCGGCTGACCGCTGACATCGGGATGCAGGCACTTGCCGGGGTCGATGCGGTACCAGCCGCGGCTGGTCACGGACCTGCCGTCATCGGTGGCGATCGCCGCCATCACCTTGTGCGGCGTGTCGTTGCACCAGGTGAGGCCGCTCGCCGACGGCGCCTGCGTCGCATCGACCATGGTCTTGAAGATATTTTGCGACGACGCCGCGTCGGAGGACAATCCGCGGCTCTTCAGGAACGCGGCAAGGGCTGCTTGTGTCTTCGGCCCGTCGACGCCGTCGATCGCGCCGACGTCGTAGCCGATGATCACCAGCAGCCGCTGGATGCCGGCGAGCCGTGCCTGCTCGTCGTCATATTCGGAATCCTCGGCAAGATACGTCACCAGATTGCCGTCGGCGCCCTGGGTCGGCGTCACCTGCGTGAAGGGGACCTGCGTCTGGCCGCTGCGGCATTGCCGCGCGGCGGCGATGACGAAATTGTCCTGTGCCACGCACAGCATGTCGTGGCCGTTCTGCGGGATCGGGGAGGCGCCATAGATGCCCAGCGCGCGGGCGTTGAGCAGGATGCGGTCGGCCGTCAGCGTGCCCTGCACCACCACGCGGCAGGTGGCGGGCTCGATCCTGAACCAGCCGCGCGTTGCGGTCGCCGCCTTGTCGTCGATGCCGATCGCTGCTTCGACGATATAGGACATGCGGTTGCAGATCTTGAGATCGGCGAAGGCCGGCGCGGAGGAGAAGAACAACGAGACGGCGGCCGCCGGCAGCGTCATCAGGAAGCGCGTGAGAGGGGAGCGGCGATGTGGTCTCGATCCCGTCATTCCGGGATGGTCCGAAGGACCAGACCCGGAATCTCGAGATTCCCCGGTGCGCAATTGCGCATCGTAGTTCGCCCTACGGGCGCCCCGGGATGACTGTCCAAGGCGAAAGGCATGGATGCCCGGGACCGGTCCAGGCTTGACGCCGTTCCTTGTCCGCTCGTCCCTCACTTGTGGATCAGCGTCCCCGTGCCCTGGTTGGTGAAGAGCTCCAGCAGCACCGCGTGCTGCATCTTGCCGTCGATGATGACCACGCCCTCGACACCCTGTTCGAGCGCGTAGATGCAGGTCTCGACCTTCGGGATCATGCCGCCGGAAATCGTGCCGTCGGCGATCAGCTTTCGTGCGTCCTTCACCGAGAGCTGCGGGATCAGCTTCTTGGACTTGTCGAGCACGCCCGGCACGTCGGTGAGCAGCAACAGGCGCTTGGCTTTCAGCGCGCCGGCAACGGCCCCCGCAAAGGTGTCGGCGTTGATGTTCAGCGTCTGGCCTTCCTTGGAGGTCGCGAGCGGCGCCAGCACCGGAATCAGCTCGTAGCCGATCAGCTGGTTGAGCAGGGTAAGGTCGACCTTCTCGGGGTCGCCGACGAAGCCGAGGTCGACCGCCTTCTCGATGTGCGAGTCCGGATCGACGATGGTGCGCGTCGTCTTCGTCGCCTTCACCATGTTGCCGTCCTTGCCGGACAGCCCGACGGCCTTGCCGCCGGCCTCGTTGATGTAGCCGACGATCTGCTTGTTGACCGAGCCGGCGAGCACCATCTCGACGATCTCGATGGTGGCGGCGTCGGTGATGCGGAGGCCAGCTGCGAATTCCGAGGCGATGCCGAGGCGCTTGAGCATGGTCGCGATCTGCGGCCCCCCGCCATGCACCACCACCGGATTGATCGCGGTCTGCTCGAGCAGCACGATATCGCGGGCAAAGTTCTTCGCGGTCTCCTCGTCGCCCATGGCATGGCCGCCATATTTGATGACGATGGTTTCCTCGTCATACTGCTGCATGTGCGGCAGCGCTTCGGACAGGATGCGGGCCTGGTCGAGCGGGGAGATGTCGGTCATGTCACGATCTCGCTGGCGGGATACTCGGGCCGCGTTCTATCCGATTGGCGGGCAGGGCGCAAAGTGTGGCTGGCATGCCGCTCTCGTGTCCCGGACGCGGCGCGTAGTGCCGCGCCGCTAAGCCGGGACCCAGAGCGGCATGGGCCCCCGCTCAGCTGCGCATCGCTGAAGCGCTGCGCTGTGTCCGGGGCACGAGACCTATTTCCTCACCACCACCGCCGCCAGCGTCATCGCCAGCCAGCCCAAGATCATCACCGTCCCACCGGTCGGTGCCGCCATGGGAAACAGCGAATGGCCGGCATATTGCCGCAAGGTGAGGTCGCCCGCGAACAGCGCGGCGCCGGTCACGAAGCCGCATGCCGCGATGAGCCCAATTCCGCCGTGCAGAAGGCCGCGCGTGAGCAAACCAATCGCCGCGAGTATGGCAGTTGCATGAAACAGCAGCATGGCGCTGGCGGAGGCAAGGCGGCTGGCGTCGGCGCCGTGGGCGGAGGCTGCGGCGAGCGCCACGCCGGCGGCGCCCATCATGCCGGCAAGCCCGATCAGGAGGCGGTGCGCCATGATCATGAGGTCCGCTCTTCCAGCAGCTTCGCCATCGCGGCACGCAATTCGGCCATGCCGGTCGAGCTCCGCGACGAGGTCGCGAGCACGTTCGGGAACGCGGCCGGATGTTTTGCCAAGGCCGCCTCGGTCTCGGCAATACGCGACTGGAGTTCGGGGGCCTTCACCTGGTCGGCCTTGGTCAGCACGATCTGGTAGCTGACGGCGGAGCGGTCGAGCGTCTTCAGGATCTCGAGATCGACCTCCTTGAGGCCATGGCGGGCGTCGATCAGTACGTAGACGCGCGCGAGCGAGGCGCGGCCGAGCAGGAATGTGTGGATCAGCTCGGTCCAGGACGCGACCTGGCTCTTCGGCGCCTTGGCATAGCCATAGCCGGGCATGTCGACGAGGCGCAGGTCTTTTTTCCCGGGCACCTCGAAGAAGATCAGCTCCTGGGTGCGGCCCGGCGTATGCGATGTGCGCGCCAGCGCGTTGCGTCCCGTGAGCGCGTTGATCAAGCTGGACTTGCCGACATTGGAGCGGCCGGCAAAGGCGATCTCGAGCCCGTCCATCGGCGGCAGCGTCTGGATCGAGGGCGAGGCCCAGATGAACTGCCAGTCGCGCGCGAACAGCTTGCGCCCGGCCTCGATCAGCTTCGCATCTTTGTCGTCGGTCATGCGAAGCTCACTGTTTCCCCGCGTCATTGGGAGCGAAGCGAAGCAATCCAGAAATGCATCCGCGGAGGGATTCTGGATTGATTCGTAGCTTCGCTCCTCGCGTTGACGATTACGTCGCCTTCTTCGCGAACGTTGCCTTGAGATTGTCGAACAGCTCCACCTTCACGCCGTTGCGACGCATGATGTAACTCTGCTGGACCACCGAGAGCAGGTTGTTCCAGGCCCAGTAGATCACGAGGCCCGCCGGGAAGCCCGCCAGCATGAAGGTGAAGATCAGCGGCATCCAGTTGAAGATGATCTGCTGCGTCGGATCCGGCGGCGTCGGGTTCAGCTTCATCTGGAACCACATCGTGATGCCCATGATGATCGGCCAGATGCCGAGCGCGAGGTAATGGCCGAACACTGGAATCGTGGTCGGATCGAACGGGATCAGCCCGAACAGGTTGAACAGATTGGTCGGATCCGGCGCGGAGAGATCCTTGATCCAGCCGTAGAACTTCGCGTGCCGCATCTCGATGGTGACGAACAGCACCTTATAGAGCGAGAAGAACACGGGGATCTGGATCACCACTGGAAGACAGCCGGCAACCGGGTTGATCTTCTCCTTGCGGTAGATCTCCATCATCTCCTGCTGCTGCTTCACCTTGTCGTCGGGATAGCGCTCCTTCAGCGCCTGAAGCTGCGGCTGGATCGACTTCATCTTCGCCATCGAGGCGTAGGACTTGTTTGCCAGCGGGAAGAACAACAGCTTCACGATCACGGTCACGAGCAGGATCGAGATGCCGAAATTGCCGAAGAAGCGGTAGAAGAAGTCGAGGCCGAGGAACATCGGCTTGGTGATGAAGTAGAACCAGCCCCAGTCGATCAAGAGATCGAAGTGGTTGAGGCCCAGCTCCTTGTTGTAGCCGCCGAGGCCGGCGAACGGGAACACGCCGACCACGCCAGCTTCCTTGGCGCCGGCGAACAGCCGCGCATTCGCGGTTGCGGTGCTGCCGATCGCGACAGTGACGGGATCGAGCAGATAATCGGTCTGGTAGGTGTGGAGGTTGCCGGACGCGTTCGACGAGAAGCGCGCCTGGAGCTGGGCATTGGTATCGGGCAGCAGCGCCGAGGCCCAGTACTTGTCGGTGATGCCGAGCCAGCCATTGGTGACCTTGAAGTCCACCTTCTTGGCCTCGTCGATCTTCTTGTAGGCGTATTCCTGCAAGCCCTGATCGCCGAGATAGCCGATCAGGCCTTCATGCAGGATGTAGTAGCCCGACACTTGCGGTGCGCCGTGACGTGAGATCAGCGCGAACGGATAGAGCGTGACCGGCGCGTTGCCGACATTGCTCACCTCGTCCTTGATGGTGAAGAGATAGTGGTCGTCGACCGAGACGGTGCGGCGGAACGTGAGGCCGTCGCCATTGTCCCATTTCAGCACCACCGGGGTGGTCGGCGTCAGGCTGCCGCTGCCCTCCTGCTGCCAGACGGTCTGGGCATCCGGCATCTTCGCCGTCACGCCCGTCGCGGCCACCCAGCCGAACTCGGCGTAATAGGGCTCCGCCGTGCCTGAGGGCGAATAGAGGATGATCGGCGGCGACGTCGGGTCGACCGTTTCGCGGAATTGCACCAGCGCGATGTCGTCGATGCGGCCGCCCTTCAGAGAGATGCTGCCGGCGATCCGCGGCGTGTCGATCTTGACGCGCGGGCTGGCCGCGATCGCGGCGTCGCGGGCAACGACCGGCTGGGCGGGGCTCGCGCCCGGCGTCGATGGCTGCGCGGCACCGCCGGCCTGCGGCGTGGCGCCCGGCGTCGCGGACGCCGTCGGCTGCGGCGTGGTCTTCTGGAGCTCGGCCTGCGCCTGCTGCTGGGCGCGCTGCTTCTCCATCTGCGGCACGTTGTAGAAATATTGCCAGGCGATCAGGACGAAGCCCGACAGAATGACGGCGAGGATGGTATTGCGATTGTCGGTCATCTCTAATGTCTCGTCATCAATCCGGTTTGCGGCTGGCAGGGGCAGCGCCCGGCTTTTCGCCGCGCCCCTTCGCGGGTCCCTTGTGAGACCCCTTGGCCGTATGGCGCGCGGGCTTCGAGAAGGCTATGCGCAGATCGTCGAGCATGGTGGCGAAGTCGCGCGAGAGCGCGTCCCTTCGGCCGACCAGTACATAGTCATGATGGGGCTGCATCGACACCGGATCGAGCCGCTTCACCAGTTCGCGAAGCCGGCGCCGGATGCGATTGCGCTCGGGGGCGTTGCCGTTCTTTTTGGTGACGGTGAAACCGATCCGGATCGGGCCGAGATCGTCGCGGCGACGGCTTTGCAGGACGAACGCGGGACTATTCGCCCGCGCGCCATTGGCAACGGCGAGGAAATCCGCCCGCTGCCTCAGCCGATCCATGATGAAATCCCAAAAAGGGGGTCCGGCTCAGGCGCTCAGACGCTTGCGGCCGCGGGCGCGGCGGGCGGCGAGAACCTTGCGGCCGCCGGCAGTGGCGAGACGGGCACGGAAGCCGTGACGGCGCTTGCGCACCAGTTTGCTGGGTTGATAAGTCCGCTTCACGGGTTTTTCTCCGCTGACCGGGCAATTTGCCTGTAGAATTGATGGTAAAGTCCGGAAGATGCGGCCCAAAACGGGCCCTTTTCGGCCCCAAGAGAGCCGCTCCCGGCGTCACACCGGGTCATCGCGGACAATTCGCGCGGCTTATAAGGGAGCGCCTTGTTTTCGTCAACGCCGCACAAGCGCAGGATTTCGGTGAATATCGCTGTTTGTGCGGGGTTTTTAACCCGTGAGGTGGCGACTCGCTCTATCAGCACCTACATCCCACCTCGGCATATTAGCGATCCGTAATTTGACCGGGCCGGGGGCGGGCCGCATCCTTCATCCGCCAGATCGTTCACCGGGCAAGTCAGCGAGGACGAATTTCGTGGCAGAGACCGACCTCCAGCCGATCCAGGATACGGATCAGCAGGACCCGTCCGCGGCGCGGCCGCGCGGGCCTGCCGGGCTTGGGTTGTCGGGCAAGCTGCTGCTGCTGACCGTCCCCTTGGTGATGATCGCGGCCGTCCTGCTGTACGTGCCCGCTATCGCCAACTTCTGGGTCAACCGCCTCAACGACCGCGTCGCGGCCGCCAACACGGCGGCGCTGGTGCTGGATGCCGCGCCGCTCGGCATGGTCCCCGATTCGCTCTCGCGCGAGATCCTGAAGAGCATCAATGCCCGCGCCGTCGCCATCAAGATGGGCCAGCAGCGCCGGCTGCTCGCCAGCGACAATCTGCCCTCCACGATCGGGCACGATGTCGATTTGCGCGACATGACGGTGTGGGAGGCGATCACCGGCTCGTTCCAGATGATGATGGAGACCGGCAACCAGGCCATTCGCGTCGTCGGACCCGGCGTCGGCAACGCCCAGTTCGTCGAGATCGTGACCGACGAATTGCCGCTGCGGCAGGCGATGTACCGCTTCTCCCGCAATGTCGTCGTGGTCGCGCTGATCATCGGCGTCCTGACCGCGGGCCTTGTCTATCTCGCGCTCCATTATCTCTTCGTGCGGCCGATGCGTCGGCTGACCGCGAGCCTGGTCGGCTTCCACGAGAACCCGGAAAGCTCGGCGGGAATCATCGTGCCGAGCCAGCGCAGCGATGAGATCGGCGTCGCCGAGCGCGAATTGTCGGACATGCAGCGCGACCTGATGTCGATGCTGAACCAGAAGAGCCGGCTCGCGGCGCTCGGCCTTGCGGTGTCCAAGATCAACCACGATCTGCGCAACCTTCTGGCGTCGGCCCAGCTTTTGTCGGATCAGCTCGCCAGCGTGCCGGATCCGCGGGTGCAGCGCTTCGCGCCAAAGCTGGTGCGCTCGCTCGAGCGCGCCATCGCCTTCTGCCAGTCGACGCTGTCCTATGGCCGCGCCCAGGAGGCCGCGCCCGATCGTCGCATGATCCTGATCGAGCCAGTGGTGCTGGAGGTGCGCGAGACCGCGGGCCTTGCCAGCGACGCCTCGATCGCCTGGGTCGCCGCGATCGAGCGCGGGCTTGCGGTCGACGCCGATCCCGACCAGCTGTTCCGGGTTCTGCTCAACCTCGTCCGCAACGCCGCCCAGGCGCTGGAAAGCCATGCCGCCGGCGATGGCGGAGCGCAGCAGATCCGGATCACGGGAAAACGCGAGGGCGCCGTCGCCATCCTGGAGGTCTCCGACACCGGTCCGGGCGTGCCCCAAAAGACCAGGGAGCACCTGTTCGAGGCCTTCCAGACCTCCGGCCGCCCCGGCGGCAGCGGGCTCGGCCTTGCGATCGCCGCCGAACTGGTGCGTGCCCATGGCGGCGACATCCACCTCGTCGAAGGCACCATCGGCGCCACCTTCCGGATCGTCATCCCGGACCGTCCCGTGGAACTCCTTTCCATCCGCAACGAGCGGCAGAGGGCGTAGGCTAGGCCAGAGGCCGAGTGAGACTGTCGTTCCGGGGCGGCGCGCAGCGCCGAAGCCGGAATCCAGAGGTTTTAGGCAGGAGATTCCGGGTTCTCGCTTCGCGAGCCCCGGAATGACCGGGTGGAGACCGTCATCTCCATGCAAAATCTCCCCATCCCGGACCTTGCCAACCGGGACAAGAGCGGTTAGTCAGAGCGCTCTTTCGCACCCCTCCGGCGCTGTCCGGAGGCTGCGTGTGGGCTGAAGCCCGCACCATCAGCGAAAAACGCGCCCGTAGCTCAGCTGGATAGAGCATCAGACTACGAATCTGAGGGTCGGACGTTCGAATCGTTCCGGGCGCGCCATTTCCGCTTCGCTTGCGGTGCCGCCAATCAATGGTGGCCTCCCGACGGGATCCTTGCCACGACATTGGGCCGGTTCTGCCTGAGCCAGGCGACGGCCTCGGGTCCATCGACGACGCATTCGAAGGTTTCCCAGGTCGGGTCCTCCAGGGATTCCGATTGCAGTCGCTTCGCCGCGTAGTCGACGAGATCGTGCAGCCCTTCGTACCCTCGTCGGTGCTCGAGGGACTCCGCAATCGCCTTGCTGGTCCATCCTCGCTCGGCCAAATCGATAATGCTCGGAGCGTCAGCCTCGCTGAACCACGGCGTGGCATCGAACTCGATGCAGCGGACATTGTCTGCAGTATGGCAAGTGGCGTGGATCATCGGCTTCCTCCGTCCTGCGCTAGCGTTGTAGGTCATATCGCTGCTCGCACGCCTTCAGGCTTTGACCAGGTCTCCCAGCAGGTTCGCCGCGACCATCAGCTTGGCGAGCGTCAGGCCGCCGGCGGCGATCTCCTCGACCGCACGGCGGATGCGCGTCGCCTCGGGATGAGCAGCAAGCCAGGTCTCCGCAGCCTGCTGACCGGATTGGCCGATCGTCAGCATATCTGCGGCCAGGCGTCTTTCGGCAGCCGCGATCTGGTCGACGGCGCGATCGATGGCGAGGCGTTCGAAACGATCGCTGGCCGGCACGCTGCGCGCGGCGGCGGTGATGCGGTCGAGACGGAAACTGGCCTCGGCGGCAAAGAACGTCGCGGCGGCATCCCCGATGCTGCGGCCGGTGCGCTCGGCGACCGTCACGATATCAGGCGCCGAGACCAGGGCGTCGAGGTCGGCCAGGTCGCCGGCGAGGCCGGTCGGAACGCCGGCATCGATCAAATCCTGCCGGCGCTTGCTGCGCGCGGCCTGCAAGTCCGGTGGCAGGGCGTTGTCGAGCGAGGCTGCGACCTCACGGACGGCAGGACCAAACCGGGCGATGACTGCGCTGAGACCGTCCTTGAAATCGACATTGCGCACGTACCAGACCATGCGGGAGAGCAGGAGATCCTGAATCGCCGCGTAGAGGCCGAGCTGCAACTGTCCGTCGATGAGGGTGTCGAGCGCGTCGATCCCGTCATTGAGCCGCCTGAGCTCATAGATCGCGTCCACCGCCACCTGGGCCATGACGATGGTCGAGATATCGGCATCGGTCTCGTCGGTCAGGCGTACGATGCAGGCCGGGCCCCCGCGGTTGATCACGGCATTGACGAGACTGGTCGCGATGATCTCGCGTCGGAGGCGGTGGAGCTCGACCGCGGCCGGGAATTTGTCGACAATCTCGCGCGGAAAATACAGGGACAGTCTGCGGGCGAGATAAGGATCGTCAGGCACACCGGTTTCGAGCAGGTCATTGTAGAGTGTCAGCTTGGCATAAGCGAGCAACACGGCAAGCTCCGGCCGTGTCAGGGCTTGGCCGCGTCGTGTGCGCTCGGCGATCGCGGCGTCGTCAGGCAGGAATTCGACGGCGCGGCTGAGCAGGTTGCGTTGCTCGAGCGATTGCATCAGGCGCGTGAGGAAGCCGGTCTCGGCCGTGCCCTTGCGTTCGGCGAGCGAGAGCGCCAGCGTCTGCAGGTAGTTGTTGCGTAGCACCAGCGTGCCGACTTCGCCGGTCATCGCGGCGAGCAGGGTGTTGCGGTCAGCCGGGCTGAGGCGTCCCTCGCGCTCGGGGCGCGCCAATGCGATCTTGATGTTGACCTCGACGTCGGACGTATTCACGCCGGCCGAATTGTCGATCGCGTCGGTGTTGAGCTTGACGCCCTTCTGCGCCGCTTCGATGCGCCCGCGCTGGGTGACGCCGAGATTGGCGCCTTCGCCGATCACCCTGGCGCGAACGTCGGCCCCGCTGATGCGGATCGGATCGTTGGCGCGGTCGCCGGCCTGGTCGTCGCTTTCCGCGGACGACCGGACATAGGTGCCGATGCCGCCGAACCACAACAGGTCCGCGCGCGCCTTCAGGATCGCCGTCATCACCTCGAAGGGCGTGGCCTGCTCCTTGTCGAGATCGAGCAGGGAGCGCACTTCCGGCGCGAGCGGGATCGCCTTGAGCGAGCGCGAGAACACGCCGCCGCCCTGCGAGATCAGCGATTTGTCGTAGTCCTGCCAGCTCGATCGCGGCAGGTCGAACAGGCGCTTGCGCTCAGCGAGGCTGATCGAAGGGTCGGGGGAAGGATCGATGAAGATGTCGCGGTGATCGAACGCCGCAACGAGCTTCGTCGCCGGCGAGAGCAGCATGCCGTTGCCGAAGACGTCGCCGGACATGTCGCCGACGCCGACCACGGTGAAAGGCATGGTCTGGATGTCGGTGCCGAGCTCGCGGAAGTGGCGCTTGACCGCTTCCCAGGCGCCGCGCGCCGTGATTCCCATCTTCTTGTGGTCGTAGCCCTGGCTGCCGCCGGAGGCGAAGGCATCGCCGAGCCAATGGTTCTTCTCGGCCGAGATCGCGTTGGCGACGTCGGAGAAGGTGGCGGTGCCCTTGTCGGCGGCGACGACCAGATAGGGATCGTCGCCGTCATGCCGCACGGTCAAGTCGGGAGGCACCACGATGTCGCCGTCGAGATTATCGGTGAGTTCGAGCAGCGAGCGCACGAAGATGCGATAGGCTTCGGTGCCCTCCGCGAGCCACGCCTCGCGATCGGAGGGCGGCGGCAGGCGCTTGGGCACGAAACCTCCCTTGGCGCCGACCGGCACGATGACGGCGTTCTTGACCTGCTGCGCTTTCACGAGGCCGAGGATCTCGGTGCGGAAATCCTGCGGCCGATCGGACCAGCGCAGGCCACCGCGCGCAACCTTGCCGAAGCGCAGGTGAATGCCTTCGACACGCGGTGAATAGACGAAGATCTCGTAAAGCGGTCGGGGAGGGGGCAGGTCCTCGATCTTGCGCGCGTCGAACTTGAAGGAGATCACCGGGCGCGGATGTCCATCCTCACCGATCTGCCACAGATTGGTGCGGATGGTCGCCTGCACCAGGTTGGTGAAACGGCGCAGGATGCGGTCTTCATCGAGCGAGGCGACGGATTTGAGCTGCTCCTCGATCTCGGCAAGGAGGGTCATCTCGCGCGCCGAACGCTCGCGATCGGTCAGGACGAGGCGCGGATCGCGGCGGGCCTGGAACAGCGCGACGAGGTTGGCCGTGATCGCGGCGTTCTTGCGCAAGGTCTCCCACATATAGTCCTGGGTGAACGGCGCGCGGATCTGGTGCAGATAGCGCGACAGCGCCCGGATGGTCGAGATTTCCCGCCAGCCCAGGGCCGTGCGCAGGATCAAGGCATTGTACCCGTCGGATTCGGCGCGATCGGTGACCACCGCCATGATCGAGGCTTCCAGGCGATGGCTGAAGTCCCGGCTGATCTCGATCGGCTGGCCGTCGCTGGTCTCGATCGTCATGTCGTGCAGCCAGACCGGCTCCGGCCTGTTGCCGGGCACGATCTGATAGGTGCGTTCGTTGACCACGCGCAGGCCGTGATTTTCGATCACAGGCACGCGGTAGGACAGCGACAGCGGCGCGGCATCCGAAAACACCTTCAGGCCGAAACGCCTGGGATCGTCCTTCTCGAAGCGGTGAACCGAAATCGTCACCGGGCGGGCCGGTGTAAGCTTCTCGACGGTGGCGATATCGGCGACTGCCTGTTCCGCCGTGGAAGCCTCGGTATAGCCGCCGCTGAAGGCCTGGGCGTAGCGATTTGCGAGCATGCGCGCCCGCATGCCGTCGGTCGACGCAGCCAGCGCGGCCTTCAGCTTGTCGGCCCAGGTCGCGGCAATGGCGCTGATCCCGGCTTCCAGCGTGGCGCGCTCGACGGCGGGAGTCTTACCTTCATAGCGTCCGATGATGTAGTGGACGCGCGCCAACGCTCCTTCGGGGAAGGACACGTAGGAGGCCGACAGTGTCCCCTTGTAGCTCTGCGACAGGAAGGTGCCGACGCGCATGCGCACGTCGGTGTCGTACTTGTCGCGCGGAATGAAAACGAGGATGGAAACGAAGCGATCGAATTTGTCGACCCGCGCCAGCGCCCGGACGCGGGGCCGCTCATAGAGGATCAGGATTTCCATGACGAAATCGAAGAGGGTATCGACGTCGATCTGGAAGAGTTCGTCGCGCGGATATTCCTCGAGAATATGCTGGAGAGCCTTGCCGGAATGGCTGTTCGGGTCGAAGCCGGCGCGCTGGAGCACCCGCGATACCTTGTGGCGAACATAGGGGATCTGTCTTGCCGAGCGCGTGTAGGCGCCCGAGGTGAACAGGCCGACGACGCGCAATTCGCCCTCGAGCCGGCCGTCGGGCGTATAGAGCTTGATGCCGACATAATCCATCCTGATGCGGCGATGGACGCGGCTGCTCACATTCGCCTTGATGACGATGAGCAGGGTCGGTTCGCGCATGAACTCGCGAATCTCGGGCGTCATGATCACCATTTCGCTGCCGCGGCGCAGGACCTTCACATCGGGATCGCGGAGGATGCCGAGACCCTCGGCGGTCGTGATGTCGTCCGAGGCATCGCGGCCCGGCAGGAAGCGATATTCGCGTACGCCGAGAAAGGTGAAATTGTCCGCGCACAGCCATTGCAGGAACTGGTTGGCCTCGGCGACATCGTCGATCGGCAGCGGCGGCGGATTGGAGGAGAACGTCTTGACCGCGTCCTCGACGCGGTCGCGCATGGCGCGCCAGTCCGCGACGCAGGCGCGCACGTCGCCGAGCGTCCTGGTGAGGCCGTCAATCAGCCTCGCGCGGTCCGCGTCGGCATCCAGGCGGGTGATGTGGAGGTGAATCAGGCTCTCTCGCGCGCCCTTTGCCCCTTCCGGCAGTGCCTCGCCGTAGAAGCGCAGGAGCTTGCCCTGGTCATCGCGCTCCACCGCGATGATGGGGTGAGCGACGAGACTGACTTCGATGCCCTGCTCGGTGAGCTCCGCCATGGTGGAGTCGAACAGGAAGGGCATGTTGTCGTTGAGGATTTCGAGCACGGAGATCTCGCGCCCGTCCGGCATCTGCGGATTGACGACGCGGATGTCGGCACGCCCCGCCGTGCGCCGCTGCACATGCTCCCAGGCTTGCTCCGCCAGGAAGGCAAGCGAGGCGGCATCGTGACTGGCGAGGTCCTCGACATTGGTGAAGGCGAACAGAAGCTCGGCAAAGTTTTGGGGGGCCTTGCCCGGCTGCACGCTTCCTGCCGCCTCGCGGATCAGAGTTGCCCGGGCCTTGTCGTCACGCCAAGCCATAGCGTCCTCCATCTCCCAGCCGACGAGCCGCAATGTCGGCGGGGAATTGTTCTTGGAGTGCGCCTCTTCGAGCGCATCTTCTCGACCGCGTTTCAAAGCGGGTCGGTCTTGCGGCCTTCATGATACTAGCATCTCGAAGGCGCCATGGCGCGCAGAGTTATGAGGCGTGCCTAAGGCCGAAGTCGACGGCGAGCATCGCTGCGCCGTGAGCGCTTGCAAAATCACAAGGAGTTTCAATTGTACAGGAGCTCGTGATTTTCCGAACGACGCGCCATTTTCCGAATTTGCATAAGGCGATCGGGCTTCTGGGCCGCCGCTCACGAGACCGCCGTCGGCTCTTCAGGCAGGGCGTCAAGGCGGCCCTTGCGCAAAGAGCGGCTGCATTCAAAGTAATTTGCCGCAATGCAACTATCATCCTGCCCCCGCCAGGAAGCCCAAATGTCCGGAGTCAGTCCGTCAAGCGGCCGCCGGTGAGGAATCCGTGCCTCCGATCATGGCGCTGCCGGCGCGTGTGCCGGCGCGCCATTCATCATCAGGCGATCATGCGCTCTTCGGCCGAAACGCGACGACGGATCCGGCCGGCGCTTCGTCGCCCATCGCCGCCTCGATGGCCTTGGCAAGTGCGGCCTGGTCGAACGGCTTTGCCAGCCGCGGCAGGCTGGATCGCGTGTCGCTCGGGAGGTCCGCGTACCCCGTGCTGAGAAGGATGATCGTCTCCGGGCGCTCCGCAGCGATGGCGCCGGCAAGCTGAAGGCCGGTCATGCCGGGCATGGCATAGTCGGTCACGACCAGGTCGATGGTGCGCGTGCGGCGGAGCAAAGCCAGTGCCTCGTCGCCGGAACGCGCCTCGACCACGATGTGCCCGAGATCCTCCAGCATCGCTGCCGTGTTCTCGAGCACCAGGACGTCGTCGTCGACGACGAGCACGGAAAGCTGCCGGCTGGGACGGGCTACGGCTGCCGGAGCCGCCGTGCGCAGGTCCGGCATCGCACTCTCCTCGGCGGCGATCGGCAGCCAGATATCGGCCGTCGTGCCCTCTCCGGGACGGCTCTTCAAGACGAGCCTGCCGCCGGACTGCTCGGCAAGCCCGTGGACCATCGACAGGCCGAGCCCGGTGCCTTTGCCGACGCCCTTGGTCGTGAAGAACGGCTCCTGGGCGTGCTTGAGGATCTCGTCGCTCATGCCGCAGCCCGTGTCGCTCACCGAGAGCGCGACATAGCCGCCGCTCGATAGGCCGCCTTCGCCCTGCTCCTCGCGCGCGGCGATCGTGATCTGGCCGCCGTCCGGCATCGCATCGCGCGCGTTGACCGCGAGGTTGAGGATCGCCAGTTCGAGCTGGTTCGCGTCGACCTTCACCTTCGGCAGGTGCATCGGGAACCGGGTCTCGACATGAATTCCGGCCTCGAATTTCAGCAATGACGCCATGCCACGCACCAACTCGCTGATGTCGACGACCGCCGGCTTGAGATCCTGCTTGCGCGCGAAAGCAAGCATGCGCTGGGTCAGGGAGGCGCCGCGCACCGCGCCCTGCATCGCGTTCTCCACCAGGCGCAGGATCTTCGGATCGTCCGTCGGCAGGCGCTTCTTCAGGAGCTCGAGGCTGCCGAGAACGGCCGCGAGCAGGTTGTTGAAATCGTGGGCCACGCCGCCGGTGAGCTGGCCGATGGTCTCCATCTTCTGCGACATCATGAGGGCTTCGCGCGCGCGATCCAGCGCCTCCTGCGCCCGTCTCCGTTCGCTGACGTCGCGCACGATCTTCGCAAAGCCAGCGATCGCGCCGCTTTCGTTCCGGACCGCGACGATCGTTGCCTCCGCCCAGAAGCGGCTCCTGTCCTTGCGCACCCGCCAGCCTTCGATGGCGGACTTCCCCTCCCGCTCGGCTTCAACGAGCGCGCGCGCGGGCGCTCCGGCCACGCAATCTTCCTCGGTGTGAAAAATGGTGTAGCTCGTCCCGACGATGTCGTCGCCATAGCCCATCAGCCGGCGCGCGCCGAGATTCCAGTTGCCCACGCGCCCGTCCGGATCGAGCATGAAGATCGCGTGGTCCGCGATGCCTTCGACGAGCAGCCGGAAGCGTTCTTCGCTGCGCCTCAGAGCGGCGGCCTCGCGTTGGGCGCGCTCCGCCGATACCCTGTCGTAGACGGCAGCCGCGATGCCGATGCTCAGGATCAGGATGGTGATGCCGGCGAGCAGGAACGCGAGCGGCGCCTGACCGACACCGAGATGTCCTGCCGGCCGGGCCATGGCGCTCGTCGGCAGGAACATGGCGCCTTCCATCGCGGCGTAGTGCATGCCGGAGATCGCAAGACCCATCACCAGGCCGGCGACCAGCCGCTGGACCGCGTTGGTGTTGCGAAAGGCGAGCCAGAGCGCCACGATCGAGGCGCTGATCGCGATCAGGATCGAGAGCACGACCCATCGGGGATCGTATTGGATGAGGGCCGCCATCCGCATCGCGGCCATGCCGGTATAGTGCATGCCGGAGATGCCAAGTCCCATCGCGAAGCCGGAGGCGAGCAGCGCCTGGGGGCGCCGTCCGACAACGGCAAAGGCGGCCGCGGCGATAACGATCGGAATGACAAGCGAGAGCAGCGTTAGGAATGGATCGTACGAGATCTCGATTTGAGGCAGGCTGAAGGCCAGCATGCCGACGAAATGCATCGACCAGATGCCGCCGCCCATGGCGATCGCCGCGGCGACCAGCCAGGATCGGCGGGCTCTTCCCGAAGCCGCTCGCATTCGGGTTGCCAGGTCCAGCGCCGTATAGGAGGCAAGCGCCGCGATCAGAATCGACAACGCGACCAGGACGGGATCGTGAGAAGCCGCATGATGATGCATTTCGGCCAACGCTAGCCGGGATTGCGTTGGGGCTTACGCATGAGGTCCTCCTCGACACCGAAATCGTCCGCGGCACCAGGATGGGCGCCGCAAGCGTCCACGACGTTCGAATCGGCTGCCATGGTGCACGCAATCCTGCGGTGCCGCCAC
>NZ_LWIG01000001.1:234312-240104 GCF_002068095.1 Bradyrhizobium sacchari | reverse complement strand
GGGAACCATCCGGTACCGCCAGCAGACCGGCGGCGCGGTCGCTGTCGATCAACGGCCTGCAAATGACGAGGAATTTCAATTGTGTATGAGGTCGTGATTTCATTCTGAATGGCGCGCCATTTGCGGTAGTAAGTAGCCCATGCACACCATCGACCGTCTGCTCTCCGGCCTCGTCCTTTTCCTTGCATTCGCAGCCGTTCCGGTGCTTCCCGCGCGCGCGGCCGAAACCTGCCCCTTCATCAGCGCCAAGGAGCTCGCCGGTGCGATGCCGGCGCTCAAATGGTCGCTGATTTCAAATCAGGATGGCCGCGGCTGCATCTACCAGGCCGGGCGCGGCGACACGATGATGCTCACCGTGTTCCGCAATCCCGACAAGGACCGCGCCAGGGAATTGTACGTGACCTTCGTCAAGACGCTTGGCGAGCGCATGCCGCTTAACGCGGTGTCCGGGATCGGCGACGAAGGCCAGGGCGGAACGACCGCCGCCGGCGCAGAGCGCCAGGAGGCCTCGCTCGTCGCCTTGTCCGGCGATTACATTCTGCAGATCAGCGTCTATCCGATCGGCCGCCGCGCCGACGATGCGCTGCTCGGACCGATCACCGAAGCCGCGCGCGTCGCCATCGCGAGCGTGGGCAAGAGCAGTGAGCGGTTCGGCAATTGCGAGTGGCTGACTTCCGCCGATGCCGACGGCTTTCTCGACAAGAGCACCCTGACCGTGCAGCGGACCGGCGCGGGCAGCTGCATGATGTTCGATCGCGAGGCCAACACCATGACCGTCGGTGTGATCGACATGTCGCGCGCCACGGTCATTAGCATGATGAAGCGCCGGGGCCCGTGCCAGCACGTGGCGATCCCCGAGCTCGGCAGCGAAGCCTTTGGCGAGCATTCCTGCACCAAGGGCAATGGCAATGCCGTCAACATCTTTGTCTGGAAGAACGGCAGGCAGGCCTCGATCCTGTTCGCGCCGGTCAAGCCGCATCCGGAGTCCGGCTCGGTCGAGCGCCTGAAGGCGGTCGCCGGGCGCGTCTATGGAAAACTGTAACGACGCCGCGTGACATTGCCGGCCATCGCACGGTTCAGGCAAGGACGAAACCATTTGCCGGCCAGGCGAAGCCGGCCGGAAACAAACCAGGCCTAACCTCCCAAAGAGCTGCCCTGTCCAACCCGATCTAAGGGAGAGGATCTCATGAAAGCAGCATTTTTGGCGCTGTCGCTTCTTGGCCAGCCCGCGATACCGATTTCAGACCGTGTGCCCATCTTCGATGTGGAAGCCCTTTGCAGGGACGTCTCCGCTGACGACAAAGCGTCAGGGCTCGCCCTTGCGCAGGACGCCGGCGAATGCGTGCGTGACGAAACAATTGCGCAGCAACAGCTAAGTTCGACTTGGCTGACCGTTCCGAATCCCGCGCGCGACAGTTGCGAAGGCGAGGCTGCCGCAGCAGGAATACAAAGCTATGTCGATCTGCTCACCTGTCTGCAGATGGCAGGCTGGGTGAATCCGGCTGCCACGCCGGCGACCCCGCTCAGGGGAGCGAGCAAGAGGCGGAACGCGAAAAATTAGTCGCGCCCGTCGCTTAGCTGGATATCGCGGGCGGACCTGACGCGTGTTTCCGCAGATACGTCGTGCTATCGCGCGCGGGTCAGCTCCACGCCGTCGACCACCATCTTCCATGTCCCCGCCTCCTGGTGAGGCGGCGTCGACACCTCGAATGTCGTCGACAGGAATAGAATTCCGACGACGAAATTGTCACCCTCGAACCGACGTAGCGGGGCATTGATCGTGGTCGTGACCTCGCCGATCCTGGTGCCGTCCGTGACGCGCTTGTAGTGGACGATCCCGTCCCTGGTCAGCTCGACATCCATCGCCGGCGCGTGCCACTCGCCGACATAGGCGGCCTTGTCCTCAGGCACCGGCTGTCCGCACGCGGACAGCAGCGGCAGGGCCGCAACGAGAACCACCAAGGACGTTCGCTTTCTCATATGTCGCTCGACAACAGCAGGCGCCAGACGCGTCCCTCTTCGTCGGCCACCGCTTCATTCGGGTTCACGGCCCGCCAGCGCTTCCTTGCATTTGGCCGCGAAGGCGTTGAGATACGAGCCGATTTCGCTCGCCAGCGCGTCGGACCGGTCGACATTTTGCAGGCTCATGTTGAGTGCGTAGACCGGAAGCCCCTCGAGCACGATGGGCGTTGCGACGGCGAGAACGGCGGGCTGCCACGACACCGCGCAAAAGCCGTCGCTCTCGACGGCGCTGATCGATCTTCTGACGTCGGCCAGCAGCGCCTTGGTGGCAGCCGTGCTGCGCCGTTTGAACAGTTTCAGCAATCGCTCGCGCTCGGGCTCGGCAATGCCGGCGAGGTATGCGCGGCCGAGCGATGTCAGCTCCATCGGGACCTGCTGGCCGGCGACCACGTTGCGCAGCGCCGCGCGCGGGCTGTAGCGGATCGACTCCAGATAGACCATCATGGTTCTATCAGCGGTCGCGAGCCCGACATTCAGCCGGCGCTTCGCCGACTCGGCCCGCATCATCGCTCCGATCGTATTGAGCACGGGTGATCCCGTCCGCATGGCGTGGCCGATGCTGATGACCGATGCGGCAAGGCGGTAGCTCCGCTCGGTGCGGACTTCGTCGAGCATCCCGGAATTGACCAGCGTTCGCGTCAGCCGGCTGACGGTGGATCGCGGCAAGCCTGTTCGCTCCGCTATCTCGCCGTTGCCGAGCGTATCGACGCCGGGCCGGAACGCCCTGAGGATCTCGATGCCTCTTTCGAGCGACCGGTTGCCATCGACCCCGCCCGCATATCTGCGCGCCTGCGCCAAATCGGCCTCCTTCGCATTTCCACTCAGTGGAATTAGGGGGATGTTCGAGCGGTTGCAAGCCGCTATAGGCGACGACAAGAAGAATGCCTGGCCGCGCACGGCTCGACGAGGAAACGGCACGGCCTGATCGGCATTCGGGAGCCCACGCGGAGCTTGCCATGTCTTATCAGCTCATCGAATTTTCCGTCGAGGCCGGCGTCGCGACCATCGCGTTCAACCGCCCGGAACGCCGCAACGCCATGAGCGACGAGATGCGCGCCGAGTTCGCAGGCGCCCTCGAAACCGTGTCCCGCGACAAGGCGATCAAGGCCCTCGTGCTGACGGGGCGCGGCAATGCCTTTTGTGCCGGCGGCGACATCAGCGGCATGAAGCGCCGGCTCGAGGCGCCGCAGGGGGAGGTCGCATTCAACGGATGGAGCCGTCAGCAGGGCGTGCATCACGTGCAATCGCTGCTGCTCGGCCTGCCGAAACCGACCATCGCTGCCGTCAACGGCGCCGCGGCGGGCCTTGGTGCCGACACGGCGCTCGCCTGCGACTTCGTCATGGGCACGGAACGATCGAAATTCACCTGGTCCTACATCAAGCGTGGTTTGATCCCCGACGGTGGCGGGCTGTATTTCCTGCCGCGCCGGGTCGGGCTTCCCAGGGCAAAGGAGCTGATCTTCACCGGGCGCGTCGTCGATGCCGACGAAGCGC
Organism: Bradyrhizobium sacchari; assembly: GCF_002068095.1. GTDB lineage: Bacteria > Pseudomonadota > Alphaproteobacteria > Rhizobiales > Xanthobacteraceae > Bradyrhizobium > Bradyrhizobium sacchari. Next base: position 236,588 of record NZ_LWIG01000001.1, on the reverse strand, counting down.
TTGCGCTCGGCATCGTCGATCGCAAGGTGGCCGCGGCCGAGCTGCTGCCGGCCGCGCAGGCCTGGGCGGCCGAGCTGGCAGAGGGGTCTCCGACCGCGCTGGCGTTGAGCAAGAAGATCCTGAACGAGACCTTCGAGCACTCCGCGCACGATATCTTCAATCTCGGCAGTCAGGCGCAGGCCATCTGCTACACCAGCGCCGAGCATCGCGACGCCGTGACGGCGTTCCTCGCGCAAGCCTCCTCGAAGGATTGAGCGATGAACGCGATCGAACGCCTGATCCGGCCGCGCAGCGTTGCAATCATCGGCGCGTCCGCAGACCCGAGCAAGACGTCGGGGCGGCCCGTCTCCTATCTCCAGAAGCACGGCTTTGCGGGAGCGATCTATCCCGTCAATCCCAAGGTCGCGGAAATCGGCGGTCTGAAATGCTACGTCGACATCGCGTCGCTGCCTGATGTACCCGACGTCGGCATTGTCCTGCTCGGCGCCGAGCGCGCCCACACCGCGGTGCGCGAATTGGCAGAGCGCGGCACGGCGGCGGCGATCGTCCTCGCCAGCGGCTACACCGAAACCGGGGCGGAAGGCACCGCGCGCCAGAAGCAGCTCATGCAAGCCGCCGGGTCCATGCGCCTGCTCGGGCCGAACACGATCGGCCTCGTCAATCTCACCGACAATATCGTGCTGTCAGCCTCCGGCGCGCTGGCGATGGATCAGTTTCCGGCAGGCCCGATCGGGCTGATCTCGCAAAGCGGAGGCATTCTCGGCGCCGTCCTGTCGCGCGCTGCGGCGCGCGGGGTAGGACTGTCCAAGCTGGTGTCGACCAGCAACGAAGCCGATCTCGAGCTCGCCGACATCATCGACTTCCTTGCCGACGACAGCGCGACCAAAGTCATCGCGCTCTATATCGAGGCGATCCGCAATCCATCCCGCTTCCGGGAAGCGGTCCTCAAGGCGCGCCGGGCAGGCAAGCCAATTGTCGCGTTCAAGATCGGGCGATCGGAGGCGGGTGCAAAGGCGGCCGTCTCGCACACGGGAGCGCTTGCGGGCTCCGACCGCATGTATGATGCCCTGTTCAGGCAGCTCGGCGTGATCCGTGCGAAGACGTTCGAAGACCTGCTCGACATTCCCGCAGCCGTCAGCGCGGGACGGAAGCTCTCCGGCAAGCGTGTCGCGATCCTCACCTCGACCGGCGGCGCCGGCACGATCGTCTCCGACAGCCTGGGCGTCGCCGGCTTTACAACGCCCGCCCCCGATGCGGACACCGCCGCGCGATTGCGCGCCTTGCAGTCGGGATCGCACGCCATGCTCGACCGCAATCCGATCGACGTGACCCTGGCCGGTCTGCAGCCGGATCTGCTGCGCGGCGCAATCCGCATCCTGCTCGCAAGTTCCTGCTACGATGCGCTGGTCGTCATTGCCGGCTCGTCAGCCGTGGGATCGCCGGCTCTGTGGGCCGATGCCATTCACGACTGCCTGCCGCTCAGCGACAAGCCCGTCATTGCCTATGTCAGTCCCTACGCGCCCGACGTGGTCTCCGTCCTCACCCGGCGAGGCGCCCCGGCCTACACCTCCGCCGAGAGCTGTGCCGCTGCGCTCGACGGACTGTTGCAGGCCAAAATGCCGGAGCAGCTCCAGATCTCCGGCGCGATCGAGATGACGGCCGATGTCAGCGATTTTCCGGCGGGACCGCTGGACGAGGCACAGGCCAAGGCGCTGTTCGCCCGCTTTGGTATTCCTATCGCGGCGGAGAAGGTGGTCGCAACGCCCCAAGAAGCGGAGCAGGCGGCGCGTGACCTCGGCGGCCGGGTCGTGCTCAAGATTCTCTCGCGCCAGATCGCGCACAAGAGCGACGTCGGCGGCGTCGCGGTCAACCTGACGGCGGAGACGATCGGCGGCCGCCTGACGGCGATGGCTGACGAGGTCGCGCTCAGGACCGGGACGCGACCCGGCCAGTTCCTGGTTCAGGAGATGATCTCAGGCGGCGTTGAAATCATTCTCGGGATGCATCGCGATCCCCTGGGCACCGCAATCCTCCTCGGAATGGGCGGCGTCGCCGCCGAGCTGTTCAAGGACACGACGATGCGTCTGCTTCCGCCGCAAGGCGGTCTCAGCCTGGTCGAGGCCAGAGCAATGGCGCGCGACCTCGTCACCTGGCCCCTGCTGGACGGTTTTCGGGGACGGGCGAAATGCGATGTCGAAGCGCTTGCCGCAGCGGTCGTCGCTTTCTCGCAGATGGTTGCGCAGCTCGCCGACCGCCTCACCGAGGCCGAGATCAAT
>NZ_LWIG01000001.1:232894-234277 GCF_002068095.1 Bradyrhizobium sacchari | reverse complement strand
GGCGGGTCAGGGCGTGAAGGCGGCCGACGGATTGGTCGTTCTCGATGTCTGAACAAGATCGGATGGAGTTCCAGATGGCCACTCGCGAAATCATCAATCACGACGGCACGCGCGCGAAGCGTTTCGCCGTGCGGCGCCGGCTGAACCGCGCCATCCTCGCCTGCGCTGTCTTGCCGATCGTCGCGGGGCTTGGTGTTGCGCCGGCGCGGGCCGAATATCCCGACAAGATCATCAAGATCGTGGTGCCCTTCGCTGCAGGTGGCGGGACCGACATCATCGCGCGAACGACCGCACAGGAGATCCAGACGGACCTCGGCAAATCGGTCATCATCGAGAACAAGCCCGGCGCCGGGACCATCATCGGAACCCAGACTGTCGCCACCAGCGAGCCCGACGGCTATTCGCTGCTGATGGCGACCTTCGCGCACGCGGTCAATCCGAGCCTGTACAACAAGCTGCCGTTCGATCCGCACAAGGATTTTGCGGCGGTCTCGCTGATCGCACGCTCCTTCAATATCGTCGTCGTCAACCCGGCCTCCAAAATCAACTCGATCGCCGATCTGATCACTGAAGCCAAAGCCAATCCTGGCAAGCTGAATTTCGGCACGTTCGGCACCGGTACCTCGGCCCATCTCGCCGGCGAGCTGTTCAACTCCATGGCCAAGGTCAAGATGACGGCGGTGCCCTACAAAGGCGCGGCGCCTGCGATCAGCGACCTGCTGGGCGGGCAAATCGACGTGATGTTCACCACCGTGGCAAGCGCAGCCTCGCTGGTGGCTGCGGGCCAGCTCCGCGCGCTCGCTGTCACATCCGCCGAGCGTTCGGCCGCATTCCCGCAATTGCCGGCTGTCGCCGAGGCCGGGGTGCCCGGCTACGCCGCCGAATCCTGGTACGGATTGTACGCGCCGGCCAAGACGCCCGCGCCGGTGATCGCGCGCCTCAATCAGGCGGTCGCGAAGGCCGTTCAGTCCGGTGCTTTCAAGCAGCTGGAGGCCAACGAAGGCCTCATCATGGTCGGCAGCGCGCCGGAAGAGCTCGATCGCTATGTCCGGCAGGAGGAGGACCGCTGGCGCAAGCTGGTCAAGGACGCGAACATCGAGGTGCAATAGCGGCGGGCGCGCCGCTCATGTCCGGCCATTGATCTGAAACAACGATAGCCCGCCGGCGAAAGTGCTAGGGTTGAGTCGCGGTTCACGACGCAAGGCCCCCGGGCCCCAAGACAGCGCGTGATGGAATCCGAGGGCTCAATGGGACGACTGCTGAATATCGTTATGCCACTGCATGCTGCGACCAAGCGCGACTACATGGGCCGCATGAACGACGACAAGATCGGCTGCTCGCTGAAGGCGCGGGAATACGAGGCCGACTACTGGGACGGCGACC
>NZ_LWIG01000001.1:231295-232881 GCF_002068095.1 Bradyrhizobium sacchari | reverse complement strand
TGGCGGCTACCGCTTCATCGAGGGACGCTGGGCGCCGGTCGCCAAGGCGCTGATCGAGACCTACGGCCTGAAGGACGGCTCCAGCGTGCTCGACGTCGGCTGCGGCAAGGGTTTTCTGCTGTACGAGATGCAGAAGATCCTGCCGGGGCTGAAGGTCACCGGCTTCGACATATCAAAGCACGGTCTCGAGAATTCGCACGAACAGGTCAGGCCGTATCTGTTCAACTATCGCGCCCAGGACGTCTATCCCTATGGCGACGACAGTTTCGATCTCGTCATTTCGCTCGGCACCCTGCACAATCTCAGGCTCTACGAGCTCGACGCGGCGCTCAACGAGATCGAGCGGGTCGGCAAGAACAAATACGTCATGGTCGAGGGCTACCGGAACGTCGCCGAGCTGCACAACCTCGAATGCTGGGCGCTGACGGCGGAATCCATCCTGCACACCTCCGAATGGATCTGGCTGTACGGAAAGCTCGGCTACACCGGCGACTACGAATTCATCTATTTCGAGTGACCGGGCGCGCCTCATGGATATCAAGACCGCAAAGGCTGCGATTCTCGTCGAATCGGGCAAGCCGCTGATCGTCGACGAATTCACCCTGCCGGATGCGCTCGAGCACGGCCAGGTGCTTGTGCATGTGCACACCTCGAGCATCTGCGGCGCGCAGATCAACGAGATCGACGCCGTCAAGGGCGTCGACAAGTTTCTGCCTCACCTGCTCGGACACGAAGCGCTGGCGACCGTCGTCGAAACCGGCCCCGGCGTCGTCTCCTGCAGGGAGGGTGACACCGTCGTCATGCACTGGCGGCCGGGCAGGGGCGTCCAGTCCAACACGCCGGTCTATTCCTGGCGCGGCAGGCGGCTCAACGCGGGCTGGGTCACCACCTTCAATGACTATGCCGTGGTGTCGGAGAACCGCGTCACGCCCGTGCCGGATTCGATCGATCGCACGAGCGCGCCGCTGCTCGGCTGCGCGGTGACGACCGCGCTCGGCGTCGTCAACAACGATGCGCAGATCGCCATCGGCGAAGCCGTCGTCGTGTTCGGCGTCGGCGGTGTCGGCCTGAACATCGTGCAATTCGCCGCGATGGTCGGCGCTCATCCGGTCATTGCGATCGATCGCCTCGACAACAAGCTGGAGATGGCGAGGCAGTTCGGCGCCACCCACACCATCAACTCCGAGGCGGTGAAGGATGTCGCCGCCGCGGTTCGCGCCATCACGGGGCCCGACGGACCCGACAAGGTCGTCGAGACCACCGGCGTCAGGCCGCTGATCGAGCTCGCCTACGAGGTCACCGCCAGGAAAGGCCGCTGCATCCTCGTCGGCGTTCCCCGCGAGAAGGTCGAGATCTACACACTGCCGCTGCATTTCGACAAGGTGCTGAAGGGCTCGGAAGGCGGGCAATGCCAGCCGGCGCGCGATATCCCGCGCCTGGTTCGCCTCGACGAGGCCGGCAAGGTCAATTACCGCGGCATCGTCACCCACGAGTTCGCGCTCGACGACATCAACGACGCGCTGGATCTGATGCGCAGCGGCGAATCGGGGCGGATACTTCTGAACATCAGCTGAGCGCTGCGGCGG
>NZ_LWIG01000001.1:219528-231287 GCF_002068095.1 Bradyrhizobium sacchari | reverse complement strand
GTGGATGACCGCCGTTGCCTCGATCTCGACCCGTGCGGAGGCGGGCGTGAGGGCGCCGACCTGGACAAGCGTGTTCGCCGGACGGACTTGATCGAAGGCTTCGGGCAACATGCCCCGTGTCTGCCATGTCGATGAGGTACACCACTGTACGAACGACGTGCCGCATGTCCGCGCCGGTCCCGGCCAGCGCGTCGGCGATGATCGCCAGCGTGGCTTTCGCCTGCATATAGGCATCACCATCCAGCTCCGGCGGGCGGGCCGTCGTGCCGGATACGAAGACCTGGTTTCTGACGCGGACGGCTCGCGAATATCCGTACGCGTCCTCAAATGCATAACCGGACGAGAAGTTCTGTCTTGGCAAGCGCAGTTCTCCTGTGGGCTCGAACGGAGACCTAACGCCACCCCAGCGCCGGCGCGACATGCGTCAGGATCGCCTCGATCGCATGGGCGCAATAGTCGACGCCAAGCTGGTTCGGGATCGTCAGCAGCAGCGTATCGGCCTCGGCAATCGCCTCGTCCTGCCGCAGCTGCTCGATCAGCGCATCCGGCTCGGCTGCGTAACTCCGGCCGAAGATCGCGCGCGTTTGCGGGTCGATGAAGCCGATCTGGTCCTCGCCTTCGCCACTTCTGCCGAAATAGGCGCGGTCGCGATCGTCCATAAGCGCGAAGATACTGCGGCTGACGGAGACGCGGGGCTCGCGGCTGTGGGCGGCCTCTTTCCACGCCGCGCGATAGGCGCGGATCTGCGCGGCCTGCTGCACGTGAAAAGCTTCACCGGTCTCGTCGTTCTTCAGCGTCGAGCTCTGCAGGTTCATGCCGAGCTTCGCAGCCCATACCGCGGTGGCGTTCGAGCCGGCGCCCCACCAGATTCGCTCGCGCAGGCCCGCCGCATGCGGCTCCAGGCGCAACAAGCCCGGCGGATTGGGAAACATCGGCTGCGGATTGGGCTCGGCAAAACCTTCGCCGCGCAGGAGGTCGAGGAAGACCTCGGCATGGCGCCGGCCCATGTCGGCATCGTTCGCGCCCTCGGCCGGCCGGTAGCCGAAATAGCGCCAGCCGTCGATCACCTGCTCCGGCGAGCCGCGGCTGATGCCGAGCTGCAGCCGCCCGCCGGCGATGAGGTCGGCGGAGCCTGCGTCCTCCACCATGTAGAGCGGGTTCTCGTAGCGCATGTCGATCACGGCGGTGCCGATCTCGATCTTGCTCGTCCTCGCCCCGACGGCCGCAAGCAGCGGAAAGGGCGAGGCGAGCTGGCGCGCGAAATGATGCACGCGGAAATAGGCGCCGTCCGCGCCCAGTTCTTCCGCCGCGACCGCAAGCTCGATGGATTGCAGCAGCGTGTCGCTGGCAGAGCGGGTCTGCGATTGCGGCGAGGGCGTCCAGTGTCCGAAGGACAGAAATCCGATTTTTTTCATCCGCGTCATTTAATGATGGCGGAGACGGCGTCAACCGCCAGCGCGGGCGGCCCGGGTATGCGGCGAGATCGGCATAAAGTGCTCGGCGCGCGCGACCAGGAGATCCAGAAAGCTGCGCGCGCGGAGCGACATCCATTGCGTCTCCGGATAGACCGCATGCAGCGGCAGCGCTGCGATCGTGTAGTCCGGCAGCACATGTTCGAGCTCGCCGCTGCGAAGACCGTCCGCCGCATTCCACCCGGGCAGGATGGCGATGCCGAGATGCTGCATCGTCGCCTCCTGCATCGCATCGGCATCGTCGACGTGAATGGGGCCGTTGATGGACGCGACGTGGCGGCCATGCTCGGATTCGAAGGCCCATTGGTGCGCCGGCGACATCCGCGAATAGACGATGCACTGGTGCGAGCTGAGATCGTCGGGCGTCCGCGGCAGCGGGCGGCCGTGCAGATAGGTGGGGGTCGCGACCAGATAGCGCTGCACGGTGCCGAGCCGGCGCGCGACCAGCGTGCTCGCCTCCAGGTGTCCGATCCGCAGCGCCAGCTCGATGCCCTCTTCCACGAGATTGACGAACCGCTCGCTGAAGCGGATGTCGACCCGCACTTCCGGATAGTGCCGCACATAGTCGGCGATCACAGGCATCATGTAGCGCCGTCCGAATGACGAGGGCACGCCGATCCGGAGCGTGCCGCTGGGGCGTGGCGCCGACTGCTCGACGCTCGACCGCGCCATGTCAAAGCTGTCGAGGATCTGGCGCGCGAGATCGTAGATGCGGTGCGCTTCGGCCGTTGGCTTCAGCGTGCGCGTCGTGCGCGAGAACAGCTGCGTGCCGAACTCGCTCTCCAGCATCGCGATGCGCTTGCTGATGGCGGGCTGGCCGATGCCGAGCTCCCTGGCCGCCGCCGAGAAGCTGCCGCCCTCGAGGGTGCGAACGAAAGCGCGCAGGCAATCGATCCGGTCCATGATTCATTCCGATCTGGAATAAATTATATCCCATATATTCCATAGTGCGCAATCCGGCGGGCCGCTAGGCTTCCCCCAAACAAGCAGATCAGGGAGGAGACCAACGTGGCACGCCATATCGGAATTGTCGGCGCCGGAATCGCCGGCCTGCATCTCGCGCTCTATCTGCAAAAGCACGGCGTCGACGCCACCATCATCACCGACCGGCCGCCGGAGGAGTACCGCGGCATCCGGCTGCTCAACACCGTCGCGCATCATCACGTGACGATCGCGCGCGAGGACTATCTTGGCGTCAATCACTGGACCGATCCGAAGGATTATTATCACTACCACGATCACGTCTTCAATTTTCCGCAGCCGCTCAGCTTTCGCGGCGACTTCTCGAAGCCGAGCCGTGCCGTCGATTACCGGATCTATCTTCCCGCGCTGATGCAGGATTTTACGAAGCGGGGCGGCAAGATCGAGTACAGGCGGATCGAGGAGCGCGACATCCGTCCGCTGGTTGCCCGTTTCGACCTGCTGGTCGTCTCGACCGGCAAGGGCCCGCTCGGCCAGCTCTTCACCTATCGTCCCGAGCACACGCCCTATTCGCAGCCGCAACGGCGGTTGTGCGTCGGGCTCTACACCGGCGTGCGGCAGCCCGATCCCATGAACGTCACGCTCTCGGTGTCGCCCGGCCATGGCGAGATGATCGTGATCCCCACCGTCACCTTCGGCGGCATCGCCAACGCGCTGCTGATGGAGAACGTACCGGGCGGCGACATGGAGGAATTGGCGAGCCTCAGCTACGACGACAACCCGAAGCACTTCCTGAAGGTCCTGCTCGGCAAGCTGGAGAAGCATCACCCGACCACCTATGACCGCATCGACACCGCGCGTTTCGACCTCGCGCAGCCGCAGGATCTCCTGCAGGGCGGCGTGGTCCCGACCGTGCGCAACACAGTGGTCGCGTTCGACGACGGCAAATGCGCGATCGCGCTCGGCGACGTCCATGCCATCGTCGATCCCATGATGGGGCAGGGCGCCAATGTGGCCTCCTATGCGGCCTTCGTGCTCGGCGAGGAGATCGTCAATTCCGACGCGTGTGATGCGCGCCTGTGCGAGAAGATCGACCTGAAGCGGCAGGACCGCGTGCTGGCGGCCTCGCGCTGGACCAATGTGATGCTGCAGCCGCCGACCGAAGCGCTGGGCATGCTGATCGGCGCGATGAGCCAGAACCCGGCTTTGGCCAACGAGTTCACCGAGAACTTCAACTACCCGGACCGGCAGTGGGACCGCATCTCCACGCCGCAGCGCATCCGGGCCTGGATTGAGCGCATGTCGGCGCCATCGCAGCCGGCCAGGGCCATTGCGTGAGGACCGATGCGGACGGCAAGTGACATGCAGCGCGCCAATCCGGCCTTCTTCCGCGAAGCCGCCTCGCGCTTTGCGACCGGTGTCGCGGTGCTGACCGCGCTGGACGAGCACGGCCGCGTCTGCGGCATGACCGCGAACAGCTTCGTCACCGTCAGCCTGTCGCCGCCGACCGTGCTGGTCTCGGTCATGCCGGGACGCATGCACCGCGCGATCTCGGCGACCGGCCGCTATTGCGTCAACGTGCTGCCGGACCATGGCCGGGACCTGTCACTGCATTTCGCGAGCCAGCCGAACAGCGGTGTCGCTCCCGACTACGATATCGTGGACGGACTGCCGCGCTTGTCCGGCTGCATGGCCTGGTTCGCCTGCGAGGTCACGCGCCACGTCGACGTCAGTGACCACACGCTGATCATCGCGGAAGTCTCGGCTTGCGACTATCGCGAGACCACGCCGCTGGTGTTTTTCTCGAGCCGGTATCATCGAGGGGCGGGGATGCCGGTGGATCGGTGAGGAAGCGCGGATAAAAGCGACGGACATTTCCGTCTTCTGTCAGCTCCGGGAGGAGTTCGAAGGTGCGGGCTTTGCGTGGAGCGGCGTATCGCCGGGGCCAGTGGCGTGCTTGGGATCCCCAGTGGCGCGCCATTGCCTCGGCGTCATTCCGGTCCAGCGCTTGAACGCGTGGGTGAACGCGCTGACTTCTCCGTAGCCGAGCAGCCAGGCGGTCTGTGAAATAGGCAGTCCATCGTTCTTCAGATAGCTCTTGGCAAGGTCGATCTTCATCTCGTCAAGGATGCCACTGAAGGTCAGTCCCTCCAAAGCGAGGCGCCGCACCAGCGTGCGATGGCTCATCCCCAGGCGGCGGGCGATCTCTTCGACCCGTGCCTCACGATGCGGGAGCAATGGGGCGATTGCATTCTCGACGCTCGATCTGAGCGGGACTCCGACGGATTTCCGGTGTGCGAGCGCCTGCTCGCAATGCGTCACCAGCAGATCGTTCAGGTAGTGGTCGGCACTTTCGATCCGCATCGGCCCCACGGATACCGGGAACGCGATCTCGTCGACATCGGACCCGAACTCGATCTCGCGCCCCAGGAACGATCTGACCTCTGCGGGCGTCGTTCGACGGCGATGGACCACTTTGAGCCGGCTCGGGATCAGGCGGCGATTGGTCAGGGCGCGGTTCATGCGAATGATTGAAGTCAGCCAGAATTCGATCTGGTGCTGGTCCGAGCGCCGTTCCACGCCGACATATCTCAGCGTGATCGTCATCTCTTTCGCCGCGAATCGCAGCGAGATCCCCTCGTTGGCGAGACGGCAATAGCGTTCGGCCTTTGCGAAGGCTTCGGCGATCGTGCCGGAGGATGCCGCCACGTAATAGAGCAGGCCAATTTCACGAAGGTCGAAGTCTCTTGCGAGGTGAAAGCCGAGGTGGTCGTCGCGCAGCGCCTCGGCCCCAAGTTCCAGAAACCTGATCTGGCTCTCGGCGCTCAGGCGCGCCTTGCGATCCTCGATCTGCTTGAGAGTCAATCCGGCCCTGGACAGCAGACCGTTCGCCTCGATGCCGGCGTCCTGCAGGCGTGCCCATACCAGGCGGGCGATTCCGCCGGTCGCACTGGGCATTGTTTCAAAATGGGGCGAATGGGCAGCCGGCACACCGAACCCTTTCGTCGTTGCCGCTGCGGGCCTCGCTCCTTGGGCTCGCCGATCGTGACCACGGCATGAAAAATCAACTTATTGGCTCACGATAACAAGAAACGGGTGGGCGTGTGACTTAAATCGCTTGTCTGCCCCTCAGACTGGTCTTGCGTTCTCGGGGCAACCCCTTTCCCCGAAAGCTACGATGGCCTTGATGTCCAGCAGTGACGGCGCTGCGCCGCCCATCAACGTGAAGATTTTACGAGGCTACGGAACGTTGCTCGCAATTCCTCATATCGCCCATGGCTCCCGGTCGGTTGCCCTCGAGCGGGTCGGGGATTGCGAGATCAGCATGTTCGAAGCGCTTGGGGCGGGACTGCCCGAGAGCCCGTTGTTCTGGATGGAGCTGTTCGACCTCAGCGTTCATGCCTCGCTCGACAGTCGCGGCTGTCACAACATGCGCGATGCGGTCGCAGCGTTCGAGGATTTTGCTTCGCAAGCGAGCCGTTTGGCGCAAGCGCCGCTTTGTGCAGCCAGCGAAACGGCAGGCTGACAATCGCTGCGCAGACCGCCAGCTCCCGGCAAAGCCGTGCAGATGATTGCCTCAGGCGTAAGCCACCCAGCCGCGGAAGGCGAAGCCGGTGTAGAACAGCGTCGGCTCGGAGAAGCCCGCCTCGCGCAAGATCACCTCGTCGTGAGCGGGGGCCAGAATTTGCAGATGGTTGCTGACGGCATCCTGTGCGGCCGCGGCCTGCTCCGGCTCGACGCCGGATGCAGCCAGGAACGCCGAGTACCGCGCCAGCCACAGCGGACGTTCCTTCTCTCCATCGGGGGCGCTCAGATGCGCGACCACGAACGGTGCGCGCGGTTTGAGCCGGCGGCGGACCTCAAAGGCGATCCGGCGTCGTTCGGCGACATCCACGAAGTGGAGGGTCAGGAGGCAGGTGGCGCCGTCGAACGGTCCCTCCGGGGCATCATCGATGTAGCCTTGATGAAAGCGCGCACGTGGTGCGAGCTCTCCCAGGGTCTGCCCGGCCAGCGCCAGCATCGGCCCGGAGGGGTCGACGCCGTCGAAGCGCCAACCGGGATGCGCCTGTGCAAAGGCTTTGAGCTCCAGGCCGCCGCCGGCGCCGAGGACGAGCACCTGCCCATCGCTGGGGACGCTTTCGGCCAGCAGAATCGACGCCATGGACTGCATGGCGTCGTAGCCCGGCACGAACCGCCGTGGCCCCTCGGTATATCGAGCCACGAATTGCGGGTCCGAGAATGCGGCTTGAATGTCGGTCATGATGTTGTCCCCGTGAATGGAGCCGGTCACGCGCCATGCGCGCCGATGTGGTGGATCTTTCGAGACCCGAGCCGCTTGCGCAAATCATCGCCCAGCATCGCCAGCGTCACCTCGCCGAGGCGCGACAGCAGCAGCGCTTCGGCGTCGTAAAAGGCCTGATCGAGCGCGGCATTGACGGCCTGCTCGACGAGACAGCCCGGCGCCTCGGTCCGGTTGCCCATCGCCAGCAGCGACGGACTGCCAAGCGCGGCATAGACATCGCGCAGCGTCACCTTCGAAAGATCGCAGGCAAGCGTCCAGCCGCCGCCGTGCCCCTTCTCGGAGCGGACGTAACCAAGCTGCCGCAGGCCCGCCATGATGCGGCGGATCACGACAGGGTTGGTGTCCATCGCCTTCGCCAGCGTCTCGGACGTGAACGGGCCAGGCTGCTGCGCCATGTGCAGCAGGACGTGCAGCACGCCGGATAGTCGACTGTCTCGCCTCATGTAACTTTGTATGTTACATGATGGCGCTGCGGTCAAGCGGTTTGCGAGGTCGCGAGGAGGATGGCTGGCTCGGATTCGAGCGCCGTCACTGTGGGATCAATCGCAACGTCCGTTCGCGCATAAGTGACGCTGCCCTTACAGCGCTGGCAACAGCGCAATGTTTCGGGCGTCCGGCTTCTTCAATCGGAGATTCCGTTCTTGATCCGCGTTTCCCGTCCGCGTCGCGACGAATTCCGCCTGAAGCCACGATGTCGGCCGTTAGTGGTAAATCGGACGCCACTTTGACCGGAGCGAACGGACGCGATTGATCCTCAGCGGAAGTCGCTACTGGGCACACGCGTCGTGCGGCGTCGCTGCCGTTGATCTAAGTCAATTATCACCCATCCTTCGGCTTCACATTGTTGATGTCGTCCTCTCCCTCCCGATCCTGCAGAAGGCCCTCTGAAGGTTCGGCGACCAAAGTGAGAGATTGGCTCATGATCACAATCCCAGAACTGACGTCCCAGGCGCTCGGAGCGTTCCTGATCTCGGAGACAAGCGGTCGCTTCGGCTCGTCCCACGCCAGCTTGCCGGAATTGCTGCCCTATGCAGCAAAGCTGGCTCTGGAATGTATTGGTAACAGCGATGCGCTCTACCACAACGTCGAGCACACCTTGTTGGTCACGCTGGTGGGGCACGACATCCTGATCGGGCGCTCCCTTCTCAGGCCAACGACGGCTAGCGACTATGCTCACTTCATCCTGGCATGCTTGCTTCACGACATTGGCTACGTTCGGGGCATCATTCACGGAGACCAGGACGGTGCCTATGTGGTTGATGGTACCGGCCGAACGGTTGAGTTACCGATCGGCTCCTCCGATGCAGCGCTTGCGCCCTATCATGTCGACCGCTCGAAATTATTCGCCGTGGAGCGTCTTGACGCAGTTGACGAAATTGACGCCGCTCGCGTTGCCCAAGCCATCGAATACACTCGTTTTCCCTATGCGGACGCGTCAGCGAACGAACTCAAGGATGATCTCGACGAGGAGGAGGGTTTGTTGCTTCGCGCCGCGGACCTGATCGGTCAGCTCGGCGATCCGAACTACATGAAGAAATCAAATGCGCTGTTCTACGAGTTCGAGGAGATAGGACTCAACAAATCGCTCGGATACACCACGCCCGCGGACGTCGTGTACAAATATCCTCAGTTCTACTGGACCAAGGTCGCGCCGCACATCCAAACCGCCATCCGCTATTTGAATGTAACCTCGAGCGGAAGACAATGGATCAGCAGTCTCTATGGCAATGTCCTTCGCGCTGAGCGAGAAGTCGGGCTGTCTGGTCCGGAGCTATAGGCGGTCCAGGGCCGTGATTTCGGGTTGATCGCGATCGATTCTCCGACGCTCGGAGCTGACGATCGCCGACATAACCGGTGGCTCCAGTCGCGCTCCGGTCTCCGCCATGTCTGCTCCTGCTCGAATGCGAAGTTCGTGCGACGTCCTCAGTTGTCGGCTTATCGGGATAGACCGGAAGCAACCGGCCGACCTTCCAAACGGCGCTCATGATCCATTGCAGACGTCGAGCACTGATGATCCTATGGTGGGTTTGCCAAGCAATAAGGGCCGCCGGGGCACGACCTATTTTTCGCTCGTCAGAGGAGCGCCCTCTGGCTCCAGCAGCTTGAGAGCGGTTTCAATTTTGGCGAGCAGCGCCTGAATTTCAGCTCGCTCGTTGGGGCCGGGATGGGCTTCGAGTCGCGTCAGCAATTGCTCCTTCTGTAATATCAAGTTTTCAAGAGCGGACATTGATTCCCCCGAGATTGCCAGCGAAAGGGCCGCTCGAAGAGCGGCCCTTTGTCTGGTTCACCAGCTTCGGGTGCCGAAGCTGAACCCTATGCTCGGGCCGCCGCCGTAGTAGCCGTAGCCGCGGTCGTAGTAGCCGGGCCCGCCATAGTAGCCGTAGCTCCGGCGGACCACATAGCCGTCGTCGCCGCCGTAGTAGCGCTGGACGTAACGGGGGCCGCGGGTGCGGTAGCAGCGGCCGTACTCGTCGCAGACGAGTCGGACCTGCTCGACGCCTCCAAGCTCGCTCGACGCTATGGCCGCAGAGGCGAGGGGCGCGGCATTAGCAGATGCTGCGACGAGAGTGGCGGTGATCGCTCCTAGCACGATTGTCTTCACGGACGTTCTCCTTCCGCTGCGAGATCAGTCGATCTCTTCGATGACACGGCGCTCATGGGGTTCGACGATGTAGGTGCGGCTGTCCCGGTTGATGTACCGGTACTCGCGAAGGGTCGGAGCATCCCGATAGACCTGTTCCGGGAAGGCCTCGATCTCGACGCCCTCCGGCACGCGCTCGCCGGTGCGGATTTCGGTCCGGACCGAGCTGCCGGTGGTCACCCGCTTCTCGCGCTCCACCGGGCGCGTCCTGGCGTGCTTGCGGATCACTTCACGATCGCTGTCAGTGAACGTCGCCTTGCGCTGCTCGGTCCGCGCCGGCGCGGCGGCCGTCGAACGGCCGGAATAGGGCAGGACCGTCACGATCTTGTAGGTGGACGGCTCGACGATGACGATCTCGTCCTTCACCAGCAGGAAGTTGTAGCCGCGGTACTGCGGCACGATCTCGACGACCTCGGCCGGCAGCGGCTGCAGGCGGACGTCGCGCGGGACGACGGTGCCCACCGACAAGGAGAAGTTCACGTTCGTGAGCGGCTGCACGTTCAGGTGGGAGATCGACGCGCTTATGCGGGTCCGCTGCTGGTCGTTGATGTTCACCGACGCGTTCACGTTGGTGTTCGACGAACGATCCGCCGTGTTCTGCTGATTGTTCGGCTGCTGCG
The DNA here is from genome assembly GCF_002068095.1 of Bradyrhizobium sacchari. GTDB lineage: Bacteria > Pseudomonadota > Alphaproteobacteria > Rhizobiales > Xanthobacteraceae > Bradyrhizobium > Bradyrhizobium sacchari. The sequence goes on along the minus strand of NZ_LWIG01000001.1, from coordinate 221,330 downwards.
CGGTGTTGGTCGATCCGCTCCCCGTGGGCGATTGGGCCTGGTTGGTGCCTGAAGCGGGCGGATTGGCGCTCTGCGTCTGATTGTTCGTGCTCGACGGCGGGGTGGTCTGCGCCTGGCTGGACGGCGTCGTGGTCTGGCCCGACGGCTGATTGGTCTGGGCCTGGTTCGTTGAATTGTTCGAGGACGGCGCCTGCGTAGTGTTGGTGCCAGTACCGGAGTTGGACGACTGGCCTGCTGCAGTCTGACCGGTCGAGGAGGGAGACTGCGTCTGGGCCGAATTCGCCGAAGGAGTGGGCTGCGAAGCGGTGTTAGACGACGGTGTCGAAGTCGAAGAGGACGGGGTCGTCGATGTGGAATCCTGCTGGCGCTGCGTAGCGGGCGGATTGGAATTCGACGCGCTCGGAGAAGATTGGGCGAATGCCGACGTCGCGATGGCGACTGCGGCTGTCGTGGCCAAGAATAAACGCTTGTTCATCTGAAACCTCCAAATGTCTACGTCGATCAAAACCCTCGACGCGGCGCGCGGTTCCGATTCGGGAAAACCTGGCATTCTTTCGGATGCGAAGGGATTGGTGCTGTAGCGAAATGGCACGACGTTTTCGCGAGTTCGGGAACAACCGGAACTTCGATGACGACTGCCCGTTGGCAGTGACTACTTACGATCTCTGAGGAGGACATCATGAAGAAGTTGATCGTGTGCGGCGCGCTCGCCGCTTTCGCCCTCGGCACCCAGGCCGCAAGCGCCGCCGAGTTCTACATCGTCCGCGACGCGACCACGAAGAAGTGCACCGTGGTCGACACCAAGCCGACGACGACCACCACCACGGTAGTGGGCGACGGCGTCTACAAGACCAAGACGGAGGCCGAGTCCGCCGTGAAGACGACCAAGGTCTGCACCGAGCAGTAAGCGGACATTCGTAGGCCGAGGGAGGCCTACGAAGCGTACTGACAGCAATTGGAGGAGAAAATGCCCGTATTGATTCTGTGGGCCGTTCCTGCCGTCCTCGTTGTTGGCGGCGTCGGCTATTACCTGGTTCATATGCACTGAGCTGATGGACTTTCGCGCGAACGGCCCGCCCGGCAGCCCGGGCGGGCCATTTTTCTTTGGCCAAATTCGTCGAGCCCAAGAAATTCATCTAACCCAAGAAAGAGGGGCCTCCGATGGAGGCCCCTCAATCCGAGAACGCTTGGTCCCGTCAGTTGTAGTCCGAATACTTGAACTGCGGGAGCGCTTTCAGTTGCTCCTTGTTGCCGTTCATGACGGCGTGGTCGGGCACCCAATCGTTCGTGTTGCGGTTCGTCGTGGTCGTCGAAGCCGCACCGGTGGTGGTTTCGCGGGTGGTGGTCGTGTTGCTCGTTGAGCTTGTCCGGACCGGCTCTTCGACGAACTTCAGCTTGTCCATGGAGACCGCGATGTCGTGCTCGCCCATCCCGAGGAAGCCCCGATACCGATCACCACGGCGTTGATCTTGCCGCGCGAAGCCATCGAGCGCTTCCGCGGCGCAACATGAATTGAACCCAACCTTGCTGTTGAGGTCCAAGCTCGAGGCTCTCGAGTGAAGCTGCCACGGCGCCGAGCATCCATTGCCCGCTCGCCGTCGGGGCCAGCGAAACCATTGCCACTTTCTCCCGTTGTCGGCGGGGCGATCGAGCAATGTGAAAGGATCCTCTATGAAGAAGATTGCAATGTCGGCGCTGATGGTCGGCGCCCTTGGTCTGGCCTCTGTGGCCACGATGGCTCCCGCCGAAGCTCACTGGCGAGGCGGATGGGGTCCGGGCATCGCCGGCGGCCTGGTGGCGGG
>NZ_LWIG01000001.1:122064-219457 GCF_002068095.1 Bradyrhizobium sacchari | reverse complement strand
CCTACGCATACGACTATGACGAGCCGTATCGCTGGGGCGGCGGCTACACCACGACCTACTACACGGCGCCCGTCTCCTACGGTTATCGTTATCGCCGTGTCGTGCGGCCAGCCTACGCCTATTACAGCGGCTCCTATCCGGTTGTTCGGCACCATTGGCATCGGCACTACCGGCACTGGTGAGAGCAGCCCGCCCGAAGTCGACGAAGGCCGCAGCCTCGAAGGCGCGGCCTTTTCCTTTTCAGCATAACGCGCCAGCATTACGTCACCACCATCCGCCGGCAAATGAATCGGCCCGCTCGAAGGCGAGACGCCGGTCAAGTGTCTTTCTCTGTAGCTTGGCCGAGCGCTTCGGATGCGGGCGGACTGCTGCGGAGGCGCGAGCCGGCGCTTCTTTCCTGACCTCCACGGAAGGTGGTGGAGGCATGGCGGCCATGGCCTCTCGCACTTGCTGCCGGGGTTCTTCAGGAAGCGGATCCGCCTGCGCTATTGTCGGCAAATCGGCACGCGGACGCGTGTCGAACACGATCTTCTCCGGAAGCGTGCGCGCCGAGACGATCCGGATGATGGTCCGGTCTGGATCGGACGGGCCCGCGCGCTCGAGGGGGACCGGCAGGTATCGGTCCGCAGCGATGAGCAGCGCCAGCAGCAGCGCCCCGACGAAGACGAAGTATCGGATGATCGGCATGGACGGCCGCTCGCAAGGAAGGATTCAGAAATCGGCGGGGNTTCAGCGACCCGCCGGGAAGGCTTAGTCGATCTCCTGGACGACCGTGCGCGTCGAGGGATCGACCAGCATCACGCGCTCGCCCGAGTAGACATAGCGGTAATTGGTGAGCGAAGGACCCCAATCGGCGGGCACCGCCTCGAGTTCGACTTCGCGCGGCACGGGCTGACCAACCACGATTTTCTCGCGGGTCTGCACCGGACGAACCTTGTGCTCGGTGACGTAGGTGCGGATCTTCGTGCGGTATTCCGGCTCGATCTGCACGGCGGCCCCGTGACCAGTGCCGGTGGTGACGGCCGTCGACTGCGCCATCGCGCCCGTCGAGATGAGCGCGGCCAGTGCGGTCGTCAGTAGAAGCTTGCTCATGTTGTTCTCCTCGCCGCCATATGCGGCATGCGAGAACCCGCGAATGAGGGCAGGGTTCCGGGAAAACAGAGGATGTCTGCCTATTTTTCCCGAGCGCATGGGCTCGATCCCAGCGGAGACAGCCATGGTGAAGCAGAACTTGATGACCGACCGCGGCCCGACAACGATCGCGTCTTCGTATTCAGATGGCGCAGCCGCGTGCTCGCACTTCTGCGAGAGTCACCCATGTCGGGGGTTGGTGTGGCAACGCCGCATGCGGAAATCGCAATTGCTGTTTCCCTTGCCGATGGCGCGCGCGTTCTGGGCTCGATCAACATTGTCTGGCTCAGCACCGCCTTTTCGGTGAAGGTCTTCGCCCGGCATCTCGAAGAACTTCAGGGCGCCCATCGGAAATTGTCAGTTCAGTGCGAAGTCGCGGAGCGCGCTGAAGGCGGCTTTTGGCCCAGCGGAGTTGCACCGCGTCTAACGGAGGTCCGTTCGTCGCGCCAGAGCGGACCAGATTTGCTCAACCTGAGTTCTTCGCAGGTTGACCCAAACCGGACCTGAAGGCGGTCAGCCGAGTTGTGCCTAAAAAGGTGCACCGCATTGTGCCGAGCACGAAAACCTTCGCACGTGGTTACTCGTTCGGGGTGCCACCTTGTTCAGATGGAGCAGACGGGATGTTTGGTAGGTCTGACGGCGTTTGGTTGAACGAGCCGAAAAAATGGTCCGGAAAGGACAATTACCTTGAGCTGGAAACAGACCAAGCCACTGATTTTTGGCGCGAAACTCATTACGGCTTTATCCGCGATAGCGGACATTTCCTCGCTTTTCAGGCGGGAGATGCGTTTACGGCTGAACTCCGCGTTCAAGGTGATTTCAAAGCGCTCTACGATCAAGCGGGCCTGATGGTGCGTGTAGACGAACGTTGCTGGCTCAAGGCGGGGATCGAATTTTCGGACGGGCGCGCCATGCTGTCGAGCGTGCTGACTGCCGGGCAATCGGACTGGGCGACAGCACCATATGAGCATGACGCTAGTGACTTCCGACTGCGCGTCACGGTCGCGCATGGCGTTCTTCGCTTGCAGGCCTCGAGCGATGGAAAGATGTGGCCTCTGATGCGGCTTGCGCCATTCGCCAAAAGTTTTTCCTATCTTGTTGGACCTATGGCCTGCACGCCGGAGCGGTCCGGGCTAGCGGTCGCCTTTTCAGATTTTCGGCTGCAGCCGCCGCTTGGCAGAGAACTTCATGATCTAGAATGAGCAGCATGGGCGAAAGCGAGGTCGACGTCCGCTTCTGGCCGATTCTGTTGAAAAAGTCGAAAATACTGCCAACGCAAAATTCTCGCAAAAGCTTGCTCTCTCTGATTTCTACTGAGAACGCGCTCCTCAAGCGAAGAAGAAAGTCGCTGAGAGAATTTTGTGCAAGTTGATGTGGTCCGCCCTGTCTGACCGGGAAAAACGCACTAGTGGCTCTAAAAAATGGGGCTCAACGGCGGCAAGGACTTTTTCAACAGAATCGACCCCTTACTGACCTCCAGAGGCGAACCGGCCATGTCCGGTTTCGAAGTTAGAACGGCCATGGCCTGCTTGAGGGGCTGCTCGATTGATGAGTGCACGCCCTGGAGCGCCTGGAGTTACTGGGTACGCCGCAGCGCGCTGATTGCCGGGAAGCATCCTCTCCAACACGTTGAACGGGCGCGTAACTGCGCTTCGCGCGGGACGCGGTGTGAAGCTCGAGGATAACGATGCGGGCGGAGACCGGGCTCGCTCTATCGCACGTGCCCGATCATGCCATCATGCGCCTGTTTTGCCCGACGGCGCAACGATTGTTGGCCCGACGGGACAAACGTCTTCGCAGGACGTCTAAACCATTGATCCCGTTAGGGCCGGCTACTGTGCATGGGGTTGTTTTCGAATATTTTTGTTTGGGAGGCACGAAAGCATCGGGCTCGCGCCCGCTACTTCATCACCCGCAGGCCCTTGGTCGTGAAGCGCTGCGTCTTGCCGCCGGGGCGAACGGGGCGCTTGGTGCCGGCGGCCTTGCCGGTGCCGGGCGGCTGGTGCGCGGGGACGAGCTGGTGGGGCTGCGAGCCGATCAGGTCGCGGCGGCCCATCTCGATCAAGGCCTCGCGCAGCACCGGCCAGTTGTCGGGATCGTGGTAGCGCAGGAATGCCTTGTGCAGGCGGCGCTGGCGCAGGCCCTTGATCGCCTCGACCTTGTCGCTGCCGCCGTGGCGCACGCCGCGCAACGGATTGACGCCGGTGTGGTACATCGCGGTCGCCGTTGCCATCGGCGAGGGCAGGAAGGTCTGCACCTGGTCGGCGCGATAGCGGTTTTTCTTGAGCCAGAGCGCGAGGTTCATCATGTCCTCGTCAGTCGTGCCCGGATGCGCCGCGATGAAATAGGGGATCAGGTAATATTTCTTACCGGCCCGCTCGGCCGCCTCGTCGAACATCCGCTTGAACTTGTTGTAGGCACCGATGCCCGGTTTCATCATCTTGTCGAGCGGGCCGCGCTCGGTATGCTCCGGCGCGATCTTGAGGTAGCCGCCAACGTGATGGGTGACGAGCTCCTTGATGTATTCGGGGCTCTCGACCGCGAGGTCATAGCGCACGCCGGAGGCGACCATCACCTTCTTGATGCCCTTGGTCTCGCGCACCTTGCGATAGAGCCTGATGAGGTCGTCATGCGAGGTGTTGAGGTTCGGGCAGATCTCCGGGAAGACGCAGGACGGCCTGCGGCACGCCGCCTCGACCTTCGGGTCCTTGCACGCCATCCGGTACATGTTGGCGGTGGGGCCGCCGATGTCGGAGATCACGCCGGTGAAGCCCGGCGTCCTGTCGCGGATCTTTTCGATCTCGCGCAAAATAGAACCCTCAGAGCGGTTCTGGATGATGCGGCCCTCGTGCTCGGTGATCGAGCAGAAGGTGCAGCCACCAAAGCAGCCGCGCATGATCGTCACCGAGAATTTGATCATCTCCCAGGCGGGGATTCGTGCATCGCCATAAGAGGGATGTGGGGCGCGTGCGTAAGGCAGGTCGTAGACCGCGTCCATCTCTTCAGTCGTGAGCGGGATCGGCGGCGGGTTGAGCCACAAGTCGCGATCGCCATGACGCTGCACCAGCGGCCGCGCATTGCCGGGGTTGCTCTCCCGGTGCAGCACGCGTGACGCGCGGGCATAGGCTTCCTTGTCCTGCTCGACCTGCTCCAGCGCCGGGAGCCGGATCACGGTCGCACCCTTCTGGCGCGTTGCGCCCTCGTCGGCGGAATCGAGATCGTCGGCGTGCAGCTCGGAATAGCCTTCAGGCACGCGGCGGAACAGCGCGACGCCTCTGATGTCGTCAAGCTCGCGCGGCGCTTCACCGGCAGCAAGCCGCTGCGCGACTTCGACGACGGCGCGCTCGGCATTGCCGTAGAGCAGCAGGTCCGCCTTGGCGTCGGCCAGCACCGAGCGGCGCACCTTGTCCGACCAGTAATCGTAATGCGCGATCCGGCGCAGCGAGGCCTCGATGCCGCCGAGCACGACGGGAACGTCCTTGAATGCCTCGCGGCAGCGCTGGGCGTAGACGATGGTGCAGCGGTCCGGCCGCTTGCCGCCTTCGCCGCCGGCCGTATAGGCATCGTCGCTGCGGATGCGGCGATCCGCGGTGTAGCGGTTCACCATGGAATCCATGTTGCCGCCGGTGACGCCGAAGAACACTTTTGGCTTGCCAAGCGCCTTGAAGGGTTCGGCCGAATGCCAGTCCGGCTGCGCGATGATGCCGACCCTGAATCCCTGCGCCTCCAGCAGGCGGCCGATGATCGCCATCCCGAAGCTGGGATGGTCGACATAGGCGTCCCCGGTCACCAGCACGATGTCGCAGGCATCCCAGCCGAGCGCATCCATCTCGGCGCGGCTCATCGGGAGGAACGGCGCGGGCTTGCGCGGCCGAGCCTGGGCCATCAGGGGCTTTTCGGCGGTGATCATCTGGGTGTCCATGGCGCCTACGCATAGGACCCCGCGCCCCCGAATTCAACCGGCCGCTATGCCGCCCTCGCGGATTAAGGTTCCCCGGTGGCGCGCAATTCAGCAGCGTCAGCCGCGCGGACGGGCCTGATCTGACGCCTCCAACATCCCGCCGTGTGGTTCATTCGCAGGAACCAACGGCCTCCGCGAACATTCTGACCTAGGCGTCCGCGCGGGCCCTCGCTCGCGCGCGCTTCGACAATCCCGGCGCCAGCGCCGCTGGCGGGATTTCTGCCCCGATGCTCGCTTCGGGGCGATGGGGGGCTTGTGAGTACGGTCATAGAGAACTTACTGGCGCGAAAGCAGAAGCTCGTGGAGGAACTCGAGAAGGCGCAGGTCGTCGAGGACCGCGACAGGATCGAGCACCAGCTCGAGCAGATCAACACCGCGCTGGACTTCCTGGACAGGCCGGGGTCGAGGGACCAGCGGTAGAAGCGCTCAATCCGCCTTCAGTGCGTCCACTTTCAGCGCGTCCACTTTCAAGGCCTTGGCATAGACCACGCCCGAATTGGTGATGTGCGTCGTCATCAGCTGTTCGAAAGCTGCGAGCTCGCCGCGCGCGAACAGCTCGAGCAGCTTGCGATGCTCGTCGAACGAGGTGCGTGTCCTGACGTCGATCGGCGAGGTTAGGTTGGTGCGGAGCGCGGCGACGCGGCCGGAGACGAGGTGATAGGATTCGACGAGATAGCGGTTGCCGCAATGGGCGAACAGCGCCTCGTGAAACGCGGCGTCGGCGCGCCCATAGGCGATGTTGTCCCTGGCCTCGATGGCGGGCTCCATCGCTGAGATCGCATCGTTCATCGCGGCGATCGTGCCGGCGCGATCGTGGCGAAAGGCAAGCTCGGCCGCCTTGGGCTCGAGCGCGCAGCGGAACGTGCAGAGCGCGGTAATGTCGTCCGCGCTCGGGGTGAAAACAAAGCTGCCGACCTGCGGACGGATCACCACGAGTCCCTGCGCCTGCAACTGCCCCATCGCCTCGCGCACCGGCGTGCGGCTGACGCCGAAGGAATTTGCCACCATCTCTTCCGAGATCGCCGCACCCAGCGCGAACTCGCCGTCGATGATCGCCTGCCGTAGCCGCTGCAGCACCCGCTGCGACAGCGATTTCGGCGTATCGAGCTTGAGCGATCGCATGCGCGTTCCCGCTCAGATCACCTTGCCGGGGTTGAGCAGATGATCGGGATCGAGCGCCGCCTTCAGCGTCCGCATCAGCGCGATCTCGGCTTCGCTCCTGGCGTGACCCAGCCACTTCTTCTTCAGCGTGCCGATGCCGTGCTCGGCGGAGACGCTGCCGCCCATCTCGCGGACGAGACCATAGATGATCGCGTCCATCTCCTCCTTCGGCTGCCGCTCGACGGAGAGGCCGGTGACCCAGGAGACCAGATGCAGATTGCCGTCGCCGATATGGCCGTAATAGACGCTCTCGCAGCCCTTGATGCCGGCGGCCAGCGCCACCTTGCAGCGCGCGACGAACTCGTCCATCCGTGCCACCGCGAGGCCGATGTCGTAGGAGATGTGCGGACCCAGCACCTGGCCGAACTCGGCGCAGATGTCTCGCACGCGCCAGAAGGCTTGCGCCTGCGCCAGCGATTGCGCCACCGCGGCATCGGCCAGCAGCCCGCGCTCCATCAGCTCCTCGAGCCAGCTCTGGAAGCGCGGCGCATCGATGCTCTCGTCGGTGCCTTGCGCCTCCACCAGCACGTAGAGGCCCTGGCCTGCCGCGACCGGCGGCTTCACGCCGGCGCGATTCGTGATGACGTCCCAATAGTCCGGCCACATCACCTCGAAGGCGGACAGCAGCGGGCCGAGCCCCGCACGCGCGGCATCGAGCAGCGCGATCACTGCCGCATAGTCTTTCAGAGCGCAGAGCGCGGCCATGGTCGAGCGCGGCTTTGGGAACAGCTTCAGCACCACGCGGGTGATGATGCCGAGCGTGCCTTCCGAGCCGATGAAAAGATGCTTCAGATCGTAGCCGGCATTGTTCTTCATCAGCTTGTTGAGATTGGTGATGATGGTGCCGTCCGGCAGCACCACCTCGAGGCCCAGCACCAGCTCGCGCGTCATGCCGTAGCGGATGACGCGATTGCCACCCGCATTTGTGGAGAGGTTGCCGCCGATGGCGCAGGAGCCTCGCGAGCCGAGGTCGAGAGGAAAGAACAAGCCGGCCTCGTCGGCGGCCTTCTGGATCGTCTCCAGCGGCGTGCCCGCCTTCACCGTCATCGTCATCGACGCGCGATCGACCTCCTCGATGCCGGTCATGCGCTCCAGCGAGATCGCGACCCAGCCGGCTTCGGGCGAGGCGCCCCGGCAAAGCCCGGTCAAGCCGCCCTGCGGCACGAACGGCAGGCGCGTCTGGCGGCAGGTCAGGATCGCATCGGCAACGCCCTGTGCATCAAGCGGGCGGATCACCGCACGCGGCGTCTGCGGCAGGCTCGCGCTCCAGTCGTTGCAATTGCGCGCCGGCACGTCCGCGCCAACCAGCACGGCGGCCGCGCCGAGCCGATCGCGCAACGCGCCGAGCGCTTGGTCGGGATGCGCAACGGGTGTGACCATGTCCATGCGAGACCTCCTTCAGGATCCGGCTGCGCCCCGCGGGCGCGCCTGTCGCGGCAGGGATTTGCATCCTTCTTGTATGTAAGGTACAAGATGGAAAGTAAAGCAAAAACACGGCTCCGCCCGACAGAGAAGATCTCGAGGGATCAGTGGCTTAGTCGGCGGCCGCAGCAAAGGGTGGTGTGATGACGGAGGCGATTCGCGGGTTCTGGGTGGCGTCGGCGACGCCGCTGGCGACGGACGGCAGCGTGGACTCCGCAAAGCTCGCCGCGCACGCCAAGCAGCTCTTCAGCAAGGGCGTCGACGGCGTCGTGCTGTTCGGCACGACCGGCGAGGGCACCTCTTTCAATGCCGCCGAGCGCGTTGCGACCATCGAAGCCGTGCTCAAGGCCGGCGTTGCGCCGGAGCGCATCGGCATCGGCGGCGGCTTTCCCGCCATCAGCGACAGCATCGCACTGACACGCGCCGTGCTCGGCCTTGGCCTGCGTCACGTCCTGTTGCTGCCGCCCTATTTCGACCGCAGCGTCACCGCCGAAGGCATCGAGGACGCCTTCGCTGCGATCATTGACGGCGTCGGCGACGATCGCCTGCGCGCCTATCTCTATCACATCCCGCAGATCTCGGGCGTTGCGATCCCGACCAGTGTGGCTGCGAGCCTGCGCAAACGTTACGGCAGGGTGGTCGCCGGTCTGAAAGACTCCAGCGGCGACTTCAAGCAGTTTCAGGCGTTCCGCGCCGCCGCGCCGGAGCTTGCCGTCACCGTCGGCAACGAGGTCGATATCACCCGCGCGATCGCCGCCGGCGGCGCCGGCACCATCTGCGGCATGGCCAACATCGCGCCGGAACTGGTCATGGCGATGATCGACGGCAAGGACGTCGAAGCGCGGATGCAGGCGGCGATCGACATCGTGGTGAAATCGCCGTCCTTCCTCACGACGCTGAAGGCGATCCTTGCGGCGCAGACCGGTGATGCAAGCTGGCTGCGCGTGCGTCCGCCGCTCCGCGCCCTGTCCGACGGCACCGCGCTCAAGCGGAAGCTCGACGAACTGGTGGCTCCCGCTATCGCGTGAGATCGCGACGGCGTCCCGACACGCTGTCGCGAATTCGGGGGCAGCGTGCCGCGATTTTGACGAGATCAATCGGAGATTGATGCTCGGCGCTCGACCTGGTTTAGAACGATTCAACACTAGAGCGATTCAAGCCCGGCTACGGTTCTCTTCGATCGCGGCGACTGTTACAGGCGCACACTTCAACGTTCTTGACTTGAAGTGGAATGAAAGTGCGTGCCTTCGTGGATGGCCGACGCGACAGCGGTCATCGAACTCGTGCCGGCAAGAGCCGGGCAGGTCTTCTCATCGGTGCGGCCGTCTTGCTTGCCGAAAGCCCCTCCAACACGACGAGCGCGCAGGCGCAATCGGCATTGCCGCCGGTGACGGTGGAAGCGCCGGCGCCGCGGCCGAAGCCGGCCCGTGCATCGGACCAGTCTTCACGCCGCACGCAGGCGGCGCCGCGTCGCCAGACCAGCCCCAATCCCGCGCCTGCGGCGCCGACGCTGTCCGAGCGCGCGGCCGCCGAAGCCGCCGCGCAACAGGCCGCCAAGCTCGGCTATCGTGCGATGCCGAGCTCGAGCACGCTGCGCAGCGGCGCCTCGCCGCTCGATACTTCGCAGTCCGTCAACGTCGTTCCTGCGCAAGTGTTGAAGGACCAGCTCCCGCGCAACATCGACGACGCGCTCGTCAATATCTCCGGTATCACCCAGACCAACACGCTCGCCGGCACCCAGGACGCCGTGATCCGGCGCGGCTTCGGCGACAACCGCGACGGTTCGATCATGCGCAACGGCATGCCGCTGGTGCAGGGCCGCAGCCTCAATGCCGCGGTCGATAGCGTCGAGGTGCTGAAGGGGCCGGCCTCGCTGCTCTACGGCATCATGGACCCCGGCGGCATCGTCAACACCATCAGCAAGCGTCCGGAGCTCTATCAGCACGGCTCGGTCACGCTGCTCGGCTCGACTTACGCGAACAACCGAAGCGGCGCCGACGGCACGCTCGACATCACCGGACCGATCGGCGACGGCGGTCTCGCCTATCGCTTCATCGGCTACGGCGTCAGCGAGGACTATTGGCGCAATTTCGGCCGCCACAGGGAAATGCTGGTGAACCCGTCGCTGGCCTGGTACGGCGACACCACGACGGTGCAGCTCACCTATGAGCACCGCGAATTCATCTATCCGTTCGACCGCGGCACCGCCTTCGTCGACGGCGCTCCGCTCGCGATTCCGAAGACGCGCCGGCTCGACGAGCCCTTCAACAACATGTGGGGCACCTCCGACCTGATACAGGGCTCGGTCGAGCAGAAGCTCGACGACAATTGGAAGGTCACGGCAGCCTACAGCTACAACACCGAGACCTACAGCGCCAATCAGCTTCGCATCACTGGCGTCAACGCCAAGACCGGCGTCGAGACCCGCAGCAACGACGGCACGCAGAATTCCCTCAGCAATGCCAGTTACGGCACCTCGTATCTGCAGGGTGACGTCTGGGTGGGCGGCTTCCGCAACGAAATCCTGTTCGGGGGCGAGGCGCTGTATCGCACCATCGATCGCCACGACCTGATCCGCCAGGCGACCCCGAGCTTCAATTTCTACAACCCGGTCTATGGGCTGGTCACGCCGGGCACGACCATCTCTGCAACCGACAGCGAGCAGACCGACAAGCTCGGCACCCGCGGGTTCTTCGCCCAGGATACGTTCCATCTGACCAACTGGCTGTCGGTGGTCGGCGGCGTGCGCTGGATGGAATACGAGCAGCTCGCTGGAAAGGGCCGGCCGAAATTCATCACGAACACAAATCTGGCGGGCGACAAGGTGCTGCCGCTCGGCGGCGTCATCGTCAAGCTGAACGACCAGCTGTCGTATTACGTGAGCTACACGCAGTCCTTGAAACCGACCTCGACCATCGCACTTTTCTCCGGTGCTCCCACCGGCTTCGTCGTCGACTCCAGCTTTGCGCCTGAGGAAGGAACGCAGTGGGAGACCGGCCTGAAGTTCGACGTCAACAAGCGCCTGTCGGGCACTTTGGCCGTCTACGACATCCAGAAGAAGAACGTACTGGTGATAGATGACATCGGCGGCGGCAAGTCGGCGGCGCGCACCTCTGGCGCGGCGCGGTCGCGCGGTGTCGAACTGGATGTCACCGGCCGGCTGACCGATGAATGGAGTGTGATCGGAAGTTACGGCTATACCGATGCGCGGCTGATCAATGATCCCACCGTCGGCAATGCAAAATTGCTGAACGCCGCGATGAACACGGCTTCGCTCTATCTCGTCTACGATTTCGGCGACAGGCTGCCCGGCCGTCTGCGGCTCGGCGGCGGGGCGCACTACGTCGGAGACCGGCCGGGCGACTCCGCCAACAACTTCTTCATGCCGGCCTATACGGTCGCCGACGTCTTTGCGACTTACGACACGAAGATCGACAATCTGCCGGTGACCTATCAGTTCAACGTCAAGAACCTGTTCGACAAGCTCTACTATACGTCCACCACCGGAAACGCCTTGAACGTCGCCATCGGCGATGCCCGGCGCTTCTCGCTGTCGGCGACGGTGAAGTTCTAGCCATGGCAGCGCGGCTCGGGCACACCATCAAGGCCGTCCTGCTTCAGGTCCATTCCATCGTGGGCCTGGTGGTCGCGCTGCTGCTTGCCCTGATCGCACTGACCGGCGCGGTGATGAGCTTCGAGGACGAGATCGTCGATGGCCTTAACGCCGGCCTCATGCAGGTCGCGCCGCGCCGGGCGCCCGCGTTGATGCCGGATGAACTGGTCGCCCGGCTGAAGGCAGGGCAGGATCTCGGCAAGGTCTCGGCGGTGACGCTGTCCAGCGATCCGGCCGCCACGGTGCATGTCCGCTTCGCCCGCGACGAGCAGGGCACGCGGCCGACGTCCCTCTATGTCGATCCCTACGACGCGCGCGTGCTCGGGACGCCGCGCGGCGAGGAGTTTTTCGCGACCGTGCGCAGGCTGCATCGCTGGCTGCTGATCCCCGGCGACGCCAAGGGATGGGGGCGGCAGATCACGGGCGTTGTCGCGCTCGGCCTGATCGTCATGCTGGTGTCGGGCCTCGTGCTGCGCTGGCCACGCCGCGCCAGCAGCGCGAAGATGTGGCTCAAGCCCAACCTCGGTCTCGGCGGACGCGGCCTGCATCGGTCGCTGCATGCGGTTGTCGGAACCTGGGTCCTTCCGGTCTATCTCGTGATGGCGCTGACCGGGCTGTGGTACTCGTTCGACTGGTACAAGGACGGGATGGTTTGGCTGCTGTCACGTCCGGAGGTCGCTGCCGCGAAGATGCAGCCCAGGATGTCCGCAAAGGCTCCGCGTGCATCTGTTTCCTCTGAGCCGGCCCAGCCGATCGGATTCGACCGTGCATGGATGATGTTCCGACGCGAAGAGGGCGACCGCTTCTCCAGCGCCCTGCTGACACTGCCGGCCGGCCCGGGCACGGTGATACGGATCCGGTCGTGGGCGAAGGACATGACGCTCGAGGCCACCCGCGACGAGTTTCGTATCGACGCCGTCACCGGTCAGCTGGTTTCCGCGGAGCGCTATCTCGACAAGACGTTCGGCGAGAAGACAATCGCCGCCATCTACGACATCCATCGCGGCGCGATCCTGGGCTGGCCGGGCAAGCTCGCGTTCATGGTTGCCGCGGGCTTGATGCCGCTGTTCGCGGTCACCGGGGTCCTGCTTTACCTGTCGCGCCGCAGGCTGCGGCGGCCTGCGCAACCGCCACTCGGGCGGCTCGTCCCGGGCGAGTGAGCACTGGGACTCAGTCGACCGCTCAAAGACCATCGCAGGAAGCCCGTGTGAGGCGACAGACAAGAATCACTTGTCTGCGGTTCCACGAAATGGTTCGATCGGCCGGACGCACGCAAAAGTTGTGGTCGTGATGGCGCATCCGAACGAGACGAGCTTGAAGAAACGGCGCTGCCCAATTCGCGGCGGACCTGGGCAATGCCATCAATCACACGATCCGTTGCATGGCGACCCAGGACACCGATGCTTCCGATGATGTCCCTCCCAGCTATCTTGCGAATCTCGCGCAGCAGAATCATTGGAAAAAGCCGGCGATGGAGAACGGGAAGCATCGCCATTTCAGCCGCTTCATCAAATGCTGGGATATGGCAGCGGTCCGCAAGATGCGACCGAAGAGCACTTGGAAGACATGCTCTTACTCCAAATACAAGGTGAACTTGCGTTTCTCGATTGGCATTCCAATATTGGATGCGTGCTCCATTTCTGGATCGACCCGGATGTTCTTGCGCAACTCGATTTTTCTCAGGTCGTCGCTACGCTCCAATGCGACTAGGACAATGCTTGCGTAGTCAGCCTGAGACCCGCGTTGGGGACCGATACAGCTAGCCAACACCATCGCAATGGTTCAAAAGCTTCTGGCTCTCTTCTCAAGGTCTGCGCCATGAAGCTCCCCACCGTCACCCCCGCCGATATCCGCCGCGCGCTGCTCCTGCGCGAGGAGATCGCGCTGCTTGATCTCCGGTACGAGGCGGCGTTCGCGACCGGCCATCCGCTGTTCGCCGCCAACATGGCCGTAGACCGGATCGCCATCGAGGCCGAGGTGCGGCTGCCGCGCAAGGATGTGGCGATCGTGCTCTATGATGACGGCGAGGGACTGGTCGCGACCGGCGCGGAACGCCTTGCCGCGCTCGGCTACACCAATATCAGCGCACTCGCAGGCGGACTGAAGGCCTGGCGCGATGCGGGCTATCAAATGTTCGAGGACGTCAATTCCTATTCGAAAGCGTTCGGCGAGCTGGTCGAGGCGCGCCGCCACACCCCCTCGCTCAGCGCCGATGAGGTGGCAAAGCTGATCGAAGAGAAAGCCAACATCGCCATCCTCGACGTCCGCCGCTTCGACGAATATGCGACCATGAACATTCCGGGCTCGGTCAGCGTGCCCGGCGCGGAGCTGGTGCTGCGGGCAGGTCGGGCCGCGCCCGATCCCGACACGACGATCATCGTCAATTGTGCCGGACGCACGCGCTCGATCATCGGCACGCAGTCGCTGATCAATGCCGGCGTGCCGAACAAGGTGCGGGCGCTGCGCAACGGCACCATCGGCTGGACGCTGGCGCGGCACGCGCTCAACCACGGTGCCGACCGGCGCGGCGCGATCGGATCGTTCGAAGGCGGCCCGGCCAATGCGCGCGACGTTGCCTATCGCGCCGGCGTCCGCCACATCGGCGCGGGCGAGATGGCGGCGCTGCTCGCAGAGACCGATCGCACGCTCTACTGTTTCGATGTGCGCGAAGCGGAGGAATACGCCGCGGGGCATCTGCCGGGTTTCCGTCACTATCCGGGCGGCCAGCTGGTCCAGGAGACCGACATGGCCGCGCCGGTGCGCGGCGCGCGCATCGCGCTGACAGACGATAAAGGCGTGCGCGCCGACATGACGGCGTCCTGGCTCGCGCAGATGGGCTGGGAGGTGTATGTGCGCGAAGGCGGCTATGAGGGCGCGCTGGAAGTCATCCCGCCACTGGTGCTGCCGAAGCCCGATCCGGCCCATCGCTACCGCCGCCCCTATGAGGGCACCGACGTCGCGCAAGCCGCGATGCAGGCCTATCTCGACTGGGAGTACGGTCTCGTCGAGCAGCTCCGGCTTGATGGGACGCACGGATTTTATGTGATTTGAATTTTTTATCCGTCACCCTGTGGTGGCCGCTTCTTCAGCGGCCCTCGAAGGGCGACGGCCGGGCTGCATCGGGGCCGTTCATCCGTCGAGGCTCCCGGCGCGATGCCGGGCATCGCACCACTCGCACCTCCAGCGACAGCAGCTTCGCCGCTGCGCAGGGATACGGGGCGGCGGTGTGAGGGGGATGACCGGGCTGGTGGGATGCCAAGCGCGTGCACCTTCCCCGCCATCTTCCCCCCGTATCCAACCCCTATTGTGCTGTGCGCCGTCCGCGGTCTATGAGCAGCTGCAAAGCCGCCATTTCAGGAGATACCATGCCAGCCCCAGGCCAAAGCCCTGAGCGGAGTGCGAAGGCACTGCTGCTCGAAGGCGTCAACGACAGCGCCGTGGACCTGTTCCGGAGCGCGGGTTTCACCAATGTCGAGCGGCTGACCAAGGCGCTGGACGGCGAGGATCTGCGCCGGGCGCTCAAGGGCGTGTCGCTGCTCGGCATCCGCTCGCGCACCCAGATCACCGACGAGGTGCTGGCCGCCGCCGACCAGCTTCTTGCGGTCGGCTGCTTCAGCGTCGGCACCAACCAGGTCGATCTCCTGGCAGCGCGCAAGCGCGGTATTCCCGTGTTCAACGCGCCGTTCTCGAACACGCGCAGCGTCGCCGAGCTCGTGATCGGCGAGATCGTGATGCTGCTGCGCCAGATCTTCCCGCGCTCGGTGTCGGCGCATGACGGCGGCTGGGACAAATCGGCGGCCGGCAGCCGCGAAGTGCGCGGCCGCACCCTCGGCATCATCGGCTATGGCAATATCGGTTCGCAGCTCTCGACGCTCGCCGAAGCCATGGGCATGCGTGTGATCTTCTACGATCGCACCGACAAGCTCCGCCACGGCAACACCGAGCCGGTCGAGAAGCTCGAAGAGCTGCTGGCGCAGAGCGACGTCGTCAGCCTGCACGTGCCGGAGACGCCGGAGACCGCCGGCATGATCGGGGAGAAGGAGCTGCGGGCGATGAAGCCGGGCTCGTTCCTGATCAACAACAGCCGCGGCACCGTGGTCGATCTCGACGCACTCGCCGGCGCCTTGCGCGACGGCCACATCGCTGGCGCCGCCATCGACGTGTTTCCGGTCGAGCCGTCCTCGAATTCGGAACGATTCAAGAGCCCGGTGCAGGGCCTCAACAATGTCATCCTCACCCCGCATGTCGGCGGCTCGACCGAGGAGGCGCAGGAGCGCATCGGCGGCGAGGTCGCGCGCAAGCTGGTCGACTATTTCATCACCGGCTCGACCATGGGCGCGGTGAACTTCCCGGAAGTGCAGCTGCACCTGCGCCCCTCCGGCGCACGCTTCAGCCACGTCCACCGCAACGTGCCGGGCATGCTGCGGCGGCTGAACGAGGTCTTCCTCCAGCGCGACATCAACATCGCCGCGCAATATCTGGAGACCGCCGGCGACCTCGGCTACGTCGTGCTCGACGCCGATCTTGGCGGCCAGGACTCGGGCGAGCTGCTCCAGCAGATCCGCGCTCTCGACGGCACGGTCGGCGCAAGGCTGGTATTCGAGCACTAAACCGCCCACGTTCCGGTTGCATCTTGCGGCGGCTGCTCCCACACTGCGGCCGAATTCGACGTGTCCCAATCATGTCGAATTTGAGCTTCAGTTGCGTGAGTGTCCGCCATGGAACGCGACGCCGTACTGATTGATCTCGCACTGCAGGGCGGCGGTTCCCACGGCGCCTTCTCCTGGGGCGTGCTCGACCGCCTCCTCGAAGAGAGGTGGCTCAGCATTGCCGCGATTTCCGGAACTTCCGCCGGCGCGATGAATGCAGCGGTGCTGGCGGATGGCTGGACCGCCGGCGGCGCCGAGGGCGCGCGCGAGGCGCTCGAACAATATTGGCGCCGCGTCTCCAGGGCGGCGGCCCTCAGCCCGCTGCAACGCTCGCCGCTCGACCGGCTGATGGGGCGCTGGACCCTCGATACGTCGCCCTTCTACATCCTCACCGACCTGATGTCGCGTGTGGTGTCGCCCTACGATCTCAATCCGACCGGCTACAATCCGCTGCGCGCGGTGCTGGCCGAGAGCATCGATTTCGAACGCCTAGTGCGTTCGCCGATCCAGCTGTTCATCACCGCGACGCGGGTGCGCACCGGGCGTGGCCGCATCTTCCGCAACGCGGAGATCACGGCGGATGTGCTGCTGGCATCGGCCTGCCTGCCGACCATGTTTCGCGCCATCGAAATCGATGGCGAGCCCTATTGGGACGGCGGCTTCGCCGGAAACCCCACGATCACGCCGCTGGTTCGCGAAAGCGACGCGCACGACACCATCCTCGTCCAGATCAATCCAACCGAGCGGCCGGAGGAACCGCGGACGGCGGCTGAGATCCTCAACCGGCTGAACGAGATCTCTTTCAACTCGCCGCTGATGAAGGAGCTGCGCATGATCGCGCTGCTGCGCCAGGCGGCCGACCCCGGCAGCGGCGAGGGCGCGCGCTGGGCGAAGATGCGGACGCACCGGATCAAGAGCGACATGCTGGCGAAGTTCGGTGCCTCCTCGAAACTCAACGCGGAATGGGAGTTTGTCTCGATGCTGCGCGCCGAGGGGCGCATGGCCGCGGACGACTTCCTCAGCGAGCACGGTGCGGATATCGGTTGTCGTTCGACCGCCGATCTCGACGTCCTGCTGTCGGAGTGCTGAGACATGGGTCTTCTCGGCCTTCTCGTCGGGCTCGGCCTGCTCGTCCTGTTCGCCTTCCGCGGCTGGAGCGTCCTGCTGCTTGCGCCGTTCGCCGCGCTCGTTGCTGCGCTGTTTGGCGGCGAGCCGTTGCTTGCGAACCTGACCCAGGTGTTCATGGTGAATGCGGCAGGATTTTTGGCACAGTTCTTTCCGATCTTTCTGCTTGGCGCCGTTTTCGGCAAGTTGATGGACGACAGCGGCGCGGTGAGCTCGGTCGCGCGCTTCATGGCGGAACGTCTCGGCGAGCGGCGCGTGATCCTGGCGGTCGTGCTTGCCGGCGCGCTGGTCACCTATGGCGGCGTCAGCCTGTTCGTCGCCTTCTTCGTCATCGTTCCCATGGCCCGTTCGCTGTTTCGCGCGGCTTCGATTCCGCGTCGCCTGATCCCGGCGGCGATCGTGCTGGGGACGTCGACTTTCACAATGTCGGCCCTGCCGGGCACGCCGTCGATCCAGAATGCGATCCCGATGCCGTTCTTCGGCACGACACCCTTTGCCGCGCCGGGCCTCGGCATCATCGCCTCCCTCATCATGCTCGGTGCGGGATTGTGGTGGCTCCATCGTGCCGAAGCTGCGGCCCGCCGCGCCGGGGAGGGCTATGGCGACGACGTCGAGGATTCCACGGAGCACGCGGCCGCCGACGAGCTTGTGCGCGAGCGTGCAACGACCGCGCGCGAATTCGATCCGGCGGAGCTCCAGCACGGTCAGCGTAGCGACCGGCCTTCGCCCGTGCTGAACGCCATCGCGCCGCTGGTCGTTGTCGTCACCATGAATCTTGTGATGTCGCTCGTGCTTTTGCCGCGGCTCGATGTCAGCTATCTCGCCGAGCAGCGTTTTGGCGAAACGTCGCTGGCGGCCGTCGCGGGCGTGTGGTCGGTCGCGGTGGCGCTGGCGGCAGCCATCGTCACGACCATCGCGATGAACTGGGCGCGCCTGCCGGCGCTGCGCCGGACCATGGACGCCGGGGCCAATGCGTCGGTCCTGCCTGCGTTCAGCGTCGCCAGCCTCGTCGGATTCGGCGCGGTCGTCGCCTCGCTGCCGGCGTTCACGATCGTGCGCGACTGGGTGCTGGCGATCCAGGGCGGACCGCTGGTCTCGCTCGCTGTCGCGACCAACATCCTGGCCGCGCTGACGGGGTCGGCGTCGGGCGGGCTCACCATCGCCCTCGAGGCCCTCGGCCCGACCTATGTCGAGCTTGCCGCGCGCACCGGCATTGACCTTGCGCTGATGCATCGTGTGGCGGTGATCGGTGCGGGGACCCTCGACATCCTGCCGCACAACGGTGCGGTGGTCAGCCTGCTCGCAATCTGCGGCCTGACGCATCGCGACAGCTATCTTGACATTGTCATGGTCGGCATCGTGACCTCGCTCCTGGCGCTGGTGGCGGTGATTGCCCTGGGCAGCGCTCTGGGATCGTTCTGACGGAAAGCCGGCGTCAGCGATTGACGCACGGGCGAAGGTTGCATTGAATGCGACCAACTTTCGAACACAACAGAACAAGCCGGGTGGAAACGATGGGGCGGAACAGGGCGAAGCTGTGCGCATGGCTCGTGGGGACGGCGGCCGCCATGAGCCCGGGCGGGGCGTCGGCGCTGACACTGGCGGGAGATGCCGAGACGGTTTGCAAGGGTCTGGTCGGCGGCACCGATGGCGTGAAGATCGATGCCGCGACGTTGCAGGCGCCGTCGCCTCTCGCCGTTGCCGAGCGCGGGCCGACGCCGTCGGGGCGCGTCACCCCCGCCAATCCCGGCTTCTGCAAGGTGCTCGGCCATATCGACCCCGTCGATCCCAAGGCGCCGCCGGTCAAATTCCAGGTCAACCTGCCTGTCGAATGGAACGGGCGGTCGGTGCAATATGGCGGCGGCGGCTTCAACGGCGTGCTGATCACCGGCCTTGCGCTGCCGCCGGCTTATCCCTTCGACAAGCCGTCGCCGCTCGCGCGCGGCTTCGTCACCTACGGCACCGACTCAGGTCACGAGACCAAGCCGGGCGAACTGCCGCAGCTGTTCGCATTGAATGACGAAGCCTTCGAGAATTTTGCCCACCGTGCCTACAAGAAGGTGCGCGATGCGGCCGTGACGCTGATGGAGCGGGCCTACGGCAAGAAGCCGGAGAAGATGTATTTCATGGGATCGTCCGAGGGCGGCCGCGAAGGCCTGACCATGGCGCAGCGCTACCCCGACGATTTCGACGGCATCTTCGCCCGCGTGCCCGTCATCAACTGGGTCGGCCTGCAGCATGCCGGCATGCGCTCGGGCCTTGTGACCATGGGCGAGGGCTGGATCAATCCGGCGCAAGTCAAGCTCGTCGGCGAAGCCGTGCGTGCGGCTTGCGACAAGGCTGACGGCTCCGACGATGCGCTGGTGCAGGATCCCGTCAGCTGCAGGGCGGCGTTCAAGGTCGAGACGCTGCGCTGCGAGGCCGGCAACAGCGGCGATCGGTGCCTGACCGGTGCGCAGATCAAGGCGATCAACACGCTGCATGCGACCTACAAATTCCCGTTCGTGCTCGCCAACGGCCTCGACGATTATCCGGGCTGGGGGGTCTCGGGCGAGGACACGCCGGCGGCCGGTCCGACCGGCGGCTGGGTCGCCTGGTGGCTCGGCACCGCGCCGCCGGCGCAGCCGCCCGCGCCCAACAACGGCATCGCCTGGATCTACGGGGCCGGCGGCATTCAATATGTGTTCGCGCGCGATCCCGAGCTCGACGTCACCACCTACAAGGTGGAGAACCACAAGGCGCGGCTGCTCGAGGTCTCAAGGCTTATGGATTCGACCGATCCCGATCTCAGCCGCTTCCGCGAGCGCAAGGGCAAGCTGATCATTCTCGAGCACATGGCCGACTATGCGCAGAGCCCCTATGCCGGCATCCGCTATTTCGAGAATGTCGAGCGCTTGATAGGGACGGCGACGACGGCGCTGTTCGCGCGGCTCTACACCGCGCCCGGCGTCGATCACGTCGGCTCGGGCGCGCCCGCCAATGTCGACATGCTCAGCGTGCTGGTCGACTGGGTCGAGAATGACAAGGCGCCGGGCGACCTCGAAGTGACCGAGCAGAAGGTCGAGGCGCCTTCGTTTGCGGTGACGCGCGCGCTGCCCCTGTGCCGCTGGCCGGCCTGGCCGCACTACAAGGCGGGCCCTGTGACGGAAGCGTCGAGCTATTTCTGCGCGCAGTAGCCCTTCACCTCTCCCCGCTTGCGGGGAGAGGTCGGATTGCTCCCGGCGATGCGAAGCATCGTCCGGTGCAATCCGGGTGAGGGGGTACAGGTCTCACGGTCATCTCATGTGTGGAGAGAAGCCCCTCACCCCAACCCTCTCCCCGTAGGAACGGGGAGAGGGGGGAAGAAGAGGCTAATGCGCGCCGCCCCCGCCGGCCGCCTTCACCCGCCGCGTCAGCAGCACCGCGACCGCGGCGAGCACCAGCACCACGCCGATCACCGCAAAAGTGTCGGAATAACCCATCACCAGCGCCTGGCGCTTCACCGTCTTGGCGAGCGCGATGATGGCCTGCTCGCGGGCGGCGTTGGGGTCGGGGACGCCGTGGGCCATGAAGTAATTGGTCATCTGCGCGATGCGATCACGCACTTCCTCGCGCCCGAGCGTGACGGAATGGCCGATGATGTTGGAGTGGAACTGCTCGCGCTTGGTGACGATGGTTGCCAACACCGCGGTGCCGATGGCGCCGCCGAGGTTGCGCATCATGTTGGAGATGCCGGAGGCGGCCGGCGCGTCTTGCGGGGCCACGCTGCCGAGGCTGAGCGCGGACAGCGGCGCCAGGGTGAGCGCCTGGCCGACGGCGCGCACGACGTTGGGGATGAAGAACTGGTCGCCGGAATAGTCGAGCGACATTGCGATGTTCAGGAACGAGCTCCCGGCGAACAACAGCAAGCCGACCGTCGCGATGTAGCGTGCGTCGAACCGCTGCATCAGCTTCGGCACCAGCGGAATCAGGAGCAACTGCGGCAGGCCGGTCCAGGCCAGCACATTACCGATCTGCTCGGCATTGTAGCCCTGCACCTGGCCGAGATAGGCTGGCAGCAGATAGACCGAGCCGAACAGCGCGAAGCCGAGGAACACCGCGGCAATCGTGCCGACGCCGAAATTCCACTGCGTCAGCAGGCGTAGACGCAGCAGCGGCTTCTCGACCACGAGCTCGATAAAGATGAACAGCGACAGGCTGATGGTCGCGATGATCGCAAGCCGCACGATGAAGGGCGAGCCGAACCAGTCGTCCTTGTTGCCTTCCTCGAGCACGGCCTGGAGCGAAGCAAGGCCGATCGCCATGGTCACGATGCCGAACCAGTCGCCTTCGCGCAGCAGGGCGAAATTCAGCGGCGCGCGCTCCAGGGTGAAGAAGAGAATAGTCACCATGACGGCGGTGGGCAGCACGTTGACATAGAAGATGGTCTGCCAGCCGTAATTCTCGGTGAGATAGCCGCCGATCGTCGGCCCGATCGCCGGTGCGAAGGTCACGGCGAGCGAGAACATGGCAAGGCCGATCGGCTGCTGGCCCTTCGGCAGCCTGGTGAAGACCAGCGTGAACGCCATCGGAATCAGCACGCCGCCGAAGAAGCCCTGAAGGCCTCGCATCGCGATCATCGACGGCAAATCGTGGGTGAAGGCGCAGGCGACCGAGAAAGCCGCGAACAGGCTCGCGAAGCTCAGGATGATGTTGCGGAACGAGAACACCCGCGACAGATAGTCGGTCAGCGGAATGACGACGATCTCGCCGATCAGGTAGGACGTCGAGATCCAGGATCCGTTGTCGGCGCCGGTGCCGATGCCGCCCTCGATGTTCAGCAGCGAGGCGTTGGTGATCTGGATGTTCAGGATCGCCATAAAGGCGCCGATCATCGCCGCGAACACGGCGATCCAGATCGTGACGCTGGCCCGATTGGGGTCGGCAGCGATGCGCTCAGGCGTCGCGGCCGGAGTTGCTTGTCCTGGCGTCGATATTGAGAGGCTGTTTGACATGGGACGACCCTCCGGAGACAGGTTTTGCTTTGGGCGTCGCTGCCGCCTGGGCGGTCGGCGCTGAGCGCGTTGCGATCGTCGGGATCACGGACATGCCGGGCCGCAGCGCGATCGCAGGCGCGGTCTCGGCATCCAGCGCGATCTTCACGGGAATGCGCTGCACGATCTTGGTGAAATTACCGGTGGCGTTGTCGGGCGGCAGCAGCGCGAATTCCTGGCCGCTGGCCGGCGCGATGGAATCGACATGGCCGTGCACGAGCTGGCCCGGGAACGTGTCGACCTCGATCTCGACCGCTTGACCCGCGCGCACATGCGTGAGCTGGGTCTCCTTGAAATTGGCGACCACATAGGCGCCCGTGGCCGGCACGATCGACATCAACTGCGTGCCCGCCTGGACATATTGGCCGACGCGCAGGGTGCGGTTGCCGACGACGCCGTCGATCGGCGAGACGATGGTGGTGTAGCCGAGATTGAGCTCCGCCTGCTGCTGGACCGCGGCCGCGCGCGCGGCGGCGGCCCTGGCCTGCACGATCTCGGCCTTGAGGAGATCGACCTGCTTCTGTGCGGAGATCAGGTTGGCGTTGTCGCGCGCGATCGCGGCGTCCGCTCCGGCATCGCGCGCCTGCGCCTGCTGCGCGTTCTGCACGCTGCCATAGCCGGTCTTGGCGAGATCGGTGTAGCGCTTGTTCTCCTGCTGGGCGAAGGTCTTCGCGGCGGTGTCGACATCGATGGTCGCCTTCGCGGCCGCGATCACCGCCTCTTGAACCTCGAGCTGGGCCTGCTTGCTCGTCACCGTCGCATTGGCGGCGGCGACGTCGGCCTTGGCCTGGTCGAGCGCGACGCGGAAATCGCGGTCGTCGATCCGGGCCAGCACCTGGCCGGCCTTCACATGCTCGTTATCGCCGACCAGAACGCGGTCGAGATAGCCGCTGACCTTCGGCGCGATGGTGGTGTTGTCGGCCTTCACATAGGCGTCGTCGGTGGAGACGAGGAAGCGCCCGACGGTCCAGTAATCGTAGCCGTACCAGCTCGCGCCGGCGAGCGCGGCGACGGCCACGCCTGCCAGCAACAGCTTGCGAATGTTCAGCTTTCGGCGGTGCGCCGGTCGCGACGGGGCGGGCAGGACGCCCTCCAGCCCAGGGGGCGGGACGACGGTGGCTTCAGACTTGGACGGGCTGGTGTGCACGGTCATGGCCGGCTCCATGAATTAGGAAACTTGACGATTTCCAAAATAGGACTAGCTTGGGGAGAGTCAATGGAATGACAGGCATCATCTAAAAACATGGCTCAGGCAAAACCGTCATCAGAAGGTCGCCCGCGCGGGCGGCCGCCGGTACGCAGCGACGACGAGACGAAACGCATCGTCATCGAGGCGGCGCGGCACGCCTTCGCCGTCGATGGCTATGCAGCAACCAGCACCGAAGAGCTAGCGCGCGGCGCCGGCATCTCCACCAAGACTCTTTATCGGCTGTTTCCGGGCAAGGCGGCGCTGTTCGAAGCGATGTGCGCGGACCGGCTCGACCGCTTGCTCTCCGACGTCAATTTTCATTCCAACAATCAGGCCGACATCGAAACGAGCTTGGCTGCCGTGCTTGTCGCCTGCGCCGATCTCGCGCTCGATCCCGAGGTCGTCGCGCTCCAGCGCATGGTGCTGCAGCAGTCGGCCACGTTCCCCGACCTTGCGGCGAATTTCTACAGGGACGGCATCGCCCGCACCGCGGCGGCGCTCGCGGGCTGGCTTCGCGATCAAGTCAAGAAGAAGCGCATCGCGCTCGATAACGTCGATGAAGCCGCCGGGATGATGATCGGCATGATGGTGTCGGCGCCGCAGCGCGCGGCGATGTACGCAAGCGTGACACTGCCCTCGCGCAACGAGATCGAGAGGCGGGCGCAGACATGCGCCGCAATTCTGCTCGACGGCTGCCGCGCCCGTCGACATACCGGCTCTCTTTGACAATCCGGATCTGTCCCGCTATATATTTCGCATGCGAAGTAAAGAGGCCGCAGCGAAGCACCATCGGCTGATCTACCTGCTCAACGTCGCGCAGCGCCGCCTGCAGCGCTGGATGGCGGCGCAGCCCTCGAGCGAGGTGACGCCGGCGCAGGCCGGGCTGTTGTTCATCCTCGGCGGGCAGGACGGCGTGCTGATGGGTGAAGCCGGCGCGGCCCTCGACATGGGACCGGCCGGTATTTCCGGCCTCGTCGATCGCAGCGCTGCGGCGCGGCTGGTCGAGCGCCGGGCCGATCGCGAGGACGGACGCGCGTTTCGCGTCTGGCTGACGCCGAAAGGGCGCACCGTGCTGACACAGGCCAAGACCGAGGCGGCCAGGATCAACGCGGCGCTGACGGAGGGATTTACAGCTGCGGAGATCGACATCGTCGCGCGCTGGCTGGCGAGCATTCAGGACAAGTTTCCAAGAGATACATCAAGAAACCCAGAGGACTAAGGAGAGAGCAATGACCGAGCATGTCCGGATCGAGAACAACGGCGGAATTCTCACCCTCACGCTGGCGCGCCCGGACAAGAAGAACGCGCTGACGGATGCGATGTACGGCAAGCTCGCCGATGCCATCGAATCCGCCGAGTTCGATCCGTCCACCCGCGTTATTCTGATCCGCGGCGAGGGTGACATGTTCACCGCGGGCAACGACGTCGGCGAATTCGCGGCCGTCGCATCCGGCAAGTCGGAAGGCAGCCGCAACGTCGTCCGCTTCATCCAGTCGCTGGCGCGCTGCACCCGGCCGCTGGTCGCGGCCGTGCAGGGCCGCGCCGTCGGCGTCGGCACCACGATGCTGCTGCATTGCGACCTCGTCGTGCTCGCCGACAACGCGCAATTGTCGACGCCCTTCGTCAGCCTCGCGCTGGTGCCGGAAGCCGCCTCCAGCCTGTTGATGCCGGCCCGCATCGGCTATGCGCGCGCCTATGAGATGTTCGCGCTCGGCGAGACCGTGCCGGCCAAATCCGCGCTGGAATGGGGCCTCGCCAACCGCGTCGTGCCGCTCGCCAGGCTCGACACCGAGGCGCTCGCGCTGGCGCAGCGGCTCGCCCNAGCCGGCCGGCGCGCTCACCGCGACCAAGAAGCTGATGCGCAACGGCGAGGCGCTGGTCGCGCAGATGCAGGCGGAAGGCGAGCAGTTCGCACAGCGGCTGCGCACCGCCGAGGCGCGCGAAGCGTTCACCGCTTTTGCCGAGCGCCGTTCCCCGGATTTCACGAAAGTCGCCTGACGAACCCCGGCCTGGCGCAGGGGCGGCAGGCCGGGCGGTTGGCATTTGACTACAACCTTAACGAAACATTGGCATGTGGCGATGCAAGGTGGCCTTCACTAACGCGTAGGCCCTTGACCCATGGCAATTCTTAAGAAATCGGTAAGTACGCTCCTGCTGGTGCTCATGGCGCTTTTGGCTGCCGGTGCGCTGACGAGCACGGCGATCCAGATGGTCGGCGCCTTCGGCCGCTACCGCGACAGCCTCGAGACGGCCCGTCTTGCCGCCGCCGACAAGGCGATTTTCCATGGCGTGCTGTCGCTGCGCAACAATCGCGGCGATGCCCAGAGCGCGCTGCTCGGCGAGGACGATGCGCGCGCAAAGCTGGGGGCCGCTGAAAAGGCCGAGCAGGCTGGCTATGAATCCATCCTCGCGGCGATCGCCACCGTCGAATTCGCCCGGCGCGATGAGCTCGCGAGCACGCTGAAGCAGCGCTGGGACGAGGCTGCGCCGAAGTTCCAGCTATTCTATGACGAGGCCAGGCAGCCGCGCGGCGAGCGCAAGATGGAACGTACCAATGTCTGGTACGATGCCGTCACCAAGGTGATCGACACCGCCAATCTGGCGTCCACCGCGGTATCGAACCGCGCCTGGATCGACGATCCTTTCATCGCCCGCATGATCCAGGTCCGTCGTCTCGCCTGGCAGGTGCGCGACCGCTACGGCATCCAATGCTCGACCCTGCGTCCGAACGTCAATGCCAGCAAGCCGCTCGACGAGGCCCAGAAGCAGACCATCGCGAGCTGGAACGGCTCCATCGCATCCGGCTGGGCCGGGATGGACGAACTGCTCGCGGCGCCCGAGGTGACCGCCGAGATGATCGGTGCCGCGAAGGACGCGCGGGCCAAGACCGACGGCGTGCTCAAGCAGATCGGAGAGCTCACGAAGAATTTTGACGGCAGCGGCAAGCCGGCGATGCCCGCCTCCGAATGGAATGCGCTGTGCCAGTCGCCCTTCGCGCCCATCGTCGCTGTCGCGAACAAGGCCTTGGACCAGTCCATTGCGCGCGCGGAGACGATCCAGGCCAAGGCCCTCACCAATCTCGTGGTGCAATCGCTGGCCTTCCTGCTGGCGCTCGCGGTGACCCTCGCTGGCGTCTATGTGGTGCGCAGTCGCCTGATGCGCCCGGTGCGCGCCATTCTTGACGCCATCGCACGGATCGGCGCGCGCGACTACGCGACGCCGGTCCCGCAATCGAAGTATCCCGACGAGTTCGGCACCATGGCGGCGGCGCTCGAAAGTCTGCGCGAAAGCGCGGCGACCGCCGAGCGTCTCGGCCAGGAACGCGAATCGCAGCAGGCGCTGCAGCTTGCCCGCTCCGGCACGGTGGATGCGGCGTGCCGCAGCTTCGACGACACCGTGCAGGCCGTCATTCACAGCGTTGCGGCCTCGGCCAAGGAGCTTGATACCACAGCAACCGGCGTGCGCTCGCTGGTTGCGGAATCGAGCAGCCAGACCGCAGCGGTGTCCTCGGCGGCCGAGCAGGCCACCAACAATCTCGAAACCATTGCGGCTGCGACGGAGGAGCTCTCCGCCTCCGTCGGCGAGATTTCCGCGCAGGTGCAGTCGAGCGCGCGCGAGGCCCGCGAGGCCGTGGCGCAGGCCGAGCAGACCAATGCGACGGTCGAGATCCTCGACCAGACCGCGAGCCGCATCAGCGAAGTCGTGAAGATGATCCACGCCATCGCCGGCCAGACCAACCTGCTGGCGCTCAACGCCACCATCGAGGCCGCACGTGCGGGCGAGGCGGGCCGCGGCTTCGCCGTGGTCGCCGGTGAGGTCAAGAGCCTCGCTGCGCAGACGGCAACGGCGACCGAGGAGATTTCCCGCCAGGTCGAGGAGATCCAGGGCGCGACCGGCCAGGCCGTGACCGCGATCCGCAACATCGGCGGCGCCATCAGCGGCATCGACGAGAAGATGACCGCGATTGCCGCCGCCGTCGAGCAGCAGCGCGCGGCCACCACCGAAATCTCGCGCAACTTCCAGCAGGCGGCGCAAGGCACCCGCGAGGTCACCGACACCATCGGCAGCGTCGCAAGACTCAACCAGGAGACCGGCAATGCCGGCACGGTGCTGTCCGAATCCGTGAAGAAGATGTCGGCCGATGCCGATCGTCTCCGCGTCGCGGTCGAAGGCTTTTTGGGAGCCGTGAAGACCGCCTAATCTCGTCTCTTTATCCGATGTAGCGTGGGCATTGCCGCCGGTCCGCGCGGCGGCTACACCTGTCCGTCGCGTCGCATATGCGGCGATACACGCAAGACAGGATGGAGAGCTCGATGCCGGTCACCCCACACAAGGCCCAGCGCCCCTATCGCGGCGTGTTCCCGGTTGCGCCCACCATCTTCGACGAGCGCGGCGAGCTCGACCTCGAGGGCCAGCGCCGCTGCATCGACTTCATGATCGACGCCGGCTCACACGGCCTCTGCATCCTCGCCAATTTCTCCGAGCAGTTCGTGCTCACCGATGCCGAGCGCGAAACCGTGATGCATGCGGTGCTGGAACATGTCGCGGGCCGAGTTCCCGTGATCGTCACCACCACCCATTTCAGCTCGGCCGTCTGCGCCGCGCGCAGCAAGCAGGCCGAAGTCGCCGGCGCTGCCATGGTGATGGTGATGCCGCCCTATCACGGCGCGACCTTCCGGGTTCCCGAGAAAGGCATCGTCGAATTCTTCAAGATTCTCTCCGGCGCGATCAACATTCCGATCATGATCCAGGATGCCCCGGTCGCCGGCACGCCGCTGTCGGTCGAGCTGCTGGCGCGGCTGTCGCGCGAACTCTCCAACATCCGCTATTTCAAGATCGAGGTTCCGGGCGCCGCCGCAAAGCTCCGCAGCCTGATCGAGGCGGGTGGCAAGGATATCGAGGGACCCTGGGACGGCGAGGAGGCCATCACGCTGCTGGCGGATCTCGATGCCGGCGCCACCGGCGCCATGACCGGCGGCGGCTATCCGGACGGCATTCGCCAGATCATCGATCCCTATTTCGCCGGCGATCGAGAGAAGGCGAAAGCCGCCTATGAACGCTGGCTGCCGCTGATCAATTACGAGAACCGCCAATGCGGCCTGATCGCCTGCAAGGCGATGATGCAGGCCGGCGGCGTGATCAAGTCGGAGGCCGTGCGCCATCCGCTGCAGCCGCTGCACCCGGCAACGCGCGCAGGCTTGCTCGAGCTCGCCAAGGAGCGCGACGCGCTCGCGCTGCGCTGGGGGAAGTAGAGCCACATAACCCGCAGCCGTAGGCTGGGCAAAGCGAGGCGTGCCCACCACCTGCTGCCATCGCGAAAAGTGGTGGGCACGGCGCGCTGCGCCTTTGCCCACCCTACGAGACCGTCACACCCGCACCGGCCCCAGCGCCTCAAAGTGCCCGCGCTTCTGCAAGTACGCCAGCAGCATCAGGCTCGGGATCGCCACCAGCACGCAGATTACGAAGAACAGCGGCCAGCCGGTGGTCTCCGCGACATAGCCTGCGCTCGATGACAGATAGGTCCGCCCCACCGCCGCGAGCGCGGTGAGCAGCGCATATTGCGTCGCCGTGTGCAGCGGATTCTGGCACAGCGCGGAGAGGTAGGCGACGAAGATCACGGTGCCGACGGCGCTGGTGAAATTCTCGGCGCAGATGGCGAGCGCCAGCGCCCACTGATTGGTACCGACCACGGCGAGCCAGGAGAAAGAGAGGTTTGCGAGCGCCTGCACCACGCCGCCGATCCAGAGCGAGGTCGCCAGCGAGTAGCGCCGCGCGACGAAGCCGCCGGCAAACCCGCCGGTCAGCGTCGCGGCAAGGCCGACGCCCTTCACGATCGCCGC
Organism: Bradyrhizobium sacchari; assembly: GCF_002068095.1. Taxonomy (GTDB): domain Bacteria; phylum Pseudomonadota; class Alphaproteobacteria; order Rhizobiales; family Xanthobacteraceae; genus Bradyrhizobium; species Bradyrhizobium sacchari. The sequence continues at coordinate 190,354 of NZ_LWIG01000001.1, read as the reverse complement.
ATAGTCGTTGCGGGTGAAGCCTAGGTCGATCACGAACGGCGCCGTCATCGTGCCCGAGAAGGCGTCGGTGAACTTGAACAGCACCACGAAAGCGAGCGCCGCAGCTGCATCCTTGCGCGTCAAGAATTCCGAGAACGCGCCGATCGCCGCACGCAGCACGCGCGTGAACGCGGTCTCTTCTTGCGTCGCCGCCTCCGCCCGCACCGATTGCTCGGGCTCGGTCGCGACCAGCGCCGTGATTGTCCCGATCAGCACCATCGCCGCCATCACCACATAGCCCCACATCCACGCCGAGGTGCGGGTAATGCCGGTGCTCTCGAAGCCGGAGACGATGAACAGCGCGCCCGCGGTCGATACCAGCATGCCGATGCGATAAGCGGCGACATAAGCCGCCATGCCGGCGGCCTGCTCGCTCTCGGGCAGGCTCTCGACACGGAAGGCATCGACCACGATGTCCTGCGTTGACGACGTCGTCGCCACCAGCAGCGCACCGAGCGCAACGTAGAACGGCGAGCGCGCGGGATCGGTCATCGCCAGCAGCAGGATCGCGACGATCAGCAGCAGTTGCGAGAACACCAGCCAGCCGCGCCGCCGCCCGAAGGCGCGAGTGAACAGCGGCACATGCAGCGCGTCCACCAGCGGCGCCCACAAAAATTTCAGCGTGTAGGGCGTGCCGACCAGCGCAAACAGCCCGATGGTCTTGAGATCGACCCCGGCCTCGCGCATCCACACCAGAAGCGTCGAGCCCGACAGAGCCAGCGGCAGCCCGGAGGAGAAGCCGAGGAACAGCACGATCAGCACCCGCGGTTGCAGGTACACGGCAAGACTCTCGCGCCAGGAGGGCACAGGGGTGGCGGTCACGGCGGAGGAGGTCGCGTCGGGAACGGTCATGGGGGTGGTGTTAGCAGATTCTGGCACTACAAGTGAGCTGTCGTCGCCCGGCTTGACCGGGCGACCCAGTATTCCAGAGGCCGCCGTTATGGGGGACCCGCGATCCCTGGATAGAGGTCATTCCAATCAGGATTATCCTTCTCGATTAGCGCAATCTTCCAGGCCCGCTTCCACTTCTTCAGCCGCTTCTCCCGCCTGATCGCATTCTCGGGATCGTCGAATTGCTCGAAATAGACGAGCTTCACGACGCCGTAATTCCTTCGTGAAGCTCTCGACCAACTGCAGTTTGTGCTCAGCCACCCGGCGGACAAGATCATTTGTCACGCCGATGTACAGCGTTCCACCGATCTTGCTGGCGAGACTATACACGTAGTAGCAACGTGCGCCCATTTGCCACCTCTGGGATACCGGGTCGCCCGGTCAAGCCGGGCGACGACAGCGAGATTGGGCACTAGCGTACCTGATGTTGGCGGCGAATTACTCCCCCGCCTGGAGCTTCCTGGGAAACAGCTCACCCGCGCCTGTTGCCACCAGCCTCGGCCCTTCCGGCGCATCGGTCTTGCTGAAATCGAGCTCCTCGATCCGGCCCGCGCGCTTCTCGATCTTGTCGGCGGAGATCAGGATCTGGCGGACGTCCTCGTTCGCGTCGGAGAAATGTTTCTGCAATTTCAGCACGCGGTCGCGCAGGCGTCCCAAATCGTCGCCGAGCTTGATCACCTCGGTCTGGATCTGGTCGGCGGCGTCGCGCATGCGCGCGTCCTTCATGATCTGCTGCATCACCTGGATCGCGAGCATCAGGAGCGAGGGCGACACCAGCACGACGCGGGCGCGGTAGGCCTTCTGGATCACGTCGTCGAAACCGTCATGGATCTCGGCATAGACCGATTCCGACGGCACGAACATCAGCGCCATCTCCTGGGTCTCGCCGGCAACGAGGTATTTTTCGGCGATGTCGCTGACATGCTTCATCACGTCGCCGCGCAGCCGCTGCGTGGCGATGCGCCGCTCCTCGTCGGTGCGGGCGTCGTGCAGCGCCGTCATCGCCTCCAGCGGGAACTTGGCGTCGATACAGAGCGGGCGCTGGTCGGGGAGGAACACGACGCAGTCGGGCCTTTTCCCCGTGGAGAGCGTGAACTGGAACTCATAGGAGCCTTTGGGAAGACCGTCCTGGACGATCGCCTCCATCCGCGCCTGGCCGAAGGCGCCGCGCGACTGCTTGTTGGCGAGCACGTCGCGCAATGTCGTCACCTGTGTGGTGAGATCGGTGAGGTTCTTATGCGCGTTGTCGATGATGCCGAGCCGCTCGTGCAGCGCGCGCAGGCTCTCCATGGTGTTGCGGGTCGAATGTTCCATGGACTGGCCGACGCGGTGGGTCACCGAATCCAGCCGCTCGTTGACCGCCCGCGCCATCTCGGCCTGGCGGCCGGCGAGCGCCTGGGTCATGGCATCGACCCGGCCCGAGGCTTCGCTCTGGGCGCGCAGCACCTGGGCGAGGCGTTCCTCGAGCTCGTCGGCCCGGATCGCGTGCGCTATGGCGAGTTCCGCGCCCCGTCGCCCCGAGCGCGCGATCACGACCGCAATCACAACCAGCAGGAGCAGGACGAGCGCACCGAAGCCGATCACCGCATCAATGGTGCGCACCGGCCAGTCGCCCAGCATGACAATGATCTCGTTCATGCCAGCTCTTCTAACCGATTCGCAGTCGGACGCGAACGAAGAGAGAACGTCGTCGGTTAATGATCCCTGAATTTTTATGGTTAACGAAACCCGAAGTTTTATGGTTAGCGGAGCGTTAACAGGGTTCCGCGCCGGATTGACCGCATCCGGCGCGGGGCTTAAATCGCGGCCATGGCCCTACGAGAAATCATCATCCTGCCCGATAAGCAGCTGCGCCTGGTCTCCAAGCCGATCGAGAAGGTCACTTCGGAGATCCGCAAGCTTGCCGACGACATGTTCGAGACCATGTACGACGCGCCCGGCATTGGCCTTGCGGCGATCCAGGTCGCGCAGCCGCTGCGGCTGATCACCATGGACCTCGCCAAGCGCGACGAGAGCGGCGAGACCAAGCACGAGCCGCGCGTCTTCATCAATCCGGAGATCCTGGCTTCCTCCGAAGAGCTCTCGGTCTACGAGGAAGGCTGCCTGTCGATTCCCGAATATTACGAGGAGGTCGAGCGTCCAGCCAAGGTGCGCGTGCGCTTCACCGATCTCGACGGCAAGGTGCACGAGGAGGATGCCGAAGGTCTCTACGCCACCTGCATCCAGCACGAGATCGACCATCTCAACGGCGTGCTGTTCGTCGACTATCTGTCGAAGCTGAAGCGCGACCGCGTGATGAAGAAGTTCGAGAAAGCCGCCAAGCGCGCGGGCGAGTAGGCTTCCGTCGTTCCGCAGCGATGCAAAGCATCGAACTATGGTGCGCAATTGCGCACCTGAGAACCTCGAGATTCCGGGTTCGGCTCTTCGAGCCGCCCCGGAATGACTGTCACTGGATCGCGACCTTTCGCAGGTTTTTCCGATGCCCCTCCGCCTCATCTTCATGGGCACGCCGGATTTCTCCGTGCCGACGCTGCTCGAGCTGGTCGCACACGGCCACGAGATCGTGGCCGTCTACACGCGCGCGGCGAAGCCGGGTGGCCGGCGTGGCCTGCAATTGCAGCCGACGCCGGTGGAGGAAGCCGCGCGAAAACTCGGCATTCCCGTGCTGACGCCGAAGACTCTGAAGACGCCGGAAGCCCTGGAAGAATTTCGCGCGTTCGATGCGGACGCGGCCGTCGTCGTCGCCTACGGCATGATTCTGCCGCAGGCGATCCTCGATGCGCCGAAGCTCGGCTGCTACAATCTGCACGCTTCGCTCCTGCCGCGCTGGCGCGGCGCTGCCCCCATTAACCGCGCGATCATGGCTGATGATGCCGAGAGCGGTGTCATGGTGATGAGGATGGATGTCGGTCTCGATACCGGCGACGTTGCGATGGCCGAGCGGCTGGCGATCACGGACAACATGACCGCGCGCGACCTGCACGATCGCCTGTCCCGGCTCGGCGCCGACCTGATGGTCCGTGCCATGGCCGCGCTGGACCGCGGCGGGCTCCAGCTCAGGAAGCAGAGCGAGGACGGCGTCACCTATGCCGCCAAGATCGACAAGGCCGAGGCCCGGATCGACTGGACCAAGCCCGCTCGCGCGGTGCTGCGCCACATCCACGGCCTGTCGCCGTTCCCCGGCGCCTGGGCCGAGCTTGCAGGCATCAGCGAAAATGCGCGCATCAAGATCCTGCGCTGCGAGCTGGCAAAAGGATCGGGCGCGCCGGGTGAGGTGCTGGATGAGCAGCTCACCATCGCCTGCGGCGACGGCGCGATCCGCATCATCGAGCTCCAGCGCGAAGGCAAGGCCCGGATGCAGGCCGCGGATTTCCTGCGCGGCATTCCGCTGAAGGCGGGAGCCAAATTCAACTAGTCAACTCGTCATACGCGGGCTTGACCCGCGTATCCATCTTCTAACAAAACTCGTTCTCAGGCGATGGATTGCCGGGTCGAGCCCGGCAATGACGCCGGATAAAGCTGGATCGATGCCCCGCTACAAGCTCATCATCGAATATGACGGCGCGCCGTTCTTCGGCTGGCAGGTGCAGGACACGTTGCCATCGGTGCAGGGTGCGCTCGAGGCGGCCGTGAAGGCGATGACCGGCGCGCATTTGCGGGTGCATGGTGCGGGCCGCACCGATGCCGGCGTGCATGCGTGCGGCCAGGTGGCACATGTCGACGTCGAGAAGCAGTTTCCGCGCGGCCGTTTTCGCGACGGGCTCAATGCGCATCTGCGCCCGCATCCGATCGCGGTGCTCGAGGCCGAAATCGTCCCTGACACGTTCGAGGCACGCTTCTCGGCGGTCAAGCGCCACTACCGCTACCGTATCGTCAATACCCGCGCCAATCTCGCGCTCGACGTCGGCCATGCCTGGCGCGTGCCGCGCCGGCTCGATGCAGAGGCGATGCACGCAGCGGCGCAGCGCCTGCTGGGCAAGCACGATTTCACCACTTTCCGCGACACCGAGTGCCAGGCCAAATCGCCGGAGAAGACGCTCGACCAACTCGACGTGATCCGCGACGGCCGCGAGATCACTGTCATCACCTCGGCGCGCTCGTTCCTGCACAGCCAGGTGCGCTCGATGGTGGGATCGCTGGTCTGGGTCGGCGAGGGCCGCTGGACCGCTGACGATCTCTCCGCAGCGCTCGCCGCCCGCAATCGCGCCGCCTGCGGCATCGTCGCGCCGCCCGAGGGGCTGTATCTGATGAGGGTGGATTACGACTGAGGCGTGATGGCATCCGATATGCGGAAACACGATCGCACAAACAAAAAAGCCGGCGCTGGCGCGCCGGCTTTTTGATTGATGAAGGCGAAGCCCTCAGTTCAGCTTCTGCCGAACCTCGTTGATGCCCTTGGCGAGCAGGTCGTCGGCGACCTGGCCCTTGACCGACTGCGACAGGATTGTCGAGGCAGCCTGGACGGCGGCTTCCGCGGCTGCGGCGCGGACATCGGCCAGCGCCTGGGCCTCGGCGAGTGCGATCTTGCTCTCCGCGGTCTTGGTGCGGCGGGCGACGAAGTCTTCCATCTTCGCCTTGGCCTCGGCCGCGATGCGCTCGGCTTCGGCCTTGGCGTTGGCGATGATGTCGGCAGCCTCGCGCTCCGCGGTGGCACTGCGCGCCTTGTAGTCGGCGAGCACCTTGGCCGCCTCCTGCTTGAGGCGCGCTGCGTCGTCGAGCTCGGCCTTGATGCGGGCGGCGCGATGATCGAGCGCCGTCATCGCCGACTTGAAGACACCGAGATAGCCGAACACGACCATCAGGATCACGAAGGCGACGGCGACCCAGGTTTCAGGATCGAAGAACATATCGACTAACCCTTCAAGGACGCATCGACGGCGGCATTGACCGACGCCACATCCGGAACGACGCCCGTGAGCTGCTGCACGATCTGGCCTGCGGCATCGGCCGCGATGCCGCGGACGTTGCTCATGGCGGTCGTGCGGGTCGAGGCGATGGTCTTTTCGGCCTCGGCGAGCTTGGCCGCCAGCTGCTCTTCGAGGGCCTTGCGTTCGGCTTCCGCCTGCGCATTCGCCTTGTCGCGGGATTCGTTGCCGATCGCCTGTGCACGCGTGCGCGCCGAAGCGAGCTCGCCTTCATAGGCCTTCAGCGCCGCCTCGGACTGGTCCTTCAGCGTCTGCGCCTCAGTGAGGTCACCCTCGATCTTGTTCTGACGCGCTTCGATCGCACCGCCGACCTTCGGCAGAGCGAGCTTGGACACGATCACGTAAAGCAGGACGAAGAAGATCGCGAGCGACACCAGCTGTGAAGCGAAGGTGCTGCTCTCGAACGGCGGAAACCCGCCACCGTGGTGACCACCGTCAGCCTCGGTGTGAGCGCCCGCCGCCGGACCTTTTGCGCCGCCATGACTCTCGGCCATGGAGTACTCCCGTTGCTGTCACGCGCCGCTTCGGATGAAGCGGCGCGAAAGAAGTCGTTCTCAGAAAACGAACAGCAGAAGCAGCGCGATCAGCAGCGAGAAGATGCCGAGCGCTTCGGTCACGGCGAAGCCGAAGATCAGGTTGCCGAACTGGCCCTGAGCAGCCGACGGGTTGCGGACGGCTGCGGCGAGGTAGTTGCCGAAGATCACGCCCACGCCGACGCCCGCACCGCCCATGCCGATGCACGCGATGCCCGCGCCGATAAGTTTTGCTGCTGCCGGATCCATTTTTGACTCCTTGGAAGAAAGATTGGGTTGTGGGTGGAAATTCCCCGGACCGCTCAGTGTCCCGGATGAATGGCGTCGTTGAGGTAGATGCAGGTCAGGATCGCAAACACATAGGCTTGCAGGAACGCGACCAGAATCTCGAGGGCGTAAAGCGCGATCGTGAGCGCCAGCGGCAGCACGCCGCCGACCCAGCCGATGGCGCCGAGCGAGAAGCCCAGCATGGCGACGAAGCCCGCGAACACCTTAAGCGCGATGTGGCCGGCCAGCATGTTGGCGAACAGACGAATGCTGTGCGAGACCGGCCGCAGGAAGAACGACAGGATCTCGATGAACATGACCAGTGGCAGGATGTAGCCCGGGACGCCGTGAGGAACGAAAATCGAGAAGAATTTCAGGCCGTTCTTGGCGACGCCGTAGATCAGCACGGTGAAGAAGACCAGCAGCGCCAGTCCGACGGTGACGATCAGGTGGCTCGACACCGTGAAGGTGTAGGGGATGATGCCGACCAGGTTCGAGACGCAGATGAACATGAACAGCGAGAAGATCAGCGGGAAGAACTTCATGCCTTCCGCGCCGGCCGTCGAGCGGATGGTCGAGGCGACGAACTCGTAGGAGATTTCGGCGACCGACTGCAGGCGTCCGGGAACGAGCTGCGTGCCGCTGGCAAGCATCAGGATCGAGATGATCGCCACCGCCACCAGCATGTAGAGCGACGAATTGGTGAAGGCGATCGTGTGATTGCCGATATGGCCCAGGGTGAAGAGAGGCTCGATGTTGAACTGGTGGATCGGATCGATTTTCATCAGCGCGGCATCTCTTGGTCTGCCGGGCAATGCCGGCGGGTCTCGGTCTGCCGGCCGGGCCGGCCCGTCCCGGCAAGGCCGGCACGATCATTCCTCTCCAGTGTGGATCGCCTTACGAACCACCGCGCCTGTTTTGACCCGCGCCCGCCGATCTCACCACATTCACCACGCCGGCCACGAAGCCCAGCAGCAGGAACGCGATAAATCCGAAAGGCGACGTCGACAGCAAGCGGTCGAACCCCCAGCCAATCCCCGCCCCGACAGCGACACCGGCGACCAACTCGGAGGATAACCGAAAACCAAGCGCCATCGCCGAGGCTCTGGCCGCTCTGTCCTCACCGTCACCTGCGGGTTGCTCGGTCTTGGTGCGGCGGTCACNACGAAATTCGGACAACCGCTGATCAAGATTTCCGAGCCGTTCGGAAAGCGCAGCTTCATCGGGCGATCTATCGCGATCTCCATTCTCACCGTGTCCCGTGCTCTGTGCCATGCGACAAAGACCCGAAACGCTGCGGCCAAATGGAAATTACGCCCGCCACCCTCAAAAGCCGCGCGGACCATACTGATGGCCTATAATCAAGTCAAGCCAAGTCACGATTGCGTCGCTTTCTGCTATGTAGCTGATTTATCTGATAATATTGGCGTGCGCGGCAGCGCTGCGCACAGCGTGACGCCGCACCGCAGCAGCTCTCCTCTTGATCGGTGGATGCGGCCGCCATTTCGCCGCGCTGCCGGGATCAAACGGGCGGGCGGGATCGTTGATTTCAGGCGGTGTTTTTGGCGGCACATGACCTCGCCGGGGTATAGAATTGCGGACGTGACACCTTGCGCGTCGTGGCGGAGAGCGCGATGAGACCTGCGAGACCATCCACAACATCATGGCTTGCAGCGGCGGCATTCGCCGCTGTGCTGATCATCAGCGGCGGACTCGTCGCCGCGCAATCCGCGCCTGACGGCGAAAACGGCCGCTACACCATGACGCCCATCCCGGAGGGCGTGCTGCGGCTCGACACCCGCACCGGCGCAATGTCGACCTGCACCAGGAACGGCGCCGGCTGGGCCTGCTACGCCGTGCCCGACGAGCGCGCCGCCTTCGATGCCGAGATCGGCAGGCTCCAGGCTGAGGTCGAGAAGCTGAAGGGACAGCTCGCGGCCGGGCCGACCGTGTCCGGCAAGATCGAGGAGGCGCTGCCGAAATCCGACCCACTGAAGAAGACGGAGCCGAAGGTCGCCGAAGGCGATCGCAAGATCGAAATTCCGCTGCCGAGCGACCAGGACATCGATCGCGTGATGTCATTCCTGGAAAAGGCCTGGCGCCGGCTGATCGACATGGCCAACCGGGTGCAAAAGGACGTGTCTGGGAAGATCTGAGTTTGTCGTCCTGGCGAAAGCCAGGACCCATATGCCGTGGCCTCTCGGTTTATTCTCGATGCGCGTTGCCACCTTTCGCCCTCACGCGCATTCGGGGTAATGGGTCCTGGCTTTCGCCAGGACGACGTTACAAGAGACCCTCCATGACATCAGCAAAATCCGTAACCCGCTCGGTGCCGTCCACGGTGCAGGCCACCACCATCTCCTCGTCGCTGCTCACGGTGCAGACCCCGGGGCGCGGCTTCACCGACCTCACCAGCGAAGCCGCAAAATTCCTCGCCGAGGCGCACGCAGGCGAGGGCGCGTTGACGCTGTTCATTCGCCACACCTCCGCCTCGCTGACGATCCAGGAGAATGCCGATCCCTCCGTGCTCGTCGATCTCACCACGGCGCTGTCCCGGCTGGCGCCGGAGAACGCCGGCTGGACACACGATACCGAGGGGCCGGACGACATGCCCGCGCACGTCAAGACCATGCTGACGCAGACCTCGCTGCAGGTCCCGGTCCTGAACGGCAGGCTCGCGCTCGGCACCTGGCAGGCGATCTATCTGATCGAGCACCGCGCCCGCCCGCACCGGCGCGAGGTGGGGCTGCAATTCATCGGAAGCAACGAGCGGGGCTAAAACAAAACCGGCCGCGGAGACCGCGGCCGGTCGATGTCGTCTGGGTGCGCTGGCTTCGGTCAGGTCGCCTTAATGTCGACGTCCTTGGTCTCGGGCAGGAACAGGAAGCCGATCACCACGGTGATCGCTGCGAACGTGACCGGGTACCAAAGGCCCGCATAGATGTCGCCCGTCGAGGCCACGATGGCGAAGGCGGTCGCCGGAAGCAGGCCGCCGAACCAGCCGTTGCCGATGTGGTAGGGCAGCGACATCGAGGTGTAGCGGATGCGGGTCGGGAACAATTCGACCAGCATCGCAGCGATCGGGCCGTAGACCATGGTGACGAAGATCACCAGGATGAACAGCAGGCCGATGGTCGCGGCCACCTGCGGACGGAAGACGTCAAACGGATGCGCCATCTTCACGATGCCCGCGTCGCCGGCTTTCGGATAGCCGGCCGCCTGCACGGCAGCGAGGATCGCCGGGTTGCCATCCTTGGCGTTGGCGTAGGCGACTTCCTTGCCGTTGACCATCACCTTCACGCCGGAGCCGGCCGGGCCCGCCGTCGTCGTGTACCTGACCGACGATTGCGACAGGTAGGCGCGTGCGGTGTCGCAAGGCGCGGTGAACACGCGGGTGCCGACCGGGTTGAACAGGTCGCCGCAGCCGGCGGGATCAGCCACCACCTCGACCTTGGTCTGCTCGATGGCCTTCTCCAGCGCCGGGTTGGCGTTGGTGGTGATCATCTTGAAGATCGGGAAGAAGGTCAGCGCCGCGATCAGGCAACCGCCGAGGATGATTGGCTTGCGGCCAATCTTGTCGGACAGCACGCCGAACACGATGAAGAAGCCGGTGCCGAGCAGCAGCGACCAGGCGATCAGGAGGTTGGCGGTATAGCCGTCGACCTTCAGGATCGATTGCAGGAAGAACAGCGCGTAGAACTGGCCGGTGTACCAGACCACGCCCTGGCCCATCACGCCGCCGAGCAGGGCGAGCAGCACGAGCTTGCCGTTCTGCCAGTTGCCGAAGGCTTCCGTGAGCGGCGCCTTCGAGCTCTTCCCCTCTTCCTTCATCTTCTGGAAGATCGGCGATTCATTGAGGCGGAGCCGGATCCAGACCGAGATCCCGAGCAGCAGCACCGAGACCAGGAACGGAATGCGCCAGCCCCAGGCCGCGAAGTCGGCTTCGCCGGTCGCGGTGCGGGTGAATAGGATCACCAGCAGCGACAAGAACAGGCCGAGCGTCGCCGTGGTCTGGATGAAGGAGGTATAGTAGCCGCGCTTGCCGTTCGGAGCGTGCTCCGCGACATAGGTCGCCGCACCGCCATACTCGCCGCCGAGCGCCAGGCCCTGGGCGAGGCGCAGCGCGATCAGGATGATCGGCGCCGCGATGCCGATGGTCGCCGCGTTGGGCAGCAGGCCGACGATGAAGGTCGACAGACCCATGATCAGGATGGTGACGAGGAAGGTGTATTTGCGACCGACGATGTCGCCGATGCGGCCGAACACGATCGCGCCGAACGGACGCACCAGGAAGCCCGCAGCGAAGGCCAGCAGCGCGAAGATGTCGCGGGTTGCCGGCGGGTAGGCCGAGAAGAACTGGGCGCCGATAATGCCGGCGAGCGAACCGTAGAGGTAAAAGTCGTACCACTCGAAGACGGTACCGAGCGAGGAGGCGAGAATGACGAAACGTTCGTCCTTCGTCATCCCTCCCGCGCCCGCTTGAGACACAGCCATTGTCGACATAGTGAGTCGCTCCCCGAAATGCGTTTCCTCGCGCCCCGGATGTCCGGACATGCCGGATCGACCCAGGTCTTGCCCGCAAGGTAACATCGGCGTGAAACCCGCCCCAATACGACTTTCGGCCTTGCGCACTGACGCGTACCTGACTGTGCGGTATCAGGCGCCGGTGCATATCGCGAGGCCCTTGTGGATTAACCCCTTTGCAGCAAAGGGATAATGTGCACTTGCATGCCACGGCCGGGCAGGGAAGAATTACCCCGCCGCGCCCTCGACTCGCCGGCCGGTCGCGAACGACAGCAAGAGAACGATGAACGCTCCCTCGACCCATCTCGTCATTGCCGATGATCACCCCCTGTTCCGCGATGCGCTGCGGCAGGCTGTGGCGAGCGTCCTGACCTCGGCCAGGATCGACGAGGCCGGATCGTTCGAGGATCTGACCAAGCTCCTGGAGCAGACCTCCGACGTCGACCTGATTCTGCTCGACCTCTCGATGCCCGGGATCTCCGGCTTCTCCGGCCTGATCTATCTGCGCGCGCAATATCCGGCGGTCCCGGTGGTGATCGTCTCGGCCTCCGACGATAGCGCCACGATCCGCCGTTCGCTCGATTTCGGCGCCTCGGGCTTCATCCCGAAGCGGTTCGGCGTCGAGACGCTGCGCGATGCCATTCTCAAGGTGATGGAGGGCGACGTCTGGGTTCCCGCCGACACCGACCTGTCGGCCGCCGCCGACCCCGACACGACACGCCTGCGCGACCGCCTGGTGACGCTGACCCCGCAGCAGGTCCGGGTCCTGATGATGCTGTCCGAGGGCCTCCTCAACAAGCAGATCGCCTACGAGCTCGGCGTCTCCGAAGCCACCATCAAGGCGCATGTCTCGGCGATCCTGCAGAAGCTCGGCGTCGAGAGCCGGACGCAAGCCGTGATCGCCGCCGCGAAGATCGCCGGTGGCCAGTGGAAGCAGGGCACGCCGACGGGGTGACTCTCAAGGTGCTCTCAACCCCGTCATCCTTCGAGGCTCCCGGCGCGATCTGGCTTACAAGGATCACGGAGTTGATACGGGGCTCTTGGCTACAGTGTCTGGAGTAGACTGTTGGCCACTCTGATATCCGCCGTGTCGGAGCCTTCGGCGAAACCTTCGAGCGCCGCCTCGAGCAACAACTTTGCGTCTTTGCGGCTGCGCCGTTCAGCAAGAAGCCGCGCAAGATCGATCGCCGCGCGCAGCTCCCAGGCTTTCGCGCCGTTGCGGCGGCCAAGTTCGAGCGACTGCATCAGGAGACCTTCCACGGCTTCGGTGTCCGATACCGGAAGCGACAGCAGGACCTTGCCCTTGATCCGCAGCAGTTCGGGCATGTAGAGATGATCGCCACCTTGCTCGACGAGGCGGATCGCGTCGTCGATCAGCCGTGCGCCTTGTTCGACCTGTCCGAGCGCGAGAAGACCTTCGACCAGTGCGATGTTGAACGTCGTGGTGAGCAGCTCGTAACCGGCATCGTGAAGCTCGCGCAGGCAGGCACCTATCGTCTCGACGCCGCCGGCGGCGTCGCCGCGCCGGATCGCCAGTTCGCCTTTGACGCCGCGGCCGACCGCGAGATAGGGGCCCATCGAGCGCTTTTCGGCATGTGCGATGAAGCGGTCGACGTTCTCTTCCGCATCGTCGAGCTCTCCGCTCCAGAGATCGATCGAAACCGCCCAGATCAGCGCAATGCAGAGCGTGATCGGATGATCCATCTGCGCGGCTTCGTCGACCGTCTGCCGCGCCAGTCGTCGCGCATCCGCGGGCCGGCCCTGCAACCAAAGCTCCCGTGCCAGCGAGATGCCGGCGCGGTTGCGGTGATCGAAGCCGTGGACCGTGCTGATCCGTTCCGGGCTTGGACCTCGCCAAGCGGCCTGCAGCATGTTCAGCGCGTCGCGATGCTCGCCGGCCAGATGCAGGGAGACTCCGAGGAGTGAATGGGCGAGGGCGACGGAGGCGACATCGCCGAGCTTTGCGGCGACCGCAAGGCTCTGCCTGGCGTAGCCGAGCGCGGCGTCGAATTGTCCCATCCGCTCATGGAAGATGTGCATCCGGCCGAGCAGCTGAAGCTGGTTCGGCGCGTCGCCGCGCGCCTCCGCGATCGCAAGGCTGCGGCTCAAGGCGGTGCGTGCTGCCTCGCTGCCGCCGCGCGTGAACATCAAAGTCAGGCCCAGAGCGGCCTGGATATGCATCTCCTCGGCGCCGCTGCGCGAGGATGCATCGATCGCCAGGAGCGCCCGTTCCGACCAGCGCCGGCATTCGACCAACAGCGACATCGCGAGAAAGATGGGAGCAGCCGCAGATGCAAGCGCAATGCCGATGTTTGCATCGCCATTCGCGCCAAAACACCAGTCCAGAGCGGCACGCACATTGTGAAGCGCGGAGAAGTGGATCGCGCGTTCGTCCGGGCTCGGCACCGTCGCCCATGTCGTGCCGGCCTGCTCCAGCCATCGCCGGTAGTAGATCGCGTGGCGAGCCGAAAGTGCCGCGTCATCAGGCTCGATCTCGAGCAGATAGGCGCGCGTCGTGTCGAGAAGACGATAGCGCATCATGGCGCCGATGGGACGCGGCGCGACCATCGACTTGGCGACGAGGCTGTCTATGGCGTCGAACAGGCGCGCACGATCCACGTGCGCGTCCGGCACGATTTCGAGCGCAGCGTCGAGGGTGAAATGGCCGGCGAAGACCGCGAGCCTGCGCAGCACGAGGCGCTCGGCGTCGGACAGGAGCCCGTAGCTCCAGTCGAGCGTCGCCTGCAAGGTCTTCTGCCGCGGCAGCGCGGTGCGCTGACCCTGCCAGAGCAGATTGAGGCGCTCATCGAGCAGCGCCGCCGTTTGTTCCAGGCCGTAGGCCTCGACCCGGCCCGCGGCGAGCTCGATCGCCAGGGCCATGCCGTCGAGCTTGCGGCAGATGCCGGCGACGATCGCGGCATTGCCGTCGTTGAGCGCGATCTGCGCGCCGCCGGCGGTTGCCCGTTCGATGAAGAGTTGAAGTGCCGAATAAGTCTGTGCGGCTGCCGCAGTCAGTCGGGTGTCGTCTGGCGGAACGGCAAGGGGCGCCAGACGATAGACCTGCTCGCTTGCGACACGCAGGGCTTCACGGCTGGTCGCGAGGATATGGACATGCGGCGCGGCGTGGAAGATCTCCGCCGCCAGCGGCGCCGCTGCGGCGATAACGTGTTCGCAATTGTCGAGGATCAGCAGCATCCGCTTGTCGTGCAGATGCGCGAGCAGCGCGGGCAGGGGATCATCGGCCTCGGCCGGCAGGCCAAGCATCAGCAGGATCGACGTGATCACGAGATCGGGATCGCTGAGCGCGGCAAGATCGACAAAATGTGCGGCGTCGGAGAAATTTTCGAGCAGGTCGTGAGCGATCGCCACGGCAACGGCCGTCTTGCCGACGCCGCCAGGGCCGGCGATCGTGACGAAGCGGGCGGCGATGAGCCTATCCGAGACAGCCGCGACGACATCATCGCGTCCGACCATGCGTTGCAGTCGGTTCGGCAGTTTCACCGGCGGCAGCTCCATCCGCGGCGCGAGGTGCGGTTTCGCCGCAATCTCCGTTTGCGCGATCGGGGCCACGAAGCAATAGCCGCGGCCCGAGAGCGTGGTGATGTAGCGGGCACCGTCCTTGCCGTCGCCGAGGATCTTGCGAAGCGCCGCGATGTGAAAGCGTAAGTTGGCTTCCTCGACGGCCATGCCGGGCCAGACCCGCGCCATCAGGTCCCACTTGCTGACGACCTCGTTCGGTCGCGACATCAGTGCGATCAGCGTGTCGAAGCTCTTGGCGCCCATCGGCAGCGCGACGCCGTCGCGCATCACGAGCCTCTCATGCGGCGTCACGGTGAATGGCCCGAACGACAGTGTCGTTGCCGTGGGCGCGGCCGGTTCAGTCATCACGAAGTCTTGCTCATTTGGAGAACCGGATAACCAGTCGTCGTCGATCCTGCAAGATCGGCTGTGCATCGGCATCAGACCGCTAAGGCTTCCTGACCGGGTTCCCTGCCGGCCTCACAATTTCTCACAAGTCCCAACGGGTGTCCTCCCGGGGCGGCTGCTAATCCGTTGCGCGACGGCAAGGAGACTTTCATGACGCAAGCGGCAAAGCTGCTCTACACGGCCAGGACCCGCACCAGCGGCGGGCGAGAGGACGGCATGTCCCGCAGCTCCGATGGTCGCCTGGATGTCAAATTGTCGCCGCCGGGCGGAGCCGGCACCGGCACCAATCCCGAGCAGTTGTTCGCGGCCGGCTGGTCGGCATGTTTCGAAGGTGCGATGGAGATCGCGGCCCGCAAGCGCGAAATCGTGCTCCCCAGAAAAAGCGCGATCGATGCGGAAATCGATCTACTTCTCGATGAAGGCACATATGCGCTTCGGGCGCGCCTCAACGTCAGCCTGCCGGGCCTCGATCGCGAGGTCGCGCGCGAGATCATCGATGAAGCGCACCAGACCTGTCCCTATTCCAAGGCCGTCCGCGGCAACATCGACGTCGCGGTCGCGCTGACCTGACGCACCACCACCAGCCATCAACGAGGTAGACCACCATGAAGCAGCTCATCGACCAGCATCGTCGCAAGTTCTTTGGCCTCGCCGCCGGAACGGTCGCCGTTGGCCTCGGCGTGATCGACCTTGCCCGCGCCGAAACGGAAGCGCCGCGCTCCTCGGCGTCGAACGCGTCCTTTGGCCAGATCAAGCAGATCGAGGCCGGTGTCCTCAGTGTCGGCTATGCGGAAGCCGGTCCATCGAACGGCCCGGTGGCGATCCTGCTGCACGGCTGGCCCTACGACATTCACGCTTTCGTCGACGTCGCGCCGATCCTGGCGAAGGCTGGTTATCGCGTCATCATTCCTTACCTGCGCGGCTATGGTTCGACGCAGTTCCTCTCCAGCGAAACGCCGCGCAACGGCGAGCCGGCCGCGATGGCCGCCGACATCATCGCGTTGATGGACAAGCTCGACATCAAGAAGGCGGTCGTCGCCGGGTTCGACTGGGGCGCGCGCACCGCCGACATCATCGCTGCGCTGTGGCCGGATCGCTGCCGCGCGCTGGTGTCGGTCAGCGGCTATCTGATCTCCAGCCAGGCCGCCGGCAGCGCGCCGCTGCCGCCGTCGGCCGAGCTGCAATGGTGGTACCAGTTCTATTTCGCGACCGAGCGCGGCCGCCTCGGATACGAGAAGTACACGCATGATTTCGCCAAGCTGATCTGGAAGCTCGCCTCGCCGCAATGGAAGTTCGACGACGCCACCTTCGACCGCAGCGCGGCGGCGCTCGACAACAAGGACCATGTCGCGATCTCGATCCACAATTACCGCTGGCGGCTCGGGCTCGCGCAGGGCGAGGCGAAATACGAGCATCTCGAAAAGAAGCTCGCCGCGGCTCCCGTGATCGACGTCCCGACGATTACGATGGAAGGCGACGCCAACGGCGCGCCGCATCCCGACCCCAGCGCCTATGCCAAGAAATTCGCCGGCCGCTACGAATTTCGGCTGATCACGGGTGGCATCGGCCACAATCTGCCGCAGGAGGCACCGCAGGCTTTTGCGAAGGCCGTCATCGACGCCGACAGAGCCTGATGACTCATTCGATGTTCCGGTCCAGCGCGGCTGGACCGGGGAGGTTCCGCGATCCCCTTTTGAAGACACATCATGACGCCTGTCGAACCTGAAACGATGAAGCGCTCCTACGCCACGGTGATCACGCTTGCCGTGCTCCTTCTCGTCGTTCTGCTGACTTGTGTGCCCTATTTGGTCTCAATCGCCGCTGCCGAAGGACCGGCGCAAAGCACCACGGCAGACGCTTCGCCGATCTTCGGCGTCACGATTCCGCGGGGCTACAAGCAGTGGGAACTGGTCGCACCGGCCGAAGAGGCGGCGCCGCTCGACGAGCTTCGCGCCGTCGTCGGTAACCAGACAGCCATCGAGGCCTATCAGGCCGGCAAGCTTCCGTTCCCGGACGGCACCATTCTGGTCAAGCGCGCCTGGAAGCGGAAGCAGTCGCCGGAATTCGCATCCGCGACGATTCCCGGCGTCGCCACCACGGTCCAGGTGATGGTCAAGGATTCCCAAAAATACGCCTCGACCGGCGGCTGGGGTTTCGGCCGGTTCGTCAACGGCAAGCCGGTCGACGAGGCTCAGCATCGCACCTGCTTTGCCTGCCACGAAGCCCGCGCCAAGAGCCGCGATTATGTGTTCACCCAGCTCGCGCCCTGAGACCGTGCGGAGGCCAACGTGAAGACCTGGTTCATCAGCGGCAGCTCGCGCGGACTTGGCCGTGCCATCACCGAAGCCGCGCTCGCGGCGGGCGACCAGGTGGTTGCCACCGCGCGGACGCTCGGACCGCTCGAACCGTTGCGGGAACGTTTCGGCGAGAGGCTGCGGCTGGCGACGCTTGACGTCACCGATGAAGCCGCCGCGCAAGCGGCCATCGCGCTCGCCGTGGAGACGTTCGGCGGCCTCGATGTCGTCGTGAACAACGCCGGCTACGGCGACCTCGGATCGGTCGAGGACACGAGCCTGGAGTCATTTCGGCAGCAGATCGAGGCTAATCTGATCGGCACCATCATCGTCACCAAGGCGGCGATCCCGGTGCTGCGCCGGCAGCGCCGCGGGCATATCGTACAAGTCTCGTCCGTCGGCGGCCGGATCGGTGCCCCGGCACGCGCGGCTTATTCGGCCGCAAAATGGGGCATCGAAGGCTTTTCGGAGTCGCTTGCGCGCGAGATGACGCTGATCGGCGTGCATGTGACGATCGTCGAGCCCGGCGGCTTCCGGACCGGCTTTGCACAAGCCGCGCATGAGACCGACGAGGGGCGTGCCGAGTACGACGCCGTCGTCGGCGCCGCCGTCAGGATGCAGCGCGACTACGATGGCCGCCAGCCGGGCGACCCAGCGAAGGCTGCTACCGTCGTGCTGGAACTGGCGAACATGGATCGCCCGCCCCTGCGGATCGCGCTCGGGAGTGATGCCGTCAACGCCATCGCGGCGACGGACCGGCAGCGTCTCGAAGAACTCGAGAGGTGGCGTGCGCTGAGCGTCTCGACCGACTACTAGCGGCAGTCTCACTCCGCCGCCACCATCTGCTGTGTGCGCCACTGGCCGAGCAGGGCGCGGAGCGAGGCCGGCTTCACCGGCTTGTTGAGCACCGCGATCTTCTCCTCGCGCGCGGCCTGCTGTACGGCGGGGCTGCGGTCGGCGGTGATCAGGATCGCCGGGATGGCGTCGCCGAAACGGCGACGGACGTCGCGGATGGCGGCGATACCGTTGCCGCGGTCGAGGTGATAGTCGACGAGCAGGCCAGTGACGCGCTTGCCGGCAGCTTCGATCGCGGCGACGGCGGCTTCCGGATCGGCGACCGCAATCACTTCGGCGTCCCAGGCTTTCAGGAGAGTGCGCATGCCGTCGAGGATCGCGGCATCGTTCTCGATGCAGACGATCAGCGCGCCCGCGATCGGCGTGCGTGCCAGTGGCGTCGCGCTGGTGACGGCGGCCGTGAGCGTGATCGCCTTTGCGGTCGGCACCGTCACCGAAAATACCGAGCCGCCGCCGACATTGGAGTCGATGGCGATGCCGTGATTGAGCACGCGCGCCAGCCGTTCCACGATCGAAAGCCCGAGACCGAGGCCGCGCGCGATCCGCGCGCCTTGCTCGAGGCGATGGAATTCCTTGAAGATCTCGCCGCGCTTGACCGGCGGGATGCCGACGCCGGTGTCGTAGACGCAGATCTTGAGCGAGGCGCCCTGGCGGCGGCAGCCGACCAGCACGCGGCCGCGCGGGGTGTATTTGATCGCGTTGGAAATCAGGTTTTGGAGCAGGCGCCGCAGCAGCAACCGATCCGACTGCACCGGCAGCGAGCAGGGCACGAAGGCGAGGTCGAGACCCTTGGCGCGCGCGCTCGGCGCGAACTCGATCTCCAGCGAGCG
Organism: Bradyrhizobium sacchari; assembly: GCF_002068095.1. Taxonomy (GTDB): domain Bacteria; phylum Pseudomonadota; class Alphaproteobacteria; order Rhizobiales; family Xanthobacteraceae; genus Bradyrhizobium; species Bradyrhizobium sacchari. The sequence goes on along the minus strand of NZ_LWIG01000001.1, from coordinate 171,269 downwards.
CATCAGATCGGCCATCTTGAAGCTCGAGATCGAGGTCGCCATCGCGCCGGCGTCGAGCCGCGAGATATCCAGCAGTGCGCCGAGGATCTCCTCGATGGCCTGAAGCGATTCGTCGATGTTCTCGACCAGCCGCGTCTCCTCGCCATTGTGCTGGCGCTCGACCAGGCTCGTGACGTAGAGCCGCGCCGCGTTCAGCGGCTGGAGAATGTCGTGGCTCGCGGCGGCGAGGAACCGCGTCTTGGAGATGCTGGCATCTTCCGCCGTGCTCTTGGCGAGCGCGAGTTCCGAGTTCAGGCGGGTCAGCTCCTCGGTGCGGTCGCGCACGCGCTTTTCGAGCGTCGCATTCGCGCGCTCCAGCGCTTCCGCCGCCTCGAAGGTCGGCGTGACGTCGGTGAAGGTGATGACGAAGCCGCCGCCGGGCATGCGGTTGGTGAGCACCTCGATCACCATGTGGCGTTCCGGCAAGCGCTCGAGATAGGGCTCGCTGTCGGTGGTGTAGGCCACGAGCCGCTGCTCGATCATCGCCTCGCGGTCGGCCTGATTGTCGGGATCGCTCACGCCCATGAATTCCAGGATTTCACGCAAGGGCGTGCCGAACTGGATGAAATGCGGGGGGACGTTGAGGAGATCGCCGAACTGACGGTTGGAGCAGATCAGTTGCAGATCGGCGTCGAACACCGCGATGCCCTGGCGCACATGGTTGAGCGCGGTCTGCAGGATCTCGCGGTTGAAATGCAGCGCCGCATGGGAATCGTCGAGCAGTTTTAGCGCGGCTTTGGCGGAGACGGTGCGCTTGCGCAGCAGCAGCGACATCACGAGGCGCGAGGAGGCCGCGCCGATCGACGAGGCGATCAGGTGCTCGGCGTGCTGCAGCAGCTCGAAATCGGCGGGTGCTCCGGGCTCGAGCCGGACATTGCGCCGTGCCGAGAAGGCTTCGAAGGAATGCCGGGCGCGGTCGGGTCCGAGATATTGCGCCACCGTGGTCTGGATGTCCTGCACCGTGACGGTGGTGCGCCAGCGGCGGAAGCTCGGAGAGATAGGGGCGAGCGTGTTGGGCACGAACAGGTCGGCCTGCACCAGCTCGATCGACGACGGCCGCCGCGCCAGCGAGAGCAGCACATAGGTGAGGATGTTGAGCGACAGCGACCAGATCACGCCGTGCATCAGCGGCGGCAGGTCGGCGCCGAACAGCGCCTGCGGCCGCAGCGCCTCGATTCCGAACGGGCCGTGCTGGAGCAGAAGGATGCCCGTCGTCGAGGAATCCATGAAGCTCGGCATGAACAGCGTGTAGAGCCACACTGCAAAGCCGACCAGCATGCCGCCGATCGCACCGCGCGCGGTCGCTCGCCGCCACAACAGCCCGCCGAAAAAGCTCGGCGCGAGCTGGGCGATGGCGGCAAAGGAGAGCAGCCCGATCGCGGCGAGCTGGGTATTGCCGAGCGCGCGATAGTAGAAATAGGCCATCACCATGATGGTGAAGATCGCAAGGCGCCGCGAGCGCAGCAGGAAGTCGCTGAAATCGGCACCGCCGGTACGTCCCTCCGGCCGGCGCTGCAACACCAGCGGCACCACGAGGTCGTTCGAGACCATGATCGAGAGCGCGACGCATTCGACGATCACCATCGCGGTAGCTGCCGACAGGCCGCCGACGAATATCGCGACGCTGAGCAGATCCGCGCCGCCCTCCATGGGCAGCGCCAGCACGTACATATCGGGGTCGGCGGTGCCGAACGGGAAGCTGACGAGGCCGGCGAGCGCAATCGGGATCACGAACAGATTGATGGCGACGAGGTAGAGCGGAAACAGCCAGCGCGCGCGGCCGACCTCGGCATCGGAGGAATTCTCCACCACGCTGACATGGAATTGGCGCGGCAGCAGCATGATCGCGCACAGCGACAGCAGCGTCATGGTCAGGAAGTTGCCGATCGACGGCGAATAGTTGATGGCGCGCACCGCCTCCGGCGTCTTCATCGCGCGCTCGATCAATTCGTGCGGCGAGAACATCCAGAAGGTGACGAAGATGCCGGCGGCGAGGAAGGCGACCAGCTTGACGATGGATTCGGTCGCGACCGCCAGCATCAATCCGTGCTGGTGCTCGGTGGCATCGGTCTGCCGCGTGCCGAACAGCACGGCGAAGGCAGCCATGGCCAGCGTCACCATCAGCGCCATGTCGCCGAGGATCGGGATGTGGGAGAAGGCCTGGTCCTCGCTCAGAATCGTTCCCAGCGAGGAGGCGACGGCCTTGAGCTGGAGCGCGATGTAGGGCACCGAGCCGATGATCGCGATCAGCGCCACGGTCGCCGCCACCGCCTGGCTCTTGCCGTAGCGCGCGCCGATGAAGTCGGCGATCGAGGTGATGTTGTGGGTCTTCGCAAGCTGGATCACACGGCGAAGCACACCGGCGCCAAGCCCGATCATCAGGATCGGGCCGACATAGATGGCAAGGAAGTCGGTCGAGGTGCGGGTGGCGAAGCCGACCGACCCGAAGAAGGTCCAAGAGGTGCAGTAGATCGCCAGCGACAGCGGATAGATCAGCCCGGACGCGCGGCCGGCCTTGGCCTGCGAGCGGCGGTCGCCATGGCTCGCCACCAGGAACAGAAAGCCGATATAGCCGAAGGCGGCGGCGATCACGCCCCAGTCGTGCAGCATGGCGAGCGCGCTTCTCCCTGGGCGCCAACGCGCCCGTCTCATTTCCCCTGTAAATCTAGCGCGTTGCAGGGACGCAAGCGACAGCGAAATGCCGTGCGGGGCTGGGAACTGGGGTTGTCGTTAAGGTGGTAATCCCGACGTCGTCCCGGATTTCGCCAGGACGACGGATCACTCCGCCGCCAGAGATTTCTGCTTGAGCGGCAGGCCCAGGCGGTCCCACACCTGCAGCAGGGCCTCGGCGAGCTGATCGATCAGGCCGTCATCGTGATAGGGCGAGGGGGTGATGCGCAGGCGCTCGGTGCCCTTGGGCACGGTCGGGTAGTTGATCGGCTGGATGTAGATGCCGTGCTCTTCGAGCAGGAGGTCGGAGGCCTGCTTGCACTTCTCGGGATCGCCGACGAACAGCGGCACGATGTGGGTGTCGGTCGACATCACCGGCAGGCCGGCGGCGCTGAGGATGGCCTTGACGCGGGCAGCGCGGTCCTGGTGGCGCTCGCGCTCCCAGTTCGAGGTCTTCAGATGCTTGATCGCGGCCGTCGCGGCCGAGCAGATCGCCGGCGGCAGCGCGGTGGTGAAGATGAAGCCCGGCGCGTAGGACCGCACGGCGTCGATGATCTGGCCGTTGGCGGCGATGTAGCCGCCGAGGCAACCGAAGGCCTTGGCGAGCGTACCTTCGAGGATGTCGATGCGATGCATGACGCCGTCACGCTCGGCGATGCCGCCGCCGCGCGGGCCGTACATGCCGACCGCGTGCACCTCGTCGACATAGGTCATCGCGCCGTACTTCTCGGCGAGATCGCAGATCTTGGCGAGCGGCGCGACGTCGCCGTCCATGGAATAGAGGCTCTCGCAGGCGATCAACTTCGGCCGGTTCGGGCCCGCAGCCTTCAACTGCGCTTCGAGATCGACGAGGTCGTTGTGGCGGAACACCACCCGCTCGCAGCCGGACTGGCGGATGCCCTCGATCATCGAATTGTGGTTGAGCTCGTCCGACAGGATCAGGCAGTTCGGGATCAGCTTGGCGATGGTCGCGATGCCGGTCTGGTTCGAGACATAGCCCGAAGTGAACAGCAGCGCGGCTTCCTTGCCGTGGAGGTCGGCGAGCTCGGCCTCGAGCTGCACCAGCGGATGATGCGTGCCGGCGATGTTGCGGGTGCCACCTGCGCCGGTACCGACGCGGGTGGCGGTTTCGACCATGGCGCCGACCACTTTCGGGTGCTGGCCCATGCCGAGATAGTCGTTGGAGCACCAGATCACGACGTCGCGTTTGCCCTTGGGCGAGTGCCACACCGCGTGCGGGAACCGGCCGGCGGTTCGCTCGAGATCAGCGAACACGCGGTAGCGCCGCTCAGAGTGGAGACGGTCGAGGGCGGAATTGAAGAACTGGCTGTAATCCATCGGCAAACCTAAGACGGAACTGACCAAAAGGGCCGCATCTTCTTAGAGCTTTTCCAGCTCCAATGTCTATGCGCTATCCCACATTTGGCCCTGGAGGGCATTTGGGCAAAATGCCCTATCGTGCGATTTGAAACTTGATCCCGATCAAGTTCGCGGGAGAGGTAATGTTGCTTTGCAGCATCGGCCGAGGTGCGGATCTGGCCAGCCCTGGCCTTCCTTCGTGGCCCGGTACGCGCTTTCCTTGATCGCGGCCGCCGACCTTAACCAATCCGATTTTCGCAAACGCATGCGTCATTTGTCCGGAGCGCATGCTCGAACAGGTCTTCGAAAGGACCCCGCAATGAAGCGCGTGATGATCCTCAACGGTCCCAACCTCAATATGCTCGGCATCCGTGAGCCGCACATCTACGGCACCACGACGCTCGCAGAGGTCAACGCGAGCTGCGAGGACGCCGCCACCAAGTTCGGCCTCGAGCTCGCCTTCCATCAATCCAACCATGAAGGCGTGCTCGTCGATCTGATCCAGTCGGCGCGGCAGGATGCCGACGCGATCATCATCAATCCGGCCGGCCTGTCCTTCACCTCGGTGTCGATCATGGATGCGATCAAAACGTTCGAGGGGCCGGTGCTGGAGGTGCACATCTCCAACATCCACGCCCGTGACGAATATCATCGCCACTCGAAGATCTCGTTCGTGGCAACGGGTGTCATCTGCGGGCTCGGGCCGTTCGGCTACATCGCGGCGCTGCACGCGATCGCGAATATGAAGTGAGATCTACTCCCTCTCCGCGCGAGCGGGGCGAGATCAAGCACCGCTCACGTCGTCCGGAACTGCAGCACGCCGTCCTTGGTCTCGGCCGTCAGCCGGCCCTCGACGATCATGTAGTTGACGTGGGCGACCAGCTCGCCGGCGGCAAAACCCATCTGGTGTTCGTCGAGCACGTGCTTGTTGAACACGACGGGCACCAGTTCCCGCGAGGTCTTCGGTTGCTCGCGACAGGCGTCCGCGATCAGGCGGCAGCGCTCCTCGTGGTGGTCGGCAAGCTGCTTGATGCGGGTCTTGAGGCCGTAGAACGGCACGCCATGGCCGGGCAGCACCAAGAGGTCATAGGGCAAAGTGGTGGTGAGGCTCGCGAGTGAGGCAAGATATTCGCCGAGCGAATTCTGGTCGGGCTCGACCGCCCACACGCTGACGTTCGGCGAGATCTTGCTCAGCACCTGGTCGGCGGAGAGGAACAGCTTGTCGTCGGCACAATACAGCATCACCTGGTCGAGCGCGTGTCCGCCGCCGGTGATCACCTTGAAACGGCGCGCACCGATCACGACCTCGTCGCCGTGTGAGATGCGGCGGTAGGATGGCGGCAGGACCGAGACACGTTTGAGATAGTCCTGGCCGCGGCCGAGCAGCTTTTCGGTCAACGACTCGTCCATGCCGTGGCGGCGGAAGAACAGCCGTTGTGCCTCCTTCCGTTCCTCGGTGCCGCGGTTCTGGTGATAGACCGATTGCAGATATTCGACCTGCGACATCACCAGCGGGCAGTTGAACCGTTCGACGATCCACCCCGCGAGCCCGACATGATCGGGGTGCGAATGGGTGACGATCAGGCGCGTGATGTCGATGCCCTTCAGCGGGCCGTCGAACAGCTTCGTCCAGGCTTCGATCGTCTCCTCGTTGCCGAAGCCGGCATCGACCATCGCATAGCCGTCGCCATCAGCGAGCAGATAGATGTTCACGTGGTTGAGGCGGAACGGCAATTTCAGCCGTGCCCACAACACGCCGGGCCTGATCTCCACGACCTCTTCGGGGCCGGGATGCTGTTCCCAGGGATAGCGCAGGGCCTCGGCCGAGGGCTGCACGGTGTCGGTTTTCGAATGCATGCACTATCGGTACCCGCACATGGGGCTGGACGCCAGCCGAAAAAGGCCAGGCCGTGGTCTCCGCATGGCGGTCATACCGGCAGTTTTTCCGTCGCCCGGATGGAGCGCAGCGCAATCCGGGACTTTCTCTCGTGGTGGGACCATCCCCGGATTACGCTGCGCTCCATCCGGGCTACGGGGCCGCGGGCCGGCATCCTTAGGCCGCCCGCATGTTGTTGAGGAACGCGTCGATCTCTCCGCGCAGCATGTCGGCCTCGCGGCGGAGCGCGTCGGAGGCGCCCAGTACCTCGTTGGCCGCCGCACCGGCTTCGGCGGAGGCGGTAGAGACGCCGACAATGTTGCTGGAGACCTCGCTGGTGCCGCCGGCCGCATGCTGGATGTTGCGGGCGATCTCGCGGGTGGCCGCGCCCTGTTCCTCGACGGCGGCGGCGATCGTCGTCGTCACGTCGTTGATCTCGCCGATGATCCGGCCGATGCCCTGGATGGCGCCGACCGCCGAGGTCGTGACCTGTTGCATGCTGGCGATCTGGGTGCGGATCTCTTCGGTTGCTTTCGCGGTCTGACTCGCGAGGCTTTTCACCTCGGAGGCGACCACCGCGAAACCGCGGCCTGCCTCGCCCGCGCGGGCCGCCTCGATGGTGGCGTTGAGCGCGAGCAGGTTGGTCTGCGAGGCGATGGTCTGGATCAGGTCGACGACGACGCTGATGCGGCTCGCGCTGTCGGCGAGGCTCTGCACCGTGGTATCGGTGGCGCCGGCCTCGTCGACCGCCTTCTTGGCGATCGCGGCCGAGGTCACCACCTGCTTGCTGATCTCCTCGATCGAGGACGACAGCTGCTCGGTGCCCGACGATACGGTCTGCACGTTGACCGAGGTCTCCTCCGCGGCGGAGGCGACCGCGTTCACCAGCGCGTTGGATTGATCGGCGGTGGTCGACATACTCTGCGCGGTCGACTGCATCGAATTGGCCGATTGCGCGAGATTGTCGAGCGCGGAGCGCACGGTGCCCTCGAACTCGGCGATCCGGGCCTCCATGCGCGCGGCACGCTCGGCCTTGGCGGCGCGATCCTTGTCTTGCTCGCTGGCGAGTGAGCGAGCCTCGACCATGCTGTCGCGGAACACGGTCAGCGTGTCGGTCATCGCGCCAATCTCGTCATTGTGCTTCGAGCGCGCGATCTCGGTGTCGAGGTCGCCGGCAGAAAGCTGCTGCATGGCGCGCTGGAGACCGGTGATGCGGCGCAAGATGTTGCGGCCGACATAGAGCCAGACGAACAGGACCGAGCCGACCAGCATCAACGCGCCGAGCGCCAGCATGACCGAGGTCGCGAGCGAAATCTCCTGCCGTGCCTGGAAGGTCGAGGCGTTGGTCTCCTTCTGCACGCCGTCGACGAGCTGCTGCACGCTGATGCCGAGGCCGACATTGAGCTTGCGCGTCTCGTCCAGGATGGTCTGGCCGTAGTCGATGGAGTCGAGCTCCTTCTCACGCAGATTGAACACGCCGGTCTTGCCGGTGCCGAGTGCGAGCAGCTTTTCCGCCGTCGCGCGCAGCGTCTTGTTGCCCTCATTGTCCGCCAGCAGATCGAGGTTGGACCGCAGGCGTCCTTGTGCCGTCTTGAATTCCTTCTGGATGTCGTCGAGCTTGTCGCTCGTGCTCGCCGACAGCGCGGCGCTCATGTCGGCGGCAGCGAGATTGCCGCTGGCAACGACGTTGCCGAGCTGGCCGACGGTCTGCGCGGCTTCGGTGGCATCTTCGGCCGACAGGTTTGCCGAGCCGAGAATGGCGTTGACCCGGGTCTGCGCCTCCAGCATCGCCGGACTGGCCGCGCCGACGAACGCGCCCTGGGCGCTGCGCAGCGCGTCGTATTGCTTGTCATGGAGGGCCGCGATGTCCAGCCGTTCGCGAGCGGCCTTGGCAAGGCTCTGGGCCGCCTCGTTAATGCTCTTCATCGTCTCGCTGAGTCCGGAGACGACGGACTTGTCGCCGCCGAGCTCGATGATCTCGTTGAGTTTCTGCTGCGTCTGCTCCTGCAACTCCCTGAGCTTCTTGGTGCGCTCGTTCAGGGCTTCTTCGCTCTGAGCCGCAAGCAGGGCGGGTCCCTGTGCCGCCAGGCTCGCGCTCAGGGCCGACAATTGCAGGCTGGCGGCGAGGCGCGGAATGTCCCGCCCGCTCAGTTCAATCATGCGTCCGCCCAGATTCTGCAGCGCCAGGCCGGCTCCGGCTGCGATCACGAGGCCCATGCCCGCGATCACTCCGAAGGCCGCAAACAGGCTGCCGCGCACGCCCCATTTCGGCATCTTGAAGCGAGGCTTGAATCGACCAAGCAAACGGCCAACGCCCAGACGGATCGCCATCGAAATTCCCCCACCCTCTTGCTTCTGTTTTGTGGCGGGCAGTATCGGCAGGGCCGGTTAAAAAATCGCAATTGGGGCAATTGCTTGCTTGGTTCCGCAGGGCGAAAAAGGAAGGGCCGGCGATCTCGCCGGCCCTTCGTCGCGATAAGACTTTGCTAACCGATCAGTAGCGCGCGACGGTCGGGCTTGCCCAGTTGAAGCGGTAGTTGAGGCCGGCCTTGACCGTGTGGTCGTCGGTGGTGAAGCTGCCGGTGCCCGCCAGCGGACCGCCGGTTAAGCTCGCGTCGCCGAAATTGTAGTACTGATACTCGGCCTTGGCCGACCAGTTCGGGGCGAACATGTATTCGACACCGGCACCCACGGTGTAGCCGTTGCGGTGATCGCCGGTGATGACGAAAGCCCTCGGCGCGCCGTTGACAGTCACCTTCTCGTTGTTGTCGGAATAGGCGTAGCCGCCCTTCACGTAGACGAGGCCCGGACCCCAGGTGTAGCCGACGCGGCCGGTGATCGAGCCGAGGCCACGCTGGTCGTTGGTGTAGGCGACGCCGCCCGGGAACACCGCGCCGACGCTGCCCGACAGCCAGGAATACTGGCCTTCGACGCCCACCACGAAGTTCGGGTTGAACTGCCAGTCCCCACCGACCTGCACACCGCCGAGGAAACGGCCGTTGCCGTTGTTGCCGGTGGAGAGGCCGTTGAAATTGTTGTCGCTGGAGAAGGCGCCACCGAGATGGCCGCCGATGTAGAAGCCGGTCCAGTTGTAGATCGGTGCGGCATAGGCCGGCGCGGGGGTCTTATAGTAGTTGCGGTTACCGAGATCGGCACCGAGCGCCGGCGCAGCAGCGCCCACCACCAGCAGCGCCACGGTCGCAAACAGAATCTTCTTCATCGTCTTGAACTCCAACACGTAAGGTCCCCGGCTGGCGCGCTCTCTCGCGCCGTCGTTGGGTTTGCAGATAGCTCGCTTTTGATGAAAATGCTGTCACAACCGTGGCACAGCCGCAGCCAACCTAACTTATTGGGCTGCAATTGATTTTCGTGCTTAATGCCGACTTAAGAAATGCTGAAGGAAGGCTTAATATTGCTTCTGTCCGCGGGCTTGCGCGCGGCCTTCGTTAACCGAGACGCCGCAGCACCTCGTCGCGCATTTGCGCGCGGAACGCTGCGCGTTTGGCGGGCCGATCCTCCTCGCGCACATCGTGGCGATCGAAGATGTCGAACTTCTCCAGGATCGGATAGCGCTCGCTCGCCATCGCGAGCACGCGCAGCACCTTGGTCGCCGAGGGCGACGGTCCGCTCACCTCCCAGCGCCGGATCGTGTCGGCCCCGCCCTTCTCCGGCAATCCGCAGAGCCTTGCCATATCGGCGGCCGTCAGCTTGCGCTCGATGACGTCGGAAAGATCGCTGCGAAGCTGCTTCAATTCAGGGCCGGTCATGTCACTCGCGTCCAGGAGATCGTTCAGGCAATGCACTAGCGCTGATTCGGGTCCATCCGAAGGCGGCGCCCTCGACTGCGGCACCTTCGCTTGCGCACGGAGTTATGAACGAGAGGTCTATGGAAATTGTGCGATGAATGATCAGATGATCGACGGGGCGCCCCAACGAGGAGGATCAGCCATGAGAAGCATGAAGCTGGCCGTTGCCGCACTCATTACTGCCGGACTGTTGGCTGCGCCCTTCGCGGCCGAAGCCAAGAAGGCCCGCTCGAGCAGGCATTATTACAACACATCTGTGGTGGGCCAGACCTATGGCGGTGCCGGCGCGCCAATTGCGCAGCCCGGGCCGGCTTACGGCTCATCCGGACAGACGGTCGGTACGGTCACGGCGCCGTCGATCGGAACTTATAATTGGCCGTCGGTCGGAGTGACCAACTCGGTTCCGACCTGGAGCAACACCACGAGATGAGCGCGTCCATGCGGGTCAGCGCGTGCCGGTCGCGAGACCGGAGAGAAGGTACAGCGCGACCAGCAACGTTCCGACCGACAGCATGGTCGTGACCGAGACCGTGGCCGCGACCAGCTTCTCCTCGACCTTGTGCTCGTGCGCCAGCACGTAGACGGTCTTCGCCGTCGGCACGGCCGCGCATATGACGGCAGCGACAGTGTAGAGGGGATTGAGACCTAGCAGTACGCACAGTCCGTAGACGATCAGCGGCATGATCACCAGCTTCACGGCCGCGAGCGCGAAGGATGCGGTGAGGTTGGATCGCAGGCCTTCCACCGACAGGCCGAGCCCGATGGCGAACAGTGCGCAGGGTGTGAGCGCGGCGGCGATCATGTTCAGATAGGCCGCGACCGGCGCCGGAAGCGGCAGTCCCGTGATTGCCCACACGAGCCCAATGAGGGTCGAGAGCACCATTGGGTTGAGCAGGATCTGCTTCGCCAGTGCGGCGGAAGACACCGTTCCAGGCGCGTCCTTTTCCAGCAGGATGACCGTGATCGGAAACATCACGGCGGCGACGAACACTGTCGCCACCGCCGCAGGCAGCACCGCGGGCTGGCCATAGATCGCGTGCAGGATCGGCAGCGCCACGAAGCCGGTATTGGTCATCGCCGCCGCCATGCCGTGGATCGTGCTGCTGGCAAGATCATGCTTTCCGCCGGCGCGCGCAGTCAGGAAGACCAGCGCGAAGCAGATCAGGGAGCCGCCGCCGAAGGCAAGCAGGAAGCGCCATTCCAGCAGATTGCGCGCCGGCTCCTGCGCGATCGTGACGACCAGCAGCGCCGGCATCGCCACATTGTAGGCGAAGTGCACCAGCGCATCGGCCAGCGTGCGGGAGAGATAGCCTGATACACCGGCGAGCCAGCCGGTGACGATGATCGCGAAGACGGGAAGAACGAGGCTCGCGACTTCCATCCGGCTTCCCCCTTGCTGCCAATGGCCGCAACGGGAGGTTACTTCTTTTCAGTCGATCACGCCAAGGCGCTGAGCCACCGAAACAGGCGTCGGCTTAGATCCCGCGGCCGGTCTGCTGACCGATCACGCAGCGCCAGGCCGCCAGGCGTTCGGCCGGATGCTGGTTCATCCATTCGGCGAGTTGCGGCGCGCCCATCAGGCAGGACTGCACCGAGACCTGCGCGAAGTCCGAGGTGGTGACGATCTGCTCGTGGCAATTGGACGGAGAGGCGAGGCTGCAGAGCACGGCAATGATCTTGATCACGACAGGTTACCCCCGTCGCGGCCGATGAACGCGCGGCCGATCGCGGCCTTGTCCTGCGCTTCGTTGGCCGGATCGGCCGGGGGGAAGATGCTGTCGTAGATGGCGCGTGCCTCCGCGATGAGGCGTGCGCGCTCCCGCTCGGACTTTGAGACAAATCGAATAACTTCGCCCATGTTGGCTCCGAATAGTGTGTCAGTCCGTTATGGGATGACGTCGATCATTCAATTCTAATCTAAGGTGCCGCCTTCGGCGTTGAAGCGGCGCAGTGGTCACCACCGATAAAAAGCGCGTGACCTCGCCGTGAAAGACCCAGCGAACCGGCATGTTTCACGCGCTGGGCTGCAGGTCCGCTCACCACGTCACGTTGATCGTGCGGCTTCAGTCCGCGAGCGAGCCAGTGCTGGTGCCAGCTTACCCCTTGCCGCCGCCGGCAAGGGCCGTCTCACGAGAGCAAATGCCGCTCGACCGAATATGTTTCCTCTCGTGCAGCGTGCAAGTTTTGGAACCATCACGAAGGTCGATGAACGACAACCAGCCGCCTTACGCTGCCGGCACGCGCTCCTTGCGTCCCGGTACGGCCGCCAGAAGCTCGCGCGTATAGGCATGCTCGGGCGCAGCGAAGAGCTGCGCGGTCGGCTTGAGCTCGACAATGGCGCCGCGCTGCATCACCGCGATGCGATCGCAGATCTGCGCGGCGACCCGCAGATCGTGGGTGATGAACAGCATCGACAGGCCAAGGCGCACCTTGAGATCTTCGAGAAGCTTCAACACTTGCGCCTGCACCGAAACGTCGAGCGCGGAGACGGCTTCGTCCGCGACGATGATCTCCGGCTCGAGCGCGAGTGCGCGGGCGATGCCGATGCGCTGGCGCTGGCCGCCGGAGAATTCGTGCGGATAGCGTTCGAGTGCGCCGGCATCCAGGCCCACCATCTTCAGGAGATCGCGGGCGCGGTCGAGCGCCACCTTCGGATCGGTGCCGGCGGCGATCGGGCCGTCGGCGATGATGTGGCCGATCTTGCGCCGCGGATTGAGCGAGGCGAATGGATCCTGGAAGATCATCTGGATGCGATGGCGCTCGCTGCGCAGGGCCTTGCCCGAGAGCTGCGTGAGGTCGGTCTCGCCGATCCGCACCGTGCCGCGGTCGGCCTCGATCAGCCGCATGACGAGGCGCGCCACGGACGACTTGCCCGAGCCGGATTCGCCGACGAGGCCGAGCGTCTCGCCCTTGAGGATGCTGAAGTTGACCGCGCGTGCCGCATCGACGCGGCGATCCTCGCGGAACCAGCCGCCTGACGTGACATAGGTCTTGTCAAGGCCGATCACCTCGACGGCCCTGGCTTGCTCGTCGAGAGGCTTGCGCGCCGGCGGATCCATCGACGGCACGGCCGCGAGCAGGGCCTTGGTGTAGTCGTGCTGCGGCTCATTGAAGACGGCGGAGGCCGGACCTTCCTCGACAACCTTGCCGTGGCGGAGCACCACGACCTGGTCGGCGATATCGGCGACCACGCCGAAATCATGGGTGATGAACATCACCGCCATGTTGCGGTTGCGCTGGAGATTGCGGATCAGCTTGAGGATCTGCGCCTGCGTGGTGACGTCGAGCGCGGTGGTCGGCTCGTCCGCGACCAGCACCGCCGGCTCGAGCGCGAGCGCCATCGCGATCATGGCGCGCTGGCGCTGGCCGCCGGAGAGCTGGTGCGGATAGGCGCGCACGATGCGCTCGGGGTCGGGCAGGCCGACCTCACGCGCCAGCGACAACGCCTTGGCGCGACGTTCCTTCGGCGTCAGCAGGCCGTGCGCCTCGAACATTTCCGCCATCTGGTCACCGATCCGCATCAACGGATTGAGCGCGGTCATCGGCTCCTGGAAGATCATCGCGAGGCGGCGGCCGCGCAGATCGCGCCAGCCGTCGTCGTCGAGCTTGAGCAGGTCGCGTCCCTCGAACTGGATCTCGCCCGAGGCGACCGACACCGTGTCCGGCAACAGTCCCATTAGCGCGTGCGCGCACATCGACTTGCCGGAGCCGGATTCGCCGACGACGCAGACGATCTTGCCGGGCCGCAGGTCCAGCGAGACGCCATCAACCGCGAAAGGACGCTCGGCGCCCTTCGGCAGCGCGATCCGCAGGTTCTTGATCGAGACTGCGGGAGGAGCGGTCATCATCAGCGTCCCTCCCGCGACAGGCGCGGATTGAGCGCGTCGTTGAGCCCTTCGCCGATCAGGTTCAGCCCGAGCACCGAGATCAGGATGGCGACGCCGGGGAATACGGTGATCCACCAGGCCTGGCGGATCACGGTGCGGCCGGCGCCGACCATGTAGCCCCAGGAGATCAGGTTGGGGTCGCCGAGGCCGAGGAACGCCAGCGAGGATTCCAGCAGGATGGCGGTCGCCACCATCAGCGAGGCCAGCACGATCACCGGCGACAGTGCGTTGGGCAGGATCTCGCGCAGGATGATCCAGCTGTTGCTCTGGCCGGTCACGACAGCGGCCTGGACATATTCGCGCGTACGGAGCGACAGCACCTCGCCGCGCACGAGGCGCGCGACCGGCGGCCAGCTCACCACCGCGATCGAGGCCACGATCGAATAGATCGAGGGCTGCAGGATCGCGACCAGCACGATGGCGAGCGCGAAGCTCGGGATGGTCTGGAAGAACTCGGTGAAACGCATCAGGGCGTCGTCGACCTTGCCGCCGAAATAGCCGGCCATGGCGCCGATGGGAACGCCGACGAGCAGCGCGACCAGGGTGGAGACGAGGCCGACCAGCAGCGACACGCGGGCGCCGAAGATCATGCCGGCGAAGACGTCGCGGCCGAGCGCATCGGTGCCGAGCGGGACGGCCCCGAGCGTGAAGGGCGGCAGGAACGGCCGCTGCACCATGCGCCAGGGCGAATTTGGGAACAGCATCGGCCCAAACACGGCGACCGAGATCGCGAAGAGGAGGATGATGAGCCCGATGACGCCGCTGGGGCTCTTCAGCATCGATTTCCAGAACTGTTTCATGAGGCGAATTCGATGCGTGGATCGACCAGGCGATAGACGAGGTCGGTGATGAGGTTGAAGATCAGGACCATGGCCGAGCAGATCACGAACACGCCGAGCAGCAGATTGTAGTCCCGCTGCAACAGCGCGTCGTACATCAGCCGCCCGATGCCGGGCCAGGCGAACACGGTCTCGGTGATGACGGCGCCGCCGATCAGCGTGCCGGAATGCACGCCGGCGAGCGTCACGACCGGCAGCAGCGCGTTGCGCAGCACGTGGCGGCGTTGGATCACAGCGTCGGAGAGGCCCTTGGCGCGCGCCGTCTTGACGAAGTCGAGGCGCTTCACCTCCAGCATCGAGGCGCGCGTCATGCGGGTGTAGGTCGCCATGAAGAACAGGCCGAGCGTCATCGCCGGCATGATCAGGTGCTTGGCGACGTCGACCGCGTGGGCAAGACCCGTCACGTTGGCGCCGACCGTCTCGTAGCCGAAGCTGGGCAGCCACTCGAACGTGACCGAGAACAGCAGGATGCCCATCAGTGCCACCCAGAAGATCGGCATCGCGTAGAAGATCAGCGCGAACACGGTGATGCCGGTGTCGAGAAAGGTTCCGGCAAAGCGCGCGGCGAAGGTGCCGAACAGGATGCCGAGCGTGAGCGAGATCGCGAAGGCGGTCAGCGTCAGCAGCAGCGTTGCGGGCAGCCGTTCGCCGATCAGCTTGGCGACCGGCGCCTGCTGGCGGAAGGAAAAGCCGAGGTCGAGGGTGGCGACCCCTTTGACGTAAATGAAGAGCTGCTCGGGCAGCGGCTTGTCGAGGCCGAATTTCTCGCGGAGCTGCTTGACGAAGATCTGATCGCTGGCGCCGGCCTCGCCCGCCATGACGATCGCGGGGTCACCGGGCGCGAGCCGGATCAGGAAGAAATTGAGGACGACGATCGCGAGCAGGACGATCACGCCCTTCACGACACGCTGAGCGACGAAGGAGAGCATCTAGTGAGTCATATTGGTGATGTGACCTGGAGCCACGAAGACGGAGTGACTCCCTCGCCCCGCTTGCGGGGAGAGGGTTGGGGTGAGGGGGACTCTCCGCGAGCGTATCAGCAGTTGGAATCGCGGAGACTCCCCCTCACCCGAATGTGCGCTATGCGCACATTCGACCTCTCCCCGCAGGCCGGGAGAGCTGAAGAAGGAAGGGCTCACTTGTCGAGCCATGCGTCCTTGAAGCCGTCATTGACCCCGATCCCCGTGGTGATCAGGTTCTTGACCTTGCAGCGCGTGATGGTCGGGAATTGCAGCTCCAGCATCCAGGCCACCGGCACGTCCTCGACCAGGATCTTCTGCGCCTTGTCGTAGATCTCCTTGCGCTTGGAATCCGGGGTCGCGGTCGCGCCGTCGGCGAACAGCTTGTCGATCTCCGGATTGGAGTAGCCCTCGACGTTGTTGAAGACCTGTCCCTTGGCGATGTTGCTGGAGATATAGTTGCGGCCGACGCCGAGCGCGGGATCGCCATACTGGTAGAGATAGGTGAAGGCGATGTCGTAGTCCCAGTCGGCGATTTTCTGGTTGCCGCCAGCAACGTCGGTGGCGATCGTTTCGATGGTCATGCCGACGTCCTGCAGGTTCTGCTTCACCGCTTCGCCCCAGCGCTGCCAGGTCTCGCCATAGGCGAGCGGCAGCAGGCGGATCTTCTCGCCCTTGTAGCCGGCTTCCTTCAGCAAGGCCTTGGCCTTGGCCGGATCGTACGGATATTTCTTCACGTCGTCGGTGTAGTATTTGATGGCCGAGGACGAAGGGCCGGTCGCCACCTTGCCGAGCCCGTTCCAGATCACGTCCTTGGCGAAATCGCGGTCGATCGCGTACATGATCGCCTGCCGCACCCGCTTATCTGCGAGCGGACCCTGGCGGTTGTTCAGCCACAGCCAGGCGAGCGGCGAGAAGAACTCCCAGCCGGCGCCGGTGACGCAGGTGTCCTTCAGCTTGGACAGCCGCGGCACGTCGAAATTCTCGACCGAGCCGCCGGGCAGCACGTCGACCTTGCCGGTCTCATACGCCACCGAGCGCGCGGCCGCGTCGGGGATGATCTGCCAGTAGATCTCGTCGAGATAGGGCTTGCCCTTTTCGTGGTAGTTTGGGTTCTTGACCAGGCGGATGAACGAGCCCTTCTGCCACTCCTTGAACATGAACGGGCCGGTGCCGACAGGGGCGTTGTTGTAGGGGTTGGTCTTCCAGTCGGTGCCTTCATAGAGATGCTTCGGCACCATCGGCATCGAGCCGACCTCGAAGATGCCGAGAAACGGGCCGAACGGCTGTTTCAGCGTGAACACCACCGTATAGTCGTCCGGCGTCTCGATCTTGTCGACCTGCGCCAGGTTGGTGCGGGCACGCGCATGCGTCTGCTTCAGCATCTCCATCGAGAATAGGACGTCGGCGGCGGTGAAGGGCTTGCCGTCATGCCAGGTCACGCCCTTCTTGAGCTTGAAGGTGTAGGTCTTGGCGTCCTCGCTGACGCTCCAGCTTTCGGCAAGCTCCGGCAGCGGCTCGAGCTTCGGGCTGTAGCGCAGCAGGCCCTCGAAGATGTTGCCCGAGACCATCTGGACCGGGCCGTTCTGGACCTGCGCCAGCATGAGGCCGGGCGGCTCGGGCTGGATCACGGCATTGATCACGCCCCCCGTTTTCGGCTCTTGCGCCAGCGCCGGGGCCGTGAGGCCGCAAGCGAGGAGGAGACCAAGCAACACTCGTTTTGGCATATCTTATCTTTCTCAAGCGCGGCCAGCCGTGAACGCTTCGCGACGTTCTCGCGCGCAAAGCGACGGCCGGCCCATCCCAGTCCCCATCCACCATCGAGGCTCACATAGTCTCATTCGGCGCCGCAAGATGAAAGTCTCGACAGGGTTCGCACAAAAAATGTACAGCGCGTCCTGTTTTCACTTGATCCATGGCGTGTCACGAAGACAAGTCCCCATGGGCAATGCCACGCGCTCCCGGCAGATGGGCATTTCGGGGAGTTCTCGACCCGCGACATGGCGAAGGTGATCGCGACCTCGGCCAATCCCAATCTGGCGACGCAGCTCGCGACCATCAGGGAAGCTGCGACCTCGCCGAATTGCGCCGCCCTGGCCCTGGTTGCGGCCATAATCGAGAATCCCCGCCGGATGGCGCTGCCCAAAACCGCGCCTGCGGCCAAATGTGTCAGGCGCTTCTTTGCGAACAATGCCTCGGGCCGGCAATGGTGAGCGCCGCAGCCGCGTCGGGTCCCAGACCCCGCAGCAGACTCTCGACGTGCTGCCCGGCCAGCTCGTCGGCCTGACTGGCGATCTCAACGGCCCGCGCGCCGAAAAGGAGTGGGCGGCGGTGCCGGCACCGATGCAGGCGAAAGCGAAGTAGCCTTCAGGGCGTCCGCAGCGCCCGCCGCAATTCGTCGAGCGCGTCTGCGAGCTGTTCGCGGTGCGCGATGTCGTCCTTGGGCATGGCGGCCACGGTGCCGGCGAGCTCCCGCAGGATGCCGGCGAGCAGACCGAAATTGATGTGCAGATGGACCGATTTGCGTTCGTCAGCCGCGCCCGGATGCTGCAGCACGAGCGCAACGCCGCTGCCGTCGAGCCGCGCCTCGAAACGGGAAGAATGCTCGAAGGTGCCGACATAGAACTTGTCGGGATATTCGAGCGCGACCTCTGCCTTGTCGGGAACCGGCCTGGACATGTGAGCCTCATCGATGCCGAACCATTCTCGCCGGGACTAAACCGGACCGCCTTGCGATAAGTCAGAGGACGGGTCGTCGCCAAATTTGATCCGGATCAAAGTCAAGCAGCCGCTTCTGCGATCCAATCGCAACTGGCGGGATGTCGTGTTGCGCGTCCTGGTTCTTGCAGACGTGAGACGATCGATGGACATGCACGCCACGAAAATCCCAGCGGGCGACGACAGCGGATCTGACATCGTCGGACCGGAGGTCGATGAGGGCATGCAGCACTGTCTGCAATTGCTTGTCGATGCCGGCCTGCGGCCGACCCGTCAGCGCCTGGCACTCGGCCAGCTGCTGTTTCTGCGCAGTCACCGTCACGTCACCGCAGAGAGCCTTTATGAAGAGGCGATGGCCGCGAACGCCCATCTGTCGCTCGCGACCGTCTACAACACCCTGAACCAGTTCACGGAAGCCGGCCTGTTGCGCCGGATCGCCGCCGACGGCATCAAGTCATTCTTCGATACCGACACGTCCGTGCATCCGCACTTCTATCTCGAAGGCGAGGATGTGCTGGTCGACGTCGCCGACGGCCTGGCTTTGACCAAGATGCCGGAGGCCCTTCCCGGCCACGAGATCGCGCGGCTCGACGTCATCGTCCATCTGCGCCGGAAGAGCGTGTAGCGCCGTTTTGCTCTTACCCTCCGGGGGAGGGAAAGAGCAGCTTTTCGCCTCACCGCAATCCCGCCCGCCGGAATCCCTCCAGATAGTGCTCGCGATCGGCTTTGCTGGCCCACGGCAGCTGCGTCGCGATCCACTGCAGCGAGATGCCCGGCTGCGTGCGGCGGAGCTCGCCTAGAGCCATCTCCGCAAGCGCGCTGTCGCCGGTCATGCCGGCCGAAACGGCGAGAACGCGGTAAGCGCCGGTGAGGTCGCCGCGATGGCGGATCGCTTCGCGCGCGAGCGCGATGGCTTCGTCATATTGCCGCTCGGTGAAGCGCGCATACCCGGCGATACCGTGATAGATCGCCAGCGACGGATCGCGCGGTGAGAGCCGGATTGCGTTCTGCGCCGCCGCAAACGCCTCCTCAGACCGCCCGGCATAGGACAGCGCCAGCGCGTGATAGCCTTGCGCCAGCGAGAAGTTCGGGTTGAGCGCGAGGGCCTGCTCGAACTCGGATAATGCGTCCGCGAGCCTGCGTGTCGAGAAGTAGACGCTGCCGAGCGCGGCATGCGCCCAGGCATCCTCGTGGTCGCAGCGCACTGCTTTGAGCGCGGCGGCTTCTGCGGCCGGGGCAACCGCGGCGAGCTCAGCCCAGCCGAGATGCACGCCGAACATGTCGTTGACGGCCAGCACCGACAGGGCCTGCCCGTAGTTCGGATCGATTGCGATCGCGCGCCCGAGCAGCGACTTCGCGGCCTCATGGTCCTGGCGGGTCACGCGCCAGTAATGCGACAGCGCGCGCATCAAGAGGTCCCAGGCGTCCAGGCTCGCGGGCGGCTTGCGATGGCTGCGAAAATTCTCCGCCGCGTGGATCTGCGGCTCGATCGCCGCGGCGATCGCGTTGGTGATCTCGTCCTGCACGGTGAAGACGTCGACGAGCTCGCGGTCATAACGCTCGGCCCAGAGATGGCTGCCCGTGGTGGCGTCGTTGAGCTGCGCGGTGATGCGCACCCGGTTGTCCGCCTTGCGCACGCTGCCTTCGACGATGTAGCGGACGCCGAGCTCCTCGGCGATCTGCCTGATGTGGACCGCGCGACCCTTGTAGGTGAAGGACGAGTTGCGGGCGATTACCATGAACCAGCGCTGCTTGGACAACGCGGTGAGAATATCCTCGCTAATTCCGTCGCCGAAATAGTCCTGCGCGGGATCGCCGCTCATGTTCTCGAAGGCGAGCACCGCGATCGCCGGGCGGTCCGTCACGGTGCGTAGTCGCGCCGTGACGGGTTCAGCGGGCGCCGGCGCGGCTGCTACCTCTTCCCGGACGTCGCCGACGAAGCGAAAGCCCTTGCGCGGGATGGTCTTGATCAGCCTCTGGGTCGCGCCGTCATCGCCGAGCGCCTTGCGGGCCGCGTTGATCCGGCTGTTCAGGGCGGAATCCGAGACGGCGCGGTCACTCCAGATCTCGCTGATCAGGTCATCCTTGCTGACCACACGGGCGCGTTCGGCAACGAGGTAAAGCAGGAGATCGAACACCTGCGGCTGCAAAGGCACGGCCGTCCCGCCGCAGGTGAGCTCCCGCAGGTCGCCGTCCAGCACGTTGTTTTCAAAGCAGAATCGCACGTTTTTGTCGTCTCAAGCAAAAATCAAAGTCGTCTCAGGCGAAAATCAACCCTCTGCAAAAGTCAGGGGACGTTCGATCCGGCATGGTGCGAAGACCAAACAGTGCCGATGCCTCGGCACAACGGAGCGTTCTATGACCCAACTTGATCACCAGGTTCATTCCATCGGCCCGGAGGTTGCGGGCTCTCGCATTTTCAGGTTCATCGCCTTTCTGTACGGAATTGCGGCATATCTCGTCTTTTTCGTCACCGTTCTCTACGCCATCGGCTTCGTCATGGGGGTGATGGTGCCGAAGACCATCGACACCGGAGCCGAAGCGCCCGTCGCTCGCGCGGTCATCATCAATCTGCTGCTGATGTCGCTGTTCGCGGTTCAACACAGCGTGATGGCGCGCCGGCAATTCAAGGCGTGGTGGACGCAGTTCGTCCCCAAGCCGGTCGAGCGTTCGACCTACGTGCTGTTCGCGAGTCTGTCATTGCTCCTCCTGTTCTGGCAGTGGCGTCCGCTGCCTGCCGTCATATGGGAGGTCGAGAATCCCGATCTTGCCGTGATGCTGGTCACCTTGTCCTTCGTAGGCTGGGTGCTGGTGTTCACGTCGACCTTCATCATCAACCATTTCGAGTTGTTCGGCCTGTCTCAGGTGACCGATCATCTCGTCGGCAGGGAAGCCGTGCCGCAGCGCTTCAAGACGCCGCTGCTCTACAAATTCGTCCGTCATCCGATCTATCTCGGCTTCATCATCGCGTTCTGGGCGGCGCCGATCATGACTGCGGGCCATCTGCTGTTTGCGGCCGTGACCACGCTCTACATCTTCGTCGGCATCGCGCTGGAGGAGCGCGACCTCATCGATCTCTTCGGTGACGAGTACCGGCAGTACAAACAACGGGTATCGATGCTTATTCCCTGGCGCAGATCAGTATAATCTCCGCCTCGCGCCATGCGTCCACCGAAAGGAGGACGCATGGTGCGCCGACACGCGATATCGATCCTTCATCATGGAGACGACCAAATGAAACATGTCGGAAACTGCTTCTGCGGCGCTGTCACCGTCGAGGTCACAGGCGCGCCGGAGGCGATGGGCTATTGCCATTGCCGCTCCTGCCGGTCCTGGTCCGGCGGACCGGTGAACGCCTTCAGCCTGTGGAAGCCCGAAGCCGTGCGCATTACCGAGGGTGCCCAGCATGTCGAGACCTTCGCCAAGACGCCGCTCAGCCAGCGCAAATATTGCAGGAAGTGTGGCGGCCATCTCATGACCAATCACCCGCCGCTCGGCCTCATCGACGTCTTCACCGCGACCCTTCCCACGCTCGCCTTCACGCCCGGCGTCCACGTCAACTACGCCGAGACCGTGCTGCCGATGCGCGACGGCCTGCCCAAGCTGAAGGACTTCCCAGCCGAGTTCGGCGGCAGCGGCGAGATGATGCAGGAGTAGCTTCTTCTTCCCTTCTCCCCTTCTTGTGGAAGAAGGTGCCTTGCCGAAGTCAAGGCGGATGAGCGGTTCCGTCCGCTCGTCGGATTGCTCGTGAGGATGCACACCCCCCAACCCGGGTTCGATGCTTCGCATCGAATCCTCCCTCTCCCGCAAGGAGAGAGGGTGCACCGTCAGTGTGGCGACCTACCTCATCCCCGCGCGCCGCAGCCCTTCCAGGTAATGCTTGCGATCCTCTTCCCGTAGCATCGGCAATTCGCGCGTGATCCAGGCGAGCGAAATCCCAGGCTGGGTGCGGCGCAGGCCTTCCAGCGCGGCCGCCGCGAGCTCGGGATCTCCCGACATGCCGGCGGCGGCGGTCAGTACGCGATGGGCGCCGACGAAATCGGCGCGCTGCCGCATCGATTCTCGTGCCATCTGCATCGACTGTTCGTAGTTGCGGCCGATGAATTGGGCATAGGCGGCAACGCCGCAATAGATCGCTGCGAGCGGATCGCGCGGGCTCAGCCGCAGCGCGCGCCGCGCAGCGGCATCGCCGTCCTGCCATCGTCCCGCGTAGCACAGCGTCACGCCGTGGAAGGCGTGCGCCATCGCGCAGTTCGGATTGAGCCTCAAGGCCAGCTCGAACTCTGCCAGTGCATCGTCGAAGCGGCGGCGGAACAGATACGTATAGGCGAGGCCGAGATGGGCAAAGGCGTCCTCGCGATCAGCTTCCACCGCGGCGAGCGCGGCGCGTTCGGCGACCGGCACGGTCGCGGCCATGTCGGCCCAGCCCATATGCGCGCCGAAGATGTGGCTGGTCGCGAGCAGGCCCAGCGCCTTGCCATAGGCCGGTTCGATCGCAACCGCCTTCTCGAGCAGCCCTTGCGCCGTCGCATTGTCCTCGCGGGTGATGCGCCAGTAATGCGACAGCCCCCGCATCAGGAGGCCCCAGGCGTCGAGGCTGCCAGGGGGCTTCTGCTGGGCGCGAAAGCTTTCGGCGGCATAGAGCTGCGGCTCGATCGCGGCGACGATCGCCTCGGTGATCTCGTCCTGCACGGCGAAGATGTCGGCGAGCTCGCGGTCGTAGCGCTCGGCCCAGAGATGGCTCCCGGTCGAGACGTCGTTGAGCTGGGCCGAGACGCGCAGGCGGTCGCCGCTCCGTCGCACGCTGCCTTCGACCACGTAGCGCACGCCGAGCTCGCGCGCGACCTCGTGGATGTGCACGGCACGGCCCTTGTAGACGAACGAGGAATTGCGCGCGATGACGAAGAACCAGCGCAGCTTCGACAGCGCGGTGATGATGTCCTCACTGATGCCGTCCGAGAAATAATCCTGCTCGCGGTCGCCGCTCATGTTGGTGAAGGGCAGCACGGCGATCGCGGGGCGGTCGGGCAGCGCGAGCATAGCCTGCGGTGCCTGGACGAAACGGCCGATCTCCGGCGCGACCGCGCCGAGCTTGGTCTCCACGTCACCGACGAAGCGAAATCCCTTGCGCGCGATGGTACGGATCAGCGCCTGGTTCGCGCCATTGTCGCCGATCGCCTTGCGGGCCGCGTTGATCCGGCTGGTCAGGGTGGATTCGGAGACGCTGCGCCCGTGCCAGATCTTGTCGATCAGCTCGTCCTTGCTGACCACCCGGTCGCGGTTCTCCATGAGATGGACGACGAGGTCGAAAACCTGCGGTTCCACGGAAATGGGAACCTGCTCGCGGCTCAGCTCGCGCCGGTCGGTATCGAGAAGATGATCCCGGAATAGAAACTGCACGTCGAAAACTCGGACCTCACGGCGACATCAGGCAATGATGAAATCAAAAGGGATTTCGACTTGAAGTCTGTGAGTCCGCCGAATGGTCAGGCCGGTTCACCACGATCGCGTGATGGCAGCCATGCGGATTTCGAGGAGGAATAGAACCCGGGATGAGAATCGGGCCGTTTCGGTCAGACTGTCGCGGGCACCCATGGGTCGAGCGTCGATCGTAGCCCGAATGAGCGAAGCGACATCCGGGACGACTATCACGGTCATCCCCGCGCAACCTCAGGACGGCGGAGTTGTCAGCCGGACGCGCGGCGGCATGATCGTCGCATGCCGTCAACATCTGACGAACCTGGAATGTCCATTGCCGAACATTGCGACGTGCGTAAGCTACCCGCATACAGAACACAGCCACGAAGAAACGCTCATGCCCGCTTTTCACGCCTCGACCACCGTGCTCGATTCCATGCTGTTTCGGGACGCCTTCGGCACCCCAGCAATGCGCGAGGTGTTTTCCGACGTTGCGCTGGTCGGCCGCTATGCCGAGGTCGAGGTCGCACTGGCGAAGGCGGAAGCAGCATGCGGCGTGATCCCGCAGGACGCTGCCGATCAGATCGCGGCGCGGACCGATGTCGCCGCGCTCGACTTCGATCTGCTCAGGCAGGAGACCGACATCGTCGGCTATCCGATCCTCCCTCTGGTGCACCAGATGGTGAAGCAGTGTGGTGAAGCCGGCCGCTACGTGCATTGGGGCGCGACCACGCAGGACATCATGGATACCGCGGTGGTGCTGCAATTGCGCGCCGCGATCGAGATCGTCGAGCGGGACATCGCCGAGCTGCGCAGGATCCTCGCCGATCTCTCCAAGCGCTATCGCGACACACCGATGGCCGGCCGGACCCATCTGCAGCAGGCGCTGCCGGTCACCTTCGGCTACAAGACCGCGATCTGGCTCGCGATGTTCGACCGCCACGCCGAGCGCCTTGAGCAATTGAAGCCGCGCCTGCTGGTCGGTCAGTTCGCGGGCGCGGCCGGCACGCTGGCCTCGCTCGGCGACAAGGGGTTCGCGGTGCAGGAGGCGCTCTGCGCCGAGCTGAAGCTCGGCGTGCCCGCCTCGACTTGGCACGTCGCGCGCGACGGCCTTGCCGAGGCCGTGAACTTCCTCGCGCTCGTCACCGGCTCGCTCGGCAAGATCGGGCTCGACATCATGATCATGGCCTCGACCGAGTTCGCTGAGGTCTACGAGCCTTTCGTCAAGGGCCGCGGCGCCTCCTCGACCATGCCGCAGAAGCGAAACCCGATCTCTTCGGAGCTGATGCTCGCGGCGTCCAAGGCGGTGCGCCAGCACGCCGGCCTGATGCTGGACGCGATGGTGCAGGATTTCGAGCGCGCTACCGGCCCCTGGCACGCCGAATGGATGGCGATCCCCGAAAGCTTCGTGCTGACCGCCGGCGCGCTGCACCAGGCGAAGTTCGCGCTCGCCGGCCTGATCGTGGACGAAAGGAAGATGAACGACAATCTCGCCGTCAGCCGCGGCCTGATTGTGGCCGAAGCGGTCATGATGGGGCTCGCGCCGCAGATCGGGCGGCAGGAGGCGCATGACGTGGTTTATGACGCCTGCCGCGAGGCCAACGACAAGGGGATCAGCCTTGCCGATGCGCTGTCCGCAGATTCACGGATATCGAGCCGCATCGACCGTGCCACGATCGAGGCACTCACCTCACCGAAAAATTACCTGGGGCTTGCGCCCGCCATGGTCGATCGGGTGCTGAAATCCTCAACGCGCTGAAAACCAAGATGCGTGAAACTGCGTATCTTTCCTGTGTCGCAAGGCGCTCGCATACTTGTGTCCTGCGATGCTAGACTTAGATTGAACGAGAGACTTTCGGCAGAGGACCCGGCATGACCGATCAACGCATCACCGCCACTCCCATCGATCCCGCGAAACTCGACCGGCTGGCCGAGGTGGCGGTGAAGGTGGGCCTGGGCTTGCGGCCGGGACAGGATCTGCTTTTGACGGCGCCGGCGATCGCGCTGCCGCTGGTGCGCCGGATCGCCGTGCATGCCTACAAGGCCGGCGCCGGCATCGTCACGCCGATCCTGTCGGACGAGGAGATGACGCTGGCGCGCTACCGCCACGGTCACGACAACAGTTTCGATCGCGCCGCGAACTGGCTCTACGAGGGCATGGCCAAGGCCTTCTCGGACAACACCGCGCGGCTCGCCATCGTCGGCGACAATCCGATGCTGCTGTCGGGCGAGGATCCTTCCAAGGTCGCACGCGCCAGCAAGGCGAATTCGATGGCCTATCAGCCGGCGCTGGAAAAGATCGTCAATTTCGACACCAACTGGAACATCATCGCCTATCCGAGCCCGTCCTGGGCCAAGCAGGTCTTCCCCAATGATCCCGAGGAGATCGCGGTCGGCAAGCTCGCGGACGCGATCTTCGCCGCCTCTCGCGTCGACCGCGAGGATGCGATGGCCAACTGGGCGAGCCACAATGCGGTGCTGCGCGAGCGCACCAACTGGCTCAACGGCCAGCGTTTTCGCGCGCTGCAATATTCGGGACCCGGCACCGACCTCACCATCGGGCTTGCCGACGGCCATGAATGGGAAGGCGGCGCCTCGCTGTCCAAGAACGGCATCAGCTGCAACGCCAACATCCCGACCGAAGAGGTTTTCACCACGCCGCATTGCCGGCGCGTCTATGGCCATGTCGTGAGTTCGAAGCCGCTGTCCTACCAGGGCACGCTGATCGACAACATCGCAGTGCGCTTCGAGGACGGCAAGATCGTCGACGCCAAGGCCTCGCGCGGCGCGGAGGTGCTCAACAAGGTGCTCGACACCGACGAGGGCGCCCGCCGGCTCGGTGAGGTGGCGCTGGTGCCGCATTCCTCGCCGATCTCGCAGAGCGGATTGTTGTTCTACAACACGCTGTTCGACGAGAACGCCGCCTCGCATATCGCACTCGGCCAGTGCTATTCGAAGTGCTTCGTCAACGGCGCCCAGCTCACGCCGCAGCAGATCGCCGCGCAAGGCGGCAATCAGAGCCTGATCCATATCGACTGGATGATCGGCTCGGCCGAGACCGACATCGATGGCATCCTCGCCGACGGCAGCAAGGTCCCGGTGTTCCGCAGGGGCGAGTGGGCGAAGTAACACGCTTCACCTCTCCCGTAGAGGCACGGCTATGGCATCTGGAAGCGGCTTCCCCTGCGGCCATCCGTCGAGACGCCCGCTTTAGGGGCTCCTCAGGATGAGGACGGAGTCTGCGGCGGTCGTTTCAACGGCACCGATAGCCTCATCCTGAGGAGACCGCTGGAAGCGGTCGTCTCGAAGGACGAGGCGCGCGCGCAGGCCGTCCTCACGCCGCCGCGTTGCGCAGCAACGGGCTGTTGTCGATGCTGAAACGGTTGAACAGCGTCGTGAACGGGCTGCCGTCGGTGGCTCGCACAATGGCGTCGGAGGCGGCGACCGCCTCGTAGAGAGCGCCGATGGGATCGTCCGGCTCGGGCAGGGCGAGGCTCTTGCGGATATCCTCGCGGGCCTCGTTGACCTCGTCCTCATTCTCAAGGGTCGCCTCCAGCGCATCCGCCGCGCGCCGCATCTCGGAGAGGTCGCCGCCGGCAGAAAATTTGAGGATATCGAGCCAGTAGGGGCGGGCGACGACGAGCTGGACGAATGCCTCGAAGCTTTCCGCGATGATTCCTGCGCGCCCCTCCGATGAGACGTAGAGCACGTCCTGCGATGGCAGCAGCACGAATGCGCCGCCGGCGCCGTCGCCGCCGACCTGCCGGGGGCTTTCGATGCCGTCAATGGTGAACCAGGGTTCTTCGTCCGGGGCGAAGGAGATGTCGAAGCCGCCAAGCCGGGCGACCACGTCGCCTCTGGCTGTCAAAACCTCCGGGCTAAGCGGCATCGGCACGGCTCCTTTCAGGTCGCGTTCGCGCATTTTGTCGCACCCCGCAAAAGATGGGTTCATGTCCGCGAAATTACAGGGAAATCCCGGCGTTAGCGGCTTCGCACCTGCAACTTGCGGCTGATTGTCGGGGCCTGCGTAAGAAAGAATTAAAAACCGGCTACTAGCGTTCCGACATCTTTCGAAACAATCCGGGCCGAGACCCGGCCATACATATTATTATATCTCCTGGGGACATGGATGTCGCGCGCATTGATTGAAACCGGTAATTGCAATGTCGAGCTTGAGCTGCGGCCGATCGAGCCGTCCTGGATCATCGAAGGCAATCCGGTGTCGCGCTCGCGCGTCCTGTCGACCAGCGCCGACGGCACCGCACAGACCATCATCTGGCACTGCACCGAAGGCCGCTTCAACTGGTATTACGACATCGACGAGACGATCATGATCATGGAAGGATCGATCGTGCTCGAGAGCGAAGGCATGCCACCGAAGCGCTATGGCCCCGGCGACGTCATCTTCTTCCGCGACGGCGCGCATGCCAGATGGCATGTCGAAGGCCATGTCAAGAAGATCGCCTTCTGCCGCAAGACCAATCCCGTGATGATCGGTTTCCTGATCCGCGTCGTCAACAAGCTCAAGAAGACGCTCGCCTTCAGCGGCGAGCGCCGTCCGGCCTCGCTGATGGGTGCCGGCTAGTCCGTTCCAGGTTTCAAGGACGCTTCCCAGCGGCCACGACGAAGAGGGGGCGGGATCAATATCCCGGCCCCTCTTTCTCGTCGTGACGCAGATCCTGTTACGACGGCAAATCGAGCCGGTAGAATTCGGTCGCGGTCCGCGAGAACAGTGCCGTCTTCTCGGCCTCGCTCAAGGGCGCGGCGATGCGCTTGAAAGCGTTGAAGATCACCTGGTAGCTGCACTGGCCCTTGTCCGGTGGAAAATTGCTCTCGAACATCGCGCGTTTTGGGCCGAACGCCTCGATACAGGTCTCGACATAGGGCCGCCAGGCCGCGGCGAGCTCCTCGGATGACGGCGGCTTCTCACGCAGGTGGAAGTCGTAGCCGAGCAGGCACATCGCGAGCCCGCCGAGCTTCACCACCACGTTCTCGCATGTCGCGATCTCCCGGATCGAGGCGCGCCATTGCGGAAACACTTCTTCGCGCCGTCCGGCGAAGCGGCCGACGCCCGCCGGCCCGCCGCAATGGTCGAGCACGATCCTGGTGTCGGGAAAGGCGCGGGCAAGCTCGGTCAGCTCCCCGATCTGCGGATGAAACAGCCAAGCGTCGAAGCTGAGGTTCAGCGGGGCGAGATGGGCAAAGCCCTTGCGGAAGGCCTGGTCCTGCAACAATCCCTTCGGCCTGTTCGCATACATGCCGGCGACGATCGGATCTTGGTCCCAGGCCGAGGAATGCCGGATGCCGCGGAAACGGCCATTGCCCGCGGCGATCTCGGCTTCCAGCACCGGCTTTGCGGCGTCTCCGAGCAGCAGATTGGCGTGGCTGACGATGCCGGCGCAGATCGCGGTCTTGCCGTAAGCGCCGCTCGCGCTCATCGCCGCGACGCCGTTGGCGAATTCGACTTCGCCGACCGGGCGGAATGCCTCGGGTCCGTGCGCGCGATACATCGAGCGGCAGTCGACATAGACGGTGGCGATGACGTTGTGGCCGGAAGCGATGTCGGCGGCCATCTCCTCGATCAGATAGCGGTGCCCGCGATTCCAGAGATGGTGGTGAGGATCGACGATCGGCCGCGAGGGATCGATGACCTCCTCCTGATGCAGCGCAAGCCAGTCCTCGCGCGGCTCGACGAATAGCCCGCTCGTATTGGCGGGCAGACCGCTTGTAGCCATCGGCGTTCGCTCCCTTTGTAGTGTTATGGTGGGAGCCTAGCAGTTCGTCCTTGCATGCAGCAGCGCGCGGCGCGCAACCGCGCCCTTCGTCCTGAGCGCGGCGACGCGGTCGTCAGACCTTCCGCCGCTTGGCCATCACATCCACAACCAACCGCCAATCGCTTGCCGCGGCAGGCTTGACCTCGCCGAGCCAATGGAAGGAATGGTCAGTGATCTCGGTGAAGCTCCAGCGCGTCTGGTCGCCTGCGTCAGTCGTGCCTTCCTGCACGATGTCGTCGCCGCGCGGACGGCCGATCTGCTGGCGGAACACGCCGCGGCCGGGATCGAACCAGGAAATCCGCCACGCGGATATGGCGGGGTCATAGACCCGCAGCGTCGTGCCGTACCAATTGCCGGCGATCGGAAAGGCCGGCGCGCCCGAAGGCCGGGGAATGATCCAGACGTCCTGCACGGCGCGCCCCTCCAGCACCCAGCCGAAATGGATCTCGCCGGGCGCGACGTGTTTCGTTCGATCAGGGCCGTGGGCCGTGATCTCGGCGTCCCAATCGCCGACGAAGCGGCCGTAAAGCCGAAGCGCCGCGGCGTGCTCCGGGTTCGGTCCATCGGCGTGTAACAATCGTGCAAAGTCGGTCATGATTATCTCCCGTCGCGGCGAGATCAGCACGACCGGACCGCAGAGGGCTTGGAGAAAATTGCCGTTGGCGATCGTCAGGTCTTGCGCGGGGACAGACGCGCCATGCTCCGGTCGTCCTTCTCGTTCGTCGGCCTGTTCGCGGCGTGTTCCGCCCGCCAGATGATTATGACGGAGATGATGACGAGGCCCGCGCCGAGCAGCATCATGCGTGAGAACGGCTCGCCGAGAACGATAGTTCCGAGCAGCACCGCGATCACCGGGTTGACGAACGTGTAGGTCGATACCAGCGAGGTCGGGACGTTCTCCAACAGCCAATTGTAGGCGACGAATCCGATCACGCTGCCCGCAACGATCAGCCAGAGCACCGCTGCAAGCGAAATTGGCGAGACGTCACGCGGCCTGAAGTTTTCGACCTCGCCCGTCAGCCAGCTGATCGCGAACAAAACGGCGCCGCCGATCGAAAGCTGCATACCCGACAGCAGGATGGCGGACGTCTCGCTCGACATGCGTCGGGACAGGACGGTCCCGGCGGACCATGACAAGGCCGCAAGCAACAGCCAGACGACGGGAAGAATGCTGATGCCGGCCTGCTCGACATTTTGCCAGGCGACGAGCCCGACGCCGAAGAAACCCGGCACCAGCGCGAGAAGGGCAAGCGGCCTGGGCCGCTGATCGCCGGGGAACAAGGTATCGATCAGCAGGATCCAGAACGGGATCGTGGCGAGCACGATGGCGGCCACGCCCGAAGGAACCGATTGCTGCGCGAAGGCGAGCACGCCGTGGCAACCGACAAAGAAGAGCAACCCGCACAGACACGCCGTTGCCCATGTCCGCATCGACACGTCCGCTACCTGCCGGCCGCTCATCGCCAGCAACACGGTGCCGCCACAGAACGAGCGCAGCGCCATCAGCAGAAAGGGCTGGATCGATTTCAGGCCCAAGGTGATGGCGAAGTAGGTGGAACCCCATAGCAGATAGATGGCGGCGAACGCGCCGATGACCAGGAACCTTCTACGCATGATTGCTCCGATCGAGGACGATCTCGAAGCAACCAAGTCGGTGAATGTTGATGCGTTCCGGCTTCGCGCCTCAGACGCCGTCGAGGATGATCACCGTCGGCACCGACGGCAGCGTGTCCCGCGACATCCGAAGGGAACGCTCGGTGCGCCGGTCGATCTCGAACTGCTGGCCGATCCGGCGCATGAAGTCGTCGAGCGGCGTGGCGAAGCGATGCATCGGCAGCACCACGGAAGCACGCAGCCGTCTCGTGATCTCGGAGATGCCGTCGAGCGACATGGTGTAGGTGCCGTCGATCGGTACCATCACGATGTCGAGCCGCCCGATCTGGGCGAAATGGCTGTCGTCGAGCTTGTGGTGGAGGTGGCCGAGATGGCCGATGCAGAGGCCGGCGACCTCGAAGATGAAGATCGAATTGCCGTCGCGGATCATGTCGGTGCCGGCATCGTCGCCGAAATAGCGGCGGATGTCGGTGGTGACGTTGCGGATGAAGGTGTCACCGATGCGCTCGGAGACAATGGCCGGCTTGCCGTCCTCGCCCCAGCCATGCAGCACACGCGGAATGCGCTTGTCCGGATACAAAGAATAGTGCGTGCTGTGCGCCCGGTTCATGGTGACGACGTCGGGCAGCCGCCCGACCTGATAGGCGCCGCTATAGTCGGTGGCGATGCGCAGGCCGCCGGGCGTGTCGATGAAATAGGTGGAGTGGCCCGCATAGGTGATCTCGACCTCCGGGGAGGCCGCCGCCTGCCTGAAGGCGACGGGGAGGGCGCGCGGCGCCGCATTTGCCATCGCCAGGCATTCGCTGCGCTGGGGTATCTGCTGGGCGAGGGCGGCTGCCAGCAGCCAGCCGAGGAACGCCAAAGCCGTCAGCAATAGCCGAGACATCACCAGTCCGCCCGCATCCACCCGATCCGGCCAGTGTAGCTTCGAATCGTTCCGACGTCATGCCGATGTCGCGACCGTTTGCTGCGTTAAGTATGGAGTCAACTTCTGCTTGTTCCGGCGAGGGGCCTCGCCTACCCGTTTTCGATGGCCCGGGCTGAAAACACCACCCGATATCATGCGCTCGACAGTTGGCGTGGCATTTGCGCCTGCATGGTCGCGCTGTTTCATTTCGACGTGATCAGCCATCTGTCCTTTCTGCCGCTGACCAGACACGCCTATCTTTTCGTCGATTTCTTCTTCGTGTTGAGCGGCTTTGTCATCGCGTCGAACTATCGGGCGCGTCTCGCCGAGGGGTTCGGCGCGGGCCGCTTCCTCGCCCTGCGGCTTGGGCGGATCTACCCGCTGCATCTCGTGACGTTGCTGCTGTTCATTCCCATCGATGCCGCGAAGGACGGCATTGGCCCGAACCTGCTGCAGGCCGTCGTCACCAACGTCCTTCTCCTGCAAGGCCTCGGCGTCAATCCGCAGAACTGGCTGAACTTCGCGAGCTGGAGCATCAGCGCCGAGTTCGCCGCCTATGTGACCTTCGCCGCGGTCGTAAGCAGGATCGGGCCGACACTATGGCCCTGGCTGCTCCCGATCATTGCCGGGCCAATCGTGCTCGCCACCATCAGCCCGGACGGGATGAACGCGACCTACGACTATGGCCTCGTGCGCTGCCTTTATGGTTTTGCGCTCGGCGTTGTCTGCTTCGATTTGCGAGAGCGCTTTCCGGTGTTGCGCGCACGCGTGGCGCCGTCCGGCGAGACATGGCTCGAGACAGCGAGTTTGCTGCTCGTCGTGTTCTATGTTTCGGTCGCAGGAAGCAGCGTCATCCTTCAGGTCGCCTCGCCGCTGGTGTTCTCGCTGGTCGTTCTGGTGTTCGCGCGTGAGGCCGGCGCGGTCAGCCGTCGGCTGACCGTGCCGTCCATGCTCCTGATCGGGACGCTGACCTATTCGATCTACATGCTGCATCCGCTCGTCAGGGCCGTTGTGCGCGCGATCCTCATGGTCGTCGAAAGCCTCGGGCATATGGAGCTGTTCGTCTCCTATGCCCTGAGCGCGGACCACCAACCGACGAAGGTGGTCTCAATGAATGGATCGCTCTGGCTGGGTGATCTCCTGCAAATTGCGATGTTGCTGCTGACCGTGCTGCTGTCGGTCGCGACATATCGCTTCGTGGAGGAGCCGGGGCGCAACTGGGTCAGGCGTCTGACGGATCGGCGGAAGCCCAGCGCGGTACGGAGCGCACAACCGGCCTTCGACACCTGACGCGGCCTTGGCCATCGCGGGGGACCGGTACCCCTTCACTCCCGCCTCTAGTCGCGCCTTCTAGTCGCGCCTTGGGCTGAACTTCCAGGTGAGGGCGACGAGGCCCGCGGTGATCAGGCCGCTGATCAGGCCCGCCAGCGGCATGGCGAGCAGCAGGGCCGCACTCG
Organism: Bradyrhizobium sacchari; assembly: GCF_002068095.1. GTDB lineage: Bacteria > Pseudomonadota > Alphaproteobacteria > Rhizobiales > Xanthobacteraceae > Bradyrhizobium > Bradyrhizobium sacchari. The sequence continues at coordinate 137,946 of NZ_LWIG01000001.1, read as the reverse complement.
CGGCCCAGCCGATCGAGGAGAAGGCTTCGGCAAAGGTCGCAAGCCGCGACGAGGTCTGGCGGCGGCGGAACTGGCTGCGTCGGGCCTGGACCCGGAACCAGAGCTGGATTGCGGTCGCGGAGGCCGCACTGACGATGATCGCTCCCGCACTCACCGCGGCCTGGAACGGCGAGGCGAGGGCGAGCGCGGCGACCAGCGGGCCGAAGATCACGGCGATCGCGATCAGCACCACCTCGATCTTGGCGCGGATGACGCTGGACGGCGTCAGCGGCGCGGTCGCAACCAGGTCGGGGGCGTCCTCGCCGGAGATCGTCAGCCAGGCGAGCCCGCCGGCGAGCTGTCCGGCCGCCATGACGATGACGGGCGTGATGAGTGTCAGCGCCGCGGAGCTTTGGGCAAAATTGCGCCAGAGCAGCAGCGCTGGCGGCACCAGATAGAGCAGCTGCATCAGGGTCTGCGAGATCAGCCAGGGATCGCGCCAGAGCAGGGAGAATTCCTTGCGCCGCAGCGCCTGCTGCCGCGATCCGCCGCGGAAGGCGCGCTGTTTCGCGCTGCGGCGGCCGGACCTGCCGTAGGCGGCCGCATCGATCGCGGTGTCGGCAAAGCGGCCCGAGAAGATGGCCATGACGCTTCCGAGCAGCACGAGCGCAAGCCCCAGAAGCGGCAGCAGCGCCCCGCTGTCGCCCATGGCGGCGCGTGCCGGCCACCACCAGATGCTATCGATCTCGGGGGCGTGCGCGGCCAGGCTGCCGGAGGTCAGGATGGTGAAGCGCGACAGCGTGCCATAGGACATGATCGCCGCGACCTGCAGCGCGATCACGAAGCCGGCGCCGATGATGGCGGCGACGACTTGCGCCACGAGCCGCGTCCGCGCCGGGCCGATCAGTCGAAACAGCAGGATGGTGACGGCGATTGCGATCGCCGCGGCCGACACGCCCATGGCGATGACGACGCCGAAGGCCGCAAGCCATCGCGGCCCGCCGCCGATCACCAGCACGTCGATGAACGGCGTCGAGAACAGCAGCGCCATCGCGGTGACGGTGAGCGCGATCGCGGCGATGCGGACCGAGAACAGGTTGGCCAGCGTCGCGGGCGAGGACATGATCAGGTCGAGATCGGCGCGGGCGTAGAACACCCGCGTCACCGATTCGATCGCCTGCGACAGCATCAAGGTCCAGGCCAGAAAGATCGTCGCCGTGATCACGATCAGCGAGGATTTGTCGAGCGGCAGCTGCAGATCGGCGAAGCGGCCGATCACCGCCCAGGCCGGCACGTGCAGGAGCGCGGCGAAGAACAGCAGGCCGATGACGGCGGCGCGCGCCCGCGTGCGCCTTCCGCCGGTCATCATGGCGAACCATTCCCGCCAGGCGAGCCTGAGCTCGTGGCGGGCGAACCAGGACAGTGCGGTCGCCGAGCTCATGCGGCTTCCTGCAGCGTCACCAGCGCGATGAAGAGATCTTCCAGGCTGGTGTCGGCGTGGCCGTTCTGCTGGCGCAATTCGGTGAGCGTTCCTTGCGCGACCAGCCGCCCCGACGCGATCACGCCGATGCGGTCGGCCATGCGTTCGGCGACCTCGAGGATGTGCGTGGTCATGATGACGGTGCAGCCGGCGCGGACGCGCTCGCCGAGCAGGCCTTTCACATGGCGCGCGGAGACGGCATCGAGCCCCGTCAGCGGCTCGTCGAGAATGATGAGGCGGGGATCGTGCACCAGCGCCCCGGCCAGCGCCACCTTCTGGCGCATGCCCTTGGAAAAGCCCTCGCAGCGTTCGTGCCGGTGCGGTTCGAGCCCGAGCGAGCTGAGCAGCGCCTCGGCGACCGGCTCCGAGATCGACGGCGCGATGCCCCAGAGGCCGGCGACGAATTCGAGATATTCGAGCGGGGTCAGCTTGTCGTAGATCATGGGCTCGTCGGAGACCCAAGCCATCACCTGCTTGGCGGCGACGGGATTGGTCAGCGCATCGATGCCGAAGATCGAGACCGCGCCGGCATCGGGCCTGAGCAGGCCTGCAACCATGCGCAAAGTGGTGGTCTTGCCGGCCCCGTTGGGGCCGACCAGGGCATAGAATTCGCCGGCGTGAATGGTGAGATCGAGGCTGTCGACCGCCAACCGGTCAAAACGCTTCGTTAACCCTCGGACTTCCAGTGCCGAGCTGTCCGGCTTCATGACGCCACACCATCCGGTTTTGCATTGCCCGCGACCATGACCCGAAGATGTTTCGGCAGGGTGAATCGCATTACCGCAAATTCCGGCATGCGGGTTGGACTAAAGGCAAGTCATCTTAACAAGTCACCGTTTGTTGACAGCGCGCAGGCGTTCAGGCTGAATTGGCGCCGGGACAAATGGAGCTAACGCGGCGAAACGACTGCGTAGCGACTGGACACAAGATGCGGCGAGGCGGCCAAAAGATCCGCCCGTTGCATCGGGAGGAAGCGCGGCGATGCTGGATTTCGTTCAGCAGCTGGTCAGCGGTGTTGCGCTCGGCTGCGTCTACGGCCTGATCGCGCTCGGCTTCGTGCTCGTCTACAAGGCCACCGAGGTCGTCAATTTCGCCCAGGGCGACCTGATGATGCTGGGCGGCTTCTTTGCCTTCACCTTCATCGGCATGATGGGCCTGAACTACTGGATCGGCTTTGCCGGTGCGGTGGCCGCCATGGCGCTGTTCGGCATGCTGGCCGAGCGCGTGGTGGTGCGGCCGATCCTCGGCTACCCGCAATTCTCCATCATCATGGCCACGATCGGCCTCGGCTATTTCCTGCGCTCGATCGCCGGCATGATCTGGGGCACGGACGACCTTAAGATCGAGACGCCGTTCAGCCAGGGCGTGCTGCGGATTGGCGCGCTGGTCCTCGCCTACGACAAGCTGTCGGTGATCGCGGCGACGATGATCCTGTGCGCGCTGCTCTATCTCTTCTTCAACAAGACCACGCTCGGCACCGCGATGCGCGCCAGCTCCGAGAACATGCTGGCGGCCTATTACATGGGCATTCCGGTCAAGCGCGTGGTGTCGATCGTCTGGGCGATCAGCGCGGCGGTGGCGACCTGCGCCGGCGTGCTGCTGGCGCCGATCACCTTCATCCATTCCAATGTCGGCCTCGTGCTCGGTCTCAAGGCCTTCCCGGCCGCCGTGCTCGGCGGCTTCGGCTCGATCCCGGGCGCCGTGGTCGGCGGCGTTCTGATCGGCGTGATCGAGAGCATGGCAGGGTTTTACCTGCCCGAGGGCTGGAAGGACGTCGCGCCCTATATCGTCCTGCTCACCGTGCTGCTCTTGAAGCCCGAAGGCCTGTTCGGCCTTCACGTCCGCAAGAAGGTCTGAACGTCATGCGCTTCCTGTTCAAGACCGACTACGAGGACGACATCAAGCTGTTTCCACATTCGGGCTACGTTGTCTCTTACGGCATCCTGATCGCGCTGCTGCTGGTCGCGCCCTATTTGCTCTCCAGCTACCTGATGAGCCAGCTCGTCTTCGTCTGCATCTATGCGACCGTCGGCGTGGCATTGCTGATCCTGACCGGCTTCACCGGGCAGGCCTCGCTCGGGCATGCGGCATTCCTCGCGATCGGGGCCTATACCGCGGCCTATTTGCAGAAGTACAACGTGCCGTTCCCGGTCTACTTCCTCGCCGCCGGCGTCTTGACCGGCATCATCGGTGCGATGGTCGGCTTTCCTGCGCTACGCCTCACCGGAATCTACCTCGTCATCGCCACCATCTCCTTTGCCCTGATCGTCGAGGAGATACTGGCGCGGTGGGAGAGCGTCACCCACGGCAACGAGGGCATGCGGGTCAAGACGCTGTCGCTGCTCGGCGTCACCGTGCCGCGTGACAGCCCGACCTTCTATTACCTGTGCCTTGCCGTGCTGGTCCTGACCATCGTCGGCACGCTCAATCTGCTGCGTTCGCCGACGGGGCGCGCCTTCGTTGCGATCCGCGACAGCGAGACCGCGGCGCGCAGCATGGGCATCAATGTCGCGCTCTACAAGGTCAAGTCCTTTGCGATCTCGGCGGCGATCACCGGCTTCGCCGGCGTGCTGTTCGCGCACAAGCTCTCCTTCATCTCGCCGGAGATGTTCACGCTGCAGCTCTCGATCGAATTCATCATCGTGATCCTGATCGGCGGCACCTTCAGCCTGCACGGCGCGGTGCTGGGGGCGATCTTCATCGTGATGATCGATCCGTTCCTCACCTACCTCAAGGACGACATGCCCGGCATCATCGCCGGCATCGCCGCGACCTTCGGGGCGAGCTCGGCGACGGCGGGCAACATCCAGTCGAAGGTTGCGGCCTTCGCCTCGCTCAATGGCCTGAAGGGCGCCATCTACGGCATCATCATCGTGCTGTTCGTGCTGTTCGAGCCCCTCGGGCTCTACGGCCGCTGGCTGAAGATCAAGCTCTTCTTCCAGCTGTTCCCGCTCTACAAGCGCGCCACCTTCAAGCGGCAGAAGATCTACGTGAAGTCGGAGCGCAACCGATGAGCTATTTCCGCGCCGAGAACCTGTCGCTGCATTTCGGAGGCCTCAAGGCGGTCGATGCGGTGTCGTTCGCGGTGGAGAAGGGCGAGATCCTCTCGATCATCGGGCCGAATGGCGCTGGCAAGAGCTCGATCTTCAACCTGATCTCGCGCATTTACCGGCCGACCTCGGGGCGCATCTTCTTCGAGGACCAGGACATCACCGAGCAGCCGCCCTACGACATCGCAAAGCTCGGCATCGCCCGCACCTTCCAGAACATCGAGCTGTTCGAGAACGCGACCGTGCTGTCGAATTTGCTGGTCGGCCGCCACCGGCATTCGACCACCCAGCTCTGGCAGGAGCTCTTGTTCCTGCCGAGCGTGCGCGCCAACGAGAAGGTGCACCGCCGCCGGGTCGAGCAGGTGATCGAGTTCCTCGACCTCGAGCCCTATCGCGACAAGCTGATCTCGGGCCTGCCCTACGGGGTGCGCAAGGTGATCGAGCTGGCGCGCGCGCTGTGCTCGGAGCCGAAACTGATCCTGCTCGACGAGCCGTCCTCCGGCCTCAACGTCGAGGAGACCGACGACATGTCATTCTGGATTCGCGACATGAAGAGCGAGCTCGGCGTCACCGTGCTGATGGTCGAGCACGACATGTCGCTGGTGAACCGCGTCTCCGACCGCGTCATCGCGCTGAACTACGGAAGGGTGCTCGCCACGGGCTCGCCTGCCGAGGTGCAGCAGCACCCCGACGTCGTCGCCGCGTATCTCGGAGCCTGAGGCGATGGTCGCAGCCGTTTCGCCCGACATCATCTTGAAACTCTCCAACGTCGAGAGCTATTACGGGCCGATCATGGCGATCCGCGGCATCTCGCTGGAGGTGCCGCGCGGCCGCATCGTCACCCTGCTGGGTGCCAACGGCGCCGGCAAGACCACGGTGCTGAAGACCATCTCCGGCATCCTCGATCCGCAGAAGGGCGCGATCGAGTTCATGGGCAAGTCGATTCAGCGCATGGAGGCCGACCGGATCGTGCGGCTCGGCCTCAGCCACGTGCCAGAGGGGCGCGAGGTGTTCCCGTTCCTCTCGGTGCGCGAGAACCTGATGATGGGCGCCTATCCGCGCAAGGACCGCGACGGCGTTGCGGAGGATCTGGAGCGCGTCTACGGCTATTTCCCTCGCCTGAAGGAGCGCATCAACCAGCCGGCCGGCCAGCTCTCCGGCGGCGAGCAGCAGATGCTCGCGATCGGGCGCGCGCTGATGAACCGGCCGACGCTGCTCTTGCTCGACGAGCCCTCGCTCGGCCTGTCGCCGCTGCTGGTGAAGGAGATCTTCACCATCATCCGCCGGGTCAACGAGGAGCAGGGCATGTCGATCCTGCTGGTCGAGCAGAACGCCAAGGTGGCGCTGGAGACCGCCCATTACGGCTATGTGCTCGAGATCGGCCGCATCGTGATGAACGACAGCTGCGACCGCTTGATGCATTCCCAGGACATCCAGGAGTTTTACCTTGGCGCCAAGGAAGCGGGCGCTAGAGGCGAACGGCGCTGGAAAAAGAAGAAGACTTGGCGTTAGAAGAAAATTTGGCGTTAGATGGGTTACCCCTCCAGCGCACAGACCGCCGGCAAGGCAGGCAGCGGAGGGGGAAGGCGACAAGGAGGAGACGTGCATGGCCCGACCGGCGGTGCTGACGGTCGCTGATACGATCGCAAAGAGCTTCTTGCGCGCCGCGGAGACGCGGGGCGATCGGCCGGCGATCCGCGAGAAGAAGTTCGGCATCTGGCAGCCGACCAGTTGGCGCGAATGGCTCGCAATCTCGAAGGAGATCGCCTACGCGCTTCGCGCCATCGGCTTCATGCCCGGCGACGTCGCCTCCATCATCGCCAACGCCGTGCCCGAATGGGTCTATGCCGACATGGGCATCCTGTGCGCCGGCGGTGTCTCCAGTGGGATCTATCCGACCGATTCGTCGTCCCAGGTCGAGTATCTCGTCAACGATTCCGCGACGAAGGTGATCTTCGCCGAGGACGAGGAGCAGCTCGACAAGATCCTCACCTGCCGCGCGCGCTGCCCGTCCCTGCAGAAGGTCATCGTGTTCGACATGGAGGGGCTCGGCGGATTCTCCGACGACATGGTGATGTCGTTTGAGGAGTTCCGCGCGCTCGGGCGCAACCACATGATCGGCCGCGAGGCGCTGTGGCAGGAGATGATCGACAGCCGCGGTGCGGGCGATCTCGCGGTGCTCGTCTACACCTCGGGAACGACGGGCCCGCCCAAGGGCGCGATGCACGCCAACCGCAGCGTCACGCACCAGATGCGGCACGCCAACGACTTCATCCCGGCGCGCGAGGACGAGGACCGGCTGATCTTCCTGCCGCTCTGCCATGTGGCCGAGCGCATCGGCGGCTATTACATCTCGGTTGCGCTCGGCTCGGTGATGAATTTCGCCGAAAGTCCGGAGACCGTACCGGACAATCTGCGCGAGGTGCAGCCGACCGTCTTCCTCGCGGTGCCCCGGATCTGGGAAAAATTCTATTCCGCCATCACCATCGCGCTGAAGGATGCGACGCCGCTGCAGCAATGGGTCTATCGCCGCGCCATCGACATCGGCTATCGCATGGTCGATTGCCGGCTCGAGGGCAGGGCGCCGCCGCTGTCGCTGCGCATCGCCAACCGCTTCGCCTACCGGTTAGCGTTCCGCAACATCCGCCGCATGATCGGCCTCGACCGCTGCCGCATCGCCTTCACGGGCGCTGCACCCATCGCGCCGGAGCTGATCCGGTGGTATCTCGCGCTCGGCATCGACATGCACGAGGTCTACGGCCAGACCGAAAATTGCGGCGTCGCCACCATGATGCCGGCCGAGCGCATCAAGCTCGGCTCGGTTGGCACCGCGGTGTCCTGGGGCGAGGTCGCGCTGTCGCCCGACGGCGAGATCCTGATCAGGGGCGACTTCCTGTTCATGGGCTACCTCAACCAGCCAGAGAAGACCGCGGAGACGATCGATCAGCGCGGCTGGCTTCACACCGGCGATGTCGGCACCATCGACAATGAAGGCTTCGTCCGCATCACCGACCGGATGAAGGACATCATCATCACATCCGGCGGCAAGAATATCACCCCGTCCGAGATCGAGAACCAGCTCAAATTCTCGCCCTACATCTCCGATGCCGTCGTGATCGGCGACAAGCGGCCGTATCTCACCTGCCTCGTGATGATCGACCAGGAGAATGTCGAGAAGTTCGCCCAGGACCACGACATTCCGTTCACCAATTACGCCAGCCTGTGCCGGGCGACCGAGATCCAGGACCTGATCTGGCGCGAGATCGAGGGCGTCAACGCCAATTTCGCCCGCGTCGAGACCATCAAGCGGTTCTATCTGATCGAACGCCAGCTCACGCCGGAGGATGAGGAGCTGACGCCGACCATGAAGCTGAAGCGCAGCTTCGTGAACAAGCGCTATGCCGCCGAGATCGACGCGATGTATCGCGAGCGCGCGGTCGCCTGAATCGCGCGTGCCCGAAAGGAGGCATGCGCAGACGAGAAGCGAAGGAGCGATGGCCCCGCCCTTCGTGCAACATGGGCCTTATGGAGAGGAGACGTCGATGTCGAAATCGTTCAGCGCGTTCGGCCTTGCTGTGAGCGCCGTGATGCTCACGCATCTGCCGGCCGCAGCGCAGACCAAGGTTACCAATGAAGGCATCTCGGCAACCGAGATCGTCCTCGGCACCCATCAGGACCTGTCGGGTCCGATCAAGGGCTGGGGCGTGCCGGTCTCCAACGGCATGAAGATGGCGGTCGAGGAGATCAACGCCGCCGGCGGTATCAACGGCCGCAAGATCCGGCTCGTGGTCGAAGACAGCGGCTACGATCCGAAGAAGGCCGTGCTGGCGTCCCAGAAGCTGATCGAGCGCGACAAGATCTTCGCGATGGTGGGGCCGATGGGATCGCCCACGGTGCTCGCCGCGCAGGATATCCTGCTCGATGCCGGCGTGCTGCAGCTCTTCCCGCTGACGGCGGCCGAGTTCACCTTCAAGTTCGACCCGGCCAAGCCGCAGGAGCGGCTGAAGTTCAACAACCTCTTGCCCTATGTCGAAAGCACGCGGGCAGCGCTGAAATACATGATGGAATGGAAGAACTTCAAGAAGCCCTGCATCATGCACCAGGACGACGAGTACGGTAAGAACGTGCTCGACGGCTTCAACCAGCAGCTCACCGTCATGAAGGTGCAGCCGGCCTCGATCACGAGCTACAAGCGCGGCGCTTCCGATTTCAGCGCGCAGATCGCCAAAATGAAGTCCGACGGCTGCGATCTCGTCGTGCTCGGCGCGGTGCTGCGTGAGCCCATCGGCGCCATGACCGAGGCCAAGAAGCTCGGCTGGGACGTCACCTTCCTCGGCGCGACGCCCGTCAACGTGATGGAAGTGCCCATGCTCGGCAAGGACGCGGTCGAAGGCCTCTATTCGGCATCGGGCTTCGAGATCCCGTATGAGGACACCGCGAAAGGCAAGGTCAAGGACTGGCTCGTCAACTACAAGAAGATGTTCAACACCGACGCCAACACCCAGGCCATCATCGGCTACAACGCGGTGATGACGTTTGCATTCTACGCGAACAAGGCGGGCAAGGATCTCACGGGACAGAAGATGCTGGATGCGCTCGAATCGGGCGAGAAATTCCTCGACATCTTCAACTCGCCGCCGACCAAGTTCTCCAAGACCGACCACCTCGCCAACACCATCACCCAGGTGCAGCAGGTCAAGGGCGGCCGCTGGGTTCTGGTCAAGGACAATCTGATGTTTTGATCTCTCCGCCGCGATGACCCTGCACCCTCTCCCCTTGCGGGAGAGGGTGCTTGGCGAGAGCGAAGCCGGGTGAGGGGTCTCCATCCTCACGAACAGTCTTGCGTGTGGGGGAACCCGTCATCCGGCGCTTCGCGCCACCTTCTCCCGCAGGGAGAAGGAAGACGAGCCCTAAGATCCTCCGGCCGCGTTACCCGAATTCACGGGCGCCAGTTCGTCCTCCCGGCAACGCCAGCCATCGGCGGCTTTCACGAAAGCAAAAGTTCGCTGGATCCTCAGCCGGCGCGTGACGTTGAAGGCCTCGCCGGAACGCTCTTTGCTGCCGGCGCCCGGTTGCGGACGCCCCGTTCGCGGGTCCCAGCAGGTGCCGGTGCAGCTGGAGGCAACCTTGCTGCAGGTGGTGAAGGGCGCCAGCACCACCATCTCGATCTCGCCCGTGACCTGCGCCTCCTGGTCGGTCACCTGGCTATCGACGGCGTAGACGCGGTTGATGCGGAGGAAGTTGCCGCACGAATTGGCGGCGTGGATCCGCGCGGCGCAGAAATCGACGGCGTCGGTGTCGGGCGAGTGGGCCGCGATCTGACGACCGAACACCCTTTTCGGATCGCCTTTGGCGGCACGGATCTCCTCGGTCTTGCGCGTGAGGTACTCGGCGAGACAATCTTCCGCAGATTCGAGCTCTTGCAGCGGCACGTTCTCCTTGCCGACCAGATTGCACTTGCGGTCGCGCTCTCGCGTCCACCTCCCGTATTCGGCGAAGGCAAAGCGCGCAGCGGTCGGGTCCAGCTTGCCGATCAGGCCGAGCACCTGGCCATTGAGCTCCGTTTCGGCGAGCGCCAGCGCCGGGTCCGCGCAGATCACCGCGCCCGCGGCGGTGTTGGCGGCCAGACAGTCGAAATCAGGATCGCGCAGGATCGCTGCGCGTTCCTCGGTCACCTTGAGCAGGCACGCCTTCACCCGGTCGAACTCGTCGGCGCGGATCGCGGTCTGGCCGACGATGCCGCAACCGAGATTGCGCTGGCGGGCCCAGATCGCGTTCTCCTCGATGGCGGGCAGCCGATCGGGCAGGCGGGCGAGCCGGGCCTCGATTGCTGTGCTCAGCTTCTCGGCGGCGGCGGCAAGCCCGGCGTCACCGCAGAACAATTGATTGCCGGGGTCGCGAATCCGCTGGCAATTGTTCTTCGCGAACAACGGCAGGCTATCAGCGACGGCGCGGTCGGTTTGCGCGGACGCGGGTGCCGCGAGCGCCGTTAGCGCAAGCACAATCAGCACGATGAACCGCATTCCAGTCGCCCCCGCATGGAAGGCGCCATGCTAGCGGTTCGGATCGCGCGGTGGAATGGGTTTGTGGTGCGTGAGGATCAATGCGCCTCGGCGGATGCCATCGACAGCCGCGCCGGCTCGTCGACATATTTCATCACGGCCGACTGGTAGAGCACGAACAGCGGCTGGTAGCTGCGTGCCGCGTCGTCCTCGACCATCGCCATGCGGCGGTTGTCCAGCATCAGCCAGCGGCCGTCGAGCTTTGCTGCGGCAATTGCGTGGTCTTCGCCGGCCCTGACGTCACGCACCACGACGATGCGGAGGTCTTCGGCGGCGACGCCGGCAAGCCGCAGCGCGGCCATCTTGGCGATGGCATAATCCTCGCAATCGCCAGCGCCGCGCGCGAAGGTCGCAAGCGGCGAGCTCCAGACGTCGTCGCTGCCGTCATGGGCGGCGTGGATGGCAAGATTGATGGCGCGGTTGGTCTCGCCCAATCGCGCGCGGCCGTCGCGGATGCGGGCCTGGTCGACGATGGCGAGCAGCTTGAGGGCCGCGGGCGAGGCGCAATTGTCGCGGTCGCCGTCGCACAGCGCGAGCTGCACCATGTCGTCGTCGAGCCTGGACTTCAGCGCGGACCATTTCTGCTGGAGGTTGCCGGACGAGATGGCGAAGGCAAACACACCGAACGGCTCGGCGGATTTACGCACGAGCGCACCGGCGCCCGGCGACAGCAGCGTGCCGGCGCGAAGCTCGGCGGCCGACCCGAACAGGACCAGTCCGCACAGGACAAGGATTGCGCGCCAGGCGCGCGAGCGAGCAGCGGTCTCCATCTGACATCCCCTTCCGGCTTCGCCTTGGTCTGCATCGACCTCGACGTGCCGGGCTTTGTTGCTTTCGCGGAGATAGTGCGAGACGGGCCGTTTTGTTCAGCTTAACGCGGCCGGCTGGGGGCCCAAAACCGTGGGACAGGCTGAAACAAGCCCGCCCAAATTGCGTAAAATTTTACGAATCGGGAGCTAGGAGGTATCCCGCGGCGGCGAAAAGGAATCGATTGCAATCTTTGGTTGTGATGGCGCCGATTCTCTGTCGTATGGCTAACGAGCCCGCGATTTCACGGGGTCTGTTAGTTAGGTCACAGATTTAGCTCCGTATTTGCCGCAGGATGCCGCGGGGAACCCCGCTGAAAAGATGACGTAAGTGTCCGCTGTCCGATCTATACGGATGGTTACTTGGGATGATTGGAAATGTTCGCAAAAAAGCCAAGTTCGACTTCAGAATACTGCAAGTATTACTTCGTCTTCTTGCAGGAAGCGCGGTTTCCCGAGCGTCTCTAGAGCCAAGTGATGCGAAATCACACAAGCAATAGATGGTTTCGCTAAGGACTTGGTAATGCTAAGCAAGCTTAGCCGGTCCATACTTACATAATTATTAACCCCTTTTACGGTGCCCCGTTGAACTACGCTGGCAAATTTGACGCCGCGATTCCCTTCCACGGCGAGGGTTCCCACTCGTCCGGCTATGTCGATTCCTTTACCGCCAAGGCGCACGGCCACGTGCCCGACGGGGCTGTCGTTGTTCCCGACCCGAACCTGATCTTCAACGGCGAATTCAAGCGGGCAGGTCTCGACCTCGTGCTGTCCCATGACGGGCGCGATTTCGTCGTTCACGATTATTTCAGGGGCGACAAGCGGGCCGCACTCGCCTCGTCCGATGGCGCCCACCTCACCGGCGAAGTTGTCAACGCGCTGACGGGGCACGTCCAGGTTGCTCAGGCCGCGCCGGGCAATGCTGCGGCCCAGGTCATCGGTCACGTCACCAAGCTCTCCGGCAGCGCGACCGCGATCCGGAATGGCGTTTCGGTCATTCTCAACAATGGCGACAACGTCGAGAAGGGCGACGTGGTCTCGACCGGCGCGGATTCGACGATTGGCATCACCTTCATCGACGGCACCGTGTTCGGCCTGTCCTCCAATGCGCGGATGGTGCTGAACGAGATGGTCTACGACCCCAATGGGTCGAACAATTCCTCGCTGCTGAGCCTGGTTGCGGGCACCATCACCTTCGTCGCCGGCGAGACCGCCAAGCACGGCGACATGAAGATCGACACGCCGGTCGCCACCATGGGCATCCGTGGCACCGCGGTGCTGACCCAGATCAATTTCGTCGTTCCCGCCGGCGGCGGCGACCCGCAGCCGCAGGCGAGCTTCCAGGTGCTGGTCGAGCCGAACGGCACGACGGGCTCCTACATCCTGTTCGACAAGGTCACGCTGCTGCCGATCGCGACGGTCAACCAGGCCGGCCAGATGATCCAGATCAGCGGCGGCAACGTCTCGATCACGAACGCGCTGATGTCGCCGGACGTTCAGAAGCTGATCACGGACGTGTTCACGCTGAAGTTCACCGACAACAACACCAACACCAAGCTGACCACGAACTTCACCGATACGATCACGCAGACCGGCAACATTGTCGTGATCAAGACGGACACCGGCGCCACCGCGACCGCGACCTTCACGAACGTCAATCAGCCGCAGCAGCAGGGGCCGGGCCATTCCCCGTCGACCAGCAACCGCATTCCTGGCGCGCCGGATTCGCGCAGCCTCGACCTCAACGGCAATGTGACGACGGCGTTCGCGCTGACCGAGCGCGCGGACACGACCGGCGACACCACGCATTCCGATACGATCTCCGGCCGGATCACCTTCGTCGACCAGAACCTGGGCGACCTGCCGACGGTGAGCGTGAGCCTCGGCGACGCCCCGAACTACGTCTACAAGAATGCCGGCCAGCAGGACGTCACCGGCTCCCTCAGCGCGCTGCAGAAGCAGGACATCGCGGCGACGCAGGTCCAGATCAGCGTCGCCGCCGACGGCGGCAACAACAACAACGGCTCCGCGGTCTGGACCTACACGGTCCCCGATCACGTCTTCGACTTTCTCGCGGCCGGCGAAACGTTGACGCTGACCTACATGGTCCGCGTCAACAACAATTTCGCGGTCAACGCTGAATCCACCCTCATCCCGATCACCATCACGATCACGGGCACCAACGACAAGCCGGTGATCACCACCAGCGTTCCGACCATCACCTTCGAAGGCGGCACCAGCGTGCCGGGCGGTCCGCTCATCAGCCACGTGCCGACCTCGGGCACGCTGAACTTCACCGATGTGGATCTGACGGACACGCACACGGTATCCGTCGCGCTGACGAGCGCGAGCCTGCCTGACGGCAGCACGGTTCCGCCGGGCCCGCTCGCCGCCTTCCAGAGCGCGATGTCGGTGGCGATCGCGTCGGGCGCCGACAGCACCGGCGACGGCACCGGCACCATCAACTGGTCGCTGGCCGATCTTCCGGTCTATCTCGCCGACTTCATTCCCGCCGGCGAAGTGCTGACGCTGACCTACACCGTGACGGTCAGGGACGCGCAAGGCGCGACCGCGCAACAGACCATCACCGTCACGATCACCGGTACTGACGCGCCCGCCGTGGTGTGGATCGCGACCGAGAAGCCCGGCGCTCCGTCCGGTGGCTTCTGGAAGGACGCCGCGAACTGGGCAACCGGCACGGTTCCGACCATCAATGACGACGTCATTGTCATCACCGACCAGCTGCACGGCCTGACGCCATCCTATCCGGCGACGATCGATGCGGCTGCCTTTGCCAAGTCGGTGACGATGAACGATTTCGGCGGCCCGCCGCCGAAGCTGCTCAATCTGAGCTCGCTGACGATATCGGGCGCGCTCAACATGAGCGCCGACTCGATCCTCACCAACGCCGCGACCGGCACGATGTCGGTCGGCGGCAAGACCGAGATCCTGGGCACCAGCGTGCTCACCAATGCCGGCTATCTGAAGCTGGCCGGCGGCGGCGATTTCGCTGCTGGCACCACGATCACCAATTCCGGGACGCTCGAGCTGTTCGGCGGCACGCTGACGACGCTGGCCGGAATCCACAATGCCGGCGGCACGCTGAAGGCCGACGCCGGCACGACGCTGATCGTCGGCGGCACGACTGTGGACGGTGGCACGGTCACCATTCTCGGCACGCTGGAGCTCGACGGCGTCAGCCTGGTCGAGTACGGCACGCTGAACAATTCCGGCACGGTCAACGTCAAGGGCACCGCCGAGTTCGCCCACGAGACCGTTTCCAACACGTCGAGCGGCACGATCAAGGTGCTGGCGAATGGCTGGCTGACCATCGACCAGGGCTCCGACGTCACCAACGCGGGCCACATCACCGTCGATGCCGGCGGCAAGCTGGTCGTCCACAACGCGACGATCGCCGGGGCGGGCGTTGTTATCGGCACTGGCAACGGCGAGGGCGAAGGCGGCCCCATTTTCGGTCTCAACGGCGCCGGCACAATCACTGGCAACGGCGAGATCGACCTCACCGGCGGTGCCGTCCTGGGCGGCGGCATCCTGAACAACAATGCCGTCTTCAAGGTCAGCGGTGCCGGCAATGCGCTGAGCGACGAGACCATCATCAATGCCGGCACCATCGAGGTGCTGGCCAACGGCGCGCTGGCGATCGATCAGGGCTCGACGGTCGACAACTCGACCGGCAATGTCATCGTCGACGGTAACGCCGCGCTGACGCTTGCCGACGCCACGATCAGCGGCGGCGCCATCAACGGCGCCGGCACGATCGATGTCACCGGCGCCGGCAGGATCGACGGCGGGGCGACACTGAACACTGGCGCCGTCACGGTCGAGAGCGGCATCACGCTGACGTTCGGCGACGCCACCGTTGCGGGCACCGCGATTGCCAATCACGGCACTGTCAAGGTCGATGCAAGCAAGCAACTGACGCTGAACGGTGCGGGTCTGACCGGCGGCGCATTCACCGTCCAGGGCACGCTGGATTCGTCGGGCGCAACCACGATCACCGACGCGTCCATTACCAACAACGGCCTGATCGAGGCGCTTGGCGGCCTGCTGACGCTGACCACCCTGACCTCGGCCAGCATCGCCAATGCGGGTACGCTTCAGGCCAATGGCGGCGAACTCGACATCGACCACGAGGCCGTCACCAACACCGGCACGCTGGCCGCGATCAACGGCAGCACGCTGAAGCTGATCTCGACGACGGTGACCAACGGCACCGGCGCGGTTTCGGTCGCTTCCAGTTCGACGCTCGATCTCGTCGGTGCAGTCATCGACGGCGGGACGGTGACGATCGTGGGGACGCTGGAATCGACCGGCATCAGCGCGATCAACAATGCCGACATCACCAATACCGGCACGATCACCGTCACCGGCGGCATGCTGACGATCGATCCGGCGACGCCGCACAGCATTACCAATCACGCGCTGATCCAGGTGAGCGGCGGCGAACTCGACGTGACCAGCGACCTGATCGTGAACACCGCCGA
>NZ_LWIG01000001.1:120233-121929 GCF_002068095.1 Bradyrhizobium sacchari | reverse complement strand
GGCGGGTCTCTGATTAACGCCGGCGATCTCTACAGTGTCTCCGGCCTCAACACGATCTCGGCCGCCGTCACCAACACCGGCGCCATCGAGGTCCAGGCCGGAACGCTGAACCTCTCCGGCGGCCTCAGCGGCGCCGGCTCGTTGGTCATCGACAACGGCGCGACGCTGGAGCTTGCCGGGGCGACGGCGCAGACTGTCACCTTTGCCGGCGGCATCGACACGCTCAAGCTCGACAAGGTCGCCGGCCAGAGCTTCACCGGTACCATCGCCGGCCAATCGACGAAGGCCGGCACGTTCACCGTCACCGGTACGGCCGACATCACGACATCGGTCGGCGATGCGCTCGACTTCACCGCGTCGGGTGGCTCTCCCGCCGCGCCCGCCGCCATCGTTCTCACGCCCACGGGGGCGCTGACCGGTGCAGCCAGAGGCATCTTCGTCACCCAGAATGGCACAGGCGACATCTCGCTGACGGCCACCGGCAACATCACCGGCCTTGCCGGAAACGGCATCTGGCTGCGCGACAGCCTGACCGGCGCGGGGAACATCACGATCGACAACGTCAGCGGCAAGGCGACGGGGACCGGCGCCGATACGGCCGGCGTCCTCGTCGAGAACGGAAACGTCGCTAACGGCGGCGACATCTCGATCACACAGCTCGGCGGTGCTGCCGGCGGTGCGTACGGCATCGATGTGGTCACAGCGGGTAATGGCGACATCACGGTCGATGCCGGCGGGACCATCACCGGCAGCTCGACCTACGGCATCCGCTCGCGCAGCTATGGCACCGGCAACCAGACCGTCACGACCGAGGCCGGCAGCGTGCTCACCTCGGGCAGCTCCGGCATCGTCGCCGTAAATCGTGCGACCTCGATCGATGCTGCGGCCGGCACCACCATCACGATCAACGCCTACGGCACGATCAATTCCGGCAGCAGCCCGAACCTGAGCGGCACGACGCCGGCCGGCATCCAGACCGGTTTCACCGGCGCCACAGATGGCGCCAGCGCCACCACTGCCGTCAATGGTTCGGTTGTCGTCAACAATCATGCCAATATCACCGCCGCCGCCGGCCACGGCATCAATGCCTATAATTACGGGAACGGCGACGTCACGGTGAACGACGCGGCCAGCACCGCTATCGTCGGTGCCGAGACGGGTATCCTCGCTCAGACGCTCAGCGGCGGCACCGGCAACATTTCCGTCACGCTCGGCGCCAACGCCTCGGTGACCGGCACGACCAACTACGGCATTCTCGCCTACAGCGTCGATCAGGGCGACATCAGCGTCACCCTGGCGGCGGGCGATCACGTCACCTCGGGCAGCTCCGGCATCGTGGCGGTCAATTACGCGGCCGCGATTGCAGCCGCGGTCGGCAGCACGATCTCCGTCGAGGCGCACGGCTCCATCCATTCCGGCTCCACGCCGAACAGCGGCGACGGCAGCATACCCGGCGCGATTATCGCAGGTTACAGGCCGGGTGGCGTCCTGACCTTCTCGGGCGCCGTCTACGGCAACGTGACCGTTACGAGCGACGCGACCATCACAGCGGATGCCGGCTACGGCATCGACGCGTTCAACTATGGTATCGGCGACGTCACGGTCACGACGGGCGCGGCCTCGCACATCACTGCCGCGGGGACCGCGATCGGCGCCTTCAGTCACGGCGGCGGCAACGTGTCGGTCACCAACGACG
>NZ_LWIG01000001.1:102893-120100 GCF_002068095.1 Bradyrhizobium sacchari | reverse complement strand
CATATCACGAACAGCGGCTCGGTCGTGGCTGCGCCCGGTCACGCGGCGATCTTCATCCAGGAAAACGCCACCGGCTCCGCGACGATCGACAATTCCGGCACGATCGGGCCGGCCATCCCCTCGAGCGTGACCTCTGCGACCTATGCGATCGTCGAGACCGGCGGCGCCATCACCATCAACAACACCGGCCATATCAACGGCAACATCTCGGTCGTCAGCGCGACCTTCAACAACAACGCCGGCGGCATCTGGACGGTGGCGGGCAGCAGCGTCTTCGGCAATGTGTCCTCGATCGTCAATGCCGGCGAGATCGATCTGCTCGGCGGCGCCTCGATTTCCGTGACCGGGCCGGGCATCACCAATTCGAACGAGATCGAAAGCTGGGGCACGGCGTCGATCACCGGCACCATCACCAACAACCATTTCATCGAGGTCCACACCGGCACGCTGACGCTGTTCGGCTCGCTGTCCGGCTCCGGCTCGGTCAAGATCGACGCCGGCGCGACGCTCGAGGTCAAGAACGCGGTGGCGCAGACCGTCACCTTCGCGGGCGCCGGTGCCGAGCTCGAGATCGACACCGCGACTTTCGGCGGCTCGATCGCCGGCTTCGCCGCCGGTGACAAGATCGACCTGTCGGCCTTCACCTGGGACAGCGGGACCACGGCGGTCTACAATTCCGCGACCGGCAATCTCGTCGTCAGCGATACGCATGGTCACAGCTTCACGCTCAAGCTGATCGGCAACTATAGCGACGCGCATTTCATCACCAGCAGCGACGGCGCCGGCGGCACCCTCGTCGGGATCGCCCCGGTCGATGAATGGACCAATCCTTTCGGCGGCGACTGGAACACGGCGTCGGACTGGAGCCTGGGCGTGCCGGCGGCCAACTACGACGTGAAGCTGTTCGCCGCGGGCGAACCCTACACCGTCGACAGCACGACCAACGTCACGATCCACGACCTCACCGTCGACTCCAGCGTGACGCTGCTGACCGAGCCCGGCACCGTGTTCACCGTGAACGGCGATGTCGTCCTCGACGGCCTGATTGAGGCCGGCCCGTTCTCCGACAACGATGTGTCGACGATCGACATCAAGGGCAACGTCACCGGCACCGGCGCGATCGAGATCTCCAACAAGGCGGTGGTGGAGATCGAGGGTTCAGTTTCGGGCATCGTCGTCTATTACGACAACGGGCTCGGCACCCTGATCCTGGACCATGCCAAGGATTTCCACGGGCTGATCTCGGGTTCTCCGGCCGGAGCTCCGCTCTCGTCCAACAATCTGATCGACCTGAAGGACCTCGCCTGGACGTCCACCATGTCGGCGCAGGCCGATTACAATGCGGATACAAACATCACCACCGTCGGCTTCTACAACGGCACGGCGACCGTCACCCTGTCCTTCCTCGGCCGGGACGTGAACTGGCACCTCCAGAGCGACGGTCACGGCGGCACCACCGTTTACGATCCGCTCGCCGGCGCGCCCATGACGATCGAGAGCGGCGCGGTGCTGAACCTCAGCGAGGCGTCCGCGCAGGACGTGACCTTCGCCAATAACGCCGGGACGACCGGCACGCTTGCGATCGAGCACGCCGCCGACTTCACCGGCGTCATCAACGGCTTTGCCGGCGACGGCACCGTCGCCGGTTCGGACCTGCTCGACCTCAAGGACATCGACTTCTCGCACCTGACCGGGGTGAGCTACACCGAGAACGCCGACCATCTCGGCGGCGTGCTGACGCTGGGCGACGGCACTGACACCGCGACCATCAAGTTTGCCGGCGTCTACAATATGAGCAGCTTCCATTTCGCGAGCGACGGCCATGGTGGCACGCTGGTCATCGATCCGCCCGCCGGGCCGACCCTCGTCGGGACCAGCGGACAGGACCAGTTCGCCTTTGCCAATTCGACGCTTCCGGTTCAGAGCACGATCGTCGATTTCGAGCTCGGCCAGGACAAGATCGACCTGCGCGAATTCGCGAGCATCAAGTCCTTCAGCGACATCGCCATCACGCAGCAGGCGGGTGACGCGCTGGTCACGATTGACGATCACCAGTCGATCCTGCTGAAGAATCTCGTCGCGAGCAGCCTGCACGCCAGCGATTTCATCGTCGCCAACCACGCCTGACGGGCGCTCCACTGATGCGGCCGCCGCGCCTCGTCCGCGGCGGATTCCGGTATCAAAGGTGCGGCCGATTGCGTATTCTCGGCCCGATGTCAGCCGAAAGCGGCTGCGGGAAACTCGACCAGCATGAAACGTTTCAAGATCCTGCGGCGGTGGTTTGCGCGGAAGTTCGGCCTTGCGCGGCTGATGTGCCTTGCGCTGCTGGTCGTGTTCGCCGGGCTTCGCCTCTGGGACCCGCCGCCGATCCAGGAATTGCGGCTGCGCACCTTCGACATGTTCCAGCTGATCGATCCCCGCCACAAGACGGTGCGGCCGGTCACCATCGTCGACATCGACGACAAGAGCCTCGCCAGGCTCGGCCAGTGGCCATGG
Source organism: Bradyrhizobium sacchari (assembly GCF_002068095.1). Lineage (GTDB taxonomy): Bacteria > Pseudomonadota > Alphaproteobacteria > Rhizobiales > Xanthobacteraceae > Bradyrhizobium > Bradyrhizobium sacchari. Next base: position 117,604 of record NZ_LWIG01000001.1, on the reverse strand, counting down.
CCGCGGACGCGGATCGCCGACCTGATCCAGGGCCTCACCAGCAACGGCGCAGTCGCGATCGGCTTCGACGTGGTGTTCTCCGAGGCCGACCGGCTCAATCCGGATCTGGTCGCGGGACAGATGCGCTACCTCGACGACGCCACGCGCGCCAAGTTGCGCGAGCTGCCGACCAACGACCAGATCCTCTCCGAGGCGATCAAGCGCTCGCGCGTGGTGCTCGGCGAGACCGGGCAGTCGGAGATCACCTCGGAGATCGACAAGTCGCTGCCCTTCACGGGGGTGGCGACGGTCGGCGAGGAGAATGCCGAGAAGTTTCTGTTCGAATTCCCCGGCCTCTTGCGCAACGTGCCTGTGATCGAGAAGGTCGCGGCCGGCCGCGGCCTGTTCACGATCCGCACCGAGCGCGACGGCCTGATCCGCCGCGTGCCGATGGTGATGCGCGCCCAGGGCAGCATCATGCCCTCGCTCAGCCTCGAGATCCTGCGGGTCATCACCAGCACGCCGACGCTGCTGGTTCGGACCGACAAGTCCGGCGTGCGGTCTATCCGCCTCAAGGGCGTGGAGATTCCGACCGACCGGAACGGCCAGCTCTGGGTGCATTATGCTCCCCACGATCCGTCGATCTACGTCTCGGCCGCCGACGTCCTCGACAACAGCGTGTCGCCGAGCAAGATCGCCGGCAAGCTCGTGCTGGTCGGCACCTCCGCGGTCGGCCTGAACGACATCAAGACCACGCCGGTCTCCCGCGCCATGCCGGGTGTCGAGATCCACGCCCAGGTGCTGGAGAGCGTGCTGAGCGGCGCGGTGATCTCGCAGCCGAACTACGCGCTCGGCGTCGAGCTGCTCGCCGCGCTCGTGATCGGCCTGCTCGTGATCATCTTCACGCCGAACCTCGGGCCGGTGCGCCTGGTGCTCGCGGGCGCGATGTTCGCCGCCATCCTGGTCGGCACGTCCTGGTTCTTCTACGCGCAGTACCGCTACCTCATCGACTTCACCTATCCGCTGCTCTCGACCACCGCGGTCTACCTCACGCTGATCTTTGCCAGCTTCGTGCGCGAGCAGCGCCAGCGCGTGCAGATCCGCGGCATGTTCGCGCAATACATGTCGCCGGTGCTGGTCGAGCAGCTGGCGCAGTCACCCGAGAAGCTCGTGCTCGGCGGCGAGGAGCGCGAGATGACGATCATGTTCTCCGACGTGCGCGGCTTCACCACGATCTCGGAGAGCTACAAGCACGATCCGCAGGGTCTCATCGCGCTGATGAACCGCTTCCTGACGCCGCTGACGGACGTCATCATCGAGCGGAAGGGCTACATCGACAAGTACATGGGTGACGCCATCATGGCGTTCTGGAACGCGCCGCTCGACGATGCCGAGCACGAGGTCAACGCCTGCGAGGCCGCGATCCAGATGTTGGAGCAGATCGACGCGGTCAACAAGGAACGCGAGCAGGAGGCCGCCGACGGCGGTCACGTCTACATCCCGCTCAATGTCGGCATCGGCCTCAACACCGGCATCGGCGTCGTCGGCAACATGGGCTCCGACCTCAAGAAGAACTATTCGGTGCTCGGCGACAGCGTGAACCTGGCCTCGCGGCTCGAGGGCCAGTCGAAGGAATACGGCTTCCCAATCATCGTCGGCTCCCGCACCGCGCTCGCCGCGAAGGACAAGTTCGCGATCCTCGAGCTCGATTTCATCATGGTCAAGGGCAAGACCGAGCCGGAGGTGATCTACGCCATCGCCGGCCGCGAGGACGTGATGCATTCGGCCGCCTTCCAGCGCCTGCGCAACATCACCATCGAGATGCTCGGCTGCTATCGCGGCCGCGACTGGCAGGGCGCGCTCGACGCCATCGAACGCGGCCGCAAGAGCGAGGACGCCGACACGCTGGAAAAGCTGTTCAAGCTGTACGAGGCGAGGATCAAGGACTTCCAGCTCAACCCGCCGGCCGAGGGGTGGACCGGCGCGTATGCGCTGCTGACGAAGTAGATCGGCAGTGGGCCGCTGCCGGTGCCTCACACTCCGTCATTGCGAGCGGAGCGAAGCAATCCAGAGTGTCCCCGCGATTCTGGATTGCTTCGCTCCGCTCGCAATGACGAGCCTGTTGAGGCGATCGCGCTCAATAACTCCTGGCAACTCCCGTAGGGTCGGCAAGGGCACGTCAGCGCCGCGCCCACCATCTTGTGCCGAATGGTGAAATGGTGGGCATGCCACGCCTTGCTCACCCTACGACCCTGGCGTCCGCCCCCTCACTCCACCCCGATCGTCGTCAGGTCCTGGAACCAGTGCTGGGCCTGCACGAACTGCTTGATCTTCGGCGACAGCGCGTGCGGGTTGGTGTCGTGGACGACCCAGACCAGGGTGGCATCGTCCACGATCAGCGCATGGGCCTGCGCCAGCAGCTCGTCCTGCTTGGTGCTGTCAAAGGTCTGCTTGGCCTCGTCGATCAGCGCGTCGACCTTGGGATTCTTGTAGCCGCCCCAGTTGACGCCGACAGGCGCGATCTGGCCGGAATGGAAGAAGCGGACGATGGCGTAGAGCGGGTCCGAGGTGACATAGGCGATGTTGTTGGCGGTGATGCCGGCGTTCATCTCGTCGGCCGCGCCCTTGCGCCAATGCGTATAGAGCGTCTCGAGCTCGACCACCTTGAAGTCGATGTCGATGCCGATCTCCTTGAAGCTCTGCTGCAGGAATTCGTTCATCGGAAGCGACAGCATCTGGCCGGTGCCGCCCTGCGCGATAATGAAGGTGGTCTTCAGCGGCTTTGCTTTTGAATAGCCGGCCTCTTCGACCAGCTTCTTCGCGGCGGCCAGATCATATTTCAGCTCGAAGGTCGGCTTGCCGAACCACGGGCTGGACGGATCGACCTGGCCCTTGGCGGGCTTGGCAAGGCCGTTCATCAGGCCGACCACGGCCTCGCGGTCGATCGCGAGGTTCAGCGCCTTGCGCAGGCGGATGTCGGTCCAGGGCGAGCCCGGCAGCACGCTGAGGTGATAATTCCACACATGCGGCGTGACGTTGTCGACCAGCTTCATGCCGGCCGCTTTCAGCTGCGGCACCGCGTCCGGCGCCGGCGTCTCGATGAGATCAACCTGGCCAGCGAGCAGCGCGTTGGTGCGCGTCAGCGCTTCGGGCATCGGCACCAGCACGATCTTGTCGACCTTCGGAATGCGCTTCTGGTTCCAGTAGTCCGGATTCTTGCTGAGCTCGGCGAGCTCGCGCGGCACCAGTTTCGTCAGCTTGAACGGGCCGGTGCCGGAGGGCTGGCTGGCGAATTTGTCCCAGTCCTTGCCGAGCTTTTCATACTGCGCCGGGCTCGACACCAGGAACCACAGCATCTGATAGGGGAAGAAGGAATCGACCGTCTTGGTGGTGATCTCGACCGTGAAGTCGTCGATCTTGGCGTAGCTGGCGACGGAAGGAAGGCGCGTCTTCACCTGCGCGCTCTGCCGCTTGTCGAATTGCGGCGCCTTGTCGTTGAGCACCTTGTCCAGATTCCAGATCACCGCGTCGGCGTTGAACTCGCTGCCGTCGTGAAACTTCACGCCCTTGCGAAGCGTGAAGCGCCATTTGGTCTTGTCGGCATCGTCCACTTTCCATTCGGTGGCGAGGCCCGGCACCAGCTTGCCGGGGCGATCGGCGACATCCATTTCCCAGGCCACCAAGGGATCGTAGATCGTGTAGGCCGTGAACTGATAGGCGCCGGCGCCGCGGTCGGGCTGGCCCGTCGTCAGCGGAATGTCCGCCATCGAGATGCCGTAGCGCACCACGGTTTCGGCGCGGGCCGAGATTGCAGACAACGCCAGCGCAAGCACGGCGAGACAGGTCGACAGACGAATACGCATGGCCCAAAGCTCCAGGGAAGATCTGGGGCCAAACCTGCAATCTTGATGCCAGAATAGGCAGCCGGGCTGCTTTGTCCTCAATCGATCACAAGGACTTGTCGTCGCAGGGGCAATTTGCAGAATAAGTTTCTCCTGGCATAGCCATTGCATACGATTGCATCAAAATTAATCATCGAAAGCCGAAGAAGGATCGAGGCGATGCTTATCAAGAACAAGAAGACACGGGCGGCGCTGATCGCGCTCTTGGCGCTCGGCAGTGCGGCCGCATGGCCGCGCGCGGTCGTCGCGGAAACGGTGCTGCGAATCGGCATGACCGCTGCCGATATTCCGCGCACGCTGGGTCAGCCCGACCAGGGTTTTGAAGGCAATCGCTTCACCGGTCTCACCATGTATGACGCGCTGACCGGCTGGGACCTGTCCTCCGCCGACAAGCCGAGCGTGGTGATCCCCGGCCTTGCCACCGAGTGGAAGGTCGACGATGCCGACAAGACCAAATGGACCTTCAAGCTGCGCCCCGGGGTGACCTTTCATGACGGCTCGCCGTTCAACGCCGACGCCGTGGTGTGGAACGTCGAGAAGGTGCTGAAGCAGGATGCGCCGCAATTCGACGCCAGCCAGGTCGGCGTCACGGCGTCGCGCATGCCGACGCTGGCCTCCGCGAAGAAGATCGACGACATGACGGTCGAGCTCACAACCAAGGAGCCCGACAGCTTCCTGCCGATCAACCTCACCAATCTGTTCATGGCGAGCCCGACGAAGTGGCAGGCCTTCTACGACAAGGCCGAAGGCGCGGACGCCAAGGCGAAGTCGCAGGCCGCCTGGACGGCGTTCGCCAAGGACGCATCGGGCACCGGCCCGTGGAAGATGTCGAGTTTTACGCCGCGCGAGCGACTCGAGCTCGTGAAGAACGCGGCCTATTGGGACAAGGCGCGCGTGCCCAAGGTCGACAAGATGGTTCTCCTGCCGATGCCGGAAGCCAACGCGCGCACCGCGGCCCTGCTCTCCGGACAGGTCGATTGGGTCGAGGCGCCCGCGCCGGATGCGCTGCCCGAGTTGAAGCAGCGCGGCTTCAAGCTCTACGCCAATGAGCAGCCGCATGTCTGGCCGTGGCAGTTCTCGCGCATCGAGGGCTCGCCCTGGAACGACATCCGCGTGCGCAAGGCCGCGAATCTCTGCGTCGATCGCGAAGGCCTCAAGGACGGCCTGCTCGCCGGCCTGATGGTGCCCGCGACCGGCACCTTCGAGCCCGGCCATCCCTGGCGCGGCAAGCCGGCCTTCGAAATCAAGTACGACAAGGCCGCGGCGCAGAAGCTGATGCAGGAGGCCGGTTTCGGCCCGAACAAGAAGCTGGCGGTCAAGATCCAGACCTCGGCCTCCGGCTCGGGCCAGATGCAGCCGCTGCCGATGAACGAGTATCTTCAGCAGGCGCTCGCCGAATGCTATTTCGACGTGAAGCTCGACGTCATCGAGTGGAACACGCTGTTCACCAACTGGCGCCGCGGCGCCAAGGACCCCTCGGCCAACGGCTCGAACGCGACCAATGTCACCTATGCGGCGATGGACCCGTTCTTCGCGCTGGTGCGCTTCCTGCAATCGAGCATGGCCCCGCCGGTCTCGAACAATTGGGGCTTCATCAACGATCCCAAGTTCGACGAGCTGGTGAAGAAGGCGCGGCAGACGTTTGACCCGGCCGCACGCGACGCCGCGCTCGCCGAGCTGCACGCGGCCTCCGTCGACGATGCCGCCTTCCTCTACGTCGCCCACGACGTCGGCCCCCGCGCCATGAGCCCGAAGGTCACGGGCGTCGTGCAGCCGAAGAGCTGGTTCATCGACTTCTCGCTGGTGTCGATGCAGTAGCAGTTCGCGCCACAGGCACAGTGCGCCCTCTCCCCTTGCGGGAGAGGGTGGCTTCGCTTTAGCGAAGCCTGGTGAGGGGTCTCTCTCCGCGGGAGCTGACTCCTCGATCGATGCAATAATCTCCGCGGACAGAACCCCTCATCCGGCGCTCCGCGCCACCTTCTCCCACAAGGGGAGAAGGGAAGAAAAAGAAACAACGTGCTCGCCTATACCGCCAGACGCATTGTCTATGTCGTCCCCATCGTCATCAGCGTGGCGCTGGTGTGCTTCCTGCTCGTGCATATCACGCCGGGTGATCCGCTGGTCGCCGTGCTGCCGGCTGATGCCTCGCAGGAGCTCGCCGCGCAGCTTCGCGCCGCCTACGGCTTCGATCGCCCGCTGCCGGTGCAGTTCGGGCTCTGGTTGCTCCGTGCCCTTCATGGCGACCTCGGCAATTCCATCGCGACGGGCCGCCCGGTGCTCGCCGAAGTCATGCGCGCGGTCGGCAACACCGTCACGCTCGCGATTGCGGCTGCCATCATCGGCTTCACCATGGGTGTCCTGCTGGGCCTGATCGCCGGCTATTTCCGCGAGACCTGGATCGACAAGGTCGCGACTTCCTTTGCCATCGCCGGCGTGTCGGTGCCGCATTACTGGCTCGGAATGCTGCTCGTCATCATCTTCTCCGTGCAGCTGAACTGGCTGCCCGCGGTCGGCGCCGGCCCCAGCGGCTCCAACTCCTGGGCCTGGGACTGGGCGCACCTGAAATATCTCGTACTGCCGGCGATCACGACGTCGGTGATCCCGATGGGCATCGTCACCCGCACGGTGCGCGCGCTCACCGGCGATATCCTCAGCCAGGACTTCGTCGAAGCCCTGCGCGCAAAAGGCCTGCGCGAGACCGGCGTGTTCCGCCACGTCATCAAGAACGCCGCGCCCACCGCGCTCGCGGTGATGGGCCTCCAGTTGGGTTATATGCTCGGCGGCTCGATCCTGATCGAGACCGTGTTCTCCTGGCCGGGCTCCGGCTTCCTGCTCAACTCGGCGATCTTCCAGCGCGACCTGCCGCTGCTGCAGGGTACGATCCTGATCCTGGCGCTGTTCTTCGTCTTCCTCAACCTCCTGGTCGACATCGCGCAGGCCGCGATCGACCCGCGCATCAAGCGGGGCTAGCGGGATGAGCGAGCTTCCGTTGTCCGCCACCGCCGACGCCGCGCTGCAGGCTGCGCCTGCCACCAAGGCGCGCGGCTATTGGGCGACCGTCGGCCGCCGCATCATGCGCGACAAGGTCAGCATGGCCTGCGCGCTGGTGCTGCTGCTGATCTTCCTCTCCGCGATCCTCGCGCCATGGCTCGGTCTCGAAGACCCCTACAAGGGCTCGATGATCCGCCGCCTCCGCCACATCGGCACGGTCGGCTACCCGCTCGGCACCGACGAGCTCGGCCGCGACATGCTGGCGCGCCTGATCTATGGCGGCCGGCTGTCGCTGGTGATCGGCATCCTGCCGGTCATCCTCGCCTTCTGCATCGGCACCTCGCTCGGCATCATCGCCGGCTATGTCGGCGGCAAGCTCAACACCGCCATCATGCGCACGGTGGACGTGTTCTACGCCTTCCCGTCCGTGCTGTTGGCTATCGCGATCTCCGGCGCGCTGGGCGCCGGCATTCTTAACTCCATCGTGGCACTCACCATCGTGTTCGTACCGCAGATCACCCGCGTCGCCGAAAGCGTCACCACAGGCGTGCGCAACATGGACTTCGTCGAAGCCGCGCGTGCCTCCGGAGCCGGCGCCTTCACCATCATGCGCGTGCACATCCTCGGCAACGTGCTGGGGGCGATCTTCGTCTATGCCACCAGCCTGATCTCGGTTTCGATGATCCTGGCCGCCGGTCTCTCCTTCCTCGGCCTCGGCACCAAACCGCCGGAGCCGGAATGGGGCCTGATGCTCAACACCCTGCGCACCGCGATCTACGTCAATCCCTGGGTCGCGGCCTTGCCGGGCGCAATGATCTTCGCGGTCTCGATCTGCTTCAATCTCCTCTCGGACGGCCTGCGCAGCGCCATGGACATCAGGAATTAGGCCATGAGCGAGAGCAACCCATCTGTTGAAATGCTTGAGCAGGTCGAGGACGTCGGCGGCATTGCGCAGCCCCTGCTGCAGGTCAGCGGCCTGACCAAGCACTTCCCGGTGCGTGGCGGGCTTTTCGCCGCCAAACGCACCGTGCGTGCCGTCGACAATGTCTCCTTCTCCGTCGCCAAGGGCGAGACGGTCGGTATCGTCGGCGAGTCCGGCTGCGGCAAGTCCACCACCGCCCGCCTGTTGATGCATCTGATGCCGCGCGATGACGGCGACATCATCTATGACGGCATGACCGTCGGCCGGTCCTTGTCGCTGCGCGAGCTGCGCCGCGGCATGCAGATGGTGTTCCAGGATTCCTACGCCTCGCTCAATCCGCGCCTCACCATCGAGGAATCCATCGCCTTTGGCCCCAAGGTCCACGGCATGGCCGATGGCACGGCGAGGGCGCTGGCGCGCGAGCTGCTCGGCAAAGTCGGCCTGCGCCCCGAAAACTTCGCCAATCGCTATCCGCACGAGATCTCCGGCGGCCAGCGCCAGCGCGTCAACATCGCCCGCGCGCTGGCGCTGTCGCCGCGGCTGGTGATCCTGGATGAAGCCGTCTCGGCGCTCGACAAGTCCGTCGAGGCGCAGGTGCTCAATTTGCTCGCCGATCTCAAGCGCGAGTTCGGCCTGACCTATCTCTTCATCAGCCACGACCTCAACGTCGTGCGCTACATTTCGGATCGCGTGCTGGTGATGTATCTAGGCGAAGTCGTCGAGCTCGGCCCGGTCGACCAGGTCTGGGACAGCCCTGCGCATCCCTATACGCGCGCACTGCTGGCCGCGATGCCGTCATCCGATCCCGATAGCCGCACCGAGAAGCCGCCGATCACCGGCGATCCGCCCAACCCGATCGACCCGCCCCCGGGGTGCCGTTTCCACACCCGCTGCGCGTTTGCGGAGCCGCTCTGCGCAAATGCCGCACCAAAGCTCACGGCCGTCGATACAATGGGCCACGAGGCCGCGTGCTACATGGCGATCCCGGGTTCAGGCCACAGCCGCGCGCCCGCAGGGGAAACAGCATGACAAGACCGACACCAAAGGAGATCAAGCCGATCGCGCAAGTCTCGGGCATTCCCGTGGACGACGAGATCGCAACGCGCATCTCGGGCGCCATCGGGCCCGCCTTCGAGGGCTTTGCCGCGATCGCCGGCACGCTGCCCTTCGACCTCGAGCCGGCGTCCTTCGTGGTCGCGCAAGTCGCGAAGGTGTCGAAATGAGCCTGGAGCCTGCCTTGATGACGCTCACCGAGGTCGCGCGTGCGATCGCGGTGAAGCAACTGTCCTCGCATGAGGTGACACGCGCGCTGCTGCACCGCATCGCGCAATGGCAGCCGCACCTCAACGCCTTCATGTCGATCGAGGCGGAGGCGGCGCTGAAGGCGGCCGAAGCCGCCGATGCCGAGCTCGCCAAGGGTAACGTCCGCGGTCCGCTGCATGGCGTGCCGCTCGCGCACAAGGACATGTATTACGACGCCGGCCGCGTCGCGACCTGCGGCTCGCTGATCCGCCGCGACTTCGTGCCGGCTGTGACCTCCACCGCCTTGCAGCGGCTGAAGGACGCCGGCCAGGTCCGTCTCGGCACGCTGCACCTTGCTGAGTTCGCCTACGGTCCGACCGGGCACAACGCCCATTACGGACCGGTGCGCAATCCCTGGAACGTCGCCCATATCACCGGCGGCTCGTCCTCGGGCTCCGGCTCGGCGGTCGCCGCGCGGCTGACCTATGCGGCGCTCGGCTCCGACACCGGCGGCTCGATCCGCATGCCCGCGCATTTCTGCGGCGTCACCGGGCTCAAGACCACCTGGAGCCGCGTCAGCCGCGCCGGCGCAATGCCGCTGTCACAATCGCTCGACACCGTCGGCCCGCTCGCCCGCACCGCCGAGGATTGCGCGCTGCTGCTGGCCTTGATGGCCGGTCCCGATCCCGAGGATCCGACCTGCAGCCATGAGCCGCTGTCGGACTATGTCGCCGCCACGAAGGGCTCGCTGAAAGGCCTCAAGATTGGCGTGCCCACCTCCTTCTATGTCGACGATCTCGACAGCGAAGTCGCGCGCGTGCTGGACGAGACCATCGCGGTGCTCAAGCGCGAGGGCGCCGACATCGTCAAGGTCGAGCTGTCGGACCAGCGGCAATTGTCCTCGGCAAGCCAGCTCGTGCTCGCGGCGGAAGCCGCCGCCTTCCACAAGCGCTGGATGATCGAGCGTCCGCAGGATTACGGCGCGCAGGTCCTGATGCGGCTGCAGAATGGCCTCACCGTTCCTGCCATCACCTACCTCGAGGCGATGCGCTGGCGCGGGCCTGCGCTCGCCGCGCACAATGCGGCGGCCGCAGGCGTCGACGCGGTGATCGCACCGGCCTCGCCCGTGCCGGCGCCGACGATCGAGGAGAGCGACGTCGGCGGCGGGCCGAATGCGCCGGCCATGGTGCAGCGCCTGACGCTGTTCACCCGCCCCGTGAACTTCTTGGGCCTGCCGTCGCTCACCGTGCCATCGGGCTTCACCAGGAGCGGCCTGCCTGTCGGCATGCAGCTGATCGGTCGCTCCTTCGATGAAGCGACCCTGCTCACCATCGGCGCCGCCTTCCAGCGCGCGACCGACTACCACGACCGGATACCCAAGCTGCCGTCATGACAAAACTCGTCGAGATCTCAGGCCTCAACATCCGCTTCACCGGCGAGCGCACGGTCTATGCCGTGAACGACCTCAACCTCTCGCTCGGTGACGGCGAGGTGCTGGGCCTGCTCGGCGAATCCGGTTCGGGCAAGAGCGTGACCCTGCGTGCCTTGATGCGGCTCTTGCCGCGGAAGCGCACGCAGATTTCGGGCACCGTCAACGTGATGGGGCAGGACGTGCTCGCCATGAACGACGAGCAGCTGTCGTCGTTCCGCGGCCAGGCCGTCTCGATGATCTTCCAGGAGCCCGCGCTCGCGCTTGACCCCGTCTACACCATCGGTGCGCAGATCGCCGAGAGCGTCGTGCGCCACGAAGGCAAGTCTTATGCGGAGGGGCGCGCGCGGGCCTTGGAGATGCTCGAGGTCGTGCGCATCCCCTCCGCCAGGCGGCGGCTCGATGCCTATCCGCACGAGATGTCCGGCGGCATGCGCCAGCGCGCCATGATCGCGCTCGCGCTCGCCTGCCGGCCAAAAATCCTGCTGGCGGACGAGCCGACCACCGCGCTCGATGCCACCGTGCAGATCCAGATCCTGCTGCTGCTGCGCGAGCTGCAGCGCGAGTTCGGCATGTCCGTCATCTTTGTCACCCACGACATTGGTGTGGCGATCGAGATCTGCGATCGCGTTGCGGTGATGTATGCCGGCCAGATCGTGGAGCAGGGGACCCTGCGCGACATCGTCCGCACGCCCGTGCATCCCTATGCCAAGGGCCTGCTCGCCTCGACCATTCATGGCGCAAGGCGCGGGCAGCGGCTCGAGACCATCCCCGGCACGCCGCCGTCATTGGCTGAAAAGCCCCACAATTGTTCCTTCGCCCCCCGTTGCGCCGTGGCGCAGCCGCGCTGCCTGGAGCAATTGCCAGGGAATGTGGAGGTCGGCCCGGGCCGGGCGGCGCGGTGCGTGCTGGCGGAGCCGGCGGTCGCGACGTAGTTCGCTCGCCGGAAGCCGAGGTACATCCCGCGCACAACTGCGCTCCTCCCGCGCGAGGGGAGGGAATGAGAGCGGTGCGTCCCTCACTTCGCCAAGGCGGAAAAATGAGCGAGGCGCGCGCCCACTTGAAATCGCGCATTTCCTCAAAATTCCCTTACGACAACAGTGTCTTGTCACGGCTCGCCGCCCGCATCCCGGCCAGGCCATCTCTACTGTGCATGGGGTTGTTTTCGACTTTTTTGTCGGGACCGGGCGGCGGGGCCGCCAAAGGTATTCAGACCCCATTCATTCCGGTTCCGGTTCCATGGGCCCGTTCACGGAGAGGGACCTCACTTATGTACATTTCCAATGAAGGCCTGCTTGTCATCCTGTTCGTCGGCCTGATCGCCGGCTGGCTGGCCGGCAAGGTGGTGCGGGGCGCCGGTTTCGGCATCATCGGCGACATCGTGATCGGCATCGCCGGCGCGCTTGTGGCCAGCTTCCTGTTCCCGAAGCTCGGCATTCGCATCGGCACCGGGCTCGTGTCGGAGATCGTCTATTCCGCCATCGGCGCGGTGATCCTGCTGCTCGTGGTGCGGCTGGTCCGCGGGGGCGGCAGGTTGTAGCGACGTTCTGAGTCGGTTGACCCAACTTTCGACCTCTCCCCGCCTGGGGAGAGGTGACATGTCCGCAAGAAAAAGCCGCAAGCCTGTGAGATTCCGGGCTTGCGCGCGGGGTCATCAGGGGGTGATGTGGCCGCCGGGGGGCGGATTAATTCGACCGCGTTGACGAAGGGCGAAAACGCGATGTTAATCCGGGTCAATTACTCCTGAAATTGCCTTTGAAATCAGGGGCTTTGCCCCATACCCGAAAGAGATCAGACTGATGGCAGCCCTACCCGGCGTTCGCCGTTCAGAGCTTGCTGACGCGCTGCGCGCCTGTCGCACGGCGTTCGTTGGCGTCGGCCTGATGAGCTGCATGATCAACCTGCTCTATCTGACAGGGTCGATCTTCATGCTGGAGGTCTATGACCGGGTGCTGCCGAGCCGCAGCGTTCCAACCCTTGTCGGCCTGATCATCCTCGCCAGCTTCCTCTATGTGGCGCAGGGCGTGCTCGACATGATCCGGAACCGGATCCTGGGGCGGGTCGGCACCGCCCTGGACGAAGCCCTCAACAAGCGCGTGTTCGACACCATCGTGCGCCTGCCGCTGCTGGTCGGCAGCCGCAACGAGGGGCTGCAGCCGCTGCGCGACCTCGACAATGTCCGCTCCTTCCTCGGCGGCATGGGCCCGAGCGCGTTCTTCGACCTGCCCTGGCTGCCGCTGTACCTCGCCATCTGCTTCGCCTTCCACGTCATGATCGGCGTCACCGCCCTGGTCGGCGCCATCATCCTGGTCGGGTTGACGGTTGTCACCGAATTCCTGTCCCGCCAGCCGGCGAAGGAGGCGATGGGCCTTGCCGCCCAGCGCAATGATCTCGCCGCGTCCAGCCGCCGCAACGCCGAAGTGATGGTGTCGATGGGCATGAGCGGCCGGATGAACCAGCGCTGGAGCGAGGCCAACGAAAAATATCTCGCCGGTAATCAGCGTGCGAGCGACGTCTCGGGCGGGCTCGGCGCGGTCGCAAAAGTGCTGCGCATGATGCTGCAATCGGCCGTGCTCGCGGTCGGCGCCTATCTCGTCATCCACCAGGAGGCGACCGCCGGCATCATCATCGCCGGTTCGATCCTTTCGGCCCGTGCGCTCGCGCCGGTCGATCTTGCCATTGCGCACTGGAAATCCTTCGTTGCGGCCCGTCAGAGCTGGCACCGTCTCACGCGCCTGTTGGAGCAGATGCCGGCGCAGACGATGCCGACCCAGTTGCAGGCGCCGACCAGCCGCCTCTCGGTCGAGGGCGTCGCCATGGTGCCGCCGGGCGACCAGCGCCTCATCGTGCAGGACGTCACCTTCGCGCTTGCCGCCGGCAACGGCCTCGGCGTGATCGGGCCGAGCGGCTCCGGCAAATCCTCGCTGATCCGCGCGCTGGTCGGCGTCTGGCAGCCGGTGCGCGGCAAGGTGCGGCTCGACGGCGCGGNGGCGCTCGACCAATGGTCGAGCGACGTGCTCGGCCGCCACATCGGCTATCTGCCGCAGGACGTCGAGCTGTTCGGCGGCACCATCGCGCAGAACATCAGCCGATTCGATCCCGAGGCCACGTCGGACGGCATCATCGCCGCGGCCAAGGAAGCCGGCGTGCACGAGATGATCATCAAGATGCGCGAGGGCTACAACACCCAGGTCGGCGAGCAGGGCGGCGCACTGTCCGCCGGCCAGGCGCAGCGCGTGGCGCTGGCGCGCGCGCTCTACGGCAATCCGTTCCTGATCGTGCTCGACGAGCCCAATTCCAACCTCGACACCGAGGGCGACGAGGCGTTGACCCGTGCCATCCGCGGCGCCCGCGAGCGCGGCGCCATCGTCATCGTGGTGGCGCATCGCCCGATCGGCGTCGAGGCCGTCGACCAGATCCTGGTGCTGCGCGACGGCCGCATGCAGGCGTTCGGTCCAAAGGAGCAGGTGCTCGCCCAGGTGCTGCAGCCGCGCGTGACGCCACCGGCACCGATCAAGGTCGTCAGTGAAGGCGGAGTGACCAAGTCATGAGTGCAAAGTCATGAGCACGATGGCGATCGGCGGTACGAAGCCCGCCGCAAAGAAGACCGTGCGTGATTCCATCAAGCTTCACCTGATGCTTGGCCTTGGCATCGTCCTTGTCCTCGTCGTCGGCCTCGGCGGCTGGGCCTCGACGGTGCTGATCTCGGGCGCGCTGATCGCGCCGGGCCAGATCGTGGTCGAGTCCAACGTCAAGAAGGTGCAGCATCCGACCGGCGGCGTGGTCGGCGAGCTGCGCGCCCGTGACGGCGACGTGGTCAAGGCCGGCGACATCGTGGTCCGGCTCGACGACACCGTCACCAGGGCGAACCTCGCCATCGTCACCAAGAATCTCGACGCCGCGCAGGCGCGCACCGCCCGGCTCCAGGCCGAACAGCGCGGCCTCGACAGAATCGAGTTCCCGCAATCCCTGCTCGATCGCGCCAGCGATCCCGACGTCAAGGCGCTGCTCTCCGCCGAGACCAAGCTGTTCGACGTCCGCGTCAACGGCCGCGCCGGCCAGAAAGCGCAGCTCCGCGAGCGCGTCCTGCAGCTCAACGAGGAAATCGAGGGTCTGTCCGCGCAGGAGACGGCCAAGGACAAGGAGATCTCGCTGGTCCAGAACGAGCTCACCGGCGTCCGCGATCTCTACGACAAGCGCCTTGTGCAGATCTCGCGTCTGACCCAGCTCGAGCGCGACAGCGCCC
>NZ_LWIG01000001.1:78070-102871 GCF_002068095.1 Bradyrhizobium sacchari | reverse complement strand
GAGCGCGCGCAGTACATCGCCTCGCGCGCGCAGGCCAAGGGCAAGATCACCGAGACCGAGCTTCAGATCATCCAGGTCGACAAGGACATGGTCAGCGAGGTCTCCAAGGATCTGCGCGAGACCAACGACAAGATCGGCGAGCTGATCGAGCGCAAGGTCGCCGCCGAGGACCAGCTTCGCCGCGTCGACATCCGCGCGCCGCAGGATGGCATGGTGTTGCAATCGACCGTGCACACTGTCGGCGGCGTCGTCACCGCCGGCGACACATTGATGCTGATCGTGCCGCAGGCCGACGACCTCCAGGTCGAGGCCAAGGTCAATCCCGTCGATATCGACAAGCTCCAGATCGGCCAGAAGACGCTGCTGCGCCTGTCCGCCTTCAACCAGCGCACCACGCCCGAGCTCAACGGCGTCGTCAGCCGTGTCTCGCCCGACGTCACCACCGAGCAGCGCACCGGCCAGAGCTACTACACCATCCGCGTCTCGATGCCGCCGGAGGAGATCGCCCGTCTCGGCGACGTCAAGATCATCCCCGGCATGCCCGTGGAAGCCTTCGTCCAGACCGGCGACCGCACCATGCTGTCCTATCTGATGAAGCCGCTGCACGACCAGCTGATGCGGGCCTTCCGCGAGAAGTGACGCGCGAAGAGCGCGTTTCATCTTTCCTCGTCATGCGAATGTAGCGAAGCAATCCAGACTGTCCCCGCGGACAGATTTCTGGATTGCTTCGCTTCGCTCGCAATGTCGACTTGGCTGTCAGTTTGCTATACTGCGATCGCAAACAGCAACCCGGCGGTCGAACAATGCAGTCCCCTCCGTCCATCGCCACCAAATCCTTTTCCGACGCTTCACTTGCCGTCGCCCGGCTCGAGGAGATCTACGAGCGCAACACGAAATTCCTGCGCGACCGGTTCGAGGCCTATGTCGGCGGCGAAGCCGTCACCACGCGGGTGCGGGCCTATTATCCCTTCGTCCGCCTCACCACCGCGACGCATGCGCGGCTGGATTCGCGGCTGTCCTACGGCTTCGTCGCCGGACCCGGCGTGCACGAGACCAGCGTCACGCGGCCGGATCTGTTCCGCAGCTACCTGACCGAGCAGATCGGCCTTCTGATCCAGAACCATGGCGTGCCGGTCGAGATCGGCGAGTCGGCCGAGCCGATCCCGATCCACTTCGCCTATCGCCGCGACATCAACATCGAAGCCGCCATCACCACCAGCGAGAACTCCCCGGTGACGCGCTCGCTGCGCGACGCGTTCGACGTCCCTGACCTCGCCACCATGGACGATTCCATCGCCGACGGCACCTTCGTACTGCAGCCCGGCGCACCCGAGCCGTTATCCTTGTTTCGCGCCGCCCGCGTCGATTACTCGCTGCGCCGGCTCTACCACTACACCGGCACCGACCCCGAGCATTTCCAGAACTTCGTGATCTTCACCAACTACCAGTTCTATGTCGACGCCTTCGTACAGCTCTGCCAGCAGCGGCTTCAGGCCGGGGAAGCCGGCCTCGACGCCTTCGTCGCGCCCGGCAATGTCATCACGCGCGCCGGTGGCGCGACGACGGGAGCCGCGCCCGTGCGCACGCCGCAGATGCCGGCCTTTCATCTCGTCGAGCCCGATTATCGCGGCATCACGCTGATCAACATCGGCACCGGCCCGTCGAATGCGCGCAACGTCACCGACCACGTTGCCGTGCTGCGGCCGCACGCCTGGCTGATGCTCGGCCATTGCGCGGGCCTGCGCAACACGCAGCGGCTCGGCGATTATGTGCTCGCGCACGGCTATGTGCGCGAGGATCACGTGCTCGATCGCGAGCTGCCGCTCTGGGTGCCGATTCCGGCACTGGCCGAGATGCAGGTCGCCCTCGAGGAGGCCGTCGAGGACGTCACCGGTCTCGAAGGCTTCGAGCTCAAGCGCCTGATGCGCACGGGGACTGTCGCGAGCGTCGACAACCGCAACTGGGAGATCTCGGGGCCTGAGGTGATCCGCCGCATGTCGCAGTCGCGCGCGGTGGCGCTCGACATGGAATCGGCCGCGATCGCCGCCAACGGTTACCGCTTCCGCGTTCCCTACGGCACGCTGCTGTGCGTCTCCGACAAGCCGCTGCATGGCGAGATCAAGCTCGCGGGTATGGCCAGCGAATTCTACCGCCGCCGTGTCGGCCAGCATCTCGAGATCGGCCTGAAAGCGCTGGAGCGGCTCAAGCAGCAGGAATCGGAGCGCCTGCATTCGCGAAAGCTGAGAAGCTTTGCCGAAGTGGCATTCCAGTAAAGGACAACAGAACTGCCGTACGAATGCTGACGTCTCCGTGAGGGCAGCGTCCCGGAATATCACTGCCGAGGCAGGGTTATCAATTTGTCCGGGGCCGCTTGAAGCAGGACAGGAGACGGAGATGTTCACAGGGATGATCAGGCTCGTCACGCTTGGCACATTTGCGGCAACGTTGTGGATTTCGCCGGCGTTCGCCGCGGGCGGAGGCGGCGGCGGTGGAGGAGGGGGTGGCAGCATCAGTTCCACCGATCCCTATGCCGGCGCCTATTCGGATCAGAAGCCGCAGCCAGCCTACCCGAAGCGGCCGGGCACCAGGGCGACCCAGAAAGGCAAGAAGCAAGGCAACCAGTCCAGCATCGGCGATCCCGCTTTCGCCGCCGGTTACCGCGCCGCCTACGATACCATCTACGAGCGCAACGATTATGCGGCCGCGATCGCGCAGTTGAAGTCGCTCGGCCATGACGATCATCCGAACGTCGCCAATCTCATAGGCTACTCCTACCGCAAGCTCGGCGACTACGAGCAGTCGCAGGTCTGGTACGAGCGCGCCTTGCAGGCAGATCCGAACCACGTGCTGACGTGGCAATATTATGGACTGTGGCAGCTCGAGCGAGGCAACCGCGAGCAAGCGCTCTATCACCTCGGCCGGATCGCATCCATCTGTGGAACGAGCTGCGAGGAATATCAATCGCTGGCCGCGGCACTGGACAAGCCGACAGGCACGGCGCTCGTCTACTGACGCCTTGGCATGGCCGACTGACGGGCGCGCACTGTTGAACAGCGGCGTATGACGGCCATGTCCCCTGAAGCATGATCCGGAAAAGTGCGAAGCGGTTTTCCGGAAAGGTCATGCGTAAACAACAACCTAAAGCGCGAAGACGATTCAACCAAATCTCATCGCGCTTTGGCGCGGGTGGTGACAACGCGTCAGATTTTCAGCATTGTCCCGTTCGGGGGCGCGAACGGGATATTTGGATGCCGCTGACGCGCGACAAGATCATCGGCCATGACCTCGAACGGCTGGCCTTCCGCTTCACCATGCTGAACGATGGTGACGTCGTGGACTGCCAAATAAGCGACGCCGCGATGGACCAGCTCGCGGGCATGCAGGGCACCGAAAGCAGCGCACGTCAGGCGCAATTCCTGTCCTTGCGCGAGACCATCGAACGCATCGCGTCCGACCTCTACGACGAGGCGCCGCGCGTGCAGGGCTATGTGGTGCGGATTTTCATGCGGCATCTGGGGCCGTAGGCCCTGTCGTCGTCCTGGCGAAAGCCAGGACCCATACCGCGGAATCTATCGATCATGTCCGGTACCAATCCCGAACGACCAGTCTTCGCCAAACATCTCCCTGGGGGTATGGGTCCTGGCCTTCGCCAGGCGACACCGAGGATGGAGCACAGCCACTCCATCTCACCGCCAAGCAATCACGCAGTTACTCCGACAGCTTCCTCAACAACAACCTCAACGCCGTCGCCGCGAACATTTGCATGTTCGCGAACCGGTCGCCGCTCCCCGTCTCCAGCGTCATCACCTCTGACACGGGGCCAGCGACCGCCATGCAGCTGTGGCCGGCGGCATCGCCGTAGCGGTTGCCGGTGGGGCCGGCGGCGCCGGTCTCGGACAGGCCCCAGTCAGAATTGAAGCGGCTGCGCATCTGCTCGGCGAGCAGCTTCGCATAAGGCTCCGAGGACGAACGAAAGCCCTTCATTCCTTCGTCCGAAATATCCATCAGCACGCGCCTGGCATCGCGCGTGTAGACCACGGCGCCGCCGAGGAAATAGGCCGACGCCCCGGGCACCGCGAGGAGGCTCGCCGAGATCAGTCCGCCGCCCGACGATTCCGCCACCGCAATGGTCTGTTTGCGCGCGATCAGTTTCGCCGCGACCTGTTCCGCTATGCCGATGAGCTCTTTCATCCCTAAAGACCCCTATTCCTTCGCAACCGAGCTCAGCCGTCCTAGCATATGACAGCAGGCTTGGCCGAGTTGCGGGCGACGGGCAGGCCTGCTTGAATGGCGGGTAAAGAAGAGACATGCGAGGAAACGAGAGAAGGGAGACGTCATGGCGTCCCTGATCGCCGGCGGCATCGATTGCGACGTGCATCCGGCCGTGCCGCATCTGACCAGCCTGCTGCCGTACCTGAACGATTATTGGCGCGATCAGGTGACGACGCGCGGCATGGTCGATCTCATCTCGCAATCCTATCCGCAGAACTCGCCGATCAATGCGCGTCCCGACTGGCGTCCAGAGACGGGAAAACCCGGTGAGAGCCTGTCGGACATGCAGCGCCATGTGCTCGATCCCTTCCAGCTCAAACATGCCATCTGCAATCCGCTCTATGGCGTGCAGATGGTGTTTTCGGAAGATTTGCAGGCCGCCTTCTGCCGCGCGCTGAACGAGTGGCTCGTGAAGGAATGGCTCGATCGCGATTCACGGTTGCGTGGTTCGATCGTGATCCCCACGCAAAGCGTCGAGAAGGCCGTCGCCGAGATCGAGCGCTGCGCGGAGGACCGGCGCTTCGTGCAGGTGCTGATGCTGGTCATGGGCGACACGCCGCTCGGCAAGCGCGCGCTATGGCCGATCTATGAAGCGGCGGAACGGCTCGACCTGCCGATCGGCATCCATGCCGGTTCCGCCTATCACAATCCGCCGACTGCGGTGGGATGGGGCTCCTATCACATCGAGGATTATGTCGGTCAGGCCCAGGCGTTCCAGACCCAGCTCACCAGCCTGATCGTTGAAGGTGTGTTCGCCAAATATCCGCGGCTGAAAATGGTGATGCTGGAGTCCGGAGTTTCCTGGATCGCGCCTTATCTCTGGCGGCTGCACAAGTTCTGGCGCGGGGTGCGGATGGAGACGCCGTGGGTCGATCGCGCGCCGCTGGAACTTGTGCGCAGCAACATCCGCTTCTCGTTACAGCCATTTGATGCGCCGCCGGAACCCGAGACATTAATTCGCCTGTTTGAGCATATGCAGTCAGACGAATTGGTCTTATTCTCCACGGACTATCCGCACTGGCAGTTCGACGACCAGGACGCGCTGCCCGAAGGTCTGTCCCCCGATCTCGTGCGCAAGATCATGATCGATAATCCGCATGCAACCTATCCCCGCCTGACGTGAGCCCGCTGCCAAAGGAGGCAAGGCGATGAACATCCAGTTCCGCGAGAGCCAAGAAGCCGCTTCCCCACTGACCGCCAAAACCGCGATCGCCGACTGCGACATCCACCCGGCACGCGCCACCCGCACCGAGCTCTATCCCTACCTCGCCAAGCGCTGGCAGCATCATCTCGAGGTCTACGGCGTCCATGCCTATCAGGGCATGATGGAAGGCCCGCCCTATCCGAAGGCGCAGCCCAATGCCTCGCGCCGCGACGCCTGGCCGCCGGAAGGCGGCCCGCAGGGATCCTCGCTCGCCTTCATGCAGAAGCAATTGCTCGATCCCAACAATGTGCAGCTCGGCGTGCTCAATCCGCTCAATACCGGGCAGGGCATCCGCAATCACGAGCTCTCGGCCGCGCTGTGCTCGGCGATCAACGACTGGCAGATCGACAAATGGACCAGCAAGGACAAGCGGCTGAAGGCCTCGATTGTCGTCGGCAATGAGGACGGGCTGTCGGCCGCCGCCGAAATCCGCGAGCGGGCCGGCGACAAGAACTTCGTGCAGGTGCTGCTGCTCAGCCGCAATGTCGAGCCGCTCGGCCAGCGCCGCTACTGGCCGATCTACCAGGCCGCCGAAGAGGCGGGTCTTCCGGTCGGCGTCCACGCCTTCGGCTTCGGCGGCAACCCGATCACGCCGTCGGGTTGGCCGTCCTATTACATCGAGGAGATGGTCGGGCACTCGCAGTGCCAGCAATCGGCACTGGCGAGCCTCGTGCTGGAGGGCGTTTTCGAGCGCTTTCCGAAGCTGAAGATGGTGATGATCGAGGCTGGCTTCGGCTGGGCGCCGTCATTGGCCTGGCGGCTCGACAAGGCGTGGAAGCGGCTGCGCAGCGAAGTGCCGCATGTGAAGCGGCCGCCGTCCGAATATATCCGCGAGCAGGTGTGGTGGACGACGCAGCCGATGGAGGATCCGGAAAGGCGCGAGGATCTGTTCGACGTCATCAAATGGGTCGGCTGGGACAAGTTGCTGTTCGCGACCGATTATCCGCATTGGGACTATGACGAGCCGTCGCGCGTGCTGCCGGCGGGTGTCAGCGAAGCCAATCGCGAGGCGTTTTATCTCGGCAATGCGAAGAAGCTGTACGGTATAGCCGCATGATCCGAAAAAGTGTGAAGCGGTTTTTCGATCAGATCATGCGGAAGACATAAAGCATGGCGCGACATGTGATTGCGCCGGTCGATGAGCTTCCGCCGGGCACGCGAAAATTCCTGGAGATCGACGGCCGGCCGATCGCGGTCTTCAACATCAAGGGTGAATATTTTGGCCTGATGAACCGCTGCCCGCATCAGGGCGCGGCATTGTGCGAGGGTCCGCTCATCGGCCTCGCACAGTCGAGCAATCCCGGCGAGATCGAATATACGAAACTCGGCGAGATCATTCGCTGCCCCTGGCACGGCTGGGAGTTCGACATCCGCACCGGCCAATCCTATTGCGACCCCCGTCGCTTCCGCGTGAAGGCCTATCCGGCCCAAGTCGAGCCGGGCGCAAGCGTGGTGAAGGGGCCGTATGTCGCCGAGACTGTCACGGTGAAGGTCGAGAGCGATTACGTGGTGGTGGAGCTGTAGCCCCACTGTCATTCCGGGGCAGCCCGCAGGGTTGAACCCGGAATCCATCGTGCGACAGAAATGCTGGGAGAAATGGATTCTCCGATGCGCAATTGCGCATCATAGCTCGCGCCACGCGCGCCCCGGAATGACAGTTCGCTACTGCCCCGCGACCGGCTCCGCCGCCGTGTCATAGGTCGGCACCGCCTTGCCGCCGCCGCGATAGACGATCGAGGCCGCGATGATGCCGAGCAGGGCGGCGAACATCAGCCAGGCGCCGGGCGCGGCCTTGTTGCCGGTGGTGTCGATCAGCCAGGTCGAGGCGAACGGCGTGAACGTGCCGAACAGCGCAGCCGCGAGCGCGAAGGCGAGCGAGAAGCAGGTGGTGCGCACGTGCGCCGGCACGATCTCGACGAGCGCGCCGAGCATGGTGCCGCTGTACATGCCGAAATAGAACGAGAACATCATCTCGACGGCGAGCAGCTTGCCGAAGGTCGGCGCGGCCACCAGCCAGGACAGCGCCGGGTAGGCGGTGAGGAGCGAGAGGCCGGCGATCCCGATCAGCACCGGCTTGCGGCCGATGCGGTCGGACAGCGCGCCGCCGACCGGGTTCCAGATGAAGTTGGTGACGGCCACCAGCAGCGTTACCAGCAGCGCATCCTGCGTCGACAGCTTCAGCACTGTCTTGCCGAAGGTCGGCGTGTAGACGGTGACGAAGTAGAACGTCGTGGTGGTCAGCACCGCGATCATCATGCCGAGCAGCACGATGCGCCAGTTGGCAAGCGCGGAGGCGAACACCTCGCTCGCGGTCGGATGCTTCTTCATGGCGAGGAAGGCCGGCGTCTCCTCCAGCGTGCGCCGCAGGAAGAAGATCAGCGGAATGATCAGGCAGCCGACGAAGAACGGAATGCGCCAGCCCCAGGACGCGACGGTGTCCGCCGGCATCATCTCGGACAGGATGTAACCGAGGATCGACGCCACGAAGATCGCGACCTGCTGGCTCGACGACTGGAACGAGGTGTAGAAGCCGCGGTTGCCGGGCGTGGAGATCTCCGCGAGATAGACCGAGACGCCGCCGAGCTCGACGCCGGCGGAGAAGCCTTGCAGCAGGCGGCCGATCAGCACGATGACGGGCGCCGCGATGCCGATGGTCGCATAGCTCGGGCAGAACGCGATGACGACGGTGCCGAACGCCATGATGCCGAGCGTGACGATCAGGCCCTGGCGGCGGCCGATGCGGTCGATGTACGCGCCGAGCACGATGGCGCCGACGGGCCGCATCAAGGCGCCGAGCCAGAACACGCCGAAAGTGTTGAGCAGCGATGCGGTCTCGTTGCTCGAGGGGAAGAACGCCTTGCCGATCGCGGCCGCATAGAAGCCGAACAGGAAGAAATCGAACTGCTCGAGGAAATTGCCGCTTGTGGCGCGCAGGATCGCGCCGATGCGCGACTTGATGGCGGGCGGACTGGTTGAGGCGGCTGGTCCAGCCATGACGTTGCTCCCCTTGGAAAAGACGTGGCCGGACCGGAACTCATTTCACGGCTAGGCGACAGATTGAAGCTGCGACAATCTGTCTTACCCCTTCCCGCGCGGGGCACCGCGAGTCAATCGGTTTTCCGAGCGAAGCTGATGATATTTCAGTCTTTATTTTGCGTCGCAGCGACGATCCATTGGCGGAACGCGGCGAGCTTCGGTGCCTCTCGGCGGCCGTCGGGAGAGACCAGGTAAAACCCAGCATCCGCCGGCAGCGCGATCTTGAAGGGGACCACCAGCCGTCCCTTGGCGATGTCGTCCTGGACGTAGGAGGTCCGTCCCATCGCCACGCCCATTCCGTCGATCGCCGCCTGCACCGTCATCAAGGTCATGTCGAAGGTGATGCCGGGCTGCCGGGAGATGCCGGGCGAGAGGCCCGCCGCGGTCAGCCACAGCCGCCAGTCGTCACTGACATTGGTGTGTAGCAACACGTGGTCCTTCAGATCCTCCGGACGACGTAGCGGCTTGTCACCGCGCAGCAGCGAGGGGCTGCACACCGGGAACAACTCGTCCGCCATCAGCCAGTCGGCGCGCACGCCCGGCCATTGGCCGCGGCCGTAGCGGATCGCGACATCGACATTGTCGCGCTGGAAGTCGACGAGGCTGGTCGATGTGGTGATGCGGACGTCGATACCGGGATGGCTCTCCTGGAAATCGGTGAGTCGCGGCAGCAACCACTTTGCGGCAAGCGAGGCGATCGTCGAGACCGTCAGCACCTTGTCATCGTCCTTGCGCAGCAGGCGGTCGGTGGCAAGGCGCAGGTCGTTGAAGGCGGCGCGCACGCCCGGCAGATAGTCGCGCGCCTCCGGCGTCAGCGCCAGCGCGCGGTTCTGCCGGATGAACAGGCGGATGCCGAGCTCCTCCTCGAGCCTGCGGATCTGATGGCTGATCGCGGTCTGGGTCACGTTCAGCTCGCTGGCCGCCAGCGTGAAGCTGAGATGGCGCGCGGCGGCCTCGAACGCCCGCAAACCGTTGAGGGACGGCAATCTGGCAGTCATCTGGCAACAGGATGCATGACGTTATTTCATGCGAAAGGGTACAAATTGTCGTTTGTCGCAGCGCGGCGAGAAGCAGATATTAGCAGTCAACTTAGCTCCAGGAGCTGAAAATGTCTACTTTGACCGACAATTCGATGACAAATCATCATGCACACGGCCTGATCCAGCAGATCGGCGAGACGCTTCACGTCTGGCACGAGCGCTACAGGACCCGGCGCGAGCTCACCCACTGGACCGCCCGCGATCTCCACGACGTCGGCCTGTCCTGGTCCGACATCGCCTATGAGGCTGACAAACCCTTCTGGCGGGCCTGATTGGCCGCCAGGCCGGCGCCGCCTGTTCACAGGGGCGCCGGCGGTCCCTTTTTGAAGGGTTCGTGTCATGAGCACTCTCCGCCTCGAAGACCTGAAGCAATATTCGGACACACTGCGCACCCGCGACGGTACCGTGCTCAGCGTCCGTTTCGTCGAGCCGCGCGACACCGACGAGCTGCAGCACTATTTCCGCTCGCTCTCGACCCGCTCCCGCTACAACCGCTTCTTCGGCGCCATCAGCGAATTGCCGAAGGGCCTGCTGCACGATTTCCTCGAGGTCGGCGAACACGAGCGTTTCACCGTCGTCGCGACTAAGATGGTCGACGGCTTCGAGACCATCGTCGCCGAGGCGCGCTACGCTTTGCAAGCGGAAGGGGCGAGGCTCGAATTCGGCCTGTCGGTTGACGACCGCTGGCAGGGCCACGGCATTGCCACCGCGCTCATGAAGAATCTCGAATGCCGCGCAGCCGCGCTTGGGGCTGAGCACATGTTCGGCGACACGCTGCGCTCCAACGAGGCCATGGTCTCGCTCGCGCGCAAATCCGGCTTCGCCTTCGTCAACCATCCTGACGACTGGAAGCTGGTGCGCTTCGCCAAGGAAATCAGCGTCGCACCCAACGACATTCCCTGCGCGAGCTGGCGCCTCGCCGCCCTTTCCCGTCAGGCCGAAAGCCCCTCAGCCTCGGCCTGACACCACTGCAAGCCCGGCCCTGGCGATCCAGAGCCGGGCATTTTTTTTGCCCGCTCAGGCGTCGTCACTGGTGAAGTCGGTGGAGGTTGCGACCGACCGCCACCCCGCCAGCTCCCGCGCAACGAAGCTGTTCTTCGCCTCGATCCGCTCCACCGTGTCGCTGCCGAGCGGCAGGCGCAGCGGCGGGTTTTTCGCATCGACCAGTTTCAGGAAGGCTTGCGCCAGCTTGCGCGGATCGCCGCGTTGGCCGCCATTGACGTCGGCCGCATGCGCGCGGGTCCTGCCGACGCTCTCGTGATAGTCGTCGATCACCTGCGCGGTGCGCGACAGCGAGCTCTCGTCGAGGAAGTCGGTGCGGAAGAATCCGGGCTCGACCACGGTCACCCTGATGCCGAGCGGCGCGACTTCGCCGGCCAGCGCCTCGCTGATTCCCTCGACCGCGAATTTGGTCGCGCCATAGACGCCCCAGCCGGGATAGCCGGCGTAACCGCCGACCGACGAGATGTTGATGACGTGGCCGGAACGCTGGCGGCGCATATGCGGCAGCACCGCGCGGGTGACACTGAGGAGCCCGAACACGTTCGTGCCGAACAGCTTTTGCGTTTCTGCATCGCTGGCTTCCTCGATCGCGCCCAGAAGGCCATAGCCGGCATTGTTGACGAGGATGTCGATGCGCCCGAAACGCTTCACGGCCTCGCCGGCGGCCTCATGCGCCTCGGCCTCGCTGGTGACGTCGAGCCGGGTGGCGTGCAGCCGCTCGTGACTGCCCAGCCGCGCGGTGACGGTCGACGGATCGCGGGCGGTCGCGACCACGGCATCGCCGGCCTTCAAGGCGGCTTCGGCGATCAAAGCACCAAATCCGCGGGATGCTCCCGTGATGAACCAGACACGCATGATATTGCCCTTTCCATTTGGTCCCCGGCGATGTGCCGAAGCTGATGGGCAAGGAGTAGCCGCTCGCCATAGCTGAGATAATCCGCTATATGATCCGTAAGCTATTGAGAAAAATTCATCAATGCGGGTCGACCCGTCGGACCTTGCGACCTTTCTCGCCATCGCCCGCCACCGCAGTTTTCGTGCGGCTGCGACCGAGCTTGGCGTGACGCCGTCCGCCCTGTCGCACGCTCTGCGCAATGTCGAGGAGCGGCTGGGCCTGCGGCTCGTCAACCGCACCACCCGCAGCGTCGCGCTCACCGAGGCCGGCGAGCTTCTGTTCGCCCGCATCACGCCGGTCTTCCGCGACATCGACGACGCGCTAGAGGATCTCAACAATTTTCGCGGCAAGCCCGCCGGCACGCTGCGCTTCACCGCCGCGCGCCAGTCGGCGCAGCTAGTTCTGCTGCCGATCGTGACGCGTTTCCTGAAGGAATTCCCCGACGTTAGCGTCGAGATCGTCATCAACGATTCCCTGATCGACATGGTCGCGGCCCGCTTCGACGCCGGCGTGCGCTTTGGCGAGACCATCGCCGCCGACATGATCGCGGTGCCGATCGGCCCGCGGCACCGTTTCGCCGTGATCGGCGCGCCTGCCTTCTTTAGGACGTACAGGCCGCCGACCACGCCGCATGACCTGAAAGGCCTGCCCTGCATCCGCTACCGCTTCACCTCAGGCGCGCTCTATCACTGGGAGTTCGAGCGCGGCGGCATCGAGCTCTCGATCGACGTCACGGGGCCGCTGACCATGAACGACCAGGACCTGATGGTCGATGCGGCGCTCGACGGCGTCGGCCTCGCTTACGTCTTCGAGCAGCAGGTCGAAGCGCTGCTGGCCAAGCGCAAGCTGATCCGCGTGCTCGCCGACTGGTGCCCGGCCTATCCCGGCTTCTTCCTCTACTACCCAAGCCGCCGCCAACTGCCGGCGGCGCTGCGGGCGTTCGTGGATTTTGCGCGGGCGCCTGCCAACTAGCGGCGCTCTCTCTCCGAGTCCTCCTGGCGAAAGCCATCGCGTGTGTGGCTCCGCCGGGCTGCCTACTTCCCCGTGAACACCGCCTTGCGCTTCTCAATGAACGCCTGCACGGCTTCCTTGTGGTCGGCGGTCGTGGTCAGGCGCACCAGTCGTTCGGCTTCGTGGTCGCGCGCGGTTTCGAAGTCGAACAGCACGGCCTCGTCGAGATTGTCCTTCATGTAGCGCAGCGCGAGGCGCGGGCCTTCGGCGAGCGAACTTGCCAGCGCGAACGCTTCGGTCTGCAGTCTGTCGTCGGGCACGACACGGTTGACGAGGCCGATCACTTCGGCGCGCGTGGCGTCGACGCGATCGCCTGTGAACATCAATTCGCGCGCTCGCGCGGTGCCGACGAGGCGCGTCAGCAGCCAGGCGATACCGTAATCGCCGCTGAGCGCGATGCGCGCATAGCCCGTGGCGACGAAGGCTGATTGCGCGGCGATGCGGATGTCGCAGGCCATGGCGATGGCAAGCCCGGCGCCGACCGCGGGACCGGGCAGCGCGGCGATGGTCGGCTTGCGCACCGATACCAGGGCGCCGGTGAGCAGCCGCTGCCGCTCCTGCAGATCGGCGACCCTGTCGTCGAGGGACATTTCGAGCTTTTTCGGATCGCGATGCGCGCCCATGCCCTTGACGTTGCCGCCGGCGCAGAACGCTTCGCCCGCGCCGGTGAGCAGCAGCGCGCCGACATTCGGATCCTCGGCGCAGGTCCGGATCATGGTGCGCAGTGCCGGCGTCAGCGCGTCCGACAGCGAATTGCGCGCCTCCGGCCGGTTCAGCGTGATGATGGCGACGCGGTCGCGGATGACGCAGAGGAGTTCTCTGGTGCCGGTGTCGACGGTGGTTTCTTCCGTAGTCATGTCGCCTCCCTCTCTTTTTCGTCATTGCGAGCGAAGCGAAGCAATCCAGCCCGCTTCCACGGACACATTTCTGGATTGCTTCGCTCGCAATGGACGGTTGTTGCTACGTTGTCGTCTCAAAACTTCTCCACCCAGGGCCGCAACTCCAGCTCCCAGCTCCAGGCGCTGCGCGGCTGCTGCAACACGTTCCAATAGCTCGCCGCGATCGCATCAGGATCGAGCATCGAATCCGGCTTGTCGGCCGGTTCCGTGCGCGCCGCGCTGCGGATGCCGCCGTCGATGACGAAATGCGCGACATGGATGCCTTGTGGCGAGAGTTCGCGCGCCAGGCTCTGGGCGAGCCCGCGCAGCGCGAACTTGCCCATCGCGAAGGAAGCCGATTGCGCGTAGCCCTTGACGCTGGCGGAGGCGCCGGTGAACAGGATCGCGCCGTGCTGGTTCGGCAGCATGCGCTTCGCCGCCTGCTGCGCCACCAGGAAGCCGCCATAGGCGCTGACCGCGATCGCCTGCGCGACATCGGCCGGGACGAGATCGACGAACGGGCCGCGCGTGCGGCCGCTGGCGTTGTAGACGACGAGATCGGGCGTGCCGATCTCGCGCTCGACCAGGCCGAACAGGCGCTCGACCTCCTCCGGCTCGGTGGCGTTGCAGGCGTAGGCCTTCGCGCCGGTCTTGCTGCAGAGCGCGCCGAGCTTTTCGATCTTGCGCGCGGCAAGCGCGACGCGGATGCCCTGCGTGGACAGCAGCCGGGCCAGCGAGGCGCTCAGGCCTTCGCCGGCACCAACGATGAGCGCGATCTTGTATTTCGGATGTTCCATGATTTGGTCTCTGGCGGGATTTCTCGGGACAGGGAAGCCGTTGATCTATGCATGGGCCGTGCGGACAACCAGCCGGGTGGATCACAATTCCGCAGAGCGAATTGCTCCATCACGGCGATCATGCCTCCCTGACAATTTGCGGCTTTATCGCCATTCGCGACTGGAGCATGATCGACATCATCCAAAGCGGCAAGCGCCAAAACAGCGCAAAATGTCCGCAAGGCGGAAACGAAGAGGACGATCATGCACAAGCCGGTCCCAGCGCAGCCGAAACATGTCGCGGCCGAGCCGTCCGGCCTGCTGGCACCCGATACGTCAGGCATGAATTTCTACCGCGCCGATCCGGCGCTGACGGACCTGCTCCGCATCCATCTGCCGGACAACCTGTTCCGCCACATCGAGCCGCATCTCGACCGCCTCGGCGAGCTCGCCGGCGGCAGGCTCGACGAATGCGCACGGCTTGCCGACCGGCACACGCCGGTGCTGCATCAGCGCGACAAGTTCGGGCGCGACGTGCAGTCGATCGAATATCATCCGGCCTATCGCGAGCTGGAGAACGCCGCGTTCGGCGAGTTCGGCATCCACGCGCTCTCGATCCGCAAGGGCATCATGGGCTGGCCGGACAAATACCCTGTCGTCGCCAAGCACGCTTTCACTTTTCTGTTCAACCAGGCCGAATTCGGCATGGGCTGCCCGATCAACGTCACCGATGGCTGCGCCAAACTGCTGGCGAATTTCGGCAGCGAGGCGCTTAAGGCGAAATATCTGGATGGACTGACCTCGACCGACATGAGCAAGCTGACGCAAGGCGGCCAGTTCATGACCGAGAAGGAGGGCGGCTCCGACGTCGGCACGCTGACGACGCGCGCGGTGCAGGAGGGCGACCACTGGCGGATCTATGGCGAGAAATGGTTCTGCTCGAATGCCGACGCCAAGGTGGTGATGCTGCTGGCGCGCCCGGAAGGCGCCGGTCCCGGCACGCGCGGGGTCGGCCTGTTCCTGATGCCGCGCTTCCTCGACGATGGTGCGCAGAACCACTACCGGATCGTGCGCCTGAAGGACAAGCTCGGCACGCGCTCGATGGCCTCGGGCGAGATCAAGCTCGAAGGCGCCATCGCCTACGCGGTCGGCAAGCTCGACCGCGGCTTCGTGCAGATGGCCGAGATGGTGAACTCGTCGCGGCTTTCCAACGGCGTCAAATCCACCGCGCTGATGCGCCGCGCTTATCATGACGCGATGATGGTGGCAAAGAACCGCGTCGTGTTCGGCCAGCGCATCATCGATCTGCCCCTCGGGCGGCGGCAGATGCTGAAGATCATGCTGCCGGTCGAGCAGGCGCTGTCGATGAGCTTTCTCACGGCCGACGCGCTCGACCGGGCCGAAGCCGGCAGCCAGGACGCGGCAGCGCTGCTGCGCATCCTCACCCCCACGCTGAAATTCCGCGCCACGCGCGATGCGCGAAAAGTCTGCGGCGATGCGCTCGAGATGCGCGGCGGCATCGGCTATATCGAGGAATTCGCGACGCCGCGGCTCTTGCGCGATGCGCATCTCGGCTCGGTCTGGGAGGGCACCGGCAACATCGTCGCCATCGATGCGCTGCGGCGCGCGGTCGGCCGCCACGGCGCGGAATCCGCGCTATCAGCGGATCTGCACGCCCGGCTCGACGACAGCGCCTCCGTGCCGCAGGCCTGGCGCGACAATTTGCGCGGCCTCGTCGATCGGGTGGTCGGCTTCGCGCGTGAGGTCGCGGGCAAGCCGGAGAACGAAGCCGATGCGCGGCGTGCCACCAGCCTGCTCTATCATGTCGCAAGCGCGGTCGCGCTCGCCTGGGAGGCGCATCGCATTCACGACATCCGTGGTGACGCGCGCCGGTTGCTGTTGTCGCGCCTCGTCATCGACCATCGCGTGTCGCCGAGCGATCCGTTCCGGCTGACGGAAAATGCCGCGCAGACGAAGATCGCCGTGCTGCTGCTCGGCGATCGCGATGCCGACATGAGCGAGGTTGGCGAACTGGTTCTGACAGCGTAGGCTGCGCGCCGCGATCAAATAAAAACGCGACAGGGAGTGTTCGATGAAGGCCGCCGTCCTCTATGAAGTCAACCAGCCGCTGGTCATCGAGGATGTCAGCCTGCCGAAGCCCGGCCCGCGCGAGGTGCTGATCCGCACCGCGGTTGCCGGCCTCTGCCACTCCGACCTGCACTTCATGGAAGGCCTCTATCCGCATCCGCTGCCGGCGGTGCTCGGGCACGAGTCTGCCGGCGTGGTCGAGCAGGTCGGCTCCGATGTTACCTACGTGAAGCCGGGCGATCATGTCGTCACCTGCCTATCGGTGTTCTGCGGTACCTGCGACAATTGCACCACCGGCCGCACCGTGCTCTGCACCGATGCGACGGTGAAGATGCTGCCGGGCGTCTCCAACCGCATGCAGTGGTCGAAGCCGGAGAAGCTGCATCAGTTCCTCAATCTCTCTTCCTTCGCCGAGCAGATGCTGGTGCACGAGAACGCCATCGTGAAGATCCGCAAGGACATGCCGCTCGATCTCGCCGCGCTGATCGGCTGCGGCGTCATCACCGGCTATGGCGCGGTGGTGAACACGGCGAAGGTGACGGCTGGCGAGACCGTGGCGGTGATCGGCTGCGGCGGGGTCGGCATGGCTGCGATCAACGGCGCGCAGATCGCGGGCGCCGGCCGCATCATCGCCATCGACACCAATCCGGCAAAGCTCCAGCTCGCGACCAAGCTGGGCGCGACCGACCTCGTCAATCCCGCCGACGGCGACGTCGTGAAGCAGGTCCGCGACCTCACCAATGGCGGCGTGCATCATTCCTTCGAGGTGCTCGGCCGCAAGGAAACCGCCGAGCAGGCGTTCGGCATGCTCGCCGCCGGCGGCACCGCCACCATCGTCGGCATGATCCCGTTCGGCCAGAAGATCGAACTGCACGGCTTCGATTTCCTGCGCGAGCGCAGGATCCAGGGCTCCTCGATGGGCTCGAACCATTTCCGCGTCGACATGCCCCGGCTTGTTGATTTCTACCTGCGGGGACGGCTGCACCTCGAGGACTGGATCTCGGCGAAGCTGAAGCTCAGCGAGATCAACGAGGGCTTCGCCAACATGAAAGCCGGCAAGACCCTGCGCAGCGTGATCGTGTTCGACAGCTGAGCGCTGACGTTCACCAGCGCAGCTACAAAACAGGTGTCATCGCCCGCGAAGGCGGCCGATCCAGTACTCCGCAGCGGTCGTTCGCACAATTGCCGCCGCGGAGTACTGGATGCCCCGGTCAAGCCGGGGCATGACAGCGGAGGGTGGAACGTCAGCGCGTCCGCCTCACCGCGAGACGTGCGCGGACACGGCCAGCCATGTTCCGTTTTTCTTCGCCCAGCAATCGGTGTACCGCCCCGTCGCCTGCTGGCCATCGGCCGTCGTGTAGCTGGTCGCGGCGTGGATGATGGCGAAGTCGCCCATAATGCGGATGATGACGTCATACGCATGCAGGTTGCGGATTGCGATCGGCCGCGCCGTCTGCTCGAGGAAGGCGGCGCGATCGACCAGCGTCTTGTCGGGATTGGAGCAGTAGAACTCCGGCGCGAGGATCTCGTCGAAGCGCCTGACGTCGCAATTTTGCACCGAGGCGACATAGTCGCGGTTCAGCGCGGTGAGCTGTTCGAGGTCCTGGCTCATGGTGCGTCCTCTCTCCCTGGCATTCCGGGGCGCGCGAAGCACGAATCCGGAACCTCAAAATTGTTTTGTTCCGTCATTGCGAGGAGCTCTTGCGACGAAGCAATCCAGACTGCTGCCGCGAAAAGATGCTGGATTGCTTCGCTACGCCCGCAATGACGGAACGACTAATCGTCGAACATTTTCGGCGGCACGAACCCGCCAAACTCGCGCTCGATCAGCTCGGCGAGCTTCAGCGGCGTGCGGTCCTCCAGCCACGGGCCGACGATCTGGACGCCGACGGGCAGGCCGTCTTTCGATAGCCCGAGCGGAACGGCGGTCGCAGGCAGGCCCGGAAGCGTTGCGATGCCTGGCCAGGCAAGCTGATCGGAATAGGGGTAGTGCGTGCCGTCGATGCTGATGCGTCGCAGATCCTGTTCCGGCAAATGATCATGCGGAAAGGCCGGCGTCGGCATGATCGGGCAGATCACCGCGTCGAAGCTACTGAACAGCGCGCGCCATTGCGCACGCAGGCCGGCGCGCCTACCCGCGTCGAGCACCCATGCGCGGTGGCTTGCTACCGTGCCGCGCAGCCGCTCGGCGCCGAGGCTGTGGTCTCCCGGCGACAACCGGTTCGCCCGCGCCTGCGAATCCGCGAGTTCGTCGGGCAGGAAGAACGCGCCGAGGAAGCCCAGCAGCATGCGCATGTAAAGCCGCGACGTCTCCGCGAAATCCGGCAGCAGTGCGCTCTCGCGCGCGACCGTCATGCCGGCCTTCGCGAGGTCGGTTGCGAGCTTGTCGATCGCACCGCGGACATCCCGGTCGGTCGGCAGCAGCGGATGGCTGTCGATCACCAGGACACGAAAATCCCGCAGCGACTGATGTCGCGCAGCAGGCAGGTCGAGCTTGTAGGCGACGCCGGCGTCCAGCGGATCCGGTCCGGCCATGATGTCGAGCAGCAAGGAGAGGTCCGCAGCGCTGCGCGCCATCGGGCCGATGACGGCGAGGTCGCCTTCACGCGGAAGGGCTGGCAATGGCGGCGGGGTCTCACCGCGTGCCGGGCAGAGATTGAGGGTCGGCTTGTGCGCGAAGATGCCGCAATGAAATGCCGGCACGCGCAGGGAGCCGCCGATGTCGGAGCCGATGGCGAGCGCGCAATAGCCCGCTGCGAGAGCTGCCGATGATCCCCCGGACGATCCACCCGGCGTGCGGCCGAGATCATAGGGGTTGTTGGTGGTGCCGTAGATGTCGTTGTAGCTCTGCCAGTCGGCGAGGCCGACCGGCACGTTGGTCTTGCCGAGGACCACGCCGCCGGCCTCTTTGATACGGGCCACCGGCAGCGCATCTTCCGCCGGCCTGAAATCCTTCTGCGGCACGAATCCCCAGGTCGTCGGCAGGCCGGCGATGTTGAAGGATTCCTTGATCGCCACGGGCAGGCCGAGCAGCGGCTTGCGCTCGCCGCGGGCCAAGGCGGCGTCCGCCTCGCGCGCGGCGCCGAGCGCGCGATCGAAATCCCGGACGCAGATCGCGTTGATCTTGCCGTCGTGCCGTTCGATGCGATCGATCGCATCCTGCATGAGTTCGACCGCGGAGACCTTCCTCGCGCTCAATGCAGCCGACAGTTCGACCGCGCTCTTGAAACTCCCTCCCGATTTGGCCACGGCAGCTTCTCCCGCTCTGGTCGTCTGAGGATGATGCGCAGCTTGGCCGAACGCTGCAACCGCTGTTTGACTGAGGTTGATGTGTCTCAAGTTGTCATCGCCCCCGCGAAGGCGGGCGATCCAGTATTCCAGAGGCCCGCGTTGGAGAGCTCGCTCTCACCATATCCGCCGCAGCGTACTGGATCGCCCGGTCAAGCCAGGCGATGACGGCGCGTGTGGGGCTGCTACGCCGCCCCGATCAATATCCCCACCGCGAGCACGATGGCGCCGCCGAGCACGATCTGGAACACGGCCTGCAGGAACGGCGTGTCCATGTAGCGCGAGCGGATGAAGGCGATCGCCCACAATTCGAAGAACACGACGACGCAGGCGATTGCCGTCGCGATCCAGAATGCATTGGGCCAGCTGTCGGGCACGAGATAGGGCGCGGTGTGGCCAAGCCCGCCGAGCGTCGTCATCGCGCCGCAGGTGACGCCGCGCAGCCAGGGCGAGCCGCGCCCGGTGAGCGAGCCATCGTCGGAGAGCGCTTCCGCAAATCCCATGCTGATGCCGGCGCCGATCGAGGCGGCGAGGCCGACGAGAAACGTCTGCCAGTTCTGGTGCGTGGCGAAGGCGGCTGCGAACAGCGGCGCCAGCGTCGAGACCGAGCCGTCCATCAGGCCGGCGAGGCCCGGCTGCACATATTGCAGCACGAACATCCGCCGCCGCGTGCGGTCTTCCTCGGCGCGCACGTCGGGCTTGAGGATCTCGTCGGTCAGCCTAGCGGCGGTGTGCTCGTGGTTCTTCTCGGCTTCGGCGAGGTCGCCGAGCAGCCGCCGCACATTGACGTCCTCGGCCTGCTCGGCGGCCTTGGCATAGAAGCGCTCGGCCTCGAGCTCCATGGTCTCGACTTCGCGGCGGATGGTGTCGAGCGGCAGGTTCTTGGTCAGCCAGATCGGCCGGCGGCGCAGAAAACCCTTGACGTCCTCGCGGCGGATCGGCGGCAGATGCTGGCCGAAGCGTTGCTCATACATCTCCAGCAGCATGTGGCGATGGCCGCGCTCCTCCTCGGCCATCTGCTCGAACAGCTTGGCCGAGTCCGGATAGCGCTCCTTCAGATCCTCGGCGAAGGTCATGTAGATGCGGCTGTCCTCCTCCTCGGAGGAGATCGCGACCGCCAGCACCTCGCGCTCGGTCAGATCGGCAAAATTCTTCACGGCGGCCCTGTTTGCATAGTTTAGAATTATTCTAAACTATATAGGCCGCGGCCGTTTCCGGGTCAAATCAAGCCGTGCCGCTTCTCGCGAGGAAGTCGAGCAGCAACCGGCTCACCTCGCCCGGCTGTTCCTGCTGCACCCAATGGCCGGCGCCGTCGACGAGATGGCAGCCGAGCATCCTGGTGCAGCCGCGCTCCTGCATCGCCTCGAATATACCGGGGCGCTGATAGGTGCCCCAGTCCTGCTTGCCGGAGATGAAGCAGGACGGCACATCGATGCTGCGGCCCGCGAACAGCTGCATCTCGCTGTTGAGCATGCCCGACGTGCCGTAGCGATACCATTGCAAGCCCCCCTGAAATCCGGTGCGGCCATATTCGGCGCTGTAGTAGGCGAGATCGCTGTCAGGCAGCCATTGGTTGGCGGCGATGGCGGCCGGCGAGGGCATCTCCTTCGCCACGGTCTCGGCCATGGTCTCGCCGGCGTCCATCACGTAGTAGGTCGGCAGCTTTGCCAGCTCGTCTGCCGACCAGGACTTGAGCGGATACGGCTTGTTGGCGGTCCAGTCCGCGCTCTTGTGATGATAATAGGCGCGCAGGAAATCATGCACGCCCTGCGGCGCGTGCTGCATGTCCGCATTGGCTTCGCGTGTCGAATAGTACCATTGATAATGCTTGCGCGGGCGCGGCAGGACGGCGAGCTCGCGATGCACGGGGTCTTCGATCGCAGGCTTTGCGGGACTATCAACGGTGTTGAACGGCAGCGGCGGCGCTCCGCCGAATGGCGCGCTCATCAGCGTCACCGAGCGGAACACGTCGGGCCGGATCAGTGCACACCAGGCCGCGACCGGGCTGCCGAAATCGTGCCCAACCAGGTCGGCCTGCCTGTAGCCGAAGGCCGACACCAAAGCGAGCGCATCGCGCACGAGGTTGAGGAGAGAGAACGGCGCGAGATCGCCGTCATAGTCCGCGGCCCATCCCGTGGTGCGGCCATAGCCGCGCTGATCCGGCGCGATGACGTGATAGCCGGCCTCCGCGAGCGCCGGCATCACCTTGCGCCAGGAGAAGGCGAGCTCGGGAAAGCCGTGCAGCAGCAGGATGCAGGGACGTCCCTTGGTCTCGAAGCCGGCCTCGAGCACATGCATGCGCAGGCCGTTGATGCCGTCGACGTGGCGCGAACGGATGCCGGCGGGGAGGGGAATGTCGGGGAGATCGGGCATCGTTTCCTACACTTGGGTGGAATCGCAGGGTGGTTAGCCGAAGGCGTACCCACCGCTTCTGTCTCTGCAGAACCCAAAGAGGTGGGTTACGCTCAGCGGCTGCGCTTTGCGCAGCCGCTGTACTACTCACCTACGGCATCTCGCTAAACCGCCGCACACACGAACGCGTTGCCTTTGCGCTTGATCTTGCCGACCGACGGCGAAGGGAAATGCGCGGTACAGCACAGCGTGTCGGTATCGCAATAGCGCTCCAGGAAGCCGCGGCGCGTTCTTGCAGCAGCAGCCGGATCGACGTCGAACTTGATCGACAGCTCCGGATAGAGCGTCTGCAACGGCGAATGCATGAGGTCGCCGGAGAACACGGCATCGTCCTTGCTGCGGCCCATCGTGATGGCGATATGGCCCGGCGTGTGACCGGGCGTCGGCAGGATGCGGACGTGATCGCCGATCTGGTGGTCGTTGCCGACGAGCTCGTGGCGCCCTGCCTCGACCACCGGCAGCACGCTGTCGGCAAAGGGTGGAATCTCCGCCTTCGCATTCTCCGCGAACCAGTGGTCGTATTCCCGCCTGGCGAAGACGTAGCGCGCCTTGGGGAAGGTCGGCACCCAGCGGCCGTTCTCCAGCCGCGTGTTCCAGCCGACGTGGTCGACATGCAGATGCGTGCACATCACGAAGTCGATGTCGTCGACCGAGACCCCCGCGGCGTTGAGTCCGCGCAGATAGGTGTCGTCGGTCTTCATGTTCCATTTCGGCCGATTGGGGCGCGGCTTGTCGTTGCCGATGCAGCTGTCGACCAGGATGGTGTGGTGCGGCGTCTTCACCACGTAGGACTGGAAGCACAACATCAGCACATCGTTGTCGTCGAGTGCCTTGGCCTGCCGCATCCACGCCCGGTTCTCGGCCAGCACCTCGGCCGTCAATCCCGGCAGCATTTCCAGCGCCGGGACGAAGGAGGTTTCCTGTTCGACGACGCGATGGATGGTGAGGTCGCCGACCGCGTATTTCAGGCTCATGGACACTCCTTGCGGGTTATGCCGCCGGCGGCACCGAGATCTTCACCGAAGGCCGCTCCAGCATCTTCTGGTGGAATGCATCGAGCTTCGGATAGGCCTTGCGCCAGCCGCAATCGGCGAAGCGGAAATCGGCATAGCCGAGCACGCAAACGAGGCCGATCTGCGAGATGTCGAACGGGCCGTTCAGCACGTCAGGCATGTTCTCGAAGCGCGCCATGCCGGTCCAGGCCCTGTTCCAGTGATCGTCCGACCACGCCTGCCATTGCAGGCCCTGCGGCCGCACCATCTTCTCGTAGCGGCACAGCAGCATCGAATCGAGCATGCCGTTGATCAGGGAGTGATTGGTCTTGGCCTTCCAGCGCCGCGGGCCGTAGTCCGGGATCAGGCTGCCGCCGGCCATCTCGTTGAGATACTCGACAATGACATAGGAGTCCAAAATGACGTCGCCGTCATTGGTAATCAGCACCGGCAGTTTCTTCAGCGGCGTGATGCGCGAATAATCCTCGTTGGCCGTGCCCGGCGCGACGGTTGCGGGTGTCAGCTCGATCTTGTCGATCAGCCCGAGCTCGATCGCGGCGATGCGCACCTTGCGGGCAAAGGGCGAGGCGGGGGAGAAGGTGAGCTTCATGGAACGATCCTGATGAACATCCGGCGGTTGTTTTCGTCATTGCGAGCGAAGCGAAGCAATCCAGACCGTCTCCGTAGAAAGAACCTGGATTGCTTCGTCGCAAGAGCTCCTCGCAATGACGAAGAGAAAGCGCAGCCCTACGCCGCCACGATCTCCTGGCGCTGCTCGCCGAGGCCCTCGATGCCGAGCGTCACGACGTCGCCGACATTGAGGAAGGTCGGGGGCTTCATGCCGAGGCCGACGCCGGGCGGAGTGCCCGTGGTGATGATGTCGCCCGGCAAGAGCGTCATGAACTGCGAGACATAGGAGACGCACTTGGCCATCGAGAAGATCATGGTCTTGGTCGAGCCGGTCTGGCGGCGCTGGCCGTTGACGTCGAGCCACATCGACAGGTTCTGCACGTCCTTGATCTCGTCCTTGGTCGCGAGCCACGGTCCGACCGGGCCGAAGGTGTCGTGCGACTTGCCCTTGGTCCACTGGCCGAGGCGCTCGATCTGGAAGGCGCGCTCGGAGACGTCGTTGCAGACGCAATAGCCGGCGACGTAGTTCAGCGCGTCGGCTTCCGAGACGTACTTGGCGCGGGTACCGATGATGGCGGCGATCTCGACCTCCCAGTCGAGCTTGGTCGAGCCGCGCGGCTTCTCGACCGCATCGTTAGGGCCGGACAGCGAGGTGTTGGCCTTCATGAAGATGATCGGCTCGGTCGGGATCGCAGCGCCGGTTTCCTTGGCGTGGTCGCTGTAATTGAGGCCGATGGCGACGAATTTCGAGATGCCGGTGACGGGCGCGCCGAACCGCGGCTTGCCGGAGACGGCGGGCAGCGAGGCGGGGTCGAGGGCCGCCAGCTTCTGCAGGGACTCCGGCGAATAGGCCTCGCCCGTGAGGTCCTTCAGATGCGCCGACAGGTCGCGCAACTGGCCGGATTTGTCGATCAGACCGGGCTTTTCCGCACCCTTTTCGCCATAACGAACAAGCTTCATTCTCGTTTCTCCCTGGAGATGGACCGATCGGTTAAATAGCTTCATGGAACAGGGCGGCGGGAAATTCAACCGCTCAAAGCGGGCCGCATTGCAGCCTTCGAAATTCGGTGGGCGGGCATGGGTCTCGTGTCCCGGACGCGACGCAGCGCGAAGCGGTGCGGCGCAAAGCCGGGCCCCATGTCGCTGCATTCTGGGTCCCGGCTCAGCGGAGCAGCGTTGCACGCTGCACCGCGTCCGGGACACGGAGATCACCCCAGCGCCACAAACCTGAACGCGTCCCCGTCCCGCTTGATATGCCCGGCCGAGAAATGCCCGCC
>NZ_LWIG01000001.1:7748-78020 GCF_002068095.1 Bradyrhizobium sacchari | reverse complement strand
GGCGGGTCGCGGCCGATTGGGCGAGGTCGGTATCGATGACCGAGCACCAGTCGAGATGGGCCATCTGGCAGGGATGATGAGCCACGTCCCCGGTGAGCAGCCCTTGTTCGCCGTCGGACTCGATCAGGACGCTCATGTGGCCGGGGCTGTGGCCAGGGGTCGGGATGACGCTGACCTCCTCGCAGAGGCGGTGGTCGCTCGGGATCAGCTCGGCGAGGCCCGCGTCGACGATCGGCTTCACGGAGTCGTTGAACACCGCGACCTTGTCCGCCTCGGCCGTGTAGTCGCGCCAATATTCGTATTCGGTCTTGCCGAACAGGTAGCGCGCCCTGGCAAAGGTCGGCACCCATTTGCCATCGACCAGCTTGGTATTCCAGCCGACATGGTCGACATGGAGATGCGTGCACAGCACGGTGTCGATGCTGTCAGGGGGAAAGCCCGCCGCGCTCATGGTCTCCAGGAACGGCGTGGTGCGGTTGTTCCAGACCGGGACGCCGCGGCCCTGCTTGTCGTTGCCGAGGCCGGTGTCGACCACGATGCGGCGCGTCGGGGTCTCCACCACCAGCGAGTGGATCGACATTTTCAGCCGGCCCTCTGCGGTAGCGAAATGCGGGATCAGCCAGGGCAGCTTCTGGATCTCATCATGGGTTGCGGCCGGAAGGATGAAGCGGGTCGAGCCGACCGTCTCCATTTCGACGAGTTTCGTGATCCTGACCTTGCCGACCTTCCAATGCATCGGGCGTCCCCCATGTTCTTGTTTTGCGGCTCCGCCGTCATTCCCCGGAATGACGGGACCAATAGGCGCCGAAAGATGCTCATTTTCGGTCAGGGAGCGCAATGGATCATCTGTCGTGATGTTGCGTTATCCGGGGAACCGGAACCAGCCCAACGACGCGCCGAGGGGAGCCTATGCCAGAGCTTGCAATTTCCGCCGAGAAGGTCGCCTTCATCATCGAGAAGGCGCGCGAATTCGACGTCAAGGAAGCAAATGCCGATCCCGATTCGGGGTCGAATCCAAGCGATGACGATGCGGTCGATGTGCTGGAGGATGACGGCTCCGATCCCGTCGCCAGCGAGCTCGGCGGCTTCATCGTTGCCCTGAACGAGGACGAACAGGTCGATCTCGTCGCGTTGACATGGCTCGGGCGTGGCGACGGTACGATCGATGACTGGGACGATCTGCGCGATCGCGCGGTGGAGGCGCGGTCCGAGTATCGCAAGCCCCGGCACGAAACGGTGCAATATCTGCTGGGCGAGCCGATGCTGGGCGATCTGCTTGCGGACGGGCTCGATGCCTTCGGCATCGACTGGACCGACGAGCGCCTCACCGCCGATTCATCCGATCCCAGCGAGCGGGACGAGGACGAGCCGACGAAGCGGCGGTGATCCCGGACATCTCTCTCCCCGCACAAGCGGGGAGAGAGCGCAGTGGCGTTACAACGTTCCCGGGAAGGCGCCACCGTCGAGCAAGATGTTCTGGCCGGTGATGAAGCCCGCCTTGGCGCCGCACAGGAAGGCGCAGGCGTAGCCGAATTCGTCGGGCTGGCCGAAGCGCCCTGCCGGGTTGAGCTTGGCACGCTCGGCCAGGATCTGCTCGGGGGTCGTGCCGCGCTTGTCGGCTTCGGCCTTCGCGGTGCCGGTCAGGCGGTCGGTCTCGAACGGGCCCGGCAGGAGGCCGTTGATGGTGACGTTGTTGATCACGGTCTTGCGGGACAGGCCGGCGATGAAGCCGGTGAGGCCGGCGCGCGCGCCGTTGGAGAGGCCGAGGATGTCGATCGGCGCCTTCACCGCAGCGGAGGTGATGTTGACGATGCGGCCGAACTTGCGCGCCATCATGCCGTCGACGGTCGCCTTGATCAGCTCGATCGGAGTGAGCATGTTGGCGTCGATCGCCTTGATCCAGTCGTCGCGGGTCCAGTTGCGGAAATCGCCGGGCGGCGGACCGCCGGCATTGTTGATCAGGATATCGGGATCGGGGCAGGCCTTCAGCACCGCCTCGCGCCCCGCCGGTGTCGTGATGTCGCCGACGATCTCGGTGACCTTCACGCCTGGATAGGCTTTGCGGATGTCGTCGGCTGTCTTCTTCAAGGCTTCGGCACCGCGCGCGGTCAGCGTGACGTCAACGCCGGCTTCCGCCAGTGAGATGGCGCAGGCGCGACCCAGGCCCTTGCTGGATGCGCAGACGATGGCGCGGCGACCTTTGATCCCAAGATCCACTGTTTCACTCCCGAAAATAGCAGGCAGGTTTTGGATGGATCGCACTCTAGCCAATCGCGGTGCCGCTGATAAGGGACGGGCCCGCGCCAAAATGCATGGCGCTCGGCGCGGCGATGCAAATGCGCCGGCATGATCCGGAAAAGTGTGGAGCGGTTTTCCGAAGAGACCATGCCCAAACAAGAATCTAAAGTGCGACTTCGCCGCGCTCTAGATGCGGCGGTCCTGCTTGAGGCGGTCGATTACGGACGCTGCCTCCGGCGGCAGTGATTTGAAGCCCATCTGGCCGACCGTAGAGAACAACGGCCGCAGATGAGAGCCGGCGAGGAATGGCGGCTGGTGGTTCGCCGGCACGATCCGGTCGAACACCAGCACGAGGGTGGTGGCGACGAGGCCGACCCTGACGGCGCCGAGCGCGGCGCCGCCGATACGGTCGCCGATGCCGGCCTCGCCGACCGTATCGTCCAGCACGAAGCGGCCGATATGGCCGAACAGCATGCCGACGACGA
Organism: Bradyrhizobium sacchari; assembly: GCF_002068095.1. Classification (GTDB taxonomy): domain Bacteria; phylum Pseudomonadota; class Alphaproteobacteria; order Rhizobiales; family Xanthobacteraceae; genus Bradyrhizobium; species Bradyrhizobium sacchari. The sequence goes on along the minus strand of NZ_LWIG01000001.1, from coordinate 75,297 downwards.
CGAAGATGCCGAAGAACCAGACCCAGTTCTGCAGCAGCGGCGCGTTCGGATTGCCTGCGATCTGCGGCGCGATCAGCGGCATCAGCGCGGCCGCGATCGGCGCAGCGATGAGATAGGCGAGGATGGTCATGCCGCTGCGGAGCAGGCCGGTCCGGAAACCCAGCCCCACCGCGATGGCGAGCGCGGCATAGACGGCGAGATCGAAACTGTTCATGAGAGCGAACTTACGCCGGATGGAAGTTGCCTCGATGGAACGAATGAACGCCGAACCGATCATTCCGGTTTCAGATTGCTAAAATCGTTGGTATTTTTGGCTCCAAAGACCCAAAGGTTGTCTCCAATGTCAGGCCTATTCGACGTCAGTCAAGAAACCATCCTCGTCACGGGCGCGAGCCAGGGGCTGGGGCGGCAGTTTGCCAGGGTGCTGGCAGCGCATGGTGCGGCCGTCGCGCTCGCCGCGCGGCAGACCGACAAGTTGAAGAGCCTGGAGGAGGAGATCCGCGGCAACGGCGGCCGTGCCGCCGCGGTCGCGCTCGACGTCACCGACACTGCCTCGATCGCAGGGGCCGTCGATGCGGCGGAAGCCGCGCTCGGTCCCGTCACGGTACTGATCAACAATGCCGGCATCGCCATCGAGAAACTCGCGACCGAGCAGACCGAGGCCGATTGGGATGCCGTGATCGGCGCCAATCTGAAAGGCGCCTATTTCCTCGCGACTGAAGTTGCCCGCCGCATGATCGCGCGCAAGCAGTCAGGCAACATCGTCAACATCGCCTCCGTGCTCGGCACCGGCGTGCTGAAGGCGATCTCGCCTTACGCGATCTCCAAGGCCGGCATCATCCAGGCGACCAAAGCGATGGCGCTGGAGCTCGCCGGGCAGAACATCCGCATCAACGCGCTGGCGCCCGGCTACATCGACACCGAGATGAACCACGCCTTCTGGTCGACCCCCGCAGGCGAGCGCCTCGCCAAGCGCATCCCCCAGCGCCGCGTCGGCGCCGAGTCCGATCTCGATGGCGCGATCCTGCTGCTGGCGTCAAACGCGTCGCGGTACATGACGGGGAGTGTGGTGACTGTGGATGGCGGGTTCTTGCTGAATTAAACACTGCTGTCGTCGCAGACAGGCGCGTTTCACTCGGGCGTCGCCCCGGACAAGCGCGCCCAAAGCGCGCGCCGATCGGGGACCCATAACCACAGGACGTGGTTTGGCGAAGACTCCGAGTTGCCATCTCGCGCCAAAACTTCTCCCTATGGCTATGGGTCCCGGCCTCCGCCGGACGACACGGGAGAATGACGCCGCAGCGTCGCACTTCTCCGGGACGACAGCGTCAGCCTAACTCGCGGCGGGCGCGAAGCTGCCTTGTCTGCCTGCACTGCACATATTCGATGCCGACCGCGCGCCTTTCCTTCGAACAGGATTTTGGTGGCGTGAGCCCCGTCTCGACGCGCAGATTCGCGCGCTTGTCCATGCGGGGAGCCACATAGGCGCGCGCCGCGCTCCAGCGCTCGCCATTGCGCTGGGTCACCTGGTAGGTCCCGAGCCCTTCATGGTCCTCGCCGTTGAAGTCCTCGCGGATGCGGAATTGCATCGAGCAGCACCACCGACGTCGCCGTAACTTCCGACAGCCGGCCTGCTACCGCGCAGCCGCCGGAGCCCGCGCCCACGACCACGAAATCGAATGTATCGGTCAATGTGTTTCACCCTGCAAGGTTCTTTGTTGCTTCGTCATTGCGAGCGCAGCGAAGCAATCCAGGTTATCGCCGCGGTGGGATTCTGGATTGCTTCGCTGCGCTCGCAATGACGATGTTCGACGATCTACGACATCAACCGCATCAGCTTCTCCAGCCGCGCGATCTTGCCGCCATAGGGCGGGTAGAGGTCGGCGAGGCGATTGAACTTCGAGCGGTAGAACACCGGCTTCAGCTTGCTGAGCGTGCGAAAGCCCCATTCGCCATGATAGGCGCCGCTGCCGGATGCGCCGACGCCGCCCATCGGCTGGTTGATTTGCGCAAAATGAAACAGGCAGTCGTTGACGGTGACGCCGCCGGAGATGGTGCGCGCGAGCACCTCGTCGCGGGCCGTGCCGTCCTTGCCGAACCAGTACAGCGCGAGCGGCCGGTCGCGCGCGTTGACGAAGGCGATCGCCTCGTTCGCATCGCGCGTGCCGAGCACAGGCAGCACGGGCCCAAAGATCTCCTCCTGCATCACCGTCATGGCCTCTGTCGCACCGAGGATCAGCGTCGGCGGGAATTTGCGGTGCGCCTTCCAGTTGGGGTCGTCCGCTTTCGCCGGTTGCAGGATCTTGGCGCCGCGCTGGGCTGCGTCCGCGACCAGTCCTTCCAGCCGGGCATAGTGCCGGTCGGAGATGATGGAGGTGTAGTCCTTGTTGGCGGGATCGGCGCCGAACATGCGCCGCATCTGCGCGCGCAGCTTCTCGGCGAAGGATTGCAACGAGCGCTCCGGCACCAGCGCGTAATCCGGTGCGATGCAGGTCTGGCCGGCATTGAGCAGCTTGCCGTAGGCGATGCGCTCGGCGGCCTCTTCGAGATCGGCGGAAGCATCGATGATCGCCGGCGACTTGCCGCCGAGCTCGAGCGTGACAGGCGTCAGATTGCGTCCCGCGGCCTCCGCGACCAGCCGGCCGACCCGGTTCGAGCCGGTGAAGACGAGATGGTCGAAGGGCAGGTTCGCAAACGCCTTCGCGACCTCGTCCTCTACGCCGGTGACCAGCATTTCCGTGGCATCGAACTTCGCGGCCACCGTCTCCTTTAGCAACGCCGAGAAGTGCGGTACGAGCTCGCTCGGCTTGATGATGACACGGTTGCCGGCGGCGATCGCGCCGATCGCGGGCGCCAGCGTCAGCTGGAGCGGATAATTCCAGGGCGCGATGACGCCGACGACGCCGAGGGGCTGCGGCATCAGCCGGTTGCGCGCGGGCAGGAATTGCAGCGCGGTGGCGATGCGCTGCGGCGCCATCCAGCCCTTCAGGTGCTTTGTCGCATGCCGGATCTCGCTGTAGACCATCATCGCTTCGGCGATGGTGGTCTCGACCGCCGCACGGTGGCCGAAATCGGCCGAGATCGCCCGCCGGAAGCGTTCTTCATTGTCGGCGACGACGCTGCGCAGCCGCGCCAGCCGGTCGAGCCGCTCTGCCAGATCAGCGGCCGGCTCCGTCCGCGACCGCGCGACCATGGCATGGAAGCCATCCGCCAGCGCTCCGACCGGGGCGCTCGTCAGGGCCTGGTCCATGGCGTTCTCCCCTCAAAGGGCATTTGCCCCGATTTTTGTTGCCGCAAGCTGGCCCTTTGCGGAACTTCTGGCAAGAGCGCCTCCAATGGCCCGGAATCCCGACCCTCTGCCTGTCATAAAGTCGAAAAAAACGCGGCCCAGCCCTTTCCAAAGGCACCCCGCCTTGATACATACCCCCCGCACCCGACGGGCTTGGCCCCGGGTTGCCTTCCAAGGAAGCCTTTGGGACGGAAGAGAAAAGCCACGCGAACAGCGCCGGCCCTCATCGCACCGTCCCCGGCATTTCGGCGGAGGCAAAGCAACGGTTTAACGCGGGGTGGAGCAGCCCGGTAGCTCGTCAGGCTCATAACCTGAAGGTCATAGGTTCAAATCCTATCCCCGCAACCACCGATGCTTGCGATAGCAGGCCATCCAGAGCCCCGGCCTCCGAAAGGAAGTCGGGGTTTTTCTTGCCCGCGGCAAAGCGCAGGATCGCTGCTAGGTCCCCGCGCAATATGATCGCAAGCTGTTCGCCATCGGGGACGAGTGTCACCCGATCGACCAACGTGCGGCAAACCTCCGCCACTTCGGCTCTCTCGCCTTCACTTAGCAGGCTCTCATACAAAGCGGCCACGCGCTGATGGTAGACCTCCGCCATATTGGGGTGGAGGAGGGGCGGCGGCTCCTCCGCGTTCGCGAGTACGTCGACCAACTCGGCCTTGCGTGCTTCCAGAGCGCCGATCTTGTCCTTCAATTTCGCTCCCGGCACACCTTCAAGGATGGCTTGAATCGCTTTATCGAGCTCGCGCTCAGTCCGCTCGAGCTCGCGTCTTTGCGCCTCGATATCGGCCCCGCGCTCGATCCTCAACCGATTCACCTCACGGGTAAATTCTTGGCAGAATTCCTTGAACAGTTCGGGTTCCATGAGATGCGTGCGGAGGCCGCTTAACACCGACGTCTCCAGCACGTCGCGCCGGATGTGCAAGCGGTTATTGCACGTTCCCTTGTTGCGCGCACTTGCGCAACCCAGTAGGTCCTTCGAAATCATCGTGTACCCGCTGCCGCAGCATCCGCACTTCACAAGGCCGGCGAAGAGGTATCTGGGCCGGCGGCGATCATTAAGCTTGTTCTCGCCAGGCGCTGACGGCTCGTAGGCGAGCGCCTGCTGACGCGTCTTGACCGCCTCCCACATTTTCTGATTGACAATGCGCAACTCGGGGACTTCTTGGATCACCCATTCGGATTCGGGGTTCAGCCGAGAAACACGCTTTCCGGTATCGGGGTCTTTGAGATAGCGGAGCCGATTCCACACGAGCCGGCCCACATAGAGCTCGTTGTTGAGGATGCCAACGCCGCGCCTTGGGTTGCCGTGAATGGTCGATGGCCCCCATTCAGCGCCTTGCGGTCCGGGCACACCTTCGCGGTTCAGCTCGAATGCGATTGTGCGCGAAGACTTGCCGGCAAGGTAGTCTGCGAAGATGCGACGAACCACAGACGCTTCGGCCTCGTTGATCGTGCGGTCACCTCGGATCGGCTCGCCATTAGCAGCAAACTGCTTGACGACGTCATAGCCGAAGCACAGCCCGCCGCCCGACTTGCCGTTCGCGACGCGGCCGCGCAAGCCGCGCCTGGTCTTGTCCGCGAGGTCCTTCAGGAACAAGGCATTCATCGTGCCCTTCAGCCCGACGTGGAGATGCGTGACGTCTCCCTCCGAGAGCGTGACGATCCGTACGCCGGCGAAGGCCATACGCTTAAAGAGCCCGGCAATGTCCTCCTGATCGCGGCTGAGACGGTCCATCGCCTCGGCAAGCACCACCGCAAACTTTCCGCGCATTGCGTCGCTGATCAGTTCCTGGATGCCGGGGCGAAGCAGCGACGCACCGGAGATCGCCCGGTCCGCGTAGCTGTCAACCACCGTCCAACCTTGCTTTTCGGCGTGGAGCCGGCAGAGCCGCAACTGATCTTCGATTGATGCGTCACGCTGATTGTCGGACGAGTAGCGGGCGTAAAGTGCGGCCTTCATGACGCCTCCTTAGTCCGGGAGACGGTCACGCTTCCGGCTGTAGGTTTCGGCTCTGACAAAATCCCGCGCGGCTTGTCGGGCGAGCAATCGGACCAGATTAATAAGGCGAAGATCAGGCTTGGACGCTGCGAATGCAACCGTGGCTTCACACGTCGCATCGGCGACCACGCGAAGCTTTTCTGCCGTTGTTTCTCTCGCTCGCGCCACCGCGGCGTCCTCGCTGCTGCGCGGATCGCTCCGCATGGTGGCAAAGATGATGACTTGCGGCCGCAATGCAAGACAGAATATGCGGCGATTTCAATCTGTTGCATCGTGGTCGCGCGCTGATCCGAGCTGCGTAGCGTAACGGATCGGTAAATCGCAAAGTCGAGCGCACAACAAACATCTTCGTGATCAACTGTGGGGCCTGCAATTTGGTTGATCGCGACGTTGGACGACGCATCGTGTAGGTTGACAGAGAAGGGGCATCTACGACCCGGTGCAGCAGGCCGTGTCTGACGAGCCACCAAAGCCTTGTGACATCGTGACCGCGTTACGTCGCTCGCCCCTCGTCGGCGCCGATCTCGACGTGACGCGTCTACGTGAAGAAGGCCGCAAGGTGAACCTGTGATGCGCTATCTTCTGGACACCAACATCATCAGCAATGTCGTCAATCCGCAGCCTTCGGAATCGCTCCACGCTGGATGGCGGCACAGCGCGAGGACGATCTGTTCATCACCTGCTGACCCTGGCCAGCGTCGAACCAGTACCCCAACGCCTTGAGAAGTCGTGCTAATCTCAGTTCGGTCCCGCAAAGTTACCCAGATTGTTATCCGATGCCGATGTCAGGCCTGCGAGCTTCAGGACCGCGCCCCGTTCTTCTTTCTCTCCAAAGAGCACGTACGGTATGAAAAGGTTACGTTTTCGTTTTCCTTAACCGCAAGTCGGAAGTTCGAGTCTCCCGGGACCACCAACTATCTCAAAAGATTAGCCGACTGGCCTTTTTGAGCGTGGTGGCGCAGATGCCAATACCTCTTCCCGAGGGATCATGACCAGCTTGGAATAGACGTGACACCAGAGGAGGATGAGGGCAGTTTTTTCACGTTCTATGCGGGTTAAGCGACGAAAAAACGGGCAAACGCATCGATCCGCGTGTAAACACCGCATCAGCGTTTTGGTCAATCCTCGCGCGGAGTCTCAACGGGAATAGCAAAGCGCGCTTTTACGCGATCCAATACCCCGTTCCCATCGTCTTGAAGCCCTTAATGTCGGGGTTCGTATAGAAGAAGCGCCGGGTGAACTGCTCATAGCCTTCGATGCAATTCGCGGTGACGCATAGGACAAAGTTGGCATCGCCAGTGACGTAAACTCCAAAGACGACTTCAACTGACGATTGATGGTCCTTCTTGAACCATCGATTATGTCTGAACGCTCCCGCTCGATGGTGACTAGCACAAGCATTTGAATAGGTCTTCCCACAGCCCTCGGTGAGACGATTGAGACGGCGGCTTCGATGTTGCCCTCTGAGCGGAGCCTCTTCAGTCGTCGTTGCAGGCAGTAGCAGAAAGCCCGGCCATTTCGCCCAGCACCTCGGAAGTTAGGCGGTTGTTTTTTTGCACAATCTCGAGGATGCGGGCGTCTATCCGATCGTTGATCAGTACCCCGCCTGCGCTGAATTTCGACGCGAAATTCCTATACGATGCGGGAAATCATCCAAACTACGCGAAAGGGCGCCGCAAATAGGTTCACGGCAAGAGAGTATGCTGAATGAAGATAACGAGCGCAGGGAACTTAAAGCCATGGCAACCACCATGCCTTCAGACCCGCTGGAAATCCTTGCGGAGGACTTCAAGGAAGCCCTCCTGAGGCACTACTGCATCGGGCAGCGCGAGGCCGCGGTTTCCATCAGCAAGACTACCAGCGACTGCCCGCTACTATCTGTTCTTTTGGAGGACGGGCAGAAGCTTCACCTCACCGTGACGAGGGCGCGGTCATAATCGTCTTTCCACGAGGTAATAATCTCGGGCCGCGTTTTCTTCGACAAGGGCGGCATCTATGCACCGGCGGCCAGAATGCGAGTCTCTGCTTGCCTGGCTGACGCTGCAGCCGCGAGCAGGACCGCGCTCGCGTCGCCGGGCGTTGTCCGGTGATCACCTCGACGCAAGGATGGGAATTAGCTTCCTGTCTCGCATCAACCATGGCATTTGCCATCGTTGCACCTCCGCCGATCTGCTCATGCCAAGCTGTATCGCTGGCGAAATTCGCGATGGCGAGGTGCGGGCCTCATGCCGGTTACGGCCAACAGCTGATCTCGAGTGAAAGACGCAGGTCAAGTGAGGCGGCTTTGTTTGCGAGGCGGCTCTGGTTGTCCCGAAGGTTCATTCACCCGGGCGGGGCGGTCGGCCGCAATAGCTCAGATGCACGGCTTGGATTCAGCACGCGGCCAAGCTCATGCCTCGACCGCAGGTCCTGTAAGATCGATTCTGGTGGGGGTTCTTCAGTAAGCGTAGCGCCGAGGCCCTTTGGATTGTTTGTGCGGAGTCTTGAGAGCACCGCTAGAAGAGTGATCTTCTACAAGGGTGCTCATAATGGACGACCATTCTGACGACATGAGACGACCGTTGTCACCACGTATCGAAGTATATGCTGGTGCAGGTCGCAAGCGCTGGCCAGACGATTTGAAGGCGCAGATTGCCGCCGAAAGCCTCGAGCCGGGTGCGGTTGTCACGGATGTCGCCCGTCGTCATGGCTGCCGGCCCCAGCAGGTGCATGACTGGCGGCGCCGGGCGCGGTTGGGCCAGTTGGTGCTTCCGGCGTCGGCGGACACGCTGTCGTTCGTGCCGGTGGTATCGGAATCGGCGTTGCCGGCGACCGCAGAACCCTCCGGGTCGCCGGAAGCCGCCGTTGTGACGGTCGAGTTCCAAGGGGCGCGCGTAGAGGTGCGCGGGGCGCCTGGCCTTGCTGTGCTGAGTGATGTTTTTCTAGCGCTCCGACGGACACGTTCATGCTGACAATGCCCGCGAGCCTCATGATTTACGTGGCGACGCAACCTGTGGACTTCAGAAAAGGTGCGGAGGGCTTGGCGCTGTTGGCGAAGGAGACGCTAGGCCATGACCCTATGACGGGCGTGGCGGTGGTGTTCCGTGCGAAGCGCGCCGATCGGGTGAAGATTGTCGTCTGGGATGGCAGCGGCCTTGTGATGTATTGGAAGCGGCTCGATGGCAGCGGCTTCAAATGGCCTCCCATCGTGGCCGGCGTGATGCGGATGAACGCCGCGCAGTTGTCGGCGCTTCTGGCCGGCATGGATTGGACACGCATGCACGCGCCTCGAATCCCGCAGCCGAAAGCGCTTGCGTAAAATACAAATCTTCGCTGCATCACGGCGCGAAGCATGGCAAGCTCGGGCCAATGAGTGATTTGCCCGATGAGCTGCCGAGCGATCCAGCCGAGTTGCGTGTCTTTGCCGCGGCTCTGCTGGATCGCTGCGCCAGGCTCGAGCGGTTACTCAAGCTTGCGAAAGATGCGCAGTTCGGTCGATCCTCGGAAAAGCTGGACGCTGATCAGCTGCAGCTTGTTCTGGAGGACATCGAAGAGGCCGTCGCGGCCCTCGAAGCCACCGAGGATCGCGCCAATCCCAGAGTTTGCGAGAAGAGGACGGCCGAGCGCAGAACCAACCGTGGTCAGCTGCCGGAGCATTTGCCGCGCATCGTGGAAACCCTGATGCCGGCCGAGACCTGTTGCCCGTCTTGTGCGGGCGACCTCTTTGAGATTGGTCGGGATGAGAGCCAGAGGCTGGACGTCGTTCCGGCGCAGTATCGCGTCATCGTCACCCGCCGGCCTAAGCTCGCCTGCCGCGCCTGTCATGGCGTCGTCCTCCAGCATGCTGCTCCCGAGCGACTGATCAGGGGAGGATTGCCCACCGAGCGGCTGGTCGCGCATGTGATCGACGCGAAGTATCATTGGCATTTGCCGCTTTACCGCCAGGCGCAGATGCTGGCGACGCACGGAATAGCGGTGGACCGTTCCACGCTCGCCTTCTGGGTCGGCTATGCCGCCCAGGAACTGAAGCCGTTGTGGCATCGGCTGCGCCAGCTTCTGCTCGCCTCCTCGAAACTCTGCGTCGATGAGACCCCGGCGCCGGTGTTGGACCCGGGCCGCGGCAGAACGAAAACCGGCTACTTCTGGGCGCTGTCGCGCGACGACAGGCCCTGGGCCGGGCCTGATCCACCTGGAGTGGTCTATGCCTATGCACCGGGCCGCGGCGCCGTTCATGGCTTGCGGCTGCTTGAGGGCTATCGCGGCATCATCCATTGCGACGGCTATCAGGCCTACAAGACCATGACCCGAGAGACGCGTGCGGACGCCCTGTCCGGGACGCTCGCCTTCTGCTGGTCGCATCTGCGGCGGCAGTTTGTGAAGATCGAACGGGAGGTGGCGCCAGCGCCAGCTCCGGTTGCCCGCGAGGCTCTCGAGCGTATCGCCCAGCTTTATGCGGTCGAGAAGGCTCTCCGCGGCCGATCTGCGGACGAGCGCCACGCCGGCAGGCAGGCGCATGCCAGGCCTCTGGCTGCAGCCTTGAAGCAGTGGTTTGAGGCCAAGCTTGATCACCTTGCACAGAAGAGCGACACGGCGAAGGCTTTGCGCTATGCGCTGCGGCATTGGAACGGCCTGACACTGTACCTTGATGACGGGCGCATCGAAATGGATACCAATGCGGTCGAGCGAGCGATGCGGCCGATCAAGCTCAACGCCAAGAACTCCCTTTTTGCCGGCTGCGACGAGGGCGCCGAGAATTGGGCAGTTCTGGCTTCGTTAATCGAGACCTGTAAGCTCAATGGCGTCAGTGCCGAGCACTGGCTCGCTGATGTTCTCGCGAAGCTCGTTAATGGCTGGCCTGCGGCGCGACTGGACGAACTGCTTCCCTGGGCATCGACCTATACGATGCATGCGCTCGATCCGAGACTGGCAGCATGAGCCTTAACACGACCGCCGTCCGGATCAGGGTAACCCTCAAGGACGTGAAACCGGAGGTGATGCGGTGTCTTGTCGTACCCATCACCCTGCGCCTTGATCGGCTGCATCTGACGCTTCAGGCGGCGTTTGGCTGGACGAATAGCCATCTCTTCGAGTTCCTAGCCGGCGACGGCCGTTGGGGTATCCCTGATCCCGATGGAGATTTTGACCCTCAGCCCATCGATGCCCGCAAGACGCGGCTCTCCAATATCGTTCAAGAGACCGGCGCCAAGACGATCCATTATCTCTACGACTTCGGCGACAGCTGGGATCACGTGATCAAGCTTGAAAAGTGGTTCGACAACACGACAACGGAGGGACTTCCCCTCCTGCTCGAGGCCGCCGGCCGTTGTCCTCCGGAAGATGTCGGTGGTGCGTCAGGCTATGCCGAATACCTCGACGCCATCAGCGACCCCACCCATCCGGAGCACGAACAAATGCGCCTCTGGGGCCCCGAGCAGTTCGATCCCAACGTCGTCGACCGGAAGGCGCTCGAGGCCGCCGTCAATGCATTGTCGGAAATATGGAAGCCTCGGCGACGCACCACGCGCTCAAAATAGGCGTCAAGCGCCGTTCAAAAGGGCCGCAGAACTACGCTTACGTTCTTCAGCCATGCGCCAAGTGTTCGAAGAAGCGAGGTCCGGCGATGGAGGCGAACCCAACCGGACCTCGCAGCCGCCAATCCCGCAGTCAATCGACGGAGCTGAAGAATCGCATAGCTGAAATAGGCTACCTCTAGGCCATCAATTCTTGAAAGGCTGTGCTGCAGCCCCCTACTCAGAAGTTCTTTGGCGACTGCCCAGCCCGGATCTGCGGCAGGCCTTCCTCTCCTAACACCGGATTGGAAAGAGCATTCAATCCAGCTTCAATGATGGAGATGTCTTGATCGATCTGAGCTATTGTTGCCTTGCAGTCGAAACCCGTCCTGGCCTTCAAATCCATTGCCAATCGACGTCGGTGCATCATTAGATCTTCAAGCGACTGACGGTCCTTCAACCGAATAAAGCCCTCTACAATCAACTCCATCGCAGGTGACATAACACGACTCACTAAAATGTCTGAAATAGGGGAGCATAATAGATCTGCTTGCTCCGTCGTCAACGCTTGGAAGCACCAACGCTATAAAAGCACCGACAGCACCCGCATCCAAATTCGGTGCAGTACATCTCTAAAGTAGATTGCCGGCGTCGTTGTACGAAACGTTCGAATCTGTGGCCGGAGCAACACGCTCGGGCCGCAAATGAACTGTTGGTGCATTCTATACCTTGTCTGACGACGCGCCGCGCTTGATCTGGATCTTAATGGTTGGCGAGACAGGCACAAGGCAGACTATTCGTTCGGGCTCACTTGGTCAGAAGAGTTGCGATATGAATCATGACGATAACGGAAATCGCCATGAAGTATCGATGATGACGGAAGAACAGCACGAGCTGGAACACTGCAAGCAAGAGATTGCTCGTCTCAAACACCTCGTTGTGCGCCTTTCTGCAATTGTGTTGCGCAACGTAGTAAGAGACGCCGAGAACCAAAAGGAACGCGCGTAAGTCTCTGGCTGCCGAACGCCAGCCCCGGCGGGAAACGAACGTTGCGTCGTAGCGCGCTGTTCTTAGCAGCGTGGCTCACTCCGGGGGCAAGGAACAGCCCCCTCCTTATCTCCATAAGGGCAGGGCTCCGATTTTCTTTTATGGGAGCCATCCCGCAAGATCGGCGATTCAGGAGCCTACTCTATAACGCGGCCGTCAATCTAAAACACAACGAGGGTGTGTAGGCGTGCATCGCGATAGTTTGAACAGAGGCAGCGCTCTGCCTGGCAATCATTCCGGCGCTGTCGAGCGAGTGATACCTGTTCATTCCAGAACTGAGCTACACACGATTGAAACCAAAGGGGCTGCCATTCGCCCCAGTCCAGCGCTTAAGTATTCACTGCCTTGGCCTCGGATTCTTGCACTTGCAAGGAACTTGATCATGTGGGTCGGAATAGGTTCTCATCTGGACGCTTGTTTGATATTCGGCTGCTGGCGGGAGTAGCAGCGGGCAAGCGCTTGACTGTCAAGGGACATTGGCAACCGTGAGTCCTCCAACCCATTCACGTGGGCGCCTTTGTGCCGAAAAATAAGGAGCCAAGTACGGAAGCAGGATAAAAGTTGGGAAAGTCTTGATTCGTCTTAGTCGGACATCGCACTGCTCAAGCGACATCTCGACAGGCCATTTCTCAGACTCAGGATCGTTGGCGCGATCTCGGTAGCGGGGACCGGGCGGCTGAATAAAAATCCCTGCGCCTCGTTGCACCCTTCCGCCTGTATCTGGTTCAACTGCTCAATCGTCTCGACTCCCTCCGCCGTGGTTGTGATGCCGAGGCTTTTTCCGAGGCCGGTAATGGCTCTTACGATCAATTTAGATCCCTTTGTCGCTATTGCGTCACGGACGAATGACTGATCAATCTTGAGCTTGTCAAAGGGGAAGCTGCGCAGATAGCTCAACGAGGAGTAACCAGTACCAAAATCGTCTAAAGCGATACGCAGCCCGTGCGCCTTCAGCTTGTGCAGCGTTGCAATCGTCTCGGCGCTGTTTCCAAGCAGAACAGACTCCGTGATTTCCAATTCAAGCCGTTGCGGGTCCAGTTTGGAAGCATCAAGCGCGTTTGCGATAACTTCTGCGAATCTCGGATCGCGAATCTGAGTCGCCGAGACATTGACTGCAATCTTCAGCTCGCTTGGCCAACTAGCCGCCTGTTCGCAGGCGCGGTTGAGAACCCATTCACCCAGTAAGGTGATGAGACCAATGTCTTCTGCAATAGGAATAAATTGGTCGGGTGGCACCAGCCCCCGTTTCGGATGAGGCCAGCGCAATAATGCTTCGAAGCCGCTGATCCGGTCCATCTGCAAGTCATAAATGGGTTGATAGAACAGATCAAATTCGTCCTTGTCCATGGCCTCGCGAAGATCGAGTTCGAGCGCGCGGCGGCTTTGCAAACTTGCGTCCATCGCTGGCTCAAAAAAACGCCATGTTCCCCTGCCGTCCATCTTGGATCGGTACAACGCCATGTCCGCATTTTTTAGGAGCTTTTCGCGTGTCGTGCCGTCACCCGGCGCAAGCGCAATTCCGACGCTGCACCCGACGATGAGGCGATGCCCATTTACCTCATAGGGAGCACCGATACAGTCCACCACGCGGCGGGCGAGACGCTCGGCATCTTCAGCGTTTCGAATATCAGATTGTATGATCGCAAACTCGTCGCCACCCAAACGGGCAACGGTATCAATCTCCCGGACGCACGCGCTCAGTCGATCAGCGACCGCGCAAAGCAGCCCATCACCCACGGGGTGGCCCAAGGTGTCATTGACCTGTTTGAAATTGTCCAGATCCAGACAGAGCACCGCAAAGCCAGCCCCCCGGCCGGCCTCCGCGATGGCCCGTTCAATGCGCTCGGCGAACAATGAGCGATTTGGCAGTCGGGTCAGATCATCATGGCGTGCCATAAAGGCAATTTGAGATTGGGCTCTGTGTTGTTCGGTCACATCTTCACAACTGTTGAGCCAGCCGCCGTCAGAAGTGGGGCGATGCCCGATAGAGACGACGCGTCCGTCGCTGAGGGACTGAAGATAGTTGCCGCTCTCGTTGTGAAGCAAAAAGTTCTCCCGCTCCGCCAGCAGATCGGGCACCGTCTGGCGGCCATGATTTCCAGCGGCAACACTCAGACCGAGCACTTCTTCGAAAGTCATGCCCGGAACAACGAGCTCAGGCGAAAGATCAAAGATCTCACAGAAGCGCCGGTTTACAACCCGCAGCCGTCCCCCACTATCGTAGAGACAGAGGCCCTGAGACATGTGCGTCAGCGCCGCATCCAGTCTCAGGTTCGTCGCATGCAACTCGACTTTCTGATGCTTCAAACTGGTGATATCGCTATAAACGAAGATAACGCCCCCCTCTTGGGTCGGGCTGCGGCTGACTCGTAGCCACCGTCCATCTGGGAGTTGGGCCTCGCTCGCCAATCCATCGACGTCGTCAAAGACCTCACGTTGGGTAATTTCCGCTGCGGTTGATTCATCGCCCGGTACCTTCTCGGCTCGCAAAAGATCGGAATGAATAAGCTGCGACGAGCAGCCGATGAATTCGCTCGCTCGGGAATTGATCAATGCTATCTGTCCGTTCGCATCCAGGAGCACGAAGCCTTCTCGAGAATTTTCAAGCGCATCGGAAAGCCGCGCTTGCGCGGAGCGCCGTTGCGCCACCTCTCGATCAACCATCTGCCTGATGTTGTCCCGCATCTTCCTCATGGCCGCGAGTAGCGAGCCAAGCTCGTCACTGCTGCCTCTGGGAATGTCCGCGTTCAAGTCGCCATCGGCAATGCTCCTTGCCGCTTTGGACGCAATGGCGACAGGGCCTATAATCCGCCGTGCCAATAGCCACGAGAAAAAACCGGATAGAAGAAGCGCAACGGTCAGCGCCGCCACATTGAGTTGTAGATCCCGTTTGATCGCGCCAAGTGCCCGCTGACGGAATAGAAAGCCATCCCCGGCCGTATAGTTGACCAGCAATTCGATTTGTTGATTTACGACACTGGAAAGCTGGTCAACGTCGTCGACTTCCCGTGCGCTCGCTTCATCGTTCCCACTGCCATCAGTAGACGCTTGAAGAGGACGGCGATGAAGCGCGACCCAGGCGCTTGCCGCCTCTTTAACTTTGGCGGCTGCCTTCGCAGCTCGCGCTGATTGCGACCGTTCAGCCGCTATAGTCACATCTTCCGAAAGCGTCTTTGCCAGCTTGTCGATTTCATCATCTAGTCGAGCACGGGCAGACGGATGCCTTGTGACGCGTGAAGACGCCACGCGCATCGCGGCAAAATCGGCACCAGCCGCGCGGGCGTAATTAATCGACATCAGAGATTCATCGTAAGTCCTGGCAACCAAGTCGCCTGCGTGCTGGATGCCAAGGACGGAATACCCTCCGAGGCCCGCCGCAATCGCGCTCATTGCAAGACAAAAGCACAAGATCGCAATTCGAAGCGACCCTCGCGCCCGGACAACGCGCGCAAAACGGGCCTTCACGGACGGAAAAGCCTCAAGGACCACTTTCGATTGACTGGCAAACCTGCCGACGAAAAGACTCATCCAGGTGTCTTTCGTAAAAAAAAGTAGAAATTTCCGAGCAGTCGCATCGAGACGATCTGTTCAGCCCCTCGCCATACTTTTTCTTAAGTTCTGCCAACTCCAAGCGGCCGCCGCTCGCCTGTTACTGGGCCATTCTTGCACATGCGGCGGGAAAAAAGCCGCCGACCTAAGGCGGCGTTTGATTATCTCAGAGAGTTGCTGATCGAAGCGAATTTCGTACTCAGTTTAGTGCCTAGTCCATTCACAGCTGCGATGATAGCAAGCGAGACACCCGGCGCTATCAGCCCATATTCTATGCCGGTAGCCCCGGACTCATCGCGTAGAAAGTGAACTAGCATCTTCACGGTGCATGTCCTTCTGAGTCTAGCGCTCAGGAGTTAGCGGCAATTTGTTAAAGCCGGCAGAATCTCATCCGAGAGTCGGCTTGGTGTGGCGCGAAAACTTTGTACGGAACGTACAAATGGGCGCACACTCTGCAAGGTCGCGGTGAACCGCTCGGTTGGCCAGTTAGCAGCCGGAATCGGTGCAGGTGGCGGCGCTGGCGATCGTGATTTTTGCAGAGAAGTATCGCGTCGAATAAGGCCGGGCGGTCGAAGCTTGGTCAAGGATCGGTCTTCAGACGTATCCTTGCCCCTGCGATTGAGAGCGGAGGCAGAAGCCGAGGCGATTACAGGTCGCTCACGGTGAACGTTCGGGAAAACAAACTCGCTCGGCATAGTTCGGCGGGGAGCATAGACCTGCAAGCAATGTTGGGCCCTGCGTCGATCTGCATGACGCGCCCACCCCCGCATGGTCGAGCGGAGTACTGGGTCAACCGCCTCGATGAACTGCTGCTGTTGGCTCGTTCCGGATCCGCGTTGTGCGTCGGCATACTAGTGAACGATGCTACAGAGGCTCTGATGGTTGGGTGCGAAGATAAGTCTCGGCGGTATCAGCGCGTCGCAAGCCCAGCCTAGCGTGTTGTTGAGCGCTGTGACATGAAACTACTATCGAAGTGATTAGCGGCTTCCGTGGTGTTACACGGATCATCTACAGGAGTCGTTGGCGTGTCCAAGCTGTAGCGCTCGCTTCGTCGCAACGCTCAGTTACGAAGGCGCAAGAATCTTCTGAAACAAATTCCGCTTTATCGGCAGCGTCGCATACTTGCTATTAAAGCTTTTTTGACCAGGGATGCCATATAGGAGCCAGTATATCGTCGAGGAGCCGATGAGGGTCTGGGTCAGCTTGGCTTTGCTCGCGGCGTTTTTCCCGCTGAGCCAGCCTTTTGCTTCGGCCGCGGCGGAAACACCAGCCGAAGCCGTGGAGCGCGCCAGCTATCGTCGGCCGGCGGCGGTGCCGTTTCCCAATCACAATCCCTACACGATTCCGAAAGCTGCCCTCGGGGAAAGACTGTTTTTCGATCCACTGCTCTCGAAGTCCCGCGCCCGTTCCTGCGCGACGTGCCACAATCCGTCGCTTTCCTGGGGTGATGGCCTTGCGCGGGCGATCGGCGAGGATCCGAAGGGCCTGCCATTCCGTGCGCCGACCCTGATCGATGTGGCGTTCACTGAACTGTTGGGGTGGGACGGCAAGTTCAAGACTCTCGAAGCTGTTACGTTCGGGCCTATCACAGGTCGGGCGAACATGAATTTGACGGAAGCAGAATTGATCGCACGCCTCTCCGCCATTCCGGCCTATAAGGATGCATTCGCAGCCGCATTCGGAGACGGTGCAATCACGCGACCTAGGATCGAAGCCGCATTGGCGACTTTTGAACGAACCATCGTCGCTGGGGAAGCGCCATTCGACCGATGGATCATGGGAGACGAAACCGCCATCAGCGCGCCAGCAAAGCGCGGTTTTGAGATTTTCAACGGCAAAGCCCATTGCTCGAAATGCCACGCTGGACCATCTTTTACCGACGGGTCGTTTCACGATATTGGCGTCGCAAAGAACGACGACCTTGGTCGCGGTCGGCTGTTTCCGAGGTCACAAAAGCTGCGGTACGCATTCAAGACGCCGACATTGCGCGATGTCGCGCGGCGCGCGCCCTACATGCATGATGGATCGGTCGCAACCCTGGAAGAGGTCATCGAACTCTATGATAGGGGTGGGATTGACCGTCCGAGCCTCTCGCCTTCAATAAAGCCTCTCTCTCTTACGGAAAGCGAAAAGGCGGACCTGATCGCTTTTCTCCAGACGCTCACCGCATCCTCGACGGATACTACTTTTCCCAAGCTTGCGCGATGACCGGTGCCGCGATCGCGCGGTCGGGAAGGCTTTCAGGGAAGGTGCGGCAATGCCGCTCCCAGCAAGCCAAACACAAGGACGAGGAAACCGCCCGTCCACGTCTCTAGTGTTTCACTGCATGCTGCGAGCCGCTTTGCGGTGCGCGCCAGCGCCGAGACCACGGGCACACTCTTCGTACGAAACGTACCGAACATAGAGTACTCCAGACATTCACTTTTGTCTGACATTCAGTACGACGCTTGCATTGAAGGCCTGTTGCCGAAATCTGTAAAATTTGAGCGGGAGTTGCGATAGTCTGGCCGCAGAAATTCTTGTCCGTGTGCCCCCAATTAACCCAGCGAACAACCTTTGGATGAAGGCGCCGTCACATCCTTAAGATTTATGCTAAGTTAAACGACCGTTAAAGGTGGGCGCTTTCTAAGAGGGGTGGTTCTTTATGTTCAGGTCTCTGACGCGGGATGCCATTGCGGCATTCCGGGGAAGCTCCCTCTATGCAAAGTACGTCGTGGGGCTCTCTTTCTGGTTCTTGGGGACACAAGCTGCCAGTGCCCATGTCAAGTGGTTCTGTGCGTATGACGCTGCCGGCCAGCCCCGAAGCCTCGAAAACGTGCTGTGCCAGGATTTTGAGCTGCTCTTGGGTCTTGCCCTGTTCTGTTTTTTTTCCGGCTGCCTGGTTGAGCGGACGTCTTTGGGTGAGCTGACGGCCCGGTCCCTCAACCGCTTCACGGATGGATTGCGACTACATACTGAGGAAATCATCCGTGCTGTCTGCGGATTTTTCTTCGTCTCGCTTTGGGCGGTGGGCGGTATCTTGCTGACCCCTGAACTGAAAACGACTTCGCCGATGGTTGGGCCTTTGCAGCTCGCCATCGCCGCAGGCCTGCTGTGGCGCCGCACGATGCCCCTTTCCGCGGCGGGAATCGCGGTGCTGTTCGGGCTCGCCGTTCGAGACTACGGAACGTTTCATCTGGCGGATTATCCGATCTTTCTGGGCCTTGCGGCCTACCTCGCGCTCACTGGCTTGCAGAAAGATCTGTTCGGCATTCCTCCACTCGATGTCGTTCGCTACGCAACCGCCGTAACGTTGATGTGGGCCTCGGTGGAAAAGTGGGCCTACCCGGAATGGAGCTTCCCACTTCTGATAGAGCACCCCGGCATGACGCTCGGATTCGACAGTGAGTTCTATATGCGCGCCGCCGGTATGGTCGAATTCACGCTCGCGTTTGCCCTGGCTTGGACGCCACTGGTCCGGCGCGTTGCGGCCGCCATGCTGCTTGGAATGTTCGTCAGCGCGTGCTTCGAATTCGGCAAGCTTGATGTGATCGGGCACTCGGCGATCATCGTCGTCCTGATCGCGATACTTTCCGATCACCAGCCGAGGGAGGCCGACTATCGCGCTCCCTGGCTCGCCCCGGCCGGACTATGTGCGGCCCTGACGGTCACGCTCTTCGCCTACTATGTTGGCCACGCCGCGACCTTCAATACCTCAATTCTGTAGGCGCGCTACTTGGTGACATGCACGCCAAGTTTCATCTTGGGATGAATGCCGCACAACACGGTGTAATCTCCAGCCACAGAAAAGACGACGTCGAACTGGCTGCCCGGCTGTTGATCGCCGGAATCGAATTCAAAAGTATCTGAGCTCAAATAGGCGTGATGCAAGAGCTCGCCATCGTCATTGACGAACCGTAGAGTCTCGCCGCGCTTTATTATGATTTCCTTGGGTCTGAATTCTCGATCTTTTTGCGAGATTACATGGGGGGTGGCCCCTAGAGTGGCGCCGGCGAGGAGCCCTCCCACTATTATGGCTGTTATCCGAAAACCGAACGTGCCTGTGCGCGAAGGTATCAACCTTGCCCTCATTCCAAACCCCACTGAAGCTAAATCTAATCAAAAAATCCGCGGACCGCCGGAGTCCGGGACTACTGACACTTATCACAGATTGATCTTAATTCTGAGCATCGGTTCCAATCATATTGAGGAAACTTGGAGGCATGAGGCAGGAAGCCAGCTTTATCCGCGGAGCATGTCCCCTTTTCGCGATGCGCGGGCAATAAGCCAGTCATCGCCGTGGCCCCAACGGCAAGACAAACAGTGCTCCCTCTGGCATGAACTGTTGAGGGAAGATTGCTTGATTGTCTGGAGGGCATCAGAACCGATTCGCGTGGCTAATAATGAGCTCCGGCACAGAGGGAGCATGATTAAACGCTCACGTGATATCCGAAATGTTCTCTGAGAGGCGTGGTTGCCTTAAGGGCGGTGTGTTTGGCTCACGCGGCGGAGTCCAACACACCGCCGCCCCGGTCGCGGCGCTGAAATTCATCAAAGAAAGCATCTAAGCGCGGGATTTAACCCTCAACGCGCGGTCCATTGCAGTAATCAATATGGAAAAATATGTTACAGTCGACAGGTTGTTTCAGCAGGTTTCCGCGCGCTATGAGACGAACCCTACTATGACTGATCGAGTGCCACCCGTCCTTGAAGCGCTGGACAGCTCGGGAGACGTGGCTCTCAAGGGAGTGTGCGGCGAACAGCCGATGCTTCATCGGCGCGATAGCTTGCGTCCTAATAAGCGGCCCCTTGTCAAAAATGCGATCCTGGCCAGAATTTCTCTGGAAGGCCTCGGGGCAATAGGGGAGTGCCTTGAACCGATCGTCCTGAAAGAACGTATGATTCTGCAAGAGTCGAAAAGGAATGTCGAGCACGTCTATTTCATAGAGTCGGGCCTCGTTTCGCTAAGGGTTGTCGCGGCGGGAAGCATGCTTGAAACAGCCGTCATAGGATATCGAGGTGTGGTCGGTGCTTCGTTTTTGTGGGGAGGACATCTTTCGACGCATCAATCTGTGGTGCTCTTCCCCGGAAGCGCGCACAGGATTCGTGTCGAGGAATTGCGTCGGCTGATAAAGCAGCGTCCTGAGATCCGAGAGCATCTCCTTGAGTACGTTCAAGCGCTGACATTTCAGTGCGTTCAGACGGGACTATGCGGGGTTCGTCACAATCGTGAACAGAGGCTCGCGAGCTGGCTTTGTTTGGCGAGTGATGCTGTTGACGCTGGAGTGCTGCCAGTTACCCATGACTACCTTTCGTCTGTCTTGGGACTCCGTCGCGCTGGAGTAACGCAGACCCTAAGCCGATTCGAAGAACAAGGGCTGATCCGCAAGATGCGCGGTGTCTTGCAGATTAATGAACACAAGTGCCTCGAGCAAAGGGCGTGTTGTTGTTACAAGCTCATTTCAGGCGCCTATGCCTCGTCTCGGTCCGCGATTCCAGCAAACGAGCGGCTGGGGTAACAAAGTCGCGCAGGCTTTTTTGATTCGCCTCTTCAGTTCATAATCGTGGCGGCTTCACGCCTATTCGCCATGTGGCGCCCATGTGAGCTGAACCGCGCGACAGCCCGTCTAAGCTCTACGGCATTCCCTTAAAACTCGGTGCTTGCTCATCTTGCGCTCCGGTACAGAGCATTTCAACAAGAGAACGGCCCTCCGCAGCGCTCAATTCCAATCTTTCACGGCCGCCGCGACCACGATGCAAATCTCGGCTGCATCGCGCCGTATTGGTTTCATGATTCGAGCCATAACCCTGTAACAGTGGTTGGCCGTTCAGCTGAGATCGGGGCGGCCGCCCCTAAAGATAGGCCGGAAAGAAATGCAAGAGCAGAGAGATGACCAGATAGCCGATCGAGAGAAAGAGCTCCCGGCCTTCCTTGAAAAAGACCTTCGAAAATCCCGATATCGTACCGGGACGTCATTGGCCAACCCGGTGAGAGACGGCACGAATGGATGGAGGTTCTCGTCGCAACCAGCACTCTTACGGAGTCGAGATCAATGCACGAGCTGTTGCAACGATCCAGCGGTTACCCCAACGCACGATAGAGTCGATCCGCCCGATGCCAGCGGCCACGTCTCCCTGTGCGGCCATTCGAACCCCATCTGGCCCTTCGAGCGCCGCCTTTCCGCCGCGAACGTCAAGCACAGCCCAACCCTCAATAGTCGTCGGCCTTGTCTCGGGGATTGACAGGAGCGGCCCCGCAGACCCGAGCGATCCTGTTACCGACACGTCTGGGTCGATAGCCGAAGAAGCTGGGTTCTGAGCTTCCGCCCATTGCGCCTCACTCGATGCTTTGGCCAAACGCTTCGGAACGAGGCAAGCGCTCACCGTGGAAGGTTGACCTAAAAGAGGCGATGTTCGCGAGCCTGATGCTGATGCTAGCTTTCGCGCGCTTTCGGCCTTGCAGCCTGACTTTGTGTCCGGCACCCGGCGGCAAAGCCGTTTCTACCTTGGCTTGAAAGTCGAGATTGTTGCAGGACCGTACCAAGCCGCCGCCCATCCCAATCAGAAGCCCCCGGCCAATGCGGCCACCACGAGCCAGACGGTGCGATTTGAATGGCCTCTTGGCTCCATGAGCGACTGGATCTCATCTCGATTGGAGGCCAAGAAATCTGTTTGGTCGAGAGTGATGGGCCACATTGTCTCGATCCGCGACCCTCTCGATCCTTTCCAAGGTATTGGCATGATGCAGTTGCATGCTGGGGTCCTTGTGGTCCCCAATGATCATGTCGCAACTAAGCCAACTCTTAACAGCCGATACCCCTTAGCACGAATAAGTCAGCCGTAGAGCCAAAGGAGCGTGATATCTGGCGGTTCGCCGGAAGCTTGGCGGCAAGAGCCTCGGATTGTGTTGCAGCCATGAGCTGCTGGACCGGCCTGGCATTGGCGCGATGCGCGGCTGGGCCTCCGCGGGACGAGCCCTTGGCCTAGCGATGGCATCTTTGGGAGCTCTGAATTTGACCTCGTACTGTTTTGAGCGACAGCCCAGGCTCGCAGGGTGCTTGGGGGCATAGGCCGGGGCCCCTCCGCCAGCTCGGTCCGCAAGCCAACGAGACCCTGAAGCTAACACGCAACCCTTTATTCCTTGCGATAGGCAGTTGTGGCGGCTGAAGCGCTGAAGACCATGAAGCCCGTAGCGAATGAGTTGGCGGCGGCGGCCAGCTGGTAAATGAACCGATTAAAACCACTACGTGAACTGTGCGGTCAGCCCCGGTCTGCCGAATTTCCCGATGCCTTGTTCCGGCACAACACACGTGAATCGCAAGTGTTCTCACGTCGGCTTCTGTCACAAAACTTTGACGGACCTATGCCACCGTGGATGAGCTGGGATTTCAGCGCCGAGACGGGAATGCATTTGCGAGCGCTGCCGAGCGAACATACCACAGCGTTCATACGGTCTCATATTTTTGAGGTTGGTGCATGTTCAGTGCGGAAACGACTGCCCTCCTTAGAGCCGTCCTTGAAGAAGTTTGCGAGAAAATTCCCGTCAGCGAAGTTGGCGCCCGAACGCATGTTGCATCGAAGATCCTTGAGGCCGCGGCACAGGGACAACTTTCGACCGATGCATTGAGAAAGGTGGGCCGCAAAGCCTTGAATCCCCCGACGATGTGGCGTTGATCCCAGGCCTGCCGGTTCGCGCTGGCGGGCCTTTTCCGAAACGCGCAAGCGAGCAGGAGGCCGTGGTGAGCGAAGGGGCACCGTCAGCGAGCAGATTCCTCATTCGGATTGGAGGCGCTGGTTGGATGGTTTATGATCGAGAACGCAGGGGCCCGGCGCTGATTGGGAGCGACTGGGCAGTCTTGTCGTACAGCACGTAGAAGCGGAAGGCAGGCTCCGCTCTTTCGAGGCGTGCTCAGGCTTCACTCACGTTACGGCCCGCTGGATTGCTCGGCCGCATGCGGACCGGCCGCGAATGGCGCAGCCGATAACCAAAGGGCTCTTTTGCCGCAGAACTATCCGTAGCGCCCTAGGCCGAGATCCTCTGTTTCGATGTCGGGTTTTCGTCCCGAGACAAGATCCGCTATGACCCGAGAAGAACCGCAGCTCATCGTCCAACCGAGAGTGCCATGCCCGGTGTTCAAGAATAGATTCCTGATCTTGGTCCGGCCGATGATTGGGGGGCCGTCCGGAGTCATCGGTCGCAGGCCTGACCAGAAGGAGGCGGTCTTGGGATCTCCACCGGGGAACAGATCCATCACGGAGTACTCCAGGGTGCGCCGACGCGCTTCGACGAGATCATTGGTATAGCCCGAGATCTCGGCCATTCCGCCGACGCGAATTCGATCGCCGAGACGGGTAATAGCGATCTTGTACGTTTCATCCATGACTGTCGACTCGGGAGCGCGCGAGGTGTCAGCGATCGGAATTGTCAGCGAGTACCCTTTAACAGGGTAGACTGGCAGCTTGATGCCAACCTTCTTGAGGAGAAGAGGTGAATAGCTTCCGAGCGCGACAACTACCGCGTCCGACCGAATAGTCCCGTGATCGGTGATCACACCACGCACCTGGCCAGCTTCGATGTTCAGTCCATTGATGAATTGTCCGTAACGGAAGTCGACGCCCAACGCCGCGGCTTTTTGCTCCAGCGCATCAGTGAACTTGAAGCAGTCGCCGGTCTCGTCTTTCGGGGTCAAAAGTCCTCCGGCTATTCGGTGGCGCACGTAGCGCAATGCGGGTTCGGCCCGAACACAACCATCGCGATCGAGTACCTCGAAAGGAACGCCGTCTGCCGCAAGAGCCTTCACGTCCTTTGCCGACGCATCGAGCTGTTGCTGTGTTCGGAACAGCTGCAGGGTTCCCTGCATGCGCTCGTCATAGCTCAACGAGATCTCTCTCCTCAGCTCGGCAAGTGCCGTGCGACTGTAGTCCGCCAAGCGCAGCATCCGTCCTTTGTTGACTGCATATCGCGCGGCCGTGCAGTTGGATAGCATGCGACCAAGCCAAGTCAGCATCGCTGCATCAAGCTTCGGACGAAGGATCAACGGCGCATGCCGCATGAGCATCCACTTGACGGCCTTCATGGGGATTCCCGGGGCAGCCCACGGCGAACAGTAACCAAAGGAAACTTCCCCCGCGTTCGCGAAACTCGTTTCCAGCGCAGGACCCGACTGCCTATCGAGAACAACGACTTCGTGCCCGAGCTTTGCAAGCTGATATGCGGTTGTGACGCCGATAACGCCTGCGCCTAGAATCGTGACTTTCATTATCTAATCCAATGTCTTGCTTGACGATGCCGGCTCGTCTGCGGTGAACGTTCAGCAATAGCTTTTGAAGAAGCGACTACCGAGGCCGGTGAGGATCTCGTAGGAAATCGTGCCGGCGTCAGTCGCCAGCATTTCAAGGGTCTGATGGGGGCCGATCACTTCGACGAGGCTTCCTAGATCGAGTGCGTCATCCGGCAGATCGGAGATGTCGACTGTCATACTGTCCATCGACACTCGCCCCACGATAGGCAGACGATGACCATGGAAGTAGACGGCTCCCCGACCGCTCAGGCTGCGCGGGAGCCCGTCGGCATAGCCGGCGCAAAGTGTAGCAAGCCGGGTGCAGTCGCTGGTTAAGTGCGTTCCACTGTATCCGACCATGGTCCCGCTTGGGACCCTGCGGGTCTGCACAACCGCAATTGAGAGGCTGACGACAGGCTCCATCGGATTTGCTACACCTAGCTGCGGCGCGCCGCCATAGAGTGCGATTCCTGGACGAACAAGAGAGCCGTGATAGTCGCTGCCCATCAGCACGCCGCCAGAGTTCGCGAAGCAGACGGGCAGCGGCGCAAATTCCTTGGCCACCTTCTCCATCTCTGCGAGCTGCGCAACGTTTTGGGCTCTAGTGGGCTCATCTGCGGATGCGAGATGGCTCATGACGTAGAGGACCTCGAGCTCCGGCGATTGCGCAATTTCCATGCGCACTGCAGCGCGCTCAGCTGGCGCAAATCCGAGCCGTGACATGCCGGTATCAAACTGCAGAACAGCAGGAAGGCGTCTCCGCTCTACGCGGGCCCGAGCGCGCCAACGGTGAAGCTGGGTTAAGGAGTTGATGACGGGAGTAACCGCCGCAGACGCGCAAACAGCCTCCGCACCGGGCAGTAGGCCGTTCAGCACGAAGAGCTGCGCGCCGCTGGGAAGATGAGGCCGCAATGCGACGGCCTCCTCCGCATGCGCCACGAAAAAGTCCTTGCAGCCGGCGCCAAGCAACGTGCCCGCCACTTGAATGGCGCCCAAGCCATAGGCATCGGCTTTCACCACTCCCGCCACGCGAGCCGGATTCGCGATCGATGCAATGCGCTGAAAATTGCGGCGCAATGCGGCCAAATCGACGGTCATGTAGCCGGGAAAGCCGTGCGCTTTCCCGGCTAGCAATGCACCGGGAGCAGTCCGGTCCAATGTGTCTTCCATAAGGAAAAGTTTAGCGCAAGATTCGAGCAAGTGCCGGGCGTTCCTTGCTCGATTATTCGAGGACTGCTACATATTCGAACAATCTACCAATTGTTCGAATATTCGTACGACGCTTATGGACAGCATAGATCGTAATATCTTGCGCGCGCTCCGCGTGAACGCCCGGGTGAGCAATGTAAATCTGGCGGAGGAAGTTGGGCTTTCTCCTTCGGCGTGTCTGAGGCGTATCAAGCTGCTCGAGAATGCGGGCATCATTCGCGGGTACACGGCGCTCGTCGAGACGGGCGCCGACTCACAAGGTCTTGCCGTGCTGATCAACATCACGTTGGAACGGCAGACAGTAGAGTATCTCAACAAATTTGAGGCTGCGGTACGCAAGTATCCGGAGATTCAAGAGTGCTATCTCATGACCGGGGGGGCGGATTACTTCCTGCGAGTGGAAGCGGCCAATGCTGTCGAGTTCGAGCGCATTCACAAGGAGATCCTCTCGACGCTTCCGGGCATCTCACGTATTCATTCCAGCTTTTCCATTAGGAACGTACTTGCGAACCGGCCAAAGGGGCGACGCTGACATGTGCTTTGGCGCGGTAAGGTCGCAACTCTTGCTGGTCCCAATGGCCGAGCAGCGGTCGGTCTGTTGTATTTACGCTCGAGCCTCGTCTCAGACCATTTGGCGGTGCTCTTTTGCGAATAATCTCATCAGTCGGCGTCTGTATATGATCCAGCGTGCGCGCCAACCGCGACGGGACGAACGCAGCGCGCAGATAGGCCGCCTCATATTTGACGCCGCGCCAGGCGCCGCGGCCGTACATGCTGTTGGCGGGCCATGACTGGCGAGACACCGTTAACGCGCTCCGTCGGTGTTGAAGAATCGTCAGCCTTCCGCAGCGAGCGCGAGCGTCCTTCAGCGTCTCGCAGAATGCGCTTCCATCCTAGTCGAGACGCGCCCTGAACAGCACTGCGGCTGAACCGCGATCGAGGATCCTCTCTTCGCGACCCGCTCGATCACCGTTCTCGCTGCTGAAGTTGCTAGGTCCGCGTCATGATTGAGCGCTCCACCAGGCGCGGCTTCGCCTCGCGTCCTGGCCGCCCCGAAAGTCGGATCAGGGCCAGCGACGCGCGACGCCGGATGGACACGCAGCCGCATGGGTGCCGCTCTACATTCCTCATCGACCGCACTTATTGGTAAGCGCCTGTCATCAAAAGCCACCAATCTCCTTAATCAGCGCTTCTGTGGAGACCAAACGGCAATAAGTTGAGCTGACCCGCAAACTGTTCTCGTGGCGCTCCTGGCTGTAGGTAGCACACGCATCTGGCACGAGAGTGACCAGGTAGCCGCGATCACAGGCATCGCGCGCGGCGGACTCGACGCACTCGTCGGTAAGGACCCCCGCCAGCACGAGTTGCCTAACCCCTAGATTGCGCAGCAAGTAGTCAATTTGGGTAGACACGAACGCACTCGATGACGTTTTCGGCAGTATGATTTCATCATCGCCCGGGGCGATCTGATCAATAACCTTCCCATCCCATGCTCCCTTCGGCACGTGAAAGCCCAGGATCTTGTAGTTCAGCCCACGATCCCGACCGTCTCTGGTCAGATTTTCGATGGTTGTGTAGAGCACTTCTATGCCAGTTCTACGAAATGCCGCCTGCAACCGCTGCATGTTGGGTACCGCAATGGTACTCAGGCGGTCGAAATAATAGCCATACTTTGCTGCAAGCTCCATGTTAGACACGTTCTTGAACTCACCACCATCACGGTGCACGCAAAAGTTTTGCACGTCGATGAACAATAGGGCAGACTTCTTCGGATCGAGCGGAATCTCGCGCGTGCCCGGACTTTGTGTTTTTGACATATTCTCTCATCCTCACGTTGGTCAGATAGCGGAGATCAAGGTTATCCGTTGCGATGTACGGCCACGCATGGAAGGAACCATCGAGCACTCGACAACTCGTATGTTGTCCAGTAGACGCCGAGATCGTCTTCGAGCTGATTTGATGCTCGCAATTGGCAATCCGTCGCGCCCGCTGGCAACTGCAGTCGCCGGTAGCACAGTCAAGCCAAATCGGCATGGCTACCACCCTAACCCCAGATCGGCTTTCTCTTCGGAGACGATGCGGCTTCTCAGCTCCTCCCCGGTCAGCCAAACTAGCCAATCGTCGTCGACAATTCCTTCTTCCATGAGCCGTAGTGCTGAGCCGCCTCTCTCTTCATGCGCATATCCATATCGTGAGACGACACCCTTCTCGATCGCCCAGTTCGCCACGAGTGCACACACGAAATCAGGAGCCCACATAGCAAAAGACACGGCAAAGGCGATTCCTGCCAAGATACTTGTCATCCCAGCGCCTCGGTAGTCTCGGCGCACCCACACATCCCCGTGGTAGGCGACTTTCCCGGACATTCTCTTTGCACCTTCTGCAATGCATGCGCATCTGTCGTGCGGGTGCGCATGTTGCATCGGCGATCGGTAAAACGCCTTAAGAGTTTCAAGGTGTTCTGCAAAGTTACTGCTTGAAAGTTCGTAAAGCCGAACTGCCTCCAAAACCGCAACTTCGTTGCGCTTGTCACGACCAACGACCCAAAATCCTTCCTCGGATTCAATCGGCGAGCGGTCAGGTCTAAAAATTGGAGATGTACGCCCCTTTGTCGGCGTCGACTCAGTGATCGAGACGTATTCTCTAAAGTCAACGCCCAGCGAAAGCTTTATGCCCCTTTGAGACGCGTCGACATCATACTTCCGAATAAATCTCGCGATGTGTAGTAGGTCAACCGCGTTCTTCATTGCATTGCTGCATACCTTTGCGTTTAACACCGACGCACCTTTCGGTCATAGGTTGTTAAAACATTGGTCAGAATCATTAGACTACCTGTTTCGGTAGGGGCGTAGCGCTAGGTCATGCGCCTGTCGGAACGGCGGGCGTGCTCATGGTGGGGGCGGATCGGAAGATGATCCGCTATCACTCCATCCCCTCCTGACGTGGCTCTCGGTGGTCGGCTGCGCGAGTTCGCCAGCGAGCGGCTAGGTTTTGAGGTACCGCCCGCTGTTTGTCTCTACTGGGACGCGAGGCCGGAGCACGAGCCGTCGGGGAACAATCTTATCCGGCTATATCGCGAGGAAGGGCTCATCGTCCGCAAGCGGAGGGCTCGTCGCAAGGGTGGTTGGGCAAGCGCTCGTGTCGCGGCGTGAGGCCAAGCTCATCCCAGGCTGCTCGCGGACTGTATTCGTGACCAGTTCGCTGAAGGCCGGCGCTCTCGCATCCGTCGGCATCGTCGGGGGGCACTAAGGACCGGTGTCGGGTGCGACAATTCCCGTGTTGTACAATGAGATATCGCGCCCGTACCGAAACTTCAGCTTCGCCTCATTCGAACGAATAAGCAATCTGAAAAAAGATGAGGTCCGTCCGCACTGCGGGTGCACAACTGTCTGCGGCATTCTCGCTCTGAGACTCCCGCCAGTGAAACGGCCCGAAAAAGAAACGAGGGCCGAGGGCCCTCGCAGTTTGGGAGAACAGAGACACATGTAACTTCAGACGCCGTCATGACATGGTCGGCATGACAAATTCAGCACCGGCTCGTATTCCGGTTGGCCAGCGGCTGGTGACCGTCTTCATTCGCGTATTGAAGCGGACGCCTTCAGGGCCGTGCATGTGGTGGTCGCCGAAGATCGATGCTTTCCATCCACCGAACGAGTGGAAGGCCATCGGCACCGGAATCGGAACGTTGATGCCGACCATTCCGACTTTGATCTGATGCGCGAATTCACGCGCGGCATCGCCATCACGCGTGAAGATGGCGGTACCATTGCCGAATTCGTGTTCATTGATCATGCGCGCGGCCGTCGCGTAGTCCGGCGCTCGAACTACTGAAAGCACAGGTCCGAAGATCTCTTCCTTGTAGATCTTCATGTTCGGCTTGACATGGTCGAACAGGCTTCCGCCCACGAAGAAACCATTCTCATAACCCTGCATCCTGAACTTGCGTCCGTCGACCAGCAACTTTGCACCCTCGGCGACACCGGCATCGATATAGCTCCGGACCTTCTCCAGGTGCTGCTTCGTGACGAGAGGCCCCATCTCCGTTTCGCGGTCGGTACCCGGCCCGATCCTCAGGCCTCGGACCTTGGGTTCGAGCGCGGAAATCAGCTTGTCCGCCGTGCCCTCGCCGACCGGCACGGCAACCGAAATCGCCATGCAGCGTTCGCCGGCGGAACCGTAAGCGGCCCCCATCAACGCATCGACCGCCTGATCCATGTCGGCATCGGGCATCACGATCATGTGGTTCTTGGCGCCACCGAGCGCCTGGCAGCGCTTCCCGGTATTCGCGGCCGTCGAATAGATGGTCTGCGCGATGGGTGTGGAGCCTACGAAACTGATCGCCGAAATATCCGGGTGATGCAGCAACGCATCGACAGCTTCCTTGTCGCCTTGCACCACGTTGAACACACCGTCCGGCAGACCGGCTTCCTTCAACCACTCCGCCATGATGAGCGACGCCGATGGGGCGCGCTCAGATGGCTTCAGAATGAACGCATTTCCGCAGGCGAGAGCGACCGGGAACATCCACATCGGAACCATGACAGGGAAATTGAAGGGCGTTATCCCGGCGACAACACCGAGCGGTTGGCGGGTAGAATAGCTGTCGACGCGGGTACCGACATTCTCGGTGAGCTCGCCCTTGAGGAGCTGTGGAGCGGCCGTGGCAAACTCGACAACCTCCATTCCGCGCTGAACTTCGCCGAGAGCGTCGGAGTGAACCTTGCCATGCTCGGAGACGATCACGTCGGCGAGCTGACTTGCGCGATCCTCGAGAATCCGCAGAAATCGATTGAGCACGCGTGCACGCCGTAGAGGCGTCGTGTCGGCCCACCCCTGCGCTGCCTTGCTGGCGGCGGACACCGCGTCCGCAACCACCGCCCCATTGGCGGCTACAACACGGCCCGTTTGCTCGCCCGTTGCCGGGTTGAAGACCGGAAAGCTACGTTCGGTGCCCCCCGAGACCTCCTTGCCATTGATGAAATGATTGATCTGCGTGACCACGAACGTCTCCTTCTTGTTTCTGATAAGACCCGCGCCTCAAGTCAGGCCGCTTTCAGTCCTGCCATGTATTTGCCGATCACGCGCTTGTCGGCGCCCTCGGCTGATACTTCATGGACGATGCGACCCGCGCTCATGACGAGGACCCTGTCGACGAGGCCAAGCAACTCGTCGAGATCCTCCGAGATGAGCAGCACTGCGGCTCCGCCGTTCCGGGCCTCGAGGATCCGACGGTACGTTTCTTCGCACGCAACGAAATCAAGGCCGAATGTCGGATTGGACGCGACCAGCAATCGAACGTCCTGCGTGAGCTCTCGCGCCAGGACAGCGCGTTGAACATTGCCACCGGACAGCGCGCTCATGCTTGCGTTCAGGCCAGGAGCCTTGACACGAAATTGTGCGACCAGCCTCTCGGCCTGGTCTGCGAGCGCGCCGTAGTTCATCGCGATGCCACGGCAGAGCGGCACCCGATCGAAATTGCGCAGGGCAAGGTTCTCGGCCAGTGACATGCGATCAACGCAGGCGTTCTTCAGGGGCTCTTGCGGCAGTCCATAGACGCCGAGGCGAGCGATTTCCTGTCGCGTACCGTTGAACGATGAGCCGGAGACGGTCATCGTACCGCTCCGATCCCGCTGCCCCATCAGGGCCTCGACCAACTCCAACTGACCGTTTCCGGATACCCCGGCAATCCCGACAATCTCGCCTGCCCGCACTTCGAGCGAGAGATCTTTCACAGCGGGAAGACCATTGTCGCCGTTCACGCGGAGGTCACTGATGGAGAGGACAATATCGGACTTCGGCTGTGATTTTGGCGCGTGCTGCACCATCTTGCTGACGGGCTCTCCGATCATAGCTTCTGCCAGAGCGTCATCAGTCAAATCGGCGACGGCGCCCGTTCTCACCGACGCGCCTCGACGCAATACCGTCACGTCGTCGGCGAATCGGCGCACTTCATGGAACTTGTGGCTGATCAGGATGGCGCTGAGTTCGCCCGTCCGTGCCAGGCTGCGAACATGGCCGAGCACTTCATCGGCTTCTGCCGGCGTCAGCACTGACGTCGGTTCGTCCAGGATGAGGAGCTTGCGCCCGAGATAGAGTTGCTTGACGATCTCGGCCTTCTGCTTCTCGCCCGCAGAGAGCTGCGAGACGCGTACGTCGAGTGGTACGTGAAAAGGAAGCTTCCTGGTGACTTCGCCCAGCCGCCTCAGCTCGCTTTGCCAGTTGATATAGGCCGGCAATCTCGCACCGCTGACCACGAGATTCTGCGCCACCGTCATGGACGGCACGAGCGTGAAATGCTGATACACCATGCCGATGCCGAGCGCATCGGCATCCTTCGGCGAGTTCAGCCGGTGCTCGCGCCCATCCACCTGGATGTGACCCTCGTCCGGATGGTAAAAGCCCACCAGGCATTTGACCAACGTGCTCTTCCCAGCGCCGTTCTCCCCGAGCAGCGCGTGGACGGTGCCCGAGCCGATCAGCAGCGATACATTGTTCAGGGCGAGGTTCGCCCCGAAACGCTTCGTCATGTTCTTGAGCTCGACTTGCGGAACGCTCATCGGACTATCCTCCGAGGATGAATTCTCGTCACGACGCTTCTCACCGGTGAAGTTTGAGCTCGCCCGGGGCATCGGCGAACGGAGCAGCCCGTGACGTCGACGCCACCATGATTGCGAGGGTCAGAATGTAGGGGGCCGCATTGAACAGGTAGTAGTAGCCGGTCACGCCAACGCCCTGGAGCGCAGGACCAAGAGCGCCGGCCCCACCGAACAGGAGCGATGCGCCGAGGGCGTTGATCGAACGCCAGCGGGCAAAGATGACGAGCGCGACGGCCATGATGCCTTGGCCACTCGACAGGCCTTCGCTCCAGCTCCCCGGATACGAAAGCGATAGGAAGCTGCCGCCGATGCCGGCGAGAAAGCCGCCCGCCATGGTCGCAACGATGCGCACCCGCAATACAGGAAACCCAAGCGCGCGTGCCGCATCCTCGCTGTCTCCCACCGTGCGCAGCATCAGCCCCCAGCCGGTCCTGTTCAGGAAGACGTAGACCGCGAAAGCCAATGCAATTCCGACGAAGAACAGTGCGTTGACGTCCAGCGCAGCTCGCACCTGCGGTACGCTCGACCAGAATCCGAGTGCGATCGAGGGAAGCGGCGGCGCCTTGGGCTCGATCAAGGGTTTGCCCAGGAAGAACGCGAGGCCCGTACCCAGCACTATCAGGCTGATGCCAATTGCGGTGTCGTTGACGCGCTTCACACTGCACAGCAGGCCATGCAGGAGGCCGAAGGCCATTCCGGCAAGTCCCGCGGAAAGCACGCCGAGCCAGGGCGAGCCGGAGAGGTAGGAGATCGCGTATCCCGCCATTGCGCCGAGCATCAGCGTACCTTCGAGGCCAAGATTGATACGGCCCGACTTCTCGGTGATCAGCTCACCGATGCTCACGAAAATGAAGGGTGTCGACACACGGATCGCCCCACCCAGGATCGCGAGCGGCAGCGCAAGCCAGCCGATTGATGCAGCGTCCATGTCTTTACCTCCGCGTCGTTTCTCGGAGTTGTTGCGCGATTGCATCCGCGACGAGGACGCAGATGAAGATCAGACCCTGAAACACCAGCATCGTCGCATCCGGAAGTCCGAGACGTCGTTGCAACAGGCTGGCGCTTGCCTGCATGCCGCCGATCAACAGCGCGACAGCAACAATCGCAAGCGGTTGATGTCGCGCCAGGAACGCGACCAGGATTCCGCTATAGCCATAGCCAACGATGAGCGAGGAGTTGGCCGTCCCCTGCACTGCCGCCACCTCGATCGCGCCGGCAATTCCCGCCATGCCGCCTGCCACAACCGAGGCACCGATGATCCAGCGATTCACCGCAAGGCCAATCATCCTCGCGACCCGCGCACTTCCGCCCACCACTCGCAGCGCAAACCCCCAGCGGGTGTAACGGAGCACGACATGTGCGGCGATCGCCAGCAAGAGACTGACGGCAAGGCCGGCGTGGACGCCCACGCCTGGCAGCGTCGGCAGCATGTAGGAGGGATCGATAGGATGGGTCGACGGCTTGTCGAGACTTGCCGGATCGCGCAACATACCTTCGGTCAGGTGGTGGAAGACGGCGATTCCGATATAGGACAGCAGCAGGCTCGAGATCGTTTCATTGACGCCGCGAAATTGACGGAGCACACCCGCCAGACCGAACCAGAGTCCTCCGATCAAGCCGCCGGCCAGCAACATCAGGAGTTGCATGGGAAGCGCGTGCGCTCCTGCGAACGGCAACGTCACGACGGCACCCGCGAGCCCGCCGAGCACCAAGGCCCCCTCGCCGCCGATAATCACCAGCCCCGCTTGCGCGGGGATCGCAACGGCGAGGCCCACGAGGACCAAAGGAGCTGCGCGTGACAAGGTATCCTGCCAGGCGAAGCTGCTACCGAAGCCGCCCTGGACGATCAGACCGAACACCGTGGCGGGGTTCTGCCCGTACAGGGCCACGAAGGCCGCGAAGATGGCGGAGGCGAGCAGCACCGCCAGGACAGGCAAGGCCACACTCAGTTGAGATGCGGTTACCAGCGGCTTCGAAGGCACGGATTCGATTCCGGAAATCGAAGACAAGAGCGCCTCCTAGACTTGGCCAATGATGCCTTCGACAAGATAATTGATGCCGTCGAGCGCACGGTCGTTGCTGCTCTGGAAGACGCCGGCAGGGATGACGACGTTACCCTTGTTGTCCTTGAGCGGGCCGCTGTAGATCACGCGCGTGCCGCCGATGAGGTCTGCCCGCGCCGTCTCAGCCGCCGCGCGCGCCTCAGTTGTAACGAGTTTTCCAAACGGACTGTTCTTGACGAAATGATCGCCAAGGCCGGCACGGAGGTAGGGCTCGGGCTTCTTGCCGCCACGCACGCTGCCGGCATAGACAAGATACGGCGTGATCCAGTTCCACTCGGCCCCCGTGAGATAGCCGTTGGGAGCCACATCGGCCTGACTAGAGTGGTAGCCGCACGACATGACGCCGCGCTTCTCCGCCGTCTCGATCACGACTTTCGGGCTGTCGACCTGGGCGGCGATGACGTCGGCCCCCTGGTCGACCAGCGTGTTCGTCGCCTCCGCCTCACGCACAGGAAGCACCCAGTCGCCAGTAAAGATGACCTGCACCTGAATGGCCGGATCGACTGAACGCGCACCGATCGCAAACGCGTTGATGCTGCGCAGAAGATTGGGCGTCGGCTTTGCAGCGACGAGGCCGAGCTTCTTGCTCTTCGTCATGTGGCCAGCGACGACTCCCGAAATGTACTGCGCCTCGAAGATGTAGGCGTAGAACGTGCCGATGTTCTCGGGCATGCCCGCCGTCCACACGCCGCCGGTGTGAGCGAAGGTGACATCCGGATACTTGGCCGCCATTTCCAGAACGTGCGGCTTGAAATAGCCAAACGAGGTCGCAAGGATGAGTTGAGCGCCGTCCTGACGGATCATGCCTTCCATGCTGCGCTGGGCCGCGATCGTTTCCGGAACGCGCTCCTCCTCGATCACCTTGATGCCGGGCAGCTTCTTCAGCGCCGCGGCGGCCTGTGCGTGGGACTGGTTGAAGCCATAATCCTGCTTGGAGCCGGAGTAGAGGATTCCGACGGTCAGCGGCGTCTCGGCACGGGCAACGGTACTCTTGAGAACCAATGGTGCGGAGCCGGCAGCGGCCAGCATCTGGAGCACCGAGCGACGGTCAACAGGCTTCAAAGTCATGTTCCCCTCCGTTGAAGATTACAATCAGCAAGTCACGACGACATTCGTTCGGCAGCAGACAGTAGGCCAAGCGCACCACATGCAATGAGGTCGGCTTCCAGCTCTCGTTTTTCAGCAGCGGACAGCGGCGTGACTGGCGAGCGCACGGCGCCGCCGGCAAGGCCGATCAGATCGCACCAATGCTTGACCGCCGCGTTCGGCATGTGACCGCGCTTCAGCGGGTCCATGATCCACTTGTTGAAGATGATCCGTTGCGGCGCGAGTGAAGCACAGATGCGTGCCGCTTCTTCCGTCCGTCCAGCCGCCAACAGAGCCACGTATTCCGCGATCGGGCGAAACTCGCCGCGTTGGTAGAGGTAAGGCTCGGGGTCGGCGTAGAGGATCGACTGCCCCTCGGCCTGCATGTTGGCGAAGAAGTTCTCTTCCAGCGGGTCCGACACCAGCACGCCGTTTCGCGCGGCCTGGCGAAGCACCGCGTTCTCGGCTGCATTGCCTGTCGTCTTCAAGAGCTTGAGATTGGGTAGGGAGCAGAGCTGAGTGAAAACGCCGGGATCCAATGGGCTGCCCGCGGCGGTGCGTGCGTTGAAGATGACGATCGGCATCTCCAAGCGGACACAGACGTGGTTCAGATAGGCGAACTGCTGCGCAGCGGATCGCGGCCCGGACGTTGGGACCATGAGCACGGCGTGGCTGACGCCAAGCCGACGCGCATGCTCGCCGAGATCGATGGTTCCCTCCACCGAGGGACCCGAGATCACCACGGAAATCCCGAGGCGCCCCCCCGCCTCGTCCGCAATGACCTCGATGACACGCTTTCTCTCCAGCAGCGTGAGCGACCAGACTTCGCCGATCAGCCCATTGCAGAACACCCCTGCCAATCCGGTCGCGATGTAGTGGCGGACGTTCCGGCGGACTCCGGCCTCGTCGATGGCACCGGATGCATCGAAGGGCGTGTGAATTGCCGCCCAGATTTCCGGGATATTCCGCTCGATCGCCATGCTCGCTCCCTCATCCGACCGGTCTATTCTATTTATCATTATAAACCGGATTTGCATGAATATGCCTATTATGGGAAAAGTGTCAATCCATGAGTCGGTTCTTTGGCCTGGCCCCAAGCCAGTTCGCCCCCGCAGCCGGCCCAGGATCCTATTGGTCGCTTTGGAGAATTCGGGAATGACGGTCGAACTGGAAAAATCGCCGCGGCCAGTGGGGCGGCTGAAAATTCAAAAGCGGGCCGATCTCGTTACCGAAGAGATCAAGCAGCTGATCACCCAGAAGAACCTTCGTCCGGGCGACAAGCTTCCCATGGAGAAGGAGCTTCAGCGGCTATTTTCAGTTAGCAAGAGCACGATCCGCGAGGCTCTTAAGTCCCTCGAGGTGCAGGGACTGATCACCATCAGCACCGGCCCGACCGGCGGGGCAACAATCATGGAGGTCCCGCTCGAGCGCACCTTTCAGCTGCTGCAGAACTACCTGTTCTTCAAAGAGGTCAGCATGGAGGACATCTATGCGGCGCGGCGTTTGCTGGAGCCGGAATTGGCTGCCGGCTCTGTGCCATTTCTGTCAGACGAACAGCTCGCGGCGCTGGAGCAGAACATTCAGACGTGTCAGCCTGCCTCGCAGGAGCCGTCGCTTCTGGTTCGTCAACGCCAGGCCGATCTCGACTTTCACGACATTCTGGCTGCAGCAAACCCCAATCCCTTTCTGCGCTTCGCATGCGAGCTCATCAACGAGATGCTTCGTCGGCTGGTTGTCTTCAGCACCCAGACGCCTCCTGAAGAGCACACGAGATTCGGATGCGCCAACGTCAAGATTCACACGGAGATCGCCAAGGCCGCTCGCGCGCGCGACAGCGAGCGCGTGCGCGCGCTCATGAAAGCGCACATGGAGGAAGCTTCAGAATACGTGAAGCGGCTGGATGGCCGACTCGACGGTCGACTGATCCTCGATTCGGAAATGGCGCCCCGCCCGCGACCGCTGTCCTGATGGACGTTCCTACTTGCAGGAGCCAATCAATTGCTCCTTCCGGCGGACAACTTTGTCGGCGAGTCAATCTAGCGCAGTTTCCCGAGCACGAATCTGCCGCCAAGACTAAGCGTGACTTCGCACAGTTGCTCTGAGTGGTTGCCCGACGCAGAACATCAGCAAACTTTCAAAGCGATTGTCCGCCTTTCACGGCTGGGTCGCATCCTCTCGACGCCCCTTCCGAAAGAACTGAAGTGCGTTGCCGCGCATGATCCGGTCTATCAGGTCACGGGCGTCCTCGAGAGCAATCCAGCCTTCAGCTACCAATTCCGAGATAGCTTGTGCGATGCCTCGACGCGCAACGAATGCATGGCCGTAAATCGGTTCAACAGCGACATAGTCCCCGCCGAAAGTGAATATCTTATTCGACGGAACCGCGACCAGAAATTCCTTTAGAAATCGAACACCCGCTACTGGATTGATAATCCATGCCCAGCACATGTCGATCGTAGCATTAGGATAATGTTTAGCCAACGCGATAAATTCGTGCTCGTATGGGTATCCGATATGCATCAGGACGAAACGGGTTTCAGGAAAATCCTGCAGCAGGCGGCAGACGTCTGAGGCATTTTTGTGAGTACGGGCGAGTTGCATCACGCCGTAGCCAGCCAAAACGCCGGTGTGCAGTTTGACCGGCAAGCCGTACACGCCGGCCTTGCCGATGCAATAGCGGAATAAAAAATCCTGCAGCGCCTTGAGGTCCTCAGGACCGAGCGCGTGCAATGCGCCGATTCTGTCAGCATGGTGTGGAAATAGCCTGGCCGCATGAGCCTTTGTGACTGGCTCAAAATTTAGAGCGCGCGAATAGGCGATTTGCGATTTTACAGCCACCGCCTTGGCGCCATATGTTGTGAAGTAGAAGTCGATGACCTCGAGCCACTCATCGAGAGTCGTCGGCCGCCTGCCTGTCTCGGATTCCACCCACGCGAAGTCAGCAGCGCTACATCGGCACAATTGAAGGATGCTAATGTCGTGATCGAGCAAGTCCGGCTGCTCGGTCTCCATGAAGATGCGCTGTAGCGAATTGACGTGGCAGCCCTTGATGTTTGCCAGGCCCAGAATGCGTGCATAAAAACCGGGCTGAACGGTTTCACGGTATTTCTCGGCGATGCGGGGCAGGCTCTCGGCGTTCAGGTCGTCTTCACCGTAAACGCCGCGAAACGTATGGCGCAGCGCCTGTGCGTAGCCGGTGTGGCGGATGCGCTCCCAATAGGGGGCGATCAACCGATATTTTTCCTGGCTCGTGAGATCTGGTCCGAGAAACCTTCGCAGGTCGGCAGCTGGCAAGCCGGCAACCACCAGATCCTCGGCGGTATAGGACCTGAATAGATAGGCCCAGTCGTTGCATGGCAATGTTCGAGGATGGATCGCTCCGAAAAGCCGCTGACTCTCCTCAATCAAATGCTCATGGGTATCCACAAAAGGGGTCTCCTCGACCCATTGTGCGATCTTTCGATCGGAGTCCGTCATTGTTTCCCAGCCGACCGCCGCTCTACTCATTCTGGGCTCCCTTCAGGTAAGACAGTCGCTTGCGTTCCATATGTGATCGCGCCAAGCGTTAGATCATGGTGCATGTCTGGTGTTGGCCAGCCGCCCCTTCTTGACCGCGGAGCGGCAAGATCAGTTGTTGACGAGATCGTTGGGATGGGCAACGCGTTCTTTAAGGGCGTCAGTCATCGGGAAGCCGAGATTGATGCTCTTCGGCGGGATCGCAGCCATGAACCATTTGTCGTAGATTTTGGTGAACTCGCCGGAAGCCATGAGCTTCGAGAGAACGTCGTCGACCACCTTCTTGAAGTCGGGATCATCCTTCGAGAACATCAGACCGTAATAATAGATCGTGCCGTAGTTGGCTTTCAGGAAGGTGAGGTCAGCAGGATTGGAATAGTCCGCCCTCATACCGGCCAAGAGAATGTCGGCTTCGACCCACGCCGCTGCACGCCCCGTGGTCAGTAATAGCAATGATTCCGCATGGTCCTTGGCTTGCAAGATAATAAGATTGAGATTGTCATCCTGCGAAATGCCTTTGGCAATGCCGAGAGCATCGGACCCCTGTGTGACGACAATAGTTTTTCCCTTCAAGTCCTTCGGGGTCTTCAGCCCGCTCGACACCTTTGTAAGCCAAGCCGTTTGGCTGGCGAAGGTTGAAACGCTGAATGAGACCTGTTCCAGTCGCTGCTTGCTGCTGGCAGTGCCGCCGCACTCGATGTCGATCGTGCCGTTGAGGATCAGCGGGATACGATTGGACGAGTTGACCGGTGTGAGCTTGACCTGAAGATCTGGGGCGCCGAGATCGGCCTTCAGACGATCGACGACGTGCGCGCACAGGTCCACGGAAAAACCAACAGGCTTCTGGTCAGAACCGAGATAGGAAAAGGGAATCGAAGTTTCGCGGTAGCCGATGGTGATCGCCTTTTTCGACCGGATGTTGTCGAGCGTTGGTCCGGCCTGAGCTGCCGAGACCGAAAATACAACGATCGCAATCGCGGAAAGCAATGCAGGCATTCTATACATGGAACCCCTCTGTTCGAGTGAGACGCATCTTTGCATCTTGTTGGTTGAAACGATGATGATCGGGCCAGGCACGACCTCAGTGAACAATCTGGTTGAGGAAGACCCTCGCCCGTTCCGTGTTCGGCGCGCGGAAGAAGGTGCTCGGATCACCCTCTTCCACGATTGAGCCGCAATCCATGAAGACCACACGATCCGCAACTTCACGCGCAAAGCCCATTTCGTGAGTGACGCAAACCATCGTCATGCCGTCGTTAGCGAGTTCGACCATGGTTTCGAGCACCTCCTTAACCATTTCCGGATCGAGGGCAGACGTCGGCTCGTCGAACAGCATGATCTTTGGCTGCATGCACAAGGCGCGAGCGATGGCGACACGCTGCTGCTGACCGCCCGACAATTGCGCTGGATACTTCTTGGCTTGATCGTGGATTCGGACCTTCCTCAGCAGCGCCATTGCCCGGTCAAGGGCCTCGGACTGAGGAAGGCCCCTGACTTTCAGCGGAGCCAGCATGCAATTTTCGACCACCGAGAGATGCGGAAACAGGTTGAAACTCTGGAAGACCATTCCGACCTCGCAGCGAACGCTGTTGATGTCCCGAATCCGATCTGTCAGTTCAACTCCATCGACGACGATCCGACCGTAATCGTGCTTTTCGATGTGGTTGATGCAGCGGATCAGTGTCGACTTCCCTGAGCCCGACGGCCCGCAGAGCACAATCTTTTCACCCCTTGCGACGGTGAGGTTTACGTCGCTCAGGGCGTTGAAGCTGCCGAACCGCTTGATGAGGTGCTCTACGATGACCATCGGAAACCGGTCGTATGGGTTAACTGCGCGCTCTTGCTGCATGCTGATCTCCAGGTTGTAGAGACTAAGGAACGACAGGCCATTGACTATCGGTACGTGCCCGCGACCGCGTACCTCTTGCGGAGCGAGGCGACGAATTGAGACGCGACGGAACTTAGGATGAGATAGACAGCGGCTGCTGCGAGGTACATCTCGACGAGCCGACCGTTAAGCTGCGCAAGCTTCGAAGCCGCACCAAGGAGATCGGTGAGCGATAGAACGTAGACGAGGGACGTATCCTGAAACAGAATAATTGTCTGGCTGAGTATGATCGGGCTGGCCACCCGGAACACCTGCGGCAGGACGACATGGTGATATGTATCGAATGTCGACAAGGCGAGAGCCTGGCAAGCTTCGAATTGTCCTTTGTTCACTGCGCGCAACCCGACGCGGATGATCTCCGAATAGTAGGCGGCCTCGAACAGGCCGAACGTGATGAGCGCCGTATAGGTGGCACCGGTTGGAATCGGACGACCATTGCCTGACAGGTGACCCAGAACAATCGGTACGAGGAAGAAGAACCAAAACAGGACTAGAATGAGCGGAATCGATCGCATCAGGGCGACGTAGCTACGGACAACTTGGCTCAGAATGCGGAGCTCAAAGTGCTGCACGAGGGCGAAGAGCGTTCCAAGAAGCATTCCGATTAGGAACGCAGCTACTGTCAGAGAAAGCGAGAGCAGCAATCCTGACCATAAATAGGGCCATGCCTGAGCGACGATCGAGAAGTCGAGGCTGTTCATTTCACGACCTCCATATTGCCAGGCAGAGGACTTTCGAGGATCGAATCGTCGATATCTAATCCCACGGCTTCCCTGCCTGGTGCGGTACCGGGAATGCGCACCGCTCTGTCAATGAGCATCATCGTCTGGTAGGCGATCAGAGCCAAAGTGAGATAGATCAGCGTGGCGGCCCCGAATGCCGTGAAGGTTTGGAATGTAGCGTCGCTGATTTGTCGCGCCTGGGCGGTCAGTTCCATCATGCCGATGGTCAGGGCAACGGACGTATTCTTGTAGATGCCCATCACCTCGCTCGTCAGGCTTGGCACGATGAGGCGGAGTGCCTGCGGCAGGATGATGTGGCGATAGGTCAGATATCTGCTTAGTCCGAGTGCGGCAGCCGCTTCAGGTTGCCCCTTAGGCAAGGCTTCGATGCCTGCGCGAACCTGTTCTGCGATGCGCGCGGCGGTGTACAGGCTCAGGCACCACAAGGCCGGAAAGAAAGATCCCCAGGGCGGGGGTATCTGCTTTATCCAGTCACCCATGGCACTCGGAAGAAGCTCGGGCAGGACGAAGTACCAGAGGAACATCTGCACGAGGACGGGGATGTTCCGGAAGATCTCCACGTACAGTCGCGCCAAGCCCCCGAAGAAGGAACTTCGTACGGTTCGACCTATGCCGACGACAACCCCGATCGCGAAGGCAATCCACCAACCGAAAAAGGCAAGCGCCAACGTCCAACCAAGACCCGAAAGAAGCCAATCGATGTATCGCTGGCCGTCCATGGTCTTTTCAAGAAGAACTCCGAACATCGCGAACCTCTCACGATTGCGGGTGTGCTCGAGGACCATGCTCCGCAGGGTCCTCGCGCGGTTTGTGCCGGCACTCATCGAACGCGCTATTTCAACGCGCGATCCTCTCCTTCAACACGCCGGTAAGCGGAAGGGCAACGTCTTCGCCCTTGGGCGGGATCTTGCCGCTGCTTCGCACGCGTTGACTCGAACTGCTCCCTTGCTAGGCCCTAAGCGGCCCTGAATGACTTTCTTGATCGGCGTCTACGGATGAGATGCACCAGGCGATCGACATCGGCGACCGTGTTGAACATGCCGAACGACACACGGATGCCGTCGCGCTCTGGGGAAACACGCACGCCATTCTCCTCGAAGTAGCTGAGCCATTCTGTCGCGGGCAGGCCAACGACGTAGATATGAGGCGAGCGATGTTGCCGCTGACGCGGACCGACGAGACTGACGTCGAGTTCGTCCAGCTGAGCGATGAGATGATCACCGAGATCGAAGCAATGGTTCTGGATATTCTTCACGCCTATGTGCTCGATCATATCGAGCGAGGCTCCGAGCGCGTGAACTGCAGGAAGGTTGAAGTTTCCGAGTTCGAAGCGTCGCGCGCTGGGAGCTGGCGCCAAGCGGTCGGGACGAGCGATGAAATCTTGAGGACTCTCGGCGAGGCTGGCAGCGGCGAGATAGGCAGGCTCAAGTTCCTTCCGTGCCTTGTCCCAATAGAGCAATCCGAGACCTTGAGGGACAAGCAATCCCTTGTGACTCCCGGAGCCAACGAAGGTTGCCTGGATGGCTTTCGCGTCGATCGGAACGACCCCGATCGCCTGCATGACGTCAACGACGAAGTAGAGCTTCTTGTCCGCGCAGAGAGCGCCGATGCTCTCGATGTCGAAGCGATGTCCGGCGTGGAAAGTAACGTACGACAGGGAGATCGCGCGGGTCTTCTCGTCGATGTGAGGAAGGAAAGTGTCGGCGTTTACGACATCCGTCATCGGAAGGAAGTCGATCTGGACGCCCTTCTTCTTCAAATTGAGAAAGGCATAGGCGTTGTTCGGATGATCGCCATGGATCATCAGAACATTGTCGCCGGATCGCAAAGGCAGCGCGTTCGCCGCGATGTTCATGCTTTCCGACGTGTTCTTGGTGAAGGCTATTTCGTCGGCCGACACCCCAAGCAAACGGGCGACTTTGGCGCGCGTTTGCTCGACCCGATCGAGCCATACGCTTTTCGGTCCGGCCGTCTCCAGACCTTCACGAAGGAAAGTTTCGATCGCAGCCATTACGGGCCGCGCCAACGGCGTTTGAAAGCCGGAGTCGAGATAGACCATCCTATCGGCTACCGGGAATTCCTTGCGCACAGTTTCCACGTCGTAATGACGAGACATTCCATCTCCTCTTGGTCGTCCGCACTGGCCGAATTCGGGGTTTAGCCGCGCCCTCTCCACGCTCGGCTGGTGCAATGCACAAAGTCCGATCAGATGGCGGTGACGCCAACG
Organism: Bradyrhizobium sacchari; assembly: GCF_002068095.1. Lineage (GTDB taxonomy): Bacteria > Pseudomonadota > Alphaproteobacteria > Rhizobiales > Xanthobacteraceae > Bradyrhizobium > Bradyrhizobium sacchari. Next base: position 31,333 of record NZ_LWIG01000001.1, on the reverse strand, counting down.
ATATGAGCAACTCGCCAACACGCTCAAACATTATTGTCGTATTTCAGTAGGATTTATTCCGAAAAATGATAATATTTTAACCTGCTTCCTGGGAAGATTCACATGCCAGATCAAGAAAAGTCCGTTGGACCTCTCGACCGAACCTTCGCCATCGTGGGTTATGTCGCCAATCAGACGAAAGCCGTCTCGGTCGCGGAGATCGCGAACGCGCTCGCATTGCCGATTCCGACGGCCCATCGGCTTGTCGGAAATCTGGAAGAACGCGGCCTGCTTCAGAAGGCGCTGGGATCGAAGCGCTACGTGGTAGGCAATCAGTTGGTCACGCTGTCCGCCAAAGTCATCGGCGCGGCTTTTCGTACGGCGCGGCGGCATGCGGTGCTCCGCGCGGTTGCCGGCGAAATCGGCGAACAGTGCGAGATCGGCGTCGTTCGCGACAACGCCGTCGTCTACGTTGACAGCGTACGCGTGTCTCAGCCACAGGGACTTCAATTCAATCCCGGCGAGGCTGCTCCACTTCACTGTACATCGACTGGAAAGATCTACATGAGCCGGTTACGCGAGAGAGCCCGCGAGAGATTGTGCCGTTCGCTCACTCTGACGCAGTACACGGATAACACTATCGTGGACTGCGACACTCTGTTGAAGCTGCTCGCGGAGACACGCCGTTGCGGTTGGGCCAAGACCAATGAGGAATACGTAAAGGGCGTCGTCGGCTGTGCTGTTCCCATCGTTTCTCCAGACCGAGACCTGATAGCCTGCCTCGGCGTATCGGTGCCGGTGGCGCGAGTCAGCTTTACGGAGCTTGACCGCTTCATCCCTCCACTTCAAAGAGCCGCAGTGCTCCTGTCGGAAACCATCCTTCAGGCGGACAGTGAGGACGAAACGCTCGGGCATACTTGAGGTATAGAAAATCAGAGGGACTGATCACCATCAGCACCGGCCCGACTGGCGGGGCAACGATCATGGAGGTCCCGCTCGAGCGCACCTTTCAGCTGTTGCAGAACTACCTGTTCTTCAAAGAAGTCAGCATGGAGGACATCTATGCGGCGCGGCGCCTGCTGGAGCCCGAATTGGCTGCCGGCTCGGTGCCGTTTCTGTCGAACGAGCAGCTCGACGCGCTGGAGCACAACATCGAAACGTGCCAGCCTATCTCGCAGGAGCCGTCTCTTCTGGTTCGTCAACGCCAGGCGGATCTCGACTTTCACGACATCCAGGCTGCCGCAAACCCCAATCCTTTTCTGCGCTTCGCATGCGACCTGATCAACGAGATGCTTCGTCGGCTGGTTGTCTTCAGCACCCAGACGCCCCCTGAAGAGCACACAAGATTCGGATGCGCCAACGTCAAGATTCACGCGGAGATCGCCAAGGCCGCCCGCGCGCGCGACAGCGAGCGCGTGCGCGCGCTCATGAAAGCGCATATGGAGGAAGCTTCAGAATATGTGAAGCGGTTGATAGCCGAATCGACGGGCGACTGATCCTCGATTCGGAAATGGCGCCCCGCCCGCGACCGCTGTCCTGATGGACGTTACAGAAGGCGGCCAATTCAGCTCCCTGCGGGGAAGACACTTTGCAGGCAAAGTTGATGTAGCCGCGGCAGGTTCAATGAGAAACGATTTCGTCAAACCACAACGAACCAGTTCAGCTCCCAACTAAGCGGCAGCAATTACCAACCCAACCCGTAGCTGTCGGCCGACAACTAGGCTCCGTGTGAGAGGCGCTGCTCCACGATGCGATCGGCCTGCTCCCAGCTGTCAGATACAGGAACAAAGAACTTGATCGCCTGATCCCAATTTAACCAATACCACTCACCATCCCGCTTCCGATAAGAGTGTCGGTGAACGAAACAGCCCCAAACGGCCTTGCCTGATAGAACGGGAGTTTCCCATGCGCTCCAGTGACCGTAAGCCGTATCACTTCCGGGGCGCACGTCGAATACATAATTGCCTGCATAGTGAAGGCAGAAGGCCTGCGCCAAATCTGCGAACAGCTCCTCCATTGCAGGCCTTCCAATGCACCTGAGATCGCCGCTTTCAAAGCAACCATTAGGGAAGAATAGCGAAGCAAGCGCTTTCGGATTGTAAGCCTCGCCGGTCGAACCACCGGTGTCACAATGCTCGAAGAACTCGACGACCCTCTCACGAAGACGTTTAATATCCTCCAGCCTTGAGATGCGCGCCTCAAGCGACATTGCCGCCCTCCACAAGACTTTTGGGTCCACGGCCACGACTTGAAATCCGCTCTTCCGCCCACCCGATCCGATAATCGGAAACGAACTTCACAATGAGCTCAGCGCGAGACGTCAACCATTGCGCATTACGCTTCACATATGCATCCTTGTACAGGCCATCCATCAGCATCGGCTTGCCTCCGACTGTCAGCGGTGCCTAGGTCGTCGCAGCGGCCAAGCCAGCGCGCCGCACGTCAAGAGTCGTCATGATTGCACCTCCAGGTTTGTCAGGTCAGGGGTGAGATCGTCGGCCGAGAGCAGTTCATGATCGGCGAGCCAGGCCGCCGTGAAGTCGTCGCGGCTGTGGTCGGCAAGCAGCCGCTCGATGGCGGCATGGTCGGCATTGGAGGACGCAGCGCAGAAGGCGAGTGCGACAGGCCCGGGCCCAGCTCAAAGAGCCGGTTGCCGCGGCGAGACTGGCAGTAAAAGTCTCGCTTCGGCGTCGCCCGCGCGATGATCTCGATCTGGCGGTCGTTCAAACCGAACTGCTGGTAGATGGCGGTGATCTGCGGTTCGATCGCGCGCTCGTTCGGCAGGAAGATCCGCGTCGGGCAGCTCTCGACGATTGCCGGTGCGATGTTGCTGCTGTCGGAGAGCGATTGGGTGGCGAAGACGACTGAGGCGTCCTTTTTCCTCAACGTCTTCAGCCATTCGCGAAGCTGCTGGGCGAGGGCCGGATCGTCCAGGACGAGCCAGCCCTCGTCGATGATGAGGAGGGTCGGCCGGCCGTCGAGCCATCCCTCGATGCGATGGAAGAGCAGGTAAGGACGGCAGGTGCCACGCCAGCACCAATCAACCCCTCGGTCTCGAAAACCTGCACCGACGCAAAGCCGAGCTGCTCGGCTTCCGCATCGAGCAGGCGGCCGAAGGAGCCTCCGACGCAATAAGGTTGCAGCGCCTGCTTGAGCGCGGTCGATTGCAACAAAACCGTGAGGCCCGTGATCGCGCGTTCCTCGACTGGCGAAGAAGCCAGCGAGGTCAACGCCGCCCAGACCTGCTCCTTCACGGTCGGATCGATGGTGACCCCTTCCTTGGCGAGGATAGCCGGCGGCTCGGGCCTCGACGTAGCGAGGATCCGACGTTGAGCTGCAGGCCGCCTGATCGGCCCAAGCTTCGAGATCGCCGATGGCGTACACGACACGGCCGCCGAGCTTGCGGAACGTCGGACCATTGCCATGGCAGCGGTATTTCTCCAGCGTGCGCGGCGAGATGCCGAGGAGGCGCGCGGCCTCTGGGTGCGCACGTAGGGGGGCGAGTTGCCCGTCGAGCATGGGAGTTCTCCGTCTTGCTCGAAGCGTCGCGGCCAAATCGCGGCATGTCGGGGCCAGAGTGGCGGAGAGTTCAGGCATTGGGGGTGGACGAAAATTGACGTACGTTTGTGTCCCCCCATCGTCGCAACCAGGCGAAGCCAGGCGCTACTAGCGGGTGCGTGTTAACTCATCGGGACGATGGCTTTGAGGGATTGGGGCCGATCACAGGCCGCGTAGAAGTTTCAGATAACCGCGCTCGACCACCTGCAATCGAATCAGGAATGAGCCGGTTCGCCTTACGCGCGCGTGCGAGTCCTTCCACTCGACCGAATGGCGTGGTGGGCCTGCGATGGCTCTTGACGTCCACCTCAACGATGGTGAATTGGTCAACGAGGCGATCGATGGCGGCGAGCGTCATGGTGGGGCCGCCGAAACAAAAGTCCCCCTATTTTAAGCGGGTCGTTGTCTCACGTCACGATCACGGAGCCGCATCATTTTCTGTTTGAGCACTGGCTTGAAGTATCGAAGGGGCGTTTGGGCGCGGTCTAGCCTACGTCTCCTCCGGCGTGCAAAACTTGAGCCCTAAATTGAATGAGAAGTTCTTGGCCGTTGATGGATGCTGGCACTATTGACGGAAGTAAGCAATTCAACGCGAAGCTGGGCGCGATCCCTGAGAGCGTCGGCGCCGCTTTCAGCGGGCGACCACACCGTTGAATGCCAGAAGGAGCTGGCGCTCGTTGGCTCTACCGTGTTTTGGTACGAACCAACGGTCAGAGTAGTCGCTTCAGAATATGGAAAAGGCACAGCAGCGAAACTTGGAATGGCAAGCTGCAATAAGTCAAGCTGTCGTATCAAGTCTCAGCCCGATCTGTCTGAGTAAGTTGTCGCTCTACGATCTCGCCAAATTGTAAGGCTCCTTGCGCCACGTCGTGTTCACGACGTGGCGACAGCGGCCCTTTGGACAGGATGAGCGTTGGTTCTGCTTTATATCTAGGTGGCGAGCGCCCTGGCGCATCCCATGGCAAATGGCCCAGTCTTTGCTCTATTGCATTTCGGATGGTGAGCGGCTGCCAAGTCTTGTTCTGCTCCGCCACGGTCGGTGCATATATAAGGAACGAGAGGCGTTACCATGAGCGTTCGGAGTTCGATCACCATCAGAACGAAGGAGACCGCTGCAGGTGCCTTCCGATGACACGGACTACACTAGTCGAAGACAGAACGAGGGATAGCACCATTCCTAACCAATACGGCGCTCACGAGGGTAGTGTTCTTGCTCAGGCCAGGTGGAAACGACCAGACAGCTTTGCGCTTCAGAATGGGCTCGAGGTTGTGGTGATACCGGATCATCGGACGCCCGTCGTAACTCAGACGATCTGGTATAAGGTCGGCTGCGCGGACGAGCCATCCGGAAAATCGGGGCTGGCGCATTTCCTCGAACATCTGATGTTCAAGGGCACATCAAAACATCCGCCGGGCGAATTTGCCCAGGCCTTGCTGCGCGTCGGCGGCTACCAAAACGCTTTCACCGGCACCGACTGTACAAGCTATTTTCAGCAAATGCCGCGCGAGCAGCTCGGCAAGATGCTGGAATTTGAAGCTGATCGCATGACCAATCTTGTTCTTAAAGACCAGGACGTGCTGTCCGAGCGCGACGTCGTGCTAGAAGAATTGAATATGGGCGTCGCCAACAATCCGGGTGCGCGGCTCATCGAGCAGATGTTGGCGGCGCTTTACCTTAACCACCCCTACGGCCGCCTCATTATCGGCTGGCGGCATGAGATCGAAAAGCTTGGCCGTGAAGACGCGCTCGGCTTCTACAAGCGATTCTATGCACCAAACAACGCGATCCTGATCGTCGCCGGTGACGTAGAGGCGGGCGCGATCCGCCCGCTGGTGCAGACAAGTTTTGGCGGCATCCCCCCTCAACCACGGATCCCGGCGGAACGCTTGCGACCTCAGGAGCCGACTCCGGCCGCTCCACGCACGGTGACGCTGGCCGATCCCCGCGTTGAGCAGCCAGTCCTGCACCGCTACTATCTGGTGCCATCGGCGCGCACTGCGGTCGCAGGCGAGAGTCCGGTGCTTGACGTGCTCGCGCAATTGATGGGCGGTGGCATCAACTCATATCTCTATCGCGCGCTGGTGATCGACAAGAAGATCGCGAGTGGTGCCTCGGCGAGCTACGAGCCAACCGCGCTAGATTCATCGCTACTCACAGTTTCTGTTACACCAGAGCCCGGGATCGAGTTCGAGCAGATCGAAAACGCCATCGACGGGGTAATTGCCGGTATTGCGCAGGATCCTGCGCGCACAGAAGATATCGAGCTGGTCAAGACGCGGCTGCTCGCTCAAGCAATCTACGCCCAGGACGACCAGGTAAAGCTTGCGGCCTGGTACGGCAGCCGGCTCACGGCAGGACTGTCCATCGACGAGATCCTAGGCTGGCCGGACGGCATCCGCCAAGTCAGTGCTGCGCAGGTGCTCGCGGCCGCGGGCAAATGGCTCGACAAAAAGCGTTCGGTGACAGGCTATCTCGTCAAGGAACCCACCCAAAGACGCGCGGAGGGGCGATAGTGGCCCAGTCTTGCACACGACGCGACGTTCTCGCTGGGGCGTCGGCTTCAATCGCAATGCTCGCATCACCAAGTTTGCTTGCTGCCACCGGCACGCTTGGCGCGACCAAGATTAAACGTCTGGTCTCGCCTTGCGGTATAAAGGCAACGTTGGCGCAGGATGCGACTGTCCCGCTGATCGCCGTGGAATATGCCTTCGGCGGCGGCTCGACGCAGGATCCCACCGAGAAACCCGGTGTTGGGCACATGGTGGCTAGCCTGCTCGACGAAGGCTCTGGCGATCTTGACTCCAAGACGTTTCATGAGCGGCTCGATGGCCGCGCCATTGAGTTGAGCTTCGCATCGCATCGCGACTACTTCCGCGGTAGCTTGCGCACGCTTAAGTACTGCAAGGAGGAAGCCTTTGACCTCTTACGGATGGCGCTAACCTCACCACGTTTCGATCCGGCCGATGTCGAACGAATTCGTGCGGGCGTGCTTGCGAACCTTCGGCATGACTCGACCAATCCGGCGTCGCTCGCAAATCGCAAATTCTTCGAGGTGGCCTTCAAGGATCATCCTTATGCTCGGCCGGCCGAGGGCACCCTCGAGAGCGTGCCGAAGATCGACGTCGCAGATCTCAGGAGCTATCTCCGAAGCGTAATCGCAAAAGACATACTCAAGATCGCGGTGGTCGGCGACATCGATCCAGAGGTCCTCTGCAAATTGCTCGACATGACTTTTGGGGGCCTGCCGGCGAGCTCGAATTCGACGCCGGTTGCGGACGTGGTCGCAGCAAAGCCGCCACAGCGCATCTTCATTCCGCTCGATGTACCTCAGACGTTTGTGACATTCGGCGGTCCTGGCGTCCGGCGCACCGAACCGGATTTCATGGCAGCCTGTGTCGTCAACCACATCCTTGGCGGCGGCGGTTTGACCTCGCGGCTCTTCCGCGAAGTCCGCGACAAGCGCGGGTTGGCCTATTTCGCCAGCGAGCGGCTGGTCTGGATGGATCATTCAGCCGTGTTCGTCGGCTATAGCGGCACGCGGTCTGACCGCGCCGGCGGGACGGTCGAAGAGATCGGGAGGCAGGTCCGCCAGCTTGCCGAGAAAGGACCGACCCAGCAGGAACTTGATGATGCAAAGTCCTACCTGAAGGGCTCGCAGATACTAGCTCTCAGCACAACGTCGAAGCTTGCGCGAACGATGTTGCAGCATCAGCTTGATAAGCTGCCGATCGACTATCTCGAAAAACACGACGCCGTCGTCGATGCGGTGACGTTGCAGGATGCCAAGAGAGCAGCCGCGCGCCTCTGGGGCGACGGTTTGCTCACCGTTCTCGTCGGCCGTTCGCCAGTGCCATGACTACATCCCGGCCAAGTGCCGAGCTGGACGTCAGACCACAACACCCAGAAAACCCAATCCTCTTGTAGATTGCGGGTCTGCCTTGCGAAGGGGAAAGGCCTACGCCTCGGCCGGCGCGTCCGGCTTCTTCATCCCGGGTTTGGCTGTTCCGGGTCAGATCGGTCGGATCGCCGCGGATGTGCCTATCCCGGTCAACGTCATGGTCATGGAGGGCGTGCCCTCGAACGACGAACTCGCGCGATTGGGCGTCGCCCGCATCAGCTAGGCCCCATTCCGTATGTGGAATGTATGAGCACGCTTCGGGAGAAGGCGGCAAAATTGATTTCCTGAGCCTGCGCGCAAAGAGCCATCCTCTATGAATCGGTGGTTGCGCGGTCGACGAGAGGGTACGTGAGGCCGACGAGGCGCCCCCTGGGTCGGGAGCGCCTTCGAGCCAATCAGCGCATCGAAGATGCGGCGGAAAGCTCCAGGCGTTTGTCCGCGACATGATCTGTTCCGCAAACGATCTTCTCTGCGTCGGCGTCTCAGATCATTGGCGCGCGCCTTGGTCAAGGCTGTCAGCGTTGACCAAGAGCTCGCGGCGGCAGCCTAGTTGCACCCAGCGCGCTCCTCGCTCCAGCATTGGTCGCCAAGCCAAGGCACAAGGGCTCCATATTTTTTCGGAAAGTCAACTTTCCTGCATCCCATTGGCGACAAAGCCGCGCTAACTTGAGATTTTCCCGTATGGGGGCATCTCATGTTAGATACTGCCACCACCGCGCTATTGCGCGCGGTCCTCGACGAAGTCTGTGAAAGCATCTCGCAGCGCGAAATCGGAGCGCGTACCCACGTCGCCTCGAAGATCCTGGAGGCCGCGACCAGGGGCGAGGTTTCTCCAGAGGCTCTCAAGCAGGTCGGTCGCGATGCCCTCTCGCACGCGCCCACGTTGTGGCGCTGATCCAGAGGGTGGGGCGTGAACTTCCAGGTGACAGTCCTAAAGATCCTGGTGGCATATCCGGACGGATTCGCCGTGATGGAAGACCTCAAGAGGGATATGGCCATCCTGGCGACGAGCGGGCGTGATTGGGCCGATCGGACCTGGCGCCTCGCGGCGCGGGTCCCGGATCTCGACATCTGGTCACAAGGGCTCGTCGAACGCATCAGCGGCGGGTGGAGGCTGACTTCCAAGGGACGGGAAGTGCTCGCGTTCATGGAAGCCCAACCGGCGCCGGGGCCAATTCGGGGGACGGCGGTCAACGAGATCGCGCTACCGGTTAGCGAACAAGTGCCGGTTCCTCCGTTGCGGCAGCCTGCCGACCGTGCGAAGCGGCGGCGCGAGCGTCGAGAACGCCGCCGCGAAGCGCGCGAACGAGCGAGGGCGAACGCCTCCTAGTCAAAGAAAAAGCCGCCAGCGAAGCTGGACGGCTTGATAGTCCCGGACCGTTGATCGAATCCCCAGCCCCAAGCGTACCGCCGTTACCTTGTTCGCGGCCATGCCAAGCCGATCTACCGCCCGCTTTTCGATTCCGCCATCAGGCGGCCCAGTTGTGCACCGGGGTCTTACAGCGCCGGTAGGGCCCGAGAGGAGGCGGACGGGAGCCGAACCCGCACGGTATCGCGGCCACCACCGTCCCCCCGACCCGCGCCACGCCCAGCACCCCACACCTTGAATGGAGGCCCGCTTCCGCCGACGAGAGCCCCGCCATTGAGGCCCGCTCGGAAGCGTCGAGGAGGGCGCAAGCGTCTGGATACGCGTCGCGAGGCTAGGCGCGAGACTCCAGAGAATCGAGACGCTTGCGGAGAAATGCCAGCACCATGATCTCGTCGGATGTGAGCTTGGCATACTGGCGCTTGAACTTCTGCGCGATCTTGGCTTCGATCATCCTCACCAGGTCGCCGGACATGTAGGCGTTCAGGACTTCCGGGTGCACGTAGCACTTGCGGCAGATGGCCGGCGTATTGCCGAGCTGCTTCGAGACGCTCTCAATCGCGGCGACGACGTTGCGCTTCGCCTCTGCCTGGTTGTCATACTTCTTTAATTCGGCCAGCGCCAACGCCGCCAGAACCGTCCCCGCCCATGTCCGGAAATCCTTGGCGCTGAAGTCCTCGCCCGTGATGTCCTTAATGTAGGCGTTGACGTCGCCCGAATCCACCGTGCGCGGCTCTCCGTCATCGTCCAGGTACTTGAAGAGTTCATGACCTGGAATATCGGCACAGCGCTTCACGATCGAGGCAATGCGCTTGTCCTCAACCCGCAGCTTCCATTGCTTCCCCGACTTTCCCGTGAATTCGAACCGCAGGATACCACGGCCGATCGCGACGTGCTTGCGTCGCATGGTGGTGAGCCCGTAGGACTTGTTTTTCTCGGCATACTCGACGTTGCCGACCCGGATCAATGTCTTCTCCAGAAGGCTAACGATTGTAGCCAGCACCTTCTCGCGGGGAAGTCCGTCCCGTTTCATGTCGGCGGCGACCCGCTCCCGCAACGCGGGCAGGGCGGCCGCGAACTGGATGATATGCTCATACTTGTTCTGGTCCCGGATCTCCCGACACTTCGGATGGTAGCGATATTGCTTGCGGCCCCGCGCATCGAGCCCGGTTGCCTGGATGTGGCCGTTCGGCGACGGGCAGATCCAGACGGATTCGTAGGCCGGCGGGATGCCGATTGATTTGATGCGTTGGATGATCGTGGCATCGGTGATGCGTTTGCCGCCCGTGTCGTAGTAGCTAAACGTGGTTCCGGTCCGCTTGCGCGTGTACCCCGGCGCGGAGTCGCTGACGTAGCGAAGGCCTTCTTCCGCGCTGGCGGCCGTGACCTCGGCCGTGCGGTCAAGAATCTCTTCGTTGCTGGTCTGTCGGAGCATGGGCCTGTCCCTCGGAAGCACCCCGGGGATCCAGGCTCCGCTCCCTCTAAAGCAAGGGATGAAGACACCTGTTGTTCCTTGTAAGCTCGTGGACCCGATGTCTAAATTCGGTGGTAGCGGAAGATCCCGGATCTTAGATGAGAATTGGCCGGGTTCCTTTCGAGGGCGTTGCGCAGTTGAAGAGGCGGATGGCGATTTCAGACAATCGCCACAAAGTTCACCGAGACGCTCCCCCCAGCCAGTCTTTGCGAAGGCCGCTATGTCCCAATATTCGCTTGATGTATTGCGTCAGCGCTACGTCGTCGAGAAAAGACCGCTCGAGGCCACTGTCGAGCACATCTTGCGGGCCGACACCCGCGCCGGAGCCCGTGCGATCCTGACTTCGATCGATAAACGCCGCTTCGAAAATAGGTCCGAAGGGCAGCGCCTCCGCAAGATGCTCCGCTTTGAGACCTCTCTCTGGTTAAGCGGCCATCATGCGGTGGCTGGCGTGGACGAGGCCGGAATGAGCCCTCTTGCCGGGCCGGTCTCCGCCGGTGCCGTGATCCTGAAGCCCGGCACGCGGATAGTCGGCATCGACGATTCGAAAAAGCTCGATGCCGCGGCTCGCGAAGAACTCGCGAAAGAGATCAAGGAAAAGGCAGAGACTTGGTGTGTGGCGTTCGTCGAGGTCGAGGAGATCGACGCGATCAATATCTATTGGGCGGGCATCCAGGCCATGCAGCGTGCGGTCCGGGGGCTGGGATTGACGCCGCAGCACTTGCTGATCGATGCGAAGCGGTTGAAGGAAATGGACATACCTCAGCAGGCGATCATCAAAGGCGACGCCAAGTCCGCCAGCATCGCCGCCGCATCCATCCTCGCGAAAGTCGAGCGCGACGAAATCATGCGCACTCTCGACGTGCGTCACCCCGGCTACGGATTCGCGGATCACAAGGGCTACCCGGTGCCGGCTCATTATGAGGCGCTCGCAAGGCTTGGCGCATGCGCAGCTCACCGGCGATCGTTCGGACCAGTCCGTAAGGCTCTTGGGTTGCCGCCCCTCCCGCCATGGCCTTCGGCAGCTGAGCGCGAAGCGGGCTGAACACATCGTACGCTTCGTCTCGGCGGCGCTATTTTCGCGACCAGTTCTTTTCGCGAACAACGTCCTTCGCGGTTTTGTCGGACCGCAGCCCGAGATAGACCGGCTGGCGCAGCTCGCCCTTGCTGGTCCACTCCGCGAACTTCACTTCCGCGACCAATGTCTGACGCACCCAGGTCGTGACTCGCTCGTCCTTCACCTTGGCAGGAAAGGGCGACCTGGAAGTCTTGAGCCTCATGAGCTTTCCGTGGAGCTCTTCGAGAACTTGGTGGCTGAAGCCGGTGCCAACGTGGCCGATGTACTGCCATCCATCATCTTCGCGCACCGCTAGGACGAGCGCGCCGAAGAAAGGCCGGGTTCGCCTGGGCGCCGTGAATCCGGCGATAACGACCTCCTGCCGCTGCGCGGTCTTCACCTTCAGCCAGTCCGCGGTCCGGCGTCCCCACGCGTACGGGCTGTCGGCGCGCTTGGCCATGATGCCTTCGAGATGTCTTCGCTCGGCTTCTGCAAAGAATTTTGTGCCGTTGCCTTTACGGTGCTTGCTGAATGCAATCAGCTTGTGGCGCGGCAGGATGGCCTTCAGCCTTTCCTTGCGCGCGAGCAGAGGAAGCTTCCGGAGGTCTTCGCCCTCGGCGAACATGAGATCGAACACACAGTAAAGGAGCTTGGCTTCGTGTCTAAACGCGTTCTGCAGCAATTGGAAGTGCGAAACGCCGTCCTTGCCGAGGGCGACGAGCTCGCCATCGATCACAGCGTCGCCCTTCACGCTTTCCAGGGCCTGTGCAACCTCCACATACGAATGACTGATGATCTTGCCGTTGCGGCTGTACAAGGCCACTCTGCCTCCGCGGATCTCGGAGACCATCCGGAAGCCGTCGTACTTGTCCTCAAACACCCAATGGGCATCGTCGAAGGGAGTATCGGTCAGCGTGGCCAGCATAGGCTGCAGCCGCTTAGGCAGCGTTGATTTTCGGCTCATTTCGAAGCTGACGGCGTATCGCGAATCGCATTCTCGGTTCGGCTCCCACGGAATGTGCCGATCATGCGCGTCCGAACAAAAACGAGGGCTTTCCAGATCTTTGCGAACCAGGGGATCGTGAGAAGCTTAGGCTTCACGATGACGAAAAGCCGTTCGACAACCAGAAGGCTAAATGCGTAGCACGCCACGATCATCGCCGTCCCGGTAATCCAATGGCCCTCTCCTGCCACGGCTACCGCGACGAGCTTCAGAGGCTCTACGGTAGCCGCCGGTAGAGCCAGCAAGAAGAGCGACGGGTAGGGGCCGAGTCCTTCGATCGACTTTCTTAAGCTCATGCAATGCTCCTCCGGGGAAGAACGAGGGCATCCTGCCGGTTGTTCCTGGCAACGGAACATACGTCGCCTTGTCTCGTTTTAAGGCGTGCAGGGCCAGAGGAGGAAAGACTAGATGCGCGCGGCCAACGAACGAGGCGGCGAAGTCGAGGACGAAGTATCGCGCTTGGAAAACGAGGTCGCTAGCTGGCGTAGCGGACGGATCCAGAGACGAGGGACCACGACAGGCAAAGTGCATGTGGTCCGTATCTCCAAGCGTGTGGTCCCGCAGTCCGGTCCGTCAGCGGACCAAACGTCAGCTACCGCAAGGCCGTAGCGGCGCAGCCGAGAAAAGCCGGAAGGTCGCATGACCGCCACAGCCAACGGGACAGAAGAGACTTCATTCGGCAGCCTCGCCGCCGAACAAAAGCCGCTCCCTCTGGGGGCGGGGGCCCGCATGAAGGCCAGAATTGTCCTGGCACTAGTGTTGGTCGTCCTTGGACTATGGACCGCCGCGAGCTTCTTGCCTGCTCTCATATGGGCCGCCATTATGGCAGTCGCCCTGTGGCCTCTTTATCTGGCATTCGCCACAGTGTAGTAGGTTGTAGTGTAGCCGCCGCCCCGGCGATACGGGAGGCGCGGACAGAGAGCGCCGCGCCCGCCGTGGGGCCTCCGGCTTCAGCGCCGGCGGCGTCCCCTGCTCTGGCCACCAGATGGTCCGGCCGAAGCCCGATCCAGCGCCGCCGCGCGTCACGCGAGCGCGTCCGCGCAAAAGCGTGCTGACGCCCGCTTTCCGGCTGACACGGATAACCCAGTTCGTACCTGGCTTTTCTCGGGCGACTGACGGCCGAGAAGAGCCGGCCTGAATCAAGAAGCTCGAGCCTGATCGACGGAGAACATCCTGCTGGTCATCAAGGTTGATCAAGTTCGCGAGTATGCTTGCGAAGACGCGGCCCCGACCTCACAGGGCGTTTGGGGTGCTCCGCCAGCTCGGCGGCAAGCCAGCGAAAGTCCCAAGCTTGTCCGGCAGCCTTTGCTCCTGAAACTGCCCGGGGCACGTGCGCTAAGCTTCCCGATTTTACTAAAGGCCTAGTTCATTCACGGAACCGAAGCCGGCCATCTCCGTTTTGGAGTCGTTTGAAATCATTTCTTGGGAAGGCACCATGACGCAGCATCGTCGTAGGGTCGTACAGACCCGCTCCCTCGAAGAACGAATGGCAGAACAGGCGGCAAAGCTAAAAGAACAGGCCAGCCAGTTACCCGCTGGAGCCGAGCGCGAGGCCTTGCTGAAACGAGCCAGGATTGCGCAGACCGGCGCGCATCTGAGTGATTGGCTTCGTTCGCCCGGCCTACTGCCGCCCGAATGAATCTCCACTAATCAATGCTGGCTGTCCTGAAGGGGGGACGTGAAGCTGCTCGGCGAGTATCTCGAACACGCCCTCCAGTTCGAACGGATGGCGGCCGAAGAATCGGACTCTAAGTTGAAAGCGGCGATGGCGAGCCAAGCGAAGGCTTATCGTAAGATGGCCGCGAAGCGAGCCAAGATGCTCGGCTTGCCGGAGCCTAGCCCTCCCGAGCAGTAGACTAAGATCGGGCTCTAGGAACAATTGTCCACTTTGGACTTATTGAGTCGCCTTTGGCAGGGTGATTCCCGTGCACTTTTTCAGTGGCGACAAATTCTCTGGACCGAAGACGCGGGAAGAGCAGCGCTGCAAATGCGGCGCGCAGCCCCGACTAGCTCATACGATGATGGACCCAGTGCGCGGCCTGACCGTGCGCATGTTCGAGTGCCGGTGTGGCGAGCGCTCTTGGACTGAGGACAAAGAGTAAGGCTGCCCGGTTTGGCGCCTCTTGTCTGCGAGCGTAGTGGTCCGGGTTGATCTTGAGCCGTCGCCCAGTCTGGAACGTGCACTCGCTTGTCAGCATTACTGGCGTATGCCGCGCTATTTCTTCCACGTGACCCACAAACGCTACGAACCTGACCTTGAAGGGGAGGGATTGCCGGACAAGCACGCCGCTTGGCATGAGGCCACACTGACGGCTGGCCAGATACTCCAAGGCCTCGACGAGAGGCTAACGCCGGACCACAGATGGCGGATGGAAGTCACGGACGAATCTCAAAACACGCTGTACGTCTTGCACATCAAGGCCGACAAGCCAAAGTAAGACGGCCTCAGTTGTCGCCCTCTCACGGAGTCCGTCGCGCTCGATGACCCATGATCGCAAAGCGCGGGTCACCTCGCTCGAAGTCCCCCCGCCAGAATATCGGCGCCGCGACTACCGCAAGCCTGACACACATATTCAGACTCCAGGTCGGACAGCCGCATCTGGTCCGGCCAATGATCGGGATCGAACGCAACATGATGACCGCAGTGTAGACTAGGACACCATGGTCCGAAACTCCGACCTGTCTACGCCAGAACCTGTCTTCGGTTGCAGCCAGCTTCGAGGAAATTCACCGCCTCCGACGCTCATGCATCACGCGCGAGTGAAACCTGCACCTCGCAGCCTTCCGAAAGAGGCCTTCTCGTCACTGCCCCCTTCATCTGGGACGCCAGCAGGCTGATCAACCGCGTGCCGAGCCCGCTCTTGACTTCGACCGGACAGCCGACGCCGTTGTCCTGTACGGTCACGAGGATGCGGTCGTCCTTGGCGCGCACGTCTACCTCCACCGCGCCGCGGCGACCCTCGGGGAAGGCGTACTTGAAGCAGTTCGTCACCAGTTCGTTCACGATCAGCCCGATCGACGCGGCCTGCGAGCTCCGCACCTCGATATGCTCGCAGCGGACACCGATCGAGATCGTGCGCACCCCGCGATGAAAATCAGCGAGGCTCCCGCATAGGGCTTCGATGTACGGCGCGAGGTCGATGCGGCTGCTGTCTGCCGTATCGCGCAAACGGTCGTGGACCTTGGCGACCACGTCCACCCGGCTCACCGCTGACGTAATCGCCGCCTGGACCGCAGGGTCGGTCGCCGAGCGGGCCTGAAGTCTAAGGACGGAGACTATGGTGGCGAGGTCGTTCCGCGTTCTATGCGCGAGCTCCTGCAGCAGAACTTCCGAATACCGTTTGGCTTCGGCAAGGTTCTGCAGAGTGTGCCGCAGAAGCTCGGTGACGGTTGCGATGCAAATGCCGGTCAAGACGAACAAGACGAGCGGGATCGCAGCGGATGATGGAGGTCCCGGGATGAAGTAGGCGGCAGCAAGCGCGGCCGCTGCCGCGGTGGCCATGATACCACTGCCGCGGTCGAAGAGGACGGAGGACAGGAAGATGGCCGGGATGAAGAGCAGAACGGGGTAGGAGCGCAGGTGATCGTCCAGCATCACCCGGGCGAAGAACGCGATGCCGACCAGGCCGAGCGTCAAGGTGTAGCGCGCCCAGACCGGAAAGTCCGACCTGGCCGTGAAGAGGCGGTGCAGAAAGGCTTCCATTTGGGAGGAACGTGCGTTCCAGGCTCGATGTTCCGAGCGCTTGTCAGACCGCTTCCGATAGTCTTCTCAAGCGGCTCGCGTCGCAGGACGGGCTTTCGCCTGACTGTCCGGAAGGACATGGTTCGGCTTGAAACTCGGTCCGCTTCTCGTCAATGCCCTCGCCACCTGGACAGCCGATCCGCTCGGCTGACAGGCCGGCCACACAGTGCTCGACTTGAAAGGTCCGCGACGCCGAAATACTCGAAACAACGCTGACGCGTCGCTTTCGCCATCGGCCATCAATCTCGGCGGATTTCGAGGCGTCTGGAGGACGATCCGTCGGCATTCGGAAGCTGGCCGTTCTTTTGTCTGCCCATCCGGCAGGAGGGGGAATGAGACGCAGTCTAGGAGAAGGCGAGATGAGCTCTTCATCTTGAACATCCGGTTCACGGAACTGAAGCTTCCTAGAATTTCAACGTCGTGCGCAGGCCGAAGACCGCCGCGTTTTTCAGCGCTCGACCCGGCATCGGGCCCGTCGGGTCCGTCGCTCCGCCGCCCGGCCGGATGATGTATTGGAAATTGGGCTGGAGGGTCCAGCCGTCCCTCACCTGATACTGATACACCGCCGTGAGGAGTCCTTCGAAGCTGCGCACCGGCCAGGCGGGACCGGCAAGTGCGCGATAGTCGAAGTCGAGCGCCTGGGCTCGCTTCGAGACGTGTGCGTAGCCGGCCGCGATCCCAAACTTGTCGTCCGGCCGTTTGTCGCTGAGACCGATGAATTCGAACCCCGCGTCGGCGTAGAGATCGATCAGATTGCGATCGGCAGGAGCTCCGGAGACGCGAGCGAAGATGCCGATTCCGCGGTCATCGCTTTTGGGCACGCGATAAAGCTGCTGCTCGAAGACCGCCCAGCCGCCGATGTCGCCCCCCAACATGAGTGGGGTGCCGCTGCTGCTCGGCGCCGAAAGCGAAACGCCGTTGCTTGCGAGTTGAAGATCTGAGAATTGCCCGAAGTGACGCCATCCGCCGAACTTGACCTGGCCGGTCAGATTGGGATCGCCCTTCTTGTTGTTCCAAGCGTACTGGATCTGCCCTAGCAGCAGAGGCGGATCGTTGATCCGAAAGTTGACGCCATATCGGTTGCGTTCTTGCGGGTCGCCCGATCCAGGGCCCGCCTGATTGCCGTCAAAGATGCCTCCAAGCATGGACAGCTGATCGGTGATGTTGACCAGCAGTCGGGTGCCCATCGCGGCCAACGGCGGCGACGGACCGCCGCTGGGCAGGTCGAGCGACGTGATCGCCGGCCAGCCCATCGACGCGTTCGTGAAGACGTCGGTGTATTTCGTATTGAAGAACTCGCTGTCGGCGGCGAGCTGTCCGAACTTCAGAGAGACCTTCTTGTCGCCCCACTGCTTTTCAAAGTAGGCCTCGTAGAGGCGGGTCGAGGGCAACGCTTCGATGCCGCTGACGACGAAGAAATTGTCGAGATAGCTTCGAGACAGCCCGTCGCCATGGATCTGGAACATGTTGGCGTGGAAGGTGAGCTTGTCGATGCCGACGAGCTTCTGCAGGTCGATATCGACCGCAAGGTTTAACCGGCCTTCGTAGATCGCTCCCTGCTTCAGTCCGCCGGACACATTCCCCAGCGTCTCACCGATGTAGGTCGCGGCGAACTTGATCCCGTACTTTTGGAGTGGGTTTGGCAGAAGCCCGAGCGTCTTCTCCTCGACGGTGCTCTCGCCGGTGTCGGGATCGGCGGGCTTGTCGTCGTCGGTCTTCTTGTCCTCCTGCGCGAATGCGTGGGAGCCTTCGAGAAGACCCGTCAGAAGGACTGCCAGCGTCAGGCCTCTAAGGGACATTTTCAATCGAGCCGCACACCAAGATTCTCCGTCGGGTCGGGAGTATTGGGACACGCTCTAACGGCAAACTCAAGGGGATACCCGCGGCTTGTCCTCCTTCGAGAAAGCGACCGCTGCGGCTTGGGATTCTCTGACGAGCAGATTTCGAACGAGCGCGGCCGTCGAGACCGCCCCGCAGTCGGTCCTGCGGCGGCCGGCGGGAGAACGCACCGGCCGCGTCGACGCGCGGCGATGCGGCGGAAGGCGCTCCAAGGCTACTAGGAATCATCCAATAGAGGGGGAGTTCGTCCTCGAAGCACAATCCAAGAAGACAAGAGGATGAGATGACACGATCGGTGGAGGAGCTACGACGGGAGTCCGAGCGTAACCGGGCGGAATTGGCGGCCACGGTCGAACGTCTCAAGCAGGGGATATCGGACACGACGCGGGATCTGCGGTACATGGTCTCGCCTCAACACGTTAAATCGGAAATGTCGGGCTGCGACCGCGAAGCCAGCTTCTCGGAGGTGCGCAAATCGCTCGGATTGGATCAGGTGAACCTGCCGTAGATTGGGAAGCCGGGGCTGGCGATGGGCGAGGTATCGGTGCCGGACAAACGGGCCGGCGTGGGCATCACAATCGACACCTTTGCCTTCCACCAAAACGATCTGATCCCGTGGCGGCTTGCTGAACTGGTGGCCGCGATCAGCGGCTACCGCAATCACCTTTCCCTCGAGCGAGACGTCGTGCACAGGCGACATCAGGCGGCGCAGGCGAGCAAGCGCCTCTTCTGGCGGAGATATCGCGTGATTTCCGGCAACTTCATCGCGTTCAGGACCCGGTCGGCCGGGACGCCGCCCTTGCGAGCCATCTCGACGCCCCAGTGCATGTGGTCGAGCTCTGGAATCGAGTGCACATCCGGATTGATGCTTAACATGCAGCCGAACTCAAGCGCCGCCTGGTGCCAGCGCCAATCCAGATCGAGCCGCCAGGGATGTGCGTTGATTTCGACGGCGACGTCATGCTTCGCACAGGCCCGAAGCACCTTCTCGATGTCGATCTCATAGCCCGGCCGCCGCTGGAGCTGCCGCCCGGTCATGTGCCCGATGATGGCCGTGTGAGGATCGGAAATGGCCCGAAGCAGGCGCTGCGTCTGCGCCTTGCGGTCCAGCTTGAAACGGCCGTGGATGCTGGCGACGACGAAATCGAAACGTCCAAGCACCTCGTCGTCGTAGTCGAGCGACCCGTCCGCCAGAATGTCGGACTCGATGCCTTTCAGGATCCGGAAATCCTTGCGGAAGCGTTTGTTCAACCGGTCGGCTTCACGGTGCTGCTGCTCAATGTCCTCCACGGTGAGACCACCGGCATAGTGAGCAGACTTCGAATGGTCGGCGACCCCGAAATACTCGAAGCCGCGCTGGCGCGTCGCCTTCGCCATAGTCTCTAGGGTCTCCGCTCCGTCGGAGCCATCGGTGTGGCAATGAAGGATTCCGCGGAGGTCCTCGTCGGTGACGAGCTTCGGCAGCTTACCCTTCTGGGCCAGTTCGACCTCGCAGCGGCCCTCCCGGAGTTCGGGATCGATGAAGGGCAAACCAAGAGCGCGATAAATCTCGGCCTCGTCGCCCGCGATCAGGGTCCGCCCCTTGTGCAGGCCGTCGGCTTCCAACCGCATCTCTTTCTCGGCGGCCAGCGTCCGGAGCTGCTCGACATGAGCGGCGGAGCCGGTCGCGAACAGAAGCGTGGCGCCGAAGTGTTTGCGATCTGTCAGCCGAATCTGCAGTCCCTCGGCGGGTGACGGCTTCGGTGCCTTGGCGGCCTCCGGAGCCTCCGCAACGATGGCGAGATCACCGACGAGTTCGCAGCCTCGACGGAAATCGCCGGCGATCGTCACGCGCTTGAGTTCGGGGCGAGCCTTCCGGATCGAGTCCTTCGCGTGCGCGAGCAGGGCGGCGGCACGATGCAGATGGAGGCGGCCTTCTCCGCTCTTCGCGATGGCCAGGTTCTGGAGGATCTTGGTCTGCAGCGCGGCGCCCAGTCCTTTCACCTTCTTGATGCGGTTGTCCTTGGCGGCGGCCTCCAGTTCGGCGAGGGAGGCGATGCCGAGATCCTTATACAGGCGCAGCAGCTTCTCCGGACGAAGGCCGGGCACAGCGAGCATCTCAAGCACGCTCTCGGGGATCTCCTTCCGCAGCTTTTCGAGGCTCGGATGGCTGCCAGTCTTGTGGAGCTTGGTGATGATGTCAGCGATCGCATCACCCACCTCGGGGATCTCCGTCAGCCGGTCTTCGGCGATGAGCACGTCCAGAGGGACGGCAAGGGCCGCCAGGCTGTCGGCGGCCCGAGAGTAGGCTTTCGCCCGGTAGGGATTGCCGCCCCGCAAGGCTGTGCGCTGTGCGTACTCTCGCAGGAGACTTGCCACACCGCGAGCGCCGAGCGAAGGCATTCAGCGAGCCTCCCGGTCCGCGCTTTGCGGGGCCGACGGAGCAAGGCGACCGCCGGACCGGTCACTCGACCGGCGATCGAGTGAGCTCTCGAGCTTCTGAGCTGCGCGAAAGTCGTCTAGTTGCTGGATATTGGGGCCGTAAACAGCTTCTTTTTTGAGGAGATTGTAGATCCGACCGGCCACCAGCTGCAGATGCTTCATCCGGCCCCGCGGCATCGATCGCGCCTTGCAAAGAGCTCGGACGGCGCAGGCGCGGAAGTAGTCGAATGCGTCTGACATGATGTCAGCAAACGCCGGCTACCCCTCATGGTTCGATCAGCAGCCATGGATCTCATTCTCCGATGCCGGAGCGGCGGCGGCTTCGCGGCGCCGGCATCCCGGGCTGAGGGCTGCGTCAATCCGAACCGAGAAAACTTGGAACCTCTGGGCGCAGCACCTGTTGTGCCGGGCCAATACTGGAGGACGACATGAACAAGAAACTTCTTCTGCTGCTGACGGCCGCTTCGCTTCTGACGGGTCCGTCGTTCGCGCAAAATCCGCCGGCGACCGACCGCCCGAACAACAACGCGGTCAACAGTTCCGGCCAGAACAATTCCGACAAACCGGTTTCGGGGGCCAACAGCTTCACCGAGGGCCAGGCCAAATCGAAGATCGAGCAGGCGGGTTACACCGATGTCACGGGCCTGAAGAAGGACGACAACGGCGTGTGGCGCGGCAAGGCGAGCAAGGGCGGCACATCGACGAACGTTAGCCTTGACTTCCAGGGCAACGTCAACGCGGCGAAGTAACCGAGCGCAGCAGCTAACACAGACAAGGACTCAAAATGACCGTTACGATTACACGTCTCTACGACAACTACTCCGACGCGCAGCGCGCGGTGACGAACCTCGAAGCAGCGGGTCTGCCGCATTCGGACTTGAGCATCGTCGCGAACAATTCCGACAACTGGTACAGCAGCGACAAGAAGGTTGACCGCGACCGCGATGGTGTCGACGACCGTGCCGAAGGCGCCGCCACGGGTGCCGGCGTCGGCGCGGGTCTCGGCGGCGCTGCCGGTCTGCTCGCGGGCCTCGGGCTACTGGCGATACCGGGCCTGGGCCCGGTGGTCGCGGCCGGATGGCTCGCCTCGACGGCGCTGGGCGCGGTCGCGGGCGGCGCAACGGGCGGAGTGGTCGGTGCGCTAACGCAAGCGGGCGTTTCCGAGGAAGAAGCACCTCTCTATGCCGAAGGCGTAAGGCGCGGCGGCACGATGGTTTCGGCCCGCGTTCCTGACGGCGATCGTGCGCGGTACGAAGCGATCCTCGACCAATCCGCCGTCAATCTGCGCGACCGCAGCGCGGCTTGGCAGAAGTCGGGTTGGAAGAGCTACGATCCGGCGGCGCAACCTTACGGGGCGGACGAGGTCCGCCGCGAGCGCCAACTCTACGGTGCAGGCGTACGGTAAGGCACAGTCGGTGACCCGCCTCCAAGGCGGGTCGCTTTTTTTTCACGCGACAACAATCGAATACAGGAGCGGAAAATGAGCCGCGGCATGCCATCGATGACTGCCCTCTTGGGCATGCTCGCTATCGCCGGGTACCAGAATCGAGACAAGCTGACGGAGATGTTTCGCAACGCGACCGCCGGGCAGCCGGCGGCAGGCAACAAGGACTCGCTAAGCGGCATGCTCGGCAACTTGGGCGGCCTCGTCGGCGGCGGTGGCGTGGGTTCGCTGCTCAACGGCGGGATCGGCGAACTTCTCGAGCACTTCAAACAGAACGGTCAGGGTGACGCCGCGCAGTCCTGGGTCGATCACGGGCCGAACCGGGAGGTCACGCCGCCCGAACTTAAGCAGGCGATCGGTCCGGATGTCCTGCAGAAGCTGGAACAGCAGACCGGACTGTCGCAGCAGGAGATACTCGACCGCTTGTCCCGCGAGCTGCCGACAGCCGTGGACAAATACACGCCCGACGGACGGCTTCCTTCTTCGACGGCTGGCTAACGCAACGCGCACTTGGGGGAAAACATGGGCATCATCTGGACGATCATCATTGGTTTCATCGCAGGGGTCATCGCGAAATTCATCATGCCCGGCGATAACGAGCCGACTGGTTTCATTCTGACCACGATCCTCGGAATCGTAGGAGCGTTCGTGGCCACCTATCTCGGTCAGGCGCTCGGCTGGTATCGGCCCGGCGAAGGAGCGGGGCTAGTCGGCGCCGTCCTCGGTGCGATTATCGTACTGTTCGTTTACGGGCTGGTCACAGGCAGAAGCCGTCGGGCTATCTAGTTCACAGCGTGTCGCCTGTGCGTCGAAAAACCCGTAAGCGACGTGGCCCGTTTTGAAGCTGCGTGAAGCGCGGGCGCTATCGATAACGTGATAGAGCGAGCATGTCTTCGGCCAGTACGATCGCTGGACTCGGCGCGGGGCTGATCGAAGGCCGCGCGTCCTCGTTGCAAGCGATCGGCGCACCTCGAAGGATCATCGCACATGCATCGTTTCTTCGTTCGCGCTCAAGTAGGCATGATCATTTTCGCGATCCTGTCCGGAACTTCGATACACGTTTGCGCGAGGACGCCGAGGCTTGGCAGGTTCGGCGGCTCCACCATTCGCACGGCGAAAGCTATCCATGAGGATTCGCCGCAGCGAAAGCCCGAAGGATGCTACTGCATGTCTTCCCGCAGTCCCTTGAAGAAAGGGTGCCGGACCTTCCCCTCGGCGGACTTCGCGCGGTACTCGACCTCCGCGAGCAGCTTCGGCTCCACCCAGATGCCCTTGTGGGCGATCCGCTTCGCGTACGGCTGCGTCTTCCGGATTAGCGGCTTCAGTCGCCTTTGCAGGTCGGCTGCGGAGACCTTATCGAAGCCGTGGTCGACCTTGCCGGCGTAGACCAGGTCGTCCCCCTTGCGCCGACCGAGATAGATGCCGTCCCACTTGCCTTCGTCGAGCGCGAAACCGGCGATCGCCAGGGTCTCCCGCTGCGCGCAGGTTTTCTTGACCCAGTTGTTGCTGCGGCCGCTGGCGTACGCGCTGTCGCGTACCTTCGAGACAACGCCTTCCAGTCCGATCTTGCAGGCGTGCTCGAACATCTCGCGGCCTTCAATCTCGAAGCTTTCGCTGAATTGGATCTCGGTGCCGTCGATGATCTTCTTGAGTTCGGTCTTGCGCTGGAAAAGCGGCAGCTTCCGGAGGTCGCGGCCGTTCAGGTACAGAAGATCGAAGGCGACCAGTACAATGCTGGTCGACCTGCCTTTCAGTTCGTTCTGTAGGACCGAGAAGTCAGTCGTGCCATCTGCGGCGGGAACC
>NZ_LWIG01000001.1:0-7675 GCF_002068095.1 Bradyrhizobium sacchari | reverse complement strand
GCGGGTAAAGATCTTCACGGCTTCGTTCACCAGATGGACCTGGACGCGGTAGCCGTCGAACTTGATTTCGTGAATCCATCGCGCCCCGGACGGCACCTTCGCGATCGATGATGCCAAGGCCGGTTCTACGAAGCCGGGGAACGGCGCCTTCACGCCGACCGCCGCCGGTTTACGTCGCTCAAACGCCACGCAACGAACTCCAACGCAACAACTGGTGGTCTCAAGCCAGAACGGCAGGAATCGTTTCCGGAACCCGCGAATCCTTGCAGCGTTGCATCGCGCTCGGCTCGCTCACTGTTGGTCCGGACGGCATCCAGGGCAACATCGGGATCCCTTGGGACGCTCTGTCGCCGATCCTGCAGATGCTGATTGCAGGCCGGTTCAAGTTGGTCCTGATGCGTAGCACCAGGTTTCGGCACCGGAGCGCGAAGCTGAACAGCCTCCGGATCGAGACCAGGCTGACCGGGATGGTGCGCCGGCCGGCTGAAGCGGCTTTGCCTCTTGAATAACTCCCCCGCACCTCCATATGCCATCTGTATAACATCCACTGGGATGGTCATTGGAACTCACTCATGGCTGACAATGTCCGCGAACTCCGGCCCAAGCCCCCGGACACCGAGAAGATCACGATCAACCTCGGTTACGTCGATCTCGGTCAGGTCGATTTGATGGTGCAGGAGGGGTTCTATTCCAACAGGACCGACTTCATCCGGACGGCCATCCGCAATCAGCTCGAACGGCATGGGGACGTCGTCAAGCAGTCGACGGCCCGGAAGAGTCTGGACCTAGGGCTGCGAAACTACACGCGCCAGGATCTCGAAGCGGCGCAGCGAGCTGGCGAGATGCTGCACATCAACGTTCTCGGCCTG
Organism: Bradyrhizobium sacchari; assembly: GCF_002068095.1. Classification (GTDB taxonomy): domain Bacteria; phylum Pseudomonadota; class Alphaproteobacteria; order Rhizobiales; family Xanthobacteraceae; genus Bradyrhizobium; species Bradyrhizobium sacchari. The sequence continues at coordinate 6,806 of NZ_LWIG01000001.1, read as the reverse complement.
GCGACCATCGACCATGACGTCACGCCTGATTTGGCCCGCGCCACCATTGCTTCCGTCTCGGTGCTTGGAGCCCTGCATGCCACTCCCGCGGTCAAGGCCGCTCTCGCCGACAGAACGAGGTGATGCGATGTTGGATCAGAGCATAGTTAATGAGGCCACTCGCCTCACGCGGGCGGGTCGATTGGTCGAGGCGGCCGCGCTCCTGCAACGCATGCTCCGCGGAGAAGGCGCGTCCTCGGGAACGATGGGCCGCGCAGTCCGAGTCGGGCCTGCGAGGCTCGAGCCGCCGACCCTCGACGTGAAGGCCCACGTCGTCGAGGAGAGGAAAGGCGGACGGCCCACGGAGCATGCGTCCATCCCCGGACACAGACGTCCCGCGCCGCTCACGGGCGTGAAAGACTTTGCGGGGCTCGGACTGCGCGGCCTGAGCAGGCGCGCTCCGCCGTCCACGTCGGACATCGTGCCCGATGGTGCAAGCTTCATCGAAGGTACCTTCGGCAACGCTGCGGGAAGCCGGACCTACAAGCTGTTCATCCCGAGCCGCGCGCCCGCGCCGCCACGTCCTCTGATCGTCATGCTTCACGGCTGCACTCAGTCGCCCGACGACTTCGCGGCGGGCACCCGGATGAACTTTTTGGCGGAAGAGCAGAACTGCTTCGTGGTCTATCCAGAGCAGCCGCACGGAGCCAACCAGGCGAAATGCTGGAACTGGTTTCGCGCCGGAGACCAGCAGCGGGGCGACGGCGAACCTTCGCTGATCGCGGGCATCACCCGCCAGATAATGCGCGATCACGGCATCGATCCAAAGCGAGTTTACGTTGCGGGCCTTTCAGCCGGTGGGGCCGCGGCCGCCATCATGGGGGCGACCTATCCGGACCTATACGCTGCGGTCGGCGTCCATTCGGGCCTGGCGTGCGGGGCGGCCAGCGATCTTTCCTCTGCGTTGACCGCGATGCGGCAGGGCGGTGCGCCCGTAGCTACCGTGAAGGCTTGCTCTGCGGTGCCGACCATCGTGTTTCATGGCGACCGCGACACCACCGTGCATCCCGACAACGGCGACCGGGTCCTCGATGGCCTCGGCGAAGCTGAGAGCCGGAAAGCCAAGGTGGTTCGCGGGCGAGTGCCGGACGGGCATTCGTATACGCGAACGATCGTGACCACTGCGCAGGGACGAGACATCTCCGAGCACTGGAGTGTCCACGGTGCCGGGCATGCCTGGTCGGGCGGCAGCCCGGCGGGCTCCTACACCGACCCGCGCGGACCGGACGCGACGAGGGAAATGTTGCGCTTCTTCATGGAGCATCCGTTGAGCGCTTAATGAACTTCCCAACGCGCTCGGATATTTAAGAAGGCCATTCGAAGTTCGGCGACTGCAGACGTCATTCGTTCCAAAGGATGGCTGTCGTTGCCGGGCGTCAGGCCTCGCCAGGTCCGGAGAAGATGGAAGCCGGCGGCGTGGTGCGCGGCGTCGGCAACGGCCGCTCGGTCGCCCCGGATCGCGAGGCCGGCCGGCCTTTCGCATCGTAGCGCTTGGCGAGATCCAGCAACCGACGGCGGGTGAACGGATCGGCCCTCTCGGCTATGACCCGGACCCGCTGCGCGAGACCTAGGTAGAACTCCTGCTCCATGGCTCACCCCCACAACGTCACTGCCGGAAGTTGAGTACCCTACGGTCGCGGAGTCAAGCAACGCTTGTGATCATGCAACTTTCCGCTGCCGACTTGAGATCGCAACGGGGACGGACGTAGACTTGCCAGCGCGGGGGAAATCAGATGGCAGTGCTCTATCCGGTCCGAAAGGCGTGCCGGCGTGCGGCAGCCCGATGAAGGCTGTGCGCGACGAAGCTCTGGAGGGGCGACTGCGGTACGTCTGCACCAATTGCGACGACGACCCGCTGCACGACCCGACGGCCCGCAAATGGGCGAGGGCCCGTTGCGTCCGCCGGCGAAATGAGCACGATCAGCGTGCCCCGTCTCGAATGTCCAGTGGCAGGTTGGCGGCCCGTGCCGCGCGAGCACCCGTGACGAAAGCGAGCATCTGCCGTCAATTTGGCGAAGCTCGCCTGCCCATTGTCTTCACGGCCTTCACGATTTCCGCCGGATCATAGGGCTTCTGCAGGAGCAGACTGCCCGATACAGGGCGCGGCGCGACGGGCGAGAAGCCGGCCGCGTATATCACGGCGAGCTCGAGATCCTGCTCGCGGCAGCGCTCGGCGATCTGCCAGCCGTCGACGCGTCCGGGCAGCCTGATGTCGGTGACGAGCACGTCGGCGACTCGTCTCCCGCACCATGCCAGCGGCTTCCTCGCCATTGGCCGCATGGATCACTTCGTAGCCCTCCTCGCGCAGGGCCTCCACCACGAGCTCGCGGATGAGGAGATCGTCCTCGAAGACGAGTATTCGCACCGGCGGCTCCTCGAAACCTAAGACTCACATCAGTCTGCGAACGGCCGAAGGTTTTGGCCGTTCCATCGCGCGCCTTGCGTCGAGCGCACCTCTGGCTGGCGATCGCAAAGGCGGAGGAGGCCTTCAATCGAGCGAGACGGGCGCATTAAGAAAGAGCGGCCGCTATCGAGAGCGATCTGGCACGGCGGACCAGGGTGAGCAGGCGCGCCAGGTGCGGTCGGCGACGGATGAATAGGAAGTTCCGGTCCTGCGAACCGGGCATTCCGCGACCATCGGCTGCCCGAACGGAACGGCGATCCTCCATGCGACTTGATTCTCCGAAGTGTCGCAACTCGGAGAACGATCATGAAAACGATCTTGACCATCACCTGCCTGTCCGTACTAGCCCTGGCGTCGCCGGCGCAAGCCAAAGGATGCATCAAGGGCGCCATCGTCGGCGGCGTCGCCGGCCACATGGCGGGCCATGGCAAGCTGGGCGCTGCGGCGGGATGCGCGGTCGGACATCACGAAGCGAACAAGCAGAACCCGAACAATTCGAACGCCCAAGCTCCATCGGGGCAGAAGTAGCGCGGCCACGCGCGATGAAGATCAGATTCGCATTCCGAGAGCCACATCGTCGAGCTTGAGAGTGGCTCGCGCTGGCAGGTCTTCCCTGGCGATCTCGATCTGACGCTGAACTGGAAGCCCGAGACGGAAATCGTCGTCATGCCAACTGACGATGATCCGTTCTCACGTGCTGGTCGGCGCAGACGCAAAGGTCCGCGTGATCGCGGACGGCGAAAGCTGGCCGGTACGTGAGGTCAAGTCGGCGTTGAAGGAAGTGTAAGGACCGGGCTCCGCCGGTTCAGTGGAACGAGATCTGGAGGGACATGCGATGAAAGTCATAATGGTGGCTCTTGCCTTGGCACTCGCTGCCTTGACATCGACGGTCTCGGCGCAACCGCTGAGATGGACGAGGTACACCATTCCCCAGACCGGCACCTCGGTGGATCTCCCTTCCTCGATCTTCACGGAAGAAGCCGGCCGACCCGACGGGTATGGGCAACGATTCCGCACCGCAGACGGCCGCGCCGATCTCACGATCCAGGCCGCGCCCAACCTCGCGAACGATTCACCCGCCGCCTTTCTCGCGAAGAAGCACCCGCCTTCCCGCATCCAATACAAGCGGGTGACACCGCGCTTCTTCGCGGTTTCCAGCTACAAGGGCGACAAGGTTTGGTACGACCGGTGCAACTTCTCGGAGCGGCTGGTTCATTGCGTGCTGATCAACTATCCCGCCGAAGAAGAGCACGCCTGGGACGACGTCGTCACCCACATGAGCCTGTCCCTCAGCGGCAAGTAGGTGATCGCACCTTCTCCGGCGGAGAGCGATCTCTGCGTCCCCGGGCTGAGGTCTTGCGTGAGCCATCACGCGGTGTCATCGACTCGATCGCAGCCGACCCACTCGCGTTGGCGTGCGTAGAACGTCCAATCGACCCTGCCATCGAAGAAGGTCCGCCGGTCCACAAACGGCGCGCTAGGAGGAGTACAGACATGAAGAAGCGTGGCCGCTTCAAGAACACCAAAACATTGGAGGAGCGTCTTGCCGCAGAAGTGAAAGCGCTCCGCGCACTCGTTTGCTATTTGCTGCAGTCTAACAGCAAAGGAAGGACTGCCGTCTCGTTCTCGATCAACGGACAAACACAGCATCGACTGCTTTCAGTGTGCTCTCGACGATGATATCAGCTTCGTGCCTTGTTAAGCACAGTGGTGGCGCGAGCCCGAGAATGTCGCCCTGCGGCATGGCGCGGCCGATGACGCCCCGCTCGAGCAGCGCGGCGGCGACCTGCTCCCCGACCTTCTTGGATGCATCGAAGAAGATACGGTTATCCCTATCCTCGACAAACTCCACCGCCGCCATTAACCCGTCGCCACGCACCTCGCCGACGTTTTCATGATTGCCCAGCGCCTCAGCCAATGCAGACCTGAGATATGCTCCAGTATCATGTGCGTTCGAAACCAGGTCCATTTCATCGATTAGCTCGAGATTTGCAATGGCAGCCGCTGCGCAGATAGGATGAGCGGAACAAGTCCAACCATGGCCGATAGTACCGAGTTCGTCGGAGCCCTTCACGAGAACCTGCCAAACCTTGTCCGAAACGATGACGCCGGAGAGGGGCGCGTAAGAGGAGGTCAGCCCTTTCGAAATTGTGATCAGGTCCGGTCTGATATCATAGTGGTCCGAACCAAACATCCTGCCCAGGCGGCCGAAGCCGGAGACGACTTCATCTGCGATGAGTAGAATGTCGTATTTCTTCAACAGAGACTGCACCTTGGACCAGTAGCCCGTGGGCGGCGGAATTATGCCTCCAGCACCTTGAATCGGCTCTCCGATGAACGCTGCTATTGTATCGGCGCCCTCGGCTAAGATCAGGTCCTCAAGCATGTCGACACAGGCCTGGGCGAACTGCTCCCCGTTCATAGTAGTATCAGGGCGACGAAAATAGTAGGGGGCCTCAGTGTGGAGAATCGGCGTACGCGGTAGATCGAAGGCTTTGTGGTACAGTTCAAGGCCTGTCAGCGAGCCGGTCATGACGGTTGAGCCGTGATAGCCGCGCCAGCGGGAGATAATCTTCTTCTTCCCCGGCCGGCCAAGCACATTATTGTAGTACCACGCCAGTTTGATATTCGTCTCGTTCGCGTCCGAGCCTGATAGGCCGAAATAGACGCGACTCATGCCGGCCGGCGCGCGATCGATGATCATCTTGGATAGTGTGATCGGGGCTTCTGTACCGTAGTCGCCAAATGCGTGGTAATAGGCGAGTTCTTTCGCCTGCTTTGCAATCGCCTCCGCGATTTTCTGGCGCCCATACCCGACATTCACACAAAAAAGCCCCGCAAAGGCGTCAAGGAACGTTCTGCCGGATTTATCTGTGATGTAGACGCCTTTACCCCCGCTAATGACGCGCGTTTGGATTTCACCTCGCGTATGGGCGCCAGCTTCCGTAGCTGGGTGGAACAGGTGATCGCGGTCCCACGCACCGAGTTCGTTCGATCTGTCGAACATTCTGCTTCCTCTGCTACTTTGCATCAAAAGGCTGAGCCCTACCGCATGGCGGCGAGCTGCTTGCTGCTGCAAGCTCGGATTCTGTTGGGCGTCCCTAAGTTCGACAATAACGAACTCGGACGTTGCGAAAAAGCGGCCGAGCCCCAACCAATGTTAGTAGTTGCGCCACAACGATTGCCCGGTGTCAGATGGAGAGCACGTCGAGCTTGGCAGACCCGAAAGGACACGTGAACGGGTCGAGCAGGTTGCTCGGCTATACAACGGTCGTTTGGTAGCTTTGATCCTGCGGATCTTCTTTGACAGGACCTATTATCCAATAGCTCGATATTGCCGCTCAGGTCGCGTTGATCTCACGATCGTTTGCCGAAGCTCCAAATAGAGCTACCTTTTAGCGGTTTTTGCGAGACTTTCTTCGACTTGGAGTGTCGCCGCCACTGAGAGAAGTTGCTTCACCGCAGCAGCAGCGCGAGTTCTACAGCTCGCGTAAACGAACGAACATCCGTGCCATAGACAGCCAAAGGACCGCCGCGCTTGATGCCGTGTCGTGGGTGGCGTGAGATGTGCAGTTCTGTAAGACGCGAGCGCTCCGGCTCGCCGCCCGACGAGCTAGTGGAGGCGTTAAATGCCTGCAACCAAAGCAGACAACCAAAGCAGATCAGGCTTCTCGTAGAAGAGTCGGGTTGGCTCATCCGAGTCGGCGACTTGCGATAGAGCCCGCTTCGGAAATCTGGACAGGGCGATAAGTGGAGTTTCTGCCTGACGGCAGGCGAGATTGTTCCGCGAATCGGGAGAGACGATGAGCACACGAGACCGCCGGCACCACGCACCGGCATTGAAGGCCAAGGTGGCGTTAGCCGCGATCAAGAGCAAGATGACGCTGGCCCAGCTGGCTCAGCATTTCGACGTGCACCCGACACAGATCACGCACTGGAAGTCCAGCTCAGGAAGCGGCGGCCGATGTGTTCGGTTCTGGCGGAGGCAACAGGACGAGCGAGCGCGCCGTGGACGCGAAAACGCTGCACGCCAAGATCGGGGAGCTGATGCAGTTTTTTAGAAGGCGCGCTCAGCAAAGCTGGCCTGCTGAGCGCAAAGCGATGATCGATCGCGAGCACAACCTGCCGATCACGAAACAGGCGGAAGTTTTGAAGATCAGCCGCGGCAGCGTTTATTACCTGCGGGCGACCAGTGCCGGACGCCAGATCATGCGGCGTCTCGACCGGCTGCATCTGGAGTTTCCCTTCGCCGGTTGGCGATGCTGAGAGGCCTGCTGGCTGCCGAGGGGGGCAAGATCGGCCGCCGGCATGTCAAAACGCTGATGCGGCGGATGGGGATAGAAGCGCTCTACCGCCGGCCGCG